>CAWJNJ010000018.1:0-325638 GCA_963844245.1 uncultured Acidobacteriota bacterium | reverse complement strand
CCGCGATCCTGGCGACGTCGAGCAGGTCCTCGACGAGTTTTTTCTGGCTGCGGGCATTGCGGCCGATCACTTCGATGGCATGCGCGGCCATGTCCTCTGGCAATCCGCCGCGCAGCATGTGCGTCCAGCCCATGATCGCGTTCAGTGGTGTGCGCAGCTCGTGCGACAACAGTGCGAGGAACTCGTCTTTCGCGGTATTGGCGCGTTCTGCATCCTGGTAGAGCCGGGCGTTGTCCACAGCGATGCCGGCTCGCCGGCCGATTTCGGTCAGCACGACAACGTCCTCGGTCGTGAGCGGACGCTGCTCGCTGGCGCTGACAAAAGACAGCGCGCCCAGGGTCCGCCCGCGCGCGGTGAGCGGCACGATGGCGACCGAGTGCATGCCAATCTCGCGCAGCATCGTGAGGTGCTCTTCATCCTGCGCGCCGGCGACCAGCATTTCGTCGGTGATCACAGGGTAGTGAATCGGCCGGCCGGTGCGCAGGACCTCTGCAATCCCGGTCGTGTCCTCGGGGGCGGACGGGAATCGTTCTTCCAGCCTCTGTGCGAGCTGGACTTTGGCGGGATCGACATGCGCCGTGATCAGGCGTTCAACCCGGTCGTCCGGCATGATGACGTCGACCGAGCACCAGTCGATGAATCGCGGTACTGCGAGCTGCGCCACCTGCCGCAACGTCGTTTCGTAGTCGAGCGAGCCGAGCCGCGCCGAGACTTCCGCGAGGAACGTCATCTGCGAGGCGTGACGTTCGGCCGTCCGAGTGGAGCGGCCGAGCGCTTCGTAGGTTTCCGCATTCCACAGGGCGGCGGCGACGAGATGGCCGAGTGCGATCCCGACGCGGAGTTCTGTTTCTGTCGTCACATGTGAGGTGCGGTGATAGACCACCAGCGCTGCCCGGCGCTCGCCGCCGATGGGGAGTGGGATCGTCAGCAGGGAGCGAACGCCTTCGATTGCGTAGGCGGCGCGGCGGGCCTCAACCATGGGGGACGCATTCACGTCCACCACGCCGATCGGCTGAGCAAACGTGATCAGACTGCCCTCGACTCGCGCCGTCGCGAACTGGTCGCTGACGCCGTAGCCACAGACCATTTGCCACTCGCGCGTCGCAGGGGTGAAGACCCAGATGCCGTAGCCGTCGCCAGGCAGTACTTCCCGTGCGAGTTCGATCGCGGCCGCAGATGTGACTTCAAGCGTCCGCGACGCGAGCAGCGCGTCGGCGCCGTTGGTGAGAGCGAGCAGACGGGCGCGAAGGTCGCGCTGGTCGTCGGCCGCCTGGCACGCGTCTTCGATATCGTTGGCGGTCCCGATCCACTCGACGACGCGGCCGTTGTCTCGGATCGGTACGGCGCGGATCCGGTTGCGGCGGTAGGCGCCGTCCGCACGGCGGATCCGGAACTCGAGCCCCAGCGCCTCCCCAGTCGCAAGCGCTCGTGCGCTCTCCCCAAAGAAGCGTTCGCGGTCGTCGGGGTGGATCGCGGCCAGCCAGCCGAGTTCGGCATAGCTTTCCGGAGACTGGCCGCTGTAGCGCTCCCACGCTTCGTTGCGCCCGGTCGGACGCATGTCGGGATCGACGACCCAGATGATGCTTCCTTCCGCATCAGCCAGCGCTTCATATCGCCGGCAGACGCGGAGGAGCCGCTCTGCATCGGGAGGAATGGACGACTCGTTACGGCCAGTCAAGGTGAGTACAGATTTGAGGTCATATCCTACCAAGGTTCAGCCGGGCTGGCTGATCGGCAGGCACCCTTATTGCCTCTGGCAGGTGTAACGACACCTTGAGGCCCGGAACCGTATCAACCAGTGACAGACACGTCACACCGGCATACAACGACAACGCCCATGTCATCCGTCGACGAAGCGTGGAAGCCGTTATGGCAGCAGGGCGGCGTAGCCTGTGTGGTTGTGCCGGCTCCGTTTGGCTTCGACGTCGAGCTGAGAAATACGCATGGGGTGGCGTTTCTCCGCAAGGTCGCCGCAACCAGCGAGGCCGCTCGCAACGAAGCTGAATACCTGCGGCTGCTGCTCGAGTCGGGCCACCTCCACGCCGGCACCGCAGAACTCAAGCCCTTTGCGCTGGTGGTCGACGATGATGTCAACAATTGCGAGGCCTTCGCCGAGGCGCTCAAGTCCGTCGGCATCCGCGCCCTTGGCGTGCATCGAGGGATCGAGGCGGAGCGGCTGGCCAAGGCCCTCTCGCCGGATCTGATCGTCGTCGACTACAGGCTCCCCGACATCAGCGGCGCAGAACTGTGCCGCCGGCTGCGCGACGATCCGGAGACCGAGCCGGTTCCGATCATCGCGGTCACCGGTGCCCCTGAGGCCATGCGCGCGGACGGTTGCGTCGCTGATGCCATCCTGACGAAGCCCTGCCACATCGATACATTCCTGGCGGCATCACGCCTGTTCCTGCGCGCACCGCGTGAAGCCGGCTAGTCGTCTGAGATCGATCCTCGTATCCGGGACGCAACTGGCGGCATAATCAGCCGTCTTGCAGATCCATCTCATCGACGGCACGTATGAACTCTTCCGCCACTTCTTCGCGGTCCCCTCGGCACGGGACGCGGAGGGACGTGAAGTCGGCGCCGTCCGTGGCGTCGTCGCATCGATCCTGGGGATGATCAACCGGGGTGGTGCCACCCACGTCGGCGTGGCCACCGACCACGTCATCGAGTCATTTCGCAACCGAATGTGGCCGGGCTACAAGACAGGCGCAGGGATCGACCCGGATCTGCTTTCGCAGTTCGGACTGCTCGAGGAGGCGGTGAGCGCGCTTGGCGTGACGCTCTGGCCGATGGTGGAATACGAGGCCGACGATGCGCTGGCGGCAGCGGCGGCCAAGGCGGAGCAGGATCCGCGCGTCGACAAGGTGCTGATCTGCACGCCCGACAAAGATCTCGCGCAGTGCGTGCGGGGCGGGCGTGTCGTGCAGATGATCCGGCGGACGAACGTCGAAATGGACGAAGCCGCCGTGGTGAAGAAGTTCGGTGTGCCGCCAGCATCCATTCCCGATTACCTGGCCCTGGTCGGTGATTCAGCGGATGGCTATCCGGGCCTGCCCGGATGGGGCGCCAAGTCGAGCGCCGCCGTGCTCGCAAAGTTCGGGCACATCGAATCGATTCCCGCTGACGCGAAGGAGTGGCGGGTGAATGCCAACAACGCCGCCACGCTGGCATCGACGCTCGAAAGGGACCGCAAGCTGGCGCTTCTCTTCCGAGATCTGGCGACCTTGCGAACCGAGATCCCGGTGTTCGAGTCGGTCGATGATCTGGCGTGGAATGGGCCTACCGACCGCTTCGAAGCGCTCGCTCGGCGCTTTGACGCCGCGAAGACAGAGAAGCCGCGGCGCTAGCGCTCGCGCTAACGCGCTCGCGGATGGAAAATGGAAGATGGTGAAATGTATGGAAAAGTGTTGCTGGCTTCAACCTCGTTGCTGCGAGTCCAGCACTTTTCCATCTTACCATCTTCCATCTTCCATCCTGCAGTCCGGAGGCTTTAGCCTCCGGACTGCAGGCGCTTGAACTCGGCCACATAGGCATCGACGTTCTCGAGCGTCACGATGTCTACCCCGGAGTCCACGATCGCGCTTGCCGGCGGCTTTCCGTTCTTGATGCCGTGCAGGATCTTCACGGGTTCGCTGCCCCAGCCGAAATACTTCTGTCCGAGCAGGACCTGCACCTTGCCGGAGCGGAGGAGGTCGATCGCGCTTTCGACGGTATCGAACGAGATCACCTTGGTCTTCGACGAGTCCACGCCCGCCAGGGCGTTGCGGGTGAAGACCGGCCAGCCACCCACTGACAGCCACGCGCCCAGGTCGGGATAGCGGCGCGAGCCGGTGGCGATGATCTCGGCGCAGCGGACCGCGTCTTCCTTGATGTCATAGGCCTCGACGATCTCGATGCCGGGCGCGCTCTTCAGTGCATCGCGCACGCCTTCGAGGCGGCGCTGCAGGTTGGTCGCGCCCATGCTGGTGATCAGCGCCACCTTGCCCTGACCGTTCAGCAGCTTGATCGCCTGTTCGCCCATGATCCGTCCAGAGGCGAAGTCGTCCACACCGTAGAACGCGGCGCGGCGGCTCTTCGGCGCGTCGGAGTCCCACGTGACGACGGGGATGCCGGCGTCAACGGCGCGGTTGATCGTCTCGGTGAGAAAGTCACCGTTGAGTGTCGAGATCGCGATGCCGTCTACGCGCTGGGTAATGAAGGACTCGAGGATTTCCTTCTGCCGGAGCTGATCGGCGGTCTCCGGCGCGCGCCACTCGATCTGGACGTTCCCAAGCTCCTTGGCGGCGCGCTCGGCGCCGATCTTCGCGTAGTTGAACACCGGAATGTCGAGCGCCTTGGGAATCACCGCGAAGCGCAGTGTCTGTGTGCCCGCCTGTGCCGGCGCTTCTTCCTTGGCGCCACTACAGGCCGCCGCCACCGCGACCGCCGCAACCGCCACCATCACCAGAATCCGTCGCATGTCTCTTCCTCCTGTGCCCGATTACTCTCCGCGCTTCAACAACACCTGGTCCATCACGACGATCACGATGACCGCCAGCCCGACGATCAGGCGGTCATAGAAGGTCGCCCCCGGAATCTGCGGGAGCGCATTGCGCAGCACGCCGAAGATCAGCGTGCCGAGCACGGCCCCCATGACCGAGCCGCGTCCACCCGACAGGCTGGCGCCGCCGACCACCGCCGAGGCGATGATGTCGAGCTCGTAGCCGGTCGCGAGATCCGCCTTGCCCTGGCCCTGCACGAGCGCGAGAACGACGCCCGCGACCGCGGCCAGCAGTCCGCTCAAGAGATAAACGGACGTCTTCAAGCGGCCGACCGCGACGCCTGAAAAGAGCGCCGCCGTCTCGTTGCCGCCGGTTGCAAAGATCTGCCGTCCCCACTGGAAGCGCGTCATCAGGATCTGGAAGACCACGGCCAGCAGGACCATGATGATCGGCGCCACCCAGTCCGCGGGGATCCCGGCCGGCCGCCAGCCGCCCGGCATCTGGCTCGAAAGATCGAAGTACTGGCCCTCGGTGATGATGAACGCCACGCCGCGGGTAATGCCCATCACGCCAAGCGTGGCGATGAACGGCGGCAGCTTCACCATCACGATCAGCACGGCGCTCAGGGCGCCGGCGGCGGTGCCGACCAGCAGCGACATCAGCACCGCGGGCACGAGGCCCCAGCTCGCGTCCACGAACAACACACCACACACCACGCTCGCAAGCGCGATGATCGATCCCGGGGCCAGATCGATCCCGCCCGAGATGATGACGATGGCGGCGCCGACCGCCGCGATGCCGTAGATCGACGAATACTTCAGGATGAGGAGGGCGTTCTCCCAGTTGAGGAACGGATGGGAGCGGTTGCCGTCCGGCCACAGATACCAGCCGAAGAAGATGATCTCCAGCAGAAGGATGACCACCGTGCTGAGCTCTCGGACATGCCACAGCCGTTTCACGAGGCGTCCTTCAGTTCATGGGTTGCGAGGTGCATAACGGCCGGCTCCGTTGCGGCGTCGCCCGTGAGCTCGCCCTGGATCCGGCCTTCCCTCATCACCACCACGCGGTGGCAGAGGGTCAGCACTTCGGGGAGGTCACTCGACACGACCAGGCAGGCCAATCCCGCGGTCGCGTGGCGGCGGATGATCTCATGGATCTCGAACTTGGCGCCGACGTCCACGCCCTTCGTCGGCTCGTCGAGCATCAGCACGCGCGGTGACGTCGCCATCCACTTCGCGAGGACGAGCTTCTGTTGATTGCCGCCGCTGAGGCTGTCGGGGAAGACGTCCTGGTCCCGCGCCTTGACCCGCCAGTCGCGCAGCAGCTGCTCGGTCTCGGCACGCTCGCGGCCGCCGCGAATCATCGTGTCGCCCGCCACCGTCCGGGCCGGCAACATCAGGTTCTGCCTGAGCGTCAGGTTGAAGAAGAGTCCCTGCCGATGGCGCTCCTCCGGGACGAGCGCAACGCCGGCGCGTGCCGCCTGCCGTGGCGACCGCGCATCGAGCACGGCGCCGCCGACGCGAATGGATCCACCCTGTGCACGGTGCAGCCCGAAAATCGTTTCAAGCACTTCCGAGCGCCCGGACCCGACCAGGCCGAACAGCCCGACGATCTCCCCAGGCGACACGGTCAGCGAGATATCGCGAAACGCCGGCGCCCTCGTCAACCCCCGCACCTCGAGCGCCGGTGCGGCGCCCGCCGAGGCCGCATGCTCGGCCCGCGGCGGCAGATCGCGTCCGACCATGGCGCGGACGATGTCGTCGGGGGTCACGGCGGTGCGCTCGAAGGTGCCCGCGTGGGCACCGTCGCGCAGGACGGTGATGCGGTCACACAGCCGGAACACCTCGGGCAGCCGGTGCGACACGTAAAGCAGCGTGGTACCGCGGGCCTTCAGCTTTTCGACGACGGCAAAGAGATGATCGGCCTCGGCATCCGTGAGTGCGGTCGTGGGCTCGTCGAGCACCAGGATCCGGCAATCGAACGCCAGCGCCCGCGCCACCTGCAGCAATTGCCGGTGCGCGGCCGGCAGCGAGTCGGCGGGGGCATCGGGTGGGATGCGCAGGTGCAGCTCGTCGAGGATCGCGGCCGTGCGCGTGCGCATCTCGGCATCGCGCATTTGCCCGGTCGGGCCGACCAGCTCGCGGCCGGCGAAGATGTTGCCGGTGACGCTCAGGTTCGGGAAGCAAAGCATCTCCTGGTAGACCATGCCGATGCCGCGCTCGAGCGCCTCACGCGGACTGCCGAGCGACAGCCGCTCGCCGTTCCAGGTGAGATCGCCGGCGTCGGGCCGGATGATCCCGGCCAGGATCTTCAGGAGCGTGGATTTGCCGGCGCCGTTCTCGCCGACGAGCGCGTGCGACTCGCCTTCGCGCACGTCGAAGGTCACGCCCGTCAGCGCCTTCACAGCGCCGAACGACTTGCGCACGTCGTGAAATGCGAGTCCAGTCATGCAGAAAGCGCCGCCATCTTACTACGCCGCCACTTGGAACAGTAATCGTTTACACCCTAGAAAAAACGCGCAAACACGTGGTAGATTGCGCCCATCATGACGCTCTCGCGCAGCTTGCTGCTCATCCTCTCCGTTGCCGTGTTCTGCCATGCCGTGATCCTCGGCCAACCCGCGAAGACCCCGATCAAACGCGAGCCCTTCGGCAAGATGCCGGACGGCCAGGCGGTCGAGCGCTTCACGCTCACGAATGCGAAGGGCGTCGTCGTCCAGGCGATCAGCTACGGCGGCATCATCACGTCGCTACGCGTTCCCGACCGCACCGGCCGCCTCGACGACATCGTCCTTGGCTTCGACAACCTCGACGGCTACTTGAAGGACCATCCTTTCTTCGGCGCGATCATCGGCCGCTTCGGCAACCGGATCGCGAAAGGCGCGTTCACGCTGGATGGTAAGACTTACAAGCTCGCGACCAACAACGGGCCGAATCATCTCCATGGCGGGACCAAGGGATTCGACAAAGTGCTCTGGACGGCTGAGCCGGTGGCCGGCAGCAATGCGATCGCCTTCACAAGGACAAGTCCGGATGGCGAAGAGGGCTACCCGGGCAACCTGCGCGTGCGGGTCACCTATACCCTGACCGACGCGAACGAGCTCATCGTCGATTACTTGGCGACGACGGATAAGGCGACGCCCGTCAACCTGACCCAGCACAGCTACTTCAACCTCGCGGGGCAGGCGTCCGGTGACATTCTCGGTCACCAGCTGATGCTCAACGCCGACAGATACACGCCGGTGGATGACACGTTGATCCCAACAGGAGAGCTGGCGGCGGTGACCGGTACGCCGTTCGACTTCCGCAAGCTGACCGCGATTGGCGCACGGATCAACCAGGACAACGCGCAGCTCACAAGCGGGAAGGGGTACGATCACAACTGGGTGTTGAATCGCAAAGGCGAGGGGCGTCAACTCGCGGCGCGAGTCGTTGAGCCAAAGAGCGGCCGCACCATGGAAATCACGACGACGGAACCCGGCATCCAGTTCTACTCGGGCAACTTCCTCGATGGCACGCTGACCGGGAAGGCTGGCGCCGTCTACAAGCACCGGACCGGTTTCTGCCTCGAGACGCAGCACTATCCGGATTCCCCGAACCAGCCGAAGTTCCCGTCCACGATTCTGAAGCCCGGTGCCGAGTACAAGACGAGCACCGTTTTCACCTTTGGGATCGCGAAGTAACGCGTCGGCACGCCTGTGTAGCGCGGCCCTTCAGGGCTGCCGCACTCGGCACCGGCACGCTCCGAGGAGTATTCAGTCATGATCAATCGGATCTTCGTTGCCCTGGTGCTGGCGGTCTCGACAGCCCTTCTCGCTCTCGCGCACACGGTGGACGGCCAGCAGACCCAGGGAGGCGATCAATTCCTCGATGGGATCGGTGAGACCGGCCTGATTGCGCGCTACGTTCTGAACGGGAACCCGGAAGACGCGTCGCGCAACCAGTTTCACGCGGCGATGCGGGGCACGGGCGGCACGTTCGTCGAAGACGACGGCCGCCGCGTGCTGCTGCTGACCGGCGACGGCAGTCACCTTCAGCTCCCCGCCGCCGCACTGTCTGGCGAAGACACGATCAGCGTGACGGGCTGGCTGTTCCTGCCAACCGGAGCGTCCGGGCCGGTCTTCGATTTCGGGCAGAACGCGGCGAACCGGATGTTCGCCGAGGCGGGGAAGACCGGTTTCCGCGCTTCGATTGTCGTCGGTGGCAGCGTGCGCGGTGAGACGACCGCCAAGCCTGTCGTCGAGAACCAGTGGGTGCACGTCGCGGTCGTCCTCGATCCGGCAAGTCGTGTGCTCAGGGCCTATCTGGACGGCGCCAAGGTCGGCGAGGCGGCCAACGTGACCGTGAATGCCACCCAGGTCGTCGCCGCAGCCGAGGGAGCAGCCAATCGCCTCTTCCTCGGCAAATCGCAGGTGGACACCGAGCCGACGCTGCACGGACGGCTGCGTGACGTTCGCATCTACCGCATCGCGCTCAGCGACGCCCAGGTGATCGCGATCCGCACCAGCGTGGGCCGCCAGAACACCGGCCGGCGGGGCGCGCCGCCGCCGGTGATCTCGACCGCCAACATCCCGAAGGAGTCGCCGTGGGCGTCGCGGCTGTCGCATGTGCCCGACATTACGGTCAACACGATTGTCGGGATGATGCCGCGGCTGCCGGTACTCCATTCCGGCCGTGTACAAAGACAACGCCAAGGGTCCGGATGTGCGTGTGGTCTGGCCGTCCCCGACGGACAACAGCGAGGTGCGGGCGCCGGGTTCCTATTCCGTCACCGGTAAGGTGCCAGGCACGGCCCTCGAACCGAAGGCCACTGTCATCGTCAAGGTGCCGATCGGAACGACCACACCGCCGAGCCGCCTCGCGGAATCCTTCTCGCTCAGCAACGTCGTGCTCGAGCGCGACACGAAGGGGCGCGACACGGCCTTCATCAAGAACCGTGACAAGTTCATCAAAGGCCTTGCGGCCAGCAATCCGGACAACTTCCTTTACAACTTCCGGGATGCATTCGGTCAACCGCAGCCGGCCGGCACACAGCAGCTCGAAGGTTGGGACAACCAGACCACGCGGTTACGTGGCCACGCGAGCGGCCATTATCTGACCGCGATCGCCCAGGCATATGCGAGCACGACTTACGACGAAGCCCTGCGGGCGAACTTCCTCGGGAAGATGAATTACCTGATCGACACGCTTTACGACCTGTCGAAGAAGTCGGGCCAGCCGGCTGAGGCCGGCGGTGCCGCGGTGGCGGATCCAACCGCTGTGCCGCCTGGCCCGGGCCGCAAGGGCTACGACTCGAATCTCAGGGCGGGTGCGATCCGGACCGACTATCAGAACTGGGGTGTGGGCTTCATCAGCGGTTACCCGCCGGACCAGTTCATCATGCTCGAGAAGGGCGCCACCTACGGCACCCAGGACACCCAGATCTGGGCGCCTTACTACACGCTGCACAAGATCCTCGCCGGTCTGCTCGACAGCTACGAGGTCGCCGGCAACAAGAAGGCGTTGGAAGTGGCCAGGGGCATGGGCGCGTGGACGTATGCGCGGCTCAAGGCCCTGCCGCCCGAGACGCGCATCAGCATGTGGAGCCGCTACATCGCGGGCGAGTACGGCGGCATGAACGAAGTGATGGCGCGCCTGTTCCGCCTCACCGGCGACAAGCAGTTCCTCGAGTGCGCCAAGCTGTTCGACAACACCAACTTCTTCTACGGCAACGCCAACCGCGAGCATGGCCTGGCCAGCAACGTCGACACCATCCGCGGCCGGCATGCCAATCAGCACATCCCGCAGATCACCGGCGCGCTCGAGACCTTCCGCGGCACGAAAGAGATGCCGTACTACAACATCGCCTCGAACTTCTGGGAGATGGTCAACAGCGGCTACATGTACAGCATCGGCGGCGTCGCCGGCGCGAGGATGCCGAACAACGCCGAGTGCTTCACCGCCCAGCCCAATACGCTGTGGGAGAACGGCTTTGCCAACGGCGGACAGAACGAGACCTGCGCCACCTACAACATGCTCAAGCTGGATCGGCAGCTGTTCATGTACGACCAGACCGCGAAGTACATGGACCACTACGAACGGGCCCTCTACAACCACATCCTCGCGTCGGTGGCGGAAGAGAATGCCGGCAACACCTACCATGTGCCGCTCAACCCCGGTGCCCAGAAGCGTTTCAATAACGCCGGCATGAACGGGTTCACCTGCTGCAACGGCACGGCGCTCGAGAGCAACACCAAGCTGCAGGACACGATCTACTTCAGGAGCGCAGACAATCGCGCGCTCTACGTGAACCTCTTCGTCCCCTCGACGCTGAACTGGACCGACCGGAAGATCGTCGTCCAGCAGATGACCGATTTCCCCTACGCTGACACGACGAAGCTCGTGGTGAAGGGAACTGGCCAGTTCGATATGAAGGTCCGGGTACCGAAGTGGGCGACCCGCGGCTTCTTCGTGAAGATCAATGGGCAGGATCAGAAGATCCAGGCGGTGCCGGGCAGCTACATGACGATCACGAGGAGCTGGCGCACCAACGACACCGTCGAGCTCCGGATGCCGTTTGGTTTCTCCCTGGATCACGTCATGGATCAGCCGAACGTCGCCAGCATCTTCTACGGTCCGGTCCTGCTCGCCGCCGAGGAGGCAGCGCCGCGGACCGACTGGCGCCAGGTCACGCTCGATGCGGCGGATCTTGGCAAGTCGATTACCGGCGACCAGTCGACACTGCGTTTCGGCATCGACGGCGTGACGCTGAAGCCGTTTTACGAATCATTCGGACGGCATTCCGTCTACATGCACGTCACGCTGAAGTAGATGGACTATCGACAGCTCGGGCGCACGGACATGCGGGTGTCGGCCATCAGCTTCGGCGCGTGGGCGATCGGCGGATCGTGGGGGCAGGTGGACGATGAGCAGTCGATGCGTGCGCTGCACGCGGCGATCGACAGCGGCGTCAACTTCATCGACACCGCGGACGTGTATGGCGACGGACGCAGTGAGCGGCTTGTCGCTCGCCTGAAACGCGAACGGCCCGGCGAGCAGATCTGGGTGGCGACCAAGGCTGGGCGCCGGCTCCCCGAGCAGACCTGCGAAGGCTACACTCGCGAGAACCTCAGCGCCTGGATCGACCGGAGCCTCGAGAACCTCGACACCGACGCTCTCGACCTGCTTCAGCTTCACTGTCCACCGCCCGCGCTGTATCGACAGGATGAGGTCTTTGGCTTCCTGGACGACTTGGTCCGCGAGGGCAAGCTGCGCTACTACGGCGTCAGTGTCGAGACCGCTGCCGAAGCGCTGGACGCGATGCGCCATCCCCACGTCCAGAGTGTCCAGATCATCTTCAACATGTTCCGGTTGAAGCCCGCCGAGCGCGTCCTCCCCGAAGCCAAGGCAAAGCAGATCGGCATCCTGGCCCGCGTCCCGCTCGCGAGTGGCATGTTGACAGGAAAGCTTCGTCCCGACACGGCCTTCGCGGCCGACGACCATCGCCAGTTCAATCGTCAGGGTGAGCAGTTCGACAAAGGCGAAACGTTCTCGGGAGTGCCGTATGACGTCGGCCTCGAGGCCGTCGAGCGCTTACGGCCGCTCGTCCCCAATGGCGCAAGCCTCACGCAGCTCGCCCTGAGGTGGATCCTGATGTTCGACGCTGTTACCTGCGCCATCCCTGGCGCCAGGACCGAACAGCAGGCCCGCGACAACGCCGCCGCGGCCTCACTGCCGCCACTGGATCAGAAGACGATGGATGCCGTCCGCGCCGTGTATGACGAGCACATCCGTCCGCACGTGCACGACAGCTGGTAGCCGGAACGGATTCAGCAAGGATCTCCATGCAGCTTTCTCGATTGCACTACCTCGTCCTGCTCGCCGCGGTGTCGGCGCCGTTGCTGCTCTCTGCGTCGACACCCGCGCGCCCGGCGGCCCAGGACCCGAAGGCGCTGACGGCGGCCGAACCACCCGCCGGGGCGATCTGGCTGGATAGCCTCGATCTCACCCGGATGGTCCAGCGTCGCGGCACACCCAGGGCCGGCAAGTCGGGCTCAGGGCGAGGCAACAACCCGCCGCCGCTGTCGCTTGCCGGCGTCACCTATCAGCATGGGATCGGCACGCTGTCGATCAACGAGTTGATCGTCGACCTCAAGGGGCAGGCGACACGTTTCGAATCGATGATCGGGATCGACGATGCGGCGAGCAAGGGGCAGGGGTCGGTCACCTACGAGATCTGGCTCGATAACAAGCGCGCGTTTACAAGCGACGTGATCAAGGCCGGCGCGCCGCCGCAGTTCGTGTCGGTGGATCTGTCGGGCGCGCGCTTCATGGAGCTGTTCATCGACGACGGCGGCGACGTCAGCACCGGCGACTACGCCAACTGGGCCGGGGCGATGATCCATCTCAAGGCCGGCGCGAAGGACAAGCCGGAGAGCTGGTCGTTTCCGTCCGAGCCGGCGCCGCCGATCGCGAGCGGCCATCCGGCGCAGCCCCGCATCAACGCGCCACGCATCACCGGCGGCACGCCGGGACGGCCGTTCCTGTTCCGCATCCCTGCCACGGGCGCCGCTCCGCTGAAGTTCAGCGCGCAGAAACTGCCCGCCGGCCTCACGCTCGACGCAGGCACCGGGATCATCAGCGGCGCGATCGGATCGCGCCGGTCGATTCGCCGTGCCGATCGAGGTCACCAACGCCGCAGGTTCAGCCAAAAGCATTCTCACGATCGTCGGCGGCGAGGATGCCCTCGCCCTGACGCCGCCGCTCGGCTGGAATTCCTGGAACGTCTGGGGCGGTTCAGTCGATGACGCGAAAGTGCGGGCGGCCGCCGACGCGATGATCTCGAGCGGCCTCGCGGCGCACGGCTATCAGTTCATCAACATCGACGACGGCTGGGAAGGTAAGCGTGACGCGAACGGCGTCCTCCAGCCCAATGAAAAGTTTCCCGACATGAAGGGGCTGGCTGACTACGTCCACAGCAAGGGGCTGAAGATCGGCATTTACTCGTCGCCGGGGCCGCGCACCTGCCAGGGGCTGCCCGGCAGCTATCAGCACGAGGAGATCGACGCGCGCACGTGGGCGGGGTGGGGCTTCGACCTTCTCAAGCATGACTGGTGCTCGTACGAGACCATCGCCAAGGACAACAGCCTCGCCGAACTGCAGAAGCCCTTCATCGTCATGCGCGACGCGCTGCGGAAGGTGAACCGCGACATCGTCTACAGCCTGTGTCAGTACGGCATGGGCAATGTGTGGGAGTGGGGAGCGGAAGTCGGCGGCCACTACTGGCGCACGAGCGGTGACCTGACCGACGTGTGGTCGAACATGTCCTCGGTCGGATTCCGGCAGGCGGGGCGCGAGAAGTGGTCCCGGCCCGGGCACTGGACCGATCCGGACATGCTCGTGGTCGGCAAAGTCGGCTGGGGACCGAACATCCACGACACCCGGCTCACGCCGCACGAACAGATCACGCACATCTCGCTCTGGGCGCTGCAGGCGGCCCCGTTGCTCATCGGCGCCGATATGACCCAGTTCGACAGCTTCACGACCGCGCTGATGACGAACCATGAAGTGCTCGAGATGAACCAGGACGTGCTCGGCAAGGGCGCCACGCGTGTCTATCAGCGGGAGCGGCTCGAGTTGTGGGCCCGGCCGCTGGCCGATGGCACGATTGCCGCCGGGCTGTTCAACCGCGGGCTGCAGCCGGTGAAGATGTCCGCAACGTGGAAGGAGCTTGGCCTCGCCGGTCCACAGCCGGTCAGGGATCTGTGGCTGCAGAAGGATCTCGGTACGGTCAATGGCGAGTTCGCGGTCGATCGTGCCCGCACATGGCGCCGCGCTCGTCAAGATCGGTCGACCGCGCCGGCAGTGATCCGGTTGGCAGCCCTAAAGGGCTGCGCTACACCTGGGAAGTGTCGATGTAGCGCAGCCCTTGGGCTGCCAACCTGCGATCAGCGGTGTAGCCAGCCCTTTAGGGCTGCCGAGAGGCGTCAGGCGCCCGAGCAGCCGGGCATCCGGAACGCGCCGATCCGCGTCGAGTAGTTCGTCCCGTCCTTCTTGTAGTAATCCCCGACGTACCAGATCGTGCAGTCGTCCTGCGGATCGACGGCGGTCTGCGAATAGTCTTCCCACCGGACCGTGTTGGTCTGCGCTCCCGCTCCGTCGGCGAGGATCGTTTCGCGAAGCGTGAGCACGCCGGGTGGATCCGAAGGCACACGTCCCGCGAATCGCTGGCCCGGGAAGTGCGGCGTGCCGCCGAACGAATAGCCGATGCCGATGTTGCCGAACTTGTCGATGGCCGGGCTCGCCATCCAGCGGTAGAACGCGTCCGGCGCGTACGTGCCTTGCTGGTGCAGTTTCACGCTGCGGTCCTTGTCGACACGGAACTCGTACCACCGGACGCCGCCGGCGGCGGCTTCGGTGTTCACGGAGTGCACCGCCACGATCGACTCGGCGCCGTTGACGCGCCGGTAGACGACTCGCGCCATGAGCTTGTCGCCCTGTGCGTCGAGGCGCCGATCGGTGCCGGGCTGCGGCACGCAGTGACTCAGTTGCCCGTTGCACAGGTAGTGGTAGGGCGCGACCGCAATCTTCTCTGGTCCCGTCACCTTCGTTCGCGCGGCGTCGGTCCAGTCGACGTGAAACTGCCAGACGTAGACGCCGTCGTCATTCAACTCGCTCTTGAGCTGCGAGCCGCCGGTCGCCATCATGATGTTCGGCGCGCCGGCGGGTGGCAGCGTCTTGCCATCGAGGTCGACGTTGTTGAGGAAGTTGACGTCTGCAATCACGACGCACTGCTCGGTCGCGGGCTGTCCCTTGAGCATGCGGTTGCGGTCGACGACGCACGCATGTTTCTCGATGATGTCGTCGCTCGTGCTGGTCGGGACGTAGTAGCCGTCCGGCCACACGGCCGGGCGCGGGTAGTCAGGGAAAAGCGGCCTCAGAAACTCGTAACGATAGTAGGTGCCGAGCGGATCGGCGCTGGTGCTGACCGCGTAGCACATCGAGTACGGACCCTTCTCCTCCGGCGGCGCGGCGCCGCGTCCAGCCGGTGCAGGAGCCTGCGCCGGTGCTGGCGGAGGTGAGGGTGGCGGCACGAACAGTTTGGCTGCCGCCCCTGGCTGACCGGGCACTCCCGGTGGGCTGGTGTAAACCTTGTCGCCCGGCGTCCATACCGGGGGCTGATCGGGCCTGACCGCCGAACGCCGGAAGATCGGCATCACGATCAGCCAGCGGTCCGCCAGCTGGTCGTAGCGCACGACAGCGTCGCCGTTGTTGCGCGCTTCGCACGTGCCGCCGAAGCCGGCGAAGACCGTGTTGGTTGGCACCGCGCCGTACAGCACCGTGCCGGTCGTGTCGTACTTCTTGCCCTGCTTTGTAAAGATTGCGAGCCGCGAGTTGACCGTCTGGACGATATGGTCGGGACCGACGGCGAGGCTGTTATCAGAGGGGTTGCGCCCAGGCGAACCGCCCTGCGGCCCCGCAAAGTCGGCGCCGAGGCCGTCGAAGCTGGTGACCAGCACCGCCGCACTGCGCGTCCCCGGCGACGTCTGCTCGATCGCCGCACCAGCGGCGTTCTTGGGCGGAAAAGCCGGCGCGCCAACACGCGCCTGCGGTGCGGCTTCGGCTGGTCCACGGGATTCGCCCGCGTAAGCCAAGCACACACAGGCAGTCGCAGCAGCAGCGAGGGTCGTGAGCGCCCGCACCCTCAGCGCCAGTTTCCGCACCTCATCGTCCGTCCCCCGCACCCTCAGCGTGAGTGCCCCGCACCCTCAGCGAAGCGCTATTTCACTTTCCATTCTTGGACGCCCGCCGAGACGCCCGGCTTCATCACCAGCTCCATCCGGAGTGCGGTCGTCGTCACCGGCTTGAAGGTCACCTTGTTCCAGGCATCCTTGGCGGTTGCGAAAGCGTCGGCCGTCTCGACCGGCTTCCACGCTTCGCCATCCTTGTAGAGCAGCTTCCACGACGCAGGAACCCGCACGCCGCCGCGGTTCGCTTCATCGTCGAACCAGTAAAGCTCCGCCTGCGAGACGGCGGACGGCTTGGCGAACGTCATCTCGATCCATTCGCCCTTGCTGCACTGGCGCCGCTGACCCTGGCCCTGGCCGGCGGCCGGCTGCTGGTCACACGCGTCGCTCCAGCCCTGGACGGGCCACCAGTCGAAGTAGGAGCCGGCTTCGGCGGAGTTGCGCGGCTCCTCGCCGTCGATGATCGGCCGCACGTTCTTGCCGCGACCCTGCGGCGGCGGTGAAGCGACCACGGTGCTGGACGTCGCGGCGGTGGGGAAGGGAGTGGGTCGCGCGGCGGCATCCGTGCGCGCCAGCCAGACGTTCATCTGTCCGCGCCCGCGGTTCGCCCACGTGGCGTACGGGATCGCCATGAACTCCTGCTCCGCCTTGGTGATCGCGCCGGCCTCGGTCCTCGACAAGCCGAACGACTTGCCCTTGATGACCTGCACGCCGTTCAGCAGATCGCTCCTGAACTCGGTGGACAGCTGGCTGGCGTCCGGCAACACGATGTTGCGGGTCTTACCGTTGGGATTGTCGGCCCACTCGGCGGCGTAAACGATCGGGCCGCGCTGAAGAGCCACGCGATCCTTGTCGGCTTCAACTTTCGCGTGTGCCAGGACGCGCCGGACCGGCATCGGCAGGGTGAGCTCGATGACGTCCCCCGCCTTCCAGGCGCGGTCGATCGAAACGTAGCCCTTCTGCACGGGAGTCGTCACCCGGGTGCCGTTCACCGTGACGACCGCTGCGGCGCCAGCCTTGTCCATGAAGGTGTAAAGGTCCCCGGGGACGGCTTCGTTCCGCGCCCATCCGGGGATGCGCACGTGCATGGCGAACTTGGACGCCTTTGCCGGTGTGACCGTCATCTTCACGGCGCCGTCCCACGGGTAGCGCGTCTGCTGAACGACCTTCAGCCCGCCGCCCGGCGTCTCGATGTCGGCGGTGCCGCCGGCATAGAGGTTCACATAGACGTCGTTACCCTTGGTTGCGTAGATGTAGCCGGGCACGGAGGCCATGAAGCGCGTGATGTTGCCGGGGCAGCAGGCGACACCGAACCACTCGGAACGCGAGTGCTGGCCGTTGGACTCGAGCGGGTTGGGATAGAAGAACGTCTTGCCGTCGAGCGAGACGCCGGAGATCAGGCCGTTGTAGAGCGTCCGCTCCATGATGTCGATGTACTTCGCGTCGCCGTGGAGCAGGAACAGCCGGTGATTCCAGTAGTCCATTCCGATCGAGGCGCAGGTCTCGTTGTAGGCCTGCATGTTCGGAAGATCGTACGGGTTACCGAAGCCTTCGTGGCCGCCGGCCGCGCCGACGCCGCCGGTGAAGTACAGCTTGCTGCTGATCAGGTTCTCCCAGATCTTGTCGCTCGAGTTCTTGATGTACTCGTCGTTGGTCAGGGCCGCGATGTCCGCCATGCCGGCATACATGTACATCGCGCGCACGGCGTGCCCGACCGGCTCGGTCTGGGCCGTCACCTTGGCCTGTGCCTGGTTGTAGTCAAGGCCGCGAGGGTTGGCGCGCTCGCCGTTTGGAAACTGTGTCGGACGGGCCGGGTCGGGTCCAGGCCCGCGCTCGTCGAGCAGGAACTTGGCGAGCTTGAGATATTCCTCGTTGTTGGTGACGCGATAGAGGCGCACGAGACCCATCTCGGTGATCTGGTGACCGGGCCAGGTCGAACGCTTGCCGGGGCCGAAGGTCTTCACCAGCAGGTCCGCCGCTTTGGTGGCGACATCGAGCAGTGACTTCTTGCCGGTGCCGAGGTGGTGGGCGACGGCGGCCTCGAAGAGGTGGCCGAGATTATAGAGCTCGTGGCTGTCGTCCCGTTCGAGCTGCCACCGCTCGGTGCCGGCCCAGCGGTGCGGCGCCTTGGGATTGATCGTTCGGGTCGTGTAGAGGTAGCCGTCCGGTTCCTGCGCGGCCGCGATCTTCGCGATCAGGCCGTCGACGTAGGCATCGAGCTTCGGATCCGGGTGGACGTTGAGCGTGTAGGACGCGCCCTCGATGACCTTGTAGACGTCGGTGTCATCGAAAGGATAGCCGGGCGGACGCGTATCCTCGAGCGGCTCGCCGCGCAGCGCCTTCGCGGCCCGTTCGAAGTGGTAGACCCGCTGGGTGCGCTCGCACTGCTGGAACGCGACCGGAATCGTGGTCTGCCGATTGGTTTCGATCCGGGGCGCCCAGAAGACGTCATTCAATTGCACGCGCGTGAACGGCACCGGCTGAAACGGATAGTCGGGCCGGGCCTGGCTGGCGACCGTCGCCAAACCTGCAGTGGAGAGCGCGAGGGCGGTGCCGACGAGGAGGGATTTGTTCATGGTGAATCACATCTTAAAAGTCTCAAACTCCAAACTCCAAACTCCAAAACCTCCAATGCCGGGCGGCTTGGTTTGGAGTTTGAGGTTTGGAGTTTGGAGTTGCCTGCGTCAGTTCCTAGAATCTGAACTCGATGCGCGCGTATACCTGCCGTGCACCGTTGACCGGCTGGGTCGTCTGGCCGAAGGTCGTGCTCGTGATGCTCGTGTCACCCAGGAAACCCGGGCGTGCTGAACACCGGGTGATTGAGCAGGTTCTGGAACGTGAAGTGAAGGTTCATCTGCGTGCGGCCGTAGACGGTCACGGTCTTCATCAGCGAGCCGTCGATGTTCCAGACGTTCCGCCCGCGGAGGTAGATGAACTGACCCCACTCGCCCGGCGTGGTGGGCACGTCCAGGTATTCGGGATTGGCGCGGCCGTCAGGCCCGATCAGCTTCGGATCGATCCAGGAGCTGGTTGAATCCGGGGCCCGGCTGGATCGTGATCATGTCCTGGATCTCTTCGATCGTGTGACCGTTCTTGAGCACGACACCGGCGTCCTGGCCGTTGAACGTCTGGCGTCCGCTGCGTGAGTCGGAACGGTGTGCCTGACTGCGCCGTGATCACAGTGCCGACCGTCCAGCCACCGACGACTGGCATTCAGGATCGGGTTGCCGATCTTGTAATGACGATCCGTGCCGAAGGGCAGGTCGTAGGTCCCGAACGTCTGGAAGACGTGACGCACGTCGAAGGGTGCGACACCGGTCGTCGAACGTCCGGTCGCGGAGCGTGCGCTAGTTACCGCGCTGGTCGGCGTTCTCCGCCCAGATGTTCGTCTCGTTCTTCGCCAGTGTGTAGTTGGCGTCGAGCGTCAAGCCGGCCGTATATCGGCGGCGGAGCTGCAGCTGCAGCGCGTGGTAGTTTGAGTACCCGTCATCGTCGACGAGGTTGAGCGCGCCACCGCTCGCGAACGGGTTGACCACGAAGAAGTTCATCGGGTAGGGGCCAGGGGCCGAGTAATTGCGGGTGGCGCAGGGCGAGAACTTGTTGCCGACCATCCGGCACAGGTAGTTCTGGTTGCCGGCCATGCTGCGCGGCCATACGGCCGGCTTCACCCTGCCGCAGGTTGGTGATGAACCCGCCATTGGTGAACCCCTGGTCGGCGGGGAGCGCGGCCACGGCGCCTCGGGCGCCGAACGCTGCGCTTCGAAGATCGGCAGCGCGGCCTGGCCCGGCAGGCCGTTGTTGGCAAAGCCGGTGCGGCCGTTGGCTACGTTGATCGCCAGATTCCGCTGGGCGCGCTTAAACTCGTCGACGAACCCGTTCTCGAAGATGTTCACTTCGTTCATGTTGAACGTGTGCCAGAGGTTGTGCCCCTTGTTACCGAGGTAACGGGCCTCGATGCACGGTGTTCTTCATGATCAGGCGCTGAACGCCAATGTTCCACGATTGTGACGAACCCGGTCCTGAGGTCGCCCTTCATCGTCTGGATGCCCGTGTTGGTCCGAAGGTCAGCTCCGACTGCGGCGTAGACGTCGCTGTAAGCGGCTGGCGCGGCGACAAACGGCGGCATCGGCGATCTGCAGCGTCAGGCTGCCGGGCGTGAACCGAGGGCCCGGGCTGAATCAGCATGCTCTGCGATTTGTCCGGGGTTGCTGCCCGCTGTCGACGGCAAACATGTTCGTGCCTTCGTCGAAATAGGTGATGTCGTAGCCGCCGCGGAAGACCGTCTCCTCGCCGGTGGCCGAAGATCTCTCCCAAGCATCGCCGCCCTCGAAACGCGGCGTGTAGGCGAAGCCCAGCTTTCGGCGCCCAGTTGTTCCAGTCGGTCTTGGTGGCGTACTTGCCGCGCTGGATCGTCGGATCCTGGATCCCGTTCAACTCACCCGGTGCGAAACAGCCGCGTCGAGGGCCCAAGTAGGTTCGCCTAGTCGGGGAACAGCGTCGTGTTGGTGTGATTGAATGGCGGCTGCAGCGCTTCCCAACGCAATCCGTAGTTCAGCGTCAAGTTCTGCGTCACTCGCCATTTGTCCTGCACGAAGGCGCCGCCGAACCGCGCCGAGGTCCAGTTCTCGCGGAACACTGAGTCCGAATACTGCCCGGTCGCCGGGTCCACCACTTTTCCGGTCGCGACCTGCGACACGCGGCCGGTGAGCAGCGCGTAAAGACTGATCGCGGTGGCGATGTCGGCTGGTCTGGATGCCCGGCATCGAGGTCGCGGTGAAGATCGACTGCACTGGGTCGCCGGTCGGTGAGCCGATCGTGTAGATGCGGCAGGCCGAGGTAGCCGGCGGTGCCGGTGCCCGAAAAAGACCGATCGCGCCACTGCGAGTCGCGGAAGTTGCCGCCGACACCGAAGGTGTGGTTGCCGCGGACGAGCGTAAACGTGTTCGCGATCGTCGTGATGTAGTGCTTGCCGATGACCGGATGCATTATTTGCCGTCATCATGCTGATGAACGGCATCGTCAGGCGCGCCGGCAGACCGTTGAGCGTGCCGTTCTAAGGAACGTCTCGGGCTCGCGGCCCCGCTCGTTGGTGTCGCCGCTGTGCTGCAGGCCGACGCGGAGCTCGTTGTGGGCGTTGGAGTTGACCGACCAGTTCAGGCCGTTCGACCATACCCACCAGCCGGCGTCGAAGGTGTCGGAGTTGATCGGGTAATCGGGAAGCGGCCAGACGCGGCGGCCCTGGGCATCCTGATTGTAGCGGTTGTAGCTCGACATCAAGGACAGGTTGTTCTTGATCTGATAGTCGACGCGTCGCGGTCGGGTAGTAGTTGATCTGCTTCTGCGGTTCTTGCCAACTCGAGCGCTTCTGTACGGAGGTTGTTGGCTCGAGGTCACCGTTCCGTACTGCCGGGCGCGGTTCTGTTCGGACAGGATGTTGGCGATGATCGGATCGGTCGCTCGCTCCGAACCCGTTCGCGCGGGCGATGTCGAGGACGTTTACGGTGCGCTGCTCGCCGGCTGCCGTCTGGTACCGGAAGATGCCCTGCTGCGCTTCTGTCTGGAGCAGCGTCTGCGAGCGAGTTTGCGTCTGCGGGATGTATTCCTGCTCGTAGTTCGCGAAGAAGAACACCTTGTCGCGAATGATCGGGCCGCCGATATTGCCGCCGAAGTCGTGGCGGCGCAGCTCGGCTCTTTGGCAGCCCGCGAGCGTTGTTAAACGCAGCTGTTCGCGTTCAGCTTCTCGGTCCGATACTGCTCGAAGACGCTGCCGCGATATCCGTTGGTGCCGCGCCGGGTGACGAACTTCAGGTTTACGCCGCCGGTGACGCCGGCGTCACCGTCGAGTCCGGCGGTTTCAACCGTGACTTCTTCGATCGCGCCGAGCCGGGACTAGCACCGTGCTCGAAGAAGCTCGTGCCGCCGCTCTTGAATCCGTTCGAGGAGTTGTTGACGCCGTCGATCGTCGGGTTGATGGTGCCGCCGGGCATGCCGTTGAAATGCGTGCTGCCGGTGCCCTGCGGCGCGACCGCGCCGGGCACGAGTCGTGCGAATGTGAACGCGTTGCGTCCGGCCAGCGGCAGCTCGGTGATTGTCTTGTTGTTGAGCGTGCTCGAGATCACGTTGGAGGTCATCTCCAGGACCGGCGTGCGTGCCTTCGACGGTGATCGCTTCCTCGAGGCCGCCGGGCCCGAGCTTGACGCGCAGGTCGGTGGTGCGGCCCGATTCGACGACCACTTTGTTGTAAACCGCACCGCGGAATCCCTGCATCGTCACCGAGATCTGGTAGGTGCCGAAATTCAGGTCGCGGAAGGCGAAGGCACCCGCCTCGTTGGTGGTGGTCTCCTTCGTGATCCCGGTTCCTTCGTCCTTGAGCAGGACGATGGCGCCGGGGAGGACGGCATCGGTGGTGTCTGCGACCGTGCCGTTGATCGAGCCGGTGACACTGACCTGGGCGGCGGCGGGCCCGGATCCGAACAGGAGAACGGAGAGAACGAGCAGGACGACCGTGCGTACTTTCATGGTGCTCCTCTGTGGTGCCCGTGAATTGTTTAGGCGCGCGCAGGCGCGACTGTAAGCGATTACAATCAGGGCGCGAATGGTAACGCTTACATGGAATCGATGCAAGGGGATTTCCGTGAATGGTCCCCGTGGTACGATGCCGCGTTTCCGGAGGGACCGATGAGCCGCTTCTCAGCCGACCAGTTTGCCTATGCCGCCGGGATCTCCGGCTACCTCGATCGCGCCAGGTCGATCGAGTTCCTGAAGACCATGGATATCCAGATGAGTGTCGGGCACTGGTCCGCGGGAGATTTCTGCGACCGTTTCGCGCCGCCCGGATATCACTCTGACGATCCCACCTTTCGCAACGATTTCGAAGGGCAGTGCCGGCGCACCAAGGCGGCCGGTGTCGACGCGATCGAAATCCATCAAAGCGTATTTGAGAAATCCCTCAACGGCGACTTGGACCCGGCAGCGATTGATCGCGCGCAGCAGAGCTTTCTCGGTGAACTCGGCCTGACGGTCACGGCTTGCAATATCAACACCTGGTCGCATCCAAAATTCCGTCTCGGCGGACCCTGCAATCCGGATCCGGCCATGCGCAAGGCCGCGCTCGAGGAGGTCCTGAAGGGCGTCGAGATCTGCCGGATCATGAAGATCCCGGTGCTGAGCGTCTGGCCGGGCTCCGACGGCGCCGACTACCACTTCCAGATCGACTACCGCCAGTCGATCGAGTGGTTCACCGAGATGATGGTCACCGTGAACCGCAAGTGCCTCGAGTACGGCGTCCGCCTCGCCATGGAACCGAAGCCCTACGAGCCGCGCGAGCTCTTCATGATCATCCCGACGGCGGCGTCGGCCATCCTCGTGGCGCAGAAGGTGAACCAGGCCTGCGGCGGGAACAACTGCGGACTGACGATCGACTACGGCCACCAGAAGATGGAGGCCACGACCGCGTCGACCGCGTGCGACCTGGCCGAGTTTGCCGGCGTGCCGGTCCACAAGTTCGACGTCAACGACGCGCGCCAGGGCCGTAACGACCAGGACTGCATGTTCGGCACGCTCTCGATCCCCGAATCGGTCGAATACCTCTACACGACCTTCCTCCGGAACTACCGCGGCTGGTACAGCCAGGACCAGTTCACGTATCGAGAGGATCCGACGCGTGCGATCGAGCGCAGCATGATCAACTTCGCGAACCTGTCGCTCAAAGCCGTCCGCGTGATGGCCAAGCAGGCAGAGTTGGATCAGGCGACGCCGCGCCGGCACCGGCCCAGACGTTCTTGACGTCGTTTCGCCGGTCATTGGTCGGCTAACGGAAGGCCTTCGGCTAGCACGACGACTCTACGACTCGACGGCACGACGTTCTTAGGGTCTTCTGATTCACGGTGTGAGGCGTCGCGTCGTCGTGTCGTCGTGACAAACCGTGGGTCCGTTTGAAGAACACGCATGGCATACACGATCGGTATCGATTACGGCACTAACTCTGTTCGTGCGGTCGTCGTGGACTGCAGCGACGGCGCCCTGGTCGGCACCAGCGTTTTCGACTATCCGAGCGGGGACCAGGGGGTGCTGCTGCATCCGAAGGATCCGCACCTGGCGCGGCAGAACCCGGCCGATTACGTCGAGGGGCTGCGGGCCTCGGTGACGGGCGCCCTCGCCGAGGCGCAGCGCACCGCGGGATTCTCACCCACGCAGATCATCGGGATCGGCGTCGACACGACCGGATCGACGCCGCTGCCACTCGACGCACGCGCGCGGCCGCTGGCGATGGATCCGGCCTGGACGTCGAACCTGGCCGCGCATGCGTGGCTGTGGAAGGACCACACCTCCGCCGACGAAGCGGCGCGGATCACCGCGATCGCACGGGAGCACGCGCCCGAGTATCTCGCGCCGATCGGTGGAACCTATTCGTCCGAGTGGTGGTGGTCGAAGATCTGGCACTGCCTCAACGTCGCCCCTGACGTCTTCGACGCCGCGGCGAGCTGGGTCGAGCTCGCGGATTTTGTTCCGGCGCTGCTTGCCGGCGTGGACGATCCGCGGCAGATTGTGCGCTGTATCTGTGCGGCCGGTCACAAGGCGATGTATTCCGATACCTGGGGAGGCCTCCCCTCGAAGGCGTTCCTGGCGCGTCTCGATCCCAAGCTCGCCGAGCTGCGCGACCGGCTCTACGACAAGGCCTACCCACCCGGGCGTCCGGCCGGCACGCTCTCGCCTGAATGGGCGGGTCGTCTCGGCCTGCGCGCCGGGATCCCAATCGCCATGGGCGGGTTCGATGCCCACTACGGCGCGGTCGGGTCCGGGATCCGCTCCGGGACGCTGGTGAAGATCATCGGCACCTCCACGTGCGATTGCGCGATCGCGCCAGCCGATGGCAACGTCGCCAACGTCCCCGGCATCTGCGGGATCGTCAATGGATCGATCATGCCCGGCTATGCCGGCATCGAAGCGGGGCAGTCAGCCGTCGGCGACATCCTCCGCTGGTGGGTGGAAGGCGTCTGCCAGGGGAGCCCGGCGCTGCACGAAGCGTTGTCGGCCGAGGCGGCGGCGTCACGGCCCGGAGAGTCGGGCCTGGTCGCGCTCGACTGGAACAACGGCAACCGCACCATCCTCGTCGATACGCGGCTCACCGGATTGATCCTGGGCCAGACGCTCCATACCACCCGTGCCGAGATCTATCGCGCCATGATCGAGGCGACGGCCTTCGGTGCGCGCGCCATCATCGAGCGCATGCGTGAGCACGGCGTACCGGTTGAACGCGTCGTCTGCTGCGGCGGCATCGCGGAGAAGAACGACCTGTTCATGCAGATCTACGCCGACGTGATCGGCCAGCCGATGCTGATCGCGGGTTCGCCGCAGACCCCGGCGCTTGGCGCCGCCATCTCGGCGGCCGTGACGGCAGGATCCGCCGCAGGCGGATTCGACGACTGGAGCACCGCTCAGGACGGCATGACCTCGCTCAAGGAGCGTCAGTTCCTCCCCGACCCGCATGCGCGGGCCGTTTACGATGAGCTCTATGGCATCTATCGAGAACTGCACGACACCTTCGGCGGCGTGACCGGCGCTCGGGCGGATCTCGGGACGTTGATGAAGCGTCTCCTCGCCATCAAGGAACGGGCGGTGCGATGAGCTACGACAGCCTGCGGAAAATTACCTACGACGCCAACATGGACCTGGCGTCGAGCGGCCTCGTCATGGGTACATTCGGCAACCTGTCGGTCGCCGATGCGGCCGCCGGTATCTTCGCGATCAAGCCAAGCGGCGTGCCCTACGAGCAGCTGACGCCAGGCCACATGGTCGTGATCTCGATCGAGACCGGTGCCATCATCGATGGCGACTTTCGTCCCTCATCCGACACACCCACGCACCTCGAGCTCTATCGCGCCTTCGCCTGCGGCGCCATCGTCCACACCCATTCCGAGTTCGCCACCATGCTGGCGCAGGCGCGCGTGCCGGTTCGCTGCATGGGGACCACGCACGCCGATTACTTTCGAGGTGAGATTCCGGTGACGAGGCCGATGCGTCGTGAGGAAGTGGAGCAGGACTACGAGAAAAATACCGGCCTGGTGATCGCGGAGACGTTCCGCACCGCCGGCCGCTCGCCATCAGAGGTGCAGGCGGTTCTGGTCGCCAACCACGGTCCGTTTGCGTGGGGCGATGATGCCGCCAAGGCGGTGGAGAACGCGCGGGTGCTCGAGTATCTGGCGCGGCTGGAATGGCGCGTCCGCACCATCGCCCCCGGCGCCGAGCCGCCCGACGATTTTCTCGTCGACAAGCACTACCGCCGGAAGCACGGTCCCAAGGCCTATTACGGACAATCTTGAATGCAACCACTTTGACGCGCGCAGTTTTATGGGACCTCGACGGTACCTTGGTGGACTCGGGCGATTACCACTGGCGCGCCTGGCGCGACACCATGCGCACGAAGGTGTCGAGCTGACCTACCAGCAGTTCCTCGACAGCTTCGGACAGAAGAACGATCGCATCCTCACGGCGTGGATCGGCGCGGCCGCGACCCAAGAGGTCATTCGCCGCGTCGGCGACACCAAGGAGGCGCTCTACAGGACGCTTGCCGTTGCCGAGGGGCTCGCACCGCTCCCCGGGGCAGCCGCATGGGTCGAACGCCTGCACCGTGCCGGTTGGCGTCAGGCCATCGCCTCGTCGGCTCCGAAGGAAAACGTCCGGGTCATGCTGGACGTTCTGAACCTGGACCGCTACTTCGACGCCATCGTCTCCGCTGAAGACGTCACGGCCGGAAAGCCAGACCCGCAGGTGTTTCTGGCCGCGGCGGCGAAGCTGCACACGCCGCCCGCCTCGTGCGTCGTCGTTGAAGACGCGGCGGCAGGGATCGAGGCGGCGAAGCGCGCGGGGATGAAGTGTGTCGGCGTGACTACTTCGACGGTGTTGCCGGCCGATGTTTTCGTCAGGTCGCTCGAGGAGCTGGACGCTGATGTGTTCGATCGGTTGTTAGAGAAACACCCGTAACGTCAGACCAGACGGATTACGGTCGCCTTCTGGGCTTCGCGGTCGACTCGCGGACGACGAGCCGGGTCGCGACCTGGTAGACATCCCCCTCGAGATGCTCTTCGCCAATCAGGCTGAAGATCGCCTGGAAGGCGGTCGCGCCAATATCTCTCGCCGACATTCGCACCGTCGTCAGTGACGGCGTGATGAAACTGCTCATGGGGATGTCATCGAAGCCGACGAGTGAGATGTCTTCGGGAACGCGGAGGCCGGCCGCGTGGATCGCGTGCAGGGCTCCAATCGCCGTCCAATCGTTGGAGCAGACCACCGCGGTTGGTACGCGCGACAGCTTCAACAGCTCCCGCATCGCCTTCTCGCCGCCTTCCGCCGTATGCGTGCCCTCTCGAATCAGCTTTGGCTCAAGGGTCAGGCCATGCTGCCGCACCCCATCGACGAAGGCCTGCCGGCGCGTTCGTGCCGAGTGCAAATCGAGTGGACCGGTGATGAAGGCCACATGCTTGTGCCCGAGGCCGATGACGTGGTCCACGCCCTGGCGTACACCGTGACCGTAGTCGATCGACACGTGGCTCATGCGTGGCCCGACCTGGCCGACGTCCATGAAGACGATCGGGACATTGCGGCGGGAGAGTTCCTTGATCATCCCCGCGTCCATCTCGGACGTCATCATCGCCACGCCGTCCACTTTGCGCTCGAGCATCCGCCGCAGGCACGCGGTCATGCGCGTGGTGTCGTAGTCGGTGCTCGTCAACAGGACGTCGGTCCTGCTGCTGCGCCGCGAGCCCCTCGAAGGCGCGGATCAGCTCGGGGAAGAAGGGGTTCGTGATGTCCGAGACAATGAGGCCGATCAGCCGGCTGCGACCGGACACGAGGGTGCGAGCGTGGCTGTTCGGGTAGTAGTTGAGCGCCGTGACCGCGCGCCACACCTTCCGCGCGGTGGCGGCCTTTACCGGTCCGCTCTGGTTCAGCGTCCGGGACACCGTTGCCGTGGACACTTTCGCGCGCTTCGCGATCTCACCGATGTTCATGACAGCGAGGGGAGTGTATCACCCCGGATTGCGGCATGTTCGAGCGCCATGTAACGGTTCTGCAACGAGTGATAGATCGTTACATTCTCGGGCCTCGGCAGAATGCGTGCGCCTGAGCCGGGATCGGTGAAGCGGCCGACGACCTCGGGCCACGGCAGACCGCCGTGCGCTTGCCATGCACGAAGTGCGGCGCCAAGGGCCGCGGACCCGGTGTTGTCGACGACCTCGACGGGCACGCGCAAACACGTCTGCCATCACCTGGAGAATCTCGTGATTGGCGGCCGCACCGCCGGTGGCGCGAATCGATTCGGGCCTCACGCCCATCCAGCTCGAATGGCGAACCATCGCCATCATCTGGCCTTCGATAAGCGCGCGGACGTGCCGTGCCGGGGCGGCGTCATCGAGGCCAACACGGACGGCCGAAGGCCGCAGAACGGTTGGCGTGATCTCCGGCTCGAACCACGGCAGCATCAGCGCACCCTCATTCCCGGCAGGCGTCCTCTGCAGTGCCTCCGACACGGCCTCCCAGCTCATGCCGAATGATCTGCGCACACGCTCCCTGGCAAGCGATCCGTTCCTGAACACGGTGATCCCCATGAACTCGCCGACGGGGGAGGCAAAGACGTGACCGGTGCCATCGCGGCTCACTCTGGGTGCTCGCATGGGTCCGAAAATCGTGTCGCTGGTGCCGAGCGACACCGCCAGCTCGCCCTCGCGGGTCAGACCAGTTCCCACCATGCTGGACGGATTGTCGCCTGACCACGCGACGATGCCGGCCGGCGGCAAACCGAAGGCGCGCTGGTGAGCCGGAGCCAGTGTGCCGATGATGCTCGACGAAGCGACGAGGGGCGGCAGCTTGTCGTGCAACCGCGGCGCCGTGGCCCCGAGGGCCGCCGCGGCCCACTCGCCGGTGCGGATGTCCATGAGGTTCATGCCGGAGCCGTCCGCGTGATCGATGGGCCCATGGGCGCCGAGCAGCAGCGACGCGAGGTATGAGCTGACAAGGTGGATCCGCTCGGTGCGGGCGTACGCGGCCGGCTCGCTCCGCCAGAACTTCCGGATCTGGGGTCCGGTGAAGCGCGGGAATGCGCGTGAACCGGTGAGCTGCGCCACGGCATCAGCGCCTCCGAGCGCCTGCTCGATTTGCGCGCACTCGTGCTCGGTGCTGCTGTCCATCCAGATCGGCGACGTATCGCGGGTGAGATCCTCCGGACGAGGACCGCAATAGACGCTGCCATGCTGCTGCGCCGCGCCACTGATCGCCCGGAGCGACGTGCAGTCGAGGCTCGCCGCCACTTTGCCGAGCATCGTCTGCAGGGCGTCGGCCCAGATGCGAGGGGTGGCGTGCACCACGCCGGGCTGATCTGAAGTCAGGAACGGCTGGTCGAACGTGGCTGAGTCCTCGAAGACAATCGCGCCCCGATCGGCGTCGATGACGACGACCGAGAGGCTCTGCGTGCTGCAGTCGAAGCCGGCGTAAAGCGGCATGGCGGTTATGCGTGCTAGGCTTCGCGCGGATCAGGAGGAATGGATCGCATGCGCGTTTGTGGAATCTTACTCGCGGGAATGGTCTGCATATCCTCGGTCGGCGCGGCTCGGCCACAGCCGCAAGGCGGTCTGCCGGACCGCAAGACGTTGACCCTCGATGCGGCCCGCCGTGTCGCTGCCGCCGCCGAGGCCGAAGCCAGGCGGCACAACTGGGCGGTCTCCATCGCCGTGCTCGACGAGGCCGGGCATTTGATGGTGTTTCACCGCATGGACGGGGCGAAGCTGGTCTCGATCGACATTGCGGAACGCAAGGCGCGCACCGCCGTGTATTTCCAGGGGCCGACCAAGAGCCTCGAAGAGGAAGTCAGCGGCGGGCGGACGGCGCTGCTCCCGATCGCTGGATTCATGCCACTTGAAGGCGGAGTGCCGCTGATGGCCGGCGGGGTGCTGGTCGGCGCCGTCGGCGTCAGCGGCGTGACCGGCGCCCAGGACGGACAGTGCGCCCAGGCCGGCGCCGCCGCGCTTGCGCCGGCTAGGCAAGAATTTCCTTGATCACGCTGCCGTGGACGTCGGTCAGGCGCATGTCGCGCCCGTTGAACCGGTAGGTCAGCGCGTCGTGGTCGAGGCCGAGCAGCCGGAGGATGGTCGCGTGCAGCTCGTACACCGTTTTGGGCTGGTCCACGGCCTTGTAGCCGTACTGGTCCGTCGCGCCGACGATCGTGCCACCCTTGACCCCGCCGCCGGCCAGCCAGACGCTGAAGCCGTTGGCGTTGTGATCGCGGCCGTCCATGCGCTCCGAGATCGGCAGGCGCCCGAACTCACCGTGCCAGATGATCAGTGTCTCGTCGAACATCCCGCGGCTCTTGAGATCCTTGATCAGCCCGGCAATCGGCTTGTCGGTCTCCGCGCAGTGCAGACCGTGATTGCCCTTGAGATCCCAGTGGGCGTCCCAGCTCGGCTCGAAGTTGCCGCCGCCTGAGAAGATCTGCACGAACCGCACGCCGCGCTCGACCAGCCGCCGCGCCATCAGCGCCTGGCGCCCGAAGTAATTGGTCGGCTCCTCGTCGACACCGTAGAGACGTTTGGTCGCCTCTGTCTCCTTGCTGATGTCGATCGCGTCGGGGGCGTGCGTCTGCATCCGGAACGCAAGCTCATACGAGTGGATGCGGGCCGAGAGCTCGGTATCACCGGGATTCTGCGACGCGTGCCGCTCGTTCAACTCGTGCACGAGCCGCAGCCATCGGCGCTGTTGCTCGACGCTGCGATCCACCGGGGGTTTCAGGTCGACGATCGGCGCGCCGGTGTCGCGGAACGAGACGCCCTGATACGCCGCGGGCATGTAGCCGTTGCCCCAGTTCGGCGGGCCGTTGATCGGTCCGCCGCGGTGGTCCGTAAACACGATGAACCCGGGCAGGTTCTCGTTCTCGCTGCCGAGACCATACGCCACCCAGCTGCCGACGCTCGGATGCCCGGCGAGAATGCTGCCGGTATTCATTTGAAAGAGCGCGGGACCGTGCGCCGGGCTCAGCGAGTGCATCGAGCGGATCAGCGCAATGTCATCGACATGCTGCGCCACGTGGGGAAACAGGTCCGAGACCTCCATCCCGGACTGCCCGTACTTCTTGAACGTCCACGGCGAGGGCATCAGGCCACCGGGCGTCCCCATGACCGTCCTCACCTCGCCAACCCCCTGCATCGTCTCTCCCTGATACTTCAGGAGCGCTGGCTTGGGATCGAACGTGTCGACCTGGCTGACGCCGCCGTAGCAGAAGATCGAGATGACCGCCTTCGCCTTGGCGGGCAGCGGCGGTATCTTCGGCGCCAGTGGATTGGTCGACTGCAGCGCGGCGGCGAGCAGGCGGTCGCGGCCGAGCAGGTCGGCGAACGCGAGACCGGCGATGCCGCCACCCAGTCGTGAGATCAGTTCCCGCCGCGAGAGCAGCAGGTCCGTGGCGCGAGAGCAGCAGTGATCACTCATTGGCGGTACACGAATTCGTTGAGGTTGAAGAGCGCGTGGCAGAACGCGGCCAGGCCGTCCTGCTGGACGAACGCAATGGCCTGCTGCCGCTCGACGGCGTCCGGCGTGCGAGCCAGCGCAATGCGGAAGGCGTGGTCGACCTGTTTCGGGATGTCGGCCCCCGCTTCACTGCGCAGGCGCTTCGCGAACTGCTCCGACTGCAGGAGCACGAAGCCATTGTTCATCAGCAGCAGCGCCTGCGGCGCGACCGTCGAGCGGTGTCGCCGGTCCGTAGAGTTCACCAGGTTCGGCTGATCGAACGCCTCGAAGAACGGATAACGGATGCTGCGCTTCGAGAACACATAGAGGCTGCGCCGCCACGTGGTGGGATCGCTATCCGGCTTGCCGGGCCAGTTTCGCTGCGAGCTCACCTCGAACAGGTCCGGGTCGATATAGGGGAACACATTGGGGCCGCCGAGCGTGCGGTCGAGGGATCCCGCGGTGGCGAGAATCACATCGCGCAGCGCCTCGGCTTCGAGCCGCTGCCGCGGCATCCGCCAGACCAGCCGGTTGTCGGGATCGAGCGCGACGTTCGCTGGGATGTCGCGGCTCGACCGCTGGTACGCGTCCGACGTCAGCATCAGCCGATGCATCGCCTTGAGACTCCACCCGCGCTCGACGAACTCCACCGCGAGCCAGTCGAGCAGTTCCGGATGTGACGGCGCGTCTCCCATCTTGCCGAAGTTGCTCGGCGTGCGAACGATGCCCTCGCCGAAGTGATGCTGCCACAGACGGTTGACCATCACGCGCGCCGTCAGCGGGTTGTCGGGGGAGACCAGCCATTCCGCGAATCCACGCCGTCGCCAGCTCGATCCCGCGTCGGGCGGCGGCGGCGGGGAAGTCGGGATCGGTCTCGACCGCCACGCTCAGCACGCCGGGGGCCATGACCGAGCCCTTCGCGTCGATGCTGCCGCGATGCAGGAAGTATGTCGGACGCGGCTCCCGGCCGGCTTCGGCAATCGCCCGCGCCGTCGGAAACGGCCGGGGCTTGGTCGCCTCGATCGCCTTCATCTCCGCCGTGACCGCCGCGTGCTTGACCTTCACGTCGGCCGGCATGAGCGCGACGATGTGCGCCTCGGTGATTTTGGCGCGGAGGCTGTCCCGCTGGAGCGTGCGTTCGATCTGGGCGACATTCAGCTGCTGCCCGGGAGTGCGTTGTGCCTCCGGCGTCTTCCACGCGGTTTGCAGATACTCGGGCAGCAGGGCGATCTCGCGGTCCACGAGTTGTTGCAGGTAAGGCGCCTCGAGCGCCCGCTTGGTCTGCTGCAACGGCTTGAGCAGCGCTTCGATGCGCGCCGTCTCCTGGCGATGCGCCTGCACCTCGTCCGCGGGCACCAGCGGATGCTCCAGGGGCCGCGTCGATGCGAAGACCGCCTGGATTCGGTAGTAGTCCTTCTGCGGGATCGGGTCGAACTTGTGGTTGTGGCACCGCGCGCAGGCCACGGTCAGCCCCGTGAATGTCAGGGTCGTGGCCGCGATGACGTCCTCGAGCGCGTCCTGCCGCCCGCGTTCGCCACCGCCACCGCCCTCCGGCCCGAGCCTCAGGAATCCGGTGGCGATCCGTGCGTCCTCAGTCACCGGTGCGTACTCGTCGCCGGCAATCTGCTCACGAATGAACTGCGCGTACGGCATGTCGCTGTTGAACGCCTTCACGACGTAGTCGCGATAGCGCCAGGCTTCACGGCGGTCGACATCGAACTCGAAGCCGCCGGAGTCGGCGTAGCGGACGAGATCGAGCCAGTGGCGCGCCCACCGTTCGCCGTAGTGTGGCGAGGCGAGGAGCCGGTCGACGAGCTTGGGCCACGCATCTGGTGAAGGATCCTTCACGAACGCATCGACTTCGGCGGGGGAGGGCGGCAGGCCGAGCACGTCGAGATACGCGCGGCGTATCAGCGTGCGACGGTCCGCAGAGGGCGCGGGTGTCACCCCCTTCGCGCTCATCGAGGCCAGCAGGAACGCGTCGATTGCATTGACGGGAGACGGGTCCGGATTGCGCGCCGGCGCCGGCGTGTGCGCCGGCATCGGCGCGATGACCGGCAGCGGCGGCCGCCGTGGCTTCTGGAACGCCCAGTACTGCCGTTCCTGCGGCCTGATCGCACGGTTCTCGAGCACCGCGCGCGCCTCCGACGTCCGCTGTTCCTCCGGGACCGCATCGTCGACGGCCTCGAGCGAGGCGCCGTCCTCGATCCACTGCCGGATCGTCGCGATGTCCTCGTCGGCCAGCTTCGGCCGCTTCAGCGGCATCACGTCCGCAGGATCGGCGTGCGAGACGAGGAGGAAGAGGCGGCTCTTGTCCGGATCGTGGGGCACGACGACGCGGCCGCCGGTCCCGCCCTTGATGAGCGTGGCGTGTGTGCGCAGATCCAGACCGCTCTTGCGGCTTTCTCCGTGGCACTCCAGGCAGTTGGCCTTGAAGATGTCGAAGACTCGCCGGGCGCGTTCGTCCTCTTGCGCCGAGGCCAGAGCCGGGAGCGCGAGCGCCATCACCAGAAGCGTTGCGACACGCCGCATCGGAGAACTTTCCATGTGCAACCTCAGCGCAACGACGGATTCATCGCTGCGACGGTCTTCATGTCTCCGCGCATTGTAAGCGCTAACACCCCTGAAAATACTGCACAAAAATGATTGCGGCCGCGGGCGTTCCGCGCATAAAGTTCGCGGATGGCGCGACGCACCCCTCGGCGCACGGCTTTGAAGCAAATGGGAATGGCAGGGGTCGCAGCCATACTGCCCGGCGGCATCTTCCGGGGCCGGTCGATGGAGGTAAAGCTGTGAGGGTGATGCTCGCGTTGTTGATGGTGGCAGTCGGCGCCGGATCGTCCGCGGCGCAGGACCTGTCGAACCAGGCCTTCCAGATCCAGTACGACGACAGTGGCATCAGGAGTCTGAAGCGGACCGGCGACGTCCACGACACCGACTACATCGCCGAGAACGGCCGGCTCGGACGGCTGCTGATTCGGTATCGCACGACCCCGAATGGCGACTGGCGCGAGCTGCGCGAGTTGTCGATGGCCGGGGCAGCAGTCGGGGCGGTCGATCTCATACCTGCTGGGCGCGCGGCAACCGACACTCGCCTCGCGCAGCAGCGCCGCGGCGGCGACGGGTGCCGCCGGTCTCCGCGGTCTCAACGACGGGCTCGTGCCGGCACCGCCACCCGCGGCTGGCCGCGCTGCGGGTCCAGGGGCCGCGCCGGCCTTCGACGCGCCGGTGTTCACGTGGTCCGGCGCGCGTGGCCCGTCGCAGTGGGTGCAATACACCTTTCCCGACGATCAGCAGGTCTCTCGCGTGGACGTGTTCTGGGTCCGGCCACCCGACAGCTGGCGGCTCGTCTACCAGGTGAACGGCGAGTGGAAAGAAGTCGCGGCGCGCGGTGCCTATGGAAAGGCAGCAGGCGCCTACACATCGCTCGAGTTCGAGCCGGTCAAGACGATGGCGATGCGGATCGAAGCGCAGATGGCGCCGGACGCCACCGTGAGCCTTGCCGAATGGCGAGTCGGCGGTGACCCGGAGGTCGGCGCTGCCGCCGATCTGAACGCGCAGCAATCGTTCGCGCTGACTGAGACGACCCTGGACTGGACCGTCACGCTCCACAACCGCGGCTCGCGGCCGGTCGAGATCGGTGACCTCGCCGTTCCCTTCCAGTTCGCCGAGAGAACCGGGGCACGGGGCGACATCTACACGAAGAAGCTGCTGCGCCACGCCTATGTCGGCGGCCACGGCTCGTTTGTCTACTGGCAGCGGAGCAACGGGGTCGGGCCGTATCTCGTCATGACGCCTGGACCGGGCACGAAGTTCGAGTACTACGACAGCTCGGGCGGCATGGGCACCGGTGGTTTCGGATCCTTTACGCCCTACGTCTACGCCAAGGCAGCGCGCGCCGCCGCGGTCGCCGCCGGTGGTAACTGGCGGCTGCCCGTCAGCGGGACGTCGATCGCGCCCGGCGCATCCGCGACCTACACCTTCAAGTTCCGATGGGCGAAGGACTTCGCCGGCGTTCGTGACGTTCTGTTCGAAGAAGGGAAGTTCGACACCGCAGTCGTGCCCGGGATGGTCATCCCGACCGACCTGCCGGCGATGTTCTCGCTCCGCACCCGTCAGAAGATCGTCGCCATCGATCCCGAGTATCCAGAGACGACGAAGGTCGAGCGTGTCGCGGACGGTGTCGCGCAGCCCCGGGCTGCCGAAGGCGTCTCGGTCTATCGCGTCCGCTTCTCGCGCCTCGGCGAGAACATGCTCCGCATCCGCCACGGCAACGGCGAATGGACGTCACTGGAATTCTTCGTCACCGAGCCGCTCGAGACCGTGATCAAGAAGCGCGCGTCGTTCCTCGTCACCAAGCATCAGCACACCGACCCGTCGAAGCGGTACGTCGGCATGTACAGCGACTGGGACCAGAAGAACGAGGTGCTGCGCAGCCCCGAAGACCGCGACGGGCTCTCGGCCTGGCTCACCGATGCGAACGACGATGCCGGGAATGCCCGGCCGGCGTTCATCGCATCGAAGAACGTGTTCTTCCCGGATCAGAAGGAGATTGAAAGCCTCGAGCTCTACATCAGCAAGTACTTGTGGGGCGGGATGCAGATGACCGAGAAGGAACAGTATCCGTACGGGATCTACGGCATCCCCAACTTCAAGGCCAACCGCGCCAGCGCCGACCCCGGCCGCAACGGCCGCTCACACGTCTGGCGCATCTACGACTACCCGCACATCGTGATGCTCTACTACCGGATGTTTCACATCGCGAAGTTCTATCCCGCGATGGTGAAGCATCTCGATGCGCCGACCTATCTCGAGCGGGCCTACCGGACGGCCGTGGCCTACTGGACCGTGCCGATGACGGTTGAGAAGTGGTCCGCCAACGCCGTCGGCACCATGAACGAAGCCTTCATCCCGGAGCTGATCGACACGCTGGAGCAGGAGGGGAAACAGGAGTGGGCCGATACTCTGCGCGGCCACTGGGAGAGCAAGGTCGAGCGCTTCGTGATGAAGACGCCGAACCTGTACGGGTCCGAGTTCGCTTTCGACTCGACCGGTTTCGAGTCCACCGGCGCTTTTGCCAAATACGCGGTGACCCGCGACACCGAGTCGTTCCGTGCCAAGGTGCCGGCCGATGCCGCTCGCCGCTTCCAGGAGTTCCAGCTCCTGCTCAACATGACCGACCGTGGCTGGATCGAGCCGACCTACTACCAGCTCGGGACTGACTATCGCGGCAACATGTCGTACCTCCTCAGCTACATGTCGCAGATGGGTGGCTGGTCGATCGTCGATCACGCGTTGCATTTCGCGGCCGATCCGACCGACTACCTGCGGCTCGGCTACGCCAGCGGTCTCAGCTCGTGGGCGCTCGTGAATTCGGGCACCGCGGCAAGCGGCTATGGCTATTGGTTCCCGTCGAAGAACAACGACGGCGCCACCGGCGGCGGCTTCATGCCGGAACCGATGGGCCGCGCCTGGATCGGCAAACAGGTGCCGCGCGGCGCCTGGCACTACAGCGCCGAAGAGGACGTCGGTTATGCCGGCGCCTTGCGCATCAACGCGACGATCGTGACGCGTGATCCGGTATTCGGCGAGTTTGCCTACGGCGGCCTGCTGACGCGCGCGCGCGACCAGGTCAGCGTCATCCCGCGCGACGGTCTGCGCGTGCGCGTGCACGTGGTCCGCGATAAGCAGCGCCTGCACATGGAGCTCGATCACGACGGCTTTGCCAGGGAGCAGCCGGTCATCATCAGCGACAGTCTCGATCGCGTCCAGTTCACGCTCGAGAACCGGACCGGCGGGGCTCACGAGACCGGGCTCTGGATTGCCGGTCTCCCCGAGGGCAACTATGCGGTGGCGGTCGACGGCCGCGCCGCGATGGGGAAGTTGACCGGTACACCGCGCCGGACCCGGGTTGCGCTCGCCGTCGGCGCAGCGCCGTCCAGTCTGATCACCATCACGCGCATCCGCTAACACCGGCGCAGGGGACACATGATTCGCACGTTTCTCGCAGCGGTGCTGGTCGTCCTGTTCGCGTTCCCACAGGAGCCCGGGCCGCGGTCGTCCGGGACGATTACCGTCGATGCCGACAAGCCGGGACACGCCATCCCCGCCAATCTCTACGGCATTTTCTTCGAAGAGATTTCGCACGCGGGCGAGGGCGGCCTCTACGCGGAACTGATCCAGAACCGCGGCTTCGAAGACTCGCGCCTGCCGCCGATGTGCAAGCTCGAAAACGGCTTTGTCGTTCCGCCGCGCACACCGCACTTCGATACCGGTAAGCCGAACGACTGGCGGCTGCGCTGGAACGTCACGAGTGAGACACCGGCCTGGACGCTCGATGCCGCCGCGGGCACCGCGACGATGCGACTGACCGATGTCGCGCCGCTGACCGAAGCGACGCCGCACTCCCTGCTCATCGAGGTCAAAGAGGTCTCGCCCGGCCGTTCGGTTGCGGTGCGGAACGAGGGGTTCTGGGGCATCAACGTCCAGGCAGGGGCGCAGTACAAGCTCAGTCTCTACGCTCGCGCGGAGGCCGGCTTCAAAGGACCGCTGACGGCGCGCCTCGAAGGCGCAGACGGGCGCGAGGTGGCAAGTGCACCGATCGCCGGTGCACTCACCGCGGAGTGGAAGAAGTTCGACGTCACCCTCACCGCCACAGCCAGCGACCCCAAGGCGCGGTTTGCCCTGCACCTGGCGTCCACCGGCACGATCGGCCTCGACTTCGTCTCGCTTTTCCCCGCCAGGACCTGGCGCGACCGTCCGAACGGACTCCGGCCCGACCTCGCGCAGATGGTGGCGGATCTCAAGCCGGGTTTCGTGAGATGGCCGGGCGGCTGCTTCGCGGAGGGGATCAACATCGACAGCCGTCCTCAGTGGAAACGGTCGATCGGACGGTTAGAGGATCGCACCGGGACCTACAGTCCCTGGGGCTACTGGTCCTCGGACGGCTTCGGCTATTACGAGTTTCTGCAGTTCAGCGAGGACCTCGGCGCCGACGCCCTGTTCGTCGTCAATGTCGGCGTCTCGTGCTCGATGCGGAGCGGCACCTACCTGGAAGATGACGCGCTTCCCGGGCTCATCGACGACGCGCTCGATGCCATCGAATATGCGATCGGACCGGTGTCGTCGGAGTGGGGCGCTGTTCGCGCCAAGCACGGACACCCGGCGCCATTCCCCCTCAAATACATCGAGATCGGCAACGAGCAGCGCGGTGAACGCTACGGACAGCGCGTGGCGATGTTCTACAAGGCGATCAAGGCGAAGTACCCGCAGCTCAAGATCGCGCTCAGCTCCTGGATCGCAGGGGTTGATCAGCGCATCATCGATGCCGCCGGCAAGATCGACATCGTCGACGAGCATGCCTACAAGGCACTGCATTGGGGGATCGAGAACTTCGACAGCTTCGCCTCGTACAAGCGCCAGGGATGGGATCTCTACATCGGCGAGTTCGCGACCAACGCGGGCGTCGGCCGCGGCAACGTGCTCGCCATGCTCAATGACGCCGCCTACATGATGAGCATGGAGAAGAACACCGATCTCGTGAAGATGGGGAGCTATGCGCCGCTGCTCGAGAACGTGAACGACCGCGACTGGCCGGTCAACATGATCCACTTCGACAGCAGCCGCGCCTATGCGCGCGCGACCTACTACGCCAACAAGCTGTTCGCGGAGAACTTGCCGACGGTGAACCTCACGACCGCCGTGGACTACCGGCCGGTCGCGTCAAAACCAATCACCGCCCGAGTCGGTCTTGCCACCCACGATACCGCTGCCGAGTTCAAGGACGTCGTCGTGGAGCGTGAGGGGAAGACGCTGTTCCGGTCCGATTTCGCGACTGCCAACGGCTGGACGCCGGAGGGCCGGCGCGGCCGCTGGTCGGTTGCTGACGGCGCATATCGGCAGGAAGAAGCCGCGATCGCGTGGTCCTTCATCCCCGAAACAGGTGGCGCCGACTACACCGTCTCACTCAAAGCCCGGAAGCTCTCAGGGCGGGAAGGCTTCATCATCCCGATCGGTGTCGCAGACGGCCGTCGCATCCAGTGGAACATCGGTGGGTGGGGCAACACGCGACACGCCGTCCAGGCAGCCGATGCCGTCGTCGGTGAACAGGTCCGCGGCACGATCGAGGCCGGGCGCTGGTATGACATCAAGATCGAAGTCCGGATCGAACCGTGCGCGGGTACCTCGATGGGCAGCTCGTGCAGGAGCAGACGCTTGCCGCGGATCGACAAGGTGATCGCCATCAGCGGACGCGACGACAAGACCGGCGACATCATCGTCAAGGTCGTCAACAGCGCACCGGAGGCGGCGGCGATGACGATCGACCTCAAGGGCGGGCAGACACCCCGATCCGGCACGGTGACCGTGCTGCGGTCCGACGATCCGGTCGACGAGAACACGTTCGAACAGCCGACGAAGATCGTGCCCAAGACTACGCCGGCACAGCTGCGCGGCCGGTCGATCTCGCAGACGTTCGAACCGTATTCGCTCACGATCGTGCGCGTGAAGACGAAGTGAGCGCACGCCTCCATGGAAGAGGGAAAAGGGAAAATGGAAAAGAGCCGCAGCTTCAACGCGTAGTTGCCGCTAGCCGATCGCTTTTCCATCTTCCCTCTTCCCTCTTCCATTTCCTATACTGGCCGCATGCGCTGCGACGAAATTCGGCTGACGGGCTCCGGTGGAGCCAATCGCGTGATGGAGGCGGAACTCAAACGCCTCGTCATGCGCTCGCCGTTCGACGTGCGCGTCCCGAAGCCGAAGCGCGAGGGCGAGGCCACGCTGCTGTATCCGTTCGATCCGCGGATCGCCTGGGTCGCGGCCTGCCATCACCGCACATCATCGCGGATCTCGTGGGACCTGTTTTCAAGCGAGGCGGTGCGGCTCGAGCCGCTGTTCGAAGAACTGCTTCCCGCACTGAAGGCCGATGACCGGCTCCCGACCGGTAAGACCCTGCGATTCTCGGTCGACCTCGGCTCCGCGCAGGACTTCGAGGCCTCGCCGCTGCAGCTGCGGGGCGTGGTGAAGAATGCGCTCGTGGAGGCGCTGGCCTCCCGTGGCGTGACGGCCGAAGTGGACGCCGATGCACCGGACGTGGTCTTCGTCGCGCGTCGAGCGGGAACGCCTGACAGTCGCCGGACGGTCGTCGGGATCGACATCGGCGGCGGCGCGCGTCATCGTCGCGGCGCCCGCGTCGCTGCCGGCCCCGCGCCGCTGCGCGAGACGATGGCGGCGCAGCTGATCATGTTGTCCCGCTGGGATGCGCGAACGGAACCGCTGGTGGATCCGATGGCCGGCGGCGGCACGATCCCTATCGAAGCGGCGGGTCTTGCCGTCGGCGCCGCGATCAGGCATCCGTCGCAGCTGCCCTTCCATCACCTGGCGGCATTCGCCGGGTTGCCGAACGAGACACCAGATCTGTTCCCCGGCACGGTGCCGCGGATCCTCGCGCTCGATGTCGATGCGGAGCGCATCCCCGCGATGGTCGGGAACCTGCGTGCCGCGGGTCTCACGGGCGCGAGCTACGAAAGCTCGATCGTCATCGGCCAGAAGGACATTCGCAGCTTGACGCCCGAGGCCGTGACGAGTCTGCTGCCGGCCGTGAAGGACATGGCGCCCGGCGTCTTCTGTTTCAACCCGCCGTACGGTGTTCGTATTGGCCGGGAGGATGGCGACGAGAAGTTGCTGGAGCTCTACGCCACGATGGGTCGCGTGATGGGCAGGTTCACCGGGTGGCGGGCCGCATGCTTCGTCGCCAATCCTCACTTCGTCGAAGCCTTCGCCCATTTCCCGACCATGAGCAAGCCGGCAACGAATGCCGAATTGACGGGTGCGTTCCTCGTCTACCAGTTCTGACGCGGGGATACGGTACCATCAGGGCATGGCTCTCGACGAACGCGCCTTCTTCACGGAAAAACCAGAGACACGCCAGGGCAAGTATCAGTGCCCCAAGTGCCGGCGCACGGGTGAGTACCCCATCCGGTGGGTGCGCCGGTCGAAAAAGGATCGGCCGCCGGCAGGCGCCGATGAGGCCGACAAGGCCAAGTTCGCCAAGCTCCGCGATTACCTGCTTCGAGTCGACGACGAGGTGACGTGCTCGACCTGCGGACGCAAGTTCGAGATTCCGTCACAGCACTCGTTGATGTTCGTGGATCAGCTCGCGGGGCTTCCAAACGCCGAGAGCCTCGAGCGGGAGATCGCTGAGGCCGCGGGTGAGCCGGAGGCGCCGGTTGAGAGCAAGCCCGCGATCCCGGCGAGGTTTACCAGGAAGTCGACGGGCTGGAAGTAGAAGGCGGACCCGAGTCAACTCCAAACTCCAAACCTCAAACTTCAAAAAAACTCATTTTTGGGAGTTTGGAGTTTGGAGTTTGAAGTTGGCTTAGTTCAGGTACGTGGACGAGTCGAGCCAGGCCTGATCGGGATAGTAGGCGAACACGAGCCCGCCTTCCTTCACGGTGTCGATCACCTTTGCGGCAATCTCCGGCCGGACCGCGGGGCAGCCAAGGCTGCGGCCCAAGCCGTCCCTGCCGCTTCGCCGTCTCGGCATTCACGTAATCGGCGCCGTGGATCACGATGGCGCGTTCGCGCGCACGATCGTTGAAGCCCTTCTCGAGACCGTCCAGGCGCAACGAGTAGCCGTGCTTCCCGAAGTAGCCTTCGCCGGTTCGATACAGCCCGATGCTTGATTTGAAGCTCTCCGGCTGATTCGAAAACGTGGTGGCGACGTTCTCACCGCTGTTACGACCGTGCGAGACCAGCTCCTCGAAGAGAAGTACGCGAGAGCGCAGGTCGTAGACGAACATGCGGCGCTCGGTGGAGGGCACGGAAAAATCGATCACCGTCAGCGTCGATGGCTTCGCCTCACCCCGGGCCACGGCCCGCTCAGCGCTGCTCAGGGCGAGTGAGAAGACCTCGTGATCGACGGCGCCGATCGTGGTCAGGTCCCACGTGGCCGCATCGAAGGCCGACATGGCAGATCCGGCGATCTCTTTCGTCGTGACGCTCGCATCCGCTGCTTCCGTCTCAACCTCGACGCTCAGCTCGGCGGCGTCTACTGCCGAGACGGACGTCTCGAACGGCACGTCATCTGACGCCTGGGTCGGCGCTGAAAAGCTGCCCGCGGCAACCATGGCCAGGAACACGGCGACACGAATATCGAAAAAGGGCATATTTTTCTGGTTGAGTTCTGGTTTGCTTGCGCTGGAAGCGCGCTCGCAAGTTCAATTGTATCAGCGGGATATGCCCTATCCAAGCTGAGCAATGCAGCGAAGATTTGGGGGGAAATTCAGGCTCGGGCGGGAGGGATGGCTCGGCGGTTCAACAACCCTTGCCGCAATACTCGTCGACGCGATCGCAGAGTTCATCGAAGTCCGCGGGTTTCTGGATGCAGGCCTGGGCGCCAAGCCGCATCGCGCGGTTGACGATGTCGGTTCCGCCGGCGGAGACGCACACCACTGGAATTTCAGTTCCGACGCCGCGCCGCTCTCGTTCGATCAGGAACGTGAGCCCATCCATTACCGGCATCATCAGATCGAGCAGGATCACGCACGGCTTGCGGCGTTCCAACTCGCGGAGCCCCTCGCTTCCATTCGAGGCAAGCATCACTTCGTGCCCACTGCCTGTCAGCGCAGTGCGCTCGAGCTCGCGCATGTCGGGGTCATCTTCGATTATGAGGACGGTAGCCAACAGCTATCGCCTCGTCCAAGTGCACACAAATGCATGCTTCGTCGTTGTTCTAGCCAGAGAGGCCTCCTGCGCTCGAATGTCCGCTACTGTCAGTTGCATCCTCCGTGCCCGGCCGCTCCAGAGCGCGCGAATGCCATCACGCGATGTGTCTTCGCGGCCTGTGTTTCCGGCTCTGCTGCGCATGTTAATCTCTCGCCATGAAGGGTAAATACACGCGACTGACGCAGCCGATGGTCCGCGAAAACGGGGCGCTCCGGGAGGCGACCTGGGACGAAGCCCTGGATCGCGCCGCTGACGGTCTCAAGCGGATCGTCGATGCGCACACGCCGTGGAGCTTCGGGATGTTCAGTTGCTCGAAGTCGACCAACGAAGTGAACTATCTCGCCCAGAAGTTCACCCGTGGTGTCATCGGCAGCAACAACATCGACAGCTGCAACCGTACTTGACACGCCCCTAGCGTCGTCGGTCTGACGACTGTGTTCGGGGCGGGCGGCGGCACGAGCGCCTACAAGGAGATCGAGGACACTGACCTCATCATCCTGTGGGGTTCGAATGCGCGCGAGACGCATCCCATCTTCTTCCACCACCTGCTGAAGGGGAAGAAGCTGGGGGCGCGGTTGTACGCCATCGACCCGCGGCGGACCAGTTCCGCCGCGTGGGCGGACGTGTGGCTCGGGTTGGACGTCGGGTCCGACATCGCCCTGGCCAACGCGATGGGCCGCGAGATCATCGCCACGGGTCTGTGCAACACCGCGTTCATCGAACGAGCGACGATCAACTTCGAGGATTACAAGGCCTCGGTCGAATCCTACACGCTGGAATACGCCGAGCGGATCACGCGGGTGAGCGCCGATGTCATCCGCGAGCTGGCACACGCCTACGCGCGCGCCGACCGCGCCCAGGTCTGCTGGACGCTCGGGATCACCGAGCACCACAACGCCGTCGACAACGTGCTCGCGATCATCAATCTCGCGCTGCTCACGGGGCACGTCGGGCGCTACGGCTCCGGGCTGGTACCGCTGCGCGGGCAGAACAACGTCCAGGGCGGCGGCGACATGGGGGCGATCCCGAACAAGTTCGTCGGCGGCCAGGATGTCGAGGATCCCGTTGCGCACGCGAAGTTCGAAAAGGCGTACGGGCGTCCCATCCCGAACAAGCGCGGCTGGCATCTGAGCCAGATGTTCGAGGCGATGGAGCACGGTGAACTGCGCGCGCTCTACGTGCTCGGTGAAAACCCGATGCAGTCCGAAGCGGACGCGAAGAAGGCGCGGCGGCTGCTCGAAGGTCTGGACCTTCTCATCGTCCAGGACATCTTCCTGACGAAGACAGCGGAGGTCGCGCACGTCGTGTTCCCGGCCGGCGCCTCGTGGTGTGAGTCTGAGGGGACCGTGACGAGCAGCGAACGCCGCGTGCAGCGTGTGCGCAAGGCACTCGATCCGCCCGGCAGTGCGCGCGATGATCTCGACATCCTCTCTGACCTCGCCGAGCGCATGGGACGTGGATGGGGCAGGCCGTCAGGTGCGGACGTGTGGAACGAACTGCGGGGCCTGTCTCCATGGCATGGCGGCATGAGCTACGCGCGCCTGGAAGCGCTCGGTGGATTGCAGTGGCCCTGCCCCGACGAGAGTCACCCGGGCAGCCTGCTCCTGCACGACCGTCTCTGGGAGGATCCTGTCGGCGGCCCGCGCGCGCCCTTCATGCCGGTCGCGTTCGCGCCGCCGGTCGACACTCTCACGGAGGAGTTCCCGATCCGTCTGACAACGGGGCGCCGGCTGGATTCTTTCAATACAGGTGTGCAGACGGGTGGCTACACTTCACCTCTGCGGCGAGGCGAATCGCTCGATCTGCACCCGGACGACGCGCTGAGCCTCGACGTCGCGGAGGGGGAGATCGTCAGGGTCGTCTCCCGCCGCGGCGCGATCGAAACCGCCGTCCACGTCGACAACTCTTTGCGCCCCGGCCTGGCGTTCATGACCATGCACTTCCCGGATGAGGTCGAGACGAACATCCTGACCATTGACGCCATCGACCCGAAATCGGGGACCGCTGAATTCAAGGCCGCCGCGATCCGGGTCGAGAAACTCACTCCAACGGTTGGCGCTCCTCGAGAAGCGCTCGCGGAGACAGGAACTCGCTGACGTGGACCTGCACCTGATCCCTGGCGCCGTCGCGTCGGACGCCGAACGCGATGCCATCGACGGCGCTCTGGCGTCAGGACCGTCGGCGCGCCACCAGCTCCTGCCCGCACTGCATGCCGCACAGCGCCGCGCTGGCTACGTCAGCGAGGGGGCGCTCAATCATATTTGTGCGCGGCTATCGGTTCCGCCGGCGGAGGCGTATGGCGTCGCCTCGTTCTACGCGATGTTTGCGCTGGCGCCGCGCGCGCCGCGAGTCGTTCATGTCTGCGATGACATCGCCTGCCGAACCAGCGGGGCTGCGGCCATCTGCGACGCATTGGAAGCCCAGGTCGGCAAACCCGGCGAGCCTGCCGCTGGAGGAGCCGCCACCTGGGTGCGCAGCCCGTGTCTCGGTCTCTGCGAGCATGCGCCGGTTGCACTGGTCCAGGAAGCGGGTCTGCGACCTGCCGACTACGACGTGGCGCCGGTGACCTTCGACCAGATCCTCTCGGTCATGGCGACCGCTCCTCAGCCGCAGCCGATGCGTGCACCGTCGGCGCCGCAGACGCTGGCGCCGCGAGCACCGGGCCTTCGGCTCCTGAGACGCATCGGGCTGGCGGATCCGGAAAGCCTCGATGACTATCGCGCGCATGGTGGCTACGCGGCGCTGCGGCGCGCGCTTGCCCTTGGCCCCGAGCGCGTGCTGCGCGAGGTGAACGATTCCAAACTCCTGGGCCGCGGCGGCGCGGCGTTCCCGACCGGGCGCAAGTGGGAGGCGGTGGCCCGTTCGCCGGTGCGTCCGCACTACCTGGTGTGCAACGCCGACGAATCGGAACCCGGCACCTTCAAGGATCGCGTGCTGATGGAGCAGGATCCGTTTGCCCTGATCGAGGCGATGACGATCGCGGGCATGGCGACCGGGTGCGAGCTCGGGTTCCTCTACATCCGCGGTGAGTACCCGCTGGCCACTGCACGGCTCGCCGGCGCGATCGCGCAGGCGCGGACTCGGGGCCTGCTCGGCGACAACGTCATGGGCGAAGGCGTGCGCTTCGATGTCGAGCTGCGCCGCGGCGCGGGCGCTTACATCTGCGGGGAAGAAACGGCGCTGTTCAACTCGATCGAAGGGCTCCGCGGCGAGCCGCGGAACAAGCCGCCGTTCCCGGTGCAGTCGGGGCTGTTCCACAAGCCCACCGTGGTCAACAACGTCGAGACCCTGGCGAACGTGCTCGACATCATCTCGTCCGGCGGACCGGAGTTCTCGGCCGTCGGCACGAGCGGATCGTCCGGGACGAAATTGTTCTGCGTGTCCGGCTGCTCGACGCGTCCGGGCCTCTACGAGGCACCGTTCGGCATCACCCTGCGAGAGTTGATCGATCTGTCCGGCGGCGTGCGCGACGGCCGGCCGCTGCGTGCCGTCCTTCTCGGTGGCGCCGCGGGGATGTTCGTGACGCCCGAGGAGCTCGACATGCCATTGACGTTCGAGGGCACGAGAGCCGCCGGTGCAACACTCGGGTCCGGCGTCATCATGCTCTTCGACGACACCATCGACCTCGGCGACATCCTGCTGCGCATCGCCTCCTTCTTTCGTGACGAGTCGTGCGGACAATGCGTCCCGTGCCGCATCGGCACGATCCGGCAGGAGGAAGCCTTGCACCGGCTGACAACCGCGCGCGCGGTTGATGGAATCGAAACGGAGCTCGCGTTGATAAATGATGTCGCGCAGGTGATGCGCGATGCGTCCATCTGCGGCCTTGGCCAGACCGCCGCCAGTGCCGTCCAGAGCGCGCTCAAGAAGTTGCCGATCTTCGCACCGGGGAGTCCGCGATGACGCCAGCCGTTCCGCTGCCGCTCGTGCGCGAGGTTGCAGTCACCATCGACGGCCGTCCGACCAGGGTGCTGGAAGGCGCGACCATCCTCCAGGCGTGCAAGTCGATCGGCATCGAGACCCCGACGCTCTGCTATCTCGAGACGCTCACGCCCGTGAACGTCTGCCGCGTCTGCGTCGTCGAGGTCGAGGGGTCGCGGGTGCTGGTGCCGGCCTGTTCGCGGCAAGTCGAGCCTGGCATGGTGATCCAGACCGACTCCGAACGCGTCCGTCTGAGCCGCCGGCTCGTGTTCGAGTTGCTGGGTTCGTCAGTGGATCTGTCGCTGGCGACGCCGGAGTTCAAACAGGACATGGCGCGCTACGACGCCAGGCCGGAACGATTCGATTCGGGCCATCGTGCGACCGTCGCGCAGCCGGTGAAGATCGACAACAACCTCTACGTCCGCGATTACTCGAAGTGCGTGCTCTGCTACAAGTGCGTCGAGGCATGCGGAACAGATGCGCAGAATACGTTCGCGATCGCGGTGGCGGGCCGCGGCTTTGGCGCCGGCATCGCGACCGAGTTCGACACGCCGCTGCCGGATTCGGCCTGCGTCTACTGCGGCAACTGCATCGGCGTGTGCCCGACCGGCGCGCTCATGTTCAAGTCCGAGCACGATATGCGCCAGGCCGGCACCTGGGACGAGTCGAAGCAGACCGTCACCGACACGATCTGTCCATACTGCGGCGTCGGCTGCACCCTGCAGCTCCACGTCCAGGACAACTCGATCGTGCGCGTCACGTCCCCGCTGGACCACGACGTCACCAGCGGGCACCTGTGCATCAAGGGCCGGTTCGGCTGGCAGTTCGTCCAGAATCGTCCGCCTGCGTGACGCTGACGGCATGCCTTTCCCCTGACAGTGACTGGCGGGGGATAAACCCCCGCCCCACATCGTCGGTGTCCGTATCCTTGTCCCTACAGTGCCTGGGACAGTGTGCGGCGGGGGTTTACCCCCCGCCTGTCCCCTGACAGTGACTGGGTGATGATGCCTCGCGCCCACCTTCTTGAACTATCCTTTGTCCGTGTCCGACTCTGATATCGACATCGCCCAGCGAGCCACCCTCCACCGCGCCACCGCCATTGCCGGCAGGATCGGCATTCCTGAAGAGAGTCTCGAGCCCTACGGCCATTACAAGGCCAAGGTCTCGCTCGACTTCATCGAGACCCTGAAGCACCGGCCGAACGGCAAGCTGATTCTCGTCACCGCGATCAGCCCGACCCCTGCGGGTGAGGGCAAGACCACGACGACGGTCGGTCTTGGGGATGCGTTCAACCGGATCGGCAGGAAGGCGATCATTTGCCTGCGCGAGCCGAGTCTCGGCCCGGTCTTTGGCATGAAGGGCGGCGCCGCCGGCGGCGGCCACGCCCAGGTGGTCCCGATGGAGGACATCAACCTCCACTTCACCGGGGACTTCAACGCCATCGCGCTCGCCAACAACCTGCTCGCCGCGCTCGTCGACAATCACATCCATCACGGCAACACGCTCGGCATCGACGTCCGCCGGATCCAGTGGCGCCGGGTCATGGACATGAACGACCGCGCGCTGCGGACGATCGTCGGATCCCTCGGTGGCACCGGCAACGGCTATCCGCGGCAGGACGGCTTTGACATCGTCGTTGCGTCCGAAGTGATGGCGATCTTCTGCCTGGCGACGTCGCTGATCGACTTGAAGACGCGGCTCGGCAACATCGTCGTTGGCTATACGCGCGACCTGAAGCCGGTGCGGGCCAGCGACTTGAAAGCGCACGGCGCGATGACCGTCCTGCTGAAGGACGCCTTCAAGCCGAACCTCGTGCAGACGCTCGAGAACAATCCCGCCTTCGTCCACGGCGGACCGTTTGCGAATATCGCCCACGGCTGCAACTCCGTGATGGCGACCTCCACGGCGCTGAAGCTGGCCGACTACGTGATCACCGAGGCGGGATTCGGCGGCGATCTCGGCGCCGAGAAGTTCGTCGACATCAAGTGCCGCAAGTCCGGATTGCGCCCGGATGCGTGCGTGATTGTCGCCACCATCCGGGCGCTGAAGTATCACGGCGGCGTCGACAAGGCGGATCTCGGGCGCGAGAACCTCGTCGCGCTCGAGGCGGGGCTCGTCAACCTGCAGCGGCACGTCCATAACGTCCGGATGCACTACGGCCTGCCCTGTGTCGTCGCGATCAACCACTTCACTGCCGACACTGATGCCGAAGTCGCCCTGCTCAAGAAGCTGATGGAGCCGTCCGGCGTTCCGGTCGTGCTCTCGACGCACTGGGCCAACGGTGGTGCAGGTGCCGTGGACGTTGCGAAATCGGTGATCAACGTGATCGAGCGCGACGAGAACCACTTCCGGTTCGTATACGAGGAAGCGCTGCCGCTCTGGGAAAAGATGCGGGCCATCGCCACGAAGATCTACGGAGCGGCGGACATCTCGGCCGATGCCGCCGTGCGCACCCAGGTGGCACGACTTCAGGAAGACGGTTACGGCCGCTACCCCGTGTGCGTCGCCAAGACGCAGTACTCGTTCTCAACCGACGCGAAGCTGCGCGGCGCCCCGTCCGGGCACGTCGTCAACGTCCGCGAGGTCCGTCTCGCGGCCGGCGCCGAGTTCGTCGTGATGATCTGCGGGGATGTGATGACGATGCCGGGTCTGCCCAAGGTCCCCGCGGCCGAGCGCATCGACCTGACCGACGATGGACGGGTGGTCGGATTGTTCTGAGGCGTAAGTCGGTAGGGCGGGGCTCGCCGGCGCGCCGGTAAGCCCCGCCTGTCTCTAGCGGATGATCTCGGCTGCCCTCTGCGCGAGGATCGAGTGCCCGGCCTTGGTCGGGTGAATGCCGTCCCAGAACAGGAAGTCGCCCGGATTCTGGCAGGTGAATGGTTCGTTGAGCGCGACGCAAGCCGTCGTCACGGTGGTCAGCCCGTAGCTTGGCGGCGCCGCGATGATGCCGTTCATGATCGCGAAGCTGTCGAAAACACCGAAGTAGCTGCCAGCGAGGTCGGTGCGAAGAGTCGCGAGCGTCTGCTGAAGACGGAAATTGAAGTAGGCGCTCAGATTGGTCGCTCCAACGGCAGTGGCGGGACCCAGCATGAGCACCGCGGGTGCGGCCCCGACATTCGGCGCCGTCCACACGAGGAACTCACGAGCCCCGCGGGCATGAAGAGTTCTGATGTTGGCATCAATCGCCGCTATCGCCTGCTCCAGAATGGCAATGGGATTTCCGCCCACGCCTGCTGCGAGGAGAGCGTCGCGAATGTCGTTCCCCCCCATCTCGACGACATAAAGCGCGGTAGGAGTCGCGACGTTACCGGTCCGCGCCAGGAAGGTGCCGACCTGCGTCGCCAGATTGGCGCCGCCAGCTTGCCAGGCGCGAGCCCCGCCGACGGCGTAGTTGCTGACGCGGGGATCGGTGGTGGCAAAGGCCGCCTTGACGCTGTCGCCGAGGCCGATGGTCCGTGCGTACTGCTCGATCCACGTTGCACCGTCGCTGAAGTGATGACCGCCCTTCGCATAAGGCGAGGCGGGAATGTTGAGCATGCTCAGGGTGAAGTCCGGCGGAAGGCCGTGATCACCCGTCAACGCGAATGCATTGCCGGGATCCGACAGGCTGGTGCCGAACACGACGATGCCGGAGTAGGGGGCCTGGGCCGAAGCCGGCCGCGGCGCGGCGAGCAGCACCGCCAGACCGAGAGTGAGAATGAAACGCCTGGTGAGATTGGACTTGAACATGAACGTTACCTCTTCATCCTTCCTGGGCAGCGCCGAGTGCGAAAACGCGAACCGTGCTGCTTCAGTTCGCGTCGAACAAGGCGCATTCTGAAGATCCGCGGCAATGAAGTCGTGACTGCGTGATGTGAAGATGTGAAAAACCCTGTCGGCCATCATTTTTCGCGCGGCGCGAGGCGTTTTCCGGCTGGCGGGCGTGCGAGATGGAAGGGAAGTGAGAGTAATATTGCGCTGCAGCAGGGCACGCCGTCGCGCTGTAATTCGAACAAGAAAGGTCCACCTGTGGCAGAGCCCGTCCATGCTCCGATTCGCGAAAACGATCCGCGCCAGCCTGATCTCCAGGCCCAGATCGAGGACATTCGCGGAGCGCTCGAGGAGTGGCGCCGCAAGCGTGAGTACTCGCAGGCGACGGAACAGCGGCTCGCCAAGATCACCGTGCAGTGCGCGCGGATGGTGGAGACCTGGCAGCAGATTGAACAGCGCCGCACCGCCGCACTCGCGGGGCTGAATCCAGGTCTGGATATCCCCGCCCTCGAAGGCGACCAGGAGCCGGCGGTCGGTGAGCATCTTGCCGCGCTCGAGCGCACCATCGAGCACGAGTGGGAGGCACTGCCGGAAGGGGACGATCGGGCCAGCCTCGCGGAAAGCTGCGTCGCCGCCGCCGAGCTGACGCTGCGAGGCTTCGCCCGCGCCGAATCGCGTCTTGCCGCACTCGAGCAGGACCTGCAGAAGAGGATGGACGGACTGTCGCGGGACCTCCAGGCGGTCGTCACCGAGCTGCGCAGCGCCCGTCCGCAATCGCTGCCCGGTGCGGCAGCAGCCTTTCCGCTCGACAGCGTGATGCGGATCCACGAGGAACTGCGCGAGTCCGACCAGCAGGCCGCGCCCGCCCTCGCTGCCGTCGAGCCGCTGCCTCCTGTTCCGCCCCGCGCGCTGCCACAGGCGGCGGAATCAGCAACAGCTCTTGCGGCCCGCGTCGACTCACTGGAGCGAGCGGTCAGTCACGCGGCGGAGGTCCCGGCGGCGGCAGTGGCAGGCTGGCGTCCGCTTTACGCGGTCATCGCCCTGGTCGTCGCGATTGCGGCCTTTGCGCTGTTCGGTCTCTGGACGCAGCGCCGGGTCGATGCCCGCCTGACCGAAGCCGCAACCCGCGTTGCGGATGCCGAGCGGCAGAGCGAAGCCACGACCGCCGCGGCGCGGCAGGAAGCGGCTGAAACACGGGAAGAGGCGGCGCGGCAGATCGCGGACGCTCGTCAGACGGCCGCGCAGGCGCAGATCGTGGGTAATGTCCTCGCGGCCCCAGACCTGCTTCGCTACCGGCTTCGCCCTGAGGACGCTGCCTCCCGCGCATACGGGCAGGTGCTTTTCAGCCGCTCGCGCGGGATGGTCTTCAGCGCCTTGCGACTGCCGGCAGCGGCCGACGGCAAGACCTACCAGCTCTGGCTGGTCTCGAGCGGGGGACCGGTGAACGCCGGACTCGTCGTCCCCGACGCCGAAGGCCGTGTCACGCTCGCGACCGACGTTCCGCTCACCACGGCCGCCCGGGTCTCGGGCGCCTTTGTAACGGTGGAGGCCGCAGGCGGGGCCACGCAGCCGTCCGCCGACAGGGTGCTGGTCCGGGTCGAGACTGCGGCCGCTGCGCAGTAGCTCTCAGCTAGCTCAGCTGTAGCTGCAGCTGTCAGCTGTTAGCTATGTAGCTGCGAGTCCGACCCTTTTCCATCTACCATCTTCCATCTACCATCCGCCGCGTCAGCGCCGGGGATTGCCGATCACGCGGATGGTTTGCCCTGAGGTGACAGTGACGCGCTGACGGTCCGTCGCGCCGGTCGGGTGCTTGAACGTCACGACGTGCTCGCCGAGCGCGAGCGGCAGCGGCCCGAGCGGTGTTCGGCCAACCGCCTGACCATCGATCGACACTTCCGCCGCCGGCACTGCAAAGACGTTGACCCAGCCCTGCGCCGGCGCCACATGGATCGAGACGGTCTGGCCGGCCTCGATTTCGACAGACTGCTTCAGCCGGTAGCCGAGCGACACGTTCACGAGTTCGATCTCGTGCTTGCCTGGCTGGACCTTGAGATCCGCTCCCGGCACCGATCCAATCTGTCGAGAGTTCTCGATGACCTTGAGTTCGATCGGCGAGGAAATTTTGATCGTGCCGGTCCGGCTGTTCGCGCCCTTCGCTCCGATGATCCCGGCGACAGACGGGGAGGTCACGCTGACCCAGCTCAAATCCGGTGCGGCCGAGAGCCGGAGAGGAGTCGACTCTGCCGGCTTGCTGCTGACCAGAACGTTCTTGCCCGAGGCGTCTTGCTGGACGGCGATTGCCGGCGGCGGCGCGAACCAGAGCGCGCGCGCCATCAACGCAATCACACCCGCCTGCACGGCGATCACCAGCAGGAGCGCGACCACGACGGAGGTCGAGAACCCCGTTCGCTCGATGATTTCGGGCGGCGGTGGCGCTGCGGCCGGCTGGCTCTGGACCCGTGGCGGCGTCAGCCGACTTGGATCGCGCACGACCTGTGGTCGCGGTGCCGCTTTAGCGGTTTGGGGAAACGCTGGTTTCCGCGGCGCCCGTGCCGCAATCGGTTCACGCGGCCGGACGGGCACCGTCGGCTCTTGCCTCGGTGTCGGTGTGGCGGGTGAAGGCGGATCCGGGCGCGCGGCGCGCGGTGCCTGGAGCCCGAGAAGACTGCGCGGCTCTGATACCTGCTCGACGACCATCGGCTCCGGACGCGAACCGGCAGGCCGTTGTTCTGGCACTCGAGCGGCGAACGAACCCGGTCCTGCAGCAGCCTCGGATCCGAAGTCGGTCAGCGCTTCCGGATCCACCGCCGTTTCTACGATCGGAGGATCAGTGAGCTGTGCGGCCGGGATCGCTGCCGGCCGACTGGCTTCTGCGAGCGGCGGCGGCAGGTCGGCGACGGCTTCGATCGCGTCGGTCGTCTCAACGTCCGCCGTCGCGGCAGGGGCCTCACGCTGTCCCTGGATCCGTCGCGGCTCGCCGTGCCGCTCACGGTCGATCAGCTCGTCGACTGCGTCGCGCGCGTCGCGGCGCGACTCGATTCGCGCGCCCGAGATCTGCAGCGCGCGATCGAGCCATTGCCGGATCCATGGCGACAGAACGGTACCGTCGCGGCCGGCCGATTGGCTCATGCCGTCCAACAGGCGCTCGAGCTGCGGCAAGTCACTCGCGGTCACTGGCCGTCCGAGCAGTGCCGACACCGCGACCAGGCCGAGTTGATACCAGTCGTTCGTGACGTCGAGGCGCATGGCCGGCTCGCCGGACGCGGGCAACGCAATACCCAACCCCCTCAGCTGGGCGGTATCCAGCCCGAGGGTATCGATCGCCGGCCCGACGACATGTTCGACGATCGTGAACTGCCCTTCGGGCGAGACGATGATGCGATCGGGGTTGAGAACGCCGTGGGCGACGCCGGTGTCGTGCTGCTGGAAGAGGACAAGTGCAGGTGCGAGCTGCTCGATCACCGCCGCGGCGAATGCCGGCCCACGCACGCGGTGAAGCACCTCCGACAGCCGCTTACCCGGCGTGCAATTCGAAATCAGCGCCAGGTCATCGTCGGGCTCCAGGCGCTGGACCGCTCGAACGCGGACGAAGGCTGGGTGCCGGAACTGATCGAGCCGGCGGACCTGTTCGCGCAGCGCGGCTTCGAATCCCGGGATGTCGGCGAGTTCCGCACGGAAGCGAAGCAGTTCGAGAGACGGCGCCGTGCTGTTGTCGAACATCAGCAGCCGGTCGCCGAGTCCGTCCGAGAGCCCCTGCGCGTACCAGCTCGCCAGCGGCTTGGGTGCCGGGGCTGGGGCCGGGTCCGTGGGAGTGGTCCACTCGGGCATTCGTTCGGTATCGGTCGGAAACGGAGCTACGTCGTACGCACGAACACGACAAATCGCAAAAGGACCTGCCGCGTGAGCTGTCAGGATGGACGCGTCATGCTATCGAGAGATTCGCCGCACTGTCAACGACAAACGGGCCGATGTGCATCGGTCGGGCGTCGGAGCGAACGATATAATGGGCGCCTTTTTCGAGGAGGTCCCCAGTGAGCAACGTGAAGCCGCTATTCCTGCCCATTCTCTCCGCCGCCGCCCTCGCGGTGACGGTCGCGTCCACTCTTACGTATGCAGACCAGGTCAAGCGCGCCACGGTTCCCGTGGAGGTATCGCTGAAAGTCGGGCAGGGGATGTACAGCGCCAAGGCGGCAGGCGAGTGCACGCACGCACCCCGCGCGGCAATCTACAACATCGCGTCGCAGCAATGGATGGCGAGGCACGAGGAGAACGGACGCGCTGTTCAGCTCACGTTCTGGAAGCCGGCTGACGGGTCCGCCGAGATGTTCTCGCTGTCGGTGAACGGAAAGTCGGATGTGAACATCAGCACCGTTCGCGGCGGGCAGATCTCGGGCAGTGGCACCGTGAAGTTCCAGCCCTCCGGCAAGGGCGGAACGTTCACGATCGATGCGAAAGGAAAGACTGGGGAGCCTATCGTCGGAACGTTCAAGTGCGATGCGTTCACCGCAGCGATCGCCGAGGGCGGCGACTAGGCGGTCGCCGATTTTTTCCGGTCCTGGTCCATCGGCTTATCGTGGTGCCACAGGTGTCCGCACACCTCGCATCGGCAATAGGATCCGTAGCTGGTGAGCAGCTGCAGAATCACACTATCCGCCTTACACTCGGGGCACGCAACCGGGATCGTGACTTTGAATTGCTTCTCCATGGGATGTGCCCAAAGGATACCGGGCGCGATTGCCTTAGTTAAGAGGCCGATGTCGCTCCGGGTAGTCACGCCGCGCAGCTTTGTCGTAATCGGGATACACAACCCGCGTAGGAGGCGGCGCGTATAATCGCAGCACCCGAATGCCCCTCACAGTCGGCAGCCGCCTGGGCTCTTACGAAATCGTCGCATTGCTCGGCGCCGGCGGGATGGGCGCCGTCTACCAGGCCCGGGACACAAAGCTCGGTCGTGCGGTCGCGATCAAAGTCATCCTCGATGCTTTCGCGTCGGACAGTGAGCGCATCGGCCGCTTCGAACGCGAAGCGAAGATGCTCGCTTCGTTGAACCACCCGCGCATTGCCGCGCTCTTCGGGATGGAGCACGTCGACGGTCAGCATCTCCTCGTCATGGAGCTGATCGAAGGTGAGACGCTCGCAGATCGGCTGCGCCGTGGGCCGATGCCGATCGATACCGCTCTCTCGACGGCCATCCAGATCGCCGAAGCTCTCGAGGCGGCGCACGAAAAAGGGGTCGTCCATCGCGATCTGAAGCCTGCCAACGTGAAGATCACCGCCGAGGGCGAGATCAAGGTTCTTGATTTCGGATTGGCGAAAGTCATGGAGAGCGAGTCCACGTCCGCGGGGCTCGCCAATTCTCCCACCCTCAGTATGATGGCCTCCCAGGCCGGCCTGATCCTCGGGACAGCCGCGTACATGTCGCCTGAACAGGCGAAGGGGTTGCCAGCCGATCACCGCAGCGACGTGTTTTCCTTCGGCACGGTGTTCTTTGAAATGTTGACAGGGCGGCAACCGTTCTCGGGGGACACAGCACCAGACGTGATGGCGTCGGTCCTGGTCCGCGAGCCGGACCTCGAGCTGCTCCCGCCGAAGCTGAACCCGCGCGTCTCCGCACTCGTCCGAAGATGCCTCGAAAAGAGTCCGCGCCGCAGGTGGCAGGCGATCGGCGACGTGCGCGCCGAACTGGAAATCATTGCCGGCGACCCGCACCCGGTCGTCTCCGGCGAGGGTCCGGCAACAGACACGCCCGTGTGGCGACGCGCGATGCCCATCCTGGTGACCGCTGTCCTTGCCAGTGGGTTGACAGCTCTCGCGGCCTGGACGCTGATGCGGCCGGTTCCACCTCCGGTTGCCCGATTCACCTTCCCCCTCCCGGACGGACAGCGCTTCAGCGCCAGTGGGCGTCCACTGCTCGACATCTCGCCTGACGGCACGCAGCTCGTTTACGTTGCTGATCAGCAGCTTCACCTGCGGCCGTTGTCATCGCTGGAGGCGCGGCCGATCAAGGGTGCGGGCGGGGCGGGAGGCGTCCTCAATCCGAGGTTCTCGCCTGATGGCCGGTCCATCGTGTTCTGGTCCGGCGCTGAGCAGGCCCTGAAGCGAATCCCTGTCGAGGGCGGAACTCCGTCGACAATCTGCGCCGCATCACGTCCCTACGGCATCAGCTGGCACGGTCCGCTGATCTTCGTCGGGCAGGGCAGCGCTGGGATCATCAAAGTCCCCGCGGACGGTGGCACACCCGAAACCGTGGTCACGCTCAAACCCGATGAGCAGGCCTACGGGCCCGAGCTGCTGCCCGATGGAGACACACTTCTCTTTACAATCGCCACAAGCACTGCGATCGACAAGTGGGACCGGTCGAAGGTGGTCAGGCAGTCGCTCAAGAGTGGCGAGCGTCGCGTTCTGATCGACGATGCCAGCGACGCGCGCTACGTGCCGACCGGGCATCTCCTCTATGCTCGGAGCGGGGTTCTGATGGCGACACGATTCGATACGGACCGGCTGTCACCGACCGGATCGCCGGTCACGATGGTGCAGGGGATCAGGCGATCCGACGGCGGCCAGACGGGTGCCGCACAGTTCAGCATCTCCGCCAATGGCACGGTCGTCTACGTTCCCGGACCTGTCTCGGGATCGTCTCCACGCGGCGAGCTCGCCTTCATCGATCGCTCCGGCAAGGAGGAGAAGCTGAAATTGCCGTCGTTCATCTACGAGAGCCCCCGCGCGTCTCCTGACGGCAAGCACCTGGCCGTCACCACCGGCGACGCGACGACGGCGAACGTCTGGATCTACGATCTCTCCGGAACGCGCGCGATCCGCCAGCTGACATTCGGCGGGCTGAATCGATACCCGGTCTGGACGCCGGATAGTCAGCGGATTGCCTTCCAGTCAGATCGTGAGGGGGATCTCGGGATCTTCTGGCAGCGCGCCGATGGCACTGACACGGCGCGGCGCCTGACCAAACCGCAACCCGGTGCCTCACATATTCCCGAAGCCTGGTCGAGAGTGCGGGACCGTCTCTTCTTCACGTCTTCCGCCGCCGCCGTCTTTTCGCTCTGGTCGTTATCCCTGCCGGAGCAGAAACTCGAAGCCATGGATAAAATCGCCTCGCGCGGCTCATCGTTGAACTCGAGTCTGACGAAGGACGGCCGCTGGATTGCCTATTCAGTGGGGGAGGGTAAGGGAGTCATCGCGATCTACGTCGCACCGCTCCCATGGACGGGGCCGAAGTATCGAATCGCAAACGGCGTGTTCCCAGTGTGGTCGTCGGACGCCCGGGAGTTGTATTACATGGGGTTTGGGGGCACCCTTTTTGCCACCAAGGTGTCGACCGAGCGAGGCTTTGAGTTCAGTGAGCCCGTCCGGCTGCCGGTCAGTCGATTGTTCTTCGCTGGTCCCGCGATTCAGCGCGGCTACGACGTCATGCCGGATGGCCGGCTCATCGCCGCCATCCCCCCACAAGAAGGACAAGGGGCGCTTCCCGAGCAGATCGAAGTGGTCATCAACTGGTTCGAGGATTTGAAGCGGCAGGCTGTTCCTGCGAAGTAGCTTTGGAGGCTTGGAGTCCACAGGATGGATAAGGGTTTTGGCGGCAGGATCAGTCGCGGTGCATTGTTCACGCGGTTGAAGGACAAGGCGTTCACGTACCTGAAAGACCCCGACAAACTGAAAGATCTGGTCCACGAGGCAAGGGGAAAGGCGGACGCCGTGGGCGCCACCGGTGCCCTCAAGGACATGTGGCAGTCGCTGCTGGCCCTGCTCAGACTCCTGCGCGCCTACGCCAACGGCCAGTATCGCAACGTGCCGGCAAAGAGCCTGATCCTGATCGTTGCCGGGATTCTCTACTTCGTGATGCCGCTCGACGTGATCCCCGACTTCATCGTCGGTCTCGGATTTCTGGACGATGCGGCCGTGCTCGCCTGGGTGGTGAGCAGCGTCAAGAATGTGGTGACCGATTTCGAAAGGTGGGAAGCGTCTCGACCGCCCGATGGCGGCAGGTAACAACGGATCCTGCCGCTCAATCGTCCTTGCCCTTCAACTGTTCCAGCTCCTCCTCGATCGCGTCGCGCTCGCCGAGCTGCATTTCGCGACGCCGCTCTTCCTCTTCTTCTGCCTCCCACCGCTGGCGCTGCCTGGCGCGGCGCCGCAGGCTGGCCGCGAAGGCGACGGCCGCCAGCAGCAGAATGGCGAGCCAGACGACGCCGCCGCCGGTGAGTACCGGAAGCCAGCTGGCCCAGCGCCGGTAGCCCGCCCACGCGCGGTCTGCCGCTGTCTCGGGCACTTCGCCGGTTGCGCCGGCGAACGCCTGGCGGAAGGGCGTACCACGCCCGACGCTCGCGGCGATCTGGCCGGGCGCGGCGGCGCCGTGGGTGCGACGGACGTCGCTGACGAGCGCGGCCGCCAGCAGATAGGCAGTGGCGTTGTCGGGTTGCGTGTCAGACGCGAACAGCCGGTTGAGATCCGCCAGCGATGGTTCGCCGATCGCCTCCACCAGGAGCCGGACCTGGCTGCCGAGGCCCCAGCCCGATTCGACCGACATCGCGACACCTTCATGAAACCATCGCGGCAGCGGCCGCCCGCCGGCCCTGGCCGACAGCGCGAGGTGCACGACCTCGTGCCAGACCACTGTCTCAAGCGAGTCATGAGGGTAGGCGCCGATCCGGGCCGGGAAGATGACGATCTCGCTCAACCCGAACGCTTGCGCCGCCACCCACGGCGGCGCCGCCAGCGCGCGCGGGTCGTCTTCAGACGCGAGTGTGATGCGCGCATTCAATGGCGGCGACAGCCCGGCGCGTACCAGTGCCTCGGCCAGCCGGCCCCGATCGAATCCGCGAATGCGCGTGGCCACCGGCTCGAGCGACGCGGGCGCGTCGACGGTGAGAGGGAAGTCCTGCGCTGCTACGCCGCCGGCCGCCAGCGCGGCCAGCAGCACGATCACGCAAAAGGCGCGCACCACCCGGCCAGTGTACGATTGGCGGCATTGGTCGGGAGGATTCATGAGACGTTTTTGGGTGACGTGTAGCACGTGTCGGTGCGGCGGGCATGGTAGCCGCCTGGGTGTTGTCGGCATCACCAGTCATGGCGCAGCAGCCGGCGCCGGCTGTTGAAGACCCCGGTACGTGGATCGGGGATGCGGGGGCAGGTCTGTCGCTCACGAGTGGCAACAGCGACACCCTCAACTTCAACCTTGCCTTCGATCTCACCCGCGATCCAAAAACGCGCAACGTCATGAAGTTCAAGGGGCTCTACCTGCGTGGCGAGCAGGATGACTCACTGACAGTCAACCGGACGTCGCTGTCGTTTCGCGATCAATACGCGCTGACGCCTCGCGCCTTCGTCTACGGGCAGCTGGAGTATCTTCGCGACACCTTCAAGCTGATCGACTACCTCGTCGCACCCACCGCCGGTGTGGGCTACAAGATCATCGAGAGCGAGGCCACCAAGTTTGCTGTGGATGCGGGCCTTGGCATGGTCTGGGAGAAGAATCCCGACCTGGACGTCCGAACCGACATGGCGGTGACGGCCGGCGAAACACTGCAGCACCAACTGACCTCGACGGCGACGTTCAAGCATGCCGTCACCGGCCTGTGGAAGGCCGACGACTTCGCCGACGGGCTCTACGCCGTCTCGGTGGGCCTTGCCGCGCAGATCACGCCGCGCGTGCAGTTGTCGTTCGACGTCCTCGACACGTTCAAGAACAAGCCCCCGACGCCAGAAACGAAGAAGAATGACATCGCCTTCGTCACCGCGATCGTAGCGAAATTCTGAGCCGCCGCCCGACTAGAAGTAAATGGTGGCGCCCAGCGTCCACATCGAGCCCCGGTGCCCGGGAATGAACCGGCCGATGAGTCCGCCACCGTCATCGTCGTCGTCATCATCATCCTCGTCGCCCTCGCCGAGGAATGTGTAGCGGTAGTCGCCGTGAATGCCGAAGTGCTTGCTGGCGAGGATCTCCAGGCCAATGCCGGCGTGCCAGCCGAATTCGGTAGTGCGGATGCTGAGCTCGGGATCATCGAGTGCCTCTACCTCGCGGCGATACCATCCAGGTCCGCCGAGCAGGAAGGGCGCGAAGCGGCCACTGCCCATCTTCAACAACAATGACGCCTGGATCGGCGTTTCGGTGATCTTTTGGTTCTCGAGCTCCTCGGAACGATGATCCATCGAGACCTCGAGGCCCATGCGCCCGGTCATGATGCGCACCTGCCCGCCGAAAAGGCGCGGCGTATCCACGTCCACCTCGGTATCTGTCTTCAGCCAGGCGACGCGGCCACCGATACCGAACCCCTGGGCACTGACGGGTGCGGCCGAGCTGAGGATGCCGGCAAGCACAAGCAGCGTAATGACGGTTCGACATACCGGAAGCGGGCAAACTGATCGCATCGCTGAACTCCGTTCACGAGCCGCTCGCGGCAGGCTGCCGCAGGACTGGAGATGCTCGTCTTCGTGGTATCGGCTGAACGCGAGTGGGACTACAGGCGCGTTCCAGGTGGAGGACCCAGCGAATTAACTTGCCAATGCAATTCCGACCAGGCCGACGAGTGAGACAAGTAGGGCGCCTGGCACGGCGAACTTGAGCCAGCGACCGTAGGGCACGCCCGCGGCGAGCAGCATCGCCAGCAGCGCACCGTTGGTCGGCGTGATCAGGTCCATCAGGCCCGCCCCGGTCTGATACGCGATCACCCCGGCATCCCGGGAGATCCCCAGCAGGTCACAGAGCGGCGCCATCACCGGCATCGTCAACACCGCCTGGCCGCTGACCGAGGGAACGGGCACGTGGAGCAGTGCGTGTGTCGGGACCATCAGCATCGCGGCAGCAAGCCCCGGAAGCTGCCCCAGGGGTGTCGCCAGCCCATGAAGGACCGTGTCGAGCACCTGGCCGTCGGTCAGGACGACGCTGATCGCGCGGGCGACGCCGACGAAGAGCGCCGCGGCAAGCACCGTCTCCATCCCCTTGAGAAATCCGGTTGCCGTGTCAGAGAGGCTCAACCCCGAGACGAGCCCGACGACGAAGCCGGCGACAAGGAACAGCGCGGATAGTTCGTTGAATCCCCAGTCATAGCGCAGCACGCCGAAGACATAGGGGATGAAAGGGACGAGGACAACGGCGAGCAGAACGCCGTCGCGCATGGTTGCCGGTCCAGCGGTCACTGATCCGGTCTCAGTCGTGAAGCGGTCGCGTGACGCTGTGGCGACCGTCCACCCGATCCACACCGCGACGGCGGCGAGGAGGAGGCCGAAGCGCAGCCCGGGCTGGCTGAGCGCCGGCATCTCGGAAAAGCGCAGGGCGATGCCGGTCTGGTACGGGTTGGTCGGTCCGAAGGCCGCGCCAACGGCGGCCGAGCCCGCGCTCATCGAGAGCGCCGTGAGCGGGCCGAAGCCGAGGCCGCGGCTGAGCACCAGCAGCACGGGGACCAGGGCGATGATCTCTTCCTGCATGTTCTCGAGCGCGCCAAGCGTGGCAAACGCGAGACAGACCAGCATCACGATGATCCGAGGATTGCTCGTTCGCCCGACCAGCGCGCCCACGAGCCGGGCGAGCGCACCCGTCGCGTCGAGCAGCGCAAAGGCGCCGCCGACAAACAGCACCGTCAGGATCACGTCGGCGCCGGCGACGATGCCTCGCGGCACGGCCATGACGGCGGCGAGCGGTCCGACCGGCGCCGGCGCGATCCGCGCATACGTGCCGGGCACGACGACATTCCGGCCCGTGGCCGCATCGGCGCGCCGCTGATATGTTCCTGCCGGCAGGACCCACGTGAGTGCGGCGGCAATCGCCACGCCGCTCAGAAGGAGGATGAATGGGTGTGGGAGTTTGAACTTCAATAGGTCCTGATCAGTAATCGAAGACGTGTTCGAGGCCGGGGTCGCCGCGCGGATAGGCCTTGAGGAACGCTGCGAGGTCCGTCATCTTGACATTAACCAGCAGTCGCTCACCAGGAATACCGTCACGCTTCATGCGCAGGATCACGGTCCCATGCGGGATCGTCACGGCCGCACCCTCGCGCGCCGTCACGCTCACCATGACCTCGTCGTTGCCGGCAATCTCGCGGATCGCCCCGCCCTTACGCGCGATGTCGGTGAGGATGGCGGTGAACAGGGCGTAGCGCGGGGTCTCGATCTCCAGGCCGTCACCGCGCCGGCCAATCACCTTGACACCTTGAATACGCGCGAGGGCCGCGGCATCGAGACCCGAGACGACGCTGCGGATCACCAGCTGCGCCGGTGCCGTTGCGGCGACCGCCCCAGCCAGGACCTTCGCATAGGCCCGCTTGGCCTGGAACTCGAGACCGATGCCGAGACGTCGCTCCCATCCCCGAACCAACTGATCGACCGGCGGCGTCCAGAGCTCCTGGGCCTTGCGGCCGAACGGATACTGGTACCACGGCGTCTGCCGCAGAAACGCGGCGTAGTCGGCCGCCATCGCGGCGATGACGGCGTCCTGCGTGGTTTTTAGCGGACCGCGCAGCCACGCCGTGAAGCGCCCGATCGTCTCTTCGTAAGCCGCCTTGACGACCATCTCCGCCGTGAAGCTCACACCGATCGTGTGAATCATGCTCCGCGTGTCCCAGTCCGCGCCGCCGTGCTCGCCCGCGACCCTCGTGAGGGCGCACGTGGAGCTCCAGAAGCTCCCAATGCTGTCGATATAGTCGAAGGTGTGTTCGTCGCCGGTTTTCAGCGCCTGCGCCAGGCCGTCGTAGGCGAAGACGATGTGCCACTCGGGATAGGTCAAGTAGGTGTTCGACTCGCTGCGCCGAAATGCGGCATCAGTAATGAGCGGGCGGTAGGTCGGTGTCACGCTCTTGCCGCGGCACCCGAGTTCGACATACGCCACGGGTAACAGCAGCAGCAACGTGGCGACGAGAAGACCGGCCAGCGACCACTTGAGCACTCGCCGAAGCGTGAGCGCTCGCCAGAGGCGCAGCCAGGCTCTGCGGATCATCGCGCTTCGTTGCCGAAACGCGCGCTGGCATACACCGCGAATGCTCCACCGCCAATGTGCGGCAGGTTCGCGAGGATCTTGAACGTCAGCGGCAGGTGCTGCACGCCGTGGTTCATGATGCCGAGATCCAGGTAGCCGGACCCTACAGCCAGCCCCATCAGGCCATCGGTGAGGTAGAGCAGACCGAAGTAGCGAAGGAAGGTGCGCGCCGCGCGGTTCGACAGCATTGCGGCGGTGCCGGCCCAGATCGCCGACGCGACATGCAGCGCATCGTCGAAAATATCCAGCGCGAACACGCCGAACGCCCTCCCCTCCGTGTCGGTCAGCCCCGGGATGTAATTGAGCGATGCTGCCGCCAGCAGGATCACCATGTATACGAGCGCTATCCGCCGCAGAATGCTCACAGCTGTCCTCTCGTTCTCAGAGCCTGGCGAAATAGCCATCCCACAGGTGATTGCGGAACAGCAGGTCGGGATCCGCGGCGCGTTTGCTGGCTGCGAATGCCGCGGCGCGCGGATAACCCCTCGACAGCTGTGCCAGCGTCGCATGCGGCCGGTAGGGAAGGTAGTAGGTGCCGCCAATGTCGAGCACGCGTTCGATCAGCGCCTGCGTCATGTGGGCCATGTCGTTCTCGCCGCGGACGGTCTTCTCCTGCGAGAACAAGAGCACCGCGGCAATGCGCGGCTCCGGCGCATAGGCCAGCACGCTGTCATGGTCGGTGTTGACGTAGCGGAGCGTGATGTTGAGGAGCTGCTGGTACGACGCCGGGATCACCGCCTGGCACGCCTTCACGAACTCGGCGAACCGCGCCGGCGCGACGAAGTATTCGTGGAGGATGTCGGTGCGAAACGGATCACGGTCGTCGAGCGTGATCACCGGTTCGTTCATCAGGGTGTTGCGCGTGGCATCACCCGCGATCCGCGGACCGAGTCCGGCCTCGGTCCACCAGCGAAAACGCTTGGCCCGGTCGGACTCTACCTGGGCGCGGAAGAGATATCGCGAAGCATGGCTCTTGAATCCGGATCCGGATGCCGCGGGGATGTCGCCCTGGTCGGCAGTCGGCGTATAGGTAATCAGCACCGCCCGGTCGAAGAAGCGGTCGAGCGACACGTCCATGCGGCCGTAGGCCATCTGGATGGTGGTGTCGGCGGCCAGCCGCTGCGCGAATCGGTCGCCGATCTCGAGCCCGCTCATTTCTTCGAACCGCGGAGTGAGAAGGGCGTTCGGCACCATGTCGAGCTCCAGCTCGGTGATCACGCCGAACAGTCCGTAACCACCCATGGCATGACGGAACAGATCGGCGTTCTCCGTGCGTGAGCATGGCACGACCGATCCGTCCGCGAGGACCATCGTCAACGATCTGACCGTGGTCCCGCCGCCGCTGAAGGGCACCGGCCAGCCGTGCGCGTTCACCGAGAACGTGCTGGCGACACCGAAGTCATTGTTGGACTGCATCACGGCTGGTGAAAAGCCGACGGCGTCGAGGCGGGAGATCACGGTCGACCAGCGCGTTCCGGCCGCGACGCGATAGATCTTGCGCGCCGGGTCCGCTTCGAGCCAGCGCTGGTCCATCGTCACGACCGTGCCGTCCCGGGCCAGGCTCTGGCCGCCCATCGAATGACGCGCCGCGCCGGCGACGAACGGACGACGCGCCGCGCGCGCTTCGGCAAGGGCAGTGCGGATGCGTTCGACCGCCCCGGCGCCAGGATCATCGCTGATCACGACGTGCGAGGCGACCGGAGTTGGACAGAGTTGGCTGGCGTCGTCAAGAACACCCGCGCCGCCGGCCGCCCGCGGATCCGGGAACAGCGGGCCCGGGTGGCTGGTGGGCAACAGACACTGACGGCCGGCGAGCGCCCCTAATCCGGCGGTCGCGCCGAGCAGCCATGCGCGCCGCGTCAGTCCTGCCTTTCCTGGCTTCATTCGGATCTGCAGGCCTACTTTCCTGGCGGCGGCACGCGATAGAGCATCGCCGTGCACCAGCTCGTGCAGTTCTCGGTCACCACCTCCGTCGCGACAGGTGTCCAGTCGGGAATACCGAATGTGTTGACGACGATGCGGGTCCCGGCGGGCATGGCGCGGAACTTCGGCTCGAGGCGGCGCAGGTTGTCGGGCATCAGGAACAGCGCCAGCACGGTGGCCTTCGAGATGTCCGCTTCGAACATGTCCCCTTGCACGAAGGTGGCGCGATCGGCCACGCCGGCTTCAGCCGCACGCTGCTGCGCCAGTTTGACCATCTCGGGATTGAACTCGACGCCGAGGGCACGAGCGCCCCGTTTGGCGGCGGCGATCACCATCCGGCCGTCCCCGGATCCGAGATCGATGACATAGTCCGCGGCGGTCACCTTCGCCATGTCGAGCATCTTCTCTGCGAGCGCCGGTGATGTCGGCACCCACACAGAGTCTTTCCCTTGCTGGCCCACTTCCGGCTTGAAGCCCTGGGGAGCCGATTGTAGAGCGACGATCAGGCTGAGCAGAATGAGTGTGATCGGCACGGCGGCTATCTTAGCGCGAGTTTGGATGCGTCGACACCCGGGATCGAGACTTGCTTCGATTAGCAGGGTCGGCGCCCGACGTTCCATTGGTTCGATGGTCCTAAACGACTGAATCGCGACGGGTTGCCCCCGGCGAGGCTGGCAGTGCGGGGTGCGTCGACGTCTCGAGGCGCCACGGTATTTCGTGAATGCGTCACACCCGGTGGGAGCGCGAGGCCCAGGTCGGCGCGGGACAAATGGACGAGGAGTCGATCATGCTCGTTGCTAAACAGATGGTGATGGTTCTTGGCACCTGCGTTCTGGTCGTCGCAGGTGGCTGCAATCGAGCGCCAGAAAAGCTCACGCCCGAAGCCGCCGCGGCCAAAGGTGACGCGATGATCCGGGAGATGAGCAAGAACCTGTCGGGTCTGCAGGCGTTCTCGTATACCAGCGACGAGCGCCGCGAGGTGGCCAAAGGCGGCGCGAAGACCACGAAACAGCTCAAGCGCGAAGTCGTGATCCGGCGGCCCAACGCGGCCACCATCAGGGGATCTGGCGACTCGGGGGATACCGCCGCCTGGTATGACGGGAAGCAGCTGACGCTGGTGTCGGCGAAAGCCAAGGTTTGGGCCCGTGGCCCGATGCCGGGCACCCTCGACGAAGCTCTCGACTTTCTGGCCGCCGAGTACGCGGCGCCACTGCCGTCGGCTGACCTGCTGTACAGCTCACCCTACGACGCGTTGATGACAAAGGATACCGTCGGCGGCTGGGTGGACGTGCAGAAGGTCGGCGATCGCAGCTGCGATCATCTCGTATACCGGCAAGCCGTTGTCGATTGGGAGCTGTGGCTCAACGACAAACATATGCCCTGCCAGTTCAAGATCACCCACAAGACCGCGCCGGGCGCACCCTCGACGCTCGTGACCTACAGCAACCTCAACACGTCACCGCAGATCTCCGACGACACCTTCACGCCGAAGGTGCCGGAGGGCTTCACGCGGATCAAGGTGATGCGTCACGCGACGGTCGAGGCTCCCGACCCGGCCACCGACGCGTCCGCGCCTGCTGCGGCCAATCCCGTCAAGAAGACCCCGTGATCGTAGAGGAGCCCATCATGTTCAGATATCCAGTATCCCAGCCGCGGCGGCGCACCACTCTTCATCTCGGAACCCTCGGGCTCGCAGCGGTCGTGATGATGTCGACGGTCGAGATCTCGGCCGGTCAACGCCAGGGTGGCGGCTCGGCACGCCAGTCACGCAGCACCAGCTCGAGCGGCGCCAGTCGCAGCGCGAGCCAGGACCGCAACACCAACACGAACCGGAACACCAACACCAACACGAACCGCAACACCAACGTCAACCAGAACACCAACGTCAACCGGAACAACAACGTCAACGTGAACAACAACGTCAACGTGAACCGTGACGTGAACGTGAACACGGGCGCCGGCTACCGTGGCGGCGCCGTCGTTGCCGGTGAGGAAGGCGCAGTGGCGGTGGGGCGGCGCGGCGCCGTGGCAGTGGGCGAAGAAGGAGTCGCCGGCGTCGGACGGTACGGCGGGGTCGTAGCCGGCGAACGATACGAGTCGTATGAAGGGTGGAAGGTGGCCGCGGGCGTCGCCACTGGCATCGCGGTGGGGACGATGCTTGCCCGGCCGCCGACGACATCAGTCACGGTCGTCTCGAGCGGCACCAACTACATGTACGCCGACGGCGCCTATTACGAGCAGGTGTACTACGGCGGCGAAGTCTCCTACCAAGTCGTCAACGCGCCGGCCGGTGTGGTCATCACCACGTTGCCTGGCGGATGCACGGCCGTGGTGATGCAGGGGGCGTCCGTGCATCAGTGCGGGCCGACTTACTACAAGCGCGTGAGTAACGGCTACCAGGTGGTTGTGTATTAGCGCACGAACTCTGGCCGAGGTCAGAACAATGCCCGTTGCCGGCAGATTCATGCCGAGCGGGGGTTGCACACTTCTGCATCCAACCCGTTGAAATTCCGTTGAAATTCACGCGTTTCTGAGTGCCGCCAGAGCTGGCCCTCCCGTTGCTGAGTTACCCGGTAACCCCGGCTTAATTCGGTTAAGGGAGCACAGAAATGATTAGTTCAGGCCGCCAACTGCGCGTGTGCAGTTTTCTCGTGTTGAGTGGATTGCTGACAGTGTAACGCGTTTGCCGATGCCGTTCGCGCCGGTGTGACGATCCCGGCAGGGCAGCAGCAGGTACCGGTGATGACCGAGAACGGCCAGGGTTATACCCCAGGCACGTACGCGGTCGGGACCATCCATCTCGATTACACCGTCGTCGGGACATCGTTCCCCGCCGGCGCGTTTGCCGCGTTTCAGTTGAATCTGAGCGATGTCTTCACGAGTGGGCGGACGCCCTCGTATCCGACACTCCTGTCAGTCTCGCAGAACGGCGCCGACAAGGTCGTGCTGACGCCGGCGAACTCGCCGGTCTCAGTCTCGGGGATCGGCTGGGCCAGTTCCATGCTCGTGACCGTGAGCATCTCTCCTGATGTGGCCAACGATCCCGATCTGGATGACGATGGCGACGTGATCGTCGGCAAACTGCAACTGCAGGCCGATGACCAGCATCTGAAAACAACCACTGACGTCCTGGTCAAGATCAGGCTGGTGCATCCCACCGCGTGCTTGAAGGTCTACGACTTCATCACCGACGCATCGTTGGCCAACACGCTGACCACGACGGAAGTGAATGTCAACAGCCGGGGCAAGGTCACGTCGACCAATCCCTACGGCTCCCTGTCGCAGAACGTCATGGTGGTCAACACCTGCGCCGTCAGTGAGTCCTTCGATCTCCGCGTGACCCTGGACTCCTGGTTCTCGACGCATCCGGCCAACAATCCGGGCAACGCCGTGTTTACGTTCTCGACCGACGGTGAGGTTGATCCCTCGACCTTCAACCTCGGGGCGTTCGGGCTGGGGACGGGTCAAGGCCAGAATCTCTGTCTTCAGAACGTCTCGGTGCCCGGGGGCTCGACATACCTCGCGACCGTGCACATGAGCCTCAACAACGGATTGCCGGCAACGGATCTTCCTGTGTCGGGGATCTTCAGCGGATTCGGTGCGGCATTGACCGAGGCGGGCGCTTCCTGCGCCGGCGCCCTTGTCACAGGTGTGACGCCCAATCCGATCTCTGCTCCGCTTCCGTTCTCGATCAAGTAGACGGGGAAGGCTATGGGCCGCCGGGCGACCGGCGGCCTTCGCCTGTACGCCCGCTTTGCGATGCGCGCGAGAACGCCCGGTGGTGTGCTAGTTTGTCCAATGCGCATCGGTAGCCTGAGCGAAGGGGAGTGCGCCGCACTGCTCCAGCGATCAGAACTTGGACGGCATTGCCTGCGCCCGCCACGATCAGCCTTACATCGTCCCAATCCATTTCTCGTTCGATGCCGAGCGGAAGTGCCTGTACTCGTTCTCCGCGATCGGTCAGAAGATCGACTGGATGCGCGAGAACCCGCGGGTGTGCGTTGAAGTCGATGACATTGCCGACAAGGATCACTGGACTACCGTGCTCATCTTCGGTGGCTATGAGGAGCTGACAGACTCGTCGGACGATATCGACGCTCGACGCCGGGCACGGATTCTCTTCGAGGGGCGGTCTGAGTGGTGGTTCCCGGCGGCCGGCAAGACGGAGTCGGGGACACCGAGCGCCGTCGTGATCTACCGTATTCGAATCGATCGCATGACCGGTCGGCAGGCAGCGCGCACGCGCCCGTCTAAGTAACTTCCTCTCACCGGCTGGTACGCGAGTCAGCCGACCGAGTTTCACTCGTCGAGCGGGCGTGAATTTCGTCAGCCGGTCACGAACAGGTTCAGCGGTGTGTCTCCATTGGCCAGCTTGCCGATGACCTCGTTGCCGTTGTCACCATTGGTCAGGATGACGTATCCCGCCTTGCGTTCGACCGATGCCAGCACGAACGCTTTGAATCCAGGATTGTCACCGCCATGCGACAGCAGATTGCCTTTCTTCTCATGCAGAATCTGCCAGCCGAGCGCCCACGATGAAGCGTCATCCACTTTTACCTGGGCACGAAGCATCTCGGAACGGCTCCTCTCAGTCAGACGAAACGCATCGCTCGGCTTGGGCTCGAGAATCTCGATAAGAAACCTGGCGTACTCGGTGGCGGTCGTTAGGAGACCGCCGGCCGCCCCGTATCGCGCCGCCATGATCGGCGTTGCTCCCGGTCTGTCGATTGGTTTCCGTCCCGACCGTGCGCATCAGCCGTGTTTTCTGAAGGCCTTTCCCACACGTACCCGCTCGTCGGCATCCCGAACGGTCTGAGCAGACTCGTTTTGAGGTAGGCATCAATCTCGGTCGCACAGACGGTGATGCCGTCGAACAGCTTCTCGCAGGATTGGGTGACGCGTCCCGTGAGATGGGCGACGACCAGTTGCAGGTAGCTATATCCCTCGCCGGAATACAGCCACTTCGCTCCTGGATCGAAATGCATACGCAGAGGTTCCTTTACCGAGCGCCAATTCTGCAGCCCGCTCGTATGCGACAGCACATGGCGCGCCGTGATTTGCGTGAACCGCGGATCGTCGGTGATCCATCGCTCCGACACGTAGTTGGTGAGGGGGCGATCGAGATCCAGGATCCTTTTCTCGGACAGCTTCATCACCGCATAGGCGAACACGGTCTTGCTGACCGAACCGGCTTCGAACAGCGTATTGGCGTCGACCGCGGCGTTCGCGCTGCTGTTCTTCACGCCAAAACCTCGAGCCCACGCCACCTGCCCATTGCGGACGAGGGCTATCGACAAGCCCGGCACGCGAGCCGCAGCTAACAGGGACGGAACTTGCGCTTCCAGCTCGTTTGTCAGAGTGGCTGGAACCTGCGCTTCTGGATCCGTCGTCGAGAGGCCCGACTTGGAACAGCCCGCGATCGGGAGGAGTGAAGCCCCGAGCACTGCTCGACCACTCTGCAGCAGGAAGTGTCGACGCGGGATGCGATATGGCATTGACGGCGTCTCGGATGTTCGCAACCGTCACCTTCTATGCCGAGGCGAAGGATACACGATTCGCACTCTGAAGCGCTTCGGTTCGACGTGGCCCCCTCGATCCCGTATGCTGGGTTCACTATCAGCTCGACTTGGACGCGATCGTCGATCTGAGCATGACGCACCGCCTCCATTCGCGTCGTCCGGAGTCAAGGTTATATGGACGACAGCTCGCAGACGTTGAAGTCGTGGGTCACCTTTGCCGGGTGCGTGCTCGTCGTGGTCGTCCTTTACTGGGCGCAGGCCGTCTTCATCCCCGTCGCCCTCGCCATCCTGCTCACGTTTGTCCTCACGCCGCCCGTCACCTGGCTCGAGCGCTGGATCGGGCGCGTCCCCGCTGTTCTCATGGCGGTGAGCCTAGTGTTCCTGCTCGGTGGGCTCGCCGGATGGGGACTCGTCCGTCAGTTGAATCACCTCACGGACGACCTGCCAACGTACCGCGCAAACATCCTCGCGAAGATCTCGGACGTGCGGGGCGCAGGGAAGGGAGGCTCAGTCGAGAAGCTGCAGGAGACGATCGACGAGATCAAGACCGACCTCGAGAAGAGTGAAACCCCGCGGGGAACCGTATCGAGACCGGTGGTGGTGACCTCCGAGCAGGTGCCCGGGTTTCCCGGCTTCACGTGGCTGAGCCCGATCATCGGTCCTCTCGGGACAGCCGCCCTGGTGGTGGTGCTGGTCATCTTCATGTTACTGGAACGCCGCGACCTCCGGGACCGGCTGATCGGCCTCTTCGGGCACGGCCGTCTCACCACGACGACGAAAGCGTTCGACGAGGCGGGGACGCGCGTCAGTCGACAGCTGCTGATGCAGACGCTGGTCAACGTTGTGTATGGGATCGTCGCCGGGGTCGGCCTTTACCTGCTCGGCGTGCCATACGCGCTCGTGTGGGCCGCACTCGGTGCGGTGCTTCGCTTCGTGCCGTACCTCGGCCCAGTGCTCGGTGCTGGGGCGCCGATCGTGATCAGCCTGGCTGCACTCGAGGGATGGATGGGACCGCTGTCGGTGCTGGGCCTGTTCGTCGCGCTCGAGCTCTTTACGAATCTTGTTCTCGAGACGGTCCTTTACGCTGGCGCCGCGGGTGTGTCGCAGGTGGCTCTGCTGATCTCGGTGGCGTTCTGGACGTGGCTGTGGGGGCCGCTCGGCCTGCTCATGGCAACGCCGCTGACGGTCTGTCTCGTGGTGCTCGGGAAGCATGTGCCGGGGCTCCAGTTCGTGGGGGTGCTGATGGCCGACACTCCGGCATTGCCGCCCGACTACGGCTATTACCAGCGCTTGCTGGCGCGTGATCAAAGCGAAGCCGCCGACCTGATCGAACGCTATATCAAGACCGAGCCGCCACACCTCGTCTACGACGCATTGCTCCTGCCGGCACTGAATTATGCGGAACGTGACCGGATGGAGAAGCGGCTGTCGGCCGAGGAAGAACTGGCCGTGATCGATGCGACGCGCGAGCTGTTGTCGGATGCGGCGACCTTCATCCAGGAGCTGCATCCCAATGCCGTTGCGGTTGTCGAGCACGACGCGCCACCGCCGCGGGAGTCTCTGCGCGTGATGGGTTACGCGGCGAACGGTCTCGCCGACGAACTCGCCCTCGTGATGCTCGCGCATGTCGTGGCCGATCTGCCGATCACCGTGGAGATCACCTCCACGCGCATGCAGCCGATCGAGCTGGTGGCATTCGTCCGGGACCGAGGCTACACAGTGATATGTGTGGCGGATCTCCCGCCGAGCCCGGCATCAAAGACGCGGTATCTCGTCCGCAGGCTCCATGCGGCGCTGCCCGAGGTGCGGATCCTGGTGGGGCGCTGGGGCCCCCCGGCGCTGGCGGACGACAGTGCCGCCGTTTTGAGGGAGTCTGGTGCGACGCTGGTGGCGTCGCAGCTGATTGAGATGCGCACCTACTTCGGCGGCCTGATGGAGATGCCGCGGCTGCCCGCACCGGCAGCTGGAGCCCAGGTTGCGCCCGGCGTTGAGGCAGCTTAGCGCCACACAAGAAACACCGGGCCACAGAAGAAACACAGAAAAAACACTGGCAGGCACGACACTCAATTCAGCTTGGCCGTCCGCCTCCGTCGATGAATTGCTGCGCCCACAACTCGAGCGCCACCGGGATCCAGAATCCCTCGGTCGTGGACGGCGCCGACAGGGCACGGCGCCACCAGCGGCGAACGACGTTGACGTCGACCAGCCCGCGCGCCGCCATGCCTGGCAGGAGGCGGTCTTCCATCAACGTAACGAACGGCCTGCTCCGGAAGTACTGCCCCAGCGGTAGATTGAAGGCCGACTTGCGGCGGTTGACGAACGCCTCGTTGAAGCTGCGGCGTGCGAGTTCTTTGACCACGATCTTGGTGCCTCGCACACCGGTCGGTGACGATGGCCGCACCAGGTGTTCGCCTGGCAGGGCCCGGGCGAACTCGATCACATGCCGATCGAGGAAAGGCACCCGGTTCTCGACGCCATGCGCCATCGTCATCTTGTCCTGCCGCACCAGCAAGTCGACGAGATGCGTCCGCATGTCGTACTTCAGACAATTCGAGAGATGGTCGGCGTGCCCCTCCTCAAACAGGGCCCGGCGCTTGTCGAGCGCCGGTTGCAGATTGGCCGTGGGTCGCAGCTTCATGAGGCGGGCTTCCGAATGGAACTGTGACGCTCGAATGAATGCGTCGACCGGGTCCTTCACAGCCGGTTGGCGCGCATCATGAGCCGGCGTCTGTGCGTCAAGGGCGCGCGCGTAACCGCCGAATAGTTCGTCGGCACCTTCGCCGCTCAGCAGCACCGTGGCATGCGGGCGCGAACGCTGAGCCAGCAGCCACAGGGCGAGCGAATTGGGATGGCTGATCGGCTGATCCATGTGCCAGCTGGCGGCGTCCACTGCGCCCATGAAGGCGTGCTCATCGAAAACGAACCGATGGCTGACGGCGTCGGCCGCGGCCGCGGCCTCCAGGATCCATCGCTCCTCCGAGAACTTCGGTTGATCGAAGATGATGGAGAACGCGTTCAGATCGGCACGATGATGTGGTCGCGCCAGCACCGTGACCAGTGACGAGTCGACGCCACCGGACAACTGGCACCCGACGTTCACGTCGCTCCGCAACTGCGCGTGCACGCTGCAGCCGAGCAGATGACCGAGGCGATCGACCGCCTCTTCCTGTGACAGGCCCAGCTTCTCGGGGTGATCGGGGATGCTCCAGTAGCGCGCCTCGGTGACACCACCCGGCGTGATCGTGAGGCGATGGCCTGGCTGGACCTGGCGCACGCCCTTGAGCAGCGAGGCTGGGCCGGCCACATAGCGGAACGCGAGCAGTTCGTCGACCTCGGTCGGATCGATCTCGGCGCAGAACGACGGATGCGCCAGGAACGCCTTCGCCTCTGACGCAAACAGCACTGTCGTTCCGCGCTGCGCCCAGTACAGCGGCTTGATGCCGACACGATCGCGGAGCAAATGCACGGCGCCGCGACGCGTATCCGCGATCACGATGGCAAACATGCCATTGAGACGTTCGAGCATCCGCTCGAGCCCCAGTCGCGCGTAGAGCGCGAGGACCACCTCGGTATCGGTGCCGGTGCGGAACCGGTAGCCGTCGCGCTCGAGCTCGGCCTTGTGGTCGAAAGCGTCGTAGATCTCGCCGTTGAAGAGCAGCGAGGTCGAGCCGTCGGGGCTGATCATCGGCTGGTGTCCGCGCTCGGAAAGGTCGAGGACTTTCAGCCGTTGGAATCCAAGCGCGGTGTCAGGAACGCCGCCGCGCAGCGACAGGCAGAGTGTGCCGCGATCGTCGGGCCCGCGATGACGGATCATGTCCGTCATCGCCCCGAGCACGCCGGCGTCGGCCGGTGCGCCATCCATGTTCACGAACCCCGCGATCCCGCACATTGACTCTCATTGTCGTCGAATGAGGATCCCGCGGCGGGGTGGCACGCGTGGTGCTGTTATGCTCCCGAGTCAGATGGCAGCACATTCTCGCGGCGCATTCGTTCGGCGATGGAGCCTGCGTCTCATCTGGTCCGCCGCCCTTGTGTTCGCCACGATCGTTATCGGTGGGGCACTCGACGCGACGCGGCGCCTACCCGACCTCCAGCCGTGGCACCGCATCGCTCCTCCCGAAGCCGGCACCCGGACGCTGACGAACGCCTCCACGCTCGCCGACTACCTGGCGATCGAAGAAACAGCGTTCCGGACCGTCCGCGAACGGATCGAGGACACCCTCGACCCTGCCTGGAAGCTCACGGCCAATCGCTACAACCGTGACGGACCCTCGCATTCATCGCGTTTCGGGGTGGACTGGAACCGGACGCAAATTCTCGCGCCGGAGGGAAAGCCTGTCGGCGGCGCGCTGCTGGTCCATGGTCTCACCGACGGCCCCTATAGCCTTGCGCAGTATCGGGCAGGCCCTGCGCGAGCGCGGCTACTACGTGGTGGTGCTCCGTGTACCCGGACACGGCACCGTACCGGCCGGCCTGATCGACGTCACCTGGGAGGACTGGCTGGCGGCGGTGCGGGTTGCGGCGCGCGAGATTCGTACGCGGATCGGGACAGGCCCGCCGCTGCTGCTGGTCGGCTATTCGAACGGCGGCGCGCAAGTGCTCAAGTACGCGCTCGACGTGGTCGAGGGATCGGGCGATCCGAAGGCGGATCGTATCGTGTTGCTGTCGCCGATGATCGGGGTCACGCGCTTTGCCTGGCTCGCGCGAGTGATCAGCCTGCTCGGTCCATTGCCGGCGTTCGAGAAGGCGCGCTGGCTCGATATCTACCCCGAATACAACCCGTTCAAGTACAACTCGTTCCCGGCCAACGCCGGTCTGCAGACCTGGCGGCTTACGACGACGATGCAGGCGCAGATCGCGCGGCTGGCGGAAGCCGGACGCGGCGGCGAGCTGCCGCCGATGCTGACCTTCCACTCGCTCGTCGATGCCACCGTCAGCACGCCGGCGATCGTGCATGCGCTCTACGATGTCATCGCGGACCAACGTTCGGAGCTGGTGCTGTTCGACATCAATCGTTCATCAGGACTCGTCCCGTTCATCCAGCCGGCGGACGCGGCGTTGGTCACGCAGCTGGCCAGCGAGACGCCGCGCAAGTATCGGCGCACGCTGATCACCAACGCCGATACCGTCCTCGCTCGACGTCGTCGAACGCACTGCCGCACCGAGTGCGACGACGGTGATGACGCGCCCGCTGGGGCTGTCGTGGCCGCGCGACGTCTATTCCCTGTCGCACGTCGCCATTCCGTTCCCGATGTCGGACCCCGTGTATGGCCGCGAGGAGATCGGACCCCAGCCAGCAACGATTCGCCTCGGGCTTATTGAGCCCGCGCGGCGAACGCGCGGTGCTGACGGTGCCGTCGGATACGCTGATGCGCCTCACCTGCAATCCGTTCTACTCGTATCTGGAAGACCGGATGGCAGGCTGGATCCCTCCGTTCGCACTGCAAGGGCAGGCAAGTCCCAACGGTCAAATGTTCATCAGCAGTATCAAGTCACGAAGAACTGATTCGCCACGGTCTGCACCGGAATCGCGATTAGCGCAAGGTTGGAATCGGAGCGTCAACTGAACCAACGACGCCGTTGTCGTCTCTGAAAGTCACCATGATGTGCAGTACGGGCGCCGTCGTGTGACCACCGGAACCAGGACCGCAGTAGCTGAGCCACGCGGCTCCGGCATCGGTATAGAAGGTGTCCAGTTCGCCCTCTGGTGGTACACGCAGCGAATCTCGCCAGCACCCGGGGTTGGTCTCGTCGGACCCTGACGGTCCGTAGACGACAATGCGGTCGATCGTCGCGCCGCTCCTGCCGCCAGTTTCGCGGAGCAAGAAGCGCACGCCATATCCGAACCTCGCACCATCCTGGGAAATGATGGCGAACGGTTTCTCGATCGTCACCAGGGCGCTAGACGGGTTCGTCGGCCGCGGTACTGGCGCGGGCGTCGTGGGCGCCGCGGGCGACTGCGGTATTGGGGATGGCGCAGGAGGTAAAGAGGGGGAGGTGCAACCAGCCAGAAACAAGCCGACAGTGACCGCGGCTGCCTTACCCGTGGTGCGGGTCGTGCGTGACATGCTGACCGTCACGCGGCGCATTCTACATCAACCTGTACATGACTGCCACATCACTTCAGCCGCGGCGCACGTTGGTCTGGAAACTACCTCAACTGCAGAGAGTGACACCAGGGTCATGATCGACGTGCCGGCGTTTACCGTTTACGTTGTCATTCCTTGTAGAAACCGACGCCGCAGTTTTGACCCACAACCTTCGTATAGAAGGTGCGTTTCTCGAGCGGCTTGTCCGAGCCGGGGCGCGGCCACCAATAGGTCACCTCGCTGATCTTTCCTTCAGTGGCGTTCTGCATAATCTCTTTCCCGAGCGGGTACCCCTTCTTGCCTTCGATGTCCTGCAAGTGTTCACCCTTCAGGTGGGGATGTGCTGTGAGAACGCCGTCTGACGCGTTGGCGCAGAACACGTAGAGATCACGGTCCTTGAAGCCGCCCTCGCCCTTGTTGAACATCTCGATAGCTTTCGCCTTGTTCTCTTTCAACGCCGTCACGGCTTTCTCCAACATGGCCCTGGCTTCCTTTGAAGTGCCAAACTGAGCTTGAGCTGCCGGGTTAGAGGCTGGAATGAAAACAACCAGAAGTGCGGCCTGTCCGAGAGCGACTGCGAGATTGCGCACCATGACTTCTCCTTGAGCTAGAAGGCGGCTCTCGCCGCTCCCTGGCAGGATACATTAGCTGCGGTCTGCGGCAGCTATTCCGTTCGTAACGCGATCGTCGGTTCGATGCTGAGCGCGCGGCGTGTCGGCACCACGCAACCGAGCATGCAGACGCCCAGCATGACAATCCCGTAGCCAATGATCATGGCCATGCCCTGGAGGGTGAGGTCGGTCTCCGAACCCGGGAACTCCGTGTATTTGATCAACGAGGCCACGGTGAAAACGATCGCGGTGCCGACGACGATGCCGGCCGTCACTTGCAGCAGCGGACGGCGGAAGATGGCGACGACGACGCGCCGGCGGTTGGCGCCGAGGGCGACGCGGACGCCGATCTCACGCGTTCGCCGGGCGACGGTAAACGACAAGACGGCGTAGATCCCGGCTAGCGACAATAGGAGAGCGACGCTGGACAACACGACCGTGATGCGCTGCCACAATCCCATCAACCATCGGATGTCATTGTTGGCCTCGTTGACGCGCTGCACACCGACGAGCCGCAAGGAGGGATCAACGGCCGTGGCCGCGTCGCGCACCTGCGGCACGAGTGTCATCGGATCGCCGCCGCGCACGAGCACCATCATGTGGACCTCATCGAACAGATCCGGCGTGCCTGGAACGTAGAAACCCGCGGCGCGCCCGGGATCCGTCGGCGCTCCGACGCCGAGTTCGCGCACCACGCCGACCACTTCGTACCAGTCACCCGGTCCCGCGGGATCGGCCGGGTTGCCCGGCGCCCAGCGTCGTGAGGACGGCCCCGGGTAGCGGAAGCGCACCTGCTGACCCACCGCATTGCGGCCCTGCAGGACCTGGTCGACGAAGCCCTGATCGACGATCGCCACGCGCGTACCGGGGGCGGCGTCTGCGAGCGTGAAACCGCGGCCGGCAAGAAGCGGCGCCTCCACTACCGCGAAGTACGAAGGATCGACCGCCGCGACCGTCGCCAGGCGCAAGGCAGGGTCCCCCTTCGCTGACGCTCCGTCGAGGTCGTAGCCCATTTCGATGATTTTCTGCGGGCGATTCGTCGTCGGGACGCGCTCGGTGAACGTCACGCCACCAACACCCGGCTGGGCGGCCACCCTCTGGCGAAGCTCTTCGAGCGTACCGACCAGCCGAGCGTTGCGCTCGAATGTGGCGGCGGCGCCGTTCGCGCTGCCATCGACCGGCTCATCCCGTTCGATTTGCACGGCCAGGTAGTGCTCGTCTGCGAACCCGGCATCGAAGTCCTCGACGCGGCGCAACTGAGACTGTTCCCAGTAAACAGCCGCAGGGAAAATCACCGTGGCCGCGACTTGCGCCACGATCACCACGGTCCATACGCCGCCGAACTGCAGGCCGCCGCTGCCGGCTGTGGTCTGCTTGAGCCGATGGCTCATGCCTCGCGTGATCTTCAGCGCCGGCATGATGCCGGCGATGGCGGCGGCCGCCACCGTCAGCACGATCGCGACGGCGAAGGCGCGCGGGGACAGGCTGAGATCGAACCAAAAGGGAAGGCGGCCCAGGTTGATCTCGAGAAACGCCATCCCCCAGGTGCGAAGCGCAAAGTCGGCAGCGGCGACGCCCACAATCGCCGCGACACCGCCAAGGACCAGCGCTTCAGCGAACATCTGCGACACGATGCGGCCGCGGCTCGCCCCGAGTGCGGTGCGGACCACGAGATCGGCTTCACGCGATGCCGCGCGCGCAAACAGCAGCAGGCCGACGTTGCCGCAGATCAGGATGAGCAGCAGGACGACGAAAAAGTAGATCGAGTACATGATCGCCGTCTCGTCGGGGCCATCGGGCGCGACCATCATCGCGTAGGGCCTGACGCGGGGCTCGAGCTGCTGATGCGTGGCGGGGAACTCCGTCGCGGCGCGCCGGCCGGCCGTCGTCAGCTCCGCTTGCACCGTTTGGATGGTTTCGCCGGGGGCGAGCAGGGCAAAGACGGTAATCGCGGGGCCGGAGCGCGGCTTGCGATCGAGAACAGCGGTCTTGAGCGGCAGCCACACGTCGTGCGAGACCGGAAACGCGAAGCCCTCACGCATGACCCCGACCACCGTGGCGTGCTCGTTGCCGAACTGCACGTCGCGTCCGAGCACGTTTGGATCGCTGCCAAACCGTGTGCGCCACACGTCGTAACCAATGACCGCCACGGCAGGCGCCGCGGGTTGTGCGTCGGCTTCGACCAGCACCCGGCCCATGAGCGGCTCGCCGTCCGCCACCCGGAATCCCGAGACGCTCATCTCGGCGACGTTGACAGGACGCGCATCGCCGGCAGCGACAACGAGATTTCGGCTCGAGTCGCGCCAGGCGCCGATGTCGGTCACCGAGCGCAGCGACGACTCCCATTCGAGAAAGTCGTGGAGAATCTTTTCCTCTTCGTCGTTCACCGCCACGTCCATGGCGCGAATCTCGACCAGGCGCGCGCCCTGGGGCAGCGGAAGCGTGGGGTTCGTGAAGAGACTCAGCACCTGAAAGATCGCGAGGCCTACGCAGATCCCGAACGCCATTGCGATGCCGCCGACGATGGTCAACCCGGGATACTTCACCAGCATCCGGCCGCCGAGTTTCAGGTCCATCGGCCAGCCGGCGAGGAATCCCTGGAGCGAACGTGGAGAAAACATGGCATGTCCTCGGGCGGTGCGCCGGGCGGGGATACGTTCCGCGACGGCTCCTGTCAGAAGGTCCTGAAATGCGCTGAGCAGCGTCCAAATCAAAGGCGTCGCTGAACCCGCGCGGCTCGCGCGGAGCATCCGGTCCCGGAACAGCGCTTCCATCTCGGCGCCGTACTCGATGCGGAACCGGCGCGGGTAAAGGCGGACGCAGACGCGAAAAAGCCTCGTCGCCGCGCTGATGATCGCGTCGCGGCCACTCATGCGCCGCTTCGTTTGAACAGGCGAAGACTCCGGGCCGCCAGGACCTGATCCGACAGCCGCGCCGCTTCGGCTGCCGCGACAGCTCTCCCGAGCGGGGAGAGGGAAAAGACCCGCCGGGTTTCGCCCTCCACCGATCGAACCGCGGACGTCAACAGCCCTTCCTGCACCAGTCGGTCGATCGCCCGGTACAACGTGCCGGGATTGGGGCTGATCCTCCCAGCCGAGCGCCGTTCGATTTCGATCATGACCTCGTATCCATGCCGCTCGCCTTCAGCGAGGGCCAGCAGGATTTCGAACGCGACCGGCGTAAGCGGCAGGAATGATTCGGGGGATTCACTGAGGCGGTTCGTCATCGGACCATCGTCGTATTACTCGCTTTAAGCAAATAGTAGGACGACGGGCCCGTACTGAAAGTTCCAATGCAACTCACACCACGTGCGAGACGTATACACTCTAAGTCCACTGTGTCCGTGACCCCCCTCAAAAACAACACCGCCCGGTATGGGTTATTCACCCTGTGGGCACTGGTCGCCGCGAGCGCCCTCTACCTCTATTTCTTCCAGCGCGAAGGCGTGCGGTCCGAGCTCGAGGGGGCACTCTCGACCTCCACTGTCATCGCCGCCATCATCTACGTGGTGCTGGGCTCGTTGCGTGCGTTTACGATGGTGCCCGCCACGTTTCTGCTATTCGTGGCGATGCCCTTTTTCCCCCCCGCCCTGTTGCTGCTGCTCACCCTGCCGGGAATCGCGATCTCCTCGTCCATCTGCTACTTCTTCGCGGAGGTGCTGCATATGGACGAACCGTTCGAACGGCGGTACCCGACGCAGATCGCCACCCTCAAACGCGTGCTGCGCACGCATACGCTGTCCATCACGATCGGCTGGAGCTTCATGCTCTTCCTGCCGACGGACCTTCTCTGCTATGTGTCTGGGACGCTGCGGACGAACTTTGGCAAGTTCCTGATCGGCATCCTGATTGGCGAAGGGACCGTCTACGCCATCTATGTCTATCTCGGGGACTGGATGCTGCGGGCCTGAACCCCTGTGCCGTGTGCTCTTTAGCAGAGCACCAGCGAGACCGCCAGACCACCCTCCGACGTTTCCTTGTACTTCGCGTTCATCTCCCTGGCCGTCAGCGCCATCGCCATGACGGTCGTATCGAAGTCGACGCGACGATTCGCGGAGATCTCGTTGCTCGCAATCATGAATCCCGTCCACGCCTTCACGGCGCCGAACGCGCAACGCTCAATACAGGGGATCTGGACGTAACCCGCCACGGGATCACACGTCATCCCCAGGTGATGTTGCAGCGACGACTCGGCGGCGTTTGCCACGACCTGATGGTTGAAGTCGTGCGCCTGGGCGATGAATGCGGCGCCCATGGCTGACGCGACGCCGATCTCCGCCTGACATCCGCCTTCTGCGCCTGAAAGTGTCGCGTTGTGCTTACACAGATAGCCGATCGCCGCTGCGGCGAGGAATCCATCCCGGAGTTTCTCCTGGGGCAGCCTGCGGCCGCCTTCACCGAGCGCGTACACCAGCGCGGGCAGGACGCCCGCTGAACCGCCGGTGGGCGCCGTGACGACGAGATGGCCACGCGCGTTCTCTTCCGATCCTGCAAGGGCATACGCCGACACGACACCCACTCCGCGCTGACCGACGAACTGATCGTCCATCGCCCGCTTGTAGACGTCACCGGCCTTGGTTTTGAGCCTGATCGGACCTGGCAGCGTGCTTTCCGGCGCCGCAAGTCCCGCCTTGACGATATTGACCATCACATCGTGGATTTTGTCGATGAAGGCGTTGATCTCCGCCTCGCTCTTGCCCGATATCGCCACTTCGTTCGCCATCACGATCTGGGCGATTGACAACTGGTTGGAGTCCGCATGCTTCTGCAGTTCCGCCATCGTCGAGTACGGGTACTTCGGCGGTCCCTTCTTGGCCGGTTGATAGCCCTTCCACTCGATGAACCCGCCGCCGACCGAGTAGTACTCGAGCTCGTAGAGGACCGCGTCGCCCGCCATCAGCTTGCACGTCATCGTGTTCGGATGCGGGAAGTCACCCTTCGGGGAGTCGTAGATCATGTCCTCCAGCGACACGGTCACGGTCGTGTCGCCCATCGTCACCGGGAAGGTCTGATCGGGCTTGGACACCAGGCTGTCGAGGAACTCGGGTTCGACGGTCGCAGGTTCCTTGCCGATGACACCGGCGAGCGCGGCCCGCTCGGTGCCGTGGCCTTTGCCGGTGGCACTCAGGCTCCCGTACAGGTGAACCTTGAGTCCGGTCACTTTCGTCAGCTGGTCGGCCGGCAGGTTCGTGCATCGCTGATAGAAGTCGTACGTGATGCGCATCGGGCCGATCGTGTGGGAACTCGAGGGCCCTGGACCCACCTTGTAGAACTCTTCCAGGGTCGTCATGACCGGGCCCTTGGCCTTCTTCACGACATCGAGATCCGGCGACATCCTGCTGGCCAGGTCTGGCGGTGCCGCAGGGTGTAGTTCGCGATCGGTCAGAAACGGCTCGTTGCGCGTGGTCTCGGACGCCATCATGTTCTCCATTTGAGCGGGACGTCTTGGCGGACCGGCCCCCAGGGACAAGCTTATGAATCTCGATCGGTTGGCTCGCGTCTGTTCCCGCGCATGCGCGTCTCTAGACGCGAGCGGACCAGCGCCGCGACCGACTCGACGCTGATGCTCTTCAGGCACAAATTGTCGTTGCAGGGCGAGCGCCGCTGGTTGCTTGGACCGATGCACGGGCTGCAGGAGTATCCGGTGTGGATCAAGTCCGCGCTGCTCGCCAGCGGCCCGTAACGCTCCGGTATCTCCGGTCCAAAAAAGACGACTTCGTGGATGCGCGTGAGCGCCGCGAAGTGAGCCGGTCCTGAGTCGTTCGTGACCAGCACGTGCGCCAGATCGTACAGATGCAGGAGCTCGGTCATCGTCGTCCGGCCGGTGAGGTCCAGCGCACGCGTCGACCCCAGCTCCGCGCAGAGGGCTTGTGCATCCGGCTTCTCGCTCTCAACGCCTGTAATCAGCACGAAGACCTCAGGATCCTGCAGCAGCTGACGGGCGAGTTCAGTGAAGGACTCGAGCGGCAAACGGCGCATCGGAAATTTATCGCTGGCGTTGGGATTGAGGACGACGAGCTTGCGCTCCGGGCCGATGTCGGCATGCAACGCGCGAAGCTTCCGCCAGATCCCGGCGGCCGCGCTTTCGTCGGTCGAAATCTTCGGCACATCGAGGCAGTCCATGGTTCTCGGCCGTTTCACTCGAGGCACCTGCTCCGGCGGCGTGTCGAGCGCGTGCACAAGGTCGAGAAACGTGTGAGCGGCATGGATGTGCCCGTTGTGCAGCACCTTGTGCGTCAGCAGATCGCCGGTATAGAGCCCCTCCTGGTTGAAGCGGTGAAAACCGACGCGCCGGCAAGCGCCAGACAGGTAGCTCAGCATGCTGCTGTACCTGACGAACGCTTCCATGTTGATCACCGTGTCGATGCGGCGACGGCGGGCGGTCCGCAGGAACCGCAGCGTGTCGCGCACGAGTGACAGCACCGAGTGCGAGTCGATGGTGATGACGTTCTCGGGGGGGATCATCTCGAGAATGTTCGCGCTCGACCGAATCTGCGTGAAGCAGAGAAGGTGCAGCGACGCGTCTGGATGGAGTTCCTGCGCCTTCCTCAGCGCAGGATACGCCACCACCATCGTTCCCATCTCCGCGAGCTGAACGAACAGGATGTTCCGCGGCTTGCCGGCAGGGCCGGTGGCGAGTCCGACCAGGCGAAGGAGCCGGGAGACGACGGTGAGGAGGAACACAACCGGGATCCCGACCCAGTAGTCAATGGCCCGCATCAGGTCCGCAGTCACGGCAGTCTCGTTTCGAAGGGGACGGCGTCGGCCGCCGACCAATCCGCTGAAAATGGTACGCTCAACTGATGCTGTCCTCCCGCTGGCGTTCGCTCGTCTGGCCTATTCTCTTCGTGGTCACCTTCACCGCCGTCGGCTACACCGCGCTCCGCTTCAAGCGCGATGGACTCGTTGATCTCGTGGCGCCGCGCACTGCTGCCACGCGCTTCCTGGCGAACGAGAACCTGTATCGGCCCGACGATGGTCACTACCAGTTCAAGTACTTGCCAGCGTTTGCGCCGCTCATGGCGCCGTTCAACTGGGTGTCCACGCCCGTCGCCGAGGTCACCTGGTTCGCGTTGATGGTGACGATGGCGTGGGTGTTCATCCGCCTGTCGCTCACGGCGTTGCCCGACCGGCGGCGGTCCGAGCGGGTGCTCGTCTGGCTCACGCTGCTGCTGACCGGCAAGTTCTTCGTGCGGGAGTTCGTGATGGGGCAATACAACCTGCCGCTGGCGCTGCTCCTGCTCGGTGCCATCATTGCCGCCCAGCGCGGCCGGGGACTCTGGGCCGGAGCCTCCGTCGCGGCGGGCGTGTTCATCAAACCGTATGCCCTCATCCTGGTGCCGTGGCTGGCCTGGACGCAGGGCTGGCGTCCGTTCATCCCCTTCGGCGTGGTCATGGCGATCGGGCTGCTGCTGCCGGCCGTCACCTACGGCTGGAACGGCAACTTGACCCTGCTGCACGAATGGTATCGCACCGTCACCGAGACGACGGAACCAAACCTGTTCACGCCCGAGAACATCTCGTTCGCCTCGATGTGGGCGAAGTGGATTGGGAGCGGTCCGACGGCCAAGCTCCTCGCGACCGCTTCGGCGGTAGTGGCCGTCACCGGCGGCCTTTTCGTGATGTCGCGGCGGCGAGGCGTGGCCGAACCGAATTACCTGGAAGGCGCGTATTTCTTCGTTCTGGTGCCTCTCTTGTCGCCGCAAGGCTGGGACTACGTGCTCCTGCTCGCGGCGCCGGCTTACATGTGTCTTGTGGATCGGTGGCGCGACATGTCGTTGCCCTGGCGTGCCGTGGCCTCGACCGGCTTTTTTCTCACCAGCTTCACCATCTTCGACCTGCTGGGGCGCTCGCTCTACCTTTTCCTGATCGAGGCCGCGGCGGTCAGCGTCGGTGCCGTGCTGGTCGCGGCCTGCCTGATTCACGTCCGGATGCGGGGCGCCGCGTAGTCGCCAGCCCCAATCGCTCACGACCGCGTCCCTGCTGTCCTCAGTTTGACTGGTAAGGCGAAGGACTAGCCCGCGACCTCTTACAAAAGTACTACGATCGCCCACGGCGTGGCGGGACTAGACTGCCGACAAGGTAGGAGGTTCAAAATGCGCTGTTCCTTTTGTCGTCGTCATGACTCAGCCGTCGCCAAGCTGGCTGCCGGTCCGTTCCGGCTCTTTGGCGGACGCGTGTACATTTGTGACCGATGCACCGCCGAAACGGTCAGGATCATGGATGCCCACGGTGATACCCCATCAGATCACATGGGCGCTGCCCCGGTCGGTCGCGTTCGCCGTTTTCTCAGCAGGGTAGGGCGAGTCGGTGGACCGCACCGGAGCCAGAGCAGATCGGCATCCGTGTAGAACCGCTTTACCCGTCGAATCTCGGACGGCTTGCGTCGGGCTGCGTAGGCGGGCGAAAGAGCCAATTACTCTCTGCAGCAGCGATGTCCTGTCTATGCCGCGTAACGCCATGCCGCTCAGCCGCGAGCGGCCTTGACAGTCATGCCGAATTTGCCCGAAGCGCCCAAGCCGCTCGTCGGCTGCAGCGGCTGGTTAGCCAGTTGAGGGTCGTCCGCGATCCGTTTCGAAAAAGAACCACCGATGGCCTTCGAGATCTTCCGCCCGGTATCGTCGCCCCGGGGACCCCTCTTCGATCTCAGAGAGAATCATCGCACCTGCGGCCTTTGCTCGTTTGAAATGTTGATCCAGGTCGTCCACGTAGACGAGCACGCCATCGATAATCCAGGGCACCGTAGACCACTTGCGTGCCTGTTCGCAAACCTCCCGATGATGTTTCGGACTGCGGTACTCCGGTGTCGGCGACGCCAGCATGATCAATCCCTTACCCGCTTCCATCTCGCCGTGTGAAAGCTTCCCATCCGGCGTAGTGAGACGCGCCGTCTCACGAAACCCAAACGCCTTGCGAAGCCATTCCAAAGCCGCGATGCCATCCTCGTAGGAGATCATGGGGACGACGGACGGGGTGCTGGGAACTGGTGCAGTGTTTCTCACCGACGTTCGACGCTTGCGCGTGCTCGCCGCCTTCTTGCCCGCGGCCCGACGTTTCCGCGTGGTAGCCGCTTTCCTAGCCGCCGTTCGACGCTTCTGAGTGGCCGCAGCTTTCTGAGCTGCTGACGTCGCCATCGGTCAACTCCTTCGGATTGATGAATCCTTGATCCGTTAGAATGCACTTGGCACGACGGACATCAGAAGAACACGGGCATCACCAAGAGATGGACCCCATTCGTCGCGCCATGGCACGCAATAGAGTACGGCAGCCCCCACCGCCAGAAAACCCAGCCGAGCAACAGCCCCGCCGCTCCGGCCTTCAGTACCACCACAGTTGCATCTAGGAGGCCGGCGGGCGGGCGCAGGAGATGCAAGGGTGCAAATACCAGCGCCGAAACGGCCAGGGCGACAAGAAAGACCGTGCGGCGGTCGTCGGTGGATCGACTGAGAAGCCATGCGATTCCGCCCATGAGAAACAGCCGAAACCCGATCTCCTCCAGTAGAGGGTTGGCGAACACCCCGGACCACGCTGAGGCCCTCGCATACATTCCGCTCATCCGGACATAGGTGGGCGCGTCCAGCGACGCGACGCTGTAGTTGGCGATGAGGTTTGCGAGGCCCAGCGCGCTCCCAATGATCAGCGACAGGCCCATGAGACGGCCCTGCTCTTTGAGAGGTCGTCTCGTTAGTGGGCGAACGCGTCCGACCGCAGCGAGTCCAATGACACTCGCACAAAAGGCGAAGGCCGCCCCAAAGATTGCGCCACCCGTGTCGTCGCGGTTGGGGAAATACAGCGCAACGAACGCGGCCACAGCCAGTGCACCGGCGGTCGTCAGACCTTGACTCATCTTACGCGGTCGCATGGCGACCATCGGCAGGGTCATCTCTGGCCAACGTCTCCTCACCTGCTGGGCCTGCGCAGCATCCGTCCATCCGCGACTCCAGCCAAGGTCGCGTGCATTCTAACTTGTTGTGGACCTGCGAGGCCGTGTCCTTCGCGGCCAACGAGGGCAATCAATACGAATGTCGGCGCCCACAAGTCCCGAACACGACGCATCTTACACCTGCGGATGCGCGGCGGAACGATGCGTATATGGACGCGCCAGGATGGATGGCCGCAACAAACGGGCAGCCAATGCCCCGCACGTGGGCCGAGAAGGAGCAGCGTAAGGCCCTCTGGATGAAGGCGGTGAAGCGCTTGGCGTTCGACATGAGCTCCAGCCGCAGCAAATGTTCGACCAGCGGTTCGGCGCTCGATTTTCTGGCGAATGTTCTGAGTTCGATGAAGTTGCTGCGAGTTCCTGCGATCGGTCCAAGAGGGATGATTGCAGTTCTTGCCAACTGAGTGCAGGGCTTGCCAGCCGGAGTCTTGCTGCTACAGGGGTTGGTCCGCCTACGCGCCGCTACGCGGCGGCTCCGGCGGACATCCTTCGCGAGACATGAGAGCGAAGGATGGTGAGCCGCGATGGAATCGAACCATCAACCCGCAGATTAAGAGCTATGGGCGCTCTGTCCGATCGAGTCCACGGCGTGCATATCCCTAATGAAGGGGTCTAGCGATCTGCCGGCATACACCCCTGGTTGGGGCGACTGATTACTGACGGCGTCGTTCCAGCTCCGGCCCGAAGGTCAGTCACTTTCGCTGCCACACTTGCGGTCCACCGATACGCTCCATCAGTTCGGCCAACCTCCCCAACTCGGCTGGATAGTTGTTGTACAGGCTGACGGTCTTCTTCCGTTCTCCGATTCGGAGGTGCAAGTCGGTCTGTGTGTCATCTGCGCTGCCGGAACTCAAGAGAGATACCGTGTCGCCTTTGCGAACGATAAAGGTCTTGCCTTCGTACGTCTCAAGCGCGTTGAAAAAGCGCGCCTGAAGGAACTCGTTCACCAGCGCGACGACATCATCGACCGGGAGCGTACGAGTGCGGGTTCCGTCCACCATCCCTACGACTTTGTATTCAACGGTGCCATCCCCTCGAACCGTAATCCGGTACTGGACACAAGGACCAAAACAGCCGCCGTGCGGAGTGCGCTCTAGCCTCACTTCTACCTCCGCCAGCGGATATGTTTGTGCCGCTAAAACGTGCGAAAAGAAGACGACGACGAACGACAACTGCGCTATCCGATTCATAGTCCAGCATCTTACGCGGTCTCCGTCGGACAGAAGTAGAATCCCCGTCCGCCAGGAACGCGCACGACGCCGAGAAGCCCCTCCGGCATCTACATGCGAACAGCTTCGCTGCCCGACATCGGCGCCCTTTGATTGATCGTGGGACCCCGGCGACGGGGGTGGTGGCCACGGTGTTCAGGAGTGTGACCGCGGGCTGGGTCGTGGCGTCGGGCTGGCGCACGACGAACGCGCGCTCGTCACGGGCGCCGGCGATTCGTTCCGTTGCGCCGGGTGTGACGGTGTCGGGCTCTCGGAGTGGCATTTCTCGCGTGTCGGACGGGTTTCTGCGGCAGAATTGAGCAGCAACGGAGGGTCTATTGAAAAGTCGCGTGGTTCTGGCGCTTCTGGTTCTCTCCGGCATCACACTCTCTAGCCGCGACTTGGAGGCGTGCTCCTGCGTCGTCGGCCCACCCGTCCAAAGAACGGAATCGGAATTGACCGAGATGGTGCGGAAGGAGCGAGACGACGCGCTCGCTGTGTTCGCCGGAAAGGTCATCGCCCGCGACACGTTCACGATCACGTTTGAGGTTGATCGCGTCTGGAGGGGTGCTGTGCCGAAGAAGCTGTCGTTCCCGACAGGCGCTAAGGACATGGGCAACGGCGCGGTCACCATTAGCGTTTCAAGTTGCGACTTCCACTTCGAGCTGGGTAGCAGCTACCTCGTGTTCGGGGCGGGGGCGTCCTTGACTAACCTCGGCGCCTCGAAATGCACACTTACGAGTCCCTTGAAGGATGCGGGTGACACCGTGAGGCGTCTGGATGCCCTGGCCGAGCGGGAGAAGCGGCTACAAGGCCCGCCCAGATTCAGCCCTGTCTCAGCACACTGATCGCACGAGGGTTTCACAGCATGGGCGAGCCGCTGATCCTGCTGAACTGTCCTATGTGCGGGAGGGTAGGGGGAGATGACAGCACTCAGGAACATGTGCAACTCGTTCGGTGATCGGTCCACGGACTGTTCCACTTTGGCCCCACTACTGACCTGACGCCTGGCGCACCCGACGAAACGGCGAACTGACTTGCCCCCTATGAATACTGCGCCAGCCTGCTGCTACCATCAGGCCATGAACCTGCGGTGATCCACGAATGGCGGTGAAGATGGGGTTTCGGCAGAGTATCGGGATGGGTCCGATCTGGTTCGCAGCGTTCATGCTGCTCGCACTCCTGATCGCGCCGCTGGGTGACCGGGCGTGGTGGATATTGCCCTCGGTCGGGTTCGCCATGCTGGTGCTGTATGCGGCGTGGAAGCGCCAGCTCCGGACCACGTGGGTGCTGCTCGCGGCGGGCATGTGTATGGCGCTTGCTGCGTTCCTGAAGGTCACGTCATAGATGGGGAGAAGGGGCATCATGCCGGTGGGCCTGTATCCAACGATATGCGACAACGAACCGTGTTACCGCTGATCCTCGGCGTCGTGATCGTCGCGTACCTGCTGTCGTTACGCGCGCTCGGCTTTGAGCGGTCTGACCAGCTCTGGATCTCCGCCGGGCTGATGGTTGTCGCAGTCGTGGTACGCACGTGGCTGACCGGACCACCTAAGCGCCATAGAGAGTGATTTCATGGACCGCATCTCATGCGAGTCTCAGGAGTGCGCTGTGCTAACTCCCGCCGAGCGTGCCGAATTGGAGGCCGAGAACGTGGTCCTCATCGCGAAGATGAAACGCCTCCTCAAGCGCTGGCGTCCCCACGACATCGACGATCCCCGGGGATCACACACCGGCGCGGCTCCATCCAGCCGTCCTGACGCAACTGCGTGACGCCGGCCGCGGCCACCTCGAACACGCTCGAGCCCTGCACGTCCACCTCCTGCGTCCCTTCGTCGGCGGTCGTCACGCTGACCTGACATCTACGCACCGTCGTCACGGAGGAGAAGTCTTGTTCGGCTATGTGACACGGTGGTCACGACGGCCACGGCGGGGCGAGACGCCTGCCGTAGCTGTCATGCCGCCGCGGGCACCCGCTACCCGGCCTGTGCACCTCGTGCCCGAACACGTAGGAGCGACGGTCGTTGAGCGCGGGCACTGCTTACCCCGAAAGTAACGCCTCCAACCGGCAGCAAAACATCTGAGACGAATTCCCTAGCATTTCATCACCCTCATGCGTGGCACCCGCCTTGTTATGGGAGGCAGGCTTACACCCGATGTTGAAGGAGTCCGCATGAGAAGTTGGATTGGTAGTCTGGCGGTGATCGCCGCTCTCGCGAGTGCAGTGTCAGCGCCATCCCGCGCCGCCAGCGCTCAGTCCCCCCAAAAACAACTGCCGCCAGGGTTCATCGTAATTGACGGTGCCAAGAACCCGGAACAGATACCCGAGCACATCATGTGGTCTACGGGCCTCGACACCATCGGCATGTTGCACGCAAAGGGAATCATCAAGGAGGGGCCACTCGCTACGCTCACTCTCACCAAGGAGGATTACGCCCTGCTGCTGGCGGAGGTTGGACGGCATCGCGCACGGCGGGAGGACTGCCAGGCGCGCGGAGAGAGGATCGTCGAGAGCTTGAAAGGCCAACCGGAGGCCAAGCTGGAGATCGCCCTCAAGAGCCACACGCTGGAGTGCCGCGTCGTGATGCTCGACGCCAAGGATCAGTTGATGCTCAAGCTGAGTCCTGAAGGCGTCACCACCCTGAACATCTGGATGCTGAATGAGCGGCGCAAGACCCGCTCGATCATGCCGAAAAGCGAACTGGAGTTTTACCGGCTCCCCCGGTAAATAACGAGGAGGTAGGAATGAGAAAGCTCGCGAGAAGTGTGCTGCTTATCCTTGGAGGGCTGGCCTGTCTGGCCTCTCCCGCTGCGGCCCAGATTCCCGGTTGCGGTACCGTGACCCCGAGAATGGACATCTGGCAACTCGATCGGACTGTCCATCCGATGACCGTTGACGGTTACGCGAATATCAGCAGGGCCATAGACGGTTGCTCGATCAAGTTACGCACCGAGGCGTGGGTGCAGGGCATCACGATGAACGTTATGACCGAGGAATCGTGGGGCACAGCCGTGACGCAATGGTTCAGCGTCCCTGTTCCCCGCTATGACAGTTGGACGGCAATCGCCAATAATTGGGCGATTCTGCTGAATTGGGGTTGGGTATGGGTGGGGCCAAGCTCTGACACAGCCGAAATCAAGGCAGCATCAGACGAGGACCCTCCCGCCGAAGAGGAAGATCCAGGCGAGGAGGAAGGTGACGAACCCAACGACATCGCATGTTGGAACGACCCCGGCTGTGCCTCTCCGCTCCTCTTCGACCGTGACGGCAACGGCTTTCACCTGACCAACGCCCAAGATGGCGTGCTGTTCGATCTGAACGCCGACGGCACATTGGACCGGGTAGCGTGGACCCAGGCCGACTCCAAAGACGGGTGGCTTGCGTATGACCGGAACGGGAATGGTCGCATCGACGACGGCACGGAGTTGTTCGGCAACAACACGCCCGCCTTCCGGGGCCAGCGATCTCTCACGGCAGCGAACGGGTTTGAGGCGCTTCGCTTCATGCAGATGCCCGATTGGGGTAGCTCCATCGGGGATGAGCAGATGGATCGTCAGGATGCTGTTTTCGGGGGCCTGCTACTGTGGACCGACAAGAACCACAACGGTATCTCCGAGCCTGACGAGTTGGAGTCGGCAAGCGCTGCAGGTCTCGTGGGCGTGGGACTCAACTACGAAGAGAAGCGCCGGCAGGACCAGCACGGTAACGCGTTCCGGCTGAAGGGCGACAGCACCTGGCTCAACAAACAGGGCGAGGCCAAAAACGAAGTGGTATACGACGTCTGGCTGCGGATCGCGCGGTAGCTTCCACGAAGTAAAGGGGGGAGGTAAGCCTCCCCCCTCGATGCTCCGCCTTCGCGCACTGGGCCAAGCCGCCGATCGCGAAGGAAGGACAGCCTTCGCGGCGCGCGTACGGCGTGAGTCAAAACCGGCTCGCCGTTCAAACGCAGCACCCTTCGATTGATCGTGGGACCCCGTTGACGGGGGGCGGCTGACCACCATGTTCAGGGTTGTGACCAGGGGGTGGGTGGTCGCGCCTGGAAGGCGCACGACGACACGTAATTGCTGCGCGTCGATAGGTTGTCGTACGCTGGCTGCGCGTCGCGTTCATCCGTCGAGGACGAGACGCCGGTTGGTACGTTGCGGCCAAAGATGGTGTGCATGGCGGTTGGCGCACTTCACAGATTCCAGACGTCAAACGGGCACCGCGCTGGAGCCACGCAACGTCGGCCGCGAGTTCGACAAGATGCTGAAAGCCGCAGGCGTTCCCGACATTCGCTTCCACGACTTGCGCCACACTGCCGCGACCTTGCGCCTGGTGCAGGGCGTCGACCCGAGGACCACCATGGCGACGCTCGGCCATTCACAGATCAGCCTCACGCTCAACACATACACGCACGTCCTCCCGGCGCTCAAAGGTGAGGCGGCGGCGAAGATGGATGCGATTCTTGCCGGTTAGTGTGTCAGTTAGTGTGTCGCGAACGTGGTCGTATCGACAGCAGGTCGGGAATCGTTAAGGAAAGTGGTGAGCCGCGATGGAATCGAACCATCAACCCGCAGATTAAGAGTCTGCTGCTCTGCCAATTGAGCTAGCGGCCCACATGCGCGATGCGCTTGAGGATTGGCACTCCCTCGGTCGCCTTCGCAACGTCAGGAGCAAGAAGAGATTCTAACACGATGGAACAGCCGGATGCGACCCCGGGCGCCCACATTTGTGGGATCGTCCGCCCCGGCTGTTTGCCACCATCGATGCTATGCCCGGCGCCCGCGTCGCCGGTTCTCAGAACGTGAAGCGATTCGAAATGCCGAAACTGCGCGGCTGATTCGTCAGATACCCGATCCGGGCGCGGGTGCCGCGTTCGCGGTCGAACGAGAGCAACGCCCGCTCGTCGGTGACGTTGTTGACGTAGAACGCGATGTCCCACCGATCGCGCCGCAGCCCCGCCCGCAGGTTCACGAGATTGTAGGACGGCATTTTCGGGTCGTAGGTGAACGTGCTCTGCGTCAGTGGAAGACCGGGCGTGTTCACTCCGAAGGAAAGCGTATTGAGCAACCCCAGATCCTCGTCACCCACCTGCGTATACCGGGAGCCGATGTGTTGGTACGTGCCGGTGAGATAGGCGAGCGCGCCGGTCCGCACCTCCCATTGGTAGGTGGCGGCGGCAGCCAGCTGCAGTTCCGGGACGCTCGGCAGCCGGCGTCCCTTCTCGATCCCCGACACGACGCTGGTGACGCCGGCGATGTCGGTGGATGTCAGTGTCGATCGCAGCTCCGCATCGTTGAAGCTGCCCGAGAGGGCGAAGTCGAAGTTGCGGTTCGGGGCAGCTTCGAACTCCACCTCGATGCCCCGGCTGCGCGCACTCGGGACGTTGAAAATCACGCGCGACGAGCAGGACCCGGCGGTGACGGTCGCCTGCAGGTCGTTGATGTCCATGTAGAAGGCCGCGATGTTGAAGGCGCCGTTGCCGTTCATCACGCGGGACTTGTAGCCGACCTCGTAGTTCCAGACCTTTTCGTCCAGCCAGGTCTCGCGGCCACTGAAGGTCGCCAGGTCGGCCGCCGTGCACAGCGGCACGTTGAGCGGATCGTTGATGCCGCCGAGGCGGAATCCCTGCGACACCTGCGCGTTCAGGTTCGAGCTGCTGCCCAGTTTGTATGAGGCAATGAAGCGCGGGACGACGCCGTTCGCATCGGTGGAGCCGGGTTGCGTGACCAGCGCGGTCCCGGTGTTGTCGTTGGCGAACAGGCCGTCGAAGACCTGCTCCTTGTCTTCATTGAACCGGTAGTAGCGCAGGCCTCCGGTCAGGCTCAGGTTGGCTCCCGCCTGAAATGTCGCTTCGCCGAACAGCGCGAACTGGTCGAGTTTGTACCCGAGCTCCGAGAAGAACAGGACGTCCTTCGGCGCGCGCAATCCGGTGGTTGGGATCCCGGTCAGATCCTGGAACCCGTTCACCGGCAAATTCTGGTCGTAGTCGCGGTCGGTGTGGCTGTAGAAGCCGCCGCCGACCCACTGCAGGTTGGGGCGCCCTCCTGCGAATCGCACCTCCTGGGTGATTACGCTCGCGACGGTGTCGTCGATGAGCGGCGCGTCGAGCGTGTAGACCGGCTCGGAAAGTCCGAGGCTGCCGCCCGTGATGCTGCCGGTGAGCGCCGTCGCATCGCGGATGACCCGGACGTCGCGATCGGTGAACGACGTGATCGACGTCAGCGACACGCCGCCCGCAAAGGTGTAGTTCAGATTGAGATCAGCGAGCAGGAAATCGTCGGTGAAATCCTCGTCGAGTTGGGTGAACTGCCGGTTCTCGCCGAGGGTCACCGCCGGTCGCGTCGTGGTATACGGGTTTGCCAGGATGTTGTAGTCGTCGATCCGGTTCCAGCCCTCGCTCTTGACCTTCTGGTAGACCAGGCGCGGTGTGAGCGTGAAGTTGTCGCCCGGAGCGAACTTGACGGCGGCGCGGAAGCCGGTGCGGTAACCGTCGTTGACGTTCTCACGCACGCTCAGATCGGGCTGCACGGCATCCATGTAGCCGGGCATCAGCGTGTAGTAGGACGCGACGCGGAGAGCGGCGCGCTCGCCGAGCGGAACGTTGAACGCCAGCTTGGCGTTGCCGCCAAAGGCACCGGTGTCCAGAACATTCCCGGCCAGTTCAGCGACGCCGTTGGTCACTCCTAGCTCCGGCTGGTTCGATATGTATCGCACCGTGCCCGAGACCGATCCGGATCCGAACAGTGTGCCCTGCGGTCCGCGCAGCACCTCGACGCGGCGGGTGTCGAAGAGATCGAGGTCCGGTGTGAACAGCGACAGCGAGATGACCGACTCGTCGAGATAGACGCCGACCTGCTCCTTGACGCCCGGCTGATCGCGCACGATCTGCCCGGCCGACACGCCGCGCATCGCGATCTGGCTCTGGCCCGGGCCAAGATTCTGCACGGTGAACCCACCGACGTTGGCGGCGATGCCCTCGATGTCTTCAACGCCGCGGTCGCGCAGCATCTCGGCTGTGGGTGCCACAACCGAGAAGGGCACGTCGAGCACCGTCGACTCGCGCTTCATCGCGGTGACGGTCACCTCTTCACTGAGCTGCGGCTCCATCGTCAAGTCGAGAGGCTTCATGCCGCCGGCGGCCACCTCCACGACTTGCGTGATTCGTCTGAACCCGTGCAGCGATACGGTCAGGGTGTAGGTGCCGGGCGGCAGCGGCAGCGCAAAGGTGCCGTCTGTTCCCGTGACGGTTGTCTGCGGAGTCGTGCTTCCCTTCGGCATCGCCGACAATGCGACGCCCGCCAGGGCGGCGCCGGTCGTGTCGCGAACACTGCCTGTCACAGGCGGCTGGGTTGCCTGCGCGAACAAGGTCGCTCCGGCCGACAGGGCGAGGAGCAGAAGCAGACCGAAGGGTGATCGACGCTCCACTTTCATGCGCAGCCTCCTTAAGTTGATTGCTAGATAAGGCAGACGTCGCGGAAAGTCAAATCGAGGGGACCATCATGAGGGTGCGGGAGACAGACATTGAGGGTGCGGGGGACCACATGAGGGTGCGGGGAGACAACGAGGGTGCGGGGGAGACACTGAGGGTGCGGGCGGGGTAGTGGTGCGCGCGGCAGGAGTCGAACCTGCGACCTTTGGCTTCGGAGGCCAACGCTCTATCCAGCTGAGCTACGCGCGCGAACGAGAGGGACCATCACGACGGAAGCAAATTGGTGCGCCCGGAGGGACTTGAACCCCCGACCTACGGGTTCGAAGCCCGGCGCTCTATCCAGCTGAGCTACGGGCGCAGCATTGCCTCGGTTACTCGTGATTGGCCGAACGGCAATGATAGCCGTTTGCCCAGTAATTGAGCAACCGGCGAGGCCCGGTATTACGTCAGGGGGTTCTGGGCGAAGCAGAGATCAGCGACCACGGTGCCACCGATCAGGTGCTCCTGGATGATGCGCTCGGCGTTCTCAGGTGTGACGTTGCGGTACCACGTTCCCTCGGGATAGACCACGCAGATCGGCCCTTCCGTGCAGATGCGGAAGCATTGCACTTGGTGCGATAGAAGGGACCGTCGCTGCCGGTGATGTTCATTTCCTTCATCCGCTTCTTCAGAAACATCCATGTGGCATCACCCTGGTCCCGGTCGACGCAATCAGGGCCGAGGCAAATGAAGAGATGCCGCTTCAGCTGACCGACGCCGAACGACCGCGCGACCTCGGCGGGGTCCCGGCCCTCGTTCTTACTCATCACCTCGATCATAGGCGAACCGCGTGGCAGGAGCCTTGCTGGCCTTCACGGCATCGAAAGGAGTCCTGAATGGCCAAGAGAGAGACTGACATCGAGCGCGCGATCGAACCGCGCGATAGCGATCCGAGCATGGGCGCAGACGATCGCGTCGAGAGGCTGCGCGGTACGGCTGACAACGAGAGCGGCGACTTCGACGACAGCGAAGACGACGACATGGAGGACGAGGACGAAGCGGACGAGGGCACGTTCTAGTGACAGCGGACGCGGCCGTGATTCTCGATGTGGACGGCACGCTGGTCGACAGCAACGACGCGCACGCGCGCGCGTGGGTCGAGGCCTTCGCCGAGCACGGGATCACGGTCGCGTTCGATCACGTTCGCCGCTCGATCGGGATGGGCGGCGACAAACTGATGCCCGAGGTCGCGGGTATCGAGGAATCATCCGAGCTTGGCGAGAAGATCGCCTCCACGGCGAGGGGAGATCTTTGCCACCCGCTACCTTCCGCACGCTGCAGCCATTCCCACAGGTTCGCGAGCTGCTCCAGCGCCTGACGGCGGACGGCTTCGTGCTCGTGGTCGCGAGCTCCGCTCAGGAAGACGAGCTCGGCCCGCTGCTCGAACGCGCCGGCGTCGACGATCTCATCTCCCGCACCACCTCGTCCGACGACGCGGCGAACTCGAAGCCGGATCCGGACATCGTCGTTGCCGCGGTGAAGAAAGCGGGGTGCGCGAAGGACCGCACCATCATGATCGGCGATACCCCGTACGACGTCGCCGCGGCGCGGCGCGCCGGGATCGATATCGTCGGACTCGAATGCGGTGGGTGGACACGGGAGGCGCTCGCCGGCGCGCTCGCTGTATACAGAGACGCGGCGCATCTGCTCGCAGAATACGACAGCTCGCGCTTCGCGCTTCGCGCTGAGCTTCGCTCGCGATGGAAAAGGGTAAAGGGAAGATGGAAAAGAGCTAGTACTTCAGGGCCTGTGCTGCGACTTCAACATCGATTGCCGCGAGTCCGGCACTTTTCCATCTTCCCTCTTCCCTCTTCCATGACATGCGACATCGCGATCCCGCTCTCACGCGGGTGTCACGTGTATTTCTTAAACACCGTCTCGAGATCGGCGGGCTTCGATGTCCGCAGTCGGGCCCACAAATCTCCCACCTTCTTGAAACGCGCGGGCGCGGTCTTGATCGTGAAATCGTGCGGATCGATGTCTTCGAACACTTCCTTCCACTCGAGCGGCGTCGAGACGCCGGCGTAGTCGCTGGCGCGGGCGCTGTAGGCGGTTGCCAGCGTTTTGCCCAGGATGTTCTGCAGGTAATCGACGTAGACCGTCCCTTGCGCCGGGCCCGCACGGTTCGCTCGACGGTCGCGATCTTCGGGTGCCTGGTCGCGACGACGGTGGCGACGATCTGGCAGAACAGCATGCCCGACTCGTAGGTGGTTCCCGGCGCCAGCGGGATGTAGATGTGCAGCCCGCGCGAGCCGGAGGTCTTGGGGACCGACGGCACCTTCATCGACGCCAGCTCCTCGTGCACGAGCCGCGCGACCTCGAGGACGGTGGGGAAGGTCGTGCCCTCGCCAGGATCGAGATCGATGGCGACGTAGTCGGCATCGAGCGGTGACTGCACCCGCGAGAACCACGGGTCCTGCGAGATCGCCGCGATCTGCGTCATGTAGAGCAGGGTGATGAGTGAGCCGCCGATCAATCGGCGCGCGTCCGGCTCGGAGATCGGATCGATGTCGTCGGCAATCGTCTCGATGCGGACGCCGGGCGGTGGATTCTCCAGCCGCGAGCGCTGCTGGTAGAAGGCCTTGCCGTCCACGCCGTTGGGAAAGCGCTTCATCACCAGCGGACGATCCTGCACCGCCGGCAGGATGTAGGGCGCCACGGTGGCGTAGTACCGGAACAGGTCGCCCTTGGTCAGCTTCAGCGCCGGCCAGAACGGCTTGGCGGGGTTGGTGATCGCCAAGCGCCCGCCATCGGGGAGCTCGATGGTGCCGTCGCGACGTGCGTCCTCGAGGGCCTGGATCTGGGCGACGACGGTGTTGGTGCCGGATCGACGATGTCTGCATTACTCAATGCGCGTGGGGCCCCACCCCCACGCGCTTCTCGCTCGCGGGTGCCGCTTCGCGGCGCTGCCCTCCGGCGGCTCGCTCGGGCCGCAGGCGCTGGCCTTTGGCTGTTTTGGGATCTCTTTCACCACATCCGCTGCCTTCTTGTCGTCGCGCAGACCGAGATACACCGGGTGGCGCAGCTTGCCGTCATCGGTCCACTCGGTGAAGCGGATCTCGGCGACCAGCTCCGGCCTGGTCCAGTGCGACGGCTCGTTCGACTTGATCCGTTCGGAAAATGGTGACGTCTTGATCTCGCGCGCTTTCAACAGCGCCGAGACGCGCGCCAGCTCCTTCTGATTGAAACCGGTGCCGGTGTGGCCGACGTACTTCAGAGTGCCGGGTGCGTCAGCGTCCTGGACGCCGAGGAGCAGCGCACCGAAGTACTGCCGCGTCTGCCGCGGCTCGGTCCAGCCACCGACGACGAACTCCTGCTGCTTGACCATCTTCAACTTGCGCCACGACGGGCTGCGCCGGCCTGACTGGTATGGCGACGCGCGCTTCCTTGACGATCAGGCCTTCCCAGCCTTCCCGGGTCGCGCGCTCGTGCAGCGCGACGCCGTCCCCGGCCACCTGTTCGCTGATCCGAAGGCCGTCAGGCAGCCGCTTGCCCGAGCAGCTTTTCGAGCCGCGCCCGTCGCACGGTCAGCGGCTCGCCGCGCACATCGTCCTTGTCGTCGCGCAGCAGGTCGAACGCAATCAGGGCCACGGGTTGTGACTCGTCGATCCGCGCGACGTCCTTGGCGCTGGTCAGATGGATGCGGCCCTGGAGTCGCTGGAAACCGGCCGGGGTGCCGTTCTCGTCGAGGGCGACGACCTCGCCGTCGAGCAGCACCGGTCCCTTCAGCTTCGCGCCCCAGCGCTCGAGCGCCTGCACGATCGACGGGAACTGTGTCGTTTTCTCATTGCCCAGGCGCGACCAGAGCCGCACCTCGGCGCCGCCCTTGCGCGGCGCGACGTGCACCAGCGCGCGGATGCCATCGTATTTGGGCTCGAAGACCAGGCCGGCTCCCTTGAGTGGCGGTTCCGCCAGGGTCGCAAGCATGGGCCGGACTTTGGCCGGATCCTCTCTCCACAGCACCCGCCAATGGTACCGCGTTGACGGAGTGTGCAATTCTGTGCAGGACCCCTGCCCAACGGCCGGGATCGGGCCGATAATGGCCACAGAAGAAACACAGAAGAGCCACAGAAGAAACACAGAAGAAACACAGCAAGGGGCGGTTCGTGAACCGCCCCGCGACGCTACGGCAAGTTGAAGCTTGGAGTTGAAATATGGCTGCGCGTCCGACTTGGAAAGGCTTTCTCAAGATCAGTCTCGTCAACATCCCCGTCAGGGTGTTTCCGGCGACCGATTCGGCGGCGACGATCAGTTTCAACCAGCTGCACGCCGAGTGTCAGACGCGCATCCAGCAGAAGCGCTGGTGTTCGAACTGCGAGCGTGAGGTCCCGAACTCCGAGATCGTCAAGGGCTACGAGTTCGAGAAGGGCCGCTACGTCGTCATGGATGAAGAGGACATGATGAAGGTGCGGCCGGAGTCGACGCGCGTGATCGACCTGGTGCAGTTCACTGAGGCCACCGCGATCGATCCGATCTACGTCGAGCGGCCCTACTACCTGGCGCCGGACGGCGACGATGGCGGCCGAGGCGTTCGCGGTCATGCGTGAGGGGATGAAGGGCAAGGCCGGCATCGGCAAGCTGGCGCTCTATGGACGCGAGTATCTCGTCGCCGTTCAGCCGCGTGAGAACGGTCTCGTGATGTACACGATGCGCCACTCGAAGGAAGTGCGCAGCATGGACGCCATCGACGAGCTGACCAACGTCCCGACCAAAGTAAAGCCCGACGAGATCAAGCTCGCCAAACAGGTGATCGGGAACTTCGAGGGAGCGTTGAACCTCGAGGAATATCGTGACGAGTACCAGGAAGAACTGCAGCGGATCATCGACGCGAAGATCGCCGGCGAAGAGGTCGTCGCGACCGCGGAGGAGACCCCGCCCAAGGTCGTCAACCTGATGGACGCGCTACGACAGAGCCTCGATCGCGTCAGCACCGGGAAAAAGAAGACCGCCAAGGTGATCGAAGAGCAGCCCGCCGCGGCTGTCAAAGCGCCCGCCAGGAAGCGGGCCGCGCGATAAAGGCAACTGTCGGACTCAAACTACAACGCCTTGCAGCGTCAGCGAGCCTACGCGTTGTATTGATCCGATTATCTGAGTGCGGACCCACTGCGCCGTGGATCCCTCGCCGCACTTGATCTTCAGCACGTCGGGACCCTGCCGGTTGCCGTGGATGTCGATCCGCCACTGGCCGGGCTGACCTTCCACCTGCGCGATCGTCAGATCGGGTTTCGGTAGTCCAAGCTCCCTGAGCGCGGCACGGGCGATGCGCTCCACATCCTGACGGTCCACGGGCATCCTTCTGGCCGAATCGATCGGCCGCTGCGCGAGCTGTATCGGTGGTAAGCGGGGATTGTAACCCCGCCGCACCGAAAAGGGGAGGCCAGGTTACATGGCGGATCGCACCAGCTGCGGCACGAGCGCGACCATGCTCAGGCGGAGCAGCCGGCCCGCCGTGCTGATGGCCAGGAACAGGCCGAAGTGCAGTCGCAAGGTGCCCGCCGCGATGCTGACGACATAGAGCGGCGGCAGGCCGAAGAAGGCGCTGACGAGCACCAGCGTCCACGTGCCGCGGCGGTATGTTCGCAGGCGCTCGGCGATGGCCTCGATCCGCTCGCGCGCGGCGCGATGGGGGAGGCGCAGCAAACCGAAGCCGCTCAGATACAGCAGGCTCTTGGCGACCATCTGACCGGCCGTTGCCGCGATGACGACCGGTACCATCGCCTCGAGTGACAGGTAGGACGAGAAGGCCAGGAGGTAAGCCTCGACGTTCAGGATCGGAAAGACCCCCGCCACGAACGAGTAGACGAACGTCGCCAGGAACCGCTTCACAGGTTCGGGTGAGCTAAGGGTGAGTGATTATTCCGAGAAGTTTGGGGTGGATGACGGGGTTCGAACCCGCGACTTCCGGAGCCACAGTCCGGCGCTCTGCCACTGAGCTACACCCACCACAGGCGATTGGCGTTAGGGATTGGCGCTCACGCGCCTCACAGGCACCGCCGATGCGCTGCCTGCGAAACAAGAAGTTTACCACGGCTCACTCGGTGGAGCCCCCCTCGCCGGCGGCGCGGCGGGACCGCTGCGGCTTGACGGTCGCGGTCGACGGACGCTCGAACAGATCCGGACCGCTGATGTCCACCAGCTCGCCGTTCTGAACCCGGACGGCGCAGCGGTGCACTTCGTCGGCGCGGCGTCCCTTGGCGTCATACATCAGCGTGTCGGCGCGATGAATCAGCTCGGCGGCCAGCTTGCGGGCGACGCCGCGGCGTTCCGATACGTCACCGAGGCGCAGGCAGACCACCCCGACATCGACGCGAACGGGGCGGACGTGGAGGCGCCGATCATCCCGCGTCCAGTCGTGAGATCCCACGGCGTGCTTGAACCGGTCGGCGATCTCGACGGCCTCGGCACAACCCGGCAGGTCCGGGATCAGGAAGCAGAACTCGTCGCCGCCGAACCGCGCATGCAGGTCTCGCGATTCGCCGGCCCGCTCGAGCGCGAGGAAATCCTCCGAGCGGATCTGGTCCGCGAGGATCCGCGCCACCCGCTCGATGATGCGGTCACCCACCGAATGACCGTAGTTGTCGTTGTACCACTTGAAACTGTTGATATCGACGACCCCCACACCGCACCAGCGGACCCGCTGTTCGACGGCGAGGAACGACTCGACCCGCTCCATGAACCAGTCGAAGTTGAGAAGCTTCGTCTTGGGATCCCGGTGCGACTTCTCGGTCAGGCCGGCGACGACGTCCTCGAAGTAGCGGGCGATGTTGCTGACGGTGACGTCCTTTTCGGTGAGCTGCTGCTGCAACCGCTCGAGCTTCGCCGCGAAGCCTTCGGACAGGGCCCGGATGGCTTCGTGCTTCGAGTCTTCGAGCAGCTGCCGCTGATTGGCGACGACACTGTCGATCGCGTTGAGCAGTTCATTCGCCCGCGGCTCGTCGAGACCGAAACGGTCCACGACCCATGCGCGAAGCTCAGCTGCGCTCTTGGGGACAGTCCTGACCCGGCGGGCGGGACGGTGCGATCGGTGTTGTGCTTTAGCTCAGCCATCGATTGTCTGTGCTTGCGACTACATCAAGCGGTGTGCCCGTTTTCAACAACGACCGCTTGCGGCAGAGTGCGGATAACAAAACTGAAAGTGCCGAGCTCGATGTCGACGAAAGAGGCGCAAAATCGGCGAAACCGAATTACGGATCTGCTGCAGAGGCAGTCGGCCTCGACAACGCCCGAAAAAAGGCCGAGTTTCACTGCGCATGATCTTGGAACGTTCCTACATGAGGTGCGCATGATCTAAGAACGCTTCTACCTCTAAATGAGGAGGCCAGTGTCAGAGGCGGGCACGGGCGTGCCTTCAGCGCGGTCTGCGCCTGTTCGAGCTGACGATCTGCCGTGACCCGGCTGCGGTCCGCCGTTTTCGCGTCTTTTTCTGCTTCGTCGAACGCCTCCTGCGCGGCGTCGAGCTCCCGGCGCGCTTCTTCAAGCCGGCGTTCCGCCTTGGTGGCATCGCGCGCCGCGCGCGCCGCTTCGAACTCCGCCTGCCGCACCCGTTGTTCGGCCGCGCGGATCGCGCGCTCGGCGGCGGCGCGTCGATCGCGTTCCTTTGCCGCTTCGCGGGCCGCTTCGCGCTCCGCCTTCGCGGTCCGTAGCCTTGCCCTTTGCCGCCGGCCGCTCGATTCCGATGACTTGGTCGGCTGCCGGCTTCTCGGCCCTTCGGCGCGACGGTTCGGCGGGCGTTACCCCTGCGAGCATTTCAAAGCCGCCAGGCGACAGGGTCCTGGTCAGCCGTCCTGGTGGTTCGTCCGCCGGCAACGCGCGCAGCGTATTGAGGACGGCGTGTTTCGTCGCATCGGTCGCGGGCTGCCCGGCATCCTTGAGCAGCGCCATCGTCGACTTCAGCGCCGCGTCCAGTGCCAGTTCATGCTCGCGGCCGGCCGAGCGGAGGTCCGCTTTCCGCCCCTCGATCACCGCCCGGTGCGTCTTGCGCACCTCATTGGCGGCATCGATCAGCGCTTCGTAGCGTTCTGAATCCTTCCAATACAGCTGGTTGACGGCCCACGCGGCGATCGGCGGCTTGGTCAGCGCCTTGATCGCGGCCGCCTGGCCGCCGGCGCCTTTGGCGAGTGAGTTGCGTGCCGCGGTGAACTCGGCCGGTGGAAGCTGGAAGAGCGCATCGATCTCGGCCTCGAGGGCTTTGGCCATCTGCCCATTAGGTTACGCTGGAGCGTGCCGGAATTTCACGCCGAACCCTACGTTTACCTGGCCGGTCTCTCGCACAAGTCGGCGCTGATTGCCTGGGGCGCGTTCTATTTCAAAGCTCACTCGAACGGCAGCGCCAAACTGGTGGACGACGAGGATCTGCAGTGGGTGCACCCGCCGCGGTCGGACTCGATCGGGTGCACGTCGAAGCCGTATGGCCCCGCGCGCGTTGACGTCCACGACGAATCGGGCGCGCTCGTCGCGTCGGCCCTGACCAACACCCACAATCACTGCGCCGTGTCGGGGCTGCAGGCCAACACGCGCTACACCTACAGCGTCACCGTGAAGCACGAGCTGTGGGGCGCCGGCGTCCGCTGGGACTGGGATCCGCAGCTCCAGGGTCTCGTCCAGCGCGACGGCGTCTATCGCAACGAGTTCCGCACGCTCCCGGATCCGCTGCAGCCGCTGACCGGCCCCTTCTCCTTCATCGTCATCGGCGACTTCGGTGTCGGGATGCGCAAGCCGTCCACCGGAGACGAAGCGGCAGTACGAGGTCGCCCAGGCCCTCGAACGTGCGGTCACTCAATACGACGCCCGTCTTGTTCTCACGACCGGCGACAACATCTACGCGTCGAAGCGATTTCTGCTGTGGACCGGCGATTCGGGGGACGAGGACGATGACTGGTTCTTCACCTACTTTCAGCCGTACCGCTACGTGCTCAACAGGATCCCGGTGTGCCCGTCGATCGGCAATCACGACACGCGCGAGACCGAGGAGCACGACGACCGCGAGCAGGTCATGGACAACATGTACCTGCGCGAGCGCCTGGCGGGGGAGGAAGCAGCCGGACGCGCATCGGTTGAGCCGGGGCTGTTCTACCGGTTCCGCGCCTCGTCCGACATCGAGTTCGTCTGCATCGATACCTCGAAGGAGCATTTCTTCCGACGCGGCCGCCTGTTCGAGTATCCGAAGCACTGGGACTTCCTCGAGAAGGCCTTCCCCGCGGCCGGCGAGGACCCTGTCCGCTGGCGGATTCCGTTCGGGCATCATCCGCCCTACTGTGCGGGGCCGCAGCATCACAACACCGACGGGATGGAGGCGCTGATCGAGCTCTTTCACCGCAGTGGTGTGCGGGCGCACTTCAGCGGCCACGAGCACAACTTCCAGCACTCCTACGCCGGCGGGATCGACTACTTTGTCTCCGGCGCCGGCGCGAAGATCCGCCGGCTGACCCCCGATGGATTCGAAGCGGCGCGGACCTTGAGCTGGTCGGGTGAGTGTCACTTCCTGGTGGTCACGATCGACGGTGACGAAATGACCGTCCGCGCGATCGGCGAGAGCCCCGCGGGCGAGCTCACGGAGATCCCGCGTCTCACGCCGTCGGGCGAACCAGTTGTTGGGCCGATGACGGTGCGAGCGAGAGCGAGCACTGGCTGAGCGCTGAAGACGGTGCGAGCGCAAAGCTGAGTACTGGCAGGCGCTGGGGGTGGGGCCCCAGCGCACACTAAGTGCACTGCCAGACAGCGCCGCCGTGCTCGCTCCGCAGGCACCGACTTGCGTTCAACACCGACGCATCCATATACTTCATGCCCATATATGGATGCACTTGCGCGAGAGCTCAAACGGGGTAGCGCGGAACTGATGATTCTTGCCCTGCTCGAGGAAACCGAGCGGCACGGCTACGACCTCGCCCGGCTGATCGGCGAGCGGTCGCAGGGCGCGATCAACTTCCACGTCGCGTCGCTCTATCCGACGCTTTACCGGATGGAGGAGAAGGGCACGATCGAAGGGCACTGGGTCGAGAAGGCGGGCCAGCGCCGGCGCCGCTACTACCGGCTCACGCCGGTGGGGCGCAAGGCGTTGAAGAGCCACCGCGCCGTCTGGCAGGACTTCTTCAAGGGCTTGCACCGCGTTGCCGGGATTGGCCATGCGTGACTGGTCTCGCGAGATTACCGACGCCTTCGTCCGCGCCGGGCACGACGCCGACGTCGATATCGTCGAGGAGCTTTCGCAGCACGCCGCCGCCGCGTATCAAACGGCGCGAGCCGATGGTGGCTCTGATGCGGACGCAGAAACCGAGGTCAGGCGGCAGATAGCGATCTGGACGCGGGAGGCGACCGTGCTCCGGCGCCGTCCGCGCCGAATCGCCCCACCGGTTCCGCCGCCCGCGCGCTCGCGCACCTGGACCGCCGGCGTGCTGCAGGACATTCGCTACACCATCCGCGTCCAGCGCCGCAGGCCGGGGCCGGGGCTCGTGTCCGCCATCACGATGGCGCTCGGGATCGCGGCCTCAACCGTCCTCTTCAGCATCGCGTGGGGCGTGCTGATCAAGCCTCTGCCCTGGCCCGATGCCGACCGGCTGGTCCGCCTGGAGGAACGCCGGCACGGCGCGACCCGGCAGCTTCCAGGGATCATGACCAACGGACCGTTTCTCGCGATTCGCGAGGCGCCCACAACGCTCGAGGCCATCGCTGCGTACCGCGCGCATACGGCGACGATGACGGGTGGGGCGGAGCCCGAGCGCATCCGGGTCACGGCCACGACCGCCTCGCTGTTTCCGCTGATGAGGATGACGCCCGTGCGCGGCGCGGTGTTCACGGCTGCCGACGAAACCGTGCCCGTGGCGGTCATCTCGCACGGCCTCTGGCAGCGACGCTTCGGGGCGCGCGAGGACATCATCGGCAACGCGATTGCGTTCGACGGCGTTGCCCACACGATCGTCGCCGTCGCGGCCCGCGACTTCCTGTTCCCGGACGCCGAGACCGATGCCTGGATCCCGTCCAGCATTCGCCCGACGACGAGCGCCGACGGTGGCTCGTGGATTCAGATCTTCAGCGCGATCGCGCGGCTCAAGGACGGTGCGACAGCAGCGCAGGCCGGCCAGGAAGCCACCGCGCGAGCGCAAGGTGTACCAGGCGGCGGGATGGCGGCGATGGCGGTGTTCGGTACGCGAGGGGCGGCGGAAATCACCGCACACCCGGTCCTCGACGCGCTGACCTCGGACGTGAAGAGCGCACTGATCGTGCTGCTCGCCGGCGTCGGGCTGCTCCTGGCAACCGCGACGGCGAATATCGCGGGCGTTCAACTCGCCCGCGCGGCAACGCGCCGGAAAGAGATGGCGGTGCGGGCGGCGATCGGGGCCGGCAGTGGTCGCCTGGCGCGTCAGCTGATTACCGAGAGCGTCGTGACCGGTCTCGGCGGCGGTGCGCTCGGCTTCGCGCTGGCGGCTGCGCTTCACCGCTCATTGCCCGGACTCCTGCCGGCCGGTTTTCCGCGCGTTCAGGAGATCACCCTCGACTGGCGCGTTGCGCTGTTTGCCTTTGCGATCGCGCTCGTCGCGAGCCTGGCAGCCGGTCTTGCGCCGGCCCTGCAGGCACGGCGGCTGAATCTCGTCGAGAGTCTCGTCGAAGATGCACCGGCCAGTGGTCGTGCCTTCGGACGTTCGGGGATCGCGCGCGTCCGCGGCGTCATCATGGCCGGACAGGTAGCGGTTGCCTGCATCCTTCTGGTCGGTGCGGCCCTGCTGACGCGCACGTTCGTCGCGATGCTCAACGCCGATCGGGGCTTCGAGGCATCAAACGTTCTCACCGCCGAACTGGCGACCCCGGGAGGGCTGTTCACCGGCGAGCGCCGCGCCCAGCTCGCGACCCAGGTGCTCGATCGGCTTCGGGCCCGGAACGACATTACCGCCGCCGGGATCTCCACCTCGGTGCCACTGGTGCCCGGCGATGCCGTCATTGCCTTCACGTTGCCACCGCCTCCCGGCCAGGATGTACCGGTCCAGGTGCAGGCGAGCTACCGGATGATCAGTCCGGGCTACCTCGAAGCCATGGGGATCCGCCTTGTTGCGGGCCGGCTGCTCGACCACCGCGACACGCCGACCTCGTCGCCGGCGCTGCTCGTGAACCGTGCCTTTGCCAGCAAATATCTTTCCGCCGACGCCGTGGGGCGGCGCATACCCGCCGCCCTCATCGATGGCAAAGACGACTGGGAGGTGGCCGGCATCATCGAAGACGTCAGGATGGGATCGAACCTGACCGAAGCGGCGCAGCCGGAGATTCTTGTTTCGTATCTGCAATTTCCCGACGGCCTCCGCGGAGATCCGATCTTCGCGATCCGGACCCGTCATGACCCGTCGGTCATGATCGCGACGGTGCGGCAGACGGTGCGTGAACTGGACAACACCGCCACGCTTCAATCCGTTGTGACGATGGAGGAGCGCGTTGCCGGCAGCCTGGCGCACGCGCGCCTCTATGCGGTGGTGCTGACCGGCTTCGGCATCTTCGCCCTGATCATCGCGGGCGTCGGACTCGTTCGGCGCGCTGTCTTACGCCGTCACCCAGCGTGCCAAGGAGATCGGCATCCGCGCCGCTCTTGGGGCGAGGCCTCGCGCCCTCGCCCGGCTGATCGTCGCGGACGTGCTGATCGTTGCGATCGTTGGGTGCGTCATCGGACTCGGTGCTGCCGCGGTCATGTCGCGGGCGCTGGCCGCGTTCCTCTTCGGTGTCGACGCCGGGGATCCGGGCACGTTCGCGCTTGCGGCGCTCGCCATCCTGATTGTGAGCGGCGCGGCCTGCGTCGTTCCCGTCCGCCGGGCCCTGCGCCTCGATCCGCTCCGGGCGCTTCGAGCCAATTAACTCCCAACTACCAATTCCAACTGCCGTGCTGATACGCCTCCGTTGGAAGTCGGAAGTGCAGCCCCGAAGGGGCTGCGATCAAAGCCGTGCGAACCAGCCGGCAAAGAGCTGGCAGAGCAGCGCGCCGACACTGTCATCGACACGCCCCAGATCAGCATCTTTCTGAAGAGATCGCGCGCGACCTCCGCGCTCGCGATCGCGGCCACGCAGATCGCGCCGATCGTCGACAGCGGCGAAACGTCGACCAGGGACGAGCCGACGTTGATGCTCAGGGCGACGGCAAGTGGATCGCCTCCGCCGACCTGCTGCACGAGACCCGGGCACGGTTGGCAGGAACGTCGGGAGCACCACGCCCGATGTGCTGCTGGCAGTCGAGATCGCACCGGTCACGAATGCAATGACGCCGTTCACGGTTGCAGGCGTCGCCAGCGTTGCGAGCAGGCTCGTGAACAGTTGCAGTCCACCCGCTCGCTCCACTGTCGTCACCAGCATCGTCACGCCACAGACCATCACGATCGCGGCCCACGGCATGCCTCGCAGTGCCCCGGTTTCGTCAGCGGCGCGTCCGCCAACGAGGACGGCGGCAGCCGCGAAGGCGCCGAGCCCGAGCGGCGCCCGCAGGAAGATGACCGCAAGGATCCAGGCGCTGATCACGGTGATCGTGAACCACTGACGGCCGTTGATGGCCGCGGCGGGAACCGTGGCATCCACGATCGGTTTGCGCGGTACAGACCGCACGAGCACGGCGTAGGCGATCATCGCCACGAGCGCGTGCGCGATGAAGTTGGCCGCCCACACCTTGGTCTCATGCCCGCCGAGTCCCACCGACGCCATCCGCGTGTTGGCGATGATCCCGACCGCGCTCAGGGGCGACAGGTTCCCGGCGTTCGCGCCGTTGGCAACCATCAGCGCGGTGAGGAACGGCGGGATGGCGGCGGGCGCCGCCATCGCGAACGCCAGCGGCGCGATCAATGCCGCGGCCGGGATCGCGCCGGGCCCCGCGCTCGAAATCGCGCAGGCGATGAAGAAGACGATGATCGGGAGGAGCCTGGACCGCTCGCTCGCAAGCGCCGCCAGGCGGGTGGCGAGATTACCGATCGTCCCGTTGCCTTCGGCAAGCGCGAAGAGCAACGTGACCCCGGCGAGCGTGACAAACAGCGAGGCCGGGAAGCCGCCCAGCACCGCCTCCGCCGGTTGCCCAGCGTAGGCACCCACCGCCCACGCCAGCGGAATCGCGGCGATCCCGACGTTGAGCCGCGACGCGAAGCTGATGACGATCGCGGCGAGCAGCGCCAGGAGTGAGAGCAGGGCCGGGGACATGCCGACATTGTAGGGGCGGTTCGTGAACCGCCCCGTGAGAACAGACGTGAGAACAGACACGATGTCGTGTAGGTGCGGTGTAGCGCAGCCCTTCAGGGCTGCCGAACTTTGCAACTGTATCGATCGTAGGTATAGTGTGGCGTATATGGCGAGAGACAAGCGGAACCCGACAGACCTGTTGCCCCTGACCCCGGGGATGTTCCATGTACTGATCGCGCTGGCGGACGGCGAGAAGCATGGCTACGCGATCATCAAGGAGGTCGCGCGGCGAACCGGACGGCGCGATCCGGCTCAGCGCCGGGACGCTCTACACCCTGATCCGCCGCTTCGTCCAGGAGGGCGTGATCGTCGAATCGGACGAGCGCCCGGATCCGTCGTTGGACGATGAGCGGCGGCGGTATTACCGGATCACGGACTTCGGGCGCACTGGTCGCGCATGCCGAAGCGGCGCGCATGGAATCCACGCTCAGCATGGCGCGCGCGAAGAACCTCATTCCCAAAACGAGACTCACATGATTGGCCGACGCTTGTTCCGCGCCCTGCTGCGCGTGCTGCCTTTCGACTTCCGCGCCGACTACGGACGCGACATCGAGCAGACGTTCGAGGCGCAGCAGCGCGACGCGACCGGTCGGGTCGGAACGCGCCCGAGTGTGGGCCGATACAGTGGCCGCGCTCTTCTCGATTGGCCCGCGCGAGCATCTCGTCCAGCTTCAGCAGGACGTCACCTACGCGCTACGCGGGATGCGGCGCAATCCCGGATTCGTCCTCGTCGCCGGTGCTCACGCTCGCGCTCGGGACCGGCGTCAACACCGCGATCTTCAGCATCGTCCACGCCGTCCTGCTGAAGCCGCTGCCGTACGCGGATCAAGGAACACTCGTCACCGTCATGAACCGGTGGGACGGTTCCGCCCAGGCGTCGATGTCTGAACCGGAGTACCTGGATTACTCGGAGCACAGCCGCACGCTGGAGATCGCCGCGATGGCGCGTGGCATCGTCACGGTGACGGGGGGCGCCGGCGAGCCGGAGCGGGTGGCGTCTGCTCCTCGACGACGAACGCCTTCCGCGTGCTCGGCCGTCAACCAGCACTTGGCCGCGGCTTTTCAGCCGACGATGAGCGGCCCGGTAGCGGGGTGGCAATCCTTTCCGACGCGGTCTGGCGTGAGCGGTTCGGAGCCGACCCGCGATGCGGTCGGACAGACCGCTCAATGTCCAGGGCAGCCCGCATGACGATCATCGGGATCCTGCCGCCCGATCTCGTGCTGCCGATCAACCTGGTCGGCGAGCGTCGAAGCGCGGACGTGATCCTGCCGCTTGCGATTGGACCGCGCGGCGCCGCGGCAATCAGCGCGGAGCGCATTACCTGACCGGGATCGCGCGGCTGGCGCCGGGTGCGACGGTCGACTCGGCCGTCGGCGGAAATGGAGCGCGCTGATCGCCCGGCTTGCGCGCCAATACCCCGATCAGCACAACCAGGGCAACTTCAGCATCGTCGTTCGACCGCTGCGAGAGACGTTTCTTGGCGACAGCCGTCCGGTGCTGTGGCTCCTCGGTGGGGCGGTCGGCACTCGTGCTGCTCCTGGCCTGTGCGAACGTGGCGAACCTGATGCTGGCGCGCGGTGAATCGCCGGCGTCGCGAGCTGTCGGTGCGTGCCGCGCTCGGCGCGTCGCGCTTCCGGATGGCGCGTCAGCTCGTGACCGAGGCACTGCTGCTGTCGGCCGCCGCCACGGCCGCCGGGCTGCTGATCGCGCGTGCGACGCTGAGGGTAGTGGTTGCGACCGGACCAGACGCCTTGCCGCGATTGTCGGACGTGTCGCTCGACACGACCGTCCTGGCGTTCGCGGCCGGCCTGGCCATCTTCGCCACGTTGATATTCGGCCTTCTTGCCCGCGTGGCAGATGTCGCGTGCCGGGGCAAGCGACGCTCTCAAGGACGGAACGCGTGGCGGCTCCTCGGGCGCGCGCACCTACGTTCGGCGCGGACTCGTCGTCTGCCAGGTCGCGCTGGCGGTGGTGTTGCTGGTAGGCGCCGGGCTGCTGCTCAAGAGTTTCGCGCGGTTGCTGAACGTGCCGAGCGGATTCGAGTCCGACAACGTGATGACTGCGCAGGTCTCGGCTCCGCACGCTCGGTATCCCGGGCTCCCGGAGGTCGCTGGCTTCTATTCGCGCCTGGTCGACCAACTCGAAACAACGGCGGGTGTCGAGGTAGCGGGCGCGAGCTCGGGGCTGCCGCTCGCCGTCGTTTCAGGCGACTGGAGTTTCGACATCGAAGGCCGGGCCCGCGTGAACGGCCGCCGTCCCGGCGCTGCCGACTGGTACGTCGTCACACCGGGCTACTTCGAGGCACTGCGGATCCGCGTCGTCGCCGGGCAACGGACCGACGAGCGTCCGACACGAGCTGACTCCAACCCTGTGCTCTTCATCAACGAGTCGGCGGCGCGGACGATCTTCCCCGGTGAGAATCCTGTCGGCAAGCGCGTGCAGCTGTCGCAGTCGAGGGGCTTCATGCAGCCGTGGCGGACGATCGCCGGCGTAGTCTCGGACGTTCGCCAGCGCGGCCTCGACGAGCCGGCACGGGCGGAGATGTACATCCCGCACACGCAGTTCCAGCACTTCATCGCCGAATCAGCAGTCGCGCACGATGACGCTGGTGCTGCGCAGCAGCCGGCTGCCGCCCGAACAGATGGTCGCCGCGATCCGTGAGGTGCTGCGGCGACTGGACCCGGAGATTCCGCTCAGCGGTGTGCGACCGATGCCCGAAGTGATGGCCCGGTCCGTTGCCAACCGCAGACTGAACGTGTTGATCATCGGTGCATTCGCGCTCCTCGCGATCGGGCTCGCAACGGTTGGTGTCTACGGTGTGATGGCGTACGACGTCCTGCAGCGCACGCGCGAGATCGGCATTCGTGTCGCTCTGGGCGCGCAGCGATCCGCCGTGCGCGGTCTCATTCTGCGCCAGGGGATGATGCTGGTCCTGACCGGCGCGGCGATCGGTCTCGCGGCCGCCGCCATGCTCACGGGATCGATGTCATCGCTGCTGTTCGAAGTGACGCCGACTGACCTCGCCGTCTTCGCCTCGGTAGCGGCGCTGCTCTCAGCCGCCGGAGCGCTCGCGAGCTACATCCCTGCATGGCGGGCCACGCGGATCGATCCGCTCATGGCGCTGCAGAGCGGACTGACAACCTCCAACGTCCAACTACCAAAATCCAATTTGGAAGTTGGAAGTTGGAAGTTGGTGATTGACGTGGTGTACTCCGTCTGTGTCAGACACCAAGTGGGTCGCGGCGCCGGGTGATGTGGGCGTGCGGCTCGATAAGTTCCTGGCCTCAGCGGAGCGGCTGGGATCGCGGGCCAAAGCTGTGGCCGCGCTCGAGCGGGGCAAGATCTACGTCAACGAGACCGAGGTCAGCCTGACCGACGCGGCGCGCCGGCTCGACCGCCGGGGACGTGGTTCGCGTCTGGATGGATCGGCCCGGCAGCGCGCGGCGCAAGCCCCGCACCGGTCCCGTCGGTGACATCGACGTCATCTTCGAGGACGATGTGCTGCTGGTGGTGAACAAGCCGGCGGGGATGTTGTCGGTGCCGCTGGAGCGGAAGACGGAGCTGCCGTCCGTGTACGAGCAGATCGAGGACCGCTTTCGCTCGCACGGCAAGCGCCGTCCCTTCATCGTCCATCGCATCGACCAGGACACCTCCGGTCTGGTCGTCTTCGCCAAGGATGCCGAGTCGCAGCGGCGGCTGAAGGCGCAGTTCGCGCGCCGCGAACCCGAGCGCGTCTATCTCGCGGTCGTGTATGGGTGCCCGACCCCATCATCCGGAACGTGGCGTGACACGCTCGTATGGGATACGAAGGCGCTGATCCAGAAGGAAACGCATCCGCGGGATCCCAAGGGCATGGACGCCATCTCCGAGTATCACGTCGTCGAACGATTCCGCGAGGCGTCGCTGATCGAGGTGCGGCTGCAGACCGGGCGCCGCAACCAGATCCGGATCCAGGCGCGCCTTCGTGGCCACACGCTTGTCGGTGAGGAACGGTACATCTACGGTCCCGATACTTTGCGTCCGATCACGTTCGGGCGCCAGGCGCTGCACGCCTACCGCCTTGGCTTCGATCATCCCTCCGACGACAGGGAGCTGACCTTCGAGGCGCCGCCCCCACCTGATTTCGAAGACTCTCCTCGCGCGCCTTCGACGCGCCGCCCGGCCTGACGGCGCCACGACCAACCCCGCGCACCGACGGCCTCTCGTCTAAGCCGACGGAGCGCCATTCATGACCCGATTCGTCCAGGACTTCCGGCACGCGCTGCGTGCCTGCCTTCGTGCCCCCCTCGTCAGTACCCTGGCCGTCATTGCGTTCGCGCTCGGCATCGGTGTGACGACTGGTGTGTTCAGCATCTTCTACAACGTGCTGCTGAAGCCGCTGCCGTATCCACGGGCGGACGAGCTCGTGGCGGTCTACGACACCCAGCCGGCATGCACGACGTGCCCCGCGTCCTTCCCGAAGTACACCGACTGGAAAGCGCGGAACCAGGTGTTCTCGGCGATGGGTGGCTCGACACCGGCTTCGTTTGTCCTCTCGGGACGGGGCGACTCGGTCCAGGTGGCGGGCATGCAGGCCACGGCGTCGCTCGTGGACGTCTTCGGCGTGCAGCCGCTGGTCGGCCGCTGGTTCTCAGAAGCGGAGGATCAAGCCCAACGGGCGCAAGGTCGTCGTGCTGTCGCAACGGCTTCTGGACGCGGCAGTTTGCGCGAGCCGGCGACATCGTCGGGCAGACCATTACCCTCAACGGCGTCCCCTACGAAGTCATCGGCGTGATGCCGGACGGGTTCAGCCATCGCGGCGGTGAGCTCTTCGTGCCGCTGGCGCGAGCGCTTGATCCCGCAACTCGCACCGGGCACTTCCTCGGGACGTATGCGCGCCTCAAGACCGGCGTGCCGATCGAACGTGCCACTGACCGAGATGCGGGCGCTTGGTGAGTCGCTGGCCCGCGAGTTCGGCGGCAACCACGGCATTGACGTGCGGTCGTACCGCGAGGTGGTGGTGGGAACCGTGCGTCCGCAGCTGCGGATGCTGCTCGGCGCGGTCTTCGCGGTGCTCCTCATCGGCTGCGCCAACGTCGCGAACCTGTTGCTGGCCGCGGGTCTCGCGCGTCGTCGCGAGCTCGGCATCCGGCTCGCACTCGGCGCCCGGACGGGAGACCTCGCGCGGCAACTCGTCGCCGAAGGAACCATCCTCGCGACTGCCGGCGGACTGCTCGGCGTGATGCTCGCGTTCTGGCTGCTGCGCACCTTCGTCGCTCTCGCCGGTAACCAGCTGCCGCGGGCGTCCACGGTCGCGATCGACGGACGCGTGCTGGCTTTCACCGCGGTCGATCACGCTGGCGGTCGGAATCTTCTGCGGGCTCTGGCCGCTGGCGCGCATGCAGACGAAGGAGCTCGCGGCGTCGGTTCGTGAAGCGGACACGCGGACCGGCAGCGGATCCAGCCAGGTGGGCAACGGTCTCGTCATTGCCGAGATCGCGGTGGCCTTCGCGCTCCTCGTCGGTGGCGGACTGCTGATCAAGAACCTGATGCTGCTGCAGTCGCGCGACACCGGCATCCAGACCGAGCGCGTGATTGCATTCGACCTTTCGCCGGCCGGTCCTCGTTATGCGCACACCGGGGCGGTGCAGTGCCTTCTACAGCGAGCTGCTGGCGCGGCTGTCGCAAACCGGCGGTGTGCAATCGGTCGGCACGACCAGCCACCTGCCGATGTACCGCTTCGGCGACAACGGCGAGATGCAGATCGAGGGCAAGCTCCCGTGGGACGCCAACAACGCGCCGCTCGTCGAGTATCGCTGGTTCGCGGGTGACTACTTCCAGACGATGGGCATCCCGCTGCTCGAGGGACGGATGCTCGATGCTCGCGACGGCCGGGGCACGACCACCGTCCTTGTCAATCGCACGATGGCGGAAAAATTCTGGCCCGGCGAGAGTGCCATCGGCAAGCGCTTCGGCCAGGGCCGACCGCAGCCAGTGGTGGCAGGTCGTCGGCGTGATCGGCGACACGCGTTCGTATGGCCTTACGCGCCGTTCGCCCTACGAGTTCCATCGTTCGATCGAGCAGGGCGGCCGCAGCGCGCAAACCGTCGTCCTGCGCGTCGCCAGCGATGATCCCGCGTCGATCATTCCCGCGGCGAAAGAGATCGTCCGCTCGCTCGACCCCGCGCTCCCCGTCACGCGGGTGCAAACGATGGAGGAGGTCGTCGGCGCGTCGGTGGGGCAGCAGCGTCTCATCTCGGCGATGGCGAGCCTGTTCGCGCTCCTGGCGGCGCTGCTGGCGATGGTCGGCGTCTTCGGCGTGATGACCTACAACGTCCGTCGTCAGCGGCGCGAGCTCGGGATCCGGCTGGCGCTCGGTGCCGAGACGTCCGTCGGTTCGGCGCCTCGTCATGCAGCGCGGACTGAAGCTGGCGCTCATCGGCACGTGCCATCGGCACGCTCGCCGCATGGCTGCTCGGCGGCACGCTGCAGACGATGCTGGATGATGTGCAGCCGAAGGATCCGATGGTGTTCGTGGCGGCGGCGGGCGCGATCCTGACGGCGGCCCTGCTGGCGTCATGGCTGCCGGCCCGGTCGGCTGGGAGGACGGATCCTATGATTGCGCTTCGCGACTCTTAGGAGAGCGCTTCGCGCGCGTCATGGTAAATGGAAGATGGTAGATGGAAAAGAGCTCTATTCCATCCTCGGGGTGCTTGCACCGGCAACCGTTCACCTCTGGCAGCCAACCACCTGACTGTCATCCCCGCTGCGTGCAAATTCGTCCCCGGCGGACTTGCGCGCAGCGGGCAGGGCGTGCATGCTCCCGGGATGCTGAAAACACTTGCTGCCGCCGTCGTGCTGTCTGCCTTTGCCCTGCCGTCTGCTGCGCTGGCCCAGGAGGCCGCGAAGCCGGCGCCGCCGCCGCTTTCTGCGTCCACCGGGATCAAGAACCTCTACACCACCGTCCGCGGCTACGTGGTCGCGGCCGCCGAAGCGATGCCCGAGGAGCACTACGCGTTCAAGCCGACACCTGACGTGCGCTCGTTCGGCGAGCTGCTCGGTCACATCGCGAACGCGAACTACAACTTCTGCGCCGCGCCGAAAAAGACCGCGAGCCCGAACAAGGCCAACATCGAGAAGACCGCCACGACCAAGGCCGCACTCGTGACAGCGGTGAAGGAGTCGTTCGCGTTCTGCGATTCAGCCTACGAGGTCGCCGACGCCGGGCTGACCGAGATGATCAAGATGGGCCAGCGCGAAGTCGGCGCCGCGTATCCGCTGACCTTCAACGTTGCGCACAACTTCGAGCACTACGGCAACATCGTCACCTATATGCGGCTGAAGGGCCTCGTTCCGCCGTCATCGACGCCTCGAGTAGCCGCGCTTCGGCGCCATGTAGATGGAAAAGGGAAAGAGGAAGCATGGAAGTAGTGCCCATTTTCCATCTACCATTTAAAACTACCATCTTCCATCTCTGTTAGCGTCTGGCTTCGGCCGACTGGAAGGACGGCGGCATCACGCCGGCGCGGATCTGTTGCGCGTCGGCGAGCAGGCGTTCCCGCTCGGGAGTGAATCGCGCCGCCGACTTCTCGAGATACTGCGCCACTGACTCGCGCTCGCCTTCGCGCAGCAGGTATTCGACGAGCCGGCTGCGCAAGCCGAAGTGCTGCCTGTACTCGGCCTCCTCCGGGTATCGGCGCGGCGGCCGCGGCGGCCATGTGTTTCACGGCCGCCTCACGATCGCCATCCTTCAGCGCGAGGACCCCGAGCGTGGTGTTGGCCCGATAGACGATGTCGCCGTATTCGGGTGACTGCGGGTGCCGTTCGGCGAGAGCGAGGGCGTCGTTCGCGTACTGCCGCGACCGGGCGAACCCCGCTGCGGCGCGCTTCCGCATCTCTGCCTGTTCCGCCTCCGGCTTCGACTTCGCCATGTAGTCGACGTTCTCCGCGCTCATGTATGCGCTCTCCGCCGCGGCCGGAAGGTAGAACAGGCGATCCTCCTCCGGGAGAGCTGAGACCGCCGCATACGTCGCGTCGCTGTAGGTGCCGAATGCGTCGCGCGCTCCGGATGCCTCGAGCCGTGTCAGGATCTGCTTGCTTCGCTCGCGATCGCGAAGGCCCGCCAGGCCGCTCAGTGCGCGCGCGTTCTTCGGGTCCAGCGCCAGGGCGCGCTCGAGATACTGCCGGCCGAGATCGGCGTGGCCGGCATGCTGGTATCGGAGCGCCAGCGTGTATCCAGCCAGCCGCGAGGACCTTCGCATCGGTGGTCGTGTCCAGCTTCACTCTGGCTTCGCCGGCGAACGGCGACTTCGCCTCTGCTTCTTCGCGTCGCGCCATACCGGGGATCGGTCGCACCGACGATGGCGCGCACATACAGGTCGCCGAGCCGCTCGGCCCATGGGCCCGCCGGGTTCCATTTGCTGGGCGCGGAGCAGCAGCTCCTCCGCGTCCGCTTTGTCGTAGACGCTCAGGAACGCCGCGGCCCTTCCCAGCGTCTTCGCCGTCACATCCGGTTTGGATGTCTGCTCGAGCCACAGTTGCTTCGCCTGCGCGTAGCCCTCGGGGTCATAGCGCTTCGAGATGTTGGGGATCCACAGGTCCGTCTCCGGCAGATGCGCGATGCGCCACAGGGCGTGCCTTCGGATCCCGGCGAGCTTCTCCTCCCAGCTCACCTTGCCGGCCTGGTCGTAGAAGATGATCAGCTTCTCGCGCGACTGAACATCGTCAGGATTCGCCTGGACCTTCTGCTCGAGTGCGGCGGCTTCTGCGGCCGTCATCGCCACGGCCGCCTGGTGTCGCTCGCCGCGCGCCTTGTTGTCGTCGATCTGCTTCTGGACCTCCGGATCCGGGCGCAGCGGCTCGGCGGGGATCTGCTGCCGACAGGCGATCGCCGCGACCGAGGACCGCGGCACAGCCGACCGCCACACCCATCGCGCCTGGCGCCCGACATCCGCGCCAGCGCGTCGCCCTTGAGGATGCGATCGATGCGCGCGCCGAGCAGGCCTGAGCCGTCGACGCCGATCGTCTGCCACGACACGCGCTGGCCGCGAACGCTCACGGCCTCGGCCATGTCGAGCAGCACTTCGGCATAGCGGCGCGGTTGACCGATCTGGCGCGCGGCGGCTTCGTCGCAGGCGTGCTCGGCCGTGACGGCGAGCGTCCGCTCCAGCCACCACGCCAGCGGATGGAACCAGAAAATGGCGCGGTTGATCTGGGCGAGAAACGCGACCAGCGCATCGCGGCGGACGATGTGCGCGTTCTCGTGGGCGAGGACGGCGGCGAGTTTGTCGGCCGGCCACTCGCGCCACGTCATTGGCAGCAGGACACTCGGGGAGACAACACCCGTGGTCAGCGGCGTCGCGACCGCTGGTGATTCGAGCACGCGTGAGCCGATTGATCGACGTCTACACGGCGTTGCGCCGGCGACGAGCCGCCGCGCCAGGCGCCAGCCGCCGGCCAGGCGCACCGCGAAGAACAGTCCGCCGGCGAGATAGAGAGCGAGCAGCAGCGATGTGAACCGTCCCTGGAGAGCCGACGAGCATGAACGCTGGGCTGACCCGATCGTCGCGGCGGTCATTGCGTGCCTCCGCAGCAGCCGGCACCGGAGGGATCCGGGCCTGCGAGCTGTAAATACTCTCTGGCAGCACGCGAAGCCGTACGCCGGCACGCTCACCGGCGATCGACGCCGAGGTCCAGCGCCAGCGCGGAGGGCACCGGCACGTCAACCTTCGGCACGATCGCGGTCAGCAGGGGCATCATCAGCATCGCCACCAGGACGGCGGACCAGGCGGCGTGCCGCGCGGCGCCGGAGCGGACGCGCAGGACCACCAGGACCAGGCCGACCGCTGCGGCGGCGGCGATGATGCGAAGCGAAATGTCGAGCGCGGCGATGAACATGGGGAAGCTCCTACTTGCGATCCTTGATCTTGCCGGCGAGTTTGCGGATCTGGGCGGGCGTCAGCACCTTCTCGTCCACCATTCCGGCGAGAAACTGTTCGGCCGATCCGGACCAGAAGCGCTCGATGATCTGTTGCACGGACCGGGCGGCCAGGCTGCGCGGCGGCATGGCTGCGCTGTAGACGAAGACCTTGCCGTCCACGGTATGGGTGAGCAGCTCGCGCTCCTCGAGCCGGCGCAGCAGCGTCCGCACGGTCGAATCCTTGAGCTGATGCCGCGGCGCCAGCCCTTCGCGGATCTGCTCCGCGGTCGACGGCCCCGCCTTCCAGATGAAGTCGACGATGGCCTGCTGGAGGTCGGTGAGATGCCTGTTACGCTCAGTCACGTTACGGACTGTAACAGTACTACGCCGGGTCGTCAACCCGAGTCGGCTGCGATGATGATCCGCAACGATCGGAAACTGCCGAGAATTACAGCCTCGCCTATACTCCTACCATGCGTCCCGTGAACGGCATCCATCACATCACCGCAATCTCCGGCAAGGCGCAGGAGAACGTCGACTTCTACGCCGGCGTGCTCGGCATGCGCCTGGTCAAGAAGACCGTCAACCAGGACGATCCCGGGACCTACCACCTGTTCTATGCCGACGCCGTCGGCACGCCCGGCAGCGACCTGACGTTTTTCCCGTGGGAGCAGCTGGCGCCGCCGCTGACCGGCCATGGACTCGCGGTCGAAGTCTCGCTCGAGGTGCCGAATGGCAGCCTGCCTTCTGGGGCGCGCGGCTGCAGAAGTACGGCGCGACGATCTCGAAGCTCGAGAAGCGCTTCGGCAAAGACGTTCTGCCGCTCGTCGATCCGCACGGGATGCGCGTGGCGCTGGTCGCCGACGAAACCAGTCGTCCGTTCGAGCCGTGGACCGACAGCGCGATTCCCGTCGCGCAGCAGATCCGCGGCCTCTACGGGGCGCGGCTGTGGGAACGGGACGTCGCCGAGACCGCGACGTTCCTCGAGAAGACCCTCGGCTTCGAGAAACTGGGCCACGACGACGGCTGGACGCGCTACGGCTTCCGCAACGCCGCCGGCATCGTCGACCTGCGCGAGAGCCCGTCGGAGCGGCGCGGACGCTGGGGTGTCGGCGCGATTCATCACCTGGCCTGGCGCGTGGACGACGAGGAGCACCAGCTCGCGGTGCGCGCGCAGGTCGAGAAGGCCGGCCCCAACGCGACGCCGGTGATCGATCGCTTCTGGTTCAAGTCGGTCTATTTCAAGGAGCCGGGCGGCGTGCTGTTCGAACTGGCCACCGATGGCCCCGGATTCGCGGTGGACGAGGATCGTCGCGCACCTCGGCGAGTCGCTCGTCCTGCCGCCGTTCCTGCAGCCGCACCGCGACGTGATTTCGGCGGCGCTGCCGGTCATCACCGTGCCGGAATTCAGGTAGAGTCGGACGTCCGCGGAGCGCATGCGCACGACGTATCACGACGTCCACCTGACCGACGATCCCGAACCGCCGCATCGTGTGGCGCGTGCTGAACGAGTATCTGTCGCCGTGGATTCCACGCGGTGGCCGCGTCCTCGAGATCGGTGCGGGCTATTGTCACTGGATCAACGGCGTGCAGGCCGCCAGCCGCGTCGCGGTGGACCTGTGGCCGGAGCTGCCCCGGCACACGGCGCCAGGGATCGAAGCCGAGCGTGCTCGACGCCGCGACCGAGTTACGGTCGCTTGGCGCCGGAGCGTTCACGACGGTCCTCGCCTCGAATGTGCTCGAACACTTCGATCCGGACGCGGCTGCGCGAGTGATTGACGACGTCCACGGCCTTCTCGCCCCGGGCGGCCGGTTCATCATCATTCAGCCGAACTTCCGCTACGCGTATCGGCGCTACTTTGACGACTACACCCACCGGTCGGTCTTTACGGATGTCTCGCTGCTCGGCGCTGCTGCGATCGAAGGGGCTTCCGCGTCGAGAAGTGCCTGCCGCGTTTCATGCCGTATTCTATGCAGGGCGCTCGTGCCACCATTCGTCCGTGGATGATCAAGGCGTATCTGCATTCCCCGATCAAGCCTCTGGCGGGCCAGATGCTGATCGTGGCGGGGAAGGACTGAGCCCCTCTGATGTACGGCGGTAAGACCGTCAGCGTCGTGCTCCCGGCCTACAACGAGGAGCAATACATCCGCGCCGCCGTCGAGGATTTCGCCGGCACTGGCGTCGTCGACGAGATCATTGTCGTCGACAACAACTCGCGCGACCGCACCGCGGAGGAAGCGCGGCAGACCATCGCACGCGTTGTTCAGGAAACGTCACAGGGCTACGGCTTCGCGTTGCGCCGCGGCCTGCGGGAAGCGACTGGCGATCTCATCGTCATGGCGGAGCCGGACGGGACCTTCGTTGGCCGCGACGTGCTGAAGCTGCTCGCCTACTCGGAGGACTTCGACATGGTCTGCGGGACCCGGACGACGCGGGAGCTGGTGTGGGAGCAGGCCAACATGGGATGGTTCCTGCGCATCGGCAACTGGGCGGTTGCCAAGATGCTGCAACTGCTCCACGACGGTCCCTCGCTGAGTGACTGCGGCTGCACGTTGCGGTTGACCCATCGCAAGGCGCTGGAGAAGATCCAGGACGACCTGACGGTGGGCGCGTCGCACTTCCTCCCCGAGATGGTCATTCTTGGGCTTCGCAAGAAACTGTCCATCATCGAAGTTCCGGTGAACTACCGCGGCCGCGTCGGCGAATCCAAGATCACCGGCAGCCTCAAGGGAACGCTTGCGCACGGGATTCCGGATGATCGCACTGATCGTGCGCTACCGATTCGCGTGACCGCGCCGCATCCGACGGAGGACCGGCGTCAGGTAGCGCTCAGTCTGCGGCGCTCATCGTGCTCGCCGCGTGCGTGCCCTACCTTTCCACGATCGACGACTACTTTCTCCAGGACGACTTCGGCGTCGTCCAGCTCATGGCGCGCCGCAGCTGGACGATGTTTTTCAAGTGGTTCACGATGCCGTGGACCGAAAACATCTGGTTGTATACGCCGGATGAAGTGCGTCCTTTTGTCGCGCTGTCGTACGTGGTCACGGCGTGGTGGGGCGCGGCCTCGCCGGTCGCCCATCACGCGCTCAACATCGCGATTCATGCCGCGAATGGTCTTCTCGTCATGCAGATGGCGCGCACGGTGGCCGGTCTCGGACGCCCTGCCGCGACATTGGCCGCGCTGGTCTTCGTGCTGCTTCCTGTGCAAGCCGAGAGCGTCGCGTGGATCACGGGCCGGGTGGATTCGATGCCCACCCTGTTCTATTTCGCCGCGTTCCTTGCCTACGCGCGGTGGCGTACTGGCGCCACGGCGGCGTACTGGTGGGCGCTGATCTGGTTCTTTGTCGCGCTATTCAGTAAGCAGAACACCATCACTCTGCCGGCTGCACTGGTCGCGTACGACTGGCTGGTGCTGCGCCGCCCCATCCGGCCGTCATGGGCGTGGCTGCGGCCGTACCTGCCGTTCGTGCTGATGACTGATCGGCTTCCTCGGGCTGCGATACGCGACGGTGGGTACGGTGGTTCGCGAAAGCCAGCTCAACGCCGAGGGGCTCCGGATCTTCGGCGACATCGTGCTCCGTCACACCGGGCGGTTAGTTGTCGGCCACTCGGGCGCGGTCAGGGTCGCCGAGTGGCTTGGGCTCGCAGCACTGGCGGTTGCTGCCACCGCAGCCTTCTGGAGGCTGATGCCGGTCGAGCGTGGCCGCCTGGCGGCGTCCGCCATCTTCTTTGGCGTGGTGTGGTCGGTCCTCGGTTTCGTTCCCATCATCGCCGCCGGCTACGACTCGCCGCGACACGTCTACCTCGCCGCAGCCGGTTGGACGATCTTCCTGGGTGTGGTGCTTCGAGGCGCTGACCACGACGGTTCGAAGTCTGCGCTGGCGCCGTCTCGTTCACGCGGGTGCGACGCTCGTGCTCGTCTTCTACGCCGTCCAGCTATGGGGCATCGTGCGCCAGTGGAACACCGCCGCACACGTCTCGCAGTTGGCGGTCGCAGGTCTGGAGCGAGAGGTGCTGGCGTCGCCGCCGGGGACGCTGATGATCGTAGGCGTGCCGGTCCGGAGTTGGGAATGGGCGCGTGCCCTTTTCGGCGCAGCCGCCCTATACCGCGACCGCGTTGACGAGCCGTGCGCTGATCGTGACGCCATGGCTGCTTCACTGTTGCCGCAGCCAGTGGCTCGATCACACTCGACAGAACCTGCGCACCTGGGCGGAACAGCCGCAGCCGGCGCCCGTCGTTGCACTCTACTTCGACCCGGAGACCGGCGTGATGTCGCGGCGAAGCGACATCGAATACCCGGCTCTGCGCGGGATCGTCCAGTCGCTCGTCAACCAGACCCGAACCGGGGCGGAGCTCGATCAAATCCTCGCGCTCGATCGCCCGATCCTCCGAGTGCTCCACGAGCTGGTTGCGCCGGTCCGACCGCCGGCCGGTGAGTTGCGGATCCGTTAGTCCGCGCGCAGACGCGTTCGTCGGCGTCGAGACGTGACGCGCGGCGCGCCGGAATCCAGGCGGCGAGCAGACTGACCAGGCCGAGCGCGACGATCGCGATCAGAAACGACAGCGGATCGTACGGCTTGAGGCCAAAGAGCAGGGACGCGGCCCATCGCGACAACAGCGCCGCGAGGCCGACGCCAACGACCACGCCGGCGGCGAGCAGCAGCCCCTGACTCACGCAGCACCATCCTCACGACGCTGCGCGGGTCGGCGCCAAGCGCCATGCGGATCCCGATCTCGACCCTGCGTCGCGACACCATGTAGGACATCACACCGTAGAGGCCGATCGTGGCGATGATCATCGCCAGCACGCCGAAGAACCCGGAGAGTGTCGCCATCAGCCGCTCGGTCACGAGCGAGTCGCGGACGTAGGTCCGGATGCTGTCGTACGAGACGGTGGATCCGGGTGCGACCTCGCGCATGGCGCGGGTCATCGGCGGGCGTGAGCGTGGAGAGCGGCAGGTCGGTGCGTAGACCAGGTCGAGCGAACGCGACGGCTCCGTTTCCTGGGCGGCGGGGAAGTAGCCGATCGGCATGAAGTCCTCGCGCAGGTCGTTGTACTTGGTGTCTTTGACCAGGCCGACGATCTGATAGTGCGGGCGTGCCTCGCCCTGAAACATCGCGATCTGGAAGGTGCGGCCCAACGGGATTCGCGCCGCCGAAGTAGCGCTTGGCGAACGACTCGTTCACGATCGCGGTTTCGGGCCCGCCCTGGCGATCCTCGGCGGTGAAGGCGCGGCCCGCGATCAGTGGCGTATCCATGACGCGGAAGTAGTCGATGCCAACCCGATTGAAGTTGACGTTCCCTTCCTTCTCCTGACCGTCGATCAAGACGTTCTGGTTCCAGCCCGATCCGCTCATCGGCACGATGGCGGCTTCGGCGGCCGCCATCACGCCGGGAGCGTGCGCACGCGTTCCATGGCCTGGTTCTGGACCTGCCGCAACGACGCCGGGTCGATAGTGGAGCGGCGGAGATCGACGCCGACCGCGACGACGCCGTCCTGACGGAAGCCGGGGTCCACGGTGACGAGGTTGCGAAGGCTGCGTCCGAAGAGCAGGGCGCCGACGATCAGCACCATCGACAGCGCCACCTGGACGACCACGAGCGCGCGGCGCATGGCAAACCGTTCGTGCGAGTCGGTGCTCGAGCGACCGCCCGCCTGCATCGTCTGGGTCGGGTTCGTACCGGTCGCCTTGAGCGCCGGGCTCAGGCCGAACAGCAGGCACGCGAGGACCGCGATGCCGGTGACGAACGCATAGACGCGCCAGTCGGGCGAGAGGTCGATGAACAACCGGTTCGACGATGTGCTCAGGAAGAGGACGAGCGAACGGCTGATCCACTGCGCCAGCAGCACACCCCCGAGGGCACCGAAGCCGGCGATGAGCAGGCTCTCGGACAGCATCTGCCGGACAATGCGCCGACGGGACGCACCGATGGCGAGGCGGACGGCAATCTCACGCTCGCGGGCGGTGGCGCGCGCGAGCATCAGATTGGCGAGGTTCGCACAGGTGATGAGCAGGACGAGCCCGGTCGCGCCAAGAAGGACCCACAGTTGCGTTTCGTACTCGCGGCGCACGCCGGAGACGCCGGTGCCGGCCGCTGTCGTCGTCAACTTGAACGCGAGATAGTGCTTGGCGGTGACCGGGTTGTAGCGGGGCGGCAGCGTCGCCTGGAAGATGCCGGGCGACACTGCCTCGAGTTGCGCCTGGGCGCGTTCGGCGGTCCAGCCTGGCTTCAGCCGTCCCATGAGATCGAGGAACCACGCGTCCTTCCGTCCGAGCGCGCTTTGCGACCTGATCAGCGGTTCGGCGCAGAGCGGGAGCACGACGTCGAACGCGCGCCCGACTTCGACGCCGAAGAAAGCGGGCGGCGTGACGCCGACGATCGTGAATGGACGGTTGTCGAGCGCGATGGTTTGACCGATCACGCCCGGACTGCCGCCATATCGTGACTGCCACAACCCGTGCGACAGCACGGCGCCCGGCGCACCACATCCCTTCTGGTCGTCGGCCTGGCCCAGCACCCGTCCAACCTGCGCGTTCACGCCGAGTGCCTGGAAGAAATCGCCGGTGACGTAGAGGCCGCGGGCGGGCAGGTACTCGCCGTCGGTCGCGAGGTTCCAGGTCGTGATGCCCCAGGCAAACAGTTGTGAGAAACCCTGTTGCTCTGCCCGGATGGCCTGCCACAACGGCTCGGTGAAGATCGGCCGGCGGCTGAAGAACTGTCCGGTGCGGCCGGTGTCGTTGGTGTTGATGCCGATCGCGGCCAACTCCTGCGGACGCTCGACGGGAAGAGCCCGCATGCGAACGGAATTCACGAGCTGAAAGATGGCGGCGTTAGCCCCGGTGCCGAGCGCGAGTGTCAGGATCGCCACGATGGAGAACGTCGGGTTCTTGCGCAGCAGCCGGAAGCCGTAGCGGAGATCCTGCCAGATGGTCTCGATGAAGCCCAGGGTGTTCATGTCGTAAATCTCCTCGCGGATCTGCGTGGCGCTGCCGCTCGGCTAGCGGGTTAGACGAAGGTCTCGCGGAAACGGTTGGCCAGCGCGTGCGGCGGGCCTGGCGGAGGCGTGGTGACGAGGATGCCTGCGGCACCACACGACGACACGACGACACAACGACGCGACCTTTCAAGACGTTGGGCGCGGAGGATGCGCGTGCGGCGGGCGGGTAAGCGGCAGGGATGCAGGGGCGCGGCGACCTTGAGCGGCGTGAGGGCGATAGTAGAAAAATCGGGCCGGAGGTGTCCCGATCGGCCGAGGCACCGATTCGCCACTGGCCTCCAATCCACCTCGCTACGTGACGTGATCCTCGACCGGCTCTCGGATCACCCCGGCCGAGGACGCATCGTGAGGCTCACGCGCCGGAGGCGCCGATTTTCCACGCCAGCGAAGCGGGAGCCGCGGCCCTGCGTCCCTGCCGACCCGGCGCTCCGCACACGACCGGGCCGAACTGACCTCGGCGTGCGGCACACGGGGCCGACCGCGAACAGTTCGTGGCTGAAGGCTCCTCGCATTGAATCCGTTGTGCCCATGCCAGGCTGGGCGGCGCTACACTTTTCAGCATGCCTGAGATCACGTGGTCGCAGTTCGAGGTCGTCGAGATGCGGGCGGGGACGATTGTCGGCGTCGAAGATTTTCCGCAGGCGCGAAAGCCGGCTTACATCATCGCCGTGGATTTCGGAGTTGCCGGCGGCGTCCGCCGCACCAGTGCGCAGGTCACGGCGATCTATGCGAAGGACGAACTCCTCGGGCGCCAGGTGATGGGAGTGGTGAACTTTCCTCCGAAGCAGATCGGGCCGCTGATGTCGGAGTTCCTGCTGGTGGGGTTCTATCGCGAGGACGGTGCGGTGGTGCTGGCCGTGCCGGACCGTCCCGTCCAGAACGGCGCGCGCGTCGGCTGATTTTGCGTGTCGCTAAACCCACCGTCCATCGACGCAAACCTCTGAGCCTTCGTGGTTTGTGGGAAAGGGGGCCAGGCCCCTTAAGGGGCCTGGCCCCCTCCTCGCCCCCTCCTCACCGTTTTTCAGGGTCCGCTCACGACTCGGCCCGCCGTGGACGGCTATCGTCGGCCCATGAAGAAGCTGCTCATCGTCCTGCTGCCGAGCCTCCTCGTGACGGGATGCGCACCCGCGCTGATGACCGCGGCCGCGATGTCGCGCTCCCGTCACTCCGACCATCGTTACGAGCGTCCTGCCGCGCCCTCGCCGGTCGGACGTTGGGACAACGTCATGATGCTCGACCCCGGAACGCCGCTCAAGGTTCTAACCATGGACGGCACGGTGGTCACCGGACGCTTCGTCTCGGCCAACAACAAGACGCTGCGCCTCGACGCCGCAAAACCGGAAGCGCTCGCGATGACCGACGTCATGCGCGTGGACCGAACCGGCACGGCGTCCGGTATCGTTGCGAAGGAAGGATTGAAGGGCGCAGCGGTCGGTGCCGGCGTCGCCGGTGTCGCGGGCCTGATTGTTGGCGCAGCACCGCCGCCGCGCGTTTTCGCCGGCGCCGCACTGGTCGGCGGCTACATCGGTGCCACCGATGCGGCCGGCGCTCCTCGCCTCGGCACGATATACGTCGCGCTTTCGCCAGCTTCGTCCGGCGGCGCCCCTGAGGATCTCGAGGCGCGGATCGCGACCCAGACGTTCACCCCGACCGTGATCACGAACAACAGGGCCGAGATCCATAGCCACCAGACGGTCGGCGGATATGCGGGCGACGGTATGCTCGAGACGGTCAATCCAAAAATGACCAGGCCAACCATCCAGAGCCGGGCGTCCCGGTAAGACGCCGTGCCGGCGGCCAGGAGCGCCATCAGGCACAGCGTGGAGAAGCTTCCGTACGGCGCGCCCGCGAATGGACTTCGGAACGAGGCGAGCCCGATCAGGGCTACGGCCACTTGCAGTAAAGCCAGGCGCCCTGCCGGCGTATCGATCCGAAGCGGACGACGCCATCCGGCGAAGGCGGCGAGACCGATGATGACGATGCCGTAGATGGACGCGAGCGAGAGGCCGATCGGCTGGGTCAAGGAGGCGACGCCGAGATTGCGCAGGCGGACGGTGAGTCCGTAGACCGTCCAGTTATTCGCGACCGTGTCGGGGCGCTCCGCATGTGGGAAAGCGCTCCCGTCCGCCATCTCCGGTAAGGCGGTCCCGACGAAGTCCTGGACCGGCCTCATTCCCTGCGCCGCGATCGTCAGCCCGAGCAGCACCACGCCGGCCACGGCCAGCCACGCGAGCGCGCGCCATCGGCGTGCCGCCGCGAGGTGGACGACGAGGATCCCGGGAAAGATCTTGGCCGCAGCCGTCCAGGCCACGAGCGCGGCACCGGCGCCCATCCGTCCAGCGAGCAGGAGCGCAAATCCCGCGGCGGCCAGAGGCGTTGCGGAAACCTGGAAGTTCCCTTGCTGCAGCGAGAACACCACGCCCGGCATCGCCAGCACGAGCGCGCCGCCCGTCAACACGGTCGCCCCCGCGACACCGCCGATCCAGATGGCAGCGGCCACGAACCCGCCGACGATGATCAGCAGCTGCATCGCAAACCACAGCGCGCGGAACGAACCGAACTCCGGCGCGATGACGCGCAGCGACTGCGGCAACAGCAGGAAGGGCGGTGGATAGTGATAGCGATCGACCTGAAGCGTGCCGATCTTGCGCGGCTGGTAATGGGCGAGCTCGTAGATGTTCACCGAACCGTCGGACGCGAACCGCGCTCCTTCCACATACGACGTCATGCAACTGTGTCGGGTGCGGAACGGGTCGGAAGGCTGGGTCGAGTATTCGACGCGGTTGGAATCGGTCATGAAGACCGTCAGCGGAATGATCTGCGCACCGGCCGCGATGGTGGCTGCTGCTGCCGTTACGGCGAGCCATCGCCGCGTCGCGAAGGCGAACCCGGTGGCGAGCAACAATTGGCGCGACACCAGGCTGGCGATAATCGCACGCGATCATGGCGCCGACGACCACCGCCCCGAGAGGCGGAAGGCCCAGGCCGACGGCGCCGACCGACACTGCGGGCACCACGAACGATCCGACACCTATGGCCAGCCACAGCCTCAAATGGAAAAGGGAAGATGGAAAATGGAAAAGAGCCCTATTCACAGGCCTTCTCCTTTTCCCTCTTCCCTTTTCCCTCTTCCATCTACTTGGAGCTGGTCGTCGTCGAACGCGGCTTCGCGTTCTTCACGTGCTTGTCGAGCCACTGCAGCGTCTCGGCGACGACATGCATGTTCGATTCGCGCGCCGCATAGCCGTGCGCCTCGCCGGGCAGCGTGACGTAGCGGACGGTGCCGCCGTGGCCCTTGATCGCCATGTAGAGACGCTCGGACTGGATCGGGAAGGTGCCCGAGTTGTCGTCCGCCTCGCCGTGGATCAGCAGGATCGGTTCGTTGATCTTGTGCGCGTAGTAGAACGGCGACATCTTCTCGTAGATCTCCGGGACCTCCCAGAAGGTGCGGGTCTCGGCCTGGAAGCCGAACGGCGTGAGCGTGCGGTTGTAGGCGCCGCTGCGCGCGACGCCGGCGCGGAAAATGTCCGAGTGCGCCATCAGATTGGCGGTCATGAACGCGCCGTAGCTGTGGCCGCCGACGCCGATGCGGTCGCGGTCGGCGATCCCAGCCTCGACGGCATAATCGACCGCCGCCTGGGCACTGGCCACCAGCTGCTCGATGTAGGTGTCGTTGGCCGTCTCGCCGGGCCCGATGATCGGCATCGTCGCGCTGTCGAAGATTGCGTAGCCCTGTGTCAGCAGGAGCAGATGCGACGATCCGCCGACTTGCGTGAACCTGTTGGTCGAGCCCGAGATCTGGCCCGCGGTGTCGGCAGACGTGAACTCGCGCGGGTAGGCCCAGATGACCATCGGGAGCCGCTCGCCCTCCTTGTACCCCGGCGGCAGGTAGATGGTGCCGGAGAGCTGGACGCCGTCCTTGCGCTTGTAGGTGACCATCTTCTTCTGCACACCCGAGAGCTGCGGATGTGGGTCGGCGAAGTTCGTGACCGCGCGTGCTTCCTTGCTCGCGGTATCGCGCACCATGTAGTTGGCCGGCGTCTTTGCGGTCTGACGGCTGGTGATCAGTTTGGTCGCGTTGTCGTCGAGCAGTGCGACGACGGTCTCGTAGGCATCCGTGTCGGACTGCCAGACGCGCGTTGACTTCAGCGTCTTCAAGTTGAAGCGATCGAGGAACGGACGGTCACCGGTCGGCGTCGGACCGGTACTGGTCAGGTAGATGTCGTCACCAACCTGCATGATCGTCCCCGCGCCGGGCCGTGACATTGGCGAGCCGGGATCGGCGTAGGCGTCTTCGGACCGCAACTCCCACACTTTTCGCGGTGCACCGGTGAATCCATTTTCGAACATCCACACGCGGCGCATCCGCGTCGGTCGATCGAATTCGTTGGTGATGGCGACGCCCTTCTCGGTGAACGACATCCCGGCGTAGCGCCACTCGGTCTTGAAGACTTCGGTCGGCTCACCCGTGAATGGTGCCTTCAGCATCACGACGCGATCACGATGCGGGACCTTGACCTTTGGATCGCCCTTGTCGAGCGCCTCGGTCCAGAACAGCGTATCCGGCGAGGTCGGGTGGAACACGAACGACCGCGGGCCGTCGAATACGCCGTTGGTCGGCACGGTGTCGCTCATCGGCACATCGGCCAGCTTTCGAACCAGCTTGCCGGACCGGTCCCACAACTCGATGTCGCGCGGGAACTGGAACGAGGGCACGAGGTAGGAGTAGGGGCGCTTCAGGCGGGTGACGATCAGGTACTTGTCATCCTCGGATCGGCTGGCGCCCTGGTAGACACCGGGGGCGCCGATGTTGGTCTTCGTGCCGTTGAGGGCAACCCACGCCAGCTGCGTGCCGTAGTAATAGTCGAACAGCTTCTCGTCGTAGGCGCTCGTGAGCAGGTCCTGGAACGTTCGGCCCGGTGCGGTCTTGCCGATGTTTTCCTGGATGTTCGGCCCGGATGGCACCTGCGGTTTCGCCGGCGCCGGCCCACGGCCCTCGGGGATCAGCCGGCAAAAGAAACCAGTGGAAGTCTCGAGCCAGGTGCAGCCGCCCGCGAGTGCGTTGATGCCGCTGTTGAGGACGGTCGTGATCTGGCCCGTCGCGACGTCCGCCAGGAGCAGTCGGACGGAAGTGTCCGTGGTGTGCGTGATCGCCAGTTTCTTGCCGTCAGGCGAGAAGGATCCGCCGAGGGTACCTCCAGCCGGAATCGCGAGCTTCCGTTCGGCGCCGGTGGCGACGTTCTTCAGCACGAGTCCGGTCGTGGCGCCCATCACGCGCGGTCCGTTGTTGCGCGGGTTGATGCGCGACCCGGCCAGGCCGATCCAGGGCGCGGTCACCTCTGCGATCGACGGCATGCTCGTCCTGTAGGAGAGAAGCATCATCGACCGATCCCGCGACAGCTGGACCGACGGCAACGGGGTCGCGTCCATGATGTCGGCGATCGCCTTCGGGGGCGTCAGGTATCCCGAGGCCGTGGCCTGCGCCGGCGGGCCCGACTGGGCCGACGGGAGCGCCAGCGCGGTGACCGTCGCGAGAGCGGTTGTGAATAGAAGCGTGCGCGCCTTCATAGCTTTCCTCCTGCAGAAACTTCGTCGAACGCGGCCGGCAACGGCCGCGAGATGAGCGGACCGTAGTCCTCGAACCCCTTGATGATGTCGGTCGATTTCAGGAACTCCTCGCGGGTGCGTCCGGCCTTCATCTGCGCGCGGGTGTATTCGAGCAGCGCCTCCAGGTAGCCGCGGTGATGGAGCAGATCGGCGCGGGTGCCGGTGACCTCGCGGCCAGTTCCCGGCATGGCCGAAGATGTAGATCGTGTCCGCGGGCAGTTCGCTCGACACCTGATTCAGGACGACGATCCAGTTCGCGATCGACGCGCCGTTGGCGCGGTCGATCACGGGGTGCGCCCGGTTGAACATGAGATCGCCCATGTGCGCGACGTTCGCCTTCTCGAAGCGAATGACAGCATCGCCGCCGGTGTGAGCGGGACCGTAGTGTTTCGCGGAGACCTTCTCATCGCCGTGTTCGAAGGCCCAGACATTCGTGAACGTCTGATCGATGGTGGTCGGTTCGGCCGGTGCCGGTGTGGTCGGCGCGGGCGTCTGCTGGGCCCGGCGCTCAATGGCCTGTGCGTAGCCCGCCTTCAGATAGGTGGGAACGTTCGCATGGGCGAGGATCTTCTTCGTCCTGGGACGGAAGACCGCGTTACCGCCGGTGTGATCGCCATGGTGGTGGGTGTTGATGAGCGTGGCGATCTCGGTCTTGCCGGATGCCTTCAGCAAGTGCTCGACGCAGAGCGCGGCGGTATCGGGAAATTGGCTGTCGACCGCGATCGCGCCGTCGGGATTTACCAGCCAGCCGATGGTGCCACCGCGCGCCGTCCAAAGCCCAACGCCGCGGCGAAGTTCCTTGATGACCGGGGTAATCGGGGCCTGCGGCTGTTGCGCGAATAGCTCGAAGCGGCCAAAGGCCCCGGCCGCAGCCGCCGCAGCTGAGGTAGTGAGAAAGTGTCGTCGTGTCAGCGCCATAAGTGGCACATCATACGCCGTTTGCCCGTGTGTAGCGCGCCATGAGTGGGGTCACGGAGATGCCGTGGGCCACGACCGACGCGGCCACGACCGCCAGGGTGATGTTCGCCAATGTGCGCGCTTCCTCGCCCGCAAGCCCATGGGCGAGCGCGTAGGCCACGTAATAAATGGACCCGACCCCGCGGACGCCGAACCAGCCGATGATGGCACGCTGGCCGAGCGACGTCCGCGTTGGCAGCAGACTGAGGAAGATGGCGGCCGGACGGATCGCGAGAAACATGACAGGGATCAGCCAGGCCAGCGGCTGGACCGTCCAGGTGATGCCAGCCAGGAGCGCGCCCAGGACGAGGACCATGGCGACTTCGGCGATCCGCTCCAGCTGCTGGTTGAAGGCGAGGACCGCGCTCGCCATGAATGCCGGGGCGCGTTCAGGGTGGGTCGCGTCCTCGTCGCTGACGGGTTCCTTCGTGCCAACGCGCTCGCCGGCCTTCGGGTCGGCCTGGTGATCTGAGTGCTGCCGCTCAACGCGGCGGAGCGCAAGGCCGGCTGCAAAAACGGCCAGGAACCCGTAGCTGTGAATGAGGAGCGCCGCCCCGTACGAAAGTCCGATCAAGCCGAGGGCGAGGAAGTCATCGAGGCCAACTGCCTCGCTGTGCTCCCGGCGCAGATAGAGCACCAATCGCGCGATCAGCGCGCCACACAGTGTGCCGATGCCGAGGCCGGCGCCGACGGACCAGACCACATCCACGGCGAACCAGCGAAGACCTCCGTCGCCGAGCTCGTGAAGCCCGAGGATGCCGAGCCCCAGCATCACGAAGGGAAACGCCGTGCCATCGTTGAGGCCGGCCTCGCCCGTGAGCGCGAAACGGACGTCTTCGCGGTCGTGGGCATGCTCGACCTGCACGTCGGACGCGAGCACGGGATCGGTGGGAGCGAGTATCGCACCCAGAAGGACGGCCGCGCCCAGGGAGAGCCCAAGCGCGTAGACGCCGACGAAGGCGATCAGGCCGACCGTGAGCGCCATCCCGACCGACGCAAGCAGCACGGCAGCGCGCCAGCGACGGTTTCTCAGCGGTAACCGCAGTTTGAGTCCCGCCGTAAAGAGCGAGATCACGACCGCCAGCTCCGACAAGCGCTCGAGCAGCTCGGCGTCGCGGATGATGTCGACCCGCAACAGTCCGACGCCGATCGGACCAAGCGCGATCCCCGCCGCCATGTAGAACATGGCGAACGAGAGTGGCAGGCGCTTGAGGACGGACGCGGCCAGTGCCATGAGCACCAGGAGTGCGCCAACCGTGAGATACCAGGTGGTGAACGGCACGCTGTTTATCTGACCATGAATGTGCGACGTGCGACGTGCGGAGGTGCGACGTGCGGTGCGACGTTCGACGTGCGACGTGCCGTGCGACGTGCCGTGCGACGTGCGGACGTGCGGACGTGCGGACGTGCGGACGTGCTGGACGATTTACAATCGGTCGATATGTTTACCAACGCATCGCTGGCGCGACGGATCGAGCGCGCTGAAATGGGTCTCGTGCTGGAAGGTGCCGCCGCGGCGTCGAGACGCGTGCCCGCCGATCAGTTGATCGTCGAGGAGTTCAACGGCGGCGCCTCGGTGTTCGTGGAGCAGGGCGCGCCGTTCAACAAGGCTGTCGCCCTCGGGTTCGATGGCGTACCGGAGCCGGAGACGCTCGATCGGCTCGAACAGCTCTTTGCAGCGCGCCAGGCGCCGCTGCAGTTCGAGATCGCCACACTCGCCGACCCCGGTGTGGCCCGCGCGCTGACGAAGAGGGGATACGAGCTCGTCGGCTTCGAGAACGTCCTCGGCCTGTCGCTGACACCGTCATCTCGCTTTGAGCCGGTGCCGGGTGTGGACGTCACGCGGGCCGAGGCGGACGAAGCCGCTGCATGGCTCGACGCCGTTGCCGTCGGCTTCATGCATCCGGACACGTTCGACGGACCCTCGTCGCAGCCGCAACTGCCGCGAGATGTGCTCGATCGCGTCTTCGGCGACACGATCGCGGCGCCCGGATTCGAGCGCTACCTGGCGCGCCGTGGCGGCGAGGTGTCAGGCGGCGCGAGCTTTCGAATGCAGGACGGTGTCGCCCAGTTGAGCGGCGCCGCGACGCTCCCGGCGCACCGGCGGCAGGGCGTCCAGAGTGCGTTGCTCAGGCATCGGCTGGCCGAAGCCGTCCGCCGCGGCTGTGACATCGCGGTCGTGACCACCGAGCCCGGATCGAAGTCGCAGGAGAACGTCCAGAAGGCGGGGTTCGCGCTGCTGTATGCCCGAAGCGTGCTGGTTAAGAGCTGACGCCGTGCGGCTGTCGCCGCACGGATGGTAGATGGAAGATGGTAGATGGAAAAGTGCTCTATTCGAAGACCTGAGGCTCTTCCGGCCGTTCTTCTGCACCCTCGGCGTAGCTCCTCCGCACCCTCAGCGCCAGTCCACGCAGTCCCTCACCGTCAGATCCTATTGATTTCTCAGCGCCACCAGCGCATCCACGTGGGTCGCACGGCGCGCCGGGATCAGGCAGGCGGCCACCGCCACCGTCAGCAGCGTCAGGCCCATCGCGATCAGCGTCAGCGGATCGGTGGCGCCCACGCCGTAGACCATGCTCTGCAGATAGCGCGCGAGCGCGAGGGATCCGGCCAGTCCGAGGGCGACGCCGATCAGCGCCGGCCGCAGGTGCTGGCGCAGGATCAGCGAGAGAACGTCGCTGCGCTGCGCGCCGAGCGCCATCCGCAGCCCGACTTCCTGCGTGCGCTGACTGACGGCATGCGCCGTGACGCCGTAGATCCCGATGCTTGCGAGCAGCATCGCGATCGCCGCAAACCCGGCGAGCAGCACGGCGCGGAAGCGGGGCTGCGACAGTGTGTCTGAGAACTGCGCATCCAGCGTGCCGGTCGCAAAGAGCGGCAGCTGTGGGTGCAGGCTCTTCACCTCGCGGCGAATCGCCGGCAGAATCGCCGTGGGCTCGCCGGCCGTCCGCACGACCAGCATCTGCGTGCGCGGATACCCCTGCAGCGCGCTGACGTAGACCTCAGGACGAATGGCGCGCGTCACGGCACCGCGCCGCACGTCCCGGATGACACCGATGACGGTGATCCACGGTCCCTGGCTCGCTTGATAACCGAACTTCACTCGGCGTCCGAGCGGATCTTGTCCGGGCCATGCGAGCTTCGCGAACGTCTCGTTGACGACGATCGTCTGGGGAGCCTCGAGATGATCCTGCGTCGTGAAGACGCGTCCGGCCACCACCGGGATCTGCAGGGCGTCGAAGAATCCGGGCGAGACGACTTCGACGGGGTACTCGATCTGCTGGCCCGTCGGGGGATCCGGCCGTCCTTCGATAGCCATGATGCCGGAGCTGGTGACCACCGGCATGAGCACGCCGGTCGTGGTCGCGGCGGCCTCGACGCCGGGCAGCGCGCGGACGCGGTCGAGCAGGCGGGTGTAGAAACCGCTCACGTCGGCCGGCTGGGCAAAGAGCGCGGGCGGCAGGCTGACGGTCATCACGGCAACGCGGTCGGTCTTGAAGCCGCGATCCACGTCCTGCATGTTCCAGAGCGTGCGGACGAGGATGCCGGCGCCGGCGAGGAGCACGAACGCGAGCGCCATTTCGGCGGCGATGAGCGCGCTGCGCGTGCGCCGGCTGCCGCCGCTCCCGCCTTCGCGTCCGCCCTCCTGCAGGTGCTCGCGGACGGCGGCCTTCGACGCCTGCAGCGCCGGCACGAGCCCGGCCAGGAGTGCGGCGAGGACGGCGAGCCCCAGGGTAAACAGCAGCACGCGCCCGTCGATAGCGATCGACTCTGCGCGCGGAATGGCGTCGCCGCCGACACGGATGAAGAACTCGGTCGCCCAGAAAGCCAGCAACAGACCGAGGCCGCTGCCGACCAGGGCCACGACGAACGTCTCGGTGACGATCTGGCGGATCAGCCGTCCTCGCTGCGCGCCGAGCGCCGTCCGGATCGCCAGCTCCTTTCGTCGCGCGGCCGTCCGCCCGAGCATCAGATTGCCAAGGTTGGCGCAGGCAATCAGGAGCACACAGCCGACCGCGGCCATGAGCACGAAAAGGGAGCGCTCGACGTCGCCAACCAGTTGCCGGTGGAGCGAGACGATGTTGGCGCCGAAGCCGGCCATCGTGGCCGGGTAGGCCTTCTCGAGCCGGTCGGCGATGCCGCTGATTTCAGTCTGGGCCTGTTGCACTGAAACGCCCGGCTTCAGCCGGCCGATCACCGGCAGCCAGAACGATCCGCGCGCATTGCGCTGCGCGTCCGACACGGCCAGCGGCTTCCACATCTCGGCGTCAGCCGGGACGCGCAGTTCCGGTGGCATCACGCCGATGATCTCGTGCGGGACGCCGTTGAGCACGACCGTCTTGCCGATGACGTCCGCGGCGCCGCCGAACTTCCGCTGCCACAGGCCATGCGAGAGCAGGACGACCGCGTCGTTGCCGGTCTTTTCCTGTTCTTCGGTGTAGAGCCGTCCGATCACCGGCTTGAGCCCGATGACGTCGTGAAAGTTCGCCGTCGTGCGCGCGCCGCGGATCCGTTCCGGTTCCTCGGAGCCCGTCAACGTGAACGCCGCGCCGGTGAACGCCGCCACATGCGCGTAGGTGGTGTTCTGCTCGCGCCAGTCGCGGTAGTTCGGATAGGAACCGATGTCTTCCTTGATCGCCTGCGGCCGATTGTCGAGCCACATCATCGTGATGCGGTCGGCATCCGGGTAGGGCAGCGGCCGCAGCAGGACGCCGTTGAACACGCTGAACACCGCCGTATTCACCCCGATCCCGACCGCGAAGGTCAGCAGGGCGATCGTCGTAAACCCCGGGTTGCGGAGCAGCATCCGGATTGCGTAACGAACGTCACGAGTCATCGAGGAGAGGTTCATGGAGCCTCGCAAAAGTGTCCGGGATCGAACGGCGGCTTCCCGCCAGCGAACAGGGAACGACTCTTCACGTGATAAAACAAAGGGCGATGAAATCAGGAATTCTTACCGCTATTTTCTGCCTCTTTGCCGCCGCAGCGTCAGCCCAGGGCCTCTGGCCCGGCGCCACCTATGATCCGGCTATTCCGACGTTGAAGAGCGTCATCGGACATGAGCATGGCGAGGCAATTACTACGCCAGCCGACGTCGCGCGCTACCTCGAGGCTCTTACCAAGGCGGTACCGGAGCGCACCCGGCTGGTGCATTACGCCACGAGCTGGGAAGGGCGGCCGCTCCATTACCTCGTGGTCGGATCCCCGGAGCGACTGGGCAAACTGGACGACGTCAAGCGCGGACTGCAGACCCTCGCATCAGGATCGGCCGACGCGGACCGTCTCATCGCCGATCTGCCCGTCGTCGTCTGGCTGATACACGGCGTGCACGGCAACGAGATCTCGTCCTCGGACGCGGCGCTCGCCGAGGCGTATCACTTCCTTGCGGCGCGCGGCAACGCCGACGTGGACGTCACGTTGCGCAACGCGCTCGTCATCATCGACCCGATGCAGAACCCCGACGGGCGTAACCGCTTCGTCACCGGGAATCTGCTCGGCCGCGCCACCGAGCCGGACGCGAATCCACAATCGGCCGAACACGACGAGCCGTGGCCCGGTGGCCGCTCCAACCACTACCTGTTCGACATGAACCGCGACTACTTCGCCATGACCCAGCGCGAAACGCAGGGGCGTGTGAAGACGATGCTGGATTGGTATCCGCAGGTGGTGGTGGACCTGCACGAGATGGGCGGGAACTCGACCTACTATTTCGCGCCACCTGCGGATCCTTTCAATCCGCTGATCACCGACGGCCAGCGCAAAGGCTTCGACCTGTTCGGCCGCGCCAATGCCGCGGAGTTCGACAAGCGTGGATTCCCGTACTTCGTCCGCGAGGTGTATGACGCGTTCTATCCGGGCTACGGCGATTCGTGGCCGATGTTTCATGGCGCCGTCGCCATGACCTACGAGCAGGCCTCGGCGCGCGGTCTCGCATTTCAGCGTGAAGACGGCCGGACACTTACCTACAAACAGGGGGTCACACAGCACTTCACCGCCGCGGTGACGACGGCTGTCACCGCGGCGAAAAACCGCGAGCCGCTCCTGCGGGAATATCTCGCCTACCGTCGTGGCGCCATCGAGCTCGGGCAGAAGGGCACCCGCGAGTATTTGATCGCGCCCGGCAAGGACCCGGCGCGGGCTCATAAGCTGGCCACGCTGCTTGCGGCGCAGGGGATCGTGGTCAAACAGGCCGAGGAGGCCTTCACCTCGGGGCAACAACAGATGCCGCGCGGGACTTACGTCGTGCCGCTCGCGCAACCGGCCGGACGTCTTGCCCGCAACCTGCTCGACCCCGACATCAAGATGGACGAGGCCTTCCTCAAGGAACAGGATCGCCGCCGCAAGGCCCGTCTCAGCGACCAGATCTACGACGTGACGGCGTGGAGCCTGCCGTTGATGTTCGACGTCGACATCGTGGCGAGCGACCGGGTGACGGCCGCGAAGCTCCGGGATGTGCGCAGCGAAGATCCGCTGCTGACCGCGCCGGCGCAGGTGCCCGCCGGCACGATCGGCTTCCTGATGCCCTGGGGCTCCGGCGCGGCCGCGACTGCCGCTGAAGCGCTGCGCGGCGGCGTCAGCATCGTCACCGCCGACGAAGCGTTCAAGCATGGCGGCCGGCAGTACGCGATCGGGACCGCGTTCATTCGCCTGGCCGGAAATCCCGAAGGCGTCGCCGCGACGATCCAGAAGACTGTCGCAGAAGCATGGCGCCGAACTCGTGCCGATCACCTCGACGTGGACGGAGGAAGGGATTTCCCTCGGCAGTGGACGAACGGCATCGCTGCGTGCGCCACGCGTGCTGATGGCCTGGGACGCGCCGGCCGCCAGCCTCTCGGCCGGGTGGGCGCGCTACACGCTCGAGCAGCGCTTTGGTCAGAAGGTGACGATCATGCGCTCGGCCACACTGCAGAACTACGACATGAAGGACTACGACGTCCTGGTGCTGCCGTCGGGCAGCTACAGTTTCAGCGATGACGCGCTGAGGCGCATGAAGGACTGGATCCGGAATGGTGGCACGCTGATCACGCTGGCGGAAGCGACGCGCTGGGCCGCCCGGGATAACGTCGGCCTGCTGTCGACCGATCCGCTCTATCGCGACGGCTCACCCCAGAAGGATGCACCCGCTGGCGGTGCGGCTGCGGGGGGCGGCGGGAGCGGCGGCTCCGGTCAGAAGCCGGACGCCAGCAAACCCTTCGACTTCGAGAAGGCGATCCAGCCGGAGCGTGAGCAGCCGGAGAATCTCGCCGGCTCGATGCTGCGCGTGACGCTCTATCCGTATCACTGGCTGACCGCCGGACTCGACGGCGACGTCCAGGTGATCGCCGAGGGCACACGCGTGTTCGCGCCGCTCAAGCTCGATGCCGGCGTCAACGTCGGTGTCTACGCCGCCGAGGACAAGCTGCTCGCGAGCGGGCATGTGTGGAAGGAAGCACTGCCGCTGCTCTCGTCCCGCGCCTACCTGATGCACCAGCCGACCGGGCGCGGTCACGTGATCGGCTTTGCCGAGGATCCGAACTACCGCGCCTACGCCGAAGCGACGCAGCTGCTGTTCATCAATGCGGTGTTGCTGGGGGGCGGACACTGACGCCGCCGAACACTCGCTGGCAGCCCTGAAGGGCTGCGCTACACCCGCAGCCCGAGAGCTGTAGCGCAGCCCTTCAGGGCTGCCTTAGCGACTGCGATATTTCCTAGCTCCTCCGGAGCGCGCCCCGTCCACGCTCCAGATGCCCGAGCCACGCGCCGCGACATACAGGAAGACAAACGCGTAGAGCGCCGAGAGTTCGCCGCCATTCTGGATCGGCCAGGTGCCCTTCGGCTGGTGCTGCATGAAGTAGGCGTAGGCCATTTCGCCGCTGGCGAGGAAGGCGAGTGGCGAGGCGGCAAGCCCGATCATGATCAGCACGCCGGCCATCACCTCGATGATCGCGGCCGCGCCGTAAATCGTGGCGAGCGGGACCTGCTGGCCGCCAAACATCCCGAACTTCTGCAGGCCGTGGAACATGAAGAGCAATCCGGCCACGAGCCGCATCAGCGCATAGATTTGAGGCTCAAAGCGTCCGAGCAATCCCACCTGGCGACTCCTTCAAGAAAAAATCCCCGTGCAAGTCTCGCACGATCGGCCCTGGAGTGGGGAGACTCTTGATGGGCTGAGTTCTTGCATTCTCAGCGACAATGGTCAGGCGGGGCCGCTAATTTTGGAGGTTTGGATGGGAACTCAGGTCGTGCGGTCGTTTGTCCTTTGCGGGGTGCTGGTCGCGGCCGGAGGCTGCAATCGGGAGGTACCCAAGCCGCCGCCCGAGACCACCAAGACACCTGCGGCGGCGCCCTCGACCGAACGGGTCGTCGGCCCGCTGAGCGAAGCGGACGCCGCGGCGCTGGCGTCGATGAACGATCGCCTCAAGCGGTATGTGGACGATCACAAGAAGCTGGAGGAGGGTCTGCCGAAAATGTCGAAGGAGGCGACCCCCGAAGAGATCGACAAGAATCAGCGCGCCTTCGAGGCGAAGGTGCGCGAGCACCGGAAGGACGCGCGCCAGGGCGACATCTTTGGCCCCGAAGCACAGCCCGTGATCAAGCGCCTGCTGGCGGCGGTCTTCGCCGGTCCGGAGGGCAAGGAACTGATTGCGTCCATCCTCGACGAGAACCCGGCCGGCATGAAGCTGTCGGTCAACATGCGGTATCCGGACAGCGTCCCGATCTCGACCGTGCCGCCCGAAGTACTGCAGACGCTGCCGCGGCTGTCGGAGGACATGGAATACCGATTCATCGGACGGCACCTGATCCTTCTCGACTCCCACGCCCATGTCGTCGCGGACTTCATTCCCGACGCGATTCCCAACTAGGCGCGAGGTCACGATGCATTCACGTCATGCGATTGCCGCGGTCGGTCTCGCGGTCCTGTTGATCCCGTCGGCGGCGTGCCGCGACAGCGGTATCGGTTCCGCCACCGAAACCGTGTCGGCCGCGGCGCAGCCGGCGCCCGTTGTTGCGCTTCCCAACAAGCAGGGCACCTACAAGTTTGGCGTCCTGGGCGATTTCGGTACCGGAAGCCGAGAGCAGTACGAACTCGCCAAGCAGATGGCGAACGTGCATGCGCGGTTCAAGTACGAGCACGTGATCCTGGTGGGTGACAACCTCTATGGATCGGAACGTCCGCAGGACTTCAAGAAGAAGTTCGAAGTGCCGTACAAACCGCTGCTCGACGCCGGCGTGAAGTTCTACGCGTCGCTCGGCAACCACGACGCGCGCGAGCAGCGCTTCTACAAGCCGTTCAACATGGACGGGAAGTTGTACTACTCGTTCAACCCGCAGCCCGAAGTCCGTTTCTTCGCGCTCGAGAGCACTTACCCCGAGCCGGAGCAGATGAAGTGGTTCGAGGATGAGTTGAAGAAATCCACCAGCAAGTGGAAGATCCCGTTCTTCCATCACCCGCTGTATTCGTCAGGCGAGCGCCACGGCTCCGACATCCGGCTGCGCCGGACCCTGGAGCCGATGCTGCTTGCCAACGACGTCACGGTCGTCTTCACCGGGCACGATCACTTCTACGAACGGACCAAGCCGCAGAACGGCATCACCTATTTCGTGGTCGGCTCCGGCGGCAAGTTGCGGGCTGGAAACGTCGATTCGAGTTCGGGAATCACCGCCCGCGCCCTGGATACCGACCTGGCCTTCCTGGTCGCGGAGATCGACGGCGACCAGCTCACCTTCAACACCATCTCGCGAAGCGGCGCCGTCATCGACTCCGGCGTGATCACCCGCCGGCCGACGAAGTGAATTCGCCTTCGCGACGCTTCGGCGAACTCGCCGTAGCCTGGGCGGAGGCTCAGCGGACGCGGATGTCCTGTGCGACCTTCGCCCCCGCTGCCAGCGTAACGCTGACGGCGGACGAGGCGATGCGGCCGAGGTATTCAGCGCTGAAGTGCTCGCCGCTCTCGGGTGGATCGACGGCGGCGACGCGATAGTCGCCCGCCGGAAGGCCGCGGAAGACGTAGCGGCCGTCGGGCCCCGGCTGCGCCACGTGAATCCGTCGCGACTGCGGAAGCCACAAGTCGCGATCGGCGGGGAAGAGCACGACACTGCGGTCGCGGACTGGCTCGTTCTCGGCATTGGTCACGACGCCGGCCAGCTCGCCCGGCCGCGACGTCAGCCGCACGCTCCCGCCGCTGATGTTCTCGAGCTTCACGTCGAGATCGCTGTCGGCCGCGTCGATACCGCCAAACCGTGCCGACTCCACGATCCATCCGGACGGCAAGCCGCTCACGACGACACGATATGGCCCCGGCGCCACCGGGGTGATCGTGAATCTGCCCTCGGCGTCAACCGACACCCGCGGCGAGTCGGACTCCCAGTCGGCCGGTCCCGTGATGGGTGAGAGACCGACCCGCAGCCGCGAGAGGTCGGTCGGCTTCAAGGCTGTGACGTCCAACACTCCCGCGACTGACACTCCGCGTCTTAGCGTGACCGAACCGTCCGCGTCGCCGCCGGATGGAACCTGGACGTTGAGGGTCGCGGTGAACTCCCCGTTACCCATTTGTCCGACCGCCTTGGTAGCTTGGGCGCGCAGGACGTAATCGCCCGGGACGAGACCTGCGAACGAGAATCGGCCGTCCGTGCCGGGATGGCGGAACCAGACAGCCAGCTCCGCGATCGGCATCGACGGGTCTACCAACTGAACGCTGGCCATCGTTGGGTACCATCCGCGCCGGTGACGACACCCGAAACCGTGCCGGTCTTCATGGCCACGAGCTGGATGTCGACCGCGGTGGCCTGCTCGCTCAGTCCCAGCCGCACCGGTGATGCGGCTGATGGCTCCGATGTGGCGCCGTAGTAGGACGGCACGTAGCCACTCCGCAACGAGTACGCCTCCGTCACCTGGGGGCGCTGCGCAGTGGTGTTGCCAGCCGCTCTGACCTGCTGCAGGCGGGCGGCCTCGGCGCTCGCCGAGCGGCTTGCAACGGTGTCCCGCGGCACGGCCGCGACCACATAGTCGCCCGGCATGAGCCCTGGGATCCGGTAGGCGCCGAGATCGTCGGTGGCGGCGTTGCCCGCCGGCCGGGCAATCCGCTGTCCGTTCGAGTAGGCAAAGCGCATGGCGCGCACCGGTACGCCCATCGCCGGGTCGCCGAACTCGTCGGTGACGACGCCCGTGATAACGCCGGCACGCGGGAGCGCGAACGACACGTCCAGTTTCTGTCCGGCTGTGATCGTCACGATCGTCCCCGCCACGCCGGGCCCCGGCCGGCTGGCGCCGAGCGCCATCTCCAGATAACCGGGTTTTGCTGCCGAGAGAATGTAGTCCCCTGGTGCGACCGCATTGAACTCGTATCGCCCTTCCGCGTCTGACACCGTGGTGATAGTTGCGTACGGCGGAACCGTGACGAGTTTGATCTGCGCCTTGCGGATCGGTGCCGTCGAGTCGGCGCTGGTGAGTTTGCCGGTCAGCGTTCCGGTATCGGCGGGGGGAGTCTGCTGGCCAGCCCACGATGGAACTGCAAAGCCACAGATAGCGACGACGGCCAGGAGGGACGTGCGCATGCGGCGGATCCTAGCACGGAGCAAACAGACGGCGCGCCCGGAGGCAAGAAATGAAAACTCTTCTCACAGAGGATGAATAGTCCTCTCACAAAGATCGCAGAGGTCACAGAGGCTGTCCGCAGGGCGGCGGCCGGGCGGCCTTTGGCCGCCGAGGTGAGTCGCCGATGGAGGTGGATGCAAACGGCTCGATGGCGTGTGCCGCTTGCATCCGCCTCCACCGGCCACTCACCCGCGCAACGCGCGGTCGGCAGCCGCCGCACCCTCTGTGTAGCTTTGAGAACTCTGTGATGAAAAGGACAAGCGTCGGTTCCAGCCAGTGAATACCGCTCCGGCCCAGCTTGCAGGCGCATGGTATTCTCGAATTACCGATCGCGCGGCTGTCGCGGGTCGTCAAAAAAAGGCTGATGCGACCTGCTCCGTAATGGGGCCCACCATACGGTCGCGGCCGGGAGGTGCATGCATGGCAGACACTAACGGGGGCAGTCGATAAGACTGTCCATCGGTCGATCCTCCGGGATCGACCTTCGCTAGGCTCGAAGGAACGGCCGGCTTCACAGCCGGCCGTTTCTATTTTGCGCGGCTACCGGCGCCGTTCGTCGTCCTTCGTGAGCCCGCTCAAGAGCCAGCTCACCATCGTCACGATCAGCGCGCCGAGGAAAGCGGCAAAGAATCCACTGATCTCGAAGCCCGGTACCAGCGCGGCCGTCAAGGCGAAGCAGATCGTGTTGACGATGAAGAGGAAGAGGCCGAGGGTGATGATCGTGAACGGCAGCGTCAGGATGATGAGGACCGGCCGCACGAGGGCGTTGACCAGCCCGAGGATCAACCCGGCGATGAGCGCCGGCACCGCGCCCGCCAGGTGCACACCGGGGACGAGCCATGCGGCCGCGAAGATCGCCATCCCGTTGAGCACCACCCGCAGCAGAAATCCCATTCGCGGATCGTAACACCAGCGCCACGCTGTGCAGGCGTTCTCCTGTATCATTTCGCCGTCTATTCACCGGAGTCCCGACACATGAAGCCAGCCTCGATGACGTCCCTGCGGGCGAAGTACGCCCTCGCCATCTTTCTCTCCATCACCACTGTCTACGCGTTGCCGCAGGCGCAGACGACGGCCAAAAAGCCGCTCTCTTCGGAGGACTACGCGAAGTGGCGGAGCATCACGGGGCAGGAGCTCTCGGGTGATGGCAAGTGGATCACCTACGTTTTGCAGCTGACGAATGTGCCGACGACCGAAACCAAGCCGGTGCTGCACCTGCTGAATCTCGAGACCAACGTGGATGTCTCGGTCGCGGACGCTACCGCCGGTGTCTTCTCGCCGGACTCCAAGTGGATCGCTTACCAGGTGACGCCCGAGGCGCCGCGCGGTCGCGGCCGCGGCGCAGGCGCTGCCGGCGGACCGGGCGCCGGCGGATCGGCAACGCCGGGCGAGACTCCCGCGACGCCCCCGGCGACGCCGCCAGTCACACCGCCGGATGAGACGCCGGCAACGCCGCCGGCCCCGGGCGCACAGCCACCGGCGCAGCCAGGTGGGCGCGGTGCGGCGGCCGCCGCGACCACGCCGCCGCGCCGGGTCGAGCTGCGGAACCTCGCGACCGGCGAAGTGCGGTCGTGGGAGAACATCGGGACCTTTACCTTCTCGCCGACCTCCACGCACATCTTTCTGAAGCGCCGCGGCGCAGGTGACACCGGTGCGGGCGGGCGCGGCCGTGGCGGTGCGGCGCCGGCGCCGGCACCGGCCCCTGGCGCTGCGCCTGGTGCGGCGGGCATCCCCCCGGTTGGTGCGGGCGCACGTGGCACTGACACCATCCTTCTCGACCTTCGGACCGGCCGTCACCAGCTGCTTGGCAGCGTCGGCGACATCGCGTTCAACCGGACCGGTACCCTGCTCGCCTACACGGTGGACGCCACGGTAAAAGATGGCAACGGTCTCTTCGTCTTCGACACCCGCAGCGGACGGATTGTGACGCTCGACAACGCGGCGCTGGCGTACGAGCGCCTGACGTGGAACGAGGACGCCGATGCGATCGCCGTCCTCAAGGGCAAGGACGTCGAGAAGATGCGCGAGAAGGAGAACGTCCTGGTCGTGTTCACGGACGTCCCGGCCGCGATCGGCCTCGACGACATCGCACCGACCCCGGTCGTTTTCGATCCAACGAAGGCCGAGGCCTTTCCCAAGGGCTGGGTCGTGAGCGAGCGCGCCACACTGCAGTGGAGCGAGGACAACAAGCGCATCTTTTTCGGAATGAAGGCACAGGTCGCGGCGCCCGACACGACGCGGCGCACGACCGACGAACAGCAGGACGTGGACGTTTGGAACACCCTGGACGAACGCGTCCAGTCGCTGCAGATGATCCGCGCCGAGACGGATCGCAACTTTACGTTCCGGCAGGTCTTCGATGTCGTGGCGTCGCGGTTCGTGAAACTCGCCGACGAAACGATGCGTGACCTCGACGTCGCCGCGGACGGCAAGTGGGCGGTCGGCCGTGACCAGCGCGGCTACCTGGACGAGAAGAAGCGCCCCGCGGCGGACTTCTATCGCGTCAACACCTCCACCGGCGAGCGCACCCTGATGATGAAGGGCCAGCAGGTCGGCGGCCACACCTACGGCATCTCGCCGCACGGCACCCACTTCCTCTACTGGAAGGACAGCCGCTTCCAGGCCTACGACCTGAATACCGGTACGGCGAAGACACTGGGCAACGGATCGAGCGTCAGCTTCATCGACACCGAGGACGACCATCCCGGCACCAAGCCGTCCTTTGGACTCGCGGGGTTCACCAGCGACGGCAAGGCGGCAATTGCGCAGAACCGCTACGACCTGTGGCTGATGCCGCTCGATGGCTCGTCGCCGAAGAATCTGACCAACGGTGTTGGTACGAAGAACGACATCCGCTTCCGCTACACGCGCGTCGAACCGGTCGATCTCACGGTGCCTCGCGCCGTCGGCCCGCGCGGCACGATCGATCTCTCGAAGCCGATCATGCTCACGGCGTATGGGCAGTGGACGAAGAAGTCCGGATTCTACGAGCTCAAGGGTGGCGAGCTGAAGGAACTCGTCTACGACGATGCGTCATTCAGCGCTCCGGAAAAAGCGGCGAAGGCAGATCGCTTCCTGTTCACCCGGCAGACATTCGTCGAGTTCCCTGACCTGCGCGTTTCGGGTCCTGGCCTGACCGATTCGAAGAAGATCACGGATGCCAATCCGCAGCAGAAGGACTACCTGTGGGGCCGCCGCATCCTGTTCGACTACAAGAACAAGGACGGCGTGCGGCTGCAGGGCGTCCTCGCGCTGCCCGACGATTACAAGGAAGGCGAGAAGCGGCCGATGCTGGTGACCTTCTACGAGAAGAACTCGCAGAACCTCCACCGCTACAATGCGCCGTCCTACCTCACCGGCATGGGTGGATCGCCGATGGAAGCCGTCAGCCGCGGTTATCTGACGATGCTGCCCGACATCCACTATCGCACCGGCAACTCGCACAGCGATCAGCTCGAAGGCGTCGAAGCCGCGACCCGGAAGGTGATCGAGATGGGCTACGCGGATCCCAAGCGGATCGGTATCACCGGGCACAGCTACGGCGGCGAAGGCGCGGCCTTCATCGGCACGCAATCGAAGATGTTTGCCGCCGTCGGCATGGGTGCAGGCGTCACCGACCTGTTCAATGACTTCGCGCAGCCCTGGGGCTGGTCTTACCAGGTGAGCGCGGGCAGCGGCGCCACCGCCTTTGACTACTACCTCTACGGCCAGGGCCGGTGGGGCTTCTCACCGTGGGACAACCCCGAGAAGTATCGCTTCGAGTCCGCGCTCGTCCATGCGAACAAGGTCACGGTGCCGTTCCTGATCATGCACGGCACCGCGGATCCGACCGTTGGCTTCGAGAACGGCCTCGCGTTCTACAACGCGCTGCGCTACAACGGCAAGAAGGCCGTCCTGCTCGCCTACCCGAACGAGGGCCACGGCCTGCGCGGCATGGCGAACCGGAAGGACCTGACGACGCGCTACTTCCAGTTCTTCGATCATTACTTGAAGGATGCGCCGGCGCCCAAGTGGCTGACGGAAGGCGTCCCGTATTTGAAGAAGAACGACAAGGAGAAGTAGGAACCTGAGGGTGCGGGTTCGAACCTGAGGGTACGGATGTAGGCCCGGCCTTGAGGCCGGGCGTGAGGTGCGGGCAAGCCCGACCCTCCGGTCGGGCGCGGAGGTGCGGGGGTCGTGAGGAACGTCTGGGCATATAATCCGCACGCCAAGGCGTTGCAGAGACCCGTGACTCATCAATGGCCTACTGATCACCATGAGCGACCACCAGGACAACCCGGACCCAACAGTGGCCGAACCCGCCGCGGCCGATCCACCCGACGTCGACTGTAAATCGGAACCCGACCGCGAACTCGAGACCCTCGCAATCCTCCCAACGGCTCTGCCGCTGGCAGGCTTCGAGTTGCAGGCCCGCGCCCAGCTTGGGCCAAGCCAGCCCGAGCCATCGGCGAAGCCCACCCTGCTTCCGTCCTTCCCGGATTCGCAGGCGTCGTGGGGACCCCTTCGCATTCTCTCGGAGATCGGGCGCGGTAGCTTTGGACACGTCGTCAAGGCGTGGGAACCGCGGCTTCAGCGAGAGGTCGCTTTAAAGCTGTTGGATGGGGTTCCGGCGACTTCGGAGGAGGCGGTCGTCGCGGAAGCGAGGCTTCTTGCGCAGATTCGGCATGACAACGTCGTCACGGTTTACGGCGCCGATTGCTATGACGGCAAGGTCGGCTTCTGGATGGAGTACATCGAAGGCCGCACGCTGTGGCAGATGCACAACCAGCATGGCGCCTTTGGGTCACAGGAGGCCTTGCTGGTCGCGGTAGATTTGTGCCACGCGCTCGCGGCGGTGCACCGCGCCGGGTTCGTGCATGGTGATGTGAAGGCCCAGAATGTGATGCGCCAGGTCGGCGGGCGCATCGTCCTTGCCGATTTCGGGGCGGCACGCTTGGCCGAAACGGCGGTGCCACGCCGCCCCCTCACCATCGTGACGCCGCACTATGCCGCCCCGGAGGTTCTGCTGGGTCTCCCGTCCACCGCGCAAAGCGATCTCTACAGCCTCGGAGTACTTCTCTGTTATCTGGTGACCGGCCAGTTTCCGGTCTCCGGAGCGACGGTCGAGGAGTTTCGGGTGGCGCACGCGAGCGGGCGCCGCACGCTACTGAGGGACGTTCGCCCGGATTTGTCCCCTTCGTTCATCCGTGTGGTCAATACCGCCACCGCGGCGCTACCTGAGGAACGTCCCGAAAGCGCGGGCGCGCTCGAGGAGTTGATCGAGCGGGCACTGGGTGGGGTCAGCATGATCGGCGCCTGGAACCGCGCACCAAGTCTCACCGAGGATTCGGAAACCTCGATCGCAGTGCTCCCATTCGCCGATCTGAGCAAGGAACAGAGCCTGGCATATTTTTGCGAGGGTTTGGCGGAAGAGATCATTCATGCCCTCGGCGGGATTCCCGGCCTTCGTGTGGTACCCCGCGCTTCCGCCTTCAGCATGGAACTGCGAGCCACGAATGCACAGCAATTGGGATCGATCCTGCATGTGACGACCGTGCTACAGGGAAGTGTCCGCGCGTCTGGAGAGCAGATTCTTGTGACCGTTCGGCTGACCGATGGGGTAACCGGCGTGCAGCTCTGGTCCCAACGCTTCGTTAGAGACATCTCCGACATCGTCGGTGTCCAGGAAGATATCGCGAACGCCGCGTGCCACGAGATGGGGATTCGTCTGGGTCCAGAGCTCAGACGTGGAACAGCGCTGAGACCCGCCAGTGGCAGTTCGGATGTCTACACCCTTTACCTGAAGGGTCGATATTGCTGGAACCAACGGACCGAGTCGGCGTTGCAGAAGAGCACGGCGTACTTTCACGCAGCGATCGAGAAGGAACCTGGGTATGCGCCGGCCTATGCCGCGCTGGCAGAGGCGTATACGACCCTCGGGCTATATGGGGTGCTGGCGCCGGGCGATATCATGCCCCGCGCAAAGTTGGCAGCTCGGCGCGCGATCGAGATCGCGAGCGACTCGGCGAGCGCCCATGCCACGGCTGCGTGTATCGCCGCGGTGTATGAGTGGGACTGGCCCGAGGCCGCCAGGGGCTACCATCGTGCCATCGAGGTGAATCCCGACGATCCGTCGGCCCATCACTGGTATGCCATCAACTACCTCGTGCCGTTGCGGCGTTTCGACGAGGCAGCTACCGAACTGGGACTGGCCGCCGCCGCCGATCCGTTGTCGATGGCCATCAGGGCAAGTGTGGGAATCCGAGGTTATTTTGCTCATGACTTCGGCTCTGCGGACCGTGAGTTGCGGCACTGCCTCGAGCTCGATCCCGGATCTCCGACGGCGCGGCTGTTCCTTGGTTTGACACTGGTCGAACTGTCGCGGCACGAAGATGCCATCCGTGAACTGGAGACGGCCACGCAGGTAGCGGCCAGTCCGGAGATGACCGCGGCGCTGGCCTACGCGTGTGCTCGGGCCGGCCGACTGGAGCGCGCCGGTGGATTGCTGGAAGAACTCCTGGCGCTGGCGGACCGGCGCTACGTCTCACCTTCACTGATTGCGCAGGTGCACGCCGGATTTGGCAGTGCGGACGCCGCGCTCGAATGGTTGGAGCGCGCCAGCAACGTGCGCGCGGTTGACCTTGCGTGGCTTGCAGTGCGACCAGTGTTCGATGCGCTGCGACCGGAGCCTCGATTCAACGCGCTGGTCGCGCGGATCTTTCACTGACCGTCTGAGACCGGCGACTGACGCGTGAACCCGAGCGAGCGGCGTGCAAAGTCGTTCACAAAGGCCTGCGCCGGATCGACTGACCGACAGTGGTCCCGGAACTGGCGCAGCGCGGGATAGAGTGCCGCGAGTTCCGCCGCGTTCAAAGGACAGATTTTGCCCCAGTGCGGCCGCGCCCGATAGGCCCGTCCCATCGTCGCCGCAACGAACCTGACCATCCGAAGAAATGGCACGAGATCGCGTTGATAGGTGATGAGACTGATCGCGTACCATTCCTCCGCGATGTCGCCGCTGGTCATAGAAATCAATGTGTCATCCCGCAGAACCCGGCGAAACGTGATGGGGTAGTCGTGTAGGTAACTGCCTTTAAATACCTTGATGTCGTCGGCTACCTCGCAGCCGAAATCACCCGCGGCGATGGCGCTCGGAAGCGCACGCAGGTCGCCGCCGCAGCAGCGCAGGACCCATTCAAGATACGTCGCGGCATCCGCCAGGTCCGTGGCAGGCACGAAGAGCTCACTTTCGACGTGCCGATAGAGGTCGTGGTGCATCGTCAGGAGCTCGCGCGAATCATCCGTAACCCGTAAGCCCGACGGCGCAATCAGCGGAAGCAGCCGTCGGAAGAGCCAGGGGATCGCTCGCACGGTGTTCGGTGACGCGGTCAGGCCTCGTATCGCGCCGTTAAGTGAAACATCAATGATCGCGAGCCGGAACCCGCGCAGCAAACGGGCCATCACGCCAAGGCGCCCGGCCGATTCGTACGAGACCGGACGACGAAGCTGCGCGTACCACTTCCAGGACCAGGGCATGAGATAGAACTGCGAGCGTGGGTACTCGTGCGTCGCGGCAATCACCTCGTCCAGTCGACTGAACCACTCTGCGCGTTCCTCGATCTGGTAATCCTTCTCGACGCGCATTCGTATTGAGAGAAGCACTCCGCTGCAGCCGAGAGCGCAACGGGCCGCCCGCAGTTGCTCTCCTCCACTCCATTCAAAGATCCTCGGCTTCCCGGTCCCCGGATCATAGGCGGCCACGGAAACAGCATCCACATAGTGGGAGAGGCTCGATTTACCTGAGCCGTGTGTACCGGTGGAGATGGCGCCGGCGATCGTCTGCTTGCCGACCATGCCATAGGTCGGGAGGGTATAGCGGCCGTGCCGGCGCAGGAAGTCGAGAACGCGATCGATCGTGCAGCCGGCGCCGATCTCGGCGTGTATCTGGCCGTCGGCGGTTGGGCTCAGGGTGATGGTATCCAGGCGCCGCAGGTCCAGGACGACCTCTTCGCCGACGGCTACCTCGCTCCAGGAATGCAGGCTTCCGATGACCCTGATGTTTCTGCCGCGATGCTGTTCGAGACAGGCCAGGACGGCGTTCGTATCGGCAGGAACCTCGAAGACGGCGGGAGCAACCGTAACGTTGTGGCCGAAATTCTTCAGGCTGATCGGCACGCCGTTGCGCTATGCTTCGGCCGCAGGCGACCACGGAACGGATTGCGGAACGAGAAGTTTCACATCTACACCGCAGCGGACTTACCGATGCCGCACCTGATTATAGGCCATACCACCGACACCACCACCCGGATCTGGGTGCGAGGGGATAGGACGAGTACGACCTGCGCGGTGACGCTGCGCCGGCCTGGCGAGGACAAATCTCAGACGCTCAGGCTGGTGTCTGAGCATGACTACACCGGAACCACAGATTTCGACGCCCTGGAGACTGGGGCGGCCTATACGGTGATTGCTACGTTCTCCCCTTCGGCCGTTACCGTTCACGGCAAGGTGCGGACGATGAGCGAGGCCTCGAAAGATGGCCTCGAACCATTCAGCTTCGTCCTTTCGAGCTGCAATCTGTCGGTCGTCAGCATCAATAACTTCCTCGCCCTTCTTGCCGCGACTGCCGGAGCTTCGCTGGCGAACTCATCTCTGGATCTTCCGGCTGACCGCTGGAAAGCGCCCTGGCTGCGGACCCTGTTGCGGTGGCCGCTCAGGGGCGAGCTCTGGCTCATGGCCTGGGCCGTCAACTGGTCCACGCGAATCAAACAACCAGGGCAGCCATATATCAGAAGTCCATTTCTCAAGTTGTCGGCTGTATTCGATGCGTGGCTGGTGGAGGTTTATAGCAGACCGGACCCTGCGGCGCCGCGGAGCGACGATGCCGACAAGGTTCCCTTCCTGGCCGTGGGCGAACGCGTGCAATCCTCGTCCGGCGCGATCGGTGTTGTCGCCTCCAACCTGGTCGTCCAGAAACCGGGTGCGCAGCCGAGAGAAGGCACAACCACTCCACCGACCGACAAAGAGACAGCCCCCTCCATACGCCACCTGGTGCTCACCCAGGTGGAGGGCCGCTTTGAAAAGGGCGAGTCGCTCGAGCGGCTGGTCACCTCTGATTTGGCGCGCACGGAGTGCGAGCTGGGCACGATCACCCAGGTCGCGTCGGCGCTCCCCTGGTATAGCCGGCCCTCGTTCTTCCTCCACGCCGGCGACCAGATCTACTACGACTTCCCGAGTCCTGATCGTGCTCCTTCCCGGGCTGAGTATCGTCTTGCCTACCGTGAGGCGTGGTTTGAGGATAAGTCGCTTAGCCATGTGCTGGCACATTGGCCTCATTACATGACGCTCGATGACCACGAGATCGCCGACCAGTTCGCAACGGACTTCATAGTGCCTAACAAGGACCACGAGGCGACCAGATACCTGGGCGAAGCACGCGTTGCTTACGACGAGTATGTGCATGCCCTCATTCGGGAGGGCGCGGCCGTGGAGTCAACTCGGGAGGACGGAGCCTACTGGTACACCTTCGACAAAGGGGACGCGCATTTTTTTGTCCTCGACACCCGAACTAGCCGCCGTAACGAAGGCGCCGCCGCGATCATCGACTCCGAACAGATGCGTGAACTGCTCGACTGGATGATGAAGCACCGGGACGACCTGAAGTTCGTCGTCACCAGTGTGCCCTTCGTCGCCCAGATCAATGAGCCCGTCAGCAACCAGAAAAAGAACTGGTTCAAGAGCAATGCTTCTCCGACCAAAGCTCGCGGAGCAGCGACGAAGGTCGAGGAACCGGTTGCAGAGCCGCCGAAGCGCAATTCGGAACACGATAAGTGGAGCGCGAGCCGATTCCAGCATCAACGCGACCAGATCATCGAATTCATTGCCGCGCACCGTATCGAGCGCCTCGTCTTCCTGACCGGGGACATGCATTGCTGCTACCACGCCACCATGCGCATAGGACCCGCGGCCAGGAAGTACGAGTCGATCACGATCCACGAGCTGGCCGGGGGGCCGGTCAATCAACTGCAACTCGCGAACGTGAACGAGTTCGATCGCCGATGCGCGAAGACAACCGAGGGCGAAGAACCGGTCGATTACGAAGTGGTCCTCGAGCGCTTTCACGGCGATGTCAGCGCGGTGATGCACGTGAAGATCGAGTACACCCACCGCGATGAGGTCACGAGCCCAGGCCGCTCAGTTGTCCCGGAGGTGGAGTGGAATGTCATTCGAACACTCACCGATCCCGGACCGGCCGGCTGGTCGGAGGAACTAGAGACCGTGACCGGTGCCCCGGAGACGAGCAGCGGCGAATCGGTCATGGCCGGCCGGATCAGTTTCGTGCGGCGTCGGGATCTCGCGGGACTTCACCGATGGTGACCCGCTGCCGCACCGCACCGAGGCGCTCCGATGAGCGCCTCACCCGATCGTCGAGACCAAGCACATGCCTGGTGACCCCGCGTTCGATGCCATCGTAGTGGGGACGGGATTTGCGGGAGCCGTGACCGCCTGCCGCCTCGTCGAGGCCGGCTTCAACGTCTGCGTCTGGAACGTGGCCGCCGCTACGGGCCAGGAGACTTTCCGAACTATCCGACTGACGCGCTCTTCGCCGATGCAGGTCCGGGCGAAGGCCAGGACGACCAGCGTTTCGCACCACCGCCCGACTTTTCGCGTTGGCTGTGGAGCCAGGATCAAGGCATCTACGACGTGCGGGATCTCGGTGACGCCGTCACCGTCCAGGCGGCCGGCTACGGCGGCGGTTCGCTCATCTACGCGAATGTTCACATGAGACCGCCGAACGAGGTGTTCGCCCGCGGCTGGCCTGCGGAGTACACCGCTGACGTGCTAGGCCCCTATTTCGATCTGGCGGCCTTCATGCTGGGTGCAATGCCGGTTCCGCAGCGACTCGCCAAGACCGTCCAACTGCAGCGGGCGGCCGGCCCACCAGAATCCTGGTTTCGCACACCGCTGGCAATCAATTTCTCCAGTGCGCCGAAGAACAGCTTCGGGCGAGCCCAGAACTCGTGCGATTTGCGAGGACGGTGCTGGCAAGGCTGCGACAGACAGGCCAAGAACTCCCTCGATCTGAATTACCTGGCAAGAGCAGAGGACGGCGGTTGCGACATTCGCACGATGGCGAACGTGACGTCCATCGAGCGCAACGGCGAGATGTTCATCGTCCATTACGATGACCTGGTCCTCCGCGAGCGGCTCGAGAGCGAGTCAGGAGCAGCGCGAGCGGTTCCCCCCTCCCTCAGGGCCCGGTGGGTGTTCCTCTGCGCTGGTGCGGTAGTACCACGGAGTTGCTCCTCAAATCCGAAAGATTTGTTGCCAGAGAAGATTCCGGCGCTGGGCTCCCACTTTTTTGCCAATTCCGACTCCCTTGCCGTCGTCTTCGACTGCGACGAGTCGCACGAGCCCGATTACGGTCCGACCATCACTTCAGCGCTGCTCTATGACCGGCCGTCCAGGCACGGATTCAGCCACACCCTTGAGTTCGAACGCGGCCGAGGCGTTGCTGGTCGATCTCCGGTTGCGGGACTGACTGTCACATCAGCGTCGGGCGCCCGAGCGGTTCTCGCACACGATCCGATCCTGGACTGGGGTCATTGGAGGCAACGGGCGGTCGGTGTGCTCGCACTGACCGATGTCAAGGGCGAGTTCAAGGCAGGCGACACCTTGAAGTTCGCCGACCCCTCTCATCCATCGAGGCGGCGGGCGCGGGCGGTAGGCGTTGCGGCGGGGCCCGCCATCGAACATCGGGATTGGTTTCTCGTCGAGGACGGTGGCTACTCACCCGACTTCGAGCCGCTGGCTGGCATGTTTCGCAGCCCCTTGTGGTTGCGACGGAATCGTTACCTCGAAGATCCTGCCCCGGGGACCACGCCGTATCCGCACAGGCAAACCGCTCCACTTAGGCGGCCGCCGGCAGGCCGCCTACGGGTGGAAGCCTTTGGCGACGCACTGGGAGCAACGTCGAGAAGGTCCTTCGCCACGCACGGACTGGCCTCACGAACCCTGCGCCCCGGAGTGGCAGGGCCGGACTTCGCCGGCACTGGCGGGGCTCGAGAACTCCTCCTCCCCGGGCTGCTCGGCCAGCAGTTCGGGGCGATCTTTCCAGACTGGTTCGTGCAGTCGCTGGCCAATGACCGAAACGTGCTGCTCGAGCAAGCCTCCGCATTCGCACTGCCCATGCTGGGCGGAATGCTCGACGAATTGTCCAAGGCCGTGGCGAGGCAAATTGATCCGAAGATCCGAGAACGGCTGAGCCCTACTCAGCTGGAGGATCGCCAGGTTGAAATTCTCGTGCGCGGTCTGCTTCGCCAGGTGTTGCAGATCCTGGCCGGGAGCGAGGTCGCGTTAGCGACAAAAGCCGCGCAGATGCTGCTCAACCCTGTGCCGGGCACGCCTACGCAACTGGTGGATACGCTGGCGAACGCGGCACTGTGGGCAGCCAGCTATGACACGATCGCCGGCCACACGGCGGTGCTCCTGACGATGGGGCGCGATACGTTTCGCGGGAAGTTGTCGTACGACGAGTCACTGGCGCTTCCGCTCCAAGCCGCCCTGCCGACCCGCCTGCTCGACACCGCGAGCGCCACTCACGAGCGTGTGCTTCGTGAAATTGCGAGTGCGGCCTGGCGCGGAGAACTGCGAACCAACCCCGGCTGGACGACGCTCGGCAAGCGCGTCACGGTGCACAGCCAGGGCGGTTGCCCGATGGGTGAGCACGGAAGGAGCGTCACCGACGCGGGAGGCGAAGTGCATGGGTGTGAGGGCCTCTATGTGATGGATGCCGCCGCCTTCCCAACTTCGGTCGGGGTCAACCCTTCGGCGACGGTTGCCGCGATCGCGGAATACAAGATCGAGCGGTTCATTCGGAAGTACCGGAGAGTCTTCACAGGCTGCCTGGCGGGCAAGAGATCACGAACAGGCGGAACAGTGGATCACCACACACACACGTGATGCCCTCGATCCTTTGAATCGGGAGGGTATAAGGACGCGCCACGCGCCTGGCCCTGAAATCAGCGTGATCGGCATGAGCTTCACCGAAGCAATGCGGGGGTTCTGGTCACCCGTGTCTGCGGAAGAGGCCGAGACCGACTTCGGGAATCTGGGACTGTTCCACAATCGTGATCATGTGAAGATGTTCGTCGATGCCGAGAGCGACGGTATCAAGAATGGCCAGACGATAGAGGTTAGTCTCACTGTTCAGACCGACGATCTTGCCCGCCTGATCGCCCCGGAGTCCACGATCGAGCGGCCCAGGATGACAGTCACGGGATGCGGGGAGCTGGGTTCCTCTGGAGGGAATAAGGGATTCGAAATAGGCTCCGGCAGTTACATGCAGATGTTCATCCCGCAGCATCCGGGAACAACGTCTCACAAGTTCTTTCGCTACCATCTCTGCTTCGTCCTGGATGACAAGCAGTATGTGCTGAATGGATTGAAGGTGCTGTCCGACGCCCCTGGCTTCGACGCCTGGCACGATACATCCACGCTCTACATCGAGGGCAGCGAGCCGTCGGGCCGGTATCGCGGGATCCTGCGCGTGCCGTTAGACACCTTCCTCGGACAGCAATTGCCCAGCATCGAGATCAGCGGTACCTCCGATGCATCGAGGAAAAGTTGGGCGCTGGCGGCGTTCTATAAATATTTTGCGGGCGAACTCGCCGACGTCTATCTGGGGCGAGCGGATGCAATCAGAGATGCGTTTTTGAAGCTGGTGACGGGGATCCATGTCTGAGGATCACTGCTTTTCGACCCATGACCCGGGCCTCGGCTCTGAGACCAACGATTGGGGGCCGGCGGTCTGGCTCCAGCTTCGACGGTATCGCAGTGAGCCGGAACGCAGCAACGCAGTACGCCGCAAGCCTGTGTTGCTCCTGCACGGCGCCAGCGCCAATCACGGCACTTTCACCGTGGGAACGCCTGGCCTCGCGTGCTGTCTCTATGGCCATGGCTTCGACCCATGGATGCTCGACTGGCGGGGCAGCAGCCTGGTAGTCGACGCGCCGGCAAACAACGCGTCCCTGCGCGATCAGCCGCACATCTACAACTTCAACCGCGCCGCGGCCGAGGACCTTCCAGCCGCGATCGAGAAGATGCGGCAAGCGGGGGTCAACGGTCCAGTCTCCCTGCTGGGCCACTGCATGGGCGGTGCGGTTGCCGCTGAAGCAATAGCCCTCGGGCACCTTGAGAACGCTGATGTCGACCGCGTCGTTCTCATCGCACTCGGCTTGTTCTACGAAGCGCCCATCGACAGCCGATTGAAATCGGAGGAGCGCATCCTCGAGCGCCTGACCCAGGCCAGAGAGCATTGCGTTGTAGCGATCGATCCTCGCGTTGTAGCGATCGACCCTCGTATCGGCGACGACGATCGAAGCGAAGATGGGTGGCCTCAGGAGTTGAAGAATCTCTACGACGCCTGGCCGGGCGCCTTGCGCTCGCACGCCGAAGAATCAAACCCGGCGGGCGCGCTGTGCAATCGACTGAGCTTCATGTACGGGATGCCCTACCACCACAAGAACCTTCGTAGAGGTCATTCACGACCAGGCGAACCCCGAATTGCTCAATCAATTTGGCGCCATTCCCCTGCGTATGTACCTGCATGCCGCCAGAAACCTGCGGCGCGGACATGCGACATTCTTCGAGGAAGAGGCATCGTCCTCCAGCCACGAGGACTTCGTCTCAGACAGAGCTCGCGAAAGGTTCCGCAAGCTGAACCGAGTCACGATCATCACCGGTGCACTGAACCGGCTGTGGCACCGCGACAGCGTCGATCGGATGTATGAGTGGCTCTGCCGTGGGTCGTCGGGCAGCCTGCCGCAGTTTCACAAACGGATATTCCTGAACTACGCGCACCAGGATCTGCTCTGGGGAAGAACGTCGGACGCCGAGGTCTACCCGGAAATAATCGCTGGGTTGTAGGAGTGACGCTTTCCGATTCTCAAAGATCGCGTCTGCGGATTGAGCCAGACATCTCCGTGAGTGCCTCGCGGCAGCGCCGCGTCTCCCAGGGCATTCCCAAACGCACGGCCGCGGCCTCGCCACGCCGATAGCTGCGTCTGGCCGCGCCAAGATCTCCAGCCAGCCGTTGAAAGTCGCCGGCATGCAAGTGATAGCGAGGCTCTCCCACCGGAAACCCCTTTCGATATCGGCGCAGGACACCGAGGCAGGTCAGGATCGCGCGGCGCCACTCTGGCGAGCGCTCCTCCTGCCACGCGTCGAGGGCGACGGTCAGCAACGACGAGTACCCCTCCAATGTTCCCTGGCCGATTGGACGCCTCACGTTGACGATCTGGGCCAGCCCTTCCTTCGCGGTGGCGCGCGCCTGCCAGACGTCGCCATTTCTCAGCTGCGCGAGTGCCAGCATGCCGAGCGTTGGGATCCGCTCGTTAGCGGCCGCCGTCTCACCGAGGCACTCGAGCGCCGACTGCAAGTGCGGTCATCGCTTCCGCCGGCTCGTTCCGTCTCAGGGAGCAAACCGCCAGGCAACGGAGAGCCCAGGCCCGGTGCTGCCTGTTCCCGGTTTCGGCAGCGCGGTCCCGCAGACGACGGGCGGCGTCATAGGCTTCGACGTCGTGCGAGCGATAGTGGCTCATCCAGAAACGGACCGCCTGTGCGTTGGTCCAGTTGACGCGGTCGTCCATCGGTTCGCACAGTTCCTGACAACGTTGGGCGCTGCGTTCTGCGGCCGGCCAGTCGCCAAGACCGACGTAGTAGAGACAACTGATCATGTGGGCGTAGGCCTGGGCCGACTGGTCGCCCGCCGCTTCGGCCATGGCGATCGCGCGATTCAGAATCCGCTCACCGATACGGCGCAACCCGGCGATGCTCAGGATCCCGCCCAGCTCGGTTGCGGCTCCCGCCAGCACGGCCGAAGGGGGCGCAGACGACGCATGCACGACCGCGTTGACGCTGTCGCAGATCATTCCGACCATGTCGTTGTTGAAGTAGCAGACCTCGGCGCTGTGTCGGAACGCACGCGCCACGTCCAACGCCGTGTCCGTCTCCGAGGGACAGCTTGCGGGAAGACGCCTGGCGAATAGTCAGTCGGCCGAGGCCGATACCAGCCTGGGCGAGGAGAGCGACCGTGGAATGCGGCCGGTTCAAGCCGGCGATCCGGAGGGCCTGATGGGCTGCGGCGGCGCGTGATTCCAGCTGTCCCATGCCATGACGCGCGTCTGCCAACTGGCGATGCCAGCGGATTTGCTCAGAGGCTTCGACGTGAGCCCCGCTTTCGCGCGCCAGTCGGATGCACGTGCCCAGTAACCGATCGGCCTCTCCGAACGCGCCGGCAGCGAGCGCCTGTGATGCGGCCTTTTCCGAATACTGAATAGCCGCTTCTGGCGCCTCTGCTTGAGACCAATGATGAGCGAGGGCGGCGACGTGCGGCGAGAGGTCGGCCATGTTGTCACGCTCGATCGCTTCGGCCACCCTTCGATGCAGGTCGCGGCGTTGGTCGCGGGTCAGTTGCTGGTAGCTCACTTCGCGGATAAGCGCGTGCTGGAACGAGAAACGTCGACCGTCGCCGCTCAGGCGGGTAACCAGCTGCCGCTCGACGAGGCTCGACAGCAGAGCATCCATGGCAGCGTCGCCACGGTTGCCAGGGTAGACCGACGAGAACAGCTCGACACTGAACCCGTCACCAATGACGCTGGCGGCCTTGAGGGCAAGGTTCTCTGAGGGGGAAAGTGCGTCGAGACGGCTGGCAATGAGGCTCTGCACCGTGACCGGCACCGCTGGACCTGGTGTCAGCAACCGCGAAGATTCCAACGCGGCTGCCGGGTCCAGCAGGTGCGAGTCCGCCGTGAGCAGCAGTGCGTATTCGCGGGCGAACAGAGGGTTGCCCACTGATCGCTGCGCAACCTCGTCGATCAGCGCCGGTGTCGAAGGCCGTCCCGCCAGCACGCTCTCAACCAGCATGGCGGTCGCATCAGGCCGCAAGGGCATCAGCGTCAATTCCACGAATTGGGGGATGATCCGCAACGCGTTCGCTTCTTGCACATCAACCGTGGGTCTCGAGGTGAGAACGATCAGCGCCTCCGGGTAATCCTGCGCCACGCGCAGCGCGAGTCGCCAGGATGCCGAATCCATCCAATGACAGTCCTCCAGGATCAGGACGAACCGGCTTGTGGCTCGCGCTTCGAGGACCTCGCTGAGAACCGTTGATGTCGCGTCGGCGCGCGCCTGACCGGTGATGCTCTGCACGAGAGGCGTTTCATCGAGAAACCCTGGCACAACGGCATTGACAAGGGGTGCCAGTTGGCCATGCCGGATGTCGCCGAGCTGTGCACGGCGTTGGCCTGTATCATCAGATTGCGTCGATTGCGAATCATCCAGCAGCGCCGCGAAGACCGATCGCCACGCCGAATAGGCAACCGCAATCTCTACGGACCCGGCCGCCCCTTCCAGACAGGAGATCCCGCGCCGCGCCGCGGTCTGACGCAGGTACTCGACCAGCGCAGTCTTTCCGAGCCCGGCCTCGCCGACGATCGAGAGCACGGTGCCGCGACCTTGCTCGAACGCCGCGAGACACTGATCGACCGTGGCCTGCTCATCCTCACGTCCGTACAGAGACTCAGTGTGTTCGTTGAGGAGTAGAGCTTCATTTACCCGAAAGGCGCGAATCGGCCAACGGATCCCCTTGAGCGTCAGGGGCCGCTCCGGTGACAAGCTTGCGATGCGCCGGACGCGATCAGCGATCTCCTCAGTGCACAGCACTCCGGTGCCCGCAGCCTCCATCAACCGTGCCGCGACGTGCATGAATCGCCCGACGGACCAGTAATGGCGACGTTCGGGCCCGCCCAGAGGCATGCAGATGCCGGCCCCACTCGCGATGCCGATGGCGCAGTGCACACCGACGCGTGACAGCTCCGAACGGATGGCCAGGCCGGCACGGACGGCGCGCACCACATCGTCGGCATGTGTGTCGTAGGGCATGCCCAGGCACAACGTAAACACCAAGCCCTTGTCGTCGAGCAGCAGGGTTCCGCTCGATCCCGTGTAGGGACGCAGCGCGACGTTGAGCGAGGTAACGATCGCCTGATGGCGGTTCAATGCATCGGGTGCACGATCGTCCAGTCCGTCAATCCTGGCGAACAGCGCGCAGATGGTGCGCCGGTCAGGAATCCACTTCGCATACCCCTCGCCGACATAATCCTGCACCCGCCTCGGCACCTGCGCGGCGGTGTGCTGGGGCGGCGGCACCGCCGCCTCGGGTGCATCGGCATCACGCCATGCCTGGCGCGCATCGTCGGAGGCGGAGGCCACGAACGGGCCCGCCTCCGGTGCGACGACCGTGGTGCCTGCGGCGGCTCGAACGGCCGCCGTACATGCTTGTCGCACCGCCGGCCCGGCCAGCAGTAACTGCACCCGCGCTTCACTGCCCAGGCGCGCCGCCCAGATGTCGCCCGCACTGACGCCGATGTGCAGCGTCGGCTGCGTTTCGGCCGAGGGGGCGTTCTGCAGCCCCGGGGCAGCGTGCAGCGCCGCCGCGCAGTCGTGCGCCTTACCAAGGGCTCGCGGGATGTTCCCATCGTCGGCCGGCCAGTAGGCGATGAACGCGTCACCGGCGAAGCACGCGATCTCACCGTTGGTAGCACGCACGGCGCGGACGTGGTTGCGGAGTGCCAGGTCGAGCGCTTTACCTAATCGTTCGACACCGTCAGGACCCTGGCTGCACAACGCCTCGGCCAGCGCGGTATAACCTGAGATGTCAGCGAAGAGCACCGCGCCTCGAAAGGATGCGCACGTAGGTACGCCCTGGGCACCGTTGGAGCGGAGCCGTTGCAGAAGCGATCCTGCTACGAAGCCGTCAAGGCGTTCCATCGGTCGAAGGACTCGTCGCTCACGTTCTCACGGACGGAACGTGATCGTGAGGCTCAGCAGATCGCCGCGCGAGCCATATGTACCGCTATTCAATGCGATCGTCGGCAGCTCCCCCGCAGGTGGATTCGTGGTTCGTCCTCGTCGGTCTGCGTGGGCGATGAACTGATACGCCAGATCCACCGTCATGTTGCTCTTCGGAGTCCATCCAAGGCCTGCGGTCAGATGATTACGTTTCGCCTCGGGCAGCAGCGGTGTGACGGTCTGGTCGGGGGCTGCGGCTTGCGTGAAGGCATATCCCGTACGCAGGCGCAGCGACGGCGTCATTGCCAGCTCGCCGCCCAGGCGCACGGCATTCGTGTCGCGGTAGCCCTGGATCAGATGTTCGTCAGGCGTTGAAGGGTTTTCGAAATCGAGCGTGACAGTGTCGAACACAGACCAATCGACCCATTGGTAGTCGAAGAAGAGCGTCACGCGTTCCGCGGCCTGCACGCTTGCACCGACCACGAACTGGGCGGGCATTGTGAGTTCCGTTCGCGCACGCTGGTTCGGAAGACTGGCCATGACTTCGGCGACCAGCGCATCGATCGGCGTGCCCACGGGGAGCCCGATCGGATTCGGCTTCGTGACCTGGTAGCTGCCCGGGATGGCGGTGAAGGTGGCGTCTCCTTCGTACGAGAACTTGATGCCGGACAGATACCGCGCGCCCAGGCGGACACGCTCGTGCGCTTTGATCAACCCCCCGACGTTCACGCCTGCACCGACGGCGCGTGACGCTGAGAGGTTGGTATCCGCAAAGTCAGTTTGGTTGTCGACCAAGGCACCGAACGATAGTCCCGACGCACCCAGAGGAACAGTCGCCAGATCCTCGCGCCGGTTCAATTCGACAGAGCTCAGGCCAACCGTCAGGCCGCCCCCAATCGACACGCGGTCGTTCAGCGCATAGGCGACGCTTGGTTGGACGTAGATGGTCTTGAGGGTCGAGTCGTAGCTGACAAAACGGCCGTCGAAATCGAGCGGCCACTTTACGCCGAGGCCGTAAGGCGCATACAACCCGATGCCCCATGACAGCCTGGTATTGACGCCGTAGACGAAGTATCCGTGGGGCACGAGCGATACCCCGCCGTCCAGGGATGTGCGCTTACCCGTATCGCTCGTGAATTCGCTCGCCCCGAACACCAGCATCCCGCCGCTGCCGAAAGTCACGCCCTTCCGGCCGGCCATCCCCGCCGGGTTCACGTTGATGGCTGAGCCATCCTCACACGGAGCCGCCACGCCTGCTGCACCTCGCGCCATGGTGCAGGCGCTGTGCTCGTAGATGCCGAAGCCTTGACCGGAGGCGGTAGCCGGCGCAAGCAAGCTGATCGTGATGGTCAGGATCACCGCCTGCCCCAGGTATCCACTACCTGCGAGCGTCAGTTCTCTCATCATCGTCGCACCTCGCGACTGATCGCCATGTCCAGGAACTGCCCGTTTCGGCCGAGTCAGTCGCCGGCCGTCACAAGGATACTTGTACATCAGGACGCTGCTGCTGGCGGGCGGCATTGTGCTGCTGCCGCCTCGTGGGCTGAGCATCGGTCCTTGATGTCGAGCGCGGGGGCGATTTGTGTCGCGGGGGTGCCGATGGTGCCGCACCCCTCGTTCTGCTCCGTGTAGTCCGTGTAATCCGTGTAATCCGTGTGAGATAAGATCCGCGCTGTATGCCGATCACGCGGCGGCGGTTCTGTGGAGTGACAGGGGGTGCGGTCGCGGCGCTCGCGCTCGGGACGGCGTGTCACGGGAGCGAGCAGGCGACGAGCGCCCGGATCGCGGCGCGGCCGGGCCGCGGGACCAAGACGACGGGGCCGCAGACACGGACGCTCGGGCTCGACGCCAAGCGCGATGCTGCCCTGCACCTGCCCTCGAAAGCCAGCGACGGCGCCGTCCCGCTGCTTGTGCTTCTCCATGGCGCGGGCGGCAGCGGCGCGGGGATCGCCAAGCGCCTTGGCGCCTTCGCAGACGAAGCCGGCATTGCCGTCCTCGCCCCGGACTCACGCGGCAGCACGTGGGACGCGATCCGCGGCGACTTCGGTCCCGACGTCGTCTTTCTCAACCGCGCCCTCGAACGGGTCTTCGAGACCGTCGCCGTGGATCCTCAGCGGATCGTGGTCGGCGGCTTTTCGGACGGCGCCAGCTACGCGATCTCTCTCGGCCTGCAGAACGGCGATCTCTTCCGCCGGGTGCTGGCTTTCTCGCCGGGCTTTTACGTCGGCGATGCGGCGCAGGGCAAACCTCGCATTTTCGTCTCGCACGGGACCGGTGATGAGATCCTGCCGATCGACCGATGCAGCCGCGTCATCGTTCCGCGCTTGCAGAAGATCGGATACGACGTTACGTTCAGGGAGTTCGAAGGTGGCCACGAGATTCCGCCGGACGTCGCCCGCGCCGGCATGCAGTGGTCGCTCAAGCCATAGCCGTCAGTCATCCACGCGGAGGTAGTTGCCATGGCCGTGAAACCGATCCCTGAAGGTTATTCGTCCGTAACCCCCTATCTCATCGTTCGCGACGCCGACGCGGTCCTCAGCTTCGTGAAGTCCGCCTTTGGTGCCGTCGTGAAGGAGGAGCATCGCCTGCCGGACGGCAGCGTCATGCACGCGGTCGCGGTCATTGGCGGCGCGCCGGTGATGATGGGGCAGGCCAACGACCGATTCCCCGAGCGGCCAGCCATGATTCACGTCTACGTGCCGGACGCGGACGCAGCCTACGCGCGCGCACTGCAAGCCGGCGGGAAGTCCATCCAGGAGATGACGACCCAGTTCTACGGCGACCGAAGCGGCGGCGTCGAAGATCCAGCCGGGGTCGTCTGGTGGATTGCCACGCACGTTGAGGACGTCGCCCCGGAGGAGATCGAGCGCCGGGCGAAGGCGCAACGCGGCTAGCCGGTTGCGGGACCGAGACGTCCCACGCGCGAACACTGTCTGCGCATCGGCCGAGCGCGTATGTTTGACGAAACCTGTACGAGCTAGCCCCAGCGTTTTCAGCGACTTAGGGGAAAGGGGGCCTGACCCCCTTTTTGCCCCGTAGACGGTAAACTCCTCCCCGTCTGGTACCGATAATGAGTCACGTGAGCACGAAGCGGGCGCGGGTGGTTACCGCAGATCAATGGGGCGTTCCCGAGAGGAACGAGGCGGGCGAGCCGGTGTGCCGGTGGTGCAAGGGACCGGTCGTCCGGCCGCGGCGAACCTTCTGCAGCGACCCGTGCGTCCACGAGTGGAAGATTCGGAGCAGCCCCTGGTATGTGCGCCGCGAAGTGAAGAAGCGCGACAAGGGGATCTGCAAACTGTGCGAGTTCAACGTCGTGAAGGCGCACCGCGAGTGGACGCGTTCGAAGCCGCCCGCGTCTGACCGTGCCGCGCGCAAGGCGTGGCGCGCTACCCGCCCTCGCTGGGAGGCTGACCACATCGTGCCGGTCGCCGACGGCGGCGGCGAGTGCGGCCTCGAGAACTACCGGTTGCTCTGCCGTCCCTGCCACCTCCGCGTGACCCTGGCCTGGCGCGCGCAGCGCCGCGATGCCGCCCCGGTCGACAATCTCAACGACTTAGCGTTAAGTTGAGTGTCCCCGTTTTCTTTTCAGGAGGTCGAATGTTCGGACGGTTCACCATTGCCGCGCTTGCCGCGACGCTTATCACTACCCCCGCCTTTGCACAGGGGCGCGGCAACCAGGAGGCCGGCGGCGCCCCGCCGCCGATCGCGGAACGCACCAAGAACCTGAAGAAGATCGACGGATTCTTCCCGCTCTACTGGGACGACAACGCCGGCAAGCTGTACGTCGAGATTCCGAAGCTCGACACCGAGGTCCTGTATTCGACCGGCATGGCGACTGGCCTTGGTTCGAACGACATCGGGATCGATCGCGGCCAGACCACCGGTTCCCGGATCGTGAAGTTCGAGAAGGCCGGACCGCGGATCCTGATGGTGCAGCCGAACTACCAGTTCCGCGCCCTCACGCAGAACGCCGCGGAAGCCAAAACCGTCCGGGACGCCTTCGCGCGTTCGGTGCTGTGGAGCTTCCCGATCGCCGCGGCCAGTGACGGCCGCTACCTCGTCGACTACAACGACTTTCTCGTGCGCGACGCGACCGAGATTGCCGGACGGCTCTCGCCCGGCTCCTATCGTTTCGAAGCCGGTCGCAGCAGCATCCACGCGCCCGGCCTCGCGGCCTTTCCGAAAAACACCGAGATGGAAGCCGAGCTGACGTTCGTCCGCGGTGGCGCGGGTGCTCCGGGCGGACGCGGCGGCGGTGCCGGTGGACGGTTCTTCGAGGGTGTCGGCAGCGTCGCCGCCTCCTCTGAAGCGGCAAGCATGCGCGTGCACCACTCGATCGTCGAACTGCCTGGGCCCGGCTACGAGCCCCGCGTCTACGATCCGCGCTCGGGCTTTTTCGACATGTCCTACGAGAACTACGCGGCGTTGCCGGGCCAGCCGATGACGCTGCGATTCGCGGAGCGGCACCGTCTTCAGAAGAAGGATCCCTCGGCCGCCATCAGTGATCCGGTCAAGCCGATCGTCTATTACCTCGATCCCGGCACACCGGAACCGATCCGCTCGGCGCTCCTCGACGGCGCACGCTGGTGGAACCAGGCCTTCGAAGCGGCCGGCTATCGCAACGCGTTCCAGGTGGAACTGCTGCCGGAGGATGCGAGCCCGCTCGACGTCCGCTACAACGTCATCAACTGGGTGCACCGTTCGACTCGAGGCTGGAGCTACGGGGCGTCGGTCACCGATCCGCGCACCGGCGAGATCATCAAGGGTAACGTCACGCTCGGCTCACTCCGCATCCGCCAGGACTACATGATCGCGGAAGGCCTCCTCAGCCCGTACAAGGCGGGGACCGAAACGCCTCCCGAACTGCTCCAGTGGTCGCTGGCGCGGATCCGTCAGCTTTCGGCCCACGAGGTTGGCCACACGATCGGCATCGGCCACAACTACTACGACAGCAAGGCCGGCCGTCAGTCGGTGATGGATTACCCGCACCCGCTCGTCACGCTCAAGGCCGACGGCAGCCTGGACTATTCCGAGGTGTATGACGCCCGCATTGGCGAGTGGGACAAGATCGCGGTGCGTTGGGGTTACAACGACTTCCCCAAGGGCGCGGACGTCAAGGCGGCGCTCGACGCCATCATCGAGGAGGGCCACAAGAAGGACCTCGTCTACCTGACCAACCAGGATCTCGGCGCCCACGCCAACGTGAACCAGTGGTCGAATGGCACCGACAGCGCCGTCGAACTCGATCGCATGATGAAGGTCCGCGCCGCCGCGCTCTCGAGATTCGGCGAGCAGGCGATCAAGAAGGGCGAGCCGCTCGCGACGATCGAAGAGGTCCTCGTGCCGCTCTACCTCCATCATCGCTACCAGGTCGAAGCCGCAGCCGCCGTCGTCGGTGGCCTTCACTACAGCTACGCGCTTCGCGGTGGCAACACCGAGCCGGTCCGCTTTGCCTCGGCTGCCGAGCAGGCCAAGGCTCTTGATGCGATCCTGGCCACGATCACGCCGTCTGCACTCGCGCTGCCGCGCCCGCTCCTGAAAACGATCCCGCCGCGTCCGAGCGGATGGGGCCAGAGCCGCGAGCTCTTCCCCCGCTATACGGGGCAGATGTTCGATGCGATCACGCCGGCAGTGTCGGCGGCCGATATGACGATGGGGTTCCTGCTGAATGAGACGCGCGCGGCGCGGCTCGTCGAGCAGAACGTGCTCGACCGGCTCGCTCCCGGGCCTCCACGGCGTCATCGGCAAGGCTGCTGGCGGCCACGTTCGGTCCCGCGCCCGGCGGATCCGTACGAGGCGGAGATTGCCCGCGCCGTCCAGCGCGTCGTGATCGAGCGTTTGATGACGCTTGCCGAAGGCGCCGACATGTCGCAGGTCCGTGCGATTGTGACGTCGCAGCTGAAGGCGCGCGCCGCGCTGATGCCCGCGACCGGCACGAGCCCGGCGGCGTCGCACAACGCACTGCTCGCATCCGACATCAAGCGCTTCCTCGACCGTCCAGCGCCGACGGCGGCGCGGTCGGCGATCCCGGCGCCGCCTCCCGGCGCCCCGATCGGCGAGCCGGCGATGGAATGGCTCCGCCACATCGAGCCGGTCTGCTCGCACTGGGATCGGTAATCGGGGAGAGGGGGTCAGATCTTGTTTCTTGCGTCAGTGTCCGCAGAACCGGACGTCCCGATCAGAGGACACTGACGCAAGAAACAAGATCTGACCCCCTCCTCACCCGGCCTCACCGGCGCACGTTTGCCCGGATGCGCACGTGCTGGCCGGTCGTGATGCCGTCGATCGGGCACACGACCAGGGGGCACCGCAGCCCGTAGAGCGATTGCGCCACGAGTGCACCCACGGTCAGGATCGGATCCGCTACGGACAACACGATCCCCAGTGGGCCAGTCCCTCGCCGTATCGACTCGGCGAAGACCGACGATGAGGACGATGACCCGCGGGCGCCGGGCATCACGAGAATGCAGCCGGTGATGACACGCCCGAGATCCGGGTGCGAATGGTCGATGATGCGGCCCGTCTCCGCGTCCACGCCACCCCAGAAACTGAGCGGCTCGGCGAGGACGAGTGCGGGGCCCTCGGCCTCCCCTTCGGCATAGCCCTGGGCAGCGATCACCACGGACTTCTCCGTACCACGTGGCCCGCCGCGGCCGACAGGATGCAGTCCTCGAGCTCGCCAAACGCGACCTGCACGCCGAGGTTGCCCGGCGCATAGTGCGCCCACTTACCGGAGTTGGTCATCACGGTGCCGTCCATCCGTTCGAGGATCGGCGTGAGATACGTGCAGGTGTCGGTGACGACGACCAGGTTCATGTCGCGAACGTCGACAAGCAGTCCGTCGCGCTCGAGGTCGGCGAGGGTCTGACGTCCGGTGTTGACGTAGATCGGAATTCCCCGGTCGGGCCCGACCTGGCGAAGCAGCGGCAGGAGCCGGTCCCACTCGTCGCGTGAGAAGTGCGGCGTTCCCAGGCAGATCGCGGTTACCGGCGTTCCGTCAGCGACAGTCGAGAGTTCCTGCAGGGCGCACCTGACATCGGCCGGCCTGATGTGGATCGTTTCTTGAGGGGCCCGGCCACCAAATGCATCACCCATCGTCGGCTGCCTCAGGAGTGATGCCGACCGCGTGAAAGAGCCCGACGGCCCCGGACGAAGCCGCCGCAGCGCCGAGAGCCTTGAGCCGGTCTTCATGAACGGCCGCCTCGGAAGGCTCCGCGGCGTTGTCAGGCGGTAGACCGTTGATGACGGGGACGCGATCGCTGCTCGATGCCGCCGACGAGAAGGCCCACCGCGACGTAGAGACTGTCGCTCGCTTCCAGTGACGACGGAAAGCCGGTCAACTCGAACAGGACCTGACCGAGTCGCGGTTCATCGAGGTGCAGGCCCCACGCCGGCGCGCGACCGGTCATCGCGCAGCACAAGTCGATGAAGTCACCGTAGCGATTGGTGCGCGCGCCGATGACCGAATTTGCAAAGACGATGGCGTTCGATTCACCCCAGGCGATCTGATCGCCGAATGACGGGCGGAAACGTGTCTGATACGGGGCACACGTGAAGGACGGCTCGCACCCGAGCTCCTCGTGCGCCTTCATCAGCCGTCGTCCTGGCGCCTGCGCGGGCGAGGAGAGGCGAATCAGCTCCGGGTGGATGAGATCGATCGCGCCCACGTTCAGCGTGGTCGGCACCCGCACCCGGCCGCCGCCCGCCACCAGTCGCTCGACGAAGTCGAGACTGACCTGGCCGTGATAGAGGCAGCCGTCGATATGGGCCTGGCTGATGTCGAGTAGCGCCTCGCGCCAACCGCAGCCGCGAAGGCGGTCAGGATCTGCATGGCGAACGCCGCCGCATGCGCCCCCTGCGCCATTGAGCAGAGCGTCGTCGGTGGACGTCAGTTGCAGAGTCACGAAGGGTGGAAGTGTAGCACCGGCCCCAGACGGGGCTCCTTGACAGGGCTGCGCAACAAGTCTTGGCGTTCTACGCCTGGGGCGGCGCAGAGCTTGTCGTAGGCCTCGGTCAGGCTGCGCGCGATTGCATCCGCGGCCTGGTTCTCGATCTGGTGCCGATGGACGAAATGCAGGACCTCGCCGTCGCGCATGATCGCGATCGATGGTGACGACGGCGGATAGGGCGCGAAGTACTGGCGTGCCCGTTCGGTGGCTTCGATGTCGCCGCCCGCAAAAACGGTCGCGACCACATCGGGCTTGACCGCGTGCTTCAGTGACTGCGCGATACCGGGCCGGGCTTTGCCCGCCGCGCAGCCGCACATCGAGTTGACGACAACCATGACGGTCTTGCCGGGCTGCGTGAGGAGCGCATCGACATCTGCCGGCGTGCGGAGTTCCTGGACGCCGAGGCGGGTGAGTTCCTGGCGCATCGGACCAATGAAAGATTCGGGATAAGGCATGGGTCCATCGTAACAGGAACAGCGAGCCGGCGCCCGCTCGGCGAGGGTCCAAGTTGGTGTACACTGTACAAATCATGAAGCACCTGAAGGTGGCTGAGGCGCGGGCCAGGTTCGGCGAGGTCCTCGACGAAGCCGAAAAGGGTGCCGAGGTCGTGATCGAGCGGCGGGGCGTTCGGTTCCGGGTGACCGCGGAACAGCCGCGGACGAAGCGGCAGGCGCCGGTGGCGTTGTTCGAGTCTGTGGACCCGGGCCTGATGGACGGTCAGTGGACGTGGCAGGCAAGCCCCTCCGGCCTCACCTTCAGTCCGCGGCGCAAGCGCCGGTGATCCTGCTCGATACCAACGCCATCATCTGGCTGGCCCAGGCGCATCGCCGCGCCCGTCCACTGCAGGCGTTGTCCCGGATCCACATTTCGCCGGCCAGTCTCCTCGAGATCCAGTTCCTGCTGGAGGCTGGCCGGCTTCGTTTCAAGGACACGGCCTCGATTGAGGCGATCGCGTCCGACCTCCGCTGGCGCCTGGATGAACCGCCGGCGGGCCCCTGGTTCGCCGCGGCGTGTGAGTTCGGCTGGACACGCGATCCGTTCGATCGGCTCATCGCCGCGCACGCACGGTTGCGGCGCTGGAAGCTCGCGACTGGCGACGACCAGCTGATCGAGCAGCTTCCCCCATCCGCCGTCCTGCCGCTGTAGTCAGCGGTCTCCCAGGTCACAACCTCAGAGCATCGTCTTGCAGTCCGGACGGCAGCGGCACTGGATCGTGTGGTCCCCGACGGTGGAGTAGTCGTAGACGAGTTCTTCGCCGCGCTCGATCCGACGGGAGGCCCGGATCCAGATCGTCCGCGTCTTTGGTTCGATCTCGATCCAGCAGTTCGGCGTGCAGGAGTGATTGATGAACCGCGCGTCGTTGCCGCCGACGGCCGCATCCCGGCTCCAGGCGCGGTTGACCCGGAAGACCCAGATGCATCCCTGCTTCAGGTAACGGGCCTCTCGCACGCCACTCTTCGAGTTGTGGATCAACTCGCCGGCGTAGTCGATGATCCGCTTGTTCTTGTTGATCGGCTCGCGGGCAAACACGCCGAAGCCGTGCAGCTTCGAGCGCTTGCGAACGATGCGGGGCAGTGTTGTCGATGTGGGCATGAGTCAGGGAGTGATGTCGGGGCGGTATTCGCCGATGAAGTTCATGATCATGGACGCTTCCGCCATGTCCTTGGCGCGGAAGCGTATCGAGTGAGAGTCGGTGCGTTCGAACAGTGGAAGATACGCCAGGATTTCCGCCACCATGTAATTCTTGAAGCTGACCTCGACGACGATCGGGCCTGAGACCTTCAGTGGTTTGAATTCCGAGAGCCGGCCGAGGCCGCTCCGGACCCGCTGCCCGATCAGCTCGGCCGAAGCCTGCGGCGTCAGCGTGTTCGCCGAGTGGAAGCCGAGGTTCCGCTTCGTTTCCGCCGCCTCGATATTCCCCACCGCCTTCCGCACCTCTGCAATCGCCGCATCGTCGCCGGACATCATCACCACCGGGACGTTGTAGTGCCCGGCAATCGCGGCGTTCCACGATCCTTCGGTCACGTTCACGCCGTTGAGCGCCACTCTCGTGAGGTTGGCGCTCGAGAAGGTGTGCGCGCGGACGCCGGTGGTGTTGTTGGTGCCGGCGTGGTAGCCGATGAAGATGGCCGCGTCCACTTGCTCGTCGATCCCCGCCACCATTCCGAGGCGTCGCGGCCACGACCGGATGATCCGGACGTCGTTCGGGAACTGCTCGATCAGCAGGTTCTGCCCGTTGCCATGCGAGTCGGCGACGATGATCTCGGTGGCGCCGGCAGCCTTCGCAGCCGTGACGGCAGCGAGCGCCTCGCGCGTCATGAACTCACGGAAACGTCCGTATTCGAACCCGGTCGGTCCGAGCTGCTCGCCCGTCACCACGCCGGCGATGCCTTCCATGTCGACCGAAATGTGAACCTTGAGCTTGCGTGGCTGTGTTTGGGCCGCGAGCGCCGCGCCGGCAAGCAGCGCCGCTACAACAACGGGGAGGATTCGTCCTGTACGCATGAGCCATTAAACTCTATTGGTGCACGATCTTCGACTGGCTTTCCGCAACCTGGTACGGCGTCCGGCGTTTTCGATCATCGCGATCCTGACGCTGGCGCTCGGCATTGGCGCCAACGCCGCCGTGTTCACCGTCTCGAATGCCGTCCTGCTGTCACCGTTGCCGTACGAACGGCCCGAAGACGTGGTCATTCTCAACGAGCACACGCCGGCGTTCCCGACCGGGTCGGTCACCCGCTTCAATTTCGATGACTGGCGCACGCGTGCGAAGTCCTTCACGGGGATTGCCGCGTTCCGGCCCCTCAACATGACCGTCACGGGTCTCGGGGATCCCGAGCGCGTGCCGGTGAAGATGATTACGGCAAGTCTGCTCCCGCTCCTGGGTGTGCAGGTGTCGCGCGGGCGGACCTTTGTCGATGCCGAGGATCGGGCCGGGGGCGAAGCGGTGGCGATTCTCGGGCCGGCCTTTGCCGGGCGCCGGTTTCCCGGCCAGGATCCGGTCGGGCAGGTCGTGACGCTCGACAATCGTCCGTACACGATCGTCGGGGTGATGGCGTCCACGTTCGAGCTGTTCCAGCCGGCCGAGGTCTATGTGCCGTTCGGACCCTGGGCCGCTACGTTGCCCGACGACAGGGGCTGGCACCCGGGGATCTTTCCGATCGCGCGACTCAAGGAAGGCGTCACCCTCGAGCAGGCCCGCACCGAAATGGACGGCATCGCACGGCAGCTCGAGACGGAATATCCCGATTCGAACAAGAACGTCCGCGTCCTGGTGACGCGCACGCAGGATCAGCTGGTGCAGAACATCCGCCCGGCACTGATTCTGCTGACGGGAGCCGTCGCGCTCGTGCTGCTCATCGCCTGTGCGAACGTAGCGAACCTGCTGCTGGCCCGAGCCGTGGATCGGCAAAAAGAGATCGCGCTGCGAATCGCACTCGGCGCCAGCCGGGCCCGTGTCATCCGCCAGTTGGTCGTCGAGAGCGTCGTGCTGGCCTGTGTCGGCGGGGCGGCGGGCCTGATCGTGGCCACGTGGGCGATATCGCTGCTGACGAGTGCATCGGTCGGCGGCGTGCCGCGGATGCAGAACATCGCGATGGCGTGGCCGGTGGTGCTTTTTGCACTGGGACTGTCGCTGATCACCGGCGTCGTGTTTGGCCTGGTGCCAGCCGTCCAGGTCACGCAGCAGCCGATCAGGGACGCGTTGAACGAGGAGAGCCGCGGCGGTTCCGGCAGCGTGCGGCAGCGGAAGATGCGGTCCACGCTCGTCGTCCTCGAGGTCGCCGTTGCGCTCGTGCTCCTGATCGCTGCCGGCCTGCTGCTTCGCAGCTTCTCGAGCCTGGTCCGCGTCTCACCCGGTTTCAATCCCTCGAATCTGCTCGTGGTCAACTTGCCGCTGTCGCCGCAGAAGTACCGCGACAGTGGTCTGCGCGCCGCGACGATCGAGCAGATCATCGAACGGGTTCGGACGCTGCCAGGCGTCCAGAGCGCCGCCATGACGACGACGCTGCCGATGGCCGGGGCGGGGGCAACGATCCATTTCAATCGCGCCGCCTATCCACCCAAGGGGCCCGACGACTACGTGATGGCGGGCCATCGGGCCGTGACGGCAGACTATCTCTCCACCCTGGGTGTGAAGCTTCTGCAGGGCCGGCTGCTTTCTACGTGGGACCGGCAGGGCACGGCCCTGGTCGCGGTCATCAATGAATCGATGGCGCGGCAGTTTTTCCCCGATCGGAGCCCGCTCGGTGAACGGTTCCAGCTCGGGACCGAGCCGGACCCTGATTTCCCGACGATGGAGATCGTCGGGGTCGTGGCCGACGTGAAGCAGTCGTTCGAGGCCGGGGCGAAGGCGGAGTTCTTCATCCCTTACGCGCAGCATCCCGATCCGATGCTGGTGAACCTGTATCTGAACACCGCGCTCGTTATCCGAACCTCCGAGAACCCGTCGGAACTCACGCCCACGGTTCGGGCCGCGCTCAAAGACATCGACCCGGCCCAGCCGCTGGTCAACATTCGTACGATGGACACCGCGATGGCCAACACCGTCGCGCAGCCGCGGTTCCAGATGACGCTGTTGCTGGCCTTTGCTGCGCTCGCTGTCGTGCTGGCCGCGATCGGCGTTTACGGCGTGATGGCCTACACCGTCTCGCAGCGCGTTCCTGAGATTGGCGTGCGCATGGCGGTTGGCGCCTCGCCCGGCCAGGTGGTTCGGATGGTGGTCTGGCAGGGCGCAAAGCTGACCGTGTTCGGGGTTGCTCTCGGTCTGGCGGCGGCGGCTTTCGGCGCCGTAGGGATGCAGAGCCTGCTGTTCGAGGTGCGGGCGCTCGATCCGATGACCTTCGCGATCGCCCCGGTCGTGCTGGCCGCGGCGGCCCTGCTGGCCAGCTATGTTCCGGCACGCCGGGCGGCCCGTATTTCGCCGCTGGCCGCGCTGGGGCGGTAAGATGTCTTGATATGTCTCAGCCGGTGGAAATGCGCTTGCGCGTCCCAAACATGAAGGTCCGGATCCTCGACGAGACCGGCTATCCGATCGATCACAGCGCGATGCGCTTTCGCAAGGTGATGGAGGTTGCCAAGATCCCCAAGCCGGAAGAGCCGGTCGAGCTGGAGACAAGCGGCGGCCGGGTCATCTCCGCGCGGGTCGTGAGATCAGACTGGAACGAGGGTCGTGGCATGTTCGTCGTGTCGTGCCAGTATGCGAACCGCTCGATCACGCCCGAAGAGTACAACGCGCTCGCGAACGATCCTGACTGGGAGCTCAAGCATTTGCTCGAGTAGGTTCATCCCTGATTCATCTTCATCCCGCTATCGTCGAAGGGAAAGGTGGAGATGATGTTCAGAGTGTTGAGTCTGCCGGTTGCGTTCATCCTGTTTACGGTAGCGGTTCCGCTCGAGGCCCAAGAAGCCGGATCTGCCTGCCGCCCCAACTCGAGTGTGGCCCGAATGCCGGCTCTGCCCGAAGCCAGTGGCCTCGCGCTCAGCCACCGCTCAGCGGCTCATCTCTGGACGCATAACGACTCCGGCGAGCCGATCGTCTTTGCCCTCGACCAGAAGGGTGCCGTCACCGGCACCGTCCGCATCTCGGGCGCCAAGGTCGAGGACTGGGAGGCACTGGCGGTTGGACCGTGTTCCGGTGGCTCATGCCTCTATGTCGCCGATATCGGCGACAACGACGCCACGCGCAAGCGCGTGACGATCTATCGCATTCCCGAACCTGAGCCTACGGCCAGGACCGCGGCAGTGGACGCCGTCTTTCATCTGACCTACCCGGATGGACCGCACGATGCCGAGGCGCTGTTGATGACTTCCTCTGGAGAGATGTTCATCGTGACGAAGGGCGATACCGGGCCGGTTGCGCTCTACCGCGCGCCGCGCGACCTGCGTGCCGGCAGCACCACGAAGCTGGAGCGGGTGGGTCAGGCCAGGGCTGTGGAGCGGAACGCCGAAACGGGACGGATCACCGACGGTGACGTTTCGCCGGACGGCCAGTGGGTTGTGTTGCGCTCGAGAGCGCAGCTCGTCTTCTATCGAGCCGACGACTTCTTCAAGGGCACGTGGCGCGAGGCGCGCCGCGTGGATCTCGCCTCATTCGGCGAGCTGCAGGGCGAAGGGATTGCACTCGGCGCGAAGCAGACGGTGTATCTCGCGGGCGAGGGTGGCGGCAAGAAGCAGCCCGGCACCTTCCTCCAGTTCTCGTGCGCGCCGGGTCAATGATCAGCCCGGCATGAGGATCCTGGTCGTCGAGGACGAACCGTCGGCCGCCACGGTCCTGGCGAAGGGGCTGCGCGAGCACGCCTATGCCGTGGACGTGGCCGCCGACGGCGACGCCGCGCTCGAGCAGGTGAGTATCAACGACTACGACCTCATCCTGCTCGACGTCCTCCTGCCGCACACGAGTGGCCTGGACGTCTGCCGCCGGCTTCGCGCCGACGGGGCCGCCGTGCCGATCCTGATGCTCACGGCGCGCGGCGGCCTCGAACAGCGCGTCGAAGGCCTCGACGCCGGGGCGGACGATTATCTCCCCAAGCCGTACCACTTTCCCGAGCTGCTCGCGCGCATCCGCGCGCTGCTCAGACGTGGCCCCGCGCTCGCATCGGCAATCCTCGCGATCGAGGATCTTGCCATCGACACGCGCGCCCGCAGCGCCGAGCGGGCCGGCCGCCAGATCCAGCTGACCTCCAAGGAATTTGCCCTGCTCGAATATCTCGCGCGCCGGCAGGGGCAGGTGGTGGGCCGCGCCGAGATCGCCGAGCACGTGTGGGACGATAGCTTCGATCCCATGTCGAACCTCATCGAGGTCTACATCCAGCGCCTTCGCCGCAAGGTGGACGACGGGCACGAGGTCAAGTTGATCCGCACGCGTCGCGGCGCCGGCTACACGTTGGAAGCCGACCCGGCCGAACAGGATGATTGAGACTGTTCGCGCGCGGCTGACGATCTGGTATGTCGCGGCCCTCGCGGCCGCGCTCATTGTTGTCGGCGGGCTGATCTACGTCCTTCTTGCCCGTTCGCTCTACGTCCGCATCGATGAGAACCTCTCGGCCGTCGCCCGTATCGCGATGACGTCGCTCTCAAATGACCTGACCGAGGGGCAGGACGTTGCCGACGCGGCAAGGAGCACGGCGGCGGAGCTTGCCTCCAGCCAGCAGATGCTCCTCATCTACAACGGCGCCGGCACGCTGCTCGCCGAGCAGGGTCGTGACGATGACCTGGAATTCACGCTGCCGGCGCTGGACGCCATTCCGGATGGCGAGCCGATACTCCTGACGCTGGAAGAACCGCGCGATCCGACCGACCGCCATCGCCTCGCGCTGCGCCGCGCCACGATCGATCCGGGCGGCGTGCCCTACGTCATCGTGATCGGCAGTTCGCTCGAGCGCACCGACGAAGAGCTCGAGTCGCTGCGCGAGATCCTCTGGTACGTCGGACCGCTGGCCCTCGTGATCGCCGGTATCGGCGGGTGGTTCCTGGCCAAACACAGCCTGGCGCCGGTGATGGCGATGGCCGACCGGGCGAGAAAGATCGGTGTCGGGAACCTCAGCGAGCGGCTGCCGGCCGGCAACCGGCGCGACGAGCTCGGACGGCTCGCGCAAACCTTCAACGACCTGCTCGGCCGGATCGAAGAGTCGATGGTCCAGCAGCGGCAGTTCATGGCGGACGCGTCCCACGAGTTGCGCACCCCGGTCGCGACCGCCAGGACCGCGGCCAGCGTGGCCCTGCAGCAGGCCTCGCGCGGTGAGGATGAATATCGGCAGGCACTCGACATCATCGAGCAGCAGACGTCCCGCCTGTCGCGGATCGTCGATGACATGTTCACACTGGCGCGGGCCGATGCGGGCAACTACCCGGTGCGCATGACGCCGATGTACCTCGACGAGATCGTCGAGGAGGTCGCGCGGGCCGAGCGGGTGCTGGCGCGGGCCAAGAACGTATCGGTCGAAACAGCCGCAGAGCCGTCGGCAGCATTCGTGGGGGACGAAGATCTGATCCGCCGCCTGCTGGTCAACCTGGTCGACAACGCCGTCCGGCACGCGCCCGAGGGATCGACGGTGACGATGGCGCTCGTCGACCGAGGCACTCTGTACACGATTGCGATCGACGACGCCGGGCCCGGCATCCCTCCGCACGTGCAGCCGCACATCTTCGAGCGCTTCTATCGGGGTGACGCCGCACGACCGCGCGATCAACCCTACGACGGCGCCGGCCTCGGGCTCGCCCTGGCGCGGTGGATTGCCCGCGAGCATGGCGGCGATGTCGCGCTCGCAGACTCGTCGGCCGCCGGGACTACATTCGTTATTACCCTGCCGCGACGTGTCTGAGCTGTACCGTTCATCGACTCAACCAAATATTTGATTCACTCCAGAATCTGGGTTAGGCTCCAGAACGGTGATTGATTCGACGACGGCGCTCCTTCGTGGACGCGGCATTCAGGTAACGGCCCAGCGGCTGGCGGTGTTGCGCGCCGTGGCCGGACAGCCTCACATTACGGCCGACGCCGTGGCCGAGGCTGTCAGGACGGAGATCGGTGCGATCTCGCTGCAAGGGGTGTACGACGCCCTGGCGTTGCTCGTCTCCGAGGGGATCATCCGGCGCATCCAGCCCTCTGGATCACCGGCCCGCTTCGAAGACCGCGTCGGCGACAACCACCACCATCTCATCTGTCGAAGCTGCGGCCGCGTGGTCGACGTCGATTGCGCGACCGGTGCCGCGCCCTGTCTCACGGCGATCGACGATCGCGGCTACGAGATCGACGAGGCCGAAGTCGCCTATTGGGGCCGGTGTCCGGATTGTCTGAAACAGTCCCGTCGCGCGAAGCCCCGAACACTCCCGGCTCCAGCCGGCAAGAGCAAACACATCCCACCGAGTCACAACCGGCGCCCACGCCGGTCACGCAGAGGTTGACGTCACATGGATAACGTTGAAAAGTGCCCATTCTCGAGCAAAGCGCGCAGCGGCCGCACCAACCATGAATGGTGGCCGGAGCGGTTGAACCTGAGCGCCCTCCACACCAACCACCCGGCGGGCAACCCGATGGACGACGGGTACGACTACGCCAAGGAGTTCCTGACGCTGGATCTCGCCGCCGTGAAGCAAGACATTGCCGCGCTGATGACGGATTCACAAGACTGGTGGCCGGCGGACTTCGGCCACTATGGCGGCCTCTTCATCCGCATGGCGTGGCACAGTGCGGGCACCTACCGCATCCATGACGGCCGGGGCGGCGCCGGTTCGGGTCAGATCCGTTTCGCGCCCCTCGGCAGCTGGCCCGACAACGCCAACATCGACAAGGCCCGCCGGCTGCTCTGGCCGGTCAAGCAGAAGTACGGCCGCAAGCTCTCGTGGGCCGACCTGATCGTGTTGACCGGCAACGTCGCCCTCGAGTCGATGGGGTTCAAGACCTTCGGGTTCGCCGGCGGCCGCGCGGATGTCTGGGAACCCGAGCACGTCAACTGGGGATCGGAGAGTACCTGGCTCGGCGACGAGCGCTACAGCGGCGATCGTCAACTGGCCAATCCCTTTGGTGCGGTGCAGATGGGTCTCATCTACGTGAACCCGGAAGGGCCCAACGGAAAGCCCGATCCCCTCGCCGCGGCGAGGGACATTCGCGAGACGTTCCGCCGCATGGCGATGAACGACTACGAGACGGTGGCGCTCATCGCCGGCGGCCACACGTTTGGCAAGACGCACGGCGCGGCGCCGGCGAGCCACGTTGGCCCCGAGCCCGAGGGCGGCAACCTCGAGGAGCAGGGCTTTGGCTGGAAGGGCGGCTACGAGACCGGTAAGGGCGCCCACGCGATCACGAGCGGTCTCGAAGTCACCTGGACGACGACCCCCGTCCGATGGAGCAACGACTTCTTCAAGCATCTCTTCGAGTACCGAGTGGGAACTGACCGAGAGTCCGGCCGGCGCCAAGCAATGGCAGCCGAAGAACGGTACCGGTGCGGGAACCGTTCCGCACGCCCACGATCCGTCCAGGAAGATCGCGCCGGGCATGCTGACGACCGACCTCGCGCTTCGGTTCGACCCGGCCTACGAGAAGATCTCGCGCCGCTTCTACGAGAACCCGCAGGAATTCGCCGACGCGTTCGCAAAGGCGTGGTTCAAGTTGACGCACCGCGACATGGGGCCGATCACGCGGTACCTCGGTCCCGAGGTTCCCGCGGAGCCGCAACTCTGGCAGGACCCCGTGCCCGCGCGCACCCATGGATTGATCGACGCGAAGGACATCGCGAGCCTGAAGGAGCAGCTCCTGTCGTCGGGATTGTCCGTGTCACAGCTGGCGTCGACCGCCTGGGCATCCGCCTCCTCCTTCCGCGGCACCGACAAGCGTGGCGGCGCCAACGGCGCGCGGATCCGTCTGGCGCCGCAGAAGGACTGGGCCGTCAACAATCCGCCGGAACTGGCGAGAGTGCTGAAGGTCCTCGAGGGGATTCAGAAGACGTTCAACGATGCGCAGGCCGGCGCGAAGAAGCAGGTGTCGCTCGCCGACCTGATCGTGCTCGGCGGATGCGCGGCGGTCGAGAAGGCGGCGAAAGACGCCGGACACAACGTGCAGGTTCCGTTCAGGCCGGGCCGCACAGATGCGACGCAGGAGCAGACCGACGTCGAATCCTTCGCCGTGCTCGAACCGGACGCGGACGGCTTCCGGAATTACATCGGGGAGGGGCACGAGGTGCCGGCGGAGCTGCTGCTGGTCGAGCGAGCTCTGAGGTTGACGCTGAGCGCGCCGGAGATGACCGCGCTCATCGGCGGCCTGCGTGTCCTCAGGGTGAATGCCGGCCAGGGGGATCACGGCGTGTTCACGAAGCGTCCCGGGACGTTGACCAACGATTTCTTCGTGCACCTCCTTGACATGGGCACGCAGTGGAAGCCGACATCTGATGCCGCCCAGGCCTTCGAGGGGTGCTGCCGGGTGAAGGGAGATCCGAGATGGACCGCGAGCCGCGTCGACCTCGTCTTCGGATCGAACACTGAGCTCCGGGCCCTTGCCGAGGTCTACGCCTGCGCCGACTCGGAGGCGAAGTTCGTGCGCGACTTCGTCGCCGCGTGGGACAAGGTCATGAATCTCGATCGATTCGATCGCGCCTGAGCCTTACGGTTCATCTTCCATTCATGCGCGGATTGCTACCTTGGCGGCAGGAGGCAATCGCAGATGAGTGACAAACGTCAATGGATACCGCTCGGCGGCCTGCTGGCCACGATGGCGATCGTCATATACACAGTGATGCAGATCCACGCGCAGGAAACGGGTGCGATCACGGGCGACTTCACGAACGCCGCGGTCGCCGAAGTCCGCGACGCGAAAGGACAGGTCATCCTGCGCGGCAACTTCGCCGCGGTCGAGGAGGCCGACGATGACATCGAGCGTAAGGCCGTGCTGGCGGCGACCGGTATCGATCCTGATGCGAAGGGTGAAGCCGAGGTCGAGTACGCGAAGGCGTCACCGACCGAGCAGGAAATCGAATTCGAGGTGACCAGGATCGAACCCGGCAGCCGCGTCACGTTCGTTATCGACGGACGGGATATCGCGACCGTCACCGCCGACAAGGACGGCGTGGCCGAATTCGAGGGCGACATCAAGATGAGCGCCGCCGCGCCAGCGGGGAACCGCTAGCTCGTGCCAGCGGGAACCGCCAGCTGATGGACGAGTGGCTGCTCAAGATCATCTCGACAGCCGGCTATGGCGGGGTCGCCGCGTTGATGTTCATCGAGAACGTCATCCCGGCGATCCCGTCCGAATTGATTCTTCCGTTTGCGGGCTACCTCTCGGCACGGGGTGAGCTCGACCTCGTGGGTGTGATCGCGTCCGGGTCGGCCGGGTCGGCGGCCGGCGCAACGGTCTGGTTCGTGCTCGGCCGATCATGGGGCAGCGAGGGCATGCACCGCTTCGTCGAACGGCACGGCCACTGGCTGCTGCTCGACATCGAGGATGTGACGCGCGCCGAGAACTGGTTCAATCAGCACAAGCGGCGGGCGACGTTCTTCGGCCGGCTGATGCCGGGCGTCCGCTCACTGATCTCCGTGCCAGCCGGCGTCGCGAAGATGCCGGCACCGGTCTTCCTGCTCTACACCGTCGCCGGCACCGTCCTGTGGACGGCCGCACTGACGGTCGCCGGATACCTGCTCGCCGACGCGTACGAAAAGATCCGCGATGTCGTCGGCCCCATCGGCACGATCCTCTTCGCCGCCGTCGTCCTGCTCCTCGTTTTCCGCTACGTCCGGCGTCGGCGGCGGAAGTCCGAATAGCAGCTCTAGCGCGCAGGCTCGTCGGACCAGCTCTAACGCCTCTCCGCAGGCACGTGTGATAGCTTCAGTCCGCCCCGTTCAAGCTTTCGTGCCTGTTTCCCGCTACCCTAGATAAAGCGAGACTCGAAGGACGAACGCGTCAACGGAGTCGTCTTCTGCTGACGTTCGTGGCGGCCGTCAAGGAGCGTCACTTGCAAATTGAGGAACGAAGGCCAGCTGCTGCTCGAATGCAGCGGTGCCTCGTACTGATCGCTGCGACCGGCTGCATCCTACTGCCTCGGATCGCCACCACACAGGGGTTGACGGGGGCTCTCATCGTTACGGTCAAGGACGAACAAGGTGCCGTACTCGCGGGTGCGCGCGTCAAAATCAGTTCGCCGGCGCTCATTGGCGGCCCCATGACACGGACCACGAACGACGCAGGGCACCTGCGCTTTTTGGCCTTGCCCCCAGGCGTCTACGTCCTCGATATTGCACTCTCGAGATTCGAGACCCACATCGAAGAGGACATACCAATCGGCGCAGGTGCCACGTTGGAACGAACGCCCGTTCTGCGCGTGGCGGGTTTCGCAGAAGTGGTTACGGTGGTTGAAAGAGGCTCTCGCATCGACGCACGAGACCCCGGATTCGGGACTCGGTTCGGCATCGCGGACCTCGAGGCGATCCCCATCCGACGCTTGAGCATGTTCGAGCCGATCAGGGCGACCCCCGGGATCTCCCCAACCTCGCCCTCGAGCGGCACCATATTTACGGTGTCCGCGTTCGGCTCGGGCACCAACGAAAATCAATTTTTCCTCGACGGTGGGAACACTACCTGCCCGTGCAATGGGGTCGCGCGCTCCGAACCAGGGATCAGCTTCATTCAAGAAGTGCACGTCCAGTCCCTGGGGGCGTCAGCCGAGTACGGGAATTTTCAGGGTGCCGTCGTCAACGTCATTACCCGGCAGGGAGGTGAGAGATTTGAGTTCGACTCGTCCTACGCCGCGCAGCTGGCCGCCTTGACGAGTCAGCCGGTCCGGCTTGCCGATGCCTCCGGGCAGTTGGAAAGCGGCTACGCGCGCGCCAGGTATCGCGACCTCAGCGCGAACCTTGGCGGCCCCGCCGTTCGCGAGCGGCTGTGGTTCTTCGGCGGCTATCAGTATCTGCGCGATCACGACAGTCAGCCGGGCACCGACCCAGCCCACCCGCGGACCTTCGAACAGGACAAGGTGTTCGCGAAGCTCACGTGGTGGCTGACGCCGGGATTGCGCCTGATGCAGAGCTTTCATGGCGAGTATGGCGTCACCCCTGAGCGCCCGACGATCGTGACGCCATACGACACGATTACGCGCCCGCGTCTCTCGGTGCCCACTGTGACCTTTGGCCATCTGACGCACACCTTGTCGTCCAATACGGTCTGGGATATGCGTGTCGGACGGTTCGGGTTTTCCCAGAAGGACGAGCCAAACACAGCCGATCCCACGATCGCGAGCCGGTTCGATCGCGCGACGGGCGTGACGAGTGGCGCCCCGCCGCAATTCATCGACCTGACGATCATTCGCACGAGCGCCAAGGCCACGCTTACCAGCTACCGGCCCCGGTGGCTTGGCGCCGATCACCAGTGGAAGGTGGGGGGGCAGTTCGAAAGGGGTGAGCATCATGTCGCGAATCTCCGTATCCCAACCGGAGTGAGGTACCTCGACATCAACGGACAGCCGGCGGAGCGCATCTCGAGTCCGCCCTCCAACGTCGGCGGTGTCTCTCTCACCGCCTCGGCGTTCGCGAGCGACGCCATCACGATTGGGGACCGGTTGACCATCACTGCTGGCGTGCGGTTCGACCGTAGCCGCGCCATCAGTCAGGATCTCGCCGCGGTCGATGTCGACGGGCACGAGACCGACGGGATCGTCCAGGGACGAGACACGCTGTACACCTGGAACATTGTGTCGCCCCGGCTGGGAGCCACAATGAAGCTGACCGCCGACGGTCGAACAATCGGGCGCGCAAGTTACGGCTGGTTCAGTCAGGGGGTGCTCACCGGAGAACTGCAGTTCTTCCACCCGGGTGCGACCACCGTGACCTCGACGCCTTTCGTCCCAGCAACTGGTGACTATACGGGCGTGGATCGCGTTGTGGACCCGAAGGTCAATCTGCAGTTCGATCCGGATACGCGCGCACCACGCACCGACGAATTCTCCATCGGGGTCGATCGCGAAGTTGGTGCCGGGGTTGCGGTGTGGATCGCCTACGTCCGCAAGGATGGCGCAAACTTCATCGGATGGACGGATGTTGGCGGTTCGTATCACGACGAGACGCGGCCGATACCGGATGGCCGGAACATACCGGTGCGCGTGCTCGCCAACTTGCCGGTCGATCGCCGCTTTCGGTTGGCCAACCAGAAGGCATACTCCCTGACTTACAACGGCCTGGTGATGGTCGCCGAAAAACGCCGGTCCCACGGCTGGCAGGCCTTCGGCTCCTATACCTGGTCGAAGGCGTACGGGCTCCAGGCTTCGAGCGGGGCGACTGCCTCCGGCGCGCAGGCCAGCACCGTGTCTCCGCCCCAGCCACTGCTCTTCGGACGCGATCCCAATGACCTTACCAACGCGCGCGGCCGACTGCCGAACGATCGTCCGCACATGTTCCGTGTGATGGGCAGTGTCGACCTACCGCGGACCGGCTTGGTAGTCGCCGCCAACTTCCAGCACTTCAGCGGTAAGCCCTGGGCGGCGACAACCATCATCCCGCTGGGGCGGCAAGGTGACGTGCGGGTCCTGCTCGAGCCACGCGGCGCGCGCCGGCTGTCGTCGCAGTCGCTGCTCGATGTACGGGTCTCGAGGGCGATGTCGATTGGTGGCCTGGGCCGAGTCGAGTTGCTGTTGGACGTGCTCAACACGCTGAATGACACCGCAGAGGAGGCACTAGCGACCGACGATTTGTTCAACTCGAATTTCGGCCGTCCCACCGTTTTCATAGACCCTCGTCGCGCGATTCTCAGCATCAGACTCAACCTCGGCCGCTAGTTGGGTGTTGCGCGCCGCGCAGCCACGCAGTCTAAGCGTTCAAGTTCTTGCGACTCCTTCGCGCTTCGTCGATAGGAGGGATGCGCAATGACGAACACAAAGTGCGCGGGATTTCTTGTTGCAATGCTCGCGGCGGGGCTGGCCGGATGCGACAGTTTGCCGACACAACCCAAGTTTGACGAAGGGCCGGTGGTCACCGTACTGCCTCCGACACCGGCGTTCGTCGTGGCGGACGTAACGGTTTCTGGTGTGGTCTACGAAGACACGGCGAACGGGCGCGTACCTATCGCAGGGGTGCTGATCGCAAACGGCGAAGGCTGGTCCGGACTGACTGATGCCGACGGTTTTTTCAGCTTCAAGCCAGTGTGGGTCTGTCCCTGCCCAGCGCAGCCGATGGTACCGGCGGGCACCACGTCGCTCTGGGTCGGCAAAGAGGGCTATACGGACCCCGAGGGACTACCAGTTTCCCGGTTTGGGCCCCTCTACGACTCCCCTGGCTATCGAGACGTAGCGATCGACGGTGACACGCGAGTGGAGTTTCGACTCGTCAAACGATAGGGCTACTTGTTGGGCAGGTCGATCAGGACGATGTCGCCATTCTGCCGCGTACGGTCGAACACGATGTGCCTGCCGTCGGGTGTAATGTCGAAGCCTTGGATGCGACCCTTGTCGCTGAGGCGGGTGAGTTGGCGACTGCTGCCGGCAGCGAGATCGAGCAGCGAGAAGTCCAGCGACTCGGGACGTGACAAGTACACGATGCCTGTTCCGTCGCGTAGGAAGCGGTAAGCGCCGGGGCTGACCCGCACCGACGGTTAGCTCGACATGCGAACGATCCGGTCGTACTGCCAGCAACGGCACCTGGCCCCTGGCAAATGGGCCGGAGTAAATGATCATCGGGCCGTCGGGCGTGCCGGGGGCGACCAGACCGGATTGGAGGCCTCTCCATCCGCGAGCCGGATGGTTCGCCGGCGCGCTCGCCATCCACAGCGATCATGAACAATCCCCGGCGGCCCTGCAGCGTCGATGCCTCCCGCCGCGATCCATTTGCCGTCGGGCGACCAGTCGGCCGCACCGGATATATCGAGCGACGGCGCCAGTGTCCGTGCCTCGGTGCCATTGGCCAGCATGATCGTGAGAAGGTGTTTACCCTCCCGCCTTCGAATCACAGCGACGCGGCTTCCGTCTGGGGACGGTGCGGGAGCCTCGAACACCGGCCCATCGGCACCCTTCAAAACCTTGAATGGCTTCCCCTCAGTGAAGGCCCAGAGCCCGTCGCCCGTGCCGCCTGCCGACAAGTAGAACAACGACGCCCGCCGTAGCGCGGCGCAACCGCCGAGTCGGGATGGACTGGAAACGGCTGGGCATCGGCATCATCGGCGGGCCGATCGAGAATCGGCACGGTCCACAGGCTGGCGCTGGGGTTTGCCCGGGTGACGACCACGCGCCGGCCGTCGCGGCTGGCCGACACCGATGTGTATCGCTCGAGGCCCGAAGTAATACGGCGAGTGACCCGGCTGGGGATGTCGAGAGACCACAGCCAGGGTCCGGACCCGTCCTCCGCACGCGCGGTGTAGAGCAGGGTGCGTGCGCTGATCGGTGCCAGGAACGTGATGTCCGTGTTCAGGCGTGTCATCCGCTCCGGCGATCCACCCGACGGTGAAACCCGCCAGATGTCCATCTCGTCGCCCTGGCTGTTCCACTCTCGGACGACCCCGTGCGTGAAGTAGATCCACTGGCCGTCTGGTGACCAGACGGGGTTGTGGGTATGCCCACGGCTGTTGGCGACGCCTGACCAATCCCTCGCGTCCGATGGCCGGATCTCGATCGGTTTGGCGTCAGCGCCCGTGCGCGTCCGCCATGTACAGAGGCATCGGGACCGTCCAGAGGACCGGGCTCGGCCAGGTTGAAATAGACAAGCCGGTTGCCATCGGCGGACCAGGCGGGGGCCCTGGCGTTCTCCATCAGAAACCGCCTGGGCGCGCCCCCAGTCTGGGGCATGCGCATAATTGGCTTCCCGACGGCACCGAACCAGATCTCCGACCCGTCACCGGAAAATCCTGAGGTTCGTAGAATCCCTGGCGCGTGGAGCTTCGGTTCGTTCTCCGTGAGGTTCTGAATTCCTCGGTGCCTATCTGGCTCCACCATTGGTCGAATTCTCCCGCCTTGTCGGAGAGGAAAGTTACAAACCTTGCGTCCGGCGAAATCTCGGCGCCCTCTTCCGTGCCCTCCCACTTTGTCAATGGGATGAACTTGGCGCCGGCCATCGGATCGTCTGGAACTGCGGGACGGCCGGCCTCCCGCACGCCCCATGCCGCGGCAAGTGCGAGGAGTGCCATCCACGGCAGCCACCTCCTCTCCGGCCGAGCCGCGAGTGCTGTGTTCTCGGCGGCCCCGGGTAACACTTCGTCGACTGCGTTGATCTCGATCCTGACGTCGCCGATGTCCCTCAGGCGCTGCTTCGGATCCTTCGTGAGGCAGCGGAGCAGGAGCCGTCGAATCGCGGGCGGCGTCGTCGGAGGCAGCGCCGACCAGTCCGGCTCACGCTCGAGAATTTTTGCGATCGAATCCGAGACCGTCTTTCCCGCAAACGTCGACGCGGCCGGTCAACATCTCGTAGAGGACGCACCCGAAAGCCCAGATGTCGGTGCGCTTGTCGACCGGCAGGCCGCGCGCCTGTTCGGGACTCATGTAGGCGGCGGTGCCGATGACCGCGCCCTCGCGGTTTCCGCCCTCTGCCACCGCCGGTGCCTGTGTCAGACCGGCCGCCGAACCATCGCCGCCGACGGTCTTGGCGAGGCCGAAGTCCAGAACTTTCACCACTCCGTCCGCCGTGATGCTGATGTTCGCGGGCTTCAGATCGCGGTGGATGATCCCTTTTTCGTGGGCGGCTTCCAGCGCCTCGACGATTTGGTGCGCAATGGTCAGCGCGTCTCGAAGCGGCAGTCCCGAACTTCCAGTCCGGAGACGTGAGATCTCCGCGAGCGTATGCTCTAGCGTCTTGCCGGTGACCAGCTCGAGAATCAGGAACCGAAGATCGTCCGACTGTTCGATGCCGTAGATCGCGCAGATGTTGGGATGGTTCAGTGCGGCGAGCATCCGCGCTTCGCGCTCGAAACGCGCCAGGCGATCCGGATTGCTCGTGAACGTTCGGGGCAGGATCTTGATCGCAACATCGCGACCGAGCTTCGTGTCGCGTGCCCGGTACACTTCACCCATCCCGCCCGCGCCGAGCAGCATCTGGATCTGATACCCGCCGAGGGATGCGCCGGTCATGTCCGCCGGCGCCAGTTCACTCACCATGTGCGCGGGCAAGACCAGCGGTGGTTCAGCGAGGAACCCGTCGTCGGAGTGCGTCCCCTTCAGCAGCGCTTCGACGTCGCGACGCAGAACCTCGTCATCTCGACAAGCGTCGGCGAGAAACGCCGCCCGCTGGTCCGAAGACCTGGCGTGCGCTGCGTGATACAGCTCCTCAATCTGCTTCCAGCGTTCAGGCGTCATGTGAGTGATCGCCCCGCATCTCGCTTCGGAGCCACGCCTTGGCCAGGCGCCAGTCACCCATCACCGTAGCGGGCGACACTTTCAAGACCGCCGCAGTCTCCTCTACGCTCAACCCGCCGAAAAACCTCATCTCGATCACGCGGCTTTTCCGCTCGTCGAATTTCGCCAGTGCCTCGAGCGCATCGTCGAGTGCGACGAAGTCCTGGCCCGGCTCGGTCGTGACGGCGAGCGCCTCATCGAAAGTCACCTTCGCCGCGTGACCGCCGCGTTTTAGATAGTGTCGCGCGCGCGCGTGGTCCACGAGGATGCGCCGCATAACGCGAGCGGACACCGCGAGAAAATGCGCGCGGTCGTGCCACTGAACGGCCTTCCCGTCAACCAGCCGGACGTATGCCTCGTTGACGAGCGCCGTCGCCTGGAAACTATTCCCCACGCGCTCTCCCGCCATACAGCATCGCGCGATCCGGTGGAGCTCCTGATAGACGAGCGGAATCAACCGCTCGAGGGCGTCCTCGTCGCCGTGTCCCCACCTGAGGAGCAGACCGGTGACCTTCGTGTCTTGGTCAGTAATGCGGCCATGTTAAGCCAGTTTTCCGCCAGATCAAGTTTCGATCGCCAGTTCGCGCTTCTCAGGTAGGAGGCAGTGAATGGCGAACAAAACGTGGGCCGGAGTCGTTCTTCTGGTGCTTGCACAAGGATTGGCCGGGTGCGATTCGGCGCTCCCGACGGGACCTTCGAACGGGCCACCGAACGGGCCCACGAACGGCGACGGGCAGATTCGGGGCCTCGTAAAAGACACGGCGTTCAGGCCGCTCGCGGGCGCCGTTGTGGAAGTTATCGCAGGGTACGAATACAGGGATGTCGACAACCACCGACGGCGCGGGTCAATTCTCGTTGTCAGGTGTCTTTGATAACACGGCGCAGTTCCGCGCCTCCAAGGAAGATCATGTTGCCTCGACGACAACGCTAAACAATCCCCTCGGTGGCTGGATCTCCTTCCACCTGGCGGTGCTTGCGCCACCGGTGAGCATGGCCGGTGACTACACGCTGACATTCGTTGCCGACAGCGCGTGCACGAGCCTCCCGGCCGCGCTCAAGACGCGAACATACGCGGCGACGGTCACGCCGAACTCAGCCGACCCCGCGGGCTGGGCCCCTGTTCCTCCGAACACGGTCTTCAACCTCAGCCTCGACGGCGCATCAGTCCAAGACGACGGAGTTGCGGCAATCGGTACAGCTGGTCACTTTGTCGCGTTTGCGCTCTTCGTCGACGGCTTGCCGTACATTGTGGAGGAGGTCGCACCGCGGGTGTTCGTCGCGATTACCGGCTACGCCGAGATCTCGGCAGGTATGTCCACCGGTTCAACGGCGTTTTCGGGCTGGATTGAGCACTTGGATGAGAACCCACTTGTAAACACGGTCCCCTATCTAGGACCACGCTCGCCCGTTGCGAATCCAAGAATCATCGACTGATCTTGACGCGTCGGTAAGCGGTGTTTCCTCACAACCGCAGTCATGAACCGCGCTCAAGTGCGGGATGTGTCTCCTCGTTCACTCGCTACACGGACGCCGGCAACGCCGGCGTCGCGAGAGCCTGGCATCCGCCTACTTTGCCATTGGACAGGGAGGTTGCTCTCGCGTCGCCGCAGCCTTTCATGGCCGCTTACGACTGCCGTCCGTTCTAACACCAGCGTGTGGGTTGTGGATCTCAAGGGGAGACATCCCGACTAGACCGAGAGAGGCGTAGTACAGCGCTTTAAGTACGGCGAAGAAGACCGCGGTCATCTGAGTTATGCGCGGTCACTCGCTGGCGATCACCGGGGCCGAGCGGCCCGATTGCTGGTACAGCAAGCCGCCAGCGTCTGAGAACACCGCGAACGCGCAGGGATCCAGCGTGTCCTTGATCGAGAAGATGTACCCGGCCTCATTCACGTAGAGATCGAGGCGGAAGCCGTTCGGTACCGGCGGCAGATTCGGCAAGTTTGCGGCTGGTTCGTACTTCCGAGCGCGACTGAGGCTTTGCATCTGCGCGGCGTTGATGGCTTTCGCCAAGCTGACCGCCCCGGCACGGCGGGCCTTGTCTACCGAGGTGGGCCGGTCATGGCGGCAGCTGACGGGAATCTGTTGTTCACGGCCAGTCCAGCCGATTGAAGTGGCAGCCATTACCGCGAGTACGAATCCGCTCTTGAGGGTCATCTCGGATGCTCCTTTAATCGTGAACCGACGCTTGCCGCCACGTCTTGATCATTAGCAGGACCAACCCCGTCACTGAGCAAGCGTCGATCACCCATCTGACGTCCAGCATGAATCCGCTTCGCGAACTGTATTATTCACCACTCAGAGAGTGCCGTTCCGTCCGATGCGCGCCGTTGCGCTCCGCTCTTGATGTCCATGATCCCAGGCACCGGAGGGTCCTTCGCTGGTATCAAACGCCAGGTCTCCGAGGACTCTGTGAATGGGTCTTTCGGTACGGCTCGGAGATAGCGCCGTGTAACAAGCGCCGAGAGGGACGGCGGATACTGCCCTTGATCACGGTGGTACTGGTCGATCGCATCGCGCATCCGGAACAACTGATTCTTCAGCATGGCTTCGCGGGAACGTTCCAACGCGACGCGGTGCTGGACGAGTCCCAAGGCTGCGATCACAATCAGCCCCACGCAGACCGTGACGATCCACAGGCGACGTCGGAAACTCATTACGTCGTTCTGACGGTTCTGCCAGGGAAGGGGTTGGCGGATGGTGTGATTGTCAGCCTGCTCTATGCACCCACCTCCTTAGAATCCCCTGCCAAAGCACGTTTTGCCTGGAAAAGCCTTGACCGACCATTTTGGTCGGATATAAGCTTCCAATAGATTCTGCGACCGGTCGCAAGTTGAAACGGTCCTGAAAGTGGCCCGACGGTGCTGATACACCGGCGGGCCGTGTCGAAACGCTCGGTCCTTGAAACCTGTCTTCGCTCGCGCGTTGACGCGTCCGACTCTGTGATTCTACGGAGGGGCGCGCGACGACGCAACTACTGGAGTGCGTCTATGCCTCGTCTCTTCGCTGCCGTCCTCGTCCCGCTGCTGCTTCTCGGTCTCTACCCCGCCAACTCCTTCGCCGCCATTCAAGCGCCTCAACAATCGCCCGCGCTGCAGGGCCGCGTGCTGGACGCGACGGGGGCGCCGATCCCCTTCGCCCGCGTGAGCGTGCGGCTCGAGCGTGACGGCGGACAGACCATGACCATCCTGGCTGACGGCAACGGCGAGTTCAGCGTCCCGGTCACCTCGGGCGTTTATGCGGTGGGGATCGCGGCGGACGGATTCAGCGAGGCGAAGCGGCGCGTCGCGGTCGGATCCGTAGACCCTGCAGCGATGGAAATCGTCCTCGCGGTTGCCTCGTTGTCCGAGACCGTCGAGGTCGGAGGTACCGGCGACCGAGTGACGGTGGTCAGCAGCGCCACGAAAACCGCGACGCCCCTGAGGGACATCCCGCAAGCAATCAGTATCGTTTCAAGGGAGCTGATTGCGGAACAGCGGATGGCCAGCATGGCCGACGTCGTCCGCTTCATGCCGGGCGTGACGATGGCGCAGGGTGAGGGCAACCGCGACACACCGGTGTTTCGAGGGAATGCGTCCACGTCCGACTTCTTCGTCGATGGGGTCCGAGACGACGTGCAGTACTTCCGGGATGTCTACAACGTCGAACGCGTGGAAGCGTTGAAGGGGCCGAACGCGATGATCTTTGGCCGCGGCGGCGCCGGCGGCGTGATCAACCGGGTGACGCGGCAGGCTGACTGGGGCCAGCCGCGCGAAGTCTCGCTGCAGCTGGGCTCATGGGAAAACCGCCGGATGACGGGAGACTTCGGTACGGCTCTGAACGACGCGGTGGCGGCCAGGGTTACCGGGATGTATGAGAACTCGGATTCGTACCGCGCCGGTGTCGGCGTCGAACGCTACGGTGTGCAGCCGTCGTTCGCGTTTCGTCTTGGTCCGGCAACAACGCTGCGCGCCAACTATGAGTTCTTCCATGACGAGCGGGTGGCGGACCGCGGCATTCCGTCCTTCGCCGGGTTGCCGGTGGCGACGGACCCTTCCACGTTCTTTGGTGATCCAGACCAGAGCCACGCCGACGCCACGGTCAACGTCTTTGCCGCCGCCGTCGACCATCGCTTCAATAGCGGCGTCACCCTGCGCAATCGCCTCAGCTACGGCGTGTATGACAAGTTCTACCAGAACGTTTTCCCGGGCGCGGTGAACACAGCCGGGACGATGGTGACGATCTCCGCCTACAACAACGCGACGGACCGGGAGAACCTGTTCAACCAGACCGACCTCATCATGCGCGCGCGCACCGGCGGAGTTGGTCACACCGTGCTCGTCGGCGCCGAACTCGGACGGCAGGAAACCGACAACTTCCGCGCGACCGGCTACTTCAACGGTACATCCACTTCAATTCAGGCGCCGGTGGCCTCACCGACGGTCGCGGTGCCGGTCACGTTCCGGCAGAGTGCTACTGATGCTGATAACCACGGCGTTGCCAACATTGCCGCGGTTTACGCGCAGGACCAGGTGGAGCTCACGAGCCAGCTGCAGGCGGTGGCGGGCTTGCGTTTCGATAATTTCGACGTGGACTTCACGAACAATCGCACCGCAACAGCCTTCTCGACGACCGACCGCCTGCTGTCGCCTCGCCTCGGTCTGATCTACAAGCCCGTGCTGCCGCTTTCGCTCTATGGCAGCTACAGCCTGACCTACGTGCCCAGGGCGGGCGAACAGCTGGCGTCATTGTCGTTGTCGAACCAGGCTCTCGATCCGGAGGAGTTCAGGAACTACGAGGTTGGGGCGAAGTGGGACATCCGTCCGGCGCTAGGCTTGACCGCCGCCGTCTACCGCCTCGATCGCAGCAACGTCGTTGTGCCGGACCCGAACGATCCAACGATCTCGATGCTGGTCGATGCGCAGCGCACGAAGGGACTCGAACTGGAGCTGACCGGCGCCCTTACGCCCGACTGGAATCTGATCGCCGGCTATGCCTACCAGGACGGCACGATCACGCGGTCGATCTCGGCCACCGCGCAGGCTGGCGCCACGCTCGCCCAGGTGCCGGCCCACTCGTTCTCGATCTGGAGCAGATACAAGGTCACACCGCGTTGGTCGGCGGCCCTCGGGGTCGTGCGCCGCACCGAGATGTTCACGTCCACCGACAACACCGTCGTGCTGCCTGCCTTCACTCGTGTGGACGGGGCGGTCTTCTTCGACGTGACGTCGAAGCTGCGGGCGCAGTTCAACTTCGAGAATCTGCTCGACGAGCACTACTACTCGAACGCGCACAGCAACTCGAACATCACGCCCGGCTCACCGCGTGCCGTAAAGCTGTCGGTGACGACGCGGTTCTAGCTCTCAGCTTTCAGCTTTCAGCTTCTCAGCTTCAGCTTCAGCTCTCAGCTTCAGCTTTCAGCTTCTGGCTGAGCTGATAGCTGATAGCTGATAGCTGATAGCTGGAGCTGTCACTCCCTCAACTTCCGCAGCTTCGCCACCGCCCGCGTGAGGGATCGCTTCTTCTTGCGCATGTCGGCCCACAGATCTCCCACTTCGCCGACTCGCGCCGCCATGTTTCGCAGCGTGAAGGTGCGCGGATGGACGTCGCCGCGTTCGATCTCGGCCCACGTGCAGGGTGCCGAGACCGGCGCACCCGGCCTGGCGCGGACCGCGTAGGCGGCGGCGAACGTCGCGCTGTAGCCGTTCCGGCCGGTGTCGATCAGGATCCGCTTGCCGCGGTCCTTCTTGTGGAACTCCTGGGTGAGGTGCTTCGGATCCCGCACCGTCAGCAGCGTGCCGACCGCATGGGCGAAGCCGGCCACGTCGCCGGTCTCGCGCTTGCCGTCGAGCGGTACGACGATGTGAAAGCCTTTGGACCCCGAGGTCTTTACCCAGCTCGGAAGTCCGAGCTCTTCGAGCACATCCCTCAGCCTCAGCGCCGCGTCCCGCAGCACCGCCGCATCCTCTTCCGACGGATCCAGGTCGAAGACGCAGATGTCGGGGTGATACAGGTCCGGCGCGCGCGTCGTCCACACGTGTGGCGTGATGCAGTTCTGGTTCGCGATCCACAGCAACGATCGCGTGTCGGTGACGAGCGGATGGTTGACGGTGCCGTCCTTCTTCGGCACCTCCACGCGCTCGAGCCAGTCAGGGAAGCCCTTGGAGACGTCCTTCTGGATGAACCCCTGCTTGTCGATGCCGGCGGGGAAGCGCTCCATCGTGATCGGGCGGGCGCGGATGTGCGGCACCATCAGGGGCGCGATGGCCTCGTAGTAAGCGGCCAGGTCTCCCTTGGTGATGCCGTCGGCGGGGAACAGCACCTTTTCCGGATGCGTGATCACTCAGGTCTCCCTCACGACCTCGCGGGCCGCCTTGTCGAAGCGCACGCCCAGCAATCGGGGGTGACGCAGTTTGCCGTGCACCGTCCACTCGATGAATCCGACCTGGACGACGATCTCTGGCCGGACCCAGTGGGCACCGAGGCGGGGCAGCCCGGTCCCGGCCGTGAACGGCCTGGTGGCAATCTCGAGGCCATCGAGTCGTGCCCGCAGCTCGAGCAGCAGCCTGGTGTCGAAGCCGGTGCCGATCTTCCCGGAGAACACGAGATCCTCGCCGTCATAGTAGCCAACGAGCAGCGCGCCGAGCCCGACGCGTGCGCCCTGCGGATCGGTGAAGCCACCGACTACGAACTCCTGCGCCGCCTCGCACTTCATCTTCAGCCAGTGGGGTGAGCGGCGCTGTTCGTAAGGCGTCCCCCGGCGTTTTGCGATCACGCCTTCCCATCCTTCGCGGGCAGCTCGTTCCCACGGGTTCGGGTCATCGAGCAGCGGCACGCGCCGGAGCGGCGCCTGGAGGGGCAGCGCGGCCAGGAGCGCCCGGCGTTCCTCGAGTGGCAGGCTCATCACGTCTCGGCCGTCCAGCCACATCACGTCGAAGATGAAATACATCCCGCCGATCAACTCGCCGTCGAGGATCGCATCGCGCGCCGGCAGATTAGCGATCGCGGCGGCGATCGAGGGCAGGTGCTGTGGCAGGCGATTGCGCGAGAAGAGCTGGACCTCCGCGTCACGCTTGTAGGCCAGCAGCCGGATCCCGTCGAACTTCTGCTCGAAGAGCCAGTCCGGCCCCTCGAACCGCTCCTGGGTCAGGGTCGCCGCCATCGGCACGATCCAATCGGGAAGACTCACAAAAGTATGGAAAATCGAAAAGGGAAAATGGAAAAGCCCACGGCTCCGAGCGTTTTTTACCATGTTCCCTCTTCCATTTTCCATCCGGGGCGGCACTAACTGCCGGCCCGGCGGCGCGTCTAACCGCCATGCAGGATGTGAAGGATGCCTTCCGGCAACTCACGCATCGTCGCGGCACGTCGGTGACGATCGTGCTCACGCTCGCGCTCGGCATCGGCGCCAACGCGCTGGTGTTCAGCGCCGTCAGAGGCGTCCTGCTGAAGCCTCTGCCATACCCGCAGCCAGAGCGCCTGGTCAACCTGTGGGAGACGCAGCCCGGCAACCCGACGCGTGGCGTCGCGCCCGCCAACTTCCTGGACTGGCGCTCGGCGGCGAGCTTCGATGGCCTCGCCGCCTACAACCGCAAGCGCCGCAGCATCGGCGGTGAGCAGCCCGAGCGGCTGATGATCGCCACGGTATCGGCGAACTTCTTCCAGGTCCTCGGCGTCCGCGCGCTCGCCGGCCGAACCTTCACTGGCACGGCGCCGGCCGGCGCGCCGCGGGAAGTGATCCTTCGCGACGACCTCTGGCAGCGTCGATTCGCGGGCGATCACGGTCTGATCGGCAAGACCATCAAGATGGACGACGAGACGCTGGTTGTCGCTGGCGTCGTCCCGCGAGCACTGGGTTTTCCCGAGGATGCCGTGGCGTGGACGCAGGCGCCTCACGATGTGCCGGAACTCGGGCCTGGCGCTCCGTCGGATCTCAGAACGGTCCGCGACGCGTGGTATTTCCGCGTCGTCGCGCGGCTGAAGGCAGGCGTGACGGTTGCGCAGGCGCAGGCCGAGATGGACGCGATCGCCACGCGGCTCGCGGCGGCCTATCCGTCGAGCAATCGTGATGCGGGTGTGCGTATCGTCGGCCTGCAGGCGCAGCTCACCGAAGCCTCCGCATCGACGCTCTGGATCCTGCTCGGGGTCGTCGCCTGCGTACTCGTGATTGCGTGTGCGAACGTCGCGACGTTGATGTTGGCGGCCGCCGGCGGACGGACGCGCGAGCTGTCGATTCGCGCTGCACTCGGCGCCTCGAGGCCCCGGTTGCTGCGACAGCTGTTATCAGAGAGCCTGCTGCTCGCGCTTGCAGGCGGCGGCCTCGGTCTCGCGGCGGCCACGCTCGGGCAGCCGGCGCTCGTCGCTCTGCTTCCGCCGGGCACGCCCCGCGTCGATTCGATAGGCGTGGACTCGACAGTCCTGATGTTCACGCTCGGGCTCACTGTCGCGACGGCGGTGGCATTTGGTTCGGCGCCGGCACTGCTGCTGTCGGGAGCGGGCAACTTCACGCCGTTACGGGACGGCGGGCGCAGTGGACCGTCACGTCGCGGTAACCGCGTAACCGCGTTCCTGGTCGCAGCGCAGCTCGCTGCCGCACTGGTGCTGGTGACAGGTACCGGCCTGATGTTGCGCACGCTCTGGACGCTGTATCAGCGGGACGTCGGTATGGACATCGAGCGGCTGCTGGTGCTCGATGTGACATTGCCTGACGCGCGGAGCCGCGGCCGTGCCGCGGCGGCGCTCGACGTCGCGCGAATGACCGAACGGCTTGCGGCTCTGCCGGGCGCCACTGCTGCCGCTGCGATCCAGTCGCTGCCGTTGGCGGGTGGCGGTGCGTCCGCGAATCTGCGCGTCGAGGGCAGGGCGTTCGGCCCGAACGAAGCACCGGACGTGGAGTGGCGCGCGATCACACCTGGATACTTCGCAGCGGTCGGTGCGCCGATCCTGCGCGGCCGCCGGTTCACCGACGCGGACCGTGACGGCAGCCAGCCGGTCACGATCATCAACGACACACTCGCCAGGCGGCTCTGGCCGGCCGCCGATCCAATCGGGGCGCGCATTGGCACCGGTCTGGACGGCGACGGCGCCGGCGTCACCGTGATCGGCGTCGTCGGTGACATCCCGCAGGAAAGCCTTCGTGATGCCGCCGGCCCAGAGATGTACCGGCCACTGGCCCAGCCGTCCCGGTTCTCGGCCGAGGCGATGTCGTTCGTCGTCCGGACCGACGGCGACCCTGTCACGCTGTCGGCCGCGGCCCGCGAGGCCGTGCGCCAGGTACACCCGCAAGCGCCGGTGGGCGCCGTGCGTTCGATGACGGCAGTCGCCGATGCCGGCATCGCCACGGAACGGACGGCTGCAGCAGCTCTCGGTATCTTTGGCGGCCTGGCGCTGCTGCTGGCGGCAATCGGACTCTATGGCGTGATGTCGCGGCTGGTGTCGGACCGCACGCGCGAGCTCGGCGTCCGCATCGCGCTCGGCGCTGCCCCCGGCGTCGTTCGGCGCCTCGTGCTGGCGCGCACGATGAAAATCGCGGCCAGCGGTATCACCGCCGGCGCCGCAGCATCTGTCGTGCTCTCGCGCCAGCTCGGCTCCGTGCTCCACGGGATCGGGACCATGGATCCGCTCGTCTTTGCAGCCGCAGCGGCGGTGCTTCTGACGATCGCGCTGCTGGCGAGTTACATGCCGGCGCGACGAGCGTCACGCATCGATCCGGTATCGGTCATGAAGTCGGATTAGCCGAGCGCCACGTCGAGCGTCATCATGATGACGAAGCCGACCATGCACGCGAGTGTGGCGGCATCGGCGTTCCCGCCGCTCTGCGATTCGGGGATGACTTCCTCGACGACGACATAGATCATGGCGCCGGCGGCGAATGCCAGTGCGTAGGGCAGGATCGGCCGCATCATCAGCACGCCCGCCGCCCCGATGACGGCCGCGACCGGTTCCACGGCCGCAGACAGCTGACCGTACCACCAGGCGCGGAAGCGGGACAGGCCCTCACCGCGTAGCGGCATTGAGATCGCGCTCCCCTCGGGCGCGTTCTGCAGGCCGATGCCGATCGCCAGCGCGATCGCGGTACCGAGGGTGGCGCCCGACATACCCATGCCGGCGGCTCCGAAGCTGACGCCGATCGCGAGCCCTTCCGGGATGTTGTGCAGCGTGATGGCGATCACCAGGAGCACACTGCGCGTCCAGTTCGTATGCGTGCCCTCTGCCTCCCGCAGCGGCTTGAAGAGGTGCAGGTGTGGGATCACCGCATCTGCGAGCCGGATCAACGCACCCCCGGCGAGAAAGCCGATCACCGCCGGCAGCCACGGGATCATCCCCATCTCGCGGGCAAGAGCGATCGATGGGGCGAGCAGCGACCAGAAACTGGCCGCGATCATCACGCCGGCCGCGAACCCCAGCGAGAGGTCGAGGAGCCGGCGGCTGACCGAGCTGGTGAAGAACACGACCGACGCCCCAAGCGCCGTGACGCCCCACGTGAAGAGGCTGGCCACGAGCGCCTGGGTAACCGGTGAGAGTCCGCTAAAGAGCGCTTCCACGCACTATCAGTGTGTCTTCAAAACGATCTTGAGACACTCATCTTCCTTCTTGTTGAAGATGTCGAAGCCGTGGGGTGCGTCCTCCAGTTTCATCCGGTGGGTGATGACGAAGCTCGGATCGATCTCGCCTCGTTCGATCCGCTCGAGCAGCGGCCGCATGTAGCGATGGACGTGGCACTGGCCCGACCTGATCGTCAGCGACCGGTTCACGATGGCGCCCATCGGGAACTTGTCGATGAACCCGCTGTAGACGCCCGCGACCGAGATGGTGCCGCCGCTGCGGCACGCGAGGATCGCCTGCCGCAGCGCATAGGCGCGATCCGTTTCCAGCATCATCGCGGTCTTGACCTTGTCGTAGGCGCCGAGCAAACCGGGCCCATGCCCCTCCATGCCGACGGCATCGATGCAGTGGTCCGGACCACGTCCGCCGGTCATTTCCTTGAGCGCCTCCTGCACGTCAGCATGCTCGTAGTTGATCGTTTCGGCGCCGGCCTTCTCGGCGGCGATGCGCAGCCTGTATTCGAACCGGTCGATGGCGATGACGCGTTCCGCGCCGAGCATGTATGCGCTCTTGATGGCGAACTGACCGACGGGGCCGCAGCCCCAGACCGCGACGATGTCGCCGGGCTGGATGCCGCACATGTCCGCCGCCATGAATCCGGTCGGGAAGATGTCGGTCAGAAACAGCACCTTGTCATCGTCGAGGTGATCGGGAACCTTGAGCGGTCCGACGTCCGCAAACGGTACGCGCGCGTATTCGGCCTGGCCGCCGGCGTAACCGCCGAGCAGGTGCGAGTAGCCAAAGATCCCGCACGGGGAGTAGCCCCACAGCTTTTCGGCCATCCACGCGTTGGGGTTGGAATTCTCGCAGAGTGAATACATCTCGCGATCGCACTGGGCGCAATGGCCGCAGGCAATGGGGAACGGAACGACCACGCGATCGCCGATCGTAAGGTTTTTCACACCTTTGCCAACTTCAACCACCTCACCCATGAACTCGTGTCCGAGGATGTCGCCGCGCTTCATCGTCGGGACGAAGCCGTTGTAGAGGTGCAGGTCGGATCCGCAGATGGCTGTGCTCGTGATCTTGACGATCGCATCGCGCGGGTTCAGGATCTGCGGCTCCGGGACGTCTTCGACCTTGAGCGTCCGGGTGCCGTGCCAGCAGTTCGCTTTCATTCCTTCACTCCCGCAATGGATCGGATGGTCTCGGGGTCGGTCGGACGGGCCGGGCGCCAAAGGCTGGGTCCATCAGAGAGGGAAATCTCCCCGGTTTCCATCAACTGTTTGAATCGACGGAGATCGTCGTGGATCTGCTGATCGGGCTCTTTGCCGAAGAGCCAGGCGATACCGCGACCGACCGAGCCTGCCGGCGGACTGTATTGCAGTTGGACACGGACTTCCGTACCGCGCGCACCGGGTGCGGGCGAGAATCGGACCGATCCGCTGTTCTGTATCCCGGACCCCTCGACTGAGCGCCAGGCGATCCACTCGCCGTGGCGGTCCTCGATGAGCTCGGCCTCCCACTCGACCTTCATGCCGGCTGGACCTTTGGCACGCCAGCGTGATCGGCCATTGGGCAGGGTTTCGACCGAGACCAGGTGACGCATGAACTGCGGGAAGTTCTCGAAATGCTTCCAGAAGTCGTAGACCTCGTGGACGGGGCGATTGATTGTGATGACGCGTTCGACCCGGACGGCACCAGACGTGCCGACCGCATCCGTACGCCTGGACTTCCGCTCGCCGCGGCGGCTGTTCGCGAGGACGGCCAGGCCGGCGACGCCGGCGCCCAGGGCGATCAGCTGGCCGGTCGAGAGACCGGTCCAGCCGCCTCCATAACTGTTGGGTTGTTTCATGTGTTGTGTTCTCCAAGGGAAAGCATTCGCCGATACAGGTGCAATCGATGCGCCCGTTTTCTTGGTGCGCTGGGCAAACCGGGCATAGTGATGCCAAGGGCCATGTCGCTGTCGGGTGGGAAAAGATACTCAGGCGTGAAGCGCGATCAGACGGCCGGGCTCCGGCCGCCGTCGCACCTCGCATGCTGAAAGGACGCCTGAGTCGTGGTCGAGGGGCAGATCTACTGGGCCGTGCGCTTGAAAGTCATTTGAAATGGCAGCGCGAACGCTTCGGCAACGGCTCGCGGCTTCACTCCAGGCTCGAATCTCCAAAGACGGGCCGCGCCAGAATACGACACGATTCGCATCGACGGATCCACTCCGACGTTCACCACTGTTGCGTCCGCCTCGGTTCGCAACTCGTAGGATGTGGCGGACAGGTCGTACCACTTGGAGAGGAATGCCACCGGAGTCTTGCTCGCCCTCTTGCCGTAAATATCGTTGATGACCTGGATACGTGGTTTATCGGCTCCCGTGAAGATGCATGGGGCAACAGGGTCGGTGGGATAACCATGGGACGCCAGCTCCGCGCATGCCGAAGCGTTCGTGATGGTGATGTAAAACTGGCGCGGGGAACCTCCGGTGAGACCACAGGTACTGGGTCCCCAATTCCCCATCCAGTTGCCGATTCAGTCGGATGAAAAGCCCCTGAGCCGGGCTGGCTTCGACACAGTAATTCACGTCGTCAGGTAGTCCTGTTCCGAGACGATGATCTTTGTAGACACCCGGGCCACCCGGTTCGGCGGGGTCAAGCCCGTCGCCTGCAACGGCGTATGACGGCCCGCTATCGATCGTGAATGTCATCAACCAGGCAGTCGATGCTGACTTGGCCACGGACGCGGTCGTGGCCAGGCTCAGAACGAGAACTCCCATGGCTGTGAGCGGGTGCACAACAAGGCGTGTTGATGACATGGTCGGCTCCTCTATTCCGGGAAATGGTCCTCCTTCCTATAAACACAACAAGGAGCAGAAGCGAACATAGTGGTCATCGTGCGCCAGTTTGTTTCAGACGTACGACGAGCGGATGGTCGGCATCGGCGTACACGAAGGAGGCGTCCGAGCTGCTTCTCGACGCGTTCGGCATCCTGGGGGCGACCGGCCGCCCGGTATTCGTCGGCAAGCCGCATAAGGTTTGCCATCCAGCGGCCCGCGTTCAGATTCCCGAAGAACCGTGGCGCTTCCGTCGACGCAGCGCTCGAGCTCCCCCAGGGCCTCCGCCCGCTGGTTGACGCTAACGAGCGCCGTGGCCAGCAGCTCGCAACTGATCTGGTACCAGGCCGACAGATGACCCCCCAGGCCCATGACGGTCCGCAACATCGGGATGGCGGTTTCAGGACTGCCGGTCGCTGACGCGAGAGCAGCCCGTCCGATGTTCTCGATCTGCCGGTCGAGGGGGTCGGAGACCGGATCTCTCGAGTCTGGCGCGCGCCTCGTCGATCAGTCCAGCCTGGACAAGTCGATAGACATTGTCGTCGGGAGGCAACCGAAGCAAGTCGGCGCGCAGTGAGGCCATATCACCGCGGATCTCGGCGAGCATCATGAACAGCGTACAGGTCCCCGCTGGCGGCCAGGTGACGTTCGGCGTCGCGCAATCGCCCGAGACTCATGTAAAGGACGCCACATGACCAGTGCATGTCCTCGCGTTGGACGCGCCACTGCTGGATCTGGCGCGCCTCCCCATCGACGATCGCTCGAACGCCGGCGATATCGCCGGCTATCCAGGCCTCGTAGGCCGGGAGCATCCGGCGCCACTGCGCGGCCAGGAAGAACTTTGGCATGCCGGAGCGTTCCGGGACCAAGAGTTCATCGAGGCGATGGATATACGGCCGCGCCTCGTCAGGGTCCTGCCGCAGCCGCAGGATGGTGTACGCGGCCCTGTAGTTCGCCGCGATGTCGAATGGACGCTGGTCCGCGACCGACTTGTGACCGGCTACGGCCGCCTCGGGCTTTCCCAGCGCCAGATAGGTATTTGTCATGTACCGCACCGCCGGTTCGAAATCCGGCCGCAGGCGTACCGCCGCGTCGAACTCAGGCAGCGAACCTGCGTAGTCGCCGAGCACGTATCGGTAGACGCCGCGAATGAAGTGGCGCTCCCAGTCCGGCAGGTTATCGGCGAGCGCGAGGGCCCGTTCGGCCGCCGCGCGAGCCTCCGATGCGCGAGCCTCGCCGCCCGGGCCCTTCACCTGTCCCAGGAGATACGCCTGGAGCATCCATGCAGAGGCGAACTCCGGATCCTGAGCCACCGCGCGCCTGTTGATCGGCTCTGCGTCTTCCGCCCGCCCTCGGCCCCAGTAGACACGGAGCGCCTCGTCGTGCAGCTGCAACGCAGCCAGTGAGACTGTGGATACCTGCTGCACCCTGGGGGCACCCTTGATTCGCGCCCGCAGGTCGGCGAACAGGTCCCCGAGGCGCTGCGCTTCGCGCGTGATCGTCGGAAGCACGGATTCGGGCGTGGCGGCCGTGGCAGTGACCGAGGCAACGACGACACCGTCGGCGGGATCGACCAATTCGGCGGTTATGGCAAAGCCGCTACTGTTCCTGTCGATGCGGCCCGTCACAAATGCCTTGATCCGGCCATCGCGCAGACAGACCTCGCGTCCGACGGTCCGATCGACGATGGTTTCGACCGGCCTCTTCATGAGTCGCAGCGCATCGATGACCCGTTCCGCGGGCACGACGTCGATGATGGCCGAACGGCTCAACTCCCGCGCAATCGCGTGCTCGATCCCGCCGTCGAACATCGAGTGCCCGGTACTGTTGTCGAAACGGGAGACGAGCACGGAATCGCGTACCTGAAATGCCGCAGGCGTGACCGGCAGGCGATTGCCGCCACAGCCAGGCGCCGAGCACCGCGGCCGTTGTCACGAAAACAGCCGCCGCGGCTGTCCGCCACGTGCGGCGTGTTCTCGATTGCGTGCTGGCCAGCAGCGCCGCTTCGAAGTCGGCGGCGGATGAATACCGGTTCTTCGCATCGGTCCCGGTCGCGCGATCGATCACGGCGGCGAGCCGCTTCGGGATGTCAGCTCGTGCCTGGCTCAGCGGGGTGCGTCGGTTCTGTTCGTGCGCCTCGCGAAGAGCTGGCAGCGACCGCCCTTGGACCGGAAACGATCCGGTCGCCAGGTGGTAGAGCAGCACACCGAGACTGTACAGATCGCTGGAGACCGATGCGGGCGCGCCGGCCAGCACTTCGGGCGCCATGTAGAGCGGCGTGCCGGCGAGCTCGCGTCCGCCGCTGGCGCGCTCGTCTCCGACAGCTCGCGGCCGGTGCCGAAATCGGTCAGGAGCACCCGCCCGTCCGCGTCGCGCATCGCGTTCTGCGCCTTGACGTCCCGGTGCAGCAGTCCGGCACGATGAACCGCCCCAAGCGCCTGCGCGAGCTGAGTGCCGGCCTGGGCGACCTCGTCCGCCGTGAACGGGCCTCGTGTCTTCAATTCCTCTTCGAGCGTCGGGCCGTCGACGAACTGCATCCACATGCCCACGCGAGCGTCGATCCGTTCCGCGCCGTAGACCGTGACGACATTCGGATGGCGCACGCGCGCCATCAGCTGGCCTTCCTCGATCACTGCCGATTCGAGGCTGTCCTTCCGCCGAAGCAGCTTCAGGGCGACGAACCGATTCAGCCGGCGGTCGTGGGCGCGATAGACATCACCGAACGTGCCGCGCCCGATCTTCTCGACGATTGTCAGCGCACCCCAGGTGACCGGCGTTTCTGAAGGGGCGGCTGCGTCCCCGGGCAGACACACGCCAGCCAGCGATTTGTGCAGGGATGAGCCGAAAGTCTCGACGGGAGGAATACGTGCGTGGACCTGGGCAATGCGCTCGACGACCCGGGCGGGCAGCGCGAACGCCTCGGAGAACGGCGGATCGAGGGCGCCCCAGTCGACAGGGCTGCCGTCGGCAATCGCCGCGGCGACTTCAATCAGCTCGGCCCTGTTCATCGGCCATTTCCTCGATGAGTCGCGCGATCGCACGGGTGACCGCCATTCTCGCGGCATCCGACGATGGCTTGCCAGCGGCCTCCGCCACCTCGGAGTAGGTCAGGCCGAGCTCGATCCGGGCCACCACCAGCTCCCGTTCCTCCTCGCGCAAACGCTGAAGCGCCGCCTCGTAACGCTCGATCGCTTGACTGCCGATCGCGGCCTCGAGTGGGGACACCCCATCGCCGGGGGCATCGTCGTCCAACTCGACGCGCCCGGGCCGCCGCGTCGCATTCCGAATCTCGTTGCGGATCCGGTTCATTACCGCCTGGCGCAGGTACGCGTGAAACGCGCCCTCGCCGCGGTTTTCGAACCCCTCGATGTTCTTAAACACCTGCAGCATGGTGTCCTGAACAAGATCCGGTGTATCGGACAGATCACGGATGCGCCGCGGCAGTCGTCCAGCGGCCCAGCGGCGCATCAGCGGCACGTACCGCGCGAACAGCTCATCGAGCGCCTCGTTGTCCCCGGCGCGAGCGCGCTCGAGCAGGGACAAGGTCGAATCCCAGGAGCCTTCTGGCGGTCGCATTCGGTGCGAATCATACCCCGCGCCCTGTTCGGGTTTGGTGAATCGGGTGTTTGTCTGAAACAGGGATGGAACCGCGGCAAGACATCAAAAGGAGCCGAAGATGAAGAGCCGATCGTGTGTCGGATCGAAATGGCAGGCGCTCTGTGGACTTTTGGCGGTACTGTTCGCGACCGTGCCGGCGGAGGCGGCTCCAATGTACGCTTGGGCCGGAGAGTACGATCCAGGTTGAACAAGATGGCGGAGTTGGAACGGCCTCTGGATCTGTCGTGGATGGGACACTTCATGCAACGTCCACTGCGACGGTATATAGGCTGGGAACCGGAGCCAGCGGAACCGCCCTGGTGGAGTTTACCGATACATTCACCCTCACTTCGACGAGCCTTGCTTTCGGAACTCCCGTTGAACTCCTGTTCGAGTTGGATCTGTCGTACAGCCTGGGGGGCAACTGCACTGACAGTTCGTACGTGTACGCCGGTGTTGTCGACAACAATGGCGCTATAGAACTTCTCCAGGACGCTTCCTGCGACACAAGCGACTCCACATACCATCGGCTGGCTCAGCACAGCATCGGTGAAGAGTTCCCCGTGAGTATGTTCCTGTATGCGATCACGGGTGCGACCCAAGGCTCAGCGTTTGCCGATGCCGGCAATAGCCTCGGGATCGTGGTCACGCCGCTTGGCGACTTCACTTTTACGACAGCCAGCGGCAACGAGTACCAGCGAGTTGCTGCCGCTCCCGAGCCAGCGACGCTCGCGCTGCTCGGTGCGGGTTTCGCCCTCCTGGTTCTTCGCCGTTCTCGTTGCGGCTCCATCGACAGTGAGCGCTGAAGGAGGGTCAACGCGCACCAGCGACCAATTATCTGGACGTGTTGCGCGTGAGTTAGGTGCGCGGATGCCGAAGGTGCGGGCGCCTTGACGTCCGCACCTTCAGCGTCAGTGTCCCGCACTCTCAGCGTCAGTTCCCGCACCCCTCAGCGCCAGCGCGCCCGCACCCTCAACGTCAGCGCCCATAATAGTCAGTTTGTAATATGTCAGTGACTGACATATTATCGAGCCATGGCTCGAACCAAGGACGTCCCGCCGATTGACCTGACCCCGATTGGATTCGAAGTGCTGCTGTCGCTGGCGAGTGGCTCACGGCACGGCTACGGCATCAAGCTCGATATCGAAGAGCGCACGGCAGGGGAGTTGAGCCTGGGTTCAGGGACCCTGTACCAGGCCATCCAGCGGCTCGAACGCGAGGGGCTCATTGCCGAATCAGCCGACTCGGAGGCACGCAGCGATGCACGCCGCGGCCGGACGTATCGGCTCGAGCCGCTCGGGCGCGTGTCGCTGGCGCACCATCTGAAGCGTCTCAGCCGCGCGGTCGACTATGCGCGCGCTCGCAAGCTGCTCCCGTCGGAGAAATGATGCGACCGCTCGACGAGCGCCTGTTCGCGCTCCTGTTGCACGCGTATCCGCGCGAGTTCCGTCAGCGCTACGCCGACGACCTGCTGGAGTTCTTTCGGCATGAGCGCCAACACCCGCGGTTCGGCACGGGGGCTCTTCGCCCGCTCCGCTTCTGGGGCGCGACAGCACGCGACCTGGCGCAGACGGCCGCGGCCGAACGCCTGCCCGCGCTATCCACGCTTCCTGCATTGAATCGAGCGACCCTGATGCGCACCTTTGCCGATCATCGTCTCCGACTGCCGCTACGCCTTCCGGTCCCTGCGCGCGACGCCGGCCGTCACCATCACCGCCCTCCTCGTGCTGACTCTCGGCATCGGAGTCAGCACCGCCATCTTCTCGGTCGTCGACGGCATCGTCCTGCGCAGTCTGCCATTCGAGGATCCGGACCAGTTGATGGCGATCACCGAAACCGAGCTGCCGACCGGCCGCCGTGTGCCGGCCGCCTACGCAAACTACGCAGATTGCGCGAGCGCGCAGGACGTCGTTCGAATCGGCTGGCGGCGTCTGCCTACGGCCCGATCATGACGACCGCGGATCCCGAGCGCCCTGAGCGCCTCCGATCCTACCGGGTCAGCGCCAACCTCCTCGATGTGCTGCGCGTTCAGCCAGCGCTCGGCGCCGGCATTCACGGCCCGCGACGTCGAGACCAATAACAAGATCGCGCATGATCAGCGACGCGCTCTGGCGAAGGCGGTTCAACGCGGATCCTGGTGTGATCGGCAAGACCGATTCCGTTCGAGACCGGCATCTTCACCGTCGCCGGCGTAATGCCTTCAGGGTTCACCTATCCGATTGGTTCAACGCTCGCGAGCAAGATCGACCTGTGGATCCCATTCGTCGCCCACTCCCGCGGAAGCTGTTCGAGGGCGGCGCCCGGACTATTACAACAGCCTGGTCATCGGCCGTCTCAAACCAGGCATGTCGCTCGAGCAGGCGGGTGCCCGAATGCTCGGTATTCGTGACGCGCTCGCGGCCGCTACTCCGACATGGTTTACCGACCACGGCGTCCAGGTGCTTCCTCTCAAGGACGCCATCGTCCCGAAGGCCGTTCGGTCCTGGATGCTGATGCTGCTCGGCGCGGTTGGCGTGGTTCTGCTCGTGGCGTGCGCGAACGTCGCCAACCTGCTGCTGGCGCGCGCGTCCGGGCGTGGGCGCGAGCTCGGCGTCCGCGCCGCGATGGGCGCGACCCGGTGGCGCCTGGTACGCGGCCTCGTGGTCGAGAGCGTGATACTTGCCCTCATGGGGACTGCCGGCGGGGTGCTGCTGGCGTTCTGGGGCGTCGATCTGCTCCGCGTCACCCTGCCGGCGAACCTGCCGCGCGTCTGGGCGATCGCGGTGGACCTGCGCGTCATCGCGATTGCCGCGGCCGTGGCGATTGCCACCGGTGTCTTGTGCGGGCTCGTGCCTGCCCTGCAGCTGTCCCGGGCGGACGTCTCCGGAGCGCTTCGCGCCAGCTCGCGCGGAAGTACGGCCGGGCGCGGCCGCCAGCGTGCGCGCACCGCGTTCCTCGTCGCGGAGGTCGCTCTCGCGGCCGTGCTGCTGGTCGGCGCCGGCATCTTCACCTCCAGCTTCTTCCGCCTCGTGCGCACGGACCTGGGATTCCAGTCCGATCGTCTGCTCTCGATTTCCGTCCAGCCGAGTGCTGCCGATGCAGGACCGTCAGTTACCGGACGCACTACTGCGTGCACAGTTGGGGCTGCTCGATGCGCTCGGCCGCGTGCAGTCGCTCCCGGGTGTTGAGTCGGCCGCGGTCCTCGCCGGAGGCGTTCCCCTGTCCGGCAGCTGGAGCAGCCAGCCAGTGAAAGTCGGCGAACGGACCTTCGGACAATCCGCGGACGAAGTGGTCCTCAAGCAGGTGACCGGCGACTATCTGCAGACGATCGGTGCGACGCTGCTGCGGGGACGCACGATCTCGAGCGCCGACCGTCGCGGCACGCCGCGCCGTCGTCGTGCTCAACGACGAAGCGGTCCGCCGCTACTTCGGTCAACAGGAAGCGCTCGGTGCCCAGATTCACATCGACCAGGAGCCGGCGCGCACCGTCGTCGGCATCGTCCGCGGCATGCGGCTGCTCGGGCCCGAGGCCGAGGTCCGTCCTGAGGCCTACGTGCCGCTCGAACAGGCCGAACACGTGTCAGTGTCGGGAAGCCTCGTGATCCGAACGACCCGCGATCCGCGCACCGTGATCCCCGCCGTGAAGGGTGCGATCTGGTCGGCCGTTCCCAATGCCGTGATCCCCGAGCCGGCCACCTTCGAAGAGATGTTTGCCGGGATCGTCGCCCAGCGGAAGCTGAACATGGTGCTGCTCACGCTCTTCGGCGGGCTGGCGCTGCTGATTGCCGCGATCGGCATCTATGGCGTCATGGCCTTCCTGGTCGAGCAGCGCACAAAGGAGATCGGCGTCCGGATGGCGCTCGGCGCGAAACCGTCCCGCATCCTCATCGATGATCCTGTCGCGCGCCGCACTCGCGATCGGCGCCGGTCTGGCGATTGGCTTCCTCTGGCGCGGCGTGGCTCGAGCGGCTGGTGATGACTTTTGTGCATCGCGGCGTGCCGCACGATCCCGCCGTCTACGGCGCCGCCGCGGCGCTCCTGCTCGGTCTCGGGCTGCTGGCCGCCTACATCCCGGCCCGGCGGGCCGCGCATGTCGATCCGCTCGTCGCGATCAGGGCCGAGTGACGGCACTCCAGCCCGCGAGGTCCAGCTCCATGTAGATGTCGGCGGTTTCGTAGGGGCGCACGGTCGGCATCTCGAGATAACGAAAACCCACCGACTCGTACAGTTTCAACGCCGCAACCAGTTTGTGGCTCGAGGTCAGGACGGCCCGGCGGAATCCCCGCTCGACGCCGAACGCCAGTGCCGCGTGCACCAGCCGTCGTCCGACCCCGTGGCCCTGGGCGGACGGATCCACTGCCAGCTTCGCCACCTCGATCGTCTCGGCATCGTGCGGGATGGCGGCGCAGCACCCGACGGCGGTATCCCCGGCTCTGGCCATGAAGATCGCCCCGCCGCGTGCGAAGACAGTCTTATCGAAGCCGTAGAGTTGCTTCTCGTCGGCCGGCTCGAGCAGCTCGAACGGAACCAGCCATGCGAGGTTCAACGAAGCAAACGCCTTGGCGTCGGACGGTTCGAAGGGCGTGATGGTGACGCTCGAGTCCATGGGCGGCGGTGCAGAAGTCACCAACAGTGTGCCAGAATTCCAACATGCCGAGATACAACGTTCGCGTCTGGATCGCCGCTCTTTGCCTTTGCTCCGTCGCCTCGATTGCCGCGCAGAAACCTGCCGCCGACTCGTGGCCGCACTGGCGCGGGGCCTCTCACACCGGAACCGCCACGGGTGAGGCGCCGGTCGCCTGGAGTGACACCTCGAACGTGAAATGGAAGGTCGAGATTCCGGGCCGCGGCTACTCGACGCCCGTCGCGTGGGGAGACCGGCTTTTTCTGACCACCGCGATCCCGACCGGAAAGAAGGCTGAGGCCGCCCCGGCCCCCGGCTGGCGGACGCGGCGGCGCCAGGAGGCGGCAGTGGGGTCGGCGAGGAACATCGCCTCGAAGTGCTTGCCGTGGACCGAAATAGCGGCAAGGTTCTGTGGCAGCGCACGGCGGCAACCGCGACCCCGCACGAGGGATATCACCACCTGTACGGCAGCTTCGCATCGAACGCGCCGGCCACCGATGGCCAGCGGCTCTACGCCTTCTTCGGTTCGCGCGGATTGTTCGTCTACGACCTGAACGGCAAGCTGCTGTGGCAGAAGGACCTCGGCATCAAGATGCAGATGCGGCTCGCGTTCGGCGAGGGCACCGGCGTCGTGGTCGATGACGGCCGCGTCTACCTGCAGTTCGATCACCAGGCGGAAGGCGCGATCATCGCGTTGAACGCCGCGGATGGCAAAGAGCTGTGGCGCACACCCCGGATGGACAATACCAGCTGGTCGACACCCCTGATCGTCACCCACGCGGGCGCGAAGCAGCTGGTCGTGACGGCCGACACGAAGGTCAAGGCCTACGACGTGAACACCGGCAAGCTGGTCTGGGAGGTTGCCGGCCTCGGCCTGAACCCCATCCCGCAGCCGGTCCAGTTTCGCGACACGGTGCTCGTGATGAGCGGCTATCGCAATCCGCGGCTGATGGCGGTGCGTCTCGGCCGCACCGGTGATCTCACCGGCACCGACGCGATCGTGTGGGAGACGACGCGCGGGACCTCCTACACCGCGTCACCGTCCCTTCACGATGGACGGCTCTACATCATCGCGGATAACGGCATGCTGAACGTCTTCGATGCCGCCGCCGGCACGCCGCACTACGTCCAGCAGCGCCTGCCCAAGCCGTACAACTTCAAGGCGTCGCCGCTCGTCGTCAACGACCGGGTCTATCTTGCGACCGAAGAGGGCGACGTCGTGGTCGTCAAGGCGGGCAACACGTTCGAGGTGCTGGCCACCAACACGCTGACCGACCAGTCGTTCATCGCCTCGCCGATTGTGGTGGGGAACAACCTGTACCTGCGCAGCCGCACGCACCTGTTCGCGATCGGCAAATGAGGCCACAGAAAAAACACAGGAGAAACACAGGAGACAACACAGAAGTAGAACACAGCAGACGAGGCACTGTTTAGATCTGCCAGGTATGCTTGGCCCATCAGGCAAATGCCCAGCTGTCGCGCTCTGCAGTGCGGCCTGCGTACGATCTCGGACGTCGAGCTTGGTCAGGACGTTGGTGACGTGATTCTTGACGGTGCCTTCGGCGAGGCAGAGGCGGTCCGCGATCTCCTTGTTGGACGCGCCGGTCCCGAGCAGCGCAAGGATCTCGCGCTCGCGCGGTGACAGCGGCAGCACCAGCGCTTCGGCGCGCGGACCGCCCGGTTCCAGCATCTTTGCAAACGCCGCCACTACTCGTCCGGTCACGGTGCTCTGCAGGAACGCCTCGCCGCGCGCCGCGGCGGTGATCGCGGCAAACAGCGTTTCCGACGACACGTCCTTCAGCAGGTAGCCAGCGGCGCCAGCTCTCAGCGCCCCAAACAAGCTCGCGTCGTCGTCAAACGTCGTCAGGACGAGCACCGGGATCGCGGGCCAGCGCTGGCGGATCTGGGCCGTCGCCAGGATGCCGTCCATCACCGGCATCCGCAGATCCATCAGCACCACGTGCGGAGCCGAGCTCTCGACGAGCGCGAGTGCCTCGCGGCCGTTCGCGGCTTCGCCGACGACCTCCACTTCGGCCCGTATCGACAGCAGCGTTCGCAGCCCCTCACGAAACAATGCCTGGTCGTCGGCAATGACGACGCGGATGACGCTCATCCCGGCAGCTCCAGGTCGAGCGTAAAGCCCTGTCCCGCGGCGGTGTGACACGCCACCGAGCCGCCCAGTTGTTCGGCGCGCTCGCGGATGCCGGTGATGCCGAAACCGCCGTCAAGGTCGTCTGCACCGCGGCCGTCGTCATTCACGCGCAAGTGCACACGCCCGTCAGGCCGGAAGGCGAGGACCATCTGCACCAGGGTCGCGGCGGCATGACGGCGAACGTTGGTGAGCGCTTCGAGGGCCGTCCGGTGGAGCGCGAGCGCGACCCCGGCGGTCACGGGACGTGGTGTTCCTGTCGCGGCGAACGTCGCGGTGAAGCTCTCGTCTCGGACCGCGTCCACAAGCGACGCCAATTGCTCGGCGATGCCCTCAACGGGACTGTCTTCACGCAGCGCCTTGACCGACTGTCGGACGGCGGTGAGACCGTCCTTCGCCAGGGTCTGGGCGCGGCTGATCGCGAGCATCCCGCGCTCGGGTTCGGCCGGCATCACCGCGCGTGCGGCCTCGAGCTGCACGTGGATCACCGTGAGGTAGTGACCAAGGGTGTCGTGAATTTCACGCGCGAGCCGGTTCCGTTCGTTCGCGGCCGCGAGCCGTGCGACTTCGGCCGAGAGCCGTTCGACGCGATCCCGCGCCTCGCGTTCACGCGCTGCGACCCCGACATACACGACGACGAAGACCACGGCAGCAGTGGCCGACGTAATGTTCCGGAACCATGCCGGCCAGTCGGGCACCCACGTGAGGTTTCCGCTCACGCCGGCGATTACGAGCATGCAGACCAGCGCCGCCCAGATCTGCGGCAGCAGGGCGACCGCCTGCGCGGCGATCGGCAACAGGATCAATGGCAGCAGGCCACCCGGCGCGAGGTCATTGATCTTCATGCCGATCCCGAACTCGATCAGCAGGTAGGCGAGTGATACGGGGATCCGCCGCACGCGTTGCGCATACTCGAACCCCCAGATGCCGAGGCCGAGATAGAGCACGCCGAGCGCAACGAGCAGCCACAGCGGCGCCGGCTCCGCGCTCCACGCCTTGGGCGTGAGCACCAGCAAAGTGACGTAGTTCACCGACACAATCGCCACGAAGGTGCGGTATCCCGCGATCTCCCCGGCGAACCTGGACGGGAGCCTGTTCAGCGCGGCAAACGTTGTCGGTGCAGTCACGTGTGCCGCCAGAGTAAGCGCAGCCGGATCCGCTGACAAGCCACCATGACCATTTCGTGACGTCCGGCACATGCCGTCGGGGCCGTGACTTCATACCATCCGATCGCCATGATCCACTTTCCGCGCATCGTCCTGGTGTTACCGTTCGTCACGCTGCTCGTCCCGGCTAGCGCTCGACGCCCAGGAGGCGCCGCTCGAACTCACGCGTCTGCCGGGCCCCGTCATCGTCGACGGCCGTATGGACGATGAGGCCTGGCAGAAGATACCGACGCTGCCGCTGACGATGTATACGCCGCTGTTCAAGGGCGTACCGACGCAGCGGACGGAACTGCGCGTGTCCTATGACGATGAGTTTCTCTACGTCGGCGGCTGGTTCTATGACACCGACCCGTCCGGCATCCGCATCAACTCCCTTTACCGAGACCGTTGGATCGGCGACGACGCGCTCGCCATCTACATCGATGCATTCAACGACAACCAGAACGCCAAGTGGTTCGGGACGACGCCTGGCGGCATTCGCTTCGACCTGCTGGTGGCCGACGATGGCAATACGACCAATGACAACTGGGACACCTTCTGGACGTCGAAGACATCGGTGACATCAGAGGGCTGGTTTGCCGAAGTGCGGATCCCGTTCTCGAGCCTCGGCTTCCAGGTCGGGCCCGACGGCACGGCGGTGATGGGGCTGACGGTGACGCGGCTGGTGTCGCGCCTCAACGAGCGCGTCACGTTTCCGGAGATCGATCCAAAGTTCCCGTTCCGCCGGCCGTCATCGGCGCGCGACGTCTCGATGCGCGGCGTTCGCACCAAGACGCCGTTCTATCTGACGCCGTACGCGCTGGCCAGTGGCTCCCGCGACAACCGGTTTACCGGCGGGGGCATCGTCCCCGACCGCAATACCGACGGGTGAGCTCGGCGTGGATGCGCGCTATCCGCTCTCGGGCAACCTGACACTGGACCTGACCGTGAACACCGACTTTGCACAGGTCGAGGCCGACGACCAGCAGGTCGCGCTCGATCGATTCCCGCTTTTCTTCCCCGAGCGTCGCCGTTTCTTCCAGGAAGGCAGCAGCGTGTTCGACTTTACCGGTGCCGGCGGCTCGCGCCTGTTTCATTCGCGCCGGATCGGTCTGACGCCGTCGGGGACGCCAGTGACGATCCTCGGTGGCGCTCGCATGGTCGGGAAGGCTGGCGCGTGGGACGTCGGATTTCTCGACGTCCAGACCGATGACGAAGGTGAACTGCCGGGCGAGAACTTTGGTGTCTTCCGCCTCCGTCGCCCGGTGCTCAACCCGTCGTCCACCATGGGGGTGATGGCAACGACCTACTATGGCGGCGGCCGTCACAACCTTGCGCTGGGCGCCGACACATCTCTTCGTGTCCACGGCGATGAGTACGTGGGATTCAAGTGGGCCGGGACCGTCGATGAGAACGAGCGGCCGAGTGCTGACTTCGGCAGCCGCAGCTTCGTCGATGCCAAGTGGGAGCGGCGCACGCAGCGCGGCCTGTCATACACCTGGCAGTTCACGCGGGCAGGCGCCGACTATCAGCCCGAGCTTGGGTTCATGCCGCGCCGGAACTTCACGACAGCCAACGTGGTGGGCAACTGGTTCATCTATACGGACAACCACAAATACTTCAAGCGGTTCTACCCGGGTGCGCTGGCGTTCTCGACGTTTCGCAACGCGGATCGCGTTCTCGAGTCCGGGACCTACGCCTTCTGGGTGCAGTGGGAGACGAAGTCAGGCGGCGGTGGCTGGATCGAACCGAAGTGGTTCCATGAAGACGTGCTGGTCCCGTTCGTGATCGGCAACGCGGTGCCGATTCCGGCCGGTCGCTACGACTTCGCCGACCTGCAGGTCGTCAGCACGATGTCATCGGGACGGAAGCTCCGCGCCGACGTGGATCTGCGGAAGGGCACCTACTTCGATGGCCGCCGCACGCAGATGCTGATTACGCCGGTCTGGAACGTGAACCGCCACTTCGAGATCGGGGCCGACTACCAATTGAGCATGCTGCGCTTTCCGGTCCGCGACGCCTCGACGAATATCCACCTGCTGCGGTTGCGCATCCGGACCGCGCTCGACGCGAAGGCCTCAGGAAACGCGTTCGTTCAGTACAACTCCACGACCGACCGTCTCGATTTCAACGTCCGCCTGCGCTACGCGCTGGCGGAAGGTACGGACCTGTGGATCGTCTACAACGAGGGCCTCGACACCGCCCGCGAACGCGACGTCCTTCTCGCGGATCGGTTCACGCCCCTGTCGATGACCCGCGCCCTAATCGTCAAGTACACGCACACGTTCAGTTTTTGACGGCACAAAGAGCGCCACCGAGAGCAACGCGTGCACCGGGCGGCTGCCAGCGTTGAAAAACAGCCCGATAGAAACGTCGATCGCTTCGCGATGCACAACGGCACGACGGACACAAAGAACACGACGTCTTATCAGTGTTGCCGTCGAGTCGTTCGAGTCGTCGAGTCGTCGTGAATGCCGAAGGCATGACCTTCGTGGATGTCCTCTGTGAGAAGGGAATTTTTCAGCGGCGCTATCGACCCGCTTGCTCCTGTGAGACCAAAGTCTCGAACGCCTTCTTCTTTTCGGCCAGCAGGCGCTTGTAGCCTGCCGGATCGACGAAAGCCGCCGCGGGGCTCTCGGGGTTCATCTTGGCGCGCTTCTCCTTGAGGTTGAAGAAGGTAGCGTGGCCCGACACGAAGATGTCCGGCTGCAGTGACTCGAGCAGGGTGAAGGTCTTGCGGAAGTCTTCGAGGATCCCCGGATACGACGGGTTCTTCACGAAGCGGGTGCCGGGGTTGACGCTCGTGCTCGCGGCAAATACCACCTTGTATTCGCGGCCGCCCTCATTGACGGTCATCTCGTAGGATGCCGAACCGGGTGTATGCCCCGGTGTATGACGGGCGGTGAGACGCGTGCCTCCGATAGTGACGATGTCGCCATCCTTCAGCACACGGTCGACCGGCACCCTCGGAAAGTGGAACGCCGGATTTGCGCCGAACAGGTAATCCGACTTTCCGCCATCGCGCAGCAGCTTCTCGTCGCCGGTCATCGCCTGCATCATGGCGCCGCTCAGCTTCTTGAAATGCGCGTGCGTGCCGACATGATCGAAATGGGCTTGTGTCGTCAGCAGGATCCGGATGTCTTCCGGCTTGAACCCGATATCGCGAATCGACTTCTCGATCACCGCCGCGGAGTTCGGCATGCCTCCGTCAATCAGGATGTGGCCCTGGGGTGACGAGACCAGGAACACGGCGAGTTGCTGCGTGCCGACGTAGTAGATCGGCCCCGCCAGGCGGAAGGGGGCTTCGGGATTGTTCCAGGTCGACGTATCCATCCCGGATTGGGGCTGAGCGGCCGGCGGGTTCTGGACGGCGGTGAAGGACGCGAGCGCAACGAGGACGGCGATGAATGTGATCACGCCTTTATCCTCCCACAGGTCGACGCCCGACCTGAAGGTCGGGCCTACTCGCCTCTAAGCGCCGCCGACGGATCGATCGCCACCGAGCGTCGGGCCGGGATCCACGACGCGACGCCCGCAACCGCCATGAGAATCAGTGGCACCGCCGCGAACACGACCGCGTCGATCCGTCCTCCCGGCGCGAAATCGGTGGCCAGCAGGAATGCGACGCTCCAGCCCAGGAGGCCGCCGACGAGCGCGACCACCATGCTCTCGCCCACGAATTGCCGCACCACCCGCATGCTGGTTGCGCCGAGCGCCAGCCGAACGCCCACTTCGCGCGTCCGCAGCGAGACCGAGTAGGCCACGACCGCGTAGATCCCGATCGCGGCCAGGACCAGCAGCAGCGGGCCGAGGACGGAGAACATCCTGGCCGGGACCGTGCGGAAGATGAGGTTGGTGTCCACGTGCTGCGTCATCGATCGCAGATTGAAGACCGGCAGATCGGCATCGAGCTCGCGCATGACGCGCCGGACCTCGGCGCTGCCGGCTCCCTCGCTGCCGGGCCTGAAACGAACGTGGATCTCGCCGCGCGGCTGTGGGTTGTCCTTGTAGGAGAAGTAGATGGCCGGCGTCGGTGGCTCGCCGAAGGCGTTGTAGAGCGAGTCGCGGACGACCCCGATGATCGTGAATGGACCGCCGCGCGCTCGGATCTGCCGGCCCATTGGCTCGCCAGTAGCGACGTAGCGGCGGACGAACTCCTCGTTGACGATCGCCTGGCGTGGCGCCGTCGTGTCAGTGAGCGACGCGAAGTCGCGCCCCGCGAGTTGCTCGATCCCCATGACCGCGAAGTACCCGGGCGTGACGATGTTGGTGAGGGCCTCATCGAAGCCGCCGTCGGCGCGCGAGTGGCCGTCAACGGTGAACACACGCGACGGCAATCCGTGGATGTCGAGCGGCACCGACGAGGCGATCGCGGCCGCTTCGACGGAGGGCAGTGCGCGAAGCACGTCGAGCGTGCGCGTTGCGAGGGCGCGGCTGACAGCCTGGTCGGAGCTGCGGCCGGCCAGGTCATAGGCTGCCAGCAACACGCCCTGGCGGCGGAAGCCAGGATCGGTGTCGCGCGTCTCCATCACGCTGCGGAAGAAGAGGCCCGCAACGATCAGGACCATCATCGCGAGCGCCACCTGGACGCCCATCAATGCGTGGCGCAAACGGCTGCGCCCAGTCGACGCGACGCCGGCCCGGAAGGCGTGGTGTGGATCCACCCGGGAGAGCTGCATGGCGGGCGCCGCACCGAAGAGCAATCCGCAGGCGAGACCAAGACCCATCGCGAATGCGAGCCCGACGCCATCGATGCTGGTTTGAAACCGAATCGGGAGGCCCGTCAAGGGCAGAACGAGCAGGCCCTGCGTGCCCCAGACCGCGAACGCCGCGCCGAGGGCCGCACCCATCAACGCCAGCACGACGTTCTCGGTCAGCAGCAGCGATGCGACTCGCCACGGCCGGGCGCCGAGCGCCAGGCGGATCCCCATCTCTTTCTGCCGCGCGCTGGCTCGCGCCAGCATCAGGTTCGCCACATTGCCGCAGACCGCCAGCAGCAGGAGCAGCATGATCGCCTGCAGCACGGCGAGCGCCGTGTTCAGCATGCGCTGGGGGCCGCGCGGACTTTCGGTGAACCGCAGCACTTCCCCCGTTACCTTCGCGTTGGTGGCCGGGTAGGCGGCCGCCAGTTGCCGCATCACCATCGCGACTTCCTCCTGCGCCTGGCGGCGGGAGGCGGACGGTTTCAGCCGCCCGATCACCTGGTAGCCGCGCACGCCGCGGTTCTCGATCTCGGTGGACCCGGTCGAGACGACCGGCGCCAGCGTCGCCGGTAGCCACGCATCGAACTGCAGACCGAGGGTCGTTCCCTGGAACTCGTCAGGCGTGACACCGATCACCGTGAGTTCTCGTGCATTGATCCGGATCGTGCGACCGATGACGTCGCTCGCGCCGTCGAAGTGAGAGACCCAGAGTCGATGCGAGATCACCGCCACCGGTGCGCCGCCGGCATGCGTGACTTCCTCCGGCGCGAAGAACCGGCCGAGTGCGGGTCGTACGCCGAGCGCCGAAAAGTAGTTGTCCGAAACCAGCAGGCCGAAGAGCCGCTCGACCGAACCGGCGGGGCCGACATAGAGCGGCGCCATCCGTGCCGCCAGCAGGCCGTCGAAGGACTGCAGGGTGAGCCGAAGGTCCTTGAACTCCGGCCAGGATGCTCCGGCATAGAGGCCGGCCTCCGTTTTGGGTTCGATGAGGAGCAGCTGACGTCCGCCGACAACCCCAGGCACCGGGTCCAGGATCCGCGCCTGGATCCACGAGAACACAACCGTGTTGACGCCGATGCCGATGGCCAGCGATACCACCACGACGGTGGATAGGAACGGCATCCGCAGGATCGAACGGCAGGCGTGGCGGAGGTCAGCGAACATCAACTTCCAACTTCCAAACTCCAAACTCCAAATCAAACGAAAGTGGCAGTTTCGACGCGTTGCCGAAAGCCGGCTATTCGGCTGCCGGACCGCGTGGCGGTCCACTGCATGTCACCCATCGGGCCCGACAGGTATCCCGCGAGGCTGCCGTCGTCCTTCAGTTTGGCGGTGAAGGACAGTGATTTATCGGCCGGGGTGTCGGTGGTTTCGAGGGTCAGCGTGGCGTCGCTGAACTCACCTTTGAGGGTGTGTTCGGTTCCGTGAACCGCGAACGTGCCGGTGATGGCCTTCCCCTCCTGCCGCAACTGCATCGTCGCCGGCATGTCGCCGTGTGCGGCCGGCCCTTTCACCATCAGATTCCAGGCGCCGCCCACGCCCGGCGCGGCCTTCCCCGGCGTCTGTGCCCCGGCGATGGCGCTGGCGATGACGAGTGACGTAAACAAGCTGGCGAGTGTTCTCATGGGTGTCTCCTCTTTCGCAGGTCCCGATCGGTACGATCAATGACCGGCGTTTGACTGGTGCAGCGAGATCCACTTGCGCAGCACACCGCCGCCGTGGCCGCGTGCGTAGACGCCCGCAGCGATCAGCAGGACCGCGATCACGACCAGCACCAGTGCTGTCTGTTTCTTCATGAGCGCGAGACTACGCACCCATGCCTGAACGAGTCGTGAACGATCCGTTCAGGTACCGTTCAGCTTGTGATGCGCTATAAACGCAGGCGTGAGAGTGCTCGTTGCAGAGGATCAGCCGCAACTGTTGGCGCAGCTTTCGTCGGCACTCGCCGATGCCGGCTACGTCGTCGACGGCGCCGCGGACGGTGAAGCGGCTGATTTCTATGCCGGGACCAACGAGTACGACGCGGTGATCCTCGACCTCGGCTTGCCACGGATCGATGGCTTGACCCTGTTACGCAAGTGGCGCGAGGCCGGTCAGGCCGTGCCCGTCCTCGTGTTGACGGCGCGCGGCAGCTGGCACGAGAAGGTCCAGGGGATCGACAGCGGCGCAGACGACTACGTGTCTAAACCGTTCCGGATCGAGGAGGTATTGGCGCGTCTCCGGGCGTTGATCCGCCGCGCCAGCGGGCAGGTCACGCCCCAGCTCCGATGCGGCGCCGTCAGCCTCGATCCACGGCTCGCCAAAGTGACGGTAGACGGCACCCCGGTGAAGCTCACGAGTCACGAGTTCCGCGTCCTCTCGTACTTGATGCATCATCGCGACCGGGTCGTGTCCCAGGCGGAGCTCACCGAACACATCTATGCGCAGGACTTCGATCGCGACTCGAACACCGTCGAGGTGTTCATCGCGCGGCTGCGGCGAAAACTCGGCGCCGCGGTGATCGAAACGGTCCGCGGCCTGGGCTACCGGATGGGGGCGGAGACGTAACGTGGGCTCACTGCGCGCACGCATCCTGTGGGGCGCCGTCCTCTGGACGTTGGGCCTGTTCATCGGGACGATGCTGGTCGCCACTGCCGTGATGATCCAGTACCGGCCGTTCGCGGTGGTTCTGCACGGGACGGCGGCTTCTCACGGCTTCCTTGGTGTGATGCTGGTGCTGGCGTTTCTGCTCGCCGGCTTCGTCCAGATGCGCAAGGGGCTGTCGTCGTTTCGCGATCTGCGCGGACGGCTCGCACGCGTGCACGCCGGGCAGGACGCTCGGGTCGAGGGTGAGTACGCGTCGGAAGTGCAGCCGCTCGTCGATGATCTGAACGCGTTGCTCGAGCATCGCGACCAGGTCGTCCGCCGCGCCGTCGCCAAGGCGGGGGACCTCGCGCACGGCCTGAAGACGCCGCTCGCGGTCCTGACCCACGAAGCCGAGCGCGCCCGTGCCGCCGGCCAGCCGGATCTTGCCGATGCGCTCGCGTCCCAGATCCAGGGGATGCAGCGCCAGGTCGACTACCACCTCGCGCAGGCTCGCGCCGCGGCGTCGGGTGCAACGCCAGGCGCGACGTCGACCGTTCGCGAATCCGCAGAGGCGCTGGCCCGCACGCTCGAGCGGCTCCACGCCGCGCGCGGCGTGAAGATCCAGATCGAGGTGGATCCGGCGCATGCCGTCCGGGTCCAGCGGGAAGACCTCGACGAGATGCTCGGCAACCTCCTCGACAACGCCTGCAAGTGGACCCGCGGCAAGGTGGCGATCTCATCGACCATCAATGCCGGCACGGTCACGATCACGGTGGACGACGACGGCGCCGGCGTTCCGGCGCCGCAGCGCGAGGCCGTACTGCAACGCGGCGTGAAGGCCGACGAGGCGGCGCCCGGATCCGGCCTTGGGCTCGCGATCGTCCGCGATCTCGCCGAGCTATACCGCGGATCGCTCTCGCTCCACGAAGCGCCCGGCGGGGGGCTGCGCGCGCGCCTCGTGCTGCCTTCTTCTTAGCTCCCAGCTCTCAGCTATCAGCTTCCAGCTCCCAGTTCCTCCAGGGTTGCACTTGTTTGAAAATGTATTTAATATAAATACATATGCGACGCGCTACCTCTGAAGGCTCCGAGCCCCGCGGGCTGCTGCCGCTGACGCCAGTGGAATTCCACATCCTGCTGTCGTTGAGTGACGACGCGCGTCATGGCTACGCGATTCTGCAGGACGTCGAGCAGCGGACCGATGGCCAGATCAAGCTTCGGACCGGCACGCTCTACACCGTCATCAAGCGGATGCTCGACGGCGCCTGGTTGGCGGAGCAGGACGGCCCGGCAGGGGACGGCGATGCGCGCCGCCGCTACTATCGGCTGACGCCGCTCGGCCGCGACGTGTTGCGCGCCGAGGCAAAGCGGCTGCAGTCGCTCGTCGTCATGGCGCAGGACAAACACGTGCTCGCCCCGGCGAGAAAGCTGGCGCCGGAGCGAAGCCGGTGAACGGGCGCCGCTCCCCGGCCGCGGGTGCCGCGATCGCGCTCTACGCCCTGATCCTGCGACTGTATCCTCGCGACTTCCGCGAGCGCTGTGGCGAGCCGATGGTGCATGCGTTCGGCGATACCTGCTCGGCCACCATGAGCATGGGGATGTGGTCGTTCACGCGCGAGACCGCCGCGGAGTTCGCCAATGTGATTGCCGGGATCTGGCGGAGCCGTGGCACGGGGGGCGACCGACGTCCGCCTTCGCTGCCAGCAGGGTGGTGGCGTGGGGCGTTCACCGCCTTCATGCAGGATGTCGGTTACGCGCTGAAGCGCCTGCGGTCGCAGCCGGCGGTCGTGGTTTTTACCGTCCTCACGCTCGGCTTCGCGATTGCGGCTAATGCGGCCATCTTCAGCATCGTCGATGCCGTCCTGCTGCGGCCCAGTCCTTTCAGGGACGCCGAACAGCTCTACAACCTCCTGAACGTCGCGCCCAAAGGCGGGCACTCGTTTCCGGGGCTGTCGCGGCAGAAGCTCCGGCAGTGGCGCAGTGAGACGGAGATCTTCGAGACCGTCGAAGCCCATCGCGACACCACGGTGCTGGTCACCGGGGGTGTGGAGCCAGAGGAATTGCCCGCGGCGCAGATGTCGCCCGGCTTGCTGACAACTCTTGGCGCAGTCCCTCGCGTCGGGCGCCTCTTCAACCCCGAAGAGGGGCGAGCCGGCTCCGCGCCGGTCGTCATCCTGAGCGACAAGTACTGGCGCTCGAGGCTCGGCGGCGACGCGTCCGCACTCGGACGGTCGGTGACGATCAATGGGGTGCCGCACACCATCATCGGAGTCCTCCCCGCCAGCTTCCACTTCCCGACCTTGCGCGAGCAGATGTGGCTGCCGCTCGACCCTGACGCTCGGCCGGGCCCGGGTGAAAGCGCTGCCAACACCGATCGTGCGTTTGAAACCGGGGCTGACGCTCGAGGCCGCACGGCAGCGCATCGATGCAGCGGTCGCGCGGCTCCAGAGCGAGCGCCCCTTGCCGACCGGCTGGAACATTCGTCTCTACCAGGGCCAGCTCGCGGGATCAGATGATGCGACACGGCGGACGGTGCTGATCCTGTTCGGCGCCGTCGGCCTGGTTCTGCTGACCGCGTGTGCCAACGTCGCCAACCTGCTGTTGTCTCGCGCCGTGGACCGGCAGCGGGAGTTTGCGATCCGGCTGGTGCTCGGCGCGAGTCGCGCCCGTCTTGCCCGTGAGCTGCTGATCGAGGGCCTGCTGCTCGGTCTTCTCGCCGGTGCGGCGGGTCTGGTGGCCGCCGCGTGGGCGGTCGAGACGTTGGTCAAGCTCGCACCCACGAGCTTGATGTATGCGACGACGACCGGGATCGCGATCGACGGCCGCGTCATCATCTTCGGGATCTCGCTTGCCATCCTCACCGGCGTGCTCTGCAACTTGCCGCCGGCGATGCGGTCCGGGCAGCAGGGCAACCAGGCGCTGTCTGGCCGGACGAAGGCTTCGACCGCTACGCCGCTCCAGCGCCGCCTGCGCGGCACCCTCGTCGTCGCCGAGATCGCGCTCGCCGTCGTGCTGCTGATCGGCGCCGCCCTGATGGTTCGCAGCTTCGTCAGGCTGAACGCCATCGATGTCGGTTTCAACCCTGACAAGTTGCTGGCGGTGACGATCGGTCTGGACACCGATCGCTACCCGACCGAGGCGGCTCGCGTCGCGCTGCTCCGGCGCGTGGCTCACGACGCCAGGGATCTGCCGGGTGTGACCGGTGTCGCGCTCGCATCTGGTCTCCCGCCGTCACCTGGAAGTTTCGGCATGGGCACCTTTTACGCCGAGACCGGCCCGTGCGGCGCTACGGACAGCGTCGATATCGTCCTGACCTTTGTCACCGCCGACTACTTCGGCCTGATGGGCATCCCGGTTTCGCAGGGCCGTCCGCTGCGCGAGGATGACCCGCCCGACGCGGTCGTCGTCAGCGCCGGCGTCGCGAATCGGTGCGGCGGTTCGCTGGTTGGCCAGCGCTTGCGCATGGGCGAGAGCGCCCCCAGCATGACCGTGGTTGGCGTGGCCGGGAACGTGAAGACCTTCGGGCTGACTGGCGACAGGGGAGAGCTCGCCGTCTACCTGCCGTTCACCGCGGATCCGAACGTGATGCCGATAGTGGCCGGGATGAAGCCGCGCCAGGTCGAGACTCGCCGCCTCTTGCTCCGTGCGGATCGTCCGATGACGCTCGTCGCCGACGTGAAACGCGTGCTGTGGGCACATGATCCCGATCAGCCCGTCCTTCAGGCCATCCCGGCGGCCGAGCTCATGGCCGACTCGATCCGGCGCGAGCGCTTCATGCTTGCTCTGATGACGATATTCTCTGCCGTCACGCTCGCGCTCGCCTCCGCCGGCATCTTCGGCGTCCTCGCCTACATCGTCGCGCAGCGTGCCAATGAGATCGGGATCCGGATGGCGCTCGGTGCGACCTCCGGCCATGTCTTGAAGCTGGTTGTCGGACACGGATTGAAGCTCGCGGCCCTCGGTGTAGCAGGTGGCCTGCTCGGCGCCTTCATGCTGTCCAAACTGCTGGCCGGGCTGCTCTACGAAGTGGATCCCCGCGATCCCACCGTCTTCGTCCTGATGCCGGTGCTCGTGTTCCTTGTCGCGCTGATGGCCTCGTGGATCCCGACCATGCGTGCGTTGAGAGTAGATCCCGCGTCAGCCTTGAGAGTGGAGTGATAACTCCGATCTCCAAACTCCAAACGCGAGAATCTTGATTAACCGCGTTTCGCTCGTGCTCGCGTCGTCACGCTCGTCGGTTTCGCGGTGCCGCTGGCCGCGCAGAAGCATCCGGACTTCTCAGGCACGTGGGTGGAGGACGAGAGCCAGCGGAAGTCCCCTTACGACAAACCGTCCGGGGCCACGGGCGTCAAGGCGATCGCCGGCCCGCCGCCGCCCCTCACCATCATTCAGACGCCGGAGCGCCTGACGATCGAGCGCACGCGGTTCGATCAGACCACCCGGTTCATCCACGATTTCGACGGCCGCGAGAACAAGAACCACACCGGGGCGCAGATTCACACGACCCGCACGCGGTGGGAGGGGAACAAGCTCGTGACCGAAGGGTCGATCTACCAGGTCACCAGCCAGGGCGAGGACAGCTGGAAGCTTCGGGAGGTGCGCTGGCTGACACCGAAGGGTGAACTGGCGCGTCGAAGTCACGCAGGTGGACGAAGACGACAAGACCGCCACGGTCCTTCGCGTCTTTAAAAAACGCTGACGCTCACGCTCGCTTAACTTCCAACTTCCAATCGTCCAACTCCAATCGGAGGAACGCCAGTGAAAGTTGGGTCTGCTATTGGGAGTTTGGAGTTTGGTAGTTGGGAGTTGGATTCCATCGAGTGTGACGCGCGAGTCCTAGGCCCTGCCCGCGAACTCCCGCGTCTCGGTGTGGACTTTGACCTTTTCGCCTTCCTTGATGAAAAGCGGAACGCGCACTTCGAGGCCGGTCTCCAGGGTAGCGGCCTTGGTGACGCCGCCGCTGGCGGTGTCGCCGCGAACGCCGGGCTCGGTGGCCGTCACGGTCAACTCGACGTGGGCCGGAAACACCACCCCGATCGGGTTGCCGTTGTACTTGTGAACCTGGACGAGCACGTTGTCGACCAGCAGCAGTCGGTCGTCGCCGAGGGTCTCGGATGACAGGGTGAGCGTGTCGAAGCTCTCCTGGTCCATGAAGTGATAGCCGCCGGTGTCGGCGTAGAGGAATGAGGCCGGCACCATTTCGAGGTCCGGCTCCTTGAATTTCTCGCCCGCCTTGAACGTCTTGTCGAAAACGGCCTGCGTCAGCAGGTTGCGCATCTTGAGGCGCACGAGCGTCTGGCCGCCGCGGGCAGTGGGCTTCGATACGTCCACGTCGATGCAGTGGTAAGGCGCGTCTTCGTATTCGAAGTAGGACTTGCGCTTGATCTCGATCGCTTCAATCAGGCTGGCCATGGATCCCTATGATACCGGTTGCGCTACGGCAATCGCCACACCGCCACGCCGCTGGTCGTGTAGTCGCCACGCCGATCGAGCGAGACGGTCGCGAGAAGAGTCCCGTCTGGCGACGCCGACGCATCGACGAACTCGTCGGACTTCAGCATTAGCTGTAGCGCGCCCGTCACGGCGTCCCAGACGGCGACCCGCTGGTTGGTCCAGCCAATCAGCCGCTTCGCATCCGGACTGAATCGCAGGTAGGAAACCCGCCCTTCGACCGCCGCGACTCGCTCGCCGGATTCGACGTCAAAGACCTGGACCCCTCGGTCGGACGCGACCGCGACCAGGCGTCCGTCCGCACTCAGGGCGTGGTCCGGACGTCCTGCGAACGTGCGCAGCACCCGACCGCCCGGTAACTCGCGAACCTCGACGCCGCTGATCGTGCCGATCGTCAGGCGGTGGCCGGACGTCGAAAACGAGAGCTGCTCGATTTCTCCGTCGATCCGAAGATCGGTCGACGGCCCCGGCGTCAATGGGCCAATCGTGACGCTGTTGGTTGCGCCGGCCATGACGACCGCGGTGACGCTCCCCTCCGCCGGGGCCGTGTAGATCGCGGCGGTTTCCCGTTCCTTCAGCTGCCGTTCGCCGAGCGCACGTCCGGTCGCGGCGTCGAAAAAGAAGAGACGCTCCTTGCACTGGGCGGCAACGACTCGACCGTCAGCCGATCGAGGCAGGGCCGACGTGCGCTCGCAATTTTTCCCGATGACGGGCTCGCGGCTCTTCCGGTTTCCCGACGCGGCGTCCCAGCTCGACCATCCGGCCGGATCCCAAACCGTGATCGTGGCGCCGTCGGGCGCGAATACCGCGGTCGTCACCAGCGCGGCGAGCGAGAAGCGTCGGACCGGTCGCGCTTCCTGGGCAGCGGTGACGACAACGGCGGTGGCTGTGACGAGGGCGCAAATCGATAGTGCGGCCCGGTGGAATATCACCATGGGACCATTTTATCGGGCATCCCGTCGCCGCTGCGACGCGTCTCACGGCCGCGATTCGGACAGCTCCTCGAAGATCTGCCACTTGCCGGTGCGTGTCGGACCGACAACGAGCGTGTAAGGCGTCGTGTATTTCTTCAGCTCTGAATACCGCGAGCAGGTGATCCGCACGTTGGCGCCCTCGGCCTTGTAGCCGCACTTCGAATACGTACTGCGGTCACCCCTGGACTTTGCGAGCGGCATCGCCTCGCGAAGGAGCTGCTTATACTGCGCCGGCGGAATCGTCACCTCCCGCACTTCACCGGTCGGGTAGGTCCGCTTATTCCTGATCACCGCATCGTCCGCGTAGAGATCGGCGATCGCTGTGTCATATGCATGTTCCAACTCGACGAACCGGGCGAAGAAATCCTTCGCCTGTTCCACCGCGCTGGCCGGCTGAGGCGTCAGCGGCGGTGCGACGGCGAAGCTCACCAGCAGGGTCAACAACAGTTGCCAGTTCAGCATAGCGGCAGGATAACCCGACGAGGAGTCAGTCTTTCTTGTCCTTGCCGGTCATCGGCACGAAGCGGACGGGGAGCGTCTTCAGAACCTCCATGCCGCTGGTCGTCCGCCTCATGATCCGGAGTTCCTGGTTGAACGTGCCGACCGGGATCGCCATCAAGCCGCCGACCTTCAACTGCTCCACCAGCGCAGGCGGCACTTCATCGGGTGCGGCCGTCACCATGATCCGGTCAAACGGCGCCTGCTCCGGCCAGCCGGCGTAGCCGTTGCCCGCGCGCACGTGGACGTTCGTGTAACCCAGCCGGGTGAGGGTGTTGCGCGCACTCTCGGCCAGCGGCTCGACGATCTCGATCGTGTAGACCTCGCGCGCAAGCTCGCCGAGAATCGCGGCCTGGTAGCCGGAACCGGTCCCGATCTCGAGGACGCGATGGTCAGCTTGGACGCTGAGCGCCTCGCTCATGAACCCGACGATATACGGCTGGGAGATGGTCTGGCCGTAGCCGATCGAAACGGGATGGTCGCCATACGCTTCACCGCGCACCGCTTCCGGCATGAAGAGATGGCGCTGGACCTTTTCCATCGCGGCGAGGACGCGCGCATCACGGATGTCGCGCGCCCGGATCTGTTCAGCGATCATCTGTCGGCGCTCCGCCGACCGGTCGCCCTGGAGGTCAGGTCGTGAGGATGTGCACATGACAGTTGATGTCACTGTTGCCAGGAGGGCCACAGACCAGCTCAGGTTGTTCATCAGCTCGCCCCGCAATAGGCAGAGCAGGACTCGTGCCTATCGACGCGCCGGACGAGTTGCCGGCACGGTCCAGGCGCGCATACGGGTACCTGCGACTGCCGATCACGGTCCGTTCTGCCCGGCGAAAGCCATGCTGCTGACCGGCACAGCGCCGGTGTCGAACCGGCAAATGACGGCGCGACTGACGGCATCAAAGACCTCGATCCCGCCCTTCGAGAGGGTAGCGTCATCGATATCACCCACAGCAATCAAACGGCCGTCAGGTGACCAGGCCAGCGCGGCCACGATCTTCGGAGCCGGCAGAGCCACGTGGCGAAGTTCTTTGAACGTGGCCGCGTCGCGGAGCGTGAGCCGTCGATCGACGCCTCCGGCCGCGAGTGTTCCGTCAGTCGGGCTGAATTTCAGGGCGAACAGAGAGAGCGTGCCGTCGACCGAAAACGTCTCGAGCCCGCGCGCCATGTCCCAGACGCGAAGGTCGGCCTCGGCGCTGGCGCTGGCCACTATTGAAGACCCCGGACGCACCGCCAGGGCCTGCAGTTCGGTTCGGTGAGCGCGAATCTGTTGCCGCAAGCTACCCAAGGCCGAGTCGAACACGCGCAGCTCACCGTGTTCACCGCCGGTGACGATCATCGCGGCATCCGACGAGAACACGGCATCGACGACCCGCTCCGTACCGAAGTCCAGCCTCAGGGACGACGACGGTCCGGCGTCCGGGGGAGTGGCGCCGACTGCGGGATTGAACGGGGTGCGGACCAGCAAGCCGTCTTTATCCAGGCGTCCACAGGTCCCGTCCGTCGGCGCTCGAGCCCACGGCCAGCACCTTCACTGCGTGTGTCGCCAGGATGAGAGATGGCGCGGCGTCGCGGCCATTCCAGACCGCGACCCGTCCGTCGACCATGCCAACCGCGACCAGCGACGATGCATTGATCGCCGCCAGGCTCGCGGTTTTCGCGGGTAACGCGACGCTGGCAGAAACGGGAATTGGTTTGGCAGGTGCCTGGGCGCCGGCGCCGACAGCGGCGAGCACCGTCGCGACAGCAGCGACCACGACGTGTGCGCGCGCCACCTGCGTCATGCCTTCCCCAGCACGAGCTCGAACTCCACCGCCGCCCGGGATGCTTCCGGCGTGCCGGTGAGCGTCACCGGGCGGACGAGATTCCTTGCCGTGATCAGCGGATCCTTCGAGTAGTTCTTGTCGGGATTGCCATCGAACACTTCGTCGGTCGCGAAGTACAACTGGGTGGTGAGCGGCGTGTGCCCTGGCGCGGTGACGAAGTAGTGGACGTGCCGCGCGACGCGCGCGGGATAGTGCCCTGGCATGATCGAGTCGAAGGCGTACTCTCCCGATGCAGGGGGCGTGAGCGTGGCGCGATAGCGATAGCCTTCGAGATCGTAGAGGCCGCCGTGATCCGCCTGCCAGACCTCGATCTTCGCGCCCGGCACACGTTCCCCGTGGACGTTGATCACCCGGCCCGTGATTGAAAGCGGCAGGCCGGGATCACCCGGCAGACGCATCGCCTTTGTCGCCGGTGCGTGCTTCTTGTAGAACGGTCCCATCTCCACGTGGGCGGTGGGCTGCCGTCCGGCCTGCGCGTCGAGCCACGCATGCAGCACTTCCGCTTCGCCCCAGCCTGCAGGAACGACGAGGACGCCTGCGGCCAGGCACTGACGGAGCACGTCGCGACGCGACCAGACACGTTCGGGCATGGCGAACACCTCTGCGAGTGGTGACCGGCGAGGACTATAGCAGCGTTCCAGCGTCCCGGCGCTGGCCCGCTGGCCTGCACTGCGCAGGTCAGCGCGGCAGCGCCGACGTCCAGTTGAGAACCACCGACGCCGGCTGTTCGGCCTCGCGCGCGAGTGGGCTGAGAACGAGGAACCGCTGGCCATCCGGCGAGGGGCGATAGCGCGCCCGGACAGCCGGCGTGGCAAAGCGCGTTTTGAAGAGCGCGACTGGGACGCCGGCGGTGAACGTCGCGCCCATCTGGATCGGGACACTCATGATTTGTTCACCGGCCCGGTAGAACAGCTCGCGCCCATCGGCCCGCCAGAACGCCTCGGTACCGCCCTGGGTCGAGATCTGCCACTTGTGCTCGGCTTCCGGAAATTCGTGGACGTAGACCTCCGTCCGACCGGACTCGTTGGACTGGTAGGCGATGTAGCGGCCGTCGGGCGAGAACGTCGCCCACGTTTCGCCGAACGTCGTCTTCACGACGGGGAATGGCTTTTTGTCCCCATCAATCGGCATTGCCAGGATGTCAAAGGGCTGCCCCGGGCTGCGACTGGCGATGAGTATGTGGCGGCCGTCCGGTGACCAGTCGGAGATGTACTTCTCGTCGCCGTTCACCAGGAGCGGCTGGGCGTCCTTGGTTCCCGACGCATCCTTGATGTAAAGGTCGCCTGGCCCCTTTGCTTTGGACGTGAAGATGATCCGGCGGCCGTCAGGCGACCACTCCGGATTGTTGTCCTGGCCCGCTTCATACGTGAAACGAGATGAAACACCGCGGGCCAGGTCGCGAATCCATATGTCCCCGCCCGCGGCGTCAACGAGATCGTAGGCCAGTCGAGTTCCGTCGGGTGACATCGCTGCATCGCGGTACTCCGCCCGCGGCGTCCATCAGCGGCGTGTCCCTGCCGGTGCGATCAATCCAGAGCAGTCGCGCGCCGGCCATTTCACCGGCGCGGAACACCAGGACGCCAGTGCGCGATGCGGAAAACGACGCCAGCCCCAGCGCACCCAGGGCGAGATCCTCACCGACCGGAACGGGCTCGCCTTCCAGCGTCTGTGATGTGGCATCGAATTTCTGCGCGACCAGCGTGCGCTCGCGCACGAACAGCAGATACCCTGGCTCGGCGTACTGGACTTGCGTCAGCGTGGTGAAGAGCGGCTTGGACACCGTCGAGTCGAGTTCACCGACCATCAGCGTCATCCGTCCGGCCGCGGCCGGGTCGTCGACGGTATAGAGGAAGTGTTTGCCGTCAGGGAGGAACTCGGGCCATCCCGCGCCCGGTGTTCCGTCGGTCTTGCCCGCCTCGAGGACGACCGGCTGGCTGACACCGCCGCTGGCGTCGACGCGGCGCAATGGATCGTTTGCGGCGCCGTCGAACAGAATGACGCCGGCAGGGCTCCAACTCCCGTCCGCGCCCGTCGGTGCATCACAGATCGTTTGCGGCGGCCCTCCCGCAATGTCGACCTTCTTGAGTTTGCCGCCGGCGACGAACGCAACGAAGCGGCTGTCGGGCGACCAGAAGGGCCGCTGCACCCCTCGGTGCCGGGCAGCGGCCTGGCGTCCAGCACGTCGAGGGAGCGGATCCACACCAGCCGCTTGCCCTCGGCGTCACCGGCAAAGACGATGTGCCGGCCGTCAGGGGAGACGACCGGCGGACTCGGATTCTGGACCTTCGCCGGCAGGAGAAGAGGAAACCGGACGACCGGCCCCGGTTCCGGCGCGCGACGCGTCCACGCGACAGCAAACGCGAGTGCCGCCATCGTCGCCAGCGCGCAGGCGCCCCACGCGAGGCCTTCGCGCACGCGGCGGCGTCCGCTGACGAGCGCCGGCAGCCCGACTCTGGATCCGCCCTGGGAGACCCACTGCAGTTCGGCGGCGACGTCACGTGCCGTGTGCCAGCGATCCTCGGGATCCTTGGCCAGGCAGCGCGAAATGATCCGCTCGAGCGCCGGCGGCGTCAGCGGCACCAGCTCCTCGATCGGCCGTGGCTTGGTCGCGAGGACGGCGGCCATGATGCTGGACGAGGTCTGACCTTCGAAGGCGCGATGCCCGGTAATCAGCTCGTAGAGGACGCATCCGAACGCAAAGATGTCGGTCCGCGCATCGACCTCGCGCGCCTCGATCTGCTCCGGCGCCATGTATTGCGGCGTCCCGACGACGGTGTGCGCGCCGGTGAGCGCCGCGAGAGTGGCCTGTTCGGCCGCCGAGCCGGCCGGGGCCGCCATGACGCCTGAGCCTGAGGCCGCCAGCTTCGCGAGGCCGAAGTCGAGCAGCTTGATGCCCTGCTTGGTGACGAGGATATTGGCCGGTTTGAGATCGCGGTGGATGATGCCTTTGCGGTGCGCCGCGTGCAGCGCCTCGCAGATCTGGACGCCGTAGGTGATCGCCTGTTCGACCGGCATCGGCCCGGCGATCGGCTTACCCTCGATGAACTCCATCACCAGGTAGCCGCTGCCTTCGTGCTGGCCGACGTCGAAGAGCGTGCAGATGTTCGGATGATTCAGCGCCGAAATCGCGTGGGCCTCGCGCTCGAACCGCTCGGAGAACGGACCCTTGAGGGTCTTGACGGCGACGTCGCGATCGAGCCGGACATCGTGGGCGCGGTAGACATCGCCCATGCCCCCAGATCCCGCAGCCTCCTTGATTTCGTATGGGCCGAGTCGTGTGCCGGGATGCAAGCTCATGTGGGCGCGAGTATATGCGGAAATCCGGCCGTTATACAGGCATGCACAGTAGAATCGGGCACCTCATGCAGGGGAAAGGAGCCAGTATGGGCAGCGCGCAAGGCGACGCGATTGATCTCAGCATTCGGCAGTTCCGCGACGCGTGGCGCGTCATGTGCGCAGGTGCTCCGTCACTGAGTGCCGCGGCCGAGGATGGCATCGAGTACATCTTCAGCGGTCTTCCGATCGGCTTCTTCAACATCGCCCTGCTCACCGGCCGTGGCGTGTCAGGCGCCGAGTTGCAGTCGCATGCCCAACACGCCTGTGCATGGGCCGCCGATAAGTCCGTCCCGTGGCTGTTCGTGGTCACGCAGGAGGCGCTTGATGACGGCGTTGACGCCACCTCGGTCCTCGACGGTTGCGGCCTGGCGCCGATGATGCTGTTGACGGGAATGGTCGCGCAGCAGGTCGGTCCCGTAGCCCATGTTCCGGTTGGTCTGCAGCTGACCATTCCCGATGACGACGGCGCCTGTGGCCGGGTGCTCGACATGAACTCGCTGGCGTACGGGATGGACCTCGAGGCGGGAAAGGCTGTCCTCGGCCGGCGATCCTTCTGGGCCGATCATGTCCCGGCGCTCGGCATGGTCGGAGCGGCCCCAGCCAGTTCCGCCGCCGTCCTGATCGTCGACGGGTATCGGTACGTAGCGATGGTTGCAACCGATCCAGCGCAGCAGCGACGCGGCTATGCCGAGGCGACGATGAGACACGCGCTGGAGGTGGCGGGCAGCAGGCACGGCGATCTCCCCACCTTTCTGCATGCCACCGAGGCGGGGCGGCCGATCTATACGCGGATGGGCTACACGCCAGTTGCCGCCCACACCGTCTTCATGGAGAAGCGATTTCTCGAAGGGCACTGAGTGGGCCGATTCGATCACCGGGGGCGCTGGGTCTGTGCCAGTCCCTCCAGGAAGGTTTCCATCGTCGCGGTGTGCCCGAAGACGAAGCGGCTCAGGAATCGGAAGATCGGGTTGTAGACCTCGCCGCGCTCGGTGATGGTGATACGCGTGCCGCCGCCGTCGCCGCTTAACTCGTAAGTCCACGTGCCGCCGAAAGGCAGGTCGGGATCGGCAATCCGTGAGACGAGACGGGCCGCCGGCACACTCTCGGTCATTTCGAAGGTGATCGTGTCTCCACCCGACGCCTCCCGCCACCTGAGCGGTGTACGGGACATCACCTCAACCCGCTCGACATCCTTCCGCCAGTGTGGATAACGCTCGACATCGGTGATCTGCGCGAAGACCGCCGCCGGCGGCATGGGCACATGCCTGGTTACCGATGCGACGTGGTCCTGCGGCAGTGCGTATCCGATCGCGGTAACGAGGGCAACGACAAGCACGACAGCCACGGCGATGCGGACGAGAATCCTCGGCATCGGCGCATGGTAGATGGGCGCGCCGGGGAGAAACAAGCCGGGTGAAGCTAACCTTGTGACCGCGGCGCACGACTAATCCCTTAAAGAAAGGCGGGACCATGTCTGACCTCTGGCGGGATCTCTCCTACAGCATCCGCAGCCTGGCGCGCACACCGGCGCTGACTGCGACGATCATCCTGACGGTGGGTGTTGGCCTTGGCGCCACGACCGGCATGTTCACCGTCGTCCGCTCGGTCGTGCTCGCGCCGCTTCCGTACGCCGATCCCGGATCGCTGTTCTGGCTCTACACCGACAATCCGCCTTATCGCTTCCGCTTCTCGGTCGTCGACTACCGTGCCCTCGAAGCCGACCACCCTGCGTTTCGGCGGTTGCGGCCTACCAAACGAGCGCCGTCACCTTGACGGAGGGCGGCAACTCGGAGCGGGTCACCGCCAAGTCGGTCACGGGCTCCTACTTCCCGATGATGCGGCAGGTCCCTCTTCGGGGCCGTCTGCTCGCGGAGTCGGATGACACGCACGGCGAGCGGATCGCCGTGCTCACTGCCGCGTACTGGTCGCGCCGGTTCGGCCGAGACGATTCGGTCCTCGGGCGAACGCTCAACATCGACGGGGTTGGCCACACCATCGTCGGGGTGCTGCAGGAAACCGACGGCCCGCTTGAACGAGACGTGGCGGTGTTCACCGCGGCGCGCTGGCCCACGCCCACGCGCAAGGGGCCGTTCTTTACGATGGTCCTGGCGCGGCTCCGGCCGGACGTCTCGCAGGCGGCGGCGAGCGAGACGTTGCGCGCCACCAGCGCGAGGTTGTTTCCGATCTGGAAGTCGTCCTACCAGGACGAGAAGGCAACATGGGGTCTGCAGGACCTCCGCTCTCGCGTCGTCGGCGATATCGAGCCGACGCTGCTGCTGGTGCTCGCGGCCGTCGCGTGCGTGCTGATCATCGCCTGCGCGAACGCTATCAACCTTCTCGTGACGAGGGCCGTGAACCGCCGGCGCGACCTGGCGATCCGCAGTGCGCTTGGCGCGTCCCGCGGCCGGCTTCTGCGTCACCTGATCGTCGACAGCGGCGTGCTCACCGCCGGGGCGGCGGCGACCGGCCTGGTCACTGCGGCTCTTGCGATCGAACTCGTGCGGGCGTATGGCCCCGGCTACATCCCGCGGATCGGCGAAGTACCGCATCACGCTTCCTGTGCTCGGTTTCCTCGGTGGGTTGACGCTCGCGAGCGGTTTTCTCATCTGCATCGGCGGCCTGGTGCCCTCGGTCCGCAGCTCGCGGCTGCACATGGACCAGGTGCTCCGGTCGGGCGGCCGGTCTGCCACCGATGGCGTCGCGGCCCGGCGGCTGCGTCACGTACTCGTGGCCGCCGAGTTCGCCATTGCCACGCCGTTGCTCGTGGCAGCGGTGCTCGTTCTGGTGAGCCTCGCTCGTCTGGGCCAGGTTGACGTCGGTCTCGACACCGCGCGGATGCTGACCGCCGAAGTCTCGCTGCCGCGGGCGCGGTATTCCGGTGAGGCCGACCGGGAAGGGTTCTGGAAGCGCGCCCTTGAACGGTTTGCCGCCTTGCCCGGGGTTGAGGCCGTGGCACTCGCGGACAGCCGTCCGCCCAGCGACTCGGGCAATCTGAACAACTTCGATCTCGAGGACCGCCCGACGCCGCCTGGCGAGAACCAGCCGCTCTGCACATGGGTCGCGGCATCGCCTGGCTTCTTCCGCGCCGTGGGTCTGTCGGCCACTCGCGGACGCCTCCTCGACTCACGCTCCACAACCGAGAACGTCGTCGTCGTCGATCGCGCCTGGGCCGACCGCTTCTATCCGAACCAGGAGGTCCTGGGCCGACGGTTCCGGGAAGGCGGCTGCACGACGTGTCCGTGGACAACCGTCGTCGGGGTGGTCGGCACCGTCAAGTGGACGGGTCTTGAATCCGCCGACGAGGGGACGGTGTATTTCCCGTTCGTGGACTTCCCTGACGGTTACTTCGTCCTGCGTGTTGCCGGTGACCCGGCGGCCCACGTGTCCGCCGTGCGAGAGGCCGTGCGCGAGCTCGATGCCGGCCTTGCCATCTCGAGCGTCGCGACCGGTGAAGAGCTCGTCGCCACCTCGCTGGCGGCACCGCGCTACATGAGCGTGCTCGTTTCGATCTTCGCAGTGGCCGCTCTGCTGCTGTCGGTCATCGGCATCTACGGTGTGATGGCCTTCTTCGTCGAGCAGCACACGCGCGACATCGGCATCAGGCTGGCCCTTGGCGGAGAACCGTCCGTCGTGCAGCGGATGATCATCCTCCAGGGGTGGCGGCTGGTCGGCGTCGGTACGGCGGTCGGCACCGTCGCCGCCCTCATCACTGCCAGGTTCCTGGCAACCGTCCTGTTCGGCGTGGGTCCGAGTGAAATCACGGCGATGGCTTTGGTTCCGTTCGCGCTGATGCTCACAGGTCTCGCGGCATGCCTGGTTCCAGGGCGCCGCGCCGCGAGACTGGATCCGGCGGAGATACTGCGGGAGAGCTAGAATCGGATAGGCCGACAGCTCTCCATGCCTTCATTTCGTTTAGCACTCGCGAATCTTCCGTTCGGTGCCACGCCTGAGGATTCGGTTGCCGCGGCGCAACGCGCCATCGGTGCGGCATCCAGCGCCGGCGCCGAACTCGTCTGCTTTCCGGAGTGCTACGTGCCAGGCTATCGCACGACGGCCACGCTCATGCCTCCGCCGGATGCTGTCTTTCTCGAACGGCGTGGTCATCGATCGCTGAAGCGGCTGCGCAGGGCAACATCGCCGTTGTTCTGGGCACCGAGCGCCTTGTCGATGCGGGTCTCCTGATTACAGCGCTGGTGATCAACAGCGACGGCAGCCGCGCCGGCTTTCAGGACAAGGTGCAGCTCGATCCGTCAGAGGACGGCCTCTACGTCCCAGGCGAGGGACGGCACCTGTTCCAGTGCGGCGCCCTGACGTTCGGGGTCGTGATTTGCCACGAAGGATGGCGATACCCCGAGGCGGTGCGGTGGTCGGCCCGTCGGGGCGCCCAGATCGTGTTCCATCCGCACGCGCACGTGGTGGAGCCGGGCGGCTACCGTCCAGCGACGTTTGCCGATCCGGCGAACACGTTCCATGAGAAGGCGGCCCTGTGCCGCGCCGCCGAGAACACGTGCTTCTTCGCCACCGTCAACAACGCCAGCGACGGACAGCCAACTGCGTCGGCCGTCATTGGTCCCGACGGGACACTGCTCTGTTACCACCCGTACGGCGAGGCCGGCCTGCTCGTTGCCGACGTGGACTTGTCCGAAGCGACCGGATTGCTGGCGTCGCGCTGCCGGACTTAACTGCGGGCGTTCAGAACTGGATCGTGACGACGATGGAGTCGCTGTAGGAGCCAGCCGAGACATCCTGGCCCGGTGGAATGCGGCCGAAGATCGTCACGCCGACAGCCTTGCCACTCGGGTTCGCCGCCATAAAGAGCGACGTCCCGGATGTGCCGTCACCCCAGATGCTGGTCCGCGCCGCGTCCAGGTAGAGGTTGTAGTTCAGCGCGTCGCCTCCGTTCAGCAGCGTGCGAGGCGTGAATGTGGCGCTGGACCCGCGGCCGATCGCAATCGTGAAATCACTCGTGTTGCCCGAGCACTGATATCGCACCGAGCCGGTCGAATCGACAGGGGACGTTCCGAAAACGTTGTACGGCCCGAAATTCACACCGGTGGTGGTAATGGAGCAGTCGGCGCGACAGATCGCCGGCACCAGGACCACGAGGGCGAGTGCGAACGCCGCGATCCGGGGTGCGCGCTTCATTTGGAAGTCGTGTCCGGCACGATGCATTCGAGGACGCCGAGGTGAAGCGTTTCACCCGTTGCGGATCCGATCGTCATGGTGAACTCGCACGTCCGCTGCTGGTAGAGCAGACTGGCGCGGTACCGCCCGGCCGGGACGTTCTCGAGATAGAACTCACCCTGTGCACCGACAGGAGACTCGTAGGTCCGGCCGTCAGCGGCGAGGGTCAGCTGGCCGTAGGCGGGTACGAGCCGCTCGCCGTCGCGCACCAGCATCACGCGTCCGGTGCTGTTCTGAAGACGCCGCACCGGGAAGGTGACCAGGGCACCGCCGCGAAACGGCGGCGCAATGATGCGCTGCGTGGCCTCGACGTTGCGATCGAGCGGGATGTCCTGATCCGCGATCGAGAGCGTGTTCCCGTAGTAGGGGAGCAGGCCCGGGATCAGCACATTGCCATTGGAGTCAGTGCGGCCGACCTGCTGGTGACTGGCATAGGCGCGAACGTGCGGCACGCCCGGCACCTGAACGAGTGCGAACCCATCCTGAACCGGGCGCGTCGCATAGACGCTCCCGCCGATGGCGACGACGCCACCGCTGGCATGGACCGCTGTCATCTGCGCACCTTCAACGCGGTCGTGCGTGACCTCGTATCGGCCGTATGGACCCTGGAACTGCGCGCTGCTGTTGCCGTGTCCGCTCGCGAGATCACCCGAGAGACGATAGCCGTAGCCCGTGCCCGCGGGCAACGAGCGCTGGAGCTCAGCCGAGCCATAGGTCCCGCCGTTCCCCATCGTCTGCGACACTGTCGCGCCGGTACGAGGCCCGAGCACGATCCCGATCCCCGCCGACACCTGGAATCCGGTGCGGTGATCGCGCCAATCGTTGGTGCCGCCAAGCGAGAGATACGTCCGCCCGCTCAACCGGATCGAGCCAAGCATTGACGTTGTACTTCCGCCGCTGTTGTCCTGGCGCTTCGCGTACTCGTGCCGGATCGTGAAGCTGCCGCGCGCGCCAACGGGAACGGCGGCAGAGAGGCCGGCCTCCCATCGTGGACGGCTGGGCGCGACCAGCGACCCGAGCGTTGAATACTCCGGGCTGACGTATCGAACGGCGGCCGCGATGTTGGCGGGAGCGCTGACATAGGTGTATCGGGCCGATGCGGCGCCGCCGTAACGCGACTCGTGCCGGCTGGCCCCGGCGGCCACCTCAAACTCGCCGATCGGGAGGCGGAGGTTCACGAGGGGACCGCCACTGATCACATCGCCGTCCATCTCGGCGCGCAGTCCAGCCGTCACGGTGTCGGTCAGCCCGACGCGATGACGCGCAAGAAACGCCGGCGCCGAGTAGTCCCAACTCGAGACTGACTCGTTGCGCCGCCGGTAGCCAAAGGAATACCGATAGTCCTGCTGCCCGGAGGCGAGGCCGCCGGTCGCCAGGTAGAACGACGAGACCAGCTGTTGCTCCCGCCCGAAGGCGTCGCGGAGCACGAGTCGGGCGTCGGCACGTCCACTCGAAATGGGCAGTGAGGTGAGGTCGAATTGTCCGGGCGGGAGTTGCTCGCGGCCGACAAGCCGGTTGTTGACGTACACCTCCAGCGTGGACGGGCTCATCACGGCACCGGCGATGTCAGCGGAGGGGTAGCGCATGAAGTACGGATCGACGTCGTACTCGCGCGACACGCTCACGCCACCGAGAAGGATCGCGCCACCGAGTTGTCCCGTGTTCGCGAAGCTGTCGCCGACGACCCACCGACGCAGCCGTTGACGGTCGTCGACTGTCACGCTCGTCTGGCCGCGAACGAACGACCCGTTGGTCGAGCGGATCAACGTGGTGTTGGCGAGGGCCCCTGCGGCGCTCAGACCAGCATCCACGAACGCGCCATACGCATTGCCGCCGTTCCAGTCGAGGGCGTAATTCAGAAAGCCACTGGTCGCGCGCGAATAGATGATCCCGGCCGGCGCCCCGGTTGCCAGCGACACCCTGGTCCCGCTCAATTGATCGGGCTGCACGGTGAGGCGCAGGGTCAGTTCCCGTTCATCGAGGACGAAGACGATTTCCGGCGCGAGCGAGCCAAGGCGGACCGACGGGACCCCAAATAGTGTCTGACGGTCGCCCGAGAACTTTCGTACGTCCGCCAGCTCGAGGCTCGTCACCGGCACCCACACTTCGTCGGCGACAAGCACCGCCGCGACCTGGCCCTTGTCGACCTGGTTGACGACGAGATCGAAGAGTGCCCGCTGCGGCTGGGGCTGCGGCTGCGCGTCAGGTTGCTGCTGGATGACGGCTGCTGACGGCGAGGATGCTGTTGCCAGGCAAAATGCCAGCGTCATGACGGCGGCACGAACAGCCTGCAGGCAAACTTGGGAAGACATGGTCGTCAGCCACCGGACGGCGGCTACTGTGTACAGCCGGCGGGCGTTGCCATGATTCGAGACGTGACGGTCTGGCTTCCGGACGTCACTTCAATAACGCTCGACGCAATCCGCGAGCACTCACCGGCGGGGATGTCGACCCGATACTGCCGGGCGCGGCCCGCGAGAACGTACCAGCCAACGAGAGACCGTTCCAGCACGACCTCGCCGGCGGGGCCAAGGCTCCGTACCACGACCTTGCTGGTCATGAAGTGGGTGTTACCGGTGTTACGAATGAGGAATCCGACGCCGCTCCGCTGCATGCCCAGGTCCGCGATCTCGAGCTGCGAGTGCGCCTTGGTGGCGGCCATGAACACGGGAATGCCGAGCCGCGTCAGCACGGCAACGCCCGACCTGGCCTCGCCGGGTTTGTCGAGAGGCGGCAGTTCTTCGACGAACAATCGGTATGTTTTCTCGACGTCGGAAAAGCCCGTCACGGTGCCGATCCGAATCTTCCGTTCCTCTTTCGGACCGAGCGTCAGCAGCTGCGGGAAGAAAATGATGTCGGTCGTGGGCGCGAGCTGGATCGGCTCCCCTGGCGATTGATCCCAGCTGAAGCCGGACAGCTGGAATCGCAGAGTCTCATTACTGTCGTTGCGCAGCGTCAGGAGTCCGCTCGACACCTTGGGCGACAGATGAATCTGGACCGGGTTGACGCTGAAATTGGCCGCCGCCAGGTCGCGGGCCCCGATGTGGAGCGCCGCGCCGGCGGCAAACAACATGACGATGGCCCGGACCATGGAGGATCGCATTTCTAGAAGTTGACCGTGGCGACGACGGTGTCGGCGTAGCTGCCGGCGGGAACGTCCTGCCCACCGGTAATCCGGCCGTAGACGGTGTAGGTCACCGGCGCCTTCGACGTGGGCGCGCTCACGGCCAGCGTCGAGCCACCACTCGTGCTGCCCCACACGGTCGTGCGTCCGCTATCGGAGTAGAGCTGATAGGCGACGTAGTTGGAGGCCGCGATCATCCGCCGTTCCGACGAATAGTTCGCGCCCTGACCGAGGTCGATCGTCACGCCCGTCGCACCCTTCGTGCAGGCGACAGTGAAGGTGCCGGTGCCATCCTTCGGATCCGTCGCATGGGTCACGAGCGGGTCGTACGCGCCGAACGCCAGCGCACCACCGGTAATCGAGCAGTTGTTCGACACGGTCGCCGAGACCGTGACGTTTGCGGTCGCGATGGCGGCCAGCATTGGGGTCCCCGTGGCAAAGGGTCCGGCGACTGCCGCGCCGACGACCACACCGAACAGCATCCTCTTAACTGTCTTCACGTGTTCTCTCCTCAAGTGAGGTCCGTCGGGGCGGACGCGGATCGCATACCCGCAATCGTCCCGGGCTTCGTGTACGTCGCTGTGCACCAACGGTCCAGGTTGTGACTCGAGAAGGGGCAATAGTGTCGCCAGAGTACGTTCAAGTCGGTTGAATGGCTGCAGGTGTGGGTCATAAGCGTCTAACCACTGGTATCGGATGGGTTTACAGACTTCATCAGGGTTGAACCTCCATAGATGAAGGCCAAATCTCTGAGGCAGGGCCCCGACGGAATTGAAATTGAAGACACGGAAGCGTCAGTCGTGAGGTGTCACATTTACGCCGCTCACGTGTCACATGGCTGCCCAACGTTGGTGGAATACTGGCCTGAGGGAGGGGAGATGATTCACCACGACGAGCGGGACGAGCATGATGATTTTGGCGGACTTCAACGGGACCTGAGAGCCACCGGGACGGCGATGAACCGACGCGGGCTACTCCGGATGGCCGCTCACCTGGGCCTTGGGATGTCGGCCTTCCAGTTGCTCGGTTGTGGCAGCGATAGCCCCACCTCACCCGAGACCATCACCAGTGGCGGTGTCAATTCGGCCTGCAGCAGGATACCGACGGAGACCGCAGGACCTTTTCCGGCGGACGGCTCGAACGGACCATCGGTGCTCAGCAGCCTGGGGGTGGTGCGGAGCGACATCAGGTCCAGCTTCGCGGGCTTGAGCGGGACTGCCGAAGGGGTGCCGCTCACGATCGTTCTAACGATCGTCTCGGCGACAACCTGCTCGGCCCTCGCGGGGCGGGCCGTCTATCTCTGGCAATGTGATCGTGAAGGTCGCTACTCGCTCTATTCACCCGGGGTGACGAATCAGAACTACCTCCGCGGCGTCCAGGAGGCAGACGCCGACGGGAAGGTGACGTTCTCCTCGATCTACCCGGGGTGCTACTCGGGTCGCTGGCCGCACATCCACTTCGAGGTCTATCCGAACCTGGCCAGTGCGACGAGCGTCGCCAACAAGACCGCCACATCGCAGATCGCCCTCCCGAAACCGACGTCTGACCTGGTCTACGCCACTCCAGGCTATGAGCAAAGCATCGGCAACCTGTCGCGCGTGACGCTCGCGTCAGACAGCGTGTTCAGCGACGGTGCCTCGCTCGAACTGGCGACCGTCACCGGCAGCGTGGCCAGCGGGTTCACCGCGACACTGTCCGTCGCACTCTAAGGCGCTGGCGCCGGACGTTGCACATTATCTACGTAATGTAGATAATGCCGGTCATGCCGCGTCCGGATCCCCAGTCGTTCCTTCCGCTCACACACTTGATGTATCACCTGCTGTTCGCCCTCGCGGACGAGCCGGCGCACGCCTACGCGCTCGTCCACGCGATCCGCCTGCGCTCGGAGGGCCGGATCGATCCCGGGACCGGTTCGTTCTACTCCATGATCCGCCTGGCCGTGGACGACGGGCTGGTGCGAGAGAGCGCGCGCGATCAGAGTTCCGATGGACGCCGGCGGGTGTACGACATCACACCGCTCGGCCGCAGTGTCCTCGAGGCTGAAGTCCGACGGCTCGAGCAGCAGCTGACAGCCACACGGCGCACGCTCGCGTCGGCAGGGAGGCGGGGCCGGTGAGCCTCTTCGCCCGGATCTACGCGGGCGTGATGCGATTGTCGCCCGAGGGGTTTTCGGGATCGTTACGCGCGGGATGCGGTTGAACTCGCCTGCACGCGGGTGCGCGAAACGCCTGGGATGATCGGTCGCGGCGGTCGCGCCCTCCGCGAACTAGCCGATGCGGTGGCCACCGTCGTCACCGAGCGCCGTGCGGCGCACAACCGGGTTCGTCCAGAAGCAGGAGGCGTCTCGATGGACGCGCTGTTCCGTGACTTCCAGCAGGCACTGCGCGGGCTGGTCCGGTCGCCGACCTCGTCAGTCGCCGCCATTCTCACCTATGCCCTCGGGATCGGTGCGAATGTCGCGATCTTCAGCGTCGCCTGGCCGACCCTGTTCGCGCCGCTGCCATTTCCTGAAGAGGATCGCCTCGTCGCCATCTGGCTGACCTACGCGGGCCAGGACCGCGTCGAGCAGATCAATCCCGTCTCGGCCGGCGACTACAACGACCTGCGAGCCGCCCGGTCCTTCTCGAGCATGACGGCCTACAGCCATTTTCTCAGCGAAGTGAACGTCGCGGCGGAGGGCACGCCTCAGCAACTGCAGCTCGGGCACGTCACTCCATCGTTCTTCACGGTAATGGGTGTGCGGCCGACGCTGGGGCGCGTGATCCTGCCCTCAGACGGCGCCAGCCCGGAGCCCGTCCTCGTACTCAGCGAACGGGCCTGGCGCACTAGATTCGGCGCCAACGCGTCGATCGTCGGACGCACCGTCACGGTTGATGGCGTCCCGATGCATGTTGCCGGCGTGCTGCCGCCGAGCGCGAGTCTCGGCACGCTCGATGCCGATGCGTGGACGACGATGGAACTGCCGCCGGGCCGCGAGCGCCTGCGGTCCTACCGGCTCCGCGTCGTGGCGCGACTTGCACCCGGCGTGAGCCGCGACGTCGCCAACCAGGAACTGCGCGCGATCATGGCGCGGGCGGCCCTCGACTTTCCCGACGCCAACCGGCATCTCAGTGCACGAGCGGACGACTTTCGCGAGCAACTGACCGGCCCGGTGCGCTCATCGCTCCTGGTGCTGCTCGGCGGCGCGGCGCTGGTCCTGCTGATCGCCGGCATCAACCTGGCGGGACTGCAGATCGCGCGCAATCTGCACCGCGCCCACGAACTGGGCGTCCGTCATGCGCTCGGCGCGTCACGGGCTCGATTGTTTTCACAGCTCATGACGGAGAACGTGACGCTTGCACTGGCCGGCGGCTCGGTCGCTATCGTGCTTGCCACCCTGACGCTGCGTGCCGTCGAGCAGTTCGCGCCAGTGAGCGCCTGGCACGCCGGCCAGACGGCATCCACCAGCGCGGCGCTGATCTTCTCGCTCGGGCTGTCGCTCGTGGCCGGCCTCGCGGTCGGGCTGCTGCCGTCATGGCGCGCCTCGGCACCGCCACGCCCCGAGAGCGGTTACGCGCGCGGTTCCACGGCGTCCAGGACCGCGGCCCGCGGCCGCGTCATGATCATCTCGGCCCAGGTCGCCCTCAGCGTCGTGCTGCTCGTCGTTGCGACCCTCGTCGCCGCCAGCCTGACCCGGGTGCTGCGTGTCGATCGCGGATTCACGTTCGACCATGGACTGGTCGCCGACCTGTCCCTCCCTGAAGGCCGCTACGACTCTGCCCTCAGGCGAGCGCAGTTCTTCGACACGCTCCTCGACAGGGTAGAGGCACTTCCCGGAGTGTCACGCGCCTGCGCGACCAACAAGGTTCCCCTCGACCGGACCGGCGGCAGCATGACGTGGGTGGCGGAAGGCGCGACCGAGATGATCTCCGCGATGCCGAAATCCGCCAGCCCCGGCTGTTACGAAGTCCTGGGCGTGCCGCTCATTTCAGGACGGCTGCCCGCCGCCCGCGAAGACGCACCGGTGGTTGTCATCAGCCAGTCCATGGTGCGGCGGCTCTGGCCCGACGGCCTGGATCCCATCGGCAAGCGTGTGCACATGGGCCTCGTGTCGGGTCCGCTGTTCACCGTGATCGGTGTGGTCGGCAGCATCCGCGACAGCTCGCTCGAGCGGCGTCCCGGCTATCAAGTGTGGATGCCACACAGCAGCGGCTTTCCCGCGCCGCAGCGGCTCGCGGTCAGCACGCACGTGGCGCCCGCGGCCCTGGCGCCGTCGCTGCGTGACATTCTCGGCCAGCTCGATCGCGAACTCGCACTCGCCAACGTCCGCACCATGGACGACATCGTTCGCACCGCGACCGCGCCGCGCCGGTTCGTTCTGCTGTTGCTCGGCGGATTTGCGACCATCGCGCTGACGCTCAGCGCGATCGGGATCTACGGCGTCCTGGCGCACCTGGTCGGACAGCGGGCGCGAGAGATCGGGATCCGGCGTGCTCTCGGCGCCGGGACCTCGCACATCACGCGGGTGATCGCCGGCAGCACCGGGATCGCGATCCTGATCGGCACCAGCGTGGGTCTGGTCGGTGCGTGGGCGCTCTCGGCGATGGTGGCGAGCCTGCTGTTCGAGATGTCGGCCACCGATCCGCGCGCCTATGCGGGCGTTGCGCTCTTCGTCAGTGGTGCGGCCGCGCTCGCGGCATGGCCGCCGGCGCGCCGCGCCGCACGCCTCGATCCTCTCCAGGCCCTGCGGCAACAGTAGGCCATCCGTTGGAGCCGTCGTGGTACTCGGCCGCGATGATGAGCTGCCCATCCGTACCGGTCTTGGCCCGCCGTTCGCAAAGGAATGGACCGGAGGTGTCTGAATGAAACGGACGAGCATGGTCGCAGCGATGATGCTGACAGCAGTGGTGGCCAGCGTTGGCCTGACGGATATTGCCTCAGCCGAGGGGCAGGAAAAGGTGACGTTGACGGGGTGTGCGGTAAAGGGCAACGGCGACGGCGATGGCTTCCTGCTTGCCAACAGCGTCGAACAGACCACCCGCACGAGCCCGAGCGCGAGCGGTTCCACCGTCAGCTCGACCACCAGCAGCGAGATGAAGCCGTCCCGGATCCTTTATTGGCTCGACGACGATGATGATGAAGTCGCGAGTCTGATGGGGCAGCTCATCGAGGTGACGGGTGAGGTCGAAGGCGACGTCAAGCGCGGCGAGATCCAGATCGAACGTGAGAACGGGATGATCGAGCTGGAAATCAAGGCAGATGGACGCAAGGCCAACGTCAAGCTGGCAGACGTGCCGTCGGCGATCGGGACGTCCGGATCGGTGAAGGATGGTGAGATCGAACTGCCTTACGTCGTCCGCAAGCTCGATGTGAAGTCGGCGAGGTCGATCGCTCCGACCTGCAAGTAAAGCGTCGGCCTGCTACGGTCGCACGTCAGCGATTACCGCCGCGGGTGCCAGGTTCGCCGGAATCCGAACTTGCACCCGCGTGCCCTTATCCAGGCCGGTGGTGATTTGCATCGTCCCCCCCGCGAGTCTCACCCGCTCATTGATGCTCACCAGCCCCAGGCCATTGCGACTCTCGCGAACCCTGACGATATCGAATCCCTTGCCGTCATCGGTGATCGTCAGATCTGCGCTGTCGCCGATGCGCACGAGGCGGACATCGGCGCGGCCGGCGCTGGCGTGCGCGATGACGTTGCGGAGCGCTTCCTGCGCAACCCGAAAGATGCACAACGCGGCGTCGGCGCCGATCGGCTCGAAGTGTCCATCTGAACTGAAGGTAACGTCCACGGAGTTCAGCTTGCGCACTTCGAGACAGTACGCAGACAGGGCGTTGACGAGACCGACGTGCTTCAGTGTGCTGGGATGCAGATCATGGGAGATCTGCCGGACGCTGCCCGCCAGCGCGATGGTACGTTGCTGAACCGCGGAGACCTGCTGGAGCAGCTCCTCCTCTCCTGACAACAGCCGCGACCCGGCGCCTGATGCCGCTCAGGGAGATGGCCAGGCCGGCGAGTTGCTGACTGGTATCGTCGTGCAGATCGCGCGCGAGCCGCGCCCGCTCGACCTCCTGGGCGGCAATGAGGCGTCCCATCAGGTTCTGAATCTCGAGATCGCTCATGCGCAAGACGGCTTCCTGTTCGCGGATCGCCTCCTCGGCGCGCTTGCGTTCGGTGATGTCGACTTTCGTTCCGACCATGCGGTGCGGCCGGCCATCGGGCTGTCTCAACAACGATCCGCGCGAGAGGAACCACCGGACGCTGCCATCCTTGTGGATCATCCGATGCTCGACTTCGTAGTCAGCCGTCGGAAGACTCCATGGATGCCTGGATTAGCGCCGTGACCATCGCCACATCGCCAGGGTGGACTCTCGATCCCCAGTCGTCGGCGCGGTTGCTGATCTCCGCATCGGTGAATCCCAGTATCGATTTGAGGATGGGATCGACGTAGACCTCGCCGGTGTCGAAGTTCCAGTCCCAGACGCCGACGGCGCCAGCCGCAGTCGCCATGGTGTAGCGCTGTTGACTGTCGCGCAGCGCATTTTCTGAGTTCTTGCGATCGGTGATGTCGAGGCACGAGCCGATGTAACCGGCAAAATGCCCCCCGGGGCCGTATCGCGGCACACCGGTATCAAGGATCCATCGGTAGACTCCGTCGGCCCGCCGGAGCCGGTACTCGAAGCTGAAAGGTTTCCGCGCCTCGAGCGCCGACGTGTAAGTGCGGTGGTATTGCTCCAGATCGTCCGGCCAGACGCCTTGCATCCGACCGTCGCTCAGCTCCTGTTCCATCGTGCGCCCGGTGAACTCGAGCCATCGACGGTTGACGAAGTCGCAGCGTCCGTCTGGGCCCGTCCGCCACACCAGCACTGGAGCGGTGTCGGCGAGGAGACGAAACCGTTCTTCGCTTTCGCGCAAGGCGCGCTGGGCACGCATGCGGCGTCGGCGTTGAAACAGGAGTGCGGCGATGAACGCCGTCTGCAACAGCCCGATCAACGTGCCGGCGATGATCTCCGGCCGGTAAAGCTCCCACGGCGCCGGGCTGCCTGAAGAGGACCGTGCTGCCCTCGGGGAGCTGACTTTCCGGAATGCTCCAGTGCTGGAGTTGCCGCGAGTCGAATCTCGCCACGCGCGCCGGCTGCAGAAGAGGAATATCCTGCGCTCGCGTCCCGTCCAGTACCTGATGCGCCATCTCTCCGACAGTGGCGGCGATCGCGGCGGTGTCGAAGACGGCGCCGCCAATAGCGCCGGAACCGATATACGAGTCGGTGTTCACGTAGGTCGGGACGGGCGCGGCCTGGGCGACCATACCGGCCACGTCGAACGGAAACAGGACCTGGCCGGGGTCCTCTCGGGGATGGCGGGCATAGAAAACCAATGAACGCGGCGGAGCCGCTTTGACCGCGCTGATCAAATCGGGCACCGATTCGCCGGTGATGTAGGTGAGTGCGACCCGCTTGCCGATGCCGTCCAGTTCCCGTCGGGCGAGTCGGTCGAGTGCCGGATTCGGCGTTTGAGAGACGACCATCAGCACACGCTCGGTGGCCGGGTGCAGCTTCAGCGCAAGATTGAGGGTGCTCTCGTATCCGCGGCCGTGCGCAACGCCTGTCATCCCTCTGCCGGCCTGCCGGATACTCGCATCCGGCGCCTCAATGCTCCAGAAAACGACCGGCGTCCCGGCAAAAAGCTCCTGACGAAAGCGAACGACGAAGGCCAGCGCCGCTTCGTTGATCGCGATCACCACGTCGATGCGGCGGCCGCGGTACTTGCGGCCGATGTAATCACGAAGGGCCAGCGAGGCGTCTTCCGCTGGAAAGCGATCCGACTCCAGGGTACTCGGTGTGGTAGTCAACCGGCGCATGCAGTCGCGACAGCAGAACGTTGCGAAGGGCTCTGTCTTTCGCGACATTGCCCGGAAAGTCCTCCGCGCTCGAGTACACCGCCAGCACCGTTGACGGGGAGCGCGTCTCGACTGAACCGGGTGGCCTGACTGCCGGCTGGGCCCAGAGCGGGACCGTGGCAAGCAGCGCGACAACCAGAGCCACTATCCCCTTCATAGAACCCTCTCGCCTCATTATATGACCGCCGCCCCGCACCTCCTGTCTATCGCTCGCCTCGAATCGCCGGCAAACGGCCGGCGTGGGTCTTATTGAAGGCCTCGACATCCTTCATCAGCGTCGCGAATGCGGCGCGTCCAGCTGTCGCGTCTTTTACCCGGTCTTCGAAGACTGCCAGTGCGGCGGCGGTTGGCGCGTAGCCGGCACCGCCCATCACGTCGCCTCCGCCTCCGCCGACTTCCGCCATCAGCCAGATCAGGTTGAAATAGAGCTTGTACTTCTCGACGTACCACTTGTCGTCGCTGTGCATCTCCGTGCGCGACAGGTAGTGCAGCTCGGTGTCGTACATCCGCTGGTAGATGCCGGCGAGCGCCTTGTCCAGGGCAGCGTCCGACGCGTGCGCCTTGCGCAGGTCCTCGACCTGCATCCGCATGATCTCGATCCTGTTGATCTTGTCGGCGGCCTCGTTCATCAAGGTGATGATCTTGCGCTGCAGCTCGAAGCTCGCGGCGAGATCGGCATCGGTCGAGGGCAGCGTGACGTCGCGCCAGACTTCGAACGGCTGCGTGTAGGGCTTGCCGTTCAACGTCATGCGCACGGTGTACTTGCCCGGGACCGCGCGCGGACGATAGGTCACTGCGCCCAGGCCCCAGTGATCGACCGGCCGCTCGCGCCCTGGCCATCGGCCCTGTTCCCAGATGTGCGGATCATCGGGCGGGATCGATCGCAGCACGACCCGGTCGGCGGTCGGATACTGAAGATTCCAGGACGTCTCGTTCAACCCGGCCCGTCCGACTACCTGGCTCGTATTGATCACTGCACCAGTGGCATCGAGCACTTCCACCGTGATCGGGGAAGGCGGCGCGGCCTTCAGCGAGAAGACGAAAGACGCCTGCCCGCCTTCGGCCGTCCGGATCGCCGGACGCGGCTTGAACAGCTGGACCTCCGCCGGCTGCTCATTCAGATCGCCCTCCTCCAACCCCCAAAGGTCGCGCAGGATCCACACGCCACGGCCGTAAGTTGCGACGACCAGCTCCGCCGCGTTTTTCGGCACCTCGATCCAGTTCACGGGTGCGGCGGGCAGCTTGTCCTTGAACTGGATCCACGTCTTGCCATCGTCACGCGAGTAGAAGAAGCCGTGACCGGTGCCGGCAAACACCATCCCCTTGCGATGCGGGTTCTCGGCGATTGCCAGCGTGTAGTCGAGCGGATGGCCCTTCGGCAGCGTCGCGTCGATTCGCGTCCAGGTCTGACCGAAGTCCGTCGTCTTGAAGAGGAAGGGGTCGCGATTGTCGACGAGGTGATAGTCGACCGCCATGTAAGCGGTGCCCGGATCGAAGTGCGAGGCGTCGATGCGGCGAACGAGCCCCCACTTCGGCATCTTCACGTTCGCGGTCAGATCGATCCATTTCGCGCCGGCGTCGCGCGAGATCCACACCTTGCCATCGTTGGTCCCGACCCAGAGGACGCCCTTCTGTGTTCGCGAAGGCGCGATCGCCGAGATCACGGCGCCATAGAACTGGCCGAGGTTGTCGCCGACGACGCCGCCGGAGAACTTGATGCGGCTGGGATCGCCGGTCGAGAGATCGGGGCTGGTCACCTGCCACGTCTGGCCGCGATCGCGGGTTCGGAAGATCACCTGGCAGCCGAAGTAGACCGAGTTGTCGAACCAGTCGATCGCCAGGGGAGGGGACCACTGGCAGCGGTATTTCAGCCCCACGGGATCGCTGTCGAGGGTGTGCATCCACGGACTCACCGAGCGCCGCAGCCCGGTGATCTCGTCGAACGTCGCGACGTGCGCCGCGTAGCACGTGCCCCACACGAACCGGTGATTGTTCGGCTCCGGATAGGTGTAGCCCGCTTTCGCACGACGGCATGCTTTCCTGCGCTGGCCCGGCGGGCGCGCCGCCGCGGCCGCCCCGTCCGCCGCCCCTGCCGCCGCGTCCGCCACGCCCGGCCGCATCTGCAGGTGGCGGCGGGGGCGCGTACGACGGGACGTTCGCCGGCACGATCGGCCGATCGCTCGAAAGCGCATGCTGCCGTCGTCCTGTCGATCTGAATAGACCCAGTACGGAGCACGCTGGTCCACCGTGACGCGGTACATCTGGCCGATCGGCAGCGACACGCTGGTGTTGCCGGTCGGGTTGGCCGGCGAGCCGAAGATCCCCATGCCGCCGTCGCCGGTGACGATGTAGTGACCGGCCATCGACGGATTCGGGTCCCACCAGATGTCATGACAGTCGCCGCATCCGCCGCCGCCGCTCGCCCAGATCTTGCCGCCGTCGCGCGAGCGCCAGAGCGTGCTGTTGGCAATCAGCAGGTGGTTCGGGATCGTCGGCGAGCACGCGAATGCGGATGTAGTAGCCGGCGCGGCCGATCAGTCGACGATCCCAGCTCACGTTGTTCCAGCGTCTTCCCGGCGTCGTCGGATCGCCACAGCGACCCCTGCGCCTGGATTATGGCATGCCCCTTGACGCCGTCGGCGCCGGTCTGAATCAGCGCGTACATCCGGTTGCCGTCCGATGGTGCGATCGCGACGTCGGTCTTGCCGTACGGGGATTTCGGCAGGCCTGGCGCAGTGATCTTCGCGAACGTCTTGCCGCCATCGCGCGAGAGATAGATGCCGCTGCCCATCCCGCCGCTCTCGAGCACGTGCGTCTGCAGGAAGATCTCCCACGTGCCGACGAGGACGATGTTGGGATCCTGGTGCGACATCTGCAGGCCGGAGCAGCCGGTGTTCTCGTCGACGAAGAGCGCCTGCTGCCACGTCTTGCCGCCGTCCTCGGTGCGGAACACGCCGCGTTCCGGCTGGGGGCCGGTGGCGCGGCCGAGTGCACAGGCCAGCACGATGTTCTCATTGGTGGGGTGGACGACGATCGTGCCGATGCGGCCGGTCTCGACCAGCCCCATGTTCGTCCAGGTTTCGCCGGCGTCGGTGGACTTGTAGATGCCGTCGCCCATCATGTCCATGTCGCGGACGGTCCACCCTTCGCCGGTCCCGGCCCACACGATGTTGGGGTTGCTCTCCGCGACCGCGAGCGCGCCGATCGCCTGCGAGGTTTCGTTGTCGAACGTCGGCTTCCAGGTCGTGCCACCGTCGCTGGATTTCCACACGCCGCCGGATGCGGCGCCGGCGTAGTAGACGCCGGGCTTGCCGGCAACCGCGGCGGCCGCGAAATGCGTCCCGTCGCTCGTGGGGCCGGCGTATTCGAAGCGCGGCGCGCCGACCGCGCGGGCCTGCTGCGGACCCTGCGGCGCCTGCCCGCCACCGCGGCCCTGGCCGGTTGGGACCACGCCAAGGGCGAGCGTCAGGCCGGCAAAGATGAGTCCATGGACGAGAGTTCGGCTGTGCATGCGCCGAATCCTATCAGGACTGTAAGGGTTTACAGCGAGGTTGGCAGCGATGATGCGTATCAGGTCAAACGGAGGGTTTGATGCGCCACAGTTTTGTCGTCGCCTCGATACTGATCGGGTTCTCGTTCACGTGTCCCGGCTTCAGGGGCAAGCCCCGGCACCGGGCAACATGCGGTTTGCCGCGATGGACACGAACAAGGACGGCAGGATCACACGCCAGGAGTGGCGTGGGAGCGACGTCAGCTTCCGCCAGCACGACTGGAATGGCGACGGCGTTCTGGCGGGTGATGAAGTGAAGCCGGGGGCGCGGCGGCCCGGAAGCGGCCAGGCACCCGGGGAATTCGACGTCCCCGATCGCGAGTACGACTTCGACACGTGGACGGTGGAGGGGTTCATTGCACTCGACCACAACAAGGATGGCCAGATCACACAAGACGAATGGCACTTCGCTCGCGACACCTTCCGGCGCGCGGACCACAACAACGACGGCCGGTTGACTCGACTCGAGTTCCTCGGCACCGACACCTCAGTGGACGATGACCGCGAGCACTCCTTCCGTGATCTGGACGAGGACCAGGACGGTCGCATCTCCCGTCGCGAGTGGCACGGCACCCGGGCCCGGTTCGACGCGCTCGATACCAATCGCGACGGCACGCTGACGCGGGCCGAAGCCGCCGGCTCACTGGAGCCCCCGGCCGATCTCTTCACCAGCCTTGACGTGAACCGTGACCGCGGCATCACCCAGGACGAATGGCACTGGTCGCCCCAAAGCTTCGAGAGGCGAGATACGAACCGCGATGGCCGGCTCACACAGTCCGAGTTCGCCGGCACGACTGCCGCGTCGGCAGATCTCGGACCGGCGTATCGCGCCGGCTACGACCGCGGACTGATCGAAGGCCGGGCCGCCGGGCGCGAAGATCGGGAGCGTAGTCAGGGCTGGGACCTTGAAGGCCAGCGGGAACTCGAAGCCGCAGATTCTGGCTACGAGGCGAGGTTCGGTCCGCGCGCCGACTACCAGTCGGGATACCGTGAGGGATTCCGCAAGGGTTACCGCGAGGGGTACGGTCCGAAATAGCCAGGCCGGATCGCGTATACTCCCGCGCGTCGTCACCCAGCAACAGTTCCGAGCACCGGAGGGTTAATGAAATACCAGCACCGAGTGCTCGGTATGCTGTCACTGCTCTCCGTCATCACCTACCTCGATCGCGTCTGCATCGCCGTCGCCGGCCCGCGCATGCAGGACGCCTTGAGCATCAGCCCGGAGGCCTGGGGCTGGGTGACCAGTGTGTTCTTTCTGTCGTACAGCGCCTTCGAAATACCGACCGGCGCGATGGGAGATCGCATTGGTCCGCGCCGTGTCCTCACTCGGATCGTGGCGTGGTGGTCCGCCTTCACTGCACTCACCGGCACGGTATCGAACTACTACGTCCTGCTGCTGGTGCGGTTTTGTTTCGGCGCCGGCGAGGCCGGGGCGTATCCCAACGCCTCTGCTGTCATCGCGCGCTGGATTCCCGTCGCCAAGCGCACGCGGGCGTGGGGCATCGTGTGGATGACCAGTCAGATCGGCGCCGCGGTGTCGCCCCTGCTCGTCGTTCCGATCCAAATGCGCTACGGCTGGCAGGCACCCTTTTTCGTCTTCGGCGCCGTCGGCGTGATCTGGAGCATTGCCTGGTATGTGTGGTTTCGTGACTCGCCGCACGAGAAGGCCGGCGTCTCCGAGGCGGAACTGCGCGAGATCGGTTCCGCGCCTGCGCTGCAACACCATGGCATGCGCTGGGCGCTCGCGGTGCGCATCCCCGCGTTGTGGCGGATAGCGGCCATTGCCGCCTGTTACGTCTACACGTTGGGATTTTTCCAGGGATGGTTGCAAACCTATCTCGTGCGCGGACGTGGATTCACAGAGGCCGCCCTCGTGCTGTCGTCGCTCACCTACGTGGTCGGGGCGACGGCGAACATGGTGGGGGGGATGGTGGGCGATTGGATGGTGAGGCGGCATGGCCTGAGGAATGGCCGTCGCTGGCTCGGCGTCGCCGGACTCACCGTGGCGGCGCTGTCGTTGACTGCCGCCCTGTTCGCGTCAGAAGGCACAGCGGCACTCGTCTTTCTGTCGTTGGCTTACGGAGGCATCCTCTTTCAGCAGCCGACCCTCTGTGCCCTGTGCCTCGACGTCGGACGCAAAAACGCCGGCGCGGTGTTCGGGTTCATGAACACCGCGGCCAACGCCTCGGCGGCACTCTCCTCGGTGATCTTTGGCTACGTGGTTGGGTATTCCGGCAGCTACAACGCGCCGTTCATTCCCATGGTGGCGCTGCTCGCACTGGGGACGGTGCTGTGGTGGCAGGTGGATCCCACGCGCGAACTGTTCCCGGACGAAGTGGCCGTCGAGAGGGAACTGGCTGTCTAAGCCGAGCGAGTGCCGGTCAGGCGGCGATTGAATCGCGCTCGACGGCGCGCGCGCGCCAGGCGCGGAAGCGGCGCCAGGTCAACGCCAGTCCCGTCCATACCAGTACGACGCCACCGAGAGAGACGAGGCCGGCAATGGTTTGTCCCGCCAGACCCAGCACTTCACCGGTGTGCAAAAAGCGCGAGATGCTGCGCGCGCGCCGGCCACGACTCTGTTCGGCGAAGGTTTCCCACTTGACGGGCTGGGCCGCGTCGCGCGCCACGGTGAGTGTGCCGCGCAGCTGCGGCTGCCCGCCATAGCCGCGATCGATGGTGAACACGAACGGCGCCTGCTCGGATGTCGGAACGCGAACGGTGATCGACCGCCATCCCTCCGCCTGGGTGACCGCGCGCGCCCAGGCCGCCTCGAGACCGTCGAGTGGGACCGAGACCTTCGCCGCGCGCGCGTTCGGCGGCTGGCGCCGGGCGCGGCGCCGCCGCGGGCGGTGCTTCGCCGGCGAGCCGGTAGACGAGATTGCTCGCCCACGGGAACGAGATCGGCAGCGCGCTGATGACAACCAGGAACAGCGGCACGGCGGACCAGATGCCGATGGCGTTGTGCCAGTTGAAGTCGCGCGCCTTGCCGCGCAATCCGCCGCGGAACCACACGATGGCACGCACCTGGCGCCATTTCCAGATCCGCGGCAGCCACAGATACATCCCCGACAGCACGATGAAGGCGAAGATCAAGTTGGCCCAGCCGGTCACCGCTTTCCCGAGGGCGCGCTGTTGGCCGGCGAGCGCCAGCCAGCGATGCCAGTCCGTGACGGTGCGGAAGAATGCGCGCAGCCGCGGCGCGCTGTCGCCGAGCATCTGACCGGTACGCGGATCGACCAGGAGACGACGCTGGCCGACCATCGCCACGGCGGGTTCGTCGGTGCTGGCCGGCACCGCGATCGACGCCGGTGTCTCACCCGTGGCCGTGTCAATCGAGCGGACCAGGTCCGCGATTGACAATGTCGGCGCGTCGGCCGCGACGACCGGCATGCGCTGCTGGTCGGCCCAGGCGATCATCTGCTTCTCGTAGGTAAGGAGCACGCCGGTGGCGGACATGATGAGGATGACGATGCCTGCCGCGACACCGCAGACGAGGTGGGGCCAGAAAATGAGCGAGCGGAATGACACTGATCGGCCTTTCGAGGAAGGCGGATCTCCGCCCACTTTTCAGAGTTGAGACAGGTCTCAACTCCCTAAACTCTATATCCGACCAATTCAGTCGTCAATCGCGCTTTTGCTATGCTGCCCCCGCCGATGCGCACTTCATCCCGACGCGCGTTCTTGACTGCCGTCGCGTCGGCCGCGGCGGCTCCTCTGGTCCTCGGCCGACGAGCATTTGCGCAAGGCCTTCCGGCCCGAGTCGACGCGACGGCGTTACAACGAAGAATCGAGGCGCTCAGCAGGTTCGGCCGGCCCTCGGGCGGGACGTTCGCCGATGGAGTGAGTCGGGTCGCCTACTCCGACGCCGACCTCGCTGGGCGCGCCTACGTCATCGGCCTGATGAAGGCCGCCGGGCTCGATCCCCGCATCGACACCGCCGGCAATATCTTCGGACGCCGCGGCGGCACCGACGCATCCCTGCCGCCCATCGTGTTCGGGTCGCACATCGATTCGGTGCCCAATGGCGGCAACTTCGACGGGGATCTGGGCTCGCTCGCTGCGCTCGGCACGCTCGAGGCACTGTCTGCTGCACAGCTGCGCACGCGCCACCCGCTCGAGATGGTGGTCTGGTCGGCGGAAGAAGGCGTGGCCTTCAACCGCTCGCTCAACGGCAGCCGGATCGTCGCCGGCGAGGTGAAAGCGTCAGACATGGACCACGTCTGGAACGGGATGACCCGGGCCGACGCGATCCGCAAGATTGGCGGTGATCCAGACCGGATCATGGCGGCGATTCGACCGCGCGGCGCGCACCATTGCTATCTCGAACTCCATATCGAACAAGGTGGCACTCTCGAACGACACGGCATTCCGGTCGGTATCGTGGAGGGCATTGTCTCGGTCGATCGCTACGAAGTCACAGTGGCGGGCTTTGCCAATCACGCGGGCACCACGCCGATGGCGGATCGGCAGGATGCGCTGGTGGCGGCCTCGCATCTCACGATCGCCGTGAACCAGATCGTCACCGCTGAACCGGGGCGGCAGGTCGGCACGGTCGGCCGGCTGGACGTGACCCCGAACGCCTCGAACGTGATCCCAGGCGTTGTTCGCCTCGTCATCGAACTGCGCGATCTGTCGCCCGAGAAACTGACCCGGCTCGCCGACAGCATCCGCCGGCGCGCGGGTGAAATCGCCGGCGAGACGAAGACATCAATTGAGTTCACCTCCTTCAATCGCAGTCCGCCTGCGAACGCGACCGTGGAGGTCCAGCAGGCCATCGAACGGAGTGCCGGGCGACTCGGCCTTCCGAGCCAGCGCCTGCCGAGTGGTGCCGGCCACGATGCACAGATGATGGCGCAGCTCTCGCCGATGGGCATGATCTTCGTGCCGAGCGTGCGCGGTATCAGCCACTCGCCGCTCGAGTTCACCCGCTGGGATGACTGCGCGCAAGGCGCCGATGTCCTGCTCGGGGCAGTCCTGGAAATGGATCGCGTCTAAACCGTCCGCTGCGTATTTTTTCGCTCCGCTCCACGTACATTCCGCGCCGTCCCGGCGTATATCGCCGCTTCACCAACCGAGGTGCACTCATTACATTCTCGGCATGGATCCCCACCGCGCCAGCCATTCGGCGATTCACGGAATTGATGGGCTGCGAGCGACAGGCTCTGACCACCAGCTGATCGGCAGGAGCACCGCACTCGAGTACGTGCTGTTCCGCGTCGGCCAGGTGGCTCCGACTGATGCGACCGTACTGCTGCTCGGGGAGACCGGGACCGGAAAGGGCCTGGTCGCCCGCGCGATTCACGAACAGAGCCGGCGCAGTCGCGCCACGTTCGTGTCGGTCAATTGCGCGGCTCTCCCGGGAACGCTGATCGAGAGCGAGCTGTTCGGGCGGGAGCGAGGCGCGTTCACGGACGCCCGTTTTTCACAGGCCGGCCGCTTCGAGCTCGCCAATGGCGGCACGATTTTTCTCGATGAGATCGGCGAACTGCCGCCCGACACCGAGGGCAAGCTTCTCCGCGTCCTCCAGGACGGCGAGTTCGAGCGCCTGGGGTCGCCACGGACAACCCGGGTCGACGTTCGAGTCGTCGCTGCCACCAATCGCGACATCCTGGCTGATGTGCGGGCCGGACGCTTCAGGGCAGATCTGTATCACCGGCTGAACGTCTTCCCGATAACGCTCCCGCCGCTGCGGGAACGGCGCGACGACATCCTCGCGCTCGTTCAGCACTTCCTGGCGACGTTGTCGGTGCGCCACGGGAAGCGGATTGGTTCGATTCCGCCAGACGTCGCCCGCGAACTGCAGGCCTATGCCTGGCCCGGTAACATCCGGGAACTTCAAAACGTTGTCGAACGGGCCGTGATCACCAACGAGGGCGGCGTTCTTCGGCTTGCCGAACCCCTGGACTGCACGCCCGCCATTCCGCCCAAGGATGGTTCTCGATCACTGCTGCTCGCGGATGCGGAGCGGGACCACATCCTGCGGGTGTTGACAGAGAAGCGGTGGTGCATCCAGGGCCGGTCCGGTGCGGCGGAGGCGCTGGGGGTCAACGCCAGTACGCTGCGAAGCCGGATGAAAAAGCTCGGGATCCTGCGGCCATCGTAACGCTGTCGTGGAGAGCGGTCATCGAACCGGAGCCCCCGGACTCCCCGGCGGCCATCCTTCCGTCCGGCGTGTCACCTCGTCGACCCGAAGGCGCGGCTCGGCCTCCAGCAGGCCGCGCATGCCGAAGAGGACATGCACCAACTGTGAGCTCGTGAAACCGGCGAATGCGCCGGCGTCCTCCCAATCCGACACCAGCACGTACGAGTCGGGATCCGCGTAGTCAACAATCAGCCGGCATGAGGCGCAACCGGGCAGCCGGCGCATGCGCTCGATGAGTCGCTCCACAGGTCCTGACGAATTCTGCGCGCTTGGCGGACTTCACGATCAGACCGACGTGTGCGACGTGCACAGCCACCTGCTTTCAACCGAAACCGGGGTGCGGCGCGACCGAATCCGTTGCAAGGATGCCAACCGGTCAGAATCCAGAGCTTGACGTGCATAGACAAGGCCACCTGCGTGCATGTCCTGCGGACCGGCGTCCTCGTATTGGACGCCAATTCTGGCGTCAAACCACGCGCTAGCCCTCGCGGCCCGCGCGACATGTCGTGGCCCCGGGAGTGCAGCACGCCTGCTTCGAGTCGGCCATGCCGCGAATGTGGGATGGATTGAGGGAGGGAACTATCCGGTTGCTTAGGTCGTCAACACTCACCATGAAAATTCTCGCCGCAATCGCTGCTGTCCTGTTGATGATCGCTCCAGCCCATGCGCAGACGACGAACCTGACCGGCAAGTGGACCGGGACGCTGACCCGGGCGGCACCCGACGGCCGAACGCAGTCCATCGCGTTCATGTTTGATCTGACGCAGAAGGGGACTGTGCTCACCGGCACCGCCGGCCCCAACGCCGATCGGCAGTGGCCAATCGAGAAGGGCGGCGCCGTTGAGGGCACCAAGGTCACCTTCAAGGTGCAGCAGCCGGAGGGTCCGATGCGAACCTTCACACTGGCGCTCGTCGAAGGCCGCCTCCAGGGCGAGATGCTCGCCGAACTCGATGGTCAGTCCTTCACGACGAAAGTCGATCTCGGGCGCGACAAAGCCAAATAGCGTCAGATAGCGGTCGGCAGATTGATGCGCTGATTCGCGCCCAATTCGTCGAGAGGCTACAATCGGCCGGTCGTCAACCACGAGGACCGCCTATTGCAGCTGCAGGCCATCGACGTCGTCATCGCGGCGCTCAGCGTCGTCATCTGTTTCGCTCCCGCCCTGTTCTTCGGCAGACGGGCCGGTCAAAGCACCTCCGAGTTCTTTGCGTCCGGCCGCGCCGTGCCGTGGTGGCTTGGTGGCCTCTCCATGGTCGCCACCACGTTCAGCAGTGACACCCCGAACCTGGTGACCGACATCGTCCGTCGAAACGGCGTCGCGGGGAACTGGGTGTGGTGGTCGTTCGTGCTGACGGGTGTCGCGACCGTGTTCTTCTACGCCCGGCTCTGGCGCCGATCGGGCGTCATGACCGACCTCGAGTTCTACGAGATCCGCTACTCGGGCACGGCTGCCCGCATGGTGCGCGGCTTCAGGGCCATCTATCTTGGGCTCCTGTTCAATTGCATGATCATGGCGACCGTGAATCTTGCGGCCTGCAAGATTGCGGCGATTTTGTTCGGCCTCGAACGGTGGGAGACGCTCCTGTTTGTCGGGATCCTGAACGTGGGCTTCGCCGCGCACTCAGGGCTGTGGGGCGTGCTCGTCATCGACATGATCCAGTTCTTCATCAAGATGACGGCGGTCATCGCGGCCGCGTACTTCGCGCTTCAGGCACCGCAGGTCGGCGGCCTCGACGGGATGGTCGAGAAACTGTCGGTCATGCGCGGTCCCGATGGACTGAATTACCTGAGCCTCCTCCCGGATTTCACCAACACGTGGGAAATTGCCGTCGCGGTCTTCATCATGCCGCTGGCCGTGCAATGGTGGGCGGTGTGGTATCCAGGGGCCGAGCCAGGCGGCGGCAGTTATATCGCCCAACGCATGCTGGCGTCCAAATCGGAGAAAGATGCGCTCGGCGCCGTGCTGTTCTTCAACGTCGCCCACTACGTGCTGCGGCCCTGGCCCTGGATTCTTGTCGGCCTGTGCTCGTTGCTGGTCTATCCGGAACTGAGTGACATCCAGACCGCATTCCCAGACCTCGACCCCCGGTTGCTCGGTCACGACATCGCTTACCCGGCGATGCTCAAGTTCCTGCCGGCCGGCTTCGTCGGTCTGATGGTCGGCGGGCTGATCGCCGCCAATTCCTCGACGATCCTGACGCACTTGAACTGGGGCGCCTCATACCTGGTCCACGATTTTTATCGCCGCTTCATCCGCTCGGACGCCACCGAGAATCACTACGTCGGCGTCGGACGCGCCGTGACGGTGCTGCTGTTTGTCTGTTCGGCGGCGATGGTCTATGTGCTCGATACCGCCAAGGGCGCGTTCGACATCATTCTGCAGATTGGCGCCGGGACGGGGCTGCTGTATCTGGTCAGGTGGTTCTGGTGGCGGGTGAACGCCTGGTGTGAAGTCGTGGCGATGCTCAGCTCGTTCCTGGTCTCGCTCGTGTTGCTGATCCTCGTCCGGAACGGCACGGTCATCAGCACCCACGTCGGCCTCGTGACGACGGTTGTGGTGACGACCGTCTGCTGGCTCATCACCGCTTTCGTGGCGCCACCGACCGACCGGCGCGTGCTGATCGATTTCTATCGACTCGTGCGGCCGGCGGGGCCCGGCTGGGCATCGATTCGAGCCGAGGCCAATCTGTCTCCGGAGGAAGCGAGGATCAAGCCCGACAACATCCCGATGGCGTTGCTCGGGTGGGCTGCAGGCTGCACGATGATCTGGTCGTCGCTGTTCACCGTTGGTAACTTCCTGTACGGGCGTACCAGCCTCGCCATCGCCCTGCTCGCCGTCTTTGCGATCAGCGCTGCGATCCTCATCTATGTCGTGCAGCAGTTGTGGGCGGTGGATCAGGGTCCGGATCGCTCGGCAAGAGCGCCTAGTATCTAGGAGCGTGTCCGAGAAACCATTTCTATTCTCTCGACAGCACCGGAAGCGATGCTGTCGGCACGATGTAGAAGTCGCCGGGCCCGGGTCCGCGCCGCACGAAGTAGAGCTGCTTTCGGTCCCGCGATAAGGTTGGATGGTATTCGTCGGCGGTCGTGTTCACCGTGGGGCCGAGGTTCTCGGCCCGGGTCCACTCCGCGCCCACGAATCGACTCGCGTAAAGATCGCCGAGACCGTGTCCGCCCGGACGGAGCGACGTAAACACGAGCAGCGTCCCGTCGGCCGAGACTTCGGGGTTGAAGTCCCACGCGGCCTGCGGTCCTGGATCGGTTGTCGCCGGCACGGTGTTGATGGCGGCGCTCAGCGCCTCACGGGCGGTGAAACCCTCGCCGGCGCGTCGCGCGCGATAAATGTCGTAGTGCTTTCCCGCGCCGGGCGCTTGTGGGCCGCTCGCAAAGTACAGCGTCCCGTCAGCCGACGCCGACGGATAGAGCTCGTCGTCCGCGCTGTTCACCTCGGGTCCGAGATGGATCGGCGCGCCCCAACCCTGTGCCGTGCGCTCGACCATCCAGATGTCGATGTCTCCCTTGATCACGCCATTTACGGGGCGGATCGACGAGAAATAGAGCCGCTGCCCGTCAGGCGTAATGAAGGGATCGATGTCACTGTAGGTGCCGGAGAAAGGCGCCACGGCCGGCGCGCTCCAGCCGTCCACGTTGAGGGTGGACGTGTAGATCATCGCCTTCCTCGTGAACGGAAAGAACTTCTCACTCTCGGCGAAGTACGCCGTACGGCCGTCGGGCGTGAACGTGATGCGCCACTGTTCGTTGCCGTCCGAGATGGAGCCCGGTGCGAAGATCTGCGGACCCTGGACGGCGGCAACAGACAGCGAGAGCACGAGGAGCCAGATACGCATGCCGTCAGGCTACAGCGATCCTGTCGTCAGGGCCGTCCGTTGTGACCAGTAGTATGTCTACAGGGTTCGACGGCTGAAACAATCGCGCGAAGGATTCCGTAGGGTGAACAGGGCGGGTCCAGGCGAGGACTCGTGCGTTGCAACGACGATCAGGGGAGCGGGTTCATGCGCTGGCTCGAAGGATTCCGCGGGCGATGGTTCGAGGGGCTCTCGCTCGACCTCAAACTTGGCGGCCGAATGCTCGTGAAGTATCCGGGCCTCACCATTGTCGGTGGTCTGGCGATGGCATTCGCGATCTGCGTCGGCGCCGTCGTCTTCGAAGTCCTGACGCCGTTTATTCATCCCACACTGACGCTGCCGGCGGGCGATCGCATCGTCCAGATCCGCAACTGGGACGTCGCGGCCAATCGTGCCGAACCGCGTGCCCTGTACGACTTCATCGCCTGGCGCAACGGGCTCAGATCCGTGAGCGAGATCGGTGCGTGGCGGGATGTCACGCGCAATCTGATCGTGGCCGGCGGTGCCGCCGGTGACGCGCGTCCCATCGACGTCGCGGAGATGACCGCATCCGGTTTTCGCATCTCAGACGGTGCGCCGCTCATGGGCCGCGTTCTGGTTGCGGACGACGAGCGGCCCGGTGCGCCGCCGGTGGCCGTGCTCGGATACGACGTGTGGCGAACCCGTTTCGGGAGCGACGCCAATGTCGTCGGCCGCACCGTGCAGCTCGGGAACGAGTTCGCAACGGTCGTCGGCGTGATGCGCGAAGGGTTTGCCTTCCCGGTCTCACACGACCTGTGGACGCCGTTGCGCATCGACGGTCTGGACCAGGCGCCGCGCTCGGGCCCCGCCATTACGATCTTCGGCCTGCTTGCGCCAGGCGCGACCCTCGAATCAGCGCAGGCGGAGTTGACGACGCTTGCACGCCGTGAGGCCACTGAGCGTCCTGCCACGCACGAACACCTGAAGCCCCGCGTGACGCCTTACGCCGAGCTGTTCTTCGGTGAGCCGTCGACCGACGAACTCGGGATCCTGTTCTCGATCTACTTCTTTGCGATCATGCTGCTCGTCCTTGTCTGCAGCAACGTCGCGCTTCTCCTGTTCGCGCGGGCCGCGACACGCGAGACCGAGCTCGCGGTGCGCACCGCTCTCGGCGCCAGTCGCAGCCGGATCGTCGGGCAGCTGTTTTCCGAGGCGCTCGTGCTCGGTGGCGTCGCGGCGGTGGTCGGCCTCGTCGCCGCTCATTTCGCGCTTCGCGCCTGGGGAGTGGAGTTTCTCGAGGTCAACCTGGGCGTCTCCCATTCTGGTTCGATCTCCGACTGTCGCCCGCGACGGTGCTGTTCGCGCTCGGGCTCACCCTGCTCGGCTCGGCGATCGCCGGGGTGGGGCCGGCGCTCAAGGTGACGCGCGGCATGGGCTCACGGCTGAAGCAGGCGACGGCCGGGGCTGGCGGGCTGCAGTTCGGCGGCGTGTGGACGGCGGTGATCATCGTGCAGGTCGCGGTCACGGTCGCCTTCCCGGCCGTCGTCTACGTCGAGCAGTGGCAGTTGCGGCACATCCAGACGTTCGACGCCGGCTTCGCCGCCGAGGAGTATCTGGCGGTGCGGATCGGGAGGGACGCTCCCGTCGTCGCTGGCGCGAACTCCGATGCGGACCGCGCCGTGGAGCGCGCCGCGTTTGCGTCCAGCATCGAGGAGCTTCGCCGCCGCGTGACTGCGGAGCCAGGAGTCCTGGGCGTCACCTTCGTGGACGGGTTGCCCCGGACTGGCCGCCCTCAATCCATCATCGAGCTTCCCGATGATGCGACTGTCACCGGTCAGTCGGGTCGCGGCACGAGCGCGGAGGTACACGCGCCGTTCCGCGAGGCAACGATCGCCGGCATCGAGCCGTCGTACTTCGAGGTGCTCGAAACGCCCATGCTCGCCGGCCGTGCCTTCAATGCTGCCGATCTTGGGCCCGGTGCCAGCGTCGCGATCGTCGACCAGGGCTTCGTCGACCAGGTGCTGCAGGGGCGCAATCCGATCGGCCAGCAGCTGCGATTCGTTCAGGAGGGGAATGATCCGGCCGCCAGTGGCCTCAATCCCTGGATCGAGGTCGTCGGCGTGGTGAAGGAACTCGGGATGGGCGCCCCCACCCGCAAGGGGCGCGCAGCAGGTCTCTATCTTCCCGCCACGCCGGATCGGTTCTATGAGGTCTACATGATGGTGCACATGCGGGGCGACCCGATGGCGCTCGGCCCCCAGCTCCGTGAGGTCGCCGCCGCGGTCGATCCACGGCTGCGCCTTTCGGGGATGCAGCGAGTCGATGAGGTCGTGGAGGACCTTGTCTGGGTGGTCAATCTCTGGCTGCGAGTCACGATCGTGATGACGGCTGTCGCCCTGTTGCTCTCGCTCTCGGGCATCTATGCGGTGCTGTCGTTCATCGTGGCGCGGCGCACGCGCGAGATTGGCGTTCGGGTCGCCCTGGGCGCGAGCCGGGGCCGCGTCGTCACCGCCATCTTCCGGCGTCCGTTGATCCAGGTGGGCCTCGGCGTCCTCGCCGGCGGCGTGCTCATCGCCATTGCCGGGAGCATCGCCACGGAAATGCCCGGGCTGGAAGGTGAGCTCTCGCTCAAGCAGTTCGGGATTCTCATTGCCTACGCCACTCTGATGCTGGGCGTGTGCCTGCTGGCGTGTGTCGTCCCGACGCGCCGCGCGCTCAGCGTTGAGCCGACCGTCGCGTTGCGAGTGGACTAGCCGGGGAAATCGTTCCGGCCGTATCGCCGGCAAACCTCCGGGGCACCAACACCGTCCAATACCGCAGTCCCGGTAGGAGCGACACACACATGCAATGGATTGCGGACTTTCGTCACGCCTGGCGGGCACTCCTTCGCACGCCTGGGTTTCTGGTCACCTCGGTCACGACCCTGGCACTTGCCATCGGCGCCGTGGTCGGCATGTTCAGCGTCGTCAACACGGTGCTGCTCAGGCCGCTTCCGTTCCCGGACGCCGACCGCCTCGTCGTGCTGGCAGGCACGGCACCAGGCTCGGACATGCCACCGCGATTCGGCCTCGGCTCCGAGTTCTACCTGCACTACAAGGAGCGCTCGAAGCTGCTCGACGGCGTCTTCCTGTTCGGCGGGGGTACGTCGACGCTGCGCACGGCCGACCGTGTCGAACGGATCCCGATGGCGTTCCCGACCAACGACATCTATGCGACGCTCGGCGTGCGTCCCCAGATCGGACGACTTCCTGTTGACGAGGACGGGGAGCGGGTCGTCCTGATCAGCGATCAGTTGTGGACCACGTGGTTTGGCCGCGACGCCGCGGTGGTTGGTAAGAGCTATTTCGTCTCGGGGCAGATGCGCGAGGTCATCGGCATCATGCCGCCGGATTTCGCCTTCCCGAGCGACGACACATTGCTCTGGGTGGGCAGCGCATTCCGGCCCGCCGAGGTCCGCCCCGGCCAGCTCGGCGCCCCCGTGGTTGCCCGGATGAAGCCCGGTGTGACACGCGAGCAACTCGCCGTCGAGCTGACGAAACTCTCGAAGGAGCTTCCGGCGCGCTTCGGTGGCCCGCCGAGCTACGCCCGGCTCATCGAGCAGCACAGTGCGCTCGTGGAGCCGCTGCTCGAGCGGCTGGTCGGTCCAACCGCCAGTACGTCGCTGTGGGTGTTGCTCGGGGCGGTGACGGTCGTGCTCCTGATTGCCTGCGCCAACGTCGCCAACCTCTTCCTCGTCCGCGCATCGGGCCGATATCGCGACCTGGCGGTGCGCCGCGCGATTGGGGCGTCGCGGGCGCAGCTCGTTCGCCTCCAGATGCTCGAGGCGTTTCTGATCGCGTTGCTGGCGGGCGTGCTGGCCGTGATCCTCAGTGCGTTGACCCTTCCGCTCTTCCTGCGTGCCGCTCCCGAAGGTATTCCCAGGCTCGGCCTCGTGCGGTTCGACCTGTCGACGCTGGCGGCCGCATTTGGCCTCGTCGTGGTCGCGGCGCTTGCCTGCGGAGTGGTACCGGCGCTGCACGCGTCGGCGCCCGACCTCGGTCGTCTTCGCGACGGGTCCCGCGGCAGCACCGGCGCCCGTAACCGCGGCCGCGATCTGCTCGTCGTCGGGCAAACGGCGCTCGCGCTGGTGCTGCTGATCGGCTCAGCGCTGCTGGTGCAGAGCTTTCAGCGGTTGCGTAACGTCGATCCTGGCTACGCGACCAAGGACATCTACACCTTCCAGTTCGCGCCCCAACAGGCACGCCTCACCGACGGGCCCACGTGGGGGCGGCTCCACCTGGATTTCATGGCCCGGCTGCGTGCCCTGCCCGGCGTGACGGACGTGGGTGTCGTCAACAACATCCCGCTCGACGAAGGCACCGGCACGGGGCGGTTCCTCACCGACTCGATGAACCCGGACGGCGGCGGGGCGTTGCTCGATCAGAACTTTGCCGGCGGTGACTACTTCCGCGTCATGGCGATCGACGTGCTGCGCGGACGCGACTTCACAACCGATGAAGCGGTCACGCCGAACACCAGCGTCATCGTCAGCAAGTCGGCGGCGACGCGGATGTGGCGCGATCAGGACCCCGTCGGTCAGCGGATCCGTCGCACCGGCGATACGCCACAGTGGTTCACCGTGGTCGGTGTGGTCGAGGACGTCAAGCAAGACAGCTGGCGGGACGCCGGCGAGAGCATCGTCTACTTCCCGTTGACGGGCCCGACGCCGACGGCGTGGGCGATGGGGTCACCGGCCTACGTCGTCAAGTCGCCGCGCGCCGCCACTCTCGGTCGTGAGGTGCGCGATCTGGTGCGACAGGTGGCGCCGGAAGCGCCGGTGTATCGCGAGTTCACCATGGAGTTCCTGGCCCGGCGGTCGATGGTCGAACTGTCGTTCACGATGCTCACGCTCGGCGTCGTTTCTGCGCTGGCGCTGTTCCTGGGCGCACTCGGGTTGTACGGCGTGCTGTCCTACGTGGTCGCCGAGCGGACGCGGGAGATCGGTGTGCGGATGGCGCTCGGCGCCACCTCCGGCGCGGTGCGGCGGATGGTGGTCGCGCAGGGCGCAAAGGTGGTCCTGGTTGGCGCCGTTGTCGGGCTCGCGGCCGCCCTGGCGTCGACTCGTCTTCTGGATCGGCTGTTGTTCGGCGTCAACGCGATGGAACCCGCGGTGTTTGTTGCGATGTCGATCCTCATGGTCCTGATCGGCATGCTGGCGAGCTATGTGCCCGCCCACCGCGCCAGCAACGTGGATCCGATCGAGTCGTTGCGGAACAACTGACGGCCGGGGGGCCTGCGGGTGATTTACAAGAGCGTAGCAAACCCGCGCGATCTCACCTGGCCGGTCGGGCGGCCGCGAGCCGTGGCCGCCGGGCGAACAGGCCGTGCACAATGCGATCGAGCCCGGCGAAGCGGCCGCTGCCGGTCGCGAAAATGACGACGAGCGCGCACAGTTCCACCAGGTTCTTGTTCACGATCAGATAGGTGCCTTCGGTGGGGATCGAGTAGAAGTAGCCCACGAAGGGGGGGTTGCACAGGTAGAACAGCAGGATGAAGCCGATCCCGGCGAGGCTCGCGAGCCGCGTGAACAGGCCCAGGATCAGCAGCAGTCCGACAATCGTCAGCCCCCACATCGTGACGAGGTCGGCATTTGCGAGCAGGGCCGGCTCGCTGGCCAGCGACCTGAACCACTCGGCAAACGGTCCTCGGGCCTGCTTCAGGTATCCCGCCGCCGACCACGACGGCAACGTCAGCTTGGCGATGCCCTCGTAGAGGAAGTGCCAGCCGACGACTACCCGCAGCACCGTGAGAGCGATCATCGCCGAGCGGGAGAGTGTCACAGTATTCATGTCCCGCTCCTCAGATCTTGAAGTCTTCTGGCTTGAACGAGAGCCGGGACTTTGCCTCGATGGCGTCGTTGACCTTCAGCACGCTGACCGCGCTCTCGTAGCCGATTTCGGCCGGGCAGTTGAGCGTCGCCTTGCCGCGCACGGCGTCGAAGAAGTTCTGCAAGTGCGGCTGATGGTAGGGGTCGCGCAGCACCACCGGGACGGTGTGCTGATCGGGAGCTACCGATTCGCGCACGTCCGCCACGGCGCCAGACTCGCTCTGCGCCCTGGCCTCCTGCTCCTTCGGCGCGCTCACGTACCCTTTCTGAACCCACTCGTCCCAGGCGGGCGCGTTCGGATCGCGGTAAAGCTGTCCCGCATAGTTCACCTCCGACTCGGAGATGAGCAGCGTCCCCTGATCGCCCATGAAGGTCTCGAAATATCCCTGGCTGCCGTTAGTGGTTTGCGTCTGGTAGTAGGCCTTCGCCGGGCCCTTCGGGGTGTCGTAGTCATAGACGACCATGACCGTGTCGTACCACTCGTGCGTTTTCGGATCGTGATACAGCAGCCCGCCGCTGGCCATGACGTGGGAGGGGTTCGCGCCGAGGAACCAGTTATAGATGTCGATCTGGTGAGAGCCGAGGTCGACGATCGGGCCGCCGCCGAGGCCCTTATACCAGCGCCAGTTGCGGAACTGCTGCATGTCCCTGAAGCCGGTACTGCTTCAACTGAGCGTCGGGTATCGCGTAGCGATCGGGGGCGCCCAGGTCTGGCGCGACCGCGCGGTTCCACTGACCGTTGACGGTCACGATGCGGCCGAGCAGACCCGCCTCGCCTAGAAGTTTTTCATAGCAGTGGAGGTAGCGCGGGTTCGAGCGGCGCTGATGGCCGATCTGGAGGAGCTTGCCGGTTTCGCGGGCCGCCACCACCATGCTGCGCGCCCCCTCCAGCGTGTTCGACATCTCCTTTTCACAATAGACATGCTTTCCGGCTTTGAGGCAGTCGATCGTGTGCGGCGCGTGCCAGAAGTCAGGAGTGGCGATGATGACCGCGTCGATCGCCTGCTCCTTGTCGAGCATTTCCCGATAATCGTCGTAGCCATTCACCTCGTGCTTGAAGCGCTTGAGCGTGTTGACGACCCGCCGCTGGTTGTACTCCGTCCAGATGTCGCACACGGCGCGAATGCGGAGGCCCGGGATGCGAAGCATGGCATCGACCAGCACCTGGCCCTGGGCGCCGGCGCCAAGGAGCGCGACGTTGATCTCCTGCAGGCCAGCCTCGGCCGCTGGCGTGACGGCGGCCGCCTCCGTACGCGTACGCTGATACCCGCGCTGACTGTTCCATGCGTAGCCGAAGAGTCCCAGCGCCGGGACCGTTGACAGCCCCATGAGCACATCGCGCCGATTGAGCTTCGGCGGCCCCTTCGGTGCCGTGGTGACCTTCTCGCGTTCCTTGCCCTTCTCGTTCTCGGCAGCCATCGGTTTCTCCTGCTGTCACGCGCCGCAACGGCGGAGCGCGTCACGACTCCGACCTCGGTGTCGCCGTCGTCGTGGTCTCGCGGTCAGCTCCCGGCGCTCGAGCCGGGACTGCAAAAGTGGAGCAGGCCCGCCTCGTCGGCCTGATCTCCCGCAGACTCAGGCAGGATCCAAGCCTCGAGTCCGTGACTACTTTCGCAGAGCGCCGCGATCTCCTCGGGGCTGAGCAGCATGAATGCCGTCGTCAGCGCGTCGGTCACGGCGCCGGCGGCGATCCGTGGACCGTCCTCGGCTGGCGCACCACTCCGAACTGGCCGCGCCAGCGATACCCAGGCCGCAAGCCGCCCGCGGACCGGCGTGCCGGTGCGAGGGTCCACGATGTGGTCGCCTTTGCGCATGCCGGAGGCGCCGAGCGCAGTCTGGCGTACCGAGAGGCGAGCGAGCACCCGTGAGGGCGCCGCCGGATCGCTCAAGGTCAGTGGCCAGCCTTCGCGTTCCGCCGCCGCGTCGAGCGCGAGCACGGAGCTGAAGCCCCCGTGGATGAGCGCCCGCTCGATGCCCCACTCCTCGAGCACCTCCGCCATCAGATCGACCGCGTAACCCTTGCCGATGCCGCCGAGGTCGACGCGGACCCCGTCCTTCGTCGAGTGGACCACGCAGTCGTCCGCGTCCACGTCGAGCGAGGGAAGCCCGGTGCCAATCGAGATGTCGAATGCGCCGCTGGTGAGGTCGAACAGATGACGGGCGATGATCAGGCACTCGATCGCCGACCGTCCGACACGCACGCTCTCGCCCGCCGTCAAGTGGTTGATCCGCGCGATGTCGCTATTGGACGCGAAGCGACTCAACTCTCCTTCGAGGCGGTCCACGAGCGCGAACGTCGCTTGCGCCGCCTGCGCCGCGTATCGAGCATCCGGATGCACGGCGAACACCTCGAAGACCGTCGCCATCGCATCGTGTGAGAAGCGCCGTACGTCGCCGATCTCGCACGTTCCTGCGATGCCGAGTCCGCCGTCGATGTCAGGCTCACCGGCACGCATCAGGACACCCGGACTGCGCGACACGAGCGAGGAAGCGTTCCCACAGGCCCCGTTCGATGTAGAGGGTCAGCAGCACTTCTGGCCTCAGACCGTAGAACTCCGACACGTAGCGATCGCCAAGGACGGCGTCGAGGGCCTCTGCGTGATCCGTCGATACCACGATGACCTGCGCCTGCAAGGCCAGCGCGTCGCCTGGCGCCGCCCAGTATCCAACGTGCGGCAACGTCCGGAGATACCAGGGGAGTGGCCATTGCTCGTGCGGCGGCGCGATGACCGACACCTGCATGTCCGACCTGTCGGGATGGACGCCGGCGAGGTCACGAATGCGTGTTGCCATGCGGACTGCATCGGGAACGGTGTGCGCATAGACGTAGGGATTGCGCGGGTCCGAATGGTAGACCACAGACGCGCGCCACGCCTGCCAGCCAAGCTGACCCGACGCGATCACGAACGCGCCAACCAGCACCGCGCGCACCGCGCGGGAGGTGCTCGCCTCCACGAGGGTCGCGAACCCGATCCCGGCGAGCACGGTCGCCCCGATGTAGAACGGCAGCAGGTTCCACGGGGTCTTGTACGGAATCGCGGAGAAGAGTGCGGCGACGATGACGACGTCGCAGGTGAAGTAGCGTGCCCAGAAGACGCTGCCAGGCCGAGTCGTGGCGGTGCGGTTGCTCGACGTTCCCCGCGGCCAGCCCCACGCGGTCAGCGCACCGGCGACCGCCAACCCGAGCACCAGCGCTTCGCTCCATTTCAGGCCCCCCGAAGACGAGTAGGCGAGCAGTCCGAGGTAGAAGTGCCACGGGTGCGCGTGACTCCCGGGGTCGACGCCGCGGTCGAAATACGTGCGGGCCGCCTGGAACGGCGCCAGGACTCCGCCCGGATCGGCGAGAAACGACGAGTAGAAGAGCGCCGCGACCGCCGCCGCCGCCGACAGACCGAGGAGGGCCACCCTCCGCCAATGTCCGCCGCTCAGCACCGGTCGCTGGGCAGGCGCCAGCGACCACCATGCGATCGCGCAGGCCACGAGTGCGGCCGGGAGCACGATGACCGATGTTTCCTTCGTCGCCACGGCGAGGCCGGCCGCCACGCCCGCCATCGCGGACCACGCCAGTCCGCCGCCCATCGCCAGGCGGCCAAGGGCAATCACGAACGCGAGCGTGAAGGATGCAAACAGGGCCTCCTGGATGAACATCCGGGAGTAGAAGACCAGCGCGGGCGAGAGCGCCGCAAGGAACGCGCCCGCCACAACCGCCGTGCGGCCGACGCCGGGCGAGAGGAGTGGCAGCAGCAGAATCGTCGCCGCCCCGAACGCCGCCGTTACGCCGCGGAGTGTGTACTCATCGAGGGATGCAAACGTGGTCTGGCCGCGCATCCACGCCGCCGGGAGCGACAGGTAGTAGAGCGTCGGTCCGTGGTGGTCGTGAGCGTCGTAACGGTACTCGCCGCGTTCGAGGAGCGCGCCGAACTTGACCGCCTGGTTGGCTTCGTCGTTGTGCATCGGCTGAAGATCGAGCCGGGCGACACGCAAGGCCAGCCCGGCCGCGAGTGCAATCACGACGAGGGCGCCAGCGCCCGCACGCGTCATTTCGGCGAGCCGAAGACCTCGACTTCGACGTAGTGGGTCAGGTCGTTCGTGGTGTTGCCGTTCGAATAGAGGCGAACGTACCGGCCCTTCGCACCTTTCGGATCAAACAGCTTGCCCTCGGCGACCTCGATGTACTCCTTGTCCATCCCCACCCCGAGCTTCGCTGAGTTGTCGTGGTCGTTATTGAACACCGTGGTCACGCCGCTCTTGAAGGCCGGATCGTCGGAGACCTGGACGATGACGTCGCGATACACACGCGCCTGGCTGTGGTAATGCCACGCCATGATGGCGTAGAGCGCGCGCGGGGCGCCGAGGTCGATCTGCACCCAGTGCGGGGTCGGCCCGAGTTCGACGAAGGACCCTTCACCGCCACCCTTCTCGCCGTCAGTGATCATGTCGAGTTCTCCGATCACCGGTTGCATGTCGCTCGAGGTCACCTTCTTCTTCGCCGACAGGAGCACCGTGCCTTTCGGGACGAAGAACGGCGCGCGCGGCTTGCCGGTGACTTTCTCGAGGTTGGGACTGCGGATGTTGGTGGGGGTGCCCACGAACATAGGCTTGGGAAGCTTGAGCTTCAGCTCTTCCTTGCCTGGATCGGACTGCGCACCAATCGGTGCCAGGGCCACGGTGAGCAACAGAGAGCCTGCAAGGGTACGCTTCGTCATTGGATCCCTTATACCACATGACCAGTTACGCGGATTTGTATTGTCTGCCTATTGACAAGTAGGTGGCGGAGTACTCATAGTTCGCACCCGTGGCCGCATGGACGCGCGAGCTACGAAGGAGCGATAAATGGGTGGCAGCGTCGCCTGGTTCTGGTCGATCACCGCCGCACTCGCCGGGTTTCTGTTCGGCTTCGACACGGCTGTGATTTCAGGCGCCGAACAGGCGGTCCAACGCCTGTGGCAGATGAACGACACGCTGCATGGCCTCGCCATCTCGTCGGCGCTGTGGGGCACGGTCCTCGGGGCGTTGGGGGGGGCGATTCCCTCGGATCGCTACGGGCGGCGTCCGACCCTGATTGGCATCGGCGTGCTCTACGCGGTGTCGGCGATCGGCAGCGCGTTTGCCTGGGATCCCATCTCGTTCATGGTGTTCCGCTTCATCGGCGGCCTGGGCATCGGGATGTCGTCGGTCACCACGCCGGCCTACATCAGCGAGATCGCGCCGCCTGAGACGCGCGGACGGCTCGTGGCCCTGTTCCAGCTAAACATCGTCGCGGGCATCCTGGTGGCGTTCGTCTCGAACTGGCTGCTCGGCGGCCTTGGCGAGCACAGCTGGCGGTACATGCTCGGGGTCCAGACGGTCCCTGCCGCCCTGTACCTCATCGCCTCGGTCTACATCCCGGAAAGCCCGCGCTGGCTGGCGGTGAATCGGGGGCGTGTGGAGGAGGCGCGCGCCATTCTGCGCCGATCGGATCCCGCCAACGCCGACGCCATCCTCGCGGCCGTGAGCGTCGAGCAGCCGCGCATTACCCTCGCCGACTTCCTCTCGCGACGCTTCTCGCGCCCGATCGCGCTGGCCTTCCTGATCGCGCTCTTCAATCAACTCTCCGGCATCAACGCGATCATTTACTTCGCGCCGCGGATCTTCGAGATGGCCGGAACGGGACAGCGGGGCGCACTGCTGGCCAGCGTTGGTGTGGGCGTGACGAACGTCATCTTCACGTTTGTCGGCATCGCCCTGATCGATCGCATGGGGCGCCGGGCGCTGATGCTGATTGGATCGTTCGGCTACCTCGTGTCGCTCGGCGCGGTGGCGTGGGGATTCGCGACCGGGCATTACGGCGCGGTGCCCGCGTTCATCTTCCTGTTCATCGCGGCGCACGCCATCGGCCAGGGCACGGTGATCTGGGTCTACATCAGCGAGATCTTCCCGAACGCGGCGCGCGCGCGCGGCCAGGCGCTGGGCAGTGCCACGCACTGGGTGCTGGCCGCGGCGCTGACGCTGGTCATGCCCGTGCTGATGTCATCACTGGCGCCGGCGACGATTTTCCTGGGCTTCTTCGCGATGATGGTTCTGCAATTGCTGTTCGTGGTCTTCATGATGGTCGAGACGCGCGGGCGCTCTCTCGAAAGCGTTTCGCACGCGCTCGAGCGGACCTGAAGGAGCCGGCCCGCGGAGTGGCCAGCGGCGTTTGAAACCTGCGGCCGTGTCGAACGCTCAGAACGGCGGAAGCACTACGCCAGCGGCTCGCAACCCGATCAGGACGGTGGCGACGATGGCGATCGCGGCCGCCGGCGGGTCGATGTGCGTGTCGCCGTGGATGAGGAACACGCGCGACGCCACCTCGCCCACGACAGCACCGATGATGCCCACGACCGCACCTGTCAGCACGCCGCCGCCGTGCACCACGGCGAGTGACGCGGTCATCGAGATGTGATGCGTGACCGGGATCTTGCTCCCGGTCACGAGGAACACGAGCGTGACGGTCGAAATCGCGAACCCGAGGGTTTCCTTTCCGGGGCCGAGGCCGCTCCCGGCACAGAGGAAGGCCGCGAACAGGCCCACCGCCGCACCGATGAACACGACGTCACGCCATTCCTGCTGCCAGGGCAGCCAATTGGCCGAGGCGTCGGGATGGAAGAGGCGGCCGTTCGGCGTCTGCACCCGGCCGAAGGGGCCTGTGCGGCCGAACAGAAGGCGGGCCGCGAGGCCCGTGATCACCACCGTGGCGGCGATCGAGTCGGTCCACGCGGCCGCGCCGGTCGCAGCGAAGCCCCAGTTGATCAGATACCCGATACCGCCGAACAAACCGCCGACCGCAAGGACGTCGAGCCTGCCCAGGGGCATGAGCGGCGAGCCGATGTCGCGCCCGCTGCTCAGGGTGCGGGAGCCTGCGTAAGCGGCCGCCGCCACCGCGCCGCCGAATGAAACGTGCGGCCCGAGGACCGGGCCGAACGCCGCCTGCAGGAGTTCGGGATGCCCCGCCATGGCGGCCGCGGCACCCACCAGCGCGACAAGGCCGGTAAGGATGAAAACGGGCACTGCGCCAAGCGCGGCGCCGAACGCACCGCCTCCGAGTGCCGCGACGAGAGCCATCAATTCCAAGAAGACACTCCTGCAGGTAGCGTTCAACGATGGCCGTTGGCGCCGGACGCGACTGCGATACCGGCCAGGTTCAGAGGGCGTTGTTGATGACGATGGTCTTTGCTTCGGTCATCTCGAGCACGGTGTCGACGATGCTTTCGCGGCCGATGCCGCTTTGCTTCGATCCTCCGAAGGGCACGTTTCCAGGGCGGAATGCGCCCGCGCCGTTGATGACCACGCCCCCGACTTCGAGCCGGTGGGCCACTCGAAGCGCGTTGCTGATGTTCGACGAGAAGACCGTCGCCTGGAGTCCGTAGATCGAGTCGTTCGCCATCGCGATCGCCTCGTCCACGTCCGCGAAGCGGCAGACGGGCGCCACCGGGGCGAACACTTCGTCTTTCATGACCGGCATGTCTGACGTGACGTCGACCATCACCGTGGGCTCAAAGAAGTTGCCCGTGCCCCGCCGGCCTCCAGTCAGGCACCGGGCGCCCATGGCGAGCGAGGCGTCGACCTGTCCCAGGGCACGTTTTGCGGCCTCATCGCTGATGAGGGGGCCGAGGTCGGTCTCTTCGCTCACCGGGTCACCCATCTTGATGGCGGCCGACTGCGCGAGAAGCTTCTCGAGGAAGGAGTCGTAGACGCTGTCCTGGACCATGACCCGCTTGACCGCGCAGCAGATCTGGCCGGCGCCGTTGGTCAGGCGTCCCTGCACGACCGCTTCGGCTGCGGCATCAAGGTCGGCATCCTCGAGCACGATCATGGCGTCGGTCCCGCCCAGCTCGAACGCGAGCCGCTTCAGCGTGGGCGCGGCCTTAGCCGCGATTGCTTTGGCCACCGCGGCGCTGCCGGTAAAGCTGATCAACCCGATATCGGGGTTCGTGATCAGCTCGTCGCCGAGATCCGCGGGGAACCCTGTGATCATCTGCATGCCTTCGGGCGGCAGGCCGGCCTCGAGCAGCAACTCGCCGATGCGCAGGACGGTAAGAGGACACTGCTCGGGCAGCTTGACGATGACCGAGGCCCCGGCCGCGATCGCGCCGGGGATCTTGTGGGCGAAAAGTTCAGCAGGGTAGTTGAACGGGATGATCCCGACAACGATGCCGACCGGCTGTCTGACGGTGTAGGCGAGCATGCGCTCGAGCCCCGGGACGCCGTCCATCGGCAGGTAGCTGCCGCGGATCCGCTTCGCTTCCTCGGCGAAATCCACGAACAGGCGCTGCGTGGTGACCAGCTCGGCGCGGCACTGGCGGATGGTCTTGCCATTCTCGCTCGTGAGGAGCTGGGCCAGTGTCTCGAGCTCCGCGCCGATCAGATCGGCAGTGCGGCGCAGGATCTCGCTGCGGCGATGGGCGGGCAGCGCCGCCATGATGCTCTGGCCCTTCCGGGCGAACTCGAGCGCCTTCTGAACATCGGCCGCGCCGCCCCGAGGGACGCTATCGATCTCCGCGCCCGTGGCCGGGTTGCGCACGACATAGGTCTGACCCGTCGCCGCGTCGACACGTTCGCCACCGATCAGCATTTTCATGGGATTCCTCAGCGTTTGTGCGGCCGTGGCCGATTTGGTGCCTGTGAAGTTGGAGCTGACGCGCAAATTATAACGTCGAAAGCTGCCGTACCTGTCAAGACTTATTGTCAGATGCTGTCATGCATCTATGCGTTGATGTCTTGACACTGCGTCGATTACTGGCATATACAACATCCGTCGTGGCGCCTTGCTTCTGGGATGCCACCGACACCACGCTCGACAACGCTGTAGATACTCGCTCGGAAGGATCCCCATGACGAGACGTACCAAGATCTGGGCCTGCGCTGTCGTCATGACCACGGGTGCCGCGGTCCTCGGTGCCCGAGTTGAACCACAAGGAGGAGGCACGAAGCCTGCCTCGCCAGCCGCCTGGCTGAAGCGGCCGCCACCCGCCGAGATTCGCAAGAACATCGATCGAGCCTGGATGACGAAGGCGGCGATCGGGGGCCTGATGGACTACTGGTTCAAGCACTCCGTGGAGCCGAATGGCTTCATTCAGGAGAACCTCGATCGCCAGTGGAAACCCTGGGGCACCCAGCGTGAGGCCAGCATCAACGGCCAGGGTCGTCAGTTGTACAGCATGGCGGTGGCGTATGAGATGGCGCCATCCCCTGAGTACAAGGCCGCGCTCACGCGCGGCATGGACTTCCTGATGAAGATGCGGGACCCCGAATTCGGCGGCTACTACGATCGCGTCGGTCCGAACCACGAAATCATCAACGACAACAAGACGGGCTTCAGCAGCTTCGCGATCTTCTCGCTCGCCGAAGCGGGGCGCGTGACCGGCGACCGCCGCTACACCGATGCAGCGATGGTGTTCTTCCGCGAGATGCGCGACAAGATGCGCGAGGGGCCGTTTATCGGCACCGGAAACTACAGGCGCGATTTCATGCTGCGTGCGCCCGGAGGGTTCGGAGGGCCGGGCCGGGGTGGACCTGGAGCACCTGGAGCACCTGCAGCACCCGGAGCACCTGGTGCCGCGGCAGCACCCGGTGCCGCTGCGCCGCCGCCTGGACCGCCGGGGGCTGCTCCGGGCGGCCCGGCGCGTCGCTATCGCATCAACCTTCACGCCTTCGAGGCGCTGCTCTCGCTCTACGACACCACGAAATCCGAGGAGGTCTGGTACCAGATCGCGCAGGAGCTGAAGGCGATCGAGCGGCTGTACGACTACAAGATCGGCTATCTGCCCGAGTCGTACGACGAAGAGTGGAAGCCCGTCGGAAACCCGAGCGGCAATCCCGGGCACCTCTTCGAGTGGGCGTCGCTGCTCAGTCGAGCCGTCGAACTGGGCGCCGATCCGAAGTTCATCGAGCTCGGAAGCCGCAGCCTCGACCTCGGTTTGAAGAGCTACAACGAGGAGATCGGCGGGCTTGGCGGCGTCGGCGCCGACGGCAAGCCTTCGCGAATGCTGTGGTGGCCGCAGTCCGAGGTCGTGAAGGCGACGGCGAATTACGCCATCCTCCACGGGCGGTCCGAGCTGTGGCGCTACCACCACAAGACCCTCGAGTTCCTCAAGCGCGAGTACTTCGATCCCAAGGACGGCGGCTGGTTCGCCGACTACGTGCATGGGCAGCCGCGCGCCGAACGCGGCGAACGGGCCTTCTACAAGGGCTCGGTCGACGGTCCCGAATGGGGCGCCTATCACCAGATGTCGATGTTCCATGACATCTGGCGCATCACCGATCCTGATTACAAGCCCGGGCCGGCGATGGCGTCGCGGAACCCGGCGACTCGCGGGAAGGAATAACGACCATGCTGACTCGCCGTGACCTGCTGAAAGCGTCTCTTGCCACTGCGGCCGCCATGCCGTTTGCCTCGCCAGCCAGCGTGTGGGCGGGCGCCGGCCAGCAGCCCGCGCGGATTCGGGGCGTGCGGATGGCGTTGCAGTCCGCGAGCTTCTCCTTCAGTGGCCTCGCGCTGCCCGACATCTTCAAGACGATGCAGGGGCTCGGCCTGACCGAGATCGACATCATGTCGGAGCACATCGAGAACCTGCTCGGTGCGCCCGGCATCCAACTGCCCGGGGCCGGCCGGCCGGGCCCGTGGGCGCGGCCCGCCGGTGCGCCGCCTGCCGGTGCGCCGCCGGGACCGCCTCCCGGTACCGGAACGCCCCCGACTCCGGCAACGCCGGCCGCTGCGGGAACACCCGCGGCGCCGGCGGCGCGCCCGGCGGGTCGAGGCATGGACCCCGCGGTCCGCGAGGCGCTGCGGGCGTGGCGCCTGAGTGTCGACCTGGCGAAGTTTCGCGACGTGAAGGCGCAGTTCGATCGCGCGGGACTGATTCTCTTCTCCTACAACCTCAGTTTCAACGACAGCTACACCGACGCGGAGATCGAACGCGGGATGCTGATGACGAAGGCGCTCGGCACGAGCATCATCACCGCATCGTCGCCGCTCTCGGTCATGCCGCGGGTTGCGCCGCTGGCCGAGAAGCACGGCGTGGTCGTCGCTCTGCACAACCACAATGAGGGGCCCGAGGAGTTCGAGAAGGGCATGGCGCTGTCACCGAAGATCTGGGTCAACCTCGACGTCGGTCACTTCTTCGCGACCGGGAACGATCCGGTGGCCTACCTCCGTGCGCACCACCGCCGCATTACGAACATTCACGTCAAGGATCGGATGAGCAACCGGGGCCGCGAGCAGCCGTTCGGCCAGGGCGAGACTCCCTTGCGCGAAGTCCTGACGCTCGTCCGGGATGAGAAGTACGACATGCCGGTGTGCATCGAGTACGTCGGGCCGGATGGACCGGCAGTCGAACTGAAGCGGTGCCTGGACTACTGCCGGAAGATCCTCGAAGGCTAAGTTCCGGAGAGCAGACATGCCAGCCATGAACCGGCGCGAGTTCCTCGCGGGAGGAGCGGCCTTGTCCGTTGCATGGCCCGCACTGGCCCGGCAGGGGGCCGACGACCCGACGGCGGCGACGGCATCGCTCCGCGCCGCCGTCGCGCTCGCGTCCCGCGATCCCGAGCGTCCGGTTTATCACTTTCGTCCACCGGCGAACTGGACGAACGATCCCAACGGCACGATCTACTACAAGGGCTGGCATCACCTCTTCTACCAGCTCAATCCGGCCGAGCCGCGCGGCGGCAACCAGCACTGGGGCCACGCCCGCAGCCGCGATCTCGTCCACTGGGAGCACCTGCCGATCGCGCTGTGGCCGCTCACGTCGCGCGGTGAACGCGCGATCTACTCCGGCGGCGCGACACTCGGCCCCGATGGACGACCGCTCCTCTTCTACACGAGCATCGGCCACGAGTTCCCGGAGCAGTGGATCGCCACCGCGAAAGACGACGACCTGATTGGCTGGGACCGGCCGGCGCGGAACCCCATCCTCACCGTGAAGGCGCACGGCGCGCTCACCCCGGCGCAGTGGCGCGATCCGTTCCTCTTCACGCAGGGACGCGACACCTACATGGTGTGCGGCGGCAACATTAACAATGGGCGCGGCGGGGGCGGCGCCGTGTTCCTGTACAAAGCCGCGAACGCCGATCTGACCGACTGGCGCTACGTGGGGGTCGTCTACCAGCAGCGCGACCGGCAGTACTTCAACATCGAGTGCCCGAATCTCTTTCCCCTTGGGGACAAGTGGGTGCTGCTCGTGTCGTCGCACCGGCCGGTCCAGTATTTCGTCGGTACCCTCGACCTCGCCAAGCCGGCATTCGTGCCCGAGACGCAGGGCGTGATCGATCCGGGGGACGCGTACGCCAGCAACATCTCAGTCGACGACACGGGACGCACGATCCTGTGGTTGTGGGGCCGCACGCGGACCGCGCCCGAGAAGGGGTGGAGCGGGGTGATGGTCATGCCACGGGTGTTGTCGCTCGATGCCGACGGGTTCGTGCGGCAGCAACCGGCACCTGCGTTCGCGTCGCTGCGGGGCACGCAGGAAACGCGGCCGCCCATCACGCCCACGCCGGGCCAGCCCACTGTCCTCGAGGGGATCACCGGTGATTGTCTCGAGCTGGCCGCCGAGATCGTGACGGGCAACACGACGGCCGGCGTGGGCTTCGATGTCAGACGCAGCGCCGACGGCGCGTCCGCGACGAAGATCCGGATCCTGCCGTCGGGCGTCCTCGCCGTTGGGGACCTGCGCGCGCCGCTCAGCCGCGGACGCGCGCGACACTCGCTGCGCGTGTTCCTCGACAAGCGCGTGTTCGAGGTCTACGCCAACGACGGCGAGGCGGCCATCTACGGGACCATCGCCGCTGCCCCCGGCGACCTTGGCGTTGCGGTCGCGGCTGACCCGCAGGTCCGCCGCGAAGGCCTTTTCGGCCCGCCCCCGCCCTCGGCGCCGATTCAGCCGCGGGTTGAGGGGCTCACCGCGTGGACGCTCGGGCCCGCGCGTTTTGATCTTGGCATTTTCAGAGGAGACACTCGATGAACAGCACCTCGTCATTCCCGCCCAGGCCCGCGGGCGTCCGCGCCCGATACGCCTGGATCGTGTTCGCGGTGTGCGCGGCGCTGGCGGCCACGGATATCGCATCGGCGCAGCGCGCGACACGTGGGGCCGCCGCGCGCGAGCACTGGGTGGCGAGCTGGGCAACTGCACAGCTCCTCGTACCCATGAACCTCGGACGGCCAGGCGGTCCGCCTCCCGGTGCAGCTGCCGGTGCACCCGGCGCTACCCCGGCCCCGCCCGCCGCGCCGGCAGCGCCTCGGCCCACACCGCCGCCGCCGATCGTCCCCGCGCCGCCCATACCCACGAGCTTCGCCGACCAGACGATTCGCATGGTCGTGCGCACGAGTCTCGGCGGACAACGGGTCCGCATCGCGCTGTCGCAGATGCTGAACGCTGAACCGCTCGAGGTGGGGGCCGCGCACATGGCCCTCGCGAAGGGGGGCTCGGCCATCGATGCCGCTACCAGCCGGGCACTCACGTTCTCCGGCCGCACGTCGGTCACCGTGGCCCCTGGCACGCTGGTGTTGAGCGACCCGGTCGACCTCGCCGTGGCCCCGCTGACCGACGTCGCGATCTCGCTCTACGTCCCGAACGACACCGGATCGCCGGCGATCCACCGCCATGCGATCCGCACCACCTACGTCGCGAAAGGTAACCTGACCGCGGCGCCGTCGATTGCCGTCAGACGCCGAGACGTTCGTCTCGTACTTCTGGCTCTCGAGCCTCGACGTCGTGGCCGCGCCCGAGGCGTACACCATCGCCACCCTTGGCGACTCGATTACCGATGGCTGGGCGACCACCGTGGATGCCAACCTCGCGTGGCCGACGCTGCTCGCGAAGCGACTGGCGACAGACAAGCGGACACAGCACGTCGGCGTCGTCAACCAGGGTATTTCGGGCAACCAGCTGCTTCGCAACGGCGCCGGCGTGAGCATGCTGGCCCGCTTCGACCGCGACATTCTCGCCCGGCCGGGCGTGCGCTGGGTGGTACTGCTCGCCGGTATCAACGACATCAATTTCCGTAGTCGTCCCGGCACGACGCCGCTGACCCCGGAGGAACTCATCGCCGGTTACGAACAGATCATCGCGCGATGCCGGGCGCACGGCATTCGGATCGTCGGCGCCACGATCACCCCGCAGGAGGGGCAGACCACCGCGACGGCCCAGGGTGAGGAGATACGCCAGGCAGTGAACACGTGGATCCGCACCAGCGGCCGCTTCGATGCAGTCGTTGACTTTGATGCCGCGATTCGCGATCCCGCGCGGCCGGCGCGGATGAAGGCGGAGTTCGACCCCGGCGACCACATTCATCCGAACGATCGCGGCAACGAAGCGATGGCCGCCGCGTTCGATCTCGCGCTGTTCGCCCGATGACCGGGAAGATCCAAGGAGGAGCCATGCCGCTGCGCTGGATTGGCGCATTGTCGATCGCTGTGCTCGCACTCGAGTCGTCTGCCCTCGCTCAGGCACCCGTGCAACCGCCGGGTGCGACACCGCCGGCGCCAAGGCGGATGTCGACGCCCGTGACGGCGCTCGTTTCGCCAGAGGTCCATGCCGACCGGAGCGTGACGCTGCGGTTCCGCGCGCCTCAGGCCACCGTGGTGCAGGTGGTGGGCGAGATCACCCAGGGCCGCGGCCCGCAGCCGATGGCGAAGGACGCCGAGGGGCTGTGGACGATCACCTTGGCGCCGCTCGCACCGGAGATCTGGAGTTACAACTTCCGCGTGCACGGCGTCGACGTTGTCGATCCCTCGAATCCGGCGGTCAAGCCGACGCCCCCGGGCGCCGCGATGTCGAGCTTCGTGCAGGTGCCCGGCGACGAACCGGCCTTCTACGACTCCCGACGGGTACCGCACGGCGACGTGCGGATGGTGCTCTACGAGTCGGCCGCGATGGGGGTGACGCGATGGCTGTGGATCTACACGCCCCCGGGCTACGACCAATCCCGCGACAGCTACCCGGTGCTGTACCTGCTGCACGGCAACGGCGAGGCGCAGAACGGCTGGGTGATGAACGGCCGCGCCAACATCATCCTTGATAACGGCATTGCCGAAGGCCGTGTCGCACCGATGATCGTCGTGATGCCGCAGGGCCACGCCTTGCAGGGCGCGAACGTCGGGCCGCTCGTCCGCCTCGGGGGCGAGACGTCGATGTTCTCGCCGCGCTTTCCCCGCGACCTGCTCGAGGACGTCGTTCCGCTGATCGAGCGCAAGTACCGCGCGAAGAAGGGGCCTGAGCATCGCGCGATTGCCGGCCTGTCGATGGGCGGCGGCCAGGCCCTGAGCATCGGTCTGGCCAATCCGAAAGTCTTCAGCTACGTCCTCGGCTTCAGTGCCGCGGTGGGCGGACAGTTCCTCGATATGGCGGACGTCCTCCCGGAGGCCGGAGCACCGTCGTCGCGGTCGTTCCGCCTGGTGTGGTTGTCGTGCGGTCGGCAGGACTTCCTGTTCAAGGCAAACCAGGAATTCGCGGCAGCTGTCCGGCTGCGCGGCGTGGATCTGACCTACCGGGAAACCGAAGGCGGGCACGTGTGGAGCGTCTGGCGGCACAACCTGCGCGACACCCTGCCGTTACTGTTCAAGTGACCCGCGGACACACCGAGCCCTCGGCTCGAGCGTTGCGCGGCGCTCATAAAGCTGTCAGTACAACATTTTTGTATTGATCTATACCGCGGTCTATGTTCTTGTAGCGCGAAGATTGGTCCTCGAGAGCCGATACGCTCTCCTGTTGTAACGTCAGATTTGCCTGCGGGGCTTCACCCAGCAGGTTCCAGGCGCAGCGAGCAGCGCGCGGGAGGCAGGGCGATGTGTAGTTTTACGACGAGCGTCAGAAGACTGCGGATACTCGTGGGCGGCGCCCTCTTGATCACTCTCATGAGCGCGACCATCGCATTCGCGCAGAGCGACCGCGGCACCCTCCAGGGAACCGTGAAGGATCCGAGCGGCGGCGTCGTGCCTGGCGCCAAGGTGGAGATCCGGCACCTCGCCACCAACACGGTCACCTCGATCGTGACCAACGATGTTGGGCTCTTCACCGCACCCAACCTGCCTCTCGGTGACTACCTGGTGCTCGTCACGAAGGATGGCTTCGGACCAGCGACCGCCGACAATATCAATCTGCGATCCGGCGTCCAGATCCGTGTGGACCTGGTACTGAGCCCGGCGGGGGTCACCGAGTCTGTCGCGGTCAGTGCGTCTGCGCTCGACTCTGGGACGATTACCAATACGACCGAGTTGTCGCAAAAGCTGGTCGAAGAGCTTCCCGTCATCGTCGGCGGCAATAAGCGCGATATCACCGGCTTCCTGGTGAACCTCCCCGGCTTCACCGGGGGGACGACCTTTAATCCGCGGGCAAACGGCGCCAACGTCGGAGAGACCGAGGTCTTCGTGGACGGTGGCAGGGCGAGCCAGGCGATCTCGCGTGGGTCGCTTGCGGAAAACGGTCCCTCGCTCGAGCAGGTCGGAGAATTCAGCGTCGTGTCCAACGGGTTCAATGCCGAGTACGGCGGATTCGGGATCTGGTTCAGCAACGTCACCATCAAGTCCGGCACGAACAAGTTCTCGGGCAGCATCTTCGATCACTACGGCACCGACGCGATGAACGCCCGGACCTTCTTCCAGGCCGAGAAGACGGACTACAAACAGCACGAGGGCGGCTTCACGATGGGCGGGCCGGTCGTACTCCCCGGCTACAACGGCCGCAACAAAACGTTCTTCTTCGGCAGCATGGGCATCTTCTACTCACGCGTGGGGTCGTCGGGCAACCTCATCACCGTGCCCACCGAGGCGTTCAAGCGAGGCGACTTCAGCGGCCTCGTCAACGCGCAGGGACAGCAGATCCCGATCTTCGATCCGTTGACGACCCGACCGGACGGCAACGGGGGCTTCGTCCGCGATCAGTTTGCCAACAACCAGATTCCCTCCAACCGAATCAGCCAGGGTGCGCGTGAAATCATCGGCTATTTGCCGACCCCTGATCTGCCCGGCAACAACGCCAACTTCCGGAACCGCAGCTCCCCGACGTGGCCGTACTACGACATCTACACGCCGATCGCGAAGGTCGATCACAACCTGACCTCCTCACAGCGCCTGTCCGTGATGTACCAGGCGCAGATCAGGCACCGCGTGATCTGGTCGAACGGCATGGGGCCCTACCCCGAATGGGGCGAGCCCCAGGTGAACCCGATCGACAACACATTCGATCAGATCGCGAACAGCTGGAAGTTTCGTGTCAATCACGACTACGTGATCAAGTCGAACCTCATCAATCACGTCACCTTCTCGCTCGACCGCTACATCAATCGTGGTGCGAACAAGACCGCGGGCCAGGGTTGGAATGACACGCTCGGCATCACCGGGATGCCCGATGATGATGGTGCGTTCCCGTCGATCAACTACAGCGGCGGCACGGCGTCTCCCGCCAATCTCGGGCGCGCGTACGACGAAGACTGGCAGGACTTCGGCTGGGGCATCACGCAGAGCACGACCTGGTCGCTCGGCAAGCACACCATAAAGTTCGGCGGTGAGATCGGGCAGATGAATGTCGACCGGTTCTTCAGCGGCGGCCGCGCCGGCACGTTCAATTTCACTGCCTTCACGACCAGCCAGCCCAACTCGCCGTCGTTCGGCTCCTGGGGTAACTCGTTCGCCAGTTTCCTCCTCGGCGATGTGTCGTCGACGAGCACGGTGATTCCCGTGGAAACCCGTCTGACGCTCGACCGATACGCGCTGTTCGTCCAGGACGAATGGCGCGCGACTCCGAACCTGACGCTCTCATACGGCGTGCGCTGGGACTACCAGCCACCCTACCGCGAGGCCGACGACCAGGTCAGCACGTTCCTGTCCGACATCCCGAACCCCGGTGCGGCCAACCTCCCGGGTGCGCTGGCGTTCGCGTCCATCAATCCCGACCAGTACGGTTCAAGTTTCCAGGACAACTGGCTGGGAGGAATCGGCCCCCGGTTGGGGATCGGCTACATGCTGAACCCAAAGACCAACCTGCGCGCGTCGTGGGGGCTCTACTACGGCGGGACCGGCAACCAGAACAGCATTACCCCCCTCGGATACCAGGCGAGCCCGAGCTTCTCGTCGGCCAACAACTACACTCCAGTTTTCAACTGGAACACACAGCCGTTCCCCCAGGCGTTCAACTATCCCCCGGATCTCAATCCGTCCTTCGCGAACGGGCAGGCCGTCACCTTTACCACTCCGGACGCCGCACGCCTCCCACTCGTCCAGAGCTACACGGCGGGCGTGGCGCGTGAAATCGGCCGTGGCCTGACCATGGACCTGTTGTACGTCGGCAGCCGGTCCTCGCATCTCGGGCTGTCGGGGAACAACACGCAGATCAACTACGTGCCGATCGAGTACCTGTCGCTCGGCAACCTGTTGTTCCAGCCGATCAACTCGGCAGCAGCCCAGGCCGCTGGATTCCGGGAGCCGTTCCCAGGATTCGCCAACCAGCTGGGCGCGAACACGGTCGCGGCCTCGCTCAAACCGTTCCCGCAGTACACGTCCGTCACGGCGAACTCGACTCGCCTGATGGAGGGCAAGGCACAATACGACTCGTTCCAGATCAAGGCCACGCAGCGCCTGACGAATGGCTTGTCGATGGTGTCCTTCTACACCTACATGCGGAACCGGAGTAACACGAACTACACGGTCCAGTACCCGGCGAGCTGCCACTCGGTCTCGACCCGGGGACACCGCCGCACATCTTCTCGCTCAGCTGGAGCTACGAGTTACCGTTCGGCCGGGGCAAGGCATTCCTGTCGGATGATTCGGGCATCGTTTCGGCGATCGTGTCGGGATGGCGATTCGCGGGTGCCCTGCGCTACCAGTCCGGCTCCGCCCTCACCATCACCGCATCGAACAACCTGGGACCGCTCGGCTACTCGATCAAGTACGCGAACCGGGTCGAGGGTGTGGACGTTTACAAGGATGAGCAATCCGGGTTCGATCCGGCCACCGACCGATACCTGAATTCAGGGGCATTCGTGGCGCCGGCGGCGTTCTCGCTGGGAGACACCGAAGGACCTCTGGGCTACGTGCGAGGCTTCGCCCAGAAGTCCGAGGCGCTCTCACTGGCGCGGACCTTCAACATCGGCAATCACAGGCTCGACGTCGGCCTCGATGCGCTGAACCCCTTCAACTTCGTGCGCTGGAACGACCCCAATACGAACATCTCGTCGGGCGCACAGTTCGGGCAGGTCACCGGGACGCAGGGCGCCAGAACCCTGCAGTTCAACGTAGCCTACAAATTCTAGCGGTCCCCACCGGTCGGTCGACCGCCGTGGCACACGCCACGGCGGTGGCCGGCCCAGATCGGTGTCCGGATCCGGGAGGGATGATGAAATACCTGGCGCCGCTAGTCTTCGTTGCCGGTGTGGCGCTGCCCACGTCGGCGTGGGCGCAGCTCGTCTCCGAGTACGAACCGGTGCGACACGCCTGCTGTCAGTCACTGAACATCCGCAATCTGGCCGACCAGCTCCAGGATTGGAATCAGCTCAGTCGCTACCACATCGAAAACGAACAGCTCAGGAAGCAGGCGCCCGACCCGGGGCGTGTCGTGTTCATGGGCGACTCGATCACCGAACTCTGGGCCCTCGCCGAGTCGTTTCCGGGCCAGCCGTACGTGAATCGTGGCATCTCAGGACAGACGACATCACAGATGCTCGTGCGCATGTTCCCGGACGTCATCGCACTCAAGCCTGCCGCGGTGGTGATCCTCGCGGGTACGAACGATATTTCACGGGCCACGGGCACAGTGACGGCCGAGATGGTCAAGTCGAACCTGCAGGCGATGGCGCAGCTGGCGGCAGCGAATGGGATCAAGGTCGTGCTCGCCGCGATCCTGCCGACCGACGACACGCCGGTGCGTCCTGCCGGAGCGGTGACCGGTCGTGGCGGCCCCCCCCAACCCCAGGGCTTACGCGCGCCCATACCGCGTCGACTGAACTCGGAGATGCGGCCGCCGTCGGACATCGCGCAGTTGAACGCCTGGATGCGCGACTACGCGAAGACCGCTGGCTTCACTTACCTGGACTACCACTCCGCGCTGGTCGATGCGGACGGAATGCTGCGTGATGGTTTGTCGAACGATGGCGTGCATCCGACGCCGGCCGGCTACGCGGTGATGACGCCGCTCGTCTCGGCAGCGCTCAAGACCGTAATTCGCTAGTCACATCCGACCGCCCGCTGAGTGCGGGCGGTCCCCTCCAAACCGGCGGGCGTGCCGGCTATTTCTTCCCTGCGCCCTCCATCAGGTCGATCAGGCCATCGACAATCGCCGTCTCGGCGCATCCCTGCTGCAGGCGCGAGGACAACACCTCGAACGTGTGGTAGCCGAACGCGGCGTCATTCGGGATGTAGCCGGAGTTGGCGCGGCCGTTCGTGATCGTCGCCATCATGGTCCGAGCCATTGGTGACTCCCGCTTGAAGCGCTGGGCGATCAAGTTGAAGATCTCCGCGTTGACGCCGCCGATCGCGATGTCATCGATGACGAGCAGGCTCAAGCGGATGTTGACGTCGGGACCCTCCTTGTAGGTGCCCGCGATGCCGGCCCGCCCCTTGTTCGTCCGTTCACGTCCCGGGCAGGTGACGGTCTTTGCGCTGGCGTAAATCGAAGCGTCCGTCGACGTGCGGTCGATTTCCCGCATGACGCGGCGCACTTCTTCGCCGAGGAACTGGCCCATCGACGCCGCCAACTGCTTCTGCTGGTCCATCAACCGCTTCACGGTGGGATCCTGCTTGTTCAGACCCTGCCCGCCCGGAGGCATGGCGTTGCTGATGTCCTCACCGCGCGTCGCGTAGTCCTTGACCCGGATCTCGCGGAGGTCGTAGGTCTGCTGGAAGAAGATCGGGTTCTGGTCGCCGGCCGCGCCCGTCGACCAGACGGCGACGATCTTGTTGTCGAACGCCTCCTCGATGTAATTGGACGCGGCGCCAGGTACGTCGCCGCTCACTTTGTCGAGCTGCCCAAGCACGACGGCGTGCATGGCGAAGTTGTAGTAGACGGCGATCGGCTGGCCCTCGGTGGTTTCAAAGGTCACGACCGCGACGGTCTTGTCGGACGGGCCCTCGTAGTTCGGACCCTCCCACCAGGTCCCCTTCTTCGGGTCGATGATGTTCCGGTTGATGTTGATGAACGACTGGCCGGTGCCGTAGCCGATCCTGGCGGGCCGCGCCGATTCCTTGGCCTGCTTCGCCGACTGGAAGATCTTCTCGTCGAGATCGGGTCCGAGGCGCGGCACCGAGTGGGTGTGCGTAGCCGTGATCAGCACGTTGGCGGCCGGAATGCGCAGTTCCTTCTCGATGCGCTGTGAGACGTTCCGCCAGGTATCGTCAGAGAGGCCGCCCACGTCGACGGTGATCAGCACGGCGCCGGTCGTCCCGTTCTCGACCACGATCGCGCGCGAGTGGATGCGGTCGTGGACACCTTCGTAGTTCTTGGGCAGCTCGCCGGGGGCCGGTGTGATGTCGACCTTTGCGGCGCCGGCTCGAAGACCGCCGCTTTTGGAGTTCTGGGCCCAGAGGGGCTGTGCCGACAGGGTGATGGCCAGCAGGGCGACGCCGACTAACGTGTGACGCGTTCTCATGTCCGAGCTCCTGCGCCGCCGGCAGGGCCGACGGCAATGTTTCAGTTGTTTCACGGCCGATTGCCGTTTCGTCTCGTGTCAGGACTCCACGTGGGCGTACTCCGTCGAGTCAACCTGTGCCAGACGTTCCTTCGCCGGGTCGTACAACCAGTTCACAAGCAGACCGACGAATAACAGGGCTGCGAAACCGGCGGCCAGGACGAAACCGTACCGCGCGTGCCCGAACATGTCGCTGACCGCACCCATCGCCAGCGGGCCAAGCGCCGCTGCGCCGCACGTGAAGAAGAGGATGACGCCCGCGACCGCACCGTGCTCCGCCTTGGGGAAGCAGCTGATGCCCTTCGAGTTGAGCGTGGGGTAGATCATCGACATGAACAGCCCCGACAGCGGTAAGAGGATGGCGGCGTAGGCGAGTCCGCCCAGGATGCTGCCGATGAAGCAGACCAGGATGGCGAAGCTGAAGAGCGCCATCACCGACGTCCAGGTGTACCGGGCCAGCACCGCGGAGCCGAGAAAGCGACCCGCCGCGCGCAGCACGAAGAAGATCGAGATCGAGTACGCCGCCACGAGGGGGAAGGACCCGGTGTAACCGGCCATCAGCGTCGGCATCCAGACGTAAATCGCGCACTCGACCGCCACGTACATGAAGATGCCGAGCGAGAACCCCATGGCATACGGGCTCTTCATCATGCCGAAGGTGCGCTTCAGGTCCATCGGCTCATTGGTGGTGCGGATCGTCTCGGGATACTTCACGAGCAGCGCCGTCACGATCAGCAGCACGCACATCGTCGCGGCAATGATGTAGAGCCACTTCCACGAGAGTCCCGTGGCCAGGAGCCGGGTGACGATCGCCGGGCCGATCACCGCGCCCACCGCGAAATAACCTTCGACGGTGTTCATGGTCGAGGTGTGTTCCCGTGTGGAGGTCGTGATGTCGCCCACCAGCGCCAGCGCGCCGGTCTTGAAGATCCCGATCGCGGTGCCCGAGACGACGAGCAACCCGAGGAAGAACCCGAAGCTGTGACCGGCCGCGAACAGGAATGAACTGACCGCGAAGAGCGAGAGGCCGGCGATGATCGTGGTCTTGCGCCCGAGGCGGTCGGCGAGATGGCCGAGCAGGATGCCCGACAGGGCGATCGCCGTCATCGTGGTGTAGTGAAACGCCCCGGCGGCGGTCATGCTGAGGTCGAACTCCTTGATGACCTCGGGGATGATCACGCCGACGGCGTCCGTCGTCATCGCGAACATCATGAACATGAGAAAGGTCAGGCCCTTGATCAACGCAAGGTTGCGGTGGTCTTTCGCCATGGCAGTCATGCGGGCCTCGTCAGTCTGCTGCCGGTGTGGTGATTGCCCGGCTGGTGTGAGCATGAACCGGGAACGTGTCACTGCCCGTCGCGTTGGTCGCGGTGATCCACGCAGTCCGCGCCGTCAGGTCGACGCGCAGCACGGCGCGGTCCGGCCCGGCCGTCCAGGTAATGTCGATCCGGTCTCCAGCGGGCGTCTCGATCTGCGCGTCGCCGCCAAAGGCACGATGGGTGTTCCGGAACCGGATCAAGGCGATCTGCCGCTGCACGACCGGTGTCGCAAGCGCCGCATCGATCTCCGCCGACGTGTAGTAGTGGCGGTTGATGTCGCGACCGACCTCGGAGCGTGCCAGCAGGTCCATGTCGTTGGTGCCGGCCAGCAGGCCGACGTAGTACACCTGCGGAATGCCCGGGGCGAAGAACTGCAACGCCCGCGCGATCAGGTAGTCGTCGTCGTTGCGTCCCAACGCATCGTAGAAGGTGCAGTTGACCTGGTAGAGATCGAGGTTGCTCGCGGCCGCGCCGGTGGCCTGCCGGCTCTGATTCGCGCTCTTCGCGTGGATCTGCTCCACGAGGTGGTCGATCGCCATCGGCTCGAGCAGGCCGGGCGCTCCCGTTGCGTCAGCGCCGACGTCAATGACGCCGATCCCGTCGTGCGTGTCGAGGACGGTAACGGCGTTGCGCGGACTGATCGCAAGCCACCGCGCCAGCGGCGCCGCATCGCACGCGTAGAGCGCGTGGAGCACGAGCGGCGGCAGCGCGAAGTCGTAGACCGAGTCGACCTGCTTCGCGATCGCGATCTGCTGCAGGTAATGGCTGTGGATTTCGACCAGCACTTCCATCCCCAGCCGATGCGCCCGCGCTGAGAGTTCGGCGATGAACTCGAATGTCTCGGGAATCATGAAACAGCTGGTACCGGCCTTCTTGATCGCGTAGCCAACGGCATCGAGGCGGATCATCCGAATGCCGGACGCCGCGAACTGACGCAGAATCGACTCGAGGTAGGCGTTCGCCTCAGGATGGCGCACGTCGATATCGACCTGTTGCGGCGTGAACGTGGTCCACAGCAACCGCTTCTCGCCAGACGCCAGCGTCGCCAGGCTGAAGGGAAGCGAGGGACGCGGGCGGTAGATCGCGAGCAGCTCGGATTCCGTCGCGCCCTCGGGGAAGACGCGGTCGTAGGTCAGAAACATACCGGCGTATGCTGAGCCCGCGCCGTGGGTCGACCAGTCGGCGAACTGCGGCGAGTTGCTCGACGCGTGATTCACGATCAGGTCGGATACGAGTTCGACCGTGTCACCGAGCGCCTTGACGTCGTCCCAGGTTCCGAGGCGCGCATCGACCTGCGTGTGATCGCTCGGGTCGAAGCCGGCGTCGGCGCCGTCGATCGGGGTGAAGAAGGGCAGCAGGTGGGCGCCACCGAACACCCCCGCGAGCCGGCCAGACAGAAGCCGCTCGAGGTCGCGAAATCCGCCGGCCGAAAGCCGGTCGACGTAGGCGATCAGCTGCACCTGGTTCTTCACAGACGCGCTCCGGCGTGTGTCAACTGACGAGGGCTCCAGCGGTGGCAGCAGGAGCCCCGATCACAGCGACCAGCCGCTCCGGGTACTGGTGCTGAATGAACTCGTTGGCTTCGGGGAAGTTCGTCACCTTCATGGTGGCCGCGTCCCATTCGAGCTTTTGGCCCGGGAAGCGCGCGGCGACGTTGCCGAGCAAAATAGCTTCGGTGAAGGGGCCGGCGTAATCGAAATCGGCTGGGGGCGGAATCTTGCCCTTGATGGCGTCGGCCCAGGCCTGCTGATGGCTCGTGGTGATACGGGGGATCGTCTTGGCCGGACGCGTGTACGCCGTCATCGCCGTTTCCGGGATCAGGCGCGGGCTGCCGGAGTACCGAGTCGCACATCAACTTGCCCTTGTCACCCACGAACATCGTCCCCCCGCTCTGCATGCGCCGATCGGGCTCGAGTTCCTCGGGCCGTTCCGGCATCAGGCCGCCGTCATACCAGTGGAGCTTGACCGGTGGCATGTTGCCGCGGGCAGGGAAGGTGTAGTGGACGATCGCGGCCGGTGGGAAGCTGTCGTCGTAGACGACCGGTGTTTCCTCGACGGTGCCATCGGGCTTGGGCGTCTGCATCACGAACTTCGACGTGTAGCCGAGCACGCTCGTGGGGGCTCCGAGCTTCAGCGCACTATAGGGCGCATCCAGGATGTGGCAGCCCATGTCGCCGAGCGAGCCGCATCCGAAATCCTGCCAGGCACGCCAGCTGAATGGGTGATAGACGCGGTGATAGGGTCGCGGCGCCGCGGGGCCGAGCCAGAGGTCCCAGTCGAGTCCCGCCGGGACTGCCGACGTCTGCGTCGGCCGCGGCATGCCCTGTGCCCAAATGGGACGGTTCGTCCAGCTATGGACTTCGCGCACGTTGCCGATGGCGCCGTCGTTGATCCACTCCTGAATGAGGCGGACCCCTTCGCCTGAGTGGCCCTGATTGCCCATCTGCGAGATGACCTTGTACCGTCGTGCGGCCTCGGTGAGGGCACGCGCCTCAGAGACAGTGCGCGTCATTGGCTTCTGGACGTGCACGTGCTTGCCCAACTGCATCGCCGCCATCGCGATGACGGCGTGGGTGTGATCGGGTGTGGCCACGACCACGGCGTCGATGTCCTTCCGCTTTTCCAGCATCACCCGGTAATCGCGGTAGCGGCCCGAGGCAGGGAAGGCGTTCAGAAAGGCCGTGGTCTCATCCCAGCCCGCTCGAGCAGTGAGAAGAGCCTTCAAGCGGGCGGCTCCTGCCTCAGTCTCGTCGACGTCGCAAAGCGCCACGATGTTGTTGCCGCCAGCCAGGAGAGCCCGGAGATCATGTACGCCCATGCCTCCGACGGAGTAGCCGACGATCGCGATGTTGAGCCGATCGCTCGGCGCCTGGAAACCGCGCCCGAGCACGTGCCGGGGCACGATGAGCACTCCTGCGGCCGCCATCCCGGCGTTCCGGATGAACGCTCGACGCGAATCACTGGCGGGCTTTTTCCGTGGTTTTCCCATTGCTTCGGGTTCCTTTCCGCGCTTAGTCGTCAGCTATCCTGCATTGACAGAAGGACTATATCTGTATACTTTCTGGTGTGCAACCTGATATGCCGATTGGTGCGCTGTCAGACTCGATACTTGGAAAGGTCCTGAACGTGAGCGATGCGCACCGAATTGCGGGGGTCGAATTCGGCGGCACGAAGGCCGATGCTGTGCTCTGGCAAGACGGCGACATCATCGACGAATTCCGGGTGCCCACCAGTGATCCCGACACGACATTTGAACGCCTGCTCGCCGGGCTGGACTGCTGGTGGGAGGCCTCTCCGTTCTCGGCACTCGGGGTGGGAAGCTTCGGGCCCTTGACCCTCGACCCGCTCGCGAAAGACTTCGGATGTATTCGCACGACACCCAAGCCGGGTTGGACCGGCACCGCGGTCGTGCCGCGGCTGGCGCGGCGGTTCACGTGTCCTATTGGCATCGACACTGACGTCAACGCCGCTGCGCTCGCCGAATACCGATGGGGACACGGACGTGGCGCCGAGAGCCTCGTCTACCTCACGATCGGCACCGGCGTGGGTGGCGGCGTGCTTCAAGAAGGGCGCGCGCTTCATGGCCGCCTGCACCCTGAATTGGGCCATCTGCTGCTTCGCCGGCAACCCGGCGATAATTTTGCGGGGAGCTGCTTGTTCCACGGTGATTGCGTCGAGGGGCTCCTGTCAGGACCCGCTCTGCGGGCTCGATTCGGCACAGACCCGGCCGACCTGCCCGCCGAGGACCCACGCTGGAACCTCGTCATCTCAGACTTGGCGGCTTTCCTCTCCGTGCTAATCCACAGCCTCGCGCCCAACCGCATCTTGATTGGTGGAGGTGTCGGCTTCGGGGCTCCCTGGATCATCGAGCGCGTGCCGTCAGCGATCTTGCCGCTCCTCGGTGGGTACTATCCCGAGCTCGATTCATCCGCCCTCGCCAGGATGATCAAGCTGCCAGGGCTAGGGGTTGCGGCGGGCCCGCTTGGAGCGATCGCCGTCGGGCTTGCGGCGCTCGAGAACTCCATGCGGCAAGAAGTGACTTCGTACCGCTGACGTGAGTTCCCGCTCGCGTCCACCGCACGGATCCGCACGCCCTCACCGGTGCCGCGAAAAGCGCGGCAGCGGCGGCTTGGCTCACGGTCGCAGTCGTGAGCCGCAGGACTCGCGGACGACCAAGTGAAAGTTCAGCAGGATGTCCCTCGGCGGAAGTGCCGGGTTACGAAGTCGCTCGACCATGGTATTCACCGCCACTGTCCCGATCGCCGCGCAGGGCTGGTGAATCGTGGTGAGGGGGACCGACAGCAAGTTGGCGTACTTGACGTCGTCGATGCCGGCCATCCGTACCGCGCCGGGAACCGACACTCCAAGCCCGTCAAGCGTCTTGAGGAGACGCGCGGCGGTGAAGTCGTTCGCACAGACGAATCCATCTGGGCGCACCGTGTCGAGGACCTCGCGAACCTCGGCTGCATCGTCGAGCGAGGTGCGGCAGACGTACGGCTGGAAATCGACGCCCGCCTCGGCGAGTGCCTCCCGGTACCCGCTGATCCTCGCGTCCACCGTGGGAGCCGACCGGGGACGGCAGAGAAAGACGATCCGACGGCAGCCGGCCTTCAGCAGGTGGGCCGTGATGACATGTCCGGCCCGGCGGTTGTCGATCCCGACGAGATCGTAGCGACTCCGTTGCGGGTAGGTGACCAGGTCGCGGTCGAGCAGCACGACCGCAATCCCCGCCTTGTCGAAGAGCTCAGCGACCCGCTGATTGATGGCGTCCTTCTCGTTCGTCAATTCGACCGGCGCAAAGAACACGCCCGACACCTTCTTGGCGATCAGTTGTCGGCAGGCAATCGCCGCCTGTTCCTCGATGTTGGAGGGGTCGCCCAGCGAGGTGCCCCAGAGGAGCACGTGATGGCTACCCTCCTGGGCCTCCGCCATGCCACTGCAGATGGGTTCGAAAATTTCCGTGCGGCCCAACTCAGGAATCAACAGACCGAACACATATCCCCGAGACACAGCGTCGGCTTTCACGTAGCTGCCCGAACCGGCGCGTCGCTCGATGATTCCGCTGAGCTGGAGGTCTCTCAGTGCCCGGTTGACGGTCGGCCGGGAGGCCGCGAACGTCCTCACCATCTGAGCTTCGCTCGGAAGTCGTTGACCCACCTCGTATTGGCCCGACGCGATGGCCTCTATGAGTGACTGCCGAATTCTGTCGTGTTTGGAGACGGTCGCCTTCGTGCCCACAAGCTGATAATACAAATTTCGCGCGACCGCGCACCACAACAATCGCAGCAGGTTCGTCAGGGGGAGAGAAAGCGCCGTGCATAGACCTGGTTACAGCATCCCAAAGGTGATCGCGGCTTCAGCCGTCGGAACGATGATCGAGTGGTACGACTTCTACATCTTCGGAAGTCTCGCCACCGTCATCTCGCCTCTGTTCTATCCCAAAGGCAACGACACCCTCGCCTTGATCGCCTACCTCTCGACTTTTGCGGTCGGGTTCGTGGTGCGGCCTTTTGGCGCCCTGTTTTTTGGCCGTATCGGCGACATTGTGGGCCGCAAATACGCGTTCCTGGTGACGCTGTTGATCATGGGAGGCGCGACCGCGTTAATCGGAGTGCTCCCGACTTATGAGGCGATCGGGGTCGCGGCACCGATCATTCTGCTGGTCATCCGAATACTTCAGGGCCTCGCACTCGGCGGAGAGTACGGCGGCGCAGCGGTTTACGTCGCCGAGCATGTGCCGGACAGCAGCCGGGGGTTCTACACCAGTTTCATTCAGATCACGGCCACGCTGGGGCTGTTCGTGTCTCTCGCCGTCATCCTCGGTGTTCAGAACACGATGAGCGAGGCCGCGTTCCGCGACTGGGGATGGCGGGTGCCATTCCTGATTTCGATCGGCCTGGTGCTCGTCTCTCTGTATATCCGCCTCAAGATGCAGGAGTCGCCGATCTTCACGCACCTCAAGAGCGCGGGTATGACGTCGGCGCGCCCCCTGAAGGAAGCGTTCACACAGTGGGCAAATCTGAAGCAGGTACTGGTCTCGCTCTTCGGAGCCACGGCGGGGCAGGGCGTCGTCTGGTACACGGGGCAGTTCTATGCCCTGTTCTACCTCCAGACCATCCTGAATGTTCACGACACGTCCGCCAACTACATCGTTGCGACGGCGCTCCTGCTCGGGATGCCGTTCTTTATCGTGTTCGGATGGCTGTCCGATCGTATCGGCCGCAAGAGGATCATGATGGCGGGGTGCCTGCTGGCCGCCTTGAGTTACCTGCCGATCTACCGGGGCATGCAGGCCGCCGCCGGCTCGGAGGTCGTGACGGCGATCTCGCATCGGAACGCGGTGACCGGCGCCATCGCGCTCACGCCCATGCGTTCGACGGACGGGGTGCTGCGACCGGCGGAGGAGGTGCTGCCCTACACCGGTCTCACAACACGTTGTTGAAGGACCCGATCGCCTGGAAGCTGATCTTCTTCATCTTCGTCCAGCTCCTTTTTGTGACCATGGTCTACGGTCCGATTGCGGCGTACCTGGTCGAAGCGTTCCCGGCGAGGATCCGTTATACGGCGTTGTCGCTGCCTTATCACATTGGCAACGGCGTCTTCGGCGGGCTGCTCCCGCTGATCGGCCTCTATGTCGTGTCAGCCACCGGGAACATATACGCCGGGCTCTACTATCCGATCGCGGTCGCGGCTATCACGTTCGTCGTCGGGTCCCTCTCTCCTGAAGGAAACACGCGGCGTAAAGATCTGGGACGAATTGCGCTGATCGCGAGTGTCAGCGCTTTCGCCGCATCCAACCTTCGGAGAATTGAATCCAACGAATCGAACGCGGCGATTCTCCCCGTAATTCGTCCCCTCTTCATCACCGCCTGACTGCGCTTCGTCATCGGTTCCGGCGATCCGTCAACGCCCCGCCGCCCTCACCACACGGCATTGCGAGTGCACTTCGAACTTCCGCACGTCGCACGTAGCACGTCGCACTCGGGTTGCACATCGCACGTAGCACGTCGCACATAGCACGTTAATGAGGAAGGGGAACATCTCATGAAAAGGGCAACCATCGCTCTGGCGCTGCTGGTCGCATTTGCGGTCGCGGTGGCAGCGCAGGTCCAGGGAGGCTCGGTCTCCGGCGTTATCAAGGACGAGCAGGGCGCGCTGCTCCCGGGAGTAGAAGTCACTCTCGCGGGCCCGGCTGAGAAGACGACCTTCACCACCGGCCCTGACGGCCAGTTCAGATTTCTGAACGTCGCGCCGGGGACCTACAGCCTCACCACTTCGCTCGCGGGCTTCGGCAAGATCGTGAGGAATGATATTGCCGTCACGGTCGGGCAAGCCGTCACGCTGCCATTCACGATGAAGGTGGCCACGATCGAAGAGGCGGTCACCGTGACCGGCGGGTCGCCGATCATCGACACCAGGAAAGTCGGAACCTCGACGAACTTCACACAGGACGAGCTCGCGAAGATTCCGAACTCACGCGATCCCTGGGCGCTGCTCCGCACCGTCCCTGGCGTCGTCGTCGATCGCATCAACATCGGCGGCAACGAAACCGGCCAGCAGACCAACTACACGGGGAAAGGGACGCTCGGACGCGAGTCGACCTGGACGATGGACGGCGTGGTCATCACCGACATGTCCGCGACCGGCGCGTCCCCGTCGTACTTCGATTACGACGCGTTCGACGAGATCCAGATCTCAACCTCGAATCACGACATCCGCCAGCCGACGAGCGGCATCGGACTCAACATGGTCGTGAAGCGCGGCACCAACCAGTTCCGCGGCACGGCCCGTGGCTACTTCACCAACGATGCGCTCGAGGCGACCAACGTGCCCGATGAACTGGCCGCGAGGGGCATCACCGGCGACACGGCCGACCACAACGAGCAGATCAGTGATTACGGCTTCGACCTGGGTGGGCCGATCGTGCGCAACCGCGCCTGGGCCTGGGGTTCCTGGACGACCCAGGACATCCGCCTGGCACGTCAGGCAGGCAACCTCCTCGACCGTACGCTGCTCAAGACCACCAACGTGAAGGCCAACGTGCAGGCGACGTCGAAAGACATGATCAGCGTGCTGTGGTTCAACGGCGCCAAGGAGAAGTTCGGGCGCGGCACCGGCCAGGCCCAGCGGGAAGCCGCCAGCGCGACCTGGAACCAGGGCAACTACTATCCCGAGAGCCGGCCCCACGGCCTCTTGAAGATCCAGGACGACCGGGTGTTCACCTCCTCGGTCTTCCTGTCAGCGCGGTATGCCTATTACGGCACCGGCTTCTCGCTCGAACCACAGGGCGGGCTCGATGGTCAAACCACTCGCGATGCGGTGAACAGCACCACGTCGGGAACGACGCGCGGCAGCTTCTTCCTGCGGCCTCAGCACATCGCGAATGTGGACGGCAACTGGTTCAAGGCCGCGCTCGGCGGCTCGCACAACTTCAAGTACGGAGTCGGCTACCGGCGGACGGATGCCTTCTCGCAGACCATCTGGCCTGGTGACAAGATCCAGGGCCGGATCGAGTCGGCGACCAACACGGTGGCGCGCCTCTATCGCGAAGGCGCAGGCACCGACCGGACCGAGTACTTCAGCCTCTATGTCGGGGATACCTTCAGCCGGGACCGCCTGACCGCTCGACCTCGGCCTTCGCTATGACCGCCAGGGCGGCAAGGCGCTGCCGAGCGCGACCGAAGGCAATGGCGCCTTCGGCGACCTGGTGCCCGGCATCAGCTTCACCGGCTACGAAGCGCCGTTCACCTGGAACGATGTGACGCCGCGCGCCGGCTTCACCTACGCGCTCGATGAATCAGGGCACACGCTGCTGCGCGGCAGCATCGGCACGTCGGTGGGGCAGCTCAGTAACGGCACGGTCGGGTTCAGCAACCCGAGCTCCTCGGTGGGATTTGCCGATTACCCCTGGCCCGTTGATGTCAACGGCAACGGCTTCGCGGACCCGACCGAGATCGTCACGACCGGCCAGCCGATTACGTTCGGCGGCGGCTTCAACCCCAGCGCGCCAACGGCGGTTCGCTCTGCGAACCAGCTCGACCCCGAGCTGAGAGCACCGCTGACGACAGCGATGACGCTCGGCGTCGATCGCGAGCTGATGCCGAACCTGGCGGTCAGCCTGGCGTACTCCTGGAACCGGACGACGCGCTATGCCTACGATCCGTGGATCGGCGTCGGCCCCGGCGACTATGAGCTCGCCGACACCGCGACCACGCCCGGCGGCCGCCTGGAAGTGAACGTTCCCGGGCAGGGCACGTATTCGACCCTCGTGTTCCGGCCGATCCCGGCCGCCGTCGCGGCTGGCGGCAATGGCCGCATCCGCACCAACTTCGAGGGCTACTCGACCCGCTACAACGGGCTCGACTTCACGATGACCAAGCGCCTGGCGAACCGCTGGATGGCGCGCTTCGCGGCGTCCTACAACGACGCGACGCAGCACTACGACGATGCCAACCTGGTTGGCGCGTTCGGCAACCCGACCGTGAACTGACGGCTACATCGACACGCTGCAGATCGGCACCCTCGTCCCGCAGGCGAGCGCTGTCATTTCTGGCGGCCAGATGTATCAGCTGTCGAGTGGCAGCGGGCAGGGGGAAGTGTTCGTCAACGCCAAGTGGATGGTGAATCTGAACGGGCTGTACCAGATGCCGTGGGACATGGAAGTGGCGGGGAACCTGTACGGCAAGCAGGGAGGGCCGCTGCCTCCGGTGTCGCCAGCCTCACTCGGCCTCGACGGCAGCCACAACGTTCTGCTCGTGTCCGAAGTCGATGACGTGCGGCTCCCTGACGTGTGGAACCTCGATCTGCGCCTGGCGAAGAACATCAACGTCGGCCGGATGTCGTTCAATCTCGCGGCGGATCTGTTCAACGTCTTCAACAACAACGTCGAGCTCCAGCGCAATCGCGTCGTCGGCACGACGTTCAATCAGCTGAACCAGAACCTGAGCCCGCGGATCCTCCGTTTCGGCGTGCGGGTCAACTTCTAGGCTCTCTCACGTTGTCCACCGGGCCCGCGCACCATGCGCTCGGGTCCGGTGGAATCCCAGCCACCTACCTGATTTGTAAGTCAGTTACAGAATCGAAGCCGCAACCGGGCGTGTGAGGGCTAATATGCAACATTGCTCTCGGATCGTGGCGGCGCAATCTTTGCCACGACGCTGCATGCGCAGAGTGCGCACCCACAGAGGTGGAGCGGCAATGGTTATCGACGCGAAGCGCATCTTCAGATGCACTCATACGTTCGTTTCGGTTACTGACGCAGGCGTGCTGCTTTTTGCCTGCGTGTCCTGCGGCTATCGAGCGGAGCTGCTGCCGCTCGATCGTCGCACTCGTTCGCCGCAGGCGCAGGTCGAGTCACGAGCCGCCCGAACACCCCGCGCGCAGGGTAAGCGCCTCCGCAAGTCGTTTCCAATCCACGCCGTTTAGAGCGCCCTTCATTCGCCTGTTCGCCCTCTGAGCCTGGTACGGCTCCCCTTGACTGCCCGTTCTTCTTTGATACAGAGTCGAGCGGAGTTCAGGGGGCAACGCATTGAGTGGCTCATCCCGCGCCGACCAGTTTCTCGGAACAGCGAGCGGCGTCACGATTGCCGTGATCGCGGCGGCAGCCTATTACTGCGGCTCGCTGATCGGACTGGAACTCAGGCTCCCGCCCGCGACGCCATCGGTGATCTGGCCGCCCAATGCCATCCTGACCACGTTGTTACTCGTCGTCCCACCGGCTCGCTGGTGGAGCGTGCTCCTTGGCGTAGCCGGCGCACACTTCGCGGTCCAGCTTCCGGTCTGGTCCTTCGGCCTCGTCACGGCCTTGCTCCTGACCAATTTCAGCGAGGCGCTGATCGCAGCCGGCGTCATCCGTTACCTCAGCGATCAGCCGTCGGCATTCAATACTCTCCGGCGCATGTCGATCTTTCTCGTCGTGGGCGGCTTCCTGGCGCCATTTCTCTCGACCTTTCTCGATGCCGGTGTCGTGAAGCTGTTGCGTGGCGACGACTACTGGGCTGTCTGGAAGATGCGTTTCCTGGCCAATACCCTGACCGAGCTCGCTGTGGTACCGGCTCTCGCCGGGCTGCTCACGAGTGGTCACCGGATCCTGGGATGGTCCCGATACCGCTGGCTGGAGGCGGCAGCCATCACCGGCGGACTGGCGCTCGTGACGCTGGCGGCCTCGTCCGATGCCGGGCGCATCGGTCTCTCGAACGCACCGCTCGCGCTCTTCCTGCCGCTCCTCCTGTGGACGGCGGTCCGCTTTGGTTCGACTGGAGTTGGGCTCTCGGTGCTTGGCACCGTCCTCCTCGCCGTGATCAGCACGCTTGACGGAGGAGGGCTCTTCACCGCGATCCCTGCCGACGCCCGGATTCGAACGCTCCAGATTTCGCTCATCTGCGCGACGGTTCCCCTGTTGTGCGTGGGAGCGCTCGTCGAGGAACGCCGAAAGGCGGTGGAAACCCTGCAGTCAAACGACCTGCTGAGATCGAGCATCCTGAACTCGATGCCGAGCCTCGTGACCGTTGTCGACCGGGCTGGATGCATCATCGCTGCAAACGAGATCTGGCAGCGCACGCGCGAGGAAGGGATGATGCCGGGCCTGTCGGGCGAGCCTGGCGCTTCGTACCTCGAGGGGTGGGCCTATGCTGCCGAACGGGAGCTTCCGGGTGCACGCGAGGCCTATACGGGCATCAAGAGCGTTCTCGACGGTTCGTCTGATCGCTTCGCGCTCGAGTATTGCTCCGACAGTCGGGCCGGAGGTCAATGGTGGATGATGCGCGTCGTGCCGCTCCAGCGTCCTGACGGCGGAGCCGTGATCACGCACACGGATAGCACGGTGCGGAAGCGGGCCGAAGTCGAGGCCCAGCAGAGCCGCGACGAGCTGGCGCACGTCACGCGCGTCTGGGCCATGAGCGAGTTGACGGCATCGCTCTCTCATCAGCTGAATCAGCCGCTCACCGGCATCATGGGGAATGCCGCTGCCGGACGCCGATTTCTTGATACGACGCCTCCGGACCTGGTCGAAGTGCGTCACATCCTCACCGACATCATTGCCGATACGCAACGCGCCTCCGATATCACGCGCGCCATTCGGGAGATGCTGACAAAGGATGTCTCCACACACGAACTGCTGGACCTGAACGACATCGTTCGCGACACAACGGCGCTCGTGAACAGTGAAGCGATCATCCGCAATGTCCCGGTGCGGCTTCAACTCGCCCCGCGCCTGCCGAGCGTTCGCGGCCAGCGCGTCCAGCTGCGCCAGGTCGTGCTCAATCTCACATTGAACGCGATGGAGGCCACGACGGCATCCTCGAAGACGAACAGCGTGATCGTCCGTACCGCGCCGGGCAATGGCTCCGGCGTGGAGGTCGCGGTGATCGACACCGGCAACGGTCTGCCAGAGGGCGGCGAAGGGCAGGTCTTCGAACCCTTCTTCACCACCAAGCAATCGGGCATGGGTATGGGCCTGCCCATCGCCCGGGCGATCATCGAGGCCCACGGCGGATCGATATCCGCGGATGCCTCGGCAGCAGGCCGCACCATCTTTCGCTTCACGCTGCCGGCATCGGTCCAGCAAGCCGCCAATAGCCAATGACTGACGCGCTCACATCGCCAACGCCAACCGTATTCGTCGTCGACGATGATGCCTCGGTGAGAAAGGCACTCGCGAGGCTGTTCGCGTCACTGGGAATCGCCGTCGAGACCTTCGCCGGCACCGCGGAATTGTCGGCGAGAGACCCGCGCGGTGAGCACGGTTGCATCGTGCTCGACATCAAGATGCCAAAGAAAACGGGCATCGAGTACCAACGCGAGCTCAAGGCCGCAGACGTGACCTTGCCGATCGTGTTTCTTTCCGCGCATGCCAACGTTCCGGTCTCGGTCCAGGCCATGAAGGACGGCGCCATCGACGTGATTACCAAGCCGTTCGACGAGCAGACGCTGATTGACGCCGTCCGCCGGGCGATCTCGATGGATGCCAGTCGCCGCCACGACCACGATCGATACGAGGAACTCCGTCAACGATTCGACCGGCTCACGCCTCGTCAGCAGGCGGTCATGACGTTTGTGGTGACCGGCAAGCTCAACAGGGAAGTGGCGGAGCTCCTGGGCACATCCGTAAAAACCGTCAAGGTTCACCGCGGCCATGTCATGAAGAAGATGCAGGCTTCGTCCCTGCCGGACCTGGTCCGAATGGCCGACCGAATCCGCCTCCCGCCTCTCCCCGAGCGCCCTTGAGGGGTGCCCAAGGTCCAATAGCCGACACGGATAGCTTTTGTGTAGTCTTAGCCTACGCGCTCCGCATCGAACAGTTTCGCTCTGCGATCACCGCTGATGACGATCATCTCCTTGGCGCAGAGGGTGTTATGGTGGGCAGCGTAGAGGACACGTGAAAACGCTGATATCCGGCCAGATCGCGTCGATGATCTTTGCGGCGCAGCTTGGGTTGATCCTCGGCCTTCTCGTGCACTGGGTGCGGCGCCGTCGCGCCGCCGACGAGTCGCGGAAGAGCGACGAGCATCACCGCGCGCGGAACCGGAAGCTTGCCGGACGATTGATTGCCGGTCTCGAAACCGAGCGCGCCCGCATCGCCCGTGATCTGCACGATGGCGTCTGCCAGGAAATCGCAGCCGTCAGCGTCGACCTCAGTTATCTGCGCCAACATGCCGATGGCCTCCGCGGTTCCGAGGCGCGCGATATCCTCCTCGCCGTGGAGCGACGTACGGCCGGCGTAGCCGAGAGTCTTCGCCTGATGTCACATGGCCTGCACTCGAGCGTCCTCCAGCACATCGGCCTCGTGCCCGCACTTCAATCGCACTGCGCCGAGGTGGAGCGTCAGCATCACGTCGAGGTCACGTTCCACGCCGACGGTGATGTCGAGCCCACCAGTCCTGCGGTCGCTTTGTCCCTCTTCCGGATTGCTCAAGAGGCGCTTGGCAATGCCGCCCGACACGGCCACGCTCGACACGCCACGGTGTCGCTCGAACGAGACGGCCGCTACCTGGCGCTGGCCGTCAGTGACGACGGCAAGGGGTTCGATGTCGTCGCCGCGAGTCAAAACGGAGGCCTTGGCCTTCTCAGCATCGAAGAGCGGGCCCGGCTGGTCGAGGGGGACGTCAGCGTCCGCTCCCGACCCGGCTCGGGCACCATCGTCGATGTGCGCATCCCTGTGAGAACCTGACCATGCATCGACCGACTGTGCTCCTGGCTGACGATCACGTGGTATTTACCGACGGGATTGTCCGGATCCTGAAGGATCGATTCGACGTTGTCGGTACGGTCGCTGATGGAAGTGCGCTCCTCGAAGCCGCGAGCCGTCTTCACCCGGACGTCATCGTGACCGATATCTCGATGCCGACGGTCAGCGGTGTCGAAGGGCTGCGGCAGTTGAAAGCGAAACACGTCCACAGCCACGTGATCTTCCTGACGATGCATGCGAATCCGCGGCTGGCGGCCGAGGTGTTTCGGCTCGGCGCCCGGGGCTTCGTCCTCAAGCAGTCGAGCGGGGATGAGCTCGTCAAGGCCATCGACGAAGTGCTGCTGGGCCACACCTACATGAGCGCCGCACTCACCGAGGAGGTCCTGGCGCTGATGTCGGGCGACGCGACATCGGATCGTGTCGAGTTGACTTCGCGTCAGAAGGAAATACTGAGGCTGATTGTGAACGGTTACCGGATGAAGGAAATCGCAACACACCTCAACCTGTCTCCGCGGACCGTCGAGACGATCAAGTACGAAATGATGCGCGAACTGAACGTCCATTCGACGACCGAGTTGGTGCGGTACGCGATCGAGCAGCAGGTCGTGGTCTTCTGAGACTGCGACGGGTCGGGACAACCACCGTATTTACTTATGAAGCACCGTGCGCGGCCAGCCGACCACGGTGGAGTGAAGCGCCGGAAACGGGCTGATCATCAGTTCCCCTCGCAGTGCCGCCATGATCGCCGGAACGAGATCGTCGCCGACCCGCCCCTTCAAGACGTAGCCGAACGCGCCGGCCGCGAGTGCTTTTCGCAGCATCGTATGGTCCGCGTGTACAGTGGCGATAACAACTCGGGCGGCAGGATGACGTCGCAGGATCGTCTCGGTGGCCGCTATCCCGTTGATCTCCGGCATCACGACGTCAGTGACGATGACATCGGGCGCCAGACGGCTGGCAGCCTCGACGAGCGCTGCGCCAGTGGTGGCGGTTCCCACGACGTCGAACCCAGGCTCGAGCAATGCGCGCCAACACTCCATCGTCGGCACGTGATCGTCAGCGAGCAGCACCCGCGCACGAGTCATCCGGTCACCTTCTATCAGGGAGAACGACTCCAGCATAGAAAGGGCGCCCGAACGCGAACAGCGGGAGACTACGTGGGCCAACGCGGAGAAGTACGCGGCGCCAGGCGAAAATGTACGGTGACCGGGGCTCGCCGCCGACGATCAGCCGCGGATGCGGTGTATTGTTCCGGGGTACTGCATGGGTCACATACTGTTGATCGGTCCAAGCGACGCGCTGTTCGACGAGTTGCGGGCACATCCCGGCCTGCGCGATCACGACGTCCAGCGCTGCGTCAGCTTCGTCGAGGCGATGCGCCGGCTGCGCCAGCATGCGTGCGACGTGCTCCTCACCGATCCCGAGACCACCATCGGTGAGAGCCTGGCCCTGGCCCGCGATGTCTCGTTGTTCCACCCAAGCGTTCGCATCATCGCGCTGTGGCCGGCAGCAACCGATCAGCAGATCATCGAGGCGCTGCGCGCCGACGTGTTTGCCTGTTTTACCGAACCGTTCGACTTTACGGAGGTTGCCGACATGGTGCAGGCCGCCCTCCGTGTCGAGCAGTGGCGCGACGCAATCGAAGTGGTTTCGGGCCTGCCGCACTGGCTCACGCTGCGGGTGGCCTGCCACCTCGTCACCGCCGACCGGTTGATCCGCTTCATGTCCGAGCTGCAGCAGGCGACCGCTCCGAGCAAGGATGGCGACCTGCTGATCGCGGCCTTCCGTGAGCTTCTGCTCAATGCCATGGAACACGGCGCCGGCTTCGATCCGGACAAGATCATCCAGGTCACCGCCGCGAAAACCGCTCGCGCCATCGTCTATCACTTCAGGGATCCGGGCCCGGGCTTCGACGCAGACGACCTGACGCACGCGGCCAGGTCGCACGACCCCGAAGATATCGTGGCCAGTGCACTGGAGCGCGCCGAGAAAGGGTTGAGGCCAGGCGGGTTCGGGATGCTGATTGCCCGCCAGGTGGCCGACGAGCTCGTTTACAACGAGCGCCGGAACGAGGTGCTGATGATCAAGCACCTGGCGTGACGAAGCCGCTGGCCGGTCTCACTTCGCCTTGCGGAGCGTCCGCAGGGCGCGACCCACCTGCTTGCCGTCGATGCTGACGATGGCGCGCATCACGATATCGCCCGGCGGCATGCCGTCTATCGCAAACCCGCTGAACGCCACCCGCACATCGTCTCGGGGCCCCGGCGTCAGCGCGACATCGTCACCGGCGAGCGCCGGCCCGTCGGCGGTCGCAGCGAGTTCGAGGCGCACGGTCAGCGCGGCATTCTTCGGCACCTGGTAGATCTCGAGGTAGCCGAATGCCCCCTTGTCCGTTGCCGAGAACTCCATGCGGGGGAGCAAGCCGTTCGGGCCTGACACCCCGAGCAGCAGTGCGCTGATCGTGACTGCGCCGGCCTCCTGCAGCTCGGCGCGCACCGCAGTATCAACCGCGCCGACAGTTCCGCCAGAGGAAGCCGCGACGCGCATGCGATAGGCGCCGGGCGGAACAATGATTCCCGCCACCGCCGGACGGCCGGCCAGATCGGCCGGTTCGGCGGTCCACCGCGTCAGTTGTCCTTTCGCGTCGTAGAGACCGATCGAGGCCGCGGTGATCTTGGTGGCCGGATCCTGCGGTTCGAAGAGCACGACCAGACGGACCTTGCCGTCCGCATCCGCACGCGACGAGAAGGCTGCGGCGCGGAGTGGCAGATCTCGGTAGACGGTGGCGACGCGGATCATCGCGTCGGGGGTTGGGACCGCCGCACCGCCGGCGCCGGTTGTGCGGCGACGTCCGGCGACTTCCGGGCGCGCACGGACGGTCACGCCGGCTCGGCGCGAGCGGAGTTCGACGCGTAGCGGGGTGTCCGGGCGATCGTTGGAATCGGGCTCGAAGGCGGCCAGATAGTAGGCCGACGTTTGCGTCGCGATCCGGGCCATCGACGCCGGCGACGGCGCGACGGCGCGTATCACCTCCGCGCCCAGCGCGCCGCCGAGCATCTCGACACCCTGTTCGAGAGTCTCACGCGGCTGCCGCGATGTGGTCGTGTTGGTGACGTGGACGACGTAGACCGCCGCGTTGATCGCGCGCGCCGCCGCCCCGACTTCCTCGAAGTCAATCGTTCGCAGCAACGGGCACTTCCCATAGTTGCCGAACGAGGTCACTCCGCCTTGCGGCGGAATTCCGAAGCCGCCGGAGACGATCACGAAAGTGGGGATCGGACTGCCGGAGTAGTTGACGAACAGCGACCGCAGCATCTCGAGGCTGTTGCGGCTTCGGCAGACGAGGTCATCCGCCGTCTCGGACGCCGTCGAGTGCCCGGCGAAGCGTTCCAGTGCTCCAGGCACGTCGCGCAGCCCCTCTTCGAACGGCAGCGCCGGACCTCCCGGCCGCATGCTGATCAGGCGGACGCGATCGCGCGGGGAAATCAGGGTGAGATAGTTCGCGAGCGCATCGCGGAGCACCTGCTCCCGGCCCGGGGCGAGCGAGGCTTCGTCGATCAGGACGACGGTGTCGCCCTGCACCGATCGCGCCGCGGAGTTGGTGGCAAACGGCGGCGCGACCACCGGATCGATCACGCTGGCGCCGCGCTTGATCAAGTCGAGAGACGACACCGGCCGTTCGCGGCCCCCGACGAGAAGGATCAGATCGGCCGGTTCCAGATCCAAAACAGGACCGCCGTCGGCATCCAGCGCACGGAAATCCACCAGTATGGTGGCGCGTGCCGGCTGCACCACGGCCTCGGCCCTCATGCGGGAGGAGCCCTCGACCACAACAAGCAGCAGCACGACCACGGCGGCCGCGGTGATACGCCCCACGCGTTCCAATGGCATTGGCGGTCCTCCAGCAGCGATCGAACCAGATCTCAACCGCCGGCCAAGGGTGGCCGCTCATCATTGCATTGAAAGTCAGGCGTCACAACACGCCAGGGCTCGGCATTCAAGTGTCGTCTACAAGCCGCCGCTGCCCCACGGTCCGGTGACCGCGAAGCTGATGCCTGGGGACTGCACGTTGAAGAACAGCCACTTGCCGTCCGGGCTGTAGCAGGCCCCGGCGAATTCGGAGCCGCGATAGTCCTGGTTGAAGCCATTGATCGGCGTGGCTGCGCAGGTCGACGTTGTTCTGCGCGAAGCGGAAGATCGTTCCGTCTACCGTGAGACCGTGCACGTACTCGGTGCCGCTGCCGTCCTCGCACAGCACGATCCCCCCGCGCGGGCTGACGCACAGGTTGTCGGGCGCGTTGAGAACATCCGCAGACGGCGACTCGAAGAGCAGGCGCATCCGCTCGTTCAGGGGATCGAACTCGAAGATCTGTCCCTGGCCGACGTTGCCGCCGCTGGTCGACACGAAGTAGATGCGGCCATGGCCGTACCAGGCGCCCTCGAGACGACCGAAACGCGCGCCGCCATCCGCAAAGCCCTGCGCGAAGACGCTGGCTCACCTGCGGCGAGGTCGGGATCCGGGTTGTCGATCGTGCGCCATTCGACATCGAGCCAGTCGGGGGACTGGTTCGTGCGGGTATCGAACTGCGGCCGGCCTGCGACCGCCAGCATCTCGAGAATGCCGCCGTGCTGCAGCGCGCCAGGCACGTAGGGCCTGAAGCGATAGAACCCGGAATTACTTCCCGCATCTTCGGTTTCGTAGACGAAGCCCGTGGCCGGATCGACGGCCACCGCTTCGTGAGAGAAGCGCCCCATCGCGGTGTATGGCGTCGTGACCGGCGGCCCCTCGACCGGGACCTCGAAGATGTAGCCGTGGTTCTTCGTCAGGTCGGCGGTGCCGATCCCGATCGTCGTCTCTTCGCACGTCAGCCACGAACCCCACGGCGTCGGCCCGCCCGCACAATTACGGACAGTGCCGCTGATGCTCGACCAGCTGCTGACGCATTCGCCTCTCAAGGTGTCGAACTCGAGCGTGACGGTTCCGCCGCCCGCTTCGGGATCGTAGGCAATCGCCGGTGCGAATGCGTCCGGCCCTTCGCCGACTTCCTGGTTGCGAATGAGCCGGACGCGCCCGTGTCGTGACGGAAAGGCTGCCATGCCGTCGTGGCTGCCCGGCGCGACGATGCCGTCATGCATCATCTCGCCCGTCCATCCGAACGACAGGTATCGGAAGTCGGCCGGAAGCATCAGGAGCGGGAGCCCGGTCGTTTCGTCGAGCGTCGGCTGCAGCGGGCCGTAGTCGGGGCTTGGTCCGCGCCCACGGCGTACGTGCTGCGGTCCGCGCGCCAGCAGTGAATCAAACGGCGTCGCGACGGTGATCGCGCCGGCTGCAATCAAGCCCACGCGACAGAAACTGCCGGCGGCCCAGGTGTGTTCTTTCGGTCATGGTCAGCATTACCTCCGACGTCAGTCTGTCGGCGGCGTGCAACGAACCTGTGACCATGACGGCAAATGGACGTAAACTGCTCGACTTCACCCTGAACGCGCGGAAGCGGGGCAGTCATATGAGCCGGAACACGATCGAGGTACTCAACGGCGAAGGTGAGATCTACGCAGGTGGCCGGCTGCTGCGCCGGACGACATACCGCCTGCGCATCGTCGTCGGCGACACGCCCGGCACGACCAAAATCGAGGGTGATGTCGCTATCGCGAACGAGGCCGAGGCCCTCGTTCTGACCCGCGCGGAGGAGTTGACGCTTCTCATGGACGACGGCCGCCATCTGCTCTTCTCGCTGGTCAGTCCGACGGGCACGATCAATGCCCACGGCGGGCTCGAAGGCATCAAGACGTCTCCCCGGTAAACTCACGGTTCCGCCGACCGGGGCGGCTTCGAGGCTCAATCCGAACCGAGGATCTGATCACCGCCGGCGCTGGCAAACGCGGCCGACGCGAGATCGCGCTCCTGCTCTGCGCGCCGGAGCAGGGCGGCAAAGTCGGGCCGTTGGCGCAACGGATCGAGCCATTCGTCTGACGCGAGCAGCGGATAGCACCAGAAGCCCGCGCCGGTGGCGCGCTCCAGGAGACGCATCGCGTCGTCGGCCGCCCCCGCATACGCCAGTTGACGCGCGAGGTAGTAAACACCTTCGGCATCGCGGAAGTCGGGTGCGATGGCGTGAATGCCGGCGATCGCCTCCTCGCGGCGCCCCTCGATCAGCATGCGCATCACGCGAATGACCCCGCGGATCCTTGGCGGCACGCTCTTGTCCTTCTCGGCGATCAACGCCAGGGCATCCTGCTCCCGGCCCAGGGCGATGAGCGAAAAGGCGACCACGGCGGGCGCTTCGACGCTGTTCGCCACCACGGCGTCGTGCTCGCCCAACATGAACAGCGTGTGGATCGCCGAGGTCTTGATCGAAGGATCGAGGCGGCGCGCTCGCAAGTCTGCTCGCAGCGACGCGCCGAGCAGACCGCAATACCGGCAGGCGTACACGAGCCCGGCAAACAGCTCCGGATCCGTGCTGCGCCGAGTGGCCAGCCCGGTGAGTCTGACCATCGCGTCGCGCGCCTTGCCGCGATCGATATCGATCTGTGCCGCCAGACTGTGTGCCAGGGGCAGATCCGGGTTCAGCTCGAGCGCACGCCCCACGGCGGCCTCGGCACGAATCATGTCGTCGTCGCTGCCTCCGCCGAGTTTGGCGATCCGCCGGAGCGTACTGCCGAGCCGAGCCCATGCCGGCGCATAGCGTGGATCTTCATCGATCGCCTGCTGGTAGAGATCGCGCGCAATCCCCCAGCTCTTCGGATCCGATGCGAGCTCGTTGGCCCGCAAGTAGTACTCGTACGACCGTGCGGTCGCCGGGGCGTCATGCGAGAGCATCCGCTGCTCGCGCGTGGAGAGCGGCAGCGAGAGCGATTCGACGATCTGGCGGGTGAGATCGTCCTGGAGCTGGAAGATGTCATTGAGAGTCACCTGCGTCGTCTTCGACCAGAGCAGGCGGCCCGTCTCGACGTCGATCAGTTGCGTGGCCACGCGCACTTCCGTGCCGGCGCGAAGCAACGTGCCGGTGACAGCCACATTGACGTCCAGGTCGGACGCGAGTGCAGCCAGGTCCGGAGCGTCAGCCTTGAATCGTGCTGCGGCCAGGCTCGAGCGCACGACGACCGACTCGAGGCTGCCGAGTGAAGCGGTGATCGCATCCGCCAGACTGAACGAGAGGAAGTCAATCTCCGGATCCGGGCGGAGCGTCCGGAAGGGTAGGACGATCAGTCGGGTCACCGTGCGGGCGGCCGGAGTTTCTCCGGAGTCAGCTAGCCGCGCGCCGGCACGGATTTCCTCCGCCATGACGGTCGCGGCGGGATACCGGTCGCTCAGCCGCTTCACGGTGGCTCGCTGGATGATCCGGTCCATCGCCGCCAGTGCGGGGGACCCGCCCAGTGCCGGGAGCGGCTCGTACATGATGGCGTGGAAGACCTGAGCCGCTGTCTTGCCCGGGAACGCCTGGGTGCCCACGAGCAACTCGAAAAGGATGGCTCCTACCGCGAACAGATCGGAGCGCGCATCGAGCGGGTCGCCGGCGATCTGCTCGGGCGACATGTAGTGCGGCGTGCCCATGACCGTGCCAGCCATCGTGATCGGGGCGTGCGTCTCGTCGCCGGTATCCTCGATGCTTCGTGCCAGCCCGAAGTCGAGCAGTTTGACGCCATGCGGGGTGAGGAAGATGTTCGAGGGTTTGAGGTCGCGGTGCATCAGCCCGCGCGCGTGAATCGCGCCGAGCGCCGAGAGTATCGCCAGCGTCATGTCGACGCTCTCGACCAGCGGAATCGGGCCCTCCGAGAGGCGTGTCGAGAGTGACTGACCCTCGAGCAGTTCCATCGCGATGAACAGTTCTCCGTTCGCCTCGCCAACGTCATACAACTGGCACACGTTGGGGTGTGACACGCTCGCCGCGGCTCTCGCTTCGCGCCAGAGGCGTTCTCGCGATTGCGGATCCCCACTCGTTCCGCGGAGCATCTTGATTGCGACCTGGCGCTGAAGGCGCTCATCGGCCGCCGCATACACGACGCCCATACCTCCTTCGCCGAGCTTCGACATGACGCGGTAGTGACCGATCGTTTCGACCATAAGGAACAGTGATTCTATACGGGCGGCCTGCGAGGACGGTGCGAATGCGCCCCGCCAGTCGCCTTATTTCTGAGCTTGGCGGCGGTGACACACCTCTAGCGCGCAGGCCGTTTGCGGGCGTAGGATGGGCGGGTACGACGGGAGGTAAGCCATGATCGCGCTCAAGACCGTCCTGTGCCCCGTGGATTTTTCAGCCGCCACACCCCGGCAGATCGACCTGGCCGCGGAGCTGTCCCGCACCTTTGGTGCCCGGCTGGTGCTGCACCACAACCGGCATTCGCTGGGCAACGTCGCCAGCGTCGGCTGGATGTGGAAGGCCGATCACCACGGCGACAGCCAGCCCGTCGTGGAAGCCAAACTCCGCGACTGCCTCTCGAGGGTGCCGGAGGGTGTCCGCGCCGAGTCGCTGACGACAGAAGGTCCCGCCTCGCGTGCGGTGCTGGCGGCAGGCGAGTTGGTGAAAGCCGACCTCGTCGTACTCACGGCGCACGGAACGCTGGCCGACGACCATGCTTCGATCACGCAGCAGGTGCTCGAGGACGGCGGGCGCGCGGTTCTCGTGCTGCACGAGCCGGCGGTCGAGCCTCGCACGCTACGTTTTGTATCGGAATCAGCCGCCCCGCAGATCGTCCTCGCACCCACCGATCTCGAGCCGGCGTCGCATGCACCGCTGGAGCTGGGGTTCGACCTGACACGCCAACTGCCGATCGAGCTGCATCTCCTGCACGTCGTGTCCAGCGCGCGCGTGTGGCGCAGGCACCACGCCGGCTCCGACGCGGATGTGCTCAGCAAGCTCCGTGCGCTCGTGCCCGAGGAACTCGCTACCCGCGTGAGAGTCCACGTCGAACACGGTGACGTCGGTCAAGGGATCGCGGCGGCTGCCGACCGCCTGTCAGCCGCGTGCATCGTCATGGGCGAGCATAATCGGACGGCGAGTCGCCGGTGGTTTGGCGGCAATGCCCAGAGCGTCGTGCTTCACCAGGCGCATTGTCCCGTGTGGTACGTGCCGAGCACGCGAGCTGCGTAGAGTCCGCAGGCGACACGATCCTTTAGCGCCCTACAGCGTGACCTGCTCTGCCACGATGATCGACTCGCCGTGCTGGCTGAGATCGAGCCCAACGCGTTCCTGTTCTTCTGGCACGCGCATCGGAATGATCGCGTCGGTCAGCTTGTAGAGCAGCCATGACCCGATAAACGTATAGGCGCCGGCGATGACGAGCGCGACCAACTGCAGCAGGAACATGCGGCTCGAGCCGGCGACGAGGCCGACGTCCCGGGCGAAAATGCCCGTCGCGATCATGCCCACGATGCCGCCGACGCCGTGACAGGGAAACACGTCGAGCGTATCGTCGAGGGTCGATTGGCTCTTGAGATGGACCATATAGTTGCTGACGATGCTCGCAACGGTGCCGATCAGAATGCTGGCGCCGATGCTGACGTAGCCGGCGGCCGGCGTGATTGCCACGAGGCCGACCACCGCACCGACGCACGAACCGATCGCAGACGGACGTCGTCCGCGCACCACGTCGAAGGCCATCCACGCCACCGCCGCCGCGGCGGACGCGGTGTTGGTGGTGGCGAAGGCCATCGCGGCCTGGCCGTTCGCTGCGAGTGCCGAGCCGGCGTTGAACCCGAACCATCCGAACCACAACATGCCGGTGCCGAGCATGACGAATGGGATGTTCGCCGGCACGTGCGCCCCCTGCTCGCGATGCACATGTCGCCGGCCGAGAACGAGGGCGCCGGCGAGCGCGGCGAACCCAGCTGACAGATGAACCACGGTTCCGCCGGCAAAGTCGAGCACTCCCCACACGCGGAACACGCCCTGCGGGTGCCAGGTCCAGTGCGCGAGTGGCGCGTAGATAAGGATGCTGAACAGGGTCATGAAGAGCAGGTAGCTCGAGAAGCGCACGCGCTCGGCAAACGATCCGGTGATCAGGGCCGGGGTGATGATCGCGAACTTCATTTGGAAGAGGGCGAACAGCATCAGTGGGATCGTGGGCGACAGGTCCGGATGCGTCTCGCCCCCGACGCCGCTCAACATGAAGAACGTCAGCGGGTTGCCGACGAGCCCACCGTAGCTGTCGCCGAAGGCGAGGCTGAACCCGCACACCACCCACACGATGCTGATGACCGCCATCGCCATGAAGCTCTGGAGCATCGTCGAGATCACGTTTCGACGCCCGACCATGCCCCCGTAGAAGAACGACAGCCCGGGTGTCATCAACAGCACCAGCCCGGTGGCCGTCAACATCCAGGCCACGTCCGCGGGGTTGATGGGGCCGCCCGGCTTTATGGCGGGGCGCTCGGGCAACGCAATACCAACGGCGCTGATCCCGAGGAGAAGTAGAAGTGGCAGCCACGCTCGTATTCGCATCGCGTGTCAGGTCCGCGAGGCTTCGTGTCGGATGGTCATGGTGAGTCTCCAGGTCGGTGGACGATTGTGGCATAGTGGCGCATCAGTAAATCGCATCGCATCGATGCGGATGTTCTATGCACCGGCCGCGGCCTGCGGCTTTATTATCGGTCGCATGAGCGCATACAACGAACAAAACGGCGACCCAACCCGTGTACTGAGCCTCACGCTCGCCGAAGGCGAGTGGCGCAATCTGCTGGACGTCGAGCCGGAGCCGATTGCGTGGCTGCGCGAGCAGATTCGCGAACGCCTCGAGAATCGCGAAGCCGGGACCGTGTCGCTGCCGCCAGACCGCAGCTGTCCGCCGGTCACCTGCGGCCTCGCATAGCCACCACCGCTCGCGTGCAACTGGCTGACACCGGGCGTGGCTTGTATTAGCAGATGTTATTAAAATCTAAAAACTATGTATTTGACTTATGCGCGCGACGCGCCGAGGATCGCCCTGTGCGTTCGCGGTCACTCAACGCGGTGCGTGCTGGATGATGTGCCGCCCATGAAGGGTTCAGATCCGGGGCCGTCATCCAGCAGCGGGTGACGGCCTTTTCATTTTCGGGAGCCCTCGATGGTGGATGACAAGCGGGGACAGGCCGCGAAGTGGCAGAGCGGTGCCATTACCGACGGGCCGAGCCGCGCCCCCGCGCGTGCCATGCTGCGCGCGGCTGGCTTCAGCCGCCGCGACCTCGCCCGCCCCATCGTCGGCGTTGCCAATACCTGGACCGAGATCGGCCCGTGCAACCTGCATCTGCGGGAGCTCGCGGCGGCGGTGAAGATGGGCATTCGAGCCGCGGGCGGGACCCCGATGGAGTTCAACACCGTTTCGATCTCAGACGGGATCACGATGGGCTCGCCCGGCATGCGCGCCTCGCTCGTCAGCCGCGAAGTCATCACCGATTCGATCGAACTGGTGGCCCTCGGCAACATGTTCGACGCGCTGGTTGTGCTCGTCGGCTGTGACAAGACCATCCCGGCCGGGGCGATGGCACTGGCACGTCTCGATATCCCCGGCCTGATCCTCTACGGAGGTTCAATTGCCCCCGGACGTGCCGCCGCGCGCGACGTGACGATCCAGGACGTGTTCGAGGGCGTCGGGAGCCACGCGGCTGGTCGCATCTCGGACGAGCAACTCTGCGAGCTCGAAGATCACGCCTGCCCGGGCGCGGGGGCGTGTGGCGGCCAGTTCACCGCCAACACCATGGCGACGGCGTGCGAGTTCCTCGGTCTTGCGGCGATGGGGACGGGCGATGTTCCCGCCACGCACGCGCATAAGGACTCCGTCGCTGAGCAGGCCGGTGCTCTGGTCATGGACGTGCTGCGGCAGAATCGTCGTCCGTCCACAATCGTGACCCGCGCTTCTCTGGAGAATGCGATCACATCGATCGCCGCCACGGGCGGCTCCACCAACGGAGTGCTGCATCTGCTGGCGATTGCCAGGGAGGCGGGCATCCACCTGACGCTGGACGATTTCGACCGGATCAGTGCGCGGGTGCCGCTGCTCGCCGATCTGAAACCGGGAGGCCGTTTCGTCGCGACCGACCTTCACGCCGCTGGCGGCACACGGTTACTTGCCAAACGTCTCCTCGACGCGGGTGTTCTCAGCGGCGACGCACTGACGGTCACAGGACGCTCACTGGCGGATGAAGCGGCGCTCGCCCTCGAGACGCCAGGCCAGCAAGTCGTGCGTCCGCTGTCCAATCCCGTCACCGCCACGGGCGGACTGGTGGTGCTTCGCGGCAATCTCGCGCCCGACGGCTGCGTCGTAAAAGCGACCGGACATGATCGGACCGTCCACCGCGGGCCGGCGCGTACCTTCGACAGTGAGGAGGCGGCTTTTGACGCCGTACAGGCGGGCGGCATTGCCGGTGGTGACGTCGTCGTGATTCGGTACGAAGGCCCGCGCGGCGGGCCCGGCATGCGGGAGATGCTCGGCGTGACGGCGGCGATCGTCGGCGCCGGATTGGGAGACTCCGTCGCGCTCGTGACTGACGGCCGCTTTTCCGGCGCAACGCGGGGCCTGATGGCGGGGCACGTTGCCCCGGAAGCGGCGGTCGGGGGGCCACTCGCGGTCATTGCGGACGGGGACCTGGTCACGCTGGACCTGCCGGCGAGAGCACTCTCGGTCGACCTCACACCGGAACAGCTCGCGCAGCGGCTCTCGTCATGGAATCCACCCCCACCGCGGCATACCCGAGGCGTCATGGCCAAGTACGCACGGCTGGTGTCATCGGCTGCTGAGGGCGCGGTCACGGCGGCGGCCGGGGTTGAGTTCTCAAGAAAAGGCGTGGAATGAACAAACTGACAGGGGCGCAAATTCTCTGGGAGTGCCTCGTGCGCGAAGGCGTGACGGACGTCTTCGGCTATCCGGGCGGCGCGATTCTCCCCGCCTATGACGCGTTGCTCGACTACCCGATCCGCCACATGCTGGTACGCCACGAGCAGGGTGCCACGCACATGGCGGACGGCTATGCCCGCGCGACAGGACGGGTGGGAGTCGCCATCGCAACGTCAGGGCCCGGCGCCACCAACATGGTCACCGGCCTCGCGACCGCGATGCTCGACTCGTCGCCGATCATCTGCATCACCGGACAGGTCGGCAGCCGCTTGATCGGCAGCGACGCGTTCCAGGAAATCGATATTACCGGCATCACGCTGCCGGTCACGAAGCACAACTACCTCGTGACGCGGCCCGAGGATATCGCTACGGCTGTGCGCGAGGCGTTCCTGATCGCCACGTCCGGCAGACCGGGCCCGGTGCTCATCGACATCACCAAGGACGCGCAGCAGGCATCCTGCGTATTCGACTGGGACGCCGCCGCGCCGTCCAGGCCGGGGTGGCGCCATGCCGGCACCATCGCACAGGACGCTCTCGCTGCCGCCGCGTCGCTCATCAATGGTGCCGAGCGACCCGTGATCCTCGCTGGAAATGGCGTCCTCATCTCTGGCGCCATGGCGCCGCTGCGCGCGCTCGCCGAGCAGGGCGATATCCCGGTGGCGGTCACCCTGCTCGGGATCGGCGGCTTTCCCGCCTCTCATCCCCTGAACCTCGGAATGATGGGCATGCACGGCGAAGCCTGGGTGAACCTGGCTATTCAGGAGGCCGATCTTCTCATCGCTTGCGGCATGCGCTTCGATGATCGAGTCACCGGCAATCTGCGCACCTACGCGCCGCACGCGCGCAAAATCCACATCGATATCGATGCCTCTGAAATCAACAAGAACGTCCGTGTTGATGTCCCACTCATCGGTGACCTCCGCGGGACGCTCGAGCAGCTGCTGCCGGCCATTGCCCCGAACCGCCGGGAGGCGTGGAAGCAGCGCATCGCCGGCAACAAAGGCGAGGCCGCGGTCCGGGACATTCAGATTCTTCCCGACGATGGTCACCTCTACGCGGCGCATGTCATCAACGATCTCTGGCGCGTCACTCAGGGGAGTGACACGGTCATCGTCACCGACGTCGGCCAGCACCAGATGTGGGAGGCCCAGTATTACCACCACGATGTCCCCCGGTCGCTGATCACGTCGGGCGGTCTGGGCACGATGGGATTCGCGCTTCCCGCAGCCATCGGCGTCAAGCGTGCGCGGCCCGAGGCGGAAGTCTGGGCGGTCGTCGGCGACGGCGGTTTCCAGATGACGATGTGCGAGCTGGCAACTGCGGTGCAGGATGACGTGCAGATCAAGGTCGCGATCATCAACAACGGGTTCCTCGGCATGGTGCGCCAATGGCAGCAGTTCTTCTACGAGCGCCGCTACGCCGCCACACCGTTGTCCGGCCCTGACTTCGTCAAGCTTGCCGATGCCTTCGGGATCCTCGGCCTGAGAGCCTCGTGCCGCGCCGAGGTGCAGGAGGTGCTGACCCTGGCGCGCGACCATAGAGGCCCGGTGGTCATCGACTTCCGAGTGGAGCAGGAAGATACCGTCTACCCCATGGTTCCCGCTGGCGCCGACCTGCATGCCATGATCCGCCGCCCCAATCCTATTGTCGAAACCGCTGAGGACTAGAGCAGAGCGCCATGACAACGATGCATACGTTCGTGATTCATGTCGAGGACCGGCCGGGCGTCCTCAACCGTGTCGCCTCTCTCTTCCGACGGCGCGGATTCAACATTCACTCGCTCACGGTCGGGCACAGCGAGAACCCGGGCATTTCGCGGATGACGGCGGTGGCACAGACCGATGCCGGCGGTGCGCTACGGATCATGGCCCACCTCTACAAACTGGTGAACGTCCTGAGCGTCGAAGACATCTCCAATCGTTCGTCCCTCCTCAGGGACCTCGCGCTTATCAAGGTCTGCGCCGATCACTTCAACCGCGCCTCGCTGCTCCAGCTCACGCAGGTCTTCGAGGCCCGGGTCGTCGACGTCGCCGCGGACTCACTGGTGCTCGAGATGACGGCGTCCCCCGCGAGGATCGATGCGTTGCTCGAGGTACTGCGGCCCTATGGAGTTCTCGAGATGGCACGGACCGGGCGTATTGCGATGTTGCGCGGCATCTCGAATGAGCCCGGCGCTGCTGGCGCGACCGTGGAGCGGGAAGCGGAAGCCGGCGTGTCGTACTCAGTCTGAACGACTCACCGAACAGCATTGTGGAGGAGTGTGAAATGGCGAAGATGTACTACGACCAGGACGCGGACGTGTCACTGGTGCGCGAGCGCAAGGTAGCGGTGCTTGGATATGGGTCCCAGGGGCATGCGCATGCACTCAATCTGCGCGACAGCGGCATCGACGTCCGTGTCGGGTTGCCGTCGGCGAGTGCCTCACGCTCCAAGGCACAGGCGGAAGGGCTCACCGTGCTGGAACCCGCCGACGTGTGCGCGTGGGCCACGCTGATCATGGTGCTGGTTCCAGACACCGTGCAGGCTTCGCTCTACAGGGAGGCGATCCAGCCGCACCTCACGCCAGGGAAAACCTTGATGTTCGCCCACGGCTTCAACGTTCGCTTCGGCACTCTCGATCTGCCGCCTGAAATCGACGTCTCGATGGTCGCGCCGAAGTCGCCCGGGCACCGCGTCCGTGAGCTCTTTCAGGAGGGCGCCGGTACCCCGGCGCTCGTCGCGGTCCACCAGGACGCCAGCGGCCATGCGCTGGCGACGGCGCTGGGGTATGCCAAAGCGATCGGGGTGACGCGCGCGGGAGTGATCCAGACGACCTTCGCCGAGGAAACTGAAACCGACCTGTTCGGCGAGCAGGCGGTGCTCTGCGGCGGCGTGACGGCCTTGGTGAAGGCCGGTTTCGAGACCCTGGTCGAAGCCGGTTATCAGCCTGAGGTTGCGTACTTCGAGTGCCTTCACGAGCTGAAGTTGATCGTCGACCTGATGTATCAGGGAGGTCTCAACTACATGCGGTATTCCGTGAGCGACACGGCCGAGCATGGCGACTACACGGGCGGGCCGCGGCTGGTGACCGACGAGACCCGACAAGAGATGCGGCGCATGCTGGCCGAGATCCAGGACGGCACCTACGCGAACCGCTGGATTGCTGAGGATCAGAAAGGTCGTCCGTGGTTCAATCAGACGCGTGAGCAGGAGCGCCACCACCAGATCGAAGAGGTCGGTGCCAGGCTGCGCGCGATGATGCCCTTCCTGCGTCCGGCCGCTGTCAGGCAGCCGGCCGGCGTGTCATAAGGGCCGGCGAGGAAAGCGGCGATGGACCTTCGACAGCTAGAGATTCTCAGGGCCGTCGCGCAAACCGGTTCGTTCACCAACGCCGGGCGGCAACTTCACCTCTCGCAATCGGCCGTCAGCCGGCAGATCATCCTGCTCGAAGAAGAGCTGAGCGAGCAGCTGTTCCTGCGGCTCGGCCGCAACATTCGCATCACGCCATCGGGGCGGACGCTGCTCGAACTGGGCGAGCGGATGCTCGCGGACCTCGAGCGCACGCGCGACAGCATTCTCGACAGTCAGCGCACCGTCAACGGAACGGTCCGGCTGGTGGGCGGTATGACCGTCTGCCTCTATGTGTTCCCCCCGCTGTTGAAGCAGTTCCGCAAGGAACACGGCACCGTGGAGGTGAAGCTGATGACCGGGGCCGCGCCGCGCCTGTTGCGGCAGCTGCGAACCGGCGCCGCGGATCTCGGTCTCCTCACCCTGCCGATCGACGATCCCCACTTCGTCAGCGTTCCGGTCATGCGGGAAGAGATGCTGCTGGTCACGGCTCCCACGCACCCGCTCGCCCGCAAAAAGCGCATTGCACCGTCCGACCTCGTCGGCCATCCTTTCGTCCTGTTCGAACCCAGCTCGAACAGCCGCAAAGTCATTGACGCCTTCCTGCTGCGCGAGCAGATCGAACCGAAGATCATCACCGAGACGGAAAGCGTAGAGATCCTGAAAGCGCTGGTCATGATCGGGATGGGCATGACGATCATCCCGTACCAGGCAGTGGCGCGGGAGGTCCGCGCCGGGCAGCTGTTTTGCGCGCGCATTGCCGGCGTCGAGCTGGTGCGAGAAACCGGCTGGGTGTATCTGCGGACCAACCGGGTCCCGCGCGCACAGCAGGCGATGATGCAGATGCTCGAGCGCGTCCGTCCGAAACTCAAGCTGTCGCCGGGCCCGAGCGTGCGGCGACGCCCATTGTCCGCGCCCAGCCCCAGCGCGAGCGAGTGAGGCTGTAGGGGAGTCCGAGGGGCGAAGCCCTCTGGATAAGGATGGCGCGCCCGG
>CAWJNJ010000017.1:0-37499 GCA_963844245.1 uncultured Acidobacteriota bacterium | reverse complement strand
TCGCGTCGCCGCTGTTTACATCCTCACGTGTCTCATCTGGAGCACGGTCTGGCTCTTCATAAAAATCGCCGTCACCGATGTCCCGCCAGTCAGCTTCGCGGCCTTGCGCCTGATCATCGCGCTCCTCGTCATGGTCCCGATCACGATCGCGTCGCGCACGCCGCTTCCGACCAGGCGCCGCGACTGGATCATGATCGGCGGGACCGGCATCCTCCTGCTCGGTTTCAATTACGCGCTGCTCAACTGGGGCATGCAGTTCATCTCGTCAGGGCTGACAGCGGTGCTGCAGTCGATGACGCCGGCCTTCGCATTGATCTTCGCGCACTACCTGCTGCCGGACGAGCGGATGACTCGGCGCAAGGCTGCGGGGCTCGCTCTCGGCATTGCCGGCATCGCCACTATCTTCTGGGACCAGCTCACCTTCGGCGGCGGCCGGGCGTTCGCCGGCAGCGTCACCGTGACGCTCGGCGCGGTCTGTGTCGCACTCGCCTATGTGATCGTGCGGCGCGAAGGCCGTCACCTCCACCCGAGCGTGCTGACGACCGGGCAGATGACCGCGGCGTTCGTGCCGCTCATGGTCTACGGCTGGACGGTCGAAGGTAATCCGTTCGAGCTCCAGTGGACGAGGAATGCGATTGCCGCCGCTCTTTACCTCGCGCTGGCCGGATCCGTGCTCGCCGCCTGGCTGAACTACTGGCTGCTCTCGCGGGTCGGCGCCGTCAACCTGCTGCTCATGGGCCTCATCGAACCGATCATCGCCATCCTGCTCGGATCGTGGTTCCTCGACGAGTCGATCAACAGCCGGGCGCTCGCCGGTGGATCGCTGATCCTCTTCAGCGTCTGGCTCGCCATGGTGCCGGCGCGGCAGCGCGCGGTGCCGGCGCGAGCGCCGGCCGTGAAGTAGAATCCGCCGCTGGAGCTGAAACTGATGCACATACGCGCGCTTGCCGCCTGCTTTCTCACCCTCGCGCTTGCTGGACACATGATCCGCCCAGGCGCCGCAGCTCTCGAATGCCGTCCGGCGGGTACGTCAAGCACGCCGAGCCGGTCATCGTCCTCACCAACGCGCGCGTGATCGACGGCACCGGCGAGCCCGGCACGAGAGAACCAGTCGATCGTCATTCGTGACGGCAACATCGCGGCCGTCGGTGACGCGTCCGGCATCAAGGCGCCCGAGGGTGCGATCGTCATCGACCTTGCCGGCAAGACGGTCATCCCCGGCCTGGTGATGTTTCACGAGCACCTCTATTACCCAACGCGGCGGCAGCGTCTACGCGCAGCTCGGACAGAGCTTCTCGCGTCTCTACCTGGCCGGCGGTGTGACGACGATGAGGACCGGCGGCAACGTCAACGGTCGTCATGGATATCAAGTTGAAGCAGGAGATCGAGGCCGGCCGTCAGCCTGGTCCGGATATCGATGCGACCGCGCCGTATCTGAACGGCCCGAACAGCTTCCTGCAGATGTACGCGTTGAAGGATGCCGACGACGCGCGGAAGCAGGTGGCCTACTGGGCCGACATGGGCGCGACGTCGTTGAAGGCCTACATGAACATCACGCGCGCACAACTTGGCGCCGCGGTGGAAGAAGCCCACAAGCGTGGCATCAAGGTCACCGGCCACCTGTGCTCCGTCACCTACAGCGAAGCCGCCGACCTCGGCATCGACAATCTGGAGCACGGGTTCTTCGCGTCGACCGACTTCGTCGAGGGCAAGAAGCCGGACGAATGCCCGGGCCAGGGGGCGGGGCAGCGCACGATTGCGACGCTCGACGAGAACAGCGAGCCGTTCAAGGCACTGGTCAAGAAGCTCGTCGACAAGAAGGTGGCGCTCACCTCGACGCTGACGGTGTTCGAGACCTTTACGCCGGGCCGTCCGAAGCCGCCGGGTCTCGAAGTGCTCGTCACGCCGCTGCGCGAGCTCTACGATCGCGCCTACGCGCGCGTGTCAGCCGATGCGCAATCGAACTACGCGAAGCTGTTCCCGAACGGCATGAAGCTGGAGCGCGCCTTCGTGCGCGCCGGCGGGATGCTGATTGCCGGCACCGACCCGACCGGTTCCGGCGGCGTCATCCCCGGCTACTCGAACCAGCGCCAGGTCGAACTGCTGGTCGAGTCCGGGTTCACGCCGCTCGAAGCCATCCAGATCGCGACGCTGAACGGCGCCAGGTATCTCGGCCGCGAGGCGCGGATCGGCTCGATCGCCGTCGGCAAGCAGGCCGACCTGGTGATCGTCAACGGCAACCCGGCCGCGAACATCGCCGACATCCGCAACGTCGAAACGGTGTTCCGGAAGGGCGATCGGGTTCGATCCCAAAAAGCTGATCGACTCGGTCGCAGGACGGGTTGGGCTCTGGTAGGCGACTCCAGAGTCAACTCCCAACTGCCAACTTCCAAAGTCCAACTTTGAAGTTGGTTGGAAGTTGGAGCTTGGAAGTTGGCAGTTGGTCGATCCCCTATTCAGGGAGCGTAGCGACAATCCGTCTTCGGATCGAGTCTCCAGACGTTCGCGGCGCGGAGGTTCGACAGCCACACCGACCCGAGGCCGAAGCGGATCGCGTCGCCGCCGTCGCCGTAGAACTGCTGGACGACCTTGTTGGTCGCCGCATCGATCCGCGTGATCGGGTATTCGAACGAGGTCACCCACACCGATCCCTCGCCGACGGCGATCTCGCCGCCGTTGCCCGGGATCCCCGCTTCGATCGTCGCGACCACCTTGTTGGTCTTGATGTCGACGCGCGAGATCGATCCGTCACCCTGGTTGATCGTCCACACCGATCCTTCGCCGACCGCCAGGAACCGCGGCCGCGGTCCGACCGGGATCGTCTCCTCGACCACGTTGGTGCGCGCGTTGACGCGCGTGAGGACGCTCTTCTCGGTGCTCGTCACCCAGACGGTGTTGTCGCCAAACGCGACCGTGTAGGAGCCGGGCGCGACGTAGATTTCCGCCACGCTCTTGTTCGTGGCCGGATCGATGCGCGTCAGCGTCCCCTTCGCATCCGTCATCACCCAGACGCTGCCGGCGCCGGTGACGATGCCGCCTTCGGAGTCGGGAACCTCGAAGGGGAGCGTGGCTTCGACCTTGCCGTCCTTGAGGCTGACCCTGCACCAGGCCCTTGCCGCCGGTCTTGTCGCCGCAGGTCGGCACCCACAGACTGCCGAATCCGGTGGCGAGCCCCGAGCAGGGATGGAGGCCGACCTCGATGGTCGCGAGGACGGTGTTGGTCTTCGGATCGAGGCGATGGACGGTGTTCTTCGGGCTGTTCGACACCCACACGTGCTCGTCGACCGCCAGCCAGTCGGGGACGCCCGGCAGGCTGAACACGGCGTCCGGCTTGAGCTTGGTGATCGGGATCCGGACCCCTGGCGTGCTGACGCCGGGCCGCTTCGGCCGCGGCTTTCGCCTCCGGCGCGCGGCGCCGGGGGCGTTGGTTCTGCGGCTGCCCATAAGAAACCAGCGCAAAAGCCGTGAAGACGATGCCAAAGCTGAACAGTAGTTTTTGCATAAAGCGTGACCGGACAGCGTGCATAATATGCCTCCCCAGCCCAATACCTATGGCAAATCTGATCGAACCGTCCCCGGCTCGCGTGTCTCGGTGCCGCCGGACTGCTCGTGGCGGTGTCTGCCGCCGCTGACCGGTGCGCCTGGCCGGCGCGCCGCAGCAGCCCCTGCCGCCGCGCCGCCCAACAGATCGAGTTCTTCGAAGCGAAGATCCGGCCGGTGCTCGTCAACTCCTGCTTCGACTGTCATACCGCGGACGAGAAGGGCGGCCTGCGACTGGACTCGCGCGAGCGCCTGCTCAAGGGCGGTGATTCGGGTCCGGCGATCGTGCCCGGCAACCCGGACGCAAGCCTGCTGATGAAAGCCGTCCGCCATGCGCAGGGCGTCTCGAAGATGCCGCGCAGCGCGCGCGAAGCTGAGTGACGCCGAGATCAGCGCCTTCGCCGAGTGGATCACGATGGGTGCGCCGTGGCCCGCCGCAACGGCTACGGCGATGGCTTCGCCCGCTGCGCCGTCCGCAACCGCTCCGCCGCGGCACCGGCGTCAGCTGCGACTCCCGAGCGGCCGATCGATCCGCAGCTGAAAAAATTCTGGTCCTTCCAGCCGATCCGCAAAGTCGCTGTGCCGCAGCCGGCCAACGCGTCCTGGGCGAAGAGCGACATCGACAGGTTCGTGCTGGCGCGCCTGGAACGCGAGGGCATGGCGCCGGTCGGCACCGCCGACAAGCGGACGCTGATTCGTCGCGCCACGCTTGACCTCACGGGACTGCCGGCGACCGTTGCCGACATCGAGGCGTTCGAAAAGGACGACGCGCCGGACGCGTTTGCGAAAGTGGTCGATCGGCTGCTCGCCTCACCGCGCTACGGTGAGCACTGGGGCCGCTTGTGGCTCGATGTTGCGCGCTACGGTGAAGACGATCCGCGCAGCCTCGCGCCGACCGGCCTCGGCTACGCGCCGTATCCGAACGCGTATCTGTATCGCGACTGGGTGATCAAGGCGTTCAACGACGACCTGCCCTACGACCAGTTCGTGAAGGCGCAGATCGCCGCCGATCAGCTCGATGAGAAGTCGCGCACCCGCCACCTGCCGGCGCTCGGTCTTCTCGGCCTCGGGCCGTGGTACTACGACAACGGCTCGGTCGAAATCACGCGTGCCGACGAGCGCCACGATCGCGTCGACGTCGTCTCCCGCGGCTTCCTCGGCCTCACCGTCGCGTGTGCCCGCTGCCACGATCACAAGTACGACCCGATTGCCGCGAAGGACTACTACGCGTTGTCGGGCGTCTTCCTCAACACGCAGTACACCGAGTATCCGCTCGCGCCGAAGTCGGTCGTCGACGAGTACAAGGCCGCCGAAAAGAAGATCAAGGACAAGCAGAAGCTCCTCGACGAGTACCTGAGCACCGAGAGCACGCAGCTGGCCGGCACACTCGCGCTGCAGTCCGCGAAATACATGCGCGCGGCCTGGAAGGTGCAGGGCGAACCGAAGGAAGACGTCGGCATCGTCGCGACGCGTGAAAAGCTCGACTACGAGCTGTTCGACCGCTGGGTCAAGTTCCTGGCCAAGCCGCCGAAGTACTACCCCTACCTGACCAAGTGGCAGGCGATGGTCAAGGCCGGCGGCACTGACGAAGAGGCCAAGACCCTGGCCGACGAATTCCAGGCGGTGCTGCTCGACGTGATGTTCGAAGCGCGCGAGATCAAGGAAGAGAACGACATCATCCGCGCCAAGGCGCTGCCGGGCACGAAGAAAAAGGAGCCGGCGAACCTGCCGCACGAGTTCGTCACCAACGACGACTTCTGCCCGGGCTGCGGACTCGAGCTGAAAAGCCAGGCGCCCGAGCGAGGCTCCCTTCTCCAGGACGTCTTCCAGACCGACATCTTCGATCTCTTCGGCGCCGCCCCAGGGCAGCCGGTGAAGCCCGGCCTGCTGTCGTTCCGCGGCTTCGCGCTGGAACGCTGGCTCGGCGGCGATCGGCGGCAGTATCTGGAGAGCATGCGCACCGACATCGAGTCGATGAAGAAGGCGCTGCCGGAGAAGTTTGCCTACATCCACGGCGTGAAGGACGTCGAGAAGCCGGCCGAGCAGAAGCTCCACATCCGCGGCAACCCGATGCGCGAAGGGGAGGTCGTGCGCGCGCCGCTTCCTCCCGGTCCTGAGCGCTGACGCGCCGGCACCGCTGACCCGCGGGAGCGGCCGGCTCGACCTGGCCGAATCGATCCTCCAGCAGCCGATCGCCATGCGCGTCATCGTCAACCGCGTGTGGAAGTGGCACTTCGGCACCGGCATCGTCGACACCGCGAGCAACTTCGGCAAGCTGGGCGAGGCGCCGACGAACCCGGATCTGCTCGAGTATCTGGCGCAGTCGTTCATCGACAGCAAGTATTCGATCAAGGCTCTGCACCGGCAGATCATGCTGAGCCACGTGTATCAACTCGGGTCGGCTGATTCCGCCGTCAATATCGCGAAGGATGCCGGCAATCGTTTCTACTGGCGCGCCAACCGGCGGCGTCTGACCGCCGAACAGATCCGCGATTCGGTTCTGGCCGTCTCGGGCACGCTCGACGAGAAGATGGGCGGACCGTCGCTCGCTCTGACCGCCACCGGCACTCGCCGGACCGTCTATGGAAAGGTGAGCCGCTACAAGACCGACCAGTTCCTGCAGCTGTTCGACTTCCCGGCACCGACGATCTCGACCGAGCAGCGGTTCTCGACCAACGTGCCGTTGCAGCGGCTTGTTCTTCATGAACAGCGACTTCATGCAGCAGCAGGCGGAGCAGCTCGCGCAGAAGCTCCAGGAAGAGCCCGACAATCGCGCCCGCGTCGTCAAGGCGTATCGCGTCGTACTGGGCCGCGATCCGCAACCCACCGAGATCACCGCCGGCGTCGACTACCTCGTGAACGAGCCGCTGCGCGCCTACGAGGAGCGCAAGGCCGCCGACGAAGCGAAGAAGAAGGAGATCGAAGCGGATCCGAGCAAGGCGCCCAAGCCGAAACCCAAGCCGATGGCGGACGGCATGCCCATGGACGGCATGATGGCGGGTGTGATGCCGGGCGGGCCAGGCCCGGATGCGGCGAAGAAGGTACTGCCCGTGACGCCGCTCGGCAGATACCTGAAGATTCTGCTCAGTTCGTCGGAGTTCATTTTCGTCGATTGAGAAGCTGTCAGCTGTCAGCTATCAGCTGATGAGCTGAGAGCTGAAAGCTGAAAGCTAAGAGCTATGTCCCACAAATCCGCCCAGCCGGTGACCCGTCGCGACGCCCTCTGCCGTATCGGCAACGGCTTTGGCATGCTGGCCTTTGCCGGCCTGGTGGGGGACTCGCTGAACATGGCGACGGCGCTCGCGGCAGAGGGGAAGGCGTTTGCCAACGGCGGCCTGCATCATGCCGCCAAGGCGAAACACGTCATCTTCCTGTTCATGAACGGCGGGCTGTCGCAGGTCGACAGCTTCGACCCCAAGCCGATGCTCGACAAGTTCCACGGCCAGCCGCTGCCCGGCGAACCGGTGGCGACGGAACGCAAGACCGGTGGCTTGATGCGGTCGCCGTTCACGTTCAAGAAGTACGGCCAGTCCGGCATGGACGTCAGCGAACTCTTCCCGCACGTCGGCGAGTGCGCGGACGACATCTGCTTTGTTCGGTCCGTCCACACCGACATCCCGAATCACGAGCCGTCGCTGCTGATGATGAACACCGGCCACACCCAGGTCGGCCGTCCGTCGATGGGGGCGTGGCTGACCTACGGCCTGGGCAGCGAGAACCGCAACCTTCCCGCCTACGTCGTCCTCTGCCCCCAGACCCCGACGACCGTCGGGCCGCCGCTGTGGAACAACTCATTCCTGCCGGCGGTGAACCAGGGGACGTTCATCTCCAGCAAGGTCGAGAACAAGAACGAGATCATCGGCAAGGACTTCGATCCGAAGACCCTCGTCTCGTACATGCACAACGAGAAGTTCTCGCTCCCGGAGCAGCGGCGCGAGATCGACCTGCTCGCGAAGCTGGACGGCATGCGCGGGATCAAGGATCCCCAGCTCGAGGCCGCGATCGAGTCGATGGAGGTCGCCTACCGGATGCAGACCGAGGCGCCCAGAGGTCTTCGACATCCGCAAGGAGACCAAAGCCACGCTCGAGATGTACGGCGCCGGCAGCACCGCGCGCAGCTGCCTGATGGCAGTCCGCCTCGTCCAGCGCGGCGTGCGGATGGTGCAGGTGTATTACTCGGCGGGCGATCCCTGGGATCACCACAACAACATTCAGCTGCACCGCAAGAACGCGATGGACTCCGACCGTCCATTCGCGGCCGTCATCAAGGACCTGAAGTCGCGTGGTCTTCTCGACGACACCATCGTCGTCTGTGGATCCGAGTTCGGCCGGACCCCGGTGGCGGAAGTTGGCAGCGGCAGTGCCGGCGGTGGCGCCGGGCGGGATCACAATCCATTCGCGTTCACGATGTGGCTGGCCGGCGGCGGCATCAAGGGCGGCACGGTCTACGGGAAGACCGATGACTTCGGCTTCAAGGTCGCAGAGAACCCGGTGCACGTCCATGACCTGCATGCGACGATCCTGCACCTGCTCGGCATCGATCACACCAAGCTGACGTATCGTTATAGCGGCCGCGACTTCAGGTTGACTGACGTGGCGGGCCGTGTCGTGACGGAAATCCTCGCGTGAGCGGGGTCCGTTCATAGAAAGGGAGTTCGAAATGCGCGTGTTTGCCAGGCTATCGGTCGTTACCCTGCTCGCGGCAGCCAGCGGGTTTACGTCGTCGGCGCCGCGCGCCTCGAGCGCGCAGGATACGGCTGCGATGATGCAGTCGATCGGGCCATTGGCCTTCGGGCCGAACGGAATCCTCTTCGCGGCCGATACGCAGGGCGCCGCGATCTATGCGTTCGAGCTCGGTGATCTGCCGGCCGGTGCGCCCGGCACCGGCGATGTCGCCGGAATCGATCAGAAGATTGCCGCGCTGCTCGGGACCGCAGTTGCCGACATCACCGTGACGGATCTTATCGTTCACCCGACGACGAAGAACGTTCTGGTGGGGGTGATGCGAGGGCAGGGCGCAGATGCCCGGCCGGCGCTCGTGCGCGTCGACGGGAGCGGCAAGCTCACCGCGCTGGCTCTCGACAAGATGCGGCACACGAAAGCCGCGCTGCCGAATGCGCCAGTCGCGAATACGACCGGGCGGCGCAATCCGCGCGCGGACTCGATCACCGACATGACGTTCGTCGACGGGAAATTGATCGTCGCGGGGCTCTCGAACGAGGAGTTCGCCTCCAAGCTGCGGACGATCGCCTACCCGTTCGCAGCCGTCGAGCCGGGCACGAGCGTCGAGATCTACCACGGCAATCACGGGCAGCTCGAGACGCGCAGCCCGGTGTATGCCTTCGTGCCCTACACGGTCGGCAACACGCCCCACCTGATCGCCGGCTACCTGTGCACGCCGCTGGTGAAGTTCCCCGTGGCCAGCCTCGGCGGCAAGGACAAGGTGGTCGGCACGACCATCGCGGAACTGGGCGACGGTAACCGCCCGATCGACATGCTCGTCTATCGCAAGGACGGCAAGGAGTTCCTGCTCATGTCGAACACCAGCCGCGGCGTGATGAAGATCCCGACCGACGGATTCGCCACCGCCGCGCCGATCACCTCGCAGATCGGCGGTACGGCCGGCGTTCCCTTCGAGACGATCGCCACGATGACCGGTGTCGTGCAGATGGACCTGCTCGACGCGACCCGCTCCATCGTGCTCGTGCGCGGCGCGTCTGGCCTGAACCTCCAGGCGGTCCCGCTGCCCTGAGCGTCGTGGGCATCGGGCTCACCTGCGCGCGTCTCACCTTCGCGGCTGCCGTGGTGGTTCTTGCCACCGCGTGCAGCCGCACACCCGCTCCAGAGATCGTGCTGATTGGCACGGGCGCTGCCGCTGCGGTCGAAGTCCGCGGCCTGCCTCGCTCCGACCTGGACGCCACTGCGGCCGCCAGCTCCGTCCATTGATGCCTGGCACCGCATCCTGCGCGTCTCCATCTCCGGTTCGGCCGAACCGATGGCCGGCGACTATGGCGTCGTCGGAGGGGCGATTCGATTCACCCCGATGTATGGCCTCGACGCCGGCCGCGCGTTCACCGTTACATTCGATCCCACCACGATCCCGGGCGCCGACGCTGCGCCCTGGCGCCAGGTCGTCAGCCGCACGCTGGACGTTCTCGGGCCGGCTCCGCAGCGGACCACTGTCGTGAAGCGCGTTTACCCCAGCGGTGAAGCCGTTGCCGCCAACACCTTGCGGCTCTACATCGAGTTCTCCGCGCCGATGGGGCGCGGGCCCGCACTCGAGCACATCAGCCTGGTCGATGACGCCGGCGCCGTCGTGATGGAGCCGTTCCTGCCGGTCGAAGCTGAATTCTGGACGGCGGATCGGACGCGGTTCACGCTGTTCTTCGATCCGGGCCGCGTCAAGCGCGGGATCAAGCCGAACCGGGACCTGGGCCGCGCGCTCGTGCCGGGCAAGCGCTACGGCCTGGTCGATCAGCGACCGCTGGCTGGATGGCAAGGGGCAGCCGCTGAAGGAGCCCTCACGTCACGAGTTCACCGTGTCGCCGGCGATCGAAGCACCGCTCGATCCCTCGGCGTGGCGACTCGAACCGCCCCGCGCCGGAACGACCGACCCGCTGATTGTGACCTTCCCGTGGCCGCTCGATGTCGGACTGCTGCAACGCGCGCTCGGCGTCCGCCGCGCCGGCGCCGAGGTGGCGGGCGGGCTGACGGTCGAACCCGGCGAGGCGCGCGTCCGTTTCGTGCCGGCCACACCGTGGACCGCCGGTGATCACACGCTGATGGTCCTGCCCATCCTTGAAGATCCGGCCGGGAATCGTCCCGGGCGCGCCTTCGAGATCATCTCGGCAGGCGGTCCTGATCCCGGACCGGTGCACCTGCCGTTTTCGATTCGCTAGCGTTTTCCCCATCGCTCGAGGCCGCCGCGGCTCTCCCGATATAATCGCGGCTGTGAGTAACCAGAAGATCCACGACAACATTCTCGGCGCCATCGGCGATACGCCCATGGTCCGCATCAATCGCATCACCAGGGACGTCGCGGCGGACGTCTACGCCAAGATCGAGACCTTCAATCCCGGCAACTCGATCAAGGACCGGATGGCGGTGCAGATGATCGAGGACGCCGAGAGAAGCGGCGCACTGAAACCCGGCGGCACGATCATCGAGGGCACGTCAGGCAACACCGGGATGGGCCTTGCGATCGCGGCCGTGATCAAAGGCTACAAGTGCATCTTCACCACCACCGACAAGCAATCGAAAGAGAAGGTGGACGCTCTGAAGGCCTTCGGTGCCGAGGTCATCGTCTGCCCGACCAACGTGGATCCTGAAGATCCGCGGTCGTACTATTCCGTGTCGTCCCGCCTCCAGTCGGAGGTGCCCAACTCCTGGAAAGCGAATCAGTACGACAACCTGTCGAACTCGAAGGCCCACTACGAACAGACGGCGCCTGAGATCTGGGCGCAGACAGGCGGCAAGGTCGATCACCTCGTGGTCGGCGTCGGCACCGGTGGAACGATCAGCGGCATCGGCCGCTACCTGAAAGAGCGCAACCCGAAGGTCAAAGTCTGGGGCATCGACACATACGGCTCGGTGTTCAAGAAGTACAAAGAGACAGGGATCTTCGACAAGAACGAGATCTACCCATACATCACTGAAGGCATCGGTGAGGACTTCCTGCCCGAGAACGTCGATTTCAGCGTCATCGACGCCTTCGAAAAAGTCACCGACAAGGATGCCGCGCTGATGACGCGGCGCATCTCACGCGAGGAGGGCATCTTTGCCGGCAACTCGGCGGGGTCCGCCATGGCGGGGGTGCTCCAGCTGAAGGACAACTTCAAGGCCGGCGAAGTGGTGGTCGTCGTGTTTCACGACCACGGCTCCCGTTATCTCGGCAAGATGTTCAACGACGACTGGATGCGGGAAAAGGGCTTCTTCGAGAAGTCCGGCATGGCGGCTCGCGATCTCGTCGCGTCCGGTGTCTCGGGCGAACTCTTCGCGGTCGAGGCGAACCGCCCGGTTGAGGAGGCCGTGCGGGTCATGAGCGAGCACGACTTCTCCCAGATCTCCATCACCCGTGACGGCCGGGTTGTAGGCTCCCTGAACGAAACCCATCTGTTCGAAGAGTTCCTCCGCAACCCCGAGATCAAGACGGAGCCGGTGGAGACGATCATGCAGCCGGCTTTCCCGTTTGTGGATATTTCCACGCCGGTCGAGTTGCTGTCGACGATGATCACGCCGCAAAACCCGGCCGTGCTCGTGAGGGACTTCAAGACCGATAAGAATTTCATCATCACGCGCTCGGATGTCATCCGCGTTCTCTGCTAGAGGAAAATCATGAAGAAGATCACAGCTATCGCGGCGCTCCTCGTGACCGTGGCGACGCCGGTTGCCTTCGCCCAGAATCCACCCCCCACTCCGCCACCTGCGCAGGAGAAGCCGGCGCCGACCCTGACGGGCACCTGGGGGTTGGAAGTCACCCACTCGGCCGGCACCAGCACACCCACGCTGACGATTACCCAGACGGGGGAGAAGCTGAACGGCAAATACGTCGGCTCCTATGGCGAGTCTGTGCTGATCGGGAGCATCAAGGGCATGGACTTCACCTTCAGCGTCGAGATCGGAACCGAGCAGAAGGTGACGGTGGTCTACACCGGCACCCTGTCGGGCGACACGGTCAAGGGAACCATGACGATGGGGGAGATGGGCGAGGGCACCTTCACCGGCAAGCGAAAGTAGACCGGCTGAGCTAAGGTGGCGTAAAGCCATAGCGTGCTATCCTTTATGGGCTTCCGGCCGCTCCTTTAGAGCTGCCGTGAGGTGCGCCGCTACATTGATGCCTAGAAACCCAGTCGAATTCACGCTCGCATTAACGCCCCGGGCGCGTGTCGATGTCATCGACGTCCGCCGGGTCATTGCCTCGCAGTTCGGGGACGCGCTCGACGATTACCCGCGCGCCCTCTGCTGTTCCTTCCACACCACGGCCGGTTACCTCGATCGTGGCGTGGCCGCGCGCCTCGGCCAGAAGGAATCCGACGTCATGCCGTACATCGACGTCTTCCGGACGATGTTCCCGGCCGGGGCGGGGTACGAGCACGACAAGATGGATCGCCGGACCGAGCTGAGCGAGGAGCAGAAGCCGCGCGAGCCGCTGAACGCTGACTCGCATCTCGCCTTTATGGCGGGGGCGCTCCGCACGTGCGTGTCGTACCCGAATCGTCCCGGCGAGCCGATCGCATTCGTGGATCTCGATGGCGTCCACGCGGGGCATGTGCGTCAGCGGCGCACGACTGTCCTCGGCTATACGGCGGAAGAGACCGTGGCCCAGTCGCGCCTGGTCGTTCCGGTCTCGAGTCACTCGGTCGATTCCGTGAATCTGAAGGATCCCTCGCTCGGTGTCTACGAGACCTGTGCGCAGCTGGTCGCGATGCACGGCGTGACCAAGGGCCGCATTCGGCTGTCGCTTGCGTCGGGCGAGCATCACGCCGGCCTGACGGTCAACGAGTACGAAACGCTGCTGATGCGTCACGACCTGCGCGAGGTGCTGCGCGACCCGCTCCGGTTCATGGCGGAGAAGGCGGGCCACATCCTCGGCAACCCGCGCGCGATTCCGGCCAAGACGCTCGACTACGCCAAGTACGACCTGGTGCGCGTCTTCAACAAGCTGGTGGATACACTGGGCTTGCGGGAATCGATGGTGGAAAGCGTGCTGTCGCGCGCGATCGGTGTTCCGGCCTCGCGTTTCCTGCGGATGAAGCGTTCGGTGAGCCTGCTGGTCTCAGACCGCGACTCTGCCGGCGAGGGCGCAATCGTCGAAGGCACCTACCAGAGCCCGATCCTGGTGCAGTGGAACCGGGGTCAGCGGCCCTCGCGCGTCCTCGACGTCACGCTGACTCGCTTTATCTAGAGCCTCGCTGACAACTCCAACTCCAACTCCCAACTTCCAAGTTGGATTTTTGGAGTTGAAGTTCGGAATTGCCGTTACTTCGCCAGCGCCGCCCATCGGCGGCGGGCGCGAAGAAGCCATCCTCGATCGGCACATTCAGTTCGATCTTCTCGGTGAAGTGCGCGAATGATTGCGTGATCGGCCCCGCGGTCCGCTCTTCGTCCACGCTGTAGGGGAACTTCACGCCGTTGACCTCTTTGTAGTCGCCGTAGGTCCATGCGGACTGCTGCGTGCGCGGCTGCTTCGTGCGCGGATCCACCCCGGGCAGCAGCACGGTGCCCGACATCCCGGTCTCGAGAAAGCTCTTCGTGTCGATGAACACATGGCGGACGCTGCCGCCCTTCGTCGTCACCTTCAGCTTGTGCGCCTCGCTGCCGGAGATCGCTTCTTTCCCGTCGAGCACGACGGTGTGGCCCTTTTCCTTCCAGTCCACGAGCAGCCCGTCGAAGTCGCCGTCGGTCTCGCGTCCTTCGAGGGCGACATTGTCCGGGCGCATGACGACCTTGCCCTGCGCGATGTCCCAGGCGCCCTCGGCGTTGATGCCTCGAGGGGTGGTGACGGTCTGACCCTTCGGTGTCTGGTCGAAGCGAACCAGGTTCGGCCGCTTCTTATAAGTCACGACGGTAACGCTGCTGAAAGGCGTCGCGACCGTGCGCGTGATCTTGATCGTCTGGATCGCCTTGATCTTGTCGTAGCCGCCCCTGGCGGCGATGTGCTTGCTGACGATCTCGTCGACCGTCTGGGCGGCCGCGAACGAGGGGTTGAACACGAACAAAGCCGCGGCGAGCACCACAAGGGCGCCGGCGCGAACGCTGGACAGACGCATGCCGAACCTCCGGAACAGTTGCGGGATTATGCCCCGAAACCCCGGACTCGTGCTCCATCGTTGGGACGAACCGGCGGTGTGCTGCAACGGGGCGCGATCCTGTGAGGGCGGCGGAGGCTCGCGAATAGATAAGGGCTTATCATGCTTGAAGCATGCTTTCCGAGGGCCATGTCGTCCTGCTGCACGCATTCCCGCTGAATGCCACGCTTTGGCGACCGCAGGTGCAAGCGCCGCCGCCAGGGTGGCGTCTCGTCACGCCTGATTTCCCCGGCTTCGGCGCCTCGTCGGAGCCGCCGGCGACGACCATGACGGCGATGGCGGAAAGTGCGCTGCGGACGATGGACGGCATGGGCATCGACCGGGCCGTCATCGGCGGGTTGTCGATGGGCGGCTACGTCACACTGGCCCTCTACCGGATGGCGCCCGAACGATTCGAGGGAATGATCCTCGCGGACACGCGCGCCACCGCTGACAACGATACGCAGAAAGAGGGCCGCCGGAAGATGATCGCGACCGTGCGTGCAAAGGGGCCCGCGGCGATCGCTGACGAGATGCTGCCGAAGCTGCTGGGCGCCACGTCCCAGAAGATCAATCCGGAAATGACCGTGACCGTTCGAGGCATGATCGAGAGCAGCACGCCCGACGCCATTGCGGCGGCAGCCGAGTCAATCATGAATCGCGCCGACTCGACATCGCTGCTGCCGTCGATCGCAGTGCCGACCCTGGTTCTGTGTGGTGACGAAGACGTTCTCACGCCGCCGTTGGATGCCCACGTCCTGAAAAATGGGATCCGCAACTCGCGCCTCGAGTTGCTTCCGGGCGCCGGTCATCTTTCCAATCTCGAAGCTTCAGAACGCTTTTCCCGCGCGCTTGGCGATTTTCTCGCCACCCTTCGTTGAGGTCCCTCATGCGTCGTCTCACACTGGTCGCTCTCCTCACTGTGTTCGCGGCAATCGCCGCACCGTTCGGTCACGTTGTCGCGCAGCAGACTCCGTCCACGGCGGATCCGTTCCACCGCCCGCTCGACCAGATCCTCGACCTGAATGTGCGCGACGGCATGGTCTACTACCGCGCCTTGCAATCAGGACGCGCGGCCCTCGACCGGTATGTGGCGTCCCTCAACGTGCCGGCCGAGACCTATGCCGGCTGGCGCCGTCCACAGCAGATGGCCTTCTGGGTCAATGCTTACAACGCGCTCGTTCTGCAGACCGTCGTGAGTCAGTACCCGGTCCGCGGCAAGAGCGCGGAGTACCCGGCCGGCAGCATCCGGTTGATCCCCGGCGCCTTTGACAAGGCGAAACATCGCGTTGCCGGCCGCACGCTGACGCTGGACGAGATCGAGAAGACCGTGCTGCCGGAATTCAAGGAACCCCGGCTGTTTCTCGCGCTGGGCCGCGGCGCGGTCGGCAGCGGGCGGCTGCGCAGCGAGACGTTCAGCGCCGACCGGCTGACGCAGCAACTCGACGCCGTCGCGATCGACATGATGACGCACGACCAGATGATCAAGATCGATCGCGCCCAGGGGACGATCTCGCTCTCGCCGATTTTCAGCTGGCGTGAGGCCGAGTTCGTGGCCGCTTACGACGCAGGCGCGACCGGGCCGTTCGCCGAACGGTCACCGATCGAGCGCGCCGTGATCGCCTTCATCACGCCGCGCCTGTTGCCGCTCGAGAAAGAGTTCGTCCAGAAGAATGCGTTCCGCGTCGTGTTTCATCCGTTTGACTGGCGGCTGAACGACCTCACCGGTGGAAGGATCGACTAGCGATGGACCTGGGCCTGGGCGAAAAGATCGCCATCGTCACTGGATCGAGCCGCGGGCTTGGCCTCGCGAGTGCGAGAGCGCTGGTGGCAGAGGGATGCCGCGTCTGCATCTGTGCGCGAGGCGAGGAGCAGCTGGCGGAAGCCGCGGTAGAAGTCGAGGCGGCCGCGAAAAAGCCGGGGATGGTTGCGGCCGTGCAGGCCGACGTGTCAACCGAGGCCGGCGTCCAGCTCGTGATCGAGCGGACGGTCGAGACCTTCGGCGGGCTCGATATCCTCGTCAACAACGTCGGCAAAGCGGCCGGCACCGACATCGTCGCGACGACCGATGCGGAGTGGCAGGCGGCGTTTGACGATACCCTGTTCCCGGCCATCCGCGCCTCCCGCGCGGCGGTCCCTCATATGAAGGCGCGCGGCGGCGGCGTGATCCTCATGATCGCGTCGATCTGGGGCCGCGAGTCAGGCGGCCGCATGACCTACAACGCCGTCAAGGCGGCCGAGATCAGCCTCGCCAAGGCGATGGCGCAGCAGCTGGCGCCAATGAACATCCGCGTCAACAGCGTCGCGCCAGGGTCGATCCTTTTCCCGGGCGGCTCCTGGCACAAGCGCCAGCAGAGCGATCCCCAGTTCATCGCCGACATGATCAAGCGCGATCTGCCATTCGGCCGTCTTGGCCGCGCCGACGAAGTCGGCAACGTCGTCGCCTTCCTCGCCTCGTCGAAGGCGAGCTGGGTGAGCGGTGCCTCGATCACCGTCGACGGCTGTCAAAGTCGCTCAAACATCTAAACGTGCGGCGTGCTATGTGCTGGGTGCGACGTGCTGTGCCACGTGCGACGTGCTACGTGCGGTGCCACGTCCAGGCGCACATCGCACGTCGCACAGCACATCGCACGTAGCACCGCACGTAGCACGTCCGCACGTCGCACAGCACATCGCACGTAGCACCCAGCACGTAGCACGTGTACTATTCCCCCCATGGAACCAGTCGCAGATCTGATCCAGTCGGCCGCCGACTGGCTCTTCGTCCCGGTGCTCGTGTCGTTCTCTTCGGCACGGCACTGCTGATGAGCGTGCGGCTCGGATTCGTACAGATCCGTCGCTTCCCGGAAGCGGTGCGCGAATTCTTCGGCGGGCAGACCCGTGACGCCGAAGGCGCCCTGTCACCGTTCCAGGCCTTCATGACCGCGCTGGCGGCCACGATCGGGACTGGCAACATCGCGGGTGTCGCGGCCGGCATCGCTGTCGGCGGTCCCGGCATGCTGTTCTGGATCTGGTGCTACGGCTTGTTTGCGACGGCCATCAAGTTCGCCGAGGCCGTGCTCGGCCTGACGTTCCGCGAGGTGAAGGGGCAGGAGGTGCGTTCCGGTCCGATGTATTACCTGCGCGACGGCATGAAGTCGCCGGCGCTCGCGATGTCCTACGCGGTGGTTGCCGGAATTGCGGCGTTGACGACGACGCCGTTTACGCAGACGAACTCGATCGCGCTCGTCATGAACACCCAGGTCGGCGTGCCGCTGTGGGTCTCGGGCGTGGTGGTCGCCGTGCTGACGTGGCTCGTGATCATCGGCGGCATCAAGTCGATCGGCCGCGCCGCCGAAACGCTGGCACCGTTGAAGGTCGGCCTTTATCTGCTTGGCAGCCTCATCGTCATAGTGACGTTCGCGGCGCGAATTCCGGAGGTCCTGGCCATGGTCTTCCGCGAGGCATTCACGACCAACTCCGCGCTCGGCTTTGGCGTCTTCACCGCGATGCGTTACGGGCTCGCGCGCGGGCTGTACGCGAACGAAGCCGGTTATGGCACCGCCGCGGTGGCCTACGGCACCGCACAGAGTAACCGGCCGTCGCAGCAGGGCCTGAACGCCGTCATGGAAGTGATCATCGTGTCGTTCGGGACCTGCACGCTCACGGCGATGACCGTGCTGCTGTCCGGCGTCATCGACTGGACCCTGCCTGTCGCCCAGCGTGCCACCAGTACCGCCGCTGTGGCGCTGGCGTTTGATTCCGCGATGCCTGGGGTCGGCGGCTACGTGGTCGCGTTCTGCGTCTTCCTTTTTGGTTACGGCACGCTGATCGGCTGGGCGTACTACGGCGAACAGTTCCTCACCTACTGGCTCGGCAAGCGCGTCGTGATGCCGTATCGCTGGATGTACTGCCTGCTGATCCCGTTTGGCGCGGTCGCCAAGGTGAACCTGGTCTGGGCCTGGGGCGACCTGATGAATGCGCTGCAGATCTTCCCGAACCTCATCGGAGTCATCGCGCTGAGCGGGATTGCTGCCAAAGCGGCTTTCGATCGAAGGCGCTAACGCAGGTTTGCTCTTTGTTCGCCTGCCTGTTAGGATCAGTCCCGCAATCCCAACCCGGTCAACGATTTCCATGGCGTCTCACACTCTCCAGGTCGTCCAGACAGGCGACAAGGACCGCTCCCTTCAGGAGGTCCTGAACCGTCTCAGCGCCTCGCGCGCGCCGATGGGCGCGGAGGCCGAGCCGATTGTCACCGCCGTTCACCGGATGCCGGCGGTCGAGGCTGAATTCGGGCCCTATCCGGAGGGGACCGACGACAGGCTCGTTGCGGCGCTGGCCAAGCGCGGCATTCAGCAGCTCTACACCCATCAAAGTGAAGCGTTCGCGCCACGTCCTCCAAGGCCGCAATGTCGTCTCGACGACGCCGACGGCCTCGGGCAAGACGCTCTGCTACAACGCGCCGGTGCTGAACGCGATCCTCAAGGATCCGTCCACCCGCGCGCTGTACCTCTTTCCGACCAAGGCTCTCGCGCAAGACCAGTTGGCGGAGCTGCACGCCCTTTCGCAGCTCGTTACCCAGGACACCGGCGCTGAGATCGGCGTCTTCACCTACGACGGTGACACGCCGTCCGATGCGCGGCGCGCGATCCGCGGCAAGGCGCACGTCGTCCTCAGCAATCCCGACATGGTGCATTCGGGGATCCTGCCGCACCATCCGCGCTGGGCGAAGCTGTTCGAGAACCTGCGCTACGTCATCATCGACGAGCTGCATGCTTACAGGGGCGTCTTCGGCAGCCACCTGTCGAACATCCTGCGCCGGCTGCAACGCATCTGCCGGCACTACGGGTCGGATCCGATCTTCATCTGCTCGTCGGCGACGATTGCCAATCCACGGGAGCTGGCCGAGGGCTTGACCGGCCGCCCATTCGAGCTGGTGGAGAAGAGCGGCGCGCCTCGCGGCGAGAAGTTCTTCCTCTTCGTGAATCCGCCGGTGGTCAACGCCGAACTCGGGATCCGCCGTTCGTACCTCCACGAGTCGCGCCGCGTCGCGATGGAGTTCCTGAAGCAGAGCCTGCAGATCATCGTGTTTGCCCAGAGCCGGCTGGCGGTGGAACTGCTGACGACCTACTTGAAAGACGCGCTGCACGGGCCACCGGGCTCGGACGAACTGGTGCGGGGATACCGCGGCGGCTACCTGCCGAACCGCCGTCGTGAGATCGAGAAGGGTCTGCGTGAAGGTGCGGTGCGAGCGGTCGTGTCGACCAACGCACTGGAGCTCGGGATCGACATCGGTGCGCTGGACGTCTCGGTGATGGCCGGGTATCCGGGCACGATCGCGGCGACGTGGCAGCGCGCCGGCCGCGCCGGACGGCGCAGCACGCGCTCAGCCGCGGTGCTGGTCGCCAGCAGCGCCCCGATCGACCAGTTCATTGTCCGCAACCCGTCGTATTTCTTCGACGCGTCGCCGGAGCATGCGCTGATCAATCCCGACAACCTGCACATCCTGATCGATCACGTGAAGTGTGCGGCCTTCGAGCTGCCGTTTGCCGACGATGAGCAGTTCAGTGGCGAAGACGTGCAGTCGGTGCTGTCCGTGCTGGCCGAGCAGCAGTTCGTCCACTTTGCGGACGGGCAGTGGAACTGGACGAACGAGTCCTATCCGGCCGACGCCGTCAGCCTGCGATCGGTCTCGTCCGACAACTTCATCGTCGTGGATATCACGCAAGGCGAGCGGGTGATCGGCGAGACCGATTTCACGAGCGGACCGTCGACACTGCACGAGAAGGCGATCTACATCCTGGAGGGGCAGTTGTTCCAGGTCGAGAAGCTCGACTTCGAAGGGCGGAAGGCGTATCTGCGCTCGGTCGAGTGCGACTACTACACCGACGCGATCACGTATACGAAGGTCACGATCCTCGATACGTTCGAGACGCAGGCGCATGGCTCGGCACTCGGCGGACGTGAACGAAGCGCCGATGCCTGAGACGTCAGTGGCGGTGCCGGGCGCCGCCACCCCAGGCAAGAGCCATGGCGAAGTCCACGTCGTCTCCCGCGTCGTCGGCTTCAAGAAGATCAAGTTCTATACCAACGAGAACATCGGTTCGGGCGAGCTGGATCTGCCCGAACAGCAGATGCACACGACGTCCTACTGGATGACGATTCCGTCGGCGACGATGCAGGCGATGCCGTTTGGCGGGGACGACCGCCGCGACGGCGTCGTCGGGTTGGCGTTCGCGATGAAGAACATCGCGCAGCTGCTGCTGATGTGCGACGGCCACGACATCGGTCTGTCGGTGGACGGCGGATCGCTCGATCGCTCGACGCGGACCGGGCGGTATCGGCACCGTGCCGGAGGCGCTGGCCGCCGAGCCGAGCGTGTTCATCTACGACAACTATCCGGGTGGTATCGGCTTCAGCCGTCCGCTGTTCGAGATGCACGACCTGCTGCTGGCGCGGACGCAGGACCTGATCACCGGCTGCCCCTGCTCATCGGGCTGCCCGTCGTGTGTCGGCCCGGAAGGCAACACCGGGCCGCACGCCAAGCAGGTGGCCTCACTGATCCTGACGCACCTGCTGCTCGGGTCAAGCCTCGGGGAGTCCGTTCTAGATGGACTTCACTTCCAGGCTGCGCTCGATCGTCAACAGTGGCCCGGCGAAGCCGGTGCGGGAGCTCACCTACGAGCCCGACGACGGCTATCGTGCGGGTGCGCCGCTCGATCTCGATCGTGTCGCCGATGCGCTGGGCGGACGACGGCAGTCGACGCGGTTTGGTGAGTGCCTGGTCATCGACCGCCGGTATGAAGCCGAGCGCTGGCACGGCGACATCAGGATCGGCGAGTGCGTCATCGACGACATGGACGCGTTGTCGTTGCTGGACCCGGGGCTTGGCGGGGATCGGTGTGCGGCGGGACAAAACCGTCTTCATCGACCTCGAAACGACCGGATTGAGCGGCGGCGCCGGCACGCTGGCGTTCCTCGTCGGCTGTGGCTACTTCGATCTGGGCGCGTTCCAGGTCCGACAGTTCCTGCTCACCAGCCACGCCGGCGAGCGCGCGCTGCTCGCGGCGGTTGCGGAATTCTTCAACGACACGGACCTGATCGTGACCTACAACGGGAAGACCTTCGACGTCCCCGTCATGGAGACGCGCTGGACCTTCCACCGGATGGACATGCCGCTGGACGGTGTCCCGCACTTCGACATGCTGCACCCGGCGCGGCGGCTGTGGAAGGGGAGGCCGGATGCCGCGCACCAGTGCGGGAGACGAAGGGGGTTGCCGGCTGTCGACGCTCGAGCGAGTGCTGTTCGACGTTCAGCGGGTCGGTGACGTCGGCGGATTCGAGATCCCGGGCCGGTTCTTCGGATTCGTCCGCAGCGGTGATCCGCGTCCGCTCGAGCCGGTGCTCGAGCACAACCGGATCGACCTGGTGTCACTCGCAGCGGTGACGGCGCGCGCGGCACGCCTGGCGCGCGAGGGGCATGGCGCCTGCCGCGACTATGCCGAGGCCCTGGCCCTGGGCAAGATCTTCGAGAAGGCGGAGTTCCACCTGAGAGCGGAAGCCTGCTATCGGTACGCGTGCGATTCGCCGGAGTCGATCGTTCGCGCCGATGGGCTCTACAGGCTGGGCGTCCGATTGCGCCGCGATCGCCGCTTTACCGATGCGGCGTCGACGTGGCGGGAGTTGATCGAGTTCACCGAGCCGCGCTCGATGCGACGGGGCCTGCTGGGTGATCTTCGGCAGGTGGCGGTGGAGGCGCTGGCGATCCACCAGGAGCACCGCGCCAAGGACCTGGCAGGCGCCCGCGAACTCGCGCTGGGCTCGCTCGAAGAGTCCGGCGGCCGGTCCGAGAGCGTCCGCCATCGCCTCGCCCGGCTGGAGCGCAAGCTGGCGCGCTCTGGCGAAGCCTCGCTGCCGCTGTAGAGCGTACAGACGAAAGGCCGACGTGAGTCGGCCTCTTCGTTGCGATCTTTCGAGAACGCCGTCTACAGAAGTTCCCAGGCCTGTTGTTTGAACCTGTGTTTCTTCTTTGTCTCTTCTGTGGCCTGTGTTTCTTCTGCGGCCCTACTTGGTGGCGACCGGCTGCTTCTTCGCCTTGGCGGCGGCGTTGGCGGCCTTCCGGCCTTCGACCGTCTGCACACCGAAGCGCTTGGTGAACCGTTCGACGCGACCCTCGGTGTCGATCAGCTTCTGGCGACCCGTGAAGAACGGGTGGCAGTTGTTGCAGATCTCGAGGTGCAATTCCTGCTTCGTTGAGCGGGTCTTCCACGTCGCCCCGCACGCGCAGCGGGCGTCGATCTCGTTGTACTTGGGGTGAATCCCTTCCTTCACAGCAGGCTCCTTCAGTCTTTCGGGAAAACGTGATTATAGCAGACACCAGGGGCCGGACGGAACTCCTAGCTGTGCAGCGACTTACGGAATATCCGACGATCTACTGCCGCAAGTCTCTTCTATGACGCGCCCGGCCGGCCTTCCGCTCCAGAGATCCGCCCCTTGACTTGCTGCTACGTGGCGCGTAGTATCGTCATCAACTATTACGCGACACGTAGCAAATGAAGAAAAACGATCCCAGCCCCGAACTCGAAGACTTCGGGCGATTCTCGGAGCCGGCGTTGCTCATTCTCATCAGCCTGGCAGACGGCCCGAAGCACGGCTACGCCATGACCGATGACATCGCGCGTTTGTCCGACGTTCGCCTTGGTCCCGGCACACTGTACGGCGCCATCACGCGTCTCGAGGCGCGGGGGCTCATCGAGGCCCTGGATTCAGCGGACCGGCGTAACCCGTACCGACTGACGGCGCTTGGGGAGAAAGCACTGCATGCCCGGCTGAATGCGATCGAAGCCGTCGCACGAGCCGGCCGTCTCCGGTTGCCGGCCGAAGGGAGATGACCATGGTAGGTAGTGCCGCCCTTATCCGTCTCTATCCACGTGCGTGGCAGCAACGATATGGGGCAGAGATGCGTGAACTGCTGGCTCAGGACCGATTCAGCGTCCGCGCCGCAGCTGACCTGATTGCCGGTGCCATCGACGCGAGAATCTATCCACAGCAGATACCGGTCCAACCCGGACGAGAGGCAGGCGACAAAATGATGATGACGCGAACTCTTCGATGCGCACCGGCGGGAGTCACGACGGCGGATCAAGTCCGCAGCGTCGTTTGGATGATTGGCGGTTCAATCGTTCTCACGGTGGCCGGACTGCTACTCAAGCTGCAGATCGGGCCGAATGCCCTCTCCGAGGGGCTTCTCTATTCGTCATTTCCGGCGGCCTTTATGCTGTCGAGCGAATGCACTTACTTGAAGCGGTATTCCACTACGGCGCGAATCGCAATGTCGGTCGGCGGCGCCGTGTTCGTGATCTTGATCATGTGGGCTGCGGTCCTGATCGCGAACTCGATCTAGTGGCGTGGTGTACCGATACGGCCGACGCTTTCCGGTGTTCCACATGGAGGTTCGGTGTCGGCATTCGCTGAAGCGGTTCTGCGCATTGAGATCGGATTTTGCTCGCCGGACGCCACCGAACGTGCGTGGCGCTCCCGCGCGCGCGGTTGAGCGGCCTTCGCATCCGCAGTGTCGAACGTCCTCATTCTCAGCCTGGTTTTCCCGCCCGACAGTGTCTCAACGGCCGAGATCATGGCGGACCTCGCGTTGGATCTGAAGGAGCTGGGACATTCCGTTACGGTGCTGACCACCGTGCCCCACTACAACCCTGACGCCGCTGCTGAGGGACGCCAGCCGCTCAGCCCGTTCTGGGGGCGATTGCTCCGTCGCAGCAGTTATGCCGGCATCGTCGTGTACCATGCCGCCATCCCGGCAAAGAGCCCAAGTATCCTCGGCCGCGTCATGGGGTGGTTCGGCTTCCATGCCGTGAGTACCGTCGCCGGCCTGGTGACGATCCCGAAACCCGACATCATCCTCGTGCCTTCGCCGCCGCTGTCGATTGGCGTAAGCGCCTGGATCATCGGTGCGTTGCGAGGCGCCCGCTTCATCTACAACGTGCAGGAGATCTACCCGGATATCGCGGTCAAGCTTGGTGCGCTCAAGAACCCGCGAGCGATCCGGGTGCTCGAAGCTCTCGAGCGTTTCGTGTATCGGCGGGCCGCCGTCGTGACCGTGATCGCATCGCGCATGCGGCAGCGCTTGCTCGAAAAGGGAGTTCCTCCCGAGAAGGTTCGGGTCGTCCCTAACTTCGTCGATCTCGAGCGGCTGGCGCCGGTGCCGAGGGACAATGAATTCTCCCGCCGGCTCCAGCTTCAGGATCTTTTCTCGGTGACGTATGCGGGGAACATGGGGCCGGCGCAAGGTCTTGATATCGTGCTCGCCGCCGCCCGACTGATGCCCTCCGGCGGGCCGGCCGGTGCGATTTGTCCTGATTGGCGAGGGCACGCTTCGAAGCCGCCTCACCACGGAAGCGGCAGCTCTCCCCGGATCGATCGTCTCGGTCCTGCCCGTACCAGCCGAACTCGATGATGCCGCAGATCTACGGCGCCTCCGACGTCTGCCTGGTGCCGCAGGCGGCAGCCACCGGCTCAGATGCGATTCCCTCGAAGGTCTATCGGATCATGGCGTCGGCTCGCCCCATCATCGCGGTCACCGAGAACAGCTCTGATCTGGCGACGCTCGTGCGCGAAGCGCAGTGCGGCGTGATCGTGGCGCCCGACGATGCAGCCGCACTCGCGGAAGTGGTTCGAGGGGCGGCGCGGGCGCCGGAGCTGTGGCGGGAGATGGGACTCAGGGGCCGCGCCCACGTCGCGTCGCGGTACTCCCGTCGGGTGATTACCGCCGAGTACGACAGCGCTGATCCGGGCCGTCACGGCAGGGACACATGGCGATCCGATCTGAGTTCGATGCCTGCCTCTGGGTCAGCAGAATGAGCCGACCGGTTTGTCTGGTCACCGGGGCCACCGGTGCGATCGGTCCCGGGGTGGTCGCGGCGATCGCTCGGACGCACGACGTTCGCACACTCTCGCGCCGCTCGCCTGACCCAGGGCTGTTTCCAACGGCCGTGGCACCGTTCGTCGGCGACGTCGCCGATCCCGGCGCGGTGCGCCGCGCCGCTCACGGCGCTGACGTGATCGTTCACCTCGCCGCACTCCTGCACATCGTCGATCCGCCGCCGGCGATGCGTTCGGAGTATCAGCGCGTCAACGTCGGCGGAACAGCGGCGGTGCTCGACGCGGCCCGGGCCGAAGGCATCGCGCGTGTGGTGCTGATGAGCACCATTGCCGTGTACGGCTACGCAGGGCAAAAGCTGCTTGACGAGGATTCGCCGACACTGCCCGACACCTTCTACGGTGAGACGAAGCTCGCGGCAGAGCGTCTCGCGCTGGCATCCAGACGGGCGGACGGCGCGCCGATGGCAACCGTGCTCCGATCCGCGGCGGTTTACGGACCGCGCGTGAAAGGCAACTACCAGCGGTTGGTGACGGCGCTGGCCCGGCGGCGCTTCGTGCCGATCGGGCGAGGGCGAGAACCTGCGCACCCTCGTCTACGAGGACGATCTGGCCGCGGCCGTGGCGCTCGCCGCAACGCATCCTGCGGCCGGCGGGCCGCATCTATAACGTCACCGACGGAACGCCGCATCGCCTCAGCGAGATCATTGCCGCGATATGCGCGGCCCTGGGGCGGCAGCCGCCTCGATGGCACGTACCGGTGACGCCGGTTCGCGCCGCGCTCGAGGCTGCGTCGATCGTCAATCGCCGGTTACCTCGTATGCTCGACAAGTATCTGGAGGCCGTGGCGGTCGACGGCTCGCGACATCCAGACTGAACTCGGCTTTCGACCGGCCACCGGGCCTTCTGGACGGCTGGCGCCTCACGATCGACACGATGCGGCGGGAGGGCCGGCTCTGACTGTCGCTATACTCGGCTTGCCGCCCGCGTGCTCCTGGCAGCGTTGCAGGAGCCGTCCTCACCGCGACGTGACACCGCTGCTCGCCGCCTGGGCGCGACGCGCGCAACTATCTCGACATCCCGAACCATCGCAGTTCGCACGTCGTCCCCACGCCGAGAATCGGCGGCGTTGCGCTGGTCGGGGCCGTCCTTGCCGGAGCGGCTGATCCTGGCTGTCTTCGGCGTCGGTCTTGATCGCGCCGGCAGCTGTCGTCTGGCCGGGGCGTTCGGGATTGCGCTGCTTGGCTTGGCCGACGACTTTTCCCACTTGCCCGCGTTGGTGCGCCTGGTCATTCAGACCGCGATCGCCGGGTGCGTCGTGGTTGGCCAACCGGCCTCGACCGCATTCGGGGATGGTGGCTGGCTGCCATCGATGCTGATCGTCGCTCTGGCTCGTCACGCTGATCAACGCCTACAATTTCATGGACGGCATCGACGGAATTGCAGGCGCCCAGGCCGTCGTCGCAGGGATCGGCTGGATGGCGGTCGGGATTATTGCGGGGACGCCTCAAGTCGCTGCGGTCGGTCTGCTGCTTGCCGCGGCGAGCAGTGGTTTCCTGCTGCACAACTGGCACCCGGCGAAGGTGTTCATGGGTGATGCCGGCAGCGGGTTCATTGGGTTTCTGTTCGCGGCGTTGCCGCTCCTGGCGCCCAGGCCGATCGGCACTGCGCTCTGGCTTTGTGCTGTCCTCTTGATGTGGCCGTTCCTGGCGGACACCGGCTTTACGCTGCTTCGACGGGCGAGCCGCGGCGAAAACGTCCTCTCGGCGCACCGATCACATCTTTACCAGAGGCTCGTGTTGACCGGCCGATCGCATCGCGACGTCGCGCTTGTCTACGCCGGTCTCGCCTTCCTCGGACTAACCGCGGCCGTTGCGATCGTGGCCGGTCACGGGACAGGGGTGGGGATGTCGCTCGCACTCATGATAGGTGCCGCCGCCTGGCTGTGGCGGAAGGTAGTGTTGCTGGAGCGCGCAAGCACGCCTCCGGCGAATCAGAAGTAACGGTAGAGAAGAAGCCTCAGGCAGACAGCGTAGACGCCCATGCAGGACAGCACGCATCCCATGGATACGGTCTGCTGGAGTCGGCGATCAGAGGGTCCGTTCGGCAGCAGCGTTATTCCACTCCAACACATCACTACCATCGACAGGTAAAGCCCGAAGACATACCGGCCGGAAAAATCGATGGCCGATTCCACCTTCCACTCACTACTCATCGCACTCGCGATTTGCGACAGGCTGACCGCGTACGCAACCAGGCTTCCTGCGAACCCTGCGACCGCAGCCGCAAGGAACAAAGTGCGCCGAGTATCCGACGTCCTCGCGATCTGGATCAACAAACCAATGAGTGCCAAACCGGTCGCTCCGGTCAGCAGCGAGACCAGCCAGTCAGAGGGGACTGTCTCGAGCCAGCCGAATCCACCCCAGAACGTCACTGAGCTCCTGTAATCCGGCGCCGCAAAGCGCAGGATACTCAGGCCGGCCCACAACGCGTCACGGGCGTACTCCATGGCTTGCGGGCGATTGAGAGGTCCAATCGTGGCCAGCACGGGATATCGAAAAAAGACCGAGCCAATCATCAGCGCCGCCACGGCACTCGCGGCCGCAATTGCCGCCCCACGGGTCACATTCCGGACAGTAGGCCGAACCCGATGTGCGGCACCTGTTCGCAGCCGGCAAAGCGTCCATTCGAGGACAGCCAACAGCGGCACGGCCAACATGAGCAGCCATGGCGATCTCGCCAGCGTTTCGATAGCGGTGAGCAGCGCCACCGGAAGCATGCCGCCGCCCAGTTTCGCATTCGTGGCCAGGTAGGTGGCGTCGCTCAGCGACAGAGCGAGCGAGACTGGCATGATCAGGCCTGCCCAGAACGACAGCGATCCGCGCAGGCGACACTCCGACGGTCCGAACAGTAGGCGCGCCCCCGCGAAAGCGGCAATCAGCGGGGCGAGCGGCATCGCGCTTCGACTGAGCACGATGGCAAGTCCCCAACCGCCGCCGACGACAAGACCGCTGGCATGATCGTTCTTGCGATTCAGCGCCATCAACCCCAGCCCCGCCGCGATGAGGACGTAGGCGCCGATCAGCGGACCATGGTTCGACACGTGCATCCCGAAGAATGGCAGCGTGGGAACCAGCAATATTGGGAACGCCAGCAGGTGGGGAGAGGGAACGTCGCAGTAACGAACCATTATCGCGACGGCAAAGCCGATTAGCAGGGCCAGGACCAGGGTGTTCGTCAGCCGAAGGGCGAGAAACATACGCGGTGTCGGCATCGTGCGGAGCAGTGGTGCAACGACCTGCCACAACCTGTGGACGGCCCTGCCACGGATTGAGTCCTCTGGCGCAGCCCAACGCTCCCGTGTCAGTTCCGGAGTGCCGACATCAGAAGGGGTGAACTGTTCAGCGGGGCGGAACCTTATTCTCAACACATGCCCACGTGCAGCCCAGGCTTCGATCTCTCCTGCAAGCTCGGGACGGCCAGCGACTTCCGTGAAGGCGACGAAATGGTGGGGTTCGTCGGGTGCGTGGAACGGGGGCGTCAGGACCGAATAGAGCAAGCCGAGCCCGCACGCCAGCACAAAGGCCGACAGTCCGCGGCTGAAGGCCGGACCGCCCGTGGCTGCACTCCCGGGATACCACAAGCCCGCAAACCCTACTGATATCGCAACCACGCCGAATCCGACCGCCAGCCAAATCCACCGCGAACTCTCCGACACCTGCCACACGTAGGCGAGCAGGTCTACACGGCGGTGCCGGGCGGATGGCGTGCCATCATCCAAGAGTCGCCCACTGGCAACCAGTGCCTCCGGACCTTGCATCTCAGGCGCAGGATCCACACTGATGGTCTCGCTCGTAACCGTCGATGCGGGTGCAGCGTGAGTCCATAGCGCGAGGCGCGCGTGGTTGCGCAGCACGACCGTGAGCGTGATTCGGCCGGCCGGCGTTCCCTCGAGCGGGACGCAGCCTTCGGTTCGCGTCAGGTCGAGCGTCCCGTTATTCGGGAACGCTGCTCCCGGCGCCGTCCGGTAGACGCAGCGGGTCCCCTCCACTGTGAGTTCCGCTCGCTCGAGATCGGGCCGGGTCTCAAAAGTGCTCACCAGGAGCGACAGCCGCTGATGCCTCAATAATCGGGTGGGATCCTTCAGAAGAAGGTTCGTGCGATGGGTCCGTCCCGACCCGGTACCGGAGCTGGCACGGTCCGGCAGGATGCGCACGAATGTCATGGGAAACGTTTCGTGGGCGGCCGCGAGCGGGACGTTGACAACGTTCTCAACCCGCGCGAACAGCGGCCACGCCACCACTGCGAACAGGGCGAGCCCGGCGCACGCGACGCGTGACGTGAATGTCAAGGCCGCATCTTCACTGACATCTGACCGAAGCGAGTCAGCCTCGTTCGCGCCACGCCGTCTCGGCGAGGTCCGGCGTGCGGTAGCCCGTTACCAGCCGGCAGACGGTTGCGGCTACGTCATCGGCGAGGTACTCGATCGGCGGGGTCCACCGCGGGGGTGTGCTCGTGACCAGCTCGACCCCGCGAACGATTTCATCGGGAGCGGCGCCACTCAGATAGTTCGAGCCGCACTCCACGGTCTCGGGTCGCTCGGTGACATCGCGGATGGTGACGTTCGGCACGCGGAAGATGCAGGCCTCCTCCTGGACCGTGCCGCTGTCGGACAGCGTGCAGAAGGCCTGCTGCTCCAGCCGGATGAAGTCGAAGAACCCGAATGGCTCCACGAACCTGAGGCCCGGCGAAGCGACGTCGACCCCGAAGGATTCGACCTTCGACCGGGTCCGAGGATGAAACGAGCAGATCACCGGCCGGCCGAACACCTGATGCAGCCGGCGCATCCCCTCAACCAGGCCGCGCAGACGCAATTCGATGTCGACGTTCTCGGCGCGGTGCATGGTGACCAGGAAGTACCCGCGGGCCTGCAGCGCGAGCGACTCGAGAATGCGGCTGGCAGCGATCTCGGGCTCGAAGGCATCGATCACTTCCTTGATCGGGTTGCCGATCACGAAGACGCGATCGCCCGCCACGCCTTCCCGTAGCAGGTTGGCGCGGCTGCGCTCGGTGTACGGCATGAGCACGGTGCTGCAATGATCGATGACCCGACGATTGACTTCCTCTGGCACTCGGTCGTCGTAGCACCGGTTGCCGGCCTCCATGTGGTAGACGGGGATGCCGAGCCGCCGCGCCACGATCGCCGCCATGCCGCTATTGGTGTCGCCCAGCACGAGCAGCCGGTCGGGGCGATGTTTGAGAAAGAGCCGCTCGCTCTGCTCGAGGATCTGGCCGATCTGGGCCGCTGGCCCTGTCGCCCGCACGCCCATGCTCTCGTCCGGCCGGCGGACGCGAAGCTCCTCAAAGAACAGGTCGTTCAGCCGGGTGTCGTAATTCTGGCCGGTGTGGACCAGGACGTGCTCCGCGGCTGTGTCGAGGAGCGGAATGATGCGAGACAGCCGGATGATCTCGGGTCGCGTCCCGAGTATGGTCATGATCTTCATGCGTGGCTGCCCGCCACGCGATCCCGCTTCCGCCAGTTCGCGAGCTCCCGCTGCACCAGGTCGAGTTTGAGCAACGTGGCCTTCATGGCGTCGACATCGAGGCGGTCCGTATTGTGCGAATGGTAGTCCTCCTCGTGCGACAGCGTCTCCTGCCCTTCCCGGAAGTACACGTTGTAATTGAGGTCGCGGTTGTCGGCGGGAACGCGGAAATAGCTCCCCATGTCTTCCGCCTTGATCCGCTCTTCGCGCGTGAGTAGCGTCTCGAACAGCTTTTCGCCGTGGCGCGTGCCGATCACGCGCACGGGATTGGGAGCGTCGAAGAGCGCCTTGATCGCGAGCGCCAGCGTCTCGATCGTGGCCGCGGGAGCCTTCTGAACAAAGATGTCCCCGGGTTCCCGTGCTGGTAGGCGAACACGACCAGGTCCACGGCGTCGTCGATCGACATCATGAAGCGCGTCATGTTCGGATCGGTGATGGTAATCGGCTGGCCGTCCTTGATCTGCTGGATGAAGAGCGGGATGACCGAGCCGCGCGAGGCCATCACGTTGCCGTAGCGGGTGCCGCACAGGATCGTGCCGCCGGGCCGCCAGAGACGCGCCTTGGCTACCATCAGCTTCTCCATCATCGCCTTCGAGAGTCCCATGGCGTTGATGGGATAGACCGATTTGTCAGTCGACAGCACGATGGCACGCTCGACGCCGCTGGCCATGGCGGCATTCATCACGTTCTCGGCGCCGAGCGCGTTGGTCCGCAGCGCCTCGAGCGGGTAGAACTCGCAGGAGGGCACCTGTTTCAGCGCGGCGGCGTGGAACACATAGTCGACCCCGGGCAGTGCCGCCGCAATGCTGTCGTAATCGCGCACGTCGCCGATGTAGAACTTCAGCTTCGAATTCGCGTACTGGAGGCGCATGTCCTCCTGCTTCTTCTCGTCGCGGCTGAAGACACGAATCTCGCTGATGTCCGTGGCCAGGAATCGTCGCAGGATGGCATTCCCGAAGGTGCCGGTGCCACCGGTGATCAGGAGGGTCTTGTTGTTGAACATCGTCATTCGGTCATGTTCGCGATCATCTGTGGCCACGACGGAGGTTCATACCCGGTCAGGCGCCTGAATCGGGCGGAATCGAGACTGCGGTCGATCTCGATAGTATCGTCTGGCTCGATCTCGACGTCGACACCGAAAGCTTGTTGCATCAACATCAGCAGATCGTACTTGTTGATCGGTTCTGAGGAGACCTGGAGGGTCCCAGAGAGGCTCTGGTGCTGCGTCAACACCCGTCGAACGATACGTGCCATTTCCTGCGTCGTGAAACCGGAAAAAACGGCTCGCCGATACCCTGTGACGCGCTTCCCCCGCTGCGAGAGAAACCACTCGGTCAGGCCAGTGGCGGATCCGAGCTCGCGGCCGATGATCGAGCTGCGCAGGGTCAGCGCTCCCTCGCCGGCCGTCTCGCCCAGGAATTTGCTGCGGCCATACAGATCCAGCGCGTCAGACGGATCGTCTTCGGTGTAGTGGCCTTTGCGGCCGCTGTACACGCAGTCGGTGCTGAAATGAATCAGGCGTGCTCCGGCCGCACGGCAGAGCCGATGCAGGCGGTGGGGCAGCAGCGAGTTGATGGAGATGCTGAGGAAGGGATCCTTTGCGGCGGCAAGCTGCTTGATTATGCCGACGCAATTGATGACGGCGTCGGGGCGAATCCGAGCCATGACATCGGTCACGGCGTCAGTGTTGAGAACGTCGATCCCGCTGATGGTGCGATCGGGATCGAACAGCCCGGCCGGTGCGGACGCCGGCACAGCGCCACGCAGTGTGGCCCACACCTCGAATTCTTTGCCGAGAGTAGACACCAGGCGGTGGCCGAGCATCCCGGCGCCGCCAATGATCAGAATTCGCATCGTTACGCTATCCGACCCCTGCAGACGCAGAGCGGATCAGGTCATCCTTCTGCGTCTGGTTTGGATAATTGATCAGCACGGCCCGGCGCGACCCCTTGAATACGAACAGGCTGCCCGCTGCGGCGCCGATGACACCGCATCCACCGATCAACCGTTGAATGTCGCCGAGCGAGCCGGCGCCGCCCAGCATCGTCATGGGCAGAGCGGTGGCTGCCCGCACCGCCTTTGCCAGCTCCAGATCGTAGCCCTGCATCGTGCCATCCAGGTCGATCGAGTTCACCAGGACCTCGCCCGCGCCGAGCGATGCCGCCTGGCTGACCGTCTCGATCAGCTCCTTGCCTGTGGACCGGCGCCCGTTGTGCGTCCTGACCTCATACGTTCGCCCGTCAGACCTCCGGCTGGCATCGAACACCACGACGACGCTCTGGCTGCCCACTTCGCTGGCGATGGCGGTGATCAACGCCGGATCATCCAGTCCGGCCGAGCTGATAGCGATTTTCTCGACCCCGAGCCCGATGATCGTCGAGGCATGATCCACCTTCCTGATCCCGCCGCCGTAGCAGAGGGGCATCCGGCACTCGGCGGCGATCTGGGCGATCAGCTTGAAGTCCGGATCGGCGCCCTTCGTCGCCGCGTCGATGTCGACGACGATCAGTTCGTCGGCTTCCTTCTCGTTGAAGATTTTGACCGCGTTGACGGGATCCCCGACGTACCTGTCGTCAGTGAATCGCACGGTCTTGACGAGGCCGCCGTTCCTGATCAGCAGGCACGGAATGATCCGTGGGCGCAACATCTCAGATCTCCGCGAAGTTCTTCAACAGCTGGACCCCGTAGTGATGGCTCTTCTCGGGATGGAACTGGACGCCATAGACGTTGCGGACGTTGACGGCACAGGCGAACTGACCGCCGTAATCTGCTAGCGCGATCGCGTCTTCGGCCTGATTGCACTCGAAATAATACGAGTGCAGGAAGTAGAACCTGGAATCCGTCTCCAGCCCGCCGAACAGCCGGCTCGATCCCACGGCTCGCGTGTCGTTCCATCCCATGTGCGGCACAGGCAGCGTCGTCGTCAGAGACGCCAGCGATCGAACGCGGCCGTCGATCCAGCCCAGGCCCGGCAGGGCCCCTTCGTCGCTGTCGCGGCCGAGCATCTGCATACCCACGCAGACGCCGAGAATCGGCACCTGTCGGCGCAGAACCAGGTCGTCGAGCGTTTCGCGCATGCCCGAGGCCGCCAGTCGCTCCATCGCGTGATCGAATGCGCCGACGCCCGGCAGAATCACCTTCGATGCGTCCTCGAGATCGCCGGCACTGGCGGCCGTTCGTGCCGGGACGTTGAGACGGCGGTACACGTTCAGGAAGGCGTTGATGTTGCCGAGGCCGTAATCGACGATCGTGATCATCGGATGATGGCCCTCTGCACACCGAGCAGGCGCAGCGCGTGCGTGCCAAGGTTGATCACCGGCATGCTGTGCTTGTAATCACGGTATGTCTTGTTCGGGCCGTTCAGAAACCCGCGCAGATCGTCGACGCTGATGTCCAGTTTCGTGGCGACATATTCGAAGTCGTGCGCGATCGTCTCCTCGTCGTAGGCGGGCTGGCGGATCTTCTCCAGCGCGTCCTCTCGCGTCATCTGCTTCGTGAGGATCAGGCTGGAGAAGTGCGCGCGCCGCTTGTCATAGCCGAACTTGGTCGGCAGCCAGTAACCCTCGTAAAACCGCGTGAACCGCGACTCGTAGTGCTTGTGTGCGTAGCGCTGCCAGCCGAAGCGATCGACCAGGAACTGCATCGCCTCTTCCTTGATGTAGGGCACGTTGTTGAGCGGCTTCACGACCCGGATGCCCTTCACGAAGCGGTAGTAGACCTTGAACGTGAGGATGTCGGCGGTAGGGAACCGCTCGAGCGGCCGCGAGCCGAAGCGCCGGTGAATGTCCTTGAGCTGCCGCAGGTCGGACGCATGGTAGTGCCACTCCAGCGGCTCGCGGACGCACTCGGTCGAGTAGTTGGCGCCGGTCAGAATGTAGCGGACGCCGTGCTTCGCCGCGAAGTTGTACAAGCCGGCGAAGAAAGCGTGATCCTGCGGAGTATCGAGGTGCGGCACCTGCGCCTTGAAGAAGGCGAGCTGCAGGTCCCGCATCTCGAGCCAGTCGACGACCTCGGTGTGAAGGTCCAGGTCGAGCCCATCGACGAGCGTCTCGATGTTGTTGACGGCCTGCTGCGAGTTCCAGCCGGCATCGACGTGCAGAAGCAGCGGCCGCAGCCCGAGCTTCTCCTTCGCCAGGTAGACGACGTAGGAGCTGTCGACGCCGCCGCTGAGCCCGATGACGCAGTCGTGATCCTTGCCGTGCCCCTGCCGCTTGATCGCCTCGACCTCACGTTCGAGCTCGCGCGCCCCGGTCTCGTCGGGATGCCAGTTCGGCAGGATGTTCTGGTGAAAGTTGTTGCAGTAGTCGCACCATCCCCGGTCGTCGAACGTGATGTTCGAGTCCGAGGTGTCCATGATGCAATTCGCGCAGATCTTGTAAGGGCGCGTTGCCCTTGGCGTGGATGTCATTTTTGCGTCAGCGGTCACGGTAGAACAGGTAGTTGTGGTCGTCCAGCGAGAACGCGTTCAAGCCGAAGTTCGAAAGACGCCTGACAATCCGTTGCGTATCGGCTTCCCCAAACCGACTCACTGCGTGATGATGAAATTCCACGAACACCTGTTTGAACGGCTTCAGCTGCTCCGCCGTCGTACCATCGAGCAGCTCGTACTCGGCGCCCTCGAGATCGAGCTTCAGAATATCCACCGCATCGACGCTGATATGTTCCAGCAGCGACCCCAGCGTGAGCGCCTTCACATGATAGCTGGTGGTCCTGTCCTGCATGACGTTGACGTGATCCTGTAAGAGTGAGCCACTCTCGTTGGTTTGGCTCTCAGTGAACGTCAGGTCTCCATCGGCTGCTGCGATCGCGCAGGGGACGTGCACGAATCGCCCCGGGTACTGCGTCTCCAGCTCGCGCAGCGCGTGGCCGTGCTTGCGCGTCGGATCAACGCCGAAGGCGCGCACGCCATGCCGGCGCATGAGATAGATCGAGAAGTCAGCCTGGTAGCTGCAGCCACCGTCGATCACCACTGAGGCCGACGACAGATCGGGCGCGTACACGAAATTGGGCTCGACGTATACCAATCCCTTCCGGCGTGCTTCCTTCAGCCGGGCATATTTCCTCAGGTCCCGGCGCAGGCGGCCTGCGGCCCTCGCGACGATGTTCATCGCGACCGTTTCTCCACCTGTCCACGGGTCACTGCGCGCACGTGCATTCTCAGCTTGCCTCCGCCTCTTCGAGGATTCGCGTCAAAGCGCTGGTAAAGGTCACCGGACGGTAGCGCTCTCCGGCCGTTCGGCGATTTCCGACCGCCATCTCCTGCAGTTGAGTGACGAGGCCGAGGGCCTTCGTCAGGGCGTTCGCGAGCCCCGAGCTGGATCCCGCAGGTACCTCGAATCCGTTGATGCCGTCGGTGAACACATCCCGGATACCCGGCTGACCTGTCGTGATCACTGCACAACCCGAGGCGTACGCTTCCAGAATGGAGATCGGTTGCCCCTCGAACATTCTGGTGGGCAGACAGAAGACGTGTGCTTCAGCGAAGAGCCGCCGCTTCTCTTCCGGATCAACTAGTCCGTGGTAGCGGATCCCTTCGATACCGGCGATCCGTGCTTCGAAACTCGCGCGATCGCTCTCCGCTTCGAACCGGCCCGCGAAATCGAGCTGGATCCGGCTTCGCAACTCAGCATTCAAGGACAGCCACGCGTCAGCCAGGTCGAGATAACCTTTTGCCGGTGTCATGCCGCTGATGTACAGCACCCTCAATGGCAATGGATCCCTGAACTTCTCGAGGATGTCGCGCTCAGCGACGAACAATTGTTCCTCGGCGCTGTTGGGGACCATGTGGATGCGTCCCCGATCCACCATACCGGCAAAAATACCGGCGTGGGAAGGGCCCGAGATGATGATGCCGCCCAGCCGTCGGATGAACGAGGCGTTCAGCGTCCGCCAGACGGGATGGCGATCGAACAATTCCCGGCCGATTGTTCCACCGTGCAGGTGGACGAACATGCGGCGCAACCGGCCGGCGCACAGGAGATAGATGCAGAGGTCTTTCAGGTTGCCGGCGCGGGATTCGGAGATCGTGAAATAGATCGCATCGGCCCAGCGCCTGCGCCGCCAGACAGCCAGGAGGACCCTGGCGACTTCCCGCACCCGTCGCACCGTCACCCTGCCGTCGTGGAGGCTTCCCTCGCTGAGATTCACGACGGCTGTCTCGTGCGTCCGCTCGAGGCTGTCGGCCAGCAACTGCGATGCGAGCGAATGCCCCGTGATTGGCGGCGGCATGGGTACGATCAGCAGGGTTCTCATTGCGCCGCGTGGAAATGCTGCAGGCCCTGACGGAGCGTGAACCGCGGCTTCCACCCCAGACACGCCTCGGCCCGCGAAATATCCGCAACGGTGTCCATTATCTCATCCTGCCGCCGCACGCCTTCCGACCGGACGGGGAGGTCGGTGCCCCACACCTGCTGGATGGTGTGAATGAGTTCGGCGACCGAGGAGCTGCGGCCCGAGCCGAGATTCAGGACGCTGTAGCCGCGCCTCGGGGCCGCCACGGCCCGAACAACGGCGTCGACGACATCGGAGACGTAGATGTAATCCCGGCGTGGCTCCAGATCCCTGACGCGCACTTCCGTTTGCGACTCGAGCTGCCTGAGGATCGTGGGGACCAGGAACGTCCCCGACTGCCCGGGTCCATAGATGTTGAATGGCCGGAGGACCGTGACACTCACGCCGTATCTGTCGGCGTAGAACTGGCACGCCTCCTCCGCCAGCTTCTTGGAGAGCGTGTACGGATTGCTGGCCACGAGCGTAC
>CAWJNJ010000016.1:0-177346 GCA_963844245.1 uncultured Acidobacteriota bacterium | reverse complement strand
AGCCCCTTGACTTCGTCCTCGTTCATCGACCACTGCCCCGGTTCCGACAGGTAGAGGATCGGGTGATTCATCAAGTCCGGATCATCGAGCGAATAGATGTTCGAGCCGGTCGTGTGCGAGACCGACGGTAGTCAGCTCACTGAGAATCTTCATCATGTGCTGGTCGGCGGTCGGGTAATCGTGCGCCCACGCCGGTTCGCGATTGCGCCGGCCGAAGCCGCCGAACCCGGTCGCATAGCGTAGCCGGACAAACGCCAGCTTCCCGTCGTACCCGATGTTGCTGCTGTCGTAGTTCTGGGCGACGCGGCGGCCACCGAAGCCGTCCTGGGCAAAGACCACCGCGGCCGCACCGGCAATGCCGACGATGAGCGCAAGGCCAAGAAGACGTCTTCTTCATTTGCCTTTCCCCTCGATGGCCCGAATCTCCTGGCTCTTGAGGGCCAGGTCGGTCAGCACTTGTAGGACTCGCTGGCGTCCTGCGCCGGCGGCATACTCGCCTTCATCAGCTTCAGCGCCTCGGCCCGCCGTTCGAGCTCACGCCGCTCCTCGTCCCCCTTGCGAAGAGCCGGATCTTCCGGGAGCTTGAGAGCCTCTGCTGTCGCGCCGAGCGACAGCATCGCGGCGATGCTGCCGTCCTTGCCGTTGACGGCCGGATCGAGACTGCCTTCGCCATCGCCACCGTCTTCAAGGATGGCGCGCTCGGTCAGCATCACGCCGCGCTGCTGGTAGACGCGAGCGACGTCGATCTTCGCAGCGTTGAAGGCTTCGAGCACCGAGACCTTGCGATTCTTGTCCGCATCGGCGGCATCATTCGCGAGGGCGTCGATGAAGTAGCCGCCGAAGAGCGTGGCAAATTGTTCAGCGGCATTGCGGGTCGCGGTCACGATGACGCGCCCCGGCGCTGCCAGTGCTTCGATGAATGGACCGCTCGCGCTCGTCGAGTTCACGAACACGACGTTCCTTGTGCCGAACCCTTTCAAGATCGCGCCGAAGTCCGCGGCCGTCATGTCGGGACCGGGGAGGTTGAACTTTGAGACCTTGCCGTCCGATGTGCCGTGACCGATCAACACGACGAATACGACATCGTCCTTTTTGGCGGCGGCGCCGAAAGCGGCAAGGCGCGTCTCTACTTCCGCCTTGGTGGCTTTCGCGGTCGCGCGCTTGGGATCCTGCTGGGGATCCTCGGCAAGATAGAGGATGCGCTCGGGCGGGATGCCGAGGCGTCCGCTGGCATGATCGACCAGTGAGGCCGCCCACCGGCGGAAGGTCTCGGCGTGCCCGGGCTCGCCGCTCAGACCGACGATGACGGCAACGCGCGCATCCTGCGCTGCGGCGGGGACCGCGAACAGCCCGAACGCCAGGACGCCAAGCGTCAGACGACGTAACCGCCGCCTCACGCCAGGCCAGCCTTGCGGCGCAACGCCCACTCGCCCGACATCAGCGCGAGCATGAGCATGAGGATGACCGGCATGTGCCACAGTTCGCGCTCTTCGACCGTCGTGACGCCGCGGCCGGAGTATCTGCACGCCCTCGGGCAGACCGGCGAGAGTGGCGGACGTATAGAAACGGCCGCCCGTTTCGCTGGCAATCCGCTCCAGGCGTGCGGCCTGCATGGTCGCGTCGAAGTATTCGGCGTCGCTCGGGACGGCGCGGACCTGCGTCAGCGAACTCCCGATTGTCTTGCCGGCGCGCTGGGCATCGACGCGGACGGTGTAGACACCTTCCGTCTTCGGCGTGAAGCTGGCCCGGTACTCACCGTTCCGCTCACCCGTCCACTGAACCGGGATCTCCTGCTCGCCGCCAGGACCGGTCACGAACGCCGAGACCGTGGCGTCGTTCAGCTCGACGAAAGCCTTGTCGACGACCTCGGCGACCAGGGTCACGGTCTCGCCCGGCTCGACCCGGTCGGTCACCGTATGCGCATCAACCGTGTCCGGCACGTCGTCGACGAGCCACCGGAGCATCTGGCGCCAGTAGTTCTCGTGGGTCTGATCTTCGAGCGACATGACCGCGTGCATCTGCCAGAGCCACGAATCCTGGACGGTCTGGGCAATGGCCTTGCCCCGGCCGTAGCGCTGCGCGGCGAGGACGACCTGCTGCCGCCGCCGGTCGTCGGTGCCACTGAGGAGCACGGTCGCGCCCGGCTTCACCGTGGTAATCGGATTGACGCTGGTGAGCGGCGGGATCTCCGGCCACGGGCCGCCGAGTCTGCCTCGGTGCCGGCAATCTGGGTCACGGCGTGCGACTCGCCTGCACGGGTGGGGCGCACGGCGAGATGCGTGACCTCGAGTTCACCGTTGGCGGCGCGGACGGGGCGATCGAGCGTGACGGGCAGGACGTCGGCCACCGGCGTGCCGGCGTAGCCGCCCTCGGCAAACGCGCGCGGCCCGCCCACCATCAACAGGCCGCCGCCGCGGCGTTCGACGAACTCACGATCATCCGAGCTGGTCGCCTGAGAACGCGGACGCCTCGATGTTGCTGAGGATCAGCCCGCGATACTCGAACAGTTCTTCACGCGTTTTCGGGAAGCCGCCGAGCAGGTGTTCCGGGTCGTCGACGCCAATGCGGGTGAACTTGTTTTTCGCCGTCCGCTGCAGGGTGACGACTTCGAGGTTCTTGTCGTCTCTCACGGCCTGGCGGATGAACTTCATCTCGGCCCTGGGCTCACCCTCGTAGTGCAGGATCCGCTCGCGCCGGTCGACCACGTCCACCATCGCTTCGCGCACGTTGTTCTGCGCGATCACTTCATCCTCGCGCGGGCTGACACGGAACTTCAGCACCCGCGCGCCGGCATCGGAGGCCATGACGCGAACGCGAACCGACGTCGGTTCACCATCCGCCGGCAATTTCACCGCCTGGGATCCGACGATGCGACCGCCGTCCTCGACGTCGAGCATCACCGTTTCACCGGCGTATCCGGTATGACGGACGACGGCATCCACAAGGAGTAACGTGCCCTTCAGGGCGCGCCTCGGTGTCGTGACCCGGTCAACCTGGATGTCTCGCGCCAGCCGGTCCTGGCCAATACCGACAGTGAACACCGGCAGCGCCGCCGCCTTCATCCCGAGGAGCGCGTCGGTCAGTGCGGCATCGGTGGTGTCGGCGCCGTCGGTCACGAGAACGACCCCGGCGAGCGGCAAGCCGGCAAGCTCCTGCCGGGCGCCGTCCAGCGCGGCGCCGAGCTTGGTCTGCGCGCCCTCAAACTTGAGCTCGGCGGGCGAGGCGAGGCGAACGGGCGACGACGAGAACCGGAAGGTGCGAACGACAAAGCGATCCGACAGCGACTTGAGCACACCGCTGGCCGGATCCCCGAACTGCTGACGCGCATAGTCACCGCGTGTCGATTCCTCGGATCCCGACGTCCCGGCCCCGGGCGGCGCATCGTCGATCCGCATGCTGCGCGAGTCGTCGATCAGGAGCGCCAGGAAATTCTGCTGCGCCACCGCCGCCTTGACGACGATGACCGGTCGGAACAGGCAGACGGCGACGAGCGCAAGCAGCCCCAGCCGCAATCCAAGGAGGATGGGCGACGCATGGCGGGTCAGGAACGAAGACCTGACTGGCGAGCGGGCGCCGGAGTCTGCTTCAACCGGGCGCGATAACTGAGGACGACGGCACAGCGGCCCCAACCGCAAGTGCCAGCGCGACGTACGAGCCTGTCGTCGGCGCGAAGCGGAACTCTCCCTGCTGAAATACGACGGGCCGGTATTCGAACAGAAAGCGGAAGAGCGTTTCGAGCAAGGGATCTCCGGTAACGCGGACCTTGTGCCCTGCGTACGCCGGACACTAGCGGATTGTATCGCCCTTCGCTCGCTCCGGGTGGCCTGCCCCGTTCTTGTCACAACGGGCCGGACGCCGGGACCATTGTTTTGGGTTACGGCCGCCGGACGGATTCCGTTTACCCGACGGCCCGGCTGCGCTACCCTTCCCGGCCTATGAAGAGCATTCGCCTTTATGGTTGTGCCGTTCTTGCAGTCGTCGCCGTCATCACCTGTGCCGGTGGTTTGGTCCCTGCCGCCGCCCAGCCCGGCGTTCTCGGCTATTTCCGGTTCCCGGCCCTCACCACGACGCCATCGTCTTCACGGCAGAAGGTGACCTGTGGCGGGTGCCGATCAACGGCGGCATCGCGCAGCGCCTGACGACGCACGCGTCCGAGGAGTCGCGACCGGCGTTTCGCCCGATGGGAAGACGCTGGCCTTCTCGGCGGCCTACGAGGGACCCACCGAGGTCTACACGATGTCGCTCGATGGCGGCTCCCCGTTCGTCGAACTTTTGACGGCGCGACGGCGCTGGTCGTCGGCTGGACGCCCGGCGGCGAGGTGCTCTACTCGACGCGCCGCTACTCGACGCTCCCGAACACGCAACTCGCGAGCGTATCCGACCTCGGCGCCCGCACGCTCGTGCCGCTGGCCCAGGCGAGCGACGGGAGCTACGGGCGGAACGGGCGGACGCTGTTCTTCACGCGGCTGCCTTCCAGGGCAGCTACACGAAGCGCTACCAGGGCGGCACGGCGCAGAACCTCTGGCGGTTCGCCGACGGCGACGCCGAGGCGACGCCGCTCACCGCCGACTACGCGGGCACCAGCAAGCACCCGATGCCGTGGAACGGGCGCGTGTACTTCCTGAGCGACCGGGACGGCACGATGAACCTGTGGTCGATGGCCGAGGCGGGCGGCGATCTGAGGCAGCACACACGGCACGCCGGCTCGATGCGCAGTCGCCGTCGCTGTCGAACGGCAGGTCGCCTACCAGCTCGGCGCCGACCTGCGCCTTTACGACATCAAGCCACCAGGACAGGGCCGTCCCGATCCGCCTCGTCTCCGACTTCGACCACCTCGCGAGCGCTGGGTCAAGACGCCGATCGAATGGATCACCTCCGCGCACCTCTCGCCGACCGGCGACCGCGTGGTCCTCACCGCGCGCGGACAGCTGTTTGTCGCCCCCGCGCACAGGGCCGCATCGTCGAGGCGACGCGCGACCAAGGTGCGCTACCGCATGGGCGCTTCATGCCCGACGGCAAGTCGCTGCTGACCCTGTCCGACGAATCCGGCGAGTGGAGTTCTGGCGCGTGCCCGCCAATGGCATCGGCGAGCGCGGCAGCTCACCAAGGACGGGAAGGTGCTGCGCTGGGATGGCGTGCCGTCGCCCGACGGCGCCGGGTCGCGCACTACGACAAGGATCAGCAGCTCTGGCTCTACGACATGACGGCGAAGACGCAGAAGCAGTCGCCAAGTCAGACGAAGCGGTTTCGACGACCTGCGCTGGTCGCCCGACAGCAAGTGGCTGGCCTATACGTTCGCCGGCCGCAACCAGTTGACGCGCATCCATCTGTATCGAGGTCGAGACCGGACGCTCGACGGCTGTCACCACCGATCGCTACGACAGCTACTCGCCCGAGTTCAGCCCCGACGGCAAGTGGCTGTACTTCCTCTCCGACCGCAACTTCGTGTCGCTCGTCCCGCAGCCCTGGGGATCGCGCCAGCCCGAGCCGTTCTTCGACAAGCAGACCAAGATCTTCCACGTGTCGATGAAGCCGGGCGAGCGCTCGCCGTTCCAGCCGGACGACGAGCTTCGGGGTGACACCCCCGCACCTGAGAAGCAGGCTGACAAACCGGCGGAGAAGCCGGGCGAGAAGCCGGCCGACAAAACCACCTGAGAAGCCAGCGCCACCCGCGCCGGCGCCGGCGGCGCAGGACGTCAACCGCCGCCGCCGGTGGCCGCCGATCTCACGGGCATCGAGACCCGGCTGCTCGAAGTGCCGATGCCGCCCGGCAACTACAGCACGCTCGCGAGCGACGGCAAGCGGCTGTACTTCTTCTCGAGCGACGCCGGGCCGCCGAGCGCGCGCTGAAGACGCTGGCCATCGAGAACAAGAGCCCGGGCCCGAGACGTTCATGGAGGACGTGACCGCCTACGAGCTGTCCCAGGATCGCAAGAAGATCCTGGTCCGCAAGGCGCAGGATCTCTTCGTCTTCGATGCCGGCGCCAAGGCTCCGGCCGACACGACCAAGAATCGAGTGCCGCTCGCCGGCTGGACGTTCCGGCTGGATCCGCGCGACGAGTGGCGGCAGATGTTCACCGAGGCATGGCGCCTGGAGCGCGACTACTTCTACGACCGCGGCATGCACGGCGTCGACTGGCCGGCGATGCGGCGAAGTACCTGCCGCTCGTCGATCGCGTCACCGACCGCGCCGAGCTGAGCGACGTGCTCGCGCAGATGGTCGGCGAGCTGTCGGCGCTGCACATCTTCGTCCGCGGCGGCGATCTGCGCCGCGGCGACGACCAGGTGCCGCCCGCGTCGCTCGGCGCCACCTCGCACGCGACGACAAGGCCGGCGGCTACCGCGTCGAGCACATCTACATCTCGGATCCCGACATCCCCGACGAGCTGTCGCCGCTCGCCCGACCCGGCGTCGACGTCGCGAAGGCGACGTCATCGAGGCCATCAACGGCGTCCCGACCCTGTCGGCGCGCGACATCCACGCGCTGCTGCGCAATCAGGCCGGCAAGCAGGTGCTGCTGAGTCAAGCCCGAGGCCGGCGGCGCCACGCGCGACGTCGTCGTCACGCCGATCTCGATGGGGGCGCGAGAACGACCTTCGCTACGACGAGTGGGAATACACGCGGCGGCTGGCGGTCGAGAAGCTGACCAACAACCGGATCGGCTACGTGCACCTGCGCGCGATGGGCGGCGGCAACATGGCCGAGTGGCAGCGCGAGTTCTACCCGGTGTTCAATCGCGAGGGGCTGATCATCGACGTGCGCCACAACAACGGCGGCAACATCGACAGCTGGTCCTCGAGAGGCTGCTGCGCAAGGCGTGGTTCTACTGGCAGCCGCGGGTCGGCGAGCCGACCTGGAACATGCAGTTCGCCTTCCGCGGCCACATGGTCGTGCTGGTCGACGAGTACACGGCGTCGGACGGCGAGGCGTTCGCCGAAGGCTTCCGTCGCCTCGGCCTCGGCAAGGTGATCGGCACGCGCACCTGGGGCGGCGAGATCTGGCTGTCGGCCGAACAACTTCCTGGTCGACCGCGGCATCGCGACCGCCGCCGAAACCGGCGTCTTCGGCCCGGAGGGCGACTGGCTGATCGAAGGCCACGGCGTCGATCCCGACATCGTCGTCGACAACCTGCCGCACGCGACGTTCAAGGGCGAGGACGCGCAGCTCGAGGCGGCGATCAAGTATCTCGAGGAGGAGATCAAGAAGAAGCCGATCCCCAAACCGGTCGCGCCGAAGTATCCGGACAAGTCGTTCAAGACGCGGCGGCGGGCGCCGATTCGCGCCCGGCAGCGAGGACGATGACGCGTTCGGACCGGGCTCGCGGCCGGCGCAGCCGTCTGCCGACGATCGATCAGGGCCGGGACGCTGGCCGGCCTCTGCGATTCGGTGGAACCTTCGCGCAGCGGGAACGGAGTTACGCCAGCCCATCGACCTTCCGGAGGTCACGTGTCCTTTCCATCGCGTCTCGCGAGCGCCTTCGCTCTTGCGCTCGTCGTGCTTGTACCCACCGCCTACGCCCAGTCGAATCCCGAGAAAGCACCGTCCAGCGAGCTGGACCAGTTCATGGAGCGCGTGCTTGCCCGCCGCGACGTGAACAAGAAGGTGATGAACGACTACATCCTCGACGAGCGGGAGACGTTCCAGATCCTCGGTCCCGGGCCGCTATCCGCTGCATCGGACCAACCGCGAGTACACCTGGTTCGTCCGCGAGGGCATGCACGTCCGCAGCCCGGTGAAGTTCGACGGCGTCCCGGTGCCCGAGTCCGGCCGCGTCGAGTACGAGGACCGCTGGGTCCGGCGCGAGAAGGCGCGGCAGGAGCGCAAGGCCAAGGGTGAGAAGGAAACGAAGGACATCACCATCAGCAACGAGGGGATCACCACCAACGTCGTCCCGACCGAGCCGCGGTTCGTGTCCGAGGCCTACTTCATGGACTTCAAGTTCGAGCCGGGCAACTACTACCTGGCCGGGCGGGAGGAGCTCTCGGGCCAGCAGGTCCTGAGGATCGAGTACTACCCGACCAACATGTTCAAGGACGACGACACGCCGGAGGAGCGGAAGAAGGATCGGGCGGGCAGAAGGACAGGAGGACGAGATCTCGCGGAAGATGAACAAGACCGCGCTCGTCACGCTCTGGGTCGACCCCACCAACCACCAGATCGTGAAGTACACGTTCGACAACGTGTGGCTCGACTTCCTGCCGGCCGCCTGGCTCGTCCGCGTCGACAGCATGCGCGCCTCGATGACGATGTTCCAGCCGTTCGAAGGGGTGTGGCTGCCCAAGGGCATGGAGATCTCGGCCGCCGTGACGCTGGCCAACGGGTCCTTCGAAGCGGGCTACACCCGCGGCTTCGCCGACTACCGCCAGGCCGACGTCAAAACCAAGATCCGGATCCCCAAGCTCGCCAGAATGGGGCCTGACCCCGATTCGGGCCCGGCCGAAAATTCGGGTCGGACGACCGGACCGTTCGTCCCCGCAACTGATGCAAATGAAGGAGTTGCGGCCTAGCGCCTGGCGAATTGGGGCCTGACCCCGTTCCAGGAGGTCGTCCGCGAGATACGGATCCATGGCAACGCCACGGTGCCGGACGCCGAGGTGCTGCGGATCGCGGGGATCGCGGTCGGCGCCCCCCTGGAGGCGAACAGTCTCGACGTGATCAAACGCCGGCTCGAGGACAGCGGATTCTTCTCCACCATCGATGTCCGCAAACGCTATCGCTCGCTGACCGACGCCAACGACGTCGCCCTCGTCCTCGTCGTGCATGAGAAGACCGGGGTCGTGGCCAACGCGGCCGGTCAGATCGAGCGGCCCGATCATGAAGCGGATCACGAGCCGCGTCATGTTTCTGCCGATCCTCAGCTACGCGGACGGCTACGGCCTCACCTACGGCGCGCGCTTCAGCACCGTCAATCTGCTCGGCGCCGGCGAACGCCTCTCCGTCCCGCTCTCCTGGGGAGGCACACGCCGCGTCGCGCTCGAGGCCGAGCGCACGTTCAAGCGCGGCCCTCTCACCAGGATCCTCGGGAGCGCGACGCTCCGGCAGCACGACAACCCGGGCTTCGTCCTCGACCCGGAGGAAGACGACGATGCAACGACGGACCACCGGACGGAATTGAAGGCGCGCGCCGAACGCAGCTTCGGAAGGTTCCTCTTCACCGGTGTGGAAACCACCCGGGCCGCGGTGGACTTCGGACCGCTCGACACCCAGGACCAGTGGACGGTCGGCGCCGACGCGGCGCTCGACACGCGCGGGAATCCCAACTTCCCCTCGAACGCGATCTATGTGGCCGGCGGCTGGAACGCCCTGCACCTCGAGGGCGCCGACGTCACGAACCGCTACACCGTTGAAGGACGCGGCTATCTTCGCCTGATCAAGCAGCCGGTCCTGGCCGGCGCGAGCGCTCTACCTGAACGCGGATGGGCCGCTCCCGGAGCACGAGCGCTACCTGATTGGCGGCAGCGACACGCTTCGCGGCTTCCGCACCGGCGCGCTGAACGGCACGAGGTTCTTCGTCACGTCGGCCGAACTGCGCGTGCCGATCACGTCGGTGATCACCGGCGCCAAGCTTGGCGTGAACGTGTTTTACGATGCGGTCAACAAGCTGCGCGTGGACGGCGAACTCAACGACGATCTGGGATGGCGGCAGAGCGCCGGCGCGGGCCTGTTCCTGATCGCGTCGGTCGTGAAGCTCAATCTCGACGTCGCGCAAGGATCGCACGGGCAGGGCGGCACCCGCGTCCACTTCTCGTCCGGGTTTTCGTTCTGACTGGCGACGATCGCCCGCCGTCTTACCCGAAAATATTCTTCACGACGAACCACACGTTGGCTGGACGTTCGGCCAGGCGGCGCATGTACCACGGGAACCAGTACTCGCCGTAGCTGATGAGGACGCGCAGGCGCTTGCCTTCCTTCGCCATCCGCACCTGTTGCCCGCGCTGGATGCCGTAGAGCATCGCGAACTCATACGCCGACGCCGGCACCTTGTTCGCCTTGATCCACGCCGTCAGCCGTTCGACGAGCGCCATGTCGTGGGTGGCGATGTGCAGCAGACAGCCGGCCGCGATGGCGTCCGGCTGCAGCAGCCGCACGCATAGTTTGAAGAAGTTCTCGTCGACGTCCGACTTCTTCGGATACGCGACGTCGGGCGGCTCGAGATATGCGCCCTTCACGATCCGGATCAGTCCGCCGATCGGGATCAGTGCCTCGACGTCCTTCTCGGTGCGATACAGGTAAGCCTGGATCGCGATGCCGATCCGGTTGGAGCGGGCGCGGCCGTAGCGATAGACCTCGAGGGTCGGCTCGACGTAGGGCGAGCCCTCCATGTCGATCCACAGCAGGTTGTTACGCTGCTCGGTGCGTTCGAGCAATCGATCGAGGTTGGTGCGGCACAAGGCCGGATCCTGGTCGAGCCCGAGTTGCGTCGGCTTCACGGAGATCTGCGCGTCGAGGCCGGCAGCGGCGATCTTGTCGAGCACCTCGAGGTAGTGTTGCGTCACTTCCTCCGCCTCTTCGACCCGCGTGATGTTCTCGCCAAGGCGCGTCAGGATCGTATTGATGCCAACCGCCTTCTGCTCCTTCGCTGCCCGCAGCGCATCGTCCACGGTCTCGCCCGGCATGAACGCCGAGACGGCGCGGCGCACGAACGCCGCCTTCGTCGCCCGCTCACGCAGCCACGCATTGGTGGAACCGGCCAGCAGCGCTTTTCTCATCACAGACACTAGAGAACACTCCGAATCTGGCCGCCGTCCACCTGCACGGTCGCACCGGTCATATATGACGCCGCATCCGACAGCAGGAACGCGCCGACGCGTCCGAACTCGTCGGCCTGCCCGTACCGCCCCAGCGGGATGGCGCCCATCGCCTTGGCCTTGGCCTCGTCCGCTGTGACACCCTGCTTCTTCGCGTTGATCTCGTCGAGCTGACGGACGCGATCGGTGTCGATCCGGCCCGGGATGATCTGATTCACCCGGATCTTCTTTGCCGCCAGTTCGATCGCCAGGGTCTTGGCCAGCGCCGAGACCGAGGCGCGCAACACGGTCGACAGGCCAAGGTTCGGGATCGGTTCCTTGACCGACGATGAGGTCGAGACCAGGATGGCGCCGGCGCCACGTTTCTCCATGTGGGGCACGGCGGCGCGGATCATGCGGATCGTGCTGAAGAGCAGCAGCTCCGCGGCGTCCTGCCAGGCTTGATCGTCGAACGAGACCGCGGCGCCGGCGGGTGGTCCGCCCGAGTTCGTCATCAGTGCGTCGATGCCGCCGAACCGGCTCGCCGACTCGGCGATCCAGCGGTCGATCGCCGCCTTTTCGCGAACGTCCACCGCCATCGACATGACCTTCGATCCAGTGGCGGTTTCGATCCGCCTGGCGGCATCGGCAATCGACTTCTCGTCGCGAGACGAGATCGACACGAGGGCGCCATCGGCGGCAAGCGCCTGCGCCACCGCGAAGCCGAGGCCCTTGCTTGCGCCCGCGACCAGCGCGACTTTCCCCTTCAATCCAAGATCCATCGTCCCTTTGCCCCGACCCCTTCGAGCTGCACACGCGACTCTTCGAAACAGGAAAACCTTCAAATTCTGCATCAACTGGCGCCATGAGGGCTATCCAATAGGGTGGCGGTCCTCGGATCCGTGCTTATCAGCCGCATAAACGCGCCGCTCATCCGGCCAACCAAAGGGATCCGCCCCACGTCGAACGGGGCATGCAGGACATCCGCGACGCCTTCCGCGCCTTGAAATCCAGCCCGATCGTCACCGCGGTGGCGGTCCTCTCCCTGGCCCTCGGAATCGGCGCCAACACCGCGATCTTCTCGATCCTCGACAGCCTGGTCCTGCGAACGCTCCCGGTCAAGGCGCCACAGCAGCTGGCCCTGGTCGGGCTGAACGGCGAGACCGGCATCCTTCACGAACCCGCTGTGGGAACAGATGCGGACGCATGGCAATCTCGTGGACGGCATCGCCGCATGGTCCAACAGCCGTTTCAACCTCGCGCCGAAGGGGCCATCCGATCTAGTCGACGGCATGATGGCAAGCGGCACCTTCTTTGACGTGCTCGGGACTTCCGCGCTCCTCGGGCGCACATTCACGGTCGACGACGATCGAAGGGGCGGCGGGACGGCTGGCCCGGTTGCGGTGATCAGCTACAGCTTCTGGCAACGCCGGTTCGCGGGGGCGGCGGACGTGGTCGGCCGGTCCATCACCATTGCACGCGTCCCTTTCACCATCGTCGGCGTCACTCCGCCCGAGTTCTTCGGCCCTGAGGTCGGGCGCTCCTACGATGTTGCGGTGCCGATCGGTACCGAGCCACTGCTGCGCGGCAAGGAGAGCATTCTCGACCGGCGATCCAGCTGGTGGTTGAACGTGATCGTCCGCAGAAAGGACGGCCAGAGCGTCGACGCTGCCACCGGCGCGCTGCGCGGCGTCCAGCCGGTGATCCGGGAGGCGACGATCCCGCAGGACTGGCGTCCTGAGGATCAGAAAGACCTATTTCACCGAGCCGTTTACGCTGAGCGACGCGGCGGCCGGCGTCTCGGGCCTGCGGACCCGGTACCAGACGCCACTCACCGCCATCATGGTGGTGGTGGTGCTCGTGCTGCTGATCGCCTGCGCGAACATCGCCAACCTGCTGCTGGCACGGGCAACGGCACGCCGGCACGAAATCAGCGTGCGCCTCGCGCTTGGCGCGTCGAGATGGCGGCTGGTACGGCAGCTGCTGACCGAGAGCCTGCTGCTGTCGCTCTGCGGCGCCGCGGTCGGCCTGCTCTTCGCGCGCTGGGGCAGCCAGTTGCTCATCCGCCAGTTGTCGACGTCCACGAATACAGTGTTCCTCGATCTTGGGCTCGACTGGCGCGTCCTGGCCTTCACCACGCTCGTCTCGGTGTTGACTGCCCTGCTCTTCGGCGTTGCCCCCGCCTTGCGCGCGTCGCGAGTCCGCCCCAACGAGGCGCTCAAGGAACAAGGACGCGGCATCTCGACCGACCGTCGCTTCAGCATGGGCAACATCCTCGTCGTCGTGCAGGTTGCGCTCTCACTGATCCTGGTAGTCGCAGCGGGCCTCTTCATGCGCACGTTCTCGTCGCTCGCGAACCTGGATCTCGGCTTCGAGCGTGATCCGGTACTGATCGTCAGCGTCAACGCGCAAAGGCTGGCGATGGAACCGGCCGATCGTCCAGCGTTTTACGAGCGGCTGCGCGGAGCCGCCGCCACCGTGCCCGGTGTGGCGTCGGTCTCTGCTTCCGCCGTTACACCGGTCGGCGGCAGCACCTGGCAGTTCCTTGTCGAAATTCCTGGCGGTCCGACGCTGCCGGAACGTGACCGCGTCGCCTATGTCAATCTGGTCTCGCCGGACTTCTTCAAGACCCTGGGCACCCGCGTGATCGCGGGCCGCGATCTGTCGCCGCAGGATCGTCATGGTTCGCCCGACGTCGTCATCGTCAACGAGGCCTTCGCGAAGAAGTTCTTCAACGGCGAGAGTCCGGTCGGGAAGACCGTCCGTCAGCCGCCGTTCCCTGGACGTCCTGGCTCGACGCACGAGGTCGTCGGCTACGTGCAGGACGCCGTCTACCGTTCGGTCCGCCTCGCGGTGCCACCGACGATGTACTTGCCGATGGCGCAGAACCCGGAGCCGCCGTCGTCGGTCAGTTTGAGCGTGCGCGCGGCGGGCGGATCCCCTGCCCTGCTGATCAAGCCGCTCGCCGCGGCTCTCGGCGGCGTCAATGGCGATCTGTCGATCACGTTCCGTCCGCTCGCCGAACAGGTGAACGCGTCCCTCATCCAGGAGCGGGTCGTTGCGCTGCTGTCCGGATTCTTTGGCGGGCTGGCGCTGTTGCTCGCTGGGCTTGGGCTTTACGGCGTGACCTCATACGCCGTCGGGCGGCGGCGGACAGAACTCGGGATTCGCATGGCGCTTGGCGCTGAACCGGGCGGGGTCGTGCGGCTCGTCCTCCGCCGCGTGGCGATGCTGGTCGGCATGGGGATCGCGCTTGGCATCGGCCTCGGGATCCTGGCCGGCGCGACCGCCGCGAAGTTCATCACCGGGATGCTCTACGGGCTCGAGCCGAAAGATCCACTGACGTTCGCCGCGGCCGCCGTCACCCTGAGCCTGGTGGGCGCCCTCGCCGGCTGGATCCCGGCGCGCCGAGCGTCGCGCGTCGATCCCGCGCTCGTTCTGCGTCAGTAGGGGACGAAGGGGCCAAACCTCAAAACTCCAAACCTCAAACTCCAAACCTCTAAACTTCACCTTGAAGCGACGGTGCCTGGCTGATAGAGGTTTTTGGAGGTTGGAGTTTCCTCAGCGTTAGCGCCCGTATTTCTTCAACAGTTCCTGGATGCGGCCGTGCGGGATCGACTCCACTCTCCGGTTATCGACCCCCGTCATCGTCTCGGCGCCGATCAGTGCGTTGATGATCGCCTCTTCGGTCGCCTCCACGGTCGCGCTGAAGACGGCGCTGATGCGGCTGTTGGACAGCATGTTGACGTGGATTTCGCGCGGCGCCGCCGCGACGCCGTCGTTGGCGGTCGAGAACGCCAGAAAGATGTCGCCCGAGCCGTTGCCCGACGTCGCCCCGGTGCGGGCGAGGCCCATCGTCGCGCGACGCGCGACGCGCTCGAGTTGATGTGGCAGCAGCGGCGCATCGGTCGCGACCACGATGATGATCGAACCCTGCTCCTCGCTGGCCGGTGGCAGCGCGCCGCCGCGAGGCACCGCGGCAACAGGAATGTCCTGACCGACTGGCGCACCCGCGATCCGCAGCTCGCCGCGCCGTCCATGATTCGCCTGGACGAGCACGCCGACGGTGTAGCCGCCCTGCTGCGGCGGCAGTTTTCGCGAGGCGGTGCCGGTCCCGCACTTGAACTCGTAACAGATCATCCCGGTGCCGCCGCCGACGTTGCCCTCCGGCACGCGTCCGCCGGCCGCGCTCTCGATCGCCTGCGTCACGTGCTCCGGTTTCACATGGAAACCGTTGATGTCGTTAAGCGACCCGTCATAGGTCTCTGCGACCACCGGCAGCGACCAGGGCTGAAACATCTTCCCGGCCTTGACCGACCACGCGATCGCCGCATCGCGAACGACACCGACACTGTGCGTGTTGGTGATGAAGACCGGCCCCTCCATGAAGCCGCCCTCATCGATCCACGTCGTCCCGGTCATCTCCCCGTTGCCGTTCTGCGAGAACCAGGCCGCGAACACCGGATCCGCTGACGCCTTGCCGCGCGGCAGGACGACGGTCACGCCGGTGCGCACCGGCCCCTCACCAGGCTTGAGCGGCCCGTCGCCACGAATGATGGTCGACAGACCGACCTCCACGCCGCGAACGTCGGTGATGGCGTTGAGAGGACCAGGTGTGCCGTCGAAGGGAATGCCAAGATCGCGAGCCCGCGGTTTGGTCTGCGCCGACACCGCGATCGACAGGCCGACAGCTACTGCGGCGACTATTAGGAGTCTCATGCCCGGGATTATAGGTCCGGGTTTGCCCGGCCCCGGACGCTATCGGATCGGATAGCTGCGGATCTCGTAGCTGCCGTCGACCGGGACGACGAAGTGAAGCCGGCCGTCTGCCACGGTGAAGGGCGCATCGACGGGGGCCTCGGGATCCAGTTCCACGAAGTCGGTCCTGCGGAGCGACTCACCGACAGTGAAGCGCGCTACTCGCGGCCCCCCGGCCGTCACATACAGCCGTCCGCGCGCATCCGCGGCGAGTGCACGAGGCACGTATTCGAGCACCGCGAGTGGTTCAGCCCGTCCGCCGGGTGCCACGCGCACCATCCTGCCGCCGTCGTCGGCCAGAACGAGCCCGACATCGCGGACGAACGCGAGCGCAATCGGCCGCCCCTTCACGCCGGAAAGCCGGACGCTCTTCAGCACTCGCCCGGAAATCAGCTGGATCCGATGCAGTTGCACCCCATCGTCACCGGAGGAGACAACCCAGAGATCCCCCTGGCGTGGATCGATGCTGATCCCGCCGATCTCCCCGAGATCGCCCTGGGCTCCCACGAGCGTCGCTACCTGGCCGGTCGTACCGTCGATCACCGCGATGCGCCGGGCCTTGCGGTCCGCAATGATGAAACGCTTCGACACCGCATCGTGCACCACGGCCGAGGGAGTCAGCACCGTAGTGAACGACAGGGGAGCTGACGTTGAGGGTGCGGACACTGACGACGAGGGTGCGGGGTTCTTCGCCGAGGGTGCGGGGACCTTCGACGAGGGTGCGGGCTCCTTCGACGAGGGTGCGGGCTCGTTCGACGAGGGTGCGGGGTTCTTCGCTGGGGGTGCGGACGCTGACGCCGAGGGTGCGGGCTCAGCACCGGTCGGAGGAATGTTCAGCGTCTGGCGGACCTCCTCCCAGCGCGGGAGCGCACGCACGCGCGCGAAATCAGGATCGGCGGCGATCTCGGGGCTGGCAGCCGAAGGACCGACCCGCAGGAGCATGACGAGCGCGTCGCCCGGCCGGCCGCTCACGCTCTGGGCACGGGCCACCAGGAGCATCAGCTCGGGATCGTTCGCGCGTCCCTTCCGGTATGCCGCCCACGCGAGGTCATGGAATGTTTCGTAGTCACCGCGCTGCTGAGCCTCCAGCGCCAGCGCACGACACGCCGCCGCATCCGCACATTCAACCGGTTGCTGAGCCAGGAGTAGATAAAGGAAGGTCGCCGCGATCACGCCCACATGCTATCAGTCGGACGGCTCATGGCTGTTAGCTATCAGCCATCAGCCGAGAGCTGACAGCTGATAGCTGAGAGCTGTGTGTTTCTACGCATCTCTGAGCGCGATCATGGGATCGATGCGCGTCGCTCGGCGGGCCGGGATGTAGCATGCGAGCAGCGCGACGGCAAACAGGATGACCGTGACGGACGCAAACACGGGCACATCCTTTGTGCTCACGCCGAACAGCATGCTCTCGAGATACGTCGACAGCGCCAGCGCACCGGCCAGGCCGAGCGCCATTCCGAGGCCCACACGCATCATCCCGCTCTTGAGAACGAGCGAGAGGATCGATTTCTGGTTCGCACCTAGCGCCTGCCGGATGCCGAACTCGCGGACCCGTTGCGTAACGCCATACGCAAGCACTCCGTAAATGCCGATCGCCGACAGCACCAGTGCCACCGCGCCGAAGATGGTCAAGAGCGTAGTCGGGGCGCGCCTGATGGCCAGCGACCGGTCAACCCATTCCTCCATCGTTCTCACGTCGAAGATAGGCTGCTCGCGATCGATCTGTTGCACCGCGCTGCGAACCTGCGAGACGACCTGCGTCGGTTCAAGGCCTGTCTTCAGAACCAGCGCCATCCCGCCAGGCGCCTGCTGGAGCATCGGACGATAGATACGCTCCTTCGTGACCGGCATCCCGAGGTCGATGCTGTTGATCGTCCCCACGACCCCGACGATGCGGATGCGGGGGCTGGTGGCGCCGCCACGCTGGATCTCCTGACCGATGGCGCTGCGGCCCTTGAAGTACTTTTCGACCATGTGCTGATCTACGATCGCGACCGGCGCCGCATCAAGGGAATCCGTCGCGCTGAAGTAGCGGCCCTCGATCAGCGGAATCTTCATCGCCTGGAAGTAATCGGCGCCGACGACTTCTTGCCGCGCGTGCGGGGCCGCCTCTCCTTCCGCGGGCGTGTAGCCCACGATCGAGTAGGAGCCGGAACCGACGTTGCCGTTGAGCGGCACGTTTGTCGTGAGACCGACGCTGGTTACGCCGGGGATCTGCTGCGCCTTCTCGACGAGGCGGGTCCAGAACTGAACGCGGTCGGCTGGATTCGGGTAACGCGCCGTTGGCAGCCCCATCTGCGCGGTCAGCACGTGCTGCCGTTCGAAACCAGGATCGACCTGCTGAAGCCGCGCAAAGCTCTTGATCAGGAGACCGGCCCCGATCAACAGCATGAGGGCAACGGCTGTCTCGCCGACGACAAGCGCTGCGCGCATGAACCCGGTGCTGCGGCCGGCCGATCCGCGGGTGGCATCTTCCTTCAGCATCAGCGCCGCGTTGCCGCGGATGGCGGCGATGGCCGGCACAAGACCAAAGATCACACCGGTCACGACGGCGAGCAGGAGCGTGAAGCCGAGGACGGGAAGATGGAGCGAGGCATTCGTCGCGCCGGGGATCTGCCCGACGGCGAGTGCGATCAGCGCGCGCAGGCCGACGAAGCCGAGCGCAAGCCCGCCCACCGCACCAAGCACTGACAGCAGCAACCCTTCGGTGAGCATCTGGCGCATCAGGCGCCACTGCCCCGCTCCGAGCGTCGTACGGATCGCCAGTTCCCGGCCTCGGCCCGTCGCGCGCATGAGGAGCAGGTTGGCCACGTTCGCGCAGGCGATAAACAAAACGAGCAGCACACCAAGCTGCAGTAGCACCAGGGGCTGGCGTGTATCACCAACGATCTCGTCACGCATCGGGATCGCGAAGCCGGTGAAGCCACTGGTCTTGACGAAGCCGGCGCTCTGCGGCAGGCGCTGAAGATTACGGTCCACGATCATCTTGAACTGGGAGTTGGCCAGCTCGATCGTCGCGCCGGGACGGAGCCGCGCGATCATCTGGCTGAACTCGTTGCCGCGGCCGTTATCCGACATCTGCTGCGGGGTAAACGCAAACGGCACGAGGGCCCCGATCTCGCGGCCCGGCAACTCGAAGTCCGCCGGCAGGACGCCGACGACCTTGTAAACCTCGCTGCTCAGCCGGATGTCGCGGCCGACGATCGACGGGTCTGCGCCGAAGCGCGTGCGCCACAGCGTATGGGCAAGAATCACCTGCTTGTCGGCACCCGGCGTGGCTTCTTCCTCGGTGAAGGCGCGCCCCAGCATTGGCTGGCGCTGGAGGGTCGAGAAGAAGGACGGCGTGATCGCCAGAGCTCGGATCCGTTCCGCCTCGCCACCATCCGCCAGGGTCAGCGCGCGGCCGGTCATCAGCGCGGCGTCCTCGATCGTGTCGGCCTGGGTCTTCCGATCGATGTAATCGGGAATCGACACCGACGCCTTGGCCAGGTTCATCAGCGGATAGCTGTTCCACACGTAGACGAGACGCTCCGGGTTGCCGTACGGCAAGGGCCGCAGCAGGATCTGGTAGACGAGGCTGAAGATGGCGGTGTTGGCCCCGATCCCCAGGGTCAGCGTCAGGACCGCGATGAGGGTAAACACCGGCTGCTTGCGGAGTGATCGCCAGGCGTAACGGATGTCTTGCATGAGGCCTTTGACGGAATCGGTCTGCGATTGGTTTGCGGGATCGCGCTCAGCTCACAGTTTCCAGTTTCCACGTCCCCAGCGAGGGAGCGGAGCTACTGAGTCGAAGGCCGGGGAAAGGCTGGAAGCTGGAAGCTGAAAGCTGAGAGCTGAGAGCTGAGAGCTAAAAAGGGGCGCCCCCGCAGGAACGCCCCTTTTCATCCGATGATCGTTCTTACCAGCGGCTCCTTACCAGCGCGGCTCGCGTTTGCGATTGCCGCCCCCGCCGCCGCCGCCGTAACCCCCGCCACCGCCGCCGCCATACCCACCGCCGCCGCGCCCGCCACCGCCACCGCCCGCGGTCTTCGGACGCGCCTCGTTGACGGTCAGGTTGCGGCCACCGAAGTCGGTGTTGTTCAGCTGATCGATCGCCTTCTGGGCGTCTTCATCAGACACCATCTCGACGAAGGCGAATCCACGCGCACGGCCGGTCGCCATGTCGCGCATCAGGTTCACACTCTCCACTCCGCCGGCGCTCGAGAACAGGTCCTGCAGGTCCTGTTCGCTCGCCGTATACGGCAGGTTACCGACGTAGAGTTTACGGCCCATTGCTGCTCTTCTCTCTTCCGCCCCGCCTGCGCGAGGCCACTGCTTTCCGACCCGGCATGGATCGAGCCGATGGCGTCGGCAGAGTGTTAGCGGGGCACGAAGCGCGGGCAACACGGAGGCTGGCGGCGACCACCTGCGGGGGAGTATACCACGCAGTTTCTGATTGGAAGCTCGACCAGAAATGCCTCACGAGCGACCCCGATTGCGATAATTTACCGCCATGCACACACGGACGTTTCGGCTCGCAGCGTTGGCGATACTGACCCTCGTGGTGGGCGCGTGCGAACGCGTCGATCTTGCCGTTGGACGCAGTGGCAGCGCCACCGCACCCCCGGATGTCGCGGCCGCGCCAGCCGACGCGCAACGTACGCCGTCAGGGATCGCCTGGAAAGTGCTCACGCCAGGCAAGGGCACACGGCACCCGCGCCCGAATTCGGAAGTCAGTGTTCTCTACACCGGGTGGAAGGCCAACGGCGAGGAGATCGACAGCTCGACCGACGTCAACAACCCGACGACCTTCCGGCTCGACGACGTCATTACGGGATGGACCGAGGGCTTGCAACTGATGACGGAAGGCGAGAAACGACGCTTCTGGATCCCCGGCCATCTCGCCTACGACAATTCCAGCCGGCCGGGGGCACCGAAGGGCCCGCTGGTCTTCGATATCGAGTTGGTGCGAATCGGGTCCTAGACATGGCCATGCTTCGAACAGCGCCGACCCAACGCTCGTCTAACTCTGCCATGCATAAACTGGTCACACCGTTCGTAACCGCGGCTCTCGCAGCTGCACTCCTTGTTCTCCCTGTGTCGGCACAGGCCCAGGCTTCAGCTCCAGCCCAGGCACCAGCTCCGGCTCCGCCTCCGGCAGCCGCGCTGATTCCTGCGAAGCCGGCCGCTCTCGACCAGGCGACGCTCGAACAGAAGGTCGACGAGCTGTTGCAGGCCCACAGGAAAGTGAACGACTTCACGGGCACCATCCTGCTGGCGAAGAACGGGAAGCCTCTCGTCACGAAGAGTTATGGATTTGCCAACATTGAATGGCAGATCCCCAACACGGCGCAGACCAAGTTCCGCATCGGCTCGGTCACCAAGCAATTCACCTCGATGATGGTGATGCAGCTGCGCGAACAGGGGAAGTTGAAGCTGGAAGACTCGGTCTGTGCCTTCGTGGCGCCCTGTCCCGAGACGTGGAAACCGGTCACGATCCATCACCTGCTCACGCATACGTCCGGGATTCCGACCTACACGGCGATCCCCGCGTGGCGTGAAACCAACATGGTGCCGAAGACGACCGAGCAGATGGTCGCCATCTTCCGCGACCTGCCGCTCGAATGGGTGCCGGGCGAGAAATACGCGTACAACAACTCGGGCTACTTCCTCCTCGGCGTCGTCATCGAGAAGGTGACCGGCAAGAAGTACGAGCAGGCGCTCAAGGACATGATCCTCACGCCGCTCGGGTTGAAGGACACCGGCTATGACTGGCCCGGCACGATCCTGCCGCAGCGTGCCGCCGGCTACGAAGGCCGCGGCGAGAACATCCGCAACGCCGACGCACTCGACATGCAGCAGCCGTACTCCGCCGGCTCGCTCTACTCGACTGTGCTGGACCTTCTGAAGTGGGAGCAGGCCCTCTACACGGAGACGCTGCTGCCCGAGGCCGCCAAGACGATCATGTGGACGCCGTTCAAGAACGGCTACGCCTACGGCTGGTCGATCGCCGAGCCCTCGCCGAACACCTTCGGGCACAAGCGCATCGCGCACAGCGGCGGCATCAATGGTTTCTCCAGCATGCTGATCCGCATCCCCGGGGAAAACGTCACCGCGATCGTGCTCGCCAACAACTCCACGGTCAACGCCGGCCTGGTCGCGCGCGATCTGCTTGCCGTTTACTACGGGCAGCCGTATAAGGTTCCGGCACCGCCGACCGTGGCCAAGGTGGACCCTGCGATCTTCGACGGCTATGTCGGCGAGTACCAGCTCGGGCCGAAATTCACCATTACCATTACGCGCGACGGCGCCAGCTTGTTCGCGCAGGCCACCGGCCAGGGCAGGTTCGAGGTATTCCCCGAGTCGCCGACGAAATTTTTCGCCAGGGTCGCCCCGATCACGATCGTCTTCGTCAAGGGCGCCGACGGCCAGGTGACACACCTGGAGCTCGCGCAAGGCGGGGCGCCGGCGCAGCCTGCGAAGAAGCTGCGCTGAGGGTGCGGGCACCTTCGCTGAGGGTGCGGGGCACTTCGCTGGGGGTGCGGGCACTCGCTGAGGGTGCGGGCGCTTCGCTGGGGGTGCGGGGCACCGTGCGGGGGGAGCTTCGGCTGAGGTGCGGTTGGGGGTTGTTGCCAGCGGTGATGTCCCGGCAGCCTCCGGGCAGACGTGCTACACTGACTTCCGTCGGTGGAAGACACCCCGCTACTGCAGCCCCCGCGTCAGTGAATCGAGTTCTTGTTTCTCGCTTCCCAACAACGTGACAGGTCAGCATCGGTGGGCGGAATCCATCGATTGGAATCCATTTCGGATTCTTTCAGCAGGCCCCGAACAGCGGGGCGGAAGCAGGAACAGCAGAATGGCTAGAAAACTCTACGTCGGCAACCTCCCCTATGACACAGGCGAACAGGACCTCCAGTCGCTCTTCGCAGCGGCGGGCACGGTTGAGAGCGTCAATGTGATGCGGGATATGGCGACGGGCCGCGCGCGCGGTTTCGCGTTCGTTGAGATGGGCTCGGATGAGGAGGCGCAGGCCGCCATCAGCCAGTTCAACGACTACCAGCTCGGCGGTCGTAATCTCACCGTGAACGAAGCGCGTCCGAAGACTGCCGGTGGCGGTTTCGGTGGCGGCGGCGGCTTCGGCGGCGACGGTGGCCGTCGCAAGCGGTCCGAACCCCGCTGGTAACACGGGGTCCAGAACCCCGCTGGTAGATACATTGACGCCAGCCTGACCAGGCTGACGGCAAATTTGAAGGCGGCGCCCCGTATGTGGCGCCGCCTTTTTCTTTTCCCCCGCACCCCGCACCCTCAGCCGAACCCCCCGCACCCTCGGCGAAAGCGCCCGCACCCTCAGCGAAGTGTCCCCGCACCCTCATCGTAAGTTCCTAATAGTCAATCACCATTTCCGGGTCGACCTTGTAGTAGGTCGTCTGGCCGCTGATTACGATCGAGATCTCGACCGTCAGCTCGAAGTGCTGGTTCACGGCGTTAGCAGGCGCGTTCTGGAGCTGATATCCCGAATAGAGAAACTGCGTGACGTTGTTGCCTGCGGGCAGACCCCAATTGGTGCCATCGACATTCGCATTCTGACTCTGCCTGCTGCCGATCGTGAGGCCGGTCATCAGGGTGTTGGTGTCGCCGACGCTCAATGGCGAGACCGCGACATTGTTCGACGGAGGTATGTCGTGCGCCGGGCGAAACGAGACCCGGAAATACGAGTTCGCTTGATCGATATTCCACAGGCTCGTGAACAGCGCGATCACCAGCTGATTTGGCTGTCCCTGGCCACTCTGGGCGAGATGGACGACTTCGAAGCTCTTTCCCTGTGGTCCGCTGTTGCCGAGCGACGTTGCCCCGGCATTAGCGGTACTCGATGCGAACCCGTAATCGGCATCGAAGTGCAGCCCGTCGCTCTGGGTATCCGCCGCATCGAACCCGATCGACAAATAGTAAGTCGTCATGTCCTACTGCTCCAGGTGATGAGCGCCCGGGACTATTCCCGGGGAGCCCGAGAGATCCTGCTCAGAAACTTGTGGTAACGAAGATCTTCGCGAAACTTCACCAGCTCGGGATCGCGCGCAACTTCCGCGGCCGAGTATCCGCCCTCGAGCGCCTTGAGGATGTTGACGACCGCGTCATCGCGGCGCCCGCAGACCTCGTGGGCCACTCCCAGCCGGTAGAGCGGCGCAGGGGCGCGCACGCTTGACGCGGCGACGGCCGCGAGGCCTCGAGTGCCGCGTCGCAGTCGCCGCGTTTGGTCAACATCACCACTCGGCGCGTGAGCAGATCGATTCGTCTGGCGCCAACGCAATCTGTTCGTCGATCAGTTGAAGGCCGCGCGTGTAGGCTTCCAGGGATTCCGACTTGCGCGCCGGAACGAAGCGATACCCATCCGCCAGGTTGGCCCAGGATCGAAAATCGTTCGGACGCAGCATACGCGCCTGCTCGAAGGCCGTCACGGCATCACCGTACAGCCCCTGGAAGAAGTAGGCGGTCCCGAGGTTGGAGTAGACCGAGGGATCGGCCTTGATCTCGAGCGCGCGCTGGAGGCTGCGAGTCGCATCACCGTACCGGGCAACGGCGTGATAAGCGGCACCCAGGTTTCTAAAGGTAAGCGCCGAGTCCGGCGCCAGTTTCGATGCCCGCTCGAGCGCCGGGATGGCCTCTGCGGGCTTCGCGGCCGTCAGGAGAATCACCCCCTCCAGCAGTGGCAGGCTCCAGTCGCCAGGGCGTAGCGTCATCGCCTTCCTCACATCGATGAGGGCGGCGGGAAAGTTGCGCTGCCGAAACCGTAGATAGGCGCGCGTGTTGAGCAGATCCGCGCTCTCCGAATCGCGCGCCAACGCATCGTCCAGCGCTGTGGCGGCCGCGTCGATTTGACCAAGCTCGATGTTTACCGACGCCAGCGCGACGGTACCGATCGTCAGCTGCGGGTCGAGCTCCACGGCCCGGCGGGCACTCGGTTCCGCCTTCTCGATCCAGGTGCGATCCCGCTGTTCCCGGTACTTGCGCCAGTAGGCCAAACCCAGTCCGGCGTAGGCGGCCGCGTAGTCGCTTCTTGAGGTCGACTGCCCGCTGAAAGGCCTCGATGCTGCGATCCGTGTAGCCATCCCGGTCGTAGCGTTCGAGCAACGCCTGGCCCACCCCGTAGGCCTCAAATGCCGTCGTCGGGAGTTGGGCGCTCACCACCGGAGTAGCCGCAGACGGCGTGGCCGCAGCGGCTCTCGGCGCTCCCCACCATCCCGCTTTGCGAGGCCGAGCAGCAGCGCCATGATCACAAACAGGATGGAGAAGGCGACGATCGAAACTGTCCGGCTGCGCGGTCGGCCCCGCCGGAACGGACGCTGCCGGCGGCTCCGTGGACGTCGTCCGGCCGGCAGTGATCGCGTCGAGCGCTGCGCCAACCGCGTCCATCGACTGGTAGCGCTCGCCCGGATTCTTCGCGAGGGCACGATCAACTGTCGCCGATACCGCACGAGGCACGTCGAGCCCCGGAGTGCTCGTCAGATCGGGCGGCTGCTCGTAAATCAGCTTGTGCAGGACGGCGGTGATCGACGCGGCCGCGAAGGGCGAACGGCCGCTCAACATCTCATAGAGCACCACGCCGAGCGAGAACACGTCGGTTCGGGCGTCAACCGGTTCGCCGCGCGCCTGCTCCGGTGACATGTAGGCGGCGGTGCCGATGACCGCGCCCATCATGGTCAGGGCGGTGCGCGTACCGTCAGACTCGGTGCCGGCGCCCCGCATCGGATCAAGTTTCGCGATCCCGAAGTCGAGCACCTTCGCCTGCCCCCTGGTGGTGACGATGACGTTGGCGGGTTTCAAGTCGCGATGGACGATACCGGCGGCGTGGGCGACGCCCAGGGCGTCGGCAATCTGGCGGGCGATCGCGAGCGCCTGCTGGACCGGAACCGGGCCACGCGCGACCAGCGTCTCGAGGCTCACACCGTCGATCAGCTCCATGACGATGGCGTAGACGCCGTCCTCGTGGATGACGTCGTAGATCGTCACGATGTGCGGGTGATTGAGGGCCGAGGCGGCGCGGGCTTCCTGGAGGAACCGGCGCTGCCGGTTCTCGTCCGCCATGGCATCGGCCGGCAACACCTTGAGCGCCACGGCGCGCTCGAGCAGGGTGTCGCGGGCCCGGTAGACCACGCCCATCCCGCCGGCACCCAGTTCGCCAACGATCTCGTAGTGCGAGAGAGTCCTGCCGATCAAGGTGGTGGCGCGGATTATATGCCGTTCAGCTGGGATTGAACGGCCAGACTTTGGCCCGAAACGGGCCGGCAGCGCCCCTGGCGGGGCGGCCTTCAGAACGGCACCCTCTATTCCGGCCCCTGGACGAGAGGCGGTGGCTTACTTCTGCTTGGCCGCCATCTCCTGCTGGGTGCGGTAGATACTGCACCAATCCTTGTGCTCGGCAACCGGCATACCGCACTCCACGCAGACGCGCACGCGCTGGGCCGGGGCTTTGGAGAAGAGTTTTTTGAAGATGGACATGGTTTTCGATACGTAAGACGGTCCGACGCGGTTCAAGGTTGGCGAGGGTCCGTCACCACTTTTTCCACCAGCCGCAGAAAGGCGTCGATCGTCTTCACGAGGTAGGGCTCAGGTGTGTCTTCCTCCTTGCAATGCGACAGGCCATTGGACGAGTAGGCGAACATCATGACGACCGGCATGTGCGGGACCATCTCGGCGGCGTCGTGCAGCGGTCCGGAAGGGAGCCGGGGCGCGTCGCCGGTGACTTCGCGGACCGCCTCCTCGCAGAGCTGAAGGAGGCGAGCATCGAACGGGCGCGGCTCGATCCGCCAGATCGTCCGCCATTCGACGGTCACGTTATTGGCCCGGGCTGACGCGTCCGAGGCCGCCTTCGCATCGGCCAGCATCCGCGCCAGCACGCCGGCGTCGAGCGCCCGCTGGTCGAGCGAGATCTCGCAAACGCCTGGAACCGCGGTGACGATGCCGGGCTCGACCTTGACCACCCCCACCGTGCACACGACGCCCGCAGTCGGCGTCGAGTGGCGGGTCGCGATCTCCCGGCATGCAAGCGCCGTCTCGGCAGCCGCAAGGAAGGCATCCCGCCGCATCGGAATCGGCGTGGCCCCGGAGTGAGCCGCCTGGCCGACGAAGCGCAGCATATGGCGCTCGACGCCGAAGGTCCCGAGCACAACGCCGGTTGGCTTGTTCATGGACTCGAGCACGGGGCCCTGCTCGATGTGAAGCTCCAGGTATCCGCGCGCGTGAATCTTCTTCAGCTCCTCATGGGCGCCGAGCATGCGATCCAGCTCGATCCCGTTCTCCCGCAGCGCATCGGGGAGCAAGGTGCCCTGCTTGTCGACCAGCCCCCGCACCTCGTCCACTTTCAGGCTGCCGCTGGCGGCCGACGACCCGAGCAGGCTGCGTCCGAACCGGGCGCCCTCCTCGTCGGCCCAGTCGACGACGGTAATACTCACCGGGGGTTGGCGGTCCTTGAACATTCGCAGCGCCCCGAGACCCGCGATCACGCCGAGCGTGCCGTCCAGCCAACCGCCGTTCGGCACCGAGTCGAGGTGACCACCGATGATGACCGTCTCGCTCGAAGCGCCGGGAAGCGTGTACCAGGTGTTGCCGGCGGCGTCGGTGCGCCCCTCGATGCCCAACTCACGTGCCTGGGCGGCGAACCAGTGCCGCGCCTCGCGCCACACCGGGCCCCACGCCAGCCGCTGCGCGCCGTCGGGCGTACTCGTAAACGCGGCGAGTGTGCGCAGATCCCGAACGACGTCCTGTGAAGACATGGCCATTCCCCCGCGACCGGAACGATTCCGAGTGAGCGGGATTATACTCGCCGCCACAGATGACGATCATCACCTCGAAGGAACTTGCCGCACCGCGCGGCTACAGCCACGGCGTCCTGGCCAGCGGACGCTTGCTGTTCATCGCCGGGCAGATCGGCTGGAATGCGCAGGCGCAGATCGTCAGTGAAGACTTCGTCGAACAATTCGACCAGGCATTGGCCAACGTGCTGGCGGTCGTGCGCGAGGCCGGCGGCACGGCCGAGTCCGTCGCGCGTTTGACGATCTACGTCACCGACAAGGCGGAGTACCTGGCAGCCCAGGGCGCGATCGGCGCCCGCTACCGCGTCCGCATGGGGAAGCACTATCCCGCGATGACGCTGGTCGAGGTCAGTGCGCTGCTCGAAGACGGCGCCAAGGTGGAAATCGAAGCGACCGCGGTTATCGATTTGAGCGCTATGCTGCGCTAACCGCACGAGTGCCGCATGGATACTGCATTCGCTAGACACCCAGCTGTAGAGCTGCTCGAACTCGAGATCGAGATCGTTGACGACCTGCCACATGCAGGCGAGTGCTTTCTTGACGTTACGCTCGGCGCAGGGCGGCAGGTCCTCGCGGGCGGCGAGGGTCTTCAGATCGCGATAGAGACGCGCCAGCTCGATTTCGCTGTCGGTCAGGGGACGGCCGAGAAGATCCTTCTCCATGTGAACGCTCCTACGTCGAATACTCGGCCACGGGCCGCTTGTCCACGAGCCGCTTGGCCTTGAGCTCGAACCGCGGCAGCGAGTTGGCTGCCGCCTGCTCCACCTTGAACCGCAGGCCCTCGTGCGCGTCGGCGAGGTCGACGTGGAGCCGCCGGCACAGCTCGTCCCAGTGGTCTTCGCGGCCGGGCTTCAGTTCCACCAGCACGCAGATCTCGTCGATCACGCCTTCGCGGGTGAGAAGGATCTGGAACTCGTCCACCGCGGCACACTCGCGGACGATCGACTCCACGGCGCGCGGATAGACGTTGGTGCCGCGCACCAGCTTCATGTCGTCCCATCGGCCCTGGATGCCGCCCTGGTAGATGTCGCCGGTGCGGCCGCAACCGCACGCGCTGTGCGGAATCTTCACGACCAGGTCGTTGGTGCGATAGCGGATCAGCGGGATGAAGCCGCGGCCGAATGACGTGACCACGCGCTCGGCGCGTTCGCCGTAAGGGACGGGTCGGTCACCTTCGTACTCGAGCGTCTCCTCGATGAAGTGATCCTCGATGATGTGGGTGCCGCCGGGCTGCCGCGCGCACTCGAAGATCATGATGCTGCCGATCTCGGTCATGCCCGGCGGTGTCGCCGACCTTCGCGCCCCACGCCGTCTCGAGCTGCCGCTTCACGGCGGGGATGGATCCTGCCGGCTCACCTGACACGATCAGCTTCTCGACCTTGCTGTCGCGGGCGAGGTCGATGCCCATCTCGGCGGCGCATTGCCACATCCGCAGCGCGTAGGTCGGCGTCGAGCAGACCGCGGTGACGCCCATGTCGATGATGCTCTTGATCCGTGACTCGGTGGTGGCGCTCCCGGTCGAGAGCACGAGGCAGCCGATCTTCTCGCAGGCGTAGTGCGCGCCCCAGAAACCGATGAACGTCCCGTAGGAGAACGCGAACAGGACGACGTCGGCCGGACGCAAGCCCGAAGCCCCAGAGCCCGTACGCCCACATCTCGGAGATCCACTCCCAGTCCTTCGTCCCGTCGAGAACACGCAGCGGCGTCTTGCCGGTGGTGCCGGAGGTGGTGTGATAGCGGACGGCGTTGATCTTGCGAGGTCGTGAGCAGGGATCCGAACGGCGGCGCGACCGCCTGGGCCTCCATCCATTCGGCGCGGGTCATGAACGGGATCCGCTGCAGGTCGTCGAGCGAGCGCAGCTGGTCGGGATGGAACGCCGCGGCGTCCCAGCGCTGACGATGGAAGTCGCTCTTCGCGTAGGCCCATTCGCACAGCCGCTTCAACTTGAGATGTTGCAGGGCGCGCAGATCCTCTCGAGACAGTGTCTCGTTCTTCGGGTTCCAGTACTCGGACGTCTTAGCCATGTGCTCGACTCCACCGCTCGTATGCGGCGACGAATTCGGGATCACGCTGCCGGAGCTTCTCGAAGTCCACCCGCTTGCTGCGCGTCATCGCTTCGACCGCAAACGGCAGCGGCTCGAGGTGCATGTGGTCAGCGACCTCCTCGAACCAGCGCAGGCTGTCGAGCGCCGCCTGCTGATACTGCTCCACCCGCGGACGCCGCGTCGCTTCGAACAACGGCAGCGCCCGCGACGGCTCGGCCTCGTCGGCGAATGCGCGCGCCAGCATGATCGCATCCTCGAGCGCCAGCTTCGTGCCCGAGCCGATCGAGAAGTGGGCGGTATGCAGCGCATCGCCGAGCAGCACGACGTTCTCGCCATGCCAGTGCGCATTCCGCACCAGCGGAAAGTTCAGCCAGCGGACGAAGTTCTTCGCCAGCAGCGGTTCGCCGCCGAGGTGCTCGGCAAAGACCGACTCCAGGAAGCCGCAGGTCTCCGCCTCGCTCTTCCCGTCGAGCGCCGCGGCCCGCCACGTCGCCTCGCTGCATTCGACGATGAAGGTGCTGGTCTGGCGATCGAACTTGTAGGAGTGGGCGGCAAAGAGCCCGGCCGGATGTTCGACGAAGGTCAGCGTCAGGCCGTGAAAGAGCCGCGGCGTTCCCGAGCCAGATGTACTTGTTGCGGCCCTGTCCCACCGTGGGCTGGAACAGTGACTCATGAGTGCGGCGCACGAGGCTGTTGGCGCCGTCGGCGCCGACCAGCAGATCATGCGGCGGAAGCTCCGTCGAGGTTCGTGACCGGACGATGGAACTGCAGATCCACGCCGAGCTCACGGCAACGATCCTGCAGGACGCGCAGGAACGTGATCCGGGCGATGCCGGAAAACCGATTGCCGCGGACGGTCACGCGCTCGCCGCGATGGACGATGTCGACGTTGTCCCACTTTTCGCAGGCCGCCGTGATCCGCTCGAAGGACGGCGCGTCGCTGTCGCGCAGGTAATCGAAGGTCTGGTCGGAGAAGACGATGCCCCAGCCGAACGTGTCGTCGGGACCGTCCCGCTCGATCACCGTCACGGCGTGCGCGGGATCCTGCTGCTTCATCAGAAGCGCGAAGTAGAGCCCCGCCGGCCCGCCGCCAAGGATCGTGATCCGCATCATGTGCCGCCTCGGTCGGAGCCGTCGGCGAAGGCGGGCGCCACCAGCCGCCGGCGGCCGTCGCTGCTCTTCGCGATCCCTGGCTCGTCGAGCGCCTCGCGGTCCCACAGCTTGCACGTCACCTGCTTGTGCATCTGGTCGAGGCCTTCGCAGTAGTTCGTGAAGCAGCAGCGGCGGATCTCGGCGCCGTGCCCCGTCCTCATCTTCAGAAACCAGTCGGGGTCGGCGAGGGACTGCCGCGCCGCGCCGATGACGTCCGCGGCGCCGGAGGCGAGGATCGCCTCCGCCTGCGTCGAAGCTATGGATCCCGCCGGCGACGACGATCGGCGTCGCCAGGCCGGCGCCGCGCACGCGCCGCGCGGATCCGTGCCGCCGGCGACACGTTGCGCCCGAAGGGCCCGGCTCATCGGCGAGGACGGTCGGCATGCACTCCCAGCCGCTCGGGCCGGTGTACGGATACGCGGACAAGCCGACCTTCGGCTGCTTCGCGTCCTCGAACTTGCCGCCCCGCGACAGCGACAGGAAGTCCATCCCCGCGCGCGCGAACTCGACGCCGAAATACACCGCATCGTCGACGCGTACTGCCCGCCTCGATGCAGTCGTCGCCGAGGTAGCGGCAACCGACGACGAAGCGGTCGGCACCGCGGCGCGGACGGCGGCGAACACCTCGAGCGGCAGGCGGACGCGGTGCTTCGCGCGAGCCGCCGTAGCCGTCCGTCCGCGTGTTCCGCGCCGAGAGGAACGACGCCATCGTGTAGGCGTGCGCGAAGTGGAGCTCGACGCCGTCGAAGCCGGCCGCGGCGGCGCGGCCGCGCCGCGGCCGCGAAGATGCCGGGCAGCGCTGCGGCAGGTCGCGGATGTGCGGCTGCTCAACGTCGGTCACGCGCTCGCGATAGCCGAACTCGAGCGCCTCGAGCTCGCGCGGACTGAGGACCGCTCGCAGCTGCTCGTCCGGCAGCGCCAGCAGCGCGGCGCGGACCGCGTCGTCAGTCGACCGCCTCAGCCGGCGCGGCGGCGCGGTGCGCATCCGTTATCCGCAGGAAGCGGCGAGGAACGTTTCTTTCGCCGGCCGCCGGCGGACGGCGAGGAAGTCGATGATCTGGATGAAGAGTCTCGTGCGGCCGCCGCTGGCGCGACCGACGGCCTCGACGAGATCGCGCAGACCCGGAATGAACCGGTCGTCGCCGATGCGCAGCAGCGGCCCGCTCGGGATGTCGCGGACGCCGGTGGCCTCGACGACGATCGCGCCGGGCTGCCCCTTCGCAAAGCGCTCGTACCACTGCGAGGACGTCCGGTGTCACGAAGCCGTCCTCGGTCGCGCGCCACGGCACCATCGCGGGCACCCACGTGCGATCCGCCAGTTGCAGCCGTCCTGCGGACAGCGGGCTGAACAGGATCGACGCGCCGCTGCTCGACGTCAGGCCACGCGATGCCAGCGGAACGTGGCGGATGCGTTGAGGAGGATGCCACATCGGACACAGGATACAGGAGTGCGGCGTGCGAGTGCGGGGCTCGCGGCGTGCGGGACTTCGAGGGCGCTCGCGAAGGTGCGGCACTCACGCTGCACGTGGCAGCGCTAGGTCCCGCAGCACCTGCCGCGCGATCACCAGGCGCTGGATCTCGGACGTGCCCTCGTAGATCCGCAGGGCGCGCACTTCGCGGTAGAGGCGTTCCACCACGCTGCCGCGCTCGACTCCGCGGCCGCCGTGGATCTGGACGGCGCGATCGACGATCCGTTGCGCGGCCTCGGTGGCAAAGAGCTTGGCCATGCCGGATTCGCGGGTGACGCGTTCCTGCCCGTGGTCCTTGGTCCAGGCGGCGCGGTGGACGAGCAGCCGCGCGGCATCGAGCTCGGTCGCCATGTCGGCCAGTGCGGCCTGTGTGAGCTGGAAGTCGCGACAGCGCGAGCCGAACTGCTGCCGCGACGTCGCGCGATGCGACCGACTCGTCGAGCGCGCGCGCGGCAAGACCGCAGGCCGCCGCGCCGACGCTGGTGCGGAAGAAATCCAGCGTGCCGAGCGCCAGCCGCATCCCGTCGCCTTCCTCGCCGAGCCGCTGTTCGGCCGGCACCCTGCAGCCCGGCGAACCGCAGTTCGGCGATCGGATGCGGCGCCGACATCTCCTGCCGGCGCGCGATGGCCAGCCCGGCACGATCGGCATCGACGACGAACGCACTGATCGCGCGCTTGGATCCTTCGGCGGTTCGCGCGAACACGACGAAGTACGACGCGATCGTGGCGTTTGAGATGAAGACCTTGGTGCCGTCGAGCACATAGTCGCCGCCATCGCGCGTCGCCGTGGTCGAGAGCGCCGACGCGTCGGAGCCAGCCCCGGGCTCGGTGAGCGCGAACGCCGCGATCGCCTCGCCTGTCGGCGACCCGGCGGAGATAGCGGTCACCGAGGCGCTGATTCCCACTGAGCGCAATCGGATAGCTGCCGAGGCCCTGCACGGCGAAGACGGCATCGACCAGGCCGCTAGCCCGCGGCGAGCGCTTCGCGGGCAATACACAGGGACCGCAGATCGAGACCCTCGCCGCCGAAGCCGCCGGTACCAGCAGCCGGCAGAGTCCGAGCTCGGCGCAGATGCGGATGGCGTCACGTCCGGCCTCGTCCACCTCACCGGCTTCCCCACGGATGGCGACAGGCTCGAGCGTTCGCGCGAGCGTGCCGAGACGGGCGTGCAGCGAACGGTGCGGCTCGTCGAAGAGCGGCAGCGTGATCATCGCGGTCGCGACATGAAAGCCTCGAACGCCGCCCGGAACGACGGCGCCTGCATGCAGATCGCCTGTCCCTGCGCCTCGGCCTCGATCGCGGAAACGAAGTCGAGGTCCAGTTCCTGGTTGAGCAGCGTTTTGGTCATCCCGAGGGCGAACGCGGGCCCGACGCCAGCCGCGTCGCCAGCGCGCGCGCTTCGGTCATCAACGCCTCCGGCGCGACGACCTTGTTCACCAGCCCAAGCCGCAGCGCGTCCTCGGCGGTGACCTTGTCGCCGAGCATCAGCAACTCGGTCGCGCGCGCGAGCCCGACGACCCTCGGGAGCAAGTAGGCCGCGCCCATATCCGCACCCGCGAGTCCGACCTTGGTGAACAGGAACGCCAGGCTGGCCGACGGGACGGCGATCCGGAAATCCGACGCGAGTGCAATCACCGCCCCGGCGCCCGCCGCCACGCCGTTGATGGCCGCGACGACCGGCTTCGGGACGGCGCGGATATTCCGGATCAGCGCGCCCGTCATCCGGGTGAAGGCGAGCAGCTGCGGCATGTCCTGCTTCAGCAGCTCGCCGATGATCGCTTCGACATCGCCGCCCGAGCAGAAGCCACGCCCCTCGCCGGTAATCACGATGGCGCGCACGGCGTCTCGGTCCGCCAGCGCCGGAAACAGGTCGCGCAGCTCGGCGTAGACCTCGAAGGTCAGCGCGTTGAGACGATGAGGACGGCTGAGCGTGATCGTCGCGACGCCGGCGTCCTCGCTGTAGCCGAAGGTTGTGGGTGTGTTCATATGTCGATGGCTTCGCCGTTGGTACCCGCGCCGTCGGCCGATGCGAGAAACGCCGCGACCTCCGCCACTTCCTCGGGTTGGATGAGGCGGCCCTGCGGGTTCATCGCCTCGAGGATCTCCTGGGCCTCCTCCCCGGTCTTGCCGGTCCGGGCGACGATCCGCGCGACCGAACGCGCGGTCATGTCGCTCGCAACCCATCCGGGACAGATCGCATTCACCGTCACGCCCCGGGCAGCCGCCTCGATCGCGACCGAACGGGTGAGGCCGAGGACGCCGTGCTTCGACGCCACGTAGGCGGCAGTGTAGGGGTAGCCGACCTTGCCGGCACTGGACGCAATGTTGATGATCCGCCCGCGGCGGCGCGCGAACATCCCGGGCGCAATCGCCCGCATGCAGTGGTAGGTCCCGTTGAGATTGATCGCCAGGGTCCGCTCCCACACCTCCTCGTCCATCGAGGTGAACGCCACGCTGTCGGAAACACCGGCGTTGTTCACGAGGACATCAACAGGGCCGAGCTCCCGCTCGGCGGTGTCGACGGCGCGGTGCACGTCCCGGCGCACGGCGACATCACAGACCAGGTGCAGCGCCGTGCCCCCGGCCCCTGCGATGAGTGCAGCGGTCTCTTGGAGCGAGGAGGCGGTGCGCCCCACCAGGCTGACGCCGTAGCCGTCCCTGGCGAAGCGAAGCGCGATGGCGCGGCCGACCCCGGCACCGGCGCCCGTGACAAATACGTGCATCAGGCCGGCTTGACCTTGAGCACACCGGTGCGCATCAGCGTCCCTGAGAAATCGAACACGTGACGCGCGACGAGGATGCCCTCGGGCCCGAACAGGTCTTCGGTCGCGCCGGTCATCGCGATCTTCGTGCCGACCTTTGTTTCACCGAAGAACGGGCCGGTCGTTGTGCCCGTGAAGGACCACATGTAGGAGGCGCGGGGCGGGTCGATCAGGGCGGTCTCCCACGTGAGAATGAAGTCGGGGAACGCTGTGTACCAGTATTTGTAGACTTCGCGGATCGCGCTGCGTCCGGTCACGATGCCGTAGGCCGGGCTCTCGAAGGTGGCGTCCGGCGCATGAAGATCCGCAAGCGCGTCACCATCGCGTCGGAGGTATCCATCTTTCTGCAGAGACAACAGCCGGGCGATCTCATCGCGAGTCATACGGCCTCCGCTACTGGTCCGAGAACCGGTGCAGGTAGATGTCGTAGACGAGCATCCCCTGTGGCTTGTCCCGCTGGCCCTCGAGCGCCAGCCGCGGCGGGATCCAGAACCTGAACTTGTCACCGGGTTCCATCAACGAGAGCCCCTCCTGCCAGCCGGGCATCGTCTTGCCGAGATCGACGGTGACTGGGTCGGTGCCGATCGGCGCGCCAGCGACGATGGTGCCGTCGGTCGTCCAGCCGGTGTAGTTCACCAGGACTCGCGAGGTCCGTGACGGACGGGTCGCATGGGGTCCTTTGGCAAGGATGCGGTACGCCAAACCCGTCGACGTGATGACCGCATCTGGCGGAGGTGCCGCGACATCCGCGGGCGGAACGGTCCCCTTCGGCGGTGGGGGAACACTGTCGCTGCGGCAGCCGGTCGAGACCAGACACAGCACCGGAAGGCCGACGAGCACCAGCGACAGGATTCGGGTGCGCACGGGGGCATTATGCGACGGAGTAGTGGGAGATAGTCTTGCGAGCTACTTCTTCTCGATCGTGTAGCCTTCCGGCATCTTGAACAGGTCGTCCGGGATCGCTTCGGTCGACACCGACGATACCTTCTGGATCATCTTCATCGCGCCCATCGCCTTCATCGCCTCGACCATCGGGCCCTCGCCCTGCATTTCCATCGTCATCTCGGTAAGGTAAGGAATGCCAGGCGCCGACGCCGCGGCGTTCATCAGCTGGTCCATGCCGGGCTGGCCCGCCTTCATGCCGCTCACGGCCGCGAGCAAGCCCGATGACAGTGCCGCCTTGTTGAACGCCATGATCTCGGCCACGCCTGGCGCCGACTTGGCGACCCAGATCGAACCGTTCATCGCCATCTTCACGCCCTTCAGCATCTCGGCTGCTTCGGGGGGCATCTGGCGCCGGCCATCGATGCCATGTCCATCAGCATGGTGAAGGTGTGCTCGTCGCAGACCACGCCCTCGATCGTCTGCGATTTGCCCGTCGGCTTGAGTGAGGCGTCGATCTTGGGGAGCGCAATCGGGGCGCCGCCGGCCGCGACACTGTCGGGCGTGGTCACCAGCGCCGTCTTCGTGTTCGGCATCAGTGTGATCACCTGCTTGGTCACGAGGTCGGTGATGACCGACACGGTCATGCCCGAGGCCTCGATATCGCTGCGGGACTTCATCCCCTTGACCCGCATCGTGATCTTCGGCAGCGCGCCTGGCGGCATATTCGCCGCCGCCGCTCCCTCCATCGTCATGATCGTCGTGACCGTGACATCCGCCCGGAGCGAGACCACGCTGATCGCGCAGACCGCCACTACCGCAAGCCATTTCCTCATCATTTCTCTCCTGGAACCCTGTAACGGGCCGTCGTTGTCAGTGCCTAACGCCGCATCTTCTCGAGTATCTCACCGAGCCGCTTCAGCTCCTCGCCGTACAGCGCCCAGTTGCCGGCGCGCTGCGCCTCGAGCGCACGCTGGTAGTGGGCATGCGCCTGGGCCGCGAGCGCGGCCATGTCGGCGGCGTCGCCTTCGACCGGCGCGGCAACCGGCGGCTGCCCTTCGGCTGGCACCGCGCCAGGCGCGCCGACGGTCGTGACCGGCGGCGGGCGGCGGCCGTCCGGCGGGAAGATCCGATCGAGCGCGCGGTCCAGTGTCTCTTCCATCACGATCTGGTTCTGATACGCGACGATGACCCGCTTCAGTTCCGGGATCGAGCTGCCGGTTGCCTTCAGATACAGCGGGCGGATGTAGATCAGCGATTCCTCGATGGGGATCACGAGCAGCGTGCCCTGGATCACCTCGGAACCCTGCTGATTCCAGAGCGTGATCTGCGGCGCAATGACCTGGTCCTGGCTGATGCGGGCCGCGACCTGCTTGGGACCGAAGATGACGGTCTGCTTGGGGAACTGGAAGACCGCGAGCTTGCCGTAGTTGGCACCGTCGCTGCGCGCCACCATCCAGGCGGCGAGGTTGTCTTTCTGCCGCGGCGTGAACGGCAGCATCTGGATGAACTCCGCTCCCGTCTCACCGGGGAGCTTCATGATCGTGTAGTAGGGGTGCATCATCTGCGACTGGCCGCCGACGTCGAAGGCCGGCACCTCCCACTGATCCTCGCGGTTGTAGAAGACCGCCGGGTTCAGCATGTGGTAGGTCGCGAACATGTTGGCCTGGATCGAGAAGATCTCCTGCGGATACCGCAGCCGCGTGCGCAGATCCTCGGGCATGACGCTCAGCGGCTGCAACAGGCCCGGGAACATGCGGTCGATCGTCTGCGCAATCGGATCGGTGGGATCCACGACATGGAAGGTCGCCTTGCCGTGGTACGCGTCGATTGTCACCTTCACCGAATTGCGGATGTAGTTCAGCGGCGACATCGCGCTGCGGACGTTGGTCGAATAGGGGTAGCGTTCGGACGTCGTGTAGACGTCCTGCATCCACAGCAGCCGGCCCTCGCTGATCACGAGATAGGGATCAGGATCGTAGGTCAGGAACGGCGCGATGCGCTTGACGCGGTCGGCGATCCGGCGGTGCAGCATGACGCGCGACTGCTCGGTCAGGCTGGACGAAAACAGCGTATCGGTCGAGCGAAAGCGGATCGCGAACATCAGGCGGCGCCAGAAGTTCGACAGCGCCACGCCCCCTTCGCCCTTGTACTTCGCGAAGACGTTGTCGTCGCCGCGCGGATAGTCGAACTCCTCGGTCTTGGTGTTGACGAAGACGTGATCGTTCGGCAGCTCGCCGTAGTAGATCGCCGGCTGCGTGACGGTCAGGTCGTGGGTGGAGACCGGTGGCAGATCGCGGATGAAGAGAACCGGCAGCCCCTCGCGGGTCACCTCGTTGACGGGCCCGAGCGTCAGACCATAGCCGTGCGTGAAGGTCAGGTGCTCGTTGATCCAGGTGCGGCTTGGCAGGCTCTGCGAGTTCAGCTCGCGGGCCGACAGCATGATCTGCCGGTACTTGCCGTCGATCGTGTAGCGGTCGTTGTCCACGGCCACGAAGTCGTAGTACGTCCTGATCTCCTGGATCTGGCTGAACGTGTCGAGCAGCGGCCGGTCGTTCCAGAGCGGGACGTTCTCGATCGTCGACTGGTTGCGATCGAGATCCGCGCGCGTGAGCCTCGCCTCGCCTGAGAGTGGCCGCTCGGCCACGCGATCGAGACCGAAGGCCGCCCGCGTGGCCTCGATGTTGTGCATGATGAACGGCGTCTCTTGCACCTGCTCGTTCGGCGCGACGACGAATCGCTGGATGATCGCGGCGTACGCCGGTCCGCCCAGGGCCGCGACCAGGTAAATCGCGACGGCGATGGCGAGCCGGGCAATGCCGCGCGCGGTGAAGGCGGCCCACATCGCCATCAACGCGGCCATGATCGAGGCGGCGACGAGAACGCGAAGCGCGGGCATCCGGGCGTGCACATCGACGTACGATGCCCCCGACACCACGCCTGATCGCGTCGTCAGCGACTGCGGAATCTGCAGCCAGGCGCCAAAAGCCAGCACCAGCAGAAACGCCGCGACGAGCAGCCCGATGTGCCGCATCGCCGGCTTCGAGACATAGAGGCCTCTGACCGGATCGAGCGCAACTTCGCCACCGAGCAGGTACGACGCGAAGACGAGCGCGGTCGTCAGGAAGAGGACGAAGAACAGCAACCCCTGAAGGTGCTCGAGCAGCGGGAGCTTGAAGATGTAGAAGCCGATGTCCCGCCCGAGGATCGGGTCGACCTTGCCGAAGGAGCCGCCATGAATGAAGTAGAGCCAGGCTTCCCACTGCCCGCCGGCGAAGAGGCCGATCATCAAAGCCAGGACCGCCGCGCCGAGCATGACGAGCGGCTTCAGGCTCTTCGGATCCATGGTGATCGTCTGCGGGCCCTGCGGCGTCGCCACCATGAATGGCCGCGGCCGCAGCGCGCGCATCGCCAGGATCAGGTTCCCTGCGACCATCGCAAACGCCGCCAGGCCCGCGAGCGCCGCGACAATCGCGCGGATGGTCAGCGAGCGGAGGAAGACATGCTCATACCCGACCTCCTTGAACCACAACCAATCGGTGTAGAACTCCGCGATTGCCGGAACGCCGGTGATGGCAAGAACCAGCAACAGGAGGATGGGCGCACGTAATCGCATGTGCGCTCATTATAGGTGGCCTTCAAAACTCCAATTCCAACCTCAACTCCAAAGGGGGTCTTTGGAGTCGGAATTGGAGTTGAGGCAGTTGCCTACCGCCTGACCGTGATCGTCACGCGGAACTCACCCTTGTTGTCGCGCAGAAAGTCGTCGTTGACGCCAAGGAACAGCCGGCCGCTCGCCGGCACCTGCCCGAGAGAACCGCCATCGCCAAAGAAGAATGGTCCCGAATCGCCAACCCTGGCGATCAGGCCGCCGGCCGGCATCTGCGGGAAGGGCGCATCGGCCGCCTTACGACCGATCTGCGATCCAGCCGCCGTCGCGGTATCCCTGCCGTTGTCATTGTTGCTGAGGACGATCGTCCCCTCGCTGCGCACCTGCAGGCGCTCGCCGGCATTGACATCGATCCCGGTGTCGGTCCAGCGGGTCTGTGAGTTGACGATCACGACCTCGTTGGCCTGGCGGCGGCCGGTCGTGCCGGTGACGGCGTCGTTACCGACCGTTTCGGCGCGGGTCAGGCGTCCATCGTTATTACGATCGAGCCAGTCGAAGGCATCCAGCGTCCCGTGCCATTCTTCGCGTTCGATGCGGCCGTTGTTGTTCACGTCGAGGTCGTCGAACCGGTCCTCCGGATCGCGATCGAGGGTGTCGGTCCCCAGGAACTCAGCCTGTGACAGGACGTTGTCGCGGTTGCTGTCGGCGCGCACGAACAGTTCAGGGTCGTAGCGCCACTCGGCGCGCGTGATCCGGTTGTCACGATTGGCGTCAACGGCGCGAAACCCTGCGGCCGTCCAGTTGTAGAAGCCTTCGGTGTCGGGGGAATCGTTGCGGACCGCACCGGTGCGCACTTCATCACCCGCGAGCACACCATCGCCGTCCCAGTCGTGGTTCCTGAAGGAGCGGGCGTTGCCGCGCCATTCCTGCCGGGTGATCCGGCCATCGCCGTTCACGTCCATGGCCCGGAAGCGCATGTTCTGGTTCTGCTGGTTTTGGCGCTGCTGTTGCGGCTCAGCCGCGAGGTCAGTAACCGCCGAGATACCTAAAAAGGGCAATGTCGCGAACGCAAATGCCGCACAAATATGCCCTTTGAGTTGAACTTTCATGCTTCCTCTCCTCCTGGTATGAGGTAGAGGCAGAAAGCATGCCGGTCAGAGGCTCAGCGGTTGCTCTCGCGGTACAAACTCGTCCAAAGGGAAGCAAGTCCGTGAACGTCGCGTCCATCCAGTCGAGCAGCTTGGCGGGGTCTTCCATCGTCTCCGCGTCGCCGGGATGGTCGGCAAACAGCCACGCGCCGACAAACACCCAGCCCTGTTCGACCGCGTTGCGGTTGTTGGCGAGCCACTCGACCGCGGCGGCCGGCAACAGATCGGTCGCCGGCTGGCGATCGGCGGACTGGATGAAGCCGGCGTGCGCCGACATCCAGTCGGTCAGCAGTTGTTTCCAGTCACCGGCGACATGCTGCTGGAACTGTTCGTAATACGCGGCGATCCGTTCCTGGCCGGCGTCCGCATCGCGATCGGCGCCGGAGCGCGTCAGGTTGAAACCGATGCCGGCGCGGATCGCAGCGCGGCCCCACTGCGGAGCGGCAAAGAACCCGACGTTCATCTGCGGCTCCCACCGGCCGCCGTGATGGAACGCATAGAGGTGGCCCTCACCTCCGGCGTAGAAGCTGTTCCGGCGAAAGAGTTTCGTGCCGGACTGTCCGGCCCGGTTGCGGGCCTCGACGACCTTCGCTGCGAACGGACGGTCGTTGACCGCCATCAGCAGTGCCTCGACGACCGGCCCGAGTGATTCGAGGGCGGAGGCGGGAGCGAGCTGACCCAGGGCGGCAAACTGTGCCCGCCCGAAACCGGCGCGTGCCGTCCCGGCAGCGCTTTTCTTTGGCTTCGCCGTTTTCGTCGCGCGAGTACGTTTCACCTCGGGCTCGGGCGGCGCGAGCCGGACTTCGCGGCGAATCGCTTCCTGCAGCAGGCTGCGTGCGATGGTGTTCTGTGGATTCATCTCGAGGACTTTTTCGAGCGCGGCGTTGGCGTCGTCGAGGAGACCAAGCTCGATGCAGCAGCGGGCCAGGCGCGTCCAGGCGCCCTGGTTCGTCGGCGCCAGCTCGGTCAATTCGGCGTTTGTTTGACGCGCATCGGCGCCGAAATCGCCCCGGCGGGCGAAATCGATGGCTTTCTGTTCGAGAGATGTGATGTCCACACAGCATCATACTGCGGCTCGTCCGTGCCCTATAATCCGTGCATGACTCTGACCGAACGGCACCTCGGCGACGTCACCGTCCTCGATCTGAAGGGCCGGCTCGTTCTGGATGAGGGCGACACCGTGCTCCGGGACTGCCTCAGCCGCCTCATCGGCGAGGGACGATTCAAGATCGTTCTCAATCTCGGGGACGTGAGTTACATCGACAGTTGCGGGATCGGCGTGCTGATTGCGAAGTTCGTCAGCTTCCGCCGCAAGGGCGGCGACGTGCGACTGCTGAACGTGACCCCGCGAAGCATGCACCTGCTCGAGATCAGCAAACTGGTCACCGTGTTCCGCATGTTCGACTCGGAAGCCGAGGCGGTTGCGAGCTTCGTCGAAGGCGAGTCCCGCTCGTGAGCGCCGGCGCCGGCGAGCGCGCACCCGATCGTGAAGAAGAGCGCCTCGCGACGTTGCGGCAGATGCACATCCTGGACACCGAGGCCGAGCCCGCCTTCGATGACCTGGCCCTGCTCGCCAGTCATATCTGCCAGACCCCGATGGCGGCGATCTCGCTGGTCGATACCGATCGACAGTGGTTCAAGGCGCGCATTGGCCTGTTCTCGACGGAAACACCCCGCTCGGTCGCCTTCTGCGCGCGTGCGATCGCCCAGCCCGGCATCTTCGTCGTCCGCGACACCCAGAAGGATGTCGAGTTCCGTGACAATCCTCAGGTCACGGGCGATCCGCATATCCGCTTCTACGCCGGCGCGCCATTGATGTCCCGGGAAGGCCACGCCGTCGGCACGCTGTGCGTCATCGACAGCCGGCCGCGAACGCTCACCCGCGACCAGATGGAAGCGCTCGACGCCCTTCGACGGCAGGTCGAAGCCCAGCTCGAGTTGCGCCGCCGGCTCGCCGAGCTCAGGGTGGCGCATGAGAACGTCCAGAAGCTGACGGCGATGATGCCGCTCTGCTCCACCTGCCAGTTCACGATGACGATCCCGGCTGATCCCGCCGCCATCCCGCGGGTGACCGACGGCGTCACCAGCGTGCTGACGCAGAAGCACTGGCCCGAGGAGCAGGTCATGGAGATCGAGCTGGCGCTGCAGGAAGCCGTCGCGAATGCGATCCGTCACGGCTGCCGCGGCGACAGCACGCAGCAGCTGCAGTGCACGGTCAACATCGACGGCGCCGGCGAAGTGGTCATCACGGTCCGGGATCCCGGACCGGGCTTCGATCCGCAGACGGTGGCCGATCCGCTGGCGCCCGAGAACGTCCTCAAGCCGAGCGGACGCGGCATCTTCCTCATCAACGGGTTGATGGACGACGTGGAGTTCGCTGACGGTGGACGCGAACTGAGGATGCGGAAGAAGAAGCAGTAACCGGCCGCACCTGCCGGCCCTCCCCTGCCGCCCCTACAGGCCGGCGACAATCTCGTACGACCGCAGCCGTGCCGCCTGGTCGTAGATTTGCGCGACGACAATCACTTCGTCCGGCTGCGTCCGCGCGACGAACCGGGTCAGGCCTTCCTTCACGGTCGCGGGCGACCCCACGAACGACACCGACTGCACCTCTTCGAGCCGAATCGCGTCATACGGCAGGATCTCGCGCTCGTACGCGGCGTCTGGCGGCGGCAGCGTCGTCGGCATCCCGCGCCGCAGGTTGGCAAACGACTGGCGCCCCGAGGTGGCAAGGAGGCGCGCCTGGTCATCGGTATCGGCCGCAACGATGTTGACGCCGAGGATCAGGTACGGCGCCGACCCGAAGATGGACGGCTTGAAGCTGTCTCGATAGATCTGGATCGCCTGCAGCATCATCCCCGCCGCGAAGTGCGACGCGAAGGCGAACGGCAGGCCAAGTGCCGCGGCCACCTGCGCGCCGAACAGACTGGATCCCAGGATGTAGAGAGGGATCCGGAGCCCTGCGCCCGGAACGGCGCGGATCGTTCCGGGTGGGTCGGACGGGTCGCGCGGCTCGAAGTACGAGAGCAGCTCGAGGACGTCATGCGGAAAGGCGTCTGGATCGCTCGCCAGCGTCCGTCGCAACGCACGCGCGGTCGCCTGGTCGGAACCGGGGGCGCGGCCAAGCCCGAGATCGATCCGCCCCGGGAACAGCGATTCGAGCGTGCCGAACTGCTCCGCGACGATCAGGGGCGCATGGTTCGGCAGCATGATGCCGCCCGCACCGACGCGGATCACCGACGTGCCGGCCGCCAGATGCCCGATCACAACGGCGGTGGCGGCGCTCGCGATGCCGGGCATGTTGTGGTGCTCTGCGACCCAGAAGCGGCGGTAACCCACGCGCTCGGCGAGGCGCGCCAGCTCCAGGGAGTTCCTCAGCGCTGTCGCTGCATCGCTGCCTTGTGTGATCGGCGCGAGGTCGAGAACCGAAACGGGCACCATTCACCTAGTGTCCTACAATCGGACGTATGCCAACCGACATGGGGGTGTTGACCTCGATGATCACGCCGGCGGTGCTGATCTCCGCGTGCGCCGGCCTGATCCTGTCAACCTCCGTCCGGCTGGGCCGCGTCGTCGACCGCGTGCGCTCCCTGTCGGAGAAGTTCGAGGAGCTGGCCCAGAAGAAGCCCGGCGACGTGGTGCTGTTCGAGGAGCGCCTGGCCTTGACGTTCACGCAGCTCGATTGGCTGACGTCCCGTGCCCGCCATCTGCAGCGAGCGATGACGACCTTCTATCTTGCGCTCGGGTTGTTCGTCGCGACGAGCGTGGCCATCGGGATCACCTCGGCGGCCGGCGCCAACTTCGCCATGATGCCGGTGATCTTCGGGATGCTGGGCGTCGGCTTGCTCTTCGTCGGCACGATCCTGCTCGGGTTTGAAGCGACCCTGGCGCTGCGTTCGATCCACGCGGAGATGGATTTTCTCTGGATGCTCGGCAAGCACCACGCACCGCAGCCGCTCCGCGACCAGATCCCGTCGCGCCGCGCCTGGCTCGATCGCTTCCGGTGAAACCGACCGAACTGCTCGGCGAAACGCAGGCGCCAGACGGCACCCACATCGCGCTCACCAGGCAGGACCGCGAGTTCATCATCCTCGCCGGCGGCAAGCCACTCATGTCGAGCCGGATGCACGGCTCCGAGCAGGCCCTTGCCACGTTCGGGTGCCGCCACGTCCGGCCGCATTCGCCGCGCGTACTCGTCGGCGGGCTGGGCATGGGCTTCACGTTGCGCGCTACGCTGGACGTTCTGCCGGCCGACGCGACCGTGACGATCGCGGAGTTGATCCCGGCCGTGATCGAGTGGAACCGCGGGCCGCTCGGTCCACTGGCGGAGCACCCTCTGCGCGACCCGCGCGTCCACGTCGCGCTCGGGGATGTTGGGGCGACCATCCGCACGGCAACCGCCGCGTTCGATGCGATCCTCCTGGATGTCGACAACGGTCCGGACGCCTTCACCGCCACCGGCAACGCGTCGCTCTACGACGATCGCGGCCTGGCGGCGGCACGCCACGCACTGACGCCCGGCGGGGTGCTGGCGGTCTGGTCGGCGTGGGAAGACCGCAAATTCGAACAGCGGCTGAAGTATGCCGGCTTCAACGTCCACGTCGAGCGCGTACGCGCGCGTCTGAAAGCGGGCGGGCCGCGCCACACCATCTTTGTGGCGACCGCCACCGGCCAGAACTAGCCTCCGCACGTCTTTCTGAAGGATAATTCACTACTTCTGAAGGAGAGCGGATGTCGAACCCCCTGCGGCTGCTACTGATAGCGGCCGTGATGATTCTCGGGACGGGCTCGTCTGCGGCGGCGCAGACGGTGATGGTGCGTGGCGCGGTGCCGGGCGAAACGATCGAGGTCATGCTGAACGGCGCGGCTGCCGGCACCGGCACCATCGATGCCGCCGGCGTGGGAACGGCCACCTTCACGCTTCCGCCTGGCGCCAACGCGGCGCCCGAGATGAACGCGCGGCTCACCCTCGACACCTGCGGTAAGGTTCGCCGCGTCCACGTGGTCGAGCAGAATCAGCTGCCGCCAGACGCACAGGACGGCTGCACCCGCAGCGACATCGGTGGCATCTACTGGGTCCGTCAGCGCTCGACGATCGTGGTCAACGTCGCGAATGCGATCCCGGTGGTTCTGCTGCGGCAAGGCAGCTACAACCCGAACACGTCCGGACCCCGCCGTCCGTCGCCGACAGGATTGATCATCTTCGGAGGCGGCGGCCTCACGCAGCTGCCGGATGTATTCCTGCTCCCTTGCGGCACCGTCGCTGACTGTTCGGGCGACGATATGTCTGGCGCGTTCACCGCGGGCGTCAGCTACTGGCCGACGCGGTGGTTAGGCCTCGAAGCCAGCTACCTCAAGCCCTCGAAACTGAACGGCGCCGGCACGTTTTCTTCATTTACGTTCACCGAAACCATCGAGATTCACAACGTGGTGAACCTGGTCGGCAAGCTGGCTTTTCCGATCGGGCCGGTGCGGCTCTACGGCCAGGGCGGGACCAACTGGCACGAAGGCACGTCCACGACGGTGCAGACCCTCGAAGGTGACTCGACGACACTGAACTTCGAAGCAGAGGGCTGGGGCTGGACGTTCGGCGGCGGCATCGAAGCGTGGGTCGCGCCCAGGTTTGCGCTCTACGGCGAAGTCAACATCGCGCAGTTGAAGGGCGAGGGTCGTACCAACACGACAGCCGAGTTCGACAACCGGATGCGTTCGTACCTCTTCGGCGCGCGCTTCAAGATTTTCTAAGCTCAGAGAAGGAATTCACTCGTGACCAGTACGATCTCCTCATTGCTCCGCAAGGCGATTTTCGTTTCATGCCTGATGGTGCCGGCAGCCTTCGTCAGCCGGATGCACCGACGGTACGCCGACGTCCCCGGCACCGATATTTTCGCAGACCGATCTCCGCGCCGGAGACGGCGTTCCCGCCCTGAACGGCTACAAGGTCGCTGTCTACTACACGGGATGGCTCTACGACGAAAACCGCCCCGACCAGAAGGGGCTTCAGTTCGAAACCAACGTCGGCGCAGAAAATCCGTTGACCTTCACCCTTGGCGCCGGGCAGGTGATCGCAGGATGGGACTCGGGCATCCTCAACCAGCGGGTCGGCGGCCTGCGCCGTCTTGTCATCCCGCCATCGCTGGCCTACGGCAGTTTCCGAAACGGCCCCATCCCGGCAAACGCCACCCTGATCTTCGAAGTGGACCTCATTTCGGCTGAGGCGCAGTAGGACGAGAAGCGGGCTTCGCCCGCTTCGTCAACTCCAACTCCAACTCCAAACTCCAAACTCCAAACTCACCACGCCATAGCTGCGCTCAGCGCAGACTCTTCCGTGGCTGTGGCCGCGGTCTTGCCACACCTCCTTCTGGAGGTGCAAACGATGAAAGTGACACAACGTCTGGCAGCGGCTCTGGCGCTGGCGGCCTGCGTCGGCTGCGCGGACACGACGTCGGGCAATCCGCCAGTGACGAGTCCGGATCAACCGGTCGGCACATCCGGAACAAGCGGGACCATGCCGAGCAGTCCGGCCCAAGTCAATCCCAGTGACCGCGGTGTAGTACCGGTGGGCCAGGAAATCGACGTCAGGCTGCAGACTGCGCTGAGCTCGGCGACGGCGACCAAGGAGCAGCGTTTCGAAGCCACCACCGCAGTCGACCTGAGGCAGGGCGACCGCGTGCTGATTCCGGCCGGCTCCGCCGTGCGCGGCGTGGTCAGCAACGTCGCGAAGGCCGGGAACATCGATCGCACCGGCAATTTGTCTCTCGCGTTCGATCAGATCGTCATTAATGGCCGTGAGTACAAGCTGCGCGCCATGGCGACGGAGGTGTTCGAAAGCGGCGGCATCCGTGACGAGGCCAAAACGGTGGGAACCGCCGGGGCCGTCGGCGCGATCGTTGGTGGAATCATTGGCGGCGTGAAAGGTGCGGTCATCGGCGCTATCGTCGGCAGCGGCGGCGTGATCGCGGCCACCGAGGGCAAGGACGTCGAACTCGAGCCAGGCACCATCCTGCGCATCCGGCTCGACTCCCCGCTGCAGGTTCGCTGAACCATGCCGGAGCCGGCGCCGGGCCGTCTCCGCTACTTACCCGCGAGTTGCCGTATGCTCGGCCGATCAAGGAGCGAGGAATGAAGAAGTTGATGGAGCTGTTTGCTGACGAGATCGTACGTGAGGGTGCCATCACCCGGCGGACCCTGGAACGCGTCCCGGAAGGTCGCGACGGCTGGAAGCCGCACGACAAGTCCATGGCGCTCGGCCACCTGACGAAGATGATCGCCGGGATGCCGTCCTGGGTAACGATGATCGTCGAGAAGGATGACTTCGACCTCAATCCGCCCGGTGGCGGATCCTCTTTCGGCCAGGAGATGAAAACCAACAAGGATCTCCTGGACGCGTTGGACAAGGGTGTGACATCGGCGCGTGCCGCCCTGTCATCCACGACCGAAGAACATCTGCTGAAGCCGTGGCGGCTGCTCGTCGCCGGTAACGTCGTGCAAGAGAAACCGCGCCACGAGATGATCCGCGACTCGATCAATCACCTGTCGCACCACCGCGGCCAGTTGACCGTTTATCTGCGCCTGAACGATGTGCCGGTTCCGTCGATCTACGGGCCGTCGGCCGACGATCAACGCTTCTAGGATTATCTGGCAGGCATGAAGCGTTGCGCTACCCTGCCACCGACCTGCCCGCCGGATCGTTCCAGCGGGTGGGTCACCTTGCTTCGTGCACCACCCTGCCCCCTACCACTGTCAGCACGCTCGTCGTCTTGGGCAGCTCTGGCGGCGGCACCTTGAAGATGTCCTGCGAGAGCATCGCCAGGTCGGCCAGCATCCCGGTCGCGAGAGTGCCCTTCTGCCCCTCTGCAAATTCCGCGAACGCGGCGCCGCGCGTGTAGGCGGCAAGCGACTGCTCGATCGTCAACGCTTCGGCCGGGATTGGTCGGGTTGATCGCGGCAAACATCATGTTCAGATACGGGTTCATCGGCCCGTCGGACCCGAACGCCAGGGGCAGCCCGCGCCTTGACGATCGTCTTGACCATGTCGGTCCGCGCCGCGCGGTCACCCAGACGCGCCTGCATGATCGGCGCGACCATGAAATGCGCGGGATTCTGGACCAGCACGACGCCGAGTCGCCGGGCCCGATCGAACTGCGCGGTTCGAGCATGTCGCCGTGCTCCAGTCGCGGCCTGAGCGGCACCCATTTCTCCCCGCCGGTCGCCTCCAGTGCGCCGAGCAAGGTGTCGATCGCGGCGTCGCCGACGGCGTGGAACATCGGCTGCTCCTTCGCCGCAAGTGCACGCTCGAGGAAGAGCCGAAGATCCTCTTCGGGGAAGTTCAGGCGGCCCTTGATGGACGGGGAGTCGGTGTAGGGCTCGCGCAGGAACATCAGGCGCTCGATCGGCGTACCGTCAAGGATCCACTTGGTCCCCGACACTGTCAGCAGACCACTCGTTCGTCTGAGCGCAGGCGCCTTCCACTCGGGCATTCCGGTCATCGGAAAATCGATGAGCCGCACGCGGATCGGGACCTTGGCGTCCACGATCCAGCCGGCCGCATCGGTCACGCCGCCGCCCGTGGACATGACCTGAACGGATGTGATCCCGAACGAGGCCGCCTCGTTGGCAAAGTCTCGATAGGCTTTGATCTGCGCCTCTCGACCGGCCAGCAGATGGAAGCGTCTGCGGACGATGTAGTCGGCGTACTCGTGCACGAGTCCGGTGATCGTTCGTCCATCCGTCATGCGAACGAAGAATCCGCCGGGCGGATCCGCTTCCTGGTCGGCGACCTTCAGGCGCCGCAGTGCCGCTGTATTGAGCAGGCGTTCCGTGGCCGTGCCAGCTGCCGAGCAGTACCGGCCGATCACCGGTGATTGGATCGAGCACCTCGCGCGTGGCGCGCGGATCGTCCAGCACCCGGGCGCCAATCTCGCCGACAAGCCAGCCACCCGCCGGTGCCGTGGCGGCCGCTCGCTTGATCCGCTCCAGGACCTCGTCAAGGGTAGGGTCCTGCTCGAATGCCGGAGGCCCGCCGAGCGGTGTGTAGGCGGGCGCGGCACCGGGATGTGCGTGCGCGTCGTTGATGCCGGGAACGACGAGCCGCCCTCCCGCATCGATGACGCGCGTCGCCGATCCGGCCTGCTTTCTCACCGCATCGGACGTGCCGACGTCGACGATCCGGTCGGCGCGGATCGCGATCGCCTCGGCCCACGGTGCGTCGTTCACACCGGTAAAGATGCGCGCGTTCACGATGACGATGTCCGCCGGAGCCGGCTGCGCGTGCAGCGCCAGTGCCATGGCGCAGAGCGCCATTGTCACGATTCCGGCGGCCGTTTTCATCGCCCCAGCGTATCGGATCATCGGTGCGCGGTGTGACAGCGATTGTGAAGGGTGTGTTAAAGCGTGACGATCGTCACACCACCGTTCGTCCCATCCAGCCGAAAACTCCGGACAGACGTCACGACCTTCAACCTGGCGTGGACCGCCGCTTTCAGGCGCCCGCCGCTGCGACCGTGAATCACGCGCACTTCGGCGATGCCGGCGAGGATCGCATCGTTGAGGAAGGTGTCGAGAGCCGCCACGGCTTCATCCGTGGTGAGGCCGTGCAGGTCGATCGATGCCGTTGCACTGGCGCCGGTGGGCTCATCCGACGAGACGGCGGGTCCAGCCCCACGCGCCGCCGGCTGCTTGCGTGCTTCAACAGGCGTCAGTTGTGCCTCGGCCGCGATGATCTGCCGCGCTTTCACCTCGACGAGGTAGCGGCCACCATTGCGCACCTCGCGGACGATACCTTTCCCCATCGACGACACATGGACGTGATCGCCCACGGTGAACCGGCGTGAGCCTGCCATGGGCGCGATTGTATCGATCCGGCATCTGCCGTGCATGAGGGCGGTCGGAGGTCAGTTTGGCAAAGAAGCAAAGAAAACGACGCGAAAGCAGCCGTCCCCGGCCAAGCGGTCTGCCGCCAAGCCGTCCGCGGCCAAGACGGCTCGGAAGACTGCAAAGAAGACTGCCGCAAAGAAGAAGACGACTCCGGCACGGCGCCCCGCAGTCAAGAAGACGGCGCGAAAGAAGACAGCAGCCCGCGCGACCGCCAGGCGCAGGCCGGCGCCCGCGAAGCAGAAGGCCTCGAAGCTTGGCGCCGCCGCCACCGCCGTGCGGGGGCGGGTCGCCAGTGCAATCGCGACAATCGGGGAAAAGCTTCCCTGGGGGAACTCCAATCCTGATGCGATCCAGCTCCTGGAGCGGGATCATCGGCGGTTCGAGGCGTTGATGAAGCAAGGGGAAGAGACGACCGAACGGGCGCGCACGACCAGGCGCGAGCTGCTGGCCACGTTGACCGCGGAACTGAACGCGCACGAGCTGCTGGAAGAAAAAATCCTCTACCCCGCCCTGCAGTCGCATCCCGAGGCCCGCGATATCGTGCTCGAAGGCTACGAGGAGCATCACGTCGCCGACCTGATCGTCAACGAGCTCCACCAGGTGGCCACCAACGATGAGCAATGGGGGGCAAAGTTCAAAGTGCTCAAGGAGAGCCTCGAACACCACATCAAGGAAGAAGAGGGCGAGATGTTCAAGACGGCGCGGGGGATCTTCTCGCGTGAGGAGCTGCAGGCGCTGGCCGAGCGGATGCTGGCCCTGCGCCGCGCTACTGCGTAGGCGCAGACTTGCCTCTTCTCATCATCCCGGTCCTCGTCGTTCTTGCACTGATCGCGCTGATCCCGATCTCGATCGTGCAGCGGTACCGGGTCGGGACGTCGCGTCAGCGTGCGCGCGGGTGGCTCGCGGCGCTCAACCTCGCCGGCTTGAGCGCTTCGGCCATCCTCTTCCTGGTGAGCGCCGTCTTCACCAACATCTGGGTGCCGGATGCGCTTCGCTACACCGTCGGCGGGCTTGCGGCTGGTGGCCTGCTCGGCCTGGTCGGACTCTGGCTGACCCGCTGGGAGCCGTCGATCGGTGCGCTGCACTACACGCCCAATCGGCTGCTCGTCCTGGCGATCACCCTGCTGGTCACCGCACGCGTGCTGTTCGGGTTCTGGCGCGGCTGGGAGTCATGGCGTGCCGGCGTCTCGGGCGAATCGTGGTTCGTCGCCGCCGGCGTCGCCGGCTCGATGGCGGCAGGCGCCGTGGTGATCGGCTATTACCTCGCCTACTGGGTGGGCGTTCGCGTCCGGCTCAAGCGGCAGCTCGCCTCGCCCGTGCGGCGCATCTGAACCGTCACACTGCAGACACCGGCCGCCTAGGCGAGCGCGACCTTGCGCAGCAGCGGCAGGTCCGAGAGGATCATTCCGACACCCTGCACGACCGACGTCAGCGGGTTCTCAGCAACGAGCACCGGCAGCCCCGTCTCTTGCGCAAGCCGTCGATCCAGGTTCCGCAGCATCGCACCGCCGCCGGTGAGCACCATGCCGCGATCGTAGATGTCCACGCACAGTTCGGGCGGAATGCGCTCGAGTGAATCCATCACCGCCTGGACGATCTGGCGCAACGGATCCGCGAGGGCCTCGCGGACCTGCTGATCGCACACCACCACGGTGCGTGGCACACCCTGCGTTGCGTGCCGTCCCTTTACTTCCATCGTCAGCGGCTGCGAGAGGGGCGCCGCCGAGCCGAGCTCGAACTTGATCTGTTCCGCCGTCCGCTCACCGATAAGCAGGTTGCACGCGCGCTTCAGGTATGTCGTGATCGCCTCGTTCATGGCGTCGCCCGCCACGCGCAGCGACCGTCCGTAAACAGTGCCGGCCATCGAGATGACAGCGATGTCGGTTGTGCCGCCGCCGATGTCCACGATCATGTTGCCGGTGGGGTCCGAGACCGGCAGGCCGGATCCGATCGCCGCCGCCATCGGTTCGTCGACGAGATGCACTTCGCTCGCCTTGGCGCGGTAGCCGCTGTCTTTCACCGCCCGCCGTTCGACCGGCGTAATCTCGGGTGGGACGCCGATGACCAGGCGCGGACGCACGAGCGGCCGCCGGCCAGTTGCTTTGCGCACGAAGTGCGCCAGCATCTTCTCGGCGGCGTCGAAGTCGGCAATGACGCCGTCCTTCATCGGGCGGACGGCCCGCAAGTGCGGCGGCGTCCTTCCGAGCATCTCGTAGGCCTCGAGGCCCACGGCCTCGACCTCCCCTGTGATCGTATTGAACGCGACGATCGACGGTTCGTTCAGGACGATGCCCCGGCCGCGCGCGAACACGCAAGTGTTCGCGGTCCCGAGATCGATCGCCATATCGGTGGCAAAGCTTGAGAAAAATGACATCGAGTTGGTATCTGCGCAGGCACGATCCGTTCCGCGCGGATATTCGAGCGGTAAGGACAAAACGGGGTATTACCGCCCGTATTGTAACGTGCCGCGGCGGGCCCACTACATGCTCATTACAGGATTCGCGTACTCTGACGCTTTCGTTATGCCGGCAATGGCGGTGTCGGGGCCGGGCGATATGATGCAGCACGAGCCCGGCTCTACAGCTGAGCCGACCTGTTTCCCAGCTCACACAGTCACAGGACGTGGATCGCAATGAAGACCACTCGCATGTATCTCGTTCGTCATGGCGCGACCCAGATGACCGCAGAGAATCGCTTCTCCGGCGCCATCGGCGCGGATCTGTCGGACGAAGGCCGGCACCAGGCGGCCCGTCTCGGCCATCGGCTGAAGGACGACGGGATCGCGGCCGTGTACGCGAGTCCGCTCGCGCGCAGCATGGATACCGCGCGCATCGTCGCCGGCAGCTGCGGTCTGCAGCCGGTCATGATCGACGGCTTACGCGAGATCAGCCACGGTTCGTGGGAAGGCCTCACCCGCCCCGAAGTCGAAGCGCGCTTCCCGAACGACTACTCCGCCTGGGAGGAAGATCCGTTCACGTTCGCGCCGGAGGGCGCGGAGTCGGGTGTGGCGGTGCTGGCCAGAGCGCTGCCGGCGATCCGGCAGATCGTGACCGCCCACGAGGGGCAACAGGTGCTGGTCGTCTCGCACAAGGCCACCATCCGTCTCGTCCTGTGCAGCCTGCTGGGGATCGATGCGCGCGGCTATCGAGATCGACTCGACCAGTCCCCGGCCTGCCTCAACGTCCTCGACTTCAAGGATCCGGTGCGCGCCCGGCTGACGTTGTTCAACGACACCTCGCACTATGACGACCGGCCGCGCGAATCGCGCAACCACCTCTCGAAGTGGTGGTGACCTACCTCGCCGCGACGCTCTCAACGGTGACGGGCAGATCCCGCGTCGTCGTGTTGCCCTGGCTATCGGAGGCAAAGACCCGGACCACGTAGTCGCCGGGCGCGAGCCGACCCGCGTCCCATCGCCCCCTCGCTGCCACGCCGCCGTGAAACGTGTTCGTGACGTTGAAGAGAAAGCGCGTCCTGCGCCCGCCGTAAAAAGGGATGCCGCTGCCGGCCGCGTAGATCAGCCGGGCATCTGCATCACGGCCGAGCTGATCCATCCGGATCGTCTCCAGCGGACGTTCAAAGCCCTGGACGGGTGATCGGTCCGGGTGCAGCACCTGGTAGCCGAGCGCGTGGGGCGCGAGCCGTCGGCTCGGACGGTTCCCGTCGGCCTGGTCCCAGGCATCGACGACGATCTGCACCAATCCCGACACCAGAAGGCGGCCACGCTCTTTGCGCACCAGGCGTTCACCCGCATCGTCGAGCAGCGTGACGCCGGCCCTCGAAATCGTCGGGGTAATGCTATCGGTGAACTGAAGCAGCTTGAAGTCGAGCGGGTTGAGCTCTTCGCCCGCCCAGCCGACGTTCATGTGCACGTGATTGAAGCGATTGACGGATCCGATGAGGTCACCCGATTCGAAGCGGGCGCCGCGCTTCACACGAATCGCCACGAGTGTTCCGTCATCGTCGTAGGAGGGAACGAACCGCTTCGCATCGAGCGGCATGTCGCGTGCGGTCGCGGCCGGCGCGGATGTGCACGTACGTGACGGGTCCGATGCGGACCCATTCGTTCAACGTTCCGAACTCCCCGGTCGACACCGGGCTCGATACCACGCCGGCGCGGGTGGCGACCACCGGCGTGCCCTCGTCGATGCGGACATCGACGCCGGAGTGCAGGCGCTCCGCATCGGTTCCGCGCGCCTCACCCATCGTGCCGGCAATCTCGTGGGGGCCTTCCATCGGTGGCACGGGCCAGAGCAGCGGCTGCAGGCCGAAGGTTTCGGTGTCGAACCGGGGATGGATGCCGGGCCGCGGCGGCGGGCGGAAGTCGTGCAGCGACGCCGCCACGACCAGCCGGATCAGCGAGTTGCCGGTGTCGGCAACAACGAGGCGTCCGGGCCCGAGCACCGCGACGCCGGATGGACGGCGGAATCGCGCCTCGGCGCCGGGGCCGTCCATGAAGCCCGGGGCTCCGCCGGCTACCACCCGGCTCGTGCCGCGCGAGTCGATTTCGACGACCCGTCCACGTTCGTCCGTGACGTACACCTCTCCGCCCCCGGCCGTGGCGACCCCGATCGGGCGAACGAAATCCTGTGGATACGCCGCCGGCAGCGTCCAGAGATCGCCCGTCGTCTCGAGGACGTGGACTGCGCCAGACCCCGTGTCGGCAACGTAGACGCGTCCGGTCCCGTCTACGGCGACGCCGGATGGCGTGTTGAAGACGTGCGACCCTGCGAGCGTCGCCACTGTGCCGTCCACCTCGATGCGGCGGATCCGGTCGTTGTAGGTATCGGCGACGATCACGCGCCCGCTCGAATCGACGGCGACGCCGGTCGGACCATTGAAGCGTGCCTGCGGGCCGGCGCCATCACGGTAGCCGGGCACGCCGTCCCCCGCGACAGTTGAAACCTGACCGTCTGATCCGATCCGCCTGATCGCGTTGTTCCCGGTATCGGCGACATACAGCGTTCCATCAGGTGCGAGCGCCAGTCCGGAGATGGCTTCGAACTGCGCGGCACTCCCTGGACCGTCCCGGAATCCCGGGGCTCCGCCGGCCACATCTACGACCGTGCCGTTGGGGAACAGGGCGCGGACGCGCGGACGCGAGAGTCCGTCGCTCACGAAGACCGTTCCATCAGCGCGCGCGGCGATGCCGAACGGGTCCTCGAAGCGTGCGCCGGACGCGGTTCCCGATAACGTCCCAATGATGCCGTCCCCGGCGAGGACCATGACCCTGGCGTTCCATCCGGGCTCGAGCCGCGGCGCGCGCGGTTGCAGACGCCACCAGTAGAGCGTGAGAATCCCGCCAACGACGCACAGCGCCGCCGTCCACAGAATGAAGTTGCCACGGGTCCGGCGCTGCCGCCGCTCTGACGTCACCAGAAAAGTGTGGCTGATTTCCAGACTTGTGGGTAGATGCCTTGGCGAATAGAGGTAATAACGACCATTAATGAGGTAATATATAGCCTTCAATACCTCATTTATGGGATCCGATGCCGTCTTTAACCACTAGTTTCCTTGCTCAGTTGCGTTTTGGAACTCCTGAACTGGGCACAATCCACCGGTTGGGGGAAGTCCGTGGACGGCAGGATCTATTCGTCCGGCAGTTTCCGGAACAGCTCGACACTTTACGAACGCATGCGCTGATCGAGTCCGCGGAGTCGTCCAACCGGATCGAGGGCGTGGTCGCGGGACCCGGCCGGGTCGCCGACCTCGTGATCAAGGGTACGGAACCGCGCACGCGGTCGGAGCAGGAGATTGCCGGCTACCGCGACGCACTTCAGCTCATTCACCAGACGCACGCACATATCCCCTTCTCATCGAACGTCCTGCTGCAGTTGCACCAGATGCTGTATCGCTATCAGCCTGGCACGGGCGGGCACTGGAAGGCCCTCGACAACCAGATCGTCGAGCGCGATGCGCGCGGCACGCTCATCCGGGTGCGTTTCGAGCCAACGCCGGCGGTGCGCACGCCCCAGGCGATGTCGGATTTGACGGCCGGCTTCGGCCAGGCTCTCGCCGGCGGACTCGCGGATCCGCTGGTGCTGACCCCGCTCGCGATCCTGGACTTCCTCTGTATCCATCCGTTCACCGATGGCAATGGACGCGTGGCGCGCCTGATCTCGCTCTTGCTCCTCTACCGGTTCAATTACCGCGTCGGCCGCTACATCAGCATCGAGCGGATCGTCGAGGAATCGCGCGAAACGTATTACGAGGCGCTCGAACACAGTTCGCGTGGCTGGCACGATGACGCTCACGATGCACGACCCTGGCTGACGTATTTCTGGGGAGTCCTGATCAGGGCGTACGGCGAGTTCGAGGCCCGCGTCGAGAGTCTCCAGGGATCCAAGACCGCGCAGGTGCGCGCCGCGGTCCTGCGCCGGACCGGTCCGTTCAGCATCTCGGAGATTGAGCACGACTGCCCTGGTGTGAGCCGCGACATGGTGCGCCACGTCCTGCGGCAGATGCGCACCCAGGCCCTGATCCAGGTCGAAGGCCGCGGCCGCGGCGCGAAGTGGCGGGCCGGTCGCTACTGAGGAGAGAATGAGCCATGACGAAGACCGTCCTCTTCTGCTTCGCGCATCCCGATGACGAAAGCTTTTCCTGTGCCGGGACGGTGATGAAGTGCGCCGACGCGGGCGTGCGCTCCGTGCTGGTCACGGCGACGCTTGGCGAGCGGGGCAAGGTTGGTGATCCAGCCGTCTGCTCGATCGAGGAACTGCCGGTCACTCGTGAACGCGAGTTGCGCACGGCGGTTGGGATCCTCGGCATTTCCGAGTTGCACTTGCTTGGCTACCGGGACCGCGAGCTTACCGATGCGCCGCCGGACGCGGTGCGGCGCGCGCTCGTGACCGTCATCCGTCGCGAGCGGCCGTCGATCGTGTTCACCTTCGATCCGAACGGCTTCAACGTCCACCCCGATCACGTCGCCATCAGCCGCTTCACGAGTGACGCGATTGCGGCGGCCGCCGATCCCCGGTGGATCCCGGACGCGGGGGCGCCGTACGCCGTCCCCCGTTTACTCTGGACGCCCATCCCGGCGCCGTGGGAACCGGGTGGTTTCGACGCCGCTACGCCAGGCAACGACTTCGTCATCGACATCAGCGCCTGGAGTGACCGAAAAGCCGCCGCCTTGCGCGCGCATCGCAGCCAGCACCTCTCCATCGACCGCTGCTTCTTCAACCAGCCGGACCTCGCTCCGATCCTCGCGTCCGAAGCCTGGCGGCATGCGTGGGGCCCGCCGTTGCCCTCACGCCCGGCGACGGACATCTTCGCCGGGATGTGACGCGCGCCGGCGCGCTTACAGAAGCGTAGAAACCCGGCGTCTTCTGTCATCCCAAAACCGGGCCACGGCGCCAAAGGGGGCCTGACCCCATTTTGCCTAACCCACTGACAGATCTAGGCTTAGAGCGCCTGGAAAATCATCGGCGCGTGCCGAAAAACCAGCGGCCTGCCTGTTGCTGATGACACCGCCAACGGGCCCTCCCGCAATATGAATCTTCGCGAATACACCATCACAGAAACGTCCGCCTTCGTTGAGCGGTTGACCGCCGCCGCCGAAGCGGAGCTCGAAAAACTCCGAGCAGACGCCGATCGAACCAGGCAGGACGCCGCGGACGTGAAGCAGCAGGTCGAGACCCTGCTCGCGGAAGGCGTGGACCTGCGCGCTCAGCTGGAGACCGCACAGGCCTCGATCCAGAGAGAATCGGTCAGAGCGGACGTTCTGGAGCGACGTCTCCAGGAGTCAGATGAGACGGTATCTGCTCTCCGCACCCAGTCAGGCGAAGCGAACGCGCTCACCGCCGGCCTGCAGGCGGAAGCGGCCACGCTGCGCGCTCAGAGACAGCAGGTCACCGCCCTGCTCGGGGAAACGCATCGAAGCCTTCGATGCGCTTGCGACTGCCTCGACCGTCGCCGACCTGTTTACCAAACTCATTGAGCAGGTCGCGACGCAGTTCCCGCGGGTCGTCATCTTCCGCCGCAAGGGCCCTCGGCTCGAGGGCGATCTGGCGACGGGTCTCGGGGATTCGGTGGATCTTGCCGACCTCGCCGTCACGATGAGCGAGGATTCCATCATCACCACGGCCGCAACCCTGGGGGTCTACGAGTTCGGGACCGCTGAGCAGCTCGTCGACTCGCACCGGCTGCCGGGCGACGTCCCTGCCTTCGCGGTGGCAGCGCCGCTGGTGTTCCAGGGCGAAACGCTCGCCGTGGTCTATGCGGATACCACTGCGCCAGACAAAGGCGAAGCGCACGCGGCGTTCGCAGGGGTTCTCGCCGCACACACTAACGTGCTGCTCTCCCGTTTGACGCAGGAGCTGAAGATCGCGCGCGAGCTGCGCGAGTACGCGCAGATGCTGCTGCACGAAGCCGAAGAGATGTTTGTCGCCGACACGAAGGAAGGGCGCACCAGGCCGGACCGGCTGCGCCGGCTCCGCGACACGATCGACTTCGGACGTCAGCTCTATGCCCAGCGCGCGACACTCGAAGGCCCCGGCGCCGCCGGGCTCCTCGACGAAGAGATCGCCACGCTGGTCGACACCGAACCGGCCTCGGATTTCAGCAGTGCGCTTGCTGACGCCCTCGCAGACACTGCGGTAGCCAAGACCGCCTCGTAATACCTGCGGGACTACTTCGCCGCGAAATATTCCTTGCGGGCGCGCACCTTCATGCCCGGCTTCTTCACGCGGACTTCGATCTTGTGCATCTTGCCGTCCAGCTTCTCGGGCGCAAACCCAATCAGAGTACTGGCGATGCAGTTCATCGGCCACCTTGGCGAAGGTCTCCGCGAGATCCGGCGCGCGCCGCAGCTCGAAATAACCGCCGCCAGTTTCGCTCCGCGATCGCGGGCAGGCCCGGGTCTGGCCGGCTCCCACCAAATCCTCCGCCACCGCCGCCCAACGGGCCTGCGCTCGGCGCGGCAGCCGTACTCTCCAGGCCCACGGCGTACACCATCACGTCAGCAACCTGCGCGCGACGCATGATGTCCATGAAGGACATGTTGTTGAACCCAAGGCCGCCAGGGTTATCGGCGCCGTCCGTAAACGCGAGGACGACTTTCCGGCCTTCCTGTTCCTTCAGCGTCGCGATCGACGCGTCTACCGCGTTCCACAGCGGCGTGGGACCTTGATTCTGCAGCTTCGTCCGCAGAATGTTGATGAGCTCTTTCTTGTCGCTGATGAAGGTCTCCGGATCGATCTGGACTTTTTCCGCAAAACTGCCGATGCGGGCGCGATCGGCGGGCAGCATCGCGCGAACGAAGGCCTCCCCGGCAGCTTCGACCAGCCTGAAGTTCCCGCGCATGCTGCCGCTCCGATCGAGCATGATGACCACGCTGATCGGCTGGACTTCGTTTGAGAAAACGGTGATCGGCTGGGTCTTTCCGCTGTCGCGGATCTCAAAATCTTCCTGCGTCAGGTCCGGGACCAGCCGACCGTCCTTGTCGGCGACCGTCGCGTAGACAGCGACCGTCTTCGCGCCGCTCTTGAACGTGGGTTGCTGGAACGCGTGCGAGGTGGCGACGAGGGCCGCGAGCAACGATGCGACAGTCAGGAGCCTCATACCCCATCATGCCAAATCGGCAGCCACTTTGGGACCGCTTTAGCAGCCGCCCCCGGCGCGGGTCGAGACGACGATCAAGGGGTTCCGGCCCGACACGGTCAGGCCATGAGAGGTCCCGCGCGGAATAAACAGGAGCGTCCCCGCTTTCAGCTTCTGCGACGTCCCCTGCAGCGAAGCCAACCCCTCCCCCGCCACCACGTAGATGAACTCATCGGCATCGTCGTGCGCGTGCGACTGGAGTGGCTGGTTCAGCTGGATCAAGGTCGCGTTCCCGTCGTTCCCGCAGGCGAGCGCGGTCGTCTTGCCCGCCGCCCGGCCGACAAACTCCTTCTCGATCACACCGGGGACGTCGAAGACCGCGGGCTTTGCCTCGATCGACGGCTTCTTCGGCGGCTCGGGCGCGGGTGGAGCCGGTGCGGGCGGAGGTGCGGGGAGCGGCTTCAGCGTCACCTTGATCTCGATCGGCTTGCCGCCGGCCGCCACCAGGTCCCGCTCCACGGTCACGAAGCCTTCCTGCTCGAAGCGAACCAGGTATCGACCGGCCGGAAGTTCCTCGATGGCGATCCGGCCACCCTCTGTTCTCGTCGATCGCGATGCGGCTCCCTCGACCGTCACGAGCACGTTCGGGATGGGTGTACCGGCAGGATCAGCTACGAAGATCGCGAGCGTGGCGGTGCGGGCCGTCGCCTGGCGCGGGCTTCTGTGGCGGCTTCTGCGCCGCCGGTTTCGCTGGCGGCTGTTGCTGCGTCGGCGGCGGTGGCTGCTGGGCCAGGATGTCGAAGTTACCGGCCGAGATCAGGACGAATACGCCGAAGAGCAGTTTTCGCATTATGGGAGCTCAATCGTGCAACGACAATGCCGAAGCATGGCGAAAGCTGCCGTCGTTTGCAAGACCTCGGCGCGCCGGAGTACCGTCACCACTGATGCGCATCCCTCGACAGCGTTCACTGATCACCGTGACGGCGGCCGCCGCCCTCATCGCCTGCGGCACCTTCACACTTGACGCGTTTGGCTCGGTCGGACACCGCATCGTCGGCACGCTCGCCGAGCTGCATCTGAAGGACACCCGGGCCCTGAAAGAGGTCCGGCGCATCCTGCCGCAGAACCAGACCCTGGCTGACGCCGCGGTGTGGCCCGACACGATCAAGGATCCGATGTACGAGGATGCCGACACGAATATCTTCAAACTCAATCACCCGGCGCACGAAACGTATCACTACGCCAACCTGCCGTACCAGGCCGAGCGCTACGAGCTCGGTGCCGCCGGCACGCGCACCACTGACATCGTCCAGACCACTCGTGAAGCGATCCGAGTATTGAAGACCGGGAAAGGGATCTTCACCGCAGCGGGAAGCACTGCGCATCGTGGCACACCTGGTCGGCGATATTCATCAGCCGCTCCACGTCGGAACCAGCTTCATCGCTGCCAGCGGACCGCCCGCGTTCGTTCTGCCAAACGGTCCGGAGGGCTGGCGGCCCACGCTCGGCGGCAACCTGCTGGTCTATGGTCCGGAATACCGGTTCAACCTGCACTCCTACTGGGACAGTCACGCCGTCAACATCACGATCGACCGCGAGGACGCCACGGCTTACGCGGCGCGCCTGCACAGGGAGGTGAAGCCGGCGCCGTCGTGGGCACCTTCAGGCGATCCGGACGGCTGGCCGGCACAGTGGGCGACAGAAGGACTCGCCAACGCAAAGGAAGCACACAAGGGGATACGCCTGCTCTCGGACGTCGGGCCCGACGATGCGAAGCGCAACGCGCACCGGTGGTTGATCGAGCAACCGTCCGACTATGACGCGCGGGCGCGGCCACTGATTCGCCAGCAGCTCGCCATCGGCGGCTATCGATTGGCGGCGGTGTTGAAAGCCGTCTGGCCCTAGAACACGGACTACACGGACTACACGGACTACACGGACACGGACTAACACGGACATGGACAGCGGGTTGCTCGCGGCGCGATGCAGGCGATTGACGATGCGGCGGGGCACCTCACTCCTGAAGTGATCGGGCGCGCCGTGGCCGGCCGCTGGTCGATCTGCGAAATCCTCGAGCACCTCACGCTGGCCTTTTCGGCCAGTGCCGACGCGCTCGAGAAGACCCTGCGTCGGGCGAGTTGCGCGTGCGCCGCCCGCGACTCAAGCAGACCGCCGGACGGATCCTGGTGCTGGACCTTGGACACTTTCCCAAGGTGCAGGCACCTGTGATGACGTCCCGTCAGGCACGATTGATCCGGCGGTCAGTCTCGCGACGATCCGCGCTGCCCTCGTGCGGGTGGATGATGCGCTATCGCGGGTGGCGGCGAAGTTCGGCGAGCGCGTCGCGGTCGTCAACCATCCGTACTTCGCGGGCCTGTCGGTGGCGCAATGGCGGAAGTTGCACTGGCGCCACACCCTTCACCATATGCGCCAGGTCAGATCGATCGCCCGAGACACCTGAGCGTCGCGGCCTCGATTTTTGCGGGCAATCCGAACCACAATCAATCGGTGAGCACCTCGCGCCGCCACCCCTTGTTCCCGTGCAGCCAGTTTGTCGCGTTTCTGCTGTTGCGTCGCTCGCAGGATGCGCCCCTGCGCGTCAGCAGCCGGCTGCAGCGCCTGCATCCAGGCGCGCTCCGCTCACCGGCAGCGGCGGGGTCAACACACCCGAGCAACGCGACAAGCCGTACCTGATCCTGATCTCGCTCGACGGCTTCAAATCGGAATATATCGACCGTTTCGACCTCCCGCACCTGCGCCGCCTTGCCGGCCGCGGGGCGCGGGCCAAAGCGATGGTGCCGGTGTTCCCCTCTCTCACCTTCCCCAACCACTACTCGCTCGTCACTGGACTCGATCCGCAGCGGCACGGGATCGTCAACAACCGCTTCTACGACCCGGCGCGGAAAGACACCTACGTCTACACCGATGCGCGCACCGTGTCGGACGGCTCGTGGTACGGCGGTGAGCCGATCTGGGTGACGGCGGAATCGCAGGGGATGGTCGCGGCCTGCTACTTCTGGCCGGGATCCGAAGCGGCGATCAAAGGCATTCGCCCGACGACATTCAACAAGTACACGTCCGGTGTCACCAACGAGGCCCGCATCCAGACCGTGCTCGCGTGGCTGCAGGAGCCGGTCGAACGCCGGCCCCACATGATCACGCTCTACTTCAGTGGGCTCGACGAGGCTTCGCACGACAATCCCCTGGAGTCACCCGAGGTCGTCAAGGCCGCCCAGTCGCTGGACGCGGCGATCGGTCAGCTCGTGGAAGGGATCGACCGCCTGCCGGTTCGGGACCAGCTGTACCTGCTCGATCACGTCGGACCACGGCATGGCGAACACCTCGACGGCGCAAACGGTGCGGCTCGATTCGATTCTCGATGCTGCCGATGTCGGCAGCATCGAAGCCGGCTTCAGCGGTCCTGTCGCCAGCCTGCACATCACCGGCGGCGCGGACCGCGCCGTGGCGATTCGCGATCACATCAACGCGCGGGTCGCGCGCGGTACCGCTTACCTGCGCCAGGATCTGCCCACACGCTTCAACTACCGCGACAACCCGCGCAACGGCGACATCGTTGTGGTGATGGACGAGGGATGGACGATGAGCGCACCGCGTCCAGCACCACGCACACCGACGGCGCCCGCAGCGCCGACCGCCAAACCACCGGCGGCCGAACGTGCGCCGCGCGAGCGCTGGGGCCAGCACGGCTGGGACAATGCATTCCCGTCCATGCGGGCGCTCTTCCTGCTGGCCGGGCCCGGCATCCGCGAGGGCGTGCTCGTGGACGAGATCCGCAACGTGGACGTCTATCCGCTGATGGCGGAACTTCTTCAGCTCCGCGCCGCCCCCGGGATCGACGGAGAGGCCGGGCACATCAGGAAGCTCGTTTCGAAGTAGGACGGCATGTACGCCGACCGGCAGAATCGCGTCCGCGTCGTGCAGGCGCTGGAGGAAGCGGTCAAGCAGTTCCGCACCCGACATGAACTCTGGCCGTTGCGCGTGCCGCGCGAGCCGGTCGCCTTCGAGGCGCTCGTCGCGCGCACGATCGACCGGACCTTCGACCCACTCACCCTTCGCTCACGCACGCTCCTGTGGCTGGAGTGGCCAGATGGCGCCACCTGGGAACTCTGGGTCATCGCGCTTCCGTCGGGGCTGAAGCTCTATTGCGACACGGGCGGCGGTGAGACGCGTCTGCTCGCGACCGGGCGGCGCGACTCGGAAATCGAAACCGACAGGCATTTGATGGAGCTGCTTTCGGAATCGGCCGGCGAGCACTTCGGGATCGAAATGGACGGCGGCCCGCCATCACGCGTGCGTTCCAATCTCACGGACGGCACGCTGGTGGTCGATTTCTTCGTCAACCTGTTCGAGGTGCTCGGGATGGAAGAAGACATCCGCGCCGTCATCCGCGACCGCCGGCATGACTTCCGGCTGGACGTCGAACACTGGCTCGGCGCGACAGGCTTCAAGGTGCGTGGCGAAGTGCCATAACCGGAATCTCCCGGGTCGTCCCGGCCGGGCGCACCGTCCCGCGCTCGTCGAAGTGAAGTCCAGACCCCGGCACCAGGTCCACGATCGTGCGCGAGACGAGGACCTCACCGGGGGCGGCCGCATCGGCGAGCTGACGGCTGATAGTCACCACCTCTCCGCCGCTCGCCGCAGGATCCATTTCGCCAATGTGCACGCCGGCGCGCAGCGGCAGGCCTGACGCCAACGCTACCGCAGACGCGCAGTGCACCGCCCGCGCCGGGCCGTCGAACATCGCCGTGAAGCCTTCGCCGGCGAGCGCAACGCCGCGATACCACTCGATCTCACGCGCATAGACTTCGCGGAAACGGTCGTCCATCGGCGACGACGAGGCGACGGTCAGCACGCTGGCGAGCAGGTGTGCGGGCGCCCGCCGGACCCGGCTCAATGTGAGAAACCGCTCGATCTCGGCGAGGACGCTCTCCTGGTCACCGGCAAACGGCAAGTGGTCGTCGCCTGGCAACGCGACAAACTCGGCGCCGGGAATCAGGGACGCGAGATAGCGCCCCTCCTCGACGTGCAGGCACCGATCGCCGGTGCGATGCAGCACGAGCGTCGGCACGCGGATCGATGGCAGTACCGGCGCGCACGTCGATATCCGCATTCATCCGAGTGAGTGCGACCGCGGCCCCGGGGCTCGCGCCCATTCGCAGGTAAGCGGCCCACCATTCTCTGAAGTCCGCGTCGCCGGCGAGCGACGGCGCGCGCTCCTCGACGCCCACGGGACCACCCCACTCGTCCAGCAGTGCGTTGCAGAACGCATCACGTTCGGCAGGGGTCGGGCCCCAGGGATAATCGCGATCACGCAGCCGCCGGGCGTAACTGCCGATCATCACGAGCGCTTCGGTCTTGTCCGGATAGGTCGCGGCAAAGAGGCTGCACATCGGGCCGCCTTCCGATACGCCGAGCAGCACCGCGCGTGTTGAGCCGGCCGCGTCCATCACCGCGCGGACGTCGTCCATGCGGCGCTCGAGGGTCGGGAGTTCGTTGACCGGCACGGGGTCCGACAACCCTGTTCCGCGCTTGTCAAACAGGATCAGCCGCGCCATCGACGACAATCGCGTCAGGAACCGGGCAAAGGACGGCTCGTTCCAGAAGTAGTCGAGGTGCGACACCCATCCCATCACGAAGACGAGATCCAGCGGCCCGGTACCGATCACCTGGTAGGCGATATTCACGCTCCCGCTGCGGGCGTAATGGACGCGCGGAAGAGAGGACGTCGCCGGAACGGGTGGGCTCGCCGGCATGAAGTCGTCGGCGCGAAAACGGTAGCCGCGCCGGTGGGCAGTCTCGATGTACTTCGGCGACTGGGCATCGTCGCCAAGAGCCTTCCGGATATCGCGGATCGCGACTTTCAGAACGGCGTCGCCCACGAACACGCCGGGCCAGACGCTTTCGAGCAGTTCCTCTTTCGTGAACAACCGCCCGGGTTGTGAAATCAGCTGTTGCAGGAGGGCAAAAGCCTTCGGCGCCAGCGGCACCACGGCGTTTCCACGGTAGAGCTGCCCGCTCACCGGGTCAAGCCGGAAGGGCCCGAAAGTCATGGATAGCGGCATTGTACGATGCGTTACCAAACCTTTACCGGACGCTTACCGGCAGCGAAGGACTCCAATCAACGTCCGCTCGTATCTTCACGGTGGAGGTCAATCGTGAAACGCCTGCACTTCATCATCCCGATCGTCGCTCTTGTTCTCGCGACCCCGTCGAGCCTGTTCGCACAGACGCCGCCGCCACAGCACAAGCACTACGAGAAGCCGCCTGCTGCCGCGGCCGAGCCTCTGCCGGGTCAGCCCATCGCGCCGCGACTCCAGAACCTTGGCGTCCACACCTTTCCGGTGGCGACCACGAATCGAAAGGCCCAAGCCTTCATGAACCAGGGCCTCAACCTGTCCTACGCGTTCAACCACGCGGAAGCGGCCAGGGCCTTCGCCGAGGCGGCACGCCTTCAGCCTGATCTGGCCATGGCGTATTGGGGCCATGCGCTCGTCCTCGGACCGAACATCAATGCCCCGATGGCGCCGGAGGTCGAGCCGCAGGCGCTGGAACTCGTGCGCAAGGCGGTATCGCTCAGGGCCAAGGCCACCGCACGCGAGCGGGCGTACATCGATGCCCTCTCCAAGCGCTATACCGGCAAAGCGGAGGACCGCGCCGCAGCCGACAAGGCCTACGCTGCCGCCATGCGCGAGCTGGTCGCGAAGTACCCGCAAGACAACGACGCGCGAACGCTCCTCGCCGAGGCGTTGATGGACACCCGCCCGTGGAACTACTGGACCCGTGATGGCCTCCCCTACGACGAAACCAAGGAGCTGAAGGGCGAGCTCGAGAAGGTACTCGCCAACAACAAGAGCCATCCCGGTGCTCTGCATCTCTGGGTTCACCTGTGGGAGGCCACCGACACGCCGGAGCGCGCCGAGGCCGAGGCGGATCGCCTCCTGCCGCTGATGCCGGGCGCCGGCCACATCGTCCACATGCCCGCGCATATCTATCAGCGCGTCGGTCGATACGAGGACGTCATCAAGGTGAACCTCCAGGCGGCCAAGGCCGACGAGGACTACATCGCGCAGTGCCGCGCCCAGGGGATCTATCCGCTGGCGTACTACCCGCACAACCTCCACTTCATCTGGATGGGCGCGACCGCCGCCGGGCAGAGCACACTGGCGATCGACTCGGCAAAGCGGCTCGCCGCCGCGATACCGCAGGCCGCGTTGAAGGACGTGCCGATCCTCCAGGGCTTCCTGGTGGTGCCGTATTGGGCGATGGTCAGATTCGAGAAGTGGGACGACATCCTCGCTGGATCGGCGCCTCAGCACGACACGCCGTTCACCCGCGGCACCTGGTACTACGCGCGCGCGATGGCATTCATCGGCAAGGGACAGTTGGATCTCGCGGAAAAGGAGCTCGCGCTGCTGCAGCCGATCATTGCGGATCCGTCACTGCAGGGCCAGACCACGTTCTCAAACAACACCGGTGCAGCGATTCTTCGCATCGCGCCGGAAGTGATCGCCGGGCGCATGGCCGCCGCACGGCAGGATTGGGACAAGGCAACCCTGCACCTGGATCGCGCCATCCGCTACGAGGATGCGCTCCTCTACCAGGAACCGCATGACTGGCACTCGCCGGTGCGGCAGGACCTTGGCAACGTGCTCCTCGCGGCCGGACGGCCGGCCGAAGCCGAAGTGGCATTCTGGGAGGACCTGAAGCGCAATCCCGAGAACGGCTGGTCGCTCACCGGCCTGGTCGCCGCCCTCAAGGCGCAGAAAAAGGCTGACGACGCCGCGCTCGTTGAGGCGCGCCTGCGAAAGGCGTGGCAGAACGCCGACCGGGCGCGGACGTCGAGTGCCACCGGGGACGTGCTTCTGAAGACCGGCGTGCGTATGCACTATCGGCAGCAGGGTCCAACGACGGGCCCTGCCGTCATCCTGCTGCACGGCTACTCGGATTCATCCTTCTCGTTCAGCCGGGTTCTGCCGTTGCTGCCTCCGTCGCTCAGGGTGATCGTGCCGGATCAGCGTGGTCACGGTCGCTCGGGCCGCGCTGCCACCGACTACACCATGGACGCGATGGCGGGTGACGTGGTCGCGCTGATGGACGCCCTCCACGTCCCCAGCGCGACCATCGTCGGGCATTCCATGGGCAGCTTCGTGGCGCGCCGCGCCGCGGTGCTCGCGCCCGAGCGGGTGACGCGGCTGGTGCTCGTCGCCGCCGGCGATGCCTTCATGAACGACACGACCCGCGAGCTACAGGGAGCGGTCGCGGCACTGAAGGATCCGGTCGACCGCACCTTCGTACGTGACTTCCAGTACAGCACCGTGCAGGTGCCGGTTCCGGAGGACTTCATGACGACGGCCATCGCCGAGAGCCTCACGCTGGACGCAGCGACCTGGAAACAGGTCTTCGCGGGGATGGCCGGCTATGTTCCGGCCGAGCGCGACATCCGGGCGCCAACGCTGGTCCTCGGCGGCGACAAGGATTCCGTCTTCGCCGAGACGGCGCAGCGGTCGCTCGCGCGTGCCATCAAGGGCGCCCGGATCGAGATCCTTCCGGGGATCGGCCATACACCGCAGTGGGAAGTGCCGGAACAGTTCGTCGAACACCTCCTCCGCTTTCTCAACACCTAGCCCGGAGCAGGGATACGCGCGTAGCCACGGTGGGAATCCACCGTGGGGCCACGGTGGGACACCGTGGCTATAATCCGTGCTCATGACGCACACGGTCGGTTTCATCGGTCTCGGCCTCATGGGCCGGCCGATGGCGAAGAATCTTCTCAAGGCCGGCTTCCCTGTCATCGTGCACAGCCGAAGCCCGGGACCGGTGGACGACCTGGTGACGCACGGCGCCACCCGGGCGTCATCCCCGGGCGACGTGGCCCGGCACGCCCGCCGCATCGTCACGATGCTGCCCGATTCTCCCGATGTCGAGCGGGTGCTGACCGGCGAGGACGGGGTCTTCAGCACAATCCAGCCAGGCACGCTCATCATTGATTGCAGCAGCATCTCGCCCACCGCGGCTCGCCGCCTCGCGCAGCAGGCACAGTCGCACGGCGCGCGCATGCTCGATGCGCCCGTCAGCGGCGGTGAAATCGGCGCCGTGAGCGGCACGCTGTCCATCATGGTGGGCGGCGACGCCGGCGCCTTCGCCGACGTCAAACCCATCCTCGACGCCATGGGGAATCCCGACAAAGTGATCCGCGTTGGTGACTCCGGCGCGGGGCAGATCACCAAGGTCTGCAATCAGATGGTGATCGGCGGAACACTCGCCGTCGTCTCCGAGGCGTTCGCGCTCGCGATCAAGGCCGGGGTTGATCCCGCCAGGGTGCGCGAGGCCCTGCTCGGTGGTTTCGCGGCCAGCCGCGTCCTCGAGGTCCACGGCGAACGCATCTTGAACGAGAACTACACCCCCGGATTCCGCGCCCAGCTATACGGCAAAGACATGCGCATCGCGGCCGACACGCTGGCCTCGAATCAAACGCCGGCCCCGGTATCCGCCGTCGTCCAGGATCTTGTCGGTGTTCTGCTGGCGCGCGGCCGCGGCGAGTTGGACTATTCAGCGCTGGCGACGGTCCTGTTCGATCTCGCCGACGTCAAGGTGAGGCAGCCCTAAAGGGCTGCGCTACCCGTCGCGAGTTGTAGCGCAGCCCTTTAGGGCTGCTTCGTTGTTGCGCAGCCCTTCAGGGCTGCCTTAGGAGAACCAGCGTGCGAAATATCATCGTGGTCATGGCGGCGGTCTCGGCGCTGGCCGCCCTGCCTTCGGCGCAGGCAACCAAGAAGGTCTTCATCTCCGCCGACATGGAAGGCATCAGCGGCATCTCCTCGTCCGATCAGCTCTCCGCCACCGGCGCTGAGTATGCACGTTCGCGAAAAATGATGGCCGATGACGTCAACGCCGCGATCCGGGGCGCGCGGCGCGCCGGGGCGAACGACATTGTCGTGAACGACTCGCACGGCAGCATGCGCAATCTCCGGCTGGAGGATCTGGACCCACACGTGCGGTTGATCAGCCACAACTTCAAGCGGTCCGGCATGATGGAAGGGCTGGACGAGTCGTTTGATGCGGTCATCTTCATCGGGTATCACGCCAAGGCCGGCAATCCAGGCGGACTCTTCGCCCATACCGGCAGCGGCGTCGTTCGCGACGTGCGCGTCAACGGCCAGTCGCTCGGCGAAGGCGGACTGAACACGATGGTCGCGGCCTGGTACGGCGTACCCGTCGCCCTCGTCACTGGCGACGATGTGGCGGTGAAGCAGGTGGCGGAGACGGCGACCAGCGCGAAGACGGTCGCGGTCAAGCGGGCGATCAATCCGCGGGCCGTCGAGCTGCGCCCGTTCGCCGCGGTTCACGGAGAGATCGAAGAAGCCGCCTACCTCGGCGTCCGCGACGCGAGGAAATTCCAGCAGCGGCGCGCACCCAGCTACAAGGTCGAAGTGCAGTTCCAGGAAGTGACGATCCCGGAAGTTGCCGCCAGCCTCCCCACCATGGAGCGTCCGTCACCAGACACGATCGCGTTCACAACCGATTCAATGGCGAAGGCCTACACGCTGATCCGGCTCTTGTATCGGTATATCAACCCGGATTAGGGGACGGCGACGGACCCCGGCATGAGTCGGGGTACAGTGGACCTGAGTGGCGCGCATCGAAGACTACGGACTCATCGGCGATACCCAGACGGCGGCGCTGGTATCGACCGAGGGCTCGATCGATTGGCTCTGTTTTCCGCGCTTCGACTCAGGAGCGTGCTTCGCGGCGCTGCTCGGCCAGCCGGATCACGGCCGCTGGCGACTCTCACCTCGCGACCACGTTCGCCAGGTACGCCGCCGCTATCGCGGTCCCTCCCTCGTCCTCGAGACCGAATTCACAACCGACAGCGGCGTCGTTCGCCTGATCGACTTCATGCCGATCCGCGGCACTGAGCCGGATGTCGTGCGCATCGTCGAAGGCGTCGCCGGCGACGTCGCGATGGACATGGATCTGATCGTCCGCTTCGACTACGGGTCGATCATCCCGTGGGTCCGCCGGGTCGACGACGTCTGGACCGCGACGGCCGGGCCCGACAGTCTGTCGTTGAAAACAGCCGTGCCCCTTGAAGGCGTGGACTTCTCGACGCGAGCGGCCTTCACGGTCAAGACCGGCGAGCGCGTGCCGTTCGTCCTCACCTGGGCGCCCTCGCACCAGCAGCCGCGAACGCTGAGGGACCCCTTCGCGGCGCTCGACGACACCCTGTCGTGGTGGAACGAATGGGCGAAAGCCTTCAGCTACGAAGGGCCGTGGAAAGAGCAGGTCCTTCGCTCGGCGATCACGCTCAAGGGGCTCACCTTCGCTCCCACTGGCGGCATCGTCGCGGCGGCGACGACCTCGCTCCCTGAGAAGATCGGCGGCGTCAGGAACTGGGACTACCGATTCTGCTGGCTGCGCGACGCGACCTTCACGCTGTTCTCGCTCATCAACTGTGGCTTTCTCACGGAAGCGGCCGCGTGGCGCAACTGGCTCCTTCGTGCTGCCGGCGGTGATCCGGCCAGGCTGCAGACCATGTACGGCGCCGCCGGCGAGCGGCGGCTTCCGGAGCTGACGCTCGACTGGCTACCGGGGTACGAAGACTCCAAGCCTGTCCGCATCGGGAACGCGGCGGTCAACCAGTTCCAGCTGGACGTCTACGGCGAGGTCCTCGACGCGCTCCATGTCGCGCGAAACGCCGGCCTCGAGCCTGACGGATTTGCCTGGGCGCTCGAGAAGGTGATCCTCGAGTTCGTCGAGCGCGTCTGGCGCGAACCGGACGAAGGCATCTGGGAGGTGCGCGGACCCCAGCGCCACTTCGTCCACTCCAAGGTCCTCGCGTGGGTGGCGTTCGATCGCTCGATCAAGAGCGCCGAATCGTTCGACCTCGAGGGACCGGTCGAGAAATGGCGCCGGATCCGCCAGGAGATCCACGACGACGTCTGCACGCAGGGCTACAACGAGGCCCTCGGGACCTTCACGCAGTACTACGGCGCGACCGAGGTAGACGCCAGCCTGTTACAGATGCCACTGGTCGGGTTCCTGCCTTGCTCCGACGCGCGCGTCGCCGGCACCATCGCGGCCGTCGAGCGCGACTTGTATGAGGATGGGTATCTCCACCGCTACCGGACGCACGGCGACGTCGATGGTCTACCGCCTGGCGAAGGCGCGTTCCTCGCCTGCAGCTTCTGGCTCGCCGACGCCTACATGCTGCAGGGGCGCGACGACGAAGCGCACGCGCTGTTCGAGCGCCTGCTGTCGCTGACCAACGACCTGGGCCTGCTCTCGGAAGAGGTGGATGTCCGCAGCGGCCGGCAGCTCGGCAACTTTCCCCAGGCCTTCTCGCACGTGTCGCTGATCAACACCGCCCGTAACCTGGCCAACGGTGGCGGTCCGGCCCACGAACGGCCGAGGCGATAACGCTACAATTGAGTTCTGTTCAGGAGGATAAACGTGTCGAACAACGACGGCATCACCGACGAAGTCCGCAAGCGCGAGGAAGACTACTTCCGGCGCAAGGACCGCGAGCTGCTCGAGCGCATGCGGAAGAGAGAAATGGACGACACGACCCGCAAGGGTCTCGAGGATGCGACCGGCATCCACGATCCCGATCAGATTCAAGAGCTGCTGGCGCTCGGATTTACGCTCCAGACCCTGCCGCTGCTGCCGCTCATACCAGTGCTGCAGGTGGCATGGGCCGAAGGGGGCGTCAGCGCCGCCGAACGCGCCATGATCATCAACCTGGCGCGCACACGCGAGATCGTCGCCGGCTCGGACGCCGACGCGCAGCTCCAGGAGTGGCTCGATCAGAAGCCGTCGGAAGCCACCTTCCGCAAGGCGTCGCGGCTGATCGGCGCGATACTCGATCATCCGGCCGGCTCCCAGGTGCAGGTCAAGCCGGACGATCTGCTGAAGTATTGCGAGCAGATCGCGCATGCCTCGGGCGGGCTGTTTGGCATCGGCGCAGTATCGGCTGAAGAGAAGAAGGTGCTTCAGCAGATCACAGCGGTATTAAAAGCCCGCTGATCGTCAGACGTCGCCTTGGCAATACAACGACGGTGGTGCGGTAGGTGATCCTGGACCGGCTCGAGCAGGCGGATCGTTACGCGCAGCTGCACCCTTCATTCAGACGCGCGTTCGAGTTCCTGCGGGAGACAGACCTGGCGGCGCTGGTGCCCGGCCGGCATGAGATCGACGGAGACGACATCTACGTCTCCATCGATCACGTCGAGGGGCGAGGACGCGAGGGCGCCCGCCTCGAGTGTCACCGCCAACACATCGACATTCAGGTGACGATCGACGGCGACGAGCAGATCGGCTGGAAGCCGCTGGCCGCGTGCGAAACGCCAGATGGTGGCTTCGATACCACTCGCGATCTGGGCTTCTACCGTGACCGCCCGGACACATGGCTCATCGTCCCGCCCGGGACGTTCGCGATTTTCTTCCCCGAGGATGCGCACGCGCCACTGGCGGGGACTGGCGCAGTAAGGAAAGCGATCGTCAAGATCCGCGTGTAACGTTCCGCACGAAGGCAGCCCTGAAGGGCTGCGCTACACCTCTGACACCTGGATAACGTGTAGCGCAGGGCTTTAGCCCTGCCAGTCCCGTCATTGACGTGGCACGCGTCAGCGCTCGATGGTCCGGTACTTCTTCAGCAACTCCGACTGCCGGGTTTCTTTCGGCACCTCGTGGCCTTTGATGAAGACGCGCTCGGCGGACGTCGTCAGCTCAAACGGATCCCCGGACCAGATCACGACGTCGGCGTCCTTCCCCACTTCCAGCGATCCGGTTGTCGACGCGACGCCCCAGATCTGCGCCGGCGTCAGCGTGACGGCGCGCAGCGCGGCCTCGGCGTCCAGCCCGTACGAGACGGCGTTGCCGGCCTCCTGCCGGAGTGTCTGGGCCCGGTGCGTTTCAAACGACGACAGCGCCACCTGGACGCCGGCGCGATGGAGGCGCGCGGCGTTCTCGAGCGTGGCGCCGAGTGCGTCGAACGACGGGATGTTGGTGAGCGGCTTGACGATCACCGGCACTTTGGCTTTCGCGATTTCGTCGGCCACCCGCCATCCTTCGGCGGCGCCGACGAGGATCAGTTTCAACTTGAACTCCGCGGCGAGGCGAAGGGCCGCGAGCAGGTCGCTGGCGCGGTTCGCGCTCACCGCAAGCGGCAGTTCACCAAGGATGACGGGGCGCAGCGCCTCGAGGTCCAGCCGCCCGCGCGCGTAGTCACGGCGCTGGCCGGTGTTCCAGGCGAGGCGGTTGAGGTTGAAATCCGCCGCGTCCTGGAGCAACTCGCGCAGGCGGAGCATCGCCGAGGCGCGCGATCCACCGGTAACGCCGGCGCCTGCTTCGCCGAGGATCGCCATCATCGCGGCCGGCGACTTCGTCACGCTGGCGGGCACGTGCTCGCCGAGCAGATCGAAGACCGCTGCCCGGCCGAGCAACAGGTGTCCCGTGCCGCCAGGCACGACGAGGGCGCGCGTGATGCCGTCCACCCGCGTGACGGGGATCGCGGTCGAGAACGGGTTGAAGGCGTCCACGACGTTGAAAGCGGCGCCGAGACCAGGGTCGGTGCTGCTCTGGTCCGCCGTCCCTTCGGCCGAGAGCGGGATCTCGACGATGCCAAGATTCGTGTTCGACTCGATGAACCCTGGCGTGACGATCTTCCCGGCCGCATCGATGATCGTGGCGCCGTCCGGCGCCGGCAGATTCGCCCCGACCGCGGTAATCCGTCCGCCGCGGATGATCACCGTCCCGCGCTCGATAGCCGGCCCCGCTGCCGTCCGCACCGTCCCGTTGATGATCGCGATAATGAGGCCTGACCCCAATCCGCTCGGGGGCTTCGATTTCCCCAACATGTTGGGGTTTTTTGCACCAGGATTGGGCATATTCGCCTGCGCGGATGCAGCGGGGCGGGTGCTGGGCGTGGAAATGGGGTCAGGCCCCCTTGGGGGCAGACCCCTCCGCCCCGGACCCGGCTGGCCGGTCATGAAGTCGCGGGTGTGCTGGCGGGCCGGATCGGCCCGGTCAAAGAGGAGCGCGCCGTCGACGAACACCTGCTCCGCCTTCGCGTAGGCGCTGAACGGATCCCCGGACCAGAGGACGACGTCGGCGTTCTTCCCCGCCTCCAGTGAGCCGGTCAGCTTGTCGATACCGAGCGCGCGCGCCGGGTTGATCGTCAGCCACTTGATCGCGTCCGCTCGTTCGATCTTCATGCCCGCCTGCCAGCCGGCATGCATGGCCTTGGCGGCTTCCTGGTTCAGCCGCTGCGTTCCATTGGGGTCGTCGGAGTGGACGATCGCGCACCCCTTGGCCTCGTCCACGAGTGCGATGTTCTCCTTGATGCCGTCGTAGGCCTCGAGCTTGAAGCCCCACCAGTCGGCCCACATGCTCGCGCAAATACTGTCCTTCGCGAGCAGATCGCGGACCTTGTAAGCCTCGACCGCGTGATGAAAGGACGCAATCTTGTAGCCGAACTCCTTCGACAGGTTGATCATCGCGGCCATCTCGTCGCCGCGATAGCAGTGGTTGTGGACGAGGATCTCGCCGTCGAGGACGCCGGCAAGCGTTTCCATCTGCAGGTTCCGCTCGGGACGCTTGGCGGGATCGGATCCGCCGTCGCGCCACGCCTGCATCTTGTTGCGATACTCGCCCGCCGCGATCCATGCCTTGCGGTATCCCGCCATGTTGCCCATCGCGGTGGCCGGCTGCGAGTTGCGCGATCCATAGACCCGCTTCGGATTCTCACCGCACGCCATCTTCAAGCCGTGTGGCGCGCCCGGGAACTTCATGCCCTCGGCCGTCCGCGACGGGACGTTCTTGATGGTGATGCTGCGGCCCCCGAACAGATTGGCGGATCCCGGAAGCAGCTGCATGGACGTCACGCCGCCGGCCAGCGCCAGCTCGAATTGCGGGTCGTGTGGCCAGAGTGAGTGCTCGGCCCACACCTCCGCGGTGTTCGGGCTCGTCATCTCGTTGCCGTCCTGGGTGGACTCAATCCCAGGCGCCGGGTAGACACCCAGGTGCGAGTGCGTATCGATAATGCCGGGTGTGATCCACTTGCCGTCCGCGTCGATCACCACCGCACCGTCCGGCGCAGTGACGGTCTGCCCCACTGCCGAGATCTTGCCGTTCTCGATCAGGATCGACCCTCGCTCGATCGCCGGACCGGCGCCGGTCAGGATCGTGGCGTTGCGGATCACCGTCGCCCGCGACGGAAACGGACGGTAGGTCGACGCATAGGTGTTCCGTGTCCGGCTCCGGCTTCGCCGGCTGCGTGGTCTGCTGAGCGGACGGCATGCCCTGCTGCACGACGAGCAGCGTCATAACCACGAACGGTGACACCAGGCGGAATCTCATGCGGAAAGCCTCCAGAGGCTGCATTCTGGCTCGGCAGCCGCTGTTCACGCCAGCGGCAAGGGACGAGGCGACCGGGATGCGACCCAAACGACGAGCTTGCAGGTGTGGACCAACTGTCTTATCGTGGCGCCCGCGTCAGGACCGACCTTACTCAGGAGGAGCAGCATGCAGACCGTAAAAGTAACTGCCGGTACCGTGGGGTTCGTTCTCGCGACAACATTGCTCGTCGCCGCCCAGGCAACCACGGGCCAGAAAGACGCGCACGGGATGGTGACGCCTGACACGGTGAAGTGGGGCGCGGCGCCGCCGTCGTTGCCGCCTGGTGCCCAGGCATCTGTCCTGTCGGGTGATCCGTCCAAGACCGGCGTGTTTGTGATCCGGCTCAAGTTCCCGGACGGCTACAGTGTGCCGCCCCACTCTCATCCAACCGACGAGCACGTCCTCGTCGTTTCCGGCACCTTGATGGCCGGGATGGGTGACAAGCGGGTGGAGAGTTCGATGCACGCGCTGCCTCCAGGTGGATACGTGAACATGACGAAGGGCACCAATCACTACGTTCGCGCCAAGGGCGAAACGGTCGTCCATGTCACCGCCATGGGGCCGTTCGAAATCACCTACGCGAACCCCGGCGACGATCCGCGCAAGAAAACCGCCGAGAAGTAGGCCTCACGGGGCGCGGGTGCCGGCCGCGACGCGCCCGGCACCCGCGTTGCTAGAAGGTGGAGCATGTCGATCTCACTGAACAACGCGCTCATCTCTGGCGTCGCCGGCGCCGTCGCCCTCACCGCGGTGCACCAGGCCGCCCGCGCTGTGACGGATAGCGCCCCGCGAATGGATGTGGTGGGCATGCGCGCACTCGCGCGCGGTGCCCGGGCCGTCGGCCAGGAGCAACCCGCAACGCACGCGGGCCTGTATGGAGCCACCCTCGCGGGTGACCTGATCGCCAACAGCGTCTACTACTCGCTCGCGACCACCTACACTCGAGGGACCGTGCTTGGTCTCATCGCCGGCATTGGCGCACTCGTCTTGCCGGAGCGGATGGGCCTGGGCGTGCCGCCCAAGAGCGACTTGCTCTCGAACCAGGTCATGACCGTCGCCTGGTACCTGGTCGGCGGCCTCGCGGCCGCGGCAACGGCGCAGTGCCTGTCGTCAACGCGGCAGAGCGAAGTCCAAGTTGGCGGCTGGTAGTTGGGAGTTGGGAGAGTCAACTACCAACTTCCAACTACCAACTCCCAAGCTGACTCCTCAGACCTTGAACAAGCACTCCCCTGGCCGGGCGCCCGGTGGCCTTGGCGACCGCGTCCACATACTTCTGCAGCTGGGCGCGGTAGCGCGCCTCCCCGGCTGACAACTCGTGGTCGGTCTTGAAGTCCACGACGGTCGTGCCGTCGCCTTCCTCGAAGGCGAGGTCGAGCACGCCCTCGATCAGCATCCCGTCTCGTTGCGTCCAGGTGATCGGCGTCTCCCGCCGCAGGCGAGCCGACGCGCGAACTCGATCCATCAATGGGTCCCGCAGCACTTTCCGAACTACCGACGCCGCGGCAATGACTTCGTGCTCGGGCGACCGAAGGATCAGACCCTGCACCTCCGCCATCCTCCGCACCATCTCTTCCCCGGCATCGAGTGGCACGATCGCCAGGACGGCGTGGACCAGGGTGCCGAAGTTCGGTCCCTTCGGCCGGCCTTCGGCTCCCGGAATCTGCAGGACCTCGATTGCCGCCGATGCCGCGATCGCCTCATCGACGCCGTCTCGTGCCGCCTCGACCGCCCAGGCGGTCGCGGTCTGCACGCGCATCCCGACCGTTTTGCCGGATTCGACGAGCGCCTCGCGTCCGCGGCGCCACGTCTCGTAGTCCGTCTTGCGGTCTTCGACCGCGAACATGTCGCCGTCCTTGACGATCAGATCGTCGCGCCGGAGTCCGAACGAAGGGGCCGCGTTGAGGTGCAGGATCGAAGGATCCCACCAGACAACGGAGTGACGAGTGTTCGTTGCCGCTGGTGCATCTGGGGCAGGGGCAAATTCGTAGGCGCCCGGCGCGACCGTGTGCGGACGGGCGGGATCTCCCTCTGGACGGTTCAGCACCGAATCCTTCGATCGGAACACCGGGCAGCCCTGCGCATGCTGCGGCAGACGACGCTGCGCGTCCGGGGGATAGACGGCCGACGTCAGCGGATCCAGCCAGCCGCCATCGTAGGCGCCATCGCCGATCACCGGCACCACGAGCAGATCGCGGGCGCGGGTTGCGGCGACATAGGTGAGACGCTGTGACTCCGCCTTGTCGCGTGACGCTTCCTCGGCATCGTGGAGCAGCAGGTCCATCGGCGCCCATCCGCCGATCTTCAAGGCGCACATGTTCGCCTCGGGATTGATCCAGCGGCCGGCCTCGGCGCGCGACAGCTTGCAGGTCAGGTCCGCCAGGATGACGACCGGGAACTCCAGCCCCTTCGCCTTGTGCACGGTCATCATGCGGACGCCGTCGCTGCCCTCCTCGAGAATCGGCGCTTCGGCGGCCTGCGCCCCTTCGGCCGCCAGCCGCAGTTCCTCGACGAATCCGCGGAACGAGATGCCGCCGTCGGTCTCGTATTGCCGGGCGAGTTCCGCGACGTGGAGCACGTTGGCAAGCGCCTGCTCGCCCGCGGGCCGTAACACCAGCGCAACGTGCGCACGGGTCGCGTTCAACAGCTGCTGAATGGTGTCGGCGACCGGAATGTAGTTCCGCCGCTGGTGCAGGCGCTTCAGCAGGTTGAGCGCGTCGACGATCGGCTGCAGGTGCGCGACCGCGCCCGCATCCTTGTTGATGCGGAACGGGTGGAACGCCCTGAACCGTTGCTTCCAGTCGAGCAACTCCTCGTCGCCGATCGAAAACAGCGATCCGCGCAACGTCGCAAACACCGACAGCTCATCGTCGGGCCACTCGATCGCCGCGAGCGCGGCACGGAGCGTTTCCACTTCTTCGCGGTCGTGAAATGTCTTGCCGCCGACGAGCACGTGCTTCACGCCTCGCGCTTCGAGCGCCTGCACGTACGGCATGGTGACGTCATCGCCGAAGCTGATGAAGCGGCGGAAGAGAATGCAGACGTGGCGCGCCGCGATCGGCACCGGCTTCTCACCGGTGCGCTCGGTGACCTTCCACTTGCTTTCGTTCACCAGCCAGTCGATGAAGGCGCCGGTCGCATCCGGCAGGGATGCTTCGATCGCCATCGCGGAGATGTTGCGGCTGCCATACGGCTTCGGCACCGGCAGCGCGACGACCGAGGGCTGGCCTTTCGTGGCCTCGCGAAACGGCGACAGCGCGACGTAGTCGGCCTGCAGCGTGAACGCATCGCCGGTCATGATCGGCGCGAACGCCGCGTTCACGCAGGCCTGGATTCCCGGCACGCTCCGAAAGCTCGTCGTCAGGTGAACGAGCCGCGCCCCGCAGCTCTCCAGCCGGGCCCGGACGTCGCGGTATATCCCGACGTCGGCCCGCCTGAAGCGATAGATCGACTGCTTCGGATCCCCGACGATGAAGAGGCGGCCGGGAACGGGTGTGACCGCGCGCCAGTCGGTTTGCGATGGATCGGCGGATGCGAGCAGCAGGAGAATCTCGGCCTGGAGCGGATCGGTGTCCTGGAACTCGTCCACGAAGATGTGCGTGAACCGCTTCTGGAAGCCGCGGCGGACCGTTTCGTCGCTCTTGACCAGGTCGCGCGCCTTGAGCAGCAGGTCGAGGAAGTCGAGCGATCCGCCCCGCGCCTTCAGTTCCTCGTAGTGCTCGACGGCAGACATCAGTTCCTGCTGGAGGGCCGCGGCGAGGTCCGCGTCCGCCGCCATGCGGAACTGATCGAGGTGGGCGCGGAGCTGCTCCATCGCGTCGATCACGACCGACCGCGCCACGCCCTGCTTGTAGCCTGGTCCGCGCCCGTGACGAGCCTTCGAGAAGTTGCGATCGCGCGAGAGGTCCACGAGCCGGGCTTCCCAGCCGTCGTAGTCCTCGTGGCCGAAGGACTGGTGCAGCGCGATCTCCTGGCTCAGATGGCGCGCCGGCGCGGTGTCGAGATAGAGATTGTCGCGGTTGTAGGACGGCTTGGCGGTGAGCGCCGCGAATTCGTGCAGTTCGGCAATCAGCTGATCGATGTCGGCGTCGCGATCGAACGCATTGCGCGTCCATGGCGCGGTGAAGTCGCGCCACTGCGAAAGCTCCCACGCGGCGCGGCGCAGCCGGTCGATCGGCCCATCGGACCTCGCGGCGGTCTTACCGAAGCCGGTCCACACCGAACGCCGCAGACCGCGGCGGACGCCTTCGGGCGGATCCTTCAGCTGTTCCTGGATCCACGCGCCGAAGGCTTCGTCGAAGAGCCGCTCGGCCTGGCCTTCGGTGAGGACGGCAAAGAGTGGATCGACGCGCGCCTCGACCGGCCGCTCACGCAGCAGCTCGGCGCAGAACCCGTGGATCGTGCTGACGTGCGCCTCTTCGAGACCGGCCAGCGCGTTGTCGAGGCGCTCCTTGACCTGCCGACCTCGGCGGCGACCCGGTGCACGTTCCTTCTCGAGCGCCTCACGCAGCCGCAGCTTCAGCTCGCCGGCCGCCTTCTCGGTGAAGGTGACAGCGACGATGTTGCCGACCTTTTCGGCGCGGCCGGTCGAGAGGATCCGCAGGATCCGCTTCACGAGCTCGGTCGTCTTGCCGGTCCCCGCAGCCGCTTCAACGACGAGCGTCTCGTCGAGCGCATTGGCAATCGCCTCGCGCGCGTCGTGATCGGCGAGTCTCGTGTCATGGCCTCTGTCCCGTGAGCGCGCACGCACGCAGGTCGCCGACCCTCACCTGCTCATGGCTTCTCGCAGTGCCATGGCACTTTGTTGGCGACGCGCTTCTCTTCGTAGGGACCGCACACCGGGCGGAAGTCGCACCAGTTGCAGGCGCCCTCGTCGGGTGCCGCCGGCAGAAAACCGAGCTCGATGGCGCGATCGACGATCTCGAGCGCCTCGAGACCGAGACGGGAGTTCGCCTCGTTGATCGGGATCTCGTGATCGGTGAAACCGCCCGGAGCCGTGCAGTAGAAGAGCCGCCCGGACGTGACCGTGGCACCGAGCGCCTGCTGCACCGCGAGACTGTAGAGCACCGGCTGCAGAATGCCGCCGCCGCCGATCACCGTCTTCCACGTCGTCCGGTTCTTGCCGGTCTTGTGATCCGTCACGCGCAGCAGCGCCGTGCCGGCCTTCTGTTCGATCAGGTCGATCGATCCTCGCAGCTTGAAGCGCCCGTCGACCAGCACCGGATCCGCGAGGCTGTGCGGATCCCTGCCGACCTCGGCGAGGTCCTTCGGCAGACCGAAGCTGTATTCGAAGTAGGTCGGGATCCAGTCAGCAGCGTCGGGGAGCCGGCGGACCCACACCCGCAGGTCCTTCGTCACGTCTGCGATCTCGTCACGCCAGACGCGCTCGATCGCGGGTGCGAGCCGCTCGTGATACTCGCCCGACACGCGCGTGACGATCTCGATCGAGGATCGTGAGTGCCTCTGCGATCGCCGACTCCGGCACCGGCAGACGGCCGGCCGACTGCATCGCGCGGAAGAATTCCGCCTGCACTTCATGGAAGAGCGCGCCGCGTGTCAGCGGATCGAGTTTCTGCAGCGGCTCGGGCTCCTCTGCCGGCTCGAGACGGTAGATGGCCGAGAGCAGGAACTGATACGGGCAGGACGAGAACTTCTGCAGGGCGGACAGCGAATAGGCGCGAGTGCCCAGCCGTTGCGAGTCGAGCATCGTCTGCGTGTTGCTGTTGACCCGGGTGACGCCGTCAAACGGCGTCCACTGCGAGCGCGCGCGTCCCCACCGCGCGGTCACGGATCGCTTCAGGTTCTCGTTCAGCCGCAACAGGTAGTGTGCGTGCCCCCGCACCTTCGCCGGTTCCGCCGCGAGCAGCTCGCGCAACACGGCGAGATCGTGCTCGAGATCGTCGATCGCCACGGCCGGATTCGCAGGCGACGGCCAGGCGAGACCGGCGCCACCCTCGGACGCGGCGCTTTCCTGCAGCTCCTCGTGATTGGGGATCCGTCCCGTGATGGCACGCATGACGTCCAGCGCATAGAAGGACGGCACGCGCGGACGCGACTCCGCCATCTCGATGCGCGGATACGACAGCCACAGACGGTCGGTCGCCGAGCCGACCGCGAGGCGGAGGAGCAGGCGCTCGGCCTGCGCGCGCGCCTGCTGCATCGGGAGGTCGGCACCGAGCGGCGCGCGCAGCTCCTCGTCGAGCATCATCGGATCTTCGTGCGGCTTCTGCGGGAACATCCGCTCGGCGAGTCCCGGCACGAAGACGACCTTGAAGGTGCGGCCGCGCGCCTGGTGCGGACCACCCACGAACACGCGCCCGTATCGTGATTTCGGTGGCTCGCTCTCGAGCAGCAGCAGACGCTCGGCAATGACGTCGCGCGCCTCCTCGAGCGAGACCGGACCGATGTCGCTCATCGGACGCAGCTCGCTGATGACGCGCAGCACGCGCTCGGGGTATCGCAGCACGCGCGGCGCCAGCGCCGCGAAGCGGTCCAGCCACTCGCCCCACGTCCCCTCGTTCGGCCAGGCGGCAAGTTCGTCGATGATCGGCAGCGCGAACGTCCGCAGGTGGAGGAGGTTGCGGCGATCGCGCGTCAAGCGCTCGACGCGCGAGCTGTCCGGGTCCTCTCGCGATTCAGCCTGGATCTTGACGACGTATTCGTGGTCGAGACCGTCGAGACGGCGATGCCAGCGCTGTGAGTCCACGCCGATCACGGCCGACTCCACGATCAGCGTCTCCCACTTCCATGGCGCCCGCAAGGAACCGTCGACGACCGCGGCATCGTCTGTATCCGCGACGACGACTGGTGCCGGCGCGTCTTCTGCGTCTCTCGCGAAGCAGCCCGTCGGCGGCGTCCCTGATTCCGTCCAGCACCTCATCGTCGGGCACGACGAAGTTGAACTCGCGGGGCTTGCCATCGAGCTGCGGCACCTGGGCGAGGGACAGGTACTCGGCGAATCGTCGGGCCGAGAGCTTTTCGCAGCGACAGGCGAGGATGGCAAGGAAGGCACGGCCGGCCGGATGCGGACGCCGGGTGCCGCGATCGAAGTAGGCCGGGATGCCGGGCTGGTCTGACGATCCTGACGCGACGCGGCGGAACGCCTGTTCGAGAAGACCCACGTAGCGTTCGGACGCACGCACGAAGATCGCGATCTCGTCGAACTTCACACCGGCCTTCACCTCGTCGAGGATCCGCCGGGCGATCTCGACGCACTCGCGTCCTTCACCCGGCGCCGAGAAGAACTTGACGTCGCCCTTCGGCAACGCGCTCTTCGACTTTGGCTCTTGGCGAACATCCGCAGGCGCAGTGCGGCGAGATCAGAGTCGCCCGTCGGCCGAAGGACATCGGTCTTCAGCCCGAGTGCCTTGAAGCGATCGAGCGCGGCGATGTCACCGAACGGCACGGTCACGAGCACGTTGCCGGAGGCCTCGATCAGGGCGTGGACGAAGGCGAACTCGACCCGCGAATCGAGCGGCACGTCCAGCAGAACCAGCGGCGCGCGCAGATCGATCCCCGCCGCCTCTCCACTCCTGATGACCCGTGTTGCGGTGGTGAACAACGTGGCCCGGTCGCGTGCCGTCGCGGACGCGAACTGCTGTTCGAATCGCTCGAGCAGGGCGGCCAGATCGGGACCACCGAGCGGTAACTCCGCAAGCGCTGCGGGGCGCACCTCGGCGAGACGGAGTTCCTGAAGCGTGCGGGCCAGCGCACGCGGAAAGCCGGGCGTCTTTGCGACCGGCTCGAAGTACGACAGCGCGCCCGACTGCTGCGCATCGAACGCGGCGCGGGCCGCGACCGCCTCGGAGCCAAGCCAGGTCGCGGGTGAAAAGCCATCGGCCGCGAGCGCCGGGGAGGCCAGCCGGGCCGCGAGCTGGGTCAGGCTGAATCGGTGCAGGCCCATCGTCGCGCCGGCCGCGGATGCAATCGAACGCGACAAGTCGTCCACCGCGCCGCGCGAGGCACCGACGACGTGGACGTCCGATCCGCCCGAGATCTGCGCCGACACGAAGGCACGCGCTTCCGCCAGCCGCAGTTCGGTTGCGGACGATTCGACGATGCGGATGTTGGGGGGCTGTGAGGATTTGCCGCGTGCCATCTCTCTCCCTCCCGGACGCCGTGCCGGGTCACCGTGATCGGCCGCGCACGCGGCCGAAAGTTGACGGGAGGATATCTTCGGCGCCCTCCCGGCGTCAACTTCCAACTCCCAACTATCCAAAGCTTTCATATACTTCCCGCCATGCGAAAAAGCTTGGCGCCGTCTTCGGCAGGCCTGAAGGCCTGCGCTACACGCACTCTGGCCGTGGCGTGCGCTGCCGCGATCGTCCTCGCGGCTACCTCGAGCGGATGGAGCGGCTCGGCGGCGCAAACCAGGATCACCGCGCCACAGCAGCAGTTCGGCTTCGAGATCGGCGCCGACTACCACCTCGCCAACTACAAGCAGCTGACGGAGTACTGGCGCAAGCTGGACGCGGAATCGGATCGCATGATCGTCCAGGAGATCGGCAAGACCTCCGAAGGCCGCCCGCATCTGATGGCGATCGTCACCTCACCGGAGAATCACCGCAACCTGGCGCGTTACAAGCAGATTTCGCAGCAACTCGCCTTCGCGGAAGGGTTATCGGACGACCAGGCGCGCGCGCTGGCGAAGGAAGGCAAGGCGGTCGTCTGGATCGACGGCGGACTGCACGCGAACGAAACGCTCGGCGCGCAACAGCTGATCCAGATCGTGTACGAGATGGTCAGCCGCACCGACGAAGAGACGACGCGGTTTCTGAACGACACGATCATCCTGTTCGTGCACGCCAATCCGGACGGCCACGACCTGGTGGCGGACTGGTACATGCGCAACCCCGTGCCGGAGCAGCGATCCTCCGCCGGCCTGCCGCGGCTCTATCACCAGTACATCGGGCACGACAACAATCGCGACTTCTTCGCCTCGACGCAGAAGGAGACGGAAAACATCAACCGCGTCCTCTATCACGAGTGGATGCCGCAGATCCTCTACAACCACCACCAGAGCGGCCCGGCCGGCACGGTGGCATGGTCCTCACCGCAGCGCGATCCCGTACAACTACAACCTCGATCCGCTGCTGATCCTCGGGCTGCAGGCGCTCGGGACGCACATGCATCAGCGGATGGCGTCCGAGGGGAAGCCGGGCATGACGATGGCGTCGGGCGGACCGTATGACGGGTGGTGGAACGGCGGCATCCGGAATACGGGGAACTTCCACAACATCATCGCGATCCTGACCGAGACGATCGGCAACCCGACGCCGATGCGGATCCCGTTTCGTCCAGAGCGGCAGCTGCCGAACCGCGACTACCCGTATCCGATCGCGCCGCAGGAGTGGAAGTTCAAGCAGTCGATCGATTACTCGATGTCGTTCAACCGCGCGGTGATCGATTACGCGGCGCGCAACCGCGAGCACCTGCTGTTCAACATCTTCAAGATGGGACAGCGCGCGATCAAGCGCGGGAGCGAGGACACGTGGACGCCGGCGCCGTCCCGCGTGAACGCGCTGACGGCAAACGATCCCGATGGCGTGGGCGACGCTGCGGAAGCCCGAGCTGCGCGATCCGCGCGGCTACATCATCCCGTCGGACCAGGCGGACTTCCCCACCGCGATCAAGTTCATCAACGCGCTGCGGGAGGTGAACGTCACCGTCCAGCGCGCGACGACCGCGTTCGAGGTGGGCGGGAAGAAGTATCCGGCGGGATCGTTCGTCGTGATGACGGCGCAGGCCTTTCGTCCACATGTGATCGACATGTTCGAGCCGCAGGACCATCCGAACGTGATTCCGTATCCGGGTGCGCCGCCGACGCCGCCGTACGACAACGCGGGGTGGACGCTGGCGTTCCAGATGGGCGTGCAGTTCGATCGCGTCCTCGAGCCGTTCACGGGTCCGTTCGAGAAGGTGACGGAGTGGAACGTGAAGCCGGCGGCGACGTCGACGCCCCACGCGCTGCCCGGCATGCATCGTGCTCTGGATCTGTCGGCAGAACGACGCGTACCGCGCGCTCAACCGGCTGTTCCAGCAGAAGCCGGCACCTGGTCGCGGTCGATGCACGCGGCGACCAGATTGTCGTCGTCGCACGGCTCGGCACCCTGCGGATGATCAAGGCGTTCGCCGATCTGGGAGTGACGCTTGGCGACGGTCCGAAATCGACTAGAGGCGGCGCCGCGGCAACGTCCGCGCCCCTCGCATCGGCCTCTGGGACCAGTACGGCGGCTCGATGCCCTCCGGCTGGACGCGCTGGATCCTCGAGCAGTTCGAGTTCCCGTTCTCGCGCGTGTTCGCGCCCGAACTGGACGCCGGCAACCTGAACGCGAAGTACGACGCGCTGATCTTCGTCGACGGCGCGATCCCCGCGCTTGTGCCGCCCGGTGGCGGTGGCGGGCGCGGTGGTGGCGGACGCGGCGGGCAGGCGCCGGGACCGCAGGACGTCCCGGCCGAATACCGCACGCACGTCGGCCGGATGACGGCCGACGCGACGATCCCGAAGCTGCGCGCCTTCGTCGAGGCCGGCGGCACGCTGATCGCGATTGGCAGCTCCGCCGAGAACATCGTCCGCCACTTCAACCTGCCGCTGGACGACCACCTGGTGGAGGACGGCAAGCCGCTGCCGCGCGCGAAGTACTTCGTTCCCGGCTCGGTGCTCACCGCGACGGTCGACACGAAGCACCCGGCGGCGGCGGGGATGACCGAGCGGACCCACTTCTTCTTCGATAACAGCCCGGTGTTCAAGGTCCGCGGCGCCGATCCGTCCGTCCGCGTGATTGCGCGCTTCGACAACGACTCGCCCCTCAAGAGCGGCTGGGCGTGGGGTCAGAAGTATTTGAAGGACGGCGTCGTCGCGGCGGAAGTGACAGTCGGGAAGGGCCGGGTCTATCTGTATGGCCCCGAGATCCTGCACCGCGCCCAGCCGCACGGCACCTTCAAGCTGCTGTTCAACGCGCTCCTCGCGTCAGCAGTGACGGAGCGCTGACGCTGCGGATGGAAGAGGGAAAATGGAAAATGGAAAAGTGTCCTGCTTGGCGCACCGGTGCCTCAAGACTGAACTCTTTTCCATCTTCCCTCTTCCCTTTTCCATTGCTTCAGAAGCCCCACATCACCCTCACCCCGGTGTGGGCGACTCTGTAGATGCTCTCGTCGGTGATCAGGCCGCAAGTGAGGCGGAACTCGGGGGCGACCGTCAGGCCCCCGGCGACGCGGATGGGGACGAGGACGCCGGCGGTAAGGCCACCGCCCGTCAGTGGACGCGTCTCGGCAAAACCGATGGTGTTCGGGTGGCCGGGAGTATAGGTCACCCCCGGTCCAACCGAGGTAACCGTCATCGAGTGGAACGTGTCGAACGTGCGCCACGACACCCCACCCAGAAGCGCCACGTTCACCCGCCCGGGCTCACGCGATTTCCAGACCACCTGCGCCGAGTAGCCGGTCGCGACTGACTCGCGCCAGACGGAGCGGCCGAAGGTGCCATTCCGTTCGAGCTCCTCGCGCGAGTAGGGTCCCGGGCCCGACACCTGGCTGTGGAGCAAGCCCTCGAACACCCGTTCCGAGGATTCGCCGAAGCCACGGTCGATCTCGAACTCGACGCTCCATGCGCCCGAGAGGCGGAGCCCGACGAGGCCACCCGCCGTCGGAAACGTCCCCACGTGCGACAGGTCCCCTGCTCCCGCTGTTGCCAGCAAAGACTCCTGAGACATACACCCGGTTCGATTGCGCCGCCGCCGGCACCGACGCCAGCACCGCCATCGCCAGGACCACGACTGTCTTTCGCATCTCTGCCTCCGCTCCGTAAGGCGCAGAATGGCGTGGGATCAGCTCAACGGCCGGGTTGGCTCCGTGGAGTCCGTTTTGCAACAACCCATGCATGCCGCGGAAGCCCGGACGCCCCCGTAAGGACGCCTCAGACCACCCGTCCCTGATCGACTGGGAAGAGGCTGGGAACAACGCCCACGTTCTCGACTGGCGTGAGCGGGCTCATGAGTTCGGCCTGATGCCCGGTTCCGACGGGGATGAACACGAATCCGTGGTCTTGCCGACTGACCGCCTTATCGCCGAGGACGACATCGAGGCGATCGAAGGCCGCCGCCGGGACCGGGAGGAGGAGGAAGAAGAGGACGCGGCCGACCCCGACGACGACCCCCGGAAGCCGGCGGATGACGAGGAACGGTTCGAAGCCGGTGTCTCACGTGAAGACATTGACCTGGTCCGTCTGTATCTAAAGACCGTCGGCCAGCGGAAGCTGCTCACCGGAAAGCAGGAGCAGGAGATCGGCAAACGGATCGAGGACGCGCGAGGTGCCGTCCAGTCCACCCTCGGCACGATCCCTTGTGCCCTCGACACCCTGCTGAGCCTTGCCGCCGAAGTGAAGAAGGGCAAGGCACCGGCCGCGGAACTGATCCTGTTGCTGGACGGTGGCGAGCTGAAGGAAGAGAACGTCGCACCCGTCCTGGCGGCGTTTCAGCGCATGCGCAATGCGCAAAAGCGGGTGGCGGACTGCCGGCAGAAGTGCGAAGACCGCCGCTCGACCGCGGCAAGCCGCGCCAGCTACATTCGCAGCATCCGTGAATCGAACGCCACCATCGAGAAAGAGATGCGCAGTCTGCCGATCCGTCCATCGCTGGTGGACCAGATCGTCCGCGAACTGCGCGACATCAATCGCGGCTTCGACGAGTTGGAACAGCATCCGTCGAGCGAACGGACGGCACGGCGTCACGAGCTCGAGAAGCGCGCCGGGATGCCGCGGCGCCGTTTCTGTAGCGCCTTTGCCCTGGTGCGCGAACAGGAAGACGTGGTGAACGAGGCCAAACGCGAACTGCTCGAAGCCAACCTCCGGCTGGTGGTCTCGATCGCCAAGCGCTACTCCAATCGGGGCCTGTCGCTGCTCGACCTGATCCAGGAAGGCAACATCGGACTGATGAAAGCGGTCGACCGCTTCCAGTTCCGCCGCGGCTTCAAGTTCTCGACCTATGCAACGTGGTGGGTGCGGCAGGCAGTCGGGCGCGCCGTGGCCGACTACGGCCGGACGATTCGTCTGCCCGTGCACGTCATGGAGTCGCTGACGAAGCTGCAGAAGGAACGGCGCACACTCGCGGCCGACCTGGGGCGCGATCCGACGCCGCAGGAAATCGCCGAGAAGATGGGGATGCCGCTCGGGAAGGTCCAGTTGCTGCTCGAGGCCGCGCGCACGCCGTCCTCACTCGAGGCGACGGTCGGGGAGAACGACGATACGCGGCTTGCCGACCTGGTGAAAGACGTGGCCGCGCAATCGCCGGAAGAAGCCGCCATGCGCGGGCAGATGGCCGACGAGGTCGAGCGCGCGATGGCGCCACTGACCGACCGCGAGAAGGAAGTGATGCGCCTCCGCTACGGTCTCGGCACCGAGCGCGAATACACGCTCGAGGAAGTGGGCCGTCGTCTCGGCATCACGCGCGAGCGCGCCCGGCAGATCGAAGCCAAAGCGCTGCAGAAGATGCGCGCCGCGCGCAATCGCGCCGCGTAGGTCGACGTAGGCCCGGCCTTCAGGCCGGGCGTCCCGTTTGGCACCGTGTCGTTCGGCGCCCGACCTGAAGGTCGGGCCTACTTCGCGATCGTCCCGAAGGATTTCACCTGCTCCTCGATCGCCTTGCGATCGCCCACGATCACGATCGTCGCCTGGTCATCCTTCAGGTACTTCTTCGCCACGTCGCTCACCTGCTGCGGCGTCACAGCGTAGACCTTCTTCACGTAGGTATTGGGATACGACGCCGGGAGCCCGTGCAGATCGACGTACTGCAGCTGCGCGGTAATGCCGCCGCGACTCGAGTTCTGCAACACGTAGGTGCCGGCGAGGTAGTTCTTGATCCCGGTGAGCTCCTTCGCGTCGGGCGGCTCGGCCTGGAGCCTGTCGATCTCGCTGAAGATCTCCTTCAACGACAGCCCCGTCTGCGCCGTGGTCACATCCGCATTCTCTGCCCAGTACGCGTCCCTGTAGCGGGTGGAAATTTCGCTGTACGGGGAGTAGGTGTAGCCCTTGTCCTCACGGATATTCCGCGTGATGCGTGAGCCGAAGGCGCCGCCAAGCAGCGCGTCCATCACGGTGAGCGCCACGAAGTCATCGCTCGACGGCTCCACCGTCGGCACACCGAGCACAATGGTCGATTGCGGGGCACCGGGCCGATCGACGATGTGTACGGCGCGCACACTCGAGGGCTTGGCCGGCTCGGTCACGGCTGGCATGCCCTTCGCCCAGCTCGCGAACGCTTTCCGGATCGCCGCCTCCACGGCAGGCGCGTCGAACTGACCGACGACGTAGAGCGTGGAGCGCCCTGCGCCGTAGGTGGCGGCATGAAACGCCTTGACCTGCGCCGCCGTGTAGCCGGCAATCATCGCGTCGGTCGGGAAGACGCGTCCGAAAGCGTGATCGCCATAGATCACGCTGCGAAACTTCTGCAGCGCGAGCTGCTGCGGCTGGCTGAGCGCGACCGCCAGGTTGCGCGAGAGATTCGTCTTGAGTCGCGCGAGTTCGGCCTCGGGAAACTTCGGATTCTGGACGACGTCCGCAACGAGTGCCGCAAACTGCGGTCCGAATTCGCTCAGGACGTCGCCGCCGATCGTGGTGGTGTCGGCGCCGACGCTGACGGCCAGGCCACCGCCCATCCGCGCCGCCTCGGTCGAGATATCGGTGGCGCTGCGCGTGCTGGTTCCCTCCCGCATCAGATCGGCCGTCAGGTCGGCCAGCCAGACTTCACCGCTCTTCTCGAACGCGTTGCCGGTTCGGACCGTGAGCGTCACGCGCACCTTGGGCATGTTGCCCCACGGCACGAGCGCCACCTGCAAGCCGTTGTCGAGGGCGAACCGCCGCGCTTCGGGCACACGGAAGTCGCGCGGCTCACCGGGTGCAGGCGGCGCTGAGGGGAACGGTGTCTGCTGCGCCGACCCCGTCATCAGGGCGGCCGACACGAAGGCAGCAATGAGAAGCTGTGTTCGCATATTCGGGGTCACTTGCTCTTGGGCGTAATCGTGAGAACCGTGCGGTTCCCGGCGCGCAGGTACTCGCGCGCAGTCTTCTGAATCAGCTCCGGTGTCACCTTCCGGAACTCATCTTCGAGCGTATTGATCTTGCCGGGATCATTGTCGAAGAGCGCGTAGCTGGCGAGGAGGTTCGCGCGACCGAAGCGAACGTATTGCTCCTGCTCGGCATAGAGGGCCGAGCGCCGCTTCACGAGTGCGAGCTCGAGTTCCTCTTTCGTCACGGGAGTGTTCTGCAGGCGCGCAACCTCTTCGTCGATGACCTGGACGATGGTGTCGGCAGGTTTGTCGGTGTCGTGAATGAGATAGAGCGTCCAGAGCATCGGTCCCTTGACGTCGAACATGCTGCCGAGGCCCGGGTTCGCGCCCCCTTCGACCGATCCGGCCAGCCCGCGGCGCTGCACGATGGCCTGGTAGAGGCGGCTGTCCTGCCCCTGCACCAGAATCTGGTCGATCAGGCCCATCGCGTAGTACTCGGGCGTGTTTCGCGGCGGGTGATGGTAGCCGAGCGCCAGCGCTGGACGGTTGGCGAGCGCGTCGACCTTGCTCGACCGCTTCTCCTTCTCCTGCCGGGGCTCGGAAATGTCGGGCATCGCCGGCAGCGTGGCGACGGGAATCGACTCGAAGTACCGCTTCACCCAGCCGAGCGTCTGCTGGACGTCGATGTCGCCGGTCACGACGAGGACGGCATTGTTCGGCGCGTAGTAGGTCTTGAAGAACTGCTCGACGTCCGCAAGCGTGGCGGCATCGAGGTGCGCGAGATCACCGTAGAAGTTGTGGGCGTTGAACCAGTTGGTGTTGGCGATCTGCGGAAGGTCCAGCCAGGGAAATCCCCCGTACGGCTGGTTGAGGACGCCGACCTTCACTTCGTTTTTGACCACCCCCTGCTGATTCGCAAGGTTCTCCTGCGTGATCTTCAGGCCGCGCATGCGGTCGGCCTCGCCCCAGAGAATGGTTTCGACGGTGTGGGCCGGGATGATGTTGTAGTAATTCGTGAAATCGAACCGGGTCGAGCCGTTGAGGATGCCGCCGTTGGACTGGACGAGCCCGATGAAGGCGTTCTTCCCGAGGTGCTCCGAGCCCTGGAACATCATGTGTTCGAACAGGTGCGCGAAGCCGGTGCGGTCCTTCGGTTCGATCCGAAACCCGATGTTGTAGTACACCGCCACGACCGCGGTCGGCGACGACGTGTCGCGCGACAGCACCACCTTCAGCCCGTTGCCGAGCGTGTGGTACTCGACCGGGACCGTAACTTTCGATGCCGCCGACGTCTGCGCTCGTGGCGCCTGCGCCGCAGGCGCCACGACAAACGCGGCCAGGATCACGGCGGACAAAAGGACTCGACTCATGGATGACTCCTCAGAGGAATCGAATCTACCACGCCGGTCAGAGTGAGGTCGCACGCCCGCGTTGAGGAGCGCCGACAAACAGGCAGAGGAACCCAGGCAGGAACGCAAACGACCAGTAGAGAAACTGGACCGCGTAGTTCGGACCGCCCCGGGGCGGGTCCGTCCAGATCCCGGAGATGGCATAAAACGCGAGCCCGGAAGTCACCGAGGCGACGAGGCCCCGGCCAAGCGCCTTCGGCAGCGTCTCTCGCACCAGCACGTGCTGCAGGAGCGCGAAGCAGATCCAGAACAACATCCAGGCCGGGAGCATCGCTCCCCAACGGAAGGTTGGCGCGAGCGCGTAGAAGGCGCCCGCCGCGAGCACGCCGATCAGCGGCCCGACCGCCACACCCGCCCCAAGCCGTCCGGCCCGGGCGCCGACGACGGCGCCGAGGCAGAGGCACATCGCGACCCCGTGCAGGACGCCACTGACCGTCGTGTGACGCACGTTGAAGTACGCCCACACGAAATCACCAGCCGTCATCACGGCGCCGAGAAAGAGCGCGGCGCCGAGCGCCGTCAGAATCGCACCGCCCATGGGGCGGAGAATAACATTGCCCTGCGGGTAAAATGGCGGAATGGTCGTCAGGCTCCTCCTCGCGGCGCTCCTCGTTCTTACAGCCACCGGTTCGGCGGCGGCGAAGGACTACCACGCCAGCCGGTTCGACTCACGCATCGAGGTGCAGCAGGGCGGCGCGCTGAGGGTCACCGAGACGATCGTCTTCGTCTTTACCAGCGGCACGTTCCGGGAGGTGTTTCGCACCATCCCGACCCGGCGCACCGACGGCGTCGAGTTCGTCAGCGCGTCGATGGACGGCACCGTGCTGCCCCAGGGCGATGGCGCCGGGCAGGTAGAGGTCCGGCGCAAGAACGGTCTTCGCGTCACCTGGCACTTCGCCCCGGTGAAGGAGTCGACTCACACGTTCGAGCTGACCTACATCGCGCGCGGCGTCGCCTCGCAGGAGAATCAGGAAGAACGGGTGGCGTGGCTGGCGCTGCCTCGCGAACACAATTACAAGATCGACGCCAGCCGAGTCGAGTTCGTGCTCCCGGTTCCACCGCTGCGGCAGCCGGTGGTATCGGCCGAACGTGTCGATGGCGGCCTGACGGTGGACCAGGTCGATCTCACCACCACGGTGCTGGCGAGCAACCTCCGCCGCAACGGGCGATTCATCGTTTCGATTCCGTTCGCGCGCGGCTCCATCCTCGATGGACCGCCGGCGTGGCAGCGGCTTCAGGCCGCGCAGCTCGAGAAGATGCCGCTCTGGCTCAGCGCAGCCGGCGCCATCGTCCTCGTTTGCGTGATGCTGCTGTTGGCGTTGCGGCAGAGTGACGACCGGCCGCCGGCCGAACGCGGCGTCGAGTGGACCTCGATGATTCCGCCCGAGCCCATCGCCCCCGCCATCGCGGGGCTGCTCGTGACCAATGGCCAGCTTCACCTGGAACACGCCATGGCGACCATCTTCGTCGCTCGCTGAGCGAGGCATCGTCACGATCGGCGAAGAGCCGCGCGGCACATTCGGGCAGCGGACCTTCATGATTCAGCGGACGCGCGCCGGGGAACACCTCGCGCCGCACGAGGAAACGGTGCTCGATCTGATCTTCGCCAAATCGACCGGCGCGGAGGCCTCGGTGAGTATCGCGAAAGCCCGCACCTATCTCGCTCGCGGCTGGTCCCGCTTCAAGCAGGCGCTGATGGGCGAGCTGGCGGATGCCGGGATCATCGACAGCGGGCGCGTGGCTCAGCGCCGGCGCTACATGGTCGTGGGGTTCCTGCTGCTGGTCGCGGGAGCCGTGGCGTTGCTCGGCGCGGCGCTGCTGGTACGGACATACGGAGGCTGGCCGTTGTTCATCCCGCTGGCCCTGCTGATTGGCAGCATCCTCAGTTTCATCGTCATGTCGGCGCATACGCCGCTGTCGAATGAGGGGGTGCGCCGGGCGCAACAATGGCGGGCCTACAAGAAGCACCTGTCGGATCCCCACGCGATCGAGTCGCGCTGGGGCTCGAGCGGACCGGCTGAGGCGCGAATCCTGCCGTTTGCCGTGGCGCTGGGACTGGCATCCGCCTGGGCGAAGTTCATGAAAAAGTCGAAGGGCCAGACACCGGCCTGGTTCCACGCCGCTTCGCACGGGGACGCGGGAGCCGCCTTCTCAGTGTTCATCGCCACCGGCGGCGCCGGGGCGCATGGCGGCGGGGCGCATGGCGGCGGCGGTGTTGGAGGCGGTGTCGCAGGCGGGGGCGCGTCGGGCGCGCGCTAGGCCGCTACGCTAAGATGCTGACGCCCAGTGGGTGTCATGACAGAACGAACCATTTCTCACTACCGCGTGCTCGAGACCCTCGGCGGCGGTGGGATGGGGGTGGTCTACCGGGCTGAGGACCTCCACCTCGGCCGTCCGGTCGCGCTGAAATTCCTGCCTGATCACATTGCCCGGGATGAGGTGGCCCGCCAGCGGCTCCTGCGCGAAGCCCGTGCGGCAGCGTCGCTGAATCATCCCCACATCTGCACCATCTACGAGATCGAGGTTTCCGGCGCACAGCCGTTCATCGCGATGGAACTGCTCGAAGGGCAGACGTTGCAGCAGCGGATCGGTGGTCGCCCCTTGCCCGGTGGGCTGGCGATCGATTTCGGGACCCAGATTGCGGACGCACTCGCGGCCGCGCATGCCAAGGGGATCATCCATCGCGACCTGAAGCCGGCGAATCTGTTCGTAACTGCCGCCGGCCACGTCAAAATCCTCGACTTCGGCCTGGCGAAACTCATACCAGCAGCCGCGCAGGGGCCGGCTTCGGGCGACGACCTCACCGTGGCCGCGCCGCGCGACCTCACAGAACCCGGTGTCGCGGTTGGCACGGTCAGCTACATGTCGCCCGAGCAGGCACTTGGCGAAGCCGTCGACGAACGGACCGACGTCTACTCGCTCGGCGTCGTGTTGTACGAGATGGCCACCGGCGCGCCGCCGTTCTCCGGACCGACAGCGGCGGCCGTCTTCGACTCGATCCTGCACCGGGCGCCGATCCCTCCCGGTCGCCTCAATCCCGAGGTCCCCCCTGGTCTCGAATCCGCAATTACCAGGGCTCTCGAGAAGGACCCCCGGCTCCGCTACCAGACCGCAGCCGATCTGCGTGCCGATCTGGAGCGGCTGCAGCGGGCGACGCAGCCGCGGTTTGCGGTGGCGCCATCGGCCGCCGTCGTCCCGGATCAGCAGCCGGCGCCGGGAACAGTCGAGGGCGGCAGGAAGAGACGCCAGGCTCTGGTCGCGGGCGCGATCCTCGCCACGGTAACGGCGCTCGGCGCGGCGGCCTGGTCGCTCGCTCGGCCGGCCCCGGCGCTCACCGAGTCGGATCTGATTCTGCTCGCCGACTGGACCAACACCACCGGAGATCCCGTGTTCGACGCGACGCTGAAGCAGGCCCTCGCGGTCAAACTCGAGGAGTCACCGTTCCTCAATGTCGTGCCGGACCAGCGCGTGGCAGCGACGCTGCGCCTCATGAATCGCCCGGTCGGCGAGCGCGTGGCCGGTTCGCTCGCCCGCGAGGTCTGCGAACGGCAGGGGATCAAAGCGCTGCTCGCCGGAGAGATCGCGCCGCTCGGCTCCCAGTACGTAGTGACGCTGCAGGCCAGCAACTGCCAGACCGGCGAATCGATCGCCCGCGACCAGCGCCAGGCCGCTCGCAAGGAAGCCGTTCTCTCCGTCGTCGGCGACGCGGCCGTGGCTATCCGGCGCCAGCTTGGCGAGTCGCTCAGCTCGATCGAGATGCTCAACGCGCCGCTCGAGGAGGCGACCACCGGCTCACTGGAGGCGCTGAAGGCGTTCGCGATGGGGAACGCGCAGCGCACGAAAGGAGCGCCGATCGAGTCGATCGCCTTCTACAGGCGCGCGATCGAACTCGATCCGCAGTTCGCGATGGCGTTCGCCCGTCTGTGCGTCGTTTACTCCAACCTGACCGAGACCGCACTCGCGAAGGACCATTGCACGAAAGCGTTCGCGCTGCGGGAACGCGTCAGCGAGCGCGAGCGGTTGTACATCTCCGGCCACTACTACCGGAACGGCAGCGGCGATGTCGAGAAGATGCGCGACACCTACGAAGCGGGGGTCCGCACCTACCCGCGCGATTATTCGCACCGCAACAATCTCGGCCTCTACCACTCGGAAACCGGAGACCCTGAACGGGCGCTCAGCGAGTTTCGGCAAGCGTTGGTAATGGCACCTACCGAATACGTGCCTTACATCAACACCGCCGAAACGTACCGTGTACTCGGCCGGTATGACGAAGCGCGCGTCACGCTCGAGCAGATGATCCAGCGCGTCGGCCCGAATTACCGGGCGGACGTCCGGCTGTACGAGGTCGGCCTGGCGACAGGCAACCGTGACGCGCTGGAACGCTCCGCGGCCAAGGTGAAGGGGACTCCGGGCGAACTGCAGCTCCTTTCCCTGCAGGCGCGCGCCGCGGCCGCCGGCGGACAGCTTCGAGAACATCGCCGGCTCGTCGATCAGGTGGTCGAGACCAGCAGCGGGCGAGGGCTTCGAGAGGTCGCCGCTGCCGACCTGGCTTACAGCGCGGCGTGTGAAGCTGAATTCGGCTACCAGAAAGAAGCGCGAGCGCGTGCGACCGCGGCCCTCGCGCTGATGCGCAGCTGGGCGTCACAGGTGAGCTCCGCCATCGCCTTGGCCCGAGTGAAGGAGCTCGGCGGTGCTCAGGCGCTGCTCCGCAGCCTCGCCAGTCAAACTGGTCCGCGTACCCCGGAGCAGACGCTGAGTCTCGCGACCGTCGAGGCGTCTCTGGCGCTCGCGCAGGACGACCCGAAGAAAGCGATCGCATTGCTCGAGCCGTTGGTCAGATACGACCTGATCGCTGGCGGTCCAGTCGCCATGAACACGCGCGGGCTGGCCTATCTCGCGAACGGGCAAGGACGTGCCGCGCTGGAAGCGTTCGCGAAACTTCAGAGGTACCGTGGACTGGAGCCTGCGGACCTGTCGCACACGAGCGTTTATCTCGGCCTCGCCCGCGCACACGCACTGTCACGGGACGTCGCTGCAGCCAGACAGGCTTACGAGAAATTCTTCGAGCTGCTGAAGCACGCGGACCAGGGAATCCCTCTGCTCGCGACAGCACGACGGGAATCGGAGGCGCTCCGTTAGTTACGTCGCCCGCAGCGCGATGATGGGATCGATTCGCATCGCACGACGCGCCGGCAGGAGGCACGCTGCAGCGCCGACGACCAGCAAGGTCGCGCCGACGATCGCAAACGTGAGCGGGTCGAGCGCATCAATGCCGAAGAGCTGCGCCCGCACGAATCGCGCTGCCGCAAACGCACCCGCCAGACCCAGGCACGCAACCCATCGCCACCAGGCGCAGGCCTTCCTTCAGCAGCAGCCGCAGGATCGAGGACGGCTCGGCTCCAAGTGCCATCCTCACACCGATCTCGGTCGTCCGCTGACTCGCCAGGTGCGCCATCACGCCGTAGAGCCCGATAGCCGCGAGGATCAAGGGCGACCAGGCCAAACAGGCCGATCAGTGTCGCCATCAGCCGCTGGTCGGCGACCGAGACGTTGAACTCGTCGCGCAACGTGCGCGGACGGCCGAGGACGAGTTGCGGATCCACGTCCCGGAGCACGCGGCGGAGGGCGGCGAGCTCACCGAGTGGATCCCCGGCGGTGCGCACGTGCAGCGTCAGCCCTGACTCGTAGTTCTGGGCGACCGGCAGATACAGAAACGGCGGCGGACTCTGCTCGGTCGTACTCCGGTAAATCGTGTCGGGGACCACTCCGACGATCTGCAGGGGATCCTCGCCGAGCATGACCGTCCGTCCGATCGGATCGAGACCCGGGTGAAGCCTGGCGGCCAGGGCCTGGCTCACGACCGTCACGCGCGGCGCGCCCGGCCCATCGGACGGCTCGAAGTTTCGACCCTGCGTGACGCGGATGCCCATCGCCGGCAGATAGCCGTCAGTGATGACGTTGGCGCGCACGCTCAGAGCGTTTCGGTTGTCAGCGGCAACCGGCAGGCTGTCGGTGCTGACATTCATGGTGCGGGCGGCCCCGCTCAGAACGGCGACTCGGGCCGCGCCGGCCTCGACGACACCGGGGAGCGCGTTGACGCGCTCCAATATCGAGGCGTAGGCAACCTGTCCTGCCTCGGGCGAGTAGCCGCGCACGTCGAGGTTCAGATCGGCGAGCAGCACGCGATCGACGTCGTAGCCAAGATCCACCGAGGTGGCGTTCTGCAGTGTGCGGAGAAAGAGCCCCGCACCGATCAGCAGCAGGAGGCTGAGCGCGACCTGCAGCACGACGAAAGCGCCGCGCCATTTGGAGGCGGACGAACTTCCTGCAACCGCGCCACCCTGGTCGCGCAGTGCCGCAATCGTGTCGCGGCGAAACGTCTGGACGACCGGCGCCAGGCCAAACAGAATGCCGCTCGCCACGGCGACCACGAGCGTGAAGAGAAAGACGCGCGCGGTAACGCCCACCGCGACGGTGGTCGGGAGGCCAACCCGGTAGAGCAGCGGCGCGCCCCACCACGCGAGCAGCAGGCCACCGGCGGATCCAAGCAGCGCCAGCACCACCGACTCTGTCAGCCACTGCCGAACAAGTCTCGATCGTCCGGCGCCGACAGCGATGCGGACCGCCACCTCCCGCCGCCGGCTGACGGCCCGAACGGTCAAGAGCCCGGCCACGTTGGCGCAGGCGATCAGCAGCACGAGAACGACAGCCCCGGACAGGAGCCGCAGCAATGGACGCGTCGAGGTGCGCACACCGGGACCCTCGCCGAACCGGACGACGTTATAGCGGCGCCCTCGATTGGACTGGGGATACTGCTGCTCCAGGCTCGTTGCGAGCCCGTCGACGGACGCGCGCGCCTGGAACAAGGCCGACGGCTCGCGCAAACGGCCGATCAGGTTCAGCCACCGCGTTCCGCGAACCGTCAACAGGTTGGATCCGCCGAGCGAGCGCCGCACACCCGCGCTTGGTGGCCGGAGCTCCGGCTGCAACGCCATCGGCGCCCACATCTCCGGCAGCCGTCCGAGTACCGGCCCGGTGAAGCCACGGGGCGTCACGCCGATGACGGTGTAGGTCTGGCCGTTCAGGCTGGCGGTCCGTCCAACGATCGCGGGATCGCTGCCGAACCGGTTCATCCATGCGCCGTGCGAGATGACGACGACGCGAACCGGAACCCCGGCAACGTCCTCGTCGGCTCTGAACCCCCGCCCCATCGGCATCGTCACGCCGAGCAGATCGAAGTAGTTGCCGCTGACGAGCTCACCGACCACCGGCTCGGTCGCGCCGGCGCTGATCGAGAACGAGTTCGATCGAGGTGAAGGCGGCAAGGTCGGCGACTGCCCCGCTGGCGCGCAGGTCCACAAAGTCGGGATACGAGGAGCTCGAGAATGGGTCCCGTCCGTTCGACGCACCGGTGTAGACGCTGACCAGCGTCTCGGGATGAGCGACCGGCGCACGCTGGAGCAAGACCGCGTCGACCGCGGTGAAGATGACCGCGTTCGCACCAATACCGAGCGCAAGCGTCAACGACAGCACGAAGGTGAACCCGGGCGTGCGCGCGAGCATGCGGATCGAGTGGCGGACGTCGCGCTGCAGGTCCGTGAAGAGAATCCGGAGCCACCCGGAACTGCTCGGGATCGGCGCGGCGTCGTGCTCGCGCCAGCGGTCAGCGATCAGGTCCGGGAGGGCGCGGCTGGCGGACTCGATGTCGCGGGCAAAGCCGTCCGCGTCCTTCGGGAGCGCGGCCGTTGCCTGCGCCAGCGCTTCGGCATGCTCGAGGCCCGACGCCCTCGCCTCTCGATAGAGCTCGGCGAGATGCTGGGCCAGTTCGTCCACGATCTCGGGCTCTCGCCTGAGCGTCAGGGCCGGCAGGTTCTCTCTGACGTAGCGATGGAAGTCCATGACTTACTCCGGTGTGACGATGCCGGTGACGCGCTGAAGGGCAGAGAGGAGTTCCTGCCAGCTGGCGCGCTGTTCGCCGAGGACCTTGCGTCCGGCGGTCGTCAGCTTGTAGTACCGCCTTCGGCGCTGACCGGCCTTTTCCACCCACTTCCCTTCGAGCCAGCCGCGGCGTTCCATCCGATAGAGCATCGGGTAGAGCGACGCCACATGAAAGCGAAGCACCCCGGTGGACCGGTCGTCGATCAGTTTGGCGATCTCGTACCCGTGCCGGGCGCGCTCCTCGATGGAGGCCAGAATCATCAGTTCCGCGCTGCCGCGTTTGAGCTCGTTCTCAGGGGCCATATGTTTCGCCACCATATATTGCGGGGACTTACGCTGTCAATGTCGATGGAAGAGGGAAAAGGGAAGATGGAAAAGAGAACTACTCGTAGGTCCGGGTGAACCTTGGAGGTTGGAGTTTGGAGGTTGGGAGTTGAGCCGACGCAACGTGCGCCCGGCCGCGAAGCCGGGCGCGCACCAGACAGTCGGCTCTAGGCGCCCTTGGCGGCAGCCTGCACGAGGTGTTCGAGCAGGTGGCGCCGATGCGCGAGTTCCTGCTGCGACAGCGGACGCCGCCGTGACTCGGTCGGCGGTTCGAGCGGGAGTTCCCGTTGCGTCCAGGCGGCGCGGCGCGCGCGGGTGCGCTCCATCCCCGCCCTGAAGCATTCGAAGCAAAGTGCGCGGCCGTTCCCGTGGGTGCAGCTTGCCATGGCTATCGAGCCTCCTCCATGAGTTCCAGCAAATGCCGTGCCCTGATCTGTGCCTGGCGGCGCCGATGCTCGAGAATTCGGTATTTATCAGGTCCGCGGAGCGCGCCTCCGGGGCTTGCCAGCCGCAGGCCGGCCCGGCCGCGCCCGCCCGGCGCAATCGCCACGCCCCCGGTGGTCGTCATCCCGCCAAAATCCAGCTTCAGTGCCGTCGAACCGTCGAAAGGCGTCATCGGTGCTCCTCATCATCGCCGGGGCACCCCCACGGCTGCCGCTGCCAGTCGGCTCGCTGCTCCGGCGACCGCTCGATCGCCGTATGACGCAGTGTAGAGGGAGGGTGTGACAAGGCAGGTCAACACACGGATAACTCACGGAAATCACGGACTTCACGGATCGCCACGGAATCGACGGAGATGTGGGATTATCCCGGTCAGCCATGTTGAGTCTGCGGAAGCACAAGATCTCGCGGCTGGAGGAGTTCAGCGACGCCGTGTTCGGCTTCGCGCTGACGCTGCTCGTGATCACGTCCAGCGTGCCGCGGAGTTACGAGGACTTGCTGGGGCTGGTGCGAGGCATCCCCGCCTTTGCCTGCTGCTTCGCGCTGCTCGTTTGGGTCTGGAGCGAGCACGACAGCTTCTTCGAGCGCTATCCGCTGACCGACGGGATCACCGTCGTTCTCAACAGCGCGCTGCTGTTTTTCGTTCTCCTCTATGTCTACTCGCTCAAGTTCATGTTCGATGCCTTCATGTTCCAGGTGTTCGGGTTGCAGGGTGTGGATCCGGTCAAGGGGATGTCGCTGCCCGAACTGGCGAACGCCTCGACCCTGTACGGGCTCGGGTTCTGCGTCCTGATGCTGCTGTTCACGGCGCTCTACCTCCACGCGTACCGGCGCCGCGCCGCGCTCGGGCTGACGCCGCAGGGCGCCTTCGATGCGCGGGCCGTCGCCGGGCACCACGCGCTGTCGGCGCTCGTGGGCGTCGCGGTTGCGGCCTTTGCCTGGTTCGGCCCGCTGCGCCTCGTCTTCATCGCACCGATGGGCTTCGCGTTGATGGGCCCGGCACACTGGTGGTTCGGCAGGGTCGTCGAGCGCCGGCGACAGGCCTTCGACGCCGCCGCGCTTCGGAACCGCTCACAGGTCACCTAGATGCCGAGAAATGCGGAAGTCATCCGCCAGTGGTCGATCCTCAAAGAGCTCGAAGCGTCACGCCGCGTCACGATCGACGATCTCGCCGCGCGCACCGGCGTCACCACGCGCACCATCCGGCGCGATCTCGAGGCGCTGCAAACCGCCGGCTTCCCGCTCTTCGACGAGACGCACGACGGCAAGAAGTACTGGACGCTCGAGCAGAAGGCCTTCAAGCGACTCGACGACACCGGCTTCACCCTGGCGGAGTTGAGCGCGCTCTATTTCTCGCGCACGCTCGTCGAGTGCCTGTCCGGCACGCCCTTTCAGCGCGACGTCAGCAGCGCCTTCGACAAGCTGTCGGCCGCGCTCACGCCGGGGATGAAGCAGTTCCTCGACCGGATGCCGCTCGTCATGGAAGCCAAGGCGGAACCGGGGGCCCAGGCCACCGAACCGCGCACGAAGGAAGTGGCGCAACTCGTGGAAGCGACGATGCAGCATCGGCGCGTGACCATGCGCTATCACTCGTTTTCGAGCAACCGCGAGAAGACCTACGTCTTCGAGCCCTATCGGCTCCTCTTCGGCCAGGGCGGGCTCTACGTCATCGGCATGGTGCCGGAGTACGGCGAGCTTCGAACCTTCGCCGTCGACCGCGTCGAACAGCTCTCGCTCACCGAGGAGCGGTTCGAGCCGCTCGAATTACCCGAGGACGCCTTCGCGCATTCGCTCGGCGTCAACCAGGGCGCGCCCGAGAAGATCGAAGTGGTGTTTGCGCGCGAAGATCGCTCGCTACATCCGCGAACGTGTGTGGCACCCGTCGCAGCAGCTGGCCGAGGGAACAGACGGCTCCCTGCACCTCACGCTGCAACGTCGTCAATGACTGGGCGTTGAAAAGCTGGATCCTCGGGTTTGGGGCGCTCGCGATCGTGAAGGCGCCGGCGGGGCTCGCCGCCGACCTGGCGGCGGAGCTGAAAGCAGCCGCCGAGCCGCATAGGGGTCAGATGTTGTTCTTGCGTCCCCTTTGCGGACACTCGTGCAAGAACAAGATCTGACTCCGCCTACACCGCCGCGAACAGCGTCAGTGCGAAGCCGGCGTCGCCGTCGATCCACTGGTTCCTGCGACGCGAAACCCGCATCGGCGCCCATCCCCAGGATCTGCTCCGGCTCGTACTTGTAGGAGCTCTCCGTCCAGATCCGCTCACCCGCTTCGAACGGCACGGTCATCTCGGCGGCGGCGACGCGGACGGTTTGCGCAAACCGGCTGACCAGGTGCATCTCGATGCGCTGGTCCGCGCCGTTCCAGACCGCGACGTGATCGAACGCCTCGAGATCGAAGTCGCCGCCAAGCTCATTGTTGATGCGAACGAGCAGATTCTTGTTGAACGCCGCCGTCACACCGAGCGGATCGTCGTAGGCGAGCAGCAGCTCCCGTTCCGGCTTGGCGAGGTCGGCGCCGAGCAGCAGGAAATCCCCCGGTGAGACCGTCGCGCGGATCCGGCGCAGGAACGCGTGTGCCGCCGGGGTATCGAAGTTGCCGATGTTGGATCCGAGCAGCAGCACCAGCATCCGGCCGTCACCACGACGAGCCGCGGTGGCCTGGCGAAGGCCCTCCTCGTACGTCGACTGATGACCCGACGACCGACAGGTGCAACCGCGTCAGCCGCTGTTCGGTGTGTTCGATCGCCTGCGGCGAAATGTCGATGAGGTGGACGTGCGCCGACGCTCCCCGCGCCTGCAGCGCCTCGGCGAGCAGCACGAGCTTCTCGCCGCTGCCGCAGCCCAGTTCGACGATCGTGCCGTCGGCGCGGCCGATACTCGCGACGATCGCATCGGCATGCCTGGCGAGCAGCGCACTCTCCGCCCGCGTGATGCGATACCACGGCAGCCGGCAGATCGCATCGAACAGACTCGAGCCGAGAGCGTCGTAGAGATACTTGGACTGCAGTTGTTTCGGCGTCTGCGACAGGTCGGCACGCACATCTGCGGCAAACTGCGCCGTCAACTGGTCGAGCGCGGGCTTCAATATCATCGTGAGGAGGCCGTTCTGAACTTCGCGTAGACGTAGGGATAGTCCGGGCGGAACCAGTTGCGGAAGCTCGGACGAATCAACTCCCTGGCGGTTCCCGCCGAGGCACCCTTCATGACGTAGTGCTGGCCGTCAAAGAACTCGGCCGAGTACTCCGGATACGACGGCATCGCCTCGAACCCCGGGAACGGCGTGAAAATCGACGACGTCCATTCCCACCCATTGCCGACGAGATCGTGGACGCCCCACGCGCTGGCGCCGTCAGGGCGCGAACCGGCCGGCACCGGCTCCCAGCTTGCGAAGTCGAACTGCCCGCGCGAACGGTCAGGCCTTTCCGAGCCCCACGGGTAGAAGCGCTCGGCGCCGGACGGCGTGCCGTACGCGGCGCGATGGAACTCCGCCTCCGTCATGAGCCGTCGTCCGCGCGACGCCGCGAAGGCCGACGCGTCCTGCTGACTCACGTACACGGGCCAGGCCGGCGGCAGCGGAATCATCGCGAACATGCCGCGCCAGAACCACGCGCCGTCCTGGCGGGCCCAGAACGCCGGCGGCTCGGCGTGCCCGGCCTCGACAAACGGAAGGTACTCGGCATTGGTCACGCTGTGGCGGTCGATGTCGAACTCGTCCACCGTGACCGTGTGCGCGTCGAACTCGTTGTCCCACCCGAACACTGATCTCGTCGCGGCGCGCGCCAAGCGTCGCGGCGCCGGCGGGAATCGTCACGGTCGCGGCCGCGGGCGGCTCCCCTTTGACTTCGTATGGAAGGTACAGCGGCCGCTCCTTCTGTTCATGCGGCAGCCGGTGCCACATATAGAGGAGCGTCTCCTGGTGCATCGCCTCGTGCTCGAGCGCGGTGTAGAGCGCCTCGCCTCGCCGCATCGCGGGCCGCGACTCATCGAACGGCGTCTCGCCGATCGCGCGCGTGACCCGCGCATCTGCCGCATGACCAAACGCCAGCACCTCGTCGCGCTGCGGCCACTGCGTATTGGCGCCGCTGCGCGGTATCGCACTGTCGACGCTGTCTGGATCGATGCCACGGGCGAAGAGCTTTTCGAGGCGTGGATCCACGCCCTCCTCACCGAGGCCGCGGTTGATGAACGAGATGATGCTGAAGGCCGGCAGGTGCCCTTCGTAAAACACGATCGGATTCCGCAACGCGATCGGCCGGGCGTAGTAGGCGGACGGATCGATCAGATCGAACAGCGCGCGCGAACGCGACCTGTTCCGCCCGTACCAAGCCGCAGCGGCCGTTCGATCGATCGCGGCCACTTCCCGTATCGTCGACATCAAATCCCTCCAAGCCACAAAGGAAACACAGGCCACAGAAGAAACACAGCAAAACACAAAAACCAGTAGACCTTGTGCCCTGTTAGTTGCGACTGCCAGATAGCGTTTCTGCCTGATTCTTAGCCTGTATTTCTTCTGTGCCTCTTCTGTGTCGTCTTCTGTGTTGCCTTCTGTGTTGCCTTCTGTGGCTTAGGCCGCCCGTCGCTTCTTCCGGGGCGCCGGCTTCCTCGTGGCCTTGGACGCCGTCTTGCGCGCCCCGGTCCCGCCTTTCGTCTCCAGGCTGGCGCGAAGCCGGGCCATGAGATCGACCACATCGGCCTGCTGCGGCGTGTCGCGCTCCTGTAGCTTAGGCTTCTTGCCCTTCAGCTTGGCCTTGATCACCCGCATCAGGTTGTCGCGGTACTCATCCGTGTATTTCTCGGGTTCCCACGATGCGCTCAGTGACTCGATCAACTGCAGCGCCATGTTCATCTCGCCAGGACGGACGTCCTTGGCGGCCGGAAACTTGAACTCAGACAGGTCAGCCAACTCATCCGCAAAGCGCATCATCGTCAGGACCAGCCCGTCCTTGATCGTTTCGACCGCGGCCAGATGCTGGGCGTCGCGCAGGATGATTTTCGCGATCCCGACCTTACCGGACTTGGCGATGGCGTCCCGGAGCAGCGCATAAGAGCGGTCGGCGCCCTTTCCGGGCTGGAGATAGTAGGGCGTCTCGAAATAGCGCTCGTCGATCTCGTCCGGATCCACGAAGTCGAGAATATCGATCGTTTTGGTCTTCTCCAGGGCGGCAGTCTTGAAATCGTCCTTTGAGAGGACGACGAACTGGCCCTTCTCGTACTCGAAGCCCTTGACGAGGTCCTCCCAGCCGACCGGTTTGCCTTCGGACTGGCAGACGCGTTCATAGCTGACCGGGGACTCGTCTTTGGCGTGCAGAAGCCTGAATTTCGGCCGGTGGTCCCGGACCGCACTGTAGAGCTCGATCGGGATGTTGACCAGCCCGAACGCAATCGACCCTTTCCACATTGCTCTTGCCACGGCCGGTTCGATTGCAAAGGTGAGGCCCTGGACGGCCCGCCGATGGCCTCATGGGCAAACGGAGCGAAGGATGTTACGCTAGAGCATCCGGTCCGGCGCGAAAGTGGCGGAACTGGCAGACGCGCCGGACTTAGGATCCGGTAGCCGCAAGGCTTTGGGGGTTCGACTCCCCCCTTTCGCATTCCCCGCTTACAATCACAAATCCTGCCAGCACCTTAATGAAGACAGAATTCATCGACGTTTCCGACACTCAGAAAAACCTCGTCGTCGAGATCGACAGCACCGTCGTCGACGCCGAGATCGACAAGATCGCGCGCGACTACGGCAAGGCGGCCCGGATCCCGGGTTTCCGGCCGGGGAAGGTGCCCTCCAAGGTCGTCCGCCAGCGGTTTCGCGATCAGATCCTGCACGACGTCGTTCATGGCCTGATTCCGCGGGCGGTCGACGAGGCCCTGCGCGACCGTGGCATCGAGCCGGTTGACACCCCCGACATCAAGGATGTCGTGGTGGAGGAAGGCCAGCCGCTGAAGTTCACGGCCAGCTTCGAGACCGTGCCGCCGATCGATCCCGGTGACTACTCCACCATCACGCTCAAGAACCCGACCAGCACCGTGGACGAGGCCGCGGTGGATGACGCGCTCAAGGGCCTGCGCGAGCGGTCGGCTCGGTATGAGTCGGTCGAAGATCGCGCGGTCGAGACGGGCGACTCGGTGCAGCTCGATCTCGAGCGGACCGCGACCGGCGAGAACGGCGAGGCCCAGACCGACCGGCACGAGTCGGTCACGGTGGATCTCGGCGCCGCCGCGAACCCGCCCGGGTTCGACGAGGCGCTGGCCGGCATGAACGTCGGAGAGCGGAAGTCTTTCGACGTGAATTATCCCGCCGATTACCCGATCGCCGAGCTCGCCGGGACGACCGTCAAGTACGACGCGTCTATCAAGGCAATACGCAAGCGCGTCCTGCCGGAACTGGATGACGAGTTTGCCAAGGACCTCGGGGAGTTCGAGAGCCTCGAGGCCCTGAAGACCCGCATCCGCGCCGATCTCGAGCACCAGATGATGCACGAGAACGAGCGCGAGATCCGCGGCGAGCTGGTTCGCCAGATCGCCGAGCGCGTCTCGATTGACGTGCCGCCGACCCTGTTGAACCGCGAGATCGAACGCCGCACCGAGGAATTCGTGCGCCGCCTGATCGAACAGAAGGTTGACCCGATGAAGGTCAATATCAACTGGGAGGAATTCCGCGAGAAGCAGCGCGAAGCGGCCGTCGAAGCGGTCAAGAGCGCCCTGCTGCTCGACGAAGTCTCGCGCCGCGAGAGCATCTCGGCAAGCGACGCCGATGTGGACGAGGAAATTGCCCGCTACGCCGAGCGGACCAACCGCACGCCGGCCGCCGTTCGGGCCCGGCTCGAAAAGGACGGCGGGCTGGGCGCGGTCTATGCCGGGATCCGGCGCGAGCGCACTGTCGACTTCCTGCTCTCAAGAGCTACACGCATCTGACCGATAAGAGGACCGAACCCGTTATGGCGACCGAACGCAGTCAGCTCATTCCGATGGTGGTCGAACAGACCAACCGGGGCGAACGCGCCTACGACATCTTTTCGCGCCTGTTGAAAGACGGCATCATTTTCGTCGGCACCCCGATCGACGACAACGTCGCCAACCTGGTCATCGCGCAGCTGCTCTTCCTCGAGGCCGAGGACCCGGACCGCGACATCCTGCTCTATATCAACAGCCCGGGCGGGGTCGTGACGGCCGGAATGGCCATTTACGACACCATGCAGTTCATCAAGCCGGACGTCCAGACCTACTGCCTGGGCCAGGCCGCCTCGGTGGCGGCCGTCCTGCTGGCCGCCGGGGCCAAGGGCAAGCGGTTCTCCCTGCCAAATTCGCGTATTCTCATCCACCAGCCTTGGGTACAGGGCCTGGGAGGGCAGACGACCGATATCGATATCCACGCCCGGGAGCTGCTGCGGACCCGCGAACGGCTCAACCAGATCCTGTCGGACCACACCGGGCAGCCCCTGAAGCGTATCCAGGATGATACGGAACGCGACTACATCATGGGACCTGATCAGGGCAAGGAATACGGTATTATTGATGATGTCATCCGCAAACGGGCATAACACTCTCCCATGGTAAAAAAGTCCGGCGACGGCGAGATCCTCCGCTGCTCGTTCTGCAATAAAGACCAGAACGACGTCCGCAAGCTGATCGCGGGCCCGACGGTCTTCATCTGCGATGAGTGCGTCGAGGTCTGCAACGACATCATCGCGGACGACAACAAGTTCGAGGCGCGCGGCGGCGCCCGGTCCTCCTCGCTGCCGGTCCCGCAAGACATCAAGAAGTTCCTCGACGAGTACGTCATCGGCCAGGAACAGACCAAGAAAAAGCTCGCCGTCGCGGTCTACAACCACTACAAGCGCATCGAGATCCAGAAGCAGTCGCGCGGCCGCAACGACATCGAGCTGACCAAGTCGAACATCATGCTGATCGGCCCGACCGGCACGGGCAAGACGCTGCTCGCGCAGACGCTGGCCAAGCTGCTGTCGGTCCCCTTCACGATCGTCGACGCGACCACCCTCACCGAGGCCGGCTACGTCGGTGAAGACGTCGAGAACATCATCCTCAAGCTGCTGCAGTCGGCCGGCGGCGACATCGAAAAGGCTCAGCAGGGGATCATCTACATCGACGAAGTCGACAAGATCTGCCGCAAGGACGAAAATCCCTCGATCACGCGGGATGTGTCGGGCGAAGGCGTCCAGCAGGCGCTCCTGAAGATCCTCGAGGGCACGGTCGCGAACGTCCCGCCACAGGGCGGCCGCAAGCATCCCCACCAGGAGTTCTTCCAGGTCGATACGACCAACATCCTGTTCATCTGCGGCGGCGCCTTTGTCGGCCTCGACAAGCAGATCGAGCGGCGGACGGGCAAGAAGACGCTCGGCTTCCGGGCCGACATCAAGTCACTCGCCCAGCGCGAAGTCGGCACGACGCTCGAGATGGTGGAACCCGAGGACCTGATCCGTTACGGCCTGATCCCCGAGTTCGTCGGCCGCCTGCCGGTGCTCGGCACGCTCCACGAGCTCGATCGCCCGGCCCTCGTTCAGATCCTGACGCAACCTCGCAACGCCATCACGCGTCAGTACCAGAAGCTGTTCGAGTACGAGAACGTCAAGCTCCGCTTTACCGACGATGCCCTCGACGCGATCGCCGAACAGGCGCTGGCCCGAAAGATCGGCGCCCGCGGCCTGCGGATGATCATCGAAGACCTCATGCTCGACTTGATGTACAACCTTCCGGGCCAGAAGAAGATCCGCGAATGCGTGATCACCCGCGAGGTGGTCATGAGCAAAGAAAAGCCCATCACGACCCTCATTGAAAAAGCCGGTTAGCTCTCAGCTGTCAGCCATCAGCTGCTGAAAGCTGAGAGCTGGCAGCTGAAAGCTTCAAAACCCATGGAACTCTACGAAACCCTCCCGATCGTCCCGCTGAGAGACGTCGTCGTCTTTCCGCACATGATGCTGCCCTTCGTCATCGGCCGGCCCTCGTCGGTGCGGGCGCTGGAGCACGCGCTGCTGAAAGACAAGCGCATCTTCCTCGCGGCGCAGCATGACGCGCAGATCGACGATCCGCAACCGGCCGACATCTTCACGATGGGCTGCCTCGCCAACGTCGTCCAGAGCCTGAAGCTGCCCGACGGCAACATCAAGCTGCTGGTCGAAGGGATCGACCGCGCCCGCGCGATCGAGTGGAAGGAAGACAAGGGCTTCTACCGCGTCGTCGTGAAGGTGGTGCCGAAGCCGAAGGAAGCCGGCGGCGACACCGAAGCGACGATGACCCGCGTGGTGTCGCTGTTCGAGCAGTACGTGAAGCTCTCGAACAACCTGCATTACGACGCCATGATCGCGGCCGTCCGCGTCGACGACCCGAACAAGCTGGCCGACACGATCGCCGCGCACCTGCTGGTCGGCGTCGACGAGAAGCAGAACCTGCTCGAGATCATCTCCCCGATCGAACGTCTGAACCGCATCGCCGGCATCCTCGAAGCCGAGGTCGACAAGCTCCAGGTGGACCGCCGTATCCAGTCTCGCGTGAAGAAGCAGATGGAGAAGGCCCAGAAGGAGTACTACCTCAACGAGAAGATGAAGGCGATCCAGAAGGAACTGGGCCGCAAGGACGAAAAGGGCAACGAGATCGAGGAGCTGAAGAAGAAGATCGACCAGGCGCGGATGCCGGAGGAGGTCAAGGAAAAGGCCGTCCAGGAGCTGAAGCGTCTCGAGGCGATGCCGCCGATGTCGGCCGAGGCGACGGTCTCGCGCAACTATCTCGACTGGCTGATCGCCGTTCCCTGGTACAAGAAGACGAAGGAAAGCCGCGACCTGAAGAAGGCCGAGGCGATCCTCAACGAAGACCACTACGGTCTCGAGAAGATCAAGGACCGCATCCTCGAGTTCCTCGCCGTCCGCGCGCTGGTGAAGAAGCCGAAGGCGACGATCCTCACGTTTGCGGGCCCTCCCGGGGTCGGCAAGACCTCGCTCGCGAAGTCGATCGCGCGCGCGATGAACCGCAAGTTCGTGCGCCTCTCGCTCGGCGGCGTGCGTGACGAAGCCGAGATCCGCGGCCACCGCCGCACCTACATCGGCGCGTTCCCCGGCCAGATCATCCAGATGATGAAGAAGGCCGGCTCGCAGAACCCGATCTTCCTGCTCGACGAAGTCGACAAGATGTCGATGGACTTCCGCGGCGATCCGTCAGCGGCGCTCCTCGAGGTGCTCGACCCGGAACAGAACAACGCGTTCCTCGATCACTACCTCGATGTCGAGTACGACCTGTCGAACGTCATGTTCATCTGCACGGCGAACGTGCTGCACACGATCCCGCAGGCATTGCGCGATCGCATGGAAGTGCTGCAGCTGGCCGGCTACACCGAGCAGGAGAAGGTCGAGATCGCCAAGCGCTTCCTCGGCCCGAAGGCGATCGAGGGCAACGGCCTGACGCCGGAGAACGTCACCGTCCTCGACGAGGCCTACCAGACGATCATCCAGCGCTATACGCGTGAGGCCGGCGTCCGCAACCTCGAACGCGAGATCAACTCGATCTGCCGGAAGGTTGCCCGCCAGGTCGTCGTGCAGGGTGCGGCATTCAAGGAAGAGATCAGCGCCGCGAAGGTCACCGAGTACCTCGGGGTGCCACGCTTCCGGCCGACGCTCGCCGAAGAGAAGAACGAGATCGGCGTCACGACCGGCCTGGCGTGGACGGAAGTCGGCGGCGAGATCCTCGTGATCGAAGCCACGCTGATGTCAGGGCAAGGGCAAGCTGACGCTCACCGGCAAGCTCGGTGACGTCATGCAGGAATCGGCACAGGCGGCGATGAGCTACGTGCGCGCCAAGACCGACGAGTTCGGGATCCCGAAGAACTTCAACCGCACCACCGACGTCCACGTCCACATTCCCGAGGGCGCGATCCCGAAGGACGGACCGTCCGCCGGTATCACGCTCGCGACCACGCTGGTCTCCGCGCTGGCGAAGTTGCCGGTCCGCAAGGACGTCGCGATGACCGGTGAGATCACCCTGCGCGGCAAGGTGCTCCCGATCGGCGGCGTGAAGGAGAAGGTCCTCGCGGCGCACCGCGCCGGGCTGAAGACGATCATCCTGCCGAAAGACAACGAGAAGGATCTCGCCGACATCCCGAAGAACGTGCTGGATGCGCTCGACCTGTATCTGGTCGACAACATGGATGAAGTGCTGAAGATCGCGCTGGCCGAACCGCTGATTCGGGTCGGTGTGGCGGCGACTGAAACCGCAGTGCAGCCTACCGTTCTGGACGACACCATTACGCACTAACAGGCCGCTGAAGGGCGCGGCCGGATGGAAAATGGTAGATTCTTTCTCCATTTCCCCTTTACTGCGACCCCCGGTAATTTGAAAATCATCTCCGCAGATTTCGTTACGAGTGCTGCCGCGGGCGGCACCTCCGCGGGGATCCCGCGTGACGGGCTGCCGCAGATCGTGATGGCGGGCCGGTCGAACGTCGGCAAGTCGACGCTGATCAACGCGTTGCTGCGACGCCAGGTGGCCCGCACCAGCGCGGCCCCCGGCAAGACGCGGCTGGCAAACATCTTCCGGATCACGGCCGAAGGCGGTGGACCGGGGCGCTGGAATCTCTACCTCGTCGACCTCCCCGGCTACGGATACGCGAGGGGCGGTGCCGACGCGGCGCAGGAACTGGCGGGCGTCGCGGAAGCGTATTTCCGCGAGATGGGCACGGCCACATTCTCCCGGGCGGAGGCGGCCGAGAAGATCACGGTCCCCATTACGTTTTTGCTGGTGGATTCCAGGCACCCGGGGCTGGAATCGGACCTCCAGGCATACACGTGGCTGCGAACGGCCGGCGTCGAGCCGTTCGTCGTGGCGACGAAGATCGACAAACTCTCGCGTGCAGAACGCACGCGAAATCTGCGGGAACTCGAACGGATCTTTGGAAAACCCGCGCTGCCGGTATCAGCCGAGCGCGGCGAAGGATTGGAAACGCTGTGGACAACGATAGCAAGACTGGGCAGGGGCGCGGACCGCAAGGGCAAGGCGGAAACCGAGGGAACAACGACGTGAGCACTGCCGAGCGCCCCGAGCAGGCCTGAAAAGGCCGGCGGAGGCGGCGGCGCCGCGGTCAAGACCGAGAAGAGCGACATGCCGGTCGTCGAGCTCTCGACGCTCAAGGAAATGAGCGTCACGGAGCTGACCAAGGTCGCCAAACAGCTCGACGTCCCCGGCGCCTCCGGGTTGCGCAAGCAGGAGTTGATCTTCGAGATCCTCCGCTCGCGCGCCGAGAAGAGCGGCCTGCTCTTCTCCGAAGGCGTCCTCGAAACCCTGCCTGACGGCTTCGGCTTCCTCCGCGCTCCCGACTACAACTACCTCCCCGGCCCCGACGACATCTACGTGTCGCCGTCGCAGGTGCGGAAGTTCGATCTCCACACCGGCGACACGGTGTCGGGCCAGATCCGTCCGCCGAAGGACGGCGAACGCTACTTCGCGCTGATCAAAGTCGAAGCCGTCAACTTCGAACCACCCGAGAAGGTCCGCGAAAAGATCTTCTTCGAGAACCTGACGCCGCTCTATCCGCAGGAGCGCATCAACCTCGAAACCGGCATCACCGACAATCTCTCCGGCCGGGTCATGGATCTCATGACGCCGCTCGGCAAGGGTCAGCGCGGCCTGATCGTGGCGCCGCCGCGCACCGGCAAGACGATGCTGCTGCAGAGCATTGCCAACAGCATCACGGCCAATCATCCCGAGGTCTACCTGATCGTGCTGCTCATCGACGAGCGGCCCGAAGAAGTCACCGACATGCAGCGCTCGGTCAAGGGAGAGGTCATCTCGTCGACGTTCGACGAGCCCGCCACCCGCCACGTCCAGGTCGCCGAGATGGTCATCGAAAAGGCCAAGCGCCTCGTCGAGCACAAGAAGGACGTCGTCATTCTGCTCGACTCGGTGACGCGTCTGGCGCGTGCCTACAACACGATCGTGCCGCCGTCCGGCAAGGTCCTGTCAGGCGGCGTGGACAGCAACGCGCTGCAGCGTCCGAAGCGCTTCTTCGGCGCGGCGCGCAACATCGAAGAAGGTGGATCGCTGACCATCATCGCGACCGCGCTGATCGACACCGGCTCGCGCATGGACGAAGTCATCTTCGAAGAGTTCAAGGGCACCGGCAACTCCGAAATCCACCTGGATCGGAAGCTCGCCGACCGCCGCGTGTTCCCCGCGATCGACATCCAGAAGAGCGGCACCCGTAAGGAAGAACTGCTGCTGCCGAAGGACGACCTCAATCGGGTCTGGGTCCTCCGCAAGGTGCTGACTCCCCTGTCGCCGGTCGAGGCGATGGAGTTGCTGCTGTCGAAGATGGGCAAGACCAAGAACAACGGCGAGTTTCTCTCGTCTATGGCCGCGGGGAAGTAAGCGGCCGAGTCAACTACCAAGCTCCAACTTCCGACTACCAAAAGGCCACCACGCGCTTCGCGCTGGTGGCCTTTTTTCGTTGTGCACTTGGCTTCTGATTGGAAGTTGGACTTTGGAAGTTGGAAGGTCTCTGTTTAGCGGGTCACGACGGAACGAGAATGCCTGCGGCAGCACACGACGACACGACGACGCAACGGCTCGATCCTTTTATGTTCGTGATGAGCGTGCGGCGGGTACGCGGCCCTGCGTCCCGGCCGTCCCGCGATCCACACACGGATGCCGAAGGCCACAGGCTCATCCCGCTAACCGAATACGTTGGAAGTTGCGCGAGCCTCGGGCGGCTCGCCGCTGGCGGTGAAGTAAGCTGTCTCGACCCATGAAAACCGCCGCCCAACGTCTCCTCGTCCTGCTGATGCTGGTCGCTGCATCCGGGGTCCTCGATGCCGGGCAGGCGCCCAGCCGTCGTGTCCGCAATCCCCACGAGATCTACCGCGAGCTCGCCATCGATCCGGCCAGTGCCGGCAGGGTCCGGGACTTCTTCCCCGCGTTCCACGACTACCACGACATGGTGATGTTCCACCCGAAGTTCGGCTACTACGCGAGCGGACGGGTGAGCTTCAACGACGACTACCAGACCTTCCCGATCGTGCTGGCGCCGGTCTTCGGCCACATGGTCGCCGAGCATCTCTTCAAGATGTGGGACGGGATGCGCCAGGCGCGTACGCTTGGCCAGAAGGACACCTTCACGATCGGAGAGTTCGGCGCCGGTGATGGCGCGCTGGCCGAATCCATCCTCGAGTACATCCAGTCGCAGGCCGGCGCACGTGAGGGATGGGCCGAGTTCGCGAAGCAGGCGGTGTATGTCTGCTACGACCGCTCGCCCGCGCTCAGCCGGATACAGAAGGAGCGCAATCAGCGCTTCGGCGCACGTTTCGATGCGCGTGTCGCCGATGCCACCGACCTGACGGCGACGATCAAGCCGGGCAGCCTGAAAGGGGTGATGCTTTCCAACGAGCTGCCGGACGCCTTCAGCGTGCACAAGGTGATTCTCACCACCACCGGCGCCCCTGAAGTCGCATTCGTCGCCCCGAGCCTGTCGGAATCGTCGTGGCGACGGATCCGGCCGCTGGTCTCCCCGGGACTGGCAGCGCAGATCGAGGCGGGAGACGCGGCGATCGACAAGACCTTCCTGCGGGGCGCCGGCTCGACCACCGTCTACCTCACGAAGAACACCTTCACCACGCTGCTCGAAGCCACCGTCACGGGGACCGAGTACGAGTCGGTGGCCCGCTCGCTCGAATTTCACGAGATCTACGTGCCGGTCACCGCTATCCCGGAACTGGCGGTCCACCTGCGCCGCTACGCGAAGACCTACGCCGACGTCCTCGCCCGCGACAAGGAGGGCATCCTCACCTACGTCAACCTGGGCGTCGAGAAGATGATCCAGGGCGCCGGGCAGATCCTTGCCGCCGGCTACGTCGTCACCATCGACTACGGCGCCACGTGGGACGGCATCCTGAGCAACGACGGATCGAAGCACCTGCGGACGTATGGGCCGGCGCATCGCGCCGCCGGTGCCGAGATCAACGAGAACAACGATTCGGTCGATGACGTCGAGACGTCGAACCCCTACGACCACCCGACGCTGAACGATCTCACCACTGACGTCAACTTCAGCCTGCTGGACGTGGAGGGAAGACAGGCCGGTCTGCGCACGCTGTACTTCGGATCGCAGAAGGCGCTGCAGTCCGGGACGCCGGTCTCGCTCGACGCGGTGCCCGAGCGGGCGCGGCGAGCCAACCGCGTGGACCAGTTTCTCTCGTGGGTCGAGGACTTCCGCGCCCCGGGCGTGTTCAAAGTCATGATCCAGCAGAAGGACGGCACCGACAGCCGGTATCGGTTCCCGGACGACGCCCCGGAGCCGCTCGAGCCGCGCGGGGCCGGGTTGACACCGGAGCAGCAGCAGATCGCCGCCGCCATAGCGCGCCGACTGTCAGGCAAGTAGGCCGACACGGACGGTCAACGCCCAACTACCAACTTCCAACTACCAAAAGGCCGCCATGCGCTTCGCGCAGGCGGCCTTTCGCTTTAGTCGGTTGCTCCATTTTTGAAGTTGGTAGTTGGTTGTTGGAAGTTGCGCGAGCGCGTCGCTCCCCATTCCACCCTGTCGGAGATACAGTTGCTGTATCCCCGATGGCCGCGACAGACATGCAGACTTCCGTCTTCGCCGCGCGTGATATCACGAAGATCTACCACATGGGTGAAGTGGAGGTGCCCGCGTTGCGCGGCGTCAGCCTGGAGCTGCGCGAATCGGAGTTCGTCGTGCTCCTCGGGCCGTCGGGCAGCGGCAAGTCGACGCTGCTCAATATCCTCGGCGGCCTGGACGTTCCCTCCTCCGGCACGGTCACCTACCGCGGCCAGAACCTGACCACCGCGGGCGAGCGCGCCCTGACGATGTACCGGCGGAAGCACGTGGGGTTCGTCTTCCAGTTCTACAACCTGATCCCCAGCCTCACGGCGCGCGAAAACGTGGCCCTCGTCACCGACATCGTCGACGATCCGATGAAGCCGGAAGAGGCGCTGGCGCTCGTCAACCTCACATCGCGGCTGGATCACTTTCCCTCGCAGCTCTCCGGCGGCGAGCAGCAGCGGGTCGCGATCGCGCGCGCGGTCGCCAAGCGGCCCGACGTGCTGCTGTGCGACGAGCCGACCGGCGCGCTCGACATCGCCACCGGGATCCTGGTGCTCGAAGCGATCCAGCAGGTGAACGAGGAACTCGGGACGACGACGGTGGTCATCACGCACAACGCGGCCGTGTCGGCCATGGCAGACCGCGTCGTGTCGCTCTCGGACGGCCGCATCATCAGCGACCGGACGAACGACCAGAAAGTGCGCGCCGGGGCGCTGTCATGGTGAGGCCGCTCGACCGCAAGCTCCTGCGCGACATCTGGTCCCTCAAGGGGCAGGCGTTCGCCATCGCGTTGGTCATCGGCGCCGGCGTCGCGATGTTCATCATGTACCTGAGCACCTTCGCGTCGCTGCGCGCAACGCAGGCGGCGTATTACGAACGCTATCGCTTCGCGGACGTCTTCGCCGGCCTGACCCGCTCGCCTCTCTATGTGCGCGATCGCATCGCCGCGATCCCCGGCGTCGCCCGGGTCGAAGCGCGCGTCGTGGTCGACGTCTCGCTCGACGTCGAGGGACTGACCGAACCGGCCAGCGCGCGGCTCATCGGCATCGAGATCCCGCGCGCGCCGTCGCTCAACGATCTCTTTCTCCGCCGCGGGCGCTATCCCGCACCGGGCCGCAGCGACGAGGTGGTCGTCAGCGAAGCGTTCGCGACCTCCCGCGAGCTGGTGCCCGGCGACACCGTCGGCGCCGTGATCAACGGACGACGACGGGACCTGGAGATCGTCGGCATCGGCCTGTCTCCTGAGTACATCTACACCGTCCGCCCCGGGGAGCTGGTGCCGGACGACTCCCGCTTTGCCATCGTCTGGATGGACGGCCGTAGCCTGTCGGCCGCCTTCGACATGGAGGGGGGCTTCAACCATGTCGCCGTCACGCGGGCGCCCGGCGCGTCGGAGGCCGACATCATCGCCCGCCTGGACGGGCTGATCGATCCCTACGGCGGGCTCGGCGCCTATCCACGCAGCCTGCAGACGTCGCACTGGTACCTGGACAACGAACTGCGCCAGCTGCAGAGCGTCGGGCTGATCCTGCCCATCGTCTTCCTGCTGGTCGCGGCGTTCCTGCTCAACGTCGTGCTCACGCGCATCGTCTCGGTGCAGCGCGAGCAGATCGCCGCGCTGAAGGCGCTCGGCTACACCAACGGCGAGTTGTCGTGGCACTACGGCAAGCTGAGCCTGGTGATTGGCGCGGCCGGCGCGGTGATCGGCGTGTTCGCCGGCGCGGGGCTCGGCTCGGCGATGACGTCGATGTACAACGAGTTCTTCCGTTTCCCGACGCTGATGTACCACATGCCGCCGAACGTTGTCGTCGGCGGCGTGCTGGTGTCGTTTGCCGCCGCCGGTCTCGGTGCGCTCAACGCCGTGCGCCGGGTGGCGGCGCTGCCGCCCGCTGAAGCGATGCGGCCCGAGGCGCCGCCGCACTACGGCCGCAGCGTGCTGGAGCGGATGGGCCTGGCGCGGTTCCTGTCGGCGCCGGTGCGGATGATCCTGCGCAACGTCGGCGGTCACCCGGTGCGCGCGGCAACCTCGGTGAGCGGGATCGCCGCTGCGGTCGCACTGCTGATCCTCGGGACGTTCTTCCTGGATTCGATCAGCGTGCTGATGGAGCAGCAGTTCTTCGTCGTCCAGCGTCAGGACGTGACGGTGAACTTCGTGCTGCCGGCGTCGGGGCGCTCGCTCTACGAAATCGGACGGCTGCCTGGCGTGATGCATGCCGAGCCGACCCGTGCCCTCCCCGCGCGGCTGCGCTCGGCGCAGCATGCGCGGATCGTCTCGGTGCAGGGGCTCGTCGCGCAGCCGGACCTGAACCGCGTCGTCGACGTGAACGGCACCGACCTGCGCCTGCCCCCTGCCGGCCTGGTGCTCTCGCTGAAGCTTTCACAGGTGCTCGACGCGCAGGTGGGGGACGAGATCCTCGTCGAGGTGCTCGACGGCCGGCGGCGCACGCAGGTCGTGCGCGTCTCGGGGATCGTCGAGGAATACATGGGCACGTCGGCCTACATGGAGATCGACGCGCTCCGGCGGCTCGCGGGCGAAGGGGACACGCTTACCGGCGCATTCCTCAAGGTCGATCCGGCGCTGACCGACGCGCTCTACGCGCGACTGAAGGACATTCCGGCGGTCGCCGGCGTCGGGCTGAAGCGCACGTCGATCAACAGCTTCAACAAGACGCTCGGCGAGACGTTTTACGTCATGATCTTCTTCAACCTGTTGTTCTCCGGCGTGATCGCCGGCGGGGTCGTCTACAACGCGGCGCGCGTGTCGTTCTCGGAACGCAGCCGTGAGCTGGCCAGCCTGCGGGTGCTCGGGTTCACGCGCGGCGAGATCTCGTTCATCCTCCTCGGGGAGCTGGCCGTGGTCACGATCGCCGCCATTCCGGTCGGCCTGCTGGTGGGATATCTCTGCGCGGCGGCGCTGGTGGCGGCGTTCAACACGGAGCTCTATCGCTTTCCGCTCGTGGTGACGAGCCGGACGTTTGCCTTCGCCGCCGCGTCGGTGATTGTCGCTGCCACGCTGTCGGGCCTGGCGGTACGGCGTCGGCTCGATCACCTGGATCTGGTGGGAGTGCTGAAGACGCGGGAATAGAACGTGCGACGTGCCACGTGCTGAGGATTGGTAGCTGGGATTATGAAACGCTGGATCAAGATTCTGCTGGTGGTCGCGACGGTGGCGGCAATCGGCGTCTGGGCCTTCAGGCCCGGAGCCGTGCCGGCGGACTTCGCTGAGGTGGGGCGCGGCGACCTGCAGGCCACGGTGAACGAGGAGGGTCGCACGCGGGTGCGCGACCGCTTCGTCGTGTCGGCCCCGCTGCCCGGGAAGATGACGCGCATCGAGCTCCAACCGGGGGACCCGGTAGTGGCGGGTAAGACGATCGTCGCGCTGTTCCAGGCGACCGATCCCGCGCTGCTCGACGTGCGGACGCGAGCCGAGCTCGAGGCGCGGGCGCGCGCCGCGGAGTCGGCGCTCGGCGGCGCCCGTTCGGACCGGGAGCGGGTCCGCGCCCAGCTCACCTTCGCCCAGTCGGATGTGAAGCGGCTGCGCCAGCTCGTGGACCAGAAGGTGGTGGCGCGCCGCGAGGTCGAGAGCGCCGAGCAGCAGGCCGAGACGCTGGCGCGTGCGATGCAGTCCGCCGAGTTCGCGGTGAGCACCGCGCAGCACCAGCTGGAAATGGCGCGCGCCAGCCTCTCGCAGAGCCGCCCGGGGCAGGCCCGCGCCATCCCGCTCTATTCACCGGTGGACGGCGTCGTCATGCGGTTGATCCAGGAGAGCGAAACCGTGGTGCCGACAGGGCAGCCGCTCATCGAGGTAGGAAACGTTCAGGACCTCGAGATCGTCGCCGACCTGCTGTCGAGTGCCGCCGTCCGGGTGCGCCCCGGTCAGCCGGTGCTGATCGAGCAGTGGGGAGGCGACCAGCCGCTGCACGGCCGCGTGCGCCTCGTCGAGCCGTCGGGGTTCACCAAGATCTCCGCGCTCGGGGTCGAGGAGCAGCGCGTCAACACGATCATCGACTTCGCCGATCCCGCCGACAGGCGCCCCCCCATCGGCGACGGCTACCGCGTTGAAGTCCGCATCATCGTCCACGCGGTGGAGAACGTCGTCAAGGTGCCGGTGAGTAGCCTGTTCCGCAAAGGGAGTGACTGGGCGGTGTACGTCGTGGAGAACGATCGCGCGGCCGCCCGCGTGGTCCAGATCGGCCAGCGTAGCGGCCTCGAGGCGGAGGTGACCGGCGGTCTTTCCGGCGGCGAGCGCATCATCGTCTATCCCAGCGACGCCGTCGTCGAAGGGGTGAAGGTCACGGCGCGGTAATCTCCGCGGACCTGCGCGGGCGCTACCGGCATCCCTCAGACACGCGCCTATAATCAACCATGGATCCGCGCGTCCTCCTCGTGGCGGCGGTGTTGGCGGCCGGTCTGCTGGCCCAGCAGCCCCCGGCCGGTCTGCTGGCACAGCAGGCGCCTCAGCAGCCCACCTTCCGCACGCGCGCTGAGCTCGTGCGCGTCGACGTCACGGTCCTCGATCGCAGCGGCAAGCCGCTCCCCAATCTCGCGGCGGATGACTTCACCGTGCTCGAGGACGGCGTTCCCCAGAAGGTCCAGGCGTTCCAGTTCATGGAGTTCACCGGCGCATACGGCCCCGACGAAGACCTGACGATGACGATCGGTTCACGCGACGGCCGGAACGATCAGCTCGCGCGCGACGACGTCCGCCTGTTCCTCGTCTTCTGGGATGAGTATCACATCCTGCCGAATCAACAGGACGCGTTCCTGCGCGACGAGCTGACGGGGTTCGTGCGGACGATGGTGAATCCGACGGATTTCGTGGCCATCATGGATCCCTGGACGCCCATGAGTCATCTGGAGTTTTCGCGCGACCGCTATCGCCTCGCCAACCAGATCCGCGCGCTGCGTGGCCGCCAGGGGGTGCTGATCCCGCGCAATGGGGCCGAGGAGAATCACTTTAGCCAGGCGAGTGTGCCGTTCGTGCGCGAGCAAGTCTCGCTGACGGCGCTGAAATCGGCGATCGCCCACCTCGGCGCGCTGCGCGAGGGACGCAAGACGGTCGTGTATCTCAGCCAGGAATTCGGGCTGGGCCGTGACACCAACACCTGGGCGATGGACGTGATGAGGGAGGCCAACGCCGCGAACGTGGCGATCTACTCGATCAATCCGCGGGGGCTCGAGGTCGGCCGGTCCAATTTCCGCACCGGGTTGCTGGCCAGCATCGCCTATGGGACGGGCGGCGAGTCAGTCGTGACCAACTCCCCTGCGGTCGCCTTCCGCCGCGCGGTCACGCAGTCGAGTGCATCGTACCTGCTCGGCTACGAGCCGTCTCCCCTCCAGCAAGACGGCAAGTTCCACAAGATTGACGTGAAGGTCAAAGGCAGCGGGCTGCAGGTCCGCGCGCGCAACGGGTATCACGCGCCCGACGCCGCCCAGATAGTGGCCGCTCGCGAGGCGACAAAACAGGCGGAACTCCCCGCGCCAATCGACGCAGCGTTCACCGGGCTCGTCCGGGTCCCCCGACCGGATTCAGAGGAGCAGCCCGGCGAAGTCGCGACGGTCCTCGTCCCGGCAACGCCGTCACCGGCGCTGTCGGTCGCCGCCCCCGCACTCTGGGTCGTGCGCACGCCGGCCGACCTGAAGCGCGTTCACAGCGATACGCCTCCGGCAGCGTACCCGGGTCGAGAGTTCTCCAGGAGCGAACGGATCCTGATGCGGATTGTCGTCGAAGGGCAGCTCGCGGCCACCGCTTCGATGTCGGTTGGCCTGATCGACCGCCGCGGCAAGCGCCTCACCGATCTGCCATTCACGCGCACCCCGGCGGGCTGGCTGCTCGACCTGCCGCTGCAATCGATCGCGCGGGGCGAGTACCTGATCGGGGTCGAGGCGGAAGCCGGGGGACAGCGTTCGACCGCGTATGTCCCGCTCAGGATCCAGGATCGATAGTCGGCGCCGGCGATCTGGCCCGCTCCTGGGACTAGAATATCCGCGTCCTTGCTGACGTCGTACCTCCTCTGGCGCGGCCGCACGCGGGGACCCCAGGGACACGTATGCAGCGACCCATCGAGATCTTTTGCTCATACGCCCACGAGGACGAAGGGCTGGTCGGCGACCTGCGCAGGCAGCTGGTCGTATATGACCGGCAACACGCGATCCGGTGGTGGCACGATCGGGAGATTCCTGCGGGGGCGGCGTTCGCGGGCGAGATCGATACGCACCTGGAGCGCGCCGACCTCGTCCTGCTCTGCGTGAGCCCGGACTTCTTCAGCTCCGACTATTGCTACAACGTAGAAATGACCGAGGCGCTGCGCCGTCACGCGGACGGCTTCGCCCGGGTCATTCCGATCATCCTCCGCCCGTGCGGATGGGAGTCGGCTCCCTTCGCCCATCTGAAGGCACTGCCCACTGATGCCAGGCCCCTCACCCGCTGGGACGACCGTGACGAGGCCTCGCTCAACGTCGCCGAGGGCGTAATGGCTGTCGTCCGGGAGCTCTCGACACGGGATCGCCCTGCCCAACCACCGCGCGGCGGCGCCGTAGCCGCACCGCCGGCGCCGGCCAAGGGCCAGCCGCTGCCGCCCACGACCGCTGCGGACCCGCAGCTGGCCGACGTCCGCTGCACGAGCCCGCATTGCCAGTCCGACCACGTCGCCCTTACCGAAGCCGTGCGGATCACGTCGCTCACCGCCAAAGCCGATGGCTGGATCGCGAGCGGCACGCTGGACGTAGAGTACGACGTCGACGGGCGATGCGAGACGTGCGGTCGAGTGTTCGACGTGGCGCGTCGCGCGATCCCGGTGCAGTTCCCGGACCTCGTCTGCAATGCGTGCAGCAAGAACTCGCACCTCGAGTACCGGGTGCAGCACCTGACCCGGGTGGCCGATGGCTACGAGTTCGCGGTCGACATCCGCTGCGCGGAGTGCAACGGTGAGGTGACCTTCAGCCGCGTGATCCGTTCGCTGCTGCAGACCGTGGGGATCGACGTCGGCGCGCGGGGCATTGCGGTCACGGGCGGCGCGTAGCACGGCGCGGCAGCCACGCGATTGAATGCCCGCGGCCGAGGCGTCACTTCCGCAGCGCGTCCTTGATCGCCGCATCCAACTGCTTGTGCAGGTCTGGCGGCGCGCCGTGAATCACGCGTCGCAGGGCCCCGGCGCGATCGAAGACGAGGATTTTCGGAACGGCGGCGACGGCGCCGAACGCCTTGACGATCTCCTCGGTGCCGAAGACCACGCTATAGGACGGCTTCACGGCGGCCGACATCCGCATCACGTCTTCGCGTGGCGAGTCGACCGCGATGGCGACGACAGAGAGGTCCTTCTCGTAGGTGCGCTGAACGTCGTTGAGATGCTCGAGTGTGGAGCGGCACGGCGGACACCAGGTCGCCCACAACTCGACCACCACGACGCGATTCTCAGCGAAGCCACGGACCAGCGGCCGGCCGGCGATGCTTGTCAGCGCCCCCTGCGGCAGCTGTGGCGGGCCGTCGAGCGAGACGTCGGCGGTTGTGACGTCGGCGAGGTTCAGTCCGGTCACGCGCTCGCCCGCGAGCCGCCGCGTCAACGCGCGCCGCAAGTCGTCCTTGAACCGTTGTTGATTGGCCGGCTCCCGCCAGGGTAAGTAGAGCCCGCCGCTGATATCCTCAGGCCCCGCGAAACCGAAGTCCTTGGGCCGTGCCATCAGCACGTCGTCCACGAACACGACCGGATAGCGTCGCACCCCGAAACGCGTGGCGAGTTCCGAGTTCCCATAGTCTTCGATCTTCACCCGCACGCGTCCCTTGAATTCCGCCGCCACGTCCTTGACCAGCAAACTTGCTGGGTCGGAGACGTTTCAAGTGAACGGCCAGCGCACGAGCGTGATCGTGACGGCTGGATCTACCGTAGTCGTCGTGCTTCTCGTCTCCGGCCGGAGGGCGGCGTGATACGCGGGGAGGACGTCGCCAACGATATCTGCCGCATGTCGCCGCCGCGTCGAATCCTCACTCGCAAGCCCTGCTTCCGCCATCTCGACGAAGACACGTGCGATCGAGTGGTCCACATCGGAGGTCAGGCGGGAGGCGGCCGCGGCGAGGGCATCGCCGCCAGTCGATTCGTCCCCGGCTCGACGCAGCGGCGCGAAACGCAGGCGCGCCAGCAGGTACTCGAACAACGCACCGGCGTGGTCACCTGCGTCGTTCAGCGCCCGCGACCGTTTGATCAGCACGCTGACCACGATATAGGTCGGGTGTTGGGCGGGGGTCATGCGTTCGTACGCGTTCGTGACTTCGGCGTCGAACGCCTGGATCTCCGAATCGACCGAGCGAATCGGTGCGGGAGTGCCAGACCGGATCCACGGAATGGTGCGGGCGAAATCGGCGAACGCCGAGAGCGCACGCGATTCACCCAGGTAATACATCCCGGCTTCAACACCGGCGTCCTGGCCGTACGGGAGCGCGGCACGATAGGTGACTGGCGCGCGGCGGGCGGCCGAGGCAACGAGCGCGCGAATCAATGCAGGGGCATCCGCTTCGGCACTGGCGCGCGGCTTTGGCTCTCCCTCGGACTTCCACCTGGCCATGAAGCTATCGGTCGTCTTCACCGCGGCCGATTCGTTGGCGAACGAAGAGGCGTGCGCCAACACGAACACACCTTCGAGCTCGTAGAGCGCGAGATGCAGGCGGCCGGCCTCGAGCGCCGCTTTCGCGCGACCGAGGCGAGCCTGCGCGCCCGTGCGCTGGTCCTGCGGTATCACGCGCCCGGCATCGGCGCCCGTCTGTGCAATCTGTCGCGCGAGATGCTCGGCGGCTGGACTCTGCGCCGCGGCGGCCGCCCAGGCCATCGCACCGAACGCGACGATCGCCAAAAGCGCTCGTCTCATGACGACAGTGTAGGCGGTTGCGCGCCGACCGCACGTGAAATGGGACGACTGGCGGGATCGTAGTCGGCACCGGCGATCTGGCCGCTCCCGCACCCGGCTGACAAAGCGACGGAACCCGTAAGCACTTACGTCCGGCGGAAGCACGGACGACAGAGACATCGAAAATCCGGCGCCTTTGTAGCGGTATGGAGCTTGCCACCGTGACCTCCGACATCGATTGCATGGAGGTCTTCAATGCGCGCTCTGGCTTTGACGGCGATACTTCCGATAGCACTTGCGGCCGTCTCCGGGTGCGGCGGCGGCAGCACCCCGGTCACTCCGGGCCCCACTGATACAGGGCCGGTGACCATCACGATCGTGGGTGAACGGGGCAACCAGTCGTTCTCGCCCAACCCTGCGTCCGTGGCCGGCAGGGCAGTCGTATTCCGCAACACCGACGCCGTGGTGCACCGCGTCCTCCTGAATGACGGCACTCTCGATACAGGGGACATCGCGCCTGGAGCGACCAGCCGCGTGGTGACGATGCCGGCGACCGGCACGAATTACCACTGCGCCCTGCACACCGCGATGGTGGGAGCCGTCAGCGCCGGTGCAGCAGCGCCACCGCCCTGCACCGGTCCGTACTGCTGATGGCGCGCGTACGATGACGCGCGCGTCAGCGGATGATGATGGACCCGCGGAAGTTGGCATTGTCGGGGTCGTCGTGGTTGTGAAAGCCGCACGTGCGTGCGGTAGTCAGTGCGTTGGTCAGGCGGGTCTGGCCGTTGGTCATGTTGCCGACGGCATTGATGGCCGGACAGTCGGTGTGGTTCGGATGCGGGTCCGAGGTCACGTTGTGGCCCCGTCCGTTGTTATTGACGAACGTCACGCTCTGGCCAACATTGATGGTGACCGAGGCAGGTGTCACGCGGCCCTCGGCAATCGTGATCGTCGCGCCGCTCGGTCCAGGGTTGCTACCTGGGCTTGTCGGCGTGCTGCCGTCCCCGCCTCCGCAGGCGGCGAGCCCCACCAGCCATCCTGCCGCCAGGACCTGACCCGTCATCCGACCGCCAGTGCGTCTCATACGATCTCCTTCAGAGCCCAGAACAATGCGGAATTCATCGGAAGAACTTCCGCGACAAGTTGAAGCCGAGAAACCACTGGTCGTATGCGATGCCGCCGCCGGCGAGCTGTCCGAACGTCGTGCCGAAGCCGTTGCCGACGTTGATCTGGAACAGATGTCCGCCGGCGCGGCTCTCGATCGCGAACGTGATCTGATCGGCTAACGGCCCGTAGCCAGCCAGCCGAGGGGTGTATTCGGCGAGAAGGTACATCGACGGCCGTACGCGGAACCGACCGCCGAGACCGATCATGACCGTGTGCTCGTCGCCAACGCCGGGGCCGTTCGCGTTCAGCACGACGAGCGGCTCGGCGTAGAGCGCGGCGATGCGTCCGACGCGTTTCGATGCCGCCACTCCGAGCGCGCTCTTGTAGTGCTCCGACAGGTTGTCTTCGCCCTCGAGCGTGGCGATCGCGTCGAGACCGAAGGGACCGCCATCACGCTCGTTGAGGATGCTGTGCTGGCCAAACAGCTGGATCGACCGATCGCTGGTGCGGTGAATGCCGAACTGTGTGCCGCGTCGGAGGCCGAAGCGAACCTCCAGCCCCACCTGTGATCCGCCATCGAGGCCGAACAGATTGGAAGCGGCATCCCCGAAATCGCCGAGGCCGAGATTGCGTGTGAACCGGTGCGTGACGCGAAACGCCCACTTGCCCGCGGGCATTCGCAGTGTCGTCGGCAGCGCGGCGAGATTGAAATCGGGCTGAAGCGCATCGACGAGCACGTCGGGATCGCTTCGCTCCGGTTCGGTCGGCGACGGTGCGGTGGCAGGAACGGGCGGTGGCTCCTGAGCAAAGGCGCGCGCCGACACGAGGGCGAGCAGAAGGAGTACACCGAGACGGACGGGCATATGAGGCGTCACAACGGCAAGCACTATGCCGAGCACGACAGCTGCAAGTAATTGGGTATTTCGTGATCGACGCGGGGAAGGTTTACTCGCAGCGTAAATCGTGACGGCGAGCGTAAGTGCGGAGGCCCCGGTCGGCCCCGCGTCCGAGTCACACCACTCGGTGCTTGGCGAGGTAGTAGCTCAGGGCGCGCTGACTGATTCCCAGGATCTCGGCGGCGTCCTTCTTCACTCCGCCGGCGGCATCGAGGGCACGCCTTACACTTTCGCGCTCGGTCCACTCGAGATTCTGCCGCAACGACAGCGAGGGCAGACCGGATGCCGGGACGCTTGTGGCGCCCAGCACGCTCACCACCTCCGGCCCGATGATCGTCGTCGGCGACAGCACGACCGCGCGCTCGACGGTGTTTTCCAGCTCACGGACATTGCCCGGCCAGTCGGCCGCCTGCAGGCCGTCGAGCACGCCAGGCGCAAGGCCGTCGATGCGCTTGCCGGCCCGCTGGGCGTGCTTCTCGATGAAGTGCTCGACCAGGACCGGGATGTCGCTGCGCCGCTCGCGCAACGCCGCCAGGTGGATCGGAATGACATTGAGGCGGTAGTACAGGTCCTCCTGGAAGCGACCGTCGGCGAGCATCTGCCGGAGGTCGCGGTTGGTGGCGGCGATGACCCGGACGTCGACCTTCTGCGTCCGCTCCGAGCCGAGCGGCTCGAATTCCCGCTCCTGGAGCACGCGCAGCAGCTTGGCCTGCAGCGCCGCCGGCATCGTGCCGATCTCGTCGAGAAAGATCGTGCCGCCGTCGGCGAGGCTGAACTTGCCCTTCTTGTTGACCGCCGCGCCGGTGAAGGCGCCGCGTACATGCCCGAACAGCTCAGACTCGAGCAGCGCTTCCGGGATCGCGGCGCAGTTCACCTTGATCAGCGGCATGTCGCGCTGAGCGCTGTGGTAATGGATCGCGCGCGCGACCATCTCCTTGCCGGTGCCGGTCTCGCCCGTGATCAGAACGGTGCTCTTCGACTGCGCCACGACCTTTGCCGTCTCGACCACTTCCAGCATCTGCCGGCTGCGGCCAACGATGCCGTAGTGGTTGAACTCGGCGTCGCGTTCGCTGATCAGATAGCGGTGCTGCGTTCGCAGCCGCTGGTGCTCGAGCGCGTGAGCCACCAGGACGAGAAGCTCCTCGACATCGAAGGGCTTCTGCAGGTAGTCGAGCGCGCCGAGCTTCATCGCTCCGATCGCGCTTTCTACGGTGGCGTGCGCGGTCATCATCAGGACCTGGGGCCGGTCGGCTTCGGCCACGCCGGCAGCCAGCTCGCGGATCACGTCGAGCCCGGTGATGTCCGGCATGACGTTGTCGATGACAAGAAGATCGAAGACGCGGCTGGTCAGCATGCGCTGAGCCTCGCGTCCGCTCGATACCGGCACGACGTCGTGGCCCTCGCCCCTCAGCGCCGCGGCCAGCGCATTCAGGATTTTTGTCTCGTCGTCGACCAGAAGGATCGAGCCGGTGGTCATGGGTGCATCCCTGGGGCGGCGCGGTCTACCGGCAGTTCTATATGAACCTCGGTGCCCTCGCCGGGTCTGCTCGACAGTGTGATCGTTCCGCCCAGCCCCTCGATGATATTCCGCGTGATCGCGAGGCCGAGACCGGTACCGGTGCGCCGGGTGGTGAAGAACGGATCGAACATTCGCGCCTGGTCCTCGGCCGCGATCCCGATACCGTGATCGCGCACGTCGATCCCGACCCGGTTGCGGGGCAGGCGGCAGGTCGACAGCCGCGGCGCTGGCGGCGGCGGTTCACCCGCTGCGGCGGCGGCGACCGCCTGCCGTGCATTGGTGAGTACGTTGACCAGGGCGAGCCTCAGCCGCTCGGCATCCGTCACCACCGACGGCAGATCGGTGGCGAGGTCCAGGCGCACACCGGCGCCGCCGCCGAGTTCGCCACCCGACCAGGCGGCACGCGCGGCGTCAGCGCAGAGGGCATTGAGATCGACCGGCGCCAGCTCGAAGCGAATCGGCCTGGCGAAGTCGAGGACCTCCGAAACGATGTGGTCGAGGCGGGTGACTTCTTCGTCGATATCGGCCACGGCGGCCTGGACCTCGGCGGTCGCGACGTCCTGCCGCCGCAGCGCCCGTAGCGTCGTCTTGATGATCATCAGCGGATTGCGGATCTCGTGCGCGACCACCGTCGACAGGCGGCCGAGCGCAGAGAGCCGTTCGCGCTGCCCCGCCTCACGCTGAAACCGGGCGATCGAATCAGTCATCGAGTTGAAAGTCGTCGCGAGCAGCCGCGCGTCCTCATCTTCCCAGCGGGTCGCGGAGGTCAGGGTGATCCTCCGGGTGAGGTCGCCGGTGGCGGCCGTGTTGCGCATCTCGGCCGTCACTGCGCCGAGGGGGCCGGTCACGGTCCTGGCGATGGCATAACTCGCCAGCGTGGCCAGCAGGACCGCACCGAGTGCCATCAGGAGAACGGTCGCGTGCACCCTCGAGAGAAACTGCAGCCGCTCGGTGCGCGATCGCATGACGATCGCCACGGGTGCCGCGGGGCCCGACACAGCATCGGATTGATGGCCTCGCAGAACGCGGGTAGCGGCGATGAAGTCCGCGTCGTCGATCCGCACGCTCGTGGTGATTCCCGGAGTACCGAGCAGGGCCGCCAGCACCGGCCATGACGCCTCCGGCAGCGTCGCAACCCGGATCGTGCCGTCCCGGCCGAATGCGATCTCGCTGTTGCGTGAGCGCCTTGAACCGCGCCGCGGCCCTGGCGTCGAGCGAAAGGCCGACCTTCAACGTGCCGAGGAACTCGGTCCCGGCCGACCGGATCGCGATTGGTGCCGAGACGGTTTCGAGAATCCCGCTCGCCGCCTCCGTGCCGGTGCGCGCCAGCTCGGCCCCCTCCGGATTCACGACTACGAGCAGGTCGGCGCCGAGCTGTGTCCGGTACTCCTCCGCGATCGGTGCGAGCGTCGGCGCGTGATTTTCGGCAACGGCGGCCTTGAGCCGCGGCAGGTCCGCCACCAGACGCACCTCGCGATTGAAGTGCTCGAAGATCAGCGCGCGGTACTCCTCGACCAGGGTGCCCGCCTCGTCGACGTCGCGCCGCAGCTCCCCCTCCGTCTGTGCGGTGACCGCCGCCGTGGCGTAGTACGTCGCCGCCGCAATCGACACCAGCGCCAGCAGCGCCATGGCGGCAAACAGACGGTTGGTGAGCGATGACAGGATGCTCATCGTTTTCCCAGCACGAAGTTGAGGTCGACCTCACCCGCGTCGGCGACGGTGACGCGCTGCGACTCGGTGGGCATGGCTTCGTTCCAGGCCATGACCGTGTAGCTGCCTGGCGGCACGTCATCGATCCGGTACCGCCCCTCGTCGTCCGTTACCGCGAAATAGCGGTGGGAGAAGACGAGGATATAGGCGCTCATGTGCGAGTGGATTTCGCAGAACACACGCACGATGCCTGGCCGATCGAATCGGACGGCCTTCGAGCGACCGGCGGCGTAGCGGCCGAGATCGAACGATCGCGCCTTCGAAAGGGAAAAGACGTTGTGGTAAGTGCTGTCGTTGTTCGGGAACTCGACCGTCGTGCCCGCCACGATCGCCAGCACGTGGGGGATGAACGTTTCATCGCGCTGGTTCATGCGCGCCCGCGGCTCGTCGCGAACATCGAAGGCGGCGCGCGGCGCGGGATCCAGATAGACGACGGAGCGGCGGCGGTCGGTGGGCCCATGGCCGCGGTGCGTGCCGCCCCCCGCCACGTCGGGCCGCGGCCCGAGATCCGCCGGTATCTGTCGCAGCTCGACGCGGCCGCGGATCGCGCCCGGGGCCACAGAAGAAACACTGGGGAGACAGAAGAAACACTTCGGGCCACGAAGAAACACTGCGGGCCACAGAAGAAACACAGAAGAAACACAGGAGGCAGGAGACCACAACACGCTGCGCTCGCCCGTCGAGCAATGCGCGTCAGCGGCCGCGCCTGAGCCCTCAAAACCACCACGCCGCCTGTGTCGCGAAAAACGTCCGCTGCTCCTTGCGATTCCCATCGCGCTCATTGAACTGCAGTCCAACGCGCAGGACGACGTTGCGCTGGATGGAGTAGCCGGCGGCGAGCTCAACGCGGCGGACCGGGGCGTCCCACGGCAGCCGAGTGCCGGATTCGGGCGCGTCCAGTTTCGAAAAGCCGAGCCGATCCGCCCGAGCGGCCAGGTACCATCGCGGCGCGATGCGGTAGCGTCCCTCCACCCACGCGCCCAGCGCCGAGACGCGCGAACGTGCGGCCGTGGTTGTCAGCGGCGGTAGGTCCCAGCCACTCCACACGAGCTCAGCGCGAACGATGGCATGACCGCGCGAGTACTCAGCGTCGGCGCCGAGCGCAGATTGCGCGTCGGATTCAAGCGCGCCTGGGACGGCGCGCGAGACCCAGCTGCCGCGCGCTCCGGAGGCCCCAAGAACGAGACCAACCGTGGGCGTCACCGCCACCCGTCCGGAGAGCTGTTCGCCGGCATTGTCGTCACCCCACAACGGGTTCGACAGTGTGCCCTGTGTGAGCGCGACGGCTGCATCGACTCGAGACGAGGCCCACCGCGCCTGTACGCCGGTGTCCCACCTGAACGCGGAGATGAGGGGCAGACCCGGTCCGGCGTAAGGGGACCCGACCGGAAAGCTGGAGCGCCAGCCGCGGCCGCGCATCCGCAGCAGATCCTCTGGCGCCGCCGGCAGCGCGTCGGAACGCAGCGACGTCAGGTACTGGTAAGCGAGTGGATAGCCGATCAGCGCCCGGTTCGACTCGTAGGCGCGGCGACCGAAGGAGCCGAAGACAGGAGGAATGCGGCCCGCCTGCAGGTAGAAGGGATGGTCGAGCCACGGACGGACACGCACGTACGCGGCCGATGCTGTGATGCTGTCGGCGTCGTCGGCGCGAACCTCGGTGAGGAACGCCACACGGCGCGCCGGCTGCCACTGGACGATGAGCGCGGCGCGAAAGGTGCGGAGCCCGTTGCGCTCGTAGTCGGTGTAGTTGAAAAACGTCTCGTCGTCAGGTGCGCCGACTGTGGCGGTGATCTCAGCGCCGAGACGAACACGGCCGTCGAAGAACTGCACAGGGGCGGAGGGCAGCCACTGTGCCAGGCCGAGCGTCGGCAGCAGCAGAACGGCGAGCGTGAGCGGTGGAACGATCCTGTGCAAGCGCGTGCGCCATTATAGTCACCGGAATACGAGCCAATCGGCAGCCACAATTTTCGGAAGCGGCACTCTGTCTCGACTGCTTACTCCCGACGTAAACGCTTACGCATGTCGTAAACCCTCAGGTCACGGCTCCGGCGAATCGTTGGTGTTTTCGCTCGACCCTTCATTGCCCGCGAGGCATACGGCTTGCGATGAAACGGGCGCGTTCTGTCACAAGGAGGAGGGTCATGCACAGACAGGCAGCCGGTTGGGCCGCAGGCGCACTCTGCGTCATGGCGTTGCTGTTCGGACCGTCCCCGCGGTCGCACGCGCAATCGTCGTCCACCTTCCCTGATCCGAACACGTGCGCTCCCGCGGAGTGCGGAAAAGTGTCGGCGCTCATCCCGATGCAGAGCGTCGAGGCCGTGCATATGGGCCTGGTGTGGAAGAAGAACTCGGAGCAGCCGAAGCTGCTCTATCATGCCCGCTTCCCCGAGTACCGCGTCGATGACATGGCGGATTCAGCATTGACCGACCTCGCGATCGCGCGCGGCTCATTGACCACCGCCGGCAACCAGTTCAACCATTCGTTGCGGGACGTGCTTCACGGCTTCGACTCACCGTCCAACCCCTTCCTCCTTTTTCGTCCGACGAACTGCCTGCCCGGCGACGGGCGCCCGGAGTGCCGGGCCGACGATTCGTTCCAGCGTCTGACCTACGGCGGATACACGATGCGGCAGGGTCTCAGCCAGAGCGTGCCGACGCGGATCGCCGCGAACCGCAGCATGGAACGGCAACTGCTGTTCGATCCCTACCACCCGGATGCCTTCAAGAACCTGTCGGTCAATCCGAAGTTCCACACGGCGCTGCTCGACGAAGCGGACTTCGCCTTGAACCGTGCCGCCTTCCAGGAAAACGGTTACTCGAAAGGCATGTTCTACAACACGTACTGCAACGCCCGCGTCACCCTTGCCGACGGCAAGGTGTACGTGTTCGGCGGGCACGACATGCAGAGCGACAACGGCATCTACAAGGTCAACATCTTCGACCCGGAGACCGAGGAGTGGGTACGACGCAGCGAACCGTGCACGCTCTCGAACTGGCGCAAGGATCCGTTCGGCGCGCAGCTGTTCGCGACGGATCCAGACGCACCGTTCTTTCCCGGGTGCGATCCGCGCAATCAGCAGAGCACGCAGCCGTCCGATCCCTCGGATCAGCGGTACGCGAGGTGGTACCCCTCGGCGGCGCCACTGCCGAATGGCTGGATCCTTGTCATCGGCGGTTTCGACCAGGACGGCACCGTCCCTCCCGATCCGGATCGCGTGGCGAAGGGCATGCGGAACCAGACGCAGACCGATACGGCCTTCACCGCCAGCCGCGTCAACATCGTCGTGCCGGAGGTTTACGACCCGGTGAGCGACCGCAATATTGCGCTCGAGAACGCGCGCATGGCGTTCCCGCTCTACCCGCAGATGGAAGTGGTCCAGACAGGGCCCGGCCGGGAAGACTGGATGGTCTGCACCCTCAACGGAGAAATCAACTACGGTGACATCGCCAGCGAAACCACGCCCGCGGCGTCGTATCGCAACGAGAAGGGTGTGCGTACGCTCGGCGGGGCCCGTTTTGGGGTGGGCGGTGGTACGCCCCCCTTCACCAAGGGGAACATGTGGTGCCTCGACGTGCTCGCCGCCGTGAACGATCCGGCGCGCGACGTCCCGGCCAAGCGTCACTGGAAGCTCGTCGACACGGCCAAGGAGCTCCGTCCCTATTGCTGCCCCACCGCGCAACTCGTCGAAATCAACGCCGACGGCGACACGGTGTCGCACAAGTGGTTCCAGATCTCGGGTCAGGATGGCGGGCGAGCAGACCGGCACCGTGGAGATGGTCGAGTTCTTCGGCGGACAGCCAGGCGTCCCGAACCCCACACCGAAGTACCGCGAGGTCGGGACCGTGCTCAATCCGCTGGTGAATACGAAGGCCGTCCTGCTGCCTGACGGCAACGTGTTGATCGGTCACGGCCGAATCGGCGCCTGCACGAATGCCGAGGGGCAGCCCTGCTCGTTCTCGGAGCGTGAGGGGCACTTCTTCCAGATGTTCGATCCACGCGACACCGACCGCGGCACGGGGTTGATCACGACCAGGCAGCTGTCACGCACGACCGTGTCACGCGGCCTGCACGGCACCGCCACGCTGATGCCGGATGGCACGGTGTTCTTCGCCGGCGAAAACCGCGAGGCGCTCGTGCGGCCCGACGACCCGTCGTTTCCGCTGATGTCGACGCATTCGGGGCTGCTGCCGGCCGGTGATCCGGATCTGGGCGTACCGGTGGGCCAGATCTTCTATCCACCGTACCTGTTCGCATCCGGTGGCGGGCTTGCGGCAAGGCCGGTCATTACGGCCTCACCGAGCGAGATCCAGTACCGCGGCCACTTCGACATCACGGTCGCCGGTGCCGTCGGCACGATCGCCTCGGTCGCGCTGATCCGCAGCGACCACAACACGCACAGCCTGACGGCCGGCGACCGCTACGTGAAGCTCGCGTTCCAGCCAAAGGGCAATGCGAGCGCCGGGGAGCTGCGCGTCCGCAGCCCGAAATTGCCGGCCCAGGCGGTTCCGGGCGTCTACGCGCTGTACGTCGTCGACGTCAACGGCGTGCCGAGTGTTGGACGGCAGATCAGGATCGCGCCGGAGACAAGGGGGTCGAGGACGCCGTTTCGATAATCGGATGTGCGCTTGAACATGCCTCAAAGCAGGAGACAGTATGAGAAAAATCGTGATCACGGGTGTAGCGTTGATCTCTGTGGTGGGTAGCGCGGTCGCCTTGGCGAGTGACAACCAAGTGAGCAAGATCCGTGAGTTCCTCACGGGCGTGAAGGAAGTTCCGGTGACATCGACCACCGGTCACGGCACATTCCACGCCGAGATCGACGATGACGCACAGGAGATCCGGTACACCCTGACGTTTGCCGACCTCGAGGGAGACGTGAGGCAATCGCACATTCACATCGCCCCTGCACAGAACTCGGGCAACATCATGCTGTGGCTGTGTCAGACAGCGACCAATGCATCCCCGGTAGCGACCACGCCGCAGTGCACCGACCCGGCGAATCCGGGCTCGGCACGCGCCAACACGGTGACCGGCGTGCTCACCGGTGCCGACATCGTGGCTTCGGCCGCGGCCAACGGCGTCGTGGCCGGAGAGTTCGCCGAGGCGGTCGCGCTGATCCGCGCCGGCCAGACGTATGCGAACGTGCACAGCGCCAAGTTCCCCCCTGGAGAAATTCGCAGCCAGATCGATCACGGCGGGCATAGTCCGGGCAGCAAGTAGCTTCCAGCTATCAGCTTTCAGCTCTTAGCTTTTGAGCTCTCGGCTTTTGAGCTCTCGGCTGACAGCTGATAGCTGATAGCTAGCCTTCGATACAATCGTCCCCAATGGATCGCACGCTCCTTCTCGTCGGTGCAGTGGCTGGGTTCATCGGGGTCGGGTTCGGCGCCTTTGGCGCGCACGGCCTGCGTGGCCGGCTCTCGCCCGAGATGCTGGCCGCCTTCGAAACCGGGGTCCGGTACCAGATGTACCACGCGTTGGCGATCCTGGTAACCGCCGTTGCCCTCGGCTTCGTCGATGCCCGCCTGCTGCGTCTCGGCGGCTGGCTGTTCACGGTGGGTATCGTGCTGTTCTCCGGCAGCTTGTACGCGCTCGCCCTGACCGGCGTCACGGGCCTTGGGATGATCACGCCGCTTGGCGGTCTGGCGTTCCTGGCCGGCTGGGCGCTGCTGATCGTCGCGGCACTCAGATAGCCGCGTCAGCCCGGGGGAGATTTCCGCGGGCCAGTAGAACTACTCAACCCTTGCCGACTGCCAGGCGGCCATCTGCCAGCGTGCGTCCCGGAAGATCCACACGCTGGTGAAACGCAGGTCGGTCCGGCTTTCGACGCCGGCGACGAGCGCGACGCTCAACATTCTGCCCGTCATGATCGCGGTCTCGCCGTAAACGCGGACCGACATCTCGGAGGGCTCGAGGCGTTGATATCTCGTTCGTCCTGACAGGAAGGGCTCGAGGTAGGCGGCCTTGTTATCTCTTTTCGCATTCGAGTGCGTGTACGTCAGCTCATCGGCCAGGAGCCGCCCGACCGTCGCGAAGTCCGCAGCAAGCAGCGCCTGTATCCGCTGAGCCTCGGCGGCGCGAACGGCCTCCAGCGCCGGCTGCGGGGCAAGAACGGTGAGCGCCAACAACGCCGACAGCATCATCAACATCCGAGGACCCTCTATCTGGTTGCGGCCACAATCGCCAGCAGCCCGGCGACGAACGATTCTTCGATCGAGGCGGCTGACAGCGGTCGTGCGGCCACCCCGATACCAGCGAGCATGTGGCTCCACGCCTCGGGCATCGCCCCCGGCCCGGCGACCGCGATTAGCGCCGACGGTGGCACCCAGCCGCTCTGTTCGAGCCCGCGGAGGTCCTCCGCAATGCAGGCTCCCGCCAGCCAGGATAACCGCGACTCCGCCGACAGCTCACCGCCCTGGTCGAGCAGCCGGACGCCGAACAGCGCACGCAACAGACCCTGGGCGCGAGCGGCCCGGGCGCCGGCCTCGAGGGCATGAAGGTCCAGGCGAGGTCAGCGTCCGTTGAGGCAACGAAGCTGACAGGAGTGTGTGCGCCTGCACGGCATGCATCAGCTCTCCACCGAGCGAGGTGCGGCTGCGGACGATGCGCGAAGCGGAGTCGGTTTCGATCAGTTTCCAGTGCGAGCCAGCGTTGAGGAGGCACTCGCCTGCCATCAGACGTCCGGTCGCGAGAAGGCCGACCACGAGCGTCTCTTCCCCACGCATGACGTCGGCGGTCAAGTCGAGCGCGGCGCCCGTGGTCCGCACACCCGGGACGAGCAGGATCGGCACCGTCGCGATCGCGGCGTCGCGGTGAAGGACGGCGTGCCGCACGAGCTCGGTCAAGGACGCCGGGGCGGGCACGTGCGGGACCTCGCGGAGCCCCTGCGCCGAGGTGATCATGCCGGCCGCCGCGATCATGGCGGGAGCACGGACCAGACTCAGCTCGGCGACGAGCGCGGCAAGGCCTGCCGGAGAAGCTGTGTCGGACCCCGAGATTGCCGTATCACGGACGCCGACCGGAGCGGTGCGTCGCTCGATGACGGCGCCGTCGGCGACGAGCCAGGCGCGCGTGTTCGTCGAACCGACGTCGAGCAGGAGGAGCGTGCCGGCCACCGGCTTCATCCGTTGGCAGGACGCATCGCCCGGACGAAGGCCGCGGCGCGCGATGCAAGCGTGGCGGCGTCGAGCGGTGCCGACACGAGCGGCGAGCCGACGCCGACGGCCCAGGCGCCCGCGGCGCGGAACGTCTCGGCCCGCGGCAGGGTCACGCCGCCGGTCGGAATCAGCTGCAACGCCGGGAAGGGCGCGAGCACCGCACGGACGAAGTCGGGACCGAGCGTCTCGGCGGGGAACAACTTGACGGCCGGCGCGCCGAGACGGACGGCGTGGATGATCTCGGTCGGAGTCGCCGCGCCCGGAACGGGCGTGAGTTCCAGATCCAGGGCGCGCTGGATGACCGCCTCGTCGACCGTCGGTGACACGACGAAGCTGCCGCCGCGCTTGGCAACCTGCTCGACCTCCGCCCCGGTCATTACCGTGCCTGCGCCAATAACGGCGGCGGGACCGGCAACACCGACCGCACGTTCGATCTGGTCCAGCGCCCGCGGCGACGTCAGGCTGACCTCGATCGCGCGCACGCCACCTTCGAGCAACGCCCGGACGATGACGTCGATGTCATCGAGAAACGCGCCGCGGATGATCGCCACCACACCGCCGGCATCGATCGCCGTCATGACCGGCGACGGCGCGTCGATCTCGCTCACGCGTCCTTGACCGTCACGCGCGCGAGGGCTGCCTCGTTCCAGTCGATGCCGAACCCCGGCGCATCGAGCGCGACCGCGGCGCCGTTCTCGATCCGCAGCGGCGTCTTGACCAGTGCATTGCCGAGCGGTCCCTCGAGCTTGCGCCCGCCTTCCATGATGATGCAGTTGGGTGTCGCCAGCGCGAGGTGCAGAGACGCGGAGAAGTAGAGCACCGTGCCGGTGCTGACGTGTGGACTCCATGGCACGTTGAAGGCGTCGGCGAGGGCGGCGATCCGCTGACACTCGGTGATTCCGCCGGCTCGGCAGACATCGGGATTGACGATGTCGGCGCCGCGGGTTACGAGCAGGTCCCGGATCTGGAAGCGGTTATTGAGCATCTCGCCGACACAGACCGGCGTCTCGAGGCTCTCGGCGAGGATTGGATAAGCCGGCTGATCGTCAGCCTGGAGCGCGTCCTCGAACCAGCCGATGTTGCCGAGCCGGTCGAAATGGCGCCCGGCCTGGACCGCCTCATAGAGCTTGAACGCGCCGAGCGAGTCGACCGCCACTTGCCCGTGCGGCTTCATGAACTCGGCGACGGCGGTGACGCGGTCGATGCCCTCACTGCCCTTCCCTTTCCGGTAGCCCATCTTCACCATCTGCATGCCGGTCCCGACCGCCGCCTTCGCGTCAGCAACCAGGGCCTCGGTGGTCGCGCCGCCGATGCCGCGATAGAGCGGCTGTGCGTTGCGGTATTTCCCGCCGAGCAGCTGGTGGACCGGTTGACCGAGGGCCTTGCCGAGAAGATCCCACAACGCGAGGTCGATGCCCGCGAGCGCCTCGAACTGGGCGCCGGTCGAGTAGCCGCGGACGCGTTCGGTCGTGAACAGCCGCTCCCACAGCGCGTTGATCCGGCGCGCATCCTGGCGCCGCAGGACCGGCGCAAACAGGTCGCTGATCACGCGCTGGTGCACCCGCGGCGCCGACGGAGCGTGACACTCCCCCCATCCGACCAGGCCGCTGTCGGTGGTGATGCGGACCAGGACTGCCTGCTCGAAGCCCTTGAACCGGGTCGGACTGGCATGATCGATCCGGTTCCAGAGGCCGACGCCGCCAGTCATGTCGCCGATCGGCGGCAGTTCGAGCGGCTCGTCAAAGGCCACCGGCGTTGGCGGGTTCCGGATCACAAAGCTATCAACCGCTGCGATCGTCAGCGGACGGACAGCATCGAGCCGCTCCTGGCGCTCGCGGACGGCCTGGGCAGCGGCCCTGGACTGGGTCAATGCGGCGGCGCCGGCGGCAACGGCCGTACCCAGCCATGCGCGGCGCGTGAATGGAGAAGAATAATGTGGCATGCGGGTTACCCGACGGTGATCGCCGCCAGCGCGCGCTCGTCGAACGCGACGCCAAGGCCCGGACGTTCGGGGACGCGGGCAAACCCGGCACCCATCTCGAGCGGCTGCTGCAGCAAGCGGTTACCGAACGGACCGTCCTGCTTGTTGCCGTTGTAGACCTCCATCATGGCGCAGTTGGGCGATGAGACCGCCATGTGAATGGACGCCGCCATATAGGGAGCAGAGCCAGTACCTGACGTGCGGCGCCCAGACCGCACCGAAGACGTCGGCGATCCAGGCAATCCGCCGGCACTCGGTGATCCCGCCGGCGCGCCCGAGATCTGGATTGATCATGTCGGCGCCGCGTCTGATCAGCAGGTCGCGGAACTGGTAACGGGTCGAGAGCATCTCGCCAGCACAGATCGCCGTGTCCACCGCTTTCGCCAGCTCTGGATACCTGGGCAGGTCGTCGGGCAGGAGCGCGTCCTCGAACCACGCAATGTTGCCGATCCGATCGAGCTCGTGCCCCATCCGAACGGCTTCGTTCAGCGTGAACGCGCCGAGGGCATCGATCGCGACCTGGGCGTTGGGGGCAATGGCTTGCGCAATCTCTTTGACCATCGCGAACTCGTCGCTATCCGGCCCCTTGCGCAGCGCCAGCTTCAGCACGGTGAAGCCCGAGGCCGCCATCTTCTTCGCCTCGTCGACGACCGCCGTCCCTTTGTCGCGGCCGACGTAAGTGCCCGAGAACGTGGCGTAGGTTGGGATCTGGGTACGGTAGGCGCCGCCGAGCAGCTGATAGACCGGCGCGTTGGTGAACTTGCCGAGGATGTCCCAGAGCGCGAGATCAACGCCGGCAATCGCCTCGAGATGGGCGCCCGTTGAATAGCCGCGGACCCGCTCGCTCTGGTAGAGCCGCTGCCAGAGCGCCTCGACCTGCCTCGCATCCTGGCCGACGAGCAGCGGCCGGAACAGATCGCTGATGATCCTGGCCTGCATCGTTGGCGCGACCGGCGCGTGCGCCTCGCCCCAGCCGACCAAACCCTGGTCGGTCGTGATCTTGACGATCACCGCCTGCTCGTACCCAGGTGTCCGAGACGGACTCGCATGATCGAGTCGATCCCACAGCCCTTTGCCGCCGCCGGTCGTGGCGCCGACGGCGCCGAGGGACACGGGGCCCTGAGGCGGAGCGTTGTCGCGCGGCGCGCGGATCACGATCGGATCGACCGCGGTGATCCGCAATGGGCTCGTGCCGCGTACGGCCTGCTGCACCAGTGGCGCCGCCGCCAGCGGCAGCGGCGCCAGCGTGGCACCCGCCGCAAGCGCGGACCGGGTCAGAAAGTCCCGGCGGTGCATCATCAGAACGTAAACCTCAGCCCGAGCTGGATCTCGCGGGCGGGGCCCGTCGACGTGATCGTGCCGAACGCCGGGGTTCCGAACGTCCGTCCGGGAGGTACTGAACTGCGGAGTATTCAGCGCGTTGTACATGTCGAAGCGGAACTCGATGACCGTGCCGGCGACGCTGAAGTGTTTCTGGAGATTGAGGTCCACCAGCTTCTTCCCGGGCGCCTCGCCCACGTTCCGCGGTGAGTTGCCGAACGTGAACGCCGCCGGAGCACTGAACGCCGCGGTGTTGAACCAGCGAGCCGTCGTGCGCTCGTCGGACGGCAGGGTCGGGTCCCCCGTGAGATTCGGCCGGATGGTGCCGCGCGAGGTGTTGGCCGGGTTACCGCTCATGATGACGTTGAACGGCCCGCCGGTGTGTAGATTGAGCGCCGCGCCGAACTGCCAGCCGGCCAGCAGGATGCCGGCAACGCCGCTCATCCCCTCGCCGAACGGCAGGCGATAGACGGCGTTGACCTTGCCGACGTGGCGGAAGTCGATGGCGCACCGCCCCCACTCCCCCTCGAAGCGGTCATTCTGGTTCTGCGGTTCCTGGTCCTCCGTCCCGACCGTGCTGGTCGCGGGCGAGCTGCGCGTGTCGTTGCACTTCGAATAGGTGTAGGTAGCCAGGACGTTCAGCCCGTAGAAATCGAGATGCTGCGCTCGCAGCGACACCCCGTTGTACTCCGACTCGGCGTCGGTGTCGAACACGCGGATGTCACCGAACGTCGGAATCGGACGCCGCGGCTGAACGGCGCCGGCGCCGGGGGGTGGCGTGTTGTAGGTCCAGGCGTAATCGAGACCGGTGGTCTTCGAGCCGACGTACCCCACCTCGCCGACCCAGCCGGCGCCGAGACGCCGTTGCACGTTGGCGCTCCAGACCTTCGCGGTGGCCGGGCCATAGTCCTCCGCGACAGTCGTGATTACGGGCGTCGACGTCGAACCGGCCTGCCCGCCTTCGGGGAATCCGTTGGCCAGCGTCAGCGTCGGGTTCGTCCGCACAGTGTTGAAGACGTCCTCGCGGTTGTAGGGCGGGTTCCGGAACATCAGCGCCACGTTCGCCATCGTCGGCTGCGTCAGATAGTGCCCGTAGCCGCCGCGAAGCACCGTGTCGTCGTTGGGACGATAGGTCGCACTCAGCCTCGGCGCGAAGTCGTGGTGGTCGTCATGCAGCGCCGCCGTTTCCCCGGGCGGCGGGAAGAGCTCGAGCGTCGCGATGTCCAGGTTGCGGGCGATGCCGAGCGAGTCCTCGGTCGACCCGGCGTATTCGTAGCGCAGGCCGGCGTTGACCGTCAGCTTGGAGCCGACACGCCAGTCGTCCTGGATGTAGGCGTGAACCGCCGGCTGGCGCAGCGACACGCGCGCCACGTTCGGGATGCGGCCGGTTTGATCCGGCAGCCCGAGGATGAAGTCGGCGAACGCGTTACCGGTGAGCAGGCCGTTGAAGGTGAAGGATCCCTGGTTGCGCGCGTTGACCGAAAAGAAGTCGGTCCGCCGCCTGAAGATCTCGCTGCCGAAGCGCACCGAGTGGTGAGACAGGTTGAGCACGGTGTTGATCTGGGCGTTAGGGGTCTCGTAGAGCAGGCGCGGATTCGCAAACGTCTCGCCCGTTCCGATGTATCCGGTGATGCCGGCTGATGGGATCCCGCGAAGGAGCGGGTCGTCGAGGTTCAGGCCACTGATCCCGAAGTCGCGCAGCGGGTCGATGTCGGTTCCCTCGCGACCGGTCTGGTTCGGGGTGGACTCGCGGACGTAGGAGATGCGGGCATCGAGCAGCCACCGCGGCGACAGCGCGCTGGTGTAGCCAATCACGTAGTTCTGGTTCTCCGGCTGGCTGAAGCTGCCGAAGTTCGGGTTCAGCTGGATCGTGTCGATCTCAGCCTGCCGCAGGGCGACGCGGCCGAAGATCGAGGACGACGACGAGAGCTGGTGATCGATCCGGCCGAAATACTGGTTCTCGCGTTCGTCGGTCTGGGACGTGCTGACGTAGTTGTTGGCCAGACCGTTCTGGGTCGGCAGTGGGACGTACGCGAGCAGTGCCTGCGCCTGTGGTGACAGCCGCCCGGGCGGGATGATATTGCCCGAGAAGGGCTGCTGGGTATAGGGATCGCGAATGGTGGTCGCGAGCGCCGAGAAATCGCCGCTCCGCATCGCCGCGGTCCCGGCTGTCGCGGTGCCGGTCGTCTCGCGATCGCTCCGCGTGCCTTCGTAGCCGGCGAAGAAGAACGTGCGTCCCTTCAGGATCGGCCCGCCCATCGTGCCGCCGAACTGGTTGAAGTCGAACGGTGGCGGATCGCCCTGATCGAAGTAGCGCCGCGCATTGAGCGACTCGTCACGACGGTAGATGAAGCCGCTGCCGTGCACGGCGTTCTGCCCCGACTTGACGATCATGTCCACCTGGGCGCCCGAGTACATCCCGTACGCCGCGCCGTATTGCCCGGTCTGGACGGCTACTTCCCTGAGCGACTCAAGCGACGGGATGAACGTGCTGCCATTGGCAAAGCCGTTGATGATGCTGACGCCGTCGATCCGGATGTTGTTGTCAAAGTGCCGCTGGCCATGGACCGAGAGGTTCAACGGCTGGCTGCGCCCGAGCGTATTCTGGTTGCCCTCGAGCGCTTCGGTCGCGCCTGGCACCATCTGGGCGAGTGCCATGAAGTTGCGGTTCTTGACCGGCAAGCCCTGCACCTGGCTCTCTGCCATCACGGCGCCGAGCGACGCGTCTTCGGTTCGCAGCAACCGCGTGTCGGCTGCCGCCTGGACCTGCACCGTTTCTCCGACGGTGCCGACCTCGAGCGTGAAGTCGACGCGGACGCTGACGTCGGTCTGCACCGGTACGTTCTGACGGATGGCCGTCTTGAAGCCGGAGAGCTCCGCCGCGACGTCATAACCACCGGCGATCAGCGACGTCACCAGATAGTTACCGCTGGCGTCGGTCGCGGTCGTGCGTGCGACCCCAGTGGCGCGATTGGTGACGGTGATGGTCACGCCGGGCACCACCGCGCCGGACGCGTCTCGGACGAGGCCGACGACGCTCGTCTGAAGCCCTTGCGCCAGCACCGTACCCGCACTGATCAAGACGATCAGGCAGGCGATCCACGAACATCGCAATCGTTCGAACATCGGTCCGTTCTCCAGTTGCAGGCACGAAAACAAGCGGGCTCAGGTGTGAGCCCTCATGCGGCGGAATGATAGGGTCCGGCAATCAGATATGTAAAGTAAAAAATTTCAGATTTTATTTTCAGCTAATTGGCGTAAGATTACCGCCCGTGAGCAACCGTCGGCTTCCAGCCCTGACCCGACAGCGGACGAGCGACAGCGTCTACCACGCGCTGCGCAGCGCCATCCTCTCCCGTTCCTTTTCGCCGGGACAGCGGCTCAACGTGCATGAGCTCGCCGCCGATCTGGGCGTCAGCCTGACGCCGGTCAAGGACGCGCTGACGCGGCTCGAGGCCGAAGCCCTCATTTTCATCCGCCCGCGCAGCGGCACTTTCGTGACCGCGACTTCTCCCGATGACGTCGCCGAGGCGTTCGATATTCGCTGCGCCCTCGAGTGCCTTGCCGCCGAAAAAGCCCTCGCGCGCGCCAGCGCCGACGACGTCGAGGGCCTGCGGGCGCTCGCCATCGAGATCAGCGAACCGCGGGACGCCGAAGCCGCACGCCTGACCCACGCCAGCCGCAACGTCGAATTCCACAAACGCATCGTCGCGCTCTCTGGCAGCAAGCGGCTCGTACAGATGTACGAAAGCCTGGATGCGCACATTCAGATCGCGCGTATTCATCTGCGTCACGGCGACTGGAAAACGCGCGTACAGGCAGAGCGCGACGAGCACCTCGCCATCGTCGCAGCGCTCGAACGGCGGGAGGCCGTGGCACTCGTCAACTCCCTTCGACATCACATCCTGCGCGCCGCCGAGTCGCTGGTCCACGACCTGCGCCGGCTCGAAGATTCCCCTGGAGATCCTGGCATCCGATGACTGCTTTCACCGGCATCTTTCCGATCGTCAACACCACCTTCCGGGAGGATGGCTCGCTCGACCTCGAGAGTCAGCGCCGGTTGGTCCGCTTTCTCGTCGATGCCGGCTCGCACGGGCTCGGCTGCTTCGGCAACGCCAGCGAGGGTTATGCGCTGACCGACGATGAACGAAAGATCCTGACCCGCGTGATCCTGGAAGAGGTCAACGGCGCCATCCCGGTGATCATCAGTGCGGGACACACCGGAACGGATGCAGCCGTCGCGCTCAGCGTCGAGGCCGCCGCGGCGGGCGCCGACGCGTTGATGATCATGCCGCCCCACTTCCTCAAGCCGGACGGCGATGGCGTCTACCATTACTTCGCCGCGATCTCGAAAGCGATCAGGATCCCGATCATGGTGCAGGACGCGCCGCTGATGACGCAGGTGCCGATGGGACCTGATCTCCTCGCGAAGATGGGAAGAGAGCTGGAACAGGTCCGGATGGTGAAGGTAGAAGCGCCACCGACCGGGCCGAAGATCTCGCGTCTCGCGGCACTCCGCGACCACGGCCTCGTGCTCTTTGGTGGTCTCAACGGCCAGTTCCTGCTTGAAGAGCTCGCACGTGGGGCCGTCGGCACCATGCCCGGATGCGACATGCCGGATGTCTTCCTGCGGATCTGGAATGCCTGGAAGGCGGGGGATCATCCGGGGGCGTGGAGCGAGTTCGTGCGCGCCCTGCCGCTGATCCGCTATGAGCTGCAGCCGGGCATGGGTGTCGCGGTCATGAAGCAGAATCTCTTCGACGCCGGCATCATTGCGTCGGCGCGGACGCGTCACCCGACCAGGACGCTCGACGCGGTCGACATCGCCGAGGTCCGCGCTGTGCGCGCGCCGCTCGACCTGCTCGCCTTTCGCTGGGCTCCCGCACGCGCGTGACCGGACCCGCCTGGTCAGCGCGACACATCGCCGGCATGGTGGCCGGGCTGGTCGCGTTGATCGCGATGATCCTGATCCCGCCTCCCCCGCCGCTGACCGAGTTGGGCATGGCGCGCCTGGGGCTGCTCGTGTTCGCGATCATCTGGTGGGTCGCGACGCCTCTGCCGCTGGCGTTGACGACCCTGGCGATGCTCGGGATCGGGATCGGCATCGGTGCGCTCACCGTCTCGGGCGCGTTCGCGCATTCGAGCAGCTGGGTCCTGTGGTTCGTCATCGGTTCGTTCGGGCTCGCCGCGGCCCTCGAATCAACCGGCGTCAACCGGCGATTTGCCCTGTTCTTCCTCGACGTCCCGTGGGCGCGCGGCCGCTCCCACCGCCTGTTGATGATGTTCATGCTCTCAGCGACCGCGATGAGCGCGCTGATGGCCAACACGGTCGTGGCGGTGATCTGGCTATCGTTGGCGCTCAAGATCTACGAGATGCTCGAGGTCGCGCACACTGACCCGGTGGTCGAAGCGAATACGCTGGGAATCGCGTGGGCGGCCAACATCGGCGGTATCGCCACACCTGTCGGCAACGGGACCAACGCACCGGCGATCGCACTGATTGCTGGGGCCACCGGCGTCACGGTCACCTTCCTGCAATGGACCATCATCGGATCCATCCTCGCGCTGCTGTTCGTCGCCACCGCGCTGCTCGTGTTCCGTTTCTCGGTCCCGGTCGGATCGGGTGCCCTGACCCGTCCGGAGACAACTGCGTTCATCGCGGCCGAACGACGGAAGCTGGGGCCGATGCCGCCGGCGGAACGATGGGCGATCGGCTTCTTCGCCACCGCGATCGTGCTGTGGTTCGTTCCTGATCTCGCGCGGTTCGTCGCGCCGCCGGAGCTCGCCGCCACCGTGCAGCGCAACCTGCATGTCACCGTGCCGGCGCTGCTCATCCCGATCATCATGTGCCTGGTGCCGATCCCGGATCCGCGGCGGCGCTACGTCCTGACCTGGGACGAGTGGATGCGCGGCGTCGACTGGGGGCTCGTCATCTTCATCGGCGGTGTGATGGGGCTCGGGACGGCCGTCGGCGAAGACGCCACCGGGCTCCCGCTCTTCGTGAAATCGGCCTTGCAGCCGTCCCTCGGGCAGCTCTCTGAGATGATGTTCGTCCTGGTGATGTGCGCGGGGGTGATCGCGGTCACCAGCGTCATCTCGAACATGGTGACGCTCGCGATCTTCCTGCCGCTGGGCCTGACGCTATCCAACAGCCTCGGCGTCGCCGACCCGGTTGCGCTCGGCGTCGTGCTCGGGATCGGACCATCGCTCGACTACCTGCTGCCGTCCGGGACGACGACGAACGCGATCGTGGCCGGGTCAGGATATCTGCGCGTGTCGACGATGGTGCGCCACGGCATCATCCTGTTCGTCCTCCACACACTGCTCCTGGCGTTTGTCGGCTATCCGCTGGCGAAGCTGGTCACCAGCTGGTAGCCACAGCATACGTCGCTCGAGCGCCGTATACTGCCGCCCATGAAGCTCGTGACAACGGTCATCGCCGTCCTCATGGCGACGGGAGCGATGCGCGCGCAGTCCCAGACGCGCGCTGGGTGCGACGGGAACAGCCCACGGGACATCAAAGAATGTCTTCAGACATTCGTGGATGACGAGAGTGTCATCGGGCTCGTGACACTCGTCGACACCCGCGGTCAGGCGCAAGTCGACGCGGTGGGTCAATTCAAACCTGACTCGATCTTTCAGATCATGTCGATGAGTAAACCCTTCATCGCTGCCGGCATCATGATGCTGGTGGACCAGGGGAAGATTCCATCGGTCGACAGCAAGGTGTCAGCCCTCCAGGGCTTCGAGGCGTTTCCTTACCCCACGGTCACCATCAGGCAGCTGCTCACGCATACGTCCGGCATGTGGTTCAAACGCGAGGTCGCCACCGGAACCTGGCATGGCATCGAACCGCTCCTCACCAATGCGTTCGATAAGGCGCCCGGTACGACGGCGCGGGACAAGCCACTCGCCGCTGTCGCAGCTCACTACGCCAACGCGCAGCTCTACCCTCTAGACGCTGCCGCCCGTCAGTTCCACTACAGCAACATCGGATACTTGATGCTCGGCTGGGTGATCGAGCGCCTCAGTGGTTTGACCCTTGAGGACTTCATGCGGACAAAGCTGTTTGAGCCGCTGCACATGAAGGACACCTTCTACTTCCCGGAGCGTGCGAGCGCCGGTCAGCGGGCGCGGATCGCTGCCCTCGACCGGCGCCGGCCTGATCCGCCGGACTACAAGCATTACGACCCTATGCGTCGAGGCTTTGCCTACGCGTCGCCGGCTGGGGGGATCTATTCAACGGCGGATGACCTCCGCAAGTTTCTCTCGTTGTTCCGAAACGACGGACGGGCGCCCGGAGGGACGCGCTTACTGGAACACCGTTCGATCCTCGAACTGACGACCGACCAAGAGCCTGGTGATGACTTCGGGTGCAAGGGAGCGTTTGGCCGGAGCCTGGGGTTCGTGGTGGTTCGCAAGGGAGGCTGTCCGGGTGCCCCGGCATACAGCCCTGGGACGATCTTCCATCGAGGGCGATTCAGCACGGAATTCTGGTTCGATCCGGTACAGGATCGGATCGGGATCACGTTGTATCAGCGCGTCGAGAGCGAGGACTACGCATTCCCGCCGCGCCGCTATATCCAGGAGCTGATCAAGAGGTTCGCAGCCCGCTAACCTCGACCAGCGGGCCGCACATCGCGAATAGCCAGTGGCGGAGCGCCGTATACTGCCGCTCATGAAGCTCGTGACCACGTTCGTTGCCGTCCTCCTGGCGACAGGAGCGTCGATTCCCGAGACGCAGACGATCGACCTGACGAAGTACACGATCGTCGATCTCTCCCACGCCTACGGCCCCTCGACTGTCTTCTGGCCCACGTCGCCGAAGAAGTTCGAACTCGAAAAGCTGGCCGCGGGCAAGACGGAGGGGGGCTACTTCTACGCCGCCAATATGTTCTCCATGCCGGAGCATGGCGGGACTCATCTGGACGCGCCGTTTCATTTTTCCGAAAGCGGCCTGACGACCGAGCGCATTCCCCTCGAGCAGCTGGTTGCGCCCGCCGTCGTGATCGACGTGACGGCATCAGCGGCCGCCGACCGCGATTACCGCGCCACGCGAGACGATGTCCTGCGATTCGAGAAGGCGAACGGTCCGATCACGCGCGGCACGATCGTGCTGCTGCGTACGGGTTGGAGCCGGCATTGGCCGAATGCTAAGGCCTACCTGGGCGATGACACGCCTGGTGACGCGTCGAAGCTGTCGTTTCCCTCATTCTCCGAGGATGCCGCGCGGTTGCTCGTGGAGGTCCGTGGCGCCGCCGCGATCGGCGTCGACACGGCCTCGATCGACTACGGTCGCTCGACCGACTTCATGGTGCACCGCGTTGCCGCCGCGAAGAACGTCCCCGGACTCGAGAATCTCAAGGATCTCGACAAGCTCCCGGCACGCGGCGCCGTCGTCGTGGCGCTGCCATTGAAGATCGAAGGCGGTTCCGGCGGACCGCTTCGGGCGATCGCGCTCGTACCGCGATGACAGCAGCGTCGGCTACTATCTGCACACCCTTCCTTCTTCAGGAGCATCGATGATTCGTCCGACCACTGCCGTTCTCGGTCTCGCCCTCATCGCGGCGAGCACCGTCCCTGTCGCCCAAAGCAGGGACGCGTTGACGACGGCCGACTATGACCGCGCCGTCCGTATGCTTGCGCCCGCGCTCAACGGCCTGGTGGTGAACGGCTCCGTGAACGCGACCTGGCTGCCGGACGGGCGCTTCTGGTATGTCCGCACCACGGCATCCGGAACGGAGAACGTCGTCATCGACCCGGTGAAGAAGACGCGCGAAGTGGTGGCGACGGCCCCGGGCGGCCAGCAGGCGCCTGCGGGCGGCGGCCGCGGTGGGCGCGGCGGTGGCGGACGCGGCGGCCCGACCATCACACGGACGTGCGGTCCCAATGTCACCGGGATGACTGGCACTCCGGTCGCGTCTGTCTCGCCGGATGGCAGCAAGGCCATCTACATCTGCGACTGGAACCTGTGGGTGCGCGACGTGGCCACCGGCCAGGAGCGCCAGCTCACGACCGACGGGGAGAAGAACTTCGGCTACGCCACCAGCAACGCCGGCTGGACCACCAGCGCGGGAACGGCGCTGTCGTGGTCGCCCGACAGCAAGAAGATCGCGACCCAGCAGCAGGACGAGCGCAAGGTCGGCGACATGTTTCTCGTCCAGACGCCGGTCGACGGCGGGCACCCGGTACTCCGCGCGTGGAAGTATCCGCTCGCCGGCGATCCTGAAGTCGCCATGATCCACCGCGTCGTCATCGACGTCGACACGGGAAAGATGACGCGTTTGAAGATGGATCCCGATTTCCACCGCGCCATGTCGGAGGACAACATCGACATGGGCGAGTACCTCTGGAGCCCGGACGGGTCGCGCCTCGGTTTCGTGTCCACCGATCGATATCACAGGTGGTCGACCGCCAAGGTTGCCGATCTTGCGACCGGTGAAGTCCGGACGCTCTTCACCGAGACTGAAAAGACGCATGTCCAGACGCGCGTGCAATGGCAGATCTTCTGGGATAGTAGCGAGGTGCTCTGGTACTCGCAGCGCGACGGCTACGCACAGCTATACCTGTACGAATCTGATATCCGGGCAACTCAAGAACAAGATCACTGACGGCGCCGGCATGGTGACCCGCGTCGTCCGGATCGATCGCCCGACTCGCACGATGTGGTACGAGGCGGTCGGCAAGGAGAAGGGGCAGGATCCCTACTTCACGCACCTCTATCGGGTCGGGCTGGACGGGAAGAACAGCGTCTCGCTCACGCCCGACAACGGCACGCACTCGGTGCAGCTCTCGCCTGACGGCAAGTTCGTGGTCGACACATTCTCACAGGCGGATGTCGCGCCTGAGACGACGCTGCGCGATGCGAAGACGGGCGAACTCATCATGCCGCTCGAGAAGGCCGACATCTCGAAGCTGCTGGCAACCGGCTGGAAGCCGCCGATGCAAATCAAGATGAAGTCTGCCGACGGGGCCCACGACATTTACGGGATGCTCTTCCGACCCACGAACTTCGATCCGAACAAGAAGTATCCGATCATCAACCAGGCGTATCCCGGTCCGCAGTCGGGCAGCGTGGGTTCACGCGCCTTCAGTGCGGCGCGCGGCGACCGGCAGGCGCTCGCCGAACTCGGCTTCGTCGTCGTCAGCATCGACGGAACGGGTACGCCGAACCGTTCGAAGGCGTTCACCGACGCCTATTACGGCGCCATGGGACGGCATAACACCCTCCCCGACCAGATCAGTGGCATGAAGGAACTCGCACAGCGATTCCCGTGGATCGATATCGAGCGCACCGCGATGTGGGGACACTCCGGCGGCGGCTTCATCACGGCGGACGCGCTCCTGCGTGCACCGTATAACGATTTCTTCAAGGTCGGGATCGCCGAGTCGGGCAACCACGACCAGCGCCAGTACGAGGACGACTGGGGCGAGCGGTATCAGGGGCCGCTCGTGAAGAACGCTGACGGCACAGACAATTACACGGTCGAGGCGACCCAGACGCAGGCCGCGGGCCTCAAGGGTCATCTCATGCTGATCCACGGCACCATGGACAACAACGTGCCGCCGTACAACACGTACCTGGTCGCCGACGCACTCATCAAGGCGAACAAGGAGTTCGACCTGCTGATGATCCCCAATTCGGGGCATGGCTTCGCACCGGCGAACTACGTCATGCGCCGGCGATGGGACTACTTCGTCAAGCACCTGCTCGGTGCCGAGCCACCGAGGGATTACGTGATCCCGAGTCCGCCCGGCGGTCGCGGACGCGGAGGCGGCCCTTCCCGATAGCGGAACTTCCGTGCACTCCCCCTCGTCTTTGTTGATACCTTGTGACACAAGGTATGGGAGCGCCGGATCATGCCGATCGCCAACTGGCAGGAACAAATGCGGAGGGGCCTGCTCGAACTTGCGGTGCTGCTGGCGATTGCGCCGGAGCCGCGCTACGGCCTCGAGATCCTGAAACAGCTGGCCGGTACTGACCTGGTGCTGACCGAAGGCACGATCTACCCGTTGCTGGCGAGGCTCGAGCGGGAAGCGCTGGTGCAGGGGCGGTGGGTGGAAGATCAAGGCCCGCGGGCTCGAAAGTACTACCAGCTCACGAACGCCGGTCGCGCCCGGACCCGGCAGATGTGCGTCGAATTTCGCAATGTATCGGCCGGCATTGAGCGAATGATCGCGGCCGGTCTCGGAGAAGAGAAATGATTCTCAGCGATCTCGGCGAGTCTCGTGTCCGCGGCTATCTTTACGTGCTTGAACGGGCGCTGCGCTCATCGGCGACCCTGGCGCTCGCGGCCGATGCCATTCGCGAGGTGGAATCCCACATCCGCGACCGCGTCGCCGACAGCCCGGCGACGCCCAACGAGCGCGATGCGCTCGAATCCATCCTGACGCGTCTCGGCAGCCCCGCGAACGTCGCCCGCGCCTATTCGCTCGAGATGATGATGGAGGAGGCGGAGGTCGGTGGGCGTCTCGTGGTGGTCCTCCGCTCGCTGTTTCATACCGCGACGAGCAGCGTGAAAGCATTCGTAGCGGCGCTGATGCTTTTCATGGGGTACGCTGCGGGCTCGGGCTTTATTGCGACTGCGCTCCTCAAGCCGATCTTCCCGAACAACGTCGGCCTGTGGGTGCACAAGGGCATATCGCTCGGCGCACAGTTCCCGGCGCCGCCAGGAGTGACACCACTCGGCGGCTACTGGATCATCCCCATCTGTCTCATCATCGGGTTGGTGATCCTGCTGCTGACGCACAGGGTGGCGCGCCGGTGGATTGCGAGTCTCCGCGGCAACTTCGCGCGCAACTCCGCCGGCGCGGCCTGACGCGCGCTCTATTCGCTGCCGCGCCCTTGCGGCCTCGGCAAGGCCTTTCTCGGCAGCTTCTCGTCGCGCATGGCGGCGTTGTAGGCAAACACCGCGATCACGGTGGCGTGCTGCACCATGTCGTCCCGCTGCACACGGTCGAAGGTGTCCATGTTCGAGTGGTGCGTGCGGGAGTTGTATTCGAGGCGGTCCACCATGAACTGGAAGGCCGGAATGCCGAGCGCGTCGAACGAGACATGATCGGTCGAGGCGACGGATCGCGGCCCGAGCGCATCGACACCGAGGTCCTTCAACGGCTCGATCCAGCTCTGGAAGATGGGCCGCACCGCCATGTTCCCCTGCAGCCACACGCCGCGGATCTTTCCGGTGCCGTTGTCGGAGTTGAAGTACACCGAGATCTTCCCGTGCCCGGGTTTCAACTGCATGGTCGCAGGATCCCCGAAGTGCTCGCGCGCGTAGGCGCGTGAGCCCATCAAGCCCTGCTCTTCCGCCCCCCAGAGCGCAATCCGGATGGTGCGCCGCGGTTTCACGCCCACCGCCTTCAGGATCCGCATCGCCTCCATCATCGCGGCCGAACCAGTGGCGTTGTCGGTGGCTCCGGTGGACGCGGCGACAGAGTCGAAGTGGGCACCGAGCAGCACCACTTCATCCTTCAACACGGGGTCGGTCCCCGGAATCTCTGCGACGATGTTGAAGCCGTTGGTAGCCGTTTCCTCGTAGAACTTCGTTTCGAGGTTCAACTCGACCTTCACCGGCACGCCTTTGTCGAGCACGCGGATCATGCGGTTGTAGTGCTCCACCGCTAGCGTGACGGTCGGAAGCACGGTGGCAGGATCGGTCGTGCGCGAGCCGCCGCCGGTCGGAAAGATGGTGCCGCCATCGGTCCGTTGCTGCTGGATCGTGAGATCGCTGCCGGCCGAGGCGGTCAGGCTGTCGCTGCCGCGGTTGAAGGTAGCGACGGCGCCTTCGGCCTTGAGAAACTGCTGGATCCGCGCGGCCAGGTTAGGAGCGCCGCCCCGCCCACCACGGCCGGCAGGCGCGGCTGGTGCAGCCCCACCGCGCGCGCCGCCGCCACGGGGACGCGGAATCGGTGTGGTCGCGGCTTCTGCCATCTCGGCGTCGTCCATCCGCGAGACGATGACGCCCTCGAGCATCCGCACTTCGCGCGCCGGCTGCAGGAGCGCAATTTTCCCAGCGAGCTTGCCCTTGTAGGTGGCGAAGTCATCCTCGTTTTCGATCGCCACCCTGACGACGTCCGCCGTCACGGTGCCGTTCGTGCCCGGCGTCCACGCGCCGGGAAAGCCGATGAGGGGTTGCACCTGCGGCTCGAGCATCGTGGCGTGAAACCGCACCAGCGACCAGCCGCGGCCGAACGGGAAGGTTTCACGGTGAGGATTCGCCAACCCCCACTCGCCGAACTTCTTCAACGTCCACTCCGAGGCCTGCTGGATGCCGGGCCCGCCGGTCAGGCGCGGGCCGTAGACATCGGCCAGCCAGCCGATATGGTCCATCACCTGCGAGCGAGCGAGACCCTCGTCGCGGATCTGCGCAATCGTCGCGTGATCGAGGCGTTCGGTGGTCTGTGCAGAGGGAAGGGCGGCGAGAGCAATCAGCAGGCTGAGGATCGGAAGCAGACGTCGTGTCATCGATACATTTTAGACCCGCATAGTAAAATGACCGCTCAAGTCATCGTGTGCACCTCCCTCACAGCATGATTCACCACCGACGAGCGGCGGCCGCCGGTCCGGTCGCGCGGGCGTGCTGCGTCGTCGTCGTCACCGCGGTGCTCGCGAGCTGCAACAGCGAGCCTCCCCGCCCACGACGGCCGGAACCGGGCGCGCCCAACCCCGCCAGCGCCGGCTTCATCGACACGCCCGCGGCCGGCGCTGTTGTTGGCCCGATCCTCCGCGTCGCCGGGTGGGTCGCCGACGAGTCCGGGGTCGCGTGGGTCCGCCTCTATGCCGACGATCAGATCATCGAGCACATTCCGCTGAGCATCAGACGGCCGGACGTCGAGAAAGAGTTCCCCCAATTCACGAAGCCTGGCGCCATGCACGGGTGGCACGCCACGATCGATTTTGGCGATCAGGTCGGCTATGCCCGCATCAGCGCTGAAGCCCTGGACGGGCGGGGCGCGCTCACTCGGTTCTCGTCCATCACGGTGAAGATTCGGCCTTGAGACTCACGTCGAGCTTTGGGTCCGCCGGCTTGCCCTCCACCGTTACTCGTCTCGATCATCGGCCGTGTTCGATGAGCATGCGGTAAAATACACAACTGTGTTTGTGGTCAACTGCAGATGATACGGGCGCCAGGAAAGACAATCGGCTGCCGGTCCGTTTGGCAGGCAGGCCAAGATGCGTAACAGATATGTCCTCCTGCTCGATCTGCCCCTGATCGCGCTGGCGGCGCTCGGCGCATTTCTGCTCCGATTCGATTGGTTCTTCGCTGATCGTCCCGAGTTTGTCCCGTTCCTCCTGATCACCGTCCTGGTCAAGCCCCTCGTCTTCATCGCGCTGGGGTTGTACGGCCGCTACTGGAAATATGCAACCGTGGCCGACCTGCTGGCGGTAACGGTCGGCGTCACGACCGCATCGCTGGTTGTTGGCCTGCTGGTCGTCGCCGGCGTCATCAGCGGATTTATCCACGAGTTCTCGAGATCGGTCCTGTTGATCGATTGGCTCCTGACGGTGATGGCCATTGGCGGGCTCCGATTCGCGTTCCGACTCTGGAACGACCGGTACCTGGCGCGAGTTGCGGGCGTCGCTGGTCCTCGGCGCGACGTGCTCATCGCTGGCGCCGGCGCGGCGGGGGCGGCCGTTCTTCGCGAGATCGCCCGCAATCCCGGGCTCGGCCTGAACGTGATTGGATTGCTCGACGACGATCCTGTCAAGCGCGGCAAGCGGATCCACGGTGTGCGCGTGCTCGGTCGCCTCGACGACCTCGGCGATCTGATCAGCACGCACCCACTGCACGAAGTCATCATCGCGATGCCGACGGCGCCGGGCGGCACCATCAGGCGCGTGGTCGAGACCTGTGCCGCTGCAGGTGTGGCCTCGAGAACGCTCCCCGGGATCTTCGAGCTGCTCGACGGCCGGGTCAGTGTGAGCCGCCTTCGAAACGTTGAAATCGCCGACCTGTTGCGCCGGCCCGAGATCGTCGGCGCTGTGGACGCGGCCGGGTATGTCAAGGGCCGTACAGTCCTGGTCACGGGCGGGGGCGGCAGTATCGGACTCGAACTGTGCCGCCAGCTCGCGCATGCCCGACCGCGCCTGTTGGTGCTGCTCGGCCATGGTGAAAACAGTCTGTTCAAGGCTGAGGAGGAGCTCCGAGAAGCCTTCCTCGACATTCCGATCGCCACCGTCGTCGCGGACATTCGTGATAGCGACCGGGTGCGCCGCACGTTCGAGCGATTCCGGCCGTCGATCGTGTTTCACGCCGCGGCCCACAAGCATGTCCCGCTGATGGAAGACAATCCGGAAGAAGCGATCACGAACAACGTGCTGGGCACCCGGAACATCGTGGACGCCTGCATCGCCGCGTCCGTCGAACGGCTGGTGATGATCTCTACCGACAAGGCGGTTTCGCCCACGAGCATGATGGGAGCGTCGAAGCGGCTGGCAGAGATCATCGTGCGGGAGGGGGCCCGCCGGTCCGGCCGGGCCTTTGCCGTCGTCCGCTTCGGTAACGTGCTCGGAAGTCGCGGCAGTGTGGTCCCGGTGTTCAAACGACAGATAGAGAGCGGTGGCCCGATCACGATCACGCATCCTGACGTGAAGCGGTTCTTCATGACGATCCCCGAGGCTGTTCACTTGGTGCTGCAGGCGGGCGGATTGGCGTCAGGTGGTGAACTCTTCGTGCTCAACATGGGTGAAGCTGTTGCCATCGTGCAGCTCGCTGAAGACCTGATTCGGCTCTCCGGCTTGAGCGCGACGGACATACCGATCCGGTTTACCGGCTTGCGCCCAGGCGAGAAGCTCGAAGAGGCGCTTTGGGAGCATGACGCACTGGTCGAGCCCACCACCCATCCCGATGTGTTCCGCGTGCGTGAGCACGATTCAGTCGACGGAGGCCATCTGGAACGATCTCTCGAGTCGCTCGTGGCGGCGGCGAGTTCAGGCGAGCGACTGCGGCTCGAAGCCGCGCTGGCTCAATGGATCCCCACCTACGTGCCATCGTCGGTGCAGAAGCAGCTTTTACTATGAAATCCAGCAGAGACAGCAGGACGCGCCTGCTCCAGCGGGTGCTGGTCACTGGCGGCGCCGGCTTCATCGGATCCGCCATCGTACGACTGGTGCTGCAGGAGACGCGTGCCTCGGTGGTGGTCCTCGATGACCTCTCGTCGGGACACCGAAGCAATGTCGATGGGCTAGCGGTGACCTTCGTCGAGGGGGATGTGTGCGATCCGGCCGCTGTGCGTGACGCCATGGCCGGATGCGACACCGTCTTCCACCTCGCGGCTTCGGTTGGCAACACCCGCTCGATCGAGAATCCGGTGCGCGACTCCGAGATCAACGTTCTTGGAACGCTTCGCATACTCGAGGCCGCACGGCATGCCGGCGCCGGTAAGATCGTCTACTCGTCGTCGGCCGGGATCTTCGGCGAACTCAAGACCTTGCCGATCCGCGAGGATCACCCGATTGATCCCGACACGCCGTATGGTGCGAGCAAGCTCGCGGGCGAGAAGCACTGCTTGGCCTACGCGAAGCTTTATCCAATGGAGGCGGTCTGCCTGCGGTATTTCAACGTCTACGGTGTCAACCAGCGGTATGACGCCTATGGCAACGTGATACCGATCTTCGCGCACCGGATGCTGCGAGGCGAGCCGGTCACGATCTTCGGCGACGGGGAGCAGACCCGGGATTTCGTGAACGTGCGCGACGTTGCTCAAGCGAACCTGCGCGCCGCGATGGCGCCGGGACTCTCGGGTGCCTTTAACATCGGCAGCGCGACGCGGATCACGATCAACAGGCTGGCGGCGCTCCTGATCGAGTCCAGTGGAGTGGATGTCTCGATCCGCCACGAGGCTCCGCGCAAGGGTGATGTGCGCGACAGCCTGGCCGACATTTCCGCGGCGCAGGCCGCCTTCGGATACCGTCCCGCGGCTCGCCTCGAAGACGGGCTCCGTGAATACATGGAGTGGATGAGTCGCGAGCATCTCCCGCGCGAGCTGAGCTCATGAGCACCCGGCGACCGTGAACGACCGCGTGCTTCAGCCGGCAAGTGGAGACAAGCCGAACCGCGAGAGCATCGAACAGCGATTCCGCACGAACAGCGGTCTCATCATTGCGGCACGAATCGTCACCGCTGTCCTGTCTCTTGTCACAATCCCTGTCGTCGTCTCCCGCCTGGGCCTGGCCGCCTTCGGCACGTGGGAGGCCCTCGTGGCGCTGGCCGGTCTTGACGGCATTGTTCCAGGCCGGCATCAGCGGTACCCTCGTGTGGCGCATCTCGGAAGCGCATGGGAGGGCCGATGCGGCAGAGATCCGCCGACTGGCGAGGGTGGGCTTCGGAGTGGTCTGGGCGGTCTTCCTGCTCATCGGGCCCCTTGCGTGGATGCTCCGGGAACCGGCGGTCCGGTTCCTGGGTGTGTCGGGCGAGATCCAGCCGCTGGCGGCACAGATATTCCCCATCGTTGCCGCGATGACGCTGCTGAACGGCTTGAGCGAAACGCTCGAAGCGGTTGTGAGCGGCAGCCAGCGGACCGGGCTCGTGAATGTGATCGGCGCCGTTGCGCACACTTTGAATTACAGCGCCACGATCGTGATGCTCCTGCTCGGCGTCGGCCTGTGGAGCCTGGTCATCGGCCAGGGGATTGCCTTCGTCGCGCGTTTCGCCGGGGCGTGGTGGACGTCGGGGGCGTCTCACGGTGCTCTCAGCCTGGTGCCGACGCTGCCATTACGCACGGACGTCGTGATGGCCCGCTACTCCGGGTTGCTCATCGTTGGAGCGGTCACGGCGGCACTGCGTGACCAGACGGACAAGGTCGTGCTCGCGTCGCTTGCGTCGCCGACCTGGGTGGGCTACTACGGTATCGCGGCGCGATTATCAGCGCTCGTGATGGAGATCATCCGCTTCGTCTACCTCCCGATTCTGACGGCGGTCGGCGCGCTGCATGCGATGGGTGACTGGGAGGCCGTGCGGCAGATGTACAGCCGCCTGATGGCGGTCGTCTCGATCGTCACCGGACTTATCGTGGTGACGGTCCTGGGGCTGTCAGACTACCTCATGGTGCTGTGGATCGGTCGGCCGATCCCGGAAGTCACGCCGCTCTTGTGGTGGCTCATGGCAGGCAGTGCGTCCGCGGCGATGCTCACCGGGCCGGGAACGGCGATCTGCCGCGGAGCGGGCCGGCCCGGGATCGAGACGATTTATCTCGCGGTCAACCTGGTGCTGAATCTTGTGTTGACCATCTCACTGGTCCTGTTGATCGGTCCGATCGGAACCGCGATCGCCACGGGTTCCACATGGGCCGTCTCGTCGATTCTGTTCCTCTTCGTTCTGCACCGGAGCATAGATTTGCCCACAGACGCCAGCCGTCGAGCGGCCGGCGTAGCGATGCTGGCCACGACAGTGGCCGGGATTCTCTACTGGATCTCAGGGCTGTTTGGCTTACCCGAGGGGCGATGGGCGGCACTCGTGTACTCCGCGCTGGGGGCGACCGTTGGCGGGGCAGTGCTACCTCGGCCTGCTCGTTTCATTCCGATTCGTGTCGGTGAGCGACGCCATCGTGGGGTTGCGCGCTGTTGTGAGGGCGAGCAGGATGAGCGTTCGCGACTTGCCGATGGTCTCGATTGTGACCCCGGCCTACAATGCGTCCGATTACCTCCCCGATCTGCTGCGTTCGGTTGCCGCCCAGGATTACCCCCGGATCGAACACCTCGTGATCGACGATGGATCGACGGATGATGGCGCCACGGTACGCGTTCTCGAGGGCCACGCCGGGGTGCGATGGTGGTCCAGGCGCAACGTCGGGCCGTACGCAACGATGAACGAAGGGTTGCGCGCGGCCACCGGAGAGTTCGTAACCGTTATTTGCGCTGATGATACGTATGTTGACGCCGATGCGGTGGGCACGCTGGCACGGTGCCTCATTGATCATCCCGAGTGCGATGTGGCGTATGGATTCACGCTCCACGTTGACGGGGACGGCCGCCCGTTGCCAGTCCAGCCCTACCAGCGTTACCCACCCTGGCTACAGCGCTACAACCCCGGATTCATCTTCCACTGTTCGCTGCTAGTCAGACGCGAGAGTCTTATTCGAGACGAACTCTTTTTCGATCCGTCGTTCTGGTACATTGCGGACGCCGAATGGATGCTTCAATTGTCTTTACGCCATCGCTTCTGTCGAGTTGAGCGTCACATCGCGGCGTTCCGTAACCACGATGCTCAGCGCTCGACCACCGCGACGGACGACGCAGATCGCCAACGCTCGTCGACGCGCCGAGCACGTGAAGTTCCATCAGCGACACCGGACCAATCGCGTGCTGAGAGCCTTGGTGGAAACCTACGACACGTTTCAGCAGCGGCGCGTCAAAGCCCTTAGCGCGTGGCGTCGCGGCGGGAATCGGGCGGTAGCGAGGCTCGCGTCGAGTTGGGTCGGACGGAAGTACGGCAGGCATTAACAGAGACCTAAAAGCACGCGACACACGGCCGGTCCACCAAGCCATCGGTCTGCGGTCATTGTCTGGACCTGTTTGCCAGGAGCATCTCCACGTTCGAGCGTCCGGAACACTGGACCGCCGCCGCGAATCTGGTGAACAGCCAGAACGGCACGAACACGATGAACGCGTAGAACACGCTCGCGAGATACGTGTTGTTGGCGAAGAGGAACAGCAGCATGTTGCCGAAAATGATGAACATTATTCGAGACAAGAAGTCGCCGCGCCGTCCCTGTGCCCAGCTGAAACCGAACAGATAACCAAGTAAAAAGAGTACGATCGGCACACCATAGAACGACACATCGGACGCCCACCACGTGTAGGCGGAGTGCCACATGCCGAACTCGTCGATTCCCCTCTCGTTCAGGCGGTGCATGTAGCTGTCCTCCCAGACCGATATTCCGAACGCTCCTGCCAGGCTGATCAGGGCCGGGTTGTTGCCTAGGAGGCCTGTGGATCTGAAGTCCAGATCGAACGCGAAGGACATGTGGTAATACCCCTGGGTCATGTAGGACACAACCATGAGGTATGTGGGCCAGAGACTCTGCGGAACGATGCTGAAAGCTGGGTGATCCGGGATGAGGGGGGCCCGGATCGTCTGCAGGGTCTCGAATTGCGCGACGTCCAACTGAACATAGTTGGAACGCCGATACAAATTGTAAGAAAAGAAAGCGATAGATCCGATCAGCAGGAGCGTGAGCAGCGTCAGTGTGCGCGCTTGGCCACGGAATCCGGACATGCGGGTCGCGCCCCTTCCAGAACATGGTCGAGAGTCCGCAGGTCGTGACGAGCGCGATTACCCCGAACGTCGTGGCAATGCCAACCCAGAAGAACAACTCGATGACGACCAGGCCCGCAAAGAGGATTCTTGCTGGCAGCCTCATAGCCTGCCAGTGAACAAAGCCTGCGGCGAAGAAGAGTTGGTTAAAGACCGCGACAGCAAAGAAGACGCTCCAGGGAATCGAAACCTGACCGGTCCTGTTCAGAATCGACGAGTAGGCGAATTGTGGGTCCGCAACACCAGCCGCGAGGCGTGCAAACATTCCGGCGATGTCAAACGGTGCGAACTCTAGACGATAGGCATAGGAAACCGGGAATGTCAGCACGTAAACTGACAAGAGCAGGCGCATCAACCCGCCGGCTTCGAAGAACGGCGGTTTCGCGATCGGCGCGACTCGGCCGCCATATTCGCCAAGGCCGAAGCCCAGGACCACCATTACCTGACAGAACAGGACGAAGACACAGACCGCGAAGAGGTTGTCCGTCTGCCACGCGACCGGCGCTGTTATGAAAATGAACAGGGTCAGGAGGTTGAAGCCGACGACGGCGAGTAGCGGCTTATCTCGCTCTAGTGTCATTGCTCGAGTATCACTGGTGTCAGCGCTTGCGTCTCGCTCCGCTCGAGCTTGATCTCGAAAGGCTCTCGAAGTTGACGAGTATGTACCGATACTGGTACAAGTAATTGTTTCTGCTGGCAATACATAAAATGCTTCCTGAGTCGTCCCCACCCCAGCCCCTCCGCCTTGATGCCGAGGGTTCGTCATCGTTGGGACGTCGGCAGGAGCAATCGAACCGCAGCAACGAAAGCGTTGATCGTGCCGAACTGGCGTGGTACGTCCGGGCTCTGCAGCGGCACTGGATCGTAGCCCTGGCCGGTGCGGCTCTCGGCGCCGCCGTGTTCTTTGTGATCGTCAGCAACCGACCTCTCGTGTATGAGGGGGTCACGAGCCTGCTGGTGGTTCCCCCGTCGGGATCCGACGGCGCGCAGATGAACCCTGCGACGTTTCTGGCGCTCGTCCAGAACGAAACGCTCGCATCTGAGGTGATCGCCGAACTGAAGCTGCAGGACCCGCCTTACCAACTCTCACCGCAGGCGTTTGTCGAGAGGAACCTGGGGGTCCAGGAAGTCCGGGGCACCAACGTGGTGAGGGTGATCGTTCGACTCGCGGATCCTCAGAAGGCCGCCGAGGCCTCACGCCGTCTGGCCGAGAAGACGGTGCAGCTCTCGCGGCAGATCATCGCGAGGGAAGGCGGACTCGGTACAAGAGCAGCTGAAGAATCACCTGAATGACGCCCGAGACCGGTTGCAGCTGGCGGAGGAGGCGCTCCTGAGTTTTCAGAAGGGGGCGCAGGTTGAGCTGGTCAAGGAAGACACCTCGGCCATGCTGAAGGAGCGCGGCGATCTGCTCCGGCTCGTGGTCGATATCGCCGGGGAGCGGGCGCGCTTAGCGGCCGCGGAGCGGGAGATTGTGCGACAACAGCCGCTGCTGTCGTCGCCCCGCGCGCCGCACGCCGAGGATGCGCTGGCGTCGCGGATCCCGCCCGAAGGTGGCGAAGTGGACCAGCGCCGGCTCGACCTGACGAACCCGTTCGTCAATCCGGTGTATCAGACCCTCGACTTCCAGATCGCCATGAGCCGCACCCGCATCGCGGCGCTCGAAAAACAGCGGGACGAACTCATCAACATCAAGAAAATTGGCGGTACGGAATTCGGGCAGCTGAACGTGTTGTATCGGCACCAGATTGAACAGGAGCGTCTCGAGGGCAGTCTCAAGGTGGCCCGGCAAGTCCACAGCGACCTGAGCCTGCGCTATGCGCAGAGCCGCACCATTGCTCTCGGGAATGTCGCACAGCTCCAGATCGTCGATCTCGCACAGCAGCCCGAGCGTCCGGTCGCTCGCAAGCGACTTCAGAATATGGCCTTCGGCGCGGCCGCCGGATTCGTGTTCGCCATGCTTCTGATCCTCCTCAAGGAAGGACTCTTCGGGCGCAAGCCGAGAACCTCCTGAGGCAGGACTGGAGATGGCGGACACCGAAACGTCTGATGCGGCACTCTCAAGTGGATCGGACGTGACAGGCCCGGCCGTCAGACCACGGGTCGCGATCCTGACAAACATCATCCCGACATACCGCCAGGGCTTCTACGATCGCCTGTTCGCACGTGAGGATGTCGTCACGACGGTGTACTGCCAGTCGGCGATCGCCGGGATCAACGTCCGGTCGATTCACGCAAGGTACCCCGGTCGCATCAAACTGGTGGGGGGCATCGCCGCGAAGGGCGAGGCGATCGGCTGGCAGTTCACGCCTTGGCGTCCAGTGCTCTTCGACTACGACGTCGTGTTCGTGGACGGCAACCCGCGTAGCCTGTCGCGGGCGATCCTGGCCACTCTGCTGCGCCTTCTTCGCCGCAACGTCGTGCTCTGGACGACGGGCCACTCGTACGGCGCCAACCCGATCACCGAGCGGATCCGGCTGCTGTGGACGCGAATGTTCAATCGCGTGCTGGTCTACACGGACGCCGACGTTCGCTACCTGCGGGACAGGGGTTTCGGATCCCAGGACATCATCGCCATGAACAACGGTCTCGACCAGGTGCAGATTGACGCTGCGACCGCAGCGTGGAGCGCCCCGCGACTCGACGAATGGCGACAGCAGCAGCACCTGTCTGACCGGACGGTTCTTCTCTCGTGCGCACGACTCCATCCCAAGAACCGGTTCGAGCAGATGGTTGCCGCCATGCCGGAGATCCTCCGTCAGGTTCCTGACGCCATCTGGTGTGTGATCGGGGGCGGCGCCGAAGAGCACCGGCTGGCGTCGATGGTCCGCGAGGCGGGGCTGGCTGACCGGGTCCGATTCGTCGGCGAGTTGTACGAGGAACTGGACCTCGCGCCGTGGTTCCTTTCCGCGACCGTGTTCGTACACCCTGCCGCCATCGGGTTGAGCCTTCTGCATGCATTCGGGTACGGCCTCCCGGTCGTGACGCACGCCACGGCCGCGCATCACGGCCCTGAATTTGCGGCTTTCACCGAGGGTCTGTCGGGACGTACCTACCGAGAGAACGACGTGGCCGACCTGGCCGCCACGGTGGTCAGTTTGCTCGGTGACGAGGCGGCGCGCTCCGCCATGGCGCGCCACGTACGCCACATCGTCCAGTGCGAGCATAACGTCGACGTGATGGTGGAGCGCTTCGTCACGGCGGTCCGGAACTCGCTGCAGGACCGGATCCCACTCGGGGCGCGGGTGTGATCAGCCACAGTAAGATAGAAGGCCAAGGTCGCAGCACTCCTCTTCATCTCCTGATGTTGCCTTCGTACTATGCGACGCGGCACAGGCCCTACAACGGCGCTTTTTTCCGGGACTGGGCCTGCGCGCTCCAGCGCGTGGGCGTCAAGGTCGGCGTCGCCTATGTCGAGACCAGGGGCCTCCGCGAACTGTCCCTGGGGGCACTGAAGGAAACGCGCTTTCAGTCGGTGGCTGGCGTCGAAGAGGGGCTGCCGACGGTGCGGGTGGCGGGTTGGAATACATTATCCCAGTGGACGGCTGGCGGTCTCCTCTGGGCGCGCCTCACGCAGCGGGTGATTGCTGAATATATGGAGCACCATGGGCGCCCCGACATCATCGCGGCGCAATCGGTGACCTGGGCCGGGCGAGCCGCGCTGTTGGCGAAGCGACGGCTCGGATTGCCCTACGTCGTCACCGAGGTCAACACGGGTTTCGGCACGGGTCGGGTGCGCGGCTGGGAAGCAGCCATCAGCCGCCAGGCCTTCGCCGAGGCGGAGGCGGTGATCGCGATCAGCGAGAACCTCCGCGCGCGCCTGGTCCAGTTCGGCGGCGCACGTCAAATTGAGCTGATTCCGTGCACGGTGGACGAGTCGTATTGGACGCTGCCTCTGGTTCCGAGGGTGAGCACGCCGTTCACGTTCTACGCCCAGGCGCATCTGTCGCCGCGCAAGGGGTTCGACCTTCTCATCCGCGCCTTCGCGCGACGCTTCCGCGGCAATGGTGGCGTTCGGCTGGTCATCGGGGGGGGCGGTGAGATCCGCGGTGACCTTGAAGCGCTCGCCGCATCGACGGGTGTGCGCGCTCAGGTGACGTTTCTGGGCGCCGTGCCGCGGGATGCCATTCGCGCCGCTATGTGGGGGGCGAATTGCTTCGTCCTGCCCAGTTACGCCGAGAACTTCGGCGTCGTACTCATCGAGGCGTTGTCGACCGGTCTGCCCGTGATCTCGACCCGGTGCGGCGGACCCGAGGACATCATCGATGATCGCGTCGGCATCCTCCTTCGCCCCGGAGACGAGGACGGCCTCGGCGCGGCGCTGGCCACGATGATCGACGGGCCTGTTCGGGCTCCGGAGCCGATTCGAGAGTACGCGATCACTCGTTACGGCTACCGGTCGGTCGGGGACCAACTCAGAGACTTCTACTGCAAGGTGCTGGACAAATCGTGACCCCCAATCGAAAACGAGTGCTGGTGACGGGTGCCGACGGCTTCATCGGCTCCCACCTGACCGAGGCCTTGGTGCGCGCCGGGTTCGACGTGCGCGCATTCGTCCTCTACAACTCCTTCAACGCGTGGGGCTGGCTCGACCAGGCTGCCCCGGACGTCAAGGGTCACTTCGAGGTCTTCGCCGGTGACATCCGCGACCCTCATGGCGTTCGGACCGCGATGCAGGGCTGCGATGCCGTCCTCCATCTGGCGGCGCTGATCGCGATCCCCTATTCGTACCATTCCCCCGACACCTACATCGATACGAACGTCAAGGGAACGCTCAACGTCGTTCAGGCGGCGCGCGACCTCGGCGTGTCGAGGGTGATTCACACCTCGACCAGTGAGGTTTACGGAACGGCCCGGTTCGTGCCGATGACCGAGGAACACCCGCTTCAGGGGCAGTCGCCGTACTCCGCCAGCAAAATTGGTGCGGACCAGATCGCGATGTCGTTCCACGCCTCTTTCGGAACCCCGGTCGTCATCATCAGGCCCTTCAACACGTACGGCCCGCGTCAGTCTGCGCGGGCAGTCATTCCATCGGTGATTGCCCAGATCGCGAGTGGCGGCACACGCATCCGTCTCGGTGCGGTCAGCCCGACGCGTGATTTCAGCTTCGTGACCGACACGGTGGGGGGGTTTGTATCGGCGCTGAGGGCCGGCGATCACGTCCTCGGCGAAGTCATCAATCTGGGAAGCGGTTTCGAGATTTCGATCGGCGATACCGCGCGATCGATCGGGCGCGTGATGGGTGCACAGATCGAGCTCGTCCACGACGAACAGCGGATCCGGCCGGAGCGAAGCGAAGTCGAGCGCCTCTTTGCCGCCACCGACAAGGCCAGGCGGCTGCTCGAGTGGTCGCCCGTGTTCGCCGGGCGGGAGGGGTTTGAGAAGGGCCTTGCTCAGACCGTGGAGTGGTTCAGGGACCCGGCCAACCTCGCGCGCTACAAGCCGAACGAGTACAACCTATGATCCGGCGCGCCGTGATCCTCGCTGGTGGCATGGGTACACGGCTGCGCCCGTATACCCTGGTGTTCCCCAAACCCCTTATGCCGGTCGGCGACTATCCGATCCTCGAAGTGGTCGTGCGGCAGCTGGCGGCGCGCAAGTTCGAGCGGATCACCATCGCGGTCAATCACCAGGCCGAGCTGATCAAGGCCTTCTTCGGCGATGGGTCGAAGTGGGGCATCCAGATTGATTATTCGCTGGAGGATGAACCGCTCGGCACCATGGGGCCCCTCCGGCTGATCCCAGACCTGCCGGACCATTTCCTGGTGATGAACGGCGATGTGCTGACCGACCTCGATTTCGCCGAGTTTCATGCGGAACATGCCGCCGCCAACCGGTTGTTCACCATCTCATCGCACCACCGGGAACATAAGGTGGATTACGGCGTCCTCATGGCCGACGCCGACGGTACCTTGGCGGGGTTCCAGGAGAAGCCGGTCACCGGGTACGAGGTCAGCATGGGGATCTACATGGTCAGCAGGAGGGTCCTCCAATACGTGCCCGGGCAACGGGCGTTCGGGTTCGATGACCTGATGCGGGACCTGCTCACGGCCCACGAGGCGGTCCACGTCCGGAGGTTCGACGGCTACTGGCTCGATATCGGCCGCGTCGATGACTACGAGCAGGCCATCGCTGAGTTTCCGAGCATGAGACAGCGGTTCCTGGGATGACGAGCGTCCTCGTGACCGGGGCGTCCGGGTTCCTCGGCAAGCATCTCGTGCCGCGACTCCGTGCTGAAGGGCACGAGACCACCGCGATGGACCGTGCCTCAGGCGACATCTCGGACCCTGCTACGTGGCAACGCCTTGCCTCCAGCGACGTCGTCGTTCACCTGGCAGCGAAGTCCTTTGTTCCGGACAGTTGGGAATCCCCAGGCGCGTTTCTCCGAACCAACCTGTCCGGTACCGTCGAGGCGTTGGAGTATTGCCGACGCCACCGTGCCCACCTCGTCTTCATGAGCTCTTACATCTACGGCGATGTTGCACAACAGCCTGTCACCGAGAGCAACGCGATCTTCGGCGGCGGCGGCCTGTTCCTGTCGCCGTACTTCGTCGGTTGCGTACTGCTAAGACGGATTTCGAGCGCTGGCCTGGTTCGGGCCGGCGCCGGTTCCGATCGGGTGGTGGGCCGCTCACGTGAGGGACCCCCAGCGACGGCACCACTCGAGGTACCGGACGACGTCGGTCGCCTCCATCCGATGCCTCGGGTCGCCGTACTGGGTGAGGAGGCGGAAGCGCCGGTATCCGGCGGGCGGGAGGGGGAGGAACGGCGCCCGGCGCCACCAACCCGGGGCAGCCAGCCTGATGAGCTGGCGCAGTGCCGCGGGCCAGAGGCCTGGCCGCGCCGTGACCGCGCCGACCACCCCCATGGCCCCGCTCGACGTCACCCGTCCGCCTCCACTGCGGCCTCAGCCTTTGAGCTTCTGCTGCTCGGCCCAGGTGAGGGCGTCACCCCGGGGTTCCTTGGGCAAGCCCAAGACCATCTCACCCAGGATGTTGCGCTGAATCTGCGATGTGCCCGCATAGATGGTGCCGGCCCGGGCGTTGAGGAAGGTCATGGCCCATGACGCCGTCGAGTTCGGAGCGCCGGCATCGTCGGCCTGGAACGCGCTCGACGGCTCCCGACCCTCGGGGACGAGCGCCGCCGCGCCGAGGATGTCGACCGCCAGCTCGGTCACGACCCGGTGGTACTCGCTCCAGTAGAGCTTGGAGATGGCACCGTCCGGGCCGGGGTGGTGCCCGGCCAGGAAACGGGTCAGGGTGCGCATTCCGAGGTACCGCATGATCTGCACCTTGGACCAGCACCACGCCAGCCGCTGGCGGATGATCGGGTCGTCGGCCACGCCCCGCTCGCGTGCCAGAGCCAGTAGGCGGTCGAGCTCGGCCCGGAAGCGGATGGGCACGGTGGCGGCCGCCTCGCCCCGCTCGAACCCGAGCAGCGTCATCGCCACCGCCCAGCCGTTGTTGACCCCGCCCACGACGTGGTCCTTCGGGCAGACGGCGTCGGTGAAGTAGATCTCGTTGAACTCCGACTGGCCGGAGATCATCCGGATCGGCCGCACCTCCACCCCCGGCTGACGCATGTCGACCAGGAGGAAGCTGATGCCCTTGTGCTTCGGGGCGTCGGGATCGGTGCGGGTCAACAGGAAGATGTGGTCGGCGAGGTGCCCGGCCGAGGTCCACACCTTCTGACCGTTGATGATCCACTGGTCACCGTCGAGCACGGCGCGGCACCCGAGGTTGCCGAGATCCGAGCCAGCGTTGGGTTCGGAGTAGCCCTGACACCAGGTGTCCTCGCCCGAAAGGATGCGGGGCAAGTAGTGCGTCTTCTGCTCGTCGGTCGCCCACATCTGCAGCGTGTTGCCGAGCATCTGGATGCCGAACACGTCGTTGGTGCCACCGGTCGGGACGCCGGCCTTGGTGAACTCCTCGGCCAGGATCACCTGCTCGAGCGCGGTCAAGCCGGCGCCGCCGTACTCCGTGGGCCAGCCCGGAGCCAGGTACCCGTGCTCGTAGAGCGTCTGTCGCCACTCCCGCACAAAGCGCTCCAGCTCCTCGCCGTCGAGCCGGCCGATGCCGAGCCAGTCCGGAGGGAGGTGCTCGGCCAGGAAGGCGTGGACCTTCTCCCGGTACGCCTCGGCCTCGGCTGAGTACGTCGGTTGCATGGGCGGAACACTACCCAGCGGTAGCCAGAGCGCGCCGGGCCACAGCCGCCGCTCCGACGAGCGGACCATCGGCACCGAGGCCGGCGGGCACGATCCGCGCGCCCCGCCGCGTAGCTGATGCGCGCCCGCTGGTCGAGCTCCTCCTCCGCGGCGGCGAAGAACACGTCGCCGAAGCCGAGCGCCACCGAGCCCGCGACCACAGCGAGGCGAAGGTCCAACAGCACGCACACCTCCGCGACCGCCCGACCGACCAGCACCCCGGTGCGCCGCCGGACCGCCGCATCCGCCTCGGCCGCCGGCCGGCCGGTAAAGGCGGCGATGGCCAGTCCGGACGCCTCAGCTTCCAGACAACCTCTGCTCCCGCACGCGCAGGCCCGGCCGTGCGGCTCTACGACGAGATGACCGATGTGCCCGGCGTTCGCGCCTTCGCCGTCGAGCAGGCGGCCGTCCAGCACGATGCCGCCACCGACACCCGTGCTCACCACCATGGCGACGTAGTCGTCGAAGCCCCGCGCCGCCCCCCGCCACCCCTCACCGAGGGCCAGCGCCTTGGCGTCGTTGTCCACCCACACGTCGAAGCCGGTGAGCTCTCGTAGACGGGGCCGGAGCGGGAACCCGCGCCAGCCGGGGATGTTGAGCGGCGAGACGGTCTCGCCGCCGGGCGTCATCGGGCCACCGCACCCGACGCCCATGGCCACGATCCCGTCGTCCCCGGCACCTCCGGCACCTCCGTCGAGGACCGAGCGGACCAGGTCGGCGAGCCCGGGCCACGGATCGGCACTGTCCGTCGGCCGGGCCTCCCGGCGCAGCACGCGCCCCTCCAGGTCGACCAGCCCGGCCGCCACTTTGGTCCCTCCGATGTCCACCGCGAGGTAGCAGGGCACGGCCCGACGATAGGCGGCCGCCCGTCGACGGCCGGCCGGCCGCGAGGGCGACCGTGCGAGGGGCCTCTGACGCCTCTACCCTTCCCGTCCGTGACGGTCGTCGAGCGCGCAGCGCCCACCTTCCCGGACCTGTTCGACGTGATCGCCGGCAACATCAGCCGGGCCGTCCAGGGCAAGTCCGAGTCCATCGAGCTGGCGCTCATCTGCATGATGGCCGAGGGCCACCTGCTGATCGAGGACGTGCCCGGCGTCGGCAAGACCAGCCTGGCCAAGGCCATCGCAGCGTCGATCGACTGCACCTGGCGGCGAGTGCAGTGCACACCCGACCTCCTCCCGTCGGACGTCACCGGCGTCACCGTCTGGCACCGGGGCCGAGACACGTTCGAGTTCCAACCCGGTCCCGTGTTCTGCAACATCCTCCTCGCCGACGAGATCAACCGCGCCGCGCCACGCACGCAGTCCGCGCTCCTCGAGGCCATGGAGGAGCGGCAGGTGACGGCTGACGGCGTCACCCATCCCCTCGAGCGCCCGTTCCTCGTCATCGCCACGCAGAACCCGGTCGAGCACGAGGGCACGTACGGGATGCCCGACAGCCAGCTCGACCGCTTCCTGCTCCGGGTCTCCCTCGGCTACCCCGATCGCCAGGCCGAGCTCCAGATCCTCGACACCCACGGCGTGACACCACCCGAGCTGGAGCCGGTCATCTCCCGCGCCGAGGTTCTCGGGCTCATCCGGGCGGCGGCGGCCATCCACGTCGCGCCGACCCTGAAGGGTTATCTGGTGGACCTGGCCGACGCCAGCCGCCGCCACCCTGCGCTGGCCATCGGCATGTCGCCGCGGGCCACGCTGTCGATCCTCCGCGCCAGCCGGGTGCGGGCCGCGGCGGCCGGACGGAACTACGTGATCCCTGACGACGTCAAGGCACTCGCCGGACCGGTGCTGGCCCACCGCCTGATCCTCAGCGACGACGCCGGTGTCCGCGGGGTCAGCCGGCTGGGCATTGTCGAGGAGGTTCTCGCCAGCGTGCCCGTGCCCACCGCGGGGTAGTCCCGGTGCCCACCCGCGCCGGTTGGGCCCTCGCGGGCCTCGGCGCGGGCACGATCATCCTCGGCCGGCTGTTCGGCTGGCTGGAGCTGTTCGTCGTCGGTGTGGCGCTGATGGCCCTCACCGCGTTCGCGGTCGTCCTCGTCCGTGTCCGCTCGCTGTCCCTCGGCGTGCGCCGGACCGTCCGGCCCGCCCGGCTCCACGTCGGCGAGAGCGCCCGCGTCGAGCTCGCGGTGGCCAACCGGAGCCGGCTCTCGACACCTGTCCTCACGCTGCGGGATCCGGTGGCCGGCACCGTCGGCGCCCACGTGCGACTGGCCCCGCTGCGGCCCGGCAAGGAGCGCCAGGCCGCGTACCGGCTGCCGACCAGCCGACGCGGCATCCTGAGCGTCGGCCCGCTCGAAGCACTGCGGTCGGACCCGTTGGGCCTGGCCCGTCGCCGCATCACCGTCAGCGGGACGGTCGAGGTCGTCGTCTACCCGCGGGTCGACCGGATCACGTCGCCGCCCGGCGGTAAGGAGCAGCCGACCGCCGTCCGGAACCGCCAGATGGTGCAGGCCGCCCGTCGCGACTCGTTCCGCGGGCTGCGCGAGTACGTGGCCGGAGACGACCTGCGCCTCGTGCACTGGCGGTCCTCGGCCCGCACCGGCGAGTTGGTCGTCCGGCAGGACGAGCAGCCCCGTCCCCAGGCCACAGCGGTGGTGCTCGACCTCCGCCGTACCGCGCACGCCGGCCTTCGCTGGAACGGGCGGTGTCGGTGGCGGCCAGCGTCGTCCTCGCTGGACGGCGAGCCGGCCAGGAGGTCGTGCTCGCCACCACCGACGGCACGGCGATGCTGCTCCGGCCCGGTGAGAGCGCGGCGTCGGTCCTCGAGTACCTCGCGGTGGCCCGTCTCTCGACCGCCGGTTCACTGCGGAGCACACTGTCCGGTGCCATCGGTGTCCTCGGCGCCGGCTCGGTCGTCCTCGTCACCGGCCGGGCGGTGCCCAGCGAGCTGGCCAGCCTGTCGAGCAGCCGCCAGGGCTTCTTGATCTTCGCGGTCGCCACCGACGGCACCGTGCCGGCAGCGGGATCGTCCATGCCCGGCGTGCGCGTGGTCGACGGCGGTGGCGAGGAGCGGTTCGTGGCCGGCTGGGAGCAGGCCATGGCCACGGCGACCCGGGAGGGTGCGGCGTGATCGGCCTCCGGACCCAGGCCGGGCGGGCGCCCCGCCCCCGGATCCGTCCCGCGGCCGAACTGGCGGTCGCCGGGCTCAGCGTGGTGACGGTGCTCACCTCCTGGCGGCTGTTCGCGGGCTGGGATTGGGCGGCGGTGCTGGTCTGCGCCGCGCTCTCCGTCGCCTCGTCGGCACGCTCACCCGCCGCGTCGGCTGGGGCACGCTGGCCTCGCTCGGCGCCTCACTGGTCGGCCTCGTCGTGTTCGTCGGTCTCGTCCAGTTCCGCAGCGCCGCCTTCCTGGGGCTGCCGACGCTGGCCACGTGGGAGGCCGCGCAACTCCAGCTCCGGGCGGCCTGGGACGTGTTCCCGACCGCCATCGCCCCCGTCGAGGCCACGGGCGGCTTCGTCACCGCCATGATCCTGCTCGTCTGGCTCCTGGCCTACGCCGCGGACGACTTCGCCCATCGGGCCGAAGCGCCGATCGAAGCAGTGGTGCCGTCGGCCGTGCTGTTCATGGTCGGCACGGCACTCGGTGGCGACCGGCACCGCCTGGCCACGGTGGCCCTGTGGCTGGCGGCCGCCGTGCTGACGGTGGCTGTGCTGCGGGTCGAGCGCTCGGAAGGCGCGGGATGGTTCGGCGGAACCCGCCGGCGGGCGGTGGCGACGACCGTCCGCGTCGGAGCCGTCGTCGCCGGGGTGGCCGTGATGGTCGGGGTCGTCGCGGGGCCGGCCCTCCCCGGTGCCAGCTCCGATCCCCTGCTGGACACCCGCCAGGGGCGGGCGTCGCGCACGACGCTGAGCCCGCTCGTCGACATCCAGGCTCGCCTCGTCAACCAGGCCGACGACGAGCTGTTCACCGTCGGCAGCCCGCAGCCGGCCTACTGGCGGATGACGGCCCTCGACGAGTACGACCTGCGCATCTGGCGCTGGTCGCGCAGCTACGGCGACGCCGATGGCGAGCTCGGCGGCGGTGTACCCGACGCGTTCGCCGCGCCGCTCGACCACAACGTGATCATCACCGCGTTCGACACGGTATGGCTGCCGGCCGCCTTCTCGCCCCGCCAGGTCACCAACGCCTCGCAGATGCGCTACGACGAGGAGTCGTCCAGCCTGCTGATCCGCCGCTCGTCGCTGCCCGAGGGATTCACCTACCAGGTGCGGTCGATGGTTCCGGTCGTCACCCCGACCGTGCTCCAGGCCACCGCCGAGGTCCCGGTCCCCCCGCTGATCCAGGAGCGCTATCTGGAGCTGCCGTCCGACTTCCCCGATCGCTTCCGGGACCTGGCCGAGCAGATCACCGCCGGCGCGAACACGCCGTACGAGCAGGCGCTGGCGCTGCAGAACTGGTTCCGCACGACGTTCACGTACGACGTCAACGTGCCGTCCGGCCACGGCGCCACCGCCATCGATACCTTCCTCTCGCAGCGCCGCGGGTACTGCGAGCAGTTCGCCGGGACGTTCGCCGCCTTCGCCCGCGCCATCGGGCTGCCGGCCCGGGTGGCCGTGGGGTTCACGCCCGGCGAGCTCGGCTCGGACGGTCGCTACCACGTCCGGGGCCGCAACGCGGACGCCTGGCCCGAGGTCTATTTCGGTGGCATCGGATGGCTGCCCTTCGAGCCGACTCCCGGCCGTGGTGAGCCCGGCGCCGAGAGTTGGACCGGTGTACCGCCGGACCAGGAGGGCGGCCCCGCGGGAACGCCCGACGGCACGGCGACCACCACGCCGACCACCGGTACCGTCGCCCCACCCCCGGGGCAGCGACGCGAGACCGGCGACGAGGAGCTGCTGGCCGTGCCGGCCATCGGTGGCGGCGGCAGCCCGAGCAGCACGGGCGTCAACGGCGCCTCCACCGTCTCCCGGGTGGCCCTCGTCCTGCTGGCCCTTGCGGTCACCGGCGCCATCGGCCTCGTGGTAGTGGCGTTCATCCGTGAACGGCGCTGGCAACGCCGTTGGCGGGAGGCACCCGCCGCACCCGACCGCGTGCTCGTCACGTGGCAGCACCTGGTGGACGGTCTGCGCCGCGCCGGCGTGGCGGTCCCGGCGAGCGACACGCCGCAGGAGGTGGCCGAGCGGGTCGGCCCGATGCTCGACGGCGAGGACGATGCCCGCACGCCCGCGGCCGACGATTCGTCCGACGCGCTGGGCGAGCTGGCCCGCCGGCGACGGCCGCGGCCTACTCGGGCAAGCCCGAGACCACCGACGCCGAGCGCTGCGAGCGGCTGCGCTCCGGCGTGCGGCACCGCGCCGTGGCCCGTCTGCCCTGGCGCCGCCGCCTCGTCTGGCGCTGGCTCCCCGCCTGATTCCGCTCGAACTCCGGTCGGTGAACCAACCCACACAACTCTCAGCCCGGTGAGCCATGAACGGCACGGTGAGCTCAGAGTTCTCTCCGCGCGGGCGGAGCAAGTTCAAGCAATCGCCATGCCGCCGCCTCGGACCACCAGGATGCGGCCAAGGCGGTCTGTGGCGGCTCGCTCGTCGTCCACTTGCTGGAGAGCAGACCTGATCGTGGTGAGTGACGATCACGCTTGTATTGCGTCGTACCCCTGGCGGCGGCGCCCAGGTCGAAGCCGAGCAGCACGTCGTCGTCGTCGGCGAGGCCCCTGGGGCCCGCGCGGTCGTGCTCGTCCTCCTCGAGGCGTCGACAGGCCCGGCGGAGGCAGGAAGTCGTTCACGGGGAACTGAGACGTGTGCGCGTTGCCCCTGCGGAACGTCCGCGTGGCGGTGAGGGCGATCGCCATCGAGCCGCCGCCGTTCAGCGCCAGCCAGACCTCGTCCTCGGGCGGGCTGGCGGCGCCGCCGGTGTCGGAGATGCTGTTGCAGGTGACCGCGACGTTGATCTTGCGCCTGCCGACTTCGAGCCTCGAGGGCGCGCGGCTCGAACTGCTTGTTCGTGCGGTCGGGGTTCGGCCCGGCTGGGAGGCCGGCAAGCTCCGTCCGGACGACCGGCAGCCGGGCCAGGATGTCGACCGTCGTCATGTCGGTGGCCGCGCGCACGCCGGACGGGAGGGTCGTGATCGGCAGGTCGATCGAGCTCGCCGTCGTGCCGTCGTCGTTGTGGAACGTCGCGGCGTTCCACGTCCCGGCGGCCTGCATGAAGTTCCCGGTCGGGGCGCCGGACGCGAGCGCGACGAACGGCTTGAGCGTCACGGCGCCGGCGGCGTCCGACTGCCAGCCCCATTCGACCGAATCCAGGTAGGTGCCCGTCATCGGCCCGTCCGTGACCAGCGCGGTGACCTCGAAGTTCATCTCGAACGTCTGCCCCGCGACGTCGATGTTGCGGCCGGGCCGTCCTCCATCTGGGCGTTGACGGGCGGATCGAACGCGCCCGTGCCCGGTTGCGGACGTGTGCGCCACGCCGCGTACGCCCGACCGTCGGCGTTCCATCGGACAGGCTCGCCGACGGGGCGGCCGCGCTGAACCCGACGCCGTAGATCGGGTTGGTGTTGGCGTTGGGCTGACCCGGCCGGTGAACGGGCATGTCGACCGCCGAGCCGTTGGCCGGCGCCGAAACCGGTCTCGTCCGCGTTCGTGCTCACCGCCGTGTCGCCCTGGTCGCGCGCGGGGTTCCAAGTACTAGTACAAGGCACGCGATTCGTCACGCCCTTGACCGTCTGGATCAGCGCGATGCCGTTCGCCGGCGCCTCGACGAGGTCGCCCGAGTATGAAGTCGATCATCACGTTTGGGCCGGACGCGGTCGCCGACGGCGCCCGTGCCGTTGACGGGCAGGTACATCGGCGCGTTGTCCGACACGCCGCCGTTCGTGTTCACGGTGGTCCGGTGCAGCGTGGCGCCATCCGCGGTTCCGACCGAAGGCACTCGCTCGCCCCGCACGACGGCGTCCGCGGCCCGGTCAGGCCGCCAGCTCGGCGCGGTCGCCCGGCCGGCTCAGCGCCGCCGCCTTCGCCTGCACGCGGCCGACCGCCGCCGCGCTGCTGGACCACGTGCGCGAGCTCGTGCGCGACCACGTGCGCATCGGGGCTGGACTCGGCGAACGCCGCCTCGTCGCCGAACGCCGCCGCGCGCGCTCCCAGGGCGCCGAGGCCCTGCCGGGCGGCCGGCGTGCCGACGTGCGCGGTGACGTCCTCGAAGCTGCGGCCGAAGGCCTGCTCCATGCGCGCCAGGTGCGGCAACGCGGAGGGCGAGCCCGAGGTCGCCGCCGCGAAGGCATCGCCGGGAGAGCCCGGGCTCTGCAGTGCCCGCGTGGCGGCCGCGTTCCCGGCGGAGCGCTGGAGCGCCCGCGCGTTCGGGACAGTCAGGGGGACGGCTGCGGCGCTGCCAGCCGCGAACGCCGGCCTGGCGCTCGCCAGGTGATCGCTCGGACTCGGGGTGCCGGCGACCTGCGGATCCTTCCGGTCCTGCTCGCCGTCGTGGCCGGGGTGCGCCTGCCGATTATCTTCAGCTGGACGCCCCGCGTGGGGCGCCGGCGACGGGTTTGCGCCCCGGGTGAAGCAGAGGATGTTGTTGACGAACGGGCGGG
>CAWJNJ010000015.1:0-161698 GCA_963844245.1 uncultured Acidobacteriota bacterium | reverse complement strand
AGCGGATGCCGATTGCCGCCTGGCCGCCAGGTGTGCGCCATCCGGTTCCTGAATGCGTCGAACTGAATGGCATGAGGCGCCGCCCAGACTTTGCCCCGCCCGATCAGGATCTTGAGCGCCTCGCCGGCCGCCACGCCGGCGCAGAGCTGACACGAGAGGCCGGTTGAGGGCCCGCGCGCTTCGGCGAGATTGACCCGGCTCTTGTCGACCAGGTAGTGGCGATGGAGAAGCGCCGGCGCGAAGCCGACGAGAAAGCGCACCGACTTCTCGAGATCCGATTTGCCGGCGAGACCGAAGTACTGCTCGAAGGTCATCCGGCCCGGCAGGAAGTTCAGGAGCGCCGCGCTCATGCCGAGCGGCGCGACCGTGATGGCGGGAATCCCGTGCTTCGCGCAATAGGCAAACACGGCTTCCCGTGCGCTGAAGGCGAACGCGTCAAGGCCGTCGACATAGAGGTCGACGCCGTCAAAAAACTCTGCCAGGTTGTGGTCCCAGACGCCGTCCGGGAAAACCTTCAGCTCGCACTCGGGATTGATGTCCCGCGCCATCTCGGCGAGGACGTCGACCTTCGGCCGCCCGACAGTCGACATCGTCGCGCCCGCCTGGCGATTGAAGTTCGCGACCTCGAAATGATCGAGGTCGGCAACGTTGAATTTGCTGATCCCCAGGCGCGCGAGCGTGGTGAGATGGAACCCGCCGACGCCACCCATGCCCGCGATCGCGACGCGCTTGTGGCGCAACGTCTCTTGTTCAGCCTCGGTCAGCCAGCCGATGTTGCGGCTGAATGCGGTTCCGTACTCGAAGGCCGGACCGACTGTCGCCACGCTACCCTGCGGCGATGCCACCGCACTGGCGTGCGGCAGAGGTTCGAGCGTTTCGGTGAGCATGTCTAGAGTTTACGTCGCGAGCGCCACCCCGGCGGCGCGTTTTGTCGGCACCCAGTAGGGCGCCATCGTGTGGCTCTGCGCCACGCCGGAAAAGACCGGGACATTCGACAGCCGGTGAGAGAGCATGTCGATCAGGCCGACGTACTTCGGTGAGGGTGTTCTCGAATCAAACCGCAGAAGCTCGATGTCGGCGTTGTAGCGGGAATCAAAGTATCCCGGAACCGTCTTACCACCTGACTCGAGGAAGGATCCACCCAGCCGGCGAAGAATCGAGGCCGACCCGTGTTTGACGTTCGCGGTCGTGATGGCGAGTGCGCCGCCCAGGCTTCGGCAAAGGGCGTACGAGGCGAGTGCGAGCATCAGGCATTCCGGTGTGCCGCGCCGCTCCTTGGAGACCGCCCAGCCGCCGAATTCGCCGAATCCGAAATTGTCACGCCGTGCGCGTGCGATCTCTACGTCAACGGCGTTCCTGAGCAGATCGCTCCAGTCGTCAAGCTTTGCCAGCGGGCAGTTCTTGACCCGCAGATCCTCGATCGAAGCTTTGTTCCCGTGCTCCAGATACCACGCGCAGGCAGTGACCTTGCCCGAGCCATCGGTCATCAGGAGATGCCAGCTTCGGTCATCCTCCGGACTCTGGTGCCGGCCGTCAGCAGTGAGTTGATCGGGGCGAATGTTCCCCTCGCTAAGGTAGATGGACCCACGCACGCGCTGCATTTCGCGAAGAAGACCAGCGCGGCTGGCAAAATCGACAGTGATATTGAGGAAGTCACGTGGAATTTTTGCTTGCGCAGGCGCAAGCAGCACGAGCCGCTCCGCGACTGATGCAATATTCCTCTCGAGTATTCTGAGCATGCAAACCTCGCCTTCACAACGCTCGAGGTACACCGGGGGAGACGATGCGTTCGAACGACCTTGTTACGAATTAATTGTTCCGTTTGGGAGCCACCCGCCGAACTACAAGCAGCGTGCCGCATTGGCCCTGCCGAGCTCAAAATTCAAGCCGGGTCGAACGGATCTCCTAAACGTCTGTCGAATAAGGATTTATATTGACGGGAATTATCGCCTGAAGATCTTCGCCACGCGATGGCCCTACCGAAGGGCCTGATTCGTCCCGATCAAGCTTACGATGCACGAGTCGGATTTAACAAAGTTGTAATTTCTGCCAGCCGCGATTCGGACGCCCTAGTGTGCTCGAATTGGGACATCGCTTTGCATTTTCGTGCAGTTCAGTAATGTCTCACGAAATGCTGGAACCTCGCGCGGCAAGAATTACATAGCGAAATCGACGCTTTTGGCATTATTTACACGCACTGTGGGCGTCTGGCAACGCCAAAATGCCGTTTCGGCCCTGCTGGGCTGCAAAAAACACATGGTCCGGATGAGAAATCCTGTGAAGTGGCTGATCGTCCTCGCCAGCCTGCTCGGCGGAGTGACCGACACGAGCGCCCAGTCGGCGCAAAATGTCGCCGTTGTCATTAACGATGAGAGCCCGGCTTCGCGCCGGATCGGCGAGCATTACGTCAAGGCTCGGGCGATCCCGCACAGAGAATGTCATCAGGCTCACGACGAGTGTCGAAGAGCAGATCACCCTGGTCGACTACGGCCGGACGATAGAAGGTCCGATCGCACAGGCGCTCACGAAACACGGATCCCACGACCGCATCCTCTACCTGGTGTTGACCAAAGGCATCCCCCTGCGAATCGAGGGCACTGCCGGCAGGAAGGGCACCACATCGAGCGTCGACTCCGAGTTGACGCTGCTGTATCGGCGCCTTACCGGCACTGCGGTCGCGGTGGTCGGACCGATAGCCAATCCGTACTTTCTTGGTGAGCGGCCCATTACGGACGCGCAGCCCTTTACCCACCGGCAACACGACATCTTCCTGGTGACGCGGCTGGACGGCTTCTCCGAACAAGATGTGATCGAATTGATCGACCGGGCGCAGACACCGTCGCCGACCGGCCGGATCGTTCTCGATCAGCGCACAGGCAGCGATGCCGCCGGTGAGCGGTGGCTCTCGGCTGCCGCCGCCCGGCTGAAGGATCTCGGTCAGGCGGACCGCGTGCTGCTCGAGAACACGCCCGCGCCAGTCCGCAATCAGCAGGACGTCCTGGGCTACTACTCGTGGGGATCGAACGATCCTCAGAATCGTGCTCGCCGACTGGGTCATCGCTTTGTGCCAGGGGCGATTGCCGCGACGTTCATGAGCACCGACGCGCGGACGTTCAAGATGCCACCGGATGGCTGGGCCCCTGCCGCCGAAAACTCGGATGCAGCATCGGTGTTTGCCGGCTCGTCCCAGTCGCTGGCGGGTGATCTGATCAGAGAGGGCGTCACCGGTCTCGCCGCCAACGTCTCTGAGCCGTACCTTGACGGCGCGATTCGACCGGACATTCTCTTCCCGGCCTACCTGTCAGGCTTCAGCCTGGTTGAAGCGTTCTATCTCGCCTCGCCTTATTTGAGCTGGCAGACCGTTGTTCTCGGCGACCCTCTGTGCGCGCCGTTTCGCAAGACTGTCCTGACGGCAGCCGAGATTGCCGATCCGGTCGACACCGCAACGGAGTTGCCTGCCCTTTTCAGCAAGCGACGGCTCGATGCGGCACGGCTGACGATGAAGGGTGCGCCGGCGGCCGCCGTCGCGCTCAGTGTCCAGGCCGACGTACGAGCGGCGCGCGGTGACAAGGAAGGCGCGCGTCGCGCACTCGAGGAGGCGGCGACACTGACGCCCGACTCCGTCGCGACGCACCTGCGCCTCGCGCAGTTGGATGAGGAGGCAAATGCGCACGCCGCTGCGATCGAACGCTACCGCACGGTGATCAAGCTCCAGCCGCAGAACGTCGCGGCATTGAACAACCTCGCCTACGCGCTGGCGGTGCGGCAGAAGATGCCGGACGAGGCGCTCCCCTTCGCCCGCCGCGCGCTGGCACTCGCGCCGGACGAAGTCACGGTCGTCGATACAGTGGCGTGGATCGAGCATCTGAGAGGCAACGACCTCGAGGCCTCGAAATTACTCGGCCCATTTGTCGTCAAGCGCGCCCCGAGCGCCGAAATTCATTTCCACGCGGCGGTCATCATGGCGGCAACCGGCGACCGCGAACGCGCCGCGGGCCAGTTGAAACAGGCCCTGGAGCTCGATGCCACGCTTACCTCCCGCGAAGACGTCCAGGTTCTGCGGCGACAGCTCGACATCCGCCGCCCCTGATCGAAATCCTCAGCACCGCCAGCGCCAAGACTGTATTCTGATAACGGATCTGTAACCGCCGGACGCTCCCCGCCTCTTCGGTCGCAACCACAACTCTATCTATCGCAACGTGTTAGACACGCCTGCCATCCGGCTGGAATTTTGCGCTGGAGCCCTCATACCTGAATACCCGCAGCCTGTCAGGGACTGGCGGCGGGACGCAACGAAGGAGTTAGACGAAGTGCATTCACGCCCCGCCCTTGTCATTGCCGCGATCCTCAGCCTGGCCGCGCCAGTCATCGCACAGCACGGACCGCCCGCCGACCTGGCGAGCCTTTCCCGCGGTGCCGATCGCGTGATCGTCGCGACGGTGACCCGCGTCGAGCCTGTGTTCCAGGCCAACGAGTTCGGCGATCAGTTGATCGTCTCCCGCACCCACCTCCGGGTTGACACCGTGTTGAAAGGCGGCCGTCCCTCAGACGAACAGGCCGTTGTACTCGAGGTCGAAGGTGGAACGATCGGCGACCTGACGCTCGATGTGTCGGACCTGCCCAGCATGGAGCGCGGCGAACGCGCGGTCGTGTTCCTGAAGCGGAATAGCCGCGGCGCCAACGTCCCCCATGGACGCGGCGACGGAATCCTGAAACTGGATTCGTCGGACCGGGTCAAAGGCACGCAACTGACGCTCTCAGCCGTCCGCCAGGCTGTCGAACGCGCCCGCTAACAGGAATATCGCCATGAACAAGAGACAGATTTTCGGATATGCGGCACTGGCCGTTGCTCTCGCCCTCACCGTGCAACATACGTCTGCGTATGTGCTCAAGACCGCGAAATGGAACACGACGCCGGTGCCGTTCTATGTGAACACGCAGAATCTCGACACCGCACCGGACGGCGTGGTCGCGGCGCTCGAGGTCGGCGCCTACAGCTGGACCAATCAGACCAGCGCCGCCTTCAGCTTCTACTACGCCGGCAGCACCTCGTCGACGACGGTCGTGAACAACAGCCGGAACGAAGTGTTCTTCCGCAATGCCACTAACGGCGGCGCGATTGCGACCACCTACACCTACTCATCCGGCGGCCGCATCATCGACACCGATATCGTGTTCTGGGACGCCTCCTACACGTTCTTCACCGGCAGCAGTGGCTGTTCGGGCGGGTTCTACATCGAGGACGTCGCCACCCACGAATTCGGCCATGCACTCGGACTCGGTCATTCCGATGTGTCCGGAGCGTCGATGTACCCCACGATCGGCTATTGCTCGACGGCGACACGTTCGCTCTCGGAAGACGATAAGCAGGGCGTTGAAGCCATCTATCCGTCCGGACCCCGTCAACACCCCACCGCAGATTCAGATTTCAAGTCCTTCCGCCGGAGCCTCGTTTGCGGACGGTGCCACCCTCACCTTCACCGGGACAGCAAGCGACACGGAAGAGGGAGACATCGGCTCGCGATTGTGGTGGGTTTCGGATCGTGATGGGCAGATCGGCACAGGGCCGACGTTCACGAAGGCGCTGTCGGTGGGAAACCATACGATCACCGCGCGCGCAACCGACTCGAGTTCCGCGACTGCCGAAGCGCAAGTCTCCGTCACGGTGGAGGCGGCGGCGGCGGTCACCGAGCCAGAGCCCGAGGGCATTTCGCTCAAGGCCACCGGCTACAAGGTGAAAGGCGTCCAGAAGGCCGACCTGGCCTGGAATGGTGCGGCCTCGGCGTCGATTGATGTCTACCGCAACGGCACGAGGATCGTGACCGTGCCGAACAGCCACGGATATACAGACGCTTTGAACCGCAAGGGCGCGGGCAGCTATTCGTACGTGGTCTGCGAAGCCGGCACTGCGACGTGCTCGGCGGCGAGCGTTATCGTCTTTTAATGAAAAAGGCTCGTCGGACCAGTGTCCGACGAGCCCCAATTCGACTGCCCTGTCCGAAGCGCTACTGCGTGCTCGTCTTCTTCCGGCGCGCGTGGAAGCCGACCGCGAACAGCCCCATGCCGAAGAGCGCCATGACGGCCGGCTCTGGCGCGGGAATAACGTCGTCACCATCGCGAAGATCGCCAAGCCTGACCTGCTCGACCTCACTCAGCGACCCGTTCGATGCGGCGATGGAAACCGATGTGATCCACTGATCATTGATCGTGCGGAGGCGGAAGAAGTCCCCCGCCGGCGCGTCGACACCGGTGAAGTCGGGTGACGAGGTCCATGTGCAGTCGTCCAGGTTGTCGCACGCCGACAGGATGATGGTGGTGTCGTCGCTGGTCGGCTTGATCCGCAGGACGACCTCGTTGGTGCTGTCGAAGTTCAGCCAATCGAGTTCGAGGCTGGTCCAGACCGTGGCCGCGGAAACTTCCTTGATCGTCGCCTGGCCGGCGGCCCCTGGCTCAATGTTGACGTTGGCGGTGAACAGGGTCTGGTAGATCGTGTTCTGCACCGTGCCTGTCAACAGATTGTCGTCGTTGGTCAACGAGGTCGCACAGGCGGCGTCCCCTGCCGGACAGGAGAACAGCACATTATTGCCGGTGCCGCCGCCGAGGCGCTCGAAGATGATGTCCGCTTCGCTAGGCACCGCGCCGGCCATCGAGACGACCGCAACCAGTGCTCCGATTTTCCAGAATTTCCCTGTCATGCTTGACTCCCCCGAACCGCCGACGTTGAGTGGTGATTTCTTCAGTTAAGAACTGTGCAATTTCAGTGTCTCAACCGATACACCCTGAACACGTCGCCTAACCACTTGATAGTTAACGACTTACGGAGCAAAGTCGCAAAGATATCATTCGCACTTATCTGCCTCCGGGACGACTTTCGTCGTCGCCGGAGCGTCAGATCAGGACTTTGATGTACTTAGAGGACTAGTTAGAGCGCGGCGTGGCGGCGGCGGAGGCGATAGGCAGCGGCGAGCGCGGCGATCCCGAACAGCGACAGCGACGCGGGCTCCGGCGAAGGGAACCCGGAATCACCGCCGCCGGTGCAGCAGATCATGGTGTCGCTCTGCCCACTCCCGACACCCTGGACGTGGGCGGCGATACGGATACCTTCATCGGTATCAGGCCCCAGGTCGAGGGCCGCGATCACCTCGCTGAAGTCGATGCCGGTCTCCATCTTGAACGAGATCGTGAGCGACTCGCCGAGGGCGTTGATTCCATTGGGCTGGGCCGGTGCATCGCTGTCGGCCATCAGGCTCGACGACACCTCGAACGGCGGCGTCGCGCTGCCTGCGCCTGGAACACTGGGCGGGCTGGCACTGCCGGCCGTGAAGTTAACGCCGGCGCTCTCGCCAACGATTTTCATTTTCGCCAGGAACCCGCTCGCATCGAAATACAGGTCAGTCACTGACGACGCGATGCCGATGTCGTTCGTGAACGTGAAGTTCACCCAGCCGGCCTCCGCGCTTTCGGTGACCTCGACCTGGATCTGGGACGCGACCGTCTCGCACAGGCCGCTGTTATTCTCCAGACAATAACTGAACGTATACGTCTCGGCATTCGCTCTGGCAGGCAACAAGGCCACCAATGCGACGACAAGCGACAGGCTGAAATTGACAGCCGATTTCATTCACCCTCCGATATAGCCGGGCCACTGGGCCTCACGCTACATCCGCTTCATGCAAGAACCCATCCCAGCCGTAAATCGCGCTAACAGCTTTATACACAACAAGTTACGGTTTAAGTCGACCGGCGAAAGTCTCCGCGGGGAGAGACAAAGTTCGCCGATGATGGCCCCCACCATGTTAACGTTTGGGCCTCTTTTAACCCACTCGTGCGACAGCCCTGCTTTCCTCAAACCAACCATGCCCAGAACCACGCTAACCATATTTCATTTCGCACTTCTTGGCGTCACGTTACTCGTCACACCGAGCGCCGCAGCCGAGCGCCACGTCGCCCCCGGGGGCACTGGGACGGGCACAGCCGCCGCCCCTTTCGGCCGCGTCCAGGACGCCCTTGCCGCCGCACAGCCCGGTGACGTCGTCATCGTCGCGCCGGGCACGTACGCCGAACGACTGGGTACGGTGCGGAGCGGCAGCGCCGGCGTGCCGATCACGATCCGCGCCCGAGACGGCCGCGGGTCCGTCATCGTCACGGCCAGCGGCAGGGTCCTGACCGTCGCCCACGCGTGGGTCATGGTCGAGACCCTGGTATTCGACGGGCAGTATGGCCAGGACGATGTCGTCCGGATCAGCAGCGGCGGAACCGGCTTTACGCTGAAGAACAGCGAGGTGAGACGCACCACCCGTGACGCGGTCGACATGGGCGCTGTCGATGACGTCCTGATCGAAGGTTCACTGATTCACCACGCGCTCAACGCGGCCAACGGCCGGACCGATGCGCACGGCGTAGTCGCCGGGTCGGCTCGCCGTCTCACCATCCGGAATACCGAGATCCATACGTTCTCGGGGGACGCATTTCAAATCGATCCAGGACGCTCCGCTCCGGGGTGGGACGACGTCCTCATCGAGGGGTGCCGTTTCTGGCTCGAGCCGCTGCCCGCAGCCGAGAACGGCTTTGCCGCCGGGATTGTCCCCGGCGAGAACGCTGTCGACACGAAAGTGAACAGCACCGTGTCCCGCCCGAAGCTGACGATCCGGAACACGGAGGCCTACGGTTTCCGTGGCGGCCTGATCGGCAACATGGCGGCATTCAACATCAAGGAAGCCGTCGATGCGGTGCTCGATCGGGTGACGGTCCATTCTTCGGAGATTGCGTTTCGGTTGCGGGCGCCGGCGAACATCCGCCTGCAGAACGCTGTCGTTCACAGCGTGAGCACCGCCGTCCGCTACGAAGACAATATCCAGGGGCTCCGGATCTGGAACAGCACGTTCGGCGCGGGGGTGTCGCGCCTGTTCGACGCCGCCTCATCGTCGGGCAGCGTCCTCGACATCCAGAACGTCGCGTTCCTCGGAACGGCCCGCCCCGCCCAGGCACCCAGTGTCTCGAACCTGATGCTGACCGCGGCTGCGTTTATCGATGTCAGCAAGCACAACTATCAGTTGACGGCGACATCCCCCGCCAACGACGCGGGCACGACCCTCGCGGACGTGCGCGTCGATCGAGACGGGACGACGCGGCCCCAGGGCCAGGCCTACGATGTGGGGGCTTACGAGCGCGTCGTGTCGGTGACCACGCCCGAACCGGACGCCAGCGCCGAGGTCGTGCTGCACGCGTGGCGCGCCGCAACCGTGGTCGGCAACTGGCAGGTCGTCACGGACCCGACCGCGGCCGGCGGCGCCCGGATGTCGTCGATGGACCTTCGCGGCCGGAAGGGTGCGACGCTCAAGGCCGCCGTCGGCGATTACCTTGAGATGACTTTCAACGCCGAGGCCGGCCGGCCCTATCGGCTGTGGATCCGGGGAGCTGCCGAGGGTAACCACCCGAGTAATGATTCGGTGTTCGTCCAGTTCGACGGTGCGGTGGACGACGCCGGCTCCCCTATTTTCCGAACCGGATCCCCGTCGGCCACCATCGTGAATCTCGAGGACTGCGGGAACTGTGGTGGCCTTGACGGCTGGGGATGGCAAGACAATGGCTCCGACCCGACTACGCTCGGGCCCGCAATTTACTTCGCGAAAACGGGTCCGCAGAAGATCCGCATTCTGCTGCGGGAAGACGGCATCTCGATCGACCAGATCGTGCTCTCGCCATCCGCGTATCTGACCAAGGCGCCCGGTGCGCTCAAGCAGGACACCACGATTCTGGCGGAGATTTTCTAACTGCCGGTGCCACCCGCGGCGCTTTTTTACCCCCGCTCTGGTGACAAAAGTTATCCATAATGGAGCCTTTGGTCGCATGACGGAGCCTAATTTTCGTCATTGACGCGAAAACACGATTGGCTCGCAGCTTGCGATTGTTCAGGCAGCACTGCCTTCTAACGGGCAGACTTTCCTTCAATAAATTAGGATTCTCGACAATGCGGAAGACATTCGCCCCGTTTGCGCTGCTGGCTACCGTCGCTCTCTTCAGCGCGGCGTGTTCCGACCCGAAAGAGGCCGCCCGCGACCACGTCGCGCGCGGCGACAACTACGCCAAAGAAAATAAGGAGCCGGAAGCCATCCTTCAGTACCGCAGCGCGGTCGACAAGGACCCGCAGTACCGGCGAGGCGCGGAAGAAGCTGGGCCTGGCGCAGCTGAAGGCGGGTAACGCCAAGGCGGCCCTCAATCAACTCGTCCGGGCAGCGGATCTCCTGCCGGAAGACGCCGAGGCGCAGATTGCCGCCGGCAACATCCTGCTGCGGGCCCGGCAGTTCGAGGACGCCGGCGCACGGGCCGATCGGGCTCTGGCCAAGGACCCCAAGAACGTCAACGCCCACATTCTGAAGGCGAACGCCGCGGCGGGATTGAAGGACCTCGATGGCGCGATCACCGAGCTTGAAGAGGCGATTTCGCTCGACCCGACCAATACCGCCAGTTACGCCAACCTCGGCGCGATCGAAGCGTCGCGCGGGCGGCACAAAGAGGCCGAAGGCATCTTCCTGAAAGCGATCGAGGTCGCACCGAAATCGGTCGAGCCCCGGCTCGCCATTGCCAACTACTACTGGGCGGTCGGACGAGGAGCCGACGCCGAAGGCGCCCTCAAGGCGGTCCTCGGTATCGACGCGAAGAACGTTGCCGCCAACCGCGCCCTGGGCATGTTCCAGTTGGTGTCGGGCAACCACCAGGCCGCCGAAGCGCATTTCAAGGCCGTCGTCGACAACACCACCGATCCCGGACCGCGCCTGATGCTCGCCGACTTCTACGTCATGCGCAAACGGCCGCAGGAGGCCACCGCGCTGCTCGAGGAACTCGCGAAACAACCCGCGGCATTCGCTGACGCGACCGCCCGGCTGGCCGGCCTCGCCTACATCGCCGGCGACAAGCCGAAGGCGCACGCGATGATCGACTCGGTCATCGCCAAGCAGCCGGCCAACATCAGGATGCTCTACGCGAAAGGGCACCTGGCTCCTCCTCGAGAATCGGGTCGACGAGGCCCAGAAAGTCGCCGACACAGCGCTGAAGGCAGCGCCGGAATCGATCCAGGCGCATCACCTTGCCGGTACCGTGCTGACGCGGAAGGGCCAGTTCGACGAGGCGATCGCGGAGTTTCAGCAGGTCGTCAAGATCAACCCCAAGGCCTTTGCGGCGCAGCTGGAACTCGCGCGCCTTCATGAATTCAAGGGGAGCCAGCCAGGTATCGAAGCAGTATGCCCGCGAGGCCGTCACGCTCGCACCGCAGCGCGCCGACGCCCGATACGCGCTGGTGCGGTCCCTGATCGCCTCGGGCGATATGTCCGGCGCTCAGCGCGAGCTCGAGCCGCTTGCGAAAGCCGCCGGCGACTCCTACGAAGTCCAGCTGTCGCTCGGCCGGATCGCCCTGGGGCGCAAGGACTACACGACGGCGCAGGCGGCGCTCGAGCGAGCCGTCGCAAAGGAGCCGACCGGACTCGAGGCGCTGACGCTATTGTCCGGGCTCGAAGCGCGCAATAAACAACTGCCGCGCGCCCAGGCGCTGGTGCGCACGGCGCTCTCGAAGAAGCCACAGGACCCGGGCCTGCTCGTGCTCTCGGCCCGTCTCGACGCGTCGACCGGCCAGGCGGCCCAGGCCGAGCAAACGCTCAAGCGGGTGATCGAGACTTCCCCCGACTACCTCGGCGGCCTACGAAGTGCTCGGCGGTCTCTACGTCAGCCAGAAGAATCTTGATGCCGCACGGCAGGAATACGAACGCCTCGCCGCGAAGATGCCGAAAGTCAGTCGGCGCCCACACAATGGTCGCGATGCTGCACCAGGCGCAGGGGCGGACCGACGATGCCCGTGCGGCCTACCAGCGCATTCTGGCCCTCGACTCGCGCGCGGTCGTTGCCAACAACAACCTCGCCTACATTTACGCCGACGAGGGCAAGGATCTCGACATGGCCCTGCAGATGGCACAGACGGCCAAGGCCGCCAGCCCCGACGATCCGGACGTGAACGACACGCTCGGGTGGGTCTATTACAAGAAGGGCATGGGCGTGCAGGCGGTCGGACCGCTGCTGCAGAGCACGCGCATCAATCCGTCGAAGCCGATCTATCACTACCACCTCGGCCTGGCCTATCAGCAGGCGGGCGAAAAGGACAAGGCCCGGGCCGCAATCGAACACGCCCTTTCGCTCGGCGACTTCTCCGAAGCGCCGGCGGCGCGCCGGGCGCTCGAGAACCTTCGCTAACGATGACGACCGGCTCCAGCGCTCGTACAACCCGCCGACTCGACTAGACCCACACCGCTCGCCGAGAGCCACCAGAACCGGTGGATTCTCGCAGCGGTGGCGGCGGCGCTGGTGCTGGTGTATGCGCCGACGATGGTGTGGCTGTTTGGCCGGTGGACGATCAGCGTCTGGCATCACGCGCACGGCCTGTTCATCCCGCCGCTCGTGGCCTGGCTCGTGGTCCGGGAACTCAAGCGCCACCGGCACGTGCCCGTCATTGCCAGCAAGTGGGGGTTCGCGCTGCTCGGACCGGCGCTGCTGCTCCACGTCCTCGACACCGGCATCCAGACGCAGTTGCTCTCCGCGCTGTCGCTCGTAATTGCGCTGCCGGGGCTGTCGCTGCTGTTCCTCGGTAAGCACCGCACGCTCGCCATCCTGTTCCCGCTGCTCTTCACCGCCTTCGCGCTGCCGATCCCGCTGGCGCTCACCGAGAACGTGCACTACGTGCTGCGCCAGATCACGACCGCCGCGGTGGCACCGCTGCTGTCAGCGACCGGTGTCTCGCTCTTCACCGAAGGCACGACGATCTTTTTGGCGAACGCCACGGTCGAAATCGCCGATGCCTGCAGCGGATTCTCGACGCTCTATGCATCGGTAGCCTTCGCCTTCCTGCTGGCTTACTTCAGTTCGTCGGTCTCACGGCGGATCCTGGTGCTCGCCGTCGCCGCGCCGCTGGCGATCGCGTCGAACGTGCTCCGGATGTTGATCCTGCTGCACCTGGTGGTGTGGCGCGGCCCGGCCATCCTCGACACCTTCATTCACCCGCTGTCCGGCATGCTGACGTTCGCGATCGCGTTGCCCATTCTGCTGCGGATCGGCAGTGACCCTATGGAACCGTCGCCAGCCGCGACGCCGGCCGCGAGGTCCCAGGCATGATCCGGCCAGGGCGCGCACTCAGACTGATATGCGCCGGTGCGATCGTGGTGCAATGCCTCGCCTGCGCGGATCCGGCGAGCAAGGACGATCGGCTCGCCAAGGGGCAGGCACTCGCCGCCAGCGGCCGGCATGCCGAGGCCATTCTCGAGTTCCGCAACGCGCTGAAAGAAGATTCGAAGTTCGCACCGGCGCACCTGGCGCTCGGCGCCTCTTACGCACAGATTGACGACTCGGTGAACGCCTACCGTTCCTACCAGCGGGCCGCGGACCTGCAACCCGACAACCTGGAGGTGCAGCTGGCGGCGGCCCGGTTCCTGCTCAATGTGCGCCAGTTCCGTGACGCTCGGACCCGGGCCGAGCGGGCGGTGCAGATCGACCCCCGGAGCGCCGCCGCGCACATGGTGCTTGGCAGCGCGCTCGCCGGGAGCAAGGACGTCAACGGCGCGATCACGGAGGTGCAGGAGGCCATCGACCTGGCCCCGGCCAACACCACCGGGTACACCGGCATGGGCTCGCTCCTGCTCACCCAGGGGCGCGTCGACGAGGCGGAAAAGCAATTCGAGAAAGCGGTCGCGACGGACCCGAAGTCCGCCAATGCGCGTGTCGCCCTGGCGGCGTATCACTGGTCGGTCGGGAGTCTCGCCAAGACAGAACAGATCCTCCGCGAGGCGATCGTCATCGATCCCGATCACGCGACCGCCAACCGCGCCATGGCGCTGCTGTTCATTGCGACCGGACGTGCCGGCGACGCCGAACCATTTCTGAAGAACGTGAGCCGCATCCTCAAGACCCCGGAAGCCGATTTTGCCCTGGCGGATTACTACGTCCGGAGCGGCCGGTTCAGCGAAGCGCGGCAGGTGCTGGAGAACGCCGTCAAGTCGGGGAACACCTCGGCGATGGTTCGTCTCGCCCGGCTCGATTTTGCCGAGAACGACCGCGAGCGCGCCAACCGGCGCATCAAAGCCGTCCTCGCCAAGCAACCGGCGAACGGCGAGGCGCTGATCGCGAGAGGGCGCTGGCTGCTCCGGGACGGCAAGCTGGAGGAGGCCCTGGAGAACGCCGAGGCGGCCACCCAGGGAGACCCCGGCAACGCCGCCGGCTACCTGCTGCTCGGTGATGTCCTCAACACCCTCAACCGTCCCGCTGACGCGGCCACGGCCTACAACAACGTCCTCAGGCTCAATCCGCGCGCCGGGGCGGCACACACGGCGTTGTCGCGTATCAGCCTGGCGGGGGGCAAAGTCGAGACGTCGATCGACTTCGCTCGAGGCGCATTGCTCAACGACCGCGGTAACGACGCAGCGCGCATTCTGCTCGCACGGGCGCTGCTGCAGGAGCGGGAGCTGAAGCGCGCGGGACAGGAAATCGCCCTGCTCGCCGCCCGGCGTCCGGATGACCCGGCCGTCACCGCTCTGCAAGGCACCCTCAAGATGCGCCAGGGGGATCGCGCCGGCGCGCGCGCGGACTTCGAGAAGGCCCTCGCGCGGGCGCCGCGAACCGTCGACGCACTGACCGGCTTAACCAGCCTGGACGCCGCTGAAGGGCAGATCCCACGCGCGCGTGCGCGCCTCAACGCGGCGCTGGCCCAGGATCCCAAGAATGTTCCGCTCCTGATGCTGGCCGGCCGTCTCGAAATGCAGGCCGGCGATTTTGGCGCGGGCGAGCAGCGGGCCCGTACCGTCATCGAACTGGATCCGACCCACCTCAAAGCGTATGAGTTGCTCGGCGCCGCGTACATCCGTCAGCAGAAGCTCGAGGCCGCGCGCGCTGAGTTCGAACGTGTCCTCAAGAGCGAGCCCCGCTCGATCGGCACCCTGACGGTGCTCGGCATGATCCACCAGGCCATGGGTCAGACCTACGAAGCCGAGAAGGTCTACGAGAAAGCACTGCAGATGGATTCGCGGGCGGCCGTGGCGGGCAACAATCTCGCCTACATGCTCGCCGAGCGCGGCGACAATCTCGAGTACGCGCTGGTACTCGCGCGCGACGCGGCGACGGTGGCGAAAGACGATCCGGTGATCCTCGACACGCTGGGCCTGGTCTACATCAAGAAGCAGCAACCGGCCGAAGCGATTACCGCGCTGTTGAAGGCGATCCGGTTAGCTCCCGAGAATCCGGTTTATCACTTCCACCTTGGCCTCGCCTACGCCGACGCGAAGGATCCGCGGAAGGCCCGCGCCGCGCTCGAGCAGGCGCTGCAGCTGAACCCCAATTTTTCCGGCGCCACCGCAGCCCGCGAACGGCTGCGCACGCTCACGGACTAAGAAGCCGATGTTCTCAACCCGTTTTGCCGCGCCGGTTCTCGCCCTTCTCGCCCTCGCCGCCGTGCCGACGATCATTCACAGCTACGTCGGCAGCGCCGTCACGGACGGCCGCAGCGCCCGCGACCTGCCCATGCGTCTCGGCAACGAGCAGGGCGCATCGACGAACCGGCGGGCCAATTGGGGCGACCGCGTCGCCTCGACCGACTGGACCGAGCGGCGCTATGGCGGCCCGGCCGGCGTCAAGCTGTTCGTCGGACGATCCTTCGACGCCAAGAAGCTCTATCACCACCCCGAACTGGCGGTGGACTACGGACCCAACTTCAGCCCCGCGACCACGATCCGGCTGCCGCAGCGAAGCGACGTACCGGTCTATGTGCTGAGGGGCCGCGGCGAGAGTGCCAACCACGGCGCGCTTTACGCGCTTCACTACGGGGACGGCTATGTCGAGGATCCGATCCGCTTCCAGCTGCGGACGTCGTTCCAGTCGCTGTTCTCGCGGCGTCAGCCAATGACGTTGTTTTTCGTGTCGGCCGACGTCCCGTCGGGCACCGCGATCGAGTCCTCCGCGGCGGCATCGGTGCTGTTGGCCGCGATCGAGGCGTTCGACGCGCAGAAAAAGTGAGATGTAGGGGCGGTTCGTGAACCGCCCTTTGAAGGGATCGCGAATCAGGTCCCTGTGGACGGAAGGGCTCGCCCTAGAGGGTGACTGGCGCCATGGCCAGCTGGGGAACCGCCGTCGCGCGCGAGCGCTCGCCGCGTTCGACCAGGTTGTGGAATTCGGCCGGCGGCAGGTGCGTGATGCCGAAGAATTCCGACCGCCGCGTACCTTCACCGTGAAAGTCCGACCCGCCGCTGACGGCGACACCATAGTGACGCGCCGTCTCGAGATAACGCGCCGTGGTCGGCTCATCGTGCGAGCTGTGGTACGCCTCGATTGCCCCGAGGCCGGCGGAGACGAGATCGGGAATGACGGCGTCCTGCTTCGTGTAGCCAGGGTGCGCGAGCGACGCGAGCCCGCCGGCGGCGACGATCATGGCCACCACTTCCGCGGGAGAGGCGCCCCGATGCGGAACGTAGGCGCAGCCGTCTTCATGTAGAAACCGTTCGAACGCTTCGGCGACGGTCGCGACATGGCCGGCGGCGATGAGCGCCTGCGCAATCTGCGGCCGGGCCAGTGACTTGCCGCCGAGGGCCGCGCCGGCCTCCATCAGCGCATCCACGTCGATTGGGGCGCCGGCGGCCGCAAGCCGGGCGGCGATCGTCTCGGCGCGTTCCGTTCGGTTCTTGCGCTGCTCCGCCAGCAATTGGCGCAGGTCGTTGGAAAGCTCCGGCAGGAAGTAGGCGAGAACATGGACGTCGCGTCCGCCGTGGACCGACGTGATCTCAATGCCGGGGATGAAGGTCATCCCGAGGGTCCGGGCGGCCTCGGCGGCGCGTGGAACCGCCGCCATGGTGTCGTGATCCGTCACACTCATGGTGCGGATCCCTTTGTCGAAGGCCTGTTGAACCAGGGTTTCGGGGGAACACCGCCCGTCGGAGGCGGTGGTGTGCATGTGCAGGTCGATCATCTGGTTAGATGCCGTCCCCTGGGAACGGCGGGTCGTACCGCGAATAGTCGGGTGGAGCGATCAATTTCCAGAAGAGACGAACGAAGGCTTTTGTCATTCTGGCCATACACGTGCTCCGACGGTTCAAACTCGCCCGGAATCGAAGCAAGGCCCCTGCCCGGGCTCCGCGTTGAAATTGGCCCGGTTTTGACTGGTTTAGTGAGGATTTCCGGGTTCGCTAGCCAGGGAATCCTTTCCGAGGAAGACTTTTGGCGGCCCCCAGGCAGCCGCGCCGTAGAATCATGCGAGCCGCGCCCCGGAAGAGCCGGGTGGCGGGACCTTTGCTCTCTATGTCCACTTCCCGAATGAGCCCACAAGTCCCGGTGGCGGAGGCGCCATCCCGCTCCGCCTGGCGCACCGAATGGCTGCGGCTGACGATAGTGTCCGCCGTCCTCGCCACCGCGGCGGATGCGACGCTCCTCGAGCGCAAAAAAGGGTTCTTCACAGGCGGGTTCCTCGCGGTCGATCATCTCCGCTCGGTGCCCGAGGCCACGCTGTTCATCGGCGCCTCACTGCTCGCCGATGCGGCCGTGGTCGGCATCCTCGTCGCGATTGGCCTGTGGTGCGCTCGCTTCGTTGCGCTCACCCGGACGGCGCGCTCGGCCGCGATTCTCGCGTTTGCGCTCGGCCCGCTGGCGGTCGCGAATTTCATTTCCTACGAGCTCCAGACGTATCTCGGCGACGCCTTCGACATCGGCCTGATGTTCGATCTGACCGGACGGCGCACCGAGGAGTTCTTCGCGGTCGCCTCGTCACACATCGGAAGTCCGCTGGCGCTGCTGACAGCGGGTGGCCTCGGCGTCGTTGCGTCCGTGTGGGTTGTCAACCGCTTCGGTCCCGGCGCACCGGACCGATGGCGCGTCACAGGTGGCGGTTCAGCATGGCGGTGGCCGGTCGCCGTGTTCGTGGTCGGTCTCCTGTCGACGGCCTTTCTGCGCGCCGGCACCGATGTCATGGAGAACGGGCTGCGGCGGAAGCCGGCGGGCAAGGTCCTTGGCCGGATCGCGGAGGTCGCCTCGGATGTGGATCGTGACGGATACGGCGTCATCAGCCGCATGAACGATCCCGATCCGTTCGATGCGGCGGTCTTTCCGTACGCGGAGGACATACCTGGCAACGGCATCGACGAGAACGGCGTGGGCGGCGACCTGCCGCTGACGACGGCGCCGGTTCCTGCCCCTGACGCGACGATCCCGAAATGGTCCGCCACGCCGGATATCGTCCTCGTCGTCCTCGAGAGCTTCCGCGCCGACGCCGTCGGTGCGACCCTCAATGGCACTGCCGTCACGCCGGTGCTGGATGCGCTGGCGGCCGGCGGCGTCTCGTCGAAGCTGGCGTTCTCGCACAATGGCTACACCGCGCAATCGCGGTATCACCTGTTCACGGGCTCGCTCAATGGCGTGGTCCCGAACACCAGCCTCATCGATGACTTCAAAGCGAACGGATACGAGGTCGCATATTTCTCCGGCCAGGATGAATCGTTTGGCGGCGAGGAATTCGCCGTCGGCTTCGACCGCGCCGACCTCGCCTACGATGCGCGCGTCGAGCCTCAGCGCCGCTACTCGACTTTCTCCACCGCCGGCAGCCTCGCGGTGCCGCTTGCGGTCGTTCGAGAGCGCGTCGAGGCGTTCCTCTCGACGCGTCGTTCCGACCGGCCGCTCCTCCTCTACGTGAATTTTCACGACACGCATTTTCCGTATCATCACGCCGGCATCGAGCCGATCGTCTCGAGGACGGTTCTGCCGCGCGGACAGATCGGCCCCGCGCGCAGCGCGGAGTTGCGAGAGACATACCTGAACACCGCGGCGAACGTCGATCGTGCCATCGGAGCCATCCTCGCGGCGGCGCGGCGAGACCTGCGGCAGGAGCCGGCGGTGATTGTCACGTCCGACCACGGCGAAAGTCTGTACGACGAGGGGTTTCTCGGCCACGGCTACGTTCTCGACGACGTGCAGACCCGGATCCCGTTCATCGTGTCAGGGCTGCCCCTCAGTCTCACGGAACCGCTCGGTCAGAGTGACCTGCGCGAACGCCTGCGTACCACGCTGGCCAGTCCCGCGGTTGCCGGCGCGCGCCCGGCGCTGACGCTCGACACCGAGAAACGCGTTTTCCAGTACCTGGGAACCATCCAGCGACCGCGGCAGATCGGGTTCGTGACGGCCCGCGGCCGTACGATTTACGACTTGGCCAACCATCGCGCCCAGGTGCGTGACGGGGAGTGGCGAAATCCTGCCGCGATGACGGGTCAGGATGACCGGGAGTTGCGGGAGCTGGTGCACTACTGGGAACGCCTCCTGGCCGCGCGGGCGCGCGGGCGGTGACCCGTTTCGGCTGGAGCCGCCGGCGCCTCCTGCTGGGCGTTCTTGTCGTCGCAGTGATCTTCGTCGCCGCACTCAGGGCCGGCAGCGCGCTCGTCCGAACGCGCGAGATCCGCGACCCAGATGCGATCCTCATGCTGGCGAGTCACGAATGGGAGCGATTGCCGGAGCTGGCGGCGCGCGCGGAACAGACGCCCGCCGCCACGGTGCTGTTGAGCGTGCCACAACGACCGACGAATCAGACCTGCTACTTGTGCGCCGATCGTACCGACTGGCTACGGCGTCTGGGCGTGGATTCGAAGCGCGTGACGGTGCTCCCGCGTCCGGTGACGAGCACGCAGGACGAAGCGCGCGCGGCGCTCGAGTTCTGTGTACAGAGGGGATTCCGCCGGCTCCTCGTCGTGACCTCGCCCTACCATACGCGGCGGGCGCTCGCGACGTTTGAGCATGTTTTCAAGCGCTCGGGCGTGCAGGTTGGCGTGCAGCCCGCCAGCGCACACTCTGCCGCGAAACCCACCCGGTGGTGGACGGCTCCGTACGATCGCTGGTACGTGCGTTACGAGTGGGCGGCGATCGGGTTTTACGCGGTTCGGTATGGCATCATACCGGGGCCGTGAGCAGGACGGCAGTTCATAGAAGAAGCGGCCCTCTGCCGCAGGAGAATCTGGATTGAAGGTTGCGATCTTCGGGCTCGGCTACGTGGGTTCGGTTTCTGCCGCCTGCCTTGCGGCAGCGGGCCATCGCGTCATTGGTGTGGATGTCGATCCGCACAAGCTCGATCTGATCCGCCGGGGCAAGGCCCCGGTGACCGAGCCCGGCCTTGACGACTTGCTCGGCCGCATGGTCGCAGCCGAGCGGATCACGGTGACGTCCGACACAGCGGCGGCTATCAGCGCGACCGAGGTATCGCTCGTCTGCGTCGGCACACCGAGCCGCCGCAATGGCAGCCTCGATTCCAACTATCTCGAACGCGTGATCGAAGACATCGGGCGCGCGCTTGCCGGCGGCACCGCGTACCACGTCGTCGCGATTCGCAGCACGCTCCTTCCCGGTGTCATCGCATCACGGCTGGTGCCGCTGCTCGAGCGATCGAGCGGCCGGCGCGTGGGTGATGATCTCGGGGTCTGCGTCAATCCCGAGTTCCTGCGCGAAGGCACGGCCATCCGCGATTTCGAGAAGCCGCCGTTCACCGTCGTCGGAGAGTCCGATACCCGCGCCGGCGATACATTGCTCGCGGCCTACGAGCAGATCGGTGCCCCGATTCACCGCCTGCTTCCCGACGAAGCATCGATGCTGAAGTACGCGAGCAACAACTTCCACGCGCTGAAGGTCGCCTTCGCCAACGAGATCGGCGCCCTGTGTCAGTCGCTCGGTGTCGACGGCCAGCGCGTGATGCGGGTGTTCTGCGAGGACCGGGAGTTGAACATCTCGCCGCGGTACCTGCGGCCGGGCTTTTCGTTTGGTGGTTCATGCCTGCCGAAGGACCTTCGCGCCATCACCTATCTCGGCAAGGAACATGACGTCGCCACCCCGCTGCTGACGAGCGTGATGACGAGCAACGACGCCCACATCCAGCGCGTCGTCGACGCCGTGCTCGAGCAGCCGCGGCGGCGGGTCGCCCTGATTGGCTTGAGCTTCAAGGTCGGCAGCGACGATCTGCGCGAGAGTCCGTTTGTCCGGCTCGCGGAAGCCCTGATCGGCAAGGGCGTTCCGCTGCGCGTCTACGATCCCGATGTCGCGATCGGCAACGTCTTCGGCCGGAACCGCGCCTACGTCGAGGAACGTCTCCCCCACGTCGCGCAGCTTTTCGGCGGCACCCTCACCGAGATCATCGAGGCGTCCGACGTCCTCGTCGTCGGTAAGCGTGCGCCCGGCATCGAGATCATTCCGTCGCTGCGGCGCGCCGACCAGGTCATCATCGACCTGGTTGGTGTGCCGGAGCTTTCCGACGCCGTCCGTCCCTGGGAAGGGCACACGGCGGCACGAACCTCCACCCTGTCATGAGCTGGGAAGCCTGGATCACCCTGGCGACCGTCGGGGCGATCCTGGTGGCGCTGGCCCGAAACTACGCCGGGCCGGATGTCATTCTCATGGGTGGTTTGACCGTGCTGATGACGCTCGGAGTGTTCTCCGACAAGTTCCCGACGCCGGGCCAGCTCGCGGCCGGTTTCGGCAACGAAGGACTTCTGACCGTCGCGGTGCTGTTTGTGGTCGCGGCCGGCCTGACCGAGACCGGCGGGATGGCGCTGGCGATCGACCGGATTCTTGGCCGTCCCCAGTCGACTCGGGATGCGCAAGTGCGGATGATGGTGCCGGTCGCCACGTTCAGCACCGTTCTCAACAACACGCCGGTCGTGGCCATGTTCATGCCTGTCGTGAGCGACTGGTGCCGGAAAAGCGGACTCAGCCCCTCCAAGCTGATGATCCCTCTCAGTTACGCGGCCGTTCTCGGCGGCACCTGCACGCTCATCGGGACCAGCACCAACCTGGTCGTGCAGGGTCTGATGATCCAGGCGCAGAAGACCGACCCGTCGATGCCGGTCATGACCATGCTCACGCTGACGCCGATCGGCGTACCGGCGACGATTGTCGGCATCGCGTTCATCGTTCTCGTCGGCAACCGTCTGCTGCCCGAGCGACGGACCGCGCGTGTCGAGTCCGCTGATGCGCGGGAGTACACCGTCGAGATGATGGTCGACCGCGGCAGCGCGATCGACGGTGCGTCGATCGAGGCGGCCGGACTACGGCGCCTGCCAGGGATGTTTCTGGCGGCGATCGAGCGGGGCGACGAGCGCCGCATCGCCGTCGCCCCGGAAGAGATTCTCAAGGGGGGCGATCGGCTCGTGTTCGTTGGCGTCGTTGAATCGGTCGTGGACCTGCGGCGGATCCGTGGCCTCTCCCCGGCCACCGACCAGGTGTTCAAGTTGAATGATGCGCGCGACAACCGCTGCATGGTGGAAGCGGTCGTGAGCAACACCTCGCCGATGGTCGGCCTGAGCGTGCGTGAAGGAGAATTCCGGTCCCGCTACGACGCCGTCATCATCGCCGTGCATCGCAACGGCGAGCGGGTCGAGCAGAAGATCGGCGACATCGTGCTGCGCTCGGGCGACACGCTGTTGCTCGAAACGCACCGCCGCTTCCTCCGGCGGCAGCGTAACCGGCGCGATTTCTACCTCGTGTCCCATGTGCCCGAGTCCGCGCTCGTCCGCCACGATCGTGCCTATCTCGCACTTGGCATCGTCGTTTCGATGGTCGTGGCAATGTCGGTCGAGCAGTACACCGGGATCGGGGTGCTCAACATCGCATTGCTGGCCGCGGCGATGATGGGGATTACACGGTGCGTGTCAGCCGACCAGGCGCGCCGCAGCATCGACTGGACGACACTGGTCTCGATTGGCGCGGCGCTCGGTCTTGGTTTCGCCATTCAGACGACCGGCCTGGCCGGCTACCTGGCCGGCGGACTGGTGACAGGCCTGGAGGGATTCGGTCCTGTCGGCGTGCTCGCCGGCGTCTATCTTGTGACCCTGATCTTCACCGAGCTGGTGACGAACAACGCGGCGGCCGCGCTGTCGTTCCCGATTGCCCACGCCGCGGCCACCGGCATGGACGTCAACTTCATGCCGTTCGCGGTGACGATCGCGATGGCGGCGTCGGCCGGGTTCGCGACGCCGCTTGGCTACCAGACACACCTGATGGTTTACGGCGCCGGTGGATACCGCTTCTCGGATTACATGCGGATCGGCATTCCGCTCGATGTGCTCATCATGATCGTCACGCTGGCGCTGACGCCGCTGGTCTTTCCTTTCCGTTGAGTAGAGAAACGGGCCAGGCACGATGCTGATCAGCATCTCGGGGATGGTTGGAAGCGGCAAGTCGACGGCTGCCGCTTTCATCGTGGAACAGCTCGCGGAGGCAGGGCTGCAGCCACAGTACCTTCGCTTCCGCTACCTCAAACTGTTCGCGTTTCCGCGTCCAGGCCGGACAGGCCCACCCAGAGAGGACGGCGCGCAGGGGAAACGCACGGAGATTCGAGCGAGCACGTTTGCGCTTCGTCGCCTCACCGCCTCGCGCGCACTGGGCTACGCCGCACGGATCATTGCGTTTCGTTTTTCGGGGGTCGGCGCCGGTTCGCGCTGCGACGTTTTGGACCGTTACTTCTATGACAACTTCGTCCAGTACAAGCTGACCGGTCCGATCGAGCGGATCTATGTGCGTGTGCTGCGCGGCCTGATCCCGAAACCGGATGTCGCGATCCTGCTGCTGGCATCCCCGGAGACGCTGTCGAGACGACGGCCCAACTACGCCCGCGACTACCTGGTCCTCGCGAGCGGACGATACGGGAAACTGGCCGGTGTGTTTCCGAACCTGGTGACCGTGTCCACCGATCCAGGACGTTCGCCAAACGACGAACTCCAGCGCGTGATCCGGGCGTGCATCAGACACGCTCGACCGCGCGCACACGAAGATCGCTCTAGGTGATCGGCTTCCGCGCTTCGATGATGATCGCGTAGGCGAGATACCTCAGACCCGGCAACCGGCCGAACCCCAGATCCAGCGCCTCTGCCGTGCGCTGGCCGACGACAGCTCCCAACGCGCCGGTTCCGGGCAGCTTGACGCCGCAGCGACGCTTGACCTCGAGGCCCTTGAACAATCCCGCAACCTGATCGGGGAAGAGGCACTTCTTGCGCATGCCGCCCGGCACCTTCTTGCGGAAGTAGTAGCGGTATGCCGCCATGAAGACGGCGTAGAAGGGGCTGTTGAACTCGGCGATCAGACTTCCGCCCGGCTTGAGCACCCTCGTCATCTCCTGGATGAAGGCGGGCTTGCGCTCGTTCGGCACCAGGTGAAAAAACTTGAAGCAGACGACCGCGTCAAAGGTGTTGTCTGGGAACGGCAGCTGCACACCGCTGCCGTGGACGAAGTGCGCGTGCGCGGCTCCGTCCTTGGTCGCCTTGGCGTCGGCCTCGGCCAGCATGTTGAGGCTGATGTCGGTGCCGACGACGGTGGCGCCGCTCTCGCTGAGCGCGATGCTCAGTCGCCCTGTTCCGGCCGGCATGTCGAGGACTTTCTTGCCACGTCCAAGTGGTATCCACGACCTCAGCACCGACAGCTCGAGATTCGAGAAGAAGCGACCTTCGACTGATTTGTAGCGAAGCGCATCGGTACTGTGCGGCTTCTTTGTCGTAGCTGCCGCGCAGGCGAATGTCGTCCGCGGTTCGTTTCCCGGTTTGTGTCATGGTCATGAACGTAAACTCATTTTCCCGTAAGGTGACTCTGTTTAATCAGGCTGATGACGGCGCGGACCTTGCCGCGGGCTGTTCGCTCGAGCTCGGACACACGCTCCACCGTCACGGTGACGGGACCCAACCGGTCGTCGAACCGCTTCTGCATCTCGCGCACCTGGGTATCACCGAAGCCGTCCTCAGTGATCACCCGGACGCGGAATCGATCGAGTTCTTCCTGGATGACCTGGCCCTCCAGGACGTATGGAAGCCCGATGAAGATGCCATGGAAGCGCACGAGTTCGCGGCCATCGGGGCCGACCACGACATCTTCTACCCGGCCCGTCACCGCCTCGAGGACTGGCATGTGGTCGCGGCCGCACTCACACCGGCGGCTGCTCCACTTTGCCGTATCCCCGATCTCGTAACGGATCAGGAACTGGGCATCATTGAGCAAGCCGGTGCCGAGCACACGGCCTTCAACGCCCGGACCGACCGGATTCCCGTCGTCGTCGACGATCTCGACGATTCCAAAATCCGGACTGACATGGAGGCTGCCCTTCTCACATTCGGTCGCCAGCCCGCAGTTCTCGACCGATCCGTACTCTTCATACGCACGGCAGCCCCAGGCCTGCGTGATGGTCTGTCGCATCCGGTCCGTCAGCCGCTCGCTCGACGTGACTGCCGCGCGCGGCGTGAAATTGAACGACAGGCCCTGCTCGAGCATCATGCGGGCGACGACGAACTGAGAGAACGCGTAGCCGGTGACGCTCTCGGGCTGGTGTCGGTTGAAGCCCTCGACGTAATCGGCGATGGTGGCCGGCGAGATGTGGTACGCGGAGAAATAGACCTGGCGCTCCGCGAAGTTGTATCGATAGTACGGCGCCCTGGCGTGCCCGGTTGACACGACCGGCTGGCCGCCGATCATGGCCCGAGGCCTCAGGATGCTGGTGCCGGCCCAGCGATACGAACGGACCTCGCGCGCGGCCGCGAAGCGCTGCTGCCCTGTCCGCGTGCAGATCGCACGTATAGGTGTGCCGGTGCTTCCGCTCGAAAAATAACTGAGCTGGCCGTGAACCTGGGCGCCCCGATCGGGAACAAAGGCCGTCGGGTCAGCCCGCAGCGACTCCTTCTTGAGAATGGGCAGCCGGTGCAGCGTGTCAGCGGTCATGTGCGACAGGTCGCTGTCGCGGATGCCCGCCTCGTGCCAGCGCGCGCGATAGTACGGCGTGTCGAGGGCTCGGCGCAGCACGTCCCGCAGCGTCTCGTCGACATACGTCCGCATCCGCTCGACCGGCCAGCGATCACGTTCGAGGAACGCCGCAAGCGTCGGCGCGAACTGCCCGCCGAAACGTTCGCGCTTGTAGACGTAGCCGAACGCCGAGATCCCGAGGTTCTGGACGGGAACCGGGAAGTATGGGTAGACGCGTTTGAAGAGGGCACGCATGGTCGTCTATTTATCGGCGGGCCGGCAGCACGCCCGCGGCCTTGCGCCGCGCCGTTTGCAGCAGCGTCTGGACCGTGTAGGTGACCGGGCGGCGGCGGAGGTTCCGCACGAAATGGCGATAGCTCTCGTAGCGGTTCCTGGCGACGAGCTGCTCGTAGTGCTGCGTATAGTCTTCGTCGCGCGACACCCACTCTGGCCGCTGCTCGAGCGTCGCGAAGGCTTCGACCGCGGCGCGATGCTCCGCGCCGGCCATCGAACGGGGCTGGTAGTCGTCACCAATCCACGTCCAGTCCACCTTCACGTCTTCGACGCCGTGCTTGGAGAGCCTGAGGCGCAAGACCATGCCCGTCCGCAACCACTGATCCCACAGCTGATCGAACACAAAGTTGCCCAGGCTGTAGACGATGACGCCGCGGCCGTAGCGGTCGATCCGGCGAACGACGTGAGGGTGGTGGCCGAGAACCACGTCCGCGCCGGCGTCGATCAGTTGCCGTCCCAGCGTCTCCTCTGCCATCGCCGGGTGGCGCACGAATTCGACACCCCAGTGCACCGAGCAGATGACCAGATCGCTCGACTGCCTGGCGAGCCTCACCTGGCCGAGCATGTCGCAGTCAGGGCCGAAGGCGTATCCGAGCGGCCCGGTCCAATACTTGTCGGGCTCGAACGCAAACCCCAGGAAACACACCCGCAGGCCGTTGACCGTTACGACCTGCGGAACGCAGGCGCGATGGCTGGCGTCGGCCTCGCCGACCACGGCGATATCGCGGCGGCGCAGCGCGGCAACGGTCTCTGCAAAGGCCGCGGGCCCGTGCTGCATCATGTGGTTGTTCGCCACGTTGAGCACGGTGAAGCCGGACGAAGCGAGGCGATCGGCGGCGTCGGGATGGCCCCGCATTTCGAGCGATGAGGCCCGCGACCGCACCAGGCCCGTGTGTGAGATGACAGTTTCGAGGTTCCCAAAGACAATGCCGGCGCCGGCAAACATCGGCGCGATGTGCTCGAAGGGATAGCGGGGGTTCGCGTTGCCCAGCCGTTCGAACGTCGCATGCACGCCCGCACCGACGCCCTGCGCGGCATCGCCGAGACTGATGTCGCCGACCGCGACGAGGTCGAACGGCCGGTCGTTCGGTCGGTCAGTAGGCCGCATTCGAGGGCGCTCGCTTCCGGCTGGGGGCGAGCTTGCTGATGAGCAGGTCGCGGTTCTTCGCCCAGCGGGTCTCTTTGACGGTGCGAAGCTCGAGGGCTTCGCGGCGGTAGCGATCCATATTGCCCTGCATCTCGCGGACGGCGGCCGCGATCGAGGCGGCGGAGTTGTCGACGAGAATGCACCCGCGCCCGAACTCCTCGCGGAGCATCGGTGATTCGGAAATGATGATCGGCGTCCCCTGGTAAATCGCTTCGTAGGCCGCGCGCAGCATCTTGTGCTGGCCGGTCGTCAGCGCCATCACGATGTCGGAGTGGCGCAGGAGCCCGCCGTAGGCGGCATTGTCGAGGAACCCGGTCAGGGACATGTTGTCGGGCAGCGTGAAACCGCGACCCGCAATCTTGCGCGGGTCGCCGGTCACGAGGAAGCGCACGTCAGGCATCGCCCGGGCGGCTTCCAGCACGAGATCCACCGGTTCGTCGATATCGAACGAACAGATGATGGCGACGGTAAAGGGTCCCTTGGGGAAAGGACTCTCGCTCGGCGGATATTTCACCGGAACGTCGGGCAGGCTCGTCGAGTCCGCCCCATGGCGGGCGAGCAGGTCCTGCAGGTGCGTGTTGGTCACGATCGTGGTGGCGGCCTTTCGGCACAGCCAGTGCTGCAGCCCCTGAAAGCGGCGCCAGCGCGGGTCGACGAATGCCCCCGTGTGCGCGTCGACCACGAACGGGATGCCGCGCAGCGCACAATACGGATAGACGACCAGGCCGGCGATGACCGGGGGCGACATCACGAACACGGCGTCCGGCTTGTCTCGGATCAGGATCTGCCACGTACGCAACGCCTGGCCGAGATACTTCAGCACAATGGTGGCGGGATGGCTGCCGAGCCCGGCCCAGTAGACCATGTGCGAGACGCCACCCAGTTCGCGTGCGGTGTAGTCGCTCCGGCTGCAGTGCGGCGCCCAGGAGATGTAGGTTACGGCCATTCAGGTTCCGGTGCGCCTTCCACTTTCACGGGGCGCCGAGCCGCATCCGTAAGGACGGCGACTTCATCCGCCAGCGTGTCGACTACGTCGAGTTGTTGCATGCCGGCGACGACGTCGGCGCGATGATTCAGAACGTGTTCGACCTTCGCCGCCAGGGCCGCGGCGTCTTCGGCGGGATACGTGATCACGCCGGCCGGACGGGTGCCGTTCTCGCAAGCAACGACCGGCACGCGGAGCGCCAGCGCCTCGAGCACAGACGAAGCCACGCCATCGGTGATCGGGGTCCTGAGATAGAGCGCCGATTTCGTCAATGCGGTCAGGAACGCGTCGTGATCGAGATCCTCGACCATGCAGATGCGCTCGCTCAGGCCGGTCGCCTCGATCCGCGCCTGCACGTCCCGCCAGAGCCAGTCCTCTCGGTGACTGAGACCACCGCACAGCACCAGGCCGACATCCGGGTTACGCGCCATCACCTCGGCCATGCCGTCGATCATCGTCAATGGATAAAAGAGCGGCCGCATGCGCGCGTAGGTAAAGACCGCCGCCGGGAACCGCTGGAAAAACGCCTCGACGTCGGCTGGGAGCGGCGTCGGGGTGAACTCCATGTACTGGCGGGTGAATGCGGGAATGGCCGCGATTTTTCCCGCCGGGATACCGTAACCCCGGATGCACTGCTTGACCGCCTCGCTGTTGCAGATCACGCGCCGGGGAATCGTGAAAATCAGCCAGTACAAAGGAACGAGATACCAGGCACGGTGCCGCGGGAAGAACTGCTGAATCGCACCGGCATGAAACGTCAGAAACGGGCGACGGCCCCAGACCAGGTTCACCGACTGCGAGAACAAGGCGAGAATCGCGCCTTTGATCGAGTCGCCGTTGGTATGCGCGTGCACCACGAATCCACGCGACGAATATCGCCACAGCTTACGGAGCAGGTCGCGACCACCCTCGATCGTTTCGTATTCCGGGCTCGGGATCCGCCGGCTGCTGCCGAGGTTCAGGACGACGCACTGGTGGCCTTCCTGTTCGAGCCGCTTCTTCAGAAATTCGATCCGCACCGCCCACCCGGACCGTGGCGGAGGATACGTCGCGACTTCGAGAATCCGGGCGCCAGCCGCCGTTCCACCGCGATGTGCGGGGGCCGAGGCGGAACCGGGCGCGAGATTCGAAGGTGAAAGTGGGCCAGCCATGCGTTGGAAACCTCAGCAGGGTGCACGGATAATGCCACGGGGGCCACGTCTCCGAATCCCCTGTCTCGGGCAAACGGGATGGCCGGTTCCAGTGATGGTTTAGGCTGCGCTTGGGTAACGGCGCGCCATGGAGTCCACCCACGCGGAGCCTGAAGGCACCCATAACGGTGACTTTTGTCACCCATGCCGGCCGCGACTCGGCCTGGCGCCCCTTAGTTCCTAGACTTTGGCTGGTAAAGTCTCCCGAAAGGGACCGCTGGGCCGGAATGCCTCTTGCTCTAAACTTAGCCGTTCACCTAGTTACTATCGGGCCGAATTTCAGGCCCCTCCCTGTGACGGTGCCGTTGTAAGCCCGCCAGGATTCGAAGGAGTCGCAGAGAAACATGCGTCAGGACACGATGACCGCCCCACATGGTGGGACGTTGAACAACTTGCTGGCCGACGTCGATCGCGCCGCTCAACTTCAGGCCGACTCGAAGAACTGGAAGTCGTGGGATCTGTCGCCCCGTCAGCTCTGTGATCTCGAGCTCCTTATCAATGGCGGCTTCTCGCCGCTCACTGGATTCATGACGCGGCCCGATTACGAAGCGGTCTGCAAGACGATGCGTCTCGCCAACGGCACGATCTGGCCGATGCCGATCACGCTCGATGTTCCCGAGGCGATCGCATCGACTCTCGAGGTCGGCGAGATGCTGGCCCTGCGCGACCCCGAAGGGGTCATGCTGGCGGCGCTGCATGTCGAGGAAGTGTGGCAGCCCGATCGCACCGCGGAAGCACAGTCGGTCTTCGGCACGACCGACACGGTTCACCCCGGCGTGGCCGCGCTGCTCGACCGCACCAACCCGTGGTACGTCGGCGGGCGGATCGAAGGCCTGCAGCTCCCGGTTCATTACGACTACGAGCCGCTGCGTCTCACGCCTGCCGAGATGCGGGCCGAGTTCGCAAAGGACGGCTGGCACCAGGTTGTCGCCTTCCAGACGCGCAACCCGCTGCACCGCGCCCACCAGGAGCTGACGCTCCGCGCCGCCGAAGAAGTCGGCGCCAAACTGCTGATTCACCCGGTCGTCGGCATGACCAAGCCCGGCGACGTCGACCATTACACGCGCGTGCGGTGCTACAAGGCGCTGATGTCGTCGTACCCGGCCGGCACCGCCCGGCTCGCGTTGCTGCCGCTGGCGATGCGCATGGGCGGTCCGCGCGAGGCCGTCTGGCACGCCATCATCAGAAAGAACTACGGCTGCACCCACTTCATCGTCGGGCGCGATCACGCCGGGCCCGGCAAGGACTCTTCAGGGAAGCCGTTTTACGGTCCGTACGACGCCCAGGAACTGCTGCGCAAGCACGAACAGGAACTGGACATCAAGATGGTGCCGTTCCGGAACATGGTCTACGTCAAGAACCTCGATAAGTACTTCCCGGATGACGAAGTGCCGGCCGGCGCCGAAATCCTCGACCTCTCGGGAACCGAACTGCGCCGCCGGCTGATGAGCGGCGAAGAGATCCCGGGCTGGTTCAGCTTCCCTGCCGTCGTCAAGGAGCTGCGCGCGACGCACCCGCCGCGCACCAACCAGGGGTTCACTGTCTTCTTCACCGGTCTTTCGGGCTCCGGGAAGTCGACAATCGCAAACGCGCTGCTCGTCAAGTTGCTGGAAGTTGGCGGCCGCGCGGTGACGATGCTCGACGGCGACCATGTTCGCAAGAACCTGTCGTCGGAGCTCGGCTTTTCGAAGGAGCACCGCGACATCAACATCCGTCGCATCGGCTACGTCGCCTCCGAGATCACCAAGAACGGTGGCGCGGCTATCTGCGCACCGATCGCGCCGTATCACAGCGTGCGCAACGATGTGCGCCAGATGGTCGAGCCGCTGGGCGGCTTCATCCTCGTCTACGTGGCGACCTCGATTGACGAGTGCGAGCGGCGGGACCGGAAGGGCCTCTACGCGAAAGCCCGGGCCGGAATCCTGAAGCAGTTCACCGGTATTTCTGATCCTTACGAGGAACCGACTGACGCCGCGATCGTGATTCAGACCGAACAGTGCACGCCTGATGAAGCGGCCGAGCAGATCCTGGCGTACCTGCGTCGCGAAGGGTACGTCGCGATGCCGGTTGCCGAGCCGGTGACGGCCGGCGTCTGAGCAGGTCTTGGGCGCGCACGCCTTAGTCACGATGCCGAATGCCTCTGGTCGCGACTCCGTGCACAGGGTGCGTGTCATGCACCTTGTGCACGGGCTCCGTCCCGGGGGGATGGAATACGGGGTCGTCAAGATCGTCAACGCCCTGGCGGGCTCGGCGATTTCGAGCAGCATCTGCAGCACCGTTCAGTCGGAGGGGATGAAACACCTGGTGCACCCGTCAATCCCGGTGCACGAGTTCGCTCGGCGCGAAGGGAACGACCCGCGGATCGTCTGGCAGACCTATCAGCTGCTTCGACGTGAGCGGCCAGACATTCTTCACACGCACGCGTGGGGAACGCTCTACGAGGGGCTCGTCGCAGGTCGGCTCGCGGGAGTCCCGGCGATTGTTCACGGCGAACACGGGACGCTGCAATTGAGCCCGCGCCAGGTCAAGGCGCAGCGGTGGGGCTGGCAGCGGGCCGACCGGGTGTTGTCGGTGTCGTCGCGGCTGGCCGAGAAGATGGCGAGCGCGGTGGGTGTGCCACGAGAGTGCGTGTCTGTGATTCGGAACGGCGTCAACCTGGCGCGGTTCACGAACGCGCGCTCGGCTGAGGAGCGGCGCGCGCTCGGCGCTCCGGATGAGAAAACGATCCTGATCGGCGCGGTGGGCCGGTTGGTGGAGGTGAAGGACCATGCGACGTTCATCGATGCGATTCACATTCTGCGAGCACGCGGCTATGACGTGCTCGGCGTGATCGCAGGGGATGGACCGCTGAAGGGCAACCTCCAGAGCCGGATCGAGCGGTCCGGTCTCGACGGGCGGGTGCGGCTGCTCGGCCATCGGCCGGACGTGGAAGCAATCTTCGCGGGCATCGACATCTTCGTCCAGTCGTCGAAGTCGGAGGGCATGTCGAACACCATCCTCGAGTCGATGGCGTCCGGACTGCCGGTGGTGGCGACGCACGTCGGCGGCGCCGACGAGATGGTGATCGACGGAGAAACCGGGGTCCTGGTGCCGCCGTCGAACGCGGAGCTGCTCTCGGCTGCGCTGGAGCGGCTCGTCACCAACGAACGGCTGCGGGAGACGATGGGAAGCGCCGGGCGTGCGCGCGCACACCGGGAGTTCTCGCTGGAGCGCATGATCGCGAACTACGAGACGTTCTATACCAGTTTGATCAACCGTCGAGTGGCCCGGGCACAATGAGCAAGCGCCATCCTCGAACGATCTTGTACGTCAACTCGTGGAGCAGTGCCCACGGCGGGAGTTCGACCTCGCTCATCGATGTCGTCGGCAACCTCGACCCCGCCAGGTATCGCTCGGTCGTCATGTGCCCGAGCGACGGAGAACTTCCCGAGCGGCTGCGCGAGATTGGCATTCGCGTCCTCGTCCGCGGCATCCATCGCCCGACCAGGGAGGAGCTCCACCGATTCGTACTCGAAGTGCCGCAGCACTGGCGGTGGCTGCGGTCGGAGGGGATCGATCTCGTTCACGGCAACACCTCGGCGTCCAGGCGCAGCATCGTCCAGGCGGCCGTGTCTTCCGGGATCCCGTACATCCAGCACGTCAGGAACGTCGCCAGGAACCCGGTGGCCAACTACGGCTACCGCATGGCCAACAAGATCGTTTGTAACTCCGATGCAACCGCGGCGGTGTTCCGAGCGGAGCCGACGCTGCGCGCCAAGACGGTAACGATCTACAACGCGGTCGACTTGTCCCGCTACGACGCTGAGAGCGACACCCGGCGGGCCGAGCTCGGGTTGGATCGCGTCTCGTCCGATCGTCGGGTTCGTCGGCCAGATCGTGCCACGCAAAGGACTGACCACGTTGATCGAGGCGATGGCGACGGTCGCTACTCGCCTGCCGGATGTGCTCCTCCTGGTCCTCGGCACGGCCCCGCCCGGCGAGCCGGACTACGAGGCCGAATGCCGCCGGCTGGTGGCCGCGCTCGGACTCGAACAGCGCGTGCGGTTCATGGGGTATCGCCGCGACGTGCCCGCCTTCATGCGGACCTTTGACGTGTTCGCTCTGCCGACGCGATCAGAACCGTTCGGCAAGGTCGTCGTCGAGGCGATGGCGGCCGGCTGTCCAGTCGTAGCCACCCGCGTCGGAGGCATTCCGGAGATTGTCACGACGCCCGAGCTCGGTACGCTGATCGGGCCCGATGATGCCGGTGCGTTATCGGCGGCGCTGCTCGAGTATCTGCTCGATCCCGTTCGCCGCGCGGCTGTCACGATGCGGGCCGGTACCTATGTTCGCGGCCGTTTCGGCATGAGCACCATGCTCCAGCAGTTGCAGGACCTCTATGACGACGTGCTGAATGGGGCGGCCCGAGCCGGCGCTCCGGGCGCGCTACGCGAAGGAGCGGCCTGACGGTGACTGTGGCCGTGACCTCTCCACTCGTTCCGGACTCCACCTCGAAGCCCAGCACGGGCGCCGATCTGCAGGGTTGGACGGCATTGGCGCTGTTGGCCGACGAGTCCAGCGGTTCCGGGCCGTGGCTCTTTCTGATGGAACCCTCCTGCGGGTGGGTGTCAGAGGGTGCGCTGTCTGACGCGAAATTTGTGAAGGTGACGCTTGCTACCGGGCGCAGCTGGCCGATTGAGACCGGCACGCTTGGTGGGATTGTCATCGACGGCGACGCCTTCGGCCGAAGTGGACGGCGCATCGAAGAGACCTTGCGGGAAGCCGTGCGAGTCACGGCGGATCCGCGCAATACCCTGATTGTCTGCCGCCACCGATACGTGCCGCGGCATCGAGGGGCGTGGCGCGAGTACGGGCGGCCGTCCGCGGACCGCTGGACACAAGGGGCCGCTCGCCTTGGTACGAGTGCCGCGCCCGTTGCGGTGGTTTCACTCGATGGCGATCGCATTACCGGTCTCGCGCCGACGGGCGAGGCCCGGAGCGCGTCGCCGGCGGCGGCAGCCGGAGGGGATCGAATCGTCCTCGGTCTCGATCGCACGACAGCGCCACCGAGTGCGGTGCTCGACCAGCTCGTCGCCCGTGCGTCGCACGAGTCCGGCTTGAAGCTGCGCATCGACAGCGTCCACGTCAGGAAAATCGGCAAGACCGCGATCTTTGTGTCGGACCCAGGCGGGGCGCGGTTCATCATCCGGGCCGCCCGAACGCCGATCGCACTCTCGCGTGGGACACGAAATTTCGAGGCACTCGAATCGCTTCACCGTTCCGGCATGCTGGGATCGATCCAGTCGCTCGTCCCACAGGCGGTGACACGCGGCTCGTGCTGTGGCTATTCGTTCTTCGTCGAGACATGCCTGAGCGGGTCGGCGGGGCCACGCGGCACTGCCAACGGACACGCGGGCGATGCCTGGGCCCTTGAAGCCGCCGATTACATCACCGCGCTCCACGCCGCGACGCGCCGGCCGGCGCCGATGAAGGTGAGCGAGATGGAGCGCCTGGTTCACGAGCCGATCGCGCGCCTCGAGCGCGCCTGCGTCTCACCAGCCGCAACGAAAGTGCTCGGCCGCGTGGACCGCGTATGCGGCGGCGCGCTGCGCGATCGGACCCTGCCCCTGGTGCGCGCACATGGCGACTACACCGAGTCGAATTGCCTTTTCGACCCCAACGGGCGATTGAGCGGAGTCGTGGATTGGGAAGTGTCGATGCCGGACGCCCTGCCCTTTCTCGACCTGCTCCAACTGATGCCTGTGCGCGGCGAGACGTCGGCGGCGCCGCGGTGGCAACGCTTCGACGCCTGGATGCAGCTGATCGAGCAGCCGCAACGAGTGTCGGCCGATCCAGTCATGGGGCCGTATCTGCAGGCGCTCGACGTTCCGCTGACCTCGATACCCGCACTGATTCTGATGCAGTGGGTCACGCATGTTGCCGACCGGATCGAGGCGCGTCGAGACGACGAGCGATGGATGCGACTGCGTGTCTGGCAACCCCTTGAAAGCGTTGAAGCGTTTCTCCCTAACTGACCATGGCCATTCTCTGCCGCGATCACCGGCTTCTTTTCATCCAGGCGCCACGCACCGCGTGCACCGCTATCGAGGTTCTGCTTGTCAAACGCTTCGGCGGTGAACCCCTGCCGGCCACCGACATCCTCGACGCCAGGGGCTTCGCGCGCGTCCAGAGCAAGCACTGCACCATCACACAGTTGCGCGGCGAGGGATTGATCCCTGCAGACTATGCGAGCCGGTACACGACCGTTACAGCGGTCCGAAACCCATTCGACTCACTCGTCTCGCTCTATGTAAAAAAGCGGGACAAGTATCAGAAGGATGTCGCCGATCCTGCCTCGTGGGTGCACAAGGTGCGCGGCTACGTCGAGGACATCGAATTCTGCCGCACGCATTCGTTCTCGGAATGGGCGGCGAGGCGATACGCCGTCAGCCGCTTCGATCGCCTCCTCGGCAAGGGCCGGCGGTCGCTGTACGGACGCTACACAGCGGGCGTCGAAAAGGTCATGCGATTCGAGCGGCTGCAGCAGGATTTCGAAGCCGTAATGCGCAGCCTCGGAGCTCAGGACGACGTGACGATTCCGTCAGTGAACCGGACGTCACAGCGTAGCTCCAGCTACCAGGAGTACTACACGCCCGAAACCCGGAAGCTCGTGGATTACGTGTTCCGACGCGAACTGGAACTCTACGGGTATTCCTTCGATGGACTCGACGACGCCGTCGCGGTCCCGACGACGCTAGCCACTGACGGGAGCGCGCGTTAACGTCCGTGGACGTCAAGATGAAGAACATGGCTACAGCACCGGAACCAACTCTCACTCGTTCTGTCGACCGGAACACCGACGGCCGAACGCAGGACCCTGAGGTATCACCCCGTGATGCCGTTCGGCTGGTGCGCCAGACGCGCCGCATCGATGGCTGGCTCTCGCCAGGGGCGATTTACCTGTTCGCGCTGATCGACCGGATCCAAAAACAGGAAGTGATCACCGGCAACCTGTTCGAAATCGGCGTACACCACGGCAAGAGCGCCCTCGTTCTGGCAACGATGGCTCGAGCCAACGAGCGTCTCGGCGTTTGTGACATCTTCGGCGCCCAGGATCTGAATGTGTCGGTCTCAGGCAAGGGCGACCGCGCGATCTTCACCGACAACTTCGCCAAGGCCTTCCCTGGAAACACGCGTCTGGACATCTACGAGAAGCTGTCGAGTGACCTGACCACCGACGAAGTGACTCGGTGCCGTTTCCTGCACGTGGATGGCGGTCACTCGAGTCCGGAGGCGCTGGCCGACCTCGAGCTGTGCGCGCAATGCCTTGCGCCAGGCGGGGTCATTGCGGTCGATGACGCGTTCCACCCGACCTGGCCTGGCGTCACCGACGCGATTTTCCAGTTCCTGCTGCGCCGTCCGGACATGCAGCCGCTCGCGGTCGGGTTCAACAAAATGCTGCTGGTTGGCGCCGAGTGGCGGGACCGCTACGCACGGGTGTTCAACGATCCGGGCGAGGTCCAGCGGTATTTTCCGCGCCAGCCCTATCGAATCAAGGTCGTCGAGGTTTTCGGCGTCCCCACGCACGTTCTGCATGCGCACGGGTCGCGATCGGAACGAACCGCCGCCGAGTGGCTGTATCGCCTCACCGTCGAGCACCCGCGTCTGGACAACGCCGCGACAGGCGCACTGTGGCGGGGCCTCCGTCGAGTCGGCCGCGCCCTGAAGATGCCGTAGAGACCGGACATCATGTTGGCTGAATGAGGACCATTGATGAGCGTTATTGAACGGATTCGCGGCCACTTCGACGAGAGCATCGAGACCAAGCGCCGATCCGCTGAAGCCCTGCCCGAGACGATTGCGCGCGCCGCCGCCCTGATGGTGGAGGCGCTGCGCAACGGGCACAAGATCATGAGCTGCGGCAACGGCGGCTCGGCGGCCGATGCGCAGCACTTCGCGGCGGAGATGCTCAATCGATTCGAGATCGAGCGTCCGAGCCGGTCCGCGATGGCGCTCTCGACCGACACGTCGACGCTCACGTCGATCGCCAACGACTATGACTTCAACCTTGTCTTCGCCAAGCAGGTGCGCGCGCTCGGCCGGCCCGGCGACGTGCTGTTCGGGATCTCGACCAGCGGCAATTCCGGAAATGTGATCGAGGCCATTCGGGCCGCCCATGAACGGCAGATCAGGGTCGTGGCGTTGACCGGCGCCGGTGGCGGACGCATGCTCGCAGAACTGACCGCTGACGACGTGGAGATCCGCGTCGACTCCCGCCGCACGGCGCGCATTCAAGAAGTGCATCTCCTCACGCTGCACTGCCTGTGCGACGCCATCGACCAGGCACTCGGGTCGAACTGAGGTCGTGAAGCAAATGTCCCTGGCGTCCACCTGGTTCCGAATCGCCAGCTTTCCCGACCGGACGGCCGGTAACCCCGGCCTCGAGATGTTTTACCAGGGGCTTGCCGTGCATGGTGTCGCCCTCACCACCAGGTTCGTGTGTGAGCCAAAGTGGGTCCGGCGGCACGCATCGGAGCTCGATGCGATCCACCTGCACTGGCCCGAGAAGATCTGGCGCGGCAGGACACGCGGCCGTCTGAATCGTGCCTTCCGGCTCCTGACCTTTGCCCGGTATCGCGCCGTTTTCACCTTCGCGCGCGCGCTCAAGGCCGCGAAACAAGCGGGACTGAAGCGGATCTGGACCGTCCACAACATCGAGCCGCATGATGGGGCGGACTGGCTCGATCGAGTTGGATACCGGATTGCGGCGCGGAACGCGGATCTCGCGATCTGCTACAGCCAGGCCGCGGCCGCACAGGTGCGCGAGCGCTACAACCCGCCCGGTGAGGTCGTCGGCATCGCGCACGGCAACTATTCCGGCATCTACCCGCCGCCGAGAGATCGAACTGCCGTGATGCGGGACCTCGGACTCGATCCGCAGGTGCCGCTCGTCTGCTGTATCGGCATCATCAAGCGCTACAAGGGCCTGGACGTGGCGTGCCAGGCGGTCCGGTCGCTGCAGGGCGCGGTGCAGCTGGCCATCTGCGGAGCGCCGCATTCATCCGCCGACACCGCTGCGCTCGAAGCGGAAATGCAAAGCGTCAAGGGAGTCCTGGTCGCTCGAGCGCTGAACGACCAGGAGTTCTCCGACTTGATCGGCGCCAGCGAGGCCGTGCTGCTGCCCTACCGCAAGATCACCGGCAGCGGCAGCCTGCTCGCCGCCTGGACGCTGGGACGCGGCGTGATCGCGAGCGACCTGCCGCTGTTCAGGGAGATGCTGGCGCACGAACCGGCCAGCGGCGATCTCTTCAAGCCGGACGACAGTGTGAGTCTGGCCGAGTCGATTACCCGCTACTTGAGCATCGCGGCGGATGTGCGAGAGGCCGCAGCCTTGCGGACGGCGCAGTTCTATTCGTGGGACCAGACCGTGAAACCCGTTGTCGAGGTCATGCAGCGATGGCAGAAACAGTAACGTCCCCCTACAGCCGGTCGTGGATCGCCAACAACCGCGCGACTGGATCGGGACCGGGCGCGATCTGCCGGTCGAAGGCGCCCCTGCGCATCAGCTTCACGGGCGGAGGCACGGACTTCCCGCATTGGTTCGACGCCCAGCCGGGCGCCGTGCTGTGCTGCACCATCAATCGGTACGCCTACGCCACGCTCTACCCGCGCACCGACGAGGAGGTTCATCTGCACTCCGTCGACCTCGGGCGCACCGTGCAGTACAGCATCAACCAGGAACCGATGTACGACGGTGTCCTCGACCTCGCCAAGGCGGCGATCTTTCACCTTGCTCCGAACCAGGGCATGACCCTGGATGTTCGCTCGGACGCGCCCCCCGGAAGCGGGCTCGGCGGGTCGTCCGCGCTGACCGCCGCGGTGCTCGGGGCGGTGGCGACCTACGGCGGCCGGAATCTCGATCAGTACGAGTTCGCCGAACTGAACTACTACGTCGAGCGCAAGGACCTGAAGATCGAGGGCGGTAAGCAGGACCAGTTCGCGACCACCTTCGGTGGCTTCAACGTCATCGAATTCCATCCTGACCGTGTCGTGGTCAACCCGTTGCGGATCGACGCCGCGATCGTCAACGATCTCGAAGCGCATCTGATCCTGTGCTACACGGGTCGCGCGCGTACCGACCTCGGACTCATCGCCACGCAGATTCGCCTTTACGAGGAGCGGCTCAGTACTCGCGAGGGCATGCAGCGGCTCTACGATCTCGTCTTCGAGATGAAAGAGGCGCTGCTCAAACGTCGGCTCAACGAGTTCGGAGAGTTGCTGCACGAAGCCTACGTCAACAAGAAGCGGATGAATCCTGACGTCGCCAAGGGCACGATCGCCGACGAGTTGTACGAACGAGCGCGACAGGCGGGGGCGATCGGCGGCAAGCTGATGGGTGCAGGTGGCGGCGGGTATCTGCTGCTCTATTGCGAGAGCGGCAAACGTAACGCCGTGGCACAGGCACTCACGGCAGCCGGCGGCCAACTCGCCGATTTCAACTTCGACCTCGCCGGACTGCAGACGTGGAGAAGCCGTTGTCTCTGAACCCACTCAGCCTTCGCACGCGATCCAGGCAGGCGCGGCGATGATCGAACCAGGCGTCGCCGCGGAAGTCGGTCCACGGGCGGCCGCGGTCGAACCGCCCGTGCGTGAGAAGCGCGGATCGTACGGCAAGACCGCCAAGGTGGGCGCCCTGTGGGCGATCGGGCGCGAACTGGTCGGCCAGGCGATGGCGATCCCCTCGGCATTGCTGCTGGCCCGGCTGCTGACGCCGGCCGACTTCGGCATCGCGGCGGCCGCGACCTTTTTCATTCAGCTCGCCAAGAAGATGGGCAACATGGGGCTGAATACCGTCGCTGGTGCGGATGACCGACGTGCGGGAAGAGCATCGGGCGTCCGTCTTCTTTCATCAACGTCACGTTCTGCCTCATCGCCTTCATCGTGCTGATCCTGGCGGCATCGTCGGTCGGACGACTTATACGGGGACGCGCGCGTCGGCGCGGCATTGCGCGTCGCCGTCGCTGATTTTTCTCGTCAACTTTCTTCGGAACGGTCGAATACGCGATCCTGCAGCGGGAGATGAAGTTCAAGGAGATGGCGTTCATCGAGTGGATGACGCCATTGCTGTTCTTCCCGATCGCCGTCGGTATGGCGTGGTTCGGCTACGGCTTCTGGGCCCTCATCGTCGGGCATCTCGTGGCCAACGCCGCATCGACGCTCGGCAAGGTGTACTACGGCGGATGGTGGCCGTCCCTTCGGGTGACCCGGCGCGGGCTGGCCGAGACGGTACCGTTCGGCATGGGCGTCTATACCAAGCGCATGCTGATGTACGCGGCGGAGAACTTCGACAGCTTGATTGTCGGCAGTCTGTTCGGCGTGACCGCGCTCGGGTACTACGACAAGGCGTTCAATACCGTCGGCAACCTCGGCAACCGGCTGGCTTTCGGTTCGAACGTCGTGTTTCGGATTTTTGCGATCATCCGGGACGACCGCGCCAGGTTCGTGCGTGCCTACACGAAGTCCCTGCTCGCCAGCACGATCGTGACCCTCCCGGTGCTGACCGGGTTGATCGTCGCCGCACCGGAGTTCATTCTGGTCGCGTTCGGTGAGCAGTGGCTTCCGGCGGTCCTTCCATTCCGGCTGCTCTGCCTGGCCGGCACGCTCAGACTGATGGGCGGCAATGCCACCGCGGTCGTGCAGGCCAGCGGACATATCTGGAGCGAAGTGTGGCGACGCGTCGTCTACGTCGCGCTGCTGGTTGCCCTGCTCTTCCTGCTGCGCGGGTGGGGCATCGCCGGGGCTGCCGCCGGCGTGCTCATCGCCACGACGGTCGTCATGTTGCTGATGCAGGCGCTCGTCGCGCGCATCCTCGGGCTGACGCACTGGCAACTCCTGAAGCCGCTCGCTCCCGGGGTCCTGTGCGCGCTCGGTGTCGCGGCCGTCATTGCCGCCGTGACGGCCGTCATCCGGTCCACCGCGCCCGGTATGCACGTCTGGGTCATGCTCGGCATCCAGGTCGCCTGCGGGGGACTGTTCTGGCTCCTGTTTGCCTTCTACGCCAGGTTCCCGTCCCTGCAGGAAGTCGTGACCGAAGTGCTCGAAGACGTCGTGCCAGCTCCGGTGCGCAGGCTGATCGAGTGGTTCCGGTGACCGGGGCGCTCGGGCGATCCATTGATAACTGGTAACGATTGAACACATGCGAAAACTTGCGGCACATGCTCTAGAGCGCGTCGGGTTCCAACTCTCCCGGATGGCCGACCCCTACGCGGATCTTGCCCGGGTCCTGTCCGGACACGAGGTCACCGGCATCATCGACGGCGGCGCCGCCAAGGGGACCGAGACCGCCAGACTGGCCGAGCTCTTTCCGAGGGCGGTGGTCTACGCGTTCGAGCCGCACCCGAAAGCATTCGCCCAGCTGCAGACGCGGTTCGAAGGCTCGACGCGCGTCAAATTATTTCCCGTCGCGATCTCCAACGCGCCCGGAACCGCCACGCTCCATCTCAGCGCCAAACCGACGCAGACGTCGCTGCTCGAGGCGGTCGATCCCAAGATGGTCACGGTCGCCACCACACCGGTCGAAGTCACCACTGTCGATCGCCTGATCGGTGCGGGCACCATCAAGAAGCCGCAGGTGATCAAGCTGGATCTCCAGGGTTCCGAGCTGCGCGCGCTGCAGGGCGTCGGTCCGGCGATGCGCGACGTGCTCGGCGTGCTCGTGGAAGTGAGTTTCAGATCCCGGTACGCGGACGGTTGCCTGTACCACGACGTCGCCGCGGAACTATACAAGCACGGCCTGCACCTCTACCGGCTTTCCGATGTCCATGCGCACCACTCCGGTGCGTGGAAGCGCGCGGACGCAGTGTTTCTCCGCGCCGACATCCTCGACTCGCTCTTTCGCGATGGGCGTGGCGACAACGGCGGCGACCTGCCTCCAGCCGAACGCGGCGGTCGGGCTCATGACGGCATCACCCCCGAGCCACGCTACTTCTTCATCGTCGGGGCGATGAAGGCCGGCACCACCAGCCTCTACAACTACCTCGCGGATCATCCGGACCTCTACGCGTCCCCCAAGAAAGAGCCGCGCGTGTTTCGCGATCCGGCCAGTCCGGCGACCTTGCGCTCGGCATTCGAGGCACTGTTCGATGGCAGACGCAATGAACCATGGTGCTTCGAAGGCTCCACCGCCTACACGAAGTATCCGCATGTCTCCGGGGTGGTCGAGCGGCTGCACACGGTGGTGCCAGACGCGCGCTTCGTCTACCTCGTTCGCAACCCGGTCGAACGCACCTGGTCGCACTATGTCCACAACGTCGCACAGGGCCGGGAAGTGCGTCCGTTCGCCGAAGCACTCGAGCACGGGCCGCAATACCTGGACATCAGCCGCTATCACATGCAGGTCGAGCAGTATCATCAGCTGTTCCCGCGCGAGCGCATCCTGTTGCAGGTCTTCGAGGAGATGACGCAGGATCCGGAGGCGACGGTGCGAGCGGTCTGCGAGTTTCTCGGCGTGGATCCCTCGTACCGGCCGCCGGCGAGCAGCGTGGCGCACAATGCGAGCGGGCGGAAGCGGGCGGCGGCAGGACCGCTGCGGGTGATGCGGAGTCTGGGGGTCGAAGGGCTGGTTCCCTGGCGCGTGCGGCACGCGTTGAAGGGTCAGGGAAAGCCGCTTCCCAACAAGAAGGAAGTCTTTACTCCTGAGTTGCGCAAGACCGTGGTCGCCGCACTCGAGAAGGACGTCAACGCGTTCTTCGAACTTCTTGGACGACGCGTCACCGCATGGTCGGACTTCACATGACCGTCGCCGCCGCACCGGACAGGAGTATTTGACCCATGTGTGGCATTGCCGGCCGCTACAACTATCGTACGGGCCGTCCGGTCGAGCGGGAGACCGTGGACGGCATGTGTGCGCTCATCGCCCACCGCGGCCCTGACGAAGGCGGCGCCTTCTGCGACGGGGCCGTCGGCCTCGGCCACCGACGGCTGGCGATCATCGACCTGACACCCACGGGCCGTCAGCCGATGAGCACTGCTGGCGGAGCGGTGACGATCGTCTTCAACGGCGAGATTTACAACTTTCCGGAGCTGCGCCGCGACCTCGAAGCGCGCGGCCACAAGTTTCGCGGCACCAGCGACACGGAGATCCTGCTCGCCGCCTACATGGAGTTCGGCGTCGAGTGCCTGGCTCGTCTTCGCGGCATGTTTGCCTTCGCGATCTGGGATGCTCGTGACCGGTCCCTGTTCATCGCGCGCGACCGGGTCGGCAAGAAGCCGCTCCACTACCGGGTCGATGCCGATGGCATCGCGTTCGCCTCGGAAGCGAAGGCCTTTTTTGCGGAGCCGTCGTTTGCGGCGTCGCCGAACCTCGAGGCCATTTCTCATTACCTCACCTACCAGTACGTGCCCAGCCCGCAGTCGGCCTTTGACGGGGTTCAGAAGCTGCCGCCCGGGAGCTACCTGCTGATTCGGAACGGTTCGCTGACGGTCGAGCGGTACTGGCGGCTGCGCTACACGCCGAAGCAGGCCATCAGCGAAGACGAGGCGGCCGCCGAGCTCATGGTCCGTCTGCGTGAAGCCGTCCGGATCAGGATGATCAGCGACGTTCCGCTCGGCGCGTTTCTCAGTGGCGGGGTCGACTCGAGCACGGTGGTGGCCTTGATGGCCGGGCTGTCGGACCGGCCGGTGAAGACGTACTCGATCGGTTTCGACGAGAAGGAGTACGACGAGCTCCCGTTCGCCCGCGCCGTGGCCGAGCGCTACGGCACCGACCACCACGAGTTCATCGTCCGGCCAGATGCCACCGCCATCGTGCCGGACCTGGTGTGGCATTACGACGAGCCGTACGCCGACGAATCCGCCATTCCGACCTATCTCCTGTCGAAGCTGACGCGGCAACATGTGACCGTCGCGCTCAATGGCGACGGCGGCGACGAGAGTTTCTCCGGTTACTCACGCTACGGCGTTCCGCCATCGCTGGCGCGGATCGACAAGCTGCCCGCCGATCGTCCGGGCGGCGATCGGCGGGCTGTCGGGCAGCCTTCCGGCCGCTCTCGACCGGGTCCGGCTGGTTGCTCGTGGCCGTCGCTGGGCGCTGTCTGCGAGCCGCCGGCCGCGAGCTTCGCTATGCCCGCCGGATGATGCAGATCTCGCCGGAGCTGAAGAACCGATTGTGCGCCGGTGAGCTGCGACAGGCGGCGGCACGGGTTGACGCGTCACGCTTGCTCCTGAACGCATTCGCGGCGAGCGATGCCCCGGACTTCGTCGATGCCATGCTCGACGTCGATGTCAGCACCTACCTTCCTGATTGCCTGCTCGTGAAGGTCGACATCGCGGCGATGGCGCACGGTCTGGAGGGGCGATCGCCCCTCCTCGACCACGAGCTGATGGAGTTTGTCGCGACCCTGCCGCTCGGATCTGAAGCGGCGCGGGCCAGAGGGCAAATATCTTCTCAGGCGGGCGGTCCGAGGCCTGCTCCCGGCGAGATCCTCGACCGCAAGAAGATGGGGTTCGGCGTGCCACTGGATCACTGGTTCCGCCGCGACCTCCAGGGCATGGCCTCGGATCTGCTGTTGAGCGGCCGCGGCGCCGCGCGCGGCTTGTTTGACGTCTCGGTGGTCCGGCAGATGCTGCGCGAGCACGCAGACGGCACCGCCCGCTGGCACGACCAGCTCTGGAACCTCCTCATGCTGGAGCAGTGGTTTCAGACGTTCATCGATCGCCGGCCGGCGCGTGCCGACCTGCGCCGGCAGCCGCTCTCGCCCGACGGCGCCGGCACCACGGTCCCGGTCACCTGCTGATGGACGACACTGCCGGATCTCGCTGATCGTGTGCACGCGCAACCGGGCGTCGGGCTTGCCGCGCTTCCTGACCTCGGTGACCAATCTCTCGGCCCCGCCGGGGGGCTGGGAGCTGGTCATGGTCGACAACGGATCGACCGATGCGACGCGGACGATTATCGAAGACTTCGGCCGTGCCGCAACCATGCCGGTGCGATACGTCTACGAGCCGGCCCCGGGTCTCGCTCGCGCCCGAAATGCGGGCCTCTCGGCCGCATGCGGCGCGGTGCTCGCCTTTACCGATGATGATTGCTACCCGCGCCCGGACTTCCTGATCGCGATGGCCGAGGTGTTCGACACGCACGACATCGGTTTCGTTGGTGGTCGTGTGCTGTTGCACGACCCGGCGGACGCGCGCATCGCGATCAAGGACATCGAAGAGCCGGTCGCAATCCTGCCCAACAGCTACATTCGCCCGGGCCTGATCCACGGCGCCAATATGGCGGTTCGGCGCGACGTCGTGCGCCGCATCGGCGGGTTCGACCCGCATCTGGGCGCCGGCACCAGGTGTTTCGCGGGCGAGGACACGGAGTACCTGGCGCGAGCGTCATGGGACGGATGGGCAGGGCGCTACGACCCCGGTCCCGTCGTCTCGCACCATCACGGCCGCAAACCGGGCCCTGATGCGCAACGGCATGTGTCCGGCTACGACTACGGCCGCGGCGCGTACTTCGCCCGCCTGATGCTGCATCGAGCGGCCCGACCGACGTACCTGCGCTACTGGTGGCGGCATGCGGTCAAGTGCACACGCAAAGCCAGGCTGGCCACCCTGCGACGGGAGGCGGTGGGCGCCGGCCGGTACTTCCGCGCTCGCCTGGGCCGAACCCAATCGGTGCCGCGCTTCGATGACTGACTCACTCGCAACTGCTTCAGGGAGCCTCATGCGCGTCGCATTCATAACGCCCGAATTCGTCACCGAGTACGGCGATGGCGGCGGTCTGGGTAACTATCTCGACACCATGTGTGGTCACCTGGCGGCGCAGGGCCACGACGTGGAACTGTTCGTGCCCAGCCAGGCCGAGCCGCAGGTCCTGCAGCATCGTGGCATTAGAGTGGAACGGGTGCGCTGGCAGTCGGCGCCGCGGATGACCAGGGCCACCGTCCGGATGCTTGCAGCGAGCCGCTCTGGGGACGGCCCGGGCGGCGGTGAGTTGGTACGGCCAAGCCGCCGCTCTCGCGGCGGCCATGGAGCGTCGCCACGAGGTCGCACCGTTCGAGATCGTGCAGAGCTCTGATTACCGGGCCGCCGGCCTCTCGGTGCAGCGTCGCCAGGGACGCGTTCATCTGATGCGTTGCAGTGGCGCGGCGGACCTTCATAACGCGGTCGAAGTGCCAGGGCAAGGCGCCCGGGGAGCGTTATCCGTGAAAGGCTCGAGGCGGTCGCGATCCGAAGAGCGGACGGCGTCTACTGCCCCAGCCAGTTCATCGCGAGCCACGTCGCGGCACGATTGGCGCTGCCGGTGTCGGTGTGAGACCGCCAAAGCCGGAACTCAATGCGCCACTTGAATCGCCGGCGCTTTTGCGCGACCGGTACTTCATCCACTTCGGTTTGCTCTGCCCGCTGAAGGGCACCGCGTGGCTCTCGCGCGCGCTGAAGCACGTGTTCGAGGCCGATCCGTCGTTCAAGATGGTGTGGATCGGCCGAGGGAAGATGAACGATCTGAAATCGTTCCTGGCCGAGCTGGGACGGTATCGCGCCAACGTGACCTTCCTCTACCCGATGCCAAAACCGCTCCTGCACGGCTGGCTTCGCGGTGCCGACGCCGCTGTGCTGCCGTCGCTAGTCGACAACCTCCCAAACACCGTCATCGAGAGCCTGACCCTGGGCGTCCCGGTCATCGGTTCGGCGGGCGCCAGTATCGACGAGCTCGTCGAACCCGGCGTGACCGGAGAGCTCGTGCCAATCGGCGACGACCGCGCCCTGGCGGACGCGATCCTCAAGGTCTGGACGGGACAGAAGCGGCGCACGAAAGGGCTTTCAGTGGTCCGGTCCGATCGCCGCGTCCCTGGAGCCGCGCAATGCGATCGAGAACTGGATCCGATTCGCCAGCAGCGTGGCCTCCGGCGCTGAGATCCGCAACATTCAGTAACAGAAGGCTTCACAAGACAGCATGAACACCAAAACCGCTCGTCAACGAAATCGCCAAGACTCTGCGCCGGCCCTCACGAGTCGCGGCGCTGCTCGATCCCAACGCCCGCACGCTGCTCGGGTTGCGGATGCGCGGCATTCACAAAGGCTTCAGCGGCCGTCCCTTGAGTGAAGCGCCGGACAGCGGGTTCGTCAGACGTGAGTGACGATTCCGTACGAAACCTACGTCTGGCACCAGCGGTCGAAGCTGCGAATGCTGTCGTCGGGCGGAAAACTGGGTCTGGACGGGACCGACCTGGAGACGTATGACACGAAGTTTCGTGAGCAGCTGCGGTTGCGTCTCCAGTCGCTCGGCATCATCAGCCGTGGGATGACGGCGCTGTGCCTGGGGGCACGCCTGGGAACCGAAGTAAAGGCCTTCATCGACTGCGGATGTTTCTCGGTTGGCATCGACTTGAATCCCGGCCCGGAGAATTCGTATGTCCTCGCTGGAGACTTTCATGGCCTGGTGTTTGCCGATGCCTCCGCTCGATTTCGTCTATTGCAATGCCCTGGATCATGCGTTCGACCTCCAGGCCCTGCTCAAGGAAGCGCACCGCGTGCTCAAGGTTGGCGGCAGGTTCATCGCGGATGTACAGCTGGGAAGCTCCGAATCCGAGAAGCGGACGGCGGGCAGCTGGGAGAGTCTCGCGTGGGAGTCGTCGAGCGTCATCACGCAGGCGTTCGTTCAGGCCGGGTTTGTCATAGAGTCAACGACCCCCCTCACGTATCCATGGGCCGGGAATTGTATCGTCGCAACCGTGCCGGCGACCTAGGCGCGAAAGACAACGAAGCCCGCGAATTACGGGCACAAGGACCGGCAAAAACTGTTAGTGCGAGACCAATTCCGTCAGCGCGGACGCCCGGGGTCGAGCCATCGCCACTGCGATCTCGATGTGGTTCAATGGGCCGACGTTCAACCAGCAACTCTGCTGGCGCCCCGCGGCGTTGGGTGACGCGAGTGTATTCACACCAGTTCCTGGCCGCTCACGCCGTCTCGCCTGCCCCGGAGGTCCCTCCGCTCGAGATATGGCCCGACTCCGGAGCGAACGTTGCTGGGAGGTTGACGATGACCCACGAAATCAGTCGCAGATCGATCCTCTGGCAGTTGCTTGGCGTGCCAGTGATACTCCAGGGATCGCTGTCGGCGCAGGCTCCAAAAGCGCCGCAGAATCTGCACTTTGCCGGTACCCCTGATCCGCGGTCGCCCGTCGCCCGAGGCCTCTTTCCCCGTCTGATGTTGACGCCCGAGCGCCTGATCACGCTGCGGCAACAATTACAGGGTGACGCAGCGTTTCGGACGCGCTGGCAGACTGCGTTGACGCAGTTCGAGTCGGGAAAGTGGAATACCGCTGGGACGGGCGAGGATTCGTACAACCGTGCCTTCGCCGCATTTCTGACCATGGTGCGGCGGCCGACCGACGATCTGGGCCTCAACTGGCGCGACTCCTGGACGACCTATAAGAACCGCATTGTGGCTGACGCGATGAAGTGGTCGACAGAGTACAAGCCCCACGCGATCGGCCTCGCCCTGGTTTACGACGCGCTCTACAACGACCTCACCGTGGCCGAGCGGGAGCAGCTGGCCGGCAAGATCGCGTTGATCGCGAAGGATTCGCCGCTCGGTCATGGCAGCGAGGTCTACGACAACGGCAATTCGGACGGACATGCCCGGGCCGTCTTCGCGTCGGCGGTCTCCGACGACGCCCTGGTGCGTCTGCCCAAGGCGTATCGGGACACGGCGGCCGTCGCGATGACGAACAGCTGGATGCCGCTCGGCTTCGGCCTTGGCCGCGAGTGGCATGATGGCTACCCCTCGCGGCACGGGCTGATGTTTCAGCTGATGGCACTGCAGAACGCTGGCGGATATTCCGATGCGGAGACCGTCGACCTGATGGCCCCTCACCTCCGCGATGTATGGCTGCTGACCCGGCTGGCCACGATTCCACACCGCGCCAATGACGTGGCCTCAGATCCCTTCTGGACGAGCGAGAAGTTCCACACGCAAGACACCATGAAGGCGTTCCACGTCGGACTGAACGTCGCCTCGCACATGCTGTGGGCGCAGGCGATCCTTCCCGGCGCGCTGACGCGCGGCTCGGTCACGCTCGACGGCATCGCGAACTCGGAAGCCAACTATTTCGGCTACCTCTGGCACGTGATGAACTCGTATCTCGGCCGAGGGTTCGAGCGACCGCCATCGCAATGTCCTGAACTACGCCCAGATCGGCATCGGCTCCGCCACCCCGGATCAGGGCAAACAGAACACGTTCTGGTCGTTCCCCGCGTGGCTGATCTACAACGTCCAGGAGTATCCCGAGAAGACAGCCCGAGGCTGCCGGGATTCCGCTGGTTCGCCGCTGGGGCGCGGGCACGCTCGACTGGACGATGATGCAGTCGAGCCACAAGCGAAGCGAACGAACCAGCCTCTGGTACATCCATCGGCGCTACGGTTCGTCGAACTATGAGGAGGGCACCCGTTTCAACGGCTCCTGGTCGCTGCACCGGAACGGACCGCTGCTGATGCGCCGAAGCGCCACGGGACACAGCTACGTCTCCCGCCGCGCAACCTGGGCGATGAACGGCGGCGTCAGCTTCGTCGACCCGGACCTCTACCCCGCATTCACGTCCGGCAATTCTGACAAGAGGATCTCGGTGGACAGCGTGCCGTCAGTGGTCCCGGGGACACCAAGGTCCAGATACTCGCAAACCCGGCGATGGATTTTGGCGCCGTCACCGCGTGGCACAACACCGGCAAAACGGTCGCGATCACGTCGAATCTGACCAGGTCGTACAACTCGTCGGAGATCCGCACCGGCACACCGATATCGCACAACGCCCGCGAAGATCTCCTCGTTCATTCGGGAGTTCGTGCGCGTATCTCAACGACGGCACCGGCCGCGGTAAGGTCTTCACCTACGACCGGATTACGCTGCTCGACACCAAATTCGAGCCCCGCTACAGCATCTGCCCGGCCGGCAGCCGCAGATCGACGGCGACCAGGCTGCGCACGAGCCGTGGGGCACCGGGACGAACTGGACGACCGTCGGACCAACGCGCTGGGACTACACCAATTCCGCTCGGCTGATCTATGACAACTCGCAGCAGCCCGAGGCTCCCATCCGGGGCGACGGGAAGGTGTGCGTGACGTGGCTCCGTCCGTCAGGCCCCGGTGCCGTCGTCCGTCAATGGGGGGGACACAACGTCCGCAGCGCCAGCTCTCCGAAAGCGAACGGGGATCCCCATATCGGCATGTGGAACGAGTGGCACGGCAGCAGTGATTATGCGAGCGCCAACAATTCCACGATGCGCGCCTACGTCGGATACAGCACCGTGACTATTTCACCGACACCCGTTACCGCGGATACGCGGTTTCTGATTGCGTGCGAAGACATGAGGGTGGGGGAAGCGCCGGGACCTGCGACCGAGGTGCCCTGCGACCCATCCAGCGTCGCGGCGCGCTGCGGCGCGTCGGTGGTTGTCTTCGGTAAAGACGGCGAGCGGCCCAATGGATGGGTCGAGGTGCCGGCCGGCGTCTCGCTTTTGGTCGTCGTCAACCTTCCGGGGCAACCGCCGAAAGAGGTGCCCGTTTCAGGTGCGGGGCGCGTAGACTTTTAGCAGAGATTCGTCGCAGGTGCACCGTGCGGAGACGACCATGTCTGACGACCCGAACGGCGACATCGGCGAATGGACCGTAAGCCGGCGGCAGGCCCTGTTCTGGTTGCTGGGTGCGCCCCGTCTATCTGGGCCTGCTGTCCGCACGCACTTCGGCGCACTCGACACCCTCGAGCACCCCGACCCTGCAGGGAACTCCCTCACCGGATAGTCCAGTCATTCGGGATCTGCACCCGCGCCTCTTCCTGACGCCCACAACGCTGAGCGATTTGCGAGCGCGGCTGGGCGCAAGACGACGCATTCCGGCGGCGTTGGCAGACCGCGGTTGGCCAGTTCGAGGCGTCGGGTGGGCCATGGTCGAAGGACTCGACCGATCCCTACGTCACCGCGTTTGCCGCGTTCCTGGCATGCGTGCGCCGGCCTGATTCCGATCTGGGCCTTCGCTGGTCGCAACCATGGCGGAAATATCGCGACCGGATCGTCGCAAGCGCGTACAGCTGGGCTCACGACGGCTCGTACCCGCCGATGAACATCGCACTGGCGTTCGTCTACGACTCTCTCTACCAGGACTTGTCGGCGCAGGAGCGGCAGGACTTCGCGGCCTGGAACAAGATCGCCGTGGAGAAGAGTGAATGGTCCATCGACGACAAAAACCAGTGGGATGCACACGCCTCCGACGACCACCTCGCCAAGCTCTTCTCGTCGCTCGTCGCTGATGACGCACCGAGCCGTTTCCCGATTGCCTACCAGAGGACGCGTGAGTGGGCCGAAGCCCGGAGCTGGCTTGGCTATGCGACCGGCGTCGGCTACGAATGGAAGGATTCTCATCCGGCGACACCTGGGATCTGCGCCGGCCTCTTTGCCTTGCAGAATGCCGGTCAGCTCAGCGCCGACGCGACCCTCGGCGCGATGAATACCCATCTCCGCGACGCCTGGCAGCACATTCGGCAGTTTGTCATTCCCCACCCCGCCATGACCTGGCTGAACGACCGGGTCAACATGACCCAGCCCGAGGCCTACTACCATCGCCAGCTGAACGTCGGGGCGCACATGCTCTGGGCACTTGCGATCCTTGCCCGGAACGGTTCGGCTGACCGAGGCGAGCAGCTACAGTGACCAGGCCACGCTCGCCAACAGCGAAGATGCATATCTCGGGTATCTGCAGCACGTCTGGATCAGTGCAGAGCCCGGGGCGTCGGATCGCACGCTTCGCAATGTCGTTGATTACTCGGGGATAGGGAATGTGTCGCCCTCACCGAAGCGCGCGGGCTTGTACGGCTTTTTTGCTTTTGCGCCGTGGCTGATTCTGAACACGCAGGAGCGGGCGCCTGTTGATCCCGTTGCGGCTGGCATTCCGAAGGTACGGCGCTGGTGGCCTGGCACGCTCGAATGGACGACCATTCTCGTCGGACTTCAGTCACACCACCGCGACACTGATCACCTACCATCACCGCAAGTGGTGGATGAACGCTTATGAAGAAGGCTGCCGCCAGAACGGCTCCTGGCACGTGCACCGTGCCGGACCCCTGCTGGTTCAGCGTGGATCGGCTTCACATGGCCCGCTGACACGGAAGGCGACATGGGCCGCTAACGGAACGGTCAGCTTCATAAGGCCGGATCTGTATCCCGAGTTCACATTCCCCGACATGGGTAATGACGACACTGGCGGAGTCCGCGCCGCTGGCGGCGGCCTGACCAGCAAGGAGGAGATCCTCGCGAAGGCCAAACTCACCGACTATGGCGACGTCGTCGCCTGGCATGCAGATTCGCAGGTGGTTGCGATCAGCTCCGATCTGGTGAGGTCGTACAATTCCAGCGTCGTTCAGAACGGCAAGCTTCCTGCGAACGAGCCCAAGATCTCCGCGTTCACCCGCGAATTCGTCTGCGTCCAGCGCGGCGCCGACGGGAGCGATCACGAGCGGATCTTCACCTACGATCGCATCACTCTGCTCGACACCAGGTTCGAACCGCGCTACAACCTCTGCCCGGCAACCGATCCGAACATTGACGGCGCCGAGACACCGCACGAACCCTGGGCTCCGGCGGATGGGTCATGGAAGGCCGTCGGGCCGACACGCTGGGACTACGCCCGGGCCACGCGGCTGATTTATGACAACGTCCGGGAGCCGAAAGCCTCGAAGCCCGGCAACGGAAAGGTGTGCGTCAGCTGGCTCCTGCCGTCTTCGACCCGGGTGCGGAAGTATGGCGGCACCAATGCGCGGAAGCCCGAGAAATCACCAAGCGACGGCGGCCCTGGCATTGGCCCGTGGAATGGGTGGGCGGGCGGCGATGGTGAATGGAACAAAGTGAGCTCCCCGGAGCTCCGAGCGTACACCGGCCTTTACACGGTGCAGGTGATGCCGGCCGCGGTCGAGCGCGATACCCGCTTCCTGATGGCCTGTGACGTCATGGCCGCGAGGGACACGCCTGACCGCGCCGAGTCCCTGGCGAGTGATGCCGCCAGCGTGGCGGCACGATGCGGCGCCACCGTCGTCGTCTTCTCAAAGGATCCGAAGGGGCACAGCGCCGGGAACGTCACTGTCCCGGCAGGCGTCTCCGCTCGTGATCTTCGCCAACCTTCCGCCCGGTCAGGCTCGGAAGTTGTCGACCAGCGACAGCCTCACGATCGCCACCGACAACCGAACCGCTACGGGAGGGAACACGACCGAGAACGTGCCGAATGCGTACGGCCGCCTCGTTTTGAAGGTGAGTGGGGCGGGGACGTTGAGCTTCAGCTGACGGTGCCGGCGCCGCGCGAGCGCGCGTCAAGTATTGCCGCGGCTTCGTCGACGATACGAGTCGCGTTCCTGCGCCAGTTGAAGCGCTCGACAACGCTGCGGCGCCCTTCCTCACCAAGCCGGCGCCGCAACTCTTCATCGTCGACCAGCCTCCAAAGAGCGTCGCGCACTCCGCTGGCGCTCTGCGGCTCGAACAGCACACCGGTCCGGCCATCGCTGATGATGTCCCGGATATTGGCCATATCCGGCGCGACCACCGCCTTCCCCATCGCCATGTATTCGAGAATTTTCATCGGAGACGCATAGAAGGTCGCCCTCGGACTGACGCAGATGTCCATGGCGGCGACATGGCTCACCACGTCCGCGTGGGCCAGTCTTCCCGTCAGGGTCACGGCCGTGGCGAGCCCGAGGTCTCGCGCCTGCATGGCGATTTGATCCGCGATCGGCCCATCGCCGACGAGAAGAAGGTGCGTGGACGGCCGGTGTTGCCGCAGCTCCGCAAAGGCGCTGAGAAGGAGATCCACACCGTGCCACGGGCGAAGGATGCCGACAAAGCCAATGATCGTTCGGCCCTCGATATCGTAACGACGACGGATCGCCTTGCCATCCGCAGGTACGAAAGTGTCGGGGTCAGCGCCATTTGGAAGGACGACGATCTTTCGCTCGTCGATGCTCAATTTCTCGACCAGATACCTCTCCAGCGGCGTCGACACAGCGAAGATTCGGTCCGCGCCCTGAAAGATCCTCCGCTCGTATCGGGCGGCGAGCCGCGGAAACTTCAGCGGCAGGTTCTCGTATTCGCTCCGTTCGTACACCATCGGCGAGTTGACCTCGAGCAGCAGCGGCAGACGGCTGCGGCGCGCCGCCCGCAAAGCCGCGGTGCTGTACGAGTTGTAGCGGTCGTAGATTACGTGGGGCTGGAACCGGCGAATGGCAGTCCTGATCTTGCGATAACCGATCACGTTGTATCCCAGCTCCGCACCTTCGTACGCCGACGCCGGAATCAGACGTCGCAGCCACGACACGCGAGAGCGCGATGGGCTCGGCCTCTGCGCCTGAGTGGGATCACCGGCAAGCGCCACGACGAGAACGTCATGGCCGAGCGACCTCAGCGCGCCAACTATCTCGCGGATGTGAATTCCCTCCGCCCCATCTCCCATCGTGCGGTGGTGGTAAAGAATCCTCATGCCGGCAAACCGTCAGAGGGGGCGCGCATCAGGGCCGCTGGAAAGTACCACCGATACGTCCGTCGGGTACGAACTGGCCGTGCTCGTGCCTCCACACCGCGGCCAGTCCGTCGGTCTGCAGGCGATCCGTATTACCGTGACCGAACCCGCGGACGACAAGTGACTCGGTCCACCCGTTTCCCGAGATGACGATCGGGCCGCCGGGTGCACCCACCTCAGTTTCCACCTGGAGGGGCGAGTCTCCAGCGTCAGCAAGAATGGTAACGAACGTCACCGGGACGTTGGTGGTGGCAGCGAGTACCGAGGCGGGGCGCGGCCTCCTTGACGCCCAGACTCGGTGCAATCCATCCAGCATCCGGCGTTGAACCGCCCTCATGGACCTGGGCGTTGAGCGTTACAGGTGCAAACCAATGCAGGTTGGCGCGATCCTCAAAGGACGCCCCGTTATCGCTGACGCGCAAGCGGCCAGGGGCAAACTGGAAGCCAAGCTCCACATCGTGCTGCCCTGCGCCCTCGAGAAAATCACAGATGACAACATAGCCGCGTTCGCGCACCCAGACCGCACGGCGATGCCGCACAGGGCCGCGCTCGAGGCGTCGGTACCCGTCGTGACTGCCAACGGCCCAGCCTTGTGACCGGTCGAATTGGAACCCCTCGATTGTGGCGGCGTAAGTCTGCGCCCAGGCCATCTTGTTGATGTGGCGTGCCTGGTCACAACCGTCGATCCGCACGGTGTTGTGAGCAGCCGTCTCACGGAAATGGTCCTGCCACGGCTTGGGCCCGTTGTAGCAGTGGAAACCCGCATCGACGAGCACCGGGCGTCCAGCGCGCCAGACGAGGATCGAGAGGCAGTCAGCATGACCGTGCGCTGCGCTCGGGATGTCGTCACGTCGCAGGCCCGCGGCCTGTTCGCCGCAGTCGAAGCACACGTAGTCTGCGTCGCCGGCAAAACGGTTGCGGAGGATGACATAGCCGCTGGCCGGCAGGGTGCGCGACGCCGGCGCCGGCGCCCTCACCTCCAGGCGATCGAATTGCACGGCCCCCTCAGGGCCAAGCAGCCACAGCGCATCCTCGTGGAACCGGCCCGCCGCGGCCTTGAAGTCGGCGCGGCCGAACAGCACCGCCCCGATCGCCTGGTACGGCCGAAAATCCCAGAACGGCAGGTGCTCGAGCCGGATCGGCTTGCCGTCATCCGCTCCGCCAATGCGCGGGGTCGTGCCATCCGGTTGCTGCATCACCATCGAGAACTCGATCGCTCGTTCGATCGCCGCCCAGATCGAGGGTGAGAATTCCTCACCGTTTTGACGCCCGAGAACGGCCGCCAGCAAGTAGAAGCCGGTGGTGGCGTGGTGATAGAAGGTCGACTGCTCGACCGACCCACCATCGGCATAGAACTCCGTCGGCAAGCGCGATTCGAGAATGTGGCGGGCGTGGGCGCGCCACTTCGGCGCCTCGTGGAACTCGGGGAATAAGACGCCCAGACAATAGAGTGCACACGCTTCGCCGATCAGGTGATTGAAGGGGCTCGCGTAGTACTCCAGGTGACGGTACAGAAACCAGCCATGATCGTGGAATCCCTCCAGCCACTCAATGTGGGCATCGGCGTCGAGCTCAGGATCGTCGATGGTGAGGAAGTAGCCCCAGAGCCACGATAGCGCGCGAAAGGCCGGCTCGAGTGCGCAGGACCAGCCCACGCCCGTGCCAACCGGGTTGGCGGCGCGCCAATCGGCAACCAGGTTACGCGTCGTGGCGGCAAACACCGGGTCGCGGTCGAGCGCCCATGCCCTCCCGAGATCGATTACGAACTGGTGACGGCCAAGTTCCCAGACGTACTTGACATCCCCGTACCCGACATTCCCTCCGTCGACCGGTACGTCGCGATGGTAGACGGGCGGCCACTGCCGGCCTGAGACCGGATCGGCGTGCCAGTCGACACCCTCGGGGTAGCGGAACGTGGCGCCGAAAAAGGCAAATTCACGGCGCACGGCGCGTTCGGCGTCCTCCCGCGCGCGACGCCGCTCATCGGCGAAGCGGTCAACGAACACGGCACGGGTCGCCGCCGTGGCCTCGGCTCCCCTGAAGAACTGAGATTGTCGTTGCGCTCGGGCCTCGAGGAGGGCGGATTTCCAGTCCGAGGAGCGCGCCAGTTCCGGCACGAGCGCGCGGCGCAATCGCGCCGGGCCGGTCAACGCGCCTCGAGCATGCCGGGCCTTTTCGATCCGGCAGTACGCGCCATAGCGCACCCGGGTCCAGAGCTCGCCGGCCGACATTGCGCGCAGCTTGCGCAACCGGTCCGCTTGCGCCAGTGGCGCGGACGGCGCCGGGCTCATCGTGCCCAACCGGCGCCAGCCTGTGCCCCTGGAGCAGTTGCCGCCGAGGCGCGTGCCCGCGCCTGGAGCCAGCGCCGATGACGGCGGCACTGATGGGCGCTGTAGAGACTGGCCGGGAACCCGCCGGGCTGGCGAACGTGACTGAGCAGGTGACAGACCACATGCTGCACCGCCGCGATCTCGAAAAGCGGATTGTCAGCACGTAATCCCGGTTCGAAACCTTCCAGGGCAGCGGCCTGCAGCCTCGCGATCGTCTCAGGCCGGTACTGAGGCTTTGCGGCGTAGAACTCCAGCTGCGTGTACAGCCGCGCGATATCGAGGTATCGGCTGCCTCGTGCCGTCATCCCGAAATCAAGAACGGTGACGCAACCCGGGTCGATCATTACGTTGGATGGGACGATGTCGCCATGCACCGCGACCTCGGTGAGGTCGCTCGACGCCACCGCGGCGGCCGAGCGATCGAACAGGGCGAGAACTCTACCCCGGTCATCCTGGCTGAACGCTGCCCGCGGCAACGCCGTGAGCTTCTGCAAACGCGTATCGATGTAATCGCGGCTGGCGTCCAGGTTCAGCGTCGAACGTGACGGCGCTGAGGCGATGCGCTGAAAGCTCGCGATCCACCGTCCAACGCGCGAGATGGCGAGGTCGAGTGCGGCAAGCCGCCACTCCGCCGCGGGCCACCTCGCGTCCTGTGCGATCGCGACGCTCAGCGGCCGTCCTGGCGCTTCGTTGGTGACGACACCGAGCAGATCCTCGTACCAGGCGATCGGCTCCACTGCCCGCAGATCGGGCATGGACTTCATCGCATCCGAGACATGACGGGTAACCGTGCAGTCCCTCGAGAACCGGCGGCGGGCTTGTGCCGGGTCGCCTTCTCCGGGGCGGGGCCGGAACACCTTTGCAAACACGAACCGAACGTCCGCCGGCAACCCGATCCGGACGCGCGCTACCTCCGACGATTCTCGAACCTGGCAACTCACCGGAACGATGTCGAGCGGACGAGCGCCAAACACGCGCTCGCCGTCCTGATCCAGCCGGTCCAGCAGTGATCGCATTCCGGCCGACACTGCAACCGTATTAGCCTGGCGGCTCAAGGAACTGAACTCCCTCGCGCGGGCTGTGAGAATGGGCCGGCTGGTACCGCGAACGGTTTAGATGCGGGTGACTCCTCTGCGACCGGCTCGAGAATCTGGACGCGCAAGTAGGCGCATGCCAGCGCCGCGGTCCACAAACCCCATTCGTCGTTGAGATAATCGCCAAAGACGCTGCTCACCGCCCACCCGGCGAGACTGCCCGCGATGCAGGCAAAAGTCAGGACCGCATTCGCGTCACCCGCAGCGAGCGCTAATCGCCTCCCTCTCCAGCAGACCAACCAGACAGCTAGGAGGAAGAGCAACATCAGCGATATACCCTGGACTCCCCAGTCGGTTGCTTCCGTCAGAAAACCGTTGTGGATGGCCCTGGTCTCGCCAGGGTTGCTCGCGCCCATGTAGCGCCAGCCGCGCCCCTCCGAGAACGAATTGCCTCCCGATCCCAACGGATAGTCTGTGAGCATCTCGCTCGCCGCGTTCCAGAAGACGATCCGGTGCTGGGCGGAGGCGTCGGCTTGCGTCCCCTGGAAGATGGTCATGAACCGCTCGATGATCCTCGGGTCGCCGAGCAACAGGAACGTGCCGATGATCGCCAGCGCACCGAGCCGCCGCGAATGTTTGCGCGCCGGTCCAGAAGCCAGCACGATGAAGACCAGAGCGCTCGCCAGCACTCCGAGGAACGCCCCCCGGCTGTTGCACAGCAGTACCGAGATTCAACGTGAACGCGCAGCAGAGGATCGCGACTACCTTGATCCACCGCGCCGTCCTGGTGAACAGGACCGTGGTGCCCAGGGGCAGTGCGGTGACAAGGAGTGAGGCCAGCTGATTCGCGCTCTGGACACCCGCGGCCCCGATCCCCTCCAGCCGGCCCCCGTTGAATGATCCGCGTTCGTTGATGGTCGCTTCATAGCCGATGTAACCGATGCCGAAGAGGATCGACATCGCCACGATTCGATAGTCCTTCTGATCGCGAATGGAGTACTGCAACAGGAAGAACAGCAGTACGAACTTCAATCGATTGGTCAGCCATCCCATGCTGGACTCGGGGTTGGCCGCAAGCATGAAGTGCACAAACACAGCGTTGAGCAGGATCACGAACAAGATCCGTGCGACACCCGTGTTGAGCGGGTTCGCCTCCGTCGCGGTCCGCTTCCCATTAGTGAGGATCAGCGTCCCCAGCAGGAGAATGCCGGCGAAGAGGTTCCAGCGGTAGCCCTGGACCAGGTCCCCCCACCACCAGAACATCGGGTGGACGAGGAACGTCAGCATGTAGAGCCCGACCGCATACGAGGGGCGCTGGAAGGACTTGAAGGAGAGCAGCGCCACCAGGGCGAGCCAGATGATGACGGTCTTGTTCATCGCGCTTCACCCTCGAATCGCGGGTCGATCGGCACGTGCAGAGGACCGCTCGCCGGCAAACCCGACCACCGCGGACGCGGGCAATGTCGCGGTCAAGGCAGTCACGGCCGACTCCCAGTCGCTGAAGTACGGGTAACCCTCCCAGAAGGCCGCTCGCGCGGCGTCGGCGCTCGTTGCCGGGGATATCACGTGGAGCACGTGATCGCCCAGATACGCCTTTGCAGCGGGCTTCCTGAACAGGCGGCCGCCTGGCCCGAACAGCCGGTGGACGCCGAGACCGTCGGGACACGCGCCGAGCAAAACCACCGGGGCGCCCGGCTGCAGCCAGTCTTGTCATCCCCGCTCGGACGGCCACGAGCGCCGCTTCGACCTGCAGCAGCTCCGAGTCCTTCGGGTAGGCATTCAGCACCAGGGCATCGAGTGGCACCAGCGGCGCGGCCGTGGCGCCGATCTCCCTGGCCCTCGCCGCCGCCGCCCGATGGGCCTGAACCATATCCCCCGCCACCAACGCCGCCGTGTCACAACGGCTGTTCAGCACGACGTTGACGGTCCAGTCGATACCAATCGCCGCCACCGACTGCTCCATGTCAGCCCGGAACCTGTTGCCCTCGAACTGCAGGCCCCCACGAAAGCCCATCAACGCATACTTATGCGACCGGATGACGGAGTCGAGATCCGAGAGCCCGGGGAGCACAATTTTGCCGCCGCCGCTGAACCCCGCGAACGGATGCGGCATCACGCCACCAATTCCGATCCGGAGATCGGCGGCGAGATACTCGCGATTCACCAGCACGGGCCGGCCGGCGAGCGCGACGCCGCTCTCGACGACATCGGCGGTCGGATCATGGGAGATCACGCGCAGCCGTTCGGCAAGCTCGCCGAGCTTGAGGCGAACGTCGTGCGGGTTCGCGGCGGCATGCGCCCCGGTCGCGATGAGTACGGTGATCGCCTCGAGGGGCATGCCGGCGGCCACCAGCCTGGCCACGACCGCGGCGACAATCGGCGCCGTCCGCGTCGGTCGTGTGATGTCGTCGACGGCAATGACGGCTCGGCGCCGTGAGGCCGCGAGCACATCGAGAGGAGCGGCTCCGACCGGATGATCCAGCGCGTGATCGATCTCGCTCGCGCTCAATGCCGGTGCGTCGCGCATCGGCAATTCGACGAGCTGCCAGCTATCCGGCACGGCAAGAGAGACGGACCGTCCCGTCCACGCCCCCCAGGGCGTCACGACAGAACGGCCGGCGATGGCCATGTCAGTCACCTGCCCCCGCCTGGCAGCGCTCAACGAACGCGGTGATCGCGGCAATCGAATCGAAGTTCTCCGGCACGAGGTCATCGTCCCCGACCTTGATGGCGTAGGTCGCCTCCAGGAACGCGACCAGCTGCAGAACCCCCATCGAATCGATGGTGCCCGACTCGAGCAACGATTCCTCGGCGCCGAGCTGGCGCCCGTCCTTGTGCAATTGAGTGGTCAGAAATTCTCGAATCTGTTGCATCAACGTTCACGCGGTCTGGTCTCCCATATCTATACGTCTCGATCGCCGACAGTCATGTACCACGCATCTGGCGATGTCACATCGGCCCGCCATGGCAACCGCTCCGGCACATAGGTGATCGTCGTGGATGTCTCGGGCCGCCGGGCAAACCCAAGCCGGCGTATCAACCGGTGGTTCCGGTGGGTCTCGAGCAGCGTTACCGATGCCGACGATGCATCGGCGGCGCACGCCTGGTCGATAGCCGCACCAAATAGACTCCGGACCGCACGATCGTCGATACCGAGCCAGTCCTTCACGTTGAGCTGCCCGTTCGTAATCCCAAAGACCAGGTATCCGGTGAGTGCCCCGGCACGCCTCGTGAGCACGCACCGATACTCGCTGGTCGGGCACTCGACGAACCGCCACTTGAGGTAGCGCAGGTCTCGAACGACCGCCGTCCCGAGCCCGTGCCTCAGGCTCTCGAACAGTTCGTCAAGTTCGGCCGGCAGGCTCGCGCTTTCGATCTCGTAGTCATCGCGCCCGAGCCAGAGGCGATCCGGGCGCGCCATCCGCAGCCCGGATGTCCCGAGGCGTCCAAGGATGCCAGTCTTCGTGACGCGCGTTGGCCGCGCGAGCCGGACCATCCGTCCGAGTGGCTGGTGGCCGACCTTCAGATGGATCTGCAACATCCGTTCGTTCGGATGCGCATACAGGAAAGGCGATCACGCCGGCGTCCACTCCGTCACGCGCGGCCTGGCGCAGCTTGATCGCCGCCGCTCCCGCACGATAGCGCGGCAGGATGCAGAAGTCACCGCAGTTCCACGCCACGATCGGATTCTTCTGACCCCGCACCTGGATCCGTCGCGGAAACACCGCCGTGCACCCGGCTACCTCCCCTGACCGATCGTCCGTCACGAACCACGCGGTCGATGGACCATCGGGATTATTCCGATAGAGCCACTCGAATCGGGTCTGCGGGATCGTCACGTTGAAGCCCCGGTTGAACACGTCCACGAGCAAGGGCATCTCGGTCTGGAGGTCGACGGTCCGAACAATCAGGGGCACGGCTTCTCCGACAGGCTCTTCAGCCAGTTGGGAGCATCGCCCTGTGCCAGTGTCAGCCAGGCGCGGATCTGGGTCGTGAACCACCGATCGATGTAGAGGCGTTCCAGCGGCTTGTCGAGCCCCGCCTTCTTGAGCGAGCGATGGAGGCGACTCACGCCGGCGCCGGCGCCCCAACTGCGCAGCCGTCGATGCCACTTCTTGAGCAGCCCGTCCACCACGTAGAGCGCAAAGGCGGGCGGCGGCGGTCCATCGAAGTACGCGTACAGAAGCCGGCGGATATCGGCGACCTTCGGACCGGAATCGAGCCTCGCGCTCCACAGCGAAAACAGACTCAACTCGACGACGAGCGCGGCCGGGTCGATCCACGAATCGCCAGTCTTGCTGTTGCCGAAGTCGAGGACCTGTATGCCGTCGGTCGTCGCCCAGACGTGCCGAAGCTTGCAGTCGCCATGAACGAGGCTGACCGGCACCGGCGCGGGCGGCACGGCGCGGGCCGCGGCGTGGATCTCCTGGCCGAGCGTCTCGATGGCATCGAGCGGCGCCCCGATGCCGCGCAGCCGCTCCATTCGAATCGCCATCATGGTGTCGATCGCTTCGGCCGACCAGGCGCGCTCCTTGGCCCCGTGCAGGTCGTAGTGGAACAGCCGCCACCACTGGCCGCATCGTTCGATCGCGCGCGTCGCGATCGGGCTGTCCTTCTTGACCAGCTTCGAGAGATCCTGTCCGGCGGCGTGCTCGATCACGAACGCGTTGTGCGAAGGGAGGAAGTCCAGCGGGCGAACGACGGACAGCCCGTCGGCCCGGCCCGCGAAGAACTTGTACGCGCTCACGTGCTCGTCGTACTCGGCCCGGCTGAGCGCAAGGGTCCGGTCGGTCAGCTCATCGCGCACGAACGAGCCGCCCCTCTGCTGCCGCCTGATTTTCATCATCAGACGTTCGACCTGACCATCCTCGAACCCCAGGTCGACCTGGAAGATCATCGAGAAGCCGAAGTGGCGGGGCGTCAGCGTAACGGTCGGCGCCGGACCCTTGGCGCGGCCCGGGTAATAGGTGGGCCAACGCAGGGCGACGTACTCGCGGAGCTCCGCCGCGAGCACCGCGAGAAGCTGCGGCTCGCCCGACGACGAGGCAGTGGTGGAGCCCTTGCCAGCCGGCATCTATCGTCCTCGCTCGATCTTCCGGAACACGAATTCGTTGCACCCGAGCAGACCGCTCGCGCAGCGGAGCTGGTGCATTGAGTAGCCGCGCTCACGGTAGAAATTGAACACCCGGTCGGCGGTGGCGTATTCGTACGGATAACCGCCCACCCAATCGACGATGTCACGCCACTTGCTCATGCCACGACGGCCGGTGCCGTAGTGCGTCCACGTCCGGATGTATTCCCCGGGATCGAGCCTGGACAGCGCGCCGGCGGCGGCGCGAAACTCTCCGGGCACGCTGGTCAGCGCGGCGAATGCCGGCCGAATGGGAGCGGGCAGCGAGTTGTAGGCCCGCTTGAGCGCGACCCACCGACGGCTCCGCCCACCGGCGTCGTTGTAGAGGGCCAGCGCCAGCAGCCCGCCGGGTGCCGTGAGCCGGTCGGCGTGCTCGAGCGCCTTCCACATGTCGCCAGTGTGGTGCAGCACGCCCCAGGAGTAGACGACATCGAACGTGCCGAGGCTTTTCACGTACTCGGCACTGAGGATCGAGCCCTGCTCGACGATCCATTCCGGATCGTCTGGATAGAAGCGGCGGCGCAACTCCGCGGTGCAGCCAACTGAATCGGTGTCGTAGTCGAAGGAATGGACGCGGGCACCGAGCTTGCGCGCCGCCAGGCTGAACAGGCCACTGCCGGAACCAATGTCGAGAAACGTCCTGCCGGCGAGCGACTGGACATCGAGCAATTGTTTCATCGACCCGACCGCCTCGTTGATGCGATCGTCGTTCAGCAGCGCCAGGAACTGGCGCCAGTTCGCACCAAACCCGAATCGGTTCACATCGAGCGCGGCGTCGTGCTGGCGGTTGATGACCGCGGTCGCCGACAGACCCGGCGCGGGCGTTGGACTGTTCATCTGACTCTCACTTCCAGCGGACGATCCTCACCGAGTGAGGCTCGCAATTGATTCTTGTCGACCTTGCCGGCGCCCGACTTCGGCAACTCGTCCCGGACCACGATCCGAGACGGTACCTTGTGCTCCGGCAGGCGGGTCCGGCAGAACGCGAGTAACTCGTCGCCGTCGACGACACCGTTGCGCGGCGTCACCACGGCGATCGGTACTTCCCCGAGCAGCGGGTGCGGCCCGCCGATGACGGCAACCTCGTGGACGGACGGGTGTTCGCTGATGACGTCCTCGATCTCTCGTGCGCCGACGCGATGCGCGCCAACCTTGAGCATGTCGTGGCGTCGGCCGACCAGGTACAGAAACCCATCATCGTCGGCGTAAGCGAGGTCGCCGGTCCGATAGCCGACGGCGCTGAACGCCGCCCGGGTTTCGTCGGGATGATTCCAGTATCCAGTCGAAATGTTCGATCCTCGTGCGACCAGCTCGCCGACCTCGCCGGGTGCGGCCGAGCGGCCGTCCTCCGTGACGATCGCGAGCTCGACGTTCGGAATGGCCTTGCCGATCGACCCCGGACGCCGATCGAGCTCCGAGGGTTCCAGGAACGTGAGGCGAGCGCCAGCCTCCGTTGCCCCATACATCACGTAGAACGGCACCCCCGGCATGGCGGCGCGCCACTCGCGAATATGCGCCGGGGCCATCGGCCCGCCGGCCTGCGTCACGTATCTGAGCGACGGGAACGTCATCGTCGCGACCGGCGAGCGGTGCAGCAGGAAGGCAAACGTGGAAGGGACGCCCGCGAAGCCGGTGACGCCGTGCGTCTGCATGGCCTTGAGTGCCGAGGCAGGAAACGCAAACCTGTTCTCGAGCACGATCGAGCCGCCGACGCTGATGTGTGTGTTGAGCAAAGAGAGACCGTAGACGTAGTACAGCGGCAACACCGCCATCACCCGGTCGGCGCTCGTCAGCCGCAGATACTCAACGATCGACTCGGTGTTCGCGCACAGGTTCAGATGCGACAGCATCACGCCGCGTGGAGCGCCGGTGCTGCCCGACGTGTAGATGATCGCCGCGAGATCGAGATCGATCCCCTGCCGCGGGGGGGCGACGGAGGGCATCTGCGCCACTGCCCGTTCGAGCTGGCGCGATGCCGCGCCGTCTGCCGGCGATTCGTCAGGCCCGACGGTGAACAGATTCGTGACGCCGGGAAGACCGCTGAGTGCCGAGGCTAGCCGCGCATCGACGATGGCCGCCGAGGGGGCGGCGTCTGCGACGGCGTGCTCCAGCCGGTCGTTGCGTGTCGAATGCGGCAGCGGAACAACGATGCCACCCGCTTTCATGATGCCGAAGAAGGCACTCACCCAGGCGGCCGAGTTCTCGCACGCCAGCAGCACCCGATCACCACGCCGCACGCCGGACGCAGTGAGAAGATGGCTCACCTGGTTCGACCGCCGCTCGAGGTCACCGTAGCTCGTCGTCCCGGCTCGCTCGATGACGGCCGGCGCGTCGGCGTTGCGGGCGGCAGCGCGCGTCAGAAGGTCAGGGAGCAGCATGTCGCGCCTCCGGCTTGAATGCGAACCGCTCAACCTCGAGAGCGAAGACCAGCTCCCGCAACGACTCCTGGACCTCGATCCGCTCGAGTGCGAACAGGTCGCTGCCGCGGCCCGCGAATGCGTTCCGCGAGGTCGTGGCGGCCTGATAGCCTGCGTCCCGCACCGCCTGCTGCACGTCCGGCGTGAGATACCGTTCGGCGCCGCCGTTGGGATACGAAAACATCGTGACCGGTGCCTGGATCTCCTGTTCGAGCCTAAACCGCGACATGGCCAACTCCTGGCGCGCCGACGGCAGCCCGGCGTTGGGCAGGTTTGGATGGGTCATGGTGTGCGAGCCGATGGTCATGCCGATCGCGTGCATCTCGCGCACTTCGTCCCACGTGAGCATGACGCGTGGCATCTCGAGGTGTGACGCACGCTCGCGCAGCTGCGCCCGAAGCTGTTCGCGCACGGCCACCGGATGCGCTTTGAAGGTCTTGGTCAGAACCGCTACCGCCTCATCGCGCGCACGATCCGTCGTCAGCTCGAATTTGAGTGTGCGTCCGGGCGCTTCCAACATCAGGTGCCCGTCAGGGATTGCCCGGACCAGATAGCGAAGTTCGGATGGCCAGAACGGCTGGCCGCCCTCCAGGCAGCCGGCCGTAATGTAGAAGGTTGCGTTCAGACCGTGTCGCGCGAGCGTCCGCGCCGCACCGAGGTTGTCCGCATAACCATCATCGAAAGTGATCGCCACGGCGTTCGGCGGCAGTGCGCGGCCCTGCTGCAACTCCGCAACCGCGTCCGGCAGCCTGAGAACGTTGTAGTTCGCGGCGAGGTAGGCGACGTGAGCCTCGAAGGCATCCGGGGAGATGCAGATGCCAGGGCTGGCGTAGGCGTAGCCTTCCGGACCGCAGATCGCGTGGTAGCGCAGGATCGCGAGGCCGTCACTGGGCCGGACAGCGCGCAAGACGCCGAGCGCACCGCTCTTGAACAGTAGCGCCTTGGCGGCGGGTGCGAGCCCGGACCGGTACCGACCGTTGCAGCTTGCCGGCGGACTTCATGTCGGCTGCACCGTGGCGCGCTGGAACCGGCGCCACGCCACCGGCTGGCGCCCCGCAATTCCACGCGCGAATCCGACGACGGCGGCGCCCTGGACCAGGCAGAAGTAATGCGGCAGCGCCACGATGCTGATGCGCCGGAGCGCTGGCACACAGCCCGCCAGGCCCAGTATCAGCACTCCACACTCGGCCGCGAGAACCGTCGAAAAGAACATCGAGGATGGGGCCAGCAGCACCGACGAGGTGAACGCGGCGGCAGCGAAGGCCGGGGACATCCAGCGCAGCGCCTTGTGCGATACGAGCGTGAACAGCGCCTGCAGACGGTTGATCGGGACGCCGCTGTCCGGACGCAACAGGAACTGCACCGCCCCGGCGACGACGCGCACCTTTCGCCAGAACTCCTCGCTCGACGATCCGGAACCGGCCTCCTCCGCGAGGGCGCCGGCTTCGAACACCACGCGGTGGCCGGTTCTCAGTACCCCCATCGGGATGGCCATGTCGTCGAGGATGGTATCGGCTGGAGGCGGCGTAAACAGCTGCCGCCTGATCGCATACAGTGCGCCGTCGACACCCACCAGTGAGCCGATCTCGGATTCGAGCCGCTGCAGGTGGCGTTCGTATCGGTAGTAGAGGTCCTCGGAGCCCGCCAGTGCCGCCCGCTCGCCGGTCAACACGACGTCGCCGCTCACCGCGCCCACCTCGGGGTCGGCGAAGTTCTGCACCAGCATCCGCACGGCGTCGCGGCGCAGGAACGTGTTGGCGTCCGACATGACGACAATGTCGGCCTTCACGCCAAGCATGGCCTCGTTGATGGCGGCGATCTTGCCCCGCCGCTCAGCCAGCGCAAACAACTGCACTCGCGGCGCGAACGCGCGCACGATGTCGTTGGTCCCGTCAAGCGATCCGTCGGACGCGACAATGATGTCGAGCCTGTCCATCGGGTAGTCGATCCGTATGGAATTCTCGACCTTCGCGCCGATCACCGCGGCCTCGTCGTTGGCGGCGATCAGGAGGCAGACGTGGGGCTCATGCGGCGCCGACGCGACGCCTTTCCGTCCGATGCCCGCCCACGCGCGAAGCACGAGGGGATAACCGGCGTAGACATATACGAGCATTGCCAGCGAGGCCCAGAACACGGTCGGTGCGAGCGTCGGACCGCCCCGGGCCAGGGCCACGGCCGCAGCCAGAAGCCCCGCTGACGCCAGGCCCAGGATGGGAAGGCCTGGCCGGAACACGTAGGCATGGGTGCTCGCGCGAGGCGTGGTCCACATGCCCGACACGTTGCCGAACGTGCCGCGTACCAGCCCAACGAGCGACGCGAGATTGATGGCAACGAAGTAGATCGCGAAGCCCGCGAGCCGGCGGACGGGTGCCAGCGCGAGCGCGACGACGGTGACGACAACCGCCACCAGCGCGATCAGCTGCACGACCGCGTCGGCGGCGCCGAGCTCAGTAGCAATGCCAACCAGGAGCACGCCGAGGAAGATCCCCGAGAACCAGCGCAGTACTTTGTGGGAGATCAGACTCACCGCAAAGAACCCGACCTTGAACGGGTTGAGCACGCCCGGGGCCTGGAACACCGCTCGCCAGCTCCGGCTGATGATTCGCACCCGCCGCTTCCACTCGCGCCGGATGCCGGCTGCGGTCTCTTCGTGGCAGATGGCTTCGGGCTCGTACACGCCACGCCAGCCGGCGCCGACGATCTGCAGCGGATTCAGGAAATCGTTGATGGCATTCTCCGGCAGTGACTGCCACAGGCTGCGGCGGATGGCGTAGATGGCACCATCGCCGCCCACCATCGAACCGACCGCGGTCTCCAGCCGCTTGATCCAGATCTCGTAGTTCCAGTAGGCGCGCTCGCTCACGTCCGCCGTCGACCGGTTCCCTTTCAGATACCGTGCCTCGCCGGTGACGCAACCAACCTCCGGATCGGCGAAGTTGCGAACCAGCATCAGAAGCGCATCGGGTTCGTACATGGCGTTCGCGTCTGAGAACACGACGATGTCGCCCGTCAAGGTCGGCATCACGGCGTTGAGCCCGGCCGTCTTGCCGCGCCGTTCGGCCTGGCGATGGAGGCGCACCCGCGAGTCGGCCATCGACGTCACGATGCTGTCGGTGGCGTCCGACGATGCATCGGAGACCACGACAATCTCGAGAAGGCCGGCGGGATACTGAAGCGCCAGCGCGTTGCGGACCTTGCCGGCAATGACATCCGCCTCGTTGAACGCCGAGATGACCAGGCTGACGCGCGGATGCGCGGATCCGCGCCGGACGATTCGCGGGCCGCGCAGCCAGACCAGCAGCTGCAGCAGCAGCGGATAGCCGGCATACACATAAGCGAACGCGACGAACGACAGGACGAATACGAACTTCGCCATGTCAGCAGGGAATCCCTCGGACGATCCGCGGACCGACCAGGCGCGTCACTCCCACGGGGAGCCGCTGCCAGACCGCGACCGCGGCACGGTACTTCGGATTGCGCGGCGACTTCTCGACATCGGCTTTCGGCCCGGCGTGCCAGTACTCCCAGACCAGCGGCCTCGGCTCGGCGCCCCACTGCCGCTTGAAATGAAATGGCCCTTCGCCGGGCGTGCACCGCCCGAACTCGAACATCGTGCATCGCTGCGCGATCGCGAACTGGATCGTGTGCCAGTAGAGAAGAACATTCGCCGAGAGCCGATTCGATTCCCGCAGCGCCGACGCCCAGATCACTTCGGCGCTCCCGCCGCGCCAGTGGACGATCGAGGCCGCGACCGGCGTCGTACCGTCGTAGGCGCAGAACACGCGGCTGTTGTCCGGAAAGGTCCGCAGCGTCTCTTCGAAGAGCTCGATGCCGAAGACCGGCGTCCCGAGGTCCCGCATGTTGCGTGCAAACACGTCGTAGAAGGCCTCGAGCAGATCTTGGCCGCCGCTCGAAATGACAAGGCCGCTCTTCTCGCCCTTGCGGACCTGGTTCCGCACCTTCCGGTCGAGACGCCAGCCACTGCGCGTCGGCGGTCTCGCGCAGCGGCAGCGACATCGCCACCTTGTGCTGGCGCTCCGTGAGCGCCTCGCTATGCCGGCGCGTGTGCCGCAGCTCGAGGTACTCGGCGCCGGCTTGTTTGGCCTGCTTCGACTCCCGCCTCGATCAGCAGGGCTTCTGCCGACGAGTCGTCGGCGAGCAGGCCACCTTCGTTCAGATACGGCAGCGAGACGACGAACCGGCCGAACAGGCGGCTGCGCATGACGATCAGCGGGCAGCACGCCGGTGATGCCGTCGGGGCCGATCGCCGCCAGCATTCGTGCTTCGTGGCCGAACGCGCGGGCGATCAGGCGCGCCCACCCGGCATAGTGATACGCGCTCCGCTGCGGGTGCGCGTCGACGTAGGCGTCCCATCGGCCGTCGTCGACGGTCCCCACCGATTGCGCGCGATCCATCACACCTGGAGTCATGGTGAATTGAGAGGCCGCTACCAGCAGTACGGCAGCGCTTCGGTCCGAACCGCCGCTGTTCGCGCCACCGCGAGCGGTTGAAGGACCTGCCGCATCGTGCCGAACTGGAAGTCCGCGAGCAGCTGCCGAAGACGGGGCTCCGTTTCGGCCAGGTTGCGGTAGTGCCGCAGCCTGCTCAATCGGCCGGCCGCGAGCCGGGGCTGGTCGGGGTCGATCTCCCAGGGGTGCAGATAGAAGATCGCGGGGCGGCCTTCCCCTTTATTGATGCGCGAGATCCCCCAGCGCGTCCAGGCGTATGGCAGGAGGCGGAAATAGCCGCCACCGCCGACCGGGAGGTTGAGAGGGCCGATGCGAACCGCCGACCCGGGCGCCTCGATCAGGGATCCTCCGTCGCGATCGAGCACGTACGGCGCGCGCGGCGAGAGCGGAATGCCGTAACGATCGTGGTGGATCGGATAGATGCTCGCGTCGTAGCCGAACCCCAGCTCGATCAGGATGTCGAGCGCCCACAGTGAACGGGGCGTCACCGAGTAGCTCGGAGCCCGGTAACCAAGGACGCGCATGCCACTCGCCGATTCCAGGAGATCCTTCGAGCGCTGCACGTCGTCGCGGAAATCGTCGCGGGTGAGGTCGTAAACGAGACGGTGCGCATACCCATGCGAGGCGATTTCGTGGCCGGCATCCGCGATGGTCTTGACGAGCTGCGGGTACCGCTCCGCAACCCAGCCAAGCACGAAGAACGTGGCCTTTACGCGGCCCTCGAAAATCGCCAACAGGCGTTCCGTGTTGGCGCAGACCCGGCTCTCGAAGCCGTCCCAGCGATAGCGCGGAGCCATCCCTTCGAACGCGCTGACCTGGAAATAGTCCTCGACGTCCACGGTCATCGCATTGACGATCTCGGTCACTGCGACCCCTTCCGCATCAACACCGTCTTTACCGTCTTGACGAGGATGAAGAAGTCGAGCAGGAGCGACAGGTTCTTGATGTAGAACAGGTCGTATTGCAGCTTCTCGAGCGTCGATTCCACGCTGTCGGCGTAGTTGTAACTCACCTGTGCCCAGCCGGTGACCCCGGGCTTGACCATGTGACGCTGTCCGTAATACGCGATCTCTTTCGTGAGCTCGGACACGAATTCAGGGCGTTCCGGTCGCGGCCCAACCAGGCTCATGTCGCCACGCAGCACGTTCCACAGCTGCGGCAACTCGTCGATGCGCGTTTGCCTCAGCACACGACCCACCATCGTGACCCGCGAGTCGTTCCGTTTCGCCCAGACGGCACCGGTCGTCGCTTCTGCGTCGGCGCGCATCGACCTGAACTTGTAGAGCATGAAGACGCGGCCGTGCTGTCCGACGCGGCGCTGGCGGTACAACACGGGGCCCGGCGACGACAGACGGATCGCGATCGCCGCCGCCGCGCCGAGCGGGAGCGACAACAGGATCCCAATCCCGCCAACCAGCAGATCCACCACCCGCTTCATCGTCCGGAGGAAGCGGCTTTTCGCAAAGCCGGGAGCAAAGATCAACCAGCTCGGCCTGAGGTTCTCGACGGCAATCTTTCCGGTGTATTCCTCGTACACCGAGGCGAGATGGTCGAAGGCGATCCCGTCGATCCTCATCTCGAGCAGCTTTTCCATCGGGAGCTTGCCGCGGGCATCCGCAAGACTGACCACGACCCGATCCACCCCGAGCGCACGAGCCACCGTCGGAATGTCGGCAATCGTGCCGACGACGCCGGGGTTGAGAACCGGCATGCCGACGCGGTTCGGGTCCGGGTCGATGAATCCGACGATCTGGACGCCGAGGTTCCGCCGCTCGTGCAGCTCGCGCGCCAGTGCGACCGCGGAATCGCTCGTGCCGACCAGCAGCAGCCGCTCACGCGGGGCCACGTGCCGATTGGCCCACTCGAATACCACCCGCCAGCCGAGCACCAGCGTGATCACGAACATTGCGGCCAGGACGAAGACGCCGCGCCCGATGACCAGGTCGGGGAACCAGTAGTAGATGCCGGCGAGGATCAGGCACGTCGCGCCGAGCGCGTGCACGGCCCGGACGAACAGTTCGCGGCGGTCGGCGATGACCCGCAAGTCGTACATGTCCGCGTAGTAGAGACACAGCTGCGTGACCACCGGCATGAGGATCCACTTGGCGGGCTCCTCGTCCATCAGCTCAAACGCCTTGCCGCCGAACCGGACGTACCCGGCAAGCACGACGGCAGCGGAGATCAAGCAGGTTTCGAGGAGAATGAGGCTCCCCGCCCGCATCGTGATCCTCCGCAGAAGCACCTTTCTCATGGCTTACTTCGGCGCCGGCAAGCTGGTGTACTGGTAGCGGTAACCGCCGTAGCCGCCCTGCGTACCAGATCGGGCGCGGTTGAGGACGACGCCGAAGACCCGGTCCCGCCCGATGGCTTCGACGGATCGCTGGATCTCGGCATAGGGCGTCCGGCCCGCTTCGATGACGAAGATCGCCGTGTCGACCATCGCCGAGAAGAGGCTGGCATCCGTGAGCAACCCCACCGGGGGGGTGTCGATGATGACCCACTGGAACCGGCTCGCTCCTTCAGCGATGACCTTCTTCATGCGCTGCGAGACCAGGACCTTCATCGGATCGGCGTCGGGCCGTCCGGCGGTGATGATCGTGAGGTGCTCGGACCAGCGCACGAGCGGCACCCTGCGTTCGGTCTCGGACCGGACACCGTCGTTCAGACCCGACAGATTCGGAATCCGGAACATGTCGTGGATAGACGGCCGGCGAAGATCGCCGTCGATCAGCAGGACGTCCCGCTGGTAGGACTCGCTGAGCGTGACGGCGAGGTTGGTGGCGGTGAGCGTTTTCCCTTCACCCGGCAGCGCGCTCGCTACCATCACGACCTTGATTCCGTGCTCGGCCTGCGCCAGGTGAAGGCGGCCGGCGAGGCGGCGATACTGCTCGACCATCGCATGGTCGGCGTTGGGCGAGAGCACGACCTTTTCGCCCAGCCGTGGCGCAGGTTCACCGAGCACCGGATCATCGTCAGGATGGTTGACCGCGTCCTCGGCCATGACGTTCTGTGCGCGTGCCTGATGTGGCTTCGCGCCCGCAGGTTCGTACCCGGCCGGTCCGGCAGCGGCCGGTTCAGCCTCCCACTGCGTGCCGGCTTCGGGCTCGTCCACGGGAAACAGCGGTACGCCCTCTCCAGCGGCAACCGGGAGTGCCTCGGTAGCCTGACTCTGGGATCCGGCCCGTGCGATGGCTTCGCGAACACGGCTCATTGGGGACTCTCTCTCCAGCGAAATAAGGAAAACTTGCGTTTCGGGCTATACGCGCCGAAGAGCGGGGGATCACCCGCGTCGGGGTGCGGCCCGGGCGCAATCGTGGCAGGAACGCTCTCGAACATCGAACCACTGTCGTTGGTCGGCGAGTTATTCGTCGCAGCCGCGCGTACCGGCGGCGTCGTGACCGCTGGCGCGACAGGTGCGTCTGGCGCAGCCGGCGGCAAGTCGCCGGCTTTATCGGACGCCACCAGGTCGAAGTCGCGGCTGACCTCTTCGACGATCTCGCGCGTCGCGGGCCGGCGCTGGGTGGCAAACGCCGACAGCAGGACGTTGTCGCAGATCACGTTGATGACGCGAGGAATGCCGCCCGAATGCTCGTGGACCGCGATCACAGCCTCCCGGGTGAACAGCGCGGCGCCGACGCCGCCAGCCAGCCGGACACGGCCGCTGATATAGGCGCCGACCTCGCGGACGTCGAGCGGCGCGAGCACACAGCGCAGGCCGATCCGCTGCTTCAACTGGCGAAGGCCAGGGGCGTTGAGACGGCCAGCGAGCTCCGGCTGCCCCGCGAGGACGACCGGAAAGACCTTCTCGTCGGCGGTTTCGACGTTGGCGAGCAACCTGATCTCTTCCAGCAACTCGTCGGAAAGCGCCTGCGCCTCGTCGATCAGGAGGCCGGTGAGGAGCCCCTGACTCGTGCCGGCGCATGACCAATTCCGTGAGCGACGCCAGCAGCCGGGTCTTCGAGGCCGCGGCCTCCGGACCGAGGTCGAACGCCTGCGCAAGACACTCGACGAACTCGGACCGCGTCAGGGTCGGGTTGTTGATGTAGGCGACCAGGTGGCCGGCGGTCCGCCACTTCTGGAGCGCCGTACGGATCAAGGTCGTCTTGCCCGTGCCGGCCTCGCCGAGGAGGACCGTGATGCCCTTCTTGCCGGTGATGCCGTACTCGAGATTGCTCAGCGCCTCGGCGTGACTGGTCGTCAGGAGCAGGAATCGCGGGTTCGGCGCGAGCTCGAACGGCCGTTCGCGGAGGCCAAAGAATGTTTCGTACATCAGCCGATCCACCGCTCGAACAGCTCGAGCTTCCAAGCGGCCGCCCCCACGGTCACCAGCAGGACCGCCAGCGACGCCCAGGCTGTCAGCCGACGGCGTTTGGCCATCACGCGTTCCTCCGCCTTGGTCACCATCGGCGGGATCAGCGCCAGCACCGGAAGGGCGAGCGCCGACACGACGTCCGCGTCGGTCTTCAGCGTGGAGTCGCGATATTCGAGCAGGCCGACCAGCACGAGACCGAACATCAGCCCGATCGCCGCGCCCATCGTGATGATCCGTGGACGGTCCGGGCTGATCGGCTTCTCGGGCAATCGTGCCCCATCCACGATCTTGAACTGTTCGCCGATCTGGCGCTGTTCCAGACTGACGGCGAGCTTCGAGCTTTCGCTCTTCCGCAGCAGGTCGTTGTAGGTGACTTTGAGGATGTCGTAGTCGCGCATCAGTTCGACGAGCTCCGATTCGCGCACCGGTGCGGCCTCGACGCGAGCCTGATACGTGGCGAGGTTGCTGCGGAGCTTATTTTCTTCCGACTGGCGCTGCGAGAGGCGCCGGTCGAGCGTCACGATTTCCGCCTGCAGGTCGGCGATGCGGGTCTGCCTGGCGCGTTCTGCGGTCGTCGGCCGCTTCGACGCGACCGGTGCGGGTGCGGGGGTGGCAGACACGGGCTGTCCAAGTTCTTCGGCGTCGACCTGTTTCTCGAGGTCCGCGATGATGCGTCGCGCACGCTGCATATCCGGATGCTCGGGCTTCAACCGCAGCTCGAGCCCACGCAATGCCTCGCGCGCCGCTTCGAGCCTCGCCGCGGCGGTCGTCGGCTGCGCGCCCGGCTCCGTGCTCGTCGGGTCGGGACCGTAATTGGCGTTCAAGTCCCCCAGTGAACGCTCCAGGAAGAGGCGGCGGTCGCGGTCGCGGTTCGATTGCTCCTGCAGCGCCTGCAGCTGCATCTGCGCGGTTTGGATGCCCTGCAGGTTCGAATTGACCTGCGTCGGCAGCGAGCCCGAGTTCCGCGTCCGGTATTCCTGCAGCTTTTTCTCGTGATCGAGCAACCGGCGCCGGGCCTCTTCGAGCTGTGCGTCGAGAAACTGGCTGGTCGCGTCTGCGAGCACCGCACGGTCGGTCTGATTCTCACGAATGAACAGCGACGCCAGCCGCTCCGTCACGAGTAGTGCCGTACGGGGATTATCAGATTGATACTCGACAGTGAACGAGCCGCTGTCGGTGCGGCGGCTGGGTGTGATCCTGACGTCGATATCCTGCCGCATCTGTTCGATCACGTCCTGCATGATCCGGTTGGCGCGCATCTCCGGATACAGGTTGAATTCCTCGATCACCCGCTCCAGCCGCGTCCGGCTCATGACCTGCTCCCTGATCATCTGCAGACGATCGGCGAGCATCGACGTGACCGTCGACTGCACGAAATTCGCCGGCACCTGCTGGGGAGTGATGATGATGGCCGTCTTGGCGGAATAACGATTCGGCTGGACCATGGCGTAGCCGACCGCGCCGATCGTGGCGAGCACGAAGGGCACGAATACAAACCACCTCCGGGCCCAGGCGATGGCAAGGAAATCTTCTGGAGCGTACTTCTTCCCAGGTACCACGACTCAAACTCCTATCGAAGCAGCGGAATGGACGTCGTCAAGCCAACCCTGACGCCGTGCCGATCCAGGTTTCGCGGAAACCGATTGTCGAGGGCCACGCTCTCGTCATACCGGTAGAAGTAATAGTTGTATTGCGCGTAGAGCGCCAGCATGCGGGTCAGCCCGTAGTTCAACTGGGCCGACGCGGACTGGTCCCTCTGATTCTTTGAGTCGACGTCGCCAACCGACGACATCGCCCAGCTCCCCGTCGCCGAAAACGACAGACGCCGGCTGATCAGGCCACCGAGATGCGCGACGACTGCGTCGGTGAAGTAGAGCTCGTCGAAGCCGGCCTGCGTCCGGAAGCCGCGGTGTGTAACCAAGCGACGCGGTCCAGGTGCGGCCCAACTCGTGGAGGAGCGTGGCATGTCCGGTCAGGTGCACCTGCGATTCTTGCTCGCCGGGGCTGGTTCACCTCGTCGCTCACCACAATCGCAGAGCCGGTGCCGAACTCGAACGACGTCCGCCGCGAGAACGACAGCGCGCGGCCGTAGTCGACGCCGGCGTCGATGTGGTGCATGATCTCCGGTTCGCCGGTGGGGCTTTGGCCATCCGAGACGCGAATCCGGTATCCAAGCAGGGCCGTCGCGTATCGGGTGAACGGCCGCGCGTAAATCGACTCCCGCGGAAGCCGCGTGGGTGGTGTAGTCCTGGAGGTTCGCGTCCGGCACCTCGGTTTCGAACGTATTCGTCGACCGGAAATGGTAGCCACCCATGACGGAGGTGTATCGCCCGATACGCTGGTCGAGTTCGACCGTTGGTCGCGAACTGCAGGGCCCGAAGCTCGAACAGGTCGAGCGCGGGATCATCCGGGATCCCGATGTCGAGCCCGGGATCGTCCTGGAGCCAGCTATTGACCGCTCCGTTGTAATTGGATGTGTAGTCGACACCCTGCCGGACATTGAGCGTCAGCGACTTGGTCAGGCGCGACGTTCAACGCCACATCAGCCTGCGCGGCCGGGCGCACGTCTGAACCTTCGTCGTGATGGTAGTAACGCAACTGGCCACCGGCGGCGCCGCGAAAATCGTATCGTTCGCGATCGAAACCGAAGGTGTAGTCCAGCCCCGCATCGGCGCCTCGATACGTCCCGCTCTTCTGCAACCAGGGGGAGGTGGAGCTCACGCCTCCCTCCGAGATCGCCTCGGTCACGTTGTCGTCGTACGCGAGGTAGGCCGCCGCTGTGAACACCAGTGAATGCGGCGAATCCGACGATGACGGCGCCCCGAAGAGGCCGCGGTACGGACGCCGCTCAGCCGCAGACGCGGCGTCTCGGTTTGCGCGGAGACGTGCGCCGGCATGACGGACCCGGCCGTCAGGACCACGAGCGCAACGATCATCCTCTGTAACAACATGATGGTTTTCAGGCACCTCGGCGGCACTACGGCACGATGATCGTGTCGCCGGGCTTCAACTCGATGTTCTGTTTCAGGTTCTTGCGCTTGATGACGTCGTTGTAGTTGAACCGGATCGCCACCTGCTGGCCGCCCTCGTTGCGCAGGATCGTGATGTTCTTCGTATCGGCAAACTCGTGGACGCCGCCGGCGAGCGCAATCAGCTGCATCACGGTCGTCGGCGCGGTGATCGGATACGGACCCGGCTTGCCGACCTGCCCGGTGATGAACACCTTCCGGCTGTTGATCGCCTTGACGACGACCGACACCGACGGATCTTCGACCAGGAACTTCGCGCCGCCTTGGTCAATTCGTCGCGCAGCTGATCTGGCGTCAGGCCCGCCGCCTTCACGTCATTGATCAGCGGCAGCGAGATCATGCCGTCGGGACGGACCGCGACCTCGCTCGACATGTCCTTCTCGCGCCAGAACACGATCGTCAGCACATCATCCGGACCGATCACGTAATCGGGCGGCGTCGCGACGCCGGTGGGGATGGTGACGCCTGCCGGCGGCTTGCCGTTGGCTGCCGGGGGCTTCTGCTGGGCATCCGTCGCCGCCACGGCGACGACAGCGAGAGCGATAGCGAGAAACGTTTTGGTCATGATCGATTTCATCTGTTATCCGTCGAGCCGTGAGGCCCGGCTACTGGCGATATTCCTTGAACGGCACCTGGCAATCGTGCTTCCGCAAGAAGTTCAGGAAGCGCTTGTAATCGCGGCTTTCCATGTTGAACATCTTCGCCACGATCTTGTAGTTCCCGCGCGCTTCTTCCAGGCCCTTGCGGACGACGTCGCGGACGTTGCCACGGGTGATTTCGCGCTCCATGTAGAGCGGGTAGACAGCCGCCCAGAACGACTCGCGCTCCTCGGTCAGCCGCTTATAGAGATCGTCAGCCACGGTGCGGCGCCGCTCCCGCTTCGGGCGGAGGCTGACGTTGCTGTGCATCCGCACCTCCATCGGCAGCTCTTCGGGGAGGATCGCCTCGCTGCGGCCGGTGACGACCAGGCGCTCGATGACGTTCTCGAGCTCGCGGACGTTGCCGGGCCACGAGTACTCGGCGAGCAGACGCATCGTGTCGGGCGCGAGCGCCTTGGGGATGTGGCCGTTGCGCGTGAACTGCTGGAGGAAGTGTTCGATGAGCGGCGGAATATCCTCGCGGCGCTCACGCAGCGCCGGCACGGTCAGGTGGATGACGTTGAGGCGGTAATAGAGGTCCTCGCGGAAGGTCCCCTTCACGATCATCTCGCGGAGGCTCTTGTTGGTCGCCGCGATCACCCGGACGTTGACGCGCGTGGTGACGCGGTCCGAGCCGACCTTCTGCAATTCGCCGGTTTCCATGAAGCGCAGGAGCATGCCCTGCATCCGCAGCGTCATTTCCCCGATTTCGTCGAGGAAAATGGTGCCGCCGTCGGCGAGCTCCAGCTTGCCGATCTTGTCGCGATAGGCACCGGTGAACGAACCCTTCACGTGCCCGAAGAGCTCCGATTCGAGGAGCGTTTCGGGCAGGCCGGCGCAGTTCACGGTCACGAGCTGACGCGCGGCGCGCGGGCTCCGCCGGTGAATGGCGGTGGCGACGAGCTCCTTGCCGACGCCGCTCTCCCCGGTCACGAGGACCTTGGCGTCAGACGTAGCGATCCGCTCGATCTCCTCGACCAGCTCCACGATCGCGGCGCTGGTGCCAATCAATTCGCCGTTGCCCTGAGCTCTCATTCGTGTCGTCTCCGGTATTCTCGTGGCCGTCATAAAAGGGACGGCGGCCCCGTCGATCTAGTGATTCCGGTGCGGGATCTTCAATCCCGTGCGCGCTGCAGAAACTCGTCGAGGAACTTGCGGTTCCTGTCGTCCATGGACCCGAACGCCGTACCGATCCCGAACTTCGTGCGCACCGGCGCCTTCGGGTGATGCCGCTTCACGTCGACCTCGGCGCTGAACGTGTGCGCCGCGATGCCGGCCCTCAAGTGGCCGCGGGTGCCAACCGCGCACCGGCGCGTCGCAGCCGACGAGCGCACCGCTCTGGCTGATGTCCAGCAACTGCACCCGGTGCCGCAGTTCGAGCCTCAGGCTCTCGTCGGCGTTCAATTCGACTCGTGGCGTTCGACGCCGCTCGATCATCGGGGCCATGGCTCAAACACCCCCCGGCACGACGGCCCCGTTGCCCTCACCAAGCCAGGCATCGATCTGCTCGAGCAGCGCCGGTCGGCATGGTCAAAAATTCAAGCCCGATCAAGTAGCGGTTCCTGCCGTCCGGCCCGACGACCGGGTTCACGTGCCGGACCTGGACACGGGCCGGCGTGGGCTGCCCGTCACACGTGACGGCCACGTGATGAACCGATTGCGGCGCGAGCGGCACTGATGACTCCACCAGCGCCCCGCCACGCCCGACATTGAGCAGCGGCATCCCGACCACGGCGTCGAGCGTGCCCCAAAGGTCGCCAACGATCTCGAAACGGGGTCGGCCCCTGCGATCCCCTAAACGGCGCTGCATCCGCACGACCTCACTCTAAGAATCGATCCGGCCCGCGGGCGTCATCCCCGAGGACAGACCCGACGGGCGCATTCCGCACCGCTGGTTCGGCCAAAGAAGATGGGTCGCAAGCCGCTCGAATTACGTTGGGCGATAGCGACTTGTGCAAGGAAGTCGCCACGAGGATGGTGTAATTAGTAGCCGGTATAGCGGTCATTTTTGCTATCCCAGCCCAGTTTTCGCGAGTTGGGCGGAAAGAGTCACGATTATTAGCGGACTAAAGTCACTCAATAAGCAGACTTTAGTTGCCCCCAGCCAGAATGGCCCAACTTGCCTTCACTGTATCGGTCGCTTCGTTCGTTTCCCTACCCCAGCCAGAAGCAGAACACGCAAACAGCGTCACCCTCTGACACCCAAAGGGGGCCCTCGTGCCGCGCGACGAACGCCGAAGCCCGTCCGGGTGCATCTTCAGTTAAAGGGGGTGCGTCTCCGCCGGCGAGCGCCGAGGCGATTTCCATACCAGCCGTCGCCAGTCCTGAACCGCCAAAACAGGTGTGATTTCGCCTGCGAGCCCGGCGCGCCCCAGCAAAGTCGGGCCGCGAGCGGACTTTTGTCGCAGGGCGACAACTGACTGTTGTCTGCCTGTCCGAACGCTACTCGCCGCCCGTCTTGCTGTCGGTGGGGGTCTGCGGCCGCAGCCGGATCTCGATCTCGCGCTCGGACGCGATCGGCTGCCCGCCCCGAGTGGCGGGCTGGTACAGCCAGCGCTTGGCCTCGCGCAAGACGGCGACATCGTAGGCCGGGTGGCTCACCTTCAGCATGCGCGCGAGCGTCACCCGTCCGTCCGGCACCGATCTGCAGCTGGAGCAGACCCACGTATTCGGTGCGTCGCGACACAGGATCGGTCGGCGTCCAGGGCGGCAGTTCCTGGCGGATGGCCACAGCCGGCACGAATACGCCCGACGGCGGGCGTGCCGGGGACGTCGGCGGCGGGGCGGGCGCCGCTGGTTCTGCCGGCGCGGGTGGAGCCGCGACCAGATCGTGAAACCCCGCCGCCAGTAACCGCATATCGGTCAATGCGCCCCGGCTTTCCTCGGGAACGCTGTCGATCAATTCCAGCGTCCGCTGGAATCCGGCGCGCGCCGCTTCGCGATCCTTGGCCTCGTACGCAGCCTTGGCATCCGTGTACGACTGCTTGACGAGGCCAGGCAGCAGCGCGCTGCGCACACTGGTGAAGAGCGTCCGCAGGCGCGGCGACACCTCGTCGGCCGGCGGCACAAACGTCGGGTGCGCCTTCACCAACCGCTCGATCGTGGCCCGGGCATCGTTCTCGCGCCCAAGCGCCAGCAGGCACAAGGCGCGGTACTGCTCGAGCTCGGTGCCGGCTGCGGCTGACAGCCCCGCCGGCATGGCGGCCAGCGCCTCCTCATAGGCGGCCGCGACGTAGAGCGCGCGCACGCGCGCCATGTCCTGCGCGGCGGCGGGCCCGGCAACCGAGAGCAGGCTGACAATGGCGGCGACAGCGATCCGAGGCGTCATCACTGCTTCCTCATGTCGACCGACACCCTGGCGGGCGCGGTCAGCGAGACGGTCACCGTCTGGCGCCGCTCGCCGAGCGTGGGATGCCGGAAAACGACGTCACGAGATCCGAGGCTGACCATGTAGTTGCCAATCGGCGTCTCGCCGATGCGGACGCCGTCGACCCAGACTTCCGCCCAGGGCACCGCGTTGATACTGAGCGGCGCCTTCGGTACGGCGATCGAGACCTTGGCGGTCTTGCCGGCGCCGACCTGCACCGTCCGGATCTCGGAGAATCCCAGGCTGTCGTTGCCGAACCGGAGCTCACGCTTCCCGGCCGGCGAGCATGATCTTCGGCGGACGCCGTGGATCCGAGCACCTGGCCACGCTCCGAGACGATGAGCGGGATAGGAGCCGTGATGGCGAGCCAGCCCGCCGCGGGCCCGGCGGGAACATTCCGCGCCCGAGGTCGCGACCGGTGATGCGACCGGCTGCCGGTGGCCGTGGCACGGTCGAGGGTTTCGCTGCAGGCGCGCTCGGCAGATCGAACTGGACATGGTGGACGACCGCCGTTTCGGCACGCGCCACGACTCGTACCTGCTTGCGCCGATCGGCGTGGACAATCTCAAAGATGTGCTCGCCCGGCGCCACCGACAGTGTCAGGGGCGTCACGCCTTTCGCGGCGCCGCCCGATCGGACCTCCGCTCCAGCGGGGTCCGACTCGATCGTCACCGCGGCGGAGGGCGCCGCGCTCACCGGTTCGGCCTTCTTGAGGAGATACAGGCCGCCGGCCGCGACGCCGGTCAGGGCCACGACGGCCAGGGCGGCGAGATACGGCAAGGCCCGACTCCGGCCTTTCGCCACCGGACGCTGTGAAGGAGGAGCATCCTCGGCAAAAAACGCATCGAGCGAGTCGCTCACGACCGGCGCGGCTCCCTTCCTGCGTCCAGGAATCCAGTCAAGTTGAACATACGAACAATCCGACCAAACGGCAGGCGCGCGACGCCCACCGGGAAAGGGCTGATATTCAGCTGATTCCAAAGAATGACGACTACGGAACCGTAACGTAAGGCGAGGTCCGTACCAGCGTGATTCTGCGCAGCCCGAGTTGCAATACTGTAATAACAGCAGCAGAGCTCGAATCTTAGTCTCCGCTATGGGTGACTTTTGGCGCCGAATGTCGCCGCCAACGGCGACTTAGTGCCTGGCCATCATGCCGATGGCTTTGGTGGTGAGGGTGGGCTAGTTCTGCCACTCCGCAATGAAGACGTTGGTCTCGCCTTCAGACTTGGCGTTGCGGTTGGACGCAAACACGAGGTGCCGGCCGTCCGGTGAAAACATCGGGAAGCCGTCGAAGGTGCCGTTGAACGTCACGCGCTCGAGGCCGGTCCCGTCGATGTTGATCAGGTAGAGGTCGAAGTTGCGGCCCTTGGGATCATCGACGTTGGACGCGAAGATCAGGCGCTTGCCGTCGGGATGCCACGACGGCGCGAAGTTGGCGCCGCCAAGCCTCGTCACCTGGCGCGTGTTGCGGCCATCCCGATCCATCACGAACAACTCGAGCTCGGTGGGCCGCCAGAGCGCCTGCTTCAGCAGCGCGCGGTAATCGTCCATCTCGGGTCCGGCACCCAGCTGCCGGCCGCGGAACGCGATGCGCGCGCCGTCCCACGAGAAGAACGGACCGCCGTCCGGTCCCGGCCTGTTGGTGAGCCGCCGCACGTCGGATCCATCGCTCTTCATGGAGTAGATCTCCATGTCGCCATCGCGCACGCTCGTGAAGGTAATCAGGCCGTCGGGCGCGATCGTCGCCTCGGCGTCGTACCCTGGCGAGTTCGTCAGCCGAGTCAGGCCGCTGCCATCCGCCTTCGAGCGGTAGATCTCATAGCCGTCATACACGGGCCACACGTAGCCGCGCTCGTAACTCGGCTTCGGCGGGCAGGCCGCCGCGGTCCCATGCGTGGAGGCAAAGAGGATCTCGTCGCCGGACGGGTAGAAGTAGCCGCATGTCGTCCGGCCCGCGCCGTTGCTCATCCGCCGCTCGCCGGTGCCGTCGATATTGATCGTGAAAATCTGGTCGCACGGAACGCCGTCACGCGTGGATTGAAACACCAGGCGGCGGCCGTCGGCGGAAAAGTAGGCCTCGGCGTTCTCGCCGCCGTGCGTGAGTTGCCGGATGTTCGCGAGGTGCTTTTCCGCCTGGAGTGGCGGTTCGGTTGATGCGGGTGCACCGACGAAGAGCAGAACGCGCGGCAATGGCGGCGACGAGTACAGAGTTGGACATGGATATCGGGACGCTGAGCCTGAGCTTTGTTGAGCCAAGCTCAAGATTAGCTGGTTTCAGGCCACGTCGTCCATGCCCACGCAGGCGCTCGATCAACTACCAACCTCCAACTGCCAAAATCCAATCGAAAGCTCGCTGGCTTATTGGCAGTTGGAGATTGGAGATTGGAAGTTGGCGGTCAGCGGCGCTTTCCGCTGCGACCGCCGCCGGTCTTTTCTCTTGCCGGCACTCGCGGTGCGCGCTCGAGTACCGCTTCGACCCTGACCCTTTTTCGAGCCCGCGCCCGAACTCTTCTTGGATCCGCTGCGGCTGCTCTTCGCTCCGCCGCCAGCCTTGCGCGGAGGAGCGGTCTTCTTCTTTGCTCCAGCGGACGCCTTCTTCGCGCCGCCCGGCGCCTTCCGCCCACCGCCGGCGGACGTCTTCTTTTTCCCGCCGCCGGACGCTTTGCGCGCCACCGCAGCGGACGCTGCCTTGCGAGCCCCAGCCTTCGCGGCTTTGGCCGATTTGCCACCGGCAGCCTCCAGGGAGGACGCGCCGGACCCGCCTACCGCGCTCTCTTCCTCGCCGACCGCGCGCCAGCCGCCGCCGACAGGCTGGCCCTCCTGGTCGTCCACATCCTCGTTGTCGTGGGCGTCATCGGTCCCCATGTCGTGTCGTCGTCATCGTCGTCCATGTCCGCGCCCAGCGCGAGATCATCGTCTTCATCTGCCATGTGGCTGATCCCTCCCGCGCGGATGGCTCGCAACATACGCGCCACCCGCTGAAACAATCGACCCCGCGCCGCGCTCTAACTCTCCCAGGAACGATCAACAGCGTGTCTCCGTAGATTACGAAGGCGTTCGTAGATCAGCGGATACGCACCGAGGAGCTTTGACCACCATGTTCGATACCTGGCTGCAGGACGCGCGCTTCGCTCTCAGGCTGCTCCGCAAGAGCCCCCTGTTCACCGCCACCGCGGCGCTGTCGCTCGCCATCGGGATCGGCGCCAACGCGACGATCTTCTCGGCCGCGCAGCGCCATGCTGCTGCGGCCCATGCCCGGGCTCGCGCAATCCAGATCGGCTCGTCGACGTCGGCCGGGTGACGCGCGGCTCCGGCTTCGATACGGTGTCGTACCCGAATTACGTGGACCTCCGCGACCGCACGACCTCGTTCACCGGTCTCTACGCCTACGAACTCGAACCGACCCCTATGAGCCTCGGGGCCGCAGACGGCGGCCGCAGACGGCGGCGCCGAACGCGTCTACGGCGTGGTCGTCACCGCCAACTATTTCTCGGTCCTCGGCACGCCTGCGCATCTCGGCCGGCTGCTCGTTCCCGCCGACGACGGCGCGATCGGCGCCAATGCGGTGGTCGTCCTGAGCCATCACCTCTGGGAGCGTCGCTTTGCCTCGGACCCCGCCATCGTCGGACGGACGATCTCGATCAACGGCTTCCCGTTCAGCGTCGTCGGCGTCGCTGGACGTGCGTTCCAGGGGACGACCGTGCTCAAGGGTGACCTCTGGCTTCCGATCACGATGCTGGCGCAGGCGATGCCCAGCCGGGGCGCGTCCAACTTCGAATCGCGGCGATCGACGTGGCTGTTCATGGGGGCACGGTTGAAGGACGGCGTCAGCGTCGAGCAGGCCAACGCCGAGCTCGCGGCCGTCGGACGCGCGCTGGAGCAGGAGTATCCCGACACCAACAAGGGGCTCGGGTTTCGCGCCGCCGCCGCAAGCGGTCGTCCCTGGCGTCACCGGCATGATCGCCGGATTCCTCGGTCTGTTGATGGGGATCGTGACGCTGCTGCTGCTGATCGCCTGCATCAACCTCGCGGGGATGCAGCTCGCACGTGGCGCGGCCCGCTCCCGGGAGATGGCGGTCCGGGTGGCGATCGGTGCGGGCCCCGGCCGGATCGCCCGGCAACTGTTCACCGAGACCGCCCTGCTCTTCGTCCTCGGCGGCGCTGCCGGACTCCTGCTTTCGCGCTGGCTCACGGCGCTGCTGCTGACCGTGCTGCCGCAGCTGCCCGTGCCGATCGCCGTGGACCTCGCCGCCGACTGGCGAGTGGTCGCGTTCACCGCAGGCATGTCGTTCATCGCCGCGATGCTGTGCGGCCTTGCGCCGGCGCTGCAGGCGCGACGCACCAGCCTGGTGCCGTCGCTGAAAGGCGACGCGTTCCAGGCCGGCGGCTCGCGGCTGCGCATGCGCAGCATCTTTGTCGTCGGGCAGGTCACGATGTCGCTGGTGCTCGTGATCGCGGCGGGGTTGTTCATGCGAACGCTCGCGCAGGCCGCCCACGCACCGACGGGCTTCGACCACGAGAACGTGGACGTCGTGTCGATGGATCTTTCGCTGGCGCGCTACAACGCCGAGACCGGGCGCATCTTTGCCCGCGAGCTGCTGACGCAGACCCGGGCTCTGCCGGGCGTCCAGTCAGCGTCCATCGCGGTGGACCTTCCGCTCGATGGCGGCCGCATGGGATTCGGCTCGGTGAAGGTGCCGGGTTCGCCGGCGACCAACGAACGGGGCGACATCGACGCCGACTGGAACGTGATCGAACCCGGTCTTTTCGAACGCTCGGGCAACAGCTGGTGCGCGGACGCGATTTCACCGACCAGGACACGGCGGCCGCGCCGCCCGTCGCGATCGTGAACGAGGCGTTCGCCCGCGCGGTGTGGCCGGGCGTCGATCCGCTCGGCCAGCAGTTCGAAAGCGATGGGCCGGAGGGAACGATCCGCGTGACTGTCGTCGGTGTCGCGGCCGACGCGCGCCTGATGTCGATCTCGGAGCCGGCGGAGCCGTACGTCTACGTCCCGCTGGCCCAGCGCTATTCGTCGCGCGTCAACGTGCTGGTGAAGACGTCCGGCACGAGCGCCATTCCCGGCGCTCCGTTCGACGATCCGGGCGATGAATTCGAATTTGCCGGTGACCGAAGCGATGGCGCTCGGCGAGATCACGGCGCTTGGGCTTGATCCCGCAGCGGATTGCCGCGGCGGTTGCCGGCGCCCTGGGCGTCGTCGGGCTGCTGCTCGCCGCGATCGGGATCTTCGGCGTGACGGCGTATGCCGTCACGCGGCGCACGCGCGAGATCGGCATCCGCGTCGCGCTCGGCGCGGACCAGGGCGCCGTGATGCGCCTGCTGCTCCGTCAGGGACTGGTGCTGACGAGCCTCGGTCTCGTCCTCGGCCTCGGGCTGGCGGCGATCGGCGCGCAGTTGATCCAAGGCCTGCTGTACGGGGTCAGCGGTGTCGATCCGATCACGTTCGGCGGCGCGTGCGTCCTGTTCGCGATCGTCTCGATGGTCGCCACGTATGTCCCCGCGCGCCGGGCCCTCGAGTCGATCCGATGGTCGCACTCCGCAACGAATAGCCGTCGCCGAGGGGGCCTGGCCCCTTAAGGGGCCAGGCCCCTTTTCCGGCAAGGCCCGTGGATTCGCGGGGTTGCGAGGATCGGAAGTCCGGGTTCTACGGTGACATACTGGACGCTGTGTTTCGCGCTGCTGTCGCCGTCCTGATCCTGGTCGCTCGCTTCGGCGTGCGCGCAGCGAACGGATGCGCCCCTCCGGCGGCACCGACGGCGCAGACCGCCCGCAACTTCATCCTCATCACTGTCGACACGATGCGGGCCGATCGCATTGGATCCTACGGCGACACCACCGCGCGGACGCCGGTCATGGACGCCCTCGCCGCGCGCGGCGCGCGCTTCGACAACGCCTTTGCGACGGCGCCGATCACGCTGCCCTCCCACGCCAGCATCCTGACGGGCCGCTACCCGCCCGGTCACGGCGCCCGGCACAACGGGATGCGGGTCGATCTCGACGGTCCCGACGCTCGCCGAAACGCTGTCGCAAGCAGGGCTTCGCAACCGCGGCCTTCGTCGGCGCCTTCCCGCTCGACCGGCGGTTCGGCCTGAATCGCGGATTCGGCACCTACGGCGACCAGATGCCGCGCAGCGCGGACGGCCGGCCCTCGAACGAACGTCCAGGGTCGTCGGTGGTGGACGAGGCGCTCGCGTGGCTGGCGGCCAATCGCGGCGGACGGTTCTTTCTCTGGGTCCACCTGTTCGAGCCCCACGCTCCGTACGGCGACGCGCGGAGCGGTGCCCCGGCTGCCGTCCGCTACGGCGAGGAGATCGCGGAAGCGGACCGTCAGACCGGACGGCTGCTGACTGCGCTCGGCGAGGCGACGGCGTCGACGCTGATCGCGTTGACCTCCGACCACGGCGAAGCGTTCGGCGAGCACGGCGAGATCGCGCACAGCATCTTCGTGTACGACACGACGCTGCGCGTCCCGTGGATCCTCGCCGGCCCGGGCGTGCAAGCCGGGGTGGTCGACGCACCAGTGAGCCTCGTCGACCTTGCACCGACCGCGATGGCGCTGCTCGGGACCAAGCCTTTCGATGCCGACGGCATCGCCCTGACTTCGGTGCTGCGGGGGCGCGGCCGCCGTGGATCGCGCCCTCTACGCCGAGTCGTTCGCGCCGTTGCTCGACTTTGGATGGAGCCCGCTGCGCGACCGTCCGCGCGGGCGGATGGAAATACATCGCCGCCCCGAAACCGGAGCTCTATCACGTCGCGGAGGACCGCGACCGAAAGCCGCAACGCTGTCGTCGACGCGTCGGACCGCGCCAAAGCCCTGAGCCGCAGACGTCGATCGCTATTCGAGCGACCAGCTCGCCGCGTCCGGCACCGGCGGATCGCGAAGCCACGGCGCGCCTTCAGTCGCTCGGATATGTCTCCGGGCGGCCGGCATCCACGGCCCGGCCCGATCCCAAGGACCGCAAGGCGATGGCGGCGCGGATCGCACAGGTCACGTCTGGCGAACTGCACGGCGCCGGCGCTCGAAGGTCTGCTGCGCGAGATCCTCGCGGAGGAACCGGGCAATCCGCTGGCGAATCTCCGGCTCGGTACGTGCTCGTCGAATCAGGACGATGCGCGGACGCGATGCCGCAGTTCCGAAACGGCGATCGACGCCAGGTATCCGTCGGCCGATGCGCACCTGGGGCTGGCCGGCTGCCAGGCGGCCAGGGCGAAGCGAAACGCGGCGGCCGCCACGCTGCGCGCCGCCGACGTCGGTCGAACCGGGCAATCCTGTCGTGCTCGCCAATCTCGGGCTGATGCTCTCCGACGCCGGACGAGCCGTCGCGAGGCCATCGATCCACTGCAAAGGGCGCTGTCGGTCGCGCCCTGACTTGCACCAGGCACGGTTCGGCCTGGCGATCGCTTTCGCCAGGGCAGGACGCCGCGCCGAGGCCGAAATCGAGGCCCGGGAACTGCTCCGGCGGCTGCCGGCCGGCGCCCCGCAGCGCCCCGAAGTCGAAGGCTTCTCGACGCGCTCAAATAGCCCGGTTCAAGGGAGCGGATTGCGGCAAGTCCATCCATCCAATGGATTGGATTGCCAGTCGTTCGTCCCTCCACTTAACGCCAGCTAAGTTACTTGATATTATAAGACTTAAGTGCTGTTTCTGCGCACTGGCTCATCCCGGCGCTCATCTTGCTCATCTTGCAAACTGCGTTCATTCAACTCAACTCGGAGGTTACACAGTAATGAAGAGGATCATCCTCGCCGCTCTGTTCTGGCGTGTGCGTTTGCAAATAATGCAGCCGCACAGCAGACCACGGGCACCATCTCGGGACGGGTACTCGATGCCCAGGGATCAGCGGTCCCCGGCGTCACCGTTACCGCGCGCAGCGCAGACACCGGCTTCGTCCGGACGGAAGTATCGGACACCGAAGGTGTCTATCGCCTGCAGGCACTGCCGGTCGGCACCTATGACCTGACGGCCGAACTGTCAGGCTTCAACAAGTTCGAGCGCAAGGACTCGTCGTCAACCTCGGCCAGACGGTTTCGCTCGACGTCGCGATGGCGGTGGCCGGCGTCACCGAGTCGGTCGTCGTTACCGGTGAGACCCCGCTCATCAACACCACTTCGTCGGAAGTCGGCGGCGTTGTCGACGTGACGAGGATCGAGAGCCTGCCGTTGAACGGACGCCAGTTCGCAAACCTGGCGCTCACGATTCCCGGCGTCGGCCTCGGCTTCCACTCGGACCCGACCAAGAGCTCGCAGTTCTCGCCGCAGATCGGCGGCGGCAACGGCCGCAACGTCAACTACCAGATTGACGGCGGCGACAACAACGACGACACCGTCGGCGGACTGCTCCAGCTGTTCCCGCTCGAGGCGATCCAGGAGTTCAACTTCATCACCCAGCGCTACAAGGCCGAATACGGCCGCAGCAATGGCGGCGTGATGAACATCGTGACGAAGAGCGGCACGAACAACTTCGCGCGGCAGCGGCTTCCTGAACTTCCGCGACAAGAGCATGAATGCCGAGACCTTCACCGAGAAGCTCAACAACCTCGAGAAGCAGGACTATCGCCGCTATCAGTACCGGCGGCTCGTTCGGCGGACCGATCATCCAGGATCGGGCCCACTTCTTCGCCGCCGCCGAGCGCACGCAGCGCGATACCTCCCAGGCAGTGAACACCAGCGGGCTCTTCCCGGATATCGATGGCGTTTACACGACGCCGCAGCGCGAGAACCTGCTGACCGCGAAGGCGACCATGAACATGACGCCCGTCGCAGTTCCTGTCGGTGCGCTACGGCCGCAACACCAATTCGCAGGTGTATGGCGCGTCCATCCAGTCGGCGCCCGAAAGCTGGGGCGACAGCGAGAACACGTTCAACTCCTTCAACGTCAACCACAACTGGGTGATCGGCGGCGGCAAGCTGAACGAGTTCATCTTCCAGTTCGCCGATTTCGGCGAACTTCGTGGCGGCTCGGACCGACGCACCGCAGCAGACGTTCGCCAACCAGGTTGCTATTGGTTACAACACCAACACGCCGCAGACCACCGAGCAGCGCAAGTTCCAGTTCAAGAACGACTTCTCCTGGAGCGTCGCGGGCATGGGCGGCCTCGGTCACGACTTGAAGGTTGGCGTGAACTACATTCACGAGCCCCGTCTGTTCGTGACGTTCTCGTCGGGCAGCAGCGACTACGCCTACACGCACCTCGACAACAACATCAACGGACCGATCAGCCTCGTCACGCGCAACAAACCGGGCGCCTCGGCGAACCTGCCGATGGATCAGTACGGGTTCTACATCCAGGACGATTGGCGCGTCAACAGCCGACTGACTGTCAACGCGGGCCTGCGGTATGACTACGTCACCGGCTTCGCGATCGACCAGTCAGGCATCCCGAACTACAACACATTGACCGCGGCCGCGGCAGCGGGTCGGTTCGACGGTGTTCCCGGCTGGGACGAGTTTGCCAAGGAGCCGGGCGAGGACAAGAACAACATCCAGCCGAGAATCGGCGCCGTTTACGATCTGTTTGGCAACGGCCGGGACATCATCCGTGGCGGCTGGGGTATCTACTACGACTACGGCTACACCAACGCCACGATCCTGTTCCCCGCACTGAGTGCACAGGGCGGATCCGGAATCGTCTTTAACGTCACGGACACGGCAGGCATCAAGAACGCGAACGGCACCTTCTTCAAGGTTGGCGATCCGATCGAGGGCATCGCGTCACAGAACACGGTCAATCCGAATGGACCGTTCTATAGCGCGCAGCTCACCCCACCGCAGATCCGTCAGCCGTGGACCAGCCAGTTCTCGATCGGGTGGTCGCATCAGATCACACCGTCGACCGTGCATCGACGTCGACCTGGTCGATGCCCGCGGCCACGATCTCGGCGTCCGCTGGCCGCTGAACACCATCATCAATGGCACCCGGCGCTTTGCCGACCTCGGCCTGAACCCTTCAAATCCAACGCTGAACATGAGCGTCGGCGAGAGCAAGTATCGGGGCATGAACATCGGCATCCGCCGTCGCATGGATGCCGGGATTCAGTTGAACGCCTGGTATTCACTTTCGGAGGCCACCGGCCTGGGCGGCCAGTCGCTCGACGAGCTGACGACCAACCTGGTGCAGGACGCAACCAACCCGTTTGCCGACGTTCAGTGGGGACCCGGGATGCGGACCGACGCGCGGCACAAGTTCACGATCAGTGCCGTCATCCAGGCGCCCTGGGGCGTGACCGTGGCGCCGATCTTCCGCTATCGCTCGGCGCTGCCGATGAACATCTGGACGGGCTACGACGTGAATGCCGACGGTGTCAACAACGACATCTACACCACGGCGTATAAGTTCACGGGCGTCGACGACCAGGGCAACCCGTCGTATGAAGAGACGGGCCATGCGAAACGGTCAACTGCGGCCGCGGCGCATCCCTGTCGCAGATGAACCTCCGCGTCGGCAAGCGCATCAATCTCGTCGGCCGGAGTTCGATCGAACTCTTCGGCGAGGTGTTCAACCTGTTCAACGCGAAGAACCCGACGCACTTCTCGTCGGCGAGCAGCAGCCCGTTAACAACGGCGGCTCGTGTCAACACGGGCACAGCGTCGAGCAATGCGCCCAACCCAGCGTTCATGAAGCCACTGGGTTACGCCGGCGATGCACTTCAGGCAGAGCAGCGCGTCGGACAGATCGGTTTCCGCTTCTCTTCTAAAGCGCAGCGCGAAGTGAAAAGGGCCGGGCGTCAATCGCCCGGCCTTTTTTTGTACGTGCGCGTGCGACGTGCGACGTGCGACGTGCGGTTACGTGCGACGTGCTACGTGCTACGTGCGACGTGCACTGCGTTACTGGCTACGTGCTACGTGCGATGTGCTACGTGCCACGTGCCCACTGGCTACTGTCAAGCTACTTCCTGAGCAGCGCCGCGGCGGCTTCTCGCTCCCGCGCCGCGGACGGTGGCGCTGTCGCCAGCACCTGCCGATACACCTCCGCCGCTTTCGCGGGCTGTCCGCTCTCCTGGTAGGCGATCCCCAGGTTCAATCGTGCTTCGTGAAACTGCGGATCGCGGCGGAGCGCACGTTCGAACAGCGGGATTGCGTCAGCGGCGCGCTTTGCCTGCACCAGCAGCGTCCCAAGACCGTTGAGCGCATCGGCGAACTCGGCGTCGGCGGCCAGGGCTCGCCGGTAGGCCCGCTCCGCTGCGGTCGGATCCTCGAAGGCCGCGCGCGCGTTTCCGAGGTTGGTCCAGTAGGACGGGTTCGAAGGATCCCGCTGTGCGGCGCGTTCGAATGCGGCAGCCGCTTCCGCGCTGCGCCCGGCATCGGCATGAAGAAGCCCGAGCCCGTTCTGCGCCATGGCGCTGGTCTCATCGAGCGCCACGGCGGCTTGTTCCGCTCGTGATGCTTCCGCGATATCGCCGGCTTCGCGCGCCGCGACGGCGAGGTCATGAAACAGCGCCGCATTGGCCGGCCACTTCTTGATCGCCGCCTTGTAGACACCCACCGCCGCCTTCGCATTACCGGCATCCTTCAGTGCCTGGGCATACGACGACTGAAACACCGGCGCGGACGGATACTGCTCCGCCAGTGGCTTCAGCAACGCCAGCGCGGCGGACGGGTCGCGCCGCTGCAACCGGCCCAGGGCGTCCTCGAATCTCGTCCATGCCGGGATCTCACGTGCGGGATTGGGCGCGCCCGGATCGTCGGCAGTCACCACGTTCGATCCGCTCACGTAGCCGAGCGCGCGCAGTCGCTCTGCGGCTTCGGGCGCGACGGCCGCTGTCGCGCCGGCGCTTTGCGCCAGCTTCCGCACCGCGGCCGACATCGCCTGCACGACGCCTGGATGCGCAGCGGCAACGTTGCTCTGCTCGCCCGGATCCTTCTGCAGGTCGAACAGCTCCGACTCCGACGACTGCACCAGCTTCCATTGCGCCTCGGTCAACGCCGAGAGCGCGTGCCATCCGGCCTGCCGCGGGTACATCGACTCCGCGTAGCTCTCGCATTGAATCGAGCGAGCCACTGTATCGGCCGGGCCGTCCACACAGGTGCCCGCATAGCCCCGACGGCACCGCTAATCCGGCGAGCCGCAGCAGGGACGGCATCAGCTCCGTCAACGATCGCGGATGATCGTCGGTCCCCGCTTCAGCCCGGCGCCGACCCCGATCCACGGCAGCGAGACGGTCAGCGGCACGCGTAGCGTCGCGTCATAGACGAGCATCCCGTGCGTCTGCTCACCATGCTCCCCGAGCGCCTCACCGTGGTCGCCGGTCACGACGATGACGGTGCGGTCGGCAAGTTGCGGCTCCGAAGCGCCTCCGTCAGACGGGCGACCTGCGCGTCCGCATAGGCGACTTCCCCGTCGTAGGAATTGCCGCCGGCCCTGGCGAGAAACTCCGCCGGCGGCGTGTAGGGTGCGTGCGGGTCGTAGAGGTGGATCCAGGCGAAGAAAGGCGCCGCGTCGTCGATCCACCGGCGGCAGCCACTTCAGCGCGGCATCCACCACTTCGGCACCCGGCCGTTCCGCCTCCAACTGCTCCGCCCTCTCCATATCCCGCTTCACGGCATCGTCGTAGACATCGAAACCCTCGTCCAGGCCAAAGCGGCGATTCAATACGTATGCGCCGACGAACGCGCCGGTTCGATAGCCGGCGTCCTTGAGGAGGCGCGCGAGCGTCGGAGTCTTCCTGTCGAACACGACGCCGTTCTCACGCACGCCGTGCAGCGGCGGGATGAGTCCGGTCATGAGGGAGGTGTGCGACGGGAGGGTCAGCGGCGCGGTCGTGCGAACGTTCGTGAATCTCACACCGCGGGCCGCGAGCGCGTCGATAGCTGGCGTCAGCCCGCGGCCGACGCGGTCCGCGCGCAGGGTGTCGATCGTGATGAGGACGATGTTCGGCCGAGCCCCGGCGTGAAGGCGCGGCGGCGCTTCAGGAGCAGACCGAGAAAGACGATCCCCAGCGCCAGCGACAACGATGAAGAGGACAAATGCGGCCCGCTTCACGCGGTCATTATCGCTGAGCTGTCAGCTATCAGCTATCAGCTGTCAGCTGTCAGCTGTCGATTAGATGTCTGCACCCTGAAGCGTGAGCCGCTGGCACCTTATAGTCTGACCCCTGAAAGCTGAAAGCTCTCGCACGCCTGGCACACTGGAAAGAATGTTCACCCATGAGACGCTGAAGTTCCTGCGCGCCTTGACCCGGAACAACGATCGCGAGTGGTTCAAGGCGCGTAAAGACAAGTACGACGAGCACGTGCGCGGGCCGATGATCGCCGTCATCGAACGGCTCGCGCGCGACTTTCAGACCTTCGCGCCCGAGATCGTCGCCTCGCCGAAGACATCGCTCTACCGCATCTACCGCGATACGCGCTTCTCCGATAACAAGACGCCGCTCAAGACCCAGGTGTCCGCGTCGTTCCGCTGGAAGGGGCTGGCGAAAGGCGAAGGCGCGGGGCTCTATCTCGAGGTGCACCCGCAGTGGGTGTGGATGGGCGGCGGATTCTGGGCACCACCGGCGCCGCAGCTCGTTCGGATCCGTGCGCACATCGCCGACACGTTCCCCGAGATCGAGCGGCTGTCCCGCTCGAGGACCTTCACGTCCGTGTTTGGAACGCTGGACGGCGAGAAACTGACGCGGGTGCCCCGAGGGTATCCGAAGGACCACCCCGCGGCCGAGTACCTGAAGTTCAAACAGTTCCTGGCGGGCCGGGAGTTTCCCCCGAGTTTGCGACCAGCGCCGAGTTCTACCCGGCCCTGGTCCAGACCTACAAGGCTGCCATGCCGCTGATCCGGTTCCTGAACGAGCCGCTCTAACGGAAAAAGGGCGCCGCTCTCGCGGCGCCCCTTTTTGCCCCTTTCAGCTGTCAGCTGTCAGCTGTCAGCTGTTAGCTGTTAGCTGTTAGCTGTTAGCTACGTAGCGGTAGTGGTCCGGCTTGTACGGACCCTCAACCGGCACACCGATGTACTTCGCCTGCTCCGGCGTCAGCTTCGTCAGCTTCACGCCGAGGTGATCGAGGTGGAGACGGGCGACCTCCTCGTCGAGGTGCTTCGGCAGGATGTAGACCTTCTTCTCGTACTTGTCGTTGTGCTGATGCAGCTCGAGCTGCGCGATGACCTGGTTCGAGAACGACGCCGACATGACGAAGCTCGGGTGACCGGTGGCGCAGCCAAGGTTCATCAGGCGGCCTTCGGCGAGCACCATCACCGAGTGACCATCCGGGAAGCGGAACTCGTCGTACTGCGGCTTGATGTTGATGCGTTCGACGCCCTTGAACTTCTTCAACCCGGCCATGTCGATCTCGTTGTCGAAGTGGCCGATGTTGCCGACGATCGCCTTGTCCTTCATCCGCGACATGTGGTCGGCGGTGATCAGATTCAGGTTACCGGTCGAGGTGATGAAGATGTCGGCGCGCTCGACCCAATCCTCGAGCGTCTTGACTTCGTAACCTTCCATCGCCGCCTGCAGCGCGCAGATCGGATCGATCTCGGTCACGATGACGCGGCAGCCCTGGCCGCGCAGCGCCTGGGCGCAGCCCTTGCCGACTTCGCCGAAGCCGAGGACCACGGCCAGCTTGCCGCCGAGCATGACGTCGGTCGCCCGGTTCAGACCGTCGATGACCGAGTGCCGGCAGCCGTAGATGTTGTCGAACTTGCTCTTGGTCACCGAGTCGTTGACGTTGATGGCCGGGAACAGCAGCGTGCCGGCCTTCATCATCTCGTAGAGGCGATGGACACCGGTGGTCGTCTCTTCGCTGACGCCGCGAAGATCCTTGGCGACGTTGGTCCAGCGCTTCGGGGTTTCCTTGAGGCTCTTGCGGAGGAACTCGAGGATGATGCCCCACTCTTCGGGCTCGTTGGCTTCGTCGAACGCCGGCACGACGCCGGTCTTCTCGAACTCGACACCCTTGTGCACGAGCAGCGTCGCGTCGCCGCCGTCATCGACGATCAGCGAGGGGCCGGTGCCGTCGGGCCACAGCAGCGCCTCACCCGTGCACCACCAGTACTCGTCGAGCGTCTCGCCCTTCCACGCGTAGACCGGGATCCCGCGGGGATTCTCGGGCGTGCCCTTGGTCTCGGGACGGCCGACAACCACCGCCGCGGCGGCGTGGTCCTGCGTCGAGAAGATGTTGCACGAGACCCAGCGAACGTCGGCGCCGAGATCGGCGAGCGTCTCGATCAGGACGGCGGTCTGGATCGTCATGTGCAGCGAGCCCATGACCTTGGCGCCGGCGAGCGGGTTCTGACCCTTGTAGCGCTCGCGCAGCGTCATCAGGCCGGGCATCTCCTGCTCGGCGAGGCGGATCTCCTTGCGGCCGAACTCGGCGAGCGAGAGGTCCTTGACCTTGAATGGTTCACGGCCCGCTTTCACGGCCGCGTCGAATGCGTGTACTTCCTGGACTGCTGTGCTCATTCCTTCTCCTTGACTGTGCCGACCAAGTACGCTCCGAGCTTGAAGGCTCGGGCCTACCAAATCACTGTCGAATGGCGCTCGCGACGAACAGCGCCGGTCCCTTTGCCGCCGTGTTGCTGGCGAGGGGCACGATCCGCACCTTGCTGAACCCCGCGTCCGCGAGCAAGCCCTTGATCTGTTCCTCACCGAACCCCAGCCAGATGTGCCCCATCTGCTGCCGATACTCCTCGCGATCGTGCGGCAGCATGTCGCAGAGCAGAATCCGGCCGCCCGGGCGAAGGGCGCGCGCCGCCTCGCGCAGCGCGTCGGCCGGGCCCGACAGATGGTGCAGGACCAGCAGCAGCGTCGCCGCATCGAGCTCGGCGTCGCCGATCGGCAGCGACTCCAGTTCGCCGCGCCGCACCTCCACGTTCGCACATTCCCGCAGCCGGCGCCGGGCGGCCTGCAGCATCTCACCCGACCGATCGACGGCGATCACGCGCTCAACAAACGGCGCCAGTGCCGCGGCGGCATGCCCGGTGCCGCAGCCGAGGTCGCCGACCGTCCAACCCGGGTCGAGCAGGCCAGGCAGCGCCTGCAGGTGCGAGGCGCGCCCGAACAGCTCTTCGCGCAGCTTGTCCCACTGACCGGCCGCCGATTCGAAGAACTCGCGCGACTTGGTCTGCCGGCCGCTGATCACCATCTTCAGCCGGCGCGCGTCCTGGTCGGCCGCCGCGCTGTTGCCGAACTGCTCTCGCAACAGCACCCACAGGCGTCGAGCGGCGGGGCCGCGCGAGTCCGCCATCAGCGTGTAGTAGCGGCTCGTCGCCTCTTTGCGCGACGTGACCCAGCCGGCGTCGAGCAGTGTCTTGAGGTGACGGCTGACGGTGGACTGCGGCAACTGCAGCACGGCGCACAACTCGGACACCGTCAGCTCGTTGCGATCGAGCAGGAACAGCATCCGGCTCCGGGTGGCGTCGGAAAGCGTGGTCAGGTCGTCGAAGATCCCGGCCTGCGTCAGCAGCATTTATCCATCCGTATATCCGGATGGAGTGTTACATGGTTCGCGCCCGATGTCAACGGGATGGCGCCACTGCCAACTCCAAATTCCAAACTCCAAACACCAAAGGGAGACGGCCAAGCCGAACGTCTCAGTGTCTTTTTGAAGTTTGGAGTTTGAAGTTTGGAGTTGACGCGTGCTATCTCTTCAAAACGCGCCCCGGCATCGCCGATGTGAATTTGCCGTCGGCGATGACCACCTCCCCGTTCACCAGGACGAACGCCATCCCCTCGGCGAGGTGATGCGGATCCGTGTAGGTCGAACGCTCCACGATCGCGGCCGGGTCGAAGATCAGGATGTCGGCGGCGGCACCCTCGCGGATGGCGCCGCGGTCCTTCATGCCGAACACGGCCGCCGGCAGACTCGTCATGGAGCGGACCGCATGCTCCAGGGACACGGTGCCGCGCTCTCGCACATACCGCGAGAGCTTCCGGGCGAAGGACCCGTAGTTCCGAGGATGCGGCTTGCCCTCGTCCATCGCCACCAGCCCGCCGTCGCTGGACGTCATCGTGTACGGCTGGCGCATGATCTCGGCAATGTCGTCCTCGGACATGTTGAACGACACGATCGACGGCGACTGCTGCGCGATCATCTCCAGCGCCGCGCGGACCGGCGGAACGCGTCGCGCCGCCGCGATCTGCTCCAGGCTTTTCCCCTCGAGCGACGGGTCCGGGCGGTAGTGCGCGATCAGGATGGCGGCCGGACCGCCGCGTCGCCGCAGGTTGTCGGTCGCGACCTTTTCCGCCCGCTCGAACACCGCGCGTTCCGCAGCCGACATGCCGTCCGGGCTCGCGAGATGCGCGGCCGTCGGCGTCGGCACGCCGTCGGGCAGTAGCGCGGCACGCAGGCTGGTGGACGAAGCCTCGTAAGGATATTGATCGGCAAAGACCTGGACGCCTCGCGCCCGGGCCGCGTTCAGCCGGTGCGTGATGGCGTGGCCAAGGCCCCAGTTGTCGGGACCGAGCGCCTTCGCGTGGCTCACAATGCCGATCGTCTTGCCTTCCTCGGCAATCCGGATCACTTCCTCGACGGCCGCAACCACGCCGGCGCCGTAGTTGCCTTCGTCACGGATGTGGCTCGTGTACAGCCCGCCGCGCTCGGCGGCGGCGCGCGTCAGCGCAATCACTTCTTCGGTCGTCGCGTAACTGCCTGGGGTGTAGAACAGCCCGCTCGAGAGCCCAAAGGCGCCCTGCTCCATCCCGGTCCGGACGAGTGCCTGCATCCGCGCGAGTTCGTCGGCAGTGGGCGCGCGATTGTCGCCGCCGAGCACCGCCCGCCTCACCGCCGCATGGCCGATCAGGAGCGCCACATTCGGGCCGAGCCCGCCCTTCTCGAGCGCCGCGCGCTGCGCCGCCAGGTCCACGGGGCCGCCGCCATCCGGATTCCCGACAATCGTCGTCACGCCCTGCGCCAGGAGCGGCTGCCCTTGTCGCAACTGTGCCCGGACGAGGCCCTCGGCCGCATGTGAGTGGACGTCGATGAACCCAGGTGTGACGAGCCGCCCCGCCGCATCGATCACGCGGGCGGCGCGGGCGCCGTCCAGCTTTCCGACCGCGACGATGACTCCGGCCCGGATACCTATGTCGGCGGTGATCCACGGGTTACCCGAGCCATCCATGACGCGTCCGTTCTGGATCAGGACATCGAACGGCGGCTGGGCTTGCCGGGCCGCCATGGACCCAAAAGCCACGAAAACAAGGAGAAACACGCCGATCGAGTTCCGACTGGTCATGGCCCAGATCATATTCGCGGTTGGGCACAAGGCGTGCTTCCACTACGGGAGAGGTGGACATGTCTGACGGATCGATGAACCTGAGCCTGCCCCGCAGCGAGAAGAGTGTGTGGGACAAGCCAAGCTTCGGGGCGACGCTCTCGACGTACGACCAGGAGCGGTGGATGGCAGCAGCGTGGGGCTCGGGCCTGACGATGCTGGGGGCACGGCGAGGTGGATTTACTGGTGGGTTGCTGGCGACCGCGGGGATGGCGCTGACGGTGCGCGCCGCGATGGGCCGACACGATTTTCGCGCCGCCCGCGGATGGCTCGATCGAACGATGCGGGATCGTGGCTACGGCGCCAAGGACGTTGTCGAGGACGCGTCCGAGGAATCGTTCCCGGCGAGCGACTCTCCGTCCTGGACCGCGAGCTCGGGCACTCGGACAGGGATTTAGGAGCAACGCATGGATTACATGGAGCTGCAGTTTCCGGAGGATGCGCGCGAGGAGCGCGTGCGGCAGGGTCGGAACATCAGCGACGCCGAGCGATGGGCGTCGATGGCGGGGGGCGTGGGGCTCGCGGCCTACGGCATCAGCAAGGGCCGGTTACCCGGATGGACGCTGGCCGGCGCTGGCGCCTGGTTGTTCCGGCGCGGATGGTCTGGTCACTGCAATACGTACCGGATGCTCGGCATCAATACTGCCGGAACCGGTGAAGACACGCGGCAGGCCCTTGGCGGCACCGCCGGCGTGATCGTCGACGAGAGCGTCACCATCATTCGGCCGATCTCAGAGCTGTACCGCTTCTGGCGGAACCTCGAGAACCTGCCGCGGTTCATGACCCACCTGCACTCGGTGGAGCGGATTACCGACACGCTGTCGCGCTGGCAGGCAAAGGGCCCGGCCGGCGCGACCGTCGAATGGAACGCCGAGATCATCAACGAGGTGCCCGACCAGGTCATCGGCTGGCGCTCGATCGAAGGGTCCGATGTCGTGAGTGCGGGGTCGGTCCACTTCGACCAGGCCGGCACCGGCGCGACCCGCGTCCGCGTGCGGCTGCAGTACAGCCCACCGCTCGGCAAGGTCGGCGACGCCGTCGCGAAGCTGCTCGGTGCCGACGCCGCCACGCAGATCCGCGAGGACCTGCAGCGGTTCAAGGCGCTGGTCGAAACGGGACAGACAGCGCGCTAACGACGCTCGCGCGCGCGCTGCGCGCTACGCGCTTCGCGCGATGGAAAAGGGAAAAGGGAAAATGGAAAAGTGCCCAAGGCGGCGGGCTTTTCCATCTTCCCTTTTCCCTTTTCCATCTCTTTAGAGCTCGTTGTTTGCGAGCGCAGCCTTCTGAGTAAGCGCGGTCGCAAATGACTCTGTCACCCTGGTCTTGCTCTCCCTCCCCCGCCGATGACGATCCCCTTCCGGACCCGCGGGCCCAGGCAGGAACCGGTTCGCGATGGCGATTGCTCGCGCGACGGCAGACGGCGTCAGCTGATTCATCCGGATCGCCATTTTTGCCGGGAGTGTGAGCGTCAGCTCGGGATCCCCATGGCGACAGGCGTCGAGAATCTTTGCGGCGGCCCGTTCGGCCGACATCGACAACCCCGGCAGCGAATCTGAGATCGCGAACCACGCGTACTCCAGTTCGTGCTGTCCCTTGATGTCCGCGTTGATCGGACTGCCGGTCCGCATCAGCCCTGGACTGACCGTGGTGACCCGGATGCCGTACTGATCGAGTTCAGCGCGGACCGCATCCGAAAGACCGACCAGCGCGAACTTGCTGGCGCTGTAGGGCGCCAGGTGCGGAACGGCGATCCTGCCGCCGATCGACGCGATGTTGACGATCCGCCCGAAGCAACGCCGTCGCATCGACGGCACCGCTTCGAACATCATGTGGAACGGCCCCCAGAAGTGGGTCGCCATCGCGTTCTCGAAGTCCTCCTGCTTCATGTGTTCGAGCGGGCCCACCTGGATGACGCCGGCGTTGTTGATCAGGACGTCGACCGCCATCCACTTCTCCAGGATCATCTCCATGGCCAGTCGCACATCGGCGCGGCGGCGGACGTCGCAACGGATCGTCATCACCTCGGCGTCCTCGGGCAACTGCGCCCGCGCCCGGTCGAGCTCTTCGCGATCACGCGCCAGCAGGCACAGCTTGGCCCCTTCAGCGGCCAGTTGCCGCGCCAGCACCAGGCCCAGGCCGCGCGACCCGCCGGTGATCACGACGACCCGCCCCTCGAACGAGATCGCGTGGCGGTACCGCAGGCCGCGCGCCGCCAGCGCCACCGCACCGGCCCCGGCCGCCAACCCGATCAGGAACCGCTGCTGCCGCGTCATTCTTTGGCCTTTCCGCGTCATCCGTTCGATCGGCGAACTCCCGCTCGGCGGCCAGCCAGTCCTCCATCGCGTTGCCGCCAGTGCCGCCGCGCGCCAGATACAGCTCGTAGGCACGCGCCGCGATGCGGTCGCGTTCATCCGGTGCGGATTGAGGAGTCGAGGGTGGATCGACCTTGGGAGCACCCGCAAATGCGCGCGGCGTCTCACCTGTCTTTTTTTTGCGTGTCTTGGCCATGACGTACGTAAGGGCAAACGGTGTGCCTGACGAACGCCTTCCATACATCACCCTGTCGAGGTGTGCCCGACAAGCTTCAATACGCCGAGCATCTAGCCTGACGGCGTCAATACGCCGGTGACGGAGTCAATACGCGGCCGGACTAGAGGCGCCATGCATGGCGCCTCACGATCAGCTCGGCACCAGCGCGGAACCTCAGGTAAAATAGCTGCAGGAGTCCCATGGCACAGAGATCCCGACCGACTTTGATGAAGCGCGAGCGCGAAAAAGCGCGCATGGAAAAGCAGAAGATGAAAGAGGCGCGTCGCGCCGACAAGCCGCTCGGGCTCGTCTCCGCGCGCGGCCGATGGAATCGATCCTGACATCGCCCACATCAAGCCGGGGCCACAGCCGCTCGCCGACTGGCAGATCGATCCCGAAGAAGAAGCCGAGGAAAAGGCCGAGGACGACAAGGCCTGAGACATCCAGGCGCCGATCCGAGGCACTTGACAACTATATCCAGTGTGCATACATTCACTGTGTGCACATTGATCCCGCGGAAGTCGACTCCCTCCTCCCCCTGCCGCCGGCCACATTCCACATTCTTCTCGCCCTCGCGGTCGAGGAACGGCACGGCTACGCCATCATTCAGGACGTCCTGACCCGCACGGACGGCGACGTCCGGCTCAGTGCCGGCACACTCTACCGTTCAGTGCAGCGGATGCAGGAACAGGGACTCATCCAGGAAAGCCGCCGCCGGCCCGCGCCGGATGAGGATGATGAGCGGCGGCGATACTACCTGCTCACGGAGTTTGGCGAGGCGGTCGCCAAGGCGGAGGCACGCCGGCTGACGCAGCTCGTCAGGCTGGCTCGCGAGAGCGGATTTGCCCCGGGAAAGGCGTGACAATGCGACTTTACGCGTTGCTCCTCCGGCTCTACCCCGCGTCGTTCCGAAACGAGTACGGGGACGAGATGAAGCGGCTGTTCGATGAACGTCGCCGCAGCGGCCGACAGCGCCGGACAGCGCGGCTCTCTGGGCCGAGACCCTGCGCGACGCGGTCACGACCGCGCCCCGCGTGCATCTCGACATCCTGACGCAGGACCTCCGCTACACGCGCCGAACGCTGGCGCGAACGCCAGGCTTCGCCGTCGCGGCCATCCTGGTCATGGCGCTCGGGATCGGCGCCACCACCGCCGTCTTCTCAGTGACGGACCGCGTGCTGCTTCGCCCCCTGCCCTTCCAGGATCCGGACACGCTGGTGCGCGTCTGGGAGAAAGCCCCGGGCTACCCCCAGCTCGAGCCATCCCCGCTGAACTATCGCGACTGGACCGAGAGATCCCGGAGCTTCAAGCAGCTCGAAGCGCACATGGACCTGCCCATGAACATGGTGCGCACTGAACCGATGCGAGTCGCAGGGGTTGCCCTGACCGGCCCGCTGCTGCCGATGCTGGGCGTTCAGCCCGTACTCGGCAGGCTGTTCACGCGCGAAGAGTCCACGCTCGGCGGCCCCGACGCCGTCGTCATCAGCCACCGGCTCTGGGTGCGCGCCTTTGGCGGCGACCGATCGGTCGTCGGGCAACCTGTGCGACTCGACGACACCACCTTCACCATCGTGGGTGTGATGCCGCGCGACTTCTACTTCCCCGATCGCACGACCGACCTCTGGGTCCCGCTGACACTCGGTCCCTCCTGGTTCCAGGACGCCGACAACAATTTCCTGCGCGTCCTCGGTCGGCTGAATGACGGCGTCACCCTCGAGGCGGCGCGCGCCGAGATGGACGGCGTCATGGTGGCTCTCGAGAAGATCCGGCCAAAGGAGAACGCGCAGACTCGATCGACCCTCAGGCTGCTCAGCGACCAGGTCACCTGGCAGTCGCGCCTCCTGATCCGCATCCTCACCGGCGCCTCGGTCTGCCTGCTGCTGATCGCGTGCACGAACCTCGCGAGCCTGCTCTTGACGCGCTTTGCCGCTCGACGCCGTGAGCTGATCGTGCGTGCGGCACTGGGCGCCGGGCGCGAGCGCCTGACGCGGCAGCTGCTGACCGAGAGCCTCGTGCTGTCGCTCGCCGGTGGGGCGGCCGGCGTGGCGTTCGCGTACTTTGCGACACCCTTGCTGGCGCGGCTTGTGCCAACCACGCTGCCGGTGCCGGACGCGACGGTGCTGGACCCCAGGGTCCTGCTGGCCGCCGCGACAGTGACGATCCTGACCGGTGTTGCCTTCGGCGTTCTGCCGGCGTGGCGCATCAGCCGTTCCGCGCAGGCGGAGTCGTTGCGCGAGGGCGCTCGAGGCGCGGTCGGTGGACGCGAACGGCTGCGCGCCGTCCTGGTCACCGCCCAGATCGCGGCGTCCATCGTCCTGCTGGTCTCGACCGGGTTGCTGGTCCGCGCACTGGTTCGCGTCCAGGGGACCGATCCCGGCTTCAAGGCCCAGGGTGTCCTCAGCCTGCGCACCGCATTGCCGATCGAGCGCTACGAGACGACCGCCTCGAGGGCTCAGTTCTACGAGCGCGTCGTCGCCGACGTGAAGGCGCTGCCCGGCGTGTCCGCTGCCGCCTATACCAGCTTCACGCCGATGATCATGCGAGGGGGAATCTGGGCCGTCGAGATGCCAGGGATCGATCGCCAGCAGGATGTCGCCGATGTCCACACGGCCAGCCTGCGCTTTCTAACGCCCGAGTATTTCGCCGCCCTTGGCGTGCCGTTGCTCCAGGGCCGCGACATCTCTGCCTCCGACACCTTCGAGGCGCCATTCGTGGCGGTCGTGAGCGAGTCCTTTGCGAAACGGTACTGGCCGAAGGGTGACGCGATCGGCCGCACTTTTACGATCGCGTTTCACGAACGGACGATCGTCGGGATCAGTGGCGACGTCCGCGTCCGCGGGCTCGAGCAGATCAGCGAGCCGCAGGTCTACGTTCCCTACAGACAGATCAAGGACGGCTTTCTGCCCTTCTACGCCCCGAAGGATTTGCTGATCCGCACGTCTGGCGACCCGCTCGGCCTCGCGCCCGCGATTCGTCAGATCGTGCGCGCCGTCGATCCCGAGCTTCCGGTTGCGGATGTTCAGACGATGGAGGATGTGGTGAGCCTGCAGACGTCGCCGCGCCGGACGCAGACCGCGGTGCTGGGACTGTTTGCCGGTATGGCGATGCTGCTGGCCGCGATCGGCGTCCATGGCCTGCTTGCGTTCGGGGTGTCGCAGCGCCGCCGGGAGATCGGCGTCCGCATGGCCCTCGGCGCCGGTCGCGCGCGCGTACTGCGGCTGGTTCTCAACGAGAGCGGGCTGCTGGCCACTATCGGCTGGGATCGTCGGACTTGGCCTGGCGTATGCGGCAGCGCGCGGTTTCGACTCGATGCTGGCCGGCGTCCAGCCGAATGATCCATGGACGTATGGTGGCGCCATCCTCATCACGGCTCTAATGACACTGACGGGAGTCTCGTTCCAGCGGTGCGGGCCCTGAACGTAGACCCGGCTTCTGCGCTACGCGCGGAGTAGCGCCGTTTCGCGCGGTGGAAGATGGCGTATGCGAGAATTAGTAGCGCATACGCATGGCTAACGAGTTCCGCTACAAGCGCCGGGTCCAGTTTGCCGAGACCGATCTCGCCGGCATCGTCCACTTCTCCCACATGTATCGCTACATCGAGGAGGCCGAGCACGCGCTGTGGCGCGAGGCCGGGCTCTCGATCGTGCAGCGCGGCAGCGACCTCGGTTGGCCGCGCCTGAGTGCGGCGCTGGAGTTCCGCAACCCGCTGCGCTTTGAGGAAGAGTTCGAAGTCTGGGTCCGGATCGCCGAACTCAAGACGAGAACGATCGAATACGAGTTCACGCTCGTGCGCGGGAAGAGCGTGATCGCGGTCGGCACGATGACGTCCATCTGCGTTCGCAAGCAGCCTGACGGAACCATGCGCGCGGTCGAGATCCCCGCTGACGTCGCCGACAAGCTCGAGCCGTACGCAGCCGAGCCCGACCTCTAAGCTTCCTGGCTACGACGACTTCTTCGGCGGACGCGCGCACATCTGGATGACGTCACCGAGCCGCTTTACCGAACGCACCGAGATGGTCTTCGCCTTCTCGTCCCGCCACACCGGTAACTCCAGGTAATAGCCGACGTCGTCTTTCAGCGACGCGTGGTCCTTCACCTCGTACATCGCGCGCGCCTGCGGGTCCACGAACACCGGCGTGGCCCCTTCGTCGAGACACTTCTTCACGCATGCTGTTCCATTGGGTGTGACCTCGTCGCTCTTCAGCTTGGCGGCGGCGCACCCCTTGTCCGAGAACCAGCCGTTGACTTTGACGACAGTCTCGCCGCCGGCGCCGACGGCGGCAGGACCGCGAGTGCGGTAGACGCGATCGAGAGAAGAGACATGCGGATCATCCGCTTCAGCCTGACGTCTGGGCGTGCCGGTGCGGGTGGTCAGCCGCCGGCGTGAGCACGAGCATCCACTCCTGGTCGTTGCCATGCGCACGCGCTGTGAACGGGTCGTGCAGCGCCACTTCCGCAAAGCCGGCCGCCTTGGCGTCGGCTCGAACGAACTCGGCGCCGATCTCATGATTGCGCGCCTGGTCCTCACGCCGCGCCTCCCGGCGTGACGGTGCGATCGGCTCAACAATGACCAGCCGCCCGCCCGGTTTCAGTGCCGCTTTCATTTTCGCAAGCATCAACTGGTGCTGGGTCATTTCGTGGTACGCGTTGACAATCAGGATCGCGTCCAGTGATCCCTCGGCAAGCTTTGGATCATCCACCGCCCCCGCCACGACGGTGACATTGGTGAGGGCATCATCGGCCACGCGTTTGCGCAGCCGGCCGAGGGCGTCGGCTGCCACGTCAACCGCGAGGACGCGTCCCTCTGCGCCAACGGCCGTTGATAGCCTGGAGGTGAAGAAGCCACCCCCCGCGCCGATATCGGCAACCACGGCACCCGGCTTGACCAGCATGGCGTCGAAGATCTCGGGGACCTTCTGCCACGCTTCCCTCTGAGTTTCGTCATGGCCGGTGGCCCGCGACTGCGCCAACGGCTGCGCACAGATCAACCCCGCGAAGAGCACCGCCCCCGCGATCCGCTTGCCGCAATTCGTCGTCATGCTGCCTCTCCTGTATCGCCGCTGTTCGAGCTCTGGCGAAGTTGGCCCGCCCCGCCACTCTAGGAGCTTGGACGGAGGCACAGGTCGAGTGGACGTCAGGTCTTCGTCAGGTTTTCGCGAATTCACCGTTTTCTGACAGATCGCGGACCGGTTCCTGACGGGAGTCCGCTCCCGGCGGCCGTACAATGTCCACACGATGGCCGGTCCACGCCGATCCCGCTCTACCGTGATCGTCGCCATGCTCGTGGCCACAGTTGTCCTCGCCGCAGGCCTGGCGTGGGAGGCCCTGCAGGCAGCGCGCTCGCACCGGGCTACCGCGGAAAACGTTCTGCGTGACTACTCGAAGGTTGCCGCCTGGGAGTTCGCCCGCCTCGGCAAGCAGCAACTGATGAGCGCGATGAACACGGAGCTGAGCCAGGTGCAGGCGGCGATCCGGACCGGCCGGATGGAGTCAGCGCTTGGGGCCGGCAAGCGGTGTGAAAGCGGATGCGCTGCCCCGCATACCGTCCTGACCACGTTCACGGCATCGTTGTCGGACTCCCAGTTCACGTTCACGGGCGCACCGGTAGACGATGGCGTGCGTGCGCTGTTGACGAAGGTCAGCGATAACGGCCGCCGTCACCCGGACGCGTTCACGTGCCCCACATTGCGGGTCATGCCGGTCAACGGTGTGCCATCGGTTGTGGTCTGGCGGCCCATCTATCAGGGCTCTGACCCTGTCGGCATCCTCGGCTTCATCGCCGATCCCCCCTTCGTCACCCGCATCTTCGAACACATCGCCAGCCACACCTCGTTGTTGCCGCCGTCGCTCGTGCCGGCCGGCGCGAAGATCAACGCGGCGCTCTCACTTCGCGTCTCGACACCCGGCGGCGAGCCCGTCTATGCGTCGGCAAGCGACTGGTCCGAGTATGAGAGCGCACACCAACTCACCGCCGAATACGACCGGCTGAACCTCGCGGTCGCCTTGCGGCCCGAAGCGGCGGAAGGGCTCGTCATCGGAGGACTGCCGCGCGAGCGGCTGCCGCTTGTGATCGGCCTGCTCTCGCTCACCGTGGGTCTCGTCGTGGTGGCTCTCGTACAGCTGCGGCGCGAAGCGGAACTCTCCCGCATGCGCTCAGATTTCGTCTCGGGCGTGTCGCACGAGCTGCGGACGCCGCTCGCGCAGATCCGGATGTTTACCGAAACGCTTCTGCTCGGCCGGGTCCGGACGCCGATCGAAGGACGCCGGTCACTCGAGATCATTGCGCGTGAAACGCAGCGGCTGATCCAGCTCGTCGAGAACGTGCTGCTGTTCTCCCGCGGGGAGCGCAGCCAACCCGCCCTTGCCTGCGACGTCGCACCGCTCGCGCCGATCATCCGCGATGTCGTCGAGGGCTTTGCCCCACTCGCGGCCGCCCGGCAGGTCCGGTTGACGACGGCGCTGGACGACACGCGTCTCGGCCAGCGTCGACGCTGCCGCGATCCGCCAGATCCTGCTGAACCTCCTCGACAACGCCGTGAAGTATGGGCCCGCGGGTCAGCAGATCACGATCGGGTTGTGCATGGCGGGCGACCATGCCCGGGTCTACGTCGACGACGAGGGCGCGGGTGTCGAAGAGGCGGATGCGGTTCGGATATGGCAGCCGTTCAATCGACTGGCCCGCACGGCAGACGCCACCGGCGGGACCGGCATCGGGCTGTCGATCGTGCAGCAGCTCACGACCCTTCACGGCGGTCGCGCGTGGGTGGAACGTGCACCATCAGGCGGGGCGCGCTTCGTCGTCGAACTGCCGGCGGCGTGGCCGAACGCCGCTGCCGTCACAGCGGTCGCATGAGCCGCGTTCTTATCGTCGAAGACAACCAGGACCTCGCCTTCGGGCTGCGCAACAATCTCGAGATCGAGGGTTACGTCGTGGAGGTCGCACCTGATGGTCCGGCCGGAGTGGCGGCGGCCCGATCGTTCGCGCCCGACCTGGTCGTCCTCGATCTGATGCTGCCCGGCATGGACGGCTACCGTGTCCTCCGCCAGATGCGCGAGGATGGGCGTGCGATGCCGGTGCTGATTCTCACGGCCAAGGGTGAAGAGGCGGACAAGGTCCTCGGTTTTCGGCTTGGGGCGGACGACTATGTGACCAAGCCGTTCGGCGTGCTGGAGCTGCTCGCCAGGGTTGAAGCGCTCCTGCGCCGGAGCCGTCCGGCGTCAACTCAACCGTCCTCCGGGTTGCGCGGCTTCGGAGACGTCGATCTCGATCTCTCGACCCGGATCGTCCGCCGCGGCGGCGAGCCCGTGGCGCTCACGCCGATGGAGTTCGACCTGCTGGTCGCCTTGCTTCGACGTAACGGCGCGGTTGCGTCGCGGCTCGAGCTGCTCGCCGAGGTCTGGGGCCATTCGTCGGCGGTCCTGACCCGGACGGTCGACACCCACGTTGGGGAACTGAGGCGAAAGCTCGAGCACGATCCCTCGACACCCAGGCACCTTCTCACGGTCCGCAAGGCGGGTTACCGTCTGGCCCCGTGACACCCATCCCAGCCAACAAAAAACCCAACCACAACGACCCGGGAACGTCCTACAGTGCATCATGCGCGATGACATCCGGGCCGCTTTCCGTTCGCTCAGTTCCTCGAAAACCTTCACCGTTGTAGCGCTGCTCGTCCTGGCGCTCGGCATCGGTGCGAGCACGGCGATCTTCTCGGTCGTCGATGCTGTCGTCCTCAGGGCGCTGCCCTTCGACGAGCACGATCGACTGGTCGCGCTTGGGCAGCGACGAGCGCCGTCGCCGACCGAGCCGCTGCGCTCTGACCGCGACCCTCAAGCCGTCTCGAGCGCGGCGCCGCAGAACTACATGGACTGGGCGGCGCGGCAGAAAGTATTCGAATCGATCGCGGCGATCGCCGGCATCTCGTTTGTGCTTCGTGAACCCGGCGTTGAGGCGGAAGATCTGCGCGGCCAACGCGTCACCGCCAGTTTCTTCGACGTCCTGCGTGTCGAGCCGCGACTGGGCCGACGGTTTCAGCTCGAAAACGAAACCGAAGGCCAGCATCTCATCGCGATCCTCAGCGACGACCTGTGGACGCGACGGTTTGGCGCCGATCCCAACATGGTCGGCAAGATGGTCCACCTCGAAGGAGGCCCTTACGAAGTGGTCGGCGTCATGCCACCCGGGTTCAAGTATCCCGTCGGCTCCGCACGCCCAACCGAGCTGTGGGTGCCCTACGTCGTCCCCGCTGACCAACGGGTTCGCAACCCGCAGGAGATCAACAACTATCTTCAGACCATCGCCCGGCTGAAGCCCGGCATGTCTCTCGGGCAGGCACAGGCGAACATGGACCAGATCGCCGTCGGCGCTGGCGGCGGAACACGGGAAGTGGAACGAGGGCTCGCTCGTCGGCGTGCGTCCGCTGCGGGACCATATCGTCGGGGCACGAACGCGGCAGTGGATGTTGATGCTGCTCGGAGCCGTCGGCATCGTGTTGCTGATTGCCTGCGCGAACGTCGCCAACCTCCTGCTCGCCAGGGCCAGCTCGCGCGAGCGCGAAGTCGGGATCCGCGCCGCGCTCGGAGCCGGCCGCTGGCGTCTGATCAGACAACTGATGGTCGAGAGCCTGGTGCTCTCCACGCTCGGAACGGTCCTCGCAGTCGTGCTCGCGTGGTGGGCCGTCGGACTGCTGCGCACCTCGATGCCCGAAGGTGTGCCGCGCATTGCCGCGATCGCGCTCGACTGGCGCGTCCTCGGCGCCGCGGCGTTACTGTCGGTTGTCACCGGGCTTCTTTTCGGTCTTGTTCCTGCGCTCCAACTCTCACGGCCGGATCTCGCGCATGCGCTCAAGGAAGGCGGCCGCGGTGCGAGTACCGGGCGGGCCCGGCAGCTGCTGCGCAGCGGGCTGGTGGTCCTCGAGGTCGGGCTCGCGGTCGTATTGCTGGTCGGCGCGGCGCTCTTCATTGGCAGCTTCCGGGCGCTGGTGACGATCGACCCCGGGTTCGATCCAGACGACCTGCTCCTCACCAGCCTGGTGCCGCCACTGACCATGGCGGCGGGCACGAGCGGTCGACCCGACCATGGACCGCAAGTGCAGGCGGCGCTCGAGCGAGTGCAGCAGATACCGGGCGTGCGTTACGCCGGGGCGATTTCCGGTGGAATGCCGCTCGGCAACAGCATGAGCAGTACCAGCTTCACGATCCCCGGACGCATCAAGCTCGGAACCACCGATAGCAGCATCAGCATCCGCAGGGTCACCCCTCAGTATCACCAGGCGATGGGGATCCCGCTCAAGGCCGGCCGCTACTTCGAACTATCGGACCGCAAGGGTGCGAGTGAAGTCGTGATCGTCAACGAGTCGGCGGCAAAGAAGTACTTCCCCGGCGAGAGCGCCATCGGGAAAACGATGGTGGTGAACGGCGAGAGGACGATCGTCGGTGTGGTCGGCGACGTCTACCAGTCCAGTCTCGAGACCGATCCCGTCACCGAGGCCTACACCCCGATGGCGCAGGGGCAGACAATGTTCAGCGAGCTGGTGATCAAGACGTCGGGCGAGCCCTACACGGTCCTGCCGGCCGTCAAGTCGGCGGTCGGCTCCGCGATGCCCAACGGACTGCTGCGAAACACCAGGACGATGGAGGAAGTGATTGCGCGGGTGACGGCGCAGCGTCGCTTCAACATGCTGCTGATCGGATTGTTCGGCGTCCTCGGGCTGATCATCTCCGCCGTCGGCATCTACGGCGTCATGGCCTACCTGGTGTCGCTGCGCACGCGCGAGATCGGCGTGCGCATGGCGCTCGGTGCCACACGCGGCACGGTGGTCGCGATGGTGCTGCGAAGCGCGACCATCCTGGTCTGCACGGGGCTGCTGCTCGGAGGCGTCAGCGCCTGGTTCCTGACGACGGCGGCGAAGAGCTTCCTCTTCAAGATCGACGTCAACGATCCGCGCGCCTTCGCGGCCGCCATCGTGACGCTCGCCCTGGCCGCGCTCCTCGCCAGCGTCATCCCGGCGCGTCGCGCCGCGAGTGTGGATCCGACGATCGCGCTGCGCGCCGATTAGCGCAACAACTCGTTCGGATTGGCGCGCGATGCCGACACGGCCGGGATCAACGTCGCCGCTCCGGCCACGGCCAGCATGATCGCCGCGGCCGACAGCAGCACGACCGGATCGGCGGGACTCGTACCGAAGAGCAGCGATGCGACCGAGCGCCCGGCGAGCATCGCGCTGACGATGCCCGCGACGACCCCGATCGCCGCGAGCCTCATCGCGTCGGCGAGCACCATCCGCAGCACGCGTCCGCTGTCGGCCCCGACGGCCAACCGGATGGCCATCTCCTGCCGGCGGTCGGCGACCGCGTGCGCGAACACCGCGTAGAGCCCGACCGCGGCAACGATCAGCGCGAGCGCCGCAAAGATCGCAAGCAGGCTGGTGCCGCGCTCCCATGGCTGCATCTGCGCGCCGAGAATCTCGCGGTAGGCTCGCACCCGAAGATACGGGAGATCGGCACGCCCGCTCACGACCGTGTTTCGCACGGCTGACGCCACGCCGCCGGCTGTCGCCGATCGTGCGCACCAGCAATCCCTGCACCGCCGGGTCCATCGCCAACGCCGGTCGGAGGCGGCGGCACCTGTGAGAACGGCACGAAATACTGCATCAACTGCCCCTCGTGCCCCGTCGGAACGACGGACCGCTGCCGCAGATCCCGCGCGACGCCAACAACCTCCCGGCACGGCAGCGTGACTGGCGGCACCGGCGGGCCTGTTGCCGTGAAGGGATCGAAGTCAGGACCGAACCCGATCCGGATGCACTTCCCCACTGCACTCTGGCCCGGCCATGCGCCGCGGGCCATCGACTCGTTGACAATCACGACGGGTGCGCCGCGATCGTCCTGCGCGACGAAAGACCGGCCGGCGACGATCTCGACACCCATGATTTCGAAGAACTCCGGCGTCGCGGCGGTCAGGAACGGCAACTGTCCGTCGGCCGCGGGCGGCGCGGCCAGCCCCGGCACACTGATCGGCGGAATGTGGTGACTCGCAAAAGGCGCGGCCTGGATCACGGTGGCCCGCGCGACGCCGGGCAGCGCCGCCACGCCGTCCAATGCTTCGCTCAGGATCCTGAGCGCTGGGCACGGGCATCGCCTGGGCCCGGCGGAAAATCCACCATCAGCACGTCGTCGGTCCGAAACCCGAACTCCTGGGCACCGAGGTTGTAGAGGCTGCGGCCAAACATGCCGAAGCCGGCGAGGAGCAGCACCGACACGCCCACCTGCAGGACCAGCAGCGCGCGCTCCATCAGGCGGCGCCCGCCGGCGACGCGCGGGCTGCCGGACAATCACGTCCGCGCCTTCGCCCGGGCAGCTGTGCAGCGCCTGCCGCCGCCGCGGTGAGCCCGGCGATGAGCGCCGCGACGCATGCCGTCATCACCGCGGTGGCGCCCAGACCTTGATCCGGTCGCGAGTTCCGGCAGCAGCACGCGCCCGACGCCCTCCTCGAGCCACTGCGCGGCAACGATCGCGAGCGACGCCGGTCACGCCTGCGATCAGGATGGCCTCGACGCCGATCTGCGTCAGCAGCCGGCGACGAGTTGCGCCGAGCGCGGCACGGATCGCCAGTTCGCGCCGGCGGCGAGCCCCGCGCACGAGCAGCAGCGTGGCGGTATTGGCAAGCGCGAGCAGCACCACGAGCATCGACAGAGCCGTCAGGCCGAGTGCGATCTGGCGATCTACCGACGACACGTCCGCACCGGCACCGACCGGCACGGCCACGACCGTTCGACCGAGCGCGGCCGAGGCTCCATCCCGCACCGCCGGAACGCTGGCGCTATCCTTCGCGCGGACCATCACGCTGACGATGTTTCGGAAGGGATCCTGATCCCAGCCTGGCGTCGCCTGCATGGCGGCGGCGAGCGGCGCCCAGACGTCCACCCGCTCGGTCGAGTGGCCGTTGAAACCGCGTGGCATCACGCCGACGACGGTGTATTCGATGCCACCGAGAGTGACGCGCTGGCCAAGGACGTCGCGATTGCTCCCGAAGGCGGCGCGCCAGAACGCGTGGCTGAGAACGATACCGGGGGACGCGGGCGGTCATCGGCCGATTCGAGCGTGCGCCCGAGGGCCGGCGCGACCCCGAGAACCTCGAAGTAGGTGCCAGACACGATGACGGCGTCCACCTGCCGCTGTGTTCCCGACAACAGCATCGCGCTGGACGTTTTCTGAAACGCGGCCGCCCGGCCCACCGCGCCGATCGCGTCGCCAATCGTCCTGAAGCTCACGAACGAGGTCGTCGTCATCACTGACCGGCGCCCCTGATCGTCGTCCCACTGGAAGCCGAGCGTGAAGACGCGCTCCGGCGACGGGCACCAGCGCCGGCGGCGCGAGCAGGCCGCGGGTCACGAGCCCCGACATCGCGGCACTGGCGCCTGCGGCGCCGGCCAGCATGAGGATCGCCACGGCGATGACCCCGAACGAAAGACGGATCGAGCGAAGAGCGTTGCGGAATTCGCTCCAGGGCCGGTCAAAGACGTTTTTCATGAGAAGTCTCCGTTGGTATTCCCCGCCCGTCCCGAGATAGTTCCATTATTCAGTTTGCGCTGGGGCCCCACCCCCAGCGCCCGCCAGCCCTCGCTCATCATTCAGTTTGCGCTGGGGCCCCACCCCCAGCGCCTGCCAGCCCTCGCTCATCGCTCGGGCCGCACGCACGTCGCACGTCGCACGCACGTCGCACGTCCCACGTCGGACGCACGTCGCACCCCGCACGTCGCACGTCGCACGTTGTTAAGATGTCCGCGTGTCGGTTTCCTTCAACGCGGTCAGCTTCTCCCATCCGGGCCAGGATCCTATCCTGGACGGCTTCGACCTCGCGGTCGAGGACGGCGAAGTGGTCGCGGTCGTCGGACGCAGCGGCGCCGGGAAGACGACCATCCTCAAGCTCGTGAACCGGCTGCTGATCCCGTCGCATGGGGCCGTGCTCGTGCGTGGACGCGATACGCGCGAGTGGGATGCCATCCAGCTGCGCCGCCGCACGGGTTACGTCTTCCAGGACGTCGGCCTCTTCCCCCATCTCACCGTCGGCGAGAACGTCCGCATCGTGCCTCGTCTCGAAGGGTGGGATGCGGCACGCGGCTCGGCGCGATCGGCGGAACTGCTGGAGATGGTCGGGCCTCCCGCCGGCACGATATGACGCCCGCATGCCGTCGGAGCTCTCCGGGGGTCAGCGGCAACGCGTCGGTCTCGCCCGGGCGCTGGCGGCCGGTCCGGACGTGCTCCTGATGGACGAACCCTTCGGCGCGCTCGACCCGATCACGCGGGCAGAGGTACGGCAGGAGTTCGCGCGGATCCAGGCGGCGCTCGGCACGACCGTGATCCTGGTCACCCACGACATGGGTGAAGCGTTCAGCCTGGCGCGGCGAGTGGCCGTGCTCGATGCCGGCCGGATGATCATCTGCGATTCGCCGGCAGCCGTCGCGGCGTCCACCGATCCACGCGTCAAGGCGTTTCTCTCGGCGCTTCCGCCGTGGCCACAGGGGCGCACGACATGATGGATCTGCTGCGCTTCTGGCAGACGCACGCGACGGAGCTCGTGACGCTCCTGCGCCAACACGTCGTCCTCGTTGCCATCTCGACCGGCGTCGCGGTTGCGATCGGCGTTCCCGCCGGCATCATGGCGGCCCGTCGTCCGCGCGCCGGCAGGGCGATCCTCGGCATTGCGAACATTGCGCAGACGATCCCGAGCCTCGCGCTGCTCGGGTTTCTGCTGCCGCTCCCGTTCGTCGGCGGCATCGGCTCACGCACCGCGCTCGTCGCCCTCACGCTCTACGCGCTGCTCCCGATCGTGCGTACGACAGTGACGGGACTGCTCACGATCGACCCGGCGGTGCTCGAAGCGGGCGTCGCCGTCGGCATGACGCGACGCCAGCGGCTCTGGATCGTCGAGCTGCCGCTCGCGCTGCCGCAGATCATTTCGGGTGTGCGCGTGGCGACGGTCATTGGCGTCGGCACCGCCACGATCGCGGCGGCGATCGGCGCCGGCGGTCTCGGCGAATACATCTTCCGCGGCCTGGCGATGGTCGACGCGACGACGATCCTGGCCGGCGCGATACCGGCCGCGGTGCTCGCGCTGCTGGCCGATGGTGCCCTCGCGTGGGTTGAACGGCGGCTCGCCCGGGCCCGGCTCTCGAAGGCGGCCGTCGCCCGTGCTGCAGTCGCGGTCGGTCTGCTCGCCATCGTTGCCGCGTGCCGCCACGCTGACGGGAAGCGGCGAGCGTCCCATCGTGATCGGGTCGAAGAACTTCACCGAACAGGTGATCCTCGGCGAGCTCGTCGCCCAGGTCCTCGAGGCAGAGGGCCGGCCCGTGATCCGCAAACTCAATCTTGGCGGCACGTTCGTCTGCGACACCGGCTTGCGGACCGGCGACATCGACATCTATGTCGAATACACGGGCACCGCGGTCTCGGCCGTCTTCCACGAAGACGTGCCCCGGGATCCGAAGCAGGCGCTCGCTCGAACGCGCGAGCTGTATGCGGCCCGCCAGATCACGATGCTGGAGCCGCTCGGATTCAACAACACCTTCACGATCCTGGTACGCGGACGCGATGCGCGCGATCGCAACCTGCGAACAATTGATGACATCCACGGGCTCGCACCCGGCTGGACCCCCGGTTTCGGCCACGAGTTCCTGCAGCGCCAGGACGGCTATCCCGGACTGGTGCAGGCGTACGACCTCCGCTTCGGCACGCCGCCCCGAGGCATGGAGCTTTCGCTCATCTACCGCGCTCTCGCCGACGGCCAGGTCGACGTCATCGCCGGCGACGCCACCAGCGCGCTCATCGACTCGCTCGATCTCGCGCCACTGACCGATCCGCGTCACTACTTTCCGCCCTACGACGCGATCCCGCTCGTCCGCACCGCGGCCCTCCTGGCCGACCCCGTCATCGGCCGCGCGCTCGGCAGCCTCGCCGGCCGCATCTCAGACGCCGAGATGCGAAAGATGAACGCCGCCGTGGACCTCGAACACCGCGATGTGCGGGAGGTGGTGCGTGAGTTCCTGACACGGATTACACGGAACTGACGGACGGCACGGATCATCGATTGGATTCCGTGTAACCCGAATATAAAAGGCGGCGAGGCGATCGAGGGTGGGTGTACGCGATGCGATCGCTGTTCTTCGAGGGCAGACGACGCCTGGTGCCGGGTGAGCGGCCGGGCTAGTGGAAGCAGTCCCGTGCGCCTCCTACCACGCAGCCTCAAAAAGTACAAGGGCGGCTCGGGTTTCCCCTTGCCGCCCCATGTGGAACCCGCCGCTCGTTTTGGAACCGGGTGCTAAAATCCGTCCTAGAGAGGTTCTCATGGCCAACTGGATCGAACCGGCGACGAACATCGTTTTCGTGGCCTTCGTTTGGGCGCTCATGGTCAAGTACCGGGACAAAGGAATCCTGAGGCGCATTTGTGAATCCAAGCGTCAGTTCCGTACTTGGCTAAAGAGCGCCCGCTAATGAGCACCGCCAACCTGACAGTCAGATACAAATTCTTTCGACACACGTTGGCGACATGGGAAACGCTGCTTGGCGAAGCTGCCGAATTTGCGTCACGCATCGGTCGCGAGCGACTGATCGGTATTTCGCAGTCCCAATGGGGAGCAGATGCCGGTGGTGGCAGTCTGGTACCTGGGACGATCCCGGTAACACCGACTCGCCATCCGATTAGCCAAGTTATTACCCTTAAGGGGCCTGACCCCCTTCTGTCCGTTTGGTCCGTCCGTGTTCTGCGGTTACCGCGCGCGCGTGTAGACACTTCGGCTCGGCGTCACCACGCTCGCCGGAGAACCCGTGCGCTCGACGATCAGGTCGCCCGCCTTGTCGATCCACATCGTCCGCTTCGTCTTGATCGTGACCGGCTTGCCGCCCTCGAGGCTCTCGCTCGTGGAGTCGATGACCAGACGGCCGTCTTTCCAGACGGCGCGGGAGAGGACGGTGATGTCGCCGGGGGAGACGTTCTTGCTCTCGGCGCCGGTCAGGTCGTAGACCGCCACCACGACGTCGCCCTGGAAGGTGATCCGCAGAGTGATCGACGTGTCGGTCTGCTGGATGACCACCCGCTCGCCGAGCATGGCGGCCAGGACGATCCGGCCGTCGGCGCCCGGCTGCATCGTCTTTTCCTGATCGAAGACCCAGGTGCCCGATAGATCTGGACGAGCCTGAACCGGAACCGCGGCAGTGAGGGCGCAGGTCAGCGCAAGGACGAGCATCGTCATACCTGGTTGGACACCAGCTCTCAGCTTTCAGCTCTCAGCTTTCAGCCGTTAGCTATTAGCTGGATAGCTGGCAGCTGGAAGCTGGTAGCTTGAGGCCGCAGGCGTCAGCGCCCCGCCGCCTTCCTTCCGATCTCGACCGTGCGGAAGCCGGCCTCGCCCCAGTTGATGATGAAGACGCTGAAGCCCTGCTTCATGCGCAGTTCGACGTCCTTCTCGGTGGCAGGGTAGCCGCACGCGACATTGAACTCCTTGCAGGCGGACAGGACCTGCTGGATGGCGGCCTCCCAACCGGCTTCGTCGAAAATCCGCTGCCCTTCCTGGTTGACCGTCGTGAACACGCCGCGCAGCGTGCCGGCGCCGGGGAACAGCGCGCCGATCCCCTTCACCGCCGCGATCTCGCGGATCTTTGCCAGGCCTTCTTTGCTCTCGACGATCGACCAGTTGACCAGTTCGCCCTTGGGATTGAGTCGGCCAGAGATCGGCCTTGGCGCGATACTCCTGCTCGCTCACGCCCCAGTAGGCGGGTGCCGTGCCGACGGTGTCGGGACGCGTGCCCCCGTTGGCCTTGAAGCGCATCGCGGCGAGCCCCTGCTGCACTTCCTCGGCGCTCTCGACGTCGACGAACACGATCGTCGTGACGCCGAGGTTCAACTGCCGGCTGATGTTGTCGATGGCCTTGGCGGGATCGGCGGCGATCGAGGGATCTTGGTGACGAGCGGATGCTTCAGGCGGGCCGGCGATTTCGCCAGCTCTCCGACGAACGTCGCGAACGGACCGTAGTTGGTGTCGAAGTTCCGTTCCATCGACCCGCTGAAGAGGATGTCGTACGGCTCGTAGGCGAGCGCTTCCTTCGCCAGGTCTGCCGGGGTCTTGACCGGCGCCGCCGGTGCATCCGCGCCGCGCCCGGCGCGCGGCACGCTGGGCGCATAGAGGCCGAAGACCGGCTTCTTCTGCTGGAGCAGGTCGATCATCGGATTGATCGCGCGTGGCCGGCTGGGCGAAGATCATCGCTCCGAGGACCGTGACGCCGACGGCTGCTGACGCAAGTGTGGTGCGCATGGCTATTTGTCCGATCGGATTCGATAGCCGTCCTCGCCGCGCTGCCTGTAGGCGCCGTGGCAGGCCGAGCAGGTCTGCTGCAGACTGCCGACGGCAGCCTTCGCCTCGTCCCACTTGCCGGCCGTCACCGCGGCTTCCAGCGTCTCGGCGTGGGCGCGCGCCTCGCCCGCCCACTTCACGGCGTCGGCCTTGTCGCGCTTCTTCCAGAACGCTTCCGTCTCGGTGAAACCCTGCTTCAGGATCGCGGCCTGCTCGGCGGCCTTTTCTCCGCCGCCGGCCGCCGACCGCCTGCCGGATCCCGCCGAAGGCCGGGTTGATCCGCTTCATGATCGCGTCAAACGCGGCTTCATCCGGATCGAGCGGAGCCGCGGGCGGCGGGCGGCGCCGTGCCGCCTGTCGCTTCGCAAGGTCCACCATCGCGGCGTTGATGACCGAGGTCGCGCGGATGGCGGCCTTGCCCTCATGCCGGACGACCTCGCCGATCACCGTCACGTAGCTGTTCATCTCGGGGGCGGCCGTGAGTGCCTCCACCAGGACGAGCACCTCTCCGGTGCCGGATGCCTTGGGATCCTGATCGACCGCGAAGCTCGTGGGCGAGATGAGACGGTCAACAGATGCCGTCACGGTGACGGTCTGACCGATGAACGCATCCGGGTTAGCTGGCAATCGAGGTCGTTGCCACCGGCACCAGCGGCCTTCGCCGCCGGCGCAGGCGGATTCTGGCGCCCATCGGCCACGTTCAGGAACACCGCCACAAGCCCGGCACAGATCACACAGCAACGGAACATACACCCTCCAGAGCCCGGCCATTCTGGCCCAAAAAAATCACCGGCGCCATCCCAAACAGCCTTATTATTCGCCAATCAATGCAAAAGCCGGTGGTCTTGTGCGCAGCGGCGATCCTCGGGCTCTGGACGACGACCGTCGTCTCGCGCGCGACGTGGCCCGCACCGCGCACGCTTCCGCACCCACCTTCGCGCTTCGCGCTACGGCGGGCAGGCCCTCAGCGTCAGTCTCCCGCACCCTCAGCGTCAGCTCTCCGCACCCTCATCGTCAGTGTCAGTGCGGTCTGCGTCAGATACCCGCACGGTCATCAACGAATTCTGCGTGCCTTGTCACGACAATGACAAGGAAAAGGGCGGGCTGACCCTCGAGAAGTTCGATCCCGCGCGCGCCGAACTGAGCGCCGACATCGCGGAGAAGATGATCAAGAAGCTGCGCGCCGGCATGATGCCGCCCGTCGACGGCGGACCGCCCTGACAACGCAGTCGCTGCAGGCGCTCGCCGCGACGCTCGAAACGCGGCTCGACACGATCGCGGCGACGCGCCCGAACCCGGGCAGCCGAACATTCCAGCGTCTGAATCGCGCCGAGTACGCCAACTCGGTCAAGGACCTGCTCGGCATGGACGTCGATGTCTCAGCGTTCCTGCCGCCCGACACCGTCAGCCACAACTTCGACAACATCGCCGACGTGCAGTCGATCTCCGCGACGGTGCTCGAAGGCTACCTGCGGGCGGCGAGCCGCATCAGCCGCGACGCCGTCGGGGATCCCGAGGCCGCGCCCGGATCCACGACCTACCGCGTGCCTCGCACGGCCGCGCAGCTCACGCATGTCGAAGGCGCGCCGTTCGGCACGCGCGGCGGCGTCTCGGTCATCCACACCTTCCCGGCCGACGGCGAGTACACCTTCCGGATGATGCTGCACTCGATCCCGACCGGGCAGCTGTATGGCAGCACGACCCGCGGCGAACAGGTCGAGGTCTCGATCAATGGCGAACGCGTCGCGTTGCTGGACATCAATCCGCGCATGAGCGAGGCCGACCCGAACGGCATGAACCTGCAGACGCCGCCGATTGCCGTCAAGGCCGGGCCGCAGCGCGTTACCGCCGCCTTCATCCAGCGCTTCGACGGCCCTGTCGACGATCTGCTCGCCCCGGTCGAACAGACGCTCGCCGACACGCAGATCGGTTCGGCGACCGGCGTCTACACCGTCCCTCACCTCCGCGACGTCGCCGTGCTCGGACCGCAGAAGGTCACCGGCGTGTCCGATACGCCGACGAGGCGACGGATCTTCACCTGCCGTCCGCTGGCGGCCGGCGAAGACCGCGCCTGCGCCACCAGCATCATCTCCGCGCTCGCGCGCCAGGCCTATCGTCGTCCGGTCACCAACGCGGATCTCGAGGGTCTGCTGCGCTTCTATGACGAGGCCAGCAAGGGCGGGAACTTCGAGCTGGGCATGCGCACGGCGCTGCAGGCGATCCTCGCCAGCCCGCACTTCGTCCTGCGCCTGGAAGAAGCGCCGTCGGCCGTGAAAGCCGGGCAGACCTACCGCATCAACGATCTCGATCTCGCGTCCCGGCTGTCGTTCTTCCTCTGGGCAGGCCCGCCGGACGCCGAGCTCGTCGAGGCGGCCAGCCAGGGCCGCCTGAAGAACGAGGCGGCGCTCGAGAAGCAGGTCCGCCGCATGCTCGCGGATCCGCGCGCGGGCGCGCTCGCGGAGCGATTCGCGTCGCAGTGGCTGCGGCTGCAGGACCTCGACAAGATCCACCCGGATCCGCTGCTCTATCCGTCCTTCGATCACACCCTCGCCCAGGCGATGGAGCGCGAAACCGAGCTGCTCTTCGAACACATCGTGCGCGAGGACCGCGACGTGCTCGAGTTGCTGACGGCCGACTACACCTTCGTGAACGGACGGCTCGCACGCCACTACGGGATCCCCGATGTCGTCGGGCCGCGCTTCCAGCGTGTCTCGCTCGCCGACCCCAATCGCCGGGGCCTGCTCGGTCACGGCAGCATCCTGACGATGACGTCGGTGGCGGATCGGACCTCCCCGGTGCTGCGCGGCAAGTGGGTGCTCGAGGTGCTGTTCGGTGCCCCGCCGCCACCGCCGCCGCCGGACGTGCCTGACCTCAACGAGACGAAGTCGACCACCGGCGCACGGCTGCTGTCGGTCCGGGAGCGCCTCGAAGCGCATCGCGCCAGCCCGGCCTGCACGTCCTGTCACAAGGTGATCGATCCGCTCGGCCTCGCGCTCGAGCACTTCGACGTCACCGGCGCCTGGAGGATCAAGGACAGTTTCGTGGCCGTCGACGCGACCGGCGAGCTGTTCGATGGTTCCAAGCTGGATGGTCCGGTGGCACTGCGGACCGCGCTGCTGAAGCACCGCGAGACGGTGCTGCGCACCTTCACGGAAAACCTGATGGCCTACGCGCTCGGCCGTCGCGTGACCCACAACGACATGCCCACCGTCCGCGGGATCGTCCGCACGGCCTCGGGTGCGGACAATCGGTTCTCGGCGTTTGTTCTCGGGATCGTGAAGAGTCACGCGTTTCAAATGAGCCGCGTGGATGCGAAAGTCACTACCGCGAGCCAGGCCACCAGGCCGGGCGCGCGGGGAGAACGCTAAATGTATCTGACCAAGAAGCACCTCTCCCGGCGAACGGTCCTCAAGGGTGTCGGCGCGACGGTTGCGCTCCCGTTCCTCGAGGCCATGGTGCCGGCGCGGACGGTGCTGGCCAAGACGGCGGCGGCCGGCAAGACACGGCTGGCGGCGATCGAGATGGTGCACGGCGCCGCCGGCAGCACCCAGTTCGGGCTCGCGAAGAACCTGTGGTCGCCGGCCGCGGTCGGCCGCAGCTTCGACCTGACGCCGAGCAGCCTCAGCCCGCTCGAGCCGTTCCGCGACTACCTGACGATTGTCAGCAACACCGACTGCAAGAACGCCGAGGCCTTCGGCCCCGGCGAGATCGGTGGCGATCACTTCCGGTCGAGTGCGGTCTTCCTGACGCAGGCCCATCCCAAGCAGACCGAAGGCTCCGACGTCTACGTCGGTCCGTCGATGGACCAGCTCTACGCGCAGAAGTTCGGGCAGGACACACCGATCCCGTCGATGCAGTTGTGCATCGAGAATGTGGACCAGTCGGGCGGCTGCGCCTACGGCTACGCCTGCGTCTACACCGACACCATCAGCTGGGCGGCGCCGACCACACCGCTGCCGATGGTGCGGGATCCGCGCGCCGCGTTCGACCAGCTGTTCGGCGTTGGCGCCACGCCGGAGCAGCGCGCCGCCAACCGGCGCACCGATCGCAGCATCCTCGACTGGGTCACGCAGGAGGTCCGGCGGATCTCGAAGGACCTCGGCGCCACCGATCGCAACCGCCTGAACGACTACCTCGAAGACATCCGCGAGATCGAGCGCCGCATCCAGAAGGTCGAGGCCTACAACGCCAGCGGCGAGCCGCGCGAGCTGCCGGGGGCCCCGATCGGCATCCCGGACGCGTTCGAAGACCACGTCCGGCTGATGTTCGATCTCCAGGCGGTCGCGTTTGCCGCCGACATCACGCGCGTCTTCTCATTCAAGCTCGGACGCGATGGCTCGGCGCGGGTCTATCCGCAGAGCGGCGCCGCGCTGCCGTTCCATCCCGCCTCGCACCACGGCGAGAACGAGAACCGGATCGCGCAGTTCGCGCAGATCAACAAGCACCACGTCAGCCTCGTCCCCTACTTCCTCGAGAAGCTGAAGAGCATCCAGGAAGGCGACGGCAACCTGCTCGACAAGACCCTCGTCGTCTACGGTTCGCCGATGGGCAACTCGAACGTCCACAACCACAAGCGCTGCCCGCTGTTCCTCGTCGGCAAGGCGAACGGCCACCTCAAGGGCGGGCTGCACCTCAAGGCGCCCGACGGCACGCCGATGGCGAACGTGATGCTGCAGCTGCTCCACGACCTCGGCCGCAATGACATCGAGACCTTCGGCGACAGCACCGGGACCTTCAGCCTGGCCTACGACCCGACGACGTTGTAAACGTGCGAGGTGCTACGTGCGATGTGCGACGTGCTGTGCTACGTGCGACGTGCTACGTGCTGTGCGACGTGCGACGTGCGACGTGCGGCCTGAGCGATGAGCGAGGGCTGGCAGGCGCTGGGGGTGGGGCCCCAGCGCAGACTAAGTCGGCCCGAGCGATTGAGCGAGGGCTGGCAGGGCGCTGGGGGTGGGGCCCCAGCGCAAACTAAGTAATGACATGCTTATGTTGAAGATCGACCAGGCGACCGCTAGTCCAGCGGCGCTTTGCTTGTCAGGACCGGCGTTTCTTCTGTGTTTCTTCTGTGTTTCTTCTGTGGCCGCGTTGGGTTCCAGCGGCCGCGAGTCTGCGGTCGCGGACGCGGCGATGCGCGGTGAGGCGGCCGTGGTCCGCAGCCCTGCTGAAGGATGGCGCCGACGTCAACGCGGCGCAGGGCGACGGCATGACGGCGCTCCACTGGGCGGCCCGGCAGGGAGCGATCGACACGGTGCGCATGCTGCTGTTTGCCGGCGGCAACGTGCGCGCGACGACCAGGCTCGGCGGCTATACGCCGCTGCTGCTGGCCAGCCAGGCCGGCCATGCGCCGGTGATCGAAGCCCTGATCAAGGCGGGCGCCGACGCCAAGAGCGCAACGACGCAGGGCGCCACGGCCCTGATGCTTGCGGCGGCGTCCGGACGGGCGGAGGCGGTCAAGGCGCTCCTCGACGCAGGCGCCGACGTCCACGCCAAGGAGCCCTCGCGCCAGGAGACGGCGCTGATGTTCGCCGCGGCCGCGAATCGGCTGCAGGCGATGAAGCTCCTGATCGCGGCCGGCGCGGACGTCAAGGCGGCAACGAAGATCGTCGACCTCAAGCCGCAGACCAACCCCGATGAAGAGGAGTTTCTGCGCTCGCAGCAGGGCCAGCGCGCGACGGCGAGCCGGGGCACGAGCGCGACCATCCAGGCAACGCCGGGTGCGCGTGCGACGGCGGCGCCCGGCGCTGCGGCGCCTGGCGCCCCCACGACCGGGCGCGGCGGGCGTGGTGCCGGCGGACCCGACGTGGCGGGGCTCACGCGGCAGTTCCGCTTCGCCGAACTCGTCAGTGCGCAGGGCGGCCTCGCGCCGCTGCATTTCGCCGTGCGGCAGGGATTTGCTGACGGAGCGGCACTGCTGCTCGCAAGCGGCGCCGACGTCAACCAGGTCACGGGCGACAACACCAGCCCGCTGTTGATGGCGATCATCAACGGGCACTTCGATCTGGCCAGGACGCTGCTCGATCGCGGCGCCGATCCTCGTCGCGCCAGCGACAACGGCGTCACGCCCCTGTATGCCGTCCTGAACGTCCAGTGGGCGCCCAAGACCCTGTACCCGCAGCCGCGCGCCTACACGCAGCAGGCGCTCTCGCACGTCGACATGATGCGGGCGCTGATCGAACGCGGCGTCGACGTCAACGCCCGCTTGAAGAAGAAGGTCTGGTACTCGGGCTACAACTTCGATCTCTCGGGTGTGGACGAGATCGGCGCGACCCCGTTCTGGCGCGCCGCATACGCGAGTGACGTCGAAGCGATGCGGCTGCTGGTCGCCCACGGCGCGGATCCGAACATCCCCACGATCAAGCCGGCCGGACGTCCGCGCACCGGCGACGCCGGCGCCCGCGAGGGCGTCACCGACGTCTCCGCGCTTCCCGCCATTCCGACCGGTGGCTTCGGCGTGCCACCGCTGCACGCGGCTTCAGGTGTGGGATACGGCGAGGGCTATGCGGCGAACTCGCATCGCAATGCGCCGAGCGGATGGATGCCGGCGATCAAGTACCTGGTCGAGGAACTGGGCGCGGACGTGAACGCCAGGGACCACGACGGCAATACCGCGCTCCACCACGCCGCCGCCCGGGGTGACAACGAAGTGATCCTCTACCTCGTGTCGAAGGGTGCGGACGTCATGGCGGTCAACCGTGCCGGTGAGACCACGCTCGACATGGCCAATGGCCCGGTCCAGCGCATCCAGCCATTTCCCGAGACGATGGCCCTGCTCGCAAAGCTGGGCGCGAAGAACAACCACCGCTGCAAGTCCTGCTAGGGGACAACTTCAAACTCCAAACTTCAAACTCCAAAGGCTCACGGAGTCGTTCGGCTAAGCCGAGATTTTGGAGTTTGGCGTTTGGAGTTTGGAGTTGACGACCGTCCTGCCTTACTCGAACGCCACCCGCAGCAGGGCGCGCCCGAGCTGCAGCTGATCGCCCGCTATCACGCGCACACCGCGTGGATCCCGCGGTGCCACGCGGATGGCTCGTCCGCCGCGGATGATCGAGGTCGGGTTGCTGCTGCTCTCGTTGTAGAGCACATAACTCCCTGAGCCAGGATCAAACTGCAGCCGCGCATGGGCCCGGCCAACGGTCTCGTTGACACCGTCACGCGCCTCGAGGAACGCGATGTGGTTGTACCGCACCTGCCCGAGCGCATCGGTAGGCTCGGCCGTCCGCCCGATCGCAATCACCGGCTCGTCAAACACGTACTCCGGCTCCGCGCACTGCCCTTTGACCACCGTGAGCTTGATGGTTGGCCGGACGACCGCCGCCGCTGATTCTGGCTGCTCGTCGGCCGCGCCGAACACCTCGACGCGAATGCTGGTTCCGGTCGGCTCGGCACTATCACCCAGCACGACGCTGGTGTCGATGGCCGCCGGCGCTTCGCAATTCAGTTCGGCGAGCCGCTCCCGCAGTCGCGCTTCCAGGTCGCGGAACACGACGCGGATGGCAGCTTCATCGGCACCGTCCTGCCTGATGTGGACGACGACGCGGTCGTAGGGGAACGTCTTTCGTCCCCGACCTGCCGGATGAACCCGCCGCTCGAGATCCTCGAGCGCGGCCTGGAACAGTTCCAGCGGGGTCGCGCCGGCATCGAGCGGATTCTCGAAGAACTCCTTCAGCTTCGACTGAAGATCGCGGCCGATGTTCCGCAGACGTGCGCTCACGTGCTCCTCCCTCATTTGATCAACCCGAACTCTTTCGCGGCCGTGACCAGCTCACCGGCGACCGGTGCGGCGGCCCGCGCGCCGTAGCCGGCATTCTCAACGAGCACCGCGAATGCGATCTGCGGCCCGGTGCCGCCGTACGGCGCAAAGCCGGTGAACCATGAGTGGGCGCCGCCACCGGCAATCTCCGCCGTGCCCGTCTTGCCGGCAATCGGCACCCGGTTGCCCTTGACGGCCCGCCCGGTGCCGTCGAGGACGACGTCACGCATCGCCTTGCCGAGGCGCGCGGCGTCGGCAGTGGCAAGGAAGCGCTGCGGCTCCGTCGCACTGCCCTTCTCAGACAGCCAGCGAGGCTGAGCCGCGAGCCCGCCTGCCGCAATCGACCCGGACACGCGTGCCATCTTCAAAGGCGACACGACGACCTGCCCCTGCCCGTATCCGGCATGGGGCAGCGAGCCTTTCAGCCCCGCGGCCGTCTGCGGCCGCGAGACGTCGATCTGAAACACGGACGCGGCGTCGAGCACCGCTTTCGGGCCAAGCTCCTGCGCCAGCTGTGCGAAGTAGGCATTGCACGACACGACGAGACCGTCGTGCAGCCCGGTCGAACCGTGAGGCATCTTGTCCATCGGGTCATCGCGCACCGGACGGCTGGATCCTCGCACGTAGTTGCCGACCCGTCCGTCAGGCAGGCGCAGGCACGAGTAGGTGTTGCCCGCGCCACCGCTCCTCAGTGCCGCGCCGGCGATCAGCAGCTTGAAGACAGACCCAGGGGGATAGAGACCGTAACGAGCGCGGTCGAGCCGTTGCTCACCTCGGCGTTCAGCCGCCTCTGCGTCGTCGGGATCATTCGCTCCGGGTGACGGCCACGGGTAGCTGACCGAGGCGAGTAGTTCGCCACTGCCCGGGTCGATGACGACCGCGGCGCCACGCGCACTCTTTCCGGCAACGATCTGGTCTCGCAGTGCCGCCGACGCCCGGATCTGGAGGCGCGCGTCGATCGTGGTATGGACGTCGCGGTTGCGGGCCCGCAACGCCTCGGCCTTCGCGCTCCGCAGCCAGTAGCGATGGCGAACGAGCGGCAGCAGCTCGCGGTAGTCCCGCGAGATGGCGGCGTGGTGTCTGCCGGTGCGAGGGTTCACGACCTCGACGTCGCGGGCGTGATCGTCGTAGCCTTTCAGCTGCGCATCACTATCGCGCTCGATGTAGGACGAATTGCGCGCCGCCCAGTTCGTCTGCGCGTTCCAGTCGCCAAGCAGGTGGAACGTGAACCCGCCGAGCGGGTAACACCGGGTCGGCGCCGTCTCACAGTCGCTCGCCGGCGCGATCCCCGACGCACGATAGATCGTGCTCATCGACGCGATCTCATCCGGACGGCTGGTCGCGAGCGGCAGGCCGTTGCGATCGTAGATCGTGCCGCGCACGAGGCTCCGCGCCGCCGCGAGCAGGCGGGGATTGTGTTCGAAGCGATAGCCGCCATCCGCCTGCTCCGACACGCTCGCCGCCGCCGCCACATCGTCGGCCCGCACGACCTGGATCCACGCCCCGCGTCCGAGCACCACGAGACCGGCGGTCAGGAGCACGCCCGCGAGCGTCTTGACGGGCGCGCGCAGGTGCTCGCGCTGCGGACCTCGTCGCTGTGCAATCGCCAGCACGACGCCAACGGCAAAGCAGTTGGCCAGCATCGATGACCGGCCGTAACTCAAAAACGGGGTGACGACACCAGAGAGTGGTGACGAGGCCGAGGAGGCCTCCGGCGATCACGAGTGCCTGGACGACGAGCCCGAGGGCCACGCCGATGGCGAGGAAGGCCGAGTAGTCACCGGGGGCGCGGAGGGCGACGCGAAGGCAGCGCCACCCGAGGATCCCGTAGAGCAGCACGATGGCGCCGAGCCCGATGAACCCGAGTTCTTCGCCGACCGCCGCCAGGACGAAGTCGGTGTGTCCGGCCGGCACCATCTGCGGATTGCCCAGGCCGGGGCCACTGCCCCACGCCCCACCGGTCGAGAGCGCCCACAGCCCGTGGGCGATCTGGTTGCCGCCAGGGACGCCGTTGTTCCACGGGTCTGCCCAGATCAGCACCCGCTGCCGTACGGTTGCGGGCTCCCCGATCAGGTATGCGAGCGCGAAGCCGCCAAGCAGCAGCCCGAAACCTGTCAGCACGAACGCGACGTGGCCGCGGCCGATGCCGTAGAGCGCAAGGAACACGCACGTGAGGACGAGCGCGGGGCCGAGGTCCTTCTGGAAGAAGAAGAACGCCAGCACGAGCCCCATGCTCACGAAGATCGGACGCACGTCCTTCCAGCGCGGCACGCGGAAGTAGCGAAGCCACGGACGCTCCGCGGTTGCCGGTTGCGACAGGGCGCGGAGCAGTTCGATGCGCCGTCCGAAGTACGCCGCGAGCGCGAACACGACCAGCAGCCTGATCGCCTCGACCGGCTGCACGCCGAGCAGGTTGACCTTCACACCGCTCGATCCTGGGCCGCTGCCGAAGAGAAGCAGCGCCATTGCGAGCCCCAGTGCCGCCGCGAGAGGAAGAATGATTGCCCGACGCAGCGGTGACGCTTCGTAGTCGAACTCCGCCGCGAGCAACAGGACGAAGAGGCCCGCCGCGACGCCGCCGACAAACACGTTCGCCGCCATCGTGTCGCGCAGCGGATCGCGCAACCCGAGCATCGCCATGACGCCGATCCCGCACAGCAACAGCACCGCCGGCACGAGCACCGGATCATCGTCTCTGCGGCGCCACCGGCGGACCAGGTGGACGAGCCAGAAGACCGCCAGCAACGATCCGGACGCGAGCATCGACCACTGCGAGAATTCCTTCTGGCTGCGGACGGCGAGGTGCGGCTTGAGCGCAGAGATGTCGGACGGTGTCAGGACGGCAATACTCGTCGCGCCGGGCCGGCGCCCGAGCCGCTCGTTCAAAACCACCAGACGACGATCGGCCTTCACAGTGGCGGCATCAAGAGTCACCGCCGCCAGGCCGCCAACGTGCTCGAGTCGCGGTGGCGTCTCGGCCCGCTGCGAAATCAGCCGGGCCACGACCTGGCGCTCGTGCGCGGACGGGAACATCGTCAGCAACGGCTCGATGACCTGGGGTCCACCCAGCGAGTGCAGGGATACGAGTTTCTCGACCGGGCCATCCTCGCCGATCCGCCCGAGCTTTCCAGCAAACACGAGCGCGATGCCAAAGGCGACGATCAATGAGGCCGCGATCATGCCGGCGAACTCGAGGTTCACAGCCCTCGATCGGCGCACCTCCGGCCTGATACGGGTGGCGGCAGCTGGCGAGATCACGCGCATCGCGTCTATGACTCCTTGGATGGGTCGTCGAGCAGTCGCTCGACCTGCACGAGCTGTGCTTTGCAGCGCTCGAGATTCGCGGCGGCGTTGCCGAAGGCGACGATCGGGTCGAACAACACGACGCAACGCTCGAAGTCCGCCCGCGCGTTCGTGAGCTCGCGCCATTTCTGTTCGCCGGTCAGAACGGCGGCGTTACGGCGCGTGCCCAGGCCACGGCGAAGGTAGCCGTCACCGAGCAATGCCGCCTCGCGGCGGCCTGTCGTATAGCCCCGCGCCTTGGCTGCCTCGATAGAGGCCGCGGCGGCATCGACGTCGAACAACGAATACACCTGCAGACGGGCCATGCCGAGATAGGGATCGAGCGACGCCGGATCGGCCGCGGCGGCTTCGCGAAATTTCGCCACGGCTGCTTCAGCGAGGAGCGTGGCGCGACTCCCCCGCGCCTCGGTCTGGGCCGCGAAACGCATCACGTGTCCTTCGGCGGTCAACTGCTTGCTGCGAAGGAGGGTCGCCCTCGACGACAACTCGCGCGCCCATGTCAGGGCGCGATACGCCTCCGTCCATTCGGCCGGCCCCATCGAGGGCTCTTCGCGGCGGTAGTCGGCGATGACGCGGTCGCCCACGGCGATGAGGGCCGGCAGCAACCGCGCGTGGACCCGAAGCCGAAGTCCGATATCCAGCAATGCCCAGCGATCCACTCCCGCGTACGCGAGCCGGCGGTCCGTCACCGTCCGCTCATCGACCGTCGCCATCGTCTCGCGGAAACGTTCCGCGAACAGCCAGGCGACACCTTCTGTCGCGACGATGAACACGACGACAGTCATCGCAATCGTCCTGAAGAAGTGACGGATGACCGATCGACGTTTGACCGGCACAGCGGTCGCCGGTTCCGCGTCCACGGCGCCAGCGCTGTCGTCGACGGTTTCCGCGACGGGTCTCGGCCGGACGTCGGTCGCCGGAACGTCGCGCACAGCGCGGGGTGTAGTTGCAGGTGTCGTGTAGGCAACGGCCCTGGGCGCCGGCCGGGGTGTCGTAGCCGGGGAGGCGTCCACTCCAACGCTGGGTGACGCAACAGGCCTCTTCACCGGTGTTGTCGCCGGCGTTTCGTAGATCGCAATGGCATTCGGCACATCGCCGCGCAGGAATGCCTCCAGGTCGGCACGGATAGCCTCGGCGCTCGGGTAGCGGTGCTCGACCTGGAACGCCAGCAGCTTGTTGATGATCGCCTTCAGCCCCGCGGGGCACGACTGCGGCAGTGGCGCCCGCTGCGCGTTGGACGTAATCGCATGTTCGAGCTCGCGCCGGAAGCGCGGTCCTTCGAGATGCGGATACGGCCGGTGCCCGCAGACCATCTCGTAGAGCATCACGCCGAGGGACCAGAAGTCCGCGTGCGGGTTCACCTGGTCGGAGATGAGTCGCTCCGGAGCCGCGTACGCGATCGTCCGGCCAATGTCGGTGCCGAGCTCGCGGCTTTCCTCGAGTGCTTTCGCGATACCGAAATCGAGAACCCTCCGCTCGCCTGACGTCGAGATCATCAGGTGGGCCGGCTTCAAGTCCGTGTGGACGACGCGGTAGGGTTTGCCGTCCACGACACCGGAGAAAGCGTGCGCCTTCTCTAGAAACCCGCACAACCACAGGGCGTGCCCTGCCGCCTCCTCAGGGCAGAGTGATCCCTGCCGCAACTGGCTCTCGAGCGAGGGCCCGTCCACGAACGCCATCGCGATGTAGAAGTCGTCGCCGTCGAGGCCGCAGTCGTAGACCTCCGGCACCATCCCGTGCGTTTTCGCAAAGCGCTCCTGCAGGATGGCGCCCTTGCGTTCAGCCTCGATTCGCTCAGGCCCCCACTCTCCGCTATGCAGGACGATCTTCAGCGCGACGGGAGCGTCATCGCTGATGCGCTTAGCGGCAAAGACTGTTCCGAAGGCGCCCCGGCCGATCGGCTTCGAACCAATGATCTGAAAGTCCTCGCGCGCCATCAGCGACGCCTCTCGGGAGCCCGGCGTGGGGCCGGCGCCGGCGGCGCGACGACGATGTTGCCCGTGAGGAGTTCCTTGCGTCTCGCCTCGGCGACGCCGCGCACGATCTCAGGGTTGAAGCCCGAAAACAGGTTCCCGGTGAGGGTCAGCCGTGAATTCGGCCCAATCGTGATCGGCAACTCGACCGAGGTCCCGGCGCGGACGAAGATGTTGTTGACGAAGGTCACCTGCGCGCCGTCTGCCACCGAGAGAATGGCGCCCGTGACACCCACCCGGCTCCCCTGCAGGCTGACGGAACCGGTCGGCTCGACCGCGATCGCACGGGCAAACGGGCCGCTGATGTCGATCAGCTCCAGGATGATGCCCGGGCCCGCGATGATGACGGCCGTGTCGGCAGGTGCCGCGGCGTCTGACGTGATTCTCAGGCCCGTGATCCGCACTGGTTGGGTTCCGCCTGCGAGAAGGCCGGCGAGCGTCGGCTCCAACGCCGGCGGGCGGCTGATTGTCACTGTGCCGGACGTGCGTGCGATGAGATCCACACCGTCGGCGACCACGACCTGCTCGGCGTAGTCTCCGGGTTCAACGCGCACGATGTCGCCAGGCTGCGCGACCGCCATGGCGGCACCGATCGTCGCAAACGGCGCGCCCTCCGCCGGCGACACCACCAGCGTCTGCGGCGCTGGAACCTGGGTTCGCGCCACGTACAACGTCAGCCCGAGCGCACCGACGATCCCGAGCAGCAGTCCGAGCACGAACCAGACCGACCGGCTGTTGATGATCGAGCGGCCAGCCCGCCGTACAGCCCCCGGCGCAACAGGAGCAACGACAGGTCCATTAGCCACACCGGGCGGCGGTTCGGTCGGCGTCAGCGCGTTGACGCGTTCGCCGCCGACGGCGCTCGCAAAGAGCGGTCCCTCGGCATAGACGGCCGTAACGTTGTCTTTACCGCCGGCATCGTTGGCCGCAGCCACGAGAGCCTCGACCGCCCGGGCGGGATCGCCGGCATGCTGGCGGACGATGTGCGCGATCGCCGACGCGGTGAGCATGTCGCTCAGGCCGTCGGAGCAGACGAGGATGGCGCTGTCGCGTTCGAGCGACTCCTCGATGATGTCCACGAACTCCTGTTCGTCCTTGTCGCGATAGGTGCTGCCGACGTCGCGGAAGACCTCGTTGCGGCGAGGATGCCGCATCGCGTCCACTTCGCTGAGCTCGCCGGCATCTTCCCGCTCACCTACCGGGGAGTGGTCGCGCGTCAGCTTGCGGATCCCGTCGTGGCGGATCTTGTAGAGCCTGGAGTCGCCGACGTGCCCGACCGTCAGCCGCCCGTCCGCCACGATCGCCAGCGTGATGACGCACGCCATGCCGTGGAGCCCGGCATTATCCTGCGCGCGCTTGAAGATCTCGTTGTTGGCAATGGCGATGGCTTCGCGCACACGGTCGGCGGTCGTACCGACCGGCCGCGCCAGACGCTGAAGGATGACGTCATGGGCAGTGGCGGCTGCGACTTCGCCGCCGGCCTCCCCGCCGACGCCATCGATCACGCCGAAAATGCCGCGCGCGGCATCGAGGATCGGCAGGTCCTCGTTGTTGGTGCGGACGCGGCCGGGATCGGTGCAGGCGGCGCCGCGCAGGAGGTCGGATGACGGACGGGGCATTTCATTCACGGTCGTGAACTCGCGTCACTCACGGTCGTGTACTCGCGCGAGTGCGATCAGCGCCACCGCCGAGGCGACAAGGCCGGCGAGGAAGACGAAGTGCAGCAAGTACAGCCAGGTCACGCCTGTCTCCGCGCTTCGGTGCGCAGCCCCTCGGGCGCTTCGAATTCGACGACGAGCGCGTCGGCGAGCTCGATGCGAGCCAGGGACGCCAGCGGCCGTTCGGCGCCGGGCTGAAGCACGCCGTCCTGCCCGGGGATTGCCGGCGGCAGCGGTTCGCCATTGACCGACGTGCCCCAGGCACTCAAGTCCTGGATGAAGAACGCCCCGCTCGCGTCACGGCGCAACCGGAAGTGCTCCCGCGACACCTTGGTTGTCGTCACCACCTGGACGTCGACCCAGACCGCACTGCCGCCGCGGCCGACCGACAGCGTGTCTTTCCGCATGCTGAACACGTGAGGCCCCTGTTCATCCTGATAGCGGAGGGTGGCGCGTTCGGTGGTGCTGTGATCGGTGCCGGTGCGTGGCGGCGGCGCCGGCTGCTGGACCTCGATCGTCGTGCTGCTGCGCCCGGTGCCGGTGACCACCGACTTGACGATCCTGGTCGTCGGAGGCCCGCCGAACTCCACCGGTGCCGGCAGCGGCAGCATCGACTCGATGCCCAGGTCGCCGGGCTTGAGGCCGTCGTTGCGGTCGGCGTGGATATGGACGTCCCAACCCGTCGCCGGCACTTCGATCGGCCCGGCTTCTTCGTGTTCGATCAGTCGCGAGAGCATGCCGGCCGGACGGGCCCGGCCTTCGTTGATCTTGCGTACTTCCTCCGTCAGCGCCTTCTGCAGCTCCGAGATGATGCGCGGGACAATGCCTTCGATCCGGTCGAAATCCGCCGGGTGCAGGTAGACATGGAAGATCGTCGGCGGCAGCGTCGTAAACGGCAGCTGATACATGTTCATCAGCAACTCGTCACGCATCGCGTTCCAGATCGTTACGCCGCTCGGTACCTTCACTGCCGCCGCCATTGACCACTCCTTCTGCCGCTCGCCTGCGGATACTATGATCGGACCGTGCCGCAAAGTCTCAAGGGTTTGATAAGGATTCGGCAGGTGCCGCGCCGATGAAGGTCCGCTTCGGCCCCTTCACGCTCGATTCCGGGGCGCAGGCGCTGCTCAAAGGGCGCGAAAGTGTGCACCTCTCACCCAAGGCGTTCGACCTGCTCGAGATCCTGGTCGCGCGCCGCCCGAACGTTGTCAGCAAGGAAGTGCTGCTCGACGAGGTCTGGCCCGGCAAGGTGGTCGAGGAAGCCAATCTCGCCATCGCGATTGGAGAAGTGCGGAAGGCGCTCGGCGACGATTCGAAATCGCCAGCGCTGGTCGTCACCGTCTCCCGGCGCGGTTACAGGTTCGCCGCGGAGGCCGAGGATCTCGATCGCCCGGCCGTGGCGGAACCGAAAGGCCTTTACCCGCGCTGGTGGCTGACGTGGCACGACACGCCGCTCCCGCTCCGCGAAGGCGACAACATCGTCGGACGCCACCCCGCCAGCGCGATCTGGATCAATGCCGCCAGCGTGTCGCGCAGCCACGCGAAGATCACCGTGTCGCCAGACGGTGTCACGATCGTCGATCTCGGCAGCCGCAACGGTACTTTCGTTGACGGCACGCAGCTGAACGGTCCGCATCACCTACTAGACGGCGCCGAGGTCTCGTTTGGTTCCGAGCGCGCCACGTTCCGGCAGTGGTCCGACGACGAGGCGCTCGGCACGGAGCCTGTAAGGCCTCGCAAAGATTAGGTGGGACTGCCCCGAGCGCGAGGACCAGACCGATGAGCTGCAGCACGCCGCACGTCGCACGTGGCACCGCACGTCGCACACCGCACGTGGCACCGCACGTCGCACACCGCACGTCGCACGCCGCACGTCGCAGGTGGCCCCGGTGGAGGCATAATGAATGTTCGTGACCTCGCCTGCCCGCCCGCCGGGAACACCGCCGCCGGAACTCTTCACACCCGACCAGCTTGAAGCTCATGCCGCGCGGATCGCGGCGACGCACACGCTTTCTTCAAACCCACGGCGCGCCCGTCCGCTGCTCCCGCAACTCGATCGCAGCTCAGACCGGCTCGATGCGACCTACATGGCCCTGTCGGCCGCCGCGCGCACGGACAAGCACAGTGTCGGTGCCGAAGAATGGCTGCGCGACAACCACCATGTCGTGCAGGACCAGGTCCGCGAAGTCCGGCAGCACCTGCCGCGCAAGTACTACCTCGAGCTGCCGAAGCTGGCAGAGGGTCCATTCCGCGGCTATCCGCGCGTCTACCTCCTCGCGCGGGAATTGATCGAACACACGGCCGGTCGCGTCGACCTCGAGGCCATCATCGAATTCGCCGTCGCGTACCAGCGGACCTCGCCGCTCTCGATCGGCGAGACGTGGGCGGTCCCGATCATGGTGCGGCTGGCGCTCCTCGAAGAGCTCGAGCGTCTTGCCGACGGCGTCGTGGAAGCCCGCCATCACCGCGAGAGGGCGCGCGCGTGGCACGAGCGGCTGTCGGCCGGACCTCTCTCACCTGAGGAGGTCGCACGCCTCATGGGCGAAGGCCAGCTGCCGGACGGCGGGTTGTCGGCCGCCTTCGTGGTCGAACTCCTGCAGTGGCTTCGCGACCAGCCGGTCTCGGCCGCGGCCACCTGGCAGACGCTGCATGCGGCCCTCGAGGAACGTGGCGACTCGGCCGACGAGATGCTGCGTCTCGAGCACCAGCGCGAGGCGGCCGATCAACTCGCGATCGGCAACGTCATCACCAGCATGCGCCTGGTGTCGGCGATCGACTGGACGCTCTTCTTCGAACGCTCCAGCGTCGTCGAACGCATCCTGCACGAGGACCCGGCGGGCGCCTACCCGCTCATGGACTTCCCGACCCGGGATCGCTATCGGCACGCCATCGAGGGGATCGCGAAGCGCGCGCGCCAGCCCGAGACAACGGTAGCGCAGCGCGTGATTGCCGAAGCGGCGGCGGCGAAGATCCAGTATCCGGACCAGGATCGCAGGCACCACATCGGCTACTACCTGATCTCGCGCGGCCGCTTCGAGCTGGAGCGCGACATCGACTATTCGCCGACGTTTCGCGAGCGGACGGCTCGCTTCATCTTCGCGCACCCGGCGTTCGGCTATCTCGGCACCATCTTCGGCCTGCTCGCACTCTTGCGTGGCCAGCCTGCTGCTGTATGGGCACCGCCAGGGGGCCAGCACCTGGCAACTGGTCCTGCTCGCGCTGCGTGGTGCTGATCCCGGTGAGCGAACTCGTCATCAACCTCGTGCACTTGATCGTGACCGCGCAGATTCCGCCGCGGCCGATGCCGAAGCTGGCGCTCAAGGACGGCATCCCGGCGTCGCTCCGGACGATGGTGGTGATCCCGGCGATGCTGGAGTCCACGAGCCGGGTCGACAGCCTGATTGACGACCTCGAAGTGCGCTTTCTCGGCAACCGCGACGACAACCTCCACTTCGCGCTGTTGACCGACTTCGTGGACGCATCCGCGGAGTCGAAGCCCGAGGATGACGAGATCGTGCGGCATGCGCGCGCCGGCATCGACGAGCTGAACTCGCGCTATGGCGCGACGCGATTCTTCCTCCTTCATCGCGGCCGGCGGTGGAATGCGGGCGAGGGCCGCTGGATGGGGTGGGAGCGTAAGCGCGGCAAGCTGGTCGAATTCAACCGGCTGCTCCGCGGCGCCACCGACACCACCTTCATCGAGTGCCACGGCGTTCTGGCGATCCTGCCGTCGATCCGTTTCGTCATCACGCTCGATTCCGATACCCAGCTTCCGATTGATGCCGCGCAGCGCCTGGTCGGTACCCTCGCGCATCCACTGAACCTTCCCCGCTTCGACCCGAAGGTGGGGCGGGTCGTCGAGGGATACGGCGTCCTTCAACCCCGTGTAGGCGTGGATCTCGTCAGCGCGAACCGCTCGGTGTTTGCGAAGGTGTTCTCCGGTCACGTCGGCGTCGATCCGTACACGACGGCTGTCTCGGACGTCTACCAGGACCTGTTCCACGAGGGGAGTTACGTCGGGAAAGGCATCTACGACGTCGACGCCTTCGAGGCATCGCTCGAGAACCGCGTCCCCGAGAACACGATCCTCAGCCATGACCTGTTCGAAGGCTCGTATGCACGCGCCGGGCTGACGACCGACATCCACCTCGTCGATGACTATCCCAGCCACTACCTGTCTTTCGCCGCGCGCCAGCACCGCTGGGTCCGCGGCGACTGGCAGATCGCGCGCTGGCTCTGGCCGACAGTGCCGGACGAGACCGGGCGGACGGTTCGCAACGCGCTTCCCGTCATCGCGCGCTGGAAGATCCTCGACAACCTGCGCCGCAGCCTGCTCGCCCCGGCGCTGATGGTCCTGCTGCTGGCGGGCTGGACGGTCCTGCCCGGGTCCGCGCTGCTCTGGACGGTGCTCGCGTTGCTCGTTCTGGCCTTTCCTGCCTACGCGCAGATCGGCCGCTCGCTGTCGAGCCGCGTCCGCGGTGTGCCGATCAAGATGCACGTCGCCGCCGAGCATGTGAACGTCGTCGCCAGCGCCCGCCAGTCGTTGATGTGGGCGATGCTGCTCCCGCACCAGGCCTGGCTGATGGGCGATGCCGTGCTCCGCACCGCCTGGCGCATCCTCTTCAGCCGCAAGCGGATGCTGGAGTGGATGACCGCCGACCGGCTGGCCGGCCTGACGCGGACGCCGCGGCACGTGCTGCGCTCGATGTGGGCGGCGCCGGCGATGGCGCTCGCGACCCTGGTGCTGGTCGGGCTGGTCGCGCCGATCCACCTGCTGCTGGCGTTACCGCTCATCGTCCTCTGGATGGCGTCACCGGCGATCGTGTATGCGACCGGCCGGCCGCTGCCGTCCAATCAACAGCCGGTCAGCGATGAGCATCGGGCCACCCTGCGCAAGGTCGCCCGCCGGACCTGGCTGTTCTTCGAGGACCTGCTCACGCCGGCGGATCACTGGCTCATTCCCGACAACTGGCAGAAGAACCGCGATGACCTGATCGCGCATCGCACCTCGCCAACCAACATCGGCCTGCAACTGCTCTCGACCTTTGCGGCGCATGATTTCGGCTACATCAGCGCCTCGGGGGTCGTCGATCGTCTCGAGCCGACCTTCGCCACGCTTCTCAGGCTGCCGCGCTACCGCGGCCACTTCTACAACTGGTACGAGACGAGGACGCTGGCCGCACTACTGCCGACCTACGTGTCCACCGTCGACAGCGGCAATCTCGCCGGGTACTTGCTGGCCGCGCGCAGTGGGCTGCTGCAACTCGCCGAGACGCCGCGACTCGACCGCCGCGCGTTCGACGGGATGCTCGATGCGGTGCTGCTCGCCGAGGACTGCCTGGCGAAGGCGACCGGGGTGCTCGATTCGCATGCCGGCAGCGCGCTCGCCGCGCAGATGGCCGCGTTGCGGACGCTGCTTGCCGAGCCGCCGCCGGCCGCGGCCGATGACGAGTGGCTGGCGCGGTTCGATCGCATCGACGAGTGCCTCACCGAGATCGCCGTCCTGGTGCAGAACACCGCCGACGCCGCGGCCGCCGCCGGTGAAGAGTCCGACATCGCCGCCGCGACGCTGTGGCTGGATCGCGTCTCTGTCGCGCTCGCCCAGCGGCGCGCCGACCTGGCGGCCACCGACGAGGAACGTGCCGCGGTCACCGACCGCGCCGAGCGTCTCGCCGAGATCGCCGACGAGCTGGTCGAAGAGATGGACTTTGGATTCCTCTTCGATCGCGGCCGCCGGCTGTTTTCGATCGGCTACAACGCGACCGACGGCCGGCTCGATTCCTCCTTCTACGATGCGCTTGGATCGGAGGCGAGGCTCGCCAGCTTCGTCGCGATTGCGACCGGCCAGGTCTCGCACGAACACTGGTTCAAACTCGGGCGTTCCCTGACGCCGACGGGACGGGCGCGCGCGCTGCTGTCGTGGAGCGCGTCGATGTTCGAGTACTTCATGCCCCTGCTCGTGATGCGGGCGTATCCCGGGACGCTGCTGGATGAGACCTACCGGGCAGTGATCGACCGGCAGATGGAGTACGGCGCCAGCCGCAGGGTGCCGTGGGGCATTTCCGAATCCGCCTACAACGCACAGGACATCGAGCGGAATTATCAATACCGCGCCTTCGGCGTGCCGGGGCTCGGCCTCAAGCGCGGTCTCGCCGAAGACCTGGTGATCGCGCCTTACGCGAGCATCCTGGCCACGCCCCTGGTGGCCGTCGATGTCGTCCACAACCTCGAGCGCATGAGGAAGCTCGGCCTCTCGGGCCGTTACGGGTTCTACGAAGCCATGGACTTCACGCCCGGTCGAGCCCCTGATGGTCCGGCTCGTGGCGTCGTGCTGCCGACCTTCATGGCGCATCACCAGGGCATGATTCTCGTCTCGCTCGACAACGCCCTGCACGACTTCCCGATGCAGCGGCGGTTCCATGCCGAGCCGCGCGTCCAGGCCGCGGACCTGCTGCTGCAGGAACGCATCCCGCACCAGGTGCCGCTCAAGAATCCGCCGATCGAGCTGGCCGATCACGTCCCCTCCGCGCGTGCCGTGCACGGCGCGACGGCCCGTGCCTATACGACGCCACACACCCTCAGCCCCAGGCCGCACCTGCTCTCGAACGGCTCCTACGTCGCCATGATCACCAACGCCGGCGCGGGCTACAACCGCCGCCAGCAGATCGCGATGACGCGCTGGCACGAGGACGTCACGACCGGGGGATGGGGCGCCTTCTGCTACGTCCGCGATCTCGACTCCGGCAAGGTCTGGTCGACCGCCTACCTGCCGACCAGTCACGAGCCGGACGAATACGAGTGCACCATGGCGCCCGACCGCGTCGTGTTTCGCCGGGTCGACGGCACGATCGAAACGCGCACCGAGATCGTCGTGTCGCCGGAAGACGATGCGGAATTGAGGCGGGTCTCGATCACCAACCTCGGCACGACGCCGCGCCGGCTGGATCTCACCAGCTACTCCGAGGTCGTGCTGGCGCCGGCCGATTCAGACCTTGCCCACCCGGCGTTCAGCAACCTGTTCATCGAAACACGCAGCGTACCCGAGCGGGATGCTCTGATCGCCGTGCGCCGGCCGCGCTCCGGAAACGATCGACCGTATCTGGTTCACGTCCTGAGCGGACGTGGGCGCGGCGCCGCCCCGACGCAGTTCGAAACCGATCGCGCCCGATTCCTCGGCCGTGGCGGCACGATCGACCGTCCTCGTGCCCTCGAGAGCACCGCCGCACTTTCGAACACGACCGGCCCGGTCCTCGACCCCATCGTCAGCCTTCGCCATCCCATTCGATTGGGGCCAGGCGCGACCGCCCGCGTCACCTTCACGACCGGGTTTGCCGAGAACGAAGAGCGCGCGCTCCAGCTGATCGAGAAGTACCACGATCGGCGCGCGGTCGCGCGGCCAGATCGCGCTGGCCGGCACTCACAGCCAGATCGAGTTGCGGCACATGGGCCTGACGATCGACGACAGCGTGACCTTCCAGCGCCTCGGCGGCCGCCTGATCTCAGGCGACATGCGCCTGCGCGATATCGACGCCGTTGCGACCAACCGTTGCGGCCAGCGGGACCTCTGGAAGTTCGGGATCTCTGGTGACCTGCCGATCCTGCTCGTGCGAGTGAACGAGCACGCGGGCATTCCACTCGTCGCCGAGGTCCTGCGCGCACACGAATACCTGCGGCTGAAGGGACTGGCGTTCGATCTCGTCATCCTCAACGAACACGCCGCCAGCTACCTTCAGAAGCCTGCAGGACGAAGTGCTGCAGCTGATCGAAGGCAGACCCTCGCAGGCATGGATCGACAAGCGCGGCGGCGTCTTCGCGCGCCGATCAGACGTGATGGGCCCTGACGATCAGCTCCTGCTGCGCGCGGCGGCACGCGTGTGCATGGACGCGGCGGACGGCCCGCTGCGCAACCAGCTCTCGCGCCCGCATCTGCCCTTCGTGCCTGGTCCGACCCGGGCCGCAATCTCGGATCCCGATGCGCCCGTCGCCGACGCGCCGCCGTCGCCGCTCGCCGCGCCGGTGCCGTCGCTGGAGTTGTTCAACGGCATCGGCGGTTTCGCTGACGACGGCCGGGAATACGTGGTTCACGTCGGCGGCGAAGATCGCGCCACACCGCCTGTCCCCTGGACCAACGTCGTCGCGCACGAAACCTTCGGCTTCGCCTGCACGGAGTCAGGCCCGGGTTATACCTGGTCCGAAAACAGCCACGACAACCGCCTGACACCCTGGCGAAACGACCCGGTTGGCGATCCTCCCGGTGAAGCGGTGTTCATCAGGGACGAAGATACCGGCGCCTTCTGGTCCGCGACCCCGCTGCCTGCGGGCGGCGCGCACCGGTATGTGACGCGGCACGGCCAGGGTTTTTCCGCTTACGAACATGCCCGCGGCGGGGTTGCATCCGACCTGGTGCTGTTTGTCCCGCGTGGAGAGCCCGTGAAGATCTTCCGCCTGTCGCTGAAGAACACGGCGGCCACGCCACGCCGGCTCTCGGTAACGCTTTACGCCGAATGGGTGCTCGGCGAGAACCGGTCCCGGACGGCGATTCACGTCGTCACCGGCCTTGACGAGGCGACCGGCGCGGTGATCGCAACCAATCGCTACCGTCCCGAGTTCCAGGGCCGCGCCGGATTCGTCGATCTCTCGGCCGCTGCGCCTACGAACGGAACACCGCGGGGAGTCCGAACCTACACGGGAGATCGCACCGAGTTCATCGGTCGGAACGCCACGCTCCGCCGCCCCGCTGCACTCGGGCGGGAAGATCTCTCGAACCGGGTCGGCGCCGGACACGATCCGTGCGGGGCCATCCGCGTCCACATCGACCTTCAACCGGACGAAGAGCAGGTCGTGATCGGACTGCTTGGCGACGTCGCCAGCAGCGCGGACGTTCAGCCGCTGGTCGAGCGCTATCGTCAGCTCGAAGCCGTGGACCAGGCGCTCCGCGACGCGCGCGGCTTCTGGGATGATGTGCTCGGCACGATCACCGTCCGGACACCTGACCGCGCGATGGACCTCCTGCTGAACCGGTGGCTGCTCTATCAGACGCTGGCCTGCCGGATCTGGGGACGGTCCGCGTTCTACCAGTCGAGTGGCGCCTTCGGCTTCCGCGATCAGCTGCAGGACACCCTGGCGTTGATTGCCTCGGCACCCGCGATCCCGCGCGAGCACATCCTTCACGCGGCATCGCGACAATTCGTCGAGGGCGACGTCCAGCACTGGTGGCACGAGCCCGGCGGTCAAGGGGTGCGTACCCGCTTCTCGGACGACCGTCTGTGGCTGCCCTACGCGGCACTCCACTACGTCGGCTCGACCGGCGACGCGGCGCTGCTCGACGAACAGGTGCCGTTTCTCATCGGACGCGTGCTGAACCCGGACGAGCACGAAGCCTACGAGCTCCCCACCGTGTCTGACGAACAGGCCACGATCTACGAACACTGCGTCAGGGCAATCGAGATCAGCCTGGCGACCGGCGCCCACGGGCTGCCGCTCATGGGCACGGGCGACTGGAACGATGGCATGAGCCTCGTCGGTGCCGAAGGCAAGGGCGAGAGCGTCTGGCTTGGCTGGTTCATCGTGTCGATCCTGCGTCCGTTTGCGGGCCTGGCCGACACACGCGGCGACACTGCGCGCGCCAAACGCTATCGCAAAGTCGCGGACACGCTGACGCGTGCCCTGGACAAAGCGTGGGATGGCGACTGGTATCGCCGCGCTTATTTCGACGACGGAACGCCACTCGGGTCGAAGACCAATGCAGAATGCCAGATCGATGCGATCGCGCAGTCGTGGTCGGTGATTTCAGGGGCCGGCGAACCGGAGCGCGCGAAACGTGCGATGCAGTCGGTGAACGAGAAACTCGTCCGCGAAGAGGACGGCATCGTCCTGCTGCTGACGCCGCCCTTCGACACGATGGAACCGAGCCCCGGCTACATCCGCGGCTACCTCCCGGGCGTGCGCGAGAACGGTGGCCAGTACACACACGCCGCGCTGTGGAACGTGCTGGCCTTTGCGCAGCTTGGCGATGGCGATCGTGCCGCCGAACTGTTCGCACTCCTCAATCCCGTCAACCACGGACAGACGGCCGAGGATGTCGCCCGCTATCGCGCCGAGCCTTACGTCGTCGCCGCCGACGTCTATTCCGTTCCGCCACACACCGGGCGCGGCGGGTGGACGTGGTACACCGGTTCGGCCGGATGGATGTATCGCGTCGGGATCGAAGCCATCCTTGGGATCACGTTCAGGAACGGTGCGCTCCACCTCGACCCCTGCATCCCACAGGGATGGCCGGGTTTCGAGGCCACCGTGACGCGCAACAACACGCGCCACCGGATCGTCGTCGAGAATCCCCAGGGCGTGACACGCGGCGTGAAACAGGTCGACGTCGACGGACAGTCAGGCCCTGAACGCGACGTGCCCGTGTTCTCGGACGGGGCCGATCACACCATCCGCGTCGTTCTGGGCTGAGCCGCCGCCAGAACAGCTACACTTCTCGGATGGTCAACCCCACCGTATCCGTTCGCCACGTCAAGATCGATCGCGATGAGCCCTGCGGCATCTGCGGCGCCTCGTTCGTACCGTCAGAAGACTCCGGCTCGAAGGTCCTCATGATCAAGACCGGGGACGATGAGTTCACGGCGCTGATGTGCGGCGGCTGCTATTCGAAATGGTCACACGGTGCGACGGCGACCTTCCGCCGTCAGATCACACTGTAAGCGCCAGTCACTCCAGCTCGCGGGTCATCTCGATCATCGTGCTCCGGAACCCCAGTCGTTCAAAGAGTCGATGCGCCTGGGTATTCCGGGCCGCCGTCCAGAGAATGGCGCGTGGCACGCCTCGCTCGCGGAACCACTCGACCGCGGCATCCATGAGCAGTTGCGCAATCCCGGCGCCGCGGCTGCCCTCATCGACGAGGATGTCGTGGATGAACCCGGCCTCTTCGCGGAGTTCCTTCCAGTTGCGCGGCTCGATCCCGGCGTAGAGATAGCCGACGACCTCACCACCGGCTTCGGCAACCAGCACGAGCGAGTCCGCACGATCGAGCTGGGTGCGAAGAAACCAGGCATAGCCGTCCTCGGCGTCCGGCCCGCCTTGCATGAAGCGCTGCGGGTCGAAGGCGTAGTGGGCACGAAGGAGGGCCGCTCCGAGCCGTCCAACCGCCTGCAGATCAAGTGTCGTAGCCTTGCGAATCACGGCTGCCATTGGGCCAGTATAAAGTCCGTCTACCGCGTCGCCAGTGGCGTCATCTATAGGGGCTGTCTCTGCGGCCCATTGATCACCAGGAGGTTCCCGTGCGAAATGTCCTTGTCGTCGGTTCACTGGCGCTCGCCGCGATGGTCTGGTCCGGCGTGGCGGCGCAGCAGCAGGAGATGCTGGCGCGGCCGGGGCCCGGCAGCGGCGATCACCAAGGTGTCGGGAAGCGTCGACATCGGCGAGATGCCGGACATCAATGCGAAGCAGCGCGGCGAATGGCGCGTCGGGATCACCGGCGTGACCGATGTCCGCGTCGCCGGACCGGCGTTTGTCAACGCCGGCAGCCGCTACGAGGTGACCTGGTCGGACGGCGAGAAGGAGTCGTCAGCGTCTCGCGTTGCGCCAACGGCTGGGTCAGGTGGAGAGTCCGAACGGAGCCGCTGGGTGAACTGAGCTCCGGAGCTCGGAGAAGCAGCGAACTAGACAGGGACGGGGAACCGGGATCAGGGGTCAGGGGATTCGCGGCTCAGGGATGAGCTGAAGCAACCAGCTGAACGAGCTGTTTTTCCCTCTCCCCTGCCCACGGTCCGCTATCCCCATCCCCTATTTTTCTCCTGCCCCCTGTCCCGTCCCCTGTCGTCCTGCCGTCACTGTCCGCAACCAGAGATAGAATCACCGCAGAGGGTGATACATGAAACCGACTGTCGTACTTCGCCGTGGATCGATCGTGGCCGTTGCCGCCGTTCTCGCGCTGACGCCCGGTGCGCCCCAGGCGCAGGGACGCCGCGCCATGACGATCGAGGATCTGATCGTCGCGCCACGAGTTGGTGATCCACAGCTCTCGCCCGACGGCCGCACGGTGCTGTTCAGCCAGACGATGACGGACGGGAAGACCGGGCGCCGGAACTCGGACATCTACAGCGTTGCCGCCGACGGATCCGGCCAGGCCAAGGCGCTGATCGACGGGGATAAGAGCGAGAGCACGCCGCGCTGGTCCCCGGATGGCAAGCGCATCGCCTTTCTCGCCAATCGTGACGGAGCCCAGCAGATCTACGTCGCCGACGCCGATGGCAGCGGCGTCAAGAAGCTGACGAGCCTGCACGCCGGAGCGCAGGCGCCGTTTGCCTGGTCACCCGATGGCACGCGGATCGCTTTCGTCTCGGACGTCTATCCCGAGTGCGCGGACGAGCCGTGCAACAAGAAGAAGGCGGAGGATGCCGCTGCCAACCCGGTCAAGGTCCACCGCCTGACACGGCTCCTCTACCGTCACTGGGACGAGTGGCGCGAGAACGTCCGCCATCACGTCTTCGTCACCAGCGTCGCCGACGGCAGCACCCGAGACCTCACGCCGGGCGATTTCGACTCACCGCCCACCCAGCAGGAAGACAATGCCCTCGCTTTCTCGCCCGACAGCCGCACCGTAGCCTTCGTCTCCAATCGCGACGGCAACGACAAGGAAGCCTGGAGCACGAACAACGACGTGTTCCTCGTCGTCGGTCGACGGTGGCGAACCGCGGCTGTTGACGAAGAATCCCGCCGCCGACACGCACCCGCGCTTCTCCCGCGACGGCCGCACGCTCTACACGCTGTCGCAGCGTCGCCCGGGCTTCGAATCGGATCGCTTTTATCTGGATGCGCACGACGTCCAGAGCGGCACGCGGCGGACGCTCTTCACCAAGACCGACCTGTCGGTCGGTGAGTTCGTCGTCGATCCGGACGACAAGACCATCTGGATCGCCGCCGGCGAGGATGCGCGAACCAATCTCTACACCGTACCCGCCGCAGGCGGCGAGCCGAAGCGCGTCTTGCAGGGTGGCAACGTCGGGTCGATCCAGCTCGGATCCGGCTTCGTCGTCTTCTCGATGTCTTCGCTGGTCGCGCCACCCGAGGTCTTCCGCGCCGGAGCGGACGGCAGCGGCCTGAAGGCGCTGACGCATGCCGGCGACGCGTGGCTGAAGAACGTCGCCTTCACGCAACCTGAGAGCCTGACGGTCAACGCCGCCGGCGGACCGGTGCAGGTACTGGCTGATCAAGCCGCCGAACTTCGACGCGTCGAAGAAGTATCCGGTCGTGTTCCTGATTCACGGCGGACCGCAGGGCGTGTGGGGCGATGCGTGGTCGACGCGATGGAACCCGTCGCTGTGGGCGGCGCAAGGCTGGGTCGTCGCCGCACCGAACCCGAGCGGATCGACGACGTTCGGGCAGCAGATGACCGATCGGATCACGGGCGACTGGGCCGGCCGCGTGATGACCGAGATCGATGGTGTCGTTGCCGCTGTCACAAAGATGCCCTTCGCCGACAGCACGCGCATGGGCATCGCGGGTGCCAGCTACGGCGGCTACGCGGTGAACTGGATCCTCAGCCAGCAACCCGATCGCTACAAGGCCGCCGTCACACACGACGGCGTGTTCAACCTGGATTCCATGAGCCTCGCGACCGAAGAGCTGTGGTTCACGGAGTGGGAGTTCGGCGGCAAGGCCTGGGACCCGAAGGCGCGCGCGCAGTTCGCCAAGGCCTCGCCGCACCTCCACGCGCACAAGATCAAGACGCCCACGCTCATCATCACCAACGAGCTGGACTTCCGCGTGCCGGTCGATCAGGGCCTGCAGATGTTCACCGCGCTGCGCCGCAACGGCGTCCCCTCGGAAGCGCTGGTCTTCCCTGACGAGGGGCACTGGGTGCTGAAAGCGGTGAACAGCCGGCTCTGGCACGAGTCGGTGTTCGGATGGATGAAGAAATACTTAGGACACTGACGCAGAGGGTGCGGGCACACTGACGCTGAGGGTGCGGAGCGACTGACGCTCAGGGTGCGGCACCCTGTCGCTGAGGGTGCAGGTCGAATGGTGAATGCGGGTTATTCCGGCACGCCGTTGCCGAGGAAGCTGGAAATCAAGGAAGGCACGCGTGTCGCCACCGTCGGCGCGCCTGCTGATTTCCCGAAAACCCTCGGTGCATTACCGGCCGGCGCCCGGCTGCAGCGTGGCCTAGCCTCCCCTCGTGACCTGACCATCTGGTTCATCACCTCGAGACGTCAGCTCGAAGGCGATCTGCGGCGCGTCACGCCCGAGAAGGGCACCGGCAGTCTGTGGGTGGCGTGGCCGAAAAAGGCCTCCGGCGTGAAGACGGACGTGACCGAAGACCTGCTGCGAGAAGTCATCCTGCCTCACGGCCTCGTCGACCGAAAGGTCTGCGCCATCGATGCGACCTGGTCAGGATTGCTGTTCTCGTGGCGTCGCGAGGGGTGCTAGCCCGCACTCTCGAGCGTGCCCCCCAGCACCGCCAGCGTGAGTCCCCCGCACCCTCTGCGTAAGTCCTCCCGCACCCTCAGCGATAGTCTTTTACGCCTGCTTTTGCCGGTACTTCGCCACGTGAACCGCGGCCTCGTTGCGACTCGGGTCCACCGTGCCGGTGAAGTGCGCCCCATCGACGAGGGCGATTGATGGCGTCTGCATATGGGCTCGAACGGTCGCCGAACTCGCAAGCGTGACGCGCTCGGCCGCGGTGATGGTGCCATCGACCTTGCCGGATATCGTGACCGCGCGCGCGATGATCTTTGCGTTCACCTTGGCCGACGCGCTGATAGTCAGGTGCTGGTTCGGAATCGTGATCTGCCCGTCGAAGTTCCCGTCGATCGCGAGATCATGATCCGAGGTGATCTCGCCGGTGACGGTAAGGCCCGCGGGAAGCCGCGAAGGGGCTTCAGCCCGGCTGTTAGAATCCATAACAGATTGTAACGGAGATGCCGCCGGCGTGAGTCGAACGGCACCCTCAGCGTGAGTCCCCCGCACCCTCAGCGTCAGTCCCCCCGCACCCTCAGCGTGAGCGTGTCCGCACCCTCTGCGCGAGCGAGCCGCGTCAGCGGATCGCGAGCGGTCCCAAGCCGTTCGCTTTCAGCGTTGCGTTGAGCGCGGCCAGTTCCGTCGTTCGGATGGCGGTCCACCGCGCGGTCACCTGTTTGGCCGTCGCGAGTGCGGTGGTGAGCGCGCGACGGGTGTTTGCGGTCGGCGCGACATCGGCCGCCTGCAACGAGTTCATCAGGGCTGACAGCGTCCCCCTCACGCCCCAGAGCGTGTCTGCGGCGGACGGCGTGGCCGGCGCGGCGGCTCCACCACCTCGTCCGCCTCGCCCGCCGGCACCACCGGGGCGAGGCGCGGTGCCTTCGACCGCTTGCACTCGTTGCACGAACGCATCGAGTGCGGCTGCGGCCGGACCGCTGGCCGAGCTGCGGATCGCCGCGGCCCGTTCGCGCAGCGCGGCCGCATCGGTGGCGGCCGACTGGGCGTCGAGCGCACCGAAGTAAGACGAGTCGGTCAGCCCATACACTTCACGCATCACCAGCGGCGCAGTCGTGACTCGCGGATCCTGTCGCACCGAGATCGGTTCCGAATACTTCCGCCCGTTGACCGTCAGCGTCATCGTGTAGGTGCCGGGGCTCACCCACGGCGTCGAGGGTGCAGGCGCCGAGTTGTAGGGAACGGCCTGGATCGGAAGCCCGCCGCGGCCGCCCGCGGCGCCGGCGGCGTCGGGCAGCGGCTGATAGTGAACGTCCCAGATGAAGCGGTGCAGTCCGGGTTCGGTCGAGAGCGACTGTGCCGGCCGCAGCCAGTAGAGCGGCACGGGCGAGGCCTGCGCGCTCGGCACCGGCGGCACCGGATCGCTGCTCGAATAGCGGCGCACCAGCTGACCGTCGGTGCGGGCGATCTCGAGTGTCACCGGTCCGGTTGCGCGCTCCTTCAGGTAGTAGTTGATGATGGCGCCATCGGGCGGGTTCTCGCCGACTGGCTCCTCTACCGGCCAGGGCATGTCGGTCGAGGTGTTCCAGCGAACGCGCCAGGCGGTGGTGGGCTTGAAGAGGACGGCATCCGCATCGATGGCGCCCGTCCCCATCTGCCGCAGCGGCGTGATGTCATCGAGGATCCAGAATCCGCGGCCGTGAGTCGCCGACACGAGATCGTCATCCTTGACGATCAGATCGCGCACCGACGTGACCCCCATGTTCAAGCGCAACGATCGCCAGTTCGCCCCGTCATCGAACGACACGTAGACGGCACGTTCGGTACCCGCGAAAAGCAGCCCCTTTCTCTTCGGGTCTTCGCGCACGGCATTCACTGTTTCACCGGCGGGAATGCCGTTGACGATCTCCGTCCAGGTCGCGCCGCCATCGTGCGTGCGCAGGATGTGAGGCCGCAGATCGTCCAGCCGGAGCGTGTTGATTGCGGCGTAGGCCGTGAGCGGACTGAAGCGCCCGGCATCGATCAACGACACCTTCGCCCACGCCGCGAGCGACGGCGGCGTCACGTCACGCCATGTCTTGCCGCTGTCCGCGGTCACGTGGATCAAACCATCGTCGGTGCCAACCCAGATGCGGTTGATCTCCTGATAGGAGGGCGCGATGGTGTAGATGACGCCGCGCTGGGTCGGCTGCGCGGCCGGAAGGCCCGCGTACTTGCCGACGCTCTTCGGAATTTCCCACGTCTTCCGGGTCAGATCCGGACTGATCTGCTGCCACTGCTGGCCGCCGTCCACCGTCTTCCACAGATGGTTGTTCGCGAAGAACAGCGCCCGCTTGTCCACCTCGGAAAAGATGACCGGCATGGTGCGCACCTGCCGGAAGGTCCCTTGCGGACCGCCGGCGCCGCCGCGCCCGGCAATCGGACCCACGCTCGAGACCTGGCCCGTCTTGCGGTCGAAGCGCGAGACGTTGCGGCCGCCGTAGACGATGTCGGGATTCAGGGGATCGGGCGCCACGTAGCCGTACTCGTCCACGCCGACCGGGAGCCAGTCGCGAACCGAGACCACGCCGTAATTGCCGCGGCTCGAGACGCACGCGGATCCGCTTTCCTGCTGGCCGCTGCAGACACGGTACGGGAACGCGTTGTCGGCGGTGACGTGATACATCTGCGCCGTCGACTGGTTGTACCAGGAGCTCCACGTCTCGCCGCCATTGAGCGTCACCACGGCGCCCTGGTCGACGCCAAACAGCATGATGTCGGGGTTGTCGGGATTGATCCACCCGTTCTGATAGTCCTCACCGCCGGGCGCGCCTTTGAAGGCCGCCCAGGTCACGCCACCGTCGGTCGACTTCCATGACACGGTGCTCGCCGAAATGAGGATGTCCTGGTTTTTCGGATGCGGGAGCGGCATCGGCAGGTCACCGCCGCCGATGCGTCCGGTCGGCCGCGTGTCCTCCGTGATCAGCTTCCAGGATTCGCCGGCGTCATCGCTGCGATACATCCCGCTGTTGCCGCGCGACTCCGACATGCCGGGCGTCTGTGCGCCGGCAACGGCGGCGAAGATCCGCTTCGGGTTGGCTGGTGAGATCGAGAGGTTCGCCTGGATCACCTGCGGCAAGCCATTGGTCAGCGCTTTCCATGTCGTGCCGCCATCGGTCGACTTGAAGATGCCGCCGCCGGTGCCGGCCCACACCGCGTTTTCCCATGGCCCCTGCCGCTCTTCCCACAGCGTGGCGTAGACGATGTCGGGGTTGGAGGGGTCGATGTCGACGTCGTTGCCGCCGGTGTTCTCGTCCTTGTACAGGACTTTTTCGAAGGTGCGTCCGCCGTCGGTGGACCGGAAGATGCCGCGCTCTTCATTGGGGCCATAGGGATGGCCGAGGGCCGCGACGAACAGCCGGTTGGCGTTGCGGGGGTCGACCGCGAGATTCGGAATCTGTTGCGCGTCCTTCAGCCCCAGGTGGCTCCAGGTTTTGCCCGCATCAGTGGATTTGTAGACGCCATCGCCGGTAGAAAGATCCGGCCGATGCAGCCCTTCCCCGCTCCCGACGTAGACGATGTTGGCGTCGGATGGTGCGACCGCGATGACGCCGATCGATCCGGTCGGCTGATCGTCGAAGATCGGCTTCCAGGTACGGCCGGCGTCGGTCGTCTTCCAGACCCCGCCGTTCACCTGCGCCATATAGAACGTGTAGGGATGACTGCGGTGCCCCGCCGCCGCGACCGTGCGGCTGGCGCGGTGGGGTCCGATGTTGCGCCACTTCAGCTCGCTGAACAGCGACGGCGACGCCGGTCGTGATGGCTGTTGCGCCGGCAGCGGCTGAGACGAGACGACGGCCGCGAGCACGACGGCGGCGAGGGTGGAGAGAACGCGCAATGACATCTGACCTCCGGGACGTCGGAGTATAGCGCCCCGAAGCGCGCGGTCAACGTCTTACTGCGTCAGCACGACGATGACCGGGCCCCACGCGGTCAGCAGGATGTTGCCGATTGCGTACGGCACGGTATATCCCAGGACCGGGAGCTTGCTTTCTGATTCGTCCTGGATGGCGCGGAGGGCGGCCGTGATGGTTCCCGCGCCGGCGCACGCGCCCAGCAGGATGACCGGGTTCATCTTCAGGACGTGGTAGCCGAACAGCAGCGACACCATGTGCGGCAGGAGCGCGACAATGAACGCCACGAACACCAGGCTCGGCCCGGTTTCGCGAAGGCCGGACACAAAGGTTGGACCGGCGTTCAATCCGACGATGCCGATGAACGCCGCCAGGCCGACGGTGTCGAAGATCCAGAGCGCCGGCTCGGGGATTCTGCCAAATGTAGGCTTGACCGAGCGGAGCCAGCCGAACACCAGGCCCATGATGAGTGCGCCGCCGCTCGAGGTGAGCGTGAGCGGCAGCCCTCCGATAGTGAGCGTCAACAGCCCAACGAGCCCGCCGACGACGATACCGGTGGCCAGAAACACGATGTCCGATTCACTCGAGGGACGCTCGATGTAGCCCACCTCCCGGCCGACGCGCTCCACGTCCCTCTGGCTGCCGGCGACGCGGAGCAAGTCACCCCGGTTGATGATCGTCTCGGCGTCGAAGGGAATTTCCTCGCCGCCGCGGATCAATTTGGAGAGCACGACGCCCCGCCCGTATCGCTCGGCCAGAACCGACAGCGGTTGCTCGGCAGCCTCTCGCTTGGTGACGACGATGTCAAGGGTCGCCATCGGGAAGTCGAGCAAACGTGGATCTTCACGTTCGGTCAGAATCGGCAGCGTCCCACCGAGCAGCACTCTGCGCCGGGCCGCGATGGCCAGGACGTCGCCCGACTGCATGACGGTCGTCGGCGCGGGATCGAGCAGCTCGGTCCCGCGACGGATGCGTTCGACGAAGACGCGCTCCGGCATCTCGGCCCGCTCCAAATCGCCGACTGTGCGGCCCGCCGCGGAGTCGGCGAGCCCGTAGGCGCGGATGTTCCATTCCTTGTACGCCATGGGAACATCCTGGTCGTGGACTTTGCCGTCCCCCGACATCTGCGTCGCCAGCTTGCGGCTCTCGGCCTTCAGGTCGACCCGAAGCAGGCGCGGACCCACGGCCGACAGAAACCACACAACGAAACCCGTGCCGACGAGATAGCTGACCGCGTAGGCCACCGGAATGTTGTTCTTCAGTCTCGTCTTCTCGGCCTCTGGCAGATCGAGCCGGTCGATGGTGTCGCTGGCGGTTCCGATGACCGTCGACTCGGTGAACGCCCCGGCCATGAGGCCGGCCGCGGTCCCGGTGTCGTAGTTGAGCAGCTTCGCCGCCGCGAGTGTCGTCACCAGACTGGTCACGCACAGGACGACCGTCAGCGCGACCTGCGGCAGCGCATTCTTTTTCAGGCCGCGAAAGAACTGCGGCCCGACCTTGTAGCCGGTGGCGAACAGAAACAGGGAGAAGAAGACCGCTTTGACGGTCGGATCGACCTTGATGTTGAGCTGCCCGATGATCACGCCCGCGATGAGCGTCCCCAGGACATTGCCGAATTTGAACGACCCTATCCGGATCCGGCCGATCGTAAATCCAACCGCGAGGGTCAGGAAGATCGCCAGCTCCGGGTGGGTGCGAATCGCGTTCAGCAGGACATTCATCACAGTTCTCTCAGACTCACTGCATCAGCTGCGCGGATGGCGACGGCTGTCGCCATGCCGCGCAGCATTGGACCGCTGGCCCTACTCGACTACACTGCCGGGACGCCTGCCCCCGCCGCCGCGCCGTTTACGCCTTCGCCGCAGGCTCGACCAGGCCGTCTTTCGTGGCGGTCTTGCCAGTGTCCTTCTCGTACTGGTCGCGGTAGACGCGCGCGATCGCGCGGAGCGCCCGGCCGATGTCGTCGTAGGTGTGGTCCTCGAGGTTCGCGAACGAGATGCGCACCGACCAGTCAGGCGCCGCAAAGCCGCTGCCGTTGAGCAGCACGATGCCGTGGTCCTGGGCCAGCCGGAACACGATGTCGAGGGGATGAATGTTCTTCTTCATCCACGCCACCACCTCTTCGCCCAGGTTCTTGCGGGCGAAGAACTCGAAATCGATCAGGCCGTAGTAGTAGTCGAAGTAGGCGTTCTCACCGACTTCGATCTTCAACCCCTCGATCGTCGCCTCGACGCGCTTCTTGCAGATCCCCAGGCAGGCTTTCTGGTAATCCTTCTTCGTGTCCATCAGTTCGCTCAGCGAGAACAGCGACATCATCACCTGCTGCGGCAGCGACAGGCCGGCGGTGTGATTCAGCGCGATGTCGCGGCTATCGGCGACGATGCGATCGATGAAGGCCATCTTGCGCGGTTCGAGGGTCAGGCCGCCGTAGCGCTTATCGAGCAGCTGCTTGGTCGGCTCGGGATGCTTGGCGATCATTTCGTCGAAGATATTGTCTTCGTGGACGGCGATCGTCCCCAGGCGCCAGCCGGTGCAGCCGAAGTACTTGCTGTAGGAGTAGACGCCGATGGTGTTCTTCGGGAACGCGCCCATCAGCGACCGGAACCCGGGCACGAACGTACCGTAGACGTCGTCGGTCAGGAGAATCAGATCGGGCCGCTTCTTGAGAATCTCGCCGATCTTGTCGATGGTCGCAGGGGCCAGCGCCACCGCGAATGGGTTGCCGGGATTGACTATGAAGAACGCTTTGATCTTCGGATCGAGCAGCTTCTCCAGTTCCGCATCCGGATACTGGAACTTGTGGTCCTGCCTGGCGTGGATGGGCACGTAATGGAGGTCGTAGTCCTCGAGGTGCGCCATCTCTAGGTACGGCGTGAAGATCGGCACGCCCAGGGCAATCGTGTCACCCTGGTTCAGAATGCGGTTGCTCTTCAGCGACTTGAAGATGTAACACATCGCGGCCGTGCCGCCCTCGACCGCGTAGATCTTGAACTTGCCCTTCGGATGCGGTTCCCCGCACATCGCCCACTCCAGGTACTCGTGGACGATCTGCTCGTTGTGCACCAGCATGCGGTCAGGCACGGGATAGTGGTCGCCGATGATCGAGTCGACGAGCTCGTGGATGAACTTGTCGGCATCGAAGCCGAACTTCTTGATCGTCCACGGCACCATCCGCTGCAGGAAGGGCGCGCCCGGCATATCCGCATGCTTCGTGAGCCAGCCGTCCAGGCGTGCGGCAATGCCTTTGGCTTTCGGCATGCCGCCGACACCGGGCGGCAGATCGAGCACGCGCTTGCTTTCGGTCACCGCGAACTGCCCGAGCAGGAAGAACGCCTCGCGCGGTTCGGTCGCGATCCAGTTGGGATTGCCGCGGCCGGCGTTCAGATAGGTGAGCGCCGAGTCCGAGTCCTCGACGGCCTTGGTCGCCACCTTGGCGAGGAAGTCCTTGATCTCGAACGGACCCAGCTTTTCGTATTGTTTGTAATCCAGGTGTTCCATTGCGTTGTCCTCCAGCGTCAGAAATGCGCGGCTCTCTTACGAGAGCAGAATGATCAGGACCATGCCCCAGATCGTCAGCAGCGTGTTGCCGACGGCATAGGTCACGGTGTAGCCGAGCGCCGGCACCTGGCTCTTCGCCTGATCGCAGACCAGGCCGAGTGATGCGGTGGTGGTGCGCGAGCCGGAGACGATCCCGAGCGTCAGCGCATCGTGGAACCGGAACAGGTACTTGGCGATGAACATGCCGAGGATCAGCGGCAAGGTGGACGCCAGCGCGCCCCACAGGAAGAGGCCCGCGCCCTGCGTCTTCAAGCCATTCACGAACCCCGGCCCGGCGGAGATGCCGACGATCGCGATGAAGATGTTGAGGCCGACCGAGTTCATGAACCAGATGGTCGGTGTCGGGATGCGGCCGAAGCTTGGGCGGACCGACCGCAGCCAGCCGCCGACGATCCCGGCGATCAGCGCGCCGCCTGCCGTCGACAGCGTCAGCGGCACGCCGGCGACGTTGAGCACCAGCGAGCCGAACAGCGCGCCGATCACGACGAAGATGCCGACAAACGCCATGTCGGTGACGTCGGTGGCGCGATCGGCGACGCCCAGCAGCTTGATCGCCCTGTTGGTGTCCTGCGTGCGGCCGACAATCGTCAGCAGGTCGCCGCGGTTGATCGTGGTGGTCGGCAGGATCGGGATGTCGGTGGCGGTGGCGCCGCGCGTGATCTTGCGAAGGAACACGCCGCGGGCTTCCGGCATCTGGACCATCTCCGACAGCGTCTTGCCGTCCATCACCTTGTTGCTGACGAGCACATCGACGCCTTCGACTGGCATCGCCAGCAGCTCGCGATCTTCCATCTCGCTGGCACCCGCGCCGAGCAGCGCCACGAGCACCTCGCGCGCGCCGGCGACCGCCAGGACGTCACCTTCCTGGATGACCGTGTCGGCACCGGCTTCTTCAATCGCACCGTTGCGGCGGAGACGCAGAATGAAGACGCGCGAGTCCGGGACCCGCGACTCGGCTTCGCTCACGCGCAGTCCCACGGCCTTGCCGCCGGGCATCACGCGAAACGCGCGCACTTCCCAGCGCCGCCATGCGGTACCCGGGCCGCCCAGTTCCTTGACGCCGCCCTGCTTCTGCTCGTAGTCCTTGCAGGCTTCGACCAGATTGATGCCGAGCAGCTTCGGACCGAGCACGGCGATGACGATCGCCGAGCCCATTGTGCCGAACATGTAGGTGACCGCGTAGGCGACAGGCATCGAGTCGATCAGGGCCTTTGCCTCTTCGGCGCTCAGGCCGAGCCGATTGATCGCATCCGTCGACAGGCCCATCGCCGCGGAGATGGTTTGCGACCCTGAATAGAGGCCGGCCGCGTAGCCCATGTCGTAGCCCGCGAACTTCGCAATGCCGACCGGGACCAGGAGGCAGAGGACGCATTGGACCGCGGAGAACAGCGCCTGCGGCAGACCGTCCCTGGCGACGCCGCGGACAAACTGCGGCCCGACCGCGTAGCCGACCGCGAACAGGAACATCAGGAACACCGTCGCCTTGAGCGGCTGGGCGATGGTGATCCCGATTTGTCCGATCAGGACGCCGGCCAGCAGGGTCGCGGTGACCGAGCCCAGGCCGATGCCCTTCACGGTGAACTTCCCGAAGTAGTACCCGATGCCCAGCGTCAGGAAGATCGCGATCTCCGGGTACTGCTTCAATGTCGCGAAGAACCAGTCGATCATGACTTACTCCCTTTCGCCTTTTTCGAGTTGGGGTCGAGCGCGGTCGCGCTAATCAGCTTCAGTCCCAGGGTCGCGTCGTAGCCGTGGATTTCCTTCACGTCCAGCTTGCGCATGAACTCGATGGTGTCGGCCTTGATCACCTGGCCGGGCACCATGATCGGGAATCCGGGCGGGTACGGGATCACGAAGTGCGCGGACACGAGCGGCGGCCCGTCCTTGAGCCGCTTGTCGATGTCCGGGCTCATCAGCTTGATGTGCTCGCAGCCCTTATCGTCGTAGGCCATGTAGAACGCCGAACGCATGTCGCCTTCGAGCGTCGAGCCCTTCGCATCGTCGCGGAAGCGATCGTGGAAGTGACTGAAGTTGGGCAGATCCGGCACGTCCTCGATCAGCGACTTGACCCGCGCCGCAAACGCCGCGCGCGCCGGCTCGCCGCCGCTCTTCAGCCGCGACTCGATCTCCTTGGAGATTTCGACCAGCACCATCAGCAGGTTCGCCACGTCGCTGCGGGTGTTGTTGATGTTGGTCTGCAGCAGGATCGAATTCCGCGACGTCTTGTTGAGCTGAATCTCGTACTCGTTGGCAAGCAGGTTCTTGAACTGCGTACCGTCGTAGCCGGCGGTGCCGCAGAGCAGCGTCAGGCGGGTCGGATCGAGGATGAACTCATCCTCGCGGAAGGCCTTGGCGGCATCCGCCCACGTCACCCCCTTGCCGGTGTAGCTCGCGAGCCCTGACTGGCGGAAATCGCTCGGCACCATGTCCGCGACCTCGAGGACCCGGAAGTACTTCGACACCAGCGGATGCGTATTGACCGCCTTGCGGATCTCGATCGCGAGCTGGATCGCGTTCATCACCAGGCCGTAGCCTTCGAGCTCCATCTGGCGGCGCGCCACGTCGAGCGACGCGATGATCTGCTGATTGGGCGAGGTCGAGGCGTGCGTGAACACGGCTTCCTTGAAGGCCTGTTCGTGCTCGTGGAAATTCTCGTCCCCGACCAGGACCATCGAGCCCTGCCGCAGCGCCGACATCGACTTGTGGGTCGAGTTGGTCTGGTAGACGCGCAGCTTGGCCTGGCGCGGATCGGGAATGAGCCGCGTGTCCAGCACGCGCTTGTCCTTCGGGTCGAAGTCCGCCCCGAGCGCCTTTTCCTGCGCGAGGTAGCGCTCGAGATAGGCCGGGTCGGCAAACGCTTCCTTGAGATCCGCGCGCGCGCCCATCGCCGTGCGCGGCCGATACAGCGGCGAGAAGCGGGCGAAGCCGAACCAGGCCTCGTCCCACAGGAAGATCAGGTCGGACTTGATGGCCAGGCACTCTTCCATCACGCGGCGGACGTCGTAGACGTGACCGTCGAACGTGCAGTTGGTGAGCGTGACCGTCTTGACCTTGTCGAGCCGGCCGGCGGCCTTGAGGTCGAGCAGGGCCTTCTTGATGCTGCGGATCGGCACGGCGCCATACATCGAGTACGCCACCATCGGGAAGGCCTCGACGTAGTACGGCTGCGCTCCGGCCAGCACCATGCCGTAGTGGTGCGATTTGTGGCAGTTGCGATCAGCAATCACAATGTCGCCGGGCTGAAGCAGCGCCTGGTGGACCATCTTGTTGGAGGTCGAGGTGCCGTTGGTGACGAAGAACACGCGATCGGCGCCGAAGGCGCGCGCCGTCATGTCCTGCGCCTTCTTGATGTTGCCGGTCGGCTCGAGCAGGCTGTCGAGCCCGCCTGAGGTCGCCGACGACTCCGCGAGGAACAGGTTGGCCCCGTAGAACTCGCCCATGTCGCGGATCCAGTCCGACTTGAAGATCGACTTGCCGCGTGCCACCGGCAGCGCGTGGAACGTGCCGACCGGCTTCTGCGCGTATTTCTTCAGGTTGTCGAAAAACGGCGTCGCGTTGCGCTCGGCCACACCCGACAGGATCGAGAGGTGGATTTCGAGCGGCTCCTCGGTTTCGTAGAAGACGCGGCGGATGCCCTCGGCAGACGGGTCCGCGATCATCGCCTCCGGCTTGCGGTCGGCCAGCATGATGATGTCGAGCTCCGGCCGGAAGCGTTTGATGATCTTCGCCAGCGCCAGGCCGTCGCTGCCCGAGGTGCGGCCGGCGGCATCGAGTGACAGCCGCGACGCCAGCACCTCCTTCAACAGCGGGACGTCGCGCGAGGACGCGTAGGTGAAGCCGTCGTAGATCACCACCGACTCGAGATTGGTATTGAGGATCACCGCCAGGGCGGCATCTTCGAACGAGCCGACGAACACCGGTTCGTAGACGAATTCATCCAGCGGCCGCCGCAGCTTGCGGATTTGCTGCGCGTGCGCCGGCCAGCGCGACGGCGGTGTCGGCGTCACGAACAGCACCTCGAAATAGGGTTTGGCCGCCTTTTCGCCGAGCGCCGTCGGCATCACGCGCTCCGCCTCGCCCGCGTCATCCTCCGCTTCCCATTCGCCGGGATCGCTCCGATAGCTGCGCGTCATCAACGCCGACGACACGCGCTGCACCAGCCGCGCGACGCCGATCGCATCGCCAGCCGCCTGTCGTTCCTTGATGACGTTGACGAGTCGAAGACCCGGATACGCCTGGAAGTCCTCCATCGGGAGGAGCGCGGTCAGGGCCTCGCCGCTCGCGGCCTGCAGCTTGGTGTCGTTGCGACTGGCCGGACTCGCGGACCACACCTGCGCCGCGCGATTCAGATCGCGCCACAAGTCGAGTCGTGCGGCGACGGCCGAGAAGAAGTGGTCGATCCTCTGCGAGGCAGTCGAACGTCCCACAGGTGGAGGTGCGGTCGGTGAACTGGTAGCCATGGAATGTTCCTCGGATTTCTAGGATGGGAAGTTGAAGCGAACTGCAAACTGAAGTCGGTTGGCGGTGCCGGACTCGCCACTTTTCACTTCGCGGCGGCCGTACAGATACTCGACGCCGGCCCACGCCCGATTCGGCAGGAACCAGTAGAGGAGATTGACCGCTCCGTAGTTGAGGTCCTTGTTGAAGTCGCTCCTGTAGAACGACTCGTCGGAACTCGTCGCCAGGCTGCCGACCACATTCGACGTCAGGCGATCGGTCCAGTAGTGGTCGTAGCCGACCATGATGCCGGTGACCCCGACAGCCTGCAGATTGCCGTCCTCGTCAGGCACCGCGGTCGCGCCGCCGCGGTAGCGGCCGATGCCGTCGCCAAAGGTGAGCTGCCCGTAGACGTAGTCCTTGCCAAACGTCTTGGCCCGCGCCGACAACATGCCGCCCCAGAGCGTGACGTCATCGTTCTCGCCTACCTCCGGGCGGAAGCGGGCCTTGCCGAGAAAGCCCGACGCGAAGACATGCGCGCGCTCGCCGGCGAGTCGCACGTGCGTGGTCACATCCGGCATCGGGAACTCGGCTTCGCCGGCGATGTTCGCGGGTGGCTCGATCGCCGACTTGTTGTCTTCGAGGCCGATCGCCCACGACGACTTGTCGCCAAATTTGTGCGTGTAGCGCACCTGCGCCTGACGGATCGACGGAAACGCCATCGGTGATTCGAAGTCGATCGTGTTGGGGAAGTTGTTCTCGTCGACGAAGACCGACCAGGTCTGGCCGGCCAGCAGGCCCCCGTAACTGCCATACGCCTGGCGCAGTCGGAACGCGTTGCCGCTGCCGTAGAAGTCCCCCTCGACATACATCCGCAACTCGCGGCCTTCGAACGGGCCGCGCATGTCGAGCGAGAGGCGCGTCTCGCGCGCGTGGATGTTGGAGTTGGTGCGTTCGCCGCCGTCGACCGGAATGGTGCGCGGGTCGAAGCTGTCTTC
>CAWJNJ010000014.1:0-65228 GCA_963844245.1 uncultured Acidobacteriota bacterium | reverse complement strand
GGGGGCCGGCTCGACCTGGATCGCACCCAAGTCGACCTGTGTGACATCGCCCGTGGCGGCGTGGACTCCGCTCTGCCGGCTGCCCAGGCAAAGGGCATCACGCTGTCGTGTCAGACACCGGCCGAGCCGGTGCTTTTCAGCGCCGATGCCAACCGCCTCCAGCAGCTGATTGCCAACCTGCTCTCGAATGGTGTGAAGTTCACCGAGATGGGCGGCGACATAACCGTGCGCGTGCGCCGCACGCCGGGAGGTGCAGAGCTCTCAGTCGAGGATACAGGGGCCGGCATCCCGGCCGAATTCCTGCCCAACGTGTTCGATCGCTTCCGGCAGGGGGACACGACGCTGACACGTGCGTATGGGGGCCTCGGCCTCGGCCTGTGGGTGGTCAAGCAGATCGCCGATGCGCATGGAGCGCACGTACGCGCCGACAGTGCCGGCGCCGGCCGGGGCGCGACCTTGACGGTCACGTTTAACATCGACGCTCACCATCGCGGCGACTGACGCTAAGGCTGCCGGGCCTCCGTAACTGAGGTCAGGACTTCTCGCACCACCGCCTGCGGACGCTGATTGACGGTGAGGAACATGCGGCCGATGTACTCGCCGATCAGCCCGAGCATCACGAGCTGCGTGCCTGAGAAGATCAGCACGCTCGACATCACCCATCCCCACCCGGTACTCGGGACCTCGCTGCTGCAGCCACAACACGACGACGACGATGAAGAGCAGCATCCCGCCGAAGGCGGTGAAGAGCCCGACGAGCGTCGCGATGCGAAGCGGGAGGATCGAGAAGTTCAGCCAGGCGCTCAGCCACAGCCGGATCAGTCGTCGCAGCGTGTAGCCGCTCGTGCCCGCCGTCCGCGCGTCGTGCCGGACGGTCAGCGATCCAATCCGCTGCGTCACCTGCAGCAGCAAGCCGTCGAGATAGGGATACGGCCCGGCGTAACTGACAACCTGCCTGGCAACAAACGCGCTCACGCACCGAAAGCTCGAGAGGTAGAAGCCGTGGGGCTTGTCGAGCGCCCAGTCGGTCATCTTGTTGGTGAGACGGCTGCCAAGATTCCGCCAGACACGAGTGCTGCTTGACCTCGTAGTGTCCGAACACGATGTCCAGGCCACTGTCGAGGGCGTGCTGCCACAAGCGGACCGCTTCGGACGGCGGATTCTGGCCATCGTCATCGAGGTTGACGATATGCGTCCCGGTGGCGTGCCGCCAACCGGTGAGGACGGCGTTGTGCTCGCCGAAGTTGCGCGCATGCTCGATGAACGTGATCGGGACTCGTGCCGAGCGCACCAGGCCCCGGCACACGGCCCCGGTGCCGTCCGCACTGCCGTCGTTGACGAGGATGATCTCGTGCCCGCCATCGATCGTCAGGTTCTCGATCACGTGAACCAGCGGCGCGATCGTCTCGGCGCTGTTGTAGAGAGGAATGACGAAACTGAGTGCGGGGGCCACCAGCCGAAGTCTATTACAAAGCTCCGGGACGCTCAGGTTGCCCGTTGCCTTCCCACAGCCACGCGGCCCCGCGAACGCCGCTGCTGTCACCATGGAGCGCTTTCACCAGTCGCGTTCGTGGCGCATCACCGCCGAACACCCGGAGCAGGGGCGGCACCGTGCGATAGAGCCTGGCGATATTGGACACGCCGCCGCCAAGGACGATGACGTCGGGATCGAGGACGTGGATGACGCTGGTCAGTGCGCGCGCGAGCCGTTCCTCGTAACGCTCCAGGCTGGCGTCGGCCAGAAGGTCCTTCCCACGCTCGAGTCGCCGCACGATCTCGATGGCGTCGACCGGGTCACCACCATGCGCGGCGTAGTCGTGCGCCAGCCCGGGTCCGGACAGGAACGTCTCGATGCAGCCGGTCCGTCCGCAGTAACAGGCGCGGCCCGGCCACTCGTCGTCCCGCGGCCAGGGCAGCGGATTGTGGCCCCACTCCCCCGCCAGTGCGTTCGGACCAGCGAGCACGCGCTGACGCACCGCGATGCCGCCGCCGCAGCCAGTGCCGAGGATGACGCCGAAGACGACATCGGCACCGGCCGCGGCGCCGTCGGTGGCCTCCGAGAGCGTGAAGCAGTTGGCGTCGTTGGCGAGCCGCACTGGCCGCCCGAGGGTGACCTGGAGGTCTTCGGCGAGCGCTTCGCCGTTCAGCCACGTCGAGTTGGCGTTCTTCACGCGCCCGGTCGCGGATGACACCGCGCCGGGAATACCGATACCAACCGAGGCCCGGCCCGTGGCGCCGGCTTCGAGCTCCGCAACCACCGAGGCAATGGCGTCGAGCGTCTGGCGGTAATCGCCGCGCGGAGCCGCGATGCGAACGCGCCGCACCTCCTGCCCGGACGCGTCGAGCGCGATGCCTTCGATCTTCGTGCCGCCGAGTCGATACCAATGCGATACACGGATTTCACGGACGTCCCGGACGTCACGGACTACTTCTCGGGGACGAGCGTGACGATCGTGTGCCGCTCCATGGGGAAGTACTTTGCGAACGCGTCCTTGAGACTGGCGGTGGTGACCGCCGCGATGCGCTGCTCGCGACCGAGGATGTGGGCGACGGGATCATGGCCGAGCATCGTCGCGGCCTGCAGGCGGCTGATCCAGTAGCCGTTCTGCTTCATGCCGGTCTCGTGCTCGCGCAGCGCGCTTTCCTTGGCGCGGTTGACGAGGTCCGCGCTCGGTCCATCCTTCTTCATCCGCTCGATTTCCTGCATCACGCGACCCGTCATCCTCTCGAGGTTCTCGGGTGCGGCCGTGAAGCTGACCGACACATGCCCGCCGCCGCGCTGGTGGGGTTCCTGCGAGAAGCCGACCCCGACCGTGTAGGTTTCGCCAAGCTCCTCTCGGAGGATGTCGCGCAGCGCCATCTCGAGGACGTCGGCGGCCGACGCGACCTGGGTGATCACGCTCGGTTCCTGCGGCGGATCGGCAAAGAACGACACGACCGTCGTGACCTTCGGCTCACGGCCCTTCTGGACGGTGACCTTCTCAACCGCAGTCGGGAACTTGAGGCCGACATCGACCGCCTTGCTCGTGCGGGCTCCGGTTGACGGCAGCGAGCCGACATATCGCGCCAGCAGCGGCAGCGCCTCGTCCACCTTGAAGGCGCCGACCATCATGAAGGTGAAATCGGCGGCGTTCGAGAAGCGCTCCTTGTAAAGGCGCACCATCGCATCACGATCCAGTTTCGCGAGGCGCTCGCGCGTGACCGGATCGGCGGTGTAGTTGTTGCCGGAATTGACCTGCCCGACCTTCTCGCCGAAGAGGAGGCCAGGATTCTGCTCGCGGTTCGCATACATCGCATCCAGCTGCTTCTTGATGTTCGCGAACGCCTCATCGTCATTTCCGGGCTTTGTGAAGCTGAGATGGAGCAGCTGGAGGCCGGTCTCGAGGTCACCAGGGCGCGCCGAGCCGCTGATCTGGTGGGTCGAGAGCGCAATCGCCGCGTTGGCCCGGGCGAGCTTGCCGGCGAGCAGCTTCTGCAGGTCGACGGCGCTGTGGCCGCCGATACCCGAGACCTGGACGAGCGCGGGCGCGAGCAGGGCTTCGACGAACTTGTCTTTCGGCGCCAGCGAGGCGCCGCCGGACGCGGCCATCGTGTAGAGAATCTCGTCGTTCTGGAAGTCGGTCGCTTTCAGCCACGCCTCGACGCCGTTGGCGAAGCGGACCACCGTCACACCGAGCTGCGGGATCTCGCGGCGGTCCTTGATTGCGCCTGGCTCCGGCGGCGTGGCCATGAGCGCGCTGGCGCTGGCGGCATCGCTCCAGGCCGTCACCGCGACGGCGTCCGCCTTGGTGATCGTGTCGCGGAGCTGGGCTTCGGTCGGCGGCGCCAGGCCATCCTTCTTCGGCGCCGTGGCGATCACGACCCGCGCGGTATCGGCGAAGAGATCCTTCGCGACGCTGCCCACTTCCGCGGCGGTGATGCTCGGGATCAAGGCCTGCGCCAGGCGGTACTCGTATTCAATGCCGGGCGCGGGTTCTCCCTGGAGGAAGTGATCGATGTACTCCTGGGCGTACGCCTCGCTTTCACTCTTCTCACGCTCGTTGTAAGCGCGCTCGTAGGAAGCGAGCCACCACTTCTTGGCCCGTTCCAGCTCCGCCGGACCGAACCCGAACTGCTGCACGCGGTTGGTCTCGACCTCGAGGGCCGAGAGACCCTCGGTGATCTTGCCTTCCTCGACCCCGGCCGCCAACGCAAAGCCGATGATCGACGGGCTGAGCGCCTGTTCGTAGGCGCCGGCACCAAGGAATCGCGCGTCCTTCTTCCGCGACAGCTCGTCGAATCGTTCGTTGAGCATCTGGTAGACCGCCTGCTCGGCCAGGCTCCGGCGGTAATCCGCGACCGTGCCGTCGGCGCCGCGCTTGCGCTTGCGCAGCACCGAGACAGAGGACTGTGTGGCCTCGGGGTCGGTCGCCACGGCCACGAGCAGCTCGCTGTGCAGCGGCACGTCGTAGGACCGCGCCGGCGCCGGCGTCGCCGGCTTCTGCATCGGCCCGAACATCGCCTTGACCTGCGCCTCGATCGCGGCAGGATCGATATCGCCGACGACCACGAGTGCCATCCGGTCGGGGCGGTACCAGCGCGTGTAGAACTCGCGGAGGGTCGCCGGGCGTGAAGGCCTTGAGCACCTCCGGTTTGCCGATCGGGAGTCGCTCGGCGTACTTCGAGCCGTGATAGAGCACCGGGATCTGCTGATCGCGCAGCCGCGTGCCGGCGCCAAGACCGCCGCGCCACTCCTCGACGACCACGCCGCGCTCCTTGTCGATCTCCTTTGGATCGAGCGTGAGACCGCCACCGAGATCGGCGAGCGCCTGCAGTCCGCGACCGACGATGCCTTCCTTGTCAGTGGGCACCTGGAACTGATAGACCGTCTCGTCGAAGGACGTGTAGGCGTTGACGTGCGGGCCCATGCGCGCACCGGTCGATTCGAGCGTCTTGATCAACTCGCCCGGCTTGAAGTTCTTGCTGCCGTTGAACGCCATGTGCTCGAGGAAGTGGGCCAGACCCTGCTGCTGCTCGGTCTCATCGACCGATCCCGCCTTGACGGCCAGCTGCAGTTGCACGCGCTTCTCGGGCCGGGTGTTCTTCCGGATGTAGTAGGTCAACCCGTTCGGCAGCGTGCCCCTGGTCACGGCGGTGTCGAACGGCAGTGGATCGCTCGGCGCAAACGCCGGCTTGGCGGCCGGGACCTGGCCCGCCGAAGCGCGCAGCGCGGAGGTGGGCGTGAACGGTGTGACCAACGGCGCCAGGACCAGCGCCAGGACACGCGGCCAGGACGCCGGGGCGGATTGAGCGATTCAGCATGGCGCCATGCTATCGCACTCCCACGTGCGACGTGCGGACGTGCGACGTGCGACGTGCGAGTGCGGCATGTGCGGAGGTGCTACGTGCGACGTGCTACGTGCTACGTCGGCTTCGCCGAGGCGATCAGTTGTTCGACGTCGGCGAGCGAGGGGACGCCGTCGATGGCGCCGAGGCGCGTGCAGCTGATCGCAGCGGCGGCGTTGGCAAACCGCAGCGACTCCTGCGTGCGCCAGCCGCGCAGCAGGGCGAAGATCAAACCGCCGCGGAAGACGTCGCCGGCGCCGGTCGTATCCACGGCAGTCACCGGAAATCCGGGTGACCGGACGATCTCGTCGCCGTCGAGCGCGACCGCCCCGCCGGCGCCGCAGGTCACGATCAACAGCCCGTCGTGCGTCTTGCGCAGGCGCCGCAGCGCCTGCTCGATGTCGGGAAGGCCGGTCAGCCCCGACGGGACGTGCTCGGCGAAAATCGGGATCGTCACCGCCGCAATCAGCTCCTCGGTCAGGTCGGTGATGCGGTCGATGTCGCTCGTGACCGGCAAACCGGCTTCGCGCGCGGTCTGCGCCGCCATGATGGCGGCCGGCTGGTCGACGTCGTCGACGTGGACGAGCCGGGCGCCGCGGAACGCTTCCGGGGCGATTCGCGCGGGCGCAGGCGGAGCCGTTCATCACGGTCCCACAGCACGATCCGCTCGCCGCTTTGTTCGTCCACCAGGATGATGGCGAACTGGTTGGGCACGTCGCGAATGACCGCATCGGTGGCATCGATCCCGCGACGGGCCAGCTCCTCCCGGATGCGCTTGCCGTTGCTGTCGGTGCCGGTGGCGCCCAGGTAGCGCGTGCGCAAACCCAGGCTCGCGCAGGTGGCCAGCGCCGTGGCGGTCTGGCCACCGCAGCAGACCGCCTGTTCCCGGATGCGCATCTTCGAAAAGGGTCCCTGCGGCTCGGGGTAGGCCGGGAGGCGGTTGACGTAATCAACGGAGTTGGCGCCAACGCCGATGACGTCGCACCCGGACTCGGGATCTGGGCTGGAAAACACGCTGGAAAGTATAGCTCCCCCTGCTGTTATACTCGCTCACCCTAAATCCGCAGGAGATCCCATGATTCAGAAGACCGGGCTTCGAGTCCGCGCTTTGTGCCTGTTGTTCGCCACATTACTGCTGCCTGCCGTCGCTTCCGCCCAGTTCGATACCGCCACCGTTGTCGGCACCATCAAAGATGCCTCGGGCGGGGTCGTGCCCGGCGTGACGGTCTCACTCAGAAACGTCAGCACCGGCATCGCGGCCGAGACGGTCACTGACACGGACGGCAACTATCAGTTCGGCAACGTCCGCATTGGCCCCTACATTGTGAGGGCGTCGCTCCAGGGGTTCTCCACCGCCGAAGCCAAGGACGTGGTCGTGACCGTCGGTGCGCGCCAGCGCGTGGACCTGGTGCTGCAGACCGGCAACATCACCGAGACGGTTGAAGTAACCGGCGCCTCGAAGCTGCTCGAGACCGATTCGAGCGACCGTGGCCAGGTCATTACCAAGGAACAGATCGTCAACCTGCCGCTGAACGGCCGCAACTACGCGGACCTGGCGCTGCTCAGCCCCGGCGTCCGCAAGTCCGCAATCTCTGACTCACGAGACGCGTCGTTCAACGTGCACGGCCTGCGCAGCGCACTCAACAGCTTCGTGCTGGACGGCGTCGACAACAACTCGTACGGCACAAGCAACCAGGGGTTCTCCAACCAGGTCGTCCAGGTGTCTCCGGATGCGCTCGAGGAGTTCAAGGTTCAGACCAACAACTTCAGCGCCGAGTACGGACGGACCGGGGGTGCGGTCATCAATGCCTCGTTCCGCAGCGGCACCAACCAGTTCACCGGCTCGGTCTGGGAGTTCCACCGCAATGACGCGTTGAACGCGGTCGGGTTCTTCAAGCCGTCGAGTGGCGTGAAGCCAAAGCTGAATCGGAATCAGTATGGGTTCGTCGCGGGCGGCCCGATCGTTCGCAATCGCACGTTCTTCTTCGCCGACTACGAAGGGTTCCGGCAGGTCTCGCGAGCCTACACGGTCGCGTCGATCCCGACGATGGCGCAGCGCGCCGGCAATCTCGGACGGGCGGTGACTAATCCGCTGACCGGTAAGACTTACGCCGACGGGATCATTCCGCTCAGCGACATCACGCCCTTTGCGCAGAAAGTGCTGGCCGGCTTGCCAGAGCCGACGAAGTCGGGCACGGCGAACAACTTCGATTCGCTTCCCCGCCGCGAAGACTTCAACGATAAGTTCGACGTCAAGGTCGATCACCAGTTCTCGTCGAGTTTCAGTGGCTTCGCCCGCGTCAGCCACCGCAAGCTGAATAACTTCGAGCCGCCACCGATCCCCGGTGAGACCGGCAGCCCGTCCAATGCTTTCGTACACGTCCTCAATCAGCAGTTCGCCACTGGCCTGACCTGGGTAGCTAACAAGCAGTCGCTGCTGGAGTTCCGTCTTGGCATCTCGCGCACCGAAGCGGGCAAGGAACCCCCCGGCGTTGGCGGCCCCGGCATGCTGGAGTTGTACGGCATTCCGGGCTTGCCCACTGATCCGCGCTTCGCTGGCGGGCTGACGGAGCAGGGCGTCGGTGGATGGACCACGTGGGGCCGGCAGAACAGCAATCCGCAGTTTCAAGATCCCTTCGTCATCAATCCGAAGATCAACTACACGTGGGTGATGGGCCGCCAGAGCTTCAAGACCGGTTACGAGTACCAGACGATCAGCACCGAGATCGACGACTTCAATCCCAAGTACGGCCGTGACACCTACACCGGGAATTTCAGCCGTCCGGCCGGTGCTCCGGCAGATTCGCCCACCTACAACCTGGCCGACTTCATGTTCGGGCTCCGCAACAGCTACGCCCTGGTCAATCCGTTCCTGGCGCATCTCCGCCAGCAGATGCACTTCGCCTACCTCCAGGACGACTTCCGCGTCAATGACAAGCTGACGTTGAACCTGGGGCTGCGCTACGAGCTGGGCACGCCGCAGTGGGAGGAAGACAACTTCCTCACCAGCTTCGATCCGACCACGAACACCCTGGTGGCAGCGAAGGATGGGTCGATCAGCGACCGTGCCCTCGTCGATCTGGACAAGAACAATTTCGCGCCGCGCCTTGGTCTCGCCTATTCGATCGACGACAAGACCGTCCTGCGCGCTGGCTTCGGCAAGAGCTACATTCATTTCAATCGTCTCGGCGGCGAAAACTTACTCCCGTTCAACGGCCCTCACGTCGTCGGGCTGTCGATCGCCCAGACACCAGGACAGGGGCCGTGCGGACCCACCAGCACGCCGAGGACCTGCTTCCGGCCGACGCAGCAGGGCTACCCCGAGGGCCTGAATGTGCCGGCCAATTTCAGCACGCTCAATGCGCGGGTCAACTACATACCCAGCGACAATCCGACCGGCAACGTCCAGAGCTGGCACGTCTCCGTGCAGCGAGAGGTCCTGCCGCGCCTGCTCGTCGATCTGGGCTACATCGGCAACCGGAGCCGTGATCTGATGGTGCTCGGCGACTTCAACCAGGCGCGACAGAACGCGCCGGGCGAGAATTCGTCGCTGCAGGCGCGACGGCCGATCGTCGGTTTTCAGGATATTCAGATTGCCTTTGCGGGCGGCAGGGCTGACTACCAAGCACTGCAGGCGAAGGTAGAGCGCCGGTTTTCGGGTGGGCTCTACCTGTTGAACTCATTCACCTGGTCGCGGGCCCGTGACAATGCGTCCGGCCACCTCGAGGCACAAAATGGTGACAACAGCCGTATCAATTATCGCGACATCGACGCGGACTTCGGAACCTCCGGCTACGATCAGCCGCTCAACAACACCACCAGCGTGGTGTGGGAACTACCGGTTGGACGTGGTAAACGTTGGGGCAATGATTTCTCGCCGCTGATGCAGGGCCTGCTTGGCGGTTGGCGCCTGGTCGGCATCAACACGATGACCAGTGGCCTCCCGGTCAACTTGATCTACACGCCGACGTCGGTTGCCAGCGTTTCTGTTGCAACGAGCCCCAACCTCCGCCCGAACCTGGTCGGTGATCCCGTCACCCCCGACGGCGGACCCGGAAACTATCTGGACAGGACGATGGTCGAGACGCCGGCGACGAGCCAGCCGTTCGGCAATGCGCCGCGGAACTCTGTCCGTTCACCCTGGTTCCGCCAGCTGGATCTCGGCATGCACAAGACGTTTGACCTGGGATGGCAGGGCACTCGCCTCGAGACGCGCGTCGAGGCATTCAACGTGCTGAACACCACAAATTTCGGTGCGCCGAATGGCAACTTCTCAGACACCTCCTTCGGGACGATTACCACCACCGCACCAGCACGACAGATCCAGCTCGGGATCAAACTAACGTTCTAGCTATTGAGCTCTCAGCTGTCAGCTCCCAGCTCTCTGCTTTCACCGTTTTCCGGAAAGCCGAGGCGGAAGGGCTGATAGCTGAGGGCTGAGAGCTGAGAGCTATGCCAGCGCCAGCATCGGTCCCAACCCCCGCCCCCCTCCTCGTCGTCGAGGGAGTCATCAAACGCTTCGCCGCACATACCGCGCTCGGCGGCATCTCGCTTTCCATCCATCCCGGCGAGATCATTGCCCTTGCCGGCGAGAACGGCGCCGGGAAATCCACGTTGATGGCGATCTGCTCGGGAGCGTTGTCGCCCGACGAGGGAACGCTGCACTGGGAGGGGCAACCCGTCCGCTTCACCGGCACCGCGGCGGCGCTGGCGGCGGGGATCGCCATCGTTCACCAGGAACCGCAGGTCGTTGGCTCACTCAGCGTCGCCGAGAATCTCGTGCTCGGCCGCATGCCGAGGCGCGCCGCCGGAATCGTCGATTGGCGGCTCGTCGAGCGGACAGCAGCCGATGCGCTCGCGAAGGTGGGGCTGTCGTTGCCGCTGCACGCGCCGGTCTCGACGCTTGGCCCAGGCGTCAGGCAATTGCTCGCGATCGCACGCGCGGTCCATGGCGGCGCCAGGCTGCTGATCCTCGATGAACCGACCTCGTCGCTGTCACTGGACGATGCCAGGCGGCTCGCGGAGATCGTCCGCGAAATCGCAGCTCGCGGCACCGCCGTCGTCTACATCTCGCATCGAATCGAGGAACTCCGTCCTCTTGCCGAACGGCTCGTCGTCCTGCGGGACGGCCTCGTCACGCTGGATGCGCCGCTTGCGTCGGTCGCTCCGGCCGCATTCTGGTCGGCATTGTCCGGCGGCGCGGCCGCGGCAGCGGGCTCCGCGCAGGACAGCCAGCTTCGTCGGTCGCCTTCCGAACGCAAGGACGTGGTCCTTGAAGTCCGCGGCCTGCGCCAGCACAACCGGCTGCGCGATGTGTCGGTCGACGTGTCAGCCGGCGAGATCGTCGGTGTCGCCGGGCTTGTGGGCGCAGGACGGTCTCGCCTCCTGCACGCCATCTTTGGCGCCGAAAAGATCGATGCCGGTGCAGTGCGCATGAGAATTGGAGACGGCATCCGCGAGGTCAGGGGCATGCACCAGGCGATTGCTGCGGGCATGGGGCTCGTTCCCGAGGACCGGCGGCGCCAGGGCCTGGTGCTCGGGAACTCGATCGCCGACAACATCGCACTCGCGATCCCTGCCGACGCGGTCTCCCGCGGGTGGCTGCGCCTTCGACGGATCCTCGAAGTGGCGCAAACGGCCGTGCAGCGATTTCAGATCCGCGCGCGGAGCCCGCGTCAACCGGTGATCGAACTGAGCGGCGGCAACCAGCAGAAGGTGCTGCTCGCGCGCTGGCTTCGGCCGGGCACTCGCGTCCTCCTGCTGGACGAGCCCACACGAGGCGTAGACGTCGTCGCCAAAGCCGAGATCCACCAGTTGGTGCGCGAGGCGGCTGGCAAAGGTCTCGGTCTACTCGTCGCATCTTCTGATTTACCGGAGCTGCTCTCGCTGTGCGATCGCATCTACGTCATGCGCGGTGGCGCCATCGCCGGTGAAGTGCTGGCTGGCGAGGCCGATACCACTCGCCTGCTGACGATTGCATCAGGCACAGCCGCATGAGCACAACACGCCAGGCATCGGGGGCGCTGTGGCAGCGCATCGGTCCACTCCTCGGGCTCACGACGCTCTTCGTCGGCCTGTCATTCGCGTCGCCGTATTTCCTCACCGTAGACAACCAGTTGAACGTGTTGAGGCAAAGCTCGATCAACGCGATCCTTGCACTCGGTCAGTTGATGGTCATCATCACCGCGGGGATCGACCTGTCGATCGGCTCTGTCCTCGGCGTGTCAAACGTAGTGCTGGCACTGCTGCTGGTCGCGGGCTGGCATCCTCTCACCGCGTGCGCAGTGGCCATCGTGACTGGCATTGGGATCGGCCTGCTGAACGGCGTTCTGCTGACAAAGCTGCGCCTCCCCCATCCGTTCATCTCGACGCTGGGGACGATGAACGTCGGCCGCGGCGTGGCGCTGTTGCTGGCGGCCGGTGTGCCGATCAGCGGTCTTCCGGCCGGTTTCCGGTCAGCAACCGCCGGCCAGGCCGCCGGGATCCCGATGCCTGTCGTCATCGCGGGTGTTGCCTACATCGCGGCGCACTTCTTTCTGACACGAACGATCTGGGGCCGGGACCTCTATGCGATTGGCGGCAATCGAGAGGCCGCCCGGCTCGCCGGCATCCCGATTGAGCGCCGTCTGAATCTGGCCTACGCACTCAGTGGATTCGCGGCTGCGATTGGCGCGATTGTTCTCGCCGGACGCATGAACTCGGGGTTCCCACTCGCCGGATCGGGCGCCGAGCTGGACGCGATTGCGGCCGTCATCATCGGCGGCGCCAGCTTCTTCGGCGGCGTCGGCACGGTGTCAGGGACGCTGATCGGCGCGTTGATCATCGGCTTCCTGCGCAATGGCCTCAACCTCCTCGACGTCTCGGCGTACTGGCAGATGATCGTGATCGGCTGCGTCATCGTCGCCGCGGTGTTCGTGGACGTCCTGCGGCAACGGGGCACGCGGCATGGCTAGCCTTCGGCAACGCCCAACTGCCAACTCCCAACTTCCAACCAACGCGCCCGCTGAACCGTATACTTCCAAGCGATGACTATCCGAATCTCCACCCGAGTCCACGTGGCGGCTGCCATTGCGATGACCGCGTTGCTTGTCACCGGCTGCAACAGAGGCGACGGCGCGGCGACAAAGAAGACGATCGCATTCGTCCCCAAGGCGATGGACAGTGAGTTCTGGTTGACGATGCGGTCGGGAGCGCAGAAGGCGATCGAGGGACGTGACGATGTGGTGCTGTCGGTGCTGGCGCCGGACCGCGAGATCAATGTGGACCAGCAGGTCTCGATCCTCGAGGATCAGATCCAGCGCGGCGCCAAGGCCCTCGTCGTCGCGCCGGCCGGATCGGCCCAGGTCACACCGGCGCTGCAGAGTGCCATCGGGCGCGGGATCCCGGTTGTACTCGTCGACAGCGATGCGCCGCTCCCCGGCAAGTCTTCATACGCGGGCACCGACAATCGCGCCGGTGGAACACTGGCCGGCAAGCATGTCATTGCGAAGGTCGGTTCCGGGAAAATCGCCATCATCACCGGGGTGCCGGGCAACCAGTCGCAGGATGATCGCGCCGCCGGATTCCTCGAGACCGTCGCCACCGTTCCAGGCCTGCAATTGGTGACGCGTCAGCCCGCCAACAGCGAGCGATCGCAAGGCCTGACAGTGATGGAGAACATCCTGACCGCGCACCCCGACATCAAGGCAGTCTTTGCCACCAACGATCAGATGGCACTCGGCGCGGTCGAAGCGATCATGGCCAGGTCGCCGAAAGCCGGCATCGTCGTTGTCGGCTTCGACGCCACCGCGGAAGCGGTTCAGGCGATCATCGAAGGCCGGATGTCGGCGAGCGTCGCCCAGCGTCCATTCGAGATGGGCCGTCGCAGCGTCGAAGCGGCGCTGGCACTGATCGACGGCAAGAAAGTGGAGCCGCGCATCGACACGGGTACCGAACTCGTCACCACCGCCAACGCGCAGGGATACAAGAAGTGACAGCCGCGCTGCTGGGCCTGCTCCTGCTCGGAACTATCGACGAGCACCGGTTCACAGTGCCTGTGGCGGGCGAGGCAGTCGCCACCGTTACTGCCGGCTGCGATGCCTGCGACTGGGGGATCGCCGGCCAGGAGGCCGTACTGGCACGCGTAACGCTGGACGGCACCTATTCCCAGCATCTGCTGATCTCTCGCGGCGCGGCCCCCGTCCCCTACCGCATTCTCCTCGGTCCGCTAACCGCCGGCGAGCATCGCCTCGTCCTCGAACGCGACACAGCGCGATCGGCGAAGAACGCCGGTGCCATGAAGATCGGCCGCGTCGAGGTCCGGACGTATCCGGCTGGAACGCAGGAACATGAGTGGCTCGCGCAGGCGCCATTCGTTCATGCCCGGCCCGGAACCGTCGAGCGGTTCAGCGACCTGCCGATCCACGCCTGGGCCGAGCGCGCCCCTGCTCCGGCCGTCGGCTTCAGATACTCGATCATCTTCACGCACGAGGACGGCGGCACGCCGACGGACCGCCTGATGGCGACCTGGGGCCGGACGACCGACGTCGAGTTCGTCTACGGCACCGAACGTACGCCGGACGGCGTGCTGCACCAGGAGATCCAGGCGCGGAACCACGACATCCTCCCCTTCGCCGGACGACGGCTTGGATCGCATCCACTGCTCTGGGTGTCGACCGAGAACAACATGGTCAGCGATAGTGGGCCTGACGAGGCCGTCCGCTTCGGGCCGGCGCCGGAGTTCGTCTCGCTCGAGAACGTGTCACGCGAAGTGGTGATGGACAAGAGCCCGTGGACCTACGCGGTGATGTCGGCGGAACTGCGCCGCGAAGGACGCATCGATGCGGCCGGCAAACCCGGCTCAGCAAAGATTCCCGATCCGCGACGGTTCGCCTATCTCGAGGGCGTGCGGCGAGCTCGCCAACGCCACGCTGGCCTTCGACATCGGCGTCTCGAAAGGAGGCGGCGAGACCGAGTGGTTCGCCACCGACCGCGGTGACTACCGCTTCCGGATCGCGCGGAGCGGCTGCTTCCGCGCCGCGGTGCCGCTGGCTGAAGGTGTGAAGGCCGAACAGATTACCGCCGTGCGCCTGCGCGCCTACACCCGTCCTCGTCGCGACATCGAGCCGATCCTGCCGGCCGGTACCGGACGGGTGAAGCTGCAGCGGTTCAATGGCGTCTTCATGCTCGACGAGAGTTACCGTCCGGGCCCGTTCCGATTGCAGTGGGCCGGCCTGATCGAAGCGCGTGGAGAGTCCGACCCGGTGCCGATCCCGGCATCAGCAGCGCCGGTCCGCTGATCTCACCGTCGGACTGACGTCAGGCCGTTATAATCGCCGGCATGCGTCAACCCGTCTACATGCTTGCGATCGATCATCGATGGCAGTGGGAAGAGTGGTGTGACGCGAACCGCGTCGATCGCTCGCGGATCCCCAGCGTCAAGGAGCTTGCCGCCGAGGCCTTTCTCGAGAGCCGCCGCCGTTCGGGCGCCGTCCAGGCATCGGGCGCTTTGCTCGTCGATCTCACCTACGGCAGAACCGCTTTCGACACCGTCCGCGAGGCGGGCGCTGTCGTCGGCACACCCGCGGAACGAGCCGGTGCGTTTCCCCTCGAGTGGACGGACGCGTTCGATCGGGCGCTGCCCGGCGCCTTCGTGAAGGTCCTCGTCCGGCACCGCTCGGACGTCGCAGCACCCGATCGTCGATACTCAGCGTGCGCAGCTCCTGGATTGCAGCGCTGGTGCGCAGCGGCCGGCAAGACGTTCGTCCTCGAGGTGCTGGTGGCACCCGCGGCCGGTGAGGATGGGAAAGACGGGAACTTCGACGCCGTCGGACGTCCACGGCTGCTGGCCGATTACATCCGCGATTCCTATGCAATCGGGCTGGCGCCGGACTTCTGGAAGATCGAGGGCATGCCCGGTCGTGAGTCGCTGCAGGTCGTCGATGCAGCGATCCGGCTCGTCGACGGCCCGCGCCAGTTGATCCTCGGCAAAGGCGCCGGCATGGATGCGGTGAAAGTCTGGTTCAACGCTGCCGCGGGCGCCGCGACCGCCGCCGGGTTTGCCATCGGACGGACCGTCTACTTCGAACCGGCTGGCCAGTGGCTGAGCGGAAAGCTTTCGCGCGAGGCCGCTATCGAGAGGATCGCGGAGAACTACGAAGCCGTCATCGCCGCCTGGCAATCCGCACACAACACTTAAGGCTTTTTGATCATCGGCATCCGCGGATCCGGTGCGGGCCACGAGCTTCGGACCGCCGCATAGCGCGGATCATCGCTCGCCGCCATCGATCGCCGCGTCCCGGCCAGGACGTTGAGGTAATACGAATCGATGCCGTAGGCACTGACGTACGGATGGTAACCATCGCGGACCAGGACGACGTCGCCGTCTTCAACCTTGACGGTCTCATCCCGGCTTCCGTCAGCGGTGTACAGCCGTTGAAATCCGTAGCCGTGCGGCTGCTTCATCCGGTAGTAGTAGATCTCCTCGAGGTCCACTTCGACGGGCGGGTTGTCGACATCGTGCTTATGTGGTGGATAACTCGACCAGTTGCCCGACGGCGTGAACACTTCGCAGATCAGCAGCTTGTCTGCCGGGAAGGCAGGCGGAAGGATGTCGACGATCTGCCGCGTCGCGTTCCCGCCACCGCGAATCTCGTATCCGCACTCCGCCGGCGTGATCAGCCGCGGTTCGAGAAGCGCCGTGGACGGCGCGCGGCATTCGGCGATCTCCGTGAGTTCCGATCCTGCAGCACGGCCGCATGACCATCGGGAGATACAACGCGTGGGGATAGCCCTCGAACACGCTCCCACGTGGCCCGAGCAGCTGCATAACGCCGCATCGATGGTCACTTGTGCTGAGCCGCGCAGCAGCACGACTGCACACTCCTCTCCCCGCGTCTGCAGGGTCAGTTTCTCCCCAGCCGCGAGGCGGCGGACGATGAAGCGGACGAAGTCCCAGCCGGCAGATGGCAGGCGTGATGTCGAGCATCACCGCGCTGCCTGAAGACGCGCCGGCCGTGACCGTATGAGTAATTCCTGGGTCATAGGTGTTCGCCGCCGAGTATCCGCGCTGCGTGGAGCGGCTGTCAACGACCCGGCCCCGTGGTACACTCGCCAACCTTCCACGTTTTCTACAAGGACAGTCCCGGGTGATTGACGTTCTCTGCATGGGTCGCAGCTCGATCGACCTTTACGCCCACGAGATCGGTGTACCGATCACGGGTGTGAAGGGCTTCGACGCATATATCGGTGGTTGTCCTGCAAACGTGAGCGTCGGGACACGGCGTCTGGGTCTTGCGGTCGGCGTTACTCACGGCGGTCGGCACCGACCAGGTCGGTGATTTTGTTCTCGACTTCCTGAAACACGAGGACGTGAACATCGAATTCATCCCCCGCCTCGCTCAACGCCGCACCAGCGCGGTGGTACTGACGATTCAGCCACCCGACAATTTCCCGCTCACCTTCTATCGTGACAACTGCGCCGACCTCGGCCTGACTATCGATCACGTCAAGGCGGCCCCGCTGGCCGAGAGCAAAGTCGTGTTCGTCAGCGGCACCGACCTCTCGAGGAGCCGAGCCGCACGGCCACGCTGTTCGCGGCGGAGTCGGCGCGGCGGCTCGGTGTCACGGTTATGGTCGATATCGACTATCGGGCGATGCTCTGGCCTCTGCCGAAGCCTTCGGCGTGAACATCCGCGCCATGCTCACGAAGGCGAATCTCGCCATCGGCACCGAGGAGGAAGTGGTGGCCGCGACCGGGGCTGCCGATGCACTGAGCGGCGCGCAAGCGCTGCTCGTACGACGGGCTGCCGGCGTTGATCCTGAAGCGAGGCATCCACGGCGCCGTGGTGTGCCGGCGCGGCGAGACACCTGTCGTCGTTCCCCCCTTCACGGTGGAGGTGCTCAACGTCCTCGGGGCCGGGGACGCGTTCGCCAGCGGCTTTCTGTATGGCCACGTCCATGGCTGGACGCACGAAGAGGCGGCGCGCTTCGGCAACGCGACTGGTGCCATCGTCGTGACGCGGCACGGGTGCGCCAACTTTATGCCGACGCTTCCCAAGTCCACGACTTCTTCACCGCGCAAGGCGCCACACTTCCCCGATGAACCAGAAGTCTCTGCAGCTCCAGATTGCCAACGCTCCCTGTTCGTGGGGAGTACTGGAGTTCGAGGAACACTCAGCCGCCGGTTACGCTACACGCGCGTGCTCGATGAAATGCGCGCCGCCGGATACGCCGGCACGGAACTCGGTGACTGGGGCTTCATGCCCACCGAACCAGGTGAGCTGCGGGACGCACTCACAGCGCGATCGCTCTCGCTGCTTGGGGCTTCGTCCCGGTCCGCTTGCAGGATCCGGCGGCGTACCACGCCGGGGAAGGGTCGGCAATCCGGACGGCGGGACTACGAGAGATGCCGGTTTTCCCTCCGCCTTCATCGTCCTCGCGGACGACATCGCGGCGAGCCCTGAGCGGACAGCGGCGGCCGGTCGGGTCAGACGATCTTCGTCTGCCGGAGCCGTCCCGCAAGTCTTCGCTGCGAACGCCGAGCGCATTGCACGCGCGGTTCGTGAAGCCACCGGCCTCCGGACGGTCTTTCATCATCACTGCGCGTCCTACATCGAGACGACGGAGGAGATTTCGGATCTGATGAACCGGACCGATCCTGACGTGCTCGGGCTCTGCCTCGACACAGGCCACCTGACGTACGCGGGCGGGGATCCGGTGGCTGCGGCGCGCGAGTTCGGCTCCCGCATCTGGCACCTGCACCTCAAAGACTGTTCGCGCGCGATCGCCGATCGCGCGCGCGCCAACGGGTGGAACTACAACGAAGCGGTGCGCAAGGGCGTTTTCTGCGAGCTCGGGCAGGGATCGGTCAACTTTCCCGCCGTCCTCGAGGCGCTCGATCGCGCCGGCTTCTCCGGGTGGGCTGTCGTCGAGCAGGACGTTCTGCCGTCGCTCGGCACGCCAGCCGCAAGCGCGGCCCGTAACCGCGATTTCATTCGTACCCTGGGGTTCTGATCCTGACTATGTCCAACAGCGAATCCACGATGCTCGCTGCGGTCCTCGCGCGCGAAGGCGTTCTCGAATTTCAGCAGCGACCGGTCCCGCGTCTTGCGCTACCGACAGACGTCCTGCTTGCGGTTGAGGGGTGCGGCATCTGCGGCACCGACCTTCACATCCTGCAGTCACCACCTGGGCACCCCGCCACCCACGGCAGCATCCTCGGCCACGAGTTCATCGGTCGCGTGCTGGAGGTCGGGAGTGCGGTCACGACGATCCGCCCCGGCCAACGGGTCGCAGTTGCGCCGAACATCAGCTGTGGGTTGTGCGCGTCCTGCAAAGGCGGGCGGCCGAATCACTGTGCCGACTTCACCACGCTGGGGATCTTCAAGGACGGCGGGCTTGCGGCCTACTGCGCGGTTCCTGAGCGGGCCTGCCACCCGATGGCGGATCACGTCGCCTTCGAAGATGCCATCTGGGTCGAGGTCCTCTCCTGCGTCGTCAACAGCGTCGACACCGTCAAGGCGCTGCCCGGCGAGACGGTCCTGGTGCTCGGCGGCGGACCGACCGGCGCGCTGCACGCACTACTGTTTGCTGCCGCCGGAGCGACGGTCATTGTCTCGGACATGTCGGATGACCGGCTCGACATCCTGCGTGCCGCCGGTATCACGCGCACCATCAATCCCGCACGGGACACGCTGGTGGATGCCGTCCGCAACTTCGCGCCGGAAGGCGCCGAGATCGTCGTCGACTGCGTCGGCAACCAGCTGGACGCCGCGCTCGACGTCGTCCGCACCGGCGGGCGCATCTCGCTGTTCGGGATGAACACGCACGCGCGCCCGGCCGTCCGGCAGAACACAATTACGCGCAATGAGCTAACGGTGTATGGCAGTTACGTCGGCGTGAACACGTTTCCGCGCGCGATCTCGATCTTGGAGCGGGGCGTGATCAAACCGTCCGCTGATGTCGGCCGTTGTGCCGCTGGAGAAGCTGACCGAGGCGCTGGATCTGCTACGATCCGGCCGCGCGATGAAGGTTGCCATCAAGCACTGACGGGTATCTTCGGGAACAACATGCGAGCTCGGAGGTCTCATGAGCACGATACGAGGCCGGGTATTGACGATGCTGGCCGTTGGGTGCCTGGCAGCCCCTCACGACCGACCGCCCAGGCCAACGTCTCGCTCTCCGAACTCACCGTTCCTGCTGAGCGCCTTCCAAATGGGTGCAGGCTCGAGCCCCTCGTCCCGGACGCGGGTGGCGGGACGCGTTTCGTGATGGACCCAGGAATCAGGCACAACCCGTGGGTTTCGACGGGGCGCCAATACGCAGCGTCGATCCGCGAAACAGTCGACGGACCGGCACGGCCGAGGTCCGGACTGTCAGGGCCAGCCGAGCATCAGAGGATGGCCGAAGACGTCGTGGAATCCTATCGAGCGCGCTACATCGGCCCCGACGCTGAACGGATCGACGTCTACGCAGTTCGCTTTAACGATCCCGCATTGACGCTCACCGCGTCCATGAACCGGCTGATCATCGACCCTCCTCAGCCGCCGCGGATAATCGTAGGTTCGGCGGCGGTACTCGTCCTGCGATCGTCCGGGCACCCGACGCAAAGAAGTCCCTTCGACTATCAGCCTGAAGGGGCAGTGCGCTCGCCCGGGCCGGGCAGCGAGTGCCTTCGAGCGATAACGGAACATATCAGTGGACTGAAAATCCGCCCTGCCTCATAGGCACGGAACAAGCGACGGCCACCCTCAGCGTCAGTTCCCCTGGCATCCCTCACTCTCAGCGAAGTTCCCCCGCACCCTCAGCGCAGTCTCCCGGCACCCTCGGCGTCAGCTTGCCGCACCCTCAGCGAAGTACCTTCATTTTCTCCGGATCCCACCCGATCGGGCGCTTCTCGAAGTAGCTGGTGTTGGTGAGCACGGCCGGACCGGCGGCGCGGTAGCCGAAGACAGCATCCTCGATGGCCGGCTTGCGGCTTCGGACCGCGTCGAAGAAATTCCTGAAGTGGTCGAACGTGTCGCTGTACCCAGCGGGGGCGGTGAATACGGTCTCCTCCCGCGGACGCATGGTGACCTGCTCGGGATACTTAGCGCGATGGGCTTCCGCGATCTGCTGCTGCATCGCTCGCGGGAAAGTGCCGGTCGAGAGACCGGGGTCGGCCGGGCGCTCCTGTCGTGCCATGGTGACGCCGGACCCGCCGATCGTAATCACGCCGTTGGGGCCGGCGAAGCGGAACAGGTGGCCTTCGCCGCCTCCGCCGTCCGCAAAGTTCACCTTCAGCATCAACGTGAAGGCGGGATGCGATGCCGTCTTGGGATAGTCGTAGAACCCGACGGCGATATCGGGCACGTCGCGACCGTCCGTCCAGGAGCGGAGCCCGCCGGTGGCCATGACGCGGGTCGGACCGGTCGAGTCGAGGACGTAGTGGATCCCCGAGAACAGGTGGACGAACAGGTCGCCTGGAATCCCGGTTCCATAGTCTCGATAGTTGCGCCAGCGGAACAGCCGCGTCGCATCGAATGGACGCTTCGGTGCATCGCCGACGAATCGATCCCAGTCACACGTCTCGGGGCTCGCATCTGGCGGGATCGTGTATTGCCACGCGCCCATCGCCGAATTGCGATGCCACCATGCCTCGACGAAATTCAGCTCCCCGATCGCGCCGGACTTGAACAGCTCGCGCGCCTTGGCGTAGATGATCGAGCTGACGCGCTGGCTGCCAACCTGCAGGATCCGCTTCGTCGTCTCCGCTGCCTCGATGACGCGAGGCCCCTCCTCGATATCCTGGATCATCGGCTTCTCGAGGTAGACGTCCTTGCCGGCTTTCATCGCATCGATGGCGATGCGCGCGTGCCAGTGGTCGGGCGTCGCGATGATCACTGCGTCGACGTCCGGCCGCGCGAGCACCTCGCGGTAATCGCGTGTGGTGAAGAGCGCGTCGCCCCACATCTCTTTCGATCGGACCAGTCGGCCATCGTAGACATCGGCGACCGCGACGATCTCGACGCCGGGCACGCGCAACGCCGTCTGCGTGTCGCTCATGCCCTGCCCGCCCGCACCGATGAGCGCAATCTGGATCTTGTCCAGCGCAGAGCCCGACGCCTGGGGCGTCTGCCGCGCCGCGAGCGCGTGGACAGTGGACGACGAGGCGGTGGCGGCTCCGAGGCCGGCAGCCCCGGCCGCGGCGATCTTCAGAAATTCACGACGCGACTTCGTGTCTTCGTGTCATCGGATACCTCAATCCGCCAAGCAGCGGCAGCGCGACCGGATGTCCGCCTTTGCTCCGCCGACCGGTCGGCCGCCAGGCAAATCTCCATCGTCTTTTGCGCATCGAACACGTTGATCGACGTTTCTCGCCCGGCGCGCACGCACTCCACCAGCTCGTCGATCTCGGCCTGAAACGGGTGGTGCGACACGTCCGCCGACCCTGGCATCTCGCAGCGGATTCGGATCGCGGCGCGACCCAGGAGATCGGTGCCGGCCTCGAGTCTCACGTCCGGGTAAGGGTTGGCGGCCGTGAGGTCCTCCAGGTCGAGCGGCCCGTCCAGCGACTGAAGCAGGTCCTGCCGGAGGGTCGCTCGATCCCCCATCAACTCCAGCTCGAACGCATAGGGCATCATGAAGTCGGTCGAGCTGGTCACGTGTCCGAGCGCCTGCCCGTCGAGCGCCATGTTCGCGATGATGGATGTCGGCCACTCGTACCCCGCGGTGAAGCGGGTGTGTAAAGCGCTGACCTCGATCACCTCGCGTCCGCTGCACCAGCGCAACGCATCCACCGCATGGCAACCGGCGGCAAGCAAGTGACTCCGTCCGCTCGCCTTGGTCCGCACCCAGTCCCAGCCGGGATACCAGTCCGTTACGCGCGAGAGGTATTGCGCCCGCGCGAAGCGGATTTCGCCAAGACGTCCGGAGCTCCGCATCCATCTCGCAAATTTCAGGAACGGGTTGTAGCGCAGCTCGAAGGACACGATCGTGCGGACGCCGGCTTGCCGCACCGCGTCGCGGATGCCAGCCAGCTCCGCTTCGTCCAGGCCGGTCGGCTTCTCCAGCAGGATGTGTTTCCCGGCCCGCGCGGCAGCGATGGCCTCAGCGGCATGCAGGTGATTGGGTGTCGCGATGTCGATGATGTCGACGTCTGGTGCGGCGAGCAGATCCTCGAACCGTCTCGTCACCCGGGCATCCGGCAGACGTAGCTCGGCTTTAGCCAAGTTGGCACGCACGCGCGATTCGTCGCGCCCGCACAGCCAGGTCACCTCGGTGTGCGGATTTTTCTGGAACGCCGCGATGTGCTGGGAGGCGGCCCAGCCGACGCCGTAAATCCCGACGCCCAGTTTGCCGCTCTTCGTCGCCATGGAATCGCCGGTAGCCTACACTATGGCGGCCATGAAACGCATGCATGCGATCCGCCTCGGGCTCGTCGTTGCCGTCCTCGTTGTCGCGGCATGGACCGTCAACCAACCGGCCACCGCGCAGGCACCTCCCGGGGCTGCGGACTCTGCTGTCGTGGTTGTCAGCCTCGATGGCCTGCCGGCATCTGCACTCAATGATCCACAGCTGCCGATGCCGACGCTGCGCGCCCTGATCGCCTCAGGTGCGAGCGCCGGGAGCATGACCGGCGTGAATCCAGCCGTGACATGGCCAACTCACACCACCTTTGTGACCGGCGTACTGCCGGCGCAGCATGGGGTGGTCTTCAACGGCATGCTGATGCGCGAACCCGGCACGATTCCGCGGGTAGAACCCTGGCGCGACAAGTCCGAGATGGTGCGTGTGAAGACCGTGTACGACGCGGCGCACGAGGCCGGTCTGACGACCGCGCAGGTCGACTGGGTGGCGATCCACAAACCAGGCACCATCACCTGGGCGTTTGAGGAGCGCCCGGATCCATCCGGAGATGTCGTCCGGGAACTCATCGCGGCCGGCCACACGACAGCTGAGCAGATCGCTGACTTTCGGGGCTTGAATATCATCACGAAAGATCAAATCTGGACCACGGCCGCCGTCCATATGATCGAGCGACACCAGCCCAATCTCCTGTTGCTCCACCTTTTGAGCCTCGACACGGCGAGCCACCGCTACGCGCCCGGCACACCCGCCGCCTACGCGGCCATCGGCTTTCTTGACTCTCAGCTCGCGCGCGTCGTGGATGCGGTGCGACGTTCACCGAAACGCGATCGAACGACCCTGATCGTGGTTTCGGACCATGGGTTCAAGGCCGCCACTCGCACGCTGAATCCAAATGCGACGCTGCGTCAGGCTGGGCTGCTGACCGTCGGTGCTGATGGCAAGATCAGCGGCGGCGAGGCCTATGTCATTCCAGAAGGAGGGACGGCGCTCGTCTATGCGCTGGGACCGGATCGCGACGCCCAGGTCACTCGCCTGGAGAAGCTGTTTCGCGGTTCACCGGGCATCGCCCGGATCGTGAAACCCTCCGAGTATGCGGCGCTCGGCTACCCCGCCCCAGTTCGCGACGGACAGATGGGCGATCTCGTGCTGGTGGCTGCCGACGGCCACAGCTTCGCGGCCGCGGCCGACGGTCCGGAGGTGAGCGACAACCCGCAGCCGACAGGGTTCCATGGGGCGCTCAGCAGCGATCCTGCGATGGAGTCGATCTTCGTCGCGTCGGGTCACGGCATCCGCCCGGGGATCCGTCTCGAACGGATCACAGCGACCCAGATTGCGCCGACGATTGCGGCGCTGCTCCGCTTGAAGCTGCCGGCCTCATCAGCGAGTCCCGTGCAGGGCGTCCTGATGACGGCCCAGGGTACGGCGGTCAACGCCACGTCGCTGTTCAATGGACGAGACTTCTCCGGGTGGAAGGTTCCGAGTCGGTGACAACGGCCACTGGAAAATCGTCGACGGCGTCATTGATTACGACGCCGCCAGCGAGGCCCCCGGCGACAAACACCTGTGGAGCGAAAAGGAGTACGGCGACTTCGTGCTCACGCTCGACTGGCGGATCACGAGCACGCCCTACGTGAATCCGAATGTGCCGATCATCCGGATGGACGGCTCTCACAAAAAGAACGCGGAGGGACGCGAGATCCGCATCGCCGTCCCCGACTCGGACTCCGGCATCTACCTCCGCGGATCCGATAAGGCGCAGGTCAACGTCTGGGGATGGCCAGTCGGCTCGGGCGAGGTCTACGGCTATCGGACCGATTCGAAGATGCCACCCAGCGTCCGCGCCGGCGTCACGCCGCGGCGCAACGCCGATCGCCATATCGGCGAGTGGAATACCTTCGAGATCACGATGCGAGGCAGCCGTCTGACCGTCGTCCTGAATGGCGAGGTCGTGATCGAGGACGCCGAGCTACCGGGAGTGCCTGCGCGCGGCCCGACTCGCACTCCAGCATCACGGCGCGAAGAAGAACGGTGAGTGGACCAGCCCACCCAGCCTGGTGCAGTTCCGCAATATTTCGATCCGCGAGTTGGCCGAGAATCAGCGGAAATAGATCGGATTCGTGAGCAGCGTTGTGCCCGCCGTGTCGCGAAGGTTGACACGGACCCAGTCGCCGCGCTTGATCTCCAAGCTGAACTCCATCGGCCGCGTCCACGGAACCGATCGGTTGTGGGACCGCCGTCGGCGACGGCGACGCCATTGCGGATCACTTCGACGCGCTGGCCCATCGCGCGCCTCACTTTCAGGTGAAACGCTACCGTCTGCTGCGCGGACTGCATTTTCACCACGTCACCCATCGCGGCGCGGACACCCTGGTGCCGTGAACTCGATGTCGGGTCCCTCGGGACCGCGGTCCTTGATGTAGACCCGTCCGGCGCGTATCCCGCTCAGCAGCGCCGACTCGCTCAGCGACGTCGGCATAAATCACTGTCGTCGGAGTACCGACGGCGCTGCCGGCGCGGGTCGCGGCGCCGTGGTCATCGCTGCCCCCAACACCGGTGATCCGATGGCCTTCGTTCAGGCGCGCATGCCAGAACGGTTCACCCGCTGTCGGGCCGCTGACCGTGAACATGTTCAGGACCTCGAGTGCTTCGACCTGGGACCAGTCGGTATCGGGCGCACTCCATCCGCAGCCAGTGCACTTTTCGCCAGTCTCGCGGGCCGGGTGATTCACCGTCAGCAGACCGCCGAGCGCGCGGGCCTGCGCGAACACAGTCGACGCGGTCACGCCCGGATGGCCGATGCGGAAGTCGACGACCTCGCTCGTGCCGAAGACGTTGGCGTGCCCGTAGAAGGACGTCACCTCCTGCCCGCGCAGCAGCAGCAGACGATCGTGCTGCAACTGCAGCGTCGCGAGATCCTGGTGATGGCTGGTGGTGTTGTGATCGGTGACGCCGACGAAGTCGAGACCGCGCCGAACCGCGGCGTCGATCACCTGGTGCACGCGCGCACGGGCCGGCACCGCCGCGACCGTCGGCGCAACCGAAACCGTCGCTATGCAGCGTGTGCGTATGGAGATCGCCCTGATACCAGCGCGGACCCTCAAGCGGCAGGGCCTGACCGCAGTTCGGTCACCGGAGGCTGTCCAGGTCCTTCAGGCGTCAAACGGATGCGCACTTGATAGCGCGAGGTCACGCCGTCCCTGATGCTGGGGACGCCGATCAGCAGGCGCCATCGACCCGGCGGCAGTTCCCCGGCTGATGTAGGACGGCGTCGCAACGGTGCGGCTGATGAAGAAGCGGGTCTTGCTGAAGCGGCTCGCACCGCGGAAGCGCACCGGATCGTAGAGACCGAACTCGAGCGCGGTGCCGCGGTCCCCGTCGGTGAAACTCGTTTCGACGTCGATGCGCGCGGTCCCGGCCGGCACCTCGAACACACGCTCGATCCAGGTGAGACGGTCCGCGGCAGTGAGCGTTCCGTCGATCTCGATGACAGCTGCCTGGCTTCGGCGCCGCCGCCTGGAGCAGCGCGAGTGCGAGAACGATCGGCGCGAGCAGTGCCGTTTGCATTTTCCCTTTTCCCTTTTCCATTTTCGTTCTAGCGGCGGCGACCGCCGCCCATGACTAGAGAAACCAGCGCTGCTGCTTCAGGCTCTTCTCATACTCGGTGCGCGCCTTCTGCACACTCTCCTGCTCCGACACCTCGGCGATCGGGACATCCCACCAGCAGCCGTAGCCAGGCACTCGCGCCGCAGGATCCACCACGACGTGGACCACGGCAGTGCGATCCGCCTTTGACGCGGCGGCAAGCGCCTGCTCGAGCGAGGCGCGATCGTGCGCTCGGAACAACCGGGCGCCCGAGCGACTCCGCATTAGCGCCGAGATCGACCGGGAGAGCGGCGCCGTCGAGAGACCCGCTCCCGGCATTCCGAAAGCGGTAATCCGTACCGAACCCGCCCGAACCTACCGAGCGCGACAGCGCGCCGATGCTCGCGAACCCGCCGCTGTCGACCAGCACGATGATCAGGGGATAGTTTTCCTGGACCGACGTCACGATCTCTTGCGCCATCATCAAGTACGAGCCGTCGCCGACCATGACATAGACCTGGCGGTCCGGCGCCGCCATCTTGACGCCCAGCCCGCCGGCGATCTCGTAGCCCATGCACGAGTAGCCGTACTCGACGTGATACCCGTGCGCGTCACGCGTGCGCCACAACTTGTGCAGTTCACCCGGCAGGCTGCCGGCCGCGCACACAACCACATCGCGCGGCTCGGACACCGCATTCACGACCGCTATAACCTCCGCCTGCACCATCGGCGTCACGCCACTCGCCATCGTCACGCGCTCGGCTTCCTCGATCCACGCGGTCCGGAGTTTGTCGATCCGTTCACGGTAGTCGGCGGCGGTCGAAAACCCTGACAACTGCTCGCCCAGTTCATCCAACGCCACTCGCGCATCCGCGACTACCGGAATCGCGGCGTGCTTGAAGGCGTCCATCTCGACGACGTTGATGCTGATGAAGCGGACGTCAGGGTGCTGGAAGGCCGTCTTGGAGCCCGTGGTGAAGTCGGTGAGGCGGCAGCCGATGGAAATCACCAGGTCGGCGTCCCGGCAGAGGTCGTGCGCCGCAGAACCTCCGCTCACGCCCGCGGCCCCGAGGGCCATCGGATCGTCCCAGACCATCGAGCCCTTCCCCGCCTGGGTTTCGACGACGGGGATGCCGAGCGCCGGCGGCAAATCGGCGCAACGCGTCGGAGGCGTCGCTGAAGAGGACGCCGCCGCCGGCGATGATCACCGGTTGCCGGCTGGCACGAATCGCGTCCGCGGCGCGCTTGAGTATCGCGGCATCGCCGCGGAGGCGCGGCACGGTCCAGACCCGATCGTCGAAGAACCCTTGCGGATAGTCGTACGCCTCCGCCTGAACGTCCTGCGGCAGCGCCAGCGTGACGGCGCCGGTTTCAGCAGGCGAGGTCAACACGCGCATCGCTTCCGGGAGCGCCGAGATCAACTGTTCCGGACGGTAGATGCGGTCCCAGTAGCGCGAGACTGGCTTGAAGCAGTCGTTGACCGACACGTCCTGGGACTGTGGTGACTCGAGTTGCTGGAGCACCGGTGCCGGCCGGCGGCTGCCGAAGATGTCGCCGGGCAACAGCAGCACGGGCAGGCGATTGATCGTCGCACCAGCGGCGCCGGTCAGCATGTTGGTGGCCCCGGGACCGATCGACGTCGTGCATGCCAGCATCCGGAGGCGGTTGTGCATCTTCGCGTAGGCGGCGGCCGTGTGCACCATCGCCTGCTCGTTGCGGCACTGGTAGTACGGAATGCGGTCGCGCATCTGGTCCAGCGCCTGGGCAACGCCGGCGACGTTGCCGTGACCGAAGATGCCGAACATCCCGCCGAACAGCTGCTGCCGAACGCCGTCCCTCTCGCTGTGCTGCGCCGCGAGGAAGCGCACCAGCGCCTGCGCCATCGTTAACCGCTCTGTTCGTGCCACCACGCCTCCCAGGAAAGAAAAGATCACGATATGGTAGATGGTACGATTGGCGATGGTACATGCGCGCGCCGTGACTTACCATGGCGCGCATGCCCGATTCGTTAAAGCCAGTCCACGTCCCCGGCGCACCGAAACCTGTCGGCCCTTACTCGTCGGCCATGATCGTCGGCAATCTCGTCTATGTATCCGGCCAGTCCGGACGCGACCCGGTGACGGACTTCGTCGCCGAAGACATCGAAACCCAGACCGAGCAGGTCCTCGCCAACATCCGCACCATCCTCGAAGCGGCCGGCAGCAGCATGGCGAAGGTCGTCCGCTGCGGCGTGTTCCTCACCGACATGAACGAGTTCAAGCGGATGAACGCGGTCTACGAACGGATGTTCGCCGGGCACAAGCCGGCGCGCACGACCGTCGCGGTGTCGGAGCTCCCGGGCCCAGGCCTGCGCGTCGAGATCGACGCCATCGCGACACTCTGACGAGCCGAAGCATCCGTGATCCCGATCTTCCAGGAGGCTGAGCTGCGGGCGGTCATGACGCCTGAGCGCGCTGTCGCCGCGATGCGGGACGCGTTTCGTGCGGATGGCGACGGACGGGCGCACGTGCCGCCGGTCATCAATCTGGAGATCCCGGCAGCGCGAGGCGAGTTTCATGTGAAGACCGCCCACATCGAGGGCGTTCCGCACATCGCGGTGAAGATCGCGTCGGGGTTCTATGACAATCCGGCGAAGGGGTTGCCGAGCGGATCGGGATTGATGGCGATCTTCGACGCCGCCACCGGACTGCCGGTCGCGTTGCTGCTCGACAACGGGTTCCTCACCGACGTCCGCACCGGCGCAGCCGGCGCGCTTGCGGCCGACTACCTGGCCCGACGGGCGATCACCACCGTCGGCGTCATTGGGTCCGGCGTCCAGGCGCGGCACCAGGTCCGCTGCCTCCGGGTCGTCCGCAGCTTCGAGCGGATCGTCGCCTGGAGTCCGAACCGCACGCGCCTGGATGCGTACTGCACCGAGATGGCGTCCGACGGCTATGACGTCCTCGCCGCCGACAGCATCGAGGCCGTCTGCGCATCCGCGGACGTGCTGATTACGGCGACGCCGTCCAGGGATCCGCTGGTGCGTGCCGAGTGGCTGCGCGAAGGCGTCCACGTCACGGCGGTCGGAGCCGATTCCCCGGGCAAGCGCGAACTGGATCCAGCGTGCCTGGGCCGCGCCGACCTCCTGATCGTCGACCGCTACAGCCAGTGCGCTGCCTTCGGTGAGTTGAAGTACGCGCTGGACGCAGGGTGTGGTGGGTCCAGGGACGTCGAGGAACTCGGACGGCTGGTGAGCGGGATGCGACCGGGCCGGACATCCGACCGCGAGATCACGATCGCCGACCTCACCGGCGTCGGTTTCCAGGACACCGCAATCGCGTCCGCAGCGCTGCACATTGCTGTCACGCATAAGCCTAGCCGCGATCAACAAGTTGCGGCAAATGGGGCCAGGCCCCTTAAGGGGCCTGGCCCCTCTCCTCCCTCTCCGGGCGTGACTACACTAGGCGCTGCCACTTGCTTAAGGAGACAGCCGATGGACTCCCTGGACCGCCGTGACTTTCTTGCCCTGGGCGGCGCCGCGCTCGCGGCGTCGATGCTTCCGACCCGCGCCGAGGCCGGCGCCGAGCTCCAGCCGAAGGAGGGGCCGTTTGCCGCACCACCCATCGACATGGTCCGCATCGCGTATGTCGGGATCGGCGGCATGGGCTCCAGTCACGTTCGGAACCTCCTCAAGATTCCCGGCTGCCGGATCACTGCCGTCTGCGACACGCGGCCGGAGCGGACGGCGTGGGCGTCGCAAGCCATCACCGCCGCCGGCCACCCGGCGCCGACCGAATACACGCGCGGACCGCGCGATTTCGAGCGCCTCTGCGAGACCGAAGACCTCGATCTCGTCTACAACGCCACGCCGTGGGAGTGGCACGTGCCGATCATGCTGGCGGCGATGAAGAACGGCAAACACGCCGCGACGGAAGTGCCGGCCGCCATGACGGTCGAGGACGCCTGGGCGATGGTGGAGGCCGCCGAGAAGTACCGCAAACACTGCGTGATGATGGAGAACTGCAACTACGACCGCATGGAGATGATGGTGTTCAACATGGTCCGGAAGGGCCTGTTCGGCGAGATTCTCCACGCCGAAGGCGGCTACCTGCACGATCTGCGGTCGATCAAGTTCTCGGATGAGGGCGAAGGACTCTGGCGGCGCGCCTGGGCGACGAAGGTCGATGGCAACCTGTATCCGACCCACGGGCTCGGGCCGGTGGCCAACTGCATGGACATCAACCGCGGCGATCGCTTCGACTATCTCGTCTCGATGAGCAGTCCGGCGCGCGGGCTGCAGGAGTGGGCGGCCGAGCACGTTCCGGCGGATTCGCCGAAACGCAAGGAGCGCTACGTCCTCGGCGACGTCAACACCAGCATCGTGAAGACGGCACGCGGGCGAACCATCATGGTCCAGCACTGCACCAACCTGCCGCGTCCGTACAGCCGGATCAACATCGTCCAGGGGACGAAGGGGCTGTTCGAGGGATACCCGAACCGTCTCTACATCGAGGGGCGTGGAAAGGAACACGCGTGGCAGTCGGCCGACGAGGCGCTGAAGGAACACGACCATCCGCTGTGGAAGGAGATCGCGGAGACCGCCAAAGGCGCGGGCCACGGCGGCATGGACTTCATCGAGGACTATCGCCTGATCAAGTGCCTCAGGGACGGTTCCCCCACCGACATGAACGTCTATGACGCGGCCGCACTCAGTGTGCTGGTGCCACTGACCGCGAAGTCGGTCGGTCGCAAGGCGGCAGCCGTCGACATCCCTGATTTCACGCGCGGCCGCTGGAAAACCACTCCGCCGCTCGCCATCGTCGGGATGTAGCGATGCGACGCGCCAGGCGCTCGTTCTCGCCCGCGGACTCGGGCACCCGGATGCGGGCCGCCGATCCGAACGCCCGGCTGACGCCAGAACAGCAGCGTGCCGCCGAAGCCGGCAGCAAAGCGATGATGCCGATCGGCGGACGGCCCTTTCTCGACTACCTGCTCAGCGCTGTCGCAGACGCGGGCATCCGCCGCGTCGGTCTCGTCGTCGCGCCCGCACACGAAACGCTCGCCCACCACTACCGAGTGGTCGCACCGCCGCTGCGTCTCGAGATCAGCTTTGTTGTCCAGCCCGAACCGCGCGGCACGGCAGACGCGGTGCTGGCGGCTGAAGTCTGGACCGGGGGAGAGCCGTTCCTGGTGATGAATGGGGACGATCTGTATCCCGCGAACGTTCTGCGAGACCTGGCGGCGCTCGACGAGCCCGGGCTGCCCGGATTTCATCGCGGTGATCTCGTCGCGTCGAGCAACATCCCGGACCAGCGCGTGGCATCGTTCGCGCTGATCGAGACGGACGATCTACGGCTACCTGACGGGCATTATCGAGAAACCGTCCGCCGATCGATTCGCGCGGGCGGGCGCGGACGCGCTCGTCAGCATGAACGTCTGGCGTTTTGACCAGGGTATCTTCCAGCCCTGTCGTGACGTTCCGCTTTCGAGGCGCGGCGAGTTCGAGTTGCCCGAGGCAGTTGGGCTCGCCGTCGAGCGCGGGATGAAATTGCGTGTCGTCCCTGCCGCCGGTGCTGTGCTCGATCTGTCCTCCCGTAGCGATACCGCTGCCCTGGCGACGCGCCTCGAGGGCGTGGTCGTCCAGCTGTGAAGCGCGGCGTCGTCGCGGCCGCGCTCGAGCGCGGCGGGTTTCCCCAGGAATCTGCAGCCGCCAAGGTGCGCCTCTTCGACCAGTGCGATGCGCTGCGCTCGCGGCTTGGCTGGGCCGTGCCGGAACACGCGTGGTGGATTCCCGGCCGCCTCGAGGTGTTCGGCAAGCACACCGACTATGCGGGCGGCCGGACGCTTGTGGCGGCACTGCCGCGAGGATTTGTTCTGCTGGCCGCGACCGCCCGGCGCATCCTCGCCTGGCGTCAAGGCCGCAGACGCGCTGACTGGAGAGATCGCTTCGAGTCCGCACTCGGCTGACCGAGAGCAGCGTCCGGGCTGGGCACATTACCTCGACGCGGTCGTGCAGCGGCTGGCACGTAACTTCCCCGCCGCGCCGCTCTCAGCAGAGATCGTGTTCGCCAGCGACCTGCCACCGGCGGCAGGCATGAGCAGTTCGAGCGCGCTGATGGTCGGACTCGCTGCCGCGCTGGTACGGATCAGTGACATCGAGTCGCACGAGGAGTGGCGGCGCAATGTCACCGGGCCGCTGGACGCGGCGGCGTACTACGCCTGCATCGAGAATGGCGCGACATTTCGCGGCCTCGCCGGAGATGCCGGTGTCGGGACCCATGGCGGGAGCGAGGACCACGCCGCGATTCTGTGTGGCTCGCCCGGCACAGCTAACGGCGTTTGCGTTTGTGCCGCTGCGGCTGATCGCGCGGACACCGCTGCCGGCCGAATGGCAGTTCGTGATCGCGTCGAGCGGCGTGCGCGCCGAGAAGACCGGCGCGGCCCGCGACGCCTACAACGCGCTGTCAGCCGATACGACCGCACTGCTCCAGCTATGGAATGGGCACGAGCCTGCCGGCTCGCACGAGCCTGCCGCCGCATCACTCGGCGAGGCACTGGCGTGCGGGCTCGGAGTCCGAGGCGCGCCTCGTCGAGCTCATTGAGCGTTCGCCGCTGCCAGATTCGAGGCGCGAAGCGCTCGTGCGGCGACTGACTCACTTCTTACGTGAAGACAGGCGCGTGCCGGACGCCGTCGCCGCCTTCAAGTCCGCCGATGCGGCGGCGCTGGCGGCGCTGGCTTTGGCTTCCCAGCACGAGGCCGAAGCCCTGCTTCGCAACCAGGTCGCCGAGACCGTGGAACTCGCCGCGGCGGCGCGGCGCCTTGGCGCTATCGCGGCGTCAGCTTTTGGCGCGGGCTTCGGCGGCAGTGTCTGGGCCCTGGTCGAACGGGACGCTGCGCCCGCCTTCCCCGCCCGGTGGCTGGCGGCTTGCCGCCCGGCCTGTTCTGCAGACGCGACCGCCTTCGAGGCCTGGCCGGGCCCACCGTTGATGGAGCTGACAGCTGACCAGCTGACAGCCACCAGTTTCCAGATTTTTTTTTTTAAAAAAAAAAAAAAAAAAAAAAAAAAAAAAAAAAAAAAAAAAAAAAAAAAAAAAAAAAAAAAAAAAAAAAAAAAAAAAAAAAAAAAAAAAAAAAAAAAAAAAAAAAAAAAAAAAAAAAAAAAAAAAAAAAAAAAAAAAAAAAAAAAAAAAAAAAAAAAAAAAAAAAAAAAAAAAAAAAAAATTTCCAGCTTCCAGCTTCCAGCTTTTTTCCATGGCTTCCGGCTTCCGGTATAAAAAAAAAAAAAAAAAAAAAAAAAAAAAAAAAAAAAAAAAAAAAAAAAAAAAAAAAAAAAAAAAAAAAAAAAAAAAAAAAAATTTTTACGGATAAGCTGGAAGCTGAGACGCTGGAAAACGCTGTAAAATGATAAGCCGGAAGCCGGTAAATAAAAATCGCTGGGGAAAAAAAAAAAAAAAAAAAAAAAAAAAAAAAAAAAAAAAAAAAAAAAAAAAAAAAAAAAAAAAAAAAAAAAAAAAAAAAAAAAAAAAAAAAAAAAAAAAAAAAAAAAAAAAAAAAAAAAAAAAAAAAAAAAAAAAAAAAAAAAAAAAAAAAAAAAAAAAAAAAAAAAAAAAAAAAAAAAAAAAAAAAAAAAAAAAAAAAAAAAAAAAAAAAAAAAAAAAAAAAAAAAAAAAAAAAAAAAAAAAAAAAAAAAAAAAAAAAAAAAAAAAAAAAAAAAAAAAAAAAAAAAAAAAAAAAAAAAAAAAAAAAAAAAAAAAAAAAAAAAAAAAAAAAAAAAAAAAAAAAAAAAAAAAAAAAAAAAAAAAAAAAAAAAAAAAAAAAAAAAAAAAAAAAAAAAAAAAAAAAAAAAAAAAAAAAAAAAAAAAAAAAAAAAAAAAAAAAAAAAAAAAAAAAAAAAAAAAAAAAAAAAAAAAAAAAAAAAAAAAAAAAAAAAAAAAAAAAAAAAAAAAAAAAAAAAAAAAAAAAAAAAAAAAAAAAAAAAAAAAAAAAAAAAAAAAAAAAAAAAAAAAAAAAAAAAAAAAAAAAAAAAAAAAAAAAAAAAAAAAAAAAAAAAAAAAAAAAAAAAAAAAAAAAAAAAAAAAAAAAAAAAAAAAAAAAAAAAAAAAAAAAAAAAAAAAAAAAAAAAAAAAAAAAAAAAAAAAAAAAAAAAAAAAAAAAAAAAAAAAAAAAAAAAAAAAAAAAAAAAAAAAAAAAAAAAAAAAAAAAAAAAAAAAAAAAAAAAAAAAAAAAAAAAAAAAAAAAAAAAAAAAAAAAAAAAAAAAAAAAAAAAAAAAAAAAAAAAAAAAAAAAAAAAAAAAAAAAAAAAAAAAGCCAAAAGCTGAGAGTCGCTCAGCCTTCCCTAGCGCGTCGGCCGGATCGAGCCGCGCCGCCACGTGGCAGGAAGCTGGCGGCGGCCGCACTGCCGATCAGCACCACGATGACACCTCCTAGTGTCAACAGATCGAGGATGCCGACGCCATACAGCTGCGTCTGAATCAGCCGGCCGAGGCCGATCGCGCCGATGAGCCCGATGACGGTGCCGACCATCACCAGGGCCACCGCGCGCCCAACGATCATCTGCAATACCTGGCCGGCACGCGCCCCAAGCGCCATTCGGATACTGATCTCGCGTGACCGCTGGGCGACGGCGTAGCTCATTACGCCGAAGATCCCTGTCGCCGCGAGCGCCAGCGCGACCCCGGCAAACAGGGCCAGCAGCGCCGTATAGAACCGCGGGCGCGCCACCGACCCGGCCACGAGCTGATCGAGCGGCTTGAAGTCGGTGACCGCCAAGCTCGGGATAGCTGACGGATCTCGGCGCGAACCGACGGCGCCAGCGCAATCGGTCGCCACCAGTGCGGACGACAAAGCGCAGCGCGCGAGTCGTGCGCTGGGCAAACGGCACGAACATCTGCGCCGCGACCGTCTCGCCCGGTGGCGCTGGCGCACGTCCCCGACCACGCCCACGACCTCGAACCTGGTCCCGCCCGTTTCCACCTGCTCGCCGATCGGTTGCCGTCCGGGAACCAGCGCGGACTGCCGCTTCGTTGACGACCACAACTGGCGGCGCGCCGGTCCGGTCGTGGTCCGTGAGCGCGCGGCCGCTGCGAAGGGGAGCGCCGATTGCGGCGAAGTATTGCGGCGTGATGCTGGCAACCGCGATTTCCTTGTTCACATCTGGAGGTGGAGGCGGCGCGCCAACCACAAGGAAATCGAGAACGCTGCCCTGGCCGCTCAAGGGCGGCGCGGTGGTGGCACCGACCGACGTCACCCCCGGCAACGCGCGGAGCCGCTCTTCAAATTGGATCACCCGGCTTTGGATCTGCTTGGCGCCGGCGTATTCGTCACCCTGCAGCGTCACCCGAAACGCCATCGCCTGCTCCGCCACGAACCCGGGCGTCACCCGTGTCATTTCCACGAAGCTCCGAATCAGCAGCCCTGCGCCCCATCAACAGGATGACCGAGAGCGCCATCTCGGCCACGACGAGGATCGAACGCACCCGGTGGGAGGATCTGCCCTGCCCGCCGCCACGCCCGCCCTCCCGGAGCGCACCCATTAACCGTCCGCTCGTGGCCTGCAGCGCCGGCAGCAAACCGAACGCGATGCCGGTCAGCAGCGAGATCGCAAGAGTGAACAGGACGACTGTGCCGTTGAATCCGACCTGGTCGAGGCGCGGGATGTCGGCAGGTCGCGCGGCGACCAGCGCCCCGGTGGCCCAATAGGCGATCAACGACCCCGCGGCGCCACCCAGGACCGCCAACACGACCGACTCAGTCAGCAGCTGACGAAGGAGCCGTCCGCGGCCCGCTCCCATCGCCACGCGCACGGCCAGCTCGCCCTGACGTGCGGAGGCCCGCGCCAGCAGCAGGTTGGCGACATTCGCGCAGGCGACGAGCAACACCAGCGCGACTGCCCCCAGCAGGATCAGCAGCGGCGTCTGCACATCGCCGACAATCATGTCGCGCAGCGATGACGTGGTGAAGTTCAGGCTGCCGTTGGTGTTTGGAAAGTCCTGCTGCAGCTGCGCGCCGAGCCGGCGCAGATCATCTTCGACCTGCGCGGCGGTCACGCCGTCGCGCGCATCACCAATGACGTCGAAGGATATTCGCTGCGCCGTGCTTTGGCCGTCGTGGCGCTGAAGGTCTCGCCGTACTCGAGGGGCGCATACATGTCGGCGGCATCGGGCAGTCTTGCTTCCGGCCCGAGCACGCCGACGATCGTGTAGGGATCGCCACCGACGGTGACCTTGCGGCCGATCACGTCGGCTCTTCCGCCGAACGCACCTTGCCAGAAGCCATGGTCGAGGACGGCCACGGATCCCTGTCCGGGCCGGTGTTCCGCCGCATCGAAGCCACGGCCGACCGCGAATGGAACCCCCAGCAACTCCAACAAACCGTCGCTGACATTCGCGCCGCGAACCTCCTGCGGTTCGCCGGCGCCGAGCAGCGTGAACACACCGGTCGAGTAGGCCTCGACCCGATCGAACACGCGGTTGTTCTATCCCGCACGCTCATGAAGTCTGGAGCAGATAGCAACATGTAGACCGTGCCATCGGGATAAAGCATCCTCGGCTGATAGAGCCGCTCGGCCGATCGATACGGCAGCGATTCCAGCAGCACGCCCTGGACGACGCTGAAGATCGCGCTGTTGGCGCCAATGCCAAGCGCCAGGGTGATGACCGCAACGGCCGAGAAGCCAGGCGTGCGGCGCAGGGTTCGCAGGGCATACCCGATGTCCTGCCGCAACTCGAATCAGGTATTCCGTGCGAGTCATCCGTCGCCTCCGTCTTTCGTTGATGGCCAGGCATTCGCTGCGTGGCTCGTCGTAATTGCCAAAGCGCCGATGGGCCAGTTCGCGCGCGCGCGCAGGAGTCTCCCCCGCCGCGACCAGCTCGCGGATGCGCATCTCGATGTGAAACCGCAGCTCCTCGTCGACATCACCCGAGGGGTCGAGACCGAAGAGCCGCCGAAATCGTCCGCGTGGCATGGCTATCTCTGCGCCGGCGCCGCGAGGGCGGCGAACACCGCCGCCGCGTATCGGCGCCAGTTGTCGGCTTCGACCTCGAGCCGGGCACGCCCCACTTTGGTGAGCGCGTAGAACTTTGCCTGGCGGTTGTTTTCCGAGGACCCCCACGTCGCCGAGATCCACTTCCGTTCCTCGAGGCGGTGGAGCGCCGGGTAGAGCGTCCCTTCACCGACGGCCAGCGCATCGTCGGTCGCCTGCTGGATCCACCGGGCCACGGCGTATCCGTGGGCAGGACCCCAGCTGAGGGCCTGGAGGATCAGCAAATCGAGGGTGCCGCGGATGATGTCCTGTGCCGGTGTTTTGTTTGCTCCCATAGTGTTTCAATGGGAAGATACCCGAGCGACCCCTTGAAATGCAAGGGGTTTGGGACGAGCTAAGATGGCGCGGATGCCTCGCTTCAAACTGCTGATCGAATACGCCGGAACGAAATACAGTGGCTGGCAGATCCAGCGGAATGCGAGGACCGTGCAGGGCGAGATCGATCGCGCCGTGCGCGAGGCGACAGGACGGCGGGAATTCGAGCTGTATGGGTCCGGACGAACCGACGCCGGCGTGCATGCACTGGCGCAGATCGCGCACCTGGAGCTCTACACCGAACTGACACCCGAGCTGCTGCGGCGCAAGATCAACGACGAACTCCCGGCCGACATTCACATTCGCAGCATCGCGAAAGCCCCGCACAAGTTCCATGCGCGGCACGACGCCGTCGAGCGCAGCTATCTGTACCAGATCTCCACGCGCCGGACGGCCTTCGGGAAGCCGTTCGTCTGGTGGATCCGGGAACCGCTGTCGGTGGACAAGATGCGCGAGGCGGCCGGCGCCTTTGTCGGATTGCAGAACTTCGAGGCCTTCACTGCTGACGATCCTGACGAGAAATCCACGAAGGTGCTGGTGGACGCCGTCGAGATCGAGGAGCACGATGCGCTCATCCTGATCCGCGTCCGCGGCTCGCATTTCCTCTGGAAGATGGTCAGGCGGATGGTGGGCGTGCTGGCGGCCGTGGGACGTCGAGAGATCGCGCCGCGCGAGGCCGCGGCATTCCTGGACCCCTCGCGCACGTCCGACTCACGCGCCACTGCAGCGGCGCTCGCAGCTCCCGCGGCGGGATTGTTCCTCGAGGCCGTCCGCTACCAGGGTGATCCCCCGATCGGCCCGATCCGGCCGTGATTCATCGCGATCGACCAGCTAAAATGTCTCAGCGAACGATTCGGAGGTTTTTCGGCGGCTCGGGCGGGAGGCGGATGCCGAGCTGGACGACCTCGAAATCGTCCGCGGTCAGGGACCTGAAGGCGGGATTGAGCACGTCGTTGTTCCAGCGCGCATCCATCGTCCCCGTCACATACATGTCGGAGCCGTTGTCCGCGACGATCAGACCGTAGCGTTTCATCGCGCGGAAGATGCGCTGCATCTCCGGCGAATAGCCTGAGATGTCCTTCGAGGCCTTCAGGCGCAGCCGCGCCCCGAGCGGCGGCGCGCCGCTGGTGGAGCCGGCCCGATGCGAGGCCGGCCACACATAGCCGTTGGTCGCACGGGTTGTGAGCCTGAAGGCGTGGCGGATCTCTTCGGTGCCATAGACTTCGTCGTAGCGCACCAGTCCGGGGAACACCGCGAGCCCGGCCGCATCAGACGAGGTCCAGCCCTCGGGCCGACGGTCATTTGTCGCCAGGTTGAAGATGGCGCCTGAGCCCGCTTCCCACCGCGAGGCCGATGCGTTCCACCGCGTCGCGTACAGTCTCGTACAGCAGCCAGCGATCGCGGTCGATCATCAGCAGGTGGCGATCACCGGAGGTACCGCCGCCGGCCACAGCACCCTCGATGTAGTTCGGCTGCGAGCGCGCCGCGTCAGGAATGGGATACCCGGGCAGGCCCGGCAGACCCGCATCGCTCTCGTCGCCGTCCTCGACGAACGTCACCGGCACCCGTGGCTCGTCGCCCCCGACGACGACGTAGGGCATGCCGTATGGAGACGGACCGAAGTCAGGGTGGAGCCGGCGCACGGCCGATGGGTTGGTCGTGCGGCCGCTGATCCAGTTGATGATCTGTTGCGACTGTGGCGTCCACCGGCGCGCGCGCTGATGTCCTGGTTCCACCAGTTCGAGGTCGGGAAGACCTGCCGCCCGGCGAGCGATTCATTCAGGGCCGGCGCCGCCTGTAGAAGGGCCACCGAGAGAGCGGCGGCCAGGAGACTGGTTGCGTGGAGTCGCACAAGCAGGACCCTTCCACGACTCGTGCCGTGGAATCCTGTGGGCTAAACCGCTGAGATGGGTGTGGCTTGTGCGATTTCGCGGACGCGAATCCGAGCCCTCCGCGAGCGAGACCGTAATCCCGCCCACGGGGTTTGTAATTCAGTAGCCAGTTCCCAGTTCCCAGTTCCATCTCCAGTTGAGGCTGGAAGCCGGAAGCTGGAAGCTGGAAGCTGGAAGCCGAAGCGAAAAGAGCTACTTCTTCTTCACACCCAGTTCGTCGAGCTTCTTGATCGTGTCCTGGCCGGCGGTTGCGCCGCGACACCGGTTCCGCGCGGCCCCTTGTCGATCGCGAGGATCTTGCCGTCAGGCCCGATGTAGAAAGTGAAGCGAGCGGCGAACTGCTGCGTCGGTGGACGATCCGTCCTGATCGTTCCATACGCCATCGCCGCTTCCTTCGTCGGATCCGACAGGATCGCGAAGCTGCCGCCATGCTCGGCTGCGAAGCGCTTGTTGTCTTCGGGGGTGTCAACGCTCGCCATGAAGTAGGCGATGTCGTAGGTCTTGAGGGCGTTCTCGCTGTCACGCAGCGAGTTGCATTGGGCCGTTCAACCGCCGGTGAACGCTTTCGGGAACCAGGCCAGGACGACGGTCTTGCCCTTGTAGTCCGACAGCTTGTGGACCTTGCCGTCAGATCCCATCAACGAGAAGTCCGGGGCGGCGTCGCCCACCTTCAAGTCTGCGGAATACTGCGCCGGCGCGGGCGGCTGCTGCGGAGTCTGCGGGGCCTGACCCTGGTCTGGACCCGAGGCCGACATGGCGATCGCGCCAATGCCGACAAGGGCACAGATGGACAGGAGTTTCAACATGCGAGAGTTTACTACGGCTACTCCCCTTTCAACGCCACGACCGGGTTGATTCTGCCCGCCCGGTGCGCCGGAATCCACGTCGAAATCAGCGCCAAACCGAGCATTGCGGCGGCACTGAGCCCAAGGGTCGCGGCGTCGGCCTGCTGCAGACCGGGGACGCGGCTGATGAAGACCCTGAGACAAGACGGCCGCGAGCGCCTGTTCCGATCACGATTCCCGGCACCGCATACGACAATCCTCCGCGCATCGTCTCCCGCAGCACGCCCGCGGGCGTGGCGCCGAGGGCCACACGGATGCCGATCTCGCGAACCCGCAGCTGGACGAGATATGACATGACGCCGTAGAGGCCGATCGCGGCAAGGCCGCCGGTGAGCCCGGCGAAGGCCAGCATCAGCACCATCGCGAACCGCCGGTCGGCGATGTAGGACGCGCGGATCTCGTCGAAGGTCCGGATGTTGTACGGCGGCAGACTGTCGTCGACCGACCTCACGGCCAGGCGGGCGGCGGTCACGAGGCGCGGGGATCGCCCGTCGTCTTCACCCCCACATACAGATTGCTGTACGATGGCGCCTGGGCGAACGGGACGTAGAGCTTCTTGCCGGCTCCGGCTTCGGGTCCACGGAAGCCGCACGTCGCGAACGACCCCAACGATCTCAGCCGACGATGGCTTCGGCCCGAGAGCCACCACGTATCGCCGACCGATCAACTGCGCGGGTTCCAATCCGTAGAAGCGCGCCACCGCTTCGCTCACGATCGCGACCCTGGCGCCCTCGGCGCTATCTGATGGCGCGAACGGGCGGCCGGCCACCAGACTGATGCCGAGCGCCTCGAAGTATTCGGGGGTCGCCCGCAGATATGTGGCAAACGATCGTTCCGTCCCGGGGCTCGACAGCCCTTCGATCGTGATCGGAATGCCGGTCATCATTTCCCGCCCGCCCAGCATCATCTTCGAGATACCGACGGCCCTCGACTCCCGGGAGTGCGCGGAGCTGGTCGTCGAGCTGTGTCCTGAAGTCCAGGACCTTCGGGGGGGTCGTGTAGCGCGCCCTCGGCACCGTGAGCTGCAACGTCAATATGTTCTCGCCGGACGCGCCGAGATCGACCCGCAGCAGTGTCGAGACGGTTTTGACGACAGTGATGGACCCGGCGAGAAGGACAAGAGCCGCCGCCAGCTGCCCCGCCACGAGCGCGCCACGGAATCGTCTCCAGAACGGGCTCGCGGTGGCGGTACCGGTGCGCAGCAGGTCCGATGCACCGCGGGCACGCATCGACATCGATGGCACAAGACCGAACAGGATCGTGGCCATGATGCAAAGGAGGCCGGTGACCAGTGCTGCGCGTGCATCCAGGCCGATAGCCGCCGCGTTGTGCAGCTGTGGCGGCAGCAGCATCCGCATCCCCTGCAGCGTCCAGATCGCGATCGGGATTGCGACGAGGCCCGCAAAGGCGGCAATCAAGCCGCTTTCAGCCAGCAGGTATCGCACCAGCCGCGACCGCGAGGCGCCGAGCGCCCGGCGAATCGACATCTCGCGCTCCCGCGCCGATACGCGCGCGAGCAGCAGGTTCGCGACGTTCATGCAGGCAACCAGCATCACGAGAGCGACCGCGATCGCCATGATGCCAAACAGGGGGCGAACTGCGCCCACCAACTCATCGCGCAGCGGGGTCACGACGATAGGGCGGTCCCTGGGGTTGGGGGTCTCGCCCGGCTCATACTTCAGCCGGAAGGCTTCCTGCCGCGCCTGCTCCAGCGTCGTCCCGGGTGCGAGCCGAGCGATCGTGTCGGGCGCAATCGCACCACCGGCGATCTGCATATCGGCACCTGGCGCCACCCAGACCTCGGCGTCCATCGGGAAGGCGAAGCCCGCCGGCATCACCCCGATCACCGTGTATGCGCGTCCGTTCAGGAGCAGCGGCTGATCCAGTGCCTGGCTTGCACCAAGCCGCCGGCGCCACAACGCTTCGCTGATGACGGCGACCGGCGCATTGGCGCGCGACTCTTCACGCGTGAAGGGCCGGCCGAGGATCGCCTGCGTACCCATCGCCGGGAAGAAACCGGCCGACACTGCCGCAGCGCGAACCCGTTCGGCGTGAGGCTCTCCGCCGACGTTGATGCCGCCCGAGATGTAGATCCCGGATCCTTCGAAGACCGTGCTGTCTTCCATCGCCCGCGGCGCCGTGAACCCGGTCTTGGTAAACGCCAACGGCGCGGACTCGATCTTCACGATCCGTTCGGGCGTCGGGTACGGCAAGGGCCTGAACAGCACCGCGTCCGCCACGCTGAAGAGCGCGGTGTTGGCGCCGACGCCGAGCGCCAGCGTCAGGACCGCCACCATGGTGAACCCGGGATTGCGCAGAAGGGTCCGGAAGGCAGACCGCAGGTCGTTGAGCATGTTCACCTCGACGAGGAAGTCAGACTAGCCATCGGACGTCGGCCGGGACGATTGGTTGATGTCGCGCCCTTCGGCCAGCAGAACCCCTCCTGCTCCACTTCGAAGCGCGTTTGAAACGCACGGTAGTTCTCCCACGCGATCGCCGAGCCAGCTCACACGCCTGCTTCCCCGAACATCGTCCGCACCGCCGCGTAGATCTCTCTACTCCGCCGCGTCGCGTCAGCAATCGCAACCGCAGCACCGCTCATCCTCTGCGCTGATGCAGAACTTCTACTGGTAAAGCAAGCTGACCACCTCGCCCCGCTCGCTGCCCCCAGCTACCTTCAACACAGCCATCCTAGCGTGAGCATCTGCCCAGCTTCTTTACAGCCCTCCCATTCCTACAGTTCCATCACCCCCCCCACAGCCTTCAGCCCACACCCCCACCTCCCAGCCGGCCCGGGCCAGAAGAGGATCAGTCGCGAGAGCGCGTGCGGCCCGAGCCACGCCGGATGTTCGGGCCATAATGAGGAAAATGTATCAGCTTGCCGCACTGGCGTTCATCCTGGTGATGACGGCGGCCGCAGCCCCGGCCCAGCGGCTCACACCGGCGCAGCACGCGCGCGCCGGATGGGACGCCCTCGACGCCGGCCGGTTTCGGGAAGCGGCGGACTCGTTTGCCGAAGCGCTCAAGGGATCGCCGCAGGAGCCGACCGTCACGCTCGGCGCTGGTGTCGCGGCGCACCGGCTCGGACAGAGCGACACCGCGCGCCGCTACCTCCTCGACACGCTCCGCCTGGCGCCGACACTGACCGTGGCGTCGGTGCTCCTCGGCGAGGTGCTCTATCGCGCCGGCGACATCAGGGGCGCGATCCAGATCTACGAGCAGGCGCTCGCCCATGCGCCCAACGAAGCAGTTGCTCAAGACCAAACTGGAGGGATGGCGCAATGAAGCCGCGCTGCACGATCGGTTCGGGCAGAAGCTCGGCGACCACTTCACGGTCCTCTTCGAAGGGCCCGCCGAAGCCGAACTCGCGCAGAAGGCGGTCGACGTGCTCGAGGCCGCCTACTGGCGTATCGGCGCCGCTCTCTACACGTATCCGACCGAGACGATCACCGTCGTCCTTTATACGCGCGAGCAGTTTCGCGACATCACGCAGTCGCCCGACTGGGCCGGCGGCGCCTACGACGGCACGATCCGCATTCCTGTGCAGGGAGCGATGAAGAACTCCCGCGAGTTCGAGCGCGTCCTGGCCCACGAATTCACCCACGCCCTCGTCAAAGCCATGGCGCTGCGCGGCGTACCGCAGTGGCTCAACGAAGGGCTGGCGATGTATTTCGAGGGGAGCGACACCTCGAAGCAAGTCGCGTTGGCGGCCGCCGCCGAGTCGAAGCACTCCCTGACGAAACTCGAGGGACCCTTCTCCGGGATGGACAAAGAGGCGGCGATCGTCGCGTATGCCCAGAGCGTCGCCGCCGTGAAGATCCTGATGGACGAAGCCGGCGCGCCCGCGATCGTCGGGATCCTTGCCGATCTGGCCCGCGGCCTCGCTTTCGTCGAGGCGTTCGAACGCAACACCAACATGTCCTACGCGGAGTTTCAGAAGCGATAGCTCCAGTCTTCCAGCTTCCAGCTCCAGTTCCAGCACGTCGCACCGAGGCACGTCGCACGCGCACATCGCACCTGCACATAGCACGTCGCACCTCGCACGTGGGGTGCGGTATGATTCCCCCGCCTGCAACCCCCCTGGAGAATCTAAAGCATGGGACTTCATCCGATTACGGCGCTGATGTCGGCGCTGGGTGTGCTGACCGCTGTTTTTATCGCCGGCTGGGCGCGCGCCGTCATGGCGGTCCGCAGCCTCGGCTCACGTGAGCCAGTACCCGCCACCGACGCACGCTTCCCCACACCGCCGATGATCGGCCTCGGCTTCGTCACTAATTTCTTCGACGCGCTTGGCATCGGCTCGTTCGCCACCAGCACCGCGGCGTTCAAGCTGTTCAAAATGGTGCCGGACCGCATCATTCCGGGAACGCTGAACGCCGGCCATACCCTGCCAACGGTTGCCCAGGCGTTCATCTTCACGTCGATCATTCCGGTCGATACCGTGACGCTCATCGCCTTGATCGTCGCCGCGGTCCTCGGCGCCTGGCTGGGGGCCGGCATCGTCTCGGGCTGGCCGAAGCGGAACGTCCAGATCGGCATGGGGTTCGCCCTGCTCGCGGCCGCGACTCTCATGCTCATGACCCAGTTGCAGCTGTTCCCCGGCGGCGGTGATGCTCTCGGCGTCCGCGGTATGAAACTGGTGATCGCGGTTGCCGGCAATTTCTTCCTCGGGGCACTGATGACCCTGGGGATCGGGCTGTATGCGCCGTGCATGATCATGATCAGCCTGCTCGGCATGAATCCGACGGCAGCCTTTCCGATCATGATGAACTCCTGCGCGTTCCTGATGCCGGTGGGTTCGCTCCGCTTCATCCGCGAGCAGAGCTACAGCCTTCGCGTCGCGCTTGGCCTGGCCATCGGCGGCGTGGTCGGCTCCATCGTCGCGGGCGTCTTCGTGAAGTCGCTCGACCTCAACACCGTCCGCTGGCTGGTCATGGCGGTCGTTCTGTACACGGCGGCGACGATGTTGATGTCGGCGTTCTCGACGGACCAGGAACCCGAGGCCGCTTCGCCGCGGAACCGTGCCTAAGATCTTCTTCATCGCCATGGCGGCAGCCGCCGGGCCTGACGCTCGCGGCCGCACCGGCGTGGACGCCGCAGTTGACCGGGGTGAACGCACGCCTGCGCGGCGTCAGCGCGGTGAGCGACAAGGTGGCCTGGGCGAGCGGCACCGCCGGAACTGTCCTGCGGACCACTGACGGCGGCGATACCTGGAAACAGGTGAACGTTCCGAACGCCCCGAAGCTGGACTTTCGGGACATCGATGCCCTGAGTGACAGAGTCGCGTACGTCCTCAGCATCGGCAATGGAGAGCTGTCCCGCATCTATAAGACGGCCGATGGCGGTGCGTCCTGGACGCTGCAGCTCGCCAATACCGATCCGAAGGTCTTCCTCGATGCGATGGCCTTCTGGTCACCCGACCGCGGCATCGCCTACAGCGATTCAATCGACGGACAGTTCGTGATCTTCCGGACCACCGATGGGCGGACGTGGAACCGCATCCCCGCGGAGGCGCTTCCGCCGGCGCTGCCGAATGAAGGCGCTTACGCGGCGAGCGGCACCAATGTCGCGATCCACGGCAAGAACGATGTATGGATCGCGACCACGGCCTCGCGCGTCCTGCATTCGTCCGACGGTGGGACCACCTGGTCGATCGCGCAAACTCCGATTGCCACCAGCGCAGCCGCCGGCATCTTCTCGGTCGCGTTCCGCACCCCACAGCACGGGATCGCGGTAGGTGGGGATTACCAGCGGGAGCAGGAGGCGGTCGACAACGCCGCGGTGACGGCCGACGGCGGCAAGACCTGGACGCTGTCGAAAGGCCTCACCGGCTACCGTTCCGTTGTCGCCCATGTGCCGCGCTCGAAGTCGTCGTGGCTTGCCGTCGGCCCGACCGGCGCCGACATCACCCATGACGACGGCCGCACCTGGACGCCGGTGCGAGGGGCCGGATTCGATGCGTTCAGCTTCGCCCCGAGCGGGAAAGTCGGCTGGGGAGCCGGAGCCCGTGGATCGATCGGGCGATTGGATGGCCTGTGTAAGTAGACACGCGGACAAGCATACGGATTACACGGATCAAAACACCGGTTCTCACAGAGGTGGCGCCGAGCCACAAAGTGCTTCAGCGCAAAGGAGCTAACCCAAGGAGTCTGCCTTTGGAGCCTTGGCGATTCGCGCGGGTGAGCCGGGACGCGAGAGGCCACCGGCGACACTCCATCTCAGCGCCAGACGGCGTGTCCAAGACCTCACCGCTGAGGCTCCGTGTCTTCCGTGTGCAGATCGAACGTTCTCGCTAGCCGCACCACGTGCCCAGAGCTGAAGTACAGACTGATCGCCACCCGCCATCGCAACAATGGCGCCAGACGGCTCGTCCTAATCTCTCACTGCTATGCCGCACAAGCCGCCGACGCGCATGCTCTTACGAGGCACAATTCGAGCGGAGCCTTGCCGCTACTTCGGCTGGCCTCGTCAAGGCCGGAGTAGCTATCGCGCGTTGGAGGCAGTCCTGCCCTTCTGTGGTGGCGAGGTCGATGCCCGCTCCTGCGAGCATCCAACGTTTTCAGCCTCAACCTTCTCGCATCTGATGTAGAGGTCACGTCTCGACGATATAGTCCGGCAGATCTCCGAATACTGGCCATTCCGAGAGTTCCCTGAGTCGAGCCCAATAAGCGACCGAGATCAGTGCGTGCGCCGTCGCGTGCCGGCTCGATGCCCTCGAGGGGATGCACGCAGGAACGCAATCGCCTCGCCGCCGATGCGAACGAGCGCGGCGGTCAGCGCCTCGATCCAGCATGTCATCGACACGATCGACGACGAGATGGTGTCGCTCAAGGCACGCATCCACGATCATTGACGATTAACCGCCGCACGACAGGCACGGGTCTCCGGCATGCGATCACTGAGATCGCGGACGCGACCGCCGCGATCTGTCAGATCGAATGTCGTGCCTCCGATCCGCAACAGCAGGCGATCATCTCGCGCATAGAGGGCCAGGGGCACGAGGCTTCCCTTCACAAGTCCGACGCGCAACCATCAACGCAGCCACGACGCAGGTGCCGGCAGGATCCACACTCGTATGCCGCCATCGGCTTCGAGCTCGAATACGTCGCCGGACTCGAAGTAATCCTCCAGAACGACACCGCCCTCTCGCGAACTCGATTCAAAGACGCCGATTCTTGCGCAGACCTTGGCGATCTTGGTCGCTTTGCGGTGCGGCCTTTTGAGACTGGTCCGTGTGCGTCAACGGATAATCCTCAAACTCCCCGGCGTCGGCGGCGGGCCGATGATCTTCAGGATCACGCCGCGGCCGTAGCTGACGATGTAGAGCTCGCCGGCGGCGTCAACCGCGAACGATGCGACATTCGAGAGCTGCGTGGCACCGCCAAGATCCGCGGTGTGCTCGCGCACGTCGCTGGCGCGCGCCTGACCGCTGGCGTCGATCGTCAGCGCGATCGACCAGACGCGGCTGCGGATGAAGTCCGCAAAGAAATAGCGGCCGCGATATTCGGCGGCAAGCGCGGTGCCGCGGTAGACATATCCGCCGGTGATCGAGGTTCCTGCGGAGTGGTCGTATTCATGGATCGGCTCCACGAGCGGCAGGAAGGCCGGGGGCAGCGAGGTGACGTTGTCATGCGCGCCTTCGCGGTTGCGCCAGCCGTAGTTGCGACCGCCGCGGCCGCGGGGCTCATAGTTGACCTCTTCCCACGCATTCTGCCCGACATCGGCCGCGACCAGCGCGCCGGTGCCGCCACGGGACGGATCGTCGAAAGCTGTAGCGCCACGGATTACGCCAGCCGAAGCTCCATATCTCCGGGCGAGCGGCGCTGCCAACGAAGGGATTGTCTCCGGGCACCTGGTAGCCGATCGGGTGGGTGTCCGGTACGCTGACATCGACGCGCAAGAACTTGCCGAGCAGTTCCGCGGAACTCTGCGCCCGGTGGTCGGGATCATTCCCGGAGCCGCCGTCACCCAGGCCGATATAGAGATAACCGTCAGGGCCGAACGCGAGGTGGCCGCCGTTGTGGTTGGCGAATGGCTGCCGGATCAGTGGCGCACCGGCGGCGCCGTTCCAGCGCAGGTCGAATCGCGTCGACGGGTCGGCGACGAGCGGATTTGAGGAGCGCCGGAAACGGGCGATGACGGTGTCGCCGTTGAGGTTCGTGAAGTTGACGTAGAAGCGCCCCGTCAGACCCGCGTCAGGGGGAAAGACCAGCCCGAGCAACCCCTGTTCGCCGCCGGATCTCACGACCGCCGTCAGATCGAGAAAGTCGCTCGTCTCGACGGTGCCGTTGCGGACGACCCGAATCCGGCCGCCCTGCTGCACGACGAACTGGACGGCCGGATCGGTCGGATCCTGGACGAAGGCGAGCGGCAGGGTGAACCCCGAGGCGTGCACGCGCGTGCGCAGCTGCGCCAGGGCGTCGACGGTGCCGCCAGCCAGCAGCAGGAGAACGACAACGGTGGTTCGCATGAACGCTGCCTGCGCCTATTATCTATGACATGGCTGGCCGCCTCGGGACGACCACGAGACGCGTGATGCAGCGCGACGTTCTCTGGCTGCTGCTCCTGGTCGTCGCGAGCGCGTGCGGCAGCAGCGGGCCGCCAACCCCTTCGCCCCCCGGCACCGGCACCGGCGAATCGATCACCGGCCGCGAGCGGGTCGGGTGGGATCAGCCCGCCGCCAACCCCGCTGAACTCGCGACGTTTCGCTACGCGATCTACGTCGACAACGCCCGCTCCGAGCTCACCGAGGTGACGTGCGGCCAGACGTCGACGGCAACGGGCTTCGCATGCTCAGCCCGCCTGCCTGCCATGAACAACGGGGCGCACACGCTCGAGATTGCCGCTTTCTACGACTCCGGCGGGATCGTCGAGAGCACCAGATCGGCGTCGCTGCGAGTGACGGTTACGGGGGCCACGGCTCCGACGGAGGCGGCGCCGCTGCAGCCCGGCGAGACGATCACCACCGCGGACGGCGTGCGGCTCGCCGCGGACCTGCTCGTCAGCGGGCTCGAGGATGTCGCCGATATCGCGGTCGCGCCAGACGGCAGGATCTTCGTGGCCGAGCGCGGTGGACGTTTGCGCATCGTATCCGGCGAAGTCGTCAGCGAAGCGCTCGGCAGCAGTGAGGGCGGCCAGACTCCGCAGTCCGGCGCGGACGGCGGGCTCGCATCACTGACGCTCGATCCGAACTTCGCGCGAAGCGCGCACGTCTATGCGATCCACAGCGCCGGATCGCTCTTCCGCGTCGTGCGCTATCGTCTCGTCGACGGCCGGTTGATCGAGAGGATGCCCCTCATCCGCGACGTTCCGGCATCGACCGACGCCTCGGCGGCGTTGCGATTTGGGCCAGACGGCGCGCTCTACGCCGCACTGGACGATGGCGGCAATCCTGACGCGGCGGCGAAGCTGTCGGAGTGGAATGGAAAGATCCTGCGCCTGAACCCTGACGGCAGCACGCCGGCGGATCAGCCCGCGGCGTCGCCTGTGTTCTGGAGCGGTCTCAGGTCGCCCCGTGGCCTCGATTGGACGGCCGACACCGAGACACTGTGGATGGCCGAACGCGGCGGCGACGGCGTCGAGCGCATTCGCGCCTTTGTCACGCCACCCGAACGTCCGCGCCGCGCCGGCCAACGCGCAACCTATGCGCTGCCGCCGCCGGTCGGCGCCAGTTCGCTCGCGTTCTACCGCGGCCGCGCCATCCGCGCCTTCGCCGGCAACATGTTCCTCGCCGCCCGAGAGGGCGGATATCTTCTCAGGATCCGGTTCGATGAGGCGGAACCGCTTCGCGCGGTGTCGTCCGAGAAATTGCTGGAAGGAAGAATCGGACAGGTCCGCTCGGTTGTCGCGCACGGCGGGCGGCGCCATTTACGTCGCCAGCGAGTCGGCGATATGGCGGCTCAGCAGCCCGCCTGCGGCGGGCCGCTGAGCCACATGGAAGATGGTAGATGGAAGATGGAAAAGAGACCTATTCCATCAACGGGCCGCTCTCACAGGCAACGTTCGCTGTCACGAATAGGCAGTCGCTGATTTTGTGCGGCACCCTTACGGTCCTGCCCGCACCCTCAGGGTCCGACCCGCACCCTCAAGGCTTCTGACCCGCACCCTCACAGTTATTTCTGTACTACGCCCTCGGCGTCGAGGATCACGATCGGCGCAATCCCTGCCGCCTTCAGCGGACCTTCGATGGACTTCCGGTCGCCGACAATCACGATGTTCAGGTGATCGAGGTCGACATACTTCTTCGCCACCCGCAGCACGTCGTCCTTCGTGACGGCCGAGATCGCCTTGGGATAGTTCTGGTAGTAATCCATCGGCAGCTCGTTCAGATACAGGCTCAGGATCGAGCCCCCGATCCCCGACAGCGAGCTGAAGCGATCGGGCAGGCCCTGGATCAGTGAATCGCGCGCGGTCGTCATCTCTTCGTCGGTGATCGCCCGTCCACCGTGGATGCCGCGCAGCTCCTTCATGAACTCGACCAGCGCCGCGTCGGTCTTGTCGCTGACGACATCGCCGCTGGCCGTGAACGGGCCGGGGCCCTTGCCGAACGAGAAGCCGGAGTTGACGCCGTAGCTGTAGCCCTTCTCCTCGCGGATGTTCGCGTTGAGCCGCGACTGGAAGTGGCCACCGAGGATGAAGTTCATGACCTCGAGCGCCATGAAGTCCGGGGTGTTGCGCGGCGGCCCCGGCAGACCGATGCTCACAACCGATTGCGCCGCGCCAGGCTTGTCGACGAGGTAGATGGCGGTCGCCTTTCCGGCTGGTGGCGCCGGGTATTTGAACGCCGGTTTCTCGCCACCCGCCGTCCAGCCGGCAAGGGCTTTGTCCAGCGTGCCTTTGACGGTGCGCGGCGTTCACATCGCCGACAACCGTGACGATGGCGCGCCCCGGCTTGAAGTACTCGCTGTGGAACGCGACGACGTCCTCGCGGGTGACCGCCTTGACGGTTGTCTCTGTCGCCGTCAGCGCGAATGGATGGTCAGCGCCATAGAGCACGCGCGAGTAGACCCGTGAAGCGATCGTTCCCGGCTGCGCGTTGGCCTGTGCGAGCTGGACCAGGCGCTGGGCGCGGAGGCGGTCCAGTGCGGCGGCCGGGAAGGTCGGATTCACCAGCATGTCGGCCAGGATCTCGAGCGTCGGTGCAAACTTGTCGGTCGTTGACTGGAACGAGATCGAACCACTCTCGCCGCCAACACCGGCGCCGACGTTCGTGCCGAGCAGCTGGAGCGCGAGGGCGAGCGCTTCACCGTCGCGGGTCTTCGTCCCTTCGCGAAGCATCGCGGTTGTAAAGGCCGCCACACCCACCTTGCCGGGGGCTTCGAACTGCCGGGTGCCGCCGACGAAGGTGATGCTCATCGACACGAGCGGCAGGCCCTTGCGTTCCGAGACGATCAGCTGCGCGCCGTTGGCGAGCTTCGCCGTCGTCCACGTCGGCACGCGCAGCACGGGTGTGGGTCCCGGCGCCGGCACCTTCTTGCGATCGAACTGCTGCTGCGCCAGCGGGGCCGCGGTGAAAGCCGCGAGCGTCGCGGCGAGAACAAAGCTAGTCATGCGGCGCATTACTGGTCACCCCCGACCTTCTGGCTCGCCTCGGGCTTGGCCGCGAGGTCTGACTTCCCAACCGGCACCACGCTGAGGATGACGCGATTGCCAATCAGGTACTTGTTGGCGACGCGCTTGACGTCGTCCGGCGTCACAGCGCGGCGTTTTTCGTACTCGGTTTCTAAAGAAGGCCGGGATCGTTGTGATAACCGGCGCCGTCGGCGAGCTGGTTCGTCTTGCCGAGATTCGACTGCAGGCCGCTGACAAACTGCAGCTCCTGCGGAGCGATCGCCGCCTGGATCTCCTGCGCGGTGGGACCTTCCTTTCTTGAGGCGCTCGACGATCACGTCGATCTCCTGCTCGAGGGCCGTCAGAGTGCTGCCCGGGCGCGGCGTCACGGTGATGCCGAACTCACCGACATCCTCTGATGACCCCTGGAATGCGCTGATGCTGGCGGCGGACGGCTTGTCGTAGACCAGCGCCTTGGTGAGCCGCGCGGTGCGGGCGCCGGCGAGGACCGGGCCGAGCACGCTCAGGGCGTAGTCGTCCTCGTGCTTGACGCCCACGGTCGACCACTGCATGTAGAGCCGGGGGACGGGTACTTTGTCTTCGAAGACGAGCCGCTTTTCGGCGCTGAGGACTGCCGGGGCGATCGTCGGCCTCGTAATCGGCTTGCCTTTCGGGATCGCCGAGAAGTACTTCTCAATCCAGGTCCTGGCCTGCTTCGGATCGAAGTCGCCGGCGAGCGTGAGGATCGCATTGTTCGGGGCGTAGTAGAGACGGAAGAAGTTCTTGACGTCCTCTTCCGACGCCGCCGAGAGGTCGGTCATGCTGCCGATCACCGACCAGGAGTACTGGTGCCCGGGCGGATACATCGCGGCGGAGAGGATCTCCCCGACCCGGCCGTACGGCTGGTTGTCGATCCGCTGCCGGCGTTCGTTCTTCACGATGTCGCGTTGGGCGTTCAGCTTGGCGATGTCGAGCGCATCGAGCAGGAAGCCCATGCGATCGGCTTCCAGCCACAGCGCCGTCTCGAGATAATTCGACGGCACCACCTCGTAGTACAGGGTGCGGTCGTTGTCGGTGGTGCCGTTGTTGTCACCACCGATGCCGCTCGTGTACTTGTCGTGCAATCCATACGGGATGTTGCCCGAACCTGTGAACATCACGTGCTCGAACAGGTGGGCAAAACCGGTCCGGCCCTTCTCCTCGTTCTTCGATCCCACGTGGTACCACATGTTCACGGCGACCGAGGGCGTCGTCCGATCGGGCGCCAGGATCACCTGGAGGCCGTTCGGCATCGTGTAGTGCTCGAAGGGGATGTTGATGGAGGTGGACGAACCGGCGGCCGGCGGTTTCTGCTGTGCAATCGGCGCGGCTGCTGAAAGTGCGAGTCCGATTACCGCTATGAGCGGCGTTCTAAGTCTCTTTTCCATCTTCCCTTTTCCCTTTTCCATTTACCTCGTCCTACCAAACGCTTCGCGTCTGGATGGTAGATGGAAAAAGGTAGAGGGAAAAGTGTCCGGCTAGCAGCCCGTGGCCGAAGCTGATCACTTTTCCATCTTCCATTTACCATCTTCCATTCCGGGCCCTTACTTCTTGACCGGGCCCGGAGCCGAGCCTTTTGAAAGCGACTTGTAGTACTCCTCGACCAGCTTCCGGAACTCCTCGGGCACGTCGCCGTCGCCTGAGAGCAGGACTTCGTTGCCTTTGAGTTCGGTCTTGCGCCGGAGGTTGAACTCGAAGCGCTTCACGGCGTCGGCCGCCTGTGCCTGGAGGCGCTCGAACTGCGCGGGATCGCTGAAGACCTTATCGCTGTCGAGCTCACGCAGTTTCTTGAGGAGGTCGGCTACGGCAGCCTGGTCGTCCTTGCCGACCGACCGGCGCAGCTGCTCGGCCGCCGCCGTCATCTGGCGGACCTCGGCGCGGAATTGACGCGCATCTTCAGGCGTCAGACCGCGCCCGCCCATGCCGGGACGACGATCACCAGAGCCCCCGCCAAGCTGCGGCGCGCCTGTCGTATCCCCGTCACCGCCGCGCCCATCCTGCGTGCGGGCGCCATCGTTGCGACCGCCCTGTCCGCCAGCCTGGCCCTGCCCTTGTCGATCTCCCTGACCGCCCTGCCCCTGCTGCTGACCCTGACCCTGACCCTGACCTTGGCCCTGTCCGCGACCCTGACCTTGCTGTGCCTGCTGTCCTTGGCCCTGGCCCTGACCCTGACCTTGCTGCCCTTGCTGGCCTTGCTGTCCCTGCCGGCCCTTGGCCGGCCTGCCTTGCTGGCCCTGGCCTGCGCCGGCTGGCCCTGCTGGCCGGCTTGCGCCGGCTGGCCCTGTTGCTGCCCCTGGCCGCGAGCATCCTGTTGGCCGGCTTGCGCCGGCTGGTTCTGTGCGGCACCTTCACGGTTCTGCCCCGCACCCTCGCGGTTCCGGTCCGCACCCTCACGCGAAGCCGCGTCCGCACCCTCACCCGAAGCGCCCTGTCGTTCACGGGCGCGTTCACCAAGTGATTCCATGTTGCGCGACAGTTCCTGCGCGCGCTGCAGCGCCTGCGATTGCGGGTCGGGACGGGTGTTGCCGAGCGCTGCCTGCGCTTCGCCGAGCTTGTCCTGCAGCGCCTGCAGGTTGGAGCCGATCTCGCGCTCGAAGTTCTCGGCATCACTCTGGGCCATGCCGGAGCGGACGACCGCGCCGGAGTAGCGGATCTTGTCGCGGACGCGGTTGTCGCGGAGGCTGCCCGCGGCCTCGCTCATCCGGCGCGATGCGTCACGCTCGTCTCGGCGCATATCGGCAGCGGCGCGGTCGATCTGCTTTTCGAGCTCGCTCACCTTCTGTTCGAGCTCACCCTTGCGATCGACCAGCTGCTGCACCTGCGCCTGGCTGCGATTGCCCGGCGCCCCCAGCTTGCTGACTTCACTCGCGATCGCCTTCTGCTCCTGCGCGATCTCTTCGGCGCGGCGCTTCGCCTCGCTGACGTCCCGTTCGGCGCGGCCTGTCTGGGTGCGCTGCAACTGCTGTTCGGCGCGGCGCAGACGTTCGAGTGCTTCGGCCGACTGCGCGCCACCGGCCTGTTCGCCGTTGGCCGCGGCCCGGCGCATCGCGTCGGCCGCCTGGCGGAGCTGTTGCGCGGACTGCGCCAGGTCGGCGCGATTCTCTTCGCGCGACAACTGCTCGAGCCGGCGGGCCGCTTCCTCCGCCTGTTCGGCGAGCTCGCGCTGTGAGGCGCCGGAGCCGGCACCGGACTGCTGCTGCCCGGCGGCGGCGCGGCGACGCTGCCGTTCGGCTTCCTGCTCCTGGCGGCGGGCCAGTTCCTTCAGCTTCTCGGCGAGCTCGTCGACCTGGCGGTCGGCCTGCTGCTGCGCGGCCTGTTGCCGCATCTGGTACTGATTCGCCATGCGATCCACTTCGAGCTCGAACAACTCGGACAGATCGCGGTTCTGCTGCTGGCCACCGCCGCCACCGCCGCCGCCACCCTGTTGCTGGCGCGTCTGAACCTGGACCTGGTATTCCTCCTCGGCCTGTTGGAGGTATTGCAGCGCCTTCTGCTCGGGCGGCAGTGCCGCATCCGGAGCCGCCGCCTGCAGATGCCCTTCCGCCGTCTTCATCTCGGCGACCGCTTTTGGCAGCAGCGAGAGAATAGTCTTGAAAGCCGGATCGTTACTGACCCGCTGCGTCATCTGGAGGACGAGCTGTTCGACCTGCTCGCGCAATTTCACCTGCGACAGCTTGACGACGGTCGTGTTCTCACGCAGGGCCGCCGCCGACAGCGACTTGCGATCCCGCTGAATGTTGAAGGTCGCCGCGATGATCTTCTTCTGCTGCTCGGCGAGGTTGTTCGGACCGTTTTCCTCCTGCTGTCCACCGCCGCCGCCACCGCCGCCGCTCGCCTGTGATGGGGCCTGGCGGAAGTCCTTGCTGAGCGGACGGATGCGGACGAAGTAGATATCGCTCGTGGCGGGCTTCCCGCCCTGCACGGCGTCGTTGTCAACCGCGCGCGCGTAATACGACACGAAGTCGCCGGCCTTGAGCCCCAGCTCCTCGAGATAGAAGGTGTGCCCGGCCGATACTTCAGGCATCCGCTTCTGCCCCTCGAAGAGGCCGATGCTTTTTTCCGGTCCGCCGTTGACCGCGTAGACCAGCTCGAGATTCCGCACCCCGAAGTCATCGTCGGCCCGTGCCTCGACGAACACTTCTTCGATTGGCGACGCCTGGGTGTCGCGGCCGGGCTTGGCGATCGACACCGTGGGGGCGGCGTCGAGCAGGACGTCGATCGTGTATTCCGGCGACGCCTTGACGAAGCCACCGGTCGAGGCCGTCATCTCGAGGTGATAGAGACCGTCTTTGTCGACTTTGAACTTGCCGGTGAGCGCGCCTTCAGCATCGGGTGTCAGGGCCGCGGCTTCGGCTTTCTGCAGCACCACCTGACCGCCGGGGGTGGCCATGGTCGGCACGGCGCGGACGCGCACCTCCGTGCCGCGCAGGACGGCGATGTCGCCGCCGTCCTCGATCTTCTGCGGCGGCAGGCCGGTATACGAGGGGAAGTGATATTCGAGCTCGAGACGCTGGACGTACGGCATCTCGACCACCTTCAACGAGAAGGTGCCGGAGCGAACGCCTTCGGCCTCGACGTAGTAATCCATGGGTGCTGAGACGTCGAACAGCATCCCTTCGTAGGCGCCGCTCTCTCCTCGGACCATCGGCACCCGCTCGAACTCCGCCGTCGGTGTCTTGCGCACCATCAGCGCCGCATCCGCGGCGTCGAACCCGGTCAACTCGGCGCTGATCACCTGGTCGGCGCCACGCGACAGCGTCGCGTGACCGGGCTTGACGTCAATGCGATAGGGGACGGCGGCCTCGACGTCGCGCGACAGCAGGAACATCGCCGACATCGCGTGGCGCAGATACGGGGGGCCAAACGCGAAGAGCATCACCGCTGCGACCCCGACCGCCGCCAGGACGCCGGCGTAGCGGCGAACCGGTCCGCGCTCGACGCGTCGGCCGTGCTCGATTTCCTGCGAACGCCGCACCGCGCTCTCAACCAGCTTCTGAACCAGGGCACGAGACGGTGCGGTGCCGCTGCCATCGGCGGCGCGGCTGGCCTCGAGCGCGCTGATGATCGACTCCTGGAGCGACGGTTCGTGCTCCTCGAGGTACATCGCGACCTGCTCGTCGGTCACGCGCCGCAGCAGCGGACGGACGAAAAACACCGCGACGAGCGCCGCGATCGCCAACGCCAGCACGATTCGCGCGGTCCGGATCGCCTCCGCCGTGAACCGGGCGGCCTCGAGCGCGCCGGCCGAGGCGAGGAACACCAGCAGCCCGATCGCGACCACGGTCAAGGCCCCGCGAATCGCAAGCTTCGTGCGCCAGCGGCGCCGAACGCTCCGGATGATCCCGAGAAGTTCGTCCTGCATGGTGTCTCCTGGGCGGTTCCGACGAACCGCCCCTACACGTATTTCGTCTTCAGGCTGTTGGCGAGCAGCGTCTCACCTGTCAGCAGCAGCAGCCCCGCGAAGAGCAGGTACCACCATACCCTTTGCGAGCGCTCGCGTTCCTCGTTTGTGACCGTCGTATTGGACCCGGCCGCAGCCCCGCCCCCGGCCAGCCCCGTCGCACCCGCCGTGACCTCTTCGGGCTCGATCGGCGTCATGTCGGACTCGGTCAGGTCCACGTTGGACGCCACCGCCACCGGCGCCGGATCCCGCTCGCCGGCGCGAAGCTCATAAAAGCCCTGCTCGCGCAGTTCGACGACAGAGGATTTTGCATCCAGTTCGACCCGCTGACCGCCAGGCCCGACAACCACGGGGACCGTCGTCTGCGCCCGCCCCGTCCCCGGCGGCGCGACGGGCAGCACGTCGCCAACCGTCATCGCGGCGGGGCGCTGCGTAAAGGCGCCGAGCGTCGCGCCAACCTTGTGGATGAACGGCAGGAAGACCGGCTTCAGTGCCAGGTCGTTCCAGGTGACGTCGAGCGATGAGGTCCAGACAATCACTCGCCCGGCCTCGACTCGCTTCTCCACGAGCGCTGGAGCACCATCGTCGTACCGCGCCAGCACCTGTACCTCGGGCGCAAGCGTGACGGCGCGATAGTTGTAGAACCGGGCTGAGGAGAAGTCGCCGCTGCGCGGCGCGCGGAACGACTCGAAGATCGGGTGGCCGTACTCGAGCGCACCGACGCGGCCCGGGTTTCCCCGGGTGCGGTCGGTGGTAGCGCCAGGGATGACCGGCATGATCCCGTCGACTGCCGCCGGCCAGGTCGCCCGCTCACCAAGGGCCGAGAACAATCCGCCACCGCGCTTGACGAACGCCGCCAGACGCTCGGCGGTGGCCTGTGACACCGGGACATCGTTCAAGACGATGACACCGGCGCCGGAAATATCCTCCGCGGAAAGCGACTCCATCGGACGCAACGTCACGTCGAACGCAGGGGCCGCGCCGAGCGCCAGCGCCTGTGCGAGGTAGAGGCTGGCGGCTCGCGACGTACCCGGCCGCTCGACGATCACCACCTTGACGCGCTGCGGCGGCGAGACGACGAAGTGATAGGCGTTGTCGCGAACGAGACGGTCGTCCGCAAGCCGGACGCTGCCACGGGTGAACTTCGCCGCCGGCGCAAAGGGCTCGAAGCTGACCGAACCCGAACCGTTGGCGGCGAGCGACAGCCGCTTCGTTTCGACCACCCGGCCGTCGACTTCGAGTGAGATCGGCACTTCAACGGGGGCAGGACCGCGATTGACGCCGCCGGCCGTCACCGTCACCCGTTCCTGGTCCGAAACAGTTGTGCGTTGCAGAACCGCTGGGGTGACCGAGACGTTGGCGACGGCACCGTCCGCTACGGACACGGGCGTCACCTTGGTGCCGTCCGGCAGACGCACACCTTCAGCGCCAAGCCAGGCGCGGCGCTGGAAGTCGGAGATGAGCACGACCTCCTTGTTGGGCAGCCCGGATTCACTGATGATGCTGCCGGCCAGCTTGAGCGCCGGCCCATACTTCGTCGCCGCCGCACTCACCTGCGCGGTATCGATGGCGGCGTTCAGTCGTCCTTTGTCGGACGTCGATCGCAGCGCGACTTCCGCGCCGGTATCGAACAGCACCACACTGGCGCGGTCGGTGGCGCCCAGTGCGTTCACCGTGTTTCGTGCCGCCACCAGGGCTCGCTGCCAGCGGTCCGCGTAGCCGATGCTGTAGGAGCGATCCAGCAGGATGACGACCTCGCGGGCGCCACCGGCCGCACTCGCGGCAATCGCTTCGCTCCGCAGGAATGGCCGCGCAAACGCCATCACGATCAGCGCCAGCGCCGCAAGCCTGAGCAGAAGCAGCGGCCAGTTCCGGATCTTCCGCCGTTCCACCGACTCGTACGGAATCTTGCGCAGGAACATCAGCGACGGAAAGGCAACGACGTTCTTCCGCTCCTTCTGGATCAGGTGAATGATCACCGGGATCGCGAGGCCGGCCAGACCGGCGAAGAACAGGGGCGTGAGGAAAGACATGATCAGCGGGCCTTCATCAGCCGTTCGCGCATGGACAAGGTACTTGAAGAGTGCGTGATCGAGCGGCGCCGACGTATCGATCATCGTGTAATCGATCCGCGCGCCCTTGCACCGCTCAGCGATGGCCTCGATATGGGCGCGGATCATCTTCTTGTATTCCTCGCGCAGCGCCTGCGGGACGATCGGCATCTGCTCGCCGCTCTCGAGGTCTTCGAAGGCCGAGGCCGTGTCGAAATCGAACTCGAGCTCGGCCCGGTCGAGCATGTGGAAGACGATCAGATCGTTGCCGCGGAAGCGCAGCGGGCCCAGAGCCTCGAGGATCTCGTCCGGCTCCTCGTAGAAGTCGGAGATCACGACGAGCATGCTCTTGCGGCCAAAATGCTCGGCCATCTTCTGCAGCGGCGCGCGCAGGCTGCCGGGTTTGGTCGGCTTCATCCGGTCCAGCACGTGCAGTCACGGTTTCCATGTGCTTGGCCGAGGGCGGCACGTGCTCGACGATGTCGTCGTCGAAGGCGACGAGCCCGACCCGGTCCCGCTGCCGGTGGACCAGGTAGGTCAGGCAGCCGGCGAGCATCTTCGCGTAATCGAGCTTGGTCAGCCCGTCGCTGCCAAAGCCCATCGATTTCGAGACATCGAGCAGGACCGAGAAGTTCGCGTTCGAATCCGCTTCGTACTCCTTGATGTAGAAGCGATCCGTGCGCGCGAACAGGCGCCAGTCCACGCGGCGGATGTCGTCGCCCGGCACATAGCCACGGTGCTCGGCGAAATCGACGGACGCGCCAAACACGTTGGTGCGGTGCAGGCCGTTGATGAAGCCGTCCACGACGGATCGCGCGATCAGCTCGAGGTTCCCGATACGGGCGAGAACCTTGGGATCGACAAACCGCGCGCCGGGAATCGAAGAGGTCGAGATCATGGTGTTGTTCTGTTGTTGGGCGGTTCGCGAACCGCCCCTACATCCCGGATTTCGGAGCTGGGACAGCCTCCAGCAGCCGATCGATCAGCGTGTCGCTGGTGATGCCTTCCGACTGCGCATGAAAGTTCGTCAGGACGCGGTGGCGCAGAACGGGATGCGCCAGCGAGCGAATGTCTTCGAAGCTGACGTGATAGCGGCCACTCGTGAGTGCGCGCGCCTTGGCGCCGAGGACGAGGTACTGCGCGGCGCGGACGCTGGCGCCGAAAGCCACCCACTTCTTGACCGAGTCGGGGCAGGTCGGTGACTTCGGCCGGCTCGCACGCACCAGGTTGAGCGCGTAGCGCATCACCGCGTCCGCCACTGGCACGCGTCGCACCAGCCGCTGGAACGCCACCAGATCCGCGCCGCTCACCGGCCGCTCGAAGTGGGGATCGATGATTCGCGTCGTCGTCCGCACGACCTCGAACTCTTCGTCTTCGGGCGGATGGTCGATGACGATGTGGAACATGAAGCGATCGAGCTGCGCTTCGGGCAGCGGATAGGTGCCTTCGAGTTCGATCGGGTTCTGGGTCGCGAACACGTAGAACGGCTCTTCGAGCTGGTAGGTCCGTCCCTGGATCGTGACGCGGTGCTCCTGCATCGCCTCGAGGAGTGCCGACTGCGTTTTGGGCGGCGTCCGATTGATCTCGTCGGCGAGCACGATGTTGGCGAAGATCGGACCCGGCGCGAAGACCATCGAGCGTTTGCCGCTGTGGTCTTCCTGGATGATGTCGGTGCCGGTGATGTCAGACGGCATCAGGTCGGGCGTGAACTGGATGCGGTTGAACTTGAGCTCGAGCACCTTCGCGAGCGTGTAGATCAGCAGCGTCTTCGCCAGTCCGGGAACGCCGACGATCAGGCTGTTGCCGCCGACGAAGAGCGTCAGCAGAACCTGATCGACCGTCTTGTCCTGGCCGATGATCAGCTTGCGCAGCTCCTCGATGATGCGGACCTTGCCGGCGTTCATCCGGTCCGCAAGTGCGACGTCATCCGGCGAATCGAGATCGACTGAATTGGTGGTCGTCGAAAGTTGGGTCATCTGTCTCCTGTGGCAGCCCTAAAGGGCTGCGCTACACGGCACTCGTGAGGGGTAGCGCAGCCCTTTAGGGCTGCCTCATTCCTCACCGCGTCAATCCGTAGATGAAATAGTTCACACCGTAACTTGTACGCTTCGTTCGAAAAATCGATCGGGTCGTATCCCGTATCCGAGTATTCCCAGGTACTCGCCAAGGTCGTTGTCGCGGTTCGCGATCGCGATCAGGCGCTTGGTCGGATCGTTGTCCTCGAACATCCCCCAGTAGGTCGGCGGCCCGTACTGGCTATAGGACGTCAGGAAGCCCAGGTTCTTGATCTCGAAAAACGAATTGAAGATCGGATGGGTCTGATCGAGCTGCACGAAGCGGAGATCCGGCACCGCCAGCTTCATCTGCTGCTCCAGGTTCCACCAGTCGTTGCCGCGGAAGTCGTCGATGATCATGAACCCGCCTTTGAGCAGGTAATTCCGCAGCCCCTTGACTTCGTCCTCGTTCATCGACCACTGCCCCGGTTCCGACAGGTAGAGGATCGGGTGATTCATCAAGTCCGGATCGTCGAGCGAATAGATGTTGGATCCAGTGGTGTGCGGACCGACGGTCGTCAGCTCACTGAGGATCTTCATCATGTGCTGGTCGGCGGTCGGGTAATCGTGCGCCCACGCCGGTTCGCGGTTGCGGCGGCCGAAGCCGCCGAACCCGGTCGCATAGCGCAGCCGGACAAACGCCAGCTTCCCGTCGTACCCGATGTTGCTGCTGTCGTAGTTCTGGGCGACGCGGCGGCCACCGAAGCCGTCCTGGGCAAAGACCACCGCGGCCGCACCGGCAATGCCGACGATGAGCGCAAGGCCGAGAAGAGTCTTCTTCATTTGCCTTTCCCCTCGATGGTCCGAATCTCCTGGCTCTTGAGGGCCAGGTCGGTCAGCACTTTCTCGAGCTCGCTGGCGTACTGCGCCGGCGGCATGCTCGCCTTCATCAGCTTCAACGCCTCGGCCCGCCGTTCGAGCTCACGCCGCTCTTCGTACAGCTTGCGAAGGGCCGGATCTTCCGGGAGCTTGAGAACCTCGGCTGACGCGCCGAGCGACAGCATCGCGGCGATGCTGCCGTCCTTGCCGTTGACGGTCGGATCGAGACTGCCTTCGCCATCGCCACCGTCTTCAAGGATGGCGCGCTCGGTCAGCATCACGCCGCGCTGCTGGTAGACGCGAGCGACGTCGATCTTCGCAGCGTTGAAGGCTTCGAGCACCGAGACCTTGCGGTTCTTGTCCGCATCGGCGGCATCATTCGCGAGCGCGTCGATGAAGTAGCCGCCGAAGAGCGTGGCAAATTGTTCAGCGGCATTGCGGGTCGCGGTCACGATGACGCGCCCCGGCGCCGCCAGTGCTTCGATGAACGGACCGCTCGCGCTCGTCGAGTTCACGAACACGACGTTCTTTGTGCCGAACCCTTTCAAAATCGCGCCGAAGTCCGCGGCCGTCATGTCGGGACCGGGGAGGTTGAACTTTGAGACCTTGCCGTCCGAGGTGCCGTGACCGATCAACACGACGAACACGACATCGTCCTTTTTGGCGGCGGCGCCGAAAGCGGCAAGGCGCGTCTCGACTTCCGCCTTGGTGGCTTTCGCGGTCGCGCGCTTGGGATCCTGCTGGGGATCCTCGGCAAGATAGAGGATGCGCTCGGGCGGGATGCCGAGGCGTCCGCTGGCGTGATCGACCAGTGAGGCCGCCCACCGGCGGAAGGTCTCGGCGTGCTCGGGCTCGCCGCTCAGACCGACGATGACGGCAACGCGCGCATCCTGCGCTGCGGCGGGGATCGCGAACAGCCCGAACACCAGAAGGCCTAACGTCAGACGAAGTAACGGCCGCCTCATGCCAGGCCAGCCTTGCGACGCAACGCCCACTCGCCTGACATCAGCGCGAGCATGAGCATGAGGACGACCGGCATGTGCCACAGTTCGCGCTCTTCCACCGTCGTGACGCCGCGGCCGGAGTACCTGCACGCCCTCGGGCAGACCGGCGAGAGTGGCGGACGTATAGAAACGGCCGCCCGTTTCGCTGGCAATCCGCTCCAGGCGTGCGGCCTGCATGGTCGCGTCGAAGTATTCGGCGTCGCTCGGGACGGCGCGGACCTGCGTCAGCGAACTCCCGATCGTCTTGCCGGCGCGCTGGGCATCGACGCGGACGGTGTAGACACCTTCCGTCTTCGGCGTGAAGCTGGCCCGGTACTCACCGTTCCGCTCACCCGTCCACTGAACCGGGATCTCCTGCTCGCCGCCAGGACCGGTCACGAACGCCGAGACCGTGGCGTCGTTCAGCTCGACGAAAGCCTTGTCGACGACCTCGGCGACCAGGGTCACGGTCTCGCCCGGCTCGACCCGGTCGGTCACCGTATGCGCATCAACCGTGTCCGGCACGTCGTCGACGAGCCACCGGAGCATCTGGCGCCAGTAGTTCTCATGGGTCTGATCTTCGAGCGACATGACCGCGTGCATCTGCCAGAGCCACGAATCCTGGACGGTCTGGGCAATGGCCTTGCCCCGGCCGTAGCGCTGCGCGGCAAGGACGACCTGCTGCCGCCGCCGGTTGTCGGTGCCACTGAGGAGCACGGTCGCGCCCGGCTTCACCGTGGTAATCGGATTGACGCTGGTGAGCGGCGGGATCTCCGGCCAACGGGCCGCCGAGTCTGCCTCGGTGCCGGCAATCTGGGTCACGGCGTGCGACTCGCCTGCACGGGTGGGGCGCACGGCGAGATGCGTGACCTCGAATTCACCATTGGCGGCGCGAACGGGGCGATCGAGCGTGACAGGCAGGACGTCGGCCACCGGCGTGCCGGCGTAGCCGCCCTCGGCAAACGCGCGCGGTCCGCCCACCATCAGCAGGCCGCCGCCGCGGCGTTCGACGAACTCACTGATCATCCGCAGCTGGTCGCCTGAGAATGCGGACGCCTCGATGTTGCTGAGGATCAGCCCGCGATACTCGAACAGTTCTTCACGCGTTTTCGGGAAGCCGCCGAGCAGGTGTTCCGGGTCGTCGACGCCAATGCGGGTGAACTTGTTCTCCGCCGTCCGCTGCAGGGTCACGACTTCGAGGTTCTTGTCGTCTCTCACGGCCTGGCGGATGAACTTCATCTCGGCCCTGGGCTCACCCTCGTAGTGCAGGATGCGCTCGCGCCGGTCGACCACGTCCACCATCGCTTCGCGCACGTTGTTCTGCGCGATCACTTCATCCTCGCGCGGGCTGACGCGGAACTTCAGCACGCGGGCGCCGGCATCGGAGGCCATGACGCGAACGCGAACCGACGTCGGCTCACCATCCGCGGGCAATTTCACCGCCTGGGATCCGACGATGCGACCGCCGTCCTCGACGTCGAGCATCACCGTTTCACCGGCGTATCCGGTATGACGGACGACGGCGTCCACGAGGAGTGAGGTGCCCTTCAGGGCGCGCCTCGGTGTCGTGACCCGGTCGATCTGGATGTCTCGCGCCAACCGGTCCTGGCCAATACCTACAGTGAACACCGGCAGCGCCGCCGCCTTCATCCCGAGGAGCGCGTCCGTCAATGCGGCATCGGTGGTGTCGGCTCCGTCGGTCACCAGGACGACCCCGGCGAGCGGCAAGCCGGCAAGCTCCTGCCGGACGCCGTCCAGCGCGGCGCCGAGTTTGGTTTGGGCGCCTTCAAACTTGAGCTCGGCGGGCGAGGCGAGGCGAGCAGGTGAGGACGAGAACCGGAAGGTGCGAACGACAAACCGATCCGAAAGCGATTTGAGCACACTGCTGGCCGGATCCCCGAACTGCTGACGCGCATAGTCACCGCGCGTCGATTCCTCGGAGCCCGTCGTCCCTGCTCCGGGCGGAGCATCGTCGATCCGCATGCTGCGCGAGTCGTCGATCAGGAGCGCCAGGAAATTCTGC
>CAWJNJ010000013.1:0-211861 GCA_963844245.1 uncultured Acidobacteriota bacterium | reverse complement strand
CATTTTATACCGGCGCGACGTTCAACCGACACGAAGCGCGTCGAGCGGGTCAACACGGGATGCGCGCCGCGCCGGCAGGTAACCGGCCAGCACGGCGGTCGCAGCGAGGATCCCCACCGCCGCGGCGAACGTGAGCGGATCGGTCGGGGCGATCTCAAACAGCATCGTGTCGAAGAGCCGCGTGATGATGGCGGCCCCGGCGAGACCTGCAAGAGCACCAATGGCGACCACCGCCATAGTGCCGCCCAGGACGGCTCGGAAGACGTCGGAACGCTGTGCGCCGAGCGCCAGTCGCACGCCGATCTCACGCCGCCGCTGCGCCACGTGATCCGCGACGGTGCCGTAGATCCCGATCGCGCCGAGCAGCAAACCAGCCACCGCGAAGGCGGCCACGAGGGAGGCCGCGAAACGCGGGCCCTCCACCGCGCCCGCCACCAGGTCGGCCATTGTCCTGGGCCGATCCACAGGGGTATCGCGGTCGATGCCCGCCACGATCGATCTGATGTGCTCGAGCGCCGACCAGGGATCGCCGCTGGTGCGGACCACGATGCGCATCGCGCCCGGCGCCGCCTGACTGATCGGCACGTAGAGCGCACTGCGCGCGTTGTCGGTGACGCGCTCCCACTTGACGTCCGGGACCACACCCACGATTGTCCGGAGGCGATCGTTGTCGCCGGGGAAACCGAATCGGCGGCCGAGCGGGGACTCGCCCGGCCAGTAGGTGCGCGCAAGGCTCTCGCTGATCACCGCGACTCGCTGTGATGTCTCGGTGTCACCGGGGTTGAACGTCCGGCCGGCCTGCACCGTCATACCGAGCGTCGAGAAGAAGCCGGAGCTCACGATGCCGGAGATGTCGGCGAGCGGCCACTCCCCTGTTCGAGCCGGATCCGGGCGGCCCTCGATGATGAAGACGCTGCCGTATGCTTCGCCTGAGAGTGGCAGCCGGTCCGTTACTGCCACGCTCGTCACGCCCGGCATGGTCGCAGCTCGATTCAGGACCTGCGCATAAAGGTCCCGTCGAACCGATGGGTTGTTGAAGCGGAATTGCGGCGGGGAGATCCGCGCCGACACCACCTGCTCGACGGCAAATCCTGTCGGCACGGCGTGAAGGTTCGCGAGCGTGCGCGCGAGCAGAACGGCGGCAACCACCAGCATCACCGCCAGCGCCATCTGCGTGCCCACCAGCAGATTGGACGTCCATCGCGTTCGCCGGCTCTGTCCGGAACGTTCCCCTTCAGCCATGCGCGGCACCAGATCGACCTGCGCGGCACGCATCGCGGGGAAGACGCCCACGATCAGGGCACTCATGGCGAGAGCGGCGGCGCCAAAGGCAAGCAACCGGACGTCGAGCACGACGTCCACGCTGCGCGGCATGTCTTCCGGGAGCCACGCGGAAAGAAGTTGCAGGCCTCCGTAGGCCAGCGGCACGGCAAGGACGAGACCGCACAGGACGAGCAGGACGCCTTCGGTCAGCACCTGCCGGAGGATTCGGCCGCGGGCGGCGCCCAGGGACGCGCGAATCGCCAGCTCGCGCTGGCGCGCCAGCGTGCGCGCCACCAGCAGGTTGCTGACGTTGACGCACGCGATCAGCAGGACCGTTGCTACCGCCCCGAACAGGAGCGTGAGCATCGGCCTGACGTCGGCCACGAGTGCCTGCTTCAGCCCGATCAGGCCGGCGTTCTGCCCGTAGTCAGCCGGCATGCCCCACGGGAAGAGCGCGCGCATCAGCGGGGCGATCGTGCGCACCTCGGCATCGGCCTGAGACAGCGTCGCGCCGGGCCTGAGCCGACCGATGATGTGTCTGCTGCTCGACCAGAGCGCGATCCGATCTTTCACCACCGGCGCCGCGGTCCAGAGTTGGGTTCCCGGAATCGGAAAATCGAAATCGGCCGGCATGACGCCGGCGACAGTTCTACTCGTACCGTCCAGCGTGACGACCCGCCCCAGGATGCCGGCGTCACCGCCGAAGCGGCTGCGCCAGAAGGCATGACTGATGACGACGACCGCGCCGTTGAGGGTGGCTTCGTCGCCGTTGGCAAGCGCCCGCCCGCGCGCGGCGTTCACGCCCAGGAGCGCCATCAAGTTCGGCGACACCGCGGCGACGGCCACTCGCAGGGGTTCGCCGCCGCCCGTCATCGTGGCTTCAAGAGTCTGGTAAGCGGCCACATCGAAAGTCTGCCCGCGGCGCTGCAACTCGACGAACTCGCCGGTGTAATGCATGTTACGGACGCTGAACAGCTCGTCAGGCGCCTGGTACGGGAGCGGACGGAGCAGCACCGAGTTGACGATGCTGAAGATCGACGCCGTCGCCCCGATACCGATCGCGAGCGTGCAGACAGCGACGACGGTGAACGACGGGCTCCGGCGCAGGACGCGGGCGCCATACGTCAGATCCTGAACGAGCTGTTCGATCAGAGCACCGCTGCGAACGACTCGAACCTGTTCCTTCACCTGTTCGACACCACCGCTCTCGACGTGTGCTTCACGCCGCGCCTGGTGCCGGGGCATGCCGGCCGCGACCTTCTCGTCCGTGAGCAGCTCCACATACGCCCGCAACTCATCGTCGAGCTCGCGTTCGACGCGGTGTCGAGCGAAGAGATTGCGGAGGAGGGTGCGGACGCGCATCAATCCCCCCGCAGCGCGCCGAGCGGATCCACCCGCGTCGCTTTGCGCGCAGGAATGATCGTCGCGGCCAGCATCGTGACCGCGAGCAGACCCGCGCCTGCGCCGAACGACAACGGATCCGACCCCGTCACTCCGAACAGCATCGACGCGACCAGCCGGGCGAGCAGCAGCGCGGCGCCGGTGCCGGCGACGAGGCCGATGCTCACGAGGACGAGGCTCTGCGATGCGAGCAGGCGGACGAGATCACCGGGCCGGGCCCCGAGCGCAACGCGCACGCCGAGTTCCTTCCGGCGCTGCGCGACCGTGTAGGCCGTCAGTCCGTAGACACCCACTGCCGCCACCGCCAGCGCGATGCCGCCGAAGATGAATAGCAGCCGCGCGACGACACGCTGGCTGCCGATCGAGCGATCGACGTAGTCGCGCAGTGTCCGCGGCGCCAGGGCAGGTACATCGGGATTCACGCTGCGGAGTGCGGCGCGAACCGAGCCTGCGAGCCCCGATGGCGAGCCCGCGGTCCGCACGTGCAGGGTCATGCGCGGGCGTGGCGATTGCGACCACGGCAGATACATGTAGGGATGCTGCGCTTCCGTGAGCGTGACGTACTTGCCGTCCGGCACTACCCCGATCACTTCGTGGGGTGGCCCGGCGGCCGACAGCTTCATGCGCTTGCCAATGGCGTCCTGACCAGGCCAGTGGCGCCGGGCGAGGGTGTCGTTGATGATCATGACGCGCGGCGCCTGCGGACCATCGGCCGGTGTGAAGTCGCGGCCTCGCAATGTCATCCCCAGCGTCCTGAAGTAGTCGGGAGAGATAACCGCATACGGGACGAAAAATCGGTCCTCGTCATCGGTTGACATCGGCTCGCTCTCCGGCGCCGCCGGGCGGGCGACGAACGCGCCGCTGAACGGGATGATGTGGCCGAAGGCTGCCGCCTCGACACCAGGGATCGCGCGCACCTCGGTCAGCATGCGTCCGCCGCTGGCGGGCACGGTGGGTGGCGTCATGCCGGCCGCGCCAAAGTCGACGGTCGTGAGCAGCACGCGATCGATGTCGTAGCCTGGTTCAACTGAGAGTGCCGCCCCGAGCGTTCTGATAAACAGCCCCGCGCCAACGAGGAGCACCGCCGAGAGCGCCACCTGCACGATCACCAGCCCGCGCCGAAGGCTTAGCACCCCTCGTCCAGCAGTGGCGTCGTTCGGTGTGGTGCCCTTGACGACCGGCAACAGGTCGACGCGCGACGCCTGCCAGGCCGGGATCGCGGCACACACCACGGCAATCACCAACGAGAGCACCGCCGCGAACGACGCGATCCGCAAGTCGAGGCCGATGCTCACACCGGGCGGGATGACCGACGCGGGGGCGAGCGCCGTGACCGCTTCGATCGTCCAGTTCGCGACCAGGAGCGCGGCCGCGCAACCCGCCACACCCAGCACGACACTCTCAGTCACCACCTGGCGCGCGACGCGCCCGCGCGAAGCGCCGATCGCCAGGCGGACACCGAGCTCGCGTCGCCGCGATGCCGACCTGACCACGAGCAAGTTGGCGACGTTCGCACAGGCGATGAGGAGCACTAGCGCCGACACGCCGGCGACGAGCAGCGCGAGGCTGGATGACGCGCCGCGGGCGGTTGGGATCGAACAGCGCACTCGATGCCGGCACCAGCCGAAGTGGTGAGGCAAGCTGGCGCGGCGCGCCGGACGAGATGCGGCTGCCGACGCCCTGCAGTGCCGTCGCTGCTGCGGGGACCGAAATGCCGTCCTGGAGCCGGACGATGACGTGGAGCCAGATCTCGCTGGGCTCGCGGAACTTCCATTCCGGTTCCAGAAGGGCCAGCGTCGCGAAGGTAATCCAGGCGTCCGCCGGCGTCGCGGGATCGAGACCCACGAACGATGCCGGCGCCACACCCACGATCGTCATCGCCTGCCCGCCCAGGGTCACGCTGCGGCCTGGCACCGAGGGATCCGCGTTGAAGCGCGTTCGCCAGGTACGGTCGGAAAGGATGACCGCCTGGGCCGATGCCGCCTCGCTGCCAGCGGAGAACACCGTGCCGAGCTGCGGCGTCACCCCAAGGACGGAGAAATAACCGGCAGAGACCAGGTGGATGTTCGCGCGCTCGAGGTCTGCACCGGTGCGCATCCAACCGGTATGCGTCCCCCACGCGGCGGCGCCGGCGAGCACGTGCGTCTGCGCCGCGAGGTCCGAGAAGTCCGGATACGAGAAGGCCGATTCTGTTCCCGATGGCCCTCGATAGACGGCGGCGAGGCGGTCTGGATCGCTGACCGGCAGCGGCCTGAACAGCAGCGCATCGATCACCGAAAAGATGGCGGTGTTGGCGCCAATGCCGAGACCGAGCGTCACGATGACCGTGGCGGTGAAACCGACCGAGCGACGCAGCCCGCGGCCGGCATAGCGGACGTCCTGCGCGAGCTGCTCGAGCAGTGCACCGGCGCGAACGGCGCGGACCTCCTCCTTCACCTGCTCGACACCGCCGGTCTCGATCAGGGCCTGGCGACGGGCCCGTTCCGGCGAGATCCCGGCGGCAATCTTCTCGTCGGTCAACAGGCTTACATAGGCGCGCAGCTCGTCGTCGAGTTCACGCTCGACCCTCCGTCCGCGCAGCAGGTTGCGGGTCGATCTGATGACGCGCTGGAGGATGCCCATGCCTCACGTCGCTTTCAGGGCGCGCGTGATGGCAAGCGCCACGCGGTCCCAGTTATCCGTTTCCGCCCGCAACTGCTTGCGTCCGGCCGCTGTCATCTCGTAGTAGCGCGCCTTCCGGTTGTTCTCGGAATCACCCCACGACGAAGACAACCAGCCCCGCTCCTCGAGCCGATGGAGCGCTGGAAAAAGCGAGCCGGCCCTGACGTCGAACGCGCCCTGGGTGATCTGGCCGATCCGGCGCGAGATGCCAAGGCCGTGATTCGGCCCCAGGGTGAGCGTCTGCAGGATGAGCAGGTCGAGAGTGCCGCGGAGCAGATCTGTCTTGTTGGCCAGTGTTGACTCCTATCGAGTTCCGACATGAGACCACCGCTCCTATCGAAAGTCAATAGGAGCTGACGCTGAGGGTGCGGGGGACTGACGCTGAGGGTGCGGGGCTGACGCTCACGCTGAGGGCTTGCCCGCCGTAGCGCGGAGCGCGAAGGTGGGTGCGGGGCACTTACGCTGAGGGTGCAGGGGCCTGCCGCGCCGTAGCGCAGAGCGCGAAGGCGGGGAACCTGCGTGGCGGCGGCTCCGTATTAGGCCTACAATGCAGACATTACATGCCTAAGCCGTCCGCGCCGGTCTATCTCGGGGAATTCGAACAGATTGTTCTGCTGGCGATCCTCCGGCTGGGCGACCACGCCTACGCCATTCCGGTGCGCGAGGAGATCGAGGCTCGCACCGGGCGGGACGTCGCGCGCGGCGCCCTTTACACCGCGCTCGAACGGCTGGAAGCGAAGGGCTGCCTGCGCTCGCATATGAGCGCCCCACTCCCTGAGCGTGGCGGCCGCTCGCGGCGTTACTACACGATCTCGGCAACAGGGCTTGGCGCACTGCGCACTGCGCGCGAAGGGTTGCTCGCGCTCTGGAACGGCGTCGAGTCGCAGCTCGAGAAGCCATGAACATCACGCCCGCGCTGCCGCCGCGGTTCTTCACCTGGTTACTGAAGCGGGCCGTCCAGCCGTCAACGGCCGACGAGGTTCTCGGTGATTTGCACGAGGAGTTCGTGCGCATGAGGATGACCCGCGGTGACCGGCAGGCGCGCGTTTGGTACGCGGTCCAGTCGGTGCGACTCGCCGGTCGAATGACCGCGGATCATATCGCTCGTGGCGCCTCTTCGGCTTCGCGCCCGCGGCCAGCATCCCATTCCGGAGACTCTGTGATGAGCAACGTCGCCACCGAAACCCTGCGAGCCTTCAGGTCGCTCATGAAGCGCCCCGCCCTGACGGCATTGATCGTCGTCCCGCTGGCGCTGGGGCTTGGCGCCAATGCCGCCATCTTCGCCCTGATCGATGCGGTGATCCTCCGGCCCTTTACCATCCCCGGTGTCGATCAGGTGGTGATGATTGCGCAGACCGCTCCGGATGGGGAGCTCGACATCCGCGAGACAGTGGCGCCGGCCAACTATTTCGACTGGAAGAAGTCGGTCACCTCCGTCGAGCACATGGCGGCCTTCGACTACTGGGACGTCAACCTCGCAGGTGGCGATGCGTCTGAACGGGTGTCAGGGTTTTACGTCACCGCGGACTTCTTCGCGGCTCTCAACGTCGCGCCGGCCATCGGCCGTGCCTTTCTCAAGGAGGAGGAAACACCCGGACGGCATCAGCGGGTGATTCTCAGCCACGACCTCTGGCAGCGCCGCTTCGCGTCCGATCCGGCCATCACGGGCAAGACGGTACAGCTCGACACGGTGCCTTACGAGATTGTCGGGGTCGCACCCGAGGGGTTCAACTTCCCGCTGGGAGCGGATCTGTGGGCACCACTGGCGCTCGACGCAGCCGCGGCAGCGACGCGCAGCGACCGTTACCTCTCGGTGATCGGCCGGCTGGCGCCGGGGCGGCACGTCGAAGACGCCGCCGCCGAAGTCACGGTGGTGGGGCAACGCCTCGAACAGCAGTACCCCGAAGCCAATCGCCAGCGTGGTGCGCGCGCGATGACATTGACCAAGGGTATGCAGGACCGCGGACTCGGTCCGATTGCAAATCTCTGGCAGGCGGCAGCGGGATTCGTACTGCTGATCGCGTGCGCCAACATCGCCAACCTGCTGCTCGCCCGCGGTGTCGAACGGCAACGCGAGCTCGCGGTCCGCACTGCGCTCGGGGCCAGCCGACTGCGCCTCGTCCGCGAAATGCTGATCGAGAGCAGCGTGCTGGCCCTTCTTGCCGTCCCGGCCGCCCTGGCGGTGGCGTGGGTCGGTGTACGCCTGATCCGCGTCAACCTTCCGTCCACCCTCGTCCGCTACATGGAAGGATGGCAGCGGATCGACGTCGACGGGCGGCTGATTGCGTTCACCATCGGGCTCGCGGTCCTGACCGCCATCCTGTTCGGCATCATGCCGGCCATCCGCGCCTCGCGTCCGCACTTGACCGAGACGCTCAAGGACGGTGGCCGCGGCGCCAGCTCCGGGCGGCAGCGGCAGCGGCTCCGCCACGCCCTGGTCATCGCCGAGATCGCGCTCGCCCTGCCGCTGCTGGTCGCGTCCGGCATGACCACCCTCGGGTCCTACCGCTTTCTCTACGGCTCGCAGGGCTACGAGCCGGACGGCCTGCTCATGATGCGGGCCGTGCTGCCCGACGCCCGGTATCTCGAGCCGGAGGCCCGCCGGCGGTTTGTTGCGGACATGTCCGCACGCCTCGTGGCGCTCCCGGGCGTCAAGTCGGTCGCCATCTCGAACGTGCTGCCAGCGACTGGCAGCAACTCGGGACGCGCGATTGAACTCGAAGGCGTCCCCAACCCCGATCCGGCCAACCCGCCCATGGTCGACAACCGCGTGGTCAATGCGGCGTATCTGTCGACCCTGGGAATCCCGCTTCTACGGGGACGAAACTTCTCAGCTGCCGACACCGCGGACTCTTTACCGGTCGCGATCATCAGCCGATCCACCGCCGAGAAACACTTCCCCGGCGCGGATCCGATCGGGCGCCGGATCAAGATCGGTTCGAGTCCACTGGTCACGATCGTCGGCATCTCGGGCGACGTGATCCACGATTGGTTCTCGCGCCGCGATGCGCCGACGGTCTACCGGCCGTACGACCAGGCGCCGAGTGGATACCTGGCGATTGGCGTTCGTGCGGATGGCGATCTGTCGGCGCTCATTCCGCCGGTCCGCGGTGCGGTCAGGGCCCTCGACCCGGCACAGGCGCTCTTCGAGGTCAGGCCGATGACCGTGGCACTCTCCGAGCGGACGATCGGCCTGCAGTACGTCGCCGCCATCATGGCGATTTTCGGCATGCTGGCGCTCGTGCTCGCGGTCGTCGGCGTCTACAGCCTGATGGCCTTCATCATCACGCAGCGCACGCACGAAATCGGCGTCCGGATCGCGCTCGGGGCCAATCACCGCGACGTCCTCAGATTGACCGTCGGCCAGGCGCTGCGAATGACGGCGATCGGCGTCACGATTGGCCTGTTGCTGTCGGCCGCCATGGGACGGGGCCTCGAAGCGGCGCTCGTTGGCGTTATCTCCAGCGACATCCGTCTGTCGCTCGGGTTCGCCGCCGTGCTGGTGCTCGCAGCCGTCAGCGCGGGTTACCTTCCGGCCCGTCGCGCCACCGGTATCGATCCGATCGCAGCGCTCCGAGCCGAGTAGAACCCGTCGTTTCCAATGGGGGTACAATCCTCGCCGGAGGATCTCCCCTTGATGAAACGTTTTCTACTCGTGCCCGCTGCCGCGCTCCTGATGGCGGTCGGCACTCTCACCATGCCGGTCCGCACCAACCTGGTGCCGGTCGCTTACGCGCAGCAGGCGCCGGCCGACGATCCGGCGCTGGTGGCTAAGGCGCGCGCCATCCACGAGAAGGTGATCACGCTCGACACCCACGTGGACATCGGCGTCAACAATTTCACCGCCGCGCAGAACTACACCCAGGACCTCTCGACCCAGGTCAACCTTCCCAAGATGATATCGGGCGGTCTCGACGCCGCTTTCCTCATCGTCTATGTCGGCCAGGGCCGCGGTGAAGACGCGTTCACTAAGGCCGGCTACGACGTCGCTTACAAATCAGCCAGTGACAAGTTCGATGCGATCCATCGACTGACGAAGGAGATCGCGCCCGACAAAATCGGCCTCGCCCTGACCTCCGATGACGTCCGGAAGATTGCGGCGTCGGGCAGGAAGGTCGCACTGATCGGCGTGGAGAACGGCTACCCGCTCGGCGACGAGACCACGGCGGTCGCTCGAGTGAAGGAGTTCCAGGCTCGCGGCGCGCGCTACCTGTCGCTCGCGCACAACGGCCACAGCCAACTCGCCGATTCGAACACCGGCGAAGGTGACGGCGTCTGGCTACACAAGGGCCTCAGCCCGCTTGGCAAACAGGTGATCGCGGAACTCAACCGCGTCGGCATCATGGTCGACATCTCGCACCCGTCCAAGGAAGCCAACCTGCAGGCCATGGCCCTCTCGAAGGCACCGGTGATCGCTTCGCACTCAGGCTCGCGCGCCATGTTCGACCATAGCCGCAATCTGGATGATGAGCAGCTGCTCGCACTGAAGAAGAACGGCGGCGTGGTCCAGGCGGTCGCGTTTGCCAACTACGTGAAGGTGACAGCGCCCTCGGCTGAGCGCACCGCGGCACTCGCCAAGCTCGCGGACGAGTACAAGGTTCCGGTTGCCTCGCTCGGTCGCGGCGGCGGTCGCGGGCGTGGCGGCGCAGGTGGAGGCCGCGGTGGTGCCGGTGCCGCGGGTGGCGCCGCAACCGGTGCGGGCGGTGCCGCCGCCGGAGCTGCGGGCACCGCTGCCCAGCCGCCGGCGTTGACCGACGAGCAGCGCGCCGAGATTCAGGCGAAACTCGAGGCGCTGAACGCGAAGTTCCCGGCCCCCCCGCGCGCCAGTGTCAAGGACTTCGTCGACCACATCGACTACATCGTCAAGAAGATCGGGATCGATCATGTCGGGATCTCCTCGGACTTCGACGGCGGCGGCGGCGTCGACGGCTGGAACAACGCGTCCGAAACATTCAACGTGACGCTGGAGCTGGTGCGGCGCGGCTACACCGAGGAACAGATCAGCAAGATTTGGAGTGGCAACCTCCTCCGCGTGATGGACCAGGTGCAGAAGGCCGCACAGACTCGCTGAGCATCGCGTCCGCATGAAACCCTTCGTCATCGGCGTCGCCGGCGGATCCGGCTCCGGCAAGACCACGGTCGTCTCCCAGATCGTCAAGAGCCTGGGAGACGACCAGGTCAGTCTCCTCGAACACGACAAGTACTATCGGGATCGCGGCGACTTGCGCCTCGAAGAGCGCGCCGCGCTCAACTACGATCATCCCGACTCGCTCGAAACCGACCTTCTCGTCCAGCACGTCAAGGCGCTGCGCGCGGGCGCCGCCGTGGAAGTTCCGCTCTACGACTTCGCCCGCCACGCCCGCGAAGAAGGCACCACCACCGTCCTCCCCCGCCGCGCCATCATCGTCGAAGGCATTCTCATTTTTGCGGATCCGGATCTGCGCAAGCTGCTCGACGTGAAAGTGTTCGTCGATGCCGACGATGACACGCGGTTTATCCGGCGGCTGCAGCGCGATCTCTCGGAGCGGGGGCGCACGGTGAGCTCCGTGATCGATCAGTATCTCGGCACCGTGAAGCCGATGCACCTCGAATTCGTGGAGCCGAGCAAGCGCTACGCCGACGTGATCATTCCGCTTGGCGGTCACAACACGGTCGCGATCGACATGCTGCTGACGCTGATCCGCAGCCTGGCGGCGCGATGAACCGGATCCTGCGTTCGCACTGGACGCAGGCGGTACTGGTCGCCTCATTGCTGGCGGTAGCGCATTCCTGGCCACTGGCGACTGACCCGGCGCGACTCTCGCTCAACTACAACGGCGACGTGTTGCTCAACGAGTGGATCCTCGCCTGGGTTCAGCATCAACTGCCTCGTGATCCCCTGCACCTCTTCAGCGGGAACATCTTCCATCCCGCGCCGGACTCACTGGCCTTTTCAGAACCGCTGATCGTGCCGGCCTTGATGGGTGCCCCGATCAGGATCCTCGGCGGTTCGCCGGTCCTGGTTCACAACCTGCTGCTGCTCGGCGGTCTGGCGCTCACGATGTTGGGAACCTATGCGCTGGTGCATGCGTGGACTGGTGACCATCTCGCATCGCTGCTGGCAGGAGCGGCCTGGGCATTCAATACCCAGAGTCTGACGCGGCTTCCACACTTGCAGGCTCACCACGCCTATGCCGTTCCTCTCGCCCTGCTTGCAGCCGACCGGATGATCGAGACCGGTCGTAAACGGCACGCGCTGTTGCTGGCGTTCTGGATGATAGTGATGGCCTATACCTCGGGCTATCTCGTCGTGTTCACAACGATTGCGCTTGCAGTGATGGTCATCGTCCGGTTGCCATCACTGCGGGTTCTGGCCAGCTTCGCGCTCGCGGCGGCCATTGCGGGCATCGCTATCCTGCCGGTCTACCTGCCATATCGCCGCGTCGCCCATGAGCAGCAGATGGTGAGGACGCTCGACAGCGTCAACGAGTTCTCCGCCCTGCTCAACGGCTACCTGGCGTCGTACAGCCGTCTTCACGTCTGGCTGTGGGATGCGGCCGCGCCGCGCGAGTCGCCGGATGCCTATTTCCCGGGGATCGTCGTGCTGCTCCTTGGTCTAGCCGGGATCGGTTTCCAATTACGGCCTACGGCGGAACCGGTGCTTCGGCGACGTGTTTGGGTCATGGTGGGAATCTGCATCGTCGGCTGTGTGCTCTCGCTCGGGACGCGAACGCCAGTGTACGGATGGCTCTACGCGGTATTTCCGCCGCTGGCAGGCCTGCGTGCGGCGGCGCGGTTCGGGGTGCTATTCATGCTCGGGTCGGCGGTCCTCGGGGGGATCGGCTTGGCGGCGTTACGGAGGCAAGCCGGAGCGACGCGGTTGATGACAGCAACGGCGGCGGTCCTGCTGGTGCTGGTGAACGTAGAAGCCCTGCGCGCGCCGTTCACCTTCAGACCGTTCCGGGGGATCCCGGGCATCTACGCGTTGCTCGCCGACGACCCGAATCCGGTTGTCCTCGTCGAAGTGCCGTTCTATCCGCCTCATGCTGTGTTCGAGAACGGCGAGTACATGCTGAACTCAACCGCGCACTGGCGTCCGCTCATGAATGGCTACAGCGGCTACACCCCTGCCAGCTACCGCGATTACGCAGATGTGTTCTGGTATTTCCCGGACCCAGCCGCGATCGACGCGATTCGCGCCGCCGGTGCCACGCACATCGTGATGCATCCGGATCGGTTCGGCGGAAGGGGGCAGGAGGCACTTCAGCGGGCGCTGGCGGATCCGCGGCTCGAACGGATGGCGGTTTCCCGGAACAACATCACGTTGTTCCGGATCAAGTAGTTACTTCGGCTTCTTCGCGTTCAGCGGCTTCACGTCGCTCAGTTTCATCGGCCCGGTCGCCAGATTTTCGATCCCGAGAATGTTGCCGAGCAGGCGCAGTTGCACCAACTGTGCGAGCGTGCCTTCGCCCCGGCCGGTCTTGTCGAGTTGAAGGTCGATGATGGTGAAGGGATATTCGCGGCTTTGTGCTGCGGAGGACCGTTCGGCGACCGACATCGGCCGATCACTGATCAGCATGATCCGTCGAACGCCCTCCGGTGTGGTCGACTGGCGAGCGTAGAAGAAGTCGTACTTCAGTGACGTTGGCGTCGAGATCGAACCAACGGACTTACCATCGAGCAAGGCCTCCAGGAAGGCGCTCTGCCCCTTATCACGCAGGACCCCGAGCAGACGCTCGTCGTCGGCATCGCTGGTCCACCGGTTGATGCGAATCGTCAGCGGGGTGAGGCCGGTGCCGCCGACGTTGCTGATATTCGTGAGGATGGCGCTGTACTCTTCCCGGCCGGCGTCTTTCTTTTCCTGGACGGCGGGCTTTTCCTGGATGGCGGGCTGAGCCGCGCCGGTGATGAGAACCGACATCACCGCCAGTGAATAGATCGTCATGCTCATCTTTTTCTCTCCACTACCGGGCCGTTCAGCCGCTACTGCCGAAACCTCCGCGTGAGACATCGCTCGTCTCGGCCTCTGCCCATTCGACGCGTGGCGCCTCCAGCAGGATCCCCTGAGCCACGCGGTCCCCGGCCCTCACTGTGACGACCTCATCCGTGAAGTTCATGACGGCGATCTTTACCTCGTCGGTAGGCCCGCAGTAGTCCGGATCGATGACGCCGACACCGTTTGCCACCATCAGTCCTTTCTTCATCGGCGTACTGCTGCGGGCGAAGATGCCCAGAAACATCCGAAGCGGGACCTGGATGACGAGGCCGGTCGGAATCAGCGCCACCCGTCCGGGAGCGACCGTGACGTTCTCGACGGCCGCGAGGTCGAAAGCCGCGGCGCCGGCGGTTTGATACTCAGGCAACACCGCATCCGGGTGGATGCGGGTGATCCGGATCGTCAGTGCCTCCGAGAGACTTCGGTCAGGTCCGTGAAACATCGGCAGTCATCACTTCTGGGGCAAGGAAACGAGTTATTACCGGCAGCAGGTCCTCGGCGTGGTGGTAGCAATGCACCGTGCAGCGCGGGTGGTCGGTGCCGACGATCAACCGCGAGACCGCTGAGCGTCGAGCGTCGTTGTAAAGCAGGAGCACACGCTGATTCGTGACATCGGACCGGCCGAGCACGTAGCCCACTTCGAAGCCGACACCGTAGCTCGATCCCGACGCTTCCGCGATCACCGCATCGGCAGCCGTCAGCCACGTCATGTCGCGCGCAAACACCTCGCGCTCGGTGAGCGCCGACTCCGCGGCATCGACGTTGTCGTCGAGCAGATGGCGCGTCAGCACGTGGTGGCCGGCGACTTCGAGCCGGTCAGCCACGGTCCGGAGCACAGCCACCGCGCCGCGGTCACCGCGCACGGTGCAGGCCAGGTAGATCTTCACGGGCGTATTATACGGACGTCCGACGTGCGATGTGCGGACGTGCGACGTGCGGTGCGGACGTGCGAGGTGCGACGTGCGGTGCGACGTGCGACGTGCGGTGCGACGTGCGACGTGCGGTGGCGACGTGCGACGTGCGGAGCGTGGCGCGGCCCGAGCGATGAGCGAGGGCTGGCAGGCGCTGGGGGTGGGGCCCCAGCGCAAACTGAATGATGAAGGCTGGCCTGCGCTGGGGGGCCCCAGCGCAAACTAAGGAAAGATGACAATGCGCGCAGTCTTGCTGGTTCTCATGGTTGCAACGGCCGTGGCCCAGTCTCAATCGCGCCCGCGGGCACGCGACCTGAACATCGCGCCAGGGGTCGATGGAACCGGGGCCGCTCAACGCGATCACCGATGTCGCCGGCGTTCTCGTCGGGCAGACAACGGTCGTCAGTGGTGACAGCGTCCGCACCGGGGTCACCGCCGTGCTGCCTCATGGCGGGAATCTGTTCCGCGAGAAGGTGACGGGCGCCGTGTTCATCGGCAACGCGTTCGGAAAGCTCGCCGGGTCGACGCAGGTGCAGGAGCTCGGCACGATCGAATCGCCGATCGTGCTCACCAACACGCTGTCGGTGGCGGCGGCGATGGACGCAGCCGTCCGGTGGACGCTCGCGCAGCCCGGCAACGAGCAGGTTCGATCGGTGAACGCACTGGTCGGCGAAACCAACGATGGCGGCCTCAACGACATCCGCGGGCTGCACGTGACGCGCGACCATGTCACGACCGCGATCACCGGCGCCAAAGCGGGTCCCGTCGAGGAGGGGGCCGTTGGCGCAGGAACCGGAACCGTCGCGTTCGGATGGAAGGGCGGCATCGGCACATCCTCCAGGCGCGTGCGACAGGGACAGGACACCTACACCGTCGGCGTCCTGGTGCAGACCAACTACGGCGGCAAGCTGACGATCGCCGGCGTCCCGGTGTGGAAAGAGCTGTCACCCCGCACGCCCGCACCCTCTGCGTCAGTTCCCGCACCCTCGGCGTCAGCCCCCGCACCCTCTGCGTCAGTTCCCGCACCCTCATCGTCAGAAGTTGATGGTTCCTGCATGATCATCGTCGCAACCGACGCGCCGCTGGATGCGCGCGACCTCGAGCGCCTCGCCGCTCGCGCGATTTTCGCGATGGCGCGGACCGGATCCACTTACTCGAACGGGAGTGGTGACTTCGCGATTGCGTTCTCCACCCACCCATCGCTGCGCGTCGGCACCGGCAGCGCGCCGCAGCCAAAGACGATTCTGCCGACTGATTCAGTCTCGGGCCTGTTCGAAGCGTCGCTCGATGCGACTGAAGAAGCCATCTACAATTCGCTGCTGCGCGCAGTGGACACGACCGGCGGCGGACGGACGATCCGGGCGCTGCCGCTCGAAGAGTTGAAGGCGCTGCTGAAGAAATACGGACGCTGATCCGCGGGGCTAGCCGCCCCCGTAGCCCTTGCGGGCGTGGATCTCGACGCCGGGATGATTCGGCAGCGTGACCTTGATCTCGTGCCAGCCGTCACGCGCGACGTCTCTCGGCGTGTAATGCAGTGCGTAGCTGCTCCGGAAGTGCTCCATTGCTTTGGCGAGCCGTTCGTCACTGCGGGCGCCGTGATGGACGTCGCCTCCGGTGCGATCGACGGCTCTGACGACCGCGGCATGGCTCTTCTCCCAGTCGTCCATTTGCCCACGCAGTCCGCGGATGCGATCGGTCGCCGGCGTGGCAAACAGGACGGCGTGAAGTACCGCATCCGATTTGGCGGCTATCAGCGGCAGCAGTTCGGGTTCAAGCGTGCTGCTGCGACCGTCCATCCCGTCGCTGAACAGCGCGATCATGTGGCGACGCCCCGGGGTCACGGGCCAGGCAAGCGCATGGAAGACCGCGTCGATGAGCGACGACCCGTTCGACATGCGCAGCTGGCCCTGGCCGAGCGGGTCGCCCATGTCTTTCATGGGCCTTGCCTCGCGAACCTGATCCGACGCTTCAAGTACCCTGAGGCGATCGTCGGGCCGCAGCAGTGCACTCACGCGCGACGCGAGTGCCGCGAGCGCTTTGACACGGACCAGGTCAGGATCGACGAGCCGGTTGATGGACTCGGCCAAAAACGTGACGTCGATGGGCGTCGCCTCCAGCAGCGTGCCGACGATCTGCGGGCGGCCGTTGTCGAGCAGCACGAAATCCGCGGCGCTCAGGCCCATGACCGGCGCACCGCGCCGGGTGACTGCGACATTCACCACGATGGTTTCGACCGAGGTTCGAAAGACCGGCGTCTGGTTCGCGCCCGGTGCCGCGCCGAGAAAGACGAGCCCCACGACGAGCGCGATCCCAGCCCAATCGCGCCGAATCATCGCAACGCCTCCCGCATCGAAGCGAGATACCCGGGAACCCGCCGGGCGTCTCCGCGGTTGAGGAGCGTCAACAGGTCGATGACCGGCGGCTCCGTGGTCAACCCCGCATTGAGGATCCGATAGGCCTCTTCCCTCTCGTTGGCGACATACAACAGCCCGGCCAGCCGCACCGACACGTTGCGCACGCGTGGGGAGAACCCGTGCGCGCGGCGGTAGGCGGCAATCGCTTCCGCCCCGCGCCCGGCCCGTTCGTGGATCCAGCCGCTCAGGTAATCAACCGTCGCCAGAAGGAAGGCATCCGGCGTGAGGCTTCGGGCGCGATCGAAATGCGCGACCGCGCTTTCATGCCTGTGGAGGAGCACGTCGAGATAGCCCTCCCGCACCTCTATTTCGGCCGCCACTTCAGGCACCTGGGCGAGCGCGTGCAGCCGTTGCTGAATGGCGGTGATCTGCCGGTGGTCGCTGCGCCGTTCATCACGCAGTACATCGAGCCGTCCCGGACCGGTAGGATGTCGAACGAATCTCGCCGCAGTCAGCACTGCCCCGAGCCGAATCCGTGGATCGTCGCCAAGGCGTCGGTGCGCGTGTTCGAGATGCCCCGTGACAAGTTCGCGGTCGACCGGCGTGAGCACGCGCGCCTTCTGCGCCTCCGTCTCTGCCGGCCCGCCTTCAAGTGCCCGCCACGCCGCCGCATTCTGCAGCATGCCGGTCGACGCCAGCCACCACTGACGCTCGGCGGCTGAGACTGCGTTCGTCGCGGGCACCTGACGAGCATCGAGTTGCGAACACGCCCACGCTACGACGCCAAGCGTGGCCCCGAGATCAGACAGCGGAGCCCTGTCGATGCTGGTACCCCCCATCCTCGTCCGCGTGTGAGGCTCCAGCACGATTGACCAGCCAACGTTGCTCTGATCGTCAGCACGACGTGTCGCTCCCCACACGACCTCGAGCGCGAAGGCAGCCGCCACAAGCGCGCGCTCGCCAGCGCCGGCAGCACCGGCCGCAATCCAGGGTTCCAATTGTTCAGTGAACGTGTCGACTCTCAGCTCGCGCGTATTGATTGCCGCGACCGCAGCCGCATGGTCGCCACGCGCGTAGAGTTCCACTGCCTGGCGTACCGGCACCTGCCGGGCGGCGAGACCGGCAGATGCGATCACGATCACGATCGGAAGTGCGCGCCATCGCATCGTTTCAGATTCCCTTCCTCGGTGACGACCTGCCGGGCGTAGACTTGGCGCGGGCCACGCCACGCCGTAGGCCCGACCTTGAGGTCGGGCGACAGCGCCGCAGGCACGGCCAGAGACTACTGCATGCGCACTGCACTCGCTTTCGTTCTGGCGGCTGGTGCCGTTCTCGCTCCGCAGCCACCGGCGCGGTCAGGCGTTGATCTTTCGACACTGGACCGGTCGGTGCGGCCACAAGACGATCTCTACCGGTTCGTCAACGGCAAGTGGCTCGAGACGGCCGTCATTCCGGCCGACCGCGTCAGCTGGGGCACGTTCGCGGAACTGGCCGAGCAGGCCGAGCTCGACGTGCGGCGCATTATCGAGACGCTGGATGGCCGCATCGGTCCCGAACGCCAGATCCGGGATCTCTACACCAGCATGACGAACGAGGCCCATATCGAGGCGCTCGGCGCCACACCGATCCGCGCCGAGCTGGCCCGCATCGACGCGATCGATTCACCCGAGGCCCTGGCCCGACAGATCGGCCACCTCTCGGCCATCAACGCCGGCGGTCCCTTCGGCGCCAGCGCCGGCATCGATGCCACCAATCCGACGGCGATGATCGTCAACGTCGCACAAGGCGGCACGCTCCTGCCTGAGCGCGATTACTACCTGCGCACAGACGCCGCCATGCAACTGATCCGGGATCAGTATCTCGCCTACCTCACGACCATTTTCCGGCTCGCCGGCCGTTCGACGGCCGGCGTTCAGCAGGTGCTGGCCCTCGAAACGAAACTGGCCCAGGCGCAGCAGGCGCACGCCGACTCGCAGATCCGCGCCCCCGGCCTTCCGCTCAAGCTCCCACAGGCAATGCGTGACATGCCAGGCTTTGACTGGCAGGAATGGGCCAAGCCCCAGGGCTTCGACCTGGCCACCAGGATCGTCTTCGAACAGCCGGCATTCTTCCGCAGTTTCGCGGCCGCGGTCGGCACCACGCCCCTTGATACCTGGAAGGACTGGCTTGCGGCGCGCTACATCACCGCCTCGTCCATCTTCATATCCAGTGCCTTCGCCGACGCACGCTTCGAGTTCTTCGGACGCGTGCTGAGCGGCCAGGAAGCATCCCGCGAGCGATGGAAGCGCGGCGTCTCGATGGTGAACGGCTACCTCGGCGACGAGATGGGCCGGCTTTATGTGAAAAAGCACCTGCCCGACAGCTCGCGGGTTCGGGTCGAGAAGATCGTCGAAATGATCGTCCGCGGTTTCCGAGAAGCCCTGGACGAAGCCGAGTGGATGACGCCGGAAGCGCGCCGCGCCGCACGCGAGAAGCTGGGCCGCCTCTCCGCCTCGGTGGGATACCCGGCGCGATGGCGCGATTACAGCCGCCTGCGCATCGACCCCAACGACCTGCTCGGGAACGCGCAGCGCGCCTTCGAGTTCGACAACGCCTACAACATGCGCATGCTGCGGCGGCGCACCTTCTTGGACCGGTGGGCGATGCCGCCGCAGACGGTCAACGCCTATTACGTGCCGGCGCGGAACGGAATCGTCCTTCCGGCCGCGGTCCTGCAGCCGCCGCTCTTTGATCCCGACGCCGAAGACGCGGTGAACTACGGCGGCATCGGCGCCATCATCGGCCACGAGATCAGCCACGCGTTCGACCAGCGCGGACGACAGTTCGATGCGTACGGGCAGGCGGCCGACTGGTGGACGCCGCGCGACGAACAGCAGTACCAACAGCGCGCGCGCAGGCTCATCGCGCAATTCAACGCCTACTCGCCGATCCCGGGCCGGTTCGTCAACGGCGAACTCACGCTCGGCGAGAACATCGGCGACCTCGCGGGCCTTGCCGTTGCAATCCGCGCCTACCGGCTGTCCCTCCAGGGCAAGCCCTCACCCGTCATCGACGGGCTCAGCGGTGAACAACGGTTGTTCGTGCGCTGGGCGCAGATCTGGCGCGGCAAGACGCGCCCGACCTACCTTCCGCAAACCCTCTTTCTCGACCAGCATGCACCGCCCGAGGACCGCGCCAATGGTGCCCTCGTCAATCTCGACGCCTTTCACGCCGCTTTCGACGTCCAGCCCGGCGATAAGCTCTATCTCGACCCGAAAAAGCGCGTGCGGATCTGGTAAGTTCTTAGCTCCCAGCTTTCAGCTATCAGCCATCAGCTCCCAAGGCATCGAGGCTGGCAACCGACATCCGATGCTGATAGCTGATAGCTGGCAGCTGGATAGCTTCAACACAGGAGAGTCCCTATGAGAATGCCGCTGCACGGGCGCACAGTTGCCCTGCTGGTCGGTTCCCTACTGGTCGTGCAATGGTCCGTGAACGCGCAGCAGTCCAAGCCGACCGCTTCCAAACGTCCACTCACTTACGACGTCGTCGATTACTGGAAGTCAATCGGCGGCACGCGACTGTCTGACGATGGCCAGTGGCTGTCGTACTCGGTCAGCTCGCAGGCCGAGGATGGTGAGCTGATCGTACGGAACCTGAAGACGTCGCAGGAGTTCAAGCATCCCCGCGGCACCGGCGCGCAGTTCACGTCAGACGGCAAGTTCGTCATCTTCACCATTGCGCAATCCAAGGCCGACGAGGAGCGCGAGCGGATCGCCAACCGCGGCCGCGGAGCGGCGGCGGCGAGGGGGGCGAGACCCCGGCAGCCGGCGCAACCCCACCGGCCACGACGGAGCCACCCGCGACGCCACCCGCGACGCCGCCGGCGACTGCGGCGGCGGCCCCGGGCGGACGCCAGGGTGGCGGCCGCCAGGGCGGTGGCAACGCGGCACGTGATACCCGGCCGCGCACCGGCCTCGGGATCATGTCGTTGGCCGATGGAAAAGTGGTGACGGTCGACCGCGTCGGCAGCTTCAAGCTCGCCGACGAGAATCCCGCCTGGCTGGCGTACTACAAGGGAAGTGGCGGCGGCGCGGGTGGTGGCGGTCGTGGCGGACGAGGCGCGGGCGCGCCACCCGCAGCGCCAGCCGGCGGTGCCGGACGCGGCGCAGCGGCGACCCCGAACGCGCGCGAGCGCAAGCAGCCCGGCTCCGACCTGGTCCTGCGCAACATGGCCACCGGTGAAGAGACCACCATCGCGGAAGTGACCGAGTATTTCTGGAACCGGAAGGGGACGCTCCTCGCCTACGCCGTGTCATCGAATGACGCCGCGAAGGACGGTGCATTCGTCCGGACAATGAGTAACGGCACCGCTACGGCGCTGCACGCCGGCAAGGGACGTTATCGCAGCCTCGCGTTCGACGAAGCCGGCGCGCAGATCACCTTCCTCAGCGACCAGGCCGATTTCGACAAGCCAGTCGCCCCGTATCGCGTTTATTACTGGAAGACCGGTGACGCCAAAGCGACCGAGCTCGTCTCAGCCACGACGGCGGGAATGGCGAAAGACATGGTCGTTGCCGATAACGCGGCGCCCCGCTTCTCACGCGACGGCGGACGCATCTTCCTGGCAACAGGTCCACCACCGCCGCCACCGCCACCGACGCCCGGCGAGAACGCGCCGGAGACGCCGACCCCGATCCCCGTCGACCTCTGGTCGTCGAAGGATCCCTGGATCCAGCCGATGCAGCGAGTCCGGGCTGACGATGAGCGCACGCGCAATTACCGCGCGGTCTATCACCTTGTCGACAAGAAGTTCGTCCAGCTGGCGACGCCTGATCTGCCGACCGTCAATCCCGGCGACGATCTCGCCCGCGCGATCGGCATGAACGATCTTCCCTACCGGATGGAAGCCTCCTGGGACCAGAGCTACAACGACGTGTTCCTCCTCGATCTGAAAACGGGCAAGCCGAGCCGCATCCTCGAGCACTGGGGTGGCGGCGGCACGTCGATGTCGGCCGGAGGCAAGTACGTGCTGTACTTCGACGAGACGAACGGTCACTGGTTCTCGTATCGCGTCGCCGATGGCGTGCGCGCCAACCTCACTGAAAAGCTGAAGGTTCGCTTCCAGCAGGAAAACGACGTCCCGGATCTTCCCGGACCGTACGGCACGGCCGGATGGACGGCCAACGACGCGGCGGTCCTGCTCTACGACCAGTTCGATATCTGGGAAGTGAAGCCTGACGGCAGCGGTGCTCGCAACATCACCGGCGGCGCCGGCCGTTCGGCGCGCGTCTCGTTCCGCTACCGGTCAATGGACCCTGAGGAACGTGTCGTCCCGACCAACAAGCCGGTCCTGCTCTCAGCGACCGACGATCGCACTCGCGCCACCGGCTTCTACCGCATGCCGAGCCTGACCGCGACCACGGCTCCCGAGAAAGTCGTGATGCTCGACAAGGCGTTCGGCGCGGTGAATAAAGCGAAGAATGCCGACACGATTGTCTTCACGCTTTCACGCTACGAGGAGTTTCCGGACCTGTGGACCAGCGACCTGACCTTCAAGGATATGAAGAAGGTTTCGAATGTCGGCGTGCAGCAGAACGCCTACACCTGGGGCACCTCGGAGCTGGTCGAGTACATCAACGCCGACGGCAAGAAGCTCCGCGCGCTCCTGACCAAGCCGGAGAACTTCGATCCGACCAAGAAGTACCCGCTCATGGTCTACATCTACGAGGAACTCACGGCCGGCCTTCACAGCTACAGTGCGCCGAACGTCGCGACGAGCATCAACATCCCGCGCTACGTCAGCAACGGCTACGTCGTCCTGCGCCCGGACATCGTCTACACCACCGGCTACCCCGGTGAAGCGGCTGAGAAGTGCGTCATCCCCGCCGTCAACACGATCGTGGCTCAAGGCTTCATCGATCCGAAGCGGATCGGAATCCAGGGCCACTCGTGGGGCGGCTACCAGATCACGCACCTGATCACGCGGACCAACATGTTCGCGGCGGTTGAAGCCGGTGCATCGGTATCCAACATGATCAGCGCCTACGGCGGCATCCGCTGGGACTCGGGCATGTCGCGCGCGTTCCAGGACCGAGAAGACCCAGAGCCGCATCGGCGCGCCCCCCTGGGACGCGCCGCTCCAGTTCATCGAGAACTCGCCGATCTTCTGGGTGAAGAAGATCAATACGCCGTACCTCACGATCCACAACGACGAGGACGGTGCGGTGCCGTGGGAACAGGGCATCGAGTTCATCTCGGCGCTGCGCCGGCTGGGTAAGGAAGGCTACATGTTCAACTACAACGGCCAGCGCCACGGTCTCAGCAACCGTGACTATATGAAGCACTGGACCGTGCACATGGACGAGTTCTTCGATCACTACCTGCTCGGCAAGCCTCGTCCCGAGTGGATGGACAAGGGCGTACCGTTCCTCGATCGCGGCAAGCGCGACGTCGCACCCATGTTCAAGAAGAAGGGCGAAACGACAACGCCGGCAACGCAGGCGGCAAAGTAGTCGAGCGCCAAGTAGGTCGGCAGTAAAGGGCGGTGGGAGCAATCCCACCGCCCTTTTTTGTTGGGCTCGAAGAGGATGCGAAATTGCATTGATAGGCAGGTGGCGCGACTAACACACAAGAGTTCTGAAAGGAGCTATCGATGAAACGGTTATGGATGAGTGGGGCCGCCGCCGTGATGGCAATGTCCATCGCGAGCCTCGGCGCACAGACACCACAGCAGCCACCGACCCAGCCCCCGACAACACAGCCACCCGCGACCCAGGCGCCTGCAGCCGCGGCGCCTCGCAGGACGTAGCCAACAACGACGATCCAGGGCTGCGTCTACAAAGAGCAGGACATCCCAGGGCGGACACCGAACGTTGCTGAAAAAACCGGCGTCCTCGAGGACTACATCCTCGTAGCCTCCGTCAATCCAGCGAGCGCGACCGGCACCAGCGGCGTGACGCCGCCGGCCACCGCAGGGACGACGGGTGCGATGGCGGCTCCGAAGGCTTACAAGCTCGAGAAGATTGCGGATGAGCAGCTCCGCGCCGTCGTCGGCAAGCGCGTAGAAGTTACAGGGCGTGTCGATGCCGAGCACGGCGATAAGGCGGCCGGCACAGCTGGTGCGCCGGCTCCTGACAAGAACATGGGGCCCGACAAGATCGAACTCCCCGAGTTCGAAGTGACGTCGATGCGTGAGGTCGAAGGCACCTGCCCGGCCGCGCCGATGATTCGCAAGTAACAGCACACGACTGCAATGCGGGATGCGAACTGGTCGCATCCCGCATCGATCCGCTACTGCCCCAGCTTCTTCATCTCGGCCAGTTCCGGCCGGTCCGCATCCCCCTTGGGACACATCCCGACGAGTTGCCGGCTGTAGTTGCGCGAGCGAGTCGAGTCGCCAACCGCGGCGGCGGCCTTCGCCGCGAGGTACAGGGTGCGGAAACGGTTCGGCTCCTTCTTCATCACGGCCTCGAGTTCCTTGAGCGCATCGGCGGGACGCTTCATCTCGAGCAGCATGTCGCCGAGCATCTCGCGAGCGGGCGCGAGCGGCCCGGGCGAGACGGCGGACTTGTCGGTGCCGTCTTCCATCGCTGCCGTTTCCTGCAGCAGCGCTACCGCCTCGTCGCGACGTCCTTCCGCGAATGACACCCAGCCGCGCGCGATCCGGTGTTGAATCTCGACCTGCAGTGCCCAGTAGTCGTCCTTCGCGCTGAGCAATGTCGCATGCAGTTCGGCGAGTCGTGCCACGTCGGCCGCCGCGGCCGCGGGTTGGCCGCTACGCGCCGCACCGACGGCGCGGGCGAAGGCCGTCATCGCGTCGATGAAGGCGAAGGGCGTCTTCACCGGTTTGAGCGACGCCGCCTCCGCCCACGCGGCACGCTCGAGCGCGACGCGCGCGGGGATGGCGGCCGCGGCGTAGTAGCCGACGAGCCCGTACTGCTCCGCGGTGTTGACCTCCGCCATGATCGCCTGCAGCTCGCCGAGCACACGCTTCGCGGCAGGATCCTGCGCGGTCTGCAGATAGGCATACACCTGGTAGTCGAGGGCATGCAGCGTCTCGGCCGCCGAGTTCGCCTTCCGCGCGGCCGCGGCGGAGGCCAGGTTGGTGGCGATCGAGTCCTCCCAGTAGCCGACGCGCGTGAACGTATGCGACGGCATGTGCAGCGCGTGCGGGGCGTCCGGCGCGATCTTCGCGTAGCGGCGCGCCGCCGGCAGGGCGCGCTCGGCCAGGGGCGGGTGATCGAAGGCATGAATCAAGTAGTGAGCCGCACCTGGATGGTCCGGCGCCGCGTCGAAGATCGGCTGGAGAATCGCGGCCGCCTTCAGCTGCTGACCGTAGGTCTTGTCCGACGGGAGGGCGGTCTGGTTCACGGCGAGCGCATAGAACGTCGCCGTCTCGCGATCGGCCTGGTCAGCGCGGTACAGCTTTTCCATGGCGCGCTCGTAGTTCTGAATCCGGGTGCGATGATCGACCTTCTCGAAATCCGTGAAGAGCGCCGCGGCTGCCTCGATGTAGAGGCGCTCGCGCTCCGTCTTGGCGCCGGCGGCACGCGCCTTTCTCGATCGCCGCACGACCGGCCTCGAGCGCCGCCACGGGCCGTGACGGGGCGAAGGGATTTCCCCAGCGGCTCATGGCCACGCCCCACCAGGCGATACCGCACCCGGGATCCTTCTCGGCAACGGCGGTAAAGGACGCCGCCGCCGCGTTGAACCAGAATGAATGCAGCAGCGCGACCGAGCGGTTCAGATCCGCGGCGAGGTTCGGCGCGCACGACGTCGCGAACGTGACTTGCCCGAGCTGCTCCGGCGGACGGCCCGATTCATGCGGATGCTGCATCGGCGGTGGACTCTGCGCGGCGCCCAGTGCGACCGCGAACAAAACGTGCAAGGCTGACATCGAGACCTCCTTCAGGGTATGCGCGGCAAGGTAGCGCGCTGTTCGAGCGGGCGCAACCAGAAACAAATGACGGGCTTTGAAAGGATATCCGTGAACAGCAACAGTTTGATCGAGATCCTCACTCGCCTTCGGTCAACCGGTTTCCGCGACGTTGCCGGGGCTCGGATTGCGGCAGATCTGCCAGTTCCCGCGCGTCTGATCAACGACATCGTCGCGGCGTCGCTGCCCCCGGGTGCACCGGTGCGCGAGGTTTCGATTAACCCTGAAGCGGGAGATCGATTCTCCGTTCGGATCACGCCGCGCGCGTCGCTGCTGCCCCAGTTGACGCTCAGACTCGAGATCGAACGCCAGCCCGACTTCCCGTCAGTTCCGGTGCTGGTGATGCGGATGAACACCATGAGTGGGCTGTTTGGGTTCGCAAGCGGTGCGATCGCCAAGATGCTTCCGCCCGGCGTCCGCCTCGAAGGCGAGCACATTCTCGTCGACCTGGGTGCATTGGCGGCACAGCAGGGGCTGGCCGAGATGCTCCCCTACGTCCGCCGCCTCGAGATCCACAGCGAGGACGGGCGCGTGATCGTCCACGTCGAGGCCACGGCCTGAGGCCACAGCCACAGAAGAAACACAGAAGAACAAACAGAAAAACACAGAAGAACACAGAAGAAACACAGGGGCAACGGGGCTGGTAGACTGCGCTCACTGTGCGCTCAACTATCCTCGCCGGCGTCCTTGCTTCGCTCGCGCTTTCGCAGGCGCCGGCGCAACCGCCGCTGCCGAAGTTCCGCACCGGTGTGGACGTCGTTCTGCTCGATGTTACGGTCCTCGATCGTGATCGGCGTCCCGTGCGCGGCTTGCAGGCCGCGGATTTTACAGTCCTCGAGGACGGCACGCCGCAGCCGATCGTGACGTTCGAGGAGCTCGACTCGCCCGAGCCCGACGGATCGCTGGTGCCGTGGATGCGTGAAGTGGCGCCCGACGTCCGCACCAATGCCGCCGACGACCGGCGGATCGTCTTGCTGATCCTCGATGATGGCCTGATCAGTTTCAGGCACCGTGAAAACGTCAAGGGGATTGGCCGCACCATCATCGACCAGCTTGGTCCGGCCGACCAGGTTGCCATCATCTACACCGGCAACAATGCGAAGTCGCAGGAGTTCACGAACGATCGCGCTGTGCTGCGCCGCACAGTGGAGCGATTCGTTGAAACCACGGTCGGGGGATCAGCCTTCCAGAACACGATTCAAACGGTGAAGCGGGCCACCCAAAGCCTGCTGGCGCTTGCCGAACCGTCGCAAGGCGATGATCTTCGTCAGCCCCCTTGCGGTCAACCCGGCCGATCCGAACAGTGACCTGAGCTTCCAGCTCACGGACGCGCTGCGGCAAGCCCAGCGCGCCAACGTGACGATCTATCCAATCAATCCGGCCGGACTCGAGGTGCCTATCGTCGGGGGCGCGGCGGCCCCGGAGCCAGCCGGGCGAACGCTGGCCACCAGCGTCGATGCCGGCCCAGACCCAGCCGGCGATACCGCTCGCGTGATGGCAGCGGAAACCGGCGGCTTTGCGGTCACCAACAGCAACACCTTCGACACCCAGATCCGGCAGATCTTCCGCGAGACGGGCTCCTATTACCTCGTCGGGTTCCAGTCGCAGCACACCGACGGCAAGTTCCGGCGCATCGACGTGCGCACGACCCGGGAGGGCGTGACCGTCCGGACGCGTAACGGCTACAACGCCGCCAAGGCCGGAAAGGACAGCAAGACAGAGAAGGGAGTTGACCCGCTCCCCCTGGTCAAAGCGCTCGGCAGCGTGCTGCCCAGCCCCGACGTGCCGATGCGCGTCGTCGTGGCGCCGTTTGCGGCGGTCGCAGGCAACCGAGCGGTCGTGACGATTGCGCTCGGCGTGCAGCAGCCGGCGCCAAGGGAAGGAGAGGGCGTCGAAGAGCGTGTGCAGCTGCTCTCTTCCGCTTATGACATGAGCTACCGCCCGCGCGGCACCTATCGCCAAACCGTCCAGTTGAAGCTGCGCGCCGCCGAGGGATCACCGGATGCGAAATACGAAATCCTGACAAAGCTGGAACTCGAGCCCGGCCGATACCAGCTCCGCTTCGCTGCCCACAGTGCCAGCCTGAACAAGAGCGGCAGCGTCTTTCAGGACATCGAGATCCCTGACTACGGCAGGGCGCCGCTGTCTCTCTCGGGGACGGTCCTCGGAGTGAGCCCCTCGCTGGCTTCGGCCCCCAAAGACTTCCTTGCCAGCGTGGTGCCGGTCGCGCCAACTACCCAGCGGACCTTCCTGAGCGGCCATCGGCCGACTGCCTTCCTGCGCGTCTACCAGGGCGGCAAGAAGCCGCTCGAGACAGTGACGATGACGACCTCGATCGTGAACGACCAGGACCGGACGGTATTCAAGGCCACGCGCGCGGTCGAGCCGTCAGACTTCGGCACGGCTCGGGCAGCCGATCATCGCTTCGAGGTTCCCATCGGCGATCTGGCTGCCGGCGCCTACCTGCTGCGGTTCGAAGCTGCGGCCGGCAAGTTGGCGGCCAGCCGGGACCTGCGATTTGTCGTCCGTAAGTAAATCCTTTCAGTTCCGAGGCGTATTGCAGACGGGCCTGATTTTCTGATCGTCCGTGTAAAATGACGCCGACCCGCAACGCTCCCTGGAGGCAATTCCCTTGATGAAGCACTTTCGCCTGCTCGTTCCCGCGGTGGCCCTTGCCGCCACGGTGGCGGCCACATCTCCCATCGTCCGTGGGCAGCAACCCGCCGCTGCGACGGGTAACCCGTTCGATTCTCTCTACTTCCGCGCCATCGGGCCGGCGACCATGTCGGGACGCATCGCTGACATCGCCGTCTACGAGGCGAACCCCGCGATTTTCTATGCGGCCACGGCGCACGGCGGCGTGTGGAAGACCATCAACAACGGCACTACCTGGGAAGCGCAGCTCCAGGACTCGGGCCTCATGTCCACCGGGGACGTGACGATCTCGCAGTCGAATCCCGACCTCGTCTGGGTCGGTTCCGGCGAATCGAGCAACCGCCAGAGCGTCTCCTGGGGTGATGGTGTCTACAAGTCCACGGATGGTGGCAAGACCTACACGAACATGGGTCTCAAGACCTCGCGCCACATCAATCGCATCGCCATCGACGCGCGCAACAACGACACGGTGTTCGTGGCGGCGACGGGCAGCCTCTGGGGCCCGGGCGGCGAGCGCGGCGTGTTCAAGACGACCGACGGCGGCCGCACCTGGAAGCACGTCCTCAAGGTCGACGAGAATACCGGCGCCAATGACGTCGTCATCGATCCCACCAACAGCCAGGTTGTCTACGCGACGATGTACCAGCGCCAGCGAACCGCGTGCTGCATGAACGGCGGCGGTCCCGGCAGCGGCATCTTCAAGTCGACCGACGGCGGTGAGACCTGGACGAAGTTGAAGGGCGGCGTCCTCGACGGACCTCTCGGCCGCATCGCGGTGGACGTGTATCGCAAGCGCGGCAACATTCTGTATGCCCTGATCGAGGGCCCTGCGGCGCCGGGTGGCGGCAGGGGCGCGGGTGGTGGCGCGGCCGGCGCGCCGGGCGGCGGCGCGGGCGGCGGCGGCGGACAGGCTGGTGGCCGCGGCGGCCAGCAGACGGTCGACCCGAACAATCCCACCGGGCTCTACAAGTCGGAAGACAGCGGCGCAACCTGGACGAAGGTGAACAATGCCAACCCGCGCCCGATGTACTTCAGCCAGATCGATATCGACCCGAGTGACCCGGACGCGGTGTATTTCGGCGGCGTCGGGCTGCACCAGACGCTCGACGGCGGCAAGACCGTCGCGACCGACATCGCCGCACCGACGCATGACGACGTGCATGCGATCTGGATCAATCCGTCGAACTCCAACCACATCATCATCGGCAACGACGGTGGTCTGGCGATGTCCTACGACAAAGGACGCCGGTGGACGTTCGTCCCCAACCTGCCGGTCGGCCTCTTCTACCACGTGAGTGTCGACAACGCGGTGCCGTTCAATATCTGCGGCGGCATGCAGGACAACTACAACTGGTGCGGCCCGAGCGCGGTGCGCAGCTCCGCCGGCATCGGCAACCACGAGTGGAACACCCTCCTCGGCGGCGACGGTTTCGTCGTCCTCCAGGACCCGAGCGACTATCGCATCGCCTTCACCGAGTCGCAGGACGGCAACCTCGTCCGCGTCGACCGGGTGACGTTCGAGACGATGAGCATCCGGCCCCAGCCCGCCACGGGCGAGCCCGCCTATCGCTGGCACTGGGACACGCCGCTGATGTTCTCGCCGCACGATCCGAAGGTCCTCTACGTCGCCGCCAACAAGGTCTTCCGGTCGACCGACCGCGGCCTGTCGTGGACGACGATCAGCGACGATCTCACCGACAACCAGAACCGCGACGAGATCGTGACGATGGGCGTCAAGGGCAGCGACATCCGTATCTCGCGCAACGACGGTATCTCGCAGTGGCCCGCGATCGTGTCACTCGCCGAGTCACCGAAGCGCCCCGGGCTCCTCTACGCCGGCACCGATGACGGCAACGTCGCCGTCACGCGTGACATGGGCAAGAGCTGGACGCGGATCACCGACAAGTTCCAGGGCCTGCCAAAGGGCCTGTTCGTGTCAGAGCTGGTGCCATCGCGCTTCGATGAAGGCACGGTCTACGCCACGTTCGACGGTCATCGCTCCAACGACTTCGCCACCTGGATGTACGTCAGCACCGACTACGGGCAGACGTGGCGGTCGATGAACGGCAACCTGAAGGACCAGGTGGCGCGGACGCTGCTCGAGGACCTGAAGAATCCTGACGTCCTCTATCTCGGCACCGAGACCGGCATCTTCGTGTCGCTCGATCGCGGCGCGAACTGGATGCGGATGAAGGGCAACATGCCGACCGTACGCGTCGACGAGATGGTGATTCACCCGCGCGACAACGCGCTCGTCGTCGCGACGCATGGCCGCGCGTTCTGGGTCCTCGACAACGTCGCGCCGGTGCAGGAAATGGCGGCGGCGCAGAAGTCGATGACCGATGCGACGTTGTTCTCGCCGGCGCCGGCGGCGATGTTCCGACGTCCTGCGCGCGATCGCAACTACGAGTTCTGGGGTGACCAGGCCTTCTTTGGCGAGAATCCGCCGCAGGCGGCGGTCATCACCTGGCACCTCAAGAAGGATGTCGGCAACGTCGCGCTGAAGATCACCGATGCGACCGGCAAAGAGGTCCGCGAGATCTCCGGTCAGGTCCTCGACAACAGCAACAAGGCCGGCCTGCAGTCGGCCTGCTGGGACCTGCGCGTGCAGCCGGTCCCCAACCCTGACCTCGGCGTCGCAGCGGGCGGACGCCAGGGTGGCGGCGCGGCAAGGTGGTGGTGGCGGTGCGCAGCAGGCCGCGCAGCGCCCGGCCTTCGGCGCTGGATGCGGCGGGGCCGGCGGTGGCGGCGGGGGCGGCGGCTTCGGTGGCGGTGGTGGCGGCGGCAACCCCGGTCCGTACGTGATGGCGGGCAACTACACCGTGGCGCTCGTCGTCGATGGGAAGACCGTCGGCAGCAAGCCGCTGCGCGTCGCCGGCGATCCTGAAGTGGTGCTGACCCAGGCCGAACGCAAGCGCCTGTACGACATGGCGATGGAGCTGCACGGTCTGCAGAGCCAGGCCAACGGCGTGCTGGAGCGGATGGTGCCGGTTCAGCGCCAGTTGCCCGAAGTGATGAAGCAGGTGGCAGCCAAGACCGACCTCCCTGCCGACGTGAAGACCCAGGCCGAAACCTTCAATACGGAGTTCACCGCGCTCGCGACCAGGCTGGTGCCGCAGGGCGGCGGCGGACGTGGCGGCGGTGGCGGCGGTCGTGGCGGTGGCGCCGAACCGAGCCCGATCGCACGCGCCGGCCAGGCGAAGAACGGCATGATGGGCGGCATGTGGCCAACCCAGTCGACCATGACCGCCTACAACGAGGCCAAGACAGGTGTGCCGGCTGCGATCACCGAAGCGAATGCGATGGTCACCAGGGCGCAGGCCCTGAGCGCCGCACTCGCCAAGCACGGCATCACGCTGACGGTGCCGCCTCCCAAGGTGGGCACGCAGCAATAACAACGTGCTAAGTGCGACGTGCGGACGGGCCACGTGCAGTGCGACGTGCGGCGTGCGACGTGCAGTGCGATGTGCAATATGCGGCCCGAGCGATGAGCGAGGGCTGGCAGAGCGCTGGGGGTGGGGCCCCAGCGCAAACTAAGTAATGTGCGGCTGGCCAGAGCGCTGGGGGTGGGGCCCCAGCGCAAACTAAAAAATGGACGAAGTGCGACTGGCGGTCCGGCGAGTGATGAAACGACCGGCGGCGACGATCGCGTCAATCGCCACGCTGGCCGGCGCGATTGGCGCGGCGGCCGTGACCTGGTCGACCTTGTCAGCAGTCCTCCTCTCGCCTCTTCCCATCAAGGATCCGGAGCGCGTGGTGATCGTCAGCACGCTGGCGACCAGCGGCGCCTACGCCGGCACGCTGCACCGCGGCGTCAGTTACCCGTACTTTCCGCACGTCCGCGATAGCGGTGTGTTCGAGGATGTCGCCGCGGCGTGGCTTCCGCCGATGGCTTTGCTGACGCGCATCGAGGACAGGGCACCGGAGCGCGCACAGACGGCCTTCGTGACCCACAACTTCTTCGCCGCTCTCGGTGTCGCGGTGGCGTCCGGCCGGACCTTCAGTGCAGAAGACGACCGGCGCGGCGCCGTGCCGGTGGCCATCCTGTCGGATCGATACTGGCAGCGGGTGTGGGGTTCGGCAGCCGACGTCGTCGGACGGACGTTGATGGTCGACAAGACAGCCGTCACGATCGTGGGCGTTGCGCCGCCCCGCTTCAGAGGGATCAACCTTGCCGAGGCGCCCGACATATATCTTCCCTTTCACGTGATCACGGATGTTGGTTCCCCCTTCATCAATTACCTGGCGGACCTGAAACATCAGTCCTCGCCAAGTGCGAGTGTGACGTTGATCGCGCGCCTGCATGGTGGAACCACACCCGCCGAGGCCACCGCCAGGCTTGGAATCCTGCCGGCCGCGGCAGACCCCCGCGTGAGTGGCAAGCTCGCGGCGAGTCGGCTGAATACCGAGGCCCTGCCGCTGACGTCGAGGGCGGGCATTGGGCAGTTTTCCGGGCTGCTTGCGGGAACAGTCGGTTTACTGCTCTTCGCGGGTTGCACGACGGTAGGGTTGCTCCTGCTCCTGCGCACAGAGGCCCGCCGCGACGAGTTCGCGATGTGCCTGGCGCTCGGCGCTAGTCGGGGACGACTGGTCCGTGGCGTGGCCGCCGAGGGCATGCTGCTGGCGCTGGCGGGAGCGGTTCTTTCGCTGCCAGTCGCCGGCTGGCTCTTTGGTCTTCTCGCGGCGTTTCAACTTCCCGGCGGAGTCGCCCTCGAGATGCTGGAGCTTTCGCTGGACCGCAAGGCCGTCGCGGCCGCGGCGGCATCAGCGGTGGCGGTCGTCGTGACCATCTCATTGATTGCCGGCGTCTTCGGGTTCCGTGCCAGTGTTGCCGACGCGATCCGTTCCCGGACGGGCAGTACGCGCCGCTCGACCGGTCGCGGTGTGCGCGCGTTTCTCGTGTGCGCGCAGGTCGCCGTCGCGCTGTTCCTCCTGTCGAGCGCCAGCCTCTTCGCGCGAAGCCTTGCGGGCGCATTGAGCCTGAACGCCGGGCTGGATCCGGGCCGGCTCATCCCCGTCTCGATCGCTCTGATGCCGTACGGATACAGCGCCGAGCGAGCGGCGCCTCTCTTCGATGCTCTGGGCGAGCGACTGGCCGCGAACCCTGCTATCCGGTCGGTCTCGGCAACCTTTTCACAGGGTGGCATGGCTGGCGCCATGCCGATCGATGGCACGCCCCGCAAGTTCCCCACCGACGTCCAGTTCCGGTCGATCGACTCGCAGTATTTCGCGACCCTGGGTATCCAGATGCTCGCGGGGCGCAACTTCGCCGCGACCGACAACGACTCCGCCCCCATGGTTGGCATCGTCAGCCAGTCCTTTGCCAGCCTGCTGGCGGACGGTGGGAACGCAATCGGACGAAGAATCACGATGCCGTACAGGCGGCAGGGTGCGCCGCCGCCGCAGGTGGAGGTGATCGGCGTTGTCCCGGACGTCATTGCCAACGTCGCAGTGATGGAACCGCTGACGCTCTACATGCCCATCGCGCAGCAGTTCCCGATCGCCAGCCGTGAGTTCTTCGTCCGCGCGGCGCGCGATGCAGACGCGGCCCGGATCGAGATCCTCGCCGCCATCCGTCAGCTCGATCCATCGGTCACCCCGGCCCCCATGTACACGATGCAAGAGCGCATCGGCCGGCAGATGGGTGCGCAGCGATTCGGCGCAACGGTCCTGGCTGCGCTCGGGACGATCGCCGTGCTCCTGACGGTGCTCGGCGCGTACGTGCTCGCCGATTCGATGGCCAGCGCGCGCATGCGCGAGATGGGCATCCGCGCCGCGCTTGGGGCGACTCGCCGGCATCTCGGCTCGATTGTGCTCGCGCAGACCGGACGGCTGATCGTCATCGGCATCGTCGCTGGTATCGGACTGGCCTGGCTGGGAGCGAACACCATCCGCTCCTTTCTGTTCCGGATTCAGCCGCTCGATCCCGCAACCCTGCTCGGCGTCGCCGGTGTGATCCTGCTGCTGACCATGGCGGTGAGCCTTCGGGCAGCTCTTCGCGTCGCCCGCGTCGATCTGGCGCAGCTGCTGCGAGACGACTAGAAAGCAGTAACATCGCGCCGTGCTGGCGACTCTTGCGATTACCGCGGCCCTGCTGCTGCAGTCCGGCGCGCCCGCCGCGCCATCGGGCGAAACGCCACCCGGCATCACGATCGACTTCCTCGTTGCAGGCGAAGACGGCCAGCTGGTGGCGGACCTGGTCCCTGCCGATGTGGCGCTCAAGATCGACGGCAAGATCCGGCCGCTGCAACTGCTGGAACTCGTTTCGACCGAGAATTCCGGGCGCAACATCCTGCTGCTCGTGGACGAGGCGACACTCTTCGGCCTGGAGCAGGTCGCCAGGGACGCCATCGCCTCGCTCGTATCCTCACTTCACCCCGGTGACCGCATCGCCTACGTCAGCGCGCGCCGTGGACGCGTCACGACCCTCACGACGAATCATCAGACCGCCATCGAGGCGGCCCAGGCGATGCTCGCCGGCCCCGGCGTCCTTTGGACCTGCATCTCCGACATGATCACCAGCCTCGGAACGCTGACGAGGACCCTGCCGAAAGGGCGGGCGACCTCTCTCGTCGTGCTCTCGCGCGGCAGCCCGTACGATCCTACCTTCGGCACCGAGAGCGGCGGAGCCGGGTGCTCGCCTAGGACAACCCTGTTGAGGCAATTGAACGATGTGGTGTCCGCGGCGCAAATCAACGTGCACCTGCTGACCGTGGATCACACCAACCGCTCATGGGGGCTCGACACCCTGGCCCGCAACATCGGCGCCGAGACTGGTCTGCTGACCTGGGCGGATGCCACCGGTCTGGAGCGCGCGATCACGGCCGCGGCCCGCTTCTACCGCGGAACGTTCGCCGTGGATCCCAAGGCCAATGACCGTCCACAGCGGGTCGAGCTTCGTGTCAATCGTCCGAACGTCAAGGTCCGGACCTCGCCAAGCATCCGGATCGATGCGAGGCCCCTTCTCAAACCGCCGCCGTCCGGCTAGACTGTCCGCTTCTGGAACTTTTTTCTGAGGTGCATCCGATGCGCGCAACACTCTTCCGCTCACTTTCAGTGCTGGCCGTCATGAGCTGCACCGTGGCGCCGGCCGCCGCCCAGCGAGGCTGGGATCCCCTCGGCCCTCCGCAAAAGCAGGGGGAGAAGCCCGCGAACGCGCCAACGAGGGTCATCGTCCGCGCCGTCGCGGCCGGGCAACCGATAACGGATCTGAAGGTCGACGAGCTCTCGATCAAGACCGATGGCAAGGACCGGAAAGTCCAGGACCTCGAACTGGTGACAATCGCGGCCGGCGGACCGGCGGCCGGCGGACCGGGCGCCCCTGCACCGGCTGCGGCCCCGGCGAAGCCGGCGTCGACACTGCCCTCTCCGTTTGCGACCAATTCGGGCCCCGAGCCGACGGCCGCTGCCTCGCCCTCCGGTGGTCGTGAGTTCCTGATCATCCTCGATGAAGAAGGTATCGGGCCCGGACGCGAAGAGCCGATCCGGAAGGCCATCGCACAACTGACGGCCGGGGCGAGCCCCACGGACCGTTTCGGTCTGATCAGCCTGCGCCAGGGTGGCGTCGATCTCCCGGCATCAGCCCCCGCTGCGCTGACCGACGCCCTTGCGAAATTCGTTGGCGGCGGCTCGCCGAGCGAAACGCTCGACAACATGACCTGCCGCAGCAAGCGCGCATTTTCGACACTGAGCAACGCCTATCGCGCTTCGTCGGCTGGCCGCACCATGGTGCTGGTTTCATCCGGGCTGCCGGCAAACCCCACCGGGGTGCAAACGATGCGCAGGGTGACGGGCGACGCCGCCGACTCGACGTTCTCGGACCTGTGCCAGATTCGCAGCAACGAGTTCGACGAGCTCTCCGCCGCGGCCACGGCCTCCCCCGCCAACCTCTACGTTGTGCACTACGCAACCGGGATGGCGAATCAAGCGAACGTCCGCGACGCGCAACAAGGGCTCGACAACATCACCGGGGCGGTTAACGGCGAGATCGTGCGGATCAGCGGCGGCAACGAGGCATCACTCGCGCGGATCTTGACCGAGACCAGCGCCTACTACATCGCGACGCTCGACCCGGCACCGCCCGCACCGGTGCGCCGGATCGATGCCCGCAGCACACGGGAGGGAGCGAGGCTGCTGGTTCGACCTGCCGGCCGGATACGCGGTGGCTCCACGGCCGAGGCCCCGGCACCCAAGGTGAGTTCGCCCCGCGACATGATCCGCGTGGCGACGCCGTTTCGCGAGATCCCGCTGCGCTCCACCGGCCTGGTCTCGCGCGTACCAGGCAAGACCGACATGATGGTGATGGCGCTGTTCGAGCCGGAGGATCCGGCCACTAAAATGAACGCCGCCATCGTCGCCCTTTACGATGAGAAGGGCACGCTGAAGGCGCAGTGGACGGCACAGCCCAAGGAGCTGGAGGTGACACCGGTCGCCGCCGCGGTGCCGGTCGCGCCAGGCAGCTATCGCATGCGCGTCGCGGTCACCGACGCCGCCGGCAAAGCCGGCAGCACCGACTCGCAGATCGTCGTCCAGTTGAAGGACGCCGGGCCGATCAAGCTCGGATCGCTCGTCATGGGCACCGACCAGAAGTCACCGAAGCTTCTCTTCAAGGGAACCGACCCCGCGGTCATCGGCTTCCTGCCACTCTACGGCGTCACCAAGGAGATGAAGATCTCGGTCGTCTACGAGGTTCGTGAGAGCGAAACCGGCGCTCCGCTCGGCACGACCGCGGGAAACATTCTCGAGATGCCGGGTGCCCCGGATACGCGGATGGTGTGGGGCGGCTTTGGGCTCCCGCCGCTGCAGCCGGGCGACTACCTGATGAAGGTGATCGTGACGGTCGACGGCCAGGAAGCCGGCGTCGTCACGCGGACGCTGCGGAAGGTTCAATAGGAAACGCCAAACCTCAAACTCCAAACTCCAAAACAACACGGAGCCGCTCGAGGCAGCTTCCTCCCTTTTGGAGTTTGAAGTTTGGAGTTTGAGTCGAACTTAATCCGTAGGATCCCCCTGCAGCAGCGGGTCGGCGAACTCGAGCCGTCCACCCTTCGCGTCGCAGACGGCGTAGCGGACGCGGTTTTTCTCCGGCGAGTACATCGTCACGCCGGCGTAGTCGCCCTTGCGGTTCAACACGTAGAAGTTGATGTTGAACGACGGCTCGCCGCGCTTGTTGAGCAGGCGCGGGACGGTGTTCGCCTTGATTCTTTTCAGCGCTTCCATCCCTGCGTCCTTGGGGTGAAGCCCGCGCCGCATCCCTTCCACGATCAGGAACGAGGCCAGGCTGTACAGGTTGGCTTCGCCGCGGCCGGTGGACCCGGCGGCGCCGACCTCGCCGTCCACGTAGAGCCCGGCGCCGAGGATTGGCGAGTCGCCGACGCGCCCCGGAATCTTCCACGCCAGGCCGCTGGTCGTCGTCACGCCGCAGACGTCGCCGCTCGCATTGACGCCATTGCAGTTGATCGTCCCGTAGAAGTGGTTCGGATCGACCCAGCCCTCGGCCATCATCTCGAGATCCACCTGGCGCAGTGCGGCCTGCTTCTTCTTCGTGTCGAGGTAATGGAGCGGATCGGTCCGCCGCTTCCATTCGATCCAGGCGCGCCGTGACCGCTCGGTGTTGAGATCCTCTTCGATCTTGAACCCCATGCTTCGTGCGAAACGCTGGGCATCGTGGCCGACGATCAGGTGATGGTCGGTTTCCTCCATCACGCGCTTGGCGACGAGCGACGGCGTCCGGACGCCTTCAATCGATGCGACGGCGCCGGCGCGTTTGGTCGGTCCATGCATGACCGAGGAATCGAGTTGCACGACCCCTTCCGCATTCGGCAAACCACCATAACCAACGCTCGTGTCGGCGGGATCCAGTTCGACGATATTGACGCCGGCGATCAGCGCGTCGAGCACGTCCTCGCCCTTCGTCATCCGCTCGAACGCGGTTTCGACGCAGGTCTTGTCACCGCCGTTCTTGTGCTGCTGGCCGTTGCCCGAGGCTACGACCACCGGGCGCGAGCCGGATTGGATGATCATCGTGGGACCTTTCGCGAAAGCAGTCACGGGCGCGGCCGCCGCCAGCCCTGCAGCCGTTCCAGCTTTCACGAACTCTCTGCGATTCAACTTTGGTGACATCAGGGCAGTTCCTCCAGCGGGCGCTACTATAATGGGTTTTTTGATGACGCGACATATCTCCCTCCAGACGATCCGCGAAGCGGCATCGGCGATCTACGACGTGGTGACCCGCACACCGCTCGTGCGGCTCGAAGTTCCGGGACTCACCACCGCCGGTCCGGAAATCTATTTGAAGCTGGAGTCGCTGCAGCCGATTGGCTCTTTCAAGATCCGGGGCGCCTACAACGCGGTTCGGCAACTGACCGCCGACCAGCTCGCGCAGGGTGTCTGGACCGTGAGCGCCGGTAATGCGGCGCAGGGTGTCGCTCTCGCCGCCCGCCGCGCCGGCGCGAAATGCAGCGTCCTCGTGATGGACACCGCCCCCGCAACCAAGCTGCGCTCCATCGAAAAACTTGGCGCCACGATCGTCAAGGCCACGTACGAGGAGTGCTGGCAGACGGTCGAACGCCACCGGTCCGACAGGATGACGGGGCACTTCGTCCACCCCTTCGATGACGACGCGTTCATCAGCGGCAACGGGACCATTGGCCTCGAGATCGTCGAAGATCTGCCGGACGTCGATGCCGTGATCGCGGCCATCGGCGGCGGCGGCCTGCTCTCGGGCGTTGCCGCGGCGATGCGAGAACTGCGGCCCGAGGTCAGCATCTACGCGGCTGAACCACACACCGCGGCGCCACTCGCCCGCTCGCTCGAAGCAGGCGAAGCACGGGCCTTCGAAGAGTGGACGTCATCGTTTGTCGATGGCGCCGGCGGACGTTCGGTTCTCAACACCATGTGGCCGATCCTCGAGTCGCTGGTCGACGATTCGATCGTGGTGTCACTCGACGACGCGGCGCGGGCGATGAAACTCGTCGCCGACCGCGTCCACGTGATCATGGAAGGCGCCGCGGCCTGTGCCGTGGCGGCCGCCCTCTCCCCGGAGTTCGCGTCCCGTAACCACAAGAAGGTTGTCGCCATCGTCTCGGGCGGCAACATCGACCTGACCCGATTCGCCCAACTCACAGGATCCTGCAACAGCACATAGCACGTAGAACACAGCACGTCGCACATCGCACGCAGCACCGCACATCGCACGTCACGCACACGCAGCACATCAGCACGTATTCATGACCAAACCGTCGATTCCCGAACGCCTCGCCCGTCTCCCTGAACTTGCCGCCGACCTGTGGTGGACCTGGAACACCGAAGCACGTGAAGTCTTCCGCCGCCTCGACTATCCGCTGTGGCGCCAGACGGCGCACAATCCGGTGCTGTTGCTGCGGCAGGTGTCGCAGGAAATGCTCAACCTCGCTGCCGCCGACGCGCGCTTCCTGCGGATCTACGACACGGCCGTTGCCGCGCTCGACCGCGCCCGGAGCGCACACGACACGTGGTGGCAGAAGAAGTTCCCGGACGTTGCCGGACCGGTGGCCTACTTCTCGGCCGAGTTCGCGCTCCATCAGTCGTTGCCGATCTATGCGGGCGGGCTCGGCGTTCTTGCCGGCGACCACTGCAAGGAAGCGAGCGACCTCGGCATCCCGCTGATTGGCGTCGGCTTCATGTATCCGCAGGGGTACTTTCACCAGACGGTGTCGCCGGAGGGCTGGCAGCAGGAAGTCTACGAACGTCTCGACTGGGCCAACGCACCGGTCGAGCAGGCCACGACGCCCGATGGCTCGCCCTGCGTCATCGCGGTGCCGCTCGGCGATCGCAGTGTGCTGGTCTCGGTCTGGCTGGTGCGGCTCGGGCGCGTGAAGCTGTATCTGCTCGACACCGATCTCGAGGAGAACACGCCGTGGGATCGCGAGTTGTCGGCGCGGCTGTACGGCGGCGATCGCGAGACCCGCATCCAGCAGGAGATCATCCTCGGGATCGGCGGTGTCCGCGCGCTGAAAGCGCTCGGCTCCGCGCCAGCTGTATGGCACCTGAACGAAGGTCATGCCGCGTTTGTCGTGCTGCAGCGCATTCGCGACCACATCGAACACGGTGAGTCCTTCGACGCCGCGCTCGCGGAAGTGCGGCGCACGACGGTGTTCACGACGCACACGCCGGTCCCGGCCGGGCATGATGCCTTCCCGTTCAACCTGGTGGAAACGCACCTGGCCGGCGCCTGGGGCACGCTTGGCTCCTACCGGGATGCGTTCATGGCGCTCGGCCACTACGACAACGGCAGCGGTCCGCTCTTCAACATGACGGCGCTCGCGTTACGGACGGCGGGGTCCGCGAACGCGGTGAGCCAGCTGCACGGGCAGGTCACGCGTGAGATGTGGAGCCCGATCTGGCCCGGTGTGCCCGAGGACAAGCGCCCGGTCCGCGCCATCACCAACGGCATCCATGCGCCGACCTGGCTGTCGGCCGAGATGGCGACGCTGTTCGACCGCTACCTTCCGCCCGAATGGCGCGACGAGCACGATGATCCGGCGATCTGGGACAAGATCATGGACATCCCGGATGCCGAACTCTGGGGCGCGCGCACAGCACTGCGCAACTATCTGTTCGCATTCATTCGCGAACGGGCCCGCTCGCGCTGGAAGGAGGAGCACGTCAGCGCCGCACGCGTAGTCGCGGCCGGCACGCTGCTCGATCCAAGCGCGCTGACGATCGGCTTTGCCCGCCGCTTCACGGGCTACAAACGTCCAGAGCTGATTTTCCACAACCCGGAACGACTGCTCGGCATCCTCAACGCTGCCCGTCGTCCGTTGCAACTGGTGTTTGCCGGCAAGGCCCATCCTGCCGACGACACCGGCAAGCACCACCTGCAGCAGGTCTACCGGCGAGCCATCGATCCGCTCTTCGGCGGCAGGATCGCATTCGTCGACGATTACGACCTGCATGTGGCTCACTTTCTCGTCCAGGGCTGCGACGTGTGGCTCAATAACCCGCGCAAGCCGCTCGAGGCCAGCGGCACGAGTGGGATGAAGGCATCCATCAACGGTGTCCCGCATCTGAGCATCGGCGACGGCTGGTGGGCCGAGGGGTTCACCGGCGACAACGGCTGGTTGATCGATCCCAAGTCCACCGGAGACAACGACGCGATCGACGCGGCCGACGCCGAGGCACTCTATGACCTGCTCGAACGTCAGATCGTGCCGGCGTTCTACGACCGTGATGCGAACGACGTTCCGCGCCGCTGGGTGTCGGTCGTCAGGCGGGCGATCATCTCCGTGACGCCGCGCTTCAGCGCGCGCCGCATGGTCAAACAGTACGCCCAGGATCTCTACGCCAAAGCTGCAACTTCAACGCAGGTGTAGGATTAGAGCAATTGGGGACAGGCCCCTTAAGGGGCCTGTCCCCAAACCAAACTTATGTCCCGCAAATCCACCGACCAGGCACGCTGCGCCCTCTGTAATGCCAAGGATGTCTCTGAACCGCGAGGCGACGAGCGCTATTGCCGCGACTGCTGGGACAAGAAGATCGCCGTCGAGGAGATCGTCTCGCAGGAGTTCGTCCTCAAGCGCTATATCCGTGCGCACAGCGCCGAGAAATATCTCGTCTACCACTCGACTCAGAAGCGCCCCTGCGGCCAGATCATCGTCGTGGACGATGGCTTCGACCTGTTTCTGACGATGCTGCTCTACCCGACCTTCGGGTGGGATGAGGAGGCCTACCACCTGGAGGGTGATCCAGAGGGCCGTACCTTTGCCGAGATCCTGGTGGATGTCGTCGTCGGCGACATCATCGAGCCATGGGGTGGCGGCAAATGGCACATGGAGATCTTCAGGTCCACCCAGCAGGAGCCGGAGGATTGGAACGGCGAGATGTAAAATACGTGCGACGTGCGACGTGCGACGACGTCGGCCCGAGCGATTTGAGCGAGGGCTGGCAGGCGCTGGGGGTGGGGCCCCAGCGCAAACTGAATAAGGAGATGCCCAGTGAGACGATTCTTCCTGCTCGGTACTCTCGCCTGTCTGCTCACCGCGCCCGCGCTCATGGCTCAGTCCCAGGCGCCGGCGAAGCCGGCAGCCTATGTCCCGCCCGTCAAAGGCATCGCCACCATCGAGGTCATTCAGATGCCGTCCAAGCGCGTCGGCCAGGAGATGGTGACGGTCCTGAAGATCAAAAACACCTCAAAAGGGTCGATCAACCTGCTCAAGGCTGATGAATATTGGTACGACCAGAACCTGAAGATCGTGTCGGGTACACAGTACGCGCACAGGACGAAGCCGGTGCAGCCCGGAGAGATCATCGAGATCACTTTGCGCTCACCGGTGAAGCCCGGTATGGGTCGGAACCAGGTGATGTTCAGCCACGCAAACGGCAAAGCAGAGGCGAAGCCAGTCAAGGCTTTCAAGTAGAAAGATCCAATGCGACCGCGGCCCGCTCCGCGACCGTGGGGCGGGCTATCATCCGCGCATGACTGACCTCCGCTACCCGGTTGGCAAGCTCACCTACGATCCCGATATCACCGATGGAAAACGCACCGCCTGGATCCGGCAGATCGCCGAAACGCCGGCGGCGCTACGGGCGGCCGTCGCCGGACTGACCGACGCACAGCTCGACACGCCCTATCGGCCCGAAGGCTGGACGGTTCGGCAGGTCGTGCATCACGTGCCCGACAGTCACATGAATGCGTACGTCCGCTTCAAGTGGACGCTCACCGAGCAAAACCCAACGATCAAGCCGTACCACGAAGCCGCATGGGCGAACCTGGCCGACACCAGGCTGACGCCGATCGCCACCTCGCTCGACCTGCTCGAGGCCCTGCACCGGCGGCTGGTCATTCTGCTCGAATCGATGAAGCCGGAGGATTTCGCGCGGCCGCTGCACCATCCTGACAACGGACCGATGACTGCAGATCGGCTGCTCCAGGTGTATGCGTGGCATGGACGCCATCACGTCGCCCACATCACCACCCTCAGGGAGAGGGAAGGATTCTGAAACGTGCCACGTGCGACGTGCGGACGTGCGACGTGCTGTTAGACGTGCAGACGTGCTGTGCGACGTGCAACCTGCGACGGCCCGAGCGATGAGCGAGGGCTGGCAAAGCGCTGGGGGTGGGGCCCCAGCGCAAACTGAATAATGCTACGTGCTTTTAAGAGCCTGGCGCTCGGCGTAGCGGCCGGCCAGCGGCAGCCTGAGCGCTGAGCCGCCGAACGATTTGACCAGGCAGAGCCCCCAGACGCCGAGCCAGACGATGGCGGTGATGCCGGCGAGCATGTAGAGAACCGTAAACATCGACGGAGACAGGAACAAGCCGAGGAAGGCGCCGAGCAGGAGCCCTACGGCAAGCATACCCAGGCCCCCAAGGCCGATGATGGCCTGCCAGGCGTGGAACCGCACGAAGCGGTTGGTGCGCTCCGCCATCAGGAGAATCAGCCCGGAGAACGGTCCGGCCAGGTAGGCGAGGGCGGCGGCGAACTGCGGCTCGAGGCCGGTGGAAGACGCAGCGCCCGCGTCGAGCTCGATCTCGTTCATGGATGTCTCACCGGCCCGGCCAGGAATCGGAAGCGCCCGCGCGCCAAGGTTAACAAGCTTAACAACTTCTGCTGCCGGTCCAGCGTCTTAAGACACCAAGCGGGTGTCCTATACTGATCCAATGCCTTTGCCAATCGAAGCGGTCCAGCGCGCCCTCAAAGAAGATGGGTTCGACGGCTGGCTCCTCTATGACTTCCATGGCTCCAACCCGATCGCCACGCAGGTGGCCGGCCTCGCCGGATCCGGCAAGATGGCCACCCGCCGCTGGTACTACCTGATCCCGGCCACCGGCCAACCCCGGGGACTTGTGCACGCAATCGAGCGTCACAATCTGGACGGGCTGCCTGGCGACAAGCAGCCCTACGCAGGGCGTCAGCAGCTCGACGCCGGGCTCCGCAAACTGCTTCAGGGCGTGAAACGCGTCGCGATGGAATACTCGCCGGGAAACAACATCCCGTACCTGTCGCGCGTCGACGCCGGGACGATCGAAGCGATCCGCGAGCTGGGCATCGATGTCGGGTCATCCGGGGACCTGGTGCAGCGGTTCGAAGCGATCTGGACCGACGCGGCCTATAAGACTCACGTCGCAGCGTCCGAGAAGCTCTACGAGATCAAGGATCGCACCTTCGAGCTGATCCGCGAACGAATGAAGTCAGGAGCAGCCGCTCAACGAATTCGAGGTCCAGCAGCGCATGGTTGGCTGGTACGAGGAGCTCGGACTGAAGGTGGAACAGCCCAACGTTTCAGCCCAGGAGAACGCGGGCAATCCGCACTACATGCCGCCTCGTGACGGGAGCAGGTCGATTCGTCCCAATGAGCTGGTGCTGATCGACCTGTGGGGTAAGCTCCCGACGCCGGGCGCAGTCTTTGCTGACATCACCTGGGTCGGCTATACGGGGTCCCAGGTACCAGACGAGTTCGCGAAGGCTTTTGCGGCGGCCGCGAACGGACGTGATGCGGCGGTCGAACTCGTGCGGTCGTCCACCGCGGCCGGCGCGGACCTGCGCGGGTGGCAGGTCGACCGGGCCTGCCGCGACGTCATCGAGCACGCCGGCTACGGCGACCTCTTCATTCATCGCACCGGCCACAGCCTGGGCGAAGAGGTTCACGGCAACGGCGTCCACATGGACGACTACGAGACGCGCGACGACCGTCGCCTCATCGCCGGCACGGGCTTCACGATCGAGCCGGGCGTCTACACGGACCGTTTCGGGGTTCGCACGGAAATCAACATGTTCGTCGGCGAGCGCGACGCCCGGGTGACGGGGCCGCTCCAGCAGGAAATCGTCCTCATCGGCTAATAGGATCCATCGGGGTTAATCGGGAGTTCGAAGAAATGTCCACACGAAAGACCACCCTCTTTTACGCCGTCCTGATCGCAGTTGCCTCACTGGCTGTCGGCATGGTGATCGCCTCGCGGCTTGACCTGACACCCGCCTCGGGCGCACAGACCGTCAACGTTCCGGACAGCAACAGCGCACCGCTCAGCGGTCCCGTCGATGCGTCGACCTTCAAGAACATCGCGAAGGCCCAGATCCCGACGGTCGTGAACATCCGCACCGAGGCCACGGGCTCGCACCCGTGAGCTGACGGACTTCTTCGGCGGCGAGGATCTCGAACGCTTCTTCGGGCAGGGCCCGCGCGGCCAGCAGCGCCCGCAGCAGCCGCGCCGGCCGGGTCCGCGCGACGACGACGGCATCAGCGAGGGCGCCGGGACCGGCTTCATCATCGACAAGTCAGGCTTCATCCTCACCAACAATCACGTCGTCGAGGGGGCCGAGCGGATCCGCGTCAGCCTGTTCGGGGCCGGCCTTGGCGAGGACTACGCTGCCAAGGTGATCGGCCGTGATCCGCTCACCGACAGCGCCCTCATTCAGCTCACCGAAATGCCCGCGGCTCCCCTGCCCGAAGTGAAGTTCGGCGACTCCGCACAGATGGAGCCTGGGGACTGGGTCATGGCGATCGGGAATCCTTTCGGATTCACGCACACCGTCACCGTCGGGGTCATCTCCGCGCTCGGCCGCGAGTTCCGGGTCGCGCGTGGACGGGACCAGACCATGCTCCAGACCGACGCCGCGATCAATCCAGGCAATTCGGGTGGGCCGCTCCTGAACGTCCGCGGCGAAGTGGTCGGTATGAATACCGCGATTTACACGGACCCGAGCCGGCAGTCGAACATCGGCATCGGCTTCGCCACGCCGATCAACACGCTGCGCGATCTCGTGCCGCAGCTGCGCACCGGGAAGGTCACGCGCGGCGTCATCGGCGTGGAGGTGAGCACGACCTTCAACCGCCGGACCGCCGAGGCCATGGGCGTGAAGAACGGGGTCGGCGCACTGGTCAACACCGTACCGGCGCCCGGACCGGCATCTCGCGCCGGCATCAAGCCCGGCGACGTCATCGTCGAGTTCAACGGACGGCCGGTGGCAGACAATGTCGCCCTCGTCTCGATGGTCATGGCAACGAAACCGGGCACGACCGTGCCGGTCGCAGTCGTGCGCGACAAGCAGCGCCAGACCCTCAACGTCACGATCGACGAACTCGACCTGGAGTTCGAAGCCGGCGCCGAGACGGCGCGCGCGACGCCGCCGGACGCTGCCGAGCGCACGGCCACCGGATTCGGCATGCAGGTCGAGCCGATCACGCCGGAGATCGCACGCGAAGCCCAGTTGCCCCGCAACCGCGGCGGCGCCGTGATCGTCAGTATCGAGCGGAACAGTGCCGCCTTCAACGCCGGTCTCTCCCCCGAGGACATCATCCTCGAGGTGAATCGCCAGCCGGTGACGAGCGTCAGCCAGGTTTCAAAAGCCCTGCAGAGCGCCGAGGGCGGAACACCCGTGTTCCTGCTCATCTGGCGCGACAATCACGAACAGTTCGTGACCATGACCAAGCGATAGTCGTGCTTGCACGAGGACGCCAGTCGCGGCATCATTCGCGATTGTGACGTCCCCGCCGCAGGCGACCAACCCGAGACACTCAAAAGGCGGGATGCTGACTGGCGTCCCGCCTTTTTGCGTCTGCTACACGGGGCCCCAGCAGGTGAGCTTCAAGCTCTGCAACCAATTCTTCATCGGGAGATGCTTCACCATGGACGCACTATGACGATGACGACAACGACAGTGGAACGCGAGATCAAGCTGCGATACGACACGGCGGAGGACGCACGCGAAGCCATCATTGCGGCCGGTGCCACCCCCGTCCATGGCCGGCGGCTGCAGGAAGATGCGCTGCTCGACACCGACGACGAGCAGCTGCGGCGCCGGCGCTGCATCCTGCGGGTGCGCACCGAGAACGGCAAATCGCGCCTGACGTTCAAAGGACCGGTCCAGCCGGCGACCATGAAGGTCCGCGAAGAGGTGGAGACGCTGGTAGGGGACGGCGAAGTGCTGCTGCGCGTGCTGCACGAGCTTGGGCTGCACGTCTGGTTCCGATATGAAAAGTTCCGCGAGGAGTTCGCCAGCGAGGACGTCATCGTCGCGGTCGATGAGACGCCGGTCGGCGTCTTCGTCGAGATAGAGGGCGGCGAGGAAGGGATCACGCAGATGGCCGAGGCGCTCGGACGGGAGCCATCGGATTATCTGCTCGACAGCTACCGCGGACTGTATCTGGCGCACCGCGACGGTACCGGCTTGACTGGCAGGGACATGCTGTTCGAGTCCGCGCCTGAATGAGGCCGCCGCCGGCTCTCGTCCTCACCGCCGGCCTCGGCACGCGGCTGCGTCCGCTGACACATGTCCGCGCCAAAGCCGCGGTGCCGGTCAACGGTGAACCGCTGGTCCGGCGCGTCGCGGGCTGGCTTGCCGGCCGCGGCATCCGCGAGCACGTCTACAACCTGCACCATCACCCGGCCTCGATCGCGACGTGCCTCGGCGACGGCACGGCGCTCGGCATTCGCGTCCGTTATTCGTGGGAGCCGACCGTTCTCGGTTCCGCCGGCGGGCCTCGCCACGCCCTGCCACTGCTCACCGACACTGGCGCCGACCGTTTTCTCATCGTCAACGGCGACACGCTCACGGACGTCGACCTCGAGGCGTTGCTCGTGCGGCACGAAGAGTCCGGGGCTCACGTCACGATGGCGCTGATCCCGAATCCTGCACCGGACAAGTACGGTGGCGTGGCGGTGTCGGCCGATGGTTTTGTCACCGGTTTCACGCGGCCTGGCGCGGCCGGCGAATCGTTTCACTTCATCGGCGTCCAGGTCGCCGGGGCCACGGTCTTCGGCCGTCTCGAGGACAACGTCCCGAGCGAGTCGGTCAACGGTCTCTACCCTGTCCTCATGCGCGAAGCGTCGGGAAGCATCGCGGCGTTCATCAGCGATGCGTCCTTCAGCGACATCGGCACACCGCTTGACTGCCTGCGCACCTCGCTGGCGCTGACCGCACACGAGGGCGACCGCCTGGTGTCGGACACGGCGCAGATCCATGCCAGCGCGATAGTCGAACGCACGGCCATATGGGATGATGTGATCATCGGTGCGCACGCGCGTTTGCGCGATTGCATCGTTGCCGACCGGGTCAGGATTCCGGAAGGTGCGGAGTACGAACGGTGCGCCATCGTCCCGGCCGGCGGCAATGCGGCGGAGCGTTTGGCCGGGAACGAACGGGTCGAAGGCGGACTTCTGATTCGCGCAATTTGATCAGCGCAGTGATGAGCGAATGATGGACAAACGCCAGCCCGACACCACTGAAGCGCGCGAAAAGATCGACGGCTACCTGCATCGCAGCGGCCTTTCAACCCGCTCGCCTCGCGTGGTGCCGTTGACCGGCGATGCCTCCGACCGCCGCTACTTCCGCATCCTCACACCCGAAGCACCGTCGATCGTGCTTTCACTGCATGGCGGTCCGTTTCAGTACGAAACGCTGCCCTTCGTGAACGTTGCGCGCCTGCTGGCGCAGATGCCGGTGCCGATACCCGAAATTCTCGGTCACGCAGAGGAGCTCGGCGTGCTGGCCCTGGAGGACCTTGGCGACGTGACGCTCCAGGCGCACCTCGGCGCCGCCACGCCGGCGGAGCACGCGGCCCTTTACCGGCAGTCGGTCGCGCTGATCGCGACGCTGCAGCGCCGCGGCGGTGAGCTCGAGTCGAGCGATTACCTGCCCTACGGCATCGCCTTCGACGTCGAGAAGCTGACCTGGGAGATGGACTTCTTCATCAAGCACTTCCTCGAGGCGTACCGAGGGGTCGTGCTGTCCCCGTCGACCCGGGATGCGCTGCGCGCCGAATTCGCCATTCTTGTCGAAACCCTGGCCTCGGAGCCGCGAGTGCTCTGCCATCGCGACTATCACAGCCGCAATCTGATGCTGCACAACGGCAAGTTGTTCATCATCGACTTCCAGGACGCGAGGATGGGCCCCGATACCTACGACATGGTGTCCCTGCTGCGTGACTCTTACGTCGATCTGCCCGAGAGCACCGTCGACGAACTGATCGCCTACTTCCTCGCGATCAAGGGCACGACCGAGCAGGCAGAAGAGTTCCGCCGCCGGTTCGATCTCATGGCGCTGCAGCGGAATCTGAAAGCGCTTGGCACGTTCGGCTTCCAGACGACCGCCCGCCGGAACCCGGTCTACATCCAGTACATCCCCAGGACATTGCGGTATGTGCGCACCAACCTGGATGCCCTGCCCCACTTCGCCCGGCTGGCAGACCTGCTCTCGACCCACGTGGAGGAGTTCAGGTAGGGGCTGGCCCCGCCGAAGCCGCGCACCGAGGCGTCGCGGCGAAGGCGGGTATAATGGGTGGTTCCCGGCCCGGCCGTAAACCATTCATAGACCATGCACTTCGGCATTTCGACGCACCTGTATCACGACCAAAGGCTGAGCCGCGAGCACCTGGCCCAGATCGCGGCCTATGGCTTCGAGGCGATCGAAGTGTTTGCCACGCGCTCGCACTTCGATTATCACGACCCGGCGGCGATCGCACGGCTCGCCCAGTGGTTGAAGGAAACCGGGCTGACGCTGCACAGCATTCATGCCCCGATCACCGATCACTTCGGGGGCAGCGCCGAGGGTGTCAGTTACTCGACGGCCAGCGCCGATAACGCACGGCGCCAAGTGGCAGTGCGCGAGGCCGAAGCAGCGCTGGCGATTGCCCGCGAGATCCCGGCAAAGTTCATGGTCGTCCACCTGGGGATTCCAGGAGCGCGTGCGGCCTCCGGCGACAACAGCCGCGCCGCCGCGTCACGCAGCGCCGAGGAAATCTGCACGCTCGCCGACCCGCTCGGCATTCGCGTCGCGCTCGAAGTGATCCCCAACGACCTGTCCTCCGCGCAGGCCGTCGTGACGATGCTCGACCGGGATTTCGAGGGTACGAGCGTCGGTCTGTGCATGGACTTCGGGCACGCGCATTTGATGGGGGACGTGGCGGACGCGATCGAGATCGCCGCCGAGCACCTGGTCACGACCCACGTGCATGACAACAAGCGCCGCGAGGACGATCACCTGGTGCCCTACCAGGGCACGATCGACTGGCCCGCGGCTCTAGTAACGATGCGGAAGATTGGATACGACGGCACCTACATGATGGAGCTTGCCAACACCGGCAGCCCGGCGGCCGTTTTGGAGGAGGCGCGGCGCGCGCGGCAGCGCATCGAACGCGCCTTGGCGGACTGATGATCGCGTATATCGAAGAAATCGCTCGATTCGAAGGACAGGCTGTCACGCTGCGGGGCTGGCTGCACAACCGCCGCTCGAGCGGAAAGATCCACTTCCTGCAGGTTCGCGACGGCAGCGGCTTCATCCAGTGCGTGATGTCGAAGCAGGCCGTCGGCGAGGAGATGTTCAAGCAGGCCGACCACCTCTCGCAGGAGAGCGCGATCATCGTGCATGGCACGGTGCGCGCCGACACGCGCGCGCCTGGCGGCTACGAGATCGACGTCACCGGTCTCGAGGTCGTCGCCGACGCCCAGGCCTATCCGATCACGCCCAAGGAGCACGGCGTCGACTTCCTGATGGACCGTCGGCACCTGTGGATCCGCGCGCCGCGGCAGCAGGCGATCCTGCGCATCCGGCACGAGGTCATCAACGCCGTCCGCGATTTCTTCAACAGCCGTCACTTCATCCTCGCCGACACGCCGATCTTCACGCCGGCGGCGTGCGAGGGCACGACGACGCTGTTCCCGGTGCAGTATTTCGAAGACAGCACCGCGTTCCTGACCCAGAGCGGGCAGCTGTACAACGAGGCGAACGCGATGGCGCTCGGCCGCGTGTATTGCTTTGGCCCCACCTTCCGCGCTGAGAAGTCGAAGACGCGCCGGCACCTGACCGAGTTCTGGATGGTGGAGCCGGAGATGGCGTACGCGAACCTCGAGGACGTGATGAACCTCTCCGAGGCGCTGGTCGTCTCCATCGTCGAGCGCGTGCTCGAAAACCGGCAGCGTGAGCTGCAGACGCTCGAGCGAGACACCGCCAAGCTCGAGATCATCAAGGCCCCGTTCCCGCGGATCTCGTACGACGATGCGGCGGACAAGCTGAAGGCCAAGGGAATGCCGTTCGAATGGGGCGGGGATTTCGGTGCGCCCGACGAAACCGCGCTCTCCGGAGAGCACGATCGTCCGCTCTTCGTGCACGGGTTCCCCTCGGCGATCAAGGCGTTCTACATGAAGCCGCATCCGGACCGTCCGGAGGTGTCGCTCAGCGTCGACCTGCTCGCACCCGAAGGCTACGGCGAGATCATCGGCGGCGGCCAGCGTCTCGAGGACCTGGACCTGCTGCTGCAGCGGATCAAGGAACACGACCTGCCCCAGGAGGCGTTCGAGTGGTATCTCGATCTGCGCCGCTACGGTAGCGTCCCCCACTCGGGGTTTGGGATGGGCATCGAGCGCGTCGTGACGTGGATCTGTGGCATCGACCACCTGCGCGAGGCCATTCCCTATCCGCGGATGCTTTACAGGATGTACCCATAGGAATGAAGATCGGTTTTCTCTCCCTCGGCTGTCCCAAGAACCTCGTCGATGGCGAGGTCATGCTCGGCATGGCCCAGCAGGCCGGGCACGAGCTGACGAATGATGCGTCGAGCGCCGACGTGCTCGTCGTGAACACCTGTGCCTTCATCGACTCCGCAAAGCAGGAGTCGATCGACGCCATCCTCGAGATGGCGCAGTTGAAAGAAACCGGCAACTGCACGCGGCTGATCGTGACGGGCTGTCTCGGCGAACGCTATCGTGACGAGCTGAAGAAAGAGATTCCCGAGATCGACGCCGTGCTTGGCACCGGCGAGGTCGATCAGATCCTCGGTGCGATTGGCGCAATGGGAGCCCCGGCTGCGTCGAGAGCCACGGGAGCCGTCCCTCTAACCTTCCATGCGAAATCCCCGACCCTTCGCAGCGCCCCTGTCGTCGCACCGGAGCTGCCGACATACCTTTACGACGCCGACACGCCGCGACTGCTGACGACGCCGAAGCATTTTGCGTACGTGAAGGTCGCCGAAGGTTGCGATTACACCTGCGCCTTCTGCATCATCCCCACGCTCCGCGGCAAGTTCCGCAGCCGCGACGCTGCATCCATCGTCCGCGAAGCACGAAGCCTGGCCGAGCGTGGCGTAAAGGAGCTGCTTCTCATCTCCCAGGACACAACCTTCTACGGGATCGACAAGGGCGAGCGAGGCGCACTCGCGCGCCTCTTGCGGGAACTGAACCAGGTTGAGGGCCTCGAGTGGATCCGGTTGCTCTACCTGTATCCGACCACGATCACCGACGACGTGCTGAAGGCGATGGCCGAGTGCGAGAAGGTTTGCCGTTACATCGACCTGCCACTGCAGCATGCGTCAGCAGGGGTGCTCAAGCGGATGCGCCGCCCCGGCGACCGGCGCACTTACGACAAGCTGCTTGCGCGCATTCGCGCGACGGTACCGGACGTCACGCTGCGGACCACGCTGATTGTCGGGTTCCCCGGTGAGACCGACCAGGAATTTGCCGAGCTCGAAGGGTTCGTCGCCGATACCGGATTCGACCACGTCGGCGTCTTCACTTACTCCCACGAAGAGGGCACCCGGGCGTTTGCGATGACTGACGATGTGCCGGTCGCGGTGAAGCGGCGCCGCCGCAATGCCTTGATGGCGCGGCAGAAGAAGATCGTCGCCGCGGCTCAGAAAGCCAAGGTCGGACGCGAGGTTGCGGTCCTGGTCGACGGCCCGTCCGCCGAACACGAGCTCGTCCTGCAAGGACGGCTGATGGGCCAGGCGCCCGAGATCGACCCGGTGGTGTTTCTGACCGACTGCGACCCGGCGCTCATCAGTGCTGGCAACCTCATCCGCGCCAGGATCGTCGGCGCGAAGGGTTACGACCTGCTCGCGGCCCCGATCTGACGGCGCGCGGGCCGTCGCCGCTTCGCAAGCCGAAAGACGGCGAGCGGAACGCGCCTGTGCCGCCGGAGCTCGTCGTCGAAGACGCGGAGCGAAGGCGCATGTTATATTGTCTATTGGCAGCTTCGAGGAAACTCCCGAGTGGGCCCGTGCCCACTCTTTGTTTTTAGGGCCCCTTTTCAGCCGAGCACTTGTGCGCAGAGACCACGAGAGGATCGGGCGTATCCGGGACGCGGCGGCGCGGGTGGCTGCCAGTTACGGGCTCGAGATCTTCGACGTGCAGCTGCGCCGGGAATCGATCGGCAACGTGCTTCGGGTCGTTATCGACCGCCCAGATCAGGGCCGGGTTGAAACGCCGGAGGACGCTGTGGGGATCGAAGACTGCCAGCGCGTCAGTCACGACCTGAGCGCGGTGCTCGACGTCGAAGAAGAAGAACTGGGCGAGGCCGCCCTGGCGCAGGAATACACGCTCGAGGTGTCGTCGCCGGGGCTCGATCGGCGGCTGCGGCACGAAGCGGACTATCGGCGGTTTGCCGGACGGCTGGCGAAGGTCGTGACGACCGAGCCGCTCGACGGCCAGTCGGCGTTTGCCGGCCGGTTGCGCGGCGTCGAAGAAGGTTACATCGTGCTCGACGAGGGGCGCCGGACACATCGGGTGCCGGTCGGGTCCGTGAAGCGGGCGCAGCTCGCGGTGGAATTCAGATAAATGGAGAGCTATCGGCCACGTCAGGCTGGGAGCTGAGAGCTGATCGCTAAAAAATGGCCACTGTAAATCCGTTGTTGCAGCAGATCGACGCCATCGCCAAGGAAAAGGGCGTCGATTCGCAGATCATCATCAGCGCCGTCCAGGACGCGCTGGAGGCGGCCGCCCGCAAGCGCTACAAGAGCGAGGCGCTGCGCGCGCGGTTCAACCAGGAAACCGGGCAGCTCGAGTTGTATGCGGTCAAGCGGATCGTCGACGAAGTCACCGACGAGGCCACGCAGATCTCGCTGACCGAAGCGCAGCAGCTCTACGGCGACGAAGCCGAAGTCGACATGGAGATCGAGTTCCCGCGCCCGACCGAGGATCTCGGCCGCATCGCGGCACAGACCGCCAAGCAGGTGATCTTCCAGAAGGTCCGCGAAGCCGAACGCGAGAACGTGTACGCCGAGTACCAGCGAACGGATCGGCGAAGTCCTGAACGGGATGGTGAAGCGCTTCGAAAACGGCGACATCATCATGGAGATGGGGCGCGTCGAAGCCCAGCTCCCCCGCAAGGAACAATCCCGGGCGGAAAACTACAACGTCGGCGATCGCGTCCGCGCCGTCGTCCGCGGTGTGAACCGCAGCGCCAAGGGGCCCCAGATCGTCCTGTCACGGACCGATCCGGCCCTGTTAATCAAGCTGTTCGAGCAGGAAGTGCCGGAAATTTACGACGGCACCGTGATGATCCGCGGCGCCGTTCGTGAGGCCGGTGATCGCGCCAAGGTGGCGGTCTACTCGCGCGAGCGTGACGTGGATCCGGTCGGGGCCTGCGTCGGCATGAAGGGCACCCGCGTCCAGTCGATCATCCGCGAGCTCCGGGGCGAGAAAATCGACATCGTCGAGTACCTCCGACGATCCCGTCATGTTCGTGACGAGTGCGCTCAGCCCGGCGAAAGTGCAGCGCGTCTCGATCGTCGACGAGGCCGAGCGCATCATGGAGGTCATCGTCGAAGACAAGCAGCTGTCGCTTGCGATCGGCAAGAAGGGCCAGAACGTCCGGCTCGCGGCCAAGCTGACCGGCTGGAAGATCGACATCAAGAGCGAAGAAGACAAGCGCCGCGAAGTCGAGGCGCAGTTCGGCGAGCTCGAAGCGGGCACGCCCGAGGAGGGCGCCGCCGCGGCTGAGAGCGGTGGCGAATCGCTCGAGGCGGCCGCAGCCGAAGGCGCGGACACGCAGGCGGCGGCCGGCAGCGACAGCGACGGCGGCGAGACGGTCGCGGACGTTTCCGTTGACCAGGCGGACGCCGAAACCCCCGCCGCGGCGGCAGACGATGCCCCGTCGGCTACGACGGAAGACCCGTCGAAGACGTAATCAGCGCACATAAATACTGAATGGCAACTGTTCGGATCTATAAAGTCGCGGAGCTTCTCAACACTACGAGCCAGGAAGTGGTGGCGCTGCTGAAGCGCGATCACGGTATCGAGGTGAAGAGCGCGTCGAGCACGATCGAGGAGGTCGTCGCGCGGGAGTTCGTCTCCCGCATGGCGCGCCAGCGCGGACTCAACGTCCCGTCGAACGCCTCGTTTGCCGACACGCCCGCGCCCGCGAAGGGCAAGAAGCCAGGCCACGGGAAGCCCCAGGAACCGGCAAAGCCGGCCGCCCCGGCGCTGCCGCCGCCACGACTGGTCAAGAGCGCCAAGCCGGTCATGCCGCATGAGCCCGTGGCCCCGCCGGCGGCGCCTGAGGCAGTGCTGATCCCGGCTGAGATTCCGCCGCCGGTCGAGGTTTTCGAGGAACCGCTGCCGGTCGCCGAAGAACCGGTCGCGCCGCCCCCACAGGCTCCCGAGCCTGCCGCCGCACCCGCGCCGCTCGCAGCGGTTGAAGAGCCGCCGGTCAGGACAGCAGAACCCGAACCGAAGCCAATTGAGGCTCCGCCCGTTCACGAGCAGGCCCCGGCGCCAGCGAGGCCCGCAGCCGCTACGCCTGCGGTCGCCCCGCCCCAGCCGCCCCCCATGTCACCGCGAGCTGGGCGCATGGTGCCGCCGACCCTGCGTCTGCGAGTCGAGGATCCGCGTACGGGCCAGGCTCCGCCGGCACCGCCACGCCGCCCGATGCTCGTCCGGCCGCCTGCTGCCCCCGCGCCTGCGGCGCCACAGGCACCGACCGGCAACCTGATCCGCCCAGCGGGAACTCGCCCCGGAGCACCCGGCCCTGCCGGCCGGCCGATTCAACGTCCAGGCACGGGTCTGCCGCCTCGGCCCGGTTCGGCCGCGGGCGGACCTCGTCCGCTGCCGTCGCAGCCGGTGCGGCCGTCGCAGCCGCCACGCCCGGGCATGTCCCCTGGCTATCGCCCGCCGCCCCGCCCGGTTCACCGGTCTGGCGCGCGCCGTGAGGGACCGCGTCCGCCGATGATGCAGCAGCAGCCGGCGGCGCCGCCGCCGGTCACGCGCACGATCACGCTCGCGGAAGGCATGACCGTCGCCGACCTGGCTACCAAGCTGGACGTCAAGGCAAAGGACGTCATGAAAAAGCTGATGGATCGCCGCATGATGGTGACCATCAACAGCACGCTCGACAACGAGACCGTCGCGCTGGTCTCGCGCGAGTTCGGCGCGGACGTGAAGATGCAGTCCTTCGAAGAGGAGATGCTGCAGGTCGAAGCCGAGGACGTCAACGAGGCCGACCGCGTCACCCGCGCACCCGTGGTCACCGTCATGGGCCACGTCGACCACGGTAAGACGACGCTGCTCGACGCGATCCGCTCCGCTCGGGTGGCCGAGCGCGAGGCTGGCGGGATCACGCAGCACATCGGCGCCTACGCCGTGACGGTCAACGACCGCAACGTCGTGTTCCTGGATACGCCCGGTCACGAGGCCTTCACGATGATGCGTGCCCGCGGCGCCCGCGTCACCGACGTGGTCATCCTCGTGGTGGCGGCAGACGACGGCGTCATGCCGCAGACGAAGGAAGCGATCGACCACGCGAAAGCGGCGGGCGTGCCGATCCTCGTGGCGATCAACAAGATCGACAAGCCGAACGCCAATCCTGAGCTCGTCAAGAAGGAGCTGTCGGATCTTGGCTTGACGCCGGAAGCCTGGGGCGGTCAGACCGTCATGGTCGAAGTCTCGGCCAAGAAGAAGGAAAACCTCGAGCTTCTGCTCGAGATGATCCTGCTCGTCACCGAGATCAGCGACCTCAAGGCAAACCCGAAGCGGAACGCATCCGGCACCGTGCTGGAAGCGAAACTCGACAAGGGTCGCGGCGCTGTCGCAACGATCCTCGTCCAGGACGGTACGCTGCGCGTTGGCGACACGCTGATTGCCGGCACGATCGTCGGTAAGGTCCGCGCTCTCATCGATGACCGTGGCCGCCAGATCAAGACGGCAGGCCCGGCAACGCCGGTCGAAGTGCTGGGTCTCGGCGGGCTCCCGATCCCGGGTGATCCGTTCCAGGCGTTGACCGATGCGGCCAAGGCGCGGCAGATCGCGACCTTCCGGCAGGGACAGGCGAAGGAAAAGGCGCTCGGCAGCCGCGGCAGCCGCCTCACGCTCGAGTCGCTGCAGGCACAGATTGCCGAAGGCGGCATGAAGGAACTGCCGATCATCGTCAAGGCCGACGTGCAGGGTTCGTCCGAAGTGCTGGGCGATACGCTGCAGAAGTTGAGCGACGACAAGGTCAAGATCCGGATCATCCACAGCGGCGTCGGCGCGATCAACGAATCCGACGTGCTGCTGGCGACCGCCTCGAACGCGATCATCATCGGCTTCAACGTCCGGCCCGACCGCAACGCGGCCGACGTAGCCGAGCGCGAGGAGGTCGAGATCCGGCTGCACTCGGTCATCTACAACGTCGTCGACGAGATGAAGAAGGCCATGGAAGGCCTGCTCGACCCGACGTTCCGGGAAGTGCGCATCGGCGCCGCCCAGGTCCGCGAGACCTTCAAGACGCCGAAGTTCGGCACCATTGCGGGTTGCATGGTCACCGAAGGCCGGATCACGCGCTCGGGTGACACGCAGGCGCGCCTCATCCGGGACGGCCAGATGGTCTACGAGGGCAAGATCGGTTCCCTCCGCCGCTTCAAGGATGACGTCTCGGAGGTCAAGACCGGTTTCGAGTGCGGTATCGGCTTCGAGAAGTACAACGACATCAAGGTTGGTGACGTCATCGAGGTGTTCGCCAGCGAGCGGGTTATCACTAAGGCAGTGTAGGGGCCGTTCGAGAACGGCCCCTTGACAGCTCGCGGACGTCGAAAGTTATTCCCCAATGGCACAAGGCTCTCGGCCCGATCGCGTCGGTGACCAGCTCCGCGCCGAAATCGCGGAACTGATTTCGCGCGAAGTGCACGATCCCGGGATCGGGTTCCTCACGATCACCCGAGTCAAGGTCACGCCGGATCTTCAGCAGGCGCGGGTGCTGTACACGACGATCGGCGACGCCAAGGCGCGGACCGAGACCGGGAAGGCGCTCGAACGGGCCAAGCCGTTCCTGCGTCGACAGATCGGCAGCCGCCTCCGCCTGAAGCACGTCCCCGCGCTCGAGTTCTTCTACGACGAGAGCATCGAGCAGCAGGATCGGATCGAGCGCATCATGCTCGACCTCCAGGCCGAGCGCGAGGCCAATCCCCACTTGAACGATCTGCCAGGAGACGATGACACCGACCCCGCCAAGTGACCGCACACCGTTCGAGCAGATACGCGACGCGATCCTCGAGAAACAACGGTTCCTGATCACCTCCCACGCACGTCCGGACGGCGACTCGATCGGCTCACAGCTCGCGATGGCGTTCGCTCTCGATGCGCTCGGGAAACAGGTCCGCATCGTCAATTCCGATGCGGCCCCCGACCACTACCAGGACTTCCCGGGCATGGAGCGGATCGAGATCGCTGCGAAAGTCGAGCGGCCCGATGTCGATGCCGTGATCGTCATGGAGTGCAGCGACCTCACCCGCACCGGTGTCGCCGGTCTCGAACAGGAATTCCTGATCAACATCGACCACCATGCAGGCAACCGCATGTACGGGGCGCTGAACTGGCACGACGAATCGTCGGCGGCGTGCGGCGAGATGGTGTTCGACCTGATTCGCGCGCTCGGTGTGCCACTCTCGCTCGAGATCGCCACGCATATATATCTCGGGATCCTGACCGATACCGGATCCTTTCACCACTCGCACATTACGCCCCGGACCTTCGACATTTGCCGCCACTGCGTCGAGGCCGGCGTGACGCCGGCCGTGATGGCCCGCCGGGTCTTCGACAGCAACAGCTTCGGCAAGCTGAAACTGATCGGCGCGCTCCTCGACGGCATGGAGCTCGTCGACGATGGCCGCCTGGCCGTCCTCTACATGGACGATCAGATGCTGGCCGCGACCGGCAGCACCAACAACGACACCGAAGGACTGATCAACCTGCCGCTGACGGCGCGCGAGATCCAGGCCGTGGTCTTCTTCAAGACGGTTGGCAACGGTGACGTGCGCGTGAGCATGCGATCCAAGTACGACGTGGACGTACGGCAGGTCGCGAGCGAGTTCGGCGGCGGCGGCCACAAGAACGCCGCCGGATTTACTGTCGCGGGCCACCTCGCCGACGTCCGCGCCGGCATCGTCGATCGGATCGTCCGGGCGATTGCCAACGGGCTCGAGAGCAGGCCTACGGATTGATTAGGCCTGCGGCCTGCGGTCAACTCCCAACTTCCAACTACCAACTCCCAACTCAAGATTGGAAGTTGGAGGTTCTTGAGAGTTGGAAGTTGGCGTTTGGAAGTTGATGTGACCCACCCCTTGGATGGCGTCCTCGTCATCGACAAGCCGCTCGGCCCGACATCGCACGACGTCGTGGCGCGGGCGAGGCGTGCGCTCCGTGAGAAACGCATCGGGCACACCGGCACGCTCGACCCGATGGCGACCGGCGTACTTCCGCTCGTGATCGGGCGCGCGACGCGCCTCGCGACTTTCCTGTCGTCGAACGACAAGGTCTACGAAGCCGGCGTGCGGCTCGGGAGCGCGACCGATACCTATGATGCGGCCGCACGGCTGGCCGCCGGCGGGCCGCCACCTCCGGCTCCGGCTGTCGACCGAGACCAGGTCGAAGCGGCCCTCGCTCGATTCCGCGGAACCTTCGAGCAGATGCCGCCGCCCTACTCGGCAAAGAAGGTGGACGGCGTCCCTGCCTACAAGCTGGCGCGCAAGAACGAGCCGACGGCCCTCTCGCCCGTCTCGGTCACCGTCCGCGAGTTGACGTTGCTGGGGTTGGAGGATGGGCTCGTTCGTCTCGAAGTCATCAGCACCGCTGGTTTTTACGTGAGGTCGCTGGCACACGACCTCGGCGCCGTCCTCGGCTGCGGTGCGCACCTCGAGACGCTCCGCCGGACCCGGGCCGGTGCGTTCACCCTGGACCAGGCCGTATCACTTGATGAGCTGGACGCGCAGACGGAGTCGGCAGCCGCCCGCTTGATCCCGCTCGCGGCGCTGCTGCCCGACCTCCCCGCCGTCCGGGTAACGGCGCGCGGGTCCGTGCGCGTCGGTCACGGTAACTACGTGTCCCCACAGGACTTCGGCCAAATGGGGTCAGGCCCCAATTGGACGACGGTGCGGGTGAACGGGAGACAGGAGCCCTCCGAAGCGGCGCGCGGGTGCGGCTGTTCGATGAGGCGGGAGCGCTGCTCGCGATTGCGGAGGTCGGCGTGGACGGTCTTTTGCGGCCGTCCATCGTGCTGGTGTAAAATATTGACTCTCAAGGAAGTTACGGCGGTCCGGTGCAGCGCATCCTGCGTTGAGGTCTGGGCCGTGCGTGGAGGTACAGCGTGGCATTCAGCAAAGACAAGAAGACGGAAGTCATCGGCGGCTACAGAACTCACGACACCGATACAGGCTCACCGGAAGTCCAGGTCGCACTCCTCAGCGAGCGCATCAACTACCTGACGGAACACTTCAAGACGCACGCGAAGGATCACCACTCGCGCCGCGGGCTCCTCAAGCTCGTTGGCCAGCGTCGCAGCCTCCTCGACTACCTCAAGGCGAAGAACGTCGACCGCTACGCGGACCTCATCAAACGCCTCGGCATCCGTAAGTAAGACCCCCTCGTAGGCCCGATCTGTCCGGTCGGGCGTCGCACACGTCCGGCCTGAAGGCCGGGCCTACAGGCAATCGAAACGCGAACCACCAGAAGCTGGCGCAGCTCATAACAGACAGAGAGACACATGCATACACGTGAAATTTCATTCGGCGGCAAGACCCTATCGCTCGAAACCGGCCGGCTGGCCAAGCAGGCTGACGGTGCCGTTATCGTCCGCCTCGGCGACACCATGGTCCTCGTGACCGCGTGCGCGGACGCCAATCCGCGCGAAGGCGTCGACTTTCTCCCGCTGACCTGCGACTACAAGGAGAACGCCTACGCGTCAGGGCGCATCCCCGGTGGCTTCTTCAAGCGCGAAGGCAAACCACCCGAGAAGGAAGTCCTCACCAGCCGCCTGATCGATCGTCCGATCCGGCCGCTGTTCCCGTCAGGCTGGCGCAACGAGTCGCAGATCATCGCGCTCGTGCTCTCGGCCGATGAACAGAACGATTCCGACGTGCTTTCGATCACGGGGGCGTCGGCGGCGCTGGCCCTGTCGAGCATTCCGCAGACCCGGACGATCGCGGGTGTGCGCGTCGGCCACGCCGACGGCAACTTCATCATCAATCCCACCTACGAGCAGCGTAAGCGCAGCACGCTCGACCTGATCGTCGCCGGCAGCAAGGACGGCATCGTGATGGTGGAAGCCGGCGCACAGGAAGTGCCGGAAGTACAGATGGTCGGGGCCCTCGAGGCCGGCCACGCAGCAATCAAAGAGATTTGCGCCGGCATCGACGAGCTGGCGAAACAGGCGGGCAAGACCAAGCGGGTGCCCGCGCCGAAGAAGGAAGTGTCGAAGGAGCTCGTGGCGGAAGTCGAAGGCAAGGTCCTCGGACCCCTGTCGGCCGCCATGCGCATCAAGGACAAGCTCGAGAACTACGCCACCGTCGACAAGGTCATCAACGAATACGTCGCCGGCCTGTCCGATGAGGACCCGGTGCGGAAGGCGGAACAGAAGTCGATTGCCAAGAGCCTGAAAGAGAAGATCCTCCGCGAGGAGATTCTCGAACGCGGCCAGCGTCTCGACGGCCGCCGGTTCGACGAGATCCGCAACATCACGATCGAGGTCGGTGTGCTCCCGCGGACGCACGGCTCCTGCCTGTTCACGCGCGGCGAGACGCAGGCACTCGTGACCGCCACGCTCGGCACGGCCGACGACCAGCAGAAGGTCGAGACCGTGGACGGCGAGACCTGGAAGCGCTTCATGCTGCACTACAACTTCCCGCCCTTCTCGGTCGGTGAAGTCAAGTTCCTGCGCGGCCCCGGACGGCGCGAAATCGGTCACGGCGCCCTCGCCGAGCGCGCGCTCTTCCCGATGATGCCGATGGAAGAGAACTTCCCCTACACCGTTCGCGTCGTCTCCGAGATCCTCGAGTCCAACGGCTCGTCCTCGATGGCGTCGGTGTGCGGCGGATCGCTCGCGATGATGGACGCCGGTGTGCCGCTCAAGGCCCCGGTCGCCGGCATGGCGATGGGTCTCGTGATGAACGAGGAGACGGGCAAGTACGCCATCCTCTCCGACATCGCCGGCGCCGAGGACCACTACGGCGACATGGACTTCAAGGTCACCGGAACCGCGACCGGCATCACCGCGCTCCAGATGGACATCAAGGTCGCGGGTATCACGACCGAGGTCATGACCAAGGCGCTCGAACAGGCGCGCCAGGGCCGTATGCACATCCTCGGCAAGATGCTCCAGACTCTCGTCGAGTCGCGCTCGAACGTGTCGGCCTACGCCCCACGCATCGTGACGATCCGGATCCCCGTCGACAAGATCCGCGACGTCATCGGACCAGGCGGCAAGATGATCCGCAGCATCATCGAGCGGACTGGCGTGAAGATCGATGTCGAAGACGACGGCCGCGTCAACGTTGCGTCGGCCGACGAAGCCTCGGCCCAGAAAGCGATCGCGATCATCCAGGAACTCACGGCCACGCCGGAGTTGAACAAGACCTACGTCGGGAAGGTCCAGCGGATCACCGACTTCGGCGCGTTCGTCGAGATCATGCCGGGGCTCGACGGCCTGCTGCACGTCTCGGAGATCGCCCACTACCGCGTCAAGGACGTTCGTGACGAGCTGAAGGAAGGCGAACAGGTGATGGTCAAGGTGATCAACATCGATCCGTCCGGCAAGATCCGTCTCAGCCGCAAAGTGCTGCTGAGCCCGGAAGAGTCCGCCAAGCCCGCAGCGGCCACGCCGTCCGCGGCCACGCCGTCTTCGGCCAAGACCGAATAGCACCGAAACCCCAGTCAGGGCGGCTCAACGGGCCGTCCTGACCCTACCCTTAGCTCTCCCCCACCCGGCCCGTCATTTCCTGTATTTCGCCTCATCCGTTAAGCTCGGAGAGCCCCGTCTGTTCCGAACGGCGGGACCAACTAACGACAGCCGCGCGGCGTCTAATCAGGCAGGACCATGAAGAAAACTACCCTAGGCTTGGTGTGTCTCGGCGCCTTCCTCACGAGTGCGCTGGTGCTGGCGTCGCCGGCGGCGACGGCCCAGGGCACTGTCCGCGAGTTCAATCTGCGCGGTGACGGATTCGCGTTCAGCCCGGGCAGGATCGAGGTCCAGAAGGACGACATCGTGAAGATCACCTTCACGGCTGTCGACATCCCCCACAGCTTCAGCATGGACGGCACTTACCGCATCGCTAAGCGCGCGAACGCCGGCCAGACCGTCACGTTCGAATTCCGCGCCACCGGGAGCGAACGTTTCTACTGCAACCTGACGCAGGACGAGCGCTGCAAGGGCATGCACGGCCAACTCGTCGTCAAGTAGGGGCGGTTCGCGAACCGCCCCGTGACGGTTGCGAATCACATCGGGGTCGTTTCCAGGTCACGGGGCCGTTCTCGAACGCGGCCCCTACATCTGTCTTGCCGCCAGGATCCTTTCCTCCACCGGCGGATGCGTGTGGAACAACCACACCGACAACCGTGACGGCGTCTCCTCCGCCAGGTTCTGCGCACCGAGCCGCCGCATCGCGCTGACAAACGGCTCACGACGGCCTGTGAGCTGCACCGCGAACCGGTCCGCACGGCGTTCGTTCGCCCTCGAGAACGCGTTGATCAGCGGACTGGCTGCGAGCATGACGGCCCCCCCAGAAAGCAGCAACAGCGGCATCCCGGCAGGATCTGCGGGGCCGTGGAGTCCAAGCGGGCCCCACCAGGCGTTCAGCACAGTCGAAGCGACGTAAGCCGCCGCCAGCAACAACCCGAACTCCAACACGATCGCGTTGCGGATGTCGTGATGAACGTGGTGTGCCATCTCGTGCGCCAGGATCACCTCGATCTCGTCGTCCGTGTACTCCGAGAGGAGCGTATCGGACAGCAGGATCCTGCGCGTCCGGCCGGATCCCGTCAACGCCGCGTTCGCGCGCCGTGTCTTCGCACCCAGCCCCCATTCGTACACGCCGAGGACCGGCACGCCGGCACGGGTCGAGAGATCGACCAGCCTGTCAGTGAGCTCGGGACGCTCGAGTGGCCTGAACTTGTAGAACAGCGGCAGCAGGACGATCGGGGCGAGCTTGGCCAGAACGACCGTGGCGCCGGCCCCCACCACCGCGGCCGCCAGCCACCAGAACTCAGGGCTCCAGGCAATCAGCGTGTAGACCACATGGGCGACGATCAGGGCGAAGATGAGCGTAATGCCGACGCCCTTCAGGTGGTCTTTCGCCCAGTCCTGGATCGACTGGCTCGAGAGTTCGTAGCGACGCTCGAGTATGTGGGAGCGGTAAAAGGTCGCCGGCAGCGTTACCACTTCGTGGAGCGCCACCAGGAACACGACGTAGACGGCGCCATGCAGCGACGGGCGCAGCCACAGCAGCGCCACGAGCAGCAATACGGTGCTGGCGCCGGCAAGGATCCCGGCGCGCCTCTTGAGGCGATGGTAACGGGCGGACTTGGTTTCGTTCACCGGGTCGGCACAAGGACGGCTCGCGAGACCGCCAAGGGGCGGTTCTCGAACCGCCCCTACACGAATCAGTTCAGCTGTACCGAAATCAACTTCGAGACACCGGGCTCTTCCATCGTGACGCCGTAGAGACGATTGGCGATTTCCATGGTCTTCCGGTTGTGCGTGATCAGGATGAACTGGGTGTGCGTCTGCATCCCCTGCAGCATCTCGACAAACCGGCCGATGTTCGCGTCGTCGAGCGGCGCATCGATCTCGTCCAGCAGGCAGAACGGGCTCGGGCGATATTTGAAGATCGCAAACATCAACGCCATCGCGGTCAGCGCCTTCTCGCCACCCGACAGCAGCTGCACACTCTGCAGCCGCTTCCCGGGCGGCATCGCGACGATGTCGATGCCGCTCTCGAGCTGATCGTTCTCATCGAGAAGGATGAGGCCGGCCTTGCCGCCGCCGAACAGTGTCGTGAAGGTGCCCTCGAAGTTCGTGTTGATGATCGCGAAGGCCTCGCGGAAGCGTTCCTTGGTGGTCTTGTCGATCTTCCTGATCGCTTCACCAGTCGAAGCAATCGCATCAACGAGGTCTTTGCGCTGCGCCGTGAGGAACGTATGCCGCGACTCGAGGTCGTCGAACTGATCGATCGCCATCATGTTGACGGCGCCCATCTTCTCGATTTTGGCGCGGAGGTCGGCAACCATTTCGTCCGGCGTCATGGCCCCGGACATCGAAGATGTCGACGGTGCCGCGGGTTCTTCGACGGCTGATTCGGTTTCGTCGGAAGCCATCAGCGCAGACGTTCCGTCCTCTTCGACTTCTGCGGCTTCGGGTGCATCGTCCACAGGCTTCGGGCTCGCGAGCATGCCGTCGCGCTCCAGCTGCTCGACTTCGGCGCTGACCTCGTCGAGTGTCGCCTGCACCGATTCCACGCACGAGGACGCCAGGTGCGTGAGATCGGCCTCCGCGGTTGCCCGCGCTACGTCAAAGTGTGCGACCTCGGAGCGGAAGCCCTCCAGCGTGCGGCGGGAGTCCTTGATGCGCAGCTCCTGCTCGTCGAACTGTGCCCGCAGAGCCTGCGACAGATCGTCGGCAACGCGTACCTGGTCCTTCAGTTCATCAAACGTGCGGAGATCGCCATCGAGCCTGGCTTCCGACGACACGATCGCTTCGCCGAGTTCCCCCCTTCGCGTCTGCGTGCGGACGAGGTCTTCCCGGCGCCTGGAAACTCTGTTCTCGAGCTCGCTCGCCGCCTCCTCGAGGCGCTGGATCTCGATCGTCAGCCCGCTCGCCCGCTCGACGAGGGCGGCATGCGCAGCCTTGGCTTCGGCCGTGCGAGCGCCTTGCGCCTGCATTGCTTCGCGCGCCTCGAAGAGCGTTCGCTGCGCCGTGTTCAGCAGGTCATCGGCCGCACGCTGCTCGCCCTCGATCCGCGCCGATGATTCGCGCGCCTCATCGTGGCGCGCTTCCTGGACGCGAAGCTCCTCTTCGGAGGTCCGGCGTTCGTTGGCGATCTGCTCCTGCTTGCGGGCGACCCGATCAGCGGCCGCGCGCGCGCTGCCGATCTGGAGCTCGTAGCCGACGATGCCTTTCTCCTGCCGGTGGATCTCGCCCTGCAGCGACAGGATCGCCGATTCGGCGCCGGCGATCACCATGTCGAGGTCGGCGATCTCGCCGCGCAGCCGTTCCACGAGGATCCGCTCGCTGTCGCCGCGCTCGCGCAGCTCCTTGATTTCGCGCTTGGTGGTGAGAATGCCGCGCGCCTCAGCGCGGGCGCCGCCCTCGACCACCTGCGCGCCGCGGAACACATCGCCGTCGAGCGTCGCGATCGGCGCTGGCGTCGACGCCGCCCCATTTCGGCCGGCCTCGAACGTGGATGCGATCCACATCCCGGCAATCGCGACGTTGATCGCCTCCGCGGCCGGACCGCCCACGCGGGCCACCTGCGTGACCGGGACCAGGCCGTCGATCGACGCTGCTGCCGGCGCACTCGCCGCCGCCTCGGCGACGAGGAATCCGACCCGCCCGGCTTCCTTGGTCCGGGCAAATTGCAACCCGGCCTGCGCGTGTGCGTGAGTAGGGACGACAACGTGCTGGAGTAGATCACCAAGGCACGCCTCCACGGCGCGCTCATAGCCGGCCTCGACTTCGAGGAAGTCGGCCACTGAACCCATCTGCGAGACGTCGAGGGCGGACTCGGCGAGCACCAGCCGCGCCGCGTCACCGTATTCCGCACGAGCGTCGGCGAGCTCCTCGAGCGAGTCCAGGCGTCCGAGAAGACCGGCGAGCTCGTGTTCGCGGGTCCGGTAGTCACGCGTCCGGATCTCGCGGTCGGTGCGCGCGCCGGCGAGCTCCGATTCGCGCGTCGCCCGCTCCAGCCTGAGCGCGTCCATCGCATCTTGAGCCCGGGTCATCGCCTCGTCGGCGGCAGCGTGCTCCAGCGAGGCGCGGTCCGCCTCGACCCGCAGGTCTGCGCTCTCGACTTCCAGCTTGTGCAGCTGCTCGCCGATCCGCGCCCGGGCGCCGGCGGCATGCTCCATCGCGTGCCGAAGCGCCGTCGCGGCGTTCACGGCGGCGAACACTTCACTGCGCGCCGCTTCGACGTCCCCTTCGAGGCCTTCGATATTGCGCTGCAGTCCGGCGTAGGCCTGCTCCTCGGCCTTCATCGTGTCTGCCGCCTCGGTCCGCTCCGCGGCGGCACGCGTCTGGGCCTCGCGACGCGCCTCGAGCTCGAGCCGTGCCGGCTCACGCCGGGCGTCGAGCTGCTGCACTTCCTGCTCGACCTCGAGCGCCGTGCGCGACAGGTTCTCGACCTGCTGTTTGTCGAAGGCGATCTGCTGCTGCAGCCGGCCGATCTCGAGCTCCCGCGCGTGTGCCGTCTCGCGCGCGCTCGTTGTCTTTGCATCGGCCTCGGTCAGCTCGAGGCGAAGCCGTTCCAGCGTGGCTTCAACTTCGGCGAGGTGGGCCGAAGCCGCAACTTCACGCTCTCGGGCATCGGCCAGGCGGGTCCGGGCCGACTCGATGGACTGTCCGAGGGCGCGGTAACGGTTGGCGAACTGGACCTTCTCCCACCGTCGCAGCTCGTCGCGAAGGCGGCGATACCGGCGCGCCTTCGCGGCCTGCCGTTTCAGCGTGCCGCGCTGCTTCTCGACCTCGAACACGATGTCGTCCACACGCGTCAGGTTCTGTTGCGCGGCTTCGAGCTTCAGTTCGGCCTGGCGGCGTCGGCTCTTGTACTTCGTGACACCGGCGGCTTCCTCGATCAGCTGCCGGCGGTCGGTTGGACGAGCGCTCAGGATCTGTCCGATCTTCCCCTGCTCGATGACCGCGTAGGCCTTCACGCCCAGGCCCGCGTCCATCAGAAGGTCCTGCACGTCACGCAGGCGGCAGCTCTCACCGTCAATCAGGTACTCGCTCTCGCCCGAACGGTAGAGACGACGCATCAACTCGACGTCCTTCACGATCAGGGGCGGTTCCTCTTCCACCGCGACACCGCCGGCAAGCACCAGCTCGCCGCCGATCTGGGCCACCCCCATCCGGGTACTGCCGCCTTCAAGACCGGACGGCACGCGCGCCGCCACACCGGAAAGCTTCAGACGCACTTCAGCGGCCGCGGTCGGCTTGCGGGCATCGCTCCCGCCAAAGATGACGTCCTCCATGCGGTCGCCGCGCAGGCTCTTGGCGCTCTGCTCGCCGAGGACCCAGGTCAAGGCGTCCACCACGTTGCTCTTGCCGCACCCGTTGGGACCGACGATGGCGGTCACGCCCTCGTCGAAGGTGAGCTCAGAACGGTCTGGAAAGCTCTTGAAGCCGGCGATTTCGATTCGGTTCAACCGCATGGTGTCAACGTCCTTGCTCGTCGCAAAAATAAAAAAGCTGCGCCCGGGTGAGGCTATGCCCCGACCGGGAAGCAGCTGGGAGCGCTTCTATAAACGGGCCCGGCACCGGCGGCTTTTTGAAGGAAGCCGGCGCCCGAACCCTTGAGATTCAGGAGGTATGGGTGGTGTAACAAAAGACCGTCGGATCCGCGGCCAACACCCCACCCAAAGTGGAGTGGCCCCTGGCCAAGGAAAACGGTCGTCAGTCTAACAAGCCACCATACCTAGGGCAAGAGCAAAATAGAGCCCCAGCATCTTGGGGCAAAGCCCTACCGTGGAGATTCCAGGCCGCGGCCGCCCTTGGCCTTCGACAGCGCCGTCAGGCGGGCCGCTTCTCCAAACTGGTTGAGGGCAAACTGAGCCTGCGGATCCTGCATGACCAGGTTGCGCCGCGCCTCCGAGATGCCAAACAGGGCGAGGTCGATGTCGTAGTGCATCATGGCGCGGATAAAGCCCTGGTCCTTCACGAACGCCGCGTCGTCGATCTTTACCTTCTGCGTCTCGAGCATCTTGCGGAAGTCGCTCATCATCGCATCGGTGACGGCGAAGCCTTTCGCAATTTCCTTCTTGTTCTTGTTGGCGTCGGCCAGGCGGGTATCGCCCTGGGCGCGGAACTGGTCGGCAAACTGCGCGAATGCCTGTCGAGCGTAAAGCTGCCGGCCAAACTGCGTCGGCGCAAACCCCTCGACCGGGCCGGCGAGGAACTTGTCTGGCTGGATTCCACCACCGCCGTAAACCTTGCGGCCGCCGTCGGTGTACTTCAGATCCGCAGCCGACCGCTCTTTCCCTTCGGTTTGCTCCTTGAGCGAGTACATCAGGTAATCGTCGAACGAACCGTCCCACGGACGCTGGATCAGCCGGCCGCTCGGCGTGTAGTAGCGCCCGGTCGTGACTGCAACTCCGGCCTCGCCGGCGACCCGATAGACCGACTGCACAAGCGCCTTGCCGAACGTCGTCTCACCCACGATCAACGCGCGATCGTGGTCCTGCAGTGCGCCGGAGACGATCTCAGATGCGCTCGCGCTGTTCCGGTTGACCATCACGACCAGCGGCAGCTTCGTGTATTCACTCGCTTCCGTCGCGTGGTAGTCCTGGTCCGAATTGGGGACGCGGCCGCGCTGATAGACGATCAGATCGCCCTTCGGCAGGAAGCGATTCGAGATGCGGATGGCCTGATCGAGGAGCCCGCCCGGATTGTCGCGCAGGTCGAACACGAGACGTTTCATGCCCTTGCCGGCAAGATCCTCGAGCGCGCTTTCCAGCTCCTTGTCGGACGTCTCGGAGAACTCGGCCAGCTTCACGTATCCGGTCTCGTTGTCGATCATGAACGCGCCGCGAACCGTGGTGATGTTCACCTCGTCGCGCACGACGTTCATCTCGATGAAGCCTTCGTAGCCACGCCGGCGGATCGAGATGTTGACGGGCGTGCCCTTGTGCCCCTTCAGCCGGCTGACCGCCTGCTGTGTCGTCCAGCCCTTCATGTCTTCGGATTCGACGCGCGCGATGACGTCGCCGCGGCGCAGGCCGCTCTTGTAGGCCGGCGAGCCTTCGAAGATCGACTGGATGGTGATGTCCCCGTCAATCGACGCGATCGTCACGCCCAGCCCCGCATAGCTGCCGGACTGACGTTCGCGCATCGCCGCGTAGTCGCGCGGTTCGAAGAAGCTCGAATGCGGATCGAGCGTATGAAGCAATCCGTCGATGGAGCTGTAGACAAGGCGCTCGACCGGCACCGCCTCGACATACTCGCTCTCTACTATTGCGAGGGCGTCGGTATAGATGCGGTACTGTTGTGTGACCTCGTCCTGCGCGGTGGCGACATCATTGCCAAAGACACCGCCGAGAAGGGCCGACAAGGCAACGGCCACGAGGGCCGCCGGAAGAAACCGGGGACTACGCATAAAAAGCATCCTAACAGACGAAGTGTAACGCTCGCAACGACTTCCGGGCATAATAGAGGATACGACAGCTTGACCCTGCGGGCAGGCGGTTCCTATAATTCGACGAGTACGGCGGCGTTTCGGCCGCCCCGGCAACGCACCACAAGGATTTATATGCTTCCATCAGTTGGGATCCCGGAGTTGATCATCATTCTGACGATCGCGCTGATTGTTTTCGGCCCCCGGAAGCTGCCCGAGCTCGGCCGTTCGCTAGGCCGCAGTTTGAACGAATTCAAACGCGCCTCGAACGAGCTCAAGAATACGCTCGAGGACGAAATCCGGGTCGAGGACCAACGGTCGACGGAACGTCAACGTCCACCCGCCACCATCCCTGTCCGTGACGACGTCGACGACGTGGTGCCGCGCACCAAAAGCGACCAGGCCTAAGCCGCCATGGCGCTCGTTCCCTTCCCGTCCCCGGGCCGGCCGGACGACGATGACCGGATAGCCCTGACCGATCCGGAGGACCTCAACGACGACTCGAGGATGTCGTTCCTCGAGCACCTCGACGAGCTGCGCAAGCGGCTGATCTACTCGGTCTACGCCCTCCTCGCCGGCTGCGCCATCGCGTTCTTCTTCGTCGGACGGATCCAGCACGCGCTTTGGACGCCCCTCGTCGAACGGCTGCAAGAGAGTCGGCCCGACGCGGCCTTCATGTACACGGCCGGCTTCGAGCCGTTCATGCTGACGATGAAGATCGGAGCGCTGGCGGGCTTCATGCTCGCGACGCCGCTGATCATGTACCAGCTGTGGCTGTTCATCGCCCCGGGGCTGTACTCGAACGAGAAAAAGTACGCGATTCCCTTCGTGCTGTTCTGCACCATCTTCTTCGCCCTTGGCGCGACGTTTTCTCACATGGTCGCTTTCCCGTGGGCGTGGGAGTGGTTCATCGGCTGGCAGACCGATTACATGGAGTTCAGGCCGTCCATCGCGGAGACCTTCGGCCTCTATGTGAAGATGCTGCTCGGCATGGCATTGGTCTTCCAGATGCCGACCGTCGTGTTTTTTCTCGCGCGCATGGGAATGGTTACTGCCGGTTTTCTGGCCCGCAACACCAAATACGCGATCCTGATCATCTTCATCATCGCCGCAGTGATCAGCCCCGGCACCGACGTCGTCTCGCAGGCGATCATGGCCGGGCCCATGCTGGCGCTGTATGGCTTCAGCATCGTCGTCGCCTGGGTCGTGGCGCCCCGCAAACCTCGCCCGTCTGCCTGATTCACACCTCTGCGCCCAATCTGTAATTGGGCGTTTTTTCGGCCCAATTCTCCCTTAATATGGATGAGTTACTGGCTCGGCCTTGCGTCGCTGATCGGCGCTCGGACTCAGCAGCCTAGAGGGCAGGCACATGAAAAGCATCGCGGGGTATATCGCAGCGCTCGTTTGCGTGGCGACGCCCGCATTCGGACAAACCGGCGCGGCCCCGAAACCCGCCGAAACCCGGCCCGCCACGACCAGCACGGCCGGCGATACGGGGCTGTGGTTCGTGCCGACAGGAGAGATACTCCCGGCGCGGAAGTGGTCCGTCAGTGGCTACTACGTGAACTTCGACTTCGAACAGGGATTCACGGACGTCTCGACGTTCCCGCTGACGGTCGGCTACGGCCTGGCGGATCGCTTCGAACTGTTCGGCAATTTCACACCTGTGACGCGCATCGACCGCGACGTGCGGCCGCTGTTCAGCCCGCAACTCCCGAGCGCCGGCGGCGTGGTCAACGAGTATCCCTTCGTCAATGACGGCTGGAGCGGTAACCAGATCGGTGACCTCTGGCTCGGCGCCAAGTTCAACCTGTCGTCGCAGTACCGTCAGCAGCCCGTCGCGTTCGCCATCCGCGGCATGGCCAAGCTGCCGACGGCCAGTGACGAGGACGGCGCGGGCACGGGCAAGATGGACTTCGCATTCGACGGCATCGTCAGCAAGGAGCTCAACGAGCGCGTCGAGCTCTCGGCCTTCGGCGGGATGATCTTCCGCGGCGATCCCGATACGTTCGACTTGCTGAACGGCATCCGCTGGGGCTTCGGTGCGGGCTTCCCGACGCGCAAGAGTCTTCGCTTCACCGCGGAGCTCCACGGCGAGCAGTATCTCGATGATGCCGTCCGCTTCACGGGTGCGCAGACGCAGACGATTCCGATCGACTCCGAGCAGAGCGGCCCGATCAACGCCTCGCTGGGGCTGACGTGGCAGGGGCGCAACGGCCTGTTTGCCGGCGTCGGTGTCAACTACGCGCTGCGCGTGGACGGCCGCAGCAACTTCGGCACCTTCGAGGACGAGGGAGGCGATGCCGCCGGCGTCCAGTTCCGCCTCGGCTATCACCCCGGCACGCGCATCTATGTCGCACCCGCGCCACCAGCGCCGCCTCGCGCCGCCTGCGGTGGTGGCGCAGAACCGTCCGCCGACGGTGCGTGCCCGATGCGAACCCTGCACGGTGGAGATCGGCAAGGTCTCGACCGTGACCGCCGACGCCAGCGATCCGGACGGTGATGCCCTGACGTACCGCTGGAGCGCGGCGTCGGGTACGCTCGCCAACCCGGGCGACCGGCAAACGCCGTGGACCGCGCCGATGCAGGAAGGGCCAGTTCCCGTGACGATCGAGGTGCGGGACTCGAAGGGTGCCACCGCCACCGACGCGGTGACGATCCAGGTCGTCCGGCCTGCGGTCGCGCAGTTCGTCTTCGAGGACGTCCACTTCGACTTCGATCGCTACTCGTTGCGCCCGGAAGCCACGCGCGCGCTGGACGAGGCGATCAAGGCGCTGCAGGCCGACGCCTCACTGCGCCTGCAGGTTGAAGGTCATACCTGCAACATCGGGACGGCCGAATACAACCTCTCGCTCGGCGAGCGCCGGGCAAACGCGGTCCGCGACTACCTCACGAGCCGCGGCATTGGCGTCGATCGGCTGCAGAGCATCAGCTACGGTGAAGAGCGTCCGAAGCATGACAACGCGCGCGAGGAGACACGCCGTCTCAACCGCCGCGCCGCACTCGTCGTACGCCTGCAGAGGTAACGACACTCATCCGGACCGCCGGACGAGAACGGGCAGGATGCACGCGTCCTGCCCTTTTCTTTTGGTTCTGATAAATTTCAGAGACCAACGTCGATGACGATCAAACCATCCTCCGCGTCCGAGATCCGTGCGCTGACGTCGGCGCTCGGGTCCGAAGACGAAGTCCTGCGCGAAACGGCGGTGGCACGGCTTGCCATCTTTGGTCCCCGCGCGGTGGATCGCGTCGTGGCAGCTTACGGGCCTGCGGATCGGAATACCAAGCGCGCAATCCTGCGTGTCCTCGAAGCCATCGCCGACCCGCGCGGCCTGGCACTCGCGCGCCAGGCGTTAGCAGAGGGCGGCGACGTCGGCATTGGCGCAACCGGCACGTTGCGGGCACTGCTCGATTCCCCGCTGACCGACGCGTCCACTGAGGCCTTCGATGCGCTCGTCGAAGCGGCAATGAACCGGTCCGCGGAACGCCGGGTGCGGCTGGCCGCGCTCGATGCCCTCCGGGATATGCCGGAAGATGTCCGCGCCCGGGTCACCGAGGCGCTCCGCGACGACGACGATCCACAGATTCAGGCCGGGCTTTCTCAGGCGCCGCAGGATGCAGCGGCTGCCGATGCGGTGTGGCGAGACGCCGTCGAAGGCACGCTCGGTGACGATCCGGCGGACCTGCGAGAGGCCTTGAAGACTCGGGGCGCAACTGCGGCACTCGGCGTTCTGCAGAAAATGATCGATGCCGTCCGCGCCCGCGAGCTCGCCGTGACATCCGTGACGCAGCGAGAGGCATGGAGAGCCCTGCGCGGCGCACTCCACCAGTCGCTCGCCCTGCGTGGCAGTAATGTGGCGGTCTACGACCTGCGGGAGACGCTGGAGGCTGCCGCCGGTCCGCTGCCGGCAACGTTCCTCACCGCGGTCCACGTGGTTGGTGATGCGTCCTGCCTGGAACCGATCGCGGCCGCCTATTCAGCGCATGCGCGACGAGCGCTGGCGTCAGCAGCTGGCAGCGGCATTCGGAGCCATCGCCGGGCGCGAGAAGGTCACGCCCCGAAGTGCCGCTCTGAAGCGCATCGCGACGCGCTGGCCCGACGCCGCCGCGGTCCTCAGTACCGACTTTGCGAACCAGGCCTCGACCGAAGACGGCCGCCCGCACTTGATGCAAGTGCCGGCCACGCGTTCCGCGCCGAACGGAATGTTCCTGACGGTGGCCTGCGTATCCGCCTTGATGGCATTCTCGCACTCGGCACTGCCGCACCATCCCGCGATCAGGAAGCCCGGGCGCCCTTCCATCAGCGTCTTGAACTCTTCGTACGTGCTGACGCGTTGGGTGTGGTCCTCGCGATACTTCAGCGCCCGCTCGTAGAGGGCCTTCTGGATCTCGTCGAGCAAGCCGGTGATGGTTGCACCGATGCCGTCCATTGCCAGGGACGCTTTCTCGCGGGTATCGCGCCTCGCCACCATCACGGCCGATTTCTCGATGTCCTTCGGGCCGATCTCCATGCGCAGCGGCACGCCGCGCAGCTCCCACTCGGCGAACTTCCACCCCGGCGTATACGCATCGCGATCATCGAGCATGCACGCGCACTCCGGCCTTGACCAGGTCCGCCTGCAGCTCACGCGCCTTCGGCAGGACGGTCTCCTGCCAGTTCCCACGGGGAATCGGGATGATCACGACCTGATACGGAGCGATTCGCGGCGGGAGGATCAGCCCGCTGTCATCACCATGCGTCATGATCAGTCCGCCGATCAGGCGCGTCGACACGCCCCACGACGTCGTCCAGGCATGCTGCACTTCCTTCTCGCGTCCCTGGAACTGGATCTCGAACGCCTTGGCAAAATTCTGCCCGAGGTTGTGTGATGTGCCGGCCTGCAGGGCACGGCCGTCCCCCATCAGCGCCTCGATCGAGTAGGTCTTCGACGCGCCGGCGAACTTCTCGCTTTCGCTCTTCTGGCCGTCCACGACCGGCATCGCCAGCTCCGTCTCGGCAAACTCCTTGTAGAGCGCCAGGATCTTGAGCGTCTCTTCCTGCGCTTCCGCCTCGGTCTCGTGCGCGGTGTGGCCTTCCTGCCAGAGAAACTCGGTCGTGCGCAGGAACGGCCGCGTCACCTTCTCCCAGCGGACAACGTTGGCCCACTGGTTGATGAGGACCGGCAGATCCCGCCACGACTTGATCCACTTCGCGTACATCGTGCCGATGATCGCTTCCGAGGTCGGCCGGACGACGAGCGGCTCGGCCAGCTCCTCGTCGCCGCCTTTCGTGACCCAGGCCACCTGCGGCGCGAATCCTTCGACGTGTTCCTTCTCCTTCGTGAGAAGACTGGCGGGAATGAAAAGCGGGAAGTAGGCGTTGACGTGCCCGGTCTCTTTGAATCGACGGTCCAACCCCTGCTGGATCAGCTCCCAGATGGCATAGCCATACGGCCGAATCGCCATACAGCCCTTGACGGGAGTGTAGTCCGCCAGTTCGGCGCGACGGACCACGTCGAGATACCAGCGCGAGAAGTCCTCGGACTGGGGCGTGATCTCGGTGACCTTGCCGTCCTTCTTGCCTGCGTCCTTGTTCTCTTTCCCGACGACCTGCTCCGCCATTGCCGCAAACCTCAATACTCAGTTGTGAGACACGCGTCATCCGCGATCATCACTCGATCGACGACCGTCGATCCGACATCCTGTTTTTCCAGTTTATATCGTCGCGCTCGGGGTAATCGTCGCGATAGTGCGCGCCGCGGCTCTCCTCGCGGCGCAACGCCGCACGGGTGATGAGCCAGGCGACGGTGAGCACATTGACGGCGCGCCAACCGTCCACGTCGAAACGGGCCCCCTCGCGGACGCGTGCCTCGGCCGTCCGCCACGCGGGCTCCAGCTGTGCCAGCGCAGCTCGAAGCCCGGCGGCGTCCCGAAACAGCCCGACCTGCCGCCACATGACGTCGCGAACATCCAGACCGTCCGGCGTCCACCGCTCCAGTGTTTGCCGGTTCCGAGAGCCAGGAGCTCCCGCGTCCTCAGACGCTCCCATCGCCGTCAAAGAGACGGCCGTCCCCGCGTCTGCCTTCATGGCGGCGCCGGCGCGCGCGCCGAAAACCAGCCCTTCGAGCAGTGAATTGCTGGCGAGGCGGTTGGCGCCATGGACGCCGGTGCACGCCACTTCTCCGGCCGCATAGAGGCCGGGCAGCGTGGTTCGTCCGTCGAGGTCGGTCGCGACACCGCCCATGATGTAGTGCGCGGCCGGTCCGACAGGAATTGGATCGCGCGCCAGGTCCAGCCCCGCACGCCTGCACGCATCCGAGATCAGCGGAAACCTGCGATGCACGTAGTCGGCGTCCATCTGCTGCAGGGACAGGTAAACCGGTCCACCGGTGCGATGCTCCTCACGAGCGATCGCACGCGATACGCGGTCGCGCGAGGCCAGGTCACCCGCGGCCTCGTAACGGGCGACAAACGCTTCGCCCGCAGAATTGACAAGCCGCGCTCCCTCGCCGCGCAGGGCCTCCGACAGCAGGAAGCGGGGCTGCCCCTCCACCTTCAGCGCTGTGGGGTGGAACTGCACGAACTCGAGGTCCGCGACCGCCGCGCCGGCGCGGAACGCCATCGCGACGCCGTCGCCGGTCGCGACCGCCGGGTTCGTGGTCTCACGATAGACCTGCCCGGCGCCTCCCGTGGCCAGCAGGACTGCGTCAGCCCTGGCCTCGCTGCAGCTCCCCGTCCGGACCGATGAAGCGCGCCCCCGTGCATCGTCCGTCCTCGACGATCAGATCGACGACGCGCGCATGGGCATGCGCCGTGACTCCGGGCAGTTTGGACGCGCGTTGCCAGAGCGTCCGGCCGATCTCGCGGCCGGTGGCATCGCGGGCGTGCAGCACACGACGAGCGCTGTGCGCACCCTCCATCGCCAGCGCCGGCGTCCCGTCGGCATCACGGTCGAACTGCGCGCCCCACTCGATCAGCTCGCGCACATAACGGGGACCGTTCTCGACCAGCACGTCCACGGCGGGCGGATCGCAAAGCCCGTCGCCCGCGGCAAGCGTGTCCTGGGCGTGAAGCCGCGGCGAATCGTGTGCGCCGATGGCGACCGCGATGCCACCCTGGGCGTAGCCGGTATTGCCTTCCTCCGGCTCGGCCTTCGTAAGAATGAGAATGTCACCGGCGCCGCTCAACTCGGCGACCGCGCGCAGGCCGGCGATGCCGCTGCCGATGATGAGGAAGGAGTGGGTGCCGATGCTGTTATCCTACCACCCGCTCTCATGAGGCCTTCCGCAACCGTCCAGCCTGTACGCATCAACGTGCGGACATCATCCGCCGAGTACGCGGTCGCCATCGGCGCCGGTATTTCCGCCAGCTCTCGGCGCGACACTGGACTCGGTCCGCTTCCCGGCCCGCCGCTTCGTGATCTCGAGCCCCACCGTCTGGAGGTTGCACGGGGACCGGTTCCACGCGCTCACGTCGGAAGAACCGATCCTGATCCCCGACGGCGAGCGCTTCAAGACGCTCGCGACGGTCGCGAAGATCTACGACGCCCTGGTCAGGGCCCAGGCCGATCGGGGCGCCGGCGTGGTGGCGATCGGGGGCGGGGTGGTCGGAGACGTGGCCGGCTTTGCGGCCGCGACATTCCTGCGCGGCCTCCCGGTCGCGCAGGTGCCGACGACGCTGCTGGCGCAGGTCGATAGTGCGATCGGTGGCAAGACCGGCGTCAACCATGCCGCCGGCAAGAACCTGATCGGCGCGTTCCATCAGCCGGCGGCCGTCCTCGTCGATCCAGAGGTGCTCGGCACCTTGCCGCGGCGTGAGTTTCGCGCCGGGCTCTACGAGGTGGTGAAGTGTGGAGTCATCGCCAGCCGTTCACTCTTCGAGCAGGTCGCGCGCGGATTGCCGGCGCTGTTCGCACGAGACACCGCCGTCCTGCTGCCCACGATCGCCGAGGCCTGCCAGATCAAGGCGACCGTCGTCGGCGAGGATGAACGCGAGTCGGGCCGGCGGAGGATCCTGAACTTCGGACACACCGCGGGCCACGCGCTCGAGGCCGTGACGAAGTACCGGCGATTCCGGCATGGTGAGGCGGTCGCGTACGGGATGCTCGCAGCCGCGGAGCTTTCGTCCGCCCGGGGCACGCTGCCGCCGGCCGACAGGGACGCGCTGCGCGCGCTGGTCATCGCAATGGGCCCACTCCCGGCGGTTGCCGATCTTGATGCGGAACAGGTCGTAGAGGCGGTCGCACGTGACAAGAAAGTCATCGACGGCACGCTGCACTTCGTCTTGCCGGTGAGTATCGGGGAGACGGTCATCGCCAGCGACGTGACGGCCGCGGAGTTGGACCAGGCACTGCGCGCGATCGGCTTGCGCGGCACGGTAAGGCAGCCCTAGGGCTGCGCTACACTCCGCACGTCGCACCGCACGTCGCACGTCGCACGTCGCACCGCACGTCGCACGTCGCACCTCGCACCTCGCACGTGCTATTCGATTCGGTGTTCCTTGAGCTTGCTCAGGAACGCTTTATACGTCACGCCCAGGACCTCTGAGGCGCGGCCCTTGTTCTGGTCGACTTCCTTCAGGACCTGGTGGATCTTGCGCTTCTCGGCTTCCGCCGCACCGCGCCGGGCAACCTCGTTGAGAGTCCCGGACAGGTCGAACGACGCCCACGGATCGGGCGCTTCCGGAACCTCGTTCGATGCTTCGACGAACGACAGGCTCAGTTGGCGCGGCTGGATGGTGTCGCCGTCCGAGAGAATGACCGCGCGCTCGATGCAGTTCTGCAGCTCTCGCACATTCCCTGGCCAGTGATAGCGCTCGAGATGCTCCTGCGCTTCCGCCGACATCGTCAGCGCCTTCTTGTTCAAGTCGCGGCAGAAGCGATCCACGAAGTAACGCGCCAGGACGGCGATGTCGCCCTTCCGCTCGCGCAGCGGCGGAACGGTGATCGGGAAGACCGACAACCGGAAAAACAGGTCCTCTCGGAATCGCCGCGCGGCGACCTGCGCGCGCAGGCCTCGATTGGTCGCGGCGACCAGTCTGACGTCGACCTGGACCGAGGCGGTGCCGCCAACCCGCTCGAAGCGTTTCTCTTCGAGTGCGCGCAGAATCTTGGCCTGGAGCGAGAGCGGCAGGTCACCGATCTCGTCGAGGAACAGGGTGCCGCGATGAGCCATCTCGAACTTGCCCGGCTTCCGGCCGACAGCGCCGGTGAAGGCGCCCTTCTCGTGACCAAAGAGTTCGGTCTCGAGCAGGGTTTCGGGAATGGCGGCGCAGTTGATCGCGACAAACGGCATCGCCGAACGATCGCTGAGCGCGTGAAGCGAGCGGGCAAAGAGCTCCTTGCCGGTCCCGCTTTCGCCTTCGATCAGGACGGTCGTATCAGTTGTTGCGGCGCGCTCGAGTGATGCAAACACCTTGCGGAGCGACGCATCCGCCCCGACCAGCATGGGCGCCCCGCGGCGCACCGCGAGCTCCTCCTTCATGAGGAGGTTCTCGGTGGCCATGCGGCGCTGCTCGAGGGCACGGTGCACGAGCAGCAACAGGTGATCGGGATCGACCGGCTTGGCGAGGAAGTCGAGGGCGCCTTCCTTCATCGCGCGGACGGCGTCCTCGATGCTGCCGTACGCAGTCATCACGATCACCGGCGTGTCGGCGTCGATGTCCTTGGACGCTCTGAGGACGCCGAGGCCGTCCCCTTCCGGGAGCCGAAGATCCGACAGCACGAGGGAGGGCTGGGCTCCGTGCAGCTGCTGCACCGCCTCGGCCTGGTCACGTGCCTCGATGACGTCATGGCCCTGGCTCTCGAGCGCATGGCGCAGCATCGCGCGCAGCGAGTCCTTGTCCTCGACGATCAGAATGCGGGCGGGGGCGGGCACGCGGGGCGAGGTCAGCGCAGCCAGCCGGGAGGAACGCCAGCCCGGCGCGCTTCCTCCTCGATGTCGGCCATTTTCTTCTTGGACATTTCCACGTCGGTCTTCAGACGGTCCAGCTCCTGGATCGCTTTGACGCGCTCCTGGCTGATCTGCGCGCGCTGGTAGGGATCATCACGCGCCGAGAAGTCGTTGGTCAGCGAATTGATGCGCGTCTGCAGAGCCACGGCAAACATCTCGTTGCGGCGCAGCACCTCGCGCTCTGAGTTCATGCGCGCCTTCCACCAGGCTTCGTCCTTGGCGGGCTCTTCCGGTTTGTTGGTCTTGTCTTCCGCTTTCGGCTCGGTCGCGGGCGGCGGCCGCAGGCGGCGGGGCGATCACGGTGCCCCTGGGCAGATCGTCGTTGGTGACGACCTTGCCGGCACCGGATGCCTTGAGGGCCTTGCGCCGTTCCTGCTCCTTCAGAGCCAGCTCGCCGAGGCTGGGATTCTGGAAGGCGCGCGCGGTCGCCGGCGCCAGGAGTGCCAAGGCCAGAACGGCGGCCAGCACGGATTTTCTTGACATTTCTCCGGTCATTTTACCATCGCCCTTCCCGCCACGACATGATTCTCACCGGTGACGGCGCCGGGGCGCCGCGGCCGATGACTGCATCGATCACCTGCCGGCCACCACGGGGCCCGAGGGCCTGCCCGTGCAGCAAGACCACCCCGTTGGTGTCCACGGCCGGATTCCCGTCACCGTCATCCGGATCGTCCGCCAGCCAGACGACCACATACAGGGCACTGTCGATGCGACCGGCGGGCAACCAGTCAGCCGCCCGACCCCAGGCGAACATCTGCCACACCGGAGTATCGGTTCCCCAGCTCCGTCCGCCCAGTGCCCGGTCCTGAACGTCGCTCGTGAGCGAGGGCGGCCCGCAACAGAGCGACACAACGTCTCCGCCCGGCAGCCTCCTGGCGCCGATTGCGGCGCCGTCGGTAAATGACGACACCGCACTCCCCGACACGAGCAGGCTCCAGTCAGGGCTGCTCGCGGCGTCATGGACGGCTCGAGCCACCGCCCCTTCCGCCGCATACAGCAACTCGCGCTCCTGCCGGAAGTTCGCCGCGATCAGCGTCTCGGTCCGAGCTCGCCACCGACACCGCCGCGCCGATCGCCGCCAGCACCAGGACCAACATGATCACGAGGAGCAACGCCGCGCCCCTCTCGTCGTTGCGGCCAGCGAGTCCGGCCACCGTTCACCCGCCCGTCCGCAGCGATACCGTCAGGGTCGCGGCCATCGCCGGTGAGCGAGGATTGCCGCTGCCCAACCGCAACGTCGCCCTGATCGCCCGGATCCCGAGCAGGTCGGCATCGAACATGCGCGGACCTGGACTTCGAAACGGACCATCCTGGAACCCCGAGATCGGCAGAACCGCCAGGCTGTCACCGAAGTACTCGAACGTCAGTCCCTCGACATGGTCGGCGATCGCGAACGTCCCTCCGCCCTCGCTCCGCCGAAGCTGCCGAGTACTCGGATCGACTACATAGCTGGCCTCGACAACCTGGGCGATCTCCAATCCAGCCGCGTACGTCGCCGAACGTGGGACCGCCGAACCACTCAGCACGAGAAGACCCGGCCCGATCGCCTCAATCAGGACAACGTCCATCTGCCCGGCCGGATCGAACACGATCGCTCGCATGCCCGCCGCGAAACCGCACGCGGTGGTCAGCCGCGGACAGCCGGCCGGCTCGAGCAGCACCACACTCGACCCAGGCTCCAGTGGCTGCGCTAAACGGCTGTGCGCCGCGAGCGCCGGAACATACCGAACCGTCACCGCGTCGGCCGAGGCCGATCCGACCGCGACTCCCGCGCTCCGCGGTTCCAGCGCCGGCAGCACCGCCGATAACGGGCCTGTCGCAGTTCCATTGCCCGCCGCCCGAAGATCCGCGGCGATCGCGTCAACCGCTACGCGCGCCCGCTGGTGCAGGTCCGCTGCGTCTTCGAGCAGCGGCGTTCTCACCAGGCCATCGTGCAGCAGCGTCATGACGGCGCTTGTCATCGCCAGCATGACCGCGGTCGCGATCATGAGTTCAACGACCGTGTAGCCCCGTTCCGCGCTCACCGTTGCACCCGGGCACGGACCGTGACCAACCGGGCGTCGCCGGGCTGCCGCCGGCCACCGAGCGCACCATTCGCGAGCGGCCGGACCAGGACCTGCAGCACGATCACATCGGGATGAACGGCCCCTTCGATCGCCCAACGCCTGACAAACACCGCCTCACGCGGCGGTCTAACCCCATTTCCCACCCAGACGCCTGCCGCATCGAGGTAGTCGACGAACCCACTGACGTTGCCGTCGAGCGTCGGCGGTCCACCGGGTGCCAGTCCACTTCCACCTGGCGCTGGCGGGTCCACCGTGAGGTCGGTGGACATGTCCGTCACCGGCTGACCATCCCGGTCGAACTCGAACCGCAGGCTTCGCAACTGGTCGAGCCGCGCCGAGGCCGCCAGAGCCGCCGTGCCTTGCATCCGCGCCACGTGCATACCGCGCGTCGCAAATGCCATCAAGTGCACACCACCGAGCGTGGCGGCCGACAACACCGCCATGGCGACGAGCACTTCTACCAGCGTGAATCCCCGCGTCTGCATGCCCGGCACGAGTGCAGGCCACAGGCCATCGACGACGGCGCCGGTAGTTCCTCAGATTGCGAACGAATTCCGACGAAGCGTAAACGGCGACAGTTGTTCTGCTGCCGAAATGGCAGCGGCCGAAATCAAAGAGTGTGCTGAAACTTCGAGCGCTGACCTACCGGGTCAGATCGGCGATGCGCGCCCGTACCTTCTCCGCGTCCGCAGCCTCGGGCGATAAGCGCAGGTATTCGCCATACGCCGCCGCCGCATCGGCGGGCTTTTGCAGCCGCTCGTAACTCGTGCCGAGTGCCATGCGAAAACTGGCGTCATCGGGCGCCAGCGCGATCGCGCGAAGGTACGTCGCCACCGCCGCAGCCTCGTCACCCTTGCGGTGGAGCGCCTGGCCGAGGTTGAAGGTGATCGCGTAGTCGTCTGGCATGATCGCCTCGGCCTGCTTGTAGCCGGCGATCGCTTCGTCCCACCGCTCCAGGAGCCCCAGCGTGCGGGCACGGTTGAAGTGATAGGCCCACCGCTGCGGCAGTAGCGCGATGGCCCGATCGAAGTACGGCAATGCCTCCGCCGGACGCTTCAGACGAACCAGCATCTGCCCGAGGTTGCTGTGGGACTCGGCATCCTGGGGATTGGCCTCAATCGCGGCGAGATAGTGCGCCAACGCCCCTTCATAGTCGCCGGCGTTGTATGCCGTCGCCCCGGATCCCGCCGGATCCAAAAAAGCCCGCGGTGCGTCGGGGGCAGGCGCCACCACGTCGGCGGGCGGCGCAGCCGCAGCCGCGGGCTTGGCGCGGACCGCACCGGGTGCCGGGCGCGCGACCTCGTCCTGAACGTCGCGGCCACTCCCCAGCCATGGAATACCGACAGCCAGCAAAACGCCGGCGGCGAGCAGCGTGCCGATCACGGGCTTCGGGCCGATCTCACGGGGCCGTTCGCGAACGGCCCCTACACCGCGCTCCGCGGGCCGCTGACGCCTTACCGGATTTCGCGCCACGAGAGGATCCTCACGCCGATCTGTCCGACGCCGTTATTAAAGTCCTCCGGATCACCAAACGCTTCGACCTTCACGCCAGTAGCGCCGACGGTGCCAAGGTACAGGTGCTGGTCCACGATGAAGGGTGCCGTCGCTCGCCCCGCCAATGTCGCCGCCACCGGATTCTCGTTCTTGTCCATCTTGCCGTTGGCATCCGAGTCGTACGCCGCACCGCCTGCGTAAGTCACGGCGTAAAGCTTTCCGGTGAAGTCTTCGCAAGGGGTCGTGGCGCTCTCAGTGGTGGTGGTGAAGAACACGATGTCGCCGGCCACCGATGGCGACGTCGATGGACGCTCACCGGTCGCCAGGCCCGCCGTGTTGGTCGTCGGCGCCAGGTCGATTGTGAACTGTGTGCTCGCGGCGATCCCCGCACCGTTGTCCTTCAGTCCGTAGAGCTTGAACGTGCCGGTACCGCCAGATGCGTTGCTCGGCAACAGGTCGCTGCCCGTTGAGAAGAAGGCGTAGACGTCGGCCGTTCCAATGAACAGTAGCGCCGAGGACGCATAGATCGGCTGCGACGTGTTGGTCATCTGCGTCGTCGAGATCTCGCCGCCGGTCGTGAAGGCGAAGCGCCAGTACTTTCCGTCGACGTCACCCAGGTAGGCTTTTTCAACGATGACGCTCCCGGCCGCACCGGCCGCGGTCGGATCCGCCTGCAGTGCATTCTTGCGGCCGTTGCTGACGTCACCGATGCTGGCGCATCCGGTACTGGAACCGGAACCGCTCGAGATCGTCGAACAGGATCCAGAGGCGTTGCCAATCAGTTGGCCGGTATCGGCGTCGATCAGGTACAGGGCGTTCCCCGCCTTGACGGATCCGCGCGCCGGGATCAGTGATTCGATGTCTGGAAAGTAGCCGGATCCGACAATCACCGCGTTGACAGAGCGGTCGGGCGTGAGCGGACCGACGGCCGGATCCGACCACGTGAAGCCGACGGTTTTTTCCGCGGTCGTAGCGGTCGACCTGAGATCGCCGTACAACTTCACCTTTCCGCCCGGCGTCGCGTCTGTGACGGTCAAGGTTGCGGAATAACTCGGATCGAAACTCGAGTAGCTCGGGAACGACCACTTGAACTGAATCGACTCGTTCGGGCTGTCGAAGGTCTGGAGTAGCGACGTCACCGCGGACAGATCGCCGAGCTCCGGCGACACACCCATGCCGGCCTCGGTCACGTCGAAGGCCTGGTAGAAGGTGCCGCCCGGGCCCTCGCCGATCAGCAGCAGGCTGCGCCATGTGCCGTTCAGTTTTACTTCGGCAATCTTGGGCGAGCTGTCCACGAAGTAGTCGAACTGCTCCACCGGTTGGCCGTCCAGCAGGGTGCTGAGTTTCGGCAGCAGGTTGTACGGGATGAATGCCCAGACTTCGTATCCGGTGCGGGCATCAACCGCGTGAATCATGCCGTTGTTGCCGCCGAAGAAGATGAGCGCGCGACGATTCTTGTAGCTCGCCGCAAACCCGGTCGCAGCATCCGAATACCCGTAGTCTTCGTCTGGCGGCGGATCGAGCGACGGCACGTCCATCACCGCGGGGGTCGAGCCGATGACCGCGCCCAGCTTCTGGGAACGCACGTAGCTGATCACGGTGTCGGCGGATCCACTGATGTTCATGTGCGAGCGCAGGGTGGCCTCGTTGGACGTCGTAAACGCCACCATCGAGCCGCCGCCGGATCCGTCCGGGATAAAGGTGTAGATATTGCGGGCGTTGGGATCCGCGGGCACGCGCGCCTGGCCAGCCAGCGACGGACGGCCATCGAGATCGGGCCAGAGCTTGGTACCGTCGTTGACGAACTTCCAGCCGGTGGGCTTGGTGGTGTCGGGCTCCGGACGATAGACCCGGAACGCGCGGAGCACTGCGTCGAAGCCCGGGAGCGAGAATCCGGCCGTGAGCAGCATGTTGCTGCGCTGCGACAGCGGCTGGCCGCCGGGGATGGCGTCGATGTCCGTGTTCGGCAGCGAGCTGCCGTCGGCCGCCGACGCGCCTTTGAGATTCACCGTCGCGACGATCGGGCTGACCGAGACGAACTCGCTGCTCGCGCCGCTGTCGAAGTCGGTCGATCGGCCGAAGCCTGTCTGCACCGCGTAGTTGATGTTGCGCGCAATCTCCGCGGCGCTGGTCACGCTGACGTAGCGCCCGCCGCTATTGGTCGCGATCCCCTGCAGTTGCGTCACGTCGCCTGCAGCCGGCTTGATGGCGAGGACGTGAATCGGTATGCGCTTGGTCGTGCCGCTCGCCGTCACCGTCTGGAATGTGGTCGCGACGCTCGTCGGGTTGTGCGATGCGGTGTAGGCCGCATTGCCATCATCCTTGCCGCCCGTGATCAGGATCACCACCGTGTTGCGGCAGGTCCGGTTGGCGGCGGTGTCGGCCGTCATCGCCGCGACCGCAGCGGCCCGCGCATCATCGAGGGCGTGCGAGATCGGGCGATCGTTGAAGGTGCGTCCGCCTGCACTCGCCGGGATCAGGCTGGCGCTGACGCCGATGGTCTGCCCGGTGATTGCGAGAAGGGAGGTCGAGGTGTTCCCTGCCGGCGTCACCAGGCGCGCAGTGCCGCCATAGAGCGTTTCGTTCGAGTAATTCGATGACGAGACCGACGGCACGTAGATACCGAACTTCCCCGCCGAGCCGGCGTTGCAAGGGTTGGAGTCTGACAGCAGACTCAAGATCGCATTCCCGGTGATCCTGACAGGCTTATCGCAGTTCGGCGACGTCCGCCATGCTGGCGACGTCTGGCGGAGCTTGATGAGCCCCCACCGATAGGCGGCGCCGGCATTCTCCCCGACCGCCTGCCTGATGCCGGTCCTGGCAATCTCCAGGCGGGTGTTGTTGTAGAAGGTCGAGTACCCGGCCGCGGCATTACCCACCGCCGTGATGTCCTCAGCCTCGAACTTGCTGCTGGCGTCGATGGTGTTCTCGGTACTGCAGGTTCTTGTAAATGCGGCGATAGCGGGTGGCGCCCGCGACGCCGAGCGCAGTGGCTACGACCGCATCACTCGACGAGGTGTATTCCACCGGATCGTAGTAATTCCCGTTCCCGTCTTCGAGCATACGCATGCTCGTATCCATAACGATGATGATGGTTGGTGGAACCCGCTTGGCAAACAGCAGCGGATCCAGCTGGGCGGAGGCGCTCGCCGTCCACCAGGCGGTGATCGCCAGGCACAGCATGGCCGAGGCGCGGCGGCGTGCGTACGGTGTATGGAGTCGACGGCGCAACAAGCGTGACATCTACTGCACTCCCAGGGTGCCGGTGGCGGTATTCATCCGCATGTTGGTGAGGCTCTTGCCGGGCGTCTGCACGGCGGCTTTGCGAGCGCGCTGGTTCAATTCTTCCTGTCCGCGCTGGGCGATCTGCCCGCGCTCGATTTCCGTGCCCGACGTCCGCGCGACGGTGACTTCGATCGTCTTGCGCGTACCTCCCGGACCGATCGCTTCGGCGCGAAGAGTCAACGTGCCGTTCGCATCGAGCAACGGGTTATTGTCGGCAACGTTCACGGACGGACCGTCGGCCGGATCATCGGCGACCCAGACCGCGACGTACATGTTGCTGTCGACAGTCGTCGTGTTGAGAAGTTCGGACAACGGTCCCCATGCAAACAGCCGCCACTGGGGGTCGTTGTTTCCCCAGACGTTGGCTGCGTCCGTCTCGGCCTGCATGCTCGCCGTGGTGGCGTTGAGCGTGATCTTGCCCCCGGCCGCCAGGCTGATCGCGCTGCCCGGGCTCCCGGTCGTGAAACTCGACGTGACCCCCGCGACGCCACTCCCGCCGTCAGCGAGGATGTCGTTCCAGCGCGGCACCATCAGCAGGTCCTGGACGACGCGCTCGATCACCGCGTCGGCGGCGTAGAGTGCCTCCTGGCTGTTCCGATAGTTGTTGGAAATCGCCGTCTCGGTCCTGCTGACCATGATGACGGCCGCCCCGAGTGCCGTGAGCAGCATCATCGACATCAGCGCGATGATGAGCGCCGAGCCGTCTTCGTTGGTGATCCGTGTGCGCAGGCGGGTCATGTTCATCACCGCGCCAGGTTGAGATTGCGCGGAGTGACCTCGAACGTGAGGCGGTAATCCGGGATGAAGCGTTGGCCCCCCTGGGCCCGGCCTGGCTTCATGAACAGGTTCGTGTCGGCACCTCGGAACGCCTCGGAAGCCGTCTGCATCCGGAGGCTGACGCGGACCTTGCGCACACGCAACAGGTCCGCATCGAACTCATTCGGCCCGCTGCCGCAAAATGGTCCGTCCGAGAGCACGTCGGCGGTCAGTTCCACGAGTGAACCGTCGGTCGGCATCATCGCGGCGGGGCCAATGTAATTGCCGACGGCGTCGTACAGGCAGTTCGCCACGCCCGCGGGCGGCTTCGGCAGCAACGGGGGCGCCGGATCACCGAAGTATTCGAAGCGCAGATCAACGACATCGTCGACGAGCACGATGTCCTCGTCGGCGCCGTTGTAGCGCATCAACTTGTTCGTGGTCCGATCCAGGTAGTAGGTGTTACTGACGATCTGCGTGATCTGGGCGCCGACCCCGTAGGGGTAGTTCAAGGGCTCCTGGCGGTGCTGCAGGTGGCCGGCGGCGTCCTGGACCTGGGTGATGACAAAGGTGTCGAAGTTGCCGCTGCTGTCGAAGATGATCACCTGCATGCCAACTTCGAAGCCGCACAGCTCCTCGTCCTGGGGACAGTTCGACTGCTTGACCACCTTGAGCTCGGCCGAGACGTTCGGCATGGCGCTCGAGATCGTCGTCTGCGAATAGCTGTTCGGGATGTACGAAAGCGTGATCGCGTCGGTCCGGACGCTGGCGAGACCACGCGTCGGGTCATAACCGATACGGCCGGTCCGCCGCGGAAGAATCGGCGCGAAGAAGTTGACGAGCGATCCGGTCGTCGCCCCCTGATAGGGCCCCGCGCCGGCCATGACGAGCTCCTTGAAGAGCGACTCGGTGCCGACCCGCATCCGTTGCTGCATGTCGGCCACTTCCGGCTGGGTCTGCGCCGTACCTTGCGACGGCGCCATCAGGCTGAAAATCGCCCCCGTCACCGTCAGCATGATGGCGGTCGAGATCAAGAGCTCGGTTAGCGTGAAGCCGGCGTCGGTGCGCCGCGTGCGAAACGTCACTGTGCCTTCCTGGTCTTGACGCTGACGAGCACGGCGTCGCCGGCGAGCCGCTGGCGTGGGCCGGGGTTGGCGGTTCGATTCGCCTCGTTCACGATCGGCGTCACCAGCACCTGCAGCACGATGGTGTTGTTGGGATTGGTTGGCAGCGGCTGTATGGACCACCGGCGAATGAACACGGAGCCATCCGGAGGCGTCGTGCCGGTGCCCACGTAAACTCCGTTCTCGTCGAGGTAGTCGACGTAGCCGGCCGTGTTCTGGTCGAGCGAAGAAGAGGGGGACGGGTTCAGCCCCGCACCTGCACCACTCGACGGTTCGACGGCAAGGTCCGTCGTGGTGTCGCTGACGGGCAGGCCATCGCCATTGATGTCAAAGCCCCAGGTCAGGGCCCGGAGCTGCTCCATTTTCTGTTCCGCCATCGCCGTCGTGGACGTTTGGCCACGGGCGATGTGGTTGGCGCGCGTCGACAGTGCAAACAGCTGCGCCACACCGAGCGAAACGGTGGTCAGCAGTCCCATCGAGACCAGGACTTCGGCGAGACTGAAGCCCTTACTGGATCTGAATCTTGCCGGCACTGTTGATCCTTACCGTTCTCGACTGGTTGACCCTGGAAATCGTGACCGTCTGTTCAGCCGGCATCAGGCGTGAGGACGTTGCCGACGACGTTGAACACCGTGCCATCCGGCTGGAACTGATACGTGATCGTGGTGACAGTCGCGCCGTTCGGGATAGTGCGCACCGGACCGTCGTAGTTCGGACGCGTCATCAGGTCGTCGTCTGCTGGAAACGGGTAGGCGCTGTTCAGACACCGGTTGGCCGCGGCGTCGGCGGCGGTGTTGAGGAACTCCACCGTGCGAACAAAGCCGGCGTCGGGGCAATTGGTGCGGACCCTCAGCGCCCGGTTGGTGGCCACCGCGCGAAGCCGTGCGTCAGCGAGTTCTCGCTCGATCAACCGCGACGCCTCGTTCAGTTTCATCGTGGCCATCAGGTCGCCGCTGAGCGGCACCGCGACGGCCATCAAAGTGCCGACCATCGCGACGACGAGCACAAGCTCCGTCAGGGAGAAGCCACGCTGAAGACGTACCACTGGAGACATTGACACTCCTGGCTGAGCAATGGGACTGCCACGGGACGGCGCTTCCCCGGGCAGGCTGGCGGACGGGCGTTTTCCCCATCTTGCGCAACGACTTACGGGGTTATCGGCAGATGAGGTGCCGAAGCGTGGGGTCGTGCAATTCTGGAACGAATCTGACGATTTCGAAATCTTCAGCCGTTGAGGGGGAGGGTGACGAGAATCCGCGCACCGGCCCCGTCCGCGTTGGCGGCCGTGACCTTCCCGTTGTGCGTCACGATGATCTTCTGAACCAGGGCGAGTCCAAGGCCGGTGCCCGTTTTCTTGGTCGTGAAGAACGGGCGGAACATCCGGGCCGTCACGCTGGCATCGACGCCAGGCCCATTGTCGGTCACGGTCATGATCTGCGTCCGCTGGGCCGCGTCGATCGTTCCCGTGATGGCGATGCGCGGCGGCATCTGGGCGTCGACACAGGCCTCGACCGCGTTCCGGCACAGATTGCTGAAGGCCTGCCGGAGCAGCACTTCATCCCCTTGCACGATGCCGAACTCTCCGGTCACTCGCACGTCGCCTCCACGCGACACTACATCGGCGCGGATCTCCTCGGCAGCGCGTTCGGCGATGCCGCGCAGGGCGACCGGGGTGAGGGCCAGTTCGGCTGGCTTGGCGAAGTTGAGGAAGTTGATGACGACCTGGCGGAGCGCCTCGGTTTCGTCGCGGATACCCTGCACGTAGGGACGGAAATCCTCTGGCACCCTCTCGAGATCAAGCAGCCGTCCGTACCCGTGGATCGTGGCGAGGCCGTTGCGGAACTCGTGGGCAATACCGGCCGTCAGTTCGCCGAGCCGCGCGAGACTGTCCTTCAGACGCAACTGCTCTTCCAGTTCGACGACCGCACTCAGGTCCGTGAAGAGGCAGATCGCACCTTGAGCGCCGCCGCCGCCGTCGGCAATGGGAGAAACCGTGACGCCGAGGTGCACTGCCGCGCCGGCCGGGTGTCCCATCTGGACCGCTCGCCGAAGGATCGGACGTCCCGTCGAGAGGCACTCTTCCACGACCGCCGCGAGCGGAGCCGCGGTGCGGAGCAGGTCTCTCATCGGCGGTTCCGGAACACCGGCCCGGTCGGCAGGCTCCGGAAGTTCAGGAACACCGAGAATGCGTCGTCCTGCGGGATTCAGCGTGCGCACGAGCCGCTCGCCGGTCACGACCAGCAGCCCGGACGTAATGCTGGCGATGATCTCTTCGCTCAGTCGCTCGGACGCTTCGGCGCGCGCCTTCATCGCGCGCTCCTGCTCGCGGACGCGTTCGAGCGCCTGCTCCATGGCCGCCGCCATGAACGCCGTCTCGGTGCCCGGACCGCGCTCCTTGCCGATCGCCCTCGCCGAGGCGATGATCTTCGTCACGACAAACGCAAGAATCCCCACGAGCGCCGCGACAATCGCGGTCAAGCCGAGAAAGAGCGCGCCTGACTCGTTCATGGGTAATACATCCCCACGTACCAATCGACGATCTGCGCGCCCGCGAGCGACGCCACGAGCGCGGCGATCGCCAGGAAGGTGCCGTAGGGCAGCGCGTATTTCATCCCGCCGCGTTTCGTCACGATCAGAAGAATGCCGATCACCGAGCCGGCGATTGACGAGAACACCAGCGTGACGATGACGAGCTGCCAGCCGAGGAACGCGCCGATCATCGCCAGCATTTTCACGTCGCCTCCGCCCATGCCCTCTTCACCCGAATACCGGTAATACGCTTCGCCGATCAGCCACAGCACGCCGCCACCAGCGATCACGCCGATCAGCGCATCGCGGATCCCCGGCGGAAGGAAGAGGCTGGCCAGCAATCCCGCGCCGACCCCCGGCAGAGTGATGGCGTCGGGCAGCAGGTGGTGTTCGAGGTCGATCGCGAAGAGCGCGACCATCGCGGCGGCAAATAACACGCGGACGGCGAGGAGCGGCGTCCAGCCAAACACGAAGTAGTGCAGCACGAACAGCGCCGCCGTCGCGATCTCGACCAGCGGATAGCGCGACGAGATATGAACGCCGCACTGACGGCAGCGTCCGAGGAGCACCAGGTAACTGATGACCGGGATATTGTCCAGCGCCCGGAGGGTGTAGCCGCACGCCGGGCACCGCGAACCCGGGCTGACGATCGACTCGCCGCGCGGGAGCCGATGGATGACCACATTGAGAAAGCTGCCGATCGCCATCCCGAGGAACGCAACGATGGCCAGCTCGAGACCGGTCGTCGTCATTTCGCCGGCCCTGTCTTCGGCATGGGGAAGAGTGGAGACGCGGTCGACACCACGATCTGGCCGGTCGCCGGATCGAGTTCGTAGGGCGTGCCCGAGGGATCCGCGGGGACGCTGCGCAGCACGCCTGCCTGCAACAACCGCGTCCACGAGTAGGGTGGAGACATCATCTGCAGTGAACCCTTCAGCCGGGCCGTCAGCGCATCGATCTGATCAAGGGCGTCGAGCTGCAGGAGCGCACGCTCGGCGCGCGAGCGCAACCACTCCTGGTCCGACTCCAGGATTTGAGACCAGAGGTAACGCGAGGAGGCGCGGTCGTTCGCTTCGACCAGCATGGACGCGGCCAGCGGCAGCAGCCAGTTGGGCGCGTCAGGCTGCGCCGCGGCTCGGCGGAACCAGCTCGCCGCCTCGGTGCGGTTGTGCAGGGCCCAGTAATAGATGAAAGCGATGTCGTGGTAATACTGCCACTTGCCACGATTCTGCACGATGCCCTTGCGCAGCAGCTGGATGGCGCGATCGGGCCGGCCCGCGCCGCCGGGATACTCTTCGCTCAGGAAGATCGCGCCGAAGCGATACGCGATATTGAAGTAGGGGTCGAGCGACGTCGTGATGTCGAGCAACGGGTAGAGCAGCTCGTAGCGGCGCCCGCTCACATTCGGCGCCAGCCGCTCACCGCCGTAATGCTGAATCGCCCGGATCCAGTAGACGTCCGCCGCGAGCGCATCGAAGCCGAGCACGATCCGATCGAGCGCCGCCGGTGAACGGACATACAGCAGCTCGTCGGTGGCGGCAGTCTGTCGAGGGTAGGTGCGATCCCGCACGACCTGGAGCATCACCGCAAGGCCGAGACACAGAGCCGCCGCCATCGACGGTGCCGATGCCGGGGAGTGCACCTGCTCCCGGCCTGCCGCGGGTCCGCCCGCTCTCACTTGAAATCCCGCCTCGAGAAAATGACCGTCGCGGCCAGCAGCAGCGCCCCGATATACATCGCACCGTAACCGGCCGCTGACACGAGATACCCGGCCGGCACCGTGAGCCCGTGGACGACCTGCATCTTCACGTCGAACGCCGACAGATCCGGCAGGACGTGGTACAGGCCACGCGCCAGCCACGCTGCCGGCTTCGAGTCGACGACCAGCTCGAAGTTCTTCAGGTCCGCGTTGAAGTGCCCGACGATGTAGAGGCCGAAGGTGAGGGCGGCCGAAAGGATCGGGCTCGAGAAGGTGGAAAAGAAAAGCGCGATCGCGGTGATCAGCATCAGCTCGATGAAAATGAGCAGCACTGCCTTCAGCAACTGCGGATCGAGTGCCGGCGCTTCCCACGCCGCGCGCATCTCTGGAGTCGCATTCCAGCTGATCGCCGCCAGTACGATGTAGAGCGCGACCGTCATGACGAGAACGTTCACCGCGAGCGTCAGAACCAGGCCGGCGTACTTTCCGGCGATCAGCTGCGGCCGGCTGATCGGCTTGGCGAGCAGCGCGTAGATGCTCCGGCGCTCCACTTCCTTCGAAACCAGCCCGATGCCGATGAAGATCGCGATGAAGAGGCCGAAGATGGACGTCGCCGCCAGGCCCAGGTCCTTGATGATCTTGATGTCCTGCCCCGCCGTGAGCTGCCCGAGCAGGTAAGAGGCGGAGATCAGCAGGATCGCGAAGATCACCAGGTTGTACGGCACCCGGTCGCGAACCGACTCGCGGAATACGTTGACCGCGATGTGCCTAACGGCCTGCATGACCGCCCTCGCCTGCCTCGGCGCGCGCGCCGGCACCGGCGGCCGCAATCTGCTGGACGAAGAAATCCTCCAACGTATCCCGCAGAGGATTGAGAGAGACGATCGATGCGCCCGCACCCGCAAGCATCGTCACCAACCCTTCCGGTGTTTCGCTGAGCGGGAGCTCCACGGTGTAGCGGCCGCTGCTGATCTCTGTGAGCCGGGTGGCGATCGGCCGCAGTCGCTCCAGCGCCGATGGTGAGACGTTCGCGACGACGAGCTCCCAGCCGCGGATCCGGAATTCGGCAAGGTCGGTCAGGCGTCCACTGGCGGCAAGCCGGCCGCCCGCCACCACCGCCACCCGGCTGCAGAGCGCCTCCGCATCCGCCAGGATGTGTGAGCTGAAGAAGACCGTGCGTCCCTGCTCGCGCAGCTCCAGGATGAGTGAGCGAACATCGCGACGCCCGAGCGGATCGAGTCCCGACATCGGCTCGTCGAGGAAGACGACCTCGGGATCGTTGATCAACGCCTGCGCAATCCCGACCCGCTGAATCATTCCTTTCGAGAACTTGCGCAATTGGAATCGGCGTTCCTTCCCGAGACCGACGCGGTCGAGCAGATCGCTCACCCGGCGCGCGCGGTCGGCGCTCGGCACACCGAGCAATTGCGCGAAGTAGGTCAGCAACTCTTCGGCGGTGAGGTAGTCGTAAAAATAGGGGTTTTCTGGAAGGTAGCCGATACGCCGCCGCGTGGCCACGTGGCCGACCGGCTTACCGAGAATCTCGGCGCGGCCGGACGTCGGGAAGATCAGCTGCATCAGCAGCTTCAAGGTCGTCGTTTTGCCGGCGCCGTTCGGGCCGAGGAATCCGAAGACCTCGCCGGGTTCGATTACAAGGGACAGCCGATCAAGAGCGCGATAGGGGCGCGGACGCCAGAAGCCGACGGCGTAGTCCTTCGTCAGGTCCTGTAGCTCGATCGCAGGCGTCATTCTTAGGCTGTGAACAAATGCGCCAACTCCCTACTTGGCGTTCTTGAGTTCCATCTCGATGATCGCATCGTAGTAGGCCGGCGGCAGCCCGCCGCCAGGAATCTTGCGGCCATTGATGTAGATCGTCGGCGTCGAGTTGACGCCCAGCTTGGCACCCTGCTCGACATCGGCGCGGACCGCCTGCAACGCCGTGTCGTAACGCGCGTCAAAGTCCTTGATCCCGGCCTGGTCCGACGCCGCCTGCCTCACCAGGTCCTTCGTGAGCGTGGTCTGGTTCTGGAACAACCAGTCGTCCAGCTTGCCGATGCCGGGGTGCCCTTCGCCATCTCGTACGCAGCGGCAGCTTCGCAGGAGCCGAAGTGATTCATCCCGGGCGTGTTGATGTTGCATTCCGGTTCGAGCGGATAGTGCTTCAGGACGAATTCGACCCCCTGGCCCTGATACTTCGCGAGCACCGGTTTGAAGGCATCATGGGCCGCCTTGCACGACGGGCACATGTAGTCGCTGAACTTGACGATCAGGATCTTCGTGCCGGTGGCGCGGGTCACCGGCAATTCGACGATCGGCTGCACGGCCCACCAGGCTTCGAGCTGAGAGCGCTGCTCCGCCGTCAACGGTTGATAGCTGGCAATCGACTCCGCCTGTGTCGCGGCGGCCACCTGCTCGTTGGGGAATAACGCGATCAGCGCCGCACTCCCGGCAAAGACCGCCAGCAATTGCACGAGGGCGACGGGGCTCGAGAAAAGGAAGCGCAGATCGCGGGACGCACGGCGTGGCAACGTGATCATGGGAAAAGTCGTAGCTCCACCTGAAATGATGAACAGGGCGATCACCGAGACGTAGGTCACCGCGCACAGGATGCAGAACACTTTCAGCACGAACGTAGGACGCCCAGCCGAGATACAGGGCGAAGGCGAGACCGACGGTCGACAGCGCGAAGACATAGCCGGCGGCATTCTCGCGCGCCGGCGACGCCAGCGCGACCCGCAAATCCGGCCAGCAGCGCCGCGATCGCGAAGAAGATCACTCCGCCCACCGCAACCGGCACACCCATGAAGCTGCCATACCGGCTGACATACGCCTCGGTGCAGCTGACGCGCGTGCTGACGTCGCAGAAGCTGCTGTAGTTCGGCTCCGTGAGCAGCTGGTAATGGACGTAGCTGGAAATCGTGGAGGCGATCAGGCCAAGGAACGCGAACGCCACCAGCAGGCTGCGGGTTTTTGAAGACATAAGTTTTTCCGAGACGGGGCGATTTTACTTCACTTCTGTCCCGTGGCCGGGTGCGCCGCGCTCCGGCATGTTGCCGGTGAAGGTCGCCGTGTCGGCGTAGAGCACCCGGTCCGCGTTGGTACCGAAAAAGCGGACACCGGTGGTCCCCGGATGGGTCGGGTCCGCGGTCACCTTGTAAGAGGTCACCGGCGGAAGCCCGTTGCAGGTCAGCGGCGCATCGAGCGCGGCGGTGCCCTCGAGAACGAACAAATATCCGCTCTTGGTTGCCGGATCCATCGTCATGTCCGGGCTCAGGAAGGCTCGACCTGTCACGGGGGCCGGCACGCCGAGCCCCGCGAGCGTCGGCGAATAACGCTGATCGCCGCAGGTCTGCGAGAAGGCGAACTGCGCCTGGTTCACGGCTCCGAGCGCCGTAATCGCGGCGGCCTCCGCGCCGCGGACCCTGACCAGGCGATAGCCGGCGATCGCCAGCGACGCGAGAATCCCCACGATGGCGAGGACGATGAGGAGCTCCACGAGGGTGAAGCCCCGGGACGAACCGCGACGGAGGTCGGTAGCCATAAATGTGAAAAAGGGGATGCCCACGATGTGGAGCATCCCCTTCGAGCCTACAGTGAATTAGAGAATCCGCTCAAGCGTCGGCGGAATTCGCTTACTGGATCGGGGTCGTCGTTGCGGTGCCGCCACTGGCCATGTCAGCGAAGGTCGGAGCGACAGTGGCATTCTGGAACACCGTCCCAGCTGCCGATACACCGAAGTGGCGATTCCCGGTGCTACCAATAGACGCCGGCACCGCCGTACCCAAATAGTCGAGCTCGGTCGCTTGACCGTTACAGTCCGCCGGACCCGCAACAGCAGCACCACTGGTCGCCAAGCCCACGGTGTATCCGCTCTTCAGAACAGTCGCACCGCTGGTCATGTCGGGCGGCAGGAAACCCTGGCTATTGGCAATGTTTCCGCACGACGTGGCAAGTCTCGGCAGGTCGATCGCGTAGCCGCCGTTGCCGGCCGCTGCCGAGTAGGCCGAGTTCGCGCTGCTGACCGCACGCATGGAACCGATGGCTGAGGCCTCGTTACCGGACATGCGGGCGCGCAGAAGACCGGGGACGGCGATCGCCGCGATGATGCCGATGATCGCAACGACGATCAGCAGCTCGATGAGCGTGAAGCCCTTCTGATTACGAACCTTCATGTGACTCTCTCCTTGGGAAACCGAAGCGATTGAACTGAATGGTGGCCGATTGAATTGGATATCCGGCTATTGAGCAACGGCGGTGCCAACCCATGAGCTGCTGCCAGGCCACGGCGTAACTGCTTGTTGTGCTGATGTTTAGACGGTAGGACTGCCGGCCCGGAGAAGTAAAAAACGTGACAATTTTCGCCCGACCGACAAATAGTGTCAACCTCGACTGACACTTCACAGCACTGATGAGCTGTGGCTCACTTCAGGTTGTACTTCTTGGTGTAGTAGCGGAAGGACCGGAAGCTCATTCCCAGCAACTCGGCGGCCTTGACCTTCACGCCGCCGGCGCGGCGCAGGGCCTCGGCGATGTACTCCCGCTCCAGGTCCTGGACATGCTGTTCGAGATGGAAGCCCTGGGTCGGAAAGCTGCCCGGGGCCGCCGCCGCGACCGCCGCGGCGACGTGGGTGCCGGTGCGGAGCTGCTCTGGCAGGCTGTCGGCCAACACGGTCGGCGTTTGCTCGAGGGCGACGGCCCGCTCCATGGCGTTTTCGAGCTCACGGATGTTGCCCGGCCAGGCATATCCCTTCAGCAGTTCCAGCGCGTCGCCGGAAATGGCGGTGACGGGCTTGCCCATCAGCTTTGCGAAACGGGCCACGAAGTGCGCGGCCAGTTGCGGAATGTCTTCCCGTCGCTCGCGCAGGGGCGGGAGTCGCACGGGGATGACGTTGATGCGATAGAACAGATCCTCCCGGAACTTCCCTTCCGCCACCATCTTGGACAGGTCGCGATTGGTGGCAGCGATGATCCGGATGTCGGCGTCGACCTCGTCGGTGCCGCCCAGCCTCCGGAACTTGCGCTCTTGTAGGACACGCAGCAGCTTCACCTGGACGAGCGGGCTCATTTCGCCGATCTCGTCGAGGAAGATCGTCCCTTTCTCGGCGATCTCGATCAGGCCCTTCTTGTTGGTGTCGGCGCTGGTGAAGGCGCCCCGCACGTGGCCGAAAAGCTCCGAGTCAAGCAGGGTCTCCGACAGCGCCCCGCAGTTGAGCGCCACAAACGGTCGATCCTTGCGGGCGGAGTTGAAGTGGATCGCGCGAGCGACCAGCTCCTTGCCCGTCCCTGATTCGCCGGCGATGAGTACGGTGCTGCTCGTCGGCGCAATCGTCTCGACCAGCTGGAAGATCAGCAGCATCGGCTCGCTGCTGCCGATGATGTTCGAGAACTGGTGGGCGCTCTTGAGCGTCCGCTTCATCAGGACGTTTTCCTGCTGCAGGCGCTTCCGATCGAGCTCCTTCCGGACTCGCAGCGTCAGTTCGTCCCTGAGGTTGGGGGTCTTCTCGACGTAGTCGGTCGCGCCGAGCCGAAGCGCCTCGAGCACCGTCTCCTTGGATCCGTAGGCGGTCATCATGATGATGCTCACGGACGGGTCCAGCCGCTTTGCCTCGCGCAGCAGATCGACGCCTGAGACTTCCGGCATCCGCACATCGGTCACCACCAGATCGAACCGGCCATCCCGCAGGGCCTCGAGCGCGGTCCGTCCGTCATCCGCGGTCGCGACGTCATACCCTTCCCGCCGCAACGCGAACGACAACATCTGCCGCATCGACGGCTCGTCGTCGACGACCAGCACGCGTGCGCTTGGGGCCGCCGCCACGACCGGCGCTGTCGCCGTATCCCACGTCTGTTCTGGCATTACTGAACCTTCTCCGCCTCGACCGGTACACCGGCGTCGCGCGCATTGGCCGGAAACCGCACCAGCACCCGGGTGCCACTGCCGCGCTCCGACGTCACTTCTATCTCTCCGCCGTACTCCGCGACGATCCGCTGAACGATCGACAACCCGAGGCCGGTGCCGCGCACGAAGCCGGCGCGAAACGGCTGAAAGATGCCGTCGAGATCCTCCGCGGCGATCCCGGTACCTTCGTCGAGGACATCGATGAGTACCTCGTCCGCATCACCGGGCGCAGCTTCCGGGCGGCGCGCCGAAAGCGTCAGGCTTCCCCCATTGGGCATCGCCCGCAAGCCGTTGGTGGCCAGGTTCCACACGATCTGGCGGATCTGGCTCTCGTCGGCGTTCAGCCATACCGGCGATGACGGCGCCTGCACCACGATCCGGTGCTTCGCACTCAACTCCGGGCTGTTCTCGAGCAGCCGGCCGGCGTCGGTGATGATCCGGCCGACATCGACCGGCGCATTCGCCTGTCGCTGGGGCCGCGCGTATGCCAGAAAACTGCGGATCGTGTCGTTGAGCCGATCCGATTCTCTCAGCACGATGTCCATCAACTGCGACTGCTCGTCATTGAGCGGCAGATCCTGCCGCAGGATCTGGATCGATCCGGCCATCGACGCCAGCGGATTCCGGATCTCGTGCGCGATCCCGGCCGCCATCTCACCGACAGCCGCGAGCCGCTGCTGAAAGCGGGCCTCGCGTTCCTCCTTACGGGCCTGCGTCACATCCCGAAACGTCAACACGAAACCGGCGGCGCCGCGGGGCGTCACCAGGGGCGCCGTGCTCAGACCGAGCTCGATGCGGCGGCCGTCCGGCAGGCGGAAGGTAAAGTCCAGGCGCGGCATGACGGTGCGGCCTTCGACGCCACTGAACACCTCGTCGAAAGAATCCGGCAGCGACAGGACTTCGACGGCCTTGCCGCCGATCGCGGCCCCCGCCTCGATGCCGGTGATCGCAGTCGCGGCACGGTTGAACGTCAGGATGCGCCCTTCGATGTCAGTCGTCGCCAGGCCGCTCGTCAGGCTGTCGATGATGTGACGGCTGAAGGCCTGCAGGTCCTCGATCCGATCCGAGGCCCGCTGCAGTTCGATGTCGGCCTGGCGCAACCCTTGCGCGAGAAAGGCGGTCAAACCGGCGATCGCGGCGAAGCCGAACAGGTTCAGGCCGACCGTGAACAGTGCAAGCTTTGCCGGCGGCAGCACCTGTCCCGGCGGTAGCGCGAACCCCGGGGCCCCTGAGAACTGCGCCATCACAAGGCCCGCGTAGAGCGAGCAGCTCAACACGCCGACCATGATCCCGCCCCGCCGCGATTCCACCGTCGTCGCGGCAATGATCGGGAGCGTATAGAGCGACGAGAAGTAGCTGTTGATCCCGCCCGTCAAGTAGACGAAGGCGGTGACCACGATCGCGTCCAGCGCCAGCTGAAGATCGATCAGCCAGCGGTGCTGCTCGGTATAGCGCAGCAGCATGACGTACGCCGCGGTCAGCACGTAGGTCAGGCCGATGAGCGCGAAGAACGCATCCGTGTCGATCGGCAGCGACTCGGGGGCCGTGAACTTGATCAGCGTCCCGGAACCGAGCAGCGCCGACACGACGGCCGCGCGCCCGGCCATCAGCCAGAGAAGCTTGCGGCGAAGAGTGGAAGGCATCTTTTAGCTGTCAGCTGACAGCTGTCAGCCATCAGCAGCTGAGAGCTGATAGCTGAGAGCTGAGAGCTCTTGTTACGTCAACTTGCTGATCAGGTCGAAGATCGGCAGATACATCGCGATGACGATGCCGCCGACGACCACACCGAGCACCGCGATCATGACCGGTTCCATCAGCGTCAAGAGACCCGCGACCGCCGTATCGACCTCTTCCTCGTAGAAGTCGGCGATCTTCGACAGCATCGCATCGAGGGCACCGGTCGTCTCACCGACGTTGATCATCTGGACGACCATGGACGGGAACACGCCCGTTTCGCGCAGCGGGCCCGAGATCGTCTCACCGCGTTCGATACTCGTGCGCGTCACCTGGATGGCATCCTCGATGATCGCGTTACCGGCCGTCCGCGCCGTGATGTCCAGGCCGTCCAGGATCGGCACGCCCGACGCCATCAGCGTGGACAGCGTGCGGCAGAACCGCGCCACCGCGACCTTGCGAAGGATGTTCCCAAGGATCGGCAGCTTCAGCATGATGGCGTCGAGGACACGCCGTCCGTTCTCAGTGGCGTAGTAGGTCTTGATCGCCCAGCCCGCCAGACCCATGACGATTATAAGAATCCAGCCGTATGACACGAGCATGTTGCTCAGGCTGATGACGACCCGGGTGGCGAGGGGCAGCTGCGCGCCGAGCCCCGCGAACAGCTGCGCGAAAGTCGGAATGACCTTCCACAGGATGGCGCTCACGACGATGGCGGCAATGACGATGACGGCGATCGGGTAGATCATCGCCGACTTCACTTCACCCTTCAGCTTGACCGACTTCTCGATGTAGACCGCAAGGCGCTTGAGGATGGTGTCGAGAATACCGCCCGCTTCGCCGGCCGCGATCATGTTCGTGAACAGCGCGTCGAAGGTCTTCGGGTGTTTCTTCATCGCGTCGGCGAGAGCGGCGCCGGCTTCGACGTCCTCGCGCGTTTTCAGGATGACGCCCGAGAATCCCTTGTGCGGCTCCTGCTTGCCGAGGATGTCCAGACACTGAACGAGCGGCAGGCCGGCGTCGATCATGACCGAGAACTGCCGCACGAAGATCGCGAGATTCTTCGACGGCACCTTGACGCCGCCCTTGGCGGCCTTCTTCGCGGCGGCCGCCTTGGCCGCCTTCGCGGCGTCGATCCGCGTCACCATGACCTGCTCGCGCCGCAGCGCGGCGACCGCGGCGTCCATGGTGTCAGCCACGCGTTCACCCGTCACGTTCTGGCCGCTGCGGGTTCGTCCGGAATAAGCGAATGTCGGCATGGCGTGTTCCTTGTCTTACCTGGCCGCCGGGCGAGGCGGCATGCCTGGACGATTCATACCCGCACCCGGGACGACCCCGGTACCGCGCGCAATCATCTGCTCCAGTTCGTCCTTCAATGACGAGGCGTTCATCGCCGCGTCCAACGTGATCATCCGCCGCTGGTACAGCGTCGCCAGCGATTGATTCATCGTCTGCATTCCCATCTTTTCCTGGCCGGTCTGCATCGTCGAGTAGATCTGGTGGACCTTGTCGTCGCGGATCAGGTTCCGGATCGCGGGATTCGGCACCATGATCTCGAGCGACATCACGCGCCCGGTGCCGTCCGCCTTCGGCAGGAGCGTCTGGCAGACGATCCCCTCGAGAACGAGCGAGAGCTGGGTGCGGATCTGTCCCTGCTGGTGCGCCGGAAACACGTCGATGATGCGGTTGATCGTCTGCGCCGCGGAGTTGGTGTGCAGCGTGGCGAACGTGAGGTGGCCCGTCTCGGCAATGCGCAGGGCCGACTCGATCGTCTCGAGGTCACGCAGCTCGCCGATCAGGACGATGTCGGGGTCCTCGCGCAGCGCGGCGCGGAGTGCGGCGGCAAACCCGTGCGTGTCGCTATGCACCTCGCGCTGATTGACCAGGCAGCCCTTGTGCTGGTGGATGTACTCGATCGGATCCTCGATCGTGAGAATGTGTTCGCGCCGCTCGGTGTTGATCTTGTCGATCATCGCGGCGAGCGTCGTCGACTTGCCGCTGCCGGTCGGTCCGGTGACGAGGACGAGACCGCGCGGCCGTTCCGACAGCGTCGCGAGTACCGGCGGCAGCCCGAGGTCCGCGAAGCTGCGGATCGTTTCGGGGATCAGCCGGTAGACCGCGGCGACCGCGCCGCGCTGGTTGAAGACGTTGCAGCGAAACCGGGCGACGCCGCGGATGCCGAACGAGAAGTCGAGCTCGAGGGATTCCTCGAAACGCTTCTTCTGGGCGTCGGTCAGGACGCTGTAAGCCAGCGCCTTGGTCTCGGCCGGGCCGAGGACGGGCAGGTCGAGCGTCTGCAGCTTGCCGTGCACGCGCACGAGCGGCGGCGAGTTGGTGGTCAGGTGCAGGTCGGAGCCACTCAGGCTGACCAGCGCGTTGAGCAGTTCGGGTAATGAGGCCATGGTTACTTGACCGTCTCTCGTGCGACTTCTTCGATGGTGGTGACGCCTTCCATCACCTTGTGCAGACCGCTCCGGCGGAGCGTGATCATGCCTTCGTCGACCGCTTTCCGGCGCAGCTCGAGCCCGGAGGCGCCGACGAGAATCAACTCGCGCAGCTCTTCACCGATCTCCATGACTTCGTAGAGCCCGACCCGGCCCTTGTAGCCGGTGTTGTTGCACTTGTCGCAGCCGGCGCCCTTTTTGGGCATGACCTTCTGCGCTTCATCGGGGGTGAAGCCGGCTTCGACGAGCGCCTGCGCGGCGTGCGGATTGTCGCTCTTGCAGTGCGAGCAGATGCGACGGACGAGGCGCTGCGCGCAAATCAGATTGACCGAGCTTGCGACCAGGAACGGCTCGATCCCCATGTTCATGAGGCGGTTGATCGTGCTCGGCGCGTCGTTGGTGTGCAGCGTCGAGAGCACGAGGTGGCCCGTGAGCGCGGCCTTGACCGCGATTTCGGCCGTCTCGAAGTCGCGGATTTCGCCGACCAGGATGATGTTCGGATCCTGGCGGAGAAACGAGCGCAGCGCGGCGGCGAAGTTCAAGCCGATGTTTTCGCGGACCTGGACCTGGTTGACGCCGACGAGGTTGAATTCGACCGGATCCTCGGCCGTCATGATGTTGGTTTCGGAGGTATTGATCTTGGAGATCGACGAGTAGAGCGTGTTGGTCTTGCCGCTGCCGGTCGGGCCGGTGACGAGGACCATGCCCCACGGTTTGGCGATGGCGGCTTCGAGCTTGGCGAGCGACCCGGCCTCGAAACCGAGCTTGGTCATGTCCAGCATCAACTTGTCCTTGTCGAGGAGACGAAGGACGATCTTTTCGCCGAACAGCGTCGGCAGACATGAGACGCGGAAGTCGATTTCCTTGGTGGTGCCGTTGTCGGCAAAGCGGATCTTGATGCGGCCGTCCTGCGGCAGCCGCTTTTCGGCGATGTCGAGCTTCGCCATGATCTTCATGCGGGACGTGATCGCGTCGCGGAATTTCATCGGCGGCGCCATGACGTTGTAGAGGATCCCGTCGATGCGGAAGCGGACGCGGAACTCTTTTTCGTAGGGCTCGATGTGGATGTCGCTCGCCCCCTTCTGAATCGCGGACATCAGCATCAGGTTGACGAGCCTGATGACCGGGGCCTCGCCACCCTGCCGCTCGAGCGACGCGACGTCGATCTGTTCGAGGTCCTCGAGCACCTCGACGTCGTCGTCGAGGATCGCGGCCGAGTCCGCCAGCTGCTTGGTGACCATCTCGAGTGACGCGGCGCTCGTGATGTTGTCGCCTTCGCGGGTGGTCTTCTGCTGTGGCTGGCGCGCGACCGCGGCGGCGTAGTAGCGCTCGATCGCCTCGGCGACACCCATCTCCGAGGCGACGACCGGTTCCACGTTGTAGCCCGTCATGAACTTGATGTCGTCCATGGCGAACACGTTGGTGGGGTCGGTCATCGCGATCGTCAGCGTTGCGCCCGAGCGGCTCAACGGAACGATCTGGTACTTATGGGCGGTCTCGGCGGGTATCAGCTTGATGATCCCGGCATCGATCTCGAACTGCGACAGGTTGATGGACGCGACGCCGTATTGCTTGCTGAGAAGGGCGGTGATCTCCTCGTCCTTGACGAATCCCAACTTGACGAGATTCATCCCGAGTTTGCCGCCATTGGCTTTTTGATAGCTCAACGCCTCCTGCAACTGGGCAGGAGTGATGCGCTTTTCTTTGAGTACAAGCTCGCCAATGCGAACGGCCATCGTTCAGACTCGTGGCTGACCCGGACACACCTTCGTCCGGAGGTCGAGATAAGTTGGCGCTGGGGGAGAGGCGAATTGTAGCTCTCTGACGAATTTTGTCAAGTTCGTTCTCACTCAATACACAAATCGGGTCGCCAGGCTCCAGCGACGGCCCGTTCTTTCGTCCCCTGTGGTCCAGTGACCGTCGATAAAAATGGCTGCCGTGGGCGCATAGCTGCCCCCGACGCTATAGGCGATGCCGCGTTCGTCCTCGACGCCGGGCGTGTCGACCGTGTTGAAGCTGATCCCCGACCGCACGTATGCCCGCTGGATAAGGCGTCCTTCGACACCAAACGCCATGTCGCGGCGCTCGCCAAAGGCGTCCTTAGAGCGCAGCAGATCGAAATCCGCCGCCGCCAACCAATTCGCATGGAAGGCATAAGACACCCCCGCCCGGGCCTGCCGATCGAGGACCAGTTCCTCGGTGCTGTCAGGCACCTCGAAGCCCGGTTCCAGAACGTTCCTGACGGTAAGACCCACCTTGAGTCCCCCGCCAGAGGCCATGAAACCCAGGTCGAAATCGAACTCCGTCTTGGAATCGCCAAACGCTTCGTCGATGTCCCTCTCGAGTGCCGCCTCCACCGAGGTCGCATCAACCAGGGTTGACGCGGCTTTTCCGTGCACCGCCTTCAGGGTCCCGCCGATCGCGATCCCCTGCATCAGCGATTGAACCAGGGTCACGCCGGTGTGATGGGTGACGAGCGAGTCCACCCGCACCGGTGCCACTGCGGATAGGTTTCGGTTCGAGGGGACCTCATCAACAGGAAGCAAGAGCAAGGGAAGGACGACGGCCCGGGACTCGAGGCGGTAGTACCCAAGTCCGAGAGCCGGCATGGATACGCCTATAAACGAGTTTTTTGAGTTTCCACCCCGTTGCCCCTGCTGCGTCGGTTCCCCGACACCGTGATCGACCGCGAGGCTGAAGTAGGAACCAGCCGCCAGGCCGGCGGGATTCCAATAGATTGCGGTGCCGTCATCGGCGACCCCCACGAAGGCTCCGCCCATCCCCTGGGCCCTGGTCCCAACTGCGGGAAAGGTCTGCGCCCGGACCGCTGCGGGCAGAAGCCCTAGAACTGCGCCAAATATCAGTAAAATGAGGGTCTTTTTGTTCATAGGATTCAGCTTAGCTGGAAACTTCTGGTCGAAAACGGACGTATTGATACGTGCGGTACAATCACTCGTCCCACGGGCTTCGTGCCGCTCGTCGGGAGCACATAATTTTCCTGACAAACCCAATATGACTAACAGCGCCGTTCAGAGCGAAACCTCGCCTGCCCCGATGAACGTCTTCGCACGCTTTATCGGCATCCTCACGGCACCTCGTGCGACTTACGCGAGCGTCGTGGCGAACCCCAAGTGGCTCGGCATGTACCTGCTGACCGCCACGCTGATTGCCTTTGGTGCGGCGCTGCCGATGACCACAGATGCGGGCAAGCAGGCGGCGGTCGATCAGCAGGTGTCAGCCATGGAAGGTTTCGGCATGCAGGTGTCGGACGAACAGTATGCCCAGATGCACAAGGGCACCGCCATCCTGCCGTACACGACGGCTGGATCGGTGGTGGTTTTCATGCTGCTCGGCTACCTCGCAATGGCCGGGATTCTCTTTGCGATCTTCAATGCCGCGATGGGAGGGGACGCCCGCTACAAGCAGGTGTTGACGGTGCTCATTCACAGTAGCGTCATCGCGGCGGTTGGCGCCGCGTTCGCGGGGCCGCTGAATTACTTCAGAGGCTCGGTCGCGAGCCCGGCGACGCTCGGTGCCCTGCTGCCGATGCTCGACGACACGTCCTTCATGGGCAAGCTGGCCGGCATGATCGACCTGTTCACGATCTGGGGCACGGTGGTACTCGCCATCGGTCTGGCCGTGCTCTATCGCCGAAAGACGCAGCCGATCGCCATTACTTTCTTCGTCCTCTACGCGGTGATCGCCGTGTGCATTGCCTACTTCACGAGCAAGTAACTCTTCTCCGGATACGGGACAGAAGCATTCATGACGCGTAAAAAGAAGATCCTGATCGGCACCGGCGTGGTTGTGCTGCTCGGCGCCATCGGTTTCGTGAACCTCAAGTTCAAGAAGGTCGAAGGGGTCACGGTTACAACCGAGGCCATTCAGAAGCGCAATCTCGAGTCGATCGTCTCGGCATCCGGCAAGATCCAGCCCAAGACACTCGTCAACATCAGCGCCGACACGATGGGCAAGGTCACGGGGCTCGCCGTCAGCGAGGGGGATCGCGTCACCAAAGGACAGTTCCTTCTCGAGATCGACCCGCGCAACCTGCGCTCGCGCGTCGAAAGCGGCGAGGCCGGGCTTCAAGCGTCGGCGTCGCAGCTGCAGCAGATGCGCCTGGCGATCGAATCCACGCAAGGTGGCGCTCAAAGCCGCGGAGGACAATTACAACCGGCAGCTGAACCTGTCGAAGGCCGGCCTGACGCCGCGCGAAGTGCTGGAACGCGCCGAAAACGACATGAAGTCCCAGCAGTCGAACCTGAACTCCCAGGAGCAGAACCTGAAGACCCAGGAGCTCCGCATCTCGCAGGAACGCGCGACCCTGTCGAGCGCAAAGTACGACTTGAGCCGGGTCCGCATGGAATCGCCGATCAACGGCATCGTCACCCGCCGCAACATCGAAGAGGGTGAAACCGCGGTCACCGGCACGATGAACAACCCCGGCACCGTGCTCCTGGTGGTTGCCGACATGTCCGTGATCGAGGCGGAAGTCGAGGTCGACGAGACCGACATCCCGACGGTCAAGCTCGGGCAGCCCGCAAAGGTCACAATCGATGCCGTTCCCGGGAAGACCTTCACCGCCAAGGTCACCGAGATCGGCAACAGCCCGATCCAGGCGACCACCGGCCAGGCGGTGGGAGCGATCAACTTCAAGGTCGTGCTGACGCTCGACGGCGAGGTCCCCGAAGTCCGCCCCGGCTTCACGTGCACGGCCGAAATCACAACGGCAACCCGGAAGGACACCGTTGCCGTTCCTATTCAGGCGACCACGGTCCGTGAAGTGTTGGTTGACGACAAGGGCGTCATCGTCCGGGAACCGATCGTGCCGGGTCAGCCCCGTCGGCCCATCGCCGGCGCGGCAGCAGAGGTGAAGCCAGGCCAGTCCCGCAAGGAACTCGAAGGCGTGTTCCTCGTCCGGGAAGGGAAGGTCATTTTCGAGCCGGTCAAGACCGGGATCGCCGGGGACAAGTACTTCGAGGTGCTCTCCGGTCTCAAGGACGGGGACCAGGTGGTGACCGGCCCCTTCAGCTCGGTTCGAGAGTTACGCGATGGCGCCGCCGTGAAGGCAGAGCCAGGCCCAGGGTCAACCGCAACGCGCAAGTAGGCGGACGGCCGCGCGGGCGTGCCAGGCATCATGAATCAGTTCCTCGAAGCCGCCGGGATCGCGCTGCAGGCGATCTGGTCGAACAAACTGCGATCCTTCCTCACCGTGTTGGGGAACATCGTCGCGGTGACGTCGATCATCGCCGTGGTGTCGCTGATCCAGGGGATGAACGCCTATGTCACCGACGCGATCGTCACCGACGTCGGCGCCGACAATTTCAACATCCAGCGCGAACCCATCACCATGAGCGAGGCAGACGAGGAACGTGCCCGCTCCAACCCGCGCATCACGATGGCGGACGCAGCCGCGGTCAGGAAGTACGGCAAGGACAACATCCTGGCTGTCGCGACGCAGGGCAACTCCTCCGCCAAGGTCACCTATAAGAACCAGACCCTCGACAGGGTCGGGGTGCGGGGCGTCTCGCGGGAGTACATCTTCTTCTCGACCTTCGATGCGGAACGGGGCCGGCCGATCAGCCCTACGGAGGTCGATCGCGAACGCCCCGTCGCCATCCTCGGCTACGACACCGCCGAGCAGCTGTTTGGCCCGGCGGATCCGATCGACAAGTCGATTCGCATCGGCAACACCCAGTTTCGCGTTGTCGGTGTCAGCGAGAAGAAGGGCTCGATCTTCGGAGAGTCGCAGGACGAGTTCGCGGTCATTCCGATCGGCGTCTTCCAGAAGATCTTCGGCTCGCGCATGAGTCTGCAGATCCTGGTCAAACCGCGCAGCGCTGACGTCGTCAAAGCGGCGATGGACGATGCGACCGTAGCGATGCGAATCGAGCGCCGGCTGCGGCCAAGCGAACCCGACAACTTCGGCCTGTTCTCGTCCGACTCACTGCTGGCGATCTACCACACGGCGACCAATGGCCTGTTCGCGGTGCTGATCGGGGTCGTCGCGCTGTCGTTGGTGGTCGGTGGCATCGTCATCATGAACATCATGCTGATGGTCGTCAGCGAACGCACCCGCGAGATCGGCCTGCGCAAGGCGCTCGGCGCCAAGAAGCGCGACATCATCTGGCAGATCCTGACCGAATCGGTGACGCTGTCGACATTCGGTGGCATGGTAGGTATCGGGCTGGGCTTCCTGCTGGCGATCGCCATCAGCAGCGCGACACCGCTGCCGGCGTCGGTTCAGTTCTGGTCGGTGATGATGGGTATCGGCATCACCGCGATCGTAGGGTTGTTCTTCGGCATGTATCCGGCCATGAGCGCCGCTAACCTCGACCCGATTGAAGCCCTGAGGCGGGAATAGATGGCCGGTATCCGCGCAGGGCTGCTCCGCGAGATCGTCGGGATGTCGGTCGACACCCTGCGCACGAACAAGATGCGCTCGGCGCTGACCGTGCTCGGCGTGGTCATCGGCATCACCTCGATCGTCGGCATGACATCGCTGATCCGTGGCTTCGACGAAACGCTACGCGACTCGATCCGTCAGCTCGGGCCCACCACCATTTTCGTCCAGAAGATGGGCGCGCTCAGCTTTACCGCCGGCAAGACATTCCAGGAGCTGATCAAGCGGCCCAATATCGTCCCGGCCGACGCGCGCGCCATCGCCGAGCTGCCGTCGGTCGCTCTCGTGGACATCTGGCTCATGGGCGGGGGCCGGCCCCGCGTCTACTACGGCAACCAGCGGACCAAACCGATCGGCGTTATGGGCGTCACGGAGAACTTCGCCGCCGTGGGCTTCATGAAGCTCGAACACGGACGCTTCCTCGTCCCCGACCGAGATCCAGAACCGCCGGCAGGTCGTAGTCCTGGGACAGACGCCGTATCAGTCGCTATTCCCGAACATCGATCCGATCGGCAAGAAAGTTCGCGTCGGCACGCGTGAGTACACGGTCATTGGGGTCGTCGGCAAGCGCCCCAATATGGGCGGCCTGGCCAGCGGGGCAGACGATTTTGTCGTCATCCCTTACACGACCCATGAAAAGTTCTACGGCAAGGTCGGGATCCGCAACCGCACGGCGATGGTTGCGGTGGTACCGCCGTGATGACGTCAGCCGCGACGACGCAATGCGCGAAGTCGAAGAACTGATGCGCATCAGGCACAACGTCCGGCTCGATCAGCCGAACGACTTCGACCTGCTCACGCAGGACGCCATGATGAAGGTCTGGGACTCCTTCAGCCAGGCCGCATTCCTCGCGCTCGTCGTCATCTCGTCGATCGCGCTGATGGTCGGCGGCATCGGCGTCATGGCGATCATGATGATCTCGGTGACGGAGCGCACGCGCGAGATCGGCGTCCGCAAGGCGCTCGGCGCGCGGCGTCGTGAGATCCTCTGGCAGTTCCTGATCGAAGCCGCGTTCCTCACGTCCTTCGGTGGCGTACTCGGCATCATCCTGGGCGCGGGGATTGGCCTCCTCATCCACTGGCTGTCCGGGTTCCCGATCTCGCTGCCGTGGTGGTCCTTCGCCATCGGCGTGGGCTTCTCTGCCAGCGTCGGCATCTTCTTCGGCCTCTTCCCTGCCATCAAAGCCTCGAGACTGGACCCGATCGAAGCGTTGAGGTTCGAATAGCTGACAGCTATCAGCTATCAGCTATCAGCTATCAGCTTCCAACTAGCTTCGAGCGAGGCAGCGCTCTTGCGTTGGCCGGGCCTTCCCTCAGGAGGCCCAATGCAGGATTTCAGAAATCTTTCGGTGTGGCAGAAAGCGCACACAGTCACGTTGGAGGTGTTCGCCATTTCTGCCGCGTTCGCTCGTCCGCCCTACTACTCCCTCCAAAACCAGATGATTCGTGCAGCCATGTCCGTTCCAGCTAATCTTGCGGAAGGAGCCGGGCGAACGGGCGATCCGGAGTTTCGACGGTTCGCTCGCATCGCCTTGGGTTCCGCCAGTGAACTTGAGTATCATCTGCTTCTTGCGAGGGATCTCGGGCTGCTCCCGGCAGCGACCCACGACCGGGTCTCGGAAGGCGTGGTCGAAATCAAACGGATGCTGGCTGGTCTAATCGCCAAGCTCAGCGACAAAGCCCGCAACTGACGGCTGATAGCTGATGGCTGATAGCTAGACAGCTGAACAGCCCGGAGGGGACCCGTATGAAGGTTTACGATGCGCCCAGCATCCGGAATGTCGCCATGGTCGGGCACAGCGGCGCCGGCAAGACGCAGCTCACCTCGGCCCTGCTCTTCGACGCCGGCGCGGTCAATCGGTTCGGGCGCGTAGACGACGGCACGACCGTGACCGACTACGACGAAGAAGAGATCACCCGCAAGCACACGCTCTCCTGCAGTCTCGCGTTCGCCGAGTGGAACAAACACAAGATCAACATCATCGACACGCCCGGCATGTCGAACTTCCTCAGCGACTCGCGGGCGGCGCTGCGGGTGGCGGATGCGGCGCTGGTTGTCATCGATGCCGTTCATGGCGTCGAGGTGTCGACTGAAAAAATGTGGAGCGCGGCGCAGGACCTCGAGGTCCCGCGCATGGTCGTTCTCAATCGGCTCGACCGCGAGCGCGCCAGCCTCGAACGCTCGCTGGAGTCGCTGCGTTCGGCCTTCGGCCGCACCGTCATTCCGGTCCAGCTCCCGATCGGCGAAGAGAAAGGCTTCAAGGGAATCGTCGATCTGGTGACGATGACGGCGTGGACGTTCGCCGGCGAGAACGGGAAGCCGTCCGAAGCACCGGTGCCCGCAGAGATGGAGACCCAGGTCCAGGCGGCCCGCGACGCCCTGATCGAAATGGTTGCGGAAGCCGATGATGCGCTGATGGAAAAGTTCTTCGACGCCGGAACGCTGGGCCAGGAGGATTTGCTCGGCGGGCTCGAACGGGCGGTCGCGGCGTCCCGAATCTTTCCGCTCTTTTGCGTCTCGGCGGCGGCCAACGTCGGCGTGCAGCCGCTGCTGGACGGCATCGTCAACTACGCCCCCTCACCCGCCGGGCGAGGCATCCAGATCGCGGACGACACGAGGCTGGCGGCCTCCGATAGGGGGCCGGCGGCGGCATTCGTCTGGAAAACGGTGGCAGACCCGTTCGCCGGCCGCATCACGATGTTCCGCGTGATCTCTGGAGTCCTGAAGTCCGATTCAACGGTGAACAACGCGAACCGGGAATCGACGGAACGTCTTGGGCACCTGCTGCTCCTGCAGGGCAAGACTCAAACGAGCGTGCCGGAAGTCCGGGCCGGCGACATCGGCGCGGTCGCGAAACTGAAAGAGACCCTCACCGGTGACCTGCTCATCGACAAGGCCGCCACCGTCAGGATGCACTCGATCACCTTTCCCGAGCCGGTGATCTCCTATGCGATCGAGCCGAAGAGCCGGGGTGACGAAGAGAAGATCAGCACCTCGATGCACCGTCTCCAGGAAGAGGATCCGTCAATCGGCTACAGCCGCGATCCACAGACCAAGGAACTGCTCCTGGCCGGGCAGGGCCAGCTGCATATCGAGGTGACAGTCGCCAAATTGAAGCGGCGCTTTGGCGTGGAAGTACTGTTGAAGCCGCCGCGTATCCCCTACCGCGAAACCATCAGCGCCGCTGTCGAAGCGCACGGGCGGCACAAGAAACAGACCGGCGGTCATGGCCAGTTCGGGGACTGCAAGGTGAAGTTCGAACCACTGCCGCGTGGCAGCGAGTTCCAGTTCGTGGACGACATCTTCGGTGGCTCGATCCCGCGCCAGTTCGTCCCGGCGATCGAGAAAGGGCTGCAGGACGCGCGCATGCGCGGCTTCCTCGCGGGCTATCCGATGGTGGACTTCCGGGCGACGGTCATCGACGGGTCGTATCACGCCGTCGACTCGAGCGAGATGTCCTTCAAGATGGCGGCGTCGCTCGCCTTCAAGGACGGCATGTCCCGGGCGCGGCCGACGCTGCTCGAGCCGGTGATGGACGTCGAGGTGTACGCGCCGAGTGATTATGCCGGCGATCTCATGGGCGACCTGAACAGCCGGCGCGGACGCATCGGCGGCATGGACACGCGCGGCGCGTCGACCGTCATCCGCGCCAAGGTCCCGATGTCCGAGATGCTCACCTACGAGCAGCACCTGACCTCGGCGACGGGTGGCCGCGGCTCGTATCACATGGAGTTTTCGCACTACGAAGAGGTGCCGCAGCATCTCCACGGCAAGATCGTCGCTGCGGCGAAGGCCGGACGGGGCGACGCTCACGGGGAGGATGCGGAGGAGTGACGCCGATACGCACGTCGCACCGTACGTAGAAAAGGCCGGCTCGCTTTCGCGGCCGGCCTTTCCGTCGTTCTTCAGCTGACAGCTGACAGCTGATAGCTGATAGCTTCGTTTACGCCCCGCCGGCCTTACGCGGGGCACGGGGCGCGGACGCCTTGCCCTTCGTCGTGGCGCGGCCGCCCTTGTCGCTCTTCAGCTGCCGCTTCGGCTTGGCCTTGTTGTCGGCACCCTCGGCGCCTTCAGCCTCGCCTTCAGCCTTCTTGCCGCGGAGCCGGTCTGCCGCCGCGCGCAGGCGGCTGCCGACGCCGGCCTTCTTCTTCGGCGTCGCGGCCTCACCGCTCTCGGTCTCGGCGTTCGGATCGTACTCGCTTCCGACGAGCTCGATCTGGGCCTTCTCCGCACTGTCGCCACGGCGGTAGCCGGTGCGCAGGATGCGTGTGTAGCCACCCGCGCGCGCTTCGAAGCGGGGCGCGATGGTGTCGAACAGCTTGCCGACGACATCCCTGTCCTGCAGGTCGCGCAGGACGAGGCGGCGGGCATGCAGCTCCTTGCCGTCGGCGGCGCCGGCGGCGAGGCCGCGCTTGGCGATGCTGATGATCCGCTCGACAAACGGCCGAAGCTCCTTGGCTTTCGGCACCGTCGTCTCGATCCGCTCGTAACGCAGCAGATCGGTCGCCTGGTTACGCAGCATCGAAATGCGATGCTCCGTGACGCGGCCGAGTTTCCGGTGACTGGTTCTGTGACGCATGACTTCTTGTCCTTGTTCGAACTGATCCTGCCGAACTAATCCTGGGTCGCGGCGGCGCCCTGGTCGAGACGCATACCGAGGCTGAGCCCCATGGTCGTCAGGATTTCCTTGATCTCGTTCAGCGACTTCCGGCCGAAGTTCTTCGTCTTCAGCATCTCGCCCTCGGTCTTCTGGACGAGCTCACGGATGGTCCTGATGTTGGCGTTCTTCAGGCAGTTGTAGGAGCGCACCGACAGCTCCAGCTCCTCGACGCTCTTGTCGAGATTCTCGTTGGACGCCGAGCGCGGCTGATCGCCGCCGCCTTCGGCCTGCATCTCGGCGACATCTTCGAGGTTCACGAAGATGCTCAGGTGATCCCGGATCAGCTTCGACGACAGCGACACGGCGTCGCGCGGGGTCACCGAGCCGTTGGTCCACACGTCGATCGTCAGCTTGTCGTAGTCGGTGTTCTGACCGATACGAGCCGCTTCGACCAGGTAGTTGACCTTCTTGATCGGCGAGTGCACGGAGTCGATCGGGATCCAGCCGATGCCGAGATCCTCATCGAAGTTCTTGTCGGCCGAGACGTAGCCGCGGCCGCGCTTCACGCGCATCTCCATGACCAGCTTGCCACCGTCGGCCACCGTGGCAACGTGCGCATCCGGCTCGAGGATTTCCACGTCCGCGTCGGTCTGGATATCACGGGCGCGGACTTCGCCGGGCTTCGTGATGTTCAGATACAGCGTCTTGACCGCATCGCTGTGCATCTTCAGGGGTACCTGCTTGATGTTCAGGATGATGTCGGTGGCGTCTTCGACCACGCCCGGGATCGGCGAGAACTCGTGGAGCACGCCGTCGATCTTGACGGCCGTGACGGCCGCGCCTTCGATCGACGACAGCAGCACGCGGCGCATGGCGTTACCGATCGTGGTGCCGAAGCCGCGCTCGAACGGCTGCGCGTAGAAGCGCCCGAACCGGTCGTTGAGGGTCTCGCGCTCGAACTCGAGCCGCTTGGGCCGCTGAAAACCTTTCCAGAGCATCGCTATCTTCCTTTCGTTCACGCGCTCGAAACTGAACGCGCGCCAGACCTGCCGTTACGCTCCCCGCCTCCCACCGCAGGTCTGGGTTGGCTGCGGGCAGGGAGCTCTGTTATGGAAGCGGTTCGCGAACCGCCCCGTGACCGATCGTTCAAACAACCCGGCGCGACGTCGAGCGTCACCGTGGCCGTTCTCGAACGGCCCCTACTACTTGCGTATAAAGCTCGACGATGAGCTGTTCCTGGACGGGCAGGTTGATCTGCTCGCGGGTCGGGAGCGACTGGACGCGGCCGGTCAGCTGGCCGGAGTCGAACTGGAGCCACTCGGGGATGCCGCGGCCCTTGACCTCTTCCATCGCGTGGACGATCGACGCGTTCTGGGCGCTGGTGGCGCGAACGGTGATCGTCTCGCCCGCCTTCATCGAGTAGGACGGGATGTCGACCTTCTTGCCGTTGATCAGGAAGTGGCCGTGACGGATCTGCTGCCGTGCCTGTGCGCGCGAGGTCGCGAGCCCGAGCCGGTAGATGACGTTGTCGAAGCGGCGCTCGAGCAGCTGCAGCAGCGTCTCGCCGGTGATGCCGCGGGTGCGATCCGCCATCTCGAAGTAGCGGCGGAACTGGTTCTCGAGCACGCCGTAGATGCGCTTGACCTTCTGCTTCTCACGCAGCTGCACGCCGTAGCCAACCATCTTGGCCTTGCGCAGCTTGCCGTGCTGGCCTGGCGGCAGGTTGCGCTTTTCGATCGCGCACTTCTCCGTGTAGCAGCGCTCTCCCTTGAGGAACAGCTTCATGCCTTCGCGCCGGCAAAGCCGGCAAACAGGACCGATGTAACGTGCCATTCTTTTTCCTTAAAACCTTGTCAATTTCCAACTGCTCAACGCCCAATTTCCAAGAGCTCCCAATTTGGCGGTTGGAAGTTGGAGGTTGGGAGTGTGCGGCGTCAGCGTCAGACCCGCCGTCTCTTAGGCGGCCGGCAACCATTGTGCGGAATCGGCGTGACGTCGCGGATCGACTTCACCTCGATGCCGATCGTCTGCAGCGCGCGGATCGCCGATTCGCGCCCGGCGCCTGGTCCCTTGACCCGCACCTCGACGCTGCGCATGCCGATCGCCTTGGCCGAATTGCCGGCAGAAATGGCTGCCTGGGTCGCCGCGAATGGCGTGCCCTTTCGCGAACCCTTGAAGCCGATGCCGCCGGCACTCGACCACGCCACCACCGCGCCTTCGGCATCGGTGATCGTGATGATCGTGTTGTTGAAGGAGGCCTGGATGTGCGCGAAGCCGTGGTGCACGACGCGCTTCTCGCCGCGCTTCTTGAAGGCCTTCTTCTTCGGGCGTCCGGCCGGCTTCTTGCCGCCGCCTTCGCCGCCTGGTGCTGTCGGGTCTACCGCGTCGTTCTTTGCCATATCTTTTTAGCTCTCAGCTCTCAGCCTTCAGCTCTCAGCCTGTCATGCCCCAGCGATGTGCTGGCGGCTGATAGCTGTCAGCTGACAGCTCTTATACCGTCTTCTTCTTGGCGACCGCGCCCTTGCGCGGACCCTTGCGCGTGCGCGCGTTGGTCTTGGTCCGCTGACCGCGAACCGGCAGGTTGCGCCGGTGACGCAGGCCGCGCCAGCTGCCGATTTCCATCAGCCGCTTGATGTTCATCGAGATCTCCTTGCGGAGGTCTCCTTCAACGCGCCCCTGCTCCTCGATCACGCGGCTGATCTTCCGGACGTCGTCTTCCGACAGATCCTTGATCCGGATGTCCGGGCTGACGCCCGCCTCGGTCAGGATGTCACCTGAACGCTTGCGGCCGATCCCGTAGATGTAGGTCAGCCCGATTTCGATCCGCTTGGTCCGCGGAAGATCAACACCAGCGATACGTGCCATTGCTTACCCCTGCCTCTGCTTGTGCTTCTGATTCGTGCAGATCACGCGCACCACGCCGCGGCGGCGGACCACCTTGCACTTGTCACAAATTCTCTTCACCGACGCTCGAACTTTCATTGTCTTACGACTCCCACAATTCTTCCCCGCGTCAGATCGCGCGGCGAAAGCTCCAGTCTGACCGTGTCGCCGATGAGCACCCGGATGAACGTCCGGCCCGGTCCGCCCGGCGCGTGTGCCGTGACCTGCCGCTGCCGATCGATCACCACCCGATACAACCCGCTCGGCAACGCTTCCGTCACTGTGCCGAGTACCGTCCCCGAGCCGTCGTCCCTCGGGTCTATCTCTTTATCGCCGCCGCCGGACTTCACTCGTTCTCACTTGCGGCCGGCCGCTCACCGAACCCGGCTCGCCGCCCGCGTCAGCACCAGGGGTCCACTCTTGGTGACCGCCACCGTGTGCTCGAAGTGCGCTGACAGGCTGCCGTCGCGGGTCACCGCGGTCCACCCGTCCGCCAGCATCTTCACACCCGGCTTGCCGACGTTCACCATTGGCTCGATCGCGAGCGTCATGCCCTCGGCCAGGCGCGGCCCGCGTCCGGGCTCGCCGTAGTTGGCAATCTGCGGATCCTCGTGCAGCGAGGCGCCGATGCCGTGTCCGACGAACTCGCGCACGACCGAAAATCCGTGGGCCTCGACGTGCGCCTGGATCGCGTGGCCGATGTCCGACACCCGCCCGCCCAACCGCACCTGCTCGATACCCTTCTCGAGCGATTCACGCGTCACCCGGAGCAGCTCCGCCGCCTGTTCCGGAATCGCGCCGACCGGCACCGTGACGGCCGAGTCGCCGAAAAACCCGTTCATCTTCACGCCCATGTCGAGCGAGATGATGTCGCCGACCGCCAGCGGCTGCTTCGAGGGGATCCCGTGGATCACCTGCTCGTTCACCGACGCACAGATCGTGTTCGGGTAGCCGCGGTAGCCCTTGAACGCCGGCTGCGCGCCGGCATCCCGCACCAGCCGCTCGGCCGCCGCGTCGAGGTCCAGCGTCGACACGCCCGGGGCCACCATCGCGGCAATCTCTTCGAGAACGTCTGCGACCAGGACGCTGGCCGCACGCATCTTCTCGATCTCCGCCGGCGACTTGCAGACAATCACAGCGCCGCGCTCCGTGCCGCCTCGTCGAGTGCCGACTTGATCTTGGCCGTCACCACGTCGGGCGGCTGATTCCCGTCGATTGACCTGAAGGTCGAGCGCGTCGAGTAGTAATCCACGAGCGGCTTGGTCTGCCGCAGGAACACCTTCAACCGTTCGCGCACGATCTCGACACCGTCGTCAATTCGCGCCACCAGCGTGCCACCGCAGGCCTGGCAGTTGCCCGTCCACTCGACCGCCGCGTTGACTCCGCACTTGCTGCAGATCCGCCGCGTTGCCAGCCGGCGGACGAGAACGTCTTCCGGGACCACGATATCCAGCACCACCAGCGGGCCGCGGCCGTCCACCATATTGTCGAGTGCAGCGGCCTGGACCACCGTCCTCGGAAAGCCGTCGAGCACGAACCCAACCCGCGCATCGGGGCGGTCGAGCCGCTCCTTCACGATCCCGATCATCACGTCGTCGCCGATCAGGTTGCCGGCTTCCATCGTCACCTTGGCGGCAAGCCCCATCTCGGTCCCGGCCTGCACCGCCTCGCGCAGAATGTCGCCGGTCGAAATCTTGGGCAGCGCGTGTCCGGTCGCGAGGCGCTGCGCCTGCGTACCTTTGCCGGCCCCCGGGGGGCCGAGCATCACGATGTTCAAGGCCGGCGACTCCACACCATGAGCCACGTGGTTACCCGCGCCGTCCGCGGATACGCGTCTTCTTCATGAAGCCGTCGTAGTGCCGCATGATCAGCTGCGACTCGATCTGCTGGACGGTGTCCATCGCGACACCGACGATGATCAGCAGCGACGTGCCGCCGAAGAAGAACGTGACACCAAGGCCGTCGGTGAAGAACCGCGGCAGCACCGCATACATCCGCTCGCCGATCACCGGGATCTGGTTCACCTTGAACCCGGTCATCAGGAACTGCGGAATGATCGCGACAATCGCGAGGTACACCGCACCGACGAGCGTGATGCGCGTCAGGATGGTGTCGATGTGCTCGGCGGTCCGCTTTCCTGGCCGGATGCCGGGAATGAATCCGCCGTACTTCCGCATGTTCTCGGCCACGTCATCCGGATTGAAGATGATCGCGGTGTAGAAGTAGCAGAAGAAGATGATGCCGGCCACATACAGCAGGTCATGCAGCGGCATGCCCATGCCGATCTGGTCGAGCGCCCGGCGCCAGGGGCTGGTCACGTCGAACATCGGCGCGAACGTCGCCGGGAACGCCAGGATCGACGACGCGAAGATGACGGGGATGACGCCGCCCGTGTTCACCTTCAGCGGGATGTGCGTGCTCGAGCCGCCATACTGACGACGCCCGACGACCCGCTTGGCATACTGCACCGTCACGCGCCGATGGCCGCGTTCGACGAAGACGATCGCGGCAATCACCGCCGCCATCACCACCACCAGGACGACCAGGGTCAGCGCGCCGATCTGGCCGGTCCGCATCTGGTCCAGGGTCACAAACACCGCGCTCGGCAGACCGACGACGATGCCGGCGTAGATGATCAGCGACATGCCGTTGCCGATGCCGCGCTCGGTGATCTGCTCGCCGAGCCACATCACGAACGCGGTGCCCGTCGTCAGCGTCAGCACCGTCATGAGACGGAAGCCCCAGCCGGCGTTGTAAACGAGCGGCAGTCCGCCGGCAATGTCGGTATTCCGCTCGAGGAAAATCGCAATGCCGAAGGCCTGTACCACTGCCAGCACGATCGTTCCGTAGCGCGTGTACTGGGTGATCTTGCGGCGACCGAGCTCGCCTTCCTTCGACAGGCGCTCGAGGTACGGCCACACCACCGTCAACAGCTGCAGGATGATCGACGCGCTGATATACGGCATGATGCCCAGCGCAAAGATCGTCATCTGCGACAGGTTCTGCCCTGAGAACATGTCGTAGAGGCCGAACACGCCGCTGCTCGCGCTCTGCATCAGCTGCGACAACGCCTCGGGGTTGATGCCTGGCGTCGGGATCTTGCTGCCGATGCGGTACACGGCCAGCAGGCCGAGCGTGAACAGCACGCGCTTGCGCAGGTCAGCGACAGCGAAGATGTTCTTCAGGCTGTCGAGCATGATTACGCCAGCACCTCGACCGTGCCGCCCGCGGCAGCGATCTTCTCGGCGGCCTTGCCGCTGAATTTGTGGGCCCGCACCGTCAGGGCCTTGGTCACGTCACCGCGGCCCAGGATCTTGATGCGCTGACCGCGGCTGACGATGCCACGCTCTTCGAGCAACGCGGGCGTGATCTCGGTGCCCTTCTCAAAACGCTCTGAGAGCGTGTCGAGGTTCACGACATCGAATTCCTCGCGGAAGATGTTGTTGAAGCCGCGCTTCGGCACGCGGCGGTGCAGCGGCATCTGGCCGCCTTCGAACCCGCGCTTGTTCTTGAAGCCCGAACGCGACTTCGCGCCCTTGTGGCCGCGGCCCGCCTGCACGCCCTGGCCGGAGCCCTGGCCGCGGCCGACGCGCTTCTTCGAATGCTTGGCGCCCTTCGGCGGGCGCAGATCTGAAAGGTTCATGGTCTATTCCACCGTCACGAGGTGACGAACTTTGAGGATCATGCCGCGCGCGGCATCCGTATCGAGGAGCTCCACGCTGTGGCCGATGCGCCGGAGGCCCATGCCCATGACCACCTTCGCCTGACTCTTGTTGAAGCCGATCGGGCTCTTGACGAGCGTCACCTTGACGCGCTTGCCTTCGGCGTTCTTCGGTCCGCGCTTGTTAGCCATTGGCCACCGCCGTCTCGGTCTTCCGGGTGTCGGTCTCGTGCTCCGCTTCGTCCTCGGCCATGCCGCGCAGGCGGCGCACGAGGCGCGGGTCGCGCAGCTCGCTGAGCGCCTGGAAGGTCGCCCGCACCACGTTGTGCGGGTTGGCCGAACCGATCGACTTGGTCAGCACGTTCGAGATCCCGCACGACTCCACCACCGCGCGGACGCCACCGCCGGCGATGATGCCGGTGCCTTCCGGCGCCGGCTTGAGCAGCACCTGGCCGGCGCCGAAGCGGCCGAGCACCGGGTGCGGCACGGTCGTGCCGTTGAGCGGCACACGGATCAGCGACTTCTTCGCCGCCTCGATGCCCTTCTTGATGGCCGACGGCACTTCCTTCGCCTTGCCGATCCCGAAGCCGACCACGCCGTGACCGTCGCCGAGGACGACCAGCGCGCTGAAGCTCAGGTTCTTGCCGCCCTTGACGACCTTGGTGACGCGGCTGATGTTGACGACCGTATCTTTCAGGTCGAGCTGTGCGGCGTCGATCTTTTCGCGAGTATCAAACATATGTTTAGCTTTCAGCTTTCAGCTTTCAGCTCTCAGCTTTCAGCTCTCAAGAGCTGATGGCTGATGGCTGATGGCTACTTAGAATTCCAGCCCTGCCTCGCGAGCCGCATCCGCCACCGCGCGAATCCGGCCGTGATACAGATAGCCGCCGCGATCGAACACCACGCGCTTGATGCCCTTGGCGATCAGCCGTTCGGCGATGGTCTTGCCGAGCGCCTGTGCCCCGGCGACATTGCCGCCGCGGGTGCCGCTCGCAGCCTGGCCCTTGATCGCCGCTTCCGTGCTCGCCGCCGAGGCGAGCGTCGTGCCCGTCGCGTCGTCGATCACCTGGACGTAGATGTGCGAGACGCTGCGGAAGACGCGCAGGCGCGGCCGTTCCGCCGTGCCCGAAATCCGCTTCCGCTGCCGCAGCGAAATGCGCTTCCGGCGATCCTTCGTATTTGTGATCTTCATAGCTACTTGGCCCCCGTCTTTCCGGCCTTCTTCTTCAGAACTTCACCGGTGTAGCGCACGCCCTTCTGCTTGTAGGGATCCGGCTTGCGCAGGCGGCGGATGTTGGCAGCCACCTGGCCGACGGCCTGGCGGTCGATGCCAGTCACGGTGATGTGGGTCTGCTTCTCGATCGTCACGTCGATGCCGGCCGGCACATCGAACACCACGGGGTGCGAGTAGCCCAGTGCGAAGTGCACCTGCTTGCCCTTCAACTCCGCGCGGTAGCCGACGCCGACGATATCGAGCTCCTTCTTGAAGCCCTCGGTGACGCCGAGCACGGCGTTGGCGACGAGGCTGCGGGCCAGGCCGTGGAACTTGCCGAGCTCCGGGTCCTCGCGCAGCAGGTGCGCCTGCAGGTGGTCGCCCTGGACCTCGAAGCCGATGCCGTCCGGCAGCGCCTGCCGGAGCTTGCCCTTCGGGCCCTGCACTTCAACGGCGCCGGGCTGGACGTCGATCTTGACGCCCTTCGGGATCGCGATGATTTTCTTGCCGATTCTTGACATGACTCGTTACCAGACGTTGCAGAGAACTTCGCCGCCGACGCCGGCCTTGACGGCCTGCCGGCCGGTCATGACTCCGCGTGACGTCGTGAGGATGGCGGTGCCGAGACCGGCGAGCACTTCCGGCACATTGTCACGGCCGAAGTAGACGCGGCGACCCGGACGGCTGACCCGCTCGATACCGGTGATCACGCGCTCGCCGCGCGGACCGTACTTCAGGAACACCCGGAGCTGGGCCTGGACGCGATCGCCCTCGGGCTCTTGCACGCTGAAGGACTGGATGTAGCCTTCGTGCTGGAGGATCTTCGCGATCTCGACCTTCAGCCGCGAGGACGGCATGTCGACGCGCGTGTGGCGCGCCAGGGTCGCGTTGCGGATGCGCGCCAGCATGTCTGCGATGGGATCAGTCATATCTCTCTAAACCTTCTTACCTGCGATGTCTATGTCTGCGTGCTCGTATGCCCGCGCCGCATGACCGGCGGCCCTGGCACGTGGCGCGCTACCAGCTGGACATTACCAGCTACTCTTCGTCACGCCTGCAATGTCGCCCTCGTGGGCGAGCTTGCGGAAGCACAGGCGGCACAGCGCGAACTTGCGCATGTAGGCGCGGGGCCGGCCGCAACGGTTGCAGCGGTTCCGCAGCCGGATCTTGAACTTCGGCGTCTTGGCTTCTTTGGCGATTTTCGCGGTCGTGGCCATGTTCGATTACTGTCCTTCGTGCCTACTGGGTGCGGAACGGCATGCCAAGCAGCTGCAGCAGCTTGCGCGACTCCTCGTCGCTCTTGGCCGTCGTCACAACGGAAATGTTCATGCCGCGCGCCTTGTCGACCTTCATGTAGTCGATCTCGGGGAACAGCAGCTGGTCCTTGAGGCCGAGCGTGTAGTTGCCGCGGCCGTCGAAGCCCTTCGGCGAGACACCGCGGAAGTCGCGCACGCGCGGCAGCGCCACCGAGATCAGGCGGTCCAGAAAGTCCCACATGCGCTCGCCGCGCAGCGTCACCATCGTGCCGATCGGCATGCCCTGGCGGACCTTGAACTGCGCGATCGACTTCTTCGCGCGGGTCACCACCGGCTTCTGCCCCGTGATCTTGCCGACCTCGTCGGCGCCGGTGTCGACGATCTTCGCGTTCTGCGTCGCTTCGCCGAGACCCATGTTGACGACGATCTTCTCGATCTTCGGGATCGCCATCACATTGCCGTACCCGAACTCTTTCTTGAGCGCCGGGATCACTTCTGCTTCGTAACGTTCCTTGAGGCGGCTCATTTGTCTAGCACTCCATCGCACTTGCGGCAGACGCGCACTTTCCGTCCGTCATCCAGGACCTTCTTGCCGATCCGGGTCGGCTTGCCGCACTCCGGGCAGACGATCTGGACGTTCGAGGCGTGCAGCGGTGCCTCGCGCTCGACCACGCCGCCCTTGACGTTCTTCTGCGGATTGGGCCGCGTGTGGCGCTTGATGATGTTCACGCCCTCGACGACGAGGCGGTTCTTCTCGGGCACCAGGCGCACGACGCGCCCGCGCTTGCCGCGATCCTTGCCGGTCGTCACGACGACGTTGTCGTTCTTCCTAATCGGTGTAGCTAATCTCGACATTTATAGCTTTCAGCTTTCAGCTTTCAGCTATCAGTGCACTCAGCTGAGAGCTGAGGGCTGATAGCTGACGGCTATCTAGAGCACTTCCGGTGCGAGCGAAATAATCTTCATGAACCGGCGCTCGCGAAGTTCGCGGGCCACGGGACCGAACACGCGCGTCCCGATCGGCTCGTTGTTGTCGTTGACCAGCACCGCCGCGTTGCGGTCGAACCGGATGTAGCTGCCATCCTTGCGGCGCTGCTCCTTGCGCGTGCGCACGATGACCGCCTTGACGACCTGCCCCTTCTTCACGGTACCGTCCGGCGTCGCTTCCTTCACCGAGGCGGTGACGAGGTCGCCGAGCCGCGCATACCGGCCGGTGGAGCCGCCGAGCGGCTGGATCACCGCGATCTTGCGGGCTCCGGAGTTGTCCGCCACGTCGAGCACTGACTGCATCTGGATCATGGTGGTCTCCTAGATCTGCTTGGCTTTCTCGACGATGCTCGTCACGACCCAGCGCTTGCGGCGGCTGAGCGGACGGGTCTCGGCGATCGAGACGCGGTCCCCGACCTTCGCCTCATTCGTTTCGTCGTGGGCAAGGAATGTCGAGGTCCGGCGCTGTGTCTTGCCGTAGAGCGCGTCGCGGATCTGGCGCTCGATTGCGACCTTCACCGTCTTGTCCATCTTGTCGCTGACGACAACGCCAGTGACGGGTGCCTTCGTAGCCACTATGCCGTCTCCTTCTCGCGCAGCACGGTCTGCACGCGGGCGAGATCGCGCCGCAGTGCCTTGAGTTTCCCTGCCGCTTCGATCTGTCCCATCGACTTCTGGATCCGCAGGCGGAAGAGCTGATCGTCGAGCTCCTTCACGCGCTGCCGCAGATCGTCGACGGCCAGGTCACGAACTTCGGCCACCTTCATGACGCTCTCTCCTCGGCAAACCGGGTCGCGAACTTGGTCTTGATCGGCAGCTTCGCTGCCGCCAGCCGCATCGCTTCCCGCGCGTCCTTCTCAGGAACGCCTTCCATCTCGAACAGGATCTTCCCGGGCCGGACCACGCACACCCACTCTTCCGGGGCGCCCTTACCCTTACCCATTCGGGTTTCCTGCGGCTTCTTGGTGATCGGCTTGTCGGGGAACACGCGGATCCAGATCTTGCCGCCGCGCTTCACGAAGCGCGTCATCGCCACGCGCGCCGCCTCGATCTGCCGCGCCGTCATCCAGCACGGCTCCATCGCCTTCAACCCGTAGTCGCCGAACGACACGTCGGAGCCGCGCCACGCCTTGCCCGTCATGCGGCCGCGCTGCTGCTTCCGATACTTGACTTTCTTCGGCATCAACATGATCGTTGTCCCTTGTAGCTCTCAGCTACCAGCTACCAGTTCCCAGCTTCTACAGGCCTCCAGCTGAAGCCGGCGGCTGGAAGCCCTCATTCGGACGCGCGAACCTCGTCGCGTCCGCTAACTCCTACCGATTCATCGGGCGATCAGGCCGGCGCGGCGTCCGGTAGTCTTCTTCGCGCCCGACCCGCGGCACCAGCCGCTCACCCTTGTAGAGCCACACCTTGACGCCGATCGCGCCGTAGGTCGTGAACGCTTCCGCGAAGCCGTAGTCGATGTCGGCGCGCAGCGTCTGCAGCGGCAACTGGCCGTGCAGGTACCACTCGGAGCGCGCGATCTCGGCACCGTTCAGGCGCCCCGACACGCGGACCTTGATGCCGCGCGCGCCGAAGCGCAGCGCCGACTCGACCGCCTTGCGCATCGCCCGGCGGAACGCCACGCGCTTTTCGAGCTGCATCGCGACCGACTCGCCGATCAGCTGCGCGTCGAGCTCCGGCTTCTGGATCTCCTGGATGTTGATGAAGACCTCGCGGTTGGTCTTCTTCTGGATCTCCTGCTTCAGCTTGTCGACTTCCGTCCCCTTGCGGCCGATGATGATGCCGGGGCGCGAGGTGTGGATGTCGATCTTCAGCTTGTTGGCGGCACGCTCGATCTCGATCTTCGAGACCCCGGCGTGCGCGAAGCGCTTCTTCAGCGTGTCACGCAGCTTCAGGTCCTCGTGGAGCAGCTTGGCGTAGTCCTTGTCGGCGAACCAGCGCGAGCGCCACGTCTTGTTGAACCCGAGGCGGAAGCCGTGCGGATGAACTTTCTGACCCATGCTGGTGCTTACTCCGTGGCCGCGGCGGCGCGGCTCTTCTTCGCTGTTGTCGTTTTGCCGGCCTTCGCCTTCGGCTTCGGCGTGCTCTTCGGCGCCGTCTTCGGCTTGGCGCCGCGGGCACGCTTGGGCGCCCCATCGACGGCCGGAGCCGCGCTGACCTTCGAGGGCCGCTCGGTCACTTCAACGGTCAGGTGCGCCGTGCGCTTGACGACGCGGAAGGCGCGGCCCATCGGGGCCGGGCGGATCCGCTTCTGCGACGGGCCCTGGTTCGCGTAGCACGCGTTGACGAACAGCCGCTCGACGTCGCCGCCGAAGCCGTCCTTCTGGGTCGCGTTCGCGATCGCCGACCGCAGCACCTTCTCGATGTCACGCGCCACACCCTTACGGGCAAACTTCAAGGTCGCGAGCGCCGTGTTGACGTCACGGCCGCGGATCAGTTCGAGCACCAGCCCCGCCTTCTGGGCGGAGGTGCGGATGTACTTCGCTGTTGCGTGTGCCTGGACTGCCATGACTAACCCTTCGCTCCCGGCGCGACCGAGGCCGCCTTGTCGCTCTTGGTCGTGTGCCCCTTGAACGTGCGGGTGGGAGCAAACTCACCGAGCTTGTGGCCGACCATGTTCTCGGTGATGTAGACCGGGATGAACTTCCGGCCGTTGTGCACGGCGACGGTGTGCCCGACCATCTCGGGAATCACGGTCGAGCGCCGCGACCAGGTCTTGATGACCTTCTTCTCGTTCGCACGATTCAGCCCTTCGATCTTCTCGAGGAGCGGAACGTCCACGAACGGACCCTTCTTCAGTGACCTGGACATTATTTCTGTCTCCGCGTAACGATGAAGCGGTCCGTGCTCTTGCGGTTCCGCGTCTTGTAGCCCTTGGTCGGCATGCCCCACGGCGACACCGGGTGACGTCCGCCCGACGTCTTGCCTTCACCACCACCGAGCGGGTGGTCGACCGGGTTCATGGCGACGCCGCGCACGTGCGGACGCTTGCCCATCCAGCGGCTGCGGCCCGCCTTGCCGATCGAAATGTTCTCGTGGTCGATGTTGCCGACCTGGCCGATGGTCGCCAGGCAGTCCACGTTGATCTTGCGGATCTCGCCCGACGGCATCTTCACGGAGGCGTATTCGCCGTCCTTGGCCACCAGCTGCACCGACGACCCGGCGCTGCGCGCGATCTGCCCGCCCTTGCCCGGCTTCAGCTCCACGTTGTGGATCTGGGTGCCGAGCGGAATGTTCTTCAGCGGCAGCGCGTTACCCGGCAGGATGTCGACCGTCTCGCCGGACACGATCGTGTCGCCGACCTTGATGCCGAGCGGCTGGATGATGTAGCGCTTCTCGCCGTCCGCGTAGGTCAGCAGCGCGATGCGCGACGAACGGTTCGGGTCGTACTCGATCGTCGAGACCGTCGCCGGGATGCCGGCCTTGTCGCGCTTGAAGTCGATGATCCGGTAGTTCCGCTTGTGACCACCGCCGCGCCACCAGGACGTCAGCTCACCGTGGTTGTTGCGACCGCCGCTCTTCTTGAGCGGCTCGGTCAGCGGACGATACGGCGTCGTCTGGGTGATGTCGTCGTTCACCTGGACGGTGTGGTACCGCCGGGCGGGGGACGTGGGCTTGTACTTTTTAATAGGCATCGTTACGTCCTTAGGCGCCTTCGAGGAACTCGGGGATCTTTTCCCCGTCGCGCAGCTTCACGTAGGCCTTCTTCCAGTCGGAACGCTGGCCGATGAATTTGCCCTGGCGCTTGAACTTGCCGTGCGCGATCGCGGTGCGGACACCCTCGACCTTGGAGCCGAGCAGCTTCTCGACCGCGCGCTTGATGTCGATCTTCGTGGCGCCCGACGCGACCTCGAACACGATCGTCCGCGCGCCTTCGCGCGCCGTCGTCGTCTTCTCGGTGATCAGGGGTCGCCGGATGATTTCTGTCAGTTTCATTGATTAACCCAGCGCTTCCTGGAGCTTTTCGAGCGCGTCCTTGGTGGCCACGACGTGCTTGGTGTCCATCACGTCACGCGCGGTCACGCGCGAGCTCTGCACGATCCGCACGCCGGCGATGTTGCGCGCTGACAGCGCGAAGCCCTCGTCGGGCTTGACGTCGATGACCAGCGTCTTGCCGCTGATGCCGAGGCGCCCGAACAGCGCGACGGTTGCCTTGGTCTTGCGGTCGTCGGACGCGAGCCGGTCGACCACGATCAGCGTGCCATCGGCCACCTTCGCGGCGATCGCGGCGCGCAGCGCACCGACGCGCACCTTCTTCGGCAGGTCGTACTCGTAGCTGCGGGGCTGCGGGCCGAACACGGTGCCGCCCTTGCGCCAGAGCGGGGTGCGGCTCGAGCCAACCTGCGGACGGCCGGTGCCCTTCTGCTTGTAGGGCTTGATACCGCCGCCGCTGACGAGGGCGCGGTTCTTGGTCGCGTGCGTGCCGCGGCGCTCGGCCGCGTTCTGCTGGACGACCGATTCCCAGATGAGATCGGTCTTGATGCGCCCGCCGAAGATCTCTTCGTTGAGCTCCAGCGCGCCGACCTTCTCGTTCTGTCCGTTGACGATGTCTAGTTTCATGGCTATCAGCTTTCAGCTGTCAGCTTTCAGCTCGCCGCTACTGCCGGGATCCGGCTGATAGCTGAGAGCTGATGGCTGAGAGCTACTTCTTTGCCTTCTTGGCGACCGTGACCTTACCGGCCTTCTCGTGCTGAATCTGCGGTTCCGGCTTGGCCGCGATCGCCTTGCGGACGACCACGTAACCACCGGGCGCGCCGGGAACGGCGCCGCGGATCACGAGGATGTTGTTGTCGGTGTCGATCTGGACGATCTTCAGGTTCCGCACCGTGACGCGGTCGCTGCCCATGTGGCCCGGAGCGCGCATGCCCTTGATGACGCGCGAGGGGTACGACGAGGCGCCGATCGAGCCGGGCGCGCGGTGGAACATCGAGCCGTGGGTCGCCGCGCCGCCGCTGAAGTTGTGACGCTTCATGACGCCCTGGAACCCCTTGCCCTTGCTGACCCCGATGACGTCGACGCGGTCGCCGCTGTTGAACACGTTGTTCACGAGGACCTGGTCGCCGGCCTTCGGCGCTTCGGCGCCCTTGGCCACCTTCAGCTCGCGGCGGATGCGGGTCGGCGGTACGCCGGCCTTCTTGAAGTGCCCGGCCTGCGGCTTGTTCTCGCGCGACGGACGATCCTCGACGAGACCGACCTGGACGGCTTCGTAGCCGTCGGCCTGCGCGGTCTTGGCCTGGACGACCACGCACGGGCCGGCCTTGATGATCGTCGCCGGCACGACCGTGCCGTCGGCGGCGAACACCTGGGTCATGCCCAGCTTCCCATGATTCCTGTGAGCATAGTTTCAGCTCTCAGCTTTCAGCTTCAGTTATCAGCTCCGTCTCGCTTCAGCCGTGACGCGGCTGATAGCTAAGAGCTAATAGCTGATAGCTACTTGTGCTCCTTCCCGAACGCCTTGATCTCAACGTCCACACCAGCCGGGAGGTCCAGCTTCATGAGGGCGTCAACGGTCTGCGGCGTCGGCTCGAAGATGTCGATCAGGCGCTTGTGCGTCCGGAGCTCGAACTGCTCGCGCGACTTCTTGTCGACGTGCGGCGAACGCAGGACGGTCCACTTGTTCTTGTCGGTCGGGAGCGGGATCGGCCCCGCCAGCCGCGCACCGGTGCGGCGGGCCGTGTCCACGATCTCGGTCGTCGACTGATCCAGCACCCGGCTGTCGTAGGCCTTGAGGCGGATGCGGATCTTGTCACTGAATGGTGATGCCATAACTATTTACGCTTTCCCCTGCATGCGGGCGACGACTTCTTCACTGACGTGGTTCGGCGCCGGCTCGTAGCGATCGAAATGCATCGAGTAGGTCGCGCGGCCCTGCGTCCGTGAACGGAGGTCGGTCGCGTAGCCGAACATTTCCGACAACGGCACGCGGGCGTTGATGATCTGCGTGCCGCCGCGGTCTTCCTGCGACTGGATCGCGCCGCGCCGGCTCGACAGGTTGCCCATGACGTCGCCCATGTGCTCCTTCGGCACGACGACTTCGACGCGCATCACCGGCTCGAGCAGCACGGGCTTGGCCTTCTTCGCGGCGTCCTGGAACGCCATCGAACCGGCGATCTTGAACGCCATTTCCGACGAGTCGACATCGTGGTACGAACCGTCGTAGAGCTCGATGCGGACGTCGTCCACCGGGTAGCCGGCCAGCACGCCGCGCGTGAGCGCTTCCTTGATGCCTTCGTCGACCGGCTTGATGAACTCCTTCGGAATGGAGCCCTGGGTCGTCTTGTTCTCGAAGATGTAGCCGGTACCCGCTTCGCCGGGATACAGGTGAATCTTCACGTGCCCGTACTGACCGCGGCCGCCAGTCTGCTTGGCGTACTTCATCTCGCCGTCGGCGGGACGGGTCAGCGTTTCCTTATAAGCCACCTGCGGACGGCCGACCGTCGCTTCGACGCTGAACTCGCGCTTCAGGCGGTCGACGATGATCTCGAGGTGCAGCTCGCCCATGCCGGCGATGACGACTTCGCCGGTGGCCTGGTCCGTCTTGACGCGGAAGGTCGGGTCTTCCGCCATCAGCTTGCCGAGGCCATGACCGAGCTTTTCCTGGTCCGCCTTGGTCTTCGGCTCGATCGCGAGCGAGATCACCGGCTCGGGGAAGCTCATCGACTCGAGCACCACCGGGTTCTTCTCGTCGCAGATCGTGTCGCCGGTGGTCACCGTCTTGAGGCCGACCGCGGCGGCGATGTCACCGGCGTAGACTTCCTTGATTTCCTCGCGCTTGTTCGCGTGCATCTTCAGCAGGCGGCCGAGACGCTCGGACTTCTGCTTGGTCGAATTGAAGACCGTCGAACCGGCCGTCATGACCCCCGAATACACGCGGATGAACGTGAGCTGGCCGACAAACGGGTCGGTCATGATCTTGAAACCGAGCGCCGAGAACGGCGCGTCGTCGGCCGACGGACGCTCGACGATCGCGTCGGGACCCTTGTCGGGGTTGAAGCCCTTGATTGCCGGCACGTCAATCGGGGACGGCAGGTAATCGACCACCGCGTCGAGCAGCAGCTGCACGCCCTTGTTCTTGAACGCGGACCCGCAGATGACCGGCACGAACGCCGGCTCTGACGTCTCACCGGTCGTGTGGACCGACGTGTTGACGCGCTTGCGCAACGCCGCCTTGATCTCGGCCTCGGTGACCTCCTCGCCGTGGAGGTACTTCTCGAGAATCTTGTCGTCGGCTTCGCTGACCTTCTCGATCAGCTGCTCGCGGAAGTGCTTCGCGTCTTCGAGCATGTCGGCCGGGATCTCGCCGACGATGTAGTCGGCGCCCATCGTTTCGTCTTTGTAGGTGATCGCCTTCATGCGAACGAGATCGACCACGCCGAGGAAGCGGTCTTCGCTGCCGATCGGCAGCTGGATCGCGACCGGGTTGCCCCCGAGCTTGCTGATGATCTGCTCGAAGGTCCGCTTGAAGTCCGCACCGATGCGGTCCATCTTGTTGACGAAGCAGATGCGCGGGACGCGGTATTTGTCGGCCTGGCGCCACACCGTCTCGGACTGGGGCTCGACACCGGCGACGGCGTCGAATACGGCAACGGCGCCGTCGAGCACGCGCAGCGAGCGCTCCACCTCGGCGGTGAAGTCGACGTGACCGGGCGTATCGATGATGTTGATGCGGTGCTCGCGCCAGAAGCAGGTCGTCGCGGCTGACGTGATCGTGATGCCGCGTTCCTGTTCCTGCTCCATCCAGTCCATGACCGCCGTACCCTCGTGGACTTCACCGATCTTGTAGGTGATGCCCGTGTAGAACAGGATGCGTTCGGTCGTAGTGGTCTTGCCGGCATCGATGTGCGCCATGATGCCGATGTTGCGCGTGCGAGCGAGAGGTGTTTCCCTAGGCATTGTCGATTACCAGCGATAGTGGGCGAAGGCCTTGTTGGCTTCGGCCATGCGATGCACGTCTTCGCGCTTCTTGACCGCGCCACCGCGGAGATTGGCAGCGTCCATCAGCTCGTTGGTCAGCTTCTCGACCATCGTCTTGCCGTCGCCGCGCGAGCGCGCAAAGCCGACGAGCCAGCGCAGGCTGAGCGAGAGGCGGCGGTTGGGATTCACTTCGACCGGCACCTGGTAGTTCGAGCCGCCGACGCGGCGCGACTTCACTTCGAGCGCCGGCTTGACGTTCTCGACGGCCTTCTTGAACACCTTGAGCGGATCGTCGCCCGTCTTCTCCTGGATGGAGGTCATCGAGGCGTACATGATCTTCTCCGCCGTGCTGCGCTTGCCGTCGCTCATCAGGGTGCTGATGAACTTGGTCACGAGGGCGCTGCTGTAGATCGGATCGATCGGCACTTCACGCTTGGGAACTTCGCGTCTGCGAGGCATGTTGAAACTTCCTTACGACTTCGGGCGCTTCGCGCCGTACTTCGAACGACCCTGCTTGCGGCCCGCGACGCCGACGGCGTCGAGCGTTCCGCGAACCACGTGATACCGGACACCCGGGAGGTCCTTGACGCGGCCGCCCCGGATCAGCACCAGCGAGTGCTCCTGGAGGTTGTGGCCCACGCCCGGGATATAGGTGGTCACTTCGATACCGTTGGTGAGCCGGACACGCGCCACTTTACGGAGGGCGGAATTGGGCTTCTTCGGCGTCTGGGTGAAGACGCGCACGCACACGCCCCGCTTCTGGGGGCTGTCCTGCAGCGCGGGGCTCTTGGTCTTGGTGATGACCTTGTTGCGCCCCTTCCGGACTAGCTGGCTGATCGTCGGCACAGTCGAACCACTCCACCCCGCCTTCGCCCCAAGGGCCTTCGGCGGGCAAGCGCGCACGCAGCAGCGCACGCGAAAACGTGAAAACACCGCGATACGGCCCATTTGCCAAAGGCTCGGGGGCCGAAACGGTTGATTGCTCGAGGCCTAGGAGCCGCCGTACGGCGGCCCGGCACCTGGAGCTGACTTACCCTATAAAGTTATGGGTGCTGCGCCCTCTGGGCGCTGCGGGCGATGCATTCGGCTCTTCGTGCCTGCCGGACGCCTTGCTTGATGTCAGGCTCTAGATAGGGTGTCCTAGAGCCGACCAGAACCTTGCAAAGATACCAGAAGGTCCGTTGCGAATGCAACCTTTTCGGATCCGCTGGGGTCGTGGGGTAGGAAAGATATGGGGCGAGCGCCAGGCGCGCCCCCTCGAGGTGACCGCCTGACGCTCAAAGATGGCCGCGAGCGCGAGTCTACCGCTTGAGCTTCTCGCCGAGGTCCTCGATGGCCTCACCCACCTTGCGGCGGCCGCGGCCGAACCCTTCCTGGAGGTCGCCGGACGCCTCGTCCACGACACCCTCGTCGTGCAACTGCTCGTCGTCGGTCAGATGACCGGCAGCCTGCTTGACTTTGCCTTTTATCTGATCCACTTTCCCGTCGAATTCATCCTTATTCACGGTGTGTCTCCTCCTGAGAGAGGGAACTACAAGATCCGCGCCGCCTGCTAACTCGTCCGCTGGTAGAGTTCATGTGTGCCGACTATTCCGACTGACCGCGCGCGAGTCCAATACTGGAAAACGGGATCGGGCCCGGCCGTCATTCTTGTGCAGGGAGCCGGCGTGATCGGCGAGGGCTGGCGGCCCCAGATCGATGAGCTGCGGGAGCGGTACACGGTCCTCTGGATCGACAATCGCGGCATCGGCCAGAGCGTCATTACCTCGGGGGCGTTGCGCATCGAGGACATGGCGGCCGACGTCCTGGCCGTTGCGGACGTCGAACGGCTCCAGGAATTCCACCTCGTTGGCCACTCGATGGGCGGCCTCATCGTGCAGAAGGTTGCGCTGATGGCGCCGGCGCGCGTGCTGAGCCTCTCGCTGCTCTGCACATTCCTGAAGGGATCACAGGGAGCCACGATCTCGATCCCGATGCTCATCACCGCGTTGCGGTCCCGGATCGGCACCCGCAGGATGCGGCGCCACGCTTTCGTTGAACTCGTGATGCCGCCGGGCTATCTCGACACCGTCGACCGTGACGAGCTATGCGCCAGCCTACAGGGCCTGTTCGGGCGCGATCTCGCGGACCAGCCGTCGATCGTGATGCAGCAGGTGCGCGCGATGTCGAGGTTCGACGTCTCGCCGCAACTCTCAACCCTCTCCGGCATTCCGACGATGGTGATGAGCGCGCAGCACGATCGGATCGCGCGTCCTGAATATGGGCGGGCGCTCGCGGCGGCCATTCCAGGCGCCAGTTTCACCGAGATCCCCGATGCCGGGCACGCCGTCACGATCCAGTGCGCCGGAGCGGTGAACGCGATGCTTACGCGGCACCTGCGCGAGGCGTCACCGGCCCAGGCCTGACGTCACCACGACGGCACGCGCGTGCTTCTTTCCGGTCTTGCGGTACCAGTGCGGTACCGAGGCGTCGAAGTACATCGCGTCGCCTGCATCCAGCGTATGCGCGGCATCCCCTGCCGTGACGATGACCGAGCCTTCGATCACGTACAGAAATTCGTCGCCCTGGTGCTGGTGCGGCCGGCTCTCCTGGTCTTCGAACTCGACGTAGTACGCGTTCATGGTCCTCTCGAGCGCCGGGAAGTCCAGCGACTCGAAGAAGTAGGCCGGTGCGTCGTTCCCCATCTTGTCGGGAAACCGCTTGCGCTCGGCGCGGCGGACGAGGGCCAGAGTGGGCCGCCTGGTCGGCTCAGTAAAGAAGTGCTCGAGACCGACGCTGAAGACCAGCGCGATCCGCAGGAGCGTCGGGAGTGTCGGCACCAGCCGTCCGCGCTCGATCTTGGACAGCAATGCCGGGGAGAGTCCAGAGTGCTGCCCGAGTTCGACCAGTCCCATCTTCTTCTTCAGGCGCATGCCGCGCAGTTTCGGACCGATGGCGTACTGGTCGAGGCCCTTCTGAAGCGTTTCTGAGAGCACGATTTTCCTTCCGTGAACAATCCCGGCGGCTGTTGTCTCCCGGTGCAATCGACTTGCAGGATCGAGTCGTATTTTACTTTTATTCACTCGTGTTTGATTTAAATTCAAATCCTGACACTCAAACAGGAGAGACGACAGACATGAAACAGATGATTCACACGGCCCTCATTGCTCTCACGATCGCGGTTGGCGCCGGCTTCCAGGCGCGCGCCGCACAGCAGGACATCGTGGACACCGCCGTGGCGGCGGGCAGCTTCAAGACCCTCGCGGCCGCGTTACAGGCGGCCGGGCTGGTCGAGACCCTGAAGGGCGCCGGACCGTTCACGGTATTCGCGCCAACCGACGCGGCGTTTGCGAAGCTGCCAGCCGGGACAGTGGAGAACCTGCTGAAGCCGGAGAACCGGGACAAGCTCCGCGCGATCCTGACCTACCACGTGGTAGCCGGTAAGGTGACGGCGGCGGAGGTCGTGAAGATGACGTCGGGCAAGACGGTCCAGGGTTCGAGCGTGAAGATCGCCTCGTCGGGTGGCAAGGTGATGATCGACAACGCGACGGTCGCGAAGGCGGACGTGATGGCCAGCAACGGCGTCATTCACGTCATCGACACCGTCTTGATGCCGAAGTAGCTCTCAGCTGAGAGCTGTCAGCTAACAGCTAACAGCCATCAGGCTCCCGGTTCCCATTCTGCTCCTTTGGGAACCGGGAGTTCTTTCGTCATCTGCCAGAGCACGAACGCGTAGGTGAACGCCGTCTCCCTGAGCGCGTCGTAACGGCCCGACGCGCCGCCGTGCCCCGCCCCCAGGTTGGTCTTCAGCACTACCGGGTTCTCATCGGTTTTCAGATCGCGCAGCCTGGCCACGAACTTCGCACCTTCCCAGTACGGCACCTGGCTGTCGTTGAGCGACACGTGGACGAGCATGGCGGGGTACGGCTGTGCGCGGATGTTGTCGTAGGGCGAGTACTGCAGCATGTAGTCGAACGCCGGCTTCTCGTTGGGATTTCCCCACTCGATATACTCCGCGGTCGTCAGCGGCAGCGTGGCATCGAGCATGGTGTTCATGATGTCGACGAACGGTACCTGTGCGACCACCGCCTTGAACAGCTCGGGACGCATGTTGGACACCGCCCCGACGAGTAATCCGCCCGCGCTGCCTCCCTGTATCACCAGCTTGTCCGACGAAGTGAAACGATGCTCCACGAGGTACTCGGCGCAGTCGATGAAGTCGTGGAACGTGTTCATCTTCTGCATCATGCGCCCGGCTTCGCGCCACTCCTCGCCGAGCTCACCGCCGCCACGGATGTAGGCGACGGCGAAGATGACGCCGCGCTCGAGAAGGCTGAGACGCGCCGACGAAAATGTCGGCGCCATCGAGATGCCGTAGGACCCGTAGGCGTAGAGCAGAAGCGGCGCGGTGCCGTCGAGTGGCGTGCCCTTCTGGTAGACCAGCGAGATCGGCACCTGCCGTCCGTCGCGAGCCGGGGCCCAGATGCGTTGCGCTCCGAACTCCGCGGGATCGTAGCCGCCGAGGACGGGCTGACGCTTGAGCAGCGTCCGCTCACCCGAATTCATGTCGTACTCGTACACCGACGAGGGCGTGACCATCGACTGGTAGGCAAACCGGATGGTCGTGGTCTCGAACTCCGGATTGACCGCCAGCGTCATCGTGTAATCGGGCTCGTCGGCCGCGACCCGGTGCGAGCGTTTCGACGACATCTGGATGATACGCAGGTGGGTCAGCCCGGCTTCCCGCTCCGACACGACGAGGTGGTCCTTGAAGAACGAGAGCGACTCGATCTTCACGAGCGGATTGTGCGGGATGAAGATGTTCCAGCTGGCCTCGGACGGGTCGTGCATCGGTGCCGTCACCACCTGGAAGTTCTTCGCCCCCTTGTTCGTGGTGATGAAGAATTGCCCCTCGTAGTGATCGACGTCGTACTCGTGGCCCGGCGACCGGGGGACCGTGATTTTCGGCTCGCCCGTGGGCTGGTCCGCGTGCAGGTAGCGGATCTCCCTCGAGGTCTTGGCGTACGAGCCGAGAAAGATGATCGCCTTGTCCAGCGACTTGCCCGCCGCGAGGTCATAGAGCTCGTCGCGCTCCTCGAACACCAGCTCGCTCTCAGTAGCGCCGACGATATGCCGCCAGAAGCGATCGGAGCGTTTCGAGACCGCATCTTCGGTGGTGTAGAAGAGCGTTTGGTTGTCGGCCGCCCACACCACTGACCCAGTGCGCTCGATCTGCTCGGTCGAGAGCGCCCCGGTGCGAAGGTCCTTCACTCGCAGCGTGTACTGCCGGTATCCCGTCGTGTCCAGCGAGTACGCCAGCCAATTGCTGTCGTCGCTCACCGCGTAGGCGCCGAGCGCCAGGAACGCGTGCCCCTCGGCGAGGGCATTCAAATCGAGCAGGATCTCTTCGTCCGCCTCCATGCTGCCATGGCGGCGGCAGAAAACGGGATATTGCTTTCCCTCCTCGGTGCGTGAGTAGTACCAGTAGGCGCCGCGCCGCGCCGGCACGCTGAGGTCGGTCTGCTGGATGCGCCCGAGCATCTCCGCATACAGAGTCTCTCGCAGCGCCTTCGTTGGCGCCATCACCGCCTCGGTGTGCGCGTTCTCCTCCTCCAGGTACGCGAGGACTTCAGGACTGGTCTTTTCGCGCAGCCAGAAATAGTCGTCCACCAGGGTCAGCCCGTGGATTCGCGTTTCGTGAGGGCGCTTCGCTGCCCTCGGCGCCTGGCTCATCGACGGGCCTGTCAACTCCCAACTCCCAATCTCCAACTCCCAACTCTCACTACTGCCCCTTGCGTTTGCCCCACGTCGGGGGGGCGGGCTCGGTGGTCATGCGCTTGGGTGGGTTCGCCTTCAGCAACTTCATCGCTTCTTCGACGGCGCGCTCGAGCTGCGGGTCCTTGCCGGCGATGACGTCCTTGGGCCAGTTCTCGACGTCGATATCGGGCGCGACGCCTTCGTTTTCGACCGCCCACTTGCCGTCGCGATCGATGAACCCGCCGCGCGGCGCGATCATCGATCCGCCGTCGACGAAGGCCGGTGTATCGGCGGTGTGCACGAGACCACCCCAGGTCCGCTTGCCGACGAGCGGACCGATGCCGCGGCGCTTGAACATGTACGGCATCAGGTCACCGCCGGACCCGGCCATCTCGTTGATGACCATCACTTTCGGTCCCCAGATACCGGCCGACGGGCTGGTGAATGGCATGCGGTCGCCGGCCACGTTGTTGAAGTAGCCGTCGAAGTCGCGCCCGAGCACTTCGATGATGTAATCGGCCGCCGAACCGCCGCCGTTGAAGCGCTCGTCGATGATCGCGCCCTTCTTGTCCTGTTGCGCGAAGTAGTAGCGGTTGAACGAGGTATAGCCAGGCTGACCGGTGTTCGGGATGTAGACGTAGGCGAGTTGTCCGTTCGACAGCTTCTCCACCAGTCGGCGGCTGCTCTCGACCCAGGCGCGCGTCCGCAGGCCCTGCTCGCTCGGGACCGGGATGACGGTCACCTGGCGCGAGCCTTCGAGGACCGGCTTGGTATTGACCGCCAAAACGGTCTGGCGGTTGGCAGTGCCGTCGAGGAGCCGGTAAATGTTGTCGGGTGCACGCAGCTCGATGCCGTTGACGGCGAGAATGTAATCGCCAACCGAGACGTCCACACCCGGCGCCGCGAGCGGCGCGCGCAGATCCGGATTCCAGCTCTCGTTGTCGTAGATCTTCGCAATCTTGTAGCGGCTGTTTTCAACGACCAGGTCGGCGCCGAGCAACCCGCCCGGCGACTGGGGCACGTCCGGCATATCGCCGCCGCGCACGTATGAATGACCGACGGCGATTTCAGCCCCCATGTTGTCGAGCAGGTAGTTGAGGTCGGCGCGGTGACTGACGTGCGGCAACAGCTCGCCGTACATCGTCTTCATCTTCGGCCAGTCGCTGCCATGGGCGTTGGTCACATAGAGGTAGTCGCGCTGGTAGCGCCAGCCCTCGTTGAAGATCTGTGCGAATTCCGCGCGCGGCTCGAGATACATCCGTAGCGTTGCGGTGAGCCGTCCCTGCCCGGCCTGGGGCGGATTGCGGTCGGCGTCGACGAGGAACAGACCGGCGCCGCCACCGGCGGCTTCACCGCCGCGACCGCGGCCCCCACCGCCGCCACCGGTTCGGTAGAGCAGCTTGCGGCCATCCGCACTGACGTCGTACTCGTTCACGCCCGTCACGAAAGAGGCTGACCGCCGGTCGGTCAGGCGGTAGCGGTGCAGGGTGCTGCCGGCTCCGCCGGTGCCCCCGGCACCAGCGCCTGCCGGCGCCTCGAGATAGAACACCATGCCATTGGCGCCGGCTTTCAGCGCCGAGTATTCGCGCGCCGGTACACCCGGCACCGAGATGATCCGGCCCTGCAGGCCGTCGAAGTCGATCTGGACGGTGACGGGCGTCCTCGGACGCGGAGCCGCCGGAGTTGCACCCTGGGGTGACGCAGCCTGGTCGCCGCCTGCCGGCGAAGTGTCGGCCGGCGGGGTCTGGCCTCGTCCACCGCCGGGGCGCGCCTGCTGAATACCGGTGTCTTCGTCGCTCTCGGGCAGCAGGGGACTCGGCTCGCCCTTCTTCAGGACGGCGAAGTACAGACCAAAGGTTTCCTCGCGATCGTACGAGGTCATGTCGAGCCACTGCGATCGCAGCGCGAAGTCCGTGGAGGCGAGGAACCAGAGGTACTTGCCGCTCGCGTCCCAGACCGGATACATCGCGTCGGCCAGTCCGTCGGTGATCTGCTTCTTTTCACCGGTCTCGACATCGGTCACAAAGATGGCGCGATACAGCGAATTCAGCCGGCTGGCGAAGGCGACGTATTTCGAATCAGGACTCCAGGTCGGGTGCAACGTCCGCTGCGGAACCATCCATGGATCGTTGCCGACGATCTTTGCCTGCCCGCTTGCTATGTCCAGTACCCAGACGTTGAGGTTGGTATCCGAGTAGAGCAGCTTCTTCGAGTCGGGTGACCAGGACGGCGTGTAGTAGAAGTTGGCCTTCGCCAGGGCGATCTCGCGCGGCGGCTTCAGGCCGTCCTGCTCCTCGAGGATCAACTTGTACTCGCCCGACTTGTCACTGAAGTACGAGACGTACTTGCCGTCGGGCGACCAGGCCGGCGCGCGCTCAGCGGACCCGGCCGACGCCGTCAGGTTCCGCACATCGCCCTTCTCCGCCGGGATGGTGAAGATCTCGCCCCGCGCCTCCACCACCACCCGGCGTCCGGTCGGCGAGAGCGCGATGTTCGACATGCGCGCCGTGACGTCCTCCCAGCGCGGCATCATCCAGGGAAAATCGCCGGCGGCGCGGATGCTGACGACTTGCTCCCGGTTGGACTTCGGGTCGAGGGTGTGGACCTGGCCTGCCTGCTCGAAGACGAGGACGCCGGCGCCGGAATTCAACGTCTTGACGTCGAAGTCGGTGAAGCGCGTCACCTGCGCCAGCTTCTTGGACTTCGGCTCGTAGGACCAGACGTTGTGGACACCGTCGCGGTCCGAGAGGAAGTAGACGGTGTCGCCGAGCCAGACCGGGTCCTTGTCGTGTGAATCGGTCCACGGCGGTGAGACGAGATCGTAGGTCTTGAGATCGACGATCCACACCGGGCGGTTCTTGCCGCCCTTGTAGTTGCGGCGCTCCTCGTCCCAGGTCGTGTTCATCCGGTAGGCGATCCTGGTTCCGTCCGGTGAGATCTTGCCCTGGTAGGCACGCGGCAGGGCCATCGGCTCCTCGACGCCGCCGTCGGCCGGGACCGTCCAGAAGCGCGGCGCGCCGCTTGGCGCCCAGGTCGCGCGCGCCGAGGCAAAGACGATCGACTTACCATCGGGTGTCCACCCCTGCACGGCGTCACCGCCGGGGTGCCACGTCAGGCGCCTGGGTTCGCCGCCGTCGGCAGGCACCGTGTAGACGTCGGTGTTGCCGGCATAATCCCCCGTAAAGGCAATCGTCCGGCCGTCGGGCGAGAAGTGCGGATTGAGGGTCTGCCCCTGGAAACTGGTGAGCCGCCGCGCGTTCCCGCCGGCCCGCTCCACGACCCAGATGTTGTTGGCGTAGGCAAACGCAATGTGAGTCGCGCTGATCGCAGGCGACCGCAGCAACTTGGTTGGCTCCCCGTTCGGTGCGGCGTTCAGCACCGCGACGGTGATGGCCGGAAGCACCAGCCACGGAAGGATCCGCAACAGACTGTGCCGCTTGAAGTTAAGGGTCATAGCTTCCTCAAAATGGGGTCAGGCCCCGTTTTCAGTGCAGGGCCCGCTTGCGCACCGTGCCGCCCTGCACATCGGCCAGCGGATGCGTGATGACAAAGGCACGCTCATCGACTTCACGAATGATCGTGCGGACGGCTGAAATCTCGAGACGCGTGATGACGCAGTAGAGGATCTCGCGCTCGTCGCCCGACAATCCTCCTGAGGCGCGATACACCGTGACGCCGCGTCCGAGCTCACCGGTGATCCGGCGCCGGATGAACTCGCTGCGGTCCGACATGATCGTCATCGCGGTGTATTCCTCGATGCCGTGGATGATGAAGTCCAGCGTCCGCGCTGCAGCCATGTAAGTCAGGATCGAATAGAGCGCCGACTCCACGCCGAGCACCGCCATCGCCACCACGAACAGGATGACGTTGAAGATGAGAATCACGTCGCCAACCTTCATCAGCGCACTGTGACGGCTGATGAGCAGGGCGGCGATTTCCGTGCCGTCGAGCACCGCGGCGCCGCGGACCGCCAGGCCGATCCCGGCCCCGAGGAAGAATCCGCCGAAGACGGCGTCCAGGATCCGATCGTTCGTGACGACAGGAAAATGCATGAACGCCAGCGCGAGGGCGAGGCCGCCGATGCCAAGCGAGCTCCGCAGCGCGAACGGCGTGCCGAGGTGCCTGTAGCCGACGACGAGGAACGGCAGGTTGACGAGCGGGATCAGGACGGCGAGCGGCCACCCGCTGACGCGGGCGAGCAGCATCGAGATCCCCGTCACACCGCCGTCGATCAGGCTGCTCGGGAGCAGGAAGCCGTGCAGGCCCAGGGCCGCCGACAGGATGCCGGCGGTGATGAGCGCGCCATTCTTCAGTTCTCTCGTAAACGGGGTCAGGTACATGGACAGGGAAACAAAAAACGGGCGGGACCATCGTGGTCCCGCCCGTGCATTCTATGCCGTGATGAAGGTCGGGCCTACCGGGAACCCGCGTCCGTGATGACCTTCTTGGCCGGCTCCGCCTTCTGCGGATTCTTGACGTACTTGTCGAGCCAGGCCGCCCACCGCGCCCACAGGTCGAGCAGCGTTTCACGCGACGCCGGCCCGTGGTCCTCGAGCGGGTACATGTAGAGCGCACTGACCTTCCCGAGGCCGTTCAGCGCGTGATAGAGCCGGATCGAGTTGTCCGGATCCGTGCCGACGTTCTGGTCCGCGTAGCCGTGATACATCAGCAGCGCACCGGTCATGTTGTTCGCGTAGAGGAACGGCGACATGGCCAGGTAGACCTGGGGCGCCTGCCACAGATCCCGGCGCTCGCTCTGGAAGCCGAGCGGCGTCAGCGTCCGGTTATAGGCGCCGTCACCGGCGATGCCGGCCTTGAAGAACGGCGTGTGCACCATCGCGTTGACGGTCGAGAACGCGCCGTAGCTGTGGCCGCCGATCGCCAGCCGCGTGCGATCCGCAAAGCCTCGCTTATCGAGTTCGTCGATGACCGCCGCCAGGTTGTTGCGCAGGTCGTGCACGTAGTTGTCGTTCATGGCCCCGGCGGCCCCGACGATGGGCGCGTCGGGCTCGACGACGGCGTAGCCGAGACGCGTGAAGAACTCCATGGACCGTGTCCCGAAGTTCGGGAAGGTGTTCTTGTTGAACGTCCGGTCCGGCCGGTCGTAGGAATCCTGGTCCGCGAACTCGCGCGGATAGAACCAGAACAGCGCCGGTGGCTTCGTACCTGGCGTGAAGTTCTGCGGCAGATTCACCGTCACTCGGAACTTGAACCCGTCCGGACGTTCGACCGTGAAGCGCTCGACCTTCATCTTGGTCAGGTCCGGGGTCACGTCCTGGTTCTTGGTCAGCTGCACGCGCTGCGTGCCGCGGACGAGGAACTGCTGCGGGACCTCGGTCGGGCCTTCACGCGTGATGATGAAGGCGGCCGCATCGGGGTCGATGATCGTCGAGACGCGTTCGTAGACGTTGGTGTTGTCGCTCTCGTAGATGCGCGTCTTGGTGCCGGTCTTGATCGCCATCTTGTCGATGAAGGTCTTCGGCCCGACGTCGTTGGGATTCTTCGCGTAGCTCGTGCCCTGGTAGAAGACGTGCTCGGCGTCGCCCGACAACAGCACCGCGCCGCCGCCACCACCACCGCCGCCACGTCCGCCACCGCGGCCGCCGCCACCACCGCCGCGCAGGCCGACGATCGAACCGGGATTGGCGTAGATGTCATCCGCACGGTAGCGCGCGAGCGTGTACTTCTTCGCCGGCTCGGCGAAATAGACCGCGTTGTCGACCGTGTTCTGACCGACGCGCTCGCTGAAGAACAGGACCGTCATGTCCGGCGAGAAGCGATGGCCGGTCATCCGCGTGCTGTTCTCGTACAGCATCTTCTTGCTGGTCTCATCGAACGGCGCGAGCCACTGATACAGGCGGTCCTTCCGATTGGCCGCGGCCGTGCCCTGGCCGGCGCCGCGCCCACGTCCGGCCGCTGGCGGCTGATCACCGGCATCGGCGGGGTCGGCGGCCTGGCCGCCGCGCGCACCGCGATCCGTTGTGGCCGGTGCCGGCTCCTGCTCGATGTAGGTCAGGCCCTGGCCGTCGGTGCGCCAGGCGAGCTCGCGCTTGCCGGTCTGGTTCTGGCCACCGCCACGGCCACCCCCGGGCGCCGCCGCCGGGTCGGGTGGTGCCTGGGGCGTGTCGTCCTGGACGCCGAGGTTCAGGGGCCGGTCGGTCAGCTTCGCCAGCGCCTTGCCCTCCCCGTCCCAGATCTCCTCGACCGAGCCGAAGTTGCTGACCGGGACGTCGTAGGAGAACGGCTCGACCATCCGTGTCACGCGCGCGAACTTGGCGTCAGGCGCGAAGTCGATGGAGCGGATCATGTTCGGCTGGCCAACCTTGCGGATGGTGCCCTTCTGCACGTCGATGAGCGCAATCTGCCCCGTCGCATGCCACTTCAGCAGGTCCTTCTCGTACGCGTTCGACATCAGGCTCGGGAACGTGCGGAGCCGGTTCTTGTCGTTGTCGGCCAGTTTCACAGTCGGGCCCGTAGGCGCAGAAGGCGGCGGCGGCATCGCGGCCCGGCCCTCCGGCACCACCACTGCGGCGATCTGCTTCCCGCCGTCGGTGAATTCGAAGCTGGTCACCATCGTGGCGAGGACCGGGGTCTTGGTCAGCAGCCGCGACTTGCCGGTCGCCACGTCGGCGACATAAATGTGCGTCGCATCCTCGCCGTGGACGAAGAACGCGATCGTCTTGCCGTCGGGTGCCCATGTCGCATTCGACACGCGGGCGCCGGCCGGCACCTGGATCGGCCGCCGTGAGCCGTCGGTCGCCGAGATCAGCTGGATGCCGACGTTGTTGCGGATCGTGAGGGTGCGCGCGCGATTGGCCTTGTGGTCGATGAACACGCCGCCGAGCTCGTGAAACGGCTTGGCGAAGGTCTTCATCAAGACGGGGCCGTCGCCGATCTCATCGACGAACCACGCCTTGTCGGGGCTGATGCTGGCGAGGTTGACGTTGAGATGACGCGGCGCCAGGACGGCATCGGCCAGCTCGGGTGGTGGCGTGGCGTAGGATTCCTTCTTGATGATTTCGTCAGCCCACGAGCCGTTCTGGGCCGGACCCTGTGCCATCAGCGAGAGCTGCGACAAGGCGAGAACGAGCGCGGGCGCCAGGCGCACCGACCATTTCTTCATGTTGCCTCCGTAGGGCGTACCGTCGAAAAATAGCCGCGAAAACGGCCAATCTGGGAAGATGTGAAAGATACCATAGCAAGCAAACGACTCTGTGCCACCGGCCGTCTAATGGAGCACGATGACTGCAGTAATACGCACCCTGTTCGCCGTCTGTCTGTTGGCGCTGCTCTCGGCCGCCGAAACATCGGCGCAGGTCGAACAGCCGCGTGACGTCGTCCGTTCCAACCAGCAACCGGTGCCGGTCGGGACGGCCGAAATCTCGGGCACCGTGGTGATGGCCGGCGGCACGCAGCCGGCGCGCAAGACCCGCGTCACCCTGTCGGGCGTCGAGTTACGTGGCGGCCGGTCTGCCACTACAGACGACTCGGGCCGCTATTCGTTTACCGCGCTGCCGGCCGGTCGCTATAGTTTGAGCGCGAACCGCGCAGGCCACGTCTCGGTCACGTACGGCCAGCGCCAGCCCGGCCGGCCCGGCACTCAGATCCAGCTCTCGGACGGCCAGAAGTTCCGCGCCGACATGCAGATCCCCAAGGGCAGCGTCATCACCGGGACCGTACTCGACGAGAACGGCGAACCGGCGCCCCAGACGTCCGTCAGAGTGATGCGGTTCGTCAACGCCAACGGCGAGCGCACGCTCTCGGGCAGCAACAGCGCCACTACGGACGACCGCGGCATCTACCGCGTCTTCGGACTGATGCCCGGGGAATACGTCGTCTGCGCCACTCCACGCAACAACAACATGGCTGACGCCGGGCGAATGGAAGCCATGGAGGTGGAACTGCAGGCGCTCCGGACGACCGTCACGCAGGTCAACGCCGAGCAGGCGCAGGCGCTGCGGGAGCGGATCACCAGCATCCAGGGTTCCATGCCCGCCGAAGGCGTGGAGACTCCGCCCGGCTACGCGCCGATCTGTTATCCCGGCACGATCTCGACCTCGACTGCCGCGCCGGTCACGCTCGGCATCAGCGAAGAACGCAGCGCCATCGACTTCCAGCTGCAGCTCGCGCCGCTCGCACGCATCGAAGGCATCGTCGTCAATTCGACCGGCGCGCAATTGACCCAGACGAATGTGACGTTGACCGACGCGACGTCGCTCGGCAGTTCGACAATGAATATGGGCGCGCGCCCCGACGAAGAGGGTCGCTTCCGCATCCAGGGCGTCCCGCCCGGGTCCTACCGGCTGACCGCGCGTTCCACCATCGCCCCGGCGCGCCCGGTCGTGGGCCAGCAGCCGGCCGTCGCCGGCCGCGGCCGCGGCATGGCACCGGCTGCAGCCGCCGGCGCTGCCCGACCGCAACCGATTACGGTCTGGGCATCAGCTGACATCTCCGTTGACGGCCGGACGCTGTCAAACGTCGTCCTCTCGCTGCAACATGGCGTCAATGTGTCGGGACAGATCGCCTTCGAAGGCGCCGCGCCACCGCCGACCGACCTGACCCGGATGCGGGTGAGCATGTCGCCTGTCGGGCAAACGCCGTTTGGTGGCGCCACCAGTGCCCAGGTGGATGCGACCGGACGGTTCACACTCCAGAGCGTGCCGCCGGGACGATACCGCCTGTCGGCATCGGGCGCAGTCGGATGGACCAGTGAGTCGGCGATGATCGGCGGGCAGGACGCCCTCGATTTTCCGTTCGAGGTCAAGGGCAACCAGAACGTGCCGGGCGTGACCATCACCATGACCGACCGGCGGACCGAGCTGACCGGCAAGGTCGTCGACGGCAGCAACCAACCAGCGGTCGACTACACGATCATCATCTTCCCGGCAGACCAACGCTACTGGGCCGGATCGTCACGCCGGATCCAAAGCACGCGGCCGTCCACCGACGGCAGCTTCACCTTCCGCAATCTGCCACCCGGCGACTACCGGATCGCCACACCCGTGGACCTCGAACCGGGCTCGATGAACGACCCGGCCGTGCTGCAGCAGCTCGAAGGCGCCTCGATGCGCGTGACGCTTCAGCCCGGCGAAAGCAAGGTCCAGAACATCCGGCTAGGCCAGGGCGGCTGACGCGCTCAGAGCGGGCTCGTGCACTGGGAGCATCGAATCGCCTTGAGCGGGATCGTCGACAGGCACTGCGGGCACTCCTTCGTCGTCGGGCCCGTCTCCTGCTTGCTCTTCAGCCGATTGACCTGCTTCACGATCATGAAGATCGCGAACGCGACGATGAGGAAGTTGATGATGTCGGTGATCAGCTGACCGTAGGCGATCACCGGAATGCCCTTCGTCTTGGCCTCAGCCACTGAAGCCGGAATTCCTTTCGAGCTATCCAACACGTAGAACAGACTGCGTGAAGTCGATTCCCGACATCAGCATGCCGATCGGCGGCATCAGGATGCCTTCCGCCAGGGTCGTGACGATCTTGCCAAAAGCCGCACCGATGACGACCGCGACGGCGAGGTCAATGACGTTGCCACGCGCGATGAACTCACGAAATTCTCTGAGCATGCGCGCATGCTAGCACCGATCCAGGGCTCATCCGCGGAACATGAAATACACCGCTCCGAGCAGGCACAGCCCCGCCCACAGGAAGTCGGTCCGGAACGGCTGCTTCATATAGAACACCGCGAACGGCACGAACACCGTAAGCGTGATCACCTCCTGCAGGATCTTGAGCTGGCCGAGATCGAGGGATCGAAAACCGATCCGGTTGGCCGGGACCTGCAGCGTGTATTCGAAGAACGCGATCGCCCAGCTCACGAGGACGGCGATGAACCACGGCTTCGCCGACAGGTCGCGCAGGTGCGCGTACCAGGCGAAGGTCATGAAGATGTTGGAGAAGACGAGCAGAAGGACGGTGACCGGCACTGAACGCATGCGAAATTGTCGCAGATGCGCGGGTGGGCCTGCTAGATCAGAGCCGGAGCCGGTTGATTTTTCCGTTCAGGGTCGCGTCAGCGAGCGAGATGAAGACCTCGCCATCCGAGACGGCGAGCGCAAACGACATGCGGCGATCGAGCTTCGCCGCGAGGGCTCCCACGAGGAAGCGGTCAATCGCGTACAGCTCGAGGTCTTCGGCCCGGTGGATCCTGGCGGCCTTGAGACCGGCCAGCCACTGACTGGCGTCCTTGTGCAGGTAGACCGCGACGCGGGGTGTGCTCTTGGATGCGCGATGGAGGCGGTCAGCCGCGGGCGTGCCGATGTCGATCCATACCTTCAAGACACCGGTGAGGTCGCGCACGGCAATAGGTGGATCGTCAGGATCCGACAGGCCGCCGCGCGAGAACTCGATCCCCTCCTCGTACTCGAGGCAATAAGCGAGCAGGCGCGCGACTAGAAACTCCTCGGACTCGGATGGATGCCGTGCCAGGCGGATGGCGAGGGTCTCGTAGACGCCGCGGTCAGCGTCCGCGAGGTCGATGTCGAAGTTGTAGACAGTTGATCCGAGCGCCACGATCAGGCGGCCGTCAGCAGCACGGGGTCACCCGACGTGATCACGAGGGTGTGCTCGTGATGCGCGGCGAGGCTTCCGTCCATGGTTCTGATCGTCCAGCCGTCCTCGTCCTCGTAGGCCTCGTTGCTGCCGGCGGTAATGAGGGGTTCGATCGTCAGGACCAACCCTTCCGTGAGGACGTCCTTCTGCTTCGGGTTGAAGTAGTTGGGTACGGATGGCCGTTCGTGAATGGCCCGGCCGACGCCATGCCCTTCGAGAGACGGCACAATCGAGAAACCATGGCGAACGACGGTGTCGTGCACCGCACGTCCGATGGCATTGACGCGGGTCCCGGCGCGGGCCACCGCGAGCGCGGCAACAAACGCGGCCTCGGCGCATGCCACCAGCCGGTATGCCTCGTCCGATCCGCCATCGAGCACGACCGTGCGGGCGGCGTCGGCGACGTAGCCGTCTTTCACAGCGGTGACGTCCAGCTTCACGACATCGCCGGCGGCGAGGCGGCGATCGCCCGGAATGCCGTGGACGATTTCGTCGTTGACGCTGATCAGCACTGTGCCGGGGAAGGCGTAGGTCAGGGCGGGCGCGGATTGCGCGCCGTGCGCGGCGAAGATGCGTGCCGCAATGGCGTCGAGCTCGCGCGTGCTGACGCCCGGTTTCGTGGCGGCCGCCAGCCCTTCGAGCGTCAGGTGGACGACATGCCCGACATCGCGGAGGCCGCGCCAGTCCGCTTCTGAAGTGATCGACATTCTTTAACTATAGCGGCCCGGCGGGATCCGCTGGCCGCCGGCATCACTTCTCGAGCAGGATCTGGCCCCGGAGCAGTGAGTCGAGCGTCGCGTTCAGCTCCTTCGCATTCGCCGCGCCAAGCACGAGACCGCCCGCATCCTTCACTCGCCGGAACCGGTTGGCCTCGACGTCGAATGCCACGAAGTACAGCGATGGACGCTCGGCTTCGGGTCGGCGGTTGATGGCGGCGGCGACTCGTTCCGGCGCGTAGCCCTCGGTGTTCTCGCCGTCAGTCACGATGAGAAGGTGACGGCGCGTGAGGCCTGCAGCATCGAGCTCATGCTTGGCGGCAATCATCGCGTTGCCGATCGGCGTCCCGCCATTGGCTTTCATCGCCTTCAGAGCGGAAGCTGCCCGCGCGCGATCAGGCTTCCCCATCGGCATGATCGGCCGGGCGTCCGGCACGCCATTGCGTTCACTGAACTCGTAGAGGCCGAGCAGGACGGGTTCATCCGCATGATCTTCGGCATAACGCGCGAACTGTTCGACCAGGTCAAGCGCCGCCCGGCGTGCGATCTCGATCTTGCGTTCTTCTCGGCCGTCCTCGCCGGTGACCTCGTCGTTCATGCTGCCCGACACGTCGATCATGATCGCGGCCGCGAGCCCCTCCCGCGGGGTGACGGTCGACGAGGGCGCGAGCTGTTTGTCCATCTGGCGGTCCGCCCGGCGGAGCGGCTCCCCAGCGTCAGTCCCACCACCGCTCTCACGGCGGCACATGCTGAAAGCCGCGACTGCCACGAGGGCGACCGCCAGGGCGGCGCGCTTGCTCACGCAGCCGCACCTTTCACGACGCCGTCGGTCTGTGCAATACGTTTGGCCACAGCCGCACCTGAATTGAGCGCACCTTCCATAAAGCCCATGAACGCGTAGCTGGAGTACTCGCCGGCGAAGTGCAATCGCCCGAGACCGTCGTACAGGGTCGGACCCTGAGCCGTGACCTGCCCGGGAGCCGGGAACGAGTACGAACCCTTCGTCCACGCATCGCCCGGCCAGTCCATGAAGCGCGCTTTGCCGCTGAAACTGCCGCGGACGCCCTTGTAGACCTTGCCAAGCTCGGTGAGGTAATTCTCGGTACGGCGTGCGCCCCAGTCGCGGCAGATCTCGGCCGAGGGTCCGCCTGAGAACGCGACGAGCGCCTCACCGGCACCCTTCTGCCCCTCGGTCGCGTGCCACGTCATGTTCGCGGGACCGTCGCTCAACAGATCGGGCGCCAGCTCCGCGCGGCGCCAGAATGCGCCGTTGAGGCCCATCAGGAACTTCACGTTCGTGCCCATCTGCGGCATGAGGCCGATCGGGAGCGCGGGATCGATCGCAATCCGGTTCCACGTCGACGGCGGCGCCGTCAGGATCACCCTGTCGGCTTCGAGCGTCTTGCCCGTCGCGAGCAGCACGCGCGCGCCATTCTGGGTCAGCTCCACCGATCGAACCGGAGTCCGCGTCATCACCTTCGCGGCACCAATGGCCGCGACAAGCTTGGTGGCAAGCTGCTGATTACCACCCCGGCAGCGGAACACCTCGGAATCGGTCCAGTACTTCTCCAGGCCGCCGCCCTTCCACATCGCCAGGTTGCCCAAGTAGCTTTGCCACTCGGTAACGACACCGTTGTCGGCGGTCATCATCGCGTCGATGCCGGCCTTGCAGACCGGCGAGACACTGAGGCCCTCGATCCACGAGCCCAGCGTCCGTTTGTCGAGTGCCGCCGCATTCGCAGCCGTCCACGGGCGATCGGCATCGATGTTCGCCGCGTCGGCCAGCAGCGGCTTGAACGCAGCCTCCATTTCCTCCCACAACTTCTCGGACTCGTCGGAGGTCAGACGCTTGCCGTTGAGGACGATCGGGAACTCGGCGTCCTCTTCACCGACATCGAGGAAGTCGAGCTTGAACTGCTTGCCATAGCCCATCCACGTTGGATGGTTCGAGCCAATCAGCTCTCCGCCACCTTCGACGTTCTTGCCTGGAACGATGTCTGAGAAGCTGATGACGCGCCCGCCAACACGGTTGCGCGCTTCAACCACCGTAACGTCGTAGCCCGCTCGCGTCAGTTCATACGCCGCAGCGAGGCCACTGAACCCGGCGCCGATCACGACCACCCGCCCGGCTTTTCCCTGCGCCATCGCAAAGCCGACGCGGTCGCTGATCAACAAGGCGCCAGCGGCCGCAAGCGACCGTTGGATCATGTCGCGACGGGTGATGCCGTCCTTCTTACCGTGACGGCGATGCAGTTGAGCGTAGAGGTTAGGCATAGGTTTGAGCTCTCAGCTATCAGCTATCAGCTATCGGTTATCGGCGACGGTTATGGGCTATCGGACATTGGCTATTCGACCTTGGCTGACAGCTGAAAGCTGACAGCTGTGAGCTGATAGCTATTCGATCGTGAACCACTGAACTTCGACGCGCCGGTTCTGTGCCGAATCGGGCCCCGCGGGCTCTTCCCAGCCGCGCCCGACGATGTCGAGACGTTTCGGATCGATGTTGTAGCGCTCGATCAGCAGCTTCCGGATCTCGCCGGCGCGGTTCTTACTGAGCTCCATGGCGCGCAGCGCCTGGGTCCGCACGTAGGCCTCGCCGCCCGTCTCGCGGAACATCGGCTACCTGCGCGTTGTCCACATGCCCGCGCAGCAACATCGTCGAGCCGGGGCTGATCGACAGCATCCGCTTGATCGCCTCGAGGCTCTTGACGTTTTCCTGGTTCGACATGTCGAGCGTCGCGAGGTTCGGTTCGAACAGGAACCGGATGTCCTTGCTGAGCAGCGGATCGGTTTCGACCGACGCCCCGCCGCCGCTGCGGATCGGTGCGATCGCAACCACCTGCTCCTTGAAGAGCCCGGTCTTCTCGATCGCGTCGAGCGCCTGGCCGCGCAGAAAGTGGGTCGCATCGGGCGGATCCTTGATCAGATCGCTGCCGTAGGCCAGGACCGCCGACTGGTAGATCCCGCCGAAGCTGCCCGCCGCATCGATCGCACCCGAGAAGAAGGCGCGATTCTCGGGCAGGTTCGACAGATGCACGTTCGCCAGCTCCGCCTTGGTATCGTCACGCGTCCATTTGAAGGCGCGGGCGATGACGTCCAGCTGCTGTTCCGGACGATCGCGCACCATGCGGTTGCCTTCGAGCAAACCCTGGACGAGCCCCTCGACGACCTTGGGGTTCTGCTCCGCGAAGCCGCGGTGCAGGATCATGACGTCGGCGACGATCAGCAAATTACGGTTCGTCGTCAGGACATGGGCCTTGCCGCCGCTGCCGTCCACGACCTCCGACACCTTTGGTTCCCAGGTCACCGCACCGGCCAGCCGGTTCTTGCCCGACTTCAGGTCCGAGGCGAAGAGATCACCCGCCGCGAAGCCGTCTTCGACGTAGATCAGGTTCAACCGGTCCGGATGCGGTGTCGCGTCCAGACTGCCGAGCGTGTGAATCGGGAGGCCGGCCTCCTGCGCCAGGTAGCGAATGAAGAAATCGACCTCGGTGAACTGGGCCGCCGCGATGGTCTGGCCCTTTCAGCTGGTTGATGCGCTTGATATCGGTCTTTACGATCAGGCCGTCCGCGCCGCGCGAGAACCCGATCTGCGCCGGCACCACCGCGTGCAGCTGCCGTCCGTAGGCGGCGAGAACGTCCACAGTGGTCACCGACCCGGCGATCTTGCCCTCGTTCAATTCCGACCAGCTCTCGTCTTCGCTGACCGTCAGCTTGACCTTGAAGCCATGGTTCTTGAAGAACAGCGAGTTCTCACTCGGCTCGAGCCCGCCGTTGGCCGCGATCAGACCGGCATACCCGGCGTATTCGCTGATCTCGATCGGAACGATGTTGTCCTTGTAGTTGAAGGCGGCCGGCGGTGAGAGCCGCGGCACTTCAACCTGCACCTCACTGATCGCCGGATCGCCGCCTTCGGTCGCGGTCTCGCTCGCCGGCGCGTTACCGGTCCGGCCGCGCATGAGCATGAACGCGCCGAGCGCGACCAGCCCGATGACGAGCAGGAACGAAATCGCCTTGCCGAGGATCGTGAAACGCGGGCTTTCGCTCATTCTTTAGGTCCCATCTCCCTGGTTGCAGCCGGGGGCTGGCTTTCAGCCGCGGGTGTCGCCTGGATTCCCTGGCTCGCGAGGAACTCCGCCAACGCGACCTGCTCCAGGGCCTTCCGTTCGTTTTCCTTCTCGACGACCGTGTCCATGTCGACCATGTCTCGGGCCACGCGCGCCTTGCCGGCCGAGACCTCGTAGCGCTTCTCGAGGATCTCTTCGACGGTCTTCATGGTGTCGCCGAGATCGCCGACCTTGAACGCCACGTTCGAGAGCGCCGCGGCCGCCTCGGCCTGCGCTTCCTTGATCTTGACCTGCGACAGCTGCTTCTCGACGCGGCGGACCTTGTCTTCGAACTCGCGTTGCGCGAGCTTGGCCTGGCGCAGGTTGGCGTCGTAGGCTTCCTCGGTTTCCTTCAGCTCCGCGGTGTCGGTCGTGAGATCGCTCTTCAGCTCCTGCAGCTCACGCGCGAGCGTGCCGGCGAGCTCCATGTTGCCGGCGCGGTGGTTGGCGAGGATCCGCCGTTCGAGCTCCTGCGCCCGCGCCGCCTTCATGTTGACCTGGCCCTTCAGCCGTTCGGCAACGCCGGCCATCCTCGCGAGCGCGAGGTTGTACTGCGTCATCTTCGTGCGGAACTCGGTGCGGGCCGCTTCCATGAGCGCCTCGGGATTGGAGTTCTCGAGACCGCTGATGAACAGACCGAGAAAGCCGCGGAACAAACGGCCGATGCGGGAAAACATTGTTAGCCTCTCCTTTGCCGAACACGCCCGACATGAATGTCGGGCCTACGAGCCTTCACGCCCGACCGCCAAGGTCAGGCCCGATAGCGTCACATCAGACGAAGCGGCGCAGCGCGTCGATCTGGGTCTCGAGTTCTTCTGGCGTCAACTCACGGTACCGCGGCGGCAGGAAGCGCGCGTCGGTGCATTCCTTCACGGCGACGAGGTCCATGTATTCGAGCTTGCGTGTGTGCGGGCTCGGCCGCACTTCCTTCAGAACGTCGGCAAGGATCTCACGAATCGGGCGCCGTGGTTCTTCGCTCAACTCGTGCAATCTCAAGGCTCTGACGAGGACGCCTTCGAGCTCGTTCCCCCCCAGGAGCTGCCCATCGGCGAATGGCGGTAGATCCCCGGCGGTCAGCGGGAACTTGAGCTTTTTCGCAATCGCGAGCAGCAGCGCCGCCTGTTCTTCGCCGTTCTGCGGCGCGAACAAGGGGATGTGGACGTCGAGGCGCCCCTGGCGCTTCAGATCCACTTCGAGCAGGTCGGGACGCGACGTCGCGAAGACCCAGATGATCCGGCCGCGGTTGGTCGTATCCGACATCTCCTTGGCCAGCATCGAATAGACCCGGCCCGAGAGCCCGCTGTCATCGTCGCCGCCGCCGCGCTTGCCGGCGGCCTGGTCCGCCTCGTCGACAAACACCACGACCTGGCCGACGGCACGAAGCACGGCAAAGATCTTCTCGAGATTCGACTCGGTTGCGCCCACCCACCGGTCGCGGAAATTTTTCAGCACGACACACGGGATGCCGATCTCGCCCGCCCAGCACTGGACGATGAAAGTCTTGCCGGTGCCGATGCGGCCGGCAATCAGGTATCCCATCGGGAGGGCGCGCAGGGCGCCGCGCTTGAGCAGTGCGGTGTCCTGCCGAAGCCAATCCTTCACTGCGTCGTGGCCGGCGACGTTGTCGAGCGTGAACGGCGACTCGACGAACTCGAGGAGCCCCTGGCACTCGCGTTCGATCAGGTCCTTCTTGATCTTGGCGAGCCACGCCGCGGTGATCGCCTTGTCGTTCCGGAGGGCCAGGCTGATCGCCGGTACGCGCGCCGACGCGGCTCAAACCGGTGAGCCTGGCGCCGAGGGTTTCAAAGGGCACTTCGGTCTTCGACGGCAGTTCCGGAAACTGCGTCGTCGCGAGCACCTGCACGTAAGCGCTCATCTCGGCTTCGTCGGGGAGCGGCACGTGAAGTGAGGCGGCGTGCGGATTGTCGACGACCAGGCCATTGAGGTCGTGCAGCCCCTCGCTGACCAGGACCGTGACGATGTTGGCCTGGGTGATCGCGGGATCGTTGGCCCAGCCAAGCACCTTCACGGTGTTGGCGGCGAAGCCGCCGCCCAGCTGGAGGGCATCACCGCGCGGCACTACGAACTCAGCGAACTCGACGATCACGGCGATACGCTGCGCTGCCGTCTTGGAGGCCGCGGCCGCTTCAGGAGAACGACTCCCGAGCGCCTTGAGGTTGATCGTGCGAAGCAGGTAGCGGTCGATCAGTTCCAGGGCGGATCCGGGTTCGCGGAGGAGCGAGGCGAGGTTCCCTTCACGGCCGAGCGCCTGTTCGAGCCACGCACCCCAATCTTCAGCACCGCGCGTCGCCCGTACGCCGCGGCTGCGGTCGTAACGCAGAACGACGTCGTAGGTCGGGAACATCACCTCATCGAGGAACGCCGGCAGCGACAGCAGCTTCCCGCCATGCGGCACGACGTCGAAGACGTTGCCGTGGATGAGGAACTGGGCGGCGGACCCTGAGCGGAACAGGTCCCGCATCTCCACCGCCCATCGTGGCAACTCGTTCACTGGCTCTCCTTCGCCCGGGCGTCGTAGGTCAGCGGCGGCGGCTCGGTGAGCAGATCGTCCATCGCACCGTAGACCTTCTGCTGATCACGGATCCATTGGCCGGTTTCGCCGAGCGTGCCGGTGATTTCGTCGATCCGCTGCGACAGGATCTCGGGGTCTGTCGACAACGCGGCCTGTTCGCGGATGAGTTCGACCTGCTCCTCGATGCGGGCGAGTTCTGCGTCGATGAAGGCCAGCTTCTTGTCCGCTTCGCCGCGCTGCTGAATGCGCTGGCCCAGGAGCTCCATCTGACCCTCGAGGCTCCGGCGGAGATCGGCGGGCGCGTGCTCGTCATGAGCCTGCTTCTCGAGCGTTCGCCGGCGCTGTTCGAGGGCTTCGTCGCCTTCGCTCTCGCCGAGCACGCGCAGGATCGTCCCGCGCGCCACCAGCAGCCGCAGGAACATCCACGACAGCCGGCCAAGGCTGTCGGCCTGCATCTCGATGCCGTGAGGGGTGTCGGTCACGCCGTGGGTCTGCAGCTCGATGATCGAGGCACAGCGCTCCGCCAGGGCTGAGTAACGCCCCTTGTCCTCTTCATCGAGGCGGCCGAGCAGCCGGTTGATGCGCCCGTTCCAGTCCGAGCGCGCCTCCGAGAGCGGTCCCGCCGCGACCACCCGCTGGAAGCGCGAGTTGGTCGCGAGCGTCAGCAGATAGCCGAGCTCGAGGCCGGCACCGAGCACCCAGAATCCGGGGTTGGTGATGCCAAGCAGGCCCATAGCCGCAAGCCCGATCCAGTTGGGGGCGACGAACATGCCGAACGGCCGGGCATTGAAGGCCGCGGCGACGTAGTTCATGAATCCGGGCTTCTGGGCCATTGAGGTGCCGACAATTGTGGCCGAGCAGGGCCGGACCCGCAACCGGTCACCGGTGAATTGAGCCTGTTTACCGCCGAATTACGCCTACCCGGGTGTGAGGACACCAAAGACCTGCCTGGGCGGACTAGTAGTCTCCGGACTCCTGCTGGGTGCGCCCGGAAATGCGTCGGCGCAGCCGGCGCCAGTCCGTCGCGCGGACGTCGCCGGCAGCATCGGATGGCTCTACCTCGACACCCGCGTCGGCCGGCCGGGCGATCAGGCCCGCTGGGACGGCGGCCTGTACGGGGGCGTCAGCGCGGGCTGGTACTGGACCGACCACCTGAAGACCGAAATCGAGGCGGGCGGCGCCGGTGAGACGCACGGCTATGGGAACGAGGTGGTCGTGCGGGACGGCCGGATCCTGGGCCGGTTCCGCCACACCACCACGCAGAGAAACACCGTCGCCATCGCGCAGCAGTACCAATTCGGACGCAACGCCTGGTTCCACCCTCACGTGGCGCTGGGAGGGGCGGTCGCCTTCGACACGCGAACCGAGTACTACGATGCGATCTTCGACTTCTTCGATCCGAACCGTGCCCCTGGCGATCCGGTCGAACCGGCCCGCGTCGAGGGACCCGAACGTGTCACGACGTTCCGGCCCTTTGTCGCCGTCGGGTTCAAAGCGTACGTCACGCCCCGCGCGTTCATGCGGAGCGATCTGCGCGTGGCCGGCACAACCGGCCGCGGTGTCGACGAAGTGGTCTTGCGAATCGGGTTTGGGATTGACTTCTGAAACGGCTCGGCCCGAGCGATGAGCGAGGGCTGGCAGGCGCTGGGGGTGGGGCCCCAGCGCAAACTAAGTAACGGAGACTGCGATGAAGCGACGTTTCGACAGATCGTCGTGATCCTCTTGTGCACCGCGTTGATCACAACGGGCTGCGCCACAGCAGGCGGCCAGCGAGTCAACACTCGTCCCGGCCGAGGGGGGACAGGACCGCGGTGTCCTGGTCGAGTACGTCCAGAAGCTGGCCCCAGGCTCTCCCGTCCGCGTCGAGCGTGTGAACGGACGGACGGTTCGCGGCACCTTGATCAGGGCCACCGAGGCCGCCGTCATCATCCAGCAACGGACTCGCGTCCCGGAACCGGCGATCGAGGTTCCAATGTCCGACATCCTCTCGGTAACCCCGGATGCCGGCAATGGATTCTCGCTCGCCAAGGCAATCGGCGCCGGAGCGGCGGCCGGGGCAGGCGCCGCGCTCGCCGTGTTCCTGGTGCTCGTCTCAATCTACGATTGATGGAAGAGGGAAGAGGGAAAATGGAAAAGTGTCTTGTGGCACCGGCCGAAACAAGACTCTTTACCATCTTCCCTTTTCCCTTTTCCATCTACTATGCCCTCCTGAATGCTGCCTGTCCGGCAAGAAGCTAGGTTTCCTCGCCGTCCTGTTCTTCACGATCAAGGGGCTCCTCTGGTTGATCGTCCCGTTCGTGATCTACAAGTGGGGCTGCTGACCCGCGCTCAGTGGAGCGTGAAGTTCACCGTCACGGTCATGATCACCGGCACCGGCACACCGTTCAGCGTCGTCGGGGTGAACTCCCACTGACGAACGGCCGCCAGGGCGGCCTCGTCGAGCAGCGGCTTCGAGCGCAGCACCCGCGCCTCCGTCACCCGGCCGTCGACGCCGACGATGGCCTCGATGATCACGATGCCCTCCACGCGCGCCTGCTGCGCGATCGCCGGATAGATCGGAGGAACGTGCCGCACTTTTGTCGGGGTCTTGATCACACCGCCCGGCCGCTGGGGTATCGGGGCCTGCGGCACGGGTGGCGTCTCGGGCGCGCGCGGCGCGTTGACTGCTGTACCGATCAGCCCACCGTCCACGCCGCCCGCTGTTCCGTCCGGATGACCGACTGACGGCGTGAACGTCGTGGATTCGGCGCACGATCTTTGTTGGCGCGTCGCGTGGAAAGGTGCTCGTCTCAGAGGGCGCCGGCTGGTTCGCCGGCGCCGGCGTCGCGCTGCGAGCAATCGGCGGTGGAGGTGGTGGAGGTGGATCCCGGAGCACTTTGAGCACTGATCCCGGATCCCGGGTCGCGGGCCTGTCGTCAGTCGCCATCAGCGGCACGATGACCACGATTGCCGCGAAGATGGCATGGCCTAAGAGCGACAGCGGCACGGCAGAGCGCGTATGCGCACCGAGCCTCGGTCCCGGGTCGACAACGTCGCCGAACATATCTCGCGGCACGAATCACCTCCTGGTGTGGAGCACCTACATCAACGCAACCTCACAGTCTGTAAGACACCGGACCACGGCATTCGGCCACAGGATAGAATCCGCGCATGCGCCGATACCGTACAACCATCCTGACGCTCAGCGTCTGCATCGTGGCCGCGTCGACAATTGCCGCGGCGGCCGCGACCACGATCGCCATCGCCGCTCAGACTCGCGGCAAGCGTCCACTCCAGGCGTCAGACATCGATGCCATCGCCACGCTGCTGAAGCTGGAAGACGCTCGTTCGTACGATGAACCGGCACTCAGCAAGCTCCTGGCGTCGGCGCACCCCGAAGTGCGCCGACGAGCAGCGCAGAGCGTCGGTCGCATTGCCGACAAGAAAGGCAATGGCCTCCTGGATATCGCGCGCAAGGACAAGGACGTCGAGGTCGTCGCGACCGCGGCGTGGTCGGCCGGGCAACTTCGCGAGGCGGTTGCGGTGCCGTGGCTGCTGGAGCTCCTGACCGGGACTGGATCACCGTTGACGGTGCGACGAGAAGCCGCGATTGCGCTCGGCAAGATCCAGGCTCCTGAGTCTCGCGTCGGCACTCTCACAGTATCTGTCGGCGACGCCGATTGCGAAGGCCTCGGCGGCGGTCGCCGGCGAAGCGCTGCTGTCGTTCGGCCGTTTCCCCAGCGAAGGTGACCTGGCGCCGGTCGTTCGCTGGACCTCGTCCCCTGACGTGGAACTCCGCTGGCGTGCCGCCTGGGCCCTCTTCCGTTCACGCAACGCTGCCGCGTTGCCAGACCTGCTGCGGTTGAGCGCGGATAACTCCCCCGAGGTCCGCTTCTGGGCCGTCCGCGGCCTCGCCCCGTATCCGAACCGTGGATCCTGCACCGTCGGCAGCACGGCTTCGCATCGCCGCCAGCGATACTGACCGGAGGGTCCGGACCGAAGCGGTCCGCGCGCTCTCGCAGCATGACGATGACGAGTCGTTTGCAGTGGTGTTGAGCATGCTGACGTCACCTGACGCGTGGCTGTCGGTCTCGGCCGCGGAAGGTCTGGCTCGTCACACCACACGGGCCGACGCGATCGTGCCGCGTTTGGTTGCGGCCGCCGGCGCCGACCGTCCGCTGGCATTGCGGCTGACGGCGCGCCAAAGCCTCCCCAGGCTCGGGCCGGCCGGCAAGGCGGCGCTCGATGCGTTGACGACTGAAGGTTTGCCAGCCGCGCCGCCCGTCGTTCGGGGTGCTCGCCCGGTGCCGCAGCTTCGTTCGGATGCGGAATACCGTCAGATCGTCGAGCGCTGGATCGTGCTCTGATTACAACGGCGCGCGCCGGCCCCGCGCGGAACTGGTCACCGCGCGCGGGACGATCGAGCTCGAGCTCTATCCAGGGGATGCGCCCCTCGGGCTCGAATACTTCATCCGCGTCGTCGAATCCGGCGAGATCGTCGGCACCGAGTTCAGCCGGGTCGTTCCTAACTTCGTGGCGCAGCAGCGTGGCATCCGTAACGATGTCGTGCTGAGGGACGAGGTGAGCCGGCGCGGACTCTCACGCGGCAATCTGAGCTGGGCATCCGCAGGCCTCGACACCGGGCGCCCTGGCTACACGCTTGGCGTCACGCCCGCAACCACACAACGAAGGCAACTTCACGGCGCTTGGCCGGGTCGTCCGCGGCCTGGATGTCGTCGAGCAACTGCAACTGGGTGACACGATCACGGCCGCACGGATGATCAAGTAGAGGAAGCCAAGATGAATCGTTTCGTTCTCTGCACAGTCCTTGTGATCGCGTCGGTCAGTTGCGCGTCCCGCACCAGCGTGCCGGCACCCGCGCCTGGACCCGCAGTGGCTACCGCTGCACACGAAAACTTGAACGCCGTCCTGTGGATGCAGACCTCGCTCGAGTACGAGACCTCGGCGCTCCAGGCCTTCAGGCTGGCGCAACTCCAACTCGATGCCGCTTTGGCGGATCCGGCCTGGACGGCTGCGCTCGAACAACCGGGCAACGCCGCGAAGCTGCCGCCGGCAGTGATCGTCGACGTGGATGAAACGGTTCTCGACAACTCCTACTACCAGGCCCGATTGGTTCGCGACCGGGCCGTGTTTTCGAACGACACGTGGGATGCGTGGGTCGCCGAGAGCCGAGCGACCGCGATTCCCGGCGCCGTGGCGTTCAGCCAGTACGCCGCCAAGAAGGGCGTCACGGTTTTCTACGTCTCGAACCGCACGGCGAAATTGGAGGATCCGACGCGGAAGAACCTGGCGGCCCTCGGATTCCCGCTGACAGAGGGCGTCGACACCGTCCTGGTGCGTGGCGAGCGGCCCGAGTGGTCCGCTTCGGCGAAGGGTCCGCGCCGTCAGTTCATTGCGAACAGTTATCGCATCGTGATGCTGATTGGAGACGATTTGGGCGACTTCGTCGTGGACGCTTCAGGGACCCCGGCCGAGCGCCAGGCCCGCACGGCCGCTCAATCCGACTGGTGGGGGCGACGGTGGATCATGATTCCCAATCCCACCTACGGCTCCTGGGAGCGCGCCATCCTCGGCAATGCAAAGGATCCGCTGGCCGCGAGGCGCGCGGCGTTGAAGTACCAGCCGCCGGACCGATAGCTCACAGCTGAAAGCTGAGAGCTGAGAGCTGAGAGCTACTTGTACCGCAACACCGTCGGCGGGATCGGCTTATCGATGCGCGGCCGTTCGGGCGTGTCTGCGAGCGCCCAGGCACTGGCGAAGACCGTCCGCGCGATGCCTTCCATCTTCTTCGGATCGAGCGATCTCGCCTCATCTGCCGGCAGGTGATAGCGGGAGTGGACGCCGGTCGTAAACCCGATTGTCAGAATCCCTCGCTCGAGAAACGGTCCCGCGTCCGTGCGCGGATAGAAGAACTCCTTGTCGGCCGAGTCCCACGATCGATCGAAGACCAGCTTCAGGTACTCGGCGTTCACTCGCTCCAGCAGCGCGTCAACGCTCGCGCTCAACACGCGAGGTCCGATCAGCAAGACTTCGTTGGGCCCCGTGACGCCGGCCTCGGCAGAATCGGGGGACCCGGGCGCCCTGTTCGCGCCGATCATGTCGATGTTGATGTGCGCCACGATCTTCTCGAGAGGGACGGGAGGGTTGCCGACGAAGTGTCGCGTTCCCCACAGCCCCTGCTCCTCACCGCTGTCCCAGATGAAGATCAGCGAACGCTTCGGACGCGGCCCCACCATCATCTGCTCCGCGATCGACAGATTCGCGGCACTGCCCGAGGCGTTGTCGTCAGCGGAGTTGTAAATCGCGATCACCGCCGACTTCCCGCGTACCGACCGCACCATCGAGGTGCGACTCGATCGTGATGTATTCGTTCTTGAGGACCGGATCACTGCCCTCGATCAGCGCCACGACGTTGTAAGGACGGTGCACCGTGGTCCGCGCCGGCAGCGTGAGCGTAACGCGCTTTGAAAGGTCGAAGGACGCCGGATAGTTCGCCTCGTTGCCCCGGGTCATGAGCTCGGCGCCGGAGATGCGTTCGCCAGCGAGCAACGTGTCAACCGACGCGCTCGACAGCAGCAGTGCTGTGGAGGCAGCCGCTGCATACACCGACGGGACCGGGGGAGCCAGTTCACGGCGGCCAACGGTCTGCCCCCGCATCGTCGTCCACTCGTCGTCGGTCAGGCCGTGCGGAATGAAGACCACGCCGACGGCACCCCTCCGCGCGGCCTCAGTAACGACGTTGGTGGCACCGACCGTGATGCGGCCGAGTTGCGGGACCTCGATACCCTTGGGCAGGGCCCGCGGTCCGTGCGCCAGCACGATCTTGCCTTTCAAGTCGAGGCCCGCGTAGGGATCGACATTCTGCGCAGGAATCACCCATCCGTGTCCCACATAGATGACGGGGAACGTTCCGGAGATGGGCGCCGTGAAAGAGCGAACGACGAAATCGGATCCGAGCGCGAGGCGTTTACCGTCGACCTCGAGTGACGCGGCCGCGGCGTCGATCTGCTGGTCGTGCATCTCGTATCGCTGGTAGAACGTCCCCTCGTCGCCGAACGGTTTCAGGCCGGCCTTCGTCAACCTGGCCACGATGTAGTCCGCCGCCTTGTCGAATCCCGGGGACGGCGTGTTGCGCCCGAGCAATTCGTCAGACGCCAAGAAGTCGAGGTCCAGCTTCAACTGTTCGGCGGTGATGCGATCGGCCGCGGCGCGAACCGCATCCGGCAGCACGCGCGCCTGTGCCTGCGTCAGCGCCGCCGCGAGTGCAACGATCCCGACCACCTGCAAAGTTCGATTTTTCATAGGATCAATCGTCGCCGATTCGGCCACGCCCGCGCTTCGTGTCGGAGCGGCGCTTCTTTGTTTCGATCCGCCGTTCGACCGCCGCCTTCCCTGGCTTGGTCTTGCGGCGGCGGCGCGGTTTGACGAGTGCCTGCCGCACCAGGTCCGCGAGCCGTTCACGTGCGTCTTCCCGGTTCTGTGCCTGCGTGCGGTGCCGCCTGGCGTCGATGACCAGCACGCCGTCCGCGGTCATGCGGCTGCCGGCGAGCACGCGCAGGCGATCGCGCACTTCACTGGTGATGGCGGTGGACTGCGACGGATCGAAGCGCAGCTCCACGGCGGTCGATACTTTGTTGACGTTCTGGCCGCCCGGACCGGAGGCTCGCACGAAACGCTCGCTGATCTCGGACTCCGGGATGGCGATCGTAGCGGTGACCTGGATCATTTACCGGTCAGCGCCACTCGGGAGCGTAGTCGCGGCTGCGCTGCCGCTCTTCCACCCGCAGGCTCAGCGAGAAGAGGATGAACACTTCGATGAGCGCGATGAAGGCGTAGATCGCGTAGCGGGAGAAAGCGGCGGGCTCCGGCCAGCACGTCTTGCCCTCGTCAAGACAGCGCTGAACCAGTCGATCGAGGATCGCGTGCTCCCGGAGAATCATCGCGAACGCGGATGTGAACATCACACCGGTCCCAATGACGTTCCCGAAAATCACCTGGTTCTTGCGCCAAAAGGGATACGCCACGATGTGCCCGACCACGAGCGGCACACTGGCCATGATGCCGATCCAGAACCAGTTCAGACCGATGAGGGGCGAATCATCCACGCCACATTATGGCACCGCCGCGGCGCTCAGGCGCCGGTGATCGCCGAGGGCCATCGGATCCCTGGGGGCGCGATCATGCCCGAGATCGGTGGCTTCGACCGCGTCGATCGCGAGGGTGGTATTGGCGCCCGCCTGCTCTCCGCTCGAGGGCATGGCGCCGGTCGCGCGGCGGCGCACAATCATGACGACCGCGAGCGCGAGGCCCAGGGCCAATCCGATCGCCAGGGTCTGGCCGATCCGGGGCACATTTAGCGCGACCGCAACCGCCATCGCGACCAGGCCCAGCCCGCCGATGCCGGCGACCTTGATGCTGGCCGCGTTGATGATGTCGGTCGAAAGCGGCTGGGGCGTGGAAGGAGCGAGTGATGCGGACTGTGACCCCCGCCGCTGCCGCAGAAAGACCACCAAGGCGATGACAAGACCACCCAGAAACCCGGGAACGACGACGAGGATGACGGGATCCATGTGCTCCTCCCTGCAGTTGCCGACAGGATACACCGTTTGCGCGATACACTCCGGGCCGAGGTGATGATGCGATCAGTTGTTTGTGCAGTGATGGTGATCCTGGCTGGAGGCGCGTCGACCGGCCTCGCGCAGGAGCGGCAGATTGGGCTCAAAGCCGGCCTCAATGTGGCCTCGGTATCGTTCGAGGGCGACAGTGTGGACGACTACAACAGCCGCATGGGGTTCCTGGGTGGTGGGTTCACGGTCCTGCCAGTCACCGGTCCGATGGCGATCCAGATCGAGGCGCTCTTCAGCCAGAAAGGGGCGAAGCTCTCGGTTGCCGACGAGGCGGTCGAAGCCACGCTCGAACTTGATTACCTGGACTTTCCGGTGATGCTCCGCTTCCGGGGACCGGGCTCAGACTCCACCCGCATGCACTTTTTCGGAGGGCCATCAGTGGGGTTCCGGATGGGAGCCCGCAGCAAGATCGCCTACTCGGGGTCCAGCTTCACCGAAGGGTCGATCGACAACATCGAGGATGACATCGAGGCCTTCGACTTCGGGATCGTCGCTGGTGCAGGCGTCGACATCGGCCGCTACCTCGTCATCGACGCCCGCTACTCGTGGGGCCTGAGCACCGTCAACAAGGACACGTCCGAGGGGATCGAGATGAAGAACCGGCTGTTCTCGATCATGGGTGGCGTGCGGTTCTAGCGCGCTCAGTTCGCAGGCGCCGATAGACCAGAATGTGGCCGAGGATCGCAAAGGCCACCATGACGGTTGGCAACCATACATAGGGCTCGGTGGTAATCCACACGTTTGCAGGGCCCCGCAGGAACACCCGCAACGGCGTCGGCGCCGACAGCAACGCGATCACGATGATGTTGATGAGCAACAACGTGCCGATCACGTTCCACGCCCGGACGGTGCGCAGACCGACCCGGCCGAGGGCCAGCAGGGCCGCCACGATGAGTGCCGTGGTCCCGGTGACGATATCGAAGTTCAAACCGGTATAACTCATGACCTCGGGCATCAGACCATCCTCGTAGGCGCGGTGCATCATCAGCTCGAGCGGCAGCCGAAACCCCTGGCTGCCGACGAGGACCGCCAGCGGCAGTCCGGCGGCGAGGCGCCGCCCGACTGGCGATAGACCAAGGCCAACCGAAAGCATCATCAGCAGCGCGAACACAACCACCATCGTCGGCGGCCCCGGCGGGAAATGGAGCCAGCTAAGCGAGGCAGTGATGTAGGTCACGGCCATCCACACCGCCAGACCAAACGACATCAGAACCGTCGCCAGCACCGATTGCCGCATCGATCCACCCGTTCGCCGCCACGCCCCGAAGACGCCAGCGATGAGCAGTAACGCAAGCAGGATTGGCAGCACTGTGAACGCGCGGGCGACCGGCGCCAGGCTGACGGGGACCCGACTGTCCAGCAAGTGCAGACCGATGCGGCTGGAGTTGGCGATCTGGTTCCTCAGGACCACGACAGCGAGACGGCGCGCTGGATCCACTGCCACGAAGGTGAGATAACCGCCAGTCCCGCCCGTGTGGGTGAGGACCTGCCGCTCGCCTTTGAGCATCGACATTCCCCACCCCAGGCCGCCCTGTTGTCCACCCGCCCCGGTAAAATGGATGGTTTGCGCACGACGCATCGCCTTGCCCAGTGTCTCGTTGTCGGTTGACAGGTTCGCCGCGAGGAAGGCAAGCATGTCGTCTGCTGTCGATCGCAGCCCGCCAGCGCCGGCAAGTGCCTCGGACAGGTCCCAGTTCGGCACCGGCTCGCCGCTGCTGCTGTGGCCCGGCGCGAGTCGCGCGACATCCGCAGGCGACAGTGTCACCTTGGTGGACGTCATCCCGAGCGGCTGCAGGATCCGGGTGGTCACCAGGCCTTCGTAAGAGGTTCCGGCGCGTAGCGCAAGCGCGTGACCGAGCAGGCCGACCCCGACGTTCGAGTACTCGAAGTCTGCGCCGACGTCACGGCGCAACTCGTGCCGGCGCAGAAAGTCATAGAGCTGTGTCGTCGTGTAGTCCTTGTAGGGATTGCCTGGATCCCCAGGCGAAAAATTGTCGGGCATGCGCGGTAGGCCCGACGAATGCGTTGACAAGTCCACGAGCCGGATCTGTCGCCCGTTACGAGCAGGAACATCGACACCGGGCGGCAGGAGCTCGGCAACTGGTTGGTCCAGCCGCACCTCCCCGCGCTCCACCATGTCGGCAAGCAGGATCCCGGTGAACACCTTCCCGATGGACCCGATCTCAAAGAGCGTCCGGCCGTCATAGGGCGTGTCACCGACGGTCACCACCCGGCGCGTGCCGTCCGCTTCCAGCACCCCAATTACAATCCCCATCTTGCCGCGCAGCTCTCCTGCCTCTCGCGCGATCTCGCGGATCGCTTCGTCTGAAGGAAAGTGACGCTGTGCGGCGACAGGCGCTGCACTGACAAAGATGACGAGGTACCTGCCATGCGCAGTCGCCACGCCGAACGCAGCTTGGAGAAGTACTCCACTCTCAGCTCCGCCTGTCTTCAACTGTCCTGCGCTGATAAAGGTAGGACGCCATCAGCAGCAGCACACCGACCGCGAGCACCGTCAGCATCCGGTAGAAGCGATCGAGCCCGGCGATGTCATTCATCAAGACCTTCGCAACTGTAATGGCGAACAGCGCAATTGCGAAGTACCGCGCCGGAGCGTAATTCCGCCGGATGCCGATGGCAATCAAGACGACCGCGTAGACCGCCCACGTCACCGACAACGTCAATTGCTCGGCGAGCCCCGCAGATGCTGCCGCGATGCCAACGCCTTCGATCGTCGCGTCGACGGCGCGGCCAACGAAGAACGCATGGATCTCGGCCGACAGAAACACGACCGCCAGGAAGTTGGCGGCGACGATGACGCCGTCGCGGGCGCGGCCGCGCACCGTGGGTTCGGCGTCGATGCGCATGCGCCACGCGAGCCAGCCGAGCAGACCGATTACAAGAATGGACGCCAGCGCCCGCGGGTTGAGGACAGCCGTTTCGCCGGCAGGGAGCGGCATGCTCAGCTCTCCGAGCAGCTGAATACCCCCGAGCGCGCACAACGCGGCGCTGCCAAGGGCGAGCGCCCGGCTCCGCTCGCGCATCGCGAGCCACCCCAAAACGGCGCCTTCTGCAGCCCACCCGACCGCCACCACAGGACCATCGAACTCGAGCACGATGGCGCAAGCGGCGAGGGTGGCACAGAGCGCGGTGAACTGAAGGCTGATCCGTGGTGCGCGCGTCCTCGCTAAGATCGCCAGCAAACCGTTCCACGCCGCAAGCGCCGCGATGGCCGAGGCGCTCCAGGCCGCGGCCCGGTCCTCGAGGAAAACGTAGAGCGCCAGTGGCAGCAACAGTCCGTTCAACTGGGTGTGCACGGTCTCAGTGAGTGGCAGGGGCCTGTCGTCGGCTCCGTCGTCGGCGGCTTCCCACTGCGCGACAAGGTGCAGCCCATAGAGCACGAACATCGTCCCGATCGCGGCCACGTTCCAGCGGGGATACTCGAGGAGCTGCAGCCATGCGACCGCGGGAAGGCCGACGAGGAGAAGGACCAGGACACGCAACCATGGTGCGTGGGCACGCTGACTCACGGCGAGGCCGGCAATGGTCGACAGGACCAGGTAGAGCAGCCAGGCGGCCGGATGCTCGTTGAGCAGGACGATCGACGCCAGGTGGTACACGAGCGGCGCGGTCGCGAGCACGGCAATGGCCAGCTGCGCTTGCGCGGATCGATCCCGCGAGGCGAGCAACATCCACAGCATGTAGCTGAAGAGAACGATGTAGAGCGTGAGGAACAGTTCGGTCCGCAGCCACTGGAAGGCTTGATAGGACGAAAAGAACCAGGCAATCACCAGCAGGAAGGTGCAGACGTAAGTGGCGGCACTCAGCAGCGGCCAGGTGTGCCGACGAGCGAGCACCGCGCCGCCGCAGATGAGGATCGCGATGTAGGTAAAGAGCACGACTTGCACGCCGCGTTCGCCGCCAACGAGCAGCGGTGTGGCGAACCCGCCAAGCAGGGCGAGGGTTGCGAGCGGCTGCGACCGCTGACGGCCGGCCAGCCAGGCGGCACCGGACGTCACGACGGCCATCAGCCCAAACGCCGGCGCCTGCGAGATCAGCTGATAGAAGTGCAGCGCCGAATAGATCGAGACGTAGAGAACGACAACGCCCCCTCCGGCGAGCGCCTGGCCAAAGAGTGCGAGACCGCGGGTCGAGAAGCGCGTGCCAGCCGCGATCAGGCCGACACCGATCACGACGCCGCTCAGGACCCGCATCGGCTCACTGATCCAGCCGTTGTCGAACGCGAACTTCACGAAGTAGCTCATGCCGAGCACGACGGCCGCCACACCGACATACAGCAACCAGCGACTACCGATCTGCTGCTCGAGGTCCTCTCTCTCGGTCTCTCGCGGCGGCGCGGCCGCGGCCGCTGCCGCGTGCTCAATCGGAACAGGAAGCGGCACGACGGGAGCAGGCGCCGGGGGTGCGGGCGATGGCGACGTTGGAAGGACGACGGGAGCAGGGGGCTCGACCGGCGATGCCGCGGCCGAAGCCGGCGACGCATCCGGGCTTCGGAAAGGATTCACGGCCGTGCGCAGCTGCACCACTTCCGCTTCGAGCGAAACCAGCCGCGCTTGAAGGTCGCTCGCGATCCGCCGTGCCTGCTGCGCCCGCACGAACGACAGGATCGGCAGCACCAGCGTCAACAGCATGACGCCGACGGCAATGATCAACGCGAAGCCAATTTCCAGCACACGCGCATTATGCAGTTGGAACTGACGCTGAGGGTGCGGGAACTGACGCTGAGGGTGCGGAGACCTGGCGCTGAGGGTGCGGAGACCTGACGCAGAGGGTGCGGGCACCTGACGCGGGGGGGTGCGGGCTAGTTGTCGGGGTGGAAGATGTCTTCGATCCGCACCTTGAATAGCCGGGCGATGCGGAAGGCCAGCGGCAGCGATGGATCGTACTTGCCGCGCTCGAGCGCGTTGACGGTCTGTCGCGACACATCGAGCGCCTCGGCGAGGTCCCCTTGTGACCAGCCGCGCGCGGCGCGCAGATCGGGCAGGTTGTTCGTCACTGCAGCCGGCGCCACGCGAGAAAGATGCCGATAGCGACCAGCAACGCCGGCGTCATCAAGAGGTCCGGCGGATCCAGCCGCGGGACCCACGCACCGGCAGTTTTGAGGTTTACGTATAGAGCCGCGAGGGGCACGTAGACGATCATGGCGAACGCCATCCCCTCGAGGACGATCCGCTGCACCATCTCGTCCAGATCCCGTCGGAGCAATTGCCAGAACATCGTCGCGGCCACGATCAGCGGGACCACCGCCAGCACTCCCAGCGCGATGCGGCCCGAGTCACCCAGCCAGCCCGCACGCTCGGCAACACGGACCAGGAGGTTGCCCACCCCGGCTGCGGCCAGGCCCACTACATAGAGCCCGTAGAGAGCGGCACCGTCGGACCCCGCGCGTCGTTCAGTCAGCTGCGTTTTCATGGCGTTCCTTTCGCTTGAAAGGACTGTAAAGCAAACTTGTCATGTTGTCAAGCGAGCTTTACACCGCACCCTCGCTGAAGTGCCGTCAGCGTCAGTTCTTGAAGGATGATAGCGGGCGATGTTCCAACGGCTGCTCCTGCTCGGGCTCCTGCTGCGAGTGGCCGCCTTGCCGCTGGCCGGCACTGAGGACGTCCAGGTCTGGAAAACGTGGAGCTACGGCGCCATCCATGGGATCACGACCATGTACGGCGTGCTGCCCTTCATCCTTCGCGGCGCGCTGCCGAACCTTGCACAGGGCGTTGGCTCGCTGCTGCGTCACGACATGCTCTCGGCCACGGCGGCAAATGTGTGGTGGGTCATCACGTGGTTGTTGCGGGCGTCCTATGCGGTCGCGGACCTTGGCGCATGGACGGCGTGGACGATGCCGGTTCGCATCCTCGGCGTGCGCCGGTTCATGGAACTGGGTTATCCGAACCCGCGCCCGATCGGCGCGGCGCTGGTGCTGGGGGCCGCGGCGTGGGCCTTCTATCGCGCCCGGCTGGCGCTGGCACGCGGTGGGTCGCCGGTCTTCGTACTGGCCGCCGGCGCATTCGCACTGCACGCGTACTTCATGCTCGCCGTGCAGGTTCACGAAAACCATCTATTCCTCGCGTTGCCGCTGCTTGCGGCGGTCGCTGCGGTCGATCCGCGCTACCGCGCGGTGGCAGGTGCCACCAGCGCTGTGATGGTGCTGAACCTGCTGCTCTTTTATGGGATCGGCCGCGATCTGCGGCCACTACCGCGGACCGCAACGATCATCGACGCGACCGCCCTGCTCGCCATCGTCCACGTCGTTGTCTTCATCTGGCACGGACGCGTGCTCGGCCACGTGACCACGCGCGCGGCGACTTGAGCACCATCGCCGGCGTCGGACCTGATCTGGCAGGGTTGACGTGGTTTGCCGGGCAGGCTCATACTTCGGTCGACGAACGGTCGAAGGGGAGGTCCCATGAAGGCATGCACGTTAGTGCCGATGGTCTCGCTTGTTCTGCTGTGGTCGGCGTCACCACTCGCCCAGGATCCGGTCCAGGTCGATCCCACGCACTACAAGACAGTCCTCGATAACGCGAGCGTCCGCGTGCTGCGGGGCTTTCTGCCCGCCGGGGCCAAAAGCCCGGTGCATCAGCATCCGGACTCGATCGTGATCGCGCTGCAGGATGTCAGGGCTCGCTTCACGATGCCGGACGGCAAGACGCACGATCAGAGGATTTCCGCCGAATCCGCGTACTACAGTCCGGCCGGCACCCACACCACCACCAACACCGCCAGTGCCGGACTCAATGTGCTGATCGTTGAGTTCAAGGGGCCCAAACCTGGCACTGCCCCACTCCCGCCAACGCGCAGCGGCCTGGAAATGAAAATGCTGGCCGAAGGGCCGCGGGCGATGGCGTACCGAACCACCGCCGATCCCTCCTTCCATGAGGATGCCGGGACGAAACACGAATTCGACCAGCTCGTCGTCAGCCTTCGCCCGGCTCAGCTCACGCTCGCGATTCAGGGCAAGCCGGCGCGGACCACCTGGACGCGTGGCGACGTGGTCTTCGTACCCCGCGGGCAGGAGCACGAGTCGCGGAACACTGGTGGCAAGCCCGCAGACTTCATCATCGTAGCGATCCGGTAGACCAACGAGCTACCTGCCGGCCCGGCGCGCGATGCGCGTGGATCCGGTGATTGCCTTGCGCGCGGAGTAGCGCTCGTGTAGTAGCGTACTTTCGTGACCGATCGTCAGGCGCTGGCGCGCCGCATTGTGAAGGATGCGAACAGGGTCGTCATCCTAACGGGTGCGGGCATTTCGACCGACTCCGGCATCCCCGACTTCCGCGGCCCGAGCGGGGTGTGGACGCTCAATCCGAAAGCGGAGCGGATGTCAGACATCAGGTATTACGTGGCGGATCCCGAGGTGCGGCGCCTGTCGTGGCAGAGCCGACTGGCCCATCCGGCCTGGACCGCGAAGCCAAACGCCGGCCACCTCGCGATTGTGGAACTCGAGCGTCAGGGGAAGCTGCATGCGCTCATCACTCAGAACATCGACGGGCTGCATCAAGTGGCGGGCAGCAGTGCCGACCGGGTGATTGAGGTCCACGGCACGATTCACCACGCCATCTGCCTTGACTGCAGCGCCCGCCAGCCGATGCCGGTTGTACTGGAGCGGGTGCGCGCTGGTGAAGAGGACCCAGCCTGCCTGGAGTGCGGCGGGATCCTCAAGAGCGACACGATCTCATTCGGCCAGCCGCTCGTCCCGCATGTTGTCGCGCAGGCGATGCAGAAGGCCGCCGAGGCCGATTGCCTGATCGCAGTAGGCACGACGCTTCGGGTCTACCCGGTGGCGGCCATGGTCCCGACCGCAAAAAGCGCCGGAGCGGCCGTCGTCATCATCAATGCGGAGCCGACGGCGTTTGACGAGGTCGCCGATGTGACCCTGACGGGGTTGATCGCCAATCTCCTGCCACCATTGCTGAGCTAGCTAGCCTTCAGCCCAGCCTTATGTTTTCCCCGACTCCAGCCGATACACTGGCTCGACTGAACTGCTGAGCGGAGGTAAAAAGACATGCGTGTGTATGCACTGGTAATCGGGTTGGTTATAAGCCTGGGTGTCTCGAGCGCTTCGGCGCAGACGGGCGCATCATTCGGTGTGAAAGCAGGTGTCAACTTCGCCAACCTGGACTTCTCGGGCGATGAGGTAGACGTCAACTTCGATCAGCGCATGGGGCTGGTGGCGGGTGCGTTCGTGCTGGTCCCGATGAGCGCGACGGTCGGGGTCCAGATCGAGGGCTTGTACAGCCAGAAGGGTGCGACGTTCGAGGGGGAGGGTTTCACAATCAAGAACGAACTGGACTCCTTCGACGTCCCAGTCCTCCTCCGCTACACGGTTCCCTCATCGACGAGCACATCCTTCCACCTCTTCGCCGGACCGTCCTTCGGATTCAAGCTGAGCGCAAACGAAATTGAAGAGTTCGAGGGGACCGAGGAGGAAATTGATATCAGCGACGAAGTCGCTGGATTCGACTTCGGGCTCGTACTTGGCGCCGGTGTGGAATTCGGCAAGTTCGTGATCGACGGCCGTTACACCCACGGGTTTACGAATCTCAATGACTCACCGGAAGATGGCGATACGCTCAAGGTCAAGAGCCGCGTGTTCTCGATCATGGCTGGCTTTCGGTTCTAGTCGGTTTCAGGGCGGCAACCGGGGCACCTCTTTTTCGAGGCGCCCCCGGTTGCCGCGCGTTCTCGGCGCCCTCCGCACATGAATAGATCAATCGCCTGGACCCTCGCGGGGGTCGTCACAGCGGCGACCACCACCCTGACAACCTTTGCGGCGCATCCTGCCGCGCAGCAGCCACCACCAGCATCAGCGCGCCCGGTGTTCGTGGATGGCCAGGCGCAGATCGTGCCGGAGTTTCAGAACAGCGCCGACTGGATCCGGCAGACGCTGTGGGTAGAGACCGAGTTCGATTCGGATCGAGACGGACGGCGCGATCGCGTGTTCGTGGACGTCACGAGACAGCGTCAGACCGAGACGGACGGCCTGAAGGTGCCGGTCATCTATGAGTCGTCGCCCTACTTTGCCGGAACGTCCGGGAACCGGCAGTTCCTGTGGGACGTCAAGCAGGAACTCGGAACCGAACCGCCGCGCCGCACATCGCAGCCGCAAATTGCATTTCGTCCGACTCGCGAGAATGTGTCGACCTCACTCGTGAGCACCTGGGTGCCGCGCGGGTTCGCGGTCGTCCACTCCGACGCGCCTGGTACCGGGCTGTCACAGGGCTGCGTGACGGTTGGCTCCGATCCCGAGCAGCTGGCGCCCAAGGCCGTGATCGATTGGCTGAACGGTCGCGCGAAGGGCTATCAGACGATTACCGGTGGCGAAGAGGTTGCTGCCCCGTGGTCGACCGGCAAGGTGGGAATGACCGGGACTTCGTACAACGGCACCATTCCCCTTGCGGCGGCAGTCACGGGCGTCCGCGGTCTCGAAGCCGTGATTCCGGTGGCGCCGAACACGTCCTACTATCACTACTACCGCTCGAACGGCCTCGTCCGGCATCCGGGCGGCTGGCTCGGCGAGGACATCGACTTCCTCTACGACTTCATCAACAGCGGTGACCCGCTGCGCCGGGACGCCTGCAACGCGCTCTATCGCGATGGCGAGTTCGTGCGCGGCAGACATCGCGCCGACGGCGACTACAACGACTTCTGGCGGCAGCGCGACCTTCTGACGAAGGTCAAGAAGATCCGCGCCGCCGTCCTGATGGCGCACGCGTTCAACGACTGGAACGTCGTGCCCGAGCACAGTGTCCGCATCTACGAAGCACTCAAGGGCCGAGTACCGCTGCGCGCCTACTTTCACCAGGGCGGGCACGGTGGCAACCCGCCGCTCGAAATGATGAACAAGTGGTTCACGCGCTTCCTCTACGGAGTGGAGAACGGCGTCGAGCGCGAGCCCAAAGCCTGGATCGTTCGAGAGAACACCCCTGCCACCGAGACTCCGGCGGCAGGGCGCGGCCGCGGCGCGACGCCGCCACCGACCGCGTATCCGGATTATCCAAATCCCGCTGCCCGTAACGTGACGCTTCGACTCGCCGCAGGGGGCGCGCGCGCCGGTGCACTGACCCTGGAGCACAAGCGCGATCAGGGCACCGAGAGACTCGTGGACGATGTCGAGTTTGCCGGGCCGGCGCTGGCGGCCGCAGAAACCTCCCCACATCGGCTGCTCTACTCAACGCCGGAACTGGCGGCTGCGCTGCATCTCTCGGGGACGGCCCGCATCAAGATCCGTCTGGCCTCCAGTAAGCCGGCCGCCAATCTGTCGGTCTGGCTGGTGGTGTTGCCCTGGACCGACGGCCCGATCGGGCCCGCCAACGTGATCACTCGAGGATGGGCCGACCCGCAGAACCACCGCTCTCTGCGTAAGGGCGGCAATTTCGACTCACGCAAGCCCGGCGAGCCGCTGGCGAAGGGCCGGTTCTATGACGTGACGTTCGATCTGCAACCTGATGATCAGGTCATCCCTGCCGGCAAGCGCATCGGACTGATGATCTTCTCGAGCGACCGCGACTTCACGCTCTGGCCGGCGGCCGGCACCGAGCTGACGATCGACCTCGACAAGACGTCGCTGCGCCTGCCTGTCGTCGGCGGCAGCGCGTCGCTCGAACGCGCCGGCATCAAGTAGGCCCGACCTTTAGGTCGGGCGTTCGCGTAGGTCGGGCGTTCGCGTAGATCGGGCGTTCGCGCCGGCGTTCAACGCGCCGGCGCGCGGCGTTGCTCACGCAGCAGAAATTTGTGCCATGCGTCCCGCTCGGATGAAACCTGCAACGGGGTGAGAGCCATCATCCCGGTGGGGCCGATGGCCTTCTCCAGGTAGCGAACTTCCGCCAGCGCCGCATGGACCTCGTCATCGAGCGGCACGTCGAGTCCGGCGTCTCGCGCCATCAGCATGCCTTTCGCGCGAATCCCGAGTTCCAGCTCCACGCGCATCAGGCAGAACATGTCGGCGACCACCGGACCAGGAAAGCGCGAGCGGAGCTCTGCCAGGTAGGCCCCGAGACGCGTCTGTCCGAAGTTCTCGGACAGCACCAGCTTCAGGAGTTCGACATCGAGATCGAGGCCGTCGCTCATCCACTCGCGCGTCGCCCGCTCGCTGCGCGTAAAGATGCCGAGCAGGAGCGGCGGCAGCACGATCAGCAACAGGAGTGTTGCGACAACCGGGGTGAAGACGAACTGGTTGTAGACGCCGTGCAGCGCGATTGCGGCAAGCGCGCCGGGCACAAAGACCCGCCAGCCCTGTCCGGGCCGGCGCGCGGCCAGTTCCTGGGCGATGATGGCGGCAATCGCCGTGGCCGTCCCATGCAGAATCGCAGCGCCAAAGCCCCGCACCAGCCAGAGCACAACGCCGGCTGATTCGATCGCCAGCAGGTAGTAGCTATTCTCGACGAGCGCGAATCCTGTTCCGACCGCGAAACCCACAATCGCGGCATCGACGGGAAAGCCGACCCGCCGGAAGCGCACCGCATACACGACGAAGGCCAGTTTGAGGAGCTCCTCGACAACCGGCGCCGTCACGCGCGACACCAGCGGGATCGGCACGGCGAGGGCGTCAATCATCAGCAGATGAAGCGCCAGCGCCGCGAGCGCCGCCGCCGCGCCGGCGACCAGCGCCTGCAGCACGAATCGGATGGGAACCAGCTTGAAGCTGTCCATCAGCATCAGCAGCCCGAGCAGGCAGAGCACCGGCGCCAGGGCCGCCGTGAGGTTCAGTATCACTGAGGTGATTCTACCGAAGGACCTTGAGCGAGATCATGAACTCGCGTCGGGGCGCAAACCCGTCCTCGAAGGCCGTCGCCGCGCCGACCGAGAACATGAGGTCGAGCGCCGAGAGCGTGGTGAGCTGGAAGTCCAGCTGCCCGCCAAGGTTGCTGATCGTCCGGCGGGACGGCCCATGGTCCAGATTGGTGAGCAGCCCGCCGGCAAAGAGAGCCGGCCGCATCCAGGTCACATAGAAACCGGGCGTGCCGACTCGACGGAAGCGGAGCGGAGGAAGATTCCATTCGATCGTGGACTTGATGAAATTACGCCCGCCGATCTCGTTGAGGTCCGCTCCCGGGAACGCGTAGTATTCGCGGTACCGCTTCGCCTCGCCGCGATCGACCCAGTTGTTGCCGAACCCGCCGAAGTAGAAGTTGGCAAATGGATCGTCGCGATCGCCCGGCGAGGCACCGCCGGCGCTCCGCAGCCACACCGAGGAGTGCTCCCACGCCAGTGGATAACCGACGTCAACGGCGCCGAGCGTGCGCGCATACCACTCCCCCGCCGCGCGAGTGCCATCGATCCCGGCCAGCCACCGTACGCCTTTCTCATCGTCCACACGACCAAGCGATGACCGGATATGGCTGCCCTTGAGGATGCTTTTGAAGGTGAACAGGTGCTCCACGTCCACCGCCACGTTCTGGTACCTGAGGCAGGCGGTCGATGTTGCCGGCAAACGTGACGTCGGTATCGAGATCGATCCGGCGCGGTTCGTCGAAGAGCACCGTGCGATGGTGACCGAGTTCAGCCGTGTATCCCTTTCGACCGGTCTTGGTTGGACCGAACAGATCGTAGAAATCCGCGTCGTTGTAGGTCGCACGTGCGCGCCAGTCGTAGCGCTGGTAGTCGGCGCGGAGATGCAGCCGCTCCTCCGCCGCGAGTTCGGATGACGGGCTGTAGGCGGCCGTCAGGTTGAGCCTGTTCAACTGGAGCGGGTCTGAGAAATTCGCACGCAGCCCGACGCCAGGCGACGACTTGTAACCTTGCAGCACGGGATAGATCGATTCCCTGCGAAGACCACCGGCAAGCTTGTAGCGACCGGTCGCCAACCCTTTCTCGGTGATGTTCACGTCATTCGGTGAACCTGCCATCCAGCCCTTGAGAACGGGATGTGCCTCGACCAGCCGTTCGCCGAAGAACGTGATGGCACTCACGTCTTCGAGCGCCCGTGCCTCGATCCTGGTGGGAACGAATCCCTCGCCGGAGTAGCGGAAGACAAACAGATCGCCGTCCTCGGGCCGCGGCACTGGACGAAAGAAGCCGGTCTCGGCATTCGATAGCGCGGAGATCTTCCCGTCCGCGATGTCGTACTTGAAGATGTTGGAGACACCCGTGTAATAGGAGCTGCCGACCAGTGACTTGCCGTCGCGGGTGAACACGAACCCCGACGGCACCGACGGCCCGAAGTCGAACTCCGCCTCCGGCGTCACGACTCCGGCGAGCAGCTTCGCGGTCGAGAACAGACGAACGTTCTGCTTGCCGTCGATTTCGCCAAACGACGCTGACAGCCGTGAGCCGTCCGGTGAGACGTCGATGTCGTAGACGACCGTGCCGTACGGGAACGAGTGGACGCGCGTCCATTCACGGTAGGGTGGCGCGACGCGGACGAGCGAGACAATCCCGTTGAGATGACGGATACCCCAGATGGTGCGATCGGCGCGGTTGAAGGAAAGATCCCCGATCCGGGCATCCTTCATCAGCTGCTCGGTCTTGCCGGTACGAGGATCGACGCGGACGAGGTCTCGATGCGCGCCGTTGTCGGTCGTGTAAAACAGCTGCTGCCCGTCCGGATCGTAGGCGAGTGAGGTCACCGTGTAGATGACGGGACCCTTGATGTCGACGATCTTCTCGAGGTCACCCGACGCCAGATCGATGGCCCCGACGTGCGCGACCACACCCGGATAGTTGAAGGCCGCGTACAGCTTGCCCGCCTTCTCGTCGTAGTAGGCCTTCGAGATCGAGCCGAGCGCACGGCGCGACACATCGCGGTACGACGTCGTCGGCTGGAGCCGGATGGCCGCGAGGTTCGCCTGCTGGAAGTCGCGCTCCCACGCGATCCAGGCCTTCCAGGCGTCGGTCAGCGAGCGCCCGTAGATCTGCCGGAAGTGGCTGGCGTAGTAGCCGCGGCTGCCTTCCTGCCGGCGGACCCAGTCGACCAGCTTCTCCGGACCGTAGGTGTTGGCCAGCCACATCATGAACCGCGTGCCATAGAGGTACGAGTTGATCTGGAGCTGGAAGTCGACCTTCGTGCCTTCCGAAACGAGCCCGAGCGGATCGTAGAAGTGCGCGTTGTCGCGGACCATCGAGCGGAACACCATCTCGTCGTATCCGCTCTGGGCGCGGCCGAGCCCACCGGCCATCCAGGTATCGACGAAAACGGCGATACCTTCGTGGTACCACCGTGGTGCCGCCACGCGCGGCGCGGTCAGATACATGTAGAGAATGGTCTCAGGCTGCTCCGCGATCGGGTTGACCTTGCCGCCGAACAACTTCCTGAACATCCGATCGCGACCCGTCGCCTGATCCATCGTCGCGACGTGGACCAGCTCGTGGTTCATGATGGTGTTCATCCGCTCGTTGGCCGCCATCGTCTCGAACGCGAAACTGAGCGGTGAGACCTGGATCATCATCGTGCTGCGGGGCACAACCGAGACGCCGGCATTGCCCCAATCCTCGAAGTCAGCCAGAAGCACCGTGATGTCGGTGTCGGGCTCGTAGCCAAAGAGCTTCCGCTGAGTCTCAAGGGAGTTGAAGAACGTGCGGACGGCGTAGGGGACGAGATACGACTCCGCGCCTTCGAAATAGACCATGCGGAGGTGTGAGCCGTGCTGCGTTGCCAGCTGTGCGGCTGCCGGACGGGCCAGCAGCACTGCCGCGCAGGCAATCGCGACAATGGCCAGGGATCGCATGTTCCTCATCGCTTGTTGGGAGGGGAATGCTACCGCAGCACGGGCGTGGATTTGGAGAAAAGCACGCGCCGGGCGGGAGGGGCCCGGCGCGGAAAGGTCGCGAGAGGTTTCGGCGATCCTAGTTGGACCGCGTCAGGGCCGCCGCGAAGGCGGGCTGGCTGAGGGCGGCTGCAAAGCCGTTCTGCTTGAGTGCCGCCTGCATGGCGTTCGAGGTGATCGCGGCGTGCATCTCGGCGGCCGCAAGCTGCTGCCGCAGGTTAGCCGATGCGAACATGGACTGGAGCTGCGGCGCCGCGAGCGCCTGCGCCAGGGCGGACGAGTTCAACGACGCCGCGACGTCGTCGGAGCGAAGAGCCTGCTGGAACGACGCCGACGCGAGCGCCGAGCGCATGGACGATGCTGCGAGCGCGCCCTGCAGCGCCGCATCGGTGAACGCACTCCGCAGGTCGTCTCGCATCATGACGGCCTGAAGGGCGGGGGATGCGAGGGCGCCTCGCACGTTGTTATTCGCGAGCGCGGCCTGCATCTGCGGGGCGCTCAGCGCGGCCTGAACCTGGGCGCGACCGAGCGCAGCCTGGAGATCAGAATTGGCCATCGCCGCTTTGATCTGCGCATCCGCGATGGCTCCCCGCAGCGCCGGGTTCGCGAGCGCGTCCCTGAACTGTGACAGGCGAAGTGCATTCTGCACCTCCGCCGCGCCGAGAGCACGCATCAGGCTGGCGTCGCCGAACGCTGCACTGAGTTCAGCCGCGCTGAAGGCCGCCCGGGCCTCGGCGTGACTGAGGGCGGCCGCCACCGCGTTGTCGGCCAGGGCGGCATGCATCGCGGCGTCCGTAAGCGCCGCGCTCACATTCGCCTTCGAGATGGCGGCCGAAAAGTTCTGGTCGGCGAAGGCCTGCGCGAGCGCCGCATCACTGGCGATGGTGCGCAACGCAGACGAGAATTCCGCCTGTGCGAGTGCTGAACGGACCAACGCACTGCTCAGCATCCCCCGCATCTCGGGGCTGGCGAGAGCCTTCCGGGCGGCCGGGTCCTTCATCAGGCGATCGAAAGTCTCACTCTGCATGAATGCCTGCGCCTCGGTGTCGCCGACCGCGACATCCTTGCCGGCAATCTGCGGTGCCTGGTAACGCTTTGCGGCACCGATGGTGGCTTCGCCTCCATCTTGCGCCGGCGGAAGAACGCCCGCTGCCCAGAGTCCAACAAGAATCAACGCCGCCGTAGAACTGATGCCCCATACGATTTTCGCCCTGCTCGACATTTGATCCTCCACACGGAATTGTGATCCCGTGACCGCCGTTGCTACTTCTTCGATAATTCGGGCCGCACCCTGACGCACGCGCATGCCCCACGCCGGTGCAGCTGGCGTCGGTAGTGCCTGGACGCTGTTCATGATCTGCCTGACGGCGCCCGCAGGAGGCTCCAGCTCGGCGCCCGACTCCAGGCCGGCGGCGAGTGCCCTGAGAGCCGCGGCGGCATTTCTCGCCTCCGGGTCCGTGGCCAGCAAGGCATCGACACGCTCGAGTTCGCCGGGGGCAAGCTCCCCGTCGTGGTGTCGTTGAAGCAGGTCGAAATCGTTACGTGCCAGCATTTCTATACCTTTGCGGCCGCGAGAAGCTCGCATAGCCGTTGACGCGCGCTGAACAGCCTGGACTTGACAGTCTTCTCGGGTATGCCGAGCGCCGCCGCGATCTGCTCGTATCTCAACTCGGAAAAATAACGAAGAATAACGACGTCCCGCTGCCCTTCAGGCAGTTGCAGGAGCGCCTTTCGCACCTGCAACTGTGTGTCGCGCCGCTCGAGCGGGTCCTTCACCGTCCCGGCCGGCAGGCTGTCGTCGAGCTCCTGCGTGTGCCGCCGCGCCCGCAGCGTATTCAGGCACTCGTTCAACAGGATCCGGTAGATCCAGCTGAAAAACCGTCGCCGCCGGTCATACGTGCCGAGTGCCTGGTAGGCCTTCAAAAACGCTGTCTGGGTGACGTCCCGTGCCTCTTCGCCTTCGCCAAGCAGCCTCGACGCGGCCCTGAACAGGGGGCGGTGGTAACGCTCCACCAGGGGTTCGAACGCCGCGCTGTCACCCGCGAGGCACCGGCCAATCAGCCCGTCCTCGTCTTGTTCGCCCATTTGTAAATACACGATCGCCCCTGGAAAGTTGGTGACTTATAGCACATCGTCCCGGGACGAGTATGATGTGCCCCCAGATGGATCGGCCGACGTTTGCCGGGCGCCACGCGCAGATCGAGAAGCACCGGCCGGCCGCCGCGCAGGTGGTCGAGGCCCTGGACACTTTTTGTCTCGTTGAACAGGTGCCGGATGAGGTGGCTTGGCGACTGCGGGTTGTTCTGGACGAGATTGTGGCAAATATCGTCACCCACACCCCCCGCGCGGTCCCCGGGCCAGGCCCGGCGATGGAGGTCTGGTTTCGCTCGGAACCGGGTGCGGTAGAGGTGACGGTCGCAGACGACGGGCCGGCGTTCAACCCGCTCCAGCACCCTGAGCCCGATCTCACCTTGCCGCTCGCGGCGCGACAACCCGGCGGGCTTGGCATTACGCTGGTCAAGTCGCTGATGGACGACGTCCGCTACGAGCGGACGGACCGGAACGTCCTCACGATACGGAAACAGTTCGGCACGGCCGCGGCCGCACCCCACGGGAATCGATGAACATCCAACAAACCGATCATGACGGCGTAGTGGTCCTGGCACCGTCCGGGCGTATCGACACGACGACGAGCGGTGCCGTCGACGACACGGTGCGACGGAGCGTCGACAGCGGCGCCCGGAGCCTGGTCATCGACTTCTCGGGCGTCGACTACATCAGCAGCGCGGGGTTGCGGGTGTTCCTGGTCCTCGCCAAGCGGATGCGTGACCTGCATGGCCGGCTCATTCTCTGCGGCATGCCGGAACCAGTCGCGCAGGTGTTCCGGCTGGCCGGTTTCATGGCGCTCTTCCAGGTAGAGGCGTCGCGCCTGGAGGCTCTCGCGAAGATCGGGGCTCCCGTGTGACTGCGATCCGGCTGAGGATCCAGCCACCCGAAGGCCAGCCTTCCGAGCAGGATCGCACGGCTGGCCCTCTTACGTTCGGACGCGGCGCCGACGCGGACGTTGTCATCAGCGATCACGCGATGTCCCGTCAGCACGCCCGGATCGACGCGGACGCGGAGGGATGGTTCGTCGAGGACCTTGGTGCGCGCAATGGCACCTACGTCAACGGAACCCGCGTCGATGGTCGCCAGGGCCTGCGCGAAGGCGACGTGATCCTGATGGGGGGCACCCGGGTCTATGTTCGCGGTCAGACTGAGGGAGAGGAACCGCTCGCGGGCCTTGACTTGAGCTCCTCGATCTTCCGCCGCGTCACCGAGATGCACCCCGAGGATTTCGATGCCCCCGGGGGCACACCCGCGCGAGTGGCGGCGCGCCTCAAGGCCCTCAACGATTTCCATCGGGCCATGGCCGGGCCGATCTCGCTCGACGCGCTCCTTGCGCTGCTGCTCGAACGGTTGTTCGCGGCGCTTCATCCCGAAGAAGGGGTGATCCTCCTGCGGCAAAAGGACGGCACCCTGGCAACCGTCGCGAGCCGTCGATTGCCGGGTGCAACCGGCGAGCTGCTGGTGTCACGACGTCTGATCAGTGAGGTCGTCGACCAGGGCACAGCCGCACTCGTGTCCGACCTCGCCATCGACGAACGTTTCTCCGGGTCGGACAGCATCATCGGTTCCGGGATGCGCAGCATCCTGGCGGCGCCGATCACCGACGCGGAAGGCTGCGTCGGGATGGTGGCGGTTTACTCGCGCGCGCACGTCCGCCGCTTTGGCGAAGAGGACATGGAACTGCTGGTGTCGCTCGCGGCCGCGGCGGCGCTGCGGATCCGAAACGTCGCCCTCGCGGAGCAGGCGGCCGAACGTCGAGTCCAGGATCGCGAGCTCGCGCTCGCGAATGAGATCCAGATGGCCATGCTCCCGCGCCAGTTCCCGGACCGGCCCGAGATCGAGATGGGAGCCGCGCTGCTGCCTGCGCGCGCGGTCGGCGGCGACTTGTATGACTTCCTGCTCGTCGATCAGGCCCTGTGGTTCATCGTCGCCGACGCGGCCGGCAAAGGTGTGAGCGCCGCGCTGTTCATGGCCGTGACGCGGACCCTGTTCCGCGCCGTCGCGCAGAGTGCCCAGACGGTCGGGTCGGTCGCCGAACGCATGAATATCGAACTGGCCCGCGACAACGAGCGGCAGTTCTTCGTGACCGCGGTCGTGGGCCGATTGGACCTTGCCACCGGTGTACTGACCTACGCAAACGCCGGACACCCCGCACCGCTGCTCACGAAGGCCGGGGCCGGTCCGGCAGGCCCTGAACGGCGGCGGTGGCGTCGCCCTCGGCATCCTCGACGACGCGAGCTACGTGGAGGCGACGATCGCGCTCGACCGCGGCGACGTGTTGCTGCTCTTCACGGACGGCGTCACCGAGGCGATCAACGGCCGCAATGAGCTGTACTCGGATGCGAGGCTGGTGACGACCTTCACCGACGCGGCCGCGCGCCCGGCCGGCAAGATCGTCGAGGCCGTGATTGACGGGGTGAACAGTTTTGCCGGCGGACAGCCGCAGGAAGACGACATCACCGTCCTGGCGGTTCGGTATCTCGGAGCACACCTGATGGTAGATGGTAGATGGTAGATGGCAGATGGAAAAGTGTCGGACTAGCAGCAACTCCGCCGAATCTACGCAGCTCTCTACCATGCTGGCCGACATCTGTCAGCGGCCTGCTATCTGGGCGCGCGCTGCAACTGGGCGAGCTTCGATTCGGCGAGCTCCTTCACGGCCGGCCCGGTTTCCGTGAGCTGAGACATCGAGGCGGCGGCGGCCTTGAACGCCGCCTCCGCGGTGGCGCGATTCCCGAGGCTCTCGGCCGCTAGCCCGATGAGATATTGCACGGTGCCGTTACCGACACCGGCTTGTTCGGGGAGCTTGACGCGCTGGAGCTCGTCGAGCGCACCGGCCCAGTCGTCGACGCGAGCCAGCGCGACCGCCAGGTTCAACCGGAGCACCGACTGCTGGTACGAGTCCGTCTCAGCGTCCAGACGGGCGCGAAGATCGAGCAGCACGCGATTGGCGAGCAGGCCGCTTTCCGACAGCCCGATCAGTTTTGGCAGCGGGCGCACCTGCAGATCGGCGCGCTTTGGTGCGCCCGTGCTGCTGACGAGATCCAGGGCGATCACCTCGCCGGCCTTCCGAGCCGCGACCAGGTCGAGCACCGCCGCGGCGTTGGCCACCGGCTTTCCGCCCGCCTGCTTCACCATGTCACCGACCTGCACGGTAGTGCCGGCTGCCGGATCCACGGCCGTCACGACCAGGCCGTGATCGGCGACATCCACCAGCTGTACGCCGAGCGCCGTGCGTGAGACGCTCAGGCCGCCATCCAGCCTCGACACCGCCGCTGCAATCGATGCCGGATTGTCGAGGGACACTTCGAGGACGTCAGGCGTCGAGCTCCCCGCACTCAACAGGGCGATGACGACCTTCGACGGCGACACCATCGTCACCGAGCCGACCCCCTGGGTGCGGAACGCCGCGGCCAGTTTAGTTGACGCATCTCGCCGAAGCGGGCCGGCGATCTGCGCGGACGCACCAACAGGACGGCCGCTCGCATCGGTGGCGAGCCAGTCCGGTGACAGCTGGTTGGCCTTCAACGCCTTGTCCGCCTCCTCTACTGGGGGAGCGATGAGTGCCACAGTCTGTGAGGCGGCAAAAGCGCGCTCGACGATCAGACGGACGTCCTGCGCTGGCGCACCCGGTGTATTGCCGCTCGCTGACACCAGCGCGAAGGCAGGCTTCATCGTCGCCTCGACCGATGCATCACTGCCGGCGCGCAGCGCGACGCGCCGCGAGTAGCCGCCGAACTTGGTGCGCAGTTCAACGAGGTGGTCGCCCTCGCAGAGATCGGGGACGGTGACGGGCGCAACGCCGCGGTCCTTGCCGTCGACAAACACCTGCGCACCCGGCTGGTTTGCGGTGATGGCAATTTTCGCGGTTGCAGGCTGAAGCGTGAGCGGGCCGACGGTGTAGTCGTTGGGCCTGTCGACCTCCACCTTCTGGGTCGCCGGAACGAAGCAGGCGCGGCTCAGGATGACGGTACGGACGCCGGTCGGCACGTCGGCGACGACAAATGGCGCCGATGCGCCCGCGAGCGCGTCGCTGGCTCCCGGATTCGCCGGCACGGTCTTTCCGGCGACGACACCATCGATCTTCACCTCGACGTCCGACGGGGTCGTCACGACACGGATGACCGACGAGACACGCTCGAGCGTGAGGGTGACCTCGGAAGGTGTGCCGGCCACTGCCGTCACGTTCTGCGTCGCCGGCGTGTATCCCGATTGTGTCGCAGACACGACATGGTCACCGATTGCGACACGGGTGATCCCGGGACCCGCAATCGCGACGCCGTCCACCTGCACGGTCGCCGTCGCGGGCGTCACCGACACCGTCAGTGTCGTGACGGCCTCACGGGCCGTCTCTTCGTAGAGGGTGACGACCCGCGGCGAAACCTGACCGGACAGGGCGTGATTGGGAGCCAGTTTGAGAAGCAGGGTGAAGTCGGCCTTGGCGCCGTCCTGGTCGCCGAGCCCGAACTTCGAGCGGGCCCGCATCTCGTATGCCGCGGCCAGCCGTTCGTTCCTGGTCGGGTCCGCCGGCGGCGCCGCCTGGAACGCCGTGATGGCCTGGTCGAGCGCCACGACGGACCGCTCGTAGTCGAGAGCATCGAACAACCGGCGCGCCTCCTGGAAGAGCACCTCCGGTGTGGCCTGCTGCGCGACCATTCGCACGGACGGCAACGCGAGAACGAGGGTCGCCGCCAGGATCAGCAATCGACGCCCCGTTGACGGGGTCCGCCTTGCGCGCAAATCGGGGGTCATTGGTACACCTGAATCCGCTGTGAACTCTCGTCGAACACGTACAACCGGCCGGCGCCGTCCAACGCGAGTGCCCGCGGCTTCTGAAGCGCGCCCGCTTCCCTGCCGGCAGAGGCAATCGTTCCGAGCAGTGTGTGTTTCGGCCCCGGGCCAAACACGTGGATCACGGCCTTGCGACCGTCGAGCACGTAAAGGTGGCCGAGCCCGTCGTAGGCGAGATCAACGAGGTCGTCGAACTGGTAGTTCGTGCCCTTGGCCGGAATCCGGCTGACGACCTTGCCGTCGCGATCGGCCACGACAACGCTCTTCGAGTCACGATCGATCATCGCGACCTCGTCGAGCTCGTTGCGTGCCAGGCGCTCCGCATTCACCGTGGCAAAGCTCGAAAGATATTTGCCGGCCCCCGAAATACGAATCACCGTCTTAGCCTTGCGGTCGATCACCAGGCGGTCACCGCCGTTGAGGGTGATCACGGCCGGGATCTCTTCCAGTTGCCGGGGCTGAGTGCCGGACGTTACGGTGATGGCAATCGGCGCCGCCTTCTCGGGAAGGAGGACACCGTCGCGAATCACCACGATCCGCTCGCCGTCCATGTAGAAGGCCGACGGGTCCGCGGCCGGAAATGTGCGAACTACGGCGCCGCTCGCATCGAACATCACCACGCCCTGCTTGTGACCGAGCGTGACCCGTCCGGACGGATCGACGACGATCCCGGTCACGTCACGGAAGCGATCCTTCTCGGTGCCGATGAAACGTCCGCTGAAGACGTGGGATGTGGGCTTCCGAAGATAGAGGCGGTAGAGAATCGTGTTGAAGTTCAGCGCCGCGGTCGCTTCGGCGGTGCCGGGGAACCACTCACGGATACGTTGGAGGCCGCCGAACGCCTGGGTGGCGCGGCCGGAGGCAATCAGGTTCGGGGCCTGGGCCAACTCGGCCCGTGCCGCCCAGATCGATCGCGGATACTCGAGGACCACGCTGCGCAGGTGCGGCAGGGCGTCGGCCGTCCGACTGACCTGCCTGAGCGTCTCGCCGGTGTAGAACCTCGCGGCCGCGACCGCCAGGGAGCTCGGAAAGAGGCGCGGCACCCGCTCGAAGCTCGCAAGCGCGGTGTCCACCGATGCGGGCGTCCGGCTCTTCGCCACCGTCAAACGGCCGTTGAGCACGTACGCCATCGGCGCCGAATCAGACGCGGGATAGTCCTTCAGTAACCGGTCGGCAGCCGCCTGCGCTGCCGTATAGTCGCGCGCGACTTCCAGGTGGTAGGTCGCGACGTCCAGTAACGCATCATCCGCATAGCTGCTTTGCGGGAATGAATCGACGACAGACTGGAAGTCTTTCAAGGCTTCGGCGAATCGTCCGTTTTGAACGAACGTCCGTCCACTTTCGTACTGCCGCCGCGCGAGGTCATCGCTTGCCTGCCCTTGCGTCTGCGTCGTCGCGGTGAGCGAAAGCAGCAGGACGCCGAGCGACAGCGTCGCCGATCTGGTCCGGGTCAACGTCACTGGATCCTCGCGGTTGCGGTTTCGTTCGGAGCGACCGTCACGAACTGCGACGGTGGGTTATTGCCGCTGGCACAGACGATGTCGATCCGGTACTGGCCGGCGACGATCGGCATGCGGGTGATCGGCGGAAAGCCCAGCGCCCGATCGCCGACCTTCACGTTGCAGGTTTCGAACCTGGTCAACACCGTCAGCTTGCCAAGTGCCGGAGTCGAATACGCCACGGTCTTGCCCGAGGCCACGACCGGGACGTCGAGCAGATACTCCCGGGCAACGACGCGGAGACGTGTGCCCTGGGGCACCGTCAGCGAGTGCGAGGTGCCGGCACTCGCCAGCGTCGACTTCCCGCTGAGGACTTCGACTGGATAAGCGCTGGTGATCTTCACCGGAATGTTCGGCACTTCCACGGCGCTGAGGGTGTAACTGAGCGCGGGTCCTTTCAGATCCGCGGCCGTGAGGTTGACCTCCTGGCTCACGAAGCCGCGCCGCGACAGCCGCAGCGTGTACGGACCCGGTCCCGCGAACGTCACGGGCGCTGGCGTGACCTGCCCGGTCGGCCGTCCATCGAGAACGACTTCCGCCCCGGCTGGATTCGATTCCACCCGGAGCACCGGATCAGTCGAGGCTGCGACCGGCGCAATCGCCGCGGCACTGTTCGTGACCGTCGAACCGTCCGGAGGCGTGCCCTGCATCTTGAGGGTGACGGCCGCGACCCCGATCAAGATCATCGCCGCAGCGATGACCGGAACAGCCCACTTGCGATGCAGTGGCGTCGACGTTGTCGCGACCGCCTTCGCAGCGGCGTCCTGTTCCAGCTGCTGCTGAAGCGCCGCCATCTCCGAGCTGTTGGCAAAACGCGTTTCGTCCAGGCCGTGCGCCTCACTCGATGCGGCCTGGATGCTGCGCCGGATGATCTGCAGCTCCTTGCCGAACTCGCCGGCCGTCGGGAACCGGTCGCCCGGTTCCTTGGCGAGCGCGCGGTTGACGGCGGCCACCAGCCGCGGCGGTATGCCGGGCACCAGCTTGTCGAGGGCCGGAGGATCTTCGCGCAGGATCTGCACGATCGTGGCGGTGGGCGTCTCGCCCTTGAACGGCTTCCGGCCGGCGAGCATCTCGAAGAGCATCACGCCAACGGAAAAAATGTCTGATCGTCCGTCGATCGACTCGCTGCCGCTCACCTGCTCGGGTGACATGTACGAGACGCTGCCGAGGACGTCGCCCTGGCGTGTCAGCGTCGAGGTCGTCAGCTTGGCAACGCCAAAATCGAGGAGCTTCACCGTGCCGTCGGGCAGGATGAACAGGTTGGCCGGCTTGATGTCCCGGTGCACGACACCCTGCCCGTGCGCGTAGTTCAGCGCGCTGCAGAGCTGAGCGACGATGTTCACCTTGTCGTCGAGCGTCAGCGGAATCGGTGACGCCATCCGCGCGTCGAGCGGAGTTCCCGAGAGGAACTCCATGACGATGTAGGGCGTGTTGTTGTCTTCGGCGAACTCGAAAATGGTGACGATGTTCGAGTGCTGGAGCTTGGCGGCTGCCTGCGCCTCCCGGTAGAACCTGGGGCGCATCTGCTCGGTATCTTCCGAGAAGTCGACGAGCATGACCTTGATTGCGACCTCGCGGTCGAGCACGGGGTCGACACCACGATAGAGCACGCCCATGCCGCCCTTGCCGACACGTTCGAGAACCTGGTAGCGTCCGATCTTCTCTGGGTGACTACTGGCCAACGGCGTATTCCTCAATGGTTCTTTTCAGCTGCTCGACCCGGGTCCGTGCCGCCTGGCGATTCGGATCATCCAGTGGAAGCCACTGGATGGCCTTGTCGTAGGCCTTCAGCGCCTCCTCCGTCCGGCCGGCGGCTTCGTGCTGGCGCCCTTCGTTGAAGGCGGCGGTGCCGGCCGTGCGCAGCTTGCCTCGGACCTGCTGGAGGCTCGCGGCCAGCCCGTCGACGCCGGCGTAAATCTGACGCGCCTGCTCGTACTTCTGAAGCGCACCGACCCAGTCGCCGGCAGCCTCGAGCTTCTGCCCCGCGAGGAATAGACGCCGCGCACTTGAGCGGAGTCCCGACTGCGCCTGCACCAACAGCCCGGGCGCGTCGAGAAAGCCCGGCTCCTCCATGAGGATGGCTTCGAAGCCGCCGGCCGCGGCCGCGAAGTCGCCGCGGGTCAGTGCCGCTGTCGAATACTCGTATCGCATCTGCAGCGCCGCTCCGCGGCTCTTCCAGGCGTCGACCGACTCCCCAGGGCGACGTCCGACACGCGGTGTGCCGGGATTGGCGCTCGGCCCGGTCGCGGCCTTCGGTGATTTGGTGTCCGCGTTGTCGTCTGGCGCGTCGACCGGACGTTCGGCACCGGCCGTCGCAGGGGCGTCAGCCGGACGACCCGCAGAGGCCGCCGCCGGCGGCTGGTCTGGCTGCGGCTTCGGTACTGCCGGATCGGTGCTCGCGCCGTTCTGCTTCGACTGCTGACGCGACCCGGCGACCCAGACCGTGGCGGCGAGCGCCATGATCACCAGGACCGCCACCGCCAACCCCATCGCCCACGGCGCCGGACCGGGCGCCTCCGCCGGCTTCGACACCGGACTCGCCGAATACGCGGGCGGGGCGTGCGGGCCAGTCGCCCGCATGTCGTCGATCGGATCCACGCGCGGAACACGAGCCGGCGGCCGGACCGCCGCCGCGCTGTCCCGCAGCAAACTCAGTCGGTAGCCGCCGACCGCAATCTCGGCGCCATAGGGAACCTCGGCGCGATCGACGCGCGCGCCATTGAGCCAGGTCCCGTTCTGGCTCTGCAAGTCGACGATGACGTAGCGATCGTTCTCGAGCCGCAGCTCCGCGTGGGTTCGCGACACGCCCTTCTCCGGATCGGGCAGCACGACATCGTTGTCACGGCCGCGGCCGATCTGCAGCCGCTGTTCGCGGACCTCGAGGACCTGCTCGACGCCTTCTCCGCTGACAATTCGTAACCGTGCCACCCTGGTGCCCCCTTAGGTCCGCGTGCGATCGTTCTCTGCAAGCGCACGCGTGATGCGCCGGTTGACGGCTGCTCCGATGACGAAGGTGCCCGCGATTGCAGCTGCGACCGGCAGTGCGAACCAGGCGAGCGACGACGTCGGCGCGGCGATCGAGTCGGAACCGAGCGAGCGCCGCCACATCACGAGCGCGACGGCCGCCGCACCGAGAACGGCGAGTGCGAGCGTCAGCAGCTGCCCATAGACAAAGGTGCCCAGGGTGTTGACCACCGGCGCCGATGCGCTGATCCGGGGCGGCGTCACCGCCGGCGCCACGGGGGCGACCCTCACCGGCAGTTCAACCGTCCGCAGGACCGGGCGCAACACGGGAATCTCGGGCGCAGCCTTGAAGCGAGTCACGTCCTCGTCTTCGCTGTCGTCTTCGGCCGGGCTCTTCGGGGCGCATGAACAACGGCGCCGACTCTGAAGCCGACGCCGACCCTGACGCCGACGCCGACGGGCGCGGCTCAATCACCAACCGTGTCGCATCTTCGTCGACCTCCTCGAACGCGAGGGCGACCGCGGGATGCACCGGTAACGCCTGAACCGGCGCAGGTGGCGGTGGTGGCGATGCCTTGCGGATGACAGCAGTGCGATCGACGTCGAGTGCCTCGGGACTCATGCTGCGTGGCGCCGCGTCGACGACGAAGCGAGCCCGCAAGGGTCCGATCTGCACGATGTCGCCAGGCTCGAGCGTGTGCTCGCTGGCCCGGGCACCATTGACGAAGACGCCGTTGCGGCTGCCAAGATCCTTCACCGTCACGGTGTTGCCCGACGTCACGAACTCCGCGTGCCGCCGCGACAACAGCGAATCGTCGTGGCTGATCTCGCACGCCGGGTCGCGGCCGACGACGATGCGTCCGACCAGGTGAAGTTCGCGCTCGCGGATGCCGTCGCTCAGGACGAGTTTCTTGGTCACAGTGTGTAAATCAGTTGCTGCGCCGTTTCAGAAGTCCACGCCAGAACGACGGCTTCGATGCCGAGGCCGAGACGCCGTCGAGAACCCGGTCCTGCATCGCCGCAACTGCCGCCCGTTCGGCGTTGTAGAGGCTCTGCAGCGATTCGAGAGCCGCATTCGCAGCCGACCGGTCAAGCAGCGGCGACTCGGCACCGGCAAATGCCGGAAAGCGTGTCCCGATGCGGCTCAGCGCCTCGTCGCACGAGGCATCGATATCCGCGATCGCCAGGCCACGGCCACAGGCGCGACGCTCCTCGATCAAGGACGTGAGTTGCCGGTAACGGTCTCGTGCGGCATCCATCACGCGCGCTGTACTGGCCGCGATGGTACGCCGCACCTGCTCGATGTCAGCGCGCATGTCGGCACACTGCTGGTATCGCTCGTCGGGCGCCTTGGCGAGCCCCCTGTTGAGCACGCGCCGAAGCGCCTCCGGCGCCTCATCCTCCGACAGCGCGACCGGCGGTTCGTTGATGATCGCGTGCAGGATCTTCCGCATGTCGCGCGCCCCGAAGGGCGGATGACCGCTCAGCATGTAATGGAAGACACCGGCGACCGAAAAGACGTCCGCGCGGGCGTCGAGATTCTGCCCGCGGGCCTGCTCGGGCGACATGTACTGCGGCGTCCCCAGCAGCATGCCGGCCGCGGTGAGGTTCGAAGCCGCAAGCCGTGCGACACCGAAATCGAGCACCTTCAGCGTCCCGTCACGAAGCACCAGCAGGTTGTTGGGCTTGATGTCGCGATGAACAACACCGGCTTGATGCGCGTTCTGCAATCCATCGAGCGCCTGCAGCATCAGGTCGAGCTTCTCATCCAGCGTCGGCGGCACATCCGATACCAGGTGTTCGTTGAGAGGCTTGCCGTCGAGGAGTTCCATCACGATGAACGGGCGGCCATCATCCTCGCCGAGGTCGAAGACCGTAACGATGTTGCGATGGGTGAGCTGGCCGGTGATGCGGGCCTCGCGATAGAAGCGCTCACGCAGGTCCGGATCTTCCTCGAAGGCGGCGAGCATCAGCTTGACGGCGACCTGCCGGCCAAGCTGTTCGTCGATCGCCGAATAGACGCTGCCCATCGCACCCTTGCCGATGCGCTCGATCACGCGATAGCGACCGATGCGCTCCGGTAGCGTCGGCGAGGCCACACCTGTCACTTGTCGGCCTCGTAGGCAACGACCAGGGCGCTGACATTGTCGCGGCTGCCGGCGTCGAGCGCCTTCTGGACAATCGCGGCGGCCGCGGCCTCAACATCCGGCGTGTTCTGAAGCAGGCCTTTCAGGTCGTCGGCACTGAGAACGCCGTGGATCCCGTCCGAGCACAGAAGCAGAACCTCGCCACCCTTCAGCTCGCGCTCGTTCAGATGGACTTCGACCGTGGGCCGGCCGCCCAGCACATTGGTGAGCACGTTTCGCATCGGGTGGTTGACGACATCCTCCGGCCGCATCTTCGGATCCTGCGCCAGGATGGTCGCGGCCCAGGAGTCGTCGGTCGTGATCTGCTCGAAGTTGCCGCCTGCCAGCAGATAGACGCGACTGTCGCCGACCGAACCGATGGCGGCGTGCGATCCGGTGATGAGCAGACCGACGATGGTGGTGCCCATGCCGCCGTAGTCGTCGCTGCTCTCGGCGGCGCGAAACACCTTTCGATTGGCCAGGAAGATGGACGTCCGCAGCCGGTTCCCATCAAACGACAGCGCATCGTCGATTCCGTAGGGCCAGGTGACGTCGTAGTCGTTGGCAGACCTGGAGATGAAGCCGGTGATCGCATCGATGGCGAGCTGCGCCGCGACTTCACCGGCCTTGTGGCCGCCCATGCCGTCGGCAACCGCGAACAGGCCGATATCCGCGCTCGACACGAACTTGTCTTCGTTGGTCTTGCGAACCGACCCCGCGTCCGACACCCCGAATGCACGAATCACGCTGCGCGCCTCCAATTAACAGCCCAGCTGGACGTTTGTGGGTCGTGAGATCCTACCTCGACAGCCGTAAATATGGAAGGGGTTGGGGTTAAGGCGGTTTTGGGCCCGTCCGGGTCGTGACACACACCCCGGCCATTTCACCAGCGGCGAACCGGGTAAACCACCACGCAGTCGGCCATCGGTGAAGGCACCCTGGCGTCGAGCTCGATCACGGCCGCCCGACTCAGGGGCCCGAAGCCGCTTGCTTCTGCCACTGAGCCGATCGTGGCAAACTCGCGAACGACCATCTGGTAAAACCCGTCGGCCTTGTCCGGGAAACCGACGTACAGCAATACGCGCCGGTGTGACTTCAGCGCATCGCGCAACCGCTCGCCACAACCGGGCGTCGATCGCTCGTGCGTCACTTCGTACATGACGGTGCCATCGTGGAGGCGGCCCCCTGGAAGGTGGTCCGCCATCGAGATCCCGCCGTACCACCACAAGGCGGGCCAGGCGAGACGGTTGCTGAGCAGTACATCGCCGGGCTGCCGGCGCTCCATCAGCCAGCGCACCGCGCTCTTATCGTCGAGGGCGTGGTTAGTGTCGGTTGGAAGCCCAAGGTCCAACTGGCGATAACCCTGGGCCGTGATGTTCCCCGCGACAAAGACGGCGCACGCAACCGCAAACGCACCCGTCGCCAGCCGGAGCGGCCGCCGCGAACGCGAGCCGGCGGCGACCAGGTCCACTCCCCTCTCAAACAAAAGCACGACGCCGACGTACAACGACGGCACGATCCACAGCGCCAGACGATCACCCAGGGGAACCAGGCGGACCACGGCGAGCGCGATTGCCACCACTGGCACGGTGACGAACATGATGGCCAGACGCCGCCTGTTGCTGAAGGCGAAGCCGCTGAAGGCGGCCGCCCACAGCAACAGTCCGATCGTCGCGCCTCCCGGATTGCTCGCCACCCGTTCGAGCTGCGCGCTCATCCATCTCACGCTCTCGATCAATCCGATCGATGGCGGGAGGACGTGGGCACTCCAGTAGTCGTTGAGATACCGGCTGTGATGTGCGTATTGCAGCGACAGAAGGTAGTGCACGGCAAAGGAGGCGAGCCAGAGGATCCCGATCGCGGCGAAGCGAGTCGCGGCCCTGCTGCCATGTCGACTCAGGATGAGGGCCAGCATGACGACCGCACAACCAGGCACAACCAGGAAGGCGCCGTAGGCCGACCATTGCGCGAGAGCAGCGACGGCCCACCAGCGCGTCCAGCGCCACTGCGCACGCCCGACGTCATCGTCCTCCTCGACTGCCCACGCTGCGAGGGCCGGCAGCAGCAGCGCCCAGAACGCATCAGCCGAGTAGTGCTTCACTTCGAAGCGGTAGTGCGAGAGCCACTGCCCGAGGACACAGATCAGCACCAGCAGCGCCGCCGATGACGGATGCAGCCAGCGCCGGCCGATCCACAGGGCCGCGACGCTGGTCGCGATGCCGAACAGCAGGGGCACCGCGCGCAACATCACTTCGCTGTCGCCCAACGTAATGACGACGATGCGCTGGGCGACGAGCCAGGCGAGCGGGGCACTCTGGGCCAGCCAGAGCGGACCGGCGAGATCGAGCAGCGAGCGGTCGCGAAAGTTGATCGCGATCATCTCTTCGTCGACCCACAGAGGTATGGCGCGAAGCCATTGCGCGACGTCTAGTCCGATCCCGAGAAGAGCGATCGCGACTGCTGGCAGAAAAAGCCAGCGTCCGACCTGAGAACTAGACATGCGCCAGGGCGTACAGGTAGATAACCGCGGCGGTGAGCCCAAGGACGGATCTGACGGCGTGCAAGCGGTTCCACCGATCGAGAAGCTGACGCGTTTCGGCGGACGCGAGGTCGAGTCCAGGGGCGAACAGGCGTTCGTTGGTTGGGCGGATGACGACGAGGGTGAAGGCCACGACCGCGAACATCAGGAGCCCGCCCCAGAGCCAGGCGATCCCTTCGCGGTGGAACCAGGTCATGACTCCGGTGATGGCCGCCGAGATTGCGAGCGTCGCCTGCATGATGGCGGCGCGACGATAACTGGGCCGCCACTGACGAGCGGCGGCTTCCGTGCCGCAGGCCATCCTCGCGGGATGCTCGACCAGGTTGATGTAGAGGGCGGCTCCAGCGAAGAGTGTGCCGAGCAACGCGGCCACGCCGGCGATCAAGTGGACCATGGCGCCACATTATCAGCATCATCCGGCGCGCAGGCAGCGACGAGGCGGTGTGGCTCTATTCCTGCCCGGAGACCACGCGTTCGATACGACGGTCCGGGACCAGCCAGAGAATAGCCACGCCAACGTAGAGGGCGCCAGCCATCCAGGGCCGATAGAGCGCCAGCGGAATGCCAACGGTATACGCCAGCAGCGAGAGCATCCCCTTCCGATCTCTTCCGACCGCCTGGGCCAGCAGACATTCAGGGCCCTCCATGGCGATGATCCGCTGTTGCAGCAGGGTGTAGGACAAGGCTGCAAGCAGCAGGATGACACCGTAGGCGGCTGTCGGCACGGGAGCGAAGTGGTTCTCTCCCATCCATGCGGTGACAAATGGCACGAGCGAGAGCCAGAACAAGAGGTGCAGGTTGGCCCAGAGCACACCACCCGATACGCGGTGTGTCACGTGGAGCATGTGGTGATGATTGTTCCAGTAGATGCCCAGGTAGACGAAGCTCAGGAGGTAGCTGACGGCCACCGGTATCAGCGGTCGCAATGACTCCAGCGACGACTCGTGGGGCGGCCGCAGCTCCAGCACCATGATGGTGATGATGATGGCGATGACGCCGTCGCTGAACGCTTCTACCCGGTTGGTCGGCATGGTGGCACTGGCTGGGAGACATCGGAGTCTAGCATCGGCATCGACTGCGCTACCATGCGCGCGGTGACTCTTGCTCCACGGAAGCGTCCGCCGCCGGCGTGCTGCTTGAACTGCGGCGCTGAGCTTCGCGGGACGTTCTGCAGCGCGTGCGGCCAGCGAGCCGTCGCACCCTATCCGACCATCGCCGAGCTGGTCGGAGATGCGTGGCACGAGCTGAGTGGCTACGACGGACGGTTCGCACAGACGTTGCGACTCTTACTGGGTCACCCCGGTGCCCTGACCATCGAAGTGCTGGAGGGGCGCCGCGCCCGTTACATCTCGCCCGTCCGGCTGTATCTCGTCGCCAGCCTTGTCTATTTCCTCTGCGCGGTTGCGGTGCCCAACGTGCGGACGCTGAACGCGCCGGTCATGCCCGGATCCGACATCACGATCCAGATCGGTGGCTCGGGACGCATCGCCGGTCCGTCGCCGGAGGATCGGGACAAGGCGCTCCAGTATGTGGAAGAACGTGCGCCCTGGTGGGCCAAGGCGTTCCTCCGTCCCATCCTGCTCGATGCGGGGGCGTTCCGGCAGCGCGTCCTGCACACCCTTCCGCGCGTGCTTTTCGCGATCGTCCCGGTCTTTGCCGCGATTGTCGCTCTCTTCTACCGCGGCCGGCGTTTCACCCAGCATCTGGTCTTCGCCGTACATCTGCACGTCGCCGTTTTCGTTGCTCTCACCGTGCGGGAACTCTCACAGCTGACCCGAAGCCTGGTTGTCCTTGGGCTTGTGGACGTCGCTGCCGCGCTCTCGATCGCCGCCTACTCCGTGATCGCGTTTCGCCGGGTCTACTGCGAGACCTGGGCCAGGGTGATCGTGAAGGGTGTCGCCATTGCGATGCTTTACAGCCTGGTCGGGATCGCGGCGCTGATCGTAACCATGATGTGGGCGACGGTGTTCGCCTGAGCTGAGGATCCTGATTTCAGCCGGACAACGGCTCGATTTGCCGTGGTATCCTCGCGCGATCTGCACATCAAAACGGCTCGATTTTCGAGCCTGGAGCACTTCATGATCGCTGCCGGCCGCATCCGCGTTCTCGCCTTTCTGCCCGCGCTCACCCTCGCCGTTGGATCGATCATGCTGCAGGCCCAGTCTGCCGCACCGAAGCCAATCGCGCTCGAGGATTACGCGAAGTTCAAGCGCATCACCGCCGCCGCGATATCCGGCGACGGCAAGTGGATGCACTACACCGTCACGCCGAACGACGGCGACGCGACGCTGTTCGTGAAGTCGCTCGACAGCGACAAGGTGTACGAGGTGCCTCGCGGTGCGAACCCGGCCTTCTCGGAGGACGGCAAGTGGGTCGCCTACTTCATCGCCGCACCGGCGTCCGAAGGGCGGGGGCGCGGACGCGCGGGACGCGGCGGCGAGGGCCAGGGCGGCGCGGGCACCCCGCCAGCGGCGCCGGCAACGCGACCGTTCGAGGTAATCGAGCTCGTCACCGGGACCAAGTCTTCCTACCCATCGGTCGGCACGTTCGCCTTCTCGCCGGACGGCGAGTGGCTGCTGATGCGTCCGCCGACAGCGGCGGCTCCTGCGGCGGCCGGCGCCGCTGCGGCAGGCCGCGGCGGACGCGGTGGTGCAGCGGCCGACGCCGACGCTAATGCGCCTGGAAACGACGTCCTGATGCGCCGTCTGGCCACCGGTGAGCAGCGGTATCTCGGCAAGGTCGGCACCTACGCGTTCGACGAAGCCGGAAAGCAGATGGCCTACACCGTCCGCGGCCAGCAGCGCCTCGGCAACGGAGTCTACGTGATGACGCTCGCAACCGGCGAACAGCGGACGCTCGACGCCGCGACCGCCGACTACGATCAGCTCGTTTGGAGCGCGACAGGATCGAATCTCACCGTGCTCCGCGGCGACAAGGCCCGCGGCAAGACTCTCCGCGACAACGTCCTCCTCACCTGGCGCGGTGTCGGCACGGCGCAGATGCAGGCCACGACCTTCGATCCGGCAAAAGCATCGGCCTTCCCCGCCGGCATGGTCGTCAGCGAGTTCACGGCCCCACGCTGGAGCACGGGCGGCGAGCGCCTCCTCATTGGACTGAAGGAACAGGCACCCGAGAAGCCGGAAGCGACCGAGCCGGAGGCTAACGTCGACGTCTGGCACTGGGACGACGACGACCCGCAGTCAGTGCAGGCCGTGCAGCTGGCCAACGCCAGGCGAGCGACGAAGGCCGCCATTCTCGATGTCGCATCCGGTGCACTCCGGCAGATCGCGGATGACAAACTGACGACGATCACTCCGAGCGACGACCTCAAGTGGGCGATCGGCCGCGACGATACGGCATATCGCGGCGACGTCGAATGGGGCGCCAGCAAGAGCGACATGTATCGAGTCGACCTCACCACCGGTGAGCGAAAGCTGATCGAGCGCGGGCTGTCGCGAACGATGGGGCTCTCGCCGGATGGAAAGTGGGCGCTCTACCTGAAGGCCGGTCACGTCTACTCGTATGAGATGGCAACCGGCAAGCCGACCGTCATCGATGGCGGCCGCAGCTTCGTGAACGCGGAAGACGACCACGACTACGAAAAGCCGGTCTACGGCGTCGCGGGCTTCACCACCGACGAGAAGGTGCTGCTCTACGACCGATACGACGTATGGGCGCTGCCGCTCGCGGGTGGACCGATCACCAATCTCACGAAGGGCGAGGGCGCCAAGAACAGCGTGCGCTACCGCGTCACCCAACTCGGACGTGGCGGCGGTGGACGCGGCGGTGGCCGCGGGGGCGGTGCCGCGCAAGAGCCCATCGACCTGAACAAGCCGTTGCTGCTATCGGCGCTTGGCGAGTGGACGAAGCAATCAGGCTACGTGGAACTCGCCCCCGGCAAGTCGCCCTCACCGCTGATCTGGGCCGACAAGTCGATCGGTGCGCCCATGCCGGCGCGAAACGCGGACCGGCTCCTGTTCACCCAGCAGACATTCAACGAGTACCCAAACTACTGGGTTGCGGACAAGCGGTTCGGAAGCCCGAAACGGGTCACCGATGCACAACCGGATCTCTTCCAGAACTACGCCTGGGGCACGAAGAAGCTGATCGACTACAAGAACTCGAAGGGCCAGCGGCTGCAGGGGACGCTGACCCTGCCGGCCGGCTACGAGCCAGGCAAGAAGTACCCGATGGTCGTGTACTTCTACGAGCTGATGTCCGATACGCACCACAGCTTCTCGTTCCCGGTCTTCGACGACCGCCCGCACATGTCCACGTATGCCAGCAACGGCTACCTGGTGTTCCAGCCTGACGTCCGCTACGAGATCGGCAAGCCAGGCACCTCTGCACTCGATTGCGTCACCAGTGCGGTCAAGAAGGTGATCGAACTTGGCTACGCGGATCCCGCGCGCATTGGCCTGCAGGGGCACAGCTGGGGCGGCTACCAATCGTCCTTTATCGTCACGCAAACCAACATGTTTGCCGCGGTCGTGACCGGCGCACCACCGACCGACCTGACCAGCTTCTACGGGACGCTGTACAAGTCCACCGGCACCATTCAGCAGGGCATCACCGAAGTCGGGCAGGTGCGGATGGGCGGCGATGTCACGCCGTGGTCGTCACACGAGTTGTACGAGAGCCAGTCGCCGGTTCACAACGCCCCAAAAATCACGACGCCGTTCATGATCCTGCACGGCACCGCCGACGGATCGGTCGACTGGAGCCAGGGGCTGGAGTTCTACGCCGCCGCGCGGCGGCTCGGCAAGAAGGTAATCCTGCTCTCGTACCCTGACGAAGCGCATCACCTCGGACGGCGAGAGAATCAGAAGGACTTCCAGATCCGGATGCGGCAGTTCTTCGATCACTACTTGAAGGGCACGCCGGCGCCGGTGTGGATGACGGAAGGCGTGCCGCAGCTCCGGAAGGGGCTCGACCCGACCATCATCGCGCCGCCGCCGACGAAGAAGACGATCAAGTAGTGTGGACTGAGGTGTAGCGCAGCCCTTTACGGCTGCCAACGCTACTGTAGCTTCACCAGCGCCTGGTACGAATCCACCCACAGGCCGCCGTCGACCGGCGTCACGAACCCGAATGGCCAGTTGGCTTCGGCGGTCGGTCGCGAGAAGGACCAGAGGATGGCGCGCGATTCGAGGTCGAGCGCGTGCAGGGTACCGGGTGGCAGCGCCGGTACGGACGGAACCGGTTTTCCACCCGAGTAGACGATTCGTCCCTGGACCTCGTCGGCGGGACCCGCGCCGGGATGACCCTGTAAATAGATCACGCCGCCCGCGACCGCCAGCGACGGAGCGCTCTCGCGATACTGGCCGCCGAGCTCCCACGCCGTCGCTCCAGATGCCTTGTCGATCCCGATCAGCGCCGTGCGGGTGACGCCGATCAACACGGAACCCGCGTCCGCCAGCGCGAACATTTCCACCGGGCGAACACGCCCCTCAACGGTGCTGCGCGTCTCCACCGGCTTCCAGCGGTCACGCCCGGTCGCGAGCGTCACCGCAAACAGACTCGAACCGCTGACGCCGAAGAACGTGTCGGCGCTGAACGCTGTATGGCTGATGCAGACACCGCTTGTGCCTGCCACCGGTGTCGAGGGATAACGCCAGCGTTCCTCCCCTGTTTTTGCATCCAGCGCGAAGAGATACCGGTAATAACTCGCGGGCCGATTCGCATCGGCCGCGGTGACGAGGACGTTTCCACTGACGTATACGGTGCCACCTCGCACTGCCGGCGTCGACTTACACGATCCACCGCGGGCAAAGGCGGTCTTCCACTTTTCGAGTCCGGTCGCGGCATCGAGGGCTCGGAACGCGTTGTCTTCTCCAAGCACAAAGGCAACCCCGGAGTCCGCCGCGACAGTTGCGCCCTGCGCCGTGGCGGGACCTCGCCACAGTTCCTTGCCGGTCGCGAGCGACAAGGCCATGAGCGTGTTCCCCATCGGTGCGAGGACGATGTCGCCGGACACAGCGGGGGCTGTGGACACGAACGGGTTGCCGTGAGCCGTGCCGGTCGGTCGAGAGGTCCACTTCACCTTGCCGGTGAGCGTATCGACCGCGAACAGCCCGCCGCGGTTCGACATGTTGCCGCCGAGGATCGTGGTGCCGGCTACGGTCGTGGGGCCCCAATCCCTGAAGCCGGCGTTGACGGTGAACTTCTCGGTCGGCGCCGTGCGCAGCGGTCCGACGGGCGCGGCGGCGCTCTGGGCGGCAACGATGGCGACAATCGAGTAGAGGTGAAAGCGGGTCATCTGCAGCGTCATGGTTGACGCTATGATCGCGCATCCAGCCCGTTCACGCGCAGACCGGATTGATAAGGCAGCCTTATTGACGCCACAAACGCGTCATGCTTCGGCATTCACGACGACTCGACGACTCGACGACGTCGATACGGCAAACTCAATAGGACTGCGCTACTCCTCAACGCCGGCGTGATACGGCATCCTTAAAAGGCTCGCTACATCTCAACGCGAACGTGTAGCGCAGCCCTTAGGGCTGCCACCTTTTCCGTGCTAGCGAGGCAGCTCGCCGCGCGATCGCAGGCGGATGATCTCCTCCACCGTCGGCGTGCTCTTGAACTTCTCCTTCACCCGGCGGACGTAGTCGGCGGTGACGCCGTGATCGCGCATCCGGATCACTTCGCTCGCGGTCGGCGTGAGACCGGCAGTGCGGATCTCTTCGGCGAAGTCGGCCGTGACACCGTGGTCGCGCATCCGCACGTAATCAGCGAGCGGCAGATCCTTGTAGCCGAGCGCACTCATCCGGCGGACGAACTCCGCAGACACGCCGTGGTCCCGGGCACGGACCAGCTCGTCGTGGGTGAGGCCCTGACCCGCGGCGGCGCGCATCGTGCGAACGTACTCGGCGCTGACGCCGTGATCGCGCATCCGGATCAACTCCGCGAGCGGCACCTTCACACCCAGGCCCGCCATTTCCTGCACGAAGGCCGGCGTCACGCCGTGGTCACGCGCTCGTCGGTACTCGTTCGACTCGAGCTTTGGGAACCCGGCGTCGGTCATGGCCTGGATGTAGCGGACGCCGGCGCCATGGTTGATCAGGCGGACGAGTTGCGCCGTATCGAGCGTGTCAGAGACCAGCCCCTGCAGCTGCTTGACGCCGGCGATCGACAGGTCGTCCATCGCGAATGTGAACAGGGACCTGTCATCGACGTCCTTGAATCCCAGCCGCTCGATGTCACGGCGAAAGCCGGGGTCGGGAGTGAAGCGGTAGGAGCCGGCGGCGCGATCCAGCGTGCCCTTGCCTTCGAACGCGAAACTCCCGGCCGGACGACGAAGAGCAAACGTGATCCGGTCGCCAGACTGAGCGACGTCAGTCAGAGCCGATCGCTCGAACGTCCGGCCGTAATTGCTTCCCTGGTTATCACCGTATTGCAGATTCAGGTTGACCCGATCGCCCTGATCGGTGGCGCGAAGCGTGAACGCGCCGTCGAGCTGGGCGGCGACGGGGACAGCAGCGAGCAGGATCGCGAGCGGGGCAAGCAGGATACGCATGAGCGGGCTCCTCATAATCATGGGGGTTGGACGACCCCACCCGCGGGAAGGTTGGAACCGTCGCCTATCCCAGTTTTGATGCGTTCCGGTTGGTTCAGGACGCGGCTTGCTCAGCCGACGGCCCGCGGAGCGACCGATCGATCTGCCGGATCGCGCCAAAGTGATACGCCAGGTGCGCGATGCTGCTGATGGATCCATTGAGCGCGAGGCCCTCCAGATCTTCTGCCTTGGCCAGCGCCTGCTGCCACTGCCGCGCCTGCGTGGTGAGCTGCTCGCGCAGTACGGCCCATTCGTTCTCGCTGACTGTCTGGCGTTTCCAGCTCGCGGTCCAGTCTGCATCCGCCCACGGGTTTTCCTCTCCGGCCACCCAGCGGTTCAGCAGCCGAAGGCCGTAAAGGACGTGATCGACATGAGCCGCGATCGACGCGCCACCCGACGCAGGCGGCGTCGAGGCCGAAACTGCCGAGATGCTGTCCAGTGACTTCAGTAGACCAGCATCGCCCATGTTGAGCATGTAGCACTGGTCCTTCGGACCGTCGATCAGTTCCGAAAAGAGCAACGTCAGCGAATCGCCAAGAGGTGCCATGGCGATATTTTATCGGACTCCCGGGCTACCTACCTCGAGTGCGCGGCGCACCGCCGCCATCGCCAGAAGACGAGTGCTGTCGAGCGTCGGGAGCGCCGAGTTCTCGTCGCTGATGATGAGCGGGATCTCGGTGCACCCCAGGACAACCGCATCGCAGCCGGCCGCGGCGAACCTCTCTATGGTCTGTTGGAAGTAGGCCACTGACTCCGGTCGGAACTGCCCCACCACCAATTCGTCCATGATGATCCGGTTGATCTCCCGCCGCTCGTCGTCGCTAGGGCGAACGTACTCGATACCCTTCGCCGACAGACTGTCCGGATAGACCGAGCTGTTGACCAGCCAGCGCGTGCCCGTGAGACCGACGCGGATGAAACCACGGCCGGCAGCTTCGTCCGCCACCACCCTTGCGATGTGTATCCACGGCCGCGGCGAGTGCGGCTCGACGAGATGAAAGGCCTGGTGGATCGTGTTGTCGGGACAAATGAGGAAGTCGGCTCCGGCGGCTGCCAGCTTGCCGGCGGAAGCGAGCATGAGATCGGCCACGCCCTGCAGATCGTCGCGATCCAGGCACGCGACATACTCGGCCATCGACGGCGTGTGGATCGACACCTCCGGATGCGCATGTGGGCCGAGCAGCCGGCTGCCTTCGATGCAGATCGTGCGGTAGCAGAGGGCGGCGCCCTCGGCCGAGCAGGCGACGATGCCGATGTGGCTGGACACTATCGCGTGATTACCTTCCCCGGCAGCGCCCACGTGAGCCTGGCGTTGTCGACCACCGCCACGCCGTTGACGAAGACGTACTCGACGCCCTCGGAATACTGGTGCGGCTCGAAGAACGTGGCCTTGTCGCGAATCGTCTCGAGATCGAAGATCACGAGGTCCGCGGCGAGGCCTTCGCGAACGAGGCCGCGATCCTTCAATCCCATGATCGCCGCCGGCAGCGACGTGGACGAGCGGATCGCCGACTCTATCGAAATGGCGCCGCGCTCGATCGCATAGCGACGGATCTTGCGCGGGAAGCTGCCGTAGAACCGCGCGTTGGTCGACGGCGGTCCGTCGGGCAGCGAGATCCCGGCGTCGGTGGACGTCGCGACCCACGGCTGCTTCGCGAACGCCTCCATGTCGGTCTCGTGCATCGAGAATCCGCGCATCCGCGCTCCACCCTCGCGATTGGGCAGCCCCTCGAGCTGAATACGGATCGCGGCTTCGACCGCATCGACGCGCCACATCTTCGCAATCTCAGCCAGCGGCTTTCCGTACAGCGATTTGTCGGTGTAGTCGTAAACCACCACATTGTCGGCGCCACCACGCCGCGCAATCTCATGCGCGATGTCGGAACGGAGGGTCTGCAGCAGCTTCGGATCGGCGATCGTGCGCCGGAGCGCATCGGCACGCGCATTGGTGCCCGCACTCGCACCCTCTGTGCGGACCGCCCAGTCGGGGATGAGGACCGTTGAACCGTCAGTCCCGCTCGTCGAGTAGGGATACTGGTCGGCCCACACGTCCACGCCGCGCTGGCGGGCCCGCTCGATCAGGCTGATCGCCGCACCGCTCGACCCCCAGTAGTTCGCTCCTTTGGCCTTGATATGCGAGGCGACCACCCGCGCGCCGGTTCGCTCCCCGATCTCGATCGTCTCCCTCACTGCATCGAGCAGCGTGGGCGGCCCAGGCCCGTCTACGCTCGGCACATACCAGAGTGGATCGGAGCCTTCGCTGCGCTCATGCGAAATGTAGACGCCATCAAACGCCGGCAGCTCCTTCGCCAGCTCCACGATCTCAGACGTCACGCTCCATCGTCCGGGCTCGTATTCGAGTCCCGCCGAGAGTCCCACCGCACCCTCCTTCAGGCCTTGCCGGACGAGCTCGCGCATCTTCACGATCTCTTCCGCCGTCGCCGGCCTTCTGGTGTCCGACTTCATCACTTGTGATCGGACCGAGCCGTGCCCAACCATCAGCATCGTGTTCGGACCGATCTGGTTCTTCTCAATCAGTGCGCGCTGCGTAGAGATTGGCCACGGGGAGCGGCCGTCGTGATTGACGACGACGGTGGTGATGCCCTGCGTGACGAGATTCGGCGCCGCGCGTACCTGCGGGTTTTCGTCGCGGAACCCGCCGCGCGCCCGCGCCCCATCGTCGGCATGCGAGTGGATGTCGATGAACCCTGGCGCCACGAATTTGCCAGTCGCGTCGATCACGCGAGTTGCGGTGGCGCCACCAAGCCGCCCGAGCGCAACGATTCGTCCACCGCGCACGCCAATATCCGCCGGGAAGGCAGGATTGCCCGTGCCATCGAACACCCGCGCGTTCTTGATCAGCAGGTCGAAGGGCGCGGACGACGGCGGCGCTTGCGCGGCCACTACGATGGCGGACGCGGCGGCCAGAATGGTTGCTATGACTGGCTTGGTTCTCATCGAACGAAGCTTATCGCCAGACGCTCCAGAGCGACAGCGCTACGAAGAATCCATAGAAGAGCGACATCGCCACCAGTGAAGCACGACGCCATAGAGGCGGCCGCAGTTCGAGCGGCAGGAGCCGGGTGTTGATGTAGAGAAGGTGCAGCGACGCCACCACGAACACGAAACCGCCGACATTGGCCGCGAGCTGGAGTAGCGCGATCGGCTGTGCGAGCCGCAGTGCGATCATTCCCCACAGGACGACGACGGCGAGAACACTGTAGTAAACGGCGCGGACGTCTCCGCCGCGCCAGCCGCGAACCCGCTTGCTCCCCGTCCACAGGATGTCGGTGATGGCGCGGACCATGCCCTCGAGCAGGTCGAGTTGCGTCTTGAACAGGATCCAGGCACCAAGGAAGGCGATCACGCCGCCTAGCAAGGGACCGGCCTCGGCGCCGAGGCTCGAGGCCAGCGCGGCACTGATGCCGAGGCCGCGAATGTCGGTACCTCTCGGGATGAAGGTCACGTAGAGGAGCGCCGGAAGCGCCATCCCAAGGATCGCGCCGATGAAGAACACACCCCACTGATCGGCCCGCACGATCCGCCACCAGCCGCGCCACCGCCGCATCCCCTCAGAATCCGGCGTAAAGATGAAGCCGGTGTGCGCGAGGTGGACCTTGTGACCACCGACGGCAGCCGGGATGTAGCCGGCGCGCGCGCCCATCCCGTACCCCTTGTCGCGCGCCCAGTTGGCGAGAACGATATTGGCCACGCCACCGGCTCCGGAGTAGCCGACCAGCGCGCCAATCAGCACGAAGTCCGCGCCGGCCGGAAGAAAGTCGAAGGCTCCGTTCGCGGTGTCAAATCCCGCGAACCCCACCGCTGCCGCGAACCAGGTTCCGCCCGGCACATAGATGAGAGCCAGGACCAGAAAGCTCGCGAGGATGCAGGTGACCAGCACCCAGTTGAGGATCTCGAGCGTGCGCTCGATCCTTCGGCCCACCAGCAGGATGGCCGCGCAGGCAAGAAAGATCCCCGCACCGATGAAGTACGCGATCGCTCCGTCTTCGACACCGGCGAGCCGGCGCAGAAACAGAAAGAAGATGGCGCCGGCAGCATTCGCCGCCAGCGCCGGCCAACCGATCTGGAGGAAGTAGAGAATCGCGTAGACCCATGCCCAGAGCGTCGCGGAGGGGCGGGTGCGCATGAAGCCCGTGAATACCGGTTCGCCCGTCGCCAACGTATAGCGCATCAGTTCGGTGTTGAACACGGTCTGGAGCCAGACCGCGATTCCCGTCACCCAGAGGAGGGCGAGGCCGTGCCGGACGAACGCAGCGGGCCCAAGCAGAAACTCGCCGCCGCCGATCGAAGCGCCCAGCACGATGACACCGGGACCAACCACGGCGAGCCAGCCAAGGCCCGTCGGTGTCGGCGGGCTTGGCAACTCGGCTGGCGTCCACGGGTCCAGACCCGAGCGCGCCTCAGTGGCGATGGCTGCCGTCCGAGTCTGCCCCATCATGAATGCAGCGTAGGGTAGCAGGATCTAGCTGTTATCGCCGTCCAGCAACCCGCCGAGCCCGCCGAGGATCGAGCCCTCTTCCCTGCCGCCCTTGGCCAGGCCTGGTGCGGCCGCGATGATCCTGTTGGCCAGCCGGCTGAGCGGAAGTGATTGCAGCCAGACCCGGCCCGGACCGCGCAGCGTCGCGAAGAACAACCCCTCGCCCCCGAAGATCGCCGACTTGATCTTCCCGACGTACTGAATGTCGTAGTTGACCGACGGTTGAAACGCGACGATGCAGCCGGTATCGACACGGATCAATTCGCCGTGCTGCAGCGTCCGTTCGTGGAGCGTGCCGCCGGCGTGAACAAAGGCCCATCCGTCACCCTGCAGCCGCTGCATGATGAAACCTTCGCCGCCGAACAGACCGACGCCGAGCCGGCGCTGAAACGCAATCCCGACCGACACACCCTTCGCGGCGGCAAGGAACGAATCCTTCTGGGCGATCAGTTCGCCGCCGAGCTCCGACAGGTGAACCGGGATGATCTTCCCCGGATAGGGCGCGCCGAACGCCACCTTGCGGCGTTGGCTGCTGCGGTTGAAAAACACGGTCATGAACAGCGACTCGCCGGTGAGCAGGCGCTTGCCGGCGCCGACGAGCGAGCCCAGGAAACCGCCCTGCTGTTGCGAGCCGTCACCGAAGATGGTCTCCATCTCGATCCCGTCATCCATGTACATCATGCCGCCAGCTTCGGCGACCATGGCTTCGTTGGGATCGAGTTCGACTTCGACGTACTGCATGTCGTCGCCGAAAACCTTGTAGTCAATTTCGTGCATTGATGGCATGTCGCGTCAGTCTCCTGGAAATGTGACAGAAGAATTGTAAGATGCGCGCATGCACCGATCGTCATTGATTCTCTGTCTGTCGCTGGTTGCCCTGGCCACGACGTCCCCTGCGGCACAAACCCCTACCGTGACGACGCAGGCGGCGCGGCCGGGGCGGACCGAAGCGGACGCCCGGGCACGGGCAGAGGCGAACCGGCGCGAGCGGGAACAGCAGCGGCTGAAATCAGGTGAGCCGGTCGAGCTGATCTCTGACTACGTGAAGGCGAACCTGGGTCCCGTGCCGGCCTCGCTCGGCGTCAGTCCCTTTTACAAGAAGTACGCGGACGCACTCGGCATCCCCGTGATCGCGTCCGAGAAGGTCCCCGACGCCGCCCTCCTCGTCGCCCGCGACATCGTCAACACCATGCTCTCGGCGCGTCCCGACCTCCGCAAGGCGCTCATCGCCCGCAACTGGCGGACTGGTGTGATCGCGGAAGTGGAGATGACGATGGATATCCCGGAATATGCGCGGATGAAGCGGCCCGACGCGCCGCGCGAAGAACCCGTCAACCAGTTGGACCGTGACTATCACGCCAACCGATCACGCGGGCTGGGCGGCAACCCGACGACCGGGGCCGAGGAAAACCTGCTCGGCTATCCAGGCACGCGCTACTGGGGAGAGCACATCTTCGTCCACGAGTTTGCCCACGCGATCATGGGAGGCGGCATCCGCGACGTCGAGCCGAAGATGCATGCCGAGATCCGCGCCGCATACGACAGCGCGATGGCGGCCGGAAAGTACCTCCACGCGGACGGCCGGAAGCACTATGCGACGACCAACGCGGGGGAGTACTGGGCCGAAGGGGTCCAGTGGTGGTTCTTCTCGAACTACGGCGAGTGCTTCACCGGAGATGTGAAGGTCGAGACTCCGGAAGAATTCGCCGCCTACGATCCGGCTCTGAACGAACTGATCAGCCGCGTGTTCACGACGCATCACATCCCGATGGACGTCTTTCACGGCAAGCGTATTCGGCCGGTGAAGTGTGGAGCGTCATCGGATAAGTGACAACGCGCACGGCGGTCATCATCGGCCGCCCCGCGCCATCCGCAGGACGTCGTCGAGCGGATTGCCATCGCCGTTCATATCGAGCATCGACGCAAGACCACCGAGCCCGCTCGAACCACCGCTCGCGCCGCCGCTAAGGATGCCGCCGAGAAGGCCGCCAACCCCTCCCGTCGTCGCCCTCGACGGTGCATCGCCGCGCTGTGACGCCATGTATCCGGTAATGATCATGGCGAGCATCGGCAGCATCTTCTTGAGGATGCTCGGATCAACGCCCGACTGCGCGGACGCGTTCTGGGCGACCGTGCGGCTGACATCTTTCGAGCCGAAGATCTGTCCGAGCACGTCGTTACCGCGGTTGACGTCGGTTGGCTGCGGGCTCAGGACGTCGGCGAGCAGTCCACCACCACCCAATTGCCCGAGCAGACCGCCGAGCCCTTCCAGACCTGTCGGCTGCGCCTGCGCCTGTTTCTTGAATCCGCCGAGAATCATCGGCGCCAGGGCGGCGGCTCCCCTGCTCGCGTCGGCCTCACTGATGCCGAGCTCCCGCGCCATTGATTGCAGTCCGCCCGTCTGGGCAAGCACGTCGTTGATGTTCATGCGGATCTGCCCTTCAAGGGATCTGCCAACTCACGAAGGCGTGGCAGAACCTGGACCGTTACGGACGAACCGTGACCTTCGTCATCTTCACCGGCGTGACCGGCCGGCTTCTCTCTCCGTTGTCGTTCATCGTTGTCGCTACAGCAGCGAGTGCGTCCACGACGTCCATGCCGGCGGTCACCCTGGCGAAGATGACGTATTGCGGAGGCAGCGGATAGTCGTCGTGCATGATGAAGAACTGGCTGCCGTTGGTGTTGGGCCCCGAGTTCGCCATCGCGAGCAAACCGCGGCGGTAGCCGTCGCGATAGAGCGGCGAGTTCGGGTCGATGTCGTCGGCGAACGGGGCACCCCAGGCGCTCTCCCCTCCGTTTCCGTCCCCGCCTGGATCTCCGCCCTGGACCATGAACCCCTTGAGGATCCGGTGAAAGGTCAGACCGTCGTAGTAGCCGTGTTCGGCGAGGAGCCGGAAGTTTTCCACCGCCTTCGGTTGTTGTTCGGCGAAGAACTCGATCTCGATCTTGCCTTTGTCGGTCTCGATGACGGCGTGGCGGCCACCGGAGCTTTTAGCGCCAGCCGGCACTTTCGGGTTTGAGGGTCCGGAGTTGCAGGCGAATGAGACGAGCGTTGAGAAGAGGATCAGGGCACGAAGCGCCAGGTGCGAGCGGGATGAGGAGCGAGTGTGTTTCACGACAGGAGCATAACGGGGACCAAGGCTGCGCGTCGAGAACCGGAATGCTTTCGAGATCATCCGTTATGGCGCACTCAGCGAACTCTCTCGACCAGCAGCCTGGCGAGCGCCACCACCGCGGGCTTGATCGACTCCGATGTCTTGCCGGTTGGCACGTTTCCCTGGAGAGTCACTATTACTTGCCGGTCTTCACGTAGAGCTCTGCGTAACGGTCCTTGTTGTTGTGAAAGTAGGCTTCGTCGCCGATACCGGAAATCGATTCGAGCTTGTCTCGCTTTTTCGCCGCGTCGATCATCCGCTGTGAGAACGGCATCACCTGGATGAAGATCGTTGGATACCCGCAGGAGGAGCCGGTGGTGCCGATCGGCAGCTCTTCATTGGGAAACTGGTCGAGCTGTGGAGCCCACGGTAACACCTTCTTGACCTCGGCCCGCGTGAGCAACGAGCACGCCTTGATCGCGTCGGTCTGCGGTGCCTGAGCGGCGGCCGGTGGCTTCTGGCGAGCCAGTGCAGCGGTGGAGGTCGTCAGGACGACCGCGGCAGTTAGAATCAGGCTTTTGAGTTGGCGCATTTGATCTCTCCGTTTGAAATCACGTGATGCCGCATCTACCACCAGTAAGGAATCGTCGCGAACAGCAGCCACACGCCGGCTGACAGCACCAGCATTGCCCGCGTTCCCTGGTTCCTAATCTGCGGGAAGCGCCGCAGCAAACCTCTCCGCCACATCGCAGTGCCGGTCAGCAGAAACGCCACCACGATGAGGACGGTGATCGCATGCAGTGCAGGCCCCAGCGTCTCGCCCCAGCCCGTTCCCGTTCCGGCCAGGCTGACACTCTCCGCGAGTGTCTTCCCCGCCACGGCGATGGCCATGTATTGAAACAGTCGCGCCCAGTCTGGATACCCGCCTCGCGATGAACCGTGCGCGAGTGCTGTCGCAGCGCCCAGTTGTCCGGCACCCATCAGCGCAATTCGAGTGACCATCGGCATCGATGTTGGCGCCCACTCCGTCGGCGTACCGGCCGGTGACACAAATACCGGGATGGACGCAGGCAGTCCGTCGAGCCTGGCGAGGAGAACGCCCAGTGCCAGGACGACAGTCGCCCAGCAACCAGCGAAGATCACTTTCTGCCGTCTCCCGTTGGAGGCGTCCGAACCGCCCTTCTCGACAGCAGCCATCACCCTCATGATCACCGGGAGTTCCAACTGAGAAGCTGAAGCGTCCGCTGATCCCGTTCACCAGCGAAGTAGTTCTCGAGCAACCGCTCGAACACCGATCCTGCCGGCGACACCGCTGCGAACAACGTCGCACTCGATCGAAGTTTCGCGTCGTCTGGAGAGCCGAACACGTCGGAGGCGGAGCGGTTCTGTACCCCGAGCGCGGCCTCCGCGCACTCTACCAGCCGCGC
>CAWJNJ010000012.1:0-80863 GCA_963844245.1 uncultured Acidobacteriota bacterium | reverse complement strand
GCGCTGCCTTCGGCAGGCACGACGGCACGACGACGCAACGGCTCTTACCGACCCGATGTTATGGTGAAACCATGATTTCGGCATGGATCTCGGCAGCAACTCTGACCTGTTTAGCGATTCAGGCGCCTGGCGCCGCGCGGATCAGCGGAACGATCCGCGACGTCCAGGCCTATCCAATCCATGGCGCCACCGTTACCCTGGTGGGAGAGACAACGCGCGCAGAGCGGGTGAGTGACCATGGCGGCGCTTTCAACTTCGCGGAATTACCGGCAGGACGGTACTCGGTGACCGTTACGCTGGCTGGGTTTCGACCGCGTGTTGAACAGATCGTCGTCGGTGGCGATCGGCCGATTGCTCCCTTGAACGTCACGCTCGCCGTCGCTCCACTCGCCAGCATCCTGTGGATTGTTTCCTCCAGGCCGGTCGCTGAGGCGGCTGTGATCGCTCATATCCGCATTGTTCGAACTTCGCTGCCGGCTCCCTGCCGACAAGCCGTCACGACGTTCCATGAAGTCGAAGTCCTAGCCTCCCTGAAGGGCAGCCCGGAACGCCGCGTGATGTTAGGCCAGGAGGGCGCCGGCGAATGCGAGGACGATGATGGTCGGCGATTTGAGGGCTTGGAACTGCCATATCGCGCCGGCGAGGAATACATCGTGTTCCTTCGGCCCGACGCGGGGTGGTACGGCCGGCTGGCGGGTCCGCATTTGACGTTTCCGGTGGTCGATGGGCGAGTTACCACCCGTGGGCTTCGCAGGGTTGGCTGCGGAGGTGACGGTGGATGCGTTTCGGGACCGCCTGAGGAAACCACTCTAGCCCCGGCGGTGAAACCCTCTCGGCATCGCCAGACGGATTTAATATTCTCGTGCGTCGCGTCGTCGCGTCGTCGTGCGATGGCGAAGCCAGGTCGTTCCCACTTCAGGTGACACGTGGCGCCAGCCGTCTTTCACCACGGCGGGCGAGAGATGATGGGCCGCCGCGGATTCACCGCCTTCGCCAAAGACACAGGAGCCATCATGGATGTCGCCGAGATCGGTCGAAGCTACGCGGTCGGGTGGGGCACGCTGGCGATGATCAACGCCGGCCTTGCGCAGTCGAAGGGACGCAGCCGGATGGCGTGGTTCCTCGCCTCGCTGCTGCTCGGCCCGATTGCGACATTCGTCATCGTTGTCACCGACGAGACCAAGCCGCGGCCGGCCGGTCGTGCTTGAATGTGAAGCTTACAATGGTCGATCGTTACCAGACGCCAAGCGCCTTTCGGACCGCGACCAGCTGGCCCACGTGGTAGGCGGTGTGATCCGCGGTGAGCAGGATCGAACGAAGATAGCTCTGTTTATCTTTTCCGGTTGGCACGGTCGCGGTTAGATCATCCACCTCGCGAACGAGTCGTCTCAGTTTGTCGAGTGAGCGCTCGTACGCCGCCAGGCTTTTCTCCCATGCATCCTCAGTCGGCGGCGCCGCGCCCTTCGGCCAGTAATCGTCGGGCCACTTCATGGTGTGCTGGTAGGCGTCGTTGACGCAGAAGTCGAGGATGTCATCCTGGGCGATGCGGATGTGCTCGAGCAACTCCCAGGGCGAGTGCTCGAACCCGGCCGCGCGGGCGCCACGTTTATCGGCTGGTATCCCAGTGACAGCCTTGTCGAAGGTGACGTGGGCGTCCTCCCAATCGAGGACCCTGATGAGATGATCACGAAACGCACGGGTTGCGTCAGCCATGGTGACCATTGTCATATATCCCCACCGCTGTGCTTGCCGGATCAGCGGGTCACGCAGTGAGGACCTGAATTGGCGATCCACGTAGTGCTCGTGCATCCCGAAATCCACTGGAACACCGGCAACGCGGGGCGGACGTGCCTCGCGGCCGGCGCGGCGTTACACCTGGTTGAACCGCTCGGCTTCTCGCTCGATGAGAAGCAGGTCCGGCGTGCCGGCCTGGACTACTGGGAGCACGTCGACCTGCGGCTGTGGCGGGACTGGCCCACGTTCGAGGCCGAACTGCCGGCGATCGGCGAGCCGTACTTCTTTTCGACGAAGGCGACACGGCCTCTGTGGGACGCGCCCCTTGGGGCATCCGCTGATGTCGTGCTGATCTTCGGCCGCGAGACCGGCGGACTGCCGGCTGATCTCCATGAACGCTATGCTGATCGCTTCGTGAGTATGCCGATGTTCTCCACTCGCGTGCGATCGCTGAATTTGTCCACGAGTGTCGGGATTGCGCTTTACGAAGTGCTCCGCCAGCGACAGCAGCGATGACATCAGTCGCTTCGGAGCATGATATGAGAAGCATGCAGACTGGCAAGCGAACTGTCTTGGTGCTGTTCACGTTCACCCTTCTGGCGCTCGCTGCTGCCACGCTCCTGGCGCAGCAACCGGTCGCCTTCAAGACCGCGGACGGCTGGACGATTCACGCCGAGGCGCACGGCACCGGCAATCGTGGTGTCGTGCTCGTTCATGGCGGCCGATTCACCAAGGAGTCGTGGCGCCCCCAGGCTGAACAGCTGGTTCGCGCGGGATTCCGGGTGCTGGCGATCGATATGCGAGGCTATGGCGCGTCGAAGGAAGGACCGAAGGCGCTGAACCCGGGCTACGGTTCGCCGCAGGACGTTTTAGCGGCGGTGCGCTGGTTTCAAGGCTCCGGCGCCAAGACTGTGTCAGTCATCGGCGGCAGTATGGGCGCCGACGCCGCTGCGGGTGCATCGATCGAGGCCAAGCCGGGCGAGATCGATGCGCTGATCCTGCTGGCCGGATATGCCGACCAACCGGCTGAGAAGCTCAAAGGCCGCAAGCTGTTTGTCGTCACGCAGGACGATGCCAATGCTGAAGGCCCGCGACTGCCGCGGATCCGCAAGCAGTACGAGGCGGCGAGCGATCCCAAGGAGCTACTGATCCTCGAAGGCTCGGCGCATGCGCAATTCATCTTCGAGACGCCACAGGGCGACCGTCTGATGCGAGAAATCCTTCGCTTCCTCGAGAAGTAGAACAAGTCGATGTAGAGGTTAGATCGTCGTGCCATCGGCCCCGTCGCCGCGAGTCATGCACTTTTCCATCTACCATCTTACCATCTACCATCGCGCTAAAGCGCGTCAGCGCGTAGCGCTAAAAGCGCGACGAGCGAATCCAGGTGTCGGCGCGCGACCAGCTGGCGGCGAGATCGGCAGACACCTGGTCGACAGGTGCCCTTGCCCTCGAGTGCCTGCTTCAGGCCGAGCAGCGACCAGCCATTGCGCGGATGTTCCTTCAGGTCGGCTCGGATACGACCTTCTCGGCTTCCGTCGAAGCGCCTGCTCTCGAGGAGCGCGGCGCCGAGCCAGTGGTGCGCCGAGAACGGCAGCGGCTCCGGCTCGTCGTACTGCAAGTCCGTCCTGGAGGTCGGCCGCGCGCCGGAAGGACTCGATGGCGGCGGTCAGATCGCCCGCCATGCGCTGCATCTCGCCCTCGAGGATGCCGGCGGCGATGCCGAGCAGATTCTTCGCCGTGTGGACGCGGAAGCCGGCCTTCGATGTCTCGGCGGCCTTCTTCGACGCGGCCCGAGGTAGAGCTGGGCGAAGTCGGCGTGTCCCTGCTTGAGATGCGCGTAGCCCTGGGCGAAGTCCCACAGCCCGCCCTGGATCTCGGCCTTCGGCCGGTTCGTCACCTCGAGCACCTCATCGAAGCGGCCGAACCGGATCAGCGTCAGCACCTCGTAGAACGTGTCGCCGGTCAGCTTCGCGTAGTCCTTCGCGGCGCGCGTCGCGATCGCGCCCTGGCCGTCGTACGACGCCGCATACAGCAGCATGTGCAGGTTGTGCTCGGGATAGATCGCGAAGCCCTCGCCGATCGCGGCCTTCTGGTCCGAATGCCACGCCGTCGAGGTTGGCGCGCACCGAGTCGCCCCAGCGCCCGACTTCGTTCCAGGTGTGCGACGGCATGTGGTTGATGTGGCTCGCGCCGGGGATCGACCGGCCCAGGAACTCGGCGCACGCTTCGGCGCGCCCGGGCACGGTCGTCGACTCGGTGGCGTGGACGTAGAGGTGGCAGGCGCCCGGATGGTGCACGTCTCGCGACAGGACGCTCTCGAGCACCTGGTGCAGCTGCTGGACGTTCGGGATCGTTGACGTCGCGCGTGCCGCGCCGCGGCTCGAGCAGGAACAGCGCGTCGGCGTAAAGCGTGCGCGATCTCGAGATCGTCGGGATACTGCGCCGACGACCTTCTCCATCGCATCGCGCATAGGCGCGATCCTGCTCGACCCGCTTGGCCGGCGTCGAACTTCTCGACGTAGCGGACCGCCATCGCCTCGATGAGCGCCCGCTCCTTCGGCGTGGCGCGGTCCTTCAGCGACAGCGCCTTCTGCGCGGCGGCATACGCGTGCGGCGACTCCTCGTCGCTCATCGGCGCGTTGAGGTACGACCCCCACGCCCACGCCTCGCCCCAGTAGCAGATCGCGCACTCGGGATCGCTTCTTCCACGCCTCGCGAAACGACCGCACCGCCTCCGGCTTCGCGAACGAATACATCATCTGGAAGCCCTGGTCGAAGAACGCCTGCGCCTCCTTGTTCTTCGACGACATCGGCCGCGTGAACGTGCCGAGCCCGGTCTTGTAGATCGGAATCGGCTCCGTGTAGCGGTCGTAGAGCGAGCGCGCTGGCGGCGTCTGCGCGACCGCCGCGACAACGCAAGCGAGGGAGGCGGCGGTCACGAGTGCCGGCAGGAAAGGCGATCGTGTTGTCATCGGGCGTCATTCTACGTCAGCCGGCGAGTACATCCAGCCGCGGCGGCGAGGAGCAGAACACCGCTGACCCGCGCGCTCTGCACCCGAAAGGAAGCAGCTTCTCGAACGCCACGAATATCGTCAGCGCCGCAATCACCCCCAGGTTCATCACCCCGCCCGCAAAGAGCAACAGCATCAGCGCCCAGCAGCAGCCGACGCAATACGTCCCATGTTTCATCCCCATCCGGAAAGCACCCAATGACCCGCTTCGCCAGTGCCGCATCACGAACGCCACGGGCGACTGGCACGCCACAGGCAGGCCTGCTTCAACGGCGTCCACTGGTAGAGGCCGGCAACGAGCAGGAAGATGGCGCCCACGCTGCGGCTGGACGCCTCCATCATCGGCGTGAGCACGAGGAACCGCCCGAGGCCCCACTGGAGCGCCGTGCGCCGACACTGAAGCCGCCCAGACGACGATGTACCCGAGGCCGAGCAGGTAAGGGCGGGGGAGCATCGCCGGCCAGGAGGATCATCGGCGCGGCCGACGGCAACATCATCGCGATCATCATCACCGCCCACATCGCCCACAGCAGCAGCAAGTGAGGTGTGTCCCAGTGCGGCGTCATCATCCACGCGCTGGCCCCCGTCATCGGCCCGTACATGTCGCGGGCCATGACGACAATCCACCACCAGACACGCGAGTCACCAGGATCAGGAGGGCAAGGAAGAGTCGGTGCGCATCGGCGCATCGCGCATTGTATATCCGCTTGACTCCATCGGCGAGTCGCCCCAGTATTCCCGGAGATGCAAACGGGAGGTTCGATGGCGTGGCGGCTGAACGGAAACGCACTGGTTGCGTGCAACTGCGACTGGGGATGCCCCTGCAACTTCAACGCGCGGCCGAGCCGCGGTCACTGTGAAGGCGGGTGGATCTGGGTGATCGACGAAGGGGACTGCCGGACGTGAATCTCGATGGTCTCGGCGTCGCGCTGTTCGCCGATTGGCCTGCCGCGATCCACGAAGGCGGGGGACGCGCCGCGTGCTACATCGACGATCGCGCCGATGACCAGCAACGTGCCGCCCTCACCACCTGCTGCGCGGCGAGTTCGGCGGCCCGTGGGTCCTCTTCATCAAGACGTATGAGCTCGCCGCCCGGAACCCGCCCGCTTCGACGTGAGCATGGACGGCCTCGCCTCGCGCGCGAGGATCGAGAATGTCGTCGAGCTCGAACTCCAGGCGATCCGCAATCCTGTGACGCAGGCCGAGGTGCATCCGGAGGTCGTGCTCCCGGCAGGGCCTGGTGGTCAAACGCGGCGCCTCGCGGCATCGAGGACTGGCCGAGTCCAGGGCGGCGTGCAGTACCGACCATTCGGGCCGATACGCGGCGTTCGGTCCCTTCGAGTACTCGTGACCGCCTCGCGAGCCGCGGCCATCGGTTCGGACCGGTCCCCGGCCAGCGCCGTGACGCGCGGGCTGAAGTACTTATGGGCGTTCCCGAACACCTTGATCGGGCTCGTTCTCCTCCCGGCGGCCGTAGGTTCGCGGAGCGGCATGCAGACCGTCGATGGCGTTCTCGAGATTCATGGACCCGTTATCGACTGGCTCCTGCAACACGCTGTGCCGCTCCGCGGCGGCGCTGCTGCCATCACCTTCGGGCACATCGTCGCCGGCCGCGATCTCGAGACGCTCGACTGGACCCGCGCGCACGAGCGGGTCCATGTTCGCCAGTGCGAGGTGTGGGGTCCGGCGTTCATTCCCGCGTATCTGCTTGCGAGCGCGTGGGCGTGGATGCAGGGCCAGGGTGCCTACGAGGGGAACTACTTCGAGCGCCAGGCGCGGGCGGAAGACGGCCCGATGTGCTGACCGAGCCGGTACGTCGCTGAACACTCCGATCCGGCGCGCGCGCCGGCGCCTGGAGGTGGATCTCGATGTGGCGCACTGACAGCCTCTGGTTCGATGTTGCCATCGTGATGACGATCTTCGCCATCGGGGGCATTCTGTTCGGCCGGTTCGAGGAACACAAGTCGCGAGGGCGCCGATTGCTGAAGGTGGCGATCGTGCTGTCGGTGACTCTGGCGCTGTCGGCCACGGCCGGACGGCTCTGGGCGTACGGGCTTCTAATCCTGCCGCTGCTCGGCGCGTTGTGGGTCCATGTCTACTGGCTGCCGAAACACGGTATCAATGGCTGGACCGGTGAGCCTCGCGACAAGTATCTCGAACTGGTCGCCGGTGCCGGAACGTCAGGTTCCGAACACCGCACTGACCGGCTACGAACACCGACCTACCACCGGGGGAGCCATTCGCCACGGTTTTCGGCCATCCGGTCACAGGAGCGGGAGTTGCACGAACGCCAGCAATGACTGTCTTCCGACTTCTCGACGACTTGGTCCGCGACCTGCGCTACGCGCTGCGGATGCTCGCCCGGAGCCCGCTGTTCTCGCTCGTCGCGATCTGCTCGCTGGCGATCGGCATCGGTGGCGCCGCGTCGGTGTTCACGGTGCTCAACGCCGTGATCCTGCGCAACCTGCCGGTGCCGGACCCGCAGCAGCTCGTCGTCGCCGAGAAGGTAAGTACAGCCCAACGGCAGCCGCGCTTCTCGTGGCCCCAGTTCGAGGAAGCGCGCAGGGACCTCCAGGGCAAGGCGGAGCTCACCGGGTTCATCTTTCCCTCCAGCATGAACGTTCGCACAGCCACGAGCGGCAGCAGCGGTCCTGTCGAACGCGCACTGGTGCAGCTTGTCTCTGGGGAGTTTTTCCAGGTGCTGCGACAGCAGCCGCAGGCGGGACGCCTGCTGGCCCCCTCCGACAACGTGACGCTGAACGGTCATCCTGTCGCGGTGATCAGCGATGCGTTCTGGGCGCGGCAGTTTCGGCGTGCGCCTGAGGCGGTGGGTCGCACGATCACGATCAACGGCGCCACGCTGACGATCGTCGGCGTGACCGCACCCAGCTTTTTCGGCGCCATCCTCGCGCCGCGCAACCCTGACATCTGGCTGCCGCTCATGATGCAGCCCAGCGTGCGCTATGCCTCGAATGCCAGCAACGACGATACCGCCGATCCACGCAGGCCCTGGCCTCCACAGCGGGGGATCGAATGGCTGGATGTCGTGGCGCGGGTACCGAACCAGGCAGATCTGCCAGCGGTAGAAGGCGCGCTGACGGCAATGTATCAACGTGATGCGCGAGCGGGCTCGACCGATCCCGACGAAGACGACCTTCGCCGTATTGCGGCACTGCGCGTCGCGATGGAACCGGGCGCTCGCGGCCTCTCTTTCCTCCGCGAGGAAGCGAGCTCGCCGCTGATCGTCCTGCTCGGCATGGTGGGCGTGCTGCTCGCCATTGCGTGCGGGAACGTCGCCAGCCTGCTGATCAGCCGCGCGAGCGCTCGCGATCGTGAGATCGCCATCCGGTTGTCGATCGGCGCCGGCCGCACCCGTGTCGTCCGGCAGCTGCTGGTGGAAACGCTGCTGCTGGCGTCGGTGGGAGGCGTTCTCGGCCTCCTGGTCGCCGCGTGGGGACGCGACCTGCTGGTCACGATGTTCACGCGCGGCGCGACGGTTGTGGATCTCGAGGCGGGATTCGACTGGCGCGTGCTGGCCTTCTCGGTGGGCATCACCGCGTTCAGCGGTATCGCGGCGGGTATCGGGCCGGCGCTTCGAGGCACGCGCGTCGCGTTGGCCGAGTCGATGAAGGGCGAGGGACGGAGCGTCGGCGGTGAGGGTGGCCGTCGCGGTCAGCTGGTGGGGAAGTCGCTGGTCGCGGCGCAGATTGCATTCTGCTTGCTGCTGCTCGTCCTCGCGGCGCTCTTCGGCCGCAGCATGCGGTCGCTGCTGCACGTGGACGTCGGCTACGATCGCGACCAGATCCTGGTGGCGCGGATGGACGTGCGCAGCCTCGGACTGTCGAACGACGAGCGCCAGGCGCTCTACGCGCGACTCCTCGACCGCATGACGGCGATCCCCGGCGTCGTCTCCGCCAGCGTTTCGATGAATGGACCGCTCGGGGGATCGCAGCGGACGAGCAGCTTTATGGTGGAAGGCCACACTGCCGCGCCCGGAGAGACTCTGCTGACGAACGAAGAGGTCGTCACCGACAAGTATTTTGAGACCGTCGGCCTGAACATCGTCGAAGGGCGCGGATTCGCGCCGGAAGACCGCAGCCCCGGCGCCCGCTCGACGATCATCAACCAGGCCATGGCCAAACGGTTTTTCCCGAACGGGGGCGCCCTCGGCAAGCGCTGGAGCTACGACGACGGGATCGGTCCCGACGCGTTCAGGATCGTCGGTATCGTGCAGGACGCGAAATACGTCAGCATTCGCGGGGATGTGCCCAACATGGTCTACGGGTTGACCCCGGCGGTGCCCGACAACGTGTTGAGCAATATCGAGGTGCGTGCGTCGGTGCCGCCGTCGCAGTTGATCACCACGCTGCGCCGCGCGATCACCGAAGCCGAGCCCAGCCTGCCGCTGTTCGACATCGTCCCGCTCGACGAACGTCTGAATCGTGGCCTGACGAGCGATCGCCTGGTCGCCAACCTCACAGCGATCTTCGGGGGCATCGCGTTGCTTCTCGCGTGCCTCGGGCTTTACGGGACAATTTCCTACGGCGTCACGCGGCGCGTGCGAGAACTGGGCGTCCGCATGGCGCTCGGCGCCGATCGCCGCAACGTGTTATGGCTGGTTATCCGAGAAGCGATGCTCCTGGTCCTTGCCGGTGCGGCGGCCGGCGTTCCACTCGCCTACATGGCCGGCCGCAGCGTGAGCACCCTGCTCTTCGGCGTGGAGCCGCTCGACGCGGTCGCCTACACGGTCGCCGTCGGCTCACTGGCGCTCGTCGGCGGCCTCGCCGCGTTCATCCCAGCCCACCGCGCCTCGCGCATCGACCCGATGGTGGCGTTGCGGACCTGACGCGCCATTGCGGCGCAACCTGGTACAGAATGCCAGTAACACATGGCATCGTCCAAGGACCGCTCGTCGAAGTCAAAAAAGTCATCCGCCGATACCTCGTCCGCCGTGGACGTCTTCATGGCGACGCTGGAACATCCCCATAAAGCCGCCGTCGAGGTTCTCCGTGACGTCATGCGCGGCGCTGACCGTTCGATCGCCGAAGGCGTGAAGTGGAACGTCCCAAGCTTTCGGACTCATGAGTACTTTGCAACCACCCACCTGCGCGCGAAGGTCGGGATCGGGCTCATCCTCCACCTCGGCGCCAGGGTTCGCAAGGAGGCGTCCCTCCGCATCGAGGATCCCGATGGGTTGCTGATCTGGCTTGCCGACGACCGCGCCGTCGTCCACTTCGGAGATGTCGACGACGTCCGGGCTCGCGCGGCGGCACTCCAGGCCGTCGTGCGGCAGTGGATCACGTTTGTCTGAACGTGCCTGATTGAGAGGGAAGCGATGGGACTGTTCTGGGATCTGATCCAGCACAATGCGATTAACGACCAGCGGGACGCCACCGCGACGCTCAAACAGCGCGTCGCCCGGCTCGAGCTGGAGCTGAAGCAAACCCGCGAATTGCTGCAGGCCGTCATCACTCGCCTCGAGGAGAACCTCCGCACCGACCTCGATCGCGACGGCAAGGTCGGATGATCTCGGGCGGATTCGCACCATGAAGATCGAACTCGCCGACGAGTCGAAGAAGCGCGCGATCGCATCCTTGCGGCGCTATTTCGCCGCAGAACTGGACCAGGAGATCGGTGACCTGAAAGCCGCTCATGCTGGACTTCATGCTGCAGGAGATCGGTCCGTCGATCTATAACGCCGCTTCGGTGATGCTCAGACCTATTTGCGCGACCGCATCGTGGTCGCGGGCGATTCGGCAGGTGGCAACCTCGTGCTCATCACACTGCTCGCCTGCGGGATGCCGGCGATCCGCTGCCCGCGGCGGGGTTGCGATCTCTCCCTGGGTCGACGTGAGTTGCTCGGGCGCGAGCTTCGACACGAATGCGGCATTCGATTTCGTCGGTGACCGTCATTGCCGGCTCGCGGCGATGGACTACCTCGCTGGCGCGGACGCCTGCAGCCCTGACATCTCACCCATGTATGCCGAGCTGGCCGGATTGCCCCCGCTTCTGATCCACGCCGGACAGGTCGAGGTACTCGTCGACCAGATCGGTGAATTCGCGACGCGTGCGAGGCAGCCGGCGTCGCGGTCACGTTCAAGGTCTATGACGAATGGTGCACGTCTGGCACCTGCTGCGTGACGTCACGCCGCTGGTCAGGTCGCGATCGATGAGATCGGGGCTTTCGTTCGTGAGCACACCGCGTCGGCAGTTCGGTCAGCGGCAGTGAAAGGGAGTGGGACTAGATGACATCACTACGACAGGCCACTGAGGCTGTCTGGGCGGGCGAGGACGACTCCTTGCTCACGGGCGCGACGGTCGTGCCGGTCTCCTTCGGCGTCGCGCATGGCTATCCGGATGTCGAAAGCTGGCAGGCGGTGGCACTCGGGCACGCGCCGGGGCACATCTACGGCCGTAACACCAATCCTACCGTCGCGGCATTCGAACAGAAGATCCGCGCTCTCGAGCACGCCGACGACGCGACGAGTTTCTCGACCGGCATGGCGGCGATCAGCAACACGTTGTTCGCGCTCCTCCGTCCCGCCGACCGGGTCGTCAGTGTCAGAGACACGTACGGCGGCACCAACCAGCTCTTTCTCCATACGTTGCCTCGCTGGGGCGTAGACGTTGCTCTCTGTGACACCGCGGATGCGGACGCGATCGAAACCGCGATGGCTTCCGGTTGTTCGCTCCTCTATCTCGAGACGCCGACGAACCCGACCCTCAAGGTGACTCCGATTCGGCGGCTCGCCGAGAGCGCCCACCGCGCCGGCGCGATCGTCGTTGTCGACAACACCGTCGCGACGCCGATCAATCAGAATCCGCTGGCCCTGGGCGCCGACCTCGTGATCCACAGCGCCACCAAATACCTGGGCGGGCACGCCGACGCGCTGGGCGGTGCGCTGTGCGGCCGGCGCGAGCTGGTCCGGCAAGTGTTTCACCACCGCGAGATCACCGGGGCGAGCCTCGATCCCATGAGCGCCTACCTGCTGCTCCGCGGGATGAAGACGCTCGAGCTGCGGATCGAACGACAGAACGCGAGCGCAATGACGATTGCCCGATGGCTCGAACGGCAGCCCCGAGTCGAGCAGGTCAACTATCCGGGACTCGAAACGCACCCGCAGCACGCCATCGCAGCCGAGCAGATGCGGGGCTACGGCGGGATGTTGAGTTTCGCGGTGAAGGGCGGCCTCGACGCGGTCAAACAGATCCTCCCGAAGTTGACGCTGATGCACCGCGCGGCGAACCTGGGCGCGGTTGAGACCGTGGGCGGTCCGCCGGCGACGACGAGTCATGTGGAGTGTTCGCCGGAAGAACGCGCCGCGATGGGGATTCCCGAAGGCTTGATCCGCTACTCCGTCGGCATTGAAGCCGTCGAGGACCTGATCGCGGACCTGGCGCAGGCGCTCGCCTGAGCATGACCGACGATTCACCCGGGCCACAGGCGCCGTCCACGCTACCGTGGCAAGAACCCACGCGGGTTTCACGAGAAGTACAAGGAACTCGATCCGGTGCGCTATGGCGCGGACGTTGAGAAGGTGCTCGCCGCCGGCAAGACTCCGGCCGGCTCCCATCGTCCGATCATGGTGGACGAGGTTCTGGATGCCCTGTCGCCGCAGCGCGGTGACACGGCGGTCGATGCCACACTCGGCGGCGGCGGACACGCGCGCGCGATTCTCGAACGGATCCTTCCTGGCGGACGCCTGGTTGGCCTCGACGTCGACCCGATCGAGTTGCCACGAACGGAAGCGCGCCTGCGCGAGGCTGGTTTCGGCCCGATCGCCTTCACCGCGCACCACAGTAACTTTGCCGGTCTCTCGCGTGTCCTTGCCGCCGAGGGCCTGCCGGGCGCGGACGTGATCCTGGCCGACCTCGGTGTGTCGTCGATGCAGCTCGACAATCCGGATCGTGGTTTTGGTTACAAGGAATCCGGTCCGCTGGACATGCGGATGAACCCGTCCAGAGGTCTCCCGGCTTCGGAGGTCATCGCGCGGACAACGTGTGACAAGCTCGTGCGCCTTCTTCAAGAGAATGCCGACGAACCGCATGCGGAACTGATTGCCGGCGCACTGAAAGCGCAGAGCCTCGAAACAACGGGGGCGCTGCACCGTGTCGTGAGTGCGGCCCTCGGCCCGCTGCGGCTTGGACCGGAGGACGAAAAGGCCTCGATCCGCCGCACCTTCCAGGCGCTGCGGATTACGGTGAACGATGAGTTTGCCACGCTCGACTGGTTGCTGCGCTCGCTGCCGGAATGCCTGCTGCCAGGTGGCCGTGTCGCGATCCTGACGTTTCACTCCGGAGAGGATCGGCGCGTGAAGAAGGCCTTCCAGTCGGGTCATCGTGAGGGCCTCTACTCCGCGACCAACACCGAGGTCATCCGCGCAAGCCGCGACGAGACTCGAGCGAACCCGCGCGCCTCGTCAGCGAAGCTCCGCTGGGCCATCCGCGCGCCTGTAGCGCGATAGGGCTCCCACCCGGCCGGGGCCCAGGCCAACCAGGCGTCATAATGCCAGCCGCTGCTAACCGTCCGCCGCTCGCGTTTCCGGAGACAGAACCATGATGCGATTCCTGACAGTCGGTGTCCTGATGTCCGCCGCCTTGGTGCTTGCGAAACCAGCCAGCGCGCAGGACCCGGCCCTCGCGGACCTGCTCGCGCGCGCGGCCGACTATCACGCCAGCTACGCCGTCCGCGTCTCCGGCGCGACCGTCGAAGAAAACTACAGCCTCACGCGGTTGGTGGCAGGGCGGATGGAGACGCCCATTCGGTTCGCCTCCGATGTCGTCCTGCGTGAACGTCAATGGCCGCGTGATGGGGCTGCGCGACCTGTTCTCGGTCGACAACGTCCGGCTGCGTGAGCGTGAAGCACGCATCGTCAACCTGCTGACGGCGCCTACGCTGGAGAGCTGGAATCGGGCCCAGGCCCACGCGGCCGAACAGAACTTCCGCTTCTTGTTCGACCTGATTCTGCAGCTGAACGATCCTTCGATTGCGCTGCACTTCATCTCGCGCGACATGCAGCCGAAGGTGACGTTCAAGATCGAGAAGCAGGAGAAATTAAACGGCATCGCGGTGACGCGGATCGGCTTCAAGGAGAATGGCGACGGCACGAAACCGTTCGTCCTCGGCACCAAGGGCAACGCCGCCGCTGCCGGTCGCTTCTGGATCGAGAATGCGACCGGTGCCATTCTCAAGACTGAACTCTGGGCGACCTCTTCGAACGAGTCGGTCGTCAACACTGTCGTTTACGCGAAGGCGGCGGAACTGGACCTGTGGCTGCCCTCGAAGATGACGGAGACTTACTCCTGGAAAGAGATGGACGACGTGGCAAGTAACAGGAGCGTTGGCGCCTACGGTCAGCGCCTGTCGTTTCAGACCAGCGCGAATTACAGCAATCCGCGTTACTCACCGGTGGACCTGGCCAAGATTCGCCGCTGACAGGCTGTAGGCGCGGGCGGCAGCCGCCGCAGGGTCCGACGGGACGATGCGCTAGAATCGCTGTCGTTGATTACGATCTACCGCAACGAGGTGGGATCCACGGCGTGCGTCGAACGGCTGGACCCGGCGTGGCTTCAGCCGGGCAGCGGCGTCTGGGTGTGGGTCGATCTGAGCGCGCCCGACGCTGACGAGGTCCGGATCCTCACCGACGTGTTCCACTTCCACGAACTGGCGGTGGAGGATGCGCTGAGCGAGATTCATCATCCCAAGGTCGAATCCTACGGCGACTATCTCTACCTGATCCTGCACGGCATCGACTTCCGAGAATCGGAACACTGCTTCAAGACCCAGGACGTCGATTTCTTTCTCGGCGAACAGTTCCTGGTGACGGTCCACCCCGGCATCTCGCGCACGGTCACCGAGATTCGGGGTGTGTGCGCGCGCAACCACCGCGCACTTGGCGAGGGGCCCGCGGCGCTGCTGCACCGCATCGTCGACGCGATGGTCGATCACTACCGTCCGGAGGTCGATCGTCTTAGTGAACGTCTGGACAAGCTCGAAGAGGAGATTTTCGAGCGGCCCGACGCCCGGCTGGCCAAGCAGATCCTCGACTTCAAAGGGGATGTCTCCTCCCTTCGCCGCGTCGTCCTGCCACAGCGGGACGCGGTGGCGCGGCTGGCGCGCCGGGAATTCCCGCTGATCTCGGAGTCGATGTCCTATCGCTTCCGCGATGTTCACGACCATCTCGTCCGGCTGGTGGACGAGGCGATGTTCTTCCAGGACCGGGTTACCAGCCTGCTCGACGCGCACCTCTCGCAAGTCTCCAATCAGCTCAATGGCGTCATGAAGGTCCTGACCATCATCTCGACGATCTTCATGCCGCTCGGCGTGATCGCCGGGCTGTGGGGGATGAACGTGGACGCTGCCGGAACTGCCGGGCGGCAACGGGGCGCAGTTCTGGTGGATCTTTGGGCTGATGGTGTTGCTTTGGGCCGGGATGCTCGGCTACTTCCGAAACAGACGCTGGCTGTGATCACGTTCGAACCGATTGGCGTGGTCCGTAGTCCCTACACCGACACGGCCGACGTTCCGAAGGGCGCGGGCGCACAGCACGACGCGGAGGGTGTTCTCGACATCCGCGCGGACCTTGAAGCCGGCCTCGCCGACATCGATGGCTTCTCGCACCTGATTGTCATCTGGGTCTTCCACCAGTCGAAGGGCCCCGACCTGATTGCGTACCCACCGTCGGATGATCGTCCCCACGGCGTCTTTGCCACGCGCTCGCCGCAGCGCCCGAATCCGATCGGCCTCACGGTGGTGCGATTGATCGGACGCGACGGACCGAGACTACGCGTCCACGGCATCGACATGCTCGACGGCACGCCGATCCTGGATATCAAGCCGTATCTCTCCAATGTACCGGCCGAGGAGCTTCATCGAGGCTGGTTAGATGAAGCCGAGGCACGGAACATGGAAAAGGGAAAAGCGTGAAGACTGCGAAGTCGCTGAAGTTTCCATTTTCCCTCTTTCCCTGTCATTGCGGCAGCACCAAGTCCCTTGGCACCTTCACCACGAGGGTACCGGCGATCTTGTCGTGCCACATCTGCCGCTCCGGATCCTGGAGCATCCACAGGCAACCAATCCCAAGGGCGGCGACAGAGAACATGCTCGAGAGGCCGCGGACGATGGCGTCCGATGGGCGCAACTCCGCGCCGTGGGTTCTGATCACGCGCAGACTGCATATGATCCCGCCGAGCGTCGTGCCTCGCCAGGACCAGAACGCGACGTGATAGGTGAACAGCAGGAAGAAGAAGAAGCCTTCGTGGCGGTCCATGTCGAGAATGGCATTCGCGATCGCCACCAGGAGGCAGTCGAGCGCGAACGCGGCCAGTCGGTCGAGAAACGATGCCCGCGGATACTTCGCGAGACCCTCTGTATAGACGGTCGACTGGGGTGCGGTCTCCAGTGGGAGCGCCGGCGGGGGCGGCACGTCTGCAGACGCGGACGCAAAGTCCCCCGACGGTCCGACGGCCACGGCCGCTGCGGCGACTGACGGTGCGGTCGCGGGCGCGAGCGGCGGCAATGGAATCTGCGGCGGCGGCGCCGGCCGTTCCCGGCGCAGCAGCGACCGGAACGTCATCGTCGCGGCGCCGAGTCCGAGCACGGTGGTCAACGCCCACGTGAGTACCCCGAGCAGCGGCACCATGTAGGCGAGCGTCAGCAGGACGAAGCCGATGATGAACGCGACGGTTGCCTGGATTCGGGCGTCCGGTGTGTCGGAGCGCAGGACGCTCCGTCCTATCGCGCGCGCCACGCCCGCCTTGCCGACCAGGCCCGCGACGACGACCGCGCAGATGATGAACGGCACGACCACGAGACCGATCACCGAGGCCGCGATAATGGCCAGCGCGGGCCCCGTCAGCAGCAGGACGAGCAACCCCACCATGAAGGCACTGAGCGGACGCTTCACCATGACGTCGGCGCTGCCGCCCACCGGCCGGTCGAACACCGTGTTGAGGGCGAGGTAGATCAGGAAGAAGACGCCAACGAAGGCCCAGATCCAGTCGATGTCCGGCACGATCAGCCGGCCCCAGAGCAGCCCGCTGGTAATCCACGGGACGAGTCCCTGCAGCGTCTCGCCCATCCAGGGACTGCCGATGACGATGTGCTGGCCGCCGGGGGAGAAGGTCGGCGCTGCCCGCAGCGTGCCGCCGACGACCACGAGGTCGTCGCGGACTACCGCGTTCTCGTCGATCGTGGCGCTTCCGCCGATCACGACGACCGAGCCGTCGACCACCGCGCTCGGGGCGAGACGGATCGAGCCCATCACCACCACGACGTCCTGCTCGACGCGCCCCTCGATCACGACATCGCCAAAGACACTCTGGATTTCCCAGACCCGGTCGCCCGCCGCCAGCGTGTAGTCCTGGGCCACGCGCACGATGGGACGGTAGTAGCGGCTCGGCCTCTCATCGAAATCTGGCTCCGCGGGTGTCTCTCGTTCGATCGGGGGAGCCGCCTGCGGAGGTGCTTTCGGCGCCGGCTGCGAGGTGGACGGCGTCGGCCGTGTCTCAGGCGTGGTCTGCGCTGAGACCGGCGTGCCGAGGAGGGGGCCAACCCAGAGGGCGAGCGCCAGTGCGGTGTAGAGGCGGATAGTTCTCATTGATGTGACGCCCCTCCCAGGGCCAGTTCGAGTGCCGCCCAGGCCGCCGCGCACGCGAGCGCCAGCGATAACCCGAGCACGAAGATGTAGGTGGCGACCGGCTGCAGCAGGACATCCCAGAACACCCGCATGACCGCCGCGATTTCTCCAGCCGTCCGCGTGCTTTCAACCACCTGCGCCGGAGGCGCCGAAAAGAGCCATGACACCGTGGCGACCATCAGCAGCAGGACCGCGATGCTCGCCGCCTGCCATGCCGGTGACCACGTCGACCATCCGGTGGCCGGCGCCGCCGGCACCTGGCCCCGGGCGGCGGCCTCCATGACGCGCGGCAGCAGCGTCCGCGGCGCCTGCGGCGCCGGCAGCCCCTTCAACTCGCGATCGAGGAGGCGCTCGAGCTCAGTGGAGTCAGCGGGATCCATGAACGCTCAGCTCCTGCTTGAGGGCCTCACGGCCCCGGTGGATGTCGCTTTTCACCTTGGCGAGCGAAACCCGCAGGGCCTCGGCAATCGCCTGGTAACTCATATCGTCGAAGTGGTAGAGCACGAGCGGCACGCGCTGGTGGTCGGGCAGCCGGCGCAGTGCACGTTCCAGCCGGTCCTGCGCCTCTGCTCGCTCCATTTCCTCCGGCGCCGACGCCATTAACGCGATCCGAGCTTCGAGCCGTGGCATTTCGCGCACCGGGTCCATTTCGCTGAAGAGGCGCCACCGTGAGCGATGCCTCGACAGATGGTTCAAGCACAGGTTCGTCGTCACGGTCTTCAGCCAGCCCGGCGCCGCAGGACTCTCAACCACGTCGTCGCGCCGTTCGAACGCGCGCAGGAACACGGTCTGCGCAATGTCTTCGGCGTCGCTCTCTCGGCCGAGCAGCCGCACGGCCGTCGCAAATACCATGTCCTGGTATTCGCGGACGAACGCCTCGAACCTGGCGATATCAGTCATTGCCGGTTTGCGGCCCCGCCAGCGGTCACTGCTCTACAAACCCGGGCGAGTGGAAAAAGTTGCACGTCGGGCGGAGTGTATCGCTGCCACCGCGCCAAATACCGCTGAACTCCGCGTACAATCCCGTCCATAGATGACTACTCAGACCCTTGTCAAAAGACTCGCTCTCCTTGTCATTACGTTGCTGGCGATCGCGCCACTCCACGGGCAGAACCGCTCCCAGCCACGCGGCCGGACGCTGAGCGAGGCGGACATGGTGAGCGCCAAGCCAGGGCGCGATCCGAATCAGCCCATCGACGAGGCCTACACGGCGGGGATCAAGAAACACACGACCGAGACGTTCTTCCTGTCGCCGCTCGTCGACTACATGCCGGCGTCGAAGACGGTACCGACACCGGCCGCGACGCTCGGCGATATCGCCGGCGCCGAAGGGAAGCTGCCGTACTCCAAGGAGGTCTACGACTACATGCGGCTGCTGGCGAAATCGTCGCCCCGCGTGAAGGTCTACACGATCGGCACCTCTGAAGGCGGACGCGAGATGCTCGCCGTGGCAGTCGCCTCCGAGGCGCTGCTGGCCCGGCTCGACGAGAACACCGCGGACCTGGCGAAGCTCGCCGACCCCCGGACGCTGAAGATGGACGATGCGGCCGCGGATGTGATCGCGAAGCGCGCCGCGCCGGTGTACTGCATCACCGGGGCGATCCACTCGACAGAAGGGGGCGCACCGACGGCGCTGATGGAGCTGGCCTACCGGCTCGCCGTCGACGACAGCGCTTACGTCCGCAACATCCGCGAGCATGTCATCACGCTGATCACGCCCGTGGTCGAGCCCGATGGTCGCGACCGCGTCGTCGATGCCTACAACTGGCGGAAGAAGTATCCGAACCTGACGCCGGTGAGCCCGATCTACTGGGGCCAGTACGTGGCGCACGACAACAATCGTGACGCGATGGCGCTGACGCTGAAGCTGACGCAGAACGTCCTGAACACGTATGTGGGCTGGAAGGCCCAGGTCCTGCACGACCTGCACGAGTCCGGGTCGTTCCTCTACGACAACACCATCGGCAACGGTCCCTACAACGCGTGGCTGGATCCGATCCTCACCAACGAGTGGCATCTCATCGGCTGGAACAACGTGAACGAGATGACGAGGATGGGAATGCCGGGTGTGTTCGCCTGGGGATCCTTCGATACCTGGTCACCCGGCTACCTGATGTTCATCGCCGCGACGCACAACGGCATCAGCCGCTTGTATGAGACGTTCGGCAACAGCGGCAGCGCCGACACCGAGGAGCGGACGCTGTCGGCGGCGGAGACGTCGCGCACCTGGTTTCGCCAGAACCCGCCGATTTCGCGGGTGCGGTGGTCCCTGCGCAACAACAACAACTACCAGCAGACCGGGCTGCTGATCTCGCTCAACTACTTCGCTACCAATCGCGTCTACTTTCTCCGCAATTTCTACGACAAGAGCAAGCGCTCGATCCTCAAGGCCAAGGTTGAAGGCCCGGCCGCTTACGTGTTTCCGGCTAACGATCCGCGTCCAGGCGCGCAGGCCGAACTGCTGCGCGTCCTCCAGAAGCAGGCGGTCGAGATTTCAAAAGCGCCGGCGGCGTTCAGCGTTTCGATGCCTGGCCGTCCGGCCACCGGTGGCCGTGGACGGGGTGGCCGCGGCGGCGCACCCACGGGTGATGCGGTCGATGGACGTGGCGCGGGTGCCGGCGATGCCACGGCCGGAAATCCGGTCCAGGCGGAAGCACCAGAAGCGCCGGCCGCCACGGCGAAACCAACCCCCGTGACGCGCGAGTTCCCGGCCGGCAGTTTCATCGTCCGCATGGATCAACCCTATTCGCGCATCGCCGACGCGCTGCTCGACTATCAGGTACCTGGGCCCCCAACGAACCGCAGGCGCGGCCCTACGACGATACGGGCTGGACGTTCCCGGAAGCCTTCGCGGTCCAGGCGGTGCGAGTAGTGGATCCGAAGGTGCTGGACGTCGCGGTCGAACGCGTCACCGGTGAGGTCAAGGCGTTGAGTGGGGTCGCCGGCCAGGGCAGTGTGTTCGCCATCAACCACAACGCCGACAACGCGTTGGTTACCCTGCGGTATCGCCTGAAGGATGCCGACATCCAGCTGGCCGAGGAACCGTTTGAATCGGCCGGTCAGAAGTTCGCACGTGGCTCGTTCATCATCAAGGGTGTGCCGCAGGCAGACCTCGACAAGGTCACCACCGAGCTGGGCCTCAAGGCCCACGCCCTCGCGGCCGCGCCGACGGTGAAGGCGCACCCGGCCCGCGCCGCCCGCGTCGCCCTCCTGCATGGGTGGGGCAGCACGCAGACCGAGGGCTGGTGGCGGCAGGCCTTCGACGTCTATGGGATCCCGTATGACTACATCGATCCGCAGACGGTGAAGAACACCCCGGATCTGCGGGCGAAGTACGACGTCATCGTCTTTGGCCCGGGCGGCAGCCAGCAGGTCGTGACCGGCACACCGATGTGGAAGAGCCCAATTCCGTACAAGAACACGCCCGAGACGCCGAACATCGGGACGTGGGCGCAGACTGACGACACCAGGATCGGGATGGGACTCGAGGGGCTCATTCACCTGCGTGCCTTCATCGAAGCGGGTGGCGTGTTCCTCGGCTCCAACAGCTCGGCCGAGTTTGCGATCACCAACAACCTCACCTACGGTGTGACCGCCAACGCCCCCGGGACCGCCACGCGGGTCGTCGGATCGCTGCTGCGCACGAAGCTGGTGGATACCACCAGCCCGATCGTCTACGGCATCCCTGACAACCTGGCGATGTACAGCGACAGCGGCGATTCGTTCAGCGTCAACATCGGCGCCGGTGGCGGGCGTGGCGGCGGTGCCGGTGCTGCAGGTGCGGGCGCGGCGGGCGCCGGCCGTGGCGGCGGCGGTGCCAACCGTGCGACTGGCCGCGGCACACCGGATGATCCCGATGTCGTCCAGGGCCGCGCCGCACTCGAAGGCTCGAACCTGACACCGCTGCCGGCACCCGTCACCGTGCAGCCATGGCAGTACGCGCTCCCCACCGCGGAACAGTTGAAGCGAAATCCGGCCGGCCTGATTCCACCCGAGTTCCGCCCGCGCGTCGCGGTCCGGTTCGATGCCCAGAACACGCTCCTCGTGTCGGGGTCTGCTCAGTGGCGGTGCCGATATCGCGCAGCGGCCGGTCGTCGTCGACGTGCCGGTCGGCAAGGGTCACGTCGTGCTCTTTGCCAACAACCCGATCTGGCGCGGCGAAACCATCGGCAGCTACTTCATGGTGTTCAACACGATCCTGAATTACGACAGCCTCAACGCTGGACGGGTTCTCGACGCCAAGTGAAGGACCCACGGTAAGCCTTCGGCGGCTCACGACGACACGACGACACGACGAACACGACTAGATTCTCCAAAATTCTGATCGTTGAGTCGTCGAGCCGTTGTGTCGTCGAGTGTGCCGCAGGCGTCATCGGGGGGCTCTGGCCGCACGTGTAGCGCAGCCCTTCAGGGCTGCCGACTGACGCCGGTGCGCTACGATCAAGGCAGGCGACTCCCACACTGATGCCCAGAATCCACAAGCTACCCCTTCACCTCGCCAACCAGATTGCCGCCGGCGAGGTCGTCGAGCGTCCGGCGTCGGTCGTCAAGGAACTGCTCGAGAATTCGCTCGACGCGAATGCTCGCCGCATCTCGATCACCATCGAGCTCGGGGGCAAGAAGCTGCTGCGGGTCGAGGACGATGGCGACGGGATGGAGCCGGATGATGCCCGGCTCGCAATCGAACGGCATGCGACGAGCAAGATCGCGACGGCAGACGATCTCGAAGCGATCAGGACCCTCGGGTTCCGCGGCGAGGCGCTGCCGAGCATCGCCTCGGTCTCGCACTTCACACTCCGGACACGGTTGCGCGGCGAGTCCACCGGCACGGAGGTGAAGGTCCACGGCGGGGCCGTCGCGGCCGTCCGCGAGATTGGCGCGCCTGAGGGCACGAGCATCGAGGTCGCCGAACTCTTCTACAACCTGCCGGCGCGGCGGAAGTTTCTGAAGTCCGACACCGCGGAATCGACCCAGATTTCACGGCTGGTGACGCAGATGGCGCTTGGCTATCCGACCGTCGGCTTCGCCTTGACCAGCGGCTCGCGCAAGCTCCTCGAGTGTCCGCCGGCCGCGGGCCTTGGCGAGCGGTTCTTTCAGCTGTTCGGTGAACGTCCGGACCTCGTCGAGATCCGCAAGGAAGCCGCCGGCATCAAGATCCACGGATTCATCGCTGCGCTTGGCGACCAGGGCCCGGTCCGTGGTCCGCAAAACGTCTTCGTCAACCGCCGCATCGTCAAGGACCGCACCATCCAGCACGCGATCTCGGAGGCCTACAGCGTCGCCACCATCAAGGAGCGCAGCCCGGAGGTGCACCTCTTCATCGACATTCCGCCGGATCGTGTCGACGTCAACGTCCACCCGACCAAGGCAGAGGTCCGATTTCTCGAGCAGTCACTGGTGCACGAGGTGCTCCGCCGCGGTCTTGGCGAAGCGCTCGGCCAGGGCCGTGCGACCGAACTGGAGTTCACACCGTTTGCGCCGCGTCCGGGCGAGCCGCAGAACATGTCGATCCCAGGCGTGCTCGCGGGCGCCATCGTCGGCAATCGCTGGGCGCAACAGGACACGATCTCGGCCGGACGCGACGTGCCGTTCTTTGGAACCGCCGGGTCGGTGAGCGGGCAGCCGGTGCCCGAATCGGCCGGTGCACCGGTCACCACGATGCCGGGCGGTCAGCCGCTCGATATCCGTCCGATGGTTCCGCTCGGCCAGTTTCGCGACACCTTTATCCTGGCCGTGGATGATGAGGGGATCGCGATCATCGACCAGCACGTCGCGCATGAACGGGTGCTGTTCGAACAGGTGATGGAGAAGCTCACCAGCGGACGGCTGGAGAGTCAGCGTCTGCTCACGCCGATCATCATCGAGCTCACCGCCGCCCAGCGCCAGGCGCTGGCGCAGCACCGTCCCACGCTCGAGCGCTTCGGGATAGAGATCGAGGAGTTCGGCGGGGATAGCCTGCACCTCTCCGCCGTGCCAGCTGATCCTGGCGCCGTCTGAATGTGAGGCCACCGTCCGCGCCCTCGCCGAAGATCTCGAGGGCTTCGACAAGGGATCCCGCGTCGAGGACGCGCTGCGGAAGATCGCGGCACTCATGGCCTGCCACGCCGCGGTGAAGGCGAACTATCCGCTGACGCTCGAGAAGATGCGCTACATCCTCGAGGAACTGCGCCGCACGGCGTACTCGTCGGTGTGCCCCCACGGACGTCCGGTGGTGTTGCGGATCACCAGGCGCGAAGTGGAGAAGAACTTCCAGCGCATCTAATTACACGGATCTCACGGAACACACGGACATCACAGACAGCAGGCTGTTGAACACTACCGCTGTGTTTCTTCTGTGTTTCTTCTGTGGCTTGGTGGCCGGTCGAGTACGGGTTTCTGGTTGTATTGGTCCGACTGGCCGACAGGAATGCTGAGAGACTGCCAGTCGTCGCCGCGGATGGCCTTGGCCGCATAGACGATTTGCCCGACGTGGTAGCTGACGTGGGCGAGCGCTCGCAGCAACGCCTCCCGCACGACAAGAGCCTGGCCGCGAATCGTGACAGTGGCCTCCAGGTGCGCGTCATCGAGCGTGGCAAGCGTGCCAAGTAGAACGTCCCAGCCTTGCTCCCACTTTGCCGTCAGTTCGAGAGGCAGTCACCTTCCGCGATTCGAATTCTTCATCGCGGTGACGCCACGGCTTTTCACCGTCGGTCGTCAGAAAGTCGGTGAACCGCGACCGCAGGTTGCCGGACAGGTGCCAGCAGATGACCGCAATCGAATTGCCACCGCCCGGTGGCGGAGCCGAGAGTTTCTCGCCGCCCAGCTGCGCCATCGCCTTCTCGCCAAGCGCCTTGTAGCGCAGGAACTCCGCACGCATGGCGAGGATCATCGTTTGAGTCATGGGTCCGGTCTCTGGAGTTGCCTATATTTCCGTCTGTGTGTCCGCTGTGTTTCCGCTGTGGCCTTCCGTGCTCTTGAATTGGTCATTCTCGTCAGCGAACAGCACGTTGAAGCTGGTGAGCGAGCCGTAGCAGCCGCTGATGTAACCCTGCAGCTTGATCTTCACATCCGGTGGCAGCTCCGTGGCGTTGACCTGCTGTTCCAGCGTCCTCAGCCGGTTCCGCAGCATCACGATCTTGTTGAAGAACGTCTCGATCGGGATCGTTTTCTCCTGAAGCGCGGGATTGCCCGGTCGCAGCGCCAGCGTGCCGCCGCGCCATTTCTCCGCCGGCGGCACGGCGCTGATGCCGGCTTCTTCGCGGATGATCCGCCGCAGCACCATCTCGAGATCCGTGCCTGAGAGATCGGTCATGGGAGGCGCAATCCTTTCGCGTTCGCTGACGATGGGGAAGGGCTCACGGGTTGGCCGGGCGCGCGCCGACGCTGCCTCGGTGGAACCGGCGCGCGTGGCGGCGCGGTCACCGACTTCTACCCTGGGGCCACCCCTGAAGTTGTGCTCACTGCCGCAGAAGCCGCAGACGACGCGGAGCGGGTGCCCGGAGGGATCCGCGGCAATCACGGTGTGCATCCGGTCGGTCTTGCACGCCCGGCAGACATCCTCGACAGCGTCGCCGGCGCGATAGTGACGGTCGGCCATACGGTATTATCCCGCCAATCACATGCCTCGCCTTGTTGCCTTCCTTCGTGCCATCAACGTCGGCGGTCACGTCGTCAAGATGGATCGCCTCTGTGCCCTGTTCGAATCGGCCGGGCTCGCCAACGTGTCGAGCTTCATTGCCAGCGGCAATGTGCTCTTCGACTCGAAGAAAGCCACGGCGCAAGCGGAAGCGCTGATCGAGAAGACCCTGAAGAAGGATCTTGGCTACGAAGTTATTACGATGATCCGCTCCGCATCAGAGCTGGCCGACATCGTCAAATACGTGGACCGCGAGAAGCTCGCGGACGGGCCCGATGTGACGCTCTACGTGGGGTTGTTGAAAACTGCGCCCACGGCTGCGTCGGTCAGCGCCGTCGAAGCCATGTCCAACGAGGTCGATACGCTCGCAATCCACGGACGCGAGTTGTACTGGCGCTGCAACAAGCGCTTCAGCGATTCGACGATCCAGGGGCCGAAACTGGGGAAGGCGCTGGGCGTGGCGATCACCACCCGAAACATCACGACGGTTCGAAAGCTCGCGGGCAAGATGGCGGCGAGCTGAATCTTCAATCTCACCCGCCTGCACCGGCCGCGGTCAGTCTGAGCTCTTCAGTAAAATCCTTGCCTTTTCGTGTGCTTTACGCTTGACTCGCTCGTCCCTCCGTCTTACCCTGTGGTCATCCCAGCAAGTCCTGCGTTCCGGAATTTTTCGGGACGCATGTCCAAGCGATAAAGGCGGCCTTCGTGGTCCGCAAAGCCGGATTGTCGTTCCTCGATGTGGAGCAATTCCGGTTGCCGAACTTGGAGTTGTACCCATGTCTACTCGCAGAGCCGTCCCCGTAGTTGTCGTTGCGCTTTCGTTTGCCCTCCTCTTTTTTGGACTTGGCAATTACCTCGGTGCTCGCCAGGGAGCCGAACACAATGCCCAGTTTGCCGCGCTGCGCGCTGAGCTGAGCGACATCCGCCGAACGCAGATGGCGGTGCCGACCGGCACCACTGGTTCGGCTGACGACCCGGAGGCGCTCAACGCCGACCGCGCCGCCATCGTCGACGACGTGAAGCGGCAGCTGACCGACGAGATGGGCCTGCTGCCACTCAACCTGTTGCGCGACCGGCGTGAGAGTTTTGTCGAGCTCTATTCCTACGACGATCGCGGCGCCAGCAGCTATGGCACCGCCGGTTACCTCGGCAACGGCTACTTCATCACCGTCAAGCACGGCGTGGTGGCGCTCGGACAGGAAGGGGTCGCGGATCCCCGGAAGATTACGTCCGTGAAGATCGCCTACCAGGGCAAGCTCCTCAACGCCCGGGTGATCGACGTCGGCGACGCCAAGGTCGAAGTGGATCCGGGGGACTGGGCGATCGTGCGCGTCAAGGAAAAGCTCGACCTGCCGGCACTCAACACCGATCTCGCCTTCGGCTTCAACTTCGCCGATCCGATCTTCCGCCTGGGCAACGACTACTCGAAGGGGATCATCGTATCCACCGGCTACGTCGGGCAGAAGACGCCGAACCGGCTGGTCACCTGCCTGACCGATGGTCATCCCGGTGTATCGGGCGGCGGCGTCCTGAACGGCGAAGGGGATCTCGTCGGTATTCCGGTTGGCCGGATGCAGGGTGACTACCGCTTCTCGTTCATCCTGCCGCTGCGGCAGGAAATGTTCAGGAAGGTGTCTTTCTAATCTCGGCGAGGCGCTGCTTGATGCGCGCCTCCATTCCCACGCTCAGTCGGTTCGTAGAATCGCCGCCCGGCCTGTGCGGGCGGCAGGCACTCCATGCCACGCGCGACGCCGTCGGCTTCGTCGTGGGCGTAGCGGTAATCCTTGCCGTAGTCCAGCCCCTTCATCAATTTCGTCGGCGCGTTGCGCAGGTGCAGCGGCACCGGCTCGGCGACCTCCGAGGCGGCGGCCTCTGCCGCTGAGAGGTACGCCTTGTAGACGGCGTTGCTCTTCGACGCCACCGCCATGTAGATCGCGGCCTGTGCGAGAGCGGTGTTGCCTTCGGGCATCCCGAGGAAGTGGACGGCGTCCTTGGCGGCGACCGCGATCGTCAGCGCCTGTGGATCCGCGGTCCCGATATCTTCGGATGCGAAGCGCACCAGCCGGCGCGCGACGTAGAGCGGATCTTCGCCGGCTTCGAGCATCCGCGCCAGCCAGTAGACCGCGGCATCGGGATCGCTGTTGCGAATCGATTTGTGGAGCGCGGAGACGAGGTTGTAGTGCTCTTCGCCTGACTTGTCGTAGAGCAGGGCGCGGTTCTGGGCGAGGTCAGCGACGAGCGCCGTGTCGATGCGGCGCGATTCGCCGGCCGACGTCACGGCTGTCTCCAGGAAGTTGAGTGCGACGCGGGCGTCGCCATTGGCGTACTTCGCAATCGCGCTGAGCGCCTCATCGTCGGCCGACAGGTTCAGCGACCCGAGCCCGCGCTCCTGATCCTCGATCGCCCGCCGCAGGATCGCGGTGATCTCGGGCAGGCCGAGCGCCTTGAGCACGTGCACCTTCGAGCGTGACAGCAGTGCCGAGTTCACCTCGAACGACGGGTTCTCGGTGGTGGCGCCGATCAGCACGATGTCGCCGGCTTCGACGCGCGGCAGGAAGGCGTCCTGCTGCGCCTTGTTGAACCGGTGAATTTCGTCGATGAAGAGGATCGTGCGCCGTCCGGTCCGGCGGCGCGCCTCCTCGGCTTCCGCCATCACGGCGCGGATTTCCTTGATGCCCGAGAGCACGGCGCTGAAGGCGATGAAGTGCGCCTGCGTCGCGGTGGCGATCAAGCGCGCGAGCGTCGTCTTGCCGGTGCCGGGCGGCCCCCAGAGAATGATCGACTGCAGCCGGTCCTGTTCGATGGCGCGGCGGAGGGGCCGTCCGGGTGCGACGAGGGACTGTTGCCCGACGAATTCGTCGAGTGTGCGCGGCCGCATCCGCTCCGCGAGCGGACGGTCCGGCGCGTCCGGATGATCGGTCGCTCCAGGACGCGGCGGCAGATCGTCGTCATCAAAGAGTGACATTGAGCCTCTGGCGTGATGCTTCGTAGAGGATGAGGGCCGCCGCGATCGCGACGTTGAGCGACTCGACCGGCGGCTGCATCGGGATCGTCAGCATCTCGTCGGCCGTCGTCACCAGTTCGTCGGGCAGCCCCGGCCCCTCGCCGCCAAGAAGTATCGCGCTCGGTTGCGAGAGGACGGCTTCCGCGAGTGCGGTGCCACCGCGAGGGACCGTCGCGAAGAGGCGCAAGCCCGCCGCCCGCGCTGCCAGCATCGCCTCGCCGAGGTCGCGCGTGGACGCGACCGGCAGGCGAAACGCGCTACCCATGCTGCCGCGGAGTGCCTTCCATCCAAACGGATCGGCCGTACCGGGGCCCGTGATCACGGCAGTTGCGCCACACGCTTCAGCGGCCCGGATGATCGCACCGACGTTCCCAGGATCCTGGACGTGATCGAGCAGCAGGAGCAGTGGCGGTGTGCCGGCCGCGATGGCGGCCTGCAGCGACGAGCTCTTCAGTCGCGCCATTGCTACGACGCCGGCGGGCTGCTTCACCGGGCTCATCATCAGCAGCACGCTATCGGGTGCGGTGACGACGCGTGCGCCGCGCGCTGCGCACGCGGCCGCCAACGGTGCCAGCCGTCCCGAGGGCCGCGTCCGCGGCGAACGCCGCGACTTGTAGTTCGAGGCCGGCATCAAGCGCTTCCTGAACCAGGTGCGGACCATCGAGCAGCACCTCGTCGCCGTCCCCCCGCTCGCGCGCCAGATCCCGCAGCCGCTTGACGAGCGGGTTCTGCCGGCTGCTGATATGTTCCACGGCATCGATTGTATCGGGAGAGGCTCCCGCAGGCGGCACTCACCACCTCCACGCAATGCCACCGCACCCTCAGCGAAGGTGCCCGCACCCTCAGCGTCAGGTCACCGCACCCTCAGCGTCAGTTCCCGCACCCTCTGCGTCAGTTCGCGCGTAAGTGTTACCATCTCGTCAAATGAAAGCCCGGATCCTGAAGAAGTTCGAAGACGAGATTCATCAGCTCGACAAGGAGCTCAAAACCGAGTTGCCGCGCGAAATTCTGCGCGCCCGGGAGATGGGCGACCTCCGGGAGAATGCCGAGTACCAGGCGGCCAAAGAGCGGCAGCGCCTCGTCGAATCGCGCATCAGCATGCTGCAGAAGCGCGTCAGCGAGATTTCACTGATGAATCTGGACAAGATCCCGCACGATCGGGTCGGGTTCGGATCCACGGTGACATTGAAGGATGAGCAGGGGCAGACGATCGTCTATCAGCTCGTGATGCCGGAGGATGCGGCGCCCGAACAGGGCATGATCTCGACGGCTTCACCGATCGGCCGCGCCCTGGTGAACAAGGAGGAGGGTGACGATGTGACCGTGACCACCCCCAATGGCACGCGACAATTCGAGATCGTGAAGCTGGTGACGCTGCACGACGAGGACGGCACAAAGGCGTGATCACGCCGGAGTCACCGGATCGAGCGTACTCGACGCGCCTCCGCACGGCACTCCTCTTTACCGGTACCGGCACGGCGGGCGCCTACCATGCGGGCGTGCTTCGCGCGCTCCACGAAGCCGGCATCAAGATCGACATGGTGGGGGGCCGCGGCGTCGGCGCGGCGTCGGCGCTCTTTGCCGCGATCGATGGCGGTGCCAGGCTCTGGGAAGCTGCCGGCGTGTGGAAGGACCGGTCGGCCGCCGGCTTCTATGGATGGCGCCGGCCGCTGCAGTACGCGGGCTACGCGCTGCTGGTCGCCGGGCTGGTGCTGTTGCTGCCGCTCGCACTCCTGGCGGCCGCGGTCCTGGTCGGACTCGTCGGGACTGCTCGTGACCCTGCTTGGCCTTGAGACCGCGGGGACCAAACTCACGACCTGGTTTACGGGCTGGATCGACACACTCTTTGCGCCTGCCGCACTCCCGACGATCATCCCGCGCCTGGTGCTCTTCGCGATGCTTGCCGCCGCAGCGATTTTGGCGGCCGCCCTGATCGCGTCCTACGTCCGCGACCCGACGAGGCGACGATCGAGGCGCAGCCTCCTGTGGCGTCTCCTCGGCGCGCCGCTCTCCTCGGAACGTCTCGTCGCCCGCTGCACGGCTGAACTGTGGAACCTGATTCGCGGTGCCGCGCCGCTGGCGGCGCCGGCGCGCCTGGAACTGGCGCGCAAGTACGTCGAGCTGCTGACCGAGAACCTGGGCCAGCCTGGCTTTCGCGAAGTGCTCGTCACGGCGCATGACATGGACGCCCGGCGCGATGTCGTCTTCGCTCTGCTCGGCACCGCGCATCGCAGCCGGTTCTTCTCGCGCGCGGCCTCGGAACCCGGCACCCGCGGGATTGAGGCGTTCGATCTGTCGGGCGTCGCCAGGGAACATGCGCTCGACTGTCTCGAAGGGGCGCTCGCCGTGCCGCTTGCGACGGAGCCGCACCTGGTCCGCTTCTCGTCCGAGGGGCCGTGGCGCGGCGAAGCGCATCGGCTGTGCGATCGGCCGGAGGGGCTCGCGCGTCTGATCGAAGAGGCGGCGGCCGCCGGGGCGGAACAGGTGATTCTCGTCTCGGCCTCGCCGTCCCAGGGCCGGGCCCACGAGCTGAGTTCCGGGCGCACCGACCTTCGTGGCCGCGCCGGTGAACAGCTGGGCGCGTTTGAGACCGCATCCCTGCGTGATGCCCTCGAGCAGTTCACAGGGCGATTCGCGTCGATTTTCCTGGTCCGCCCGCTGCACAACCCGCTCGCGCCGCTCGACTTTCGCGGCGTTTACGACGAGCGTTCCGACCGGCGTCAGACTGTCGCCGAACTCGTCGACCGCGGTTACGAAGACGCCTACCGGCAGTTCATCGAACCGGTCGTAGGCGCCGGTGCGGAACCGGCCGAACCGGTCCAACGCGTCAATGGCGGTCAGACCGCCCCTTCCCAGCTGTAGGCTTCCCCCATGAAGATCGCGACCCAGCTCGTGCAACGCGCCACAGGTGTCTTGAAGGACGCCGAGCCGCTCACCACGCCCATCTACGAGACCACGACCTTCGTGTTCAACAGTGCGGAGGAAGTGCGGGACTACAACGAGGGGCGCTCGAAGAAGTATCTCTACACCCGGTATGGCAATCCCACGCTCACGACGGTCGAGCAGAAGATTGCGAAGCTGGAGCTCGCCGAAACCGCGATGCTCTTTGCGAGCGGGCAGGCCGCGACGACAACCGCCTTGATCGGATTGCTGAAGGCCGGGGACGAGATTGTCTGCAGCTCGGCGATCTATGGAGGCACGCTGCACCTGATCGCGGACCTCTTGTCGAAGTTCGGAATCCGTGCCCGCTTCGCCACCATCGAGGAACTCGCCAGGCCCGAGTCCGTCATCTCGGATGCGACGCGTCTCGTCTGGTTCGAGTCGCCGATCAACCCGACCCTGCGGTGCGTCGATATCGCCGCCGTCGCCAACGCCTGCCGGAGTCGAGGCGTGATCTCGGTGATCGACAACACGTTCGCGAGCCCCATCAATCAGCAGCCGATCGCGCTCGGCGTCGACCTCGTCATGCACAGCGCGACCAAGTATCTGAACGGCCACAGTGATGTGACCGCCGGTGTCCTGGCCGGGCCAGCCGGTCTGCTCGAGCCGGTGCAGAAGGCACGCCGCATGCTGGGTGCGATCCTGGACCCGTACGCGGCGTATGCCCTGGGTCGAGGCTTGAAGACGCTCGCGGTCAGGATGGAACGCCACAACGCCACCGCCATGTCGGTCGCACAGTGGCTCTCAACCGACAAGCGCGTCAAGACCGTTTACTATCCCGGGTTGCCGCAGCACCCCGATCACGAGATCGCCCGCCGCCAGATGAAAGGGTTCGGCGGCATGCTGTGCATCGACATCCACGGCGGCTACGACGCCGCCGCCCGCTTCTTCGATCGGCTCTCCATCTTTCAGCGCGCCGCGTCGCTCGGCGGTGTCGAAAGCCTCTGCAGCCTGCCCGTCCTTACCTCACAGTGGGGCCATTCGGAAGAGGAGCTGCAGCGCGCCGGGGTGACGCATTCGATGGCGAGGTTGTCGGTGGGGATGGAAGACGCGGACGACCTGATTGCCGATCTCGATCAAGCGCTCGGCAACAACATGGAAGAGGGAAAAGGGAAAAGGGAATATGGAGCAGAGCGAGCGCGTTAGCGAGCGACAGGCTCTTTCTTCTTGTCCGGCGCCGCTTCCTTGAGGAACTGCTCGGCCATGTCGGCGATCTTCGTCGTCATCGCCCGGCCCTCGAGGTCGCCGAACTTCTGGCGGAACTTGTCGATCGGAACAACCGCCTTCGCCATCGCGCGGTGGCCGCCGGCGCTGCCGATGTCGGCAAACCAGCGTTTCACGAACTCACCGGCGTTCCGCGAGTAGCCCAGGTTCCGCACGCTGACGATCAGGCAGTTGCCGACGATGCCGGCGATGATGGTCCACTTGACGTCTTCGAGCTGCAGGAAGAAGTCGGCGGTGTAGGGAATGAAATCTTCGCGCGGCGCCTCGCCGATGAATGCCGTGAAGACCTGCTCACGCATCTCGCCACCCTGGCTGGCGCGGGTCACGTAATTGAGACGGTCGAGCGTGATTTCCGCCCCCTCCATCTTGCGGATGAGCGCGGCGTCGGCCAGCGGGTAGAGGAACGTGAAGGCCTCGAGGTCGTCGCGATTGGTGTGACGCGCGAAGAACAGCGTGTCGGACTTGATCGCGTAGAGCATGGCGGTCGCGGTCCGCTCCGAAATGTTGACGTCGACTGAGCGCAGGTGCTCGGTGAGAATCGTCGACGTCGAGCCATAGTCGGCGCGAATATCCTTGAAGACCGCGATGTAGCCCGGCTGCTCGGGATGGTGGTCGATCACGAGATCCGCCCGCAGCAGAAGCCCGCCGAAATAGTGCGGCTGGACGTCGACAGTCGCGATGCGATCGAATTCCTGGAACGATGCCGGCGTGATCGGCTCGACGTGGATGTCGAGCATGTTCGCCATCCGCAGATTCTCGGGACGAGTCACGCCCTGCATGGCGCCGATGATCGCCGTTGTCTTGGTGCGGCGCAGCAGGTTGCGCAGCGCCAGGCCGCTGGCCAGCGCGTCGGGGTCGGGGTCGTTGTGAAGCAGGATCAGCACCCGGTCCGCGTCGGCGAAGTAGCGCTGGTACTGCTGGACACGCGCGCGTGTCATCGACCGGCTCAACTCGGTCACCAGCGTCGGGCGGATGAGCTCGGAGAGGTCCATGTCCGCCGCATCCGGGAAGTCCGCTTTCAACGCATCGGAATTCCGAGGGGTGACGGCGGCGCCGGTATGGATGATGTAAGTGAGTGTGCCGCCCGCATCGCGGATGGCGGCGAGGACCTTCTTGATGCTGCGCTTGCCGTTGTCTTCGACGAGAAAGCAGGTGGTGGGGGAGATACCGGCCTTGAGGTAGGTGTCGACCCTTCGCGGGTCGCCGACTTTGACGTCGAGCCCCGCGTCATGCAGCCGTCGCGCGAGCGGACGGCTTTCGACAAGGAAGTCCAGCTCGAAGCTGGGCCTCAATACGTCGTCGAGCGTGCGAATGACGAGTTCGTCCTGACAGATGCCAACGATGCGCACGTCAGAGGAACCCCTCGTGGGCATTGCCCACATACCGCCCCGTGATCATGACCGAACGCTCATTATATGCACATGCCGCGACCCTGCTGCTGACCGTCGGTCTGCTTCTGACCGGTCGCGTGGCAGCCCAGGGCCCTGCGTGCGGCGCCTGTCTGGGGGTTACGATCGCCCCCGGCCAAGCGCTTCTCCTTCCCGAGGACGCTGGGGGAATTACCATTTTGTTACGCGAGCAGGATGCCCCGACCGAAGCCTTGCGGGCGGGTATGGAGCTGGTCCGCCGCCGCGGCGGGCGGCCGGCCCTGTTTGTCCTCCCCCCCGCGCCTACTGACCCTAACCAGATATATCGGTCGAAGCTCCGGCTCACCGAACTCCGAGCCGCCCTGGGGCCGGACGTGATCATCGCGATGGACGTCTCGAGAGCCCCCTTCCTCGCGGATCTCGCCGGCTACGTGGACGTCCTGGTGGGGGCGACGCCGGTCGTGACTGGCCGCCCGTTCTGGGCGCTTCTGCCGGGCACGGACGTCCGCGCGGCCCTCGAGGCGACTCGCCGCGGTGGCACGGACATCTGGGTGATGCATGCGCCGGCCGATGTGCTGGAGGCGCGCGATCTGCTGGCGCAGGCGGCGAAGGCCGCCACCGCACCGGCCGAGGGATACAGCGAGGACGTCGAAGTGCGCGGGGCGCGACAGCTGACCGTGGACGAGATCATCGCGCGGCACCAGGCCGTGGCGCGGCGGCAGGCGGCGCGGGTCACGCACACGATCTCGAGCGGCGCGATGACGCTGACCTTCGAGGCACCCGGCTTTCCGGCGCCGGTGACGATCGCGTCCGACACCGTCATCTACACGGCACCAGACCGGACCGAGCTGGAGCAGCGAACGATTCGCGTCAACGGGATCGAGTTTCGCGGCAGCGGTGTGCCGCGGCTCCCGATCATCGAACCCGAACGGGTCGTCTCGCCGCCGCTCGCGATCACGCTCTCAGACCTCTATCGCTATCAGCTGGATGGCGAGGAGACGCGCCAGGGCGTCCGCTGCTACATCGTCGCCTTCACGCCGATCGATCGGAACGCGTCGCTGTTCACAGGCCGCGCCTGGATCGCGATGGACAGCTTCGCGATGGTGCGCGTCGCCGCCGCACAAACCCGTTTGCGCGGTGCGATCGTGTCGTCCGAGCAGGTGGACGACTTTCGCGAAACCGCGCCTGGCGTCTGGCTGCTCGAACAATCAGACGTCCGCCAGATTTACGAGGGCCCCGGCCACCGCACCCCGATCCATCGTCTGCTTCGGATCACCGGCCACGAGGTGAATCCCGCGAACTTCGCCCTGCGCTTACAGTCCGCGTACGCGTCATCGTCGGTGATGCTGCGTGACACGGCCGACGGATACCGCTACTTGAAGCGTGATGCGCCGAAAGCCACCACCGGCGAGACGCCGATCACGATCGTCCCGGAGCTGGCGGCGCGAGCCGCCAGTGTGCGAACGCTCGCGGCCGGTGTGATTGTGGATCCGAATATCAGCGTGCCGTTGCCGTTCGCGGGCTTGAGCTACGTCAATTTCGACCTGTTCGGCAGCGGCACGCAGCTCAATGCATTCTTCGGTGGCAGCTATTTGCAAGCCGCCTTCTCGACGCCGTCGGTCGCCGGCAGCCGCTGGCAGCTCGCCGGGCGTGCCTTCGGCATTGCCACGTCGTACAACGACCGATCCTTCCGCGCCGGCGCCGAAATCTACGACGAGAACATCCGGCAGCGGCCGGCTCACGTTTCCGCGTGGCTGCTGCGTCCGCTGACCCCGCGCGTCTCGATCCGGCTGGGATACGAACTGGACTACACTCGCCTCGAGGCGGCACCGGAGACGGCGGATGACTTCGCGGTCCCGGCGGACCAGGTGCTGCACGGGGCGAGGCTGGCGATCGACGCTCAGCGCTCCGGGTGGGCTGGATCGATCTGGTGGAACCCGGCCCGGCGAACGGGGTGGGCGCCGTGGGGGCGCGACGGCGACTACGATCCCTCGCACGCCACGCTGCAGCGCTACGGGGCCAGCCTCTCGCGCTCGATGCCGCTGACGTCCGCGGCGATCGCGCGGATCGAGGGCGCCGTGATGGCAGGGACCGGCCTCGACCGCTTCAGCCGGTATTCGTTCGGGACGTTCGACAACCGGTTGCGCGGGTATCCAGCGGCGCTCATCCGGTATGACCGCGGCGCCGTTCTTCGCGGCGCGGTGGCGTGGCCGATCACGACGTTTGCCAGGCTGGACGGGTTCGTCGACACCGCGTACGTGCGGGATCGCGGTTTCGGCACCGGCTATCGGAACTACACCGGTGTCGGGGCAGCGCTCGAAACCCCCGCGCCGTTTGGTTTGCTCGCGTCAGTGGAGTGGGGCTACGGGTTCAGAGGAGTGAATGCTGATGGTGGGCGCGGCACGCACGTGATTCGTGTCTCGGCCTTCAAAGTGTTCTGAGCGTTGCGGGAGACCCTTATGCGTCGGACGGTGGCATGCCTGGTGATTCTGCTCGGTGCGGCCGGCCTCGTGGCTCGCGGCCAGCAGCCGTTCCGCGCCAGAGTCGACCTCGTGCATTTCGGTGTCGTCGTCACCGACAAGCAGGGCGTGCCGATCCTGGGCCTGAAGGCCGAGGACTTCGAGATCGTGGAGCAGGGGACGCGGCAGACACTCCAGTTCTTCGCGGGCGGTGAGCCGGTCAGCGCCCCGCCCCTGCACCTCGGGTTCATGATCGATAACAGCGGCAGCATGATCAAGGACATCGCCGATGTCCGGACCGCGGCGATCAAGTTCCTGAACCGGGTCGAGAACATCACCGACGTCACGGTCGCGGATTTCGATACAGAGGTCCGCGTCGCCCGTTTCGGCCCGGACGATTTTCCCCGCCTGATCGAGCGCATTCGTTCCCGCAAACCGGACGGCTATACCGCGCTCTATGACGCGCTCGGCGTCTACCTCAACGGGGCCTCGCAGCAAACCGGGGACAAGATCCTCGTGCTTTACACCGACGGCGGGGATACTCGCAGCGCGATCCGCCAGTCGGAGTTGCTCGACCTGCTCAAGGCGTCTGACGTGACCGTCTATTCGATCGGTTACCTGCAACACCAGGGGAGCGGGCGCGGCGAGCAGCAGCAGATCCTCGACCGCTTCGCGACCACGACCGGCGGCCAGGCATTCTTTCCGACGTCCGTCGACGAGCTGGACAAGATGTACGACAAGATCCTGCGCGAGATTGCCGGCCGCTACAGCCTTGGCTACATTTCCAGCAACACGAAGATGGACGGCCAGTGGCGGGACGTGAAGGTCCGGCTGGTGAACAAGCCTGAGCTGAAGAACGTCAAGATTCTGTACGCGGGCCGGCTACTACGCCCCTTACAAACCCTCCTGATGCGCCCGGTCCGGGTCGTTCCGGATACGACCCATGTGGTACGATCGGAGACTGCCGTCAGGGTGAAACGGCGCTCTGTACCACCCCAACACACGATGTCATCCAAGTACGACCAGTTCAAGCTGGTTACAGACTTCGAGCTGCGCGGCGACCAGGCGCGTGCCATCGACGAACTCGTCGACGGGTTGAACCGTGGCGACAAGGCGCAGGTCCTGCTTGGCGTCACCGGATCCGGCAAGACCTTCACCGTGGCGCAGTGCATCGCCCGCGTCAACCGGCCGACGCTGGTGATGGCGCACAACAAGACGCTCGCCGCCCAGCTCTATCTGGAGTTCAAGCGGTTCTTTCCCGAGAACGCGGTCGAGTATTTCGTCAGCTATTACGACTACTACCAGCCCGAAGCCTACGTTCCGACCACCGACTCGTACATCGAGAAGGAAGCGACGATCAACGAAGAGATCGATCGCATGCGGCTGTCGGCGACCCGCTCGCTGTTCGAACGTCGAGACGTCATCATCGTTTCGAGCGTCTCATGTATCTACGGCCTCGGCTCACCCGAGGCGTACTACGGGATGATGCTGCCGCTCGAGCGGGGCCAGAAGATCGACCGCGAGCAGATCCTGCGCAAGCTGGTCGAGATCCAGTACGAGCGCAACGACCACGAGTTCAAGCGCGGCGTCTTCCGCGTTCGCGGCGACATCATCGAAGTCGTCCCGTCGTATGAAGACACCGCGATCCGGATCGAACTGTTCGGCGACGAAGTCGACGAGCTGGTGTCGTTCGACCCGCTCACCGGCAAGACGCAGAAGCGTCACGACAAGGTCGCGATCTACCCGAAGACCCACTTCGTGACATCGAGGGACCGTACCAAGGCCGCGGTTGAAACCATCAAGGCCGAGCTCGAGTGGTATCGGTCGAAGCTGGAGTCTGAAGGCAAGGTCCTCGAAGCGCACCGGCTCCATCAGCGGACGATGTTCGACCTCGAGATGATCAAGGAGATCGGGTACTGCCACGGCATCGAGAATTACGCGCGGCATCTGACCGGCCGCGCGCCCGGACTGCCGCCGCCGACGCTGCTCGATTACCTGCCGGCTGACGCCTTGACGGTGGTGGACGAAAGCCACCAGACCGTGCCGCAGGTTCGCGGGATGTACTTCGGGGACCGGTCCCGCAAAGAGGTCCTGGTCGCCTATGGGTTCCGGCTGCCGTCCGCGATGGACAACCGGCCGCTGAACTTCGAGGAGTGGGAAGCGCGCGTCGGCCAGCAGCTCTTCGTCTCGGCGACGCCGGGACCGTATGAGCTCCAGCATTCGGGCGGCGCCGTCGTCGAGCAGATCATCCGGCCGACCGGCCTGCTCGATCCGGTGATCGACATCCGTCCGGTCAAGGGCCAGGTCGACGACCTCCTCGGCGAGATTCGCGAGCGCACGGGCCGCGGTGAGCGCGTGCTGGTGACGGTGCTGACCAAGCGCATGGCGGAGGATCTGACCCAGGTACTACCAGGAACTCGGGGTGAAGGTCCGCTACCTGCACTCCGACATCGACACGCTGGAGCGGATCCAGATCCTGCGCGACCTGCGGCGCGGCGAGTTCGACGTCCTCGGTGGGAATAAACCTGCTGCGTGAGGGTTTGGATCTTCCGGAGGTCTCGCTCGTCGCCATCCTCGATGCCGACAAGGAAGGCTTCCTCCGGTCGGGCGGCTCGTTGATCCAGACCGTGGGCCGCGCGGCGCGTAACGTGAACGGCCGCGCCTTGATGTATGCGGACCGGGTGACGGATTCGATGAAGTTCGCCCTCAACGAGACCGAACGGCGCCGGAAGATCCAGCAGGCCTACAACGTCGAAAACGGCATCACGCCGACGTCCATCGTCAAGAGCATCGATGAGATCATGAGCAGCGTTTACGAGCGCGATTACGTCACCGTGGCGAAAGACGATGACGATATGTTCCGGACGCATGGCGAACTCGAAGCGCACATCACGATGCTGCAGGCGCAGATGAAAGCGGCGGCGGCCAACCTCGAGTTCGAGAAAGCCGCCAAGCTACGCGACAAGGTGAAGCAGCTCCGGTCGAAGGATCTCGGGCTGGCCGGGAGCCGGAACTGATGAACGACTGGATCAAGGCTGCGCTCCTCGAGGTCCAGGAGTACGCGCGGATGGTCGGCAGGGCGGCACGGTCGCTCGTCACCCGGCCCTTCTACTACCGCGACATCATCGAACAGCTGAACATCATCGGTATCGGCTCGCTGACGGTCGTCATCCTGACCGGGTTGTTCACCGGGATGGTGCTCGCGCTGCAGTCGGGCATGACGCTCGACCTGTTCGGCGCGCGCTCGATGGTCGGCCGCCTGGTCAGTGCGTCGATGGTGAAGGAACTGGGCCCCGTGCTGACGGCGCTGATGGTCGCCGGCCGCGTCGGGTCCGGCATCGCGGCGGAACTCGGCTCGATGGTGGTGACGGACCAGATCGCGGCGCTCCGTGCGCTCGGCACCGACCCGGTTCGAAAGCTCGTGCTGCCGCGGATCCTGGCCGGCGTGCTGATGGTGCCGCTGCTCACCTGCATTTCCGTTGGGGTCGGCCTGCTCGGTGCGTGGATCATCACCTACACGCAGTTGAAGGTCGCGTCGGGCGTCTACTGGAACTCGGTGGTCGGCGGCTTGTATATCCAGGACGTCTGGATGGGATTGATCAAACCCTTCTTCCTGGGTTTCGCGATCGTCACGATCGGCTGCCACGTCGGGCTGCGCACCTCGGGCGGCACCCAGGGCGTCGGCCGCGCGACCACCAATGCCGTCGTCGCCAGCTCCGTTGCCGTCCTGGTGGTGAATTTTCTCGTCACCAAGGCACTCATCTTCCTGATGTATTGATGGCTGTTGACCGCGAACCTCGCTCGGCGCTCCTCGAAGAGGCCCTCGGCCACGGCGGGCCGATTGTCGTCTTCGACAAGGTGACGCTGGCTTTCGACGAAAAGGTGATTCTCGACGAGATCAGCTTCACGTTGAAGACCGGCCACACCAAGATCTTCCTCGGCGCGAGCGGCGCGGGGAAGTCGACGATCCTGCGCCTGATTCTCGGGCTGCTGAAGCCCGACGGCGGACACATCTTCGTCAATGGCGAACGGGTCGATAACATGTCCGAGGACCAGATGATGGCGGTCCGCGGCGACCTCGGCATGGTGTTCCAGGAAGGCGCGCTCTTCGACTCGCTGACCGTTCGTGAGAACGTCGGCTACAAGCTGCTGGAGCAGAAGGTCTCCTGGGCGCAGGCGAACCAGCGGGTCGAAGAGGTGCTCGGCTTCGTCCGGCTGGCGGAGTTCATCGATCGCAAGCCGTCGGAACTGTCCGGCGGGCAGCGGCGGCGTGTCGCGATCGCGCGCGCGATGGCCGCCAAGCCGCGGATCCTGCTGTATGACGAGCCGACCACCGGGCTCGATCCGATCACCTCGATCACGATCGACGAGGAGATCATCAAGCTGCGGGACCTGGAACAGGTCAGCTCCATCGTCGTAACGCACCAGCTCCGCGACGCGTTCTTCGTTGCCGAGCACATGGCGCTGCCGGACGGGCCGGACGGTGTGCGCTTCGAGCGCGCCCCGGCATCGAAGGCCGACGAGGCCGAATTCATCATGCTGCGTGAAGGCAGGATCGCGTTCGAAGGCAACGCGAGCGAGCTGCGCGCGGTTCAGAAGCGCGATAAGTACATCGAGGCATTTCTCTCGTAGAGGTTTTAGACAGATGGCCCGAACGCATTCACTCGCCTGGTCGCAATTGAAGATCGGGATCCTCGTCGTCGCGGCCCTGGGGCTCGCCACCATGCTGATCCTGGCCGTCGGCGGGCAGGGCGGTTTCGTCTGGGAGCGCTACGCGCTGAAGACCAACTTCACCGACATCGCCGGGCTCAAAACCGGCGCCGTCGTTCGGGTGGCGGGCGTGGACGTCGGCAAGGTGACCGACATCCAGTTCGTCGGCACGAACGTCGAAGTCGTCTTCGAAGTGAACGAGTCGATGCAGGAGCGGATCACCGAGCACTCGCGCGCCTCCATCGGTGCGCTCAGCCTGCTCGGCGAGCCGCTGATTGCGATCTCGCCGTCGGGCGAAGGCCGTCCGTTGAAGGATGGCGACTTCATCCCGAGCACGCGCGCCGCTTCCGGCATCGCCGACATGGCGGCCCCGGTCACCGCCGGTGTCGAGGAAGCGACGAAGCTGATCCAGGACATCCGCGCCGGCAAAGGCACCATCGGCAAGCTGATGACCGATGATGCCGCGTACCGTGAATTCACGGCGCTGCTCACGTCTACCGAGAGCGTCATCGCCGGCATCAATCGCGGCGAAGGCACCGCGGGCAAGCTGTTGAAGAGCGACGCGGCCTACCAGCAGTTCAACGCGGCGCTCACCAATCTCAACGAGATGACCAAGCGGATCCGCGCCGGCGAGGGCAGCCTCGGCAAGTTGCTGCACGACGACGCGATGGCAAAGTCGCTGACGCAGACGGCAGGGAATTTCGAACAGATCTCCGGCAAGATCAACAGCGGGCAGGGCACGGCGGGAAAGCTCCTGAACGAGACGGCGATCTACGACCGGCTCGACGGCATTACCACGCGAATGGACAAGCTGGTGGCGTCGATTGAGGCCGGCCAGGGGACCGCGGGCATGCTGATGAAGGACAAGCAGTTGTATGACAATATGAACGGCGCTGCGAATGAGCTGCGCTCGCTCATCGCGGAGATCAAGAAAGACCCGAAAAAGTATCTGAACGTTCGGGTCAGCATCTGGTAAATCCAGGTTTGGACTTTATTTTGCGAGGCTCGAATGGCTAGAAACGACAGCGGCGCGGCGGGCTCCATCATCATGTCGTTCGTCCTTGGCGCGTGTGCCGGTGCGGCGGTCGCGCTGCTGATGGCGCCGGCGACGGGTGACGAGATGCGGCGGAAACTGGCCGAGAAGGCGCGCGAGGGTGCGGATAAGGCGTCCGAAGCGGCGCGCCAGGGCCGCGAGTTCGTCGAACACCAGCGTGGCACCGTCGTCCAGGCCATCGAGCGTGGACGCGCAGCCTACCAGCAGGCCAAGACCGCCGGTGTCACGCCGCCGGCGCCGGGCCCGACCGGCGGGGACGCGCTGTGAGCGAGTGGTCGGGCGTCTTCCTCGGGATCATCGCGGTCGCGACGCTCGTGATGGCGCTGATCCAGGTGGGCGCGATCATCGCGGTGCTCCGGATCGCGAAGGAGGCGCAGGCCGTCGCCAAGCAGGCGCAGGACGTCCTGGCCTCCGTCCATCGTGACGTCAAGCCGCTGCTCGCCAAGGCGAACGAGATTGCCGAAGAGGCGTCGAAGACCGTCACCCTGGCCACCGCACAGGCCGAGAAGGTCGACAGGCTGGTGACCGATCTGACCCGGCGCGTCGACGAAACCTCGACGCTGGTTCAGCACGCCATCGTCACGCCCGCGCGCGAGGGCATCGCGGTTGTCGCCGCGCTCAAGGCCGGCCTTTCCGCACTCCGCGGTTTCGGCAGCTTCCGCGCCGGCCGTCCGGGCCGTCACAGCGAGGAAGACGACGCGCTCTTTATCGGCTGATCACGCCGCTCTCGGGCCGAACCCCTGATTGACGCCCCGGGGGAGGCGTGGTACAACCCGGACCTCACAGGTTCAGCTGAGGTCCACCGATGTTCAAGAACTTCTCGTCTGCCGCCGCTGCCGTCATGTGCGCGGCCGCGATCGCATATCCCACACTCGCTGCCGCCCAGGAGTCGAAGTCGGGCCCCCTCGCAAGGCAGCTCACTCAGCTCCTCGACGCTGCCAAACTCGAAAGCTTTGCCGCACCGGATCCGACCGGCGGCGGATTCGTTGCGGCCATTTACGTTCCCGGTGCCCAGCTCCTGGTCGTATCGGGGAAGTTCCTGACGCCCGACATCGGCGTCTACCGCCTCGAGAAGAAGGAATACAAAGAGTTGTACATGGACCTGATGGGGGGCTCGGTCGCGGGATCCCGCCTCGTCGCCAGCGACGTGAGTGGCGACGGCTTTGCCGCGAAGCCGAAACGCGACGTGCCGCCGGACTCGTGGGAGCGGGACAACAAGACGCACGTGTTCGAAGGCTCGAGAAAAGCGAAGCTGAGCGACGAGCTCTACCTCAAGGCCTACAGCGATGCCGACACCGAGTACGCGCGCATCCTGGGGCTCCTGCTCGCGCACGCCAAGCCCAAGGGGACCTAAACAACTTCCAACCTCCAACTTCCAAAAGCCAATTGGAAGTTGGAGATTGGTAGTTGGAAGTTCGCCGAAGGCGGAAGTTTGCCTGTGAGCGAGGCCGTGCGCTAAACTAAGAGTTCTTCACGAGTTGGGCGCTTGGCTCAGTGGTAGAGCATCGCCTTCACACGGCGGGGGTCAATGGTTCGAATCCATTAGCGCCCACCAACTTTTCGAAGAATTTCCTCAGCCTTCACGCCCCCTGTCGTTGGAACTCGCGCAGGAACCCCATGATGCCCGCCGACGTGGCGTCACCACCGCTCCCTGTCACCAGGATGTCGGGCACGAAGCGGGTCTGGCTCTTCACCAGTTCAGACACGACGTTGATCGTCCCGGTGGCCTCGGATCCAAGCGCCTCCGCCTGGGCCTTGAAACCCATTCGCGCGGGCCAGGCCGACGGCTTCGATTTCCGCGCCTCTCGCACGGCCGGTCTGCTCGATGTAGGTGGCTTCGCCGTCCGCTTCTGCCTTTCGCGCGCGGGCGCGATTCTCCCTGATGATGATGTCGACCTCGGAACCGGCGAGGTCCCGCTGCCGATCGGCGAGCCCGCCTTGCTTTTCCATGTCGATGCGCGTCAGTTGCGCTTCTCGTTGTGCCAGGAATGTCGCTTTCTCCTGGTTCGCGATCTCGCGCTGGGTCAGGACGCGGACAATTTCCTCGGGCAGGACGACGTCCTGGATATACACGCCGCGGGTCTCGACGTTGTAGCGCCGGATCTGATCCGCGATGTAGTTCTGCGCCTGCGTCTGCACGGCGGCGCGGTTCTCGATGAACTGCACCGCTGCCATCCCCTGCAGCGTGTCGCGAAAATAGTTACCGACCACCGCCTGCAGCACTTCGTTGACGAGATTCTGCATCGTCCCGACCATCGAGATCACCTTGGGGGCGAGCTTGTCGGAGACATGGATCTGGACCTGCAAGTCGATGTTGAAGATGAAACCTTCCTTGGACTTGGCCACGATCTGTTTCAGATGCTTGTCCAGGTTGTGCGCCTGCGACGCGGCTTCGGCCCAGTTGAGCGTGAGTATCGCGGTGGGCACCATCTCGGCCTGGTAGATCCTGGGGTTGATCGCGTATTTGCCGGTGCGGAGTGGTTCCTCCCAGATGCCGCGGTGCCCTGGCCGTACGATCGAGCCAAATTTGAATTCGTCGCCCGACGTGTCTTCCGACGGCTGGCCAACCGCGGCCTTGATGACGGCGACTTCTCCCTGCCGGACGACCAGCATCGGAACGGTCTGAACACGAACGAGGTACGGATTGAGTGCATAGGATCCGTAGAGCAGGGGATCGTGCTGCAGGCCGATGCGGCCGCCGCTTTCGAGGAACTTCTGGTAGTCCTGGTAGTTGTTGTGCCGCTCGTTCTGATTGCCAATCAACACGTCGGCGATCTCCGCGTCGCTGCGGCCGGCGAGCTCCATCTCGCGGACGTCATCGAAGCGGCCCATCCGGCACGCGATGTCGCCCGAGGGCAATGGCTCGCCTTCGAGGACCTCGACGATGCCGACGACATCGGTGATCTTGTTGATACCGTTCTCATGGTCGGTGACCGGCGCGATCACCCTCAACGTGAGTTCGTCGGCTTCGAGTCCAAAGAGCGCGGGCCCGAAGCGGGCGCGGTATTCGGCGTTGACCGGCAGGCCAAAACTGCGGCTCTTCGAGAGCACCAGAAATGCAACCGGATGCAGGGGCAGAATCGCTCCTGGAGGGAGCACCGGCCTTTGCACACCTTGCTGTCCGCCCTCGGCGACGAAGGTGCGCACGTCGGTGAACTGTCCGAACACCGGCTTGTAGACGCCGGACTTCCATCCCATGGGTAACGGCGCACCGGCCTGTGCGATGACGAGGCCAACCTCGCCGGTTGGAATCTGCACCCACGGGTGTTTTTCGACACGGTTCATCGGCCAGATGCGCACGGCGATGCCTGGCATCAGCAGATCCGCTTGATACCCGGCTTCGCCATGAAAGGCGATAGGACCACCCTCCGCTCGCCGGGATCCCCAGCGGCGGATCACCAGCCCCACTTCATTGGGACCGATGCGATGAATCGAGAGCACGGTGATGACGAGCAGGAGGAGAACGAAGGGTACGGCGATCACGATCGCCGCCTGAACAGGCGAGTCAACAGACACGACGAACCTCCAAGTGCCGACGGGGTTAGCTGACGGGCTCGAGGTTGGAAGTCCTCTAGGTCCTGCGACCATTCGCCCCTGGGCGCGACATCGCGCCCTTTGGGTCCCCCGCGACGCTCTATCGAGCGTCTTAGGCGTCTAACTCACACTACGCCTGTCGATCCACCTCGTCAAATGAGCGGCCGTTGCCTCTATTTGCGCCGCGAGAGCGCTCCCGAGTCGACCACCTCTCCAGTCCGGGAGATCGTGTTGAAGTGCATCTGATCGCCGATGATCTCCGCGGCCAGAAATGCCAGGTCCGTGTCGAACCCGCTCGCGGTCAGTCCGCTGTTGCGGTCGATGTCCCCCTGCTGGACCTTCCCGCCGGAACCGACGACGAAGTAGGTGATGCCGCTCTGCGGCTTGGTTCGCTCGTAAATGTTGTCGTGCGCGCTGAAGACGACGCTGACGTTGTATTTGATAAAGAGCGGCTCGAGCTCCGCGCGCAGCCTCGAGTCGGAGCCGTGCCGGCGGCCGGATGAGTAGAGCGGGTGGTGCAGGTAAACGATCTTCCACGCACTCTTCGAACTCTTTAACGTCGCCTCAAGCCACTGGATCTGGTCCTTGTCGACATACGTACTCTGGAAGGCGATGAACTGCACGTCCGGCCGCGGCTCGAACGTGTAATACAGGTTTCCCTTCATGCTGAAGTTCCTGTAGTAGCGCTGTTCTGGCGAATCTTCGTTCCCGAGTGCCGCGTGGAACGTCACGCCCCCGTCCAGGAGCCGTTTGTAAGGCGCCTCGAACTTCTTCACGAAATCCTGCGGCCGCTCGTTGCCTTGAATGTTGTCGCCCAGAAGAATGACGGCGTCGTATTTGAAACGCTCGCGGAGCGCGGCCATCTGGTCGGCAAGCTCGTACTGGGCCTGCTCGCCGGTGCCGGAATTTCCGAGGACGGCGAATCTGAACGAATCCGGCTGGTTCGGCAGCGGCACCGATGCGGCTGTCGGTTGGGTTTGCGCGACGAGCGGGCTGGCGAGCGGCAACCAGGCCGTGCACGATAGGGCGGTCAGAAACAGCAGCGACGCGTCCTCATGGCTATCCCTCCGGGCGAGATTGTACCGCCGCACAACCCTGACTTCAAACGACCAGTCAGTGTTCCTATGCCGACCGTATCTCGGGCCTTTCAGTGCCGGCGCGCGCCAGTGTGATGATCGTTACCTCTGGCAGCGCGCCAAGGCGGAGCGGCAGGCCCCAGTAGTTGGTGCCGGGGTTGATGTAGAGCAGCGACCGATCGCGGGCGTGCCAGTCCATCGCGTGCTCCAGGAACAGTGACGCGAGGCTCCATCCGATTCGAGGGATGGAGAGCTGACCGTAGTGCGTGTGGCCACTCAGCGTCAGGTGAACACCGCGTTCGGCGAGGCTCGGCCACAGTGCCGGGTTGTGGGCGAGGACGATCGTGAACGCACCCGCGGGGATGCCGCTGAGCGTTCGGGGGACGTCTGGTGCGACGGAGCGATCCGGACCAAGCGGTCCGCCGACGCCTGCAGGATCCCCTGTGCCTCCCAGCCAGAACGGCACACCACCGATACGACAACTGCACGGCCTCGTTGACGAGAACCCGAATGCCCATCGGCGTTCATGCCACGGTGGACCTCCGCCCATCCAGCGTAGACGTCGTGATTGCCCGCGACCGCAAACACACCGAGCGGCGCGCGCAGGCCGGTGAACGCAGCGGCGAAGTGAGAGACATCCTCCGCGTAGTCGTCGACCTGGTCGCCGGTGATGACGAGGAGGTCCGGCGCCGCAGCCGTCACCGCCTTCGAGACCCGCGCGAGAAATCGGGTCGACGTGTGCGGACCCACATGCAGGTCGGAGACCTGGACGATGCGGAGTCCGATCAATCCATCAGGCAGGTGAGGGAAGTGCGCCTCGAGCGACTTGACGCGCAGCAGTCGCGAACCGATGTAGCCGGCGACCGCGCCGACGACGAAGAGGCTGCCGACGACAACGACGGTCCAGCGCGCGGCGACGAGGCCCATCCCGAACGGCAGTCCGATGAGGAAGCCAAGCGAGGGCGCCGATCGCGACCAGCGGTGCAGCCAGCTGGGCGTACCAGAACGGCCGGAAGACGAACAGCCGCGTCCACGCCGATGGGTAGGCACCGCGGAACCGTTGCACCAGCACCAACAGCGGCAGGATGATGACGGCGACCACGGCGACGATCGTCAGCCAGCCGCCGGGAATTGCCCCGGCGATGAAGGCGCCGATGAGCAGCCACCACGCGCCGTCCACGCGGCGCCGATCGCGACGATCCGCCACATCAGACCCGCAGACTCACGGGACAGCGGTCAACTCCAACTCCCAACTCCCAACTCCCAACTTCCAAACCCAACTCTTGGGGAGCTTACCGCACGGGCCGGAGCGTTGGCTCGGAGACCGTACGTTTCTCCAACCTCGGAGCTGGCATCGTCGTCAGAAACGCATGACGCGCCGCAAGATGTGGATTGTTATCGCCGGCACCCTTCTGATCTGGACCATTGTGTCTGGAGTGAGCCACTACCAGCGGGCATGGGCCCGGACTCGCGAGGCAACGCTGAGTTCGCATCTTTTCAGGATGCGCGACGCGATCGACGCCTTCCGGCGCGAGAATGGCGTTGAGCCGCCCTCTCTGGCGGCGCTGGTTGAACGGAAGTATCTAAGGAGCGTGCCAGAGGACCCGTTCACCAAATCCTCACAGACGTGGCGCCTGATTCCGGCCGCAAGTACGACGGCGATCAGTGACGTAAAGAGCGGCGCTATGGGACACGCCACTGACGGGTCGCGCTTGTCGGACTGGTGATGGAGTCCACGGCCGCGCTACGGGCATCGAGGGGGTTACCTACCTCACTTGGCGATCTCCGCTTGGTGAGTCGCTGCAATCATTAGCGGCGCAGGCCGACCCTCGGTGCGTGCTCGATGAGTCTGACCTTCTAACACCAACTTTGTAATGCGCCGCTCAGCATTGACGTGGCGTAGCGTCAAAACGACCGAGAATCCACAGAATTGCAGGGCATCAGGCTTGCTCGCTTCTTGCCCTGATGCCAGCCGCTGTCGAAGACCATCAGCCCTACACCTCTCGTCCTCGGTCCGGTGATGCTGCGGCTGGAAGAGTCCCAGGGTGTAGGGATTCGAACAAGAAGTCGGCATCTGCTTGGGTCGTGGAGTGGATGTTCCGGCGCGCCGAGTGCCGCGAGATCCTGGGCGTTCCGCGTCGCTCTGTGCCGCGACGAGCCAAACGCGGAAGTATTCGGAAGGATCACAGCCGCACTCGCCCTTGTCCAAGACCACAGCGGCGAAGCCTTCCGCGATATTGGCCGATACGCAAACGGTGTCTTCGTCTTTGCGACGGCAGGCGGGCTAGGATCCTGGCGTCGACAAGAGCGCCTCGTCATTCTCGAGGAGACTCACGTGCGCAAGGTAGGTACATCCCCAGCTGAGATCGCGTCGATCCTCGTTCACGAAAGCACGCATGCTCGTCTGGAGGCCAAAGGCTTCGCATACACAGCCGAACTCCGCGAGCGAATCGAGAAGGTATGCTTTCGCCGCGAGCTCGCATTTGCACGGCGCCTTCCCGAGCCCGGCGACCTGATTGATCAGGCATGCCGGCAGCTACGACGCCCGCCCGACTACCTCACCAACGATGCGTTTCGTCAACGGATCCGACAGAAGCTCGTCGATCTCGGGGTGCCCAGATGGCTGTTGAGCGCGGTCGAGTGGTTTCGGTCGTTTTGCATGCTGGTGCTGAAGCGGCAGGACCGATAGACGTCGCGCGCAAGCACGGTTGTCAGGGGCGGTAGGATAGGTGGAAAAACTCTCAGCCAGCCTTCCCTATAGATTGGTGAATGTCCTACGCGATGAAATTCCTTTGGCCGCTCATCGTCGCACCCCTTGTGGATGGGGCAACTGTCACGGGCACACAAAGCGCCCTGCTCGACCAGGCCCGGAAGCAGTCGATGGAGAACCCCGGCGTGCCATTGAACCAACCGGCACCTCCCGGAGATTATTGGCCGACGGAAATCGCGACAGTGTCTCGAGAAGCGACTGTCGTGTTGGTGGCTAGACTCTCGAAACTCAAGAGCTATGTTGCACCGGGAGGGGATCACATCCTCACCGACTACGAGATTCGTGCGCCGAGAGTGATTGCGGGCGCTTTTGCCATGGTGGCAAAAGGGCGGCCTGGCCAGGGGACGCCGCTCATCCTGACGGTCTATGGCGGCGACGTGGTGTTGGTCGGCGTCCAGGTCCGCGGAACAGATTACAACCGTGAAGCAATCAACGATGGCGCCGAGTTTCTCTTGTTCCTGCGTGAGACTCCAGGCAAGGAGCCCGGGCGATATCAGATCCACTACGGTGCCATCTTCGAAGTGTCGGGCCAATCGGCGAGGCCGCTGCTCAAAGGTGCGGACGAAGTCTTCAAGGGAACGATCGATCCGCAGTTGAAGGAGATGATTGCAAGAGTTCAGGCGGCCGTGATGGACCGGCGCTGAGGGCTCGGCGGCTGGGCTTCATGGAGGACTATATCGGTCCCGCGGTTGAATCCGCCCGACTGGCGAGCCTTGCGCCACAATGGCCCATGCTTCGCCGCCCCACACAGGATTATCGATTCCCCAGGGCTCATTGGGCGGCCAGGGCCCGATCCCTATCAGTCCCGCAGTTGAATCCGCCCGACTGGCGAGCCTTGCGCCACAATAGCCCATGCTTCGCCGCCCCGCACAGGAGTACCAAGCCCGCCTGGAAGCTGGCCGTGCCGCCTTTGAGATCTCAACCGCCGCTGAAGCGCGAATCGCCTACGGCAGGCTAGCGACGTTTGTGAGTGGCGTCGTCGTCGCCGTGATGGTCTGGCAGGCCACTGTCAGTGCGTGGTGGCTCGTGGCCCCGGCCTTCATCTTCGCCTACCTGGTGTGGCGGCACGCGCGCATTCTGCGTGCCAGTGAGGTGTCGGTCAGGCGTATTGCCTTCTACGAGCGAGGCATCGCACGACTGGACGACCGATGGGCAGGGACTGGCGACCCCGGGGAACGCTTTCGCGACGATGGCCACGTGTATGCGAATGACCTGGATCTGTTCGGTCCGGGTTCATTGTTCGAACTCTTGTCGCTGGCCCGAACGCGTACCGGCGAGGCCATGCTGGCTGGGTGGCTGACCACTGCGGCCGATCCGCCGGAGATCGAGGCGCGGCAGGTGGCGGTCCAGGAGCTCGCCTCCGAACTGGACCTCCGCGAGCGACTGGCGATCTCCGGCATCGACGTCCGCGTGAGCGTCCGGACCGACCGTCTGCTCGATTGGGCCGAGTCGCCAACGCCGCCGCGGCAAACCGTCAGCGTGGCCGTCTGGTTGTTCACGGCGGCCATCCTGGCGGCCATCCTCTATTTCACCGTCACCGGCGTGTGGTGGCCGCTCACAGCCGTGGTGGTCCTGCATGTGCTGGCGATGCGCCGCTTCAGATCCGATTTGGATGCGATGTTGTCCACCTCGGAGCCCGGCACCACCGCGGGTTTCGTCGCGGACGTTCTGGGTCATCGCGCCCTGGAACTGGGCGTGCTCGGCGAGCTGCTGGAACACTTGGAGGGCGCTCGGTTCAAGAGCACGCGCCTCGTGCAGCTGCAATCTGGATTGGTGAGTGGCGGTCAACCCGCGTCACGCATCATCCAGCGTCTGAATCGCCTCTCGGAACTGAATGATTCGCAGGAGAACGCAGCCGCGGTTCCGCTCGGTCTGTTTTTGCTCGGCGCCTACTCCGGTCAGGTCTGGATTGTCGGAGCAGCGATCTGTGTCGGGGGGCTGCTCGTCCTGGTCCGCCCCCACCTCGCGCTCGCCGTCGAGCGTTGGCGCCGCGTCCACGGCCGCGATGTTCGCTTGTGGGTTGAAACGATCGCGCAGTTCGAGGCGCTCAGTTCAATCGGGTGTTATCACTTCGAGCACCCGGAAGATCCCTTCCCGGAGCTGGTCGGGACGAATCCGGGGCCGCAGAAGAACGCCGTGTTCGAGGGCATGCAGCTCGGGCATCCGCTGCTGCCGCGTGCCGTCGTGGTGCGCAACGACGTCCACCTCTCCGACCAGACGAGACTCCTCGTCGTCAGCGGCTCGAACATGTCGGGGAAGAGCACCCTGCTCCGGACGGTCGGCATCAACGCCGTTCTGGCGCTCGCGGGTGCGCCGGTACGTGCCCGATCACTTCGGCTCTCGCCGCTGGCGATTGGTGCGACGCTCCGAATACAGGATTCGCTTCTTGAAGGCCGCTCGCGCTTTTACGCGGAGATCTCGCGCATCCGTAGGTTGGCCGATATCGCGAACGGTCCCGTGCCGCTCCTGTTTCTGTTAGACGAGATCTTCCACGGCACCAATTCTCACGACCGGTTGATCGGTGCCGGTGGCGTTCTGCGCAGCCTTCTCGGCAGGGGCGCCATTGGGATGATCACGACGCATGACCTGGCACTCACTGCTATAGCGGACGAACCGGACCTGCTCGCATCGAACATCCACTTCGATGACAGCTTCGAGGCGGACGCCATCACCTTCGACTACCGAATCAAACCCGGTCCTGTGACGCGGAGCAACGCGCTCGCATTGATGCGCGCAGTCGGCCTGGAAGTGACTGTCGGAGACGGATGACGGCGCTCAGCTACTTGCGCCGCTCGGGCAGGCGCCGCTGTGACGGACCATCGTAGAGATGATCCTTCGGGTCGATCTGGCGCATTGGCGTGTTGCGTTCGATCTCTTCGCGCGCATGCGCGGCAATCCCGGGCACGCGCGAGATGACGAACAGCGCGTTGGCGACCGCCGGGGGGATCCCGATGTCGCCGCACACCGCCGCAATGGCACCATCGATGTTGACTGGCATCGGCTTACCGGTCTTGGCGCGTTCGACCGATCACCATTTCCACGGCCCGGATCATCTGCACGTGCTCGCCTTCGGCCTCGAGCTCCAGCGCCATCTGGAATAGCCGCGCCGCGCGTGGATCGCGGGTGTGAAACCGGTGCCCGAACCCCGGGATCGCCTCCCCGTGTGCGAGGCACCTCTCGACGATGGTGGCGGCGGCGTCGTGATAGGTCGCACCCTTACGGACCCGCGAGAGCCCGGAGTCGAGGAAGTGCATGCAGGACTCGATGTCGCCGCCGTGGTACTTGCCGAAGCCGAGGATCCCCGACGCCACGCAGGCCCGCAGCGCCGCGCCGGTCGTGGCCGTGTTTCGCGCCGCCAGGGTCGAGGGCGGCGTCGCGCCGTGATCGATGAACGACACCAGCACGGCTTCCATCAAGCTGCCGATCGACGGCGACGGCACTTCACCCATGAGCAGCAGGTAGATCGATTCGCCGAACGTGAGCCGGCCCATCATCTCGTCGAGCGGATAGCCGCGGACGAGGATCTTGTTCGGCTCGATGCAGGTGAGGGACGTGCGCCACTTCTCGTCCGCTTCACGTGGAACGGCACGCCGTTCGACAGTGCGCTCCGGCTTCGGCTTAGTGGGTGCCATAGAGTCGATCTCCAAAATCGCCCAGGCCAGGGACGATGAACTTGTGGTCGTTCAGGCCGTGGTCGATGACCGGCGTATAGATATGCACGTCTGGATGATGCTGCTCCACGAGCGCGATCCCTTCCGGCGCGGACACGATGCAGATCATCCGGACATTCTTCGCGCCGGCCTCCTGCAACATATCGAGCGCCGCCACGGCACTCCCGCCGGTCGCCAGCATCGGGTCGATCATCAGGACGAAGGACCTCGACATGTCCTGCGGCAGCTTCGAGTAGTAACGCGAGGCGACGGCGGTCAACTCGTCGCGCTGCAGGCCGATATGGCCGACGCGGGCCGTCGGAATCAGCTCCAGGATCGCATCCAGCATACCCAGACCGGCGCGAAGTACCGGCACGACGACGACATCGCCGTTGACCCGCGTGCCCGCCGCCGGGCCGAGCGGCGTCGCTACCGTCACCGCCGCCGCCGGGAGATCCCGCGTCGCTTCAGCCGCCAGCAGCAGGCTGATGCGGACGGCCATCCGCCGGAACAGTTCAGGCGGCGTGTCGGTAGCGCGGAGAATCGCGAGCGCGTCGTGTACGAGGGGATGCGGAACGATGTGGACGGGCACGGCAGAACTATACAAGAAAGGGCCGGGCGCTGAGGCGACATCGGGTAAGTCGCTGAAGCGGGTCCGCCCGACCTGAAGGTCGGGCCTACCGAGCGGGCAGAGTAGAATCTACGAGCTTATGCGGAGACGAATTGCGGCGACCCTGCTGGCAGCCGTTGCGGTAGTGGCCTCGACAGCGGCCCAGCCCCAGCAGGTCGACCTGATCGTCTATAACGCCATCGTAGTGACGATGGATGCGGCGGGGCGGGTGTTGCCGCGCGGGGCGGTGGCGATCCGCGGCAATCAGATCCTGGCTGTCGATACCGCAGAATCCATCGCGTCAACCTACTCGGCCAAAGAGACGATCGATGCCGAGGGGCAGATCGTCATGCCCGGCCTGATCAACACCCATGGGCACGCGCCGATGGTCCTCTATCGCGGGCTGGCGGACGACCTCGCCCTCATGGAGTGGCTCCAGAGCTACATCTTCCCGGCCGAAGCGAAAACCGTGACGCCGGCGTTCGTCCGGGCCGGGACGCGGCTGGCCGCCCTGGAGATGATCCAGTCGGGGACGACCACCTATGCGGACATGTATTACTTCGAGGAGGAGATCGGGCGCGTGACGCGCGAGGCCGGGATGCGCGGCGTGCTCGGTCAGACCATCATCCAGTTCCCGGTGGCGGATGCGAAGACAGCGGCGGAGGGGCTCGCCCGGACGGAGGCCTTCCTGAAGGAGTTCGCCGGCGACGAACTGATCACGCCCGCCGTCGCCCCGCACGCGATGTACACCAACGACGCCGCCACCTTGAAGAGCGCGCGCGCGCTGGCCGACAAGTACCAGGCCCCGGTGATCATCCATCTCGCCGAGACGTCCGACGAAATGCAGAACTCCCAGAAGCAGCACAAGATGTCGCCGACCCGGTATCTCGAGTCGCTCAACTTCTGGGGTCCGCGGACGCTGGCCGCGCACGCGGTGTGGCTCGACGAGGCCGACATCGAGATCCTGGCAAAGCGCAAGGTCGGGGTGGCGCACAATCCCGAGAGCAACATGAAGCTGGCGAGCGGGACGGCCAAAGTTCCGGCGATGCGGACGGCGTCGGTGAATGTTGGCCTCGGCACCGACGGCGCCGCCAGCAACAACGATCTCGACATGTTCGAAGCGATGCGGCAGGCCGCCCTGCTGCAGAAGCATGCGACGCGGGACCCGCGCGCCCTGCCGGCGAAGGACGCGCTCGCGATGGCGACGATCGAAGGCGCCCGCGCGCTCGGCATGGCGGACCGCGTCGGCTCGCTCGAAGCGGGCAAGCGTGCCGACCTGATCGTCGTCGCGATCGACGGCGCGCGCCAGACGCCGATGTACGATCCGATCTCCCATCTCGTCTACGTCGCGCGAGGTGAGGATGTCCGGACTTCGATCGTGAATGGGAAGGTACTGATGCGTGACCGGAAGATGCTGACGTTGAACGAGGCGGACGTCATCCGCGAGGCCAACGAGATCGCGAAACAGGTACGAGCGGCGGTGAAGAAGTGAACATCCTGCTCGACGCCGCGACGATCCAGGCACGCGTGAAGGAAATGGCGCAGGAGATCGAGCGCGATTATCCCGACGGCGAAGAGATTCACATGGTCTGCGTCCTCAAGGGTGGATTTGTCTTCATGTCCGACCTGGTCCGGAACATGAGCACCCGGGTGTCGATGGATTTCATCGCGGTGTCGAGTTACGGCTCGGGCACGAAGTCGTCGGGCGAGGTTCGCTTCCAGAAGGACCTCGACACCAGCCTTGAGAATCGCCACGTCATCGTCGTCGAAGACATTGTCGATACCGGCTTGACGTTGAAATACCTGCAGGAGATCCTCCGCAGCCGCGCTCCGAGGAGCCTCCGCACGGCCTGTCTTCTGAGCAAACCGTCGCGCCGCAAGGTCGAAGTGCCGGTGGACTATATCGGCTTCACCATCGAGGATCGCTTCGTCGTCGGATACGGGCTCGACTACGCGGAGAAGTATCGCAACCTGCCGCACATTGCCGTCCTGCAGGAATAGGTGATGAAGAAATTCGACATCATTACCGAGAGCGATGCGCGCACGCTCGATCGTGGCGCCACGGTGGAGCTCGCCAAAGGGGGCCACGTCACGCCGCTCGCGAAGGACACCCTTGCGGAGCGCAAGATTACGGTCATCCAGGCTGGATCCTTCGACGGTGCGCTGCCCGATGATCTGGCGCCGGCGGCTGACATCCGGCGCGTGGCGATCGGCAACGACCACACCGGGATCGCGATGAAGAATGCGATCCTGCAGCATCTGAGAAGCAAGGGTGTCGCGGTACTGGATCTGGGCACGGCGACGACCGAGGCGGTGGACTATCCCGACATTGCAGCGCTCGTCGCCCGCACGGTAGCCCGCGGTGAGGCAGACGCCGGCATCGTCATCGACGGCGCGGGCATTGGGTCTGCGATCGCGGCCAACAAGATCAACGGGATCCGCGCCGCGATGTGCACCGATGAGACCATCGCGCGCTACTCGCGTGAGCACAACGGCTGCAACGTCATGACGCTGGGCTCGACATTGCTGCCGGGTAACGACGCCGCCCTCCGCATCGTCGATACATGGATGGGCACGGCGATGCGCGAGGCGCGCTACATCCGGCGCTTGCTCAAGGTGCGTCGTCTCGAACAGAATCCAGAGTAGCGTGTTGAACCCACAGGATCTTCAGCGGCTCGTCGAGATCATCACCGAAGAAGTCGTCGCCGCGCAGCGGACCGCGACGACCGCCGGTCCCTGCAGCTGCCATGCGGTGCGCGCCGACTGCTGCCCGGACCGGCTGCGCTCGATGATCGATGCCGGCGCCACGAGGCTCGGCCTGCACGCGACCGGCGCCGGGACGGCGGGGGTGTCGGGCGTGATCGACCACACGCTGCTCAAGGCTGACGCCACCCGCGAAGAAGTGGAGAAGCTGTGCCGCGAAGCCGCGGAGTTCGGCTTTGCGACGGTCTGTGTCAATCCGGCATGGGTGGCGACCGCGGCGGCAAAGCTGCGCGGCACCGGCGTTGGCGTCTGTTCGGTGGTCGGCTTCCCGCTTGGCGCAACGACCGCCGACGTCAAGAACTTCGAAACCCGGCGCGCCATTTTCGACGGCGCTACCGAGATCGACATGGTCATCAACGTCGGAGCGCTGAAGTCCGGCGATCTCCGCACCGTCGAACGAGACATCGAGGCAGTGACCGAGCCGTGCCGTCAGTGCGGCGTGCTCAGCAAGGTGATCATCGAGGCGGCGCTCCTGACCGACGAAGAGAAGATCACCGCCTGCACGCTCTCGAAGGCGGCCGGCGCCGACTTCGTGAAGACCTCGACCGGCTTTGGCCCTGGCGGCGCGACGGCTGCGGACGTGGCGCTGATGCGCCGCGTCGTCGGCGACGACATGGGCGTCAAGGCGGCCGGCGGCGTGCGCGACCTCGAAGGGTTGAAGGCGATGGTGGCGGCAGGCGCGAGCCGAGTCGGCGCCAGCGCCGGCGTGAAGATCGTCCAGGAATCGCGCGGACAGAAGCCGGCGAGTGCCGGACCGTCCGGCTACTGACCTTCCGGTCCGACCGCCCGCGCCCGTCTCGCTTCCAGCTGGCTGGTGACGTTCGCCGGCGCCGGGAACGGGTGTTCGATGCCGTGCTCGCCAAGCGTCTTCAGGATCCGCTTTCTCAGCTCGCGCCCGACGTCCCACTGCTTGAGCGGCATCGTCTTGACCCGGAGCTTCAGCGTGACCGCCCAATCGCCGAACCCGTCCACGCCGACGACCTCGACTGGCTCCAGGATCAAGGGGCCGAACTGATCGTCCTTCCGAAGCTCCGTCCCCACTTCCTGCACCAACGCGGTGATGCGCTCGGGATCTTCCCAGTAGGGGATCGCGAGGTCGATGACGTAGAACGAATAGTCCTTGCTGCGGTTGGCCAGGGTCGTGATGCCGCCGTTGGGAATGGTGTGCACCGTTCCTTCGAAGTCGCGCAGCACGATCGTCCTGAGATTGATCGCCTCGACAAAGCCGCTCTGGCCGTTGATCGCCGCGACGTCGCCGACGCGGACCTGGTCCTCGAGAATCAGAAAGAACCCGCTGATGATGTCGCGGACCAGCGTCTGGGCGCCGAACCCGACCGCGAGCCCGACGATGCCGGCGCCGGCGAGGACCGGACCGATGTCGGCGCCGAGCTCCTTCAGGATCATGAGGGTCGCGATACCGCCGATCAGCACGCAGGCGACATTGCGGATCATGGAGCCGAGCGTCCGCCCGCGCTTGGCTCGTTCGAGGGCGTCGAGGCTGGTGCCGCGGTTGATCTCGTGCTCGAACCGCGCGACCAGCAGCGTCACGGCGCGGATGGACGCGTAAGCGACGGCGCCGAGCAGCAGGATCCGTAAGCCCGATCCGAACCCCCAGGTCACCAGCGTCCGCAGCCTGATGCCGGTGCGCGGCTGCAGACCCACGAGCTCGAGGGCCGGCACCATGACGATCGCCAGCGTGAGGACGAAGGCAATCCAGGCGATCAGCCGAAGGGGGCCGCGGACGAGCGGACTGCTGTGCGCGATGGTGTCGCCCACGATCGAGTGGAGGACGCGCTGGCCGAGGCGCCGGATCAGCAGTGATGCCAGCCACGCGATCAACAGGGACGGGATGAAAGCGGTCGCAAAGGCCTGCCAGTCCGGCGGCGAATCGAACGCGCGAGTCCAGAGCGAGACGGAAGAAATCACGGTTCCCGAGGATAGCAGAAGCCCGAAATGTGCCCCCCAAGCGACACTTTGATCATTTGGGACACTCTTCTTTCACCTCAGCCTCAAATGCAGATTGACAAAGGGTTTACGGGTTTGCAGAATGGCCCACCGCTCGACACCGGGCTAACAAGGGGAATTACATGCACGATCGATTCAGCAGATACACCGTTCTTGCTGCAGCCTTCGCCATCGCGCTCGCCGCCGAGACGTCCGCTAATCACAACTGGCTCAAATATCACTGGGCGAAATCGACCGCCGTGTTATCGCTGCAGGTTGGCGATAACGTCGACAGCCAGTGGGATGGCTACCTCACGGAGGCGATCTCAGACTGGAATGTATCGGCCGTTCTCGATCTGGCGAAAACCAATGGTGGCGCTGATCCCGCTGTCTGCGAGCCGACCGCGGGACGTATTGAGGCCTGCAACGCCGCATATGGAGAGAATGGGTGGCTCGGGATCGCGCAGATTTGGATCTCCGGCGGTAGCCATATCAGCCAGGCGGTGACGAAGCTGAACGACACATATTTCCAGACCGCCACTTACAATACCCCCGCGTGGCGCCGCTTGGTCACTTGCCAGGAGATCGCGCACGACTTCGGGCTGGATCACCAGGACGAGCGATTCAATAACACCAACCTGGGCTCCTGCATGGACTACACGAATGATCCGGACGGAGGAGCGGGCGGTGCCGACTCGAACGATCTCTCGAACGAGCATCCGAATCAGCATGACTTCGATCAACTCATCGCGATCTATGCACACAGTGATTCCGGGGGTAAGCCTGGCGGTGGTGGTGGCGGCGGTGGCGGCCGCCCCGCAACGCCCGAGGCGGCGGAGTGGGGACGCTTGATCCGGTCCAATGCAAACAACCGGGTCCAGGTCTTCGAACGTGATCTGGGGAACGGCAACCGCGTGATCACACACGTGTTCTGGGCGAACTTCGAAGAGGACGCCCACAAGCACTAAGTCAAGCCAGGCCGGGGATCAGGCTGTCGCCTGCTCCTCGGCCCTTACCTCCGCGACCGTCTGCAGCGGCACGCGCAGGGTGGCGCGGCAGCCGACGCGATCGAATCGATTTCCCAGCAGCAGGCTGCCGCCGTGCGCTTCGGCGATCTGCCGGCTCAGGACGAGGCCGATCCCCGAACCGCCAGGCTTCGTGGTGAAGAACGGCACAAACAGGTTGCCGGTATTCGACAGCCCCGGCCCTTCATCCTCGACCCACAACTCCATGAACGGCGGCGACGAGCCGGGCAGCCGGTCCCAACCTACCGTGACTCCGCCCCCAGTCTCACGCACCGCGTCGACACCGTTGCGAATCAGGTTGATCAACAGCTGCTCCAACTGGTCGCCGTCGGCGCGGATGGTGAGCGCCGGCCCGCGCTGGACCCGGATCTGGTGCGCTTTCTCGAGCGTCACGACGCGGTCCACAAAAGACCCGACGTCCACTGGCGCGAGCTTCGGTGGTGGCAGCTTCGCGAGCCGCGCATACGCGCTCATGAAGCGGCTGAGGGATTCAGACCGCGAAGCGATGACCGCCAGGCCGCGGGTCACGTCTTCGCGCCAGTCGAACGGTGGCGGATCGCGATCGATGATCGCCGAGAGGCTCCCCGCAATCGACTTGATCGGCGCGAGCGAGTTGTTCATCTCGTGGCCGATAACGCGGATCAGGCGCTGGAAGGCCTGCCGTTCTTCCTCGCGCAGCGGACGACTCAGGTCCGAGAGCACCAGCAGTTCGTGGGGCCGTCCACCCTGCCGGAACTGGCTGCGACGCACCTCCCAGCGGCCGACACCGCCGGGGAAGCCTGTGTTGATGACCCGAGGCGCCTCGCCGAGGAGATACTGATCGAGCCCGATCTCCATCGCATTCCGCCCGAGCAGACGTTCCGCCACCTGGCCGAGCAGCCGCGCGCCGGCGCGGTTGACGAACTTCAACTCGGCGCTCTCGTCGAACGTGAAGACGGCGACGTCGATCTCCGCCATCACCTTGCGCAGCAGCGTCGTCGCCTCGAGCGCGTCGAGCCGTTGATGGCGCAGCGTCTCGACGAGCGCGTTGACCTCGATCATCACTTCGCCGAGCGGATCACCGCCGCGCGCGCCGCGGGCGCGAATCGAGAAGTCTCCCTCGCCAAGCGCGGCCAGCAGATTCGAAAGGGTCTGGAGGGGCAGGACGACGCGTTCGCGCAGTGCGAACGCGAAACCCAGGCAGAACGTGACGATCAGGACGGTGAGGGTCCACTGGACCTTGGGTGTGTAGTCACCGGTCCAGAGGAAGATGAGGGAAATGGCCGCGCCGGGCAGTGCCGAGGCCAACGCCATCAACAGGATGCGCCGGTCGTGCCGAAGCCAGGGATCGCGCGGAGTCACATCGAAAGTGTAATCGGAAGCGGCACGAGCGAGAGCGAGTGCTGGCAGGCGGTGCGGGGTGGGGCCCCACCGCAACTGAATGAAAGTTGACTGCGCCGTTAGAGCCCGTATCGCTGAAGCCGTCGATACAACGCACTGCGGCTCAAGCCCAACGCCTTGGCGGCCTGGCTGACGTTGCCGTCGTAGCGCGTCATCGCCTTCTTGATCAGGAAGCACTCCACGTCCTCGAGCGACATGTCTTCCAGCCGGCCTGCCGCCGCTTGCCCGGTCGCGCGCAAGCCGAGGTCGCCCGACTTGACGAGCGGGCCCTGCGCCATCAGCACCGCGCGCTCGATCGCGTGATCCAGCTCGCGAACGTTGCCGGGCCACGAATGCTCGAGCAGCATCTGCATGGCGCCGCTCTCGAAGCCGGTCAACCGCTTGCGGTAGCGCTGCGCGTGCTGCCGAAGGAAGTGCTGCGCGAGCAACGGCGTATCCTCGCGGCGATCCCGGAGCGAGGGAATGCGGATCTCGATCGTGTTGAGCCGGAAGAGAAGATCCTGCCGGAACCGGCCGGCGGCGACTTCGTCGTTCAGGTCCGCGTTGGTGGCCGAGATGATCCGGACGTTCACGCGCCTGGTGCGCGAGGACCCGAGCCGCTCGAACTCACCGGTCTCGATGACGCGCAGCAGCTTCGCCTGCTGGCTCATGGGGACGTTGGCGATCTCGTCGAGAAACAGCGTTGCCTGGTCGGCCAGTTCGAAACGTCCGACCCGATCGGCCTTCGCGTCCGTGAACGCGCCGCGAACGTGACCGAACAGCTCGCTCTCGAAGACGCCTTCCGACACACCGCCGGAATTCACGACCACCATCGGCCGCGAGGCGCGGCTCGACACTGCATGCAGCGCCCGCGCAATCACGCCCTTGCCGGTACCGTTCTCGCCGAGCACCAGGACGTTCGCATCCGACGGACCGACGCGCGAGACGACCTGCAGCACGTTCTGCATCGCGGGCGATTCCGCGACGATGCTTGGCATGCCCTCGCCACGCAGGATCGAGTTCTCCGCTTCGAGCCGCTGGCCTTTCCGCAGTGCCTGGCTGAGTTCGATCTGGGTCCGGACGATCGCCAGCAGGCGGGCGTTGTCCCAGGGCTTTTGAATGAAGTCTCTGGCGCCGCGGCGCATGGCTTCGACGGCGACTTCCACGCTGCCCCACGCGGTCATGACGACCACCGGCAGGGTCGGGTCGATCGCCTGGATCCGCGACAGCAGGTTGAGGCCTTCTTCGCCAGACGTCGTGTCGCGCGTGTAGTTCAAGTCGATCAGCGCGACATCGAACTCGCGCGCTTCCACGGCGGCGAGCACACCCGCCGGCGATGACGCCGTCTCCATCTGGAAGCCTTCGCCCTTGAGCAGGAGCCGCAGCGCCTCGAGCACGTCCGACTGGTCGTCGGCGATGAGTACGCGCGGATCCGCGGTGCGCCGGGCAGGCTGGTCACCTTCGTGGGCGGAGCGGTCTCTCAGATGGTCGGTAATCAGCATTAGTCGTTCTCAGCGCGATCAGCGGATCGATGCGCGTCGCGCGACGCGCCGGGATGTAGCTGGCCAGCAGCGCCACCGCGCCGAGCAGCCGCCGACGTGGCGACGAACGTGCAGCGGATCGCGCGCGCTGACGTTCGGCAGCAGGTCCGCGGGAGATCGTACGACGCCAGCATCGAGCGCGAGCACCCACGCCGATCACCCAGTCCGACGCCGACCAGGATCAGGCCCTGGCCGAGCACGAGACGCAGGACCGAGCCCGGCTGCGCGCCGAGCGCCATGCGGACGCCGATCTCGCGGGTGCGCTGCGCCACCGAGTAGCTGGCGACGCCGTAGAGGCCGATCGAGGCCAGCAGCAGCGCCAGGGCGCCGAACGTCGCCAGCATCATGACGTTCATGCGCAGCGGCGCGAGCGAGTCAGCGACCTGCTCCTCCAGCGTGCGGACGTTGAACACCGACAGCGACGGATCGAGCTTCCTGCACGCTGGCGCCGCGGACCGCACCGGCGAGCGACGCCGCGTCGCCGCGGGCGCGGACGTGCAGCGTTGCCTGCGGGGTGTAGTTCTGCGCCAGCGGCTGGTAGATGAAGGTCTCGGGTCCTCCGCCACGCCGTTGTACTTCGCTGTCCCTGGCCACACCGATCACTGTCGTGTAGTCCTCGTCGCCGAAGAACTTGAAGCGCTTGCCGATCGGCTTCCTCACCCTTCCAGAACTGTTCCGCCATCGTCTGGTTGACGACGACGACCTTGGGCGCGCCGGCGGTGTCGCCTCGTGTGAAGTCTCGGCCGCGGACGCAGCGGAATCCCGATCGTCTCGAGATACCCGGTGCTCGACCGTGTTCACCTGGACGAGGATGCGCTCCTGTCGTGGTCGTGTCGGCTCCCTCCGGGAACACGCTGCGCAGGAATCCGCCAGCGAGCGGCGGCGCTCTGCGCGATGGCCGCGCGCTGGACGCCCGGCAGGCCGGCGACGCGCTCGACGATCTGGTCGTAGAAGAGCTGGCCGCGCTCGGGCGTGTAGCCCTCGCGCAGCAGGTTGAAGTTCATGACCAGCACGCCGCGCGTCTCGAATCCCGTGTCGATCCGCTTGCGAGTCTGCGCAGCTCGCGCAGGAAGAGGCCGGCCGCGATCAGCGCAGATCAGCGAGAGCGCCACCTGTGCCACGACGAGCACCTGGCGCAGGCTGAAGCAGCGCGCGCGAAGCCGCGGTGGCCGGTGCCGACCGGCACCAGCTCGTTCTTCAGCACCGGGCACGACGTCAGGTTTCGACGCCTGCAGCGCCGGCGCCAGGCCGAAGAGGAGGCCGGTCAGCAGCGCGAGGCGCGGCGGTGAAGGCGAGCACGCGGCCGTCGAGCGCCAACGCCGTCGCATCGACGGGGAAGGGCAGCGGCAGCTCGGCGGCGATGATCGCGCTGAGCGTCCACGACGCCAGGAGCATGCCGAGCGATGCCGCCGAGGATCGAGAGCAGCAGGCTCTCGGTCATCAGCTGCCGCACCAGCCGCGAGCGCGCCGGCGCCGAGCGCCAGCCGGATCGCGACCTCGCGGCGCCGCTTCGAGGCGCGCGCGAGCAGCAGGTTCGCGATGTTGGCGCAGGCGATCAGCAGGACGATGCCGACGACGATCATCAGGATCATCGAGATGCTGGACGAGCGGTGCGCCGCCCTGGCCGTTGGGGTTCAGTCGCGCCTCGAGTAGTGGCACTGCCGTGGCGCTCCGTCCCTTGTTGTCGACGGGGAACGCTTGCTCGAGTTCCCGAATACGGTCTCGCAGGTTGGCGCGCGGCCTGTTCCGGCGTGCACGCCCGGCTTCAGCCGTCCGACGCTGAACAGGAACAGGCCGCGCCGCGTGCTCGTACCAGTCGAAGTTCGGCTGGACGACGCGTGCGCGGACATCGGTATCCAGGCCGACGGGCCGCCGCCGAGCAAGCACGCCGGTGAAGTCCTTGCGGGGCGACGCCGATCACCGTGTACGGCGTCCGATTGAGCGTCACCGTCGTCCCGACCACGCCGGGGTCGCTGCCGAGGCTGCGCTCCCAGAATCCGTGGCTGACGACGGCGACGGGCGTCGGCCTGCTCGTCTTCTTCGGCGCAGGAACCCGCGGCCCGAGCGCCGGTTCGCGCGCCGAGCAGCGAGAAAAAATTGGACGTGACGATCTGGACCGGGATCTGCTCGGATTCGCTGCCCGTGCTGTAGTTCACCTGATTGAAGGAGAACGACGCCATGTCGGTGAACACCTGCGTTCTGCGCGCGCAGATCCTTGAAGTTCAGATGCGACAGCGGGAGGTTGCCCGGGTTGCGCTGATCGGTCGTCGAGACCGACACCAGCGAGCTGCGGATCCTGCGACCGGCAGCGGCCGCAGCAGTACGGCGTTGATCAGGCTGAAGATCGCCGTGTTCGCGCCGATGCCGAGCGCCAGCGAGAGGATCGCGACGAGGCTGAATGCCGGGGCTCTTGACGAGCATCCGGACGGCGTATTTGAGATCGTGCATGTCAGTGTGCAGCTGCGGTTGGCAGTGCGGAAGGCGGCGCGACCGCTCGCAGTCGCGCCGCACTGTCAACTTCGAACCTGCCAGCTGCCAACTAGTGCTCGATGTGGAAGCCGCTCTCCTCGAGCTCCTTCTCGCGCCCGCTTGCTGCCGTCTTCCTCGACGACGCGGCCGTCGAAGAGGTGGATCGAGCGGTCGGCGTGGCGCGCGTAGCGCGGATCGTGCGTGACCATGCAGATCGTCGCGCCTTCGCGGTGCAGCTCGCGGAGCAGCTCCATGACGGCCTCGCCGTTCTTCGAGTCGAGGTTTCCGGTCGGCTCGTCGGCGAGCAGGATCGAGGGGGAGCCGGCGACGGCGCGGGCGACCGCGACGCGCTGCTGCTGACCGCCCGAGAGCTGGCTGGGCAGGTGCTTGGCGCGGTGCGCCATGCCGACCTTCTCGAGCGCCGCCATCACGCGCTCCTTGCGCTCGGCCGACTTCATGCCGCGGTAGGTGAGCGGCAGCTCGACGTTCTCGTAGACGTTGAGGTCGCCGATCAGGTTGAAGCTCTGGAAGATGAACCCGATCTCGCGGTTGCGGACGCGCGCGCGCTCGGAGAGCGGCAGGTCGGCGACCGACTTGCCGTTCAGGACGTATTTGCCTTCGGTCGGCGAGTCGAGCAGCCCGAGGATCGAGAGCAGCGTCGACTTGCCGCAGCCCGACGGCCCGGCGATGGCGATGTACTCGCCGCTCTTGATCTCGAGGTGGATGCCGGCGAGGGCGTGCGTCTCGACTTCGTCGGTGAAGAACACCTTCGTGACGCCGTCGAGGTGGATCAGCGTCTGCCCGGACGTGTTCATCGTCGCTCCTTGTTAGCGTCCAGCTCCAGTCGTCAGCTGCGCCGCTCCGTTTGCTGCTCTGGAAGCGGATGCTGAGCTGGACGTTCACCCGTTTAATCGTACCCGATCGTATGCATCGTGCGCTGACATGTCGGACAGGATCACCTGGTCGCCAGGCTGCAGCCCTTCCATGACTTCGATCGCGTTGACCGAGCGTGCGTCCGAGCTTGACCTGCATCGCGGTGCGCCTCGCCGTTCGCCATCCAGCTTGAACAGCATCACGGTGCTGTTCTCCTGGCCGAACGCCGGGCGGCCGACATAGATGACGTTGTCGAGCCGCTCGAGCCGTGATCGTGCCGTCGACGCTCAGGTCAGGCCGCGCGCCCGGCGGCAGCTCGCCGTCGAGCGATGATGTCGACGCCGACCGTGCCGCCGGTCGACGGCCGGGTCGATGCGTGATGACGCTTGCCCTTGACGATTCCGTTGCGGGTGTCGACTTCGGCGATCTGGCCGATGCGGATGTCCTTGGTCTGCGTCTCCGCGATCCGCACCTCCGCCTTCAGCTTGCGTCGGGTTGGCGACGCGCGCGAGGTTGGTGCCGGGACCGACCTGCTGGCCGACTTCGACCGGGACCTGCTGACAGCACGCCCGCCATGCCCGCCTTGACCTTCAGGTCGTCGAGCTGGCGCACGCCGAAGCTCGATACTGGGCGCTGCGCTGGTCGACTTCCGCTTCCTGCGGCGCGAGCTGCGACTTGATCCCGTCTTCGCGTTCTCGAGCTGTCGCTGCGCGATCGCCAGCCGGTTCTTCAGGTCCGCCGTCGCGACCGTTTCTGCTTGACCTGGCAGCTGCGAGACGAGGCTCTCTTTGAAGAGCTCCTCCTGCGCCTCGAGGTTCGAGCTTCGCGTTGTTGTAGCTGCGTCTCGATGCTGGCGAGCTCGGCCTCCTGCTGAGGAGGTTGCGCTCGAGCTCCGCCTTGCGGTTTTCGATAGCGCCGCCTGCGCCGACTGGTGCGCGAGCTGGGCGTCCTGCACCGCCTGCTGAGCTCGCGGGTTGCACAGCTCGAGGATGACGGTGCCGTGGCTGACCTGCGCGCCGGGGCGGAGACATGATCCGCTCGACGCGGCCCTGGGTCTGCGTGGTGATCCAGCGGATGTCTTCGGGCACCAGCGTGCCGGAGCCGCGCACCTGGCGGAGCATCGGGCCGCGCTTGACCGTGTCGACCCAGACGGCCGCGCGATCCACACTGGGCGCGGCGGGCTTCAGCTGGGACACGCCGAATGTGATGCCGCGCGATCACGACGACCAGCCGCCGTCGCCGATGAGGATGCGGCGGATCCGCTTCTTCTTCGCACGGTTGCGGGACGCGCAATATCGACCATGTAGCTGCCTCTGACTTGAATCCGGGGAGCGGGATACACCCGGTCAAACCAGATTAACCAAACAGGGTGCCACGAACCAGTGCGTCTGACAGCCCTTTGAATTCAATAACTTAGCCCGTGTCGCCCGATCCTGCTGGCGGTTTCGATGCCCGGCAGCGACCGGTGCCGTCCCAGATTCGAACAGGCCGAAACCTTGACGCGATCGGGGTCCCCTGTCCGAGATCGTGCAATTGGACGAGAGCTGGGACGTTCTGGTTTAGATGTATTTCGCGATTCGTTCCCGACATCGCACCTCGTCAGCTCGCACGGCACGCGGAATGCGAGCATCCTTTGACGTATGGCGGAGTTCAGCGACAGGCTCGTAGGCGAACTGATCGATGCGGTGAAAGCGGCCCTGAAGAAGGAGCGGCGGAGCGCCTTCGCGACGTCTATCTCATCGGCGATATCGAGAAGGACAAGCGCGCGTCCTCGATCGAACGCATCCGGGAGCTGGCCAACGACAGTCCAGGACCGATCAAGCTCTACATCAACACCGCAGGTGGCAACGTCACCGACGGGCTGGCCATGCATGACGCCATTCAGCAGATCGTTTCGACCGGCATCGAAGTCACGATCGTCGTCCAGGGGATGGCCTACTCGATGGGCTCCATCGTGCTTCAGGCCGCGAGCCCAGGGAAGCGACTCTGCTTTCCGCACTCCTGGATCATGATCCACGAGCCGGCGAAATGGGCGGGCTGGCAGTCCACCACCGCCGCGGCGCAGCATCTCGACCGCCTCAAGCAGATGCAGAGCCAGATTTACCGCATCATGGCCGCCCGCTCCGGCAAGCCCCTGCGTCAAATCATCCGGGATACCAAGCGCACCGACTTCTATCTCGACGCCACGAGGGCCAAGGAATACGGACTCATCGACCACGTGCTCGGCGTCACGCACGCTTCGCGCCGGATCGCGCGATCGGAGGCCGATCGCAGCCGAGGCAGTGGCCGCCGGCCCCGAGCAGCGGACGGCCGACGTCAGCATGCAGCGGCCGAAGTCGACGAACTCTTGATGCCGGCGCGCGGCACGACGGAGTATCCGTTCCCCGACCTTGCCGCGGTCCGGTGCGGTTCGCGTCATCGCGGTGGTCTTGTCGCTCGTCGTCGTTCCTCGCTCGACCGCGGCCGCCGGTGCGGTCATCGACGACGGCAGCCTTCTTCATCCTGCTGGGTATCGCCGGTGCTGGCGACCGCACTGGTTCGCCGGCACCGGGCCGCGCTCGTCGCCGTCACGGTGCTGGCGCGTTCTCGGCGCGCGCCACGGCTCCGCACCGATCACGCGCGGCGGAGATGCACCTGGCGCTGTTCCTCGTCCATGGGCTGCTGCTGACCGCGCTCGTCGCGGAGCTCCGGCGCGCGCGGCGCGAACGGGAGGCGCGCGCATGAGCGCAGACCGCGCGCAGGACAGCGAGGCCGCGCAACCGGCATGAAGGACGAATTCCTCGCGACGATCTCGCACGAACTGCGGACGCCGCTCAACGCGGTCCTCGGCTGGGTCCACCTGATTCGGACCGGCAAGCTCGACGCGGCGACGCAGCGCGCGGGTTCGAGTCGATCGAACGCAACGTGCGCCTGCAGGCCCAGCTGACCGGCGACCTGCTGGATGTTTCGAAAGCGCTGACCGGCCGCCTGCACCTGGAGATGCGTCCCGCGGTGCTCGACGTTGGCGCGCGGCAGGCGGTGCAGGCGGCGACGCCGGCGGCGACGGCGAAAGACGTGAAGATCAAAGTCTCGCTGCCGAGCCGGCGTCGCCGTCCGCGGCGATCCGACCGTCTTCGTCAAATTGCCTGGCACCTGCTCGCAAACGCAATCAAGTTCACGCCGCGTGACGGCATCCTCGAGCTCGCGGTCGAATCGTTCGGCAGGCGCGCGGCATCGTGCGTGACACGGCCGGGAATCGCCCCCGCGTTCCTGCCGCGCATCTTCGATCGGTTTTCCCAGGCCGACTCGTCGCCCACGCGGGCGGCCGGCGGGCTCGGCGTCGGGCTGGCGCTGGTTCGCGAGCTGATCGAGCGTTGCACGGCGGGGAAATCCAGGCCGCAAACGGGACGATGGCGGCGGCGCGATCTTCACAGTCCGCCTTCCGCTGCACCGCGCGACAGAAGACGCGGTCGGCGCCGATGCGCGCAGCCGCCGCTGCCGACGGCCATTTCTCGACGGCCTGCGGGTCCTGCTGCTCGACCAGGACCTGGATGGGCGCGAACTGCTGCGGACTGTGCTGGAGCAACGCGGCGCTTCCGTGCAGACCGTCGGCTCGGTCGCCGAGGCGCTCGAGTGCCTCGAGTCTGGCGCCCAGACGTGCTCGTCAGTGACAGCGTGTCACCCGAACACGACTATTACGCGCTCGGGCAAGGTGCACTCGCTCGAAACCGATCGAGGCGGCCGTATCCCCGCGCTCGCACTGACAGCGTCTCGCAGACCGACGAGCGGTTGCGACGCCTGCTTGCCGACGTCAGCGCGATCTGCCGAAGCCGGTCGAGCCGGCCGTCCTCACGAGCGGAGATCGCGCGCCTCGCCGGCCGCGAGCGTCGTCGGGCGCAGCGATAGCGGATGATGGCCGAGGCGTCAGAGCGCCGGCTGCCGTGCGGCGTCGAAGTGCAAGGACGGCGGCGTGCACGTCCGCGTCTGGGCGCCGGCCTGCAAGCGCGTCGATCTCGTGATCGCCGGCGCCGGAGCGCGGCATCGCGCTCGAGCGCGAGGACGACGGGCACTTCAGCGGGCTGATCGACGGCGCCGGCGCGGGCGACGCGCTACTGGTTCCGGCTCGACGGTGAACGCCTGCGGCCCGACCCGTGCTCGCGATTCCAGCCCGACGGTCCTCATGCAGTCATCGGAGTTCGTCGACCCCACCGCCTTCCGCTGGACCGACCGCGGCTGGCACGGCCTGACCGCGACGGCCAGGTCATCTACGAGATGCACGTCGGCACGTTCACGCCGGAGGGACGTGGCGGCCGGCAGCGGCGCAGCTCCCGGAACTCGCGCGGCTCGGGATCACCGTGATCGAGATGATGCCGGTCGCCGAGTTCCCGGGCCGCTTCGGCTGGGGATATGACGGCGTCGACCTCTATGCGCCCAGCCGCCTCTACGGCACACCCGACGATCTACGCGCCTTCGTCGATCGCGCGCATGCCCTCGGCATCGGCGTCATTCTCGACGTGGTCTACAACCACCTCGGTCCCGACGGCAACTACCTCGCGGAGTTCTCGCCGGACTACTTCACCGACAAGTACACCAACGACTGGGGACGCGCGCTCAACTTCGAAGGGCCCGCGCCGGCGCGCGAGTTCTTCGTGCCAACGCCGGCTACTGGATCGACGAGTTCCACTTCGACGGTCTGCGCCTTGATGCGACGCAGGACATCAAGGACGCCTCGGCCAGCACGTGCTGCCGTCGATCCGCTCGCGGCCGCGCGGCAGCAGCCGGCCGACCGATCTACATCGTCGGGGAGAACGAGCCGCAGGATGCGACGCTCGTCCGGCCGCCTGCGACGGGTGGCTTCGGCCTTGACGCGTTGTGGAATGACGACTTCCATCACACCGCCGTCGTCGCCCTGACCGGACGGCGCGAGGCGTATTACCACGACTACCAGGGCACGCCGCAGGAGCTGATCTCGTGCGCGAAGTTCGGCTTCCTCTATCAGGGGCAGTGCTACGCGTGGCAGAAGAAGCGCGCGGCACGCCGGCGCTCGATCTGCCGCCGACCGCGTTTGTGGCCTTCCTCGAGAACCACGACCAGGTCGCCAACTCCGCGTTCGGGCGCCGGCTCCACCAGCGCGCTTCGCCGGGACGTCTGCGCGCCCTGACCGCCTTGCTGCTGCTCGGGCCGGCCACGCCGATGCTGTTCCAAGGGCAGGAGTTCGGCTCGTCGCCGCCCTTCCTCTTCTTCGCCGACCACAAGACGAGCTGCCGGGGCCCGATCCGCAAGGCGGCGGGAGTTCCTGGCGCAGTTTTCCAGCCTCGAGGACCCCGACGTCAGGCGTCCTGCCGGCACCAGTCGACGGCGGACGACTTCAAGCGAGCAAGCTGGATCTGGCCGAGCGTGAGCGCAACGCCGCGCCCTCGCACTGCACTCGCGATCTGCATCGCGCTGCGCCAAGGCGATCCGGTGCTCGCGCGCGGCGGGACGTATCGACGGAGCGGTCCTCGCAGCGGAGGCACTGCTGCTGCGCTATTTCGGCGGCGCGACGGCGACCGGCTGCTGATCGTCAACCTCGGTTGCGATCTCGATCTCACGCCCGCGCCGGAGCCGCTGCTGGCGCCGCCGACCGGCGCGGCGTGGCAGCTGGCCTGGAGCAGCGAGCCGTCCGCTATGGCGGGCAGGGCACCGCCGCCGATCGATCCGGCGGCGCACTGGCACCTGCCCGGCAGTGCGCGCTGTTCTTTCGTCTGCGCGCGGAGCACGCGAATGACCGACACCGATCTCACGAGCGACGCTCGTCGCAGCCGCGCGACGAACGAGCCGGACGAGCCGATGCCGCGGCGCGAGTGGCTGGTCACCAACGGCCTCGGCGGCTACGCGTCCGGCACCGTCGCCGGCGCTGTACGCGCCGCTATCACGGCCTGCTCGTCGCGTCGCTGCCGGCGCCGCTCGGCCGGACGTGATGCTGAACCATCTGCTCGAGCGCGTCCGGCTGCGCGGGGCCGACCGCTCTGGCTCGGCGACGAGGATGAAGTCGCCGGTCCGAACGCCGCCGATCGGACCGGCCACCTCGCCGAGTTCGCGCTCGAGCTCGGCCTGCCGGTCTGGCGCTACGCGATCGGCGGCGTCGAGATCGAGAAGCGGATCGTGATGCCCTACGGACAGAACACCGTCCACATCACCTACCGATTGCTCTCGGGTGACGGCCCGGTGCGGCTGACGCTGCGCCCGTCCGTGCACTTCCGCCCCTACGAGGCGCCGGTGGACGCGCGAGCCGTCGCAGAGCTACACGATGCTCGCCACCAGCAACGGCTACGAGCTGTTCGTCGCCGGCATCCCGCTCGCTGCGTCTGCGTGATGCACGGCCGCGCGGGCGGCGCTGACGCTGGATGCGAACGGGCGTGTCGGACGTGCCGTACCGGATGGAGGCGAGTCGCGGCTACCAGTCGGTCGGTTCGCTCTGGAGCCCGGGCTACTTCAGCGCCGACCTGCTGCCCGGACGAGCCGGTAACGCTGGTCGCCTCGACCGAGCCGTGGGAGACCATCCACGCGCTGCCGCCGGAGGACGCGCGCGACGCGGAGAGGACCGGCGCCGGCAGCCTGCTGGCGATCGCCGAAGCTCGGACCGACCGGTTCGCCGCGGAGCTCGTGCTGGCGGCCGACCAGTTCATCATCACGCCGGCCGGCCGCGCCGAGGAAGCGGCGCGCGCGCGGGCCGCCGGCGAGCATGTGCGGACGGTGATCGCCGGCTATCACTGGTTCACCGACTGGGGCCGCGACACGATGATCAGCCTCGAGGGGCTGACGCTTGACGACCGGCCGCTACCGCGAAGCCGGCTACATCCTCCGCACGTTTGCGCACTACGTCCGCGACGGCCTGATCCCGAACATGTTTCCGGACGGCGCGCGCGAGGGGCTGTATCACACCGCCGACGCGACGCTGTGGTTCTTCCACGCGGTCGAGCGCTACGTCCGAGTCACCGGCGACACCGACACGCTGCGCGCTGCTGCTGCCGACATTCCTCGAGATCGTCCGCCGGCACCTCGCGGGCACGCGGTTCGGGATCGGCGTCGATCCGGCCGACGGCCTGCTGCGCCAGGGTGCAGCAGGGCTATCAGCTGACGTGGATGGACGCGAAGGTGGACGACTGGGTGGTGACGCCGCGCCGCGGCAAGGCGGTGGAGATCAACGCGCTCTGGTACAACGCGCTCCGCCTGCTCGACGGCTGGGTGCGCGAGCTGTGGCGGCGACGACGACGGGATCGGACTCTCCGCGCACGCGGACCGGGCGCACGGCGTCCTTCAACTCGCGGTTCTGGTCGGACGCTCACGGCCACCTGCTCGACGTCGTCGATGGCGAGCAGGGCGACGACCCGGCCTGCCGTCCGAACCAGGTGTTCGCGATCTGCGCTCGATCACCCGGTCCTCGCCCGGGAGCGCTGGGAGCCGGTGATGGATGTCGTGCAGGGACCGGCTGCTGACGCCGGTCGGGCTGCGCTCGCTCGCGCCCGGGCATCCGGACTACAAGGCGCGCTACTACGGCGACCTGCGCTCGCGCGATGCGGCGTATCACCAGGGCACGGTGTGGGGCTGGCTGATCGGACCGTTATGTCGATGCGTGGCTGAAGGTGCATCCAGAGGATGCGCGCCGGCGCGCGGGCGCTGCTCGCAGGGCTTCGAGCGCCACCTCACGGAAGCCTGCGTCGGATCGATCAGCGAGATCTTCGATGCCGAGGCAGCCGTACGTGCCGCGCGGTTGCGTCGCCCAGGCCTGGAGCGTCGCCGAAGTGCTGCGCTGCCTGGCAGTCAAGGCACTGAGCTCAGAGGTCAACTCCAAACTCCAAACTCAAACTCCAAACTCGGCAGCACGTGCACTCGCACGTCGCACGTGCACGTCGCACGTCGCACGACCGCACGTCCGTGCACGTCGCACGTAGCGACCTAGCACGCCGCACGTTATGATGCCGCTCAGGCATGTCTCACCCCCTGTCAGTACGGCTGGAACGACACCTTCGCGGCGGCCTTCGCCGCGCATGCGGCCGCGGGGCGCGTCCCTGGACGCGTCGTGCTCGAGCACACGCACATCTACCGCGTCGGCACCGCGGACGGCGAACTCCTCGCGCGGGTGTCCGGCCGGCTGCGTCACCGCGCCGAGTCGCGCCCGGATTTCCCGGCGGTCGGCGACTGGGTCGTGGTTGAGCCGGTCGCCGACAGCGATGCGCGCATTCACGCCGTGCTGCCTCGATTCAGCCGCTTCTCGCGGCGCGCCGCGGGCGATACCACCGAGGAGCAGATCGTCGCCGCCAACATCGATGTCGTCTTTCTCGTCGGCGGACTCGACGGTGATTTCAATCCGCGGCGGATCGAGCGCTATCTCGCCGTGGCCTGGGAAAGCGGCGCCACGCCGGTCGTCGTGCTGAACAAGGCGGACCTCGTCGAGGATCCCCGGCGGCACGTCGCCGACGTCGAGGCTGTCGCGCCGGGCGTCCAGGTCCACGCCGTCTCGGCCAAGCAACCGGAGACGATCGAGGTGCTGCGGCAGTACGTCACGGCCGGCAGGACCGCGGCGCTGCTCGGATCCTCCGGCGTCGGCAAGTCGACGATCGCCAACCGGCTTGTCGGCCACGACCTGTTGCGGACGCAGGACGTGCGGATCACCGACAGCCGCGGCCGCCACACCAGCACGTCGAGGCAGATGGTGCTCCTCGAAGGCGGTGGCATCCTCATCGACACGCCCGGCATGCGAGAGCTGCAGCTGTGGGACTCGGGCGAAGCGCTCGGCGAAGCCTTCGTCGACGTCGAGGCGCTCGCGGCTTCATGCCGCTTCCGCGACTGCCGGCACCTCCGCGAGCCGGGCTGCGCGGTCCGCGCCGCGGTGGCGTCCGGAGAACTCGCGGCCGCCCGCCTCGAGAGCTTCCACAAGCTCGAAGGGGAACGGGAGCAGCAGGTCAAACAGCTCGATGCGCGCGCGCTGCTCGAAGAGAAGCGGCGGGGGAAGATCCAGGCCAAGGCCCTGAACAAGCATCTCAAAGCAAAGGGCGCGAAGTAGGTCCACCGACCGCCCCCGTTCCGCCGTTCACCGGAAGGACCCGAACCCGCCTCGGGAATGCGCGTAGATTACGCGCATGAACGTGCTTACCGTGAACGCTGCCCGCAAGGCGTTTGGCGCCGTCAAAGCTCTCGATGGCGCCAGCTTCAGCCTGCGCCAGGGCGAACTCCTGGCTCTGCTCGGACCCAACGGAGCGGGCAAGACGACGCTCATCCGCGCGATTGCCGGCCGCGCCCGCCTCGACGCCGGCGACATCCGCCTATTCGACGATCCGGTCGTTCCCGGTCACCACGCGCGCCGAACTCGGCATCGTCCCGCAGGAAGTCGCTTTGTACACGCGGTTGTCCGCGCGCGAGAACCTGAGCGTCTTCGGTGCCTTGCACGGGCTCTCGGGCAGTCTGCTCCGTGAGCATATTGACTGGGCGCTCGACCACACCGGGCTGTCTGACAGAGCGGCCGAGCCCGTGAGCAACTACTCGGGCGGCATGCGCCGCCGCCTGAACATCGCCTGCGGCATCGTCCATCGTCCACGTGTCGTCCTCCTGGACGAGCCGACGGTAGGCGTCGATCCACAGAGCCGCGATCGCATCTACGACATGCTGGCGGCGCTGACCGGCCAGGGTGTCTCGCTGCTTTTGACGACGCACCATCTCGAAGAGGCCGAAGCGCGTTGCACGCGCACCGTCATCATCGATCACGGCCGCGTGATTGCCGAAGGCACGCTTCCGGAACTGGTCGAGCAAACGGTTGGCAAAGGCCGGCTCGTCACGCTGCGCCTGTCGGACGGCCGCGTCGAAACCGCTCGTATGCAGGACGTCGCCGCAGGACTGCCGCCGCTGCTCGCCAGCATCCGCGCCTCGGGCACACTCGTAGACGACGTCGAGGTGCGCGGCCCCAGCCTGCAGGCCGTCTTCATTCATCTGACGGGAAGGGATTTGCGCGAATGATCACCACACTGTTACGAACCGGCTGGTTGAATCTGAAGCGTGACCGCGTCGCGCAAGCGCTGACCTTCGCGTTGCCGATCATCTTCTTCTCGATCTTCACGACGCTCTTGAGCGGGCAGGGATCAGGCACATCGAGAATCAACGTCGGCGGTGGTGGACGAAGACCGTTCCGAGCTGAGCGCGCGGATCGTCGCCGGGCCTGCAGAAGGAAACTGGGCTGCGGGTGCGAACAACCGCCGAGAATGGCGCGCTCCTTGACCGGGTCTCCGGTGAACGGCTCGTCCGTGACGGCAACGCGCCGGTCACCGTTGTACTGCCTTCTGGACTCGGCGCGAGCTTTGGGACGAGCGGCTTCGGGGCGTCCGGCGTCAAAGTGCAGCTCCTGGCCGATGTGTCGGACCCCGTTGCACCCCAGATGGTCATGGGCCTTCTGCAGAAGGTGACGATGACGGCAGCACCGGACCTGATGATGCAGGGCGGCATGCAGCAGTTCGAAGCGCGGGCGGGCGCGCTCACGCCGGAGCAGCGCACCGCGATTGATGCCTGGCTGCCGCAGCTCAAGGCACGGGCACAGAGTGGCGGTGGAGGAGCCGGCTCCGAAGAAGCAATGGGGCTGACGACTGAGGTCGTCGACGTCATGAGAAGCAACACGCGCCGTGGCGCACTGATCTCGTTCTACGCAGCCGGCGTCGGCGTCATGTTCCTGCTGTTTTCGTGTGTTGCGGGGGCGGGTGGCGCGCTGCTCGATGAAGTCGAGGCCGGCACGCTGGAACGGCTGCTCTCGACGCGCCTGACGATGCGCACACTGCTCTTTGGCAAGTGGCTGTTCCTGGCGCTGATGGGATCCCTGCAGCTCACGGTGATGTTCCTGTGGGGATGGCTGGTGTTCGACTTGCCCCTCTTCGCGCACCTTCCCGGCTTCCTGGTGATGACGGCCGTAACCGCGTCAGCGGCGGCGGCGCTCGGGCTCGTGCTCGCAACCGTGGCCCGCACCCGGGCCCAGCTGTCCGGATTCTCAACCATTCTGATCCTGACGATGTCGGCACTGGGCGGCAGCATGTTCCCGCGCTTTCTGATGAGCGAGACGATGCAGAAGGTCGGGCTGGTGACGTTCAACGGCTGGGCGCTCGACGGGTACCTCAAGGTGTTCTGGCGCGATGCGCCGCTGATCGCGCTGTGGCCGCAGGTGCTCGTGCTCACGGGGTTGACGCTGACGTTCTTCTGGTCGGCACGCCTGCTCGCAAGGAGGTGGGAAGTAGCGTGATAGCGTTGTGGGATGCGGATCGCGCTGGTGCAGGGGCGGGCGGAACACGACAAATCATCGAACGTCGCACGTGGCCTTGCCGCTCTTGAACGCGCCGCACGCGACGGGGCAGAGGTCGTCGCGTTTGCCGAACTCGCGTTCGAGCGCTTCCATCCGCAACACCCCGCGGCCGGCGATCACCTGAGCCTGGCCGAGACGATTCCGGGTCCAATCACCGAACAGTTCGCGCGCAAGGCGCGCGAGCTCGGCGTGGTGGTGATCCTGAATCTGTACGAGCGCGCCGGCGACCGGGCCTACGACTCGTCCCCGGTCATCGACGCGGATGGATCACTGCTGGGCATCACCCGGATGATCCACATCACCGACTACCCGTGCTTTCACGAGCAGGGTTACTACACGCCGGGTGATACCGGCGCTCCTGTCTACCGCACCAAGGCCGGCAACATCGGCGTGGCCATCTGCTACGACCGCCACTACCCGGAATACATGCGCGCCCTGGCGCTCGGCGGCGCCGACCTGGTGGTCGTGCCGCAGGCCGGGGCGGTCGGCGAGTGGCCCGAAGGCTTGTATGAAGCCGAGGTCCAGGTCGCCGCCTTTCAGAATGGGTACTTCGTTGCCCTCTGCAATCGCGTCGGCGCCGAAGACTGCATTACCTTCGCCGGCGAGTCCTTCGTGTGCGCGCCCGATGGCCGCGTGATCGCGCGGGCGGCGGCGATGGAGGATATGATTTTGACCGCGGACGTCGATCTGTCGACCACGCGCGATTCGCATGCACGTCAACTCTTTCTGCAGCACCGCCGGCCGGAACTTTACGGCGAGTGGCTGAACGCGAACCTCTAACACGATGAAGCAACTTGTAGGCAACTGGACCCTTCTCTCGTACATCACCGAGAACCCCGACGGCTCACGCGGAAAGCCGTATGGCGACGCGGTCGGACGACTCAGCTACGACGCGCATGGGCACATGGCCGGACAGGTCATGCGTCCCGGCCGCAGTAACGTCGCGCCCGGCGAATGGGGCGCGCAGCAGGTGCGCTCGGCCTATGCCGGATACATCGCGTACTTCGGCACCTACGAAGTCAATGAAGCGGCCGATACCGTCATCCATCACGTCCATGGCGCGCTGAACCCGGGGTGGGTCGGCGGGCACCAGGTACGCACGCATGCGGTTCGACGGTGAACTTCTCGTTCTGTCGACCGACGTGCCGAAGGCCGGCGCGATGGTGAAGCACTCGCTGACGTGGAAAAAGCTGGCCTAGCCGTCCTCGGCGTCGCGGTGATGCTGCTGACCGGGTGCGCCGGCCCGTCGGTGCAGACCGCTACGTACGCGACGCTCGCGGAGGCGCGGACGGCCGGCGCGATCGATCAGGGCCGCGTCCCGGCGATACTGCCCGAGGGCGCCTACGAGCTCCGCGCCGCCTACGCGATGAAGGGTCCCGACCGGTGGGGCCTGTTCAACTTCCGCGAGGCCGATGCGGATGCGGTGCGCGCGATCCTGCAGCCCGGGGAGATCTCGTTTGCTGGAACGGAGATGGAGATCCCGGGCCGGATCGAATGGTGGCCGGTCATCCTACGCGGAAAGCTGGACGCCGAACGCATCCAGGCCACGGGACTCCGAGCCTACCCGGCGCGCAGCGGCGGATTGGTGTTCGCGGTGAACTGGAGCCAGGGACGCGCGTACTACTGGGTCCCCTGATCACACGGACGATTGGGAATGGTGCCGAGGGCTGGAATCGAACCAGCGACACCAGCATTTTCAGTGCTGTGCTCTACCGACTGAGCTACCTCGGCATGGCCTTGCGACCTTCGGCAGAACACTAATCATAGCAGCCACAGCTCACTCCTAACAAGCTGCGAGGTGTTATCCGGTGGCTCTGTGGAATCGGTGCGCGACGTTCGCGTTGCAACCTAGAGCGTAAGGCCGTGCCGAGGTAGCTCAGTCGGTAGAGCACAGCACTGAAAATGCTGGTGTCTGGTTCGATTCCAGCCCTGCACTAATTATCTTTCTTCGCTCGCGTGGCGTGCGCGCTTCGGATGGCAGGCCATCCTTCCCCCCAACCCCTTGTACTTTTTCTTGGTAACTTTTGGACTTGTACTTGTTTCCGGGTTTGGTACTTTCCGCTCCAGGACGCCATGCCAGACGTATCCGACTATCACGTCACGTCGCTGCCGAGACGCCGCCGGGATAATCCCTGGCTGCAGCGGGCGTTGATCGTCGTCACGCTGATCCTGTTGGTGGATTCGCTGTTCGGGGAACGAGGACTGGCGGAAACGCGGAAGGCGCGGCGCGCGCTGGCGCAGGCGCGCGTCAACGTGGCGCAGCTCAAAAACACAAACACCGGGCTGCGTGAGCAGGCCCGGCGTTTGTCTGAGGATATGAACACGATCGAGGACGTGGCTCGCAAGGAGCTCGGCCTCATACGTGACGGTGAAGTGATGTTCGTGTTGAAACCGGCCCGGTAGTTTCGCCTAGACCGCTGCCGGTTCTTCCTTGATCAGCCCCAGTTCCAGACGCACCTTCTGTTCGATCGTCTTGGTGATCGCGGGGTTGTCTTTCATGAACTGCTTGACGTTCTCGCGACCCTGACCGAGTCGCTCGCCGGCAAACGCGAACCAGGTGCCGCTCTTGTCGACGATCTTCCGATCGACGGCGAGATCGAGCAGGTCGCCTTCCTTCGAGATCCCCTCGCCATACATGACGTCGAACTCGGCCTCGCGGAACGGCGGCGCCACCTTGTTCTTCACGACCTTCACGCGCGTGCGGCCGCCGACGACCTGATCGCCATCCTTGATCGCGCCAATGCGGCGGATGTCGATCCGGACCGACGAGTAGAACTTGAGGGCGCGCCCGCCCGTCGTCGTTTCGGGGTTGCCGAACATGACGCCGATCTTCTCGCGGAGCTGGTTGATGAAGATCAGACTCGTCTTGGACTTCGAGACGACGCCGGTCAGCTTGCGGAGGGCCTGGGACATGAGGCGGGCCTGGAGACCCATCTGCGCTTCGCCCATCTCGCCTTCGATTTCCGCTCGGGGCACGAGCGCCGCCACCGAGTCGACCACCACGACATCGACGCTGTTCGAGCGGACGAGGACCTCGACGATCTCGAGCGCCTGTTCGCCGTTGTCGGGCTGCGAGACCAGCAGGTTCTCGAGATCGACCCCCAGCTTTCGGGCGTACTGCGCGTCGAGCGCGTGTTCGGCGTCGACAAACGCCGCCATCCCGCCCAGTTTCTGTGCCTCGGCAATGATCTGCAGTGTCAACGTCGTCTTGCCCGACGATTCCGGGCCGAAGATTTCGATGACGCGGCCGCGTGGGACGCCGCCGATACCCAGCGCGTAATCCAGGCTGACCGAGCCTGTCGAGATGGAGGGGATCGTCTGGATGACGCTGTCTTTGCCCCCGAGACGCATGATCGAACCCTTACCGAACTGCTTCTCGATCTGGCCGACCGCGGCCTCGATGGCCTTCACGCGCTCACGGTCATTGCGGTCACTTCGCTCTTCAACTGGCGGCATAACGCTCCTTGTCAGTTGCTCGTGGGGCCCCACCCCACTCGCTCGCGCTCGCGGACGCCGCTCCCGCGGCGCTTCCCTCCGGCCGCTCACGCTTGGCCGCAGGTCGCTCTCATGTTTTCTTTGCTCACTATCCCGCATCGGTGTGACAGGACAGGTCAAGGCGAGCCGGGGTGACGGAGCGTGGGCATGATAGGTTTGTGCCGTGGCGAAAGTCAAGCGAAATAGTGTGCATGGCGGGCTCATATCTACCTGCAGGAGAGTGGCTTACGGGTATTGGTCACTTTCGCCATGCGGGCCAGGTGGGTGCAGGTTCTGCGGCGGGTCGAGGGGCCGTGGCGGCAAAACCTGCGCGCCGGAACAGCTGTGACATCATCGATTGAATGCCGTCGCCGATCGGTCACGCGCTGGGAGGGATTGCGGTCGGCGCGCTGATTTCGCGCCGGGCTGACTGGCGGGTCGTGGCGGCGTGTGCGGTAGCCGGGGCCCTCCCCGACATCGACTTCCTGCTGCCGATGCAGCATCGCGGGCCGACGCATAGCCTGGGCGCGGCGGCACTGACCTTTGCCGCGTCAGCCGCCGTTCTGTCCAGGCGTTTTCCCGGCCTCGATCGGTTACGCACCGCGGCCGCCGTAGCGCTCGCCTATGCGTCGCACGTGCTGCTCGATTGGCTTGGCGCTGACAGCTCGACACCTCACGGCGTCATGGCGCTCTGGCCGGTCTCGAACGCCTTCTACGTTTCGG
>CAWJNJ010000011.1:0-184692 GCA_963844245.1 uncultured Acidobacteriota bacterium | reverse complement strand
AGCGGCGCCTGGCAAATCTCGCCGAAGAGGCCTGCGACGCAGCGGTGATACGGGCGGGGCATTCACCGCAGGACTACTGCGACTATCTGATCGACATGGCTCGCACTCTTACTCGCCAAGGACGACGGCTGAACGTTGTCGGGATGGCGATGCCGGGAAGCGGCCTCCCGGAACGGATGAAACACATCTTTGAGGAGCTCCCCATGAAACCACTGTCCCGCGCGCGAATCGATTTGCACCCTGGGGTTCTGCACCATCTCTTCCCTCGCACTTGCCACCGGAACGTTGGCATCGGGGGCGGTTGAAGTCGTCACGGCTTCCACCGCCCAACCAGATGCGGCACCGGCACCGAGCGTTGCGGAGATACCGACGCTGGACCAAGAGAACAAAACGCCGCCGACTCTAAATCCCCACAGGAAGGCAGTTGCGGCAAAGTCTCCGCCGGTCGTCATGGCCAAAGAGGTAACGCCTCCAGGGCTGATGCTCTTCTCGCCCAAGGTCGATCTCTCGGGTGAGTGGGTCCAGGTCGACTCGGTCTACAAGGGCGTGGGCCGCGGGGGTGGCGGCGACCGTCCCGCTCTAGGTGGGCCCGACGGGCGCAAGATGATCAGCCTGATCAGCGGCGCTCCGGTCAACTGCGGCCCCACGTGCACGATCGAGCAGGACGCCCTCACCCTTACGGTTACACGCCCGCCAACCGCTGCGCCCGATACCGGGCAAACCGGAAGTCTGGTCCTCAAGACGGACGGCAGCGAGAGCCTGCTCAACGAATGGGGTCAATCGAAGGCGACGGCGAAATGGGACGGCGACAAGCTCGTGGTGTATCGCATGATCACCTCGAACCTCAGCGTCACGCAGACGCTGTACATCGTGGATGGAAGGCTCCACGTTGAGAGCATGTTCACCTCCCAGGATGCCCCAGTGGTGCTGATCTACGAGAAGCGATAGCGCGCGTCAGCGGCTAACCGCGGGCGCCGGTCACGACATACAACCACGCAATCCGCAGGACCACCCGAGCGCCAGGATCGAGGGCCAGCCCTCCGAGAACGAATGACGCGACGGCAACGATCTTGACCGCCATGGCACAGATGATTAACGGCTGCTCGAGCGGATTCTGGGGTTTGCCCGCCACTGCATGGTTCCAGGCCTGCACTGCGGGAAGCTGATGGTCCCCAAGACCTCCGACGCCGATACGATCCTCCCTGAGATCGCCGCTCCGCCGTCCGCGATGAATGAGAACTCGCCGTTCTCGACGATCGGGAAACTTGCAAACGCGAACGGCGTGGCGCCGTCGTACACACACGACGCGCTGACGAGTTTGCTGTCTCGAATCTCGAACTCCACCCAGGTGTCCTCCCCGTTGAGGGAATAGCCGCCCCAGGAACCAGTTAGATCGAACGACTGCGGTGGAGCATACGCGTACCCCGACGCGAGCCGAGCCGACCGCCCGTCGGGATTGGTCACGACGAGATCAACGGTACCGGCGGCGTGCGCCGGCGCTTCTGTGTAGAACGTTGAGAAGGACGTATCGCGGGTGTCGAATCGCCCCGGAGCCCTGATACCGTCGAACAACGCAACCATGCCTGGCACGAAACCCGTTCCGACGATCTTGACGGTGGCGCCGCCGCCCACTGATCCAGTGGAGGGAACAACCTCGGTGACGGCGGGCGCTGCTTGCGGCGAGGGGTGCGGGACGGCCCGACCGGTGGTCCAGGCGACTCAGAGCACCCCGAGATCGCCCACGTCACACTCAGAACACAGGTAATCGAACGTAGCGCAGCAAGGGAAGTCATGCGGCTCTTATAGCAACCGACGATGACTGCACGTAACTACGGAGCTCGGTAGGGTTAGATCAGTCCTTCGCGGAGCGCTCGCGCGACCGCTTCGGTCTTCGAGTGGACTTCCAGCTTTTCGTAGATGTGCCTGAGATGGAATGACACCGTGTTGATCGAGATGCCCATTTCCGCCGCGGCGGTCTTGTAATGGTGCCCTTCGACCATCAGCTTGAGGAGCGTCAGTTCCTGGGGGGTGAGACTGACGGGGTGCCGTTCGGGTGGCCGGAACTGGCGGAACAGCCCGAGCACGCGGCGGGCGACTTCGGGGGACATCGGCGCGCCGCCGTCGGCGACTTCGCGCAGTGATTCCAGCAGGCGAGCCGGTGGCGTGTTCTTGAGCAGGTAGCCGGAGGCACCGGCGCAGATCGCATTGAACACGTTGTCGTCATCGTCATAAACCGTCAGGGCGAGGACCGGTACGTTTGGGAAGCGGGCGCGAAGCATACGGGTGCCTTCCACACCGTTGATGCCGGGAAGTCCGATGTCTGTGAGGATGACGTCCGTGGTGCCAGCGTCGATCCCCGTCAGCGCATCCTCCATGGAGCGATAGCTGTGTGCGCACGCGAATCCTGGCGTCCCATTGATCAGCAGCGTCAGGCTCTCGCGTACCTCGCGGACATCTTCGATCAGCGTCACCCGCACGGTCCGCGGCACCGGTGTCTCGACCGCATGTGACATGAGATCCGTCTTGCGCATTTACAGCGAGTCGTCCGCGCCACACTAGTCCTATGACCGCTGCGGTGCACCCTACCACTTCACGTAGGGTCCGAAAGCATCACGATGGCACGCTGAGCGTGATGGTGGTTCCCAGCCCAGCTGCAGTCCTGATCTCCAGGTCGCCGTCGAGGCGCCGCGCGCGCTTCCGCATGTTCGTCAGCCCCTGGCCCTCACTTTCGGTCAGCGCGTCGAACCCGCTGCCATTGTCGGTGACGACCAGCGTCAGTCGGTGGCGGTCCGCCACCAGACTGATCTGGACGGAAGAGCAGCCCGAGTGTCGCGCCGCATTGTGCACAGCTTCTTTGAACGTCAAGAGCAAGTCGCGTCTCAGATCGGCGCTCAGCCTTCTGCTGTCGGCGCCGCCTGGAGCCGTGAAGGTCAGGTCGATCCCGCGCAACGTGAACAACTCGTCGGCATGCTGACGCATCCGGCGGGTCAGGTCGAGCAGGCTCTCGCGTTTCGGATTGATCGCCCAGACGATGTCGCTCATGGAGCCGACCGATTCCCTGGCGATGCGTGCGATCGATGTCAGCGAAGGACTGGCCTGTCTCTGCACCGCAACTTCGCTCAGTAGTGCGATGCGGGTCAGGTTTGCGCCGATGTCGTCGTGAAGCTCGGTTGCGATCTGGGTTCGCATGTTGGCGACCTCCACCAGCCGGGCGACACGGTAACGGACGCCGCCGTAGACGGCGAGTCCGACGAGAGCGAAGACCAACGACACAAACCACCAGCGCTGCCAGATGGGAGACAGGATCCTGAAGGTGATCACGGCGGGCGCGGTGCTGACGACCTTGTCCGAGGTGATGGCGCGGACGGCAAACGTGTAATCGCCGGAGGAGAGCCGTCCATACGTGATGCTCCGCTGCTCCGTGGGCGTGCTCCAGGAGGCTTCGGGCCCGCCGAGTCGGGACCGATAGCGCAGCACTTCTCCCGACCCGAAGCCAAGTCCTACGAAGTCGATCTGGAGTTCATTCTCACCGGGCGCCAGATCCGCCAGCGTGATACTGGAATTACCAACTGCGGAAACGGACCGAGCGGTTCCGGAGACTCTCAGCGCTGTGATCAGTACGGGTGGTGGCGAGGTTGGCGGCTCAGGACCGGGCGCGAGGCGGGCCAGACCTTTTGATGTGCCGAACCACAGCACACCATGTCGATCTCGAGAGGCAGAGAGCAACAGTCCTGGTTGGAGGCCGTCAGCCTCGGTGAAATGTTTCACATGGTCCGTTTTCGGATCGAGGCGGTCAAGGCCGTTGCCGAAGCCGGTGTAGATGTAGCCCTGGCGATCTTCTACGATCACCCTGAGGTTGTTGCTCGAGAGACCCTCCGCGACGGTGTAGGACGTGAACCTGGGGCGAGCGTTGGTCGTAATGTCCAATCGCGTGAGCCCGCCTTGCTCAGACGCCAGCCATAACCGTCCGGCGTGATCCAGATACATCTCCCGGATCGCGCCCTGAGGCACTCCGTCGCTGCGGTGAACAGCACGAACCGGCCATCCGTGTAACGCGCCAGCTGGCCGTCGAAACCGACCCACACACTGCCGGTGTTGTCTTCGGCGAAGGACCGAGCCGTCCAGACATGACTCAGCCGTTCCAACCCCTCGGCTTGCTCGAGGTCTTGAATGCGGCCAGTGGCTCGACTCCATACGGCAAGTCCCAGTCTCGATACGGAGAAGTGCTCGAGATCCAGATATTGCCGGCGGAATCTTCGAACAGGCGGTAAATTTGCTCCCCCTTGACTCCTTCCTGCGGGCCATATTCGGCAATTGGCCTGGCGGTCTCCAGATCGGTGAAATCCGAAACCGCTGGATAACGAAGAAGGTTCTCACCAGTGCCGAGCCACCATTCGCCGTCTCTCGCTCGAAGCGTCACGCCTTCCGAGACCCATCCGACGTTCTTGAGACCTTTCGGTAGGAACCATTTGAACCCGCGCTCGTCCAGGCAACCATAGCGAGCGTGGAAACTCGTCGGACGAGTGCGTCGCAGATCCAGCGTCTTCGATTCGAAGACAGTGGCTTGCTGATCGCCTAGGATCTGCGCCCTGAAACAGAGACGCCCGCTCCCATCCTCGAACGACGCATAGACGTCTTTGATCCAGTCCGCTTCGCCGTAATTGGTGAATCCGCCCCGCGTGACCCTGAACGCACCGGCAGTAGCCTGTGCCAAGCCACAGATTCCCAGCCAGGTCCTCGGCAAACGACGTCACATCATGATCGGCGATGCCGGCACTCGGACCATAGGACTTGAACTGGCTGGTAGTCGAATCGGCAGTCGAAACAAATTCGTGAAATCCTCGGGTCGTGGCGACGAGGAAGCGTCCGGTAGATGTCTCATATAGCTGGTAGACCCAACCGGTGCTGACGCCATCCTTGAACGGGCCGGATCAATCTGCGGCGATCGGTGCGAGGAGTCGGCGTTGAAGCTGAAGAAGCCGGCGAGACGTGTCCCCGCCCATAGCTGTCCGCGTCGATCCTTGAAGAGGTCCGAGACGTTGTTTGTCGGCAACCCCTCCGTGGTTGTATACCGCGCGTGAGTGGCGTCCGGCCACCGACGATACAGCCCGCTGCTTGCCCCCACCCATAACGTGCCGTCGTCCTCGAAGATGTCTCGTAGCTCTCGCTCCAGGAGCCGGGGTGGCAGCCCGATTTCGACCGGCTCCAATGTAAGGCGACCGTTCGGCAGCAGGCGAAACAGCCCGTTCGTCCGTGCCCACCCAGATAGTGCCGTCGCCGCCTTCGAAAGTGCCCTCGCGGCGAGCGAACGAACCGCTCGCACCAGCGGGCAGCATCAGTGTGAACATCGGCGCGCCCGACTTGTCGCGAGCATCCGGAGTGCCTTCCGGATCGAACCGCACCAGGCCCGCCCCAGTCGCGAGCCAGTACTCGCCGCTGCGTGTTTCGAGAAAGTTGTACACAGCGGAATGCGGCAGCCCCTGTTCGGCCCCGAAGTTTCGGAACGAATACCCATCGAAGCGCGAGAGGCCACCCGCCGTGCAGAACCAGAGAAAGCCACGTGAATCCCTGACGATTCGGTTGACGGTGTTGTGCGCGAGCCCCTCGGCCGTGGTGTAGTTCTTTATCGGAAGGCGCTCTGCCGCGCCCGCTGCGGCGCTGAGCAGGAGTGTAGCGAGCAGAGCATGCGAGGCAGGCACCGCGCAGCCGATCACCGGTCGAGGTTCTGGGTTGCGCCACTAAGCGGGAGCATAGACCTGTCGACCAGTGCCGTCCAGTCGGGTTGCCGCTTGAATCTGGCCATGTCGATCGCCAGGTCGGCTCATTCGACACAGGGTGTGAAGGGTCGAATTGTCGAACCGAAGGAGTCACATGTCAGCAAAGAACAAAGCCATCATCGACAAGGCCAACAAGGCCTTTGAACACAACGACGTCGAGGCGCTTCTCGCACTCTGCACCGAGGGCTTCACCTGGACCATGGTCGGCAGCGACCCGGCGGTGGGCAAAGCCGCCGTCCGCGAATGGATGAAGCAGGTGCCACCGGAAATGCCCAGTTTCACAGTCGATGCGACCGTCGCGGACGGCGACTACGTCACCTGCGTCGGCAACATGACGATGCCCGAGAAGGGCGTGAAGTGCCTTACGCCTACTGCGACGTCTGGCGCCTCGAAGGCGACAAGATCGCCGAACTCAAGGCGTTCGTCATCAAGACGAAGAAGTAGGCCCCGCGAAGTAGGCTCTACGGATGACAGCAGACGACTTCCGCGAGATCGTGCTCAGCATGGATGGCGCGATCGAGGGCGCGCACATGAAGCATCCGGACTTCCGCGCCAACGGCCGCATCTTCGCGAGCCTGAAGCCAGGTGAGGAAAGCGGCGTTGTGAAGCTCGCGCCGGAAGAGCAGCAGGAGTTCATCAAGCTGCATCCGACGATGTTCACACCAGCCGCTGGCGCCTGGGGGCGCCAGGGCTGGACGACGGTGCCGCTCGCCGCGGCGAAGAAACCCGCGGTGCGTGGTGCGGTGCTTCTTGCGTATCAGGGCGTCCTCGCACAACCGCCGCCGCGCCGGCGATCGCGATAGCCGTCAAATTGCGCTCGTCGGACTCAGCGTCTGGCTTTGTGTGGACGACGCAGCATCGGCACCACCGTTGGTGACGAGCCGGCCTGGATGCTTCCCAGCGCCTGGAATCCGTGCCGCTCGTACAGCGGGACATTGCGCGGGTTCGAAGATTCGAGATACGCAGGAACATTGTCACGGTCGCACTGTTCCAATGCGTGACGGAGCAGCGCCGATCCATACCCTTGCCCCTGGCGGGCAGGATCCACGCCGATGAGAGGGAGGAACCAGCAAGGCTCGTGTGGGTGATACGCGCCCATCTGCTCGAAGACCTGCATCATCTCGGGGAGCCGGTCCGGCGGCGAGTACTGTTCGCTCAGCTGCGCGAGCCGCTCCGAGTCCGACTCGACGCCCGGCGGCAGCCACATCGCCGCTGCCGCCCCGTCGCCTGCAATGTGCACGGTGCCATGGGCGAATCCATTTCCGCCAAAGGCCCTGATGGTCTCCGGCATAGCGGCGAGGTAAGTTGCCGGATCCGGATACGCCCAGCGGGCCATCGGGTCAGTGCTGAACGCCAGCGTGATGACATCGATGACCGCCTTCTTGTCCTGCTCCTTCGCTGAACGAACCTCTACCGCCGGCATGCACCCTCCCGCGACTATCGCTTTGGCGCATTGTTGCACGTGACGAGCGGCGGGTTCTCCTCGATCAGTCCATAGAACGTCGCCGGATCCCGATCGAGATCGACGTTACCGGGCGGACGCAGATACGCGAGCCGTGCGTGCAGACGCTCCGCCTCGCCCAGGACGGTGGTGCCGCAGTCGTTGAACGCGCCCAGCATGACACCCGACCTCGTGTGCCAGAACCCCATCGCGTGACCAACTTCATGCGCGATCACGCTCGGGCTGATTGCCTCGCGACACCAGCTCACGCGGCAGCGATCGTAATTGAGCCAGATCTCACCAGGATTCAATCCGACCAGCGCGCGCCCGCAATAGTCAGCGTTCGGCTCGTAGGTGATGTTGATGTTGATGAAGCCGTCGACTCGATCGCGCGGGATCAGGCCGACGACGAACTGGCCGGCCTTCAAGGTTCCGCCGCTCCATTGCGGTACTACCTCGCGGATCACGCTCTCGATCAGTTCCACTTCCGCGGCGACGAGCTTCTGCCCGGTCCGCGGGTTGTGGGCGTTCAGATAGAAGTTGGGATCGGTGGTCCAGCGCCGAATCGGCTCGAGCGCAGTTGGCTCTTCGAGCCCGTTGCGGACCAGCGCGCGGAAGAACTCGAGCGAGAACGGCGCCGCCTGCGGCAGGAGCGTCAGCGCGACGTCGGATCGTCCGGCGGACTTCCACTCGATGCGCGTCTCGCGTTCGAGGAATCCAGCCGCCGTTATCGTCGAGTGAAGGACGGCGGTTCCCGGCGCGCTTCCAGTCCCCTGCAGTTGCCAGGTGCCGTTGCCGTCGGTCGTGGTCGAAGGGTGTCCAGTGAACGCGAGTGTCGCACCCGCTACGGCCTGTCCAGAGACCGCATCTCGAAGGGATCCGCCGATCGACCAGGTGGATGCTGAAGGCGTGTTGGGCGTTGCCGGAGCAACCGGCGACGGGCCCGGGTTGTCGGAAGACCCACCGCACGCAGCCGCAAGAATAGCCACGAAAACACAGAACGCACGGCCCTGCATTGGAACGACTCGGCTTTCTTGGGGAGTGCTGGCATTCTAGCAGATCCCCGCTGTCCAAAGACCTGACCGCCAAGAACGCCAAGCAATTTGGGTTTGATTTCTTTCGACGTCTTTTTCGTAACGGTCCTGGCGGCGGCGCAGCGCGAGCATCACGACCGCGACAATCGTTCCGATCGCGATCGGTACCGCGAACACCGCAATCGAGACCGCAAAAACATTCGCGTCTCCGGTTCCCGGAGAGCCCTGAAGATGCTGAAAACTGAGAACAGGATCCACACGACGTAGAAGGCGCGCGTCACCTTGGACGACATAGCGCCCGTTTGCGGTGCGGCCGTGCGAGACGCCAGCCTGAGGGCGGGCCTAGATCCCCTTCTGGCTCGCGATCCAGCCGTCCACGCGGCGCTCGAGCAGCGTCAGCGGCAGCGCACCGCCGCCGAGGACGGTGTCGTGGAAGCCCTTGATGTCGAACTTGCTGCCCAGGGCCTTGGTCGCCTTCTCGCGCAGCGCAAGGATCTTCTGCATGCCGACCTTGTACGACGTCGCCTGGCCGGGCCAGACGATGTAGCGCTGGACCTCGGAGCGGATGGCGCCTTCGGCTGAAGGGGAGTTGGCGATGAAGTAGTCCACGGACTGCTTCTCGGTCCAGCCCTTTGAGTGAATGCCGGTATCGAGAACCAGCCGGATCGCGCGCCACAGCTCGCTCGAGAGACGGCCGAACTCTGAGTAGGGATCCTTGTAGGCGCCCATCTCCTTGGCCAGCAGCTCGGAGTAGAGCGCCCAACCTTCGACATATGCGCCGAAGCCCGCCTGGGTCCGGAAGGTCGGGAGGTCCTTCAATGCCTGCGCGATTGAGATCTGCATGTGATGGCCGGGATTGCCTTCGTGGTACGCGATCACCTCGAGCTGGTGCTTCGGCATCGCCTTCATGTCGATCAGGTGGGCGTAGTAGACGCCTGCCCGCGAACCGTCGGGCGTACCGGCGGAGTAGTGCTGCGCCGCCCCGGGCTGCTCGCGGAACGGCTCGACGCGCTTGACCTCGAGGTCCGCTTTCGGCAAGAGACCGAAGTACTCGGGCAGGCGAGCCTTGATGAAGGCGAGATGATCGCGAGCCGCCTGCAGGTAGCCTTCACGCCCTTCGTCGGTATTGGGGAAGAAGAATTGCGGATCCTCACGCATGAACGTGAAGAACTCCTGCAGCGTTCCCTTGAACCCGACCTTCGCCTTCACCACTTCCATCTCGGCGTGGATGCGGGCGACATCCTTCAAGCCGAGATCGTGGATCTCGTTCAGCCGTCATGTCGGTCGTGGTGGAGTCGGCGAGGCGTTCCTTGTAGAGCGCCGCGCCCTGCGGCAGAGCGCCGACGCCGCGCGCCTCGGCATCGGTGTTCTTCATGTCCTGCTCCAACCAGGCGATCAGCGCGTCGTAGGACGGCTTGAATTTGTCGAGCAGCGCCTGGCGCGCGGCGGCCTGAAGCCGTTCCGCCTCGGCCGCATCGATCTTGCCCGCCTTCTGCAAGCCGGCGATCTTGGCCTTCGCGTCGGCCCAGACCGGCGCGTCGGCCTGAGCCGCCGAACGGCATTCCCGTGACGAGTCCGCGCGACTGCGCGATGACGCCTTCATAAGAAAACCGCGGCGGACGCACACCTTCCTTCGCGGCCGCCTGCGCGCGCACGAGCAGCTGATCGATCGCCCGTGCGATGCCGCCGATTCTCGCGATGTAGGCGACCATGTCGGCCGGCGCATCGACCTTGTGCATGGTGATCAGGAACTGCGGCAGCGCCGCCTGCGCCCCCTGCATCTGCGTGAACACGTAACCGCGCCGACGATAGGGAAGGTTGCGCTCGGTGCGTTCGAGTTGGTAGGTCCAGATGTCGTACGACGTCTTGGCCTCCGGCGTGAGGCGGTCGTAGTTGAATCCCTTCTTAAGCTCGGCCGCATTCTTGCGGAACCACGCCAGCTGCTCGTCCTCGCCGCGCTCGGAGAGATCGTCGATCTCGTCGTAGGCGTCGTCCTTGATCCCCAGGTAGGATTTTTGGACCGGACTGAAGCCGAGCTGTTCCTGCCAGCGGGCAGCGAACCATTGATTCAGCCGCGCGGTCTCGTCGGCGCCGGTTTGGGCCGCCGCGGACTGTTGGGCACTGGGCTGGCCGCCCAGGCAGAGCAACGCCGCGAAGAGGATGAGGAGCGTCGGAGTCTTGCGCATTCGCCCATGCTATTGCAAAGGCTTGCGCACCTGCAGCACGCGTAGCACCCGAGCACCTGGCAGCACCCGAGCACCTGTAGCACCCAAGTTCAGTGGATGTCGAACGAATACTTCCGCCGCTCAACAGCGTCGGCGGCGAGGATCCGCCGCGCGCTGACGAGGTCCGCCGGCGTTGACTTGAGCCAGCGGCGGAGCGCGGCGAGCAGCGTCCGCAGCATGTCGCCCTGCGCCATTGCCGCCAGCGCCTCCTTCGCGGACGCCTCTACGCGAGAGGCGGCGGTATAGACGACGATCCTGGCGGCCGCCTCGTGCATCGCCGCCCGCGGTGCATCGTCCGCGGCGGCCTGCACGGCGCGGAGCAGGGAGCTCTCGGCCATGAAGGCGTCGCTGATCGCGTCGGAGGTAAAGGTCAGGACCTCCTGGTGATCAGGCATCTTCTCGCCGTAGGTCTGCATGGCAGTCCCGAGCAGGGCCAGCGCGGTTTTCTTCATCCCGGCGACGAGCGCGCGCTCGGCTGCCAGCGGCGCTGATGCTGGTGTCGTCAGAGCCGGGGGCGCGAGCAGTTCGTCCTGGAGCGCTTTTGCGGCAGCGAAGAGTGGCAGTACGCCCTTGACGGCGCGTCGCGCGAGCATGCCAGGCACCAGCAGCCGATTGATCTCATTGGTCCCTTCGAAGATCCGATTGACGCGCGCGTCGCGGTAGTGCCGCTCGGCCAGGGTACTCCTTTACGAACCCGTTGCCGCCGTGGATCTGCACGTTCTCATCCACCACGAAATCAAGCATCTCGGATGAGGCGACCTTGAGTATTGATGCCTCGATCGCAAATTCCTCGAGTGCCGCTGGAGGATTGTGCGATTCGGCCAGCGAGGCGTCGATCAAACCGCAGGTCCGGTAGAGCGCGCTCTCGACGCCGTAGACACGCGCCGTCATTTCGCCAAGCTTGTGCTGGATGGCGCCGAAGGACGCGATCGGCTGGGCGAACTGCTTGCGGGAACCTGCGTAGGCCGCCGCTTCCGCGATGCCCATCTTGGCGCCGCCAGTGCACATGGCCGCCAGCTTGAAGCGCCCGTAGTTCAACGTGTTGAGCGCGACGCGATGTCCCTTGCCGATCTCGCCGAGCAGGTTGCCGGCCGGCACCTGCACGTCCTGCAGGATCAGCGGCGTCGTCGAGGAGCCGTGCAGCCCCATCTTGTGCTCCTCTTTGCCGCTCGAGACTCCGGGAAAAGCGCGGTCGACGATGAAGGCCGAGAACTGTTCACCATCCAGCCGGGCAAAGACGATGAAGACATCGGCGAAGCCGCCGTTGGTGATCCACATCTTCTCGCCGTTGAGGATGAAGGAGCCGTCCGGCTGCTGCGTGGCGCGGGCGCGCGCGGAGAGCGCATCGGATCCGGATCCGGACTCACTCAGCGCATAAGCCCCGACGATCTCCCCGGAGGCAAGCCGCGGGAGGTACTGCTTCTTCTGGGCCTCGGTGCCGAACGACAGGAGCGGAAAGATCGCCAGCCCGGTCTCGGCGCCGATCGTGGTTGCGAACGACGCACTGCGGCCGACCGCTTCGCCGACGAGAATCGACGCCGCCTTGTCGAGATCGACGCCGCCGAACTCTTCCGGCACGTCGGTGCCGAGGAGGCCGAGTGCTCCGGCCCTGGCGACGAGATCACGCGCCAGCGTCCAGTCTTTCTGCTCGAGGCGGTCGATGGCGGGCATGACCTCGTTGGTCATGAACTCCTGCGCGGTGGCGGAGATCATGCGATGGTCCTCGGACAGGCGCTCAGGTGAGAACACCTCGTTCGTGTCGCTCACCAGCCATACGCCGCCGCGGAGATCAGTCAACGTCTCGGTTGCCATGTCACACCCTCCAATGGATTACATCGTTTCGAACAGGGCCGCTGCGCCCATGCCGCCGCCGACGCACAGCGTCACGAGGCCGTATTGCTCGCCGCGGCGCCGCATCTCGTGCAGCAGCGTCGTGGTCAGTCGCGCGCCGCTGCAGCCGAGCGGATGCCCCAGCGCGATCGCCCCGCCGTTGACGTTCAGCCGGGCGCGATCGATCGGCAGATCGCGCAGGCACGCGAGAACCTGCGCGGCGAACGCTTCGTTCAGTTCCACCAGGCCGATCCGATCGAGCGGCATCGACAGCCGTGCGAGCAGCCGGCGCACCGCATCAACCGGTCCGATGCCGAAGCGTTCCGGTGCCACGCCGGCGGTGGCGTAGCCAAGGAACCGGGCGAATGGTTTGAGCCCCAGCTCTTTCGCGTAGGCCTCATCCATCACCACGACGGCCGCGGCCCCGTCGCTCGTCTGCGACGAGTTACCCGCCGTGACGGTGCCCTTCGCATGAAACGCCGGCTTGAGCGCGGCGAGGGCCTGGAGCGAGGTATCGCGCCGCGGCCCTTCGTCGGTGGTGAAGGCGGCGCCGTCCGGCGTGGTGAGCGGAATGGTCTCGTCGGCAAAACGCCCCGCGTCGATCGCGGCGATCGCCTTCTGGTGACTCTCGAACGCGAACAGATCCTGTTCCTCGCGCGAGATCGACGCCTCATTGGCGTGGTTTTCCGCAACAAGGCCGGTGCTCAGGTAGACGTCCGGATAGTCGGCGACCAGTCGGGGATTCGGCGCGATCTTGTGCCCGCCCATCGGGATGAGGCTCATCGACTCGGTGCCGCCGGCAAGGATGGCGCGCGCGCCGCCGGCCGCAATGCGTTCGGCGGCAATCGCGATCGATTCGATCCCCGAGGCGCAGAAGCGATTCACGGTGACGGCCGAAGCACTGACCGGAATCCCGGCGCGCAACGACGCGATCCGCGCGACATTCAATCCCTGCTCGGCCTCCGGCATCGCGCATCCGAAGATGACGTCCTCGATGACTGAAGGGTCGAGCCCGGGTGCCCGCTCGATGGCGGCTCGCATCACCGCGGCGGCCAGTTCGTCGGGCCGGGTGAAGCGCAGCGCGCCGCGCGGCGCCTTGCCGACCGGGGTTCTTACGGCGCTGACGATGACGGCAGCCATCAGTTCCTCAAAATCTTTCCGGTCTTGAGCGTGTAGCCGATGCGCTCGAGTGTTTTCGGTTCGCCGGTGAGCTTCAGAAAGGCTTCGCGCTCGAGATCGAGCATCTGCTGCTCGCTCAGGGTGGTCCGGTGCGTCACGTCGCCGCCCGACAGGATGCGCGCGAGGTGGCGGCCGATGGTGGCGTCGTGATCGCTGATCCGGCCGGCCCGAAGCGCGAGGTGGATGCCGAGCGCGAGCGCCGCATGAACGTCCGGTCCGCCTACTGGAATCGCGGCGCGCAACGGCCGGCGGCTGGTAGCCTGCCGCGGCGCGCGCCAGCGCCGTCCGCTTGGCGTCGGCGACAAGCCGTTCGCGGTTCATCGTGATGGCATCGACGTCGCGGAGGTAGCCGAGGCGGCGTGCGTGCGGGCCGCTCGTCGACACCTTGGCGAAGCCGATGGTCTCGAACACGCGCTGGACGTGCGGCAGAAGGTCGGCGTTCGGATCCGGCATCGCCTCCATCGCGCGCGCCAGCATCTCCTTCGTTCCTCCGCCGGCAGGGATGAGGCCGACACCAACCTCGACGAGCCCGATGTAGGACTCGGCCGCCGCCTGCACCCGGTCGCCGTGCAGCACGATCTCGCAGCCGCCGCCGAGGGCCAGCCCCCCGCAGGCAACCACCACCGGCACGGGCGACCGTCTCAATGCCATCGTCGCGCGCTGGAAGCTGCGCACCATCAGGTCGATGTCATCCCACTCGCCCTCTTGCGCGGCAAGGAGAAGGAGCATGAGGTTCGCCCCGGCGGAGAGATGCGGGCCCTTCGGTGGCGATCACGAGGCCGGCGTAGCCAGCGGATGCGGCCGCGACACCGCCTTCCAGCATCTCGAGGGTGTCGCCGCCGATGGCGTTCATCTTCGAGTGGAGCGTGACCGCAAGCACACCGTCGCCAAGATCGACGAGGCTGGCGGCACTGTTCTTTCGCAGCACTGACGTTCCGCTCACTGATGCAGACGGGCAGCTCGCAGCAGACCGTGATCAGGATCCGCTGCCGGCAAGCCGCCGTCGCGGAACGTGTTGCGGCCACGCGCCAGCGCGTCCGCCACTAGCGGCGGCGCCGATGCCGGCGGCATGTTCAACGCAGCGAGCACCTCGGTGATGCCGATGGCATCCCACGTCTCGAACGGGCCGAGTTCCCATGCGAAGCCCCATCGCATTGCCCGATCCACGTCGTCTATGGAGTCGGCGACGTCGGATGAGATCCGCGCGGAGTAGAGAAGCGTCGGGCCGAGCGTCGCGCGCAGGAACTCGCCGGCGCGGTCCTTGGCGAGAAACAGACGCCTTGACGCGAGGCGCCTACATCCTCGAGGGAACGGGCTGCCTCAACCGACGCGAACTTCGCCTTCGTCGCGCGGCACGTATGTACCGGCGGCAAGGTCGCGCACCTGGATGTCTGAACCGGCCGCACCCTTCGTCTTCTGAAAAAATCCGCGTCCGGCTTTCTCGCCGACCGCACCTTCACCCACCATCGCCTCGACGAACGGCGGCATGCGGAAGGCTTCTTCCTTGAGGTTCGTCTCGAGGTCGGCCGCCACCTTCGCGAGGATGTCGAGGCCGGCGATGTCGGCGGTGCGGAAGGTCGCGCTCTTCGGACGTCCGATCGCGACACCGGTCAGCGCGTCGACTTCGTCGATCGTGTAGCGACCGTCCGCGACAAGCTCGAGCGTGCGCGCCATGCCGTAAACACCGATCCGGTTGGCGATGAATCCCGGCCGGTCGTGCGCAACGACGACGCCTTTGCCAAGGCGCCGGTCGAGAAAGTCCCGCAGCTCCGTGACGACGGCAGGGTCGGTGTCGGCCGTGGGAATCATCTCGACGAGCGGCAGGTAGCGCGGCGGATTGAAAAAGTGGGTGCCGAGGAACCGCGCCCGATGGGCCGGAGATCCAAACACCTGCGCGACCTGGGCGATTGGAATTCCCGAGGTGTTGGTGCTGACGATGGTGCGGGGACCGAGGTGCGGTGCGAGCCGGTCGAGGAGCGCGTGCTTGAGGTCGAGCTGTTCGACGATCGCCTCGATGATCCAGTCCGCTTTCGCGGCGTCCGCGATGCCGTCATCGAACGACCCGGTCCGGATGGTGGCGGCGGTCTCGGGCAGGAAGAACGGATCGGGTTTGGTCTTGCGGGCGCGATCGAGGCCGGCTCTGGCGGCGTCAGCGGTGACGTCCAGCAGGAGCACGGGAAGCCCGGCGTTGGCGAGGTGTGCGGCGATCTGCGCGCCCATCGTTCCGGCGCCGAGCACCGCGGCGGATTGAATCATCGCGCTCCCTTCCCCGGTACGCCGAAGCCGCCGACCAGGATGTCGACGATCTCGTCGGCCTGTCCGTCGAGCGCGTAGCGCCGGCGGCTGAGAATCCAGTTCGTGGCCATCTCGTCGAGAGCGCCGAAGAACACCTTGGTGGCAGTCCTCGCGTCGAACGTCTTGCGGAAGAGGCCGCGTTTCTGGGCGTCCTCGATCGTCTGCTGGATCACCGACAGGTAATCGCGCAGGCCGGTCGTGGAAAATCGCTCCATGAACTTGGTCGTCTGACGCAGCTCGACCTGGAAGACGATCGCCAGGTTGCGATCGCGACCCATGCGCGCCAGGTGCATGTGGGCGATCCGCCGCAGCCGCTCGACCGGATCGTCGACGTCAGCGAGCGCGGCTCGCCCTTCGCCGATGGCCTCGCGCATCGTCCGGTCGAAGAGCGAGGTGAGGATCTCGTCCTTGCTCTTGAAATAGAGGTAGACGGTGCCGGCGGCGATCCCGGCGCCGCGCGCGATGTCGGCTACCTGCGCGCCGAAGAAACCTCGTTTGGCGAACACCACCGTGGCGGCGTCGAGAATGGCGGTGCGCTTGTCGGTCGGTACGGCTGTGGCAGTTGTGCGTCGGCACTGAATGAATGTTCATTCAGTCGTCAGGCCGCTGTCAAGCTCCGGGACGGCAACGGGGTTGCTTTCGACGCATCCATGACTGGCGACCCCGACATCCCCCACCGCGACCTCGGCCGTACCAGAGAGCGCGTCTCCGCACTCGGTCTCGGCGGATTTCATATCGGTTCAGAGAGCTTGAGCGACGCCGCGGCCATCAAGATCATCCGCGCCGCGATCGACAGCGGCATCACCTTCCTCGATAACAGCTGGGATTACCACGACGGTGCCAGTGAGAAGCGCATGGGCATGGCGTTGCGCGACGGCTATCGCGAGCGCGCCTTCTTGATGACGAAGATCGACGGCCGCTCGCGGAAGGCAGCCGAGCGCCAGCTGAACGAGTCATTGCGCCGGCTCAAGGTCGACACCATCGATCTCGTCCAGCACCACGAGGTCATCCGCTACGAGGACCCGCACCGCATGTTCGACGAGGACGGCGCGAACGCCGCGCTCGTCGATGCGCGCAAGGCCGGCAAGCTCCGGTACATCGGCTTCACCGGCCACAAGGATCCCCACATCCATCTGCACACGCTCGCTGTCGCGCGCGACCATGGCTTCCGCTTCGACACCGTGCAGATGCCACTCAACGTCATGGACGCGCACTACCGGAGCTTCGAGCGGCTCGTCCTGCCCGAGCTCGTAAAGGATGCCATCGGCGTCCTCGGGATGAAGAGCATGGGCAGCGGCACGATCTTGAAGTCCGGCACCGTCACCGCGATCGAGTGCCTGCACTACGCGCTCGCGCTGCCGACTTCGGTCGTGATCACCGGCATCGACTCGATGGAGCGACTGGACCAGGCACTCGAGGCCGCGCGCACGTTCCGTCCGATGACCGAGGCCCAACTGGACAAGCTGCGAGGCAAGACCTCCGTTGCCGCGGCGCACGGCGCCTTCGAGTTGTTCAAGACCTCGTCGATCCACGACTCGACCGCCGAGCACCCCGAGTGGCTGGGCGAAGAGCCGGAGCACGTGCAGCACAAGCGGCTCACAGCGACCCAGTAGCGCGGCCTGTTCATCCCTGCCGGCCGTCACCGGTCCGAACCCGTCAGGCGCGTGTCACAAGCCGATTGAGTCCCAGGGGGCAGGTGCTGACACTGGCGCCATGGCATACCTGCTCCTCGTCAGCCTGTTGCTTGCGACGACATCATCCCCAGACACCCACACCGACGCTGCGCCGGGCTCATGGCCCGGCGTCTGGGGTCCCGCTCGAAATGGCACCGCGATCACGACCAGAACACCTGCGCGGCCCAGTGGCTTCAAGGAGCTGTGGCGGCGGAAGACACAGGGTGGCTATTCGGAAGTCGCGATTCATGCCGGCGTCGCCTACACCGGCGAAGCCAGCAACGGCACCGACTTCATCGTCGCGATGGACGCGGCCACCGGTCGCGAGCGATGGCGCGTCGCGCTCGGTCCGACCCATCGCGGCCACGACGGATCGCACGATGGACCGATTGCCACACCGGCGGTGGATGGCAACGACGTGGTCGCCATCGGACCGTACGGCGCCGTCCTCGCGATCGACGCGGCGACGGGGCGTGAACGCTGGCGCCACGACCTCGTGAAGTCCTTCGGTGCGACGGCGCCCGTCTACGGATTCGGTACTTCACCGCTAATCGAAGGCGGCGCCGTGCTCGTCCAGGCGAGCGGGGAGGGCAGCCAGGGCCTGCTGGCCTTCGATCGTGCGACGGGGAAGTTGCTGTGGAACGCGAAGCACGGCGTGCGCAGCAGCTACTCCTCCCCGTCGGCAGGACTCGCGGCCGGCGTGCGCCAGGTCGTTGCCGCCGCCGGCGACAACGTTTTTGCCGTGTCGCCAGCCGACGGCCGGCTTCTCTGGAGCGCGAAGGGCCTCGGCGACCCGGAGCACGTCGCCAATCCCCCGCAATTCCTCACCGACGACCGGGTTCTCGTCTCCTCGTGGAACGAGTCAGTGATGCTCAAGATCGGCAAAGCGGGGGATGCGCTCGCCGCCACCGAGGTCTGGCGCTCGCCACGCCTGCGAGGGTCCTACAGCCCGATCATCCAGCGCGACGGATACCTCTATGGATTCAGCGGTCCGTTCCTGCTCTGCGTCGATGCCGCCAGCGGCGACGTCAAATGGCGCCAGCGGACGTATGAAGGCACGTTGATCGGCGTCGGTTCGCATCTCTACGTCCTGAGCCGCGGCTCCGGTGAGCTCCTCGTGGTGGAGGCCTCTCCAACGGCCTACAACCAGATCGCCACTACTCCGGTGTTCACGCCGGGGTCGGCGTCTTACACCGGCCCTTCTGTCGTCGGGGATCGGATCTACCTGCGCAACGTCGAAGAGATCGTCGCGCTCGCCATCGAGGGGCGATGATGCGGACGCGATACGTCGTTCTCGCGGCGATCGTTGCAGCCGGTGCGGCCGCGTCCACTCAATCCCGCGAGCCGGAGTGGCCGCAGGTACCTGGGCCCATCGAGAAACGGCAACGCGACGATGGCGATTCCGGCCTCTGCGCGTTTGTCGGTGGGCTGGCGGAAGCCCTTGCCAAGCGGCAGCGCCGCGATCGTCGTTGGCGACGGTCACGCCTACACGCTGGGGTCGGATGGCGAGCAGGACGTTCTGCTCGCGTTCGACGCCTCGAGCGGGAGCGAGGCGTGGCGTGTGGCGCTCGGACCGACCCACGCAGACTCGGCCCTCGGCCCTGGTTCCACGCCGGTCCTCGTTGGCGACCTGGTCGTTGCCATTGCGACCGGGTGCCGGATGCAGGCGGTGAATCGGCAGACCCGCGCGGTCGCCTGGACCTTCGACTTCGGCGCCGAATTCAACTCGCCGCTCGTCAAGCGCGGTGGATGCAACATGTCGCCCCTCGTGGCCGGGCGCAAAGTGATCTTCACCAGCGGCGCGCCGGATAAGCGGCTGGTCGCGGTTGACACGTTGACCGGCCGGGCCGTCTGGACCGCAGCCGTGCTCCCTTCGTATGGTGGTTCGGCCGGGTGGCTGAGCGAGAACGGCGGAACGATTCTCTACCATCACGTGAAGCAACAGCCGGAAGCCTCGGGCATCACGGCGATCGATCCGGAGTCGGGCGCGATCCGCTGGCAGATCGACGGCACGGGCGGCGCGTCAGGCACCGCGCCGGTCCCGATCGAGAAAGGGCGTGTCCTGCTCGAGCGGTGGCCGCACGCCTCGCTTTACGACCTCACAACTCGCACGGCGGTGTGGACCTCGCCGGACATGGTGGCGCAGGAGAACCCCGCGGTTCATCACAAGGGACATCTCTATGGCTTCGGGGGCCAGTCGGGTGAATTTCTCACCTGTCTGGACGCTTCCACCGGCAAGGTGAAGTGGACCTCGAGGATCTATCGCGGTCACCTGGCCCTTGCGGGCGATACGCTCGTGGTGCTGGCCAACGCCGCCGGCGTGCTGCGCCTCGTGACGCCGGACCCCTCCGGCTATCGCGAGCTGACCAAGGTCGATGTCCTTCGGCCCGGCGCCAGAACGCCGACGCCGCCGACCGTCGCGAGTGGCCACATCTTCGTCCGCAATTACGAGGAGATTGTGGCGGTAAAGGTGGGAGGCTCATAGCTATCAGCTATCAGCTATCAGCTATCAGCTAACAGCTAACAGCTAAGTGCGACGGGCTGACGTGCGACGTGCGACGTGCGACGTGCTGAGAGCTGAGAAGCTGAGAGCTGAGAGCTGAGAGCTGAGAGCTGAGAGCTTGCTTGTCGCACTACCTATGTAGTAGAACTACCGCGTGCCACGCAGCCTCTCGTTTGCCGTCGTCTCTGTTCTCCACGCGCTCGCCAGTGGCGCCGGCTATGGCTTCGAGGTGATCGATGCCACCGGCCTGCCGAGCGGGACGGTCTATCCCGCACTCGCGCGTCTCGAACGCGATGGTCTGGTCAGATCGAGCTGGGAGGATGCCGCGATCGCGCAGGGCGAGAAGCGTCCCCCGCGCCGTTACTACAAGCTGACGGCACCGGGCGTCCGGGTTCTCAACGAACAGGTCGTCCGCTATCGCGCCCTCAAACCGATCACCGCCAGGGGACGTGCATGAGCCACAGCGGAAACACAGCGGAAACACACCACAGTAGAAACACAGCGGAAACACAGCAGAGGCTCGCGCGGGGGATTATCCACACCTCGGCGCTGCTCGCGCCGGCCGCTCATCGCGACGACTTCCGCCGTGAGTGGCTCGCCGAGCTCGCCTGGGGCCAGTCGAGCGGACGACGAGCGCCGGCGCTGATTCGTCATACCCTCGGCGCCTTCCCACACGCGCTCTGGCTTCGCAAGGAGCAATGGAGACTCGAGATGTTGCTGCAGGACCTCCGTTACGCATGGCGAGTGCTCTCGGCACAGAAATCATTCACCCTCGTCGCCGCCCTCACGCTGGCGCTCGGCATCGGTGCCAACACCGCCATCTTCACCATCGTCTACGGCGTCCTGCTCAAGCCGCTGCCGTTACACGAGCCCGATCGGCTCGTGCAGATCTGGGAGACGAACCCGTTGCGCAACTGGACGAGCGCGACGGCGTCGCCCGCCAACCTGATGGACTGGAAAGCGCGCAACCGGACGCTCGAGGACATCGCGTTCTACCCGGGCATGGAGGATCGCGCTCCCATGTTCTCGGCCGGCATCCTGAATACGGAAGGCGCCGAGCCCGAACGGCTGCGCGGCCTGCGGGTGTCGGTCAACATGTTCCGCACCCTGGGCGTTCAGCCGGCGCTCGGCAGAGACTTCGTCGAGAACGAACAGGTGCCCGGCCAGCACCGCGTCGCGATCCTCAGTCACGCACTGTGGAAGGCTCGCTTCGCCGCCGATCCCGCGATCGTCGGGCGTGACATCCAAATCAACACGCTCGCCTACAGAGTAGTTGGTGTGATGGCGCCGTCCTTCAGTTTCCCGGATCCGCGCGTCCAGCTGTGGACGCCGCAGCCGGTCGACGCGGCCTTCCTCGCGCAACGACGGCCGCACTACCTGCGTCCGGTCGCTCGCTTGCGACCCGGCGTGACGATCACGCAAGCCCAGGACGATCTGCAGCGCATTGCCGCGGATCTCGAGAAGGAATTCCCCGACACCAACACGAAGATGGGTGTCGGCCTCGGGTCGATGCAGGACTGGATCGTCGGTGATGTACGGATGGCGCTGGTTCTCTTCATGGCGGCGGTGGGACTGGTGCTGCTGATCGCGTGTGCGAACCTCGCGAATCTGCTGCTCGCCCGCGCGTCGGGCCGCGCGCGCGAGCTGGCTGTCCGCTCGGCGCTCGGCGCGAGCGGCTGGCGAATCGCCAGGCAGATGCTCACCGAGAACCTGCTGCTCGCGACGCTCGGTGGCGGGCTCGGCATCCTCATCGCCCGGTGGACCCTCGGCGCCATTGTCAGCGCCAGCCCCGTCGATCTGCCGCGTCTCGACGAAGTAAGCCTCGACTGGCGCGCGCTCGGGTTTGTCGCCGCGGTAACCATCGCGACCACGTTCCTGATCGGTGTGCTTCCCGCCTGGACGGGTGCGCGGGCCAGCGCGAGCGCGCTGCGCGACGGCGTGCGGACCACCGGAACCGGCGGGCTGACGCGCCGCCTGCTCGTGATCTCGCAGGTCGCGGCGTCGGTTGCGCTTCTCGTCTGCGCCGGCCTGCTGCTGCGCAGCTTCGAGCGGCTGAACTCCGTCCCGCCCGGCTTCGACCCCAATGGCGTGATCGCCTTCCAGATGACGCTGCCAGGGGCGAAGTACAACGACGAAGCCAAGGCGGTTCAGTTCTGGGAGTCGTTGCTGGCACGGGTCCGCGTTCTGCCGGGGGTTCAGTCTGCCGGCGCCGCCACGGTGCTCGGCCTCGAAGGCCGCGGCTGGACCGGTGATCTGTTCGTCGATGGCCGGGCCGGATTCCAGGGCCGGGAACTCGGTCACAAGGACATCACGCCCGGGTATTTCGCCGCGATGGGCCTGCGCGTCCTTCGAGGCCGCGACCTCACCGACACCGACACCGCCGGCGCGCCACCGGTCGCCGTCGTCAACGACGCGTTCGTGCGCGCATACTTCGCCGGCGAGGACCCGCTCGGCAAGCGCATCGGCTATTCGCGAACCATGCCGCTGAATGCCTGGCGCACGATTGTCGGCATCGTGACCGATGAGAAGCAGGAAGGTCTTGCTGCCGACGTGCTGCCGCAGGTCTACGAGAGCCATCGTCAGAATGCGACCACCGGGATGACGGTGGTGGTCCGTGCCGGCATCCCGGAGACATCGCTCGTTCCATCGCTTCGGCAGGAAGTGCGCTCGATCGACCCGGGGCTCGCGATCTTCAACGTGCGCACGCTCGAGGAGGTGGTCTCGACATCGGTTGCGCGCGAGCGCTTTACCGCCGGACTGGTCGCGCTGTTTGCCGGACTCGCGCTCGCGATTGCGTCCATCGGCGTCTACGGCGTGATCGCCTACTCGGTGAGCCGCCGCACGCGCGAGATCGGTGTGCGCGTCGCGCTCGGCGCCGAGCGCCGCGGCGTCTTGTGGCTGGTCACGCGCGAGACCCTGGCGCTCGTCGGCACCGGGATGATCGGCGGCTTCGCGGCCGCGGCCGCGATGGCGTACGCGATCCGCGGCATGCTCTTCCAGGTCTCACCCGCGGACCCGATCACCTACGCGGCGGTCGTCGCCGTCCTCGGCGGGGTGGCGCTGGCGGCCACCTATGTGCCGGCCCGACGTGCGCTCGCCGTTGATCCGATGACGGCGCTGCGCTGCGAGTGAGCACATTTTTGTGACAATGCCGTGACAACCGTGTAAAAACCCACGGTCTCCCGTATATCTTTCTGCATGGTTCACACCCGGGAGACGCGGGCTTCGGCGTCAGAGATCAAGTTCGTCATCGACCCGGCCATGGCCCCCGCCATTCGGGCCTGGGCGCGGGAGCATCTGAAGGCTGATCCCCACGGCGCCGGGCCCTTCGGCGACGAGTACGAGACCGCCAGCCTCTACTTCGACACGCCTGCCCTGGACGTCTTTCACCGGCGTGGATCCTACGGTCGCGCGAAGTACCGGGTCCGCCGCTACGGCACTTCCGACGTCGTCTTCCTCGAACGCAAACTGCGGAAGCCAGGCATTCTCATCAAGCGCAGGACGATCGCGTCGATTGGTTCACTGCCCTTGCTGCAGTCGCCAGAAGTTCAGATTGGCTGGGATGGCGAGTGGTTTCACCGCCGGCTGCAACTCCGCAAGCTCGAACCGTCGTGCCAGGTGTCGTATCACCGGATGGCGCGTGTCCTCGCATGCCCGGACGGGATCGCACGGCTGACGCTCGATTCCGACCTGAAGGCCGCGGCAATCGAGAGCGCATCCTTCACCACCGGCGGTGCGCGGTTTCTACAGCACGGGCGCGCACCGCGCGCCCGCGAGGGAGCGGCGCGGGGTGCCGGGGCCCCGCGAGCGACCGAGCCGGGGTGTGGGGCAGAGCCCCACGTGAGCCTGATCCTCGAGCTGAAGTATCACCGCTACCTGCCCGCGCTCTTCCGCCGGCTCGTGGAGGAATTCGCGCTCGAGATCGGCACGGCGTCCAAGTATCGCCTTGCCATGGCGGCGCTCGGACACGTGCCCTCGTCCGCGGCTGCGTCTGGACCGGTGCATGCCTGAGTTCCTGACGCGGGCCGCCGAGGCCATGCCGCTGATCGGCCTCGACGTTCTCGGACGCCTCGTGATCGCGATGCTGCTCGGTGGTGTCGTGACGCTCGTCTATCGCTTCACGCGACCCGCGGACGAAATCGCGCCGTCCTTCACCGTCACGCTGGTGCTGCTGTCGATCCTGATCGCGATGGTCACGCAGGTCATCGGCGACAATGTCGCGCGCGCGTTCAGCCTCGTCGGCGCGCTCTCGATCGTCCGCTTTCGTACCGTCGTTCGCGATACGCAGGACACCGCCTACGTCATCTTCGCGGTCGCGGTCGGGATGGCGGCCGGCGCCGGGCAAGCCGTCCTCGCCATCAGTGGCATCGGCGTGGTCGCGGTCGCGGCACTCGCGATGCGCCGCGGTGCGATCGTGATGCCGGAGCGGCAGGCGCCGTTCGTCCTCAAGGTCCGCCTCGGCGTCGGCCACGATGCATCGGTTGCGCTCAAACCGGTTTTCGACGAGTACCTCATCGCGCAGCACCTGACGTCCATCGAGACGACCAAGCAGGGCGTGGCGCTCGAACAGTGCTACACCGCCTCGCTCAGGAATGAAGAGCGGGCCGCGGATTTCGTCAAGGCACTCAATCGTATCGAAGGCGTGCAGGGCATCTCGCTCGAGCGCGTCGGCTCGCAGAAAGAATCCATATGAAGAAGCAGTTCCTGATTCCCGCACTGTTGCTCGCAGCGTCTGCTGCCGTCACGCTCCCCGCCGCGCTGTCGGCGCGGGTGCAGGATCCGCCGCCGCAGGCTCCGCCCCAGGGCCCGCCCGCGGGACAAGCCGGCGGGGGGCCACCGCAAGGTCCGGCGGGCGGTCCCGGACGTGGTGGTCCGCAGATGATGATGCCGCAGGAGCAGAAGGTCGTCGCCCAGTTCGACAAGAACGCCGACAAGCGGCTCGACGCCGAGGAACGCAAAGTGGCGCGGGAGTGGCTGGCGACGAACCGTCCAGCGCGCGGCGGCTTTCGGCGGCCCCGGCGGCGGCCGCGGCCCCGGTGGACCCGGAGGGCCGGGTGGCCCGGGCGGACCCGGGGGAGGGCGTGGCGGTCCCGGCGGACGCGGCATGGAACCCGGCACACCAGGGCGCGCGCTCAAACCGGCGGACGTCCGCGCCTACAAGACCCAGCCGCTCTATGACCCGAGCGTGCTGCGCACCGTGTTCCTCCAGTTCGAAAACGCCGACTGGGAGCAGGAGCTCGCCGCGTTCAACAACACGGACGTCGAAGTCCCCGCCACCGCCATCGTCGATGGCGCGACCTACAAGGATGTCGGCGTCCACTTCCGCGGCGCCTCGTCGTTCATGATGGTGCCGGAAGGCTCGAAGCGCTCGCTGAACCTGTCGTTCGACTTCGTCAATGAAGCGCAGAGCCTCGGCGGCTATCGCACGCTCAACCTGCTCAACGCGATGAGTGACCCGACCTACGTCCGGGCGGTTCTCTATTCAGAGATTGCGCGCGCCTACCTGCCCGCGCCCAAGGTCAATCACATGCGCGTCGTCATCAACGGCGAGAGCTGGGGCGTCTACGTGAACGCACAGCAGTACAACAAGGACTTCCTGCGCGACTACTTCAAGACCGATAAGGGTGCGCGCTGGAAGGTGCCGGGCAGCCCGGGTGGACGCGGCGGCATGGAGTATCTCGGCGAGGATCTCGCCCCCTACAAGCGGATCTACGAGATCAAGACCAAGGACGACCCGAAGGTCTGGGCCGACATGATCGCGATGTTCAAGGTGCTCAACGAGACGCCGGCCGACAAGCTCGAAGCCGCGCTCGCGCCGAAGCTGAATATCGACGGCGTGCTGAGGTTTCTCGCCATCGAGATGGCTCTCGTCAACACCGACGGCTACTGGACGCGCGCCAGCGACTACAGCATCTACCAGGACGAGAAGGGCCAGTTCCACGTCATCCCGCACGACATGAACGAAGCGATGATGGCGGGCGGTGGACCTGGTGGCGGTGGACGACCGCGGTGGACCACCGCCCGACATGGCCCGTGCAGGTGGGCCCCCGCCGGATGGTCGAGCGGGGCGGGCCCCCGCCGGACGGGCGCGGGCAGGGTGGCGGCCGCGGCGGCCCCCCGCCGGCTGGTCGGATGGGCGGGCCCGGCGGCGGCGGTCCAGAACTGGACCCGCTCATCGGCATCAACGACGCCGCCAAGCCGCTGCGCTCGAAGCTGCTGGCTGTGCCCGCGCTGCGGGCGAAGTATCTCGCTTACGTCCGCGACATCGCCGAGCGCTGGCTCGATTGGAACAAGCTCGGTCCGCTGGCGGCGAAGTACCAGTCCGTGATTGCCGAGGACGTGAAGCTCGATACCCGGAAGCTCTATCCGGCCGAGGCCTTCGAATCGGGCCTGACCGGCGAGAACAGCCTCAAGAGTTTCGTCGCCAAGCGCCGTGAGTACCTGTTGAAGGTAACGGCACCGCAGAAATAGCGGCTGCCGGACGATGTGCGGCGGGGACGATGTGCGGCGGGGGTTTATCCCCCGCCGGAACCACCTCCGTCTGGCGTAGAATGGGCGCCCCGTATGGGACACCCCGACAGCCGTAGTGCGTCGAAGTCAGAGCCGGGCAGCGCCCTCGACTGGGCGGCTGTTCTGGAGGGCGAATACCAGGCCCTCTATGGCGCAAAGCCATTCGAAGGGACCGGACCATCGGACCCCGACGAGCGGGTGAAGGCACTCCATCTGCTCATGCACCAGCGCCGGCCGTCGGCGCTGTGTCTTTCCGGCGGCGGGATCCGTAGCGCCACCTTTGGCCTCGGCGTCGTGCAGGCGCTCGCTCACACCGGCATCCTCGGCAAGCTCGATTACCTGTCGACCGTTTCCGGTGGCGGCTACATTGGCGGCTGGTTGACGACGTGGCTGCATCGTGAGGGGCGCAGCGCCGTGATCCAGGGGCTCGATCCCGCCTTCGCGAACGCAATCGGCGGCGAGGCGGCTCGGCTCTCTCCTGTAGAGCGCCTGCGGGCGACCTGCCGCTATCTTGCACCGCAGGGCGGGCTCGTCTCGGCCGACGTCTGGACCTTGCTCGCGACGATCGGCCGCAATCTCTTCCTCAACTGGCTGGTTCTTCTGCCGCTGCTCGCAGCGGCACTGCTCATTCCGCGTCTGTACCTCGCGGCGGTGCAGGTGCTCGAGCAGAACGTCATGATTCCAACGGGCGAGGCGTGCATGCCGGCCGACGCCGCGCCCTTCTGGCTATTCCTCGCATCGTTGTCGATGTTCGTCGTCGCCCTGGGATACGTGGTGATGAACTTCGTCGGACGGGGTGAGCGGTGGTCGCAGGGCCGCTTCCTCTCGTTCGTGGTCGCACCGAGCGTGATCGGTGCTGTGACACTGACGCTGTTCTGGTCGGCCTACCCGTGCGCGCCGAGCGAGAGCGCGGCGCTTGTCGTCTCGGCGATTCTGCCGGCGGCAGCATGGATGATCATCGGTACGCTGTCGCGCCGGGCACCGGCCCAGACGCTCGCGAGTGGCAGCGAGCGCGCGGTGCGCATGTCGAATGGCATCCGCACCGTGCTGGCGGCGCTGATTTCCGGTCCGATCGTTGGTTTCGGCGCCTACTGGTTCGCTCACAAATACTTCTACTTCAACGAACCCCTGGGCGCGAGCTACGCGGTGTTCGCCGTGCCGGCGATCCTGGGTCTGACGCTGCTGTCGAATACCACCTTCCTCGGAATAGCGAGCGGCGAACTGTCGGATGCGGCGCTCGAATGGTGGAACCGGCTCGCGGCGTGGATCGCGATTGCGGCGGCGCTGTGGTTAGCGGCCGGCGTGCTGGTCTTCTACCTCGCGGATCTCGTGGAAGCGACGGTCCAGGCCGCCGGTGCGCTGCTGAAGCTCGAACATCGCACCGCCTCGGCGATGTTCAGCGTCCTGGTCCCGTTGCTCAGTTCGCTGGCGGGCTTCGCGGCCAGGCAGGGTGCCCCGCCTGGGCGGCCATCTCAAATTCGGCTGACCGCGCAGCGGCTCATGCTTCCGCTCATCATCGTTGTGCTGCTCTCGACGGTGGCCTGGTTCAATGCGTGGGCGCTTCGAGGCTTCACCCGCCCCGACGAGGCCGCGCCCGGCGCCGGTCTGCCGGAGGTGCTGATCTTCGGCATGTTTCTGCTCGGCCTTGGACTGCTCGTAAGCCGCTTTGTTCCGGTCAACAGGTTCTCGCTCAACGGGATGTATCGCCAGCGGCTCATTCGCACGTTCCTCGGTGCCTCGCATCGTGAGCGGGATCCGAACGCGTTCACCGGCTTCGACCCGGCCGACGATCTCAGGATCCACGAGTTGAAGGACGTCCGGCCGCTGCACGTGGTCAACGCCACTCTCAACAACGTGGAGTCCACGGAAATTGGACGCCACGAAAAAAACGCCTACGCCTTCACCTTCTCGCCGCTTCACGTCGGCAGCGCCGAGCTTGGCTACCGGCACGCGCGCGAATATGGATCCGACGGCGGTTCACCCGCGAGCGGACTTTCGCTAGGGAGTGCACTGGCGGTATCAGGCGCGGCAGCGAGCCCGGCGATGGGAATGTATTCGTCCAAGGCGCGCGCGTTTCTGCTGACCCTGGCCAACGCGCGGCTTGGGCTGTGGTTCGGCAATCCGACCGACTCCGCCACCTGGCGGAAGAGCGATCCTACGCTCGGCGTCGGGCCTCTCATCCGCGAGTTGCTTGGCCTTACGAGTGACGTCAACCCGTACGTCTACCTTTCAGACGGCGGCCACTTCGAGAACCTCGGGTTGTGGTCGATGGTGGCCAGGCGATGCGGAGTCATCGTGGTGTCGGATGCCGGCTGCGATCCTCAATACACGTTCGCAGACCTGTCGAATGCGGTGCGCCGGATCCGCATCGACATGGGTATTCCGATCGAGTTCGACGATCTGGATATGACGCGCGCCGGTCAGGGCATCAGCAATCCTCACGGCGCGCTGGGGAGGATCCGCTACCGCGCCGTGGACGGCGAGGGCGTGGACGATGGGTGGCTGCTTTACGTGAAAGCGACGTTGTCGGGGGACGAGTCGGTGGATGTTCGGAACTTCGCAGCCCTGGACCCGTCGTTCCCGCACGACTCGACGAGCCAGCAGTTCTTCGACGAGGCCCGGTTCGAAAGCTACCGCGCGCTCGGTTACCACAGCATCATGTCGCTGGCCGGCGGGCTGAAAACCGCCGATGCCTGGGAGCTGTGTGCCGCGATCGAGCGGGCATCGGGAACGGCAGAGCCCATGGCGAGCGCACGCGCCACGCGCGTATAATCCGGCTTCTTCCGGGAGTTTTTATCATGACGCTTCTTCAGGAATCCGACACCGCCGTCGGCCTCGAGCGCAGGAGTCCGGGCGAAGCCGCCGATGTGGACGAGATCGTCCGCGGCATGCTGGCGATCCAGGCGCAGGCCGCGGCCAAGGGGAAACGGCCGCTCTCGCGCGGGACTCACGCCAAGGGCATTTGCGTCCGCGCCCAGTTCGAAGTGCTCGACATCCGCCAGACGATCGGCGATCCCGTGCTCGCGGCCCGCCTGGCCAGGAGTATTTTCGCCAGGCCCGGTATCTATCCCGCTGTCGTGCGCTTCGCCAATGCGGACGGCGGGCATCGTCCTGACAAGGTCCGCGACGTCCGCGCGCTGTCGTTCTCGATCGACCTTCCCGCGGGTGTGACTCCCACGGGTGTGACTCCTGAGGTGTCGCGCGTCGATTTCTCGATGAACACCGCGACCACCTTCCCGATCAACGACGCTCACGCGTTTGCCGTCGCGGTCAGGGTGCTTTCAGCGACCGGTATCCGCGGCAAGCTTCGGGCGCTCCGCTCGCTCTCGTGGAGCGAGAAGGGCAGTCTGCTGCAGACCATGTGGCTCGGCAGAAAGCAGCAGCGCGGCACGCCCAGGCTGCCGTACCAGCGGCTTCGCTTCTGGAGCACGGTGCCGTTCCTCTTCGGCGACCGCGACGCCGTGAAGTACTCGGCGATCCCGGCTGACAATCCCGCCCGTCCACTGCAGCCTGGGCCTAATCGTCTTCACGAAGAGCTCGTGCGGCACGTCAATGAAGACGAGCAGATGAGCGAGTTTTCGTTCGGACTGCAGCTTCTCGATGCGGTGAGGATGACGCATGGCGGGCGCAACCGCGAGCCGGAGTTCTGGGTCGAGAACGGGACGGTCGAATGGAACGAGGACGAGGCCCCATTCCACATCGTTGGACGGCTGAAGCTGCTGCCAAAGTCGGTCCTCGCGCCGGCTGAAGCCGAAGCGTTCTCAATCGACGTGACCGAGCACCGCACGCCCGACATGCGGCCGATCGGCAGCATCAACCGGGCGCGATGGAGAGCGGAAGCCGGAAGCCGCGAGGCGCGCCTCAAGCAACCGGTGGCTGCCAGTCCGTGGACGTCCGTTCCCAAGGGCAAGAGAATTTTCTGGGCGGCCGCGGCGGTTTCGATTCTCGCGTTCGCGGCGGCACTTGGCTGGGCGCTCGGACCGGTGGCGAAGGATCTGCCCGCGCTTCGTGCGTCCGGCCAGCCGCCGCTCGGGAGCAATGGCCTGACCGCCGAGGAGCGCCAGCAGTATTACCACTTGAGCGAGGGTGGGGAAGCCTTCCCGATCGCCTGGCTGCTTGCGCTCGAGCAAGAGGTGAAGGACGACAAGGGCCAGGTGGTGGGATACCGTCCGTTCCTCGAGAACATCGAGAGGTTCGGGCTGATCCCGGATCCGCCGAGCCGCTACAACCCTTACGGATTGCCAGTCGGCGTGACGGCCGGCTACGGCAAGATCACCGGCCAGCAGATGATGGGCCTGAACTGCACCGCCTGCCACGTGGCTGAACTGCATTACAACCGGCGCGCGTTCCGTATCGATGGCGGGCCGTCGGGCGCCTACATCAACGCGTTCGTCAAGGCGATGGTGGATGAAACCACGGTGACGGCGCAGAGCTGGCAACGGCGCTCCAGGTTCCTCGACCGATGGCGTCGTGTGAACCTCGTGCGGTTGGAGCCGTTCCCGATCGTCAGGACCGCAGGTGTCGGACCGGACGTCCCCGACACCGAAACCGAAACGCTCGACGCCGCAGAACCGGGCGTATTCTGGCGCGTCGCCGCCGGACTCCGCATGGCGTTGAAGAACCGCTCACTATTGATGGACAAGCTCCACGGCTTCAGCGCCGTGAAGATGGTGGTGCAGGCCCAGCCCCTCGGCACCATCGACGGCTACGGCCGCAACGATGCCTTCGGCGTTGGCCGCAACGAGCTGTTCGGTGCCTACAAGAACGCCAATTTCACCGAGGGGATCAATACGCTTCCGGCTGACGCCCCGGTCAGCTTCCCGCACTTGTGGGGGATGGCGCATACGTCATGGTTCCAGTGGGGCGCGAACACGAACTCCGTCATCGAACGGAATATCGGACAGGCGCTCGGCGTCGGTGCGACCTATCAACCCGACAAGGGTTTCAGCAGCACGGTTCGTCTCGACAACCTGCACGCAATGGAGGAGATGCAGTACAAGCTCACCGCGCCCCAGTGGCCGGCGGAGTTGTTCGGCGCGATCGACTCGGAAAAGGCGGCGCGCGGGAAAGCGATCTTCGATCGCACCTGCGCCAATTGCCACGAGACCTATACAAAGACCGGCACGGTCAACGAGTACCAGCTGTTTGCTCTCGACGTGGTCGGGACGGACCCGGGTACGGCGATCAACTTCGAGCGCATGGTCATGACTGACGAAGGACCGAAACCGTTCGGCACCGCGGCCTTCGACATCGTCAAGAAGGTGAAGGCGGCTTACTACCGCGAGAACGGCACGCCGCCCGACGTTCAGGCGGACTGGGAAGCGCACGGGGTGCGGCCGACATCGCAATACCGGACCCCGCTCCGCGATTACCAGAAGTTCTACGACACGCGCCATCGCGGCGTCTATCGGGCGAAGACGCTGAAGGGCATCTGGGCCACGGCCCCGTTCCTTCACAACGGTTCGGTTCCGAGCCTCTACGATCTACTCCTGTCGGCCGAGAAGCGCCCGAGAAAATTCAAGATGGGCACCAAGGAGTTCGACCCGGTGAAACTTGGTTTCGTCGTTGATGGTCCCCGGTTCCTGACCTCGGAGGGCGCACCCGAGTTCGAGTACGACACGTCGCTGCTCGGCAACTGGAACACCGGCCACGAGTGGTGGTTCTACGACGAGCTCGATGACGCTCAGCGTTACGAGATCATCGAGTTCCTGAAGACGTTCGACGATAAGAACTATCCGGGGGACTACAAGTTCGAGCGGCCGGCGAAGCTGCCGGAGGAGATCCGCTTGAAGCGGCGATTGACGACTAGCGGGGCTAGCGCACCTGGTCCAGCGTCGCCTTCGCAGCCACAAGGTCCGCGGTCGCCAGGCCTTCGGTGAACCATCCGTAGATCGGTTCGAGGACGGCGCGTGCTTCGGCGCCGCGTCCAGACGCGATCAGGTGCTGCGCCAGGCCGGTTGCGGCCCGCAGTTCGAACGCACGCGCCTGCTGACGGCTGGCGTATTCGACGGCCGTCTTGAAGCTGGTTTCTGCAGCGGCGCCGTCGCCGGCGGCGCGAAGGAGTTCCGCTTTCGCGCGGTGCAGCTCGGCGAGGTATCCGCCTTCGCCGGCCGATTCCGCATACGCGAAGCCCTCGTCCACGGCCTTGAGCCCTTCGTCCAGCCGGCCGGCAAAGCGCAGCAGGTCTGCGAGGACAGCGAGGAATGCGCTTCGCACGAGTCCGGCACCGATCGCCTGCTGAACCGCGAGGCTGTCGGCGAGCTGTTCGATCCCTTCATCCAGCCGGCCGAGCGATGCGAGGGCGGCGCCCTGGAACGCGCGGCTCCATTCGCGCTCCTGCGGGAGGCCGTACTCGCTGCAGAGCGCGACCACTTCGTTACCCATCGCGAGCGCGTCCTCGGCTTCGCCGCGGACCAGGTGAATCCCCTGCTTGACCAGCAGCGCGAACACGAGCGTCACGGGCTGGCGCTGCGATCGCGCCAGTTCGACCGTCTCACGCGCGCGTTCCTCAGCCTGATCGGGATGGCCGAGGATCCACAGCGCCCGGCTGGACATGGCGCGGGCGATCATCCCGGGGTCGAGTCCGTAGATGGCGGTGTAGAAGCGGTGCTGTTCCGGGTCGTGCAGCTCACGGCCCCGGTTCAGGATCCGGCTCGACTCGACGATGTTCCCCTCGAACTCGAGACACACGCCGAGCAGGTGATGGGCGCCAATCAGAGAGACGGGGTTGTTCGAGCGCACCGCTTCCTCCATGAGATCGTCGGCGCGACGGCGGTACTGCCGCAGGTCGCCCCTGATCGCGTGGAAGAGCGTGATCGCCCAGAGCACCGGGAAAAGCTCAGGGGCGTCGTCGAGTTGATGGCACAGTTCGCGAGCCCGCGCGAAGACCGGTTCAATCTCCGGGTTCGCCCATCCCTTCATCATGCGGAGGGCCAGGCCCCGTACCATCTGCAGCCCGAGCTCGTGTTGCCTGCGCTCGGTGCCTTCGGGCATTCCGCGCAGGACGCTGAGGCCGCGTTCGGCAAGCGACAGCGCCTCGCGGAAGGCGAACAGGCCTACCGCATGGCGAGCGCCCTCGAGAAAGTACTGCGCGCTCGCACCGAAATCGCGTGCGGCTTCGAACAGCGCGCCAAGGCGCCCGGCAATGACGGCATGCTCACTGCGGTGATGCTCAACCAGTGATCGGGCGACTTTGCCGCTGAGTGACGCCCGGCGCGTCGGCTGCAGAGAGGCGTAGAGCGCGTTCTGGTAGAGCGCGTGCACGAATTGGTACTGCAGCGATGGTGTGAAGTCCGGAAACTCGTGTTCCTTCACACGATTGACGAAGACGTAAGTGTGCTCCAGCGCGTCGAGCCTGTCCTCGACGTCCGCGGGATCCATTTCGAGCGCCTCGCTGACGATGGCGGAGTCGAACTGGTGGCCTTGCACGCTGGCTGCGACCAGGAGTTTGCGGTCCGCTTCAGAGAGACGCTCGATCTTCCGGGCGATCATGCTGCGGATCGATGCCGGCAGCTCCTGGAACGCATCGGCCTCGGACCTCGCCAGCACCCAGGTACCGTCCTCCTTCTGCACGAGACTGTTCGAATCGCGCAGGTAGCGGACGACGTCCGCCATGAACAACGGACTGCCGTCGGTCTTGGCGTGAATCATCTCCGCGAGTGATGACGGGAAGCGATGCTGCGGGAACGTGACCTCCAGGTAGCGCTGGACGTCGCGGCGTTCGAGGAAGCCGAGCGGAATCTCTTCGAGCACACCGTGCGTGCGGAGGTTGTCGCGGATCGCGAGAAACGGGTGCTGCGCCAGCGTCATGTCGGCGGGGCGATACGTCGCGAGGATGAGCACGCGCATCTGGTCGAAGCGCCCGGCGAGATAGTTGAGGACGTCGATGGTCGAGACGTCTGCCCAGTGCAGATCGTCGAGGAAGAGGACGAACGGGCGCACCCGCGACGCTTCCTGCATGAGGGCGCCGAGCTCGCGCTTCATGCGCTCCTGCGAGAGCGCCGGCGCTTCCTCGCGCACCCGGGCCACCGAGTCATGGCTCGCGGCGGCATGGGCGACCTGCACGTACCAGCTTGGCGCCACGCTCTTCATCAGCGAGTGCACCGTGCTCCAGGTCGTCCCGTGCAGGAGGTTGTCGAGCGCCTCGAGAACGGGCAAGTAGGCCTCAGCGCCGGCGAGTCGTTCGGAACACCGTCCGCGGATGACGATCGGGCGCTCGGGCAGGTGGGTGAGCTCGGTCAGGAAGTCCTCGACGAGCGCCGTCTTGCCGATCCCGGGTTCACCCATCACGGTCACGGTCCGGCTCTTCCCGTTCCGCACCTCGTTGTAGGCGTTCCGCAGTTGCTCGCGCTCGGCCTCGCGCCCAACCGTCCGGCGCTCGACGAGCGAAGCGCTCAGCTCGGTGCCGGAGCCACGGCTGTCGCCGCCGGCCAGGAGTGCCAGCTCCTCTTCAACCTCGCCGGCTGATGGACGGCTGTCCGGATCCTTCGCGAGCATCCGGTGCACGAGGCGCTCCAGTCGCGGCGGCACGGCCGGTGCCAGCTGGCTCAGAAGAATCGGCTCGTCCATCAGGATCGAGACCAGAACCGCCGGCATCGTCGGGGCGACGAACGGCCGGCGTCCGGCCACGATCTCGTAGAGCGTGATCCCGAGGGCGAAGATATCGGCCGGCGCCCCCGCGGCAGCGCCGCGGGCCTGCTCGGGCGACATGTAGGCCATCGTGCCGACCAGGACGCCGGAGGTCGTCTCATGACCGCTGTGCGTCGTCGCATCCGAGTTTTCGACTTCCGGCACGCGCGCCAGGCCGAAGTCGAGCACCTTGGCGTAGCCGTCGGCGCGCACCATGATGTTTTCCGGCTTGATGTCGCGGTGCACGATCCCGGCGGCATGGGCGGCCGCGAGCGCGCGCGACACCTGCCGGGCGACGTCGATGATCGTCGGCAGCGGGATCTGGCCCATCATCTGCGAGCGCAGGGTGTGACCGTTGATCAGTTCCTGCACGATGTAGTGCCGGCCCTCGGCGGTCTCGCCGATGTCGTGGACGACAACGATGTTGGGGTGGTTGAGCGCGGAGGCTGCGCGCGCTTCGCGCAGAAAGCGCTGAACGGCCTGCTCCACCTCTTTCCCGGTGTCGGCCATCAGCTTGATGGCGACCGGGCGCTGGAGCCGCGTGTCGAAGGCTCGATAGACTTCGCCCATGCCGCCGCGGCCGATCATCTCCTCGACGCGATAGTGCAGGATCGTAGTCGGTTGCATGAATTGCTGGGGGACCCGGATGCCCGCGTATTATAGTCGCCCCGCGAGCGTCACATGGGAGACTCTAACGGCAAGAATGACCGCCACTGACCACAGACAGCACGCGCCGGAGCGGCCCGGACCGCTGGCCAGGGCTGGAGCGAGCCTCGCCGCGCTGGCGTCGGTGATCGCGGGCAAGGCCATGATCGGGCTCGGCGTCAGGCAGGCCCCTGAAGGCTGGCGCCGGACCGTCGGTATCCTCCTGCGATCGGAATCGACCCGATTTGCCCTGTCGGCCTTCGGTCTCAGGGTGCCGCCTGGCGATCAGCAGGACGGCCTCGAGACGGCAACGGCGCGCGCGCTCCGGGCGTTCCTGGCAACCGAGCCGGACGCCCATTTCGCGCTCGAGTGGCGCAAGCACGTAACGATCCGCCGCGCGATTGCCCACGTTGACGTCGTCCTTCTCCGCTTCGCAGGCGCCGGCACACTCCAGGCGATAGAGCCGCATCTGGCAGACGCTACTCCCGCGATACCGGCGCCCGAACTGCGGACGCGCGTTCACGAGGCGATCGTCGCCGCCTACAACAGGACCGCCGGTCTGCCCGAGGTGCAGCGGCCCGGACGGCTGGCGGAGTATGTGCGGCAGACACTCGGCGCGGCCGCTGACGGTCAGGCCTACGTGAACCGCATTCTGTCGGCCTGCTGCCTGTCGTTCGAGCCGCTCGATACGTCCGACCCCGCGGCCAGGTTCTGCCCTCCGCACTTCGTATCGCGACGCACGCTCGGCTTCGGCTATCTGTCATGCGTGGCGCGGGCCAGTGGCGACGGTCGTCTCGTCGATCTCTGGGTCAGCGCGCATCACGTCGGCCTTGACGGCGTACCGCTGCAGGATCTTCTCGGGCGGCTGGAACGTGCGTGGGGAACGGAGGCCGTGACGTTCCCTGCCGTCCCCACGGGCATGGCGTTCACAGGTCCGCACGTGTGCCACGCACCCGGCGAGCGAGAGGTCGACCATCTCGTGGGGTTCGTGGACCTGTCGCCGGTGCTTGCCCTGCGCCGCCGGCTGACGGAAGAGCACTCGCCCGCCATTGGCGGCGATGTGACGTTCGGTGCGCTCATCGCCTGGCTCCTCAGCCAGGAGCCCGAGTTCAGCGGCGTGCGGATCGCTTCCACCGTGGACGTTCAATCGTCCGGTGGATACGAGCGGGACGTCGATGTGGTGGCCCTTCGTCCGGCCGATTACGCGACCGGTACCGGACCCTGGGGCGGCTTTGTGGAGTTTGCGCGGGAGTTCAACCGGCTCATCACGGCGTCACGAACCCGCACCAGCCCGATCCGCATCGGGATGCAGACGGCGGGACTGCTCCCCCCGTGGGCACACGCGACCGTCGTGCGTTCGAATCCAGCGTCGCTCGACGACACCTTCGGATCCTTGTGCGTGACGATCGTGCGCGAGGCCCGCGTCTTCGTCGCGCCGATGACGGATCTAGGGCTCGGTCATGGATTCATCGCGATTGGCAGCGCCGCCTTGCCGTCAGAGGATGGGAAGCGCGTGGCGTCGGTGTCGATCAAGGGGGACGCCGGCCGGATCGCGCACTACCCGGCGATGCTGCAGCGTGTCGTCGAGAGAGCCCTGTCGCTGCAGTCCAGCTTGGCCGTCCACTCCGAGTTGAAGTAGTCGGGCCTTCTCGGTCATGGTACTGGTGTGCCTTCGTCGACCGAACCTGCCATAACCACACCGCGGCTGCGTCTACTCGTCATCGTCGTCGCCTTGTGCGGGTTCCCGTTTTTCGTTTCCCCCGGATACGCGCAACCGGCCCGCTTCGTCTACGCCGCGGTTGCCGGACCCCTCTGCGACGCCTATCCCTGCGCGCCGGCGCTCAACATCTATGACGCGACCACCGCCGCGCTTGTGGATCGCCTGCTTCTGCCCGCGGAAACGACGCCGGCCGGAATTGCCGTGTCGCCGGACGGCGCCTACCTCTACGTCTCGGCGGCAAAGACAATCAACTCTCAATCGATCCAGACCATCCAGGGTTCGATCACGATCTTCGACGCACGCCGGCACCGACTGCTGGGGACGTTTCCGACGGGTGAAAACGCCGGCCCGATAGCGGTGTCGCCAGACGGTGCGAAGGTTGTGATCGCGACGACGGCCTCGTTCGGAACGACCGCGTGGAAAGGCACGCTCGGCGTGTTCGACACCGCTTCGAGAACGATCGTGCAGTCGGCCGGCATCCTGCCCGGTGTCCGGCACGTGGTGATATCCAGCGATCCTGAACGTGTCGTGCTGTTTGGACTCGATCCGACTCATTTCGCGTTCGTCTACACCGCCCGCCTGACGTCAGTCGAACTCTCGACGCTGGATGTGATGGCCACCGACGTCCGGCAACAGCGCGAGCCCGGCGGGCTCGCTCTGTCGGCGGATGGAAGCCGGGTGCACGCCCTGTATCAATCGCCATTCGAGCCGCGATCCAGCCGGCGCGTGACGTTCGATGCCGCCTCCCTGACCGTCCTGGCGGACTATTCGGCAGGAACCATCGCCGCTGGTCCGGTGGAAGTGTCTGGCGTCGATTTGCTCGCCATCGACGATCGCACCATCAAACGCTTTTCGCTGAACTCGGAGTGGTCCGACGTGGTCGTGGAGCTGCCTTCCCGCGGCACCGATCTCACGGTGCCGCAGGGCGGCTCTCGCGGTTTCGCACTCGTCACGGGTACCGCTCCAGTCCCGCACCAGCTTCTCGTCGGTGTCGATCTCGATCTGAAGGCATTGATCGGCGTCCACGTGCTCGGGAGTGCCGGGGTTCGCATGACCAGCACGCCCGCAACCGCGCGGGAATGCCGCTACCGCCTGGACTCAAACTTCCTGTCCTTCCCGGTCACCGGTGGCACGGGCCAGGTCAGGGTCACGAGCAACTGCGACTGGGAAGCTGGTGACCGACGCGACGTGGGCGACGGCCACGCCGCAGGGCCCGGGTACAGGCGTCATCGACGTCACCGTGGATCCGAACGTCTTCCCGTACTCACGCACTGCGACGCTGACACTCGAGGGACAGCAGGTCACGCTGACGCAGGCCGGCGGCGTTTCCCAACCACCGTTCGGCAGCCTCGACACCCCCAGCGATGGTGCGATGAATATCTCGGGGGCGATGCCGGTGACCGGTTGGGCGCTGGACGACGTAGGTGTGGCGCGCGTCGAGATCTATCGCGATCCGGTCGGGAACGAAGGCGGACCGGTGTATCTCGGCGAGGCAACGTTCGTTGCCGGTGCACGTCCTGATGTGCAGGCCGTATTTCCCACCGCGCCGTTTTCGTCACGGGCCGGGTGGGGCCTGATGGTGCTGACCAACATGCTGCCAAATGGCGGCAACGGCACCTTTCGTCTGCACGCAATCGCGGTGGACGTCGAAGGCAATAGCGCCTTGATCGGTACGCGATCGGTGCAGATCGATAATGCATCGGCTGGCCTGCCGTTCGGCGCGATCGATACGCCGGGGCAGGGTGAGACGGTCTCAGGCGTGATCTACAACTGGGGCTGGGCAGTGACGCCAGGAACGGCGACGATTGCGGCCGACGGAACGACGATTGACGTGATCATCGACGGGGCCTTCGCAGGCCACCCCGTCTACGGGCTCTATCGCGAGGACATCGCCTCACTGTTCTCGATCTACACGAATGGCAGCGCCGCGGTGGGCTACTACGTGCTCGACACCCGCACGCTCGAGAATGGCCAGCACACCATCTCGTGGATCGTCCGCGACAGCCAGGGCCGCGCCCAGGGCATCGGCAGCCGCTACTTCTACGTCTTCAATTTCTGAGAATTGGTGGAGCTGACGCTACACCTCAACGTAGCGCAGCTTCAGGGCTGCCGGAAATCCGCTCCGCTTGTTACGAGGAGGCGCTGTGGCCGTCGCAGTGCAGGACGCCGAGGTACTTCTGCCACGGACCGACGGCGTCGCGGTACTGATGCGCCATGACGCGGGCTATCTGATGCAGGTGGGTCAGGTCGTGCGCCGCCCAGGTGGCGAGCAACTCGGAGAGCGTGACCGGTCCGAACGCAGGATGCCGCGCCTGCCGGCTCATGTCGGCCGGCTGCAGATTCAGCCGCTGCAGCTCGCGCAGATTGTCGGCCCGTAACAGCGCGAACTCGTCCAGCAGCTGCGCCAGCGACAGATCTTCGATCCCACGTGCATGTCCGGCGCGGTCGAACGGTTCAAATGTGTGGGACGGCCCGAACTGCATCAGGCCTTTGACGCGCACCATCCAGTCCGTGCGTTCCCCGTGAATCAGGTGGCCGACGATGTCGAAGGCGCTCCAGGTGCCTTGACCTTCGCCCTGTCTCGTCCATCCGTCCGGAAGATCACGCAACAGCGCGTCGAGCGTTGCCGGCGTGCGTGACAGGAGCGAGACCGTCTGCTGCAAATCGTGCGTCGCCACGGGTTATCCCACCTTCACCGTCATCAGCGTCGCATCATCCAGCGGCTCCGAGGTGCCGCGGTAGGCCGCCATCGCCCGCTCGATGCGCTGGAGCGGATCGGCTGACTGCACGGCTTCGAGCAGCATCGGCTCCAGCCGTTCCACGCCGAACATCTCGCCCTGTTCGTTCTCGGCCTCGACGCAGCCGTCCGTGTAGAAGAACAGCAGATCGCCGGCGGCGAGCTGGACGGAGAGCTCGGTGTAGCCGTGACCGGCGATCAGTCCGACCGGGAAACCGGTGGCGTGCATGCGTTCGAGTCCGCCAGCGCGCCGCAGCGCGTACTGCGGGTTGTGCCCTGCGTTCACGTAGCGCAGGCGTCGCGTCACCGGATCGAGCACACCGATGAACAACGTCGCGTAAACGGAACCAGGTGAGCCGGCCTCGATGTCGCGATCGAGCGCGTCGGCCACGGCCGCGAGGTTCTGTCCGAGCGCGAGGCGGATCTTGAGCGAGGCCTGGATATTGGCCATCAGCAGCGCGGCGCCAACGCCCTTGCCCGACACGTCACCCATCAGCAGCGCAATCTGCCCGTCGTCCAGCACGAAGTAGTTGAAGAAGTCGCCGCCGACTTCGCGTGCCGGGACGGAGACGCCCTGCACCTGTGTGAGCCCGAGGTTCAGAGGTCCGTGCGGCAGCATCTCGTGCTGGATCTGGCGGCCCAGCTCCAGCTCGCGCCGGATGCGCTCCTGCTCGACGGCGGTGTTCTCGTGGCGCTCGACGTCGGTTGCCATCTGGTTGAACGCGCGCGCCAGTTGCCCCACTTCGTCATTCGATCTGACCGGCACGCGCGCATGGTAGTCACCCTGCGCGATCCGGCGGACGCCTTCGCTGAGCGCGCTCAGGTTCCTCGTGAGATGCGCCGACAGCGGCACGATCCCGACCAGTGCCACGGCGATGAAGAGGAGCCCGAGGCCGGCGTTCCGCGCCGCGGCACGGCGCAGGGTCGCCAGCGAATCGCCAACCGGACGCGCGACGCCGAGACGCAAGCCGGACCCGGACTTGTCCTCGGTGGTGACGACGATCCAGTCAGGCTTGCCGACGACCGCCGGACCGCCCGGCTTTGCGACATCGCCGAACCCCGCCACCTGGGCCTTGTCGGCTTCAGTTCGTGCGTAGATGGTGCCGTCCTTCGCGACCGCGAACGGGACCTCGCCGCGATCCCGCTGGGTGGTTGAGAACACCAGCCCGAGAACGTTCGGCAAGTTGAGTTCGGCGTTCATCGAGCGAACGACCTGTCCGTTCCGCTCGACGTTCACCGCGATGTTGTTGCCCGTGAGTGACGCGCGCCGCTTCAACTCGGAGGGTTTGGCCGCGGCTACCGGTGCCGGCTGCGCCGCTGGTTTCGCAGGCGCCGCGGGCGCGGCAGGAGCCGGTGTGACCGCGACAGCCTTGGCGGCCGCCTCCTTCTCGACTTCGATGGCGCGCTTCTGGAGTTCCGCGGCGCCGATCTGGATCCCCTGCTGGATCCCGAGCAGCCGCTGATTCACTTCCGCCGCCAGGCGCTGCCGATCCTCCGGCGTCAAGTCCTCGTAGCGCTTGCCCTCCGGCAGGACCTGCCGGAACAGACTGCGCCGAAGCGGCGCGATGTCGATGGTCAGATTCCCGCTCGCATCCGTCGTCGGAGTGACCGTGACCACTGAAGCCGGCGCGGACGGATTGGCCGTCGCGGATGGTCCGGCCGCGGATGCAGGGGGTGCAGCCCCGACCTGTGTCGCCGGCGGGGGTGCAGGGTGGCAGGGGAGCAGCCGGCGTCACGGGTACCGCGGCGGTTCCGCTGACCGTCACCGACGACGGCGGAACCGGGAATCGCGGCGGGCTGGCCGGGCAGGCGGAGCCGATCGCCCTGGGGTGACGGACGCGGCCGCCGACCTTGACCGGCGCCGTCCGGCGCCGAAGGTGGATTCGCGCCAGCCGGTGCCGGGGGGAGCGGCATGGCGCCGGGTGGCGGCGGAAAGCCCCGGCCGTTGCCGCGCGGCGGACCGGGCGGGCGCATGTTCGACATCCGCACGTTGTTCAGCAGCATCGCGGTCTGCCCGAGAGAGGTCGCGATCTGGTCGCTCAGCGTCGCCTGCGTGCTGAACGTGTAGACACCCGGCTCCGGCGCGGCGGGCGCCGCAACCACTGGCGTCGCGGTGGCGGTTGCATTGGCAGCAACCACGACGGATTGTTTCGCCGCCGCATCGGCCGCCGCCTGCAGTTCGGCGATGTCCATCAAGTGGCCGACCCGCTCAGAGAGCTGCGCCGTGACCAGTTGCATGCGCTGGCCCAGTTCGCCGGCCAGCAGGTCGGCTTCGCGCTGGGCCGCGACGCGCAGGGCCTCGACGTTCGTCGTGTATGAGTAGAAGGTCACGGCGGCCATCGGAACCACCGAGAGCGTGAAGAACGCGAGGACCAGGCGGGTGCGCAGACTCATGACAGAAACATCTTACGCCGAGGGTGCGGGCGGACTGACGCTGAGGGTGCGGGGGCACTGACGCCGAGGGTGCGGGGCACTGACGCTGAGGGTGCGGGGTCTGACGCTGAGGGTGCGGGGCACTGACGGTTGAGGGTGCGGACAGCCGGAACCGTGCGTGCGCTTCCCTGCCGACCCGGTCAGGCACGCGCGGAACTGACGCTGCGAGCACTGACGCTGACGGCGCTCACGCCAAGGGTGCGGGGAACTCACGCTGGGGGTGCGGAGTGGGGATTAATCGCTGAGGTGCGGTTAGCGCCCGGCACCTCCAACGTCGGTGCCCCGCACCAGAGCGCCAGCGCCCCGCACTTCCAGCGTTAGTCGCCCGCACTCTCAGCGTTAGCGCCTAACAGGGCCGAGGGTCTCGTCGAGCCATTCGGCGGTGAGCTTCAGGAGCACGTCGACCGTCGGGACGTGGCCACCCTCGTAGAGCGCGCGCTTCTTCGGCTCGACCATCAGGTTGAACAGCGGGTCGGACGCGGTTCTGAGCGGCGTATCCTCGTCGAAGGTCCCCTGGACGATCAACTTCGGCGCGCGGATGTGCGGAGCAAAGTTGGCGGGTTCGGCAGCCGGCAACGCCGTCCCCCGCCGGGGCAGACCCGGCGCCGACCATGACGACGCCACGGTAGCGGTCCTCGACCGCGGTCAGGATCAACCCGATCTGGGCCCCGGCGCTGGGACCCATGAATCCAATCCGGTCCTTGTCGATGTCGGCCCGCGTCTCCAGGTAGTCAAGTCCGCGTCGCAGGTCGGTGACGCGGTTCACGATGTGCTCGACATACTCGATGGTCGCCGGATCGAGCGGCGTGGAGTCCGTCTTGAGGCGCTCCATGTAGCCGTGCAGGACGACGCCGAAGGCGGCCCGGCCCGACCGCACGTATGGCGCCATCCGTTCGTCCATCGATTCGCTCAACGATCGGAATCCACCGTTCACGTCTCCAGCCGGGACGTAATGAAGCACCTGGAGCGGTCTCGCGACGTGGCGCGGAAGATAGAGGTAGGCGATGGCGCGACCCTTGTTCCCACCGTTGAACGAGATCTTCTCTCTCGTCCACTCCGGCAGCTCCTTCGTCTCTTCGACCCGGGCGTCGAGTGGTGTCTTCGCGTAGTCGTACGCCTGCGCGGCCGCGTCTGAACTCCGTTGCGCTCGATCGCGTGTAGATGGGAACCTCGGTGCGTGACCTCGATGCGCGCGCCGCCCTGGTCACCGGTGTCGCTGCCATCGTGCCGGGCGAGACGGAATCCGAGCTTGCTGGAGCTGAACGTGCCGGGTCGTCCGGCTGACTGGCCGAAGGTGTAGGTTGGATCTCCCCACGCCCCTCCCGTAGCGATGAATCCATCGGAGCTGTCATTGCGAGTCCACTCGGCGACGTTGCCGGCCATGTTGTAGGCGCCGAACGGACTCATGCCGAAGGGCATTGACGTGACCGGTACCGGACCGGCGCCGGCGAAGTTGGCGCGATGCGCCAGGGTATCGCCCGGGAAGAAGACACCCCACGGCATGAACGGCAGGCCACCGGGCCCACGGTTTCCACTGCGAGCGGCCTTCTCCCATTCGTACAGCGACGGCAACCGCTTGCCTCGGTATTTCGCATACGCCCCCGCCTCGTACCAGGAAACACCGGTCACCGGGTGGTCGGCCTGGCCGTCGGCAAAGCCCTGGCTGGACCACTCGCGCGGCCCCGGCAGACCGGTCCGATCCACGAACAATCTCATCGCCGCTTCCCAATCGATCGGTTTTCCGTCCTTCACGACCTGGTCCACCCAGAACTCGCGCTTGACGTAGCCACCGGCGCTGATGAACTCCTTGAACTCCTGGTTGGACACTTCGAATTTGTCGATGAAGTAGTCGTGCAGCATGACCCGTCGATCTGTGGGTCGCTCCCATCCCACGAGCCGGTATTCGCCACCGGGCACGAACACCATCCGCGCCGGCATGGCGTCGGCCGGCAGCAGCCGCTGCTTCACCGTGATCGGCGGCGGTGTGATCGTCAGCTGGCCGATGAGTCTCAGGATCCCGGAGACGGTCAATTCGGCCGGGGCAAAGCCGTTCTTCTCGATCGAGAGGATGTAGTGGCCGCGCGCGATCCGTTGATTCACCAGGGGTGTCGTGCCGGCCAGCTGGCGTGGCGGAAGGCCCTTCGCCGGATCTGGATCGTAGCGTTGCAGATAGACGCTGGCGCCGGCGGGATCCGTTTCGACCGAGATGGTGTCCGAGATTGTTCGCATCAAGGTCGTGACCGCCGATTCTCGCGGCAAGTACGGCTCCGCCTGCACAGCAAGATCGTAGGCTTCGAAGAAATGCCGATCCCTCGGCGAGGTTGACGATCTGCGGCACTTGCGCCTCGGCCCAGCGCACCTTGGACGCTTTCCAGAAGAACCAGCCCCCGGCGGCGAGCGCGACCAGTAACGCAGCGACTCCTGCGAGGAGTACGCCGCGTGAACGGCTGCGCGCTGGCACCGGCATCGGCGTTGGTGCGCTCGGCGGGGGTGAGGGAGCTGGAGTTGCCGAACCGTGCGAACCAGCGGATGCCGGTGTTGGAGGATGCGACTCCTGAGACTCGCCGGACGAGCGCTCGAGGCGGCGGTTGAAATCGTAGTCTTCCTTCAGCGCGCGAAGATCGATCAGCAGGTCCTTGCTCGTCTGGTAGCGCTCTTCGGAATTTTTCTTCAGCGCCTTGGCGACGATCCGCTCGAGCTCCGCCGGCGTGTCTGGTGCGAAGCGCGCGACCGGCGGCGCCTCGCGCGTGAGAATCGCTGACGCGACGGCGGCGGGGTTGGAGTCGTCGAACGGACGACGACCCGCGAGCAGCTCGTAGAGGACGACGCCGACACTGAACAGGTCGCTGCGCGGATCCAGGGCCTCACCGCGAACCTGTTCGGGCGACATGTAGGGCAGTGTGCCGATCATGGCTCCGGGCGTGCTCAGGACGGAGACGGTGCGAGTCTCGCCTGCGGACGCTTCGAGGTGCGTCGGCTTGGCGAGCCCGAAGTCCATGACCTTGGCCTCGCCGCGGCGCGTCACCATGATGTTGGCCGGCTTGATGTCGCGATGCAGGATGCCGTGACTGTGTGCTTCGGTCAGGGCGTCAACGATGTGCACCGCCATCGACAACGTCTCGCCAAGACCGAGCGGACTCCTGCGCAGTCGGGTCTCGAGCGTCTCGCCATCCACGTACTGCATCGCGATGAAGAGCAGCCCGTCGGCTTCGCCCACTTCGTACACGGAGCAGATGTAGGGATGGTCGAGCGTGGCGGCGGCGCGCGCTTCGCGAATCAGCCGGGCTCGCGCGTGGGGGTCGGTCGATGTTTCTGCAGGAAGGAACTTCAGCGCAACATGCCGGCCGAGCTGGGTGTCGTCAGCGAGGTAGACCTCGCCCATCCCGCCAGACCCGAGCCTGGAGCGGATTTCGTAACGTCCGAGCCGGAGGCCTTCCTTGATGGGCTCCATCGTCCGGAGGGGAATCATACAGCGGTGGCGGTCATGTCAAGACTGATGCGATGATCGGGCATGCGGCATCGAAGGCTTCAGCAGGCGCTAGTGGTGGCGGCTCACGCACTACTAATCACCCTCGCAACGGCCGGCGCGGCCGCCGCCCAGGCGGTTGATGCGACGATCTTCGGAGGACTGGCGTTCCCGACCTACGATGAGCGGTTCCCGGTGCGCAATCCGTCGATCCCTGGCGTCGAGGTGACGGTCCCCAGATCTCCGGAGATCGGCGCCGACGGCGGCGGCGTATTTGGTGGCATCGTCGGCGTGTCGTTCGGCAGGCTTGGGATCGAAGGCCGCCTCGACGCCACGCAGGTGGGCCTCGAGTTCAGCGGCGCGCGGTATGACCTGCGCGGCACGTCCTTCCCCTTTGAAGGCCTGACCGCCAGCATCATCCTTGGGGACGGCAGGTTCGACGCCGACCGGATCCCGCTGCTCTCGCTGAACGGACGGTTCATGACGACGGGCCGAGTCGCCCTCGTCGCGTCTGGCGGCCTGAGCTACCTGCCCGACATCAAGATCAGCGGCAGCATTCCGCTGGCGGTCGATGCGCCGGGCGTTCCGGCGTTACCGGACTTCGATGCGAGCCTGCAGCTGCGCGCCTCGCCCGGGCAGAGTGGCCATCGCTTCGGCCTCAACGGTGGCGCCGGCGTCCGCATCGGGACTCGCGTCGCCTTCGTGGCCGAAGTACGAGGTTTCTACTTCGGCGACTACGATCTGCGCTTCGCGAGCGACGACGGCGACGACCTGATCGACGACCTGCTGGCCGAGGTGGCGCCGGTGACCTTCAGGCCCGTTTTCGTCAATGCCCAGGTCGGCATCAACTTCCGGTTCTGAGGTCTACCCCTTCGAGTCTGCGCGTCTTGAAGAGGATCGCGGCAAGTTCCGCGGTGGCCTCTTCGATCGGCAGGTGCCCGGCGGCGACACGCCACTGCCGCGCCGTCGGCCAGAGCGCCTGCCACTGAGTGACGGATTCCTTCACCGCGCCAAAGGTTCGATCGCCGAAGATGATCTCGATATCCGCATCCAGGCTCCTGAAGCGAGAGATAGCCCCCATCGCGTCCAGCATTTCCAGGTAGCGAATCGACACCTCGTGATCGAGTTCGCTGAACGAGCTGGTCAGGTGCGTGTTGGAGGTGCGGTGACTCCGCAATGAAGCGTTGGTTATCCACCGGCCGACCGGATTCGCGAACGTGCCTCGGTACACGACCCGCCCGAACTGGGGATGCACGAACACCTTGAAATACCAGGGGCAGAACGCGAACGGGTCGATCAGCACGATCCGGCGCACACGCGCGCTCTCGATGCTCGCGGCGACCAGTCCGAAGATGGCGCCGCTGCAGTTGCCGACGAGGGTGACGTGGCGCGCATCGAGCCTTCGGAGTTCGGCCGCGATCGCTTCACCGATGGCCTCGCCGGACCACGATGCAGGACGCGGTGATCGTCCATAGCCGGGCAGGTCGGCGGAGTAGAAGCTCACCGATGGCGGCAGGAACGGCACGAGCGGCGCGTAGGTCAGGTGGTTGCCGGACCAGCCGTGCAGGCCGAAGAACACGTCAGGTCCCGTGCCGTAGCGGTGGACGTGCATCATCGGCGCCGCGCTGTCCTACAGACCGAACGAGGCGAGGGCGAGATTGTCCTGCAGCAGCTGCTTGAACCTGGCCACGCGCGCCTGGTTGACGGCAGGACCCTCAGGACCGACCGCGCCGCGCAACTCGCCGAGGCCGGACTCGACCCCGCTCTTGGCGCTCTCCACGATCTTGCCGAGGTCCATGTCTACGAACGGTTGCCCGAGGGCCCGGTACGACTGGTCGCGAATCCAGCGGTATTCGTCGAGCGACAGGCCGGTGGCATTGAGCGCTTCGACCTGCCCGCGCTTCGCGTCAATCCAGGCGGAGGCGAGATCGGCGTAGGCCTGCAGGATCTTCGGACCGTCGGTCAGCGACGCTTCCTTCTTGTCGGCAAGACTTTTGTACTGCGCTTCGAAGGCGGTCATGCGATCGCCGAGGCGCTTCCTGACGTCGGCCTGGACCTTGACCAGCTTCTCGATCTGGGCGTCAGTGATCTCCTCCGATGCCGGCGGCACGAAGATCTCCTGGTTGCGGACGGATTTCTCGAGTGCGGGAGTCTCGGACAGGGCTGCGAACTGGGTCAAGGTGCCAGACACCTGCCGGTACGCGTAGAACCCCAGGCCGCCGGCGGCGATGCCGGTCAGCAGCAAGGCGAGCCCGCAGCCAATCGCGATCTTCTTGATCATAGGGACCTCTCGGAGAGGCCCCAGTCTAGTGGCATGTACGCTCCAGGTCGAGCGCCGAACGGCCGGGTTCGGGTCGCCCGGGCGCCGGATTCACTGCGAAAAACTTCGGCTGAGTTACGTTTGAGCCTTGAACTGCCGCGCTCATGTTGTTACTCTCGCTCGCACGTTCATCGTCCTCAACCGCTTCAGGGCCGCCTCGCCAGGGGTTGCGCGGTACCGTCCCTCATGGACGCTGAACACACACGATTTCTAGCTTTTTCCCATCGCGACACTGCGTTCGCAATTTCGTAGCCCCAGCCGAGGTGTGCGTATGCACGAAAGTTTTGGCGCCCGACTGCGCCGGCACCGTGAAGAGCAAAACGTTGCTCTGGTCACGATCGCCGAACAGACAAAAATCAAGTTGTCGCTGCTCGAGGATCTCGAGCGCGACGACATATCGCATTGGCCGGCCGGCATCTTCCGCCGCGCCTTTATCCGCTCGTACGCGAACGCGCTCGGCCTGGACCCGGACACGACCGTCCGCGAGTTCGCCGAAGCCCACCCCTCACCGGTAGACGTCGCGTCCGCCGCCGCGATCGCGGCCGCTATCGAGCGTGAAGGTGCAAACGGCAAGGCCAACAGCCCGTTCCGGACGCTAATGGCGTCGCTCGGATTCGCCCGAACCGCTGCACCTGGGGAGCACCAGCCCGTTTCGTTGCCCGTTGCCCGTCCGGCTGGTGCCGCTATGTCGGCTTCAGCCCAGCCTTCTACGGCCCCGACGTCCGCGTCCACGCCGTCTGCGGCCCCGCCGATTCCGGCCCCAGAGCCGGCCTTCGACGAGCAGCCGCTTCGGATGGACGTGTCCGTCCCGGCGCCAGTCGAGGACCCGCGCCCGCCTATCACCTTGTCCAGGCGGAAGGGGGACCGGAGGAAGCAAGCCGCCGAGCCGCCCGTCGCCGGCCCCGACTTCATGGCCTTTGCCCAGCTCTGTACCGAGTTCGGGCGGGTTGACCGCGCCGACGAGGTGCCACGGCTACTGCGAGAGGCCGCGCGGATGATGGACGCGAGCGGCCTGATCGTCTGGGTCTGGGACGCGGGCGGCAAGGAGTTGCGAGCCGCCATGACCCACGGCTACTCGAGTCGCGTCGTCGCCCAGCTGCCCGGGGTGTGCCGCGACGATGACAACGCCACCGCTGCTGCCTTCCGCTCCGGCCAGCCGTGCATCATCAACGGCGGCGATCAGTGCAGTGCCGCTCTGGTGCTTCCGCTGATGGCGCCGGGTGGATCCGCCGGCGTGCTGGCGATCGAGCTCCAGCAGGGACGGCGGCTGACCAAGCCGATTCGTGCCGTTGCGACGATCTTTGCCGCGCTGATGGCGCAGCTTGTCGGCGGCGTGAGCGCGGACGAGCAGGGGATGGAGCACGAGGTCAGCATCGATCATCCGCTGGCCGCGCTGAACGTGTAGCCTCAGGGAAGGCAGCCCTAAAGGGCTGCGCTACACCTCGTAACTGATACCTCGCACATCGAACGTTGTAGCGCAGCCCTTCAGGGCTGCTTCACCCCTGTCAGCACGGCGACGACGTGCTCCAAGCCGTCGACGACGTGCGCGACCTTGTCGGCCGAGATCTTGTCCGGCGTGTCGTCCGGCGTGTGATACCAGGGATATCGATACGGCGCGGTGTCGGTCACCATCATTCCCGCATAACCGGCTTCCCAGAACGACCACTGATCCGACCAGCCAACCCCCGGGATCGTGGATGGCGCGGCCGCGGACTGGAGCGGAAACGCCGTCCGCTCCCTGAACGCGCGCCGGGCCCGCAGCATCAGCCGCGCCGACGCGACGTTGGCGACAAAGCCGATGAAGTTGCCGACGTCCGGATACATCATCGCGATCGGCGCTGGGTACCGCTGGCTCCCTTTCGCATCCGAGTAGTACCCCATCGTCTCGAGCGCAAGCATGGCGACGATGTTGTCGTGCTGCGCCCTGGCGGCCTGGGCGTAGACGAGGCTCCCCATTTGTGGGGTATGGAAGAACGGCGGCTCTTCGTTGACGAATGCGACGAAGCGAATCGTCCGTGCTCGCGGACGTCCGGCGAAACGGCGCGATAGCTCGAGCAGCGCCGCCACGCCCGTGCCGTTGTCATTCGCTCCGGGGCAACCTGAGACCGTGTCGTAGTGGGCGCCAAGGACGACGATTTCGTCAGGGCGTGTGGTGCCAGCCAGGGTTGCTTCAATGTTGCTGACGGGCACGCGAGAGACGTCGTAGGTCTGGCGCCGAGGCTCGTATCCGTTGCGCGTGAACTGATCCTCGATGTACTCCGCGGCTCTCTGCAGAGCGTCGTAGCGCCAGACGTTGCGCTCCCCGATGGTGCCGGCGAGCATCTCGACGTGGGCACGGAGTCGCGGCGCTTCGGGGTTCGGTCCGTCGATATCCATGGACGCGACCATTGTGCGCACGCGGTCTGCGGCTGTCCAATGGGGTAATCGGCCGTTTGCAACGCCGTTCCCGCGGCGGTATTCTCGGCCCTAGCGCATCAGGGCGCTGCCGTGTCCGCGGGAAGGACTGCGTCCCCCTGAACCGAATCGACACTGACGGTCTGTTGATGACCTCTTTCTGCCCGAGTGAGCGGACACCGGGCGCATGGCCGGCACGCACGCGCGGCCGGAGAAGGAGCTCATCATGACGACGACACACCTGCCCACACGTACGCTGCGCGAGCGGCCCGACCTCGATCAACTCAAACGACAGGCCAAGGAGCTGCTGCAAGGCTTTGCCGCCGGCGAGCGCTGCCAGCGTTGCCGAGGTCAACGCCCACTACCGCGACGCGGACCCGGCCACCTTCGCTCTGCACGATGCGCAGCTTGTGCTCGCGCGCGCGTATGGATTCGAGAGCTGGCCGAAGCTCAAGGCCTTTGTGGATGGCGCCACCGTCGATCGCCTGATCGCAGCGGTCCGCGACGGTGAGATCGAGGACGTGCGGGCCTTGCTCACGAGCCGTTCCGAGCTCGCGCGGATGTCGAAGGCGAACTTCGGGGTTCTGCACCACGCCGTGCTCGGACGGCAGCCGGAGATGGTCCGGCTGCTCATGCAGCACGGCGCCAACGCTCGCGACGGCGTTTATCCGCACCGTGACGCGACCACCGGGTATGCCCTCGCGGCGCAGCGCGGCTACGACGAGATCGTCCGCATCATCGAGGAAGAGGAGCAGAAGCGGCGCGACGCGCAGAGCGGTGGCGAGCGAACGCCGGCCGCGACCCTGTTGTTCCGTTCGATTGGGTCGGGCGAAACCGCGCGCGCGATCGAGCTGATGGAAGCGGATCCCGCTTCGGTCCACGCACGTCATCTCCCGACCGCGACGACGCCGCTGCACGTCGCGGCCGAGACGTACAACGCGGATCTCGTCCGCTGGTTGCTCGCCCATGGCGCCAACCCGAACGCACGCAATCAGCAAGCCCACACGGCGCTCGACCGCGCCGCGCATCGGGGCTATCACGCCGACACGGTGCACATGATAGAGACCGCGCGCATCCTGCTCGACGGCGGTGCCGAGATGACGCGCGCGGCCGCGGCGGCGCTCGGCGACGCGGTGTGGATCCGGGCGCGGCACGCCGAAGGCACGCTCACCAACGAAGTCGATCCTGCCGGTGGGATGCTGCGAATTGCCATCACCCACAACCGTCCCGAGATATTGAAGCTGCTGCTCGACTTCGGCTTCGATCCCGACGAGCGCATCCGCGTCGACGACGGGGACGCGCCGTCCTATTCGTGGGGCATGGCGCTGTCGGCCTGCGCATCAGGCGGTAAGTACGAGATGGCGGAGATGCTCCTGCAGCGCGGGGCGGACCCAAACGCCTCCATCGAAGCCAGCGGGGATCCGATCTTCTGGGCCTTCAGTGAAGGGGACGACAGGATGGTCGCGCTGCTCGAGCAGTACGGCGGCATCCCGACGGCGGCGTCAGCGGGACTGTTTCGTAAACTCGATCTCGCTCGGAGGATGATCTCTGGCGAGGCCAAGTACCGCATCGATGGTGCGGCCGGGAATGCTCTCGGCGAGCAGCTTCTCTGGGGAGCAGCCTGCGGCGGCGAGCCCGAAATCCTGCGGCTGGCGCTCGAACGCGTGGACTGGCCGCGCGACGATCCGCGCTGGTTCAACATGCTCGAGCAGACGCTGCGGCACTGGGCGTTCGGCTCCGCGACGCAGGGCTGGGATGAGCACACCTATCTCGCCTGCTTCCGCTTGATGCTGGACCGCTGCGATCCGAACCTCCGCGGCCGGCCGACAGATGATCAGCAGTTCGGCCTGACCACGCTGCACAACATCGTCGCGCGCGGGGACATGGCGCCCGAGGAGCGCGTCGCGTATGCCGCCGCCATCCTGGACGCCGGCGCGCGGCTCGACATCCGCGATCACCTGCTGAAGAGCACGCCGCTCGGGTGGGCGTGCCGGTGGGGAAACGTGCCGCTCGTGGAGCTATTCCTGGCTCGCGGTGCCGACCCGGTCGAGCGTGACGCCGAGCCCTGGGCGACGCCTGCGGCGTGGGCAGCGCGGATGGACCACCCGGACATCCTGGATCTGCTGAAGCGATGAGTACCCGGAGGGCATCGTGATTGCTTTTGTCATGGCTGCATCGGGCGAGACGTAGTCGCCGGAGCCCGCGGGCTCCGCAACTGTAATGCCCGCACCCAAACTGTAAGGACCGGAGGCGCTTGCCGATGATTCGATCCCTCTGCTTTGGCGTAGCGCTCTCGATCCTGCATCCAGGGTTTTCCGGAGGCGTGTCTCCAGCGGCTGCCTACAGCGAATTGCAGACCATCGTGTTCGTGCACGGCCGGCTCTCGCAGTCGTCGCAGAGCGTCGAAGTGCCGGTAGATCGCAGCGTCACATCCTTGGAGGTGTCGCTGCTCTTCCCGCCGGGCACGGCGCCCACCCTGGTCCGACCTGGCGGCGCCGCCGTTAAAGCATCGGATCGGGACGTCAGGGTTCAGGGCGTTGACGCCGTGCCGATCCGAAACACGATCCAGGCGGACGGCCGCCATCTCACAATCACATCGCCAGCGCCGGGGCTATGGCGTGTCGATCTCGCCGCGTCAGCGGCTTCCGGCCAGTCGATGTTCGCCATCCTCGTCCAGGGGCAGAGCCCCGCTGAGTTCCAGCACTTCAAGTTCGTCCACAAGGAGGTGATGAACATTCACGGCCCGTATTTCTCGATCGACGGATTGCCCCTGGCCGGACGGCCGGAGTTCGGGCAAGCCATTGTCAGTACCGGTCTCGAGACGGCGGTGTTTCGTGCCGTCGATGTGACTGGCGCCACGTTGTCGACGTTGCCGCTGCGGACCGGCGAAGCTCACTTGCCGCCTCAGTGGCTGGTCGGAGCCTTCGAGCTACCAAGCGTCCCTTTCTATGTTGTGCTCGACGCTGTCGACTCGTCCGGCACTCCGATTCGCAGGCAGTTCCCCGAGCTGTTCCGGGCCCAACCCGTCAGCGTCTCCTTCGATCTGGACGGATTGATCACGCGCCCTGATTTTTACCGGACTGGTCCCCTCAACGCCGGCGAGTACATGGCATTGGCGCGCTTCGATCGCGTCATCGCTGCGGGGGCCAGCAGAACGCTGCGGTTCGTTGTGACAAACCTCGGTGCCTCAACCGCGCGGTTCTCAATAGAGGTAACGACCGATGTCGGGGTCGCACGTGTCGTTTCGCCACGAGTCCTGTCACTTGCGCCCGGCGCGACGGGCGACGCCATCATTCTGGTGACGATTCCGGCAAGCGCTACCACAGGGCAGTCGATTAGCCTGCAGGTCAAGGCAAGTGACACCGCGAAGGACTCGGTAGGGAACTTCACCGAGTTGGAGCTCGAAGTCGCTCGCAAGGATTGACCCGGCTGTCAGCTGACGACTACTTAGTGCCCGTTCCGGGGATCAGCTGCCGGGTGCGCAGCATCACGTTCTTGCGGCTGGTCCGCAACTCCATCTTTCGAAGCGGCGCCGTCCTGAAGAACGGTGGATCCTCGAACTGAACGATGTAGAAGCCGGACGCTTCGTTCATGATGCGGTCGATCGTGCCGGTCACGTCATTCGTGTTGTGGAACGCGAGTCCGCCGGTGTCGCGGGCGAGTCCGGCGCCGCCGCCGTTCACATACGAGGATCCGACACCTCCGGGATCGATCACGTACAGCGCGACATTCGACAGCGCCATCGCGCGTAGGGTGGTAGTCCACTCCTCGCGAAGGTTGCGGGCCACGCTCGACGGCGGAATGGGTGTGTCGAACACCCAGCCCGGTCCGATTGTGATCACCGTCTTCCGATGTCCCGGCGCCTCGGCGAACTGGCGCGCGATGTTGGTGAGGGTCGCGAAGACGTGGACGCTGAGGTCGTCCGGCCGCAACGGCGTGGTCGCGCGGACGTTGAATCGGCCGATGATCTGCCGGATCGCAGCCGGGTCGGCGGTCGTCGCCAGGCCACCGTCACTCAGTAGTGCGATCGCGGCACGGTCCCCGGATTGGAGACGCTCGACCGCCTGCGTCGCGGCCTGGCGGATGCGCGGCACCATGTCGAGTGGGATCGTGATGTCGTCCAGGATCAGGATCACGGCTCGACGACGGCGTTCATCGTTGTCGCTCAGCACGGTGAGCGACCGGAGTGGGACCCGGTAACCTTCGAGCCAGATCTCGACGTCTTCCGGCCTCAGGTCACGCACTGGCTTGCCCTGGCCATCGACCGCCACCACGTCGAGCTCGAGCAGCTGTCCTTTTGCCGTTGCCGCGGGTTCCTGCTGCCGCGGCGCGGCCGCAATCGTGATCGTCAGGACGACGAGAAAAAGAGTGACTCGCATCGCGTGCTCTCCGGCAGTCTAGCAGTGCTGCGGAGCTGTCGTCGACGGCTGCGAGCGGTGATGACGCGCTAGCGGGGGATGCGAACGACGAGAGGCTCCGCCGTCATGGCGACGAGGCGCATGCCGGCCGGAATGGCAACGTCCACAGGGTCGAGGCGCTTCTTCACCTTGCCGCCGGTTTCGACGATGCGCTGCGCCTCCATGATGATCTTCTGCGTGCTGAGCGTCTCCTTACTGCCGGTCTCCGCGTGCTCGATGATTTTGAAGACAAAGCTGATCGAACCGGTCGGTCTCTGGTCGGTTGCACGCACGAAGTCGGTGACCTTGCCGAACACGACCGATCCGGTCGGAATCAGTTCGACGCCGTCCTGGACGACAGGGCTCCACAGCACGGCTTCTACCTGGTCGTCGACCAGTGCTGTCCCGGAGTTCAGCGGCGTCGTTAGTTTCAGAAGGAGTGCCGTTCCGGCCGCGACCTGATAACGATCGAACTGCGGCGCGGCCGCCTTCGCCACGGCCGGGCCCCGTGCCTTCTGTTGCGCCGCCACGACGGCTGCCGACGGTCCGTTTGACGACATCGCCCCGATCACCGCAGCCAGCAGCCACGCCCAGTTTCCCACCACCGCCTTGTCCATCCCACTCGGCAGGGCAAACAATGGACCATCTCATCAAGAGGAAAAGTAACAGGCGTTCGTTGAGCAGCGGGATAGGGCGATTACAGTCTTCGCCGGGCGCTTACGACTCTGCGTGCCGGCGAACAGGCAGTCGAATCGCGCCACGCGTTGGCATGAAGCACGCAGGGTATACTCCGTCTCCCGTCATTTCGGGAGCGGCCGTCAATTTTTCTCGTGCCTCCTTTGTCCCCACACCGCACCACTCGCATCGGCGGCCTCCTGCTCGTACTGATCGCATCGCTGGTGCTCTCCGGGTGGATCCTCGGCATCGAGGATCTGAAGGGGCTCTTCGGTTCGATCACGATGAAGGCGAACGCCGCGGCAGGTCTCCTTCTCGCCGGCCTCGCCCTTGTCTTCGTCAGGAGCTCGAACAAAAGCGCGCTCATCGCCGGTCAGGTCTGTGCTGTCTTCGTCGGATTGCTCGGAGCCGCAACGCTCAGCGAGCACATCGTCGGATGGAATCTTGGGATCGATGAGCTGCTCTTCACCGAAGGGCCTGGCGCGAGAGCGACCGCCAGCCCGGGGCGGTTCGGCGTCAACGCCTCGGTCTGCTTCGTGCTCAGCGGCATTGCGCTGACGGGCCTGTACCGCAAGACACGAGGAGGCGCCGTCGTGGCGCAGGTGCTCGGCGCAATGGTCATGACCTGTGCGCTCGTCCCTACGGTGGGTTACCTGTATGGCGCCGCGGAGCTCTACGCCGTCGCCCGATACACGGGCATCGCGTTTCATACCGCCGTCGCCCTCCTGATCCTTGGCCTCACCATTATTTCGGCGCGCCCCTCGGTAGGGCCAGTTGCGGCGCTCCTCACTGAGGCCCCGCACGGGATCATGGCTCGGCGCCTGCTGCTGGTTGCGGTGGTGGTGCCCCTGGTCTTCGGGTATATCCGCGTTCAGGGCGAGCGGCGGGGTTGGTACGACGTCGGGCTCGGCGCCTCGATCTTCGTTGTTGCCATGATCGTGCTGCTCTCCCTCACGATCTGGCGGACGGCAGTTGCGCTCGGCCGCACGGGCAAGAACCTCCAGCGCGCCGAGGAGGCCCGGAACGACCTGCTGACGCTGGAGCGCGCGGCACGCCAGAAAGCCGAACAGGCCGACCGCGCGAAGGACGAGTTCATCGCCGCGCTCTCTCACGAACTGCGTACGCCGCTGAACGCGATCCTGGGCTGGATGTACATGCTGCGCAACGAGGCCGTCACGGAGCCCGCGAAGGGCAAGGCCGCTGAAGCGGTAGTGCGCAATGCCGCGCTCCTTGCCCGGTTGATCGAAGATCTGCTCGATACATCTCGCATCGCCACCGGCCGCGTCGAACTCGCCACCGGTGCCGTCGATCTTCGCGCCGTCGCCCACGCGGCCATCGAGTCGGTGCTTCCGGCTTCTCAACAGAAGGGCGTCGGCGTGATCCTCGAGTCGGCGCCTGACCTTCCGGAATTGACCGGCGACGCCCAGCGACTGCAGCAGGTCATCTGGAACCTGCTGTCCAACGCGATCAAGTTCAGCCCTGCCGGCAATAACGTCCGCGTCGTTCTCAGTGCACAGGACGGACACGCGCTCGTGCGCGTAAAGGACGATGGCGAAGGCATCGACCCGGCCTTCCTGCCGCGACTGTTCGAACGCTTCCAGCAAGCCGACCCGTCAACCGCGCGCCAGCATGGCGGCCTCGGCCTCGGGCTTTACATCGCGAAAAATCTCACCGAGTTGCATGGCGGTACTCTGGTCGCCCACAGCGACGGCCCCGGCAAGGGTGCGGAATTCACCATGCGGCTGCCGCTCGACGCCGCGCTGCAACAGCTGCAGCGACCGGTGCTGCCGGACGCGTATGTGCTCGGCAGGCCCGCCGACTGACCGTGCCACAATGACGCCGTGCCGCTGAGGACGGTCGAAGTCACCCGCTACGTCACTCCACTCCGCGAAGGCGGATCGCTGCCCGCGATCGTCGAAGCCGATGACGATGGGATGTACGTGTTGAAGTTTCGCGGCGCCGGGCAGGGTCCCAAGGCGCTGATTGCCGAACTCGTCTCGGGTGAGCTTGCGCGAGTTCTCGGGCTGCCGGTGCCGGAGATCGTCTTTGCCTCCCTGGACGGAGATCTCGCGCGGACGGAACCCGACCCGGAGATCCACGCGCTGATCCACGACAGCGCCGGCCTGAATCTCGCGCTCGACTACCTGCCCGGTTCGGTGAGCTACGATCCGCTCGTTCACAAGATGTCGCCCGAGCTCGCCGCGCGGATTGTCTGGTTCGACGCATATGTCAGCAACGTGGACCGGACCGCGCGCAACACCAACATGCTGATGTGGCATCGTCAACCGTGGCTGATCGATCACGGTGCCACTCTGTACTTTCATCACTCGCCTGGGTGGCACGCAGAGCCGGGGCGTGCGCGCAGTCCTTTCGCCGGCATCAAGGACCACGTGCTGCTGCGGCAGTCCGCCCCGGTCAGCGACGTGGACGAGGGATTGGCAGTGGCTCTCACCGCGGACGTGATCGCCGGCGTGCTCGCGCAAGTGCCGGACGCCTGGCTGACCGCGGATGTCGACGCTCTGCCGGCGGCGGAGATGCGGGTCGCGTATCAGCGCTACCTGGTGGAGCGACTCGCGGCCCCGCGCGCATTCGTTGAGGAGGCTGCGCGTGTCAGCTGATTACACCTACGACTACGCGGTGATCCGCGTCGTGCCGCGGGTCGAGCGTGGCGAGCAGTTGAACGCCGGCGTCATCCTCTCGTGCCCTGAGCTGGACTTCCTGGACGCGCGGATCGACCTCGACGAGGCGGCGGTGCTGGCCCTGGATCCTTCAGCCGACCTCGAGGTCCTGCGCGCGAATCTCGCCAGCATTCCTGTCGTTTGCCGCGGCGGCGCCGCCGCGGGATCGATCGGCGAGCTGCCGGCGCGGGGCCGCTTCCGGTGGCTGGTCTCGCCGCGGAGCACGATCATCCAGCCGTCCGCCGTGCACACGGGCCGCACCGCGGATCCTGCCGCGTGCCTGGAGCACCTCGTAGAGACGCTGGTGAAGCGAGGACATGGCGGGGGATAGTGTGCGGCGGGGACAGTGTGCGGCGGGGGTTTACCCCCGCCTGCACAGAAACACATCGTCGAACTCGCCGTCACCAATAGGACGGTGCATGGTTTCGACGGTGTAGCCGACGCTGGCGAGCACCTGTTCCCAGGTGCGGCGCGAGAAGAGCCCCTCGACGTGTCGATCGTGGACGGCGGTGACAGTCTTCCCTTCGCGGAGCAGGAACGCGAACTCCACGTTCGCGGTCGAGTCACTGGGATCCGGGTCCCACGTCCACGCGACACACCGCAAGGCGCGCTTACCGTCGTCCCCCGAGAGCACTTCCGATGTTTCCCGGAAGGTCTCGCGGACGCAGTCCGGTGCAAAGATCGCCCTCCCGCCCGGCGTGGTGTGGACGAATGCCGTCCGCGCCGCGGCGAGCAGGTCCTCTTCGGTCGTCATGTAGACGACCGCGTCGTGGACGAGAACGGTGTCAAACGTCCGTCCGAGCCGGACCGTGCGCATGTCCCCGTGCTGATGCTCGCACTCGGGGTTGAGCGCCTGGCTTCGCGCCAGCATCTGCGGCGAGACATCTGTGAGCGTGCACTGGAAGCGCCGCTTCATGTGGACGGCGTTGTGCCCCGCACCGGAGCCAAGTTCCAGCAACGTGGCCGGCGGCAGCGTTGCGCCACGGGTGAAGGCTTCCTCGAACGCATCGGCTTCTTCGAGATGGTCCTCCGCGGGATCCACGAGGTGATACCAGGGGACCAGGTCGGAGTAGAGCGCCATCTTCATGGTCCTAAGTATGCTCGTGTCGCCCGTAGTGTGTTTTCATTGTGGGATGTCGATCGCCCTCCTGATTTCCCTCGTTCTGCAGAGCTTCTTCGTCACGCCGCTTCAACCGGCCGAGATGAAGAACAAGCAGGCCGTCGTTAACACAACGGAGGGGGAGTTCGTCATAGACCTCAAGCCGGAGCTCGCGCCGAACCATGTCGGCTACTTCATGAAGCTTGCGCGTGAAGGTGCTTACAACAACACCGTGTTTCACCGGATCGTGAAGCTCGGCATCATCCAGGGCGGTGATCCGCTGTCGAAGGATCCGGCGAAGGTCAAGACCTACGGACAGGGTGGCCTCGGCAAACTCAAGCCGGAGCTTTCGGCTGAGCCCGCCACGCGCGGCGCGGTTGCAGCGGTGTTGCAGCCGGGTAAGCCCGACAGCGCGGGTTCGCAGTTCTTCGTCTGTGTCACCGATCAGGCGGCGCTGACGGGCAAGTACACGATCTTCGGGCGCGTGTCCGAAGGCATGGAAGTCGTTCAGCGGATCTCGGAGGCTGCGGCGTCAACCGAAGGCGCGCCGCTCGCGCGCATCGAGATCGTCTCGGTTACGATCCGCGACACGCCGCCGCCGGCAGTGGTGCCGTTCTCAACCGAGACCGTAGAGGAGTTGGCGCAGTATCAGGCAGTGCTCGAGACCAGCTCAGGCCCGATCACGATCGGGTTCATGCCTGAGAAAGCGCCCGAGCACGTGAGGAACTTTCTGAGGCTCGCCGAGGCCGGCGTGTTCGACGGGATGGCGTTTCATCGGGTCGTCCGCGGATTCGCCGTGCAGACCGGTTCAATCGACAGTCGGCCACCATTGCTCGAGAAGCAGCAGAAGCTGGTGAAGACGCTGTCGCCGGAGTTCAACGACACGAAGCACGTGGCCGGGATCGTGTCGATGGCGCGCGGTGATGATCCCGCGAGTGCCTCGACCTCGTTTTTCATCGTGACCGGCGATGGCAGTTCGCTCGACGGGAAGTACACTGCCTTCGGCAAGGTCCTCGACGGTATGGCGGCCGTCCAGGCCATCGACAGCGCCCCGGTAAACGGCGAGACCCCCGCGACTCGTATCGAGCTCAAGTCCGTCCGAATCACCAAAGGCCCGAAGGGCTGATTTCGCGTCTAAAGAGCCATGAAAAACGCACGATTCGCCCTGCCGCTGTTCGTCACGGCTATTGGTGTTCTGTCGCTGTCAGTCAGCGTTTCGAACCGGACGCTCGATGACTGGCCGCAGTGGCGGGGCAAGAACCGGGACGGCATTGCCACGGAGAAGGGGCTGCTGAAGACCTGGCCGGCCGGCGGGCCGACGCTGGCGTGGAAAGGTGCCGGGGCAGGGGAGGGTTACTCCTCCTTCTCATCCGCGCACGGACGTCTCTACACGATGGGTGCGCGCGGTGGCACCGAATACGTGATGGCGTTCGATGCCGCGACCGGCAAGAAGGTCTGGGAACGCGAGAGCGGCCGGCGCTTCAGCAACGACCAGGGCGACGGTCCGCGCGGCACCCCGGTTGTCGACGGCACGCAGCTCTACTCGCTCGGCGCCAGCGGCGATCTGACGTCGATTGACTCGGCCACCGGCAAGGTCGCGTGGACGGTGAACGTGCTGCAGAAGTTCGGCGGCAGCAACATCCGCTGGGGCCTGAGCGAGTCGCCGCTCGTCCTGCCGGATCGGATCCTCGTCAACGCCGGTGGTCGTGGCGCTTCGATCGTCGCGCTGAAGAAGACCGACGGCTCCGAGATCTGGCGCAGCGGCGACGATGAGGCGGGGTATTCGTCGGCGGTGATGGCGAACGTGGGCGGAATCCCGATGGCAGTGTTCTTCACCGACGCCAAGGCGGTGGGCGTCGACACGCGCGACGGACGTCACCTGTGGAGCTACGCGCGTGCCGCCAACCGGACCGCGAACATTGCCACGCCGATCGTCCGCGGTAACAAGGTGTTCATCTCGTCCGACTACGGCACCGGCGCGGCGCTGCTCGAGCTGACTCCAAGCGGCAACACCATGAACGCGAAAGAGGTCTACTTCACCAACGAGATGCGGAACCATCACGCCAGCTCGATCCTGATCGGGGAGCACCTCTATGGCTTCTCGAGCGCGATCCTGACCGCGATGAAGTTCGATACCGGTCAAGTCGCGTGGAAAGACCGGAGCGTGGGCAAAGGATCGATGGTCTTCGCCGACGAACGCCTCTATTTGTTCAGCGAACGCGGAACGGTGGCGATCGCCGAAGCCAGTCCCGAAGCCTACAAAGAGCACGGCCGCTTCCAGCTCTCGATTGGGTCCAGCCCGACCTGGAGCCACCCTGTCGTTTCCAACGGTAAGCTCTTCCTGAGGGACCAGGACGCCATTTACGCCTACGACGTCCGGGCAAAATAGGCTTCGGACCCAAAAAGAGTCATAATTGGTTCTTGCGCCCGGTGGACCTTTCCACCCGGCAGCGGGCGGCACGGCCCCGGCGACAGATCGCCGGCGCAGTTTGACCCGCCAGGCGGGATGCCCCGCACGGATCAATTACAAAGGACAGAGCAAGTTTTGGCAGACACACGCCTCAAGATCGCGGTATTTATCGATTTCGACAACATTGAAATCGGCGTCAAGAACACCCTCAATACCCAGTTCGACATCGGCGTCGTCCTCGAGGCGCTCCGGGAGCGCGGCGACGTCGTTTCGAAGATCGCTTACAGCGACTGGTCGCGTGGCGGCGACTACAGCCGCGCGCTGACGCAGCACGCGACCAAACTGGTTCAGAGGAACCTCACCCCCGGCGGCGACAAGAACGGCGCCGACATCAACCTTGCGCTCGACGCGCTGGAGATGGCTTTCACCCATCCCCACATCAACGCCTACGTCATCGTCGGCGGCGATAGCGACTTCATCACGCTGGTTGAAAAACTCAAGCAGTACGACAAGCAGATCTTCGTTGTCGGCGGCCGCTCCTTCACGAGCTACGTGATGCAGCGGAACTGCCACGAGTTCATCGCCTACGAAAACCTGATCAGCGGCGGACGCCGGTCGGGCGGCGATCGTGGCGGGCGTCAACCCGGCCAGGCCTCGTCGGCGCAGGCGCCGATCGAGCAGGTCGTGCCGCTCGTGCGCCGCGCGCTGAAGATCCTCAGCGATCGCGAAGTCTCGCCGCAGCTCGGGCTCCTCAAGAGCACACTGCTGCAGCTCGACTCCACCTTCTCAGAGCGGACCTACGGCGTGAGCAGCTTCCGCGACTTCGCGGACAAGCTTGCGGCTGCCGGTCACGTGACCGTCCGCGAGATGGGCCGCAACGTCGTGGTGGAGCTCACAGCGGCAGGCGAAGCCGCCGGACAGGCGGCGCCGCCGCCCGTGCCAACCGATGACGTTCGCGACATGCCGCAGGCGCCGAGGCCGGATCAGAACCGGGTCGATCAGAATCGCGGCGGTGGCCGCGGCGACCAGGCCAAGCCTGGTGGTGCGCCGGCGCAGGAGCCACGCGCTGCCGAAGCGGTGGCCGAAATTCGTCGTCTCTTCCAGGCCGCGCCCAATCCTCCGCGCTGGCCGATGTATGTGCGCCAGGCGAAGCAGTACATGCGCAACGTCGACTCCACGTTCGACGAGCGGAAGTTCGGCTTCAACAGCATCATGGATCTCTTCCGCGCCGCGCAGCGCGAGGGGCTCTTCAGGATCGAGCGTGACCGCCAGGGCGTGATGCGTCTGTTCCAGGGCAACGTGATGCAGACCCCGGCCGCGGACGGCACGATGATCGACGCGCCGGTGACGCCGGGCGCTCCGCGTCCATGGCAGCCGGGTGACGATATCCCGGACATCCACGAAGCCGACCGCGACGTTCCGCTGCAGCAGCACCATCAGCAGCAGTCGGAAATCGTCGAAGGCGACGTCGTCCAGGAGATGGAGACGCCGCAGGTGCTCGACGGCGAGCAGACCGGCATGTTCGACTCCGACGAGGGCGGTGCGCAGCAGGCGGAAGAGCAGGCCGAGGAGCCCCAGGAAGCGAAGAAGGGCCGCGGCCGTGGCACCCGCGCGGCGAAGTCCGCCAAGGAACCCAAGGCCGCCAAGGCACCCCGCGCCAAGAAGACCGCTGCTGCCAAAGCACCGCGTGCAGCGAAGTCGAGGAAGAAAGCGGACTAGACACACGGACCACACGGATTGCACGGAAGCCGCATCCTCTTACGGGGGTGCGGCTTTTTCTTTTGGACACGGACTACACGGACTAAACGGAGCTCACGAAAATTTTTAGCACGGGGACACGGAGACACGGGGACACACGGAGACAGCGCTGCCGGGCCGCGCTTCGCGCGGCGTGAGTGCCCGTTGGCGGCAGATGCAAGCGGCACTTGATCTGCAGCCGATTGCATCTGTCGCCACCGGGCACTCACAGTCGGCGGCCGTAGGCCGCCGCCCGGCAGCGATGTCCTTCATCTGCGGTGGCGTTGGGCGAGCGCTGTGCCTGTTCCTAAAACTCAGAGGCTGTCTTTCCCCGTGTCTCCGTGCCTCCGTGTTGAACGTGGACAAGCGTCAGTTCCCGCCAGTGAACAGCGCCAGTATTAATCGCCAGCCCCGAAGGGCAACCACGGCTCCCCGGGATCTTCCTCGAAGACCTGCTCAGGATCGACGAGGTTGTGCATGCTGGCGCCGAGCAGCCGCACTGGACGGGTGCCGGCCTCCGTCTTCGCCAGCAACGCGACAGCTCGGCGCGCGATGTCCTCTGGATCCCTGGACGGCGCCGCGGTGTGGCTGCGGGTGACGGTGGTGAAGTCCGAGTAGCGGACCTTGATCGTCACCGTCCGGCACAAGAGCGCATTCTTCTCCAGCCAGCCGGCGTTGTCGCGCGCCATCTCGTCGATCTCGCGGCGGATCTCGTTCAGGTCGGTGAGATCACTCGCGAAGGTGTTCTCGCTCCCGGCGGATTTGCGTTCGCTGTCGGGTTCGACGGGACGATCGTCGATTCCTTCCGCGAGCCGCCGCAGCCAATCCGCGCCGCTGCCGACCGCATCCCGCAACACCTCGGAATCTGCCGTGCGGACGTCGATCAGCTTTTCGATACCGCGCTCGCGCAGCCGCGCCGCGGTCACGGGGCCGACGCCCCACAGTGCGTCGACCGGCAGGCCCTGCAGGAACTTCTCGACCCGCTCGGGCGCGATGACCGTCAGGCCGTCCGGCTTTCGCCACGCGGATGCGATCTTGGCGAGGAACTTGTTCGGCGCCACACCGGCCGATGCCGTGAGGCCGGTTGCTGCCTTGATGTCACGCTTCAGTCGCTCGGCCACCGACCGTCCGAGCGTTTCGCCCCACGCGTTCTGCGTGACGTCCAGATATGCCTCGTCGAGCGACAGCGGCTCTACCAGCGGTGTCACCGAGCGGAAGATCTCGAACACCGTGCTTGAGGCGGCTTTGTATTTCGAGAAGTTGGGCCGGACGATGACGAGGTGCGGACAGAGGCGGAGGGCGCGGGCCATCGGGATGGCGGAGCGGACGCCGAACGCGCGCGCCTCGTAGCTGGCCGCCGCGACGACGCCGCGGCCGCCAGGGCTGCCGCCGACGGCGACCGGCTTGCCCTTCAGCGTCGGATCGTCGCGCTGCTCGACTGACGCGTAGAAGGCGTCCATGTCGATGTGAAGGATGCGCCGCACCACGCCGGACATTCGCTATATCTTCGCGCAGAACGATAACATTGAGGCATGGAATACGTCCCACTCGGCCGCACCGGCCTGAAGGTCTCGAAGATCTGCCTCGGGATGATGACCTACGGAACCCCGAAGTGGCGTCCGTGGGTCCTCGACGAAGAGACGTCGCGTCCCTTTGTGAAGAGGGCCCTGGAACACGGGATCAATTTTTTCGACACGGCGAACATGTATTCGCTCGGCGTGTCGGAAGAGGTCACCGGCCGCGCCCTGAAGGATTTCGCGTCCCGCGACAAGGTCGTCCTTGCCACCAAGGTGTTCTATCCGATGAGCGATGACCCGAACGACCGCGGGCTCTCGCGCAAGCACCTGATGGCCGCGGTCGACAACTCGCTGCGGCGTCTCGGGACCGACTACATCGATCTCTACCAGATCCACCGCTGGGATCCGGGTGTGCCGCTCGAGGAAACGCTGACGGCGCTGCACGACATCGTGAAGTCCGGCAAGGTCCGCTACATCGGCGCGTCGAGCATGATGTCGTGGCAGTTCGCCAAGGCGCTTCACGTTGCCGACCGCCTTGGCCTCACCCGTTTCGTCTCGATGCAGAACCACTACAACCTCGTCTACCGCGAGGAGGAGCGCGAGATGCTCCCGCTCTGTCGAGAGGAAGGGATCGGCGTCATTCCCGTGGAGTCCGCTCGCGCGCGGCTTCCTCGCCGGCAATCGGCGCAGCGCGAGCGATGCGGAAACGGCGCGCGGCCGCACCGACACGTTCGGTCACGCGCTTTACTACGCGCCCGAGGATTTCACCGTCGCGGATCGCTGCGCCGAGGTCGCGCGCGAGAGGGGCGTGAAGCCGGCGCAGATCGCGCTGGCCTGGGTCCTCAGCCGTCCAGGCGTGACGGCGCCGATTGTCGGCGCTTCAAAGATGCATCAGCTCGACGAGGCCGTCGAGGCGTCGGCCATCGTGCTGAGCGACGACGAAGTGCGGCGGCTGGAGGAGCCATACGTGCCGCATCGAGTGTTGGGGATGTGATCTCACGATCAACTACCAACCTCCAACCTCCAACTACCAAGTCCGTCTTCCGCGTTGGCATTTTGGACAGTGTGGTGGCGGGAAGTTCATCTCCCAACTCAGTCTCGAAGAGCCGTCACCGGATCGATCCGCGACGCGCGGCGGGCCGGGATGTAGGCCGCGGCGAGTGCGACGATCACCATCGTCATGGCGGCGGCCGCAAAGGCGCGCGGATCCTTCGGCGTCATGCCCGAAGAGCAGCGACTCCACGATGGACGTCGAGGCCCAGGCGGCCGGGACACCGAGCGCCAGTCCGCACGCGACCAGCACCAGCGACTGCTTCAGCACCATCCATCGCACCTGGCCGCGTTCGGCACCGAGCGCGATGCGGATGCCGATCTCCGGCGTCCGTCGCGTCACGCCGTAGGCCAGCAGTCCATAGAGCCCAATCCCCGACAACGCGAGTGTGATCCCACCGAGCAGGATCGCCAGGCCGGCGAACAGCCGCTCCTGTGTGAGCGAGCGCAGGATCTGCTCGTTGAGCGTCCGCACATCGAAGATCGGCACGGTGTCATCGAGCTGGCGCAGCGTCTCGCGGACGGTCGAAATCAGCGCGGTTGGATCCCCCGCGGTGCGGACGTTGAACGTGACGCGATTGAGCGGCGACTGCTGATAGGCGTAATAGGCGGTGGGGGGCGGGTCGCTTTTGAGCGACGTGTAGTGCGCATCCGCGGCCACGCCGACGATCTCGTAGACGAGTCGCCTTCGGCCCCATGCCGCCATAGAATCGCCGTCCGACCACATCCTCGGTGCCGAACAATTGTCGCGCCAGCTTCGTGTTCACGACCGCGACCTCTGGGCGCCTCGGCTCCAATCGACGTCGACCACGTCCGTGCCCCGCAGCAACGGGATTCCCATCGTCTCGAAGAATCGGTCATCCACGGTCTGGCGCCAGGTGCGATGCTTCCGGATGAATTCCTGCGCGGTAGGTGACTCCGGGTCCACTCGGTGGCGACCCCTTCCGCGCGCGAGTCACGCCCGATCGAGGACGAGTTGGCGATCATCCGATGACTGGTGATCGAGGCGCCAGTCACGCCAGGTGTGGCGCGGAGATCGTCGAGCGCGCGCGCGATGTAGGCGCGGGTCCTGATCGCGTCATACCCGTTCAGCGAGGTGTCGATGCTGAACGTGACCACATTGGCTCGGATCGAAGCCGGGGTTGACGTTCTGCAGCCGATATGCGGACCATGCCAGCAGCCCGCGGCCGACAGCAGCAGCATCGACAGCGCCACCTGCGCGACGACCAGCGCGCCACTGGCGGCGAACTTTCGCCGGCCGCCAATCGTGCCGCGTGAGCCCTCCTGCAGGGCGGGCGCAAGTGCCGCATCGGTGGCACGCAGCGCCGGCAGGAGCGCGAACAGCAGGCTGCATCCGACCGCGAGGGCAGCCGTAAAGCCGAGGATCCTCAGATCCAGCGCGTAGGCCACGCCACCACGCCACGGTCGGTGAGCGCGGGGACCAGCGCCGCAGCAATCCATCGTCCCAGGACCAGACCGAGCATGCTGGCGACGGCACCGAGCAGGACCCTTCGGTCAGCAGCTGGCGGACGAGTCGCGAGCGCGGCGCGCCGATCGCGGTGCGGACAGCCATCTCCCGAGAGCGAGCCCGGCCCCGCGCCAGCAAGCAGGTTGGCGACATTCGCGCAGGCGACGAGCAGCATGACCGTCACCGCCGCAGCCATCATCCGGAGCGGTTGGACCATGTCGTTCCGGTTCTCGGTCTGGCCATGCGAACCGTCCTCGACCTAGGACCCGCGGGCAGATCGGCCTCGGCGGTATTGGGTCGTGCGGCGCGGACCGTGCTCTTGACGACGAGGTCCGACGCCAGTCTGCACGCGTTCCGCGCGTGACGCCAGGCTTCAGGCGCCCCATCATCAGGACCCACCAGAAGTTCGGATTCGCCACGTCGTCTTCGCTGCGGGTCACCGCCATGTAGCTGGAGATCGGCACCATGACGTCGCAGATCTGCCCGACCTGCATCGTGCCGTCGAATCCGCGCGGCAACACGCCCGCCACGGTGAACGACACGCCGTTGAGGACGATCAGCCGCCCGACCGCGTCGGGATCGCCGCCGAAGCGCCGCTGCCAGAGATCGAAACCGATGACCGCGGCGGCTGGTGCACCGGGGCGGTCATCGGCGGTGGTGAGCAGCCGGCCCGCCGCCGGCGTGATGCCGAGCACGTTGAAGTAGTTGCCCGAGACCGTCTGCGCGAAGACGGTGTCGGGCTGGCCGTCGATCGTCAGGCTGGAACGATAGAGGTCCGCGAAGGCGAACATGTCCACGTCGGCGGCCAGCTGCGTGCGCACCGTTTCGAAGGCGCTGAGGGAGAACGAGGTGCTGGAGCTCTCGGTCTCGGTCTGCTCGCCATACCCGTTGATGGATTCGAGCGGCGCCTGCGGGCCCCGAGATCCAGCGAAAGAGGACCAGTTCCTCCGGCGCGCGCACCGGCAGCTTCCGGAACAGCATGCCGTCCGCCAGGCTGAACACCGCGGCAGCGGCGCCGATGCCGATAGCGAGCGACGCCACCGCCGCAATCGTGAATGCGGGTGAGCGTCTGAGCAGCCTCGCGCCGAAGCGGACATCCTGCATCAGCGTGTCGAACGAACCGAGCGTCCACATGTCTCGTGTCTCCTCGCGGAGAGCGGTGGAGTTCCCAAACATCCGCTGCGCTTCCCATGCCGCCTCGCGCGGATCCATACCCTCGTCGACCAGTTGCTGCGGCGCAGCTCGATGTGACCGGCGATCTCCTCGCGGAGCTCGTCGTCCAGGTCGTCGCGGCGAAAGCGTGCGATGAGGCGGCGAAGCGCGTTCCCTAGAGCGGCCATGGGTATTACGCCGGCTTCATGACGCGGCCGATCGCCTCGATCAGCCGCGAGAAGCTCGATTCGGTCTCGCCAAGCGCCCGTCGTCCGGCCGGTGTGAGCCGGTAGTAGCGGGCGCGGCGGTTGTTGGCCGACTGGCCCCACTGCGATGCGATCAGCCCCTGCAGCTGGAGGCGCTGCAGCGCCGGGTAAAGCGACCCCTCTTCAACCTTGAGGACTTCCGCCGACACCTGCCGGATGTGCTCGGCGATGCCGTAGCCGTGCATCACTTGCCGCGACAGCGTCTTGAGGATGAGCATGTCGAGCGTGCCGGGCAGCAGGTCCTGTTTCATAGACTTCTTAGTTCCCATAGACGGACTATGGAATACCGCGGTTAGCTGGCGCATGTCAATCGCAGCAGATAGAATTCGTCCCCATGTCCATCCCACTCAGAATCGTCGTCCTCCTGTGCCTCTGTGCCACCACGGCCTCTGCCCAATCGACCGGCGCCATCGTCGCGGTCGGCGGCGGCGGAACGACCGATGCGATCGTGGCGCGGACGCTGGAGCTGGCGGGCGGGAAGAACGCGATCGTCGCGGTCCTGCCGCAGTCGTCCGCGGTTGAGAATGCCGGTGACAGCTCGGTCAAGATGTGGCTCGACGCCGGAGCCAAAGAAGCGCGGAAGGTGGATTTCGCGGCCCCGGGCGCCAGGGCGGCGCTCGAGGCCTCGACGTTGATCTGGATGCCGGGCGGCGATCAGAACCGGCTGATGAAGGCGATCGACGGGACCGGCCTCGACGAAGTGATTCGCGCGCGCTACCGGGCCGGCGCCGTCGTCGGCGGCACCAGCGCGGGCGCAGCCGTCCTCTCGAAGCTGATGATCACCGGCGAAGCCGACCTCAAGGTCCTCGACGGCGGGAAAGACCGAACTCGCCAAGGGCCTCGGGATCTGGGAGGCGGGCATCTTCGATCAGCACTTCCTCCAGCGGCAGCGGAACAACCGGCTCCTCAGTGCGGTGCTCGACAACCCCGGCATCATCGGTGTCGGCATCGACGAGGCCACGGCCGCGATCGTGCGCAATGGCCAGATCGAAGTGGTTGGACGGAGTGCGGTGGTCGTGTTCGACAGCCGCAAAGCGAAGGTGGAAAAGACCGAGGCCGGCGGCGTCGTCGCCGGCACCGGCGTGATCACGTCGGTGCTGCGCCAGGGGATGACGCTGTCGCTAAAGTGACGCGAGACGATCCTCGAGACCTTCCGACATTTTCCTGAGGGCGCGGTACGATCGCCCGAGCGCATGCTCGCCGGGCGTATCGATCAGGTAATGCCGCCGCCGTCGCCCGCCGCGCTCCTTGGTCGGCTCGCCGACATACGACTTCACGAATCCCTTCTTCTCCATCCGCGCCAGCGTGACGTAGACGACGCTGACGGGGAGTTCGCGGCCGATGCGCTCCTGGATGTCGCGCCGGATGGCGGCGCCGAAGGTCCCGTTGCCGAGCCGAAGCAGGGACAGCAGGACGACTTGCTCGAATTCCCCCAATAAAGCCGCGTAGTAGTCCTGTATATGTTTCACAATGTTATGTATATATCATCAAAAAAGTGCGTTTCGGATGCAGTTTTCTATTGCTCTCCGATTTCCGGGCTGCGCATAATGGCTCCCTTGTTGGAACGAAAGGACAGAGCACATGGGATCCGCCGCATCGAAAGACGCCATCCGCAGCATCACCAAATGGGCCACCGCCCCCGCGCAGGTTCGGCCGGCCGGGCAGCGCAAGGCCACTGAAGAATTCGGTTCGCTCACGTTCAACGAGGAAGTCCAGCGCGCCCGGCTGCCGAAGGACGTCTATCGCTCGCTGCGCCGCGCCGTCGCCCACGGTGAGTCGATCGAGCCCAACGTGGCCGACATCATTGCCAGCGCGTTGAAGGACTGGGCCGTCGAGCACGGCGCCACGCACTACACGCACTGGTTCCAGCCGCTCACCGGCATCACTGCCGAGAAGCACGATTCGTTTCTCTCGCCGTCGGCCGACGGCCGCGCGGTCGCCGAGTTCAGCGGCAAGGAACTGGTCCGCGGTGAGCCCGACGCCTCGAGCTTCCCGTCCGGCGGCATGCGCTCGACCTTCGAGGCCCGCGGCTACACGGCGTGGGACCCGACCAGCCCGCCCTGGCTGCTGGTGACGGGCAGTGGCACCACGCTCGTGCTCCCGACGGCGTTCGTGAGCTGGACCGGCGAGGCCCTCGACAAGAAAACGCCGCTGCTCCGTTCGATGGAATCGCTGTCGAAGCAGGCCGTTCGCATCCTCAAGCTGTTCGGTTCCAAGGCGCAGCGCGTGACCGCGACGTGCGGCCCCGAGCAGGAATACTTCCTCGTCGACCGCCAGTTCTATTTCAACCGTCCCGACCTGATCAACGCCGGCCGAACCCTGTTCGGTGCCCGGCCCCCCAAGGGCCAGGAGATGGAGGACCACTACTTCGGCTCCATCCCCGATCGCGTGCTCGCCTTCATGATGGAGGTCGAGCGCGAGCTCAATCGTGTCGGCGTTCCGCTCAAGACGCGTCACAACGAGGTCGCGCCCGGGCAGTTCGAAGTCGCGCCGATCTTCGAGAACGCCAACGTCGCCACCGATCACCAGATGATGACGATGGAAATGCTGCGGCGGATTGCGCCGAAGTACGGCCTCGCCTGCCTGATGCACGAGAAGCCGTTCGCGGGCGTGAACGGATCCGGCAAGCACCTGAACTGGAGCATGTCCGACGAGCTCGGGAACAACCTGCTCAACCCCGGTGAAACGCCGCACGAGAACATCCAGTTCCTGGTGTTCTGCGCCGCGGTGATCCGCGCCGTCAACAAGTTCCAGGGCCTGCTGCGCTTCAGCATCGCGAGCGCGGGCAACGACCATCGCCTTGGCGCCAACGAAGCGCCGCCGGCGATCATCTCGATCTTCCTCGGCGACCAGCTGACCGACATTTTCCAGCAGGTCGAAAAGGCGGGGAGCGCAAAGACGACCAAGAGCGGCGGGATCATGGACATCGGGGTCGCGGTGCTGCCGAAGCTGCCGCGCGACGCCGGCGACCGCAACCGCACCAGCCCGTTCGCGTTCACGGGCAACAAGTTCGAGTTCCGCGCCGTCTCGTCGAACCAGAGCATCGCGCTGCCGAACGTCGTCCTCAACGTCGCGATCACCGAGTCGCTCGATTACGTCGCGACCGAGCTCGAGAAGGGCCTGAAGGAAGGCAAGAAGCTGCAGGCCGCGGTGAAGCAGCTGCTCGTGAAGGTCGTGCGCGAGAACAAGCGCATCATCTTCAACGGCAACGGCTACTCCGATGAATGGCAGAAGGAAGCCGCCAAGCGCGGCCTGCTGAATCACCGGACGTCAGTAGACGCCTACGGCGAAGCGATGAAGCCCGAGGTCGTCGCGGCGTTCGAGAAGTACGGCGTGCTCTCCGAGCGCGAGTGGCACGCGCGCTACGAAGTGGCGGTCGAGCAGTACAACAAGACCATCAACGTCGAAGCGCAGCTGATGGTCCTGATGGCAAACCGCTACATCCTGCCGGCGGCCTACCGCTTCCAGGGTGACCTTGCCGGCAGCGTCGCGGCTGTCAAAGCCGCCGGCGCGACCTCGAAAGAGACCCGCAAGGCCCTCGACACCCTGTGCCGTCTGACCGACGAGTGCAAGGTCAGCGTCGACACGTTGCAGGAACTGCTCGAGAAGCACCATGACGGCACGGCGGAGAAGCACGCCCGCTACTTCCGCGACAAGGTGATCCCGGCCATGGACGCCCTGCGCGAGGTGGCCGACAACCTCGAGGGCATCGTGCCGCACGACGTCTGGCCGCTGCCGACTTACCGGGAGATGCTGTTTATCAAGTAAGAAACGGACGCGGTCAACCTCCAACTCCCAACGCCCAACTCCCAATTCTGTTTGAGTGGGCCGCTTCGAGGCGGCCCTTTGAGGAACTTGGCGCAGTGTTGGAGTTGGGAGTTGATCTTTTGGCAGTTGCCTGCTGCTATCCTCCGAAGGCCAGCCAGCCGAGGTAGAAAAGAGGGACCAGTGCGTCTGCTCGCCACGCTCGTCGCCGTCGTTGCCGCCGCCGCGATCTCCGTTCTTCATGCTCAGGATGCTCCGAAACCAGGATCCTCGGGCCAGACTTTCAAGTCCAGCACCCGGCTGATCCAGGTCAGCGTGGTCGTTCAGGACGGACGACGACGGCCGGTGGCGGACCTCAAGGCCGAGGACTTCGAGATCACCGAGGACGGTAAGCCGCAGCCCGTTTCCGTCTTTTCCGTCCGCGGCCAGTCGCCGAGTGAGGCGGCAACCGAAGCGAGCGGTGTTTTCACCAACCGTCTTCAGAGTCCGACGGGTGGCGGTGCGGTCGCGATCGTCTTCGACCGGCTCAATACCGACTTCACCGAACAGACGCAGGCGCGCGCCCACATCATCAAGTATCTCGGCCAGGTCCGGCCCGACGACCGAGTCGCGCTCTTCCTTCTCGACGAGGACGGGATGAGCGTCCTGCACGATTTCAGCAAGGATGCCGGTTCGTTGTTGCGGGCGATGACGCGGGCGCAATCGACGTCGTCATCCATCCTGGCGGGGGCGCAGCTGCAGCCATTTGGCGATCAGATGGAAGCCAACCTGGACGCATTCGCGCGCGGCAACCTCGCGAACATGAACTCCTTCTACCAGCGGATTCTTGCTTACACGACGGTGGAGGCGCTGGAGGATGTCGCCGCCTACCTCCAGGGGATGCCCGGCCGTAAGAACCTGATCTGGGTGTCGTCGGGATTCCCGTTCGCGATTACGAACTTCGGTCCCGGCGGTACGTCCGACATTTCGCTGATGTCACCCGAGGTGCGGCGCGCGACGCGCGCGTTGAACCATGCCGACGTCTCGGTTTATCCCGTCGATGCGCGCGGACTGGTCGGCGCGTTCTCCAGTCACCCCTCGGAACGGGTCCAGACGTTCAGCACGATCTACTCGGTGTACGGCCCGATCGACGGGTTGCGCCACGTGGCTGACTGGACCGGCGGCAGAGCGTTCTACAACACGAACGACATCGGCACCGCGATCAATGGCGCCGTCAAGGACTCGGACCTGACCTATGTGCTTGGCTACTATCCCGCCAATCAGAACTGGGACGACAAGTTCCGCAAGATCAACGTCAAGGTGAAGCGCCGCGGTGTCGAGGTGCGGCACCGGTCGGGCTACTTCGCCGTCCAGCCGGTGACGCCTGGCGCTGACGCGCGTCAGAAGGCAATCCTCGAGGCGCTCGAGAGCCCGCTCGAGGCGACCAGCTTGCCGATTTCGGTGACGGTGGAGCCGGCCGCGAATGGACGGCTGACGCTGGCGATTCAGCTCGATCGTTCGGTCCCCACGCTCGTGAAGGAAAACGGCCTCTGGGTCGGGTCGATCGATGTGGCTGTTTCGCAGACGCTCCCTTCGGGCAAGAATGCCAAGGAAGCGGACGTCACGGTGCCGTTCTCGCTCACCGACGAAATGCGCGACCGGCTGCTGCAGGATGGTTTCCGCCTGACGCGCACGATTCAGCTCAATCCCGATGCCCACCAGGTCAGGGTCGTAGCGCGCGACGTGACCACCGGCACCACCGGCTCTGTCATCATCACCGCGTCGCAGATCGATAAGCGCGATCGTCAGAAGACGACGACGCCCGAGCGAGGTAAGGCCGGCGAGTGGAACGGAGCGAGCGTCGAAGCGCGAGCGAGTGGAGCAAGCCTAAGCGAGGGCCGCAGGCCCGCAGCGCCAAAGAGGTAAGGCATGGTCATCAAGAGTGTTGGCGTTTTGTCGGTGGGAAAGATGTACGGCGCGATCGCCGCCGCGATGGGATTGCTGATCGGAATCTTCATCGCGCTCTTTTCGATGGTGGCAGGCGCCGGACTCGGAGGCCTCAACGAGGGGATGAACCCGCTCTTTGCATCGATGTTCGGCATCGGCGCGGTCATCGCGCTGCCGATCTTCTACGGCTGCACGGGATTTGTTGCCGGCGCGGTGGGGGCGGCGCTCTACAACGCGTTTGCCGGGATGGTCGGCGGCGTCGAGATTCAAACCGAATAGCAACGCGTGCGGGCAGGCCCGCGAAGGGAGCATCGATGACGGCCAGAGTGCGTTTGACCGCTTTCACTTTCCTGCTTGCAGTTCTGCTCCCGGCCGCGGCCTGGGCGCAGGACGTCAACGTGACCGGCAAAGTCACGACCGCGGCCGATGACGCCCCGCTGCCTGGAGCCACGGTCACGATCGCGACGTCTGAAGCTCAGTGCCGTAACCGGGCCCGACGGCAGCTACTCGATAGCCGTGCCGGCGGCGCTGGTGAAGGGCCAGACCGTGGAGATCCGGGTCACCTTCCAGGGTCTCCAGCCGCAGTCCGCCAATCTCGTCCTGTCGAACAACCCGGCCGCGCGCGATTTTGCGCTGGCGTTCGGCTTTTCGGAAGAGATCACAGTCGGTTCGCGCCTGGCTGGAGCCGCGGCTGAGAAGGCCGTGCCGGTCGATATCCTCACGCCGCAACAGATCGCAACCTCTGGCGCCAGCGAGACGAACCAGATCATCCAGGCGTTGGCCCCGTCGTTCAACTTTCCACGGCCGACCATCACCGACGGCACCGACTCGGTGCGCCCGGCCACGCTCCGCGGCCTCGGGCCCGACCAGGTGCTGGTTCTCATCAACGGCAAACGCCGGCACAACGGTGCGCTCGTGCACGTCAACGGCAGCATCGGCCGCGGCGCCACGGGCGTCGACCTCAATGCGATCCCGGCCTCGGCGATCCAGCGCATCGAGATCCTGCGCGACGGCGCCGCCGCGCAATACGGGTCGGACGCGATTGCCGGCGTCATCAACATCGTGCTCAAGAGCGGCGTCAACCCCACGACCTTCACCGCCAAGGCCGGGATGACGACGCATGACGATGGCGGGCTGTTTGATGTGAGTGCGAGCCACGGCTGGCAGATCGGCCGCGGCGGCCTCTTCGCCACGATCGAGTTCAGGGATCGCGGCGAAACCAATCGCGCCGGGCCGGATCCTCGCGACCAGATCGTCGCCGGGGATGGCGGCCGCAACAACGTCGCGCAGCCGAATTTTCACTGGGGTGACGCGGATACGACCGACTTGATGAGTTTCTTCAACGGCGAGTTCCCGCTGACGGCCGGGACCACCGCGGCTTATGTCTTTGGCGGGTTGAGCCGCCGCCTCGGCACGCACGGCGGCTTCTTCCGTCGCGCCTTGGAGGGCACCAACTGGCCACAGATCTTTCCGCAGGGATACCTGCCGCTCATCGAACCCGACATCGTCGATGCGTCGGGAACCGCGGGGATCCGGGGAGTCAAAAATGGCTGGTTCTGGGACGCGAGCGCCCAGTATGGCTACAACAGCTTCGATTTCAATGTCAGCGACAGCCTCAACGTCTCGATGGGGCCGAACGACCCCCAGCGCGAGTTCTTTTCCGGCACGCTCGTCTTCGACCAGTTCCTGACCAACGTGGATGTCTCGCGGCAGGTCGACGCCGGTTTGTCCGGCCCGCTCAACGTCGCGCTCGGTGCGGAGTTCCGCCACGAGAACCTACCAGATCATCGCCGGCGAACCGAACTCCTATATCGACGGTGGCTTTCCCAACCAGTTCGGCGGCCGCGCGGCGCCGGGCGCCCAGGTCTTCCCGGGATTCCGGCCGTCGAACGAAGTCGACACCGGGCGCAACAGTTTCGCCACCTACGCTGATCTCGAAGCCAACGTCCTCAGCCGTCTGCGTCTGGGCCTGGCCGGGCGTTATCGAGTACTACACCGACTTCGGCAGCACGGCTGATGGCAAGCTCACGGCACGCGTCGAGGCGCACCCGTTGTTCATCCTCCGCGGTTCGGCCAGCACCGGCTTCCGTGCCCCTTCACTGGCGCAGTCGTACTTCTCGGCGATCAGCACGAACTTTCTGAGTGTCGGCGGCGAGCTCCAACCGTTCGAAGTCGGCACGTTCCCGGTCAGCAGCCCGCAGGCGCTCGCGCTCGGCGCCGAGGAGCTGAAGCCGGAAGAGTCCGTTCATTACAGCGGCGGCTTTGTCTGGACCCCGTTTACAGCGTTCGAGATCACGGCCGACCTTTACCGAATCGACATCGATGACCGCATCGCGATTTCCGGAAACTTCACGGGCGGAGCGGTTACTGACCTGCTGCTGCCGCTCGGCGCCAACCGGCGCGCGCTTCTTCACCAACGCGATCGACACCCGGACGAAAGGCGCCGACGTCACGGCCGTTTATCGAGCCGAGTTCGAAAATGGCAATCGGATCAGGCTGTCGGCTGCCTACAACCAGACCGACAACGACATCCTGCGGATTGCCGACACGCCGCCGCAACTGGCCGGGTTGCAGTCGGTGCTCTTCGACCGGATCGAACAGCGCCGCATCGAGTGCGGTCAGCCCCGCAACAACTATCGCTTCTCCGGCGATTGGAACCTGCAGTCGCTTTGGTGCCGTCGGGCGGGTCTCACGTTACGGTCAGTACTGCATTGTCGACCGCGCCGTCGTCGACCAGAACTACTCGCCCGAGTGGATTACCGACGTCGAAGTGACTTACCAGTTCGGGAAGGTGCTGCTCGGCGTGGGGGCTCAGAATCTGTTCGATGTCTTCCCTGACGAAAACGTTGCGGCGAATGCGAACAACGGGATCTTTCCGTACCCGAGCCATGCGCCGTTCGGCATGAACGGCCGATTCCTCTACTCGCGCATCGCCGTGCGATTCTAGAGGGCATGAAGATCGTCGCGCTGGCATCGCTCGTCGGCCTGCTGGCCTGCATTCACAGCTCAGTCGAGGCTCAGCAGGCGGTGCCGGAGGACCACGCTGCCCAGGTCCAGGCCTGGCGCGCCAAGCACGAGGCTGACTACCGGCGCGACTTCGTGACTATTGCCGGCCTCCAGTTCCTCGAGCCCGGCACACATACGATCGGGAGCGCACCCGGCAATGACATCGTTCTCGATGCGGCTCTGCCCGGACGCATCGGCCAGCTGACCGTGCAGGGGGAGCGCGTGCAGTTCGACGCGGCGCCAGGCGTTGTGGTGACGCGAAAGGAGCAACCGGTGGCCACGCCGGTCGTGCTGAACGAGCCTGGACGCCGGCCGGCAGAGCCGATAGCCATCAACGCTGTGACCCTGGCGGTCCACGTCACCGGAGGAAAGCTCGCCTTGCGCGTTCGCGACCCCGGCGGCAAGCTGGCGCGCGCGTTCGCCGGCTTCGCGTGGTTCAAGATCGATCCGGCATATCGCGTCACCGGCCGATTCATTCGTGACGCCGCGCCGCGGAAGCTGCCCGTCATGAACACATTCAACGTCGTCGACATGTACGACACGGAGGGTGTCATCGAGTTCACGCTGCGCGGGCAGACGCTGCGGCTGCGGCCCTTCACCACGCGTCCCGGTCGCTTTTACATTGTGTTTCGCGACGCCTCTGGCGGCGCGGAAACCTACGAGGCCGCCCGCTTCCTCTATGCCGACCTGAAGGACGATGGCACAACGGTGTTGGATTTCAACCAGGCCTACAACCCGCCGTGTGCCTTCAACAAGTACACGACCTGCCCGATCCCGCTGAAGGAGAACGTGCTGCCGGTGAAGATCCTCGCCGGTGAAAAGGCCTACGCCGGCCCCAAGACCGCAACGCGCTGAGGATCACCCGAAGGTCAGATCATCAGCTCGCCGCGGCCAGCCGCGATACTGAGTCAAATCATCAACTCGCCGCGGCCAACCAGCACTGACCGGCCGCCGACGCGTACGCGCGTGATGCGACCTGGTTGCCCCTCGATCGCAATGTGGATCCAGCTCGGACGACGCATGGCTGCGCCTTGCAGGCTGAGGATCTCACTCGCCGCATCAGGCAGGACGACGCCGTGGTGCAGCAGGTACGAGCCGAGCGGACCGCTGGCGCCGCCGGTTGCAGGGTCCTCGGCCACACCGAGGCCTGGTGCGAGCATCCGGCTATAAACCGTTGCCGCATCCGCGCCTCGTTCGCTCGTAAAGAAAAACACCGGCAACTCCGCCAGGTTTGCGGACTGGCAGACCCGCACGAGGGCGCGCCGGTCGATCGCGACTGCGTCAACGGCGGTGCGCGTGGCGATCGGAACAAACAGGAACGGTACGCCGCACGACACCACCTGGATCGGCAGATCCGCCGCGAGCGACGCCTCGTCGATGCCGATCGCCCCTGCCATGCCAGCGCGGTCCTCGATGACCGTGCCGAAGGTCGGCAGGGGTTGTGTCATCCAGGCGAACGAAAGTCCAGTCTTGTCCCACTCGAGCGAGACCGGCGTGGGTCCGACGCCAAGCTCGAAGACAAATCCCGGGCGTCCACGCGGGATCGTTCCTTCGATCGCCAGCGCGAACGTGCTGCCGATCGTCGGATGCCCCGCCATCGGCAATTCCTCGCCGGGCGTGAAGATCCGCATCTTCACGTCGCCGCCCTGCTCGGCCGGATAGATGAAGGTCGATTCCGAGAAGGCCATCTCCCGCGCGATGCCCTGCATCGTCGCCGTGGACAGCTCGCCAGGATCCGGAAAGACCGCGAGCTGATTGCCTTCGAACGGTTTGGAAGTGAAGACGTCGAGGTGGAGATATCGAAGAGGGCGCATGTGATCAGTCTAGACTCTGTTATCTTCATCTTCCGAGATGGCAAAAAGAAAAAAGCCTTCACTGTTCGATGATGACGGTGGAGATACCACTGTAGATACGCGCGGGCCTGGCGGCGGCACCGAGGGTGTGGCGCTGCACGAGGCGGCGCAGACCCGTTACCTGAACTACGCGCTGTCGGTCATTACGTCGCGTGCACTGCCGGATGTTCGTGACGGGTTGAAGCCCGTCCAGCGCCGCATCCTCTACACGATGTGGCAGCAGAACCTGACCGCCGACACCAAGCACCGCAAGTGCGCGAAGGTGGTCGGCGACGTGATGGGCAATTACCATCCGCACGGCGACTCCGCGCTCTACGAGACGCTCGTCCGCATGGCGCAGTCGTTCTCACTGCGATATCCGCTGGTGGACGGCTCGGGCAACTTCGGCTCGCTCGACGGCGACGGCGCCGCGGCGATGCGCTATACGGAGTGCCGGCTGGCGCGGATCAGCGACGAGATTCTCACCGAGATCGACCAGGCCACCGTCCACTTCCGTCCCAACTACGACGGCACGCGGACCGAGCCGGTGGTGCTGCCATCGCGTATCCCGAACCTGCTGATCAACGGCGCCACCGGGATCGCGGTCGGCATGGCGACCAACATCCCGCCGCACAACCTGAACGAAGTGTGCACGGCGCTGATCAAGCTGCTCGAGAACCCGGATCTCACCAGCGTCCAGTTGTGCCGCTACATCAAGGGTCCAGATTTCCCGACCGGCGGGCAGATGCTCAACTCCCCGGAGGAGCTGAAGGAGATCTACAAGACCGGTTCCGGCGCCATCCGGCTGCGTGCGACCTGGGAAGAGGGTCCTGTCAGCCGGACGAGCAAGATGATCTACATCACGAGCGTTCCCTACACGACCAACAAGTCCACGCTCGTGGAACGGATCGCGGATGTCGCGCTCAGCCGCAAGCTGCCGCCGCTCGTGGACGTGAAGGACATCTCGACCGAGGACGTCCGCATCGCGCTCGAGTTGAAGAAGGACTCCGACGAGAAGATGGTCATGGCGTACCTGTTCAAGCACACGCCGCTGCAGACCAGTTTCGTCGTCAACCTCACCTGCCTGGTGCCGACCGACAACAACCCGGAAGTCGGTCGTCCGGAGCGGCTCGACCTGCACCAGATGCTCTGGCACTTCCTGCACTTCCGGCTCGAGGTCGTCACCAAGCGGCTGGAGCACGAGCTCGAGTCGCTGCGCAAGCGCGTCCACATTCTCGAGGGCTTCGAGAAGGTCTTCGATGCGCTCGACGAGATCCTGGCCATCGTCCGCAAGTCGGACGGCAAGGCAGACGCGGCGGCGAAGATCATCGCCCGCTTTGCCCTCGACGCGGATCAGACCGACGCGATCCTCGAGCTGAAGATCTACCGCCTGGCGCGGCTCGAGATCCTCGTCATCCGCAAGGAGCTGGAAGACAAGCGCCGGCGGATGCGCCAGATCAACACGCTGCTCAAGGACGAAAACAGCCGCTGGGACATCGTCCGCGTCGAGATCGAGGAGATCCAGAAGAAGTACGGCGATGCGCGCCGCACCCTGATCTCGAGCGACGAAGGCGAGTCGGAGTACACCGCCGAGGACTTCATCGTCGAGGAAGACAACGTCGTGATCGTCTCGCGCGACGGCTGGGTGAAGCGGCAGAAGGAAGTGAAAGACGTCGCGTCGACCCGCGTGCGCGAGGGCGACATGGTGATGGCGGTGCTGCCCGGCAGCACCCGCGCGTCGGTCGTGTTCTTCAGCAACTTCGGCGCCGCCTACACCGCGCGGATCATCGACATCCCCGCATCCACAGGCTACGGTGAACCGATCCAGCGCTTCTTCAAGCTGAAGGACGGCGAGCGGATCGTCGCCGCCTTCAGTCTCGATCCCCGGGTCATCGGCGACATCACCACGCGCAAGGAGGGGGTCGCGCCGCCGTCCCACGCCGTCGCTGTCTCGAGCGATGGTTACAGCGCGCGTTTCAGTTTCGAGCCGTTCGTCGAGCCGAGTACGCGCTCCGGCCGGCGCTACGGTCGCGTTCCCGAGGGTGCGGAGTTTGTCGGCGTTTCGCGTTCGACCGGCAAGGAGATCCTGATTGCCGCTACGCGCGAGGCGCGCGCCGTCCTGACCCAGGCCGACGAGGTGAACTACCTCTCCGGCCCCGGGCGCGGCGTCATCCTCATCAAGCTCAATGAGGGCGACCGCGTTCTCGGCTTCATCGCGTCCCGCGGCGATCGCGATCTGATGGTCGTGGAAACGTCGCGCGGAGCGGAGCAGACCATCAGCACGACGAAGTACGAAGTGACCGGCCGCGGCGGCAAGGGCCGCGAGCTGCTGCAGCGCGGCCAGTTCACGCGCGTGGTCACGCCGCTCCCGGAGCCGCCGACGCCTTTCGGGGAGTAAGGAAGCTGCGCGCACTCGCACACGTCGTCTCTTCACCGAGCTGCCGGGCGAGTCGCTGCGCATGTGTGATGTTGACCGACGCGGCGGGAGATCCGATTCCGCGCGAACCGTTCCACCAGTGGCATGGCGAATGGGAGAATGCGCAAGGTGACATCGTCACGTACGATCTGTCCGCCGAGGGTCGGCAGCTCCGGGGCTATGGGGCGTTCGTGCCACGCATGGTGGTGGACAGGAGTGGGCGTAACGCGGTGGCGCCAGCGTTCGGCTGGCTGCCATAGCGCTGGAGCAACTCGCACGCGTTTGCGTGCGGAAGCTTCACAGGATCTGGCCTATCTCGAGGGTTTGGAGCAGGGTCGTCAACAGGGCGTTGTTTACGGCCAGGTGCTCCGACAAATCGTGGGTGCCGATGGCGGGCTTGCGCTTCAAGCGCCGTTCGAGCCGCTGCAGGTTATTGCAGTCGGCAATGGTCGGCGGGTCGAAATCACAACTGACAAGTGGGGGCCGTACCAGCTCGTGCTGCCACCCGGTGATTTTGAGGTCTGGGTCGAGCGCGCGGGTCGCGCTGTCGCACCAAAGCAGGTGATCCACGTCGATCATGGCTCCGATCGGCGCCTTGATCTCGTGGTTAAGTACAGAGACTGACTCGCTGTCGTGCCCGATCCAACTCGTTCCGGAACGAGTTGCTCGCAGCTCGCAGCCTGCAGAGCAACCGCTTGCTCGCGGGGGACGACGTGATTACACTGTAATCACATGACCACCAAGACCCGGATCGTCCGAATCGGCAATTCGCGAGGCATCCGTGTACCGAAGGTTCTTCTGGACGAGGCCGGCCTTCCCGAGGAGGTCGAGCTCCGCGCGGAACCCGGTCGGCTTGTGGTGTCGGCCGCGACCAAGCCCCGAGCGGACTGGGCTGCGAAGGCTCGGTCGATGCGCCAGCGGGGACACGACGCACCGCTCGATCCCGGGACGCCAACGGCGTTCGACGAGACTGACTGGCGCTGGTAATGCACCGTGGCGACGTCCACCTCGTTCGTCTTGATCCGACGCTTGGTAGCGAGATTCAGAAGACGCGACCGTGCGTCATCGTGTCGCCCGATGAATTGAACCTCCACCTGCGCACGGTTCTCGTCGCACCACTGACGACTGGCGGTCGTGCCTACCCGTGGCGCATTCGGTGCCGATTCCAGCAGCGTTCCGGATACATCGTCCTCGATCAGCTGCGAACCGTGGATAGAGAGCGGTTGGTCAAGCGGCTGGGCGCCTTGCCGAGTCAGACGCTGGCCGAAGTGCTTGGCGCCCTGCAAGAGATGTTCGCCGAATGAACAAGCGAGATGCCTGAGCCAGAAGCACCCGTCGAGATCGTCCCCTACGATCCTTCATGGCCCGAGCAATTCGAGGGTGAAGCGGCGATCCTGCGCCACGCGCTCGAGTCGTGGCTGGCGGCGCCGATTGAGCACATCGGTAGCACTGCAATCCCCGGGCTCGCGGCCAAGCCAGTCGTCGATATTCTCTTCGGCGTTGTGTCGCTCGATTCCTCGCGGGCGGCGATCGACGCTGCGGCCGGCCTTGGTTACTGCTACGCACCCTACCAGGTCGATCGTGAACATTGGTTCTGCAAGCCGTCCTTTGCCGTCCGCAACTACCACCTGCACATGGTCCCAGTCGGCTCGCCGCAGTGGCAGAGACCGATCGCCTTTCGTGACTACCTCCGGGTTCATCGGGACGTCGCGCTCGAATACGAGGCCCTCAAGCGTGCAGTTGGCACGGCTGCATCGTCTCGACCGTGAGGCCTACACACAGGCGAAGGCGCCGTTCATCGATAGGATCACTGAGCGGGCTCTCGGAGCTGGATATGGCCAGAATGTCGACAGATGCTGACGGATATTCAGGCTGTCGTCTTCGATCTCGACGGAACGCTGCTGGACCGCCGTCGAAGCTTTCTGCGGTTTGCTCGGGACCAATGGGAACGGTTTCCTCAGTTCCTCCGGACTGTTGATCAGGGGCAATACGTCCAGGCTCTGATCACGCGTGACGGCGACGGCTATGGTTCGCGGAAGGAGCTGTTCGCAGGCACGATCGCGCAGTTCGCGCTACCGGCTGATTTGGCGGTCACGCTGCTGGACGACTACCGTGCCGGTTTTCCGAGTGCCTGTCTGCTTTTCTCCGACGCGGCACAGACGCTTGCGCGCCTTCGGGGAGCCGGACTGAAGCTCGGACTCATCACCAACGGCTCGGTTCGTATGCAGCGTCGCAAGCTGGAGTGCCTGGCGCTCGCGCCCCTCTTTGACACCGTCCTCATTTCCGACGCCGAGGGCATCAGCAAGCCAGACCCTCGGATCTTTCACCGTGCATTGGAGCGCCTCAACGTTGATCCCGCTCGATCTGTCTTTGTGGGTGACCACCCCGAAGTCGATATCGCGGGCGCGCGAGCCGCCGGCATGCAGGCGGTCTGGCGGCGAGACCGAGGGGTATCCTTAGCGGTCCAGGCCGACGCCGTCATCGAAGAACTGGGCGAACTCCCACCGTTGCTTGGAGTGAACGCGACACTCGTATGACCAACCCCGCCACCTCGTACACGATACGCCCCGCGGTTCGAAGCGACGTCGAACTCCTCATCAAGTTCACGTTGCAGGAAGGCCATGAGGCGGAAGGCAGCCCTAAGGATGAGGCGGCGGTCAGGCGCGGCGTCGAGGGTGGTTTCGTGGACCCACCGCTCTCTACCTACTGGGTCGCCGAGTCTCCAGAGAAGGCCATCGTCGCCAGCACCTCGGTGGTGACCGAGTGGAGCGATTTTCGCGGCGGCCACTACTGGTGGATTCAAAGCCTGTTCATTGTCCCGGAGCATCGAGGGCGCGGCCTCGTCGAGCTGCTGATCGATCATCTCGCCAGGGCAGCGTCGGAAGCTGGCGCGGTGGACCTGCGCTTGTACGCCCACAGTTCCAACGAGCGTGCGCTCCGCGTCTATCAGCGATGTGGCTTCACGGTCGCGCCCTACGTCATCATGACGCGGCCGACGGGCCAGAGCTGAGCCTCGACCGGGTGAGCTGAGGAAGCGTTTGCAGTCGGCAGTGGCCGGTGCAATGATGAGCCGCTGTAAGTAACAGGAGGCCGTATGAGAGTGAATGCTCGTCGCGTGGCTTCGTCGCTCGCCTGCCTTGGGGTGTCTGTCTTCCTGGTCGGTGCGGCCCTCGCACAGACCGATCCACAGGTCGGCGTCTGGAAACTCAATGTCGAAAAATCGAAGTTCAGTCCGGGCCCCGCGCTGAAGAGCGCAACCACGACGATCGTAGCCGTTGGCGTCGGCACGAAGGTCGTTGTCGACCAGGTCACGGCCGACGGCAGCACGAGGCATTGGGAGTTCACCGCCAACTACGACGGGAAAGACACGCCGATGACCGGCAACCCGGAGGCGGATACGGTTGCGCGGACGATCCTCAGTGCAAACACAGTGCAGACGGTCTCGAAAAAAGCTGGAAAAGTCGTGGCCACTCAGACGTCAGTGGTGTCGAGTGACGGCAAGACACGAACCGTCACGACGAAAGGCGTCAATGCGAGTGGGCAGCCAGTGAATAACGTCGCGGTGTACGAAAAGCAGTAGCATCTCACCGGCGGCGTGCCAATCGCCTGGCACGCCGTCGCGGCTAGCCATGTCGACATCCGAATTCCAGGACGACCCGTTCTACCAGGCCGTGACCGCTATCGACGCTGGGGATGTCGAACGCCTGCAGCGTGTGCTCGACGCTCATCCGTCCCTCGCGACCACGCGGCTCCAGGGGTCACCCGACTGGTTGCGGCGGCAGGTGGGTGACGCGGCGGATGGCTTCTTCAACCGGCCCTACCTGCTGTGGTTCGTCGCCGAAGATCCCGTGCGCAACGGCCGCCTGCCCTCGAACATTGTCGAGATCATTCGACTCATCGTGACAGCCGCGCGCAAGCACAATGCCGACACGCTCCAGGACCAGCTCGATTCGACCCTGCGGCTCGTCTGCTGGTCGGGCGTTGCGGCCGACGCGCACGTGCAACTGGACATGATCGATGCACTCGTGGACGCCGGTGCTGCACCAGCCAAAAACCAGAACAATGCCCTGGTGAATGGCCATGTGGCTGCCGCCGCTCATCTTCTTTCTCGTGGCGCCATCCCGACCCTTGGCGCCGCCCTATGCCTCGAACGCTGGGACGAGGCCGATCGACTCAACGCTGCCGCGACTCCGGAGATCCGGCAGTTCTCCCTCGTCCTCGCCTGCCTGAACGGCAAGGCGGCCGGCGTCGAATGGATCCTCGCACGCGGTGCTTCACCCAACGAGCCGAGCGCGGATCTCTACGCGCACGGCAGGCCGCTGCATCACGCGGTGTGCTCGGGTTCGCTCGATACGGTCAGAGCGCTCGTCAACGCGGGCGCCGACCCGCAGCAGCCTGATTCGGCGTGGAACGGAACTGCGCTCGGGTGGGCGGAGCACTACGTAGAGAGCGCTGACGCGCCACGCAGGGCGCGCTATTCCGAGATCGCGTCCTATCTCCGCGAGGTCCAGCAACGCTGAGCGACCTCGTCACCGCACGACTGCCTGCAGGATCCAGATGACGACCGAACAGGGACAACGACTTCTCGACGCTGTGCTGGACGCCTGGGACCGGAGCAACGTTGCGCTTGTCAACCTGCTGCGCGCGATCCCGGCCGGCGGACTCGACGCCCGTGCGATGCCGGGGAGCCCGACGGTCGCCGAGATGTTTACGCACATGCATCACGAGCGGATGGTGTCAGTGCTGGAGAACGTTCCGGAATCCGCCGTTGTGGTCCCCGCACAAGAGTGGTTTCACGAGCCGGATGCTGAGCGCATTGCCGGGATGCTCATGGAAAGCAGCCGCCACGTGCATGACGCGGTCATCGCCCGAGTCGATGACGACCGTCCCATGGACAAAGACTTTGCGCACCCGATCCAGCTGCTGCAGTTCCTGATCTTTCACGAGGGCTACCATCACGGTCAGATCAAGCTGGCCCTCAAGGCCGCTCACTGCCCGATCGCGGACGCCGTCGCTGGGCCGCTCACGTGGGGTATATGGCGAGCCCGGTAGCCACCAGACCCGATGCACTCCCTGTCGACGTGCGGGCCTTTGCCGTTCTCTGCGCTATTGCGGGCGCACTGGCAGTGCCCCCGCACGCGATCGGCTCGACCGTTTCGGCTCTTGCCGCTCTTGTTCTCGGCCTCCTCGGCTTACGTGTATGGCGGTGGTCACGACTGCCACGTTTGAACATCGCCACAGCCCACGGCATCGTCGCTCGCTACGCGATGTCGTTGGGGCTCGGCCTGCTCATGGGACTGCTGGTGCTCGGCGCGATCCGGCTCGTGATCGAGCCCGCCCTTCCCGCCGCGGGGGCGCGGATTGCCGCAGCGGCCGGGTTCCCGGTGTGGCGGCGTCTCGCCATCATCTACGTCGCCGCAGTGGGTGAGGAATTGATCTTCAGATTGCTACTGTTATCGGTACTCTGCCGGCCTGCTGGCTCGATTCACCAGGCCGACAGACCGAACACCAACCCAGGGCATCGCCTGGTTCGCCAACGCGCTCGCCGCTCTCGCGTTTGCGGCAGTTCATCTTCCCGCCTGGACCGCAGTGGGCTCCCTGAGCCTCGGCATCTTGATCATGGTGTTGACGCTCAACGGCGTGGCTGGCCTTGTCTGCGGCCACGTGTTCGTGAGGTACGGCATTGTGGCGGCGATCTGGACCCATGCCGGCGGAGACTGCGCGATCCAGTTGATCGGGCCGATGACGTAGGGTGAGCAGGAGAAGGAGTATTATGCCGAACGCGTCCGCACGATTCCAGAGCGCAACCCCGGTGTTCCTCGTTGGTGACATCGCAGAGACGATGCGATGGTACGAGAACGCCCTGGGCTTCAAGGGCGAGGCGGTGCCGCGGCTGCCTCCGCATAGCTTCGCCATCCTGCGACGGGACGAAGTCGTTCTCTTTCTGCAGCAGCTGACGGGATATCAAAAGCCTGATCTCTACAAGGAACGAGCGGGCGGGGTCTGGAGCGCCTACATTCAGACTGACGACGTCAAAGGGCTCTATGCGGCGCTCAAGGACCGTGGCGATGTGATCGTGGTCCACCCGCTGCACACCCAGCCTTACGGACAGATTGAGTTCGAGATCCAGGACCCGAACGGTTACATCCTCGTTTTTGCGGAGCGCACCTAGCGCTCGGAGCGACAATGATCATCAGGACTGTGCTCCTCGTCGTTCTTGTCGCTCTCGCGGTGGTTTTCATTTTTCGTTGGTGGCGCACTGCGGCATCACACCGCCTCGAAGACGGCCCTGAGGCTCAGCGCTGGCCATCACTGGTGCAGCTCGCGATCGGATTTGTCACCGACTTCTTCGACACCCTGGGCGTCGGCTCGTTTGCAACCACCACGACCGCTTACAAGCTGCTTCGGATCGTTCCCGACGAGCGGGTCGTAGGCACTATCCTGGTCGGCCATTCGCCGCCGGTTGTCGTGCAGGCATTCATCTTCATGACTGTCGTGCAGGTTGATCCCGTTGTGCTCGCGGCGCTGATCGCGGTCTCCGTCCTCGGCAGCTGGATGGGCGCCCGCGTGGCCACGAAACTTCCGCGCCGGCCCATTCAAATCGGCATCGGCATCGGCCTGTTCGCGGCGGCCTTCTTCATGTTGATGAGTCAGCTGGGGATGTTTCCTGGCGCAGGAACGGCTCTCACCCTGACGTCCTGGAAATTGGCGATCGCCCTGGCCGCGAACTTCGTTCTCGGCGCGTTGCTGATGCTCGGCATCGGGTCGTACGCGCCATCGCTGATTCTGTTCAGCCTGTTGGGCATGGACCCACGAGCGGCGTTTCCGATCATGATGACCTCCGGCGGGATGATGGCCATGGTCGGCGGCCTTCAGTTCATACGTGCCGGTCGTTTCGACTCGAGGGCCGCATTGGGGCTGACGCTGGGTGGCATTCCAGGCGTGCTTGTCGCCGGGCTGCTCGTGCAGTCTCTACCCTTGAGCGTGCTGCGATGGATGGTCGTCCTCGTCGTCGTCTACGCCGCGACCATGATGTTGCGATCGGCGCTAGCCGAGCGTCGCGCCATTTTGAGTGAGAGGCGCCTGCAGCCTGTACCGTAATGATCTCAGGGCGATGGGGCAGGCCGTCCGAAGTACTGCTCGACCTCGTCGTCGAGCCGAACGGAGAGGTCCGGGGTATTGCCAATCCCGGCCGCCAGAACGCGCCGATCCGCAGCGGCCACTTTGACGCCAGCTCCGGCGCCGTCACTCTCGAAGGTGAATACCTCAGGCCAGACGGCGTGACGGTGCCGTTTCAAGTCGCGGGGCGACTCGATGGGCGGACGCTCCGGCTCACCTACCAATTCGGCGACATGCGCGGCGAGGTGGATGTCGGTCGCGTCGAGGACTACAAACCGCGACCGGTAACCTGGAGGGATCGGCTGAAGTCGCGCATCGACGACTGGAAGCGCCGGATCAACGCGCGAACCCGGCCCACGGGTGAGCAGAATGCGCGCAAGCTGCGCGAACGCGGTGAGTCGCTGGACTCGATTGTCTTTCGGGACGCGGTTGCGGCCGACATCCCGGCGCTGGCCGAACTGCACGTCACGACGTGGAACGCCACCTACAACACCTCGCGCGGTCCAACGATAGAGACTCGCACCTGGCAATGGAACCGGGTGTTTGCCGAGAGCAACCGGCGTGACTTCGTGCTGGTCCTGGAAGACAGGAACGGCCGGCTGATTGGATTCACCTGGGGCAAACCGCACGAGGGCGAGTTCCACGGTGAGTTGAGCAAGATCTACTTGCGCTGGGAATATCACGGGCTCGGCCTGGGGCGGCGGATGATGGCCGAGACTGCGCGTCGATTCCTCGACCGCGGCATCCACTCGTTCATCCTCTTTGCCGAACTCAGTAATCCCACCTTGGGTTTCTACGACCGCATGGGCGGCGAGCGTCTGCTCGACGATCGCGGCCAGTTCAATGGCGGGTATGGGTGGCGTGACCTGAGCACACTCATTAAGGCCGCCGACAGATGATCAAGCAGCTGTTGGAGAGGGCACCGAAATGAAGGGACTGGCATTGCGAGGTGCCGTCGCGGTCGCGCTCGTTTGCGGAGGATGGGCCGTCGGTCGGGCGCAGGCGCGGGTCGGCGATTTCGAGCTGGCGATTAACGCCGTTGTCGGTACGACAAGTATCGAATGCATTCGCGGGTGCTCGCTCCTCGGCAACCGCGACCTGACCCTCGTCGACAAACCGTCGAAGGCGACGTACACCTTCAGTTGCTCAGGCCCTGGGCAGGAACGGTGCGCCGCTAAAGTCAGCGGGTTCCTCTCGCCGGGTCGTTGAGTACTTCAGAACCGTCCCCGCCCGCGTGCCGCTCCCCGGTCCGGCTGGAATGCAGGCCCGCGGCTCCCGCTTCGCTGGCGTGGAAAATCGGGCCCTCCGTCGCGTGTCCTCACGGTCCGTCCTCGGCTGGGGTGATCCGAACGCCGGTAGAGGATCACTTCAGTACCCAGGTGGCTTGAAGGTCACAGTGGCGAATCAGCGCCTCGGACGATCGGAACGCCTCCGGACCCGATTTACTTTCTTCGCCCTCACGCCGCTCAAGGTCGCCGCGGTCCTGCACTCCAGCCGCGTACCGGGGCGCGCACGCAGCCTGGGTAGCACCGCACTCGTCCCGCACCTCAAGATCAATCCCGCACGCCGCACCCTCAGCGTCAGCGCCCCGCACTCTCAGCGCGAGCGTCCCCGCACCCTCAGCGTCAGTGTTCGCCGTATAACACCTGAGAAGAGGCCATGCTCCCAACTCGGCGCACTATCGTGACGCTCCTGACCGCCGTTGGCGTGGCCGCAGCCCTCGTCGTCATCGGAGCGACGCAGTTGCCTGCCATTGGTGCCGGCGCCGTCCTGCATCCGTTTCGGAGCGGCGTGCAGATGGCAACACCCGAAGGCTGCGAGGCCGCCACGTTTACGGGCCGGGACGTCAGGCTCGAGGGGTGGACGTGCGCGGCAACCTCAGGAACGCGGCGGGGCACGCTCGTCTACCTGCACGGAATCGCCGACAACCGCACCAGTGGTCTCGGCATCATCCAGCGGTTTACGGCACTCGGGTTCGACGTGGTTGCATACGACAGCCGGGCGCACGGCGAATCAGGCGGTAGTGCTTGCACCTATGGCTACTTCGAAAAAGACGATTTGCGACTCGTTCTGGATCAGGTGAAGGCTTCCGACGTCGTGCTCATCGGCACATCCCTGGGTGCGGCGGTTGCGCTGCAGGCCGGACGTGACCCTCGGATCAGAGCGATCGTCGCTGCCGAGTCGTTTTCAGACCTGCGGTCAATCGCCTCCGAGCGAGCGCCTTTCGTGTTCTCCGAGGCGTCGATCGCAGAGGCCTTGTCACTTGCAGAGAAGCAGGAACACTTCAAGGTCGACGAGGTGAATCCCGCGGCTGCCGCACGACTGATCTCCGCGCCGGTGCTGGTCATTCACGGGGAGGACGATGTCGAGACCTCACCCGGACCACGCACGCCGCCTGTTTGCGGCACTCTCGGGTCCGAAGCGGCTTATTCTCGTGCCTGGCGCTGGACATTCCCAGTCACTGGGCGGGGAGGTCTGGGCCGAGATCGACCGATGGATCGACGAGGCGCTGACGCTTAGCCGCTGACGCTTAGGGTGCGGGGGCGCTGCGCTGAGGGTGCGGGGGCGCTAACGCAGAGGGTGCGGGCCACTGACGCTGAGAGTGCGGGGCCATTGACGCTGAAGGTGCGGGAGGCGCAACTGCCTGCGGAAGCGTGCGCTCCCCGGTACGCGGCTGGAATGCAGGATCGCGGCGACCTTGAGCGGCGTGAGGGCGTAGAAGGTAAATCGGGTCCGGAGACGTCCCGGTCGGTCGAGGCACCGATTCGCCACAGTCGATAGGTGTACCCATTGGACGAAGTGATCCTCGCAAGGAGATCGGCAAACCCGGGCCGAGACCGCATCGTGAGGACACGCGACGGAGGGCCCGATTTTCCACGCCAGCGAAGCGGGAGCCGCGGGCCTGCATTCCGGCCGCCACCGGTCAGGGCACGCGGACGTGCTCACGCTGAGGGTGCGGGAATGCAGGCGGCGTGAGGAACAACACCCGAGAGTAGAATCCCGCGCGTGGGAGAATCGGGGCACTCGCTCGGGCGTCGGAGGAATCGGCCTAGGAATTACCAATGAGACTCGATATCTACGTCAACTATCGCGGCAGCTGCGAAGAGGCGTTCCGCTTCTATGAGCAGCACCTGGGTGGCCGAGTGACCGGATTGGTCCGGCACCGGGAGCAGCCTAATCCGAACATCCCGGCCGACTGGAAGGATAAGGTCCTTCACGCCCGAATCGTGATCGGCGAGACGGTCCTGATGGGGGCGGACATTCCGCAGGCCGAACCGATGCGCAGCGCCTACCTGAGTCTCTCGCTCGAAAGCGAGGAGGACGCCGAGCGGGTCTACGCGTTGTTTGCAAACGGCGGCGAAATTTTCATGAAGATGGAGAAGACGCCGTTCGCGAACCGCTTCGCGATGCTGCGCGACAGATTTGGCACGTCGTGGATGCTCTTGCATCAACCCGAATCGGCGTGAGCGGCGGCTGAAGGCCTGCGGCTCGAATCGGGCCACGTCGTCCTCACCGAGCCCCGTGCAATAGCCGGAGGCGTTCGGAGCGTCCGAGGCACCGATTCGCCACTGCTCTTCAGTCGACCTCGCTACTGAAACGATCCTCTACCGGCGCTCGGATCACCCCAGCCGAGGACGGACCGTGAGGACACGCGACGGAGGGCCCGATTTTCCACGCCAGCGAAGCGGGAGCCGCGGCCCTGCATTCCAGCCGCCCCGATCGGCGGCACGCTAGCCGTCCTTGACCTTCGATCGTGCGGTCCCTGCTACAGTGGGCCTGCGTTCCGGCAGCCCTGTAGGAGACGAACATGAACTACAAGAGCATGGACTTCGTGAGCTTCTTCAGCATGGTCATGGGTGCAATCGCAGTGCTCGGACTGGCGGCGGTGACTTGGGGCCGTGGGGACCAGCTCCTCCCACGGCCCGCCTGGTCCTTACCTTCGGCTGGGTCACGTTCTGGATGATCGGCATCATTGCGAGGTCGGCGAGCGCGCTGCTCGCAGAGCAGGCCGATCAGATCGCTGCCTTGCAGCGCCAGCTCGGCGAGCATCGACCCACCGTGTGATGAAGCAGCGCAGTTGAGTGGAGAGTGATGCAGAACCGGTGGCTGCTGATAGGCGGAGTCGTGACCGGCGTCGCGGCCCTGCTGCATGTCGCAATCATCCTGGGTGGCCCCGACTGGTATCGGTTCTTCGGCGCTGGTGAACGCATGGCGCGGCAGGCTGCGCTCGGCTCCCCGTATCCAGCGATCATCACCGCCGGCATCGCGGCGGTCCTGGCCGTGTGGAGTCTCTACGGACTCTCAGGCGCCGGTGTGATTCGCCAACTGCCGTTGTTGCGCCTGGCCCTCGTTCTGATCGCAGCCGTCTATCTCCTGCGCGGTGTCCTCGGGATTCCCGTGGTTCTTCTGGTCGACGACCCGTACACCGATGCAATTGCGGACCAGGATGACCTTCATGGTGGTGACCTCGGCGATCTGTATCGGGCTGGGTCTCTGTTACGCCATCGGTGCTGCCGGATTAGATCGAGGACCTCGAAGAGCGAATCGATCACGGTAGGAGGTTGACGCCATGCGATCACGCTGTCTCTGGTTTGCGCACCTCGCTCTGCTAGCAGTCGCCGCCTGTGACAGCGGCACGGATGCCCAAAGCCGCGAGGGCGGCGGCTCGGCGGTGCCGACCGCCGTAAATTGCGCCGATGCGTCGCGACTGAAGCAACACGCCATCGACGATCGACAGCGGATCGCGAAAACCAGGAGCGATCACGAGCGAATCTACATCGGCAACCGCGCCAACTTCTTCGCATCGCTGGCAATCGTCGCTGACCTGTCATGCAGGAGCACGCTGCCGGCTGCAGATGATGCAGTCACGCTGGCGCTTGCGGCCGCCCGGGAAGCGGCAGCCAGCAGCAGCATGTATGAGAGAGCGAAAAGTGGGGAGAGGCGGACTCCCGTGCGACCGAGGCGATCGCGTTGCTGATACAACAGCTCCCACCATCAAAGTGATGGACCGCGCGCGACAGACAAGAAATCTATTCGGATTCTTCGTCCTGACCTTCGCTTTGACCTGGATCGCGTGGCTGGTATCCGCGCGGCTGGGTCTGCTCGCGGGCGGGGGACCGTTAGCGACAGGTGGTCCGCTGTTCCTGCTGGGCGTCTTCGCGCCTGCGCTCGTGGCTCTGGGCCTGACGTGGCACGACGAGGGCCGTGACGGCGTGGTGCGGTTACTGGCGCGAATCAGCCGCTGGCGCGTGGCTGCACGTTGGTATGTGATCGCCCTTGGCTACATGGCCGCTACCAAACTGCTGGCTGCCGTGATCGCTCGAGTTGCGACAGGGGCGTGGCCGGCGCTCGGTGAGACACCGTGGCTGCTGATGATCGGCGCGATCCTGGTGTCGACGTGGGTGCAGGCGGGTGAGGAGGTGGGATGGAGAGGATACGCACTCCCGCGCCTCTGGCACCATTTCGGTCTCGGCGGCGCCGGCATCGTGCTCGGCGTGATCTGGGCGCTCTGGCACTTGCCGCTCTTCTTCATACCGGGCACCGGCAGTGACACCCAGTCGTTTCCGATCTACCTGATCATCGTGACGAACATCTCGGTCGCGATGGCGTGGGTCTACTGGAAGACCGGAGGCAGCCTCCTGCTCGTGATGCTGATGCACGCCTCCGTGAACAACACCACCGGCATAGTCCCGGCAGCGTTACCGTACCCGGTGCAGCCGATGTCGTTCGACGGCTCTGTGCTGGCCTGGTGCACCGTCGCCGTGTCATCACTGATCGCCGCGCTGCTCCTGATCCGCATGCGCGGCGCGGAGCCTCGGGAGGCAGATGTGAGTAATTCGGGACACGTCAGGTTCCAGCCATGATTCCGATGACGCCATCGCGGAGACCTATAATGCGCCAATGAATGACGCAGAGAGAGCTCCGGTCTGCGGCCTGGTTCCGATGATCCACGTGAGTGACGTCGAACGCTCCGTGGTGTTCTATCGGCTGCTGGGATTCCAGATCGGGAACGCAGTGCCGAGCGGCGACGGTCCCAAGGAGTGGGTGTGGCTGTATGCGCCGGCGGTTGCGGACTGGAAGCGTGGACCGAACTTGATGCTGACGCGCAGCTCCCGCCCGATCCGGGCGAGTGCGCAGGACGTGCTGTTCTACCTGTATGCCTCTGACCTGAAAGGCCTGCGCGCTCACTTGCTCAATTCTGGCTTGGCGCCCGGCGAGATCGGCTATCCCGAGTATCTGCCGGCCGGTGAATTCCGGCTCGAGGATCCCGACGGCTACTGTCTGATGATCGCGCAGTCGGGAACCGACACACCGTGAAATGAGGACCAAGGCTCTTGCCGCGTGCGTGCTGTCTCTCGCGGCTGTGCTAGTCCACACCCGACCCGCGGAGGCATGCACCGGCGTCGGGCCGATGCAATACCTGTGCGTGCCATCAGCTCCGCGGCGGCCGTGTTCGATGGCATCGTCGCACTCCATCCGACTTGATGCCAACGCGACCGCCGCCGCGCCTCCCGGCTGGGGCGGGATCCATGACGAGTATCCGTAACTGCTGGTTGGAGTCGTACGCTCCGGAACGTTACTGCATGGCGCGGGGCGGCGCCGACCACGGTCCGGACGGCCCTGCACGGCAGTTCCTGCGGCTACGAATTCAAAGTCGGCACGCGTTACCTCGTCGTGGCAGAGGAGTCGGCCGGAGGCCACCTCGCTGTCAGCCGGTGCGGATTGACACGCCCGTTCTCGGAAGCCGTCGGACTCGTGGACTATCTTCGCCTGCCGGTTGACGCTGGAACGATTCCGCCGGTCCGCATCTGGGGGCAGGTTACAAGGGCATCACGCTGGACGGACTTCGAACGGGAGTACACGGGCGTCCCCAGGCACGCGTTGTCATCGAGGGGCCAGCGCGGCAGTCAATCCGGACGGATGCTGAGGGTCGCTTCCTGTTAAACGACCTGCCGCCGGGTCGCTATACCGCGACGGTCCTGCCCCCCGCTACGCTTCCGCTCGGTCAAGCCCGGCCCCGAGAGTTCGAGCTCGGGACGACCGCGGATTCCGTCTGCCTGGAGTCGGCCTTCGTCGCGCCGATCGAAAGCTCGATATCTGGCGTGGTGGTCGATGCAGCCGGCGCCCCCCTGGCCGGTGCCTCCGTCCGATTGGCACGACTGCTCGACGCAGCGCGACTTCTCCCGCGGAGGCGGCCGGATGCGGGCGCGGCGACCTTGAGCGGCGCAGGGCGAAGATAATCGGTTCGTGGATCGTGACCGACCCGCGCCGTTATTCGCCACTGTCTTTAGTAGTGGGCTTCGAAGTGATCCGAGGCCGCAGCTAGAGAAATCCCCACCGACGCTCGGCCAGAGAATCGCCCTGCAGCCGTTCTCCTGGCCGAAGCGCCTCGGAGTCCGGCGCCCCGTACGGATGCGGCGCCATCGCGGAATCTGAGCGACTATCGCTGCGATCCGGTGCCCGACTTGCCGCGCGCCGGTGGCGCCGGCGGCTCGAGCTTCCACCACCACTGCGCATCGAGCGCCTTCTGCCGCGGATACGTTTCGTTCAGCGTCGCCGCGTCGTAGAGCCGCCCGTTCTTCATCACCTCGGCGATCGTCGCGGTGTTCTTGATGTTCTCGAGCGGGTTGGCGTCGAGGACGAGCAGGTCCGCCAGCTTGCCGGTCTCGAGCGAGCCGATGTCCTTCGCGAATCCGATCGCGTCGGCGCTGTCGATGGTCGCCGCCTTGAGCAGCGCGTGCGGCTTCATGCCGCCCGACGCCATCATCCACATCTCCCAGTGCGTGCCGATGCCCTGGACCTCGCCGTGCGAGCCGAGTCCCAGCTTGCCGCCGCCTTCGACCCACTTGGTCAACTGCTTCGCGTGCAGCGGGTAGACGTACTGGTCGGCGCGATTCCAGCTGGTGTTCTTCCACTTGTCCAGCTCGTCGTGCGGCGTGAACCGGCGCAGCCTCTGTTCCGCGTCAACGTCATTGTTTGTCAGGAAGTGCTGCAGGCCGGTCGGTCCGCCGTAGCTGACGATCAACGTCGGCGTGTAGGTGATCTTGCTGGTTGCGCCGAGCGTGACGACGTCCTTGAAGAACGGACTGATCGGCAGCGTGTGCTCGAGGCCGGCGTAGCCGTCCTGCATCAGCGTCAGGTTCATCGTGAAGTTCGATCCGCCCTCGGTGGTCGGCGTCAGACCGAGCTCCTTCGCCGCCATGATCACCCACTGGCGGATCTTGCGGTCCCCGACCATGTACTGCTTGATGGTCTTGGTGTTGTAGTGGTCCGAGTAGCGCCGCAGCACATCGCGCGCGTCGTCGAGGCTGCGGATATTGTCGTTGGCAAAGATGCCCGGGCCCGTCGAATAGAGCCGTGGACCGATCAGCTGCCCGATATCCATCAGGTCCTGGTAAGTGAGCGCGTCCTCGGACGAAGTCTGCGGATCCCGCTGCGTCGTCACGCCAAACGCGAGCTGCGCGAGGAACTGCGAGACCTGGCTGCGATGGACGCCCCAGGCCACCCACGTGTGCGCGTGGATGTCGACCAGCCCCGGCATGATCGTCTTGCCCGCCATGTTGCGGACGACGGCCCCGTCCGGGATCTGAACCTTGCCGCTCGGACCGATCGCCGTGATGCGGTTGTTGGTAATGACGATGTCGCCTTTGGCGATGACTTCGTCACCCTTCATCGTGATCAGGCGGGCGTTTCGCAGCGCGATCGTTCCCGTCGGCTTGTCCTTGTCGACGAGGATCTCGACATCGACACGGTGCGGCTCGTACTCGAGCGTTGGAATCTTCGGCGGCGCCGGCGGCTTTTGCGTTTCGGGCTTCTTCGCCGCATCGGCGGGCGGCGCACCGGCAGCTGGCTTCTCCGGCGCCGGTGGTGTCGCCGCGGCGCGTTCCGCCTCGGTCTCGGCCTTGGCGCGGTTGGCGGCGTCCACCTCCGCCTGGTAGGCGTTGTCGTGCAGGAAGAAGCTGCGGCCGATCGAGAAGTAGGCCGCCTTGCTGTCGGCGGTCCAACCGATGAAATCCCCTCCGACCTTGGTCACGCGCCAGGTCGGAACGGACGAAGGCGTTGCGGCGGAGACGGTCGGGACCGCACCGCGGATCGGCGGGACCGTGATCATGAAGACGTTCCGGTTGGCGCGGACCAGCGCGCGCTTGCCGTCTGGCGAAAGGATGACTTCGTCGGGCGTCGGCGGCGGACCCTGCGTTCCTGGCGCGGCGGGAATGGATGGCGCCGTGACCTTGACGACCGTCTTGATGTCGGTGCCGTCGTAGCGCATCGAGAGCAGGCCCTCGGATCCAGCCCAGACGTAGACGCGCTCCGGATCGGGCCCGACGTGCGGCGCCTCGCGCCCCTGCTCCGTCGAGCCGCCCGCGACCCACGCGATCCGTGAGACCGCGCCGCCGGCGGCCGGCAGCCACACGTATTCCAACTCGGCCGAGCCGCTGTGACTGCCGAAGTCCTCCAGCGTGCGGAGGCGGTGCATCTTCGAGCCGCGGACGGCGAGTAGTCGCGAGCCATCGCGCGAGTAGGCGAGCTTGTCGTAGAACGCCGGCACCGCGGTGAGCCGCTGCGGTTCGCCACTGCCGTCAGCGCGGACGCGATAGATTCGCCCGCCGTCATCGTCGTTCCAGGTCACATACGAGATGAACTGGCCGTCAGGCGACCAGACTGGACCGTGCTCGACGTCGGTCCCTTTTGTCAGCCGCCGCGCGTTCCGAATGGTTGCGGCCGGGCCCGACGGCTCGGGCGCTGGCTTCGCGGGTGCGTCGGCGGCCGGTTTCTCCGCGGCGTCCGCACCGGGCTTGTCCGTTCCCTCTGCGGCAGGCTTGGCTGCCGCGTCGCTGGCGGCTGCGGGCTTCTCCTTCTTCGCGCCCCGTCCCTGCGGCAGATCCGCAATCCATAACCGATCGAGCGCGGTGAAGGCGATCCGCTTGCCGTCCGCCGATGGCCGCGCGCCGCGGATCTGCGACACCTTGAGCTTCTCGTCGTCGATCGGGTAGTCGAACTTCACGAGCGGCCCGAGCTTCTGGTCCACCTTCGCGGTGAAGGGAATTTCGACCGCCGCTCCGCCCGGCACCGCGACGCGCCAGAGTTTGCCGCCGTAGCTGGTGATCAGGGATTTCGAATCCGGTGTGAAGGCCGACTTCGGATAGACGTCACGGTCGCGTGCGCCGCCGCCCTGGCTGTCATCGCGCTGAACGTCCATCGTCAACCAGCGGTCCTCGCCGGTGGAGAGATCGATCAGCTTCAGCGCCTGCCTCGAGTCATACCGCGTCGAATAGACCAGCCACTTGCCATCCGGGCTCGGGATCGGGCGGAAGGCACCTTCGTGTTCGTGGGTGCGGACGAGGAGGCGGCCGTCTTCACGATCGAGCAGCGCAATCTGATACGGCCCGACAACCCGCGCGGAGCTGCGCAGCGGAACGTGCGGATCGTAATCGGCTTCGGCTTCGTCCTGGACCAGGCGCGTCGCGAGTCCCGCGCGGACGCCGCCGCGGACGTTGACCCACAGCGACTGCGGGTCTTTGCCGAATGCCGGACCGAGGATCGCCGGCGCAGCCGGGCCGGCCCCGCCTGCTGGAGCGGGCGTGGCGGCGACGCCGGTCATCTGCACGCCGGAGCCGCCGGCCTCGTGATAGATCCACAGCTGCGCGCCCTTTGCGGCAATCACGTACTCACCATCCGGGGCCCAGGTGGGGGACATGTAGCTGTCGCGCTCGGTTGTCGTGATCGCGCGGGGCTTCGAGCCGTCCGCATTCGCGATCCAGACGTTCTCGGATCCGTTCCGATCGCTGATGAAGACGAGCTTCTTGCCGTCCGGCGAGAAAGCCGGCTGCATGTCGTAGGCCTGCCCACTCGTGATCCGCGTCGCTTCGCCGCCAGTCACCGGCAAGGTGTAGAGATCACCCAGCAGTTCGAAGACGATGGTCTTGCCATCGGGCGAGAGGTCGAGCGACAGCCAGGTGGCCTCGGACGTGGTGAATGCCAGCGTCCTCTCGGTGAGGAGCGGCAGGCCCTTGTTCTTCACCGCATCGGCCGCGGCCTTGTCGTTCTGCGCGCGGCTCTGGGCGAGCGGCGCATGGGTCATCGTCAAGGCGATCGCAAGGAGGCAGAGCAGGCGGCAGGTAAGCTTGGACATGGGATAGGAATTATAGACATTTGCCTGCCGCGCCGAAGCCTTGGCGGAGGCAGGGGACACTGACGCTGAGGGTGCGGGGCACTGAGGCGAGGTGCGGGCGACTGACGCTGAGGGTGCGGGCACTGACGACGAGGGTGCGGACGAACTGCAGAGGGTGCGGGGGACTGACGCTGAAGGTGCGGAGAACTCGCAGAATCGCGTGCGCCGCCCTGCCGACCCGGGTCACGCATTCTACAGCGCGTCTGACGGCGATATCCCGCGGGTTTACCGCTACAATCCGATTCCCGGCACAACGTTCATGGAGTTAACCATGGACGACGGCCACTAGAGGAGACCGCTGATGCGGGGACTGATCGCCTGGACCATCGTCCTGATCACGGTGCTCTCCCTGTGGTGGACGACGCGGAAAGCAAGGGCTCTCCTCCGGCAGGCCCTTGGCCGGGAGATCCGGGACGATGAGGAGATGTCGATCAAGAGCTGGATGCAGGCTTCGGACGCCTCGCTCGAGACCGCGTCGAAAGAACTCGACCGCGATCCGTTCGAGCGGTGCCTGCGCTTCTTCGCGTCACTCGGCTGGCGATGGCCCTTCAACGCCCGTCCGGAAGACACGATGTAGAGATGAAGCAGCAGCGTCGCCATCGGCGTGTGAGCTCGCTCTTCTCGGGCCAGAATCTTTCAACGGCTACCCAGGTGACCTGCGCGCCCGGAACGTGCCCGGCCCGGACGACCTTGCGAGTCCACCAGCGATCATGAGCGGATTGTTGCCTCGAGCCGTGCTGGCGTTCCTCGCGCTGCCAGGCGTGGTGGCATTCCTGGTGCCGCTGTTCCTGCTTGCACCGGACGAGTCCGGGGCCTTCAACCTGTTGCGCGGTCTCGTCCCGCTGACGCTCGGCGTGGTGGGCATTGCTCTGGTGCGTGCGCGAGTTCTACGTCGCCGGCCGGGGCACGCTGGCTCCGTGGTCACCCCCGCAGGCTCTCGTCGTCAGCGGTCTGTATCGGTTCTCACGTAACCCGATGTACGTCGCCGTCCTCCTGTTGCTGTCAGGCTGGGCCCTGTCATTCGCATCGTGGACGCTGGCTGCGTATGCTGTCGCTGTAATGGTTGCGTTCCACATCCGCGTTGTTTTGTACCGAGGAACCGTGGCTCGCCGAAAGGCATGGCAGCAAGTGGCTAAAGTACAAGAATCAGGTACCGCGTTGGCTTGGATGGCGGCGGTCAGAATGATCAGGGCCACCTTGCTGGGTGCGCTCGTGTTGTTGGCGACTGTTGGCTGGACGCAGCCAGCGTCGGTTGCGACAGCGAAGGCGGCAAAGTTCACCGTCCTTTCCACCATGCTGTCGGGAATGCCTGGTGCCGGTATCGGCGAGTGGGGCTTTGCAGGTCTCCTCGAGGTCGATGGTCAGCGGTTGCTGATCGACACGGGAGCGCGGGCCGAGGCAGTTCTTCGCAACGCTGAGGAACTGCGCATCGACCTGTCGACCGTCACCGACCTGGTCCTGACCCACAACCACGCCGACCATACCGGTGGCCTGCTGGCGCTCCGCCGCGAGCTGTCGAAGAAGAATCCCGAAGGCGTTATCGAGAGTGCACGTCCCGGCGGGCATCTTCATGAGCCGGCTGGCCGCGGATGGCAGCGAACAGAACGGTCTCCTGCCGCTCAAGGCGCCGTTCGAGCAGATGGGCGGCGTCTTCATCGAGCACAAGGGCCCGTTCGAAATCTCACCGGGCGTGTGGTTGCTCGGCCCCGTGCCCCGCGTGCACCCCGAGCGGAACTTCACGACGTCCGGGCGGCTGCAAACACCTGCGGGTCCGGTGGAAGACAACGTGCCCGAGGACACCGCGGTTGTAGTCAATGCCGCCAGCGGTCTGATCGTGATCAGCGGATGCGGCCACGCCGGCATCGCCAACACGCTGGAGTACGCACGCAAGGCCGTTCGCGAGGCGCCGATCGAGGCGGCCATCGGTGGCTTCCACCTCTTCGCCGCCACCGACGAGCAACTGGAGTGGACGGCTGGCCGGCTTAAGGCCGTGGGGATCCGTCACCTGCTGGGTGCGCACTGCACCGGTATCGAAGCGGTCTTCCGCCTACGCCAACTGACCGGCCTGGCGCGGCGCGACGCTGTCGTCGGTGCGGTCGGGTCGTCCTATACGTTGGGGACCGGTATCGAGGCGCTCGCTCTCGCGAGATAGCTGCCGCCGCGTGCTCGAATGCGATCGTTTTGATGTTGCCGCCGGTCGGGCTTGAGCAGGTGCAGATAGAGATCATCGAAACCGCCGCGCTTGATCGCATCCGCCGCGACGAAATCCTCACCCTCTGCCGCGCCGCCTACGAGGACGAACTCCAGGGCTACTTCGAGAACATCGGGCCGGGCGTTCACCTCCTCGGACAGGTTGACGGCGCGCTCGTGTCGCACGCGATGTTCGTGGAACGCTGGCTCCAACGCGCGAACGGCCAGCTCCTGCGCACGGCCTACGTTGAACTCGTCGCCACGCGGCCTGACGCGCAGCGTCGCGGACATGCGACCGCACTGATGCGACGGTTGGCAGATGAAATCCAGGCCTTCGACATCGGCGGCCTTTCACCGACCGACGAGAAGATCTACGCCCGCCTCGGCTGGGAGACATGGCGCGGACAGCTGCTGGTTCGCACTGGGACGAGCGTCGTGGCGAGTGAGGACGAAGGCCTGATGGTCTTTCGGCTACCGCGCACTCCTGCCGACCTGTCCCTCGACGAACCGCTCTCGATCGAGTGGCGGCCGGGCGAGATCTGGTGACGGCGGACCTTCAAGACGCCGACTGCGCTAGATCTCCAAGCCAAGCGTTCGGAGACCCGCGCGAGAGTTGGGCCGCTCAGAATTTGGATGCGCTAAGATGCCCGTTCCCTGTACTCCTTTCTCGAAGGGTGCCGCATGTTCGTCCTCATAGCTCTCCTCGCACTCGCACTTGCAACCCCGCCATCCGACACCGACTGGTCGCGCTTCCGCGGACCGAACGGCTCCGGCATCTCGGCGACGAAAGGACTGCCGGCCGAATTCGGTCCAGACAAGAACGTCGTCTGGAAGGTAGAGCTGCCGCAGGGCTACTCGTCGCCGATCATTCACGGCAACCGCATCTTCCTGACCGCACTACGCGAGGCGAGCCTGGTCACGATCGCGGTCGATCGCGACAACGGCAAGGTTCTGTGGGAGAAGCAGGCGCCGCGCGTCCGCACCGAGAAGCTCGACAAGCGCAATCGTCCGGCGGCGGCGTCCGCGGCAACCGACGGCGAGCACGTCTCGGTCTTCTTCGGCGACTACGGTCTCATCACCTACGACGTGAACGGCAAGGAGCTCTGGAAGCAGCCGCTCGGCCCGTTCAACAACGTCTACGGCATGGGCGCGTCACCCGTCATCGTCGGCGACAAAGTCATCCTGGTCTGCGACCAGCAAACCAACTCCTTCATCGCGGCGTGGGACAAGAAGACAGGCAAGAAGCTCTGGCAGACCGCTCGCGTCGAGGCCAAGAGCGGACACTCGACACCCATCCTGTGGACGCCGCGCGGCGGCAAGCAGCAGGTGATCGTCCCGGATCATTCCTGCTCAGCGCCTACGATCCCGACAACGGCGAGCGGATCTGGTGGGTCGGTGGACTGTCCTTCGAGATGAAATCCACGCCTGTCGTGAAAGGCGACGTCGCCTACATCAACGGCTTCGGATCCCCGGAGAACAATCCCGGCAGCAAAATCCCGGTGATGACGACCGACGAGGCCTTCGGCAAGCATGACGCCGACAAGGACGGCAAGCTGACGCGCGACGAGGCGCCGACGCCGCACGCGAAGAGCTTCCTCTCCTTCATGGATCTGGACGGCGACAAGATGTATTCCCGCGCCGATTGGGATTACTACAAGGCCGCGATGGAATCCGACAACGGGATCCTCGCGATCCAGATGGGCGGCAAGGGCGACATGACCGCCAAGTCGGTGAAGTGGAAGTACCACCGCGGCATCCCGCAGCTGCCGTCGCCGCTGATCTTCGAGAACGTCCTCTACATGGTCAACGACGGCGGCGGGATCGTGACGATGCTGAATCCGGATACGGGGGAGCTGCTCAAGCAGGGACGGCTGCCTGGACAAAGCGACACCTTCTACGCGTCCCCGGTCGCGGGTGACGGCAAGGTCTACATCGCCAGCGAGAAGGGCCAGGTATTCGTTCTGCCTCCGGGACCGAATCTCGAGCCGCTGATGGTGAACGATCTAGGCGGACGGCATCTACGCCACGCCGGCCCTGATGGATGGCCGCATCTATCTCAGAACCCTGAACACGCTCTATTGCTTCGGTAAGCCTTAGGGACAACTCCAAACCTCAAACTTCAAACTCCAAACCCTCACGTTCAGGCTGGAACTTCGAATTGGGAGCTGGTTAGGGGCTTTGGAGTTTGGAGTTTGGAGTGGAATTGGGAGTTGGCCGCGTTCAATTCGAGAGTTTCTTCATGAGTAGCGGAAGAAACTCTCGAATCCGCGCATCCCAATAGGCCCAGGTGTGCGCGCCGGCGACTTCGTGGTACTCGTAGGCGACACCGGTCTTGTGGAAGGCGGCTACCACTTCACGGTTCGCCGCCACCAGGCCGTCGGCGATGCCGCAGTCGATGTAGATGTAGGGGGCGCTGCCTGGCTTCACGGCGGCCGCCAGCATGTAGAGATCGTTCTCCCGCCGCGCGGCCGACCCATCCTCGCCGAAGATCCGGCGCAGAGGCTCATCCTGGGAAGGAATGCGCTTGCACGAGCTCGGCCTGGCGCGTCGCCGAGAACGCACCACTGAAGCTTCCTGCCACGGCGAACGTCCCCGGACGCTTCAGTGCCATCTTGAGCGCACCGTATCCACCCATCGACAGACCCGCGATCGTCCGCCCGTGGCGCGAGTTGATCGTCCGGTACTTGCCGGCGACGTCGGCCAGCAGGTCGGTGAGGATGTAATCCTCGAAGCGATCCGCCGGCACGTTCGCCGCATTCGTGTACCAGGAGTTCTCGCCATCCGGCATCACGATGATGAGCGGCAGTGTGCGGCTGTACTCCGCCACATTCGTTCTCGTCGTCCAATCCTTGTAATCACCGCCGAGTCCGTGCAGCAGGTAAAGAACCGGATACCGGCGCTGCGAGCCGTCGTAGTCCGTCGGCAGCAGGACGCGGTACTTCATGGCCCGGCCAAGCGCGGCACTCTGCACCGATTCTTCGCGCAAACGCTCCGATGCGAGGCGTGTCTGAGTGTCGTTGTGCGCAGGAATGTGCAGGAGCAGCGCGGCCAGAAGAAGGAAGTGCATGCGGTAGGATTATAGGGATATGGGCACCTGGGAGGAATTCAGCGGTCTCAACCGCGGATACGTGCTCGAGCTGTACAAGAAGTACCGGCAGGACCCGGCTTCAGTCGACGCCGAGACGCGCGCGTTGTTCGAACAATGGACTCCACCCGCCGACGAGACGGTCGAAATCGGCGGCGGCATGCCCGTGCTCAAAGCCGTCGGCGCCGTCAATCTTGCCCAGTCGATCCGCCGCTACGGACACCTCGCCGCGCAGCTCGATCCGCTCGGATCACCGCCCCCCGGTGACCCGTCACTGCTGCCGGAAACGCACGGCGTCACCGGCGCGGACCTGCGGATGATGCCCGCTTCGCTGATCTGGTCGGCACTGGCCGAAGGCGCCGCGAATGCGTTCGAGGTCGTCGAGGCTTTCCGCCGCGTCTACTGCTCGACCACGGGCTACGATTTCGCCCATGTCTTCGTGCCGGAGGAGCGCCGCTGGCTCCGCCAGGCGGTTGAATCAGGACGCTTCCGCGCACCCGCGGATCCGATCAACCACGAGGCGCTGCTCGACCGCCTGACGCAGGTCGAGGTCTTCGAGCGCTTTCTTCATCGCACCTTCCCTGGGAAGACGCGCTTCTCGATCGAAGGGCTCGACATGCTCGTGCCCGTGCTCGACGAGATCATCGGTGATGCCGCCGAGTTCGGCGTCCGCAACATTCTCATCGGGATGGCGCACCGCGGCCGCCTCAACGTGATGGCGCACGTGCTCAACAAGCCGTACGCGCAGATCCTCGCCGAGTTCAAGGATCCGGTCGCCGGCAAGGCCTTCCGCGAAGACATGGCCTGGACGGGCGACGTCAAGTACCACGCCGGCGCACGCCGCGCTCTGAAGGGCGGCGCCGAAATGGACGTCGTCGTATCGATGCCGCCGAACCCGAGCCACCTCGAAGCTGTCGATCCGGTGGTCGTCGGCATGGCGCGCGCGGCCGGGACGTCGGTGGACCAGCCGGGTCCGGCACGGTTCGACCCGGCCAACAGCGTCCCGATTCTGATCCACGGTGACGCCGCCTTCCCAGGTCAGGGTGTGGTGGCCGAGACGCTGAACCTCTCGCGGCTCAATGGCTACAACACGGGCGGCACGATTCACATCATCGTGAACAATCAGCTCGGGTTCACGACCGGGGCGCAGGACGAATACAGCACGTCCTACGCGAGCGGCCTGGCGCGCGGGTTCAAGATCCCGATCATCCACGTCCAGGCCGACGATCCGGAAGCGTGTGTCGAGGCGGCCCGTCTCGCGATCGCGTATCGCCACCAGTTCCAGCGCGACTTCCTGATCGACCTGATCGGCTACCGTCGCCACGGCCACAACGAGGGTGACGAACCCGCGTTCACGCAGCCTCTCATGTACAAGAAGATCACCGCGCACCCGACCGTGCGGCAGATCTGGGCCGACACCCTCGTCGAGCGCAAGGCCATCGAGCCGGCGCAGGCCGAGGAACTCACGCGCAAGTACATGGACGGCTTGCAGCAGACCATGGACACGCTCGAGCCGGAGCAGCACTACGTCGAGCCAGAGCCCGAGGAACCGCCTGCAGGGGCCGCGTCACGCGCCGAGACCGCCGTCCCGCTCGACACGCTGCAGGGGCTGAACGCGTCTCTCGTGAGGCTGCCGGATGCATTCGCGATTCACCGCAAGCTCGAACGCGTGCGCGAGAAGCGTCCGACGATGTTCGACCAGGCGGATGAACGGACGGTCGACTGGGCCGCGGCCGAGGAGCTGGCGCTGGCGTCGATCCTGGCTGACGGCACCGCCATCCGGCTGACCGGTGAGGACGTCGAGCGCGGGACGTTCAGCCATCGCCACGCGGTGTTTCACGACGTCAACACTGGCGCCGAGCACGTGCCGCTGCAACAGATCCCGCAGGCGCGCGCCGCTTTCGAGATCCACAACAGTCCGCTCACCGAGAACGCCCTCATCGGCTTCGAGTTCGGCTACAACATCCAGGAGCCGTCACGGCTGGTCATCTGGGAAGCGCAGTACGGCGACTTCATCAATGGCGCCCAGACGATGATCGATGAGTATGTGGTGTCGGCGCGGGGAAAGTGGGGCCTGCGGCCGTCGCTCGTGCTGCTGCTGCCGCATGCGCACGAAGGCCAGGGGCCCGACCATGCCAGCGCCCGTCCCGAGCGGTTCCTGCAGCTTGCGGCTGACACGAACATCCGGATTGCCAACTGCACGACCGCGGCGCAGTACTTTCACCTGCTCCGCCGGCAGGCAGCGCTGCTGTCGATCGATCCGCTTCCGCTCGTCGTGCTCACGCCCAAGAGCCTGCTGCGGCACAACCTGGTGGCCTCCACACCGCGAGAGCTGGCCGAGGGTCGCTTCCAGCTGGTGATCGCGGATCAAGAGGCCGCAGAGCGGGCGGCTGACATCCGGCGCGTGCTGGTGTGCTCGGGCAAGGTCTATGTCGACCTGGTGTCGAGCGAGCACCGTAAGACCCGCAAGGACGTCGCGATCTGTCGCGTCGAGCAGTTGTATCCGGTCCCGTCCCAGCAGTTGAGCGCGCTCTTCTCCGGGTACAGCAATGCGGAGGAGATCGTCTGGGTCCAGGAAGAGCCCGAGAACATGGGCGCGTGGGATTTCATCCGTCCGCATCTGATCGAGGCCGCGGGTAACAAAGCCGTGCGCCGCGTCGCGCGGCCGCGCAGCGCGAGCCCGGCCGAGGGGTCGGCCGTGCGCCACGCGGCCAACCAACAGATCCTGGTCGACAGGGCCTTCGGCGCCGCGCCGGGGACCGGCACGCAGAGCGCGAAGAAAGCGAAGCAGGACGCCGCGCTCACGAGCGCAAAGGGATGAGCGCGATGGAAAATGGAAAATGGAAGATGGAAAAGCGTAGGTCTTCAGGCGCTTTGCTTCCATTCGGGGTTCTGACCCCGCTCGCGACTTGGGGCGGTGGCGTAGAGAGAAGCTCTTACTTATGGCTGTAGATATCGTCGTTCCCGAAGTTGGCGAGTCGATCGTCGATGCGCGCGTCGCGAAGTGGTTGAAGAAGGAAGGGGACGCCGTTGCGGCCGGTGATCCGCTCGTCGAGCTCGAGACCGACAAGATCGATCTCGAGGTTGCCGCCACCGCGTCCGGCGTGCTCGGCTCGATCGCGCACAAGGATGGCGCCGACGTGAAGGTCGGCGACGTTCTCGGCACGATCACCGAGGGCGCGGGCGCGCCCGCGACCTTCAGCTGCAGCGAAGCCGATGCGAGGGCGACCCGCTGCTGAGTCCAGAGATTGCGGGTACGGCTGCGGCCAAGACGCGCGCCACGCCTACGGCACGCAAGGCGGCGCAGCAGAACGATGTCGATCTCAAGAGCGTGAAGGGCAGCGGCGACGCCGGACGCGTGATGCGGCGGGACGTCGAGGCCGCTTCTGCGCCCGAGGCGCAGGCTCCGCAGCAAACGGCTCCGGCACCGGCTCCCGCTGCGGCAAAGCCAGCTGCTCCATCAGCGCCTCCGCCTCCACGCCGTGCTGCGGGCGAGCGGACGGAAGAGCGGGTCCGCATGTCCAAGCGGCGGGCGACGATTGCGAAGCGCTTGATCGAGGCGCAGAGCACCGCTGCCATGCTGACCACCTTCAACGAGGTGGACATGTCGGCCGTCCAGGCCATGCGTGCGCGGCACAAGGAGACCTTCAAGGAACGCTACGGCGTCAACCTCGGGATGACGGCGTTCTTCGTCAAGGCCGTCATCGGCGCCCTGCGCGCCTTCCCCCGGATCAACGCGGAGATCCAGGGCGACGAGATGGTGATGAAGGGCTACTACGACATCGGCATCGCGGTTGGCGCCAGCGAAGGGCTGGTCGTCCCGGTGCTTCGAGACGCGGACCTGATGACGTTTGCCGAGATCGAAGGCGCAGACCCGCGCATTTGCCAAGAAAGCGGAAGACGGCACGCTGTCACTCGCGGACCTCAAGGGTGGCACCTTCACGATCACCAACGGCGGCGTTTTCGGTTCGCTGCAGAGCACGCCGATCCTCAATCCGCCGCAAGTTGGGATCCTCGGCCTGCACGCGATCAAGGATCGTCCGGTGGCCGTCAATGGCCAGGTCGTGATCAGGCCGATGATGTATACGGCGCTGACCTACGACCACCGGATCGTCGATGGATCTGAAGCGGTCCGGTTCCTCGTGCGTGTGAAAGATCTGATCGAGGACCCGGGCGCACTTCTGCTGGAATAGTCCCCAACTCGGAGGTGCGGGTGAACGAAATCTCTCGAATTGTCGACCAGCTCGAACGGGAGCACTCAGGCGATGCCTGGCATGGATCGCCGCTGTCTTCGATCCTCGCCGGCGTGACGCATACCCAGGCGGCCGCGAAGCCGATGCCCTCGGCGCACAGTATCTGGGAGCTCGTGCTCCACATCGCGGCGTGGAAGAACGAAGCGCGCCGCCGTCTCTCGGGTGCGCCCGCTGCCGAACCGCTGGAAGGTGACTGGCCGCCGGCCGGCGAGCCCACGGCGGCGAGATGGGAAGAAGCGCGCGAGCACCTCGAAGACGCGCACCGGCTGCTGGTATCAGCGGTAAAGGCGTTCCCCGAAGCGAAACTGTTCACGCCCACCAACGACACTCGCCACGACGATACGGCCATCGCGGCGAGCTACTACGAACTCCTTCACGGAATTACGCAGCACGACTGCTACCACGCCGGGCAGATCGCGATCCTGAAGAAGGGCGTGTAGCGCAGGGCTTTAGTCCGTGCATTAGCGGACGTTCACCGGCACCGACAACTTCTGTGTGAACGGTCGGAGGCACAGCTCGTTGCCGCACGCCTGGAACGTGACTTCGAGCGGGATCTGCACCTGCCCTGACGCGTCCTTCGGCACCGCCACCGGCACCGTGAACTCCACGGCCTTCTCGTAATACATCGAGTTGGTCCCGAAGTTCTCGTCCTTCATTGTCTTCGGCGCCGGCGCCACGATCTGTTTTTCGGTGAGCGTGTACGGCGCGCCCTTCGGAACCACGATCGACAGCTTCTGCGGGCCGCCGGCCGGCTGCGTCAGCGCATACAGTTTCCAGCCACCCTGAATCTCGGCGCGCAGAACGATCTTCGCGGTCTCACCGGCCGCGACGGCGGCCGCAGGTGGGGTGGCGGACCACTGGACGACATCAGTGGGACGCTGCGCGACGGCCGCAGAGAGACTCAGGAGCAGCAGCAGGAAGCTCATGTCGACATCGTATCGCAACCTCTCTGCTAACATCAGGTTCTCGCATGGCAACCTATACCGCTAAAGACATCACGGTCCTCGAGGGGCTCGAGCCGGTCCGCAAGCGCCCCGGCATGTATATCGGCGGCGTCAGCGCCGCGGGCCTGCATCACCTCGTCTGGGAAATCCTCGACAACTCCATCGACGAGGCCATGAACGGCCACGCCTCGAACATCATCGTCACGCTCCACGAGGACGGGTGCTCGATCACGATTGCGGATGATGGCCGCGGGATCCCGATCGACAAGCATCCGAAGACGAAGAAGAGCGCCATCGAGGTGATCTTCACGACGCTGCATGCCGGCGGCAAGTTCGAGCAGGGGAACTACAAGACCTCCGGCGGTCTGCACGGTGTCGGCGCCAGCGTCGTCAACGCCCTCTCGAAGGAGTTGATCGCGCGCGTCCGCAGAGACGGCGCCGAGTGGGAGATGAATTTCAAGCAGGGCCACCCGGTCGGCAGTCTGAAGAAGATCGGCCCCGCGCGTGGCACCGGGACGAGCGTCTTCTTCCGGCCCGACGCGACGATCTTCCCGAAGATCGAGTTCGACGCCGAGACCATCCGCCTGCGGCTGGAGGTCGCCAGCTACCTGCATCGCGGCGTGCGCATCACCTTCGAGGACCAGGCCAACAATCAGAAGCATGTCTTCCAGCACGCCGAGGGGCTGGCCGACTACCTGAAAACGATACTGAAGGAACGTAACGCAACGCCGGTTCACGACGCCGGCTTCACGCTGTCGCGAGACGGGGAGGATGGCGGCGTTCGGCTCGACGTGGCGCTTCAGTGGACGCAGTCAACCGACGAGCACGTCCGCAGCTATGTCAACGGCATCCCGACGGGATCCGGCGGCACCCACGAGAACGGCTTCCGCTCCGGCATCGGCAAAGCGGTGCGCAACTTCATCGACACGCACAACCTGTCGCCGAAGGGCGTCACGATTACGGCGGAAGACATCCGCGAAGGCCTCGTCGCGGTGCTCAGCGTGTTCCTCGCCGAACCGCAGTTCCAGGGGCAGACCAAGGATCGCCTCAACAACCCGGAAGCCATGGCGGTTGTCGATTCAGCGATCCGCCCGGCGCTCGAGCACTGGCTGAACACGAACATCAGCGTGGCGGAATCGATCGTCGCGCGAATCATCCTGGCGGCACGCGCGCGCGAAGCCAGCCGGGCCGCGCAGCAGGAAGTGACGCGCAAGACGGCGATGTCGTCACGGCTCACGCTCCCCGGCAAGCTCAGTGACTGCTCGACTTCCAACCGCGAAGAATCCGAAATCTTCATCGTCGAAGGCGATTCTGCAGGCGGGTCCGCGAAGCAGGGGCGTGACCGCACCAGGCAGGCGATTCTGCCGCTGCGCGGCAAGGTCCTCAACACCGAGAGCGCGTCGCTCGCCAAGGTCCTCGAGAACAAGGAGCTGTCGGACCTGGTGACCGCGCTCGGTTGCGGGCTCGGGAAGAACTTCGATCCGACCCGGCTGCGCTACGGCAAGATCATCATCCTCGCCGATGCCGACTCGGACGGCCATCACATCGCGACGCTGCTGCTCACCTTCATCTATCGCCACATGCCCGGCCTGATCGCGCAGGGCAGCGTGTTCCTGGCGCAGCCGCCGCTCTACCGCATCGACGTCGGCAAGGAAACCTACTGGGCGCTCGACGACGGCCACAAGGAGCGGATTCTCAAGCTGCACGCCAACGGCCGCAGCAAGCCGGAGATCACCCGCTTCAAGGGCCTTGGCGAAATGATGCCGAAGGTCCTGTGGGAGACGACACTCAACCCGCGCACGCGCCGGCTGCTGAAGGTCGAGATCTCGGACCAGATCATCACCGACCGCGTGATCAACGAGTTGATGGGAAAGGACCCGTCCGCGAGGTTCCGCTTCATCATGGATCGGGCGGAAGAAGCCGTCGAGCTCGATGTCTGACGGCTTCTCGCTCGATGGAAAATGGAAAAGGGAAGATGGAAAAGAGTCTCGCTCGGACGACATTGCTGCGACTTCAGCGCCTGGCCGCCCGGACCAGGCTCTTTTCCATTTTCCCTCTTCCCTATTCCATGACCCCCGCGGCGCTCCGTCCAAATGCACGCGGAGCGTGTCTAATCAGATGGAGCGTGGGATAAACGGTCTGCCAGACGCTCCGAAAGGAAGCCCTGTCCATGCGTGTGCTTGCGCCGCTCCTGCTCCTCCTCACCGTCTTTTCTGTTCCAGAAAACCTGATTTTCAGCGCCGGCAGTCCGCCGCTCGTCCAGGGCCGGACCGTCAGCGGCACCGTTGTCGATCCGGCCGGCGGGGTGATCCCCGCGGTGGCGGTCGAGCTTCGGCAGGCCGACAAGGTGCTGCAGCGGACGGTGTCGGACGCCGCCGGCGTGTGGCGATTCAGCAATGTCGCCGCGGGCAATGTTCAGATCCGGTTCAAGCTCGCCGGCTTCGTGACGACGGAGGCTCACATCACGGTCGGGACCACCGATCCGCCGGTGCTCCGCGTCGTGCTCAAGGTCGGCGCGACATCTGAAACGGTCGCTGTTGTGGCGGGCTCGGGTACCGTCCAAGCAGAGCCGTCTCCAATTGTCGGACTTAGCGCCGGACGCGGCATAGCCGGCGGAGTTGCGGGAGGCAACTACATTCCGAACCCGGCAGCGGCGCCGCCGCCGGCGGCTGAACAAATGCGCTCCTACGACCTGTCGGCCCGCGCGATCGGTGTCATGCCGTCCCCCGATACGGCTTCCTACGCGGCGATCGAAGAGAACAAGTTCCGCGGCGTCACCGAGTTTCCGCTCTCAACGTTTTCGGTGGACGTCGACACCGCGTCCTATGCCAACGTCCGCCGTTTCCTCAACGGGAGTCAGCTGCCGCCGGCCGATGCGGTGCGCATCGAGGAGCTGATCAACTATTTCAAGTACGACTATCCCGCCCCCAAGGGCGATGCGCCGGTGTCGATCACCACCGAAGTCGCGGCGTGCCCATGGAACCCGAAGCACAAACTCGCGCTGATCGGGCTGCGCGCCAAGCCGATCGAACAGCGGAATACGCCGCCGCGAAACCTGACGTTCCTGATCGACGTCTCGGGATCGATGGCGCCGCCCAATCGCCTGCCGCTCGTCAAGACCGCGATGCAGATGCTGGTCGACACCTTGCGTCCAGAGGACCGCGTCGCCATCGTCGTCTACGCCGGCGCGAGCGGCATGGCGCTGAAGCCAACACATGGTGACAAGAAGGCGACGATCAACGCCGCCATCGAACAGCTGGGTGCCGGCGGATCCACCAACGGCGCGTCCGGGATACAGCTCGCCTATGACCTGGCCTCAGAGAACTTCGTCAAGGACGGTGTCAATCGCGTCATCCTTGCGACCGACGGCGACTTCAACGTCGGGATCACGAGCCAGTCCGACCTGACGCGCCTGATCGAGAGCAAGCGCCAGAGCGGGATCTTCCTGTCCGTCCTTGGTGTCGGCGAGAGCAATCTCAAGGATTCGACGATGGAGATGCTGGCGGATAAGGGCAACGGTAACTACTCCTATCTCGACTCGCTGCAGGAAGCCAGGCGGGTCCTGATTGCCGAAGCCGGCTCGACGTTTGTCACCGTCGCGAAGGACGTCAAGCTGCAGATCGAGTTCAACCCGCGCTTCGCTGCCGCCTATCGCCTCGTCGGCTACGAGAACCGGATGCTGCGGAAGGAAGATTTCAACAACGACCGCAAGGATGCCGGCGAGATGGGTGCGGGTCACACGGTCACGGCGCTCTACGAGATCGTTCCTGTCGGCGAGGCGATCCCCAACGGTGCGGTGGATCCGCTCAAGTATCAGCAGCCGGTGGAACCGCCCGCGCGCACGATCGCGACCAACTCCACGGAGCTCATGAACATCAAGGTCCGCTACAAGGCGCCTGATGGTGACACGAGTAAGCTGCTCGAGTTCCCGGTCCGCGAGAACGGGAGCCGGATGACCGCCAACATCGGCTTCGCGGCCTCGGTCGCCCAGTTCGGTCTGCTTCTGCGCAACTCCGAGTTCCGCGGCGACGCGACCTGGAACAAGACGCTCTCGCTGGCCCGCGAACACCGCGGCAATGATCCGGATGGCTATCGCGCCGAGTTTGCAAGGCTCATCGATCTCGCCGCTGCGCTCGACGCCAGGCGCTCGACGACCACGCCTGACACGCGACGCTGAGGCTCGGCGTTGGTCGAATGATCGCCATCGTCGCGGCACTGCTGGTCTTCCTGGAGCCGCTGCGATTCGCCGCCGTAGCGCTGGCGGTCCTGCCAACGATTGCGTATCGCGGTCCGGTCGCGATCGTCGAACTGATAGCGCACGGCCTCATCGCCGCGCTTTCCGCAGCTGCCGGATTTGCGCTGTGGAACGGCTCGCCGGACGGGCGACGGCTGGCGAGGCTTGCGATCGTTGCCGTTACCGCACGCTCGATCCAGTCCCTGACCTGGTCGGTGATGCCGAATAACACACCGCCCGGAAGTGAGCTGTTGTCGGCGGGCGTGGCGATTGCGGTGTCGACAATAGCGCTGCTGGTGCTGCGTCGGGCGTAACGCGTCACACCGTCAACACGACCTTCCCGATCACGTCACCGGACTCCAGCAGCCGATGCGCTTCGGCGGCTTCACGCAGCGGCAGCGTGGCGTGAACGACCGGGCCGATCTCGCCGCGCGTGAGCAGCGGCCAGACCTTGCCCTCGAGCTCGCGCGCGATCGCGCCCTTCTCTTCGACAGTGCGCGGCCTGAGCGTGGATCCGGTCAGCGTCAGCCGATGCTGGAGGACGAGCCGCAGGTTGACCTCCGCACGCGAGCCGCCGATCAGGCCCACCTGCACCAGCCGTCCGTCCATTCGCAGGCATTCGATGTTGCGCGGCAGGTATTCGCCGCCGATGATGTCGAGCACGATGTCTACACCCTGGCCGTTCGTGATTCTGCCGATCGCCGCAACGAAGTCCTCGGTCCGATAATTGATCGCCGACGCCGCGCCCAAATCCACGCACGCGCGGCACTTGTCGTCGCTGCCGGCCGTCGCATACACGACCGCGCCGAACGCGCGCGCCAGCTGGATGGCAGTGGAGCCGATCCCGCTCGTCCCACCATGGATCAAGACACGTTCACCGGCACGCAGCCGCGCACGCTGGAACAGGTTGGTCCAGACCGTGAAATAGGTTTCAGGGATCGCGGCCGCACGCGTGGCGTCCATGCCGGGTGGTATGGGCAGGCACTGCGGCGCCGGCACCGCGCACAGCTCCGCGTAGCCACCGCCGGCGACGAGTGCACAGACCTTGTTGCCTTCGCGCCAGCGCGGGTCGCCATTGGCGTCGATCACCGTTCCGGCAATCTCGAGCCCCGGAATGTCCGATGCGCCAGGCGGAGGCGGATACTTACCGAGCCGCTGCATCAGGTCGGGCCGGTTGACGCCAGCGGCCTCGACCCGCACGAGGATCTCTCCGGCGCGTGGTACTGGATCTGGACGCTCAACCGGCTGCAACACTTCCGGTCCGCCAGGGTGCGTGATCTCTATGGCGAGCATGTCTAAACTCTAACTCCCAACACCCAACAGCCAACTCCCCAAGCCTCACCGTCAAAGCCCGCCGGCAGACGGAGCATCGATCTGGAGCTGCACGCCGCGATTGCCCGATCGAACGCGATCCAGCTTGATATCGATCCTCCGCATCTTCCGGTCGCCTCGTGCCGGCAATCGAAGGCGGACGACGCTCCACTCGTCGTCGTCCACTTTGACGATGTCGGCAAGACGGTCGTCGAGTGTGATCGTGGCGGTGATGGGCCAGTCCCTCGGATCTTCCTTCGGCGCACGGATGCGGAACGTGACCGAGTCCGCCGAGGAGGGAACGAAGAACGATCCGTGGCCGCCCGTCCAGCGGTAACGGGTGCCGTCGCTGTCGGTCTCCCATCGCGTCAGGCCGGACGTCACGTGCACGAGCCACGGCGGGTCGCGCAGATACGCGAGCACCGCCATCAGCAGGACCACGCCGACAACGACGAACGTCCAGGTGCGTTTGGTCATCGCCATTGCAGGAACAGCTCGCGATACTGCGTCCACGTGGTGTCGTTGAACGGGACGATGCCGTACCAGTATTGGAACATCTGGAAAACCGAGAGCGCCACGAGCAACGTGACGGTGACGCCGAGGGCGGCCCGCACTCGCCGGCTTGACGCGGCGCTGTCGAATGCCGTCGCCAGTCCCAACGCAAACAGCGGCAGGGCGTCCACGAATCCGCGGTGTCCGTAGCTGCCCCCGAACTGCCAGTCCCACCAGCTCGCGATCAGATAGGTATGGACGATGAGGAAGAGTGCCGCGGGGACCATGAACGCGGCTGCGGGTCTGGTGGAACGCGCGAGCAGGATCATGCCGGCCGCGGCAATCAGCAGCACCGGCGCCCAGAAGAACAGGCCCTTACGAACGCCGAAGAGGACCGCAGCGATCTGCGGTGACGTCCAGTTGAAACCAAGGTCTCCGTAGGAGCTGACCAGCAGGTGCCCTGTGGCCTGGTAGTAGATCAGGAGCTGCGGACTGATCACGAGCGCCGCAACCGCCACGATCCTGGCGACCTGCCGCCACTCGCGCCAGAGCGCCGCGGACCGGGACGTCAGGCTCGTGCCCGCGCCGACTCCGTACAAGACAAAGATGCAGATGAAGATGATGTTGGTGTGGCGGACGAGGACGATCAATCCGCTCACGACGCCAAGCAGCACGGACGTTTGCGTCTTCGGCTCCTCATGCCACTTCATCGTCAACCACATGAACGCGGCGAAGAGGAAGAAGGAGTACGGATGGCTGTAGGAGCTGTCGAACGTCGCGTAGTGATAGAGATTCGTGCCGAGCAGCAACGAGGCGAGTGTTGCGGCGGTGACCCCGTCCGAGAACGAACCCAGCAGCAGGCGGCGAGACCATCGCCAGCCCGGCGACGATCCACGCGAGGCCGGCGAGCCCGGCGCCGTGCTGGTAGTAGAGCGAGAAGCCGTCCGGTGCGAGGTTGGTCCAGCGCGTCAGCAGATGGGCGACCGAGAAGAAGGGCGTCTGCATGATGGCAACGCCAATCGGATGCGCGTTCACCCAGCGACGGGTCTCAGGCCAGCGGATGATCGCAGTGAAGTCAGGGAACTCCCCGCCGCAGCAGTCGCGGGCAACGGCAGAGAGTGTCGTGTCGTGAAAGAGAAACCATGACGGCAGGTAGACGTAGTAGCTGAAACCGTCCGACCTGATGGGAAGAGCCGCGACACCGGTGGCGTAAACCCACACGTAGCCGGCGAAGCACAGCACCGCCGAGAGGACGACGACGGTGCGGGAGGTCACTCTAGCTTTCAACTCCAAACTTCAAACTCCAAACTCCAAACTCCATTTCCAATCCTGATCTTGGTAGTTGGCAGTTGGAGATTGGAAGTTGCGCGAAGCGCTAGCTTCGGTTGCGCAGGATCGCGAGGAAGGAGCGTCCGTGCAGCTCGTCCGGGGTGAGGCCGGTTTCGCGCGCCTCATCCATCGTCAGTGCACCCGAGCTCAGACCACGCGCGAAGAAGTTCAAGAGGCCCTGCCCCGTTGCCGCGTCGTCGAAGACATCTCCCACCAAGGTTGCCTGGGCGGCCTTGTCGACGAAGTTCCGGAGACGCGCAGTAGCGGCCGGCCGAGCCGCGAGGAAGAATGCGTAGACGGCGGCGTAGCGCGTCGGCAGTTGCGCCGGGTGCAGGTCCCAGCCCTGGTAGAAGCCGTTCACAAGTGAATGGGTCGCGTCGTCGAAATGGATCTTCCACGCGCGATGGACGGCGATCGCGGTTCTCGAGCCGCTGGGCGGCGGAGAGCGGCTGGCCCGCCGCGGGGCGATGCGGCGCCACCGGCATGATGTTGGTCGCACCATCGGACAGCTTCACGCCCGATTGCGCGAGCGCCACCTGCATCATGTGCTTTGCGAAGTCGCACACATCGTGGCGCATGTGCTGCCAGGCGGCGGTGATGCCGCACAGCGCGGTGTAGTCGTAGGTGCCGAAATGCGCGCCGGAGACCCGGCCCTCGCCGGCCGCCACCAGCGCGCGGAGCGCCGATGACCCGTCCGGCGCCAGGATCGACTGCGGCGTTTCGATCATCAGCTCGAGCCGGATCGTTCCGGCCGCCAGTTTCAGCCGCCGCTCGAGCGCCGTGCAGGTGCGGGCGACAGCCGTGACCTGCGTCGACTCAGCATGATCTTCGGAACCGTCACCACGAAGCCTGGCCGGCAGGCGCCTGCGACTGGCGCTCGCCAACGCGGTGACGAAGAGATCGAGCGTGCGCAGGCTGCGCGCATGCAGCTCGTTCGACATGCGGCTTGATGCGGATGCCGATGAAGGGCGGCAGCGTGCCGGCCGCGGCACCGGCGGCAACCTGCTCCGCCGCGGATTGTGCATGGCCGTCTTCCTCGGCATCGGGTCGGTTGCCGTAGCCGTCCTCGAAATCGATGCGGAAGTCTTCCACCGGCTCGCGCTGAAGTTTCTCGACGATGCGGGCGCGGACGGTCCGGGCGAAAGCGATCGGGTCCACCCCTGGAGCCGCGAAGCCGAGCGCCTCGTGAAGGCTGCGCGCGTCGGGCGCGTACTCGTTCCAATGCCGCAAGGCCAAGCGCGCCGAGCTTCTGCGCCGAATCGGCTCGGAACAGGTGAGCACCGCCGTAGACCGTGTGCACCGGCTGGCGGTCCTCGGGCTCACCTGGAAATGCTCTGCCGACTATCGTGTTGGCGCGGCGAAGTCCACGGAGGATCGGCGCGAGATCGCGTGCACCGAGGGAACCAGGGGTTGCGCGACGAATCCGTGGCATAGGTGTCTGGTCAGCGATGTCTTTATGTGCCGCGATAGGTGGAGTAGCCGAACGGGCTCAGCAGGAGCGGCACATGGTAGTGAGGCTCTTTGCCGACAGTGAACGTCACCACGACCTCCGGGTAGAAACCTTTGACACCCTGCGCTTCGAAGTACGCGGCCGTCTCGAACACGAGCCGGTAGGTCCCGGGCACAGCCGGTGTGTCGGCGGGCATCAGGGTGCGGAGCCGTCCATCCGTATCAGTTGCCCCACGACCCACCGGCTTCCAGGACTCGAGCGCGTCCATCTGCTCGAGCGCCACAATGATGCCGGCAGCCGGCCGTCCGCGCGCGGTGTCGAGAACGTGCGTCGTGATCGCGCTCATGACACGAAATGTTAGCACCGGCGCACGATAGGAGGCTCGCGCGACTGGGCTATCCTGACCGCATCACGGTATGACCACTCGGGCGGCATTGATCGTCGGCGCCGGCGTTGGCGGGCTGGCGGCGGGCATCGCGCTCGAGCGAGCGGGCTGGCGTGTCCGCATCCTTGAACGTGCCGCGGAGCCCAGGGCGCTGGGATTCGCGCTCAATCTGGCACCCAATGCGGTCGAGGCATTGCGGGAGCTTGGACTCGCCGAGCGCGTGATCGCGGCGGGCCGAGCCGTAGGCGATGTGGAGCTGCGGGATGGTTGCGGAAGACTGCTGAAGCGATTCAATGTTGCCGCGGGGGCAGCACGCGCCACCTCGGTAATCGCTTTGCGATCTGCGCTGCACGGCGCGCTCCTCGAGGCGACGGCCGCAGGGACGCTGGCGCTGCACAGCGAAGCTGTGGGATTCGAGATCGACCATGCGGGCGTCGTCCTCACCATGAGGGACGGGCGTTCGGAACGCGCGGACGTCCTGGTTGGTGCCGATGGCTCCGGTTCCGTCATTCGCAAGCAGTTGCATCCAGCAGAACCTCCTCCGCGTCGCAGCGGATATTTCGGTATTCGTGGCATCGCATACAACGCGGCGGTGCATCTCGGTGACTTGAGCGCCGTGGCCTATCTGGGCGCTGGAATCGAGGCTGCGACGGTCCGCGCAAGCGCGGATGCGGTCTATTGGTACGTGTCGTTGCTGGCCGAGGATGCGGCCACGATGCCGGCAGGCACCAGAGGAGATGCTCCACACCTGCGCGATGCTGCTGGATGACGGTTTCCGCACGGTGGTTCAGGCCACCAGACCCGAGGATCTGCGGCTCGACGAGCTTTTCGACAGGGACCCGCTTGCGGACTGGGGTATCGGGCCCGTGACCCTTCTCGGGGACGCGGCCCATCCGATGTTGCCACACACGGGCCAAGGCGCTGCCCAGGCTCTCGAGGATGCTGTCGCACTCGGGATTGCACTGACTCCTATGGGCAATCCGGTCCAGGCTCTCCGTCGATACGAAAGCGTCCGATCCCGGCGGACGGGGCGGATTGTCAGGCGGGGCCGGCGCATCGCGCAATTCACCACGACGAGAAATCCGGTCCTCGCCTGGGTGCGTGCAGCGGCTATCCGCGTCATGCCCGCAAGCGCAGCGGCAGCCAGCTTTCTGCTGGCGCGTCAGAACGATCCCCACCGTCAGCTTCGGTAGCGCGATTCCACCGTCACCGCATAAGCAGCCGACCACCAGGCGGGACAGACACACGTCCATCGTCATACACCACTCCCCCGCGCAGCAGCGTCTGGTGCACGCGCCCACGCAGCCGCATGCCGGCGTAGGGAGTCACTGGATGGCGATGCTCGAGTGCCGCGGGATCGACGACCCACTCCGCATCGGGGTCCCAGATGACGAAGTCCGCGTCCCGTCCAACCGCGATCGCGCCTTTGCGACCTGAAAGCCCGGCCAGTGCGGCGGGCGCGGTCGACAGCCACCGCGTCAGATCTCCGAGTGATGCGCCTCGCCCGGAGGCACCAGTCCAGACGGCTGACAGCCCGAGTTGCATCGATGCGATCCCGCCCCACGCGGCCGTGAAGTCTCCGTCGCTCATCCCCTTGAGCGCCGGCGGCGCGGGCGAGTGATCGGTCGCGACGAAGTCGATGTCGCCGGCGAGCAACGCGTTCCAGAGCCGCGCCTGGTTCGAGCGCTCTCGAATGGGTGGTGCGCACTTGAAGTCGGTGCGGCCGTCCGCGATCTCCTCGGCGCAGAACGTCAGGTAATGTGGACAGGTTTCGACGGTGATGCGCACGCCACTGGTCCGCGCGGCGCGCAACGAGGGCAGAGCATCGGCGGACGCGAGGTGAACGATATGGATGGCGGCGTCATACTCGCGCGACAGCCGGATCAACAACTCGATGGCGTCGATCTCGGCAGCGGCCGGACGGCTGTTGAGCCAGGTGAGATGCGCACGCGGGTCCGCGGCGCTCGCGATCGGCCGTAGCGCTGACGGCAACTCCGCATGGACGAGCAGCGGCAGGTTCAGCCGCGCGAGCACCGGCAGCGCCGCGCGCAGGTCCGCTTCCGCGACGTGTTCGAACTCCTCGACTCCTGATGGCGAGAGAAAGGCCTTGAAACCGGCTACGCCGCGACGGGCGAGCGCTTCCAGTTCCGCGGTGTTGCCGGGCACGACCCCGCCCCAGAAAGCGACGTCCACTGTGCATTGGCCCTGAGCGGCCTGCACCTTCTCATCGAAACCGGCCGCCGTAGTAGTGGCCGGGATGCTGTTGAGCGGCATGTCAACCAAGGTGGTGACGCCGCCGGCCGCGGCCGCCCGCGTCGCCGTTGCGAACCCTTCCCAGTCTGTGCGACCTGGTTCATTGATGTGGACGTGTGTGTCGACGAGCCCCGGCATCACCACCAGCGATCCAGCGTCGATGACGTCAGGGCCGGACGGGCCCGTGGAGTAGTCGCCGACCGCCGCGATCCGGCCGTCCTCGATGTAAATGCAGGCCGACCGCTCACCGCCGGGCAGAACGACACGCTCGCCGCGAACGGCCGCCGTCATCGCGTCAGCGTCGCCTCGATCAGGCCATAGGGTTCGTCGGTGGGGACGAAGATCTCGTTGCGGTTTGGCAACCCGAGGCGAGAGAGGTCGAAGGGCAGGTGGTGCTTGTTCGGCATCACGAGACGGATCGCCGTCACCACGTCCACACTGTCGAGCACGGCCTGGCCCATGGCGTGGAGTGTGTGCTGCACGGACTCGCTCTGGTGTTCGGCGAAGACCTCGAGCAGCAGGCGCCGGACGCCGTTCCACGCGGGCGTGAAATCCACATCGAGATCGCGGTACCGCCACGTCGCCGTGAGCGAGGTCGCGAGGATGCGATCGCGCGTATCGGGCAGCGTGGTGTATTCGTCGTGCATGAAGTTATCGAACGCGGAGTCTGCACTCTTGAGCACGAGCAGGTCGGCGATGCCGGCCCCGACGATGGTGCGGCGGCGGTGGGACTGGACGGTGGCCGTGCGGGTCTCTGGACCGGTGCGGACGAACGCATGGTCGTGCTCTTTCTCTCCCCGCGGAATCCGGCGCCACAAGTGCTCGGTCAGGTCGATGCGCGCCCGAACGAGACGCGCGTTGCGGTCGAGAAACCGCTTGGCCAGCGCCAGCCCGAAGCGCTCCGGGTCGTCCACCGGCTCGCGCGCAGCAAGCGCGTAGACCGTGTTCTTCATCGTGTCGGTCGGCAGCACCGCTTTGTTGTCGCCCTCGGTGTAAGCCTCGTCATAATGTCCCTTGAACTGGATCGCGACGGTCAGGTCCCGCAGATCATGGCGATCGCCGTGGCGCCGCACCTGGACGAGCCGCACCGACGACTTGCCATACGCAGACTGAACGAGCATGCAGAACTCCACTGACAGGGCAGTCCGGGAAACTGGCGCGGATGATAGCACCCCGGCCTTCGCACGGTTGGCCGACCTCGCCTCGGCGCGCACCGGCGGGCGCGCCATCGAGACCAACGACGATTTCTTCGCGCCGAAGTCGAACCTGGTCAAGCCGACAGCGCCGGTGTTCATCCCGGGCAAGTACACGAGCCGCGGCAAATGGATGGACGGCTGGGAGTCGCGGCGTCGGCGCACTCCGGGCCATGACTGGTGCGTGGTTCAGCTTGGGATGCGCGGTCGGGTTCGCGGCCTGGATGTGGATACGAGTTTCTTCACCGGTAACTTCCCGTCCCACTGCTCGGTAGAGGCCAGGGATGCCGCGACGCGGACCGCCTGGACCCCGATCCTGCCAAAATCCGAGCTCCGCGGTGACGGCCATAACTATCTCGTCGTCGACGACGAGCGTCCCTGGACGCATCTCCGGCTCAACATCTTCCCGGACGGCGGCGTGGCAAGGCTTCGCGTCTACGGCGACGTCGTCGTCGATTGGGCACGGGTCGCCCGCGGCCGCAAGGTGGTGGACCTGGCCGCGATCGAGCACGGCGGCCTCGTGCTCGGCGCGAGCGACGTTCACTACGGTGTCCCCGGCAACATGCTGATGCCCGGCCGCGCTGCAAACATGGGCGACGGCTGGGAGACGAAGCGCCGGCGCGGCCCCGGGCACGACTGGGCCATCGTCCGCCTCGGCGCACCCGGTGAGCTGACGAAGATCGAGATCGATACGAACCATTACAAGGGGAACTATCCCGACAGCGCATCGATCGAGGGCTGCCTCGCGCCCGGCGCCACCCTGGACGATCTGCACCCGGGGACGTGGTTCGACGTGTTGCCGCAGACGAAGCTCAAGGCCAATCACCGTCACCTGTTCGCGAAGGAGCTACGCCACCGCGGCGCCGTCTCGCACCTGCGGCTCAATATTTTCCCGGACGGCGGTGTCAGCCGCTTGCGCGTTCATGGCCGCCTTGCGCGTTGATGTCGCATCCTCTGACGAGGCGCGCGAGCTGCTGCGCACCTGCTGTGGGTCGAGGCGATGGGTCGACCGCATGTCAGCGCGGCGTCCCTTCGGCTCGCTGGAGGCGCTTCTGGACGCAGCCCGCGACGGAGTGGTTCGCGCTCACTCCGGCTGACTGGCACGAGGCGTTTTCCGCGCACCCCAAAATCGGCGACCTCTCGTCGCTGCGGGAGCGGTTCGCCGGCACGCGCCACCTTGCCGCGCACGAGCAGTCCGGCGTGGACGATGCGCCGGAAGACGTGCTGGCCGGCCTCGCCGAGGGGAACGCCGCCTACGAACAGAAGTTCGGCCGCATCTTCATCGTCTGCGCAACGGGATTGACGGCCGAGGAGATGCTTGCACGACTGCGCGCGCGGCTGACCAATGACCCTGATACCGAGCTCGGGATTGCGGCGGCCGAGCAGGCCAGGATCACGGAGCTGCGGTTGAAAGCGGTCTGCGTTAATTCGGAGCCCGCGAGCGGGCAGGCGCGGTGACGAGAGCAGGCGGCCGAACTCCTCCCACCGTTTTCCGGCGTCGCGGCCGGCGCGCTTCTCGATGTAACTACGCACCATGTCTTTGCCGAGGTTGTAGTTGATCACGTAGCTGCGGTACTGATCGAAGAACCGGACGCGCTGTTCGGCCCGCGGCCGCGGCATCAGCGCGTACTTCTCGAGCGCGGCGGCCGCCTGCGACGCGTCGATTTCCTTGTTGATGTAGCGGCGCGCCGCTTCATTGCCGGCATACGCGAGCTTCTCGACGAGCGCCTGGACCTCGTAGTATTCGCGGGCCTTTGCGGGGTCCAGTCCTGCGGCAGGGAAGAGCACCTGCTCCTGGTACTGCAGCCGCTCGTCGCCGGGGAAGGCCATCTCGATCCCGTAGTTGGCGGTGCCTTCAGCGATCAGTGACTGTGGCGAGAACAGTGGATAAACCGAGAACTCGATCCAGCCGCGATCCTTGACGAGACTCTGTTCGAGCAGCGCGTTATACACGTGATGCCCCGGATACCCTTCGTGACACGCGAGGTCCACAGCCCTGTCGATGTAGATCGGAAGGTCGGTGTTCACCTGGATCAGGCTGCGGGAACCGCCTTGATACCAGTTGTAGCCGCTCCAGGACTTGCCGGTCACATACTCGACGGTGAAGCTCTCGCCGGCCGGCAATGAAAGATGGCGGGTCGTGCGCTCACGGCAAGCTTTGATCGCGGTCGTGAACACGCTGTCGAGCCGGTCCTTCGGGATCACGAACCCGAGACGATAGGCCTCATAGCGATCGACCAGCGGTCCCTGGCCGGGGAAGCGCTTCTCCAGCTGATCGAGGACCTCCTGGAAATGTGAGTCCGGCAGTGTCGGCACGTTGGCGTCGTACAGCGCCCGCGCCTCCTCGTCGAACGACATCCGCTCGCCCTTCAACATGCGGATCCGGGCCGCCATGGCCGATATCTGTTTGGTCAGGTATTGGCGGCGCAGCTCGACCATCTCATCCGACGCCGCCCCGACACCGCTCAGCTGGTTCTGCAGATCGCTGACGCGGGATGCGATTTCGTCGAGGCTGCTTTTCTTTTCCCCCGGTTTCCAGTCAGCCGGACCATAGTAAGCATCGACATAGTCAGAGTCGTGCTGGCCTACCGCCAAAGTCAGGCGCACGTATTGCTCGGCAATTGAGTCCATGGATTGTGTGGGGCGGCTGCAACCCGAAACAACGGTAGCCGCGAGCACGACCGCAGCCAGATAAGGTCGGAACATTCCGCTCATGCGAGCCCTCTTCAATACGCTGCTCAGCTACTTTCTCACACCTGGCGGCCTGCTCCTGATGGGGGCGCTCGATGCCTCGGTCGTGTTCTTCCTTCCGCTTGGCATCGACTTCGTCCTGATCATCCTCACGGCGCGCAAGCCTGAGCTGTTCTGGATGTATGCACTGCTGGCGACGGTCGGCTCGGTCGTGGGGGCCGCCGTGACCTTCTGGATCGGACGGAAAGTCGGCGAGCATGGCCTCGCCCGCCTGGTCAAGCCGTCCACGCTGAAGCGCGTGGAGCAGCGGGTCAGTCACCGCGGCGCGATTTCCGTGGCCGCGCTTGGTGTGATCCCGCCGCCATTCCCGTTCACCGCGTTCGTGCTCACGAGCGGCGCCTGCCGCCTCAGTCCGTGGACGTTCCTGTCGACGCTCGCCGGCGTTCGCGTGGTGCGTTTCATGGTGGAGGCCGCGCTCGCCGCGCGCTACGGCCGCGGCCTCCTCGGGTTCATGCAATCGACGACCTTCACCGCGATCGTGATCGGCCTGGCGGCGCTCGCCATCATCGGCACCATCGTGTCTGCCGTCGCCGTGATCCGCAGTGTCCGGCGCGACAAGCGCGCCGGCCGGGTTGGTACCGCCGCCGCTCACTGATCCGTGTGATCCGTGAAGTCCGTGTAATCCGTGAATCCGTGTTCAGGTGCGGAAACGCAGCAACGCGGCCACGCCACCGTGAGGCTGCAGCAGCTCCGGGTCGCCGATGATCGTGACCTTGGCACTCGTGTTCTTGGCCCGGGTCACGAGTTCGTCGGCAAGCCGCACGACCTGCGGATCCGCGTGCGCCGCTTCGCCGCCTGCGGCGGTCTCGACCGCTGACTCCACCAGCGTGCTGTCGTTGGCCATCGCGGCTGCGCGCGGCGACACGTTCTTCAGCGAATCGATGTCCGCCGACAACAGCAGCTCGTCGACCTGCCCCTTGATCAAGGCTTCGAGGGTTGCCTCGGGACCGACGACGCCGAGGTTGCCACCGCGATGCCCGCCGATCGCCGCTTCGACTTTCTCCTTGTCGGTGTGCTCGCTCAGGCGGCCCATTGCCGCCACGGTCGCGGCAAGGATCTCGGCCACCGGCGCCTTCGAATCGACCTTCAGGTGATCGATCACCTTCTCCGCCAGGTGCTTCGGCATCTCGCTTCGCAGCAGCGGCACGATCACGTCGTCACCGACCGTGAGGATCTGCTGGATGTCTTCCTGGGTCACGATCCGGTCGAGCGCTTCGACCACTTCCTTGACATGCTGCTGATGCATGTTGGCGATCCCGCGCTGAAACCGCGCCTGCGACCATCCGCCTTGTGACGTCCGGCGGGTCTTGTCGCTCTTCACCTCGCTTTGCGACTTGAGCTCACCGGTCGCGAACACCATGATCCGCGCCGTGTTGGTGTCGGCAACGACGGCGGCGTAGCGCGGATAGCGGGACTCCACCCGCGCGAGCGGATAGAGGTGGGGCGTATCGCCGATGTAGAGCCAGTGCTGCTCGATCGGCGCGTTCAACTGGACCGTCTCGAAAAGCCCGGCAGCGTCACACGCGAAGATCGCGACGCCGTTCGACGACGGCTGCAGCTCGCCCTCCAGATATGCGGTGATCCGCTCCAGATCCTTGTCGAGACTGTCGCGGTCGGGCGATCCCTGCGGATACGTCCGGCTCCGCGACTTGAACTCCTGCCGCACGAAGCTCTGGAACTGATCGCGTCCGCGATCGTTTGGCTGAGTATTCAGATAGAGACTGACTACGGGATACGGCACAGGTTCGAACCTGGCCAGCGTGTCGAGTTGATCCGTCAGCGGCATGTCATCTCCTAGAAATCCGGCCCGTGTGAACCAGTGTCGAGGAGTGGTTCAAGCCTCGTGCCGCCGCGCCTATCGGCGCAGGAGGTTAGAATGCCCAGCACATGAGCCACGTGCCTTTCTGGTTCGCCCAGTTTCCCAAAAGCCGGCGCCCGTCTTACCCGCGGCTTCGCGGCGAGCAGACGAACACGGGTAGTTATCGTGGGTGGTGGGCTGACGGGGGTTGCCTGTGCGCTCAGTTGTGCCGCGGCCGGCCTCGATCCGATCCTGCTCGAGGCCGATGTCATCGGCGGTGGCATGACGGCGGGTGATAGCGGCGTCCTTCGCGAAGGCTTCGCCGGATCCTTCGAGGAAGCGGTGAAGGCGCATGGCATCCGCACCGCCAGAAACCTCTGGGACGGCATGCGCCGCGGCTCCCTCGACTTCGCAGCAGCGCTGCGCCGTTACAAGATCCGCTGCGACCTCACTCAGCAGGACGTGCTGAGCTTCGCGCCTCCTGGCGAGGACGCCGGGCGGCTCCTCCGGCGCGAGTATGACGCTCGCCGCCGCGCCGGCGTCGATGGCACCTGGGTGATGTCGGCGGCCGTAGCGCGAGAGACTGCGATTGTCAGCCCCGGGGCGATCCGGATCCGTGGCGCAGCCATGGATCCGTACCGTGCATGTCTCGGTATGGCGGCCGCGGCCGAATCCCGCGGTGCACGGCTGCACGAAAAGTCTGAGGTCAAAAGGATCCGGGCCGCGAAGACACACGTGGACGTGCAGACCGACGGCGGCACGATCCGCGCCGACGTCGTAGTGGTCGCAACCGGCTCACCGATCGAGGACCTCCGCTCGTTGCGACGCCATCTCCGCACCGACCACGTCTACGGCGTCGTCACGGCACCGCTGCCGGTGCCGATGCGCCGCCAGGTCGGCAAACGCGAAGCGGTGCTGGACGATGCGGCGGGTGAGGGACGGATCGTCCGCTGGATGGATGGCGACAGGATCTTCGTGCAGAGTGGGCGTCAACCGGCGGTTCCGGAGCGTGCGCGCGAACGCGCGATGACGCAGCGCACGGGCCAGATCATGTACGAGCTGTCGCTGCTCTATCCCGCGATTTCAGGGCTCCAGCCGGCGCTCTCCTGGGACGGCGTGGACCATGAGACCGCCGACGGCCTGCCGTTCATCGGCCCTCATCGCAACTTCCCGCGTCACCTGTTCGCACTGGGATCCGCGCGACACGGTGCGGGGTTGGCGTGGACGGCAGCGCGTTTGATCCTGCGGCAGATCCAAGGGGACGCAGCGAAGGCCGACGAAGCCTTCGGGTTCCGGCGCTAATGCTGGCGGGGGGTAAACCCCCGCCCCACACTGCAGGGACGATGTGCGGCGGGGGTTTACCCCCGCCATCACTGCCTCGACACCGAAGAAGCTTTCAGAGTCTCGTAAAGGCGGGGGGTAAACCCCCGCCGCACACTGTCCCCCGCCATCACCCCTCGCCGAAAATGCCCCTGAGGGCAATATCGATCTCGGGATATCGGAAGTGATAACCGTGCGACTGCGCGACGGTGGGGATGACGCGCTGGCCGGTGAGCAGCAGCGAGTCGGCCATCTCGCCGACGAGAAGGCGCAGCGCAAAGGCCGGCGCCGGCATGAAGCTTGGCCGGCGAATCGCGTGGCCGATCGCTTTGGCCAGCTCGCGGTTGGTGACCGGTTGTGGTGCGGTGGCGTTGACCGGGCCGGTCACGCCCGGGGTCTCGATGATCCAGCGGATCATCTCGATGACGTCCAGCCGGTGTATCCACGAGATGTATTGGCGCCCGGAGCCGAGCGGACCGCCGACGAAGAAACGGAACGGCGTCAGCATCCGCGGCAGCGCACCCCCGACCTTCTCGAGCACCACGCCGGTTCGAAGCAGCACGACGCGTGTGCCGGCCCGCTCCGCTTTGCGCGCTTCGGCTTCCCAATCCTCGGCGAGGCGGGCGATGAAGTCGGTGCCGGCCGGAGCCTCTTCCGTCTTCGGTTCCGCGCCGGCAGCACCGTAGTAGCCGGCTCCGCTCCCGCTGACCATGACCTGCGGCGGTTGCGTCGCGGCGTTGATGGCGGCCGCCAGGGTGCGCGTGGCGAGGAGGCGGCTGTCGCGGAGCCGCGCTTTCCGCTGCGGCGTCCATCGTGCGTCAGCGAGGGGCTCGCCGGCGAGGTTCACGACCGCGTCCGCACCATCGACGACCTTCGCACCGAGGCCCGCATCACCGGTGGGGTGCCATCCCACCCGTGTGATCCCCGGCTTGCCGGTACCGGGATCGTGCCGCGCCTCGCCGTCGCTCAGACTCCGCGTCAGCACGCGAACATCGTGCCCTTCTTCCGCGTAGACCTCTGCCAGCGGACCGCCAAGAAATCCCGTCCCGCCGGCGATCACGATTCTCATACCAGTCCTTTGACGCACGAGGCGCGCTACGGGTTTGCACTATAATGCGCCTTCCTTCCTCCATTTCCCGAGGTGACATGCGCTCACTGCTGCGAATCACCGGGCTCGTGCTCGCTAGCGCCGGGCTCGTGGACGTGTTTAGTGGCCCACGGCTCGTAGCCCAGGACGCCGCTATCCCGCTGCCCGGGAATATCAAGGCCGAGGGATTGCCGCCCATCCCCGCCGCCGTCGCGACGCGGCTCGCACCATACGGTCAGTTCCGCCGCGCGCAGCTGCTCTCGTGGCACGCGACCCGGCGCGAGATGCTGGTCACGACGGCAACCGACAAGGTCATGCAGGTGCACGCGGTTGCGTCACCGGGTGCACCACCGAAGGCGCTCACCGATGTGGCGGGTGGTGTGACGGTTGCGGCCGCCTACAGCCCGGCCGGTGGCGACTGGTTCGTCTATCGCAAGGATCCTGCCTCACGTGAGACGCACCAGCTATACCGGCAGGATGCCGCTGCGCCTCCCGTGCTTCTCACTGACGGCACTTCGCGCAACGGCACGCCGGCATGGTCCACCAAGAGCGGGCGTATCGCCTTCGACTCCAATAAGCGCAACGGCAAGGATCGCGACATCTATGTCATGGATCCGAAGGATCCGGCGTCGATGCGGCTGCTCGCCGAGGTGAGCGGCTCGTGGTATGTCGCCGCCTGGTCGCCCGACGATGCGAACATCATCGCGGTGGAGATGCTGCCGGGCAACAACACCGCGTTGTGGCTGGTCGAGGTTGCGAACGGCAAGCGAACGCCGCTGACGAACGACCCCGTTCCATCGATCTGGTCGTCGATCCAGTACGCGCCTGATGGACGAACGATCTACGCGGTCAGCAACAGGGACACCGAGTTCGCACGCGTCTGGCGGCACCGCACCGGCATGTGGACGGCGCTGACCAGGGAGACCGACTCCGTCGAGTCGGCCGCGATCTCTCCGGACGGCTCGGTATTGGCCGTGGTGTTCGATCGCGATGCGTCGAGCCGGCTCGAGATGATCGACGCGCGCACGATGCAGCCGCGTCCACGGCCGACGCTGCCGCCCGGGCAGATCACGAACCTGCTGTGGCACCCGTCGGGCAGCGACCTCGGCTTCACGTTCGGGTCCGTCCGCATGCAGGGCGACGTCTTCAGCGTCGACAGCAAATCCGGCGCGGTCACGCGCTGGACGTCGAGCGAGATCGGCGGCGTGGATCCCTCGACACTGCCGGAGCCGGAGATCGTCCGCTGGAAGAGTTTCGACGGAACGATGATCTCGGGTGTCCTGTATCGTCCGCCTTCAAAGTTCAGCGGCCCGCGTCCGGTCATGATCAACATTCACGGTGGCCCGAACAACACGCGCGAGCGCCCGCGCTTCCAGGGACGGAGTGCCTATTTCCTCAACGAGATGGGCATCGCCATCGTCTACCCGAACGTTCGCGGCAGCTTCGGGTTCGGGCGGGCGTTCGAGGCGATGGATGATGGCGCGAAGCGCGAGGACGCCGTGAAGGACATCGGCGCGCTGCTCGACTGGATCGGGACCCAGCCGTCGCTCGACAGCAAGCGCGTGATGGTGACGGGCGCGAGCTACGGCGGCTACATGACCTACGCCACCGCCGCGATGTATCCAGGACGCATACGCGCCGCCTTCGCGGCCGCCGCGATCTCGGACTTCGTCACCTACCTGGAGAACACCGAGCCAGGCCGCCAGGAGGACCGCCGCGCCGAGTATGGCGACGAGCGCGATGCCAAGATGCGCGCTTTCCTGGCGTCCGCGTCACCGGTGGCACATGCGGGAAAGATCAAGGCCGCGCTCATGATCGCGCACGGCCGCAAAGACGCGCGCGTGCCGGTCGCACAGGCCGAAGCGATGCTCGCCGCCGCCAAGGCCAACAACGTCCCGACCTGGTTTGTCGTCTACGAAGACGCCGGCCACGAGAATTTCCCGACGACTGCGGCGAACAACGATTTCAACTTCCTGACCTGGATCGTGTTTGTGCAGACGTTTGTCTTGAACTGACGCTCTTGAAGCGTCTTGAGGGTGCGGGGGGACTGGCGCGGAGGGTGCGGGCGGGCTGGCGCCGAGGGTGCGGGGTACTGACGACGAGGGTGCCGACGAGCTCGCGTGGCGGGGACACTTGCAAGTGCGCGCTGTCCGGCATCCCTGCCGACCCGGTCTTCGCACGCTATCCTGCGAGTTGTCCCGCACTCTCAGCGTAAGTTCGTCCGCACCTTCGTCGTCAGTGCCCCGCACCTCAACGCTAGTTTGTCCGCACCCTCGTCGTTAGTGCCCCGCACCCTCAACGTCAGTTCCGCGGCGTCAGCGCCTAAGCGAGAGCGTTTCGTAGATCTCCTCGAGCACAACCGCCAGCTCCGCGCGGCGGCGCTTCAGCGCTTTGGTCGTGGAGGCATGCGTGCTGCGGACGGCGAACCAGGATCGCGCCGTCTGCCAGGCCGACGATTCGCGCTCGACCGCGAACAGGCCGGCCACGGCGAGAACCGGGAGCAGGACGAGTGATGCGGCGCCCCATGCTCCACCCCAGAGCCAACCGATTGCCGCGCTGACGAGGCCGATCCATACGCCGTAGATCGCGATGCCGCCGAGGACCTTCATCGTTGCCGTGACGTCCATGTCTTTCGACAGCCTCGCAGCGCCGGCGGTCAGGCAATACGGAACCGCGAAGACGAGCATCGCCGTCCACGCCAGCGGCACGAGCACGATGGCCAGCGGCAGCTCGCGCATCACGAAACGCCACGCCTCCAGGTGGGAGAGCTTCAAGTCGAGCGCGGCGTCCGCCAGGCCGAAGCGGCGGAGGCGGTCGTCGTAGCGCCGCAACTGCACGAGCGCTTCTTCGTACCACTCCGGCCGTTCCCGTCGGAGGCGTTGAAGGCCTTCCGCGATCAGCCGGCGGCGATCGAGCGCCTCTTCGCGATCGCCTGTCGGTCGCTCGGATTGCAGCAGCCGATGGAGCCGCTCGACCAGTGCGGCATCCTGCGTCGGCTCGGCCTCGACGAGGAGCGAGCGCATATGTTCGGTGATATCCGCCGTCAACGCGTGGACCGCCTGCGTCCCGTCTTCGCGCGCTCCGGTCGCCACGACCGCAATCGGTTGACCGTAGGCGATCGTCACTCGCGAGCGGAACGCCGTCTTGCGTTCGAGATTGATGCCGACCGCAACCAGCTGGACATCGACGCCCGCCGCTGCAGCCGACAGCGCCATCCTTGCCGCCCCGGTGCGCAGCGGTTCGAGCATTCCCGATGAGTGGCTGATCCCTTCGGGGAAAATGCAGACGGCCTCGGCACGCGCCAGTGCCGCATCCACGGCCGCGAACGATTCGGCATTGCGCTGCACGTCCGCCGCGTCCTGCCGGCGATAGACGGGAATCGCTCCGGCGGCTCTAACGAGCGGCCCGAAGACACCTTTGAACAGGGTGGACTTTGCGAGGAATCGCACCGGACGTCCGGCGGTGGCAATCACCAGGGCCGGATCGAGCAGCGCGTTCGGATGATTCGGCACCAGCAGCAGCGGACCGCCCGGCGGTGGTGCTCCGACGACGTCGACGCGATAGAAGATGTGGGCGACGGCGCGCGCCAGCCAGGTCACAGGCCGGCCAGGGTCGGCGTCAGTGCGCGGCCTCAATCTGCTCCTCGTCCGCCCGCGCCCGTCGTCTTCCGGCCTCGATGTCGACCGGCACGAGCAGCGCCGCCCCGACAACGAAGAAGACAAGGATGGCGAGGATCGCATTGCGGCCGCTGCCCGTCCACGCCATGACGGCACCAAAGATGAGAGGCCCGGCGACGCCCGCGTAGCGCTCGAACACGCTGAAGATGGCGAAGAACTCGGACGATTTCTGGCGCGGGATCATGCTGGCGAAGACCGAACGGCTGAGCGCTTGCGTGCCACCCTGTACCAGTCCGACCAGGATCGCCAGCGCGTAGAAATGCGCCGCCGTCTTCATGTAGTAGCCAAGCACGGTGATCACTGCGTAGACCGCGAGCCCGATGAGGATGCCTGCCTTGGCGCCGATTCTCGATGCAAGCGCACCGAAGGCAAATGCCGCCGGCACGCCGATGAACTGGGTGAGCAGCAGCGCCGTGATCATTGCTCCGCTGTCGATGCCGATGGTCTCACCATAGCCGGTGGCCATGCGGATCATGGTCTGGATGCCGTCGTTGTAGATGAGGAACGCAGCCAGGAACAACAGCGCCTGGCGGTATTTGCGCAGCTCGTGAAACGTTGCGATGAGCTGCCGAACCCCACCGGAAAACGAGACAGGCTGTGGGTTCTCGCTGGCCAGCGCTCGCGGTTCCGGCACCCGCAAGAACAACGGGAGCGAAAACGTGAACCACCAGACACCAACGCTGACGAAAGCGATTCGCGTCGCGATTCCAGCGTCAGCCAGCCCGAACAGGCCGGGCTTCATGATCATCGCGGCATTGATCGCAAGCAACACACCGCCGCCCAGATATCCGATCGCGTAGCCGGCTGACGACACTCGGTCCAGATCCTTGGGGGCAACGAGGTGTGGCAGCAGCGCCTCATAAAACACGATGCTGCCGGCGACGCCGACATTGCCGATGATAAAAAGCGTCAGCGCGAGCATCCAGTCGCCATCGGTGACCCAGAACATCCCGAAGCACGACGCGACACCGATGCCCATGAAGATGCCAAGCAGTCGCTTCTTGATAGGGGAGTTGTCGGCAACTGCACCGAGGATTGGCGCGAGGATGGCGACGAAGATGATCGCGATCGCGGAAGCCCACGCCAGCCTGGTTGCCGCGACCTCCTTCTCGAGTCCACTGCCCGCAACCCGGATGTAGTAGACCGGGAAGACTGCCGCGATAATCGTCGTCTGGTAGGCGGAGTTGGCCCAGTCGTACATCGCCCAGGCGCGAAGATCCGGCCGGCCGAGCCCGATGCGGTCGAGCAAGCTCTTCATCAAAAGGTTCTCCTGGCGACCCACTCGCGTAGCAGCGAATCGACGACGACGTAACGAGGGCCTTCCTTCGTGAGGATATCTTCACGGACGAGCGCGGCAAGTGAGGCCTGGACCGTCGATGCGCCTGTGAGGCGATGGCGTGACCGGGTTTCAGATGAGAGCAGCTCGCGGCCGTCCTGCAGCACCGACGCACGCAGTGCCGCCCGTTGGGCGAGCGTGAGCCGCTGCCAGATCGCTTCGAAGAGCGTGTCGTGCTCGCCGAGCAGACGGGTCAGTGTCGCGTGCAGATCGTCAAGGTTGACCGTCTTTCGTCCTGCTGCCCGCGCGTCATCCCACACCTCGTGCGCGAGACGTTGCACATCGTAGGGAAGATTGCCGGCGAGTTCGACGATGGCGCTGCCGAAATCGGCGACGGGCTTGATGCTCGTGGCGCGGAAGCGCGCCTCGAGGAATTCGGCGAAGCGGTCCGCGGGAATTTTCTGGAGGCGCATCACGGGCCCAGCCTTATAGAAGGGTCTGCTCTTGCCGAGCATCCGCTCCATCAGCGCCGGTTCGGAACCAGAGAAGACGTAGCCGACCTGGCGCTGGTGCTGGACGGCGGCGCGCAGCGCGTGCTCCACGCTGCCGCCGTTGAAGGCGTTGATCGCCTGGAATTCGTCGAGCGCGATCGCGAGTTTGCGCTTGCGGGCTTCGGCGATCCGGCCCGGCAGTGCGAAGACCTCCTGCGCGAGACGCGAGACATCCTTCTCGGTCCGTGCCGACGGGAACGATACCGCCACTTGCGCCCGGCCGGCTTCGTCTGGCTCCAGCCGCAGCTCTGGACGAACCGCGCCAAGCATCTCGCGCATCCACGCGCGCGCCTTGTCGACCCGCGCCTCGACCGAGAGCAGCGCCCGCGCATAGCCTTCGAGGAAGGCGACGTACGAGCTGTAGCTGCTGACCGTGACGTCCACCGTCAGTGCGCCCTGCTTCGCCGCCGCCCGCAGCGCCTGCACCACGAGCGACGATTTACCGTAACGGCGCGGGGAGATAAGGAAAACCTTCTGACCCGCGAGCAGATCGCCGGTAAGGCGATCGAGCTCGGCCTCCCGGTCCACAAAGGAGGCCGCGGGGACGACTTCACCGTAAACGAAAGGATTCTGCATAGACAACGTGCTCTGCACGTGGCACGTCCGCACGTAGCACCGCACGTCGCACGTCCGCACAGCACCGCACGTCCCGCGCTGCGCGCTACGTGCGCAGCAAGCGTTACGTCCTTCACCGTAACGATTACGGAGTTTAACGTAATGGAGGCACGGGCTCAATAGGCGGCGGAACCGCGGGATCCAGAACCCAGGTGGTCCAGGCGGTCCAGACCATCCGGTCCTGCGGCATCCACGACGGCAGGCGTTGCCAGCCGGTACCGCCCGGGACGCCGCTGGCCGTGACCGCGACCCGCAGGGCGGCGAGCTGCTGCGGGGTGGTGCCGGCGAAGGTCGCCTCCCAGGCGATACCCTCGGGTGGTGGCGCTACGAACGTGGCCGTCCATCGTCCGGAGCGCAGCACCCCCGGGATGTTGCTGCGGGCGGGGACGATGCCGGCGGGGAGGACGAACGAAATGGACGCGGACGGTTCCTTGGGAAGCACCGAGACGCGGAGGCTGGTGCCGTTGGCACCCTCGGTCGGCGTCGCGGAGTAGGCGCCGATCGAGACCGGCGCCGGGCCAAGCGGGTCGGTCAAGGCGCTGAAGACGAACGGCTGGGCGATCCGTCCCCACGGCACGCTCGTCACCTCCGTCGTCGCCGTCGTCCATCCACCGGGTGCGCCTTCGCCGAGGTCGAGCCCGGGCTCGAGCGACCCGACCTGCCAGATAGCGCGCGCGGCCCCCGGTTCCTGGATGACGCGCGCGTAGCGCCGAAGTGGCTGCTCGTAGGTGTAGGCCGGAGCCATCCACGCCGCGATGCTGGTTACCGCCACCGCCGCGAGTGCCAGTCCAGTCGCGAGTGCTGGACGCAGCAGGGGAGTCGCAGATGCGACGGCCGCGAAGAACGGCGGTGCGACCATCAAACCCGCGGCCGCGATCAGCGCCGGATAGGCGTAGACAGGAGTGACGAAGGGCATTCTGCCGAGAAGCGCGACCAGAAAATGCAGGAGGTCGATGGTGTCGCGCATCCACAGGGTGGCGGAAGCGGCGAGCACGATCACGGAAGCGGCGCGAACGGCGGCGTCGCTGCGTGTCGGCGCGAGCAGCAGCGCGATCCCGGCGGCGAGCAGTGGGAGCGTCCAGAGATAGGCGGCCGCGGGCGCCAGCCAGGTGATGGCAAGCGAGAGCAGGATCCAGACCGGGAGCGTGTAAGTCCACGCGACGGCCGGATGACGCAGGCCACGGGCGCGGCTCGGGATCCAGCGGCCGGCGCGCGCCATCATCCACGCCGAGGCCGCCCCGATCGCCGTGATCATCAGGAACAAGCGGTCCGGCCGTGCGTACCACGGGTGATAGACCTCTCGCGCCGCTCGCAGCGCCCAGACCGCCCCGACCATCGCGGCAAACGTCACGACGAGCGCGAGCAGCATCCAGAAGAGCCCCAGGATCCAGCGTCCAGCCCCCTCTTCCTCGACGAGGAACCTGGTGACGCGGACCCACGCCAGCACCCCCAGCACGAGAGCGAGAACGGTGGTGGTCCAGAACCCGATCACGCCGTAGCTGACCGCGACGGTGCCGCCGATGTCGAAGTAGGTCGCATCGCCAGGCACGCGGGTTGTGATGTCAGACGATTGCAGGGCCGTGACGATCGCGACGACGTTCTCGCCGGTTTCGCGGAGCGCTTGTGACCGACAGACGGTCCGCCGTGTCGCGAGCGGTGTGATAGGCGTAGCTGTCGCCGACGATCGCGAAGTTGAGCCCTGGGATCTCGTGCCGCTTGAGGATGGAGAAGTCGGTGTCGTTCGGGAGCCGCTTGTAGATCTCGAGAGCGAAGGACCCACCCCGTGGATGCGCCGCACGCCGCGCCCATGGGCGGATCAACCAGGGGTTACCTGGACCTGTCTCGAACAGCAGCGATGGACCTGATGCGCCGGTGGCTTCGACGTTGATGTAGGCCGCCAGGTGATCCCGTACGGCCGCATCGCTCATGAGCGCGGCCGCGCCCATGAGACCTTCTTCTTCCGCATCGGTGACCAGCACGTAGGTGGTCCACTGGCGGTCCGCGGTTGCGGCGATGACGCGCGCGGCTTCGAGCGATACCGCGACACCGAAGGCGTCGTCGCCGGCGCCTGGGGTGTCGGCGCGCGAGTCGTAGTGCGAGAGAAGACCGATGGCTTCGCGGCGCGTCCCCGGCAGGACGCCGATGATGTTCGAAACGCGCGCCGTGCGGCCGAGCTCCGGGCGCCGGGCGTCGGTTGCCTGCAACCGCACCTCGTAACCAAAGAGCCGCAGCTGGTCGATGACGTAGGCCCGAGCCCGCGCGTTGGCGTCGCTGCCGGTCGGACGGCTGCCGATCGTGCCGGCCAGCATCTGCAGATGCGCGCGCGCGTTCTGTTCAGAGAAGAGTGCCGGGGTGCGGGAGCAGCTGGCGGTGATCACCAGCGAGAGGAGGAGGAAAAATTTGCTACGGGTGCGCGGCATCGGGGCAGCGTACCACGTGCGGCGTGCGGCGTTCGACGTGCGATGTGCCGTGCGACGTGCTACGTGCGACGTGCGGTGCTACGTCGGGCGTGCTGGGATATTTCGGACCTACGCCCGCGCCCTCGTGGCACGTCGCACTGCACATCGCACGCAGCACGTAGCACCGCACGTCGCACCTGAGCACGTAGCACGTCGCACGTGTCTATTTCTGAATCTTGAGGTCGCCGCTGAAGGTGGTGAAGCGCAGGGTCGGTCCGCTGCCGCTGCCGAGGTCGGCGCTGACATCGCGGCGCTTCGTCCGTCCACCCATCTCGATCGGCAGATCGCTCTCAACGCTGCCGCTGAAGCTGTTGAAGCGGATCTTGCCCGACGCCGACGCCGGCACGCGCGCCTGGATGTTGCCGCTGAAAGTCTCAGCCGTCATCGCCGGTACCTGCGCGGCACTCGCGGCATCGATGGCGATGTCGCCGCTGAACGTCTCGGCGTTGATCTCGCCGGTCACGCCAGTCACTTCGAGCTTGCCCGAGAAGCTGTCAAGGTTGAGCGAGGTGCCGGTCGGAACCTTGATATCGAAGGCGGTCTCGACGACGTTGTTGTCTTTTTCCTTGTAGTTCGAGTCGCGCTTGTTCGCTTCGATCGAGACCGAAGATCCGTCGGTGGTGATCTCGAGCTTGATGTTGTCGAGCCGTTCGCGGGTCGCGCGCCGGACGGCATGGATGACGACGTCCCCGCCGGTGGTGCCGGTGATGCGGACATCGCCTGAAAAGTTGTTCAGCTTTAACGTCCCGCGCTCACCGATCGAGACCGTACGGTCCACGGTTTCGGTTTCCTTTTGCGCCGCGAGCGCGGCCTGCGGGATCGCAAGGGTCAGGGCAAGAGCGGAAACGGCCAGTATTCTCATAGTGCTGGCTTAGACGGGACGGCCCGGCGAAGGGTTCATCGCGGTTCGTCCCAGCCCGCGATTTTCACGAGGACCGCAGGCCCATGCGTCCCGTGTAGATCGCCATCCCGACGACGGCGTCAATCCCCAGGGCGTCGAGCTGTGCCACCTCCTCGAGCGTCGTGATTCCACCGGCCGCGGTCAGGCGCCTGGTCGTCGCCGCCTTCACCACCGCGATCGCCGCCATGTCGGTCCCGCCCAGCAGGCCCTCGCGGTCGACGTGCGTGTAGAGAAACTCCTCGCAATACGGCTCGAGGATGCGGACGGCGTCGGCCGGCGTCAGGTCGAGCTGCGTGCGCCAGCCGTGGATTACGACCTTGCCGCCGCGGCTGTCGACCGCCCCAATCACCCGGTCGGCCCCGACCGCCTCGGCCAGTCGCGCCGCGAAGCCGACGTCCACGACACCATTCGCGAACAGCGCCGAACTGACGATGACGTGCGTGGCGCCTCCGTCGAGGACCGCCTGTGCGCGCTCCACCGACCGAATGCCTCCGCCAACCCGGCACGGCAGCTCGCCGCAGATGCGCCTCACGATCACATCATTCGTCCCCTCGGACTTCGCGGCATCGAGGTCGATGAGCTGGACTTTGCTGTAAGGACGAAAGCGATCGATCCACACGTCGATCTCGGTGGACTCGACCGCAAGCCGTTCGCCTTGCACGAGCTGGACGATGCGTCCGCCCTGCAGGTCGATCGATGGAATGAGCATGTAGCGTTCCTCAGAGACGGATCGGGAGGCCCTGGCCGGCCAGGTAGGTCTTGAGCTCCGAGACCGCGTGCTCGGAGAAATGAAACACCGACGCCGCGAGTGCTGCATCGGCATTGCCGCTCGTGAATACCTCGCGAAAGTGATCGAAGGTGCCGGCGCCGCCGGAGGCAATCACCGGGATCGACACCGCGGCCGCGACAGCGGACGTCAGCTCGCAGTCGAAACCGGCGCGTGTGCCGTCCCGGTCGATCGACGTCAGCAGGATCTCGCCGGCGCCTCGCGCCTCCGCTTCTCTCGACCACTCGACAGCTTCTCGCGTGGTGACTGAGCGTCCCCCACGCGTGTAGACATCCCATCCCTCGTCCGCGCGCTTGGCGTCGATCGCCACGACGACTGCCTGCGAGCCGTAGCGGCCAGCCAGGTGCGTGATCAGCGCGGGGTCCGCGAGCGCGGCACTGTTGATGCTGACCTTGTCGGCCCCGGCGTCGATCACTGCGCCGGCGTCCACTTCCGAGGTGATGCCGCCGCCAACCGTGAGCGGAATGAACAACTCGCGTGAGACCTCTGCCACCGTGCGCGCCAGCGCGCGCCGGCCCTCGACGGTCGCGGTGACGTCGAGCACCACCAGCTCGTCGATCCCTTCGACGTTGTACCGGCGGGCCAGCTCCGCGGGATCGCCGGCATTGCGAAGGCCCTCGAAACTCACACCCTTCACGACGCAGCCGTCCCGGACGTCGAGGCACGCGACGATGCGCTTGGACAGCATCTCAACGCCTCGTCATCGCAACGAAGTTGCGAAGAATCCGGATGCCGGCATCGCCGGACTTCTCAGGATGAAACTGCACACCGGCGACGTGCCCGCGCTCCACGACGGCGGCAAATGTCTCGCCATGCTCGGATGAGGCCACACAGTCCGGCGTCACGGGTGCGGCAAAGGTGTGCGTGAAGTAGACCTGGGTGTCGTCCGCAAGTCCCTCGAGGAGTCCGCTCGAGCGCCGCTCGCTGCAGCCGGTTCCACCCGACGTGCGGCACCTTCAGCGGACGCTCCGCCTTGATCCGTCCGCATCGTCCTGCGCAGCAGCCCGAGGCCGGTAACGTCCGGGTCCTCATCGCTGCCTTCGAACAGCCACTGCATCCCGAGACAGATGCCGAACAGCGGCACGCCTGCTTCGACGCGATCCATGATGGCCTGGCGCCAGCCATCGTCCAGCGTCGAGGTCGCACCGAAGTGTCCAACGCCTGGGACGACGATGCCCGAAGCAGTCGGCGAGATCCCCGGCGGCGGCAGGTGTGGACAGCTGCGCCCCGGCTGCGAGAAAGCCTTTGCGCACCGACGCCAGGTTGCCCGCGCCGTAATCGATGAGCGCGATCGTCACAGCAGTCCCTTGGTGGATGGGAGCATGCGCGCCATGCGCGGATCTTTGGACGTGGCGGCTCGTAGCGCTCGAGCGAACGCCTTGAAACACGCCTCGACGTGGTGATGGCTCGAGCGGCCGTAGAGCACCTTCAGGTGGACGTTGCCCTTGACGCCCTGGGCGAAGCCGTCGAAGAAGTCGTTCACCAGTTCCGCCTGGAGGTCCCCGACCTGCTTCACGCGCAGCTTCAGTTCGACGACGCTGTGGATGCGGCCGCCGAGGTCGATCGCGGCCACCGCGAGGGTCTCGTCCATCGGCATGATGAAGGAGCCGGCGCGATGGATGCCGCGGCGCGTGCCGAGCGCGCTCGACACCGCCTCGCCCAGAGCGATACCGACGTCTTCGACCGTGTGGTGCTGATCCACATCGAGGTCGCCATCAGCCTTGATCGTGAGGTCGAAGGCGCCGTGACGCGCGACGAGTTCCAGCATGTGATCCAGGAAGCGAATGCCGGTGGTGATGTCGTAGCGTCCGCGACCGTCGAGATTCAGTTTCAGCCGGATTCGTGTCTCGGTCGTGTTCCGTTCGATCAGGGCGCGCCGCACAGGATCTCCTCGATGGCCTCGATGCAGGCCTGGGTGTGAGCGACGACGCCGGTCGTGATGCGCACGTATCCCTCGCAGCCAGGTTCACTGGACCGGTCGCGAACGTAGATACCGCGCGTCTTGCAGCTTCGCGACGACTTCGCTGGCGCGGTCCGCCGAAATGGGCGAACACGAAGTTGGCTTCGCTTCTCATGTATGTGCGTTCGAGCCGGTCGAGGGCGGCATAGAGCAGTCGCTTCGATTCGCGCACCTGGCCCAGGTACCAGCCGTAGTGGGTCGTATCTCTGATTGCCGCCGAGATCGCGAGAACGGCCGCGATGTTGATGCTGTAGGGCGGGACGCACTCGCGAAGCCGCTCCAGTGTCGCCGGTGTGGCGACGAGCGCACCGGCGCGCAGGGCGGCGAGCCCGTACGCCTTGGAGAACGTCCGGCCGACGACGAGATTCGGATATCGATCGAGCAGCGGCTGGTCGATCAGGGTCTGGCCGCCGAAGTCGATGTAGGCCTCATCCACGAAGATGAGCGCATGCGGAGCCGCGCGCGCAATCGCGATGACAGTCTCGCGCGGAATCAGCAACCCGGTCGGATTGTGCGGCGTCGTGAGGAAGACGATGCGCGTCGCCGTGGTGATGGCCGCAATCACATCGTCCAGCGGAAACGCGAAGCCCGGTCCGAGCGGAACTTCGACGACCTGCCCCCCAGCCTTGCGGGAGGAGCCCGCGTACATGTCGAAAGTGGGAACGACAATGAGGGACTCGAGCGGAGATGAGGCGGGCTCACGCAGTGTAGCGAGCGCGGCGGCGAAGATCCCCTCGTCGAGCCCGTTCACCAGGACCACGTAGGACGGCGGGATCGCGAGCAGTGTCGCGGTTGCCGCCGTGGCGTCGGTATAGTCCGGATAGACGGCGGCCATTTCGCGCGTCAGCCCACTGATTGCATCGAGCACTGCCTGCGAGCAGCCGCCGGTGTTCTCGTTCAAGTGCAGGCGGAGGCCTTCCGCCGGCATTGCGAGCTTTGTGTACATCGCCGTCATCGCCCGTCCTTTTCTGATTGCATCCGCATCCGGATCGACTGCGCGTGCCCGGTCAGTCCCTTCCGCTTCCGCCAGCGCCACCGCGGCGGGTCCGATTGCACGGACGCCTGCGCGCGTGATTCGCTGGACGGTCGAAACCCGTACGAAGTCGGCGGCACTCAGCCCGCCACGTCCGCGCGCGGCGCCGCTCGTTGGCAGGACGTGGTTCGAGCCGGACGAATAGTCGCCCAGTGCCTGCGCGCTGTATTCTCCAACGAAGACCGTTCCTGCCGCCGTCAGCCTCGCCGCCACCTTGTCGTCGTCACACACCACGTGCTCGGGTGCGATTCGCTGCGAGAGGGCAATCGCTTCCGTCATCGTCCTGGTGACGACAATCGCGCCATTTCTGGAGAGCGACACTCGTGCCGGTCCGGAGGCAGGTAGCTGACGCTCGATCTCCTTTGCGACGGCTGCCGCGAGCCGCCGCGACGGCGTCAGCAGCAGGGCGCGCGCGTCGGGGTCGTGCTCCGCCTGCGCGAGCAGGTCCGCCGCGATCCAGGCTGGATTCCCGTTGGACGACACGACCACGATCTCGCTCGGACCCGCGAAGAAGTCGATCGCGCAGTCGCGCGACACCAGTGCTTTGGCGGCGGCCACGTAAGCATTGCCCGGCCCGGCGATCTTGTCGACGCGCGGGATCGTCGCGGTGCCGTAGGCAAGTGCGGCGACCGCGTGCGCGCCGCCGATGCGGAACATGCGGTCGACACCGGCTTCGAGCGCGGCCAGCATCACCGTCGCGTCCGGCCGCGGACAGACGGCGATCACTTCACGCACGCCGGCGACGCGAGCAGGAATCGCGGTCATCAATAGAGAGGAGGGGAGCGGATAGCGTCCAGCGGGGACGTAACACCCGACGCGGTCGAGCGGTGTTACTCGTTGCTCGATACTCACCCCCGACATCGTCTTGATCCGCCATCCCTTCGGCACTTGCCTCTGCGCGACCGTTCGGATGTTCCGCGCCGCGAGCGTGATGGCGCTCCGCACGCGTGGGTCGACGGTGTTTGCAAGACGCTTCATCTCGGCTCGGCTGACCTCGACCGGACCGTCCAGGCTGTCGAACTTCCGCGCGTACTCGATCAAGGCTCGGTCGCCGCGGGTTCGAACCGCCGAGACGATCTGGCGGACACGACGTTCAACGCTGGCGTCGCGCCGTGATCCCCTGTCGACCAGTTTCGCCACCGCGTCTTCGTCGCGTGCCATCCACGATCCGGATCTGTTGTGCCTTCATCACAGGACGATCTTGTTCAGAGGGTATTCGACGATGCCCTGGGCGTTGGCGGCCTTGAGGCGGGGGATGAGGTCGCGGACCGTGCGTTCTTCGATGATCGTGTTGAGCGCGACCCAGTCGGGATCCGAGAGCGGCGAGATCGTCGGCCGCTGCAGTGCGGGCAGCAGCGTGAGGACGGCGTCGAGATCGGTGCGGCGGACGTTGAGCATGATGCCGACGCGTCCCTGCGCCTCGATCGCAGCGCGCAGCAGGAGCGCGATGTTCTGCAGCTTCGTCCGCTTCCAGCCGTCCTCGAGCGACGTCGTGTTGGCGATCAGCTGTGTGTTGGACTCGAGGACGGTGTCGATGATCCGCAGGCGGTTGGCGCGCAGCGAGGATCCCGTCTCGGTGACTTCGACGATTGCGTCCGCGAGCACTGGCGGCTTGACCTCCGTCGCGCCCCAGGAGAACTCGACATTGACGTTCACGCCGTGACGCGCGAAGTAGGCTTGCGATGCCCGCACCAGCTCCGTCGCGACCGTGGCGCCTTCCAGATCCTGCACCGTTCGGTAGCGGGACTCTTCCGGCACGGCGAGGACCCAGCGCACCTTGCCGAAGCTTTGCTTCGCGTAGATCAGATCGGCGAGCGGCTCGATCGTCGCAGCGCCGCCATTGGCGGCCGCATGCTCGGCGATCCAGTCCTGGCCGGTGAGCCCGGCATCGAGCACGCCGTCGGCGACGTAGCGCGCCATCTCCTGCGCGCGGATCAGCATGCAGTCGATCTCTGGATCATCGATGGCCGGAAAGTACGACCGGGTGCTGGCGTAGATGTTGAAGCCGGCGCGGGCGAAGAGCTGGATGGTCGCGTCCTGCAAAGAACCCTTGGGCAGACCGAGTTTGATCCTGCTCATGACAGCTCCTCTGCGCGGAAGCAGCTGCGAGTCCCGGTGTGACAGACGAGCCGGTCACCCTCGCACGCGACTTTGAGCAGGATGGTGTCCTCGTCGCAGTCAACGAGCAGCCCCGTCACTCGCAGCCGGTTGCCGGACGTCTCGCCTTTCGTCCACAGCGTGTTGCGCGTGCGGCTGAAGAAGGTCGCGTAGCCAGACGCTCGGGTCCGCGCCAGCGCCTCGTCGTTCATGAAGCCGACCATCAGCACTTCGCCGGAGGCGTCGTCCTGGATGACGGCGGGTATCAAACCGCCCAATTTCGAAAAGTCCATATCAACTTCCAACTTCCAAACTCCAACCACCAACGGAGTACAAAGAAAAAGGCCCTGCGGGATATCTCCAGCAGGGCCTCAATGGTGCGCGTTTCTAAATGTCTAGTTCATCGTGCGCACGAATACCGGCCCGCCGGAGCAGGAATGATGGTGCACGGTATGGTGGACGACGATGAACACTCTCAACACACTATCGCCCGGTTGAGAGTGACGTCAACTTCCAACTTCCAACTACCAACTCCCAAAGGGAAATGGGGTTATAATCATAGTCATGATTATGGTCAACATCTTCGAAGTGAAAGCCAAGCTTTCGGAGTATCTCGAAGCGGTTGCCCGGGGCGAGCGGGTCATGATCTGCAAGCGGAACCGGCCGATTGCGGAACTGCGGGCGGTGGATGCGCCGCCAGCGGCGCGGCGGCTCGGAACGGCGGCCGGGTCCGTGACGATCCCCAAGGAGTTCTTCGAGCCGTTGCCTGATGACGTGCTCGCGGCGTTCGAGGGGCGCCCCCACAAGGAGCGCCCGTCGCGGGTGGCGGAATCGCGGGCCGGCTATTCGGGCAAGGAGCGGCGGCGCAAGTGAAGCTGCTGCTCGATACGTGCACGTTCCTGTGGGCCGTCGCTGAGCCTGACCGGCTGCCGCGGCGGGTGGTGGACCTGATCCTCGCGCCGGGGAATGAAGTCTTCGTGAGTGCCGCCTCCGCCTGGGAGATCGTGATCAAGACCGGCACCGGGCGGCTGGAGCTTCGTGGTGAGCCGGATCGTTTCGTCCGCGACCAGCGCGAGGCCGCGGGTTTCGCGCCGCTCGCGATCGACGAGGAGTCGGCGCTTCACGTCTCGCGCCTGCCCGTCCTGCATCGCGATCCGTTCGACCGCATCCTGGTCAGCCAGGCGATCGTCCACGGCCTCACGATCCTCACCCCGGATCCGCTGGTGACGCAGTATCCGGCTCGCACCACATGGTGAGCTTCGCGCGTCAACTTCCAACTTCCAACCTCCAACTTCCAACCGCCAATCCCAGGGAATTGAGCCTTCGGCTCACACGACGACGCGACGACACGACGTCAGGACGCTTTTAGTGCGAATGCTGGATGGGCCCCTTCTTGACTCATGCATATGACTTGAGCAGAATGATGCATATGCGGACGACGATGATTCTTGATGATGAACTGCTGGAGAAAGCGCGGCGTCTGAGTGGGCTGGCAGAGAAGACCGCGGTGGTGCACGCGGGATTACGTGCGCTCATCGTGCAGCGAAGCGCTGAACGCCTGGCCGAACTGGGCGGGACGGACCGTGCCGCGCGTGCCGCGCGCAGGCGCCGGGCGGTGAAACGAATCCGGTGATACTCGTCGATACCTCCGTCTGGATCGATCACTTCCGGGCGGCGACGCCGGAGCTGGTCGAGGACCTGCAGGCGGGACTCGTGATCACGCATCCGTTTGTGATGGGCGAATTAGCGCTTGGTCAGCTGCGAAAACGGTCTGAAATATTGGGGCTGCTGGCGAATCTACCGTCGATCGAGGTCAGCACTCACGACGCGGTCCTGAGGTTCATCGACGATCACCGGCTGTCGGCGACCGGCATCGGGTGGGTCGACGCGCACCTGCTATGCGCAGCGGCAGGCGCTAGCGTCTCCATCTCTACCCGCGACATCAAACTACGCAAACAGGCCGCCCGGCTGGGCCTGCTATAACCCCAGGTGCGCGCGGATTCAGCCTTCCGCACCCTCACGGTAAGTTTCCCGCACCTTCATCGTAAGTTGCCCGCACTCTCGCCGTAAGGTGTCCGCACCCACCTTCGCGCTCCGCGCTACGGCGGGCAGGCCCTCAGCGTGAGTTCCAGTTGGTGACGAGTGTCAGCAGCGTCGCGCTACGCTCCTTCATCACGTCGACGACGAAACGTTGCCCGTCTGGGAAGGGAGCGTAGGGCCGATAGTCGCGGTTGACCGAGCCGGCCACGCTGAAGTGGGCGCGAAACAGCTCGCGTGGTGCGCCGGCGTGGAAGTCGTCGCCCGGCTCGACACTCGCGGCCATGATGTGTCCCTGTGGTGTCTGGTAGTAGAGTTCCCGCCCATCCTGCCGCCATAGCGGCGTAGTACCGCCCAGGGTGGAGATTCGCCAGCGGCGGTCGTCGCCCATCAAAGAGCGGACCGAGACCTCGAAGCGGCCTGTTTCCTCGCTCTGATATGCGAGCCACCGCTCGTCTGGCGAAAGCGCCCCGGCCACGTCTGACGACGGTGTCTGCACCAGCGGCGTGAGCTTCTTCGACGCGAGATCGTGCCGCCAGATGTCGAAACTGTTTCCGGCCGATCCGGTCGTGACGATAATCGACGCGCTGTCGCGCGAGATGGCAGACAGGAAGTAGCCCTGCGGATTCGACGCGATCACTTCCGGCTGGCCGCGGCCATCGGCGAAGCGCCGAAAAACAATACCGTCGTTCTTGCGGTCGTTGACGTAAAGCACGTGACGATCATCGAATGACCAGATCGGGAGGCGCTCGCCGCCTTCCTCGAACGTCAGCGGTGCCGCGGTCCGTGGCTCCAGGTCGTAGATCCAGAGGTCCGTATCCCGGCCGCCATCGGCCGTGACCGATGCGGCCAGCCGCTTGCCGTCGTGCGATAGCGCGATGCCACCTTCGACCAGCACCGACTCGGCGATCGTCTGCAGGGTCCGGCCGGCGCGATCGACGATGGCGATGTCTGTCCTGCTGACCGCGGTGGCGGTGGAGTACACCAGTGTTCCCGTAGTCGAGACGCTCGCGTGAGTCAGCTCGTTGCCGTCAAACGCCACGCCCGTGGCGATGGTCGCGATCGAGCCCGAGACCACCTGGCGCTCCGCGTCGAACGGCTGGGCGCGGAGCGACCCTTCGCGCCAGAACAGCAGGAACCCGTCGGGCGAATACAGTGGCGACGAATTCGCAGCGAGGATCCTGGTTCGCTGACCGGTCGCCACCGTGAGCACTTCGATCGAACTGTTGTCGTCCTTCGAAGTCGCCTCTCCGGTCTGCGCGAGGAACAGCACGCGTGTGCCACCGGGCAGGAAGGCCGGCCAGCGGTGGCTCTTCTCGTGGCGGGTCTCGTCGAGGGTCGTCAGTGACCGCGGTGTACCGCCGGCGGCGCTGACGGTCTCGAGGCCGGTCCTGAAGGACGCCGCGAACACGATGTTCCCGTCGGGACCCCACGTCCCGCCACGCGGCGATGGGGCGGCGCAAATGACCTGCGGCGGGCTCCCGTCGAGATCGGTGCGTTTCAGCTTGCCCTCGGCAAAGAAAGCGATCTCGGTCCCTGACGGCGACCAGAACGGCAGCGTGCCGCCGTCAGTTCCCCGCAACTTCACCTGGCTGCCGCTCCCGAGATCTCGAACCCAGAGCGCCACCGCGCTATTGGTGTTATCGGCGACCTCGATCGCCAGCTTGCGTCCATCGGGCGAAATGGCGAACGCTCCGGAAATCGAGTGGCCCGGCGGCGGCGCCAGAGAGACATGGATAGACGCGTCCGCTGCGGGCACGGACTTCGTCGCCCACAGACCCGCGAAGACGGCAGCCGCGATTGTTGCGGCAGCAGTGATCAGCCATGGCAGGCGCGAGGAGCGTACGCCTGCGGACGGTGGCGAGCTGATGGCGGGAGCCGCCGGTGTCGTGGTGAGATCCCCGCCGGTCAGCAGCAGGCGCGCTTCACCGATGTCGCGCAGTCGTGCCCGAGGCTCGCGCTCGAGGCAGCGCCTCACCAGGCTGACGACTGCCGCGGGAGTCTCGGCCGGCAGCGCCGTCCAGTCGGGATCCTTCATCAGCACAGCGGCCAGGGTGGTCGAGATGTCATCGCCCTCGAATGCGCGCCTTCCGGTCAGCATCTCGTAGAGGACGACACCGAAGGCCCAGATGTCGGCGCGCTTGTCGACCGCCTTGCCCTTTGCCTGCTCCGGCGCCATGTAGGCGGCGGTGCCGATGATCATGCCCATCTGTGTGGCGCGAGCGGTCAGCGTCGGCGAATGCATCGCGTTCACGCTGGACGAGGCTGATGGGTCGAGCGCTTTTGCCAGCCCGAAGTCGAGGACCTTGACCGTGCCGTCGGGACGGACCTTCACGTTCGCTGGCTTGAGATCGCGGTGGACAATGCCCTGCTCGTGCGCGGCTTCGAGCGCTTCGGCGATCTGCCTCGCGATCGGGAGCGCTTCCGCCGAGAGTATCCGTCCGCGCGCGATGATGGCCGACAGATCGTCACCGTCGACGAGCTCCATGACGAGGGCCTGGCCATGGTTTCCGTCACCGGGCGAAAGACTTTCCAGCCCGTAAATCTGCGCGATGTTCGGGTGATTGAGTGCCGCGAGCGTCTGCGCTTCCCGGTTGAACCGCGCCAGCCGCTCGGCATCCTCGGCAAACAACACGGGAAGGACTTTGATCGCCACGTCCCGATTGAGTTTCGTGTCGTGGGCGCGATAGACCTCGCCCATGCCGCCTTCGCCCACTTTGGAAAGGACGCGGTACGAGCCGAGCGTCGCCCCGATCAGCACTGTGGCCGACCGGGCGCCGGAGTCTTCATTGGTGTGTGAGGAGTATAGGCGATCCAGCTCGTCCGCTAGCGGCCCCGCACGTTCAGCGTAGGCGCCCGCACTCTCAACGTCAGACCCGCACCCTCGCCGTCAGCGTCCGCACCCTCACTGTCAAACCGCAGGCTTGCCCCGCAGCACTCCCAGCTGAATCAGCATTCCCGTGAAGTCGTAGATCCGCCGCTCGCGCTTGATCAGGCCATCCTCTACGTCGAAGATCAAGACACAGTCGAATTCAGTGCGCCTCCCCGTGCCGGGGACGCCCATGAAATCTCCCTGCTGCGTGCCACCGACCCTGCATAACTGCATCACGCGGTTGCCGGTGATGCAGGGCGTCTCGGCGACAAGTGTCCAATCCGGAAAAATGCGAAACAGGGCCGCGAACGACAGCTCGATCGCCTTACGGCCTTCGGCGCGCGGGAACATCGGGCTCATGACGACCGCGTCTTCGGCGTAGCCCTCTGCAAGGGCGGATGTGTCGCGCCGTTTCCAGGATTCGGTTTGACGCGCGATGAGGGCCTGGATGTCGGACATGTTGTGACCTCGCCGCAATACTACGCCCAAACCGGGTCAAGCGAAGGGCGATGGAAAGCGACCCCCAGCCTGCGGGACGACGACGTAGTTGACCGACGTGCCGGAGCGACCGAGGTGCGCCAGGGCGTCGTCGACGACGTGCGCGTAACGGGCGAGGAACCAGTCGCGGAAGAGGGCGTTGGGTACGGCCACGCGGAGGAGCCCGTCGCTGTAGGAAAGGAAGCTGACGGCCCTGAACCACGTGAAGAAGATGAACCGATTGATCTTGCCGTCCAGCAGCGCCAATACCTGGTCCCACAGATTGCCTTCACTCATCGCAGTTACCCGTCTTCCGCGGGGTCGGGCGGTCCTTTGGGCAGGTGCCGATCGATGACCTGGTCAATCTTGCGTTCTAGCCGCGCAAACCGCGCGTCAACGTGCGCGAACCCTGCCTCGATCTTCGAGTCCAGACGGGTAAATCCGGAGTCCACCTTCACTTCGAGGCTATCGAAGGCGAGCTCCGTGTGGAGCCGCTGATCGGCAAACGCTTCGTCAACCCCGTCAGATCCCGATCTCACAGACGCGATGAGAACATCGAGCTTCTGCTCGACCACCTGCACGCGTTCCGAAATGCTCCCCAATTCGTCCGCCATCGCCATGCCTTTCCGCGAGTCTACCATCGTCAAAAAGTCCCGCTGCAGGTCCCGGGTGCATCGAGAGTGCCCGCGACTGGGCCTTCGTCTTTCCGAAGGAAACCATGCGGCATCCGTCAGATGGATGCAGGAACTGCGCGGCTGTGCCGCGCCCGTGTTGGCAGGATGAGCCACCGCACCGTCCGTTTTCGCATTCACAGGTAAGGGAGATCACCTGTATATGCGAGCCTTCTGCATCCTCTCGTTGGTATTAGTTCTCACGCCTGCGGCGGCGAGCGCCCAGGCCCAGACTTTCAGGCCGTCCTTCTCGGTTCAAGCGTCGGCGGGCCCGACAGTCGTCAGTTCGGGTCATACGGTCGCGGCTGCGGTTGGATTCTCGCCCTGGTCGCGTGTGACCTTCCTCGTGGACGTCCAGCGGACGGAGCTGTCGAGCCGCATCACACCCAGCACTGGCCCCAACAACAGAAACCCGTACATCGAGTTTCGCGGCGGGACGATTACGGCCGTGAGCGGCGAAGTGCGCGTTGCGCTGTTTCCCCCGCAGCGCATCACCCCTTACGTGCTGGCGGGCATCGGCGGCGGTGACTCGCGCCCCACCGTCAACGAGGTGTTTCCAAATCCCGTCACAAACGACGTTGCCTTCGCCTTCGTTGGCGCCGGCGTCCACGTGCCCGTGGGCAAGCATCTCGGCCTGTTCGGCGACTTCCGCGTCATGGGCGGTCCAGAGGGCTACGACAGCATGATCGTGATGTACCCGGTGCGCTTCGGGATGGCCTGGCGGTTCTTACGCTGGTCGGTGAGCCAACGTCGCCGCCGTTTTCGCATTCAGAAGTAAGGAGATTCCAAATGCGAGCGTTGTGCGCCCTGTCGTTGCTCTCAGTCTTGGTTCCCGCAGTTGCGAACGCGCAGTCATCGAGCCCATCGTTTTCTCTGCAAGCGGCCGCGGGACCGACGCTCGTCGAGAGCGGATATACCGTCTCGGCAGCGGCGGGCTTTTCGCCGTGGTCGCGCGTGACCTTCCTGCTCGACGTCCAGCGCACCGTACAGAACCCTCGCATCACGCGGGTTGAAACGCCCGAGTATTCCTCCGTGAGCACGTTCCGCGGCGGGACGATGACAGCGGTGAGCGGTGAGGCGCGCGTGAGCCTGTTTCCCGCAAACCGCTTGACGCCGTACCTGCTGGCGGGACTCGGTCGCGGTACGTCACATCCAACCGTCAACGAAGACTTCCCGAACGCGGTAAAGAACGAGGCGCGCTTCATCTTCTTCGGGGGCGGCGTGCACGTGCCCGTGCGCAACCACCTCAGTTTCTTCGGCGACATCCGTTTGCTGGTCGGGGCCGAGGGCAGAGAGGCTGACGGCCTGCTCGCGATGTGTCCGTTGCGCTTCGGGATGGCCTGGCGCTTCTAGCGAACACCAACATCCACAGCTGCAGTGGCGTAGAATTCTCCATCCATGCGGATGGAGGCGGGCGTCCGGCTCGGGCCGTACGAGATTCTCGGCCCTCTCGGCGAAGGGGGCATGGGAGTCGTCTATCGCGCGCGCGATACGAAGCTGAACCGCAACGTCGCGCTCAAAGTGCTGCCGGACCTGCTTGCCGCCGACGCCGACCGGCTCGCACGATTCACGCGCGAAGCGCAGACGCTGGCGACCCTCAATCATCCGAACATCGCCCAGATTCACGGCTTCGAGGAATCCTCTACGACGAGCGTCGGGCAGAGCGTCGCCGGTGCACTCGTGATGGAACTGATCGAGGGGGAAGACCTCTCCGTCTTCATCGCGCGTGGGCCGATCCCGCTCGCCGACCTGGTGCCGATCGCGCGGCAGATCGCCGAAGCGCTCGAAGCCGCTCACGAACTCGGCATCGTCCACCGTGATCTGAAGCCAGCCAACATCAAGGTCCGCCCGGACGGGGTCGTCAAGCTCCTCGACTTCGGTCTCGCGAAAGCGTTTGGCGCAGACATCGACAACGGCTCGCCCGACGCGATGCGATCGCCAACGCAGACCGGGCGGGCCACGCAGCTGGGCGTGATCCAGGGGACCGCCGCCTACATGGCGCCGGAACAGGCGAAAGGACGCCTGGTCGACCGTCGGGTAGACATCTGGGCCTTCGGCGTCGTCCTCCACGAGATGTTGTCTGGACGACGCCTCTTCGAGGCGGGCAGCATCCAGGAGACGCTGGCGCATGTGATCACCCGCGAGGCGGACCTCTCGACGCTACCGGCCGACACGCCGCCGCACCTGCGGACCCTCATTGCACGCTGCCTGGTGAAAGACCCGAAGCAGCGCCTCCGCGATGTCGGCGAGGCGCGGCTCGCGCTCGATGGTGAGTCAACCGCCGCCGCATCGGGCGTGCAGCCTTTGCTTTCCGCTGACCGTCCCCGCCAAGAAAAGCGCTGGCGGCATGCAACCGCCTGGACCTTCGTCGCGCTGCTGGGCGGTGCCGCCGCCTACCAGGTCTGGAGCGCGACCCGCGTGTCAACCGACCCCCAGGTGTTACGTCTGTCGATCCCGCTCGACGTGCGGCCCGCGCTCTTCGGGCTCAGCCTGGCGCTGGCGCCAGACGGCCATGCGCTCGTCGTTCAGGCCTCATGGTCCTCCGGGGATAGACGTCTGTTTCTGCGCCGGCTGAACGGCTCGTCGTTCGAGGCGCTGCCGGGGACCGAGAATGCGGCCGGACCGTTCTGGTCACCCGACAGCGGGTCGATCGCCTTCGTTGTCGACGGGCAGCTGAAACGGATCGACCTCGCGACTTCGTCCGTCCGCCGCATATCGTCCGGTCCGCAGCCGGTTGTCGGAGCCGCCTGGGGCGACGGCACGATCCTCCTCGCCGCAACGACTGGCCCGCTCAGTCAGGTTGCTGCCGGCGGCGGCGACCCGACACTGCTCACGCTCGACACAGCGGCTGGAGAGATCGCGCACGGAAGGCCCGTCTTTCTGCCCGACGGCAGGCGCTATCTCTACGAATCGATCCGCACCAGCTCCGGACCCCGGACGGTGCTGGCCTCGCTCGACTCTGACGTGCGCAGCGAACTGCCCGAGGCCGATCTGCGCGTCATCGGCGCCGACGAGACGCATCTGGTTTACCGGCGTGGCGACGCGATCTACGGGCAGCGTGTCGACTATGGCGGGCCGGCGCTGCTCGGTGAGCCGACGCTCCTCAGCGCGGAAGCCGATGCGAACCTCTGGGACGGTGCCAAGGAGTCGGTGTCGCGCGACGGTCTGCTCGCCTTCTTCGGACGCATCGACCGCCGCCGGCAATTCACCTGGTATGCGCGAACCGGGGTGGCCGGTCAGTCAATCGGGGCGCCGGCCGAGATCACGACCTTCGATCTGTCCCCTGACGAACGCAGCATAGCCGCCGCCCAGCGCTCGGTCGGCAACGTCCACCTGTGGCTGATCGACGTGACATTGGGTACGACCACACGGTTGACGGTCGGTGAGACGCGCGATGTCGATCCACGGTGGATGCTCGACGGCCGCACGCTGCTGTTTGGATCGATGCGCGACCGGGTCAGGAGCCTCCACCGGATGACGCCGAACGGCGATCCGCCGTCCCTGGTCTGGAAGTTCGAGGGCGGGATGTTCGCGCTTGATGACATTTCCAGCGATGGTCGCTGGGTGCTGCACCATGACTCCGGTTCCACCGAGCTGCGCGCGCGCCTGATCGATCCGGTCACACTGCCCGGTGAAGCCAGCGGCATGGCCGTGACCGTTGCGCGCGAGCTGACCGGTCGGATCGACCAGGCGCAGTTCTCGCCAGACCGGCGATGGGTCGCCTACGCGGCCGATGGGTCTGGACGCTCCGAAGTGATCGTGGTGCCCTTCCCGGCGACCGGCGAGCGCCTTCAGGTGTCTCGGCAAGGGGGTGTGCAGCCCGTCTGGCGCGAGGACGGCCGCGAGCTCTACTTCCTGGCTCCTGATGGAACCCTGGTCGCAGTCCCATTACTCGCGCGTGCAGGCTTTGCGCCGGGCGATCCAGTGGCGCTGTTCAAGACACGCCTGTTGGCGCCGTCGTTCGGCGTGGAGCAGTTCGCCGCCAGTGCCGACGGCACGCGCTTTCTCGTCCTCGATCCCGTCGCCAAGGCCGACGACATGCTCGTCCACGTCGTCGCCAACTGGCGCGCCCTGCTGCGGCGTTAGCGCTTCGGCTTCCCGAACGCCTGTTCGAGTTCCTCAAGGCGGGCGTTGATTGCTACCCAGCGGGCCTGTTCCTCATTGAACATCGTCTGCAGCTGGGCCTGTTGCTGCTTGAGCTCACTATTCGTTTTGTTGGCGGCATCCATACCGGCCTTCAGCGGGCCGAGGATGAACTCTCCACCCTCCTCCGATTCCCCGGGCTTGCCGGCGAACATCTTCAGACCCTGCTCCATCTGGCCTTTGGCGTTTTCGTTGTCGCGCAGCTTCGTCTCGACTTCCTGCAGCTGCCGCAGCACCGAGTTGATGCGGCCTTCCTGGACCTGGAGGCGTGCCACCAACAGCTGGCCACGCATCGTCGACTCGAAGTAGGCATTGAGGTCAGCGCGGAGAGCGCGGATTTCTGCCGCCACGGGGTCCTGCGGGGCCGTCGTCTGCGACTGCGCGTAACCTGCTGCGACCGCGAGGACGATCAGCGCCGAGACACCGAGAACAGCCCTTAACGTGCGCGTAGACCACATAGCGTCACCCCCTTGTCCGCATCATCGGGCAACTGGCTGTGGGATACAAATCGTGGCAACGGTAGACGCGCCCGACCTGGACGCGCCCGACCTGAAGGTCGGGCCTACCAGTAGGCCCGGCATTCATGCCGGGCGTGCGTCACCGCACGATCACGCGCCCCTGGGTGTGCCAGCGTCCGCCGGTCGTGCGGACTTCCAACCACATGTTGCCCCGGCCGGGAGGTGTCTCGATCTCGAAGTCATAGGTCTCACCGACGCCAATGACCTGGCGGGCGGTCACAGGCGAGCGACTCTCCGAAGGAACCGGCGCACCATCCTTCGTCAGCGGACGCCACATCTTCACCGCGTCTCCGCTCATCAACGCCACCGAGACGATGTCGTCCGGTGTGATGTTGATGAGGCGGAGGCGGTGCCGCGAGCCCGCCTTCCACACGACCTCGAGCGCGCGCTCGTTGTTCAGCACCACCGGCGAGTCCGGTTGCGGTCCGCCGCGTCCGATCACGACGACGTGATCGGTGGCTGCGTCCAGCGTCTCACCGGGGTCGAGCACGATCATCGCGCCGTAGAGTCCCGACGCGAGCTGCACTCGATCGTGCAGGTGCGTGTGGTAGATGAACGTCCCGGTTTGCGGTGGCGTGAAGCGGACGACGAAGGAGCTGCCCGGGTTCGATCATCGGTGTCACTCGCGTGCCCGCGCCGCTCCATCCGTGGACGCCGTCGTAGTAGCTCTCGAGTTCCATGCCATGCCAGTGGATGGCGGTCGCCTCTGGCAACTCGTTGACGAGCGTGATCTCGACCGGCTCGCCGCGGGTGAGTGCCAGCGTCGGGCCGGGAACTTTCACCGATCCGCGTCCGGCTCCCGCATCCTCGGCATGGATGAACCCCAATGCCGCAGCGTCTCCGAAGCGTCCAGCCTCGCGTTGCATGTGTAGCGTGATCTTCCGGGGCGCCGGACCGCCGGCGTTGAGATCCTCCGCACCGCTCCATGCCGGTCCGTTGACCGTTACGCCGAGGACCATGCCGGTCATCCCCATGGACTGGTGATGATCGCTTCCGTGCTGCGCATGCGACTTCGACGTGCCGTCCACGTGGAGCGTCGGTGAGACGTGCGTCATCACGTGGCAGTGGAACAGCCAGTTCCCCGCCCGCTCCGGCTTCCACATCATCGCCATCGTCGAACCCGGCGGCATGAGCTGGGTCACGACTCGTGGACGCTGACCGGGCGCGAAACTGCGGTCGCGCACGGCATCGCCGAGGCTTTCGACGTCGAAGTAGAAGCCGTGCAGGTGCATCGGGTGCACCTGCGTGCTCAGGTTGATGATCCGCCACCGCACCGGCTCGGCGAGCTCGTAGTGCAGGCGTTCGGTGTGCGGCCAGGCGAGGCCGTTGATCGTGAAGCCGACATCGGGGCGGACCTTCAGAAAGACAGCGCCCGGATCGTCCTGCTTCACGATCTCCATCAGTTGGGCGCGCGTGAGGCTCGACCACTCCGTGATCACGAACACGCGATCGGTCCCCGGCAGTGCACCGCGCGGGTCGACGATGAACGCGCCTGACAGCTGGGTGTCGTCGGCGGCCCTGAACTGCTGCGGCATGCCGGTGGTGGTGGCCCAGTAGTGATAGGTGCCTGCCGGTCCACTGGCGAAGCGAAGCTGGCGGCTCTCGCCCGCCGGCACGTCGAGCGGAACGCATGGCGCGGCGCGATCGCACAATCCGAAGACTCGCAGCGGGTCAGATAGTTCGTTGCGCACACGGACGTCGATCTGCGTGCCTTCGGGGACGCGGATGAGGGGCGCAGGGGCGGAAAGCGAAGCTGAGTCGTGACCGAACGCCTGGACCGTGAGCGCCGGACCGGTCTTGCCGCCGGGTTGCCACAGGCCGACGGCCGCGCGCAACTCGAGCGACAGGACACCCTCGCTCAGTGTGCCTGCCGGCGTCCTGTTGTCGTTCGGAACCACTGGCGGCAAAACAGGAGGAGAGACGAGGCAGTGCCACAGAAGAAACACAGCAGAGACACTGAACGGATTGACGTGGAAGAACTGCATGGATGGAGCGTAGAGGTAGGTGCCGGGGACAGTCCTAATCGAGCCGTAGTGCTGCGGTTAGGAAGTCGTAAGGGTCGAAGCGTGTAACTCAGGCGTGAAAACTGTTGTGGTGACGACTCGTAACAAACTGGCACTCTTTGCCCAGATCTGCCCTAAACAGCTGACCTGCTCCGATTTAGCCGAGCGAATCTGGCGGCTTTCGACTGGTATGCCTGTTGCGATATAGGGCCCGGGCATGTTGTCCCAGGGAGGGTTCATGAAACGCGCAGTTCTAGCGTTAGCGATAAGCGGAGCCATGGTGATCACGGGCGGCAACCTCTTCGCGATGCAGAAGGGCAACGGCGGCGGCCCGAAGCCCAAGGCGACCGGCGGCAGCACGCACGCGTCGAAGGCTCACAGCCCGACGCCGAAGGTGCAGGGCCAGTCCGCCGCGAAGGCGCCGAAAGGGCCAAAGGCGCCGAAGGCTGTGACCACGCACGCAACAGGACCGAAGGCGACCGGGCAGGGAAATTCGGGAGCGAAATCGCAGTCGCCGAAGTCAACCAAGACCGCGAAGGCGCCGAAGACCAAGACCACGGATCCAAATGCGGTTCCGACGACGGGAACGCTGTCGCCGGTGCAGCAGAAGCTGCAGACGAACACCAACCTGGCGAACAAGCTGGATGGCCGTCTGCCGGCCGGAATGGATCCCGTGACTGAGGCGGCCGGGTTCCGCAATCTCGGCCAGTTCGTCGCGGCGGTGAACGTCTCGAACAACCTCGGGATCCCGTTCACGCAGCTGAAGACCAGCATGGTGACTGACGGCAAGAGTCTCGGCCAGGCGATCCAGACTCATCGCCCCTCCGCGGACTTCAACGCCGAAGCGCGCCGCGCGGAAACCGATGCCACGGCGTTCATCAACCAGAACGACGATACGCCGGCCACACCGAAGAAGAAGCCGAAGTCGGGCGGGAACTAATTCGATGTCTCGTCTCTCGCGCGGCGGCGCCACGTGCGTCGTCGCGCTCGTTCTGTTCGTCGTCGGTGCAGCGCCTGCGGGAGCGCAAGGCAATGGGCGCGGGAATGCGTACGGTCACGTCAACAAGAACGTGAACAGCAGTGAGGCGTCGGGCGCCGCGGCAGTCGCCAGCGAGGGAGGTTCGATCGCCGGCACCGGGTTTCGCAACTTCGGCTCGTGGCTCGACGATGCGACAGTGCTGGATCCGGGCGCGGGCTACGTCACGATCGGATTGAGCTACTGGCGAACGCCTTCCTTCAACGAGTTCGATTTCCCTGTCATGGATGGCGGCCTGGCGCTGAACCGCCGCGTGCAGTTCGGGATGAGCGCGCCGATTTACCACGCAGGCGAGCCTGGCGCACCAGTCGCTCGCGGGCTCGGTGACGTCTTCCTCAGCATGAAGGTCCAGCTGAAGGAACCGTCGCCTCGGGGCGCGGGCTTCGCGGTGACGCCAGTGCTGGAGGTCCTCAGTGCGCCATTGCCTGATGGCGGCGGGCGCGTGCACTGGGGAATCCCGGTGAGCATGGAGCTGCAGCGGGACGGCTGGCGCGCCTACGGGTCCGCGGGCTACTTCTCGCGCGGCGCCATCTTCGCGAGCGCGGCGATCGAGGTTGCGGTCGCCGACAACGCCTGGGTCACCGGAACTGTCAGCCAGTCGCACTCGTTGAAGACCGACGACCTGAGCTTCGCGCTGGGGCTCTCCAAGAACCGGACGGATGTCAGCGGTGGCGTTGCCGTGCGCGTCCACCCGCGGGCCGCGGTCTTTGGTTCCGTCGGTCGGGCGATCTCCCGTGACGAGGCGAGCGCAGCACCGCTGATGTTCACGACCGGGGTGTCTCTCAACTTCACGACGAAATAGCCGCGTCCGGCCGCTCCGCTCCAAACCTCCGTCCGTTCAGCAGAACACCCGCGATAGTTCGCCTCACGAGGACGTGATACGTGACGAGCGTCACCGCTGTTGTCGTCCCGAGAACGATGGTGAACTTCGCCATCGACGGCAGGGCGGCGGTTGCGAGGGCTCCCTGCGTCCAGATCACCAGCGGCAGGTGGACGAGGTAGATCCAGTAGGCGGCGTTCGCCAGGTAACGGATCGTCGGCCGTGGCGCATGCAGGTAGCGGACGAAGGCACCGGTGATGCCGAAGATCAGCCACCACATCGACAGCGAGCACAGCGCGATCGCGATCGGCGTCCAGAGCGAAGGATCTTCTGTGAGTCTGACGAGGGCCGCCACGTACGCGACGCTCGCCACGATTCCCGCAGCGACGTTTCGCTTCCAGCGCGAGGCCCACGTCACCAGCACGTCGCGAGCACGGAAGAGGAACCAGCCGAAAACGAAGAAGACGGCATAGGCCGTGAGAATCCCGACGCGTGGCAGCAGCGATGCGGACGTCCCGAGACCCGGTTCACCCTCGGGCAGCAGCGGCAGTGTCGTGGCGACCGCGAGGACGGCGGCGCCCCACATGTGCGTTGCGACGGTAATGAAGCCGCGATGCATCGAGTCGCGAACGTGCGTCGAGATCCGCCCGATGAGCGGCATGAGCACGACCGTCGCGGCATAGAAGATGAGCAGGTCGTAGAGGAACCAGAGGTGGCCAAGGATCGGGAGGCCAAGAAGAGACGGCCGGGGGAGATCCGCGCCGGGCATCTGCGCGCCGACGCGCCACAGGGCGAACACGAAGCCGAGTCCGACGAGCGGCATCACCGTTGGCAAGAACACCAGCAGCGGCAGCAGCACCCGCCTGATGCGGTTGCGAACGAAGCCGCGCGCGCCGTCACGTTGGTAGAGCAGGGCTGCGAAGAACCCCGCCATCACGAAGAAGACGGGCATCCGGAAGATGTGGATGAAGAGCGCGAGCAGATCGAAGGCGACGTAGTTCCGCGGATCCTGGAACGGCCAGGCGGTGCGATCGGGGTTCTGCGTGTATGCCGCGGCCGAGTGGATCACCAGTCCGAGCAGCATCATCGCGGCGCGCAGTGCGTCGAGCGCGTGATCGCGCGTCGATGCCGCCGGCATCATCTCAGCGAACCCGCTGGCGGAGCTCTTCGAAGAAGTTCACGATGACGTTGATCTGGGTCGGGGTCGCTTCGGCGGTCACGAGCGGCGCCAGCAGGAAGCGCTTGCCGTCGGGCGCGATGGCGATCTGATTCTCGTAGCGTCTGGCGTCGAACAGCACCCGCGGCCGGATCACCGAGCCCTCGATGGGAGTCGTCAGCGTCGCGGCCATGAGCATGCCTTTGAGGTCGCGGTAATGGAGCTCGTTGCCCACGGGCGACCACTTCGGCTCGATTCCGCCATCGGTGGACACCTGGATGGATTTGTCGCCGTCCGGGAACGCACGGATGTAGATTTCGAACCGGCCCGTGGTGTTCGACTGGTAGGCGAGCCACCGTCCGTCGTGCGAAAACGACGGCAGCGAATCGGACGCATCGGAGTGGATTATTCGCCGCGCCTCCGGCTGTGCCGCGGGGGCCGCGCCAGCGCCGGGCAGGCGCATGACCCAGACGTCTGCTTTCGAGAGCGGATCGTACTCCTGGTACGCCAGCCACGCTCCGTCCGGAGAGACGTCATTCGCATGCTGGTTGCGTGTGGACGAGGTCAACCGCTCCTGACTGCCCGTGCCATCCGATGGCACCCTGAACAGGCTGGCAACCGGGGCTCCCGCCGCATAGATCACCCACTTGCCGTCCGGTGTCCACGTCCCGACGAAGACATCGGTTCCGGTGGCGAGACGTGTCCTGGTATTGCGCTGAAGATCGTCGACCCAGATCTGACGCGCGCCGACGGTGTTCATCCGCATCACCCGCGTCCCGGCATCGTCGAGCGAGAAAAATCGTCCCGCCGGGGCGGGGCCGCGGGCGGGCGTGGCCTTGCCGTCCAGCGTGACCCAGACCATTTCCCGGTCCGCTTCGCCATGCGTACCGGGAACGTAGGCGAGGGTGCCTTCTGAGCCGACATCGAAATGCGCACCGCCGGAGAGGTTGGTGAGAACGCCGTCCACGATCGGCACCGAGGTTCCGGTCACCTTCAGCGCGCTTGCGTCGAACGGCGCGGCCAGCAGTCCTTCAGATCGCGCGTAGAGGAGATAGTCACGCCGCGAAGCCGGATCCCGGACCATGCGCGGATAGCCGCCTCCGGCTTCGACAACACTGAGGCGCTCGCTGGAGCCGGCACGCTGTGCCACGATGCGCGCGCCCTCAAAACCCGTGTCATTCCAGACCGAGAACAGGACGGCGGATGCGTCAGGCAACTGGCGCGGCCAGCGGTGGCTCAACTCGCCGGCAGCGAGGGAGGTGAACGGCTGTGCCGCGCCCCCACTGGCGGGGAAGCGCAGCAGTCCGACGTTGTTCGCCGGTGTCACCAGAATTCCGTCGTCCTGCAACCACGCGTGGCCGCGCGGAACCGGGGCGTTGCCGAGCACAACCGGGGCGCCGCCTTCGAGCGGAACCTTCTTAAGTTTTCCTTCGGCAAAGAACGCGATCCATCGGCCATCCGGAGAGAAGAACGGGGACGTCGGCACCTTCGGTGCCTTCTATCGCCGTCGATTCGAATTTCGTTCGCTCCCGCAGAAAGAGCTGGGCAGGTCCGCTCGCCGCTCGCGCCACATAGACGATGCGGCCGCCATCAGGGGAAACGACCACACTGGACGCGCGTCCCAGCACCAACTGCAATCCTTCAGGCAGAACGATGGCGAAGCGAGACGGCAGTGGCGGCGGCACGTTCCTGTCGCGGTTGGTGAGCCACGCATAGAACCCGGCGCCGGCGATGAGCAGGCCGGCGAGGAACGCGCCTGCCACGAGCGCCGCTGGAGGACGGCGTCGAACCGCGGCTACGGGAGCCGCGTCCGCGTCACCGGTCTCGCGCAAGGCGAAACGGGCGTCCCCGATGTCACGCAGACGCTCCCTCGCGTTCTTCTGCAGGCATCGCCGCAGCAGCGACGCGATCGAGCGAGGCAGGCCGGCGGGGAGCCGGCTCCAGTCAGGCTCACGCTGGACGATGGCCGCGAGGATGTCGGTGCTCGTCTCGCCGTCAAATGCCGGCTGCCCGGTGAGCATCTCGTAGAGAACGCAGCCGAACGCCCAGATGTCGGCGCGCTTGTCGACCGGCCGTCCGCGCGCCTGCTCCGGGCTCATATACGCGGCGGTGCCCAGGACGACGCCGGCCGTGGTCATCATCGGCGCGGTCAGCGTCGGCGAGTTGGCGAGGTCGGCCCGGTGGTTTTCGTCAGAGGCGGCGAAGATCTTGGCGAGTCCGAAGTCGAGGATCTTCAGCGTGCCGTCCGGCCGGATCTTGATGTTGGCCGGCTTGAGGTCGCGATGCACGACACCTTGTTCATGCGCTGCGTCGAGCCCCTCCACGATCTGCAGCGCCATCGCCCGCGCCTCTTCGGGTCGCAGCGGTCCTTCGCGCAATTGATCTGCGAGTGTCGTCCCCTCGACGAGCTCCATGATGAGGATTGGTTCGCCGCCCGAATCCTCGAAGCCGTGGACCGTTGCGATATTCGGATGGTTGAGCGCGGCCAGCGCCTGGGCCTCACGTTCGAAACGCGCCAGGCGGTCCGGATCGTGACGGATGCTCTCGGGCAGGACTTTCAGGGCCACGTCGCGATTCAGACGAAGGTCTCGCGCCCGATAGACCTGGCCCATTCCTCCTTCGCCAAGAAGGCCGGATACTTCGTAGCCGCCGACGCGGGAGCCGGGCTGGATCGACAAATGAACCGAACGGCATTATAGACACCGCGCGGCTTCGCCATGCGGTCGTCGCGGATTCAGTGTTTTTCAGTGGTTCCTCACGACCTCTGAGCCGTCGGACCGCTATCGTCAGGGCATGTTGCGCATGACGACCGTCCTTCTCGCGGTAATGAACTTCGCCCTGTTCGGGATTGCGCTGCGCGTGCTTTTTGTGCGCGAGGGGCGCACACCCCTGGTGACGCGGCTGATGGTGGGTGTCGGCCTGGTCGTCAGTTGCCTGCACATCTACGTTCTGGCGACGGCACCACTGCCCGCAACGGCTGCGGCCACGGCGGCTGGCCTCTACGTCCTTGCCGGCGCGCTCTTCGCCTGGGCTGCGCACAGCGTTCACGGTCGCGGCTTCCGGCTCGCTTACGTGCCGGGTACTCCGAGCGTTGTCTTTGCAGACGGACCGTATCGATGGTTCCGCCATCCGCTCTACCTGTCCTACACGCTGGCCTGGATCGCAGGCGCTGTCGCGACGCAGAGCATTCTGCTGCTCGTCAGTGTCGCCGCGATGGTCGCCTTTTACGTCGGCGCCGCCTATCGGGAGGAGCGTCAGATCCTGCGCAGCGCGGCAGGCGACGAGTACCGCGCCTATCGCCGCCAGGCCGGCGTGCTGCTGCCGAAGTTCCTGGTGAGCGGGTTCTAACGCGTGTTGGTCCGTGAGTTCCGTGTAGTCCGTGATGTCCGTGTATATTGCTGGCGTGGCGGCCGCGGACATGATCGGTCAGACCATCTCCCACTACCGCCTGCTCGAGAAGCTCGGCGCCGGTGGCATGGGGGTGGTCTACCTTGCCGAGGACGTGAGGCTCGGGCGCGTCGTGGCGCTCAAGTTCCTCTCGGAGGAGCTATCGCGGACGCCAGGCGCGATTGAACGCTTCCAGCGCGAAGCGCGCGCCGCGTCGGCCCTGAACCATCCGCACATTTGCACGGTGTATGACGTCGGCGAGCAGAACGGGCGCTACTTCATCGCCATGGAGGTCCTCCAGGGCAAGTCACTGCAGCGACTCCTTGGCGAAGGCCAGCGACCCGTCGAGGAAGTGCTCGACCTGGGTATCGCGATCGCCGATGCATTGGCCGCCGCACATGCCAGGGGGATGGTCCATCGCGACATCAAGCCGGCCAATATCTTCGTCACCGATCGTGGCCAGGCCAAGCTGCTCGACTTCGGGCTGGCGAGGCCGCCGCGAAGCGCAAGTGGCGATGGGCCGACCGAAGAACAGCTGACCAGCCCGGGATCGGTGTTGGGCACACCTGCCTACATGTCGCCCGAGCAGGTACGCGGTCAGGTCCTCGATGAGCGGACCGACCTCTTCTCGCTGGGCACTGTGCTCTACGAGATGACCACCGGGCAGCAGGCCTTCCCCGGTGTGACCTCCGGACTGATCCAGGACGGCATTCTCAATCGTTCGCCCGTGCCGGTCGCCCGGCTAAATCCGGGAGCGCCGGCCAGGCTCTACGAAGTGATCGACAAGGCGCTCGAGAAGGACCGCGCGCTCCGCTATCAGAGCGCGTCGGAACTTCGAGCCGACCTGCAGCGGTTGAAGCGCGACACCGTTGGCTCGGGTGCGTCATCTCCGGTCGCGACGGCGCAGACGAGTAGATCGAGACGAAGCCGGACATATTTGGCCCTCGCTGCTCTTGCGCTCGTTGCGTTGACTGCCGGCGCGGTCTACTTCAACGCCGTCCGTTCGCCTGGCCCGATCGATTCGATCGCCGTGTTGCCTTTTGTCAACGCCAGTGGCAATGTCGACAGCGAGTATCTCAGCGACGGCCTCACCGAGAGCCTCATCTCGAGGCTGTCACGTCTGTCGACGCTGCACGTGACGGCGCGACACACCGCGTTCCGCTACAAGGGGCAGCAGACGGACCCCCAGAAGATCGGCCAGGAGCTGGGTGTGCGATCCGTGCTCTCGGGTCGAGTGCTCGAACGCGACGGCACGCTCGTCATCCGCGCCGATCTGATGGACGTCGTCACAGGCGCGCAGCTGTGGGGTGATGAGTTCCCCCGCAAGCTGGAGGACATCATCGCCTTGCAGGACGAGTTGGCGCGTGAGATCTCCGACAGCCTGCGCCTCCGTCTGACGAAGGAGGATGAGCAGCGGCTGACGAAACGTGAGACCGAGAGCACCCAGGCATATCAGCTCTATCTCCAGGGCCTCTATCACTGGCACAAACGAAATCCCGATGCGCTGCGCACCGCGATCGGATACTTCAAGAGTGCGATCGATGCCGACCCGGCCTACGCACTGGCCTACACAGGTCTCGCCGATGCCTACAATCGCGGATCGTTCCTCAACATGGAGCCGCCGCGGGAGGCGATGCCGAAGGCCAAGGCGGCGGCGGAGGAGGCCCTGAAGATCGACAGCGAGCTCGCCGAAGCGCACGTCTCTCTCGGTTACGCGGCCTTCACCTACGACTGGGACTGGCCCGCGGCGACGAAGCATTTCGACCGCGCTCTCGCACTCGATCGCGAGGTCACGCTGAACCACTCCTCCTATCCGTTCTATCTCACCGTCGGTGGCCGCTCGGACGAAGCCGTCGACGTTGCCCGACGTGCCTTCGAACGCGACCCGCTTTCGGCCTCGCGCAGCCACACCCTGGCTGTGCAGCTCGCCCTCGCCGGCCGCCGCGACGAGGCGATCGCCGAGTGCCGCCGGACGATCGATCTCGACCCGGGCTTCGCCATTGCCTACGACGTCCTCGGCGGTCTGTTGGCGGGCAAAGGCCAGCATCAGGAGTCAATGGCGGTGTTGCAGCAGGCGGTGACGCTGAGTCGTGGGGCCGGAATGTCGCTCGCCAATCTCGGATATGAGCAGGCGCGCATCGGCCAGCGTGACGAGGCCCGGCGCGTTCTGAAGCAGCTCGAGGCGACATCGAAAGAACGGTACGTTCCCGCGCTGGCTTTCGCTACCGTTTACCTCGGCCTCGGCGAGGACGATGCCGCACTGGACTGGCTCGAGAAGGCCTACGCCGAGCGGTCCAATCGGCTCGCATACTTGCGGCGCGAGCCGAGGTGGCAGCCGCTGCGGCAGAACCCTCGTTTTCAGGATTTGCTGAAGCGCATCAACTTGCCGGAGTAGATCTTGTCGCCTGCGGTCCGTGTCGTCCGTGTTACTTCACGTTTTTGACGACGTAGAGGTTCTGCAGCGTCCGCGTGTAGAGGTAGGCGTAGGACTTGCCGTCGGCAGAGAGCACCAGCCGCTGGATTCCGCTCGCACCCACATGATCCTTAACCGCGAGCTGCATCATCGGCGTGCGTGTGCCGCGCACGATGTTGATGGCGTGCACGTGCTGGGTCTGTCCGACAACGCTGGCCACGAACACCACGTTGGGATCGGAGCTCCAGCGGATCGGCTGATCGCCCGGCTGCGCGCCCGGCAGGACCCGAGACTCTCCATCGCCGAGCGGGAAGATGCGCAGCACGGTGCCGTCGTCGGCAATCAGCCAGCGGCCGTCAGGGCTCACCGTGTTCTGCATCACGGTCACGTCTTCCGGTGTGACGGGTCGAGGCGTTCCGCCGTCGAGACTCTGCACATACATCCGGTTCACGCCTGCCTTGTCGGTGCCGGCAAACAGGATGCTCTTGTCGCCGGGTAGAAAACCCGACCAGGGAAAGGCAGTGATGCCGTGACTGGGGACACTGCGTGGCTGGCCTGGTCCAGTCGGCAGCAACTGGAGCGTATGCCCGGTCAGATCATGCGCGAGCGCCCATCGTCCGTCATGCGATAACGAATGCGCGTCCCCTTTCCCGAGTCGTACCGCGGGAGTGCCGTCTGTATTGCGAACGTAGACCGCATACCCGGGTCCGCCACCGACTGATTGTTCAGCGAACAGAACTCGTCGGCCGTCGTCGGAGATATCGGCAAGGACTGAGTAGTCGAGCCAGCCGAGCTCCACTTCCTCGTTGGCCCCTGCCCCCCGGCCCACGATGGCGGGGCGCCTGAGGCCGTGCGAGACGAGAAGGTCACCGGCCGGCGACACGTCCTGCAGCGCGAAATGTCCGGGACCGCTGACAAGTCTCCGCAACTGGCCCTCGAGTGTTACGGCGAAGATGGAATGGTCGGCGGCGCCGGCGCCCTGCGCGGCCGAGAACCAGACTTCCTTGCCGTCCGGTGACCAGGCGACGCGGCCGACATCCTCGAAGCCTTCTGCGAGGGTCGTCTTCTTGCCCTGGAGGTCGACGATCGCGACGCCGCCGCGCGCATCCAGGAGGATCGGGTGTTCCGAAACGGCGATGAGATCACCGGCGGGGGACACCCTCAGATTGCCGAAGAAGCCCGAGGGCAGATTCAAATCTTTGCCGATCGGGAACTGCAGCCGGTCGCGGCCTTCCAACGTCCGCAGAATGGCAATGTCGTCGCCGTTCGGTGCCCAGTCCGCGTCCCGGACCCCCTCGACAAGCTCGCGTGGCGCGCCGCTGCCGATCGGCAGGCGTGTCAACATGCGCCGGCCGCCCGGCATGGTCACCAGCATCTCGCCGGACTTGGAGATCGACCGTACCGCCCCGCGCACGTCGAGCGCTCGCGATTCGGGACTGCCCGGCTGGGCCGAGTACACCGACTGCGGAGTACCGTCCCACGTGGCCGAGTAGATGACGGTGCGGCCGTCCGGCGCGAAGCGCGCCGGGCTTGCCGTGCCGCGCCGGAAGGTGACGGCCTCGAACGCGGGCAGCGCTGTAGCGGGCGCTTCCGGCTTGAGACTGAATCCGATCAGCGCGCCGGCGCCGAGCAGTGCGGCGCCGACCGCAAGTTGCTTCACCAGGCGCAGTCGGGACGCCGGCGCCGGCAGCGCGCGCGCGGTCGACGTTCCACTCGTCGTTTCGAGATGGAAGGCGATGTCGTGAATCGACTGGAACCGTTCCTCGGGATTCTTCTCGAGACAGTGCAGGACGATGCGCTCGAGATCCGGCGGGAGATTGGCGGCATGATCGGCCATCCGCGGCGGATCCGCCTTGAGGATCGCGCTCATCGTCTCGATCGCGGAGTCAGCGCGAAAGGCCGGGCGTCCGGTCAGCATCTCGTAGAAGACGAGGCCGAAGGCGAAGATGTCGGAGCGATGATCGGCCGGCGCAGCGCGGATCTGTTCTGGCGCCATGTAACTCGCGGTGCCGAGGACCATGCCGACTTCGGTGTGAGGAACATCGACTGCAACCGGCGCGGTTTCGGCGAGCATCGCGGTCTCGGCCACGTGGCTGATCACGGGTGCGATCTTGGCGAGGCCGAAGTCGAGGATCTTGACGCGTCCGTCGCGGGTGATGAAGACGTTGTCCGGCTTGAGGTCGCGGTGGACGATGCCCTTGTCGTGCGCGGCGCCGAGGCCGCGGGCGAACTGCGCCGCGATATCCGATGCCTTGCGCGGCGGCATCGGCGAGCCGTCGATCCGCTCGCGCAACGTCTGTCCCTCGAGCAGTTCCGAGACGACGTAGGGTGCGCCGTTGTGGGTGCCGATGTCGTGGACGGCGAGGATGTTGGGATGGTTCAGCATCCCGGCGGCGCGTGCTTCCTGCTCGAAGCGCCTCAGTCGATCGGGGTCGGTCGCAAAGGAGCGGGGCAGGACCTTGACCGCGACATCGCGTCCAAGCCGCGTGTCTTTGGCTCGATAGACTTCGCCCATGCCGCCGGCGCCAATGAGCGCCACTACTTCATAGGGTCCAAGCTTGGAGCCAGCCGTAATCGTTGTGGTTGTGGGGGCCATAGATCGGCTGAAGTATAGATGAGACGGGGACGGAAGGCGGGACGAAACGGTAACGCTCAACTTATCGCTAAATTGTTGAAAAGATAGACGGAGTCACGGACTTGACAGTGAAACGTAACACTGTCATATTAATCGCGTGGCTGACGTCGAGTTCGACATCAAGGAGCTATCGGAGCGCTCAGGCGCGACCCCCCGGACGGTTCACTTCTACGTGCAGCAGGGACTGCTGCCGCCCGCCGGATCACCTGGCCCCGGCGCGCGTTACGGCGAGGGACACGTTTCGCGACTGAAGTTGATCCGCCTTCTACAGAAGCAGCATCTGCCTCTGGCCGAGATCGCGCGGCGGCTCAAAGGACTGACCGACGAGCAGGTGCAGGGACTGCTCCACGAGACCAAGGCACGGCGCGCCGCCGAAAGCGGCTCGGCCCTCGACTACATCCGCAACATCCTCGGCGATCAGTCAGCGAAGCGCGGCGATGGTCCGTCGTTGCGCGCGACGTTGGCGCACAGCGACAGCGACAGCGCAGCGTTGTCGGGCAGCGATGGCGTCATGTATTCGCGGATCGCGGCTGCTCCGCCCGAGACGCCGGCGCCGACGCCGGTGCCGGCGCCCGCCGAGCCCACGCGCTCCCAATGGGACCGCTACACGCTGACGGACGGCATCGAGCTGAGCGTCCGTCGTCCGCAGGCGCGGACCGAGCAGCGCCAGCTGGCGCGGTTGCTCGACGCCGCACGCAAGATTTTCGACACGGCAGAAGAGGAGTAGGCGATGAACCTGACCGTCCAGACCGACCGCACGCTCGTCCGCGAAACGGGCAAGAGCACCCGCTATGCACTCCTCACGTTCATCGCGCCGGAGCCGGCACGTGCCACCACGCGTCCGCCACTCAACGTCTCGTTCGTGATCGATCGGTCGGGATCGATGGGCGGCACCAAGATCGCGCTTGCCCGAGACGCCGTCGTCCAGGCGCTGCGCATGCTCCGCGATACCGACCGCTTCTCGGTCATCGCCTACGACAACGAGATCGATGTCGTCGTGCCGTCCACGCATGCGACCGCCGAGGCGGTGCGCAACGCCGGCGAGCGCGTCAAGGAACTCGAGGCGCGCGGCAGCACCGACCTGTCTGGCGGATGGCTGAAGGGCTGTGAGCAGATCGCGCAGCATCTCGACCCCGAGATGACGGCGCGGTGTCTGCTCCTCAGCGATGGACTTGCCAACGCCGGGATCCAGGACCGCGACGAACTGGCGCGGCACTCGAAGGCGCTGGCCGAGCGCGGGATCAGGACGTCGTGCCTTGGCATCGGCAACGACTACGACGAGCGGCTGCTCGAGGCGATCGCGAGCGCGAGCGGCGGGCATGCCTATGACGTCGAGCAGGCGGTGCAGATCCCCGACATCCTCACCAGCGAGCTTGGCGAGGCGCTGGAGATCGTCGCCAAGGACGTGGTGATTACCGTCCGCCCCGGTGCCGGGATGAGTGTGACGACGTTGAACCGGTATCCGCTCGAGGCGAAGTCGGACGGCAGCGTCGCGCTGGCGCTCGGGGACCTCGCGGCGCGACAGGAAGTCGCGCTGGTGTTCCGGATGAAGTTCCCCTCGGGGACGGCGAAGAGTGCGCTCTCGGCGTCATTCAAGGTCAGTGACGCACGCGGTGCCTTGCCCGCGCCCGAGACCGACATCCTGTGGACCTTTGCGGATCACGCCGCCAACGATGCGCAGCCGCGCAACCGGCAGGTGGATCACGCCGTGGCGACGCTCTACGCCGCCGCCGCGAGGGCCGAAGCGCTGGAGATGAACCGCGCCGGCCGTTACCAGGACTCGGGCGTGAGGCTGAGGGTCACCTCCGACAAGATCGCGTCGTATGCGTCTGGTGATCCCGTGTTGAGCGCGCTCGTCGTGGAGCTGCGCGAGAAAGATATGCCTCTAGCATCCGCGCCGATGTCGAGCGGCGTCATGAAGCGCAGCCTCAGCGCGAGCTTGAGTGTGAGCCGGATGCGCGACGAGTCCGGCAAGGCGCGCCGCAAGCCCTAAGGGGGGGCCTGACCCCATTTCCTGAGGATCAAGTCACGCGACGCTTTTGCGGTCACCCCAAGTCATTGTCAGGGCGGGGGTTACGCGAATTGGGGCCTGACCCCATTACTTCTTCTCCACCGACGAGACGAGGACGACATCCGAACTCACGCGGCCGCGGACGACAGCCAGCTGCTTCTGATCCGGCGACAGCGCGTAGGTGAAGATCTGCTCCGACGTGAACTGCGTCATCGGCGTCACTGGACCGCCGTCGATCGACTGCCGGAACATGTTGAAGGACCCGCCGCGGCCGGAATAGAACACCAGCGAGCGGCCGTCGGGCGCCCACGTCGCGTTCGGCGGGATCGTCTCGAGCCTTCGCAGTGGACCACCGGCCGTCGGCACGACCAGCATCCGTTCACCGCCGGGGGTCTGGAAGTGACCGGCCATGAAGGCGCCATCCGGGGACGGCCAGGCCTCGTGAAAACCGCGCGGCATCGGTTCGCTCAGCTTGGCCACGATGTCGGCCGTGAAAACAGGTTCGCCCTGGCCACCATCGATCGACACGCGGCGTGATTCACCACGCGTGTTGTCGTAGTAGATCCACTTGTCGTCGCTCGACAGCCCGACGCGGTGCCGGCCGATCGGTTCAGATGTGATCTGCTTCGCGGCGCTGCCGTCGAGCGCCATCCGCCAGGCGCGGACGCTGCCGTCGCGGTCCGACGCGAAGACGATGAAGCGGCCGTCGTGCGTTACGCGCGGAAACAGGTCCAGTCCCGGTGTGGACGTCAGCTGCACACGCCGCGTGCCGTCCGCGTTCATGATCCAGATGTCGGGATTGCCGCTCGCTTCAGTGGTGTAGACGATCCGTCCATCCGGCGTCCAGGCGACGCCGCTGGTGCCTTCATCGGCGGACGCTTCGGTAGTGATCGGCACTGCCTTCGTCGCATCCCCTCCGGGCATCGTCCAGATCGCGGCCCGCCGTTCGTTGCGGATGGTGACGAACGATTTCCCGTCCGGTGACACGCCGAGACCCGAGTAACTCGAGAGGTCGTTGGTCAGACGCCGCGGCTCGCCGGACGGATAGCTGACGAGAAAGATCTGGTTGGACGACTCGCCAGCGGATTCCTGCGCGTTGACCAGCAGCCCGGTGCCGTCGCGCAGCCATGCCAGGCGCGACACCGAGCGCCACTCCGGAATCGGCAGCAGCGTTTCGGTCGCGGCCGCGACGTCCACCATCACGACCTGCGCGCGCAACTGGTCGGCGTGGTCACCGCTCACCGCGATGGTTTTCCCGTCCGGGGACCAGGCGATCCCCTGGAGGGGAAACGACAGCGGCAGGCTGCGGACGAGTAGCTCGCGCGCGCCGGAGCCGTCCGCATTGACGACGACGACGGCGGATTTGCCAGTGTCGGGCATGCCGCGGATGAACGCGAACTGCTTTCCATCGGGCGAGAAGCTGACGGCGGTGTCGACGTCCTCGAGGACGACTCGGGCGCCGCCGCCGAGGACTCCTATCTGATAAAGGATGCCGAGGTTCTGGCCGCGCGCGTAGGTCGAGTAGTAGATGTGGTTGCCGTCGGGCGAGAACGTCAGGCCGGCGTAGCGGACTTCTTCGGCGGGGACGACCTCGACGTTGCTCGTCGTCGCGATCTGTCGCAGCCACAGACTCTGCTTGCCGTCCTTGATCGAGACGTGCGCGACGTAGCGACCGTCGAGCGACATCGCCGCGAGGCCGGACGTGCCGGTGGTAGTCAGGCGCGTGAGGTTGATGTCATCGAATGGACGCGCGGCAGGCGCGACCGGTTCGGAGCCTTTGCTCATCCACCATGCCGCGCCACCCACGGCGGCGAGCACGATCACGCCCGCCGCGACGAGCATCATCGATCGCGAACCTGCGCGTGCCGGCGCGACCGCTGGCGCTGCTGCCGCCCGATCACCCGAGCCAGTGATCGGCACGATCTCCCCCGACGTCAGATCGTTCTTGAGCGCGCGCAGATCGTTGCGCAGATCCTTGGCGGACTGGTAGCGGTCCTCGACGTCCTTGGCGAGGCAGCGGCCGATGATCTTGGCCAGATCGCGCGGCAGTCCGGGACGGACGTCCTGCACCGACTTCGGCGTGTCCTTGATGATCGCCGACAGCGTCGACATGTGGGTGTCGCCGCCGAACGGACGTTTTCCCGTCGCCATCTCGTAGAGGATGATCCCGAGCGAGAAGACGTCGGAGCGCGGATCGACAGTCTTGCCTTCCGCCTGTTCCGGCGACATGTAGGCAACCGTGCCGACGATGCGGCCTTCGCCGGTCAGCGCGGCGGTCGGCATCCCGGCGTCGGAGATGATCTGCGCTTCTTCCTTGATCTTGGCGAGACCGAAGTCGAGCACCTTCAGGCGTCCGTCGGTCGTGACCATCACGTTGGCCGGTTTGAGGTCGCGGTGGGTGATGCCGCGCTGGTGGGCGGCGCCGACCGCATCGGCGAGCGGGATGCCGAGCGTGAGGACGCGATCGAGCGGCAGGCCGTCCGCAGGAATCAGCTCGCTCAGCGTCTGGCCGTCGATCAGTTCGAGCGTGAGGATCGGGACGCCGTCGATGTTCTCGACCGAGTGGATGGTGACGATGTTGGGATGGTTGAGCGCGGCGGCGGCGCGGGCCTCGCGTTCGAAGCGCTCCTGCCGGTCGGGATCGCCGGCCAATGCGCCGGTGAGGACCTTGAGGGCGACCTGGCGTCCGAGCTTGCTGTCCGTGGCGAGGTAGACCTCGCCCATCCCGCCTTCGCCGAGCTTGCGCTCGATGCGGTAGTGTCCGAGCTGAGTGCCGACCATGTGTGCGGGATTATACGGGGTCGGGGGGTCAGATCTTGTTTCTTGCACGAATGTCCGCGAACGATGACACCCGTCGTGCAAGAAACAAGATCTGACCCCCCCAAACACCGTCCGCTAAGCGTGCACGGTGGCCGTGTCGGCGCTCGGACCGTAAATCGCCGGAACCTTGCTGCCGGCGGCGCGAAGGTAGGCGCTCAACTGGCCGCGGTGATGCACCGTGTGGCGCAACGCGAGCGACAGGAACTGGACCGCCGGCATCTGGAATGCGCCGAACATGTCCACGATCCTGAGCAGATCGTCGCCGCTCAGCGCGCGAACACGCGCCAACTCCGCCGCGACCGTCTTCGTCATGATGTGCAATCGCGTCGGCCGGTGTCATCAATCCGCACGCGTCCGATTCGTCCTTGCCCGGACCGAACTTCCCGTCCGCGACCGCGGCCAGCAGCCACTCGTCCTCGAGCGCGATGTGCCGCACCAGGCCAAGCGCCGTCTTTGACATCTGATCGGGACGATAGTCGCAGCGCTCCACCGGAACGGCGGCCATGACTGCGTGGGTAGCTGCCAGCTCGTATTCGAAGGTATTCGCCAGAAATTCGGCGATGGTCTTTGCTTCTGCTGCCTTCATTGGTTCTCCATTGGAAAAGCGAAAACTCTAGCACGACGGCCGGCTGCGGAGTCACCGTTCGTGGACACTCGTGCAAGAAACAAGATCTGACCCCTCCGAAACCGATAGGTGCGGGGATAGAGACTCGGCTAGGATGAGGCGCCATGTGGGCCGACTCATCCTCAACGCGTCTGTGATTGGCCGATCCATAGGCCCATACGAGATCACCGCCAAGCTCGGCGAAGGCGGGATGGGGGAGGTCTACCGGGCGACGGACGCGCGGCTGAAGCGCGACGTCGCGATCAAGGTTCTCCCCGCCGCCTTCACCGCGGACCCCGAACGTCTCGCGCGCTTCGAGCGCGAGGCGCAACTGCTCGCCCAGCTCCACCACCCCAACATCGCGTCGATCTTCGGCCTCGAGGAGTCGGACGGCGTGCGCGCGCTGGTGATGGAACTCGTCGACGGGCCGACGCTGGCGGATCGGCTCGAAGCGGGATCTCTCCCCCTGGAGGAAAGCCTCTCGATCGCCCGCCAGATCGCCCAGGCCCTGGAAGACGCGCACGAGCGCGGGATCGTCCACCGCGACCTCAAGCCGCAGAACATCAAGGCCGCCGCGGAAGGGACGGTCAAGGTCCTCGACTTCGGGCTCGCCAAGGCGATGGACCCGGCGGGCAGCGCCTCCGGCCCGGCGCTGTCGCCGGCGGCCTCACCCACATTCACGCAGGGCGCGACGATGCAGGGCGTGATCCTGGGCACGGCGGCGTACATGGCGCCCGAGCAGGCGAAGGGCTTTCCGGTCGACAAGCGGGCCGACATCTGGGCCTTCGGCGTCGTCCTCTACGAGATGCTCGACCGGCCGGCGCATGTTCCGCGGCGACTCGGTGTCGGACACGCTCGCCGGCGTGCTGAAGGACCAGATCGATCTGTCGGCGTTACCGCCCGAGACACCAGCGGCGATCCGCGGGCTGCTGCGCCACTGCCTGGAGCGGTCGCCGAAGAACCGGCTGCGCGACATCGGCGACGCGCGTCTCGCGATCGACGAGGTGTTGGCCGGCGGGGGAGCGGATGCTGCCGGCGCGAGCATGACAGCGCCGCAACCCAGTCCGTCGCTCGGTCGCCTGGCGCCGTGGGCGCTCCTGCTGCTTGTGCTCGGCGCCGGGGCCGGCTGGCTGGTGGGCCGCGCCGCGGCGCCGCCGTCCACTGAGTCGAAGGAGTTCACGCTGCGCCGGCTGACCGAGCTGCCCGGCCTGGAAGGCCAGCCCGATCTCTCCCCTGACGGACGCCAGGTCGTCTACTCGAGCGCGGCGTCGGGCAACCTCGACATCTTCGTGATGCGCAGCGACGGCGGCCGCGCGATCAACATCACCGCAGACTCGGCCGCCGACGACGAGCAGGCGGCCTTCTCGCCGAATGGCGAACGGCTGGTGTTCCGTTCGTCCCGCGACGGCGGTGGACTGTTCCTGATGGGCGCGACCGGCGAATCGGTCCGCCGCCTTACCGATGGCGGCTTCGATCCGGCCTGGTCGCCCGACGGCGCGCAGGTCGCCTACTCAGTCGAGCCCGTGCTCGACCCCTACGCGCGCGACCGCACCGCGGCGTTATGGATCGTCAACGTCGCGACCGGAGAGAAGCGCCAGCGTCTGCCGGGTGACGCGGTGCAGCCGGCCTGGTCGCCCGACGGCCGGCGCATCGCCTACTGGGCGAACACCGCCGGCCAGCGTGATCTCTGGACCGTCGGCGCGGAGAGCGGCGAGCCCGTCGCCGTCACCGCCGACGAGGCGACCGACTGGTCGCCGGAGTGGTCCCCCGACGGCCGCTGGCTCTACTTCTCGAGCGACCGGGCGGGGAGCATGAACCTCTTTCGCGTGGCGATCGATCCGGCGACCGGCGGCGCGTCCGGAGCGCCGGAGCAGATGACGACGAGCGTCGGCAATCTCGGGTGGTTCCGCTTCTCGGCTGACGGACGTCGGCTGGTCGCCGCCGCCTACGAGCGGAGCGCCGAGCTCCACCTCTATAACCTGTCCCAGGGGACCGCTCCCGAGCTCCAGCCACTACGTCGGCTGCGCCCCCGCTTCCTGCACTGGTGCAAGTTCTCCCCCGATGCCGAGTGGCTGGCATGCGCGACTATCGGCACGCCGGAGGATGTCGTCCTGCTGCGCGCCGACGGATCGGAGTTGCGGCGGCTGACCGATGACGCCTTCAAGGACCGCAACATCTCCTGGTCGCGCGATGGCTCGCGCCTGGTGTTCGACTCGACGCGCTCCAGTGGGTGGGACCTCTGGACCGTGCGCGCCGACGGATCGGAACTCCGCCGCGTGGCAGAAACATCCGACAGCGCTGGAGCAGTCTGGTCCAGTGATGGAAAGCGGCTGACGTTCGTCATACCCGAGAGCGGGCTGGCGGAGGTGGACTCGGCCGGGTTCACTGCTCGAGAGGCGATTCGCTTCACCCCGCTTCCCGATTCAATGCAAGGGTTCGAGCCGGGCGAGTGGTCACCGTCCGGTGAATTTCTGGGCGGCACCGAAGTCGATTCCAGCAGGCGTGCGCTGTCGATCGGCGCGCTCGTCCCCAAGAGCCGGACCTATCGCCGCAGCCAGCTCCCCATTGCCGACGCGACCTGGTTGGACGCCTACTGGAAATTTGCCGGATGGCTGCCCGATTCGCGGCACTACGTCGCGGCGGGCCGCGACCAGATCGCGCTCGTCGATGTCGAGACGGGCGCCTGGCGAGGTCTCCAGGCCGTCGACAAACGACGCCTGTTGGTGTCGCTCAGCCGGGACGGCCGCACGCTTCTCGTGGAGCAGGAAGTAGTCGATGGCGATCTCTGGATGCTCGAGATCGCTGGCGCAGCGAAGTGAGCGGCTCGAGATGATCGGCACGAGGCTCGGCCCCTGCGAGATCACCAGCAAGCTGGGCGAGGGGGCCTGACCCCAATCTTCTAAATCGCGGTGCATCTCGCTTTTACAATCGCCGCAAGGGGCTGTGGCGTCGAGGGTTGCGGGAAAGGGGGCCTGACCCCATTTCATCCCGCCTCGCGCATCGTGAGCATCGAAAACCGCGGCTCTGGACGATTTCGCGCGTAGACCCGCCGCGTCTTGTCCGCAGCCTCATAGATCGCCTCCGCGAGGACGGTGGGTGAGACGACGCGGACGTCGGGACCGAAGCCGAGGATCCAGGCGCGCAGCGCGTAGTCGTTGCAGACTGTGAGCGTCAGGACGACACCGCCGTCGGCGCGGTCCTCCATCACCTGCGAGCGTGTGCCACTCGCGTTCGCGGACGAACGGCGCCGCCGCGGCATCGAACTCGAGGACGATCGTCTCCGGCGCACCGGTGTTGACGCCGAGCGAGTCGCCGAACGGCTCCAGCGGCAGCGCACGCGGCGCGAACTTCTCGTCCGTCAATCCGAAGGTCTCGATCCGCTCGGCGGCAAACGTCCGCATCCCGGCGTACGCCGGCACCCACGCGACCAGGTAGATCCCGCCGTCGGCGTAGACGATCCGCTGCGGATCGACGAGATACTCCTTGGTCTGCTGCGACGAAGCGGACGCGTAGCGCATCGCGGCGCGGCGATGGAGCAGCGTCGCATCGAGCGCGCGCCCGAGCACTTCGCGCAAGCGCCGGTCGTCGTCCGCAATCTTGCGGCCGCGCGGCTTGGCCTTGAGCATGCGCGGGAGCTCGTCGAGGAACTTCCGGCAACCCGGCGGCAGCGCCCGTTCGATCTTGGCGAAGGCCCGTTCGGTTTCGTCGACGAACGGTGTGCCGCCCAGCGTCGTCAGCAACGTCCGGCTGAAATAGAGCGCGCACAACTCCATCAGTCCGAGGCCCATGTCTTCGAGGCCGCGAAACGGCCGCGCGCTGGAGCTTCCACATGCTGGAGCCGGTCACTTTCTCGTCGAACAACGGAAAGCCGGCGCGCGCGAGCGCGTCGAGATCGCGGCGGACCGTGCGCTGGTGGACGCCGAGCTCCGACGCCAGCTTGGCGATGCCGATGCCGTGGCGCACGCCATCGATCGCGCGAAGGATCTCCCACTGCCTGATGACTTCGGTGCTTCGTGCCATTCGCGCAGTGTAGGTGGAGGGGGTGACAGGTCCGGTCATACGCCGGACTTTCGCTTCGGCCTCTGTGCCATACTCGCGCCGGCTCAAGCCGTGAGGACACGATGAAGATCGGCGATCTCCTCGGCCCGTACCGCGTCCTCTCAAAGGTGGGCGAGGGCGGAATGGGGGAGGTCTACCGCGCCCACGATCCGCGCATCGGACGCGATGTCGCGATCAAGGTTCTTCCCGCCGGCTTCGCCTCGGATCCCGAGCGCCTCCGGCGCTTCCAGCAGGAGGCGCGCGCGACCGGCCTGCTGAACCATCCCAATATCCTCACCATCTACGACACCGGTGCACTGGCCGCAGACGGCGCCGCGGACGGCGCCGCTCCCGGCGCACCCTTCATCGTGACCGAGCTGCTCGAAGGGCGCACGCTGCGCGACCAGCTCCGTAGCGGTCCGATCCGACCGACCCTGGCCATCGATTACGCGATCCAGATCGCGCGCGGCCTCGCCGCCGCGCATGCGAAGGCCATCGTCCATCGCGATCTGAAACCCGAGAACCTGTTCATCGTTGCCGACGAGCGCGTCAAGATCCTCGACTTCGGGATCGCGAAACTTGTGGCGCCACTGGGCGACAACGACGTCACGCTCACCGTCGAAAGTGGAACTCGGGCAGGACATCTCATCGGCACCCTCGCCTACATGTCCCCCGAGCAGGCGCGCGGCGCAGCGGTCGATGCCCGGTCCGACCTCTTCTCCTTCGGGCTCATCGTCTACGAGATGCTCGCAGGCGCCGGCCCTTCAGCGGCGCGAGCGAAGCGGAACGGCTCGGTGCGATGCTTCGTGACGATCCGCCGCCGCTCGAAGTCGCGCGTCACCGGTCTGCCGCACGGCATCGAAACGATTGTGCGGCGATGCCTCGAGAAGTCACCGGACCGGCGCTTCCAGTCGGCCACCGACGTGGTGCGGGAGCTCGAGTGGGTGTCGTCCACCCAGGCCTCGACTGGAAGCAGATCTTCGGCGCCGACGCCCTCGCGGATGCGCATGGTGGCGACTGCGATAGTGACCGCGCTGATACTGGTGGCGGTCGGTACGTGGCTGGCGACCCGCCAGCGGGCCCGACAGCAGACGACGCCTGCCACCGCTGCGGCGCCTCGTGCCCTCGCCAGCGTGAACCCGTTTCTCGCGAGCGACGCCATCGAATCCAATCCCGCGTGGAGCCCGTCAGGCAATCTGATCGCGTACGTGTCTGATGCCGCTGGCAACCATGACATCTGGATCTGTGACCCATCGGGCAGCAATCCGATCAACCTGACCGCGGCCCACGGCGGCACCGACAGCATGCCGGCCTGGTCCCCAGACAGCGCCCGGCTGGCCTTCTTCTCGGACCGCGATGGCGGCGGGATCTTCACCATGAACGCTCTCGGCGGTGACGTTCGCCGCGTGCTCCCGATCAAGCCCGGCGTGCTCTACACCTTCAGCCTGACCTGGTCGAAGACAGGCTCACTCGTTTACACGAACTTCGACGACGGCGGTCACAAGAATGTCTATCGCGTCGCAGTGGCGTCGGGGACTCCGATGTGCCTGACGTGTGACGTTGGGTCACCCGTAGGAGGCCGGTCGGGCGAGCTGTCGGCGAGCGGCGAGCTGCTCCTCTACAAGTCATCGGAAATGGGCACGCGCGGTCCGCTCCTGGTCCTTCACCTGGCCTCGGGCAAGGTCGCGCAGGTGCTGGAACAGGCCGACATGCCACGCTGGTCGGCCGACGGCCGGCACATCGTGTTCCTCTCATCCCAGTCTGGTACGCCTGACCTGTGGCAAGTCGAGATCGTCCCGGCCACTGGGGCGCGCAACGGGGAGCCCGAGCGACTGACCTCGGGTCTCGCCGTCAGCAGTTTTGCGCTGGCGCCCGACAGCAGGCAGATCCTTGCCGTCACCGAAAAAAGTCACGCCAACCTCTGGAGCTTTCCCGCCACCGTCGATCGCATCGACGACCTGGCGCAGGGCCAGCAGTGGACGACCGGTCAGTTCATGGACACGCGCGGCCGCTGGCTCCCCGACGGTGCCGGCGTGGTGTTCCAGTCCAATCGCCGTGGCAGCCTCGACATCTGGACGCTCGCATCCGCCGGCGGCGCGCCGCAGCGCCTGACGACGGCGCCGGGCCCTGAGCGTCGGCCGCGGATCTCTCCCGACGGTCAGTGGATCGCGTTCGATATGAGCGACAGTGCCGGCGAGTACATGCACGTGATGCGGCGGGATGGTTCCGGCGTACGTCTTCCAGATGCGACCTGGCCCAAGCGCTTCTCGATGACCTGCTGTGCCGACTGGTCACCTGACGGACGACGAATCGCGATGCACGTCAATAACTGGACCAGCGCCCTGGTCCAACTCGATCCAGCCACTGGCGCGGCCAGTAACACCGTAGCGCTCGATCTGCCTGGCGGCGCCGAGGAATACCACCGCTGGTCGCCAGATGGTGCGCTGATGGTTTATGAAGCGGTGAGCGAGGGGAGTTGGGATCTCTGGGTCGCCAGGGCGGACGGCTCCGGCGCACGGCGCCTGACGACAGGTGCCGGCAGCGAACGCAGCGCCGCGTGGCATCCGCGTCTGCCGTTTCTGTTCTACGAGGGCGACGCCGGTAGGATTTGGCGAGTGGGCGTCGATTCGTCCGGCAAAGCCGTTGGCGTTCCCCACCTTTGGTTAACGCTGCCAGGCCGCCTCGAGGCGGGTAATGACAGTGTGGATTTCACGCGCGCCGGCGATCGTGTGCTGGTGACGGTGCTGGAGCGTGGCAGTGATATCTGGCTAGTGGAGCGGTAGGGATCAGAGCGGTCGCGGGCGGGTGGGGGGGTGGTGGGGGTCAGATCTTGTTTCTTGCACGAACGTCCTGGAAACAGGACGCGATGCGTCGCGCTCCGAAGGCGCGCGCGACGGATTGAGCGGTGTCCTCAGTAGCGGTCGTTCGTGCAAGAAACAAGATCTGACCCCCAACCTAGCGCACAACCGACGAGTCGTTCGCTGGCCCTCCGCACGGCACGTTCGGACCGTCGTTCGGACGTTCAGGCGGCGGGATCGGATGCCTATCCGCTGCGCTGGACGCAAGGCGCGCCGGATCGGACAGGTCATAGAGCAATGCCTCTCCACCCGCGACGTCTCCGGCACGACCGGGCGCTTCGATTCGCAGACGCTCGGTGCCGATCGTGGACAGGTACGAGCGAATCGCCTCCGGCTCACCGAAGCGGGGGATCGCGTGGGTCCAGATCACCCACACTCGTTTCTGTCCGCGGAACGCGTCGAGTTCGCGGAAGTACTTGGCCGTCTCGCGGCGGTGGCAATTACCTTCCGTCCACTGCGTGATCCCAACGCGCGGACCATAGAAGCGCATCGCCAACCGCGCCCCGTAATAAACGTAGATCGGATCACCCGGCTGCATCTGCGCGGCAACCTGCGCCAGCACCGGCTTTACATCCTGCGAGTGATATGGAGGCGGCTCGAGGATCGTGACGGAGGCGATCGCCACCGCGGCAATGAGGCTTCCTCCAACGGCGGGGATGGCGCGCAACCGGGATGAGAACCGATCGGCGAGCGCGGCCAGGCCGGCACCGGCGAGCAGAAGCAGCGGTCCGACCAGCCACAGCGACACGCGTCCACTGAGTGGCAGCAGGCGCACGGCCGCCGCGACCAGGCCCGCGGCGATGGGTGAGATCACCACGGCGACCTGGTAGCTGGAACGGCGTGCCAGCCACCACGCACCCGGCACGATCAGCACTGCCAGCGTCACTGCTACCGCCGCAACAATCCGCACATCGTCCGCGAGGCCGAAGAACAGCGCGAAGCCCAAGGTGTCGTTGAGCATGCGCGGCGTCCACAGCAGCGCCTCGATGCTGGTTGGTGCCGGCGGGAAGCCGCGTGCCCAGAACATCAGCATGTACTCACGCGTCCCTGGCGAGACCGCCAGTTGCGAGAGTCCGGCGGTGACGAGTGCGGCGACCGTCCAGCAAACGGCGACGACGCTGAACGACTTGAGACTCGGGAGGCCCGTCCGGGCGGCCGCGAAGAGAAGGACGATGCCGATCGCGCCGCCGGCCAGCACCGCCGGCATCGAGGTCAGGAGTGCGAATGTGCCGGCGATGACCGCGCCGGCAACACGTCGACGCGGCGTCAGCAACTCGCATCCGGCCCAGATCAGTAGGAGGACCCCGAGGACGTCGGTCGAGTATTGCTTCGCCTGGCTGCCGAACCATGTAAGGGCGGGGCTGGCGGCGAACAGCGCGAAGACCGTCCATGCGGCCGGGCGTGTCAGCAACCGCTCGGCGAGACGCCAGAACACGAACAGCGAAGCGATGGACGCCAGCCACGGAATGACGCGAAAGCCCAACTCGCCGGCGCCGAAGAGGGTGGTCGCAATCTTCTGCAGTGCCAGGAATCCGGCCGGTGCGACCTGCCGATAGGCGAGCGGCTCGGTGATCAGCCGGACGAGATCGCGGACGACGACCGTGTGCGCCACGGCGAGTTCGTCCAGCCACATCGAGCCCTGGGAAGCGAACTGGATCGTGCGGACGATGATCCCGAGCGCGAAGCAGGCGAGGACGACCGGGTGGCGCATGGCGGGCATTGTATGGGGTCACCCCCGCGCGGCGAGCGATATCAGGACTTCGGCGGCTGCGCGGGTGGCTCGGCGCGCTCCTTCTCAGGTACGGACCTGTTCCGCCATCCGCCAGAGCGCGTACAGGCCCCCGCCGCCGAGGGCAGCGACCAGCCACGGCCACCGGCGCCGCGGCTCTCCCTTCAGCACGCGCTCCATATGACGGCGCGAGCTGTCCACCGCTGGGTCACCATCGAAATACACATCGCCCATGCAAACTCCCGGAAAATCCAATGCGGCGCCGGCATCGAGCAGGTGCCGCCCCAGTTTACGCGGACAGAGGTCACGGGGTCAGATCTTGTTTCTTGCACGAACGTCCTGGAAACAGGACGTGATGCGTCGCGCTGCGTAAGCGCGCGCGACGGATTGAGGCGGTGTCCTCAGTAGCGGTCGTTCGTGCAAGAAACAAGATCTGACCCCCCGCGATTCCTGGACCACCCCTGTCCACGCCCCTTCGTAGGCTGGAGCGAGCATCCACGACTCGGCCAATCCGAAGGAGTTTCGATCTCATGCTCA
>CAWJNJ010000010.1:0-497905 GCA_963844245.1 uncultured Acidobacteriota bacterium | reverse complement strand
CTTCCGCCCGCGCCTGGCGCTCGAAGTAGTTCCCCTCGTAGGCACCCTGGCCCTGCATCCACGCCCACGCGCTCGCAAGCAGATACGCGGGAATGAACGCCGGACCCCACACCTCGCATTGGCGAACATGGACCCGCTCGTGCGCGCGGGTCCAGTCGAGCGTCTCGAGATCGCGGCCGGCGACGATGTGCCCGAAGGTGATGGCAGCAGCACCACCGCGGAGCGGCACAGCGTGTTGCAGGAGCCAGTCGATAACGGGTCCATGAATCTCGAGAACGCCATCGAGGGCTTGCATACCGCTCCGGGAACCGAAGGCCGCCGGGAGGAGAACGAGCCCGATCAAGGTGTTCGGGAACGCCCATAAGTACTTCAGCCCGCGCGTCACGGCGCTGGCCGGGGACCGGTCCGAACCGATGGCCGCGGCTCGCGATGCGGTCACGAGTACTGAAGGGACCGTACGCCGCGTATCGGCCCGAATGGTCGGTCCTGCACGCCGCCCTGGACTCGGCCAGTCCTCGATGCCGCGAAGTCGCAGTTGCACGCAACCAGTGCGTTTCGGTTCAGCCGCCACGCCATCGAACCTCCCGTTTGCTCTCCGGGAATACTGGGGCGACTCGCCGATGGAGTCAAGCGGCTGGATGCTCGTCGGCTGACGTAGAATGACGCCCGATGACAACTCGATCGCCTTTCCTGCCGGCACTCGTGACCGCCGCCTCCCTCTGTTGCGTTGTCGCGACGGTCGCGCAGACGCCGCCGGCCCGCTCGCTCTATGACCGCTACACGGATCCGATCCCGATCTACAAGACCGGCCTTGGCACGTTCACGCGGCCGATGTCCTCGAAGAACGCGGAAGCACAGAAGTTACTTCGACCAGGGCTTCCAGATGATGTATTCGTTCGCGAAGCCGGAAGCAGTGCGGTCGTTTCGCGAGGCGTGGAAGAAGGATCCCGAGTGCGCGATCTGTCACTGGGGTGAGGCGTGGGCGTGGGGGTCGTATCTCAACGCGCCGATGCGCGACGAGGAGTCGCCGCACGCGTATGCCGCCGCGCAGAAGGCGCTGGCCATGAAGGATCGCGCCACGCCGAAGGAGCGGGCGCTGATCGAGGCGATGGCGGTCCGGTACGTCGAGAAGTTCGACGCCGGCAAGCGCGTCGAGCAGGATCGCGCCTACCGCGACGCCATGGAGAAGGTCTACGCGCAGTATCCCGACGACCTCGAGATCGGCACCCTGTACGCCGACGCGCTGTTCCTGCTCGAACCGCGGCGGGGGACGCGCGACATCAACAATCCCAATGTCCAAAAGCTGCACCAGGTGCTCGAGAGCGTTCTCTCGAAAGACGTGCATCACCCGGGCGCCTGCCATCTTTACGTCCACGCGACCGAGTCCACGACGGCGCCGGGCCGCGCTGAAGCGTGTGCCGAGTTCCTGGGCCGGTCAATCCCTGGCGCGAGTCACATCAATCACATGCCCTCCCACACCTGGAATGAAGTGGGCCGGTGGGGGGACTCGGTCCGCGCCAACCTCGAGGCGTGGCACTCGGACCAGAAGGCCGCGATCGGCGAAGGCTTTGCGATCTATCCCGAACACAACCTGCACATGCTGCTGTATGCGGCGTCGTACGACGGCCAGGGCGCGATCGCGACGCGAGCCGCGAAGGACTACGCGAAGCTGACCAGCGACACGTTTCACGAAGTGCTGACGCTGATCCGGTTCGGCCGCTTCGATGAGGTCCTCCAGGTCACGAACCGACCCAAGGCCGAGGTCCAGGGAGGGTTGTGGGACTTCGCCCAGGGCTACGCGCATCTCAAGCAGGGGAACCGCGACTTCGCACAGCTTTACCTGGGGCGAGTGAAGAAGACGGCCGAGACAACAAAGGCCAGCTTCCGCATGCACACAGGTAAGGATCTGCTCGGCATCGCGGTCGGCATCCTCGAGGGCGAGATGCAGCGCATGGACGGAGACCTGTCGTCCGCCATCAAGTCCTTCAGGCGCGCCGCCGACCTGCAGAATGGACTCCAGTACGACGAACCCGAGCCTCTGCCCTTCGCGGCACACCACTGGCTCGGCGCCGCGCTCCTCGAGAACCGTCGCTTCGAGGATGCCGAAAAGGTCTATCGCGAGGACCTGAAGGAACATCCACGCAATGGCTGGTCGCTGCTCGGCCTCAAGCAGGCACTCGAGGGCAAAGGGTCACCTTCCGACCAGGTGTCTGCCGATCTCGCGGCCAGCTGGGCGCGCGCCGATACCTGGATTCGCGCGTCGCGGTTTTAGAAGCTATCAGCTATCAGCTATCAGCTCAGCTGACAGCTGACATCTGAAGCTCTACTTCTCGAGGAAGCGCAGGATTTCTCGCATCAGACGGTCGCCCTGTGGCGTCTCGAAGATGAATTGCGCATGCGCCGAGCCTTCGAGCAGCAGTAGCTCCTTGGGATCGCTCGTCGCCTCGTACTGCTTGCGGATCCGCGGCAGTCGCGGGCCTTCAGCATTGGCATCGTCCTGCGTGACGACGAACAGCTTGCGGCCCTTGAGCTTTTCAGGCGGTTGGTCGGCATATCCGGCCAGGAGGATCAGCGCATCGATCTCGCCCGTCTTCGCCTCGAGCGATGCACCCGCAGCGGCGTCGGCGCCCATGCTGCCGCCGATGACTGAGACAGTCTTGGCGCCGGAGCCTTGCAACCAGCGCACCGCCGCTAAGACGTCGAGCGGCGAACCGTAGCCCGGGTTCAGTTCCTTCGGCCCTTCCTTCGACGCGCCGTACCCGCGCATATCGATCGCCAGCACACGGAATCCCGCGCGAACCAGCTGCTCAGCCTGGGGGCGCCACGACTCCTTGGTGAATCGGCCGCCATGCACGAGCACGACACCACGATTGCCGGTGCCGTGCACCTCGGCGTGAATCGTCCAGCCGTCCGCGGTCTTGAAGGCGACCGGTTGCTGCGCCAGGAGCGTGGCAGCAGCGAGCGCGAGACACGCGAACGCCATCGTCATCTCGCACGCTCCTCAAGGCCGCTCGGCAAGCGCCGTGCTCACACCAAGTCCGAGATACACCACGCCGGTGGCGTACTGCGGCGCACGCCCTTGAACGACACGCCCTCGCATCCAGTGGCGGAAACGCCCGGCCAGCAATGCGTAGGTACTGTCGGTCACGAGGGCCAGCCCCACATAGATCAACCCGAGAAGCACAACCTGCCGAGCGACAGGGCCGGCCTCCAGGCTGCACGAATTGCGGCAGGAACGCGAGAAAGAACACCGCGATCTTTGGATTGAGCACGCTGATGAATACACCGTCGACGAACAAGCGATACAACGACCGAGGCGCAGGAACATCGACGCCGGTCGCGGGACGAGGTGCCAGCAGCGTGCGGATCCCGAGATAGATCAAGTAGGAGGCGCCGAGAAGCTTGACGATCGTGAAAGCCGCCGCGGATGCGAGCAGGATCGCCGAAAGCCCAAGGGCGGCTGCCGCGACGTGCACCAGGGCACCCGACGACAAGCCCAGCACCGAGACCAAGCCGGCTCGGTGCCCCTGGCTCAGACTGCGCGCGACGACGTAGAGCACGCCGGGCCCAGGGGTGACAAGGACCACCAGCGCCGCGGCAACGAAACCAAGCAATACAGTCAGGTCTGGCATCGATGGTTCCTCACCTTACGGCTGTCGCCGCTGTCGTAGCACCTCATAGAGTGCGATCCCAACGCTGGTGGACAGATTAAGCGAGCGCACGCGCGTGGAGAACATCGGCATACTCACGAAGCGCTCAGCATACCGTTCATGGAGATCAGCCGGCAGTCCGCCGGTCTCGCGGCCGAAGATGAGCACGACATCAGGGGACGCCCCGAGGTCCGCGTCCCAAAGAGGCCGTGCCGCCTTCGTCGAAAAGAAGTACGGCTCGCCGAGCGCCGGCAGTTCGGCCTCGAACGTGGGCCAGTCCCGCCACACTCGCAACTCAACGTGTTCCCAGTAGTCCAGGCCGGCACGTCGGACCTGCTTCTCGTCAAGCGAGAAGCCGAGTGGTTCAACCAGGTGCAGCGTTGCCCCGGCGGCGAGGCACGTCCGGCCCGCGTTGCCGGTGTTCCAATGGATCTCGGGATGCACGAGCACGACGTGGATAGCCACTTCACCTCCGTGGGGTCATGGTAAATGGAAAATGGGTCGCCACTTGAGGCAGCCCTGAAGGGCTGCGCTACACCTTGACTCAGTCGAGATCGGAAGGTAGCGCGAAGAAGCGCCGGGGCACTCTGAACGCGGCAGCGACGCTCACCGCGGCCGCACAGATCAGCAGGGTCAACTTAATTGTGTCGCCAGCGAACATATGGGAGGCGCTCATCAAAATGGTGCGACCGTGTAGTCCGCCGAGCCGAGCGCAGTCGACTCTGACCACGCAACGTGCAGTCCATGACCAGCCGTCCTCACCGGAATGGAAACCCCAGCACAGCCGTGAGGATATACGACAATGGCCCCATGGCTGACGCAACCCGTGCCTTTCGTGATCATCTCCTCAGGGTCCTCGATTGGGAGGACGCCCACGTCGGCTTCGACAAGGCTGTCAGTGGGATACCGGCCGATAAGCGCGGCGCACGTGCGGCCGGCTTCGAGCACTCGCCCTGGGAGTTGCTCGAGCACATCCGCATCGCTCAGGACGACATCCTCGAGTTCTGCGCCAACGAAGCCTATGAACACACCATGAAGTGGCCCGACGATTACTGGCCGAAGGCCGCGGCGCCGCCGAGCGAGGATGCATGGGACAAGAGCGTGGCGGCCTACGAGCGCTCACGCGTGGAACTGAAACGGGTCGTTCGCGAGATCGAGGATTTGACCGCCACCGTGCCGACCGGGAAGGATAACCAGACCTACCTTCGTTCCATCCTGCTCACCGCGGATCACACCGCCTACCACGTGGGACAGCTGGTCGCGGTCAGAAAGGCGCTGGGCGCTTGGTAACGATGACGATTGTAAGACTTCACATTCAAGCGCGACCGGCCGGCCGCGGCTTGGGCTCGTCGGTGACAACGATGATGAATGTCGCAATCGGGCCGAGCAGCAGCGAGGCGAGGAACCACGCCATCCGGCTGCGTCCCTTCGACTGCGCAAGGCCGGCGTTGATCATCGCCAGCGTGCCCCAGCCGACCGCGTAGCTTCGACCGATCTCGGCGACATCCATGATGGCTCCTGTGTCTTTGGCGAAGGCGGTGAATCCGCGGCGGCTCATCATCTCACGCCCGCCGCTGTGAAGGGCTAATAAGGCAGAGATTCCGATCACTCCGCTCGCAGCGCATCGACCGGATCGACACGGAGAGCGCGGTGGGCGGGAACAGCAGCGGCGATCAGGCCGACGCCCAGCAAGAGCACACCGACGGCGGTGAACACAGCCGGATCCCGCGGCGAGACCTCAAACAGCAGACTTGCGATCCAATGTCCGATCGCGACGTTGATCGTCACGCCGAGCACTAGGCCGGCGAGCACGACACCAAGACCGTCGCTGATGACGAGACTGACGATGTCCGACGCGCGCGCACCGACGGCGAGCCGTACACCGATCTCGCGGGTCCGCTGCGTGACCGCGTAGGACAGGGCGCCGTAGAGCCCGAGCGAGGCCAGCAAGGCGGCGAACACCCCGAACGCTGTGAAGATCGAGGCGCCGATCCGCCAGGGGCGGATCTGCGGGTCAAGCGCGTCGCCGAGGGTTCGAACACGGACAAGAGGAAGATCGGGCTCCATCGTCTGGATCGCGCGCGCTACCGCCACACGGGTCCTTCGGTCGTCCGTTCCCAGACGCACGAACAGGGCACGCGCGCCGTCGTCGGCGTAGCGCGGCAGCGGTCGATACAAGAGCATCTTCGCCGGCTCCTTGATGAAAAACCTGCGTGCGTTCTCCACGACACCCACCACGGTCGCGCAGGCGCCACCCTCGTCAACGCCGACGCACTCGCCCAGCGGTGATCGCTGGCCCCACCCGGCGCGCGCCATCGCCTCATTCACGATTACGTAGCGTCCCGCATCCCGCTCGTGTGGGAGGAAGTCGCGCCCCTCGAGAATCCCCGTCCCCGTTGTCGCCAGGAAGCCGGGAGTGACGTAGTTGAGAGACGGCGCCTCTCCGCCGGACGCCATCAGCCGGTCAGCCGTTCCCGGCACCGTTATCGATCCCGCGCGCGCCGAACGCAGCGGAACGTACGCTGCCAAGCTTGCCCGCTCGACCCCGGGGATCGACTGCACGCGCTCGAGCGCGCGCTCGTAGAACGCCCCGATTTCTCGTGCGGCTCGGCCGGATCCGACGAAGTCCACCGTCGCCACCAGCACGTTCTCTGTATCGAGGCCGAGGTCGAGCGAACGGACGTTGTGGAGGCTCCGCAGGAACAGCCCCGCCCCGGTCAGAAGAACGACCGACACCGCGACTTGGGCCACGAGCAGCGTGCGGTGCAGCCGGCTTCGGCGCACCGTCGCCGGCGCGGCGCCGTCCTGCAACGCGATAAGTGAGACGCGCTGACCCTGGAGAAAGGGCGCGAGACCGGCAAGGAATCCCGTCCCCAGCACGCAGACCCCGATCAACACGAGGATCGAGCCGTCCATGGTGGCCAGGGGCTCCCACGCGAGGTCCGGCAGGAGCACGTGGTTCATCCATGCACCGCCCCACAACAGCACGACGACCGCGCCGAGCCCCCCGAGCGTCGCCAGAATCGAACTCTCAATGAACAGTTGCGTGGCCAGGCGACGGCGAGTCATCCCCAGAGCGAACCGCACGGCTATCTCGCGGCGCCGGCGGAGCGCGCGCAACAAGAGGAGGCCAGAGACGTTTGCACATGCGACCCCGAGCAGCGCAACCGCCACTCCGACGAGCCACACGGCGACCCGCCCCTCGCTACTGAGGCTCATATTGCCGCCTGGGCCTCCCGTCAGCGGGCGCGCCGATACCGAGAGCCTTGCGGCCGGGGCGGTCGCGGCGCTCTCGCAGCCGGCGTCATCGTCAACCACATCCGACACGGCCCGCGACAAGTCGGCCTCCGCTTGGGCGGTGGTGACTCCGGGCTTGAGACGGACGACGTGCGTCAGGAAGGTGTCGTTCTGCCAGGATCGGCCTGACAGAGGGTATGCGGACAGCGGCAGCCACAGATCGACGTCCTCTGGCTCCACACCGTGAAAGCCGCGCGGCGTGACGCCGACAATCTCGAAGAGCTCCCCTCGGACGCGCAGTGTGCGCCCGATCGCCGCGGAGTCACCGCCGTACCGCTGCTGCCAGAACGCGTAGCCCAGCACCGCGACGCGCGGTCCGCCGACGGGCTTTGCCTCGTCATCGGCGAACAGCCGACCCATGGCAGCGCGCGTGCCCAGTGCCTGCCAGAACCCGGAGGATACGGCGACCGCACGGGCCGGCGCCGCCTCGAGACCGGCCGCAATGGAAACGTCGAATGCCGCATACGCCGCCGCGTGCTCCGGCGTGGTGGCTACCGAACGCAGCCGATCGTGCACGCAGGCGTACCACATCGGGTGTGTAAACCGTGGCCCTTGGGGTTCCTCGCGATGGAAGAAGAGTCTTTTCACGCGCTCCGGCTCGCTGACGTGCGGCGGTGGCTGAAGCAGCATCCGGCTGACGAGCGCGAACATAGCCGCCAGTGCACCGATCCCGAGTGCCAGTGTGAGGATGACGGAGACGGAGATCATCGGGCTCGCCCGCAGCGCGCGGAGCGCATGGCGAACATCCTGAACGGTCGCATCGCACCAGGCGCTCAGCGTGATCCACATATGGTCGGTGTCGGATTATGCCTTGTCCGTGCCATCAGTCGTCCAGCAATCGGCATCCTGGCAGCCCTGAAGGGCTGCGCTACACATCGACTGGAGGAACCGGCACACCATAACATCGAGTTCGTCGAGCCGTCGTGTCGTCGTGTCGCCGTGTTTGCCGAAGGCAGCGCCGTATAGCTCTTCGAGGCGAAAGCAGGCGGTGTACAAACCAAGGGCCGGCAGATGCCAGCCCTTGGGAGTCGCTGAAGTTAATGTGAACGAGAGCAGTGAAAGCGGAAAGGAGCTCGAGTAGAACTCTTTTCCATCTACCATTTTCCATCTACCATCAGGTCAAGGTCTCAGTCACTCACCTTGACCTGTAGTGCAGCCTGCGCCGCCGCCAGGCGCGCGACCGGCACGCGGTACGGCGAGCAGCTCACGTAATCGAGCCCCACCTTCTCGAAAAAGTGGATCGACGCGGGATCGCCGCCGTGCTCACCGCAGATGCCCAGCTTGATGTCCGGCCGGGTCTTGCGGCCCTTGGTGACGGCAATCTCGACGAGTTGGCCGACACCGCTCGCATCGATCGTCGCGAAGGGGTTCTTCTTGACGATCTCCAGTTCCTCGTAGGTCGGCAGGAACGACCCCGAGTCGTCGCGCGACATGCCGAGGCCGGTCTGGGTGAGATCGTTGGTGCCGAAGCTGAAGAACTCCGCCGACTGCGCGATCTCGTCGGCGGTCAGCGCACCGCGCGGGATCTCGATCATCGTGCCGACCAGGTAATTCAGCTTGACCTTGTACTCCGCCTGCACCTCGCGCGCCGCCTGGTGCACGACCTCGATCTGCAGGTCGAGCTCCTTCTTGAACGCGACGAGCGGGATCATGATCTCGGGCCGGACCTTGATGCCTTCCTTCTGCACCTGCGCGGCCGCCTCGAAGACGGCCCGCGCCTGCATCGCCGAGATCTCGGGATAGCCAATCCCGAGCCGGCAGCCGCGGAAGCCGAGCATCGGGTTGAACTCGTGCAGCTGGTGGACGCGCTGCTGGATGCGCGCCGCCGGCACCCGCATCTTCGCCGCAAGCTCCGCCTGCTGCTCGGTCGTGTGCGGCAGAAACTCGTGCAGCGGCGGATCCAGGAAGCGGATCGTCGCCGGGTAGCCCTTGAGCGCCCGGAAGATGCCGGCGAAGTCTTCACGCTGGTACGGCAGCAGCTTGGCGAGGGCCGCCTTGCGCGCCTCCTCCGTCTCCGCCAGGATCATCTCGCGCATCGCGTCGATGCGGTCCCCCTCGAAGAACATATGCTCGGTGCGCGTCAGCCCGATACCGACCGCCCCGAACGCCACCGCGTTCGAGGTCTGCTCCGGCGTATCGGCATTGGTCCGAACGCTCATGCGGCTGGCATCGGAGCACCACTTCATCAGCTGCTGGAAGTGCCGGAACTTCTCCGTCTTCTGCGCGTCCTTGTCGTCATTGATCAGGCCGGCGACAATCTCGGACGGCGCGGTTGCCACCTTCCCGGCGTACACCTTCCCCGCCGTGCCGTCGATCGACAGCCAGTCCCCTTCTTTGTAGGTCTTCCCCTGGACGGTGATGGTACGCGCCTGGTAGTCCACTTCGACAGCGGCCGCGCCGCAGACACAGACCTTGCCCATCTGCCGCGCGACCAGCGCCGCGTGTGACGACACGCCGCCGCGCGCCGTGAGGATCCCTTCGGCCGCGATCATGCCGCGGAGATCTTCCGGCGAGGTTTCGACGCGGACGAGCAGGACCTTCTCGCCCTTCTCGGCCGCAACCACCGCGCGATCGGCATTCAGGTAGATCTGACCGGACGCGGCGCCGGGGCCGGCCGGCAGCCCGGTCGCGATCACCGGCGCCTTGGCGACCTCCGCCGTGTCGAACACCGGCGCAAGCAGTTGCTCGAGCTGGTCTGCCGGATTCCGCATGACCGCCGTCTTCCAGTCGATCAGCTTCTCCTTGTACATATCCATCGAGAACTTCAGCGCCGCCATTGCGGTCCGCTTGCCGTTGCGCGTCTGCAGCATGTAGACAACGCCGTCCTCGATGGTGAACTCGAAGTCCTGCACGTCCTTGAAGTGCTTCTCGAGGTTCTGGCGGATGCGCTCCAGCTCGGCGTACGCCTTCGGCATCTGCTTCTTCAGCTCGGCCACCGGCTCCGGCGTGCGCACGCCGGCGACGACGTCCTCGCCCTGTGCGTTGATGAGGAACTCGCCGTAGAACTCCTTCACGCCGTTGGCCGGGTTGCGCGTGAACGCAACGCCCGACCCGGATTCGTCACCGGTATTGCCGTACACCATCGCCTGCACGTTGACGGCGGTTCCCCATTCCGTCGGGATGTTGTACTTGCGGCGATAGACAATCGCGCGATCGTTCATCCAGGATCCGAACACGGCGCCGATCGCGCCCATGAGCTGATCCCAGGGGGAGCTCGGGAACGGCTTGCCGGCGCGCTCTTTGATCAATGCCTTGAAGCGGCGGACCAACTCTTTCAGATCGTCGACCGTCAGCTGCGTGTCCTCGACGTCGGCGTGATAGCGCTCGTGCTTGAGGCCGTGGATCACCGTCTCGAAGGGATCATGATCTTCGTTCGGTGTCTTCTGGACGCCGAGCACGACGTCCCCATACATCTGGACGAAGCGGCGGTAGCAGTCCCACGCGAAGCGCGCGTTGCCGGTCTTGGTCGCGAGCGCCTCGACGGTCTGCTCGTTGAGGCCAAGATTGAGGATGGTGTCCATCATGCCCGGCATCGAGTCACGGGCGCCGGAGCGCACCGAGACGAGCAGCGGGTTCTTCAGGTCACCGAATTTCTTGCCGGACTGCTGCTCGAGCGAGGCGACGCCCGCCTCCATTTGCGCGCGCAGCGCCGACGGATACGTCCGCTTATTGGCGTAGTAGTAGGTGCAGACGTCGGTGGTGATGGTGAACCCGGGCGGCACCGGCAAACCGATGCGGCACATCTCGGCGAGGTTCGCGCCCTTGCCGCCGAGCAGCGCCTTCATGGATCCATTGCCGTCGGTCTTGCGGCCGAACTGGTAAACGTACTTGCCCTTGCCGCCCTTGACGGCCCTCTTCAGCGCCGCGGCGGCCGCGGCCGCCGTGACGGCGACGGCTGCCGCCTTGACGATGTTCGACTTGGATTTCGATTTACCGGTGGCGAGCGTGGGTTTCTTCGCGAGCTTCTTTGCCATGTCGACTGACTACTCCGTTTGAGGAACGATCTCGGAAATATCCGCGAGATCCAGGATCAGGTCGCGAAGGCTGGCCATGAGGGTCAACCGCGCGGTCCTGAGACGCGCATCGTCTGCCATGACGAAGACGTCGGTGAAGAACCGGTCGACCGGCGCGCGCAGGCCGGCGATCTCGGTGAAGGCTTTCTTGTAGTCGTGCGCGGCGGCCGCCTGCTCCACGCGCGGGCGGCGCGCATCGAGCTCTGCGAGCAGCGACTGTTCCGCAGGTTCCACGAGTGCCGACCGATCGAGCTCGGCACCACGCGTGACGTCCTTGGAAATGTTCTTGACGCGCTTGAAGAGCACGGCCAGCGCCTGAAAATCTTCGGAGCCGCGCGTGGCCTGCAGCGCCTCGGCCATCCGCCTCGCACGCAGCGGACGCAGATCCCCCGCCGACGTAGCCGCGCGCGCGACTTCGCCGGGGATGCGCCGTTGTTCCAGGGCGTAGCGCACGCGCTCGAGCGCAAACGCCTCGGCGCCGCGGGCGGCCTCGCCCGCCCACGATGCACCAGGCACGCCGGCGGCCGCTTCGGTCAGCAACGCCGTGAGTGCGATCTCACGGTCGATGCCCGCGAGTTCCGGGAGGTCCATCAGGATGCGGACCGCGCCCTGGACCTGGCGGCGCAGCGCGAATGGATCCCGTGACCCGGTGGCTTTCTCCCCGGCGCTCGACAGCGCGACGAACGTATCGAGCTTGTCGGCGAGCGACAGCGCTGCCCAGGCGATCGCCGCAGGACCAAGCTGCGCCCGGCTTGGCGGCGCATCGGCTTCGACGCCGATCGGCAGGTATTGATAGTAGATGGCCTTCCAGACCTGTTCGGGCTCACCCTCCGCCTTGGCGTAGACACCACCCATCGTGCCCTGGAGCTCGGGGAACTCGAACACCATGTCGGTGGTCAGATCACACTTCGCGAGGCGCGCCGCCTTTGCGGCATTCGCCGCTTCGGCCGGGCTGCCAAACGCTGCATTGGCAATCCACTCGGCGAGCCGGACAATTCTCTCTGTCTTGTCTCGATAGCTGCCCAGCTTCTTGTGGAACTGGACGGTGTGAAGCCGATCGAGGCGGCACTCGAGTTGGGTTTTGCGATCCGCGTCAAAGAAGAACTTCGCATCGCGGAGGCGGGCGGTCACCACTCGCTCGGCGTTCTTCGCAATGACGCGCTCGTCCTGCGGCTGGGTGTTCACCACCGCGAGGAAGGCTTCCTTCAGATCGCCTTCCGGCGTCACGACCGGGAACCAGTGCTGATGGTGCACGAGCGTCGTCGTCAGTACTTCCTGCGGCAGCTCGAGGAAGCTTCTGTCGAAGAACCCTGCCACGACGCCGGGGAATTCAACGAGGTCGGCGACCTCGCTGATCAGGGCGGCGTGCTCCTTCAACTGCACGCGCGCACCAAGCCTGCGGGCATGGGACTCGAGGTCACGGGCAATGCGATCGCGCCGTTCCGCATGGTCGAGCACCACGAAGTGTTCGGACAGCCGGGCGCGGTATTCCTCGAAGCTGCGGACCTTGACCGAACGGCCGGCGCGCCCGCTCGTCGCGAGGAAGCGGTGGCCGTAGGTCAGCGCGCCTGATTCGATGTCCTGCACGAGTGGCCCGGACGCGGTGTCGACGCGCGGAATGGTGTAGGGCACGACGCGTCCGCCGTAGAGGAACAACAGCCAGCGAATTGGGCGGCCGAAGGTAAAGCTCCCCTTGCCGTCGTCCAGTCGTGCGTCCCAGTTCATCTGCTTGGGGAACGCCAGGTCACGCAGGAGCCCGGTCATCAGTTCGGGCAGGGCGTCCACGGCACTCTTGCCGCGCTGACGCTTGTGGAAAGCGAGGTACTCGCCCTTCGCGGTCTTGATGCGGGTGATCTGCTCGAACTCGACACCCTGCTTCTTGGCAAAGCCCAGCGCTGCTGGTGTTGGAACGCCGTCCTTGAACGCGGCCGATACCGGCGGGCCAGTGATCGTCTCCTCGAGATCCTCCTGCCGTTCCGCAATCTTGCCGACGGTGACCGTCAGGCGGCGCGGCGTGGCAAAGCTCTCGATCGGCGCCAGCGGAGCAATCCGCAGCTCTTTGAGACGTGCCTCGAGCTTCTCGGCCATCTGCCGGGTCAGATTCGGAAGCCACGACGCGGGCAGCTCCTCGAGACCAATCTCTATGAGTAGTTCCCTATCCATTATTCAGTTGCTCGCGGGGCCCCACCCCCGCTCGCTGCCGCTGCGCTGCTCGCAGACTCGCTGCTCGCGGCGGCCGCAGGCGCTTCTGCAGTTGCTCGCGGGCGCGCAGGCGGTTCGGCCGGCTCCGGCGCTGTGTCTCCATCGAGGCCCGCCCAGCGCTTGGCGATCGCCACGGCAATCTGGCGCACTCTCAGGATGTAGGCCATCCGCTCGGTGACGCCGATGCCACCGCTCGCGTCGAGCAGGTTGAACATGTGCGAGCACTTCAGGCAGTAGTCGAGCGCAGGCAGCACGAGGTTGCTGCGCAGCAACGTCTGCGAGAGGCCGTAGTACTGATCGAACAGGTTGCGGTGGAGCGCGTGCAGCTCGGCGGCCGGCATGTCGATCTGGCCGAACGCGTACTTCGACTGTTCCACTTCGTCGCGATGACGGACGCTACCGTACTTCACACCGGGCGCCCACTCGAGATCGAAGACGTTGTCCACGTCCTGCAGCGCCATCGCAAAACGCTCGAGCCCGTAGGTCAGCTCGACCGAGATCGGGGCGAGGTCGACGCCACCCGCCTGCTGGAAGTAGGTGAACTGCGTGATCTCCTGGCCGTCGAAGAGCACCTGCCAGCCGATGCCCCATGCGCCCAGGGTCGGGGACTCCCAGTTGTCTTCCTCGAAGCGAATGTCGTGCGCACGCAGGTCGATCCCGCACGCTTCCAGGCTCTGCAGATACAACTGCTGCACCTCGTCGGGGGCAGGCTTGAGGATCACCTGGAACTGGTGGTGCTTGAACAGCCGGTTCGGGTTCTCACCGAAGCGGCCGTCGGCCGGACGACGAGAGGGCTGAACGTAGGCGACGCTCCAGTGCTCGGGGCCGAGCACGCGCAGGAACGTCTCGGGATGCATCGTGCCCGCGCCCATCTCGATATCGAGCGGCTGCTGGAGGAGGCAGCCCCGCGAGGCCCAGAACTCCTGCAATTTGAAAATGAGCTGCTGCAGCGTGACCGTCATCGAGCCATTTCTCTCAGAACGCGAACCGATTTCAGTTCCTTCTCCAGGTGCGTGTTGAGCAATCGTCTGTGTACCGTTTCCAGTTCTCGTGACGCCCGCGCATCGAGCACGAGCGTGTCCATCCGCTCGGGAGCGGTCCGGCCGGCCGCACGGAGGAATCGCAACGCTTCGTCGCTGATATCCGTCCCGTGCCCGGCCGAGGCGCAGCGCCGGCACAAAAACATATGCTCGCGCGGCGGCATCACGGCGCCCGCTTCGAGCGGCCCGCCACAACCGGGGCACACCGACAGCGCCGGATACACCCCCTGCAGCCGCAGGATCCAGTATTCGAAGTAGCGCGCCAGCCGCTCGATCGGCGCACCATCCGAGAGGGCGTCCACGACCGCTGACCCGAGCCGATACAGCCGCTCGTCGGCATGCGCCTCGGGCGCCCACTCGTCGATCAGCTCGGCGAAGTAGCCGACGTGACCGAGCACCGACGCGCCGGCCGCGTCCATCCCGATGGCCGAGAGCGGTGACCGCTGTGTCTCGACGTAATTGATCCGGACGAGGTCGCGCAGTTCGCGCTCGTAATAGGCCACACCGGCGCGGGTCATCGGCTCGAGCGCACCCGTATACCTCGACCTGGCGCGACGTGCCCCCTTGGCGACCCCCCGCTTCTTCCCACGGTCCCGCGTCAGGAACACGACGATCCGATCCGCCTCACCCAGCTTATAGGTACGGAGGATGAGCGCCTCGGACGTGTAAACGGGCACCCTTTATCTTACCCGGCGGCGTGCAGATACTTGATGAAGACCTGCGCCAGTCCGAGGAACGAAAAGAAACCGAACATGTCCGTCATGGTCGTGATGAAGACCGACGAGGCGAGCGCAGGGTCCACTTTCAGGGCCCGCAGGATGAGCGGAATGACCGTTCCGGCCGTCGCGGCCACGAACATGGTGATCACCATCGCGAGGCCGAGCACCAGCCCGAGAATAGGATCCCGGGTCACGCCGATGACGAGCAGTGCGCCCACCAGGCCGCAGGCAATCCCGTTCCCGATCCCCACCACCGCTTCCTTGAACAGCGCTTTGCGCGTATTCCCCCACGTCAACTCGCCGAGCGCGATGCCGCGGACGATGACCGTGAGCGTCTGCGTGGCGGCGTTTCCGCCCATACCGGCGACGACCGGCATCAGCATCGCCAGCACCGGCAATAGCTTGATGGTGTCGGTGAACAACCACACGACCAGGGCCGCAACGAATGCCGTCACCAGGTTGACGAGCAGCCACGGCAGCCGCTTGCGCAGCGACTCCACGGGGCTCGTGAACACGCGGTCGTCGCTGCTGACACCGGCGAGGCGGTAGACGTCCTCGGTCGCCTCGTCCTTGATGACGTCGATGATGTCGTCAACGGTGATGACGCCGGCCAGCTTGTTCTCTTCGTCGACGACGGGGATCGCGAGGAGGTTGTAGGACGCGACCTGACGGGCCACTTCCTCCTGGTCCATGTCGGCGCGGACGCTGATGACGTCGGTCGTCATGATCCGCTTCAACGGCGTGGACGGCGGCACGAGCAGCAGCCGGCGCAGCGAGGCCACGCCAACGAGATGGCGGCGGGCATCGACGATGTAGAGATAGAAGACGACTTCGACGTCGCGGGAGCTCTGGACCGCGGTGATCGCCTCGCCCGCCGTCATGTCCTCCGAAAGTGCAAAGACTTTCGGGTTCATGATGCGGCCGGCGGTCCGCTCCGGATACTCGAGCAGCTCGCCGACGTCACCGCCGGCGGGGCGCTTCTGGATCAACTCCAGGACTGCCGCGGACAGATCTTCAGGAAGGTAATCGATCAGGGCGGCGGCGTCGTCGGTCGGCAGCTCCTGCGTCAGCCGGACGATGTCTTCAGCGGAGCGATCGGAGAGTTGTGCGGCGCCGGCTTCGGGACCGAGCTCGGAGAGTGCCTCCATCGCGAGGCGGCTGTTGCGCTCGGCGAGGACGGAGAAGGCGGCGCGACGGTCCTTGTCGGTGAGTTCCGAAAACAGCTGCGCGAGGTCGGCCGGGTGCTGCTTCTGGAGCAGGTTCACCAGGTTCGCCGTGGCCCCCATGCGCTGGAGGCGCTTCACCGAGTCGAGGACTACGTCCAGCTTGCGCTGCGCCATGAGCAGTTCCGTGGTTGTATCGAGAACTGCTTAAGTTACCACGGATTATCACGTCCGACGTGCTACGTCGAGATGACCGTGCCACTACCGATGCCACGGCAACGTCCGAGGTGAGCGGTCGCACGATTGGTACGTAGGCACGTCGGAGCGTTGTTTACCGCCGCTCCTGCAGCGTGTAGTCGGCCGGCACCATGAAGAGCGTCGGGTCCGGTTCGGCGCGCAGGACGCTGCGCAGGCGGTAGAGCGTCTCGCCCGAGCGCGGGTCATTGTGCTTGGTCATCACCAGGACCTGCAGTTCCTCAGAGAACCACTGCTCGGAAATGATCTTCAGCTCCTGCGCGTTGCCGATCTCGCCAGCCGGGATGATCGTCGTCGTCCGCGAGCCGGTGGCGCTGAGGCCTTCGATGGTCTGGGGATCGAGCGCTTCCCGCGTGCCGCCGCGGCCCCCGACAGCAATGGATCCACCCTCCACCCGCGCGATGCTGACAAGGCCGGCCGTCGATCCGCTGGTCGTTACAGCAGCGGTTCCCCGGCCAGTTGCCGTGGCGGTGGCCGTTCCGCCGCCGCCACCGCCCGCCGCAGCGATGGGCGCTCCCTGGACGCTGACACCGCCGGCGATAGCCCTGCCCCCGCCGCCGGCTCCCTTGATAGCGATCTTCGTCTTCGGATCAAGCGTGTAACTCACCTTGCCGACCGGGTCCGAGATCGAAATGCTCCGCACCGTTCCATCGTCGTTGAGCATTTCACGACGGGTGCGGCCGGCGCTGTCGCGATAGACCTTCGTGACGCTGGCGCGGTGGATCTTGTTGCCATCCGGCAGCATCTGCAGGGATTCATTGACCTGCTCGGCGCTGTAGGGCCGGTCGGTGGTGGTCCGCATCTCGACCGCGCCCACCATGGTCCGCGTGCCGGTCGAGGCCGCCTGACCGGAGGTTGCCGTTACTACGGGCTGGACGACGTTGGCCTCTTGCGCCTGCGCCGGGACCGCCATCGGTGCGACGCACGCAAGCGCCGCGATGGTGATCATCCACTGTCTCTTCATGGTGTGCTCCTTGAGTTGTGCGAGTTGACGATTCGAATGCCGCGCGCAAGACCGTCCTGCGCGACGAGCAGATCTGCATCGACCGAGTCGTTGTGCATTTCGGGCACGATCTGGATCCCGTACGAGGGCAGCGCGCTCAGCGGGAGCTCTACCCGCACGATCGCACCACTCTCCATGGGTGGCAGATAGGCAGCGGCGGGGATCGCAAGGAAACCGCCCGCATGCATTTCGGTCTCGACACCGCTCGCGGGCCGCTGCACGAGCCAGATGCCGGAAGCGGAGGCGATCAACAGCGCCGCCGCGATCGCGAGCCAGGCGCCAGCGTTTCGCCGTGAAGGCGGCGGGGTTGCGCGGGCCGGCCCGGTGATCCGCGACATCTCCGCCAGCACTGCCGCCTCGACATGCGACCCCGCCGAGACGTGCCGTGTCGAAGCTGAAAGAGCGTTCAGCCCTTCGATCAATGTCCGCTGCTGTTGCTCGTTCATGCCAGGCACCTTGTCATTCCCTGCCGTGCGGCTGCTCCCGCGCCATGCTGCTTCTGTGTCTCGATCATCTTGGCCGTCAAGAGCGCGCGGCCGCGATTGAGCCGGGACCGCACCGTTCCGATCGGACACCCGAGCGCCGCAGCCGCGTCCCCGTATGACGTCTCCTGCAGGTCGCAGAGCACCACCACTTCCCGGTATCGCAGCGGCAGGCTGAGCACGGCCCGTCGCAGCGATTCGATCGCCTCCGCGCTGGTCAGGTCCTCGAGCGGATCCGCGTTCGTGGCCGCGACCGGGATGTCGACTTCGCCGTCGTCGAGCGACGCTGTGCCGCGATCCAGGGCCAGCCGGCGGCGGACGAAGTTGCGCGCGATCCCGCACAGCCACGCACTAACCGTGGCCCTTCCGGCTTCGAACCGCGCCGCCTCCCGAATGACCGTGACGAAGACGTCCTGCGTCACATCGTCAGCCAGCGCCGGCGAGCCGGTCAGGTGGAGCGCGAACCGGTAGACATTCTGCTGTCGGCGGCGGAAGAGAACGCTGAGGGAAACGGTCTCTCCCGCCGCGATGCCCGCCAAGAGGGTCTCGTCCGGCGCAGCCTCGAGCTCGACGTCAGTCATGGCCCTTATGACGCATCTGGGGGTATTCGCTCGGGAGGCTCAAAAGGTTCCAGAAAGAACAACTTCCAACTCCAAACCTCAAACTCCAAAGCGGATTGACGATCGTCGAACCACCAGACTCTATTTGGAGTTTGGAGTTTGGAAGTTTGGATTTGACAAGCTCTGGGACGGCCCGCGAAGCGAGCGCCAGCACATCTTCGCGAGACATCCCGGCGGCGCGAAGCTCTCTGATCCCCGTGGCGCCGTCCGATTTGCTCAACTTCTGCTCCGGGGTGCTCATAACCAGTGGATGGTGCATGAAACGCGGTGGCATTGTCCGGCCGAGCATACGGGCGAGCTGGATCTGGCGGCCGGTTGAGGGCAGAAGGTCGAGGCCGCGGATGACAAGGTCCACGCCCTGCTCGAAGTCGTCCACCGTCACGGCGAACTGATAGGTCCAATTTCCAGTTCGATCCCGGGCAAGGAGGTCACCGCACTGTTCCGATGGCACCTGCTGCTGAGGGCCGAGGAGCATGTCGTCGAAGGACTCCACCGAGCGAGGCAGGCGTATCCGGACGGCGCGATCGGGCGCCTCAGGAAGATTCTTCGAGGCGCAGGTGCCCGGATAGCGCAGCTCCCGACCGCTGACGCCGGCGTCGGCAATCTCGCGGCGCGAGCACTCGCACGCGTATGTCAGGCCGTCGTCGCGCAGTCGTTGCAGGGCCGACTCGTAGATCGTGGTCCGCTCACTCTGACGCACTGGCTCGCCATCCGGCTCAAAACCGAGCCAGGCCAGCTCCTCGAGAATGGAGGCGGCGTACTCGGGACGCGATCGCTGCCTGTCGTGATCCTCGATCCGCAACAGCACCCGGCCGCCTTCGCGCCGCGCCGTCTCCCACACATAAAGCGCATTGACCACGTGCCCGAGGTGCAGATGGCCGGTAGGAGCGGGGGCGAAGCGCGTCGTGCTCACTCGCGGGGGGCTATACGCCGTCCGCCAGTCTTGCCGGGCTTCACCGGCTTGGCAGGCTTGCGGACAGTGCGCGGCACGCCGATCTCGTCGAGCGTGCGGTCATTGTTGCGCCAGTCCGGATCGACCTTTACACGCAGGTCGAGGTAGACCTTGGTCTGGAAAAACTCTTCCATCTCGATCCGCGCTTCGGTGCCGATCTTCTTGATCATGCTGCCGCCGCGCCCGATGATGATCGGCTTCTGCGATTCGGTCTCGACGTAGATGGTGCAGTAGAGCCGCAGCAATGATTTCGGATTCGGCCCCGCCCTGTGTTTCTTCTGTGTTTCTGCTGTGGCCTGTGTTTCTGCTGTGGCCTGTGTTTCTTCCGTGGCCCGTTCGGACTCGTCGAACTGATCGACGATCACCGCGGTCGAGAAGGGCAGCTCGTTGCGGGTGTGGTGCAGGACCTTCTCGCGGACGATCTCGGCCACCAGCGTCCTCTCGGGCTGGTCGGTCAGGAAATCTTCGGGGTAGATCGGATCCTGCTCCGGCAGCTGTTCGAGCAGCACCTGCTCCAGCCGGTCAACGCCATCTCCTGTCGCCGCAGATACCGGGACGATCGCGGCGAACTCGTGCCACTTCTGCACCTGCTCCATCAACGGCAGCAGGCCAGCCTTCCCCACCAGGTCGATCTTGTTGAGAACAAGAACCACCGGCGTCTTGACGTGCGTCAGGAGGTTCGAGACGTACTCATCGCCATTGCCCGGCTTGGTCGATGCGTCGAAGATCAGCGTGACGACGTCGACTTCGCGAAGCGTCTCGACGGCAGCGTCCACCATGCGGACGTTGAGGCGGTGCAGCGGACGATGGATGCCGGGCGTGTCCACGAACACGAGCTGACCGCCTGGCAGGTTCTTGACCGCCACGATCCGGTTGCGCGTCGTCTGCGGCTTGTCGGAGACGATCGCCACCTTGGTGCCGACCATGCGATTGAGGAGCGTGGATTTGCCGGCGTTCGGACGGCCGATGAGAGAGGCGAAACCGGCACGGGACATGCCTCATCTTAGCGCTACCTGCCCGCAGGCTCACCGGGACCGGGACCGGGATCAGTCCCGGTCGTCGGCATCCCGGGATTGAAGCCGGCGCTTAAACCTGACCCGGTGAATCCGCCGGCGCTCCGCCTCGAGGACCTCGACATCCATGCCATCGAGCTCGAACTTCTCCCCCACTGACGGCACGCGCCCGACCCTGGTGAGGACATAGCCGCCGACGGTCTCAAAGCCCTCGGGCTCGACCTCGACGTCAAGGCGATCCCGGACCTCGTCGAAATTCACCTTCCCACTCAGCACGAAGGAACCATCGGACTCCTCGATGATTGGTTCGGTCTCGACGTCGTACTCGTCGCGGATCTCGCCGACAATCTCTTCGAGCAGGTCCTCGATCGTCGCGAGACCGGCAGTGCCGCCATATTCGTCGACGACAATCGCAATCTGGGTCTGCTTTCGCTGGAACTCTTTGAGCAGGTCCGCGACGCGTTTGGTCTCGGGAACGAACGTTGCCGGACGCAGGAGCTGCGGCAGGTCCTGGAGGTGGGCGCCGACGCTCGCGCCTTCGAGGCGGATCAGGTCCTTGACGTAGAGAAGGCCCAGGATGTTGTCGAGGTTCTCGCCATAGACAGGGATCCGCGAATATTCCTGTTCCTGGAACAGCTCGCGCACCTCCGCAAGGGTGGCATCAGCGGAGATCGCCACCATGTCGGGCCGCGGCGTCATCACTTCGCGCACCAGCGTGTTGCCAAAGTCGACGATCGACTGCAGGAGTTTGCGTCCTTCCGCCTCGATCAGCCCCTGCTCGCCGTCGTTTTGCGTCTGCGCCTCCAACGCTTCGCCGATCGTCGTCTCTGGCGGCGGGATGTTGCCATTCCCGTCGCGGTGAGGCTCCAGGATCAGCCGGGTCAATGAATTCGTCAGTGGACGAACGGCGCGCGCCAGGATGTCAAAGGGCGGCAGCAGCACTTCAAGCATCCGCTCAGGATTGCGGCGCACGATCAGCACGGGCAACACGTGCTCACACATCAGGATGAAGACCGCGACGAAGAGCAGCAGCATCCCGATACCCGGCAGGCCCAGGCGCCCGGTCAGTATCGCGATGAACATCGTCGCCAGCGAGAAAATCAGGCCGAGCAGCAGGCGCGCCGGGAGAAAGAGACGGATCGGATCCTCGAGATAGAACCCGAGACGATCGTCACGGTCGCCGCGCTCGGCCATCAGCCGCAGCGAGAGCCGCATCAGCGCGCTGAAGGCGGTTTCGATCGTGCCGACGTACACGGCAATGATCGCGAGGATGAAGAGCAGCAGCGGGATCATCTTTTAAGTTCTCGCAGGCGCTCCCGCCCTATCAACCCGGCCTTCAGGCCGCCCTTGCGGCGCAGCCGTGTCTCCATCCGCTGCATCCGGCCGTTGTCGTCGGGATCCTCGTGATCGTAGCCAAGAAGGTGCAGCAGCCCGTGCAGTGCGAGTACGCGCAACTCGGTCTGGTAGGAGTGTCCGGCTTCGCGGGCCTGGCGTTTGGCAACGCCGGTGGCAATGACGAGGTCGCCGACGCTATCGCCCTCGAAACTGAGGACGTCGGTGGCGTAGTCCTTCCGGCGGTAGCTCTTGTTGAGCGCGCGCATCCGCGCGTCGGAGACGAGCGCAACACCGACCTCACCGCGGGCACTGCGCGGCGCCACGCCGGCCAGCCAACGGCCGAGTCCGCCATCAGCGACGCGCCGTCCGCGGCCGTCACTGACGCGCACAGCCAGGTTCGCGCCTGAACTCGGCGGGCGCGGACCTGCCGCGCCGAAGCGCCGCAGGCGCGAAGGCGGGCTACTGTCGGGATCCACTGCCGTAGGCGTCGTAGGCCTTCACGATCTGCTGCACCAACTGGTGACGAACGACGTCTTTCTCGTCGAACTTCACGAACTCGATGCCTTCAATGTTGCCGACGACCTTCATGGCTTCGATCAGGCCCGAGGTGCGGCCCGACGGCAGGTCGATCTGCGTGATGTCGCCGGTGATCACCGCCTTCGAGCCAAAGCCGAGACGCGTGAGGAACATCTTCATCTGTTCACTGGTGGTGTTCTGGGCCTCATCCAGGATGACAAAGGCGTCGTTGAGCGTCCGGCCGCGCATGAACGCAATCGGCGCGACTTCGATCGTGCCGCGTTCGAGCAAACGGTCGGCACGCTCGATGTCGAGCATGTCGTAGAGGGCGTCATACAACGGACGCAGGTACGGGTTGACCTTTTCCTGGAGATCGCCGGGAAGAAAGCCCAGCTTCTCGCCCGCTTCGACGGCAGGCCGCGCCAGGATAATGCGGCTGACGCGTTTAGCGAGGAGGTAGGCCACCGCCTGCGCCATCGCCAGGTAGGTCTTGCCGGTTCCGGCCGGACCAATGCCAAAGACGATGTCGCGCTGCTCGATCGCTTCCAGGTAGCGGCGCTGGTTGACGCTCTTCGGCATCACCTGGCGCTTGCCGGATGTTCGCGCCGCACCCTTGGCGAAGTATTCCGAAAGGGCCACGCTTTCGTCCTGGGAGATGAGCTGCGCGGCGGTCTTCACGTCCCCTTTGCCGAGCTTGTAGCCCTCATCCATCATCGCGGTGAGCTGGCTGAGGACGCGTTCGGTCCGGACGACGTCGCCGGTTTCGCCTTCGACGATCATCTCTTTGCCGCTCGTACGGATCTGCACATTGAACTGTGCCTCGAGCAGCTTGAGGTTTTCGTCGAGCGTGCCAAACAAGCTTTCGGCGCCTTGCTCGGGGAGGGTAATTTTCCGGGTCGCGGTCGCGGGAGGGATAAGTCAGCTCCTGTTCAGGTCACACGATGTTAACACCGTCACAACGCCTTCAATTTCAGTTCCCGCAGCTGCCGGTCATCGACCGTGGATGGCGCACCGGCCATCAGATCCTGGGCCTGGGCTGTTTTGGGGAAGGCAATGACGTCCCGGATCGACGGTTCAGCACACAAAATCGCGACAATACGGTCGAGTCCGAGTGCGATGCCGCCGTGCGGCGGTGTTCCATATTCGAGTGCATCGAGGAAGAATCCAAAACGCAGCCGGGCCTCCTCGTCCGAAATCTGGAGCAGCTTGAAGATCAGCCGCTGGATCGCCTGGTCGTGGATCCGGATACTGCCGCCGGCGATCTCGCTCCCGTTGAGCACGAGATCGTAGGCCCGGGCCCGGGCCCGCCCCTGATCCGTCTCGAGCAGCGCGGCGTCGCTTTCGAGCGGCGCCGTGAAGGGATGGTGCATGAACTCGTAGCGGCCGGGCTGCCCGCCCTCGCCTTCCTGCCATTCGAACATCGGGAAGTCGACCACCCAGAGAAACTCAAACCGGTCCGGGTCGAGCAGGTTCTCTTTCTTCGCAACGTGGAGCCGGAGCGCCCCGAGCACCTTCGATGTCGGCTCGTGCGCACCCGCGGCCAGCAGTAACAAGTCCCCGTCGCCAGCGCCGGCGCTCTCGAGCGCGTGCCGGATGGTGGCCTCACCGGCGGCCTTGAGGGCGGAGCTCTGAATCGCGCCCGCGGCATTGCGCGCCCACACCAGGCCGGAGGCACCCTGCTGCCTGGCCAGGTCGACGAGCTCGTCGAGATCCTTGCGTGAATACTTCGCCCCGCCCTTCACGACGAAGCCGCGGACCTCGCCACCGGAGGCGACCACGCCCGTGAAGACGCTGAACGTGGATTCGGCAAACGCCGCCGAGAGATTCTGAATCTCCATCCCCGGTCGGAGGTCCGGCTTGTCGGAGCCGTAGGTTGCGATCGCCTCGGAGTACGGCATCCGCCGGAATGGACGCGGCGCCGGCTTCCCGACCAGCGCCATCAACCGCTCCATCAGCGGCTCGATCGTGCTGAACACGAGGTCCTCGGTCGCAAAGCAGATCTCGAGGTCCACCTGCGTGAACTCCGGCTGCCGGTCCGCCCTGAGGTCCTCGTCGCGGAAGCACTTGACGATCTGGAAGTACCGGTCCATGCCCGAGATCATCAGGATCTGCTTGAAGATCTGTGGTGACTGCGGGAGGGCATAGAACTCGCCCGGGTGAACGCGGCTCGGCACCAGGTAGTCACGCGCCCCTTCGGGCGTCGACTTGGCCAGCATCGGCGTCTCGATCTCGAGGAACCCGTTCTCGTCGAAATACTTCCGGATCGCCATCGTCGCCTTGTGGCGAAGCACGATGTTGTGCTGCATGCGCGGCCGGCGCAGATCGAGGTAGCGGTACTTCAGCCGCATCTCTTCGGCGACGGTCGCGTCTTCGTTGCTGATGCTGAAGGGCGGAACCTTGGCATCGTTGAGGAGCCGGATCTCACGGGCGTCCACTTCGATTTCGCCGGTCGCCATCTTCGGGTTGACGGATTCTCGACGGACGACGGTGCCGAGGACCGCGATGACGAACTCGGCCCGCAGACGCTTGGCGTCGGCGACGAGCGCATCGTTGTTGCGCGCCACGACCTGGGTCAGGCCGTGACGATCGCGCAGGTCGACGAACACGAAGTGACCGAGGTCGCGCGTCCGGTGCACCCAGCCGAGCAGCACGACGTCTTTGCCGACGTCCTCGGCCGTCAGCTGTCCGGCCGTGTGTGTGCGCGCGAGATTGCCGAGAGGGCTGATGTCCATCATTATTCAGTTTGCGCTGGGGCCCCACCCCCAGCGCCTTGCCAGCCCTCGCTCAATCGCTCGGGCCGTTCATTACCACCAATGTGATTTGTAATGTGCGTCGTGATCTGTTCCCGGCGGACCGACGCCTGCTCGCCGGTCTTCATGTTCTTCAGCGTCACTTCACCGCGAGCCCGTTCGTCCGCCCCCGCGACAGTTACGAACTGGACGCCTCTGGCCGCGGCGTACTTGAACTGTTTGCCGAGTTTGTCCGGCTCTGGGTAAACATCAACACGGAGTCCGGCGCCGCGCAACTCGTGGGCCAGCGTCAACCCTGCTTCGATCGGCTCGCCTTCGAACAGCGTGACCATCACGTCGGCGGCAGCGGTCGCGATCTCAGCCGGGAACATATCGCGTTCCGTCATAACCACGATGATCCGCTCGAGCCCCAGCGAGAAGCCGCAAGCCGGGATCTGCTCGCCTGAGAACATCCCGATCAACCCGTCATAGCGGCCGCCGCCGCCGAGACTGCCGGCAAGATCCGGGACGGCGACTTCCATGATCGCGCCGGTGTAATACGAAAGGCCGCGCGCAAGCCGTGGTGTGAGCTGCACGTGACCGGCTGCGGGCGTTGCATCCACCAGCGACAGAATGCGCGCGATGTTCTCGCGCGCCTCGGCGCCTTCAGGCTGCGACGTCACCAACCGATCGAACGTCTCGAGATGCTCGAACGCGGCGAGGACGGTCTCGGCCCCCGCGGCCGAGACGCCGCGGACCTTCATCTCCTCCGCAACACCGTCGCGCCCGACCTTGTCGAGCTTGTCGATGGCGACCAGCGCCGTCCCGTGCAGCGCCGCGTCAATGCCGGAGGCGTTGAGGAGCGCGGTCAGCAGGGCGCGATGATTCAGCTGAATCGTGAAATCGCTGAACCCCAGCTTCGTCAGGACCTCGCTCACAGCGGCGAGCATCTCGGTCTCAACCACCGGGGACTTTGAGCCGATCGCATCGACGTCGCACTGGTAAAACTCGCGGAAGCGGCCGCGGGCCGGACGGTCTGCGCGCCACACCGGCTGAATCTGGTAGCGCTTGAAGAACTTCGGCAGCTTGCCGCGATGCTCCGCGACAACCCGCGCCAGCGGCACCGTCAGGTCATAGCGGAGTGCGAGGTCGGTCTCGCCCGACGACTCGTGCTCACCGCGGCGCAGCACTTTGAATATGAGCTTGTTGCCCTCTTCGCCGTACTTGCCGGTCAGCGTTTCGATGTTCTCGAGCGCCGGCGTCTCGAGCGGCTCGAAGCCGTAGCGCCGGTAGACGTCCTCGATGATCCCGATCACGTAGTCGCGCCGGCGGACATCTTCGGGCAGGAAATCGCGCATGCCGCGCGCGGGACGAGTCTGTTGCGACATCAGGCGGACATGTAATCGAGCCGGTAGTTCACGTAACGCTCGGAGTACTGGAGGATGGACGCGACCTCCGCGTCCGACAAGGCACGCTTCATTTTGCCCGGGCTGCCCATGATCAGAGACCGTGGTGGAAACGTCGCTTCCTCGGTGACAAGCGATCCGGCCGCCACGATCGAATCCTCGCCGATCGTCGCGCCATTGAGCAGGATCGCACCCATCCCGATCAGGACGCGGTCACCAATCGTGCAGCCGTGGACCACCGCAGCATGCCCGATCGTGACATCCGCACCGATCGTGGTGGGATGGGTACGGTTCATGACGTGAACGACGCTCCCGTCCTGGACGTTGCTGCGCGCGCCGATGCGAATCCAGTGGACGTCACCCCGCACCACCGCATTCATCCAGACGCTGGCCTCCGGCCCGATCTCGACGTCGCCGATGACCTGCGCGCTCTGGTCGATGTACGCCCCCGGATCCACCCGTGGCGTCATCCCCTTGTACTGCCGAAGCATCTAAGGATCTTAGCATCCGGCCCGGAGCCCCGGCAGGACACGGAATTCTTCAAAGCGGAGCCCATGACATAATTTCAAGAGCACATGCCCAATGACCGCTTCGGCCGGCCGATGCGCAGCCTGCGCATCTCCGTCACGGATCGCTGCAACCTGCGCTGCCAGTACTGCATGCCGGAGCCGGAGTATGTCTGGCTGCCGCGCGAGAACCTCCTGAGCTTCGAGGAAATCGGCCAGGTTGCAGACGCGTTCATCGACGAAGGCGTCAATCGGATCCGGATCACGGGCGGGGAACCACTGCTCCGCCGCGATCTCCCGGTGCTGATCGAGTCGCTGGCCGGGCGAACCGCGGTCGAAGATCTCGCCTTGACCACCAACGGCATCCTGCTGAAAGCGAACGCCGCGGCACTCAAGCGCGCCGGTCTCCATCGCATTACGGTCAGTCTCGACACCCTGAAGCGCGAGCGCTTCCGCGCTCTGACCGGGTCCAGTGATCTCGACGCGGTCCTCTCAGGCATCCATACCGCATCTGATGTGTTCGGCGCACTGAAGATCGACACCGTCGCGATCCGGGGCACCAACGAGGACGAGCTGGTGGAGCTGTTGGAATTTGGCCGGACCGTGAACGCGGAAGTGCGGTTCATCGAATACATGGACGTCGGCGGCGCGACGCAGTGGTCACCCGCGACGGTCGTTCCGCGCGCCGAGATGCTCGAGGTGATCGGGCGGCACTACGGGGGCGTGATGCCGATCGAAGAGCGTGCCTCCGCCCCGGCCGAGCGCTTCCTGCTGCCCGACGGCACGACCTTCGGCATCATCGCCTCTACAACCGCGCCGTTTTGCGCAACCTGCGACCGCGCCCGGCTGACGGCTGACGGCATCTGGCTGCTCTGTCTCTATGCCTCAGGCGGGACCGACCTGCGCCGGCCGCTGCGCGCCGGCGCGACCCGCGAAGAACTGCGTCAACTCATTCGCACGGTGTGGTCGCTGCGAGCCGACCGTGGCGCCGAAGAACGTCTGGGGATGGACCGGCAAACCACCCTCATTCCTCTGCGCGCACTCAAGAAAGACGCCCACCTCGAGATGCACACGCGCGGCGGATGACCGCGGGCGGATGACCGCGGGCGGCTGACTCAGCCCTCGATCCGGAACGACACGTACATCAGGATCCCGTCGCGCTCGATGTGCAGCACAACCGGGGTCGAAGGCTTCAGCGCTTCGGCGGCCGCGCGCAACTCGGCTCCGCTCCCGACCGACTTCCCGTTCAACGCGTAGACGACATCACCGGTCGCCAGCTTGCCTTGCTGTGAAAACGGGGCGTCGGCTGCCACGCGAATGACCACGGCGCCGGTGCTCCGCCGCAGCGGCGGCAGGAGTTGGGCGATGGTCGGGGTCAGGTCGAGAACCGAGAGCCCGAGCTTCGGTAGCACGATGTGCGTGCCGACCAGTTCCTCCAACCGGGCCGTGTCGTTGGCCCGCTCGGCGACCGCGACCTGCACCGAGACGTCGCGCCCGGCGCGGCGGACATCGACTCTCACCCGCTCCCCGGCGCCCCGCGCATAGACGTTGATCCGGAACTGGCGGCCGTTCTCCATCGGCTTGCCATCCAGCGCCATGACCAGGTCCCCCGCACGCAGGCCCGCAGTCGCCGCCGGACTCCCCGGTGCGACATCGGAGAGGATGACGCCGGTGTCGACATCCAGACCGAGCGCCTCGGCCATCAGCGGGGTAATCGTCTGCGCGTGGACCCCGATCTCGCCGCGCCGCACTCGTCCGAACTTGATGATCTGCGCGACCACGTTCTTGACGATGTTGCTCGGCGCCGCGAAGCCGATTCCCTCGCTGCCGCCGGACTGCGTCAGGATCATCGTATTGATGCCGATCAGCCGGCCCTCGGTATCGACGAGCGCACCGCCGCTGTTCCCGGGATTGATCGCCGAGTCGGTCTGCACATAAACCATCGGATCCTCAGGCGCGAGCTGCCGCGCCACCGCGCTGACCACGCCCATCGTCACCGATGACGACAGACCGAGAGGGCTCCCGATGGCGAGAACGATCTGCCCCGGCCGGAGCGCATCCGAATCGCCGTACTCCATCACCGGCAGCGCTTTCGCCGCGATCTTGAGAACGGCGAGGTCGGTCTCTTCGTCGATGGCCACGATCTGCGCGCCCAGCGTGCGGCCGCGGCGTCCGAGGATGGAACGGCCAGGATTGCCGCCGGTTGCCGCGAATGGCAGCTCCACTTCGATCCGCGTCGCGTTCTCGACGACATGAGCATTGGTGACGACGTAGCCGTCCTCGGAAACGATCACGCCGGAGCCGCTGCCACGCTCGATGACCGGGTCGCCGGTGGCGGTCCGGTCGCTCTCGTCCGGATTGCCGTACCCCGTCACGAAGATCTGCACCACGCTCGGACTGACCTTCTCGGCCAGGACCTGCAGCGAGCGCGAGAGGTCGGAGAGCGCCGGGGCCTTGGCGGTTTGTGCCGCGACCGGGTGAGACCCCAGAAGCAGGCACACAGATAGAAGGCAGAGGGCGCCGAACCGATACGAAGGCATGCAGAGATTGTAGCCGCGCGTGACGCTAGTCCTTGTATGGATCGAAGACGTCGGCACCCGCCATCACGACGATCAGGGGGCGCAGGGTGTGCAGGATGTCGATCGTCGACTTCTGTGCCGCGAGCACATCGGGAAGGCGTCGATAGGCGTGCGGACTCTCGTCGAGGCCGCCGCCTCTCAGGATTACACCCTTCTGGCGGACCCAGTCGTGCATCATCGTCGGCGACACCACGCCCGGCTTCAGAATCTTGCCGGTCTTCCAGTTCCGCTTGCCGGCCGCTTCCGTCCGCGACATGACGCGTCCCGCGCCGTGCACGGTCGAGTACATCGCGCCGCGGAGCAGCTCTCTCGTTTCGTCGGACGCGTGTTTCACGCCCTGCACGATCACCGCATCGTCGCCCATCGATCCGCCGATGAAGCCCTTCTGGCCAGGGAAGGCCGGTGTGGCGCCCTTGCGGACGACGACGAGTTGCCGGCCGTCGTGCTCCTCGCGCCACGCAAAGTTGTGATGGTTGTGCACGAGTTCCTGTTCCGTGCCGCCGAGGATCGACACGACCTTGCGGGCTACCCACTCGCGGCCGGCATAGGCGTATTCGCCGGCCAGAGACATCAACGCCCAGTAGTCCTGCCCCATCGGCTGATCGAGCGGCAGCAGCACTTCGCGCTCCGGCGCGCGCCCGCCCCATTTACCGCCCTGCGAGATGGAGAGGAAGCCGGACGCCACGGTGTGGCCGAAGCCGCGGCTGCCGAAGTGGACGCCAACCCAGATCGCTCCTGTCTCGTCGGCGAACACATCCACGTAATGATTGCCACTGCCGACCGTGCCGAGTTGTGCGCGCGCCTTGCTTCGAAGCCCGTCGCGCGCCGACGCCGGAACGGCGTCCCAGGACGGACTCTTGAACAGGGGATGATCCACCGGCGCGTCGTCGGCCAGGTTGCGGCGGCCCATGCCGAAGGAAACCGAATCCTGGATTTCGTCGGCCAGGGCCGGTAATTGGTCCGCGAAGGCGGGCGTGTAATGCAGATCCGTTCGAATCGCGGCGTTGCCGCAGGCGATGTCGAAGCCGACGCCGACCACCGACACTTTCTCGTTGTAGGCGGCGACGCCGCCAATCGGCATCACGTACCCGAGGTGCCCGTCGGCCATCAGGGCGGCCCGCTCGGCCCGGCTGGCGACGTCTTCGAGCTGGGCCAGGGTCTTCGGCTCGTGTTCCCCAAACACCATCGGCTTCACGGATGCACCCTGCCTGCGGGAGACAGAAAACGTTTACAATGCGCGGTCATGAAGAGCTTTCGCATCCTTCCGTTCCTGCTGGTCGGCATCGCCCCCATCCTGCTGCCTGGCGGCGCCCTCGCCCAGGCGACCATTGCTGATTATCAGCGCAGTATCGGTCTTCGCGAGAAGTACGCGGACCTGGTGATCGGGACGGCGGACGCGCCGCGGTGGATCGAGCAGACCAACCGCTTCTATTACCGCCGGACGGTGAAAGGCGGGCACGAGTGGATGCTCGTGGACGGCGTCACGAAGGCCAAAACGCCGGCGTTCGATCACGAAAAGCTCGCGGCTGCAGTCGCCTCGGCGACCTCGCGCAAGGCCACCGCCGTCAGCCTGCCCTTCACGAATTTCACGTTTGTCGAAAACGGCCGGACGATCGAGTTCACGCTGACCGGCGGCCCGGGCGCGCCCGCCGGCGCTGCGGCGGCAGGACGCGGAGGCGCCGCTACCGAGGTGCCGCCCTGGCGCTGCTCGCTCGACAGCTACACCTGCCGCCAGCAGCAGCCGCGCGCCGGGCGCGGTGGCGCCGGCCGCGGTGGGCGCGGCGGCGGCGGACTCGGCGGCCCGGTGCGGGCGGAGTTCGACATCAACGCCAACGATCCGCGACCGTCGCCGGACGGTAAGTTCGAAGCACTCGTCCGCAACTACAACATCGCCATCCGTGAAGTCGGCAAGCGCGACCTGACCTTCCTCAGCACTGACGGATCGGAAGGCGGCTACTTCGACCCCGACTCGATGGTCTGGTCCCCTGATTCCCAGAAGCTTGTGATCTACAAGGTTCGGCCAGGGCATCGCCGGTTCGTGCACTATGTCCAGTCCTCACCCGAAGACCAGCTCCAGCCGAAGCACTCGACGATGCAGTATGCGAAGCCGGGCGACCTGTTGGATGTGGAAGTGCCGGTCCTCTTCCACATCGCTACCAAAAAACGGCTCGACGTAGACACCGCGCTCTTCCCCAACGCCTATGACGTGTCGCGTCCCAACTGGCGCAAGGACAGCACCGCGGCGACCTTCGAGTACAACCAGCGCGGTCACCAGGTCTTCCGCGTGATCGAGATCGATGCCGCGACCGCGAAAACGCGCGCGATCATCAGTGAGGAACCGAAGACCTTCTTCACCTATTCGAGCAAGAAGTTCCGCCAGGACATCGAGGACACCAACGAAGTCATCTGGATGTCGGAGCGTGATGGCTGGAATCACCTCTACCTCTACGACAGCCGCAGCGGTGCGGTGAAGAACCAGATCACCAAGGGCGACTGGCCGGTCCGCGCCGTCGTGAGCGTCGACGAAAAGGCGCGCCAGGTCTACTTCAGCGCGAGCGGGATGTATGAGGGCAAGGATCCGTACTTCGTCCATTACTACCGGATCAACTTCGATGGCACCGGGCTGACGCCACTGACGCCGACCGAGGGTAACCATACCGCGTCCTTCTCGCCGGACCGCACGGTGCTCGTTGACACCTACTCTCGTGTCGACCTGGCTCCCGTGATGGAGCTGCGATCGGTCAAGGATGGATCGCTCCTCGCGACGCTCGAAACCGGCGACATCACGGCGTTGAAAGCGGCCGGATGGAAGGCGCCGGAAGTGTTCTCGGCGAAAGGGCGCGACGGCAAGACGGACATCTGGGGCCTGATCTATCGTCCGACCAACTTCGATCCCAAGAAGAAGTATCCGGTCGTCGAGAACATCTATGCCGGCCCGCACAGCTCGCATGTGCCGAAGAACTTCGGCGCCTACAACCAGATGCAGGCCCAGGCCGAAATCGGCTTCATCGTCGTGCAGATCGACGGCATGGGAACGAGCAATCGCTCAAAGGCCTTCCACGATGTCGCGTGGCAGAACCTGAAGGATGCCGGATTCCCGGACCGGATCGCGTGGCACAAAGCGGTCGCGGCGAAGTATCCCTACTACGACATCACGCGGGTTGGCATCTACGGGACGTCCGCCGGCGGACAGAATGCGCTCGGCGCGCTGCTGTTCCACCCGGAGTTCTACAAGTCGGCCGTCTCGGCCGCGGGCTGCCATGACAACCGGATGGACAAGATCTGGTGGAACGAGCAGTGGATGGGCGCCCTCGGTGAGCACTACGCCGATTCGTCCAACGTCGTCCATGCCTCAAAGCTGCAGGGAAAACTCCTGCTCGTGGTCGGCGAGATGGACAACAACGTGGACCCGGCCTCGACCTACCAGGTCGTCGATCAGTTGATCAAGGGCAACAAAGAGTTCGACCTGCTCGTGATCCCCGGCGCCGGGCACACCAACGGCGGCGCCTACGGCGAACACAAGCGCTACGACTTTTTTGCCCGCCACCTGCTGGGGGTGAGTGCCCCGGAGTGGAAAGCGATCGAGGACGCGACCAAGAAGAGCACGACGACGCAGTCGGCGGTCCGCTGAGGTGAGCCGCGCTCTTCGGTGGGGGGTGCTGGGCGTGGCCAAGATCGCCACGGCCAAAGTCATCCCGGCGATGCAACGCGCTCAACGTTGCGAGGTCGTCGCGATTGCGTCACGCGACGGCGGCCGCGCGACGGCGGCGGCATCGGCACTCGGCATCGGGCGCGCGCACGCCTCCTACGAGGCCCTGCTCGCGGATCCCGATGTGGACGCGGTGTACATCCCGCTCCCCAATCATCTGCACGTGCCGTGGACGACACGAGCGGCCGAGGCGGGCAAACACGTGCTGTGCGAGAAGCCGATCGCACTGAGCGCAGACGAGGCGCGAACACTGCTCGAGGTCCGCGACCGTACCGGCGTCCTCATCCAGGAAGCGTTCATGATCCGCACGCATCCGCAGTGGATCCGCGCGAAAGCACACGTGGATGCCGGCGACCTCGGTGAAGTTCGTGCGATGACCGGCTTCTTCAGTTACTTCAACACGGACGAGAGCAACGTGAGGAACGTGCCCGAGTGGGGCGGCGGCGGCCTGCTCGACATCGGCTGCTACCTGGTCAACACCGCCCGGTTCATCTTTGGAGCCGAGCCGGCCCGGGTGGCGGGAACGATGGATCTGGATCCGGCGTTCGGTGTCGATCGCCTCGCCTCGATGATCCTGGACTTCGGTGGGCGCCACGCGATCGGGACGTGTTCGACCCAGCTTCAGTACTACCAGCGCATCGAGATCGTGGGCACGACCGGACGATTGGAGTTGGAGATCCCCTTCAACGCCCCGAGTGACCGCCCGTGCCGCCTGGCCCTCGACCGAACCGGTGAGATCCACGGGAGCGGCATCGAAATGATCGACGTTGACACCTGCAACCAGTACACGATGCAGGCCGAGGCATTTGCGGCAGGCGTGCTCGACGACCGTCCCCAGGTTCCTGCCCTCGAGGACGCCGTCGCGAACATGGCGTCAATCGATGCTGTCGCCCGGTCGTCGGCGAGCGGCGCCTGGGAGATTCCCTGAGGCCACCCGCCAGCGCTAGAAAATGAACGTGCCCGTGACCGCGAACGTGCCGCTGGTTTCGCGGAACCGTGGCCTCAACTCGTACAACGTGTCGCTGACCCCCGTCACCCGGTCGAACCAGATCACGCGATAGCTGTAACCGGCACTGATGCCCAGCTGCTGGGTGGGGTATACCGTGACGCCCGCCTCGGTGTTGATGCCATAGCCCCTGAAATGGGCATCGCCCAGGTCCGGGTCCAGGAAGCCGCCGTTCTCAACGTCCAGGAACGGCAACGAGCCGCCGAACAGCACGTGCGGCTGCACGCGTTTTGTCGGCAGGAAGAAGTAGCGGCCGTCCACGTTGAACGCCTGGAACGTCGCATCCATGGGCACCTGGCCGGCGAAGCTCCCGTCATGCTGTGAGCGCTCGTAACTGAGCTCCAGGGACGCCTGGCGCGCCCGGTAGCCGAGAATGCCCCGGATCAGCGGCTGCTTGTCGAGGAGCGGCAGGAACACCAGCTCCTCGCCGTCAATTTGTTTGTAAGCGGTTTCACCGTCGAAGGTTTCACCATCGAAGGTAAAGCTCGGGACGAACGTCACGCCCGCAAATCCACCAACCTTGGGATAGGCCGGCTGCTTGGTCTGACCGTGCAGCGGGGCCGCCAACGCGAACAGGACCAGAACGCCGGCCGTCAGAATCGTGCGACCGGTATTGTTGTGAGAGGTCATGCCCGGGCAGGCTGCAAGGGATTTGCCTTCGAAAACAGGCCAGTTTTCGTCGGCTCGACATGCCGGCATTACGATTCGCGCCGGGCGGTTACAGCTTTGCGCTTGCGCCCCGAGACTCAGGGGTCGAGATCCACAGCTGTGAGCGCCTCCTCGGCATCGATCACCGACGTCACAGTCGCACTGGCGAGAGGTGCGGGGGGCGCGTCGAGGACCGACAGCAGCGGAAGATGATCCGACGCCTCGCGGGCGCCTGGGACATCCATGATTTCGCAGGACACGAGCTGCGACCCGTAGCGCGACGGCAGGAACAGATAGTCCAGCCGGACGTGCGGTTCCCAGGTCGGGAACGTGAACCCCGGGACATCCGGATGTGTCGAGCGATAGCCGTCGATGTAGCCGCCGTCGAGAATGATCTTGATCGTGCGCCAGCGCACGGTGCCGCCGCTCAGCCAGACCAGCGCGCGCAGCCGGCCCGGAAGTTTGCGGAAGTCGAGCAGATCCCCCGGCGCCAGCGTGTTGAAGTCACCGGTCAGTGCGTGGAAGCCTTCCTGGTGACGCTCTATGCTTTTCAGAAGGGCCCGCAACTCCTCGGTACGCCGACGTTCTGTCCACGCCGCGTGGACGGCGCTCAGGTGCACACCGAAAATCCGCGTTTCGCTCTCGGCGAGCTGCAGCTCGAGAAACGCATGCCGGGAGATACGCGGCTTGTGCCAGCCGAACTGGGTGACCTGGCGACGGCTGAGGAAGCCGAGCGACTCGCCGGCGCGAGCCCCGTGCTGCGCCATTCCCGATAGCGCGGCGATCTCCGCGACGACGGCCGGATCGGTGGCTTCCTGGAGCACGACGACATCCGGCGAGCAGGCGATGACCACGGCGGCAAGCTCACGCTCGCGCCCTTTGCCGCCTTTGCGGATGTTGTAACTCAGGATTCGGAGGAGCACTCGTCTTTGTCGATCATCACCAGATAGGGCTGGCCGATCAGCTCACCGCGAAGATACATCACGAAGTCACGCGTGCCCTGGATGTTGACGGGGCGCCCCACCATCTTCATCAGCTGCTCGCGCAGCGGGATGAGATCGGGCGCGATCTCCGGGTCGTCATCACTCAGTGGCCGAGAATGGATGCCTGGGACGAAGAAGCCCGTGATCTTGTACAGGCCGACGACCTCGTCGCCGCCGACGAGTGTCAGATCGAGGTCGCTCGTGCCTGGGCCATCCGCGTCGAATGGCGCACTATCTTTCCAACGAACGCCCGTCACGGCACTGCCGCGCAGAACAACACATGTCCCCGGCGGTACCGCGTTGCGAACCGTGTCGATGAACTCCTGATAACGCTCCTCACGCCCGCCAAACGCGAGCCGGATGACGTTCTGGCGTCTCTCCTCCTGGGTCAGCTCATCAGCCTGGGCCGTCGTTTCCGTTTCCTCTGCCATTCCGCACACACTCCCCCGCCACAGCCTGCAACGGACGGGCCGCTCCGGTACAATCGGCGCCGTGCAAAGGGCGACGATCGTGGGTGCGGGCGTATTTGGAAGCTGGATTGCGCACGCGTTGAAAGAGCGCGGCTGGAAGATCACGCTCGTCGACCAGCATGGACCAGCGAACGCGCGGGCAAGCTCGGGCGGAGAAACGCGGATCATCAGGGCGGCCTACGGGCGGCTCGCGATCTACTCACAGTGGGCACGCGAATCGCTCGCCTCGTGGCTGGAGCTCGAGGAAGAGGTCGGGCAACGCCTGTTCATCAAGACCGGCGCACTCTTTCTGTCGGACGGCGGCTCATGGCTCGAGGATACGGCCGTAACACTCGCGGCCAACGACGTCAGAACTGAATGGATCCCGCGCCTCGAACTGTCGCGCCGCTTTCCGCAGTTGCAGGATGCCGGCACAGGTGGCGCTCTGTTCGAGCCCGACGCCGGAGTTCTCTTTGCGCGCCGGGCCGTGCAGGCCCTCGTCGGCGCACTCGCGGACGAGGGCGTCCGCGTCGTTCGGACCCGGATCGACGCCAACGCACTGATCGAGGATAGCGATGACGAGGTGATCGTCTTTGCCGCGGGCCCGTGGCTGCCGTCCTTGCTGCCGGAGGTGCTCGGCGACGTGATCATCCCGACGCGGCAGGAGGTGTTCTTCTTCGGTACGCCACCAGGAGACGACCGGTTCGGTCCGGATCAAATGCCGGCGTGGGTGGCGTTCGATGATGGCATCTATGGGCTACCGGATCTCGAGCATCGTGGCGTGAAGGTGGCCTTCGATGCGCACGGCCCGCAGGCGGATCCGGAGACGATGGATCGGTCCGTCGACGCGGCGGCCATTGCGCGGGTGCGGGAGGTGCTGCAGCGCCACCTGCCGGCACTCGCCGGCGCACCGCTGCTCGAGTCGCGCGTCTGCCAGTACCAGAACACGGCCGACGGCCACCTGCTGCTCGATCAACTCCCCGGTCACGATCGCGTCTGGATCGCGGGCGGCGGCTCCGGCCATGGTTTCAAGCACGGTCCGGCGATCGGCCAATACATGGCCGATATGATCGAATCACGCCGGGAACCGGAGCCCGCCTTCCAACTGGCGAATCGTCCACCGCGGCAGCGCGCCGTCTATTGAGATACAAGGGACGACTACCGATGCCGACTCTGCGTCGCGCCTTCCGCGACCTTCACCCGATCGTGCGCGTCCTGCTGGTGATCGCCACGCTGCTGGCCGCCGGCTATACCGCCGCGCCTCGCCATCTACATGGTGGACGAGAGCCGAACGAGCTACTCCGTTCTCGATCGTGAGTTCTTTCGGAATCACAGTTGCTTGAGCAGCTATACAGAGGCGGCGCGCCTGGCGCCGTCTGGCGCCAACATCTTCGATCCAGCGGTCTACTCGCAGGTTTCCGCACAGGGCACGCTTGGATCGCGCTACATCGGCACATTCGAAGTGGACCTCTATCAGTACCCGCCCGCCTTTCTCATCCTCCCTGCGGCCGCCGAGAAGGCGGGACTCGATTTCTTTACCGTGCGGACGGTGTGGTTCGTCATCCAGATGGTCGTGCTGCTCGGTGGGCTCATCGTGACGGCCACCTGGATCGGCGGCACGCGCGGTGCGGTGGCGGCGATGTGCATTCCGCTGATCTTCCTCGCGCCGACGACGCGCGTTGCGCTCCAGGCGGGCAATTTCCAATTGACCGCGTTTCCGCTGGCGATTCTCGGGATGGTGGCGTTCGCCGCACGGGGCGCTTCACGAACCGCCCCTACACTGCTTGGCGGACTCGCCCTTGGCTTCTGCGCCGTCAGCAAGATCTTCCCGGGCGTGCTTGGGATCGTGCTCCTCATGCAGCGACAGTGGAAGGCTGTCGCAGCAACGGTCGCCACCGCCGTCGTCGTCATCGCGCTCGCGCTGCTGGCGGTCGGCACCAAACCGTTCGTGGACTTCGTCTACTACCAGCTGCCCCGCATCGATTCCGGCCAGGCGTTCTTCTGGATCGAGAACGCCGACATGGCGCCCGTCAACCAGAGTGTTTACGGACTGGTCACGAAGCTTCGCGCCCTCGGGGTGCCGGGGACGACCGCGGCGGCCGCCAACCTCGCATCGTCGGTCTACGCGGTGCTGTTGATGGTGGTGGCGGTCATCGGCGCGCGGCGGCTTCAGCGGCTGACAGAGACGTCCGCGGATCCATCGCTGATCCGACTGCGTCACGCCCAACTCTGGCTTGGACTCCTGAGCCTGGCGTCGTTCCGCAGCCCGTTTGTGCCGGATGCCTACGGTCTCGTCGGCACGCTCTGGCTGTTGACGCTGATCGCCGCCGAGCGCCAGCGCCTCTATGAGTGGGGAGCGCTGGTGGCCGCAGGCGCGGCGTTTTCCATCATCCTCGACGGCGGCCTGGTGCCGACACCGGTGCCGGTGTGGATGACGCTCGGCAGCCTGGCGATCCAGCTTGCGGCGTATGGCATCAACTTGTTTGCCGTGCTCTCCCCCGGTCGGGCAGCTGTTACCGCGGGTTCACCGTCAACCCTTTCAGTTCGAGTCGCCTGACGACAGTGCCGGAATCAACCGCTTTGATGATGACGAGTTCCGCTCCCTGCAGCCAGTTGTCGTCGGTCCATCGATAACTGCCATCCGGGCCAGCGACGATCGGAGCTGCGCCCAGACCGTGGACGGGAATCGCAGGTAACCCGAGCCCAGGGTAAACCCGAACGGGCTGCCGAGCAGGCCATAGCGCCCGACCACGAATTGGCCGGGGATCGGTGCGTAACTCCATGGCTGCAGCTTGCCGCCGAGCGCCTCGCCCGCCTGGCGGTTCCGCAGGTAATAGTATATGCCGGAGGCGACCTGACGGTCGAGCGCGGCTGTCGCCCGGGAGGTCCGCACCCGAAGCTCCGGCCCGCGATCCAGGCTCTGCACGTCCTCGATCACCAAACGGTGTGAGCCATCCTCAAAGACTGCCGCCCGGCCTCGCAGCGGCAGCACCCCGGCCTCTTGATACTGGAGCAGGTCGATATCGAACTCTCCCACTGTACGTTGCCTCTAGCGTTTCCGCCGGGACATCTGGCCGCAAGAGTAGAGACAACAGGCAGCGTGGTGTCGCCCGAGATGTTCGAGCCGCTCACGTCCGCGACGCCCAGAACCTGCCTGAGTGCCCGATCGGGCGACGTCATGGCGGGCTCAGACGACGTCATTGTCGTCACGAACCTGAACGGCCCTGAGGTTATCGAGCCGCCCTTGAATTCGAGCGTGCCCCGGCGAAGCCGAGCGACCGCGAACCAACCTTCAGGAACGCCGCTCACGTAGACTCGCGCGTACCCGGTTCGCCACCGCGGCCGTGAATCCTGCTGGAACCCGGCATTGTCGAAGTAAAGACGCTGCGGCGGCCCTTCGAGCCGCAATGGGCCCGCCGTCGCTGCCCAGGCCGGTGCTGCCGGCGCCCGCGTGCAGGATCGGCCACGGCCACGCAACCGCGGCGGCGAGCGCTACCACACCACCGATCACCCCGATTGCCACCGCCCGCCCGCGCGCGCGCCGCGTGTAGAGCGTGTGCAACAGCCACAGGGCCGCAAGGATCAAGCACGCTCCAAGCGATGACGAGTGGCGTCGGATCCTCCGGCCTCGAGATCAACGCGCCAGCGTAAGCGCTCCCACGCCATACCTGGAACGGCGCGGAATCAGCGAGCGCGATCGACATCGCGATGTTGAGGGTGAACATCACGGCAATCATGCGACGCGCCGATCAGCAAGGCGAATCGGGCCAACGAGGTCGTCAGCGCAGCTGCCACCATCACGAGCCCCAGAGCCACCATGCCGACAATTGCCCACTCGATCAGCACCCGCAACATCTGACCGGCAGAGATACCGTGAACGGCCATCAGGACCGCATCACAGATTAGCGGCACGCCGAGCACCACCGGCGTGAGTAGAAGAAGCTTCGAGGCGAGCAGGAGCCGCGGCGTCACGGGCCGGGTCATCCACCATGCGTTGCTGCCGACGGCGGGGTGCTGCTGCATGACCAGCGCGACCAGGGTCATGCCGAGTCCGGTCGCGGTCATCCAGCCGGTCAGCATCGTCATCACGAACGCCCGGCGGCCGTCCTGCTCGGCGGTCATCGCCGGCCCAAAGCCGTCCATCGTGCTGCCGCCGATCGTGACGGCGATCCAGAGTGCGATCGGGATCGCAAACCGTCGCGCGTCAGCCCGCACGAGGTGCAGAATCAACCTCATACAACCTCCACCGGCGCGCCTGCACCCGCAAGCGTCATAAAGATGTCGCGCAGGCTCAGGTTTGAAACGTGAACCGATGCATTCGGAAATGCCGATGCGATGCGCGCCTGCGCGTCGGCGGGATTGTGGGCAGTGTCCACGAACCGCAACGTCCGTCCGGCCGTGCCGCGAGGTAGCCACCCGGCCAGCGACCGAAAAGTCTCCGGCGCAACCCTGGCGGCGTCATCAGGGACGATTTCAATCAATCGGAAACGGTTCAACAGGGATTCGACCGGTTCAGCGAAGATCAGCCGGCCCTCGCACAGGAAGCCCACCCAGTCGGCCAGCCTCTCCACTTCATCGACGTCGTGCGAGGACACCAGCACCGTCGACTCGCGCTCGCGAGGTACGCCCAGCAGGGCGCGCACCAACTCTTCGCGGACGACCGGATCCAGGCCGGAGAAGGGCTCGTCGAGCACTACGAGGTCCGGACGGTACGCCAGCGAGGAAAGCAGGGCCGCCTTCATCCTCGTCCCGCGCGATGAGGCTTTCAGCGCCACGCGCGAGATGAGCCCCAGGGAGGCCTGGAGGCGCGTGCACAGCTCGTCGTCCCACGCGGGATAGAAGGGGCGACAATACGCGAAATACTGCGCCGGCGACATCCAGCCGGGGAGGTCTTGATTCTCGGAGATGTAACCGATGCGCTGCCACTCCGTTGCACTCAGCGACCGGGGCGGCACACCCAGTACCGAGGCGCTTCCTGCCGTTGGGCGCACCAGATTCATCAACATCTTGATCGTTGTCGTCTTGCCGGCCGCATTCGGACCGATGAGCGCGAAGATGCTGCCGGCAGGCACCTGCAAGTCCAGGCTGCGCACCGCGTCGAGGCTCCCGAAGGTGCGCGAGAGTCCGTGGGTTTCAATGGCTGGTCGTGTCATGGCTCCTCAAAACTCACCCGGCGCGGCGCGAGGTCCGCGCCCAATGGTCGCGAACGACCGTGATCACTTGCTGAAGCGTCATCCCTGCGCGCCGGGCCTCGATCACCAGGCGTTCGACTTCGTCGTCGATTCCGAAGCTGCCGCCGCGCCGCTGCAAGACGTCGGTCACCACAGTGCCGATGCCAGGACGCACGTCCAGCAGGCCGTCCTCGACGAGAGCCGCGACGATCTTGTGAGCCGTGTTGGGATTGATCTTCAGTTCGAGGCTGAGCGCTCGAACGGATGGAAAGCTGTCCCCAGTGCGGAGCTGCCCTGTCACCACGGCACGGGTGACCGCGTAGACCACCTGGTCGAAGATGGGTTCGCCGGATCGAAGAGCGATCGTGAAGGGCAGCACGATGGTGTACTACTTAGACTAGTACACCATCAAAGTCAATACGCAGGTGTCAGCGGAGGTACCAGAACTCCCCGATCTTGACCATCGAGATTCGTCTCTCCCGGCCGAACGGCTTCTCGAAGCTGTACTCTGCGCGCGTTCCTTCCGCCGACATCGTCGGCTTCATCGTCGATGCGGCGCGCAGGGCGGCGAGGAGGTCCGGCGCCCGCTTCTCTCCGAACTCAGCGGCCAGTTCTTCAATCGATCTCTTTGCGACAAGTTCCTCGACCTCACTCGGTCGGGCAAACGTCTTGAGAAACTCCGCGTGCTTCCCCGCTTCGAGAAGGCGGATGCCTTCCTTCACTGCCGTCTCAGGTTGCGTCCGCGGATTGGACGTTTGAGCGACCTGGACAAATGGTGCGAGTACGACGATCGCGATCATAGCGGCGCTCGGGAACAACATGATCTCTACTCCTCTCGAATCAGCATCACGGGATTGACGCACGCGGCCATGCGACACGGACGCCACATGGCGGCGAAGGCGGTGAGCACCAGGAGCACGAGCGGCAGCGCCCAGGTCAGCGGATCCAGAGCGGTCACACCATAGAGCAGTGAGCCGAGCAGCCGGACGGCTGCGCATCCGACCAGGGCGCCAACACCGAGGCCGAGAGAAAGGACCCGCACTCCCTGGCGAAGGATCAATTGACGAAGCTGGCGCGGCGAGGCCCCGAGCATCTGCCGAATCCCGAACTCACGACGACGACGGCGAGCGATGTAGGAGAGAACGCTGAAGAGACCACAGGCGGCAGTCACTAAGGCGACCACCGCGAACGTGCCAGACACCTGGGCGATTGCGTGTGGAAGCTCGAGCTGAGCGGCGTAGGCGTCCTCGCCAGCTGCCATCAGCCGTCCGGTGAGCGCCGGATGGATCCGGCGCAATCGATCATCGATCGTCCGCGGATCGGGGCAGGCGCCGACGCAACGGAGACTGAGGTAGAGAGTGCGGGACGTGTTGTTCAAGGGGAGATAGAACTCCGGCCGATCCAGATCAGCGTCCAGAGCCGGAAGACTGATCTCCCGCGCGACCCCGATCACTCGCCTGGCCGGCGCACCCGGCAGCCGGTAGATGCGCCCTACGGGGTTCTCTCCTGGCCAGAGCTGTGCCGCGAGCCGCTCACCGACAACGATCTCGTCGAGACGTCCGTCCGGATCGAACACCTGTCCGGCAACGATTGAAATGCCGTAGACAGCGAAGAATTCAGGGCTGACGCGATAGCCGTCGAGCCCCTCGGCGCGTGCCTCGCCGCCGGCACCCTGCGATAGAGGCGGGAGCTCGCGTGACAGCGCGGACGCCCGAACCTCTGGCCACACGGCGACACTCCGACGGATCGCATCGAGGCCATGGGCCATCGCGTTCGAGGTTGCGAAGGCCTCGTCCATCCCGCTGACGCGGACCCGGACCACGCCATCGACCGACAATCCGCGATCGGTGATCATCAAGTTGACGAAGGAACGAATGAGGACTGTCGTGCCGACCAGGAGGGCGGCCGCCAGCGCGATTTGGGTCACCAGAAGACCGTGGGTGGCAAGCCTCGACGGACTTGGGGACCGTCCCGGCTCGGCGCCCCGAAGTACCGCAGCGGGATCGTGGCGACTTGCCATCCAGGCCGGAACAAGTCCCGCGCTGAACGCCGCCACGCTGCCGCAGAGCGAGGCGGCGGCCAGGGCCCGCGCGTCGATATCCACGACATTCAGAGTGCGACCGAGGAAGTAGGCGGGGAATGCCTTCGCGATCACCCAGGCGACGGTCACGCCGAGCGCGATCCCGATCGCGCTGATGAACATGTGCTCGAGCGCCATCTGCCGGAGCAACCGGGAACGTGACGCGCCAAGAGCCGCACACGTGGCGATCTCGTGATGGCGCTGCGCGAGTCGCGACAGCAGCAGGATGACGACGTTGGCGGCGAGGGCGAGGAACACCAGCATCACGCCGCCCATGAGCACCGCGAGCGCCTGCCGGGTAGGCGTGGTGAACGACGTGCTCAGCACCGCGGACACGGGTGGCGTGCCGCGATAGTTCCGCGGCAAGTTGGCGTGCTGCGTCGCGATCGCGGCAAGAGGCGCCTCCACGGCTTGTCGCGGCACGCCAGGCCGGAGGCGGCCGTAGATCGTCACGACACGCGGCGCAGGCGAGGAATCGAACTGCCGCCACAGAACCGTCGCCGGCGTCGGGAAGCGGAAATCAACCGGCATGATGCCGACGACCGTGAGCGCCTGGCCGTCGGTCCGGATCTGGCGCCCGAGGAGGGTCCTGTCCGCGCCGAAGACGGATCGCCACATACCTTCCGAGATGATCACCTCGTCACCGGCAGTACTTAGAGGCGGCAATTCAGTGAAGGCCCGCCCGTACTTGGGCGTGGCGCCGAGCATTTTGAAAACGCCAGGAGTGACGAATGCACCGGCCAGTCGAACTCCAGGCGCGCCGTCCAGCCCGAAGGCGGCTTCGCTGACCGCTTCAACCGACTCGAACAGTCCGCTCGCGTTCCACGCGTTCATGACGGCCGGTTCGAACCGGCCGAAGCCCTGTCGGACCAGGCGGTCCGGATCGGGGAATGGCACCGGCCGAAGCATCATCGAGTCGACGACGCTGAACATGGCGGTGACGAGACCGATGCCGAGCGCGAGGAGAAGCGTGCAGAGGGCCGGAGTGCCGGGACGCGCCCTCAGCGCCCGCCATGCATGCACGAATTCGTCGCGGGAAAAATATGGAGCACGGGATCCAGGACTTAGTTTTCTCGCGTCCTTGTAGGCTCGCGCGAGAGAGCGTGTTTCGCGAATGAGCCAGGCTGCCGCACGCCAACGACCGTTTGCCGCCTGCTGCGCTGCATACTCCTCGGCAAGGTCACCGAGCACCGCAGGCAGCCGTGTGGGGGGCACGTGGGCCGCAAGAATCCGTTCCGTGCGGCGCCAGATCCACTCGCTCATCGCGTCGTACCCAGCACACCTTCCAGGCCGCGCTGCATGCGGGACAGCACCGTCAACGAGTGTTTGACCGCTTTCAGACCATGGGGTGTGACGGTGAACAAACGCTTGGGGCGTTGCCCTCGCTCCGCCGAGACGGCGCCTTCCGTCGAGGACAGCAGCCCTTTGTCCTCGAGCCGATCGAGGGTGACATAGATGGACCCCCGGGGCATCTCGCGTCCGGTCCGGCGCTCCACCTCGCCTTTCACGACGGAGCCGTAGGCCTCCCTGCCGTGTTCGGTGAGATGGAGGATGGCGAGCACCAGGAGGACCTCGAGTTCTCCAAGTCCGGTGGTTTGCGACATACGCTTACAATGTAAGCATGGTGCGCCGCGCCGTCAACTGAAAAGGCGGGTATGCTCCCCGGCATGACCTGGCTCTCCTGGCTCCTGCTCGCCGCCCTCATCGCCGTCGTTGCCGCCGTCACTGGCATCAAGCCAAAAGGCACCCGCCACGTCGCGAACACCAGGATGATGGGTGTCGCCCGGATCGTGCTGATCCTGATCGCCATCATCGTGGCGTACGCCGTATATCAGGCGCGCTGATCCCTGGATCTACTCAGTTTTCAGTGCTACCAGCGGATCGACGGATGCGGCACGGCGCGCCGGCAGCCACGAGGCGCCGAGGCACACGACCAGGAGCAATGCGGTCGCCCCCGCAAATGAGAGTGGATCCATGGCGGGCACGTCATACAGGAACCCGGTCATCCAGTCCGCGCACCACAGCGCACCGAGCAATCCCATCCCCACACCCAGCAACACGGGACGCGCACCGGCTGAAACCAGCAGCCAGGCGATGCCGGCCCGCCGTGCCCCGAGTGCGAGACGGAGGCCCATCTCACCGGTCCGCGCCGCGGCCGTGTGCCACAGCAGTGCGAAGAGCCCGACGCTCGTCAGCAGCAACGCACTTGCTGAGAACGCGGTGACCAGTACGCCGTAGAAGCGTGCCGGCGCGTACTCGAGGGCGATCTCGTCCGCCATGGTCCCAGTCCAGTGGACCGCGGAGCCCGGCGCAACCTCGCCGATGCTCCTGCGGACGGCATCGATCAGGGCGGACGGATCACCGGACGTCGCGGCTGCAATCGAAACCGCCGTCGCAGGCAACATCCCTCGCGACGCCTACGACTCGAAACGCCCCGGCGGGATCGCCATGGTTCTGGGGCATCACCTCAACGACGGTTCAAGGGCGGCGGCGTCGCCGCCCATCCGCGCCGCCAGGCTGCGGCTGATGATGGCGACGTTCGCCGCCTCTGATGGATGGAAGTTGCGTCCCGCAAGCAGCTGTATCCCGAGCGACGGCAGAAGCCCTTCATTCGCCATGTGGACACCTGCGGGCAGGCCCTCTTCGACGCCGGCCTCGCGCAGCTCCGTGAACCGGACACGGCCGCGACCCGGATCCCACGGCGGCAGCGTCGGCGCCGCGAGACCAGCCGCCGTCACACCCGGAACTGCGGCTACTGCGCGGGCGAGCCGCTCGTAAACCGCTGCCCAGGAAACGGCACCGGGCGCAGCAGGACCGCGTTGGCCAGTGTCGTCACAGCCGTCGTGGCGGCGACGCCGATCGCGATGCACTGGCGCGCTACGGCGCGGCAGGCTCGGTACGTAGAAAAGGCCGCGCGAACAGTGTCCGCGCGGCCCGCACATTCAGCGTAAGTAACCCGCACCCTCAGCGTGAGGTGCCCGCACCCTCAGTCCGGTTACCCGCACCCTCCCGCCTTCGCCAAGGCTTCGGCGGGCAGGCAGCGAAGCCCCCCGCACCCTGAGCGAAGATCTATTTCGTTTTGTCGTGCAGGACGTCCTGCACCGGCTTCTTGGTGCCGCCGAGACCCTGGATCTTCAGCGTCGGCTGCTCCTTGAGCACGTGCTGCCGATAGAGTTCGGCCATCTTCTCCTGCTCGGGATCCAGCTTCTTGGCGGCCCGGGCGCGGAGCTTCTCTTCGCGTGCGTTCTTGGCGATCCCCACCTGATCGAGGTCGGTCTGCTTGCCGGCTGCAACCGCCTCGGGATCGAGGATCAGGCTGTGCGCGGTCGTGTCGAGCGCCACCTTCTTCCCGCCGGCGTAGATGTCGTGACGGCCGTGCTCCTCGTACCACTTGGTGAGCGTTGCCGTCATGTGCATCTTCTCGATGATGTTCCGCCAGCCGATGCCGGTGTTGTAGGCGCAGAAGCTGATCTCCCCTTCCTGCGTCGCATACGGGATGATGCAGCGCTCCGTGCGGCGGAAGTCGTAGTTGAAGAGATCCTGGAACCACATGCCGGCGATGAACAGGAAGTTCCACCGGTCCTGGCGGCGGAAGCGGATATCTTCGATCGTACGATCGGCCGACACCTTGCCGTAGTTCGCACCCGTCGCGCCGAACGTCTTGTCGAACTTCTTGAACAGGTCCATGATCCGGAAGTGCCGCGGCGACTTCATCGGGTCGTAGTTTTTGAGCAGCGCCAGCCCCATCGCGAACAACGATACGTGGCGACCCCGGGCGGCGTCGTTCACCGAGCGAATGTCCCGGGCGAGCTGCGGGCAATCGAGGAACGCCGTCACCGGCACCGCCTCGCGCGTTTCCTTGTCGATCATCAGCGCCATGCCGATGCCGCAGTTGGGGTGGCATCCGCAGGTCAGGTTGCCCCACTTCTCGGTCGGGCCATGGACGATGTCGGCCCAATCGGTGAAGGTGCCGACAAACGAGATCGGGAACCAGTCGCGCGTCGGTTCACCGATCCCCATCTGCTTCTTCACATCGTGCGCCAGGTGCGAGAGCGTGTAGCGCTGCGCCTCACGGCGTTCGACCGTCACTTCCTCATCGCGGCCCGTGAACGACACCGGCTGGAATGACAGGAAGTTGATCTTCTTCGGATTGTCGAGGGCGAACTGGATGATCCGGCCGACCTGCTCGTTGTTGACGCCGTTGACAATCGTGACGACCGGCACGATATCGACGCCCGCGCTGTGCAGGTTCTCGATGGCGCGGAGCTTGACGTCGAACAGGTTGCCGACCAGGCGATGCGAGTTGGCGGCGTTGCCGATCCCGTCAAACTGCAGGTACGCGTAACGCAGACCGGCCTCGGCGGCCGCCTTGGCGAACTCCGGCTTCTTCGCGAACTCGATGCCGTTGGTTGCCGCCTGCACCGAGGTGTAACCCACCTTGCGCGCGTAACGGACCGCGTCGAGGAAGTGCGGCGACATCGTCGGCTCGCCACCCGAGAACTGGACCGACATCTGCCGGCGCGGCTTGATCGAGACGGCGTTGTCGAGCAGCGTCTTGATGTCTTCCCACGACAACTCGTGAACGAAGCCGACCTGGTTGGCGTCCATGAAGCACGGATCGCACATCATGTTGCAGCGGTTGGTCAGGTCGATGGTCAGGACCGCGCCGCGGCCGTACTTGATCGTGCTGGTGCCGTGGTTGTGCAGCTTCTCGTCGTTGTGTGAACGGATGTCGCTGCCGGGGAACGAGTCCTCGAGATGCTTGAAGAACGCCGGGTCCATCGCCATCACGTCTTCGAAGTGGCCGTGGATCGGGCAGTCCTTGACCATCAGGATCTTGCCGTCACGTTCGATGATGTTGGCCTTGATCTCGCCGATCTTCTCGTTCAACAAGATCTTGTAGTCGCGCTTGCCGTCGAGGATTTCCTGGCGCGCTTCGCGGACGCAGACCGGACAGAGCGAGTCGGTCTCACGCGGCCATCCGAGCGGCGGCTTGACCTTCTCGGTGGACTTGAGGAGCGGCAGGTCCGACCAGACCGGGGTAAAGGGCGTACCCGCGGGGATGATCCTGTTGGCGGCGCTAAAAAGCTTCCATCCAGCAGTCGCGGTAACTGTGAGGACCTTTTCGGCGTATTTGAGCGGCTTATGCATGGGGGCAAGGGTAGCCGCATCGCGAACGGCCGGGTTTACGATTTTCAGGCAAGTGGCACTTTAGGGGGTGAATTGGCAGCAGGAACAGCGGACGGTCAGCCAAAAAGGCCATAAAAAGCTAGGTTCGGGGCAGCACGGCCGGTTTCGGCCGGCGCGTCCTGATCTGCCAGACGATGCGGAAGGCGAGCAGCGCGCCGATGAGCAGCGCGTAATAGACCGGCGAACCCGCGATGATCTTGACCTTCCACAGGTAGTGAACGGCTGCCGCAATTGCGCTCAGATAGATGAGACGATGCAGCGACTGCCAGCGCCGGCCGAGGCGCCGGATCCATCCCTTGGTGGAGGTGATCGCGAGCGGCACCATCAACACGAACGCGATCATCCCGGCCGTAATGAACGGACGCTTTGCGACGTCTTCCCAGACCCCGGCAAAGTCAAAGTACCGATCGAGAACGGCGTAGGTGAGCAGGTGCAGGAACGCGTAGAAGAAGGTGAACAGCCCCAGCATGCGCCGGTACTGAATGACCTGGTTCCACTTGGTCAATCGACGGACCGGCGTGACCGCGAGCGTCAGGGCCATGAACCGGAGCGCCCAGATCCCGGTCTGCGTCTGCAGCGCCTCGGCCGGATTGGCGCCGAGGCCGTCGGTGAAGAGGCCGTAGGTCAGATAGGCAGCTGGAAGCAACGCCGCGACGAAGACCAGGGCTTTCGGAAGGCGCTGCACAGACTGGACTAGTAGAACTTCCGCAGATCCATGCCGGCGTACATCGAGGCGACCTCGCTGTATCCGTTGAACATCTCCGTCTGCCGGCCTTTGAAGAAGCTGGGGATCCGCCGCTCCGTCCGCTGGCTCCAGCGGGGATGATCCACGAGGGGGTTCACGTTGGAATAGAAGCCGTACTCGTCGGGCGACAACTGGTTCCAGGCAGTCGCCGGCATGCGATCCACGAGCTCGATGCGGACGATGGACTTGATGCTCTTGAAGCCGTACTTCCAGGGCACCACGAGGCGTATGGGCGCGCCATTCTGATTCATCAGCGTCTTGCCGTAGAGGCCGACCGAAAGAATGGACAGCGGGTGCATCGCTTCGTCCAGCCGCAAGCCTTCGGTGTAAGGCCACTCGAGCGACGACCTGTCGTTCTGCCCGATCATCTCCGCGGGACGGAGAAGGGTGGTGAACTTGACAAACGTGGCCTTCGACGTCGGCTCGACCGCCTTCAACACGCTCGCGAGCGGGATCCCGATCCAGGGGATGACCATCGACCAGCCCTCGACGCAGCGAAGGCGGTAGATCCGCTCCTCGAGCTGGTGCGGCTTGATGAGGTCCTCGAGATGGTAGTCAGCCGGCTTGTTGCAGTGGCCGTCGATCTTCACCTTCCATGGGCTCGTCGTCAACTTGCCGGCATACTGGCGCGGATCGTTTTTGGCGTTTCCAAACTCGTAAAAGTTGTTGTAGGTGGTGATGTCTTCAAACGAATTGAGCTTCTCGGTCGTGCTGATGACCTTGGGCTTCACATTCGCGAGAGGCGTCTGGCCGGGGGCCACGGCCGGGCCCGGCGTGCCGGCGAAGTCAGCGGCCTCGGGATCGACGCCGCAGGCCTGCAGCCACGGCGCGGCTCCGGCCACGATGGCGGCGCCCCCAACCAGCCTCATGAAGTCACGTCGCTGCAGATAGTGCTTCTCGTCGGTGATTTCGGAACCCGGTATGAAGGGCTTGGTTTTGATCAGCATGGTGCTCCTGTCAATTCTATGTTGACCTGAACCCCGGACGCGCTCCAGAGCTTCCCATGCAGGTCATGCTTGGGCAAGAATGCGGTCATGGCCTTCGAACCTGGCGAGCCGCGGTGGCCCAAGTTGCTGTCCCTCGCTGTCCACGAGTTCCGCACGCCGATCACGGTGGTGGCCGGATACATCCGGATGGTCCTGAAGGAACGCGCCGGCCCGATCAGCGACCAGCAGCGCAAGCTCCTGGAAGAAGCAGAAAAATCCTGCGGCCGGCTGTCGGCCCTGGTCACGGAAATGAGCGACCTCTCGGCGCTCGAAGGAGGCACGGCCGCCTTCAACGCTGCCACCCTGGATCTCACCGAGGTGGTGGCAGGGGCTGCCGATGCCGTGCCCGCCCTTCCCGACCGCGAAGTCAGCGTGGTCGTGGATGACGCCGGCCCCGCTCGGCTATCTGGCGACGCCGCGCGGCTGCGAACGGCGCTCACGGCCCTCCTGGTCGCATTGCGCCGTGAGGTCGTGACGAGCGATCGCCTCATCCTGCGGCGATCGTCCGGAGAGTTCGAGGGTACCCCGGTATCGAGGCTGGCGATCGGCGAGCCGGAGACGATCGATGCGATTGCGTCGGCCGACCCCGCCTCGCTCGACCGATTCAACGAGTGGCGTGGAGGATCGGGCCTGAGCCTCGCGATCGCCAGGCGAGTCATCGAACGACACGGCGGCAAGATCTACGCTCCCCCAGGCGAAATCAACGCGGGCGCTGTCGTACTGCTCCCACGCCTGTAAGCGGCGCGATACCTTGCTGGCCCGGCGCCGTTGAGGTACAACTCTTGAATACCAATGACCACCGTGTCTCGGATGTGTGACGTTTCCTACACAGTTCAGCGCGGCCAGAACCGCAAACAGGTTGTTTGATGAGAAAACCCTACGTCGCCATCGTTGATGACGACTCGTCCTTTTCCGCGTACCTACGCACGTTTCTTTCCTTGCGTGGCTACGAGGCTCGTTGCTATACCCGTGGCGACGAACTGCTTGCTTCGATGAAGCAGGCAGAAGCACCCGATGTGATCTTGCTCGACGTGATGATGCCGGGGCTCGATGGGCTCGCCACACTGCGGGCCCTCAAGACGTCTCGACCCGAGGCGCAGGTCATCATGCTGTCCGGCAGGAATCAGGCCTCCACCATCGTCGAAGCGGTGCGGCTCGGCGCCGCGGACTACGTGGTCAAGCCCGATGATCCCGAGGGGCTGGGCGAGATCGCCCTCGACGTTGCCATCAAGAACGCGATCGAGAAGAACCGGCTGGTCTCTGAATTGAGCGAGTTGCGCCAGCAGCTCAGTGATGACGAAGATCGCTCGGTCTGGGGCAACAGCGAGAAGATGCGGAATATCGCGACGGTCGTCGAGCAGGTCGCCGACAGCGATGTCACCGTTCTGATTCGCGGGGAAAGTGGCGTCGGCAAGGAGCTGGTGTCGCGCGCGATTCACCAGCGCTCGACGCGCAAGCACCGCCCGTTCGTGAAGGTGAACTGCGCCGCCCTTCCGGCCGAACTCCTCGAAAGCGAGCTCTTCGGGCATGAACGCGGGGCGTTCACCGGCGCGGCGACGACTCGAATCGGCAAGTTCGAGCAGGCCGATACCGGAACGCTGTTCATGGACGAGATCGGTGAAATGAAGCCGGCCCTCCAGGCCAAGCTGCTGCACGTGCTGCAGGACGCCGAGTTCACCAAGCTCGGCAGTAACAAGCGGATCAATGTGGACGTCCGCATCGTCGCGGCAACGAACCGGGACCTCGAGAAGATGATGCTGAGCGGCGAATTCCGCGAGGACCTTTATTACCGCCTCAAGGTGATCGAGCTCACAGTTCCAGCGTTGCGCGAACGTCTCGACGAGATCCCGACGCTGACGGATTTCTTCACGGCCCGGTATTCCAAGAAGTACAACCGGCCGCTGAAGCCGGTCTCAGAGCCGCTCCGCCAGATGTTCCTGCAGTACCGAATGGCCCGGGAACATCCGCGAGCTCGAGAACATGATCAAGCGCGTCGTCATCCTGCAGGACGAGCATCTCGTCGTTCGCGAGATCGAACAGAACATGCAGCGGGTCGCGGCGACGGCGGTGATGGCGGGAGCCGCGGCGGGCGCCCCCGCCTACGCGGCCGTTGGGATGCCGGCGGGAATGGGGGGGCCAATAAGTTACCCGCCACCCCCAATCGTGGAACCGGAGCCGCTCGACGCCCCTGACGAGATCGAGCCGGTCGCTGAAGAGACCGGCGGGTCGCTCGCGTCGGTCGCCAAGGCGGCGTCGATCAAAGCCGAGCGAGCCGCGATCGAGCAGACACTGCGACAGGTCCACTGGAATCGGCGGAAAGCCGCACAGATTCTGGGGGTGAGCTACAAAACGTTGCTGAACAAGATCAAGGAGTGCGGCATCAGCCGCGCCTGATTCACCTCCAGCACGACCGTTTCAAATCGATACACACCGCACGCTTCTCAAGTACGGGAAAGAACTTCCATCGTGGCACTGGCCTTGCTCAACAGGACGGCGTGAAGCCTTCTTCTCAACAGGGCGACGTCGGCGAGCTGCTCGGGACGAGCGAGAAGATGCGTGAGGTTCACGACCTCATTCGCCGCGTCGCCGATACCGACGTGACGGTCCTCGTCCGCGGCGAGAGCGGCACGGGCAAGGAGCTGGTCGCACGCGCCATCCACAAGGCGTCGCCGCGGCGGCAGCGCCCGTTCGTGAAGGTCAACTGCGCGGCGCTCCCGACCGGGCTGCTCGAATCGGAGCTCTTCGGATTCGAACGCGGCGCTTTCACCGGGGCCATGCAGCAGAAGCCTGGGAAGTTCGAGTTCGCCAACCACGGGACGATGTTCCTTGACGAGATCAGCGAGATGCAGCTGCCGCTGCAGTCGAAACTTCTCCAGGTCCTGCAGGATGGCGAGTTCTCGCGCCTTGGCGGTCGCGGCGACGTCCACGTCGACGTCCGAATCCTGACGGCAACCAATCGCGATCTCGAGCACGCCGTGGCGAATCACCAGTTTCGCGAGGACGTGTTCTTCCGCCTCAACGTGGTGTGCATCACGCTGCCGCCGCTGCGTCAGCGCCGTGACGAGATCACGGCGCTGACCAAACTGTTCAGCGACCGCTACGCCGAGCACTACAACCGGCCGCGCATCGAGCTCTCGGCCGAGACGCTCCGCCTGTTCTCGGAATACGAATGGCCCGGCAACGTCCGCGAACTCGAGAACATGATCAAGCGCGTGACCGTGCTCGGGTCCGATGAATCGCTCCGGCGGGACCTGACGGACGCGGTCGCCGGCCGCAGACGGGCGCCGGGTGAGATTCCACTGCTGCAGGGCAAGATCGACGAACCTGCCACTGCACCCGCTGCGGCAGCCGCGCGCGCCACCGCCAGTGGCCAGGCCCGCGGCACCGCCCGCAACACCACCCGTGCTGTCGGGGTCACTGAAGGACATCGCGCGGCATGCGGCTCGCGAAGCAGAACGGGAACTCATATTCAGAACTCTCCAGCAGACTCGCTGGAACCGTCGTGAGGCTGCCGAAATCCTCGGCATCAGCTACAAGGCGCTCCTCTACAAGATCAAAGAAGCGGAGTTCGACAAGGCGTCGTAGCAATGACACCGGACCCATTCCTCGACGAGAGTTCTCGCGTGCTGACGCCTGAAGCGTTTGACTTCGTACTGACCAACGAACTCAAGCGCGCCGTGCGGTCACAGAACTTCCTGACGCTCGTGGTGCTCGAGCCGTCCATCGCCGGTGCCTCGGGCGAGGGCAATGGGGATCGCGACGACGCCATCAAGGATGTCGCCCGCCTGATCAGCCGGGACGTCCGCGAGACGGACCTGCTCTCGCGCACCGAGGGCCAGCTGTCGGTCGTGCTGCTCGATGCCGATTTCGAGAACTCCATCGCCGTGATCGACCGGTTGATGACGCGACTCAATCACTACCGGTTTCCCAAGCCGCTGACGTTTGAAGTCGGTGCCGCGTGCTGCCCCACTCACGGCGCCGATGCGGCGACGCTGCGGCGCGCGGCCGAATCGCGCGCCCTCCGGGGACGCAGCGATCGGTTCAACGCGCAGTAGGGCTGCCTCAAATACCTCAACCGCAAAGTGGAAGTCCGACAGCCCCGGTAGCCCTGACAGTACCTAATTTTCCTCCGCCACTACTCCGTCATTCGCGCCAGTCTGTGGCACCCCGCTTGCTGAGATTGGTAGCTGTGAACTCCATGCCACAAATACCGGTTGCCGTCTTCCTGACGTCCTTCGACCCGGGTGGCACTGAGCGACAAATGACCGAACTGATCCGTCGTCTGGATGACGGCCGTTACCAGGTTCACGTGGTGTGCCTGCGTAAAGAGGGGGCGTGGCTCCCGCAGGTCGCCAGCCACGCCGCGTCGGTCGTAGAGTTCCGCGTCTTCGGGTTTGCCAGGCTCGCCACCGTCAGGCAGCTGTGGCGCTTCGCGCAGTGGTGCCGGCGGGAGCGCATTTCGGTGCTGCACACGTGTGATTTCTACTCGAACATCTTTGGCCTTCTTGGCGGCGCCATCGCGGGCGTGCCGGTGCGGATCGGCAGCCGGCGGGAGCTGACCGCCGGCAAAACCATCTGGCCAGATCTGGCTGCAACGGCTTGCCTACCGGTTTGCCAGCCGCGTTGTCGCCAACTCCCCGGCAGCCGCCGCCATCCTGCGCACCGAGAGTGTTCCATCGACGGACGTCGTCATGATCCCGAACGGCGTCGATGCCTCGGCGTATCCGGAAAAGAACGAGACGCCCGACGTGCGGAACGTCATCACCGTCGCGAATCTGAGCCCGGAAAAGAACCACGAAACCCTGATCGCCGCAGCCGCACAGCTCGCGTCGAGCTGCCCGAACCTGCGCTACCAGATCGTTGGGGACGGCATCAGGCGCGAGGCGCTCGAGGAGTTGGCGCGGGCGCGTGGTGTCGATCACCTCGTGGCGTTCCTCGGGCATCGGGAAGATGTGCCGGCCTTGCTTGCGGCCGCGGACGTATTCGTCCTGCCGTCACACTCGGAGGCGTCTCCAAACGGCGCCATCGAAGCGATGGCCGCGGGCCTTCCGGTCGTCGCGTGCTCGATTGGCGGCCTGCTGGACCTGGTCGAGACCGGCCGCACCGGGATCCTGGTGCCGCCCTCCGATCCTGAGCCGCTGGCGGTCGCGATCCGATCGCTGTATGACCACCCCGAGCGCGCCCGCGAGATGGGCCGCGCGGCGCAGCGCGAAGTGCGCGCGCAGTATTCGTTCGAACGAATGGTCGGCGCATTCGATGACCTCTACGCAACCCTGCTGCGGGCGCGGCACGTGCTGCGCGCAGAGGCGGCCGAAGCGGGTATCTGAAGCCGTCCGATCCGCATCTCTATGAGGCAACCAATGAGTATCATTGGCCGCCCCCCGCCTCCTGAGCGGGGGGGCGAGCACAACAGCATCCAGAACATCGATGACGAGCGGCTGCATGTCGCCAACGAGGACGTCTACCTCGTCCCCGCTCGGGACCGTCGGCGCGTGGCTGAAGAATTTCGGCGCGATGCCGATAGCGAAGGCGGTAAAATCGACCACCGCTGGGGCTGCTGAGGAGAGTCGATGAAGGTTTCGGTGTTTGGACTCGGGTACGTCGGAAGTGTCTCGGCCGCATCATTTGCGGCCGATGGTCATAGGGTCGTCGGGGTTGACGTCAATGCGGACAAGGTGGCGAGCCTCAACGAAGGGCGCAGCCCGATTGTCGAGAAGGGCCTCGACGAGCTCATTCGCGAGACCACGAGCGACGGACGCCTGCGGGCCACGAGCGACACCCGAGAGGCCGTCAACGCGACCGACCTTTCGCTGATCTGTGTCGGCACGCCAAGTCGAAAAAACGGCAGCCTCGACCTCTCCTACCTGGAACGCGTCTGCGAGCAGATCGGTGAGGTTCTGAAAGACAAGGCGTCGTATCACGTCGTTGTCGTCCGGAGCACCGTGCTGCCGGGCACCACGCACGGCATCGTGATCCCCGCGCTCGAGCGGACCTCCGGCAAGAAGTACGGAAGCGACTTCGGTGTCGCGGTGAATCCGGAGTTCCTGCGCGAAGGGACGGCGATCGCGGACTTCCGGAATCCGCCGATGACACTCGTCGGGCATAACTACATCTCGGATGTCGAACCCACCCAGGCGCTGTACACGAAGGTCCAGGGCGAGATGGTGACTACCAGCATCCGGACCGCTGAGATGATCAAATACGCGAGCAATACCTGGCACGCGCTGAAGGTGTGTTTCGCGAACGAGGTCGGGAATCTCTGCAAACGGCTGGAGATCGACAGCCACGAGGTCATGGACATCTTCTGTCTCGACGAGAAGCTGAACCTGTCGTCCTACTACATGAAGCCCGGGTTCGCGTTCGGGGGCTCCTGCCTGCCGAAGGACGTGCGCGCGATGCAATACCGCGCCAAGGAGCTCGACCTCGACATGCCGGTGATCCAGTCGATCCTCGGGAGCAACCACCTGCAGATCCAGCACGCGATCGAAATGGTGGCCGACACCGGCAAGAAACGCGTCGGCCTGCTTGGCTTCAGCTTCAAAGCCGGCACCGACGACCTGCGCGAGAGCCCGATCGTCATTCTCGCCGAGGCCCTGCTTGGCAAGGGTTACCAGCTGTGCATCTACGACAAGAACGTGTCGATTGCGCGGCTGGTCGGGGCCAACAAGGACTACATCAACAAGCAGATTCCCCACCTGTCGTCGCTGCTCACGGAATCGATCGACGACTTGATCGAGAACTCCGATGTGCTGGTGGTCGGCAACGGCTCGCCGGAGTTTGCCGACGCGCTGCGAAAGACGCGGCCGGATCAGACCGTCATCGACCTGTTCCGGGTGAAGGGCATCGACCGGGCCCAGGTGCCGGCGCAGTATTCGGGGATCTGCTGGTAGGCCCGACCTTCAGGTCGGGCGTATGGCCGGTAGCTGCGGCGATCGCCGCGGTCAGAGTTGCAGAAAGCGCTCGGCCCGTGACCAGATGAAGTCGAGCGACTCACCAAGCTGGTGATCATCGTCGAGCATGTGGAGCTCGGCGTTCGGCAGGGTGGCGGCCCAGTGTTCGACTGACGCGGGGGCAACCACGGTGTCTTTGCGTCCCTGGAAAATCTGGATTGGCATCGTCAGCGTCAACCCGGCGCAATCGTAGGCACAGGCGTCGGTATAGAGTTCGTAGCCAATGGGCACCATGCGGCCATAGCCATAGTGAAAGACGTTGGTGATGCCGGTGCTCCGCCACTGATCCAGGTCACGATCGCCGAGCGCCCGGGTGTTCTTGCCGCCAAAGGCCACGGCCGGTGCGAGCAGGATCAGGCGCGTGACCCGGTCCGGCCGTCTCTGCGCCACGTGCACCGCGACCAGCCCGCCCAGGCTCGATCCTACGAGAACGACGGGCGTGGCAGGCGGAAGACGATCGATCACCGACGTCACCTGCTCCACCATCCGCGAAATCGTGAGCGTCGAGAAATCGGGCTCGTTCAGGTCCGGCGTCTCGAGCGGGATGCCGTGTTCTCGGAGCTTCGCCGCGAAGTAACTCGCCTTGGTGGACGCGGCCGACGAAGCGAAGCCGTGAAGGTAGAGAACGTGCATCTACGGCTTCAGAGCATCACCGTGCAGCCGGGCGTGCACCGGCACTGGATGTGCCCTGGGCCATCGGTCGAATAGTCGTAGGTCAGCTCCTCACCCTTGCGGATGTTGCGCGCCGCCACGATCCAGATCGTCTCGCCCTTGACGATCGTGTAGCAGTTCGGGGCGCAGTGATGATTGATGTAGCGGGCGATATTGCCGCCGACCGCTGCGTCTCGGACGTAGAGGCGATTCAGCTTGAAGCACCAGATGTGCCCCTTCTTCAAGTAGCGATCCTCGCGGTCCAGGCTGACGCTGTTTTTGACCTTCTCACCCGCGTAGGTGACGATCCGCTTGTTTTTGTTGATCGGCTCTAAGGCAAATACGCCCCAGCCTTCGATGTTGGATTTGCGACGCTCGATCTTTGGCAACGAAATCATGAGTAGCGACATTCTAAAAGAAATGTCGCCGGGACCGCGCTGTTATCTGACGACTGGAGTCGACAGCGAACGATGAACGCTCGACAGTCGAACCGGTCGAACTATAATCGTGCATAGATCTATGGCAAACCTCGCGTCCTTCGACATTACTTCCGGCGTCGATCTCCAGGAGGTCGACAACGCCGTCAATCAGGCCAACAAGGAAGTCGCCCAGCGCTACGACTTCAAAGGCTCGAAGGCCTCCATCGACTTCAACAAGGTCGAGAACAGCATCACATTGACGGCCGACAACGATTTCAAGATGACGGCGCTCTGGGAAATCCTGCAGACCCGGCTCGTCCGGCGCGGCGTACCGACGAAAAACCTCACCCCCGGCGAACTCGAGCGTGCCGCCAACGACACGGTACGCCGTGTGATTGCACTCCAGCAGGGGATCCCCACGGAGGCCGCCAAGGAGATCATCAAGTTCCTGAAGGAGCGCAAGCTGAAGAAAGTGCAGGCCGCGATCCAGGCCGATCAGGTCCGCGTATCGGCCGGGTCGAAGGACGATCTGCAGGAGGCTATCCGCGTCCTGCGCGAGCACGATTTTGGCGTCGCACTACAGTTCGGCAATTACAGGGGGTGAGGGTGAGAATGCAAGCGTTGTCGGCGCTGCTCGCGGCGTCGATCGTGGCGGTGTCGGGTTGTGCGCAGGCCGCCAAGGGGCCCGACCCTGTCGCGGTGCAGCCACCGGCAAACACGGCGCGACCAATGTCGGGGGCCGATGCGCAAGGGCTGGCCGAGTTCAACGAGCGCGTCACCGCGTATGCCGCTCTGCATGAGAAGCTCGAAGCCACCTTACCGGCACTGCCGACAGCGACGACCCCTGAAAACATACACAAGCACCAGGACGCCCTTGCCCAGCTCATAGTCCAGGCGCGGAAAGGCGCCAAGCAGGGAGACATCATTACCCCCGCTACACAGGCGGTCTTTCGGGAAGTCCTGGCGCGGGTCTTTAAAGGCCCCGAGGGACGCGAGTTGAAGGCATCGATTCTCGACGAGAATCCTGGCAACGTCGGTCTCCAAGTGAACGGACGCTACCCCGACGAGATTCCACTCTCCACGGTGCCGCCCCAGGTACTGGCGGCGCTCCCCAAGCTGCCGAAGGACCTGGAATATCGGTTCATCGGTGACCGGCTGATCCTTCTCGATGTGCACGCGCACACGATCGCCGATTACATGGACAAGGTCTTCCCCGCCTAATGAGCATTCGCCGGATCGTTGCGCTGATCATCTGCCCGCTGCTCGTGGGCGGCCTCACGCTTGGCGGCTGCGTCCAGTCCCAGCGTGGCCCGGTGCAGGTCGCCGCGGCCCAGACGCCGCAGCAGCAAGCCGTCACGCCCGCCACCGTGATGCCCAATCGCGAGGGCTCCCTGAAGTTCGCCGTGCTCGGCGATTTCGGCGACGGCGGGGGCGGCCAACTGGCCCTGGCGGCAGAAATGGCGCTGGTGCACGCGCGCTACCCGTTCGAATTCGTCATCACCGTCGGCGACAACATCTACGGCTCCGAGCGGCCACGCGACTTCGAGCGGAAGTTCGAGACGCCCTACAAACCGCTGCTCGACAAGGATGTGAAGTTCTACGCCTCCCTGGGCAATCACGATTCGCCGGAGCAGCGCTACTACAAGCTGTTCAACATGGACGGCAACCCGTATTACGCCTTCACGAAGCAGAACGTGAAGTTCATTGCCCTCCAGAGCGACTACCTCGGGCCCGAACAGATGGCATGGCTTCAGAAGGAGCTGGAGGGGTCGCGCGAAGACTGGAAGATCCCGTACTTCCATCACCCGCCCTATTCATCCGGTGGGCGGCACGGGTCACACCTCCGCCACCGCGAGGCGCTGGAGCCGTTGTTCGTGAAGTACAACGTCAGCGTGGTCTTCACCGGTCACGACCACATCTACGAACGGATCAAGCCGCAGCAGGGAATCGTTTATTTCGTGACCGGCTCGGGTGGGAAACTGCGCGCCGGCGGAATCGACACCACACGGGTTGACCGCCGCCTCCAATGCGCGCGAGCGGGTCTTTGTCATCTGCGAAGTCATCGGCGACGAGCTGTACTTCAACGCCATCTCGCAGACCGGCAAGGTCATCGACTCAGGCATGATCACGCGGCGCAAGTAGGCATTAAAGAATGGAAAAGGGAAAAGGGAAGATGGAAAAGAGCTGCGGCTTCAGCGCCGTTGCCGTTTGAAATCACTTTTCCATTTTCCCTATTCCCTCTTCCATGCTCTCGCTAGCGCTTTCCAGTCTTCTTCCGGCTGCTCTTCGCCGCGGCCTTCTTGGCGGCTCTCGTCCGCGCCGGGCCGGCAACCGGGGGCGCGTCCTTGGTCACGATCCCTTCCTTCCAGTCCGACTCGAAGACTTCCAGCATCTTGCCGGCAATGCGACTGTCCCTCAAGATCAGCCCGACTTCGCGGCGCCCTTCGAGCTCCAGCTTGCGGAGGCTCTGGCTGCCGACAAATCCGGCCGTGCCGTCGCGGATCATGGCGCGCACGTGCAGGCGCAGGCTCTTCAGCTTGCGGGTTTCGACGCCCGCGAGCGTCTTTTCGAGCTTCCCGATGATGCGGATCTCGACGCCGGCTTTGGCGCGCTCCCCGAGCAGGCGCTGGATGGCGTTATCCGACACCTTCGGGTCGTAGATGCACAGTTGCTTCTTTGCCCCCTTGATGAAAGCGGTCAGGCGGTCGCGTGATGTCTCCGGGCTGACCACGAACCGATCATCGGAGGGGGTGTAGACCTGGCGGTTGCTGTCGGCTTCGAACAGGTTCGAGGCATCCTTCACGACGCGCGGATCGCGCGTCACGATCCCCAGGCTGCGGCTCTTGTCGATGTCGGCCCTGGTGAAGTTGAACCCCAGGACGTGTAGTGTGCCGTCCACCAGCAGCATCTTGGCGTGATAGCGCGGCAGATCGTCGGCCGTTCTCGCTACCGTGATGCCCTTGGCCAGCATCCGGGTCTCGAGCTTGCGCAGCGTCTTCTCGCCGCCGCGATTGGTATGCGCGATCAGCGCCCGCACGACCACGCCCCGGCCCACGGCGGCCTCGAGTGCTTCCTCCAGATCGAGGCGGTCGAACCGGAAGATGACGATGTCGATGGACTTCTTTGCGGCCTTGACCGCGCGGAGCAGCAGCGTGAGGCCGTTTTCAGGCTGAATGATGAGTTTCACAGGTGAGGATTACTTCGGCTTTTTCTTGTCGGTCCAGTCCACGGAGGCATGCCCCTCTGGATCCAGCTTGAGGATGGCGTTGGTCACACGATCGGTCTTCATCTCGAGTGGCACCTCGACGTCGTAGCACACCTCTTCGTCGGAGGTGGTGCGGATCTCGTACTTCAACTTGAACCGGTTCAGAATCTCCTCGATCTTCGGCCGCAGTTCGTCGGTCTTCTTGCCGATCTTCACTTTCAGGTCGAAGTTCTTGCCGGTTTTCGGCTCGAAGGACTCGATCACCCACAGTGCCGCGACGAGGAAGACCGTGGAGAAACGTACTGAGCGCGTACAATCCCACGCCGGCCGCGAGCCCCACCGCGAGCGCGCACAACATGACGACCGCGTCTTTCGGGTCCTCGATCTTCGATCGATAGCGTATCAGGTTCGCGGCGCCGACAATGCCGAACGCACGCGCCAGGCTGGCGCCGACCACAAGCATGATGACCGCGCCAACGACGGCGAGGATGATCTGGGTCTGAATGACAGGAGTGCTCCGCGGCGGTGTGCCGCGCCGCTTCGGTCGCAGCGCCAGGGCGGCCCCGAGCAACGCTGCCAGCGGCAACCGGACCATCGCGTCGTCAATCTCATGGAGAGGATGCATCGGGTGATCGTCGGAGTCCTGCCGGGGCGCGGGCGCCTGGGCCTCAGCCTGCTGCCCGGGCGGGAATGACTGAGCGAAGAGCGGTGCGGCGACCGGCGCGCACACGAAAAGCATGAGGACGAGGCCGGAGAGGAAGCGTGGCATTCGGTTGATTACTTGTCCTTGAGGGCGAGGCCCTCGGAGATCTTCTGTTTCATCCGCCGGATGAAGCGGGCCGCGTCGGCCTCAGCAAAGCCACCGGCGCGGAATGCATCCTTCCATTGTTCATCGGTCAGGCCGTTGAGACGCTCACAGACCCACCGCACGTCGGCGGGGGTGATGTTGTCGAAGAGCGCCTTGTGGCGGCCGCGGTAGTCGAAGCGGACCTTGCCGTTTTCCACGCCACGGATATACGGGGTCTGTTCGAAGACCTCGATGTCGCCCCGAGGCGCGTCGAGCACTCCGGTCCGGCCGAACGTCTGACCGAGGTCGCGCGCGACATACCATCGGGTCGCACCTTCCAGGTCCTTATCGAGCTTGTAGACGACGTTCTGCGCGTCTTTCAGGTCCGAGTTACCGAGCATGGCCTGGAGCGCGAGCAGTCCATTCAGTTGCCGAGTGCCGACGAAGGGGTTCTCAAAGTAGGACCACGGATCGCCGGCATCGAGGCCATTGAGGTCCGGACTTTTTTCGCGAAAGCGTGCCGGCAGCTGGGGATTCGGAGAGGTCGCCTTTTCGGCGGTCCAGTCGCTGAGCAGGTGGATGGGCGGCTGGTGATAGCCGATCCCCCAGAGAATGCGCGACGCGGCGATCTCGGTATTCGCTTCAGGCGGGAACTTCGCGCTCCACTCGCGATCACCCGGCCCGGTGACGGTGTAGCCGCGGCTGAAGCCGGCCCGCTTGATCTCGATGACCGTGTAGGTCGCCTTGGGATCCGGCGCGAGTTTCTTGCCGCCGACGCCGTGAAACAGGTCCCGACCAGGTTCCGCCTGGACGTGGAGCTGCGCCATCTGCTCCCCATTCGGTGGGCCCGGGAGGGTCGACTTCATCCTCGGGGTAGAGCAGCCGATCACCCAGAATGAGGTGGCGGCGGTCACCGACCACAGCACCCGTTTGACCATTTGACGGCGGTTCGAGCGACCCATTCACATCCTTGTCATCCCAGCCGAGCTAGACGCGCCGGGCTCTCGGGAGTTTAGTGCAAGGCTCGGGCCACGGACGAGCTGTCATAGCCTGCCGCGCCGAGCTTCGAAGAGAGAAGGCGGGTTCTAGTGAAAGTCGTGGGACTGCGGTTCCGGTCCCGCGGTCGTCAGGCCGATGACCTGCTCGGCCTTCACCGAGGTCACCCCTTCCTGGATCTGGAGAATTCCTTCAATCAGCAGGTATGGGGACGCGAGGATGGTCTGGCGGTATTCGGTGAACAGATCGGGCCGCACGATGATGTTCGAAATACCGGTCTCGTCCTCGAGTGTCAGAAACACGAAGCCCTTGGCAGGTACCGGGCCGCTGCCGTGTGATCACCGCCCCGGCCACGCGGACGCGCCTCCCGTGGCGGCCGCGCGGCAGGTCGGTGGCGCGAAGGACGCCGCGCATCGCCAGCTCCGGCCGGCGCAGCGCCATGGGATGCGGGCCGATCGTCAAGCTGGTGCCGGAGTAATCCGCCATCAAGCGTTCCGGTGGCGACATCGGACGCAACGGGCTCTCCCGTCGCTCATCAAAAAGTGGACGGCCGGTTTCTTCCTCAAATAATCGGCCAGCTGGCCGGACTGCCTTCTCGATCTGCCACAAGGCGCTTCTGCGGTCGTAGCCAAGGGCATTGAGCGCGCCGATATCCGCCAGTGTCGCGAGTTCATCGCGGCGCAGCTTCGTCCGCGCCACGAGATCCTCGATCGAAACATAGCGTTTCGCCTCGGGATTGACCGGCAGCGCGGCGGCCACCGCCTCGCCGCTCCACTCGTGCGCGCAGATATTGCAGAACCGGATCAAGGGTCGTTCCCGAACGACCCCTACAAGTGTCTTCTCGAGCATCGACTCATCGTCGCACCCGCACTTGGGGCAACGCGGCGCGCTGGCGCCCTGAGGGGATTGTTCAGCGGCGGCGGCCCGGCGTCGCCCGGCAATCGCGCGGCCGGTCTCCTGGCGCAGCCCATTCACATACATGAGACCGAGGCGCACGCGGCCGTCAGGTTCGACCCGGCACTCCCAGTCGGACTCCTGCACGTCGATCGGCGTAAAGCTGACACCATGCCGCTGCGCATCCTTCACCAGGGTGGCGGGATGGTAGAACCCCATCGGCTGGTTGTTCAGCATGGCGGTGTAGAACGCCGACGGGTAGTGCGCCTTCAGGTATGCGCTCGCATAGACCAGCAACGCAAAACTTGCCGAGTGCGATTCGGGGAAGCCATACAGCGCGAACGAGGTGATGGACTTGATGATCGCCTCCGCGGTTTCGCCGGTGATCCCCTGCACCTCCATGCCGGCGCGCAGCTTTCCTTCGATCTGCTGCATCCGCCGCTCGGAGCGTTTGAACCCGAAGGCCCGGCGGAGCTCCTCCGCTTCCCCACCGGAAAATCCCGCCGCCACCATCGCTATGCGCAGCAGCTGTTCCTGGAAGAGCGGCACGCCGAGCGTTCTCTTCAAAATGGGTTCGAGTGACGGATGCGGATAGGTCACCGTCTCCTTCCCCTGCCGTCGCTTCAAATACGGATGGACCATGTTGCCGACGATCGGTCCGGGACGAATGATCGCGACCTCAACGACGATGTCGTAGAACTTCTTGGGCTGAAGCCGTGGCAGCGTCGCCATCTGCGCACGTGATTCGACCTGGAAGATGCCAACCGTATCGGCCTGCTGCAGCATCGTGTAGACGGCCGGATCGTCCGGCGGCAGATGGGCAAGGCTTAATTGTTGTGACTCGCCAGACTCGCGATTCACCAGCGTCAGCGCATCCTGGATCACCGCCATCATGCCGAGGCCGAGCAGGTCGACCTTGATGAGGCCCATGTCGGCGCAGTCGTCTTTATCCCACTGGATGACCACGCGCCCCGGCATGCTGGCGTTCTCGAGCGGGACGATGTCATCGAGCCGTCCCTGGCAGAAGACCATGCCGCCGGAATGCTGACCGAGATGGCGGGGAAGATCCTGGATCTGTTCCCACAGCCGGCCGAATGTCTGGATGACAGGCATGTGGATGTCGATGCCGACGTCGCGCAGATTTCGATCGAGCGTTTCCTTCGGATCCACCCATTCGAAGTGATTCATGACCTTGGCGAGACGATCCACCTGCTCCGGCGGGATCGACAGCACCTTGCCGACTTCGCGCGCCGCGCTGCGGCCGCGGTAGGTGATCACGTTGGCCGTCATCGCCGCGCCATGCGCGCCGTACTTCTGATACATCCGCTGAATGACGCGTTCGCGGCGGTCGCCGCTCGGCAGGTCGAGATCGATGTCCGGCCACTCGCCGCGCTCTTCCGAGAGAAAGCGTTCGAACAGCAGCTCCATCCCGATGGGATCGACCGCCGTGATGCCGAGGCTGTAGCAGACGGCGCTATTGGCCGCGGACCCGCGCCCCTGCACGAGGATGTCTTCCTGCCTGCAGAAATTCACGATGTCCCAGACGATCAGGAAGTAGCCGGCCAGATCGAGCTTCTCGATCAGGTTCAGCTCGCGCTCGATCTGCCGCCGCGCGCGATCGTCGTAGGGACGGTAGCGCTCACGGGCGCCGGCCTGCGTGATCTTCCGGAGAAACGAGGCCATCGTTTCACCATGCGGCACCGGGTATTCCGGGAAGCGATACCCGAGATCCGCCATCGTGTATTCGAGACGCTCGGCAAGCTCGCGGGTACCGGCGAGCGCCTCCGGCAGATCGGCGAAGAGCCGCCCCATCGCGTCCGGGGCTTTGAGATACCGCTCCGCGTTGTACGAGAGCCGCCGCCCGGCGCGCTCGAGCGTGGTCTTGTGACGAATGCACGTGAGGACGTCGTAGAGCGGACGGCTCGCCGGCTCCGCGAACCTGACCCCATTGGTGGCGATGACCGGCACGTGGAACGCGGAGGCGAGATCACGCAACACCGCGTTGTCGGACTCTTCGTCGCGCAGCAGGTGACGCTGCAGCTCGATCCGCATATTCGCAGCTCCGAACAATCCAACCAGGCGATCGACGAGGCCACCGACACCGTATCGCCGTCCGCCAAGCGCAGCGCGGCCGACGAGCGCTACCAGTCCACGCGTATGGCCATCGAGTTCCTCGAGCGAGAGCGTTCCCTCCCCTTTCGCCGAGCGGAGCTTCATCCGCGTAATCAGCCGGCACAGATTCTGGTAACCCTGGCGCGACTCGATGAGCACGGGAAGGCGAAGAATCGTGCCCGGCGGATTGGCAATGGCGGGATGTGGAACCGCGCCACTGACCGTCGGCGCGATCGTCAGCTCGGCGCCGATAATCGCCTTGATGCCCGCTTTCTTCGCCGCCTGGTGGAAGCGAGGCGCCCCCTGCACACCGTCGCGATCGAGGAGCGCGAGCGCCGAGTATCCAAGCGAGGCAGCGCGGTCCACGAGCGCTTCCGGCAGCGACGCGCCGTCCAGAAAAGAGAAGGCTGACGAACTATGGAGCTCTATGTACATGAACTCGTCAACTTCAAACTTCAAACTTCAAACTCCAAACCTTTCAACCTCCAAATTTGGAGTTTGGAGTTTGGAGTTTGGAATTTGAGTTTCTCAGTCAAAAACCCCGTCGAGAAACCAGCGCCCGGTTTCGCGATCGCAATACAGTCGGCAGATAGATCCATCGCTCAGGCCTACTTCCCACTCGTCACGATCCCAGTGGCTCCCGGTCGTGTCCCACCAGGCACCCGAGGTGCGCCACGGACCGGCAGCTTGTTCGACCCGGCCGCCTGGCATGCCGCGGCGATCGATCGCCATACTGGCGGGACGGCCGCGTTCGACATTCACACGCACCGCAACGCTCGGGCGGAAACGGCGAAGCAATAAGGGCCCTGGTGGCGGAAATTCCAGCAGCCCAGGGTGCTGGGATTCCGCAAGGCCTCGGGGCAGGGGTTCTAGGGTGCCGGGGTTCGGCGATTCAAGCGTTCGCGGTAAGCGCTGCGGCCCGCGATCGCTCGGGTTGAACCGCTGCATCTCGAAGGCATCCGGACGATAGGAATCGATGAGTACCGGTGAGCCGCAACGCGTCTCGCCGACGAGCGCGCCCAGGCGTGCCGTCAGGGTGGCGAGCGTTTCCGGCGACGGGATCGCGCGCTCGAGCAACGAGAACTGGACGATGCGCGCGGGGGCGGGATCGACCTCGATCGTGACGATATCGATCGCGGCCGAGGGCGGATGCGATTCGAGATCGAGCAACAGCAGCGTCCGCAGCACGCGCGGGTCCCGCATCGGCGCGGGCAACTGAAGAACGCGCGTATGCGTCGAGCGATCGACCAGGCGAAGGTCGAGGCGGATCGCCGCGGCGCCGCGGTCGGCGCGCTCGAGGGCACCGGCCAGTGGATCGAGCAGACGTGCCAAGACGAACGACAGCGGCTCGAGCTCGTCGAGCGGCCATTCGAGCTCCATCGACTGCACGAAGCGCGGCACGCCGGGATCCGGCACGAGCGGACGCGCATCGATCCCGCGCGCCACGCGGTGCAGTGCGACACCCGCGACACCGAAGCGGGCCGCCAGTTCATCGGCCGGCAGCGCCGCAAACTCCCCGATCGTGCGCAGCCCCCACCGGCGCATGGCATCGAAGGTCCGCAGGGTCGCGTCCGTCCGGTGCTCGATCTCGAGCAGGGTGAGCGGCAACGGCGCGAGGGCCGTGGCGGCATCAGTGGTAACCACCGCGGCCTCCAACGTGCGGCGTGCGACGTGCGGAGTGCTACGTGCGGAGAGCTGAGAGCTGAGAGCCTGGTGCAACGTCAATAACCGGGCTGTAATCTGCGTCGGTGCGACCGCGATGCGCGCCTTGATGCCCCGTTCGGTCGCCGCCTGCTGCAGCGCGGCCGCAATGCCGTGCGCATCGCCAAGCAACCGCCCCAGGCCGCTCACATCAAAGACGATGGTGTCTTCACCGTGGCGCTCCAGCCGTGGGGAAAAATCTTTCGCCAGTGACAGCAGCCCGGGCGCCGTCGCGTCACGCGCGCGCAGGCAAGCGAACCACACGTCCGCCTCCACGTCCGACGTGCGGACGTGCGATGTGCGATGTGCGGTGCTACGTGCCAGGTCCGACGTGCTGTGCGACGTGCTGGGTGCGACGTGCGATGCTGCGTGCGACGTGCGAGGTGCTGACGTGCGAGGTGCTTGGAGCGGCGCGGTGCGGCACGACCGGCTTTTCAGGAACCGGCAGCAGCCGCGTGACCTCGTTGAACGTGTCGCGGGGGTGCACATCCGAAATCCCTGGTGTCAGATCATCGTAAGAAGGAACCTTCATAGTCTCCCTTTGCCTGCACGTCGCACGTCGCACGTCGCACGTCGCACGTCGCACGTCGCACGTCGCACGTCAGCACATCGCACGTCGCACTGCACGTAGCACTCCGCACGTAGCACCGCACGTCGCACCTAGCACGTCGCACCTCGCACGTGACTCGCCGCGATTACTCGCGGCTGTACTTCGATCGCGCTGAGGACGCGGGCGCGGTCACCGGTGCCTGACCAGGTCCCATGCGCTCCTTCGTCACGCCGGTCGAGCGCGACGGTCGCCCCACCCGGACTGCGCGCGATGTGCTCGGCGCCGAGCAGCACCACCGGTGTCTGGCTGCCCTCGATGACCCGCGCGATGCGCATCCACGTGGTGTACGGAAATTGCCGGACGACCGGCGCCGGCACGTCCGCAAGATCGAAGGCAATCAGGCCGAAGCCGCCGGCCTGGACGACGAGATTGAGCGCCTTCAGTGCGCGGGGAGCATCACCACGCTCACGGACCCAGAGGAGCCGCGACAGATCCACCCCGGCTTCCGCGGCAGAGACCGGGTCGAACCGGTCACAGGTATCCACGAGCGCTACGACCTCGCCACGCGCAGTTGCGGCCGCAAACATCCGGCACAGAACCGTGGTGCGGCCGGCCGATCGCGGACCGATGATCTCTGAGAGCTGACCCCGCCGGACGCCACCGCCGAGCGGCAGGTCGATCCCCGATATCCCGGTTGCGGCGACGCGATCTTCCGGTTCGGCTACCCACGGCCGCGCCGTCGTGAGCGTGACATCGAGCTTCCGATCCCTCAGGAGCGATTCGAGTGCGGCGCGCGCGGTAGCCATTTTCGCCTTATCTTCGCCTACCGGCTGCTCGCACAGCAAGCCACCAAATATGGGGGTATGTAAAATGAAACGTCTTGTCCACGTCCCAGTCTCAAAGGGAAGTCTCCCTGGGTCATCCCTTTCTGCAGCGGACCCTCTCCTCGCTTGCCTTTCGGGACTTTCGCATCCTCTGGTTCGGCGCGTTCGCCTCCACGGTGGGCACGTGGATGCAGAAGGTGGCGCAAAGCTGGCTGATCCTGGACCTGACGAAGTCCTCCTTTTTCTTAGGCTTGGACGACTTTCTCGGTCAGCTCCCGATCCTGCTCTTCACCGTGCTTGGCGGCGTCATTGCCGATCGGTACGACCGGCGCCAGCTGCTCATGGGCTCGCAATACGTCCAGATGACGACCGCCTTCACCCTGGCGGCCCTGGTCTGGACCGGTTACGTCCGCATCGAGTACATCCTCGCGCTCTCGTGCATGACCGGGCTGGCGCAGGCTTTCGGCGGACCGGCCTACCAGTCGCTCATGCCCACGCTCGTGCCGAAGGCACACCTGCCGAACGCCATCGCGCTCAACTCGATCCAGTTCAACCTGTCCCGCATCTTCGGCTCACTGCTCGCGGGAGCCGCCCTCGCCGCGTTCGGGACGGCGATCTGCTTTGGCCTCAACGGCTTCTCCTTCCTCATCGTCATCGCCGCGCTGCTGTCGCTCTCGGTGAAGCACATCAAGCCCGAGCAGCACAAGCCGCTGCTGCAGGAGATGCGCGGCGGCTTCAGCTACGTCAAGCGCGAGCCGGCGCTCATTGCCCTCACCTGCGTCGCGTTCCTGACGACGTTTTTGGGTCTGCCGCTGATGACGTTCCTGCCGGTTTTTGCGCGCGACGTGTTCCAGGGGGAGATCGGCCTTTACAGCCGCATGATGGCGTTCTCGGGTTCCGGGTCGGTCGTCGGCGCACTGATCGTGGCGTGGATGGGCCGCTTCAAGCACATGGGGCGCACGCTGCTCATCGTCCAGGTCGTCTTCGGGCTCATCGTCGCGGCGTTTGCGATGTCGCGAACGCTGTGGCTCAGCCAGCTGCTGCTGTTCTGCGCCGGAATTGCGGCGATGCTGGTGACCGCGCTCACCACCTCACTGGTGCAGCTGATCGTTCCCGATCACCTCCGCGGCCGCGTCGTCAGCATCTACATGGTCGCGTTCCGCGGCGGCATGCCGCTCGGGAGCCTGGCGACCGGTTTCGTGTCCAGCTTCCTCAGTGTGCCGACCGTCCTCGCGATCAACGGCGGCCTGGTATCACTCGCCGGGCTCTACTTCCTGCTGCAGAATCGCCAGGTCAGGGAGCTCTAAGCACGTGCGACGTGCTAGAGTGCGGACGTGCGACGTGCGGTGCTACGTGCGACGTGCTGACGTGCTGTGCGACGTGCTAGGATCGCGTCGCCAGCCCTGAAAGGATGCGAGACATGATCGCGGCCCGCTCGCTCGTCACCGCCCTCCTCCTCGCGTTCGCCGCGGCCCCGCTTGGTGCGGAGCTGAAATTCACCTCGCGCGTGGAGGTGACGAACATCCAGCCGCCCGACACCTACTTCAGCCTCGTCTTCGTGCCCGTGCATCGGATCACGCCTGGAACGGTGGACGTCACCACGTATGTCGCGGGCGATCGTGTGCGCGTGGAAGGGATGGGGCCGGTGCTCGGCCTCCCGGACGATACGGTGCTGCTGACGCGGGCCGATGGCGCGACACTGTTCATCCAGCCATCGAGCGGCACGTTCTTCATCCGGAATGGCCTCGATGCGCTTACGATAGCGCCCACTCTCGGCACGACCGTCAAGACCTCACGGAAAGGCCGGTCTGACACCATCCTCGCGCAACGCACCGAACGAGTGGTGCATGAGATCCGGGTCCGCACGCGGCTGTCATCGCCGGAGCCGTTGAACGCCGACTATCAGGGCAAGGCAACCGACGCGCTGGGCCGGACGTTGAATGAGGACGCGGTAGGTAGGACGGCCGAGGAGCGCCAGATGTATGCGCTGCGGAGCGATTACTACGGCCGGCACGATGGCGACGGTGACGTCATCAAGATCGAGAGCTGGGAATCGACGACCTTCGGGCGCGCCGCGATCGTGGCGGCCAGGTCCGGAGCAGGACCGGCAGCGATCGGGTCCGGCGGATTCTCAGCGCTGGCGGATCTCGGCTTTCCGCTGCGACAGGTCCTGATCTACAAGGGCGCCGGCTACCGGATGGAAACACGCGTCACGAGCGCTGCTCCAGCCTCACTCGATGCGGCGCTCTTCGAGCTACCGGCTGGCTTCAAAGAAGTGCCGGCGCCGGCCGGCAACCCCCAGATCAAGCGGATCAAATAGCCGCGAAGATCCAGTAGCCGCCGAGACCGATCGACGCCACCGCCATGAGGATGGCGGAGGCGCGGCCGAGCCGCAGAATGGCGGGTGCCGACATGATCCGCGCGAAGGCGACACCAAAGAGCGACATCGAGATCAGGATCCCGACGGAAAACATCGCCACCAGCGTCAGCAGCGACGCGAGCGATGCGCCCTCGGCGTTGTCACCAAACGGCGCGAGCAGCGTCAGCGCCCGCAGGCTGCTGATCGCGAAGGCGGCACCAACGATGGTCGGGACGTGAGAGTGCGCGGCCGCGACCGGGTGCTGCGTGCGCTGACCGAAGTGCAGATGCCAGTGAGCGGCGGGTTCGCCGGAGTGGACGTGCGAGTGACCGTAGAGCCGCCCGTTGAATACGCCCCAGAGCCCGAGGCCGCCGAGCAGGATCAGCAGCGTGCCACCGAGCATCTCACCGCCCTGTTCCACCGCCAGCGGTAAAGACCACCCGAGCAGGATCAGCGCCGCCGCGCCCGCACCGAGCAGCAGCGCGTGACCGATCGCAAACCGGACCGCGATCCCGAACGCCCGCGCGCGCTGGACCGCGGGACCGCCCGGCACCGGCGCCAGCGACAGCGCCGCGATCCCCATCAGGTGATCGGCGCCGAGACCGTGCACGAATCCAAGCGACAAGGCGGAGAGGAGGAGCACAACTTCATGGTATTCCGGAAACGACAAACGGGGCGCCTCCCTGTCAAGAGCGCCCCGTCATTTCTCAGCTGAAAGCTGAAGCCACGGGCTGTCAGCTATCAGCTATCAGCTACCGCCGCGTAATCTGATCCCAGATCGCCGCGCCGCCACCCGCGATGGCTGCGCCGATCAGCGCACCCTTCTTGCCCTTGGCCAGGGCGCCGATGCCGGCGCCGGCAGCCGCGGACCCGCCGATGATCGCGACGCTCTTCTTCACCGAACGCTTCTTCTTGATCTCGACCGGATCGTCGTAGACGACCTGCCTGGTGCGGATCGGACGCGCCACCGACGTCGTGCGCTGCACCGGCACGATCTGCGCCGGGGCGAGATCACGATAGACCGGCTGCGCCGCGTAGCTGTAGCCCGCCGGCACCGGCTGCGCCACTGCCTGGGCATACGCGGCCGCCTGCGGATCCGCGGCCACGCACTCGATCTGCGAGATCGTGGCGCCGTTCATGACGACCGGCCGCACGAGCGTCCGCTGATTCGGTTCGCAGCTGACGATCACCGGGGCGCCGGGCTGGCCGGTCGCGACTTCCTGTGCCTGTGTGCGCACCGCCGCGGTATTCGGCGTCGCGCCGCAACCATATGTGAAGATCAGCGCGCTTGCCGCAACGCCGCCCAACAGTGACTTCATCTGGATGCCTCTCATGTGTCTCACCTCCGCGTATCCTGCCCGGGATACTCCAAGCGCAATGCCATCCCGGGAATTGCAAAAACGCACGCATTTACGGCTGTTTGTGAGGATCCACCGATGAATGACACAATTCGAATGTCCTCTACATGGCTCAACTGTTCTCTTTTTGATGGCCCGCATCCTTGTCGTCGAAGACGACCCTGACATCGCGGAGCTGATCGTCCACTTTCTGCAGAACGCCGGGCACACGACCGTGCGCCTCTCGAACGGCCTGGACGTCGTGCGGCAACTGCGCACCGACCCGTTCGATCTCGTCCTCCTCGACGTCATGCTGCCCGGGCTCAACGGGATGGCGGTGTGCGACGCGATCCGCGCCGACGCCGCCACGGCACATCTGCCGATCATCATGCTCACCGCCAAGGGTGAGGAGGCCGATAGGGTCGCCGGTCTCGAACGCGGCGCCGACGACTACGTCACCAAACCGTTCAGCCCCAAGGAGCTGGTGGCTCGAGTGGCCGCGCGCTTACGGCGTCCGCCGGCCGCGGAGCCGCGGGCGACAGACGACGAGGTCCTGCGGTATGGCCCGATCACCATCGATGCCGCCCGCCACCGGGTCACGCTCGGTGAGGACGACGTCCGGCTCACGGCGAAGGAGTTCCTGCTGCTGCAGTACTTCGTTCGGCGGCGCGGGCGCGTCCTGTCGCGCGATGTACTCCTGACCGACGTGTGGGGCTACCAGTACACCGGCGGCACACGCACGGTCGACGTCCACATCCGCCGGCTCCGCGAGAAGCTGCCGGTCCTCAACGACGCGATCGAGACGGTCAAGCAATTCGGGTACAAACTGGTCTAGCGTCCAGACGCGTTTCGGAATCTCCGCACTGATGACTTTTCGCACACGGCTCTTCGTGTCCTCGCTCGCCGCGGCCGGCGCGACACTGGTGGTCGCGACGGTGATGGTTTCGTGGTCGATCCGCGAGTCGGTCAGCCAACGGATCGAGCGCAGCCTGATTGTGGAAGCCCGGCTGACGGCGGAGCTCCTCTCCAGGCAACGGCCAAGCACCCGCCTCGAGCTCGATGCCGAGGCCGACGACCTCGGGCGTCTCGGCTCGGCGCGCATCACCTTCATCGCCCCTGACGGCACCGTGGTGGGTGACTCGGAAGTGGCCGCGGACGCCCTGGCGTCGGTCTCGAATCATGGTGATCGTCCCGAAGTCAGGGCAGCGCTGACCGACGGCCTCGGAGTCGCGACCCGCTACAGCAGCACGATCGACACCGACATGCTCTACGTCGCGGTGCCGATACCGGGTCCGCCCCTGCCGGACCTCCGCATCGTCCGGCTCGCGCTGCCGCTGACCGAGGTCCAGGAGCAGCTCGCGGTCGTGCGCCGTGCCGCCGTCGCCGGCCTGCTGGCCGGACTCGCGGTGGCGCTGGCGTTGACCTGGATCACTTCTGCGCTACTCGCCCGGCGGATGGGTGCGATCGCGGCTGCGGCGAGACGCTATGCGAGCGGGGACCTGACGCGTCCGGCCCGCGACAACAGCCCCGACGAGATCGGCACCGTGGCACGCGTACTCGACGAGACCGTCCAGGAGGTTGGCCGCCGCGCCGAGGAGCTGGCGTCGGGTCGGGCGCGGATGGAGGCCATCCTCGGCGGCATGATCGAAGGCGTGCTGGTGGTGAACGAACAGGGCCGGCTGCAGTTGATGAACACGGCGGCCCGACGGATGCTCCGCCTCGCCGCCAGCCCAGGAGATCAGCATTACCTCGAGATCGTGCGCCATCCTGACATCGCGGCGCAGATCGGCGTCGCGCTCGCCGGTAACGCCACCGAGGGACGCGAGTTGACGTTGCCCCAGCATCCGGGAGCCATCTTCATATCCCGCAGCGCACCGGTCTTGGCGGGCACGACGCGCGGTGCCGTGCTCGTGCTGCACGACATCTCGGATCTGCGGCGCGCCGACCAGGTCCGGCGTGACTTTGTCGCCAACGTCTCGCATGAACTCAGGACACCGCTCACGGCCGTCCGCGGCTATGTCGAAGCCTTGCTCGACGGCGTCCCGGACGCGGATCAGTCGCGCCGGTTCCTCGAAACCGTCGCACGGCACACGCTTCGAATGGAACGCCTGGTCCGTGACCTGCTCCGCCTGGCGCGTCTCGACGCCGGCCAGGACGCACTCGAGCGCATTCCATGCAGCGTGCATGCTCTCTTTGACGGTGTGGCCACGGACCTCGCCGAGTCGGCAGCCGCACAGGACTTGTCGATTGAGCATGATCTCGCGCCTGACGCGGTGACGGTGACCGGAGATCCCGCCAAATTGCACGACGCGCTGCGCAACCTTCTCGAGAACGCGATCAACTACTCGCCTGAGGGCGGCACGATCGTGCTCGCGTCGCGCCGCGCGCAAGACCGGATCCTGATCACCGTGAGCGATGACGGGCCGGGCATTCCGGAGCTCGACCTGGGGCGGGTCTTCGAGCGCTTCTATCGGGTCGATAAGTCACGCGCACGCGACGGCAGGGATCCAGGTGGCACCGGCCTCGGCCTCGCCATCGTGAAACACCTGGTCGAACTCCAGGGCGGCAGAGCGTCCGCAGCGAATCGTCCTCAGGGCGGCGCCGTCATCACGCTCGACCTGCCGGCCGGCTGAAAAGCCCGGGCCGGAGGGAAGCTATCAGCTATCAGCTATCAGCTTTCAGCTATCAGCTTTCAGAGGCACCAGCTGGCGAGCGGCTCCTGAAGTCTAGATTTGAAGTCGAGAGAGCTGATAGCTGAGAGCTGAGAGCTGACAGCTAAGAGCTACGGCGCAATCGTCTTCGAGATAATCCACCATGTTGCGGCGGCAATGGCGGCAGACGCCGGGATCGTCAACACCCACGCCCACACAATGCGTCCGGCGATGCCCCAGCGGACGGCGGACAAGCGCTTGATCGACCCGACACCGATGATCGCACCCGTGATGGTGTGCGTGGTGCTGACCGGCACGCCGAGTGTCGTCGCTGTGAAGAGCGAGATCGCGCCGGCCGTCTCGGCCGCGAAGCCACCGACCGGCTGCAGCTTGGTGATCTTGGAGCCCATCGTATGAATGATGCGCCAGCCACCCGACAAGGTGCCGAGCGCAATCGCCGCGTGCGCCGACAGCACCACCCACATGTCGATGCGGAACGCATCGATGTAGCCACCGGCCAGGAGCACGCCCGCGATGATGCCCATCGTCTTCTGGGCGTCGTTGCCGCCGTGGCCGAGGCTGTAAGCAGCCGCCGACACAAGCTGCAGGCGCCGGAACCATCCGTCCACCTTGGCGGGTGATGTCCGCTGGAACACCCAGAGGATCAACACCATCAGCAGGAACCCGAGGGTCATGCCGATCATGGGCGCCAGGATGATGAAGATCAGGGTCTTGGTCCAACCGGCCGGGATGATGGCGCCAAAGCCCGCCTTGGCGACGGCGGCACCGGCATATCCGCCGATCAGCGCGTGGGACGAACTGGTCGGCAGCCCGTAATACCAGGTGATCAGGTCCCAGATGATCGCGCCCATCAGCCCTGAGAAGATGACGGCAAAGGTCAGGACGTTGACGTCGACGAGGCCCGCGCCCACCGTTTTCGCGACGGCGGTGCCGAACGCAAAGGCCGCGACAAAATTGAAGAAGGCCGCCCAGATGACGGCCTTGCCCGGCGTGAGGACGCGAGTCGAGACGACCGTCGCGATCGAGTTGGCGGCGTCGTGAAAACCGTTGATGTAGTCGAAGATCAGCGCGACGAGAATCAGCGCAACGACTGCGAGGAGGTTGGCGTCCATCCGCTAGGCGTGTTTGACGACGATGCCTTCGAGCACGTTGGCGACGTCTTCACAGCGGTCGGTAGCACCTTCAAGAAAATCCAGGATCTCTTTCCACTTGATGATCTGGATTGCGTCTTTCTCTTCTTCGAACAGCCGCCGGAGCGCGGCCTGGTGAGCGCGGTCCGCCTCGTTCTCGAGCCGGTTGATCTCGACGGCGCAGTCCGAGATGCCCTGCTTCTTGCCGAGCGCCTTCATGGCGGACACCACCTGGGACGTCGAGGACTTGATGATCCGGCTCAAGTCGCGCGCGTCGGGGCGCACGCTGGAGATCTGGTAGAGCCGCACGATCCCGGCGCAGTCATCGATGGCATCGATCACGTCGTCGAGCGAGCGCGCCATGGCGTGAATGTCTTCGCGGTCGAGGGGCGTCACGAACGTCTTGTGCAGGCGCTGGATGACCTCGTGGGTCAGAAAGTCGCATTTATGCTCGACTTCCTTGATTTCGTCGGCCTTGTCCCACACTGGCTGGTCGGGGGCGAGCATCTCCACGAGCAAGGCTGCGCCGCGATCGATCTGCTCAGCCATCGCAACGAAGTCTTCAAAGAACTTCTCTTCTTTCGGGATCAGTCTGAACGCCAACATCCCCTCCGGCAGGAATCTTAGCAGATAGCGCTCAGAATTAACGGGAACGTCACGGGGACGTTACACGGGCACGAACGGGGGGCTTTCAGGGCTGCTCGCACGATGCGGTCGAGAGATCTTCGATCACCCAAACCTGCCGGTCACGTAATCCTCGGTGTGCTTCGACGTCGGATTCGTGAACACGTCGATGGTCCGCGAATACTCGACCAGTTTGCCCAGCCAGAAGAAGGCCGTCTGATCCGAGACCCGGGCGGCCTGCTGCAGGTTGTGCGTCACCATGATGATCGTGTACTGAGGCTTGATCTCCTCGATCAGCTCCTCGATCCGCTGCGTCGCGATCGGGTCGAGCGCCGAGCACGGCTCGTCCATCAGGATGATGTCCGGCTCGATGGCGATTGTCCTGGCGATGCAGAGCCGCTGCTGTTGCCCTCCTGAGAGCGATAAGCCGCTCGCCTGGAGCCGATCCTTCACCTCATCCCACAGCGCCGCCGATCGCAGCGCCCGCTCGCACGCCGCATCGAGTGTGGGCCGGTCCCTGATCCCGGCGACCCGCAGTCCATAGACCACGTTCTCGTAGATCGATTTCGCGAGCGGGTTGGACTTCTGGAAGACCATGCCGACGCGCCGCCGGACGTCGATCACATCGGTCTTCGAGGAGTAGATGTCGCGGTCCTGGACCAGGAAGTCGCCAGCGATGCGGACGCCGTCGATGAGATCGTTCATCCGGTTGAGACACCGCAGCAGCGTCGACTTGCCGCAACCCGAGGGACCGATGAAAGCCGTTACCTGGTTGGCCGGAATCTCCAGCGAGATGTCGTGGATCGCCTGCTGCTCACCGTACCAGACGTTGGCATGCCGGATCGACACTGCCGTCGGCGCCTCATCGGGCGGCGGCGGCGCAAACGTGGTGGCGGGTGCGAGCAGGAGTGGTTCTGGGAACGTAAGCATGGTCATCTCCGCTGCTAGAAGGCCGACGAACGGTAGCGCCGCCGCAGGCGGGTGCGGACGACGATGGCGGTGAGATTGAGGAGCACGACGATCAGCAGCAACAGCACCGACGTCGCGTACACCATCGGCTTGGCCGCTTCGACGTTCGGACTCTGGAAGCCGACGTCGTAGATGTGAAACCCCAGGTGCATGAACTTTCGTTCGAGGTGGAGATAGGGAAACAGACCGTCGAGTGGAAGATCCGGCGCCAGCTTCACGACGCCGGTGATCATCAACGGCGCCACTTCCCCGGCACCGCGGGCCATCGCCAGGATCAAGCCGGTCAGGATGCCGGGCGCCGCGGCCGGCAGCACGACCCGCAGCAGGGTCTGGAAGGTGGTCGCACCTGAGGCGAGTGACGCCTCGCGCATGGAGCGCGGCACGGCAGCAAGCGCCTCTTCTGCCGCGACGATCACGACCGGGACGGTCAACAATCCGAGCGTCAACGATGCCCAGAGGATGCCGCCGGTTCCAAACGTCGGCGTCGGCAGGCTCTCGGGATAGAACGTCCGGTCGATGGCGCCGCCAACGATGTAAACAAAGAAGCCGAGACCGAAGACACCAAAAACGATCGACGGAACGCCGGCGAGATTGTTGACGGCGATCCGCACGGCCCGGACGAAGAACCCCTGCCGCGCGTACTCACGAAGGTACAGTGCCGCCAGTACGCCGAACGGAACGGCGAACAGGCTCATGAGGATCACCATCAGCACTGTGCCGAAGATGGCCGGGAAGATGCCGCCTTCGGTGTTGGACTCGCGTGGATCACCACTGAGGAACTCCCACAAGCGCGAGACATAGACCCGCACACGCGCGAAACGCGAGAGCTGATTGGCCGGATAGGCCCGGAACAGGTCCAGTGCGGGCAGTTCCTTCTCGGCACCGTCGGCCGCGCGTAGCGTGAGGCGCGCGCCGGAAGCGGCCGTGACGACTTCGCCGAGGCCCGTCTCCAGGCGCGCGTACTCCGCCTCGAGTTCGGCGGTTCTTTGTCGAGTCTCAGCGGCCGCCTGGGCACGGCTCGCGTCGTTGGTGCCCTTCAGTTCCAGCTCCAGGCGTCGGAGAGCGAGCCGCCCTTCCTCGATCCGGTAGTTGACGGCACCGAGGTGGTCCCGTTCGATTTCTCGTATGGCCTCCCGGTCGTCAGCGGCGCGTCTCACAACGCCCGGCAGGGCGGCCATCGTTGCGTCCGCGCCGGTCGTGACCTGCCCCGCACCGTCGGTGATGGCGACGACGCGGCCGATGAACGGTCCATATTCGCGCCGCTCGATGTAGAGAACGTCGGACGGCTGGGTCCGGGCCGCGATGGCATCCTCGTTGATCCATCGGAAGTCAGCGCCGGTCAGGTCGCGATTCCCGAGCTTCATCTGGATCCGGTGCTTCTGTAGATGCTCGGGCGAACCGGGCTGGGGAATCGCCTCGCGGGCGGTGAGCTCGCCGAGGAGCACCGTCCCATCGGTGAGTCGAATCTCTTCGATCCGTCCCGGCCAGAAGAAGCCCAACCCGTTCACCAGGATCAGGGCGATCATGCCGCCGATCATCAACAGACACAGCCCGAGACCGCTCCCGGCCAGCCAGACGGCAGTCTCGCCGCTGCGCGCGTCGTTCTGTTTCGCCATCAGATGGCCTTGTACCGTTCACGCAGGCGTTGGCGGATGACTTCCGCAACCGTGTTCACGACGAAGGTCATCGCGAACAGGATCGCGGCCGCGAGAAAGAGCGTCCGGTACAGCGTGCTGGCGTAGGGCGCCTCGGGGATCTCGACGGCGATGTTCGCGGAGAGCGTCCGGATGCCGTTGAAAATCGACCAGTCCATGACGGGCGTGTTCCCCGTCGCCATCAGAACGATCATGGTTTCGCCAACCGCCCGTCCAAAGCCGACCATGATCGCGGAGAAGATCCCCGGGCTTGCGGTCGGCATCACGACGTGGACGGCCGTCTGCCAGCGGCTCGCGCCGAGCGCAAGAGAGGCGGCGCTGAGACTTGAAGGCACGCTCGAGAAGGCGTCCTCGGCGATTGTGAAGATGATCGGGATGACGGCAAAGCCCATCGCAATGCCAACCACCAGGCAGTTACGCTGGTCATAGGTGAGACCGACGGTGTTGCCAAGCCAGAGGCGCACGTCCCCATCGAACAACCAGCGCTCGACCGAAGGCCCGCTCGCAACCGCCGCCCACCCGGCCAGCAAGAGCAAGGGAAGGATCAGCAGCAGCTCTGCCCCGCCGCGGGTCCGCGCCCTCAACCCCTCGGGCAGCCATCGCCAGAACAGGACCCCGGACGTGCCGAACAGCGGCATCAGCACGGGCATCAGCAGTACGGCAACGAGGTTGCGCTCGACGACACCTGCCAGGTAGAGACCGGCGAGAAAGCCGATGACCACGCTTGGCAGGGCCGCCATGATCTCCACGGTGGGTTTGATCGTGGAGCGGATACCGGCGTCAGCGAACTGCGAGGTGTAAAGCGCGGCCAGCACCGCCAGCGGCACCGCGAACAGCATCGCGTAGAGGGTGCCCTTGATCGTGCCGAACATCAGCGGGACCAGGCTGAACTTGGGCTCGATGTCGTCGGTGGCGCCGGTGGACTGCCACACATACTCAGGCTTTGCGTAGCCCTCGTACCACACCTTCCCGAAGAGCGTCTTCCAGCTGATCTCCGGGTGCGGGTTGTCGAGGCCGTAGCGTTCGAGCACACCGGCTTCGAGTGTCAGGAGGCCGTCCGCCTTCGGCGTGATCAGGACCGCACTCACGGCACCGGCAGAGGGCAATGTGGCCAGGACACGCTCGGACGTCTGATGTCTCAGCACGATGCTGCCGTCCTGGCCGACGCTGGCGAAGCTTCGTTCTCGCCCCGAGAAGGCAAGAGCGGTCACCGGCGAGCCCTGTGGCTCGAACACGTGCGCCCGCATCATCGCGGAACGGTCATCGTCGACAGGCGCGCGCAGCCAGCCGGAGAGCGCCCCGTCCTGCGTGGCGGCCAGCCAGGAACTGCCTCCCAGCGCCCACTCGAGCGCGGTCACAGGCGATGAACCGACCCGCGAGATATCGGTCAACACCAGCTGCCCGTCCGCGATCTCCCAGTGCGACACCGAGCCGTGGTCGTCACCTGCGAGCAGGGCCCCGTTTCGGCCGACGCGAATGTGGGTGATCCGATAGGACGGCCGCGCCTTCACCATGACCCGGTGCTCGGTGCCCTCGGCGTCTTTCCAGTAATAGGCGATCTGATCGTCGGCAACGAGACCGGCCAGGAACTGCTGGCCGTCCTGCTCGATGTAGGACACCTGACGGATGGCGCGTCCGCCGGGATCGAGCGAGACGGTGCCGATGGCGCGAGTCTCCGCGACCAGGTCGCGCAGGACCTCTCGTTCGTACACAGGCGTGAACGCAATCTGGACGAGGGCAGCACGGCCATCCGACAGACCGGCCGCGACATGATGGCCCGTCACTGTTCGAGACGACGATGTGACTGCCGCATCCCCCAGACCGGGGATCGGCTGGTCGAGTGCGCGCTCACCCGTGGCGAGGCGGTGGAACGCGATCGTTCCAGTCGGCTCGACCGTGTAGACGTATTTCTGATACTCGTCGACGCCAACGGCGCGGAGGCTGGCGGCATCATTCGGCGTCACCGCCGTCCGGACACTCACACGGCCAGTCGGCACCAGCGTCGCAGATCGAAAGAGTGGAATCGCCTCGCTCGTCACGAAGACGAGGATGCCAAGCACGGCGACGACCACGCCGATGCCGCCGAGCGTGATGACGGCCACGGCGGCACGATCGATGCGGCGGAGTCTCCTGATCCGGCCCGACGCGGCCGCCATCCGGTTACGGACGGACAGTACGGAAGTGTCCATGAGAAAGAACGCGCAGGCCAGGCGCTCGCGAGAGCGCCTGGCGCTCACGCTTCTACTTGCTGGCCTTCGCGATCTCTTCCGCGGCCTGCTTCGCAGAGAGCGGCATGTAGCCGTCCTTCACAACCGCCTCCTGCCCTTCCTTGCTGTACATCAGCTTCACGAACTCCGTCACGAGCGGATCCATCGGCCGGCCCGGGGCCTTGTTGATGTAGATCAGGAGGAAGCGCCACAGCGGGTATTTGCCGCTCTGCACGTCAACATAGCTGCCGTCGGAAAATGGCCCCTTGTCGGTTTCCGCCAGTGGCACGGCCTTGACGCCAGAGGTCCGGTAACCAATGCCGGAATAACCAATGCCGTAGCGGTCCTCGGTGATGCCCTGCACCACCGACGCCGATCCGGGCTGCTCCTTCACGGTGTCCTTGTAGTCACCGTTCTTGAGTGCGTGCTCCTTGAAGAACCCATAGGTTCCGCTGGCGGAGTTGCGGCCATAGATGCTGATCGGGCGATTGGCCCACTCCCCGGTCAGACCCAGTTGACCCCACGTGGTCACGTTCTGCTTGTATCCGCGCTTTCTGCTCTTGCTGAACACCGCCTCGACCTGGGCCAGCGTCAACTTGTCGATCGGATTGTCCTTGTGGACATACACGGCCAGGGCGTCATAGCTGGTCCGAAGCTCGGTCGGCTTGTAGCCATACTTGGCTTCGAACTGGTCGATCTCCGTCGCGCGCATCGGCCGCGACATCGGGCCGAACTGCGAGGTCCCGGCGATGAGGGAGGGGGGCGCCGTTGACGACCCTTTGCCTTCGACCTGGATCTTCACGCTCGGGTAGAACCTGCGAAAGGTTTCGGCCCAGAGCGTCATCATGTTGTTCATCGTGTCGGAGCCGACGCTGTTCAGGCTGCCCGACACGCCGCTGGTCCGCTGATAGGCCGTCAGTGCCGGATCGACCTGCTGCGCCTGCGCGCCTAAGAACACGCCGCCTGCCACCACGGCGGCGATTACTGCATATGTGCGTTTCATGTCCTGTTGCCTCGAGTTGGTTAGAAGACGAATTGAAGCTGGGAGCGCAGTTCCCAGGCCTTGTTGACGTTGCCTGTCGGCCCCGGCTCGATCTCGACGCGGCCGAAGTCGTTCTGCCACTTCAGCCCGTGGCGCGCGTAGTAGTAGTTGAGGGCGCCGCGGGCTTCACGGGTGATGTTGCGGTCGGTCTGGTCGGTGGGGTCGAACTGGCCGTAGCGCGCCGCGACCTCGAAGCGGCGCCGGCTGAACAGCTGACCGGCCTGGATGAATCCCCCGGCCGCATCGAAGCTCGTGCCCGACTCGGTGTCACGGTTTGCCAGCGAGTACATCCCGTTGGCCGAGAAGCCTTTGTTCTTGAAGATGCCGTCGATGCTGTAGGCATTCCACTTCTGATCGTTGCCGGTCGTGGCGTTGAAGTTGTTCTGGTTCTCCCAGTTCAGCGCCACCGCGTAGATCGCTGACGTCGTGGACTCGAAGTCACTTTCCGAGTAGAGCGCACCGGTGACCCACGCCCGCTGATTGAGCACCACGCTGCCGTTCGGCTGCCACATCACACGCGCGTTGTACTGATACTTGTCGTTGTCATTCAGCGTGCGCGTCAGGCCATTGCCGTTGAACATGCCGACCCGCCATTCGAACTTGTTGTTCGTCGTGGTGCCCCAGAGCGCGAGCCCGGTTTCGCGGCCACGGAAGAAGCTGTTGCTCACGAGCGCGCGGTCCACGAACATCTGGTTACCCGACGAGGTCATTTCCTGCGCGCCGAAGGGTGGTTTGAACTGGCCGATATGGGCGCGGAACAGCCCTTTTCCCTTCGAGAAGTCGACATCGAAGGCCGCATCTTCGAGGATGGCGCCGGTGTTGGCTCCCGTGATCGCGGGAAAATTGAGCTGGAACTCGTAGGTCAGCCATGACTTGACCATCCAGCCTTCCAGCTTGAATTTCGCGCGCCGGATGCGGAAGCTGCCGCGCCCGTCGCCCGGTTCCGACGTGCCCGGCAACTGGGTGTTGTCGTCGGGAAGATCCTCGGTGAAGCGCACCTGGATGCGGCTGGAGATCTCCAGATACGCACTGTCGGTCGTGATCCGGGTCTTGCCGTCGCGCCAGACCACGGTCTGCACTGGCGGCACCGGCTCGGGCACCGGCTCCGAGATGCCGTGCTTGAAGAAGTAGAGCTGGATCGCCCGCTCGTTGTCACCGACCACGGTCTCACCGTTGGGGCCGACACCCGGCCTGGTAATCCCCACGCCCATCTCGCCGGTCTTCTCGAAGCGCTCAGCGTTCTGGGCATTGTTGAAGACGTAGATGCGGCCGTCCTTGGCGATCTCTTTGTAATAGAAGCCCTGCGCCGCGGCCGGCGCCGCCAGGCCCAGGAATACCGCCGCGCAGAGCAGCGGCCCGACGACACGAGAAAAAGCAGATCTGAAACACATGCGATGAAGGCCTCCTCGCGGGAGATATCCCGCCGATCGAGAGCAAGCCTACGGGCGCCGTGTTTCTGGCGCGTGCCGGATCTGTTACGGCCGGGTTAATTCCGGCGACCTCGCTGTTTACACGGTTGTTACAAGGACGAAATGGACTCGAAACGGGCGGGTTTTACAGTGGCTGCATGACGCATACATTTCGCACCCGCCTCGCAACCATCGTCGCCGCCGCCGCGGCTGCCACTCTGGCGTGCGGAGGCGGAAGTGACACGCCGCAGACCACCCAGGCTGCGTCGTCGGTCATCACGGTCGACGGATCGAGCACGGTCTTCCCCATCACCGAGGCCGTGGCCGAGGAATTTCAGCAAGCCAATGCGGGCACACGCGTCACCGTCGGTTCGTCCGGAACCGGCGGCGGCTTCCAGAAGTTCTGCCGCAACGAGACCGACATTTCGAACGCCTCACGCCCGATCAAGGCCACTGAACTCGATGCCTGCGCCAAGATGACCATCGATTTCATCGAGCTGCCAGTCGCGTACGATGGCATTGCCATCGTGATCAATCCGAAAAACACGTGGGTCACCTCGATGACCGTCGCGGAACTCAAGAAACTGTGGGAACCGGCCGCGCAGGGCAGGGTGACGCGCTGGAACCAGATCCGCCCCGAATGGCCCGACCAGGAAATCCACCTGTTTGGCGCCGGCGTCGATTCCGGCACCTTCGATTACTTCACGGAAGCGATCGTCGGAAAGGAAGCACAGAGCCGGGGCGACTACACCTCGAGCGAAGACGACAACGTCATCGTGCAGGGTGTCAGTGGCGACCAGAACGCGCTTGGCTACTTCGGCTATTCGTACTACGAGCAGAACAAGGACAAGCTCAAGCTCGTCGCCATCGACGATGGCGATGCCAGCAATGGCGCCGGAGCGATCGCGCCGTCACCTGAGACCGTCGCCGGCGGCACCTACCGGCCGCTCTCGCGCCCGGTGTTCATCTATGCGAAGGTCAAGGCCCTCCAGCGTCCAGAAGTGCTGAAGTTCGTCGAGTTCTACCTCGCGAAGGGTGCCGCCCTGGTGCGCGAGGTCGGCTACATCCCGATGACCGACAAGGAGCAGCAGATGGTGCGGGATCGCTTCGCCGCTCGCAAGACGGGGACGATGTTCACGGGCACCGACAGCCACAGCCAGGTCACACTCGAACAGCGGTTGAGCCGCTAGTCACAACGGCCGGATGTCGAACCCAGTCCCATCATGCACCTGAGCGTGAAGTCGCGGCGGATCGCCGAGTTCCTGATCGAACGGACGCTGTTCCTCTGCGCGGCCGGGTCGATCCTGGTTACGGCGGGCATCATCCTGGTCCTGCTGTGGGAGACGGCCGCGTTTCTCGGCGAGGTGCCGATTACCGAGTTCCTGTTCGGTACCGTGTGGACGCCGCTGTTCTTCGACAAGCACTTCGGCGTGCTGCCGCTCGTGAGCGGCACGCTGCTCGCGTCCGGCATTGCGATGGCGGTCGCACTGCCGACCGGGCTCGTGATTGCCATCTATCTGAGCGAGTATGCGGCGACCGCTGTACGCCGGACGGTCCGGCCGGTGCTCGAGGTGCTCGCCGGTGTCCCGACCGTGGTCTACGGCTACTTCGCCCTCCAGTTCGTCACACCGCTGCTGCAGGCTTTCGTGCCCGGACTGGCCGGCTTCAACGCGCTCAGCCCAGGGATCGTGATGGGCATCATGATCCTGCCGCTGGTCTCATCGCTGTCGGAGGATGCGATGCGCAGCGTGCCAAATGGACTTCGCGAAGGCGCCTACGCGCTCGGCTCGACGCGAATGCAGACATCGCTCAGGGTCGTCGTCCCGGCCGCATTCTCGGGCATCTCCGCCGCGGTCGTCCTGGCCATGTCGCGCGCGATCGGCGAGACCATGATCGTGGCGATCGCGGCCGGTCAGCAGCCGCGCCTGACGCTCGACCCACGCGTGCCGGTTGAGACGATGACGGCTTACATCGTCCAGGTCAGCCTCGGCGATACACCCGGTGGAACGATCGAATACCGGACGATCTTCGCGGTGGGGATGTTGCTGTTCATCAGCACGTTCGCTCTCAATCTGATCTCGAACTGGCTGCGCGAGCGTTTCCGGGAGGAGTACGCGTGAGGCTTTTCACACGGATCGGCGATCGGCTGCTCGGAACATTTGGGCTGCTTGTGACGCTGCTCGCCCTGATCGCCCTCGGTGCGTTGATCTATGACGTCGCCCGGGACGGCGTCGGGCGATTGTCCTGGCAGTTTCTCACCAGCTATCCATCGCGGCGGGCCGAGGATGCCGGCATCCTGGCAGCGCTGGCGGGCAGTCTGTTCGTCATCTCCCTGACGGCTCTCATCGCCATTCCGCTTGGAGTCGGCGCGGCGATTTATCTCGAGGAGTACGGCGGCCGCGGACGGCTGTCGCGGCTGATCGAGATCAACATCGCCAACCTGGCGGGCGTGCCGTCGATCATCTATGGACTGCTGGGGCTCGGCCTGTTCGTGCGGATCATGGGGATGGACCGAAGCGTGCTCGCGGGCGCCTCGACACTGGCGCTGCTGGCGCTGCCGGTGATCATCCTGTCGACGCGCGAAGCGCTACGCGCCGTGCCGAAGTCGCTGCGCGAGGCGGCCTATGCGCTTGGCGCGACGAAGTGGCAGACCACCTGGCACCAGGTCCTGCCAGCCGCACTGCCGGGAGTCCTGACGGGTCTGATCCTGGCGCTCTCGCGCTCGATCGGTGAAACCGCACCGCTCATCACCATTGGAGCGCTGACCTACGTTCCGTTCGTGCCCTCTGACATCTGGTCGCCGTTCACGGTTCTGCCGATCCAGATCTTCAACTGGGTCTCGCGGCCACAGGCTGCGTTTGCCGAAAACGCCGCCGCCGGCATCGTCGTTCTGCTCGGTTTCCTCTTGATGATGAATGCGGTCGCGATCGTCCTGCGGGACCGCTTCCAGAGGAACTCGCAGTAGCGGGTCGCGTACAATGCCGTTCGCATGCCGAGACTGTCGGTCGTAGTCGTAGTCGTCGTGGGGTTACTCACCAACGGATGCGGAGGAACCGGAGTCGTCCACACCGCACCGGACGAATCGCAGCCGCGCATCACGTGGGAGATCCGCACCGGCGGCGTCGATGGGGACGACAGGGCCGTGTGCCGTTCGTCGGATGCGACACCGACCTGCACGCTGGCGCCTGGGGCAACGGTGATACTGCGACTCCTGTTCCATCCCGCAGAACGTCAAACCAACTATCTGGGGGCGTGGCGCGCACCATTCCTGCGTGGCTGGACGGAGAAGGATTACCGCGACGTCGTCGGCACGGTGAATCAGGGAGGCCCGCCCTTCCGCAAGTCGGTGAACGGCCTCGTCACCGATACGCCAGGACAATACAGTTTCAATGTCTTGCTGGACGCTGCGCAAGAGGGCATCCCCGCGGGGCATCGCATCGTCGTGAATGCCCTGGTGGTCGTGCGTAGCTCCGACCCCGATGACGGCTCGGACCCCGGCCGTCCCTAAAAGCCGCGGGTCACGCCGACCTGGAAGACCGCCCGCGAGTCGAGCTGTTTATTCGAGAGGAACCGATACACGGGCAGTTTCACTTCGGCCTGGACGTTGACGCCCTTGCCGACGAGCACCCCGACGCCCGGTGTGAAGTAGATCCAGTCACCGCCACCCACCAGCACAGGCGTCCCTCGATAGACGTCCTGTTCACGGTGCAGCCAACTGGCGCGTCCGAAAAGAGCGATCTTTCGTATGGGTGTATACCGCGCTGCCCCGGCGCTGATCTCCATCACAGCCCCTGTTCGGAGCCCTTCGCTGTTCTCGTAGAGCGGCGTTCGAGCGGCGAGGCTAATGAAGCGCGTCCAGGGATCGCTCCCCCAATTCAAGTTGAGACCAATGATCGGATCCACGGTGCCCGAGCCCCGCTGCAGACGCGACACGGGGACGAGGTTACCGTCCTCCAACTCCGCGCGGAATCGTGGCTGCTCGGTCCGGCCGGTCGGCAACGACACGCCCACATTCAGCAGCGGCGTCCAGCGTTTGACCGCGTTCAATCGATACCAGCCGAGCACCGAAATGTCGCCCAGGCCGCTGAATGACTCACTGAACTCCACTGGGCCTGTGGTGCGAGGTACGAGCGCCGTGCGCGTCACGTCAGGGATGGTCGCGGCCGCCTGAACGCCAAAGCGAGGCGTGATCGCGACGTTCAACGTGACTAAGGGAACAAGAATGCGGGTCCGCTCCCGCAACGGGTTGTCGACTTCGGAGGAACCGTCGAACGCACGGTCACGGTCCTCCGCGACGAACCACGCGCCAAGTTTGAAGCGTCCGGCGGCAACACCTTCTGTCGATACGCCCCACCAACCTGGCAGGTTCGGATTTGCACAGCCGCTTCAAGTCATTTGGCCGGACGCGGCCTTCGGCATCAGCCAGACGGCCGCGGTGAAAAGCAGGACGCCGATGGTGCGTCGGCTCATTGCTGCGGCGAGGCGTGCGGTCAAAGCACTCACCGTTCCAGTATATCGGGTCGTTCTGCTGATCGCGGCCGCAGCAAGGCCTCCACTCGATGGCGGATCTCGTCACGGATTTCGCGGACCTGCTCGAGTGGCTTCCCTTTCGGATCCTCCAGCGGCCAGTCCTCGACCTGCAACCCCGGGACGTAAGGACAGTTGTCGCCACACCCCATCGTGACGAGCAGATCGGCCTCACCTGCCAGCTCCGCCGTGAGTTTCTGCGGCCGGGCGGATGAGAGGTCGATCCCGACCTCGTTCATGACCGCCACCACCTCCGGGTGCACGCGTTCGGCCGGTGACGTCCCGGCCGAAATCGCGCGGGCACCACTGGAGGCGCCGAGCTGGTTGAACCAGGCGGCCGCCATCTGCGAGCGCCCGGCGTTGTGAACGCACGCGAAGATAATGGTCTTCATGCGCCGCCGTAATTACGAGCAGCAGGTCGGTCCGCAGCAGGCCGCCTTCTCTGGCTTGGTGGCGCGGATGAACGCGCTCGCGATTTTACCCTCGACCTGCCCGGCGAGCGCGTCGACGTCCAGGCCGGCATCGGTCAGGAACTGCTTGGCGTCGTCCAACTTGTAGACTCGCCACGGCTCGACGTCCACCGCCTCGAATCCGGCGGCGCCGAGGAACTGGCGATAGTCGTCCTCGTGCAGTGCTCCCGCGACACAGCCGACCCACAGCTCCATGCTCTTGCGGACCGGCTCGGGCACCTCGCCCCGGACGACCACGTCTGAAACGGCGAAGCGGCCGCCGGGCTTCAGGACGCGGAACGCCTCGCGAAGCACCCCCGCCTTGTCGGACGAGAGGTTGATCACGCAATTGGAGATGATGACGTCGACGCTGTTGTCGGGCAGCGGAATGTGCTCGATCTCGCCCTTGAGAAACTCGACGTTGGTAGCGCCGGCCTTCTGCTGATTCTCGCGCGCGAGGGCGAGCATCTCGTCGGTCATGTCGAGGCCATAGACCTTGCCGGTCGGACCTACGCGCCGAGCCGAGAGGAGCACGTCGATGCCGCCACCCGATCCGAGATCGAGCACCGTCTGTCCGGCCTTCAGCTCAATGAGCGCGGTCGGATTCCCGCATCCGAGTGAAGCCGCCACCGCGGTCTCAGGGAGTGACCCGGTTTCGTCCGCGCCGTATAGATTCGAGGTGATCGGGTCGCCGCACCCGGACGTCGTGCCGCAGCAACCGCCCTTCTCCTGCCCGGTCTGGGCCCGGACCGCCGCCTCGCCGTATTTCTGCTGAATCACTTCCTTCATCGCGACCTGCTCGTTCATGACAACCTTCTTTCGTCTGGCGCGACGTGCGCCATATATGCGTTAAAGCGAATATATGAAGGGCGTGGTATATTTGTCAAGGCGAATATATATGGCTACCGATAAAAGGCTCGTATCGCTCGAAACTCTGTTCAAAGCGCTGGCGGATACCACCCGCCTGCGGATCCTGGCGCTGTTGCAGGCCGGCGAGATCTGCGTCTGTGACATTCACGGCAGCCTCGATCTGCCCCAACCGACCGTGTCGCGGCATCTGGCCTACCTCCGGAAGTCAGGGCTGGTGAACGGGCGTAAGGATGGGCTCTGGGTCCATTATCGCCTCGCCAGCCTCCCCGACCCGGTCGCGCAAACGGTGGTCGATGCCGTGAACCACGCGCTCGGGCACCTCAATGCCGGCGAGAAAGATCGGCGCCGGCTCCTCAAGATGGCCGACGTTACCGCGGTAGAGCCCCAGCCGCGCACCCCCTGCTGCTCGCCCCGCGTTTGACACGGGCGAGGCTGAGAACCGGCCGGCATCGCGCGTCACGATGCCGGTCAGGCTTAACCCGGAATTAACCTGCCCGTCACCGCGATGAAACGTCGCGCACCTATTCTCAGAGGCGATGAGTCGGGTCCCCCGTGTCCTCGTGGTTGAAGATGAGCAGGATATCGCTGCGCTGATCAAGCACGCGCTCGAACGTTCCGGCGACGCGCAAGTCGACGTCGTGAGCAGCGGAGATACCGCGCTCCGGGCGGTCCGGGATACGGCGCCCGATCTCGTCATTCTCGATATCAATCTTCCCATCATGAACGGCACGGAAGTGTGCCGCATCATGCGCACGAACGCCGACACGGTGAACACCCCGATCATCATGCTGACGGCGCGCACCAGTGAATCGGACCGCGTCGCCGGGCTCGACCTCGGCGCCGACGACTACGTCACCAAGCCGTTCAGCCTGCGGGAACTGTCGGCGCGAGTGCGTGCGGTCCTGCGCCGGCGACGCGGGAATTTCGAGACACCGGCGGCCATCTACGAAGGGCGCCATCTCCGTGCCGATTTCGACGCCGTGGCCATCTCGATTGACCATGAACCGATCCGCCTCACCCGGCGTGAATTCGAGTTGCTCAAGTTCCTGATCGAGAACCGCAACCGGGTGCTGTCACGCGATCGACTGCTGGAGCGCGTCTGGGGCTACGATCGTAACGTGGAGACTCGCTCGGTCGATGTCCACGTTGGCCGGCTCCGCGCCAAGCTCGGACCGGCCGGCCCGCAGATCGAGACGATCATCGGCCTCGGCTACCGCTTCGTCGAGTAGCGCCCCCCTATCGCGGTCCTCACACCGATAGCTGTCAACTCCCCTGCGGGAGTGGCGGCGATCCGGGCGACGTCGCGGTACGCCTGGAACAGAGACTCCAGAGCCGAAGCCCAGGGCCGCGTCCGTGCATATCCAGTCGCGTTGGCCGCCATTCCGGCGCGCCGCGGCGCGTTTGCAAGCAGTTCCGCCGCCCGACAGGCGAAGTCCTGTTCACTGCCCGCCCGGCACAGATAGCCTGTCGCCCCTTGAATCATGTTCTCGGCGTGCGAGCCCAGGTTCGGGACCAGCACGGGCAGGCCCAGATCATCCGCCCTGCGCCGGTCTCGCCCTATTCGGCTGCACCTACGTAGCTGGCGATGAGCGGAAGCTGGAGTCCAGCACTCAGCCATCGCGCCGTGATGGCGGCGACGCCAGGCGACAGGACGTGGATCGCGGCAATCTCATCCTCAATAAGGCGTGCCCGCAGCCCCCACACTGCTCGCCTTCCGTCGATGGAAGTGCCGGCGCCGGAGACGACGTATTCCAGCGGCTCGATGTCGTACGGATGGTGAAGTGAGACGGCGCGCAGGCGCGCCGCGGCGTCGTCCAGTTCGCGTGACGCCCGTCGGTGATCAGCGCTATTCGGGTCTGCGACATTCGACCTCCTCACGAATCCGTACGGAGATCGCCCGCTGGGACAGGCGATGGCGGGGACGGCAACACCCTCGCCAGCAGAACCACCATGGCCGATCCCTGTCACAGCCGCGTGCTGTGCCGCTACATCCACGTAAATTCGGCGCGAGCCCGGCGTCCGGCAGGCATACCAATCCACTCGCCTCGCTGGCGCGTAGAACCAGAAGCTGTCACTTGTCGGCAGCCATCGAAGGAGTATCTATGCACAAGCTCGCGAGAGGATCCATCACCGTCCTGACCCTGGCGGCTGCCGGGATCGCAATGCAGGCCTCGAGTCATCGGGAGGCACCGGGGATCACCAAGACCCCCAAAGTCGACGGGACCGACTTCTACATGTTCCGCAGCTACGAGCCCGGCAGAGCCGGCTTCGTGACCCTGCTGGCCAACTACCAGCCATTCCAGGATTCGTATGGCGGCCCGAACTTCTTCATGTTCGACGAGGCCGCGGTCTACGAGATCCATGTGGACAACACCGCCGACGGCCGCGAGGACCTGACGTTCCAGTTCCGCTTCCAGAACACCAGCAAGAACCTGCAGCTGATCGTCGACGGCCGGGCGGTTCCGGTTCCGCTCATTAATGTCGGCGAGGTCGGGCCAGGTCGAGATGACACCGCCAATCTGAATGTGGAGGAAAGCTTCACACTCTCGCTCATCAGGGGGCCCCGCCGCTCCGGTGAGGCGGCAAGTGTCACGACCACGTCCGGAAGCCCGACATTCAAGAAGCCCGTCGACCGGATCGGCGACAAGTCCATACTCGGCAACGACCCGTCTGCCTACAACACCTACGCGAACGACCACATCTACGACATCAACATCCCCGGCTGCAGTGCCGGCGGTCGCGTGTTCGTCGGGCAGCGCCGCGAAGGCTTCGTCATCAACGTCGGAGAAATCTTCGACCTGATCAACACCAACCCGCTCGGCTCGGAGAATGCCGAAACCAACGACCTGGCCGGCAAGAATGTCTCGACGCTGGCGTTGGAAGTGCCGGTCTCGTGCCTCGTCGCGAGCGGCGAGCCGGTCATCGGTGCCTGGACGACGGCAAGCTTTGGCGTCGGCGTCAACGCCGGCGGCCAGACTCCAGGCTGCCCGTCGCAGCCATCGGCCTTGAAGCCGGGAGCCGACTGGGTTCCTGATTACACCTGCACAGGCTGGGTTCCGCCAAACCATCCCGGCCGCCGTGGCGCCGGCACTCCAGGGGGTCCGGTTGCCGCAGGTACCCAGGTCTCGCGACTCGGCAATCCTCTGGTCAATGAAGTGGTCATCGGCCTGAGTGACAAAGACCCGTTCAACGCCAGTGAGCCCTCCAATGATGCGCAGTTCCTCGGCTACGTCACGCACCCGACGCTGCCGGTGATCATTCAGTCGCTCTTCGGCGTCACCCCGCCGCCAACTCCCCGCAACGACCTGGTGCAGGTGTTTCTGACCGGCGTACCCGGATTGAATCAGCCTGCCGGCGGCGCACCGTCCGAGGTCATGCGCCTCAATACGAACACGGCGCCAGTGGCTGCGGCGGCGCAGAACCGCCTCGGCGTCATCGGCGGTGATCGCGCCGGCTTCCCCAACGGCCGCCGGCCGGGCGATGACGTCGTGGATATCGCGCTGCGGGTCGTCGAGGGGATCCTGCTCTCGCCGAATCCGGCCGCCTTCCCGAAGCTCACCGACGGCGCCTTCAACGACGCCACGGTTTCGTACGATCCGGGCGGCAATCTCGGCGGCGGCCTGAACTTCCGGCTGTTCCGCGATACGTTCCCCTACCTCAACACGCCGTTGTCACCGTCGCCCAAGCCGATCCATCAGTAAGCGGACGGCTTTTTGATGCTGGACCGCCGGCGGCGGTCCAGCTTTTTTCCGGCAGGTCATCATGAACAAGACTCATCGCATCGTCCACCGCATCGTCCACGCTCTCCTGCTCTCCGCGGGCGTCCTGGTTGCGAGCGTCTCAACCCTGGCTCACGATTTGTGGATCGAACCGTCAGTTTTCCTGGCGGACACGACCAGAGTGATTGCCGTCAAGCTGCGGGTCGGTATGGATCTTCTCGGCGATCCCGTGCCAAGGGACCCGGCCCTCATCGACCGTTTCATTGCCGCCGATCGCACCGGCGTCAAGCCGATCATCGGGCGCGACGGCGAGGATCCGGCTGGCGTGTTGCGAGTCGCGAACGCCGGGCTCGTCATCATCGGGTATTCGAGCAAGCCAAGTCAGATCGTCCTTCCCGCTCAAAAGTTCAACGACTACCTGATGGAGGAGGGTCTCGAATCCGTGGCTGCCCTGCGCAGCAAGCGCAACGAGACCAATGCGGAGGCGCGCGAAGCATTTGCCCGCTGCGCCAAGGCGCTGCTTTCGTCCGGACCGATCACTGCCGCGGATGTCGACCGCCCGCTCGGCTTCACGCTCGAACTCGTCGCCGAGAAGAACCCCTACAGCCTTGAGGCCGGACAGTCACTCCCGGTTCGACTCCTGTACAAGAACCAGCCTCTTGCCGGCGCACTTGTCGTCGCGGTCAACCGGCGCAACCCGTCTGCCAAGGTGTCAGCGCGCTCAGGAAAGGACGGCCGGGTCACGCTCAAGCTGGCCGAACCCGGGATGTGGCTCGTCAAAGCGGTGCACATGACTTCGGCACCTGCGGGTGCGGACGCTCAATGGGAGAGCTTCTGGGCCTCGCTGACCTTCGAGCTGCCCGGCAAGGCCACGGCTCCGGCGACAGAGCGGTAGCGGAGGAACCTCGTGCTATCCAGAACCAGCTTGGCGGTCGCGGCATCTCTTTTCGGCGCGCTGGTGTTGGCGCCGCCTCTGACCGTGACCCTGGGCGCCCACGAGATCGGGACGACTCGCGTCACGGTCATGGCGCTCGATCACGCCCGCTTCGACATCGAAGTGACGACCGACGCTACGTCACTACTGGAGAAGCTGGAAACCGTCGCCGGCGAGACGGCGTCAGGCACGACCGATCCCGCCGCGCTCCAGGAGCGACTCGACGAGCTCGGCTCGACCTTCCTGCAGCGCGTCATCGTCTCGTTCGACGGCGCGCGCGTGCAACCCGCAGTGAAGTGGACGGTGAGCACACCAGGCACGACCGGCGCCGCGGCGATAGCGACCCTGAGGTTGACTGGTGACGTACCGGTCGGAGCGCAGGCTCTAACGTGGAAGTACTCGTGGACGTTCACCGCCTATCCACTGGTTGACCGCCGCACCCGGGAAGCGGCGACGACCGAGTGGCTGGAGGGCGACCGCGTCAGCGCGCCGATGTCGCTGCAGGCGGCGACGCCGCCGGAATCGCGGCTGACACTGCTCGGCCGCTACATCGGGCTCGGCTTCACCCACATCCTGCCCAAAGGGCTCGATCACGTGCTCTTCGTTCTAGGGATCTTTCTCGTCAGCCGCCGGGTGCGTCCGATCCTCCTGCAGATCACCGCCTTCACCGCGGCTCATTCCATCACGCTTGCCCTCGGTATTCGGGGAGCCATCAGCGTCCCCGCGTCGATCGTCGAACCGGCGATTGCGTTGTCCATCGCGTATATAGCGATCGAGAACGTCGTGATGAAGGATCTCCGTCCATGGCGATATGCGATGGTCTTCGCCTTCGGGCTTCTGCATGGCTTGGGATTCGCTGGTGTGTTGAAAGAAGTCGGCTTGCCGCCTTCGGAATTCGTGGCGGCGCTGCTCGGATTCAACGTTGGTGTCGAACTGGGCCAGCTGGCGGTGATCGGCGCCGCCTTCCTGCTGGTCGGGTTCTGGTTTCGGGATCGGACTTGGTACCGGGCCCGCGTAGTGCTCCCGGCCTCGGTGATGATTGCGTGCGCCGGCCTTTACTGGACGTTCGAGCGGCTGAACTTCATCGCGTGACACCGACGGGAATGTGGACGCCTACAGCGGCCGAGTCCCGTAGTATTGAGAGACACTGAACTCAAATATGGAACGTCACGAGGACATCCGGGAGCTGTTGGCGGACTACGCGCTCGGCGAGCTGTCGCCGGAGGCGCGCGCGCGTGTCGACGCTCACCTGGCCGTCTGCGCGGAATGCGCGCTCGAGGCGCGCGGATTCTCTACGGCCTATGAGTCGGTTGGATTGTCCGCGACGTCGATGACGCCTCCTGCCTCGATCAAGGGACGCGTGCTTGCCAGCCTCGAGTCCACGCGCGTCGGGGAGCCGGGCCCGGTCGCGCCGCCAATCGGTGTCGCGCCAGTCAGGCCCGATCGCCGATGGCTGGCGATCGCAGCGGCGGCGGTGCTCGTGCTTGGAGGCATGCTCGCCGTATCGCAGCAGCGCGCCGCTCGCCTTGCCGATGAACTGCGGCGTGTCGACGCGGAAGCCGAACGCCTCGTCGCTGAAGCCGCGACAGTCGCTGGGCAGGCGGACCTTGCCGTTGCGATCCTGACGGCGCCCGATATGCGTCGCATCGATCTGCAGGGATTCGATCTCTCCCGCGATGCGACGGCTCGCGCCTACTGGAGCGGCACGAAGGGATTGTTGATCGTCGCCGATCGTCTGCCGGTCCCGCCTCCGGGCCGTACCTACCAGGTCTGGCTGATCCGAGACGGCACACCCGCTCCTGTCAGTGCCGGACTCATCGACGGCCACGCCGGACGCGGCATGCTGATCGTCGCACCACCCGGCGGAGCGACCGGCCGATCGGTAACGGTGGCGGTCACCGACGAGCCGGACGGCGGACTGCCCGCGCCGAGCGGCTCCAAACATCTCGTCGGCTCGATGTAGGCGTCTTCCCGATTTTCAAGCCCCTGGTGTACATTCAAACTCCATTGCAGGACGACCTCACCATCCTCGATCGAATCGCCAGGGGCGACCAGGGCGCCGTCGGTGAGCTCTACGACCTGCATAGCCACCTGCTGTTCGGTCTCCTCGTCAGAATCCTGAACGACCGGGCCGAAGCGGAGGAAGTCCTGCAGGAAGTGTTCGTCCAGGCGTGGACGCACGCGCGCACCTACGATGCATCGCGTGGTACGCCGGCGGGCTGGCTGTGCGGTATTGCGAGAAACCGGGCCATCGATCGCCTTCGCGCCCGGACCCGTGGCCTACGCACGCTCGAAGGCGTCAGCGCGCCGATTCCACCAGCCACGCCCGAAGCCCTGGCGTCGACCAGCGAGAGAACGCGCGACGTGCGCGTCGCTCTTGAAACCCTGCCACCGGAGCAGCGCGAGCTGATCGAGCGTGCCTACTTCGCGGGCGCCACGCAATCAGAAATGGCCATGGAACTGGGCTTGCCACTGGGTACCGTGAAGACCCGGGTTCGTGCGGGGCTTCAGACCCTGCGCCGAATCCTCGAGCGCGTACCGGTAGATCAATGAACGAAGAAGCAAAGCCCGACGACCTCGTCGAATTCGACGACCTGATCGCGCGCGCCCTCGCGGAGAGCGCATCGGGGCCGACGCCCCGGCGCACACGTCAAGAGTCTGATGATGGCGCGGCTGTCCGACGCCAGTGCCGTCCCGCCCGGCTTCGCGCTGCAGCAGGCCGACGATGAGGGTTGGCTGCCGTATCCGATCTCCGGGATCCGCATGCGCGTGCTCGCCATGAACAAGCGCACCGGCTACGCCACACTTCTACTCGACGTCGCTCCCGGAGTGCGGTTCCCGCCGCATCATCATGGCGGCGACGAGGAGTGCTACGTCATCTCAGGAGATGTGCACACGTTAGGCCGGCGCCTGGGGCCCGGTGATTTTCTGCATGCCGACGAAGGCACCTACCATCCCGAGATGTGGACGGAGGGTGGCGCCCGCGTCCTCCTCGTTGTCCCTCCTGACGACGTCCCCGCCTAGAAAGCTACCGCTTAGAACGAGAACCGGGCGCCGAGCTGGATGCGCCGCATGTCGCGGGCACTGCGGATCTTGCCAAAGGTCGCCGGTGCGGCCAGGTTCGTACCCGGGTTCTGCAGGTTCACGGTGTTGAGGACGTTGGTCGCTTCCATCCGGAACTGCAGCGCGGCGCCTCGGGGCAGCCCGACATCACGGAACAAACCGAGGTCGATGCAGAAGAAACCCGGGCCGTCGATGATTCCGCGCGCGGCGGTGCCGTCCGTACCGAGCGACGGGATTTGCGAACGCCGCGGTGTTGAACCACGCCTCGATCAGCTTCCTCACGCTCGCGGCCGCCGTCGAGGGCCGGGTCCCCGACGAGATCGGCGCGGTCATTGTTGATGCCGTTGAGGTTGCGGTCCTGCCCCGCGGTGATGGTCAGGGCGCTGCCACTCTGCACGGTCGTGATCGTCGACACCGTCCACCCATTGAGGAGCGCGCCGGTCAGGCCGCCCGATTGCTCGAAGTAGCCGCGGTTGCCACACGCGTCGACAGCGTGAAGTTATGGGTGCGGTTCGACGGAGGCACGGCCACGCTCCATGTCGAGGCGATTGGAGTTCTGCACGGCGGGCAGTCCGCCGCCCTGGAAATCGACATCCTCGACCGACTTGCTGAGCGTGTAGTAGGCCTTGAAATTGAAGCTGCCGTTGCGGCGCTCGGCGCTCACCTGCAAGCGCGTTGTAGTCGCTGGCGAAGATCGACTCGAGCACATTCGCGGCGGCGATGACTCCCGGCTGGTAGGGCCGGCGCGCGTTCACGTTGGCAGCGGTCGCGCCCGGGCCGGGCACGGGAGCGTTGCGATCCACGGGCGCGGCAAGATGACGCGCGTATGCGCCCACGTAGGAGGCGCCGACGCTCATCCCCTTGCCAATTTCCTTCTGGACCGTGACGTTGGCCTGGTAGGTGTAGGGCCACACGAAGTCGAGCGACGGACCAAACACCTGCGCCGGGAGTGCGAACCGGGCATCGTCGGGGCTGTAGACGAACGGGAACGGACCGACGCCGCCCGGAAGGTTGCGGTAGGGATCCGACAGCGTGAAGACCGTCGGAAACCGCTGCCGCACCGTGAAGGGCTGGTTGTCCGCCGTGGTATTCCACTCGTTGCCGGTGATGCTCCCGTAGAACACGCCGAAGCCGCCGCGGACGGCCATCCGGCCGTCACCTTTCGGGTCCCACGCGATCCCCGAGCCGCGGCGCGATGTTGTTGAAATCGGTGTCGACGATGCCGCGGGGGATCCCTTCGTCGCCGGGGAACAACAGCCCTTCGGGCGCCGTCGGGATGACGACTCGACTGCGCCCCGGCACGTAGGCGAGCTTGCGATCCTCGGGGTCGGTGAAGGGGAACTGGATGTCATATCGCAGCCCCAGGTTCAGCGTCACGCGCGGGTGGATCCGGAAATCGTCCTGGGCGAAGGCGCTGATGTATGCGCCATTGTCGGTCTTGCGGACCGGCGCGTCCTGGGTCATGACTGCCGGAACGCCGAGGAGGAAGTCCGCATATGCGTTGCCGGTCTTGGTCCCGTCGAAGGTGAAGACACCGTAGTTGTCGAGCAGCGTGTCGTGGACGATCTTCTCGTACGACACGTCAGCGCCGAACTTCAGCCCGTGCCGGCCGCGGCTGATGCTGATCACATCCTTGACGCCGAAGTAATCGCTGCCCGCATCGGGCCCGGCGATGGAGGTCTGGCCGGTGAAGAAGCCGGTGACGATCAGCCGCGGCAACGTCGGATCCCCCTGGATCGTGAAGTTGGAACCGAGGTCGCCGAGCGAGGTCGTGGGATTGTTCACGCGTCCGCCGAACTGATGCATGTACGACACCCGGAACTGGTTCATCGGTCGTCGGGGACAGCACCCAGCTGTCGGCGAAATTGACGTTGTGCTGGTTCCACTCGAAGTCGCGATCGACCCACGGGATGTTGCCGGTCAGCGACAACGGCTGCGTGTCGGTTCCGGTCTGGTAGAAGTAGCTCAACGCCAGGTTGCGGCCGTTCGAGATGTTGTGATCGAGCTTTCCCGTCGCTTCGTCGGTGTTGAGAGGGTCCGGCGCGGCTGATCTCGTAGAAGTTGTTGGGCAGATTCGGCAGCGGCACGAACTGGTTCTGGATGTTGAGGGCGGTGACATCCATGCGCGTCGCCGGGAATCATGTTGCCGGGGAAGGGCAACTTCGTGACCGGATCCGTCGGTTTCCTGGCCGACTGCGAGAAGTCGCCGGCGCGCTCGAGCGCAGTCGGCACGACCGCGCTGTTGCGGTAGTAGGTCTCTTCCTGGCGCAAGCCCGAGTAGCTGGCGAAGAAGAAGGTGCGATCGGTCTTCAAGGGTCCGCCGAAGGCGCCGCCGAACTGATTCCGGTCGAGCGGTTCGCGGGCCGAGCTCGTGCCCGGCGCCGCCCACCGTCGCGCATTCAGGTTCTCATTGCGGAAGAATTCGAACAGGGCGCCCTGATACTGATTGGTGCCGGACTTGGTGACGACATCGACGACACCCGCCGCGTAGCGGCCGTACTCGGCCGAGTAGCCGTTGGTGAGGACGCGAAACTCCTGGACGGCCTCGGGATTCGGCGCCGGGTTGCCGGTGCCGCGCAGTCCCGCCGTGTTGTTGCCGCCATCGAGCTGGAAGTTGACGCTGCCCATCTGGGCGCGGCTCGAGCCATTGATGGTGGTGAGCTGCTCGGGCCCGCCGACCGAATTCGAGTTGTCGTTGCTCGAGACGCCACCGGTCAGGCTGAGCAGCGAATACAGATCGCGATTCACGAGGGGAAGGTTGAGGACCTCATTCTGTCCCACGGTCCGCGACAGCGCCCCGGTCGTGGTCTCGACCAGCGGGGCGTCGGCCACAATCGAGACCACCTCGGAGACGTTGCCGGGCTCGATGACGGCATCGACGCGGGCGTTGCGGCCGACCTCGAGGATGATGCCCGTTTGCGAATAGTTCTTGAAGCCCGACATCGTGACGTCAACCGTGTAGTTGCCGACCGGCAGGAGCGGCAGGTTGGTACTGCCCGTCCGCGTCGGTCACGGCGGTTCGAGACACCTTCGTGCCGGCGTTGGTTGCGGTCACCGACGCGCCCGGCACGACCCCGCCCTGCGCGTCCTTGACCACGCCGAGGATCGTGCCACTCGGGATCTGGGCGAAGGCCGGCACGGCCAGCAGCCAGGCACCGAGCCAGGCGGCCACCAGTGTTGCTCGAATGAATCCACGTTGGTGCGCGTTCATGTCATGCCTCCGGTCGGCCGCTGCCGGCGCGACGTGTTTTGTTCGCGGCTGAGACAATATGCCCCACTCAGACGCGTGTCAAGCAAAACGATCAGGCCTCGCGTAGCCGTATGCGCTGACGATCGCGCCAGGCTGGCACTGAAAATAATTGCGCGGCCTGAAGATGCGTGGGCTATATTGATCGCGCAAAGAACAAATGGCATCCACCCCGCCCAGCAAGCTGCGCGTCGCCACCCGCGGGACCACGCGCGAGATCAATCGGCGCATCGCGCTCAACCTGATCCGGACCAACCAGCCGATCTCGCGAGCGGACCTGGCTCGGCTCATGGGGACCCGGCGCGGCGCGGTGTCGCTGCTCGTCAACGAACTGATCAACGACGGCTCGGTCTTCGAGGGTGCCACCGGCGAAGCGAAACGCGGACGCAAGCCGACGTTCCTCTACATCGACTCCCGCCGCCGCTGCGTCGTCGCGGTCGATATCCGTCCGACCCGCACCTTCGTCATGCTCACGGACCTCATGGGGAAGCAACTGGCGAGCGTGACCAGCTTCCCCACCGAGCGCGATCCGAAGCGGTTCGTGAGCGGCCTCGTCAAACGGATCCGCAGCCTGCTGAAGGAGCACGAGGACCTGGGACGATGCCAGGGTGTCGGGGTCGTTGTGCCCGGGATGGTGGAGTCGGGCTCAGGCCGCGTCCTCCTCGCGCCGAACCTGGGGTGGCGGGATGTGCTCTTACGCGATCCTCTCGCGGCAGGACTCGGGCTGCCGGTGCAGATCGAGAACTCCGGCAAGGCCTGCGCACTGGCCCAGCTCTGGGCCACGCGCGATGCCAAGGCCCCCAGCAACTTTGTTTACATCACCGTGTCGGACGGTCTTGGTGTCGGCATCGTGCTCGGCGGCGAGGTCGTCCGCGGGCAACACAATATTGCCGGCGAGTTCGGACACGTGCCGCTGAATGTGGACGGGCCCGCGGTGCGGGTGCGGTGCGACCGGTTGCTGGGAGGCCTACGTTTCGAACCTGGCGACCCTGTCGCGGTACTTCGGGCGCGATCTGAGTCGGCAGCCGGTAGCGGCCGACGGGGCGGCGCTGACGATCGACGACCTCATTGCCCGCGCGCGCGGTGGTGACGCCAAGGCGCTGGCCGCACTGCTCTCGACGGCGCGTTACCTCGGGCTCGGACTCGGATCGGTCGTGAATGCGATCGACCCGTCGCACGTCTACATCGGCGGCGAGATCACCGCCGCCTGGGACCTGATGGAGGCGACAGTTCGCGCGGCGCTGGCCGAGCGGGCGCTGACACCATCGGCCGGGGCGACGCCCATCACCATCGTTCCGCCGGAACAATACCCGCGGTTGCGCGGCGCGGCCGCCCTGGTGGCGGCGCCCTCGTTTGCAGGGGAGAGCGTCGCGTGATGTTCCGCGTTCTCGCCGGGACGTTGACCGCCTGCGCGGTGGCGGCGAGCCTCGGGGTCGCGAACGTTGAGATCGCCGGCGGCCCGCCGCAGAAGACCGTCAACACCGCGGCCTTCAAAGCCAGCGTGGACGCCTTCTTCGATCGTGAAGTGCCGTCGCACCTTTCCCAGATCCCTGTCGACGGGCCATTGCCGGACCGTGTGCACGGTGCGCTCACGACGGGCGAGTTTTCGTGGGGCACGTTCGTTCGGTCCCTGGCGGCCTTCGCCGAAACCCGGCAGACGCAGCGCGTCGGCGGGCGGGATGTCGTTCCCCTGATCGCTCGCGTTGGCGTTGCCGAGTCGGCCCGCGGCAGCAAGGCTTTTGCGCAACTGTACGCGGCGCTCGCGCTGCGGCACTTTGGCGCGGACCTGAGCCGTAATGCGATCTGGTCCTCGCTGTCGGAAACCGAACGCACAGCCTGGAAGTCGCTGTTGGATCCGACCCGGTTCTACGATCCGAAGACACGACGGGTGATCGATCTGCCGGAGAACTATCTGGGGGTCGCATCGCGTGTCGCAACGCTCGCCTTCCAGATGAAAGTCCTCGACGACAAGGCCTTCGTCGATGCCCTGCTGGACCGGGCTGCCGAGCCCTTCACGGCCGGGCGCACTCTACGCTGATGATGCGGGGACGACCGGACGGTACGACCGATATTCGAACGAGTACGCGCGCTACGTCTACGAGGCGGCCGAGACCGCGCAGCGGCAAGACATCCTCGACGCGCTGCGGCCGTCACTCAAGGCCCAGATGCGGCTCTGGTGGGACCTTGTCGCACCCGACGGCTACGGCTACCCGTGGGGCCGCAGCCTCGGCGTCGTCAGCTACCTCGACACCCTGGAGATCGTGGCGTTCCTCGCCAGCCACCCCGAGGTGCGTCCCGCCGCGCTGCCCGATCTCGCCAGTGCCTACCGCCTCGCGTGGAACTGGCTGCAGAACGATTACAGCCCGGAGCGCCACATGCTGTCGGTCTTCGCGCCCGGGCGCGCGAGCTACGCATACATCACCCGGGAGCGCGAGTGGCAGCAGACCGTGGGGTTCTTCGGCAAGGCACTGATGGCGCATGACACGCTGATGCGCAGACTCGAAGCCGAGAAGGTCACGTCCTTCCCCGAACAACCGGCATTACCACCCGTGACTCGATTCGAGTTCTTCCGGCGGGGCACGCGACCGGCGGGTGTCTGGCTGGTGCGAGAGGGACCGCTGCGTTTCGCACTGCCGATCACAACCGGCACCAAACCGGGCGTTGCCGACTACCTCCCGGCCCCGCATGGTCTGCCGGGCTTCGCGGCACCGGTCGAGCAGATCGTCGCAGCCGGCGCTTCCTTCATTGAGTTGCTCGATGGCCGGGTGCTTGTCGGCACCGACGGCGCGGACGACATCCAGCCGTCCGACGACGGCCGCGCGCTCACGGTCACGTGGCGGCGTTTCGCTGTGGTCGGGACGAAGTCGGGCGAGCTCACCGAACCGGGCCTGACGCTGTCGGTGAAATGGCAGATCGAGGGTGCGACGCTGCGCCGAACCGAAACGCTGTCCTCCCCCACCGACATTGCGCTTCGCCGCCTCTGGTTCACCATCCCCTCGACCGCGACCTCTCACGCCGTGGTGGAGTCCGCCGGCGCGCGGGGCATCCGCCTCGTCTCCTCGGAAGGCTCGTTGTTTGCCCAGGTAGATGGCGACCTGCCGATGGTGACGACCGTCCGCACCGAGGGGGATGGCCCCCTTGGACGAGGCGCGCGCGGTGCAGTCCCGATACACGTACAGTTGGAGGCGACCGGCCCGGCCGTCCAGGCAGGACAGCCGCGGACCTGGTCATTGCGCCTCACACCCTCGTTCCCAATCGAAAGGACTCCTCGATGACCGGGCCCACCGCTACACCGCTGACATCCGATCGCTGCGTGGTACGTAACACGGCGGCACGCAAGGGACGCACGCGCACGGTGAGTCCCACCGACACCGCGGCGCGGCACCTGCATTACGGGCGCATCATTCTCGATCCCGGGGACGTCCTCGCCCCATTTGCTACCGGCGGGCACGAAACAGGATTCATCGCCCTGGCCGGCTCGGCCACGATCGAGGTCGCGGGTCAGACCTTCTCTCTCACGCAGTACGACGGGCTCTACGTACCTCGCGATGCGGACGTCTCGGTGCGCCCCGGCGATGGCGGCTGCGACCTGGCGGAGATCTCGGCACCCGTGGACCGCGTCCACCCGATCCAGTTCGTCTCCTTCGCGGCGCTGCAGAACGACCCGGGGCTCCACTTCAAAGCCGGGGGATCCGCCTCTGAGCGCACCCTGAACATCGTCTTCGGGAAGAATGTGCAGGCCGGACGGATCATGGCGGGGATCACCTTTTCCGCCCCGGGTAACTGGACGTCCTGGCCGCCGCACGAACATGCGGTACTCGCCGAGGAGGCCTACCTGTACATCGACATGCCGCCACCGGCGTTCGGCGTGCAGTTTGTCTACACCAACGACAGTGAACCGGAGCTCGCCGTGATCGTGCGCGAGGGTGACGTCGTGCTGATGCCGAAGGGATACCACCCCAATGTCGCGGCCCCGGGCGGTTCGATCAACTTCGTCTGGATGATGGCGGCCACCCGGGAGGACGAGGATCGGCTGTTCGGAGTGGTCAACGTCCACCCGGATTTCGCACAGGGCGGCTCCGGCCTCGAAGCCGGACGCAAGGGAAAGTAGCGCATGGCCGGCGCCGCTACGATTCCGCATCACGCCTGGAACTGGGCCACGATTCCGCGGGAGACGCTCAGTGAAGGCGTCGTTCGTCAGATGATCCATGGCGACCGCCTGATGATCTGCCGGCTCACGATCGCGCCAGGTGTTGTCACCACGCCGCACGACCATGTCCACGAGCAGATGACGATTGTCGAAAAGGGCCGGGTGCGCTTCATCCTCGGCACCGATGAAAAGACGTTCGGTCCAGGTGACGTCATCCTTCTGCCCAGCCGCCTCTGGCATGGGGCGACGATGATGGATGAAGAGGTGATTCTGATCGACATCTTTTCGCCCATCCGGGAGGACTTCTTGCGACCGGGGACTACCGCGTGAGCCGCAACCTCTTCTCCCTCGAGGGGCGGGTCGCGCTTGTCACCGGTGCCTCGCGAGGCATCGGCGCCGCGATGGCGCGCGCCCTCGCGGCGGCCGGCGCGGACGTGGCCGTGCACGGCAATGCGACCCCGGCCGAGTCCACCTGCGCGCAGGTCCGCGAGCTCGGGCGCAGAACGATCGCGCTCGTCGCCGACATGGCGGACGAGGCCGCCCCCGACCGGCTCATTGCCGAAACCGCCCAGGGCCTCGGACGAGTCGACATCGTCGTCAACAACGCCGGGATCATTCGCCGCGGCCCGACCGTGGATACGAGCGACGAGGACTGGCACGCGGTGATCGACGTCAACCTGCACGGTGTCTTCCGCCTGTGCCGTGCCGCGGGTCGCCACATGCTGGCGGCCGGGTCCGGCGGCAAGATCATCAACATCGCTTCGCTGCTGTCGTTCCAGGGCGGCTTGAACGTCCCGGCGTATGCCGCGGCGAAGAGCGCGGTCGCCGGCCTCACCCGCGAGCTGTCGAATGAGTGGGCCGCGCGCGGGATCAACGTCAATGCCATCGCTCCCGGCTACGTGCGGACGGACAATACCGCGGCGCTGCAGAAAGACGAGGTCCGCAGCCGTCAGATCCTCGACCGGATCCCGGCGGGACGCTGGGGTGAGCCGTCAGATCTTGACGGTGCCGTCGTGTTTCTTGCCGCGCCGGCATCCGATTACGTGAACGGTCACATCCTGGCGGTCGACGGCGGCTGGCTGGGCCGATGACGGCTGGCCGCTGACGGCTCGGCCGCTGAACGGACATCACTTCTTTCCGAAAGGTCTCAGGCAATGTCACAGGTGCAGGGTGTGGCGCTGGTCACTGGCGGTGGCGCGGGGCTCGGCCGTGCCTGCGCATTGACGCTCGGGGCGCGCGGTGCCCGGGTGGCGGTTCATTATCAGAAGAGCCAGGAGGGCGCAGAGGCCGTCGTCTCCGGTTTGAAAGAAGCCGGCACCGATGCGCATGCGTTTCGAGCCGATCTCACGAATCCTGCCGAGGTCCGGGCGCTCATCGCCGCGGTCACGGACCGTTTCGGCGGCATCGACGTCCTCGTGAACAACGCCGGGGACCTGGTCGAGCGCAAGCCCCTGCTCGAGATGAGCGACGCGTTATTCCACGCCGTCATGGACGTGAACGTGACGAGCACGTTTCTCGTGTGCCGGGAAGTCGGTCCGCAAATGGTGGCGCGCCGGAGCGGCGCCATCATCAACGTGTCGTCACTGGCGGCCTGGAACGGCGGCGGTCCTGGCGCCGGCGCCTATGCCACCGCCAAAGGCGCGGTCATCTCCCTGACCAAGGCGCTTGCGAAAGAGCTGGCGCCGCACGGCATTCGCGTCAACTGCGTGGCCCCCGGCCTGATCGGTGAAACCGCCTTTCACGGCCGCTTCACCGCGCCGGCCGCCTTCGAAACCGCCGCCAAGGGTGTGCTCCTGGGCCGCGCCGGCATCCCGCAAGAGGTCGCGACGGTGGTGGCGTTTCTCGCCTCCGCCGACAGCGCGTTCATCACGGGAGAAACCATCGAGATCAACGGTGGAGCGAACATGCGATGAAGATGACGGGGCTGCGATGGGTGATGATCGGCCTGGTCTTTCTCGCCACGATCATCAACTACATCGATCGTCAGACCGTCTCGGTCCTGAAGACGTCCATCAGCCAGGATCTCGGCCTGAACAACTCCGATTACGCGGCGATCCAGAACAGCTTCCTGGCTTTCTACGGCCTGAGCCAGCTGCTCTCGGGCCGCCTCTACGACGTCATCGGCACACGTCGCGGCTTCATCTTCTCCATCATCGTCTGGTCGCTCGCCGCACTCGCGCATGCCACCGCGAAATCGGCGACATCCTTCGGCATCTTCCGCGCCGCGCTCGGCTTCGGCGAGGCCGGCAACTGGCCCGGCGCGGCCAAGATGGTCGGCGAGTGGTTCCCGGCCCGCGAGCGCGCGCTCGGGATGGGCATCTTCAATACCGGGGCCGCCGTCGGTGGCGCACTGTCACCGCCGTTGATCGCGTGGCTGGCGGTGCAGTACGGCTGGCGGATGACGTTCGTCCTCACCGGCGCGCTCGGCTTCATCTGGCTGGGACTGTGGCTGGTGCTGTTTCGAACACCCGACAAGCACCCATGGATCACCGACGCGGAGCGCGCCCATATTCTCGATGGTGCTCCCGTGCAACCGGCCGGTGCGGTGTGGCGACCCGGCTGGCTGCACCTGCTCACCTACCGTCAGACCTGGGCAGTCGTGATGGGGCGGTTCCTTACTGACCCGATCTGGTGGCTCTATATTTTCTGGTTGCCGTCGTACCTGCAGGAGGCGCGTGGTTTCAGCCTGCAGCAGGTCGGACAGTCGGCCTGGGTCCCGTTCCTCGCTGGCGGCATCGGGGCGTTGTCGGGTGGCTACGCGTCGGGCGCGCTGATCTCGCGGGGCTGGTCGGTGGATCGAGCCCGCAAGGCCGTCATGATCTTCGGCGCCTGTTTGACGTCCGCGGGGATCCTGGCCATGCGCGCCGACGATCCGTACGTGGCGTTGCTCTGGATGGCCGTCGTGCTGTTCGGCTTCCAGGTGTGGGTGAACAACCTGCAGACGCTGCCGAGCGATTTCTTCCCTGGTTCCGCGGTCGGCTCCGTCTTTGGCCTCGGCGGTGCGGCGGCGGCGCTGGCGAGCGTGATCTTCACGTGGGGGACGGGGCGGGTTGTGGATTCCTTCGGCTACACGCCGGTGTTCCTGGTCGCAGGCGTGCTCGGCCCACTCGGGCTGATCGTCACGATCCTGCTGGCGGGGCGCATCACCAAGGTTTCGATTCCTCAGAAGGAAGTTGCCGTATGACGAAAGTCATCAGAGTCGCGACCGCGTTTGCTCTCGCGGTCCTCGCCAGCATGCCCTGTCTTGCGCAGGATCGCGTCCCGCCGTTTTCGGAGCTGCTGGCGCACAAGGTCGCGCTCAAGGCGGAGCTCGTCGGTGTGCACCCGCGTGTCTTCGTGACCAGGTCAGGCCTCGACGCGTTGCGCGAGCGAGCCCGAACAACCCACCGCGCCGACTGGCTCAAGGTGACGGCCAACCTGGCGGCCCTGAAAGGGGCGCCACCGCCGCCGCCGGGCCCGCAGGCGCGGCGCTCGCAGAACAACGTCGCGTTCGCGATTGCCGAAGCCGCGCTCGCTTATGCGGTCGACAAGAAGCCGGAGTACCTGGCGGCGGCAAAGAGCTGGACGCTTGCCGCCATCGACTACGAGCCCTGGGGATATACCTACAGCAAACCCAACACGGACCTTGCGGCGGGGCACCTCCTCTATGCGATCGGCTGGGCGTACGACCTCCTCTACGACGACTTCACAGTGCCCGAACGGACCCGCATACGGACGTCGCTCGAGCGCCACGCGAGCCTTGTCTACGACGCCTTTGCCCCCAAAGAAGGACGGGCGCATCCGTTCACGCAGAATCACGACTTCATTCCGACGGCCGGTCTTGCGGTCACGGCACTCGCGCTCATGGGTGAGTCGAAGGACGCCGAGCAGTGGGCGGCGCTGGCCCGCGCGCACCATCACCGCGCCGGTCAGCTGCAGAGCCCTGATGGCTACTACTACGAGGGCTTCGAATACTGGATCTTCTCGACGCCGTGGCAGGTCCACTTTCTCGACGCGTGGGAACATGCGACCGGCGAGAGCCTCTGGGACCGCGGCATCTACCGCAACTGGAAGACCTATCTGGCGCACACCCTGCTGCCCGACGGTCAGACCGTTGTCGACTTCGGGGACATCTGGGAGGGCGCGCTGACCCGATCCAGGCACGGCGCCGATTACGAGCGCGCCTATCCGGATGGCAGGCTGCAGAGCAATTTCAATGTCATGTATCGAGTCGCGGCCCGCCTCCAGGACCCCGAAGCGCAGGCGGTCGCCGAGCGCTACGCCTCATTCGGGCACAGCAACCTCGAGGAGTTCTGGACGCTGCTCTGGCGCGATCCCTCGATCCGCGCCGCCGCAATGGACAAGATCCCGCTCGCGCATCATTTCGAGGATTCGGGCGTCGTCTACAGCCGCACGTCATGGGCGGCCGATGCCACCGTGCTCGCGTTCAAGGCTGGTCCGCCCGAGGGGCATCGGGTCGCAACGATTCTCGGCACACTCCCCGAATGGCGGCTCGACAGCGGCCACGCGCACCCCGACGCCGGCAGCTTCGTCATCTGGGCGCAGGGTCGCTACCTGACGGGCGACACCGGCTATGCCGGCTTGCCATCGGCGCGGAATCACAACACCCTGACATTTGGCGGCGTCGGCCAGGGCGTCGAGACGCAGCACGATGTGTGGCGAGCCATGGACTACAAGAGCCTCGACCGCATTCGGATTCGACAGGCCGATCTCAGCCCTGGCAAGGCGAGGATCGTGGCGGACCTCGCCGCTGCCTATCCCGCGAACGCCGGCGTGGAGTCGTTCGTGCGCACCTTCACGTGGGACGGTGGAACGCGGTTTACCGTCAGCGATGCCGTCACTCTGAAGGGGCCGCGAACGGCCGAGTGGCATCTCCAATCTGATGCACCGTTCCGACTCGCTGAGCACGAGCTATCACAACGGCGTCGCCGGATCCCCCGCACTCGAGGTGACATTTGCCTCGCCCACAGGCCTGCAGGTCACGACCGGCGCCGCGACCGTGAAAGCCCCAGGCCCCCCTGGATCAATCGAAACCGGCCCCGAAGAGAAACGTGGCTACGTGCTTCGCGCGGTGGCGCCGGCAGCGACATCAATCCGCTTCGACGTCACCCTTCGGATCATCGCTCCACAACGCTAATCGCACGTTACACCTCCGTTACCCGCACGTCGCACATCGCACGTCGCACGTCGCACGTCCGCACGTCGCACGTCGCACGTCGGACCGCACCTCGCACGTCGCACGTCGCACGTCGCACGTTAAGATTGCGTCATGGAAGACGTTCTCACATTGATCCTCGGTGGCGGTCGCGGCACCCGGCTGTTCCCGCTGACGCACATGAGATCGAAGCCCGCCGTTCCGATCGGCGGCAAGTATCGGCTGATCGACATTCCGATCAGCAATTGCCTGCACGCCGACCTCAAACGGATCTTCGTGCTGACGCAGTTCAACTCGGCCTCGCTCAACCGCCATATCGCGCAGACCTATCGGCTCGATGTGTTCTCGGAGGGATTCGTCGAAGTGCTGGCCGCGGAGCAGACGCCGGAGAGCTCCGACTGGTTCCAGGGCACGGCCGACGCGGTGCGCCAGGCGGCGCGGCACTTCACCGGCTACGATGCCGATCACTACCTGATCCTCGCCGGCGATCATCTCTACCGGATGGACTTCTGCGACCTGATCGAGTCGCACATCGAATCGCGGGCCGACATCACGATCGCGGCGCAGCCGGTCACGCCGGAAGACGCGACGCAGATGGGCATCTTCCGTTTCGACACCGATGGTCAGATCGCCGGCTTCGAGGAAAAGCCGCAGGCAGCCGCGGCTCTCGCAGATCGGCAGCAGCGTTCCGCACGGTTCGACGGCCGGCGGCGTCACCGCCGACAAGCCTTTCGTCGCCTCGATGGGGATCTACGTGTTCTCGCGCGAGGTGCTGCTCGAGATACTCAACGAGCCCGGGATTGATTTCGGCAAGGAGATCATCCCGAAGGCACTCGGCAAGCACCGGGTCCACCCGTATATCTACCGCGGCTACTGGGCCGACGTCGGAACGATCGACGCGTTCTACGACGCCAACATCCAGCTGACGCGCCGGGATGCACCGTTCAATTTCTTTCACCCCCGCTTCCCGATCTACACGCACCCGCGCTTCCTGCCCGGCACGCGCGCGCACTCGTGCCGCCTCGATGCCGCCATCGTCGCCGAGGGCTGCTTTCTCGATCACTGCGAAATCGCCGATTCGGTCGTCGGCATCCGGACGCACGTCGATCGCGGCTCGAAAGTGACGCGCTCCATTCTGCTTGGCGCGGACGCCTACGAAGAAGAAACCGCCGTCACCGACGTCGCGCTCGGCATCGGCCGTGACGTCGTCCTCGACCGCGTGATCGTCGACAAGAACGCCCGCATCGCCAACGGCGTCCGGCTCGTGAACGCCGCCAACGTCCAGGAAGCTGACGGCGACGGCTATCACATCCGCAACGGCATCATCATCGTGCCGAAGGGCGCCGTGGTGAAAGAAGGGACGGATGTTTAGTTGGTAGTTGGTAGTTGGAAGTTGGTAGTTGGCGCGCCATTGGTGGCGCTCCTCGCGTTCCCGGCTTTGGTCCAGGCGCAGACCGCCGCCGCACCTGCAGAGCCGAGGGTCTCGGTGTCGGGCTACGTGCAGCCCAGATACGATCGTCTATACAGAGCTGGGCGAGACAACCGACAGGGTCTTCCTCCGAAGAGCCATCGTCGCGGTGCAGGCGCAGCTGGCCGGACCGTGGCAGGCGGAGTTGCAGTTGGACGCCGGGCCCGCGGCTTCGGACGGCGCCAGGCTGCTCGTCAAGGATGCGCTCGTGCGTTACACCGGCTGGGCATCGCGAGGCCTGACCATCACGATCGGCAACCAGAAGCTGCCCTTCTCGCAGTCGAGCCTTCAATCGGCGTCGCGCCGTAGCCTGGTCGAACGGCCCTTCACCGGGGATAGTGACTTCGGCTCACCCGGGCGTGCGATCGCGCTCGCGCGCGGACGGCTGGCACCGGAGCAAGACGATTCATTGGATGGCCGCGCTCGGATCCTCGCTCCACGCTCCCGACCCCGATGCCATCGCCCTCGAGGGCATCACGAGGTCCGAGGACGACTGGTACCAGGGGCGCACGCTCGCGGGGCGCCTCGAAATCCATCCGTTCGGCCAGGTCCCGCGGGCGCAGGGTGACCTGGCACGCGGGCCGTTTCACTTCGTCCTCGGCGCCGGCGCCTATCGCTGGACCAACGATGACGATGTGCCGGCGCAGGAGCGGCGCGGTTGATCCTCGTCACGTGACGGGCTTGGAAATCAGCGGCGGGCTACGTGGTGCCGGCGCCAGTGTCGACGTCGAGTACGAGCGCATCGCCTCGCGAGCGGAGGATCCTCTTCTCTCGATCGGGACTCTACGTGGCGGGCGACGCCGACCTGGACAAGGCATCGCTCGAGGCCGGCTACCTGCTCTGGCGCAATCATCTCGAAGCGACGGCTGCCCTCGACGCCATGACACCGAGACCTTCGCCACGCCGTGGCGAAGAGCCTCGATCGGGATGAACTGGTACGTGCACGGACACGCCCTGAAATTTTCCGTGGTGCACAGGGAGTCGTTCAATGACCAGGGCGTCCGGGACGTCCGGTCCCGCACCACATACGTTCAGTCCCACTTCGCCTTCTAGCGGTCACATACCGACAACCTTTGCTGGAGCATTCCGTCTAACCCTCACACGCTGACGGAGTGGAGGCCGGCAGCACGCGAGGGGCATGGGCGCTCGCGGAAGGATGGGAGCTTGTCCGAAGGGAGGCTCCAATGCTGTTCGGTCTCGCCGCCATCGGTTCCCTCTGTATCGCCGCCAACCTGCTGGTCGTCCGGGGTGACACCAACCCCATCCGCGATCGGGTCCCGTGTTCGAGGCGCCACGCCAGCCGTGAACGCCATGCTGGCGACGGGCGCCCGCCGGTCATCGACCTTTGCTCGCCTCGTCCGGGAGATCGACGAAACGGACCTTATCGTCTACGTCGAAATCACCAACACGTTGCCGCCCGGGCTCGACGGTCGGATGACGTTTCTCGTCGGCACCGGCGGTGTTCGCTACCTGCGCGTGCAGGTGCCTACCAATCTCCACAAAGACGACTTGATCGCGGTCGTCGGCCACGAGCTGCAGCATGCGCTGGAGGTGGCGGCGCATCCCAACGTGCAGAACAGCCAGGATCTCGCCATGCTCTACAGGTTCATCGGCATGCAGAGCCCCGGCATCGAACGCTACGACACGGCGGAGGCCCGTAGCGTCGGCAGGCGGGTCCGCGCCGAGCTCATGGACTAGCGGTCTAGCCCAGCTTGCGGAGCATGCGCGGCGGCATGAACCAGCGCAGGCTGCCGACGCCCTTCGGCGGGAATACCTCGAAGTCGATCCGGCAAATCGCGCCCTTCTTGAACTCGAGCGGCGCTCGGGCGCCGATCAGGCGCGCGGCGAGTTCGCCCATGTTCGGCTCGTGCCCGACGATGGCGATGCGCTCCTTGCGCATGTGTTTGGCGAGTTCCTGGAAGACCGAGGCCGGCGTGCCGGCGGGCGCCAGCGAGTCGGAGAAACTGATCGAAGGATTGGACGGCAGGGTCTGCGAGAACACCTCGGCGGTCTGCTTGGTCCTGACCAGCGGACTCGAGATGATGTGATCGAAGTCGACGCCCATGTGCGCGAGCGCCTTGGCTTCCTTCTTCAGCGCCGAGATGCCGTGGCTGGTGAGCGGCCGCTTGGAATCGTCCGGGTATTCGTCGCCGCGCTCGGCGGCGATGCCGTGACGTATGAGGTAGAGCTCCAGGGTTGCCATTTCAGCCTACCTGCTTCGGCGCGTTTGCGGGTTCGTGGCAGGACCATCTTCAGCGGCCGCGACACTTTGGTCAGGCGGCCCGCCACCTCCGACCGGACGCCGGCGGTCACGCGGTGCAGGGCCGGCACGCCCTTGACATACTTGCCGTGGAGTAACCGGCATTGCTCCTCGATCCGACCGGCAATGGCGGCCAGCGCTTCGTGCGCTCCCGGGCGTGATAGCGGACCTGCCTGAACGATCGACACGTACGACTGCAGCACCTGGAGATCGTGCAGCCGGCCAAGGATGGTCTGCGTTCTCTTCACGGTGCGGACGTGCGCAGCGGCACCCGCGATGCCGGCGTCGGCCGCCAGTTCCAGACCATAGCGAAGTTTCTTCGCCGCGATCCGCACCTGGTGGAGGTGTTCAGGAACGTAGAGCTGACCGGCTGTCTCGATCGCCGCAGTCAGCCTCCGGGACCGCTTCAACAGCCGTGAGGCCAGCGCCTGCCGCCAGGCGCCAGTCGTATCGAGCGACGAGGGCGGCCGAGACACTCAGAAGGCGGCGGTCCAGCTTATCCGCGTCCACCTCGGCGAGCTGGGTCAGCATCGTCTGACGCAGCCTGTCCCGCTCGGCAACCACGTGGAGCCGGACGTCCTGAAGTGCCGGCCGCGACAGGTCCTCCGAAGCCGAGAGCTCGTCTATCAATTTGAGAGTGACGTCCAGTTCGCGGACGAGGCCGAGCGCCCGGGTCAGTCGCCGGATCTTGCGGCGGGCCTTCTGCGATTTGGAGCCTTTTAACCCGGTGGCCAGCACCGGCACCGCTTCCCGGAGCCGCCGGGAGGCGACCCGTGCCTGGTGGACCCCCGTATCGTCACCGGCCACGGCCGACGGTAAATAGCGACGAAGGGCTCGGGCCCGGGTGTCTAGCAGGGATGCTGTGCCTGGGGTACGACGCGTGGTCATGATAGGATTTTCGCAGTCCGGCTCGATAGCTGAGTTGGTCAGTATATCTCCGCAGTTAGATAAGCAATTCCTGCACCGCTGAGCTGAAACCCCGACTGCATGCGCATTGCCGCCATCGACATCGGGACCAATTCCATCCACATGATCGTCGTGCAGGTGCGCGCCGACCTGTCTTTCGAGGTCATCGACCGCGAGAAAGACATGGTCCGGTTGGGCGCCGGCGGCCTGGACGGCAAGAGCCTGACGCCAACCGCGATGGCGGCCGCCCTCCAGACCCTGTCCAAGTTCAAACGGCTGGCGGACTCTCACAAGGTAGACGAAATCATCGCCGCCGCCACCAGCGCCACGCGCGAGGCCGACAATGGCGGCGACTTCATCGCGGATGTGAATCGCCGCACCGGCATCCGGATCAAGATCATCCCGGGCAAGGAAGAAGCGAGGCTGATCCACCTGGCCGCGTGCTATGGCGTGGACGTGGCAGCCTCGACGGCCTGCGTCGATCGACATCGGCGGCGGCAGCGTCGAGGTCACGCTCGGATCCGCCACTCACCTTTCGGCGGCGCGGAGTTTCAAGACCGGCGTCATCCGCCTGACCGAGCGCTACATCAAGAGCGATCCGCTCGAGCGCCGCGACGAGCGTCGTCTCGTGAAGCACATCGAGCGGGAGATGCGGGGTTATCTGACCGACCTCGCCGGCCGCGGCTACGACCGCGTCATCGGCACCTCGGGAACGATCCTGAGCCTCGGCACCCTCGCACTCACTGAAGCTCGCGGACGCACGGTCACCGAGATCCGGAATCAGCGGGTCAGCGTCAAGGCCCTGCGCCGGCTCAGGAAGCAGCTCGCGGAGGCGGACCTGCATGAGCGCCTGCGGCTGCCCGGAATGGACCCGCGTCGCGCCGATCTCAGCGTCGCCGGCGGCATTCTGCTCGACACCATCCTGAAAAACCTCAAGGCCGAGGAGCTCACGCTTTGCGATCTCGCCCTGCGCGAGGGTTTGGTCATCGACTACATCCAGCGCAACAGCGCGCGGATCCGTAAGGTCGATCGCTACCCGGACGTTCGGCGCCGCAGCATCGTGGAGCTTGGTGAGCGCTGCAACTACTGGTCGGAACACGCCCAGCAGGTCGCGCGCCTGGCCCTGAGCATCTTCGACCAGACGCGCAGCACGCACGGACTCGGGGACGCCGAACGGGAGCTGCTCGAGTACGGCGCCCTGCTCCACGATGTCGGTGTGCACATCAGTTACGAGCGGCATCACCGGCATTCGTATTACCTGATCAAACACGGCGATCTCAGGGGCTTTGAGCCGCAGGAGATCGAGGTGATCGCGCTCATCGCGCGCTACCATCGCCAGGCGCTGCCAAAGAAGACGCATGAGGGTTTCGACAGTCTCTCGTCGAAAATGCAGCGCGTCGTCAAGAAGCTCTCTGCCATGGTGAGGCTCGCCGAAGGGCTGGACCGCAGCCACTCGCAGTCGATTTCCGGCATCGATCTCTACCCGCGCGGGGACGACTACCTCGCCCGGCTCCGCACGACCAACGAAGCTGAGCTCGAACTCTGGGCGGCGCACCGGCACGTGCGTCCGCTCGAGCGGGTCCTCGGCCGGCCCATACGCTTCGAGCTGGCCGGGCTCGATTTACAGGAACAACAGGCGAATGCTGAACAGACTGACAACCCCGCACGAGTATCCAGGAAAACTGTTCGTGGTGGAGGGCATCGACGGGTCGGGAAAAACCACGCAGCTCGATCTGCTGGCAAAGTGGCTTAGTGCCGCCGGCCACTCGGTCATCCTCACCGAATGGAACTCCTCGGCCCTGGTGAAGGCGGCGACGAAGACGGGCAAGAAGAAGAACTCGCTCACGCCCATGACCTTCAGCCTGCTTCACGCGACCGACTTCGCGGACCGGCTGCTCTACAACATCATCCCGCCGCTCAAGGCCGGCATGATCGTGCTGGCGGATCGCTACGCCTATACGGCGTTCTCGCGCGATACCGCCCGCGGCGTGGACCGCTCGTGGGTCCGCGAGCTGTATAGCTTCGCGGTCAAGCCCGACCTTGCCGTCTATTTTCGCGTGCCGATCGAGACATCAACCGATCGCCTGCTGGCACGCCGGGTGAAGCTGAAATACTACGAAGCCGGCATGGACATGGGGTGGAGCTCGAACGTCGTGGAGAGCTTCAAGATCTTCCAGGGCAAAGTGCTCTACGAGTACGACCGGCTCGTCGACGAGTTCGGATTGAGTGTGGTCAACGCGACTGGCAGCATTACCGACCAGCAGCGGACCTTCCGCAAGCTCGTCTCTCAGCATCTGCAGATCGAGGATACCAATGACCTCTCCGACGACCTCGCCTGATACCCACCTGGACGGCGACAAGCGGCCGGGGAGCTACTACGGCAACCCTATCCCCTACCTGCCGCTGGATCAGTATCCCGGCAAGATCATCGCGATCGAAGGGACCGATGGCGTCGGCCGCTCGACCCAGATCCAGTTGCTGCGCGAGTGGCTTGAAATTCAGGGCTACGGTGTCGTCGAAACCGGCTGGACGCGTTCGGAGCTGATGCAGCCGACGATCGAGCTCGCCAAGGCCAGCAACACGCTCAACAAGCTGACCTTCCAGCTGCTCTATGCGACCGACTTTGCGGATCGTCTCGAGAAGGAAATCATCCCCGCCCTGAAGGCCGGCTTCATCGTGCTCTCGGACCGCTACATCTACACCGCCATGGCCCGCGCCGGTGTTCGAGGCGTCGATCGCGTCTGGATCCGCAACCTGTACGGATTCGCGATCGTGCCGCACCTCGTCTTCTATCTACGTCTCGATGAGAAGACGCTTATCCGGCGCGTGCTGCAATCCCGGGGGATGGACTACTGGGAATCCGGCATGGATATGAAGCTCGGGGACGACATCTACGAGAGCTTCCGCGCGTATCAGAAGTCGCTGCTGAAGGAGTACGGAGCCATGGCGGACGAATACAACTTCCGTGTGCTCGATGGCCGCCGCAAGATCGACGTCATCCAGGACGAGCTGCGCCGGCAGATCGGAGCCTTCCTGGCCGAATCAGAACCATCGGCGAAGGCCGAAGGACCCGTCGAGGTCAAGGTGTGACGGCCGGCCAGAGGCCGGCCGTCACGCACTACTTCTTCGGGACGATCTTCCAGATTTCGCCCGCCTGCTCGTCGGTGACGACGTAGAGGGCGCCGTCGGGGCCCTGGCGGACGTCGCGGATCCGCTTGCCGCGATCGACGAGCAGATGCTCCTCACCGGTGACCTTGTCGTTCGCGATGACGAGGCGGACCAGGCGCTTCTCCTTGAGAGCGCCGACAAACAAGCTGCCGCGCCAGGCCGGGAAGGCACTGCCGGTATAGAACTCCGCGCCTGACGGCGCAATGACCGGATCCCAGTAGTAGACCGGTTGCTCGTAGCCCTCGAGCGCAGTCACCGAGTTCGGGAACGGCTCGCTCGAATACTCCTCGCCATACGCGACGACCGGCCAGCCGTAGTTGGCGCCCTTCTTCACCAGGTTCAACTCGTCGCCGCCCTTGGCGCCGTGCTCGATCTGCCACAGGCGCCCCTGCGAGTCGAAGTCGGCGCTCTGGACGTTGCGCTGCCCCACGCTCCAGATCTCCGGGAGCGCACCGGCCTTGCCGACAAACGGATTGTCCGGAGGCGCCGAACCCTCGGGCGTGATCCGGAGAATCTTCCCCATGTGGCTGTCAAGCTGCTGCGCCTGCGGTCGCATGGCCTTGTCGGAACGCTCGCCGAGCGTCACGTAGAGCATCTTGTCCGGACCAAACGCGAGTCGGGATCCATAGTGAAGCGTGCCTTTGTAGGCGGGCTGGGCGCGGAAGATGACGCGCACGTGCTTCGAGCGCGGTCCGATCGCTTGACAGAACGCCGCGTGCGACGCTGGTCGCGTTGCCGCCTTCGCGCGGCTCCGAGAAGCTCCAGAAAATCGTCCGGTCGGTCGCAAACGCGGGGCTGAGTTCGACATCGAGCAGGCCGCCCTGCCCGCGCGCGTCCACCTCCGGCAGGCCGGTGATTGCGGGCCCCAGTTCACCCGCAGCCGAAACGATGCGCAGACGCCCCGCCTTCTCGGTGACGAGCAGCGAACCATCCGGCAGAGGCTCGATCGCCCACGGCTTGACGAGTCCGGGTGCGACCACCACGACATCGAAGGCCACATCGGACTTGGCCTCGCAGACCCGAGTCTGGCCCGGAAACGCCGGCTTCTGCTCCGGCACGTTTGCCTCGCGTGTTTCGATCGGCGTGCACCCTGCGCCGGCAGAGGCGGCGGCCTTGGCGGCAGGTTGAGCGTCCTGCCCGGAAATGGGCCTGCTGCCCCCCGCCACCGCCATTGCGGCAATTACGGTTGAGAACAGCGCCACACGCGAAAGCCTCATGAATCCTCCTTGAAACGCCAAAACTTGCAAGCCGAAGTCCACCCCCGGCAGTTTACGCGGAATTTACACTCGCGAAATTTCCGCGAAATCCCCGCTCGGTACTCTAGACCTGCCGGCATGAACCCAGTCCAGATCGACGTCAAGTCACTCAATTTCTACTACGGCGCCAAGCGAGCACTCGAAGACATCGATATCGGCATCCAACCGAATGTCGTGACCGCGTTCATCGGCCCGTCCGGCTGTGGCAAGAGCACGTTCCTGCGAACCCTCAACCGCATGAACGACATCATCGCCGGAACGCGGGTCGAGGGCCAGGTTCTGATCGCCGGTGAAAATATCTATGCTCCGGGCACCGACGTGGTCTCGCTGCGACGACGCGTCGGCATGGTCTTCCAGAAGTCGAACCCGTTTCCGAAGTCGATCTTCGAGAACGTGGCCTTTGGGCTGCGGATTAATGGGATGGCGCCCGCACGTGCCGATCTCGAGGGCCGGGTCGAGGAAAGCCTCCGGCAGGCGGCGATCTGGGACGAGGTCAAGGACCGTTTGAAGGAGTCCGCGCTGTCGCTCTCCGGAGGCCAGCAACAGCGGCTCTGCATCGCCAGGGCGCTGGCGATCAAGCCAGAGATCCTGTTGATGGACGAGCCGGCTTCGGCGCTCGACCCGATCGCCACCCAGCGAATCGAGGAGCTCGTCTTCCAGCTGAAGATGCACTACACGATCGTGATCGTCACCCACAACATGCAGCAGGCCGCGCGAGTGTCGGATCACACCGCGTTTTTCTGGCTCGGCAAGCTGGTGGAATTCGGCCCCACAAAGAAGCTGTTCACCAATCCGTCGGAAAAGCTGACGGAAGACTACGTAACGGGAAGGTTCGGCTGATGTCAGAGCGTGTCGTACCCCATTTTCAGGATGAACTGGAGCAACTCAAACGGCGGCTGCTGGAGATGGGCGGCCTCGCAGAAGATCGCGTCCGCGCCGCCCTCGAAGGGCTGGTCTCGCGCGACATGGCGATCATCGATCGCGTGCTCGTCGGTGACCGGCCCATCAACCAGCTCCACATCGAGATCGACAACCGTTGCTTCACGCTGCTGGCGCTGTACCAGCCCATGGCGGTGGACCTCCGCGCCATCGTCTCGGCGGTCAAGATCAACACCGACCTGGAGCGCGTCGGCGACCTCGCGATCAACATCGCCGAGGCGGTGACGCGTTATCTCAGACACCCGCCGGTCAAGGAACTGATCGACATTCCGCGCATGGCGCGAATCGCGCAAACCATGCTCCGTGACGCGCTCGACGCCTACGTCCGTCGCGATACCGCCATGGCCCAGGCGATTCTCGACCAGGACGACGAGCTTGACGGTCTCAAGACCCAGGTCTTCCGCGAGCTTCTGACCTACATGCTTCAGGACACTTCCAAGATCGAACCGGCCCTCGACCTGATCCTGATCTCGCGCCATCTCGAGCGCATCGGCGACCACGCCACCAACGTCGCCGAGGACGTGATCTTCATGGTCCTGGCGCGGGATGTCCGCCATCATTCCGGCGAGGGATCCGAAGCTACCTAGCCACCCGGGGTCCGGGCCGCCCTTGCACTACAATTAGAAGGTTGCAGGAGATGCAGTCAGAGCCCCTGTGCGCCTATTGCCGTCGACACCCGGTGCAGCCGGACTGGCGGCCCTTCTGCAGCGAGCGCTGCAAACTGGCGGATCTCGGGCACTGGCTGTCGGGCGATTACCGGGTTGCAGGGGATCCCCTGCCCACCGCCGACGAAGACGGCGGTCCGGACGACGACGCGCAGGGATAAATGGCAGAAACACTCACAGTTACCGACAACCGCACCGGCAAGACGTACGAGCTCCCGATCCAGGAGGGCACCATCCGCGCGACCGACCTGCGCAAGATCAAGGTGACCAACGACGAGTTCGGGATGATGACCTACGACCCGGCGTTCATGAACACGGCGTCCTGCCGCAGCGCCATCACGTTCATCGATGGCGACAAGGGCATCCTCGAATACCGCGGCTACCCGATCGAGCAGCTCGCGGAGCACAGCGACTTCATCGAGACCGCCTACCTCATCCTCTTCGGCGAACTGCCGACAGCCGCGCAGCTGAAGGAGTGGTCGGACTCGGTGACGCTGCACACGATGCTCCACGAGAACATCAAGAAGTTCCTGACCGGGTTCCGGTACGACGCGCACCCGATGGGCATGTTCCTGAGCGCGGTGGGCGCGCTCTCGACTTTCTACCCTGACGCCAAGGACATCTTCAACGTCGAGTCGCGCCGGCTGCAGACGATCCGGCTGATTGCCAAGGTGCCGAGCATCGCCGCCTACGCGTTCCGTCACACGATCGGACGGCCTTACGTGCTGCCCGACAACGACCTCAGCTACTCGGGCAACTTCCTGAACATGCTGTTCAAGATGACCGAGCTGCGCTACAAGCCACATCCCGTTCTCGAGCGCGCGCTCGACGTGCTCTTCATCCTGCACGCCGACCACGAGCAGAACTGCAGCACCAGCGCGATGCGCAACATCGGCAGCTCGCACGTGGACCCCTACTCTGCGCTCGCAGGCGCGTCGGCCGCGCTGTACGGCCCGCTGCACGGCGGCGCCAACGAAGCCGTCCTGCGGATGCTGAACGAGATCGGTTCGAAGGATAAGATCCCGGCCTTCATCAAGCAGGTGAAAGCCGGCGAAGGCCGGCTCATGGGCTTCGGACACCGCGTCTACAAGTCCTACGACCCGCGCGCAAAGATCATCAAGCGGATGGCCGACCTCGTGTTCGAGGTCACCGGCAAGAACCCGCTGCTCGAGATGGCGCTGGAACTCGAACGGATCGCACTCGAAGATGATTACTTCGTGTCGCGGAAGCTGTATCCGAACGTAGACTTCTATTCCGGGCTGATCTACCAGGCGATGGGCTTCCCCACCTCGATGTTCCCGGTGCTGTTCGCCATTCCACGCACGGCCGGGTGGATCGCGCAGTGGGAGGAGATGCTCACCGACCCCGATCAGAAGATTGCCCGGCCACGCCAGATCTATGTCGGCGCGGGCACGCGGGACTACGTCGGACGCGACAAACGAAAATAAGGGGGCATGAACTCGGAGTCGAAGCGCATCCAGAGGATCTACCTGATCCTGCTGCTTCTCCACACGCTGGCCGCCTCGTTGATCTGGGGCATCAACACCCTGTTTCTTCTCGACGCCGGGTTGAGTAACTCCGAGGCCTTCACCGCCAACGCCTTTTTCACCGCCGGACTCGTCCTGTTCGAAGTGCCGACCGGGGTGATTGCCGACATTCGCGGCCGGCGGCTGTCTTACCTTCTCGGCACTCTGACACTCACGATCGCGACGCTGCTCTATCTCTTCATGTGGCGCATCTCGGCGCCATTCTGGGCGTGGGCGCTCGGTTCGGCATTCCTGGGCCTTGGTTTCACATTCTTCTCAGGTGCCTTCGAGGCGTGGCTGGTCGATGCGCTGGCCGCGACCGGGTTCAAGGGCCGGATCGACCCGGTATTTGCCAGGGGTAAGATCGTCGAAGGGTGCGCCATGCTCACCGGCTCGGTGGCGGGAGGCTACCTGGCCCAGGCCACCAACCTGGGCGTTCCGTATGCCATTCGGGCCCTGGCTCTGGCGCTGTCGTTCGGGTTCGCGTTCATGGCGATGCGCGACGTCGGGTTTACCGCCAGGTCTTCGCAGGCTCCGCTCCGGGAAGTGAAGAAGGTCTTGAGCGGCGCGATCGAGCACGGACTGCGAAATCCTCCGCTCCGGTGGCTGATGCTGGCCAATATCTTTACGGCCGGCGTATCCATGTACGCGTTTTACGCGATGCAGCCCTACCTCCTGCAGCTCTACGGCGACCCCAGGGCCTACGGCATCGCCGGGCTGGCTGCCGCCATCGTCGGTGGCGCGCAGATCGGCGGTGGACTCCTGGTGCCATACCTCGCGCGGGTGTTCCGCCGGCACACCTCGGTCCTGCTGGCAGCAGTGCTGCTCAGCACGGTCGTGCTCGCTCTGATTGGACTCATGCCTCGCTTCTGGATTGCCATCGGTCTGTTGGTAATCTGGGGGCTCGTGTTCGCCACTGTCACACCGGTGCGGCAGGCCTTTGTGAACGGCCTTGTCCCCTCGGAGCAGCGCGCGACCGTCCTGTCGTTCGACTCGCTCATGGGTTCGGGTGGCGGCGTCGTCATGCAGCCGGTCCTTGGCAAGGCGGCCGACGTGTGGGGGTATCCTCTTTCCTATACTTGCGGCGCTGCGATTCAGGCCGCAGCCATTCCGCTACTATGGCTAACCCGGCGCGAACACTCGAAATCGGATCCGCTGAGTGCCGGCGAGACAACTGCCGGTCAGTCGCGGCGCACAGTCGTGAATCGAACCAAGCCTGGGAGTCAGCGATGAGTTTTTGCGAGCATTGTGAAGGCCAGCGCCTCGATCGGGCCCGGGTGCTGCGCGCGCTCCGCCAGGTCCGGACCGAGCTGCGCCCGGCCGATCGACGCCGGTGCGGCGACGCACTTGACCAGGCGATCAAGGCGGTCAGGGCGCTCGACATCCCGCACCTGGAACTGATCGACGTCGGCAACGAGATCATCCACTGAAGGAACGGGGCCGTGTCTTGCCTCGGTTGAAGGCAAACAACGCATGGTCGCGTGACTCGAGGCCCTGCCAGCGTTCCAGGAGCAGGCGCGCCGCCAGGAACCCGAAGGTCATGCCGTTGCCGCCGTACCCGAGGGCGAACTGATGACGCGGGTAGCGCGCATGGGGTCCGATGTACGGCAGGCTATCGGGGGTATTGGCGAACAGTCCTTCCCAGGCGTACTCGATCGCGACATCCGCTAGCGCGGGCATCAAGGCGTCGTAGTAAGCACGGAGCTCGCGCGTTCCTCGCGCGAACGCCGTCACCCGCCGGGCTCCCGCCACGAGGGGGTGGTCGGCCCCACCGAGGAGCAACCGGCCATCCGCAGTCCATCGGACGTAGTGATACGGGCGAGCCGTGTCCCACAGCATCACATCGCCCAGGCCGAGATCGCGCCGTTCAACGCCGGTCAGTGGCCTGGTCGCGAGAACATACGTGTGGGTCAGCTGAAACCGTCCGACGAGCGGCTGAAAGCCCTTGGTGGCGTAGCCGGTGGCGATGACGACCTGGGCGGCGTTGATGGTCCCGCGCGCGGTCACGACGTCGACACGGTGACGGGTATGGTCGATGCGCAGCACCGGGGATCGCTCGAAGATGAGCGCCCCGGCACTCGTCGCAGCCTTCAACAATCCGAGACACGCCTCGAAGGGATTGAATAGGGCGTTGTTCCGGGTGCGAATGGCGCCACGGCCCGCGATGCCGGTCAGGCGGCGCAGGGCGCCGGCACTCAGCCAGTCTCCCTTGAAGCCATTCCGGCACCGGTGCTCATATTCCCGCCGCAGCTCGGGCACTGACTCGCCGTCCTGGGAGTAATAAACCGAGTCCTGCCGGGACAGGTCGCAGTCGTGGTCGAGACGGCGGATCGTGCGGACAAAGTCGCGCGCGGCATCGGCGCTGAGCTGCCAGATGCGCGAGGCTTTCGCCGCGCCGTATCGTTTGCCGAGGTCTCGCAACCCGAGGTCCGGCTCTCGCAGCAGCAGCGCGGTACTGGCTGCGGTACCTGCCGCGACCGACCAGCGCCGCCTCGACGATTGCGACGCGAACCCCGGCCTTCGCGAAGTGCGCCGCGACGGCCGCGCCGGTGATCCCGCCGCCAACAATCGCGACATCGACCTCGCATCGTTCGTGCAGGGATGGATACGTTTGGTTGCGCGGACGCCCGGCGAGCCACACCGGAGCGCCGAGGCGCAACGACTTTGCCATGCCGATAGACTATCGCGCCGGCTCGTGCGTAGTCCGGCCGGGAGGATCACTGATGCCGCAACGTCAGGCTGCTCATCCAGCGACGACACCCTACTGGACCGATTCCGCGTCCCTGTCGACATTTCCGAAGATCCAGCGAAGCGAACACGTCGACGTCGTGGTCGTCGGCGGCGGGCTCACCGGCCTGACCGCCGCGTACCTCCTGACCCAAGCCGGAAAGACGGTCGCCGTGCTCGAGCGTCAGCGATGCGCGCAGGTCGACACCGGTCACACCACGGCCCATTTGACGATGGTGACGGACCTGCGACTGCACGAGCTCGTTCGGCGCTTCGGTCGTGATCACGCCCAGGCGACGTGGGATGCGGGGCTCGCCGCCCTCGCCCAGATCGACGCCATCGTGCAGGAGCATGAGATCGGCTGCGATTTCGAATGGGTCGACGGCTTTCTGCACATCGCGACGAGAGAGTCAGGGAAGCCCGATCAGCACTTTGCAGAGGATGCGGCACTCGCGCACGAACTTGGCTTCGACGCCGACGTCGTTGAGGACGTGCCCTTCGTGGGCGGACCTGGGATCCGATTCGACCGTCAGGCTCGCTTCCAGCCGCGCAAATACCTCGCTGGGCTGGTCCAGGCCATTCGGGCCGCCGGCGGGCACATCTACGAGCACAGCGCCGTCGATGAGTTCTGCACAGATCCACTCGGCGTCAACGTGCAGGGCCACCAGGTCACCTGCACCGACATCGTCATTGCGACTCACAATCCGCTCGTCGGCGTGAGTGACCTGGCGAGCGCGACGGTATTCCAGACCAAGCTCGCGCTTTACACGAGCTACATCCTCGCCGGACGCGTGCCGCATGGCACGGTGCCCGATGCGCTGTTCTGGGATACCGCCGATCCCTATCATTACCTGCGGATTGAGCCGCACCGCGACCACGACGTCGTCATCTTCGGCGGCGAGGATCAGAAGACAGGCCAGGGTCCGTCGCCGTCAGAGTGCTACGCGCGACTGGAGGCCGACCTGACGACCCTGCTCCCCGGTATCGAGATCACGCACCGCTGGTCCGGGCAGGTCATCGAGACACCCGATGGACTGCCATACATCGGACGTATGGCCGACCACCAGTACGCCGCGACAGGATTTTCCGGCAATGGCATGACCTTCGGGACGGTCGGCGCGATGATGATGTCGGACGCGATTCTCGAGCGGCGGAATCCGTGGGTCGAGCTGTTCGACCCCGGGCGCGCCGCCATACGGCGCGGCGCGTGGCAGTACCTCAAAGAGAACGCCGACTATCCCTACTACCTGATTCGAGACCGGTTTGCGGGTGCGGACGGCCGCTCGCTCCGCTCACTGAAACGGGGCGCAGGCATGATCCTGGAGCGTGACGGCGCGAAGGTCGCCGCGTTCCGCAGCGAAAGCGGCGCGGTGACACTGAGATCTGCAACCTGTACGCACATGGGTTGCACGGTCGCATGGAACGACGCCGAACAAACGTGGGACTGCCCCTGTCATGGGTCCCGTTTCAAACCAAACGGCGACGTACTGTCCGGCCCGGCGGAGGCGCCGCTGCCAGAGGCGAAGTAAACGGCCCGCTTATTTCACCCGGAGTTCGATCTTCGGCAGGGCCTTCAGGAGAACATCACCCACGACCTGGAGGCTCTTCGGCGATACCTTGTCGAGCGTGTCGTCGGCGGTGTGCCAGAAGCGCATCGACGCATCGGGATAGTCCAGGTCGATGAGGTCGGTCGCCGGGACGCCGGCGGCCAGGAACGGGAGGTGGTCGTCCTCGATGGGCGTCGACTCGGCGACAAACTCCGGCCGCTTCAGCTCGCGGGCCGCCGACCAGATCGCATCGGTCAGCCACGGCGTGGAGTTGCCCTCCCGCTTCAACACCAGGTTGGTGTCGCCGATCATGTCCACCAGGATCAGGCCCTTGATGTCCTTGATGGTGCCGGCCTTCGTCAGCTGCCGCGACGTAGTGGCGGCTGCCAAATGTGTTTCCCGGTCGCCCACTCGCCGAAGGCCTCCTCGCCGTCGAGAAACAGGATCTCGATCGTCACGGCGTTCTGCCGGTCCTTCAGCACCCGCGCCAGTTCGAGCAGGAAGGCGGTGCTGGAACCGCCGTCGTTCGCGCCGACGAACGTGAACTCCTTGAACAGCTTGGTGTCGTAGTGGCCGGCAAAGATCAGCCGGCCCTTGCCCTGACCGGGGATGGTGGCGCTGATGTTCACCATCTTCACCGGGCCGATGGGAGTGGACGATTCGAAAGGCCTGCTCGTTCGGCGTCAGCCCGATCGACGACAGTTGCGCCTTGATGTAGTCGCGCGTCTTCTGAAGCTCGGGCGAGGACGCCGGACGCGGGCCGATCGCGACGATGTTCTTCAGGTGCTCGAAGGCACGGGCGGAGTCGAACGTCACCTCCTGCGCGGCAGCAGGTGTCGGGGTTTGCGCCGACGCTCGCGCAACACAGGCACACACGGCGAGCAATACGGAGGCGAGAAGCAGCAATCGCATAGTTAAAGGGTCTTTCGGATTTCTTCTTCGGTCAGCACGCAGGTGGATGCCTTGGCCATCGCGAAGATGCGATCGACGACCTCGTCGCTGGCCGGCAGTCCGCGGCGCTCGAGCCAGAACACGACGTTCGATTTGCCGGACATGGGTCCGACTTCGATTTCCTGCTCGCGACCGACCATGCTGGCGGGGACACCGGAGTAGACGGCGTCGACGAGCGCCATATCGTTCTTGCGAAACGCCTTGATGACCGCCGCGGCGTGCACACCGGTGGCGGTGCGGAACGCGTCCCGGCCAACCACGGGGTAATTGGCGGGGATTGGGACGCCCGTGGCTTCAGAAACGACCCGGCAGTAGTCGCCGAGTGAGGAGAGATCACGCTCGATGTAACCCATGAGCACCAGGTTCACGAGCAGCGTGTCCATCGGGGTGTTGCCGACGCGCTCGCCGATACCGATCGCGGCACCGTGCAGCCGCGTTGCGCCGGCGTCAAGCGCGGCGATCGAGTTGACGACCGCGAAGTCACGATCCCGATGGCCGTGCCAGTCGATACCGACACCGCCGCCACAGTCCTCGACGACCTGGGCAATGAACTTGACGACAGCCGCCGCCCCAGCCGGCGTCGAATGACCGACGGTGTCGGCGACACACACGCGCGCGGCGCCGGCGCGGATCGCGGACGAATAGAGACGGCGAAGCGTTTCGGGATCGGCACGCGTGGTGTCTTCGGTCACGTACATGACCGGCAACCCTTCGCGGACGGCGAATGTGATCGCCTCCTCCGACAGCTTCAGCAACTGATCGACGGACCATCCTTCCGCGTATTGCCGCAACGGGCTGGACCCGATGAAGCAGCAGCACTCGATCGCCATCCCGACCCGCTGCGAGATCTCCGCAATCGGCCTGATGTCGGCAATCACCGTCCGCGCCGCGCAATTTGCCTTGACGGTCAGCTTCTGCTCGACGATCTCACGCGCAAGCCGTTCGACGTCCTCGACGACATGGGGTCCGGCACCGGGCAGGCCGATATCGGCGGTGTCGATCCCGAGTTTGTCGATCAGGTGCAGGATCTCGAGCTTTTCGCCGATGGTCGGGCAGCGTACCGACGGCGATTGCAGGCCGTCCCGCAACGTCTCATCGTCGAGCATCACCGGCCGGCGCGCGGCAGGGCTGCCGTTCCAGTCGTGAATCAGCTTGTCAGGCCTCATTGATGCCATTTCCCGTAGATCTCCGCATCGAGCGGATCGTCACCAGGCCGGCCAGCATCACGAGGCATGCCCAGAAGGTCGATACCCAGGCCGCCTCGAAGAGGTAGGGATCCATGACCGACGCAATCGACACCCGCGGCGCGCGACCGGCATCGTAGAGCGCGCTGCGGAACAGGTATTCCTTGATACCTTCGCCGACGGTCATGTCGTAAACGCCGTTCCAGAGGAGAAACGCGAGCACGAGCCAGAGTCCGACGAGCGCGCGCTCGCGCTTCACCAGCCCGGGGGCCCGTTCAGCCGCCATAGCGCAGAACCATCGCGGTGATGTCGTCGCTCTGAGCCGCACCCTTCGTAAACTCGCGGACGTCGGCAAAGAGTGCCTGCAGGAGCGGCTGCGGCTGCAACGCCCCGTTGGCGCGCACCACGTCGACGATCCGCGACTCCCCGTACTCGTCGTCGGTCACCGACATGGCTTCCGAGACGCCGTCGCTGAAGAGCACCAGCCAGTCGCCCGGGCTGAGTGTGACGGTTTCCTGTTCGAACGTCGCGGCCTCGAACAGGCCGACGATCGGTCCACCGCACTCGAGCCGCCGGACGTCCCCAGCGGGACTGATGATGAGCGGCGGGTTGTGGCCGGCGTTGCAATACGTCAGCTGGCCATCCGCTCCGAGCGATCCGTACATCAACGTCACGAACCGTGACTCGATGCCGCGCCGATAGAGCGCCAGGTTGACGCGGCTGATCGTCTTCGCCGGGGTGTCGCTGCTGGCCGCCTGCGCGGCGAACATTCCCTGCATCATGGCGCTCAGGAGCGCCGCGGGCGGACCCTTCCCCGCCACGTCGCCCAATGCAAACCCGAGCGTCCCGTCCGGCAGGTCGACGTAGTCGTAGAAGTCGCCGCCGATCGAACGGCATGGAAGCGACGCGGCGGCGGCGGCGAAGTACGCCCCGGCGCGGCCGATCTTCGGCAGGAGCGACTGCTGGATCTCGGCCGCGATCCGCATCTCCTGCTCCATCCGCGCCTTTTCCATCGTCTCGCGATAGAGGCGGGCGTTTTCGATCGCAACCGCCGCTTCGGTCGCAAACGTCTCGAGCGCCGTGCGGGTCGAGCCCGACATCAGCATGCCCTTTTCACGGCTGTCCAGGTACAGAACGCCGATCCGGCGCTCCTCGTTGGCAGCTTCCGCTGTATCGATGTAGCGGACCAGTTTGAGCGGCACGCAGAGGACGTTGCGGATCCCGAGTGCGACGGTGCCCATGTGCACGTTCGCGAGGTCGCCGTCGAGGAGGTCCATGACGATCCGCGGTTCGCCGAGGCGGTAAACCTCTTCCGGGATCTTGCGGCTGGTCGCGAAGCTGCCACCCGGCAGGGTCTGGTGGCCGCGGCCGCGCGCCATCTTGAATTCCAGTTCACCTGTGGCGCTCGCCAGCATGATGAAGCCACGCTCGGCGCCGCTGACCTCGACGGCCGAATCGAGAACGAGAGACAGCACGTCGTCGACAACGCGACCGGAGCCAAGGGCCCGAAGGCCTTCGAGCAGCGCCGTCACCTGGCGGAGATCGCCAATCGCTGTAGTGGCGGATCTTTCGGCGACCGTTCCGGCCCCCTCCACCATGTAGATCATCTCGGCGCCGCCGGTGCGACCGAGGCGGACGCGGTCCCCGTGGGTCAACGCCCGCTCGGTGACCTGCTCACCGTTCACATACGTGCCGTAGCGGGAATTCTTGTCGCGGATGAGGACCTTGTCCCCTTCCGTGATGATGTCGGCGTGATCGCGGGAGACCTCGCTGCCGGCGAGTCGCAGGTCGTTGGTCTCACGCCGGCCGATGCCGAACAGCGCTTTGCCGATCTGGACAACGCGGCTGCCCAGGGCATCAGTAACTTCCAGGCGAGCAGGAGCCATCAGCGTCGCCTCACGATGCGAAGAATGAAGATGACAAGGGCTGCACCAGCGAGCAGTCCGGCCACGGTTTGATAGGTGCCAGGATCGGCGGCCGTGCGCGACGCCTGCCCCATGTAGAGTGCCAGCAACAGCAGCACCGCCACGACGACGAATCCAAGCAGAGGATTGCGGCGAGCCTTGATGGGGACCGCCTTCCGGACCGGATCCGTGGTCCCGGCGCCGCAACGAAAACAGATGATGGCTTTGTCGGCGATCTCGGTGCCGCAGTGCTTGCAGAGCATTCCCGGGGATTCTATCAAGATCGGCTGTTGGGCTTAGCTATTATCGGCCCCTACGCGGTTCTCGCACCCTGAGGCCGGATGAACGGCCGGGCGAGCGCCATCAGCACCAGGACCAGTCCGAAGGTGCAGACGATGGTGGCGCCGGTGGGCAGGTCCATGACCAGCGACAGGTACACGCCGGCCGCCGAAACGATCGTTCCCATCGTCCAGCCGAGGGCTAACCGCCGTCCAATGGAGTCGGCGTAGAGCATGGCGCCGACCGCCGGCACGATCAGGTAGCAGAACACGAGGAGCACACCCGCTATCGCCACCGAGGAGGTCACCACGAGTCCGAAGGAGGCGTAGAAGAGGAAGTCCCAGAAGCGCACGTTCAGCCCCGTGGCTTCGGGGTTGTCGTGCTGCATGGAGATCGCGAGAAACGGCTTGCGGAAAATGTAATGGAACACGCCGACGGCGCCGTAGAGCAAGGCGGTCTTGATCACCTCCGGCCAGGAGACGGCGATGATGTTGCCGACGAGCATGTCCTTGAGGTGCTCACCCTGCGAGGTCGACTGGCTCATGGCGAGGATGGCTGCCGCGGACGCCACCGCGTAGCTGATCCCGATGATGGCCTCCTGGGGGATACGCGCCTGCCGTCCCCGTACCATCGCGAAGATCGCGGCGCCGATGAACGTGAAGAGGAGGCTCACCCAGTAGACCGACGGCGAATGCGGGTCGCCGCCAGAGAACGGCATCAGCAGCGCAATCGTGCCGCCGAGCGCCGCGATCTGGGCGAGCGAGAGGTCGACGAAAATGACGCCACGCTCGACCACGTGCAGGCCGAGATACGAATGGATCCCCGTCAGGATCAGACTGGCGACAAATGGTGCGGCGAGGAACGACAGCACCTGTCCGAGCGTGAGGTCCATCATTTGCCGGTCGCGCCTTTCAGGCCCGATACGAGCAGATTGACGGAGTAGTCGAAGAGCCGGATGTAGTCCGACGCTTCTTTGACGCCGCCGACCGAGGGCGGCACGACCAGCACCGTCGCGCCGCTATCGCGGGCAATGGCATTCGGGGTCTTGAGATCAAAGTAGGGCTCGACGATGATCAGCTTGATCCCCTGGTTCTTGATCTCGTGAATCAGGTCCAGCGTGTGCGCGGGTGAAGGCGGGATCCCCGGCTTGGGCTCGACGTAGCCGACGACATTCAACCCGAACGCCTCCGCGAAGTTGGTCCAGGAACGGTGATAGGTGATCACCTTCGTACCGTTGTAGGGCGCGAGCGCAGCCTTCCAGCGGCGTTCCGCCTCACCGAGCCTGCGGTCGAAGTCGGCATACCGCTGCGCGAAGTAACCTGCGTCGGCGGCGCTCATCTGCGCCAGCTTCGTCTCCAGGGCCTTCGCGATGCGGCGCCCGTTGGCTGGATCCAGCCAGTAGTGTGGATTGCCCTGCGGATGCACGTCGCCCATGGCTCGCGTGATCGCGCCCGTCGGCATGTCGAGGATGCGAACGGTCTGCGATGCGTCGAAGTACCCGGCCCCACCCGGCTGGAGCTTCGCATTCCGGCTTTGCGTGATCAATGCCGGCAACCACGCGGACTCCAGGTCGCGGCCGACGACGACGAGGAGGTCGGCGGAATACAGCTTCATCACGAAGCTTGGCTTCGCCTCGACGAAGTGGGGATCCTGGTAGCCGCGGGCGAGCGCTTCGACCGAGACCTTGTCGCCGCCGATCTCGGTGACGAGCGCGGCGAGATCCTGGGTGGTGGCGATGACCTTGATGGCCGCGCCCGCGCGCGCGGGGAGGCTCAAGGTCATCACCGCGACCAGGGCAATAAGAAATATGCGAATCATGATGGCCCTTCCTTAAAACACGTGAGCGCCGTGCGCACCGATCGAAAACAGGAACTGGAACAGCACCTCGTTCGACTTGATGCCCTCGGCGAAATTGATGCGGCGGTACTGACCGCGGATCTGGCTGAATTCGCTCGGCCAGAATGTGAACGCCAGCGACGGCCCCTTGTCGACCAGGCTGGCGTCGTGGGCCCGTTCGCTCCAGTCGTAGCGGGCGCCGGCGAACCAGCGGCGCGCGAACTGGTAATCACCCGAGACATACATCCCGAACGCCGGCACGGCGCCGCCGTCCTGTTCCCGACGACTCCAGAAGAGTTCGGTGCGGCCGAGGAATCGACGGTAGAGCGCGCGCTGCAATGGACGGTAGCGGAAGGTGGCATCCACCGCCACGACGCTGCGTCGTGAAGTCCGGCCCGGCGTCGTTGTGCCCGGCGGCAAACGATGTCCCGAGATCGAAGTTCACCGACTCGCTGATATCCCGAAATCCGCGCAGCCGACCCACGTAGCTGACGTCGCTCCGCTTGTGTGACTGAAACACGCCTGAGTTGCCCTGGTAAACCTCGCCAGTGGCTTCCAGGAAGAGCAGCGAGTTCGGAATCAGCTTCGAGACCGAGATGCCCGAGTCCGCCAGGCCTTCCTCACCGCCGAGCAGATTGATGTTCGCGAGGGGACGGTCGGCCCACGGAAGCGCATGCGCATGCAGCGTATTGACCTTGCCGACCTGCTGCTTCAACTTGCCGACCTTCGCCAGCAGTCCGCCCGGCAGGCTCGTCAAGGTCAGGAACCCCTCTTCGATTTCAACACCCTCGGACGAAAAGGCGAGAAAGAAGTCGGCGCGCGCATAGGGATCGACGACCGCCTGGAACGTAGCCTCCGCCTCGCTCATGTCCAACACCGGTGCGGGGTTGACCTCGTTGTTGCCGACCGCGCCCAGGAAGTTGCCGATCACGGCCATATCCGGGTTGAAGATCTTGGACAGTGCGCTGGTGTTCCCGTAGACGGGTAGCGTTCCTTGCGGGCCACCCGCTCCTTCCGCGCCCGCCGGCACCGTGGCCGCGGACGGCGTGGCCGCAGACGGCGGGCCGCGACGGCGGCGTCAGCAGTCGGTGGGAGCGGCGGTACCGGTGGCACCTCGGTGGGTGCCGTCGTCCCTGGGGCCGCCGACACCCCCACTCCGCCGCCAAGACGTGCCTCGAGCGCCGCCAGACGCCGTCCATAGGCGTCGCGGATAGCCTCGAACTCCAGCCGCAAGCGTTCCAGCTCCTGCCGGAGCTGCTGCGGGTCGGTCTGCGGGGCGGGCGCGGCCGCTGGAGGCGGTGTCTGTGCAACGGCGGGCTCCGCCGTCAGGCCAAGGCAGAACACCCCGGCTAGCCCCCACACACTGATATGCCTGAAAAGATACCTGTCGAACACACGTCCTCCTGCTCGAATGCCAGTACATGGACCCGTCTCCCGAAGGATGGATCCGTCTGAGCTGATAGCTGATAGCTGACAGCTATCAGCTTCGGCTTTCTAGGTGGAACCTAGAGCGTTGGAGGGGCGCGGGCGGGAATGCGATTGGCGCCGGGATCGCGCAGGCTGCGCGAGACCAGGGCACAAAACCGGCTGTCGGATGCGACTGGAACCGCGGTGAGACCGCGAACGGCGAATGAGGGGTTCAGAGACCTCAGCCAGTGGCAGATCGCACAGTGCTCCGGGTGGGCCGTGTCGCCCACCGGCGTGAAGACGTGCTTGGACTCATCGTGCGCCTGAGCGCTACCTGGCGCGCAAATCTCATCGTCCTCGGCCCGATGCGGCAATTGCCACATCGAAACCAGCAGAACGACGGCGGCGACAGCGCGCGACGAGCGGCGAAGCCAGGCCAAGGTCATGAGGGTTCAGATTAGCATACGGGGGACATGTTTCCCCTCAGCGACGTCATCCCGTCGCGGACGCGGCCGGTCGTCACCATCAGCCTGATGGCGTTGAATACGTTGATGTTTCTCTACCAGCTTCAGCTGGACGACGTGGCTCTGCAGCGTCTCGTCTACGACCTCGGCGTCGTCCCAGCCTCCCTTGCCTACAGCGATCTCGTCACCAGCATGTTCCTGCACGGGGACTTCCTCCACTTCATCGGGAACATGGTCTTTCTCTGGATCTTTGGCGACAACATCGAGGACCGGGTCGGGCATGGCGGGTTCGTCCTCTTCTATATCGGGACCGGCGCGATCGCTGCGCTGGCACAGGTGTTCGCCAACCCGGATTCGATCGTCCCGATGATCGGCGCCAGTGGCGCCATCGCCGGTGTGATGGGTGCCTATTTCGTGCTCTATCCGCACTCCCGGATCCTGACCGCTGTCTTCCTCGTCCTGTTCCTCGACATCATCGAAATCCCCGCCATCTTCTTTTTGGGTGTGTGGTTCCTCTTGCAAGTCGTGCATGGCAGCATGTCGTCGGGGGTGGACGGTGGCGGTGTCGCGTTCTGGGCACACGCGGGCGGGTTCGCGGCCGGTCTCAGCATCGGGCTCTACCTCCGCGCCCGGGATCGTGCGACCCAGGCGTACTGGCAGGATGTTCGCTGACGGCGGCGGCACGGTATGATCGATCGAACAAGGGAGTTCATTCGATGAGAGCAATCCTCAGTAATGCGGCCCTCTTCGTGATGATCGCCGTCGCGCCGTCGGCGTTGGCGCAGGAACAGAGTGCAGGCAAGGGCACACCTGTCGCGCAGGCGTTCGAACACTACGAGCTGGTGCGGGCGGCGCTGGCGGCTGACAGCCTGAGCGACGCTGCACCGCACGCCAAAGCGCTGGCCGCAACGGCAGAGGCCGCGGGAGGCGCCGCCGCGAAGAAGGCCGCGGACCTGCTCGCCTCGGCCAAGAACATCGAGGATGCCAGGAAGAATTTCGGTGACCTGTCCGTCGTCCTCGTCCCGCTCTTCCAGGCCGAGAAAATCCCTGGGACGACGGCTTACATGTGCTCCATGAAAGACAGGCCGTGGGTGCAGCGCGGCGACAAGATTGCCAATCCCTACTACGGCAAGTCGATGCTCACCTGCGGAACGGTCCTGCCCGCGAAGGCGAAATAGACGTCAGCGGCGAGCGCGCGCAGGCGCGCTCGCAGGAGGCGGTGGTGTGAGCAGCAGATAGAGACCGACGGCGATGACGATCATCGCCGCGATGTGTGCGAAGCCCAGGGGCCCTGCAAACGGCTCGTAGACGCGGAGCCACTGGATCAGAAAACGCACCAGCGCGGTCATCACGAGGTAGGCGCCGACGACCGAACGATCCACGACCTGGCGCTGACGCATCCCGAACAGCACGAACGCGATCGGCAGCAGCGCGATCGCCTCGTAAACCATGGTCGGATGCACGGTGACATCGGTCGGCGGCAAGCCCTGGGGAAACGCCACCGCCCACGGCAGGTCGCTGGGCGTTCCGTAGTCGTCACCGACCAGCAGGCACCCGATCCTTCCGATCGCGTGGCCAATGGCGAGTGCCGGCGTCGCCGCCGCGATCGTCGCCATGAACGGAAGCCGCCTGGCGCCGCATGACGAACAGGCCGGCCAGGACGCCCCCGCCGAAGCCGCCGAACCAGCTGAGTCCGCCGCGCGAGAACAACAGCGACGTCCAGTCGTCGGAACCGAGGTGCTCGACTACCCACAGCAGTTTCGCGCCGACGACGCCGCCAAAGACCCCGGCGAGCGCCGCGTCCACGGCGGAATCCGGCATGCCGGAGCGGCGCAGCTCGCGACGGAAAATCCAGATCCCCACGAGCGCCGCCACCGCCAGCATCGCGCCGAAGCTCGTCACCTCGAAGCCGCGGATGTCGAAGAGGACTGGATACATGAAGTCCTGAATTGTATGACGGCAGCCGGCTGCGCTACACCCGCGACGGCTGTGCGCAGTATCATCCGGTCATGCGAATCACTCCCCTGCTTGCCGTGGCTGGCGGCGTCTGTCTCGGCGGCGCACTGCTCGCCGAAGCCCCTCAGAACTCCACGCCGTGGCGCCTCGAGGTCGCGCCGATCACGAGTCCGTCAGCGCCCGACAGTGCGCAGCCGCAGCTGCACGTCTCAGCGAAAGGCGTGATCCTCAGCTGGATCGAGCGCACCGGTCCCGAGGCGACGCTGAAGTTTGCCGAGAAGACCGCCTCGGGCTGGAGCGCGCCTCGCACGGTCGCATCCGGCAAGGACTGGTTCGTCAACTGGGCAGACGTTCCATCGGTCATCCGCCTCGACGACGGAACACTCGTCGGCCACTGGCTGCAGAAGAGTGGCGCCGACACTTACGCGTACGATGTCCGGCTCTCGTATTCGAAGGATGACGGGAAGACGTGGTCTTCGTCCTTTACGCCGCATACCGATGGCACCAAGACGGAGCACGGCTTCGCAAGCATGGTGCAGATGCCCGGCGCGGGGCTCGGCCTGGTGTGGCTGGACGGCCGCAAGATGGGCGCCGGCGGACACGGTGCGCCAGGCGGCGATGGGCATGCGGCCGGTGACATGACGCTGCGCTTCGGCACCTTCGGCAGCGACTGGAAGCAGACGGCCGAGACGGAGCTGGACGTCCGCGTCTGCGAGTGCTGCCCGACCGCGATGGCGATGACGTCCGAGGGGCCGATCGTGGCCTATCGCGATCGCAGCCCTGAAGAAGTGCGCGACATTCTCGTCACGCGGCTGGAGAACGGCAAGTGGACGACGCCGACGCCGGTGCACGCCGACGGCTGGCGCGTGCCGGCCTGTCCGGTCAACGGCCCGGCGGTGAGCGCGCGCGGGAAGACCGTGGCGGTCGCGTGGTTCAACGCGAAGGACGATCAGCCGAAAAGCTTCGGCGCCTTCTCGTCCGACGGCGGCCGCACCTTCTCGGCACCGATCCGGCTCGATGATGCCGCGTCGCTCGGCCGCGTCGCCATTGAGCTTCTGCCCGACGGCTCGGCCGTCGCCGCCTACATGGAGTTTGCCGAACAGCGCGCGCAATTCCGGGTCCGCCGCATCCGCCCGGACGGATCGAAGTCCGATCCGGTCACCATCAGCGGCATGGCCGGCAACCGCGGCAGCGGCTACCCGCGCATGGTCCTGAGCGGCGACGAGCTGATTTTCGCGTGGACCGATCGCGACACAAAATCGCAGGTCCGCACTGCGTCCGCACGGGTGCCGAAATAGCTTCAGTTCACCAGTTACTCAGCTTCCAGCTTTCAGCTCTCGTCAGCTGGCTGACAGCTGGGAAGCTGGGAGCTTAAAGCTCCACCCGCCGCAGCCGCAGCGCATTCAGGATCACCGAGACCGAGCTCAACGTCATCGCCGCACTGGCCCAGATCGGGCTGATCAACCAGCCGGTAACGGGATACAGAATTCCGGCCGCCACCGGCACCCCGACGGCGTTGTAGACGAAGGCCAGAAACAGGTTCTGCCTGATATTCCTCATCGTCGCCCGACTGAGCCGGCGGGCCCGGACGATGGCGCGGAGGTCGCCCTGGACGAGGGTGATGCCGGCGCTCTCGATGGCGACGTCCGTGCCGGTGCCCATCGCGATCCCGACCGACGCGGCCGCGAGAGCCGGTGCGTCATTGATCCCGTCACCCGCCATGGCCACGACGCGTCCTTCGCGCTGCAGCCGCTGGATGGCGTCGCGCTTCTGGTCCGGCTGCACGTCCGCAATCACTTCGTCGATCTTCAAACGAGCTGCGACGGCCTGCGCGGTGGTCTCGTTGTCGCCGGTCAGCATCACGATCCGCAAGGCCGTCCTGCGTGCAACAGGCGGATCGCTTCAGCCGTCGACGCCTTGATCGGGTCCGCCGCGCCAATGGTACCGGCCGGCTTGCCGTCGACCGACAGGAACATGACGGTCTGCCCTTCGAGCCGCTGCTGCACGGCACGCTGACCGAGTCCCGTGATGTCGATGCCGTTCTCCTGCATCAACAGCGGATTGCCGAGGAGAACACGATGCCCGTCGACCAGGCCCGCGACCCCGCGTCCGGTCAATGCCGCGAAGTCCACGGCGGCTGGCACCTGTACGCCACGCTCGCGTGCACCCGCGACGATCGCGGCGGCAAGCGGGTGCTCGCTGGCCTGCTCGAGTGCGGCCGCATAGCGCAGCACGTCCTGCTCGGTGAACGGCGCCAGTGCGCTGACGTGCGCGAGCCTGGGTTTGCCCTCCGTCAGCGTGCCGGTCTTGTCGACCACCAGCGTGTCGACCTTTTCGAGACGCTCGAGCGATTCGGCATTCTTGATCAGCACGCCGGCGCCGGCGCCACGCCCGGTGCCGACCATGATTGCCATCGGCGTGGCGAGACCGAGCGCGCACGGGCACGCGATGATCAGGACGGCGACCGCACTCAGCAGCGCGAAGACCAGTTGCGGCTCCGGTCCCCAGATGGCCCACGCGATGAAGGACGCGACCGCTATCAGCACCACCGCCGGCACGAAGTACCCGGCAATCACGTCAGCCAGGCGCTGGATCGGCGCGCGCGTGCGCTGTGCCTCGCTGACCATCCGCACGATCTGCGCCAGCAGTGTGTCGTTGCCGACGCGCTCGGCCCGCATGATCAGGCTACCGGTCCCGTTGATCGTTGCGCCAGTGACACGGCTGCCGGCTTCCTTCTCGACAGGGATCGGTTCGCCGCTCACCATCGACTCGTCCACCGAGCTGCGCCCCTCGGTCACGACTCCGTCCACGGGAACCTTCTCGCCTGGACGGACGCGAAGGAGGTCGCCGACCTGCACGTGCGGCAGCGGAATGTCGCTCTCTACCCCGCCACGAATCACCCGCGCGGTCTTCGGCGCCAGGCCCAGGAGCGCACGGATGGCGAGGCTGGTCTGCCCGCGCGCACGCAACTCCATCACCTGGCCGAGCAGCACGAGGACGGTGATGACGGCGGCCGTGTCGAAATACGGTTCGACAACCCCGTGGACCCGGAACCCCGCGGGGAACAGGCCCGGGACAAGCGTCGCCGCGACACTGAACACATACGCGGCGCCGACGCCGAGCGCGATCAGCGTGAACATGTTCGCGTGGCGATTCTGGATCGACGCCCAGCCGCGGACGAAGAACGGCCACCCGGCCCAGAGGACGACGGGAGTCGCGCACACCAGCCCGACCCAGTTCGAGAGGCGAGGATCGATGCGGCCCCCAAGGCCCATGCCGAGAACCATGTCGCCCATCGCGAGCACGAACACCGGCAACGTGAGCGCCGCGCCGATCCACATGCGCCGTGTCATGTCGATGAGCTCGGCGTTCGGTCCGCTCCTCGAGCGTGACGGTTCGAGGCTCCAGCGCCATCCCGCAGATCGGACAGGCGCCGGGGTTTTCGCGCACGATCTCGGGATGCATCGGGCATGTGTATTCGACGCGGGTAGCAGGCAGCGTCGAGAGATCGGGCTCCAGCGCCATGCCGCACTTCGGGCAGGCGCCAGGATGGTCCTGGCGGACCTCAGGGTCCATCGGGCAGGTGTAGATCGTCCCCGCCGGCGCCGGCGGCTCGGGCGCCGCCAACGGCAACCGGCGCGAGGTATTTCTCGGGGTCGGCCTTGAACTTCGTCAGGCATCCCGGGTTACAGAAGTAGTAGGTCGTTCCGTTGTAGTCGTACTTCCCGGCCGCAGTCGCGGGGTTGACCGTCATCCCGCACACCGGGTCCACTGCGGAACCAGCAACAGGCGTAAGGATGATCTTCATGAATATGAAATGGTAGATGGTCAGCTCTTGCGCGCTGACGTATAGCACTTGAGACGCGCGCGAGCTCGGTGATCCAGCTAGCGGCGCTTTACCCTTCCTTGCGTAGGACGGTGAACGGCGGTGGAACGTGGCCAAGAGATGGAGAAGGACTCTTCGCCATCTACCGTCTGTCATCGCATCTCGTTAGCGGGTACTTGGCGAGGGACACTTTGCCGGCTGCCGTCCCTAGGCATCAGTTCGGCCCGGTCCGTGTGCGGAGCGCGGGTCGGCAGGGACGCGGGGCCGCCTGACCGCCCCGCCGCACGCGCATCTCCCCGCCCAACGTCATGAATGTCGAGTCGTCGTGTCGTCGTGTCGTCGTGTGGTGCCGGAGGCATCCTCGTCTCCACACCCCTCGCGGCTGCCATCGTCAGCGTCAAGTCTTCCCACGCTGACGGATTGCGCTCGAGACGCGCGCCAGCTCGGTGATGATTCGCTCGAACTCCTTGAGGTATTCGTCGCGCTGGAGGAAGGTCCGCCGGATCTTCAGTTCATCGAGCTCGGCTTCGAGGAGCGATTTGCTCTGGAGCATCTTGATGAGCGCTTCGTCGGTCGGGGCGGCCCCTGGCAGGCTCTCGTCGAGATAGGTGCGGCTCGCCTGGCTGCCGTCGGTACCCTTGTCCGACGCGCTCCGCCCCACGCCATCACCGTCGTCATCGAGCAGCGAACGCTCGGTGGAGAGCTGGCCCCGTTGCTGGTAGTGACGCCTCACCGCCGCGCTTGCCGACGCGAAGGCCTCCCACAACGACACGCGGCCGTTCTTGTCGAGATCGGCGGACTCGTTCTCAAACGCCCGGATGAAGTACTCGGGGAACACGGTGTCGAACCGCTGCGCGACCGAATCAGTAGCGGCTATGACGATGCGGCGTTGACCGCTCAGACGCTCAATGAACGGAAAGCTGCCCGCCGTCGTGTTCACGATCGCGACATGACCTGGGAGCGGCTGCAGCAGCGAGGCCCACTCCGACAACTCCATGTCGGGCCCCACCAGGTTGAACTTCGTGGCTTCTCCATCGGACGTGCCGTGGCCGGCGAGGAACACGAGCAGCAGGTCGTCCTTCGTCATCCGTGCGCGCACGGCCGCGATCGCCTTCCGCACGTTCGCAGCGGTTGCGGCAGCCGCCGCATCGTCGGTCTCGGAGAGCACCGTGATCCGCGCGGGATCGAACTTCATCCGCCCGGTGAGGGTCCGCGTGAAACCGCCCGTCCATGCCGCGTACTGCTCCGCGTACTCGCTGCCACCCGTCGCACCCGAGACGATGAGCGCGAAACGTTGCTGTGCGGCTGCCGGCGCAGTGCCCACCGCGCCCAACAGCGCCAGGACGATGAGGACGAACCTCACCGCAGTCCCCAGGTCCGCCGCAGCAGCCACTCGGCGGCGAGCAGGCTGATGATGAGGAGCAGCGACCACGCGCTGTGCCAGAGATCCCGGCGCGCCGCCAGCGCCGCGGACGGCGCGGCTCTCTGCAGGGCCTCGACCGTGCGGCCGATCTGACCGGCCTCGATCACATGCCCGCCGGTCTGCGCGGCGATCCGTTCGAGCAGTGCCGCGTTGAGCCTGGGCTGCGCCATCTCGAGGTCGGCGCCGCCGACGAGCAAGGTCGACGAGGCGGTGCCGATATCGGTGCGGCCGCGTCGCGCCGTGACGCTGACGCGGTAGAGTCCTGGCTGCTCCGGCGTGAAGGTCGCAGCGAAAAGCGCCGCGCCTGATTCCCCGTCTTCGACGGAGGCGCGCGCCTCGACCATGCGGCCGTCCGGCCCCGACAGTCTGACCTGCACATCCGCATCCCGGATGGAGGTGAAGGTCGCATCCCTGACCGCCGTCCGGATGACAACACTCTCACCCGACGCCTGCGGCGGCGGCCGGGAACACGGCAACCGGATCGGTCGCGCCCAGCGCCAGCCAGCGGACGGACTGACGCCAGAACGTCTCGTAGGACCTGTCGGTGGAGGGCAGCATCATCCGCCAGCGCCACGACGCTTCACCGGTGAAGACCATCGAACGCCCCTCGCCATATCGCTGGACGGCGATGAGCGGCCGCGACGCGCCGGCCGCGCTCGTCGTCGCCAGCACGGTCGCGCCCGGCCGCGCCGTGCCCAGGGACGCTGCCGCGGCGAGCGCCGGCAAGCCGTCCCAGCGCTTCCGCGTGTCATCCTCGGTCTGGCCGAGCCGCGTGACGGGATGTTGCGTGCCGGCATCGGTCAGGGCAACGCGATAGGCGCCACGGTGTGCCGCCGAGGGCCCGGCCGCATCGACCCGCCGGGTGAGCTCCACCGGCAAGGCATCTTCCACCGCGGTGCCGCCGAGGCCGCGGTTCAGGAAGGACTGCGCGCCGAGCACCATCAACCCGCCGCCCCGGCGCGAGACGAAATCCCGCGTCGCCTCGAGCTGCGCTGCCGAGAGCTGCTCGCCGGTGACGTTGGCAAACGCAATCGCGTCGTAGGTGAACAGCGTGGCGGCGTCGGCCGGATAGCCGGTCGCGAGAGCCTCGCCACGGCCGCGCGTGGCCTGCACGTAATAGGTGTCGGCGCCCTGCTCGTTCTTTCCCTTGCGGACGACCGAATCGACTTCGAGGCCTCGATCACCCGACAGCGCGCGCTTGAGGAAGCTGTGCTCAAAGCCGGGCGCACCTTCGACGAGGAGCACGCGCCTGGTGCGTGACGGAGGCTGGACCAGCACGCTGCGGCTGTTGTTCTCGGGAACCAGCTCACCGGCGGCGGCGGGGATCTCGATTGTGTAAACCGTGGCCGCGCCGGGCGGTGGCGAGACCTGGAAGATCTCCCTGATCGGCCCGCCCTCGGCCGCCACGCGGACATGGCGAACCTCGCGCGGCTGGCCGTTCTCGAGCAGCCGCAGTTCGACGGTGTCTTCGGTTCGTCCGCTCGCGAGCGCAGAGACGTCCAGGTCCACGCGCGAGCCGTCCAGCACCGTCTCGGCGGCCGTGACGCTCAGCACTTCCCGGTCACGACCGGCATCGGGCGAGCCGACGCCGAACGTGAACACCGGCGGCAGCATTGATGCGAGCGCGGCGACATCGGGACCGCCGCCTGTATCCCCGCCATCGCTCACCACGATCAGGCCCGCTATCGGCCGGCCCCGATATCGCTCCTGGACCGCTGCGAGGGCCCCGCCCAGATCGCTCCGGCGAGCCGTGGCACCGACCGTGTCGGCCGAGGCCGGGGCCAACGCTTCACCAAACGAGAGAACTTCGACCTGGAAGCGGCCGCCAAGGGCCGGGAGGACTTCGTTCTTGACGAAGTCGCGGGCACGTTCAATACGGCGCGCCCCGTCGGCGTCGTCAATCGCCATGCTCCGCGAGCTGTCGACAAGAATCGGGACGACGGTGTCCCGGCCGTCCACCGTGCTGTGATGAACGACCGGGCGCATGAGGACGATCACCAGCACGATCAGCGTGACGAACCGCAGGCCGGTGAGCACGAGGCGGCGAGACGGCCAGGCCGAGAACCGGCGGTAGGTATGCCACGCGAGCGCCGCGGCGGCGGTAACGACCAGCGCAACGGCCCACCACGGGAGAGGATGCGCGAAGCTCACCATGACACGGCTCGGCTCACTACTTCTTGGCCCTGGCGAGCGACTCGTAGTACTTCGCGACGAGATGCCGGTACTGTTCGGGCACGCGCTGGCTGCCGCCGGCGCTCAACCGGTCTTCACCAAGGACCTTGGCGAGCCGTCGCGATACGGCGGCCTCGTGCTCTTCGAGCGCCCGATCCACATCCTTGCGAAGCGACTCCCACCCGGACCGGTCCTGCTTGAACGCCTCGGTCCCTGGCGCGGACCCACTGAGCTGCTGCTCTTCCGGGGTCGCACCGCCGCGCGTCATCGCGCTGTGAATCGGCCGGTCGTCCCAGCGCCTCGCGCGTCCGGCGCAGCTCCTGTTCGTACTGCTGGCGGAGCTGTTCGAACTGGCCGTCCTGTTTGCCCTGGGCGGCCTTCATCTGGGCTTCGAGCCGGTCAAGCTTTTCGCGAGCGTCGCGTGAGCGGTCGAGTTCCCCGGCCATCTGCCGGGCCTCGTTCGACGCGGCGCCACCAAGCTTCTCGACGACCTGGTCGAGCGTCTGGGCGACTTGCTGCTCGGCGCGGCCGGACGGCGGCGAGCGTGCCGTCGCGCATCTGCCGTGCCCCTTCTCGCATCGACTCACCCACCTGGCCACGCTGGAGTTGACCGGCTGCCTCCCGTGCGCGCGCCTGTTCCTCACCCTTGCCCGGCTCTCCGCCAAGCCGGGCGGCCTCCCGTTCGAGCGACTCGACGCGATCGGCAAGCCGGTCCTTGTCGGCCGCCAGTCTGCCGCCGGGCATCTGCGATCCGTGCCTGCCGCGCCTTCTCGAGTCGTTCGGCCTCGCTGGCGATGCGACGCTGCTCCTGGGCAATCTGCTGTGCCTCACTCTGCAGGTCAGCGGCGGCGCGCTGACGGGCATCCGCGCCGCCACCTCTCATCTGCTGTTCGAGGCGACGGAGCTGGTCGGCGGCGCGCTCACCACTGCGTGCGGCCGACTGCGGATCGTTGCGCTGCATCTCGCCGGCAGCCTGACGCATCTGCTCGGCGGCGCCGCTCATCCCGGCGTTGCCCTGCCCCTTCTGCTGCTGACCCTGCTGCTGGCCCTGCGTTTGACCCTGCTGCTGACCCTGCTGCTGGCCCTGCTTGACCCTGTGCTTCTTCTGTGTTTCTTCTGTGGCTCCCCATCTCCCTCGAGAGCGCCTCGGCCTGCCGCTGCAGGTCCTCCTGGTCGCGGGTCAGTTTCGCCAGCTCGCGCTTGCGTTCCTCTTCGGCCATCCGCTCGAGCTCGCGCTGGCGGGCATTGATGGCCTCCTGTCGCTTGGCGAGGTCGCGAATCCGATCGGCGGCTTCCTGGTTGTCCTGCGTCTGCTCGGCTCGCTCCTCGATCTGTGAGCGCTGCTCGTAGTTGGTGCGCTGCTGCCGCTGGAGCTCCTTGTCGAACAACGCCGAGAGATCCTGCGTCTGCCGGTTGCTGCCGCGGCCGCCGGCGTTGCTGTTCTGCTGCTGCGCAATCTCGCGCCGCCGCACCTCCGCCTGCGCCTGGAGCAGGCCGTTGAGCGCGGTCATCTCGTGGGTGATCGCATCACGGGTCCGGTCAGAGGCGAGCTGCTCGACCGCCTTGCCCATGGCTGTCACCACCGCCGCGATCGGGTTCTCACCGGGAGGCGGCTGCGGCGGGCGCACCATCTGCTGCGGGAACAAGCCGCCGCGCCGGGCGCGTCCAGGACCGAGCACCCGCTCCGCCCTTGCCTTGAGTTCCGACTGTGCCTGCGCGATCGCCTTGATGTCGGCCGCGGAACGACCACCGCCCGAGCGCCGCTCGATGTTCCACGTGGCGCTGATGATTTCCTTCTGCGCCTCGATCAGTGAGTCCAGTTGCTCGTCGCCGGCTCCGCCGCGCGCATTCGCCTGGCTTTGCGCGGCCACGAACTCCTCGTTGAACGGACGGACCTCCAGGAAGAACAGGTCGCTTCGGGTTTCGGTCGAGCGCTTGCCACGGCCGACATCACGCGCCCGGGCGTAGTAGGTGATCACGTCGCCTGGCTTGACGTTCAGGTCTTCCGCCGCGAGCAGATGCGCGCCGGTACGTTGCGTGTCTCCACCACTGATTTTGGTGAACGCCACGGAGCGCTCTGGACCGCCGCCGACGGCGTAGACCAGGTCGAGCGACGCGACCCCGAAGTCGTCGTCGGCGCGCGCCTCGATGGCGACCTCTTCGAGCGGCGTGATGCCCTGGTCGCCGGCAGGACGCAGGATCCGCACGTCAGGCGGCCGGTCATCCATGAGCCGGATGAAGTATTCGCTGTCGCCGTCCGAGGCGAGACCATCGGCATCGGTCAGGCGGATGCGATAGGAATCGTCCTTCGCCAGCACGAGGTCCGCGTGCACGACGTTGCCACCGGTACCGGTCAGTGCCGACGCCCCCGACGACATCGCGAGTTCCCCCGCCGCGACCGGCTTGTCGACATGGATCGCCAGCCGGACCCTGGTGCCGGCAGGCGCGTAGATATCGCCGCCGTCCTCTTCCGTCCGCGGCGACAGCCCGCTGAACGAGGGGTATTGATACTGGATGTCGATCCGCTGCACCCGCGGCGGAACGAGCGCCGTCACGGTGTAGGCGGGTGAAGCCACCGGTCCAGCCGCGACGGTGTACTCGAAGGTCCGGTCAACGGATTCGAAGTGAAACGAGAAGCCGTCGGCCGCGGGCATCATCTCGACGACCCGCGACTCCCCACCGGCCTTGACCGTCAAGGTCGGCCGCGACGCGCGCGAGCTCGCTGCCGTCCGCGTGCACTCGCGCCTTGATCGTCAGGGGTTTGCCGGCCGCCATGCGCAGGTTGCCGGGCTGAACGTCCACCGAGACAGATCCCGGGAACAGGCGCAACCGCGCCGTTTCGTAGCTGTGGCTCAGCCCGGGGAGTCCGGCGATGATCGCCGCCACGAGCAGGCCGGCACCGCCCGCGCCGAGTGCGGCCGAGCGCCGAATCGACGCCGACGGGACCACCGTGGACGCCTCAATTTCCTCGAGGCGTCGTAAGGCGGCTCCGATGACGAGCGTTGCGAAGGCAGCGCGATCATCGCCCGGCGGGACCGTCGCAGCCTGCACGGCGCTCACCACGCAGTCGTCCATCGGCAGACCGCCTGTGATGCCTGCGACTCGCTCCTCTATGAACCGCGCCACACGCTTATCGTCGGGCCGGCGCTCGACCCGGCGAATCACCAGCGCAACGCCGCCGAGGACGAGGATGGTGGTCAGGCCGGCAAGTAGCAGCAGCGCCGCGCCGGTGGGCGCAATCAGCCAGTAGACCGCGGCCGCGGCCAGCACCGGCAGCGCCGCGACGGCCATCGCGGTACCGGCAGAGCGCAGTGCCACGGTCATGAACCACCGCGTCCGGACGGCCGAGATCAGTTGCGCGAGTCGCTCGGGTTCGCGGGTCATCAGGCTCTCCCTATGAACGACTCCACCACCAGGGTGGCCAGCATTATCAACAACCCGTACCGCCACAGACTCTGACGGGACTCTGTCTGCTCTTCGCGCGCCGCCTGCTGCTCGGCAACCTGCGGAACAACATCGAGCATCGCGGCGAACTCCGCCGCGGTCATCACGCCTGTCGCCGATTCGCGCGGATCCACATTGACGGCCACCAGCCGGCCGCTCTCCAGCCGATGCAGCCCCGGTTCCGCGTTCAGTCCTGCCGGCGTGCGGCCGACGACGAACTCGTCCGCCTCAACCCGCCGGGCCCCGACATGCCGCACGGTTTCGACGACGAACGGCACGAAGGACGGATGCAGCGGAAAGTCATTCCAACGCCGATCGAGGTCGGACGCGAAGAGCACCACGCGCCCGCTGCCCTCCGCCCTCTCCAGCACGGCCGGCGCACCATCGTCGAAGTGTGCGGCCACCTGCCAGCCGGATGGATCTACCCGCCATGTGCGCGTGAAGCGGACCTGACCCAGGTTGGCCGCGAGCGCGCCGAACGGCCTGAAGATCGGGTGCCGGGCGTCTGTAGCGGTGAACGACGCCAGCCGCAGGGTCCCCTCAGGAGCGATCGCTCCAGCCTTCCAGCCGAACATGCCGCGAACCACGTCCACTTCGACGTCCGGTGCGGCAGCGACCAGAAGACCACCGCCACCGCGCACGAAAGCCGCGATGGCGTCGCGCGCTGATCGGTCGAGGCTGCGGGTCGAGAGCAGCACGACGGCCCGGTAGCCGGCCACATCCGCGGCGCGTCCGCCGGCGATCTGCGCCGGCGAAATGAGGCGAGCGCGAAGCGGCGAGACAGCGTCGGCGTGGGCCGCTTCAAGCGCGCGCTCCAAATAGAAGCCGGCCGAATCCGGGGAAGTGACCACCAGCACCGCCGACGATTCGGTGCCACCGATCACCAGGTGCCGCGCATTGTCGGCCGTGAAACCAGCCTCATCCTGAATTGAAAGCGTGACGCCGCCGGCCGTGGGCACCCAGGCGAGCGGCACCTCCACGGTGCCGTAGGCCGGAACGGTATAGGGTGCACGATCGACTTCGGCTCCGTCTCGACTCAGCGTCAGCGTCCCCCGTCGCTCTTCCTCTGCAGCGTTCCGGATCGACGCCAGAATTCCCTTCGCCGTAACCCGGGCGCCCACTACCGCGGCGTTGCCTGGAGTGGCGCCCGCATCGCGCACTTCCACCTTCAGTGATGCCGGCACGGCCAGCCGTGACTGCCCGTCCCACCCCGCCCGCTGCACGTCCGAAATGATGATGAGCCGCGCCGCGCCACCGCTCGCCAGTTCAGACGCCTTGTTGATCACCGAGGAAAAGCGTGTTGCTCCACTCCTGGCGCCGAGCGCCGCCAAAGAGGCCCTGGCGTCCGCGGCGGCACCGGGGAGTGCCAGCACTTCGGCCCGATCATCGAAAGCGATCACGGCCACGCGGTCGCCGAAGCCGGTTTCGTCGATCGCTGTCCGCGCCAGTTGCAGGGCGCGCTCGAAGCGGCCCGGCGCTCCCATACTGAACGACCGATCGATGCCGACGATGGTCAGCGGCTGCATGGCGGCCGCTGCCGACGGCGCAAACGGCCGGGCAAACGCGGCCGCGAGCAGGAGCAGCGCCGCGACGCGGGTCACGAGAAGCAGTATGTCGCGGAGCCGGCGCCGGCGCGACCGCTCGACCGGCGACTTCTTCAGCAGCCGCACCGCCGTGAACGGCAGATCCGGCGCGACGTCGCGGCGCAGCAGGTGCAGCGCGATTGGAATCGCGATGGCAAGACCGCCGAGCAGAAACGCCGGGTAGAGGAAGTTCATGCTCTTCGTGACCGCGCCGACAGATATGTCAGCAGCGCGAAGTCCAGCGGTTTCGAGGTGTCGAGTTGCACGTAGTCGATGCCGGCACCCTTGAATTCCCTGTCGTAACGTAGTGTCAGGCTGGCGAGCTCGCGCAGGTAGTCCGTCCTCGCGCGGTCCGGGTCGGCAACCACCCGCTCGTCGGTCTCGACATCCGTAAACCTCGCGCGCCTTTGAACGGAAACGTCAGCTCGTTCGGATCCAGGACCTGGAAAACGACGACCTCGGTACCGCGGAACTTGAGATGCCGCAGCCCCTTGATCACCGGCTCCGGATCATCGAGCAGGTCGGAGATCAAGACCACCAGGCTGCGTTTCTGCAGCGCCTCGGCGAGCTGATGGAGAGGCCGGCCGACATTCGAGCGCTTTCCGGGTTGGATCCGTTCGAGGGCGACGAGCAGTGCGTGAAGATGACCCGAGCGTGCCGCGGCGGGCAGACGAACGCGGATCTGCTCGTCGAACGAGATCAGGCCCGTCGCATCCCGCTGCCGGTTCATCAGGTATGCGAGCGACGCTGCCAGTACCGACCCGTATTCGAGCTTGCTCATCGGCGCCGCGCCGCGATAAGCCATCGACGCACTCTGGTCGAGCAGCAGGTGACACTCGAGGTTTGTTTCTTCCTCGAACTTCTTGACGTAGTGCCGATCGGTGCGGGCGTACACCTTCCAGTCGAGCGTGCTGAGATCGTCGCCGGGAAGATACTGCCTGTACTCGGCAAACTCGACGCTGAATCCCTTGTAGGGGCTTCGATGCAGGCCGGAGAGAAATCCCTCGACGACCGTCCGCGCCTTCAGCTCCATCGTGCCGAGCCGGGCAATCACGCCGGGATCCAGGAACCGCAAGTCGCGCGTCGTCGAAGAGGCGGGCATGGCTACATTCCGCTACGCGGCGCCGGCACGGCTTCGAGGAGCCGTTCGACGAGGTTGTCGGACGTGATGCGCTCAGACTCGGCGTAGAAGTTCGGGATGATCCGGTGCCGCAATACCGGACGCGCCAGTGCCTGGATGTCGGCGACCGAGACGTGGTACCGGTTGTTCAGGAGCGCACGGGCCTTGCCCGCGAGGATCAGCGACTGCGAGGCGCGAAGGCCGGCGCCCCATTTCACCCATTCGCGAACGAACGCGTGGTCGCTCTGACGCCCGGGGCGTGATGCGTCGACGAGGCGGACGGCGTAACGGGCGACCTCCTCCGCGACCAGGACCTGCCGCACCAGCTGCTGGATATCCAGGATGTCCTGACCGCTGAACACACGCGACGGCGGCGCCATTGCCACCCCTGTGGTGTTGGTGACCACGCGGACCTCTTCGTCCTCAGTGAGGTAGGTCATCACGATGTTGAACATGAAGCGATCGAGCTGCGCTTCAGGGAGCGGGTACGTCCCTTCGAGCTCGATCGGGTTCTGCGTCGCGAGCACAAAGAACGGGCGGTCGAGTGGGTAGGTCCGCCCCGCCGCGGTCACGTGATACTCCTGCATCGCCTCGAGCAGTGCCGCCTGTGTTTTCGGCGGCGTTCGGTTGATCTCGTCGGCGAGCACGATCTGCGCGAAGATCGGTCCTTGCACGAACCGCAGCGAACGGTGGCCGGCGTCGTCGTCCAGCACCTCCGTTCCCGTGATGTCGGCCGGCATCAGGTCAGGCGTGAACTGAATGCGCTTGAACGACAGGTCCAGGATCTGCGCGACCGTTTTGATCAGCAGTGTCTTGGCCAGACCGGGCACACCCGTGATCAGGCAGTGGCCGCCGGTGAAGAGCGCCATCAGGACCTGATCGATTACTTCGTCCTGACCGACGATCACCTTGCGGATCTCGGTGAGGATCCGCTCACGTCCGAGCGCGACGCGCTCCGCTACCGCCGCAATCTCGACCGTCGTCATCGTCGTGACTGGATTCATCGTCAGTGTGTCAGCGAATAAATGATTTCGTTGATCTGCATCCGGTACGCCTGCGCGGTGAACCGGACGTAGCCAGGGTAATCGGCCGCGTTGGACCACTCCCAGCCGTCACCCATGTCGGTGTTCCAGTTGATCAACACCATGGCCCGCCCGGCGTCATCCTCGATAGCGCGCAGCATGCCTTCATACCCGCCCTTCTCCCAGGTCCGCCCCATGAGAAACGACCCCAGCCCGGGGGTCTGCGGAAACCCGTCGAGTTGATAGAAGCAGCTGTAGATCGGATGCGTGGCCGGAAGATCGACGATGCGGCGGTCCGGGAAGACACGCTTCATCTCCTGCTCCATCGTCATCCACTCGGCGGGGCCATGAAAGTCATCGAAGGTCAGGGTTCCTCCCCGCAACAGAAACTCGCGGAGGATCGGAACTTCTTCATCAGTCAGCCGGAGGTTGCCCGGTTCGACGATGTAGATCCAGGGATAGCTCCAGAGGTTGGGATCCTCGAGCGTCAGGAAGACCGGATCGTTGACCTGGATCGATGTGACCATCCGAAGCCGGCGTGACAAGTTCTGCTCCGCGGCCGGCGCGTCGATGAACCACGGCTCGTCTTCGAAGGCCGAGAACCGGCTGCGGACGGGTGTGTTGGCGGTGTAGCGGATGCGCGCGAAGGTCCACGACAGGCCAGCGAACCGGCTGTCGGGCGTCGGCGCCCCCTGCGCATCCGCCGGTGGCGGAGCCGCGCCGGTGAGCAGCCACACCGCAAGGCCCGCTGCCGCCGCGAGCGGGACCGCGCGCGCGCCGGGCCGGATCATGGCCGCGGCCCCTGCTCAGACTGGATGGATTTGAGGAGAAGCTCCTGGGCACGCTCGAACGACGGTGCGATCTCGAGCGCGGCCAGCGCCTCGCGCTTCGCGTCCGCCTTCCGTCCCTTGGCCAGGAGGCTTTCGCCAAGATCGCAGTGCGCGGCGGCACGGTCGGTCGGCCCAAGCGCAAGGGCGGCAGCGAATTCGCGGATCGCGACGTCGTGTTGCGACCGTTTCACCGCAAGGCGACCGAGCCCGGTATGCGCGGCTGCGTCCGATGGATCGATGTCTACGATCCGCTGGTAAGCCACCAGTGCGGCCGCCTCGTCAGAGAGCTTGGCGGCGATCTCGCCCAGCCGTCGCGCCGGATCGACCGCAGTGTGATCGTTCGCAAGGAGCTTCACGTACTCCTGCACGGCGCGCCGCTCGTCACCGAGTTGCTCGGCCAACCGCGCCATCAGCGCATGCGGGCTGTCGTCACCGGTGGCGACGGGTACGAGCGCCGCCGCGCGTTCGAGCGGGTCGAATGCCGTTTTGTCTTTGGACGACGCGAGCGCCTTGCCGTAGGCGAGATTCAGTCCGTAGTTCTTCGGGTGCAGCGCCGCGGCGGCCTTCAACTCCGTCGCAGTGCTGTCCGGATCGACGCCCGGGACCGGCCGCAGCGCGGCGCGAAGGGCGCCGAACCGTCCATCCACGTGCTTGTCGAAGGACGACTGCAACTGTGCCATCGACGTGCCGAGCGTTTTGGTGAGAGCGGCATCACCGTCGAGCCCCTCGCCGTACGAGCGCAGCAGAGTCCTGAGCTTCTCCTCACCGTATGTCTTGACGATGTGCTCAACGAGAACCGACGCCTGGAAGTACGCCAGCGCGATTGTCTCGGGACTGGTGAAGCCCGAGTTCAGATCCGTGAGCTTGAGGGTCTTGCCCTGCTCGAGTGCCATCGCAAACGGCACTTCCATGTCGCGGCCCCACTCGGGCCGCGCGACTCCCTCCTCGTACACCGAAATGCCCTCGGTCAGCCACCGGGGCACACGCTGCTGCGACATCTGCAGCGTGATGACGTGGGCGATTTCGTGCCACAGCGTCGCCTGCCACGCAAACTGCCTTTCGGGCCCGGCCTTCAGCGCCACGGTCGGCGAATCCATCGTGACGACGCGCCCGAAGCAGGCGCCGAGGGCACCGATCATCCCCGGCAGACCCAGGTTGCGGACGGCGAAGTCGTCGTGCACCGGGAAGATCTCGACGAGGATCGGACCCTTCGGCGTGAACTGGTACTTGGCCGACAGCACCTTCAGCGCCTCCTGCGCCAGCGGCACCGCGTACTCCTTCAGGACGGGCGCCTCGTCGGGATGCATTTTGACGACGACATTGCCATCCTCGACAACCGTGAACTTCTCGAGCTTGTCGAGCATCATCAGAAGGTTGTAGGTGACGCGGTTGAACGCATCGGCGTTGAACGACCGTTCCAGCGCGCGGCGTGCCTCCGGCTCGTCACCTGTTCGCAGCAAATGCATTCCGAGCTCGGCGTGCGCTCGCGCTGAGTCTGGATCCATCGTGATCGCTTCGCGCGCGAGGGTGACGGCCTCGTCGAATCGGTAATTCCTCGCCGCCAGGTCGGCCGTCGCTCGATACACCTCGCCGAATCGCGGATGGATTGCGAGCACCCGGCGGACCTCGGCGTCGTACTCGGCGCGATCGCCTTTCACGTACGCCATGGCGGCCAGCAGTGCCCTGGCGTCGAGGTGTTGAGGATTCGCGGCCAGCACCTTCTGGATCCGCTCGCGGGCAGCGTCGGGTCGAGAGTTGTCGAGGTCGAGCTGCGCCAGCAGGATGTGCGCAGAGTCGAGCGTCGCGTCGACCTCGAGCGCCTTCATTGCCGCGGCGGCGGCGGCCGGCGGATCAACGTCCGCGAGTGCCCAGGCGAGACCGGCAAGCGCGGGCGCCCACCTCGGATCCATTTTCAAGACGGTTTGAAAGGATCGAGCAGCCTCGGCTTCGGCGAATTTCTCGAGGAAGAGACCGCCCCAGGCGGCCTCGATGCCGGGATATCCATTGGCCATCGCGCTGGCGGATCGCAAGATGGCATTGGCATCCTGGGCGCGGCCGAGGGCCTGTGCGGCTCGTCCGGCTCGCGTCAGCAGATCCGCGTCACCGGCAGTCGAGGCCCGTCCCATCAGGACCTCGAGCAGCGGTGCCGCGGCATCGTTTCGTCCCAGCTTCTGGTGCAGCAGTCCCAACTCGAGGGCGGCGGTGCTCAGCGGCGCTTTGGCGGCCGCCGGCTCGAGGATCTTGACGGCTTCGTCGTAGTGACCTTTTCGCACGGCCAGATGGCCAAGCACGGCCGCGGCCTCCGGATCGTCGGCCGGCCGGGCACGCGCCAGCGACTCCGCTTCGTTGAGGCTCCCGTGCGCGACCGCGGCCCAGGCACTGCGAGGAAATGGCTGCGGCTGTTCGGATTGGGCAGAAGTGCGCGACCCGTCTGTCAGGGCGAGACACACACCGAGGAGAATCACGGCCAGCGGCCGAAGCGGGAGGCCACGGTGCGTGCCTGTGCCCATCAGGGTTCGATTATAGATCACGGTAACGACTCACCTTTTCAGACGACTCCGGGGCCCGCAGGGTTTGCCTCTCTGCGGCTGCCCACGCGCCTCACACTCCCAACACACAACGGTCCAACTCCCAGGCCGAAAGGCCGAGCGCAGGAGTGCTACGCTCTTCGCTCGTGTCCAATCAACCTGCTCGTGAAGAGGTCGTGGTTCCTCGCTGGGTCACGGCCCTGGACATCCTCGCCCTGCTCCTCCTCGGCATGCTGCTGCGATCGGCACTCGGCGGCGGCTATCGCATCCGGATCACCCCCGGGATCCAGGTGTCGATGGACTCCGAGCTCCGTCTGCTCGCCTGGCTGACAGTCCTGCTCGTCGTTCGCCACCTGGCCTGGCGCATCGTCCCCTGGCACACACACGTCATCGCGTGGGTCCGGTGCGCGTGGGCGGCAGAGACGTTCCGCGCCACGTGGCCCGCCTTTGTCCTTTCCAGGCTCGTCGTGCTGTCGGTCGGCTACGTCGCGGTCCTCACGATCGGATTCGATCCCTCGCCACCATGGCGCGACGAGGGGAACCTGATGCTGGACCTCCATGCGCGGTGGGATGCGGGTTGGTACTTCCGGATTGCGCGGGAAGGGTATCCGTCCCACTTCAATGCAGAACGCGCCAACCCGATTGCCTTCTTCCCCGCCCTGCCGATCATGATGCGCGGTGTCTCGCACCTGTTGGCGATCGGGCTGCTCCCGGCCGCAGTCCTGATCATCACGTCCGCTTTTTTTTGGGCGCTGACGTACGTCTATCGCCTGGCGCGCGAGGTGATGACAGCGGACGAAGCGCGGGCGGGCATCCTGTTTCTGACCTTCTATCCGTTCGCCGTTGCCTACAGTGCCGTTCTGACCGAGTCGATCTTCCTGCTGGCGGCGGCAGGGGCCATTTATCACTTTCGCCGCTCAGAGCTCGTGAAGGCCGGCATCTTTGGTCTGCTCGCCGGGCTGGTGCGCCCGAATGGGTTCCTGCTCTGCGTGCCGCTTGGCTTGTTCGTGCTCCTGCCGCTCCTGCCACGCGGCCGAACGTCATTGCGAGACGGGATCACCAGGATTGGCTGGCCATCGCTCCTTGCCCACCTCGCCACCGCGGCACTGCCGGTGGTGGGGATGCTGATCTACGCGGCTTACGTCTACACGCTTACCGGGGACGGGTTCGCCTGGATGAAGGCGCAACAGGCCTGGGGGCGCGGCGCGACGGCCGGTCTGGATCTCGCCGCCGAGCGGTGGGGGATGATGATGCAGCGCAACGGTGTGTCGGGCTACATCCGTCGTTACCCGATCGAGTTGTTCGAAGCCGCAGCTGCGTTCTTCGGATTGGCCGCCGTCTGGCCGATCATCCGCCGGTTCGGGCTCGCGTACGGAGTGTTCGTCGCGATGGCGATCCTACCGCCGCTCATCACGATGGGATCGACCTCGCTGGGCCGGTACACGGCCCCCCTGTTCCCGATCTTCTTCTGGCTTGGCGTGGCGGTTCCGAAGGAGCGCCGTCCGTACTGGCTGGCGGCGTTCGCCACCGGGCAGGCGCTCGTGGCCGTCCTCTTCTATACCTGGCGTCCGCCCTACTGAGGCGAACCCAGGTCTCGCGTCCCGGGGACGTCTCGAGGCTGGACCACGATGACCCGCTGATTGGCAACGGCATCGGCGGGAACGTTGACCAGGTGGCCAACGACGTAGAGCGGCCGGCGCTTGGACTCGTCGTAGATCCGGGCCAGGTATTCCCCGAGCAGTCCGATCGAGAGCAGCGTCGCACCGGAAAAGAAGATCTGCAGAAAGACGAGCGACGTCCAGCCCGGAACGGTCGCATTCGCTATCAGCGCCCGGTAGGCCGCGTAGCAGAAGTAGAGCGCGCCGACAAACGTCATGCAGACGCCGGCGAGCACGCCAAGGCGCAGCGGCAGGCCCGAGAACGACGTGATCGCGGTCCAGGCAAACGCCGCCATCTTCAGCGTCGGGTACTTGGTCGTGCCGGCGGCGCGCGGACCGCGCTTGAACGGCACGGTGATCTCCTTCAGCCCGAGCCACGCGATCATCCCGCGCATGAACCGGTGCTGCTCGCGCAGCTGCCGCAGCGCACCCACGGCGCCGCGGCTGAGCAGGCGGAAATCGCCAACCTCCGGCGCCAGGCGCTCGTCGACGGCTTTCCGCATGATCCAGTAGAAGGCCGAGGCGGTGGCGCGCTTCCACACGCCGTCCCCCTCGCGGCTGACGCGCTGCGCCGAGACGACGTCGTAGCCTTCGCGATAGAGCTCCACCATGCGCGCCAGGATTTCCGGTGGATCCTGCAGATCGGCGTCCATGATGACGACGGCGTCGCCGGCGGCGAAGTCGAGTCCGGCAGTAATGGCCGCCTGGTGCCCGAAGTTGCGCGTGAACGAAAGCACTCGATAACGGCGGTCCGACTCGGCAACGTCTCGCGCGATCGCCAGCGTCCGATCCTGGCTCCCGTCATCGACGAGGATGACTTCCGCCTGACAATCGAGCCCTTCGAGGACGGCGTTCAACCGCTCGACGAGGAGTGGCAGGACGGCTTCTTCGTTGAAGATGGGAATGATCAGTGACAGGAGCATCGACGCACGTCGGAGAGTATAGGACCGATCATGCCCGGCCCCGAATCTTTCGCGCCAGGATCATCCGCCGCCGTTTGCTAGCGGTTCGAGCTGAAAGACAATCGCAAGGCCGCGCCCATCATCGAACTGCCCGATCACCCGTGCCGCCGAGTCCTTCCACAAGAGGTCTGCGGCCGATTTGGACTCCTCCGGATCCCAGGACGAGAAATGGACGATGACGTACTTCACCCCGGTCCGCTGCAGCGCCCCCACTGACCAGGGCCGGAATGGGCGCAGGCGCCCGAGGGTCAGGAGGTAGGAGCGGGGATAGTAGCCGCTGTAGCCGTTGACCAGCGGCCGCCAGTGGAAGGTCGACATGTAGGTGTAGTACGCGTCGTCGCCAGGCGGAGCGCTCGGCCGCGGCACCGGCAGTTCCGCCACGACACCTGGCGGCTGCAGCGCCAGCCACGCGTAGAGCGCCGGAGGCTTGGTGGCAAACGGCGCCAGCGTGAGCGGCGCCACGCAGTATTCAGCCGTCAGCACGATCCAGATACCGGCGCCGAGAAGCCGCTGCCGGGACGGTGACACGTACTGCGCGAGGGCCGCATGTCCGAACGCGGCAAGGACCGCGAGGAAGAACAGCACGAAAACCGCCAGTCGCGCCGGCGCCCTCAGTGCAGAGAATCCCGGCACATGCTGGTAGAGAAGCGGGTACATGAAACCGTTGGCCCCGAGGGAGAGTTCGAACGCGGCCACGAGGCCGATCGCGTAGATGACGACGCCTTGCGACCGGCGCAACACCAGACACGCGGCAGCGAGCAGCAGCGCCAGAAGCCCAGGGAACAGTCTCTTCTCCTGCCCCCCGAAGCGTTCCGTGACGGCACCGTAGAGAACATTGGAAGGTGTCGCCGCCAGGTAACTCGAGGGCTCAGCACTGTACCTGGCAACCTCGTCCATGTTGCGCACACCGACGGATGCACGCGTCCCGAGGTAGGGCATCGCGTAAGGGAGGCAGAGCACGATCGCGACGGCTGCGGCCGCTCCGAAGACGCCGACGTGCCGCAGTACCGGTTGCCTCTGGTATGCCCTGATTGCCAGCGAGCAAACGACCGCAATGGCCATGAGGACGCATAGATAGATGCCGTAGTAGATCGACGAGAGGAACTGGAGGCCCAGGAAGATACCCAACGCCGCTCCATCGCGCCATCGTCCCGAACGCCTGACGCGCTCAAGCGCCCAGAAGGCCCACGGGATCCAGACCGTCCACTGCAGCTCCATGTGCCAGAAGTGTTCGAACCGGTAGGGGGCGAAGCCGAACACGACTCCAGCGGTCGCGCCCGCCGCGGCGCTGCCAGTCAGAGATCTCGTCAGGACGAAAATGCCCACGGCAGACAGCAGGATTCCGGCGACCAGCACGACGTTGTGCACGAGCACCTGTTGCAGGCCCAGCCACAGCAGCGGCAGGGCGCACAGTGCCGGCACCGGCATGGCGTCCGAAAATGTCAGGGTGTTCCGCTCGGGAAAGAAGATGTTGCCATCGAGCATGGCCACACCAGGATCAGCGGCGGCATGCGCGAACCACCCGAAGCGCCACATGTTGAAGTAGACGTCGTGGTGATCGCTGGCGTGGGTGGCGAGGTAGGCGGCCTGCGGCCAGCTGACCACGACAGCCACCACGACGAATAACGAGATTGAGGCGACGAGCGCTCTCACGGTCGCATTATGATCTGTGAGCCGGTCGCGAACCGGCTAAATGACTCAGCCGCAGTACTCGGCTCTTCCGCTCTGGGCGCGCGTCGTGGACGTGATCGCTGTCGTTGTCGCCGCCGCCGGCGTCAGTATTGCGCTCTTCGGCGGCTTCCGCGTCGCGTTCGCCGGTATCCCGATCACCGCCCATGGGGCACTCCGCCCGATCGGCATGGCGGTGCTACTGGCCCTGGTTCGCCATTTCTTCTGGCGGAGCCCTTCTCTCGGCGCTCGAATCGGTGGCGGGCTGCGCGCATTCTTTCGCGCCGAATCGGTCCGAGCGATCGGCCCGCCTTTTCTCTGGAGCCGCGCCGGCGTGCTCCTGATCGCGACGCTGTCGATCTCGACCTTCAATTACCCCGACGATCTTCGCTTCCGCGTTTCGAACAACGAGGTCGTAAACCTGCCGGCACGCTGGGACGCGGGATGGTATCTCGGCATCGCGATGAACGGCTACCAGTACAACCCGCGCCACATGGTTCAGCACAACGTGAGCTTCTTTCCTGCCTTTCCTCTCTTGACGCGAACGGTGGGAATCTTCGCAGGCGGTCACGTCGACGACCGCGGCGCGAAGGAGAAGCGGCAGGTCAGACTGATTTGGAGCGGCGTGTTCGTCAACCTCAGCGCACTGGCCGTAGCGCTCGGCTATCTGTACCGGATGGTGCGCGCCATCGCGGACCGCGACGTTGCGGTCGCCGCTGTGTCGCTCGCTCTCGCGTATCCCGCGGCATTCATCTACAACGCTCCATACACGGAAGGGCTGTTCCTGCTCGCGTCGCTGGCCACTTTCTATCACTTCGGACGCAACGACTTCACGGCCGCCGCCCTGTGGGGAACGGTCGTGGGACTGACGCGGCCGAACGGCTTCTTTCTCGCGGCTCCGCTGGTGGCGATCGCGCTCGCCCGCTCGGGCCCGTTCCCCCACCTTGGTCCGCTTATGGATCGACTCAACACCCGCGCAGACCTGCCCAGGCACCTGTCGCGTGACCTGGCCGTTGCGGTCACCCCTTGCCTGGGCCTGCTGCTCTACTGCGCGTTCCTGTACGCCACGTGGGGCGATCCGTTGGCGTGGATGCGGGTGCAGGTCGCATGGGGTCGAACCTACCAGGGCCTCGAGCCGGTGCTGACGCCTCTCAAGATGATCGGTGAAGAGGGGCTCGGCGGCTATGCGATGGCGGCGGGCTACGACGTGCTCAACATCTTGCCGTTCATGCTGGCAGTCGGCGCGTCCATTCCGATCGCTCGGCGGCTGGGGCTCGCCTACGCGATGCTGATACTGCTGACCCTGCTGCCACCGCTGCTCGCAGGCGGATGGCTGTCGATCGCGCGGCTCACGGTCACGTTGTTCCCGGTCTACATCATCCTGGCGCTCCTGGTCCCACCGAGGCACCGCACCGGATTGGTCGTGCTGTTTGCGCTGCTCCAAAGCCTTGGCGCCAGCCTGTTCTTCACCTGGCGCCCCTTCTTCTGAGCCGAGCACTCCGTCATCGCATCCCGAGGGCCCGTTCCTCGATCCTGATGCGCAGCAGGATCAACATCCCGAACACGGCAATCGCCAGAGGGCCGGCGACACGCGCATGGGCCATCAGGGCGGCGCCCATCAGCTCGCCCATCACGGCGACGTAGTTGGGATGCCTGAGGACGCGATAGGGGCCGCCGGTGACCGCGGTAGACGCTGGCGGTACCAGCACCCGAAAAGTCCAGCGGACGCCCAGGGTGCTGATCGCCCAATACTTCAACGCCTTGGCCCCGACAAAGATCGTGAATCCAGCGGCGAGAAGCACGTCCAAATAAGGGTCGCGACGCGCTCCCTCGATCATGATCGCGATGAACGATGCGGGGTAGATGATCTGCATCAGCGCATAGACATCGCCAGCGGGCTCGACCGCTCCCTGGGCCCGCAGCTCGCGCTCGTTGCGACGGGACACCCACCACTCACCCAGCATCGGCACCAGGATCATGGTCGCGAGCAGCATCGTGATCATGCGAAGCGGACGTCCCCGGCGTAGGCAACGACGTGCGCGAGCATGGGCGGCGCCAGCGATGCGCCGAGCCCGGCGGCCCGAACGGCGCCTGGCGACGAGACCAGCGTTCGCAGCACGCGGTTGAACCGCCACTTGTTCCCGAACTCGCGCCGCCGCGCGTCGAGCAGCCGGACGTGCGCCGTACTCGCGCGTCCTTCCAGGGCCTCGATGGCAAACTGCGCCGCCAGCTCCCCGCCACGGAACGCGAACCGCAGGCCGTCGCCGGTCATCGGATCGATGAACCCCGCCGCATCACCGGCGAGGAGCAGGCCCGGCATGCCGGCCGCGACGGCGTCGACCGCGAGAGGACCGAGAACAGTAGGAGTCTCGAGCATCTCGGCACGAGCAAAGCGTCCACCGAGTTCCGGATCGAGACGCAACGTCCGCAGCAGCAGGTCCGGATCCTTGAGGAGGTCGGCCGCCGATGTCACGACGCACGCGTTCGCGGTGCCGTCCGGCAGCGGCGCCACCCCGAGATAGCAGCGCCGGCGGACGTGCATCTCGCCGAGCGACGACAGCCCGGTCACGCCGCGGAAGACGGACCCGACCGCCCAGCGCCTCGGCTTGTGGGGATTGCGTGACAGGCGCAGGGCGCGCGCGACGCGCGACTGGCGTCCGTCCGCGGCGATAGTCACCTTCGCCAGCCGAGGCGCGGCATAGCCGGGTGACGCCGTGATCCGGACGCCGATCGTACTCTTGCCGTCCGCCGACAGTTCAGGCTTCTGCACCAGTACGTCTTCTTCGACCTCGGCGCCGGCGGCCGCCGCCGCTTCGACCAGACGAACGTCCAGCACGTCTCGCCTCAGGGCAATGCCGGTCCGTCCACCACCGTAAAGACCGTTCACGCGCACGCCGCCTTCCCCGCTGACGAGCATGCCGTCCAGCAACAATCCGCCCTCGGTCACGTGCGACAAGCCGAGGCGTCGGAGCACCGCCAGGGCACCCGGGTTGATCGAGTCGCCGCACAACTTGGGGCGTGGAAAGCGGGCACGGTCGATCAGCGCGACTCTCACGCCCGCGCGCGCCAGCACCAGGGCCGCAATCGCCCCGGCCGGGCCAGCGCCAGCAATCACGACGTCATGCATGGCCGAGCACGATCGCGCTGTTCTTTGAACCAAATCCCAGGCAGTTGCAGAGGGCCGCCGACACCGTGACGGCACGCCCCACATTCGGGATGACGTCGACGTCACACTGCGGGTCCGGCTCCGCGTGATTGATTGTCGGCGGCAGGAAACCGTCGCGCATGCCGAGCGCGGTCGTGACGATCCCGGCGGCACCGCTGGCGCCCTGGGGGTGACCGATCATCGATTTGGTCGAAGAGCCCGCGACCCGGTCGGCGAGCGGACCAAAGAATTCCCGGACGCATCGAGCCTCGACCGCATCGTTGAGCACCGTCGAAGTGCCGTGATAATTGACATAGCCGATCTCTTCGCGAGCATGCCCCGACCGCTCAACCGCCAGGCTCATCGCCCGCACGATCTGTTCGCCTTGCGGATCCATCTGAACGCGGTGGTACGCATCGCACGTGGAGCCATAGCCGTCCACCGTCGCATAAATATGGGCTCCCCGCGCCCGCGCCCGCTCCTCGCGTTCGAGCACCAGCATCCAGGCGCCTTCGCCGAGCACGAAACCGTCGCGCGACTTCTCAAACGGGCGCGACGCCTCGGCGCCATAGTCGTTGTAGCGGGTCGCCACCGCGCGCATCTTGGAGAAGCCGAAGATCATCCCAGGCGTGACGCAGGCATCCGCGCCCCCGGTGAGCAGCACGTCGGCTTCACCGCTGCGGATCAGCGAGGCGGCGTAGCCGATCGCATCCGTTGAACTCGTGCAGCCCGTCGACACGACATGGCTGATGCCGTGGAGCCCGAGCGCAATCGAGATCTCGCTCGAGATCATGCCGACAATCGACACCGGGATCGCGTAGGGCGTGACGCGGCGGCCCGCCTCGAGAAAGAACTCCGCGTACTGCTTCTCGGCCACGTCGATGCCGCCGGCGCCGCTGCCAACCAGGACACCGGCACCAGGTTCGTTGATGCGCAGGCCGGCATCATTCCAGGCTTCCGACGCCGCGATGACGGCAATCAGCGAAGCCTTCGAATATCGGCGCGGATCCGGCCGTCCGGACGGCTCGACCAGCCCCGGCGCGACCAGCGGCGCATCGTCAATACTGACGTCCGGCACCGGCGCGGCGACGCGGCACGGAAAGGGCGACGCGTCGAAGTCGGTGATGGCGCGTGTGCCGCTGCATCCGCTCCGCACGTGCTGCCAGAAACGCTCGCGGCCGACGCCGAACGGCGAGACGACGCCGATGCCTGTGATGGCGACGCGCGAGCGTGAAGCGGAGGTCATGCCCCCTATAATAGGCCGCGCCTTGCTCCCCCTCCTTTTTGCCTGGCTCGCTGCTGCCGCGTTTGCGGCCTCGCTGGGCTTCTTCCTGTACGCCTACCTGGTGCTGTTCGGTCAAGCCGCCCCGGCGGATCGAGACGGCTCGCACCTTGTCGGCGCCGTGCTCATGAACCTGGTGCTGTTCACGGTATTCGCTCTGCACCACAGCGTCTTTGCCCGTACTGGAATCAAACAACTCGTCAAAAGCTGGACCGCCCCCGCGCTCGAGCGCGCCGTCTATTCGCTCGTCGCCAGCGTGCTCTTCGTCGTCGTTTGCGGGTGGTGGCGGCCGGTACCAGGAACGGCCTGGCAACTGGATGGTATGTGGCGGTGGTTGGGATACGCCGTGCAGGCCACGGGCATCATCGTGACGGTCATCGGCGCACGTGCGCTGGACGTGCTCGACCTGGCTGGTGTTCGGCAGGTGCTGCGTTCGTCGTCGGCTCGCGTTGGCGACGCCGTCGCCCTGAAGACCGACGGCGTTTACGGACTGGTCCGTCATCCGGTTTACTTCGGCTGGACGCTGCTCGTATTCGGCGCGCCCGACATGACAGCAACCCGGCTCGTCTTTGCCGTGATCAGCACGCTCTACCTGGTCGCGGCCATCCCTTTTGAAGAGCGCAGCCTGATCGAGACGTTTGGCCCGGACTATGCGTCATATCAGAAGAAAGTCCGCTGGCGCATCATCCCTGGACTGCATTAACGCCCCGGACATTGCAAGTATCATCAGGACATGGTCCTCGAGGCGACTCATTGATGGCAGACGATCCGCAATCCCCACCGCTCCCCGCCGAGCTTCCCGTCGTTCCGCTCCGCGGCTCGGTCGTATTGCCGATGACCGTCGCTCCGCTCGGCGTGAGCCGCGCCTTGTCGTCAGAGGCCATCAACCGCGCGCTCGCCGGCGACCGCATGGTGCTGCTGCTGCTTCAGAAGAACGAAGCCGACGAGCCGGGGCCCGATGATCTGTACCGGATCGGCACGGTGGCGATCGTGCGGCAAATGGCGAAGGCGCCCAACGGCATGCGCGTACTGGTCGAGGGGATCACTCGCGTGCGCGCGGAGTTTCTCCAGACCGACAAGGGGTTCATGCGCGCGCTGCTGAAGCCGCTGCCTGAGGTGTCGGAGCGTTCGATCGAGATCGATGCGCGGGTCCGGCACCTCCAGGAACTGGTCGATCGCGCGCTCTCGCTCGCGACTGGGCTCTCGCCGGACGTCAAGGCGCTCGTGGCCACCATGGACGACCCGCTCCGGATCGTCTACCTGCTCGCCAGCCTGCTCGACATGAAGGCGGAGGACAAGCAGAAGCTCCTCGAAGAGAACAGCGTCATCGTCAAGCTCGACGCCGTGTCGCGCGCGCTCGCGCGCGAGATCGAGGTCCTCGAGCTGAAGGGACAGATCGAGTCGCGCGCCGAGAAAGAAATGACCGACGCGCAGCGGCAGTACATGCTGCGCCAGCAACTCAAGGCGATTCAGGCCGAGCTCGGCGAAGGCAGCGACGGCGAGTCGCAGGAGCTGCGCAAGCGGGTCGAAGAAGCGCATCTGCCCGACCATGTCGCGACGGTCGCGCTGCGCGAAGTGGAGCGCCTGGACCGGATGACGCCGTCGTCACCCGAATACCAGATGATCCGCACCTACCTCGACTGGCTTCTCGACGTGCCATGGGAGAAGGGGACGGAAGACCGGCTCGATCCGGTCGAAGCGCGCCGCGTCCTCGACGAGGATCACTACGACCTCGACAAGGTCAAGGAACGCATCGTCGAATACCTCGCGGTCCGGAAGCTCAAGGGAGATCTGAAGGGGCCGATCCTCTGCTTCGTTGGCCCGCCCGGAGTCGGCAAGACATCGCTCGGCCAGTCGATCGCGCGCGCGATGAACCGGAAGTTCGTGCGCATCTCGCTCGGCGGCGTCCGCGACGAAGCCGAGATCCGCGGGCATCGGCGTACCTACATCGGCTCCATGCCGGGTCGACTGGTGCAGGCGCTGAAGACCGCGGGGTCCGCCAATCCTGTCTTCATGCTGGACGAGATCGACAAGATGTCGTCGGGCATCCAGGGGGATCCGGCGGCCGCGATGCTCGAGGTTCTCGATCCGGCGCAGAACCACACGTTTAGAGACCACTACCTCGAGATCCCGATCGACCTGTCGAAGGTCCTCTTCATCGCGACCGCCAACCAGCTCGGCACGATCCACCCGGCACTGCTCGACCGCATGGAGCTCATCTCGCTGAGCGGGTACACCGAGGACGACAAGCTGCACATCGCGAAGATGTATCTCATCCCGCGGCAGCGCGAGGAGCACGGGCTCAAGCCTGAGCAGGTGGAGATCACCGACGAAGCCGTCCGCCGCGTGATCACGGAATACACGCGAGAGGCCGGCGTCCGCACGCTCGAGCGGCAGATCGGCACCATCGCGCGCAAGATCGCGGCGAAGGTGGCGACCGACGCCACTCACACCGCACGCGTAGACGCGGCCGATGTTCCCACCTACCTGGGACCGGTGCGCTTTCGCGGCGAGACAGCCTTTCGCACTTCGCGCGCGGGCGTCGCGACCGGCCTCGCCTGGACCGAATCGGGCGGCGACGTCCTGTTCATCGAGGCCGTATTGATGCCTGGCGGCACCGGCCAGCTCACGCTGACGGGGCAGCTTGGCAGCGTGATGCAGGAATCGGCGCGCGCAGCTCTCAGTCACGTCCGCCAGCAGGCGCGCAACCTGCACCTCTCGCCGGAGTTCCTGAGCAAGCAGGATCTGCACGTCCACGTTCCCGCCGGAGCGATCCCGAAAGATGGACCGTCGGCCGGGGTCACGATGGCGACCGCGATCGTGTCCGCGGCGCGCGGCGTGCCGGTCAACGCTGAGGTCGCGATGACGGGCGAGATCACGCTGTCGGGTCTCGTGCTGCCGGTCGGCGGTATCCGCGAGAAGGCGCTGGCGGCACGGCGCTACGGCATCAAGACGATGATCGTTCCGGCGTTGAACGAGCCGGATCTCGACGAACTGCCACCAGATGTCCGCAAAGACATGACGTTCGTGCCGGTGCACACGCTGGAACAAGCGCTGGCCGTGTCGCTTCCCTCGGTGGTCGATCCGATCAACATGCCCCCTGAGGCCGGGGTTCCCGGCACGTCGGCAGCGGCGGCACGATCGGCCCACGATTAATCATTTGCGCTGGGGCCCCACCCCCAGCGCCTGCAGCCCTCGCTAATCGCTCGGGCCGACATCCCCACAGCCCGCCCGCCCTCGCTCACTGGTTCCAGACACATCAACTCACCTCCACCGCCAATATCCGAGTTGGAATTCTCGAGGTTTCGGTAGTTGGTAGTTGACGGCTGACCCGTGCTGGTCGTTTTTACATCTCGGGCCACGGCTTCGGCCACGCGTCGCGCCAGATCGAAATCATCAATGCGCTCGGTACGCTTGCGGCGGCCCAGTCGAGCGACCTGTCGATCATCATTCGCACGTCTGCGCCGGCGTGGCTCTTCGAGCGCACGGTGCGCCCACCCTACACACTTCTACCCGGCCCCTGCGACACCGGCATCGTCCAGGTCGACAGCCTGCGGCTGGATGAGAGCGCGACCGCCGACCAGGCGGCGTCGTTCTATGAGTCGATGCCGAGCGCGCGGCGGCCGAAGCGCGCACACTGCGCGAGCACGATGTGCAACTGGTGGTCTCAGATGCGCCGCCGCTGGCGTGTGCCGCCGCGGCGCTGGCGGGCATTCCATCCATCGTTGTCAGCAACTTCACGTGGGACTGGATCTACGAAGGGTACGCGGCGACGTTCGCGTCCAGGGCGCCGCACGTTCTGCCCACGATCCGCGCGGCATACAGCTCGGCGTCCGAGGCCTGGCGGTTGCCACTGCACGGCGGCTTCGCCACCATCTCGAAGGTCACTGATCTGCCCTACGTCGCTCGCCACGCGCAGCATCCACGGCAGGAGGTACTCGACGCACTTGGCGTGCCAGCCAACCGTCCGGTGGCGCTTTCCTCCTTTGGCGGGTATGGCGTCCGCGACTTCGATCCTTCGAGCCTGGATTGCCTCGACCGCTGGACGGTCGTCATTACTGGCCGCGGGCCTGCGCCACAGGATCTGCCGTCGGGCCTCGTGTTCGTCGATGAAGCGAAAATCTACGAGTCCGGGGTTCGCTACGAGGACCTGGTTGCTGCCGTCGACGTGGTCGTCACGAAGCCTGGGTACGGCATTGTCTCGGAGTGCATCGCCAACCACACCGCGATGCTCTACACCTCGCGCGGCCACTTCGTGGAATACGACGTGATGGTCCGGGAGATGCCGTCAGCCCTCCGTTGCCGATACCTGGATCAGGAGTCCTTGCTGGCCGGCCGATGGCGGGAGGCGCTGGACGCATTGCTCGACTCGCCGCCACCGCCGCTACGCCCGGCCACCGACGGCGCAGTCGTCGCCGCTGTCGAGATCCTCCGCCGGATCCGCGGCTGAGTCGCGCGTTGGATCATTATTCAGTTTGCGCTGGGGCCCCACCCCCAGCGCTTTGCCAGCCCTCGCTTAGTCGCTCGGGCCGAGCTGTCCGCACGTCGCACAGCAAGTCCGCACGTCCGCACGTCGCACAGCACGTCGCACGTCCGCACGTCCGCACGTCGCACGTGGTACGCTCACGCCATGGTTACTCGACGAAGCTTTCTGTGGGGGGCGGGCGCGGCCGCCGCGATGCTCGGAGCGTCAAAGCTCGACGCGCAGCAGGCCGAGGCGCCACCAGCGATCCGCGCGCTGACATCGATGCGCTCCCAGGCGCGGCCGATCACGGCCGACGAGCGCCGCGGCCGCGTCGAGAAGGCACGACGCCTGATGGCCGAAGAGAAGATCGACGCGCTGATGCTCTGCAGCGGCATGTCGCTCGTCTACTTCACCAACATTGACTGGTCAGGCGGCGAGCGCCTGTTTACCTGTGTCATCCCCGCGAAGGGCGAGCCGTTCTTCGTCTGCCCTGCCTTCGAAGAAGACCGTGCCCGCGAGCAGATCGCGCTTGGCCCGTTTGGCGGCACCGCCGACGTGCGCACCTGGCACGAGCATGAGAGCCCCTATCAGCGGGTCGCGCAGGGTCTGCAGGATCGCGGTATCCGCACTGGACGGCTCGGCATCGAAGAGACCGTCAAGTACGTGTTCAGCGACGGCGTCGGCAAGGCGGCAAACGGGATCACGCTCACAAGTGGTACGCCGGTCACGGGCGGCTGCCGGATGATCAAGGACGCACACGAACTCGAGTTGATGCAGCTCGCGTCGAACGTCACGCTGAAGGCATACGAAGCGGCCTACAAGTCCCTTAAGGAAGGGATGACGCAGAACGACTTCGCGCGGCTGGTGTCGTCGGCGCACGCACGCCTGGGGTTTGAAGGCGGCGCCGGTGTGCAGGTCGGCGAATTTTCCGCCCTCCCCCACGGCTCCATCACCCCGCAGGTCGTGAAGGAAGGGACCATCCTGCTGATCGACGGCGGCTGCAACATCGAGGGTTACCAGTCGGATCTGAGCCGGACGTTCGTGCTGGGCAAGGCGACCGACAAGATGAAGCAGGTCTTCGACATCGAGCGCAAGGCGCAGGACGCGGCGCTCGCGGCCGCTAAGCCCGGCGTGCCGTGCGAAGCCGTCGATGCCGCCGCACGCAAGGTGATCGTGGACGCCGGGTACGGGCCGGACTACAAGTACTTCACGCACCGCGTCGGCCACGGCATCGGCATGGACTGGCACGAGTGGCCGTATCTAGTACGCGGCAACACCACGCCGCTGCGGCCCGGCATGACATTCAGCGACGAGCCCGGCATCTACCTGCGCGGCGAGTTCGGCGTCCGCCTCGAGGACGACATGGTCATTACCGAGGACGGCGCGCGGCTGTTCACGCCGCAGTCCAATTCACTGGAGAAGCCTTTCTAGACGTTCCGACGTGCTACGTGCGAGGTGCGACGTGCGGTGCGATGTGCTATCGCCGATCTGTCACCGTGCTGGACATGGCTTGAATCGCCCGGTCTGTAGGAGCACCACAACCGCCTCGGTGAGCCCAGCGCGGCGTGCACTGCTGATACCACCGGCTGATCGTGGACGGCCACGCCTTTCGACTCATTGAGCTCGCAATGTGCGGAGACTGGCGGTGACGGATCGTCCGCTATAGCCGCTCTCGCTGACTGCCATCCGCGGTGTCGACCCGCGCGGGCAGCGGTAGCGTGCACGCCGCAGTAGGTCAGCCAAGAGCCCGCCTTCCGTGTTATTGCTGCGTAACTCCTACTACATGCGTGGCCCATGGCTGGCGAGGAGGATGACGCGTGAACAGCCCGCGTGTTGCGCCGGCGAGGCGTCTTCTGATCAGAACACGTAGTGGACGTCAGCGCGCCGAACAGCGCGTCCCAGAACCGTAAACCAAACTCGTTGTGAGGGAGAAGGCCGAGACGAATCGGCGCCGCCACGATCCAGAACTTCAGATGCGGCTTTTCGACGAAGGTGATGTCGTCGTCCGGGCTACTTTGCGGCGCCAACCATTTGCCGGTCTCCAGGATGGAGTCGACAGCGTATGAGTAGATGGCCTCATCGTTCCCCTACGTCGGTCGCGGCGAGACCGACAAAAAGGGGCAAGCCGAAAACGGCAAGCACAAGAACCGGCCAGAGTCGGTCAGCGGACAGACGGCCCATGGACTCGCAACTCGCATACCGTCCATGATGCTTGCGCGTTCGCGGTGAGGCGTAGCCGCACGTAACGTGCGGTGGTCGCGGCGAACGCAAAGGCAATCCGCCCCTCGCGGGGGCTCCGCATGATCCCGGCGATCGCCGGCCCCAGGCCAGCACCCTCCCAGACGGTCGTCCATGCGGTGCCGTCGGTCGACACATCCACCGCCATCCTCCGCGGATAGGCCCCGATATTCGATCCGAGCGAGACAGTGGCTCCGGCGACGGCGCGCGTCTGGCTCAGGTCGAACACCAGCGCAGTACCTTCAACCTGCGGAGCTGCAGTCCAGGCCGTTTCCACGTTGCCATCGATCGTGACGCTCGCGCTCGAGAGGTTCGAGCCAAACGTCTGGACAGACGCGATAGCCCAGGCGGGTCCAATGGCGGCTGCCGGATCGGCCAGATCGGGCATGCGGTATGTCATGCGCACACCATCGTCGTATGTCCGCTCTGCGCCGGTGATACCGGAGACGTAGCGCGTCCAGCGGCCGTCTTCGTCAGCCGCCCGGTTGACGACGATATCAAGCGGACCGAGCGACGCGAGCGACAGCAGCACCGACGGGTCCTGCGCGTTGAGGCCGATTTGCAGAAGACCATAGTGCGGCGGATCGTAGCCGCTGACGCCGTTAATGACGCGCCGCCTGTGGTGCGCGGCGCGGAACGTCGCAGCGGCGTCCCACTCCGGTCCGAGCGGAAGCTCCAGGACGGCGCGGTTCGATTCCGCAGGCTCGACCACCGGCCACAGATCCGGGCCGGCTGCGATCGGCATTTCGCGGAGCCAACCCTCGGCCACGATCGCAACCGACAACAGCGCCGCCACAGCGAGCCGCACGGCCGAACGCTGTGGCTGCAGCCTCGCAAACCCCAGCGCCGCCGCGACCGCCAGGCAGAGACTGCCGATGGTCCAGAAGCGCGTCGGCACGCGCAGACCATCGAAGCCTGGGAGGATCATCAGCCATCCGTACGGAGCGCTGTCGAGGATCACCCGCGAGCCGGCGCGGATCTGCGGCCCCATGCAGAGGATCGCGATCGCGATCGTTCCCAGGGCGTAGAAGGCAAATGGCCGCCGCTCGCCCGCGTGAATCCAGCGGCCGCCAAGGAGGCGAAACGCAGCCAGCGCGGCAAGGCCAAGAAACAGTGGACGATCGATCGAAGTGACGCGGAGCGAGGTGCCGAGCAGCGACACACGCCACGGCCCGATCACGAACGCCACAACTACGATCAGCAGTGAGAGCCCCGCGAGGACGGCGGCGACGCGCCGAGCGGTTCGATGACGGTCAGGCGCCGGCGCAGCCGCTCGCGGGCGCGTGGCCAGGCCCCACCCCGCCGCCACCAGCGTCACCAGTACCGACAGTCAGGCCAGGGAACAGGTTCCACTCACCGCCGCCGTCCGGAACGAGGGTGCCCCAGAACGCGGCCAGCGGCGAAACCCGCAGCCATGCGGACGGGTCCGCCGCATACTGCATGATCGCCCCCAGTTCGCGCACGAGACCGAACTCCGCGTGGACGCGGCGATAGACCAGCATGACCGGCAGCAGCGGCAGGCTGGCGAGCGTCCACGCGACAACGATCGGCAGCGCTGCCGAGATGGTCGCGCGCGTCGAGCAGAAGTACAGCAACCAGCCCGCAATCAGGACGCCGCCGTAGAGCATGAAGTAGCCGTTGGTCAGCGATTGGAGCAGCCAGGCCACACCGAACAGGACCAGCCATCGCACCCGTCCGGTCCGCCGCGAAGCCGTGCAGACCAGCCAGTGCGATCGGCAACCAGTAACAGGACAGCACCTGCAGATGCGCCATCTGCGAGAGCCGGTACGGCGCAAAGGCGAAGGCGAGCCCTCCGACAAACGCCGCCGATCCGCTCACGCCGATGCGCAGGACCAGGAGATACGCGGCGAAGGCAGAGAGGGGCCAACTCAGGAAGACCGCGAGGTTGTAAGCCAGCAGCGCGTTCCCAGTGGCCCACACCACAGGGCTCGTGATCACCGAGAGCCCGACGAGATTCTCAGTGAACGCCGCGATGCCAAGGTTCGGGTAGTAGTGAGGCGGCGTCCACCAGGCGGTCGAGAATGGCAGCGTCGTCGCGTTCCACCAGAGGATCGAAGCGTTGAGGACCGGATCGTAGCGGTCGTTCGCGACACCGTCCGCGAGGCGTCCGACGAGCGGGTGCGTGTAGAGAGCGGCGATCACCAGGTACGCGGCCAGGACCGCCAGCGCGCGCAGGACGGCTGCGCGCGTGATCATCGCTCGGTGCGCCGGGGCACGCCGTAGGCGCCGCGGCGTGCGCCAAGACGGATCCGAAAGACCTCACGCAGCATCCTGAGGCTGTCGGGGAACATCCGCAAGCGCGAATCGGCGCGGAAATGCCACTCGATCGGGACTTCCCGGATCCGCAATCCGCGAAGGCGCGCCACGTAGAGCGCTTCGATGTCGAAGGCCCACCCGTCCACCGTAAGACTCGGGAACACGGCGTCGGCGGCAGCGGCCGTGAACATCTTGAAGCCGCACTGCGTGTCCTGGATCCCCGGCACCGTCAGGGCCCGGACGACGGCGTTGAAAGCGCGGCCGGCAAGATGCCGCGACAGCGGCTCGCCCACGCGTCGCGCGCCGGCGCCTTCACGCGTGCCGATCGCAATGTCGGCATCGCCGAGCGCGGGCGGCATGAAGCGGGCGAGCTCGTGGACGGGCATCGAGAGGTCCGCATCACAGAGGAACCGGTAGTCGGCCGTGGACGCCAGGAAGCCGGCTCTCACCGCCGCGCCCTTGCCGCGGTGCGGTTCCCGCTGCAGTTTGATCCGCGGTTCATGACGCTCCATGGTCTCGACAATCGCCGCGGTACGATCGCTCGACCCGTCGTCGACCACCCTGATCTCCCACGTCCATGGACGGCTGCTGAGATACTGGCGCAGCTCGTTGACGCTGGCCTCAATGCCGGCCGCTTCGTTGTAGGCGGGGATCACGATCGCGAGCTCTGGTCTGGCGTTCACGCGCCGCTATCGTACGCTCGAACCGGCCGCGCTGCCGCAGGTCCTGAATGGTCCTGGAAGAAGGACGAGCACCGTCGCCAGCTCGATCGTGGCTGGCGGACTACCGTCCGGGCCGTTCCGCTCGAGCAGGGTTGCGTAGAGGGCGTGGTCGAGAACGACAGGGCGCTGCTGCCCGTCGACCGTCAGCGCGGCGCGGAGCTTTTGCTGGTCGACCGGGCCGTGCCAGCCGTCCCCGCGCAGGTAGTAGAAGTATGGGTGCAGAAAGGCGGCTTCGGAGACCGGTGCATAGGCGCCGGCGCGTTCGGCGTCCACTTGGCGAAGACACTCGGCCACGGCACTCAGTGGTCGCTTCGTAACGTTGAGCCGACGGAGATTCTCGCCGTATGCCGCGAGTGGCGTGGGCAGCAACAACGCCATCAGCACCACCGACAGCAGGCCAGCACCGAGGCGGAAGCTGCCCGCCGCAGTAACGGCGAGCAAGGCCACGACTACCGGACGCACCACTGAACTGTTGCGAAAGAGCCCATCGATCCGCACTGTTCCAAGGATCGCCGTGGACACCGCGAGCGCGATGGCGAGGGCCGCCACCGTCCAGGCGCCCGCTCGCATCCCCGGCGAGAGACGCGGCGTCCAGCTTTCCGGCAGAGAATATTTGCCCGCCGCCGCGACGATCCACGCCAGCGCTGCGCCCGCCGCAAGGGCCAGCGGCGGCAGATACGGGTAGAAATAGTGATACAGCTTCGAGCTGCCCAGGGAGATGAGCGTCACAGGCACGGCCACCCATAGCAAAAGCACGACGCCTTCAGGTGTGCGACGACGGAGAGTGTGCACGATCACCATGGCGAGCCCGAGGCCAACCCAGAGCGCACTGCCCGCCAGCGTCAGTTGCTTGTAGGCCTCCGTGACATAGAAGTGCCAGGGCTGGACGTGGAGAGGGTCGGCAAACTGGGTGAACCGCGTGTAGACGTGCTCCCCGAACATCACCCGCAGGAAGCCCTCGCCGAGGACCGACCACTGATACAGAAACCACGGCAATGCCAGCGCCACCGTGGCGAGGCTGGCCAGCCCCCATCGCCACCAGTCCTGCACGAGCTGACGCCGTAACGCGGGAAGGATCACCGCTGCCGCAAACAGAACCACCGGTAGAAAGAGCGCGGCCACGAACTTCGTCATGAAGCCGAGGAAGAACCATCCGGCAACCGCGGCAATGTGCCTGCCCCGCCTCGCGTCGGGATCACTCCAGCGCAGGAAGTGATACACGCCGCCGGTATAGGCGAGCACCAGCGCGGCATCCATGTTGTTGCTTCGCAGCCCGTGGTCGAAAAGGAGCCGGACGTCGGCGAAGAGGATCAGGACGGCGAACAGCCCACAGATCGGTCCGGCGAAACGCCGTCCGAGCAGGAACACGTACAGAAACGCCAGCGCGCCGAAGACGGCATCCCAGAACCGCAGACCGAACTCATTGTAAGGAAGAAGACCAGCCCGGATGGGCGCCGCCACGATCCAGAACTTGAGCGGCGGCTTTTCGACGAAGGTGATCTCTTCGTTCGGGCTGCTGCGCGGCGACAGCCAGTCGCCGGTCGTCAGGATGGATTCGACGGCGTAAGAGTAGATGGCCTCGTCGTTGGCGAGGTCGGTCGCGCCGAGGCCGATGAAAAGCGGAAGGCCGAAAATGGCAAGGACGAGAACCAGCCCGTGCCGGTTCAGTCCTTCACGCACGTAACGAGAGACCAGAGCCGCGGAATGTTCACCTTCTCGATCGAGACAGGTTCCAAGTTCGCCTGTGCGAGAAACGCGGGCAGGTCGAGGTCGGCTTTGAACCCGATGTGAATCGTGTACGGGGAAATCATCCGCTCGAGCTTTGAAAGGATGGGATTCGGGCTCAGGAAATGGTTCAGGATGATGACCCGGCCGCCGGGGCGGCACACGCGGCTCATCTCCTGCGCCACCTTGACCGGGTCCGGAACGACGCTGATCAGGTAGGGCGCGTAGACGATGTCGAACGAGTCGTCGGCGAACTTCAGATCACCGGCGTCCATCTGAAGGAGCCGCATGTTGCGGATGCCCTTCCGCGCCGCCCGTTCCCGGGCCTTTTCGAGCATCGAGCCCGAAAAGTCGATGCCGGTGACCGAGCAGTCTTTGGGATAGAGCGACAGGTTGATGCCGGTGCCGACGCCGACCTCGAGCACACGCTCACCCGCCTGGATGTTCATCCGCTGGATGGCTTGCAGGCGGCCCGGGTGAAGCGTAGGACCAAAGGTGAGGTCGTACACCTTCGCCAGCTTGTCGTAAACGGCTTCCACGAAGTCGTTTTCGACAGCAGCGACCGACAGAGCACGCGTGCCTGCATCGGAACCTGAAACCACTTCGTCGTCAGACGCCGTTTTACGTTCAAATAAGGGCATAAGAAGAGCTGCGACTATAACCCGATGGCCTATACAGGGGCAAGCAAACGAGGACCCAATTCAGCGGCCGCCGTTCGAGCCCAACAAATCCCCGCCTCAGGCAGCGAGGGCTTTCACGACACCGAGGGCACTCTCCACGGCACCCACCGCGGTTGAGATCTGGATCCCCTGCACATACGGACGAACCCCGGCGGCAAGTTCCGACGCAATCTGGAGGCCCTCCGCCGCAGCCCGGCCGTGCTGTTCCGCTTCCCGCATCCGCTCGACGATTGCGGGCGGGACGCAGACACCCGGCACTTCGTTGGCCATGAACTCCGCATGGCGGAGGCTTTCGAGCGGCGTGATCGCCGCAAGCACCGGAATGCCCGCCGCACTGCGTTCGAGGAACGACACCAGCGGTGCGACGTCGAAGACGGGTTGCGTGATAGCGAACTCGGCGCCAGCCTCGACTTTGTACTTGAACCGCCTGAACTCGTGGTCGAGGTCGAGGGCACAAGGGTTCACCGCGACACCAATGTGGAATGCCGTGGGCATGCCGATCGGTTGCCCACCGATATCAAGACCCCGGTTGAGACGCGTGACCACGTTCGTAAGCCCGATCGAGTCCACGTCGAACACCGCGGTGGCATCGGGATAGTCTCCAGCCGGCGGCGGATCGCCCGTGATCAGCAGGACGTTGCGGATCCCCATCGAGTGGGCGCCGAGCAGGTCCGACTGCATGCCGAGCAGGTTCCGGTCGCGACAGGCGTAATGAAGGATCGTTTCGTTGCCTGACTGTTGCTGCACCAGGACGGAGGCCGAGAGCGCACTCATCCGGGCGCCGGCGCGCGGCCCGTCAGGAATATTGACCAGGTCGACGCCGTGGATGCGAAGCTGGCGCGCCTGCTCGATGAGCCCGTGGGCGTCGTAGCCTCGGGGCGGCAGCAGTTCAACCGCGACCACGAAGCCGCCGCGCGACAGCGCGTTCGCCATCCGCGACTTTTCGGCGCGCGGCACGACCCGGATCTCGGGTGCCGGACGAGCCGCGGCCGGGATCTTGTCTTTCGTTGGCGTCGCGGGCGCCAGGGCTCGAACCGCCGACTTGATCTGCCGGATGTGATCAGGTGTCGTGCCGCAGCAGCCGCCGACGAGGCGGACACCGTTGTTGATGAAGCGCCTGGCGTAAGACGCCATGTACTCCGGCGAGCACAAATAGATGTTCCGGCCCTCGACTTCGCGAGGGCTTCCCGCGTTGGGCTGTGCCGACAGCCGCGTGGTCGCGACCTGCGCCATTCGCTCGATGGTCTCGAGCATCGCGGCGGGGCCAACGCTGCAGTTGAGCCCGACGATGTTGGCGCCCTGCGCTTCGAGTTCAGGGACGAACTTCTCCGGCGCCACGCCGTCGAGCGTGTTGCCGTCCTCTTCGGTCGTGACCTGCGCAACGATCGGCAGGTCGCAGATGCTGCGGATGGCGCGGATCGCGGCGCGGATCTCGTTCAGGTCCCGAAACGTCTCGAGCACAAAGACGTCCACGCCGCCTTCGAGGAGTGCCTGCGCTTGTTCGCGGAAGTAGGTTTCGGCCTCGTCGACGCCGGTTTTGCCCCACGGTTCGATGCGAATGCCGAGAGGGCCGATCGCGCCGGCGACATATGCCTGTTCGCGCGCGGCGTGACGCGCGATACGCGCCCCCTGCAGATTGATCGCGTGAACCTTATCGGCCAGCGCAAAGGCGCCGAGCTTGATGCGGTTGGCGCCGAAGGTATTCGTCTCGAGGACATCCGCACCGGCGCGGACGTAGCCCTGATGCACTTCGAGGACGAGATCCGGCTGAGTAAGGTTGAGCTCGTCGAAGCAGCGATTCAGGAAAATGCCCTTGCCGTACAGCATTGTTCCCATGGCGCCGTCACAGACGAGCACGCGTTGTTCGACGGCGTCAAGAAATGGAACGCGGAGCAAGTTCCTTATTTTACAGCCAAGTGCTGATATTCCAACGTCTTGGGGTCGATCAGCAGGTATGAATTCGCGACCAGATCCAGGCAGACCGAACGGACGCCTGAAATCGTGGCTTCGGCGAACCGGTGGTGGTGCCCGAAGAGGTGCAACCGGGGCTTCATCGCGCTCAGGACCTCGTTGATCTGGGTTTTTCCGGCATCATTCCCCCGGGGCGACCGAAAAGGGCGCGGCGCTTCATGGGTGAGGAGGATGTCGATGTTCGACATCGCCTTGCAGCGGTCGACTTCCTCGCGAACGAAGTGACGGCGCTTGTCGGCGAGTTCGGTGGCTTTTGGCGTGTTCTTCTTGGGATGCGGCAGGTCCGCGGCGGCGAGTTCGTACATCGTCGGGGCGAACGTTCCGCCGAGGCCCGCGACGCGCAGGCCGTCGATAGTCACGACTTCGCCGTTGGCAATGTAGGTGTTGGTGTATGGCGGGGCATAAAGCCCCGCCGCACGCTGCCCCGCCGTGCATTGTTCGACGAAGTCGAAGTTCTCGTTGTTGCCCTTGATCCAGTAGAGCGGCGCCGGCAGCGCTTCGTAGCGGCCATCGTCGGCGGCGACATCACCCACACAAAGCCAAAACGGCACCTCGCGGTGCCGTTCCATGATTTCTCGTGCTGCGTGAAAAGCGCCGTGAATGTCTCCCAGCGCGCCGAACACCGGTCTCAGTGCTTTGCGGGCAGCGCCGCCTGCGCGGTGATCTGGGAGGGAACGAGCAGGTCGGTCTTGTCCCAGATGAAATCCTTGTTGCTGTAGACCGCCAGCTCGTAGTCCTTACCCATGAAGATCGCCGACACCGGGCAGGCTTCCTCGCACATGCCGCAGAAGATGCAGCGTGTCTTGTGGATCTGGTAGACCTTGGCGTAGCGCGGACCGGCCTGGATGCTGCCGTCGTTTTCCGCCGGCTCGAGATAGATCGCATCGGCCGGGCACGCCACCGAGCACAGGCCGCAGGCGACGCACTTTTCGAGGCCGTTTTCGTCCCGCATCAGGACTTGTTTGCCGCGCCACTTCGGGAAAACCGGGATCTTCTCGTCAGGGTAATTGACGGTGATCGGCTTCTTGAACATGTGCTTGAACGTCGTGAAGAAGCCGACAATGAACGGACGAATCATGGAGAAAGCATATCAAATTGCCTTGTCGTCGCACTGCTGAGGCTGGCATGGCCGCGCGTCGGCTCCGAGTCTCTGATATTCTGAATCGCGCAAACCGCGGGGCGTAAGGTGTGCTTCTGAGCCCGTCCCGCGCACACGGTGCGGGAAGTGGCTATGAATTTCCGCAACAGCCGAACCTCTCTCAACGAAGACTCCCTGGCGGCATTCGGCAGCGAAGTCGGTCGGTCCCAGCCCAGGCCGAAGGCTCCCGATTCCGACGACCCGCTCGATTCGTTCGCGGCGGAACCCGCAGCACCACTCGCGCGGCCGGCGCCGGTTCTCGCGGAACGAGCTACGCAATCCGCTGCTGCGCCGCAACCATCGTCACAACCGCATCCTCGGCCGACGTCGAAAGCCCTCCGCTCTATCGGGGCTCGTAGGGCGACGGGGTTGGCCGTCTGCTTCGCCTTGGGTGTCGGCCTCAACGCCTTCTGGCTCGTCCCGCGGTCATCGGACACATCCGTGTCCGGCGTCTCGGCGAAGCCGGCGCCTGTTCCACCTCCTGACACACCGGCGGCGACTCCCACCAGATCGCAACCGACGAGCGCGAAAGCCGCCCCGGCAAAGGCAGGCTCGTCACGAAACATCGCGGTTCCGCTCGCGCCGGACGCACGTGAGCTGCGCCCGCCAAAACCGGTGAATCTCGAAGCGACTCGACGTCCTTCGACTCCCCCACCAGTCTCCACCACTGGCTCCCGGTCGGGGAAATTGCCATCCACCATGATGCCTTCGGGCCGTTCCGAACCGCCGGCACCCCCCGAACGTACAGAGCGGCTCACCGAGCCGCCTGTGACACTGCCCTCCGTCCTGTCAGCGCCGCCCGCGTTCGCATTGGAGAAACGAACTCAGCCCGAGGCGTCGAACGAGCGAGCGCCGCGCCCGCTGCCGGCGCCGCCTCCGCCAGCCGCCGCGCCTGTCGCGCGGCCGGAAGATGGGATCGTCAGCGCGCTCAGCCTGTATCAATCCGCCTATCAGCGGCTCGATGCCAGCGCGGCGCAACGAGTCTGGCCGTCGGTGAATGAAGCCGCGCTTGCCAGAGCGTTCCAGAATCTCGAATCGCAGGACCTCTCGTTGAGTGACTGCCGATTCGAGGTGAATGGAACCCAGGCGCAGGCGACGTGCAGCGGGACGGCTCGGTACGTCCGCCGGGTTGGAAGCAAGGTCGCCCAGCAGGAACAGCGTCAGTGGCTTTTCAGACTCAGCAAAGACGCGAGTACGTGGAAGATCGACAGCGTCCAGACCCGGTGACGCGCGCACCACATGACGCTCACCGCGCGAGCGCGTAGTCGAGCGAGATCATTGGCGTCAGCCCCTGCCGGAAGCCTGTGTCGCTGAACGGCAGCAATACGTGGGTCGAGAGCAGCAGGGTGCGACCCACATTCCATTTCGCCCCTACGACCGCGAAACGCGTCGTTGCGTTCTCGCCGACTGCCACCAGTCGAAGCGTGTCGACGTTGTTCAATGTCGGATGCGGCTCGATCACATCCTGAATTCGCCCCAGGGTCTGGATCCGGCGGGCGAGGACCTCGCCGGAGATCGAGAGCCTGGCATTGGCGGCCCAGACGACCGCGCCGGCAAATCCTACCTCCCGAGAGATTCCGCCTTCAGTCCAGGAGAGATTGACATGGCTCTCCAGATTTCCGCGGCCAACGGATCCAACGGCGGATAGCTTGACGGCGGCGGCGCCGGCACCGTGGATGTCGTCCGCCGAGCCCGTCGGTAATCGAAGTTCGACGCCCGCGGCGACGCCCTGCGGGCCTTTTTCATACACGTGGAACTTGGCGCGGACGGCAATATCGGCCAGGCCGGTCACGTTCGACGTGCCACGTGCCTGCACGAATGACGTGCCGTTATAGGTGTTCGTGCGCTCTCCGTCGAGTCGCAGTGTGACGAACGGGACGGCGGCACCGATATCGAGCCTGTCGGTCACACCGTAGTTGCCGAAGAGCGTCACGGTTGACGTACTGACCTGCAACGCGAGGGCTTCAACATCGAACGGCCCCGGATCGCTGCGAAAGCGATTGGCGGTGGTGATGAATGTGCCGTCCTCGAGATCTCTCCCGTCGAGGCTCCCGAAACTCGAATAACGGTAACTGATTCCCAGAGAGCTTTGCCGGCGTCCCGCGGTCACCGCCCGATCGACGAAAAAGGGGCCGAACGTCTGGCTGACGCGTTCCATGGTTCCCAGAGTGGAATTGAGCCGATACGTGAATCCTCCAGACGATGTGCTGATCGGGAGCGTGGCGAGTTCGACGAGCAGCGCGCGCGCAATCGTGTCACGGGTCGCTTCGGCGGCAGCTCGGTCCTTCACGAAATCACCGGTCTGCACTTGCTGGTTCGTAACCAGAAACGACAGGACGTCGCGGACGGTTGGCTCCTGCGCGTGCGCGCCGGGGGCGACAATGACGAGGATGAGCGCAACCGCGGCCAGCATGACCCTCATCGGTGCTTAGTCCTTCTCCTGGTTGATGGTCACCGTGCGTCCAGCGATGGTCAATGTGCCAGAGCGTGCCTTGCCGCGATTGCGTTCGACCTCGATGAGAACGGCGCCTGACCCCGTGCCCGTGGCCCCCGAGCGGATCGTCAGCCACGATGTGCCGGGCGCGACGGTTGACGTCCATGCGCACTGCAGGCCCGTGACGACGGTGACCAGCAGCGCCTGGTCACCGCTGCGCTCATCATTGCCGATGGTGAAAGTCTGGGGGGTGACGGTGTAGCTACACGGCGGCGGCGGCGCCGCCGCTGCCGCCTGGTTCACCGTGAACGACTGTCCGCCAATTGTCAGCGTCGCCGTTCGCGCCGTCCCGCTATTGACCCCGACGGTCAGATTCACCGCGCCGCTGCCGGCTCCGGCACCGGTGCCAGTGGTTAATGTGATCCAGGCCGGCACCCCGGCCGTCGTCCAACTGCAGCCCGCGGTCGTCGTGACCGCAACCGACGTGTTCCCGCCTGCAGCCGACGCCGAGTGACTGGTGGGATTGATCGCGTATGCGCAGGACGGCGCCGGTGCAGGAGGCGGCGGTGCAGGGGGAAGCGGTGAGCCGGCAGCCGCCTGGTCGAGCACCAGCGGGCGTCCGGCGACCGTGACCGTCGCACTACGTGTCGCGCCCGTGTTGTTCTGGACCGAGAGCGTCACGGTCCCATTGCCGCTCCCGTTCCCGTTCGACACAGTAATCCACGATGGAGCGCCGCTCGTAGACCAGGCGCAGCCTGGCGCCGCCGCTACAGTCACGGTTATCTGAGAAGCGCTGGCCCCGACCGCAGCACTCGGGGGAGCAATCGTGAAGCTGCACTCCAGCGCGGGCGCCGTCTGCGACACGGTGACCTGCTGACCGGCGATCTCGACGATGCCCTCGCGCGCGACGCCGCTGTTGGCCGCGGCCTCGAAAACGACCTCCGTGCTGCCGGCGCCGCTGGTCCGCGATGTCACGGTGATCCAAGGCTCACGGGACGCCGCCGTCCAGGTGCAGGGATCCTGAGTGACGATCGCGACGCTTGCTGTTCCTCCGGTCGCGCCGACACTCACCTCCCGCGTGGAGAGGGACATCGTGCAAGCCGCCGCCGCCTGCGTGATCTCGACGCGCTGACCATTGACGGCGATAGTCCCGCGCCGCACCGAAGGCACGGGGTTGGCCGCGACGCTGAACGGCACGGTGCTCGGCCCCTGGCCGGCGGCGCCGGCGGCGACGGTCAGCCAGGACGTTTCAGCGGCCGCGGTCCACTGACACTCACGTCCAGTCTCGATGTTGACCGACCCGCCGCCGCCCATCCAATCGACACTCGGCGTGCTCGCGGTGACCGTGACACCGCATCGAGCAATGGCGCTTGCAGGCTCCACGACTGTTGTCGATGACCCGCCGCAGGACGCGATCAAGGCGGCCGAGCAGAATAGGCGCGGCGCGAAACAGATGACGACGAAGGAGGTGCCAGCCCATGACGCAGAACCCGGGGAGAGGACCGTTGCGTTGAAGTGACTACGTGCGCCCCGGCGATGACCCGAAGACGACACGTCATTCTACTCGCGGCGATGAAGAGGGAAGAAGCGTTTCGAAGGATTTTGCTGCCCGTGCAGATGGGCTCGGAGGTTCGCGAACGGTTCCGAGCTGCCTGATGAGATGGGACGCTCACTCTGTGGGTCCCGGGCAAATTGCTATACTCGGCCGTGCTTGACCAACGGGAGCTCCCGGGCGAGCAGTTACTGCTCACGACGCTTGTCGTCCAGGTGGCGGTGGCGGCCGTGCTTTCGACCATGCTGGTCCGGTTCTGGTGGTTCCGGCGGATCCTGCTGACCGAGAAGCGCGATTGGCCCGAGCGGCTGGTCTTTGCCGCCAGCCTGGGTATTCCGCTGGTGGCCGGCGTCGCCATCCGCTGGCTGCTCAACTTTCCTCCCGCCGATCTCACGCTACCTGGGGCCTTCCTGGCGGGTCTCCTCGCCGGTCCCTACGCCGGCGCGCTCGTGGGCGCCGCCGTCGGCGGCACGGCCGTGATCTGGGGTGAGTGGATTGCGCTGCCCTTCGCCGTGGGCTGTGGATTTGCCGGCGGCGGCCTCCGCGAGATCTGCCCGAAAGAGGCGATCTGGCACTTCTCACCGCTGTTCTTCACCGACCTGCACCGTCACGTCTGGAAGCTGGTGCGCCGGTTCCAGATCGACTGGGTCGTCCTGCTGCTGGCCGCGCCGATCGGGTTGGAGCTCATTCGCCAGGCGCTCGGGCATCGCTTCGGACTGCACCGCCTGTTCTACCTGCCGGCGCCAACGCTTTTGTTCTCGTTCCTGGTGGTTCTCGCGACGGTGCTTTGTGTCGCGGTGCCGATCAAGATCTGGAACAGCGCCCGGATCGAGCACCGCCTGCAGGAGCAGGAAAAGCTGTTGATGGCGGCGCGCGTTGAAGCGCTTGCCAGTCAGATCAATCCTCACTTCCTGTTCAACACGCTGACGTCGATCTCGTCGCTGATCCGTTTGCAGCCGGAAACGGCACGCGTCCTCATCGTGAAGCTGTCCGGCCTTCTCCGCCGCCTGCTGAAAAGCCAGGATCACTTCGTCACGCTGCGCGAGGAACTGGAAGCGGTCGACGAGTATCTCGACATCGAGCACATGCGATTCGGTCCCCGCATGAAGATCGAGAAGGACATCGATCCGGCCACGCTGGACCTCGTGCTTCCCAGCATGCTGCTTCAGCCGCTGGTTGAAAACTCGATCAAACACGGCATCGAACCGCGGGTCGGCGAAGGTCGCATCACCATCCGCAGCACGCTGCAGAATGGCCACGCGATCATCGACGTGATCGACAATGGCGTCGGGGTATCACACGATCACGCCGGGCGCGTCAAGGGCAGCGGCATCGGATTGCGCAACGTGAACGAACGTCTCCAGGTGATCTACGGCAGCAACTACCAGCTGCAGTTGGACAGCGTGCCTGGCGAGGGGACCTGCGCACGCATCATCATTCCCGAACTGAATGTCCCGACCCGGATCAGCGCATGATCAACGAACGAGGGCTGGCCATCGCCGACCCCTATCCCCCGCTTCGAGCGGTGGTAGTGGACGATGAGCAGCTGGCCCGCGAGGAGCTGTGTTACCTCCTCGGCCTGGTGGGCGGCGTGCAGGTCGTCGGGCAGGCTTCCGACGGCCTCGAAGCGCTCGCGGTGATCGAGGAGCAGAGCCCCGACCTGGTGATGCTCGACATCCAGATGCCGGGCCTCACCGGTTTCGAGGTGGCGCGCCGGCTGGTCGAAAACGGCTCGGAGCCGCAGCTCGTGTTCGTCACCGCGTTTGACCGCCATGCCATCGAGGCGTTCGAAATCAACGCCGTGGACTACCTGCTGAAACCGGTGGAGTCCGAGCGCCTCGGCACCGCGGTCGACCGGGTCCGGAAACGGATCCAGACCGACCGGCCCTTCTCTCGAACCGAGCCATCCGGCGATATTGGACGGCTGCTCAAGCTCCTGGCCGAGCGCCAGGACGTCCGGGAGCAGCTGGCGATCAAGGTCAGCGACCGCTTCCTCCTCGTCCACGCCGATGACGTCGTCCATGCCTCGGTCGAAGACGATCTGATCACCGTCGTAACGAACAGCTTGTCTGGAACGTCTAACTATCGGACACTGGATGAACTGCAGGCGCGGCTCGATCCGGCGATATTCTGGCGAGTCCACCGCTCGCACCTGGTGAATATCAATAAGATCAAGGAAATCGTGCCCTGGTTCAGCCGGAATTACCTGCTGAAGATGAAGGATGCGAAAGGCACGGAAATCCCCGTCAGCCGCTCGCAGACGAAGCGGCTGCGGGAGTATCTGAGGCTATGAGCGATTCGAACGATCCGTACAACACGCCCCCCGCACCCGAGCGATTCGACCCGGCGCCGCTCCCCGTGGAGCCGGCACCCCCGGCTCCGCACGAGATCCCGGCGCACCGCGAGGCCGCGCCTGAGCCGCTGACATTCTCGCCCGAGCCCTTGCCCGTGGCACCGTCGGCCGCGCCGGATGCCTATCCGGCGTACGAAGACCGCCTGGGCTACGCCGAGCGTCCGCTTCACATCGACGCCGCTCCGGCGCCGCTCGAACCACTACCCGTCGTCGCCGGGGATTTCGGCCGTGTCCGCGCCGACGGTGGCGACGGCGCATCGCTTTCGAGCCGGCTGGTCGACGAATTCGTCGCGTGGCTCAAAACGCTCGCGTCGGCCGCGGTCTACGCGACGCTGATCGTGACCTTCGGTTTCCAGGTCGCGCGCGTCGAAGGCCAGAGCATGTCGCCCACGCTCCAGGACCAGGACCGCCTCATCGTCAACAAGTTCGTCTACCTGACGCACATCGGCGAGCCTCAGCTCGGCGACATCGTCATGCTCTACTATCCGAACAACCCGAAGAAGTCCTTCGTCAAGCGCGTCATTGCCGGCGAAGGGCAGACCGTGCGGATGGTGGACGGCAAGGTCTTCGTCAACGAAGCTCCAGTCGACGATTCGTTCGTGCCCGCGGAATTTCGGGGCCACGACGATTACGGCCCGGTTGTGATCCCCGAGGGCTACTACTTCGTCATGGGCGATCACCGCACCAACAGCTCCGACAGCCGCCATTGGGGTTACGTTCCCAAGAAGTACATCATCGGCCGCGTGCAGCTGCGCTGGTGGCCGGTGCCTGAAGCACGAACATTCTGAACCGACACGGCGCGGTTTCGCGCGTTCTCCTCCGCGTTCTGTTCCTGAACCTGGCGGTTGCCGGGGCGAAGCTGTCGTTTGGATACGCCACCGGCGCCGTCAGCATGATCTCGGACGGCTTTCACTCCCTCACCGATTCGGCCGCCAACATCATGGGGCTGGTGGGCACGCGCGCCTCCCGCAAACCTCCCGACGAGGATCACCCCTACGGCCACCGGAAATTTGAAACGCTGGCGGCCGCCGGCATTTTCGTCTTCCTGCTGCTGGCGGTGATCGAAGTCGCGCGCACGGCCCTGACCCGCCTGTCGGCGGGCGGATCGCCCCAGATCAACCGCTGGAGCTTCGCGGTGATGATCGTGACGATCGCGGTCAATCTCGTGGTCGTGCGCTACGAACGGCGGGAAGGCAGAAGCCTCAACAGCGAATTGCTGATGGCCGACGCGATGCACACGCAAAGCGACGTGTTCACGTCGTGCGCGGTGCTGCTGTCGCTGCTCGCCGTCAGCCTCGGCTACCCGGTGCTCGATCCAGTCGGCGGCCTCATCATCGCGGCCTTCATCGCCCGTACCGGCTGGCAGGTCGCGCGCGACACCTCGCACATCCTGGCCGACCGCGTTGCGCTCAACGAGGCCGACATTCGCACGGTGGTCATGGGGGTGCCGGAAGTCGCCGGCTGCCATCACATCCGGTCCCGCGGCTCCTCTGACCACATCTTCCTCGACCTGCACGTCTGGTTCAGCGGCGCGATGTCACTGCACGAGGCCCACCGCCTGTCCCACGTCGTCAAAGACCGCATCCTCGACGCCTTTCCCCAGATCAAGGACGCGATCATTCACATCGAGCCGCCGCCCTCTGAGATGTGAGGCGGCGCAGTCAACTTCCAACTCCCAACTTCCAACTCCCAAGCCGTCCTGATTGGCTCGACCGACTTTGTTTGGATTTTGGAAGTTGGTAGTTGGGATTTGACTGTGTTACTTCGTGTAGAGAGACTCGATCAAGTCTCTGTACTTCTCTTCGACCACTTTGCGCTTAACCTTCAGGGTCGGAGTGAGCTCGCCGGTTTCGATTGAGAACTCTTTCGGCAGCAGTGCGAATTTCTTGATGCGCTCGTACTGCGACAACTCGCGATTGAGGCCGGCGATGATCTCGTCGTAGAGGCCCTTCACATCATCCCGTTCGAGGAGCTCTTCACGGCTGCCCGCCGGCGGGCGGCCGAGGTCTTTGAGGCGACGTTCGAGCGCAGCGAAGTCGGGGATGATCAGGGCCGCGGCGAAGTTTCGACGGTCGCCGAGGACAACGGCTTCCGCGACCAGCGGACTGCGTTTCATCGTGTTCTCGATCGGCTGCGGAGCGATTTTCTTCCCGCCCGACGTGACGAGCAGGTCCTTCTTTCGGTCGGTGATCGAAAGGTAGCCTTCCTCGTTGAACGTGCCGATGTCACCGGTGTGGAACCAGCCGTCGCGCAGCACTTCGGCGGTGGCGTCAGGCTTGTTGTAGTAGCCGGCCATGATGTTCGCACCGCGTGCGAGGATTTCGCCATCCTCGGCGATGCGGATCTCGACGTCTCGGACCGGCCGGCCGACGCTGCCGGCGCGCAGCGCATCTGGCGGGTTCACGGTGAGAATGGGCGCGGTCTCGGTCAGGCCATAGCCCTCGATGATCGGCATGCCGATCGCCGTGAAGAACTCCATCACGCTCACCGGCAGCGGTGCGCTGCCCGACACGGCATAGCGAAGCCGTCCACCGACACCCGCCCTGACTTTCGAAAACACCAGGCGGTCGGCGACGCTGGCCTGGACGGCAGTGAGCGGGCCGGCTCGCTTTCCGCGCAATTGCGCCTTGGCCTTACGAGTCGCGACCGCCAGGCCCCACTTGAACAGCGCACCCTTGGCGCCCGGTCGCCGCGGCTGCCTTCTCCAGTATCCGGGCCTGCATCTTCTCGTAGACACGCGGAACGCCTGTGACCATGGTCGGCCGCACCAGCCCGATATCACGACCAATCGTGTCGAACGACTCGGCGAAAATCATCGTCGCGCCGGTGAACAGGTAGAGGAACGACGCCATCCGCTCAAAGCCGTGGCTCAGAGGCAGGAACGACAGCGCGATGTCGTCGGATGTGAGTTGCAGGATGTCGCGCGCGGCGAACAGGTTCGACACCAGGTTGGCGTGCGTCAGCATCACGCCCTTCGGTTCGCCGGTCGTGCCTGAGGTGTAGATGATCGTGGCCAGCTGCGCCGGATCCACGGCCCGCGCACGGTCCTTGAACTCTTTGCCCGCGCCCCACTCCCCTGTCATCCGCGCGTGGCCCCGACCGGCCACGTCGTTCAGGCTCATGACCGACGCACCGGCGGCGCCGCCGTCCACGACGTCCAACACGATGACGGCTTCGAGCGCCGGCAGGAGGTGGCGGACCTCCTGCACCTTCTCGAGCTGCAGCTTCGTCGACACCACCGCGAGTCGCGCGCCGGCGTCCTCGAGGATGTACCGTGCCATCGCAGCGGACAGCGTCGGATAGATGGGAACGACGACGGCGCCGAGCGAGAGCAGGGCCATGTCGCTCATCACCCACTCGGGCCGGCTCTCCGACATGATCGCAACGCGATCGCCGCTCGTGACGCCGAGCGAGCCGAAGCCGAGCGCCAGGTCGCGGATCCGTTCGAACAGGTCCTTCGTCCCGATCCCCTCGATCGTGCCGCCCTGACAGCGGCCCATGATCATCGGCTTCGGGAACCGCCCCATGTTGAAAAAGGGGAGATCGGCAATGGTGCGGACATCCGGCGCGGCGTCTGTGTTGGTCACGTTGGCCGGATTATACGGGCTAATAGCCGGCGGTCTTATCGACGACGTTCTGGAGCGGCTCACCACGGTCGAGGCGCTGCAGATTCTCGGCGAAGAGCGTCGTCACGGCATCCCAGTGATCCGGTCGGAAGCCCGACATATGCGGAGTGATGATCACGTTTGGGAGCGTCCAGAAGCGGACTCTCCGGTGCCAGCGGTTCGTGCGCGAATACGTCGAATCCGGCGCCACCGATGGTTCCCTGTTGCAGGGCGAAGATCAACGCTCGTTCGTCGACGAGCTTCCCACGGCTGACATTGATGAGGATCGCGTTCGGGCGCATCAGCGACAGCTCGGCCTGGCCGATCAATCCGCGGGTTGCTCCCGTTTGTGCGGCGCTGATCACCACCACGTCCGCGTGGGGCAGTAACTGGTGCAGATGTTCTGCGCTGGCGACATGGCTGACCCCTGGTGGCGTCGGCCGATCCAATCGTCGACGAATCGCCGTGACCTCGGCCCCGAGTGCGGCGAATCGCCATGCGCAGGCCGCGCCAATGCTGCCGAGCCCGACAATCAGCACATGCGAACCCTGCACATGGCGCAGTGGCGGCGGTGCGACCATATCGTTCTGTGCCCAGTGCCGCGCGGCCTGGCTGCGGAAGGCGTCCGGAAATTTGCGGAAGAGCGCGAGGGTGAGGCCAACGACGTGCTCCGCGATCGGGTCCGCACTGACCCCACTCGAGTTGGTCAACACCACGTCGGAGTGGACCAGTTCCGGAAACAACATGTTGCCGACACCCGCCGCGGAACTGTGAATCCAGCGAAGGTGTCGAGCCGCGGCAAAGTGTGCGGGACGCAACTCGGCCATGAAAGCGACGTCGGCCATCGGCGCTGACGCGAGCGCCTCCTCTTCACTCCTGGCGTGATCGAACGCGTGCTGTGGAAACGCCGTCCGCAGGCGCTCGACGTGTTCCGGCGGGATATTCCATGCCGCGACCGGGCTGTAGAGAGCGACGAGGATCCTCACGGTGCTTCAGGAGCGTGGCGCGCGATAGTCACCCGAACGTCCACCCCGCTTCTCGACCAGGCGAATGGCGCCGATCTCCATCGCCTTGTCCACGGCTTTGACCATGTCGTAGATCGTCAGGGCCGCGACCGACACGGCCGTCAACGCTTCCATCTCCACACCCGTCGGGCCGTTCGTGCGCACGCGCGCTTCGATCTCAAACCCGTCCCGGCGAGGGGTCAGGACAACATCGACGAACGAGAGCTGGAGAGGATGACAAAGCGGGATCAGGTCGGCCGTCCGTTTCGCCGCCATGATCCCGGCCAGCCGCGCCGTCTGGATGGGATCACCTTTCTTGCCTCCGCCGGATGAAGCGAGCGTGGCGGCAGCTTTCGACATGATGATGCGGCCGCGCGCAACGGCTTCGCGCGCGGTCACGTCCTTGGTCGACACGTCGACCATGCGGGGCGCGCCGTCGGGCCCCACGTGCGTCAGCTTCTTCGTCACGGCCTGTCCTCACTTTGTGCCAGGAAGAACGAAAGACTCTCGAGCGATACCGTCAGGTCCATGTTTTTCAGCTTGATCCCGTCCGGAACCCGGATCGCCCCTGGAGAAAAATTCAGCACGGCCTTGATCCCTGCGGATGCAACGGTATTGACGACGGTCTGAGCTGCGGCAGCGGGAACGGCAACGACAGCAATCTGGATGCGCTCGCGGCGGACGATCTTGCGCAGGTCCCGGATGTCATAGATGGGCACGCCGGCGCGCGACCTGTGACCGATCTTGTCGCGGGACTGGTCGAACATGGCGACGATCTCGAAGCCCTCGTCGCGGAACCCGGGATAGTCCGCCAGGGCGAGTCCGAGGTTGCCCGCACCCATGATCGCCACGCAGACGCCCCGATCGATCCCCAGGATCTGGCGAAGGTGCCGGCGGAGTTCCTTGACGTAGTAGCCGACGCCGCGGACGCCGAACTCGCCGAAATAGGCAAGGTCCTTGCGGATCTGCGCGGCGTTGAGATGAAACTGCTCGGCCATGGACTGTGACGAGACCGTCCGCACGCCGGCCGCGTCGAGCACGTTGAGGCAACGGAGGTAGACCGACAGACGGTTGGTCGTCAGCTCCGAGACCGGCTCGCTGCTCTCACGCAAGACCGTTTGTTCCGGCTGCTTGTGCTCGCGCTTCACAAACGCATTAAAGCACGTGCGCCCCGCACCTCGCACGTAGCACGTAGCCGCCACGTCGCACCTCGCACGTAGCACCGCACGTCGCACGTCGCACATCGCACGTCGCACATAGCACGTCGCACGGTGCTTTATGCGATCCTGTTTGGCCATGGCTTCATCCCCGGCGCCGAAGCGTCCGTCATTCTCACAAAGGTCGGCCAGAAGAAGGTTGACTGAAATTGCGGCGCTGGTGGTCCTGGCCGCCGCTTCGATGACGGCCCAGACACAGCGCGTCGCCACGACGGTCGAGATGCTGCTCGGCTCGGCTGTGTTCTTTCACGGCCGCAGCGTCACGCTGCAACAGAAGCTGGTCGTCGAGGGCGACCTGACCCGGCTGGCCAACGCGCCGAAGCCGATCTACGTGCTTTGGAAGGATCGCGGGGGCGGCGACGGGGCCGAAGGCCAGGTCCGCGGCGAATTCTGGGACCTGGGCCGGCTCGAAGCCGGCGATGGGCGATTTGCCGGCTACGACTTCACCCGTCTGCTCGAAGCGGCCAACCGCGGGCGCTGGCCGGCACGCGACCAGATCTTCGTGATCCTCGGCGCCACCTTCACACCCGCATCGATCCCGCGCACACCCACCGTCCGGGCCATCGCCCTCGCGCCGGACCGCTTCGTCGACCAGACCGTGAAGGTCATCGGACGGTTCAAAGGCCGCAATCTCTATGGCGACCTGCCCCAGGCACTCGCCAAGGGGAAGTGGGACTTCGTCATCCAATCAGCCGAGGGCGCGCTGTGGGTCACCGGCGTCCGGCCGCGCGGCAAGGACTTCGACCTCGATCCCGGCAAGCGCGTCGATACGGGCCGCTGGGTCGAGGTCACTGGCGTAGTCAAGCAGGAAGGCGCGACGACCTACCTCGAGGCAACCGCGATCGCCCTGGCGGCGGCGCCCGAAGACAGCCCCGTCGAAGTGATGCTGCCCGATGCGCCAGCCGCCCCGGCGCCGGAGGTCAGCTTCAGTGCGCCGATCCCTGACGACACCGACGTCGATCGCTCCGTCCCCCGTGCGCATCCAGTTCTCGGTGGACATGGATCCCCGGTCCATTCGCGATCGCGTGCGCATCACCTATGTCGCGCGCGAGGGTGGCCCGGCACCGCCTCCCCCGCCGGTGTTCGCGGCGACCTACATCGACGCCACCCACGCGATCGAGATCAAGTTTGCCAAACCGCTTGAGCCGTTCCAGCAGGTAAGAGTCGAGCTCATGGAGGGGATCGCCACGCTGGATCGCCAATTCCTGAAGCCGTGGACGCTTACCTTCGGTACTGGGAGGTAAGGGATGAGCGGCCTCGGCCGTAGCCAGCGTTTGCGGATTGCCCTGAAGAGGATCGGTGGCGAAGAGCGCGATAAAGATCACGCCCACGATGACCACGCCGGCGGCGATGACGGGATACTTCAGCGCCACGACGCCGAGGCCGATCACGAAGGCGTCTTCGCCGAGACTGAGGATCCAGTTCGAGAACGGCTCGGGACTGGTGTTCGCCATCGCGCGCGTGCCCGCCTTGGTGAAGTGAGTACCGGCCGCCAGGGCGCCGCCGAGGAGACCGACGAGAACCTCGGTCGTCGGCGTCGCCTCACCCAGGGTCGTCACCGCAATCACCGCGCCACCAAGAGGACGGATCGCGGTGTGGACGGTGTCCCAGATGGAGTCGAACCACGGGATCTTGTCGGCCACGAACTCGATGACATAAAGGGTGAGCGCGGTCGCGATGATGAAATCGTTGTCGAACGCCTGGTACTGCGATGGCAGCGTCACCCAGTTGTAGCGGCTGGCGAGCCCGAGAATGGCGACCGTGGCGTACAGATTGATCCCGGCCGCGAACGAGAACCCCATGGTCCGGCCGAGCGTCGCAATCCATTCCATCGCCTAGCCCTCCTCGAGCAGCTGCTCGACACGTGCTCGCACGATCGACGCCAGTTCGTCACGCTGGTCGATCGACATCCCGGCGGTTTCCACGGGAGCCCCGAACCTCACCGTGACGGTGACCGGCTGAATGACGTAACTCCCTTTGTGCATGGCGTCTCTCGCCCCGGAGATGGCTACCGGAACGACCGGCGCCTGCCCCTTCAACGCCATGATGAACCCACCCCTCTTGAAGGGCAAGAGCTTGCCGGTCCGGCTTCTCGTCCCCTCGGGAAAGATGAGGAATGAATTGCCCTCGCGCAACGCTTCGGCGGCGCGGTCGATGGCCGGAAGACTCTGTTCGGGATTGCCGCGTTCGAGCGGAATGAACCCGGCGAGGTCCCAGGCATTGACGAGCACCGGCAGCTTCCGAAGTTCCGCCTTGTAGACCACGCGCAGCCGCGGAAAGAGCGGGGACAGGGCGTAGTACAGGATCGGTGGCTCCAGATTGCTGGCGTGGTTGACGGCGTAGACGGCGGCGCGGTCGCGAAGGAGGTTTTCCTCACCCTCGATCCGCACTGTCACACCGCTCAGAACGCGTCCGAGCTTCACGCCGCCGAGGCCGATCTGGTAGAGCAAGGGCACTTGCCGAAAGAGGATCGCAATCAGAACGAAGGGCGTCCCGATCAGCAGCACGTACAGGGAAACGGCCACGTAGGTGAGAATCGAGCGGACGGCGGCGATCACGGACAAATCATATAGAAACGAAAAAAAGGCCGGAGCACCTTTCGGGCTCCGGCCTGGTCTCAACTGCAGCGTTCCCGCTGACAGCAGTTCTCGTTTACGATGCCTTCGCGGTCCGCCGGGCCGTCACGCGCGTCGTCGCGGTAGCCTTGGCGGTCTTCGCACGGGCGATCGACCGGTTCTTCATCGTGAAGCAACGCTCGAGGGCCCGGTCGACCTTCTCTTCGATGGCCGCCGAGATCTCGTGCGAGACTTCAGAGATTTCCGAAATGACGAGGAACTTGGCGCGATCGAGCATGCGCTTTTCGCGGAAGGAGAGGTTCTTCGAGCGGGCGAGGAAGGTCAGAGACTTGAGCACTTCGACGACGTCGTAGATGGAACCCGTGCGCATGCGATCCGAATTGTCTTTGAAGCGTCCTTTCCAATTCTGGTGATTGTCGATCTTGCCGTCGCCGAGGAGAGAAAACAACCGTTCGATCTCTTCGTCATTGATCGCGCGTCTCAGGCCAACACCATCAACGTTGTCCACCGGTACGAGTACCGTGGTTTCGTTAGCAACCATGCGGAGGTGGTAAAAACCGCATGTTGTCCCTAGGATGGTTTTTGTTTCGATGCCCTGAACGACGCCGAGTCCGTGGTTTGGGTAAATGACCTTGTCACCGACCTGGAATGTCACGTGTCCCCCAACTGAGTAAGGTAAGTAGGCTGGGTGTGCGCCCGCTGAGCAGTCCCTTCAGTATAAGCGAAGGGAGAGGGCCAAGCAACGCAAAATGTGCAAAAATTGGCCACTTTCTGGCACTTCTGTAATCGACAGTGGCTCTGATACTCCCCCGGTGACCACGCCATTACGGCCGGGCTGAGGGTAAACGCCTTATTCGTCTATCATTTCGGGATGATCCGTCCAGCTGCCGTAGTGATCGCGCTGATGGTGCTGGCACCCCACCAGAGTCTCGCGCCGTACGTCCCAAGTGCTGAAGACGTCGTCGACCGGATGCTCGCGCTCGCGAACGTCCAGAAGGCAGACACCGTGCTGGACCTTGGCTGCGGTGATGGCCGTATTCCGATCCGCGCGGCGCAGAAGTTCGGCGCCCGCGGCATCGGTGTCGACATCGATCCAAAGCTGGTGGACGAGGCCAAAGCAAACGCGAGGAAGGCCGGGGTCGAGGACCTGGTGGAGTTCCGGCTCGAAGATGCGATGACGACCGACCTCAGCAAGGCGAGCGTCGTGACTCTCTACCTGCTTTCGTCCTCGAATGCGAAGTTGCGGCCGCGGCTCCAGGCGGAACTCAAGCCCGGCTCCAGGGTCGTGTCCCATGCTTTCAGCATGGGCACTGACTGGCCGGCAGACGCCATCGATCGCTTTTTCAGCGCCCGTGGCGACGAGATCACGCTTTATCTGTGGAGGATCCGGGGATAGGAGTGATCGGGATAGCTCTCAGCTCTCAGCTCTCAGCTATCAGCCAGATCTTAGCTGAAAGCTGACAGCTGAATAGCTGAAAGCTTCTTACGCGTATCGTGCCATCGCGAGATCCAGGATCTCTTCGATGAGTTGAGGATACGTTCGCCCGGCTTTCCTGCCCTGCCATGGCGAACTCGGCCTTGGAGGCCAGCCAGGGATTCGGGTTGGCCTCGATGACGGCGACGCGGCCGTCCGGCCTCAGTCGCATATCGATACGGGCGTAATCGCGCAGCTCGAGGGCCTGGAAGACCGCGATCGCGGTCTGCTGCAGCAGCGTCACCGTTTCTTCGGGCAGGCCTTCGGCGATCGCCGACTTCGTGTCGCGGTAGGCCCGCGTGCCCTTCCCCCACTTCACTTCGGCCCCCGCGATCCGCGGCGTGCCTTCGGGCAGCTTCGAGAGGTCGAGCTCGATCACAGGCAGCGCTTCGGGATGCTCGTTACCAATGACCCCGACGTACATCTCGCGCCCTTCGACGAATTCCTCGATCAGGACCGGAGAATCGAAGTTCTGGTGGAGCCAGTCGATGCGTTCCATCAACTCGCGGATCGATGTCACGACGCTCGCGAACTCGATGCCGATCGAACCGTCCTCTCGGGCCGGTTTGACGATCACGGGGAACTCGAGGTCGTGGGAGAAGTCGAGCCGGCCGCGGAACGAACGCGCGAACACGGGCGTGTGGATGCCGTGGAACTCGAGGATCTTCTTGGCCGCGGCCTTGTCCTGGCCGAAAAGCAGGCCGTGCGAGCCGCTGCCGGTGAATCGCTTGTCGAGAAGCTCGAGGTAGGCCGCGATGCAGTAGTCGGCCATGTCATTCCCGCCGAACGATTCGGCAAGATTGAACATGAGGTCGTACTCCATCTTCGCAATCGCATGCAGACTCTTGATCGATCCGTCGAGCACGTGCAACGTCGCGTCGTGCCCGAGCTTGATCAGTGTCTCGGCGACTTCGTCCTCGACTTCTTTCTTGTCAAGCGTACGTGTGATCGGCGCCTTGTCGGTCGCTGCTGCCGATGCTCCGTCGGTCTCTGGCTCTTCCCAGCGATCGTAGAGCACGACGACATTCCATTTGCCCATTCGCGGGCGAATTATGTCACGGTCGCGTATGCAATTACGACAGGTTCGTGCACGGTGAACCCAAACGATGTGAGCGGTGTCCAACTTTCGGAGGAGCGTTGACACGGCGCCGGCCGTACCGGATCATCGATAGATTCATCTCTAACGTTTAACGCGCACGAGGAACTAGAAGACATGCGACACGTCGTGACCATCGCCGCGCTCACGCTCACCCTTGCGGTGAGTGCGTGTGCCACGGGAGCCAAGCAGCAGGAATTTTCGCGCACTGACCTCGACACGATCAAGCACCAGGCCGCCGAGCTGTCAACCGCGTTCAACGAAAAGGATCTCGACAAGATCGTCGGGTTCTACGCCGACAACTCGGTGTTCATGCCGCCGAACGCGCCGCTGCTGCGCGGGCGTGAGCCGTTGAAGTCGTTTTACGGTGAGCTGATCGGCAAGGGTGCGTCCGAGCTGAAGCTCCAGCCCGACGAAGTGGCAGGTCACGGGCCGATCGCCTACGAGTGGGGCACCTACAGCCTCAGCTACGCGAATGGCCGCAGAGACCGCGGCAAGTATCTTCTCGTCCTGCGCAACATGGCCGGAACCTGGCGTACGGAAAAGACGATCTGGAGCAGCGACCTCCCGCCGATGCCGGCCTCAGCGGACTGAGGCCGGTTCGATGGAATAGGGAAAATGGAAGATGGAAAAGGGTACGCTCAGGAGGTCGCGTCGAGGATGCGACCTACTGCCGCTGAGACTCGCGCCCAGTTCGCGGACTCGACTTCCAGTTGCCGCTGCCCTGTTCGCGTCAGCTGGTAGAACTTCGCCTGTCTATTGCTGTCCGACATTCCCCACTCTGAGGAAATCCAGCCCTGCTCCTCCAGTCGATGGAGCGCGGGGTACAGGGATCCCTGGTTGACCTGCAGGACGTCCTGCGAGATCTGCTGGATCCGCTGGGAAATGCCCCAGCCGTGTTGCGGGCCGAGTGCGAGAGTCTTCAGGATGAGCAGGTCGAGCGTGCCCTGGAGGAGATCGCTCTTTGACGCCTTTGCCATATGTTTTATCGTCCGAGTACGTTGAGCGGGTCGACGCGTGAGGCGGCGCGGGCCGGAATCCACCCCGCCGCGGCCGCGACGCAGGCGAGCATTACCGCGGCGCCGATGAACGCCACGGGATCGTAGAGACTCACGCCGAAGACGAGTGACCGCAGACCCTGTGTGAGCGCCAGCGCGCCGAGCGCGCCACCGATCAGCCCAGCGGCCGCGAGCTTCGCCGCCATCCCCAGGAACATCCGCCGCACGCTCGAAGCCCGGGCACCGAGCGCCATCCGGATACCGATTTCCCGCTCGCGGCTCGCCACGGAATACGCAAGAACGCCGTAAAGCCCGACCGCCGCGAGGACCAGCGCCAGCCCCGCAAACGCGCCGATCAACTGGAGCGAGAACCTCTCCCGTGCCTGGCCACGGCCGATCACGTCGGCGAGCGGGCGCGGCTGATGCAGCACGAGCGCCGGGTCGATCGCCCGCAACTGCTCGCGAATCGTCGGGATCAAGGCCGGCTCCGGCGTTCGCATCGCGACGACCTGGGTCAGGGCCCAGTTCCGGGCCGCAAACTGCGAGTGAGCGTGATACACGGTCGGTGCGCGCAGCCCGCGCACCGTCAGGGCGACGTCTCCGACGACGCCGATCACCGTGGCGCGAAAGTTGGCGATCTGCAGCTGCCGGCCGAGCGGATCAACGCCGGGGAACATCGAATCGGCGAGGGAGCGGCTCACCACGATCCTGCGCTCGGCCGCGGCCGTGTCCTGCGCGTCGAACGCGCGCCCACTCTGGATCGGTATTCCGACGGCTTGAAAATATCGTCCGTCCACGATGCGTTGTTCCGCGAGATGCAGTCTCGGAGCGCCCGGGTGGCGGGCACCCCAGCTCTGAAACGTGCCCATCGACGGCAGGCGCGATGTGGACCCCACCGCGAGGACGTTCGGCAGCGCCGAGAGCCGCTCATGGAGCGAGGCGTAGAAGGCGAGCCGCTGCGTTGCGTCGGGATAGCGGCCGCCCGGGAGGTTGACCTGGAACGTCATGACGTTGGCGGGCTGGATGCCGAGGTCGAGATCCTTCAGGCGCTGCAGGCTCCTCAGGAGCAGGCCGGCGCCCACCAGGAGCACAAGCGCCACGGCCACCTGGCAGACCACGAGGACCTTCCACGTTCTGGTCTGCTTCCGGCTGGCACCGCCGCTGCGGCCGCCTTCCCGCAGCGCTGCCTCCAGGCTGGGACGCGACGCATGGATCGCCGGGGCGATCCCAAAAGCGAGCCCGGCGACGAGCGCGATCCCAAAGCAATAGAAGAAGACGGCACGATCGAGAGCCGCCGCCTCCGGCTGCAGAACCGCGACGGGGGCTGCGGCCAGGAGACCTCCCGTCACCATGCGCGCCATGATCAGCCCCGCCACGCCGCCGGCGAGCGACAGGATCAGGCTCTCTGTCAGCAGTTGCCGGACGATGCGCCAGCGTGCCGACCCGAGCGCGGCCCGCACCGTGATCTCATGGGTGCGAGCCGCCGCCCGCGCCAGCATCAACGTCGCGACGTTCACGCACGCCAGCAGCAGGAGCAGGCCGACGGCCGCCATCAACGCGTAGAGCATGGGCCCGGCCGCGCCGACCATGTCGTCCTGCAACGGCATCACGCGCGCCGACGTGGCGACCGTGGTGCCGTAGTTGGCCGCCTGCCGCGCCACCAGCGCCTGCGTTTCGGCCTGCGCCGCGTCGATCGTGCTGCCGGGCCGCAGCCTCGCGATCGCGCTGAGACGATTGTTGTCCCAGTCGTTGTCGCCGCCCGGCTGCAGGTCCTCGGGCTGCCACAACTCGAGTTGCGGTTGCAGGGGATCCTCGAACGAGGCCGGCAGGACACCAATCACCTGGTACGGAGCGCCGTTCAGCATCAGCGTCCGGCCAATTGCCGCATGGCTCGCGTCGAGATACTGCCGCCAGATCCGCTCGCCGACGATCACGACCTTCGCGTCAGGCCGTTCTTCGCTGGAGCTGAAGACACGGCCCGCCAGGGGTGTGACACCGAGAACCTGGAAGTAGTTGGCGCTCACCTGCGTCACCGGGATGCGCTCGGCCCCCGCGGGACCGACAAGGTCAGCTCCCTGCTCGTTGTAGGTATAGACCGAGGCCACGTCCATCGTCTGGCTCTGTGCGCGCAGATCGAGAAGGCCGGCGCCGGGAAAGTAGCGATACTCACCGCCGCGGTCGAGACTCACGCGCACGAGGCGGTGCGGTTCCGGGTATGGCAGGGGCGTCAGCATCGCGGCGTTGATGACGCTGAAGACGGCGGTGTTCGCGCCGATGCCGAGAGCGAGGGTGAGGATCGTCGCGGTTGTATACCCGGGCCAGCGGCGGAGAGTCCGGACCGTGTAGCGAATGTCCTGCGACAGCGAGTCCCACAAGGTCAGGCCGCGGGTGTCGTGCACCGCCTCGCGGACCGCCGACACACCGCCGAAGTCACGGAGCGCCGTCCGCCGCGCCTCGGCGCTGGAGGCACCGCGACGCTCGCGCTCGGCCGTTTCCATCTGGATGTGGAACTCGAGCTCGCGCTGGATCTCGTCCTTCACGCGTCCACGACGGACCAACGTCTTCGCCCGTCGCAGCCATTTCGCGACCATCGTCATCGTCCATTTTCCATTTTCGATTTTCACTCGGCGCGCAGCGCCGTAAGCGGATCGATCGACGTCGCCCGTCGCGCCGGCGCCATGCAGGCCGCCGCAGCCGCGGCAAGGAAGACAGCCGCGACAACGAGGTACACCAGCGGATCGCTGGGTTTGGTCTGATACAGATACGCACCAAGACTGCGGGCGAGAACAAAGGCGCCTGCGACCCCGGCAACGAGGCCGATGGCGACCAGCGTCAGGCCCTGCCCCAGTACCATCCCGAGCAACGATCCGCGCGAGGCACCAAGCGCCATCCGAACACCGAACTCCCGTGTCCGCTGACTCACGGACGTGCCGATCACTGCCGCGATGCCGGCAAGGGTGATCACGAGTGCGAGCGTGGCAAAGATCCCGAGCAGCGCGGCGTTGAGCGCCGGTGATGACAGCCGTCCGGCGCGCAGCGACTCGAGTGTTTCGATCGATTCGACCGGCACCTCGGGATGGGCGGCGAACACCGCCGCCTTCAGGGCGGGCACGAAGTCCATGGGATTGCCTTGCGTGCGGATCAGGACGCGCGCTGCGATACCCGGCGCCTGCAGGAACGGCGTGTAGAACTGCGCCGGCGACTCGCGCTCGACGCCGTACTGCCGGACGTCCGGCACGATGCCGACGACGGTGATCCAGGCCTCCGAGCCGGCAGGACGAAAGCGCCCGCCGAGCGGGTCCCGCTCCCCCCACAACCCGGCCATCGTCTGATTGATGATGGCGACCGGCGGTGCATCCTGGTGGTCGGCTGCCGAGAAGAGCCGTCCCCTAGCCGCCGGGACCATCAGCGCCTCGAAGTAGCCGTCGCTCGCAACGTTCTGGTCCGCCAGTGGCAGTTGCGAGGGATCAGTGGCAAGGCCCTCGATCGTGACCGGGCGCTCGCCGGGCTGAATATTCGACAGCGGCACCGCATTGGTCACCGCCGCAACCGTGACGCCGGGTGTGCTCCGCAACCGTTCGAGAACGTTCATGTAGAAGGAGCGAATCTCGGCAGGGGACGTCTGCCGCGACCAGTTGGTGAACACCTCTGCGGTGAGCACCCGGTCCGCACGGTAGCCGAGGTCCACCGCGGAGAGGCGGCGAAGGCTGTCGAGAAACAGGCCGGCGCCGACCAGCAGTGCGAAGCAGACCGCCACCTGCGCAATCACGAGGACGGAACGCATCCGGCGTGCGCGGACGCCATCGCCCGCCTGTGCGCCGCCTTCCTTGAGCGCGGACGTGAGTGACGGCCGCGCTGCAAGCGCCGGCAGAATCCCGAACGCCAGGCCGGTCATGATCGAGATACCGAGGGTGAAGAGCAGCACCTTGAGATCGATCGAAGGATCGATGACTCTCGGAGTGAATCGCGAGGCGAAGGTGGCAAGCAGGTCGAGCGATGCCCACGCAAGGCCGAGGCCGATGACACCGCCGAACATGGCGAGGATCGAACTCTCGGTGAGCAGTTGCCGCACCAGCCGGCCACGGCCGGCGCCGAGCGCGACTCGAACCGCCATCTCACGATCTCGCCGCGACATTCGTGACAGTGACAGGTTGGCGACATTGGCGCATGCGATCAGCAGCACGAGCGCCGCCGTCGCCAGCAACCCGAGCAGGATCGGCTTCGCGTCGCTGATCATCTCGTCGTTGAGTCCGACCACGGTCGCGGCGAAGCGCGAGTTGTCGGGATCGTAGACCTGCCGGTTATCGCCGGCAAAGCGCTGTGCGACGCCGGCCACCTCCGCCGCAGCCGTGTCGGCAGTGACTCCCTCTTTCAATCGGCCGAATACGCGGAGTGCTCCGAAGGCGCGGCGGTTCTGCTCGATCAGCAGCTCCGACTGAGCCCGGAACGGACATGCGGACGTCGGCATGTACACGTCGTTCTCACGCGGGTACTGAGGAATCGGCGGCAGGACGCCGACGATCGTGTGCGGCTTGTCGTTCATCTGCACGACCCGGCCGACCACTCCCCTGTCACCGCCGAACCGCTTCTGCCAGTAGGCATGACTGAGAAGTACGACCGCCGGAGAGCCAAGGTCATCGTCCTTGTCTTCAAAACCACGGCCGATCACCGGACGCACACCGAACGCGTCGAAAAAGTTCGACGACACGACGCCGGTTTCCACTCGGTCCGGCTCCCCCTGATCCAGCAGGACGAAGTTCATGCCGTGATACTCGACCAGGCCCTCCAGAGCTTGAACGCTCTGCCGGTAGTCCTTCACCTCTTTGATCGACACGCCGAGCTCACCGCTGGTCGGCCTCACTCGCGACTGGACGACGCGCACCAACTCGTGCCCGTCGGCATACGGCAGCGGTTCGAGCAGGACGTTGTTGACGATGCTGAAGATCGCGGTGTTGGCGCCGATGCCGAGGGCCAGCGTGAGAACGGTACCGGCGGTATACCCCGGCCACCGCCGCAGCGTCCGCAGGGCGAAACGCACATCCTGCGAGAGGGCGTCCCAGAAGGTCATGCCGCGGGTATCGTGGACCGCCTCACGCACCGCACCGACGCCGCCGAAATCACGCATCGCTGTCCGCCGGGCTTCGTCGGCCGTAAAGCCATGGCGGGCGCGCTCCGCCGTCTCCATGTCGATGTGGAACTCGAGTTCGCGGCGGATCTCGTCTTTGACCCGGTCCCGGCTGAACAGCGTGCGCATGCGCCGAACGATCTTTCCGATCATTGGGGATCCTCCACGACAACGTCGGTGTGACTTGTGTAGACGCTCGACAAGACTAAAAGTTCCGTTGTCGATTGTCTACAAGTGAATTCGGAGGGATGAACGCGGGGATGGAAAATGGTAGATGGAGAGACGATTACTCGCTTCTGAGAGCGGTACTCTGGGTCGACGCGGAGGGCACTCCGGGCGGGGATGTAGCTGGCGAGGCCGCCAACGAGCAACAGAATGAGGACGCTGGCGGCGAAGCTCGCCGGATCGGCCGGGCTGATGCCGATCAGCAAGCTGCCGAGCGCGATTCCGCCCGCTGCCGCGAGGCCAATCCCGATCACGAGACCGGCGGTTGTCAGCACCAGGCCTTCCCGCATGATCAGCGACACGACCGACCGGCTCGACGCCCCGAGCGCCATCCGCAGGCCGATCTCCCGCCGCCGCTGCGAGGCCGAGAACGCGATCACGCCGTAGAGCGCCATCACCGCGAGCATCAACTCCAGCACCGCGATGGTCATCGCCGCGCCGGCGCCGAGGCGCTGCGGCAGCGTCACGCGCGCGAAGTAATCCGTCATCGTTTCGACCGGCGAGAGACCGGCGGAGCGGTTGATCTCATGAAGCGTTCGATGCAGCAGCGGCGCCAGGGCTGCGGGCGGGACCGAGCTTCGGACATGAAGGGTCATGCTCGTCCGAGCGCGCTGGGCGGCGCAGAAATACAGCATCGGAATCGGGGCTTCGCCAAACGATCGATGCCGCAGGTCACCGACCACTCCGACGATGTGAACCTGTTCGCCGCTGTCTTCATCGGTAAAGGTCCTGCCCACGGCCTCGCCATTCCAGTACGACCTCGCCATCGTCTCGTTAACGACCGCGACGGCCGGCGCCGACTCCCGGTCGGCGCTCGAGAACTCGCGTCCTTGCTTGACGGGAACGTCGAGGAGTCTGAAATAGCCGGACCCGACAATGTTGATGTCGGGCGACGCGGAGGCTGCCGCCGGCGAGCAGGATGCGCTGCTGACTATTGCTGCCGTCCATCGGCACGAGTCCGGCCAGCGCGACCTGCTCGACGCCGGGAACGCCGCTGACAGCGTCCACGGCCTCGCGATAGAAGCGGGCGCGGGCACCGCTGATGTCGGGGACGGTGGTCAGGTTGATGCCGATGCTGACGATACTCTCTCGCCGAAAACCGGGATCTTCCGTCCGCCCGGCGTGGGAGCTCCGCAGCAGCAGCGCCGCGCTCACCATCAGTGCCAGCGACACGGCGACCTGCAGCACGACCAGGCCGGCGCGCAAACCAAACCGGAAGCCGCGCACACGAACCGCGCGGGTCGTGTCCTTGAGCTCTGCGTTGACGTCGGCACGGGTGGCTTGAAGCGCCGGCGCCAGTCCGAAGAAGACGACTGTCAGGATTGAGGCTCCCGCAGTGAACAACAGGATCCGGTAATCGATCGTCAGGTCGACGGGCGGCACACCGTCGGGCCGGAACCGCGCGAACAGCCTCGCAACCGCCTGCGCGAATATCAGACCGAGCCCACCGCCAGTGGCGGCGAGAATCGCGCACTCGGTCAGCAGCTGCCCAATCACTCGTCGCCTCGACGCGCCCATCGCGAGCCGAACCGCGATTTCCTTGCGCCGAGTGGTCGCGCGTGCCAGCAGGACCGTCGCGACATTGACGCACGCAATGACGAGGAGCCCCACGACACCTGCCGTCACGCTGGAGAAGATGAGCAATACGGAGCCTTCGCCTGCATCGGCGAACCTCGCCTCAATTTCCGGAAGCACGGTGACGACGCGAGGGCGCCCGGCTTGGTCGCGCCAGACGGCAGGATCCACCCGGGCGAGGTCCGCGGCGACAACCTGCAATGCTGCGGTGGCCTCCGGGAGTGTGACGCCCGCCTTCATGCGGCCGAGGATTGTGGCGGCGCGCTGACCCCGGCTCTTGAGATCCCGTCCCTGGATCAAGACCTCCTGCATCATCGCCGGTGCGAAGAACGCCGCATCGTGCTCGATGCTCGTGCCCGCAAACCCGGCCGGTGCGACACCGATCACCGTGAACGGCCGGCCGCTCAACTCGATGGCGTGTTCGACAATCGCGGGATCGGCGCCGAAGCGGCGGCGCCACGCTTCGTGCGAGAGGACGACGACCGGGTGCGCGCCGGGTGTCTGGTTCTCGTCGGGCCGGAAGAAGCGACCGAGCGCGGGGCGCAGGCCGAGGACATCGAAGTAGTTGCCCGACACGAGCAGCCCGTCCAGCACGTCGGGGCGTTCCTGGTGGCTCAGTGTGGCCTTCGCGCGCAGCGAAGCGAGGAGGCCGCTGAACACGGGCTGATCCCGGAAGGACTCGTAATCCGCGTACGACGAGGCACTGTAGGGATTGCCCGCCGCGCTGCTTGTGAAGACCTGGATCAACTCGCCGGGATTGGCGGCCTGGATCGGCCGGAGGACCATCGCGTTGGCCACGCTGAAGAGGACGGTCGATACGCCGATGCCGACCGCGAGCGAGGCGATTGCGACGGCGCTGAACAAGGGCGCCTTGCGAATCATCCGCACGCCATAGCGTAGGTCCTGGATCAGCACGTGTAATCAGCCATAACGTTGCCGTTGTCGTAAGGTTAACTTTCTCAGCGTTATGGCGCCGGTTGGGGTGCTATTGTCCGCTTAGTAAGGACGGGAGGCTAACGATGGGGTATGCAGTCCGACTTGCGTTCCTTGCCGTGATCATCGGCGTCAGCGCCTGCGCGTCGGAGGAACGTCGTGATGAGTTCACGACCCGTGACACCGAAACCATCCGCAAACGAAGCCAGCAGTTACCAACGGCGTTCAACGCGAAGCAAATCGACACCATCCTCGAACTCTACGCGGACAACTCCGTCTTCATGCCGCCCAACGCGCCCCTGCTTCGAGGGCGCGAGCCGCTGCGAGAGTTCTACCAGGACCTGATCGGACGCACCACCAACTTGCGCCTGGAGACGGAAGATGTGGCGGGCCACGGACCTCTCGCCTACGAAACGGGTCATTACGCGCTCAACTATCAGGACGGCGCCGTCCGTGATCGAGGGAAGTACGTGTTCATCTGGCGCAAGATGAACGACACCTGGCGCACCGAGAAGACGATCTGGAGCAGCGACCTGCCACCCGTCGTTGACAAGGCGAAGTAGTCGGCGATCGGTCGGGAGGTCTAACGCTTCAACGGCGGGTACATCGCCGCCGGCTTGTCGAACTCGATCCGCACGATCTCGGGCCACGGCACGTACTCGGCGCGATCACGGCCCTCGACGAAGACCAGCATCCCGGCGTTCCCCGCTCCGAGATCGCCGGCGCGCTCCAGGTGCAACACCTCGCCGCTCTGGAGCGTCATCGACGCGCGTGTGTCGGGGTCTTCGCTGCCAGCGGGCACGACCGAGGCGACGAGGCCGAACGGAATCGTGTAGTCCACGCCATGAGACGGGGCATCGAGTGTTTCCGTCGTCTCGCTTTCGTCCAGGTCGTAGACCAGTCTGCCGGTGAGACGCTGACCGGCGCGGGTGGTCACCGTTCCGGTGAGCGGGCGCCCCTGCGGGAAAGCGGTGTAAGACGGCCCGCTGTCGCCGGCGGCGCTGAAGTCGACGCGCTCGAAGGCGCCCCAGGAGACCAGCACCCGACCGTAGCGACGGTCATCTACGTAGATCCCGCCGCTGCCCTCGCCGACGTCGCGGGTACCGGCGAGCACGAGCTCGCGGCCCTCCGCCAGCGTGACCAGCGCGCTGTCCGCCGTGCGACGGACAATCGAGCGGATGGTGTCGAAACGTAGCTTGACCGGACCATCGGCGGTGCGGCCGGCGAGCTCGTCGGTCGAGACACCCGACTGCCGGTTCCACTGGATGAAGCCAGAAAAGTCGCCGTGCTGCGTACGCACCGTGCCGTGCAGCCGCGCGGGGACGGCGCTCAGGGGCGCGGTGGGGAGCAGCTCGATCGTGCGGATCCGCACCTGCGATGCCGGCGGTATTCCACCTGCCCAACTGGCAAGATCCACGACGGCTCCCTTGTCATCCCACACCCGCACGCCGTCGTCGAAATCGTTCGCGGCACCCCAGGCGAGCTTGAACACGGTGCCGCTCTTGAGCGTCACCCGCAAGTCGCGTCCTTGCTCCTCGAGCCGCGCGATGTCGCCGAAGCGCGCCATGAAGGGACGGCCGGTATCGACGCGATCCGTTCCAAGAGGGATCTCGAACCCGAAGATCGTGAACGAGCGGCGCTTTTCCATCAGCCCGGCGACCGGCGGCTGGTCGGCCCACGGATTCTGGGGCTTGAAGCCGTTGAAATAATCCCCCCAGAACGCCTCCTCGTCGCGTCCGAAGCGGAGCCGCCCCGTGTACGTGGTGCCCTGTTCGGTCGTGACGCGGCCGTAGAGGAAGCCCTCGCCGGCATGCTCGACTGGTGCGGGCGCAGCGGTAGTCTCCACCGGCACCGGCACCGTCGGGTCGACCTTCCCCTCGACGGCCCGGTGGGTTCCGAGCAGGACGGCGACGAGCAGCATGACGAACGCGGTAGCGGAGATTGCGGCGGCTTTCATGTGGGCATCATCTCCCTGCCGGGTCTCGATGTCTTGAGCGGCTGGTGAGGAACTTCTGAGATGTGAGTGAGGAAGGCCATTCCAGGCGAGCTCGACCGCAGCGTGAGCACTAGGACCAGATGTTTCATAGACTGAGGGCATGATGCCATTTCGATGGACGGGATTGAACGCCGGACGACATGTACTCCTGCTGACCGGGGCCGGCCTCGCCGCGGTACTCGCCCAGCCGTCATTCCCCGTCCCGCTCGACCCATATATCAAGTCCCACCTGAAGCTGACAGCGGACGAGCATCAGCAACTGCTTGCCGGAAAGCCCCTGACGAGGCATCTCGAAACCGATCCTGAGAAAGAGGTCGCCATCTTCGGTGCCGTGTGGGTCAATGCACCGATGGCTCGCTACGTGAGCGCCGTGAAGGACATCGAGTCGTTTGAAAAGGGCGCCAGCTTCCTGGTGACGAAGCGCATCAGCGACCCGCCGCGGCTCGAAGAATTCGACCAGCTCACTCTTCCTCCAGAGGACGTCGCCGACCTGAAGACCTGCAAGGTCGGCGCTTGCGAGTTGAAATTAGGCGAAGCAGCGTTGCTGCGTATTCAAAAGGAAACCGATTGGTCGAAACCCGCCGCAACGGCGGATGTGGAGCGATCGATACGAAAGCTGGCGCATGAGTACGTGGTCGGATACCTGGAGGGCGGAAATAGCCGGCTCGCTGTGTACCGTGACGCGAAACGCCCTACCTATGTCGCGCAGGAGTTCGAGGCCATGGTCAAGGGCATGCCCTTCCTGACCACTCATCTGCCCGATCTCAAAAGGTATCTTCTCGAGTTCCCCAAGGTGAAGCTGCCGAACGCCGAGTCCTTCCTGTATTGGCAGAATCTTAAATTTGGGCTCAAGCCAACCATTCGCATCAGTCATTTGACGATTGCTGACCAGAAGTCGCACGTCGCGGTGGTCTCGAAGATGTTGTACGCCAGTCACTACTTCTGGACGGCCCTTGAACTGCGACTCCTTGTGCCCGACCCCGCTCGGGGGGAAGGATTCTGGTTCGCCAACGTCAATCGCAGCCGATCAGACGGCCTCGCCGGTTTCGGATCATCGGTGATCCGGGGCAAAGTGCGGGCCGAGGCAGAAGCTGCGATGCAGGCGTCGCTCGCGAACATCAAGCAGAAGATGGAACGCTGAGCCGACAGGCACGGCGCGCGCAATCGCCTGGTTTGATTGGTGCCGGAGGTGGGGGTCGAACCCACACTTCCCGAAGGAAACGGGATTTTGAGTCCCGCGCGTCTGCCAGTTTCACCACTCCGGCCCGAAGGGTGTGTGCGGCGGTACTGAAGAAGTACAGTATACCCGGCCGACCGCCCCTATGAAATTCACCAGCAGCCAGCTCGCCTATCTCGTCGGTGATCGTGAAGCCCGCAGCAACGTGCGCACGCTGCTCAAATACATCCTCACGCTCCTGACGCTCATCACGATCTACGCGATCGTCTTCCACATCATCAAGGTCCAGGTCGAGGGGGAACAGCATTCCTGGATCACCGGCTTCTACTGGACGCTGGTCGTGATGACGACGCTCGGCTTCGGTGACATCACCTTCACCAGTGACACCGGTCGCCTGTTCAGCATCATCGTCCTGATGTCGGGCGTCGTGCTGCTCCTCGTGATGCTGCCGTTCATGTTCATCAGCCTGTTCTATGCGCCGTGGCTCGAGGCGCGCGTGCGCCAGCGGGCTCCGCGCGAGGTGCCCAAAGACACGCGCGGGCACGTGATCCTCACCGAGTTCGATCCGATCGCCCGCAGCCTGATCGAGCGGCTGCGCTCCGAACACATCCCGTACTACGTCATCGAACCGGATCCGACGCTCGCGGCGCGGATGATTGGGGACGGCCTGTCGGTCATCGCCGGCGAGAACGACAACAGCGCTACCTATCGCAAGGTCAACGCGGCCGGCGCCCGGCTCTTGCTGGCCAACTGCGAAGACACGGTCAACACCAACATCACGATCACGGCGCGCGAGGCAGCGCCCAAGCTGATGATCGCGGCGATCGTCGAAGAGGAGGACTCGATTGACGTCCTCGAGCTCAGTGGCGCCACGCACGTGCTGCCGCTCAAGCACCAGCTCGGCGAATACCTCGCCAACCGCACCGACACCGGCGACAACGATGCGCACGTCATCGGCGACTACCGCGGACTGCAGATCGCGGAGCTCCCGGCCCGCGACACCACGCTCGCCGGGCAGACGGTGCGGGATACCCATCTCCGCGAACGGACGGGCGTCAGCGTGGTCGGGATGTGGGATCGCGGCAAGCTCCGCCCCGCGTTCCCCGACTCGATCATCCAGAGCGACAGCGTGATCGTGCTGGCCGGGACGGAAGCGCAGGTCGCCGCGCTCAATGCGTTGACGCCGCCAACGGCACGCGCGGCCCTGCCCGTGCTCATCATCGGCGCCGGCAAAGTCGGCGTTGCCGCGGGACGAGCCTTGATGCGGAAGGGCGCGCGGGTTCACGCCGTCGATCGCAGCCCGCAGGCTCTCGCACCGATGGGCGAATACGGCGCCACCCTCTTCACTGGCGACGCGGCGGATCGGCGGCTGCTCGAGCAGGCCGGCATCCACGACGCCTCGTCCGTGCTCCTCACGACCAACGACGATGCGATGAATATCTACCTGGCGGTCTACTGCCGGCGGCTCAACCCGTCGCTGCGGATCGTCAGCCGAATCACGCACGAACGGAACGTCGAGGCCATTCACCGCGCCGGGGCGGATTTCGCCATCAGCTACACCACGCTCGGGGTCGAAGCCGTAATGTCACTGTTGCGCGGCTACCGCCTCGTCGTTCTGGGCGAAGGCGTGGAGCTCTTTTCGATTACTGTTCCGGGGGCACTGAGCGGCAAGCGCCTGGCCGACTCGGGGATTGGAAGTGCCACCGGCATGAGCGTCGTGGCCCTGGACCGCGGCGGCACGCTCGTGACGCAACTCACGGGCAAAACGCCGCTCGACGCCGGCGCCGTGCTGCTGATGCTCGGCAGTCTCGAGCAGCGCAAGAAGTTTGCGGAGAAGTTCGAGAAGGGGGCATCCTGAGATGCCCCTTCGTTCTCACATCTGCGCAGGTTCCATCCTCGGCACCAGGATGTGGATCACGACCAGCGCGACGAGATAGGCAAACGCGGCCATGAAGAACACCGGCATGTAGCTGCCGGTCGCGTCCAGGATGTAGCCGGTCAGCTTCGCGATCAGCATGCCGCCGACGGCACCCGCCATGCCGCCCAGCCCGACGACGGAGCCGACGGCCTTGCGCGGGAACATGTCGGACACCGTCGTGAACAGGTTCGCCGACCAGCCTTGATGGGCCGCCGCCGCGAGACTCACGAGGCCAACCGCGACCCACAGGTCCTTCGCACCCGACGCGAAGACCATCGGCAGGACCGCGAGCGCGCACAACAGCATCGCCAGCTTGCGGCCTCCATTCGCGCTCCAGCCGCGTTTGATGAGCATCGAAGACAGCCAGCCCCCGCCGATGCTGCCCACGTCCGCCACGAGGTAGATCGCGACGAGCGGCAGGCCGATCGTCTTGAGGTCGATGCCGTGATTGCGATAGAGGAAGTCGGGGATCCAGAACAGGTAAAGCCACCAGACCGGATCGGTCAGGAACTTCCCCGCCATGAACGCCCAGGTCTGTCGATACCCCAGGAGCTTGCCCCACGGAATCTGGACCGCAGGGATCGGGCGGATCGCTGCGGATGTGCGCCAGTTCCGCGGCGCTCAGATGCGGGTGCTCTTCCGGCCGCCGGTACATCGGCAGCCAGAAGGCCAGCCACAGAAAGCCGAGCGCACCGGTGGCGACGAAGGCCCAGTACCAGCCGAACGAGAGCGTGATCCACGGCACGACCAGCGGCGTCGCCAGGGCGCCGACGTTGGTGCCGGAGTTGAAGATCCCCGTGGCGAGGGCGCGCTCCCGTTTGGGGAACCACTCCGCCGTGACCTTGATCGCGGCGGGGAAATTACCGGCCTCACCAAGCCCGAGCGCGAATCGCGCCACCATGAAGCCGGCGACCGACGCAGAGTAGGTGAGTCCGATCAGCCCGAGAACGGTCGCGGCCGCCGGACCAAACACCGTCGCCTCCGCGTGCGCAATCGCCGCCAGGCTCCACAGCACGATCGCAATCGTGAAACCGACACGGGCGCCGATGCGATCCATCATCCGGCCGGCAATCAGGAACCCGCCCGCGTAGGCGAGCTGGAAAGCAAAGATGATGTCGGCGTAGTCGATCTCGCTCCAGCCGAATTCGGCCTGCAGCGTCGGCTTCAGGATCCCGATGACCTGCCGGTCCACGTAGTTGATGGTCGCGGCGAAAAACAGCAGCGAGCAGATGATCCAGCGGACGTAACCGGTCTGGCCCGCTGCAGGCGGCGCAGCGGCAGTGGTTCGCGGGTCGCGTTGGGCGTCGATCATGAAGGCTCCGCGCCGTCGGCCGGCGCTAAATCGTCGGGTTGCGGCGGTGAATCGCGAACTCACGGTGGCCGAGTGTTTCGGCCTTCGTCTCCCGCCCGGACGCCACGTCGAGCACCTCCGCAAACAGACGCTCGGCCGCCTGGTCGAGCGTTTCGGTCTCGTCCATGATGCCGCTGACATCGAGATCGATGTTGTCGGCCATCTGGCGCGCGGTGCGCATGTTCCCGGTGATCTTGATGACGGGTGCGATCGGATTTCCGGTGGGTGTGCCGAGGCCGGTCGTGAAGACGACGACCTGTGCGCCGCCACCAACCATCCCGGTGACCGACTCGACGTCGAGCCCGGGCGTATCCATCACCGTCAGCCCCTTGCGCGTGATCGGCGCCGAGTAGGCCACGACGTCGGCCAGCGGTGCGCGCTCGCCACCCTTGTGAGTGGCACCGAGCGACTTCTCTTCGATCGTCGTCAGACCACCGCGGATGTTGCCAGGGGACGGCTGCGTGCCCCTGATATCGAGACCAAGTGCGCGCGCCTCGGTCTCGACGCGGGTGATGATCTGGATCAGCTGCGTCGCGGTTCCCGGCGAGGAGGCGCGGGACGCCAGCAGATGTTCGGCCCCCATGATCTCGGCAATCTCACCGAGGACGGCCGTTCCGCCGAGCTCGACGAGCCGGTCGGTCACGCGTCCGAGCGTGGGGTTCGAGGCGAGCCCTGACGTGTAATCGGATCCGCCGCACTTGAGCGACAGGATCAGTTCGGAGACGTCGCACCACACCCGTTCCTGCGTCGACAGCGTGCCGGCAAGCGATTGCGCGATCAGGCGGCCCTTTTCAGTCGAACGGACAGTACCGCCCTCCGACTGAATCGCCAGGATCTCGACCGGCTTGCCAAGTCGGCGCGCCGCGTCGGCAAGATGCTGCGCCACGACCTGCTCGCACCCGAGCGCGATCACGAGCACCGCGCCGACGTTTGGGATGTGCACAGTAGGCCGACAGCGTTTCGTGTGTCACGCGCATGTCCGGACCGAGCTGACCGCAGCCGGCGAGATGCGGCAATGCGACCGACACCGGCGCGGCAGCCGCGGCAATGCGTTCGGCGACGACCGACGAACAGATGACCGTCGGCACCACCAGGACGTGATTGCGCGTGCCGACGCGGCCGTCCGCACGGCGGTAGCCGAGAAAACCGGGGCGAGTCGAGCTATTTGGTGACGGCACGTGTGGGGGTCCCGTTGGTTCGATTGGACGCCTCGTCGGGTGGCTCGGCCAGGCGCGGCAACGGCTCATCGGTTGCGGCCCCGAGGTCACCGCGGCCCCGGCTGCTCGCGACATTGTGCGTGTGCACGTGCGCGCCGGGTTCGATCACGAGCGTCGCCGTACCGATCGGGCTGCCATATTTGATGACCGACTCGCCGGTGGCGATGCGGCGCAAGGCGACCTTGTGACCGGAGGCGATTGGCTCCGCGACGGTGACGATGTAACCGCCGACATCGACCGCCTGGCCCAGGTGGAGCGGCTGGAGCGCGGTCGCGACATTGTCGCGCTCGCTGATCACGAGCACCGCCCTCACTGGTTGACTCCGCTCGCGAGAAAGCCGCCGTCGACGGCCAACACATGACCCGTCACGAACGACGCGGCGTCAGACGCGAGGTACACAGCGGCGCCGACAAGTTCCTGGATGTTGCCGAACCGTTTCATCGGTGTTCGCATCAGAAATTCCTGCCCACGCGGCGACTCCAGCAGGGCGGCATTCATATCCGTCCTGAATACCCCGGGTGCGATCGCATTCACAGTCACGTTGAAAGGCGCCCATTCCACCGCGAGCGCTCTCGTCAGGCCCGCCACGGCGGATTTGCTCGCCACGTAGGCCGCCACTTCAAACAGCCCCACGAACGACGACAGGGATGCGATCGTGATGACTCGCCCCGACCGCTTTGCTACCATCTCGCGCCCGAACACCTGGCAGCTGCGCAGCGTACCGGTGATGTTCGTATCCATGATCCGCTGCCAGTCCTCGTCGGCCATCTCGAGCGTCGGGACGCGTTTCGTGATCCCGGCGGCGCAGAGCAGGATGTCGACCCGACCGAATTCCTGAAGGACGGCGTCCTTCACTCGCTCGAGAGAGGCGGTGTCGTTCGTGTCGGCCGGCATCCGGATAGTGCGCCGGCCCCGGGCCTCGATCTCCGCGGCCACCTCGTCCACGAGCGGCGCGCGTCGCCCTACGCTCACAACGTCGGCCCCGGCATCGGCGAACCCAAGCGCCAACGCGCGACCGATCCCACTCGTCCCCCCGACGACAACGGCGACGCGACCGGACAGATCGAAAAGATTCGCCACTACGAGGCCTGACGACGGCGGGGGCGGGCGCGGGACACGACGGGCGCCGCCGTAGACGCGACGTCGGCGTCGCTGACCTCCTGTGCCTGGTGTGCGCTCGCCTGGATCAAGTGTGCTTCCATCATGTCGCGTGCCGTCTGGGCGTCGTGGGCACGAATCGCCTGGTAGATCTTACGGTGCATCTCAGCCGCGTCTCTCAAGTCCCTGTCGCTGGCGCGACCGGCCGTATCCCGCCGGCGTTCGTAGTAGAGGGCCGAAACCATTTCGACCAGCGAGGCCACGATCGGATTACCGGAAGCCGCTGCCACGGCACGATGAAAGTTGATGTCGTGAACCAGGAACAGGCGCGGGTCCTCCATCGACGCGAACATCCCGGCGACTTCCTCGGCGAGGGTCGCGATCTGGTCCGGCGTGGCGCGCTTTGCCGCCAGGGCCGACGCGCCCGCCTCGAGGATGCGGCGCGCTTCGTACATCTCTTCGCGCGTGAACCCGTGCAGGGCGGCTTGGAGGCTAAGCGCCTCGCTCCCGAGCGAAGGGGGCCCTGAGGGAATGAAGGTCCCGGATCCGTGGCGCGACTGGACCACGCCCATCGCCGACAGCGCGCGGAGACCGGCGCGAACCGTCGGACGGCTCACGCCGATCTGCGTCGCCAGGTCGCGTTCGGCCGGCAAGCGGTTACCCGGCCGGAGCTCGCCTCGTTCAATAAGGGTGCGCACGTACGACACCACCTGTTCGGTGCTGCCTTCCGGCTCGCGCACCGGCTTGTCGTCTTTTCTGTCCCGGGGCATGGCGGCGCTCATAAGTGGTCTGACCAGATTATAGGTCCGTCGCCATACGCCCGGGATGCATGCGGATCGTTAGAACGTGAAGCGCAAGCCGATCTGCAGGTCGCGCGGGTTGTTACGGTCCTGGGTGATGAATCCGAAGTTCGCGTTGGTCGGCGTCAGGTTCGGGTTCCACAGGACCGTGTAATTCAGCGCGTTGATCCATTCGAAGCGCAACTGCATGCGCATCCCGCGCGGCAGCGAGAAGTTCTTCGAAATGCCGAGGTCGAGCAGGTGGAGATCATCGGTCCGCACGTCCGGCAGCGTCGAAGGGAGGTAGCGGACGTTGTTCGTCACATTGATGCGGGGATCGGCGCGCTGCAGGGCCGGGCTGACCACCCCATTGACCTGCACCGGTGCATCGTTGAAGTAGAAGCACGAGACGTCCCAGGCGGGCACGTCGAGTCCGGCGATGCCACCGGCGACTTTCTCGCCGATGTTTGATTTCAGGTCCTTGGGATCGCCGCAGCTCTCACTGTAGTAAAGGCCGCTGGCCCAGAGCAGGGGCGCGCCTGACTGGTACTGGTAGGTGCTGGTCGCCTGCCAGCCGCCGAAAAACGCATCGACGAGGTGGTTCCAGTCCGAGCCGTAGCGCTCGCCGCGGCCGAACGGCAGGTGCCACACCGTGCCGATCGAGAACCGGTGCGGACGGTCGTTCGGCGAGATGCGATCCTCGAGTTCGCCGTTCTGCGGGTTCAGGTAATTGAGCGAGTCCCGCGTCGACGACCGGGTGTACTGGGTCGAGATCGAGTTGCCGTTGCTGAACCGCTTCTGCAGCTGGATGGTCGCACCGTGGTAGCGGTCGGATCCCTCGTATCCCTCCTGCGCGAACGCAGCGAAGTGCGGGTACGGCCGCAACAGCTGCTGGCGCTGGACGTTCGCCCCGTTGATCGTGCTCCCCGGCAACAGGCCGGCGAATGGGTTGGGGACGTTCCCGGTCAAGACGGAACTCGTCGCGCTGTCAAAGGAACGCGACGTCGAGAGGTACTCGAGGGGGACATTGTTCACCTGCTGGACGACCGGCAGGTTGGTGCCGCGCGAGCCAAGGTAGGTAAAGCCCGCGACCCAGCCGCCGCCGATGTCGTGCTGCAGGGCCATCTCCCAGCGCGTGTAGTAGGGCGCAGCGCGCTCAGGTGAATAGAGGGTCCCCAGGGCCTGTCCGAGCTGGCTGGACAGGCCGTTGGCAGATCCCACCGGCTCGATCAGCTGTCCGCTCGGGATCGGGTTGGAGAGGTTGGCCCCGGTGAACGTGATCCCGCTGTCGTTCGTGACCAGCACCGGGGTTGCCTGCGCATAACCCGCCTGGTTGCGGTTCTCGAAGAAGTAGTCGTACGAGAAGAGGCCAACGCCGCCGCGGAGTACGGTCTTTTCGCCAAGCATGTAGGCTGCCGCGACGCGCGGCAGCCACTTGGTCACGGTCTCGTTCACCGCGCCGTCGGCGAACAGGAGACCACCGGTGACGCGGAAATCAGCGATGGGAATCTGCGGGATCGGATTGCGCGCGTAGGCGGCCTGGGCCTGGGCCTCGATCGGGCTGGCCGTGACGTAGTCGTAGCCGCCCAGGTTGCGGTTCTCTGCTTCGCGCATCCCGTTGTTGATCTCGAAACGCAGCCCGGCATTCACTGTCAGGCGGTCGCTGACCCGCCAGTCGTCCTGCACGAAGAAGTGGTGATACATCTGGCTGAATTCGCCTTCGGCCGCGATATCGAACTGGCTGATGTTCCCCCCCGCGCTCGCGACCGTGCCGGTGGCGGCGGTCGGCAAGCCAAGCAGAAACTGCGCATAGGACTGGGCCCGGTCGTTCTGCGTGGCCGAGTTGTTCAGCCGCGTGTAGGCGCCGTTGAAGCTGTAGCGGCCGCCGATGTAGCCCTCGTTGGTGACGTCCCACACCTGCTGACGGAAGTCGTAGCCGACCCGGGCGCTATGCGCGCCCCAGATCCTGGTCAGCGTCGGCTGCACCGAGTAGGTCTGCATCGGCTGATCGAAGCCCTGGCTCCAGTCGGAGCGCCGCGCACCCAGCGACGAGATCGTCGATCCTTCGTTCGAGGTGCTGAACTGGCCGAAGGTGAACAGTGGCAGGTATTCGTAGCCGCGCATCACCTGGAGCGCCGTGCCTGAAAAGCCGAGTGCGGCGGCCGGGTCGATGTTGGCGGCCGGATCGCGCCATTCGCCAAACTTCGCCCAGCTCCCGCGCATGTCGAACAGCGTGGTCTGCGACAGTGTCGACGTATAGCCGAGCGTTACGCCCGTGTTGGTGCGGTAGTCGAAGCCCTGGGTCACGGGGATGCCGTTGATCACGCCATCCGCGTCGGCGTTGGCCGCGCCGGCCGCCCAGTTGTAGCGGTCTTCCTGGCGCTTGTTCCAGTAGACGGTCGCGTAGAGGCGATTGGCGTTGTTGACGTTGTGATCGACGCGTCCCATGCCGGAGTTGTAGTCGTAGGGCCGCAGCTGGTTGGTGAAATAGTTGGCCGACGTCCCCGGCCGATTCGGCAGCGGATACAGCGCCGAGTAGGCGGCGGCAATCGGATTGATCCGGCTCGGATCGATGATGTTGTTCGCAAACGGTGATCGCACGCCGCCACTGGTGACCGTCGCGGGGTCGTAAACGAGGTTCGTGAACTCGCTGAAGTTGCCCTGCCGCATCAGCGCGGTCGGCACGGTGTAGCTCGCCGGCTCGGGCTGCACGTCGCGCAGGTGCTCGTAGGAGCCCATGAAGAACGTCTTGTTGCGGATGATCGGGCCGCTCAGCGTGCCGGTATAGCGGTTGTACTCACGGGTCGGCTTCTCTCCGTTGTTCCGCTCGGTGAGCAGCGGCGTCGCGGATCGCTTGTCGTTACGATTGAAATAGGCGCCTTCGCCGCGGAACCGGTTGGTGCCGCTCTTCAGCGCCAGGTTCACCACCGCGCCGGCCGTGTGCCCCGTCTGCGCGTCGAACGCGCTCGTCTGCACCTTGAACTCCGAGATCGCACCGGAGGGCGGAGAAAAGCCCACACCCTTCGAGCCACCCGCGCTGCCCATGTTCGGCGCGCCGTCGATGGTGAACTCGTTGCCGCCCTGGGCGCCGTTGGCCACCACACCGGCGAGGTTGCCGTTGTCGGCGGGGCGTGAGAAGTGCAGGTCGGACGTATCCATGATGCCGGGCGCGAGGCGCGTCAGCATGTAGGCGGTGCCGTCACCGAGCGGCAGCTCCGCGATCTGCTTCGCATCCACCGTCGTGCCGCTGATGCCGCTGCTGGTGTTGAGCAGGCTCGTTTCCGCGGTGACCGTCACCACTTCCTCGACCCCGCCGGGCTGCATGACGGCGTCGACGCGCAGCGCATCGGCCACGCCGACCCGCGCCTGCGCGTGGACGAACTTCTTGAAGCCGGACAACTCCGCCGTCACCGAGTAGGTGCCGGGGTTCAGGTACAGGATCTGGAATCGCCCCTCGCCGTCGGTCACCGCCGTCTGCGCGACCTTCGTCTCGATGTTGCTCACCGTCACCGTGACGCCGGGCAGCACCGCCCCCGTCGCATCGGTCACCGTGCCGCGCACCGAGCCGCGGAATTCCTGGGCGGACAGCGTGCTGCCAACAAAGGCGAGCATCACCGCCATGAGTGCAGCGAGCCCCTTACGCGCGAACATGCAGGCCTCCTGAAGAAATGGAACGGACGAGCTTGAGCGCCGTCCGGGCAGAGAGGTAATACCACTTGCTGTTGAACCATGTCAACAGCGCAATCCTCTTTTTCAGCGGCTCTCGAGCTGAATTCGTACCGGGGCCTGCCGGCGCCGTGCTTCGCGCGCCAGGTAGGCGTCGAATGCCGCGACGTCTTTGATGTCGCCGCCGCGATCCCACGCCGACGCGGAGTAGTACGTCGTCGCGCCGGTGCCAGCGAGCGGCGCGACCGCCAGGGTATTGCCATCGAGGACCAGCGACCGCGTCATTCCCGGCACGATCACCGCGCATCCCAGATGGCCATCCTGTTTCAGGGGCTCCCACGTCCGCAGAACGCCCGACGCCAGCGTCGGCTGCGCCGCCTGGCCGGGATTGATGCGCACCCCGGCGGCGAGCTCGGTGCCAGGTGAAGGCCCGGGCTGGAACGTGAGGTCGAACCGGTTCACGTGACTCCCGGCATCGAGGGTGACGCGCCTCGTCTCGGTGACCTTCGCGCCGCCGGCGTCCCAGGGCTCGTACATCAATTCGAACAGCACCCGGATCGGACCCTGCGCCAGCACTCGCGTGTTGCGGAAGTTCGGTGGCGAGAACAGCTTGCCGCCGGCCAGCAGCCCGCTGCCGCCGCAACCGCGGGTCCGGCCGGCGGAATAGAGGTCCGCTCCGTCACCAGTGTCGCGATGATAGTCGTCGATCATGTACCAGTCGTTGATTACGAGGCGGCGCGTGCGCTTCACCCAGACATCGAGGCCGCTGCTCGTCAACGGCTCCTGCGCCCAGGTCTCGAGCGCGGCGCCGTACATGCGATGCGCGACGCGATCGTTCTCCCACGCGAAGTCGTCACGCCTCTCGCGATTGAACCGGCCGTAGGCCCGGTACTCCTCGCGCGTCGGGATGCGGCGCTCCCCCACGGTCAGGCTGAAACGGCGTGTCTCGCTGGCCGCAATGTCGGCCTGGAAGATCAACTCGTCGAACGTGCCGTCGTCATTCAGGTCCACGGCCTGGGTCAGCAGGTCCTGGCCGGACTTCGCGTCGCGGACGCGCACGGTGCGCACGTCCTTCACCTGCAGCGCCTCGAGCAGCGCCGGTGCGGCGAGCGTGATCGTCTCGGCTGGACGCTCGACGTCGATGGGGTTGACCACGGTGACGTTGCGGGTGGGCGGCGTCCCCTGCGAGGCGACCACCCAGAGACCGGCGAATACGAGCGCGCTACGGATCGTCATGGTTACTGCTTCTTTGGAAAGTAGTGGAAGGTGTTGAGCCGCTTCTGAACCTCGAAGCTCCGCAGCATTGTCGTGACTTCGGCGCCGGCCATCAGGACCGCACCGAACCCCTGCATCGCCTTCGTGTCGGTTGGACGGTTGTAGTAATACACCGCATCGTAGGCCGCGGTGGTCTGGACGACGGCGCCGTCGAGCGTACCGTCCTGGCGAACCCGCTGTTCGACCGCGCGCCACCCTGCCTGCGCGACCGGGCCATAGACCGGCTGGAGCCAGCCGCGATTGACGCCGCGGGCAATCGCGAACGTGAACATCGCCGACGCGGACGTCTCGAGATAGCTGTCGGTCTTGTCGAGCAGTTGATGCCACATGCCGGTTCCGCTCTGGACGGCGGCCGCCCCCTTTGCGCCACGGCGATAGATCTCCAGCACTTCTTTGTAGCGGGGATGACCTTCAGGCATCACGCTCAGTAGTTCGGCCGTTGCCATCAGCGCCCAGCCGGCGCCGCGGCCCCAGTAGAACTTGGGGTCATTCGGCTCGTGCGCGAACCACGAGTGATCGAAGAGCCCGGTCGTGGGGTTCATCAGGCGCTCCGAGTACTGGATCACCTGCTTCGCGGCATCGTCGAAGTACTTCGATTCCCCGGTGAGGTCACCCATCTGCGCGAGAAAGGGGACGCTCATATAGAGATCGTCCACCCACACCGAGACCGGATGCGGGCGTGGGCGGGACAGCGTTCCATCCGGCATGCGCTGCATCTTGTTGGAGACAAAATCCGCGATCAGGTCGATGACCGGCTTATAGCGTGGGTCCTTCGTCCGCTTGTAGGTCTTGATCAGCGCCGCGCCGATCGCGCCGCAGTCGTCCAGCTCGTGCATGTCCACGAGTCGCCGGTAACCGTAAGGCTGCGGCCCAAACGCTTTCGCCTGGGCTCGGAAATATTCGATGTGATCGAAGATGAAGTCGAAGTTCTTGTAGGTGTAGGCCTCGAAGGACTTGTCGCCCGTGACGTCGGCGGCGTGGAGCATGCCGGCCAGCGTCACACCGATCGAATAGGTCCAGTCGTTGAACTCCCCTTCCCGGAGGTCGATGCCTACGGTCTTGGACGGGGTCGTCAGGTCAGTGACGGGCGCTCCGGTTGCGGTGTCGATGATGCGATACGGCGTTGACTTCACGAAGAAATCGCGGACGCGGTCGAGCGGCGCCTTGATCTCGGCTTCTGTCGGCAGTGTGTAGTCGACACCGGGCGCGATCGAGGGCCACTGGAAATTCGGCTCGCTCCGGCCCGGTTTCTGTGGCGTCGGCGGCTGAGGCGCGGAGGGCTTCTCCTGTGCCTGGAGCATTCCGCCGGCGAGCAGGGCGGAGACGGCGAGCCCGAGTAGAGCGATTCGCATCTGAACTTCTCCTTTGGACGTGGTATTGGTATAGCCACTTCATGCACCCGGACGCAAGAGGATTCCGCACAGCTCGGTTCGAAGAGGTCGGGAGAAAAGCCGATCTGCTGGCCGCGCTGGCGCGGGAACAGGGCCTTTCGGCGGTGCTCCTGACGACACAGCACAACTTCAGTTGGCTGTCGGCCGGCGGCAGCAATCGTATCGATGCGCTGCGCGAAAACGGGGTGGCGACCCTGATGGTGACGGCGGACAGACGCCGCTACCTGCTCGCGAACACGATCGAGAGTGCGCGCATCTCCAAGGAGTCGCTGGACGGGTTGGATTTCGCCGTGCTCGATTTCCCCTGGGAGGATGAGCGCCAGGATCCCGCGTTGCTCTACAGAATTGCCGTTGAAGCCGCCGGCAGCGCGGGGCTGGGAGCCGACCTGCCCTCAACTCACGCGCGGCTCCTCGAGCCCGCGATCTCGTCCCTGCGCCAGGCGCTCGATGAAGGTGAACTCCCGAGATACCGATCGCTTTGCCAGGACGCCGCGACGGTTGTCGGGTCGGTCGTCCGGACGCTCGAGCCGGGTCTCACAGAACATGACATCGCGCAGCGGGTTGGGATGTGCGCTGCTCAGTGCAAACCTGCGCCCCTGCAGTGCTGCTCGTCGGCGCCGATGATCGAATCGCGGCCTTCCGCCACCCGGCACCCACCAACCGCGTGTGGAAGGACCGGCTGCTGATAGCCGTCTGCGCCGAGCGCGACGGACTCATCACCGCGCTCACACGAATCGTCAGCGTGCGGGCGAACGAGGAACTCGATCGCCGGACGCGGTTGACGGCCGATGTCCTCGGCGCGTTGTTGACGGCATCCGTACCCGGCGCCACCGGTGCCGAACTGTTCACGGCCGCACAGGTGGCGTATGCCAATGCCGGCTTTCCGGGTGAGGAACGGCGGCACCACCAAGGCGGTGTGATTGCGTATCGGTCCCGCGAATGGGTTGCGCATCCAGGGTCCAGCGAAATCATCCGAGCGCCCCAGGCGCTCGCCTGGAATCCGACCATTACCGGCACCAAGATCGAAGAGACCTGCCTCCTGCAACAGGACGGGAGCATCGAGGTTCTGACTACGACGACAGGATGGCCATCGATTGAACTGGACGTGCGATCGCAACACCTTCGCGTCCCCGGCGTGCTGGTGCTCAATGCGTAAGCCGCTGTTCGGACTCATCGTCCTGATTGCCTCTGCCGCCGCTCACGTTTGCGCGCAGGCGCCGGCGCGCGTGCGGTGGCAGGACGTCCTCGAACAACCAGCTCCCTGGTACACGTCGCCGGAGGCGCGAGCCGTCGCCGACAACGTCCTCCGTTTTCAGCGCGAGTCCGGCGGCTGGCCGAAGGACATCGACATGATGGAGGCGCCGAAGGCAGACGTCCCCGCCCGGCCCGACGCCACCATCGACAACGGCGCGACGACGACCCAGATCAGGCTGCTTTCGCAAGTGCCGGGAGAAACCTACCGGGCCGCGGCCACGAAGGGCATCGACTACCTGCTTGCCGCGCAATACCCGAATGGTGGATGGCCGCAGTTCTACCCGCTGCGCAACGATTACTCGCGCCACATCACCTTCAACGACAACGCCATGATCAATGTCGTGATGGTCATGGAGGACGTTGCGGTCGGTAAGGCGCCCTTCACCTACGTTGATGCCGAGCGTCGCGGCAAGGCCGCAGACGCCGTGCGCCGCGCCGTGGATGTGATCCTGAAGACCCAGATCACTGTGAAGGGGACGCTGACCGCCTGGTGTGCCCAGCATGATGCCGTCACACTCGAGCCACGCCCCGCCCGAACCTACGAGCACGTCTCGTTGAGTGGGGCCGAGACCACCGGCGTTGTGCGCTTCCTGATGCGACAACCGTCGACCCCTGCCATCGTGGGCGCGGTGGACGCAGCAGTGACCTGGCTGCGTGCCGTGCGGCAGGAAGACGGGCGGTGGGCCCGTTTCTATGAGCTCGGCACCAATCGACCCATCTTCTCGGGCCGCGACGGGGTGATCCGCTATCAACTGGCCGAGATCGAGCAGGAACGGCGCGACGGATACGCCTGGTTCGGCACCTGGCCGCGCGCCCTTGTCGAGAAGGAATACGACCGCTGGAAGTCGGCGCGCTGAGTTCTACGCGCTGATCACTTCGTTCCGCACCTTACCGTTCACCTTCACATTCTTCAGCTCGACGCCCTTGACGTTCTCGAGCAGATCAGGTTTCGCGACGCCGTCGAAGACGCAATCCTGAATACGAACGCCCGAGATCGGCGCGTTCTTGAAGCCGCGCAGCAGCAGCGCATACTGGCTCTTGCGGCTGGTGACGTTGCGGACGTCGACGTCACGCACGACGGGGATGTACTTGCCCGCTTCGCCTTCCTCGTAGAAGAAGTTGATCGTCACCACCGCTTCGGCGACCTCCCCGACGGTGACGTCACGCATGTAGATGCCTTCGATGAGTCCGCCGCGCACCGCGTTGGTCTTGATGCGGAGGGCCCGGTCCAGCTGCGGACTGTCCATGACGCATTTCTCTGCAAACACGTTCCTGGCGCCGCCGGAGATCTCGCTGCCGATGACGACGCCACCGTGTCCGTCTTTCATCGTGCAGCCGCGAATGACGACGTTCTCCACCGGTACGTTGATGCGTCGTCCGTCGTCGTTCCGCCCGGACTTCAGGGCGATGCAGTCGTCACCCGTGTCGAAGGTGCAGCCCTCGATCAACACGTTCTTCGACGACTCGGGATTGCACCCGTCGTTATTCGGACCATGGCTGCGGATCATCACGTTCCGCACCGTGACGCTTTCGCAGAGGACCGGGTGAATCTCCCACATCGGGGAGTTCACGATCGTGACGCCCTCGATCAGGATGTTGCGGCTGCGATACGGCTGGATGAAGTTGGGGCGCAGGTAATCGTCCGCGCCGAACACACGCTTTGCCACGGGGACCGCGTTGGCCTGCATGTCGATCAGCCGGTTTCGGGCGGCACGGTCGCGACCAGGAGTACCTGGACTCGCCAGCCGCCACTGCCACCAATGATCGGCATCCGCCTGTCCGTCCAGCGTGCCGCGCCCGGTGATCGCAATGTTCTGCTGCTCGAAGGCGTAGATGAAGGGCGAAACGTTCATCAGTTCGACGCCTTCCCATCGGGTGAAGACAATCGGATACTCACGATGGTCGGCGCTGAACGCCAGCGTCGCCTTGTCGGCGAGATGCAGGTTGACGTTACTCTTCAGGGTCAAGGCGCCCGTGACAAATCGTCCATCGGGGACGATCACCTGGCCGCCGCCGGCCGCCGCGCAGGCTTCGATCGCCTTGCGGATCGCCGCGGTGCACGATGCCTTGCCATCCCCGACCGCGCCGTATTTGGTGATGTCGAAGTCCCGCGCCGGAAACTTCGGAACGACGATCGAGCGGACGATCGCATCTGCGCGCGACCACGGATCCGCTGTCGTGTTCTGCCACGCGCCGAGGTGCTCGTAGAGCGCCAGGGCGGGAACGGCGGCTGCGGTCGTGTGAATAAATCGCCTACGGGTTACATTTGACATAGTGGACATACCACCTGGCGGAGCCGCTGATAAATGACGCGCGCATCTTGCCAGCACGGTTTCACTCGTGTCAAGCCGATCGCCACGGGGCTGTTCGCGAACCGCCCCTACAAACGCTTGATGAGCGGAACGTCCAGACAGTAACCTACGCTAGCAAAGTGGACATACCATGTTGAACCAGACCCTCTTCAGAATTCCCCGCACTCCCGGTGTCCAGACGCTGCAGCGCCGCGGCGAGGCTGGCGCCACGGAACTCTCCACCCGTCGCGTGCAGCTCGACGCCGGCGCCACGGCAGACCTGCTCATTCCTGGCGAGGAGGCCGTCCTGGTCGTCCAGAAGGGCCGGGCCCGGTTCACGGTCGGCGACCGCCAATGGGACGTCAAGCGCGACGACGTCTTCACTGAGCGCGCCACGGCGCTCTACTTGCCCCCGGACACGTCCCTGCAGATCCTGGCGAGCGCCCCCTTCGAAGCCGTGATCTTCTCGACGCCGGCGGCATCGGGCAATGAGGCGACTGTCGTCGGGCCCGACCAGGTCCAGGTGAACGATCGCGGCCGCGGCAACTACTCGCGCGAGGTGCACAACATCTTCGTAGACGACGAGCACGTCACGCGCCTCATGGTCGGCGAGACGTTCAACCCGCCCGGGAACTGGAGCAGTTTCCCACCGCACAAGCACGACGGACGCGACGGCGAACCGTGCCTCGAGGAGGTCTACTACTATCGCGTCGATCCACCGCAGGGTTTCGGCCAGCAGATGCTGTACACCACCGATGGTGAGTGCGTGACGCATTCGGTGCGCGACGGCGACACGGTCCTGCTCCCTTACGGCTATCATCCGGTGTCATCCCCGCCCGGCTACAGGCTTTACTACCTGTGGGGCATGGCCGGGGAGCATCGCAAGCTCGCCCTGCACGAGGACCCGGCGCACCGATGGATTCACGACAGCAAATGAGCATCCCCGAGACCGTCCAGTCGATTGAACAGGCCGGCGTGGTGGCCGTGATCCGAATGAAGGAACCGGACAAACTACGCGCGGTCGTCGATGCCATCGGCGCGGGTGGTATCAGGGCGCTCGAGATCACGATGACGGTCCCGGGCGCCGTGGATCTGATCCGCCAACTGGCACCGACCCTCCCGAGCGGGTTCATCCTCGGCGCCGGCACGATTCTCGACGCCGATACCGCGGCCCGCGTCATCGACGCTGGCGCCCAGTTCATCGTCAGTCCCGTCTCACGTCCCGCGATCATCGCGGCCGCCCACGCGGGCGGCGTGCCGGCCATGCCCGGATGCTTCACGCCCACCGAGATTCTCGATGCCTGGGACGCGGGCGCGGACGTCGTCAAGGTCTTCCCGGCGACGTCGCTCGGGCCCTCGTTTTTCAAGGACGTGCGCGGTCCACTCCCGCATGTGAAGCTGATGCCGACCGGCGGCGTCACGCTCGACAATGCCGGTGACTGGATCCGGGCCGGCGCGGTGGCGGTCGGCATCGGCACGGCGCTTCTGGACGCGTCTGCCATTGCCTCGTCCAATTACGGTCTCTTGCGCGCGAACGCGGAACGCGTCGTCGCGAACGTCAAATCAGCGAGGAGTTGAGCGCGATGCCCAGGGTGGTGACATTCGGCGAGATCATGCTGCGGCTGAGCCCGCCGGGATTCGAGCGCTTCTTCCAGTCACCGGTGCTGTCGGCAACGTTCGGCGGCGGCGAGGCCAATGTCGCCGTCAGCCTCGCCCAGTTCGGCCTCGAGAGTCACTACGTCACCGCGCTACCGAAACATGCGATCGGCGATGCGGCGATCAAGGCGCTGCGAGCCGAGAACGTTCGCACCGACCACATCGTGCGCAGCGGTCAGCGCGTCGGCATCTACTTCGCCGAGGCGGGCGCCAGCCAGCGCGCCTCCACGGTTGTGTACGACCGGGCGCACTCCGCGATTGCCGAAATGAAGCCAGAGGCCGTGAACTGGGACGCCGTCATGGCAGGTGCCGCCTGGTTCCATGTCACCGGCATTACACCGGCGCTCGGCAGCAACGGCGCCGAGGCCACTCGACGTGCGATGACGGCGGCGCGAAAGGCCGGCGTGAAGGTCAGCGTTGACTTGAACTACCGCAAGAAGCTGTGGACGGAGACCCAGGCCCAGGAGGTCATGGGGCCGATGATGCGTGACGTGGACGTCATCATCGCCAACGAGGAGGACCTCCAGTCCGTGCTCGGCGTGCATGTCGAGGGAACGGACGTCACCACTGGCGAACTGAACATCGATGGCTTCCGTGACGCAGCCGAGCGCGTGACTCGAGACTTCGGGCCCGGGATGATCGCCATCACCTTGCGCGAGAGCGTGTCTGCCAGCGACAACGGGTGGAGCGCGGCACTCTGGGACGCGGGGACGAAAACAATGCACCGGAGCCAGCGCTATGACGTCCGCCTGGTCGACCGGATCGGCGGCGGCGACAGCTTCGCCGCCGGGCTGATCTACGGACTTGTGACCGGCCGCAGCCCTGAGGCCGCGCTGCGCTTCGCCGTTGCGGCGAGCGCGCTGAAGCAGACGATTCCTGGCGATTTCAATCGTGTCTCGGTGGATGAAGTGGATCGACTTGCGGGCGGCGACGCTTCAGGACGCGTGCAGCGGTAACCCCGCCCGCAACCCTACTTCTGCAGCAGGCCGCGCGCGCGAAGCCACTCCTCGAAGCGCTTGGGCCACTCCGACGTCGGCCCGAGTCCGGCGGCTGTGCCGAAGCCATGCGGTCCCTTTTCGTAGAGGTGCATCTCGACCGGCACACCGGCGCGCCGGAGTGCCTGATAGAGCATCACGCTGTTCTCGACGGGCACGCTCGCGTCCTCCGCGGTGTGGACGAGAAATGCGGGCGGCGTGTCCTTCGTCACCTGCTTCTCGACTGACATCAGTTCGACGAGTGCCGGTACGGGCGCCGTGCCGAGGAGATTGCGCCGCGAGCCGGCGTGAACGAACGGTCCGTCCATGGTCACGACCGGGTAGAGCAGCGCCATGAAGTCCGGCCGCGCCGAGATGCGGTCCAGCGCAGCCCCGGTCTTACCCGCTGCATCTGGGTACAGCGTTCCGGCCGAGGCCGCGAGGTGGCCTCCAGCCGAAGACCCGAAGACACCGATGCGATCTTCGCGGACGCCGAATTCCGAGGCGCGCGAACGGACCAGTCTGATCGCACGCAGGACGTCCTGGAGCGGCGCGGGATGTCCGAACTCCGACAAGCCGGTACTTCAACACGAACACCGACACGCCGAACTCGTTCCACAGCGCTGCCAGCGCGCTGCCCTCCTTGTCGATCGCGAGTCGCTGATAACTACCGCCGGGCGCAACGATGATGGCGGTGCCGGCGGCGCTCTGCGCGGCGGCCGGATAGAACGTCATGGTCGGCACCTGCACGTTCGTGACGCGCCCGTCCACGGTTTGCTCCTCCCCCGCCCCCGCCTTGGCATTCGGAACGCCTTCGGGCCAGAGAGGGATGACGCGGACTAGCGACGACGGAGCCGGGGCTCCGGCGGGCGTTGGCGGCAGCATCGGGAGATCGATAGCCTTCGTTGCCGACGGATATGAGGGCACACGTTCGGGGTCCCACCCGTCAGTGCCCCGCAGTACCTGTCACGGCGGACGGCTCCTGGTCGCCTTCGGGCATCACCCGCTTCGCCCAGGCGACTCGCTGCGCGGCCGCCGCGCCGGGGCCGGTGGATCCCACTTCAATGTAGCGGCTGGTTCCCTCTCGGGCGGGCCGGTCCCAGTTGTGCCAGCCCTCGGGCCGGACCACGTCGGACATTCGGGTCGCGACAAACGTCACCTGCGCGTAGTCGCGCCAAGGCCGGCCCAGATATGTCCGTGCACCCGGCGCACCCGTGATCCGGCTGTTCGCGAAGACGAGCCCGTACTTCTGCTCCGGTGGTGTGGACGCCGCGGTGATGTAACCGTCCCGGAGCACGTGGATGCTGCAGCGATCAAAGTAGGCGGTCGCACCCCCGAAGATGAAATCGACGTGCCCGGCGATCAGCGAGTCGCCGAAGTAGTGGCGCCCCCGGTTGACGAAGATCGTGTCCTGCCAGCCGAGGAAGCGCGCGTTCCTGAAAACGACGCGGTCGCCGTCGACACGCACGGCAAGTGCCTGACCGACCGGACCGGCGGAATTCTCGAAGGTGAGATTCTCCGCCGAGAAGTCGTCCGCGTCGATCTGCACGGTCGGCGTCCGGAATGTGCCGATCGGTTTACCGTCAGCCCCGATCATGTTCGCGTGCAGCCCGTACGTAATCGTCGTGGTCGCAGGGTCCTCTCCGACCAGCGTGACGAAACGCTTCTCTCTCTGCACGTACACGATCTCTTTGTAGGTCCCCGCCTTGATAAAGATGACCCACGGGCGGTCCACGCTCGTCGTCTGAGGTGCGGCGTTGATCGCCTCCTGCACGGTCCGGTACTCGCCGCTGCCGTCCGCGGCCACGATCGCATTGGCATTTCGTCGCGCCGCCGCGACCCCGGACATCGGTTGATCGAGAAAATGCGCAGCGAGTGCGGGCACGGCCCGACGCAGCTCGGAGACGACGAGTGGTGCGATCAGGATGCTGCCTTTCGCATTCAAGTGGGTGCGATCGACCGCGCCGGCGGTATCCCTCGGGCTGAAAGCGGCCCACGCCAACTCGCCCATCGTTTCCGCCTGCTCAATGCTCAGTGCGTGAAGATCGACCACCGCGACGCGCTTCTCAGCCGCCAGGGCTTTCACCGCCTCGACATACGGCGTCAGCGTCGAGTTGATGCGCTTCCCCTCGAAACTTCGTCTCGTCAGCGAGGTGACGAGCACTGGGATGGCGCCAATCGCACGGACATCATCAACGTAGCGGGACATGTAGCTGCGGTACGTGGTACGCGGATCGGTCTCGCGCGCCGGTCCCTTGCCGGGCTGGTCGTTGTGACCGAATTGAATGAGGTAGTAGTTACCCTTCAGCGCCAGTGCGTCCGCCCACTTGCCCTCATCGATAAAGCTCTTGGAGCTGCGGCCGCCGACCGCGACGTTCACACAGTCGATCTGGTCGCCGAGAAACAGCTTGAACCCGTGGCCCCATCCGGCGCGGTCCGTGACCGTGGAATCGCCGACCAGCACAATCTTGATTCGTGGCGCGGGCGCTGGGGCCTGGAGGATCGATGCCGCCGTCGTTACGTGCGCGGCCAGGCCGGCTAGCAGAAGCACGAATGTGGTCTTACCAATTAGCGACATCGGTGTGAGTTTCTGATAGTCTGCGCCGCCATGGCAACCGGAAAACTACTGGGTGAGTTGACCACTTGGGCCGCCGCCGGTGCCATCAGTGTGACGCTGATCGCGCAGTCGGCCGTCGCACCGTGGATACCCGACGCCGGTAACGGCACCTTCCGGAACCCCGTCCTCTACGCGGACTATTCCGATCCTGATGCCGTCCGGGTGGGCTCGGACTACTACATGGTCTCGTCGAGTTTCAGCGCGGTGCCCGGCTTGCCGATTCTGCACTCGCGCGATCTCGTGAACTGGACCCTGGTGAATCACGCGCTGCCGCGCCTCGTGCCCGAGGATGCGTTCGCAGCCCCCAAACACGGCGCCGGCGTCTGGGCGCCCGCGATTCGACATCACGCCGGCAAGTATTGGATCTACTACCCGGATCCCGATCACGGCATCTACCTGACGACCGCCACCGATCCACGCGGTACCTGGTCGAAGCCGGTGCTGGTAAAAGCTGGCAAGGGTCTGATCGATCCCTGCCCATTGTGGGACGAGGATGGCAGCGTCTACTTGATCCACGCGTTCGCGCGGAGTCGCGCCGGGTTCGCCAATGTGCTGCACCTCAATCGCCTGTCCGCCGACGGCTCGCGCGTCGCGGATGCGGGGCGCATTGTCATCGACGGCAATGCGCTGGTCGCGACGGCAAAGCGACCTGCCTACACGACGCTCGAGGGTCCCAAACTGTACAAGCGCAACGGTTGGTACTACGTGTTCGCACCCGCGGGCGGTGTGAAGCAGGGATGGCAATCGGTCTTTCGCTCCCGTCAGATCGATGGGCCCTATGAAGAACGGATCGTCCTCGCGCAGGGGTCGACTGACATCAACGGACCGCACCAGGGAGCACTCGTCGACACGACCGCCGGCGAGTGGTGGTTCCTTCACTTCCAGGACGCCGAAGCCTACGGGCGCGTCGTCCATCTGCAGCCGGTCGCCTGGCGCGACGACTGGCCGGTCATCGGCGACGACGTGGACGGCGATGGCACCGGAGAGCCGCGCCGGACGTCGCGGAAGCCGGCGCTGCCAGCCTCGAGGATCTCCGTCCCCCCCACGTCGGATAATTTTGCCGCGGGACGACTCGGGCTCCAGTGGCAGTGGCAGGCGAATCCTCGAGAGAGCTGGATCAGCTTCCCGCGCAGCGGCGGGGCGACCCTCAGCGCGGTGCACAATCCATCCAATCTCTGGAACGCGCCCAACCTGCTTCTCCAGAAGTTCCCCGCGCCTGCCTTCACTGTCTCGGCGACCCTGGACATTTCCGGCCTGCGCGATGGCGAGCGCGCCGGCCTGATCGTGTTTGGCGCCGACTACGCGTGGGTCGGCGTGCAAAGGCGTGGTGAGTTCACCGAGATCGTTCAGCGCAAGGTGACGGATGCGGCAGGCGCCGCAGCCGAACTCGAGGCGGAGTCCCGTCCGCTGCAGGGCACACGCGTGGAGTTGCACGTTGAAGTCCTGGACGGAGGTATGTGCCGCTTCAGCGTACGAAACAGCGGGGGTGTCGTAGAGCCCATCGGCCAGCCGTTCCAAGCCAAGCCAGGCCGCTGGGTCGGGGCCAAGTTTGGCGTCTTCGCGTCGGCATCCGCGGCCGCGGCGACTGGCGGTCACGCCACCGTTAACGCTCTTACCATCACTGGTCCCAACCCTCGCTGAGGCACGCTCGATCCGGTGCACAATCGGCGGGTGCGAGCAGGTCTCGGTCTGGCGACGATCGGCACTCTTCTGCTGGGCGCATGCCTGGTGCAGGACGAGCGCGGAGCTGCGGCTCCGTCGTTGAGCCTCGCACCATGCAGCGTGCCGGGCATCGATCGGCAGACCGAATGCGGCACCCTCGGAGTACCCTGAGAGCCGGGATCACGCCGGCCGGACCATCTCACTTCGACTGGTGGTGGTCCGCGCCACGCAGCCCATTGGCCGCGAGGCGGCTGGCCGCGAGGCGGTCTTCTTCATGACCGGGGGCCCCGGCAGCGGCGCAACAGCCAGCGCGCGCGGCCTCACCCGCGAGCACGCGGCGCTCGCGCCGACGCATGATTTCGTTTTCATGGATCAGCGTGGCACCGGCCAGTCCAATCCGCTCGCCTGCGCCGTGGCGGCGGCGCCAGGACTGCCACCGATGTTTTCGGCTGAGGATGCCGCGCTCTGCCGGAAGGCGCTCGAACCGTCTGCCGACCTGAAGGCCTACACGACCTCAAGCGCGGTTGCCGATCTCGAAGCCGTGCGTCGCGCACTTGGCTACGAGCGCATCAATTTGCACGGATCGTCCTACGGGACACGGTTGGCGTGGTCCTATGCGGCCACCTTCCCGGAGCGGGCGCGCACACTCGTGCTGCACGGCCCGGTACCACCGGGCTTCCTGATTCCGCTGCCGTTCGCGAAGGGACTCGAGACGGCGTTGACCGGCCTCGTCGCTGACTGTCTCGCCGACCCGCCGTGCGCGGCCCGCTTTCCTCGTCTCACTGCGGACGTTGAAGCCGCATTCGAGGGTGTTCGCGATGCGCCCGCCCGGATCACGCTCGACGGCCAGACCGAATCGACGTTCTCGCGCGGCGAGCTCGCCGAGGCGGTGCGCTACCTGCTCTACTCGGCAACGGATGCGCGACGAGTGCCACTGCTCCTCACGCAAGCCGCCGCCGGCGACTACACGCCGATCGCACGAGCGTCGGCGAACTACCGCCGGGGACTGAATCGGACCCTCAACATGGGAATGTACTTGTCGGTCACGTGCGCCGAAGACATCCCCTTCCTCGACGACGCCGCCATCGCGGCAGCATCCCAGAACACCAAGCTTGGGGACTACCGGGCGCGCCAGCAGATCGCCGCTTGCTCTGCGTGGCCGCGCGGCACAGCGCGGAACAACCGGCCGGCGCCGCTGCGTGTTCCCGCCATGATTCACGCCGGTGCGTACGATCCGGCAACGCCGCTCGAGTCAGCCCGCCGCGCCGCGGCGTTGCTGCCCGATGGCCGCCTGGTGGTGGTACCGCACGGCGCACACGCATTCGGCGGGCTCGGCATCGACGAGTGCCTCGCGCGGATGACGACTGCTTTCATTGCTGCGGGATCGGCCGCGGCGGTCGACGACAGCTGCGTAGCACAGGCGCGGCGACCGCCGTTCGTCCTGCAGTAGTGACCGGTAGGTTGCCGCACGGCTCGACCGCGGAGTACACTTCGCGGTTACTGCATGCGCGAAATCATCGATATATTCCTCCACGTCGACGAACACCTTGCGACGTTCGTCGCCACCCACGGCAAAGTCGTCTACGGGCTCCTGTTCGCGATCATCTTCGCCGAGACCGGACTGGTGGTGATGCCGTTCCTGCCTGGCGACTCACTGCTCTTCGCCGCCGGCGCGCTTGCGGCTACCGGCGGGCTCGATGTGTGGCTGGTCATGATCCTGCTGTTTGCCGCATCCGTGCTCGGCGATGCCGTGAACTACAGCGTCGGGCGCCGCATTGGTCCGCGGGTCTTTCGTCCTGAAGGACGCAGCGGTTGGATGGAGAAGTTCCTCAATCCGAAGCATCTCGAGCGGACCCACGAGTTCTTCGAGAAGCACGGTGGCAAAGCGGTCGTGATGGCGCGGTTCGTACCGATCGTCCGCACCTTCATTCCGTTCGTCGCCGGGGCGGCGTCGATGACCTACGGAACGTTTGCCGCCTACAACGTCATCGGCGGGGCGCTGTGGGTCCTCGTCTGCGTCGGCGCCGGCTACATGTTCGGCAACATTGACGTCGTCAAGAACAACTTCGAGCTCGTCGTCATCGGCATCATCGGTGTATCGGTGCTCCCGATGGTCATTGAACTGCTGCGTCAATGGAAGGGCGGGAAGTCCGCTTAACCGCTGAGCCATATACGGTCGCGCTCGCGGCCGTGGCACCTCGCTTGCTCCTTAGTGTGTCGACTGAATTGATGACACGAACTGCTCAGGAGGAGCAAGAACAATGAAACGTTTTACCAAGACATGGACGATGGCGCTGGCCTCAGCCGTCCTGCTGACCGCACCCGCAAGTGGTGTTGCGCAGACGCCGCCACAGACGTCACAGCCAACCAGCAGTGCTGCGCAGCCGAGTGCTGCAGCCGACACGCAGGCCGCGGCGCAGGAGCACCTGCGCAAGGCCAGCGCTGCGCTGGATGAGATCAAGACCGCCGCACTGCCGGCGCGCGCCAAGAACGATGTGGCCGAAATCAAGCGCCGAGTCGCGTCGCTCGAACGAACAACGAGTGCCACCGATAAGGCAAGCGCGACCGCAGAGGCAAACCGCAGTGCGACCGCGAAGACCGCCGCTAACTGGGGGACCGAAGTCGCCGCTATCGACAAGGCCTTGAGCGGATTGCTCGGACCCGACAGCGCGACCGCCGCGCCAACCGGCACGGCCGGCACGACGCCGGCACCAACCAACAAGGCTGCAGCAGCCGTCTCGCTCGACGCCGAAGCGCGCGCGAGCCTGATCGAAGTGCGCAAGCATCTCACCGCCTTCGCCACCGCGATGGCGGGTGGTAAGACCGAGGCGGACGCTCCGTCTTCGTCGGCATCACCGACACCATCGACGGCAGCCTCCGACCCGGTCGTGACGCCCGCTACGAGCCAGTCACAGGCAGCGCCGTCCGCGGCGACGCAGCCGTCCGCGCCCAGCCGTCCGCGGCCCAGACTGAGCCGGCGCCGGCGGCACAGCCGCAGGGGGATCCGGAAGCAGCCCGGCAGCATCTGTCCGCGGCGCGGAACACCCTCAGCGCACTGACACAGCTTCCGGCGGCCGCGCAGTTGAGCGGCGAATCGCGCTCGCAGGTGGCACAGCTGATCTCCAACTTCAACGAGCTGATCACCACGCAGAGCCAGTGGCGCGATTCCTATGCGAAGGTCAACGCGAACCTGACCGCGCTGATCGGCCCGGATCCGGTGGCCAGCGATCCAACCAACGCGTCCGGCACGCCGGGTGCCGTCGGCACGTCCGGATCAGCGGCGGCAACGATCGATCCGGCGGTCCGTGAAAAACTCGTCGATCTGCGCCGCAACCTGACCGCGTTCGAGAAAGCGGCCAGCGGCGGCACGGCTTCGCCGACGCCCGCCGCGACCAGTGCAGCGGACCCGCAGGCGACGACTCCGCCCACCACGCAGCCACCCGCCACGCAGCCACCGGCGACGCAGCCACCGACAACCGGCACGAGCGGCACGGCGCCCCAGGGTGCTGCGGCCGGGAATGCTGATGTGATGAAGCACGTGGCCGCCATTGAGGCGCTGCTCAAGATGCAGGACGACAGCGGCGGGCTCACGCTCACAAAGGCACAGGTTGAACAGTTGCGCACCCACTGGGCCGCACTGCGGCTCGCGATCGAGAAGAAGTAGTTACACACCCTCGCGCGGAGGGCGACTGATCGCTCTCCGCGCCCGCCCCGTCGGCCCACCTCAGCGGCCCCAAACGCCGATCTCGCCCCTGTTTGCCGCCACTATCCGGATCCAGCGGATGTGCTATCTTCGGGGCTCTTCAGCTGTCAGACGGCAGATTCGTCCGCTTTATAACGGAATGGATGCAGCCTCCCCGGCGACGCGTCTCTCGAATTACCGCCTGGACCGGCTTCTCGGCTCCGGCGGGATGGGATCCGTATACCTAGCGCGAGACCTGGCCCTGGACCGGCTCGTCGCGATCAAGTTCATTACCCCCGACAAGGCGGGCGACGATTCAGCGCGGCGCAGATTGGTCCGCGAAGCCCGTGCCGCGGCGGCCCTCGACCACCCCAATATCTGCGGCGTCTATGAAGTCATCGTCGAACCCGATGGCCGCGCCTGCATCGTCATGCAGTACACGCCGGGACAAACGCTGGCCGAGAAACTGGCGGCCGGGCCGATGGACGTTCGGCAGGCGCTCACGATCACGGCCGATGTCGCGTCGGCGCTCGCCGCGGCGCACAAGCAGGATCTCATTCATCGTGATGTGAAGCCGCAGAACATCATGCTGAGTGCGGATTACGGCGCCAAGCTGCTCGACTTCGGCCTGGCGGTGCATCAGCACCCCGGCGACGCGGCGATAACCGACACAACGGCAACGAGCCTCACGACGCCTGGCGTGCTGGTGGGCACGCTCCCCTACATGTCGCCTGAGCAAGTTGCGCAGCGCCCGCTCGATGGGCGGACCGACCTGTTCTCACTAGGCGCTGTTCTTTACGAGTGCCTGACCGGGCGCAGGCCGTTCAACGGCCCATCGTCGCTCGAGATCGCCAGCCAGATCCTGCACGAGGATCCGCCCCCGGTATCCAGTCTCCGTCCCGAGCTGACAGAACAGCACGACGAGCTATGCCGCCGGTTGATGGCCAAACATCCTGACGATCGCTTCCGATCGGCCGACGAGTTACGGGTTGCGTTGGGTGTGTTCATACCCGATAGCCACCGGTCGGGATCCCATCTGGCCGGATACAGCTCAAATGGCTCCAGGGGTGCCGGGCTTCGTCCATTTCGTCTACACCGAACAGCCGCGCTGGCCGCGTTAGTGTTGATCGCACTCACTGCCGCCGCAATGGCGGTTCGTTACGCGCCGTGGAAACGCGGGACGGCGGTGCCGACGATGTTCATCGGGGTGCTGCCATTCCGTAACGACTCCGGTAGCGCCGCAAATGATCCGATTGTCGCGGGGCTGAGGGATGCCGTCGCGACCCGACTCGCAAAGATCTCGTCGGTTCGGGTCATTCCTCTCCAGGAAACCCAGTTGGCACGTCGCGATCATCCCGAACCCGCTGGTGTGGCACGAAGCCTTGGCGCAACGGTGGTCGTTGATGGTGCGCTCGTTCGGACGGGTGAAACCCTGGAAGTCGTCGCATCCCTGGTTCCACCGAGTGGGAATCCAAGGGCGATAGGCCGCTACCCGCATACCGGTGATTTGGTCAAGTTGTACACACTCATCGCCGATGATTTGGTGGCCGCCGTCAGTGCGGATGCAGGAGGCGTGACCAGTCCCACGTCCAAAACCGCGTCAACTGAGAATCCAGAAGCCTTCGCCGAGTATTCCCAGGCACGTGCGTTTCTCGAGCGACCGGACGTGCCAGACAACCTCAACCACGCCATTCGGCTTTTTCAGAGCGCGATCTCGAAAGACAGTCGCTTCGTTCTTGCTCATGCGGGCCTGGCAGAAGCGTATTGGACGCAATATCGTGAAACGAAAGACGTCCAGTGGCCGCCGAAGGCCGTCGCTGCGAACCTCGATGCCTTGAGAATCGATCCGGACCAGGCCGAGGTGCGCATGTCGCTGGCGGTGATGTACAGCGGTCAAGGACGGCACGAAGATGCAGTCGAGGAGCTGAAAAAGGTAATGGAGCTTCAGCCCGACAACGATGATCCCTATCGCGTGCTGTCGGACGTCTACATTGCGGAATCGGCGTGGGACCCGGCGATCGACGCAGCGTCTCGAGCGGTGGAGCGGCGGCCCAGTTACTGGCGGAACCACAGCCAGCTCGGTTTCGCATATCTCAGTGCCGGGAGATTCGAGCAAGCGATCCCGGCCTTCGAACGAGTGGTACAACTGCAGCCCGACAGCGCGCGCGGCCACCAGACGCTTGGGACGGCACTGCAGAAAGCGGGGAGGAACGACGAGGCGATGGCGGAGTATGAAAAGGCCATCAGGATCCGTCCGTCGGCAGGGGCGTATTCGAATGTCGGCACGCTCTACTTCTGGCGCGGGAACCACGCGCGGGCTGCCGAGGCCTACGAGAAGGCAATCCAGCTCTCGCCGAACGACTCGGTGCTTCACGCCAACCTTGGCGATGCCTACGCGCGGACCCGTGAACGAAGCAAAGCCGCTCAGTCGTACCGCCAGGCCATTGCACTCGCCCAGAAACTACTCGCGATCAGTCCCAACGACGCGCCGCAGCTCGCATCTCTCGCCCTGTACAACGCAAAACTCGGGCAGCGCCGCGCGGCGGTGGATGCCATCGAAAAAGCAATCAAGATCAGCCCGGCGGACGGGCAGGTGCTGTATGTCGGCGCGCTCGTTCACGCGCTCGGTGATGACGCCAGGTCTGGGTGCGCGGTGCTCGCACGCGCCATCGAACATGGAGCGAGCGCGGAAGAGATACGTAACGCCGGGGAGTTGCGAACACTGGGCGGTTGCCCGCCTTACGACACGATCATGAAGACGTCCGGTAAACAGGAGGACTGATGGCTCTCACCAGTAATCAGAAAACGGCGGTTGCTCTCGGCGTCGTCATCGTAGCCGCGCTCGCGTGGTTCCTGCTGTCGCAGGACGATGTCGTGTCGACGGTGGTTCTCGAGGACCGCAACGGCCAGTGTGTGGTCGCAACGAAGGACCCGTCGGTGACCGTCAAGAAGGACAAGCACGTGAAATGGACGATCGACAACCGGTGCGCCGACAAGAACGAGCTGGTCACGGTCGGCAACTTCCGTAACCCCTCGGCGTCGACCGCGACCGACTGCCTGCAGCCCACGCAGGGGTCCGGAGTCGTATGGCCCTTCCAGGAAGACATGAACGATCTGTCGAAGCGGCAGCACAAGAGCAGCATCAGGCTCAAGATCAAGAAAGACAGCGACCTGCCCGGTGCCCGGCTCGAGTATGACTTCGACATCTGTACCGGCCAGAATGCCGAGCGGAAGTCAGACCCACAGCTGGTGATCGAGCGCTGAAGGCGATGTAGCGAGCCTCACGCTTCACCACGATCGTCGCGAAAGGCGGCCGCCTGTGTCAGGATTTAGTCATGCGCACACTGACCCTGGCGGCCGCCGTAGCTGCGGCCATCTCGATACCGCTCGTCGGCCGCGGCAGCGACACGCCGTTGCAGAACGCGGCTCTCGCGTGGGATCGCGGCGATTACATCGCGGCACTCACGACCTATCTGGATGTCCTCAAGGGATCCCCGGCTGACGCGGACCTCGAAGCTATCGCTCTTCAAACCGGTGAATTGTTCCAGACGACGGAGCTCACGACCGACGGCGATGTGCCACAGTTTTCCCGCGATGGCCGCTACATCGCGTATGAAACCGGCGCCGTGCCGGCGCGCAAGATACGGATCGTCACGGCAGCCGAACCCCTGAAGGTCGTCGCCGAACTGAAGGGGCATCGCGCGACGTTCTCACCGGACGGGACCAGGCTCGCCTACTTGAAGATTCCCGAGTCCGCGTCACTGACGCAGGCAGCCGCAGCCGTGGATACCGGTCCAGCCGACCAGCGGACGCAGCGCGTGGCAGCCCTCAACGCCATGGTGGCGCTCGAGTCGAAGCTGGTAGCGCGGGACCTTGGCTCCGGCAGCGAGACGGAGATGAACACGAACGGGTTCAGAGTCTCGGCCCTGAGTGTCGTTCCGATGGGAATCCTCGTTGCCGCCACCCCTGCGGAGGGGCCTGGACAGATCTACTCCACATCGCCGAGCGCGCCGCCCGTTGCGCTGACGTCCGGCGAGGGTGACAAGACCATCGGCGTAGTCAGCACACCCGGTACGGCGTTGACCTTCACGATTCGGGCTGCGGGCGGCGGACGGGGCGGCCGCGGCGGTGACGCGACACCGGCCGGCCCTGGTGGCGCCGGCCCTTCCTTCCGTCTCCTCACCCTTGCCGACGACAAGGTCAGCACCATCAACGGCTCGGCACCCACGTTCTCAGCAGATGGGACGTCGATCGCCTACGTCGCGCGCGATGGCGCCGACACGGGCCTCATGGTCGCGCCGGTCGCGGACCTGGCCGCCGCGAAGGCCGTTCGCAAGGGGCCGGAGCGAATCGACGCTCCGACCTTCTCCCCCGATGGCCTGCGGATCGCTTTCCAGATGATGCCCAAGGAAGACTGGGAGATTCATGTCATCGGCCGCGACGGCACCGGTGAAACCCGTGTGACTCGCGAGATCCAGCACGACCTCCTGCCGCGGTTCATTGGACCGGATCGACTGATCGGCATGGTCGGCGAGGCGCGCCATCGCCGCTCGAATCTCTACGACCTGACAACCGGCAAGCGAACCCGTCTGTTCCACAACAACACGGTGCGAACGATTGCCCCCGAGTACGCATGGGTTCCCAGCGCCGACGGGAGCAAGCTGCTGATTGTTGCCGAACGTGACGGCGATACCGTCTCGACGGAACGCGGCATCTACCTGGTCGATCTGTCGAAACGAGTGTCACGCGACGACCTGCGAACTCGCATCGCCGGCAATCTGACCGCTGAGCAGGCCCTGCGCGCAAAGACACAGCGCCTCTTCGCGCCCGTCGCCGCGGACGTCCGCGCAGCGCTGGCCGACGCATCGGTCGCGAGGGTCTTCGCTTACGAAAAAGCCCTCTACGACTTCGACTCGAAGCACATCACGCGGCCGGGCAACAAGCTCGCGAGCGAGTATCTCTTCAACACTTACAAGTCATTCGGCTACGAGCCGGAGTACCAGTGGTTTGCCGGGCGCAACGCACTCGGCGGACAGACCGCCAACGTTCTCGCCACGCTCAAGGGCACGGTCAACCCGGAACTCGTCTACGTCGTCAGCAGCCACTACGACTCGGTCGCGATTGGACCGGGAGCCGATGATGACACCTCGGGTACGGCGGCACTGCTGGAGGCTGCACGCCTGATGGCCGGACGCCCGCAGCCGGCCACGATCGTATTCGCCTCCTTCACCGGCGAGGAGGCCGGCCTGCTCGGGAGCCGCGAGTACGTTCGGCAGGCGGTCGAGAAGAAACTGAGGATCGTCGGCGCCCTCAACAACGACATGGTCGGCTGGGCGAACGATCATCGGCTCGACAACACCATTCGCTACTCGAACCGAGGCATCCGTGACATCCAGCATGGCGCGGCCATGCATTTCACGAACCTGATCACCTATGACGCGCTCTATTACAAGAGCACCGACGCGGCCGCCTACTACGAGGCCTTTGGCGATATCGTCGGCGGCATCGGTTCATATCCAGTGCTGGGGAACCCGCATTATCACCAGTCGCACGACCTGCTCGACACGATCAACCACCAGCTGGTCACGGAAGTGGCGAAGACGACCGCGGCGACATTGATGCTGATGGCGTCGAGTCCCTCACGCCTCGCCGATCTCAAGGTGGAGAGCTTCACCAATGGAACGGCGAAGGTCTCGTGGACGCCGAGCCCTGAGAAGGGCGTCACGACATACCTTGTGACCTCCGGGCCCGCGAACAGCCCCGAGGGAAAACAGCTCAAGGTCACATCACCGTCCGCCACGCTGACGGGTGTAACGGCCGGCACCGTGATTTCCGTGAAGGCCGTCAACGCGAAGGGACTCGAGGGCTGGGACTGGGCACGAGTCACGGTCAAGTAAGTTCTAGGACAACTTCCAACTACCAACTTCCAACTCCCAATCGGAGTCCGGGCCGCCTGCGGGACGTTTTTCGAAACTGACGCAGCGCGCTGGCCGCATCGCGCCTGCGGTCTGATACGGTTCCGACGCCCGCGTCCAGGAACCCGGCTAGCCGGCAGGGATGCGGGGCGGCGGCGACCTTGAGCGGCGTGAGGGCGAAGGGGTAAATCGGGTCCGGAGGCGGTCCGGTCGTCCGAGGCGCTGATTCGCCACTGACGTCCAAATCGCCTCGGTACTGAAGTGATCCTCTACCGGCTTCCAGAAAACCCCAGCCGAGGACGCGCCGTCAGGACACTCGCTGGAGGGCCCGATTTTCCACGCCAGCGAAGCGGGAGCCGCCGCCCCGCATTCCTGCCGGCCAGGGTTTAACAAGCGGGCACAGGCACCCGCCCGTCTCTACCGTCCGCAGGATCCTGCGTGATAGATCACGGCGGTTTCGACACCACGACGATGCGGCCGGATGACTTCGTAGCTCTCCGCCTCGAAGCCTGAGTACTGAAATACCCAGTAGGCCTTCCCGTCGGCGCGGACCAGGCCGAACGGGAGCATGTAGCCGACGCCCTTGCGATCGCAGAACGTGACGCGGGCTCCCACTCGGACCATGGTGCGCTGCTGGCTGGTCACGACCCACCCGCTCACGTAGGTCGCAAGGCCGCAGCCGTCTGGATCGTTGGGGTCCGCCGGGTACTGGCGGACGGCCTCGAGGAAGTACGCCATCGATTCGGGTTCATCGGTCGGGGCCCGGTAGAGCGCCTCCAGTGTCACAGGCACCTTCTTGCGCTCGGCTGGCTTGACAGGGTGCCGCCAGGCGGTGAACACCGATGCCGCCGCACTCTCCTCACGATTGAAATCGTTGAGCGCCAGGGCGAGGATTGCGGCGCCGTCAGCGCCTCCGGGATCCACAGTTTCGACACTCGACACCGGAATGTCACTGGACACCAACAGTCCGTCTTTCGGGAACGGCAGCACGAAGCGCGGCGGCGCGGGTTGACTGGCGGTGTAATCGCTCCGCAGCGTCATCCGCGGTTCGCACATGAGTGCGCCGATGACGGGCGCGGTGACCGTCACCTCCCCGATCCGGCCTCCCTCGCTCCACAGCTGCATCCGTCGCGGCGGCGGTTTGACGCCCCACCAGCCGTCCGGGACGCTTTCCAGGGAGATCGGCCGTTCGAGCGGCAGTCGCTCCGGCCAGCGCTTCGACCACCGCCTGCCGTCGAAGGTGGCAAAGGGCACCACAATCCCGTCGCGGCGAAGCACGCTCAGCATGAAGGCGCTCGCCTGCTCCTGGACCGCCGCGGGATGCGGCAGCGAGGCGGCGATGTGCGTAATGCAGAGCGTGAGCAGCGCAGCCTGGACCTTCATTCACTCCTCGACCCGGCGCGCACCGGGCTTGGACGTGCTATTGATGCTCGAGCCGTTCCTTCCGCAGCCCTGCGGACCGTTCGAGCGAGCGTTCCAGCAGCCAGCAGAAGAGAGCCCACGAAATACCGATCAACCAGCCGGCCAGCACGTCGGTCGGATAGTGGACGCCGAGGTAGACCCGCGTGAGGCCGACCAGCAAGGTCGTCAGCATCGCGATGAACATGATGTAGAACTTGACCAGGCGACTCTGCGCGACGCGCATCAACAGCGCGCCGAGGGTGAGAAATATCGCCGCGGAGGTCAGCGCGTGGCCACTGGGAAAACTCAGGCTCATCACCTGCCGCAGGTGCGGCACCACCTGCGGCCGAGGCCGTGCGAAGACCTCCTTGAGAAGGTCGTTGAGCATCCATCCCCCGACGCTCGCCAGGAAAACGAAGGCGGCGTTGCGGTACATGCCGTGTAGCAGCAGGAACCCGACGACCGCGAGGACCGTCATCCCCAGGACCGTCGGCCCGCCGAGCGCGGTAATGTCGAAGGCCGCCATCTCGAGCCAGGCAGGCCCGATCGGCTGCGAGGGGTTGTCGGCCTTGCGCAACGCCGCCAGCATCCGCTTGTCGAACTCCAGCGTGTCACCTTCGAGGACCTCGCCGGCGAGGTTCACGATCACGAGGATGATGCCGAGGAGCGCAAGCGTTCCCAGCAAGAGCAGCAGCTCAGTGCGATCACGCGCGGCAACGTGCGTCTTCAGCTTCTGAAGCCCGGCGTGCACTCTCGATCGCATCCGTCGATTATGACTTCTTCTCTTACTTCTTCTTCGGGGGAGCCGGCGCCGGCGCGACGAGCTTGATCGTCCCGGCGGCTTCACGCGCCTTCAGCACGCCCAGCACATCCTCGAGTGGGACCGGCTCGAACTCGCCGGCCAGGAAGTCGCGGATCTCGAGGACCGTCTTCCCCTTGCCGAGCAGGATCGACAGCTCAGCGTTCATGTGTTGCGGGATCGATGGTCCGGCGGCACCCGCGCCGCGTCCACCGCCGGCGCCGGCGCCGGCCCCTCGCCCACCGCGTCCGCCCGGTGCCGCCGCACAACCCGAGCGCGTCGCGCCGTTCACGCACTCCACGACCAGCAGCGACGCTTCCCGCTCCGCGGCCGTCATCGGCGGCCCACTCTCTGGCACGGCCGGTGCCTGGACGCGCGGCGCATACAGGGCGTACAACGCGCGGAGCTCGTCGTAACGCGACGCCAGGGTCTTATCGATCGCGGCCTCGAGGCCGGCCATTCGCTTTGCCGCCGCGGCCGGGTCGTCATAGAGGACGGCCGAGGATTGCAGCACCGCCTTCTCGACGTGGGCCTGATGACGCACGGTCACCCGTGCGTCCTTGTAGCCGGCCATCAACTGCGCGGCGTCGGACGCTTCGGCGAGATAGCTGGAGGCCTTCCGCATGGAATCGCCGATGCGCTCGGATCCGCGTCCCAGGTTCTCAGACGTGACCCGCCCGGCCATCTGGTCCGTCCCGGTGGCGAGTACCGTCATCGCACCGATGCCGACCGCGGCCGCCCGTTTGTACTGCGTTGGATCGTGCTTGTCGGCCGTATCCTGCGACGAGTGGTACCACATGTCCGGCCAGGTGATGAACATCACCGACGGGATTCCATGCTGCATGTAGGTGACGTGGTCACTCGAGCCGTAGTGCTTGTCGATCTTGATGTAGAAAGCATCCTTGCTGCCGGTCGGCGCGACCACTTCAAGACTTGGCGCGTAACCGTTGGCGCGATACCGGACCCGCTCGCGCGCGACGTCCGATACCCATTCCATCATCCCTTGCGCGATGTCGTTGATATAGGAGGGGAAGGTATCGGGTGTGCGCTGCAGGATCCAGTAGCTGCGGCTCAGCGCCAGGCGAATGCCCTCCATGTCGAAGTTCAGATCGCCGATGATGACCGCCTTCTTCTCGGGGTGCGCGTTGAGCCAGGCATTCGTGCCACTGATCTCGGCGCCCCATTGAAAGTTGATGGTGCGCTTCGGTTTAGGCAGCTTTCCTTCGCTCACCAGCTTGATGTAGGCGCGACCGATCTCGAGCGTGAGTGCGCAACCTGAATTGTCGTCGTTGGCGCCCTGCTTGATGACGCCCTCATAGAGGTGTCCGCTCACCGCCACTTCCTGCGTGGTACTGCCGTCACCGGCAATCTCGGCATGGACGACCTCGGCCTTGCTTGGCACCATCTCGGCCTTCACGATCGATCGGATCGTGATTTTCTCGCCGCGGCCCAGGCGAAGGGCGAGGTCCCGGCCGACTCTCGGCTCGACCGCCCAGCCGAAGGTCGGGGTCGTGATGCCCTGGGGCGGGGTAAAGCGCGTATCAGGGATCTGATCGGGAAATTCGTTCGGACGCAGCGCCGTGTAGCCGATGATCCCGACTGCGCCCTTCGATGCTGCCTGCGCGAGGGCCCCGAGGCCACTCGAGCTCAGAAGCACCTTGCCGGTCAGGTCTTTGCCCTCGAGGTCAACGGCGCGACCCGCGCCGACATCCAGCAGTTCGCCGCTGACGTCGCCCGTGGGCGTGCCCTGTCCAAGCGCCAGCGCGACATCGTGGATGTCATAAAGCTTGCGGCTCGTCGGCGCCGTGATCCACAGCTCGCCAACACTCGGCTGCCATTGCGGTCCGCTCGGAAACGACTCGATGCGGACGTTTGTGTAGCCAAACTCCTTCGCCAGCCGCGCCATCACTTCGCTCTCGCGGAAGGCGCCCTTGTACTCGGACGCCGGCCGCACCCGCGTGTACGGCACCATCTCGAGCAACGTGTGCATCGCCCGCTCGCCCGACGCCTCGTTGATGATGGCGCGCATCTGGTCATGCGACAGCAGCGTGCGATCCTCACGCTCCTGCGCCGGCATCACCACCACAGCCAGCACACATGCGGCTGCTGCCACAATGCCTCGAACCATTAACTTTTCCATCTTCCCTTTTCCATTTTCCATGTCAGTTGCCGGTCTCCCGTTACTTCCCGGCAATCTTTCCTTTATGTCCTTTGCCAGCTCGCGGCCCCAGGTTGTCCTTGACCGGGGCCTTGTCCGAGGTGGCGACCCGCCGCCCGGTCTCGTACGCGAGCTGCGCGATGCGCTGGATCTTGTCGAACAGGATCTTGTCGACCGTGTCGCTCGGCCGGTGGTAATCAGGGTGCAGCCCGGTGAAGTAGAAGACGATCGGCACACCCTTGGACGCATAGCTGTAGTGATCGCTGCGCGTGTAGATCGACTGCGGATCGGCAGGATCGTTCATCGCGTAATCCAGCGCGAGCGGCTTCGCCAGCGAGGCATTCGCGTCTTCGTTGATGTTGTGCAGCTCGGTGCTGATCCGGTCCGACCCGACGACGAGGACCATGTTGGAATTTTCCGGTTTGTCGTCCTGGTTCCGCCCCACCATATCCATGTTCAGCTGGGTGACGATCTTGCCGATATCACCGACAACCGGGTGATCGGCCATGTACTGGGAGCCAAGCAGGCCGTTCTCTTCGCCGGCATGCCACACGAAGAGAATCGATCGCTTTGGTTTCGGCCCCGTCGCAAACGCCTTGGCGATCGCCATGATCGCCACCGTCCCCGACCCGTCATCGTCGGCGCCGTTGAAGATCATGTCTTCGCCCGCCTTCGCGCCTTCGCGAAAACCGTTGTGATCGTAGTGCGCGCCGTAGGCGACGTACGTGTCCTTCAGCTTGGGATCGCTGCCCTCGACGATACCGACGACGTTGTGGGTGAGACGGGTGCGAACGACCTGGTAGTCGGCGTCGACGTTGATCGTCATCGTGACGCCCTTCAACGCGAAACGAGGCAGCGGTTCACGCTTGGCGGCCTTTTCCTTGAGGTCGGCGTACTTGACCTCGGCGCCGCTGAAGAGGAATTCGAAGAACTCGTCCTGCGCCGCCACCTGCGGTGGGGTGATGTCCTGGTAACGCCGAACCGTCGTGAAATCGCCGTTGTCGACCTGGGCGGCTCCGCCACGGCCTCCACCAGGTCCGGGGGCGGGCGGTGCCGGAGCCGTCACGGCGGCAGGCGAAGCCGGTGGCGTCGCTGGAGCGGCTGCTGGCGCTGCGGGCGTCGCGCCGCGGCCTGCGCCCGGGACAACCGACGGAACAATCACCGCGGCCGCTCCCTTCTCAAAGGCATTGCGCGCTCGGCCGCTCAGCAGCCGTCCTGATCCCTGCGGCAGCGTCGAGGGGCCCTGCGGGCCGAGGTAGACGATGACCTTGCCCTTAGGGGCGAGGTCACCGTAGTCGTCCAGTTCCGCGGCGGGCACCTGCAGGCCGTAGCCGACAAAGGCGATCTCGCTGCCATCGATGGTCTGCTTACCGCCCATCTGCTTCGAGAACGTTACGCCTTCGCCGTCCTTGAAGGTTCGGGTCTGACCGTTGGCCGTAACCGTGATGGACGCCTTGCTGTTCGTGCGGATCCCGAGCACCCGCACGGTCTGCAGATAGGTTCCGGCATCCCCGGCCGGCTTTACGCCCCACTGCTGGAGGTGGGATGCGATGTAGCCAGCGGCCAGACCCAGCCCCTCGCTATAAGTCGCACGCCCCTGCAACTCGTCGGACGCGAGATACGTGAGCCAGGCCTTCAGGTCGGGTTCCGCGATAGCGGCGGCGCCGCGTTGCGGCGGGGCCTGCTGCGCGCCCGCGCCAGCCGTGAGAAGAGCGATCAAAACTGCGGGAACGAGCAGACGACGAGCACGCATAGGCAGACGAACCTCCAGCAATACTTTCAAAAATGGCAGAAATCGAAGCTTACCAGACACTTACGTCGGCTGGCGGCGCTGCGCTTACTGGTTGACCCAGGCGCGCTTCGGAATCACCAGGGACCCGACGTTGCCGGTCGCGACATCGCGGACGACGATTCGGACCTCGTGGACGTTGGGATCCAGCTTGATGCGACGGTCGATGCGGAAACCGTCGACCAGGGAGCGGCTGCGCTCGTCATCCGAGAGAGTGAGTTGAATCGGCCGCGCATCACTGACCTCACCCTTCCCGGTTCGGTCCACATGGGCAATGAGCAGGTCCGCGCTGCCCCGCCACGCGGAGCCGTCGCGGTCGAACGTGAGCGCTCCGGCATCCATGCGGATCGCCACATCAATAACGTCATTCCCTTGAACGCGCGTGACTTCGGCAGCCAGACCGATCCCGGTGGCCTGCAGCGGCGCTTCCAGCGCTTTCCGTATCGCGGCCTCGCGGCCGGGCGTGTCTGTCGGCGGAGCGGGTGCCGCCAGGTAGCCGGCACGGTGCCGGACCTGCACACCGTCGCGCCGCACCTTGACGTCCACCTGCCGGAAGCTGCCGTCGAGCACCGTGGACGAGGGGTAGTAGCCCAGCACATACGTGAACCGCGCATCGTCCACGGCCCTGGCAATTGAGGCGTCGAGCGCGTTGGTGTGGGCGTAGGCGCGCCCGCCGGTGTCGTCGGCGACCACCCGCATCGTTTCGATGTTTGGATGGATGGACGCCATCGTGTGGAAGGCTGTCAGTCCGGCCATGTCCGTGGTGTGCGAACCGACGAGGCCGCGGGCGTCCACAGGGTAGACGGACGTCTGGGCGTTGCTGAGCGCTTCGGTCGCGCGGTGCATCCGGTGGAGCACCTCCATGCGCCCGAGTCCTGTCGGTATCGCGAAGGCTTCCGAGACCCAGACAAGGTTCTTCCGGCCGCTGATCCCGGCCAGGTGCGCGGCGATGATCTCCAGCCTCTCGAATGTGTCGACTGCACGGCGCTCCCGGAAGAACTCGGCGGTCGCATTGCCAGGATCCACCAACCAGACCGCCATACCGCCCGTGTCATTCGGCCGTTCCTGTGACGCATCGTATTGACCGGTCGTTCTCGCCTGAAAGAGGTCGAGCGCACGACGAAGCGATGCGGCATCGCTGCTGAAGTCGTGCAGCACGCGGACGGCGGAGTCGAAGGCATAGAGCGCCACCCGGTCCCCGGGGCGCATCCGCTGCAGGTAACGATCGACCGCCTGCTTGGCCCAGCGGAGGTTGGCGAACCCGGCATTGGCACGGTCGAGCAGCAGCACCGTCGTGCTGCCACCGCCGCTGGCAACCACGTTGGTGAACTCGTTGGCCGCGCCGCTGGCGCGGAAGGCCCCTGGACGACTTAACGCGGCAGGGGCACGATCGTCGCGCACTTCGAAGAAGCTGATCTTCTGGCGTTCACGCTCGTCCGCGATGGTGAAGTCTTCCTGCGTCAGCCCCTGCACCGGCCGGCCGTCGCGATCGGTGACCACCACCGACAGCTCCACCAAACGCGTCGCCGTGCGGAACGTCTGGCGCGGCTGCGCATACGCCGTCGCTGCGAGGAAAACGACGGCGAGCGCAGCAGCGCCAATTCCAAACCTCAACGCTTCCCCAACTCCAAACCTCAAAGGCCACACTCCCATGCCACGCTGCGAGCACGCCATGCTGCCAAGTATGAAGGCAAGTGCAGTCTTGGGAGTTTGGAGTTTGGAATTTGGAGTTGAGCCGCTGCCGCCCTCACTTACACTGGGCGGCGTATGCCGGAGCTGCCGGACGTCGTCGTCTACCTCGAAGCGCTCGGTCCGCGCGTGCTGCGGCAGCCGCTCGAACGGTTTCGCATCGGCAATCCGTTTCTCGTCCGCACGATTGAACCGGCCCCGGCCGCGTTTGAAGGACGACGCGTGATGTCGCTGCGCCGCATGGGTAAGCGGCTTGTCTTTGGATTCGAGGAGGACCTGTTCCTCGTGCTCCACCTGATGATCGCCGGCCGGCTGCGCTGGCGCGAGAAGGGCAAGGCGATTCCCGGCAAAGTAGGGCTTGCGGCGTTCGACTTCCCCACCGGCACGCTCCTGCTGACCGAGCAGGGATCGAAGCGCCAGGCTTCCGTTCATCTCGTACGAGGCTTTGCGGGACTGAGCGAATTCGACCGCGGCGGCCTCGAGGTGCTCGAGTCGGACCTGGCCGAGTTCAGCGAGCGGCTGGTCGCGGACAATCACACCGTCAAGCGCGCGCTGACCGACCCCACCATCTTCAGCGGCATCGGCAACGCCTACTCCGACGAGATCCTTCATGCGGCGAAGCTGTCGCCGATGAAACAGACGCGCCAGCTGAGTGGCGCCGAGATCGCGCGGCTGTATGCCGCGACCACCGCGACGCTCGAGCACTGGATCGCCCGGACACGGGATGAGGTTGGCGACGGGTTCCCCGAAAAGGTCACCGCGTTCCGCGACGGCATGGCCGTCCACGGCCGTTACGGCAAACCCTGCCCGGTGTGCTCCTCCCCGGTTCAGCGGATCGTGTATGCGCACAACGAGTGCAACTACTGCGCGACCTGCCAGACCGAGGGACGGCTGTTGTCAGACCGCGCCCTGTCGCGCCTGCTGAAACAGGACTGGCCCAGGACGCTGGAAGAGATGGAGAGACGGAAGGGCTGACGCAGACAACTTCCAACTACCAACGTCCAACTACCAACTCTCCCAAGTTGGAGGTTGGTAGTTGGAGGTTGGAAGTTGACTCAGGCGGGGTCCCTACCCAGCCCCGCGTAGTAATCAACAACCTGCGCGTGGTGACCGGCGCGGGTGTAGACGTCCGGCACGCGCGAGTCGATGACGCCGGCAATCACCGCGGCAACATCCTCGGAACTCTGGGAGTTCGGCAGGTCTCGGGAGTCCGGACCGCCGTGCATCGCATTCTTGCCGAACTCGGTGCGCACGACGCCCGGCGAAACGAGTGAATACTGGATCCCGGGATGCGTCTGCTGGACCTCTTCGCGAAAGGTCGCGGTCAGCGCATTCAGAAAGTGCTTGGCGCCGCAGTAGATCGAGCGCGGCACGGCATACGGAATCCGTCCGAGCATCGAAGAGATGTTGATGACGTGGCCTTCGCCGCGCTCCTTGAAGTGCGGCAGGACCTCCTGCATCCCGTAGAGTGCGGACTTCACGTTGACGCGCATGACCTCGTCCATGTCCTCGTCGGTCAGCTCGGACGGCACGCGCGTGATGCCGCGCCCGACGTTATTGACCCACACGTCGATGCGCCCAAACGCCGAGAGTGTTGCTTCGACGACGTGGCGGACGGCGGCGCGGTCCGTCATGTCGGCCGCAATTGATTTGGTGCGACCGGCACACTGTGCCGCGACGGCCTCGAGCGCGTCGCTGCGCCTGGCCACGATCACCGGGCAATCCTGCCGCGCCGCCAGGTGCACCGCCAGCGCAGCTCCGATACCGGAGCTCGCGCCGGTGACCACGACGATCTTTTCGGGCATTCGACTCCTTAATCCAATTCCCTCGGTCAATCCGTAGGTAACACGAACGTCGGATTCTCGATCAAGCCGATCGTGTTGCCGAACGGATCCTGCACCGACGCCACCTTGATGCCCTCACCCACGTCCTGCGTGGGATGGTGCATCGTTGCGCCGCTGGCGAGGAAGTGCTCAACGGCGGCGTCTATGGCGGGCACGCGCCAGTACGCGACACTGCCGCCGGCACCAGCAGGGTTCGACGCATCACTCGGATGCAACCCGAGTTCATAGCCGGCGATGTTGAACCCTACGTAGAAGGGCTCATCGAAGTACGGCTGCTGGCCAAACGCCCTGGCGTACCAATCTCTAGCGCGCGCCAGCTCGGGCACGTAATAGATCGCGGTGGCGAGTCCCTTGATCATCGTCATATAGGAGATTCTACTCGGCCAAATCAACTGGAGCACGCACTCGGCCGCCCGCACCCCGCACCCTCAGCGTCAGTCCGCCCGCACCCCCAGCGTTAGTCCGTCCGCACCCTCAAGTCACGTTTTTTCATCCTTCCTTCATAGCGCGTTCACGACTCGGGCAGGGGCAGGTCGCTATCGTCGAAACGTGACATCACGAACCCGCGGTCCGGCGCCCGTTCCCGCTGACCTGATCCATCTCCGGCCCACCGACGCGGCCGGGCTGCGCGTGATCGGGCTCGCGCTCGCCGGCACGACGGCCGGCGTGGCCCTCTCGGTCTCTGACAGCTGGGCGTCTGTGGGTGGCCGGACAGGTGGTCCTCGGGCTGATGCTCGTCCAGTGGTTCGTGATCCTGCACGAGTGCGGGCACGACACGCTGTTTCGGACCCGCCGCTATCATCTCGTCGCCGGACGCCTGGCCGGATTCTTTTCGCTCATTCCCTACCACGCGTGGACGCGCGTTCACGGACGCCATCACAAGTGGACCGGCTGGCAGGATCTCGACCCGACCACGGCCGCCCTCGTGCCGCGCCCGCTCGGCCGCGCCGAGCGCACCATCGTCAACACCTGCTGGCGATTCTGGATCCCCCTGTTCTCTGTTCTCTATCGCGTCAACAACTACTGGCACCTGCCGCGGCTTGTGCGGCTGTTCGCCAAGTCAGTGGATCGCCGCGCGATTGTGCTGGACGTTGTGGCCCTGCTGGGCATCTACGCCGCGATCGTTGTGTTGGCGGGCCCCACGCTCGTCGTTCGTGTAACCGCGGTGGCCCTACTCCTGAGTCTCGGACTCGAGGACCTGCTCCTTCTGAGTCAGCACACGCACGTGCCGCAGAACGTCAGCCGTGGCGCCGCGGTTCGCCCCTTCCCCGCTGTCGAACAGGAACCGTTTACACGTTCGCTGCGGCTGCCGCCCGTCGTCTCCCGCTTCATCCTGCACTTCGATGCCCACGAGCTGCATCACATGTATCCGTTCGTGCCCGGCTATCACCTGGATCGGATTCGCTACACGCCGGGGAACGAGGTCGGGTGGTGGCACTGGGTCCGCGGTGCGAAGCAGATGCGCGGCGACGTCCTGCTCTTCCAGAACCGGCTCGAATCGGGGTACGACCTGTGACCGACCTGGATCCGCTGGCGTGCGCGTTGTTCCTGCTGGCAGCTTTCACACTCGCCGGCGTGGCCCAGACGACGTGGTTTGCGGCGCCGGTCTCGCGTGCATTCGCGCTGCCGCTCGACGGCGGGCTGCGGGTGCGCGGCCGGCGCGTGTTCGGCGAGCACAAGACGGCTCGCGGTCTTGTCGTGATGGTGCCGGCGGCGGCCGGCGCCTTTGCGCTGCTATCGGTCCTGGTCGCCGATCGCAACGTTGCAGGGCTGTGGAGTCTCTCCCCGTCCAGCTACGCAGCGCTTGGCGCCTGTGCCGCGGCCGGGTTCATGGCCGGCGAGCTGCCGAACTCGTTCGTCAAGCGACAACTCGATATCCCACCCGGCAGCGCGCCACGTAGCCGCACGTGGACGGCGGTGCAATTTGCCGGGGACCGGCTCGATTCGGGCATCGGCATGCTCGCGGCGGTCAGCATCGCCGTACCGACGCCGGCGTTGACGTGGGTCTACGTGCTGCTCATCGGCCCGGCCATTCACTGGTCGTTCAGCTTCGTCCTGTTCCGCCTCGGGCTCAAACAGAGGGCCGCATGAACGTCATCGCGCTCAAGGACGCCACGGCACTCGCGCAGGTCGGCGGCAAGGCCGCGAACCTCGCCAGGCTCATCGCCGCGGGCGCTCCGGTGCCGGACGGATTCGTCCTCACCAACACCGCGCTGCAACACTTCGTCGCCGAGCAGGAGGCGCTGCCGCCGGACGTCGATGCAGCCGTCATGGAGGCGTGGCGGGCCGGGTTCGCCGATGGACCCGTCATCGTCCGCAGCTCCGCAGTTGGTGAGGATTCCGAAGAAGCCTCCTTTGCGGGCCAGCTCGACTCCGTCCCGAACGTCACGACAGCCGAAGGACTGCGGCAGGCGATCCTCCAGGTCTGGGCGTCGCAGTGGTCCGCCCGCGTCCTGTCGTACCAGTCATCACGGAATACCTACCTGCGCGGCATGGGGGTCGTCATTCAGCGCCAGGCGGATGCCGCGGTGTCGGGCGTACTCTTCACCGCCTCACCGACCTGCCCGGCGGAGATGCTCCTCGAGTACTGCGGGGGGCTCGGCGATGCACTCGTCTCGGGTGCGATCAATCCCGGTCGCGTCACGATCGCGAGGAAGGATTTCGCCTGGCGACAACTTACCGCGCCCGAGGAACCGTCCACCGGCGAGTTGTTGCTGCTGAACGATCCGCAGATCGCCGCGCTTGGCCGGCTCGCGCTCGACATCGAGCGGGCATTCGGGGCGCCCCAGGATATCGAGTGGACGATCGACATGAGTGGCCGGCCGTGGATCGTGCAGGCGCGGCCGATCACGGTCGCCGGTTTCACAGCGGCAGCAGCGGCCGCAGGGCCGGGCGTTCTGTGGACCAACGCGAACGTCAACGAGAACTTCCCTTACCCGATCTGCCCGCTGCTGTATTCAGTCGCGCGGGCGGGCTACTACCACTACTTCCGCAACCTCGGCTCCGCCTTCGGCATCTCCGAACGGCGCCTGACGCAGATGGAGCCTGCCCTTCGGCAGATCATCGGCGTCCATGGCGCGCGGATGTACTACAACCTCACGAACATTCACGCGGTGCTCCGTGCGGCGCCGTTCGGTGACCTGCTGGCGGCCTCGTTCAACCAGTTCACTGGCGCCGAGGAGGACGGCAAAGAAACCGCTGGCGCTGTAGGCACCGAGTCACGACTCGCGCAGGGCCGCGAGCTGGCCATCATCGCGGCGAGGACCTCGTGGCAGTACCTGTTTCTGACGCGGCGCGTGGAACAGTTCGAAGCCAGCGTGGACGACTTCGCGGCACGCACCCACCCCACGCAACTCGCGAGCAAGCCCGTCGCCGAGCTGCTGGACGACTTCCGCGGCTTCCTCGACATCCGCTGCCACGGCTGGAAGAACGCCTCGCTCGCTGACGCCGGCTCGATGGTCTGCTACGGCGCCTTGCAACGGTTCCTGGCGCAGGCTTGCCCGGGCGAAGACCAGCAGGCGCTTCACAACACGCTGCTCAAAGCACTGCCGGACCTGGTAAGCAGCGTCCCGCCCGTGAAGCTGTGGGAGCTTTCGCGGATGGTGAAAAGTGACCCGGCCTTGCGTGAGCTCTTCAGGTCCGCGGATTCATCCGCCATCCTCGCGCAGCTCAGCGACGGTCGCTTCGCGCAGTTCCGCAAGGCCTTCGATACGTTCCTCGAGAACTGGGGCTTCCGCTGTTCGGCGGAATTGATGTTGACGATGCCGAGTTTTCAGGAGGAGCCGGGGCCGGTTATTGAGCTGCTGAAGGCCTACGTGGCGATGGAAGGTGAGTCGCCGGCCGACCAGCTGGCACGACAGGCGGAGGGGCGACTTCGTGACACCGCAGCGATGCTCTCGACGCTACGGAGGCGGCCGGTGTCGAAGCTGCTGCCATTCGTCCGCCAGTCGATGATTGCCGGCACCCTGCTGCGCTGGACGCAGAAATCGATTCAGCTCAGGGAGCGTGCGCGCCTGAAGCAGGCCCTGCTCTACAGCCGCCTGCGGCGCATCGCCCTCGCGCTCGGCGCCACGCTCGCGGCACACGGACATCTCGAACAGGCAGACGACATCTTCTATCTCACCGCTGAGGAAATCGACCTGCTGGTCTCTGGCGGCGAAATCGGTTCCCCGAGAAGGTCACCGCCCGCGACGGCATGGCCGTCCACGGCCGTTACGGCAAACCCTGCCCGGTGTGCTCCTCACCGGTCAGCGGATCGTGTATGCGCACAACGAGTGCAACTACTGGCACCTGCCAACCGAGACGGCTGTTGTCAGACCGGCCCTGTCGCGCTGCTGAAACAGGACTGGCCCAAACGCTGGAAGAGATGAGAGAGGAAGGCTGACGCAGACAACTTCCAACTACCAATTCCAACTACCAATCTCAGTTTGGAGTTGTAGTTGGAGGTTGGAAGTTGACTCAGCGGGTCCCTACCCAGCCCCGCGTAGTCAACAACCTGCGGGTGCCGGCGCGGTGTAGACGTCCGGCGCGCGCGAGTCGATGACGCCGCAATCACCGCGGCAACATCCTCGGAACTCTGGGAGTTCGGCAGGTCACGCGATCGACCGCCGTGCATGCATTCTTGCCGAACTCGGTGGCACGACACCCGGCGAAACGAGTGAACTGGATCCGGATGCGTCTGCTGACCTCTTCGCGAAGTCGCGGTCAGCGCATTCAGAAAGTGCTTGCGCCGCATAGATCGAGCGCGCACGCATACGGATCCGTCCGAGCATCGATAATGTTGATGACATGCCTTCGCCACGCTCCTTGAAGTGCGCAGACCTCCTGCATCCCGTAGAGGCGACTTCACGTTGAGCGCATACCTCGTCCATGTCCTCGTCGGTCAGCTCGACGGCACGCGCGTGATGCCGCGCCCACGTTATTACCCACACGTCGATGCGCCCAAATGCCGAGAGTGTCGCTTCGACGACATGGCGGACAGCGGCGCGGTCCGTCATGTCGGCCGCAATCGACTTGGTGCGACCGGCACACTGGCCGCGACGCCTCGAGCGCTCGCTGCGCCTAGCCACGATCACCGGGCAATCCTGCCGCGCCGCCAGGTGCACCGCCAGCGCAGCTCCGATACCGGAGCTCGCGCCGGTGACCACGACGATCTTTTCGGCATTCGACTCCTTAATCCAACTCCTTCGATCAATCTGTCGGTAGCACGAACGTCGGATTCTCGATCAAGCCGATCGTGTTGCCGAACGGATCCTGCACCGACGCCACCTTGATGCCCTCACCCACGTCCTGCGTGGGATGGTGCATCGTTGCGCCGCTCGCGAGGAAGTGCTCAACGGCCGCGTCTATAGCGAGCACGCGCCAGTACGCGACACTGCCGCCGCACCCGCCGGGTTCGACGCGTCACTCGGATGCAACCCGAGTTCGTAGCCGGCGATGTTGAACCCTACGTAGAATGGCTCATCGAAGTACGGCGCTGACCAAACGCCTTGGCGTACCAGTCTCTAGCGCGCGTCAGCTCGGGCACGTAATAGATCGCGGTCGCGAGTCCCTTGATCATAGTCATGAGGAGATTCTACTCGGCCAATCAACTGCGCCTCGCGTCGCCCGCACCCCGCACCCTCATCGTGAGTCTGCCCGCACCCTCAGCGTCAGTCCGTCCGCACCCTCAAATCACGTTTTTTCAGCGTTCCTTCATAGCGCGTTCACGACTCGGGCGGGGGCGGGTCGCTATCGTCGGGTCGTGACATCACGATCCCACGGCCCGGCGCCCGTTCCCGCTGACCTGATCCATCTCCGGCCCACCGACGCGGCCGGGCTGCGCGTGATCGTGCTCGCGCTCGCCGGCACGACTGCCGGCGTGGCCCTCTCGGTCTCTGATGGCTGGGCATCGTGGACGGCCGGACAGGTGGTCCTCGGGCTGATGCTCGTCCAGTGGTTCGTGATCCTGCACGAGTGCGGGCACGACACGCTCTTTCGGACCCGCCGCTATCATCTCGTCGCCGGACGCCTGGCCGGATTCTTTTCGCTCATTCCCTACCACGCCTGGACGCGCGTTCACGGACGCCATCACAAGTGGACCGGCTGGCAGGATCTCGACCCGACCACGGCCGCCCTCGTGCCGCGCCCGCTCGGCCGCGCCGAACGCACCATCGTCAACACCTGCTGGCGATTCTGGATCCCCCTGTTCTCTGTTCTCTATCGCGTCAACAACTACTGGCACCTGCCGCGGCTTGTGCGGCTGTTTGCCAAGTCAGTGGATCGCCGCGCGATCGTGCTGGACGTTGTGGCCCTGCTGGGCATCTACGCCGCGATCGTTGTGTTGGCGGGCCCCACGCTCGTCGTTCGTGTGACCGCGGTGGCGCTGCTCCTGAGTCTCGGGCTCGAAGACCTGCTCCTTCTGAGCCAGCACACGCACGTGCCGCAGAACGTCAGCCAGGGCGCCGCGGTTCGCCCCTTCCCCGCTGTCGAACAGGAACCGTTCACGCGTTCGCTGCGGCTGCCGCCCGTCGTCTCGCGCTTCATCCTGCACTTCGATGCCCACGAGCTGCATCACATGTATCCGTTCGTGCCCGGCTATCACCTGCATCGGATTCGCTACACGCCGGGGAACGAGGTCGGGTGGTGGCACTGGGTCCGCGGTGCGAAGCAGATGCGCGGCGACGTCCTGCTCTTCCAGAACCGGCTCGAATCGGGGTACGACCTGTGACCGACCTGGATCCGCTGGCGTGCGCGTTGTTCCTGCTGGCAGCTTTCACACTCGCCGGCGTGGCCCAGACGACGTGGTTTGCGTCGCCGGTCTCGCGTGCATTCGCGCTGCCGCTCGACGGCGGGCTGCGCGTGCGCGGCCGGCGCCTGTTCGGCGAGCACAAGACGGCTCGCGGTCTTGTCGTCATGGTGCCGGCGGCGGCCGGCGCCTTTGCGCTGCTATCGGTCCTGGTCGCCGATCGCGGACGTTGCAGGGCTGTGGAGTCTCTCCCCGTCCAGCTACGCAGTGCTTGGCGCCTGTGCCGCGGCCGGGTTCATGGCCGGCGAGCTGCCGAACTCGTTCGTCAAGCGGCAACTCGATATCCCACCCGGCAGCGCGCCACGTAGCCGCGCGTGGACGGCGGTGCAATTTGCCGGGGACCGGCTCGATTCGGGCATCGGCATGCTCGCGGCGGTCAGCATCGCCGTGCCGACGCCGGCGTTGACGTGGGTCTACGTGCTGCTCATCGGCCCGGCCATTCACTGGTCGTTCAGCTTCGTCCTGTTCCGCCTCGGGCTCAAACAGAGGGCCGCATGAACGTCATCGCGCTCAAGGACGCCACGGCGCTCGCGCAGGTCGGCGGCAAGGCCGCGAACCTCGCCCGGCTCATCGCTGCGGGCGCTCCGGTGCCGGACGGCTTCGTCCTCACCAACACCGCGCTGCAGCACTTCGTCGCCGAGCAGGAGGCGCTGCCGCCGGACGTCGATGCAGCCGTCATGGAGGCGTGGCGGGCCGGGTTCGCCGATGGCCCCGTCATCGTCCGCAGCTCCGCAGTTGGTGAGGATTCCGAAGAAGCCTCCTTTGCGGGCCAGCTCGACTCCGTCCCGAACGTCACGACGGCCGAAGGACTGCGGCAGGCGATCCTCCAGGTCTGGGCGTCGCAGTGGTCCGCACGGGTGCTGTCTTATCAGTCCTCACGGCACACCTACCTGCGCGGCATGGGGGTCGTCATTCAGCGCCAGGCGGATGCCGCGGTGTCGGGCGTGCTCTTCACCGCCTCACCGACCTGCCCGGCGGAGATGCTCCTCGAGTATTGCGGGGGGCTGGGCGATGCGCTCGTCTCGGGTGCGATCAATCCCGGGTCGCGTCACGATCGCGAGGAAGGATTTCGCCTGGCGACAGCTCACCGCGCCTGAGGAACCGGCCGCCGGCGAGTTGCTGCTGCTGAACGATCCGCAGATCGCCGCGCTTGGCCGGCTCGCGCTCGACATCGAGCAGGCCTTCGGGGCGCCCCAGGATATCGAGTGGACGATCGACACCAGTGGCCGGCCGTGGATCGTGCAGGCGCGGCCGATTACAGTCGCCGGTTTCACAGCGGCAGCAGCGGCCGCAGGGCCGAGCGTCCTGTGGACCAACGCGAACGTCAACGAGAACTTCCCTTACCCGATCTGCCCGCTGCTGTATTCAGTCGCGCGGGCGGGCTACTACCACTACTTCCGCAATCTCGGCTCCGCCTTCGGCATCTCCGAACGGCGCCTGACGCAGATGGAGCCTGCCCTTCGGCAGATCATCGGCGTCCATGGCGCGCGGATGTACTACAACCTCACGAACATTCACGCGGTGCTCCGTGCGGCGCCGTTCGGTGACCTGCTCGCGGCCTCGTTCAACCAGTTCACCGGTGCCGAGGAGGACGGCAAAGAAACCGCTGCGCGCTGAGAGCACCGAGTCACGACTCGCGCAGGGCCGCGAGCTGGCCATCATCGCGGCGAGGACCTCGTGGCAGGACCCGTTTCTGACGCGGCGCGTGGAACAGTTCGAAGCCAGCGTGGACGACTTCGCGGCACGCACCCACCCCACGCACCTCGCGAGCAAGCCCGCCGCCGAGCTGCTGGACGACTTCCGCGGCTTCCTCGACATCCGCTGCCACGGCTGGAAGAACGCCTCGCTCGCTGATGCCGGTTCGATGGTCTGCTACGGCGCCTTGCAGCGGTTCCTGGCGCGCGCCTTCCCGGGCGAAGACCAGCAGGCGCTTCACAACACGCTGCTCAAAGCACTGCCGGACCTGGTAAGCAGCGTCCCGCCCGTGAAGCTGTGGGAGCTTTCGCGGATGGTGAAAAGTGACCCGGCCTTGCGTGAGCTCTTCATGTCCGCGGATTCATCCGCCATCCTCGCGCAGCTCAGCGACAGTCGCTTCGCCCAGTTCCGCACGGCCTTCGATGCGTTCCTCGAGAACTGGGGCTTCCGCTGCTCGGCGGAGTTGATGTTGACGATGCCGAGTTTTCAGGAGGAGCCGGGGCCGGTTATCGAGCTGCTGAAGGCCTACGTGGCGATGGAGGGTGAGTCGCCGGCCGACCAGCTGGCACGACAGGCGGAGGGACGACTTCGCGACACCGCAGCGATGCTCTCGACGCTGCGGAGGCGGCCGGTGTCGAAGCTGCTGCCATTCGTCCGCCAGTCGATGGTTGCCGGCATCCTGCTGCGCTGGACGCAGAAATCGATTCAGCTCAGGGAGCGTGCGCGCCTGAAGCAGGCCCTGCTCTACAGCCGCCTGCGGCGCATCGCCCTCGCGCTCGGCGCCACGCTCGCGGCACACGGACATCTCGAACAGGCAGACGACATCTTCTATCTCACCGCTGAGGAAATCGACCTGCTGGTCTCTGGCGGCGAAATGTTCCCCGGGCATACGCGCGAGCTCGTGTCGCTGCGCCGCCGGGCGCACGCCGAGCTCAGCGCGCAGGCGCCTCCTGACTCGATGCGCCTCCCGGCCGGTGCGTACCTCGATGGATCGGTGGCTTCAGCTGCGGTCGACCATTCGCACGTAAGCGACGCGCTGACGGGCGTCGGGGCATGCGGTGGCCGCACCACCGCCAAGGCGGCGATCCTGCTCGACGTCACCGAGTCTCATCGCCTCACACCAGGAGACATCCTGGTGACGAGGCAAACGGATCCGGGCTGGGGCCCGATCTTTCCACTGATCTCCGGCCTGGTCATCGAGCGCGGCGGGATGCTGTCGCACGGCGCCATCATCGCCCGCGAGTTCGGCATCCCGTCGGTGGTCGGCGTGAAGGACGCAACGCGACGGATCCAGCACGGAGGATCGATCACCGTGGATGGCGACCGCGGGCTGGTCCAGCTGATGGCGGGAGCGGCGAAATGATCCTCGCTTACCTGCGGCAGCGCTTCAGGCTGTCGTTCTTCGGGTGGGTGGCGCTCATTCTTGCGGGAGCAGCGCTCGGCCGCACGGCCAGTGTGATGGAACTGGCGGCCGCGACGGCGGCCGCGTTGTGCCTGCTGGCGCAGTTCCGCATCTGGGACGACATCGCGGATCGTTCGCATGATGCGATCGCCCATCCCGACCGCGTCCTGGTCAGCGCGACGACCCTCGCGCCACTCGTCGCGCTCGGATTGGCACTGCTGACGATCAATGCCGGCATGGCGCTGCGGCGGGACGACGCGCTCGTTTCGACCCTGTGCCTTGCCCTCATCCACGCCGCGCTCGGAGGCTACTACCTGTGCCGCCGGGGTCGAACGGTTTTCGGCGATCAGCTGCTGCTGGTGAAGTACCCGGCCTTCGTCTGCATCCTGGCCGGCGAGCGGCTGCTCGCGTCGCCGCTCCAGGTGTTCCTCGGTGCCGCGATCGTTTATGGCGCTGCTTCGGCATACGAAGCGTGGCACGACCCGGTCAGCCCGCTTGCCCAATACCTCGGAGGCCGATCATGACGACCACCACACTTGAAGCCGTCCCCTGCTATCTGTGCGGCTCGCGCGCCAGCAAGGAGTTCATGCACGCCGAAGACGATCTCGGCGGCTCCCCTGGACGCTTCAGGTTCGTCCGCTGCCTGAACTGCAATCTCGCGTATCAGAACCCGCGGGTGCCGCTCGATCGCATCGGCGCGTACTACGACGACACCTACATCGCGCATCGCAAGAAGCGGAACTGGGGCGTTCTCACTCCGCTCTTCGAGCGCGCGATGCACAAGCTGGACGAGGACAAGGCCGCGATTGTCAGTCGTTATCTCACCTTGGCGCCCGGAGCCGAGGTACTCGACGTCGGGTGCGCGGTCGGGACATTTCTCGATCACCTGCGGCAGTCGTTCGGAGTCAATGCGACCGGCGTCGACTTCAAGGACCTCTCGTCGGCCGAGACGCTGAGGGACGTCGAGTTCCACTGCGGCCTCTTCTATGACGCCGACCTGGCGCCGGCCCGCTTCGACCTCGTCACGATGTGGCACTTCCTCGAGCACGATTACGATCCGATGCGCAGCCTTGCCACTGCGCATCGGGTGATGAAGCCGGGCGGCACGCTCGTGATCGAGGTGCCCCGGCTCGACAGCCGCACCTTTGCGTGGTTCGGCGATCGCTGGCCTGGGTTGCAGGCGCCGCAGCATACGGTCCTCTACGACCGCGAGACGCTCCTTCGTGCCGTCAGGCAGTGCGGATTCGAAGTCGTTGACTACCTGCCGTATGGCGCCTTCCCGGCCTACTTCTACCTGTTCACCGGCGCAGCGTTCCGCCTGCTCAAGGGCCGCGGCCTCAATCTCGACAAGGCGATCGTGCCGTACTTCCTCGGGCAGCTACTGGCGCTGCCGGTGACGCTCTTCGAACGGCGGCTGAACCTCGCGATGCAGACGGTGATCTGCCGGAGACCGCTGTGAGGATCCTCCGCCCGGCGGTCAGTGGGCTGCTCATCACGGGGATGGCGGTGGCGGTGCTGGTAGTGGGCGCCGTGACACTCTTCAGAGCGAGGCGGCTTTACTCCGCCCTGGCCAGGAGCCTCGCGCGGACCGTCTTGCTTGTGTATGGAATCCGGCTGCGCGTTCTGGCTTCTGCGCCATTTCCCCGGACCCAGACGGTCTACATCTCCAACCACACGTCCACGCTGGACCTGTTCGTTCTCGTCGCACTCGGACTGCCGAACTGCCGCTTCTTTCTGAGCGGTTTCCTCAGAAAGTTTGTTCCACTGGGCGTCATCGCCTGGGCGATGGGGACGTTCTTCACGGTGCCCCAGGACTACCCGGACGAACGGCAACGCATTTTCCGCCGCGCCGCCGCGACCCTCAAGCGGACCGGCGAGTCCGTCTATCTCAGTCCCGAGGGTACCCGCATCACCACCGGTGAGATCGGTCATTTCAACAAGGGTGCGTTCCACATGGCGACGGACCTGCGCGTGCCGATCGTGCCGATGTATTTCCACATCCCGCGGGCCGTCGATCCCGGCCGGGGCTACTCGGCGGGCCGCGGCACAGTGACGGTCCATGTGCTGCCGCCGATCGACACCACGTCCTGGACTGTCGATGACGTCTTCACCAACAAGGAACGCGTGCGCGACACGTTCGTCGCCGTTCACGCCGTTCAGCGGGAGCTGCACTGCGCATGAGCACCACAAATACGACCACCATGATCGACCTGCTTCGCGCCCGGGCCGCGGCACAGCCGTGGGACCGCGCTTACACGTTCATGCCTGACGGCGAGCGCTGTGGCGAGTGGCTGACGTGGGAACAGCTGGAACGCCGGAGCCGTGCGATCGCTGCGGCGGTCGGCCGCCGCGTGGCTCCAGGCGACCGGGTCGTCGTGATGTTTCCGCCATCACTCGACTTCGTGCCGGCCTTCTTCGCGACTCTCTTCGCCGGCGCGGTCGCGGTTCCCGTCTATCCGCCATCAGGTGCTCGAGCCGAGCGAACCGCCGCGAGACTTCGCGGGATGATCACGGATGCGAGACCGTCGCTCGTGCTCGCGCCATCCTTGCCGCCCGCACAGATGGATGCGCTCACCGCTGCTGTCCCGGAGCTGGCGGCCCTGCCATGGCTCGATCCTCTGGATGTGCCGGATGAGGACGCCACGACGTGGCGAGAACCATCGATCACCAGTTCGTCGCTGGCTTTTCTGCAATACACGTCCGGCTCCACCTCGAGCCCGCGCGGCGTGATGGTCACTCACGGCAATCTGCTGCACAACCTCCGGCAGACACACATCGATGCCATCTATGACCACGCCAGCGTGTCGGTGTCCTGGCTACCGGTCAATCACGACATGGGTCTCATCAACGGTGTGCTGCAGCCGGCGTTCAGCGGCTGCCCGGCGTACCTCATGCCGCCGGCGGCCTTCCTTCAGCGTCCGGCGCGGTGGCTCCAGGCGATCTCCCGGCTGGGCGCAACTCACAGTGGTGCGCCGAACTTCGCCTACGACCTCTGTACCCGCCGGATGAGCGAGAACGACTGCGGCAACCTCGATCTGAGTTCGTGGCGTGTTGCCTACAACGGGTCCGAACCCATCCGTCGCGCCACGCTCGAACAGTTCCAGCGCACCTTCGGCATCTGCGGATTCCGCTGGGAGGCATTCAGTCCGGCATACGGGCTTGCCGAATCCACATTGCTGGTCGCGAGTATTCCGGCGGGTGTTCCACCGACCTTCGTCGGTGCCGCCGTCGCCTCAGGCCTCAACCCGGCCACGCGCGGCATCGTCATCGTGGATCCGGCCACGCGCGCCCGCTGCGAGGATGGCGCCACCGGCGAGATCTGGGTGAGAAGCGGCAGCGTTGCGGTCGGGTACTGGCGCCGTGAAGACGACACGCGCACAACCTTTCAGGCCGTCACGTCAGACACCCACGAAGGGCCGTTTCTTCGCACCGGCGACATCGGTTTCATTCACCAGGAACGCCTCTTCATCAGCGGCCGCATCAAGGACCTCATCATCGTCCGCGGCCTGAAGCATTACCCGCAGGACATCGAAGTCACGGCCGAGCGGGCGCATCCCGCGCTGCGGCCCGGCTGCTGTGCGGCGTTCTCCGTGGAGCGCGACGACGAGGAGCAGTTGGCGATCGTGGCGGAAGTCGACACTGGCCGGCAACCGTGCGGCGGTGAGCCAGAGCTCTCGCAGGTGCTCGCGGCTGTCAGGATCGCCGTCGCGGCCGCACACCATGTCGCGCCCGCCAGTGTAACGATCGTGTCGCCCGGCGAAGTGCCGAAGACTACGAGTGGCAAGCTGCAGCGATATCTGTGTCGGACGGCCTTGCAGTGCGGCGAGTTCAACATCGTCGCCTCCTGGTCCGCGTCGAACGAGCGCCAGGCCGACTATGAGCGGGCCGTGTCATGACCGTTACTCCGTCATCGGTTGCATCGGTCGCGGCCCGTTGCCTGAGGGCGCCCGGCGTTATCGACCCCGACACACCGCTCGCGCTGCTCGGCCTCGACTCGCTGAGCACGATCGAGATGGCAGCGGAGCTCGAAGAGGCATTCGGCTGCGAACTGCCGGCCGACGTCCTGATCGAGTGCTCTGACGCGCGTTCGCTGGCAGCGCTGATCTCCAGGCTGCGAACGTCGGGGGATCTCCGCGAGCGCGACGACCCGTTCGAATTGATGCTCGCGGACGCCGTTCTCCCAGACGAGGTGAGACCTGCGAACAGCGCCGTCGTTTCAACGGACCTGAAACACGCGCGCCGGATCCTGCTGACCGGAGCGACAGGCTTTCTCGGCGGCGCCATCCTGGACGAACTGCTCGAACACACAGCGGCCGAGATCGTCTGCCTCGTTCGCAACCCTGACAACTGGCCCCGGATCCGCGGTTCAGAGGGTGGTCGGCTCCGCACTCTCACAGGCGACCTTTCACACCCTCGGCTGGGTCTCGGCGAGGCGCGATTCCTCGAGCTCGGAAACGATATCGATGCCGTGGTGCACTGCGGCGCGGCTGTGAACTGGGTCTACACCTATGGCGGTTTGCGGGGCGCAAACGTCGACGGCACGCTCGAACTCCTTCGCCTGTCCTGTCGTCGTGGCGTTCCGTTCCACTTCATCTCGAGTCTTTCGGTGTGCTATGCGGCAGATGGACCCGCCTTGGCGGACGAGGGCTTCGACGCGCTCCACCACCTCCGCGGTGTTCATCTCGGTTACGCACAGAGCAAAGTGGTGAGCGAGGCGCTCGTGCGAACTGCGGGTGCTCGCGGTCTGCCCGTACGAATCTACAGGCCCGCGCTCATCTCGGGTCACAGCGACACCGGTGCCTTCAACGAGTCCGACCTGATCACCGCGCTCGTCCGCGGTTGCATCCACATGGGAACGGCCCCGGACCTCGACTGGAAACTCGACTGCCAGCCGGTCAATGTCGTTGCTCGCTCAATCCTCGAACTCTCCAGAGAGGCCGGTCCGGTGTTTCACCTGGGACATCCTCGGCCGCGTCACTGGCGCGAGTGCGTACTCTGGATGCGGATGTATGGGTACAGTCTCCGGCTCATCCCGTACCACGCATGGCTGCGCCAGCTCGACGTCGAGACCGCACCCTCGGCGGCGACCGGCAACGCGCATCCCCTTCGCCCGCTGCGGACGTTCTTTCTCACCCGGCACGCAGACGCGCATGGCCTCACGCTCCCGGAGCTGTATGAAGAGACGCGGCGGACCGTCGCGTCCAGCGCCCGCACACTCGGCGCGCTGGCGAAAGCGGATGTAGCGATACCGGCGCTCGACGCGGCGCTCCTCGACATCTACTTCGACCGTTTCAACAAGGATGGCATCCTCCCGGCACCAGCGAACTTGCGCGCACGCGGCGCTGACCACGCTCGGCCGGGGATCTCACCGCCTACGGGTCCTGATGCGGCTGTCGCGCTGATAGCCCGTCTCCTTGGCGCCGCAGTGACCGGCACCAGGATCCTCGACACCGGCTCCGAGCACAGCATCGTCAATGAGCTGACCGCGTGGCGCTCGCGCCGCGCCGCCGGTCTCTTCCGCGCAGAAGTCAGCTTCGCTGATGGTTCGACGCGGAACGTCCGGTTGAAATCGAAGGCTGAGGACACCGACGTGATCGCGGTCGGCGAGGCGCTCGCGGGTCTTGTCGATCCGGCGGTGGGACGCGCCTACGCGAAGTGGCGGGATCGGATCGGCTTCACCGCGTCCCATCTACGAGAGATCGAGATCTACCGGCAAAGCGATCCTCGCTTCCTGCGACATGCCCCTGCCCTGCTCGGATCAATAGCCGACTCAGGAGCGGGGACCTGGGCGATGGCGCTCGAAGAGGTCGACGACGCGACGCTGCGCGATTCGGTTGATGCGCCGAAGGCATGGCGGCAGCAGGACGTGCAGGCAGCCGTCGATGGACTCGCTTCGTTGCAGGCCATTTGGTACGGGCGCGAGGACGAACTGCGGACCCAGCCGTGGATCGGATACGTCCAGAGCGCCGCAGGCATGGCCGAGATGACCGACCTCTGGACGGCCCTGGCCGATCATGCCGCGCCGTCGTTCTCATCGTGGGCACATCCCGACATGGCGTCCCTGCACCGAAAGCTGATCGGAAGTGTCGGCGTCTGGTGGCAAGCTCTCGAGCGCGCCCCGCGAACACTGATTCATCACGACTTCAATCCGCGGAACGTCTGTCTGCGAGACGGCGTTCTCTGCGCCTACGACTGGGAGCTGGCGGCCGTTGGCGCGCCGCAGCGAGATCTAGCCGAGTTCCTCTGCTTTGTGCTGCCGACCGATTGCAGCGCTGACGAGGTGATGGTGTGGCTCGATCGTCATAGAGAAGCACTGGAGCGTGAAACCGGCACGACGATCGACCGCGAGGGCTGGCGCCGCGGTTTCAGCGCCGCGCTCTACGACCTGCTCATCAACCGGCTGTCTACCTATGCACTGGTGCACAGGATTCGGCGGCAGTCGTTCCTGCCGCGGATCCTCAGGACCTGGCGGGCGCTCTACGAACACTTCCCCCTGGAGGGTCACGCGTGAGCGCCGCGAGCCCGGCCGGAGCGTTTCACCGCGCTAACGCGCTGACGTATGGGTCACTCCTTGCCGGCGTCATGGCGATCGGGGCGTCGCTGGCGGGGCGGTCCGGCCTCGCGGGCGCTCTCATCGCGCTTGCCGTGATTGCCGACACGTTCGACGGGCGCTTCGCGCGGATGTTCGTGAGGTCGCCTTCAGAACGCGACTTCGGCGTTCAGCTCGACAGCCTGTCCGACGCGATCGCGTTCGGCATCGCGCCCTCCGTCTGCCTGGCCGCGCTGGCACCGAGCTGGCCACGCATCGGCGCAGATCGGCTGGTGGATAGCGACCTTCGTGTTCGCGGCATGCGCAATCACGCGGCTGGCGTTTTACAACGTCACGCACGAATCCACGCGCGGCTTCATCGGCCTACCGGTGCCGGTCGCAGCACTGGTGGTCTCCTCGGTGCTCCTGGTAGCACCGGCCGCAGGGCTGGCATCGCTCACCCTGCTCGCGGCGTCGGCCGCGATGGTGATGCCGCTGGCGGTTCCCCGCCCGACCGGCTTTGGGCTAGCCGCCTTCGTGCTGTGGCCCCTCACTTTGGTGCTTTTACATCTTACGTAGCACGTAGCACGTAGCACGTGGCACGTGGCACGTGGCGTCGCACGTCGCAGCACATCGCACGTGGCACGTCGCACAGCACGTGGCACATCGCACGTCGCACGCCGCACCTGTCTACCTCCCCACCCTGATCGCAAGCATCGCGCTTTCCATCTTGCCGGCCGTCTTGCCGGTGACCTCGATGATGTAGTCACCGGCTGTAAGCGGGGCGAGGTTGAGATCAGCAACCAGGAACTTGATGGCCCCCTGCTGCTGTTCGGTCAGGGCAACGGGAAGCTCCAGCGGCACGCCGTCACGGCCGAGCAGACGCGCGGTGGGTTCTTCGATCACGCCGGCGAGCGGCCACTGCACACGGATCCGCTCGAGTACGCCGGAACTGCGCTGATCCTGCGGGTCTCGGCGTCGTCGGGTTCGCGAGTCGATAGAGCAGCGGATCACCAAGTGTCGAGGTGCGACGCGCGACGGTCACACCATCCTGCGCCGATGCATCCATGTCGTTGCGCACGCGGATCGTGGCTTCGAAGGGGCCGGCCTTCTGCTGCAGCGGGATCCGGATCGTCGCGGCTCTCGCGCCCGGCTCGATGCGCATCTTCGTGGTCGTGATCGCTTCGCCGCCCGCACCGCTCAGCATCAGCTGCACGTCCGCACCCGTCTTCCAGCGCCCGGCCTCTACTTCTGGTGCGGTCAGCTCGGTGGTGATGACGAGTTCGTCACCGATGATCGTCCCTCGAGTATGGATCGCCGCGCCGGGCCGCTCGCGCTTCAATTCCGCAAGCGCGGTTTCGGAGGGCGCCACGATAGCGGCGGTCGCTTTCGCGGCAGTCGAGGAACGCAGGGTTGCGAGTTCCTCCTCGGTCGGGGCCCGGTACTCACGGCGCGCCCGCACCGGATCCTTGATCCCCTTCACGCGAACCGTCAGGCGGCGGATGCGGCCGTCCGGCTTGCTGTTGATCGGGTAATAGCCGAGCACATAGCTGGCCGACAGGTCATCCCCGATGCGGATCGCGCCGCTGGTCAGGTCGTTGGTGTTCACGATCGCGACGCCGTCGGTGTTGTTGGTGAGCGTCAGGAGGCTGTCGACCTGCGCCGAGTCGCGCTCCGCCGAGAGGCCGCTCGGTTTGATCGCATAGAAGGTGACGTTGGCCTCGCGCGCAAGCCGCAGAAGATCGGTCATCCGCTGCCGGAAGTCGATGTCCAGCAAGCGGAGCAGCAAGTCCTCGCAGACGCGAGGATCGATCTCGCCTGCACGCTCGCGGCCGAGCGTGATCTTGCCGGCGTCGGTCACGCCGGTACGAGGAATCATCGGCTGTGCGCCCGGCGGCCGTGGACGACGCGGCGGCAACGGCCAGCCATCCGAGATCAGAAGGATGTTCTTCCGCTCTTCCCGGATGTCGGCCAACCCGACGATCAGGCTCTCGAGACCGGTGAAGACCTTGTCGATGCGATGCCTGGCGATGAGGTCCTTGACTTCCCGCTCCTGTTGCGGGGAGCCGCCGAAGCATGCGCTGACAAGAAAATCCTCGTCGTCGTCCAGCACGCGCCCACCCTGGCCCCAGTCCCAGTACTTCGCCAGCTGCTCCTCGATAAATTCGGTCTTCTGTCCCAGCATCAGGTCGTTGATGCCATGCATGGTGGTCAGGACACCGAACAGATCGTTCCGTCCGAGGACGCGATTGAGGAAGGTGACCAGGGGACGGCGAATCGCGTGGGAGCCAGAAATCTGGACGTGCAGGTTGTCGAGGTAGATGACGAAGACGCGGTATGCCGGATCGGCGGCAAGCTGGAAGGCGTCTCGCTGCGAATTCGGATCACGCCGTTCGGTCGACGGCGTGTGCTGTTCATACTGGATGAACTGGAACGAGTCGATCTTCTGCAGGACGCCGTCCTCGAGGAGCTCGAAGTCCTCAGCCGTCAGTCCCTGGATGATCTTGCCGTCCTTCGAGGGGTAGGCATCGACGCGGACCAAGTTCGTTCCGCCGCGGAAGATGGGTCGCTGCGGATCCTGCGGCGGGGCCCCGCTCTGGGCCTGCAGGCTCGCGCCCAGCAGCGCCCCGGTCAGCAGGACGGCCGTTCGAACGGCGACAACGGATGGCATGGTCCCTCTCCCGAACTGGCACGCGTGGCATTTACATGGAAGATGGAATATGGAAGATGGAAAAGTGAACATCAAGCAGCAACGGCGCTGAAGCTGCAGCCCTTTTCCATTTTCCCTTTTCCATCTTCCCTACTTCTTCGCGGACTTCTTTGCCTTCGAGGCCTTCTTCTTTTTCAGGACGACGAAAGGCCACGGCTCGTAGGAGCCGTCGGCTTCCTCCGACTCCGGCTCGAGGTGGTACGACACCGCGTTCTTCTCTGCCGTCCGCGGCAGCGTGGTGGAAATACCGCCCGGGCTGTCCCCTTCCTGCAGGTTGACCTGGCCGATGAACCCGGCGCGCGGAATGGCACTCACCTCGATGCACGAGTCAAGGTAGATCTCCTCCACATCGTCGAGCAGGTCGTGCTTTTCGGCGAACTCGTGGATGAGAGCGCCGAATTTCTCGAGTGCCGCATCGACATTGCGTGCCTCGGCCAGCGCTGTGAAGTGGCCGTGCCAGGGCTCGGCCCGCCGGCTCGCCAGCCGCGACTCATATGCAAACGAGAAATGTCCAAGAAACAGCATTCGATCCTCCGTTACCGAGTTTATGCCGACGCCCGAGCGAATCACTTCGGGGTGAAACCCTCGAGAACGATCATCTCGCCGGTCGATGTTGCCTGCCTGAGGGCCTTGGCCTCTGCGTAGTCGTCCGATGCCCACCACTCGCGGGCCACCTCTACCGAGGGGAACTCCAGAAGCACGAGCCGCTTTGGCTGCCACGAGCCTTCGAGCACCTCGGCCGGCGCGCCGCGCACCAGGAAGCGGCCGCCGAACTTGCCGATGCTGACCGGGGACATTTTCTTGTAGTCCTCGTACCTCACCGGGTCTTTGACGTCAATGTGGGCAATGACATATGCAGGCATCTTGTTCTCCGTCCTAGCCATGTTCACGCAGGGCCTTCAGGAACTCTTCACCGAGATCCTCGGCCTTCCGCGCACCGACTCCGTAGATGGTTCGCAGGGCATCCATCGTTTGTGGCTTGACGCGCGCCATTTCCCGCAGCGTCGTATCGTGAAAGACGACGTAAGGGGGAACGCCGCGCGAGCGTGCAATCTGCATGCGGACGCCACGGAGCGTCTCGAAGAGATCGCGGTCCACACCCTCCCAGGCTTCGGCCACGACGCGCGAACGGCGTTGATCCTTCTCGCGCACCACCCGGCGCTGGCGCGACAATGCCAGGTCCGGCGCAGACGCCGGATTCCTGAGCAGCTCGACACCTTCGTTCGTCAACGCCACGACCGGGAAGGCATCGTCTGTCTGCCGTAGGAATCCTTGCGACGAGGAGCTGCTCGACGTAACCGCGGACTTCCGGTACCGCCGAGTCCTTGAGCAGGCCGAAGGTGCTCAGTTCGTTGTGACGCCTCGACAGAACCTGTTCGTTCTCGCTGCCGCAGAGGACGTTGGCCACGTGCGCAGCGCCGAACCGCTGGCCGACACGAGCGACGCACGAGAGGATCTTCCTTGCAAGATCCACAGCGCCGGTCATCGACTCCAGCTCACCGAGGCAGTAGTCGCACGCGCCGCAATCGTCCCGTTCGTACTTGTCACCGAAGTAGCCGACGAGGTGCCGATGGCGGCAGCCGACGCTCGACGCGTACCGCTCGATGTCGCGAAGAAGCTTGCGCGCGCTGTCGGTCAGCTCACCGTTGCGCTCGAGCATGAGCCGCCACTTCATGAAGTCGGCCGACGAGTACACCAATACGCACTCCGCCTCGAGACCGTCGCGGCCTGCCCTCCCCGACTCCTGCTGGTAGTGCTCCAGGGACTGTGGCGCCCCGGCGTGCACAACGAAGCGGACGTCCGACCGGTCGATGCCCATCCCAAAGGCGACGGTCGCGACGATGACGTCGATTTCTTCGTCGAGGAAGAGATCCTGGTTGCGGCTGCGCTCGGAGTCGTCGAGGCCGGCGTGATACGGCCGCGCCCGGACGCCCGACTCGGTCAGCCAGGCGGCGAGCGCCTCGACCTCTCGACGCGACGTGCAGTAGATGATCCCGCCTTCCCCCTTGTGCCTGGCCAGCACGTCCTGCAACTGCTTCTTCAGGCCGTTTCGCGGGAGAACGCGGTAGAGGAGATTCGGGCGATCGAAGGATCCGACCAGCTCGACGGGATCCTTGAGCGCGAGTTGCGAGGCGATGTCGCGCCGGACGCGTGCGGTCGCGGTCGCGGTGAAGGCGTGAAGACTGGCGCCGGGAAACTGGGCCCGCAGCGATGCGAGCTGCCGGTACTCGGGACGGAAGTCGTGGCCCCACTGACTGATGCAGTGCGCCTCATCGACCGCAATGAAACTCACGTTGCACTTCGACAGCCAGGCACGGAACGAGTCGCCGCCCTCGCCGACCAGGCGTTCGGGGGAGACGTACAGGAGCCGGAAGCGGCCGTCACGAACACCCTCCGTCACCGTGCGACGTTGATCCGCCGAAAGCGTGCTGTTGATGAAGGCGGCGGGGACGCCGTTGCCCACCAGCGTGTCGACCTGATCCTTCATCAGCGAGATCAGCGGCGAGACGACAACCGCGATGCCGTCCCGCACGAGCGCCGGAGCCTGGAAGCAGAGCGACTTGCCACCGCCGGTCGGCAATACGACGATCGAGTCACGCCCGGCGATGATCGCGTCCATCGCGTCACGCTGTAACGGACGGAACGAGGAGTAGCCCCAGAAGCGCTCGAGCACGCCCGCAAGCGCTTCATCTGTTGTGACTTGCACGGATGACATCGTACACGTCCGAGGTGCGAAGTGCTACGGGCGATGTGCGGTGCGACGTGCGAAGTGCTACGTGCGGTGCGACGTGCCGCGAGGCGCACGTGCCAGAATCGATCGGTGCTGAGAGAGACGGCACAAGGGCTCTACTGTCCTGACGGCGATTTCTTCATCGATCCGTGGCAGCCGGTGCCGCGGGCGCTGATCACGCACGCGCACGGCGACCATGCCCGGCCCGGAAGCGCGGCGTATCTGTGCACGCCTGGCACGGCTGCGCTGCTGCGGCGGCGACTGGGTCCTGATACCGCGATCCAGGTGGTTCCGTATGGCGAGCGTATCCGCCTCGGGAGTGCTGACGTCAGCTTTCATCCCGCCGGGCACGTCCTCGGCTCAGCGCAGATCCGGATCGAGGGCACTGCCGGCATCTGGGTCGCCGCCGGCGACTACAAGCGCGTCGATGACCCGACGTGCGATGCCTTTGAGCCCGTCAAGTGCGACACGTTCATCACCGAATCCACCTTCGGCCTGCCGATCTACCGCTGGGACGACACCGCCACGATCATGCGCGACATCGTCCAGTGGTGGGACGGCAACCGCGACGCCGACAAAGCGTCGGTGGTCTTCTGCTACACGCTCGGCAAGGCGCAGCGCCTCCTCGCCGAGCTCGCGCGGCTGACCGGTCGCCCGGTCTTCGTTCACGGGATGATGCTCGGCATGATCGAGGCCTACCGTGAGGCCGGTGTCGACCTGCCCGAGGTGAAGCCCGTGATCGAGAAGGCGCCGCGCGCGAAGAAGGCGTCGTTCGCAGGCGAGCTCGTGCTCGCGCCACTCTCCGCACGAGGCACACCGTGGATGCGACGACTCGGCACAATCTCCGATGCCTTCGCCTCAGGTCTGATGCGCGTGCGCGGCGTCCGCAGGCAGCGCGCCTACGACCGCGGCTTCGTCATCTCCGATCACGCTGACTGGCCTGATCTTCTTCGCACGATCGAAGAGACAGGCGCGTCTCGCGTGCTCGCAACACATGGGTACGCCGAACCGCTGGCCCGCCATTTGAAGGGTTTGGGCCTGGAGAGCGGCACGATACGAACCGCTTGGGAGGGAGAAGGCAGCGGCGACTGACGGTGCCGCTGAGCCTATCAAACATCCATGCACGACTTCGCATCGCTATATGAGGCCATCGACAGCACCACATCGACGAACGCCAAGGTGGCGGCGATGGCGGCTTACTTTCGCACGGCACCGAAGGCGGACGCTGCCTGGGCGGTCTTCTTCCTGACCGGCCGCCGGTTGAAGCGGCTGCTGCAGTACGCCCTCATTCATGAGTGGACGATGGCGGCGACGGGGATTGAGAGCTGGCTGGTTGAAGAGTGTTACGCCGTGGTGGGGGACGGGGCGGAGACGGCGGCGCTGCTGCTCGACCAGATGCCGGGCCGCGAGGGAGCGGGCCCGTCACTGTCACTGGCCGAGTGGGTTGAGCATCGAATCCTGCGGCTCAAGGAACTCGACCCTGCGGCGCAGCAGGCGGCAGTTACGTCCTGGTGGCGCTCGCTCGATCGGCTCGAGCGATTCATCCTTCTGAAACTGCTCACCGGCGAGTTCAGGGTCGGCGTGTCGCAGACGCTGGTCGTTCGCGCCCTGGCGCAGGCCGCGGGTCTCGAAACGCCGATCGTGGCGGCCCGGCTGATGGGCGACTGGACGCCAACGTCCGATTGGTTTGAACGCCTGCTCGCGCAGGAGCACACCGATGATGACCGGTCCCGCCCGTATCCGTTCTGCCTGGCGGCGCCGCTCGAAGGAGATGTGGACGCACTCGGGGACGTCGCCGATTGGCAGGTCGAGTGGAAGTGGGACGGGATCCGGGCGCAGCTCATTCGTCGTGGCGACGCGGTGCACCTCTGGTCGCGTGGCGAGGAGCTGATCACACATCGCTTTCCCGAGATCACTGCCGCCGCCACTCACCTGCCGGACGGCACGGTCCTCGACGGTGAGGTCCTGGCCTTCAAGGACGACCGGCCGATGCCGTTCTCCGCGCTGCAGCAGCGCATCGGGCGTCAGAAGCAGGTCGCGCAGATGTCACGCACGGTGCCGGTCGTGTTCATGACTTACGACATCCTCGAAGCCGGCGGCGTGGATATTCGTCCACGCCCGCAGTCAGAGCGGCGCGTGCTGCTCGAGAAGTTGCTCGAGGCCCATGGCGGTGGCGTGCTGCGTCCGTCACCGACGCTGACGGAATCCAGTTGGGCGGCGCTCGCCGAGTTGCGAACGCAGATCACGCAGCCTCGGCGTCGAGGGTTGATGATCAAGCGCCTGACCTCGCCGTACGGCGTCGGCAGGAAGCGCGGCGACTGGTGGAAATGGAAGATCGAACCTTATTCGGTCGACGCGGTCCTGATCTACGCTCAGCCGGGCAGCGGCAAACGCGCCAGCCTGCTCACCGACTACACCTTCGGCGTGTGGCACGACGGCGCGCTCGTGCCGTTCGCGAAAGCCTATTCCGGCCTGTCCAACGACGAGATCAGCGAAGCCGACAGGTGGATCCGCCGCCACACCACGGAGCGCTTCGGTCCCGTTCGCCACGTCGAACCCGTCCAGGTCTTCGAGCTCGGCTTCGAGGGCATCGCGGAATCGTCCCGGCACAAGTCGGGGATCGCGGTTCGCTTTCCACGCATGCTGCGCTGGCGGAAAGACAAGAAGGCGGAAGACGCCGACACGCTCGAGACCGTTCGAGCCCTCCTCAAGGTCGACCCGTAGGGCTCGCACGTCAGAGGGCCGTCATCGATCGTCACCGTCGAGGGTCAAAGGCAACGTGAAGGGTCACTATTGTCAAGCGGTGAATGGCGATTTGATTGCACCTCAATGGCCGGAGGTGTTTCGAACATGGACAAAACATCGGGCCGGTCGGGCACCATCCCTGGATCCTCGGGACGACAGAGGAATGAGCAGACCCGCGCAGCAATTACGCTAGCACGCCCGTACATCGGGCTTGCGGATCGTCGGTCAGCTTGAGGAACTATTGGCAGCCGGCGTCGGGTCGGATTGCTATATTTGACGGGGATGTTCACGTCCTTCATTCCCGCAGCTTCGACGGCCGTTTCTCTTCCTCGGAGCGGTGTTCCTCGGGAGCGCGCAGGTTGAGGACGGTCTCCGACCCCGCGGCTCTTGGAACATGGGAAAAGTTCAAGGCTGCGGTGCGCGACGGTGGAGAGTCCGGCGTGACCGGGAGGCATCGGCTCCCGGGCGCAGCGCCCATGGAGGGCGGGCCTGCACGAAACATTGCGATCCGATCGCCAGCATGGTGCTTCTCATGATCCTTAAGGAGAAGTTCCGCAAGTATCAAGATACGCCCCTCCGATGGTCCTGCCAGTGCTCGTCCTACTCGCGGCTGCCACGCGGTTCCGCAGCCGCAGCGCCCGCAACCTTCAGCGCTCGACGAAGCGACCATCGCGCAGATTCATGCCGCCATGAAAGCCGGGACGCTGCACCTGCGGCGCGCTTGTCGAGCCAGTACCTCGACCGGATCGACGCCTACGACAAGCGCGGTCCGGGCTGAACGCGATCACGCGTCGATGAATCCCGACGCCCGCGAACAGGCGGCCGCGCTCGACCGCAGTACAAGATGTCAGGGCCGGCCGGGCCGCTGCACTGCGTCCCGATCGATCGTGAAGGACAACTTCGAAACGACCGGGCTGCAGACCGCGGCCGGTTCGCTGGCGCTCAAGGACTTCGATCCCGGCGCGCGACGCCTTCCAGGTGAAACGCATCAAGGAGGCCGGCGCCATCGTGCTCGCGAAGTCGAACATGGCGGAGTGGGCGTTCAGCCCGTACGAGACCGTCAATTCGCTCCTGCCCGGCTATACGAGAAATCCCTACGCGCTCGATCGCGTCACGGCCGGATCGAGCGGCGGCACGGCCGCGGCGGTCGCGGCGAATTTCGGCGCCGATCGGTCTCGGCAGCGATACCGGCAACTCGATCCGCGGCCCCTCGTCACACCAGGCGCTCGTCGGCATCCGCTCGACGATGGGGCTGACCAGCCGCGGCGGGCGTCGTCCCGCTCAGCCTGCTCGCCGACATTGCCGGGCCGATGACGCGCACGCTCGAAGACGCGGTGGCGGTTTTTCAGGTGATCGCCGGCGAAGATCCGACGATCCGATGACGCTGGTCGAGGACTTCGAGCCGCCGGGCTGCGCCGCCGGCCGGCCGGCCTCGATCCCCGATTACCGGGCGTCGCTCGTGCGCGACGGGCTCAAGGGAGCGCGCATCGGCGTCCTGCGCCAGGCCTACGAGCGCGATACGACAGACCCGGAAATCGTCGAAGGTCTTCATGGCCGCACTCGAGGATTTGAAGAAGGCCGGCGCGATCATCGTCGATCCGGCGCGTCGAGGGCTCAACGACATCCGGCGGTCGCGCAAGGCGCGGGCCCTGCGGCGGGTTCAAACACGACATCAACCGTTACCTGGCGTCGCTCGGCGATCGCGTGCCGGTCAAGAACCTCGAAGAGATCATCCGCTCGCGCCGCTTCCATCCATCGATCGAGGCTGCGGCTCGACGCGCGCGCAGGAAGGTACGGAGAACGGCCCCGACTCGCCGCCTGCAAGGCGGAAGCGGAATATCGCGAACGCTCCGCGCGGCCGTGCCGAGACGATGGAGGCGAACGACCTGCAGGCGTTCGTCTATCCGACGTGGAGCAACCCGCCGCGGCTGATCGGCGACCTGAACACGCCGCACGGCGACAACAGCCAGGTCTTCTCGCCGACGACCGGCTGGCCCGCGATCAAGGTGCCGATGGGTTACACGCGCGATGGCAGCTGCCGGCCGGCATCACGTTCTTCGGCCGCGCCTGGGACGAAGCGACGCTGATCAAGCTGGCCTACGGGTATGAGCAGGCGACGAAGCACCGGCGACCGCCGCAGCTTCGCTGACGGTGCGGCGGCGCTAATGGAAAAGGAACATGGAAGATGGAAAAGTGTTCCAATCGGTGCGCTTTTCCATTTTCACTTCCCCTTTTCCCTTCCTGGTTCACCTTCTTGAACCTCAGATCGAACACGCGCGACCCGCCATAGATGATCCCGGTTACTGCGCCGCTCTTGTCCCGCATGAATGTCAGGGTATTCCCGCCGAATGTGAAGATCGTCCTTGTCGGTGGGTCGGAGACCAGCCACGAATACGGTCCGGCGCAAGATCAGAAGGTCCTGGCCTGAAAGCGACAGGTCATAGAACGTGTCCGCCTCGTCGCTGACATAGCGGCCCACGTACGCCTCGAGGTCGGCTCGCGTCGGCTTGTAGGGGTACTCGGTCTGCCGCGGTCGTCAGCGGCGCCGAAACCACGGTCGGCTGCGTGATCGCGCTGCCCAGGAACATGTCCGCGGCCGCCTGCGCATATTGCGTGGCCGTGCCGGTGGCCACGTTGCACAGCACCGCCACCGACAGATGCTGCTTCGGGAAGCGCGTGAGATGCGCCCGGTAGCCGGCGGTGGACCCGCTGTGGCTCACCTCGTCGACTCCCTTGTAGGTGCCACCACGAGCCCCATCGCGTAGGTGTGCGACCGGCCGTCGTTGAACTTGCCCGGCTCCTGCTGAATCTTGAGGAACGCCTCGTCCCCGACCTTGGGGGAGACAAAGTTCTCGTTCCACTTCAACAGGTCCCCCACCGTCGTCAGCAGGCCGCCGTTGCCGTGGACGTTCTCGAACGGCATGTTGGCCCGGAATCCAGTGCCGGCAGGGGATACGCGATGGCCCGGCCCTTGACGACCCTGGTGTAGTCGTCACGCCAGGACGTTTTCGTCATCCCGAGCGGCGCGAAAATGCGCTCGTTCGAAAACTCCGCGAACGTCTTCCCGCTCACGCGGGAGACGATGATGGCGGCGAGGTTGTAGCCGCTGTTGCTGTAGGAATATTGGGCGCCGGACGGGAAGTTGAGCGCCTTCTGCCGGCACAGGATGTCGATCACGTGCGCGTGGGTGTAGACGCGGCTCGTGCGCGGCCATCCCGCGATCGACGCGACCTCGCCCCAGTCACGCAGTCCGCTCGTGTGGTGCAGCATGTGCCGGATCGTCAGCGGCGCGCCGTAGTCGGGCAGCTCCGGCACGTACTTGCGGACCGGGTCGTCCAGCGACAGCTTGCCGTCCTGTGCGAGCAGCAGCACGGCCGCGGCGGTGAACTGTTTGGAGACCGATCCAGCCTCGAAGATCGTGTCGGCCCGGTTCGGAGCATCGTGCTCGAGATCGGCCATCCCGTAGGCCTTCTGCACGATCGGCTTGCCATCCTTCGACGACACCGATCGCGCATCCGGGCGTCTCGCCGGTCCACCGCGAAAAGATCTCGTCGACCTTCTTCGGGGACTGCGCGACTGAGCAGAGACGAAGCCCGCGCAGAGGAAAAGCGTGAGCGCGACGACGATGCGGATGATCATGGAAGATGGTAAATGGAAATGGAAAAGCGCACCACTTGGGGCACTTTTCCATCTCCCTCTTCCATTTTCCTTAACTAGCGCAAGAAGCGAACAGATTGCGCTACTCGATTGATGACCGGCTGATAGGTCGCGAATTCACCTTCCGGTGACACCCCGATCAGGTAGAACAGCGAGCCGTCCTGCATCTCGGCGGTGTAGAGAAGGATGCGCTCGCGGCCGCCGGTGGCGTCGGAAACATTGGCGAGCGCCGTGCGCAGGGCCGGGCGGCCGCCAAGGGTCCCCTTAGTCGGATTGCCCGAGCGCGCGAGGCTCGGATTCGACTGGGCAAATGACGCCAGCAGTTCCTGCGTCGCCTCTTCCAGGCTGTGGTTCTCGTTGCGCGCAATGCCAACCTGGACGCCGTGCGTGAAGACGCTCTGACCCTGGATCACACCATGGCCACCTTGCGGCGCGAAGGTGACGCTGGTCTCGCTCGGCATCTCCTGCCAGTTCGACGGCACGCCGATGCGGAAGACCTCGCCTTCGTTGTAGGTGGTGTAGCGCGTCGACGGCGCCTCGACGCGTGCCGACGGCGGGGCACTCGTTCTCGGGTTAGCCGTACCGCCGGTCGGCGATCGCCCGGCCGTGCCGCGAGCAACCTCTTCGGTCGTCGGCGCCGGGGCCATCTGTCCGAGCCGCGCCTGCACCGACCGGAAGTCCTGGGTGTTCTGCACCGGGTTGGTCACCCGCAGGCTCTGCGCTTCGCGCGTGATGTACTCGGCGCGGTTGCCGGGGTTCGGGTGGTTGCTCATCCACTCCGGCGCACGGCCGCCGCCCTCCTGCTCGAGCGTCCTGAACATGCTTGCCATCGCTCGGGGATCGTAGCCCGCGCTCGCCATGATCTGTGCGCCGAGGATGTCGGCTTGCTTCTCGTACTCGCGACCGTATTTCAGGAACGCCGTGCCGAAGCCGAATTGTCCGACTTGGGACACCGCCGCACCGGCCTTGCCGCCGATGATTGCACCAAGGATGGCGCTACCGAGTTGGCCCATCTGTACTTGCCGGCCGCGGAGGCCTGCGCAGTGCCGTGCCGCAGCGCGACGTGGCTGATCTCGTGCGCCAGCACGCCCGCCATTTCACCTTCGGTCTTCGCCCTCTCGATCATCCCGCGGTGGGCGTACATCGGGCCGCCCGGCAGCGCGAACGCGTTGATCTCGCGCAGGTTCACAACGTCGAAGGTGTAGCGAAAACCCTCGTGGCGAAACTCCGCCGGGATGTTCTGGACAAGCTGCGCGCCGATACGTTCGACGTAGTCGTCGACGCGGTCGTCGTTCAGCATCGGCATCTGCTGTTCGACTTCAGCCGCCGCTTCGCGACCAAGCTTGACGTCATCGGCCGGGCTGTACTTGTTTTTGGGCGCAGTGATCTTGGTCTGGGCCGCCACAAAAGAGGCGCTGACCAGGACCGTGGTGACGATCGCGGCTGAAACCTGTCTCTTCATGCCGGGTTGATATGCGGAAAGCGTACCAGCCCAGTGATGAGTCTTTGCAAGGCAAATCGCAATTTTGGCGTGTTGTTCAAGCTCGTCAGGCGGTCGACTTACCCTTCAGTTGGCAATCTTGTAGAGCTTCGATTGCGTCCGGATGTACATGGCGTTTCCGGCAATCGCGGGCGACGAGAGCGCCAGTTCGCCCAGCTCGTTCTTCGCCACTTCCTTGTAGACGTCACCGGTGTCGAGCACGAAGGTCACGCCGTCTTCACTCAGGAAGTAGACCCGTGAGCCCGCCGCCACCGGCGATGCCGAGAAGGTCTGACCGCCGCCACCCACCCGCACCTTGTAAACCTGTTTGCCCGACTTGGCGTCGAGCACCGTCAGGATCCCGGTGTCGTGGACAAGATAGGCCTTGCCGGCGTGAACGATCGCGGACGGCGTGTAGCCCGCGACGCGCGCCTGCCGCCACATCACGAACTCGTTGCTGGTCGTCTCCGGCTTCAAGGTGATGTCACCGGCCGCGCCCGGCTTGACCGCCATGAACGGACGGTTGGCGTCGCCCTGCGAGCCGGTGCCGACGTAGAGCATGCCGTCCCACGCCAGCGCTGACGCTGTCGGCATCGCCATACCACTGATCCGCCACAGCTCCTTGCCGTCGAGTCCGTAAGAGATGACGAACCCGTGACCGGTGGTCACGATCTCGGTCCGGCCGGGGTGCTTCCAGATGAACGGTGTCATCCAGGACGATTTCGGCTGCCCGGTCGCGGGGCGTTCGGTCTTCCAGACTTCGTCGCCGGTCTTCGCATCGAGCGCCGTGATGTAGGAGAGCTGCTCGCTGTCGTGCACCAGGTAGACGCGACCGTCGTGCACGACCGGTGAGGACGCCGTGCCGAAGTCGAGATAGATCGGCTGCGGCGTCCACTGCTTCTGCCACAGCGGCTTGCCGTCCATCGTGAAGACGAACAGGCCGATGTTCTGCCCGAACGACACGTAGAGGCGTTCACCGTCCGTGAACGGCGTCTCGGACGCGAAGGTGTTCTTCCGGTGACGTCCGCCGCCCGGCACCATCTTCACCGCTTCCCGTTCCCACTTCGTTTTCCCCGTCGCGGCATCGAGCGCATAGACCATGTAACGAAGCTCGGCAGCCTCGCCCGGCATCTCGTTGTCGCGTTCCTGGATCTTCTTCATCAGCTCTTCGCCGGTGATCCCCTGCGCCTGCAGCTCGGCGATGTAGTCGTTGCCGAATAGGCCTGTGGATGGCTTCTTGAACGCGTTTGCGCCGATCGCGGACGTCACGTAGACGGTGTCGCCCCAGACGATCGGCGACGACCAGCCGTTGCCGGCAATCGGCACCGACCACTTCACGTTCTGGGTCGTGCTCCACTGATCCGGCAGCGTCGCCTTGGGCGCCACGCCGCTCATCTCGTGACCGCGGAAACCGGGCCAGGTCAGTTCCGGCGCGGGTGACGCCGCCGCACGTGAGTCCGATCGTCACAAGGACGATAGATCGCAACTGTGTACTTCATGAAGTTACTTCTTCCTGAAAATCAGCGCGTAGTGGCCGGGAACGATCCCGTTCTCCCGTTCGCGCGTGAGCCCGGCGGCGGCTGCAAGCGCGATGAGCATCGTCGGCATCGATCCCCATCATGCGCGAGCCGACCTGCTCGCTCGGGAGATCGACGATCAAGAGCGCACCGCCCGGCTTGAGCGATGCGTGGATCGATTTCAGCATCGCCTCGCGCTCGTCGAAGAAACTGAACGCATAGACCACCGCCACGGCATCGAGCGACTCCGGCTGAAACCCGGTCGACGTCGTGGTCCCCTTGAGCGCCGTGAAGTTCTTGAGCCCCTCTTTGGTGGCCCGGTCGTTCATGTAGGCGACCATCCTGCCTTCGAGCTCGTTCGCGTAGGCGTGGCCGTCGGGCCCCACCTTCTCGGCGATGTAGCGCGACAGGTAACCGGAGCCAGCGCCGACCTCGCCGACCTTCATCCCCGGCTTGACCTGCGATCAGCCCGGCCATCGCGGCGCGGTAGCGGAACAGCGCGCGCGAGGGTTCCTCGAATTCCGCGGCAAACGCGGCGGCGTCCTTCTTCGCGTAGGCCTCCGGCCACGTGTTACGGATTGCAGGAGAGGCCGCGGCTTGCGCACAGCAGAACGGCTAACAAATAGTGAGGTCATTAGAAGCGAAACAGTACCACGGCCGCGGCACTCGGCCAGGGACGAGCGGCCGGCTTTGCTGACGCCAACGGCGGTCTCAATGCCTACCTCAAACGCCAAGCGCAAGCTCGTAAAGATCAAACATTAACGTCTTGCTTCTTAGCGACCTCGGCGTGCGGGCTTTGACAGTGTTAGGGCCGTCAGCGCAACGACTGTGACAGTCGCAGCAAAAAGATCGCAGCGCGCTTGGTCTGAGAAGGCAGCGTCTGAAGGTCTGCGGTCTCGTTGACGGTGTGATCGTCCTTCCCCATCAGACCGATCCCGTCGAGCGCCATCTTCACTTCGGTCGCCACGAACGACACGTCCGCTGCACCGGCGCGATCGGGATCGACGGCGGTCACGGCGCCGGCACCGACGTCCTGGCTCGCCTTGTCGTACATCGCCAGCAGCTTCCGGTTCCCGTCGGTCGGCGCCAGCGGCGGATAGCCGTCCTCGAACGTGATCGTGGACTGGGTATGCGGCAGCGACGTCTTGACGATCGCTTCCATCGCCTTTTTCGCACCGGCGAGCTGCTCCGGTGAGAGCGTCCGCATATCGCCCTGGACGATGGCGTGCTCGGCAATCACGTTCGTCTTGCCGAACGCGGTGCCGTTGGTCTGGACGGGGTCGTGCTCGACACTCGTGCCGCCGACGATCGTGCCGGGATTGAACGTGAGGTGTGGTTCGGTCGAGAGCTTCTCGCGGAAGGCGTTCAGCACGCGCGCCGCCTCGAAAATCGCGCCGGCGCCGATGTCGGCGCGGAAGATCTGCGACGAGTGCGCAGGCTGCCCCTTCACCTTCAGCGTCCACGTCGTTGTGCCGCGCCGCGATACGACGGCGGTTTCCGGCTTGCCGGGGCCATCCTCGAAGCCGATCGCTGCGGCGGCACCCTTGGCGGCGCCGACCAGGGCGCGCGCGCCAGAGCCAACGGCTCCCCCGCATCCTCTTCATCCCCGGTCAGGACCACGACGATGTTCATGGTCTTCAGGGCGCCGATCGACTGCAGCGCCTTCAGCGCCTGGACGATGACGACGTTGCCGCCCTTCATGTCGATGATGCCGGGGCCCTTTGCATAGCGCGCATCGACGCGCTCGAACTTCTGGAACGGACTGTTCGGCTCGAACACCGTATCGAGGTGCCCGATCAGAAGGAGCTTCGGGCCTGGGCCCGCATGCTCGGCGACAAGGTGGCCAGCCCGCTTGAACGGCGCACCGTCTACCCACTGCGTCTTGAAACCGAGCGCGTCGAATTCCTGCTGGAAGATCTTGCCGACTTCGCGGACGCCGGCGAAGTTCTGCGTGCCGCTGTTGATGTTCACGACCTGCTCGAGCGTCTTCAGCGCGGCATCGTTATTCGCGTCGACGAACGCGACCATCCTGGCTTCGTCCTCGTTCAGCGCACCGCGGTTGCCCTGCCCTTCCATCGCTCCACCGGCCAAGAGGCATGCCACGAGTGCCGCAGACAGAAATCTCATGGCGTCATTGTATGCCGCGCATCTCGCCGCGGAGCAGCGTCATCGGGCCGAACACCGGCTGGCCGAGCTGTCCGGCATCGACGCCAATTGTCCCTTCCAGGTGATAGGCCAGCGGCTCACGATTGGCCGCGCGCCGGAGCACGTTGGCGAGCCCCGGCAGATCCGAGAAGCTGATCGACAGGTCGATCGGCACGACGGTCTGCTCGCCGGCGCGGAGCGGAAGGCCGAGCGGGAAGTCGACATTGGCGGCGCGCGAACCCTCGATGTTGAGGGTGCCGCGCAGCGTGCCGAGGGTGAAACCGAACGCATTCGGATTCGAGACCTCCGTCCACAGCCGGACGCCCGCCCCGCCAAGCGGCTCCGACATCGTCGGACCGTGCAGGCGGACTTCAGCGCGCTGTCCCGGTGCTTCCTCGAACTTCGGCGCCTGGACAAACGCCCTCAGGCCCTCGAGCGCCGCGCACCCGGTAACGGTGAAAGTCAGCAGTCCCGCAATGATGAGTCTTGGCAGCACAGGATCCCCTCCACATGAGGACCCTGCAAGATCCGGGACTATCGCGACAGGCCCATCTGCGCGGCCGTGAAAGTCCATTCGTCGGCCAGCTCCGCGATCCGTTTGTCCGTGGACCGGAAGTTGTGGGATCCGCCCGTCTCGACGCGGATGAGAACGGGGCGTCACACCCCTGCGCCGCCTGGAGTGCGGCGGCGAACTTGTACGAGTGGCTGGGGACGACGCGATCATCGTGGTCCGCCGTCGTGATCAGCGTCGCCGGATAGCACGCACCAGGCTGCAGGTTGTGCAGCGGCGAATACGCGAACAGGACCGGGAACTGCGTGGCGTCCTGCGCGGATCCGTACTCGGTGACCCACGCCTTGCCACCCGTGAAATGGTCGTAGCGCAGCATATCCATCACACCCACGGCAGGCAGCGCGACGGCGAACAGGTCGGGACGCTGTTCCATCACCGCACCAACCAGCAGCCCGCCGTTCGAGCCGCCCATCATGCCGAGCTTCCCGGGCGACGTGTAACCCTCGGCAACCAGGTGCTCCGCCACCGCGATGAAATCGTCGAAGACGCGCTGCTTCTTCTCGAGCATGCCGGCGGCGTGCCACGCTTCGCCGTACTCGGCGCCGCCGCGGAGGTTCGCGGTGACCCAGATGCCGCCGAGGTCCAGCCAGGCCGGCACATCGGGACGATAGCCGGGCATGAGGCTGATCGAGAAGCCCCCGTAGGCGTACAACATCGCCGGGTTCTGGCCGTTCCGCGGCAAGCCCTTGCGCGAGGTCATGAAGAACGGAATCCGCGTGCCGTCGTTCGAAACTGCAAACGCCTGCACGGTTTCGTACTGCGACACGTCGACCGGCGCCGCCGCCGCTTCGAAGGGCATGCTCGCACCCGTCACCACGTCGTAGGAGAACACCGTCGTGGGATAGAGGTGCGACGTGAAGGCGTAGAACAGCAGGCTCGAACTCTCGCGTCCGGTGAAGCCCGAGAGTGAACCGGCACCTGGAAGCGATACGTCGCCGAGCTCCTGCCCTGACAAGTCGAACATTGCGAGCCGGCTCTTCACATCGACGAGGTATTCGACGAACAGGCGGCCCCCTGCCGCGGTCGCGTTCTCGATCGCGTGCGGCGACTCAGGGATTACGGTAGTCCACCCGGACGACGGCCGTTCGGTGTCGATCGTGACGATCCGGCGATTTGGAGCATCACGGTCCGTCCGCAGGAACAAGGTCGCGCCGTGGCTCCCCACCAGCGACAGCTCCGCATCGTCGTCTTCAAAGAGCGGCAGCAGCGGTGCGTCGAGCGCGGGGTTCAGCGGATCGCCGAGGTCCACGAGATAGAGGCGGTTGTTGTTGTCGGCGCCCTTGGATGTGGAGACGAGCAGATAGCGGCCGTCATCGGTCAGCACACCGCCGACGAACCACGACGGGTTCGCGTCGTTGGTGTAGATCAGGCGGTCCTGCGCCTGGGGCGTGCCGAGCGCGTGGTAGTAGAGGGCGTGGCCAACCAGCGCGGCCTCCAGCACCTTGCCGGCGGGCGGTTCGGGATAGCGGGCATAGAAGAAGCCCTTGCCGTCTTTCGTCCACGAGATACCCGAGAAGCGCATCCAGTTGATCTCGTCGTCGAGATCCTCTGACGTCGTCAGGCTGAGAATTTTGATCGTCTGCCAGTCGGCGCCGCCTTTGGCATACGCATATGCCAGGTGACGCGCGTCGGGCGAAGGCTCGAAGGCCGCGAGCGAAGTCGTCCCCTCAGGCCAGCGCTCGTTGGGATCGATGAGCAGCGTCGCTGGCTCGGCCAGCCCGTTACGCCGATAGAGGGACGCCTGCATCTGCAGGCCCGAGTTGCGCCGATAGAAAAGCTGTCCGCCCTCGACGAGCGGCAGGTTGGTCTTGGGAAAGTTCCAGAGCTGCTGGATCCGTTGCTGGAAGTAGGCGCGGATCGGCTGCTGGCAAAGGTACGCCTCGGTCAGCCGGTTCTGCTCCGCCACCCACGCCGCGGTATCGGCGGACTCGAGATCCTCGAGCCACCGATACGGATCCGCGACCGTCGTCCCGTGGTAGTCGTCGACGACGTCGACCTTCCGGGTCGCCGGGTAATTAAGCGTCCGCACCTTCAGCGTCAGTCCCCGCACCCTCCGTCAGCTCCCGCACCCTCGCGTCAGTGCCCCGCACCCTCAGCGTAAGTTCCTAGCGCCCGTGCTGCTGACGCATTGCCTCGTGCAGGCGCGCCATCAGCTCCGGCGACCCGGTGAACGTGCCTTCCGGGTAGCTGGCGTGACGAAGCATTCCGGCGTAGATCACGTCGCTCTGGTAAAGGTGAACGCCGAGGCCGGCGAGGTACTGCAGCTTCAGGTTGCGGTCGCGATTGATGGTGGCGTCCGCGGTCCATGGCTGCAGCTGCTTCGCATTGCCAGCGAACGTCGAGAACAGGTCGATGACGTTGAACATCCCGATCTCGGCAAACGACTGCGCGATCGGCGCGTACTCGGGACGCGCGAGCTTGGCCTGGATCTCGTCCAGGTTGATCACTGTCGGTTCGACCTGGCCGAGCAGCACCATGTCGTAGCCGGCGCCGTTGTTCGTGTTGCCGAAGATCATCCCGTTCGGGAATGCCTCGAGGAACGTCGCGACTTCACTCTTGACCGCTTCGTTGTTGCTCTCGTAGAGCTGGACGAACAGCGTCACGACGCCGCCGGGGTTGAGCCGCTTCTTCACCACCTCGAAGAACTCACGCGAGTAGAGCATCGCGGCGCCCTTGACCCAGGGGTCGAGCGGGTCGGAGGTAATCGCGTCGAACTTCTCGTCGGTCGTCTGCAGGAAGTGCCGCGCGTCGTCGATGTGAATCCGCGTCTTGGGGTTGGTGACGACGCTGAAGTTGTGCTCGGAGAAGTACTTCGAGACGACGCTCGGGACGAGCGGCTCGATCTCGGCAATCGTCAGTTTCTTCACCGCGGGATCGATCGACACCGCGCCTGCCGTCACGCCCGCGCCGCAGCCGATGACCAGGGCGTTCTTGGGATCCTTCGGGATCAGCGTCGTCAGGTGCCCGAGCATCCGCTGCAGGCGCATGTCCTGCGGCTCGCTGGACGCCTGGATCTTGCCGGCGTTGTGGTAGTTCAACACGCCGCCGCCCGAGCGCGAGACGGCGACCGACGCGTTCCAGCCCTCACCCATGTAGATGATGTCGCCTTCGCCGACGCGGGTGGCCGCGTAGCGGCCGTAGGCGACGAGGATGTCGGGCACGCCGTTCACCGTGCGCGCCAGGAGCACCGCGCCGGCCATCGCACCGGCGAGCAGCAGCGTGCCGGCGAACTGCATCCGGCGCTTCTCGGTGGACGTCTCGGAGAGGGCCGCGTCGAGCACCAGCAGCGCGGAGATCGCCGAGATGATGATCATCAGCTGCTGCGACTTTTCGGATCCGAGCCAGATCGTGAGCAGCAGGCTGCCGCCGACCGCGCCGGCGATCGCGCCGAGGGTGTTGGCGGCGTAGACGCCGCCGACGAGCCGGGCCGGGTCCTTACGCCCCTGCGCGACCGACGCCAGTGCGAGCGGGAAGCTCGCGCCCCACAGGGCCGCCGCCGGGAACATCGCCCAGAGCGCGCGCACGACGTCGAGCTGGAAGGTGTACCAGATGCCTTCGGAGGTCGCGTTGATCGACGGATTGATCGGCCAGTACCGGCAGCGACTCCGTGAGCATGTAGGACGTCCACGCCATCGCGGCGCAGAGCAGCATCTGGCACCAGCCGAGGGCGAGGCGGGGTCGCGCGGTGCCGCCAGCGATCGCGGAACCCACGCTGCTGCCGACGCCGAGGCCGAACAGGAACACGGCGAGGATCAGCGAGAAGGTGTAGGTGGTCGCGCCGAACAGCAGCGACAGCGTGCGCGTCCACAGCACTTCGGATCCGAGCGCCGTCAGACCGGAGAGACCGATCGCGACGTAGATGGCCCAGGCGCCGGGGCCGCGCACGATCTTGCCGGTTTCTTCCGGCGCCCGCTCGTAGGCGGTACGGCCGGCGAGCATCAGCGCGAGGCCTGCGACGACGATGTTCAGCGCAACCGCGACGTAGGTCGCGATCGCCATGTCGTAGACGCGCATCAGGTAAAAACCTGCGAGCAGGCATCCGAGCACACCGCCGGCGATATTGCTGCCGTAGAAGAAGCCGAGCCACGACATCCCCTCGGGTGTCGACTTGACCCAGCGCGCGATCGCCGGGAGCGTGGCGCCCATGAGGAGCGTTGGCGGCAGCAGGCAGATCGCCGCGGCCAGCCCGCGCAGCACGAGGCCGAAGATCCCGGTCGTGCCGATCGCCGCGTAGGCGCTGCCGAAGAGCGGCATCCCGAACAGGATCAGGAGGCCGAAGGCCGCGATGCCGAGTTCCAGGTAGGCGTAAACCTTCAGGGGATGCTGGTCGGTGCCGACAAACCGCGGCAGGAACAGGCTGCCCAGGCACATGCCGCCCATGAAGGTGCCGAGCAGCACGCCGAGCGAAATGGCGGACGACCCAATAACGAGCTGCAGAAGCTGAAACCAGACAATCTCATAGATCAGCGCGGCGCAGCCGCTGCCCACGAAGAGCAGCAGCAGCGCCGGCATGTGCCGGCGCGGAGTCATTCAGGGATACCTCGTAACGAGAAGAGAATTCAGGATGTTACCTGATTTGATACGCCTCTGACAGCCTCTCCGTTTATCGCTCGGGTCGCAATCACTTTCAGGCGCATTCGGGTTCCTCACTGCCTGGTCGCACAGGCAATCACGCTGGCTCGCTTTTGGACGGCGGGCATCCCTTTCCGCGGCTCACGCTTCGCTGACGTGGAAAATCGAATCATGCGGCGCATGTGCTCACGGTGCGGCCTCGGCTGGGGTTTGTCGTTCTCCTTGCGAGGATCATTTCGACAGACGGGCGGTACGATGGCCGGTGGCGAATCGGAGACGAGGCCCGCTTGGAACGCCTACGGATCCGATTTTTCTCGTTGACGCTCTCACGTCGCTCAAGGTCGCCACGGCCCGGCATACCCGCCGTCCGCGCGAGCCAACCGAGTGTTTCGAATCGATCCGTCATATGCGGCTGTAACATTCAAGCGTCTTCCTATGCAATAGAATCGCACCGCCGCACGGTTTAGGAGGCTTCATGACATCGGACCTGCGTTACACGCTGCGATCGCTGCTCCGGGCACGGTGGTTCACAGTCGCCGCGGTGTTCACCTTCGCGCTCGGGATCGGTGTCAACGTCGCGGTCTTTTCCACCGTCGACCGCATCCTTCTGCGACCCCTGCCCTACGACACGCGTCGAGGAGCTAGTCGTGCTGCGATCGTGCGACGAAAGGGGGGAATGCGCAATGCAGCAGGGGCTTCCCTTCGCTCGTTGCATTCGAGGGACGAGACCCGACTCAGGACCATCAGCGACGTGGCGGTCGCCGCGATGACTTCGAGAGCTACGATGTTTCAACCGCTCCTCTGGTGAGGCGCCACCGGTGCGCCTGAGCCGCGTCTCCGTCAATCTCCTCCGCCTCCTGCGGCGTGCAGCCGGTGCTCGGACGCGACTTCACTGACGAGGACGTGCACGAGCAGCGGCGCGTCGCGCTCCTGAGCCACGAATCCTGGCTCCGACGCTTCGGTCAGGCTAGTGAGGTCATCACCTCCGTCGATTGGCGGCGGCTCGGTCCCGATCGACATCGTTGGCGTGCTGCCGCCCGGCTTCGTCCCGCCGACCGTCGTCGTCGCCTGATCCCACGTGGGAGGGCTTGATCCTTGACTCTGACGGATGGGCCGCCATCAGTGCAACGGGCATGGTCGCGGCGCCGGTCGCACGGTTGGCACCCAATGCGTCCGTGGAGGCAGCCCGCGCCGAATTAGATGGCCTCATGCGGGCGCTCGCACCGCAACTGCGTGGGCGCCACGGCAAATTGCCCCTCTTTCGCGTCGATCCGATCCAGAGCGCGCTCTTCTCCCGCTTCAGCGCAAACGCCTCGTTGATTCTGGCGGCCGCGGTCGTCCTCCTCCTTCTCGCCTGCGCGAACCTGGCGAACTCTCATCCTCGCGCGGGGCACGATCTCGCGAATACGATGCGGCAATCCACGCTTCGCTCGGTGCGAGCTCCGGCTCGCTTCATCAGTGCCGCGCTGCTCGAAAGCCTGATCGTTTGCGGCACCGGAGCCGCGATTGCCGTTGGCTGTCGTCTCGATGACCTCGAAGGCGTTGGGCGGCGATCCTGCCACCGCTGATGGCGCGGTATGCGGCAGGGGCGAACGAGCCACGTGTGATTGGCCTGACGCTGCTCGTCGCCCTCACCTGCGCGCTTCGCCGCGGGAGTGCTGCCGGCGTGGCGCGCCTCACGCGTGGACGTCCTGTCGGTGCTGCAGAGCGCGTCCACCGGCCGGCAACGCTCCCGTCTGCGGGGCGGCCGCGGCCCTCATTGTCGTCGAGAGCGCGCTCGCCGTCCTCCTCGTCCTGAGCGGGTTCCTGCTCTTCAGAAGCTTCACGAACTTCTCCGGGCAGGATCTCGGCTTCGATCCGACCGACCTCTACACCGTCTCGGTGCGGGGCACAGCGCCGGCCAGGTTTTCACGCGAGGCGGCGCTCGCGTCATACGAGCAGTCAATCAGTCTTCTGGCCGCTGGTCCAGGGGTCGTGGCTGCGGGCGGCGCAGATACGACAGTCGTCTCCGGGCAGGCACCGATGCGTCGTCTGTCGAAGGACCGATCCGTCCGAGGCGGACGCTATCAGGTCAGCGCCGGATACTTCGACGCGCTCAGGACGCCGTTACTTGCCGGCCGCGCAATGACTGACGGTGAAGTGCGTGGCCGCGCCCCGGTCGGGATCCTCAGCCAGTCAGCCGCCGCATGTTCTTCAGGGACCTGCCCTTTGATCAGGTCGTCGGACGCGCTCTCACGATCGATGACGAGCCCGCCCGCGCCATCGTCGGAGTCGTTCCCGACTTGAAGGGGTCAGGCTACAACGCCGAACCAGAGGCGGCTCTGTTCATGCCACTTGGCGCCCAGCCTTCGAGCTATGGCTAGATCGTGATCAGGATGGAGCCTGGTGCTGTTCCGCAGCGAGCGATGCTCCAGGGTCGGCTCGCGCCCCCGGGTGCGAGCGGTACTGTCAACGTGACCCCTATGTCTGCCGGATTGGAACCGGCACTACGCGATCCACGTTTCCGCGCCGTCCTCTTCGGAGTGCTGTCGATGGCTGCATTGCTGCTCGCCGCCATCGGGCTCTATGCGATTGCCAGCTTCGACGTCGCGCAACGGCGCTACGAGATGGCGGTGCGCCTGTCGCTCGGCGCCCGCGCCCGTGACATCCAGCGGCTGGTGATGTGGGACGTGACTCGTCCAGTTCTTGTCGGCATCGTCCTGGGAGTCGCCGGGGCCTACTGGGCCGAGAAGTTCCTGACGACGTTCCTGTTTGGGATCGAGCCGCGGGATCCGCTGGCCTATTCGGTCGTGATCGCTGTGCTGCTGACGACCGCGATGATCGCGGCGTGGCTGCCGGCACGCCGCGCCGTCCGCGTCGATCCGGCGACGACGCTGCGCGCACAATAGCGTCCGACCTGACGGTCGGGCCTACGAGGGGTGAATGGGCTAAAGACCCATCGCGGAGTCGTCAGCGGCGTCGGGATCGTCGAAGTCACGTCCGGCCCCGGCGCGATGCGGCTAGCGCGCGCAGAGATCCGAAAAACGAACTGCAGGCGTACCGAGCGGCGAAGGCGCTGATTCGCCAACAGCGTGCGCGCAACCCCACTGACCAAACGATCCCTTGCCGGCTTTCGAAGAACCCCAGCCGGAGCCGCCATCGTGAGGTCTTCGCCGGAGGTTCGTTTTTCCGCGCGTAGGCCGAGGCGCCGGGGACGGAGGTGGCTTTGACGATCAGGCGACGACGCTGCGGGCGGAGTACCGCCCGACCTGAAGGTCGGGCCTACTAGGTGTGACCGCCCCGGAGCGCCGTGAAACAAAAAAGCTCCACGACACGCAACGCGCGCCGTGGAGCTCAGATTAAGCAGACCGCGGTCTGGTCCGCGCGGCTGTTAGGCCTTGACGTGCTTGTTCACAAGCTTCGTCATCTCGAACATGTTGACCTGGGGCTTGCCGCCGAAGATCGGACGCAGGGCATCGTCGGCCTTGATCATCCGCTTGTTCTTCGGATCCTGCAGGTTGTTCTTCTTGATGTACACCCAGAGCTTCTTGGTCAGCTCGGTGCGGGGCAGCGGCTTGGCGCCGACTACCTCGGAGAGGGCCGCGCTCGGCGTCACAGGCGCCATGAACGCCGCGTTCGGCTTCCGGCCGCTGGACTTCTTCTTGGCGGTCTTCTTAGCGGCCGTCTTCTTGGTCGACTTGGCGCTCTTGGACGCCGTCTTCTTTTTCGCGCTCTTGGCCATGCTCTCTTTAGCTCCTTCGACCATTCATGCGCGCGGCGCGCGCTCGGTCTGTGCGGCGATGATACGCGAATTTCACAGAATTGCACCCCGAAAAAACACGTTTTTCCCCGGGGAGAGCCGCTGAACTCGTCACTTCGCCCCGGGGAGCGGCCTCGTCAACGAGCGGCTGATCAACTGCTTCAGCACCTTCGCGTCGACATCCGTGAGCCGCTTGATGTACAGGCAGGACTTCCCCGTCTTGTACTTTCCGAGCTTAGCCATCAGCTCGGGATACTGCTCGAAGCTGCTCGTGATGTAGAGCGTGAGGGCGTCTTTCCGAGGGGAAAAGCCGATTCTGAACCAATCCCCCTCGCGGCCGGACGCGTACTTGTAGTGCTGCGAACCGTAGCCGACGATGGCGGTGCCCCACATCCGCGGCTCGGCTTTCGTGGCCGCCTTCATCATCGCGGCGACCGCGACCGCGTCCTCCTGGCGCTGCGCATCCGGGATCCCGGCAAGGAACGCCGCGACGCTCGCCTTGTTTACTTTCGTCTTCAATTCAGCCATAACGGTCCCTCGAGGACGCCCGGCAAGACGCCCGGCCGCGCTCTCACGCGACGCCCGGCCTGAAGGTCGGGCCTACACGCCGGGCCTACGGGGCCACCGCTTACTGGATCTTTGCGAGCTCGGCCTGGATCGCCCTCAGCTCCTTCACCAGGTCGTCGAAGCGGCGACGTGACTCGGTCCCGATCTTCTGATCCGCCCCGCTCTCGGCGCGGCTGATGCTGTTGAACTGATCGAGGAGCATCGGCTGCTCGTAGGTTCCGCGCGCCGTCACCATGCGCGCCCAGAGCGCCTGCAGCTTCGCGCCCGGCTCGGCGCTCTTCGCGAGCTTGTCGAGCTGCTCCTGCGTGCTCTCACCGGCGCCGGGCGCAGGCGGCGGCTGGATACCGGCCTTCGCCATGGCCTGCTCGATGCTGGTCCGGGTGGCGCCGGCGTCGGCGATCGTCTCGCGCAGGACCAGCAGGAAGTCCTGCTGCGCCACGAGGTCCGCGACGGTCGTGCCGTCCTTCAGCAGGCCGGGATCGGCAACCACGTCGAAGGTCCTGGTCTGCGAGGTCTCGCCGCTGGTGAGCTTGACCGTGTACTTCCCTGGTGCGGCCATCGGGCCGCCGTTGGCCCAACGGTAGTCCCACATGAAGCGGTTGTGACCGGGCTTCGCAGTGAGGCCGGCAGCGCCGCCGCGGCCGCGCTGCCCCACGCGCATGTCGGGATCGTCAGGATCACCACTCGCCGTAGGCGCCGCGCCCCGGCCACGGCCCGCCGCGGCACCACGCCCCGCCGCCGCGGGAGTCACCGTGCGAACGACGCGTCCCTTTGCGTCGGTGATCTCGAGCGCCAGCGGACCCGTGAAGCCCTCGGGCAACAGGTAGTCGATCGCCACCGCGGTCTGCGGGTACCCGGGCGCGCCACCACGCCGCCCACCGGCCGCCCTGTAGCGGACACGAGATGCAGGCTGGAGCAGCACCGGCTTCGACAGGTCCATCGCCGCTTGCGTGCCGATCGGGACGGTCACACCGGCCCCGGCCACCCGTCCTGTCGCACCGCTGATCGCTCCAACTCGAGCTCCTGTCCGTCTGTCTTCGCGGCCGCCATCTGCCGCAGCGGCGAGACATCGTCCATCACCCAGAAGGCCCGGCCCATCGTCGAGATGACCACGTCACCGCGCTGGACGCGCAGGTCCGTTACCGGCGTCGCGGGCAGGTTCTGCTGCAGTGACTGCCACGCCCCGCCGTTGTCGAGCGAGACGAAGAAACCGAACTCGGTGCCGGCGTAGAGCAATCCCGCCTGCTCCGGATCCTCGCGAACGACGCGCGTGGGGTGATCGTTCGGGATGCCGTTGCTGCCGCTCGTGAGCTTCGTCCACGTCGCACCGAAGTCGTCGGTGCGATAGATGTACGGCTTCAGGTCGTGCTCGAACAGGTAACGGTAGACCGCGATGTAGGCGCGGCCAGCCTGGTGCGCCGAGGCATCGATGTTCTGAACGCGGCCTCCCGGAGGAAGATCCTTCGGGGTCACGTTCTTCCAACTCTTGCCGCCGTCGCGGGTCACGAACACCGGCCCGTCATTCGAACCGGACCACAGGATGTTGCGGTCCATCGGCGACTCCGCCATGGCATAGATCGTCGAGAAGACCTCTTCACCGGTCACGTCGCGCGTGATCGGCGTTGCCCGGGACGACCTGGTACTTCGGATCGTTCCAGGTCAAATCCGGGCTGATCACCTGCCACGACACGCCATCGTCAGTCGACCGGTGGACGACGTGCGAGGCCTGGTAGACGGTCTTGGGATCGTGCTTCGACACGAAGATTACGGTCTGCCGGGGGAAGCGGTATTTGATGTCCTTCGGGTGGTGGCCGTAGCGATTCTGCGGATAGATCCAGCGCCCCTGTGACTGGCCGGTCTCGAGGCTGAAGCGTTCCACTTCACCCTTGCACGCACCCCAGATCACCTTGCCGTCGGGTGTCGGCCACAGGCCGCCCGTCTCACACCCGGATGCCTGCGTCCATGCTTGCGCGGGATGGTCGAACCCGAACGACACGTTCGGCACACTGGGAACGACGATCGTGGAGTTGTCCTGCTGCGGACCGTAGACCAGGTAGGGATGCTGCTCGTCGACCGCTACCATGTAGAACTCGCCGGTCGGCTGATTGAGAATGCTGGACCAGGTGCGCCCACCGTCCCGCGTAACGCTCGCGCCGCCGTCATTCACCTGGAGCGCGGTGAGCGGATCGTCGGGGTTGAACCAGATGCCGTGATTGTCGGCGTGCGTGGTCGAGACGCCGCTGAACTGTTTGCCGCCGTTGGTCGAGCGGTACTGGCCGACCGCGCCAACCCAGATGTCGTCGGGGTTCTTCGGATTGACGTCGACGTAGTGGAAGTAGAACGGACGCGCCCGTATGTTCGCCGCGCTGTTCACCAACCGCCAGGTGCCGCCGCTGTCATCCGACCGGTAGAGGCCGCCCTGCTCCCCAGGGGCTTCCACCATGGCGTAGACGATGTTCGGCTGGCTGCGCGCGATGTCGATGTCGATCTTGCCGATGAGGGGCGCGGGTAAGCCGCTCTCGAGCTTCTTCCATGTCTCGCCGCCGTCCATGGATTTGTAGATCCCGCCCTCTTTGGACGAGCCGCCGCTGATGATGTCCCATCCCTTGCGGAAGCCGCGGTACATCCCGGCGTAGACCTCGTTGGGGTTGGAGAGGTTCACCGCGACTACGCGCGCTCCGGTCTCGTTGTTGACAAACAGCGTCTTCTTCCAGGTCTTGCCGCCATCGGTCGTCTTGAAGACGCCACGCTCATCGTTGGGTCCGAACGGTGAGCCAAGCGCCGCCGCCCACACCGTCTGGGGATCCTTCGGGTGGATCGCCATCGTGCCGATCTGGCCGGCGTCCTTCAGGCCAATGAACTGCCAGGTCCGCCCCGCGTCAGTCGACTTGTAGGCGCCGCGCCCGATGATGACGTTGCTGCGGATCGCGGCGCTCCCGGTGCCGACATAGACGATGTTCGGGTCGGCTTCGGCAACGTCGATGGAGCCGATCGACCCGGTGGAAATCTGACCGTCGCTGATCGCGTTCCAGGTCTCACCACAGTTCTCGGTCTTGAAGAGACCGCCCCCGGTGCCACCCATGTAGAACGTGCAGGGCTGGCTGCGAACGCCCGCGTAGGCCGTGACGCGGCCGCCACGGGTCGGCCCGATGTTGCGCCAGCGCAGGTCCTGGAAAGCCGCCGCGCTCGAGGCCTGCGGTTCGGGGCTCGCGTTCTGCGGCGCAACGGACGAGTGAACAGTGGCGGCGCCGGCGATCGCCAGGGAGGAAAGAGAGAGCAGAAGACGGGTACGCATGGGGCGAAGTATAAGACGCTCCGCCGCCTGGACCAACGTCTGCCGAAGGATTGCTTACGGCGCGAAGAGCTTGCGGGCGAACAGGAGCGCGAAGAGCAGCACGAGCGCAATCACGCCCAGGACGTGAATCGCGCGCCGCCGGCTTCGTCGAACCGCTTCCCAGCTCGGCTCATCAAGATAGAAGCGGTCCGGACCAGCTTGCCGGATCACCGCACGCTCACGCAGGCGCCGCAGGATGACCCCTTTCGTGATCCCAAGCTCCTCGAGCGTGCGCGCCTGCTCTGGTGTGACGGCGCCTGCGGTCCGCAGGCGATTGACCATGCGGCGCTCCCGCGCGAGGATGACGGCGGCGACAGTGCTCATAGACGGCCCATTATCACACCGCGGTTGACTCCGGCGCCGGCATAGGGCAAAACGGTCTACATGAGAACGCCGTCCGCCGCTGCCGTCCTGGCCCTGGGTGCCGCGCTGTTCGGGACCGCGGTTCTCGCGTTCCGTCGATGCCGTCCCACAGCCGACGAACACAGGCCACAGCAGAAACACAGGCCACAGCAGAAACACAGAAGAAACACAGGTACCACTCGCAGCGTGGCCGCCACGATGATCGAAGTCGAGGGCGAAGGCGCGAAGTACTGGTCCCGGTGGCGCGGTCCGTCGGGTCAGGGCATCGTCAAGGCCGGCAAGTACCGCGACAAGTGGACCCCGACCGAGGGTGTGAAGTGGAAGGTCCCTGTCGCGGGGCGCGGCCACTCGTCGCCGATCGTCTGGGGCGACCGCATCTTCTTGACGACGGCCCACGACGAAGGCGCCAGGGTATCGATGATCGCGTTCAATCGGACCACCGGCAAGCAATTGTGGGAGACCTTCGTGCCGATCAAGCAGGGGGTCGAACACGTCTATCCCAAGAACAGCCGCGCCTCCGCCACCGCGGTGACTGATGGCACGCTGATCTACGCCTCCTTCGGCACGCATGGCCTGATAGCGGTCGACTTCAACGGCAAGATTGCCTGGCACAACCCGGTCGGCCGCCTCGCCAACACCCACGGCAGCGCCGGCTCACCGATCCTCTACAAGGACCGGATCTTCCTCTACCAGGACCACAAGGGCACCGATGAGACCGGCGCCTATGTCGGCGCCTTCGACAAGAAGACCGGGAAGCAGATCTGGAAGACGGACCGGGTTGAGACGGTGGGCTGGGGCACACCGGTGGTGATTCGCGCCGGCGATCATGATGAGTTGATTGTCAGCAGCCAATACAGGGTTTATGGCTACGATCCGCAGACGGGAAAGCAGCTCTGGTTCGTGAAGGGCCTCGGCTTCGAGGTGATCCCGACACCGGTCGTTGCCGAAGGACTGATCCTCTGTTCCTCGGGCCGGCAGGGGCCAACGATCGCGATCCGCCCTGGAGGGAGCGGCGATGTCACCGCCACGCACGTCGCCTGGTCGTCGCCGAAGGGGTCACCCTTCATCCCGTCCGGCATTGTCGTCGACGGTGTCCTCTACCTTGTCAACGACATCCAGGCCGTCCTGACGGCCCATGACGTCAAGACCGGGCAGGTCCTCTATCAGGGCCGCATGGGTGTCGCGAAGCGAGAAGGCTTCTCGCCCTCGCCGGTCGCCATCGACGGCAAGTTGTTCTTCACCAACGATGACGGTGAGACATACGTGGTCAAGGCGGGCCGCGAATTCAACCTCCTGCATGTCAATACGCTCGGCGAGCCGACCCTCGCCTCGCCTGCCCTGGTGGAAGGCACCTGGTACTTCCGAACAGCCGGCTCATTGATCGCCCTTCAATAGAGAGAAGAAGAAGAAAACACTGGTTGCTTTGTTCTCTTTGTCGGCTGTGTTTCTTCTGCGTGTCCGCTGCGGCCTGTGTTTCTTTTCTGTGTGTCCGCTGCGGCATCTGTGTTTCTTCTGTGGCCCGCTGTGTTTCTTCTGTGGGGTGAGCCAATCTGCTGCGGCTTCACGCCTTCCCAGGTGTATGGCTGCATTCATGCGGTGGACCCGCTTCAATACTGTCGGCCTGGCCGGCGCGGTGGTCCAGCTCGCGGTGCTCTCCGTGCTGACCAAGACGCTCGACGTCCCGGTGGCGCTCGGAGCCGCGGCGGCGGTCGAGGCGGCAGTCCTTCATAACTTTTTCTGGCACCAGCGCTGGACGTGGCGTGACCGTCCCGCGGCCGGGCCCCGCGACACCCTGGCGCGGCTCTGGCGCTTCCACGCCATCAACGGACTGGTCTCGCTTGCCGGGAACGTGATCATCACGACCGTCCTCGTGCGTGCAGGGGTCGACCCACTTGCGGCCAACCTGGTCGCAATCCTTACGTGTTCGCTCGTGAACTACACCGCCGGGGATGCTTACGTCTTTGCCGCGCGAGCGGGCCTGACGTTCCTGGTGGTCTCGAGCGCGGCCGCCGGGGTGCTGCAGGCACAGACTCCGGAAGCGCTGAAGGGGTGGGAGAGTTACGTCGCCACCGTGGAGGCGCGATATCGAAGCGTTTCCGGAGAGCCCTTCTTCGCACTCGACACGCGGAAGCTGAATGGATGGCGGCAGCGTGCCCAGTCGGGCGGAATCCCGATGGTCGAAGTCGAGCCCCCGGGATCTCCGACGCGAAGATGCATCACTGGGCCGGCGCGGTGTTCGTGCCCAGGACGACGGTGGACGCGGTGGTCAATCAGATGCAGCAGGGCGCGGGACGAGAGTCGGAGCACTACGCCGAGGTAAAAGCCTCTCGACTGCTCGACAGAAATGGCGACACGCTGCGGGTCTTCATGAAACTGGAGCGCGATGCGACGGTCATGACGGTGACCTACAACACCGAACATGCGGTGGAGTACCGTCGCTACGGAACGCGCGCCACCAGCCGCAGCATCTCGACAAAGATCGCGGAGGTGGCCGATGCAGGAAAGCCGACGGAACGTGAAAAGCGGGCCGGCGACGACCACGGATTCCTGTGGCGGCTCAACGCCTACTGGCGCTTCGAGCAGGTCGGAGACGGCGTGCTGATCGAGTGCGAGTCGGTGACGCTCAGCCGGAGTGTGCCACTCCTGGTCCGGCCGCTCGTCGGTCCGATCGCCAACCGCATCGCGAGGGAATCTCTCGAGCGGACGCTGAGAAGCCTGCTCGCTTACTTAACCTAGACTGCAGCCTAGCGGACGCGAATCTCGAACAGCTTCGGCCAATTCTTGCCGGTGACGAAGAGCCGGTCGCCCGCCGCGTCGTAAGCGATGCCGTTCAGTACGTCGACGCCGACCGCATCCTTGGGATCGAGAATACCTCGCAGATCGATCCAGCCGCGGACCTGCCCGGTCTTTGGATCGATCCGCGCAATGCGGTCGGTCTGCCAGACGTTGGCGTAGATCTCTCCCTTGACGAACTCCAGCTCGTTGAGATCCTCCACCGGCCGGCCGCCGTCGGTCACCTGCACTCGTCCCGTCTCCTTCAGCGTCGTCGGGTCCCAGAACCGCAAGGACGGCGTGCCGTCACTCATGACCAGGCGCGCGCCGTCGTAGGCGAGGCCCCAGCCTTCGCCGGTGTAGGTGAAGGTCTTGGTGCGCTGGAACGTGGCGCGGTCGTAAACGAACCCGACCCCCGTCGTATACGTCAGCTGGACGATGGAGTTGCCGACGAGCGCGATCCCCTCGCCGAAGTAGCGCTCTTCGAGCCGCTGCAACTGCAGGACGGCGCCGTTTTCGAGTTTGACCTTCCGGATACCGGATTGCCCGTTGAGCCCCGTGCCTTCATACAGGACGCCGTCCGCAAAGACGAGCCCCTGTGTGAATGCCTTGGGGTCGTGTGGATAAACATGCACGACCTGGTAGCCGCTGACAGGTGCCGTGGTCTTCCGCTGCGCGCCGGCCGATCCGGAAAATCCCGTGATGAAAGTCATGGCCGTCGCAAGAAATAGGAGCAGGTGGCGATGCACGTGTGTTCCTGGAAATACCGCGCTACTTGAACAGGTCGTCGAACGCCTGCCGCGCGCGGCTCGATCCTCCGGTCGCTCCGGAGCCGCCGTTCGCCGCGGTCGTACCGGGGCCACCGGCGGACGTCGTCTCGCGTTCAACCGTGGTGCGCGGCTCGAACTCCACGCAGGTGTTCTGGACGTCCTTCGGTGAGATCCGCGCCGGCACTGGCTTGTGGCACTCGAACGCGGCGCTGGTGTCGAAGTTCGCGCACTGGGCACAGGTATGGAGCGATGATCCGCACCGCTTGCAGGTACCGTCGGTACTCCAGGCCGTCGCAACCGTCAGCTCGTAGCCGCAGCGCACGCACTTCACCACCTCGCGGAAGCCCGGCATACTGAAGGTCTTGGGCGCGATCGGAGGCTGCCCCCGTGGCGTGTATTCCTTCTTGACCGGGGCGCTTTGTTCACGCCGCGGCTGGCGGGGTTCGTCCTGGTAGCCGTGCTGACGGTACCTGCGATCTGACATACGTCGTGAGTCCTCTAACACCGGGTGCGCGTCTGGCGCGGAGCAACTGCGGGCCCTACAGGATGAACGATCCCGGACGTTCCATGAGTGTCTTGCGGGAAGTGAGCCGGGGCAGCGCGCCGGCTAGTCCGCGCTCAGCGCCTTGTCAAATCCACTACCGCCCACTCGACCGCCCTGTCTCACGGACCAGGCTGGTCCGCTCCTCGATAAGACTGTATAACGTCCGAGCGGGTTCCGCTGACCGATTCTGCAAGGACAGTTTTTGCCCATGGCCGAATACATCCTCCCTGGCGCCTACATCGAGGAGGTCACCGTGCGCGGCCGGGCGATCGAGGGCATCAGCACCAGCATTGCCGGATTCGTCGGGGAAACCGAGCGCGGGCCCACGCGCCCCACACTCGTCACGAGCTGGAGCGCGTATACGCGACGGTATGGTGGCTTCATCGACCGCGTGCCATTCAACCGGCCTCACCACTACCTCCCCTATGCGGTGCGAGGCTTCTTCGAAAACGGCGGCACCAAGCTCGTCGTCGCACGGATCGCGGGCCGGTCTGCGCAGACTGCCGCGATGGCGTTCTCCGGTGCCTGGGGATCCGCTGCGGCTGCGGGCCACGGGTCCCGGCGCCTGGGGCAACAGTGTGCGGGTGGTGGTGAAGGTCGGCCCCGGGGGCACGACACTCTCCAGATCCAGGTCGCCTACCTCGACACGCTCGAGATGTTCGATAACCTCTCCGCCGATCCCTCGCGACCTGACTTTGCCCAGGCGGTCGTCAATCATGCATCTGACCTCGTCGAGATCATCGACTGTTCCGGTTTACCCTCCGCAGTCGACGCCGCGGCGGGCTACCTCGCCGGGGGTGTCGATGCGCCGACGGTCATCGAAGACTACCTGGGTGAGATGGCCGCCGAATCCTCCTTCAGGCCTCGCGTCCCTGGCGGCGATCGAGGACGTCTCCATCATGGCCATCCCAGACGACGTCGTGATTGACGGTCTCGCGGAAGCCCTGGTCCTTGCGTGCGAAGCGCGGCGGGATCGCTTCGCAGTTACATCTGAGCCGCACGCCAGCCGCGACGCAGCGTTGATCCGTCCCATTCGCGATTCGAGTTGGGGAGCAGTGTATTACCCGTGGCTGCATGTGGCTGCGAGTGACACCACCCAGGTGAAAGCGGTGCCTGCGACCGGACATATCTGCGGCATCTACGCACGCGTCGATGTGGAAAGAGGCGTGCACAAGGCGCCGGCGAACGAGGTCGTCCGCGGGACTATCGCGGTCCGGGTCCGGCAATGCCAGGCTGTCGCACCTGGTGACGCAGGCAGAGCAGGACATCCTCAATCCGCGCGGCGTGAACGTCATCCGCGACTTCGGGTCACCGCGGGGTGTCCGCGTGTGGGGGGCGCGGACGATGTCGACCGACGCCGAGTGGAAATACATCAACGTCCGACGTTTCTTCATCTATCTCGAGCAATCGATCGACAGAGGGCTGCAGTGGGTGGTGTTCGAACCCAACACCGAAGCGACATGGCTCACTGTCCGTCAGGGGTGGAGAACTTCCTCACGCGCGCCTGGCGTGACGGCGCTCTTCTCGGCGAGCAGACCGAACGATGCGTTCTTCGTCAAGTGCGACCGCACCACGATGACGCAGGACGATATCGATACGGCCGCCTGGTCGGCCTGGCCGGCGTGGCCCCGATCCGGCCCGCCGAGTTCGTCCTTCTCCGCTTTCAGATGAGGACGAGCTCCCGGCGATGGCGCGTTACTTTAAGGCAGCGCCGAGCGCGCCCTGGAAATCGGTGGGCGGTGGCTGCCCGTTTTTGGCGGCGCGGGCCGTGGCGATCGCATGGTTCATGTCCGCGGGGAAGAATTCGGTCTTCTTACCCAGACTCCTGGCGGCGATGAACTCGTCACGGGCGACGTCGCCGCCGCCAATCGCAACGACATGATCGCTGACACTGACGATCGCGGTTGAAGTCGGCGACAGCGTCTTGGTCCCTTTGAGCAACCCTCCCCACGATTCGTCCTCGATGAAGAAGACCGTCCCTGCACAGGGTGCGATGGTCGCGTTGCCCGCCCGCGCCTGGCTCGATACGATGCCGGTGGTTTCGAAACCCTTCTTCTTCGCGAGCTCGTAGACGGCCCCGATCCCGTCGATGGTCGCGCCGATGTTGACGATCGTCTTGCCCGGGTCGAGTCGGTCGAGCACGGCGCCTGCACGTGCGAGCATCGCGGCCTTGTCCTCGTAGTCGGCGCCGGAATAGCCGGCGAAGGTGACGACCGTTCTGCCCCGTTTCTGGAAGTATGCGCGCACGGTCTCGACGGTACCGGCGCTGCTGATGGTCGGCGGTTCACATTTCTGCGCGGCGCTCTCCGAGGCAAACAGCACGAACACCGAAACCCACCATGGCGACGATACTGATACGCATGTCTCGTTCTCCTGGACGGAGTCGTCACCGCGGATCGAACGTCTCGAGCAGTGACTCCAGCGCGGTCAGTTTACCGCCGATCGCGGCCCGAAGCTTTCGGCGGCACTGAGCATCGAACCGCTGAGGCGCCACCATGGAATCGAAGTCACGCTCTTTGTTGAAGCGCATCGGGCAGTCCTTCGCACCTCGCTCGTGTGTATCGGTGTCGCCGTAGAAGCCGGCGAGGCAAGCAACCAGCGCATTGGTGATGGCGCGATCGGTTTCCGGTCCCTCGGGCTGAAGCTGCGTGAATCCAGCGATAGAGATCAACGCGACTGGCGGGGTGCGCCCGGCTGGCCACCAGCCATACAGATATAGCCAATCGTCGCTCCGAAGCCAGTGTCGCGTGATGCACACGAGTACATCGACGCCCAGGCTGGGCGCCGCGTTCTGCAACCGGCGGGCGGTCCGTTCGGCCCACAGGAAGCTGCGGCCCTCTTCCCGGTCGAAATCCCAGGCGTCGATTGGCGAGGTCAGGTCCGCGAAGCTGAAGCCGAAGACCGATTGCGCACCGTTGAGCGCGTCGAGCGTACGCTCGAGCGATGGGAAGACGTTGTCGACGTCCCATACCGCGATCTTCGACTCGCGGGCAACCGAGGCGGCCCGGGCGCGGTGGACCGAAGCCTTCGGCGTGGATGGCCGATCGGTTCGCGGCAGCGTCAGGGTCATGGCCGGATTCCGCGCGTAGACCACCGGAACCGCCCAGTCGATCAGTTCGCCGTGCAGCGAGTAGTTCACCGCGATGCGGGCTTCGCGCGTCGCCTCCCCGATTGAGAAACCCTGTGCGAGCGAGGCGTAGAAATGCCGCGCGAACGCCGTCGCGGATGCATCGAGCACACTGTACTGATTGGCGACGAGGGCCGGCAGGCCGTGGGCGACCAGTGATTGCGCGACGCCCTTGTTGAAATCAGCGCGGCCGCCCCGGGCCGTCTCGCACGCGTTGAGGAACACCAGGCTGAGGCCGCGCTTACAGAAGATCTCGCGCAACTGCCGCTCGCCGAGCATGTATTCACCACCGCGCTCGTTCTCGAACACCAGGCATCCCTCGCCGCGTGCTTCGTCGAACACGCCGTGGCCGATGAAATGGACGATGTGGTACTGGCCCAACTTCAGCCGGTCGTGCAATTCCTCGGGAGTGACCCGCGCCACCACATCCACGCTGACCAGCCCGGCCTCGATCAAGGGCTCGAAGCCGCGCTTGATGACACGAACTTCCTGGTCGACCGACAACAGGTTGAAACCGACCGGCTGTGCCGCCGTCACCAGGATCCGAAGCGGTCCGTCAGGTCTGATGACCGGATCGGCAGGGACGTTCGTGAGGACGTTGCGAACGAAGTGGATTTCTTCGGTCGCCAGAAAGCTCTGGCGCGAGGCGTCGAAGGCAAACTCCCACGGCTTTTCCGAGATCCACGGGATCATCGAGGTCAACACGAAGTCGAGCCGCCGCTGTTGCCGGCTGCGCGCCTCGTCGTACAACCGCCTGACGTCCCCTTCAAACAGCGTGTCGAACAGCTGACCGCCGAACTGTGTCAGCCGTCCCTCGTCGGGGAGCGAGCCGCCGGTGCGGTTCGTGTATTTCTTGATGTTCTCGTGCGTCGCGATGATCCTGCCGAAGTGCGTCGACGCCTCCCCCTTCCCCGCCCGCAGCCGCATGATCGAGGTGACGCGGGCACCGCCATAACTCGCGAGGACCTGCGCAAAGGCTGGCGAGGCCGGCGCCTTCGCTCCGCGGCCGGCCATCACCTGGCGGAAATCGTCCATGACGATGAGATGGAAGGTATCGACCTCCTCGGCGGCCGAAGGCGTGCGCACGATCCTCATCTCGGGTGCGGCCTCGGGTTTCGCGAGCGTCCGCGTCGCCTTCGGATAGATCGATGCGGCAAAGGCGGCATCGCGCGCGTTGATGTCCTTCCCACCCGGCACCGCCTTGCGGTCCTTCATGATGCTGGCGGGCAGCTGGTAGCACATGATCGACAGCGGGTCGGTCTCGGTCGTGCCCATCAACGACTTTTTGGCGAGCGGCGTCAGCACCTGCTCGTCGACTTCCTGCGGCGTCCAGCCTTCGGTGCGATCGAAGTACTTGATCGCCTTCGCGCGGTCGATGCGATTGACGATCTCACTGCGCATGTGTTCATGCTCGAAGCCGAGCGTATGCCCGGCTTCGTGGCGGACGACTCGAACGAACTCGCGTTCGGGCGTGCGCATCGTGAAGCCTTCGAGGTTGAGCGTCGGCTCCTCCGGGTCGATCTCGAGGATCTCGGTGCCGATGTACGACCAGTACCCGGCCATGTCCACGGGCCGATCCAGGCGAGCGATCCGAACCTCCCCCACCGCTTCGGTTTCGCTGAAGATGACGTTGGCCCGGGCGCCCCACGCGTTCATATGGAGGAGGATCCGGGTGCGCAGCTCCCGAGTCGGCCGGTCCATGAACGAGACGCTCAGGCGGGCGCCGGATTTCGGCCACTTGCGGGCGGTCACGACGGCGATCCGCCGCGGTCCGCCCTCGCGCCCGACCGGCGTGCGGCGAACCCGGCGTTCATCTGCAGCGTTCTCGGGATTGATCTCAATGGCCCGGCGACGGGCCACTTCCATGCGCTCGACCGGGAGCACCTTCTGCCTGCAAACAATTAACGCCACGTGTCCTCCGGATCCTGCTGGATGGCGTTGGCGATCTTTTGCGCGACGGCCTTGAAGCCACGCTCGGTCGGGTGCAGCTCGTTGGCCCAGTCGCGTTTGTAGTCGGGACCGCCCGAAAGCGTGCCGCGAAGATCCACGAAGCGGACGTGCCCAAACCCGGGCGCACGGGTCACCTGGCGGAGCATCTCGTTGAACCGGTCGATCAACGTCGCCACAGTCGTTGCATTCGTGCGGATGTTGCCGTAGCCCTTGCGGTGAAAGCCCGGTTCGAGCCACGGGCCGGGGAGCAAGGAGAAACCACCGAGCACGCCACGACCATCCGGAATGGCGTGATCGTAGCCGTGCACGAGGATCGGAATCGGCCGGTCCAGAAAGCGATTGGAGATCTCGGTCAGGCCGGCGATGAGAAAGGCATATGCGTTCCTGGTCCGAACATCGATCACACCCTTGACCACGTCGTCATTCAGAGGCGGCAGCCCCGAAGCAGCATGGTTGAGCAGCATCGCGAACTCGTCGCCGGCGATATCGTTGCCACCGCCCGACAACAGGATCGCGTCCGGCACCTGCCCTCTCCGCAACAACTTTTCCAGCAGGCGCGTGAAGTCGTCGAACTGGCCTCCCGAGTAGGCCATGTCTTCGACGGTGTCGCCCTTGTGCGCGACCGACTCCACCTCGAACCCGTGTTCGTCTTCGAGCATCGAAAGCACGTCGTTGAAGGGGTAATCGAACCAGGAGTCACCTTCGGCGACGAGCAAACCCGTGGCCGGCGGCGCTGCGAGGGCACGCTGGGTACGGGCGGGGATCGCGGCCGAGCGCGCCAGGGCGCGACGGCGAGCCGGTGCCGCCCGGCTCACCTGCCGCTTACGTCGTGTCGCGGCGCGGCGCTGAACGACACGCGCCGCCGCGACGCGGCCGCGTGCCGTGGCATCGGCCACGTTGCTCTTGCGCGCAGGCTTCCTGGGCTGCTTCCGAACTTTCGCCATGAGAACTCCTTGCTGCTGCGATTGCGGTTGGCAGAACAGAAACGTTCTACTTCTGGGCCGCTACCTCGATCCCTAGTGGCTGGGCATGACCGTCATGACGACCCTCCAGCTTCAGCGGCAAATGAGGCTGGCGGCATACTCCTATCGGAACAACCCGCCGACGAGCGCGTCGAGATCGAAGGTGACGCCGAAACTGGCGCGAACGTCCTTCTCTTTGATCAGTTCGGACCGGTTCGACGCCGTGATCGACAGCGGGACCTTGATGCCGCTCTCCTTCACCGGCACGGTCAGCTTCAGCTGCACGACGTAGATGTTCCCCTTCAGGGCCGTGCCGACGGCGCCACCGGCGGCGCCGTCCTCGGAGGGAGCGGCCGCCACCGTGTCGTCCGGCAGCTGTGAGTAGCGGCGGCGAGCGCCAGCGTCGCCTTCGGCAACAGCGGCAGGTTACCGATCGGGTGGTCGAGCGCGGTGGCGATGTCGAAGCTCTTGAACTGCTCGGTGTCGCCATCCGGCTTGCGGTGGTAGAAGTTGAACCCCACGTTGACGGTCAAGTCGGTCTTGCGCGCGGCGCCAAACGCGTGTTCCCACACCACCGTGCCGGTGTAGAGATCAGGGAGCGCGTCGTCACGCGCGGTCGACCAGTCGAACGTCAGGAGACTACCCTTCGCCGCGAACGCATACACGTCGTCAATCGCGGACTGGAGCGTGGTCAGTTGCGCGACGTAACCGTCCATGGCCGTCAGCGCCTGCGCGCTCATGTTCGGTACCTTCTCGAGCCGGGGCATCGCGCTCTCCAGCAAGGAGCGGAAACGGCCCGCTGCTGCGGCGATGTTCTTGTCCGTGCCGAGCGGCTTCTCGACCACGCGTTCCGTCGCGGCCAGCAGCTGGTTCTCCCAGGTGAGGTACTCGGTCCACGCCGAGAGTTGCGCGTCGATCGCTACGACCGCCTTGCGGTAAGGATCGTCGGACCGCAACAAACCGCGCCACAGTTCCGGGTAGCCGGACGGATCGCGCCCGTTGATGATCTCGGCCCGCACCGACCAGTTCGTCAACTGATGACGGTCGGCGGTGAACGTACCGGCCGACGGTCCTTTCGAGGCATCGAATGTCGCCGCCACCGACAGGCGCGACGCGTAGCGTTGAAAGGTGCTCCGCGAATAGTCGGCGTGCATGTCGACGAGCCCCTGGTTCTGAAGCGCCTTGATGACACCCGCAGGCGTCGCCCTGAACGTCAGGCTGGTTCCGTCCACGTCTCCCGTCACAGCGCCGGTCTCGAGCGCAAGCCCGAGGATCTTCGGCGCCAGCCCTTTCATCGCCAATGAGGTCGCGCCCTTGCTCGTCGGCGTGGCCCCCACCTGCTTCTGCGCGCGGGCCTCGAGAGCCTTGAGCAGCGCCGTGTAGCCAGCGCGATCGGTATGCGCGGCGATGAGATAGGCGACGATCAGGCCGCGGCCACCCGTCCCCATCGTGGTTTGGAACGGGCGCTGAACACCGTTCTCCGCAGCGGCGCGGCCCGCCGCCACCATCTCCTCGATGATCTGCGTGCGGCTGGTGGGTTGCTCAGCGGGCTTGGCCGCCTTCGCCGGCGCCGCCGGTTGTTTGTCCGGCGCCTGCGCGGCCGAGACGTTGGCCCCGAGGATGAGCAGCGCGGCAGCGATGACCGCGAGCCGCCTCACGACCGTGCCCTCTTCTTCGAGTTCCTCGCCGCACCTCGCTTCTTCGCTGCTCTCGTGCTCGTGGTTTTCTTCTTCGCGCCGCCCTTCCTACCGGCGGACTTCTTCGCCGCCGCCTTGGCGGTCCTGCTCCGCGTGGGAACAGTCCTTGGACCCGCGGCGCGCATCCGACTGAGCGCCCGCATCGCTGACGCCTGTGCCACCGCGCATTCGTACAGATGGACCGGGGAAGGGTTGTGGGCCTGGCAGATCAGAAAGTCAGTGTCCGAACTACCGTCGACCCTGACGATGGTGACGACGCAGGTTGCTCCCAGCGGGCCCGACAATTGGACCTGCCACTGGGCCCGACCGCCAGGATCCGACGGAAGCTGGAACTGTGCGTTCGGGCCCATGTCCGCGTCGTTGACAAAGACGCTGGCCTGAGCGCCGTCACTTACGCGAGTGCTGACGGTTACGGTCTCTCCGGGTTCCCCGACGTAAGTACGACTGCCGATACGGTGCATGCGCGCCTCCTATCGAGACTCAAAGGCGGAACAGATTCTCGGCGCGGCCTCGTGCGGTCGTCAAGGCAAAAATGCGCCGCCGCAGCCCAGCTCTTGTGTGGAACGGCGCTCGGGGCACTGCCGTCTAAGCGCCTGAGGGGTGTAATGATGCGATCCATACCGACTCGTCTGCGTGCCGCCGTTCTCGTTCTGCCGGTGGCGCTGGCCATTTCGGCCGCCTGCGACATCGCGATGGCGGACCTCCGAGAGAAGGAAAGCGCGGAGTGGCGAAAGAGCTACGAGCTGAGTGCGGGGGGGCGCGTCGAAATCGGGAACGTGAACGGCCGAATCCGGGTGCAGACCGGTGAAGGCAATACCGTGGAGGTCGTGGCCCTCAAGACCGCGCGCGCGGCGAACGTCGATGCCGCCAAGCAGACACTCGGACGCATCGAGATTCGAGAGAGCTCGTCGTCGGAAGGCATCAAAGTCGATACCCACTTCGATCGGGCCTCCTCCTCTCTCTTCAACCATAGCAACTGGCAGGTGGAATACACGGTGCGCGTTCCGGCCGCTGCGAATGTGAAACTCTCCACCGTGAACGGCGGCGTCGAGATTACCGGCGTCAGCGGCCGGGTCGTCGCGGAAGCCACCAATGGCGGGATCGTCGCGCGCGGGATCTTGGGCATGATCGAGGCATCTACCACTAACGGTGGCGTGGACGTCGAGCTTGCCAGGATCGATCAAGGTGGAGCGAAGCTGGAATGCACGAATGGCGGCATCACGCTCGGCCTGCCGGCCGACAGCAGTGCCACCCTCTCGGCGCGCGTGACCAACGGCGGCATCGACACCGGCGGGCTCTCGATCATGACGCGCGGTGAGAGCTCGAAACGGCGCCTCGATGGTGACTTGAACGGCGGCGGCCCGCGCATCTCGATGGAGTGCACGAACGGCGGGATCGAGCTCGTGAAGCGCTGACTTTAGCTGGCTGAGCAGCCCCGCGGTTAACCTCAGCTGGCTTTTCGCTTCGGCTGCTTTGGTGAGCGTCGCTGCAGGAGTGCGAGTACGGCCGCTTCGCACTCGTTCAACGCGAACGGCGAGCGGCCGCGCCGCGCGCGCACGACGCGCATCCTGACCATCGAGCCGTCCATATACGAGTCGAAGATCGCGGGGTGGATGTAGCACTTGCGCGACACGGCTTTCGTATTGCCCAAACGCTTCGCCACTGATTCGACGGCGCGGAGAACGTGGCGTTTGGCTTCGGTCGCGGACTTGAATGCCACCTGCTCGCGCAGGAGTTGCGCCGCGTGCACGGTGCCGGCCCAGGTCCGAAAGTCCTTCGAGGTGTAGTCCTCCCCGCTAAGCTCTTTCAGATACGCATTCACGTCCGCCGAGCCGACTGCCTGGCGCTTGCCCTGCTCGTCGTAGAACTGAAATAGCTCGTAGCCTGGAATGTCGCGGCAGGCACGGACGATCTTCGCGAGCCGCCGGTCATCGAGGTCGATGTCGTGCTCGATGCCGCTCTTGCCGCGGAAGGTGAATCGGAGCCGGCCGCCGCGGACCTCCACGTGCCCGTCGCGGAGCGTGGTGAGACCAAACGAGCGATTCTGCTTCGCGTACTCGTCGTTGCCGACCCGGATCAGCGTTTTCTCGAGCAACTGGACAATCACACTGAGAACCTTTTCCCGCGGGACGCCGGCCTTCTTGAGATCGCGATGGGTGCGCTGGCGGATCTGCGGCAGCGCCTGCGCGAAACCAATCATCCGGTCGTACTTCGTCTCGTCGCGAATCTCGCGCCACTTCGGGTGATAGCGATACTGCTTTCGCCCTCGTGCATCGCGGCCAGTGGCCTGCAAGTGCCCTCGCGCATCGGGACAGATCCAGACCTCCTCCCAGGCCGGTGGAATTACGAGCGAACGGATACGGCCCAGGTCATCGGCTGAGGTAAGCCGACGTCCCTCGGCGGTGAAGTATCGGAACGCGCCGCCATGCCGGGTCCGTCGGATCCCCGGCTTGGCATCCGTGGTGTAGCGCAGGCCCGCGGCGCGGGCCGAGGCCATCGCCGCTTCCGTGACCGGGGCGAGGGCCGGCGCCACGGGTTGCGCACCCACTGTCCGCCCCTTTACCAACGAAATGGACCTCAATCGACCCTCCAGGCCTGTTGATAGCAAGAAGGGTTCCGGGCCACAGAACAACCAGGGGACATAGCCAGAAGGGTCCGAGCGATCAGCGCATGGCAGGCTTCCAGTCGGCGTCGAATCTCGTCCCGAGCATCAACTGGAGGACGACCTCGTAGTTGGCGATCCCCTCGTCGATTCGGTTGGCCCGGAGATACGAGTCGTAGACACCGCGGGCAGCGGTGCGGACGACACGTGAGGTGCGTTCGTAGCGTTCGGCAATCGCGATGAGATCGGCACGGGGGCCAGCCGCAAGGGGCGGCAGCGTGGCCCGGACCTGGCGGGGCAACGTGCTGACGCTGAGCCGATAGGCGTCGAGCCACGCGCTGTACTGCGCCACGGGATCGCCGCTCCGGACGCCGGCGATCCAGGCAACGAAGTTCGCTTCCGATTCATCGGCGTAGCCGCCCAGGTGCGCCCACTCGTGCGCCAGCACGGACGGCTGTTCGACCGGCAGCAGGTCCGGGTTGAGGATGATCTCGAGGAACACAGGGACCGTCATACCGTCGACCGCAGCCTGGCGGAAGTAGAAGCCGAGCAACGACTTCTTCGGCCTTCCTGTCGTTGCCGTGAAGGCCCGTCCAAGAGTCCACTGCGCGTCCACGAGCGCCGCGGCAAGAGCATCGGCGCGGAACGGTTGCGCGTGCGCTTTGTCATACCCGGCATTCAGCCGCGCCGTCGCTTCGACGGCGAACCGGATCGCAGCCTCACGACTCACTCTGACGCGATCGAAGTCCAGTTTCGACTCGAGCGGGACTCGCCGGTAGTTGAAACCCCACGTCGTGAGAAACAACAAATAGATGATCGCCGTCGTCGTCAGGAGCCATCCGAGGGTGGATGTCAACGCTGTCGCCCAGCCACCGCGGCGCTTGGCCCTCAGGAAGACGGTCACCATGATCCCCGCCAGAACCACGATGGCCACATCGAGCAGGGCGATGGGCACCAGGTTGGAAACGTAGGTCAGAACGGGCTGGATCTTCAGATAGAAGGTCCGCCAGTAGACGCGTTCCACGAAGGCAGCAGGAAGCGGAAAGAACGCGGCCGCCAGGGCCAGAACCCACAGGACGACCCGGAAGCGGTGTGGAGATCGCTTTATCTTCGAACGGCGCACATGACCTTCACGGCTGCAATCATCCGAGCACCCTACTGCAGGGCATGCAGATTGCACAATACCGGCACATGACTATTGCGAACCGGCTGACCAGATGGGGTGGAATTCGGCTGTCGCGGCGGCTTCGCCGTTCGGTACCGATCATCGGGACGGCAATCGCGGTTGCCACCATCGTCTCGACGGTGCGCCGCAAGGGCGTCGTGAGCGGAACTCTCGACACCGGCCTGAATGCTGTGCCACTCGTGGGAGCGTTGAAGAACATCGCCGAGGTGGTACGCGGACGGGACTTCTTCCCGGATCGCTATCCGACCAGCCGCTACGGCTCGACCCCCGCGCCTGGGACGACGCGTTCTAGCGTCCGCTGATCACGATCCATCCTGCCCACGCCGCGGGCGCGCGCCCGGCCTCCGTCTTGCGGACTGCCGTGCGCGCGGCCTCGAGGGCCCGCTCGGGCGGATTGCCGCCCGCCAACTGCTCGTAGAACCCCGTCACCACCTGGTTCGAGAAATCCGCATCGCCGCCCCACCGCTTGACGATCAGCGTTGACGCGCCGGTCGCGCGCCACGCCCACTGGATCGGCTTGATCCCGCGTGACGCATCGCGCATCGAGAGTGCCGAGGGGTCCGACAGCAGGACGACACGAGCCGTCGATGGGAGGTTGAAGACCTCTCGGGCATCCAGCTGCGTGTCGCGGCGGGTCGTGTTCACGTCGGCCGCAACCTTGCCGTCAACGGTCTTTTCAGACAGTGGTGCCGAGAGCAGGATCCGCGAGAACAACGGGCTCGCGCTGTTCACCCGGAAGGGCGCGGCAATGTGCAGCGCATCGGCAGTCGCGACGGCTGCCGTCGCTGCCGCCTTGGTCGCGCCCGGGCCCGTCAGGATGACGGGCCCCGCAGCTTCCGGCTTCGAACCCTTCGGTTTGATGCCCGCAACTTCGAGACTGGCAGCTTCTGGTGCGCGCAGCGTCCAGGTCGGTGCTGTGGCTTTCAGATCAGCAACGAGCGCATCAGGAAGCACCGGGGCTGCGAGGGCGACGACGTTCCTGCCCGCGGCGTCGGCTGTGATGCCAGCCGTCGACGGCGGTCGTATCGCGGCAGTAACCGAGGCCGCATATGTCACCGCGGCACTGTCGGCGAGGTAACGATCGCGGATCGGAAGAGCCTCGAACGGGACCCGCCACAGCGTGTCGTCCGGCACGACGACGAGGGAGGTGACGGTGGCGAGTTGTTCGACGGCCTCCGCCGGCAGGATCGCGAACAGATCCTTGCTGGCAGCGCGCCACCGCTCGACGGAGGCCAGGGCACTGGCGGCCAGCGCCCGGACGATCCGCTCGGCCAAATCCTGCCGCTTGACCGGTATCGCGTATGCCTTTATGTCGATCCCGTCATTACCGGGCTTTCGGGAGGCCAGCACGACGAGAACGTCGTGCTCGTCGACCAGGAGTTGCAGCAGTGCCCGGCCTTTGACGTCGAGAAGGATTGGCAAGTCGTCGACTGTCGCGGTTGCGCCTAACCCACGCCAGGTACGGAGGTCGGGCAACCGCGCAAAGAGCTGCAGCCTGGCGGCATTCCGTTGCGCCGTCGCCTCCTTGATGGCGTCTTCGAGCTTCGCCAGCCGCGCCGGATCGGGCCGCGGCAGACCTCGCTCGCTGGTGCGTTGCGCCAGCAACGTCGTGAGCGCGGTCGTGAGCCGGTGCTCCTCCGCGCGTTCCTCGCTGGTCATGCCGCGCGCGATCTCACGTTCGCTTCCCGCAAGGGCCGCCCGCAGGGAGTGGGCGTGCATCGCTTCGATGCTGTTGAAGGCCGCCGATGCGTCCCCCAGTTCGGCCTGCAGGACCGCGAGTAACGCATACGCTGCAGCACTGTCGCCGGGCGCGGCCTGGCCGGGCCGCTCGAGCGCGACAGCAGCCATCCGCTCGACCGCGAGAACAGCCGCCCGCGCCGAGCCAAGCGCCAGCTCCGGCTTTCGAAGCTTTCGTTCCGAGCGGGCCGCCGACACCAGTGCACGCCACAACACATCATCGGAATTCAGCGCGATCGCAGTCCGGCGCGACGCGACCGCCTGGTCGAGCGCCTTGTCGTAGTCGCCGCGGCCGTACAACGCCTCGGCGAGGCCGAGGCGCGCGCGAGCCCCGGCTTCCTCCATCTGCAGCTCGTTGAATGCAATCAGGCTGCGGCCGTACCACGTTACGGCGTCGTCGAACTTCTCCTGTGCGGCCAGCGCATACGCCAGCCCGACCTGCGCGCGGGCAATGCATTCCGCATCAGCGGCGGTGGTGCAGGCAGTGATGCTCTCGGTGTAGGACTTCTCACCCGCGGCAAAACGGCCAACAACCAGCTCGGTCAAGGCCGCGCCCTGGAGCGCGCGGCCGGCGCTGCCGAGATCCTGGTACTTCTCGAAGAGTTGACGGGCTTCCTGGTAAGCGGCTCGTGCCGCGTCGGTGTTACCCAGCCGAAAATGAATCTCGCCGATGCTGTGAAGTACGAGAGCCTGGCGAGGGCCGTCATTGCTCGTGCGGCGCTCGTCGAGCACACCGGCGAAGGCACTCAGCGCCGCGGCATAGTCGCCCTGCGCTGAATAGACCCGGCCAAGCCCTTCGAGGGCGCTGGCGGCGCCGGCTGGATCGAGGGCGGTGCGCTTGAGTTCTTCAGCGCGCCGGTAGTCTGCGATCGCGGCGGCAAAATCTCCCTGGAGATACAGGACGTTACCCGTGCTGATGAGGGTTGTGCCGCTCCCGCTGGTGTCGTCCAATCGCTCCTGGATCGCCAGTGCCTCGCGATAGGCGGTCAGGGCTGCTCCGTAGTCATAGGTGGAATACAGGACCGTTCCGATCCCGACCAGGGCACTCGCCGTTCCTTCATCATTCTTCGTGTCGCGTGCGAGCGCCAGCCGTTGTTCGTAGGACTTCAGGGCCTCCGGAAAGTTGCGCTGAAAGTAGTGGCTGTTGGCGATGTTCTGCAGCGCCTGTCCTTCGGTCCTGGCGTCCTTGATCGCCCGCGCCACTTCCAGGCTGCGTTCGTAGATGGCCTGAGCGGGTTTGTACTGGGCGCGTTGTGCCAGTGCGTCCGCACGCCGCGAGATGGCATCGACGAGCCGCGGGTTCGACAAGTCGGGCTCACTGTCGAGGAGGCGCCGGCGGACCTCGGGGTCGTTACTCTCGATCAACGCCGTGGCAAGTTCGTCGGCGGGTGCGCCCTCACGGACAATCCGCCATTCCCCTTCCTCACGGACGAGAGAGAGCGCGAGCTGCAAACGGGACGTAAAGGTTCGGGGCGACCCATCCGGATTCCTGACCCTGCCGTCGGTTCGTTCTCGGTTGGCGCTCACGCGGACGCGGGCAGTGTCGCCGATGACGTTCGTTCGCAACACCGCGACGGCAGTGAAGATGTCGTCGCCGCTGCCGAACACGAAGCGAAGTTGCTCAGCCATGGGCCTGGTCGCCGACTTGCTCCAGAGTGCGAGGTAGCCATCGACATCCTCTGCCTGCTGCGTCGCGAAAAAGCGCTCCGCGAGCGCCTGGAAGGCCGGGTCCACGTCCTGAACGGAAACGGCTGACTGAATGGCGAGTGAGAGGAGGAGTGCTGAGAGCATTCCACGCATTGTGCTCCTTAGACCCCGGCAGAGGTACAGAGTTCCGCGTGGCACCTGACTTGCCCGGTAGGCGGTATCGACATGAGGGCTGGCGCTACTGACATCAGCAACAAGTAAACTTCCAAGCGTTGGGCTGCTTTGGGAGTTGGGCGTTGGAGGTTGGGAGTTGACTCTCTGAATGCGTGTATTCTTGAACCCCGCCGTCCGGCGGGATGCTACGTTCCGCGGACTCTTTTCCGAAGCCGAGTACAGCGACGTTCGATCCTACGTCGCCGCGAATCCAGATCTCTCAGCGACGCCCCTCAGAGGATTGGAAACGCTCGCGCAAGACTGCCGTTTGAAAGCGATCTACGCGAAAGACGAAACACGGCGCCAGGGTGTCAACGCCTTCAAAATCACCGGCGTCAGCTACGCCGTCGAACGTCTCGGAGCCGAGGCCGCGCGTCACGGGCTGGTTTGCGCGACGACGGGCAACCATGGCCGTGCCGTTGCGCGCGTCGCCAGGCACAAGGGAGTGCCCTGCACCGTCTTTCTTCCAGTCGCGCGTACGACAGACCCCATCGAACAGCAGACCCGCCGTGCGCGAGTGGACGCGATGCGCGAAGACGATGCCACCGTAGTTGAAGTCGACGGGACCTATGAGGAAGCCGTTCGCCAGGCGGCTGCATTCGGCGCTCGGACCGGGACGAGCATCGTGTCTGACACGTCATGGACCGGTTACGAGCAGATCCCTCGCTCGATCATGGCCGGCTACACACAGCTTTTCGAAGAAGCCTCGCAACAGTGGGACGTCCGCCCAGACATCGTGGTCATCCAGGGCGGAGTTGGAGGGCTCGTTTGCGCGGCCGTCAGCTGGTTCGCCGCTCGATATGGCGCCAGCCGCCCGTTCCTGGTTGCGGCGGAGCCTGAACATGCCGCGTGCCTGCTCGAATCGGCGCGGCGTGGGGCGGCCACGATGATCACCGGAAGTCTGCACACGATCATGGCGGGGCTGCGTTGCGCCGAGCCGGCTCCGCTGGCGTGGCCGGTGATCGCTGCCGGCGTAGACGCATTCGTCACCGTGTCTGATTCGGACGCGGTCGATACCATGACGACGCTCGCCGAGAGTGCCGAGCCCGAGCGCGTCGATGCCGGACCATCCGGCGTCTGTGGCCTTACCGCTCTGCGCGGGATTGCGCTCGATCCAGGGCTCGCCCAATTGCGGTCCAACGCGCGATTGGACGCCACGACGCGCGCACTCGTCGTCATTACGGAAGGCGCACCCCGGTAATGCGATAATTGCGCATGCCCGGCACGAAAGCTCCAGAGACATGGGGCCGCTCCACGGTCCGTACGGCCTGCCCGCTCGACTGTCCCGACTCCTGCACGGTCGACGTCACCATCGAAAAGGGGCGCATCGTCAAGATGGACGGCGGCGATGCCAACCCGGTGACGCGCAACTACATCTGCGGGAAGGTGCGCCGCTTCCCCGAGCGTGTCTATGGCGAGGATCGGCTGTTGTACCCGGCGATCCGGCAGGGCGCGAAGGGCCAGGGCACTTTCACGCGGGTCACGTGGGAGGAAGCGCTCGACCACATCGCCGCGCGGATGCTCGAGATCCGGGAAGCGCACACCGCTGAAGCTATCCTGCCCTTCTGTTACGGCGGATCCAACGGCCTGCTGACGCAGGACACCAACGACACCGTCCTCTTTCGCGGGTTCAAGACGTCGCGCCTCGCCCGCACTGTCTGCGCGGCACCCACCGGGGCGGCGAACCAGGCGCTCTACGGCAAGATGCCGGGCATCACGTATGCCGACTATCCGCATGCGAAGCTGATCGTGCTCTGGGGCGTCAACCCGGCCGCGTCGGGCATTCACCTGATGCCGTTCCTCAAGGATGCACGCGCCGCCGGGGCAAAGCTGGTGGTCGTGGATCCTCGAGCGACGGCGCTGGCGCGGCAGGCCGATCTCCACCTGGCCGTTCAACCCGGAACCGATCTGCCCGTGGCACTCGCGATCCACCGCCATCTGTTCGAGAACGGCCACACGAACGAGGCCTTTCTCTCGCAGCACACCACGGGCGCGGATTCGTTGCGCGCGCGCGCCGCGGAATGGACATTTGAGCGGGCCGGAGAGACGTCCGGCGTCGACGCCGGCCTGATCCGTCAGTTCGCGGAAATCTACGCCGCCTCGAGCCCGGCACTGGTCCGATGCGGCTGGGGCCTGGAGCGCAATCGAAACGGGGGCAGTGCCGCGGCCGCCGTCCTCGCGCTGCCGGCTGTGGGCGGCAAGTTCGGCGTTCGCGGCGGCGGATTCTCGATGAGCAACTCGTCGGCCTGGGGCATCAAGGCGGCCGCGTGGATGGATGAAACGCCCGAGCCGGACACTCGCCTCGTCAACATGAATCACCTGGGCCGCGCGCTGACCGAATACAACGCGCCGCCGGTGAAGATGCTGTTCGTCTACAACTGCAACCCGCTGGCAACGATGCCGGATCAGAACCGCGTCCTCCAGGGGCTGCAGCGGGAGGACCTCTTCACGGTCGTCTACGAGCAGGTCGTGACGGACACCTGCCGCTACGCCGACGTGCTGCTGCCGGCGACAACGTTCGTGGAAAACTACGACATCGCGAAGGGCTACGGACCGATCAGCCTGCAGCTCGTGCAGCGGGTGATCGAACCGGTCGGCGAAGCGAGGCCCAACGCCGAGGTGTTTTCGGAGCTGGCGGAACGGCTGGGCGTCGGCCAGGCCGAAGACGAGACCGACACGCTGCTTCGCGTGATGGCAAAGTTGCCGCCGTCCGTTTCAGCGGAGCTTTCCGCCTCGGGCATCGCCTCGCCCCCGTATGACGGCGCGCCGATCCAGTTCGTGGACGTGTTCCCGCATACGCAAGACGGCAAGGTCAACCTGTTCCCCGAGTTCCTCGACAAGAGTGCGCCGGCAGGAATGTACGGGTATCGACCGGACCCGGCAACCGCGGAATATCCGCTGGCGCTCATTTCTCCAGCGAGCGAGAAGACCGTGTCTTCGACGCTCGGCGAACTACGCGAGCGCGCCGCGGTACTGCAGATGAATCCCGAGGACGCCGAGGCGCGCGGCCTCTCGACCGAAGATCCGGTCCGGGTCTTCAACGCGCTCGGCGAGGTCCATTGCCCGGTGGCGCTGAACAAGGACATCCGTCGCGGCACCGTGACCCTGCCGAAGGGACTGTGGCGGAAGAGCACCTTCAACGGACTCACGTCGAACGCGCTTGTCCCCGACACGCTGACGGATCTCGGCGGCGGCGCGTGCTTCAACGACGCGCGCGTCCAGGTGACGTCGCTCGGGAAACACTGACGGAGCTATCAGCTGTCAGCTATCAGCTTTCGGCTAGTAGCCGGTCGCGAGGGCTGAGAGCTGAAAGCTGAAAGCTAATAGCTGTCTAATAGCTGAAGAAGAAGATCAGGTCCAGCCCGCCACGCTCGATGCGGCGCTGGTTGATGCGGTTCGCGGATCCGCTTGTCTGCGGCGCAGCGCTCGCCTGCATGCGCAGGAACCGCGCGAGCTGATACTCGAGCATGAACTCCGTGGTGTTCCGTTCGCCGAACTCCTGCCGCAGTTTCAGGAACGCTTTGTCGCCCACCTGCTGACCGAGCGTAATACCCGCGCCCAGCTCACCGGATTCAGTGGTCGTCGTGATCTCGAACAGATCCAGATCGAGGGCGCGTCCGATCGACTCACCGAGGGGCGCGGCGATGAACCCGGTCGCAATCCCACCCGCGGTCGCGGCCAGCGAGGAGCGCTCGCCGGTGCCGAGCTCGTTCACGGGCCGGTTGAAGACGATCAACGCGAGGATGTCGCTCTCCTCGAGGGCAGGGGTGCTGGTCAACGAGAGCTCCGGCTGCTTCAACGTGCCGCTGATTCTGACCTTGGCCTCCACCCCGGTGTTCGGAATCAGGCGTGTCGCCGAGACATCGAGGAACGGATTGATCTCGGTCTCGCCAATGAAGCGGATCCGGCCGCCACGCTCGAGGTTGAAGCGCCGTCCCTGGAACTCGTACGTCCCGCGGACCGTCTCCACGGTTCCGAAAAGCCGGACCTGATCGCCCGGGGCTTTTTTGTACCTCCATCTCGCCGCCGATGGTGATGTTCATGTCACCCAGCGCGGCACCGGTCGGACCGCCCGGACGGAGGTTCTTGCCTCGCAGCACGAGGTTGTCCGGCATGACCAGATCGACGTCGAGTTCGACCGCATCGAAGAGACTCGCCGGTGCGGGCGGCGCTTCGGGCTTTTTCTCCGGTGCGGGCGCGGCGGCCGAGACCTCGGCCTTGCGCAATGCGGCCCTGCGTGGCTTCCTCTGCGCTGCCGCTGCCCTCGACCATGCGTTCGGACGACACGACAGCCGGCAACGACTCGGTGGCATAGGGATCGTAGAAGAATGTCAGCAGGCGATCCACTTCGATGCGTCCCGCTTCGACACGCACCTGGCCTTCGATCTTCGGACGGCGAAGCTCGCCCGAGATCGTGAGCGATGTGTCGAGCCCCACATCCCCGAGCTCGTTGTCGATGATCTCGAAGTTGTCCGAGTTGATGCGGATGTTGACCGCGCCCACGGACTTCTCATGGACCGCCAGGTCGCCGGCCACATTCAGCGGCTCACCGTGTTCGTCCAGAATCTGGAAGCTCTGAAGCGTCACCTTGTCGGGCGTGAGGTCGATCCTGGTGTTCAGCCCGAGTACCGACACGCCGCCGAGCGGCACACCGAAGGCACCGTTTCGAATATCGATGCTGCCCTGCAGATGCGGATCCTGGCCGGACCCTGTCACGCGAACGTCAGCCTCCACCGTTCCGGCCACGTTCGCCAGGAGATCGGTGAAGCCCTGCACGATGCCCAGGCCCAGTGCCGTGGTCTTGATGTGCAGATCGACGGCGTCGCCCGCCGCCGCCACGACGTGCTCACTGGTTTGGCTCGGCGTGAACAGCGACAGGGGCGCCGACCCCTTGACCGTGATGCGCTCAGTGGCCGTCTGCTGCAGGGTCCCATCCACCGCGACACGACGCCCGGCATAGTCCACGTCTGCTTTCAGCGACTCGTACTTGTAGGTGCGGAACGCGCCACCCAGGATCTCGACGTGCCCGTCCACGGTCGGCTCTTCCATCGTCCCGGTCACCCGGGCCTTGGCATCGAGCTTCCCGACAAAGCCGCGCTCCTGCAGCAGCAGCTTTTCGAGCTGCTGAAGGTCCACCCTCTGCGCGACGATGTCGAGGGCGGCGGATGGCGCCTCGCCCTTCAGTGCGACCATGCCGTTCACCGACAGGAACTGGTCGCCGCTCACGAGCTGCACGTTGGCGAGCTCGAGCCGCTCGGGCGAATACTTCACCGTGGCTTCGGTACCCGCTTTGATCGTCCACTCGACGCCCGCGGTGCGCAGCGCGAGCGTGGGGAGGTGGAGCTCCTGGTGGTCCGTGTGCAGGATCACCCGGCCGGTCGCATCCAGCTCGCGCGTCTTCTCTTTGACGTTGGTGGTGAAGGCGACGGTCTGCTGGTCGTACACCGTCTTGGCGGTGAGCTCGCTGATCTCGAACGCACCGGCCTTGATGAAGGTGCCCTTCGTCGTGGCGTCCGCTTTCGTCCTGGCGAACTCCAGCTCGGGGACCGTGACGGTGAAGGTGCTGTTCACGTCGAGCGCGTTGTTTTCCTGGTAGGAAAGGTTGCTGCCATTCAGCGTGCCGGTGGTCGTCAGCAAGGCCCGGTTGCCGGTGATGGTGCCGTCCACGACCGCGGTGCCGCCGATGCCTTCCTGGCCGGCCAGCTTCGCCAGCTCGGTCAAATCGGTGGCTTCGACGTGGTACTTCAAGTTCGACGCGGTCGTCCGGTCGAGCGCGACGCGGCCCGAGGCTTCGACCTTGACGTCCGGTCCTGTCAGCGTGAACTGCTTCACGTCGCCGACCTGGTTGGCGTAGCTGGCTTCGAGGTTCGCGCTGTCGATCGCGAGACCCCCGACCGTCGATTTCGCGAGCGTGAGCGAGCCGGCGCCGGTTATCGCTTCGGGCGTGATCGGAGCAGTGACGTCGGCAATCGAAGCTGTGGCGTTGATTGTCCCGGTGACTTCACCCTCGAGGTCCGGTCGTGACGCGAGCCTGGCAGGGTCGAATCCTTCGAACTGGCCATTGAGGCCACCGTTCAGGGCGCCGCCAGCGAGGTGGGCTTCGAACGCGAGGTCTGGCAGACGGCCGCCCAGGATCTCCGAGTCCTTCAGCCGGCCGGTGGCATCGAGCGTCATCGTGGCGATTGACGAATCGCTCTGCTGCCGCGCGGCGGGCCGCCCGGCAGGCCGCCGCGGCACGGTGCCCTTGACGTCGAAGGTTCCGTTGACGCGGCTTGCGTACTCGGTCTTCGCAAGCGCGGGAACTTCGAGCACCTTGCCCATGCGCTCGACATCGAGGTCCGCGACGCTGCCTTGTGCCGAATAGCTGATGGTGCCGGGCTGCAGGCTGAAGTCCGCAACCGTCCCAGCCTCGATGGTTGCGCCCTCGACCGTGGATCTGTTCAACTCCGCGCTGCCTGAGATCTGCCGGCCCACGCCGCGCACGTGATACCGCGCGAGGTCCAGGTTGGTCGAGAGATCAGGTGCGCCAGTGGATGCGGGAAGGCTCTTCAGATTTACATTGGCGGCGCGGCCGCGAAGATCGAACGACACCGGTCGGCGTCCTGACGGCGTGACAATGAAGCCCTGCGCGGTGGCGGTGCCGCCATAGGCCTTCGCGCGGCCGTCGAGCTCGATGCGTGGACCTTCGATCTTGCCGCGAACGTCCACGGCGGTCGCGGAATAACCCGCCGCCACGACCCTGCGGGCCCGCGAAGGCAAAGGTCCCGCTCAGCCGCTCGGCGACGGGCGCCGAAGCGGGAGTGGCGGCGACTTCGAGATCCAGGCGGGCGCGTCCGGTAATGTCGCTCCGCTGTTCCGGATTCTGGAGCAGCTGGGCGAGGTCGAGGTGCTCGACCTGGACCTCCCCTGCCGCACCCATTGCCGGTCCTTGCACATCCGCCGTCACCTGGCCGCGAACGTTGCCCGCTTCAGACCTCACGTTGAGATCGAGCGCCAGCCGCTCGGCCGGGCCGTTGGCCTTGATGTCGACCACCGGGTGAAGGCGGTACGGCGCCGCCGCCGGGATGATGCGGCCGATTTCGGGCAGGGAGATGTTGCCGGTCGTGGTGAGCTTGATGATGGGCGTCCGCAGATACTTCTCGACGACCCCGTCGATCGCCATGGTCGTTTCGGCCGTGTTGATCCTCAACTGGTCGACATAGAGGTTGTCGTCGCGGACCGCGAGTTTCCCTGACAGCTTGCCCATCGAGAGTTCGGGCGATGTCGCGCGAAAGCTCAGATGATCGACGGTCAGCGTGTAGTGCACCGGCGCGTATTCGTAAGCGGCCTTCAGATCGAGGTCGGTGATCTGCTTGGGAAGCGTGTAGCTGGACGAACCCACCTTGTCGCGGATAGAAACGTTGGCATCGCTAACCTGGATCGACGGCAGTGACAGCGGCGTGCCTGGCCCCTCGCGGTCGGCTTCCTTCTGCTGTCTCTTCACAACCCGCGCGAGGTTCCAGCCGTTCCCGTCCCGCTCGAGCACAATCGTCGGCTGATCGAGCTTGATCTGGTCCAGCACCCGGCCCGTCGACACGATGCGGAAAACGCTGTAATCGAGCTCGACGTTCTTGACCGCTACGATGCGCTCGCCCGACACATCGAGGGCCACATCACGCAGCTGCACCCCGAACAACAGGTTCCCGCCCAGGCCACCGATCGAGAGCTGCCCGTTGACGAACTGCTCGGACTCGCGGACGACATATCGCCGCAACCAGTCACGGAACCACGGCGTCTGCGACACGATCAGCGCAACCGCAAGGATCCCGACCAGCAGAGTGCCGACAAACGCCACGACCTGCAACAGCCTGCGTACAGCCTTCATCAGAAGGCCTGCCCGATGCTGAAATGGAACCGAAATTGACGCTTCTGTTTCTCCCCATTGAGCACCAGCCCCGGAATCGGATTCAGCTGATAGCCGAGGTCGGCACGGAAAGGTCCGATGGGCGAGTTGTAGCGGATGCCCGGGCCGATGTCGTAGCGCAGATCGCTGACATTGAAATCCCAGGCGCGTCTCCAGACGTTGCCGGCATCGACGAAGAGGACGCCGCCGAGATTGCCCCAGATGGGAACCCGCAACTCCGCCGAAGCGTTCATGAAGGTGTTGCCGCCGATCGGTAGACCTTCGAGCGTCAGCGGTGCGACTTCGAACCGTCCCCAGCCGCGGAGGTTCGTGGCGCCACCGAGGAAATAACGCTTGAAAAACGGTACTTCCACTTCGGGGTTACCCATGGCATCAATCGATCCACCGCGAATCTGGGTTGCGAGGACGACTTTGTTGGCGATGTTCAGGTAGTAGCGGCCTTCGCCCGTGAGCTCGTAGTAGTCGAAGTCACCGCCAAGGAAAGTGCCCGCCTTCTCGAGATGTACCGACGCCAGGTATCCCTTTTTGGCGTCCAGGATGTTGTCGGCCTTGTTGCGGCTGAAATCAACGATGAGGGCGGAGCGTAGACCTGATCCCTTCCCGGTGCGGGGATCCAGACCGAGGGCCAGCAAGTCGTCGCGGAAGGTCGGATCGTTGAGCGCCTCCTCCGAAACCGTGTAGTCCTCGTGCTCGTTCGCATACGTCAGCGCCACCGTCATCATTGGGCGCTTATTGAGGATCGGGCCGCCGCCTCGAGCGAACTGCCGCGTCACCGTAGCACGCCCGCCGTTGGTATTCAGGTCGTAGGCTGGTTCGTCGGTATGCCAAGACTGAGCCGTGAGACCGAGCGAGTAGGTCGGGCTGAACAGATAGGGTTGCGTAAAGTTCACGCGCAGGCCACCGTCCAGCCCTGAGTACCGCGCCACCACATTGGCGGTGCGCGCGCCACCGAGAAAGTTGACGTGCCGCCAATCGACTTCGGCGCGCGCCTTCTCCTCGGTCCCGTATCCCACACCGAACGTCACCTTCTGATGATTGCCTTCGGTGACCGTTACACGGGTCGGGACAATGACGGGCTGTCCCTCGGTTTGGGTCGGCTGCACATTCGCAAAGTCAAAAAGCTCGAGGCCGTAGAGCCGGCGTTGGCTCTCGCGCAGCTTGCTCAACTGGTAGAGATCCCCGGGCTTGAAGGAGAGCTGGCGGCGGACGACGTTGTCGCTGACCGATTTGTTGCCGGAGATGTCGATTTCCCCGTGACGCGCCACAGGACCCGGCTCGGCGCGGAAAGTGATCACATGCTGGTTGTCGCCGCTGCCGACTGTTTCGGCCATGCGAACGGACGCATACGGGTGGCCGTGGTCGCGCAGCTCGTCGAGCAGCGTCTCGCGGGAAGCCTGCATGAGGGCGCGATCGAGGGGCTGACCGGCTTTGAGGGGAAGATTCGTATCGAGAGTCGCGCGGTGTGCCTCAGGCAGGGCCTCGAACCCTTCGAGCACAATTCGCTCGGCTCGAAGCGGCTGCCCTTCGTCGATCGTCACGTCGATCTTGACCGAAGTCTGATCGTCGTTCAGTTGCGCGTTGAAGGACGTCACGCGCGCGTTCGGAAAGCCGCGGTCGGTATAGAACGCGACGATGCGTTTCAGGTCGGCCTCGAACTGCTCCCGGCTGAAGTAGCTCTTCTCGCCCCAGGGCAGCTTCGAGCTCGATTGCGTCGCCAGCACCTTCTTCAACTGCGACGATGCGACGGCCTGGTTCCCTTTGAATGTGAAGCCCGCTACCTTGACACCGCCCTCCTCCTTGCACGCGGTGGAAGCCGCGAGGAGTCCGGTGAGCATGGTCGCTTGCAGAGAACGGCGAACCTTAAGCACCAGGTGGCGTACTCACAAGATATGCCAAGGGCGCGGCGGCGCCGCGTAACTCCCAACCACCAATTACCAACTTCCCATCAGAAAGAAAGGGCGCGAAGCGCTCCTCCTGGAGTCTCCGCGCCCTTGTGCATGGCGGCCGCTCGAACGTGCCACCTATCTCACGATTCGCGCGTGATCTCTGGCTTGCCGGCGGAAACCGACAGCATGATCCCAAGGCCAAACGCAATAACGAGCCCGATAGCGATCCACATCGGGGCAATCTGGCGCAGGACCCCGCCGTACCAGAGCGCCGCGACCGCGCCCATGACGAGCAGGAAGTATCCGACCAGGTAAATATTCACGAAACGCATCCCAACCTCCGAGCACGTGCGTCGTGCGACGTGCTATGTGCGACGTGCGGTGCTACGGACGACGTGCGACGGGCTGTGCGTAAGTGCTACGTCGCACCGCACGCCGCCCATCGCACCTCGCACGCACGTCGCACATCGCACGTCGCACGTGATTTACCGCTGAACCCGAACCACGAGCGCGGCGCGACGATTGAGACGACGAGTCTCTTCACGCGCGTTGTCGTGCTTCGGCCGCTCTTCGCCGTAGGTCACGGTCCGGAGCCGATCCACGCCGATGCCGCGACCCACGAGGTAGTCGCGCACGGCGTTCGAGCGACGTTCGCCGAGCGCCAGGTTGTACTCGGCCGTGCCGATGTTGCAGGTGTGGCCTTCGAGTTCAAGGCGAAGCTCGGGGTTGGCCTGCAGCGCGGTGATGGCCTCGTCGAGCGCACGCGTGGCTTCCGGACGCAGGGAGTAGCGGTCGAAGTCGAAGTGCACGTCTTCGAACACGAACTCCTTCACGGCCGGTCGCACCACCTGGATGTTCACGGTGTCGGTGGCGGTCTTGCCGTCCTGCGGGCAGGTCACCGTGACCGTTACGGGGACGGTGCCTTCCTGCATGGGTGCGGTCCATGTCGTCGAGCGGGCGGCCCGGTCGGCGAGCGTGCCGGTCGGGGCTGACCACGCGTAGGTAACCGAGCAACCGATCGAGGAGCGCGGCGTAGCGGTCACGGTGGACGCCTTGCCGACTTCGACCGTGCACGGGTTGCAGTCCGCCTTGACGGTCAGGTCATGGGCAGCCGCCTGGACGGGTGGTGCGGCCGGCGGTGGGGGCGGCGGCGGTGGAACGTAGATGCGGACGCCGGGATGGTAGCCGATGCGCACCTGCAAGCCGATGTAGTCGCCGCCCTCGTCTTCGAAGGTGCCGAACTCACTACGGCCGTCCATTCCCAAACGCCAATTCAAGCCGGCGCCGAAGAACATGCCGCCTGATGCCTGATAGGTCAGGCCGAACGACGCGTCGATCGGCGAAGAGAGAGCGGTGAGGCCAGGGGCGATCGACCCATCCGCGGCGATGAGGGAGCGGGTGAGCACCAGCGTGTCGTCAAGGTACTGCTCACCGTGCAGTTCAGCGGTAAACCGCAGGTTCTTCCTGGTGGGGAAACCGGCGCCGATGCCCCAACGGAATCCGTTGGTCAGATCGGTCTCGTCCGGATCGCCACGGAAGATCATCCCGCCGTAACCGGAGAGCTCAACATTGTTGTTGAGTTCCTTGCTGAGGATGGCATCGATGGCAAAGTCCATCTTGCCGCTCCCGACACCCTCTTCGTCGTCTTTCGCAATCGGCACCTTGACGAGGCCACGGAGGCCAAACGCCATCGGCTGCTGACGCCACTGCGAGGTCAGGTTCACCTTGGTGCCAAGCCACAGGTCGCCAATCTGATTCCCCGACCATCCATCGCTGACGAAGGGGTAATCGTTGACGAGCCCGCCGCCCTGGTTGTTCGTGAACAGCGGCCGCGAGTCACGATCGATGCGACGAATGACGTCGAACGCACCGAAGATCTCGGCGCGATCGCCGAGGCCGAAGCCGAGCGTCACCGGCCAGTTCGACACGTCGGTGAACCCCTCGGGGTGGTCGAAGTTCACGCGGTAGGCGCTCATCGAGAACTCGGCCCGCCGGCAATACCTCACCGGTCGGCACGAACCAGAGCCCCGTGTCACCGCGGAATGTCGTCGTCGCCGGTCGCCGTTTCGACCGCCATCGACGTGGCTGGTTGCCCGCTGGTTGCGGGCGGGCTGGCCGTCGCTGGTTGGCTCTGGCCCGAGGGCTGACTCGTCGTCGAGCCGGTGGTTCCCGTCTGGGCGGACGCCGCCGCGGCACTACTGAGTGCCACGATCATCGCCATCGCTACCCGTTTCAACATACGCACACGCCTCCGTCTCTCTCGCACTTATTGACCGTCGAGGGCTCCGTCGTCGGAAGACCTCGCGGTATGATCCGCCATGTCCGGGGCTGCCTCGTCGGCGAGACGGCCCGCGACCACCGCGGCTGATCTGGCCGCCCTTGCGGCCGGCTGAACGGGCCTCCTCGGAGGTCCACTCGTGAGCGGTCCCCTTCTGATGGGCGGCGCGGCCGCCCTTGCTCGCGATCTCCCGCTGCTTCTCCGGGGACATCGACGCGAAGCCGCGGCGCTCCTTGCGTGCTCCTGATTCCGCACGTTCTACTGGCTCTCGACCTTTGACAGCTTCATTCATGGTCAATTCTCGCTCTGCTGGCCCGCCTGTCCCCTCACCACGTCTCACCACGTACGGTGACGTGTTCGGCTCCGCCGGCGGATCCTGGACGGGCTCGGGTTTGGGTTCGTCCGTAGGGGTTACCGGATTTTCCTCCGGTTCCTCACGTTGCCGCGGGTCCGGTCGTTCGGACCCTGGTTCCATCTGCATCATTGCCGGCACGCTCTCCCTCAGGACGCTGGTCTACCGCCGGGCTGTCATCCAAACGCCGTGCCATGGCCGGGTTGCCGTTTCACGGCCGAGTCGGCCTGTAACTTCAGGCAAATTGGCCGGATAGCCTCCCAGACGTCAACAGAAACGCGCGCCCATGACGGAATTCACTACACCTCCTGGTCACCACTCTTTGGTAAACTGCTCGTCATGAGCGCTTGCGGCGGTCCTCCTCAGCCCACTCCCCCTGCGGGTCCGACAACCGGCGGCCGGAAGGTTTTTTGTCAGAAATTTCAAAAAGAAATGCCGGGACTGGATAAGCAGCCGTGGCCCGGCGAGCTCGGCGAACGCATCTACCAGAACATCTCGGCCGATGCCTGGAAGCTCTGGGAGGAGCGGATGAAAATGATCCTCAATGAGTATCGGCTGATGCCGTGGCAGAAAGAAGCTCAGGAGCTCGTGAAGAAGCACATGGAAGACTTCTTCTTCGGCGAGGGCGCGGCCCTGCCTCCTGGTTACGTGCCACAGCAGGCCAAATAGCCGGATCCGATCAGCGGATGACCGGGAGCTCTGGCAGAATTTCGAACTCGAGCTCCTTGTGCGCGCGGCGAAGTGCGGCCACCACCGTAGCGGGTTCCTCCGCACGGGCGAAGATGAACCCCAGATAACTGTCCCCCTCGGGCAGCGGCTCCAGCAACTGATCCGGCCTGGCCGTGATCTCCACTTCCTCGACGTGAGGCATGGCGCTCGCGGCCGTATCGCCGGTCACACCCTTGTAAATCCCTCGTTTCGGAATCGGGATCATCATGACGCCCGCGGCCGCCGCTTCGCGCACATAGAACGACACGTCCTCACCACAAGCGTGTCTGAGGAGGACCTCCTCGAGCGACGCCAGCTCCCCCTCGCCACCTTCGAAGCGCAGCACCCTCGAGCAAATGCCACCGATCGGGCGCGCGGCGACTTCGAGCATGGCGACGCCGGTCGGACCGACACGGCACTCCGCATGAACGGGCCCATGGACCAGGCCGATCGCCGTCGTCGCACGCTGCACTTCATCGGCGATAGCGCGCTCCAGCGGCGACGAGACCGCTGGTGGCGTGACGTAGATCGTTTCCTCGAAAAAGGGCCCGATCAACGGATCGGGCTTGTCGAAGATGGCCAGCACCTGAAGTTGCCCCTCGGTCAGCACCGCCTCGATCGCGTACTCCGGCCCTTCGAGATAGCCCTCAATGATCAAGTCGTCGAGCAAGCCGGTCCGCTGCGCCCGCAGCTCCGGTCGCGCCAGCAACCCGCGGATCCGCTTGACGGCGCTCACCAGTTGCTCGGACGAATCCGCGCGAATGACACCGCGGCTGCCGGACAGCCCCAGCGGCTTCACGACGCAGGGATACGGGATCGCGGCACCGATCACGCGCGGGTCAGTCGGCGCCGGCAGATCGATGAACCACGGCACCTCGAGCCGCGCCGAAGTAAACGCCCTGCGCATCGCCCTCTTACTCCGCGCGGTCTCGGCGGCGGCCACCGGGTTCCCGCGCAGGCCGAGCGCCTCGGCGACCCGGGCCGCCAATGGTGTCGGCCGATCCCCCACTGCGATCACCCCGTCGATCGGTTTCTCGCGCGCCGCCGCCTTGATAGCGGCGAGCGAGGCGTCGTCGTCATAGAAACGGACGGGAATGGCGCCGTCGCGCCACGGATCCTCCAGCTGATGACAGCGGTCCGTTGCGAGCAAGAGGTCGAGGCCCAGCCGCTCGGCCGCTGTCGCAAAGCTGCGCAACTGGTACCCGGTCGTGGTGGACAGGAGAAGGACTCTCATACGCTTACAAAAACTCCGTCAACTCCCAACTTCCAACTACCAACTTCCAATAACTCCCAAATTGGCCGTTGGAGATTGGAAGTTGGAAGTTGTCTTCGTAAGTGTCAAATCAGAGCAACCTGCTCTGCGTTTGGCTCCGCTCAACAGTACCAGGGCTCGGTCAGGTAAGGAATCGATGCCCGGGCCGGCAGCACGGGTTGTTGCCTGCGCAGGAGCGTTTGCGCATCGGCATACGCCGCCTCCCAGACCCGGGCGAACACCTCCGCGCGCGGCGCATTGGTTTGCACGCCAACGATAGCGGAAACCGTGGCATGGAGGCGATCCACCCGGGGGTCTTCATGGACCCATGGATATGTCAGCGAGACGGCATCGAAACGTTTGACGAGCCGCCTGATGTCGTCGAGTTCGAGCAGACGCGACTTGTCGGTCACGAGCAGACGGATGGCGTACTGGATGGGCGCGACGTGCTCGACCAGATCGAGCCTGTCGATCTCCGCGAGGAACTCGCGATAGCTGTCGAGCGTGGTCCATGGTGTGAAGGTCACGAATGTCGGCGAGAGCGGCACCCCGGCCTCGGCACAGAGCGCCACCGCGCGCTCGAAATCCGCGCGCGTGTGCCCTTTGTCGAGCAGCGCCAGCACCCGGTCGTCCACCGCTTCCACTGCGCTGGTGATGAACGCGCATCCCGTCTCCCGCAGCAGTGGCAACGCGTCGGCGTGCTGGAGTAGATGCTCGACCTTGATCGTCACATCGTAGGTAATTCCCGGCAGCTCGCGGGCAAACCCCTCGACCACGGCGCGGGCATGCCGGATCCCGTTGAAGAAGTCGGGGTCCCCGAACGTGATGTGCCGCGCGCCGGCGGCCACCTGCGCCCGCGCGTCGGCGAGGACGATCTCGGGGGCGACGATCCGGAAGCGTCCGTCGTAGACGGGAACAATCGGGCAATGACGGCAGCGATGCTTGCAGCCGCGGCTCGCCTCGGTGTAGCCGGCGACCCGCTTCTCGCCGTCCACCTGCAGGCCTGCGTAACGCGACAAGGCCGGCAGGCCGGCGCGGTCCGGGACTTTGAAGGTCAGGCGCGCCAGGGGCTGAGGGGTCGGGCCCGGCACAGCGGCTGGCGAGCCCGCGGCCGTCCGCCTTCGCAGTGCTTCGGCGGACTCGCCGCCGCCTTCGGCGGAGGCGGTCAAGGCGACGTCAACCAGGGCGGCCTCGAATTCGCCACCGAGGATGTCGTGGATGCCGCGCTCGCGCAGCAGCTCCGCATTCAGAGGCGCGTAGAGCCCGTACGCCACCAGGCGGGCCCCGGGGTTGAGCCCTCGCACCCGGTCGATCACCGGCAGCGCCAGCCGGGTGGCGGTATGCATCGGCAGGAAGAACCCCACCAGCGCGGCGGCGCGGACCGCGTCCTGCGGCAACCGGTCCTTCGACAGGTCCGCGCAGGTCACCTCGACCCCCGCGGCGCGCAGCCACGCCGCCGGCGACGCCAGCCCAAACGGCTGGCGACCCATGTCGTAGGTGGAAAGGAGCAGGGCCTGCACGAAACAATTGTATTCTTTAGCCCAATGACCGACCCCACGTCTCCGACAACCGTTGACGATCCCGCGGCAGGACTCGGCTGGCGCCGCAGGCGTCCGACCGCGCCTTCTTCGGCCACCCTCGCGGCCTGGCGACCCTGTTCTTCACGGAGATGTGGGAGCGCTTCAGCTACTACGGCATGCGGGCGCTGCTCATTCTTTTCATGACCGCCCCGCTCGCTCGGGAGGCCTCGGCTTCGACACCGCCTCGGCGGGCGCCGTCTACGGCCTCTACACCTCGATGGTGTACATGGTGACGCTCCCGGGCGGGTGGATCGCTGACCGGCTGATCGGCCAGCGCCGCGCCGTCCTCTTCGGCGGCATCATCATCTCGCTCGGCCACTTCAGCATGGCGGTCCCCTTCGCTGACCACCCTTCTACCTCGGCCTCTTCCTGATCGTCATCGGCACGGGCCTGCTGAAAGGCGAACATCTAGCGTCATCGTCGGTCAGCTCTACCCGGCAGGCGACCACCGGCGCGACGCGGGGTTCTCGATCTTCTACATGGGGATCAACCTCGGCGCATTCATTGCGCCGCTGGTGTGCCGGATACCTCGGTCAGAACGTGAACTGGCACTTGGGATTCGGGGCCGCCGGCGCCGGCATGGCAGCTCGGCGTTGTCCGGTTCTCGTTCTTGGCTCGAAGCACCTCGGCGAAGCCGGCATGCGACCGGCGCCGGCCACCTCGTCAGGACGCCTTCGATCAGTTGAAGAGGCGCGTCATCGTTGGCTGCGCTGCTCCTGCTCGTGGCGATCGGCGCGTTCGGCTATGCCACGTATGCCGCGGGCGCTGCCGATCACGATCAACCAGGTTGCCGTCGGCGCCGCATGCTACTTCCTGCTGATCGCCACCGTGCCTTCTTCGGCTGGCTGTTCACGAGCAGCGGGCTGGACCGCGCAGGAGAGGAAACAGCTCGCCGCCATCGGCGTCTTCTTCCTCGCCGCCGCGCTTTCTGGTCGGTATTCGAACAGGCCGGTCGACGCTGAATCTCTTTGCGGATCGCGACTCACGGACCGGAAATCCTCGGCTGGGACTTCCCGGGCAGCTGGTTCCAGTCGCTCAACTCGCTCTACATCATCGCCCTCGCGCCGGTCTTCGCGTGGCTGTGGGTGCGGCTTGGGAGTCGCGCTGAGCCGTCGACCGCGGCGAAGTTCGCTGTCGGCCTGATCTTCGTCGGCGCCGGCTTCGCGATCCTCTCATCGTCGCGCGCCCGTCGCCAGCAGCGGCATCCAGGTGTCGGCCATGTGGCTGGCCACCACCTATCTGCTTCACACCATTGGCGAATTGAGCCTCAGCCCCGTCGGCCTCAGCGCGATGACCAAGCTCCGCCCCGGCGCGGATTGCCGGCTTGATGATGGGCGTCTGGTTCCTCGCCGCATCTGTCGGCAATTTCATCGCCGGCCGTCTGTCGGGCTTTCGACGGCGAAGCCGATCCGCTGCCGGACCTGTTCGGCGTCGTCGCCCTCTTCGCGTCATTGCCGGCGCGATCCTGTTCGCGATGGTGCCGTGGAAGATGAAGCGAATTGATGTTCGGGCGCAGAATCGCTGAAGTGTCCTGAACTAGCCACAGCTCTGAACCATGGTGCTCGAAAAGTACAAACAGAAGCGCAACTTCACCGCGTCGCCGGAGCCCTCCGGCGACGTGAAGCTCGCCGCCGAGCGCGCGAAGAAGGAGCCTCGCAACGGGCTCTTCTTCTGCGTCCAGAAACACCTCGCCAGTCACCTCCACTACGACTTCCGCCTCGAGTACAAGGGCGTCCTGCTCTCGTGGGCCGTTCCGAAGGGTCCGTCACTCGATCCCAAGACCCGGCGCCTCGCGATGCATGTCGAGGATCATCCGATCGAGTACGGCACGTTCGAAGGCGTCATCCCTTCGGGCTATGGCGCCGGGATCGTCATGCTGTGGGACCAGGGGACGTGGACGCCCGAAAGCGACGACGTCGATGCGGCGCTGAAGAAGGGCGACCTGAAGTTCACGCTCGACGGCTACAAGTTGAAAGGCTCGTGGGTCCTCGTGCGCACCGGGCGGGCGCTGGGGCAGCGGCGACGGACGAAGCTGGCTGCTGATCAAGCATCGGGATGACTGGGCGGGCGAACTCGACATCACGGAGTTCGCGCCCAGGAGCGTCAAGAGCGAAGGCGACTTCGAAGACATCCTCGCCTCCGACAACCCCGACGTCTGGGAATCCCATCGTCCTGCCGAAGGCGGCGAGGCCGGCGCGATGCTGAAGAAGATCATCGAACGCGCCGCGGCCTTGAAGGCGGGGAAAATAATCCCTGAACGCATCATCTGCTCCGACGGCGCGGAGCGCCGGAGGCAAGGCCGAAGGCCGTCGCGCGAAGCGCGTAAAGCGCGTGGGGGTGGGGCCCCGCGCGCATTGAAGAATGCAGACAAGACTCCCGCGCAACAAGACTCGCGCAAGTCTGCGGCCACCAGGAAGAAGGCTTCGACAAAGGCAAAGTCATGAACAAATCTGACTTCATTCTTTTCAGCGGCGCGGCTCCAGGAGCCGAAGCGGAGTTCGGCGCCTGCGCCGAGCGCCACGGCATCGAGGAGGTGAACTTCACCTTCGAGGGTCACACCGAAGCTCGCCGCCGCGGCATCCGCGTGCTGAACCACGAAGAACTGCAGGCAGGTGACGTCAGCCTCGAGTACGTCTCCAAGCTGATGAACCGCCGCTACACCGACAGCCCGACGATGCGGAAGATCCTGCAGACCCTCTGGTACCAGGTGAACAACGGCCAGGAGATCTACGTCATCGGCGTGATCCTGGACGACGGCCATGTGCGTGGCGGGACCGGCTGGGGCGCGGAATTCGCGAAGCTGTGCAACAAGCCGCTCTTCGTGTTCGACCAGGAGAAGGACGGCTGGTTCGAGTGGACCGGCAGCGCCTGGAAGAACCGCGACGGCGACACCCCTCGCATCACGCATCCCCACTTCACCGGCACCGGCACACGCGCCATTACCGACAACGGCAAGCGCGCGATCGAGGATCTCTTTACGAAGTCGTTCGAGTAGTTCACGAGGGTGCGGGAGCTTCGCTGGGAGTGCGGAGTTCGGGAGTTGGGACTTGACCGAGCCGAGTCAACTTCCAACTGCAACTGCCAACATCCAAGAAAACGGCTCACTTCCTCTCGTCGAGTTCCACCCAGCGCGCTGTAGCCCGCTCGATCTCTGGACCCAGCGCTTCGAGCCGCGTGAGCACGCGTTTGATGTGTTCCGCCGACTCCTTGTAGAACGCCGCCGACTCGGATTCCTTCTGCAGCCGCGCCTGCTCTGCTTCCAGCGACTCGATCTGCACCGGCAGCGTCTCGAGCTCGCGCTTCTCCTTGAACGACAGCTTGGCGGCGTCCTTGGCCTTCGGTTTGGCCGCGGCGGATCGGCGTTGGGAGTCTGGGAGTTGGGAGTTGGGAGTTGGACGCTTGGCGTCTTGGAAGTTGGAGATTGGCTTTTGGAAGTTGACTGTCTCTGTCGGAGATAGTCCTCCCATCCGCCGACGTACTCCGTCACTCTGCCCCCCGCCTTCGAATGCCAGCGTGCTGGTCACGATGCGATCGAGGAAGACGCGGTCGTGGCTGACGAGCAGGACGGTGCCGTCGAAGTCGCCGATCAACTCTTCGAGCAACTCCAACGTCTCGATGTCGAGGTCGTTGGTCGGTTCGTCGAGCACGAGGACGTTGGCCGGCTTGGCGAACAGCTTGGCCAGCATCAGCCGGTTGCGCTCGCCGCCTGAGAGCGCCTTCACGGGCGACATCGCGCGATCCCGCGGGAACAGGAAGTCGGCGAGGTAGCCGATGATGTGTTTCGGCTGGCCGTTGATGATGACAGTCGTGTTGCCGTCGTTGATGCTGTCGGCGACGGTCTTCTCCGGATCCAGCTGCTCGCGCTGCTGATCGTAGTACGCGACCTGCAGACGGGCGCCGTGCTTGATCGTGCCGCTGTCGGGCTCCATCTCCCCGAGGAGGAGTCGAAGCAGCGTCGATTTGCCGGCGCCGTTCGGACCGATGAGGCCGATGCGATCGCCGCGCAGAACCCGGACCTTGAAGTCCTTGATCACCGGTACGCCGTCGAACGCCTTGCTGACGCCCTTGGCCTCGAACACCAGCTTGCCGGGCGCGTCGCCGGAGTCGATCGCCAGCCGCACGTTGCCCGACTGCGCGCGATAAGCGGCGCGCTGCGCGCGCAGTTCCATCAGGTCCTTCACGCGCCCTTCGTTGCGGGTGCGCCGCGCCTTGACGCCCTGCCGCAGCCACGCCTCTTCCTGGGCCAGCTTCTTGTCGAGCCGGGCAAGATCGCGGGCCTCGTTCTCGATGGCGTCTGCCTTCTTCTCGAGATACTTCGGATAGCTGCCCGGCCACGACGTCAGCGTGCCGCGATCGAGCTCCACGATCCGCGTGGCCAGCGTGTTGAGGAACGCGCGATCGTGGGTCACGAAGAGCAGCGCGCCGGGGAACGAGGCGAGGTGCTCTTCCAGCCACTGGATCGCATCGATATCGAGATGGTTCGTGGGCTCGTCGAGCAGCAGCACGTCCGGTTCCGCGACCAGCGCCTTCCCGAGTAGCGCACGACGACGCCATCCGCCTGACAGTTCCCCGACCGGGCGGTCGGCCGGCAGATCGAGCCGCGTCACCACGAGCTCGACTTTCTGTTCGAGGCGCCAGCCGTCCTGTTCCTCGAGCTCGTGCTGGAGGTCGCCCAGCCGGGTCAGCGCCTTCTCGTATCCGGGCGAGTCGTGGGGGATCTCTGCGATCGCGTGCGCGGCGTGATGGTAGTCGGCGACGAGCGCGCCGAGCTCACCCAGGCCTTCCGCGACTTCGTCGAAGACCGTTCGCGTGCCGACCAGCGGCACGTCCTGATCGAGTCGTGCGACGCGGACGCCGGGTGCGCGCCACACTGTTCCGCCGTCGGGCGGCACTTCTCCGCCGATCACTTTCAGCAGGCTCGACTTGCCTGAGCCGTTGCGGCCGATGAGGGCGATGCGTTCGCCGGCGTCAATCTGCAGCGACGCGTTCTCGAAGAGCGGGTGATGGCCGAAGGCGAGCTTCAGGCTGTCGATTGTGAGTAAAGGCAATGGTTCCGGCAGTGTGGCCCAGGCCGTCAGAGGCCGGGCGTGTTCGAAGGGTTGTACAATCTCAGGATACAGGAGGCAGGATGAAAGCACTACTCTGCGCCGGGATCGTGGCGCTCACGACGGTGGCATTTGCGGCGGAAGACACCAAGCTCGGCACCGGGGTGTCGCTCAAGGAAGCGACGCCGATCAAGGCCCTGCTCGAGACCCCGGCCGCGTTTGTCGGGAAGACGATTCGCGTCGATGGCGTCGCGACCGCCGTGTGCGAGGAGATGGGCTGCTGGATGGCGATCGCGCCGTCGGACGACCCGAAGGGTGCCACCGTGCGCCTGAAGGTCGAGGACGGCGTCATCAAGTTCCCCGTCACCGCCAAGGGCAAGCAGGTGTCGGCCGAGGGCGTCTTCGAGGCGATCGGTGAGAAGGACGAGCACGCGAACGAAGCGGCCGGCGAGCACGGCAAGCACGACGCGACCGCATCCAAGAAGTACCAGATCAAGGCCACCGGCGCGATCGTCAAGTAACGTGCGGCGTGCTAGGTGCGACGTGCGATGTGCTGTTCGACGTGCTACGTGCTACGTGCGGTGCTACGTGCGGTGCTAGGTGCTAGGTGCTAGGTGCTAGGTGCAGCGATGCACAGCACATCCCACGGCACGGCGCACAGCACAGCACATCGCACAGTCGCACAGCACGTCGCACAGCACGTCGCACGTCGCACGGCACGTAGCACGCCGCACGTGGAACAGCACATCGCACCTCGCACCTAGCACGTCGCACGTTACTTGATCACCGTCAGCGTCACGTCGATCCGCAGCACCTCTCCACTGACCGGGTCGGTCGCGGCCGTGTGCTGCGCCACCTGGCCATCCCTCAGCAACAGGTTGAAGTTCGATGTGAACGTCCGGAACGCTGGGACGCCGGCAACGCGGCTGGTCGGCGTCGCCGAGTCGGCCTTGGCATCAGGCATGAACACCGCCGTGTCCGACACCGCGAGATCGACCAGGAACACGCCGTCGCTCTGCGGACGTGCCGAGCAGTCGATACTCGTGCCGACCGACCGGTAGGTGTAGCTGGACTTCAGGGCGCTCCCTTCGCCAACGACGACGTTCTGGGGCACCGGGACATCGACCCCCATCCGGAGCCGCGTCGCTTCGCTTTTCGCGCCCCCGACCACCGCCAGCGTGTAGGGAATGCTGCTGATCTTCTTTTCCCCCTGGAACCGTGAGACCACGATCTGCACTTTCAGAGGTGTATCGCCTGGCGGTGGCGACTGGGGTTCACCTGCGTCGGCAACGATCGATGCCGGAACGAGCAGGGACGTCAGAATCAAAAAGCCGATCATCCGTTTCACGATTGCACTCCTTGCGAGCCGCTCGGCCCGGTTAACGTTCGCTGTTGTTGGGCAAGACGCCGCCGGGCGCAATCGCGCTCACCACCACCGGCGCGACGGTGATCGCGCCGACCTGATCCACAATCGGGTCCAGTGACACCGGGATCGTCGCGGCAAACGAGTCGCCGCTGACGCGCCCCTGGTCCATCATCCTGAACAGGGTCGCCAGCGCCGCGCGCTGGCGATCGTCGACGATCACGACCGGCAGGTCGGTCGCAACCGTGCTCACCTCCGGTCTGGCGGTCTGCTGACGCGGGCTGGGACGCCGCGCCGTCGCGGAGCCAGCCGTCGTGACCGGGGCCGCCGACAGAGAGTGCTGAGGAGTCGCTCGCGGCTGCTCGACCGATGCGACGCGGACTGCCGGAGGGGCCGGAAGCACCGGGCCCGTGCGTCCACCGCGCGATCGCCGGGACAGCGACCGCGGCCGCCAGTGACGCAAGCGTCGCAAACGTGCCGATGGCCGGGATCCATCGCGCCCGCCACCATGGCGTTCGGTGCGGCTCGCGACGCGCTGCCGCACGCGCGCCGCGAACTCCGGCGACGGCTCGATCGACAGTTCCTGCCGCAGCAGCCGCTCGAAGTCGTCGGGCAGGTCTACGAGATCTTTGTCAGCCATTGCAGTCTCTCCGCCAGTGCCTTCCGCGCCATGAACAACCGGGACCTGACGGTACCTTCGGGAATCCCCAGGAGCGATCCAACCTCGCGGGTGTCGTGGCCCTCGATGCCCGACAGCACGATGACAACGCGAAGTTTGTCGGGCAGGTCGTCGATCGCATCCCACAGGTGCGCCGCGCGCTGACGGGTCGATGCCACCTGCTCGGTGCTCGCTTCGACCGGTGGCGTCCACGGCCTCCTCGCGCGCGAGCCGCCGCCGGTCGCCGCGGCGACGATCGATCGCCAGTCGCCAGGCGGTGCGCACGAGCCAGGCGCGAAAGCGATCGCGATCGCGCAGCTGCGCCGAAGTTGCGGAACGCCTTGGCAAAGGCGTCCTGGGCGACGTCCTCCGCGTCCTCGCGATGACGCAGCACGCCGTAGGCGACGCGGAACGCCAGCGTGCCGGAATCGCGGAGACGCGCCTCGAACTCCAGCGCCACGTCGTCCGGGGCGCCCGCCAAGATCCGTGGATACCCGTCCACCAAGTCACTCATTCACGTTCCAGAAAGCAAGACGCCGCCGACCGGCGCGGCGTTCAAAAGGGGGGCCTGACCCCAATTTGCGCTCCTCTCGAGCAAATTGGGGTCAGGCCCCCTCTGCTCGGATGGTAGTATTTCTGCCATGCGAGCTACCATCGACAAGGCAGGTCGAGTGGTGATCCCGGCAGTGGCGAGAAACCGAGCGGGATTCAGCCCGGGCACCGAGCTGGAGGTCACGCTGGACGAAACCGGCATCCGGCTCGAACGCGTCGCGCCAGGCCCTCGCCTGGTCAAGGTTGGCCGCCGTCTCGTGGCGCGGCCCACGGCGGACGCCGAGACCCGCCCGTCGCTGGACATTGCTGCACTTATTGAAGACGAGCGGAATCGGTGGCCGTAGAAGTTTTTTTCGACACGAGCGTGCTGCTCGCCGGTCTGATCGACTTCGGGCCGCAGAGCGGACCGGCCCAGTCAGTGATGCACGCGGTCGCCGAGAAGACGATCCGCTCGCCGGGAACGGCCTGGCACTGCTGTCTCGAGTTTTTCTCCGTCGCGACAAGACTCCCGCCCGAGTTCCGGCTGCGTCCGGAAGATGCCGCACGGCTCATCGAGGAGGAAGTCTTCGCGCGCATGTCGGTCCACGATCTTCCGGCCGCTGACCGCGAGCAGATGCTCCGCTTTCTCGCCGGCGATCGGATCACCGGCGGACGCATCTACGACGTGCACATCGCAGAGGTCGCGCGCTCGGCTGGCGCCAGGGTGATCGTGACCGACAACCGGCGGCATTTCCTGTCCGCATTGCGCCACGACCTGCGCGTCGAAACACCGTCGGAGTTTCTCGGCGCCCTGCCGAAGCCCTCTCGGTAGCGTTACAGAAGCCGCTGCGCCAGGACGGCCCACACCGCCGTCGCGAGCCGCCGGCGATCATGCCGCGCAATATCACCGCGCCAGAAGTCACCGCACACGACCTCGCAGCTGCCAGGCATCTCCCCCAGCTCGAGCGGCTGCTTGTGCTCGGCGCGATACCTCGCCATGGTCTCGGCATTGGGCGTGCCGGTGTTGACGATGACGACGTCAACCGGACGGCCGAGTGCTGCAGTCGTCCGTTGGACGGCTTCGGCAGCGGTAAACGTCGACATCCCCCGGCCCTCGGTGAGCAGGTTGGTCACGAGGATCACTGGTCCTGCGACCTGGCGGACCGCTTCCGGCGCACCCTTCACGAGGAAGATCGGCATCAGGCTGGTGTAGAAGCTGCCCGGTCCGATGATCACGGCATCGAATTGCGGGATCGCGGCGGCAGCCGCCGGATGCACTTCGACGTCAGGCTCGAGCCACAGCCGCGTCACCGCGTGACCGGCGTTGTGCCCGGCATCGACCTCGGGTTCCCCTTTCGTCCGGGTGCCGTCCGCAAATTCGGCAACGAGCGTCCCCTGCTGCGTGCTGACCGGCCACACTCGCCCGGCGCAGCCAAGCAGGGCTCGCAACCCATCGACGGCCGCGAGAAAGTCGCCGCTGTACTGCTCCATCATCGACAGCAGCAGGTTGCCGCCGGTGTGACCACGAAGCCGCTCGTGCTGAAGCGTCGGCATCCTCGACAGCAGGACGCGGCGCGCTTCCCTCTCGTTCCGTGCCAGCGCCAGGGCGCACTTCAACACATCGCCCGGTGGCAACACCCCCAGCTGGTCACGCAACAGTCCCGAACTTCCACCGCTGTCGAACATCGTCACGACAGCATGAACGCTCAGCCACGGATTGCTTTTAAGTCCGCCGAGCAAACTCGGCAGACCGGTGCCACCCCCAAAGCAGCCGACGTTCAGTGTGCGCAGACGCATTGATCAATAATAGTTTGATGGCTTCCGTCGACGCTTGCCCCAACCTCCCGCACGGCGCTCGAGGCGCTGGCCGCTGACCTGCACCGGATCTTCGGTAACGGCCTGCATTCGGTCTGCGCCTACGGCGTCAGCTCGGACGCCGATGCCGAAATCCGCAGCATTGCACTCGTCGACAGGCTGGATTTCGAAGATCTCGCCGCCTGCGCTCCGCTGTCGGCTGGCTGGGCCAAGCGCGGGCTGGCGGTGCCGCTGCTGCTCGAACGCGACGAGTTCAGGCGCACGCTCGACGTCTTCCCGCTCGAATACGGCGAGATCATCGCGAGCCACGTCGTCGTTCTCGGGGACGATCCGTTTGCCGGCCTGAGCGTGCCGGACGTTGATCGGCGGCGGGCCTGCGAGTTGCAGGCGAAGAGCCATTTGATCCACCTTCGCGAAGGATTTCTCGAAACCGGCGGCGATCCGAAGCGAGTCGCGAGGCTCATTGGCGCGTCGGCGGAAGGCTTCCGGCGGTTGCTGATGAACATCGTGTCGCTGGCGGCGCCGGCCTCGAGCGGCCACGATGACCACCTCCCCGAAACCGCCGAGGAACACATCGGCGTACCGCAGGATTTGACGCGCGAGGTGCTCGCGGCGACCGGTGCGGGGCCCTCGACGATCGCTGACCCGAGCGCCATGCTGGCGCGCTACATCGCCGCGGTCGAACGCGTGTGGGAGTTCGTGGACGGGTGGAAGCGCGCATGATCCAGGCGCGGACGGCCGTGCTGATCGCGGCAGTTCTCCTCTTCCTTGGCCCGTGCCGCCAGCGCGCAGCCGCCGATCCCGCGGCTGACTGGCCCGGTCAACGACTTTGCGAACGTCATCGACCGCCAGAGCGCCGCGGAACTGGAGCGGCGCATCAACGCGCTGATGGCCGCCACCGGCGACGTCGTCGTTGTCGCTACTGTGCCGAACATCGAGGGCTACTACGACATCGCCGAGTACCGCGTCAAGATGTTCGAGAATGGCGGCCGCGGTATCGGTCAAAAGGACAAAGACAACGGCCTGCTCATCGTCGTCGCAGTAGCCGAGCGGCAGATCGGGATCGAGGTTGGGTACGAATTGGAGGGCTTCATCACGGATGGCACCGCGGGATCGGTGATTCGTGAGCGCATCCGCCCCGAGTTCCGCAACGGCAACTACGGCGCTGGATTGGTAAACGGCACCACCGCGCTGATCAACCGGATCGCGCAGGGTCGAGGCGTCCAGCTCAGCGACGTGCCCGCCGCGACCGCCCCACGCCGGCCTTCCAATAACGTGAGCCTTCCGGGGTGCTGGCCGTTCATCTTCATGATGATCATCCTGTTTCTGATGAGCCGCGGCGGCGGCAGGCGACGGCGGCGGCGCTGGGGCGGTGGCGGCTGGTCGAGCGGCGTCGGCCCGTTCGGCGGCGGATTCGGCGGCGGCGGATTCGGCGGTGGCTTTGGCGGATTCGGCGGTGGCGGCGGTGGCGGTGGCGGCGGATTCGGCGGATTTGGTGGCGGCGGCAGCGGCGGCGGCGGCGCCTCTGGGAGCTGGTGGAGTCAACTCCAACTCCAAATTCCAACTTCCAACAGGAGTTGGATTTTGGAGTTGGAGTTGGAATTGGAAGTGACTCGACGGAGAGACGAAATGAGACAAGCAAGAGCGCTGAATACGTGGATAGTCGTTGTGATGGCCGCTGGCCCTGTCGGGGTGTTCGTACAACAAATTCACGACGCAGGAAGAAGCCATCAAGGCGCAGTGGGGCGAGGTCCAGAACCAGCTGCTGCGGCGCAACGACCTCATCCCGAACCTGGTCGAGACCGTGAAGGGTTACGCAGCGCAGGAGAAGGAGATCTTCACCAGCATTGCCGCGTCACGCGCCAAGCTGGCTGGTGCGACGACTCCTTCGCAGGCGATCGAGGCGGCGAATGAGCAGTCCTCAGCACTATCGCGGCTGCTCGTGGTGGTTGAGAACTATCCACAGCTGAAGTCGGATGCGAACTTCCAACGTCTCATGGACGAGCTCTCCCAAACCGAAAACCGCATCTCGATCGCTCGAGGGCGCTACAACGAGCGGATCCAGGAATACAACACGACCCGCCGCCGATTCCCCTCGAACATGACGGCGAAAATCTTTGGATTCGGGGAATATCCCTATTTTGCCGCCCCAGCCGATGCTCAACAGGCGCCGAAGGTGAATTTCGGCGGTAAGTAGCTCGTGCAGGGGCGGTTCGTGAACCGCCCCTTGATTCGGCTCGTGAGCCGCCCCTGGATTTCGAGCGCTCGACGGCGCGAATGATCGCCCGCCGCGTAAGCGTTTCGTCCCAATCCGTCGTAGAATCCGACAGCAATTCCCCCCAGGTTTTCCGAACTGCTTCAAGGAGATACGCGTGATTCGAGGACTAAACCGTGTACGGCTGCTCGTCTGGGCCGGCATTGCCGCGACCCTGTTCGCCGGCGGCGGACTGATGGCCCAGGGCCAGGGACAGGGGCAGAACCAGACCCCGCCTCCCCCACCCATCAACCTCTCCGACGACCCGCTGCTCAAACCGTTCGTATGGCGCTCGATCGGGCCGGCGAACATGGGCGGCCGCATCGACGACATCGCTGTCGACGAGAAGAACCCGTCCACCTACTATCTCGGGTTCGCCGGTGGCGGCCTGTGGAAGACGACGAACAACGGCACCACGTTCACGCCGATCTTCGACGAGTACCGCATTTCCTCGATCGGTGACATCGCGATCGCCCCCTCCAACTCCGAGATCATCTACGTCGGAACCGGCGAACCGAACAATCGCCAGAGCTCGACCTTCGGCGGCGGTGTCTACAAGTCCGTCGACGGCGGCAAGAAGTTCGAATACATGGGTCTCAAGGAGACGCAGAGCATCGCGCGCGTCGTCGTGCACCCGAAGGATCCCAACACCGTTTACGTCGCGGCGATCGGTCACCTGTTCGGACCGAACAAGGAGCGCGGCCTCTACAAGACGATCGACGGCGGCAAGACCTGGACGAATACCAAGTTCATCGACGAGCACACCGGCTTCACCGAAGTGGTGATGCACCCGACCAATCCGAACGTTCTCTGGGCCGCCTCTTATCAGCGGCTGCGTCAGCCGTGGGGCTTCAACGGCGGTGGCGCCGGCAGCGCGATCTGGACGACCAATGACGGCGCCAAGACCTGGACGAAGGTCACCGGCAACGGCCTGCCGGACAATCCGATCATCGGCCGCATCGGTATGGACATCTCGCGCTCGAACCCCAACGTCATCATGGCGTCGATCGAAGTCGGGCCGAGCGGCGGCACCGGCGCCGGCGTGAACGAGGACGGCACCCTGACGGTCCCTGGCCAGGGTCGCGGCGGTGCCGGCGGCGGACGCGGCGGTCAGGAGCCACCGCCCGATCCGAAGAAGTCGGGTATCTGGCGGTCAGACGATGGCGGCAAGACGTGGAAGTTCCTGTCCAACCGAGGCGATCGCTGGATGTATTACAGCCAGGTCCGCATCGACCCGACCAATCCGCAGATCGCGTATCAGGGCGGCGCACCGTTCTTCAAGACCACGGACGGCGGCAAGACCTGGCAGCCGGTTGGCGGCGTCGGTCACAGTGACCATCACGCCATCTGGATCAATCCGCGCGACAACAAGCACATCCTGCTCGGCAACGACGGCGGTCTCGACGTGTCGTACGACCAGGGCGACACGTGGGACGCGACCGCACTGATGCCGCTCGGCCAGTTCTACGCGATCAGTGCCGACATGCAGAAGCCCTACCTCGTGTGCGGCGGCCTGCAGGACAACGGCAGCTGGTGCGGCCCGAGCGCCTCGCGCAGCAACAATGGCATCCTCAACTCCGACTGGTTCAACGTCGGCGGCGGTGACGGCTTCTACACGGCGCAGGATCCGACCGACTGGACGGTCATCTACTCCGAGTCGCAGGACGGCAACACCAGCCGCCGCGATCTGCGCACCGGACGCGGGAACGCGATCCGCCCGCGCGCCGCACAGGCCGGTGGCCGCGGCGGGGCGCCGAACGTCCCGGCGGGTGTGACGCTGACGCCGGAGCAGCAGGCACAGATCGCGCAGCTGAACCAGGGGAACGTGGTTCCGGCGATGCCGGCCGGCACGAACTTCCGCTTCTTCTGGAGCACGCCGTTCATCCTCTCGCCGCACAATCCGCGCACCGTCTACCTCGGCGCCGAGCGGCTGTTCCGCTCGTACGACCGCGGCGACACGTGGATGGCGTCACCGGACCTGACCCGGAACATCGGCCGCAACGACCGTCCGATCATGGGCGTCGCCGGCAACGCGCCGATGGCGTCCAAACACGATGGCGCGGCGTCCTACAGCAACATCGTCACGATCAGCGAGTCGTATCTCGTCCCGGGCATCCTCTGGGTCGGCACCAACGACGGCAACGTGCAGGTGAGCCGCGATGGCGGCACGACCTGGAAGAACGTGATCGAGAAGATCGCGGGTGCGCCCAAGGAAGCGCACATCTCGCGCGTCGAAGCGTCGCACTTCGATGCGGCGACTGCGTATGTGACGATCGACAATCACCGCCTCGACGATCACAAGCCGTACATCTTCAAGACCACCGACTATGGTGAAACGTGGGCGTCGGTCGCCGGCAACATGCCGGAAGGCAACGTCAACGTGATCCGCGAGGACCCGAAGAACCGGAACCTCCTCTTCGCGGGAACCGAGTACCGGCTTCTACGTCTCGCTCAACGGCGGCAAGGAATGGAAGCCGTTCATGAACGGGCTGCCGTGGGTCCGCGTCGACGACATCCTCATCCACCCGCGTGACAACGACCTGATCATCGGCACGCACGGCCGCAGCATCTGGATCATCGACGACATCACACCGCTCCAGCAGTTGAGCGAGACGGTGATGACCGCCGAGAACCATGTGTTCGATGTGCGGTCCGCGGTCGCGTATGTGACCGACACGCAGAAGGGCATCTCCGTCGAAGGCTCGCGGAACTTCCGCGGTTCGAACCCGGAGCCCGGTCCGGCGGTCAGCTACATGCTGAAGAGCGCCGCGGCCGGCGACGTGACCATCACGGTCCACGACATTACGGGTCGTGAGATCCGGTCGGTGACGGGTCCGAAGACCGCTGGGCTGCACCGTGTCCGGCTCGCCGGTGGCGGCGGCGGTCGCGGCGGCCGTGGCGGTCAGGGTGGCGGTCAGGCGGTCCAGACCGAGGGAGCACAACCGCCAGCAGCGGTTCCACCCGCAGCGGTGGCCAACCAGCAGCAGTCCGGTCAGCAGGCAGCCGCGCAGGCATCGCAGCAGGCAGCCGGTCGAGGCGGTGCACCGGCGCCGCAGATCAACCAGGCACAGCAGCAGCAGCCGGCCCCACAGCAGGTGCAGCAGGGCCGTGGCGGACGCGGTGGCGGCGGCGGCGCCGTGCCGGCGGGCACCTACCTGGTGCGCGTAAAGGTTGGCGACAAGGTCATCGGTGAAAAGACGGTCACCATCGAGGCCGATACGACCTTCATGAAGTAATCGAGTCAACTACCAACTTCCAACCACCAACTCCCAAGCGGCCTTCGGGCTTCTTGGGAGTTTTTTTATGGGGGCGAATTGGGAGTTCGGGAGTTTGGAGTTTGGAGTTTGGAGTTTTTGGTAGTTGGCAGTTGGTAGTTGGAAGTTAAAATCGACTCATGTCCCTCGTTGATGCTCTGCTCCCCGAGTACGATCACGAACTCGCGACCACGCGGCGTCTGCTCGAACGTGTGCCCGAAGCCGAGTTCGGCTGGAAGCCCCACGAGAAATCCATGACGCTCGGCCAGCTCGCCGGGCACATCGCCAATATGCCCTTCTGGCTCAGCGCCACTCTGAACGCGCCGTTCTACGACGTCACCACCGGCGACAAGGAAGCCCGGCTCGACCCGCCGGCGTCACGCGAAATGTTGCTGAAGGAGTTCGACGAGAAAGTCAGTAAGGCGCGGGCGAGTCTAGCGAAGACATCGGACGCTGAGATGCTGGCGCCGTGGGCGCTCAAGAGCGGCGGCCATGAGATCTTTACGATGCCCAGAGTCGGTGCGATCCGGTCGTTCGTGATGAATCACCTGATCCATCACCGCGGTCAGCTGAGCGTCTACCTCCGCCTGAAAGACGTGCCGCTGCCCTCCATGTATGGTCCGACCGCCGACGAGCAGTGAGCTTTGGAGTCGACCCGGAGGGACTCGCTGAGGGCAGGATCTCGCGGCCTGCGCGCGGCACCTCCCGCCGGCTCGGCTTTGCTCTTGCGCTCTGCCTCGTTCCCTTCGTCATCCTCGCCACGCTGAACTCCGGCGGTTATCGTTACGGCGCTTCGGACCAGGCTTTCTACCAGCCGGCTGTCACCAAGCAGCTCGACCCAGCCCTCTTTCCGCGAGACAGCGCCGTACTCGCCGCGCAGACGCGCCTGACGCTGGCCGACGAGGTCATCGCCTCGATCGTGCGAGTGACCGGTGCATCCGTCCCGGCTATCTTCTTTGCGCTCTACGCGGTCGCGCTGGTCCTGTTTGCGGTGGGGGCATGGTCGATCGGAGAGCGTCTTTATGCCGGGACCTGGACCACCGTTGCCCTGCTGATGGCGTTGACGTTGCGCCACGCGATCGCGCGTTCGGGCACCAACACGCTGGAGGGATACTTTCAGCCGCGCCTGCTCGCCTATGCGCTCGGCGCGATCGCCATCGGGGCGTTCCTGCGCGGGCGCCTCGGTTTCGTTGCGGTGGTCCTTGCCGGCGCCGCCATCGTTCACCCGACGACGGCCGTCTGGTTCGGCGTGTGGCTCGGCGCCGCCGCAATGGTCCACGACCGTCAGCTACGGCCATGGGGATTGGCGGCGGCGGTTGCCGCAACGGCGCTGGCCGGCTGGGCACTCACCGGTGGTCCGCTCGCTGGACGCCTCGGAGTCATGGATCCCGCGTGGCGAGCGATGCTCGAGACCAAGACGTATCTCTTCCCTCTCGATTGGCCCCTGTACGCCTGGATCATCAATCTTGGCTACCTTCCTGTGATCGCCCGGATATTCAGCCAACGGACGAGAGCCGGCCTCGCCGGCGATCGTGAACGCGCACTCATTCTCGGCTCATCGTCCCTGATGGCAGTTTTTCTCGTCGCGCTCGTATGTCACGCGGCAGGGATCACGCTCGCGTTCCAGCTCCAGCCCGCGCGCGTGTTCTGGATGTTCGATTTCCTGGCGACAATCTACGCCGTCTGGGCGCTGGCTGAAGGCGTTCCAGCGACAGGTCGATTCAGATGGGGTCCCAAGGCGGTGGCGGGCGTCATGGTAGCGGCCTCGGTGGCGCGCGGACTCTTCGTTGTCGTCGAGGCCGACCGTCCGCCGCTGCAGCTCACGATCCCGGACGATGATTGGGGGCGTGTGATGGCGTGGGCGCGCACGACCGACAAGGCCAGCGGCTGGCTCGCCGACCCCTTTCACGCGGTTCGCTACGGCACCAGCGTCCGGGTGGCCGGTCAACGCGACGTCTTCGTCGAAGCCGTGAAGGATGCGGCGCTTGGCATGTACGATCGGGATATCGCGGTGCGAACGGACGCCAGGCTGCGGGCGCTGCCTGACTTCTCAGCCCTGGCGCCCGAGACCGCACGGGCGCTGGGGGCACGGTTTGGCTTGGACTACCTCGTGACCGAGAGCGCGCTGGACTTGCCGCTGGCGTTCGAGAGCGGCCGGCTCCACGTGTATCGCCTCCGATGACGACCTTCACCCCCAGGCCGTGGCTCTCGAACGGCCACCTCATGACGATCTATGCGTGGGCCCGACATCGGGACTTCCCGCACCTGCCGCAGCCCGAGGCACGCTACTTCGACGTCGAACCCGGCACGCGGGTGCTCAGCCACTGCTTCTGGCAGCCACAGCGCTCACAGCGTCCGCTGCTGATCGCGCTCCACGGTCTTGAAGGATCGAGCGCCGCGCACTACATGCAGGGGATCGCCGATAAGGCCTTCGCGCGTGGGTTCAGCGTCATCCTTCTGAATCAGCGTAACTGCGGCGGGACCGAGTCGCTTTGCGACGGTCTCTATCACTCGGGGCTCACAGCAGACGCAGCCCATGTCATCCAGGAGGTGACGGCACAGGACCGCATCGAGCGGCTGGTCGTCGCCGGCTATTCGCTCGGGGGCAACCTCGCACTCAAGCTGGCCGGCGACTATGGTTCGACTCCGCCGGCGCAGCTGAGGGGCGTATGCGCCATCTCCCCGGTCCTCGAGCTCGGACGCTGCGTCGAGGCACTCGAACGCCGGTCGAATCTGCTCTATCAGTTGAATTTCGTCCGCGGATTGCGCGCCCGGATGCGGCGTAAGAACCTGACCCATCCCGGGCGATTTGCGATGGATCGTCTCGCTGGCGTGTGGACCGTTCGAGCGTTCGACGAGGCCTACACTGCACCCTTTTTTGGATTTGCCGGTGCGACCGACTACTACCATCGCGCCAGTGCGCTGCGGGTTGTCGACCGAATCACGGTTCCGGCGCTCATCATTACCGCCGAGGACGATCCGTTCGTACCGACGGATCCATTCCGCGACCCCGTCCTCACGGCGAATCCCAATATCACCCTGGTCGTCACGCCACACGGCGGACACTGCGGATTCGTTGGCCAGCCGTCAGAGGACAGCGACGGGTATTGGGCCGAGGAAAAGATCGTCGAGTTCGCGCTGCATTCCTGCCGCGACTGACGACGTAATCAACTCAAACTCCAACACTCCAGACCAACTTCGCTCAATCATGTCAGAGCGCTTCGATGAACCGCTTCGCGAACTCGGGGCCGAGGCCTTGCTCCTCGTGCTTGAAGTAGACGAAGGCGTCATTCGGCGGGAGCTGCTTGACGATGCCGGCCCATTTCTCGAGATCAGTCTGCTGGTAGCCTTCATCGCGCAGCCGGAAGTAGCCGTAGTCGGCGGTCGCTTCAATGGGAGTGCTCAGCTTCTCGCTGTCGGCAATGCAAAGCGCGACGTTGCGGGCTCGCAACGTGTCGAATACCTCCGGCTCGAACCAGGACGTATGCCGGAACTCGAAGGCGGCGCGCGTGCCTTCCGGCAGGAGTTCGACGAAGGCTTTGAGCACGTCGGTGTTTTTCTTGAAGTTGGGGGCGAGCTGAAAGAGCAGGACGCCGAGCTTTGGTCCGAGGGTTGCGGCGGTCCTGCAGAACGCCTGAAGATTGTCTTCGCAGCGCTGCAGTTTGGCATCGTGGGTGATGCGCTTCGGCGCCTTGAGCGTGAAGCTGAAGTTGTCGGGCGTCCCATCCGACCAGCCCTTCAACAGCTTCTCGGTCGGCATGCGGTAGAACGTGTAGTTGATCTCGACCGTTCGAAAGCGCTCGGCGTAGTACGCGAGCATCTTGTTGGTGCTGAATTTTTCCGGGTAGAAGGTCCCACGCCACTCCGGGTAGTTGTAGCCGCTCGTTCCGACATAGACTGAGTTCGACACAGCCGCAGTCTAGTCGAAACGGACCGACCCTATGCGCAACACGATCAGGTCCCTGCTCGCGAGCCCGGGTTTCACGGTGATCGCGCTCCTCACCCTGGCGCTCGGCATCGGCGCCACCACCGCCATCTTCAGCGTCGTCAACGCCGTATTACTTCGGCCCCTCGCCTATCCCGACGCGGACCGGATCGTCCAGGTCTGGACGACTGGCGCGGAAGGCACCGAGGATGGACACACGCCGGCGGACTTCCTCGCTTTCCAGCAGCGCACGCAAACCCTCGAGGCGCTCGCCGGGTATCGCGAAGATGCGCTGACCATCGCGCCCGAGGGCCGGGAACCGGCACGCGAGACTGGCGCCCTCGTCACGCTCGACTACTTCCGCGTCATCCGTACCGCCCCGCTCATGGGCCGCACCTTCGACCCGGCCATCGACAAGGGGACCACGGCCCCGCTGGCCGTGATCAGCTATCGCACCTGGCGAGACACCCTTGGCTCGGATGCCTCGGCCGTGGGCCGGCTGCTGAAGATCAATGGCGTACCGCACACGGTCGTCGGTGTGATGCCGGACGGCTTCGACTACCCGCTCGGATCACGTGCGTGGCTTCTCTCGCCGCGTCCCGTGCCACTCCCACCGCTCGACGTCGAAGGTGACCTTCTGGCACAGCGCGACGTCCGCTACTTCCTGGCCGTCGGGCGTCTGAAGGACGGTGCCAGTCGCGAGCAAGCGAGTGCCGAGTTCAACGCCATCGCCACCGACCTCGATCGAGTCTCGCAAACCACCGTATCTCGAGGCGTCACAATCGAGCGCCTGCACGACCGGATCGTCGGCGACGTGCGCCAGGCGCTCCTGGTTCTTTTTGCCGCCGTTGGTGTCGTGCTGTTGATTGCGTGCGCCAACGTCGCAAGCCTGCTGCTGGCGCGCGCCTCGTCGAGAGCCCGCGAGTTGGCGATCCGCGCTGCCCTCGGCGCCACCCGCGGCACATTGATCCGCCAGCTGCTCACCGAGAGCCTGGTGCTCGCGATGGCTGGTGGAGCGCTCGGCCTGCTGATTGGTGTGTGGGCGGTGAGAGGGCTCGTTCTCATCCTCCCCGAAGGTGTTCCACGCGTCGACGAGATCGGCCTGGACTTCCGCGTTGCCGGCGCCTGCTTCCTGGTCGCCCTCTTCAGTGCACTCGTGTTCGGTCTCGTCCCTGCTCTCCAGGCCTCGCAGGCGAACGCCGCGACCGCGCTGCGCGACAGCGGCGACCGAGCCTCCACCGCAGGACGCGGCCGCGCCCGCACGCGCGCCACGCTGGTCGTGCTGGAGTTGGCCCTGACACTCGTCCTTCTGGTCTCAGCCGGTCTTCTGGCCAACAGCTTCCTGCGCTTGCAGTCTACCGACCCGGGGTTCGCTACGAGTGGCGTGGCGCTGCTGTCGTTACCGCTGCCCCAGGCCAAATATACGGACGGTAAAGCGCAGGCTGCGTTCTACCAGCGCGTGCTCGAAGGCCTCGCCACCCGGGGAGAGATCGAGATGGCGGCCGTCGCGTTCCCCGACCCGCTCGCGGGCGCCAATGCAAGCGGGTCATTCAGTATCGAGGGCCGGCCCACGGCCAACCGCAGCGACCGTGCGCGCGCGAATCTCGCCGGCATCTCTCCCGCTTACCTCCGAGTGATGGGAATCTCCCTGATCTCGGGCCGCCATTTCACCGAGCAAGACCGCGAACCGGCGCCGATTCCGATCATCGTCAACGCCGCCCTGGCGCGGCGTTATTGGCCGGGGGAGGACGCGATCGGCAAACGGATCCGTTTTGACGATGAGGAGGATGAGTGGATGACGGTGGTGGGGATCGCAGCGGATTCGCGAAACCGAGGATTGGACACCGAGCCACAGCCGTTGATGTACCTCCCCTACCATGCCTTCACCCTTCCCTTCATGAGCGTGGTGGCGCGCAGCCGGGGCGGGACTGCGGCGGTAGCGTCGGCGGTGCGTGCCGAGGTCCGCAGGATCGATCCAGATTTGCCTGTGGATGCGGCACGTCCGGTAGACGAGATCGTTCGTGATTCGGTCGCGGAACCTAGATTCCGCGCAATGCTGCTCGGGTTCTTCGCAGGCGCGGCGCTCATGCTGGCGGCCATCGGGGTCTACGGGTTGATCAGCTACTCGGTGGCCCAGCGAACTCGCGAGATCGGGATCCGCGTGGCGCTCGGCGCTCAGGCCGACCAGGTGATCTGGCCGATCGTCCGCGAAGGCATGACGCTGGCACTGATCGGTGTCGGTCTTGGCCTCGCCGGGGCGCTGGCCGCGACCAAAATCCTCGCGGCGTTTCTCTTCGGCATCGAGGCGACCGACCCGTTGACGTTCGCGGCCGTGGCGGCGCTTCTGCTCGTCGTGGCACTGGCGGCGAGCTACATTCCGTCGCGACGGGCGCTGAGAGTGGATCCGCTGACGGCCCTCCGGACCTGATCGTCGGCAGAGTCGCGATATTCTTCTGGCATGCCGAGACGTTACTGGTTGATGAAGTGCGAACCCGCCGCCTACACGATCGCGGATCTGGAGCGTGATGGCCGCAGCGGCTGGGAGGGCGTCCGCAACTTCCAGGCGCGCAACTTCATGCGCGACGAAATGCAGGAAGGCGACGGCGTCCTGTTCTACGCGTCCAACGCGGAACCCGTCCGGCGTGACGGGGCTCGCAGAGATCGCCAAGGCCGGTTACCCGGATCCATTCGCCTTCAAGAAGGGCCACAAGTACTACGACGAGGGCAGCAAGAAGGACTCGCCGACCTGGTACACGGTGGATGTCGGTTTCGTCGAATCGCTTCCCCGGCACGGTCTCGCTCGAGACGCTCAAGTCCACGAAGGGCCTCGAGAACATGGTGGTAACGAAAAAGGGCAGCCGCTTGTCGATTCAGCCCGTCACCAAACCCGAGTACGACATCGTCGTCCGCCTCGGGCGCGCGGCGAAAGCTGATCCGACGTGAGCCGGCGGTCGGCTTCTACACGGCCTCGGCTTCGGCCGCCGGCAGCGTGAAGTACTTCTCTTCCTTCAGCTGTGCTTTCGGGAAGCCGGCGCGCGCGAGCAGGGCCTTGCCGGACTCGACCATCTGCGGGTGACCGCACAGATACGCAACCGAGTGGGCCGCGTCGTGGCCACGCATGTCGGCGTGCTTGCGCAGGACGTCTTCGACCCGGCCGACCTCACCGCTCCAGCCTGGGTTTTCCCAGGGACGGCTCACGGTGGCGACGTATTGCAGCCAGCCGTCCGCACACATCGCCGCCAGTTCCTCGCGATAGCTTCCGAGATCGTGCGCACGGCTCCCGCCGTGGAGAACGAAGTACTCGCAGCCGTCGTTGATACCGTTGCGTAGCGCCTCGGCCTTGGCGCGAACCATGCTGATATAGGGAGCGATCCCGGTTCCGGTCGCGACCAGCAGCCGCTTCGTGATCTCGGGCAGCGGGCTCAGCGTGAAGGCACCGACGATCCGCTCGCGCATCAGCAGCGAGTCTCCGACCTTGAGCTCCCAGATCCTGGGGGTGAGCTCGCCATGCTCGACCAGCTCGATGAAGAACTCCAGCGTGGACTCGTGGGGGGACGAGACGATCGAGTAGGCGCGCTGGATCACCTCGTCGCCGTTGAGGACCGCCAGCGTGGCGTACTGTCCAGGCTTGAACCCGACCGGGCGCTCCGGCTCGAACACGAAGCGCTCGCGCTCGTGCGAGAACGCGGTGCGCTCTACGAGCCGCGCGTTGATAAACGGTTTGAGATTGAGCAAGGGATCCTCACGCGAAGAATGGCCGCACGCTAGGCGGACTGTCTCATCATCGGGAGATCCCGTCAACTGGCGCGGTCAGGCCAGCCGTTTGCTGCTCCGCAGGACGGCCAGGGAGATGACCACGGCGCCCCATGTGGCCAAGGCGGCGATCTGCGGCCAGAGCGCTTCGAACCCCACGCCCTTGAGGAAGATTCCCCGCACGATCACGAGGAAGTAGCGAAGCGGGATGATGTGCGTAATCCACTGGATCACGACCGGCATGTTCTCAATCGGAGTCATGAAGCCCGACAAATAGATCATCGGCATCAGAAAAAAGAACGTCGCCGTCATCATCGCCTGCTGCTGCGTATCGGAGATGGTGGACACCAGCAGACCAAGGCCGAGGGTGCAGATGACATAGAGCAGGCTGACGGCCATCAGCAATCCGAAGCTGCCGCGCAGCGGCACCTCGAACCAGAAGACCGCGACCGCGGTGACGAGGAGCACGTCGATCATGCCAATCAAGCCGTATGGCAGCAGCTTGCCGCCAATGAGCTCCCAGCGTTGCAAGGGCGTCACGTTCAGCTGTTCGAGCGTGCCGACCTCCTTCTCGCGGACGATCGCCATCGCGGCCAGGTTCGCGGTCACCAGGAGAAGCACGAGGGCCAATACTCCGGGGATCATGAAGAATCGGCTCTCCAGCTGCGGGTTGAACCACACCCGGATGCGCGCGTCTATCCCGCCTGGAATTCTGCCGCCATCCGAGGGCACGAGCTCCCTCGCGTAGGTGCCAACCAGGGCCGTCGCATACCCCAGGGCGGCGCTCGTGGAGTTCGAATCAGTGCCGTCGGCCACGACCTGCAGGACGGCGGCACGGCCCGACGCGACGTCGGCTCCGTATCCGCTCGGAATCGAAAGCGCGAGCCATGCCGAGCCGTCCTCGAGATACGGGCCGATCTCGTTGACGGTGGTCACGGTATCGATGATCGTGAAGTTGCGCGACGCGTCGAAGCGGGCAATCAGATCGCGGCTGGCCGATGACCTGTCGCCATCCGCCACCACGACCGGCACGTCCTTGACGTCCGTCGTCGCCGCGTACCCAAGCATGGTCAGCTGGAGGATCGGCGCAATGATCACCACGCCGAACAGATGCGGGTTCTGCCGCAGCTCGAGAAACTCTTTCCAGATCAGCATCCGCAGGCGCTGCATGATCAGACCCGCGCTCGAGCCAGGCGCAGGGAGGCGAGGCCCAGCACGACGCCCGCGTACACCGTCAGGGCGCCGAACTCAGGCAGCAACTGCAAGGCGCCAGTGCCCTTCAGTACGATGCTGCGCAGTGCGATCAGGAAATAGCGCGCCGGTACGATGTGAGTCACGCCCTGCAGAAAGGCCGGCATGCTGGCGATCGGGAAGATGAATCCCGAGAGCATCAGGGTCGGCAACAGCGACACCAGGAGTGCGATCTGAAAAGCCACCTGCTGCGTGTCGGCAATCGTCGAGACAAGGAGACCGGTCGCGAGCGCGCCGAGCAGGTAGATGGAGAGCGCGCCGGTGAGCGTCAGCCAGTTGCCGCGCATCGGCAGGCCGAAGAGCACCTGGGACGCAAGGAAGACGAGCGCAGCCGACATCAGCGAGATGAAGAAGTACGGCAGTGTCTTGCCGAGAATGAACGGGAACGTGCTCACGGGCGCCATGCGGACCTGCTCGATCGTGCCTGACTCTTTCTCGCGAACGATCGAAAGCGCCGTCGACGTCACCGACATCAGCATCGTCAAATAGGCGATCAGGCCGGGGACGAGAAACAGCGCGCTGCGCAGTTCCGGGTTGTACCAGACTCGTGGCTCCATGGTGACGGGCAGTGGCCGGAGCACGGTTGCGCCCGGCAGGCCTGCACTTGCGGTCTGCAGGATGCTGGTGGCGTAGCCAATGACCGCAGTGGCGGTGTTGGCATTGTCGCCATTGACAATAACCTGGACGGCCGCGGTGCCACCGGTCGTCACGGTTCGACTGTAGCCCTCGGGAATGACAAGGATGGCGCGCGCCTGGTTTCTGTCGAGCAGCCACTCTCCTTCGCGTGGGCTGTGGACAGCGGCGACGAAGTCGAAGTAGCCAGAATTCACGAACCCGGAGATCAGCGTGCGGCTCTCGGACGTGCCGTCGCGGTCTTCGACCGCGAGCGCCACGTGCCGGACGTCGAAGTTCAGTGCGTAACCGAAGACCAGGAGGAAGAATGCCGGCACGAAGGCCATGATCAGCAGCGTGCGGCGATCCCGCACGATCTGCCGAAGCTCCTTTCGCGTCACGGCAAGGATCGTCGTCACGCGGCGGCGCCTCCCGCGGCGCTACGCTGAGCCCGGTCGACGACGTCGAGAAACACGTCCTCCAGCGACGGCGCCACCATCGCGATGGTCTGGACGCCAATCCCCCGAGCCGCCAGGCGCGAACGGATGTCATCCAGCGTCAGCGCCTGCGTGCGTAGCACAGCGTGGACAGCCGTTCCGAAGAGCGAGGTCTTCTCCACTTCAGGCATCTCGTCGAGCGCCGCCATCGCCTCGACCGGCTGCTGGGCCCGGACCTCGATGATCGGCCGGCCAGCAAACACCGACTTGACTTCCTCGACTGTGCCCATCGCGGCCAGCCGTCCTGCATGAATCAGGGCGACGCGGTGGCAGCGCTCCGCTTCATCCAGGTAGTGCGTGGTCACGAGCACGGTAACGCCGGCCGCCGAGAGACTGTCGATGAGCTGCCAGAACTGACGACGGGACAAGGGGTCCACGCCGCCCGTGGGTTCGTCGAGGAAGAGGATCGGTGGTTCGTGCAGCACCGCGCAGCCGAGCGCCAGCCGCTGACGCCAGCCACCCGACAGATCTCTCGCCAGGGTGTGCTCGCGTCCCCTCAGGCCGGCCATCTCGAGAACGAACTCGCGGCGCCGCGCCAGCCTGGCGCGGTCGAGACCATAGATGCCGCCCCAGAAGGTGATGTTCTGGTCGACGGTCAGGAGTTCGTAGAGCGAGAACCGCTGCGACATGTAACCGATCCGGCGCTTCACGCCTTCGGGATCCGTGGCGACGTCGACGCCGCCGACGAGGGCGGTGCCCGAGGTCGGCCGCAGAAGGCCGCAGAGCATGCGAATGGTCGTGGACTTGCCCGCGCCGTTGCTGCCGAGAAAGCCGAAGATCTCGCCCCGCCGCACCGTGAACGACACGTCGTCCACGGCGGTGAAGGCACCGAAGCGGCGCGACAACCGCTGGACGTCGATGGCCGCGTCTTCGCCCATGGCGTCCGCGCCCATGGCGTCTTCGCCCATCACGTCTGCGTGCCTCACGTCTGCGTGCATCATCGCGGTGCTCCTGACGCGCGCGCCAGCCGCGCCTCGGCCAGGCGCAGGGAGGCGACGGCGCGGGTGCGAACGAGCTCGGACTGCAGCACGGCTACCTCGGCGTCCAGCACCTCGGTGCTGGCGATCACGCCGGCACGGTAGCGCTCCCCCACCACCCGGCGTGCCTCAACCGCGGCATCGATCCCTTCCTGCGCGGCCGCAATGGCGGCGCGCGATGATGCGATTTCCAGCCGCTGTGCCTGGATCTCGAAGGTGACCTGGCGGTCGAACTCGGTAATCCGCGAAGTGAGTGCACGAGCGGCGGCCGCGGCCTCAGACTCTTCTGCCGCCCGGCGGCCTCCGTCCCACAGCGTCCATGACAGGTTCACCGACGCGTCCCACGAGTTCTCCCACCTGTCGTCCCTGGGAAAGATGCGCGGATTGGGCCGGGCGTAGTCGTAGCCACCGCCCAGAACAATCTGCGGTCTGCCCGTCGACCGAATCGCACGTTCGCGCTCGCGCGCGGCCTCGAGCCTCTGGTCGAGGGCGCGACGCTCGGGGCGCGATCCGATCACGACCGCGGTGTCGCTGCCGGACCTGGAGAGCGTGTCGGCCGGCAGGATCGGTCCGTCACCGCCGATCAGGCGGCGCAGATCGGCTTCCGCGGTCTGGCGCGTCGCATCGGCTTCAATCGACCCCACGTGCTCGCGAGATCGCTGCGCCTGCGCCGAGAGCAAATCGTTCGGCGGGATCAGGCCCTGTTCCAGCCGCGACTTCAGATCACCCACGTGCGCGTCGAGGCTGCGAAGCGCCGCAGCCAGTACCCGCTCGGTCTCACGCGCGGTGACGAGAGCCCAGTAGGCCCGCGTGATTTCCAGGACCAGGTCGGCCCGTGCGGCGGCGAGGTCTTCGCCGCTCGCGTTGGCTTCCGCGAGCGCTGCCCGTTCAAGGGCGCCGGTGCGGCCGGAGGTGTAGATCGGCCACTGCAGGTCCAGACGGGTCCGATAGTTATCGGGAACGTCCGGGTACAGAACGCGCAGCGGCTGGAGGGGTTGCACGATCACGTAGGGATCGACGTGGTTGGTCCGCGTGTAGCCCGCCTGCGCGGCCACGATCGGCAATTTCGCTGCGGCGCGGCCCGTCTGGACGGCAACGGCGCCCTCCTGCCGCGCCTGCAACTCCGCGAGCCGCGCGCTGTACTGGAGCCCGCGTGCGATCGCTTCGTCCAGCGTGAGCGTCTCCTGCGCTGCCGCACTTCCGGTGAACTGGGTCACGAGCATCAGGCTGCAGAGCCCGCGGACCCCGTGGGCAATGAGCCGCCGAACACGTCCGGTCATTCCATCCTCACTTCGCACCCAGCATTTCGATGAAGACGTCCTCGAGCGTCGGCGTGATCGGGCGGACGCTGACGACGTCCACACCATCGCGCCCGAGCGCCGCACGAAGGCCGGGCTCGAGATCAGCACCATGCCCGGGCGCGGCGGTGACGTGGGCGCGGCTGCCGAAACCCTGGGCGTCCTGCACGCCGGGGGCGGCGCGTAACGCCTCGAGCGGCGGACGGCCCCCGGCCGTGATGACCTCGAACAGCCGGCCGGGGTAGGCGGCCTGGAGGGCGGACGGGGCGTCGATCGCCAGCACGCGCCCCTCGTGCAGCAGCAGCACGCGCCCGCAGCGTTCCGCCTCGTCCAGATAGGGCGTCGCCATCACGATCGTCAGGCCCCGGGCCAGGAACTCCGAGAGGAGCTTCCAGAACTCGCGGCGCGCGACCGGGTCGACACCGGTGGTCGGTTCGTCGAGGATCAGGACTTCGGGTTCGTGCACGAGAGTGCAGGCGAGGGCGAGCTTCTGCTTCATGCCACCCGACAGGCGATCCGCGCGTCGCTTCCGGAACGCCGTCAGCTGGGTCATCTCGAGCAACTGGTCGCGGCGCGCGCGGTACCGGCTGACGCCGTGGATCTCGGCGAAGAATGCGATGTTCTCGTCGATCGTCAGATCGCCATAGAGAGAGAACCGCTGCGACAGGTAGCCCACCGCGCCGGTGATCCGCCGGTGCTCGGACACGGGATCGTGCCCCATGACCTGAACGCTGCCGCTGTCTCGCCGCAGCAGTCCGCACGCGATCCGGATGGCGGTTGTCTTGCCGGCGCCGTCGGGTCCGATGACGCCGAACATTTCGCCCCGTTGGACGGCGAACGACACCTCCGCGAGCGCCTTCACTGCGCCGTAGGTCTTCGTGACGGCGGAGAACTCAATGGCGGCCACCGCCTGATGGTTCTTCATAGTCACCTAGGACTGCGGTTCGCGTTTGGCGAGGTCCGCCTCGACCGGCATGCCCGGCTTGAGGATGCCCTCGCGGTTGTCGACCGTGATCTTGATGCGGTAAACGAGCTTCGAACGCTCGTCGGCGGTCTGGACGTTCCGCGGCGTGAACTCGGCCCGCGGCGAGATGTAGGTGATCCGGCCGGGAATGCGGTGCCCGGCGTCGGTGACAATCGTGGCCGCCTGTCCGAGCGTCAACGTCGGGACGAGCGGTTCGTCCACATAGACGTTCGCCCAGGCATTGTCGAGATCCGAGATGACGGCCACCGCTGTCCGGGCCGCCACCATTTCGCCGGTGTCAACCAGCTTCGCGGTAATCGTGCCCGCCACCGGCGCCTTGACCGTCGCGTCGGCGAGTGTCTTCTGGATCGTGGCAACCTGAGCGGTCGCGGAGGCGACGCGTGCGGCGGCGGCTGCGATCTCCTCGCGGCGGGAACCGGCCTGCAGCCGGGCGACGCCTTGCTCGGCCGACCTGATGTGATCTTCCGCCGCGCGACGCCGCGCGGTCGCCACCGACACCCTCGTTGCGGCATCGTCGCGCTGCTTTCTCGAGCCCGCATTGGCTGCCAGGAGCCCCTCGAATCGTGCCAGGTCCTCGGTGGCGGCGCGCAACTCCGCTTCAGCGGCCGCGGCTTCCGATCGGGCCGTATCGGCCTGCGCCTGTGCCTGGCGGACGTCTTCCCGGCGGGCACCGGCCTGCAGGAGCTGCAGTTGAGCGGCCGCCTGATCACGATCCGCTTCGGCGCGGCGCAAGACAATCTCGACGTCGCTCGTGTCGAGACGTGCCAGCAGGTCGCCGGCTGCGACCCGCCGCCCTTCGTCGGCGGTCATCTCCAGCACCCGACCACCGGCTTCCGCGGCAACACGGACTTCGGTGGCCTCGACATAGCCAGAGGCGCGAGGCGCTTCGGCGGCGTTGCCGCGGCACGCGGCGCCGGTGACGGCAAGGATCGCGGCAACGAGCAACGACATCACGGCTCTCATGCGGACTTTCCTTCCAGGGTCAAAAGGGCGACGCGCTGAACGTGAGCGATGACCTGATCGGTCGTGAGGTTGGCGGCAAAGGCGAGTTGTTCCGGGGCTCGGCGCCGCATTGGCGCGGTCGCGAAGAACATCAGCAGCGGTCCGACGATCCCGAGCTGAACGAGAAGCGGGTTGGCAGGCTTGAACCGCCGGTCGGCGACACCCTTCTGCATCGCGGCGGCAACCTGGCCGAGGATGCCGGCGATGATCGCCATCGTCCCCTTGTCGACATGACTGCCGCCCTCGGCGATCTCGCGGAGCCAGATGGCCGGAAAGTGCGGCCGTGCTTCCGCCTCGCGCGCAATCGCGACAACCAGCGCCTTGATCCGTTCGGCCGGTTCGGCACGCGCGGTCGCGCCCTCGCCTACCCGCGCCGCCACCGCCTGGAACATGTCGCGCAGGACCTCGTGATAGAGCCCGGCCTTGCTCTTGAAGTGGTAGTAGAGCATCGCCTTGTTGACCCGGGCCGCCAGTGCAATCCGGTCGACGTTGGCGCCGGCAAAGCCGCGCGCGGCGAACTCGGTCGCGGCCGCGGCAAACAGGCGTTCGCGCGTGCCCGGGCCGGTTCGAGGACGACGTTTCGTGTCGCGGCCTGCTCATAACTAACTAGATAGTTAATATCACGTTTTAAGGCATGCGGGTGGACCGCTACCGCATGACGCTCCCAGTCGCCACGAGGGTGCGGGCGGCCATCGCGAGGGTCGTGACGGGTCCGTGTAAATCCGTGGCTACAGGAGCTTGGACAACCGCGCATACCCTGCGCGGCTTACCGGCAAACGGCGGCCGTCGCGAAGGATCGCGATGCGGCTGTCCTTGGCGTAGAGCTCGACGCGGGCGATCCGTTCGATGTTGAGCAGATACGATCGGTGCACGCGCACGAAGCGGCTCGGGTCGAGCGTCGCCTCGACGGCCGCCATGGTCTGGTCCTTGAGGTAGTCCTTGCCGTCCGCCTTGAAGCAGACATAGTCGTCCTGCGCCTCGACGTAGTCGATGCGGTCGACCGGGATGACGTGGACCTGGGAGCCGTCGCGGATGAGGACGCGTTCGACCGGCGCCTGCCGGGGCCGCGCATCGGCCACGAGCGCATCGACGGGGAGGGCTTCGGCAGCCTGGATCCGCAACCGCGCCCGGGACAACGCCTCGCTGAACCGCGCCCTCGTCGAAAGGCTTCAACAGGTAGTCCACCGCGTGAACGTCGAACGCCCGGAGCGCGTACTGATCGTAGGCGGTGGTGAAGACGACCGGCACCGAGCGGCCGAGCAGCTCGATCACCTCGAAGCCGTCCAGCTTCGGCATCTGGATGTCGAGGAACATCAGGTCTGGCGCGAGCTCGGTCACGGCCTTCACGGCCTCGAAACCATTGCCGCACTCGGCCACGATCTCGACGCCTGGATGCGCCTTCAAGTATTCACGGATGACCGTCCGCGCGAGCGGCTCATCGTCCACCACCACGACACGGAATGAAGAGTCGTCAGCCATTGGTCTTGTCCTCGGTCGAGAGCTCACGCGTCGCCGGCAGGACGATTTCGACACGCCAGGTGCCATCCTGCTCGGCCCAGTTTACCGAGGCGCTCCTGCCATACAACGCCGCCAGCCGCGAGCGGACGTTGGCAAGTCCCAGACCCGTCCCGGTCTTGCGAGGACGGTCGGCATCCGCGGGATTGTGCACGACGATCGTCAGCTGCGCCGGTGAGCAGGTCGCCTTGACCGTCACGGGCCCGCCCTCGAGAACGTGCGCGACGCCGTGCGTGACCGCATTTTCCACCACTGGCTGCAACAACAGGGGCGGAACGAGGCAGCCACCCGCCTCGCCGCCATCGATGGCCACCTGCAACCGGTCGCCAAGGCGAACGCGTTCGATTTCGAGGTATTTGTGGACCAGTGCGAGTTCACGGGCGAGCGGGATCCGCTCGGCAGAGCCGAGCGACAGACTCTCCCGGAGGAAATCGCCGAGCAGCACGGTCATGCGCCGGGCGCCGGCCGGATCGGCCGCGGTCAGGGCACTGATCGAGTGCAGGCTGTTGAAAAGGAAATGCGGATCGATCTGTGCCCGCAAGGATCGCAGCTCGGCTTCCTTCGACAGCAACTGCGCCTGCAGTTCCCGGCGCTCGGCGGCGCGCGCATGCTCGAAGGCTGAAGCAATGTAGCCCACCGCGATCGAGAGCAGGTAAAGCAACACGCCGAAGCCAAACACGGTGGGCCCGATCTCGCCGAAAGGAGCCCGCAGTCCCCACCACCTGTCAAGCAGGCCGTTCCAGCCACGGGCCAGCAGGACCCACGCCGCGCTGCTGAGAGCCGCCGCACCCAGCGCCGTCGACAGCAGTCGCGGCAACCCGGAGGTCGCAATCGGCGTGCTGCGCGCGACGTACCACGCAGAGAGGCAGACAAACGCGTACGCAAACGACAGCGGAAAGGCCACGACGGCCGCTGCGCCGGTGGTAAGCCCACCCTCACCCGCAAGAAGGCTCGCGAGGAGCGCACCAACGATGATCCACAGAGCGAGGTAGAACGCGAGACGCTCTCCACGCGCGAGCAAGGGGTGCATCTGCTAGTTCTTGACCTCGATGCCGCCCATGACCACGACGCCGCGGACGATCAGTGTGTGCCCCTGTGCGTGACCGGACGCACGAGTGCTGTCTTCGACCCCACCCATGATCGGCGTCACGCGATCGATCACCGTCCAGTTCTCGGGTACGCTGATCTCGATCCCACCCCACATCACGAACACATCGATAACCGCTTCGCCGTTGATGGTCGCCTGGCGCAAGTCGATCGCGCAACCTCCCATGAAGGCCGTCATCTCGCCACCGCGGAAGTTCCGGGCGCTGCTCGCCCGCTGTACCCCGCTGAGGATCGCAATCGCGTTGACGACGGCATCGTTGGCGGCCTCACCTCGCAGGCGCGGGCCACGGATGCTCTGCCACACCACGACACCGCCCGCAAACACCAGCAGCAGCGGCCAGAAACTGATGATGCTGACGTCCACCATGTCGAGGGTGTGCAGCAGCATCCACGTGCCCGCGATGACAAACAGCACACCGCCGATCGGGCTGCCATGGCCGCTCTTCACCTGCCAGAGTTTCGCGGCGCCGATGAGAATCAGGCCTACTGGCCAGTAGGGCAGAAAGCGGCCGGCAGCGACGATGTCGAGATTGTCGAGGGTGAAGACCACGCCGATCAGGATGATCAGCAGTCCAAACATCAAGTGGGGCGTAATCCGCACCGTGGGCGGCGATCCGTTGTCCATGTCGCTCTCCCGAAAGCTTCGCGTGTCTGCCGGTGACCTTATCCCGCCGCCAGATCTTCGGTCGGCCTGGATTCGGCGAACGCCGTGATGCCGCCGGTAAACGGAGGAATCTGTTAGAATTCCGGCCCGCAACCCATCACAGCTCGACTTCCCAAGTGAGACATTCATGAATCGTTGGCAGAAAGTCATCCTGTACACCATCGTTGTGCTCGCCGGGCTCCTCGCCGCGGCCATCACCGCTACCGTCGGGTGGCGCCCTTTCCTCGGCCCGAAGGCCCGGCCCCTGACGGAGCGCCGCATCGAGCCGTCGCCGGCTCGCCTCGAGCGCGGCGCCTACATTGTGAAGAACGTGTCGGGCTGCCTGTTCTGTCATTCCGACCTCGATCCGTCGATCGAGGGATTGCCGGTGAAAGCCGGTGGCGCTGGCGCAGGGCGGCCGTTAACGGCGGATGACATGCCCTGGCTGACGGCGCCGAACCTGACGCCCGATCAGGAAACGGGCGCCGGGGCCTGGACCGATGACATGCTGGCGCGGGCCATCCGCGAGGGCATCGGCCACGACGGACGCACGCTCTTCCCGATGATGCCCTATGCGAACTATGCACACATGTCGGACGAGGACCTGGCTTCGGTCATTACCTACATCCGGTCGCTGCCGGCCGTACGCCGCGAGCATCCGAAGACCGCGATCCCGTTCCCGGTCAATCGACTGATCAACAGTGCCCCGCAGCCAATTGAACATGCCGTGGCGGCACCCGACCTGAGCACACCCGAGAAGCGCGGCGAGTATCTCGCTACCCTTGCGTCGTGCGCCGACTGTCACACGCCGATGGACGATCGCGGGCAGTTCGTGCCGGGGATGAAATTCGCAGGCGGGAGCAACTTGAAGTTCGGGGATGCCAGGGCACCTCGGGCGGCCATGAACCTGACCCCCGCGCCAAGTGGAATCCCGTATTACAACGAGGCGCTGTTCGTGGAGGCGATCCGCACAGGACGCGTCCGCGAGCGTCAGCTCAGCGACGTGATGCCATGGGGGCACTATCGGGGCATGACCGACGAGGATCTGAAGTCAATTTTCGCGTTCCTGAAGACGCTGCCGCCGATCGATCACACCGTGGACAACGCGCTGCCGGCGACCCCGTGCGCGAAGTGCGGGCTGCAGCACGGCGGTGGGGAGCGGAACAAGAAGAGCGAATGACGTAGCGGTTACTTCGGTGGAAGGCCCGCTTTCTTGCGGGCCTCCGCCAGCTGATTCATCGCGTCGAGCACTTCCCGCCTGGCTGCCTCTTTGGCCCGCTCGGTTTTCGCATCTTTCAGTTTGTCGATCGCCTTCGACAACGCCCACTGCAACCCGATCGAGGTTGCAGCGACCATCAGCGCCTCTCCCCCGGTGAACGCGCTCATGCCCCGGAACTCCTGCGGCGTCACCATGGTGAGGAATTCCTGGTGGGTCATGGGGCCGGGCGTCGGGCCAACGAGATAGCCCTCGCCGAGGATGTCTTCGATCGTGGGCTTTTTCGCAATGACCTCGACACGGAACGTGGGACGCCCAGCCGACGTCTTGATCGCGGCCGGACGAGCGATGGCCTCCTGGATCCGCTCGAGCGATACGGGCCAGTTGATGGTCTCGACGGATGGCCCGGCGGGTGCGTTCTGCGCAGGCGGAGCCTTGGCCGCAGCATCGGGCGCCACGCCCTGGGGCCCCGGAGCGAGCAGCGCAACTGAGATCGTCAGTGCGTGGATGCTCATGAACACGATATCCATTATGACGACAGACCCGCCGGAATGGCCTCCAAGAATTGGTGCCCATCCGTGGGACGTCAGCTGTTCGCATCTGAACAGCCGCGACCGGCCCTCATCCGTCCGACGAGCCGACTCTCAATGCTGCCTTACACTTGCGGCCATCCACGCTGGCGGCACGGATATGGGAGGACAAGGCACAGACCACGACCGGTCCCGGCTGAAGTGAAACACATGCATACCACCCTTCAAGACCTGCGCTACGCGCTCCGCATGCTCCGCAAGACGCCAGGGTTCACCGCCGTTGCGGTGCTGACACTGGCGCTCGGCATCGGCGCCAACACGGCAATCTTCACGGTGGTCAACACGCTGCTGCTCCGACCGCTGCCGTATGCCGAGCCCGGCCGGCTGGTCATGGTCTGGCAGGACTTCCGCGCTCGAGGCGGTCCGGCAGACGAATGGGCCACGCCGGGGAACGTCGCCGACTGGCGCGCGGCGAAGGACCTCTTCGAGAGCGTCGCCGCGATCGGGGGTGGCGCCCAACCTACACCGGCGGCGCAGAACCGGAGCCGATTCCCGGTGAGCAGGTGTCACACGAATATTTCCCGGTCCTTGGCATCTCGCCCGCGCTCGGCCGCACCTTCCGCGCCGAAGACGATGTGCCGAACGCCGCGAGAGTGACGGTGATCAGCGATGCGCTCTGGAAGCGCCGTTTCGGCGCGGACCGGCAGGTGGTCGGGCGGATCGTGATGCTCAGTGGCGAACCGCACGAGATCATCGGTGTGCTGGCGCCGGGATTCAGGCCGATCGTGGCCGGGACGGCAGACATCTGGCGGCCGCTGCGGCTCAACACCACCAACCCGTCGCGCGGATCGATTACCCTTCGCGTCGTCGGCCGGCTGGCGCCAGGTCTGGCCCACGACCGTGCCCAGGACGCCGCGACGGTGCTGGCGCGACGGCTCGAGGCCCAACACCCCCAGTCCAACGAAAAGGTGGGCTTCCATCTCCAGCCGCTTCACGATCGCGTCGTGGGCGACATCAGGCCCGGCCTGCTGGCGCTGCTCGGCGCCGTCGCGTTCGTGCTGCTCATCGCCTGCGTCAACATCGCCAACCTGCTGCTGGCACGGGCGTCGGCGCGCGGCCGTGAGCTGGCGGTTCGACTCGCACTCGGCGCGGGCCGGCGCCGCGTCATCCGCCAGCTTCTCACCGAGAGTGTTCTGCTGGCGTTCCTGGGCGGCGTCGCGGGTGTGATGTTCGGGATCTGGGCCGTGGACGCGCTCGTCTCGATTGCGCCCGCGAGTGCACCACGCCTGGGCGAGATCAGGCTGGACCTGCGCGTGTTCGGCTTTGCCGCACTCCTGACGATTGCGACCGGCGTCCTGTTCGGCCTGGCGCCGGCCATCAACGCGTCCCGCAGCGGTGCCACCGGATCACTGAAGGACGGCGCCCGCGGTGCAGCGGCCGGTGGCGGTGCGTCGCTGCGCCGTGTCCTGATCGCCGCGGAAGTCGCGCTCGCCTTGATCCTGCTGACCGGCGGCGGGCTGCTGCTGCAAACGTTCATGCGCCTGCAGGCCGCGGATCTGGGGTTCGATCCCCACAACGTCCTGGTCGGCTTCGTGAACCCACCGAGGGCCTCGTACGATACCGCCGCGAAACATCGCGTCTTTTACGACCAGGTGCTCGAAAAGGCCGCCGCACTGCCGGGGGTGCGGCAGGCCGCGCTCGCGTCGGTGTTGCCCCTTTCCGGCGACAGCGATACCAGCTTCATCATCGAGGGCCGGCCGCCGGCGCAAGCCGCCGGCGAGCAGCCGGTGACGTGGTACCGGCTGGTCAGCGCCGGCTACTTCGACACCATGGGCATGCCGCTCCGCCGCGGCCGCGCGTTCGCCGCGGGCGAGTCCGCACCTTCGGCCGTCGTTAACGAAACGTTCGTCCGCAAGTTCTTCCCCGGCGAAGACCCGATCGGGCGCAGGATACGTGTCAGTGAAGATGCGCCGTGGCTCACGATCATCGGCGTCGCCGCTGACGCGCGGGTCCGCGGCGCCCGGGGCGAAACACGAGTCGAGACGTTCGTCCCTTACTGGCAGATCACCGAACCGGGCATGAACGTCATCCTGAAGGCGCACGGCAATCCCGGCCAGCTCGCCGCGCCGCTCAAACAGGCGGTCGCCTCCCTCGATGCGAACATGCCGGTCTCGGGGATCGCGCTTCTGTCCGACACCGTGGCGGAGTCGATCGATCAGCCGCGCTTCTTCGCGGTCTTGTCGGTCGCCTTCGCCCTTCTCGCACTGGCACTCGCGGCCATCGGCATCTACGGCGTCATGGCCTACGTCGTCGCGCAGCGAACCACGGAGATCGGGGTGCGGATGGCGCTCGGCGCGACGCCGCAAGAGGTCTTCCGGCTGGTGATCGGGGACGGCTTGCGAATCACGGCGATCGGAATCGCCCTCGGGGTGGCGGGCTCCGTGCTGATGGCACGATGGCTGACCACGCTGCTCTTTGGGGTCACGCCCGGTGATCCACTGACGCTCGCCGTCACGGCCGGAGTGCTGCTCCTGGTCGCGGCGGCGGCCTGTTACCTGCCGGCGCGGCGGGCCACCCGGGTCGATCCGATGGTGGCACTCCGAGCCGAATAGCTATAATTCCGGAGCGAGAGAAACTGGCGGGTGTCGCGTCCCGTCTAAGGAACAACATGTCATTCTTCAAGTCGAGCCCACCGGCGCCGCTGCCGGAGGCGGTCACCACCGACGCCTCCCTGGCGCCCAATGCGCTCATCGCCCTGCGCAACATCGAAAAATCCTATGCCCACGGCACCAGCCGCACGTATGTGCTGCGCCGCATCAACGTGGATATCAAAGAGGGCGAGTTCGTCTCGATCATGGGGCCGTCGGGGGCGGGCAAGTCCACGCTCCTGCACATCATCGGGATGCACGACTCGGCCTGGACGGGCGAGTATTACTTCCTCGATCAGCCCGTGCACAAGCTCGGGGCCAAGGATCGCGCCAAGCTCCACAAACAGCACATCGGGTTCGTGTTCCAGAGCTATCACCTGCTGGATCACCTCACCGTCTACGAGAACCTCGATATCCCGCTCTCTTACCGCGATATCAAGAAGGGTGAGCGCGAAAGCCTCGTCGGCGACATCCTCGACAAGTTCTCGATCGTCGGCAAGAAGGACCTCTACCCCAATCAGCTCTCAGGCGGTCAGCAGCAACTGGTTGCGGTCGCCCGCGCCGTGATCTCGAGCCCGAAGGTGATTCTGGCCGACGAGCCGACCGGCAACCTGCACACAAGCCAGGGCCGGGAAATCATGGAGCTGTTCAAGAAGCTGAACGAGGGGGGAACGACGATCATCCAGGTGACGCACTCGGAGGCGAACGCCGCTTACGGCAGCCGTGTCATCAACCTGCGGGACGGCTGGATCGTCGACGAGTAGGGCTTTATAGGTAGACAGGAGCGGCTCGGACCGCCCCTGTCTACGTTTCACCAACGCGGTTCTTTTCGACGCCCGCCCGAGAAGTCTTCGCTCTCGAAATTCCGGCCTCCGCCACCGCCCTCGCGGCTGCCGGCCCGGCTACCCCCACCGCCGCCATATCCGCCTTCGGGCTTCGGACGCGCCTCGTTGACCACCAGCGGACGGCCGTCCATCTGCTGCTCGTTCAGCTGACTCACGGCCTTCTGCGCATCATCGTCCGATGCCATCTCGACAAATGCGAAACCGCGTGCCCTTCCGGTGGCCATGTCGCGCATGACGCGCACGTTATCGACCTGGCCCGCACGGCTGAACAATTCCGTGAGCTGATCCTCTGTGGCCGAGTACGGAAGGTTGCCGACGTAAAGTCTCCTACCCATGCTGTCACTTACTCCTGCAAATCAGCTATCAGCTATCAGCTGCCAGCTGTCAGCTGTCTGCTGAAACAGGCGAGAGTGCCTGCCATTCACGGCGGTCAAAGCAGATCGCGTGCCGCAGCCGACCGCCAGAGCTTTACGCATTTCCACTGCCGAGCTACATTGGAGACGTGCGCCGAAACCTCGCCACTGCTCTCCTCTTCCTGGCCCTGCTGACAGGTTGCTCACGCGCGAGGGAATATCCGCTCGTCGGGCAGGTCCTCGCGGTGGATCTTAACCAGCAGCTGATCACCGTGAAGCACCAGGACGTCGTCGGCTTCATGCCGGGGATGACGATGCCGTTCAAGGTCAAGGAACCGCGCGAGCTCGAGGGGCGGAAGCCAGGCGACTTGATCGCCGCGACGCTCGTGGTCGAAGCCAACGCGGGTTATCTCGCTGATATCAGGAAGACGGGCGAGGCGCCGCTGCCACCGGGTGAGCCCGTAGAGCGTCTCGCGGTGATCGAGCCCGGAACGGAAGCACCCGACACCGAGTTGATCGATCAGGAAGGACGAACGCGACGCTTGTCCCACTGGCGAGGCAAGACGATTGCCGTCACGTTCGTATACACGCGATGTCCGTTGCCTGACTTCTGCCCGCGCATGGACCGCAACTTCAAGGCAGTGCAGGAGGCGCTCCAATCCGACGCGGCGCTCGCATCGCGTGCGCATCTGTTGTCGGTGAGCTTCGACCCGGATTACGACACTCCACAAATCATGGCCGCGCATGCAAAGCGCATCGGCGCCGACCCGGCGATCTGGTCATATCTCACGGGGGAACGGAAAGCGGTGGACCATCTCGCCGGCGCGTTTGCCGTCAGTGTCATGCGCGAGGATCAGCCGCTGCAGGAGATCATGCACAACCTGCGGACCGCGATCATCGACGCAGATGGAAAGCTGGTTACGGTATTAAACGGCCGGGACTGGACACCGGAGGACCTCATCTCCGCCCTGCGCGCCGCCGATGCCAAGCGATAGCGCGCCGCCGAGCTCGCGCGTTCACGGCGGCGGAGCGACGGCTCATTCGTCGTCTCCGCACGCCGTCACTCGTCCAGCGTTACATCAACGCACTGCCGTACAACACTGAGCCGCCGCCCGAGCGCGCGAAGCTTCGCAGCTTCCGCGGCGTTCTGCGGCATCACACGGCGAACTGCCTGGAAGCCGCGCTGGCGGCAGCCGTTATCCTCGAGCAGCACGGCTTCCCGCCACTGCTTTTGAGCTTCGAATCGATCGATGACCTCGATCATGTGATCTACATCTATCGCCGGCAGGGGCGGTGGGGGTCGATCGCACGCTCACGCGATCCCGGCCTGCACGGACGCAAAGCTGTGTTCAGGTCGGTACGCGATCTCGCTTCCAGCTACGTCGAGCCTTATGTCGATTTCACGGGGCGGGTTACCGGGTATGCGGTGGTCGACCTGCGCACGTTGGGGGATTACGACTGGCGCCTGTCTGAGCGGAACGTCTGGAAGGTGGAACGAGTCCTGCTCGATTATCCGCACCGGCCTCTGCCTTCGTCGGATGTGCGCATCGATCGATGGCGCGCCCGCTATCGGCGCTTCAAGGCACAACACCCGGACCGCAAGCCGGTCTACTACCGTGACCGCGACCGCTGGACGGAGTTACCGACCGAATTTCGCTGAGGCTCAGTCGAGATCGAAGTCGCGCGTCGGCTTGGTGATCGGCTCGTTCCCGGCCTGGCGCAGCGCTTCTTCGAATCGCTTGGAGAGATCGTCATCGCGCGTGCGCTCAGCCTGGACGGATCTCGCAAAAACCGCCTCGCGCCGTGCCGCCTCGTCGGCGAGAATCCGTTCCGCGTGACTCAACTCGGGCCGGTCGCCGCGCGAGGCTTCCTCGTGACGGACGGCCCGCCGCAGGTTCATGTCGATCACCAGTGTGGCCGCACAGCATGGACACTGAACGTCGAATTCGGATTCGAGCTTCTTGGTCATGACACCCTTCAGGAGCGCTTATTTCTTGGTCTTGTCTTCGCGGCCCCATGACAGCGTGACATCGGTGCCGTCGGCGGCCTTCGCGGTGACGTCAATCGTCTTCACGTAAGCGCCCTGCGTCCATCGCTGGCCATGCCCGGTCGTGAACTGGGCGAGCGGCGCATTGGCGCGTCCCTGGGCCTTCAGCGTCTTCACAAACCCGCGGAAGTGATCGTTGACGACGATCAAGACGTCATTCCAGTCCTGGTCGGTCTGGTTGAGCACGGTGACCATCCCCTCCGAGATCGACAGGGGCGGCGGCGGCTCCGAGCATCCGGCCACGAGCACGAGGCAAACGACGGCAAGCACGGCAGCGAGGCGGCGCATCATGCGGCTATGATATCCCTATGCGACGCCTCGGGACACCTGCACGCTGAATGGATTGGCTGTCCACGGCAGGGGCGCTGTTTCTCCTCTGGTTCGTCGTCGTTTTTCTGTTCACACCCGGTATCAATTACCATCTCGCCCGCCGCACGTCCGTGCACGCGGACGACTTTCTCTACACCCTGCAGTCGACCTGCCAGGCGGCCCTGCACCACGGCAACAAGGTCACCGTCTTCACCAACGGCGCAGAGTTCTACCCGGCCATGGTGGAGGCGATCGGTTCGGCGACCCGGTCGATCAACATCGAGTGCTACATCTTTCAGCCGGGACAGGTTGCCGATCAGTTCATCGAGGCCTTGTCCGAGCGCGCGCGCATCGGCGTCAACGTGACCGTGGTCGTGGACGCGATCGGCAGCTTCAACCTGTGGGGGAAACCGCTGCGGCGGCTGAGGGACGCCGGTTGCCGGATCGAGTCCTATCAGCAACTCGCGTGGCACCGCCTCGCACGCATGAACAACCGGACGCACCGCGAGCTGCTCGTCCTCGATGGCAAAGTTGCCTTCATCGGCGGCGCCGGCATAGCGGACTGGTGGGCCCATCCGCACAAGAAGAAGCGCCCATGGCGCGACACCATGGCGCGGATCGAGGGCCCGATCGTCGCCGCGCTCCAGGGCGTGACGGCCGAGAACTGGCTGGAGTGCTGCGGCGAGATCATCACCGGGCCGGACTACTTTCCGAGCCTCGAGGCCGTCGGCGATACTACGGCCTTCGTGATCAAGAGTTCGCCGTCGGACCGGGCGACCTCGTCGCGGGTAGCGTTCCAGCTGCTGATGGAAGGCGCCGATCATCACATCCGCATTGCGACGCCATACTTCCTCCCGGATCGCGCGCTGCGGCGGGCGCTGGTGCAGATCGCACAGCGCGGGGTGGCGGTGGACGTCATCGTGCCGGGCCCGCACACCGACCAGCGCTGGGTGCGGCTGGCCAGCCGCCGCATGTGGGGCCAGCTGCTCGAGGCCGGCGTCCGCATCCACGAATATGGCCCGGGCATGACGCACATGAAGATTCTCGTCGTGGACGAGCTCTGGTCGGTGCTCGGGACCACCAACATCGACAACCGATCCTTCGAGCACAACGATGAGATCAACGTCGCGCTGCGGGATCCACAGGTGGCCGGACGTTTGCTCAAAGATTACGAGCAGGACCTGCGCGACAGCGACGAAATCTCGCACGACCGCTGGAAGCGCCGGCCCCTGTGGGAGAAAATCGTCGGACCCTTCGTCTGGATTCTGGAGCGCCAGCAATGAGCGAGACGGCCTCGCGCCGCTACGTCGACCTTCGCATCGCCACCTACAACATCCACCGCTGCCGCGGCATGGATCGCCGGACGATGCCGTTGCGGGTTGCGGAAGTGATCCGCGAGATGAACGCGGATATCGTGGCGCTGCAGGAGGTGATCGGGGCCGGCCCTTCAGGCGCCGGTCAGGCCGCGGAGATCGGCGCGGCACTGGGGATGGGCTGGGTGATGCACTCGGTGCGTCAGCTCCGCAACCATCACTTCGGGAACGTCGTCCTCAGCCGCTACCCGGTGTCGCACCACGGTCATTACGAGCTGACCTGGGGCACCTGCGAGGAGCGCGCCTGTCAGCGTGTCGACCTCGACGTCAACGACGGCGGGGTCCTGCACCTCTACAACGTCCACCTCGGGACGGCGGTGATGGAACGCCGCTACCAGGCCGGACGTCTCGCCGCGTTCGTCCACGACCACCGTATCAAGGGTCCGAAGATCATCCTTGGCGACTTCAACGAGTGGATGAAGGGGCTGGCGACCAAAACGCTGTCGGCGCTGTTCAACAGCATCGACATCTCACAGCACTTGCAGCGCAAACGCACCTACCCCGGGATTTTTCCGGTGCTGCACCTGGACCACATCTACTACGAAGGTGACGTCACCGTCCGCAGCATGGAGCTGGTGCGCACGCGCCGCGCGCTGATGGCATCGGATCACCTGCCGCTGGTGGCAGATTTCCGGATCGGGTTCTAGCTCTCAGCTGATGGCTGATAGCTGATAGCTGATAGCTGATAGCTATTTATTCAGCCGAATCAACGCAATCCCCGTCGCCTTCACCGCGCGCACCATGTTCTGGGGCTCGCGCTCGGTGGTGTTCTCTGGCGTGTCGCCCGACGAGTGGTAATAGAGCGAGTAGTCGATCTTCAGCTTCTTGGGATCCGGCGTGCCCTTCGATTCCCAGCCGGGGACCTGATCGAGCTCCGCGAGCTTGTCCCAGGCGGCGGTGTAGATCGTGGTCGAGGGAATCTGCAGCGTGGTTTGGCCCGTGCCCTTGTACTGCTTCGGCAGGAAGGCATATGAATCCGTTCCGCCCTGGGAGGGATTGGTCGTGTACTCGGTCCAGAAGCCTGGACGGCCGGCGTAATCGGCGCCGACGGCCTCGAGCGTCCGGAGCAGTGTCTCGTTCCACGGGACGTCATTCGATTCGAAGTAGATCGCGTCCCGCTCGGCACCGGTGCCGGTCTCGTCGAAGTTGAGCACGCCCTTCAGGTTCTTGAGGCTGTCGCCCTCGCGCTCGATGAAGGTCCGGGCGGAACGATACTCCGCCCCCCACACCGCGAAGCGCAGCGAATACTTCGGACGCTCGACCTTCCCGCTGCGGACGAGCGCCGCATAAACCCGCGCGATCTCCATCACCGTGGCGACGCCGGAGGCGTTGTCATCGGCGCCCGGTCCGCCGGAATCGGAATCGCCGTGGGCGCTGATCAAGTAGTAACCCGAAGGGTCCTGCCCTTTCAGCGTGGCAACGACGGTCTTGCCCCGGCCTTCACGGATCGTGGCGTCGAGCGACACCTTCACGGTGCGCTCTGCCTGTGCCGCCGACGCGAGCGCGCGGCCGTCCACATACGAAACCGAGAACGCCGGAATCGGGTTGTCGGCCGAGGAGCGTAACGATGAAAGCCGGGACCAGTCGATGTAGCGGGTCGGATCGTTCGGCGCGCTTGTCAGGATTGCGGCCGGCAGATGCCCGCTCTTGACGATCGCGGCGTAGGCGCGGCCAACATCACCGGGGGTGTAGATAACGCGTCCCTTCCAGGCCGCGGACGGCGTGGCCTTCGCCAGCTCCGGCACCAGCAGCAGCTTGCCTTCGACTTTCGCCGAGGCGGAAAACCCAAAGGGCCACGCGCTCTCGATCACCGAACCGTCGGCCAGGGCGACCTGCCAGCTGGTCTCCCAGTGCGCCAGTGCCGGCGCATCCTCGAGGACCGCGACCTCCAGCCCCTGCTTTTTGAAGAAAGCCGAGAGGTAGGCGGCGGACTTGTCATTCGAGGGCGTCCCCCCCATTCGCGGACCGAAGGCGACGAGCTCGCGCACGTAGCGTCGAAGATCGGCCTCCGCCACACCGGCAGCGAAGGCATCCTCTGTCGGCTGAGCCACTTGCGCCTGAATACCGGCGGCCGCCAGGGCAAAGAACAAGAGCGATCCGAATGAACATGCCCAATTGTGACCTAACCGGACCGTCCAGCCAGCCGGCAGCTGGCACAGGAGCGGAACCTGACGCGCCAGCCGGAACCGTATTGACATCCAAGATTGCAAAGTGATATCACTTTGCAATCGCATTCTGAGGAGGATGACAAGCCATGATTCGCGAACGCCAAATCAACGCTCTGCCGGGTCTACCTGTTCTGCTGGTGCTGCTGATCGCCATCGGGCTCACGATCTGGGGGCTCATTGCGAGCATGAGCCGCACGTCCGGGATTCCAGACGCGGAGATCACCGCGGGCGCCGATCGGGCTCGTCATCGCCTGCATCGTCGGCATCCTGCTCGAGATCGTCCTGATGGCCGGGGTCTTCGTCGTCAATCCCGAACGAGGGCAAGGTCCTTCAGCTCTTCGGCGACTACGTCGGCACCGCCAGCAACCCAGGACTGCGCTGGGCCAATCCTCTCTACACGAAGAAGCGGGTGTCGCAGCGGGTCCGCAACTTCGAGAGTGCGAAGCTGAAGGTGAACGACAACGAGGGCAACCCGATCGAGATCGCCGCGGTCGTGGTGTGGAAGGTCGTCGATACCGCTGAAGCCGTGTTCGAAGTGGACGACTACAACAACTACGTGAAAGTGCAGAGCGAGTCCGCGCTTCGCAACCTGGCGACCAGCTACACCTACGATGCCCACGACGATACGACCATATCGCTGCGAGGCACCACGCAGGTCGTGGCGGACCACCTGAAAAAGGAGATCCAGGATCGCCTGTCCCGCGCCGGCGTTGAAGTGCTCGAAGCCCGCATCAGCCACTTGGCCTACGCGCAGGAGATCGCACAGGCGATGCTCCAGCGGCAACAGGCCGGCGCGATCATCGCGGCACGTCAGCGGATCGTCGAAGGCGCGGTCGGGATGGTCGAGATGGCGCTCGAGATGCTCAGCAAGCGCGACATCGTCACGCTCGACAACGAGCGCAAGGCCGCCATGGTGAGCAACCTTCTTGTCGTGCTCTGCGGCGATCGCTCGACGCAGCCGATCATCAACACCGGCACGATCTACCAGTAGAGCCGTGGCCGACCGGAAGCCGTTCCTCCTGCGGATCGACCGCGACACTCTCGACGCCGTTCAGCGCTGGGCAGACGACGACCTGCGCAGCCTGAACGGCCAGATCGAGTTTCTGCTGCGGCGTGTGCTGAAGGAAGCCGGGAGAGAGATCAAGCGAGACAGCGCCGAGGACGAGTAGGAGCGCTGAGGCGCTTGAGCGATATCGCAAAGTGACCAGGGAAGATCGGAAAAGAACCCTATTCCATCGCGTCTTCGAAGTTGGAAGTTGGAAGTTGCGAGCGCGCCAGACGCGAGTCTAGGACTCTTCGTAATCCTCTTCGAGCGGCGGGAGCGAGCGCGTCGGCATGCGCAGGGCTTCGCGATGATCGAACAGGGGCAGGTCACGCACGTGGAGAGGGAGCGGGCAGCCAGGGCCCTTCACCTCGAGAACAACCGTCACAGGGCTGCCCTCTACGCCTTCGCGGAAGCCGATCGTGCAGCCGCAGGCAAGGCGTGCGTGTGTAAATCCCTTCAACATCCTGTCGTTGATTCTACTACAGGAGCCCCTTGATCTCTTTCTCCAGTTGCTCCTTCGAGAGCGGACCGAAGTGGCGTTTGCACACCGACCCATCGCGCGCGACGATGATGGATGTGGGCAGGCCGAAGACAGGACCGTAAGCGTCCTCTGCTTCACCGGTGACCTGCAGCAGCGGGTAGTTCGTCTTGAACTTCGAGGCGAAGTCGCGCAACTGCTCCGGCGTATCGTCGGTGGAGATACCGATGATCTCGAAGCCCTTGTCGTGATACTGCTCGCGCACTTTGATGAACTCGGGGATCTCGGCCAGGCACGGGGCACACCACGAAGCCCAGAAGTTCACGAGCACCACTTTCCCTTTCAGGTCCGCGAGCTTGTAGTCGGCGCCGTTCATGTCCTTCATCGTCAGCGAGAGATTCGCCGGCCCCTCGGCCTTGCATGACGCCGCAGCCGGTATCCCGCTGGCCGCGACCTCGTGGCTGTCATCGTCGCCTCCAGTGAGAAACGACGGCAGCGTCAGCAACCCGAGCGCGAGGGCCCCGGCAGCGGCAACGATCCATTTGGCTTTGTTCATGGCGATCCTCAGTAAGCGGCGGCGCGCACGTAGGCCATCATCCGGGTGAGGCCGTCGCGCGGAGCGGACGAGACGATGATGTAGGTGCGGTCGCCCTGCGACCACATCACGGTTTCGTGCTGCAAGCGGCGGACGAACTGCGGGTCGTCTGACGAGCATCCGCTTCGGCAGCACGTACACGGAAAGCGGCTCTCCCTGGTACGAATAAATGAGGTGAGCGACGCGGCCGTCGGTGACGACGCACCGGCGGACGGTGCGAAGCTGCAGGCCGGGTTCGGCGGCGGGTTCCGAGATGGAGGTCGGCAGCCGCAGCGGCCAGCCAAATCGTGCCTGCCACTCCTGCGCGGTCGTGACCGGGTCGGCAGCACCTTCTGGCAGGTGGAAGCGTGCGCACTTGACGTGATCGGCGGTTGTCTGTAACGCGAGCGCCTGCGCCGGGCTGGTAAGACGAAGACCGAAACCGGCCGCCACCGCCAGCACGAGCGCCGCGGCCAGCGACAGCGGGGCCCAACGCCGGATGAACGATGGCCGCGCCGCCGGTGACACCCGGGATGCCGGGACCGACGGCTTCTGGGCCGCGTACGCAGCGCACCGGGCCTTGAGGTGAGCGGACGCGCAGCTCCGGAGACCCGAGCGGCGCGCACGCAAGGCGGCCTGGGCGGCTCGCTCTCGCGCCAGCCAGTCACGGCAGCAGGGGCACGCCTCCATGTGCTTCTCGATCCGCTCGCGATCGGCTGCCGGTGCCTCGCCGTCGACGTAGGACGCCAAAAGAGACTCGCACGTCGTGACAGTCGCTTTCGCGCGGTGCTCCGCCCGGTCCGCTCATGCGGCCCCGGCCTTCAGCTTCGACAAACGATCAAACAGCATCCGTCGTCCCCTGGAAATCCTCGACATCACCGTGCCGATCGGCACTCCGACCATCTTGGCGATCTCGGCGTACGTAAACTCCTCGACGTCCCGAAGCCAGACGGCCTGGCGAAAGGCCTCCGGCAGGTCGTCGAGCGCCGCCTGCAGATCGGTGTCGAGCGTCGCGCGCGCGAGCATCTGCTCCGGGTTCTGCTGCTGCCCGCCGACCGCTTCTGCCTGCTCGACGACCTCGCTATCGACGTCAATCGGGTTGCGGCCATCATGGCGCCGCATGTTGCGGAACGTGTTGTGGAGGATGGTGAACAGCCACGCCTTCAGGTTCGTTCCGCGCTGAAACTGCGCCGATGCGCGAAACGCCTTCAAGTAGGTGTCCTGCACCAGGTCCTCCGCATCGGCGGCCCGCCGCGTGAGCCGCAGAGCGGTGCCATAGAGGCTGTCCACGTAGGACAAGGCCTCGCTCGTGAAGGGGTCGTCTGCACCGGGTGCATCCAGCCCCGACGGCGGTGAACGTCGTCGGAAGACCATCGATGATCGTGTTCAGACGCTCATCCCATAAACCCGGGATGGGCGTGCCTTATTCCTGATTGTACCCGGCATAGGACGGCCGGGCTGCCCCGAGAGGACATTCCGGCCAGAGAAGGCTTGATTGCCCCAGCGAAACCGCGCCCCGGCGGCCGGGCCGCGGGGCATGAGGCTTGCTCCCCGCGCGGTAGACCCCGGGGGACCTCTCCATTGCGGCAACCGTCTTAGCTACAGTAACATCGCGGCGATCGCTCTCCCTTCGCTGCCTTTTGAGGTGAATCATGCGCACGCGCAACACGCGCGGCACTTCCACGCCCCTGGGCGTGGCCCTGCTCGCCATGGCCCTGGTCGTCGGGTCGGGTCTCGAGGCCTTCGCCCAGACCTCGTACATCCCGTATTACGGGAAGAACCGGATCCGGTACGACGACTTCAAATGGAAGATCTACACCACCGATCACTTCGAGATTTATTACTACCCTGAACTCGAAGTGCACCTCGAGCGGGTCGCGAGCTACGCGGAAAGCGCGTATCAGCAGGTCAGCGCCGACCTCAAGCACGACCTCGCGCACAAGGTGCCGATGGTCCTCTACAAGACCCAGAGCGAATTCCAGCAGCAGAACATCGAGCCCACCGAGCTGCCCGAGGGCGTGCTCGCGTTCGCGGAACCGTTCCGGGACCGCATGGTCCTGCCGATTGACGAACCCTCGGACTCACTCTATCGGCTGATCACTCATGAGCTGACGCACATTTTCGAGTTCGACATCATCCCGCGATCACTGCTCCGCCGCGGGCTTCCGCTGTGGGTCGACGAGGGGCTGTCGGACCACATGACGGGGTACTGGAACCCGTTCGACCTGATGACGGTTCGTGATGCGGCGCTCTCGGACAACATCCCGCCGATGAGCGACTTCCAGGGCCAGGCCTTCGTGGACGGCCGGCTGCCCTACAACCTGGGTCATGCCGCATTCGAGTTCATCGAGTCGCGCTGGGGCAAGGAAGGGTTACGGCAGTTCCTGTTTGCCCTGCGCAAGGCGGTGATTGGCGGCGGCGAGAGCGCCTACGAGGAGGCCTTCCGTTTGAAGGCCGAAGAGTTCGACGAGCAGTTCGAAAAGTATCTGAAGGACCGCTTCAAGCCCTTCCGCGACAAGGAGCGCCCGGCCGACTACGGCCGCAACCTCGCGCCGAAGCCGGGCCGCACACCGTATTCGGTTGTCGTTTCGATCGAACCGTCGCCATCCGGCGAGATGATGGCAGTCGCAGCCGGCAACCGGAAAGATCAGGAACTCGACATCGTCCTGATGTCGACCCGGGACAGCAAGGTCCTCAGCAATCTCACGAGCGGTTTCAACAAGGATCGCGGCTACGAGTACATCGTCACGCCGGGCGGATTCCGGAACAACGCCGTGCCGTGGATGTCGTGGGCCCCCGGCGGCGACCGGATCGCGTACTTCGTCCGCACCGAGAAGCACAAGACGCTGATCCTGCACAATGCCGTCACCAAGAAGATCGACAAGCGGATCGAGTTGAAGACGATCGACATGCCCGAGTCGCCCGATATCAGTCCTGATGGACGCTATGTCGCCTTCTCGGCATTGAACAATGCGATCGGCGACATCTTCGTGGTGGACATCGAGAGCGGAGACCTGAAGAACGTCACCAACGACCAGTTCGGTGACTACGCACCCACCTTCTCGCCCGACGGCAAGTCACTGATCTACCTGGCGAGGGTCAGCGGCAACGACAAGCTGTTCACGCTCGATATCGCCAGTGGCAAGAAGACGCAGCTCACGTTCGGGACCCATGACGATGGCGGGGCGCAGTTCGTTGACGCGAACACCATCGTCTTCTCGTCCACCGCGACGGATCCGAACCAGCCGCTCGATCCCGAGACGGCCCGGAACGGCAACATCTACAACATCTGGACGCTTGACCTGAAGAACGGCGAGCTGAAGCAGTTCACCGACGCGCTGACGGCCAACGTCTCGCCGGTCGTCCTGCGGGACCAGAAGACACCGCGGATCGCCTTTGTCAGCTACTACAAGGGTGAGTACGAGATTCACACGCTGGCGCGCGAGGAGCCGATCAACAAGGTCCCGAGCTCTGACTTCGGCTCGCCCGGACCGGTGATCGACTTTCAGCCGCCGCTGACGCATACCCTCGTCCAGAACAACATGCGCACGAAGGGCCGGTTCGAGAAGCTGTTCCTCGAGGGACGGCCGCCGGTGGCCCTCGGCGTCACGAGCGGCGGGGACTTCTTCGGCGGGACGCAGGTTACCTTCACCGACGTCCTCGGTGACAAGCAGTTCAACTTCCTCGCCGCCTCGGTCTCGCAGTACCGGACCTTGTCCGGGTCTGTACGTGAACCTGGGAAGCCGGTTCCAGTACGCGCTGCAGGCATATACGCAGACGCAGTTCTATTACGGGTACCAACCCGGCCAGCTGTACGGCTACGAGTACACGTATCTCGATCGTGATCAGGCCGTCGCGACGCAAAGCTCGAAGGGTTTCACCGCGTTCGGCATCTATCCCTTGAACCGCTATGCGCGCCTGCAGTTCTCGGGCGGCTTCCTCAACTTCAAGCAGGAGTACGAAGTCGAGGACCTGCAGGATATCGCCGACGAGTTCCAGGAGGAGGAATTCGGCCGGCGACTGTTCAGCAGCGGCAACTTCCTGCCGCTCGGCCTGGAGTACATCCAGGAAACCACGGTCTTCCGCGAGTACGGGCCGCTCGCCGGCAATACGGTGCGGCTGGCGTACGAATACGCACCGCCGATCGGCAACATGATCAGCCGGCAGACGGCAGAAGTCGACGCGCGCTACTACAAGCGCCTCTTCAGCAACGGTGTGCTGGCGTTCCGTCTGCGCGGGTTCAAGAGCTGGGGAGATTTCCCCGGATACCTGTATTACGGGGGCAACTCGGAGCTGCGTGGCTACGACTACCTCGAGTTCCTTGGCAACAAGGCGTTCTTCGCCAACGCGGAACTTCGGTTCCCGATCATTGAAGCGGCGCTGACGCCCTTTGGAGTGTTTGGCGGCCTTCGCGGTGTGTTCTTCTTTAACCTGGGTGCGGCCGGCTACGAAGGCGTGAACCAGAAATTCACAGTCTGGACCAACGATCCGGTCGAGTTCACCCCGCTGCTCGGCATCGAGCAGGATCCTGACCAGCTGCCGGGCATTGTTCGCCCGGTGTTCGGGCCGACCGTCACGTATTCCCGGCTTCAAGCTGATTGACGGACGCGCCTCATACGGGGTCGGGCTCGAGACATCTGCCTTGGGCTTCCCCATCCACTTCGACTGGGCCTGGCGAACGCACTTCAACGAGGAATACGAAAATGCCGTGTACCTGTTCAGGGGCCTCGAAGAGGGAATGACCGGCAGTGCGTGGTTCCGGCAGCCGCGTTTTGCCGTGTGGATCGGCTACAACTTCTAGGCCGGGGTCGATCGGTGTCTGGAGCCACGCTGCCGTGCCCGTGAGGAAGTGCCAGGACCTGGTGGGGCTGCTTGCCGACTTCGTCGAGCAGCAGCTGCCACCAGCCGTCCACGCCTCGCTCGAGCGCCACCTCTCGGCGTGCCCTCGCTGCGTCGCACAGGTCAAGAGTTACGAGTCGACCGTTTCCCTTCTCCGCACCATCAAGGACGACGAGTTGCCGCCTGAATTGCGCTGCACCCTGAAGTCGTTTCTCGATCGCAACTGCCGCAACTGAACTCGTCGCCGGTCAGCCTTCAACCATTCCAGATGTCACCTGATCCTGCCGCCAAGACACCATCCGAGACCTTCACCGAGATGGTGCAGGTCGTGCTGCCAAACGACGCCAACCCGCTCGGATTCATTCTCGGCGGCACCGTCATGCACCTGATCGACATCGCCGGGGCGATCGCGTGTCATCGGCACACACGCAGCCTGCTCGTGACCGCCGCCGTCGACGGGCTGCAGTTCCTGCACCCGATCAAGGTCGGTGATCTGATCATCCTGCGGTCGTGTGTCACGGCGGCGTGGAGCACGTCGCTCGAAGTGGAGGTCGAAGTGTTCTCGGAAGAGACGCTCACGGGCATTCGGAGGATGACCAGCCGCGCCTACCTGACCTTCGTCGCGATCGATCGCGGCGGACAGCGAGTCAGGATTCCGGGCTTGATCTTGACGACGGATGCGGAAAGGCAGCGCGCCGCAGAAGCCGACCTGCGACGCGCCGAGAGACTGAAGGCGCGGAAACTGCTCGAAGAGCGGCTCGGCGCCGCTCAGTAGAAGGCCGCGGTTACTTCTGGTAGAACGCGGCGTTCTTCGTGATGTAGTCCTTCCACTTGTCCGGTGTCTCGTCGAGCGCGAATATCGCTTCGACCGGGCAGGCCGGGACGCAGGCGCCGCAGTCGATGCATTCATCCGGGTGGATGAAGAGCATCTCGGTCGACGCGAATTCCGGTTCGTCCTTGCGGGGATGAATGCAATCGACCGGGCAAACGTCGACGCAGGCGGTATCTTTCGTTCCGATGCACGGTTCAGTAATGATGTAAGCCACTCTCGCTCCTAACCCGATTTTACTTCAGCATCGCCGGCAGCCCTACAGGACTGCGCTACATCCGGGGCCTACTGGATGCGCGTGCGGCCTGAGAATCCTTCGTCGTAGCCGTGATAGTGCGCCACCGTCGGCTCGGGGTAACACCAGCAGTAATAGCCTTCCCCGTTGTCGAAGTCGACGAGCCAGGGGCCCTTCGCCTCGAGGCCCAGTGACTGGACGGCCTCGGCCCAGCCGTCGACGACCTCTCGCATCGCCGCCGAGAGCGGCCCGAAGTCAGGATCATCCTCGGCCAGGCCGCGCAGCTGCGCCGCCAGCGATTCCGCCTGGCGCACGGCATCAGCCGTCATGTGCTTGACCTGCGGCAGCAACTGGCACGCCTGGTCGAGCGAAAAGATCTGCGGGGCGTCGGCTGTCTCGGTCATTTCGTTGATTATAGCGGGGCAAACCGTAAGCACGACGGTTGGATGCATCTAAACACGGGCCAGAACGGCTCACCGCCGCTCGCGAATTCGGCCAATCGTGGTCTCCTGCAGCGAGCCGACCGACACCGTAATGCGGTAATCGCCCGCCGCCAAAGGTGCCCCGCCGGCGGCACCGCCACCGCCACCCCGGCCGCCACCTGCCGGCGCCCGGCGCATGTTCCAGAACACGCGATTGACGCCGCGTTCGGCCGGGCCTCGCAGTGTTGCCACCGTCTGTCCCGCGACGTCCGCGACGGTCACCTGCACGTTGCCTTCCGCCTTCTCCCGCAAAAAGTAGTTGATGACGAGCGCGTCCGGCTCGTTCGGCACTTCGATGAACGCGTCGCCGAAGAGGTGATAGTTGCCAAGGGCACGGAACTGGTACGGTGTCCGTGGCTCGATGGCGAAGAGGTGAAGCGGCTTTTCCGCCAGCGCCGGGGTCAGTTCCTGCAGGTGGGAGATGTCGCCCACGAAGATGCCGCGCCCGTAGGTGCCGAGCACGAGATCGTTCTCGCGCGGATGGATGGTCAGATCGTGAACCGGCACCGTTGGCAGGTCCGCCTTCAGCCGCATCCAGGCGGCCCCCGCGTTCACCGACACCCACACGCCAAGGTCATTGCCGACGATGAGCAAATTCCTGTTCTTGCGATCCTGGACGACGACGTTGATAGGCGCTGCGGGCAGGCCGGCGCTGATCGACGTCCAGGTTTTGCCAGAGTCAGTGGTGAGGAACAGAAACGGGCGAAAGTCGTCGTTTCGAAAGCCACTCTTGGCAACAAACGCCGTGGCGCCATCGTGCGGTGAGGCAAAGACGCGACTGACGTAGCGGTCCGCCGGGCCGCCGGCTGCCGCGATCGCGGCCGTCATGTCGGACCAGGATCCGCCGTCGTTCTGCGTCCCATGCACCCTGCCATCGTCGGTACCCACCCAGATCACGCCCGGCGTGACCGGTGATTCCGAGATCGACGTGATCGTGCAGTACGGGACGTAGCCGGAATTCAGGCCACACGTTTGTCCATTGGACGTGAGGTCAGGGCTGATCTCCTGCCACGCGTCACCGCGGTTCATGGACCGGAACAGCACCTGCGCACCCGTATAAAGCACCTGCGGATTGTGCGGGGACAGGACGAGCGGCGTGATCCAGTTGTACCGGAGCGCAGGACTGCCGGCCGCACGGCGTGGCTCGATGACGGTGGCAACCCCGGTCTGCTGATCGAAGCGGCGCTGGCCGCCGGTCTGGAAGCTGTTGAAGACCCAGCGGGAATCGGTCGGATCGACCTGGTTGTACATGCCGTCCTGGGTGCCGACGGTGGTCCAGTCCTCCAGCGTGATGCGCCCGCTCTTGCCGTTGCTCGGGCCCTTCCACGAATCGTGGTCCTGAAGGCCTGCATAGACGTTGTACGGATCGTCCATGTCGACGCCGACGGCATAAACTTCACCGACCCGCTTGTTGAGAAAGTAGGTCGCGGTGCGGCCGCCGTCGTACGAGACGTTGACACCGCCGTCGCTGCCGAGCATGATCCGCTGCGGGTCCTGTTCATCCCACCAGATCGTCCGGAAGTCGCCGAAGACGCCCCGCATGAAGTTGCAGTTCCACGTCTTGCCGCCGTCGGTGGACTCATACATGGAGTCGCTGGTCACGAGGATCTGATCAGGGTTGGCCGGATTGGTCCGGATCTGGTTGAAGGAGTACGGCGCCTTGGACCCTGCGACGTCGATGCCGTCGCCGTGCGTCTTCGTCCAGCTCCGGCCACCGTCGAGACTCCGATAGACCTCGTTGCCGATCGGCCCGCCCGGCCTGGGCGCCGGCGGTGCACCGCGTCCGGCGCTCGCGGCACACGCATCCACTCGCGCCGGCATGCTTTCCCCGCGGGGATTGAGGTTCTCGACAATCACCGTGAGCTGGTTCGGGTTTCGGCGGCTCAGATCGAGGCCGATACGCCCGACGTTGCCAGACGGCAGACCCGCCACTTTCCGCCACGTCGTGCCGCCGTCATCGGTGCGGTGCACACCGCTACCTGGTCCCCCGAGCACCAGCTGCCACGGCGTCCGCTGTTTCTGTACATCGCTGCGTAGAGCGTGCCCGGCGACTGCCGATTCATCACCAGGTCGACGGCGCCTGTCCCGTCATCGACGTAGAGGACCTTGTCCCATGTCTTCCCGCCATTGCGGGTGCGGAAGACTCCACGCTCCTCGTTGCGTGAGAACAAATGTCCAAGGGCAGCAACGTAGACGATTTCCGGATTGGTGGGATGGATCACGATCCGCGCGATATGCTGCGAGTCACCGAGGCCCACGAACTCCCAGGTCTTGCCGGCGTCGACCGACTTGAACACACCCTTCCCCGAGTACCGAGGAACGTGCGTTGGCGTTGTCGCCGGTGCCCATCCACACAATGCCTGGATTCGATGGCGCGACCGCCACTGCCCCGACGGCGGCGACCTCCACACTGTCCGAGATCGGCGACCACGTGACGCCATTGTTGGCGGTCTTCCACAAACCACCGGTGCGAGTGGCCGCATAGATGGTGTAGAGGTGTTCGCGAACGGGAGTCTCGGGAACCGCAATCTCGGTGACCCAGGCCGATGTGCGGAAGGGGCCGATGTTACGGAATGTCGTCGCGTTCACGACGTCCTCGAGTGGTCCCGACTGGCGCGCGGCCAGGGGCAGGCCCGCGAGTGCGGCAACGGCGACGAGCAACAGTGTCGTGGCGCGCATCCTACTGGATCCTGCAGGCGGATGTTGCGGGAGGCGTCGCTACCGCCGCAGCCGGCGTCACCTCGAGATGCTGAACCTTCGGCGGGATCGTCGGTGCCAGTGTGATTTCCACCCGGACGTCACCGCGCTCGCACTTCATCGTCCACTGACCTCGAAGCCAGTTCTCGACCAGATCGAAAGTCTTCGGTGCGGAGCACTGCCCCACCTTGGCCCGAACATCTTCGATCTCCTTGCGCCGGCGATCCTTCGAGCGGTCCAGAAACAGGTTCATCGCGGCCATCTGATCCGCCTGCCGATCGTCCCACTTGATAATCAGGCCCGATACGGCGTCCCGCATCTCCGTCAGCGCGGGGGACGGCTGTGGCATGCGCGCCTGGAGCCCACCGGTCTTCGACAGCAGGTTGAAAGCATTCGTGACGACTGAACCCCAACTCGTGTAAGTGACGTTTCCGAACGCAACGATCCCGACACCGTATTCAGGCAGCCACTGCATGAGCGAGCCGTAACCCGGCAGACCACCGCTGTGCGCGACGATGTGGCTGAAGGCGCAGGACTCGCCGATGCGGAGTCCGGAGCCGTAGCCACCGACGTTGAGGTTGACACTTCCATCGGCCGTGCGGGTGACGGTTGAGGGCCTCGCCCGCCAGATCTGCTGCATCTCTCGCAGCGACGCGCGACGCACGGGTCCGGTCTCGGCTCCGTCGCGTGGCGGCCAGGCGGCGAGAAACGCCCCGACGTACTTCGATAAATCAGAAACCGACGTGAGCATGCCGCCCATCGCCCCGAAGGCACCGTCCGGGAGCGGTGGCTCCTCCTTCCAGGTGTTGTCTTCCCAGCGATATCCGTGCGCGAGCCTGGCTGCCGGCACCGCACCCGGCTCCAACGTCGTCGATGTCATCCCGAGCGGTTTGAGGATCGACTGGGCGATGTACTGACGGTAGGGAGTGCCAGAGACGTTGGTTACGATGCGCCCGAGGATGGCGAAGCCGTAGTTGGAATATTCGTAAGCGACTCCGGGGCTATTCGAAAACGGGATGCCCGTCTCCAGCATCTTCGAAAACTCGGCTTCGGTTGCGGCAAGCTGCTGATCGCCCCAGGGATTGTCTTCGGGGAACCCGGTGGCGTGAGACATCAAGTGCCGGACCGTGAGCCTGGGGGAGTCTGACGTGGGATAGCGAAGCCCCTTCAATTCGGGCACATGGCGTTCGGCAAGGTCGTCCAGTGACAGCTTCCCCTCATCGCGCAGCTTCAGGATGGCCATCGCGGTGAAGCTCTTGGTCATCGATGCGATCCGGAAGACCGAGTCCCGCGTCACCGCCGCTTTCGTGGGCACTTCGCGGTAGCCGGCGACCCCGATGTGCGCGAGCTCGCCGTCGACAACAATGCCCCAGGCCGCGCCGGGAACATGGGTCCGCTCCATGAAGGCCGCAACCAGGCGGTCGATCTCGGGGAAGGCGGTGGCGAGCTTCGCACGGCGATCGGGATCGGCGAAAGCCGCCGGCGGGTGGCTGACTGAAGGGCCTGCCGACTGCGCGGCAATGCGGATCGAGGTCTGCGTGGCCGCGGCCGCGACGATCACTAGTAGACCGAGCGAGCGACGGATAGCTGGATGCATGGCGCCGATTCTACAGGACTGCCCCTTCAAAGAAATCAACCCGACCGGTGTCCAGGGAATACTCGGCGCCGACAATCAGCAGGCCCTGCTCGCGGATCAACTGTTCGAGAACTTCAGAGCCGTGCCGGAGTTGATGCACTGAGGCGCGGATGTTCGCACGAATGGCCTCTCGCGCCAGCGCCGGAAGATCGTGCTTGAGGTCCGTCGCCAGCAGTGCTTCGACGGAAGGTCGAACGCGGTCAACGATCGACCTCAGGTTGCGCGACTGGTTCTCCTCGGGGCGCTGCAATTCCTCGATGGTGGCGGCAATTGCACCGCATTGTGAGTGACCCAGGACGACGACGAGGTTCGTGCTGAACCTCGCGGCCGCGAACTCGACGCTGCCCACCTGCGAGGGCGCCACGATGTTGCCGGCGACGCGAATCACGAAGAGATCGCCGAGCCCCTGGTCGAAGATGATCTCGGCTGGAACCCGGGAGTCGGAACAGCCAAGGATGATTGCGAACGGATCCTGACCGGCAGCGAGTTCGGTGCGACGATCGTGACCGACAAACACCTCCGGTCCTCGTTCGTCGGACGCAAATCGCTGATTGCCTTCCCGGAGCCGGTCGAGTGCCTGGCGCGGTGTCAGCATGAACTACTGCTTGCCCGCCGGCAGACCGACGCCGCCAAGTGGTGTGGTAATGAAGCGCTCGCCAAAGCCGGCAATCATCGGGCGCCCTTTCGCGATTGCCGCCTGCACTGCCGGCAGCGCCAGAGACGCCTTGTGGCTCGCCTCGCTGTCCCACACCTCGGTGATCCAGATCGCGTTCGCGTCAGCCGGGTCCGTCGCGATGATGTAGCTCAAGCAGCCTGGCATCCTCGCCGTGCCCTCGAGCAGGATGGCGGTCAGCGCGTCGCGCTGGCCCGGGGAGGCGTTCATCTTGCCGATCAGTCCGTACATGGGTGTGACCTTCTCCTGGTCGCGCAGCAGGACGATGCCCGCTGCGATCGTCGTGATGAATTCACGCCGATCCATAGCGGAAACAATCTCGCGTGTGATCGTTCACGAGGCCAGTCGCCTGCATGAACGCGTAACAGATAGTGGAGCCGACGAACTTGAAGCCGCGACCGAGCAGATCCTTGCTGAGCGCGTCCGAGTGCTCAGTGCGGCCGGGCAGGTCCTTCAACGTCCGCGGACGATTTACCAGGGGTGCGCCGTCCACGAATCGCCAGACATAGCCGTCAAAGGAACCAAACTCCTTCTGGACGGCGAGAAAGGCTTTCGCGTTGCGGACGGTGCTCTCGACCTTCAGCCGGTTGCGGACGATGCCTTCGTTCTGGAGCAGGCGCTCGACGCGAGCCGGGGTGAAGCGCGCGACCTTCGCAGGATCGAAGCCGGCGAAGGCCTCGCGATAGGCGTCCCGTTTCTTGAGAATCGTTTCCCAGCTGAGACCCGCCTGTGCCCCCTCGAGCGTAATGAACTCGAAGAACACGATGTCGTCGTGGACCGGCACACCCCACTCGCGGTCGTGATACGGGATGCTGAGCGCCGTGCGGGCCCAGGCGCATCGGACAGGCTCGGGCTCGACAGTCGCGCCGCCGCTGACCGCCGGCACGATGATGATTTCGGCACCGTCGCGGATCGCTGTGTCGAGGCCGCCGGCCGACCGGACATTCTCGCCGTCCACGAACACGTTCACGTGCGGGCGAACGTCACCGAGCTCAGTGAGAACTCGATCCCGCGCACCCGGGCACTCGCGCCAGAGGAGGTGAAGGGCCTCCCGGACCGATGCCGCGCTCCCGTCGACCCGGACGTCCGCACGACCGCCGGAGAACTGGCGCAGTGGCCCAGGCACGACGAATACGAACGGCATCAGAGCGTGGCTACCTTGACGGAGATGACCGGTGGCAGTCCGTCGAGCAGTTCCGACCAGTTCTCACCCTCATTCGCCGAGCCAAAGACCTTGCCGCTGCGCGTCCCGAAATAGACACCGACCGAGTCGAGACCGTCGACCGCGACCGCGTCACGGAGCACTGTCTCGTAGGCGCCGTCCTGCGGCAGGCCATTCCCGAGCGGCTCCCACGACGTTCCGGCGTTCTTCGTACGGTAGACCCGCAGCTTGCCCTCCGGTGTGCAGCGGAACTGGTCGGATTCGAGCGGCACGATCCAGGCGCAGTCAGGATCGCGCGGATGGATGCCGAGGCCGAAGCCGAAATCCGACGGAACGCCATTGGCGATGTCGGCCCAGGTCTCGCCACGATCGTCGCTGCGATAGAGGCCCCAGTGGTTCTGCAGGAACATCCGGTCCGGCCGCACCTTCGACTGCACCACCTTGTGCACGCACTGGCCGAACTCAGGATGCTTGTCGGGCAGGAAATCGGCGCGGACGCCCGTGTTCGATGGCCGCCATGTGGTGCCACTCGTCTTCACTCACGTACATTCCGCCGGTTGAGATCGCCACGCGTACCCGCTGCAGGTGCTCGGGGTCCAGGAGGATCGTATGCAGACAGAGACCGCCGCCACCCGGTTCCCAGCGCGGACGGTGCGGATGATTCCAGAGGCCGTCGTTCATCGTCCACGTCTCACCTCCGTCGCGCGAGACGAAGATCGCGGCCGGCTCGACGCCGCAATAGAGCGTGTCCGGTTCCGCCGCGCGACCGGGAGTGATCTGCCAGATCTGCTTCAACGCGGTGTCGGTTCCTTCGGGGAACTTCACGTTGGCGGACTCCGGGCTCGTCCATGTCTTGCCGAAGTCATCGCTCGAACTCAGCAGACCGCCCCAGTGCATGCTGTTCGGTCCGGCCCAGAGGCGTTGGCGGCCGTCCCGGCCGTCGTATGCCATGGCGTAAACGGCGCTGCCCGGAAAGTAAGGGCCACCGACGTCCCACTGGCGCCGCGAGCCATCTGCGCGCAGCAAAAATGCACCTTTCATCGTGCCGACGAGCAACAGGACGTCGCCAGCCTTCGGAGACACATGTGTTGTGGCAGGCATCTCTGGAGATTATCTCAACTTCCAACGCCCAACACCCAACGTCCAACCTTCACGCCCAGGGACGATCACGGGTTCTACTTTCGACGCGGCAGAAAGCGTCCGGTCCTGGCCCGATACGCGTCGTAGGCAGATCCGAAGCGGGCGCGCAGGTGTTCTTCTTCCGTCCGCGTGCGGATGACGAGGAGCCACACGCACAGGGCGCCCGTCACCGCCACGAACCAGTTGGCGGCGAGCAGCGATGCTCCCGCGGTGAAGAGCGCGACGCACCCGTAGAAGGGGTGACGGACCCAGCGATACGGTCCGACCGTCACCAGCGTGTGGGCGCGGCGTGTCACGACCGTGTCGGTCAGGTTCAAACCGAGTTGATGGAACGTCCAGATCCAGAGCACTCCCGCGAGCGCGCAGACGCCGACCCCAATCCACCGCAGCGCGACTGGCAATGGAACCGACGACCACTTCATGTATTCGGGGTCGATGAGGAAGGCGATGATCCCACCGTAGGCCAGGCCCGCGACCGGGCGTAACGTCGCCAGGATGAAGAGCCCCTCCTGCCGCCGGTCGAGCGGCTCGCCGGTGGACTGTGACCGGATGCGGTAATAGAGGAGCACCGGGAGAATCGTGCAGCTGATGACGAGCAGCGCGTTGCGGAAGACCCGGTCGTCCACCACTTACCTGCCGTCCACGGCCGCCGCCTTGGGTGTGCGCAAGAATGAGGCGACGAAGAACATCCCGATGATCATGTCCAGGATGCCGGCACCCAGCATCTCCATGTTCACCCGACCAAGCATGTAGAGCACGATCATGGCCGGACCGAACGCCGCCTTCTCGACAACTGCGACCGGCATCAACGCACGGTAGCGGATCGGATCGCGCGAGATGACGAGGAACGCCAGCTGCCAGGCAATCGTCACGCCGATGAAGCCGTAGAAGTATTCCGGGTGGGTGATGGGCGGTGGGCTGGTCCGGCCAATCCGGCCTTCGAGAAAGTATTGCGGCACCATGATCAGCAGGCCCCAGATGCCGGCGATGAGAAACACGCGCCTGGCGAAGGTGTCAACTCTCTTCGTCATGCCCTCGGAATCCTCCCGACAATCCGCGTCATGCCCCACGACAGAATGGCCACCAGCACGATCCACGCGGCCACCACGATGGCGCGATCCCGCGCGGTCAGACTGGGAAGCGGCACCGATGTTCCACCGCCCGTCTCACAAACGTGATCGAGGCCGTATTTCGCGATCCGGCCCCCGGCGTCCAGGCATCGATCGGTCTCGAGCAATGTGCCGGCGTAGAAGAGCATAACCGTCGCCAGCACCGCGGCCACGATCACGATCGGGACGTCGACTGCGCGGATCAAGTTCCTCACTGTCACTGCGTTCATCGGCATCTGCTCGTTCCGGCGTAACCGCATCAACCACTCGGCGTTGGCAGTGCGCGTCACTCTTTCTGCTTGTGCACACTGTCACCGACGCGCACGATACCGCCCTTCACCACCTTTGCGTTGATGCCGCGGAGGTTCCGCGCACGCCCTTCCGGTGAGTTCACGAACTTCATGGCGTCGACGCCGAAGCGCTCGACGAACTTGCCGCAGCCGGTGTGCGGCTGCGCCGTCACCTCGACTACCGCCTCGCCGACCGTCAGGCGCGTGCCGGCCGGCAGGTTCGTCGCGCTCAGGTCGAGGTCGACGAAAAGCTGGTCGCCCGCCAGCGGCCAGCGCTCACGCTCCCCGGCCAGGAGGCTGATGGTCCGGACCCCCATCAGCGTGAGCTGCATATCGGGATGCGGCGTATTGTCAGCGGTTCTCGAGCTGCCGCGGTCCTTCCACGTGTCACCCATCAGCCCCAAAGCGACGTCCAGAGTGGCGGTATCGAGGAGTTCACGTGCGTTCACGGCTGGCCGGCGGACGATCATTTCGAGCCGTCCGGCGTCAGCCGGCGCCTCCAGGATCGCCGGCATGCCGGCCTGGATTTGATCGAGTGAAAGGTGTCGCATCATGCGCTGCATGATCCCTCAAAAGGTCTCGAAGCTCGATACCATGATCGACTTGGCAGCCTTTGCAACCGTTCCGAGCAGCGGACGCATCGCCATGACGCCGTTCCAGACCGCTATGAAGGGCGGAGACGACGTCGGGCAATAAGGCCGGCGAGACTCACGGCCATGAGGACCATCGCAATCGCCAGGAGTGTCCATCGAGCGGCCTGGTTCGGAACCATGTGAGACGCGCCGAGGAGGATCATCGCAACACCGCTGGCGGCGGTGAGCCGCCGGAGTTTTGGATCGGAGTCGCCAGACCGGAGCATCACAGGCAGCAAGTTGATGATCCCGACGAGAATGAATATGGCGGCCAGCACAGGGTCCATGAACCGCTCGTACTGCGCGATCGTGCTGTTGCGCTGAAGCCCGAAGACGATGCCGGCGGCAAACGCCACCACTACGGTCAGAGTGAGGGCGACAGTCGTTTTGCTTAGCGCCAACGGGTTTATCGACATTCTGTACACTTTTGGAAGTTCATTTATCTCCCGACTCCTGGTCGTCGAAATCGTCCCTGCGACGCTGTTCCAGCTCGTGCCGCTTGCTCGGTTCCATCAATGCCTGGATCTCGAGAAAGGCCGACCCCACGGTGACGCTCCCGTGTCGCTTGCGGTAGTAGATCCAGCCGTGGCCCTCAGCCCACGTCGCGAGCAGGTGGATCGCGTAAAGAACGGCAGCCACGAGCGCAAGCCAGGCAATCAGGGTCATCGTTTCTCCGCGGCGGCACTTCGCCGGTCAGGCCGATGGATTCATCCTCCCACAACACGACCCGAAGTGGCGCGACCGACCTGCAGGAACGCCATGCTGCCCTCAACGCGGCTTTCGATCCGCCCCTGTTGGTCCGGCGCGCTTCGTTGTAGCGCAGCCACGAGTTGCTGCTCGGTCCGAGGTGCGGCCACCTCTCCGGCGCGATGCAGGGCCGAGAGGTATCGGCTGCCGACCCAGGTCGCGGCGACAAGACTGCTGAGGAACAACGCACCACCAGGCGCCACGGCCCGCGTCAGCGTCGACGCGACACCCTCAACGTTTTCGAACAGGTGCAGCATCCCCATGCTGATGACGGTGCGGAAGCAGGCGGGCTTGAAGGGCATATCCCACAGGTCTGCCTGCAGAAGGATGATGTCATCCGGGAGTGCGCCGCGAACGATTGTCAGCCGGTCCCGCGCCGCTTCGAGCATCCCCAGTGACTGGTCGAGCAGCACCAGCGGACGATCCGCTGCTGCATAAATGCCGGCTGTGAAGACGAGCGATCCGCAACCAGCGTCGAGCATCGGGCCGCGACCCGACTGCACCGCCCGTGCGGCAAAGGAGGCGTAGGCTTCGGGCGAGCTGCCCCAGAGCAATCGGTTATAGAGCCGGCTTCCTACGACACGGTCGTAAGCAGCCGCGCGGCGGTCATAGCGCTGGCCGTGCCCTCCCGCGGGGATCGCGGACAAGATCTGATCCCCGGCGGGCCGCAAGATCCGGCCTGGCATGAGAAGGTCCGAGAGAAATGCTGGCACCGCCATCAGCACACCGGGAACATGGAGTGGAGCCTCAGGCCGGTGATCGATTCTTACTTGCCGGTGAACTTCGGCTTGCGCTTCTCGAGGAAGGCGGCCGTCCCTTCCTCCTTGTCCTCGGACGCGTAGCAGATCGCCTGCGCCAGCGTCTCGATCAAGAGCCCCGACTCGAGGTCCACGCGCGCGGACGCGTTGAGCGAGAGCTTCGCCAGCCGTGCCGCGAGGGGACCCTGCCGAAGGATCTTCTTCGCCAGTTCTCGCGCGCGCACCTGTAGCTGTCCCGCCGGCATCACCGCGGTCACGAGGCCGATCTCGAGCGCCTGCTTGGCATCGATGATGTCGCCACTCAGGACGAGGTGCTTCGCCCATCCGAGTCCAACAATCCTCGGGAGGCGCTGGGTCGCGCCAGCCCCGGGAATGATGCCGAGGCCGAGCTCCGGCTGACCGAACTTGGCGGTCTCGGAGGCGACGCGAATGTCGCAGGCGAGCGCCAGCTCACAACCACCGCCGAGCGCAAAGCCGTTCACCGCCGCGATCACCGGTTTCGGGAACTTGTCGATCTTGGCAAAGAGTGATGAGTTGATCGCCGCGAGACCGTCATCGCGGGTCCGCGCCCGGATGTCGTTGATGTCGGCACCGGAGACAAACGAGGTCTCGCCCGCGCCGGTGATGATGAGGACGCCGACGTCCGGGTTGGCCGCGAGTTCGTCGAGCGCCTGGTGGATCTCGTTGACCGTCGCGAGATCCAGCGCATTCTTCACAGCCGCACGATCGACCGTCAGCGTCGCAATCGACTCACTGACGGCAACTTTGATGTTCTGCGTCTCAGTAGTCATAGACGCCCTTGCCCACCTTGCGGCCAAGGCGGCCCGCCTTCACGTACTGCGCGAGTAGCGGACAGGGCCGGTACTTCTCCCCCAGGCTGCGGTGGAGGTATTCGAGAATGCTGAGACGGGTGTCGAGACCGACCAGATCCACCAGTTCAAAGGGCCCCATCGGGTGGTTGAGCCCCAACTTGAGGGCCTTGTCGATGTCGCGTGGCGAGGCGACGCCCTCCATCATCATGAAGAACGCCTCGTTGCCGATCGTGACGTTGACCCGGGACGTAATGAATCCGGGCGACTCGCGGACGAGCACGGTCTCTTTGCCCATCTGCCGCGACACGTCCTCGATCGCCTGCAGCGTTTCCGGTGCGCTCTCGAGGGCCTTGACGATCTCGATCAGCTTCATCTTGTGGACGGGATTGAAGAAATGCATCCCGCCAACGCGAGAGGGATTTCTCATCGATCCGGCCATCTCGGTGATGCTGAGGGCGGACGTATTGGTGGCGACGATCGCAGACGACGGCGCATGCTGGTCCACGTCGGCCAGCAGCGACAGCTTCAGATCGATTTTCTCCGGTGCCGCCTCGATCACCATGTCGACGCCGGCCAGCGCGTCCGCGATATCGGCGGTCGTCGTCAACCGCTTCCGCATCTCGTCCGCGTGCGAAGACTGGACCTTGCCGAGCTCGACGCCCTTGCTGATGATGCCGTCGATGGCAGACTGCCCCTTCGCCAGGGACGCCTCGGATACATCGAACATCCGGGTCTCGTATCCGCCGTTGATCGCGGCATACGCGATCCCATGCCCCATCGTTCCGGCGCCCAGTACAGCTATCCGTTTGATCTGCATATGTCTGTCAGCACGCCCATCGCGTGATCGATTTCTTCAGCGGTGTTGTAGAAGTGCGGCGCCATGCGAACGCCCGCACCGGGCCGGTAATCGATGATGACCTCGCGCCGGATCAGTTCGTCGGCGACCGCCTTGCCGTTCGGAACGTCGATGATGACGGCGCCGCCGCGGCGATCGTCCTCATTCGGCGTGTTGATCCGGAAGCCGGCCTCGGTCGCAAGATCCATCAGCCGGCGCGTCAGCCGCAGCGACTTCTCTCGAATCGCGGGCACGCCGATCTCCGCGACGATCTCGTAACCGGCGCGTGCCGAATAGAGGGACGGAACGTTGGGCGTACCGCTCTGGAAGCGCTCGGGCGCGTCTGCATACGCAATGGCCCCGGTCGCGAATTCAAAGGGATGCGCGTGTGCCGCCCATCCGACAATCCCAGGCTGGAGTTGCTGCGCCAGATCCGGCCGCACATAGAGGTATCCGGCCCCCGGCCCACCGCACAGCCACTTCACCGAACCGCCCACCGCGAAATCAGCGCCCAGCTTCTCGATCTCGAGCGGAACGGTACCCGCCGCCTGGTACACGTCGAGGATCACCTGCGCACCGACACGGTGCGCTTTCTCGATCACGGCCGCGGCGTCCTGGATGTAGGCGCTCCTGAACAGCACGTACGAGAGCGGCACCAGCGCCGTTCGCTCGTCGATCGCGTCGAGGATCGCCTGGAGGTCGGTTCGCATCGCGTCGGGCGACTTGAGGTGGACGATGTCGGCGCCATAGCGACGGAATCCCTCGAAGAGATACAGGTTCGAAGGGAACTCGAGGTCGGTCATCACGATCCGGTTGCGTGGACCGTCGAAGCGGTGACACGAAGCGATGATCGCCATCGCAACCGTTACGTTCTGGTGCATCGAGATCGTGCCGGGCTTGACGCCGAGCACCGGCGTCAACAGGTCACCGGTGGTGCGCCCGACCTCCCACCAACCCTCGCTCCAGGCCCGCACGCCTCGCGTTGACCACTCGTCCGCGAACTGCTGCAGGTAGGTCGAGGTCCGCCGCGGCATCGCGCCCAGTGAATGGCTCACCAGGTACGTGCAGGTATCGAGGATCGGGAATTCCTTGCGCCAGGCGAGCAGCGGATCCTTCATGCCTTTGGAATCAGAACACGCGCAGGGCGTTGTCGTAAAGAATCTTGCGCTTCGTCTCGTCGCCGAGCGGCAGTGCCAGGAACTGGTCGACGTTCTGCCGCATCGACTTGATGCCCGGACTCGGCCAGTCGGTCCCCCACACCACCTTGCCGGCCAGATCCTCCAGGCGCGGGAAATACTCGAGCAGCTTGGACGGTGGGATCCCGGAGATCTCGAGGAACACGTTCGGGTGACGCCGGACGACGAAGAAGGCCGCTTCCATCCAGAGCGGCCGGCCGCCGTGCGCGAGCAGGATCTTCAGCTTCGGAAAGTCGATCGCCACATCATCCACATCCATCGGATCGCCAAAGCGGCTGCGGGCCCCGGGGAACACGGAGGTACCGGTATGGATGGTAACGGGGATGCCGGCGGCCTCGGCACGCGAGTAGAGCTCGGCGAGCTTCGGGAACTCGGCTTGATAGGCGTTGGCCCGAAACATCTGATGCGGAGGATGCACCTTCAGCGCCCGTGCCCCCATCTCGATGACACGGTCGGTCTCGCCACCGACATCGTCAGTGAAGGCAGGGTGCACCGAGCCGAACGGGATGAGCCGCGACCGGTCCGCGGCCGCGTAATTCATCATCCACTCGTTCACTTCGCTTGTGAACCCCATGACGTCAGGGCTTACGTAGTTGATCAACCCGACACGCTCGACACCGTCGTCATCCATCTGCCGAAGCAGCTTGCCGGGGTCGGCGGCAAATGACTCGAGTTCGGCCCGATTCGTCTTCTTCTGCCAGAACGTGACCTGCACGTCCGGCTTCATCATGTGAAAAGGCTGGATGTGGATATGCGCGTCGATCACTTGCATATGAAAGCCTCTCGGCACTACATGTTCAAGTCGACCCAGACCGACTTGACCTGGGTGTAGTGCTCGAGTGCGTGCGCGCTCATTTCGCGGCCGAAGCCGCTCTGCTTGTAGCCGCCGAACGGGGTGGCGGTGTCGTAGACGTTGTAGGTGTTGATCCAGACGGTGCCGGCCTGGAGCTTGCGCGCGACGTAGTGCGCCTTCTTCACGTCCTTGGTCCAGACGCCGGCGGCGAGTCCGTACGGTGTATCGTTCGCGCGCGCAATGGCCTCATCGAGATCCGCAAACTCGATGGCCGCGAGAACGGGTCCGAAGATCTCCTCGCGTGAAATCGTCATGTCCGGCTGGACGTCCGCGAACACCGTTGGCTGCATGAAGAAGCCCTTACCGGTGCCGATGTCGCTGCGCTCGCCGCCCGCCACGAGCGTGGCACCTTCCTTTTTGGCGGATTCGATATAGCGGAGAACGGTCTCCATCTGCTTCTTTGACGACAGCGCGCCGAGGCGCGTCTTGGGATCCATGGGATCCCCGGCCACCATCTTCTTCGTCCTGGCGGCGAGCTTGTCGATGAACTCGCTCTTGATCGACTTGTCCACCAGCAATCGGGAACCGGCGGCGCACACCTCACCCTTGCCGTAGAAGATGCCCACGGCGACGCCACGAATGGCCGATTCGATATCCGCATCGGCAAGGACGATGTTCGGCGACTTGCCGCCAAGCTCCAGGGTGATCTTCTTCAGCGTTTCGGCTGCACCGCGCATGATGCCCTTGCCGGTGGAGGTATCGCCCGTGAACGCGATCTTGTCGATGCCGGGGTGCTCGACGATGGCCTGCCCGAGCTTCGCGCCGGGTCCGGTCAGAACATTCAACACGCCGGGTGGCAAGCCGACCTCGATCGCAATCTCGCCAAGGGCGAGCGCGGTCAGCGGTGTCTGGCTGGCGGGTTTGATAATGATGGTGTTGCCGGTAGCAAGCGCGGGAGCGATCTTCCACACCGCGATCAGCAGCGGGAAGTTCCAGGGGACAATCGCGGCGCACACACCGAGTGGCTCACGCAGCGTGTAATTGAGGTAGTTGCCCTTCACGGGGATGGTCTCCCCCATGACCTTGTCGGACCATCCGCCGTAATACTCGAAGCACTCAGCGGCCGCAGGAATTTCGACGTGCCGGGATTCGGAGATCGGCTTGCCGTTGTGCAGCGTCTCGAGACGCGCAAACTCGTCGGCGCGCTCCATGAGCCGCTCGCCCAGCTTGCGCACCAGCCGTCCGCGCTCACGCGCCGACATCGCGCCCCACGGCCCGTTGAACGCCGCACGGGCCGCACTGACCGCCGCGTCCAGGTCCTGGGCATCGGCTGATGCCACGCTCGCGCACACCTCTTCGGTCGCCGGGTTGATGACGTCCATCGTCTTACCCGACGCCGCGGGGCGCCATTCGTTGTTGATGAAGAGTTGTTTCTGATCAGCGCTTGCGACTGCCATTTACACGCCCTGACTGGTTAGCTGCGGGCCGAAGGCCCTGATCGTTTCAACGGCCAGTAAACTTCGCTGGCCGCTTCTCGAGATTCGCCGCGATGCCTTCCTTCGCGTCGTCACCCTGGAAAAGCAGTTGCTGCAACTCGCGCTCGATCGAGAGTCCCTCGAGAAATCCAGCTTCTGCGCCAGACTGCACGGCGCGCTTCATCCGGCCCACCGCCTTGCTGGCCTTGTGCGGCGGCGTAAACGTTTTGGCGTAGTCGTGGACCGCCTCGGCGAAAGCTGCGTCCCTTCAGCTGCTCGTCGCCCCAGACCTCGGTGACGATGCCGAGCGTAAGCGCCTCGTCGAAGGACATCAACCGTCCAGTGGCCATCAGCTCGATCGCCCGAGCCTTGCCGACCAGCCGCGCGAGCCGCTGCGTGCCGCCCGTGCCCGGCAGGACGCCAAGCGCGACTTCCGGAAGACCGAGTTTGCCGCCACCCTGCTTCGCAATGCGGATGTCGGCCGCCATCGCAACTTCGAGACCCCCGCCGACGGTGTGACCATTGAGTGCGGCGATCACCAGCTTGGGCGTCTGTTCAAGCCGCGTCAATGTCTCGTTCGCGTGCAGGCAGAAGTAGTACTTGAACTCCGGGTCGGCATCCTTGAGCATGCCGATGTTCGCGCCGGCGCAGAAGAACTTCTCTCCCGCGCCGCGCAGGACGATGACATGGACGTTGGGGTCCATACGCGCGGACAGGACCGCCGTGTCGATCTCCAGCATCATCTCGTAGGAGTAGGTATTGGCCGGCGGATCGCTGAGTTCAATCGTGCAGACGCCGTCCGCAATGGTGACGTTGACCTTGGTTGCCATATCTACAGTTCGGTCCGCACGTACTCGAAGTTGATCGGCTGCCGGTTGACGCCGCGCAGCGGCGGCGCGATGTAGTTGGCAAACTTGCCGGGCTCGTAAACCGGCCGCGACATGATGCTAAGTAGGTAGTCGCGATCGGCCGGTGCCGGCAGCCACTCGTTGCGGCGCCGCTGCCACTCGTTCTCGGAGATGGGCGCACCGGAGGGCTCGAAGTGCAGGGCCCGGAACATCCCGATGCCGCGGTTGAACTTGCGATCGGGCAGACGCAACCGCTCGGACATGCCATGGCGCTCGAAGATCTTGTTCCAGCGCGCTACACCTGCTTCGCAATCGCCGACGTACCAGTCGCGGAGCACTTCGTTCATCGCGGAACGCATCGGCACCTGCTCTTTGCGCAGGCCATTGCCGTTCGGCATGTCGAGCTCATAGTAGGAGTCACCCACGACGTGGTGGTCGGCGAACTTCTCCTCCTGCGCCCGCCCCTTCAGGCCATTGCCGAAGTAGGACGCGGCGTTGGTCGACACCTCATTGCCGTGGAGGTCGAGCGACAGGCTGAACCACAGGTTGATGAACTTCTGGATCGTCGGGATGTCGATGCCCCCGAGCTTGCGGACGTCTTCGGAAAAGCTCGTTTCCTTCAGCAGCTGACAGGTGCGCTCGACGATGCGCGCGATCCCGGTCTCGCCGACGAACATGTGGTGCGCTTCCTCCGTCAGCATGAAGCGCGTCGTCCGCGATAGTGGATCGAGAGAGCTTTCCGAGAGTGAGAGCAGCTGCGACTTGCCGTCACGATCCGTGAACATCGTGAACATGAAGAAGTCGAGCCAGTTTTCGATCGGTTCGTTGAAGGCGTCGAGGATGCGGGGCTTGTCGCGGTTGCCGCTCTGGCGCGCGAGCAGCTCCTCGGCCTCGTCACGGCCATCACGACCGAAGTATGAGTGCAGGAGGTAGACCATCGCCCACAGGTGGCGGCCTTCTTCGACGTTGACCTGGAACAGATTGCGCAGGTCGTACATGCTGGGGCAGCGCTGGCCCAGCCACCGTTGCTGCTCGACCGATGCCGGCTCGGTGTCGCCCTGGGTCACGATCAGCCGGCGCAGCTGGTTGCGAAACTCGCCCGGCACTTCCTGCCAGACGGGTTGGCCAAAGAAGTCACCGAAGCCGATGCGCCGATCGTGGACCGGGTCGGCGAGGAAGATTCCCCAGCGATACTCCGGCAGCTTGACCATCTCGAAGTGCGCCCATCCCGAGGGATCGACGCTGACGGCCGTGCGCACGTAGACCTGGTGGTAGTCCTGGAACCCCTGGGGGCCCATGTCTTTCCACCACTGGATGTACTGCGGCTGCCAGTGCTCCAGCGCCCGCTGCAGGCGCTTGTTGCTGGACAGGCCAACGTTGTTCGGAATCTTTTCGGATGAAATCATTGGGCGATCCTTGTCACGTGCGACGTGCAACGTGCGACGTGCGATGTGCGTGCTACGTTCATACCTGCCACGTGCTGTGCTACGTGCTACGTGCTACGTGCTACGTGCTACGTGCGGTTGAAATCGAACTCCGGCCGCTTCTGCGTGCCGTAGGCCGTCAGTGCGCCGCCCTCGCCGACAGCGTTCGGGCGGATGAAAATCCAGTTCTGCCACGCGGTGAGGCGTCCGAAGATCTTGGTTTCCATGGTCTCGGGCCCGGCGAAACGAAGGTTGGCTTCCATACCGGTGAGCGCGTCGGGTGAGAATGCCGCACGGCCTTCGACAGCCAGTCGCACCTCATCGTCCCAGTCCAGTTCGTCTGGCGCGAACGACACGAGGCCGGCGTCCATCGCGGCCTGGGCATCGAACGGCTCTTTCTCGCCCAGCACTTCGTCGACGCGGTCGGGTGTACCGAGGAAGCGCGTCTGCAGGCGCGTGAGGCCGTTGCTCATCGGCAATGGGCCGCCGTTCATGCCCGACAGCGCGATCGTATTTGGCTGGTCCGGATCGTCCAGCATGTAGGAGCGATCCGCCGCGATCGCGAGCTCGAACAGTGATCCCGCGAAGCAACTGCCCGGCTCGATCCACGCGAAGAAGCTGCGCGATGTGAGGTCCATGCGCTTCAGCGTGCGCTTCATGAAGTGGATGATCTCGCGGACGGCCCAATGATCCTGGTGCTGCAGAAGGGTCTCGTCCACCTTGAGCACCGCCGCTGGATCACCGACTGTCTTGACGACGACGGTGCCGATCAGCGGCTCGTTCAGTCGCATACGCAGCAGCGCGTCGTCCAGTTCCCGGAACGCCCGTAGCGGCCAGAACTGATCGCCCGCCGACATGATGCCGTCGATCGTGGTGGGCTGCTCTTCTGCGGGTGCAGCCACAGTCAACGTGGCGACACGCCGGGCGCGATCGATCTCGACGGTCACGGCCGAATAGGTCAGCGAGTCGTCCGCGACCGTGGGGTTGAGCGGCCCAAGGGCGATACCGGGGCCTGATGCTGGACGGTCGGATTGCGCGGCCAGCTCTTTCGCGCGCCTCGCCACGCGCTCCTTGAACTGGCTGGTCGGATACACGGCGTCCACGAGGCGCCACTCGACGGCGCGCTTGCCACGCACGCCCTCGGCGATCGTCCCGAAGAAGTCGGCCAGGTCGCGCCGCACCTTGCGCTTGTCGACGACGCGGGTGAGACCGCCGGTGCCAGGGAGCACTGCGAGCAAGGGCGTCTCGGGCAGGCTGACTGCGGAGTTGCCGTCATCGACGAGGATGATCTCGTCGCAGGCGAGCGCCAGCTCGTAGCCGCCGCCGGCGCAGATGCCGTTGAGCGCGGCGAGGAACTTGATCCCGGAGTTCTCGCTCGCATCCTCCATCGCGAGGCGCGTCTCGTTTGTGAACTTGCAGAAGTTCACCTTCCAGTTGTGCGTCGAGCCGCGCAACATGAAGATGTTCGCGCCGGCGCAGAAGATCCGCTCCCTCAGGCTGGTCACGACAACCGTCTTCACCTCGGGATGTTCGAAACGAATCCTCTGAATAGCGTCGGCCAGTTCGATGTCGACGCCAAGGTCGTAGGAGTTCAGCTTGAGCCGGTAGTCCGGCGAGAGACCCGCATCCTCCTGCACGTCCATCGAAAGGGTTGCCACGGGGCCGTCAAAGGCCAGCTTCCAGTGGTGGTACTTCTCGGGAGTCCGTTCGAAAGTGACGCGATCAGGAGTGGTGTGCGTTGCGGTTGCCATCCGGCCAAGCGTATCTGTCCGCGTCGCACGGTGTCAAGGCACTATAGTGCGTAGTCTACGGCCACTTGTGTAATATAGTGCACACATGAGTGAGGACATCCTGGCGTCGCTTGGACGGCGCGCACGCGCCCAACGACTGTCACGGGGCTGGACCTTGCGCGAGATCGCGGAGCGCTCCGGTGTGTCGCCGCGATTCCTCGTGCAGCTCGAGGCGGGCCAGGGCAACATTTCAATTCGTCGTCTTGCTGACGTGGCGCAGGCACTCGAGACCACGCCCGGCGCACTGCTGTCCACAGCCGACCTCGCGAGCGCCCCGGTCATTGCGCTGCTCGGACTCCGCGGCGCCGGCAAGACCACGATCGGTCGAAAACTGGCGCGGCGGCGGCGCGTTCCATTCGTGGAACTCGACAAGAAGATCGAGCAGGCTGCCGATCTCAGCCTCGGCGAATTGTTTACGCTGCATGGCGAGGACTACTACCGGCGGCTGGAACGCGAGGTGCTTCAGGACGTGCTGGCAGAGTCGACGCCGATGATCCTGGCAACCGGCGGCGGTCTGGTCGCCTCGGCCGACACATTCGCGTTGCTCCGGCGCGCCGCTAAGACCGTCTGGTTGCGGGCATCACCGGAGGATCACTGGAATCGCGTGGTTCGCCAGGGCGACCGGCGCCCGATGGCGGATCACCCACAGGCGATGGCGGATCTGCGTTCGCTCCTCGCCATGCGCGAACCGCTCTACGCTCTCGCCGATCATACGGTCGACACATCGTCGGCCACCGTGGACGATGTCATCGCATCGATCGAGCAGCACCTCGTGTAACAGGACTGCGAAGGTCAGACACTTTGCGGCCATGCGATCTGCTCTAGCGGCCACCGTCTGCTTGTCTTTGTGCGCCACCCTGTCATGTGCCGCCAACGCCGCACCCAGTCCGCAGCCGGCGTCGCCGCAGGCACCGGTGACGACACCAGCGGCGCCACAAAGTCCTCCCGTCACAAAGCCTGCAGCCGCGAGCCCGCGCGTCCGGCTGGTCGCGACTGGCGGCACCATCTCCAATCGCTCCGGCGGCCGGCTCACGGCCGAGGAATTGATCAACGCCATTCCCGACCTGCCTCGCTTCGCAACCCCCGAATACGAACAGTTCGCCAACACCGCCAGTTCGTCCATGACGATGGATCAGTGGCTGAACCTGGCGCGCCGGATCAATGAGTTGTTCCGGAGCGACAGTGCTCTTGCGGGCGTCGTGGTAACGAGCGGCACCGACACCCTGGAGGAACTGGCCTATTTCCTGAACCTGACGGTCCGAGACCCGAGACCGGTGGCAGTCGTCGGGTCGATGCGCAACCCGAGCACACTCGGCTACGAGGGAGCGGCAAATCTGCTGGAGGGATTTCGCGTCGCCGCCGATCCGGCATCGCGGGGACGTGGCGTCATGGTCGTCCTCAACGACGAGATCAACGCGGCCCGCGAGGTGACCAAGACCGACGCCCTGAGACTGCAGACGTTTCAGACCCGCGGCTACGGCCTTCTCGGCGTGATCGACCGTGACCGCGTCGTCTACTACCGGCGCGTCGAGCGCCGGCACACCGCCGACAGCGAGTTCGATGTGGCGGCGATGACGGCACTGCCGCGCGTCGACGTGTTGCTCACCTACCAGGGCGCGAGCGGCGATTTGATCCAGGCGGCTGTCGATGCGGGAGCGCAGGGGATCGTCATCGCCACCGCCGGCGCAGGCGCGACGAGCGGTACGCAAGGCGAGGGGATGCGCTATGCGGCGACGAAGGGTGTACCGGTCGTGATGACGACCAGAACCGGCAGCGGTCGCATCGCCGGCGGAGGTGGAAGAGGGTCGACGGTTGCCGGCGAGGATCTCGCCCCGATCAAGGCAAGAATCCTCCTGATGGTCGCGCTCGCGAAGACGAAGGACATCAACGAGCTACGGCGGATCTTTTCGGAGTACTGAACTGCGTCACTCCGCAGTCTCGCCTGGTTTGAGCGCGAGCACGTCGATGCCAAAGGGCTTGACCAGCCGCTCGAGATCCTCAGGCCGGCCCGTGAGCACCGGGAAGGTGCCGTAGTGCATCGGCACGACCTGGCGAACAGCGAGCATGCGCGCGGCGAGCGCGGCGGCTTCGGGTCCCATCGTGTAGTGTCCCCCGATCGGCAGGAAGGCGATGTCCGGCGCGTGCAGTTCGGCAATCAGCCGCATGTCGCCAAAGAGCGCGGTGTCGCCGGCGAAGTAGAAGGAGCGCGCGTCTTCCATCTTCACCACGAAACCGGCGGCAAGCCCCAGGTACACGGTCGTGTCGTTCTCGACGATCGAGCTCGTATGAAGCGCGGGCGTCATCGTGATCTCGAGACCCGCGACTGACGCCGTCCCGCCGATGCCCATCCCCACCACGTTCTGCACACCCTTGCGTTCGAGCCATTGTGAGAGCTCGAAGACGGCCAGCGTAGTGGCGCCCGTAGTACGTGCCACGTTCACGACGTCACCGGTGTGGTCGAAGTGACCGTGCGAGAGCAGGATGACATCTGCCTGGTCGATGCGTTTGTGCTCCGGCGGACAGGCCGGGTTGCCCTCGAGCCACGGATCGGTGACGATCCGCTTCCCGCCTGGAGTGGTAATCACGAACGTCGAGTGACCCAGCCACTTGATCGCAAGCTTGGACATAGCGCCCAGTATAATGAGATTACCCGTGCAGACTGTCCCACTGAACTTCATACGCGGCCGGAAGAAACGCGCTGACGAGATGCCTCGCGGCGGCAAGCCCGAGTGGCTCAAAGTGCGGGCGCCCGGATCCGAGAATTACCACCGCCTGAAGGGCCTGATGCGCACACTCGGCCTTCACACCGTTTGTGAGGAGGCGAACTGCCCCAACATCGGTGAGTGCTGGCATCACGGCACCGCGACCTTCATGATCCTCGGCGATACATGCACGCGCTCGTGCGCGTACTGCAACGTTACCCACGGTGCACCCAAGGCACCGGATGCCGATGAGCCGGTCAAGGTAGCGAGTGCGATCCACGCCATGGAACTGGCTTATGTCGTCGTGACGTCAGTGGACCGCGATGACCTGCCGGACGGCGGTTCCGGCCACTTCGCCCGAACCATCGCGGAGACGCGCGCCCGAATCCCGGCGTGCCGCATTGAAGTCCTGATCCCTGATTTCAAAGGTGATGAGGTTGCGCTGCACACCGTGCTGGACGCGAAACCAGACGTGCTCAACCACAACATCGAAACGGTGCCGCGCATGTACCGTATCGCACGGCCAGGCGGCCGCTACGATCGCGCGCTCCAGGTCCTCGAGCGGTCACGCGCGTATGCCCCCGGCATCCCGACCAAGTCAGGCCTGATGGTCGGACTGGGTGAAGAGTGGGATGAGGTCGTCGAGACCCTGCGCGATCTGAGCCGGGTCGGCTGCCAGATCGTCACCATCGGCCAGTATCTGCGCCCCTCGCTCGCCAACCTGGCGATGTCCCGGTATTACACGCCGGCCGAATTCGACGAGCTGAAGCGCATCGGGCTCGAGCTTGGCATCGGCCACATCGAGTCGGGGCCGCTCGTCCGCAGCTCCTACCACGCCCACGAGCAGACGGCCGCATACGAAGCCGACGCGCTGGAATGGAAAGCCTCGACGCGCGATTGCGATTTCTGCAGGTGCGCGCGCCTGCGTTAGGTAGCGCGGAGTCGGCGTCGAGCTTCCGACAGCTCGCGTCGCTTGCGGCGGTCGACCGGCGGGAACTGCAGGTCGAGACTCTCCAGCGCCTCGATGACGACCTCCGCGATGGCGAGACGCGTAAACCACTTATTGTCGGCCGGAATCACATACCAGGGCGCGGTCCCGCTGCTGGTCGCGCCGATGGCCGCCTCGTAGGCGTGCATGTACTTGGTCCAGTGGACCCGCTCGTTGACATCGTTGATCGAGAACTTCCAATTCTTCGCCGGATCGTCCAGCCGCGCGAGGAACCGGCGCCGCTGCTCGGCGCGTGACACGTTCAGATAGAACTTGCGGATGATCGTGCCGTTGCGGCACAAGTAGCGCTCGATGTCGCGGATATCCTCGTAGCGCTGCGTCCAGATGCGTGAGTTTACGCGCGCGTCGGGCAGGTGCTGCTTCTGCAACAGCTCCGGGTGGACCCGCACGACCAGCACTTCCTCGTAGTAGGACCGGTTGAACACCCCGATCCGCCCGCGCTCGGGCATGGACTTCAGCGACCGCCACATGAAGTCATGATCGAGTTCCTCCGATGACGGCTCCTTGAAGCTGAAGACCTGCGTCGCCTTCGGGTCGAGACCGCGCATCACGTGCTTGATGGCGCTGTCCTTCCCCGCCGCGTCCATCGCCTGGAAGATCAGGAGCAGCGACCAGCAGTCCTGGGCGTAGAGGATCTCGGTGAGCTGATGGAGCCGCTTGGTCGCCTTCTTCAGCAGGCCCTTGGCTTCCTCTTCGCTGCCAAACGGCGCGATATCGGCAGGGTCGTACTGCTTCAGCCGGACGCGGCTGCGAGGCTTGACCAGGAAGCGTGAGGTCGTAATCCTGCTCACGCGTTCTTCCGTCGCGGACGGAAGACGTGCGTCGCGTGGCCGAAGAAGACTTCCGCAGACTCCATGAGCGTTTCCGACAAGGTGGGATGCGGGTGGATGCTCAGCTTCAAGTCGGTGGCATTGGCGCCCATCTCCACCGCCAGGACGCCTTCGGCAATCAACTCGCCGGCCCCAGGGCCGACGATGCCGACGCCGAGGATGCGTTCGGTTTTGGGGTCGATGAGGAGCTTGGTGAGGCCGTCTGACCGGTCGAGTGTCAAGGATCGGCCCGAGGCGCCCCAGGGGAACCGGGCGACGGTGACCTCTCGTTTCTGCTTCTGGGCGTCGGCCTCGGTGAGGCCGCACCACGCCAGTTCAGGATCGGTGAAGACAACGGCCGGAATCGCCAGCGGCTCAAACGCCACCTTTTGCCCGGCGATCGCTTCGACCGCCGTCCGACCCTCATGCGATGCCTTGTGCGCGAGCATCGGTTCACCGACCACGTCGCCAATCGCGTAAATGGCCGGCTCGGCCGTCTGCAGCGACGGGCTCACCTCGATGAATCCGCGCTGGTTGACCACCACCCCGGTGTGCTCGATGCCGGCAACGGGATTGGGCCGGCGGCCGATCGAGACTGAGGACGCGGTCGAAGATCTGTTCCTTCTTCTCGCCGGCCTGCTGCCCTTCGGCCGCGGGCAGTTCGAACGTCACCGCGACGGCGTTCTTCTGGGCCTTCATGCCGACCACCTTCGTGTTCAGCAAGACCGCCTCACAGATCGATTCGATGCGCTTGGCGAGCACGTTCACGAGGTCACGATCGGCGCCCGGCAGCAGTCCGCCGGTCATCTCGACGACCGTCACTTTTGTGCCGAGCGCGGCGTAGACGCTCCCGAGTTCGAGGCCGATGTACCCGCCTCCGACCACGAGCAGCGACTTGGGGATGTCAGGAAGGTCCAGTGCGGTCGTCGAATCCATGACGCGCGGGCTGTCGATCGAAAGACCGGGCACCTTCGCCGGATGCGATCCGGTGGCGATGATGGCGTGCTGGAACGTGAGCCGCTCCTTCGTGCCGGCCTCGGTCGTGACTTCGAGCGTCTTGGCATCCACGAACGCGGCCGTGCCCTGGAGGTAGGTGATCTTGCGCTGCTTCGACAACTGCCCGAGACCGCCAGTCAGCTGCGTGACGACCTTGGTCTTGAACGCGCGGAGCCGGTCGATGTCGATTGTCGGCGCACCGAACGAGATGCCCCAGTCCTTGGCGTGCTTCGCTTCGTTGAGGACGTCGGCGACGTGCAGGAGCGCCTTGGACGGTATGCACCCGCGATAGAGACAGACGCCGCCAGGATTGGTGGACGGGTCGATGAGCGTGACCTGCATCCCGAGGTCGGCGGCGTAGAACGCCGCCGCGTATCCCCCCGGGCCGGCACCGATCACTGCGAGTTGAGTAGAAGCCATGGCCATAAGTTGCTAAGTGCTAAGTGCTGCGTGCTAGGTGCGAGGTGCTGTGCTGCGTGCTACGTCCAACGTGCGGTGCCACGTGCAACGTGCGGTCCGGCCCGTCGCACCTCGCACAGCACGTCGGACGTCGAACGTCGCACAGCACTTCGCACGTCGCACATCGCACATCGCACGTGCTAGAGGGACAGAATGAACGGCTGCTCGAAGGCGTCGCAGACCCAGCGCAGGAAGCGCGCCGCATCCGCGCCGTCGATCACGCGGTGATCGTATGACAGCGACAGCGGCAACATCAGCCGCGGCTGGAACGACGAACCATCCCAGACCGGCTCCTGCGCCCCGCGCGAGACCCCGAGAATCGCCACCTCGGGCCAGTTCACGATCGGCGTGAACGACGTGCCCCCGATCCCGCCGAGATTGGTGATCGTCATGCCACCACCCTGCATCTCGTCGAGCGACAGCTTGCCGGACCGCGCCTTCTCGCTCAGTTTCGCCAGCTCCGCGGACAGCTGGAAAATCCCCTTGCCGTCGACGTCGCGAACGACCGGGACGAGCAGTCCGCGCTCGGTGTCGGCAGCGACCCCGATATGCACGGACTTCTTGTAGATGATCTCGTTGCGGGCCTGGTCGATGGACGCGTTGAACTGTGGAAACTTCCGGAGCGCCGCCGCCACGATCTTCAAGGCAATCGCCGTCATCGTCAGTTTTCCGCCCGCCTTCTCCGCCTGCGGACCGTACTCCTTGCGCAGTGCTTCGAGGGCGGTGATGTCGGCCTTGTCGTGCTGGGTCACGTGCGGGATCACATGCCACGCATGTCCGAGGTGCTCCGCCGTCTTGCGGCGGATATTGCTCATCGGTTTGCGTTCGATCTCGCCCCACTTGCTGAAGTCGGGCAGGCTGGGCCCGGCGGTGAGCGCCCCAGGCGCACCGTGCGGAGTCGAACCCGTCATGACGCCCTTCACGAACGCCTGCAGGTCTTCGGGTACTGATGCGGCCGCCTTCGCCGCTGCCACTCACCTGGGAGATGTCGACACCAAGCTCGCGGGCCATCCGCCTGACCGAAGGCGCCGCCGGCGGCGGTGGGCCTGCCGGCGTCGGCGGCTCGTCACCCACTGGGGCCGCCGCTGGAGCCTGGCGTCCGCCGCGGTTGATGTCCACCACTTCGCCGCGCTTCTGACGCGGAGCCTCCTCGGCCTGCTGAACGTCTGTGCCGGTTTGGACGTCGGCTGCCTGCGCCTCGGGCTGCGCGGCCTGGCCTTCGCCGCGGTCGTTCTGGGCGCGCGCGGTGCCGCCGGCTTCTGCCTGCGGATCGGCCGAAGCCTTCTGGCTCATCCCGCCTTCTTCGGCAGCTGCGGCCGGTTGCTGCTTGGGTGCGTCCGCCGCTGCCGCCGGGCTCGCTTTGGCACCCTTGGCCGGCGCCGCTGCACCGGCGGCGTCGTCCACCGTGAGGACCAGCTGCCCGACCTTGACCTTGTCGCCCTGCTTGACCTTGATCTCGCGGACGGTGCCGGCGACGTCAGACGGGACTTCGATCGTCGCCTTGTCGGTCTCGAGCTCGAGCACCGCCTGGTCTTTCGCCAGGGTGTCACCGGCCTTTACCAGGATCCGGACGACGTCTCCGGCAGTTACGTTCTCGCCCAGTTCGGGAATCTTGAATTCAGTTGCCATAGTTCGCTGTCCGACCGTTTACGAAGGGCCTTCGGCCCAGCACGAAGCGCCGATAATCGTGGCTACGTCTCGGCCCGGCTTCGCCTAGTCTTTTGCGGGGTTTTTCTTGTTCGGGTCGATCCCGAAATCCTTCATCGCCTGGGCGACGACTTTCGTCTCGATCTCGCCGTTCTGCGCCAGCTCGGCGAGCGTCGCGAGCGCGACGTATCGCGACTCGACCTCGAAGAATTCGCGCAGCTCCTTGCGTGCCTCGCTGCGGCCGAAGCCGTCGGTCCCGAGCGAGCGCACGCGGCGCGGCATCCAGCGGTCGATCGATGCCGGCAGCACCTTCAGGTAGTCGGATGCGGCCACGATCACGCCCTGCGTGTCTTTCAGCGCCTGCGTCACATAGGGCACCTTCGGGGTCGCGCCGGGATTGAGCATGTTCCAGCGATCGCAGGCATGGGCTTCACGATAGAGCTCGTTGTAGCTCGTCACGCTCCACACATCAGCGGCGACGCCGTACTTTTCGAGCAGGCCGGCGGCGGCGCGCACTTCGTTGAGGATGGTGCCGCTGCCGAGCAACTGCGCCTTCAGCTTGGCCTTGCCGTTGGCAGCCTTGCTGAAGCGATACATGCCCTTGAGAATGCCTTCACGCGAGCCTTCCGGCATCGCCGGCATCTGGTACTGCTCGTTCATGACGGTCAGGTAATAGAAGATGCTCTCCTGGTCGCGGTACATCCGGCGGATACCGTCCTGGATGATCACCGCCAGCTCGTAGGCGTAGGCCGGATCGTACGAGATGCAGTTCGGCGTCGCGAGCGAGTAGACGTGACTGTTCCCGTCCTGGTGCTGCAGCCCTTCGCCCGCCAGGGTGGTGCGGCCTGCGGTGGCGCCGAGCAGGAAGCCGCGCATCCGCGAGTCCGCGCCCGCCCAGATCAGATCGGCGACGCGCTGGAACCCGAACATCGAATAGAAGATGAAGAACGGGATCGTATTGACGCCGTAGGTCGCGTAGGCGGTGCCGGCTGCGACGAAGGACGACAGCGACCCCGCCTCGGTGATCCCTTCCTCCAGGATCTGGCCGTCGGTGGCTTCCTTGTAGTAGAGCAGGGTATCCATGTCGACCGGCTCGTAGCGCTGGCCGACGTGCGAGTAGATACCGACTGCCCGGAAGAGCGACTCCATCCCGAAGGTGCGTGCTTCGTCGGGGACGATCGGGACGATCAGGTCGCCGATCTCCTTGTTGCGCAGCAGCTGTGACAACAGCCGCACGAACACCATCGTGGTCGAGGCTTTGCGGTCGCCGGTGCCGGTGAAGAACTCTTCGAAAATCGGGTCGATCGGTGCGTTGATCGGCTCGACCTTGACGCTGCGCGACGGGACGAAGCCGCCGAGCATCTTGCGCCGCTCCCGCATGTACTGCAGTTCGGGGCTGTCGTCGGCCGGCCGGTAGAACGGGGCGTCGGCGATCTCTTCGTCAGAGACGGGGATGCCGAACCGCGTCCGGAACGAGCGCAGGTCACTCTCGTTCATCTTCTTCTGCTGGTGCGTGATGTTCTTGCCCTCGCCCGCTTCGCCGAGGCCGTAGCCCTTGATCGTGCGCGCCAGGATGACGGTCGGCTGACCGGTGTGCTCGGTCGCCGCCTTGTAGGCGTTGTAGACCTTCACCGGATCGTGGCCGCCGAGGCGCAGGCGCTTCAACTGGTCGTCGGAGAGGTGCTTGACCATCTCGAGCAGCCGGGGGTCGGTTCCGAAGAAATGCTCGCGCAGGTAGGCGCCGCTCTCAACCGCGTACTTCTGATACTGACCGTCGACGATTTCGCCCATCCGCTTGGCGAGCAGTCCGTCGTGGTCCTTCGCCAGCAGCGGATCCCAGTCGCTGCCCCAGATCACCTTGATGACGTTCCACCCGGCGCCGCGGAACACCGCCTCGAGCTCCTGGATGATCTGCCCGTTGCCGCGCACCGGTCCGTCGAGGCGCTGCAGGTTGCAGTTGATGACGAAGATCAGGTTCTCGAGCTTCTCGCGTGACGCCAGGCTGATGGCCCCGAGCGCCTCGGGCTCATCGGTCTCACCGTCGCCGAGGAAGGCCCAGACCTTCTGCTTGGTCGGCTTCTTCAGACCGCGGTCTTCGAGGTAACGCTGAAAGCGCGCCTGGTAGATCGCCATGATCGGCCCAAGGCCCATCGAGACGGTTGGGAACTCCCAGAACTCCGGCATCAGCCACGGATGCGGATACGACGACAGCCCGCCGCCGGCGGCAAGCTCGCGGCGGAAGTTGTGGAGCTGCTCGACCGAGATCCGCCCTTCGAGAAAGGCGCGGGCGTAGATGCCGGGCGAGGCGTGCCCCTGGAAATAGATGATGTCGCCTTCGTTGTCCTTCTTGCCTTTGAAGAAATGATTGAAGCCGACTTCGTAGAGGGTCGCCGCCGAAGCGTAGGTCGAGATGTGACCGCCGATCCCCTCGGAGAGACGATTGCCGCGAACGACCATCGCCATCGCGTTCCAGCGGACGAGGCTCTTGATGCGGCGCTCGACTTCCTGGCTGCCCGGAAGGGGTGTCTCTTCCTCGGCGCGGATCGAATTGACGTAGGCGGTGACGGCGGTGAAGGGAAGCGCCACACCGGCCATGCGGGCCTGGTGACGAAGGCCGGCGAGCAGGCGCTGGACGCGGCCGCGGTCGCCCTGCTGGATGACGTAATCGAGCGACTCGCGCCACTCGCGTTGTTCGACGGCTTCCAGCTCGGAGCTGTCCTTCGCGGGTTGATTCCTCATTGCGTATGAATCCTCAGGGGAATTTCTTGGGCTTGTATATCCCACCTATTGTATCCCCACGGCGCGCCTCCGCTACTCAGCGAGGGATCACCACCCGAGCCACGTCCGGGCGGTCCGTGATCACCGCGTCGACGCCGTAGGAGACGAGGCGCCTGATCTCATCGGCGGTGTTCACCGTCCAGACCTTTACGGGGACTCCGGCGCGATGGGCGTGATTCACGAAGCGGCGGGTCACGATCGGTGTCGGACCCGAGCGCGTCGGCACCTGGAATTCGCGGTACGGCGTCCGCCCGAGCGGCCAGCCCACCCACGATCGGTACAGAGCCCAGCGGGTTTCGATCGCCGCGGCGCCCGTGCGCAGCGCAGGCTCATAGGCACGAACGGCCCTCAGCGCACTCGAGTGAAATGAACCGACGGCAACGCGATCGACGGCTCGTGCGGCACGGATCTCATCCACCACCGCATGCGCCAGCCGCGGTCCGCTTCGCTTCAACTCGACGATGAGCTCCGCGTGGGGATAGCGATGGAGGACCTCGCGCAACGTCGGCACGCCGAAGCCTGTATCGCGATAGGGATAGCGGCCGCTCGGATCGGCGAAGTGACAGCACGCATCCAACTTCGCGAGCTCAGCCGCCGTGTGTCGCGCCAGCTCGCCGCGACCGCTCGTCGTCCGCTCCAGCGTCTTGTCATGGTGGATCACGACCACGCCGTCACTCGAAAGATGAACGTCGAACTCGAGGCCATCCGCGCCGAGCGCCATGCCATGATCGAAGGCCGCGATGGTGTTCTCGGGGCGCAGCGCGGCGCCGCCGCGATGCGCGTAGACGATGGGCACGGCCGCATCTTAGCCGCTTTCGTTTCTCGGGTAATATGCGAGCATGCCCTCCCGACCCGGCACCCTTGGACAATTACGCGCGGCGGTAGCTGCCGGCAGCGTCAACCGACGCTCCGTCAAAGACGAGATCCGCGAGAACCTGATCGAGCGGCTGCGCAGCGGCGCGCCGCTCTTCCCCGGCATCATCGGTTACGACGACACGGTCGTGCCACAGATCGTGAACGCCGTCCTCTCGAAGCACAATTTCATCCTCCTGGGTCTGCGCGGGCAGGCGAAGAGCCGCATCCTTCGCGCCCTGACGACGCTGCTCGACGAGGAGGTGCCGGTGATCCCCGGCTGCGAGATCCACGACGATCCGCTGGCGCCGCTCTGTGCCGCATGCCGCCACCGCGTTCGGGAGGAGGGCGATGCCCTCGAGATCGACTGGCTGGCGCGTGACGATCGCTACGTCGAAAAGCTCGCCACCCCGGACGTCACGATTGCCGACATGATCGGCGATCTCGATCCGATCAAGGCGGCACGCTCTCGCCTGCATCTCGCCGACGAGCTCACGATGCACTATGGGCTGCTGCCCCGTTCGAATCGCGGCATCTTCGCGATCAACGAGCTGCCCGACCTGGCCGGCAAGATCCAGGTTGGCCTCTTCAACATCCTCCAGGAGGGGGATGTGCAGATCAAGGGCTACCCGGTCCGGCTGCCGCTCGACGTGATGATGGTCTTCAGCGCGAACCCCGAGGACTACACGGCGCGCGGCAAGATCATCACCCCGCTCAAGGACCGGATCGGATCGGAGATTCGCACGCACTACCCGGTCACCCGCCATGCCGGGATGTCGATCACGACGCAGGAAGCCTGGACGTCGCGCTCCGGCCACCTCGATCTGCACATCGCTGACTTCGTGCGCGAGATCGTCGAAGAGGTCGCCTTCCAGGCGCGTCAGGACTCCCGTGTCGACAAGCGCTCGGGCGTCAGCCAGCGGCTGCCGATCTCGCTGCTCGAGAACGTGATCTCGAATGCCGAGCGGCGCGCCCTGCTGGCCCGGGAGGCGGTCGTGGCCCCGCGCGTGACCGACATCTACGCGGCGCTGCCCGCCATCACCGGCAAGTTCGAGCTCGAGTACGAGGGCGAGCTTCGCGGCGCCGACGCGGTCGCACGGGAGATCATCCGTTCGGCCGTCGGCACCGTCTTCACGGGGATCTTCGCCGCCGTGGACTACGCCCACGTCGGTGAGTGGTTCGAGCTGGGCGGCACGATCCAGGTGGACGACACTCTCAGTGCAGAGAAGCTGCTCGAACGGACCGCGCCGGTCCAGGGCCTGCATGACCTCGCGCGGCAGACAGGCATCGCCACGGGCGCCCCGCCGGCGGTTCTGGCCGCGGCCGTCGATTTCGTGCTCGAGGGGCTCTATGCCCAGAAGAAGATCAGCCGGTCGGACGATTGGCAGTATCACGGCATCGAGCCGCCACGACGCCCGCAGCGTGCGTCTCAGGCCGACTCGCTCCTCGAACGTGAGCTGCCGTCCGGCAACAAGAAGAAGTATTACAACTAGCGAACATGAAGTATCGCTACACCAAGTACCGCCCGGAGGACCTCGATGACCTCAATCTCGAGGACCTGCTGTCGCGTCTCTCGGACACCCTGCTCGGCAGCGGGTTCGAGGATCCGTACGGCATACCCGGTGAGGACGACGGCCAGTCGATGCAGGCGCTGCACGAGGCGATCCTCGAAGCGATCCTGAGCGGCGCGATCCCCGACGAGATGCTCGAAAAGCTCCTGGGCAAAGACTGGCAGGCCTCAGACGATGCCGAGGAGCGGATCGACGAACTGGTCGACCGGATCATCCAGAAACTGCAGCAGCAGGGCTACATCACGCCTTCTCCCGACCTGGCGGCCGAGCAACAGCGGCGGCAGGGCGGAGGCTCCGCCGGCGAGGCCGGCCAGGTCCGCTTCGAGATTACCGACAAGAGTCTCGACTTTCTCGGTTACCGCGCGCTGCGCGACCTGATGGGATCGATCGGCAAGAGCAGCTTCGGGCGTCACGACACGCGTGAGATGGCCACCGGCATCGAGGCGAGCGGCGCGCCCAAACCATACGAATTCGGCGACACCATGAATCTCGACGCCGCCGGAACAGTGCTGAACGCCGTCAGGCGAGGCACGCTGGACGTCGACTACGAAGATCTCATGGTCGCCCAGGGCGAGTACCAGAGCTCATGCGCGACCGTGCTGATGCTCGACTGCAGCCACAGCATGATCCTCTATGGTGAGGACCGCTTCACGCCGGCCAAGCGGGTCGCCCTGGCGCTCGCGAACCTCGTCAAACTGCAGTATCCGGGCGATGCGCTGAAATGCGTCCTCTTTCATGATTCGGCCGAAGAGATCCCGCTGTCACAGCTGGCCAGGGTCCGCGTCGGGCCCTACTACACCAATACCCGCGAGGGGCTCCGCCTCGCCCGCCGCATCCTCGAGCGCCAGCAGAAGGACATGCGCCAGATCGTGATGATCACCGACGGCAAGCCGTCCGCGCTGACACGTCCGGATGGCCATATCTATCGCAACGCCTTCGGACTCGATCCCTTCATCGTGTCGGAGACGTTCGCCGAGGTGGCGGCCTGCCGCAAAGCGGGAATCATGATCAACACGTTCATGCTCGCCCGCGATCCGGATCTGATTGCGTTTGTGCGGAAGGTCGCGCAGATCTGCCACGGCAAGGCCTACTTCACCACGCCGCGTACTCTGGGCCGCTACGTGCTCATGGACTACATGGACAACAAGAGCAGGACGATCCATTGACAGCCTTGGGTCTCGTCGAGCTCGGCGGATTCCTCACCGGTTGGCGGCGCCGACGCGTCTGATGCTGCCCCCTGCCCTCCCCGTCTTTCCGCTGCCCAACGTGGTGCTGTTCCCGAACGTGTTCCTGCCGCTGCACGTCTTCGAGCCACGGTATCGGGAAATGGTGATGGACGCTCTCGATGGCGACCGGCTGATCGGGATGGTGCTGCTGCGCCCGGGCTGGGAAGGCGACTACGAAGGGCGCCCGCCCGTCTACCCGATCGGCTGCGCCGGGCTGATCACGCATCACGAACGCCTCCCCGACGGCCGCTACAACATCGTCCTGCGCGGTCTGGAGAAGTTCAGGATCCTGGATGAGGACGCGTCGCGCAGCTATCGCATCGCGCACGTTGAGACGCTGCACGAGCCGGTGATCGAGGCCGAGCGCGAGGAAATCCGGGCGGCAAGACGTCGCCTGGAGGCGCTCCTCGTGCCCCAGTCACAGGGCCGGGGCGCCGAAGCCGCTGTCGCGCCCGCGATGGCCGATGAGGATGTCGTCAACGCGCTGGCGCAATACATGGAACTCGAGCCGCTCGAAAAGCAGGCGCTCCTCGAGCGTCACGGGTTGCTGGCGCGCTGCCGCTCTTTGATCGAGTTGCTGGAAATGAAGATGATCGTCGCTCGTCACGACTGGACGACCGGCCGGCACTGACCGCTACTTGCCGGGCCGGTATTCGACCCGGACGTTGCTGACGATCGCGACCGGACGCCCGGGCGAGGCCGACTCGCGGCCGATCGAGGTCAGCGCGTCCATGACTTCGCCGAGCATGCTGACCTGCGTAATCCCGGCCGGAATGTCGATCGACACAGTTTCCTGACCGATCGGCGCGACCGCTTTGACGCCGCCAGGACCGGCGCCGCCGCCGATGCGCTCGAAGAGGTCCGCCGCCTTCCTGAACTCACTGCGCACCGCGCCCCGTCCGAGCAATCACCCGTCATCGTCAACACGCCGATCACGGAGGTGTAGGCCGCGAAGCCTCGACCGAGCTTGACGTCCTCTTCAGAGTAGGTGTGCCGGTTGTGCAGATCGAATATCAGCTTGGCGGTCCCGGTATGCGAGGGCACGGTCACCAGGACGCCTTCGGCGGGATCTCGCCCGGCGAGAATGAAGCAGTAGGACGCTTTCGTGCGCACGCCTGTGCCGAGCGACTCACGGCACTGCACCTTGGCCGGCTCCACCTTGGGTGGAACCGGCGGCGGTGGCTTTTTGGTCGTGCGCCGCTGCGCATCCGCTCCGGTCGTCAGCAGTAACAGGCAGGCGATCGCCGCGATGCTCTTCCGCATTACTGCCGTCCCTTGATCAGCGAGAGGAACTCGGACCGCGTGCGCGCATCGCTTCGGAATGAACCGAGCATCGCGCTCGTGACCGCCGCGGAGTTCTGCTTCTGGATACCGCGCATCGACATGCAGAGGTGGGTGGCCTCGAGCACCACCCCGACGCCGAGGGGCCTGACCTTCTCGAGGATCGTGGCCGCGATCTGGTTGGTGAGCCGCTCCTGCACCTGCAGGCGGCGCGAGAAGATCTCGACCACCCGGGGAATCTTGCTGAGACCGAGGACGCGACCATTGGGGATATAGGCGACGTGGCACTTGCCGAAGAACGGCAGGAGGTGGTGCTCGCAAAGGCTGTAGAAGTCGATGTCCTTCACAATCACCATCTCGTTATAATCCACGGTGAACAAGGCGTTGTTGATGACCTCGTCCACGTCGGCCTTGTAACCGCTCGTCAGGAAGCGGAACGACTTCTCGACGCGCTTGGGAGTATCGAGCAGACCTTCGCGCGACGTATCTTCACCAATCTCCGCGAGCAGCCGACCGATGATGTCCTGCATTCTCGTATTCTATCTCGCCATTTTCGGGATCACGGCGCAGACGGCTGACGCGGACGGACTGTACGCGCAGCGCGAACAGATCGCGAGTGCCCGGCAGGCGGCGGGGATTTGGGAACGCCGGCTACAGGCGAACCCGCGCGATTTCGAAGCCGCGTGGAAGCTGGCGCGCGCCCAGGTACTGGCTCGGGGGCCACGCGCCGGCAGCGGAGCGCAAGGGCTTCCTCGAGTCCGGCGTCGCGACCGGCCGTTCCGCAGCCGCGATCGAGCCCGGCAAGCCGGAAGGGCATTTCTGGATGGCGGCGAACATGGGCGCCCTCGCCGAATCGTTCGGGCTACGACAGGGCCTGAAGTACAGATCGAGAGATCCGGGATACGTTGCTGAAGGTGCTGAGCCTCGATCCCGCATTCCAGCAGGGGTCCGCCGACCGTGCGCTCGGCCGCTGGTATTTCAAGGTGCCATCGCTCTTTGGCGGCAGCCGCAAGAAGTCGGAGGAGCACCTGCGACGCTCGCTGACCTACAACGTCAACAGCATTTCCTCGCGGTTCTTCCTCGCCGAGACTCTCCTGGGGCTCGATCGAAAGGCCGAAGCGATGGCCGAACTGCAACGCGTCCTCGACGCACAGCCCGACCCTGCCTGGATCCCCGAAGACCGGGAGTTCAAACAGCAGGCCGAACGCCTGCTGGTGACCCTCAAACAGAAAAAGCTAGCACCCTAGTATTTGTAGAAGCCCTGGCCTGACTTGCGTCCAAGTCGCCCCGCCAGGACCATGCGCTTCAGCAGCGGCGGCGGTGCATAGGCCGGCTCGCGATACTCCTCGAACATGATGTTGGCGATGTAGTAGGTGGTGTCGAGGCCGACGTAGTCGAGCAGCGTGAACGGCCCCATCGGGTATCCCGTTCCAAGCTTCATCCCCTTGTCGATGTCTTCGATGGTCCCAAGCCCCTGTTCGTGGGAGCGGACCGCGTCGAGCAGGTAAGGCACGAGGAGACGATTGACGATGAAGCCGGGTTTGTCGGGCGCCGTGATGGGCTCCTTGCCCAAGGACTGCGCAAAGGCGAAGACCTTCTGATATGTCTCATCGCTCGTCGTCAGCCCGCGGATCACCTCGACGAGCTTCATGAGCGGGACCGGGTTGAAGAAATGCAGACCGGCGAGCCGGTCCGGACGCTTGGTGCGTGCGGCAAGCTCCGTGATGCAGAGCGATGAGGTGTTCGAGCAGAAGATCGTGCCCTCGCCGACGACCGCCTCGAGTGCCGCGAAGGCCTTGGCCTTCTCCTCGAGGTTCTCGATGATGACCTCGATGATCAGGTCGCAGTCTTTCAGGTCCTCGTACTTCGTGGTGCCGGAAAGATTCGCGAGTGTCAGATCCCGCGCTTCCGCGGTGACCTTCCCCTTTTCCACGCCATCGTTGAGGAACTTCTTGGTACGGCCGAGTCCTTTGTCGAGGAAGGCCTGCTCGACCTCGAGAACGATCGTCTTGTAGCCCGCTGCCGCGCACACTTGCGCGATCCCTGAGCCCATGAGGCCGCAACCCAATACGCCTACCGTCTTGATGTCCATTAGACCGTCTCCACAATGGCGGCGATGCCCTGGCCGCCGCCGATACAGGCCGTTACGAGTCCACGCTTCAATCCACGCCGCCGCAGCTCGAGGGTGAGTGACAGCAGGATGCGCGTGCCGGTCATTCCGAGCGGATGTCCAAGCGCGATGGCGCCGCCGTTGACGTTGACCTTGTCGCGATCGAGACCCAGTTCCTTCTCAACCGCCAGGTATTGCGCCGCAAAGGCTTCGTTGACTTCGACAAGATCGATGTCGCTCAGCGAGAGTTTCGCTTTTTCGAGAACCAGGCGAGTCGCCGGCGCCGGGCCCATGCCCATGAGCGTGGGCTCAACGCCGATGTAAGCCCAGTGCGTCAGGCGCGCCAGCGGAGTGAGACCGTGCTTCTTCACCCCGGCTTCCGATGCGAGCAGCAGTGCGGCGCCGCCGTCCACGATCCCGGACGCATTGCCGGCCGTGACGCAGCCGTTCTTGCTGAAGGCGGCCGGAAGCTTTGCCAGCGCTTCCATCGTGGTGTCGGGACGCATGTGGTCGTCCTGGGAAAACAGCTCGACGCCTTTGCGCGACTTCAACTCCACCGGGACGACTTCTTCCTTCAGGCGGCCTTCCTTCCAGGCCTTGTCCGCGAGCTGCTGACTGCGGATCGCATATTCGTCCTGCGCCTCGCGGCTGATGCCGTATTTGGCGGCACAATTCTCGGCGGTACCGGCCATGGTGCAGCCGCAGTGAGTATCGAGGAGCGCGGACCACAGCGTGTCTTCGAGCTGGCCCTGCCCGAGGCGGAGTCCGCTCCGCAGGCCGCGGATGACATGGGGCGCCTGGCTCATGCTCTCCATGCCACCGGTGAGGACGACATCGGCCTCGCCGAGCAGGATCAATTGGCCGCCGCTGACAGCGGCCTGGATGCCGGAGCCGCACAGCCGGTTGACGGTCAAGGCAGGAACTTCGACCGGCAGGCCGGCTTTCAGTCCAACGTGCCGTGCGCCGTAGACCGCGTCGGAGCTGGTCTGGAGCACGTTCCCGAAGACGACGTGATCGACCGCTTCGGGCTTCACACCGGTGCGCTCGAGCGCCGCGCGTGACGCGATGGCGCCGAGCTCCAGCGCCGAGAGGTCCTTCAGCTTGCCCGCGTAGTCCGCCATCGGCGTCCGTGCGCCGCCGAGTATGTAGATGTCTTTATTCATGAGTCCTCTTGATCGAGCCCGCGTCTAGCGGGCCTGCCCTGTCAGGGTCTTTGCGATGAAGTCTCCCGCCTCACGCGTCCCGAGCGTGCCACCGATGTCTGAAGTTACCTGGTTCGCCTGCACGGACTTCAGGATGGCGGCGTCGATAGCCGCGGCTTCGTCAGTCGCCCCCAGTGTCTCGAGCAGCATCGCGGTAGACGCGATGGCACCGATCGGATTGGCGATGTTCTTTCCGGCAAACTTTGGCGCCGAGCCATGAACCGGCTCGAACATCGATGTCTTGCCCGGATGAATGTTGCCGGAGGCCGCCATCCCGAGCCCGCCCTGGAATGTGGCGCCGAGGTCAGTGATGATGTCGCCGAATAGATTGTTCGTGACGATCACTTCGAACTGGCCGGGATCGAGCACCATGTACATGGCAAGCGCGTCGATGTAGTAGTGCGTCGGCGTAATGCCCGGATAGAGCGCCGACACTTCCTTGAAGACACGCTGCCAGAGAGCATGGCCCTGGGTCATGGCGTTGCTCTTGTCGGCCATGCACACCTTGGTCAGACCCTGTTTCTGCGCGTACTCAAAGGCATGCCGGATGATGCGGTGCACGCCTTTATAGGTATTGATCTCTTCCTGGATCGCCACCTCATCGTCCGTATTCGGTTTGAAGCGGCCGCCGATGCTGACATAGACGCCTTCGGTGTTCTCACGGAACACCACGAACTTGACGTCATCGGGACCACGCCCCTTGAGCGGACACAGCCGATCGGCGAGCAGCTTCACGGGACGGTAGTTGACGTAGAGATCCAGTTCGAAACGGGTGCCGAGGAGGATCTCCCTGGCGTGGCGGTTGTCGGGGACCCGGGGATCGCCGAGCGCACCGATCAGGATCGCGTCGAACTGGCGGAGCAGATCGTAGCCGTCAGCCGGCAGTGTCTCGCCGGTTTTGACGTAGTGGTCGGCGCTCCATGGCAGGTGCTCCAACTCGAAACGCCGGCCGAACTTCTCCTCCACCGCGTGCAGGATCTTGACGGCCTCGGCCGTGACTTCTTTCCCGATGCCGTCGCCGGCAATGACTGCTATTCGCATGATTCAAACGCCATCGCCATCCCCATACCGCCGCTGACACACAGGGTCGCCAGGCCGCGGCGCACCTTCCGCTTCTGCATCTCGTGCAGCAAGGTCACGATGATGCGGGCGCCGGTGGCACCGATCGGATGGCCGAGCGCGATCGCCCCGCCATTGACGTTGACGCGATCAGCGTCGATCGGTTCATCCTTCAAAACCGCGAGCACCTGCGCCGCAAAGGCCTCGTTCAACTCGACCAGGTCGAAGTCCTTCATGGTGAGGCCGGTCCGCTCGAACAGCTTGCGGACGGCCGGGACCGGACCGATGCCCATGCGCCGCGGATCCACACCCGCGGAGGCCCAGCCGGTAATGCGCGCCATCGGCTTCAGCCCGAGTTCGTGCGCCCGCGCGGCGCTCATCAGCACGAGTGCCGCGCCCCCATCGGTAATCCCCGATGATGTGCCGGCCGTGATCGTGCCGGGCTCACCTGCAACGGTCGCGAACACCGGCGGAAGCTTGCGGAGGGATTCGACGGTGGTATCGGGACGGGCGTGCTCATCGGCTTGAACCGTGATGGACCGTCCTTTCGGATCGGTGACCGTGACGGGGGCGAGTTCGTCGCGAAAACGTCCCGAGCTGATGGCCGCGCCGGCGCGGCGTTGCGTCTCGAGCGCGTACGCCTCCGAGGCATCGCGCGAGATCCCGTACTCGCGCGCGAGGAGCTCAACGGTCTCGCCCATGATCATCCCGCTCAACGAGCACGTGAAGCCGTCCCGATACATGGCGTCGACAAGGGTGAAGTTCCCCATCTTGTGACCCCATCGGGCGTCTTCCGAATCAATGAGGTAGGGCATCCGGCTCATCGACTCGATGCCACCCGCGAGCACCACCTGCGACTCGCCAAGCATGATCGACTGGGCGCCGGTGGCGACCGCCTGCATCCCGGATGCACACGCCTTGTTGATGGTCTGGGCCGGCACCGTGTCGGGCAGCCCGGCGCGCCGGCCAACCTGCCGGGCGGGATTGGGTCCCGATCCAGCCTGGCGGCCATGCCCCATCAGTACTTCATCGATAGAGTCCGCGCCGATTCCACCGCGCTCCATCGCGGCACGCGCCGCCGTCGCGCCGAGCTCCGCGGGGTGAACATTGCGGAACGACCCGCCGTACCGCCCGATCGGCGTTCGCGCCGCACTGATGACGACGACCTCGTTGGGGAGCATAACCTTCCAATGATATGGCAGCGTCGGGCTACGCCCAAACCCTTGAATCAGGGGGTGGCGTGGCCGCGCTGCACGGCGGCGAGGGCTTTATCGAGCTGCACGATGGTGAATGGTTTGGCGAGAACCTCGGCGCCTTTGAGGGCTTTCTGCGCGGTCGCACGATCTCCGGTCATGAAGATGAAAGGAGGCACCGGTGTGCCGGCGTTGGTCGAGACACGTTCGTACAGCTCGAACCCGGTCATCCCGGGCATCCGGATATCGCACAGAACCACGGCGACGTCGTTGTTGCGCAGGACCTCGATCGCCTCGTCACCAGACTCCGCTTCCATAACATCGAACTTCCGCTTCTGAAGCAGCCTCACGATCAACGCCCTGATCCCCGGCTCATCGTCCACTACCAGGGCGAACGGCAGACCGTTCGTTTTCGCGACGTCCGGTTCGACCTCGACGACGGCTGGTGACGGATCGCCCACCTCGGCGAGGTGATGAACCGGGAGCGCGAGCCTGAAGACGGCGCCATGCTCGGCTGGGACCAGTTCCAGGGTACCGCCGTGTGAGGACGCGATGCCATGCGAGATCGAGAGGCCAAGCCCGGTGCCCTCTCCAATCGGCTTGGTGGTGAAGAACGGTTCGAAGATCCGACCCCGCAGCTCTTCGGTGACGCCGCGGCCGTTGTCCGCGACCTCGAGTATGCAAAGGCCGCCGCGCGATTCCGTTCGGATCGTGACGGCGCCATCTCCGGCACAGCCGACCGCCTGCTCCGCGTTCATGAGGAGGTTCATGACGACCTGCTGCAGTTCTTCCCGGCTGCCGAGCACCGTGAGAGGGACCTCGGAGAGTGCCATCGAAAGCCGGATCGACTTCTGCTGGAACTGGAATTCGCGGAGCCTGGCAGCTTCGGTGACAAGCTGATTCAGCTCCACCGAGACGCGAGCCGGCGTCCCGCGTCGAACGAATGCGAGCAGACTGCGGACGATCTGTGCGGCACGGGCCGCCTCCCTCCGCACAGTTTCGAGATCGCGGCGGACCGCCGCGCTAGGGTAATCCTCGAGCATCAACTCCACGGACCCAACTACCGTCTGGAGCGGATTGTTGATCTCGTGAGCCACACCGGCGACGAGCTCGCCAACGGCGGACAGCCGCTCGGTGTGCACCAGTTGTTCCTGGAGCCGCAGCTCCTCGGTGATATCGCGTTCCACGCCAACCAGGTGAGTAATAGTGCCGTTCTGGCGCAACGCCGTGATCGTGCACGCCGCCGGGAAGGTCGAACCGTCACGTCGTCGCCGGAACAGCGTCCCGCGCCAGACACCACGCGCGCGCAGGTCGTGCCGGATGCGCTGATCGACCTCGTGGAAACCGTGTTCGAGAAGGTCAGGGAAGGAGCACCGGGCCAATTCGTCACGCGAATACCCGAGCGCTCGCACGAAAGCGTCGTTGGCATGCTCGACGCGGCCGTTCGATTCGGTGATCAGGATCATGTCCTGCGTCTGTTCAGTGGCCGCCGCGAGGAGGCGCAGCCGGGCATCCACGCGCTGGAGCTCACCGGCCTGCAGGCTCAAACGGAGCGTGAGGAATCCGAGGCCCGCGACGGTGAGCAGTGCCGTGAGCAACGCGCGGAACGCGTCACCGGTACCGCCGAGCGGTTGCAGCCAGAGCGCGAGATAGCCGATGACCGGGATCAACAGCACCGGGACGGCGGCCCAGAACGCAGGCAGCAGCGGACTGTCTGGTTCCAGGTTCTTGGCGTCCCGGGAGGACGCGGGTGCCGCCCAGGCTGACCAGGCGTAACAGAGGAACGGGGCGATCCACGCCAGGTCGAAGAATGTGCCCGACTCGTAGCGTCCTTCGAAGATGCCACGCGACGTGGCAAATCGCAGCAGAAAACCTATCGTCACCCCGGCGGCGAGAAGCAGATATGTCTGGCGCCATGCGCTGCGCCTGCCGATCCAGGCTACGGCGAGGAAGCCGGTCGCAAGGCCAGCGCGGTTTCCCTGCACCAGTTTGAGCAGCGCCGACTGCGCCTCGGCCTGGGGCAGCACGAGGCTCGGCACCAGCAGAAAGTCCGCGTAGATGAACACCGCCAGCAGGCCGTAACTTGCCATCAGAAGGGCGACCCCCGTCACGGCTTCGGTTCGCGTCCCGCGGTGAGGCTGGGCCAGCAAGGCAATCAGCGGAACGATGCCGCCGCACAGACTCAAGAGCGTGTGCCAGCGTAACCATCCCACCGGCCCGGCGGTGATCGTCTCTATCACCCAGCCGATATAGCCCGCGAGCCACAGACCAACACCAAGTGCCGCGGCGTCCCAGAACAGCCGCTGGCATCCCTGCCACTCGCGCCGGCGATACAGCACCAGGACGCACATCGACAGCGCCGGGAGGATGATGCCGATGCTGCCGAAGATTGAACGCGCAACCGGATGCTCGCGGAGCAGCGATGCGCCGACGGCGTACAGCAGGAGATAGGCGAGCCCAATGGCTGGAAATCGCACGGCGATGGCTAAGTTTACACGTGCGATGTGCGGCGTGCGGACGTGCGATGTGCGGTGCGACAAACTGACGTGCGAGGTGCTGCTACGTGCCGACGTGGCACCGCACGTCGCACGTCGCACGTGGCACCGCACGTCGCACGTCGCACGTCGCACATAGCACGTGATGGGTGCTTACACTTGCTCCACGTCGATCTGCGCGCGCTGCAGCTTGCCGCTGAAGTCGATGTAGCAGGACTTCCACTCGGAGAACACCTCGAGGGCCGCCACCCCGGCCTCGCGATGGCCGTTGCCAGTGTTCTTGGTGCCGCCAAACGGCAGGTGCACTTCGGCGCCGATGGTCGGAGCGTTGATGTAGAAGATGCCGGTGTAGAGATCGCGCATGGCGACAAACGCGCGGTTGATATCCTGCGTATAGATCGCCGCCGACAGGCCGTACTCGACGCCGTTGCCGATCGCGATGGCGTCCTCGAGTGACCGGCACTTCATCACCGACACCACCGGTCCGAAAATCTCTTCCTGCGCGATCCGCATTTTCGGGTCCACGTTCGTGAAGATCGTCGGCTCGTGAAAAAAGCCCTTCGCATGCGCGCCCGCGGTCAGGCGGTTACCACCGCAGGCGACGGTCGCACCTTCCTTCGTCCCGATCTCGACATACTTCATCACCGACTTCAGTTGCGTTTCGCTGATGGAGGGACCAACCTGCGACTTGTCGTCGAGGCCATCGCCGACGACGAGCGCCTTCGCGCGCGCGACGAAAGCGGTCACGAACTTGTCGTGCACCTTTTCGTGGACGACCACCCGGCTGGCGGCCGTGCAGCGCTGCCCGGTCGTACCGAACCCGCCCCAGAGGCAACCGTCCACGGCAAGCTCCAGGTCGGCATCGTCCATGATCATGATGACGTTCTTGCCGCCCATCTCGAGATGGACCTTCTTGAACGTTGGTGCCGCGGCCTGGTTGACGATGCGGCCGACCTTGGTGGAGCCGGTGAACGACACCACGCGCACCATCTCGCTCGAGGTCAGTGGCGTACCGACCTCGTCGCCGTCGCCCGTGATCATGTTGACCACGCCCTTCGGGATGCCGGCCTCTTCGAGAACCTTCACGAAGTTCAAGGCCGAAAGCGGCGTCTGCGACGCCGGCTTGAAGACGACGGTATTGCCGCAGACGAGCGCGGGGATGATCTTCCACGATGGGATCGCCATCGGGAAATTCCACGGCGTGATGATGGAACAGACGCCGAGCGGCTGGCGAACCGACATCGCGAACTTGTTGCGCAGCTCCGACGGCACCGTGTGGCCGAACATGCGACGACCCTCACCGGCGATGTAGAAGGTCATGTCGATGGCCTCCTGGACGTCGCCACGCGTCTCGTTCAGCACCTTCCCCATCTCCCGCGTCATGTCGCGCGAGAACTGTTCCTTCCGCTCGGCGATGATCTGCGCGACGCGGTACAGCATCTCGGCACGGATCGGCGCCGGCACGAGGCGCCAGGTCTCGTAGGCACGCTGCGCGGCATCGAGCGCTTCCTCGACATCCTTGCGATTGGAGCTCTGGAAGATACCGATCAGATCGTCGGTATTCGCCGGATTGCGGTTTTCGAAGGTCTTGCCGGACGCCGACGGCTTCCACTGGCCGTCGATGTAGTTGCCGTAGGTGGTGACAGGAGTGCTGGTTGCCATCCAGCGATTATATCGGGCCTACGCGATCTCGCCGTCGATGACACCAGAAGGTGGCGCATTGTGGACGGCGACAAACTCACGGACCGCGGTCAGCGCGTGGGCGGGGACGGTGACGAATTCGACGCCGGACCGGTAAATCACACTGCCCTCGTGCAACTCACCCACCTGGCAATAGACGATGCGCCCTTTGACAACCACGGAGCGCTCGCCGAGTGACAGCCGGAAGTCGTGCAGCGAGTCGTTCTGCAGCTTGTAGGGCGTCTCGATCTGGATCCCGGCCTCACTCAGGTTGAGGATCGTCATCGGCTGAAGCACGGTGACGTTCCCCAGGATCTCGCTGGTCACCGGCGTCCGATCGATCGCCCGCTTGTTCTCAGTCATTGCGCGGAGCCATCACGTAGGCGCTGATCGTGCTCTCGTGGCCGCCTGGGCCGACCGCCGCCACACCGAACACATGGTCATCGATATTCTTGTTCGCCATCAGGAACTCGGTCACGTTACCAACGTAGATCTCGTGTTCCCAGTCGGGTGCCCAGGCCTTGCGCCAGAAGATCCGGTAACCGACGGCGTTCGGCGACGCCGTCCAGCGCAGGCTCGCGTCATATCCCGAGGGACGGCGGGTCAGCATGTTCGGCCTGACTTCCGGCGGTGGCGGCGCGAGCGCGAGAACCGCCATCCCGGCGGCGTTGGCCCGTGCGTTCTGCGCCAGATACGGGAACGAGACACCTTCGATGGTGTCATTCGCGTTGTGCTGCTTCGAATAGTTTTCCTTCGATTCCCGGAACCCGATCGCGGCGAATCCCTCGGCGTTGAAACCGCTGTGATCGCCGCCGCGGCCGAAGCGATCACGGCGCGCCATCAGCCGGATCTCATGTGACGGCACATAGCGCTCGGCGATCCGCTTGGCAAAATTGGCGAGCGCGCGCGAGGGTGAGTCCTCGGGACCCTCCGAATACACCTTGACCGTGACGCCGTCCACGATGCCGTTGCCACCGGTGCTGTTGCCGACAATGTCGTTGTTGAAGAGAGCCTGAACCGGGATCTTCTGCTCCTTCATCCGGCGCGCGTGCGCGGTGGAGCCGATCAGGCCCTGCTCCTCGCCCGCAACCGTCATGAACACCAGCGTGGCGTCGAACTCGATCCCGCTTTCCGCGAACACACGCGCCAGCTCCATCGACAACACCGTTCCGCTGCCATCGTCATTGGCGCCCGGCGCGATGACGTTGTAGTTGGGCGGCGCCTGCTGGCCGCGTCCGCGGCCCGCCGCCGTGTCCTGGCCGGCGGCTCCCGCACCACCACCGCGACCGGCTCCCTGCCCCTGAGGTGCCGTCCCCTCGGTACGCCCGCTCTGACCCGGGATGTTCAGCGAGTCGTAGTGCCCGCTGACATAGATCCGCCGCGGGGACCTGCCTGGCAGCACCGCGATGATGTTCCGGAGTTCGACGTCCTTGGTGATGCGTCCGCTTGCCGGGATCGTGTGGGTGTCGAAGCTGACCTGCAGCTTCGGACTGGTTTTCGTCATCTCATCGAGGATCCACTGGCGGGCGGCTCCGAGCCCGTTCGGCAGGTCGGGATCCGACATCGTGTTCCGCGTCGTAAAACTCGACAGCTTCGTCAGCAGCGTCTTCATCCGTTCCTCTGAAACGGACGCGACCAGCTTCTGGATCCTGGGATCGACATCGCCCGCGGCGACTGCCTGGGCGGGCGGCTGTGCCGGCGGACCGGACGCTGCAGCGGGTGTCTGTGCGTGTGCCACGGTCGTGGCTGTAGACAACATCGAGAGCGCTACCGCGGCGCCCAGCACATGGGTTCGTGTCATGACTCCCTATCTGACCTTGGTATGTTCCAGGTAATCCCCGGAGGCGATCCGTGGCGCCCTGCCAAGCGGAGCGTTGTAGAAATAGACCCACGCCTGCTCGATGCTGCCATCCGGCATGATCACGTCGGCCTTGGACCTGGCGTAGAGGCTCTTGTCCGGATCATCAGGACGATAGCCCTCGATGTCGTCGAGGGCAACGAGAACGGCGTCCTGTTCTGCCATCTCATAGACCTCACCCCAGACCACACCCTCGGGAGCCGGCACTGCCGCCGGATAGATACCCAGGTCGAACAGTGACGCGCGGATCGATCCGCGGCCGCGGTACGTGAGCTTGGTGTCGATGCCTGCCCGCCGTCGCCGGTCAAAGCCGGCCATCAGCGTGCCATAGAAGAAAACGAAGTCCGCCACGGATGGGACGAAGGGTACACGGACGCACGGCCAAATGGAAGATCGAAAGAGGTGAACGGGGGGGCGAAAAGCAAAGGGCCGAGAGGCATACGCCCTCGGCCCTTCTTACGTCGTAAGTGCCTTACTTGATCTCGTGCGCGCCGGCCAGCTGCGGGATCAGCGCGAGGACCTCGGCCGGGATGGCGAAGGACAGCGCCACGGTCTTACCGGTGCCTGACATCTGGAGCGACTTGATCAGTGCGCCCGCGGTCGGGTCGGACTTGGCGACCATCTCGCCGAGTGCCAGAGCCCCACTGACCTGACGGCGGAGGAGCTCGGCCGAGGCCTCATCAATCGCTTCGGCGCGGAGGGTGCCCGAAATGCCACCGTTCACGTGACCAGCCGCGGAGAACCACTTCACCGGGGGCATCCGGCTGGCGATCTCGGTCGGCAGATTCGCCTGGCTGGCGATCGCGTCGAAGCGTCCAACTGCCCACGCGTTGTTGTTGCTGGCGATCTCGGAGACGATGCCCATCATCTCGGCGTTGGCCGTGATCGAGTGCGAAGTCAACTGCGCGTCGATGGCGCTTTGCACCGTCGCCTTGGTGCCGATTGCGACAAGACCTTCTTCGAGGAAAGCCAACGTCATCTGGTGTCCGCCCTCCTCGGCCGGCGAGTGGACCAGCCGCTTGCCCTTGTATTCCTCGACCTGCCCGCCATGCTGGACGGCGAGGGCCTCGAGCGCGTTGTTGGCGAAGCGGCCGCGGGCAACGACCAGGCCGCCGGCCACTGTGTTGGGACCGGGCGTGCCAGCCGCCACGATGTAGTCGATGTCACGCTCGATGTCGATGCCGGTCTGGGCCTTGAACTCTTCCTGCCCCTGCTCGTGCATCGGGATCGCCGCTTTCAGCTGGGTTCGGAGTTCCGAATCCATGATCGAGCGGACGTCCGCGTAGGCGATGACAGTCGAATCAGCCGGGACATACCGCAGCTCGTTGGCTACCGGCGCTGCCGAAAGGGCCTCAAACCCGCCCGCATAGAAAGCAATAAGACCTGTGCACAGGCCGACCGCGAGCACTGCAGCCGACCCAGCCATAAAGTAACGGGTTTTCTTTGTCATTCGCGTGGCCCTCTGGGGGGATTATACCGATGGGGACGGTAAAAAGTTCCGTAAGTGACCGAAAACGGACGGTTTACTGTTCGAGGACGTATTCCCGGCTCTCGACGACCCGGGTCGCAAGGCCCAGGAAAACCACCCAGATCACGGCCAGACCAAGCAAACTGGTCCATAAACTGGGCGTTTCTCTGAAAATGTTCTGAATCAGGCTCATCGCCCCGTCATTGGGCATGGCATGCGGCACCAGGGCCTGGAGGTAATAGGCCACGCTGAAGTATTTCATGTAGCCGGGCAGGGCAAGCGCCACCTGCTCCCACCCGAAGATGAAGACCAGCCCAATCAGCAGCGGGCGCTTGAACTTCGCCCCGATGAAGGCGAACACGGCGCCATAGACCGACAGCCCGAGAGCCAGAAGCGTCAAGTCCTTCACCAGGTCGAGGAACGATCCCCCCAGACTCCCCTGCATCGGCACCACCAGCAGGTACACGAGCATCACGGACGGGAGTACGACAAAGATGGTCGAGACGAGGTAGGCCAGGTATTTCCCGACCAGCACGGCGCCTCTCGGAATCGGGCGCGTAAACAGGTAGGTGATCGTCTTGTCTTCGACCTCGTCGGCGATCAGGGACGTGCCATAGAAGACGCCCAGGACCGGGACCGTGAAGCGGAGGTAGAAGATCCAGATCATCATGCCGAAAATGGCCGGACCGGTCATCTGGATGTTGTTGGGCCCGTGCAAGACGGGGGCGCCCAGGCTCACGAGGCCCCGCAGTATCAGCGCAATCAGCACCGGCGCCCCGACGATGAGCATCATGAAGACGGTGCGGCGCGACCACAGCATCTCGCCGATCGACAGATCCATGACCCGCAGCGACGACGTGAAATAGCCCGGCGCCGGCGGCAGCGTGCGAGGGGTGGCAGCGGTCGCGATCGTGGGTTCTGTCATCACTTCACCAGGTACTGGAACACGGCCGCGAGGTTGTCGTCGGGCGAGGTGACTTCGTCGATCGTCCCGTATTCACCGCTCGCCGCCAGTTCCGTGACGCGGGTGTAGAAGGCATCGGGCTTTCCCGTCTCGACGATCACCGCGCCTGGCTCGAAGCGAAGGCTGCGGACGTCGATACGGTCGATGAAGTCCCGGGCGAGGCCGCGCGGATCGTCGGCGCGCACGAACACCGTATGCGGGTGCTCATCGATCAGATCGCGGATGTGGTGAACGTCGCCTTCGGCGAGAATCCGGCCGTTGTTGATCAGCAGGATGTTCGCCGTCATCGACTCGATCTCGTGCAGGATGTGGCTCGAGACAATGACGCTGCGGCCGGCGCGGGCCCAGTCGCGAATCATCCGGATGGTCTTGCGGCGGGCGAGCGGGTCCATGCCCGAGAGCGGTTCGTCGAGGATCAGCAACTGCGGATCGTGCACGATGGCCTGCGCCAGCTTGACGCGCTGCCGCATGCCCTTGCTGTAAGCACCGATCTTCTTGTTGGCCGCATCCATCAGGTCCACGGTCGTCAACGCCCGTGTCGCCGCTTCGGTCGCCGCCTTCTCGCTGAGCCCGTTGAGGCGGACGAGCGCGGTGACCCATTCGAGGCCAGTCATGCGCTCGTAGAAGGCGTCTTGTTCCGGGCAGAAGCCGATCTGGAAGTAGAGATGAGGGTTCCGCCAGATCGGTTCACCAAGAACGCTGATCGATCCCTTGCTCGGGGCGAGCTGGCCGGTGATCAGCTTCATGAACGTCGACTTGCCGGCGCCGTTGGGCCCGAGCAGACCGGTGATCCCCGGCGGCACCGACACGGTGACGTCGTTGAGACCGATCACCTGCCCGTACCATTTCGAAACGTTGGTGGCCGTTAGAATCGGCGTGCTCATGTCACGATCTCCACGCCGCGGACGCGACGTTCAAGCACCGAGATCGCGAGGGCGACAAGGCCGATGACCACGATGAGCGAAACCTGCCACGGCGTCGAATAGCGCGGCGTCTGGCGGAAGATGACGTCCACGACCTGCGTGACGTTGGACCCGACCGACAGCCACGACAGGCTCGTGGATCCGGTGATCGCCACCATTGCGCCGTAGATCGCCGCCGTAAAGAAGATGATCCCGGCATACAGGATCCCGACGTAGCGGCTGCTCTTCGACAGCGACGAGAGCGCCAGCATCGTGAAGGTCGCGACCAGCGCCTGCAGCAGCGCGCCGACGGTAATCGCCGGGAACAGGAACAGGTTGGCGCGCATGAACTCGAAGCTGCCCTTGAATACGACCTGGAGGATCAGGAGCAGGATCGCGGGCAGCCAGGTCACCAGCATGATGAAGGTAAAGAGCACGGCGGCCTTGCCGGCGATGTATTCGGACCGCAGCAACGGCTTCGAAAGGTAGATCTGCAGTGCGTTGGCGCGCCGGTCGTTCGCGATGAGACCCGCGCCGACGTAGATCGTCATCACGAAGACGAAAAAGTCCTGCTGCTCCAGGAAGTCACGGAACATCTTGGCGTCGGGCGCCATCAGCGCCTCCACTTGCGCGTAATTGGAGGCGAAGTAGATCTGCACCGCGCGGATGACGAACGGGAACCACGCAAACAGCAACAGGCCCATGAACGAGCGCTTCCGGATCATGTTCATGATCCCGGCCTTCGCAATCACCGTCCACGAACGCCCGAGCGCGGCTTTCGCCCCGCCGTAACGCCGGTAACTCTGGTCATGAATCGGCATTTACTCGTCCCCGACCGCTTTGGCGAAGACGTCCTCGAGGGTCGGGACACTCGGCCTGAGGTGGCGCACCTGCGCCCCATGTGTAGTTGCCAGCTGGAAGATCTCGCGCTGGTCGCGTCCGGCAGGCACGAACACCCGCATGACGTCTTCGTCGGTGGAATGGCAGTCGAGCCCGCGCTCGCGCAGCAGCTCGATGAACTCCGGCAGGTTGCCCTTGATCCGCAGTTCGAAGACACGGCCGGCCGGTCCTTTCAGCTCCTCGATCGGACCCTGCGCGACGACGTTGCCCTTGTCCATCACGATGATGTGGTCGCAGGTGAACTCGACGTCCGGCAGCAAATGCGACGAGAGGATCAAGTTGACGTTCTTGTTGTGCCCGAGGTCGCGGATCAACTCGAGCATCTCGTCGCGCCCCTTCGGGTCCATACCGTTGGTGGGCTCATCGAGAAACAGGAGGTCGGGATCGTGCACGAGTGCCTGGGCGAGCTTGATGCGCTGCTTCATGCCCGTCGAGTAGGTCTCGATGTTCCGGTACCGCGCCTCGCCGAGGCCGACATAGTAGAGGACCTCGTGGGCGCGCTGCATCGCGTCGACCGGCGGCAACCCGGCGAGCTGGCCACAGTACCCGACGAAGGAGACCGCGTTCATGCCGGGGATGTGCGCGTCGTTTTCCGGCATGTAACCGATACGCGAGCGGATCTCCAGCGGGCTCGTCGCGACGTCGAGCCCGAGTACCGTCATGCGCCCGGCGCTCGGCTTCACGAACCCGAGCAGCGCTTTCAACATCGTGCTCTTCCCGGCACCATTCGGACCCAGGAGGCCAACCGCGCCACGCGCAAATTTTGCGCTGACGCCCTTCAGTGCCTGGTTCTTGCCATAAATAACGGTGACGTTGTCAAGGTGCACGACAGGGTCGGACACCACAGCGGGCGCAGGAGTATCGGCCATAACCTCGGTTGTTTGCACGCGGTAGCTTATACGGGATTCAAGGTGTCCGGGTTCGGGACGGTTGAGACACGGTCCCGGTCAGGCCACACCACGCAAGCCCAGGACGTCAGCGCGTTCCCGCATGAACCGGATCACATTGGTGATGTGCTCGTCGAGCGGCAGGCCGATCTCCTCCGCGCCTTTGCGAAGGTCGTCGCGGTTGACCGCACGTGCGAACGCCTTGTCCTTCATCCGCTTGATCACCGATGACGCTTCGAGATCCATGACGCTCTTCGAGGGCCGCACCAGCGCGGCCGCCGTCACGAAGCCAGACATCTCGTCGCACGCAAACAGCGTGTGCTCGAGCCGCGATTCCCGCGGCACGCCTGAATAGTCCGCATGAGAGAGGATGGCGCGCGTCACCCATTCTGGATAACCCTGCGACGTGAGGACTTCGACGCCGCGGAACGGATGGTCGGCCGGGTCAGGGTACCTTTCGTAATCGAAATCGTGGAGCAGCGCCACGACCGACCAGTCTTCTTCAGGTTCACCCCACATGCGGGCGTAGCCGCTGACCGCGGCTTCCACCCCGAGCATGTGCTTCCGCAAACTCTCGCCCTGCGTGTATTCGGTAACCAGGGCCCAGGCGGCCTCGCGCGACAGATTCATCCTTCCTCCGCCAGCTCTACTCACCCATGACCTTGACGACGACGCGCTTGCGGCGCATACCGTCGAACTCCGCATAGAACACCTGCTCCCACGGACCGAGGTCGAGCGCGCCGGCCGTGATCGGCACGATCACCTGGTGGCCCATGATCGTTCGCTTGAGGTGCGCATCCGCGTTGTCTTCCCCGGTCTGATGATGCTTGTAAGGCAGGCCCGCAGGTGCCAGCTTTTCGAGCCACACCTGGAAGTCAGCGATCAGGCCGTTCTCCCAGTCGTTGACGTAGACGCCGGCCGTGATGTGCATGGCCGAGACGAGCACCATGCCCTCGGCGATGCCGCTCTTCTTCACGATCGCCGCGACTTCATCAGTGATGCGGATGAACTCCTGCCGCTTCTTCGTGTTGAACCACAGATAGTCGGTGAAGGTAGCCATAGATAACGAGCGATGAGTGTGGCGGCCAGGCGCTAGAGACTGAGCGACGCCTCGGCATTGAAGTCCCAGGCACCGATCTGGCCGGCGCGAAACCGCCTGAGGCCGGCGGCGCCGATCATCGCCGCGTTGTCGGTCGAAAGCGACAGTGGCGGCACGAAGACCGGCAGGCCGGCGCGGGCGCCACGTGAAGCCGCATCGGCGCGGAGCCGGCTGTTCGCCGACACGCCACCGGCGATCCCGATGCTCCGGGCGCCCAGCCACTGCGCCGCTTCAAACGTCCGGTCGAGCAGGGCCTCGACGACAACGCGCTGGAAACTGGCGGCGATGTCGGCAACCAGCGCGTCCGGCAACGCCTCGCCGGTGGTCCGCGCATCCTTGACGTAGCGCAGCACGGCCGTCTTGAGGCCGCTGAAGCTGAAGTCAACACGGCGCGCGACGTCCGGTGGCAAGAGTTCCCCTGGCGCGACGCGCGGCTCGTTGCGATCGGCATGGGTCAGTCGGGTCACCGGAAAGCGAATGGCGCGGTCGTTCCCGACCTTCGCCAGCTTGTCGATGGCCGGACCGCCCGGGTAACCAAGCCCGAGCAGCTTCGCCACCTTGTCATACGCTTCCCCCGCGGCATCGTCGCGCGTCCGGCCAATGAGCCTGAACTGACCAGGCGCGGATACGAGATACAGACTGGTGTGACCGCCCGAGACGACGAGGACGGCCGCGGGCATCGGCAATTCGCCGTGCGCGAGGGTGAGGGATTCGATGTGTCCGGCGAGGTGATGCACCGGGATGACCGGCAGTCCGCGCGACCAGGCGAGCGCCTTTGCGAACGACACGCCGACAAGGAGCGAACCAACGAGCCCCGGGCCCTGCGTCACCGCGATCCCGCCGATGTCGTCGAGCGTTGTTCCGGCGTCAGCGAGCGCCTTCTCGGTCACGCCGCAGATGTCGCGAACGTGCTGTCGCGAAGCCAGCTCCGGCACGACCCCGCCCCATTCGCGGTGAATCGCCATCTGCGACGCCACGACGTTGGAGGCAACCGTCCATGGGCGCGCCGAATCCCCGGTCTCGGTGATGACGGCGGCCGCCGTTTCGTCGCAGGAGGTCTCGAGCGCGAGCAAGTGCACGGTAGATCAGCCCGCCTGCGCGGCGCGTTCGGTGAAGGCCTTCTGCAGTGATTCGTTGTACGGCGCGGTGAAGATGCCGCGCTCGGTGATGATGCCGGCGATGTACCGGCTCGGCGTGATGTCGAAGGCCGGATTGCGAATCTTGGCCCCGACCGGCGTCAGTCGCGACGCCCCGAGGTGTGACACTTCGCGCTGATCGCGCTCCTCGATCGGAATGTGATCGCCATCGGCGGTCGCAAGATCGATGGTCGAGAGCGGTGCCGCGACATAGAAAGGCACCTTGTGCTCGCGGGCAAGGACCGCCACCGTGTAGGTTCCAATCTTGTTGGCGGTGTCGCCGTTGGCGGCGATCCGGTCGGCGCCGACCACGACGATGTCGATTTCGCCGGCGCGCATCAGCGGCCCGGCCATGCTCTCGGTAATGACGGTGGTGTTGATGCCGTCCCGCACCAACTCCCACGCGGTCAGCCGGGAGCCTTGCAGGAAGGGGCGTGTTTCGTCGGCAAATACCGCGATGCGCTTGCCCTGCTCCACGGCCGCGCGGATCACGCCGAGCGCCGAACCGTATCCGGCAGTGGCGAGCGCACCGGCGTTGCAATGGGTCAACACGCGGGAGCCGTCAGCCACGAGCGTCGCGCCAAACTGCCCCATGGTCCGGCAATTGGCAACGTCTTCGTCATGAATCGCCCGGGCCTCACGGTGCAGCCGGGCGGCAAGCTCCTCGGCCGATTCGCCGGCGAGCGCGCCCTGCGAGAAAGCGGTTTTCATGCGCTCGATCGCCCAGAACAGGTTCACGGCGGTTGGCCGTGTCGCCGCCATCATGTCGCACGTCTTCTGGAATTCGACAGCGAACTGCTTGGTACCCTTGGCGGTGCTACGTCGCATCCCGAGCGCGATGCCCATCGCGGCGGCCACGCCGATTGCGGGGGCGCCGCGAATCACCATGGTGCGAATCGCCTTGGCGACTTCCTGCGCGGTGCGGCAGCGCACGTAGAGTTCCTGCCCAGGCAGCTTTCGCTGATCGACCATGACGACGGTGTCGTCCTGCCACTCGATTGTAGGGAGCATGGCGTTATTTTAGCAGCCGGTTATCGAACGGCATCGGCAGTAATTCAGCCAGCCGGAGCCGCGCCGTCGGACCGTTCAGGTTGGAGAGGACGACTTCGATGTCGCCACAGTATTCCCACAACAGCTGGCGGCACGGTCCACACGGGGGCGTGGGGGTTGCCGTATCGGCCACGACAACGATGCGCGTGAATTTCGTATGCCCCTCGGAGAGTGCCTTGACCAAAGCGACCCGTTCGGCGCACAAGGTGAGCCCGTAGGTCGCATTCTCGATGTTGCAGCCGGTGACCATGGCGCCGTCCTCGAGTTCGAGCGCCGCCCCGACCTTGAAACCCGAGTAAGCAGCCTGGGCATTCAGACGCACCTGTCGGGCTGCGTCGACCAGCGCCGGTTCGTTCGACAGCGCCGGCTCGTCGAGCTGGAGCGGCTCCCACGCGTCCTCGTTCCGTCGCTCGCCGACCCTGCGGTCACCGCTGCGGCGATTCGCAGTCTGCCGTCGTTCCACATCCGGCCAGGGGCTCGACTCAAACTCGCTCAATGATCCCCTCCAGTAGCGAAGAAAACTCGCCCTTCACGCGGCGGGCCACTTCCATCACCTCGGCATGGTGCAATGGTTCCGGCAGCACACCGGCGGCGGGATTCGTGATGCAGGAGATCCCGAGCACCTCGAGGCCCATGTGCCTGGCGACAAGCGCCTCGGGTACGGTTGACATCCCTACGGCATCAGCACCGATGGTCCGGAGGAAACGAATTTCCGCGGGCGTCTCGTAGCTCGGACCGTGTACCGCGACGTAGACGCCGTGCGCGACGGCCACTCCCCGTGCGACGGCGGCCTGGTCTGCAATGGCGCGCAGCCGCCTGGAGTACACCTCGGTCATGTCCGGGAAGCGCGGGCCGAAGCGCTCCTCGTTCTCGCCAACGAGCGGATTGCTCCCGAGAAGATTGATGTGATCGTCCATCACCATCAGTGTGCCGGGCTTGAACGACAGATTGATCCCGCCGGCAGCGTTGGTCAGGATGAGCCGCTTGATCCCGAGCAGCCCGAGGACGCGCGTGGCGAACGTCACCGTCCGAAGCGGAGTGCCCCTCGTAGAAGTGCGCCCGGCCCGAGAGCGCCGCGACCCGTTTGCCCGCCAGGTTGCCGACGACGAGTTTGCCGGCATGCCCGATGACCGCTGATGCCGGCCAGTTCGGGATCTCACCGTACGGTGTCGAGACCGATTCCGTCAGGCCGTCGGCAAAGTCACCCAGACCAGATCCGAGTACGACGGCGACATCCGGCACGCCGCCCGCTCGTTCCCGGAGCACCTTTGCTGCCGCTTCACACTGCTCGTAGTAATGCATATTTAGAGTAATGACGCCGCGATCGAGGCGTTGATCAAGGTCGCGATGAATCCCGCGAGCAGAGCAAGTGAGCCGAGCCGGGCCAGGTCGCCGCGCCGGGTCGGCGCCATGGCGCCGATGCCGCCCAGCTGGATGCCGATCGAAGCGAAGTTCGCAAACCCCGTGAGCGCGTAAGTGGCCAGTGTGTAGGACCGGTCGCTGATCACGCCACGATATTCCCCGGTCAGCTTGACATACGCGACGAACTCGTTGGTGACGAGCTTGGTGCCCAGCAAATCTCCCATTGCCGGCACATCCGCAGCCGGAACGCCCATCAGCACGGCAACGGGCGCGAACATCACCGCGAACACTCTGGCGAGCGACAAGGCCGGATTGATGAGGCCGAGCAGGTAGTCGAACATGGCGATGAACGCCAGGAAGGCGATGAGCATGGCCGCCACGTTGATCGCCAGCATCGTTCCGTCGGACGCACCGGCGGATACGGCGTCGATGACATTGGCGTGCGTCCGTTCGACGGCGACCTTGACGTTCCCGCGGGTGGCGGGTTCCTCCATCTCCGGGTAGAGGATCTTCGAGAGGTACAACCCGCACGGCGCCGCCATCACTGACGTCGTCAGAATGGCGACGGGATCCGCGCCAAGAGCGATGTACACCGCCATCACCCCACCTGAGATCGTCGCCATGCCGCCCACCATCATGGCCAGCAGCTCGGACTGGGTCATCCCGGGCACATAAGGCTTCACGATGATCGGCGCCTCGGTCTGGCCCATGAAGACGTTCGCGGCCGCGGACAGTGTCTCGGCTCCGCTCGTCCGCATTGCATACTGCATCGCGCGCGCGAAGATGCGGACGACGAACTGCAGGATGCCGAAGTAATAGAGGAGGGTGAAAAACGCCGAGACAAAAATGATCGTCGGCAACGCCGTGAAGGCGAAGATGAACCCGTTACCCGGACCGAACCCGCGTTCGACCGTGCCGGGGTTGGCCAGGGGACCGAACACGAACTGGGATCCGGCATTGGTGAAGGCCAGAAACTGCTCCACACCGCGCGCGATCTTCTGAAAAAACACGTAGCCGGGCCGGACGCCGCCGACCTCGAACTTCAGGATGAGGAGGGCAAGGCCAACCTGCAGTGCGATGCCCCAGCCGACAGTGCGCCAGTTGACGGCCTTCAGGTTCCGCGAAAAGGCCGCGATGATGGCAATGAAGACGACGATCCCGGCGAGCGCCTGAATGCGGGGATTGAGGCTGTTCCGCAGCAGGAACACCGCCGCGCCCAACCCCAACGCCAGAACCGCCGCGGCCATCCGCAGCGGCGTATCTTCCCGGCGCTCACGCATTCGTGATTCTTTCCAACACGAGCGGTCGCTCCGGCAGGCGTTCCTCGGTAATGCCGACTGCGCTCTGGAGCAATGGCCGGGCATGGGCCAGGCCGCGGCCGCCGCGATGGCGCACGAGCAGGACGGTGTCACCGGCCCGGACGAGCGTGCCGGCTCTCGCGATCACTTCGATGCTCACGCCCGGATCGACGACGTCGGCCATCGTTGCCCGCCCGGCACCAAGGGCCACAGCCGCCCGCCCGATGGCCTCCGATTCGAGGCTGACATAGCCGTCCGCGGCGGCCAGCACCCGGTCTTCGTCCGGCGCGAGCGGCAGGAGCGAATAGTCGTCGACTGACCGCGGATCGCCGCCCTGGTTCTGGACGATGGCGCGGAAGACTTCGAGGCCGGCGCCGCTCGCCAGGGCGTCGCGCACCCGGCGCTCCCCCGCCGACGGGTCGGTTTCGATGCCCGCAACGACGAGCATGCGGACGGCGAGCAGCACCGAAAGGTCACGGGTGTCGTCGGGGCCGCGTCCCTTGAGGATCTCGAGACACTCGATGACTTCGGCGGCGTTACCGACCTGCGTGCCGAGAGGCGCGTCCATACGGGTGATCAACGCTTCGCACCGAACACCGGATGCTTCGCCGATCGCGACGAGCGACCGCGCCAGCGCCCGCGAATCGTCCAGGGTCTTCATGAAAGCGCCGCTGCCGGTCTTCACGTCCAGCACCAGGCCGCCGATGCCCTCGGCGATCTTCTTGCTCATGATGGAGGCGGAGATGAGCGGGATGCTCTCAACCGTTGCGGTAACGTCGCGCAGGGCGTAGAGCCGCCGGTCGGCCGGGGCGATCTCGGACGTCTGGCCGATCAGCGCGCAGCGGATCGAGCTGATCGCCCGGCGCAGTTCGTCGAGCGACAGGTTGGTACGGAAGCCGGGAATCGCTTCGAGCTTGTCGAGGGTGCCGCCGGTGTGCCCGAGGCCCCGGCCGGACATCATCGGCACGACCGCGCCGCAGGCCACGGCCAGCGGCGCGAGAATCAACGAGGTCTTGTCGCCGACGCCGCCGGTGCTGTGTTTGTCGACCGGGGTGCCATCAACGTCCGGATAATCGACGCGGACGCCCGAGCGGACCATCGCGTCGGTGAGCGACGCCGTCTCTTCAGGACTCATCCCGCGCAGCAGGATCGCCATCAGCAGGGCGGACGCCTGGTAGTCCGGCAGTGAGCCGTCGGTCACGCCAGTGACGAACGACTCGATCTGTTCGCGATCGAGCGCACCGCCGTCACGCTTACGACGAATGAGATCAACCGCGTGCATCTGTAATGTGGGGGCCGGCTGGCCTGCCGAGAGCCGGCCACTACTATAGATTACGCACGGGGCTGCGCGAAAGCCCCGAACCTCCCGCGCTCGGCCGATAGATTAGAATTGGTCGGTTTCTCGAGCCCACTCCAATTGATGCCCGAAGTTACGCCGCTCCCTCCCGAGCTGTCGCGCAGCGTCTCGGCGCTGGCGCGCTCGCTGGTCGCTGCCGCCCGCACCTGGACGCTGTACCCGCCGGACCACCCCGCTGTTCGCGCCTCGGTCGAACGGTTCGGAAAGACGATCAATGAAGCCGGCAAGCAACAGATGTTCGCCTTTGGCATCACCCCGGAAACACTGCTCCTCCAGGGCGCACCCGCGGCTGCGGCCGAAGGCGCCGTCGCCGAGGCCGCCGGCTGGTTGCATCGCCGCGACATCCTCGAGCTCTCTTTCAGCCCCGATCCGCCGCTGTCTGCGCTCCACGCGTTCCTCGCCCTTCTCTCTGACGACGCGGCCGCGGTGCGTCAGCGCGGCGGCCCGGCCGCGGTCTGGCAGGCACAGGGCCATCCCTCGATCCACATAGAACAGATCGACTTTTCGAAGGTCCTCGAAGACCGTGAAGGCGGGAACCCGGTTCGCCGCAAGGACGACTTGTGGCGCACGATCGTGCGCGCGGTCCTCGACCGGCGAAGGACGGTTGACGAAGCCTTGCACAAGCGGCTGCTCGAGATCGCCGGGGACACGTTCGCCATCGGCGACCTGGCCACCGATGTCATGGCGCCGAATTGCACGGCGGACGGATCACCGATGTTGACGTCGCGGGCGGCAGCCGTGATCGCGGCGTATCGGCATCTCGTCGGTGTCGTGGACGTGATGGCACCGCAACGCAAGGCGGAGGTGCTGCACAATCTCGCGTCCGCAACCGCCAGCCTCGACCCGCGGGTGGTCATGCAGATCCTCGGCGCGGCCGACGACATGGTGGCTGGCGCCCCGAGCATGGGATCTGACTTCGACCTGCGGCGCGCGGTTGCCGACGCCATGGACGATACCCAGGTGGCGCGGCTGCTGGCCACCACGCTCTCGCTGGATGGCCGGGCGAACGATCGCCTGGCATCGGTCTTTGGAACAATCGCACCGGACGAGGAGCGGAAGCGCCGTGTACTGACACTGGCGCGCTCGATGTTGACCGAAACATCCTTTGGGAAGATGACGGGTTTTGAAACGCTGTGGACATCTACCGAGGAGCTGCTCCTTTCGTATAACGAGCGCCCATTCGTCTCGGCGGAGTATCGCGGCGGACTGGACCAGGTGGGCGCCCGCGCCGAAGCCATGGCGGCGGCCGACATCCCGGACGACCTCGCCCGTCTCGTCGACAGTCTCGATCAGGACAACGTCCGCCGACTCTCCGTGACGCTGTTGATCGACCTCCTTGGGCTCGAGCGCGATGCGACCCGGGCGGCGGAGCTGGCGCGAGACACCGCGGCGCTCGGCGAGGACCTGCTCCTGGCCGGTGATTACGACTCCGCACTCGCAGTGGCACGATCCCTCGCCGCACATGCCACGGATCCAAACGGTGTGGCAGGGAGCGGCGCCCGCGTGGCGCTCGATGGGCTGGTCAACACCGCGGCGTTCCACGAGACCGTCGACTATTTCGGAGACATGGAAGACGCGAACGCCGACGTGTTCGGGAGCGTCTGCGCCGCGGTTGGACCGGCTGCAACCGACGCGCTGCGACGGCTCCTCGAAAGTGAGGCGCTCACGCCCGGCCGAGCGCGCGCGACGGCGGCGATCAAGGCCTATGGGGCGCGCGGGGTAAGCCGGCTGGCGCCGCTGGTGGCGAGCCCCCACTGGTACGTGCAGCGCAACGCGGCCGAACTGCTGGGGGAGATCGCAGTCCCCGACGCCGTGCCGCTGTTGCAGCCGCTGCTGCGCGGCGGCGACCCGCGCGTCACCCAGGCCGCCGTGCGCGCGCTCTCGGCCATCAACGATCCGTCGGCGGCACGATCGGTCCACACGGTCCTCCGCGCCGCGACCGGAGAGTTGCGCCGCGCCGTCGTGAACGCGCTAGTGGCCGAGCGCGATCCGCGCGTCGTTCCGCTGCTCGGGCGGATCCTCGATGAGAGTGATGCGCTCGGCGCGGACCACTCGATCGTGCTCGAGACACTGGGCGCCGTCGGCCTGCTCGGTGGTGATCAGGCCGTCCCCGCGGTCGACCGGATCATGCGGACCACGCGCTGGTTCGCGCGGGCCCGCGTACGGGCGGTCAAAACCGCATCGCTCGCAACGCTGCGGCAGATCGGCACCGCCACCGCGACGACAGCCGTGTCACGAGCCGGAGTGGACGGCGACCGCCTCCTCAAACGACTCGCCCGCCGCACAGGAACCCCCTCGTGACAGATCCGTCGATCGGGACGTTCGAAGAGTTCGTGCGGCGGCTCGCGGCCGCCACGCGTGGCGCGACCTTGTACTCGCCCGAGCACCCCATCGTCCAGCGCGGCGTCGATGCGCTCGCCGCCCTGTGCCGAACTGGACTGCAGACAGCCGAATCTCTGGTCATCGGCGTCATCGGCGACGAGTTCATCGTCAACGGCCACCGCCTGCATAAGTCGGCTGCCACGCTCGTGGGCTTCGCGCGGGAACTCCGCTCGCAGGATGTCGAGAAGATCACGTTCGCCCAGGGAATCACGACCGATGATCTGCGCGGATTCGTGATCGAGCTGGCGGAACGCCGCAGCCGGCTGCCGCTCGCCAGGCGGATCGAGGCCAGAAGCATCCGGCGGATCACCGTCGGCAGGATCATCGTTGACGAGGTCGAGGAACCAACCGGTGTGGCGGCGGCGCGGCGCGTCTATGCGTCCGCGGTCGCGACAGCACAATCGCTGTGGGAGCAGGCGCGAGCCGGCGACCAGCCGGATCCTGGCAGCGCGCGCACGATCGTCGACAGTTTGGCCCGGCTGGTCTCTCGAGACCGCACCTCGCTGATGGCACTGACGGCGCTGAAGCGCTACGACAATTACACCTTCACCCATATGGTGAACGTTTCAGTCCTGGCCATGGCCCAGGCGCGGTCGCTGAACCTGGATGGACCGCTGCTTCGCGAATTCGGTTTCGCGGCGTTGATGCACGACATCGGCAAGGTGAAGACTCCGCTCGAAGTGCTCAACAAGCCCGACAAGCTGACGGCAGACGAGTTCGATGTGATGAAGCAGCACGTGGTAGACGGCGCGCACATCCTGCGCCGCACCCCGGAGATGCCGGCACTGGCGCCGGTCGTGGCCTTCGAGCATCACCTGCGACAGGATCTTTCGGGCTATCCGGAGAAGGTCGGTCACCGCGACCTCAACCTCTGCACGCAGATTGTGAGCATCGCGGACGTGTACGATGCACTGCGCAGTAACAGAATTTATCGTGAAGGTCTTCCGAGCGAGCGCATTCGCGCGATCATGACGCAGAAGGACAGTCCGGCGTTCAACACGAAACTGCTGCGGCGTTTCATCAACCTGATGGGCCTTTTCCCGGTCGGTACCCTGGTGCGGCTCGAAACCGACGAGGTCGCCGTGGTCACGCACGAGCATCCGAGCGACCCTTTTCGGCCGCGGGTGAAGGTGCTTCTTGACCGGCTTGGCGCAGCGCTCGAGGCACCAGAGATCGTGGACACCTGGGAAGTAGATTCTCGAAAACGGGGTGTCGTAGAAGCCGTGAACCCCGATACCGTCAGTGTGGATCCATTGGCATTTCTGTGACGACTCCTCCTCCCGCTCCGCCCCGCGCCATCCTGCCGGCCGACGCCGCGGCCCTGCTGGCGGAGTTTGCCCGGAGCTGCAAAGCCGCCGCACGCGCGGTCTCGCTCTATCCCGGCCAGCATCCGGCGATCGCGGCATCCTTGACACGCCTGGCGGAGGCGACGACGCGGTTGACCGCGCAGGGTCCGCTGCAACTGCAGATCCGGCCGAGTGAGTTGCTGATCGGCAATGCCGGCCTGGCAAAGCCGGACCAGGCGGTGCGTGAACTTGCGGAGCTCCTGCATCAGCACCTGATTGGTACGATGACGGTGAACCCCACCGCGGATGCGGGCTCGTGGCGGACCCTGCTCCTGCTTCTCTCCCGCCCGCCGGATGAAGTGCGTAACGACGGAGGCATTGCGCACCTCTGGGCCACGGCCGGCGGCCCGAGCGTCGAGATCCGCGAAGTGGATTACGCGGAGGTGCTGCGCGAGAAGCGCGGCCTGAGCGTGGCACTCGACCAGATCATCGCCGCTGCCGTGGACGGCACGCCCCTGCAACTCGATGACGACAGCATCGACGCATTGATGGCAGTGCTCGGCGACGAAGCGCAGCTCGACGAGATGATGGCGCGCCTGCAGGCCGCCGGCGACGAGAGCGGCGCCGACGCGAAGACAACCGCGGTGCTGACGATGCTGCGCGCGATGGCCGAACGCGCCCGCCAGATGGATCCGGCGGAACTGGAGGCGACGTTGCGCAAGCTCGGCGGCGTCACGGCCCGGCTCTCAGCGGATGAGATGCTGCGCCTCCTCGCCCGGCGCGACGACGAGTCTCCCGACAGCGAGGTCGTTGCCGCAGTCCTCGATCGCATGGAGGATGAGGACGTCGCGGATTTCGTGGCCGCCTCGGTCGTCGCAGAGCGTGGGGCGACCGCCCGACTGGCCCACGCGTTCCAGGCGCTCGTGCCCGACACCGACAGGCGCCGTCGAATCGCGGCACTCGCGGAAGAGGAAGCCGCGGCAAGCGCGCAAGGAGAGGAACAGGCCTTCGACGACCTCTTCGGCAAGGTCGAGTCGCTGGTCAGCTCCTACTCGGACACCAACTACGTTTCCGAAGAGTACGGCCGTGAGTTGTGGTCGGCGCAGACCAGGGCGGTGGACGTCGAACAGGCCGCCGACGATCCACCCGAGCGTGTGGGAGGCTGGCTTTCGACAGTGAACGATGCGGCCCTCCGCGGACTGGATCATCAACTGCTGAACGACCTGCTCGCCATCGAAGAGGATCCGAAACGCTGGCGGGACGTCGCTGACACAACCGCGGCTCACGCCGAGGACCTGGTGCGCGTCGGCTACTTCGACCAGGCCTGGGAACTCGCCGGCGCCGTGATCCGGCATGGACAGGCGGTCCCGCAGCGGACCGAGTTCCTCCCGGAAGTGCTCCAGCGCTTCGGCCGCGGCACGCACATGAAGCACGTCGCCGCTCACCTGCGGAGCGCTGACGATGCCGCCTTCAAGCAGTTCGAGCAGCTGTGCCTCTCGATCGGCACGCCGGTGATTGCGCCGCTCGCCGAGGCGCTCTCGGCCGAGCACGATGCCCGGTCCCGGCGCCGGCTGCGCGACGTCCTCGTCGGCTTCGGAGCCCAGGGCCGCGACGTCGTCCAGCAGTTGATGAATGCGCCGAACTGGGAGGTCAGGCGAACCGCGGCGTTCCTCCTGCGCGAGTTCGGCGGGTCCGAAGGCCTGAAGGAACTGATCCCGCTGTTGACCGACAGCGAGCCGCTCGTGCAGCGTGAAGCCGTCCAGGGCCTGGTGCTGAACGGCAGCACCGAAGCGGCCGCTATTCTGGTGAGCGCATTGGGCACTGTCAGCGGCCGGGCGCGCGAGACGCTGGTCGCGGAGTTGACCTCGATTCGCGACCGGCGGGCTTCGCCATTCTTCGCCTACCTGGTCCGGCACCTGGATCGCGCGAAGCATGCCGGCGTCTACCTGGCGTCGATCGAGGCACTCGGCACATTTGGCGACCCGTCGTCGGTCGAGGCGCTCGGCCGCGCCCTCGATGCCGGGGACTGGTGGGCGCCGCTCCGCACCCGGCGCGCACGCACGGCCGCGGCGGCGGCACTACGGAAAATCGGTTCCCCCGAAGCCGTCGAGGTTCTTCGCCGCGCCGCCGCCAAGGGCAAGCGCGGCACCCGCACCGCGGCTCGCGCAGAACTGGCACACCTGGCATGACCGAACCGCGAATCGAATCCACGTCGCGATCCGCTCAGTATGACGATGTGCTCCGGCGCTTCGCGGCCGGCGTACGTGCCAGCCAGCTCTACGCGCGGGAGCATCCGTTGCTCGGCCGCAATGTCGATGGACTGCTCGCCGCTTTGAAGCCGCTCCTGCAGGCGGCGCCTTCGTTGACAGTCGGGATCGTGGGCGGCCAGTTCGTCGTGGCCGATACACCCATGCCCAAGGCGAGCGCCGCCATGGGTGAGCTGATCAGGCGGCTGAAGGATCAGGCGATCGAGCGGATCTCGTTCGAGCGCGGCGTGACCCAGGATGAGGTCCTCGCATTCGTCCTCGCCGTGGGGGCGGGCAGCAAGGGCGATGGCGAAACCTTCTCGTTCCCGCACATCCGGGTGGGACGCATCACCGCCGACGATCGCAGCGGCGGCGGCGTGGCCAGCGACATGGCCGCCATTCGCCGACTCTATGCGACTGCCGTAGGAGCGGCTGAATCGGCGTGGGACGCGGCCGCAACCGAAGGGCAACCGGACCTGCCCGCTGCCGTCCAGGCCATCGACGGCCTTGCCGATGCCGTGACGCAGAATCGCACGGCCATCGTCGCGCTCACGGCGATGCGAAGTTACGACAATTACACCTTCACCCACATGGTGAATGTCTCGATCCTGACGATGGGACAAGCGCGCGCCCTTGGCATCGAGGGACGGCTGCTGCGCGAATTCGGACTGTCGGCGTTGATGCACGACATCGGCAAGGTCCGGACGCCAAAAGACATCCTGAACAAGCCCGAGAAGCTGGATGACACCGAGTTCGCGATCATGCGACAGCACACGGTCAACGGCGCCGAGATCCTGCGCCGTACGCCGGAGATGCCGATGCTGGCGCCGGTCGTCGCCTTCGAACATCACCTCCGGCTGGATGGGACCGGCTATCCGATGGGCGTCAAGCGTTCGGCCCTGAATCTCGGCACGATGCTGTGCAGCATCGCGGACGTCTACGACGCCATGCGTTCGCAGCGACGTTACCAGGAGGCGTTCCCCACCGATCGCATCCTCGAGGTTTTGAAGCGAAATGACGGGCTGCAGTTCGACCAGCACCTGGTTCGCCGCTTCGTGCAGCTGCTCGGCATCTATCCGCCGGGCAATCTCGTCAAGCTCAGTACCGGCGAAGTCGGCGTCGTTCTCCAGGTGCACGCACCCGATCCTTACCGACCGCGGGTTCGCGTGCTGTTCCGTGCGGACGGTTCCGCGATGGACGCACCACAGGAGCGCAATCTCTTCGAACTCACGGGCGAGGGTGGTCAGTCCGTTATCGCACCGCTCGATCCAGCCGACTACGGGATCGATCCACTGGCGATGCTGGCGTGATCGCCGCGGGACGGCCGCAGCCGTGCCGTGAGCAACGCCGCCCCGACCTATAATTCGGGCAGCACATGTCCGAAGCGTTCCGTACCTTCCTGGTTGCCGCCCTTGCGCTCGGAGCCGGGTTCTCGTTCCAGTCGCTTCGGACCGCCGCCATCCCGATCTCGTCACCCGAACGGCTCGTCGCCGAGTTGCGGCTGGCACAAATCGCGGCGTTGATACTCACCTTGTTGGCGGGTGCGTACCTGGGCCTGGCCGCGTCACAGGAATTTCGCATCGGCGTTGGCCTGGACATCGCGTTCGCGGCGGGATTTTTCGTGCTCGCGGCATACACGCTGACGTGTGATCCGCGACAGGCACTGACTCTGCTGGCGCTCGGCTTCGCGGCGCATGCCATTCTCGACATCGCGCATCGGCCGGGGATCCTGCCGGATGCTCTCGGTCCTCGGTGGTACATGGTCGGTGGAGCCACTTTCGATGTGATCATCGGCGCCCTTTGCTACTTCCCCATTCTGAAGCGCTCGTGATTCTCAACCTGCAACGTTGGTTCGTTCTGCTCCTGGCCGGTGTCGCCGCCGCTTGCGCATCCGCGCCACGCGCCCCGGCGGAGCGCGAACGCAAGCCGCTCGTGGTCATCCTCGTCGTGGACCAGATGCGCTCCGAATACCTGGAAATGCTGGGGGCGCGGTTCACCGGCGGCTTCAGGCGACTCCTGGACGAAGGCGCATGGTTCAGGAACGCCGCGTATCCATACCTGAATACGATTACGTGCGCCGGCCATGCCACGATCGGGACCGGTGCCCTGCCGTACCGTCACGGCATGGTCCTCAACGCCTGGTGGGACCGTGCGTCGGCTCGATCAACCCCGTGCACCAGCGATCCTTCGGCCAAGAGCATTGGCTACATGGGAGCGCCATCCGGGGGCGACAGCGCCAGGTTGCTGCTTGCCCCGACGCTTGCCGAACAGCTGAAATCCCGCACCGGTGGACAAACGGTGGCGATCTCGCTCAAGCCGCGGTCCGCGATCACCCTGGCGGGGCCGAATCCGAACGCCATTCTCTGGTTCGATGAGCGCACCGGCTGGGCGACATCCTCGGCATTTAGCTCCGCGCCGATCCCCTGGCTCCAGGATTTCATCTCGGCGAATCCGGTCAGTGCCGACATGGGCAAGGCGTGGGAGCGCCTGTTGCCCCTCAGCAGCTACCAGGGCGAGGATGATGTGGCGGCCGAACGTACACCGACTGGCTGGACTCGCGTATTCCCCCACGTCCTCGGCGAACCCGCGGCGCAGTTTCTGCTCCACTGGCAGCGCAGCCCGTTTGCCGACGCGTACCTCGGGCGCGTGGCGGCCCTGGCAATCGACACGCTCGACCTTGGCCGCGGCGCCGGTACGGATTTCATCAGCGTGAGCTTTTCCACGCTCGACCTGGTCGGACACCAGTACGGCCCCGTCAGCCATGAAACGCAAGACGTGCTCTTCCGGCTGGATCGCACGATCGGCGCGCTGCTCGATCACCTCGATGCCCGGCTGGGACGCGACGGTTACGTGCTTGCGCTCAGCGCCGATCACGGGGTGGCCGCTCTTCCCGAGCAGACCGGCGGCCAGCGCCAGCCGTCCGCGGAGATCGCCGCCACTATCGATGGTGCGCTCGCGCCGTTTTTTGGACCCGGGAAGTACGTCGCGCATACCGCTTACACCGACATCTATCTCGCGCCCGGTACGCTCGACCGCTTGCGCCAGTCGCCGCAAGCGTCTGCCGCGGTGCTCGACGCCCTCCGGGCCATGCCGGGCATCTCTCAGGCGTTCCTCGCCGACGAGGTCAAGGATCGTGCGGTCCGCACCGCGGCGGATCCCGTGAAGCGCGCCGCCGCACTGTCTTACTACGCACCTCGCAGCGGAGACATCCTGGTCGTGCCGGCGCGGAACTGGCTGTTGTCGACGGCCGCGACAACCCACGGCACGCTGTACCCGTACGATCAGCGGGTGCCGGTGATCTTCTTCGGTGCCGGTGTCACGAAGGGAATCCACGAAGGCCCGGCCTCGCCGGCTGACATCGCGCCGACACTAGCCGCGCTGGTGGGGGTGCCGGTCAAGCCGGCCGACGGCGTGGTGCGAATCCGCCCTTAAGAATGGAAAATGGTAAATGGAAGAGGGAAAAGTGTTGGACTAGTGGCAACATCGCCGAAGCCGCAACTCTTTACCATCTTCCGTCTGCCATCGAAGAGGTATCTCATGGGTTTCAAGTCACTGCTCGCGGCCGCCGTGTGCGGAGCCGGCGCCATCGTCGTGCTCTCGATACCCGCCACGGAGGCGCAGGGTCGGCGCGGCCTTCCGGGCGTCATCCCCAAGAGCCTCGTCGAGTTGCGCGCCCAGGATTCGCGCGTCGACCGGATGCTGCGCGATCGCGATCTGCGCGTCCGCTCCGCGGCGGTAGACAAACTCGTACCCGGGCGCCGGATCGAACGCACGGATCAGTTCCACCGCGGCGTGCGGGTGTTTGGCGGCGACGTCGCGCGCCAGTTCGACGGCGCACAGACAGTCTCGGTCTTCGGGACGATTTACGACGACCTGGCCGTCGACACGATTCCATCGGTCTCGGAAATTGAAGCACGACAGCGCGTCGAAGAGGCGGCCGCGGTGCGGCTGGGACCGTCTCGAGCCGGTGAGCTGATGGTGCTCCCGCGCGAGGACGGCAGCGCCGCTCTCACGTGGCGGCTACGCGCCGCAACCGGCGACGACCTGCGTGAATACTTCGTCGATGCGCACACCGGCGCGATCATCTTCGACTACAGCGACCTGCAGACCCAGAGCGCGGTCGGGCGCGCGACCGGCGTCCTCGGCGATCCGAAGAAGGTCTCAGTGATGCGGCTCGGCAGCGTCTTCGGACTGGAAGATGCGTTGCGACCGCCGCGGATCCGGACCTACGACATGAAGGGCGATCCGTTTCGGACCCAGGACGTCGTGAATGGACGTGTGGTGCTGGGCGAACTCCGACCTCGGCTCCGACAACGACAACACCTGGGAGGACGGCGCCCTCAGCGACACGCACAGCTACTCCGGCTTTACCTACGACTACTACTACAAGCGATTCAATCGCCGGGGGATCAATGATGCCAACCTGCGCATGGAGAGCCTGGTGCACCCTGTGCGGCGCACCGACTACAACCTCTATGGCGGCACGTTCCCGGCCTTCTTCGCCAATGCCGTCTATTACGGCGGCGGCCGGATGGCCTATGGTGTGGGGCTGCCGGCCGGGGTCACCAGCAGCGGACGCAACTGGAACTACACGTCGGGCGCGATCGACATCGTGGCGCACGAGATCACGCACGGCGTCACGGACTACACCTCCGATCTCATTTACCTGAACGAATCCGGCGCGCTCAACGAGTCGTTCTCAGACATCATGGGAACGGCCGTGGAGTTCTTCTTCCAGCCGGCCGGCGACGGTCTCCTGCGCGCGGAATATCTGTGCGGCGAAGACATCGCGCGTGGGACCACCAATGGCATCCGCTCACTGGCGAGCCCGATCGACCGTGGCCACCCCGATCATTATTCGATCCGCTTCACCGGAACGAGCGATGGCGGGGGGGTGCACACCAACTCGGGGATCCCCAATCACGTTTTCTATCTCGCGATCGAAGGAGGCACCAACCGCGTGTCCGGATTGGGCGTCGAAGGAGTAGGTGCGGCCAATCGCGTCCAGATCGAAACGGTCTTCTATCGTGCGGTCACGCAGCTCCTCCCCGCCAACGCCACCTTCACGATGGCCCGCGCGGCAACCATACAGGCGGCGCGAGACCTTTACGGCTCCGGCAGCGCAGCCGAACGAGCCATGGTCCAGGCGTGGACCGCGGTCGGCGTCAACTGAGATCGGCCCCTGGCGGTTCGAGCGACCTGATTCGAGAGAAACGATGACCATGAAACGACAGGTGGCGGCCGGGCTGCTTCTGACACTGCTCGCGGCGCCAGCGGCCGCGCAACAGCCACCCGCGACAGCACAGAAGCCACCCGCGACAGCCAAGAAGCCAGCCGCGGCCAAGCGGGCTCCGGGGCGAGGCTTCATTGCCTTCAATGCCGGAGTGCAGACGGCGTCGTCCGATTTCACCGACGAGTTCGCGTTCATGGCCAACGCCGAAGCCGGGACGATCGAAGCCAGCTATCCATCTGAGGTGCCTTTCGTTTTGGATGCGAGCGCCGGCTATCGATTCTGGGGGCGGGTCGGTGTGGCGCTTGGCGTATCCCGGACGTCCGCCAAGGGATCGGTCGCGGTTCGCGCCAGCGTTCCCCATCCGTTCATGCTCGACCACGATCGCCTGGTGGAGGGTGAGGCTTCCGACGTTGCGCGCACTGAGACGGCCGCGCACCTGCAGTTGTTCTACGAGATGATGCCAAAGGGCAAGTGGCGTACGCGTTTCTTTGCCGGCCCCAGCTACTTCAACGTCGAGCAGGACCTTGTCCACACGGTGACGGTGAACGAGAGCTATCCGTACGACACGGCAACCTTCGCGACCGCGGTCACCGGCAACGCCGAGGGCTCGAGCGTCGGGTTCAACGTCGGTGCGGATATCTCCTGGATGTTCTCGAAGCGCACGGGCGCCGGCCTGCTCCTGCGATATGCACGCGCCGGCATCGATCTCAACGCTCCTGACTCCCGGACCGTCTCAACCGATGGGGGTGGCCTGCAGGCCGGCGCTGGCATCCGTTTTCTGTTCTAAATACCGATGGTGCCGATCGCCGGGTTTCGCGCCAGGGTCCTCGCCGCGGTGCGGCGCATCCCGCCAGGGCGGGTGGCAACGTATGGCGACATCGCGGCCGCGGCCGGGAGCCCGCGGGCGAGCCGGGCCGTGGGCAACATCATGCGAGAGTGCAAGGCCGCCGGGGTGCCGTGCCACCGCGTGATCGCGGCGGGAGGACGGCTGGGCGGGTTCGGGAGCAGCGTCCAGCTCAAACGCGAGCTGTTGCGGGCCGAGGGTATCCCCGTCATCGGCAGCCGGATCCGGGAGTTCGCCACGCGGCGCTGGATGAAGAGCCGGCCTAAGTGACTGTGTTCATCCTCGATACTCGTGTAATCGTGGTATTTCGGTGGCAGGCAACGCCCATCCCTGATGGCTACGTCTAAAGTAACGGTTCATCCTTCGGCTGGAGGGCCATCTGCGGGACGGGAGGCTGAGATGGCCCTCGTCGAGCGGTGCCGCCACGGCGAACTGGGCGCCTTCGAGGAAGTCTACCGGGTGCACTCGGGCCGCTTGTACGGACTGGTGCTGCGGATGGTCGGTAATCCGTCAGACGCCGAGGACCTGCTGCAGGAGATTTTCCTCGCCGCGCATCGGAAGCTGGATGGATTTCGCGGCGATTCGGCGCTTGGGACCTGGCTCTACCGGCTCGCGACGAACCAGTGCCTGGATCACCTGCGCAGCCGGTCAGCGAGGACCGGTCAGCTCACCGATTCGCTGGACGATGACCCGGCCGGGATGCCGGACGCGCGCAGCCGCGGTATCGCCGATGAGACGGTCGCCAAGATGGATTTGGAACGCGCGCTCGCACAGCTCCCGGAGGGGTGCCGGGCCGCATTCCTGCTGTATGACGTCGAGGGGCTGGAGCATCGCGAGGTGGCGGACGCGCTCGGGATTGCAGAAGGCACCTCGAAGTCTCAGGTGCACAAGGCCCGATTGAAATTGAGAGCGCTTCTCGGAGGCCGAGCGTGAACAACGCACTGCCCCCAAACGCAACTGGGAAATTGTATGTCGTGTAACCGCTATCTCGACGCCATTCACGAGCTCGTCGATGGGACGCTCGGGCCCGTTCGCCGGGCGGAGCTCCAGACGCATCTCGACGTGTGCCCGGATTGTGTCGCGCTCGTCGCCGACCTGCAGAAGATCCGCGATGCCGCCGCGACGCTCGACCCGGTGCAACCGCGCGATCACGTCTGGATGCAGATCGCGGGGCGCCTGCGCCAGGAAGGCCGGGTCACGGCCACGGCTCACGCCCCCCGTCGGCACATGGCGGTGCTTGCCATGGCGGCGGCGTTGGTGATGGCGATCGCGGGCTCTCTCTACGTCCTGCGTATCGGGGATGGCCCGGCTCCGGTGACGACCGCGACGACGGCGTCAACGGCGGCAAATCCCAACGACATCGGCGCGCGCGGCAACGCCGCGGCCACCGATGCCGTCCAAAGCATTACCGACGATCTGGTGGCGGCCGAGCAGCACTACCAGTCAGCCATCGCCAAGCTGCAGGAAGTGGCGAAGGCCAGCGGCGGATCGCTCGATCCCGAGACGGCGGCCGTGCTCGACGAGAACCACAAGGTGATCGACCAGGCCATCGCGGAGAGCCGCACGGCGCTCAAGTCGGAACCGCAAAGTGTTCCCGCGCAGCACAGCCTGTTCGAGGCGCTCAGCCAGAAGGTCACGCTGCTGCAGAACACGATCGGGCTGATGAACGAAATGCGAAAAGGTAATTCGGCCGGCGCGGCGCGACTCGTGGACGGCGTAAAGAAATCGTAGGAAAGACGACTCATGATGCGACACACCTTCAGCGCCTTGCTTGCCGCGACCGTAATCGCGGTGCCTGCCTTCGCGCAGACCCAGCCGGCGCAACCCGCGGCCACGCCGCAGCCAGAGTCCCACGTCATCATCCAGCAGACCCGGGAGGTGCAGAGGCAGCAACAGCAGCGGGAGCAGGAGATCGCACGCGAGCGCAACCGGACGCAACGCGATAACCGCGTCGAGCAGACCGAGCGCGTGAGCCACACCTTCAAGATCGGCGGTAGTGGTGAGCTCCAGGTCTCGAACTACTCCGGCGACATCACGATCACCCGGGGCGATGGCAACGAGATCCGCGTCGAGGCGGTCAAGACCGCCCGCGCCCGCACCGAAGAGCAGGCGCGTGAGCAGCTGCCGGCCGTCCGCGTCGAGTTCTCGGAACGCGCCGGGCGGGCGGAAGTGAAGACGATCTATCCAGGCGAGCAGTTCGGTCCATCGCGGCAGCGGAATGTGAGCGTGTCGGTGGCCTACACCATCACGGCGCCGCAGGGGACGCGGATCAACGCGCGCACGCTCTCAGGCAACGTCCAGAGCACGGGCATCAAGGGGGAACTCTCGCTAATTTCGATCAGCGGCGACGTCCGGGTGGTGGGCGGCGCGCGGGTATCAACCGCAACCTCCACGTCCGGCAACGTCGAGATCCGGGACGTCCAGTCCGACACCCCGCTCGAAGCCACCAGCACGAGCGGCAACATCGTGGTCGCGCAGTCCCGTGCACCGCGCATGGAACTTGGCACCATCAGCGGCACGGTCACGATCGACAACGTCCAGGCCGAACAGATCGAAGCGCACTCCCTCTCGGGCGATGTCAACGTCGCGTTCCCCTTTGCCAAGAACGGCCGCTACGAGCTCAATTCGCACAGCGGCAACGTCCTGATCGCGCTGATCGGCAACACGGGCTTCGAACTCGACGCCAACTCGTTCAGTGGCAACGTCCAGTCTGCCGTGACCCTGGTCGACCGCTCCGGCGGGGATGACTCGGGCCGACGTGGCCGCCCACGGCGGCTTCAAGGGCGGTTTGGCGATGGCACTGCCCTCCTCGACGTCACGACCTTTTCGGGGAACGTCATCATCACGAAGAAGTAGCTGACAGCTTTATCAGCTGTCAGCTCTCAGCTCTCGGCTCGGGAGGACAAGGCTGAAAGCTGAAAGCTGATAGCTGACTGATAGCCGGCTGTCAGCTTTCCATCCAAAAGGGACTTGCCTGCCTACGTTTTTCACTCCAGGCTCGAGAAAATGCGCACGAAATAGCCGGTATTGGTGGCATCCCGCTTGCTGAGTCCCATGGAGCGCCTGACTCGATATAATTGCCGAGGTAACAGGTCGGACGATTGCTGAGGAGAGTTGACATGAAAAATCAGTGGGTTGTGGTGGGGATCCTGGCGGGAACGCTGCTCGCCGGTGATGCGCTCGCGCAGCACAAGGCACCGAACCAGCAGCCGACAACGGCCGCAGCGCCGACGGCGCCGGCCGGTGAGATCGCGCTCGGCTCCGCAAAGATTACCCGTTCGGTAATGGCGGATGGCAAAGCACTGCCGGCAGGCACCTATACCGTTCGTGTGACCGCCCAGGAATCCAAACCCGAAACGGTCGGCCAGACCGAATCACTCGAGCGCTGGGTGGAGTTCGTCCAGAAGGGCGAGGTCAAGGGACGCGAGGTCGTCTCGATCGTCCCCGCCGAAGAAGCCAAGATGGTGGTGAAGGACGCCGCCCCCCGCGCCGGAGCCGGCAAGGTCCAGACCCTGCGTGGCAACGAGTACGTCCGGGTGTGGTTCAACAAGGGCGGTAACCACTACCTGATCAACCTCGCCACCGGCGAGACCGCGGCGAAGTAGCAGAACCTCTCAAGGTATGTGGAGGGCTGAGGCCCTACGGATTCAACCCCGTAGCTTCAGCCCTTTCACTTTTCCATCTTCCCTTTTCCATTTTCCATCCGTCATGGCGGCGTCAGATAGCCATGACGTCGAACTGCTCGTGATGGAGATGGGTGTCAGGCCGTAGCGTAATGCCCTTCCCGAGCACGTGCTGCATCTCACGCAGGACACTGCTCTCCTCCTCCTTCAGCGCCCGCGCGATGTCGGGATTCACGCGCAGCAGGACGCCCTGCCCCTCGAGTTCGCCGGCAATCTTCTTCATTTCGATCAGGATCTCGTAGCAGATCGTCGATGCGGACTTGATCGAGCCCGATCCCGAACAGTAGGGACACGGATCGGTGAGTTGCCGCTCGATGCTCTGCTTGACCCGCTTCCGCGTCACGATGACGAGTCCGAAGTCAGACACCTGCAGCGCCTTGGACGGCGAACGATCCCGCCGCAGCTCCTTCTCGACCTCCTGGAAGACCTTCTGGCGGTTCTTCTTCTCTTCCATGTCGATCAGGTCGAGCACGATGATGCCGCCAAGGTCGCGAAGCCGCAGCTGGCGGACGATCTCCTTGACCGCTTCCAGGTTCGTCTTGACGATCGTGTCTTCGAGGCGGCCCTGCGATTTCTTGCCGACGTAACGTCCGGTGTTGACGTCGATCGCCACGAGCGCCTCGGTCTGGTTGATGACCAGGTAGCCACCCGACTTCAGCCAGACCTTGCTGCGCAGCGCCTTGTCGATCTCGGCCTGGATCCCATACTCCTCGAAGATCGGGAAATCCTTCGTATAGAGCTTCACCTTGGGGATCAGGTTCGGCATGATCCGTTCGACCAGTGCCAGGACGCGCCGGTGTTCCTGCTCGTTGTCGAGCCTGATGGCGCTGTAATCGTCGGTGAGCAGGTCGCGCAGCAGCTTTGTGACGAGGCTCTGCTCCTGGAAGAGGACCGCGGGTGGCCGGCGCGTCTCCATCCGGTTGCGGATCTCGGTCCACACCTGGTGGAAGTACGAGAGGTCGCTGACGATGTCTTCTTTGGATCTGCCGGAAGCGGCGGTGCGGATGATGACGCCGCCGGTGAAGCCGTGCTCCTCGCGGAACTCCTTGACGATGCCGCGAAGGCGGGCACGCTCGTCGCGCGATTCGATCTTGCGCGACACACCGACGTGATCGACAGTCGGCATGAACACCAGGAAGCGGCCCGGCATCGTGACGTGCGAAGTGAGCCGTGCGCCCTTGGTGCCGAGCGGTTCCTTGACGACCTGGACGAGAACTTCCTGCCCTTCCTTGAGCAGGTCCTCGATGCGGACTTCGGGACGGTCCTTCTCGTCGCGTGAATCGCGGGAGCCGCGCGGTCCTGATCGACGCTCCGGCGGGCGTTCCGCTACCGCGGCGGCCGCGGGTGCGGCGGCAACGAGGTCGACCGCTTCGGCTGGAATGTCGGGAGCGTCGCCGAGCGCCGGCACCGCCGCCGGGCCGTCCTCATCGTCGGCCCCCTCGACCTTTTCGAATTCGGCCGGGGTCACGACCTCCGAGACGTAGAGGAACGCGTCGCGCTCGAGTCCTATGTCAACAAATGACGACTGCATGCCGGGGAGTACCTTCGATACCCGGCCCTTGTAGACGTTGCCAACCACCCCGCGCTGATTCTCGCGCTCGATGAAGATCTCGACGACCTGGTCGTCCTCGAGAATGGCCACGCGCGTGTCGTGGCCGTTCGAGGAGATGATCATCTCCTTGTTCATGGAAGAAGCTCCCGAATTGTGGGGATGACGCCGCGCCGCGAACGTACGCGTGGACGCCGGCGCGCCCGGACACTTGTCCGGCCAGCCAGCACGCGAATATCGCCAGGAGCAGTAACGCCATCGTGATTACGTCAGTTCGTGAAACGCCTCATCCTGACGTTGAGGATGAGACCAAAAGTTGCCATTGCCGCGATGAGTGAGGACCCTCCGTAACTCATCAACGGCAGCGTGATCCCCTTTACGGGCGCCAGCGCGACCGACATCGCTATGTTGTATATCACCTGGAACGCAAAACCCGCGACTATGCCTCCCACCAGATAGGCGCCGAGGCGGTCTTTTGCCAGACGGGCCGCTTCGAGCGATCGGATGATGACGAACAGGTACAAACCCAGCACGACGAGCACGCCGATGAATCCCTGCTCTTCGGCCAGAACGGAAAAGATGAAATCGTTGTGGGCAACCGGCAGGAAGTCGTACTGCCCCTGGGTGCCTTTGGTGAACCCCTTGCCCACCAGACCACCGGACCCGACAGTGATGCGCGCCTGGATCGCCTGGTAACCAGCGCCCTTGGGATCCTTGCTCGGATCGATGAACGTCTGGATTCGCCCCTTCTGATAGTCCTCTAACGCGAATTTCCAGACGACCGGAGTCAGGAGAACACCAGCGATGGCAATGACAGCGAGTAGCCGCATCCGCAGCCCGGCAAGATAGGCGATCCCGAAGAACACCGGCAACAGCGTCACGGCAGTGCCAAGGTCAGGCTGCTTCGCGATCAGCAGCACCGGCACGAGGGTGAACATCCCGCCGATGACGAGGTCGCCCGTGTTTCTCGCGCCGCGGCGGTTTTCGCCAAAGTACATCGCGAGGATCAGCGCAACCACCATCCGCGCGAACTCGGACGGCTGCAGGTTGAACGATCCGATCGAGATCCACCGCTGCGCGCCCATCTGCGTCGAGCCCTTGAACAGGACGAACAGCAACGCGCCGGCGAGAGCGACGTAGACCATTAAGCGAATGCTCGGCCAGCATCCGGTAGTCGATCGACAGGAAGATGAGCAGCGCAACGAGACCCAGCACCAGTGCGTAGACCTGGGTCTTGACCTCACGACCGGCTTGCCCGGTGCCGTCGGGAAAGGTGACGTAAGTGGTGCTGTAGATCATCGCGACGCCGATCCCGGTGATCACCAGGATGGCGGTGAGCAGCGCCCAATCGATGTGGAAAAAGAGCCGGCGTTCGAACATGGCTCAGTTATTTCCACCGCTGCGGGGGGCGCCAGGGCGCGCGGGCTGGGCCGTGGCTGGCGCCGCGGCATCGGCGACGATGGCGTTGGCCACCGCCGGCTTCTCGAGAGTCGGCAACGGCCTGCCTTCGACCTTCGCGTAATAGGTGTCGATGATGTGCTTCGCGATCGACGCGCCGTAATACCCGTGCTCGGCGTGCTCGGCGAAAATCACGCCCGCGATCACCGGATTGTCACGCGGCGCCATGAAGACGAACCAGCCATGGTCGCGGACGTCCTCTTGCCCCTGGCTTTCTGCGCGCCGGTTCTCGAGTGAAATGTCGGCTGCGCAGTGCCGGTCTTGCCCGACACGTCGCGGCCTTCGAGGCGGGCGCGGCCGGCTGTTCCGGCGCCGTTGACCGCCAGCCACAGCCCGTCGTGGACCGCCTGAACGGTCGACGCCTTCATCGGGGTGACCGATTGCGGAGCCGGCGGAGTGATCGGTTCCCATCCCTTGCCGCGGTCAACCGCCTTCAGCACGTGCGGCGTGTAGCGCGTGCCGCCGTTGGCCACCGTCATCATCATTACCGCGAGCGAAAGGGGCGAGACGTTGACGTACCCCTGCCCGATCGCCACCGAGATCGTCTCGCCGGGATACCACGGTTGCTTTCTGACCCGGTGACTCCATTCGTTCGAGGGGATCAGGCCGGCGACCTCGTTCGGCAGATCGATGCCGTTGATCCGGCCCAGGCCCAGTGTCGTTGCCCACTTGTGGATCCGGTCCACCCCGAGCATCTGGCCGAGCGTGTAAAAGTAGACGTTACAGGACTGCTCGATGGCGTGCCGCATATCGACAGTGCCGTGACCGCCTCGTTTGTGGCACTGGAACGTTCGGGTGTAGAAGAACTTGCCGCCGGTGCAGTTGACGCGGAAGTCAGGCGTCACGATCCCCTCTTCGAGCGCGGCAGTGGCGACCACGATCTTGAAGGTTGACCCCGGAGAGTACGTGCCCTGCAGGGCGCGGTTCTGCAACGGCTTTTCCGGGCTGGTGTTGTACTCGTTCCATTTGGCGCGTGAGATGCCAAGCGCGAAATCGTTGGGATCGTAGGCCGGCAAACTGACAAGACTCAGGACTTCTCCCGAACGCGGATCCAGGATGATCGCCGCGCCGTTATACGGCTCCTTGGCGTTGATCATCCCGTAATGGCGGAACCCATCCTCCGCGGCTCGCTGGAGGTCGGCATCGATCGTCAATTGCAGCGGCGTGCCGACGTCCGGTGGATCATCATCGCCGATCGGCTGGATTTCACGGCCGCGGCTGTTGACGATCATCCGCTTCATGCCCTCGGCACCCATCAGCAGATTGTTGTAAGCCTGCTCCATTCCGGACTGCCCGATGATGGCGCCGGCGGCGAGGCCTTTGTACTCGGATCGCTGCAGCTGGGTCTGTGAGATCTCCCCGACATAGCCGAATACGTGTGCCGCGAGTTGCCGGCGTAGCGGCGGGTCGGCACCGGCAGATCTGCAACACCCGGAAGCTCCAGGCTGCGCGCCCGCACCGCGACGACCTGCGCGAACGTGGCGTTCTCGATCAGGACGATCGGGCGGAAGGGCGGATCGTGGCGGCGGCGCTCGACCGTTTCACGCAACTCCGCGAGGTCTGCCCCCGTGGCATCGGCCACGGCCTGCAGCGTGCGGTCCATGTTCTTGACCCGCTCGCGATGGAGCAGGATGTTGCTGATCTCCTGGTTCTGCACCAGCACCGCACCATGGCGGTCGAAGAGCAGGCCCCGCGGCGCCGGCAACGGCACCCGCTGCATGTACTGGTTGTTGGCAATCTCGAGGAATTGCTGGTACTGCGCGATCTGGAAGAACCAGAAGCCCACCGCCAGGGCCACGAACGCGGCCGCCAGTCCGTACTGCATCACGCTCAATCGAAGCGTGAGACTCCGTCGGTCGTCTGCCGGAATTGGTGTCGCCATTTTTCTTCCGCGTTATCTTCTGTGTTGTCTTCTGTGGCTAGAACTTCCGTCTTCCAAAAACCGAGCGCCGCGCTTCACGTCGCTGCATCATCCCTGGTGCGCCTTCGACCACCTGGAACGCCAGGATGCCGAGCACCCCGTTGATGGCCGCCTGTGCCAGCACACTGCGATACCCGAACTGGAACGCCTGCCTTTCGATGAGCGCGTGCAAACCCTGGAAGCAGAGCTCGTGCAGAAAGGTGGCCCCCAGGAACATCACGAACCTGGGGAGCGGCTGCGACACGATGAACTGCGCCCCGAGCACCCCCACGAGAAATCCAACCAGCGTCTTCGACAGTCCGCCGATGCCGACGATCGACCCGGCAATGGCGTCCTGTGCCAGGCCGCCGGCGGCACCGGCCAGCAGCCCCGTCAGCGCGCCCATCGATAGTGCGATATAGACCACCGCGATGAGCACGAAATTCACGAGCGAACCCGACTCGAGCGACAGCCCGGCAATCGTGGTTTGCAGCAGCAACGTCACGACCAGCACCCCGAGCACGATGACGGCCTTCACTTGCGAGCCCCCGGCACCGGCGGCTTCTCATCGTCGACCATCGCCGGCCGCGGCGGGACCAGGACGACGAGCACTTCTTCCAGGCTGTTGAAGTCGATCGCCGGCCGAACTGCAACGGTCCAGTAGAGCCCGGTGCCCTTCCCCTTTTCGAGCGCCTCGATCCACCCGATGGCGTAACCCTTCGGAAAGATCCCGTCGATCCCGGAGCTGACGACGAGGTCCCCAGCCTTGATGTCGGCCAGAGCCGACAACATCTCCATTGCCAGCGGCGGATGCCCGGCGGTCCCGACGATCATGCCGCCGTCGCGGGTGCGCTCGACGACGGCGCCCGCGGCCGCGTTGCGGTCGATGATCAGCTGCACGCGCGCGGCGTGTGCCGCCGGATACCCGACCACGCGCCCGACAATGCCCTTCGACCCGATGACCGCCATGCTGGGCAGGACCCCGTCGGCCGTCCCCTTGTCGATCGTGATCTCGCGGATGCCCGGTGTCGCGTTCGGATTCCCGCCAATCACTTCGGCGGCAATCGTCGGCAGCGGCGATGCTTCCTTCAAAGCCAACAGCTCAGTCAGCTTCGTGGTGCGCGCCGCGAGCCCGCGCTGCTCCTGCAGCCTCACCTCGATCTCGGCGAGTTGCTGCTTGAGCGCCCGGTTCTCTTCGCGCGCCCCGCGCAGCTCGGCATAATTGCTCCAGACGTCACGTATCCCTCGGACGCCGGATGAGGTCACGCTCTGAACGCGCGAGAACGCCCCGAATGACACCGCCTCGATCACGCTGGTACCGGCGCGTGTCTGCACCTGCGCCGACACGAGCAGGACCTGCGCGATCATCACGCTGAAAAAAATCCAGCCGGTGCGTTGCCGAATGTCTAACAAGCTCAGTCGATCGAAATCTTGCGGAGCAGGTTGAAATCCGACAGCATCTTGCCGGCGCCGAGCACGACCGACGACAGCGGGTCCTCGGCCATCGCCAGCGGCAACCCGGTCTCTTCGCGCAGGCGCTTGTCGAGGTTCTTCAGCAGCGACCCGCCGCCGGTCAGGACGATGCCCCGGTCCACGATATCGGCCGACAGTTCCGGGGGCGTGCGCTCGAGCGCGACGCGGACGGCATCGACAATGACATTGACCGTCTCGGCCAGCGCTTCGCGAATTTCCTCGTCGGTGATCGTGATCGTCTTCGGCACGCCCTCGATCAGGTGCCGCCCCTTGATCTCCATCGTCATCCGCTCTTCGAGCGGGTAGGCGGATCCGACTTCCATCTTGATGGCCTCGGCCGTGCGCTCGCCGATCAGCAGGTTGTACGTCTTCTTGATGTACTGGATGATCGCGTCATCCATCTCGTTGCCGGCCACGCGGACGGCTTTGCTGTAGACGATGCCCGCGAGTGAGATCACGGCGATGTCGGTCGTGCCGCCGCCGATGTCGACGATCATGTTGCCGGACGGTTCGGTGATCGGCATGCCGGCGCCGATCGCGGCGGCCATCGCTTCCTCGACCAGGTAAACCTCGCTGGCTTTGGCGCGGTAGGCGCTGTCTTTCACCGCGCGCTTTTCAACCTGGGTGATCTCGGACGGGACCCCGATGACGATGCGGGGGCGCACCCAGACGTTGCGGTTGTGCGCCTTCTTGATGAAGTAGGTCAGCATCTTCTCGGTGACTTCGAAGTCGGCGATGACGCCGTCCTTCATCGGCTTGATCGCCACGATGTTGCCCGGCGTCCGGCCGAGCATCTCCTTGGCGTCCTTGCCGACAGCCTCGATACGGCCGTTCACCTTGTTGATGGCGACAATCGATGGTTCGTTGACAACAATGCCCTTGCCGCGCGCATAGACGCAGGTGTTGGCGGTCCCGAGGTCAATCGCGAGATCGCTCGAGAAGAGTGAGAACAAGGATCTGAGGCTCAAATGTCGCTCCCGGCTACGTGAATTCCGTTCTTGCCGCGCTCTTTTACCCGGTACATGGCCTGATCGGCCGCCTGGATGAGCGCTTCTACTGTGGCGGCGACATCAGGCAGCGTCGCCACGCCCACCGATGCCGTCAGCCTGATCTGGAGGCCGTCGGGCCGTAAAAATTCGTGGGCCTCGATGCGTTCCCTGACGCGTTCGCCGACCGCCGTCGCACCTTCGCTCCCGGTATCGGGCAGTACGAGTGCGAATTCATCGCCGCCATAGCGCGCCACCATGTCGGTCTCGCGCGCGCTCGAGCGGATCACGCCCGCCGCTTCAACCAGGGCCCGGCTCCCGAACAGGTGACCGTGCGTGTCGTTGATCGACTTGAACCCGTCGAGATCCAGGAAGAGCAGCGACAGCGGCCGTCCGCTGCGCGAGGCGCGCTTGGTTTCCCGCCGCAGTACCTGCGCCAGGTACCGCAAGTTGTAGAGCGACGTCAGGTCGTCGGTGACCGACAGCGCTTCGGCGCGCTGGACGCGCAGAGCGTTGTCGATCGCGATCGCACCCGGCTCGATGGCCGACTCCAGCGCGGCGAGCGCGGCACTCGACAACTTTGGTTCCCCGTCCGAGATCGCGCGGTCCAGCGCAACGATCGCGCCGACCGTCCGGCCGCGGCACGCGAGCGGAAACGCCATCGCGGCCACCGGCACCCCACCCGGAACGCTTCGGTCCTGCGAGAGGTCGGCCGATGCGAAGCGAGTCCCGGACCGGACCACCAGGCGCGCCACGGTGTGCGCGACTGGCTCAACTTTCGCTGAGAGTCCTTTCGCAGCCACCTGCCGCAGGGTGGTCCCGTCTTCGACGGCGACAATCAGCCACGCGCCGGCCGGCACCCAGGTCGACAACCGGTTGAGCATCGCCTCGGCGACGCGCCCGGGATCGAGACTGGCATTGACGGCGCGGATCATCTCGGCAAGTACATCGGCGCGGGCCAGCTGCCGCCGCAGTGGCGTCTGGCACAGCCGTAGACGCGCGGCGAGGTCCGGGGATGCGGGTAGCCGGGCAGACACGCCTGCTGACGTGGCCGCACGGGCTGTCCTCGTCGTCCTTTTCGGGGTACGCCGGGCGCGAAGCTGCCGACCGGTCCGGGTCAATCGGCTCTGCGTCCCATTGGTATGACGAATGCCTCTAAGTCCTTCTATTCACCGAAAATATAGCACATTGGCCTCTGCAGAAACGTGGCATAATCAGCGTTTCCACCGCCCCGAAAACGAGGCTCTGAACACATGACGATGCTCGACAGGATGCGCCGCCATAAGAACTGGCTCAAGTGGAGCCTGGCTCTGGTGGTGCTGGCCTTTATCGCCCTCTACATTCCCGCAACGAACAATTCCGCCAATGGCGCCGGCATGAACGACGCGCTGGCCACCGTCGAAGGCAGTGACGTCACCGTCGGCCAGTTCCGCCGGGCCTATGCCCGCCAGATGGAGGCCTACCGCTCGGCGTACGGCGCCAGCATGGACGAACGGCTGCTCCGCCAGCTCCAGATCGACCAGCGCATCGTGCAGCAGCTGGTCGAGGAGGAGATTTCCATCGCGGAAGCGCGGCGCCTCGGCATCAATGCCACCGACGAAGAAGTCAAGGGCCGGATCCTGGCGATCCCGTCGTTCCAGGAGAATGGCCAGTTCATCGGCTATGACCGCTATCGCCAGATGCTGCAGATGCAGAATCCACCGGTGCGCGAGTCGGACTTCGAAGAGCAGGTCCGCCGGAGCATCACGGTCGAGAAGCTGCAGGCGGCGCTCACGAACTGGATCAGCATCCCCGACGCTGAGATCGAAACCGAGTTCCGCAAGCGGAACGAGAAGGTGAAGCTCGCCGTGGTGAACTTCCCCGCCGACAAGTTCCGGGAAGGGGCGCAGGCGTCCGACGATGAGATCGCCGCCTGGTTCGAGAAGAGCAAGGACACCTATCGGATTCCCGAGAAGCGGAAGGTCAAGTACGCGCTGCTCGACGTCCAGGCGATCCGCGAGCGCACCACGGTCGCGCCGCAGCAGGTGCAGCGCTACTACGAAGACAACGCGCAGCAGTACGCGACGCCAGAGCAGGTGCGTGCCAGCCACGTGCTCCTCAAGACCGACGGCAAGAACGAGGCGGACGTCAAGAAGCTGGCCGAGGAGATTGCCGCGAAAGCCAAGGGCGGGGCGGATTTCGCCGCGCTGGCCAAGCAGTACCTCGGAAGACGACTCGAACAAGGACAAAGGCGGGGATCTCGACTTCTTCGCCAAGGGCGCGATGGTGCCGGAGTTCGACCAGGCCGCCTTCGCCATGACGCCCGGCCAGGTGAGCGACCCGGTCAAGACGTCCTTCGGCTTCCACGTGATCAAGATGGTGGAAAAGCGCGCCGCCACGTCGAAGCCCCTGGCCGAAGTCCAGGCGCAGATCGAAGATCAGCTCAAATGGCAGCGGGCCCAGGACGACGCCCAGCGGACCTCTGACGAGATCGCCGGCAAACTGAAGAGCGCGGGGGATCTCGATACGGTCGCGAAACCGCGTGGCCTCACGGTTGCGGAATCCGGATTCTTCGCCCGGGAAGAGCCGATTGCCGGACTCGGCATGGCGCCGGCCGCCGCAGAACAGGCCTTCACCCTCAAGGACGGCGAGGTCAGCCCCGCGATCCGCACGCCGCAGGGATTCGTGTTCCTGACCGTCACGGGCAAGCAGGACGCCTACGTGCCGAAGCTCGAAGAGGTCAAGGCGCGGGTCCGCGACGACGTGCTCAAGAAGAAGGCGATTGAAGCCGCGCAGCAGAAGGCGAGCGCCCTCGCGGCGCAGCTGAAGTCAGGTAATTTCGAGTCGATCGCCAAGGGCGCCGGGCTCGAGGTCAAGACCACCGACCTGATCGGCCGTGGCGCACCGATCGCTGACGCGGGCGTGAGCCCCGCCATTGACGCAGCGGCCTTCGGCCTGGCGGCTGGCGCGGTGAGTGAGCCGATCATCACCGACACCGGAGCGGTCGTCGTCAAGGTGCTCGAGAAGAAGGCACCCACCGCCGCCGAGATCACGGCCGGCAAGCAGCAGACGAAGGACGAGCTCGTGAACGAGCGGCGCGGCCGGTTCTACGCCTCCTACATGGCCAAGGCTCGCGAGCGGATGAAGGTGGAAATCAACACCGCAGCTACTCGCCCGCCTTACGCAGGGCTCGTAGCGCGCCACGTGCTAAGTGCGACGTGCGGACGTGCGACGTGCTGTCCCACGTGCTACGTCCGACGTGCGGTGCTACGTGCTACGTGCGGACGAAGCAACGGCACGTCGAACATCGCACGGCACATCTGACGTCGCACCGCACGTAGCACGTTGGACGTCGCACCGCACGTCGCACGTAGAACCTCGCACGTAGCACGTGCTCTAGCGCACAAACACGTTGGGCATGATTGCGAGGGGCTCGCCGCGCCGGAATACCCGGAGCGGTGCGGTGAGCGCCTCGACCGCCTTCCCGTCCCGGACGCCGAGTACCATCCGCAACAACGCGCTGCCCTCTACGCCAAACGGCGCCTGCACCAGTTCGTAGAACGACTTCCGCTGCGGGTAGGTCACGATCTCCACTTCGGCCTTCGGGTCGATCTGCGCGCGCGCCTTGGCGAGCGAGAGCGCGTGCTGGAGGCCGCCGAGCTCGTCGACAAGGCCGATCTCCTTCGCCTGCTGGCCGGTCCAGACGCGTCCCTGGGCGATCGCGTCGATGCGTTCCGGCGTGGTCTGTCGGCCGGACGCGGCCTTCTCGACGAAGGCGTCGTAGGTCGCCTGCATATGCTCCTGGACCTTCGCGCGTTCCTCGGGTGAGAAGGGGCGCGCCGGAGAGTAGAGGTCGGCGTATTTCCCGGCGGTCACACCTTCCATGTTGATCCCGAGCTTCTGCAGCGTCCCGCCGATGGCAAACTTGATCATTACTACGCCGATCGAACCGGTCAGGGTCGCCGGCTGCGCGACGATCTGGTGCGCCGGCATCGCGATGTAATAGCCGCCCGAGGCCGCGACGTCCGACATCGAGGCGATCACCGGTTTGACCGCGCGCGTGAGCATCACTTCGCGCCAGATCACGTCAGAGGCAATCGCCGAACCGCCGGGGCTGTCGATGCGAATCACCAGTGCCTTGATCGACTTGTCAGCCCTGATCTTCCGCAGCGCCTCGACCATCGTTTCCGACCCGACCACCTGCGCGCCGTCCGGGCTCTGGCCGGTGCTGATCATCCCCACCGCATAGAGGACCGCGATGCGCTGGCCCTTGTTGAGGCCGAGCGACTGCGCCGAGACCCGCCGGTAATCGTGCTCGTTTGTATACCGCGGCGTCCCTTTCGCCAGGGTTACCTTGTCATCGACTTCATCCTCGTACGCCACATCGTCGATGAGCCCGGCCCGGACAGCGTCCTCCGGCAGGAAGGGACCGTGATCGATCAGGGTGCGGATCTCCGCCTCGGTCTTGCGGCGGCCCTGCGCGAGGCCGCGGACCATCTGGTCGAAGAGGTTGCGATTGAGCGACTCGGCCATCTCCCGATGCGACGGGGTGAAGCCCTTTTCGGTAAAGGTGTTGCCGGCCGTCTTGAACTCGCCGACGTGGAGCACGTCGGGATAGGCGCCGATCTTGTCCAGCGTGCCGCGCAGGAACAACTCGTAACTGGCCATGCCGGTCAGATCGAGCGACGCGGTCGGCATCAGGAAGACCTTGTCGCAGGCGCTGGCGAGGTAGAACTCCTGCTCGGCTCCCTGTTCGAGATAGGCAATGATCGGCTTGCCGGACGTGCGGAAATCCACGATCGCGTCCCGCACCTCCTGGACTTTCCCCCAGAGCGCGGCCGTGCCGGCCGGCCTGATGATGATGCCGGTGACGCGATTGTCGATTTTGGCCTTGCGCAGGGTGTCAACGACCGAGCGGACCGTCGGCGGCGCCTCGAAGAGGGACCCAATGACCCCGCCAGGCTCCGTTTCCTGGAGATCGCCTGAGACCTTCATCTGCAGGACGGAGTTACCCGCGATCGCGGGCTCGCCGCCGACGAGCAGCGCCGTAAAAACCAGACCGGCCGCGGACACCATGACCGCGACAAAAATAAGTGCCAGCACGAGCCAGACACCGCGACGTACTGCCACGACTTGCCTCCAGAATCCATGCCCCTGAGACGATGTACGGCTGCAGGGACGTTCTCAACCGCACTTACGAGTATAGAGGAGCGATGAGATCAGCCGCCGGATTCGTCAGGCTCGTCCACGTACCAGGCTTCATGCGGGGACGCGACGGTGCAGCTCAGGCACACGGTGTAGGTCCACTGCTTGGCGCATCCAGGGCACAGCGCGGCGGTCTCGAAGGTGTTCCAGGCGTGGCCGCAGCCGGGCGAGCAGTACCACCGATCGATGCGCGACGGCTCCCAGGCACAGGCCGGACAGCGGATCCTGGTGCGCCGCAGTTTGTCGGCCATTGCCAGGTGGCTCTTCTTTGTGAAGACGAACAGAGGAGGGATGACGAGAATCATGTCTCTACGCCTGGGAACGATGACTCTAGTGTACGACGCGATGCCGTCCTCGTGCGCGCGAAAGGCCGTCTCTATCGAACCGTGAATGACAGCTGCCGCTCGCGGGCCTCGGCTATTCGTTTCTAAGAGCGCGGCGCGCAGCCCTCCCACGAGCAAATCGGCAATCGCCACGGCACGGCGGCGGACCTCGGCCAGGTCCCCCAGTTCCTGCGGGCTCAGGCTGTAGGGCAGAAGCGCGTTCGTCGCCTCAATCAGGGCGCGCGCAGTCGTTGGCACGCGGACCGGCCCGAAAACCCCGGTCTTGCGGCCTTCGTTCAGCACGCGCTCGAAGCGATCGGCTTCTCGTGCGAAATGGCGCAGACGGCGCTCGAGCAGCATCGGACGGATTCCGGAAAGCAGGTCGTCCAGAGACTGTGAGTAGTGTTGGACCGCGGATAGACGGAACGTCACGCGCTCTACCAGCATATGGTGGACGCGCAGATCGGCCGGGCCGTCGCCTGCCGCAATCGTGTCCAGGCGCCCGCACAGCCGCTCGACGATTCGATCGACGTGCGAGAGCACCGCTTCTTCCTTGCTGGGGAAGTGCAGGTACACCGTCCCTTTCCCGATCCCCGCCTCCTCGGCGAGCCCCTCCACCGTCATCTTCTTGTACCCGAACCGCGCCAGCCTCCGATCGACGGCATCGAGGATGGCTTCGCGAATGTCGGTACGCATCACTGTCCCACGCATGGCCTATGAGTATACAAGCTCGACTGTTTGACCAAAACTTGATTTTGGTCATATACTCGCTGTCGACGGTCCCTGATGCTTGCTTGTTGGTACCGCCAGAAACTGGGCTGGTCGTGGGCCGTTGTCAGATGCGCTAATGACCAGCGCGACAGAATGGTCACGCGCATCACAGTAGGAGGTTTTCCGCCATGCGTCGTACCATCCCAGCCGCCGTCATTCTATTGGTGGTCGTTCTCGGCGCTGCCCTCCTGGCGTACACGACGCCCACCGTTCACGAACCTACCACGGGCAAAGAGATCTGGCCTGTGGAGAGCCTCAACCCGCAGGACGCCCCCACGACACCGATCGTCTGGAAGGGAATCGAGATCGCGGCCGCGCGCGTGCAGCCGATGCGAAACAAGTAATCAGACCCTGTCCCAACTGGGAATGGCACGCCATGCGATACGTTCCTCTCGTCCTCCTCGTTCTTCTCGTCAGCACTCCGGCGCTCGCGCAGCAGGCCGGTTCATCGGCCGGCGAGCTCACGCCGGAAGTCGGGGCACGCGTCGACGCCGTGTTCGCCCCCTACGACAAGGACTCCTCGCCGGGCTGCGCGGTCGCTGTCTACGATGGTGACCGGATTGCCTACCGGAAGGCATACGGAATGGCGAACCTCGATCACGATGTCAGGCTGACGCCGTCCTCCGTCTTCCACGTCGCATCGATGTCGAAGCAGTTCACCGGCGCCGCCATCCTGCTGCTGGCCGCCGACGGCAAGCTGTCGCTGGACGACGACATCCGCACACATCTGCCGGAGCTGCCGGACTTCGGCCGCAAGATCACGATCAGGCATCTCGCCAACCATACGAGCGGGATCCGCGACCAGTGGGACCTGCTGACGCTCGCCGGCTGGCGGTATTCACGCGACCTGATTACCGATGACGACGTGCTCGAGTTGCTGATGCGGCAGAAGGATCTGAACTTTGCGCCCGGTGAGCGGCACCTGTACTCCAACAGCGGCTACACGCTGATGGCGCTGATCGTCAGCCGCGTCAGCGGCAAGTCGTTCCGCGCGTTCACGACCGAACGCATCTTCAAGCCGCTCGGCATGACGAACACGCGTTTCCGCGACAACTTCGCTGAGATCGTCAAGAACCAGGCGTATGGGTACGTGCCGAATGCCCAGTCGTTCCGCCTGAGCGTCACGAACTTCGACACCGCCGGGGCGACGAGCCTGCTGACCACCGTCGAGGATCTGCTGGCGTGGCACACGAACTTCGATACCAAGACCGTCGGCGGTGAAGATCTCCAGGCAAAGCTGCTGCAGCGCGGCGTGCTCAACGACGGCACGTCGCTGGAGTACGCCTTTGGCATCACGCATGGCCGACACCGCGGCCTGGCGACGGTTGGCCACGGCGGCGCCGACGCCGGCTACCGCGCGGACTTCGTCCGTTTTCCCGACCGGCGCCTCGGCGTCGCCACCCTGTGCAACAGCGGAGCGGCGAATCCGGCCCAGCTCTCCCGCCGCGTCGCCGACGTCTTCCTGCCGGCGGATCTGCCGGGGTTGACCTTCGAAGAGGCACCAGGGCGTCCGACGCAGTTGAAGCTGCCGGGCGCGGCGGTGCTCGAACAAACAGTCGTCAAGCCTTCCGCCGACGAACTCGCCGCTTTCGCCGGCGTCTATCGCAGCGACGAGATGGACGCGGTGTTCCGGATGTCGGTGAAGGACGGCGCACTGCGGCTCGAACGATCGAAGCACCGCCCCTCAAACCTCGAGCCAGTGGCGAAGGACACATTCCGCAGCGTGCCCGGCATGATCCAGTTCACGCGTGGCGCCAGTGGCGGCATTGCCGGATTCCTGCTGCAGGGCGGCCGCGTGAAGAACGTGAAGTTCTGGAAGGAACTGAGCCCCGCGCGGTCATCGAGCGAGCGGTGACGTGCTTGCGTGGAGAGTGCTGATGAAAACGACGATCGCGCTGCTCGCGTTGTTCATTGTCGGATGCGGAGGGGACGACTCGGGTGGACCGGCGGGCCCGACAGGGCCGACGGGGCCGAGCGTCCCAGGGGAGCAGGTCGACGGAGGCCAATGGGGGCAACGAGCCCCATTGATCGAACCGAACTCCGAGTTGGCTTTCGCCGAGTTGAACGGCAAGCTCTATCTCCTCGGCGGCTATCCGGCGAGCCGGCAGACGGCGCGTACGGTCCAGATCTACGACATCGGGGCCAACAGTTGGCAACTTGGCCCGCCGCTTCCGCAACCCAACAATCACGGGATGGCGGCCGGCGTTAACGGAAAGGTCTACCTAATCGGCGGCCAGACGTCGGATATCTCCGAAGTGGGCCACGTCGACACCGTCTACGAACTCGATCCGGCGAAAGGTGAATGGGTTGAGAAGGCGCGGATGCCCACGGCGCGCAGTTCCGGGGTTGCCGTTGTGCACGACGGCAAAATCTACGTGGCTGGTGGACGCCCGCCGCGAGGCAGCGACTTCGCCGTCTACGATCCGAAGGCCGATTTCTGGCAGGTGCTGCCGAATCTCCCGAGCCAGCGCAACCACCTTACGGGAGAGGCGATCAATGGCCGCATCCACGTCGTCGGAGGGCGTCTCGGTCACGGATTGTCGGCCCAAATGGCCGCGGTGCATGAGGTCTTTGACCCGCTAACGGGGGGCTGGACGACCGCAGCCCCCATGCTGAAGGCGCGCAGCGGCATGAACGGGGTGATGGCCCGGGGCTGCTTCCACGTCTGGGGCGGCGAGGGGCCCTCCGGCATGTTCCCCGACCATGACTACTACGATCCTCGGGTGGCTAAATGGATACGCCTCCGCGACATGCCGGTCCCCGTTCACGGCGTCTACGGATCAGCATTTGTGGGCGGTCTGATCTGGGCCCCCGGCGGCGGTACCAGCATCGGTGGCAACTTCGGGAGCTTGCAGCACCAGGTCTTCTCACCGAGCGTGAGTTGCGATTGACCTTGTCATCTCCCGCTTTCATGAAGCTCGCAATAACGCTGTTCGTTTTGTTCGTCTCCGCATGCGCAGGGTCCTCGTCCGGCCCGACCACCGCTCCGACAGGGCCAAACCAGGTCGGCGATTCCTGTCCAGTTGCACGTCCCGATTTCGGCGGGCCGGCGACCGCAGCAGACCGAAACCTGTTTGCCTACAGCGCCAATGCGCCACTGGGCCTGCAAGAGGCGGTCGAATCCACCAACAATGGCGTGGAGGTCCGTGTCATCTCCTTCGACAGTCCTGATGGCGGGCGGGTCACCGGCTTGTTGTTCGATCCGGTCACACGGTCGAGTCTGCGCCCCGGGATCGTGCTCATGCACGGCATGCCCGGCACTGCGCGCAGCATGGCGGCACAGGGGCAGCTCCTCGCGGAGCACGGCGCAGTCGCGATAGCGATTGATGCCCCCTTTGCTCGCCGCGGTGGACAGCCCGTCGGGTTCACCACTCAGGACCGGACCGAGCAGATCCAGCTGATAAAGGATCTGCAACGCGCCGTCGATGTGTTGCGCGCACGGCCCAATGTCGACGATGAGCGCATCGCCTACCTTGGCATCAGTTACGGCGGCGCGATGGGTGCGCTGTTTGTCGGCATCGAACGGCGCCTCAAAGCCGCGGTGCTCGTCGTCGGAGACGGCGGTCTCGTCTCGCACTTCACCGGTCCGGAAGATTCCAACTTGTTGGCCGGTCTCTCCTGTGCCACACGTGTCAACTGGTTCGAGGCGATGACACCCATCGAGCCGATTCGATTCGTCGGGCAGGCGTCGCCCACCGCGTTGTTGCTGCAGAACGGACGGCTCGACACCCTGGTACCCGTAGCCGATGCGGAGGCGTTGCAGGCCGCCGCGTCGTCACGCCAAGACGATCCGCTGGTATGACGCGGGACACGGACTCAATCAACAGGCCGTGCTCGACAGGCTGGATTGGCTGCGCGGACAGATCGGTCTCGACGCCCCGAAGTAGCCGTAGCTCACGCCGCGTTGAAGCGACCGGAACGGAGCGAGCCGGCGGTGGACGGACGAGCGCTACTTACGCAGCCGTCGAGTCCAATCGACGACGACTTCGTCCGTTCGGAAGACGGCGTCGGGATTCGCGATGTTGACGAGAAACCGTTGCCCGTCGGCGGCGACGTCGAACGATCGAAAGAGCCGCGGGTCGATCTGGAACAGGCGCGTCGGAACAGCGGCGCGGGCGCTTCCAGAGGGACCCGGCGAGAGGGACACCGCCATGAACGCGCCGGATGGGTCAACGTAGAACAGCTCGCGGCCGTCGGCGCGCCAAGCGAACGCCCTGGCTCCGTCACTCGAGAGGCGCGTCTGCCACGTGCTGTCCGGGAACCCTCGCACGTAGACTTCCTGGCGCCCGGAGGCGTTCGAGAGGTACGCGAGCCAGGAGCCGTTGGCTGCAACGGCCGGCTGCGCTTCGTCGAATGCCGTCGCGAGAATGGCGCGGCGCTCGCCGCTCGTCGTGTCAACGACCCATAGATCGCGGGCGGACTTTTCGGTGACCTTGGAATAGACCACGCGGCTCCCATCGGGCGTCCATCCGCCGAGATACTGCTGCGTCCGATCGAACGGCACGAGCACACGCGGCTCGCTCCCGGTCAGATCCGTGACGTAAAGGTTCGGAGGACCCTGCCAGTCCGCCGTGAACACGAGTCGCGTCCCGTCGGCTGACCATTTCGGATCGAATTCCGACCGGACCGATGCAGTCAAGCGCGTCGGCACGTTGCGCTCCAGATCCACGATCCACAGGTCCGCTGTGCTGCGTCGCGGGTCGATGATATCGACGGCGAGCCGCTGGCCGTCAGGCGCCAGCGACGTCCTCAGGTAGTGATCGGCTCCAAGAATCGTCCCCAGCGATCGACCGTCGCGACTCAACCACTGCAGCTGCGATGGGGTCGGGAACCGGCGGTAGACGAGCGTGCCCTCCTGTGAGACGGAGAAGGAGGCCTGGCCTGTCGGGGCGAAGTAGTTGATTTCGTCCACGACCGCCACGGCGTCGCCGGTGAACGATCGGACCTCCGGATCGAACGGCCGCGCAAGCAGCGTTCCGTTGCGGATGTAGAACACGAACCCTGAGGCGTAGATGGCCTGGGAGTCCGTCTGCAGCAGCGGAGTCGTCGTCTCCGACGCGATGGACCCGATCTGCAGCGTCGTGGTCGTGCCGATCGGCTGTGTGAACAGGAAGTGCACGCCGTCGGGCAAAAACGAAGGAAAAGCCTTGTCGGAACCGATCTGCCGATCGACGGGAAACGCCCGCAGCTTCTCCAACGACGAGGCCCCGGCCTTGAGCAAATACCAACCTTCGTTCCCTGCACTCTCCGTGACCTCGACCAGGATGCTGCCCTGGGCTGACCAGGTGGCCACCGGCCAGCCCTGCGGCACCGACGTGACGTTCTCCGGAAGACCTCCGGCGAGATTGAGCCGCTTGAGCCACTCACCCGCGAAGAATCCGAGCTGGCGGCTGTCAGGCGACCAGAAGGGACTCCGCCCGCCCTCTGTTCCATCGAGTGGCTGCACGTCGGTACGGTCGAGTGATCGTAGCCAGATCCGGTTCGAGGCCCGGTAGGCCAGATGTCGGCCGTCCGGCGAGATAACCGGTGCGTCGGCGCTGCCCGTCGGCTGGAGCACTGAGAATTCGTAGGCCGGTCGCGTCACGGGCGACGCGTCGCGACCGCTGACCGACCACAGCCCGAACGCGATGGCCGCGAGCGCAACAACCCAGCCACTCGTCGTCACCGCCCGGCTCGGGCCAACTGCCCGGACTGTCGCCGGAGCGATCGCGTCCGGCTCCGGCCCGGCCACCAATTCAAGCCTCGCATCGCCGATGTGCTGCAAACGCTCGCCGCGATCGCGGGTCAGGCAGCGCCGGAGCACGCGTCGCACCGCTCCGGGTGTGTCGGCGGGCAGTGCCCGCCAGTCCGGGTCGCTCTTGACGACGGCCGCCAATACATCGGTCACCGACGAACCGTCAAATGGACGATGGCCGGTGAGCATCTCGTAAAGCACGCACCCGAACGCCCAGATGTCGGCGCGTCGATCAACGACCTGACCGCGCGCCTGCTCCGGGGCCATGTAGGCGGCCGTGCCGAGGATCGTCCCCTGCATCGTCATCGGGCTGGTGATCGTCGGGGAATTCATTAGATTCGTACCAGGCGCACCCGTTGCGACGCCGGCTTTCGCCAGGCCGAAATCCAGCACCTTCACCGTGCCATCCGGCTTCACCCTGACGTTCGCCGGCTTCAGATCGCGATGGACGATGCCCTGCTCGTGCGCGGCTTCGAGGGCAAGCGCAATTTGACGCGCGATGGGAAGCGCCTCCTCGATCGAAATCGGTCCGCGGGCGAGACGCTGCGACAGATCCTCGCCGTCGACCAGTTCCATGATGAGCGCACGGCTGACAGTACCGTCATCGCGTCGCGCGTCTTCAATTCCGTGAATCGCGGCAATGTTTGGGTGATTGAGGGCCGCCAGCGTCTTGGCTTCGCGCTCGAACCGCACGAGCCGTTCCGGATCCGATGAGAATCCGGCGGGCAGGATCTTGAGCGCGACATCGCGATCGAGCCTCGTGTCGCGTGCACGAAACACTTCTCCCATACCGCCGGCGCCGAGCGAGGCAGTCACCTCATACGGCCCGATCCGCGTACCAATCGGCAGGCTCATTCGTGCGGGCGATTATATGCAGATGTCCACGATCCACGGCCCAGCGCGAGTGAAGTGAGCTAGGCGGCCCGCCTTCGCAGCTGCGCTGCTTCGGCGCGCAACCTTCGCGTGGCTTGCCAACCGTAGCTCACGCCGCGTTTGAGCGAACGGAACGGAGCGCGAGCGAGTGGAGTGAGCCAGGCGGGGTGCAGGGGGTCCTCGCCGATCAAGAAGCGAACGGAACGGAGCGTGAGCGAGTGGAGTGAGCCAGGCGGGGTGCAGGGGTCCCCGCCGATTGATATTGGTGCGGAAGAGAGGATTTGAACCTCCACTACCTTGCGGTAACAAGCTCCTGAGGCGGTGAGAAATCGTGGCGCATGACAGCCGATCCCGGAACATCGGGGTCGGCTTTGTCTCTGAACGGCAGATCGCTCCAGTTCACCGATCCGTTTGCTACGTCCGTTGCACAACATTGCACAGCGGCCGGCGCGGACAATCCTCATGGGCAGATCCTTGGCCGGCGGCGATCTCCGTCAGGTTTCTGACTCCAGGCGCAGCTCGCGTTGTTGATCGTTGCCGGCGAGTGCAAGCCGCGCCAGGGCCGGAAGGAGCGTCTGCTCCTCGGCCAGCGACCACACGAGCGCCGTTAAAAGTTACTCATGCGACAATCTGTTTCTATACTGGCGCCACTCCGCCGGTCCAGCCGCCATCCACACTCGGTGATGCAGATGGCTGGGGCCACGCGCCATCCCGCGCGCCGTTCAACACAAGGAGGGAGCATGTGTGACCTGACTCCGGTTCGGAACTGGCTGCTCGCCGTCTTCGCCGCGATCGTCGCCGCCGTCGCGCTGATCGTGATCGCCGCGGTCCTCAACGGCTCGTTCTGGTATGCGTGGACGTCGCCCGGCTGGATGCTGGCGGCCGCGGCCACGACGGCGCTCGCGGTCTTCCTCTGCGGGCGCGCGCTGTCGGCGCTCGAAACCTACTGCAAGTGCGTGGGCGACGCGTGTCGGGGCGCGTGCGCGAACATGCGCAACGCGATCAACGCGGCGCGCACGGTGCTCGGGATCCAGGCCTCAGCCTGCCTCTCCGCGGTGCTGGTGGCGTGGATACCCTGGGTCGCCCAGCCGGTGATGTACGTCATCATCGGCGCCCTGCTGAGCCAGCTCGCGATGATCTTCTACGGAATCCTCGTCCTCTCGAAGCTTCGCGAGTGCGCGGTGAAGCCGCCCGTGGGCCCGACCGGCGGAACGGGTGCGTTCGACTCGGCGGCCACAGCCCGCCGGAGCTAGTCGGATCAAGCCGGTGCCGAGCCGTTGCCGGCGCCGCCCCCAACGGGCGGCACCGGCGACCGTGCTGCGCAGCTAAAGCAGGGCGGCAGCACGAGCGCCTTGGCTCGCCAGTCGGGCATCAGCCGTGACACGATTCATCGAATCGTGCGGGCGATCTGGATCGCGATCTCAACGCTACGCCGCTGCGCTACGGGCACCCACGAAGCTCGATCCCTACAAGGACATCATCACCACGCGCCTGGCGACGTATCTGGAGCTCTCCGCGGTGCGGCTATGGGCGGAGATTCGGGCGGCGGGTTACAGCGGCGGCTACTCGCAGCTGAAAGCGTTCGTGCGGCAGGTGCGACCGACGGGACACCGAGCCGGTGGTGCCCTTTGAAACGGCGGCGGGCCAGCATTATGTTGAGAGCGACGTTATCGAGAGTGCCGGCGGCGATCGCGATCGCTTCGGTTGTCCTGGCGCACAACGGTTGACGACTTCGCATAATGCCTACAGCGATCCAAGCCATGTGATCAGGCCAGCAGGGACGAGGAGCCTGTCGAGCCATTGTTCCCCGAGCGACAGTTCGTCCCGAGCACACACTGCCGCCGCACCGTCAAAGCGTCTCGATTCGCGCCGCGAGCGCCTGGATGTTCGCCGATTGGGGTGATGCCGTTGACCAGAGGACTCTTCTAGACGCTAACACCGCCACCGCCCCGCCGCCGCTACGCCCACTCTGAGCCGTGCGCGCAACCGGCGCGTCGCCCGCCCGCCGTCAGTTCACGTCGCAGCCCCATTGCTCGATCAGCGGTCGCCCCCCGCGTGGCTGTCCATTCGCCGATCGATGGCCACCCATAGACCGTGCGCGGTGAGGCCCACAAGCGCTAGATCGAGGGCGAGGAGCGCCGGGCCGACCCGGAGGATCATGACGTGTGCGAAGCACCCACATGACGGCCGTGCGCCTTCGACGAGCGAGCCGCTATTCGCGTGAGGCCAGTTCCTCGAGCTTGTCGAACTCCAGACCGCTCGATCCCTCGCCGCGGCCTGTCAGCGATCGGCGGCCAAGCCACAGGACCGTCCGCCCGTCGATCCAGCGCGTGCGCTGGAAGGTGCGAACGACGATGCGGCCGGCACGCGGGATCTCTTCCTCGTTGATGAAGTACGTGGGCTGCGGCTCCGATATCACCTTGCTGAGCGGATCCTTGGGGCCCATCGGCAACCTCGCGCGCTGGAGGCGAACGCTACGCTGGCTGCCGGGAATGTGCACCGGCGTGAAGGGCCGCCAGTTCGGCGGCGCCGACGTGCCCAACCGATACCGGGCGGTCGCACCCGCCGCCGGCGCGAGATCGGCGATCGGCGCGGGCACGAGCGTCAACGCGTACTGCTCGCCGTCGATCCCGACCCCGGCCGCCGAATGCAATGTGCGTTCGACGGCCCAGCAGAGATTCGCCATCTCGTCGCGCAGGAAGACGACGCGTTCGAGTGGCGGACTCTCGAGCAGCTTCGGCGTGGTGGGCGGCAGGAAGATGCGCGGCGCCGCCCGGTCGTCCAGCGTGCGCGTCTCGAGGCCGTACATCGCCCAGCGGCGCCAGTCTTCATCCGCGCCGCGATCGGCCGCGCGCACCAGAGTGACGTCGCCGAACACGTCCTTCACGACGATGCCAAGCGTGTCGCACAGCGATCCGACGTCGGCGACGAACGGCACGATGCACCAGTCGTTGCCGTAGGCGAGCATGAATTCGGTGAGCAACAGCTTGCCGATGTCGGTGGTGTGCACGGTAAGCGCGCCGAACTCGACTCTGCGGTTCTCCATCTCCCAGAAGCGGTGACTCGGCATGCCCGCGAACGACACGGCGGTCGGCAACATCGACAGGACAGTCGTGACCGGCGCGACGGCGGGACCATCGGGGAGGCCGAGCTCGGTGCCGGCCGTGGCGACGTCGACCGCGTACCAATCGAGCCGGCCAGTCGCATATCCGCTGCCGTCCAGCACCGTCTGACCGGGGCCCGGTTCAGTCCCACACGCGAATTGGTATTCGAGCTGCTCCGGTATCCAGGCGTAACCGGCAGGATCGACGCTGGGTGGCGCGAGGTACAGCGACTGATACCACTCGAAGACAGCATCGCCAGCGTTCTTCGTGGCAGCCGCGAGCGGCGCGGACAGTCCGAACTCGTCGTCGACGCGCGTTTTGAAGACGCCGCCGGGACGCGCTTCGGAAACGAAGAGTTTCGCATCGAACAGCCGGTCGTCCGTTAGTACCGCCAGTTGCTGCGCCTCGGCGTCGTCGACTCCGTCCAGCTTGCGCGGGATCGAGTGGATAGGCGATGCGCATCTCGTCGAGGATCTGCTGGCGCTGGACGGCGGTCACCGTCGACAGCGCCTTGCTAAAGGCGCGATACACCTGGATGAGCGCGACTGCGGTCAAACGGCGGCGTCTCGCGCTCGACGATGGACTCGAGCGGCAAGTCCGTTGGAAAGTCCTGCGCGGGCGCAGCGCGCGTGCTGAAGCGCGCGAGGGGTGTCTGGCGCAGCGCCACGCGCGCATCGATCGGCGATCCCGCGTCGTCGGCGCGCAGCTCGAGGAACTGCCATTGCCGCGCGAGGAACCACAGCGCGTCGCGCGCCTCGGCGCGCAGCGCGCGTTCGAAATTCTCTGCGCGCGGGCGGCCTTCGAGGCGGTTCCAGCCGCGCACGATCGGCGCGGGCTTGTACGGGATTCCGAGATCAACGGCAACGGCTTCGTACGCGAAAGGCATCGATCACTCCAGGGATCTGGCGACGTAGTCGCGACTTACGAGAAAGCTCGCGAGCGCACGCAACTCGGTGAACGGCGCTAGCGTCGCGGGCAGCAGCTGGAAGAGCGGCGAGGCCTGCAGGTCGTCTGGCTCGATGGCTCGAAGCTGGGCGCGGTCGAACGTGTCGGTCACCGTGCCGAGCAGTTCCGCCCATTGCCAGCGGCCATCCGCCGAGGGCGGCGCTGCGATCAGCAACGCTTGCGGGGCCGCGGCGTTCGGACGATCGAAGTTGAACACGAACCCCGTTGTTTCCTTAGTGGTCGGAACGGTCTCAGTCCAGTCGTCCAGCAGCAGCCCCTCGTGGTTGCCTCCGAGCGCGTTCGGCACAGTCGACGGTCATGATGCTCATGATGTCCCCCGCCGCCGGCTGCTGGCTGGCGGCCCATTGCGCGCCGATCCACGGATCGCCGGCGCGCAAAGGCAGCTGTACCGGTAGCAGCTGCGGCTCGGCGTTCGCCAACCATCCCGAGGCCGTGCACACCAGCGACAGATCGGCGAGCCGCGTGCGCACGCGCGCGAGGCTCTGTAGCCAACCTTCCACGCGCAGCGGGTCCGTCTCGACGGGCGACGCGATGCGCGCTTCGATCTCGACGCGGGCGTCGGCCGTGAAGGCGAACGCGGCCTGCACCGGGTAGCCCGCTCCGAGCGTTTGGCGCGCGGCATCCTGCAGGTTGGTGAGCCGGCGATCGAGTCGACTAGCCTTGCGGCGCGCCTCGGCAACCGGATCGGCCAGCGGCGGTTCTGCGGGCAGCGGCGCCAGGGCCGCAGTCGCGAGGTCCACGCGCTTCACGACGGCCGCGACGACTGCCCTTGCCTGGTCGTAAATTTCAAGCGCCGCGCGGGCATCGACATCCGTCGCACTGCGCGGCCAGGCTTCGGGCACGCCGAATCTTGCGATCGTGCGCATCTGCGCGCGAATCGCGGGCAACGCCGCCGCCCAGGTGGCGGGATTGAACGTGCTCACGTCGGCGAGCGTGGCTTCGGTACGCGACCTTGACCGCGTCGAGCTGCGCGACCAGCGCGGCGTTGGCCGCGTCGAGCGCTGCGGTCGCCGGCGCGATGCGGCCGGGCAGATCGAGCAGATCGCCAAGACCATCGAGCGCGTAGCCTCTAGGGTTTTCCGGCACCGGCGCCTTGTCGCTCGGCAAGCGATAGTCCTGCGCATCGAGCCCGCGCGCCGTGCTCACGAGGCGGCGCAGCGCGCGCAGGTGTGGCAGCAGTCGCGCCAGCGGCGTGGCCGCCGTGCCTGCCGCGGCATCGAGCCGGATGAAATCGGTCGGCCCTTCGGGCGGGGCCATGGGCGGCGCGTACACGGTGACGGTCGCGTCCGAAGTCGGATTGAGCTCGCGCCAGCGATCCGCGAGGTAGCGCTCGAGCTCGCTCGATCCGTCGCCCAGCCGATCGCCGCTGATGAGCACGCAGTCGATCGCGTCCAGTTTCGTCTGCGCGAGTGTGAGCGTCGTCGCCGGTCCCGCCGACGGCCGGATCTCGACGCCGATGGTCGCCGGATCGGGCAGCTGCGCTGCGAGCCAGGTGTTAAGCCGCGGATTCGCGCTCGACCGTGGCGAGGGCCCGCCTGGCCATCCCGCGCCCGCCGCCGGAAGGTGCAGCGCCACGCGATGTGTGAACACGCGACCACTGCGCGGGGTCTGCACGATGTCGGGCACCGGCGGAATCTCACCGTCCGTCACGGCGGCGAGCGCGCCGCGCGCACGATCGATGTTGGACTGCACGGCCTGGTGCACGCTCTCGGCCGTCAACAGGTCGGACACCGAGTCGAGCGCATCCTCCAGCAGCGCAATTTCCGCGACGATCGCGTTTGCTTCGGTCGATCCCGCGGCCGGCAGCCCGGCGATGCCGTACGGATACCCCGCCGGCTTCGAGCGGACGTATTCGATCAGGTCATAACCGTCGATCACGTTGCGGGCTTCGATCTGCTCCGCCGGCGTGCCGTCGGGCACCGGCGTCAGACGCCGCGGACACCAGCGGAAAACGCGCGCGCAGCGTGTAGATGAACTCGTCCAGCTCGACGCCCGGATGGCGCTCGTGCAATCCGCGTTCGAGCTGGTAGCCGAGCAGCGCCGCCAGCTCCTGCCCGGCGCGTATGCCCTCGATGTACTCCATCGCCATGCGCACGCGGCGCGAGGTGAGATTGACGCTCATCGCGTCGCGCAGCCCGGGCTCGGTGTGCGTGAGGTACGCGTTGCGCAGCACCGCCGCCGTCACGCCCTGCGCCAACGACGGCGCGTGCGACGAACCCGCCGTCGCCGACCTGCTCCCGCACTGGATCGTTGCCACGCAATTGTTCGGGAAGTTCCTGGGGATCGACGAGCGCCGGTGGCTCGCGCGGCTCCAGATCCTCGACGTAGCCATAGGACGCGAGGTGCAACCCTCGAGCGCGGCCCTGCAGGCGGCGCATGCCGTCGAGCCGCTGCGCGGCGAGACCTGTCTGCCACGCGTCAAGCCGATAACTCGCGAGATCCAGATGTTCCGCCAGCAGCCGTTCGAGTTGCGCGGTGGTTAGCGATGCGAGCCGTGCGATCGCCTGACGCTGCGACTGCAGCGGCAGGGCCTCGGGCGCGGTGTTGAGGACGATCGGCGCGCCGGAGCGCGCCGCGCCGAGCACGAAGTCGCCGAGCAGCGCGGCGTTCTGCGTAAGGCCCAGAGCGGCGCTGTTGATCGCATACGCGTGATCGTCGGGCAGCACCTTGCCGGGTCCGACGTTGCTGATGCTCGGCGACATCGACTCCAGCACCACGGCATCGGGACGCAGCCGCGCGAGGATGGCCTTCGAGGCGCGCGCCAGGTTCATCGTCCATGCGTGATGCAGCAGGCGGTACAGCAGCGCCTTCGGCGCCGCGATGCGCGCGCCGTCCTCGTCCTTGAACACCTCGCCGCGCAGGTCTTCGACGGACGCTGAGAGCAGCCAGTCGATGTAGTTGCGGCTGCCGTCGAACTTCGAAAGCTGCTCGAGTTCGGAAAGCGGAACTTCCGGATCCTGGTCGACGATCGGTCCGAGTGAACGGTTCGGGCTCGTCGAAGAACACGAGACTGGCGAGCGGCAGATTCGTCCGGTCGATGCCGAGGGCGCCGAAGTTCGCGTTGCGTTGCGATTCGAGGCGTGCAAACCAGTTGCTGAGAATCAACGGCATGGTGCCCGTGAACATCAGGGTCTTCCAGGAGATTTCGTCGGTCACGGCCTTGCGCGATCCGAAAATCACTGAACTCGCCTGCTGACCGATGACGCGCATCGTCGTCTTGAGCGGCTCGGTGCCGCGGCCCATCTGTGCGATGTCGGGCTCTTTCTTCTCGAACTGCGCACGGAAGTAGCGCAACCCGTCGAGCACGGTCGGCGTGGCGACGGCGCCATCGCGCGAGGGTTCCTGCCAGCGCCGCAGATCGCTGGTGGCCAGCACGCCGTACGGGCTGCGACCCGACGCGGACCGCCGGCAACAGGTTCCGGCCCGTGACGTACGTCAGGAAGAAGCGCTCGATTTCCGCCTTCGTGGCCTGCGGCAGCCGCGCCTGCGATCAACTCCTTCAAGTAGGTGTCGAGCGTGGCCGGCCACAGCGCGCGGTTCATGGCGAGGCCCTGCGCGACGTCCGTGGCGCTGGCGTTCGGCCAGTCGTTCGACCACGTCGAAGCCGATTCCCAGCGCCTCCGCCAGGCGCTGGCTGTCGGTCTTGTCGGCGTGATCGAGTACCGCGACGGCGACACGCCCGTTCACTTCCTGCTCCACCAGCGCCTCGTCGGCGGCGAGATCCGTCGTGAACGCGGACTCGGCGCCATCCGTGTTGTTGGTGGGCGATCCCTGCGGAAGGATGTCGATGCCGTCTGTGAATCGGTGTTCCGAAAAGAGCGTCTCGAGAGCCGTCGCGGCGTCGGCGGGCGACAGGGAAAAGCGCACGCCGAGCGCCACGACGCGCGCTACTTCCATGCGCGACGGCAGCCGCAACGTGACCGCCATACCGACCTCGACCGCGCGCGTGTAGTCGGTGAGCCAGGCGAGCCGATCGTCGGTGACGAGATGTCCCTGCGCATCGTGCTTAAAGGCCGCCTCCGGCGCCTCCGGGTCGGGGCCGAGCTGCAACTCGTCCGCGATCGCGAGTGCCAGGCGCGCGCGCCAGTGCCGTCGCCGTTCGCATCGAGAGCGGTGACGACGAAGAAATCCGGCAGCAGGCGCGCTCGGGGCGGCGTGCCGGTCATGGTGTCGCGCTTCAGGATGTCCGGGCGCGGCAAGGCGCCGGGGGCCGGCCATCCTACCGGCTTCGTGGTCCGGGCCACGTAGCGCGCTCGCGGTCCGCCGCAGCGCTTCGTGATCAGCGACCAGGCGCCCGCTTCTGCGGAGCGGCGCTCGTCGGGCGCGAGCCCCAGTGCTCGCGCGCGTTCGCTCCAGTACGCCGCGCCGGCGTCGAACTCCGCGGGGCTCAGCGCCGGATCATGCGTCGACACGTGGATGTCATCCGGAAAGATACGCACCTGCAGCGCCACGCCGTCGCGCCCGCCTTTCAGCGCGAACTTGGTTTCCAGGCGGACGGGCAACATGACCACGGGCAGATGATCATCGAGCTGCGCGAACAGGTCGTCGATGGACCCGCGCGCGAGTTCTGCCGCGCGTCCACGCAGGTCGGCATCGAAGCCTCGCCACCGCCCCCAATTGCGACTTGCGCTCGCTTTCGAGCCCGTCGAGCTGCCTCTGCAGCCTGTCTCTCTCAGCATGACTCGGATCGCCGCGCCCGACCCGTGCGACCGCGGCGCGTAGACTCACGCGCCTCGGCGTTGAGTGCGCGTGACTTGACGTGAGCCGCATCCCGGTCGGCGCGCACGATCGCCATCGCTGTCCGTGTTTCCCTGAGGGTTGCCATGGAGCGTGCTCCTCAATCCACCTTTCCACGTTCGAGCATCTGCCGGCCATGCACGCCGACCAGCACCGGCTTCTGGCGCATGATGGCGGCGACATCGGCTGCGTTGGTGCCTTCCGATGGCCGCCACTTGAGATCGCCCTGAGCTCCGCTGAGCGGTCCGATAAACGGCTTTTCGAGCTCGATCACTTTCGTGGCTGAAAGCTGCAGGTTCGCCCATGAAAGGTTGTCCCAGCGGACGCCGCTCTCACTACCCGCCGGCGGCGGCTGTTCGTCCAGACCGAAGCGCGTTTCGCCGACCACCTCCTGCAGTACGAAGAACCAGCCCAACCTGTTGGCCGGGATCGAGGCACGCGCCTGCGCGGTCTCATCGAGATCGATGTCGCCGCGCACGGTGTCGATCGTGGCGTTGAAGCCGATGAAGGTGAGATCGGGATCCACCGGCGCGATGAACAACGGATAGTGGATGCCCGGATCCTCCACGTTGGCCAGAACCTTCGTACCGTCCTCGTCGTAGAGGGCGAGCTCGTCGGCGTGCCGCGGATCCTTACTCCAGACCGCGTCCTGCGCGTAGATGATGGTGTTGGGATAGCGCTTCAGCAGGTCGCCCCGGATCACCAGGACAACGTGCCCGACCACGCCGCCACGATTGCCATGCGCGCCAAGCGCCTTCGCGGTATCCCACTCGTGCAGCGGCAGGATGTCCTTGAGCTTTTTCGCGCGCTCCGCGCTCGCGAGGCCCGGCGTGGGGATGCTGCCGACTTCCCAGAACTGGCGGAACGGCGAGCCGCGGGAATCGGTCGGGTATTCGCGCCACAGGAGCTCGCGCGCGAATTCGTGGTTCAGCCCCGCCATGTAGGCCTCAATGAAGGGCGGATTCGTCAGCATCAGCGAGATGGAGTTAGGCGGGATGAGCCCGAGGTTCGGCACCAGCAGCTCGTTCGACAGTTTCGACAAGCGGCCGGTACATCGCGTCCTTCAGATCCGGATACGCCATCACGGGTACGATGCGCGGCCCTGGCGCGGCACCCGGCGGCACGGGTGGCTGCCAGGCGGTACCGCGTAGGCATCGCGCGCATATTCGACGATGGAACGATTGCCGATCCGAATCACGGCGGCGGCGCGCTTCGGAAACGCCAGCGACGGCTGGATCGCGGCCGACACTTTCGCGTATGCGCTGGCGAGATCGAACCGCGGCGGCGGCTGCGATTGCTGGCGGCCTAGCCGCGAGCATCTCCGTGAAGTTTCGCAACGCGGCACCGAACTCTGCGGCCGCGGTCGCGGATGCCGCCGGCGGTGACATCTCCCCCGGATTTGCGAATCCGAATCCCGGGGGGGAGGCCGGAATCGCCGCTGGCGTCATCGTTTCGATGTGTAGACCGTCGGCCGAGTCCACTGTTTTCTGAGCGCGCCGCGTCGCGACCCAGGCTCCGATCGCCCCGGCAACAAGCAGACCCGCCAGCGCGACACCGGCGACCCCGCCAATGGTGAGAAGCGGCACCAGGGCCAGCGCCACGAGCAGCAGGATGATGAGCCAGCCCCAGCGCGCGAGTGTCCGCGCGGCGCCGATGCCGGCCCCGACCTCGTCCGCAAGATCGCCGAACGTGGGGCCGGCGACCGGCGGCGGCGGTGGCGCGGCGGACGCAATGCCGTCATTGATCGCCACCGCAAGCGAGGTTGTGGCCGCGGCCCGCAGGGACTCCGGCAATGCGCGCTTCGCGACGAGGCCGCGCGGCCGCGTGAGCTTACGGAAGGCCGGGCTCAGCGCCGCGACAGGCAGCCGGCTGCTGCTCATGAGCCCATGGATGGTGCGCGGCGAGCCCAGCACGCGTTTGAACACCGGCGCCGTGAGCGTGAGGAATCTCTCGGGCGGCAGGGCCGCGATGCTCTTGTCGAAACTCTTCTCCGCCGCGCGCATGGCGAAGCGGAAGAACGCCGCGCGCCGGTTTGCCGCGAGCACCTCGCCAACCTGCTCCCAGGCGAGCTTCATGTATTCCTCTTGCCGCGCGCGGATGACGCGCGCACCCAGGCCCGCAGCCGCGCGTGAGCGCGGATCGAGGGAGAGGTCGTTCACCCAGGTAGCCATCCCGGCGGGGTCGACGCGGTCCACCAGCGCGTGCCAGCCGCCGTACAGCGGCGGCGCAATCACTGGATCGCCGGCACCGGACACTTGCGCGATCGCGGGCGCGTTGACGATGTCCGCGGCCTTCTCCGGAAACTCGCTCAGTGGATCGAGCGGCTTCGGTTCCATCGTCGGCGCCTTCAAAGCGCCTTCGAGGCCGACGACCCCCTTGTGATCGTCCTCGCCCGGACCGAGCGGCACCGCCACGAGCGGCATGCCGAAACCCGGGTTCGCGATGTCGATGTCGCGGATGCCGACTCGCTTGTCGACCGGGCGCGGCTTCATGCGCTCGACCAGATCTTCGAAGTCGCCGGTCTCACCGGTGCGGAAATACCAATCGAAGTAGATCGGAAATTCCGTCGCGCCGCCCTCCCAGGCCAGCTTCGTACCCGCGTCGGCATTGTCGTCGATAGGCTGTCCGAGGCCGGCCTTGCGGCCGACGTCGAACGTGGGAACGACGAAAGCGCGTATAGGCGGTCTCCGATTCGAGCCGCCGGGCCGAGATCAGCCGCGACACGCCGCTGTCGGGCGAGGCGAGCAGCTTGTCGGCGAGGCCCGCCGCATCCGGCGCGGTCGCGCTGCCGCCGACCTCCCCGAGGATCTGCACGTGCGCCCAAGCCCACAATTCGTCGTCCGGTGGAAAGTAGGCCTTGGCGTTCGCCGCCTTGATGCGCACAGACGGCAACGGCTTGGACGGCGACCTGTTGATCTCGAACTCGCCCTCGGCGAGCACCAGCAGCGTGAGCCACGGCGTCAGGCGGTCTGCTCGGCGGGCGGCGCCGGCGTGTACCGCCAGGCGAAGTCCTCGTCGTAGAACTCGACGAACGCCAGGTAGTTGGGCTCGAAGTCGGTGACCCAGGCGCGCGGCTCGGTGCGCACCACGATGATCGCGGTTGATGCCGATGATGTCGCCCGGCCCGATCAGCTGGAACGTTCTTCGGGATCGGCGCGCCGTCGCTCGCGCCGTCGTTCACCGCGCAGCGAAACGTCGATGACAGCGCGGCTGCCGGCGTCGCGGGCGCAGCGATCCCGCTCGCCGCTGCCGCGCCGCAGCCAGGGCAGGTACGTGTAGCGGGCGAGGGCCATTATGCCGCCGCCTCGTAGGAGCTGACCACCTGCAGCTTGGCCGCCGAGCTGCGCATCCTTCGCCACGATGCTCCTTCATGCGCCACCGCCGCCGCGGTCTCGCTCGCGAAGACCGTGCCGGCGTCGTGCGGCTTGCAGGTCCTCGACGCTGGCCAGCACGAAGGTCTCGTGCGGCACCGTCGACCTTCGGCGGTGCCGAGCCCGGTCGGCTCGCGCCGGCGTCGCGCTGAACTTCGACCGCGGCGGCCGAGCGTGACACGCCGCGTACAGATCGAGCAGCGCGCCGGCGAGCGTCAGCAGCAGCTGGCGGCGCGGCTTGCGGAAATAGATGACCTCGTAGACGACGTCCACGACGCGCTGGAAGTCGGCGCGCGGCGCGTTGCCGCCGGCGACGTCGACGCCGGCGTCGATACGGCTCGAACGAGCGGCGCGACAGCTTCTCGGCATCGCTCATGTCGAGGAACTGCGCCGGCCGCGAACTGCTCGCGACCTGGCATCGGTGCCGGCGACGTCGCGCCGACACGTGACGTTCGACGATGGAGAAGCGCGCGCCGCCGTCGACGCGCCGCGCGCCGAAGCGCTGCAGCGGCATGCCCAGCGGCGCGACCTTCTGCGTGACGGCGAGCGCGCCCATCGGCGGCACGCACCAGCGGCGCGCCCTTGGGCAGCGCTGCGCAGCGTGACGTGCGCGTGCAGGTTGCCGTCGGCGAGAGCACGCGCCAGTTGCCATCGAGCCCCAGCGCCTCCTCGATGAGCGGGCGCACGGCGATCGGCGGCAGCGACGTGTTGCGCTCGTCGCCGAACGTCACGTCGAAACTGACCGAGATCGTGATCGTGAAGATGAAGCCGATCTCGAACGAACCGCTGCCGTGCGCGTGCCAGGGCGTCGGGCCCTCGAGCGTCAGCTCGAGGCGGATCGAGAACAGCGTGCTCGACCCCGAGCGCACCGCGATCATCGCCGCCGATCTGCGACGATGAAGTGGAACGGGTCGAACTGGATCAGCGCGTCGAGGCCGATGAAGCCGTAGACGTTGAAGATGCTCGGCGCCCGGCGTACAGCTCGACCTTGGCGCCGAACTGCACGGTGTTCGAGGTGACGGCGAAATAGGCCTCGGCGCGCAGGCTGCGGGTTGCCCGCGAAGATGACGATGCGCAAGCCGGCTGAGTCGGCCGCAGGCCCATCGGCGGCGGCGTGTACGCGGGATGGAAGCCGCCGACGGTCAGCAGGAAGTTCGCGTTCGTCGCCCCAGTAGAGGCGCACCGCCATGTCGCCGGTCAGCGTGAACGTGAGCACACGCGAGTCGAACAGCGACGCGTCGAACGTGAGCTGCCTTGCGCTCGAAGTCGACGACGCCGAGGAAGTTGACCTGCAGGTTGAGGATCGGCGACGTCTTCGGCCGGCAGCGCCATGCGCAGCACGCCGAGGATCGCGAACGCCGGCCGCGGGATCTCGAGGATCACGCCGAGCTCGAGCGCTGATCAGCGTCGGCGTGCCCCAGCCGAGCTTGCCCATCGGGCCGATCAGGAAGCGGCCGTTCAGCGGCGGGAAGATGCGCTTCAGGTCGCTGATGATGCGCGGCGCGTTGGCGACGACGTCCTGCGGGAACAGGATGCTGTTGAGCGAGCCGTCGCGCACGCCGAGCCGCAGCTGCGTCGTACAGCGACCGTGCGGTTGACGCCGAGCAAGCCGCCGACGCCGATCAGCGTGAAGCCGAAGCCGAGCTGGATCGGCGTGAACTCGGCCGTGATGATGACCAGCAGCGAGAAGCCGTCGCTGCCGTCCGGCATCTTCGTGTTGAGGATGCCGACGGCCTTGATGTGAATGAACTCCTGGAACTGCAGCTCGAGGCCGCCGGCATACTCGCCTTTGTCCGGATCGAGGTAGAGGAAGCCGCCGCCCGTGATGCCGCCGCCGGAGATGCTGCAGGCCGACGCCGGTCGGCGGCTTGAAGCGCGCATCGAGCTGCAGCGGACCGAGATTGCCGCCGTCCGGCGGAAACGAACCGAGGAACTCGACGCCGATGCGATCGACGCTGGCCTTGAACGGGCCGAGCTCACCGCGCACCGCTGCGGAGATCTCGAGCGGAATCCTGCCGTCCTTGAAGCCGGACACGATGTAGATGGTTTCGATGGTCGCGGGACCGATGCGTGCGTGCGCCGGAATCGCCACCTCCACCGTCGCGCTGCCGGTGAACTTGAGCCCGGCCTTTGGCGACCAGGTCGCGCCGATGGACACATCGGCACGGCCACGGCCGCCGCCGGACATCGATTGCAGGAAGCTGTCGCCGCCGCCGAGGTCGAGGACGCAGGTGAGCTCCTCGAGCGGCCATGCTGACCGACGGCTCCGCTTCGGCACGGCCTGGCGGCAACGACCACGTGGCGCGCACACCCGCGAGCGCCTCGAACGACCTTCAGCTTCGAGCCGCGTCGCGCCGGCGAGACCGAACAGCGTCATCGCTTGCTTGTCGTCGCGCTCCGCTCGGAATCCCGCCGACACGTCCGCCGACGCGTTGCCGCTCGGTGGAACGATGACGAGGCGGCCGCTCGGGAAAAATCCGAAATCGACGCCCGCTTCGAACCGCGCCTTGGCATCGACCACGAACGACCACGAGCCGCCGATGGGCGTCGTGTCCTTGAAATCCGCAGTCGCCGCCCTACGCGCACGCACCAGCACACCCTGCGGAGCGCCCGGATCGCCGGGATCCGGCGCGATACGTGGCGCGCACCAGCAAGGCTTCGAGGACAGCAGGCTGCCCCGGCGGACGCAGGATGGTCGCCGGTAAACCGGCGCGGTGATCACGTTGCCGACGCGGGCCGAACAACTCCTTGACCATCGAAGCCCGGCTTGCCCCAGTCATAAAGATCCGAATAGAAACCGGCCGGATCCTTGGCCAGCCGGCCGATCGCGTCGAGGCGCAGGCGTCGCGCTCGATGCGGAATGCGCGAGCGGATCGTTCACGTCGCCAGGAGTCTGCGCAGTCTTCGGCCAGGCCCGCGACCGCGAGCAGCGACACCACGCGCGGCGCGTTGCGCTCGAGATTCGCGAGCAGGAGGTATTCGAGCAGCCGCGGCGGCAGTTCCGCGGCGAATGCCTGGACCGTCGCCTTCTGCGCCGCGCCTAGCGAGGCGGCGCCGGTGTCGATGGCCGTCGCAAGATCTTTGATGGCCGCGAGCAGCGCGACGATCTTCTGCGTGGAGTCGACGCCGCGTTGGACCAACGTTGCAATGCTGCCCAGGTCGTCGCCGCTGACATTGTCGATCGCGGTGGCCAGCGGCGGCAGCGTTTGCGAGAGTTGCAAGGCGATCGAGGCGCTGTTCGCGAGTTCGCCGCCGATGCCGCCGGCGGCCATGAAGCCCGCCGGTGGCCGCAATCCCAGCTCCTCGAACAGGTGTGCGGCCTCGCCGGCCTGCAGGCGATCCTTCAGCGGACTCAGTGAATCGCCGATGAAATGCGCCAGCAGCTCGAGCGTGCCGGCATCGGAACTCACGCGCGACCGCCGATCATGCCGTCGAGTTCGTCCCAGCGCGCGCCCGGCAGCGCCTGCACCAGCGCTGCATGGCGCACGATGTCGGCACGCAGTTGATCACCGCCAAACCGCAGGAGCACCTTGATCAACCTCGATAGCAGTGCGCGCGGCTCACCAGCGGCGAGCATCGCAGGAATCGGTGGATCGGGCGGGTCGATCCGCAAACGCGATGCCGCGCACCAAAGCCGGCCCGCCATGCCGCTGCCAAACGGCCGCGACGCGCCGGTTCGTGTCGATCAGCCGCTTCACCTCATCGAAGTGCTGGCTCACGAGGGCGGCACACAGGTTCCATGACGGATGCGGTTCGAGCATCCCGTTCCACGCACGAAGACGCTCCGGCCAGCCGACCGGGAGAATTCGCGGTCGAGGTTCGAGGACCGGCGCGTGCTCGGGCTCCTGTTCCGGCAGCATGACCCGCGGTACGAGCTGAGTGTCACGGCGGCCTTCGCATCCACCTTGCCCGCACCCCATAGGTCCGCGGACGACGGCCAGTTGGGCGGCAAGCGCCGGCGGATTGCGGCGCGTGTTCCGCAGGATCGTCTTGATCTCATCCGGCGTGAGCGCCGGATTGCGCGCGTACATGAGCGCGATCACGCCGGCGATGTGCGGCGCGGCCATGCTCGTGCCCTGCTCGCTCACGTACCGATCGACGCAGCACTTGCATTCGAGGCAGCACTTGCGCGCCTCGCCGCGCGGCGCGTCGATGGCGACGCCGGGTGCAGCGATGTCCGGCTTGGCGATCGCGTCGGGGCGTAGAATCCGAGCGCGAGGTTGTTGGGCGCCGGCCCTTGCGAGGAGAAATTCGCGAGCGGCGCCCGTGGCTTCCGCGCTGTAGGCCGCGACCGTGATCGCACTGCGCGTCGAGCCAGGTCGAGACTGTCGCGGCGATCCACTCCGCGGGTCGCTTCACCGTACGGTTGACGTCCTGCGCCGACGCCACCGCGCCGGGGAACGGCAGATGGCGGCGCCCGCTCCGCCGGGCGACGCGATCCAGAGGTGTATGTTCGCATCGGCGCCCCGCGTTACTCGCCGTGAAGTCGATCTCCCACGGGCCCTTTCGGACATTCGTCGGCGTCCTCGGCGAATGCGGACGACTACCCGTGAAGTGGCTCCAGGTCCGCGGGAGCGCTAGGCATCGCGGTTACAACCGCGACGTGGACGCGGCGCCGACCGGTATCTGTTGTTGTTCTCCGCCTTGGTGGGCAGCGCGGCGGTCTGTTGAGCCGGGTGGGGCGCCAACGGGGCCCACGAGACACGTCAGGGTCGCCGACGGGTTCGGAAGCTGGCGAACAGTGACAAGCTGACGGGAGTCCGCCACCAGGTTCACGCGCACGGTCTGCGATCGTGTTCTGCGCCACGGTGAAGGCGGCGTGCAGATCGTCCTCGCGGTCATTGCTGGCCGCGACTACGATGGAACTTCCACGCCAAGCGGGCCCTGGTCAGCGCGTCGAAGGCGCGCGACTCGGCCGATTGTCCGTTGTGTGGTCGAGCCGTGTCGAGCCGAGGCTGAAGTTGATGACGCAGGGCTTGCCTGTCGGGGGATTCTGGCGTGCCGCGATGCGAAAAATGTACTTTAACAACATGCCGTTCTTCACGAGGCACCTGATCACGTCCGACGACGAGTACTGGCAGCTCCTGCGCACCGCCATCAAGGACCTTGTCGGCAACATCGCACCCG
>CAWJNJ010000009.1:0-271318 GCA_963844245.1 uncultured Acidobacteriota bacterium | reverse complement strand
GCACGAAGTCGTACTGGCTCCGCCAGCTCGATCAGCCGCTCGACGCTTCTTCAGCGAGAGCGTGCAGCCGGCCGGGTTGTGGAAGTTGGGGATGACGTGGGCGAGCACGGGCCGCGCCCCCGTCCTCGAGGGCCGGCTCCAGCGCCTCCGACGTCGATGCCGTCCGGCCTCCAGCGGGATCGCCAGCACCTCGGCCCCGAGCTTGGTCAGCGCGAGCAGGGTGCGGTCTAACGTCGGGCGCCTCGACCACGACCACGTCGCCTGGCTCGGACGAGCTTCCTGGAAGAGGAAGGCGTCGGCCTGCATCGAGCCGTTGGTGGCGAGCACCCGATTGGGCTCAGCCTCGTGCGCTTGGCAGCCACTTAAGCAGGGGCATGTAGCCCGCCGAGGTGCCGTAGGCGAAGCGCCGCCCGGGTCCCTCTCGAACGCGCGATCGGCGGCGGCGCGAGTCGTCAACGGCGACGATGTCGAGGGAGGGAGCGCCGCGGGCGAGGGAGATGTTGGTGGGGGTGGACGTCGGCCCGACTAGCTCGTGCGCGTCCGGAGCACCTGCGGCGGGCGCCTCCGCTTAGCGGCGGCGCGGGCGTAGCAGCACGTTGTCGCGGTAGCCCCCCTCGGTGTAGGGCCCGCCGCACGTGACCAGACGAGCACCGGCCGGGACGACCCGCCGTAGACCTCCTCCGTCGGGAACCGGTCCTTTCGCACCTGCGCCGGCCCCACCACCTCGGTAGTCCAGACGTCGCCGCGGCGGTCGGTCACCCGCACCTCCGCGCCGGGGGGCACCGCGGGACGCGGGCAAACAGGCCGGGCCCGCGTTGGTGTAGATGGCCGATGATCACGGCCTGGCCCGGCTCGCCCGGCCGAGGGCCGCCCTCGAACCACCCCGCCCGGCCGACCCGGGGCACCTCGATCTGGCCCTTGCGGGTACCGACGGGGTCGATGACGGTCTCGACGCCGGCGTCGGGGATGGCGATCCGCTGGGGCGGCGCCGGGCGGACTCCGCCCTCGATCCCCTCGAGCGGGATCTCCTGGACGCCGGAGTGGCCGCGCTTGGCGAGGATCGGGCGCAGCGTGTTGGTCGCGCGGCGCCCGAGCGTCCGCGGGGCCTCGGCCTTGCGCACGAGCGCGGCTGGCGAGCCGTCGCCGCCCACGGTGGGATCGTCCCCCTCGCCGCCGAGGGCCAGCACCAGTGCGCCCGCCGCCAACGCGGGAACGAGCACCGCCGCGGCCAGGCCGGCCCGGTAGCGCCACCGGCGCGGCTTGCGAGTGGCCTCAGGCGCGGGGGTCACGGCGCGCGACGCGCGTGGACACCACGCCGCCGAGCGTCCCGGCCGCCAGCGCGGCCAGAAGTGCCGCGAGCCAGGGTGTGCCGTCGCCGGAGAGCCCGCCGAGACCCGTGGCCGGGCCGCCCTCGGGTGCGTCCACGCCGTCCTGCACCACCACGAAGCGTGCGCGCTCGCCACCGCTGCCGACCGCGTAGACGGTCGATGCGGTGCCCGCCGCGAAGTTGACGCCGTCCTGCGAGATCACGGCGTCGTCGGAGCCCGGGCGGGCAGCCATGACGTTGTAGGCGCCGGGCTCCATGGCCTCGTAGTTGCCGGCCTGGCCACGGTCGAGAGTCCCCAGCATCGTGTCGCCGGCCTTGAAGTCCGCCTTCGAGAGCTCGGCCGCGCCGTGGGCGCCGCGCACCCGGGCGCTGCCGGCCGAGGCGTCGCCCGCCTTGTAGGCGAAGAGCACGACCTTGCCGGCCTTGTCGGGCTCGGCGATCACGGTGTCCTCGGCGCGGTCGGTGAAGGTCTCGGTGGAGCCGGCCGCCTTCTTTCCTCCGACGGTCAGCGTGATCGTGACCTTGCCGCTCGGGCCGCTCGAGTACTTGGACGCCTCGCCGAAACCGACGCCGGAAAGCGACGCCGCGGAGCCCGAGCCGCCGCTGACCTTGAGGGTCGCGGCACCCGCGCCGGGGACCGCATGGACGAAGTTGACCTTCGTCGCGGCGCCGGCCTGACTGGCCGGGACCAGAAGTAGGATCGTCCCGGTCGCGATGACCCCTGCCACCGCCCGCATCCATCGTTTCATACGCATGAGAGCAGAATGTAACGTGGACCCCGACCGGATCGAGGCAGCTCTCGCCGGCCTGGGGCCCGAGTCGAGGGCTCTGGTGGAGCTCTCGGTGATCCGCGAGGTGGCCGACGACGACATCGCCAGCCTTCTGGGCACCGACGAGTCCTCGGTGCGAAGCCGGAGGGAGGACTCCCTCGCTCAGCTGGCCACGGCGCTGGGCGCGGATTCGGCGGAGGAGGTCGGGAGCCTGGTGCGCGACATTCGCGAGCTGCCCACCGTGCGCTGGCGCGAAACGGAGCAGACCTCAGCGTCGACCTTCAGACATCAGAGCCCGCTCCCGCTCCTGCGCCTGAGCCGCCCCCGCCGGTCGTGCAACCCGGGGCGAAGCGCAGGCGCCGGCTGACGCCGCTCGTGCTCCTGGGCATCCTGGTCGCGGCCGTGGCGCTGGTGCTCGCCCTCTCCGGCGGCGACGACGGCGATACGGAGTCCACGCCGGCGGAGGAGCCCGCGTCAGGGCAGTCGTCCACCGGCGAGCCCGCGAAGCTCGAGCCCCTCACCGGGGGTAGCGCCAAGGGCACCGCCGAGATCAAGAACGGCCGTCGAGGCTGCCGGCCGTGCTGCGGTCCTGGTACGATTCGGTGCGGCCCGGCGGATCGCGAATCGATCCCGATGCCGCGGGCCTCGAAACCGTCCTGCAACAAGGGATGCGCCCGGTCCTGATGCGGTGTGCCGATGCCATCCAGGCCAAGACGGATCTCGCCGGATGGACCCATCACATCTGTCCCGCTGTGCGCCGGCGAACCCGATTTCGCCGTCATCACTCCCGCGGCGGAGCGGATGCTGATCTGCGGCCGGTGTGCGGCGCGCTGGCGCTTCGACCAGATGGCCTGCCCGTTCTGCCTGAACGACGAACGCTCGAAGATCACGTCACTGGCCAGCCGCGACGGCCGCTATCGCCTCTCCTGCTGCGACTCCTGCCACCGCTACATCAAGGCGTTCGACGCGCGCCGCGCCTCACGCCAGGTCATCCCGGCGGTTGACAGCATCGCCACGCTGCCGCTCGATGCGGCGGCGATCCAAAGAGGCTATCAATAAAAACGGCGGTCTCCCTCTCGGGGGACCGCCGCTTTTAACTGCAACTCCAAATTCCAAACTCAAATTCCAAAAACCCAAAGGCTCAATTTTGGAGTTTGGAGTTTGAAGTTTGGAGTTGACTTGTTACTGCTGCTGGTGATCTGATCCTGCTGCTTGAAGAGCACGGTGGCCTTCTCGGTCAGCCAGTTGAACAGGTGTCTCGTCTCCCAGAACCGGCCGGTATTCGACTGCGCGCCGAGGACGACGACCGCGACCGTCTGCTGACTCTGTGGCAGCCGCAGCAGCGTCGCGAGGCAGTAGCCCGCCTTGGTGATGAAACCGGTCTTGCCCGCCATCACGTCGACTTCGCCGCCGGCGAGGAGCTTGTTGGTGTTGTTGAAGGAGATCTGGCGCCGGCTGGTCTGGACGGTGTGCCGCTGAATGCGCATGATCGACGCAATGCGTTCGTCAGAGGACGCATACGAGATCAGGCGGGAGAGATCGTAGGCCGACGACATATTGGCCGCGTTGAGGCCGGACGGATCGGCAAAGGTCGTGTTCTCGAGGCCGAGCTCGATCGCCTTCTCGTTCATGCGCTCGACAAACGACGCGGTGCCGCCATGGGAGACCCGCGCCAGCGCGCGCGCGGCGGCGTTGTCGGACGGGATCAGCGCGAGGTGGAGCACGTCGTTCAGCGCGATCCGCTCGTTGGCGCGGAGATACGTGGTCGAGGCCGCGTAGGTGTCGCTGCGCTCGATCGTGATCTGCTGCGAGAGATCCGGATTGTCTTCGAGGAAGACCAGTGCGGTCATCACCTTGGTGATGCTCGCGATCGGCCGCTTGGCCTGTCCGTTTTCCTGCCAGAGCACTTCGCCGGTTTCCGGATTGAAGGCGATGGCCGCGGCGGCGCGAATATCGGGCACGAGCGAACCGGTCTCGTCGGTCCGGAAGCGCGGCGTCATCGCTTCCTTCAGCGCGGCGGCGGCAACGCGAACCCTGGCCGCTTCGCGCGCCTTGGCGGCGGCGCGCGCACGCGCCAGGCGCGCCTTGCGGGCGTTGGCGGTCGAAGCCGAGTACGCGGGTTTCTTGGCGAGCGGTTTCTTGGTGGTCGCGGCCCGGGATTTGGTGGCCGTCGGCTTCTTGGCGGCCGAGCGAGTCTGCGCCTCGAGGCCCGCAGGCAGGCAGACCGAGACTCCCAGCAGCAGGGCTGCGAGACGAACAACGTACAGAGGGCGAATCAAACGCACGAAGCCTCCGATACGACAGCAGGTTGGCTGGGAAGCAACCGCTGCGGTGTTGATGGAACACCGGGAGTCTAACAAACAAACCCCCGCATTTGCAAGCACTTGCAACCTTTTCCACGAAAAGCGTGACCGCTTCGCCACACCTCAGCCGCCTCGAGCGGTCCCGCTGGGTTTGCATTCAAGACACGTTCCGGGTCAACCGTATGGCCGTGGTGCTGTTCCGGATGCCCGGATCTCGAGTCTCGTGATACTTTTCGGCTGCTTGGACGAACGACAGCAGTCGGAATACGCCGCGATGCGGGACACCATCCGGCAGCGCGGAACCGCCCGGATGGTCCTCGATTCCAGTGGTTTTCATCGGCTGGGCGGCCACCGCCGTGGCCACCGCCGCCGTCATCACGGTGGCCTTGAGCACGATCGTCCCCCTGCTGGTCCTGGCGGCGGGATTCGAGGCCATCTTCGCGCTCCACATGAACGTGGAGCGGATCGGCCGATACCTGCAGGTGTTCCACGAACGTGAAGGCGGCTGGGAGCAAGTCGCGATGGCGTTTGGCAAGCGCTTCCCGGCCACCGGTCCTGATCCGCTCTTTGCGCAGCTCTTTGTGTTCGGCGTCTCGGTCAACTTCCTCCCCGCCGCCCTGGGCGGCGAGGTCGTTGAAGTGGCCATCATCGCGATCATCCACCTCGCCGTCATCTACCGGATCCGCATGGCGAGGGGGCTTGCCGCCAAGGGTCGCGTCGAGGATCTCGAACGTTTCCAGCAATTGCGCGCCGACTAGGCGCACTGCGCCAGGCAAATCCAAAACGCCGGTGACAAGAATCCAACACCGGCCTTCTTCTTGACACCTGTCGCCGACGGTTCCGCGAGCTGTCCTCTCGCTCGTCAACATTCGCGGACAATTTCAGTAGTCTCACCGTCAATTCCGTCGGAAGCTCGGCGGTACAGCAATTGCTCACCTTGGGCAGCGGGGGCTGCCATGATGAGTCTTGTTCGTCTGCTTGGATTCACAACTCTCGGCTGCGGATGCGTAACGGGGCGTTATCGCGAGATCGCCACGAATCGGGAAATCACGTACGTGGAAGAAAAAGGTCTGGCCTGCGACAGTAATTCTCATCGCCGGAACCACACGCTGACGGCGGCGCGATCGGGTCTCAGCGCGCTGTCGGCGCGCGCTTCGTAGGCTCCCCAGCCACGGCTCCCTCGGAAGGCGGTGCGTTCGCCACGCGCGAACGGCACCGCTTTTTTCTGTACACTCGATCGAACCACCGATCACCGCAGCGACCTCGGTAAGCCGCTGACCCACTTGATTTGACGCGCCCACGTACACGCGGCCTTCCCAAACCGCACACGACGATCGAAACCTCCCGGTCGAGGCTCCGCTTCTATCGGGCCGACTGCATGGACGTCTTCCCCACCCTCGATCCAGGCTCGGTGTCGGTGATCGTCACCTCGCCGCCCTACAACCTGGGGATTCAATACCGCAGCTACGAGGACACGCATCCCGCGAGCCGAGTATCTGGAGTGGTCGGGACGATGGATCGCCGCCGCGCGCGAGACGCTCGAACCACAGGGATCGCTCTTTCTCAACGTCGGGGCCAAGCCGGTCGACCCCTGGACGGCGCTCGATGTGGCGCAGGCGGCCAGGCCGCACCTGCACCTGCAGAACACCATCCACTGGGTGAAGTCGATTGCCATCGACAAGCTGCCGGGCGTAACCGAGAGTGTGGCGGTCGGCCACTACAAGCCGATCAACAGCGAGCGGTTCGTGAACGACTGTCACGAGTTCGTGTTTCACTTCACCCGCGATGGACGGGCACCGCTCGATCGGACGGCGATCGGCGTGCCCTACCAGGACGCGTCGAACGTCGCCCGCTGGCGCTCGGGCGGTGAGAATCGACGCTGCCGCGGCAACACCTGGTTCATCCCGTACCAGACGATCCAGAGCCGCGACAAGGACCGGCCCCACCCGGCGACCTTCCCTCCTCGTCTGCCTGAGTACTGCTTCAAGCTTCACGGCCTGCCGCGCCTGAAGCTGGCCATGGATCCGTTCCTCGGTCTCGGCTCGAGCGCCGTCGCGGCCGCCGAACTGGACGTCGATTTCGTCGGCGTCGAGATGGATGCGCACTATTTGAAGGAAGCGATCGCGCGCGTGCGTGCCGCCGTTCGCGCCCGCCGGGACTAACATCTGTCCTATGTTTGAAAAGATCCGGGTGATCGGCCGCGGACGGCTGGGATCAGCCCTCGTCGCCCGGCTCGCGGCCCGCGGTCACCAGGTGACGGAAGACGGCGTCCAACTGATTGTGCTGTGTGTGCCCGACGCGGTGATCGCGGACGTCGCGGCGACGCTCGACCCGGGTCCATGGATCTGCCACATGAGCGGCGCCACGCCGCTGTCCGCGTGCGCGCCGCATGTCAAACGTTTCGGCGTCCATCCGCTCCAGACGTTCACGCGGAACGCCGGCGCCGAACAGTTCGATGGCGCGTGGGGCGCCATCAGCGCCGAAACCCCGGAAGCGGCGGCGGCGGCCGCCTGGCTCGGCGCGGAACTGGGGTTGCGGACCTTCGAGATCGATGAAGAGCGGCGCGCGCTGTACCACATGGGCGCGACGATGGCGTCGGGCGGCCTCGTCACGCTCTATCGGATGGCCGCGCGCGCCTGCGCACTGGCCGGGGCGCCACCCGAAGCGCTCGATCCCGCTGATGCGGCGCACCATCGACAACGATTTCGAGCTCACCGGTCCCTTCGCCCGCGGCGACTGGGGCACGGTGGACATGCACCTGCGCGCGATTCGCCGATTCGCGCCAGACGCCGAGGCCGTCTATCAGGCGCTCGCGGACGCGACGGTTCGCGATCTGCAGTCCGGGAGTGACCAGCCGTGAGTGAGCCCGCGGTGAAGAAGATGACGCTGCCGGAGTTTGCCCGCATCAGCGAGAGCGGCGGCCGGATCGCCATGGTCACGGCCTATGACTCGTCGAGCGCGCGCCTCGCCGACGCCGCCGGCATCGATGTCATCCTCGTGGGCGACTCCGCCGCGATGACGATGCTCGGCCATGAGTCGACCGTTCCGGTCACGATGGACGAGATGCTGATGTTGACCCGCGCCGTCACGCGGTCGACGCGGCATGCGCTGGTCGTGGCCGACATGCCCTTCGGGTCCTACCAGGCGAGTGATGACGAGGCCGTCACCAACGCGGTCCGCCTCGTGAAGGACGGCGGCGCCGATGCGGTCAAGGTCGAAGGCGCGGGCCGGACGCGACGGCGGATCCGCGCCATTCTCGGCGCCGGCATTCCCGTGATGGGGCATGTGGGTCTCACGCCGCAATCGGTCACGAAGCTGGGCGGCTATCGCGCCCGCGGACGCACGGCAGCAGAGGCGCTCGCCATCTACGACGCGGCCCGCTCGCTCGAACGCGCCGGCTGCTTCTCCGTCGTCCTCGAAGCCATGCCGCCGCAGGTGGCGGAACGGATCTCGGCGGCGCTCACGGTTCCGACCATCGGCATCGGCGCCGGGGCGGGATGTGATGGACAGGTCCTGGTCTGGCACGACCTGCTCGGGCTCACGACCGGACACGTGCCGAAGTTCGTGAAGGCGTATGCCGCCCTGTCGGACACGATCGGCGCGGCACTTCGGAACTACGCCGGCGACGTCCGCGCCGGCACGTTCCCCGAAGCCGTCCACACCTATGGCATGCCGGCCGAAGAACTCGGCGAGCTTCGAGGCGACGCTTCGCGAACGCGAGCGCCGCAACGAGTCCGGTTGATGCTCATCCTGCGGACGATTGCGGCACTGAGGTCGCAGGTGGCGGCATGGCGCGCCGAGGGACTGAGTGTCGGCTTCGTGCCGACCATGGGGGCGCTGCACCAGGGGCATCTCTCGCTGGTGACGCGTTCGAACGAGCTCGCCGACCGGACGCTGGTCAGCATCTTCGTCAATCCGATCCAGTTCGATCGGGCCGATGACTTCGCCCGGTATCCGCGGACGGAACCGGAGGACGTCGCGAAACTCGAGGCGGCGACCGGCTGCGATGCGGTGTTCAGTCCTGCGGTCGAGGAGATGTTTCCCGACGGAAGGCCGCCCGAAGGGGCCTTCGCCACCCAGGTTTCAGTCGAGCGCCTGAGCGACCGGCTGTGCGGTCTTCATCGCCCCGGGCACTTTACGGGGATGTCGACGCTGGTCATGAAACTGCTCATGACCGCGATGCCGGACGTCGCCATCTTTGGCGAGAAGGACTACCAGCAGCTGCAGATCATCCGGCGGATGGTGCGCGATCTCGAACGTCCCGGTCCGGATTGAGGGCGGCGCCACCGTCCGCGAGCGTGACGGCCTGGCGATGTCATCGCGCAACACCTACCTGAGCGACCGAGAGCGCGCGCAGGCGCCGCGCCTGTTCGAGGCGCTGAACACCGCCGCCATCCGGATCCAGAAAGGCGAAGAGGTCGCCGGCGTCCTCGCCTCGGCGGAAGCCTTTCTGGTTGAATCCGGATTCAAATCGGTGGATTACATCACCCTCGTTGCCCCCGATACCCTGGCCTCTCTGGACGTTCTGGACAGGCCGGCGCGGCTGGTCGCGGCGGCGTGGCTTGGCCCCGCACGCCTGATCGACAATATTCCGGTGGAACCCCTCGATTCGCAGGACGCATTCTCCGGCGCCGGAGTGTAAAATCGTTGCGACTTCCTTTCTGACGAACAACCCCGCGGTGTAAAATCCTTGCGCACTTCCGTTTCGACGTAATTTCCTTTGGAGTTCTGATGTGTAACTTGTTGAAGAAGCTGGCCGTGCTGGCCCTTGCCGTCGCAGCGCTGTCGGTGCCTGCCTTTGCCCAGACCGCGGCAACCGGCAATATCGAGGGCGTCGTGACCGACGCCACCGGCGCCGTTCTGCCGGGTGTTGCGGTTGTCGTCCGTAACATTGAAACGAACGTCACCCGCGAGGCGGTCACCGACGAAGGCTGGCCGCTATCCGCGCCGCTGCCCTGCAGCCGGGCACGTATGAAGTCAAGGTGACGCTCGCCGGATTCGAAGCGCAAGCCGATCACCAACATCGCCGTCCTCGTCGGTCAGACCCAGCCGGTCGACTTCAAGATGCGTCCCGCCGGCGTTTCCGAGACCGTCACGGTCACCGGCGAAACGCCCGTCATCGACCTGACCGCGCACCGATGTCAGCTCGGTTGTCGGCGAACGCGCCATCGCCAACCTCCCGATCAACGGCCGCCGCTGGGAGAACTTCGTTCTCCTGACGCCTGGCGTCACCAACGACGGCGGCTTTGGCCTCGTCAGCTACCGCGGCGTCTCCGGCCTCTACAACAACAACACCATCGACGGCGTCGACAACAACCAGGCGTTCTTCTCGGAAGCCCGCGGCCGCACGCGCGCGTCGTACTCGGTCAGCCAGTCGGCGATCCGCGAGTTCCAGGTCGGCGTCAGCAACTTCTCCGCCGAGTTCGGCCGCGCCGCCGGTGGCACGGTCAACGCCGTCACCCGCTCGGGCACCAACAGCGCCCGCGGCGAAGCGTTCTACTTCCTCCGCGACGACGCGTTCATGGCGCGCGAGCCGTTCGCAACCTCGGTGCCTGATGAGCGCCGCCAGCAGTTCGGCGTCAGCGCCGGTGGCCCGATCAAGAAGGACAAGCTGTTCTACTTCGCGAACTTCGACCAGCAGCTCCGCACCTTCCCGGGATTTGCCCGGGCGTTCAACGAGAGCTTCTACTACGCAGGCGTGCACGGCGCCAGGCTGCGCCGCGACGCGCGATTACTTCCGCAGTCTCGAAGGCTTCTTCGACCGTGAAGGCAACAACCGGATCTTCCTCGGCAAGATCGACGCCCCGCTCAATAACAAGCACACGCTGACCCTGCAGTACAACATGCACCGCTGGGACTCGGAGAACGGAGTTCAGACGCAGCCGATCCTTGACCGGCACTTCCAACTCGGCAAACGGGGAAGACATCGTCAAGACCGACTTCGCGATCCTGTCCTTCAACTCGGTCCTGTCATCGCGGCTTCCTGAACGAGTTTCGAACCCAGATCGGCCGCGACTCCGAATCGCAGATTCCGAATTCCAGCGGGCCGGGCACCAGTGTGACCAACGGCCTGAACTTCGGCATGCCGGATTTCCTGCCGCGGCCGAAGTATCCCGACGAGCGGCGCTACCAGTTCATCGATAACGTCACCTACTACGCCGGCGCGCACAGCCTGAAGGCGGGCTTCGACATCAACTACGTCCAGGAAGACATCGTCAACCTGTTCCAGGGTGGGGGCGTCTACTCCTACGGCAACACTGCAATCGATCGCGGCGGATTGCCCTCCGGATGCCGACCGGATGCGTGCCGCTCGCTGATGCCACTCCCGGCCGTCACTACAGCAACTACATCCAGCAGTTCGACCTGCGCGGCGGCGGCCTGCGCGGCGACGCCTACTTCACCACGACCGACTGGAACTTCTTTATCCAGGACACCTGGAGCGTCAACAACCGCCTGACGGTAAACGGCGGCCTCCGCTACGAGTACCAGCAGTTGCCGCAGCCGGGCGAGACGGAAGTGAACGGCGTGGTGTTGAACGGCAACCCGGCCTATCCGCAGACCATGAGCTTCAACCAGGACAAGAACAACTGGGGCCCACGGATCGGCATGACCTATGACATCTTCGGTGATCACAGCACCGTGCTGCGCGGCGGCTACGGCCTTTACTTCGGCCGCACCAGCAACAGTGTGCTGTTCAGTGCCCTGACCAACAACGCCGTCACCTTCGCCACCTACAGCTTCAACGCCTCGGCGCCGGGCGCGCCGACCTATCCGAACGTCCTGGCGGCGCCGCCAACCACGGCGGGTTCGCGGCCCAGCATCCAGTACCTCTCGCCCGACCTCGAACGTCCGCAGGTGCAGATGGCGGACGCTCGTCATCGAACGCCAGCTGCCGTGGCAGATCACCGGCTCAGTGTCTTATCTCTACAGCCGTGGCATCGAACCTGCCCACGTTCATCGATCGCAACCTGCCAGCCGCGAACGCGGAGATCAACTATGTCTTGAATGGCGAGAACCTCGGGACTTTCCCGTTCTACCGGGGACTGCTCCCGGCGTGACAACAGGAACCGCCGTGCGTCCTGACACCAATGTCAGCTCCGCGATCGAAGTCGTGAGCGATGTTGAAACGACGTATCACGGTTTCGTGCTGCAGGCGAACAAGCGTTTCAGCGACGGGCTGCTGTTCAACATGAACTACACGCTGTCGAAGGCGCGTGACACGGGTCAGAACTCGACGACTTTCATCGCCGGGACTTCATGTCGGTGTTCGATCCTGCCAACATCGCGGCCGAGGAAGGGCCTTCGAACACCGACCGTCGTCATCGCTTCGTCGCCAGCTGGCACTATGCACCCGACTATCTCTGGGGCGTGCAGCTGGGTGGCGTGTTCACCGGCTGAAAGCGGCCTGCCGATCGACGCGACGATCGCTACGGGTAGCGTCACCGGAACGGGCGCGATGATCACCAGGGCGAGCAACGGTGCCGGCGGATCGTTCCGCGCGCCGTTCGAGGAGCGCAATGGCTACCGGCAGGACGGTCGGAAGACGGTCGACTTCCGCCTGTCGAAGGAGTTCAACGTCGGCGGTCGCAAGCGCATCGTCGCACTGGCCGAGGCGTTCAACCTGTTCAACTGGACGAACTTCACGAGCTTCTCGACCATCAAGTATCGCGGTATTGGCAACGCAGTCTACAACCCCGCGACCAACGTTGTGACCATGAACTCTGACCGAGGATGCCAGCTTCCTACGGCCGTCCGCGGCCAGCAACACGCTGTTCGGACCGCGCGACGCGCAGCTCGGGCTCAAGTTCCTCTGGTAACCCAGAGGATCTGAGCGGAACGACAAAAGGGCCGTCCGGTTTTCACCGGACGGCCCTTTTCTTATGTTCCGTGTATTCCGCGGATTCCGTGTAGTCCGTGTATCTACTTCTTCTTATCCGGCGGCCGCAGTGTGTAGAACGTCTTGTGGAAGACGTTCATCCCGGACCGCTTGACCTTGACCTCGATCTTCCGCTTCTTCTTCAGCGGATCGGGGTTGTTCGAGTAGAACCCGACGATGTAGTAGTCGCTGGTCTCGGCGTCGATTTTCTGAATCGCCTTGCGGAAGTCGTTCTGGTTGACGACCGCGATGCCGCCGGTGAGTTCGGCGAGGGTGCGGAGGCTGTTCTGCGTCGAGACGACGTGATTCTGCCACTCCACCATGTCGATCTTCTCATCGAGGTCCGGGCCGCCGACAAGGCCGCGCGGATCGAGCGTGTAGAGCGTCGCATTGGCGCGGTTGGCCTGGCGCGTGAGTTCCGCGAGCTCGGAGACGAGGTCGGCCTCGGCGAAACGGTTGCCCTGCATTGAGAAGGGATTGATGTCCTGGTTCCCCATGTCGTCCTCGCCGGTACGTGAGAGACGCTGGAACCGCTCGTTCATGGCCTTGCGCCGGCTGTCGGCGAACGGATTGAAGTCGTAGCCGTTGCTGATGTAGATGATGGCCTTGCGCCGGTTGTGCACCTGCTCGAGCCCGCGGAGCATGTCGTACACCGTCGACATGGCGGTGTGCGCGCGGTACCTGATTTCAGGCGGGCCGTCTGCGCCGTCAGGCTGTTCGAGGATGTCCTGCGGTCGCATCCCGCCGCCGGTGACCTTCTTCAGCGCCTCATCCAGCCGGCGGCGATCGTACGTGAGCGGGATCTCGATTGACGCGGGGCCGCTCGAGACGATCGCGAACATGTCGCCTTCGTGGATCAGTTCGTCCGCAACCTTCTTGAACAGGTCGCGGATGCTGCCCGTGTTCCGGAAATCCAGGTGCAGGTCGTCGACGAAGATGACGAAGATGCGGCCCGCGGCATCGTTGGTCGGCCGCGAGGGCGGCAGGATGATCCCGGGCTGCTGCTTCGGCGGGGCCGGGAGCGTCTGGTTGTAGACGCGGCCGCCGTGCGTGAGCACAAAGGACTGGACGTCCTGCTTCACGCCGTCTTCATAGACCTCGAACTCGTCCTTGTTCAAATCGGCGACGAACTGGCCGCGATTGTCGCGGACGATGACTTCGGTCGTGATGATGTCCAGGTTGCGCCGGATCACCTCGCGGTTGGGATCGGGCTTCTGAGTTGCCGCCGGTGGCTGGCGGGCGGCTGCGCCGCGGCGGCGGCTGGCGGCTGCGCCGGCGGCGCCTGGGCGCCGAGGCCGCTGGCGCCGAGCGGCAGCAGAAGTGAGAGGCAGAGCATCCGCAGTGAAAAAGCGTGGACATGCGGTGATTATACAAGGTGGTGTTACTCGCTTTCGGCGGCATCCGGTCGTGGATTCCTGCGGCGGTTACCGATCGTGCCGCGTAGCGCTTCGTAGGTTCGTTCATATGACTCGAGCCCGTCGCTGACGTCAGCGTCGGTCACCCATGCGTCGGGATTTAGACGCTCCGCCATCGATTTCAGCTCTGCCTGCTGATCCGGATCGGAAATGCGCTCCGTGATCCTGGCCATCGTTTCACCATAACGGGCTCGCAGACGAACGAGGCCCTCGAACCCCAGCCTGGCATGGGCGGCCGTCATCGGCTCATCCGGTGCTGGCATCGGCTCCTGGGACGCCTGCAGTTCGCTTGGCGGCGTGTCCCGCGGCTCCGGCTCAGGTCGGGGCGCTGGCGGAGGGGGCGCCCGGCGGTCAGGGGACGGCTTCGTCATCTGGCGTTCGCGGCGCTCGCGACGGTCAGGCGCGGGAATCGACTTCGGGGTCCGCCTGGCCTTTCAAGATCCGGCTCCAGTCGAACTCGAGGTCAGGATTGTTGGCTTCGATCAGGCGGATGGCGTTCTCGTCCAGGGCGGCCCGCCCGACACGAACGCCGGGCGGCGTTCTGAACCAGTAAAGGATCCGGGTGCGACCCTTGCCTCGTCCGCGAGAAGGCTGGACGATGTAGGTGTTCTCGTACCCGCGCTTGTCTTTACTGAACCGGAGCTGCGGCAGGGTTTACTTCCCCTTCTTTGCCTTTACCGCTGACTTGGCGGCTGGTTTCGCTGGACGCGCGGCCGGCTTCGCCGGTTTCTTCTTGGCTACTTTGGCCACCGCCGCTTTCCTGGCAACAACAGGCTTATCGGCACTTACCTTTTCGGCTCGGGGCGCCGCCGGGATGCGGGGGCCGCCCGCCTTCTTCATCTCGGCCGGGGTGGCCTTGTGCACGAGGGTGAAGCGGGTCTGGTCACCGATAGTGTGGAAACTCCAGAGTTCGGCAACGTTGACGTGGTTTTCCGCCGCGAGCCGGCGCGCGATATCCACACAATTTGACGGCACATAAAGGTGGAAAGGCGCGCGGGCGCGGCCCAGATGGGCCCACTGCGCCATCGCTTCGAGATGATTGACCGATTCCGCGGTTTCGACCTCGACCGTTCCGAGCAGCTTCTTACCCCGATCGGCTGCGGTGAGCACGAGATCCGGATAGATCTGGACCTGGCCGATCTTCACCGGCACCGTCTGGTCGTTACCGATGTTGGTGACGACATCCTGGCGCTTCTTCAATTTGACCTGAAGCAGACGGATGACACGGTCGTGCTCGAGCTGTTCACGAACCGGTCGGACGAGAATCGGGCTCACGGGGCCTCCCGCAGAAGACGTTAAGCAGCTGAAGGGAACCCCGAATTCTAGCGCGTTTGACCGCAAACTGTATAGCGCAAGCGCGACCTTGACGGATTACCCCTTACCACTCAGAATGTTAACGTGATTTCCACCGCGCCGGCGAACGCGATTGACGCGGTCATGAGCCGATCCATTTTGATCGTCGACGACGACCGATCAGTGGCCGATACCTTCGCCCGCATGCTCCAACTGGAGGGGTTTTCCGTCCAGACTGCTCTTGATGCTTCGTCGGGCCTCGAGCTGGCCGACGCAAGGCCTCCGCACGCCATCATCCTCGACATGCGGATGCCGCTCATCAACGGTATTCAGTTCCTCCGACAGGTCCGCGCCCGGCCACATCTGGCCGGCATTCCGGTGGCGATCGTGACCGGCGATTACTTTCTGTCCGACGCGATCCAGCAAGAGCTCCAGACCCTCGGTGCATCGATCCGCTTCAAGCCACTATGGCTCGAGGACCTCGTCGCACTCGCGCGCACGCTCATTCCCCGGTGAACGATCGCTTCCTCCGCGCCTGCCGGCGGCGAACCCGTGGATTGCACGCCGGTCTGGTTCATGCGCCAGGCGGGCCGCTACATGGCCAACTACCGTGAGCTGCGGACGCGCTATTCGCTCCTCGAGATCTGCCAGCAGCCCGAGCTGGCCGTTGCCGTCACGCTGCAGCCGGTGGACGTCATCGACGTCGACGCCGCCATTCTGTTCTCCGATCTTCTCGTCCCGTTCACGCCGATGGGACTGGACTTCGAGTTCGTCAAGGGCGAAGGGCCGTCGATTCACTCCCCGATTCGGTCGGCCTCCGACGTCGGGCGGCTGCGCAGCTATGATCCACGCGAGTCGCTCTGGCGCACGTTCTCGAAACGATCCGCATCCTGCGCCGAGAACTGCACGATCGCGTGCCGTTGATCGGCTTCGGCGGCGCGCCCTTCACGATGGCTGCCTACGCCATCGAGGGCGGGCCTTCCACCACCTACGCACAGACCAAGGCTTTCATGTACGCGCAGCCGGAGGCGTGGCACAAGCTCTGCGCGATGTTCTCGGCCCTGGTCGCCGACTACATGCGGGCCCAGATCGAGGCCGGGGCCCAGGCGATCCAGATCTTCGACTCGTGGGCCGGCGCCCTCAGCCGCAGCGATTACCGCGAATTTGCGCTGCCCCACTCGCGCGCGATATTCGAGCGGCTCGCGGACACCGGTGTGCCGCTCATTCACTTCGGCGTCGGTGCGACCGCGATCCTCACCGATCTCGCCGAGGCCGGCGGCGATGTCATCGGCCTCGACTGGCGGGCGCCGCTCGATGAAGCCTGGGCGCGGATCAGCGATCGCGCCGTCCAGGGCAATCTCGATCCCACCGCCCTCCTCGGCCCGCGCGAGCGGATGTTCGCCGTGACAGACGACGTGCTGCGGCGAGCCGGAGGCCGGCCCGGGCACATCTTCAATCTTGGCCACGGCATCCTCCCCTCTACGTCGTTGGAGCAGGTCCAGGAACTGGCCAGGCACGTCCACGCCACGACACGAGTTGGCTGACTCCCCCGTTCCATGATCGCGATCGTCGGCGGCGGCATCTCCGGGTTATCCGCCGCGTACGAACTGTCGATCCGGAAGATTCCCTTCACACTGTTCGAGGCGTCTTCACGTCTGGGTGGTTTGGTACGGACCGAACATGTCGCCGGATTCACCATCGAAGCGGGCGCCGACTCGATGCTGGCGCAGAAGCGCGCGGCGCTGGACCTCTGCGCCGAGGTGGGTCTTCAGCCAAGGCTGATCTCGCCGAAGGACCCGAAGACAGCGTTCGTGCTCCATCGCGGCACGCTGCACCCTTTGCCGGCGCCGGCGATGCTCGGGATCCCCGCAACATGGAAAGGGCTCGCCACCTACTCGCTTCTGCCAGCCATTGGCCCGCGCGAGAATCGCGCTCGAGCCGTTGGTGCCGGTGCCACGTCACCGCGTCGATGAATCGGTCGCGTCGTTCTTCGGGCGCCGGTTCGGACCGGCGGCGGTGGATCGTATCGCGCAGCCATTGCTCGGTGGCATCCACGCCGGCGCCATCGACCGGCTGTCGTTGCCGGCGCTGTTTCCACGGCTCGCCGAGGCCGAGCGCTCAGGTCCGCGCGTTCTGCGCTGGATCCGCATGACGACGCAGTCGTCGACGCGGCGGCGCGTTCCGCTCACTGGCGTCGGGGATGGGCGAGCTCGTCGACGCGCTCCAGCAGCGGCTGCCGGCGGAATCGGTGCGGTATGACTGCGGCGTGAAGGGTCTCGCCCGCACCGATCGGGGCTGGAGCATTGCCACAGCCGAAGGGGCGTCCGATCATTCGGCCGTGATCCTCGCCTGCCCCGCGCATGCCGCCGCGCCGCTCCTGGCGCCGATCGATGGTGAGGCGGCCGCTCTGTGTGGCGCGGTTCCGTATGTGTCAACGGTCAGCGTCGCGCTGGCGTTCCGACGAGCAGCCGTCGGCCACCCACTGAACGGCAGCGGTTTCGTCGTCGCCAGGGCGAGCAACGCCGTGCGGATCACCGCCGCGACGTGGGTCTCGTCGAAATGGGACGGACGCGCGCCGGCCGGACACGTGCTGCTTCGCGCTTACCTCGGCGGCGCCCACGATCCGGGGGCGGTTGACGAGGACGACGCGCAGCTGGTGGATATCGCGGTTCGAGAACTTTCGGCGATACTGTCGATCACAGGGCCGCCGGAACTGGCCCGCGTGTATCGCTGGCGAAACGCCGGCGCGCAGCATGAAGTCGGGCATCTCGCGCGTATCGCTGCGCTCGAGCAGAGGCTGGCATCGCTTCGCGGGCTCTATGTCACCGGCAGCGGCTTCCGCGCGACCGGTATTCCTGATTGCGTAGCGGACGGACGCGCGGTGGCGGCCACGGCGTCGGCGCCCACGGCATCAGCCACATGATTTCTGTGTTCGGCGGATATTCGCGGGGTGTCTGGGTGAGGACGATGATCAAGAGGTGTGTTCTTCTCGCGGCGCTGCTGGTGACGTCGGTAACTGTGGGGGCACAGGGGCCGGACCACTCGAAGCTGCTCGGCCAGATCAGGGCCGCTGACAAGGGTCAGCTCGCGGTGTCGGAGGAAGATGGCCGCTTCCTGCGCCTGCTGATCGCATCGAGCGGATCGAAGCGCGTGCTCGAGATTGGCGGGGCGAGCGGCTACAGCGCGATCTGGATGGGCATGGCGCTTCGCGATACCGGCGGCCGGCTCGTGACCATCGAATACGACCCGATCCGCGCCAAAGAACTTGCCGCCAACATCCAGAAAGCCGGGCTCTCCGACATCGTCCAGGTCGTGGCCGGCGACGCATTCCAGCAGATACCGAAGCTGCAGGGCACGTTCGACTTCGTCTTCCTGGACGCGTGGAAGCGCGACTACCGGAAGTTTTTCGACATGGTGTTCCCGCGCCTGGACAAGGGCGGGTTGTTCATCGCGCACAACGTGGTGAACAAGCGCGATGAGATGGGGGATTTTCTCGACGTGGTCCAGAAGCATCCGGCGCTCTGGACCACCATCGTGTCGCCGTCAGGCGAAGGGATGTCGGTGTCGCTGAAACGGTAGATCTACTCGTCTTCGACGGGCGCCGCGACAGCCTTCTTCGGTGCCCGCTTCTTGCGGACCTTGCCCTTCATGCCCGGGCGGCAACGGTTCGCTGCTCGGCTCGAGACGCGACATCGACGTCAGGAACTTCTTGATGCCATGCTCGTCGAACTGGATGCGCGTGTAGTTATCTTCAACCGCCACGACCGATCCCAACCCGTAGGTCGGCTCAACCACCCGTGCGCCAACATCGAACCGCTTCATCGCCGCTCCTTCTTCATCGTCGCTCCGGCTTCATCGCCGCCCCGGCAATCCTGCCGGACCAACACTCAAACACGCCGGCGGCTAGCCGGAGTGCTACCTCGCTTGAACCGCAAACCTCATAGTATCTAATACTTAGAGGGTCCGTCAATCCCACGCGGTGTGGTACATTTTTCGCGATGCGCACCGCCCACCTGATTGGCGTCCCCCTGGACCTCGGCGGTAACAGGCGTGGCGTCGACATGGGGCCCTCCGCCTTCCGGATTGCCGGGCTTGCGGAGCGGATCGCGGCCCTCGGCATCCCGGTGATCGACGAAGGCGACCTGGTGACGCCGATCCCTGAAATCAAGTCCGCCGGCGATCCACGGAAGAAATATATCCGCGAGATCGCGCGGATCTGCGACCGTCTCTACAAGACCGCTCTGACGGTCCTGAACAGCGGCGGCATTCCCGTGGTCCTCGGCGGCGATCACAGTCTCGGCGCCGGCTCGGTGGCCGCGACCGCTGATTTCCTCCGGCGCGACAGCAAGCCGCTGGGCCTTCTCTGGGTGGATGCGCACGGCGACATGAACACGCCGGCAAGCTCGGGTAGCGGCAACGTCCACGGCATGCCGCTCGCCGCCCTGCTTGGGCCCGAACCGGTCGAGTTGTCGAGGATCGGGGGCTTTTCGCCGAAGGTGCTGCCGGAGCACACCGTCCTCATCGGCATCCGCAATCTGGACGACCGCGAGAAGGAGATCGTCCGCGACGCGCGCGTCCACGTCTTCACCATGAAAGACATCGACCGCTCGGGGATCGCCTCCGTCATGGAGCAGGCGCTGGCGCTCGCGGGCAAAGGCACGGGCGGTATCCACGTCTCCTTCGACCTCGACGTCTGCGACCCGTCGATCGCGCCGGGGGTCGGAACACCGGTCAAGGGCGGACTCGACTATCGCGAGGCGCACATGGTGATGGAGATGGTGGCCGACTCAGGCCTCCTGCGGGCGCTTGACCTCGTCGAGGTGAATCCGATCCTCGACGATCGGAACAACACCGCCATCCTCGGGACGGAACTCGCCGCATCCGCCCTGGGCCAGAAAATCATCTAGCCTAGATCCTTTTCCATCTTCCCTTTTCCCTATTCCATCCGGTTGCGGCGCTAACGCTTCTTACGAGCCGCCGTCCTGGTCTCCCCCGCTTCCCGCCGCTGTTTGTTGACCGTCGCGGCGGCGATCTGCTTGGCGCGCGCGGTGCTGCGGCCCATCTTCTTTTCGGACTCCTTGATGTGTTCGTACTGGCGGGCGCGCTTGCGGCTCTTCACTCCTGTTGGTGGCATGTTCCCTCCTCCTGCCATGGGTAACGCCACTGCCCGTTCCAGCAAGAGCCGGACCCGGCTGCGAGGCCACTCGATTAGGTCGGGCCGGCGGTACTGATAAAACGTTGTGACGAATGGTGTGATCGCTATGACTTTGACGCGTACAGAGGTATCCTTTCGCGCGGTATGAGCCCGGAGCCTCTCGCCCTCGAAACCTTCAAGACGATCGTCGAACGATCGCTGGTCGGCGTCTACGTCATCCAGGACATGCGCCTGGTGTATGCGAACGACAAGTTCGCACAGCTGTTCGGCTACACGCGCGACGAGATCATGCAGCTGCCCTCCGTGCTGCCGCTGCTGCGCGCTGATGACCACGACCGGGTCGCCGACAACATCCGCCAGCGCATCTCGGGCGAGATCGAGCACATCGAGTACACCGTCCACGGCCTCCGCAAGAACGGCACCACCATCGTCATGGACATCCGCAGCGCGCGCGGGATGCACGACGGGCGATGGGCGGTGTTCGGGACCGTCCTCGACATGACGGCGCGGAAGCAGATGGAGGATGCGCTCGAAGCGGCCGCGCTGCTCGACCCGTTGACCGGCTTCTACAACCGGCGCGGCTTCCTGACCGTGACGACGCGGCAGTTGCTGATCGCGCGGCGGAAGAAGCAGTCGATGATCCTGATTGCCGCCGACGTCGATGATCTGAAGACGATCAACGACACCTTCGGACACGCCGCGGGTGACGAAGCGCTGGTCGCCGCTGCGACCAGTCCTGCGCATCAGCTATCGCGAGGCTGACGTCGTCGCGCGCCTCGGTGGCGACGAGTTCGTCGTGTTCCCGCTCGACGCCTCCATCCACAGCGTTCCGATGCTGCTGCAGCGGCTCGAAGACAACCTCCAGACGTGGCGGGAGCAGCATCCTCGACAGTACGCCCTGTCGATCAGCACCGGCAGCGCGGTCCTCGACGCCTCCAATGAGTCGGTGACGATCGAGGAGCTGCTGGCGCAGGCCGACAGCGATCTCTATCGGAACAAGCGCGCCCGGAGCAGTTACAAGCCGACGCGCGTGACGCCGTTCTGGGGCGCTGACGCTGAGTGAGGTCGCGGCCGCCCGGCACGCGACGGCTGCGCTATAGTTATTAAGGCAGGCACACGTCCGATGGACGGCCTCATGTACTTGCCCATCTGCCGTCTCGAGAGAGCGCCGCAGCCGACACTCACCTTCCTTAGGGCCGCTAGCTCAGTGGTAGAGCACCTGACTTTTAATCAGGGTGTCCCGGGTTCGATCCCCGGGCGGCCCACCACCCTTCGCTCACGCGAGCTGCGCCGAAGCGTGAGCTTCGGGTGGCGAGCCACGCGAAGGGTGTCCACCGTAGCGGCGTAGCCGCGAAGGTGGACCAGCCCCACCTGTGAAAGAGCCTCGGGGGTACGCCACACGCGAGAGTGCAGAATCCGCAACAACCCCACTCTGCACAACGCAGTTTCCTGAAACGTTCGGGGGCGTGCTTTTTAAATCCATTCGCGAATGATCTCGTCCGCATTCGGCCGACACCTTGCTCCGCGCGCTGTCATGTCTCCCAAGCGCTTCGTCTACATCCTCAAGAACAACGACGTGCCGCCTAGGTACTACACTGGGTCAACTGCAGATCTTGGTGTTCGGCTCGAGGCGCACAATGCCGGATGTTGCCGTCACACCTCGTCCGGCCGGCCGTGGCAGATGATCGTCGAAGTCGGCTTCGCCGATGAGCGCCGAGCCAATGACTTTGAGCGCTACTTGAAGTCGGGATCAGGGTGCGCGTTTGCGAATCGACACCTGCGCTGAGGGGCCTTGCGACCGTAGGAAGTGGGTTGCCAATGACACGCATCCCTACGCATCCGGTGCGCTGACCAGCAGTTACCGGGGATCGCCGCCGCAACAGCGCGGACGCTTCGACGCCCCGCTTGCATCGCGGCACCAGGTTGAGCATCATGTGGCGTCCATCATCATTCGAAGCCGTCTCTCTTCGTCACCACCATGACCGACACATCGCCCACGGTCCCCGACTACTACGAAACGCTGCAGATTAGTCCCAGTGCGGAGGCGGACACGATCCAGCGTGTCTTCCGACTGCTCGCGCAGCGTTTTCATCCGGACAATCAGGAAACGGGTAATGCCGACCGCTTTCGTGAGCTTCACGAGGCATACAGGGTCCTCAACGACCCTGAAACCCGCGCCCAGTACGATGTCCGGCATGCCGAGGTGCAGCAGCAGCGGTGGCGTTTCGCAGCCGTGGGCTCACCACAAGCCGATGATTTCGAACTTGAACAGCAGCTGCGCCGCGTCTTGCTCGAGATCCTCTACTCAAAGCGTCGTACCGATCCGCAGCATCCGTCGTTGTCAAACTCTGAGCTGTCGGAGCTAATGGGTCATCCTCGAGAACATCTCGAATTCACGATCTGGTATTTAGGTCAGAGAAAGCTGGTGACGCGCGATGATCATTCATCCCTCACCATCACCGTCGACGGTGTGGATTACGTAGAACACCATCACAATGGCAGCAACCCGCGGCGGCTGAATCCGAAGACACCTCTGTAGCCTGCCCGTGAAGCGACATTGTCCCACGTCGCGTTTCGCGGAGCCGCCAGCGCAATCTGCGCTACGCTGTGCGGCGAACATGGGCTGGATCGCATCATTCGCCGTCGCCATCCTCACGAGCGTTGCCGCCATGTTCGGCGCCGGGGCCGTCGCCAGTCTCGTCGTCGACTGGTACAACGTCTCTTCGTTCGAAGGGGGCTCCGGGTTCTTCGTCATCGGGATGGCCCTCATCGGCGCGCTCGCCGGCTTCGTCATCGGCCTGGTGGTGTCGCGCATCGTCGCGGCGCGTGCTCGCCCCTCATTCCTGAAAGGGCTGGGTGCGTCAGTCGGAACGGTGGCCGTGATCCTGGGCAACACTCGCCGGCGCGTCATACGTCTTTGCCGACATCGCGCCGACAATCGACGGTGAGGAGCTGTTCCTGCTGACGGAAGTGCGCTGGCCCGCTTCTGGAGCACCCGCGCCTGCTGCCGATGACCGGCGTCCCGTACCTGCGGCTTGGCGCTTTGCGCGGCAACACGGCGCGCAGGCTCGAAAGCGGCCTCATCTTCATCGAGGATGCGCGGCAGGAAGACGGCCGCTGGATCGTGCCGGGCGTCGTGCCGATCTTCACCCGCCGCGGGGCGCGCCTGCTCGAGTTCGGCACCGGCGCACAGTCGCTGGCCGCGTTCCTGGTCCCCCTCCCCCGCTACCCTGGCAAGGCGGAGCTCCAGTGGAGCGCGTGGCTGCCAGCGGCGCGTCAAGGCGAACCCGCCCTGCCGGATCAGTTCACCTACCGCTTCAAGGTCATTCGCAGAAGCGAACCCTTGCGGACGGAATCGATCGGTCCGTTCGAGGTGCAGACGATCGCCGACTACTTCTACTACGTCAGCGAAGGATCCCGGCTGGCTGCGAATGCGACCTTCCGCATTCGCTACAAGGGGCAACCGATTGCCGGGCTTGCGGAAGCGCAGAGCGTTGCCGTGGTCGGCGGTGCGAAGCCTGCGCTCCTGGTCGCCGCCATCGAGGCACAGGACGGGCAGCCGTGCGCGCTCGTGGCGGAGCACGAGGGAAGCGGTGCGCGTCGACTGGATCAGCGGATGCGGGGCGCCTGTCACCGTGCACATGCTCACGTCGGATCAGGCGCACTTCACCGCGGCGCGAACACACGACCATTTGACTGGATGGGTCGACCGCGTATCGTTCGCGCGGCCGGGGCTCTTCCAGCTCGACGCCGCGATCGTCGACACCCGTAATCTGACGACGAAGTCGTTTCTGTTTCCCGAGAGTGTGCGGCCCGACACCGGCGTGCCACCCGTGGACCTCTCCCCCGACGAGCAGAGCTTCGCATGGCTCGTGCAAGGAGCGGATGAAGAACCACGACTGGGTGTGACGAACTGGCGGACCGGCGAATCGTATGTGCTGCCGATCAATCGCGCGCGGATGCGGTTCAACACCGCCTCGTCACTCGATCCCCGCTGGGTCCGGCATCACTTTCAGTGGACGCGTGGGCCGAGTGGCACCGATATCCTGACCGAGCGGCCGGACTTTGTCGTGTTGCCCTACCGGGGCGATCTCACCCTCGGAAAGCCTGGCGAAGCTCAGGGCTACACGCTGCGACCCGGAGGCGACGCCCTTCGTGCCGCCGTCGTCGATCTGCTGGTGCGGGACGTCGGCGGTGAACGCCTGCCAGACGAACCGGACGGCTTCCAGCAGCGCGTCAGAGTCAACGGTCGAACGCTCAACGTCTCGGTCTTCGGGTCATACGTTGCGGTGGCGATGGACGCACCCGAGGGGGATCCGCAATCGATGTCGGCGATTGCCGCGAAGCTGGATGCCGCTTTGGCGTCCGGCAAGTACGACGCCCTGTTCGTCGCCGCAAACGAGCGGAAGTAGCCCGACCGACACCCGGTGGTGCGACGTCAGCTGCCGTTCTGAACGTAGAAGTAGCGGCTCCCAATCCCCTGGCTGTTGCCCGCGGAATCGGTCACCAGCCATGCGAGCGTATGGAGCCCGTTTGCCAACATGGTCGTATCCAACTGGAACGAGCCGATTGCGCCACTCGCTTCCGCGATGTTGCGATAAGCCAATCCAAACGCGGTGGCGATGTCGTCATTGCACGTGCCCGGTGGCGGGAAGTTCGTACCGTTGGAACCGCGGCACTGGTTGTACGTCGGCTGCCCTACGACCACGCCGTCGACGATGACCTGGATCGTGGAACCGTCGGTCGGGATGATGTTCGGGCCCGGCGTCAGCGCCCAGCCGAAGATCGTGAGTGTGCCCGAAACGGTGGCGCCCTGCCCAGGCGTGTCGAGCGTCCCGAACGGCAGCACGGACGACTGGTTCGTGCCTGTCACCGTGGGTGAGCCGAGCAGCGTCACGTTGGTGTTGGCATCGTAGGCGTAAACGTGAAACGTGATCGGTCCGTTGCCGCCGTTGGGCAGCATGTTCGTCAGGACGGCGAGGCCCCAGCCGGCGCTCGTGTTCTGCGGATAGCCGGGGAAGGCCGCTGCGACATCCGGGCGCGCGCCCTCGACAAAGGTCGCATCACCGATCCAGATCTGTGCCGTCTCGGTGCCGATGGGATCGCGGTAAACCGCCACCCTGGTGACACCGCTGCTGCTTAAAGCCCAGCCCGTCACCAGCACGGTGCCGGCCACCGAAGCACCCGGCGCCGGTGTGTCGACCACGCCGAAGGGCGTGCCGCCCGCAACCGTCACTCTTCGTTCGGCCACCAGCGAAAAATCGCCCGTCCTCAGGTCATAGGCGCTGGCCCTCAACGTGTAGGCGCCCAAGGGTAGGCCCGTGACCGTGATGTGGTATCCGCTGTTCAAGTATGAGGAGCCGAACAGCGCCGCGACATCGCTTCTCGGCCCCCCGTAGTTCGAGCCGACAAAAATCGGGTTGGCGCCATTGGCGGGATAGGCCCACACGTGAACGGTCAGGACGCCAGGGCCGCCGCCAAAACCGCGCACGGATGCGGCCCAGCCGCCGAACTCGAAGGGCTGCGAGACAACTGCGCCCTCCGATGGAACGTCGATCGTGATCAGGGCCGTCGGGGTCGGCGGCGTGAGCGCGATCAAGCCCGCGTCTCCGTCGAGCGGAATCTCCGCGACCACCTGGTTCAGGCCGGTGTCGATGATGCGAAGAAATGCCGCAACGCTCGCGTAGAGACGGGCCTCGTCGGCCGAGGCGAAGAGCGAGGTCGCCGGCGTGGCAATGCTCGGAGAGGTGGTGCGGGTAATGAGGTTAATGATCTGGATGTCGCTCGGCGCAAAGGTGGCGGCGTCAAACGTCGAGACGTAGGCTCGCCCCCGCGCAAAGGCGATATCGCGCGGGCGGTCGTCCGCAACTGGAATCTCGGCAACCACTACGTGCGCGGCGGTGTCGATCTCGGCGAGGGAGTTGGGCAGGCGAACGTAGGCGCGCGATCCGCCCGGCGTGATCTCGATCTGCCCGCCGCTCGGCGGCAACGGCACCATCGCGACCTGTTGATAGGTCGAGCCGTCCAGCACCGACACTTGTTCCCCGTGCAGGAGGTAGACAAACCGGCCATCAGGAGTCGCCGCGACATCGGCGGCGAAAGAGCCACTCGGGAAGTTCTCCACTGCATTCGTTTCAGTGTCGATGACCCAGAGACTGTCACTGGGGCGCCCGTTCTGTGAACAAATCAAGTCCCGGGCGTCCGCCGCCCAGGTACAGCGCGCGCCGTAGCCGCTGCCGAGTTCGATGGTCGTGATCCGCTGGCGGGTCGCGGTATCGAAGACCCAGATCTCCGTCCTGCTCGAACGTGAAACCGCCACCGAGGGTCATGGCGACATAGAGTCTGCGGCCGTCCGCGCTGACGGTCAGGTCGCTGACGCTGACAGATGAGCCCGCGAGGGCCCAGAGCTCGATCGTTCCATCGACCTGACGGGTGTCGGTGTTGACGATTGAAATGAATCCCCGGGCGGGAGCCGTGGTGACGACATAAGCAGTTGACTGGCCGCTGGCGCTCGAGGGCACGAGCCATGGCACCAGGAACAGGGCGAGCAGCAGACGGGTTAACCGGATCAGCCGTGCAGGCATTGGACCTCCTCGAACGACATCAGCCGCCATTCTGAACGTAGAAATAGCGGCTCCCGATTCCCTGGCTGTTACCTGCCGAATCCGTCACCCGCCATGCAAGCGTGTGGATCCCGTTGCTGAGCGTCGTCGTATCCAAATCGAACGACCCGATCGCGCCACAATCACCAGGTCCGGTCCGACGGTGACGTAGGCGCGGCTGCCGTCCGGAGCCGCGACGACCGCCGGATTCCAGAGTGAAGGGCCGGCCGACTGGGGCCATTCCCCTAGGCTCAGGGTCCTGACCACGTCACCGGTCGCACTGTTGATGACGGTGAGCTGAGCCGCTCTCGTGGACGACGAGGTTGTGGAGTCGCCTGCCACGTAGACCAGCGGCTGCGCGGAGGCTGTAGCGGGAAGCCAGGCGGCCAAGACGCAGGCAAACGCGAGCCTGATCCAGTCCGACTTGGGATTCATCAGCTGCTCCTCCAACCGTGCAGTAACTACGTATCACCGACGCGAGGCACGACACACCGACGGCAAAATGATACGGCACTTTAGGCGGATCGCTTTGTCGACGGTCGAGGCTGACTTCGGCAGCAATCTTGCTGCACGCGTCCGCGTGTTGAGAAAGGCGGTGCCGATGATGTCTCGACTACATACAAATGACGGCGAGACGAGCCCTAACGTGTTGAACGTATCGTCACCGATCGGCGCCGGTCACGTGCTGATCGCAGATCCGAATGAAGAGACCCGCGAGCGCCGCCAGTCGCAACTCCGCGACGCAGGCTTCCGCGTCTCTATCGCCCGCACTGGATTCGAAGCCATCGTCAAGGCGTGCTGCCACATGCCCGACTGGATTCTGATCGACGCTTCGTTGACCGGCCTCGAAGCCGCCGAAACGGGACGGATGATCACGACCTGCCCCGTCACCGCACATATTCCCGTCATCCAACTGTCAGCTGGCCAACGTCTGCCGCAGCGAATCTTCTCGCGCATGCGACGACTCCTGGGCTAGTGCTCGCCGCGTTACCGTGCGCTCTCGAGGCGCCACTCTGAGAGCCGTCACAACTTTAAAGGTCCCGCGACGTCTAAGGTTCCAATGGAATCCTTTATCCGGGACCTCAAGCAGTCTCTGCGGATGTTCGCGCAGAGCCCTGCCTTCACCCTCGCCGCCGTTGCCGCCCTGACACTCGGGATTGCGGCCAATACCGCCATCTTTTCGGTGGTCAACGCCGTGCTGCTCAAACCAGTCGCCATCCCGGGGGCGGATCGCGTCGTCGTGTTCATGAACGTCTCGCCGGACGGGTCTGGCCCGGCCGCCTCACCGGCGAAGTTCGCGCACTACCGGCAGCAGGTGGACGTCGTGCAGGACGTGTCGGCATTCAACACCGGCGTCATGAACTTTACCGGTGCCGGCTTTCCTGAACAGCTCCGTTCTGGCCGGGTCTCGGCCGACTTCTTCAAACTGACCGGCGCACCGATGGTGACCGGGCGGCCCTTCCTGCCGGAGGAAGACACACCAAACGGGCCTCGCGTGACCGTTATCTCGAAGCGCTTGTGGGAAACGAGATTCAACGCCGACGCCGACATCGTGGGCAAGAGCATCTCGCTTGGGGATGAGCCCTACACCGTCGTCGGGGTTCTTGGTGAGTTCGACTTTCGCGAGTTCGGTCCAACGCCCCAAGTGTGGGTGCTCTTCCAGTTCGATCCCAACACGGCCGACCAGGGGCACTACTTCCAGTCGATGGCGCGCTTGAAGCCGGGCGTGACGCTCGAGCAGGCTGACTCGCGCCTCCGGGCTTCGGCGGCTGACTTTCGGGCCAAGTTCCCGACGGTGCTCAATCCGCAGAGCGCCTTCGGCGTCCGCGGCATCCAGGACGTGATCGTCGGGGCCCAGACGAAGCAATCATTGATGATCTATGGCGGCGCAGTGAGCTTCGTCCTGCTCATCGCGTGCGCCAATGTGGCCAACCTGCTTCTCGTTCGGGCGACCGGCCGGCGACGTGAGATCGCGATTCGTGCCGCCATCGGCGGCTCGCGCGGACGGATCATCCGGCAGCTGCTCACGGAAAGCGTGGTCCTTTCTCTTGCCGGCGGAGTGCTTGGACTCTTCCTGGGTTGGGCCGGCATCCGCGCGTTGTTGTCGGTCAATACCGCGGGTCTGCCCCGTGTTGGCGAGAACGGCGCACTGGTTGGGCTGGACTGGCGGGTCGTCGCCTTCACGATCGGCGTTTCGCTCGCGACCGGCATCATCTTCGGTTTGATCCCAGCTCTACAGAGCTCGAAAGCCGATCTGACAACGACTCTGAAAGAGAGTGCCGGACGGTCCGGTACCGGCTTCCGGCAGAACAAGGTCCGGTCCGTGCTGGTGGTCGTCGAAGTGGCGTTGGCGCTGGTACTCCTTATTGGATCGGCGCTGCTGATCCGCACCGCGGTCGCGCTTGGCCGGGTCGATCCCGGCTTCGACACGCATAACGTGCTCACCCTGCGCATGTCGCTCAAGGGTGTGAAGTACGAGAAAGCCGAGGCCGTCGAGCAGGCCGTGCGAAATGGCGTCGAACAGCTGCGCGCCATCCCCGGCGTCGTCGAGGCAAGCGCCACATGCTGCGTGCCGTTACAGGGTGGATACGGTCTCCCCTTTCGCATCGTCGGACGGCCGCTGGCAGCCGATGCACAAGGACCCTTTCACGGCGGCGGTGGATGGATGACGGTCTCACCCGGCTATTTCGAGGTGTTCAAGATCCCGACGACGAAGGGGCGCACGTTCAACGACCGTGACACTGCGGCGTCCACGCCGGTGGTCATCATCAACGAGGCGATGGCACGGCAGTACTGGCCCAAAGCGGATCCGTTGTCGGATCGGCTTGTGATCGGCAAAGGCGTCATGCGCGAATTCGCGGCCGAAGGCGAGCGGCAGGTGGTGGGCGTGGTGGCCGATATCCGCAGTCAGGGTCTCGACAGCGAGCCGCAACCGCAGATGTGGATCCCGCAGGCGCAGGTTCCCGACGCCGCGAATGCGCTCAATGTGAGCTTGACCCCGATCTCATGGATCGTGCGGACGCAGGTGTCACCGCAGTCGCTGAGCGGCGTGATCCAGGAAAAGCTGCAGCAGTCCACCGGCCTGCCGGTGTCGAACGTCCGCTCCATGGACGAGATCGTCGCGCTGTCGGTGTCACGTCAGAAATTCAACATGTGGGTGATGTCGGTGTTCGGGGCCTGCGCCCTGTTGCTGGCCGCGATCGGGATCTACGGACTGATGGCCTATTCGGTCGAGCAGCGCACGCAGGAGATCGGCATCCGGCTGGCGCTCGGCGCGCAGGCCTCGCAGGTGCGGAAGATGGTCGTGACGCAGGGGATGACGCTGGCACTCGTCGGCATCGCGCTCGGGCTCGCCGGCGCTTTCGGCCTGGCGCGCCTGATCGCCGCTTTCCTCTTCGGCGTCACCGCCAAGGATCCTTTCGTCTTTGCCGGCGTGCCGGTGCTGCTCGCCGCAGTAGCGCTGCTGGCCGTCTGGCTCCCGGCCCGGCGCGCCAGCAAGGTCGATCCGCTGATCGCGCTGCGCTACGAGTAGCAACACGGAACACACGGAACACACGGAGGTAACGGAGGGCACGGAGTTTTTCATCACGGGGGCACGGAGACACGGGGACACACGGAGGAGACAGCGCTGCCGGGCCGCGCTTCGCGCGGGTGAGTGACCGGGGGCGTCAGATGCAAGCGGCATCTGATCTCAGATGCCGCTTGCATCTGTCGCTCCCGGCCACTCACCGCAGGCGGCCAAGGCCGCCACCCGGCAGCGATGTCGGCTAGTCCGTGAATTCCGTGAAGTCCGTGTTGAAACACAAGCGGAAGCCATCACCAGCAACGGCCTTGGGACTGCTCCCTTTGTTGGCTTCTGTGGTTCTTCTGTGGTTCTTCTGTGGCCTGCCTCTGCCTCCGTCTCCGGGGTACACTTAGCGCCATCCGACATAGAGGAGAGGTGCTGATGCTGGCAAGGTCCTGGCGGCGTGTGATTGTGAGTAGTGCGTCTGGCGGCAGGTTTGGTGTGGCCGGTCTTGGCCGCGCCATCGCGGCTGGCCGCACGCAGCAGGCGCCGGCAGCGCCTCCGCAAGAAGTTCCCGCCGATCTGAAGTCGCTGCTCGGAGCACCGCAGAGCGAGATGCGGCTGGTGGTCCAGCGTTACACGCTCGACCGCAATACACTGAACGGCAACTTCCTCGCTGGCGGGCGAGGCGGCGGACGTGGCGGCGGCCGGGGTCGAGGCGACGCACCGCTCCTGCTGCCGCTCCGGCAGCTGGCCCCGCCGCCAATACCGAGCGTCTCGCTCTCGCCCAATCGCATCGCCCGCCTGAAGCGGTTCGACACTCGACTGGCAGGCGGCGCTTGGCAAGATCGACGCGGCCAAGCTGACACCGGCCGGTCGAGAGGAGCTCGCGTCTCTTCAGAAGACGGTCACGACGAACCTGCAGCAGCTCGATGCCGACGCGACCGCGGTCGCGGAGGTCATGCCGCTGGTGCCGTTCGCGCCCGAGATCACCACCTTCATCGAGCACCGGATGCGCATGGGTGACATGGACGGCCGGCGCGCCGCGGCCTCCATCGACACCGTGACCCGACAGATCGCCGCGGTCCGGCAGAAGCTGCAGGACGGACTCGAGCCCGACGCCAACGAAGACCGCGATGCGCGCCAATCGCGACCTCGCGATGCGCGCGGCTGATTCCGTGGACGCGCTCCGCGCCAACGTCACCGAGTGGTTCAATCACTACAACCTGTACGATCCGCTCTTCACCTGGTGGGTGCCGGTCCCATACGGGCACGCCGACAAGGCGCTGGTGGACTACGCGGCGTTCCTTCGTGGACCTGTCGCGGCCGCTGGACACGAAACAACGAATGCCGCACCCGTCGGCGGACAGATCGCTGCCGCGCCAGCGCCGAAGCTGCCGAGCGTGCCGGATCTCGCGCCGATCATCGCGCTGCCACAGGACGAAATGACACCGGTCGTCCAGCGCTTTCTCGGCCGCGCCGGCGGCGGACGCGGCGGTGCCGGCAGAGGACCGTGCACCCGACTACTACGCGGGCTGGCTCACGGCACTCAAGACGCTCGACTTCGATCGCCTCAGCCGGAATGCGCAGGTCGACTACCTGTTCATCAAGCGCCGCTCGGAGCTGGCGATCGCGCGCGCGAGCGCGATTCCGCAGAAGGACATCCCGCGCAAGACGGATGACAGCGGCATCACCGGCCCGGCGCGCGGCCGCGACGGCCTGATCCGCGACCTCGCCGACGAAATGATCCCGTACACGCCGGAAGAGTTGATCGCCCTCGGCAACAAGGAGTACGCCTGGACCGTTGCAGAGATGATCAAGGCGTCAAAGGAGATGGGCTTCGGCACCGACTGGAAGCAGGCGGTAGAGAAAGTGAAAGGCATGCACGTCGAACCGGGACGGCAGCCCGAGATGGTGCGGGACCTCCTGCACTACGCCGTCGACTACCTGCGCAAGCACGACCTGATCACGGTCCCGGCGGTGGCGAGCGAGTCGTTCCGGATGGTCATGTTGTCGCCGGAGCGGCAGCTCACGTCACCCTTCTTCCTCGGCGGCGCGCAGATCCTGGTGTCGTATCCGACCAACACCATGGAGTACGACACGCGGCTGCAGTCGATGCGCGGGAACAACATCCACTTCTCGAATGCCGTCGCGCATCACGAGATGATCCCGGGCCACAACCTGGTCGGCTTCATGGGCCAGCGCTTCAACGGCTATCGCTCCGGTCTCGGCGGCACGCCCTTCCTCGGCGAGGGCTGGCCGCTCTACTGGGAAACGATCCTCTACGACAAGGGCTTCTTCGACACGCCGGAGAAACGGGTGGGGTCGCTGTTCTGGCGGATGCACCGCGCCGCACGGATCGTCTTCTCGCTCAAGTTCCACATGGGGCAGTGGTCACCGCAGGAGTGCATCGACTTCCTCGTCAACGACGTCGGCCACGAGCGCGACAACGCGACCGCCGAAGTGCGGCGCTCGTTCAGCACCAACTATGGCCCGCTCTACCAGGCCGCCTACCTGCTCGGCGGCTTGCAGATCCGCGGCATGCGGCGCGAGATCGTCGACAGCGGCCAGCGGACCGAGAAGGACTTCCACGACGAGATCATGCGCCAGGGCAGCATGCCGGTGGCGATGCTGCGGCTCGCCGTGTCCAAGCAGAAGCTGACGCGCGACATGACGGTGGACTGGAAGTTCTACGGCGAGAATCCGGGGAAGTAGCTGACAGCTGACAGCTCGTCAGCTATCAGCTATCAGCTATCAGGCCACCGCTTGTCGCGTGCCGTCTGCATCTGCTGCGGCCGGACGCACGGGCGCGGCGATCAGGGCCATCAGCTTCTCGACTTCGCGGCGTAGATTGCGGTCGCGCGCCTCGTGTGCGGCGCAAACTGATTCGGCCGCCTCGAGTCTGGCGTGGACTTCGAGGTAGCGCAGTTCGAGCTGCTCGCGCTCCTGCATCGCCTCTTCCTGGATCCGCGCCAGTTCGAGCGAGTGAGCCTCGCTCTTCAGGCGATCCTGCTCGCGCGCCGCCGTCCGCTCGTCGAGCAGCAGCTGGTAGGCCGCCAGCTGATCGTGATTCGCCTGCAGCAACTCGCCGGTGAGCGCCTCGTAGCCGTTCTTCTGCTCCGCCAGCGCCACGGCGTGTTCCTGGTCGCGCGTGGCGACGGTGGACTGCAGCCCTTCATAGCGTTCCTGTTGCCCAGCGAGGTCGGCGACCGCGCGTACGTGGTCCTGCTCGCGGGCGGCAAGCGCTGACTGCAGCGCCTCGTAACGCCCCTGCTGTTCGGTGAGTTCGGCAAGGGCGCGAACGCGCTCGTGCTCGCGCGCGGCGAAGGACGACTGGAGTGCCTCGTAGCGCGCTTGCTGCTCGGCGAGCTGAGCGACCACGGCAGCATGCTCCTGCTCGCGCGCCAGGATCCCTGACTGACCGGCCTCGAGTTGGAGCTGCTGTGCGGCGAGCGCTTGCGCGTGTTCCTGTTCGCGGGCGGCAAGCGTGGCTTGCAGTGCACCGACGTTCGCGGCCGCAGCCGCTATCTCCTGGGCGAGCCTGGCGCGCTCCTCTTCCAGAACCTGCCGCTCGGTGTCGAGAGCCTCACGCAACGCATTCCGCTCCGCGTCGGCAGCCGCGACCTGCGCCGCGAGAGCCTCGTTGGCTGCCGTCAGCGCCGCGACGTGATCAGCGGCCTGGCCGATGGCCTCGCCCGTCGCCACGGCATCCAGCGAGACGACCTGTTCGTCCGCTTCGTCCCAGTCGTCCATGACTGGTGGCGCTTCCGGGACTCGCAGCGTGGGGGTTGGAAAATGCGTCAGGTTGCCGCGCGGCGGCGCGGCGACGATTTCCGGCGGCGCTTCGGCTTGCTGCGGCGCGGCGTGACTGCCTTGAACCACCGGCGAGCCATCGAGACCGCCGAGATCGGGGATGGCGTTATCGAAGACGATCGCGACCAGGTAGTTGACCTGCTTGTCGACGATGGCCGCGACCTTCGCCCAGGCGACGAGTCCCTCGGCGACCGTGACCGCGCCGGTGTCCAGCGTCAACTTCAGGCGAACGCGCGAGCGCATCGGCAACCGCGACGCGACCTCCATCAGGGCCCCGCCGCGAGACAGGTTCACCAGCTTGACGGCCGGCCCGGCCACGACCGACGCCGTGATGTGGCTCAATTCCGACGCTGGAATTCGCGGCCACTGGCGCCGTTCCGACCCTGATTCGCTCACAACCACCTTACCTTTGCGGACATCGCCTTCTGAGCGCACTGCATGCGCGCAATCGTCTGTGTACCCATATAGGGCAAGGCCGTAGCCAGCTCCTCGTAGTGCGGCGTATCTCGTTGTAAGGGTTGCGGTTAGCGCCTGTTTCGAGTCAGGCGAACAGATGTCTGATGGGGACGACGCGCCGTCAACTTTGTAAGCCGGCGACTAATTCTGTCGGCGGCGCCGACCTGTTGAACGGACTCAGGCGGACAGGAGCGTCAGCCAGGGAACGAGCGCGCCGAAAAAGTACACGGCGGTGAGTGCGGCGAGAACGCGCGTGAACCCGGCGGCGTAAAGGATGCCGCCGCAGCCACTGGCGAGGAGCTTGGCGCCGAGCAGTGCCGGGCCCGGGTCAGCCAGTTGGATCCACGTCTGCAGCAGTGGATTGCCCTCGGCCATGTGACCGTAGATCGAGACGGCGCCGTAGGTGATCAACCCGTCCGCCGCCTGGAAGACCAGGAACACCGCGAAGATGAGACGCCCGGGAGGCATGCGCCAGGTCAATGCAATGACATGACCCGCAGAACATGGCGCAAAATCGCAAAGATGCCCGAGAAAGTCTGCCGCCAGCAGGCCTTTCGGCGTCGTGCATCAGACTTTGCGCACCGCAGGGGAAACACAGAAGGCAACACAGTTCGTTTGTGCTTCGGTGTTTCCCCTGTGTTTCCCCTGTGGCGTTGTCTTCTGTGTTTTCCCTGTGGCATATAATCCGCCCACTCCATGTCATTCAGCAGACCCTGATCGTGCCCCTTAAGCCCGGCGCACGACTCGGCGCGTACGAAGTGCTCGGCCCACTCGGTGCCGGCGGGATGGGCGAGGTCTATCGCGCCCGCGATGGACGGCTCAATCGCGAGGTCGCGATCAAAGTCCTCTCGGCGTCGCTTGCGACTGATCCCCTCGCCCTGGCCAGGTTCGAACGCGAGGCGATGAGCGTCGCGAGGCTTTCTCACCCGAACATCCTGGCCATCTTCGAGTTCGTGCAGGAAGGGCCGCACTGCCTTTGTCGTGACCGAACTCGTCGACGGCGAAACGCTGCGCGCGCGCATCGAAGCCGGCCCAATGCCCCAGCGGCGCGCGGTGGGTTACGCGCTCCAGATCGCCAGGGGCATTGCGGCCGCACATGCGCGCGGCATCGTGCACCGCGATCTCAAGCCCGAGAACGTGATGGTCACGCGGGACGACCAGGTCAAGATCCTCGACTTCGGTCTGGCAAAGTCGGTCGGCGACGACGCTGGTGAGCCGGAGATGACGCGCGGCGGTCTCACCACGAACGTCGGCACCGTGCTCGGGACGTTCGGGTACATGGCACCGGAACAAGTGCGCGGCCTCGCTGTCGATCACCGCGCCGACATGTTCTCCTTTGGCGCCGTCCTCTACGAAATGCTCAGCGGCGTCCGCGCCTTCAAGGGGGAAACCGCGGCCGATACGATGACCGCGATCCTGACCAAGGACCCGCCCGATCTGGACACGACCGCGGTCGCCATCTCCGGTGGCCTCGAACGGATCGTCCGCCGCTGCCTCGAGAAGACGCCCGAGCTCCGCTTCCAATCCGCGAACGATCTCGCGTTCGCACTCGAGACGCTCTCCGGCGTCTCGTCATCGTCAACGTTGGCCTCGCCAGTCGTCTCCAGCAGCCCGCCGGCGCAGCGGCGCGCGATGTCGTGGCTGCCCTGGAGCATCGCGGCGTTGGCGGTCGCGGCGGCAGGCGGTTCGTGGTTGCTCAGACCTGCCGCGTCCGCTCCTGAGCGGCCGTGGAGCGAGTTCACGCGCGTCAGTGAGCTTGCCGGCGAAGAGAAAGCTCCAACACTGTCCCCTGACGGCAGCACCGTCGCCTACGCCGTCCGTGTCAACGGCAGCTGGGACATTCATGCGCAACGAGTCGGCGGCCGGAATGCCACGCCGATCGCGAGCGATCCGCGACGAAACGAGGGCGGTCCGGCGTACTCCCCGGACGGATCGTCACTGGCGTTTCACGAGGCCGATGACGACGGCGGTATTTTCGTGGCCGGTGCGACCGGCGAATCAGAACGGCGCGTGACCAGTTCAGGCTTCGATCCCGCCTGGTCGCCGGACCAAACCCAGATCGCATTCGGCACCGAAGAAATTATCGACCCGGCCTCGCGGCAGGGCACGAGCACTCTTTACGTCGTCGCGGCCACCGGCGGCGCCCCTCGCAAGATCGTTGATGGCGACGCGGTCCAGCCGTCGTGGTCCCCCTCAGGCCGGCACATCGTCTATTGGACCAACCTGCAGGGGCAGCGCGACATTGCCGTCACTGCCGTCGAGGGTGGATCCGCTCAGCTCTTGACGAAGGATGCGGCGCTCGATTGGGCGCCGGCCTGGTCGCCGGACGGCCGGTACATCTACTTTTCCAGCGATCGCGGCGGCGCGATGAATCTGTGGCGCATACCCGTCGACCCGTCGACCGGGAAGGCGCAAGGTGCGCCCGAGCCGGTCACGACCGGCGTGCAGGCGGCGGCAAGCAGTCCCCGCTTCTCCAACGATGGATCCCGCCTGGTGTTCAAGTCGAGGGTTGCCGCGGTGAATCCGGTCGCGATCCCGTTCGATCCGGTGACGACCCGCGCCGGCGTGCCGTTCGTACTCGACACGCGCAACAGCATCCGCATCCCGAGCGACGTGTCGGCTGACGGCAAGCTGATCGCCTACTTCAGTATCGGTGACCGCCAGGAGGATCTCTTTCTCAGCTCCCCGGCTGGCCCGATGCGCCGCGTGACCGACGACGGGGCCCGGGATCGTGCGCCGGTCTTTACGCCCGACGGACGCTCGCTGCTCTTCTACTCCAACCGGGACGGTTCGTGGGCCGCCTGGATGGTCGATCTCGACGGCGGCAATCTTCGGCAGGTCGCCAAGCCGGCCTCGGGGCTGATCTATCCGATCATTTCACCCACGGGCGAGACCATCGTGTTCGGCGCTGACTCGACGCAGGCGGGCGGCTACACGATCAAGCTCGGCGCTGGACCAGGAAGCGCGCCGACCGCCCTCGCGACCACACTGCCGGACGGTCGTGACCTGGCGGTGAGTTCGTGGTCGCCGGACGGCTTGCGGCTGGTGGGCTATCTGCAATCGAAGTTCGGCCGTCCTTCGGGCGTTGCGGTTTACGATCTCAGCTCGAAAACGACGACAGCGGTTTCCGACGATACATGCTACGGGGTCAGGTGGCTGGCCGACAGCCGCCGTGTGATGTACTTCACAAAAGATGGGACCGAACTCGTCGTCCTCGATACGGTGTCGCGCAAGCGATCCGTCGTCGACGTCCGCCTGCCCGCTCCCTCGATCGACGATTTCTTCGCGATCAGCCCGGACAACAAGATGATCTATTACGGCGCCGCGAGAGCCGAAGCGGATGTCTGGATCGTCGAACGGAAGTGACGCCACCGCTCGCGGCGCATTAAGCTTGATGCATGAATCCGAGCTACACACAGACCGACTTGCGTGAAGGTACTGGCCCGATGGCCAGCAGCGGCCAGACGGCCACGGTGAATTACACCGGCTGGCTCTATTCCGCCGGACGCGCCGGAACAGAAGGGCACGAAGTTCGACTCGTCAATCGGACGAGGCCCGTTCGAGTTCAAGCTTGGCGCCGGACAGGTGATTCGGGGATGGGACCAGGGCGTCCAGGGCATGAAGGTCGGCGGCCAGCGCCGCCTGGTGCTGCCGCCGGAATTCGGCTACGGGGCGCGCGGAGCCGGCGCGGTGATCCCGCCAAATGCCACGCTCGTCTTCGACGTTGAACTGCTCGCGGTGAAGTAGCGCGTCGCCAGTTCGCCGATTTGGGCGGCCCGGTCGAACGAAGTTGGCTAGCCTTTACCCTTGCCGGGGTTGCCACCTGAGTTGCCAGGGTTGCCCGTGTTCCCGCTTCCGGGGCTGCCATCCGAGTTCCCGGGGCCGGAGTTCCCGGGATTACCGGGATCCCCGGTTGAAGGACCACCGCTTCCGGGGTCCGGCGCCGGCGTGCCATTGAGCGCCGCCGATGTCGTCGCGTAGAGCTGAGTCACGCTGGCGCCGACGCCTGTGATCCCAACAAGAAGGGCGACCGAGATGATGCCGATGAGCAGGGCATACTCGATCAGATCCTGCCCCTCCGTCCGCCTTGTCAAACGACGAAGGACCGGGATCACGTGGGTTCTGGACATATTGGTTGGGCTATTCTAGCCCATCCATTCCAGCTCTGCCATAGGCGCCCGTGGAAATCGGTTCTACGAACCTACGCCTTTAAAACCAAATGGTGGTCAGGCGGTGTGAAGCTGCCGGTCCGCACGCGGCAAAACGTCGAGGACGATGCAGTTGAAGTTGAAGAAGACCCGCTCGCCCAGTTCGATGTTGACGCCGTAGTCGCAGAAAATTGGGGGCTGCATTCAAACCGCGTTGAGCGGCCCGTCGTCCGTCCCGGTGTTGGTGTTTGCTTAAAGCGCCTGCTATCATTGACCGTTCCGCAGGTCATTCGGAACGTGCGTCTAGACCGTCACGCTGTCCCCATCGTCCAGAGGCCTAGGACGTGGCCCTTTCAAGGCTAAAACGCGGGTTCGAATCCCGCTGGGGACGCCATCGCTCGTTCGGTTATTTTTCCCCATCCATTTCAGCCGCAGAATATTGTCCGGTCCAGGCTGGCTGGTTATACTCGGCCTTGCCGTTCCACATTTCTCGGAGGACATATGAGAGGCATCATCGGCCTCGTATTCTGGTCCGCCATCGGCCTCGTTCCTGTCGCCAGTGCGCTCCTGATCTGGAGCCTCAAGCGTCGCCGCGACCGCTTAATCGCGCTTCCGCCTGTGACCGCCCTCCTCGGCTTCCTCGTAGGTGGCGTAGCCGGTTGGACCTCGACGCTGCCCGCGCAGTGGAGCGCCTCCTTCTGGACAACGGTCGAAGCCGCTGGCAACTCCGCGAAGTACGGCGAATCGTTCGAACACACTGCGGAACGTGCTCTCATGCTACCTCTTACCCCGCCGAGCTCGGCGCGATCGTGTTCGGACTCGCCGCGTTGCTCCTTCTGTGGCAGATCCCAGTGCCTCCGTTTGCGAGGCCTGTTCGCTGACGTCTTCGCCGCTACGCGGCGAGCGCGATCGCACCACCGAAGCACGGGCCAATCCCGTCGGGGACGCCATCCTCCGCTCGCCTGTCATTGCGGAGGCCATAGCGCCGTCAGGCACGAAGGCGCGCTAATCCATCCCAAGCTTCGGCTGGACAAGCCAACGAATGCCCTTTTCAGCAGGCAATCCTCCCTTCGAAAGGGGAATACGGATGTCGAGACCGATGGCCGACACGCCGAAGCGGCGATCCCGTCGCCAGTTCACGGACGCATCCTTCCATTGGTGAGCGGGAGTTGTGGCCTTTTCCAAGCCGTGTGATGATCGTTCGCCAGCCTGCCTGACCGTCGCGAGGAGCACCGATGTTGAAGCCGTTACAGGCCCTTGGGGTTTGCTCTCTCCTGTCGCTCGGCATCTCCGCACAATCTACGGCCGACTTCAGCGGCCGGTGGGTCGCGGTCAGCCCGGCGAGTGCGGCAGGACGAGTCTTGGTGATCACGCAGGACACGTCTACGATCAAGCTTGAACCTGGCGGGGTCGTCTCTGGTTTCTCCCCTGCCTACCCGCTCAACGGAAAGCCGGCAGGTGCCAATACGGAGGATGGGCAGCGCATCAACTCCTCAGCGTCCTGGCGCGAGGGGCAGTTGCTCCTCATCGACGCGCCGCTCGATCCGGCGATCCTGCGGCACGAACGCATCCTCTCTCTCGACCCGAAGGGCCGGCTGATCCTCGAACGGCTGAAACCGCGCCAGTCTCCCGACCAGGAGTCGATTGTCCAGTCCGACCGCATCCTCGACTCCTGGCGCATCGTCTTCGAGAAACGCTAGCGTCTCCCGACGGCACACGAGGCCAGACCGCATGTGTTAGCATCACCCTCGTTTATTGATGAGGTGCGCACCCATCCGGTGGGCGATTCGTGCCGCTTCCACGTCGGCTGCGCGCCGATCCAGTCGGCCCATCGCCGCAATTGGCCGCTCGGAGAACTGTACACGCCGCAGTGAGCCCCCGTCGCAGTGTGCCCGAGGAGGCCCCATGACACGGATCATCACAGGTGTGTGCCTCGCTGCGGTGATGTCCTTGAGCCTCGTGGGGTGCTCGTCTCCCACATCACCCGATCCGAGTCAACGTTCGCCCCAGACAATTGCTGGAGCCTGGGTCGGGGAGGTGAACGGCATACGCGTACGATTTGACCTGACGGAGACACAGACAATTAGCTTCTTCGGCGGTGAAAATGTTATTGCCTCTTCTTTCAATGTATCAGGCTCCGGAACACTGACGTCCGTGAGTAACGGGGAATCGGTGGGCTTTAGGCCAGACGGTCCTAACCACCTAGACCACCCAGTACTTCCATCAATCGGTGTTAATCAATTTCGGTGTCCAGCCACCACTGTTTGTCGGAATCTACGGCTCCTTCAATGGGACAGTTCAGGGCGGCACACTTGTCGGCAATATCTCTACAACAAGTGGAATTCCCGTTGGGTCACTGTTCGGGCCAGCCGAGCTCATCGCAGCGGTGTTCCGTCGTCCCTGACTCCAAACCTGATAGCATGCACCCGCCAGCCTGCCCCCGGCTCGGAGGGATCATGCGCGCGCTCGCCTTTGTACTTGCCGTTGCCACCCTCGGTCTGACGATCGACACCGCCGGCCAGCAGGCAGCGGATCCCACGCGCGTATTTCGATCTTCTGCACGCCTGGTGCAGGTGAGCGTGGTGGTGCGCGACAGCGGAACCGGCCCGTCGAGGATCTGGACCGGTCGGCCTTTCAGATCTTCGAGGATGGTCGGGAACAACCCGTCGCATTCTTCATCCCCGCCACGCGGCGCGGACGCGGTGAACAAGTCTCTGCCCGTCGCGCCGGCCACCTCGGAGCCGCGCTTCACGAACCGGATCCCAAGCCCGACCAACGGGGGCGTGGTCGCCATCATCTTCGATCAGTTGAACAGCTCGCCGAGCCAGCAGGTCCGGGCCCGCGACCACCTGTTGAAGTACCTGCGTTCGCTGCGGCCCGGTGATCACGTCGCGCTGTACGTGTTGGGACAGGACGGCCTCCAGGTGCTCTACGACTTCACCACTGATGCGGAGATGCTGGTGCGGGCCCTGGATTCGGTGACGGCAGGCACGGCGCGCAAACTCGGCGCGTCAACGCTGCAGATCCCGCCGGTGCTCCTGGAGGGGCTGAGCGCGTTCGCGCTGGGAAACCTGGCGAACATGAATGCCGCCATCGCAGAACTCCGGACCGAGGCGACGCTGGAGAACCTGGAGCACGTCGCGTCGCACCTTGCGGGTGTGCCCGGACGCAAGAATGTCGTCTGGCTCTCGGCCGGATTCCCCTTCATCATCGGAAAGGCGACGCCCGCGGGCCCGTACAACGACATCCAGGCCAATCAGACGAGGCGAGCCACACAGGCGCTGAACACCTCTGATGCAGCACTCTATCCCGTCGATACCCGCGGCCTTCTCGCTGGACGTGGCGCCGCTATCCCGACGCTGAATGCGGTCCAGACGCCGATCGAAGGGCTCCGCGCCGCAGCGGAATGGACCGGCGGACGTCTGTTCTACAACACCAACGGTCTCAGTGAAGCGATGGCGCAAGCCGTCGAGGACTCACGCAGCACATATGTGCTCGGGTACTACCCGTCCAACCCTGATTGGAACGGACACTTTCGCAGCATCAAAGTGAAGGTCGCGCGGAACGGCATCGAGGTACGTCACCGGCCTGGATACCTCGCGCATCCTTCAGTGGTCCCGACGAAGGACGACCGCGCGCAGGCGATGCTCAAAGCGCTCAGCGCGCCACTCGAGGCGACAGGCCTTCCGTTCGACGTGGTTCCGGATGTCACAGCAGAGCGCGCGATCCTTCGGCTCCATGTCAATGCCGCTGACCTGACGTTGACCGAAGCAGACGGGCAGCTCACCGGTGAGATCGACGTGGCGATCACGCAAATGCTCAAGGACCGTCGTCATATTCCGGAACACAGCTCGAGCTACCCCTTCAAGGTTCCAATCGCCGATCGCGGGCGACTGTTGGCCACTCCCATTCAGCTGACGCGGACGATTCAGGTCGCCCCGGACGTCGCGCAGGTGCGCATCGTGATCCGCGATTCGCGCTCGGCCTCGATTGGTTCGATCTTCATCGACGCCGAACGGCTGCGAGCGCAGCCGAACCGCTGAGCTCGAAATAAGACCATGGTCCTATATCTTTCCTATACCTTTTAGATTTTTGCTGAGATAGACTCGCGCCGTTGAGCGAGCAGGGAGTCGGATTTCTCGAGGCTGCTGACGGTCTGATCGTCGCCGTCCGCTACGCCATTCACGTCACCACGTCGCCATCTGGCGTCAGGCTGGTGTCGGGCCACGCCACTGCGGTGGATGCCCATGTGATGTTCAGGTTCGTCACAAGCGGCGGTGAAGCCACGCTGATTCTCGAGAATGGACGCCGGTGGGAATGCGTCGTCCAGAATGGCATGGGAATACTGACGAATCGAAGTGAGAACCCACCTTTCAGCGTCGTTTGAGGTGAAAGAGCGTGACAAATATCCGACCGTTCTCTTCCGGCCAATCGTGCCGAGTGTGCAGCTCGCACGTAGACACGCCGCACGCCGATATGGTCGCCTGCCGTGCCGCACTGACGAAGGAAATGGACACGATCCTGGAGAGGGCACGCGCCATCGCTAACAAGTCCGGAGAACTGACCGATCTGGAGATCGCCGCGCTGTCATCGCACGTTGAACAGTTGAGGAAGGAGAAGTAGTACCGGCCGTGGACACCTGGCGCCGTCAAAATCAATCCGTATGCAGCACACCCGACGGCTGCAGGCGTGACGCGCGCCATGCCGGAATCGCCGTCGCTACGGCTGTGATCGCGGCGACGATCGCAACCGCGCCACCCAGCATCAGCGGATCCGAGGCGCGGACGGCGTAGATCTGGCTCGCCACGATGCGGCCCGACAGATAGGAGATGCCGAGACCGATCACCGTCCCGGCGATGCCGATGGCGGCGCCCTGCTTCATCACCAGCCAGAACACGGCCGCCGGCGTTGCACCAAGAGCCAGGCGGGTCGACATTTCGCCGCGCCGCTGCGACACGGCGTAGGCCACCACTCCATAGATCCCCACGGCGGCGAGCAGGATCGCAACGCCACCAAAGATCAGCATCAGCGTCATCCCAAGCTGCTGGCGACGAATCGTGCCGGCAACGAGGTCCGTCAGCACTTCGAAGTCGACCGCGACCTGCGGATCAAACTGGCGCATCTCGCCGCGGATCGCTGACTGCAGCGGACCAAGGTCGGCCGCCGACGTCGCCACCACCATCGTCTGGCGCCGGACGGGTACCTGGAGGAGCGACTGGTAGTAAGCGGGCTCGGGTTCTTCGCTCACGCTCTTCTGCCTGATGTCATCGACGACACCGACGACGGTGAGTTCGTTGCGCGGATCCGGCCTCGGGTAGCCGGCGGCGAACTGCACGCCGATCGGATCGCGGCCGGAGAGATAGCGTCGAACGAAGGTCTTGTTGACGATCGCCACCGGTGTGGTGCCGGCCCGGTCGTCGGGCCCGAAATCACGCCCCTGGATCAACTTGGTCCCGGTCGTGCGGAAGTAGCCTTCGCTGACGAATCGCTGCCGGGTACCCATGGGATTGTTTGGATCGAGCTGTGCCGCCGCGGAACTGCAGAATGAGAGAGCTTTCCGGCGTGTTGCGCATCGGGAAGTTCGCGGTCACCCCGACACTCGTGACGCCGGGGAGCGCCGCGAGCCGATCCATCAGGCTGCGGGACGCGACCCGGACCGCGTCGCCGTTGGGATACTTCGCGCCCAGGAACGACACGTCGAACAGCAGACGCTTTTCGGTGGCGAACCCAAGCTCCGTGTTGCGAAGGTTGGCGAAACCCCGGACCAGCCACCCTGCGCCTGCCACGAGCATGATCGCCAGCGCAATCTCGACGACCGTCATCACGCTCAGCCAGCGCGCAGTGCCGCGGCCGCCGCTCGTCGAGCGGGTGCTCTCATTCATCAGCGAGCGCACATCGGTGCCTGCGAGCCGCAGAGCGGGCGCGAAGCCGACCAGGGCCGCGCTCACGACCAGCGCCGCGAGCGCGAACGCCAGCACGCGTCCGTCGAACGTGACGGCATCAAGGCGCGGCAGCTTCGACGCGCCGAGCGCGAGCAACGCCCGCACGCCGCCATAGGCCAGCAGTGCCCCGAGGAGCGCGCCCGCTGCAGACAGCAGTGCCGACTCGGTCAGCAGCTGCTGGATGATGCGGCCACGTCCAGCGCCGAGCGCCACACGAACCGCCATCTCCCTCGCCCGCGCCGCGCCGCGGGCAAGCAGCAGGTTGGTGACGTTGACGCACGCGAGCAGCAGCAGCAGGCTCGTGGCCGACATGACGATGATGAGAATCGGACCGAGGTCTCCGACGACGGCAGTGACGAGTGGCTTGGTGACGTAGATGCGGTTGAAGTTCGAGGCCGGGAATTCGCGGGCCAGCCCCTCCATGATCGGCGCCATCTCGGCCTCGGCGCGTTCCAGCGTCACGCCGGGCTTCAGCCGCATGAACCCTTCGAAGAAATGATTGATGTCGTCAGGACTCAGCTGCTGACTGAACCAGAAATCGCCGCCATGCGGCGTATCGAAGTCGCGGGGCGCGACGCCCGACAATCGTGGTCGCGACCTCCGCGAACCTGATCGGCTTGCCGACGATCGCCGGGTCGCTGTTATACATGTCGCGCCAGATGCGGTGCGAGATCACGACGACCGGGGGCGCTCCCTGGACCGGCGGCGCGTTGGGCGCGCGGCGGTGCCGGCGCCACAAAGTTGTCGTGGACGAACCCGCCCAAGCGTCATCGGCAGCCCAAACAGTTCGAAGAACCCCTCGGTGACACCGAAGATCTTGATGCGCTGCGGAGTACCGTCGTCGCGCAGCAACGTGAGGTCCAGCAGGCTGAAGAGCGGCGGCGCGCGCGATCGGCAGATCCGGGCGGTTCAGCCGCGAGACTTCACCGTTTGACAGCAGGCCCGTGGTGATCCGGCCGTCCGTGAGCGTGGTGCGCAGGCTATATAACTGTTCCGACTGCGGGTACGGCAGCGGTTTGAGGAGGACGGCGTTGAGCGTGCTGAAGATCGCGGTGGTGGCACCGATCCCGAGCGCCAGCGTCGCGATGGCGGCCAGCGGAAAGGCCGGGGCACGGAGAAAACTGCGCAGCGCGAACCGAATGTCCTGAAGTAGCGTGTCCATGACGACGCCTCGTGCAAAAGATGACGGCCGATGGGTTCAGGCGCCGAGTTTACACGTAGACCGGCAAACCGCCGCGTCTCCCCTCCTCTTTGCCGCTTTACCGCGACAACGACTGGATCGTGCGCGTCAACAGCGCCCGGATCGGCGCGGCGTCCTGAGGTGACAGACGGCCTGACCGCACCAGCGCATCGAGCTGATCGATCGTGCTTTGAAGCTTGGCCAGCGCTCCGGAGACGTCTCCGGCCGCGATGTTCTTGATCGCCCCGTTCAGTTTCACGTTCAGTGCGTTGGCCGATGCTGGCGTTGATCGCGCCCTTGCTGACCAGTGCGTCGATCGCGGCACTCGCCAGACGGATGGCGTCACTCGAAGTGATCACCGAAACGGTCGCCGTGCCCACCGAACTCACAGTGTTGTCGTTGACGGAAACCGTGACGGTGAACGTGCCGCGCGCGGTGTAGGTGTGCGACAGCGCAAAGGTCTGCCCGGTCAGCGCCAGCGGCACCGCACCGCCCCCGTCACCATAATCGACGGTCGCGGTCCACGCATCCGCTCCAGGATCCGTAAAGCTGCCCGACGCGGTGTAGACCTCCCCGGGCAGCAGACCGCTCGCACCAGGAATCGCCGCGAGGACCGGCGCCACGTTACCCACCGTCGCAGTAGTCGTGACGGTATCGGTAAGTCCGTCGTTGTCCGTCACCACAAGCGTCACCGTGTAGGTGCCGTCCTGCGTGTAGATGTGGTTCACGAGTTGTCCGGTCGCGTTCGACCCGTCGCCGAAGGACCATTGATAGCTCACCACTCCGCCGTTCGGATCGAACGAGCCGGCTGCGCTCATCGCCACACTGGCGCCCTCGAGGGACACGTAGGCACCGTCCGCGACCGCGAAAGGCGGCATCGTGGCACTCTCGACGATGTTCTCGACCTTGTCCTGCAACAGAGCCAGCAGATCGTACCCAGTCAACGCCTCGATCGCGTCCACCGTCGTCTTGTAGGTCTCCCAGTTGACGCTGCGAACGCCGGGCTCGTTTGGCATGTTCACCGCGATGACCTCGAGATCGCGGTAATCGACAACGTTGGCAAGCCCCTGGTCGTGCGGCATGATCACGGCGACCTTCCACGTGGTGGTGGGAATCACGATCTTGCCTTCGTTCTTCACCGTCCCCTTGTTGCCCGCGACGCCGGTGACGATATAGACCTCTTTGCCGCCGGTACGTGCCAGGTTGCCAAGGTCATTCTCGAAATTCGCCCACGGCCCCTGATTGAGGTCCGCCGCCTGCGGCACGATGTTCGTGAAGTAGAACGTGCGGGCGTTATCGAGACTGGCCGAGGTCCGATCGAAGGACCGCGCCAGGTGACCGCGATCGATCCCGTAGCCGTGGAACGCTCCGGCGCCGGTGTAGTCGGCGGTGGTGTAGCGGGTGAAGGACGCCGGCAGTGCGGGATCGAACGTGAAGCAGTCACAGCGATCCTCGGGCCCGTAATGAGTCGGATCGAGCTCGTAGGCGACCCAGTTCGGCGTTCCGCGGATCGGGTTGTACGGACGCGGTGAACTGCGCATACCGAACCAGGAAGTCGTCGCTCGGATCGCTGTCGGCCGGTTCACCGAACTCAGCGTTGCCCGCGTAGAGCGCGGTGCTGCTCGCGACCGCGATCCGGGTTGGCAGTGCCAGCGTCGCCGTCGTGCCATCGGTCGCGGTGGCGCGCAGGATCGCGGTTCCCTCGGCAAGCGCGTTGAAGACGCCGAATTGATCGATCGACGCGATCGCCGGCGACTCCGAAGACCACGTAAATGTCGTCTGGACCGGGGCGCCAGTCCCGTCAGTCAGCGACGCGAAGAGCTGGTCCTCGAAGCCAACCGGGAGGGCCGGATCGGAGCCCGTGCGTCCGGTGATCGCGATCGTGCTGGCGGCGGGCGGTGGCCGCAGCCCGTTGCAGACACCGAAGCTGCTTGGCCCTGGGAACCATTTGCCGTCGGAATCGGAATAGCGTTGCAGCGACTGCCCGATCGGTGACGAGTTCTGGGCAGCGAGGATGTCCGTGGCGGTCCGGCCGGCGGCGGGGCCGTCGATCGCCGAAAGGGTTCCTTCGTAGGAGAGAAACTCCACGACATGACCCTCGGCATCGACGAGAGCGAGCGCGTCGGGTGCGCCGTTCTGAATGCCGTTCTCGGGATAGAGCAGAACGACGACACCGCGACCGTCACAGGATGCCGGAATGGCGCCGGCGAGGGTCCGCGTGCCGTAGGCTCTGCCGTCGGTGCCGTTGTAGAGCACGACGCTCCAGCCCGTGACATCGGTGCCGGCGGGGCCTTCGATCTCGATCGCTTCGTTGACGTCGGTACCGAAGTTGTCGTAGTGGATCTCGGAAAAATGCGCGAGCGGCGGGTCCGTTGGCGGCGGGACGGCGTCGATGTGCAAGGCCGCGGTCCCCTTGACCCCATTGGGTGCGGCGGCCGTGATCGTCACGTCCCCAACGGTTACGCCCGTCGCCACCCCCGTCACACTGACCGTCGCGATCAACGGATCGCTGGACGTCCACGTAAAGCCGACGCCGGCTATCGATCCGCCATTGATGTCGAAGGCCGAGGCCGTGAAGCTGCGCGCGGCGTTCTGGACGATCGTGGCCGAAGCCGGCGACACCGTGACGGTCGCAACCTCGGCCGGCGGGGGCGGGTCCTCATCGTTGCAGACACCGAAAGTACTCGTCGCCGGTCCGCTCCAGGTGCCATCGGGGTTGCGCTGAAGCGACTGCCCCAGTGGTTCGGTCCCCGCCTCGCGAACCCCGATGTCGGTCGAGGTCATCCCGGATGCAGGACCGTTTGCGGCCGTGAAGACGCCCTCGTACGACAGGAACTCGATGACCGTGCCGGCCGGGTTGACCAGTGCGATGCCGTCAGGATCGCCATTCTGAATTCCGTTGGCCGGATACGTCTGGACGACGACACCGCGACTGCCGCATGTCGAGGCGACGGTGGCGGTCAGCGTCTTGGTGTCGTACGACAAACGCGATGTCGAAATGCCGTTGTAGAGCACGATCTGCCAGCCGTCGAGGCTGGTTCCCGCCGGAGCGGACACTTCGATCGCTTCACCCGCATCGGTGCCGGTATTGTCGTAGTGCACTTCGGCGATGCGTACCGACGGGACCGCTTGAATGCCGGAGCTGGTAGTGCCATTCGCGAACACCAGCAGAGCGGTGGCGGCAATCAAACAGAGTCGATTCACGATTCCGAGGCGCATTGATATCTCCATGGGTGGCGGTGGCGATGAAGTTTACCAGACGAGTCAGCGGGAAGCGGGCCGCAGCAACTCCACCGCCCGCATCACGCGAAGCGTGTGCCGGTTGACGATCCCGACGAGCGCGACGCCCCAGAGCGCGCCAAGCGTCAACATCGACGCCGCCGACAGCAGGAGCAGCACGTGAGTGCGGTCCTTGAGGTCGGCCAGCAACAGGAAGGCCGCCAGGAACAGGCCCTCGAATACGAATGCCGCAATAAACGCCGCGCGCGAGCGCCGCTCGACCGATTCGATACGCGCCAGCGTATCCGCCACCGCATCGCCCTGCTTCTGAGTCTGCATATCCCCTCCTCGATCCCTAACGCCACAGCATCGCGATAACGACGCCCGCCAGAACGACAGCCTCGATCGCCGCGGCCGTCAGCACGGCCTGTTTTGTAGTCATGCGTTCTTCACCCTCAAGTTCTCGTCGGCCATTCGCCGCATCGCTTGGAGCCCGTAGGCAAGCCGTGACTTCACCGTGCCGAGCGGGATGCCCAGCACTGCGGCAACCTCTTCGAGCGACAGATCCTCCAGGTAGTGCAGGACGATGACGGCGCGGCTGCGAGGGGTCACGCCCGAGAGCAGTGCCGGAATCTCGTCTGCCCGCGGCGGACTCGTCGGCCCCGCTGGCGCCGCGACAGCGTCGAGTTCATCGTCCGAGTGAAACCGCCACACTCGCCGCTCGCGGCTCACATGCTTCAGCGCCGCGCGCGTGGCAATCCGGTAGACCCAGGGCTTGAAAGCGTCTGGATCGTTGAGCCATGTCAGCTTGCGCGCCACCGTCCACAGCACGCCCTGCAGCACGTCTTCGCTGGTGTCGCCGGCGATGCGCCGCAGCAGCGGCGCGATCTGCCTGGACGCCTCGATCAACACCGCTTCGAGCGCCTGGCGGTCGCCCGCCTGCGCCCTCAGGATCACCCACGGCAGCTCGCTCGTTTCTCGCGTCACGGCCTTTCACCTACTAAGAGCCGCGCGGCTGCCGAAAGGTTCGAATCGGGGAAAGTTGCCGTGGCCACGGCGGACGGTCGTCCGCCACCCATGCCGACACACCTGCGCACCGATTCACGCCGCGCCGCGGCGCTCGGGCTGTGGATCGATGAAGACGGTCCGCACACCGTGCGGGTGGCGACAAGACTAGACGGCGTACCTTACCAGCCGATGATCGCCAGCACGGCGCCGACAGCTACGAGCAACCCGAGAAGGAAGCGGTTGATCCCGTCAGTTTGTTGGATCACGTTTCACCTCGTACGGCATTAGACACCGGAAATGGTCCGGCGGCGACCCATCCCTGCGATAGACTCGCCGCGTGAGCAGAGCCGCTGTATTCGTGGATCGTGACGGAACGTTGATCGAGGAGTCCGGCTACCTGAACGACCTGTCGCGCCTGGTTTTTATCCGTTCACTGTGGACGCCGTGCGCCAGTTGAACCTGGGTGGCCTGGCCGTGGTTGTGATCACCAATCAGGCCGGTATTGCGCGCGGGATCGTACCGGAGTCGTTCCTGACGACAGCACACCAGCACATCCAGGAACGCATGTTGGCCGGCGGCGCGAAGATCGAGGCCTTCTATCACTGCCCCCATCATCCAGATGGCACGATCGCGGCGCTCCGGACGGCATGCGACTGCCGCAAGCCACGGCCAGGATTGATCACCCGCGCCGCTGCCGAACTGGACCTCGACCTGTCGCGGTCATTCACGATCGGTGACCGGTTGAAGGATGTCGAAGCCGGCCGAGCGGCCGGCACGCGGACCGTGCTGGTGCGCACGGGCTATGGTGCCGCGGACGAAAAGGTGCAGAACCGCGAGCGTCACTCCGCACGCCATCGCCGACAACCTCGCCGGTGCGGCCGCCTGGGTTCTGCCACAGGAAACACAGGAGAGACACAGAGGAAACACAGAAGGAACACAGGTTTCGCCGCGACGGCTTAGCATCCGCTCACCGTTTTTCACATCTCTCTCACGACTCCCGGTTGGCCGCTCGTTCATGCTCCGATGCGGGAGGTCACCATGACGAGACGATGCAGCGCGTGGATACCGGCGGTGACGATGCTTCTGGTGGTGAGCGCAGCCGGAAGCAGTCAAGCACAGGAGATGAGGCGAGACACCAAGGCCGATGGTATTTGGATCGGCGCCGGAACCGGCGCGGCGGCGGGCACCGTGCTCAGCCTCGCTACAGAGGACATCTGCTCTCCCGTGGCCTGCGCCTACCTCGGCGAGCGTGGCGGGGGGCCTGATCGGCCTCCTGGTCGACAAGCATGTTGGGAGTCTTCGTCCCGTCACACCGGGGTCGCTCGTCGATGACGGACTTGGCAACGGTGCCCTCATCGGTGCACTCGGCGGCGCGGGCCTCGCATTGTTCGACGCCGGCCTCCATTGCGGGCGAGTCGCCGGACCGGGGACCCTGTACGCGCAACGGCGTCCTGCTCGACATGTACTTCAGCGCGCGATGGATGACGCATCGTCGGGCTCCTGATCGACGCGGCGATTCCCTCCCGGGTGCCGGGTCAGGGATCCCAGCGGCGCCGCGCCGTCAGCTTCAGTGTGCGGTTCTAGGTCTTACCGGGAGGGACGACATGGTTCGACAGAAGCCGACGCGTGTGGTTCAGGCGATCGCCGCTGGAGTGGCTCTCCTTTCGCTGACGCTCTCCGGCACGGAGCGCCAGACGGCCCGCATCGAAATCGAGCGTCCGCTGCCGGACGAGCGGTTTGTGACCAGGGAACGGGTCACCTTCAAGGCATCCTTTAAAGGCGTCGATTCGGCAGCTCGGGCGCGCGCGGTCTGGAACTCCTCGGTAACCGGCGAGCTCGGTCGCGGGGAAGCCATCGAAGTCGGGAACTTCCCGGCAGGGCCTCAAGAGGTGACCGTCAGCCTCGACGGCGTTTCACAGTCGGTGCGCATCCGCGCCTTCGACGACCTGCTGCAGCTGTACCGGGCGAAACCTTCGGACGCAGAGCTCGAGCGCGTGCGTAAAGAGTTCTCGTTCACCTGGCAGGATGGTCCGCAGGCGGATGAGCGCTGGGCGCTCTATGAGCCGTCGCTCTTCACGCCGGAGTCGCCCCGGCCCTCGAAAGTCGTGCTGCTCGCGAAGCTCGACGCGCTCAGACATCAGGCCTTTGACGAACCGTTGCCATTCGGCGACGGCCTCACGGCTTTCGAGCATCTGCGGCGGTTCGTCAGGAGGTTCGTCGTCCGGCTGGACTGCAGCATCGCGACCGGGGGCGGCCGTGCCGTCAGCCTGCCGCGGCAGGCGAGCATCTGGTACGCGAGCACCAGCAACTGCCGCGAGGTTCTACCCGGTCAGCAGCCGCTCGGCTACGAAGGGCCGCTCGCGTTGATCCTCCACGAAGTCCGTCACAATCAGCCCGACGATCCCGGTCACCGAGCCTGCCGCAACCATCCGGGCCTGGACGCGACCCTGGACAACGGCAGCGGCTTCGCATGGTCGGCGCTTTATTTCATGTGGGTCTACAAATACGGCTCGTTCGATCCGCCGGCAACCAAAGACCGGGCGCGGCAGGCCGCGAGAAGCACGCTGCAGTACTCATTCTGTTCGCCGCCGTCGTCGGCCAATCCGAAGGTGCAGGCCGTTGTCGACGAGATCCTGGCGCGGGGGCGGGACTGACTACTTCGTAATGGAAAAGCTCTTGAACGCCGTGACGCTGTCACGCTTCGTGTAGAAGCCGACGCGGCCGGACACTGGCGCCGGCAGCTTGTGCTCGAGGTGCAGCTTGCCGTTGACCGAGGCCCGCACGGTCGATCCGCGCACTTCGACCCGCAGGTCGTGCCAGGTGCCGAGAGGTAGTTGCAGGTGCTCGGTCCCTTCCAGGATCCGCTTGCGGTCGCCGTCCACGAACTGCCAGAGCGCGATGTTCCCGTCCTTGGTGTTGTAGCGCGCGTAGAAATATTCGTGCTTCGGCGTGAGGCCGAAAACGAGCCCCGCGATCTGGTCGGAGGCTCCCGCGACCAGCTTGAACCTGGCCGCAATCACACCCTCGGTGAAGTTCTCGACGCCCGACGACCGCGGCAATCGGGAAACGGCGTCGTCGCCGTGCTGTCGGTCTTCCACTTGCGCGCGTCGGCCAGGACGACGGTGTCGCCATCTTCGACGATCGTCTCCCAATGCCCGATCAGCGGATCGATGGCCAGCCGTGGCTGAGCGAAGGCAAGGAGCGGCAACCCGGCGGTCAGGACTGCGACCGCAGCGGCGTGACGGCGCCGCTCAGGCCGCCGCCGCCGCTTCGCCTTGAACGGCACCCACCACATCCACATTCCCGTTAACCAGAGCAGCAATAGCGTGACTCCTGCGGGCAGAAAGATTCCGAGCTTCGTCCAGTCACCCGCGAAGAACGAGCCATCGTGAATCGACTCGATCAGGTCCGAGCGCCGATAGGCGGTCTGCAGCAGGCGCCCGGTGCCAAGATCGATCTGCGCCTCCCAGCCGCTCTTGATCGTAACCTTGGCCAGGCCGCGGTCTGCCCTGACGTCGATCCTGGCGACATCATCCCACCCGGCGACGCCGAGTGAAGGGTCTGCCTTGAGGGTGGCCATGATCTGCTCGAAGCCGATCGCCGGGACCTTGCCGGTGCCGCGGATCTCCGGGGGCTGCACCCAGCCCCACTGCTTCTTCATCTGCAGGAGAATGCCGCTGCTGATGATGATCAGGACCGGGATGGCGACGAAGAAGCTTCCCCAGTGATGGACTTTGCGGTTGGCGACGTTGAAATGCACGGGATTGAGAGGGAGTTAGACCGCGACGCCGCCAAATACTACCAGCGGTCGTAATGTTTCGAATGGTTTACGATAGTCGCGTCTCGGCTGCTTCATGCGTTACTACATCCTGCTCGCGTTGATCACGCTTGGCACCTACGCGGGGGCCGGTCTGGTTACGGCGTTGGCCGTGTCGGTCTCGTCGGGCGCGTTGCGCCGGCGTATCGCCGATCCGTTCGGCTGCCGAACGCGCGCGCCTCCTTGCCGCCGCACGGCTGCTGCCGATTGCCGCCGGCACCTTGTCGGCGCTGCTCTTCGCATCCATGTTCGTCCGCTACGAGCCTCGCGACACGATCGAAGCACCCGGCGGTGTTGCTCGCTCGCATTGGCACTGGCGACGATCTTCATGGCGGCGGCCGCCGCCGTCCGGCTGCTCGCCTCCTGGCGCGCCAGCGCCACCTGCTCGCGCCTGCTGCGTCAATGCGGCCGCCGGTGGGCTCGCGAACGATGGCCAGCCGGATCTGGCTGATCGAGAGCGCCTATCCAGTCGCCGCGGTCACGGGTCTGTTCCGCACGCGTCTGCTGATCTCGACCCGGATCGTCAGCGAGTGCACGCCGCGAGAGCTCGAGGCCGTGATCCGGCACGAAGCTGCCCATGTCCGCCGCCGCGACAACCTGGTGCGCGCCGCGATGCGCTATCTGCCCGATCCCATGCTGCTGCTGAACGCGGGCCGTGAGCTGCAGACCGGATGGGCGGCCGCCGCGGAAGAAGCGGCAGACGATGAAGCCGCCGGGCCCAGGGTCGAAGCGCGCACCGAGCTTGCGGCCGCGCTCGTCCGCGTGGCGCGGATGGCCGAGGGCCCTCCGCCGCAGTGGATGCCGGCGCTGGCGTTTTACGAAGGCACCAACCTCGAGAACCGGGTCCGGCGGCTGCTCCGCGCCGGAACGAGCGCCAGCACCGCGTCCAGATTGCAGATGAGTGTTGCCCTCACCGTCGCTGGCGACAGGCGCGCTGCTCGTCGCTGAAGACGTCTCGTTGGAGCTGCACGGCGCGATGGAGTTCGCGGTTCGTTACCTGCCATAACGCTCCATCCTCGGCCGCACCCATACACTCCATTCGTGCCCCATCCGTCAGACCAGGCCATCGTCGATTGTCGGCGCCGGCGCTGCCGGTCTCGCGACGGCGATTTTCGCGCGCCAGGTCTCGGGACGGCCGGTGCACCTGCTCGACGGAGCCGTCAAGCCCGGCGCCAAGATCCTCGTCAGCGGCGGATCGCGCTGCAATGTCACGAATGCCGTGGTGACGGAGCGCGACTACTGGGGTGGACGTCGAACGATCATCCGCCGCGTGCTGTCGAGACTGTCCGTTTCACAAACGATCGCCTTCTTCGAATCCATCGGCGTTCCGCTGAAAGAGGAAGCGACAGCGAAGCTGTTTCCCCGATCGGACCGCTCGCGCGACGTGCTCGAGGCATTGCTCGCCGCGGCGCGCGCCCTCGACGTCGACGATCATGCCGTCCACGCGTGTTCACGCCATCTCCCCCGCCGGATCACGGCTTCGAGCTCGAAACCTCGCGCGGCTTGATGCGGGGGGCCTCAGTCGTGCTCGCCACGGGCGGCCTGTCGTTGCCGAAAACCGGCAGCGACGGCGGTGGCCTGACGATCGCGCGTGCTCTTGGTCACACGATCGTGCCGACGACGCCGGCACTTGCGCCGCTGGTGCTGGCGGCACCGGGCGGCGTTATTCAGTTTGCGCCGGGGCCCCACCCCCAGCGCCCTGCCAGCCCTCGCTCACCGCTCGGGCCGAACCACGAACGGCTCTCCGGAGTCGCGCAGGATCTGGAACTTGCGTTGCGCGTCAACGGCAGGATCACCCAACGGATCACAGGCGCCATGCTGTGGACGCACTTCGGCATCAGCGGTCCCGCCGCGCTGGACATGTCGCGCCACTGGCTCCGGGCCCGCCTCGACAACCACGAGGTAACGTTGACCGCACAGTTTCGCCCCGGTGAGTCGTTCGAGTCGGTGGAAGCGGCCTGGACCAGGAGCGCCGGCAGTCATCCCCGTCTCGGTTTGCAGAGCGCGCTCGCCGAGATGTTGCCCGGGTCAGTCGCTGTCCGCGCTCCTCGACAGCCTCGGCCTCGACGGCACGCATCCGCCTCGCGCAACTCACGCGTGAGGGCCGGCGCGCTCTTTCACATGCGCTGACGGAGCTGCCGCTGAGCGTGAACGACAGCCGCGGCTACAGCTACGCCGAAGCGACGGCCGGGGGTGTTGCGCTCGATGAGATCGATCCCGCGACGATGGAGTCGCGGAAATGCCGGGGACTGTTTCTCGTGGGCGAGATGCTCGATGTGGACGGCCGGCTCGGCGGTTTCAACTTCCAGTGGGCGTGGTCGAGTGCACGGACGGCGGCGGAAGGTCTCGCGCGTTAGCCGCTTCTGATCTTTTGCCAGCTGCCGGCGCTTCTGCTTCACCAGGTCTTCCAGCTCGCGCAGCAGCTCCGCGCCGCCGTCCTGCGCGCTCACTGACTCAACGAAGTTCGACAGCAGCGGCGCTGTCGCGCCGTCGCGCCCCTGGAGCAGCCCGCTCAGCACGCCGCCGGCAATCTGGGCCTGGAGCTGCGCGCGGGTCAGCGCGGCGGAATAGAGAAAGGCGCGGCCGGTCTGGCGTCGGATCAACACACGCTTCTTGTAACAGCCTGTCGAGCGTGGTCATGACGGTCGTGTAGGCCGCATCTCGCGACAGGCGAGTCTGCACGTCGCGGACAGCGAGATCCGAATCGGCCCACAGCACGCGCATGACATCGCGTTCGAGGATGCCGAAGGCGGTTTCGATCGGATCCGGCGCGCCGCCACCCAGGCGGCCGAGAAGTAACTTGCGAAGCACCCTGAAAGTATCGAGAGTCTGGACGACGGTGTCAAACTCCTTGGCGCTGCACGCCTCCGGCCGCAGCCTCGGCCGGGACCTCATTCTTCGGTTCCGGCCGGCCTTCCTTCGGCTCGGGACGCTCTTCGCTGCGCTCATCCCAGACGTCCGCTTCCGCGATGGCGCGAACCTCGGGGCGGTTGCGCGCCTCGCGAACGAGCTCGGACCGCGGATCCGCAAAGCCCCACTCGCGGACGTCGATCGTAAAGCTGAAGCGCGAGATCATCGGGCCTCGCGTCACGTCGCTGCTTTCCTCTTCACGCTCGAACTCCGCCTTCGCGAGCGCCATCAGGTGCTCAGGCACCCATGCCGGGATGTTCGACTTGTAGCCGGGATAGACGTAGGTGAACATCAGCACTTGCGAGAGCAGCAGTGGCCAGTTCTCTCCGACGCGGTCGACCAGGCGCCGCCAGTCGAGCGTATCGCCCAGACACAGAATCAGGTGGACGATGTCGGACATGTCGTGGCGGTGGCGCTCGCTGATGAAGAGCCGATGCCAGATCAGCTCTTCGGCGGGCGCGATCCGGACCGGTGATGCGGCCAGGATTCCCTGGTGGCTGTTGTTGATCCATCCTTCGTCGATGAAGGCGATGCCGTTCCCCATCCCGTAGATAAGGTCGACGAAGTACTCCCCCATCGTGGCCTTGGCGAGCCAGTGCTCGTCTTCGAGACGGGTCACGAACCCGGCATCCCGCAAGGCGCGCGCGGCCGGCACGACCGCAGCCGGCTGGAAGAAGAGGTCGAGGTCCTTTGTCTTCCGGTAGATGCCGGTGTGCTCGTAGATCGCGTAGGCCCCGGCGACGATATAGGGCACGCTGGCGGCATTGAGCGCCTCGAGGGCACGTCTGTACACCTCGCGCTCCGCCTCGGGGATCCAGAAATCACCGTGTGTCAGCGACTTCCGTTCTTCGGGGGTCAGGCGCCGCGGACGGCGCCCCTTCAGATTCGGCAAACGTTACCTCGTCCTCTCGGCGTAGCAACAACGACGCCAGTCAGCCAGGCGGGCTTACTTCTCGCAGTCGCCACCCGCCTATTTGACCGCTGTCACGTCCAGTTGCCTGATCGACACCTGGGTCGTGGTCTGCACAGCCGGTGTGCCGGACGTGCCCTCGGCTTTCTCCTCGGCGGGCTGCTTCGGCTCGGTCGTGGCAATCTGCGCCTGCTCGCGGAGAACGCCGTTGACTTCGATCCGCTTGCCGACATGGTCGGCCAGGTTCACGCCGGCGCTGCCGTTCAGTTGATACGTCGCCGGGGTGGAGCCATCGACGCTCTGCGCGGTCGTGAGGACAAATGTATCGGCAGCCTCACCGGCTCGAAGACACCCGCTGACGAGTGTCGGAACGTTTGGCTTCTGGACGCTCTGCGTCTGGACCTGCGCGGGAGGCGCCTGTGCTTCCTCTCGGCTGCAGGCGCCTGCGGCCGCAGCGGCGATGAACAACGCGGCAATAGCCTGTCGTGTGTGCAAAAACATGGCTCTCCTCTCGTCACATGTTTCTGCAGGATGCAGGCCAGCGGGCGCTGCTCAGCCCCGGCAGCACCTTCCGGCCGACGAAGAACGGTCCGAGCCGGTCGAGGTACAAGGACGTCTGTTGGGTCTTGCGCATCGATTGCACGACGGCGGATAAGGGGAACAGGTCCTTCCCGACCAGGCCGATGACAAAGTCATTGTCGTCGCGGTCCAGCCCATGACAGGCGAGGCGGACGTCGTGGGCAAGGTCACCGGCGCCGAACGACATGCCGATGGCGCCATGCTCCGCGAGGATGGTGCGCTGCTCCTCGGGCGGGAGCTGGGCAAAACTTCCACTCCGCCGCAGGGGATACCAGATCCCCCACCGCCAGTCCGGGTTGAGCACCGTCCGGCGCGGGCGGCCGGTCAGGGCGTCTTGCAAGTCGGGTTCGTAACCGAGCGAGTAAGTCCTTCCGAACATGCTGAATTCGGGTTTGGGCACAAGCGCGCGCGTCACCGGTCTCAGGGCCGGGGCAAAGGCATCGAGAAAGGCATTCGGATCCTCTGACACGGCCAGGATGCCGACGCCCGCAGGGTCATTGAGGTCTTCATAAATGACCGTGTCGAGCGACGAGCGGGCGAGCGCGTCCCGCACCGCCGAGGCGTCGGCGCAACCGCCGAAGCACAGCAGCTGCATGTACAGCCGTTCGTCGGATCGCTGAGGTGCGCCGTCCCTCATGCCTCCCTTTTCACTCAGGTCGGGGGGTACCATCCGCGCGCGACCGGTCTGCTCAGCCATGAAACGTCCTCAATCTCGCCGTTTTTGCGGTCCTGCTGAATTACCGGTGCGGCCTGCTAAAATTATCTCGCCCCACATGACAACACTGAAGCCCCTTGCTGATCTGTCCGCGCTCGAGGCAGCTATTGCCGAGTCTCGCCAGCGCCCGGTTCTTATCTTCAAGCACAGCCGCAACTGCGGTATCAGTTGTGAAGCCTATCGATGAGCTTCATGCGCATATGGCCGAGGACGGCGTCGAGGCGCTCGTACAACCTCATCACCGTGCAGCATCATCGCAGTGTTTCCGACGCCGCCACGACCCTCCTCGGCGTGCGGCACGAAACGCCCCAGGCGATCCTGCTGAAAGACGGCGTTCCGGTGTGGAAGGCGTCGCACTTTCGCATCACCGCCCACGAGTTGAAGCGCGCGCTCGCCTAGCTCGCGATCTCTTCGCCAAAAATCAATCGCCACGTCTCCCGTGAGATCTCCGAGCGATCTCAACACGGGCACCGACGGATCCGGTGATGGCCGCCCGTCCCGATTGAACCATACGGCGCGAATGCCCGCGGCCCGCGCCCCTTCGACATCGTTGGTCCAGGAGTCGCCCACCATCACGGCCTCCTCTGGACGCGCCCGGGCCCGCTCGAGCGCCACCTCGAAGATGCGGGCCGCCGGCTTCGACACACCGACCTCCTCCGAGACCACCAGAACGTCGACATGGCGATCGAGACCGCAGTGGCGCAGCTTCTCCTGCTGCTCGTGCAGCAGGTTGTTGGAGACGATCACGACGGTGGCGCGGGCGCGAACCGCTTCGAGAAACGGCAGCTGCCCCGTCGATCGACTGGCGCGCCTCCAGGTAACCGGCGCGATAGGCCGCTGCCGTCCGTGCCGCCAGGCCGGCGTCGGCCGCCACCCCCGCCGCACTATACAGCCGCCGGAAACGCTCGACGCGCGCGGCGTCCAGATCGAGACGTCCGGCGAGCACCTCCAGGTGCAGTTCTTCGAGGATCTTCGAGTGGGATCGTCTCGAGCGCTTCCGCGTCCACGCCGGCGAGACCCTGTGAAGTGCGCGAACACCGAGCAGCGCCTGGCGCGCGCAGTGCTGGTGATCAAAAAGGGTGTCGTCGAGATCCAGCAACACCGCGCGAACCGTTCCCGCCGCTTTCACTTCGTCATTGTGTCACGCGCTCCGCCACGAGTCGCGACGACGGCCAGCCCGACTAGGTCGGCCGCATCGCCGACAGGTTTGATAGACTTGGCGCCGTGCCAGCCGTCGTCATTGCCGCCTCCAACCTGATGTCCTCGCTCTGCGAGCGGCTGTCGGGCGAAGGCGAACTCCTGAAGTTCTCGGATACCGAGCCGATCCAGGCGCTCCAGGCGATCCTCGAGGGGCGGCCGGAAGTGATCGTGCTCGAGCGCCTGTTCGCCGCGACACCGCGAGGCGCGGCGCTGATCAATCGCATCCGCACCGATCCAAACCTTGGCCAGTCGGAAGTTCGCGTGATGTCGCACACCGGCGACTACATGCGGCAGGTCGCGCGCCCGGCAGCGGCGGCCGGGGCCGGGCCAGGCGTCGCCGTGGACACGGGATCGCCGGGCGGGCCTGGCGTCGCCGTGGCGTCGCAGGCGCCACCCGCCGCGACCGCCGAAACGACATCGCGTGCGGCTCGACTGGCACGGCACGCGCCGCGCCCCGAGAACGCGGTTGCGGCGCGGCGTCGAGATTCAGCTCGATGGCAATCCGGTCGCCGTGATCGACGTCTCGACGGTCGGCGCGCAAGTCGTTTCCAGCACGATCCTGCGGCCGAATCAGAAGGTGCGCGTCTCGATTCCGCAGGAGGACGCGCTCGTGCGCTGTCGCGGGACCGTCGCCTGGGCGAAGTTCGAGCTGCCGAAGCCGTCAGCCGCCGCCGGTCTACCGCGCCGGTATCGAGTTCATCGACGCGGACGACGCCGCGGTCGACGAGTTCTGCGCCCGCAATCGAGAGCACTAAGAATGGAAGAGGGAAAAGGGAAGATGGAAAAGAGCTACGGCTCAGCGGCAACGTTGCCGACTAGCCGAGCTCTTTTCCATCTTCCCTTTTCCATCTTCCATTCCATCGTGTCTAGCGTTTAGCGAACCAGTTGGCGGCGATCGAGTCGGTGCGGATGATCGTGTCTTCGCGCGCCGATCCGGTCGACACGACCGATGCCGGCACGCCGGTGACCTCCTCGAGCCGCGCAATGTATGCGCGCGCCTCCGCCGGAAGATCCTCGAACTTCTTCACGCCTGCCGTCGGCTGGGTCCAGCCGGGCAGCGTCTCGTAGACCGGTTCGCACGCGGCCAGCTGCGCCTGGTCGCCGGGCATTTCCGTCAAGGTTGCGCCGTTGCATCGGTACGAGGTGCACACCGACAGCTCGGGCAGGCCGTCGAGCACATCGAGCTTGGTCAGCGCCAGCGCGTCCAGGCCGTTGACCCGCACCGCGTAGCGCACCGCCACCGCGTCGTACCAGCCGCACCGCCGCGGCCGGCCGGTCACCGCGCCGAACTCCTGCCCGCTCTCGCGCAGACGGTTGCCCATCTCCCCCGTCAGCTCCGTCGGCAGCGGTCCTTCACCAACGCGAGTGGTGTAGGCCTTCGCCACGCCCAGCACGCCATCGATCGCCTTCGGCGGCACGCCGAGACCGGTGCACACGCCGCCGATGGTCGCGTTCGACGAGGTCACGTACGGATAGGTGCCGTGATCGATATCGAGGAGCGTGCCCTGCGCGCCCTCGAACATGATCGGACGACCCTGCTGGCGGGCGCGGGAGAGGAAGAGCGAGACGTCGGTGACCCACGGGCCCATCCTGGTCCACGCCTTCTTCAGTTCATCGAGGACGTGGTCGGCGTCCATCGTCGATTCCGGGATGATGCGGTTCCGTGCCGCGACGTTGTGCTTGACGGCGCTGGCGAGCGCCTCCATGTTGGCGAGATCCCCGACCCGCACGCCGCGGCGCGCGATCTTGTCTTCGTAGGCCGGCCCGATGCCGCGCGACGTCGTGCCGATCTTTCGCTCCCCGCGGCGCGCTTCGCTGAGCAGATCGAGCTCGCGGTGATACGGCAGGATCAGATGCGCCTTGTCGCTGATGATGAGGCGGTCACCAATGGTGACGCCGGCGGCGGCCACTTCGTCGATCTCTGCAAAGAGCGCCTGCGGATCGATGACGACGCCGTTGCCGATGACGCAGGTGACGCCGTCATGAAGGATGCCGGACGGCAGCAGCCGCAGCACGAACTTGCGGCCGTTGGCGTAGACGGTGTGTCCCGCGTTGTGGCCGCCCTGATAGCGCGCGACGATCTGGAAATTCGGCGTCAGCAGATCGACGATCTTGCCCTTGCCCTCGTCACCCCACTGCGCACCGAGCACTGCGATGTTCATAACCGCTGTATTCTACATTCCTTCCCATGCTGCAACTCGATGGCGAATCTTTAACGCTCGAACAACTCGAACTGATTGCCGGCCAGGCCACCGAAGTCGGCCTCGCGGCGTCAGCCGCACAACGCGTCGCCGCGGTCGCGCGCGGTCGTCGATGGCAAGGCCGCGGGCGACGTGCCGGTCTACGGCGTCAACACCGGCTTCGGCGCACTCGCCGAAACCGCGATCCCCCGCGACCAGCTCGGGGCGCTGCAACTCAATCTCCTGCGCAGCCATGCGGCCGGCGTGGGCGAGCCACTGTCGGTGCGGGCGGTGCGGGCCTCGATGGCACTGCGCGCGAACGTGCTGGCCAAGGGGTTCTCGGGGATCCGTCCGGAGACGCTGGAGCTGTTGATCGCGATGCTCAACCGCGGCGTGCACCCGGTGGTGCCGAGCCGCGGCTCGGTCGGTGCCAGCGGCGACCTCGCGCCCCTCGCGCACCTGGCGCTGGTGCTGGTCGGCGAAGGTTACGCAACCGTGAAAGATTCGCCGGTCATGCCCGGGTTCGATGCACTCCGGGCCGCCGGCCTGTCGCCGATTACATTGCTGTCGAAAGAAGGCCTCGCGCTCATTAATGGCACGCAACCGTCCACGGCCGTGGCGGCGCTGGCGCTGGTGGCGCGCCGATCGACTCGCCCGGGCGGCCGACATTACCGCCGCGTTGTCGATCGATGCACTGCGGGGGTCGAAGGTCCCATTCGATGCACGCATCCACGACGCCAGGCCTCACCCGGGCAGCGCGCCTCAGCCGCGAACATCCTGGCATTGATGACCGGCGAGCGCCATCAACAAGTCGCACGAAAACTGCGGACGCGTGCAGGATGCGTATTCGTTGCGCTGCACCGCGCAAGTGCATGGCGCGGCGCGCGATGCGCTGCGCTTCGTCCGCCAGATCGCTCACGACCGAAGCCAATGCCGCCACCGACAACCCGATGGTGTTCGCCGACTCTGGATGAAATCGTCTCGGGCGGGAACTTTCACGGCGCTCCGATCTCTATCGGCGCCGACCTGCTTGCAATTGCCGTGACGCAGTTTGCCACCATCAGCGAGCGGCGTTCGGATCGGCTCGTCAACCCCGCCCTCAGCGGCCTCGCGCCGTTCCTGACGACGGCCAGCGGATTGCAGTCCGGATACATGATCGCGCAAGTGACCGCGGCGGCGTTGACCTCGGAGCTGAAAACCCTCGCGCATCCGGCGAGTGTCGACACGATCCCCACGTCGGCCAACAAGGAGGATCACGTCAGCATGAGCATGGGCGCGGCGTTGAAGGCGGAACGCGCGGTCATGAATGCCGCCTACGTGGTCGCGGTCGAAGTGTTGTGCGCGTGCCAGGCGATCGACCTGCTCGCGCCGCTCACCACCTCCGCGCCGCTGCAACGCGTCCACGCATTCGTGCGCGACATGGCCCCGACGTTGACCGACGATCGTCCGCCGGCACCCGACATCGAACGAATTGCGGCGTCGATCGTTGACGGATCGTTCGAGCGCGCATGTGGAATAGAAGTCAAGTAAGAAATTTTCACGTTTCAATTTGACAAGCGCGTCGTACGTTTTTAGATTGCTACCTTCGTCGCAACAACCGGCACCCAATCCGTCATGAGCACTCTCAGTCGTCACGTCAGCGCGCCTCGCGGCGCGGCGCGGTCCTGCAAAGGATGGCCGCAGGAAGCGGCGCTGCGCATGCTGATGAACAACCTCGATCCGGAGGTGGCTGAGCGTCCCGACGAGCTGATCGTGTATGGCGGATCCGGTCGCGCCGCGCGCAGCTGGGAAGCGTTCGAAGCGATCGTCGACGCGCTGCGGCACCTCGAGAACGACGAGACGCTGGTCGTGCAGTCCGGCAAGCCGGTCGCCGTCTTCCGCACGCATCCCTGGTCACCGCGCGTCATCATTGCCAACGCGCTGCTCGTGCCGGCGTGGGCGACGTGGGACATCTTCCGCGACCTCGAAGACCGCGGCCTCACCATGTACGGCCAGATGACGGCCGGGAGCTGGATCTACATCGGGACCCAGGGCATCCTGCAGGGGACCTACGAGACGCTCGCGGAACTCGCGCGCCGTCATTTCGGCGGCACGCTCGCCGGGCGCCTGGTCGTGACCGCCGGTCTCGGCGGGATGGGCGGCGCGCAGCCGCTCGCGGTCACGATGAACGGCGGCATCGCGCTGATCATGGAAGTCGATGCCACCCGCATCGAGCGCCGGCTGACGACGCGTTACGTGGACGAGCAGGCGGCGTCGCTCGACGATGCGCTGGATCGGATCGCGCGCTACCGGCGCGACCGAACCGCGCGTTCGATCGCGCTGCTCGCCAATGCCGCCGACGTCCTGCCGGAACTGGTGCGGCGCGGCGTGGTGCCCGACGTCCTCACCGACCAGACCTCCGCGCATGACGCACTCACCGGCTACCTCCCGCACGGCATGTCGATGGAGGAAGGCGCGGTCCTGCGGCAGCGGGATCCGCAGGCCTACGTGCGCCGCTCCACCGAGTCGATGGCTGTGCACGTCCGCGCCATGCTGGACCTGAAGGCGCGCGGCGCCGTGACCTTCGACTACGGCAACAACATCCGCGCCCAGGCCGAGAAGGGTGGCGTCGCCAACGCCTTCGAGATCCCCGGCTTCGTGCCCGAATACATTCGCCCCCTCTTCTGCGAAGGCAAGGGGCCGTTCCGCTGGGCCGCGCTCTCCGGGGATCCCGCCGATATCGCCGCCACCGATCGCCTCGCGCTCGAGATGTTCGCGCACGACGAGGCGCTGTGCCGCTGGATCCGGCTGGCCGGCGAACGGGTGGCGTTCCAGGGATTGCCGGCACGCATCTTCTGGCTGGGCTACGGTGAACGAGCGAAATTCGGCCTGGCGATCAACGACCTGGTCCGCCGCGGCGTGGTCTCGGCGCCGATCGTCATCGGCCGCGATCATCTCGACACCGGGTCGGTGGCCTCACCCAATCGCGAGACCGAGGGCATGCTCGATGGCAGTGACGCCATCGCCGACTGGCCGGTGTTGAACGCGCTGCTCAATGCGTCGTCGGGCGCCACCTGGGTGTCGGTTCATCATGGCGGCGGCGTCGGCATCGGCTATTCGCTCCATGCCGGAATGGTGGTCGTCGCGGACGGAACACGCGAGGCCGACGAGAAACTCGAACGGGTCCTGACCTGCGACCCGGGCCTCGGTATCGTCCGCCATGCCGACGCGGGATATCCACAGGCGATCGCGGCGGCGCGCCGCCACGGCCTCAACATGCCTTCGGTGCGTCCGGAGATTGGGTCCGGAGATTGAGACGTCCGGAGATTGAGAAATGATGATTCCGGAACGGCCCACGCTCGAGCGGCGCGTCCTGGCGGCGCTCGAGGGCAGCGGCGGATCGAAGGGGCGCATCCCCGTTCTGATCGGCGGTTGTGGTTCGGGCAAAACGTCACTCCTGCTGCGACTGCGCGACTTGCTCGGCCGCTCGCAGTCGCAGTACATCGACGTCGAGCGCATCGCCACGACACCCGAACGCTTCCTGCAGTCGATGCGCGGGGACTCACCGTTCCCGGCGCACCCCTATGGCGAGGCGGCTGCCGAACACGGCGCCCGCGATGCCTTCGATGCGGCGCTCGCCTTCCTCGATACGGCGCGCGCGCCCGGCGACGCGCCGGCGACGTTCCTGATCGACGAATTCCTCGAACTCCGGACCTTCGAAAGCTTTCCCGGGCTGCGCTCGGTGCTCAAGGATCTGGTCGGGATGCTGGCATCGAGCGGGAACCGTTTCGTTCTCTCGACGCGGTACGTCGCCCGGGCGCACCGGCTATTGCGCGACGCGCCGGCGCAGTTCGAAATCATCCACGTCGCACCGCTCACCACCGCGGAGATCCGGGCGACCATCGCCTCGCCGCACGACGCTCACCTCGAAGACGATCACCCGCTGCGGGACGATGTTGCGGGGATCGTGCACGGGTTGTCGAACGGCCGGCCGCTCTACGCCCGATTGATTGCGGAGTCGGCCTCCGCGATGGCCTCGCGCGGCGCCGCCGATCCGGTCAGCGCCCTGGCGGCGCTGCTCGCCCCAGACGGCGCACTCGCGGCGGCCTGCCGGTTCTCGTACGAGCTCCGGCTTCACCGAGCGCGCGGCTACGGCGCCCTCAAAGCGATCCTCGACGTGCTCGCAGAAGAGGAACCGCTGACGCTGACGGAGATCGCGCTGCGGCTACGCCGCACGCCCGGGTCGACCAAGGACTACCTCTCGTGGCTCGAAGATGTCGACCTGATCGTCTCGCGCCAGAAGCGCTACAGCTTTGGTGACCCGATGCTCAGGCTCTGGGTGCGTCTGCACTGCCGGCCGCACCACCCACAGAGGAAGAGATCGTGCGCGAAGTCCACACCTACGTGCTCAGCCACCTTCCGCCGGCCGAGCCCGCGCTCGCCGCCGCCGGGGCGCCGGAGACCGAGAAGTCGTGGGGGATTATCGAGATCGATTAAGTCCGGGGCGCCTGCAACTTGGCCAGCGCTGCCTTGGCCGCGGTTTGGGCGGCTTCCTTCTTGGTCTTTCCTTCCGCATCGGCGAGCACTTCTTCACCGACCACGATCTCGACCTGGAAGCTGCGGCGGTGCGGCGGGCCGAGTTCCGCGGCGAGTCGGTAAACGGGGAGGCCGCGACCCTCTCGCTGAAGCCATTCCTGCAGCGCGGACTTGTAGTCCTCGGTGAACGCGGCATGGACGCCGCTCCGCCGCGCTTCCTCGATGAGGGCCTGGAACTGGCGCTGAATGAAGCCCCTGGCCGGCTCGATGCCGCCATCGAGGTAAATCGCGGCGATCAGGGCTTCGTAGCAGTCGGCGATGATCGCGTGTTTGCGGCGCCCGCCGGTCTTCTCTTCGCCGCGGCCGAGAATCAGAAACTCGCCAAGGCCGAGCCGCTCCGCGAGACGCGCCAGCGCCGTGGCGGAAACAATGGACGCCTTGAGCTTCGACTTCTGCCCTTCGTTGTGCTGCGGGAACTGCCGAAAGAGCATGTCGGCAATGACAAAGCCCAGCACCGAGTCGCCGAGAAACTCCATCGACTCGTTGTCGAAAACGCCGCCGCTCGCGTCTTCGTGAACGCGCGAGCGATGCGTCAGCGCGTGCTCCAGCAGGCCACGGTCGCGGAACCGATAGCCGATCCGATCTTCGAGCGGACCGAGCTCGGCACCAAACGGCCGCCCTGCCGGCGCCGTGCTCTCGTCGCGGTGGCTCTCGATGATTCGCTCCGCATGCTCTGCATCGTCTGCTGCCACTTGCACCTGAATTTCGCTTACCGATAGTGGAAAAGGTGTGCTCGACAGATCCGAGGAGATCATCGCCGCCACACCGTGCGACTCGAGCAGGCCGCGGACGACGTCCGCTTCGATCTGCGAGCGGGTGCGAAAGACGATGGTGAGGCCGGTCATGAGGTCAGACCGCGACGAGAGCGAACGACGGATCCACCTTCAGAAGAATCATGGTCATGTCGTCGTGCTGGTCGGCGCCACCGACGAACGACTCGATCTCGCGCAGAATGCGCTCGCGCAGCTCGCCGGAGCTGAGGTGGCCGTGCTCCTGGATGATGTCGCTCAATCGCGAATCACCGAACAGGTCGCTCTCGACGTTCATCGCTTCGCTGATGCCGTCGGTGTAGAACACGATGACGTCGTCGACGGCCAGGTCGATGGTGTGTTCCTCGAGCAGGTCCGCGAACTTCTCGGCCGCACCCGGGATGCGGAGACCGACGACCATCCCGCTCGGGATCAACACCTGCGCGACGCCGGGCAGCGGTGAGGCGGGGCCCGGCAGGAAGATCAGCGGCGTATGCCCGGCGCGGCAGTAGGTCATCGTCCCGGTGCGGCGATCGATGACGCCGTAACTCATGGTGATGAAGCTTCGGCTGTCGAGGTTGTCGGAAATGATGCGGTTCACCTCGATGAGCATCTCGCGCGGCGACATCCGGGTCTGGCTGAGACCGAGGACGAGACCTTTCAGCTCCGCCATGTAGAGAGCCGCCGACGTGCCCTTCCCGGCCACGTCCGCGATCAGCACGCCGAGGCGATCATCGGGCAGGTGAAAGAAATCGTAGTAATCGCCGCCGACTTCTCGCGCGGGTACGCACAACGCCGTGATCCCGAGACCGGGGGCGTCGAGAGGGCCTCGCGGCAGCAGCGACATCTGGATCTGGCGCGCGATGCGGAGCTCTTCGTCCAGCCGCTTCTTCTCGGCCGCGGTCTGGAGCAGGCCCTCGATGCTCCCGGTCATCTGGTTGAACGAATGCGCCAGCTCGCCGAGCTGATCGTTCGCGGTGACCTCGATGCGGTGACCGAAATCCCCCTGCTGAACGCGCTCGGTCCCCATGAAGAGCTCATGGATCGCACTGGTAATCGACCGCGCCAGCGTCAGGCCCATCAGCAGCGCGACGCCCTGGATGATCAGGAACAGGAAGGCGACGAGGCCGAGGACCACGAGAATGGCAACGTCGATGGGCGTGTCTCCGCAGTTGAGCGGACTGGGCGTCTCGAAACCTTGCGCCACAATGCGCGCACGTTGTAAGTCGTGGCCACGCTCGCATGACAGTCCGGCTGCAGCTTTGCCTCGACCCACCTGACGCAATCGAGGAACGCGACACTGTTGCTGAAGAGCGAACCGTTGCTGTCGCCCCCGACCGCCAGCGCCGCGACCGCGCTGTTGGCTGGACCATCGTCGGCGCCGATCGACACCGACCCTGCCTTCACGCTGGTCCGCTCGTAGAGGGAGTCGAGTGTCTGCTCGTCTACCGGCACGTCCGACGATGAGACTGCCGATGCGGACCCTCCTCCCCGACCGCGTGACTGACGCCGCGCACAACGAGATGCACCTCCTCGCCCGGATTCTGACCCGGTATCGCGACCGTTCCGGCGAAGTCCTTGTCCCTGGCCCAGGCCGGAATCGCCGTCGGTGGCGGCGGCAGGTGGTCCCACTCGACGCGCTCGGCCGGCTTCATGCGTCGACCTGGGAGCGGGAACGAACGCCAGTGCTACTGCGACGCCGGGATGGCGCGTCCGTGCCACCTGCCGGCTGCGCAGGAGAATCTCGGAGACCCTCGAAGGGTCGCGAGCGATGTCGCGCGCGGCCGACTGGGTGAGCACAGCCACGTCCTCGACGATCGCGTCGTACCCATCCTTGAACAGGTACGCGCTGACGTTCATCGAGACCAGGCCGGCACCCAGCATGAAGAAGCCGATGATCAGGAGTGCCGGGACGACCCCGATGAAGATGTAGGAGATGATCAACTTCCGCCGCACCCGCCAGAGCAGGCGGCTTCGCATCCGCGTGATCAGCTTCCAGCCGAAAAAAGCCAGCGACAGAATCAGGCCAAGGGTCGCCGTGGTGGCCAGGATTTCGAAAGGTGCAGGTAGCGCGCCAGGCAAGGCGCAGCATGAAGACGAACAGCTTGATCGCGGCCGAGACGAGGAAGAGTCGACCCGCCCAGGATCGGAACAGCAGATCGCGTGTCGTCGGCGCCGGCTCGGTTCCCACCGGCGGCGCCGGCAACAGCGGCGCGTCACGCCGCCCCGCGGACACCCGTTCGGGGACTCGAAGCCTGCCCATGCGTCTTGGAAACGAAATGATAACCTAACGGCCCGGCGAAACGGCCCGGCGAAGGTGGTCCCGCCACCGAAACCATCCGCCGTAACCTGCATCACCGCCGGCCGTATCGCGTCACCGCTGCTGGCTCAAATCGCACTCGAAACAGCCCATGATCCGCTGACTTCTAGCTCTGGCACAGCACATGCTTCCGGATGACACGCCATCGTGAGGGTCCTGACTATCCGGCTGACCCCCCTGGAGGGCAATTGCAAGCGAAACCTGCACAGCAGATGAGTCCGACACGGCCGCCTGGTGGCGACCGTTGGCTCAAGCTGTGGCCGGAACGGACGGCCTGGGCGTTCGGCGTTCTGTGCCTGGCGGCGTGGGGCATGTTCTATGTGAACGGTACAGCGGGTGCGCGATACGAACTCGAGCGCTTCGCCCTCCTGCAGGCTGCCGCGGCGCCGCAGACTCCCGCACCGGACCTGAGCCTCTGGGACCCCGAGCGCATCAGCGCCTGGCGGAGTTCGTTGAACGCATCGGCACCGCCGCCGCTCGCCGTCTTGCGCATCCCGAAGATCCGCCTCGAAGTGGCGATCCTGCCGGGCACCGACGACTTCACGCTCAACCGCGCCGTGGGTCATATCGAAGATACGGCATTGCCGGGAACGGATGGCAACTCCGGCATCGCCGGGCACCGCGACGGGTTTTTCCGAGGCCTGAAAGACGTCGGGCCTGATGACGTCATCGAACTCCAAACGCTTCGAGGGAAGGAGGTCTACCGCGTCGAACGGATCTGGGTTGTCGACCCAACGGACGTATCTGTGCTCGACACGACGCCCAAGCGCGCGCTCACGCTGGTCACGTGCTACCCGTTCTATCACGTCGGCCCAGCGCCGCAACGTTACATCGTCCGCGCCGTTCGCGCCGACCCGGCGGCCGACCCCGGGGTTCGCTGAACAGGTGTCGTGCGTAGCGGCGCACGCAGATCAATGGTTGGCGATGTGCACTACCCGGAGAGCAGAACGATCAAGCTCTGAGATCCGGGCGTTTACTGTCCACGTGTCGTGTGGCACGAGAGGACCCTGCAACGGAAGGACTAGGAGGAGGCTTTATGACACGTGAAATCGCTCGGGTAGTGTTGAGTGGTGCGCTCTTGTGCATGACGGTAGCTGTCACGTCGGCGCAGACGACAACGACATCGGCAACCAAGAAGTTCGAGGTCATCGCGGTCGATGGGAATCAGCTCGTCGTCAAGTTGCCCGAAGGCACCAGGGAGCTGACGGTGCCGGCCGACTTCCAGTTCAACGTCGACGGGAAGATGCTGACGGTGAGCGAATTGAAGCCTGGTATGGCAGGTACCGCGACAATCACCACGAAGACCACGGCAGTCCCCGTGACCGTGACTGAGGTGAAGAACGGAAGGGTCATGAAGGCCCTCGGCACGAGCATCGTCGTTAACACGGACTCAGGCATCAAGATGTTCTCGCAGAGCGACATCGATAAGCGCGGCATCAGGATCATGCGTGAGGGCAAGCCCGCGCAGATCTCAGACTTCCGTGAGAACGACAGCCTGACGGCAACCATCATCACCGCGAAGCCACCCCGGATCATGACCGAGAAGGAAGTACAGGCAACGCTTGCCAAGAGCGCGGATGCGGGCGCGCCCGCGGCGGCTGCGCCGGCGCCCAGGGCCCCGGCCCCGGCAGCACCAGCGCCATCACAGACCGCGGCGCCGACGTCGGGCGCTGCGCCGAAGACCCTGCCCAAGACCGCCAGCCTCTTACCGGTTCTTCAGCTCGTGGGCTTCGCGTCGCTCGCGGCGGGCTTAGGCCTCACCGTCAGGCGCCGTCGCGCAACGCGCTAGCAGGTTCGCAGATCAACGCCGGGCCGCGTCCACCAGGAGGCGGCCCGGCGTTCGTTCTGGTGTCGACCCTGCTGCGGCGATTTGCGACGAGCGGGCTGTTCCCACCCCATCCTTGCCGTTCGCACGGTATTTCGTGGCGCCCTCCGTCAATTGAGGGCGATAGACCCTGGGCAGCGACACGTCGCGAAATTCTCAATGAATCCGACCGTTGCCAATGCCCCGTGAAGGCACGCGGTCTGCAGCCGATGTCACCCGTTCTCGCCATCGGCGTGCATTACGGCTTCACTCTCAAGGGACTTCGTCGCCGATGGAGGTCCCTTCGCCCGCAACCGGCTCGATCTGAGGCGCCCGAACGAGCTGAACTTGGCGATCGGTGGCGCGACATGAGGTTGAAATGGTGAACCAGGGAAAAATCAGTCTGTTAATGCTTGGGTCTCTCCTTTTCTCCGCCAGCCTGGCGGCCGCTCAGACCACAGAGATGGCCCAGGTCAGGAGCGCCGGCGAGGTCAAACTTCGCGGGACGATCGAGGCCATCGACGTCACCGCCCGAACGATCACAATCCGCGGGGAACGAGGAGCCGTCGTCACGATCGACGTTCCCCAATCGGTCACGCGCTTCGACGAACTCAAAGTCGGCGACCTCGTGAGCGCTTCGTACTACGACCGGGTGAGCGTCCGCCCGAAGCCGCCAGGTGAGGCCGCCGTTGACCGGACCGATCCACCGCTCACGACGCCGACACCAGGCGCATTGCCCGGCGCCACGGTCGTGTCGCAGCGTGTGGCGACGGTCACCCTGACGGGCTGGGACCCTGCCACTCGCACGGTGACCTTCACGGGGCCGAAGGGAGCGGTTTACTCGCGCCGTCTGCTGGATACTGCCGACCCCGCCATCGTGGCCGGGATCAAGCTTGGCGATCGCGTGGACATCACGCGGACGGAAGCGGTCAACGTCGGCGTCGAGTCACGCACGACTGTGGAGGCGACCGAGGACTTTCGGCATCGGTTCACGATCTCGGCCCTCGCGGGATGGGACAACCAGTTCAGCGGGAACATGATCAAGGAGTCCAGCGGGGGAACCACGACTGGTCTGCCGATCAATCTGACCGAGACGACTTTCGACGACGTGTACGGTCGCATGGGCCTCTTCAAGATCGGCATCGGCTACCGCATAACCCCGCGCACGGAAGGGGTGTTCAACCTGGCCATCTCGCGAAGCTCGGCCGAGAGGGTGCAGATCGGCACAGCGGGCACGGCCAACACGCCGCTGTACGTGGACTTCGATGACTACAACTACTGGGGGGTCGAAGTCGGCCAGCGGTTCTTCTTCGCCCGCACCCGTTTCACGCCCTTTTTGGGTTATCTCGTGGGCCTCAACCGGCACGACGACCTCAGAGGCACTTTCGTCGATGTCCCCATTGGGGTGACGCCTGGACTCGCCGCCCAGGACGGCAAGTTCTTCGAGAAGTCGTGGGCGTTCAGCTTCGGCCCCACTGGCGGTTTCCTCATCGGCATTGGCCCGATCGAACTGATGGCAGAGACGCAGCTGCGGTACATGGGCGGCCTGTCTGATGTCGACTGGCTCGTCGAGGAGGGCCTGCGCGACATCAACGACGAGAGCTCGCGCTGGTCGCTTCCGATCCTGGTCGGCCTCAGGATTCGGTTCTGATGCCCTTCGATCACGAGGCGTGGCGAGGTCCTCTGACTTGTCGCGCCTCGTGAGTCGATCTTTGGTTCGTGCGGAACGCACCAACGCACCGGGAGACTCGACTCTGTGATTACTCTGATCAACCACATGGAGTACCGCCGTGTTCGCTAAGCTCACTGCCGAATCGATCGGCACGTTCTGGCTCGTTCTCGGCGGTTGCGGCAGCGCGGTATTGGCGGCCGCCTTTCCCGACGTCGGAATCGGATTGCTCGGCGTGTCACTGGCTTTCGGCCTCACGGTGCTGACAGGAGCGTACGCGCTCGGCCCGATCTCGGGCGGCCACTTCAACCCCGCTGTCTCCATCGGCTTGTGGGTCGGCGGTCGTTTTCCCGCCGCCCTGCTGCTCCCCTACATCGGGGCGCAACTCCTCGGTGGCGTCGCCGGCGCCGCCGTCCTGTATTTGATTGCCAGCGGCCGCGCGGATTTCAGCCTTGCCGCAGGGTTCGCTTCCAACGGCTACGGCGTGCACTCACCAGGCGGGTATTCGCTCACCGCGGCGCTCGTCTGCGAAGTCGTGATGACGTTCATGTTCCTGGTCGTCATTCTTGGCACCACTCACAAACGCGCTCCGGTCGGATTCGCGGGCATCGCCATCGGCCTCGGACTCACATTGATCCATCTGATCAGCATTCCGGTGACGAACACGTCGGTCAATCCGGCGCGCAGCACTGCAACCGCGCTGTTCGTTGGCGACTGGGCCATCCAGCAGCTCTGGCTATTCTGGCTCGCTCCGGTGGTCGGCGCCGTAATCGCGGGCGTCGTTTGCAAGTGGATGTTCGACGGGCCAGTCGAGGAACCCCCGGTGACCGGACGGACGACCAGGTGACTGGCCCCGTCCAATTCTCGAGCCGCGAGGAGAATGAAGATGAGAACGAAATGGATGGCAGGTGTTCTGGTGGCCACGGTATTTCTCGGAGCGGCGCCTGCGTCGATCTCTCAAGACGAGGGAAAGACAGAAGCCGCCCAGCTCGCCAGTGAGTCGCAGGCGGCCTTGCGGACGCTGACCTCCAGCGTGGCGCTGGCGAAGCAACTCGCGCCAAACGCGCAAGCGGTTCTGGTCTTTCCGAAAGTCACGAAGGCCGGTCTCGGGATCGGCGGTCAGTATGGCGAAGGCACGCTGCTGAAGAAGGGAACCGCGGCTGCCTACTACAAGACAACCGGCGCGTCCGTCGGGCTACAGGCGGGCGGCCAGCAGTACGGCTACGCGATGTTCTTCATGAACGCAAAGGCCCTCGAGGACTTCGTCAACGCGAGTGGCTTCGAGGTCGGCGTGGGTCCGAGCGTCGTCCTGGTGGACGAGGGTATGGCGAAGACCACCACCACAAGCACGCTGAAGGACGACATCTACGCCTTCGTCTTCGGCCAGAAGGGCCTGATGGCTGGCCTCGGCATACAAGGCAACAAGATCACGAAGATCACGCCAAAGTAGCGGGACTGGCGCCGCTGGCCGAACGACGACCCGACGCACCTGGTCCACTCGATCATGGCGGTGGCCTGCGCCATCGCCGGGGCCAGACCATGACGTAGGCATGAGCGACGAGCGGCGCGAGCACCACCGCGGCGACGAGGAATATGGCGACGCGCAGCAGGACCACATCGACGATGTGGCGCAGGTCGTCGACGACGACGGCGCGTTCCCCACGCAGGGCTTCCATCGATCCCGCCAGCTCGCGATGCACTTCGGCGACCGCCTCGCGGCGCTCCGCCGTCGCCCACTCGAGCGTGGCCAGCCGCTGCGACTCGAAGCTGCGGAGCAGTTCGCTGCGTTCCTCGGCAAACGCACGAACGATCGCGCCGATGGCCCGTTCCCGCTCGACGGAAAGGGCGTCCATCACCAGGGCTCGCTGCCGGCTGATTTCCTCGAGGACGATTCGCCGCTCGCTCAGCATCAGTGGCGACATGGCTGCGGCGGTCACAGCGATGCGATCGGCCGCCGTTGCGCTCACGTGCAGGTCACCAAGGATCGATGTCATCGCGTCATCAGGCAGCATGTCGGAGCGCATCAGGTCGAGCTCTCCCCTCACCTGCCGCGGCAGATCGGCCAGGTAGATTCGCGCCTGCTGTGAGAGGCTGAGCACGACGTCCTCGATGGTGCCGACGGACTGCAACGTGTCGCCGCGCGCCCGGGATTGGTCCGCGAAGCGTGCAATTGGAGACTCGCGGACGAATGTGATGTCACGGAGCGGATGTTGAGCGAGCCACGGATCGATGATCCTGTGCTCGAACGTCGACCGTGCCTCGGGAGACACGGCGATCGAACCGGCGATCTCCCGCATCTGGTCGACGAGTCGACGCGAAACCTCGACGGCTTCGGGCTGATATGTGCCGAAGGCGCTCGTGGCCGCGCCGTCGCTAAACAGTTGATCCATCTGCCGTGCGAAGATCCACGCGTCGATGAGGGCGCTGACCGGCTCCAGACGAAAGCATGCCTTTCGCATCTCGGGTACGGCGCGGACCTTCCAGAGCAAGGCGTTGCGCCGGACGGTCGAATCGGTGGCCCGTCGCTCGATCGCCGCGGCGGCAAGGTCGACCTCCGCGGCGAACGTGATCGAGTACTCGTGCATCCGCTGCCGGAGCGCTTCGACGCGGAAGTCGGACCGCATTTCCGGCCAGGGATTCAGATCGGGTTGCGTCGCTTTCTTGGTCAGGCTGGCGCAGGCCACCAGGAAGCCCAGCGCGAGGCACGCGGCCGTGCGTATCAACCTGTCGCGCCATCGCCACCAGGAGACGGTCTTCTGACGACGGGATGTGATCCAGTGACGACGGGCTGTGATCCTGGTCGCCGACATCGACCGGTGCGAACGGGATCGGCCCCGACTGCTGCTGGCATCCGACACGTCCGTCTAACCTCCATCCTCGCCGACCGGGATCTGAGGCCGCCGACCGCAATTCTCATTCCCGTACGCGAAGTCCCCGCCAATGGCTGTCGAGGCACCCGTCGACTGCCTGCTGAGTCTGATCCCCACGGTATTACGTGCGAAGCAGCGGCGTTTCACGACACGTGGCGGCCCGTCCCAATCAAAATGGCGGGGCAAACTGTCGACTGCGCGCGGCACGCGATCTGCAGTTGCCAGAGGATCGGCCGCACGGGGCGGCTTGCTCATCTGTAAACGCGCTGCTAAGGAGACACGTATGAAAAGGCTCGTCGTAGGAATTGTTGCAGCCGCAGCTCTGGTGTCGGTGGCGCGTCCGGCCATGGCCCAGTCCAAGACCGTCTCCTCAGAAATAAGAACGGAGACGGCCATTGTCGAGGCGCTCGACGCCGCGACCCGAATGGTGACCCTTAAGAAACCGGACGGCACCTTCGTGACGACCGTTGCAGGGCCGGACGTCAAGCGCTTCGCAGAAATCAAGATCGGCGACAAGGTCACCGCCCGCTATTACGAGAACGTCGTGATCCGGGTGAAGAGCCCCGGCGAGGCGGACGTGATGAGCGGCACCAAGGGCACGACTGGTTCCGACCAGGTGCTACCTGGTGGCACCAAGGCCAAGCAGATGACGATCACGGCCACGATTACGGCGATCGATCCGAACGCGCCGTCGATCACCTTCACCGGGCCGAACGGCTGGAAGTACACATCCAAGGTTCAGGACACGGAGGCTCTCGCCAAAGTGAAGGTCGGCGACAAGGTCGACATCGTCTGGACCGAAGCGGTGCTGGTATCGCTCGAACGCGGTCAGTAAGGGCTTGCCTTTCGTCCGGGGCGGTCCGTCGTGATCGCCCCGGACGCTCGTAGCGAAGTGATACCCTAACGGCGGTATGAAGCTTCCCGCATCCGCTCGTTTCTCGACCATCTGCATTCACGCTGGACAGGAGCCGGACCCGTCAACCGGTGCGATCATCACGCCGATCTTTCAGACCTCCACCTACGTCCAGGAGGAGCTCGGGAAGCACAAGGGCTACGAGTACGCCCGCACACAGAACCCGACGCGGTTCGCGCTCGAACAGAACATTGCGGCGATCGAGGGTGGCGTCGCGGCCTACGCGTACGCCTCAGGCATGGCGGCGATCGATGCCATCACGACCCTCCTGAAGGCCGGCGATCACGTCATCGTCACCGACAACACCTACGGCGGCACATTCCGGCTCTTCGACAAGGTGCTGACGAAGTACGGCCTCGAGTTCAGCTACGTCGACACATCACAACCAGAACTCATCGAGAAGGCGGTCCGTCCGTCCACGCGGATGCTGTTTGTCGAAACGCCGACCAACCCGGTGCTGCGCCTCACGGATCTTGCGGCCGTCGCGGCGATTGCGAAGAAGCACGGCGTCCGGTTCGTGGTCGACAACACATTCGCCAGCCCGTGCCTGCAGCGACCGATCGAGTTCGGCGCCGATCTCGTCATGCACAGCACGACGAAGTACCTCAATGGCCACAGCGACAGCATCGGCGGGATCGTCATCGCCGCCAATCAAGAGGACGCCGACTGGCTGAAGTTCATTCAGAACGCGGCTGGTGCCATCCTGAGCCCGTTTGATTCCTGGCTGGTCCTTCGCGGCACCAAGACGCTCGCCGTGCGGATGAAGCAGCACAATCTCAACGGCCAGTTGATCGCCGAGTTCCTCGAAGCGCATCCGAAGGTGACAAAGGTGATCTATCCAGGACTGCCGAGCCATCCTCAGCACGAGCTGGCCAAGCGCCAGATGAAGGGCTTCGGCGGCATGCTCTCGTTCGAGGTCGGCTCGTTCGAGGAGGCGAGGCGCGTCTGCAACAGCGTCCGCCTGATGGCGCTGGCCGAGAGTCTGGGGGGCGTCGAGACCCTGATGACGCACCCGGCGTCGATGACGCATGCGTCGGTCCCGCCGGAACGTCGCGCCGCTATCGGGTTGTCAGACAGCCTGGTGCGAATCTCTGCAGGTATCGAAGACGCCGAGGACCTGATCGACGACCTCAAGCAGGCCCTGGGCTAGGTGCCGGCGTCACGATGCCCAGGCCCTGAACTAGTTCACGCGGTCGAGTCGCCGATCCATCGCAGGTAGGCGTCGCTGCCATCGATGATCGGCAGCACGATGAACTCAGGAACGTCGTACGGGTGAAGATCTCGCACTCGCTCCCAGAGCGGAGGCACCCGAGCCCGGCTCGTCTTGATGACGACCTGGCGCTCGGTATCCTCCGAGACCGCCCCCTCCCAGCGATAAATCGACGTCATCTCGCCATGCACGTTGACGCATGCCGCCAGTTTCTCGGATACCAGTGATCGAGCAAAGGCGGCCGCATCGGCGCCGGACGGCAGAGTGGTGAGAACGAGGACGTATTCGTCGGGCATCGCGAAAAGTCTACCAGCGGGCCTAAACCGCAGGGCGAGAACGGCCGAAATAGCGTACAGTTCAATGCGCCTCGAAAGACGTCCCGACATGCCTCTCGACCCAGAACCGAAACCTGCGCCCAGGAAGGCGGCCCGCGGCGTGGAGCCACTCCGGCGCAAGCGCGTCCAGCCCGAACCCATCGTCGTCTCCCCTCGCGGCCGGCGGATCCTCAACGTCCTGCTTGGGTTTGCGACCGTCGTGATGATGGTTGACGCGCTGGTTGGTGAAAAGGGCCTGGTGGCGCGGATGCGCGCGCGGGAGGAATATCAGCGCCAGCTCGCCGTCGCTCAATAAGCTGAAGCTCGAGAATGCCGGGTTGCGGGAGAAGTCGGGGCGCCTTCGGGACGATCCCTCGGCGATCGAGGCCATCGCTCGTGAAGAGTTGGGGTCTGATCCGGGATGGTGAATTGCTCTTCATCGTGCGGGATGTGAAGCCGGCGCGAGACGCCTCTATCCCGTCAACTGATTCCGGTGATACCGGCGCCACTGTCACAAAGCCCGCCCACGACGTCAAGTAGCTGATCCATGTCCAGGGGCTTGGCCAAGTAGGCTGCCGCGACAGTCCTGTGAATGAGCTCGGTTGTCGCCGCTGAGACGATGATGATCGGGACTGCTCTCAGGACGGGGTCACTCTCAATCGCCTGACTGAACTCCCAGCCGTTCATGACCGGCATCATCAGGTCCAGCAGGATCACGGACGGTCTGTCGCCTGCCCGCAGCTGGTTCAGCGCATCTCGTCCATTCGATGCTGTTGCGACGTCGTGGCCCTCGAGCTCGAGCGTCAGGCTCATCATCTCTCGAACGTCGTCGTTGTCCTCCACCACGAGAATATGTGCCATGGGGTCCCAAGTTCGCCGTGTTTCAGTACGCGTCAGAGGTGCTTCGAGTCACATCACCCAGGGTCGTTGCACTCGTGATGCCAACGGGAGGGTCGCCAACTGCAGGGGGGTCAGATCTTGTTTCTTGCACGGCTGTCCACAAACGCAGACGCGAGCGCGCGGGGACGCGGCGCGCAGGCGCGGCGCGCGGCGCCCGGCCGAGGCGTTCGTGCACGCAACAAGATCTGACCCTCTGCGTTGATGGTGTGGTAAACTTATTTTCTTCTGACGCGGGGTGGAGCAGTCCGGTAGCTCGTTGGGCTCATAACCCAAAGGTCGCAGGTTCAAATCCTGTCCCCGCAACCAAATTCTCACAACGGGTTACGGGGATTCCTCGTAACCCGTTTTCGTTTGAACCAACCGATCATTTCCTTTTCGCGAGCGCTTGTTCCAGCAACGCGATCACACCATCGAAATCTTCGTTGAAGGGCGGCTTGCTATCAAGGACCGAGGGTCTTCGTAAGCGGGCGTTTTCTCTGCCTTGCCGCGCGCAGTCAACAGCTGACGTCCCGTCCGGGCGAAGAGTCGGATTCGCTCCAGCGTTGAGGAGCAGCTTGACGAGATCGACGTCGCCCCGGCAGGCCGCCTGCCACAGGGCGGTCCGACCGTCTGAGTCCGTGGGCTGGTCGACCTGAACCCCCGCCTTCAACAAGACCTGCGTAACCTCTGGTCCCATATGGACTGCCCAGCCCAAGGGCGTTCCGCCATTGTCGTTTCTTACGAAGGGGACGGCGCCCGCCTCGAGCAACGCGCGGGCCGCTGCTGACGAGCGAACCATCATCAGCGGTGGAGTATTCGTCCCATAGTATGCGGCGTTCGGGTCAGCGCCGATCTCGAGCAACGCCTTCACCACGTCAACCTCGTCGTGCTGAAGTGCCTTGCGAAGCAACTCAGCGCGCTCCTCGCTTGACGGCGACCAGCCATCCCGGACCAACTGCTGCAAGGTCTGTGCGTCCAATCGAATCCAGCGGTTCGTGCGCGCCGTGTCGTCGATGAGCTGTTCCAGTTGCCTGAGTGCCTCAGGCGCGCCGAGGTAGTCCTCGACGCGCTTGGACCGACCGCCGCGTGTAATGGTGACGTAGGCAGTCGGCAAGTCCGTCATGACGGTCTCTGTACCGTCGGGATTGCGTATGGTGCGGTACTGATCGCGCAAATCGAAGAAGCCAATGCGCTCGGCAGTCGCGAGAAGCGCGGCCACGCGAGACACCTGAATGCGATCTGTCTGGCGTCCTTCTACTCGCACGAACTTCGTCCCCTCGTACGTGACGTTGCCGATAGCGTCGATGCTGACCGAGTACACCGGGCACTCGCCGAAGCAAGCAGTTCTCTCGAGCTTGATGACGAAGTCGTCTGGCACGCCCTGCGCAGCAGTCGGTGCGGGTGTCGTCGCCAGTCCGACCGCAACGAGAAGGCACCATAACCGCCACCTGCGGTTCCGTATCTGTCCTTCAGCACTGACGACAAGTCCCGCGCGTGGCCGCCGCATATCCATCTCCCTTCCGGTTTTGACACCAACCCGACGAGCCTGCCTGTTCGCTAGCCCTCGACTATCCTGCCGCGAGGCATGTGGTGAGAGGCCGAAGAAGCTCAGGCGGAGCGGCTAGACCGTCGCGGTCGGTCGCGCCGAGCGATGCTATAAAGATCAGAGCTGGCCCGGACCTTGCGGGCAACGAAACGATCAACGCAGACTCACTCACTCAAGGAGCCCGGATTAATGAGACGAACACAGCGCATCACAGGGATGATCATTGGGATGGCGATTACTGCCGCGGTGACGGCAGAGGCCCAGACGTCGGTCGTGGCGACCGCTGCCGGCCGTTCCCCCTGGAGCGTCGACTTCGGCATCGGCTGGGACAACAGCATCAGCGGCAACATCAACTCCAGCGGCATCGGCGTCCTCAACGGCCAGGCCGTCGTGATCACCAAGAACGCCTACGAGGACGTCTACGGCTCCGGCCTTCACCTCAAGTTCGGTGGCGGATACATGATCGACGCCATCTCGGAGGTTCGCGTCCAGTTCACGTTCCAGTCCCTCGACGCCGACCTGACTCCGATGGGTGAGATTGGAGTCTCCCGTTTGTACGGACAGTACCAGGACTACCAGAGCTTCGGGCTCGACGTCGGATTTCGCCGCTATTTCGACTTTACGCAGGTCGTCCGTGGTTACGGCGAAGGCACGATCGGAATGGCCTTCATCGACGAGACAGACGTGGAACTGGTCGCGCCGGCTGTCAATCTCGCCGGCAACGCCACCGACTTCTATGACAAGACGTCCGCGTTCACGTTCGGCGGCAACGCCGGAGTGCTCTTTCAGGCCCATGACCACGTCGGGATCTACGGACAGGTGGGACTTCGCTGGGTGAGCGGCATGTCAGAGGTCGATGGCCTGGTTGGAACGGGGCTCGAGTCGATCAACGACAAGAGTTCGCGCTGGACGTTCCCGATCATCATCGGCGCCCGCGTCCGCTTCTAGCTGCCTCGTTCCGCGGCGTCCAGTCGGACCACCCACCCGCCTGGCGCCGCGACTCACCCACGCCATCATCATCCGCTCGACAGGATCCCGATTTAATGGAGGTCTCTGCCTTGTGCTCACGGTATGTCGTGAGCGGGACCTATCTGCGATCAGCGCGTCGCTGGCGGATGGTGCGCCTTGCCTTCATCCAGCCCTATTGAATCCGCTGGCGCATCACTTGCAGCCAGCGGACTCTCACCAGACAAACCAGGCATTCAGATTGGGCCGACGCTCTCGCATTTCGCCTGGATCGAGACGATGAAAGGTGTCATGCCGATGAGGCAAGTAGTCGCGATTGGGTTCGTGTTTCTCGCCGCAGCTTGCGGAGGGTCACCCTCCACCCAGTCCACCCAATCGACCCAGGCTCCCCCGGCGACTCCTGCCGCGGCACCGGCCGACGCCGTGCAGCTCGGTGGCGCACCATCAAGTGCCGGCAGTGCCAGCGCCGACGCCGGCGAGATCCAGCCGGCCGATCCGGCGAGGTTTCACAAGGAGCCTGGCTACTCGCCGTACGCGGGGCGACGCTACCCGGAGCGCCCCTACTTTGGTGACGAGCACGTTCACACCGCCTGGTCGGTCGATGCCGGCGGCAGCGGCGCGACGCTCGGTCCCGAGGAGGCGACGCGGTTTGCACGGGGCGAGGAAGTCACCTCGACCAGCGGCCAGCCGGTCAGGCTCGGACAGCCGCTCGACTGGGTCGCTATCACGGATCACTCCGACATGATGGGCATGATCACCGAGATCAAGGGAGGCAATCCCGAGATGATGGCCGACCCGACGCTCAAGCGGTGGCGCGGCATGTTCAATGGCGGCCCGGTGGAGGCGAAGAAGGCGGTGATGGAGCTGGTCGCCGCGCAGGCGGGCAGGAAGCTGCCGCCGGCCGCGACGGATCCGAGGTTTGCCAAGAGCGTCTGGGCCAAGACCACCTCGATCGCGGACAAGTACAACGAGCCGGGGCGCTTCACGGCGTTCATCGCGTACGAGTGGACGTCCAACGCCGGGGGCGGCGACAACCTGCACCGGAATGTCATCTATCGCGACAACAAGGACAAGGCCGACCGGGTGCTGCCTTACACCACTTTCCAGAGCGAGAACCCCGAGGACCTCTGGAAGTGGATGAACGAATGGGAGAAGACCACCGGCGGCAAGCTGCTCGCGATCGCGCACAACGGTAATCTCTCGAACGGCCGGATGTTCGCGATGACTACCTTCAGCGGCGACCCGATGACCAAGGCCTGGGCCGAAGCGCGACAGCGGTGGGAGCCGCTGATCGAAGCGATTCAAATGAAGGGCAACAGCGAGTCGCATCCGTCGCTGTCGCCGACCGATGACTTCGCCGCCTATGAGCTGTGGGACCGCGGCAACCTGACCCAAACGCCAAAGACGCCCGGCATGATCCAGTACCAGTACGTCCGTGAGGCGCTCAAAAACGGCCTCAAGGTGGAACAGGATCTCGGAGTCAACCCGTTCAAATTCGGGATGGCGGCCGGTACCGACACCCACAACGGCCTGACGGCGGCGGAAGAGGACAACTTCTTCGCGAAGTTTCCGAGCGCTGAGCCACGCCCGGATCGGTGGGAAGAGGATGCGATGAACTTCGGTCCCAACCGCATTGTGAAAGGTTGGGAGATGACAGCGGCCGGCTACACCGCCGTGTGGGCAACCGGCAATACGCGCGCGGAGCTGTGGGACGCGATGATGCGCCGTGAGACCTACGCGACGAGCGGTCCCCGCATGACGGTCCGCTTTTTTGGCGGCTACGACTTCACCCAGGCCGACGCCACCCGCTCGCCGGCCGTAGCCGGCTACGCCAAGGGCGTGCCGATGGGCGGTGATCTCGCCGCGGCGCCGGCCGGCAAGGCGCCGACGTTCCTCGTTGCCGCACTGAAGGACCGGTTCAGCGGCAACCTGGATCGCATTCAGATCATCAAGGGCTGGCTCGGCAAGGACGGGAAGCCGCAAGAGAAAATTTACGATGTGGTCTGGGGCGACAAGGACCGGCGCCGAATCGTCAACGGCAAGCTGACCCCGGTTGGTAACACCGTCGACGTCGCCACCGCGACCTGGACCAATACCATCGGCGATCCCGAACTCGCCGCGGTGTGGACCGACCCGGACTTCGATCCAACGGCTCGCGCGGTCTACTACGCGCGCGTCCTCGAGATCCCGACACCGCGCTGGACCGCGTACGACGCGGCCTACTTCAAGATCAAGATCAGCGATCCGAAGGTGCCGATGACCACCCAGGAGCGCGCGTTCACGTCGCCGATCTGGTATTCACCGCGGTAGACGCGCCGTGCTCGCGGCCGTCGCGAGCGTGGCCCAGAGTATTTCCATGCGTGTTCGAAGCGTGCTCGGCGAGCCGATGCTCCACTTCCTGCTGATCGGCATCGCGCTGTTTGCCGCCTATCAATGGCGGGCGCCCGGTGACTCCGGCGGGCGCCGCATCGTTGTCACCCGCGGCGTGGTCGACGACCTCGTCACCCAGCACGTGGCCGCGAAGGGCCGCGAACCTTCTGAGATCGAACTGAACAACTTGATCGAGTCTGTACATTCGCGAGGAAGTGCTGTATCGCGAAGGCGTCAGCCTCGGGCTGGACCGTGACGACATCGTCGTGAAGCGCCGGGTCCGCCAGAAGATAGAGATCATGGCCGAGGAGGATGGCTCGACCGGCGCACCGAGCGATGCCGACCTGTCCGCGTACCTCGCCGCCAACGCGGCGCGCTTCCGGCAGCCGGCCGTCCTCACCTTCGAGCAGGTCTATCTGGGAGAGTCGACCTCCGGCCCCGAAGTGGTGCGGGCCGTGTCGGTCGCACGTGACGCCCTGCGCAGTGGTCGCGACCTCGAGGAGGTAGGCAAGCCCTCGCTGCTGCCGCGTCGCATGACGGAGAGCCCGGCCGACGTGGTCGCGCGCGATTTTGGTGACGCATTTGCCGCGGCGCTCGAAAGGGTGCCGATCGGGGAATGGGCCGGGCCGATCGAGTCGAGCTTCGGGGCGCACTTCGTGCGCGTTGCACATCGAACGCCGCCGCTAGCGCCGCGACTAAACGCCGTGCGCGATCAGGTGGTGCGGGAGTGGGAGAACGAGCGCCGACAGCGCGCGCGCTCCGAGGCGTATGCGAGGATGCGCGCCGGCTACGACGTCAGCATCGAGGCGAAGCTACCCGCCGAACGGCCATGAACCAGTTCTCCCGTCTGCTCCTGGCAGTCGTTCTGCTCATCGCGACCGCTCCCCTACGCGCTGACGAGTTCAAGCCCGGCTACCTGCAGCTCACGCGGCTCGATCGGGAAACGTACGACGTTCTCTGGAAAGTCCCCGCCATCGACGAATTCACGACGCTCAAGGTGCAACCGCAGTTCCCCGAGGGGAGCGAGGCGGTCTCGTCCGTCCGCAGCACGTTCTCGCGCGGTGTGACGGTCCAGCGCTGGCGTGTCCGAGTGCCGGAAGGGCTTGATGGCAAGGCCATCTCTTTTTCTCAACTCTCGGCGACCCGAATCGATGTGCTCGTCCGGCTTGTTCGCCTCGACGGCACCGTCCAGCTCGAACGGATCCTGCCAGTCAGCCCGCGCTTCATTGCCAGACCCAGTCCGGGCCGCCTTGAGGTTGTCTGGACCTACACGATCCTTGGCATCGAACACATCCTTACCGGGTTCGATCATCTCCTGTTCGTCCTCGCACTCCTCCTCCTGGTCCAGGGAATATCACGCCTCCTCCTGACGATCACGGCCTTCACTGCCGCACACAGTCTTACGCTCGCCGGCGCCACCCTCGGCTGGGTGCAGGTGCCGGGGCCTCCGGTTGAAGCCTCGATCGCCCTCAGCATCGTCTTCATCGCGACCGAGATCATCAACACGCGAAAGGGCCGCGCCAGCCTGACCCAACGTTATCCCTGGGTCGTTGCCTTCACATTCGGTCTGCTGCATGGGTTCGGCTTCGCCGGTGCGCTTGCCGAAATCGGTTTGCCGCAATCCTCGATTCCGATCGCGCTGCTGTTCTTCAACATTGGTGTCGAAGTGGGTCAACTGCTCTTTGTCGGCGCCGTGCTGACAGCGATTGCCGCCGGACAGCGCGCCCGGCAGTGGCTGCGATTGCCGCAGCCGGTGTGGATGTGGCGGGTCGTGCCCTATGCGATTGGTGCGGTGGCCAGCTTCTGGCTGGTCGAACGGATCGCCGCATTCTGATCCCGCGGTCGCGGCCCGCTACCCTGTCACCCAGCCACGTAGCGCCGCCGTCCAGGGCATCTCCGCATAAATCAGAATCAGGACGAACACCGCCAGGTACGCGCCGCGCAGCACTCGCTGACTGGGGACGCACTGCGCCAACCCAAGCGTCGCGATCAGCCAGCCGAAACCCGCGACTGGTGCGAGCGCGTAGGTGGTGACGCAGAAGGCGAGCAAGCTGACGTGCCGGGCGGCGCCAACGACGGCGCCTGACGGCAGCACCAGCAGCAACGCCACCAGCGCCTCCAGCATCAGTCCGCCCCAGGTCGCGACCGACGCAAAGACCCGCAGCCGGCCAGGCTCGACAAAGGGCGGTGGCTCCAGCAGCTCCGCCCCATCCGGCAGCGGTTCCAGGAACGCCCGGTTCTGCGTCATCTGACCGGGCGTGAGGCCGCCGAACACCATCGACGCATCCGCAAACCTGGCGTCGGTCAGTAAGGTCACCCTGAAGAACGTCCCGTTGACGTAATCCGGCGACAGCACGCCCTTCCACAGAACCGCCAGCGTAAAAGCCGCAGCCAGAAGCCATCGGGCGCTCGCCGCCAGAATGGCAGCCGGCGCCGGCCCGGAAAGCGCGAGGCCAATCGCCAGGCACCAGTACGCGAGCAGGTAGTGGTGATTGTCGGCGAGCGGCCACACGAGCATGACGCGGGCACCACTGAGCGCGGCAAGAACGAGCCAGGTGACCGGCGCGCGACGGACCGCCGGCACCACCACCGCGACGCATGCCACCGCGAGAGCCAGCGGCCCGACCCACCAGCTGTCGTCGAGCGGCCGCAGCAACAGCGTCACGCCGGTCAGTTGCAAGACGGGATCGGCAACCCCGTCCTCTTCACTGGCGGGATGCAGCAGTCGCGTCCACACGATATTCGAAGCGCCGTATCAACTGAGGTGTCGCCGCCAGCGTGAGCGGCGCGTAGGTGATGCGCCAGGCTTCGATGCGCACGACATCGACCGGCCGCTCATGGCGGACCTCGCGTTCGACGACGCGGCGCGCCAGTCGAGCCAATTGATGGTCCGTGGGCAGGACGGCGGCCCGGTCGGCCGCGTCCTCGAGCGATGGCGCGATCGCGATCTCCTCCGAGCGATCGGGCGCGGTCACGAATATCCGCACATGCCGGCGACCGGAATCGTCGGTCGTCGAGAACATCCCGAACCCGCCCCCCTTCCACGGACTGAGGTCGGCGGTGTAGACCAGGGTGACTTGTACAACCGCCACCCCGAGCAGCAGCACGACGGGAATGATCGACCGCCGCTGCGTGCCGTCGCTCATTGTGTTTTCTTCCAGCGGCCCACCGATGTCGGCTTGCCCGCATCGTCGCGAGTCGTCAGCGTCAGGACGCCGTTCTTCGACCTGCCAGTGCCTCTTCCGATTCAGGCCGAGCGGCCCGGACGCCGCCGCTCCTGTCGGCTGGCCCTGGATGATGTAGGTCAGGGTTTTCTGTTGAACGTCCAGCGCGGCGCGCCCATCCGAACTGAGGACCCCACCGTTGGTCTGCATCCCGGCGACACGCAGGCGCTCCGCCGTTGCCGGGTCGGTGCGGATCTCGATTTTGAGATTGCTGAACTCGTCGTACTCCAGCGTGCCGGCTCCCGACAGCCGGATAGGCTCACCGGCAGCTGGATAGACCTCGAAGGATTCGAGGGCCCAGCGCCCCTCGAGAAGCTTGCGAGCGGCGGTCAGCGAGTCGGCACCGGTCTCGATCGGTCCCGTCTTGGCTCGCGGCGGTTTGGCGCAGGCCGCCGACACGGTCGCCGCAACGGCGGTCAGTAGTGTCAGAACGATGCATCGGATCCACATACGAGAGCCTCTTTCACAGGCAAGGATTGAAGGCGATGGCCGCCTGTCAGCCACGGCGCCGTTGTTGTCGCAAACATACATTCAGTCGATCCAGTGCAGGACGTTGCGAATGATCGACCACCTCGGCTCACGTGCCGCCGTATCGCGGCCGAGCACCCAGTAGCTGTAGAGCCCCTCGAGTGTTCCGTCCTTTCGTTTGAGGTCGATCCACGTCCCCATGAATGCAGCGAAGGCGGCATCGTGCCGTGCGATCGGGAACGCGAGCGGAATCTTGACCACGCCGGGCTGCGGGACCACGACGGAAAACTTGGGGTACAGCAGGGTCCACGCCGAGCCGCGCTCGGCGGGCAGCGCCAGGGCGGTGATCGCGGGATCCCGGTCGACGAACAGTCGGCCGAGATCCGTGATCACCCGGATATCGGCCTTCGGCAATCGACGACGCAGCATGTCCAGGTAATAGGGAACGTCCGGCGCCGCGATGACCACGTTCGGGAGCGCGCGGATGTCGTCCCAAGCCGAGAACGGCTCTCGCAGGTGGTCCGGCACTGCGAAGGCCAGCGTCTCGTCCATGTATGACGCCGAGAACAACGACTCCCCCGCCCGCAGCGTCGTCACGGCGACGCCGCCGACGACGAAATCGCAGTAGCCGGAAGACAGCTGCTCGCCCAGCCGGGCGCGGTCGATGGGCACGAACTCCAGGCCAACGCGAAGCTCGCCGGCCAGCCGGTGTGCCAGTTCGACGTCGAGGCCGACGAGATCCCCTTTCTCGTTGAAGAACGCGAACGGCAGCGCATCTGGCATGTAGCCGACGCGGATCGAGCCGCGAGCACGGATGCGCTCCAGCGTCGGACCGGCATCGGCGGCTCCGGCCGGGCCGGCCGGTGGCTCCGACCTGTGCACGACAGCGGGCACCGGCTGCTGCAGAAGGTGCATCGCGCTCAGGACCCGGTCGCGGGTGTACTCGGGCCGGAGCAACCCCGCGAACACGACTCGAGAGCCGCCAATCACCGCGAGGGTGAGAAGCGCTGTGACGGTCAGATATCGAACCAGCCGCGCGCGCCGGAACTGGAGCATGCCGGTGATGGCGCAGGTACCGAGCAGGGCCACGGTCAGCGTGTGCACGGCAGCGACCAGCGACCCGACCCGCGCGTTGATTACTCCGGTGGCGAGAAACAACTGGAACGTGTCGGCCGGGATCCGGAACATGTCCAGCAGGAACGGCACCGCCACATTGAGACTGCCGAAAAATGTCAGCAGACCGGTGAGCGCGAGTTGGGGATAGTCCGAGACCGGGACGGCGGCATCCGCAAACCAACCGGCAAACATGATGAAGCTGATCGACAACAGCTTTCCCGTGTGCGGGAAGTTGAACGACGCCGGCACCAGAACATCCGGCACCTCGCCCGCCTCTGATCCCGCGGGAGCGTACCGGGCCAGCAGCGTCTTGCTCGCTTCGATCAAGCCTGGCAGCACGATGAACAGATCGCCGGCCACGAAGGCCGTGATCAGGGAGTCGCGCGTCAGGCTGAACATCTCCCCGATGCGGATCGGTGTCAGTGCCGCGACCAGCCCTGGCAGGACCCACAGACTCAGCAGCAACGCGACAGCGACGTAGGTGACGAGATAGATCTGCAGCCGTCCCAGTTGCTCGATGCTCAGGGTGCCGGCCGCCGCCGCGGCGATGGCGAACAGCCCATACGGCGTCAGCCGGACGATCGCGCGCGTCGCGCGAGACACTGCGGCGGTGGCAGTCTGCAGGACTTCGAGCAGAACTTCCTTGCGCGGCACACCGATCAGGGCGACCCCGACAACGACGGAGAACAGCACCACCGCGGGGACGATATTGTTGGCCAGCGAGAAGAACGGATTGGACGGGATATACAGATCGACGAAGTTGAAGGGCGCCCGGCGCTCGAGCAGCGACGTGCTGAAGAACATGGCGCTCTCGATGCGCGGGAACGCCAGCGGGATCAGGAAGGCGAAGCCAAGGCCAATGGCCCAGAGCGACGCGATGACGGCTCCCGCCCTGATGCCCATGACCCGCGCCTGCGCCGCGGTCAGGGAACCCAGGCTGGTCACGATCGACAGCGTGACGTAAGGCAGCACTGTCATCTGCAGCAGCTTCACGAAGGCGTTTGCCAGCCACTGAAAGGCCGAGGCGTGTTCCCCTAGAAAGAGGCCGGTCACGACCCCGGCTCCGAGGCCGATCAGGATCTTGCTGGTGAAGGACATCGAGCGGTAGTGCCCGGTGTAGCAAGATCGTCGCCCCGCACGACCGTGGTGTCCGGGTGGTGATGACAGGTGGCGGTCACCGCTGTCGGTCGGGCGCTCACCAAATGCGGTGAGACGGCCCTCCCTTGATGTCAGCTCCGGCCCGGATTACGCCTGAAGAGTGGCACAGCGGTTGCCCTTGCCGACAGCAACCAACAAGGGAGGGTTTCGTGACGATTCTCGGATACGCACTGGCTTTACTGCTGTTTGCTGCTCAACCACCCGGTGCGGGGAAAGTGACCAGCGACTACGACAAGACCGCGGATTTTGCGAAGTATCGGACCTACGCGTGGTCCCACGCTCCGGCAGACTACCGGGCCAAGGTGCACGACCTGCTCGTCGCAGGGATCGACAAGGAGATGGCGACGCTCGGCTTCACCAAGACCGACGACGTCAAGGCGGACCTGACCTTGAAGTATTTCACCGTGCGCAGCACAAGTATCGATCTCAAGGAGCTCGAGAAGGCCGAGCGTGAGGGCAACAAGAACAAGGCGACGACCTACGACATGGGCAAGCTCGCCGTCGTGCTGCGCGAGACGGCCACCGATAAGCGGCTGTGGGCGGCGCAAACGCAGGAGTTCATGAGCCCTGATGTTGCCACTCGCGAGGCGACAGTCGCCCAGGCCGTCACCAAGGTGTTCCAGACTTTTCCCAAACGCAAGAAGTAGCGCAGAGTTCCGTCGCGGCGCTGATCGCGGTCTTGGCTGTTCGGTTGACGATGGGTGTCACCGTGTCGGCGAGGCCGTGGTCACGGTCCAGCCCTGCTTCTGCAACTCGCGCCGGGCGAGGTCGGACGTCCGTCCTGTCAGCGCGATCTCCATCTTGGTAGCGCGCAGCTCACCACGGGCCCGTGCGCCGATCTCGCCAATGGCGGTTTCGGTCTCGGCGCTCCACGAGATCCAATCGAGCGGCAGCAACAGTTGAACGGACCCGGCCGCGTCGGTCGTGACCATGGCCCGGGAATCGGTCAGGATCGCGGCCACCGGCCGCCGCGCATGCGACTGCTGCAACATCTCGGCGCTTTCGACGAAGAAGAGCGCCTCTCGCGCCGTGCCGGCAGCGGCCGCCGAGCGAACGTAGTCGGCGACGCCTTTGACGTTGACCTTCGACAGAGCGGCGGCGAGGCGCGTCTGCGACGTGAGCGTGAACGAGGCGTTCCCAAACAGTCGCCTGGCAACGTCGTCGGGCACGCCGAGCGACTGCAAGCTGCGCTCGTTGATCTTGCGGACCTCCTCCGGGTCCTTGCTCCAGACCATGTCGCCGAGCGAGGCGACGGTTCCCACCGGCGCTGGGATGGGAACGGCAATCTTGGTCGCAAGCGCGCCGGCCGAGTCGACCCTGGCGATGTCTTCCAGAGCCTTTCGCAAGATGACATTCGTGGTGTAGGGATCGGCCCCGACCTTGCGCGCCCATTGGCGCATCGCAGCGTTGACGCCGGTCACACTCGAGGCGGCGCTGGCGGCGGCATTGCCGCCGGACTGCTCAGGCGTGTCGGCCTTGTCTTCGCCGGCGGAGCTGACCGCGCGCTGCGTTCGCCGTCCCAGGTTGACACCGGCCCGCTTGACGCCGGCACCCAGACCCTTCGCCGTTCCGGTGGGATCGGTCACAACCGCGGCGGCGCCCTGTCCGATCTTCACGACCGACTGGCCGGCGGCCTTGAGAAACACTTCGGTCTTGGATACGTCGGCGAGTGTCGCCAGTGCGCCGATCTCCTGGACGCGCACGGTCAGTTCGGTACGGCCGACCGCCTCCAACTGCGCCGAAGGTCGAGGAGATCGCGAAGATGTGGAAGTAGCCATCTGTCCGCACCTCTTCAGCGACCCGGTGATGGGGCCCCTGCGACGACGGCCGCCGGCAGCAACTGGGTCGCCTTGAAAGGCGGCGGTTCATCCCTGCCCTGCGCCAGCACTGCTGGCAACCAGCCCATCGCGACCGCCGCCGCAGCGAGGACGAGGCGCACCGAGACGGGCATCCTCTCTTCTACTTCTTTAAGGGAACGAGCGGGATCTCGACCGCCAGCGAGAGGCTCACCGCCGCATCGAGCTTGTTCTCGATCTGGAAGAAACGCGCAGCCTTGGTCGCCGGCAGGACGGCGCGGAGGCGCGGCGCGTATTTTTCGCGCACCGTTAGCCGCTCGCGATCGACGGCGAGTAGTTCGGTCAGAAAGGCATCTGCCTTGGTGTTGTCCATGGTGGTGAAGTTGGCGCCGTAGGCGGTGATGAGACGGGCGAGACGCCCGCCGATCTTCTCGGCTTCGGCCCGGTATTCCTTGTAGACCGGCCAGAAGGCGCTCGACTCGGCGTCGGTCAGTGGAAGGTTAGCGGCAACCACCGCCTGCCGGTCTCTCTTGAGTTCGGCCTGCAGTTGCTGGATCTCGGTCAGCTGGTCGAGCGTCTGGGCCGTCGCCTGCCCGGCGCCGAGGGCGATCAACAGTGCGGCCAACAAGACAATCGACTTCGGTAGGCTCATCATTCGTGCTCTCCTCGAGGGTGATTGCGAGTTTCAGGTGATGGGTTATGGCGATCGCCGGTGCCTGGATCTGGTGGATGCTAAGTGATCCTGGTTACTTCCCTGCTGCGAGCTCCCGCCGCGCCCTGGCCAGCAATCGCTTGTTCTCGGCCGTGACTTGCGGAGGCTTCAAACCAAGACGCTTGATCGACGCCGTCGTGATCCCGCTGACGAGGGCACGGGTGACGAACTTGTGATCCGCCGGGATCACCCACCAGGGTGCAGCCTTCGGTGCTGGTATTCCGGATCATGTCCTCGAATGCCTTCTGATAGTCGTCCCAGAACGCGCGTTCGCCCATGTCGCCGAACGAGAACTTCCAATGCTTGTCCGGATCGTCGAGCCGGGCCTGGAAGCGCTTCTTCTGTTCCTTCTTCGACAGGTGCAGGAAGAATTTCAGGATCAGCGTGCCGTTGCGCACCAGGTGCCGCTCGAACCGGTTGATGTCGTCGAATCGCTCCGCCCAGAACTTCCGGCCGCGATCGCCCGGCGGGAGCTTCTGCTTCGTCAGGATTTCAGGATGAACCCGAACAACGAGGACGTCTTCGTAGTAGGAGCGGTTGAAGATGCCAATCCGACCGCGCTCCGGAAGGGCCTTCATGTAGCGCCACAGAAAGTTGTGATCGATCTCCTCCTCCGACGGCTTCTTGAAGCTGAAGACCTGGCAGCCCTGCGGATTCACTCCGGACATCACGTGTTTGATCGTGCCGTCCTTGCCGGCGGCGTCCATGGCCTGCAGTACGATCAGGACCGAATGGATGTCGGAGGCATAGAGCAGTTCCTGGGCGTCGGCCAGTTCAGCGCCGCTGGTCTCGCAGGAACTCGACGGCGCGAGCCTTGAGTTCGTCGGTCCGCAGCCCCTTGAATTCGCCGCCACCCACCCATCCAGGGTCGTGATCCTTGAGGCTGAATTTTCGGCCAGGCTTGGCCTGGAACAGGCGTGAGACGTCCGCGTACTTGAGCGCCACTCGTGACTCCCTTTGTGTTGAGACACGGTGGCGAGCGCAAGAGACGGGCCACTGCGGTGCGGCGGGACTCGCGACGGCTTTGGGCGTTTCCGCCCGTCCTGCGGTGCCGGCGCCGGTCCGTCGGTACCGCCGCATCGCCGGCTCACCAGATGCTGTGAGCGACCTCCGGCCGCTCGTGACACAATTGGCGCGGAAGGGGGCAATGCGTCGGAACCGACCGGACTGTGTCTTGCACCCACCAGGAATCAGCCATGGCCACATACCGACCGTTTTTCCCCCGGCTGACCGGGGTGCCACTCCTCGCGCTGGTGATGTTTGTCGGCGCCGTCCGTCCCGCCATCGCCCAGGACTCGCGGGAAGCCCTCATTGCCAGCCAGCAGGCGGAGAAGGCCCGGAACCTTCAGCCCTACGTGCCGGCCAAGGCAGAGCGACTGCTCGTCCGTGCGAAAGAGGTGCTGGTCAACCAGCCAAGCGGCCTCTACCCCTATTTCGACAGCGTCTATTCGGGCGGCGGCTTCACGTTGGGCGCAGGCTACCGGCTGTTTTACGGCGACAGGAGCACCGTCGACCTCAGGGGGCTCTACTCGATCTCGAGTTACAAGCTGATCGAGTTGAAGTCCGACTCCCTGGGCCACGCCGGGGGGCGCCTCGATTTACACGCACTGAGCGGTTGGCGTGACGCCACGCAGGTAGCGTTTCACGGCATCGGCAACGACAGCCCTCCGGAGAAGACCAACTTCCGTATGAAGCAGGGCTATGTCGGCGGGGGCATGCGGGCCCGGCCGGCGGGCATCACGACGTTCGGCGCCGGCCTGACCTACGAGCAGTTCACGCTTGAAAGCGGCACCGGTACCGATCCCTCGATCGAGGAAGTGTTCACGCCCGAAACGGCTCCGGGTCTTGGCTCCAGCCCGAGCTATCTGCACACCATGCTATCGGGTGGCCTCGATTCGCGACCGTCGGCCGGATATGCCCGTCACGGCGGCCTCTACGAAATCGCGTACCACAATTACGCCGACCGCGATAAAACGTTCAGTTTCGACCGCCTCGATGGCGAGATCGTTCAGCACATCCCGATCCTTCGCGAGAACTGGGTCATCTCTCTTCATGGCCGCGTGCAAACGACGCTCGACGACGACGACGTGGTGCCGCATTACATGATGCCGGCGCTCGGCAGCGGCAGCACGCTGCGCGGATACAGCTCCTGGCGCTTTCGCGATCGCCACGCCATGCTGATGTCGGCCGAGTGGCGGTGGATTCCAAACCGTCTCGCCATGGACATGGCGATCTTCTACGACACCGGCAAGGTGACGCCGCGGTTCGATGACATCAGCTTCAAGGACTTGAAGAGCGACTACGGCATCGGCGTCCGCTTCCACACTCCGTTTGCCACGCCCCTGCGCGTGGAGCTGGCCAAGAGCTCCGAGGGGACGCGCATCGTCTTCTCCGGCGGGGCGGCGTTCTGATGCCACGGCCGGGAACTCTCACTGAGGATCTCTCATGACGCGCGGCACATTGATTATCCGCATCGCGGCTCCGGTCGCACTCGTGCTCGCGATTGCGAGCGCTTCGCCGTCGGGCAACGGTCGAAAGTTTTTTGACGACGATCCGATCAGTCGCGAACCGGACAGCCAGAACGCCGCGGCCGTGAAGCCGTGGGACATCGATCTGTTCTGGGACCTGGCTGAGAACCTGTTCGGCAGTCCGGGAGATTCGACACCGGGCGTGGCGGCGGGCAACGTCAACACCATCGACGAGGTCCCGGACTCGAGCTGGTTCACCAATCGCATCCTGGCGCGGCCGCTGTCGATCGACGAGATCGTCCGGGGCCCGCTGACCGGCACCGGTCCTGCGGCCGGCAAATGGCAGGTCGTCAGGCCGAAGCAAGCCGGCTTCGCGCCCGGCTTCACGATGACGGATGCAGCCGGCCAGACGTGGTTCGTCTCCTTCGACGCCAACGGCTTCCCCGAGGCGGCAACGGGAGCGATCGGCGTCGCCAATCGGATCTTCTGGGCGCTCGGCTACTGGCAGGTGGAGAACCACCTCGTTAGTGTCCATCCCGACAACCTCGTGATCGGCCCGTCGGCGTCGGTCATTCCGCCGTCGGGCAAGAAACGGCCCATGAAGGTCAGCGACATCGACGAGGTGCTGAAGCGCTCGCATCGCTCGGCCGACGGGTCGTACCGGGCGATTGCCGCCCGCGCGGTGCCGGGAACACCGCTCGGCGGATTCCGGTATCACGGAACGCGGCCCGACGATCCCAACGACGTCGTTCCGCACGAGCACCGGCGCGAACTGCGCGCGTTGAAGGTGTTCGGCGCGTGGACCAACCTGGTCGACATGAAGGCGGGCAACACGCTCGATACGCTGATCACCGTCGATGGGCGCAGCACGGTACGGCATTACCTGCAGGACGTCGGATCCACTTTCGGCACCGGCGCGAATGCGCCGCACGAATACGACGAAGGGTGGGAGTACCTGTACGACGGCGGCCTGACGATGAAGCGGCTGTTCACACTGAATTTCCTGATTCGTCCGTGGCAGACCGTCGACTACGAGAAGAACCTGGCCATCGGCCGGTTCGAGGGAAAGGAATTCGACCCGGTCGGGTGGAAGCCGCGCGTCGCCACGGCGGCGTTCCGGCGCGCCCGCGGCGACGACTCGTTCTGGGCGGCGCGACGCGTCATGGCGTTCTCCGACGACATGATCCGCGCCATGGTCGATGCCGGACAGTACAGCGATCCAGCAGCACGGAAGCTCCTTGCTGACGTCCTGATCGAGCGCCGGGACAAGATCGGGAAAGCCTACCTGACCGCCATCAACCCGGTCATCAACGTCGCGCTCTCGTCTGACGGCGCCCTCTCATTCGACAATGCCGCCGTCGCGGCGGGCGTTGCGGCGGCGCCGGGCGGCGGCTACACCATCACCTGGGCGCGGTTCGACAACGCGACCGGAACCGCCACCGAAATCGCGACGACGACCGCGGCAGCCGGCGGACGCACGACCGCGCCTGCGTCGTTGCCGTCCGCCAACGGGACCTATATCAAGCTTGATATTCGCGCGGTGCAGCCGCCGAATGCATCCTGGGGCGAACCAGTCTCAGCGTTCTTCCGGCGGATGGATGGTGGCTGGAAGCTGGTCGGACTGCAGAGACTGAAGTAGATCAACGTCCAGTTGGCGAGCGCTCCCGTCAGACCGGGGAGACCGGCGCGTCGGTGGCCCTGCGCGCCGTCTCCTTGTTGATCAGTGCGACGGTGCCGAGCCAGCCGCCGACGAGCACCAGCGTGATCCCGGCAAACCCAGGCACCGACAGCAAGAGACGCTCGCCGGTGAAGACGATACCGGCCTGGATGACGTCCCCAACGCGGACGAAGAACGAATCCACAGCTTGCTTGGCCTTGTACTTCGCTTCGCGCGAGGTCGGCAGCCATAACGCCTGCTTGGTCGTGTTCCCGAGTGAGTAGTCGAGGCTGTTGTCGGCGACCTTGAGGATGCCCATCAGTTGTATCGACGGTGAGCGCAACATCAGCAGATAGCCACACAGCGCCACGATCGGGTGGATGAACAGCGATCGCGCCACGCCGAGGAATTTGAACAACCGAGAGACCACGAACATCTGGAGCAGAAATCCAAGCAGGTTGACGGTGCTGAACAGCCGGCTGTAGGTCTCACCGACGAAGCGTTCCCGGTCGGCGGCGAACTCCGCGCCCGTTCCATACAGCGTCTGCGCCTGCTCCACGACGTAGCGTCCGAACAGATACTCGCCCGAGGTGTTGACGACGTTGAGCAGCACGGTCAACAGGGCAATGAGCATCAGGTAGCGGTCTTTTCGAATCAGCTCGAAGCCACCCGCCGTCCCGAGCGGTTTGTCGGCGGCCGCCGCCTGCGCGGCCGACCCATCGCGCCTGGTCACGCGGTCGATTACCTGGCTGAGGAAGGCAACGATGACGAGGACCACTGCCGCGCCGATGAGGAGTCGCGTCGGCCCGCTTTGCCCGATTAGATCTCCCGCCCGCATCGAGCCGATCCAGGCGCCCAGGCTGCTGCCCACGCCGATGAGAGGAAACAGCCGGCGGCCCTGCTCCTTCGTATACAGATCGGTGGCGAAGGCCCAGAACTGGGCGATGGCCATGAGGTTGAAGATGCCGACCCACAGGAAGTAGACGATACCGACGTGCAAGCCGGCCCTCACGGCGAAGACGAAGAGCACCAGGTTCGCCGCGAAAAAGAGCGTCACCCATTTCACGAGGCGCACCCGGTCGACCCGGGACGCGAAGGCACCATACGCCGGCACCAGCGCGAGGAGGAGCACCGCCTGCCCTGCCGACGAGTAGCTTTTGACCTCCGCGCCCCCCTCGGTGAGGATGAAGACTTCGCGCGCCGTCTTGAGCAGGTAGTAGGCCCCGAGCAGAAGGAACATGAAGAGCGTCATCAGCAGGACGCTGGTCGCTTCCTCCCGCCGTACGTCGGCAATCGGCGACAGCAGCCGCTCGACGAGAGTCTTCGGTTGTTCCCCGGCAGATGACGTCATGATCGGTAGGCCCTTTGCGGTGGTGACGGCACGCCGCTCGGATGTGGGCGCACCGACTGGACGGGTGCGCAAGAACTCTGCCGCGCCACGATCGGGCCCGGCGCACACTTCTGCCTTGTATCTGGCTGGCGGCTCACGGCATTCCGCAGGCACTCACCAAATGCTGTCAGCCGGGCTGGATTGACGCTGAGATGAAGGGTCGAAGGAGCGGCAGGATCGGGATCCGGCTACACGGGGGGACATCCGTGCAGGTCCGAATCCCGATCAGCGCCTGGCTAGTACGTCGACTCGATCCGCGGCGGCTTGGTGCGCGCCCGCCCCGCCGGTCCGACCACGCCGAGTTTCTTCATCCGGAAGCGGAGCGTGTTTGGATGGATCTGCAGCCGATCGGCGGCGTTGCCGGGCCCGTTGATCCGCCAACCGCATTTCTCCAGGACCGCTTCGATGTGCGCGCGCTGAACGCTGTCGAGCGCCTCGGTGACGCCGACGGGCACGGTCCGCGCCTTGAACGGCAGCGCATCGTCGAGATGCAACGTGTCGCCGGTTGAGGCGATCATCGCGCGTTCGACCACGTTCTCGAGCTCCCGGACGTTGCCGGGCCAGGCGTGCGCCTGCAGGTCCTGCATGACGGACTGGGGGACTTTGGTGATCTGCCGTCCGAGCTCACGCTGGTGGCGCTGGATGAAGAACCAGACCAGGCGTGGGATGTCATCCGTCCGTTCGTTCAGCGACGGCAGCCGGATCGGATAGACACTGAGCCGGTAATAAAGATCGGCCCTGAACCGTCCCTCGGCGACCGCCGCCTCGAGGTCGTGATGGGTGGCGGCAATGACCCTGACGTCCACCTTTTTGGTGCGCGACGAGCCCACCCGTTCGAACTCTCCCTCCTGCAGCACGCGCAGGAACTTCACCTGCACGTCTGGCGTCAGGTCGCCGATCTCGTCGAGGAAGATGGTGCCACCGTCGGCGAGCTCGAAGCGCCCCTGGCGCAACCCGACCGCGCCGGTGAAGGCACCCTTCTCATGGCCGAACAGCTCGCTCTCCACCAGCGTGGGCGGCAGCGCCGCACAGTTGACGCGCACCAGCGGACGCGCGTGCCGCCGACTCCGTTCGTGCAGCGCGCGGGCAAACAGTTCCTTGCCGGTGCCGGTGGGGCCGAGCAGAAGCACGTTCGAGCTCGTCGGCGCTACTTGTGCCAGCCGCGACAGGGCGAGGCGGAGCGCGGCGCTGTCGCCGACGATGTCGTGGAAGTCGTGATGGCTGTTGATCTCTTCTTTCAGATAGAGGTTGTCAGCCTCGAGCCTGGCGTTGAGCTGTTCGATGACGGCGACGTTGGCACGCAGCGCGTGCTCGTGACGTCCGCGCTGCAACGCTGTTCCCAGGACCTCGGCGAGCAACTGAAGTTGTTCCATCAGCGGCTCGGGGAACCGGCGGGTCGGGCTGGCGCCCTCGATCACCAGTGCGCACACGACCTGGCCGGCCACCGAGGCCGGCACCCCGACGATCGAGCAGCTCCCGGCCCGAAGTGCTTGCTGCCGCAGCCCGATGGCTTCGTGCGGCAGTTCGTCAGGCCGCGAGATGACGACCCGCTCGCCCCGGACCAGCCGATCCATCAGCCATGCTTCGCGGACCGCCCAGCCCGCGTGTTCCTCGGTCGCACCCGCACCCGATTGGACGTGGACATTCGCCGCGGCGCCGACCTCGGAGAACTCGACGAGCTGACAGGTCTCGACCGCCATGGCATCGGCGATCTGTGACAGCGCCAGCGACATCGCCAGCGGGATGTCCTCGAGCTGAAGTCGTGTCAATCGCCCCGAAAGAGTGACAACCAGGTGGACGAGACCTTCCAGTGCTGGTTCCATATGCATTCGTGACGAAGAGAAGTTAGTGACCGCCATAGCAACCTCGTTGAATAAGCCGATTCCCGATCAATCCCGCTACGACAAAACTTTTGACCCGGGCACAGGTCTCCGAACCGGTGGAACAGGCGATGTGTCGCTGATGTGACGCTCGCCCCGCATCGCTGCCCTGACTGCCGGCACCAGTTCGTCACCGGCCGCGAACTTCAGCACGTATCCCAGCGCCCCCGCCGATACTCCCCGTTCGACCAGCACCGGTTCGCGGTGGGCGGTCACGAAGACGATCCGAGCCGCGGGATTGCGGCGGAGGATCTGCGCCGCTGCCGCCATGCCATCGAGACAGGGCATCGAAATGTCCGTCACGATCACGTCCGGCGACAGACGCTCCGCCGCCGCCACCAGCGCCAGGCCATCTTCGACGTCGGCCAGGACGTCGAACTCCGGCATCAGCAGGCCACGCAGCAGTTCCCGGGTTTCGGGGTGATCCTCGGCGAGCAGGAGGCGTGGTCGGTTCATGGCAATCGTCTGTGCGACGTAGAGTGCTACCGCGCGGCGCTCGGCCGCTAGAGGGGGATTACGGTTTTGGGGGGAGAAAAACTACTGACCTGTGTCTGCAAAGATACGGAGGGACGAGGTGCCGGCGCCGGGACCAGGCAGGTCCAGGGCGCCGGCAGCTCAGACTGATGCGACTAGAAATAGAAGCCGAGCCCCACCAGCGGTCCGTGCATGGTCTGCTTCACTTCAAGCGTTCGGTCTCGGTCGGTGTTGCTCAACTCCAGGTAAAGCACACTGTAACCGAGGGTTAGCCCGAAGTGGCGGGTTAATCGAAAGTCGGCCCGAACCGAGCTGGCGATATCCACGTCCGCACCGGCGCCGAATCCACCGCCTTCCGCATGAAGTGCCATCGCAGCCTGCTATCCGGGTTGCTGTGATATCCGAGCCCAACCAGGGGATCCCAGACGCCTGGTTTGCGGTCGAACGAGGGCCGATCGCCGAGTTGGATGTCGTAGTCGATTGCAACCCGGCGGAGGCCGGCCGTCAGGTACAGGTCCTTGTAGATCTTCCAGCCCACCGGATACATGGCCGTAGATGAGGTCCGCGTCGACGGTGAGCCTGGGGGTCTCGCGGTCCGCCCCGACGGCGGCCCAGATGCCATCCATATCCAGCCGCCAGCTGCCCTTCGTCGATCGACAGCCCGGCGAGCGCGGCGCCGTCAATCGAGAAGCCCTCCGTCGATCCTGATCCCCCGGGCAGGTCGGGTCCATTCGGCACGTCGGGGAACGGCGGCACATTGACCTCGGCGCTGAAGGACGGGATCCAGACGAGGATCGGGTAAACCGTGACCGTCAGATCATCGCCGGAGGACGGCGCCTGCACCGCGGGGGCCGGCGGATTCTGCGCCCTTGCCGGGCGCCGTGCGGACCTTGGCCGTGGCGACCGGTATCACTGCAGCCGAGTTTCTAATCGAACCCTGGGCGAATACATGCCCAGGTACGCAAAGACCAATCACGGCGAAGAGAAGAACGATCGAAACTCGCACCTGCATTGCCGGCCCTCCAGACTTCACGGTTACCATTCCCGCAAGCGGCCAGAGCCGCGCAGGCGTCACTTGCGTTTGCCGACCGCGGCCTTGGCGGCGTCACGTCGCTTCTGCTGTTCGTCGAGCAATGTATACGTGATGTAGTACTTGTAGATGTTGCTGACGTAGGTCACCGTCTCGCGACCAATGCGCTCAGAGGCAATGCGCTCGACGTTGCCAAACCACACGTTGGGATCGAGGCCCCTTTGCTCCGCCTCGCGTCGAAGCTGCCGGACGCGGCCCGGCCCGGCGTTGTAGGACGCGAACGTCATCAGCGCCTTGTTCAGATTGTCCATCGGTTCATCTTTGTAGTACCGGTCGATCATGAACCGCATGTACTTCACGCCGGCGTGAATGTTGGGCTCGAGCTGGCGGATGTCTCCCACCTTCAGCTCTTTACCCGTCGGCGGCATGACCTGCATCACGCCGATCGCGCCCACCGGGCTCCTGACACTGTGGTCCAGCGTCGACTCTTGATAACCCTGCGCCGCCATCAACAGGTAATCGACGTCGTATTGCTTGCCGTACTTCCGAAACAGTTCGATCACGGCCCGGAGTTTCCGGCGCTCGGCGTCAGCCGCTGCATTCCTGGCGTATTTGACACTCTGCAGATACCGACGTTCAACGACATTGCGGAAGCCGTCCCCCTTGCCGTGCTTGGCGAGCCACGTGTTGAACGACCTCGCGCAGCCGCGGATTGTCCTTGCGAAACGCCACCGCCAGGTTGCCGCCGGTCCGCACAGCGACGTCCTTGTGAACGGTCATGTCAGTGAAGACCTGGCTCCAGAACTGAGCGAGATAGTCGTCCACCACGGTGATCGGTACCAGGCCGGCGTTCACCATCTCGAGGATGTCATCGTCTTCGAGCACGCCCGGCAAGGCCGTGATGATCACTTCCGGCCGTACCCTTTGCCTTCAACTGTGTGTTCAGCTGAAGGAGGCTCTCATCGTACGCACCCGGTCGTCGAACGAACACCTCCTGACCGGCAAGATCGTCAACTGTAGCGATGGCCGGCGCGCCGGGGCCGGTAACCACGACCTGGCTCACGTTGGTGCGCGTCGGGGCTGAGAACGCGGCCACCTTCTCGAGCTCTGGTCTGACCGTCACCATGGCGGCGACCATGTCGACCTTGCCGTTTATCAGCGCAGCATGGAGCTGGTCGCGCGGCATCGGCACGATCATGACGTGGACCTTGAGGTTCCCGGTCTTGAGGTCGGTGTTCAGATCGGTCTCAAAGGCCTTCAACGCTTCGTAGGTCATGCCGCGCTCCTGCCCCTTGTCCAGGAAGTAGTGCGTGCGGTTGAAAGTCACCGCGACGCGGATCAAGCGCCGCTTCACCAGCTCATCGAAGTCCCCGACGAACGGCTTGTCGGCCATCGCCCGCACGGCCTCAGGCAAGGCGTCGTAGGGCGACGGGGTCGGCGGGATCGGCGCATCGGAATCGTTCGGCGTTGCTCCCGGCAGCGGGTGTGGCGGGTGCAGCCGCCGCCGGCGGCGTCGCGGTTCCCGCTCGCCGGCTCCTTTTCCCCTGAACAGGCGTGGACGAACGTCAACGCCAGCAGCGCCGCGCTGGTGCGGCAGACGCGAGCGGCAAATGGATGAAGCAGTCATGGTTTGTGTCCTTGTCAACGTACCCACGCGTAGCTGTAACTGGCACCGAGTGAAGTGAAAGCGGCGCCGATCGTCGTGAACGCGCCTCGACTCACCGAGAGCCGGATCGCCTGACCACGGCCGAGTGCGGAAGAAAAGGTCGCGCCGACGCGGGAGTTGCGCTGGAGATCGAAGTTCTCCTCCCCGTCGAGGGTCGTCCGCCCACCGGTATAGTAATTGGCATTCCCGCCCAACCACATAGTGCGAGTGAACCTGTACGTCAGGTGGAACTGGGTGGCGACGATGGGCGCCTGCTCGCGCCTCCGGCCGCCGAAGAAATCGTCGTTCTCCGTGAAGAACCACGCTCCGGCCATCCCCTCGACCACCCACCGGCCGAGGGCGCGCGAGAGGCCCAGCTCCGGCTTGATCGACCATCGGTGGGTGCCGATGTTGATCAGTTTGGCCGAGTCGTACTGGCCGAGCGGAGGCGCGACGGTGAGGCTGACGCCAATCAAGGTCCGTTGTCGATATGCGCCGAACTCTTTGGGCGTCATCGAGGGCGCGCCATAAAGGTTCATCGCCATCCGCAGTCTGGGGTCGCCGAGTCCGAAGCGATCGGCCTCCGCCTGCTTGTCCGAGCAACAGGCCCTCGAGATGGCCCGCGACGACCGGCAAGACGACGCCGGCGTTGGCCGAGCGTCCAGCCAGACTGAACCCACGGGTGTAGATAAATGCGGTCGTATTGATCGTGGCGCTGGCGTCCTCGATCGGTGCCGACGGCTCGAACGACAGATCCCCCCAGTTGAAAGTGTCGGCGATCGTGACGATGTTGAGGCCCCGTGGAATCGGCCAGTAGGCGCCGGGTTCGAGTTCCTGGGCGGAGGCGTTGGGCGGCAGAAGCAAGACAGCAAGTGCGATCAGCCACCGCCCCTTCATCAGAACACCATCGTCAGCAGCCGCTGGACCAGTTCCTCGAGCGAGATCATCGTCAGCATCAGCGGCACGACCGGCGCGAGCGTGGCGATGGCCAGATGGAGCACGGTCTGCATTGTAAACGGCGCGAACCGCATTTCCTTCACAACTTCGAAACTGTTGCCAAGATCGGCGAGGGACTGGATATCGGCGCTGCCGATAAAGGGTTCGTCGGGCGCTGCCCCACCCCGCACCCATTTACGATCGAACTCGCGCGCGTACGACTGCGCCAGCGCGCCGTACTCACGCAGCCCGGTCCGTTTGGCGGCTGCGAGTTGCGGCGCGAACACCAGCAACGGTCCGAGTACCGACGAACACCATCACCGCAACCATCGCAATCAGCTCGAGCTTGAACTGGGGTAGGGTCGCGCCGGCATAGAAAATCCGATTGCCGATCGTTCCGGCCAGGATGACGCCCTGCGCGACCAGCACCGGTGCGAAGGCATGACTCACTCCGCCGAGAAAACCGAGACCGCCACAACGGTCCGGGTGCATCGGCATGAAGCGCAAGTCGATTCGTGAGACGTGCCAGAGAAAGCGCGCCCAGATGAACACCCGGAAGTACCAGCGCACCAGCAGGAACTGAAAGATCGGCAGGCTCGCCAGCCCCAGCCACCACCCCGCCGGCGACGGCCGCCATGTCCCGTCGATCGCCGACCCGTACCAGGTCGCCACGTCAAGCGCCCCTTGCGTTCGCCAGACGAAGCCCACCCCGACCACGTAGACGATGGCCATGAGGATGATTTCCGCGGCGACTGAGTTGCGCAGGCGCATGGCCGCCGCGACGGCGCCGTCGAACTGCGCCCGAGCCTGGTCCGGGATCAGGCCACGTACAAGGAACTGGGCTCGCACCAGGCGCATGCGCTGGTGGACGATCAGTTCGGCCACAACCAGCAGCGGCACTGCGACCAGCAGCCGCATGTGCATCTCGACATCGAACAGAAACGGAAGCCTGACGCTGTCGCCCCAGGCATATCCCGACCAGACCGACAGTAGCAGCAGCGGCAGCCACGCAACCACGACCATCGCCAGGATGCGTCGATGCAGCAGATGCAGCGTGTCGTCAGCCAGCCGCGTGCCGCGCCAGAGCTGATACAACGGACCGCCGAGAACCAGCGAAAAATCTGCTGGTTGACTCTCGGCCGGTCCGTCAGTGACATCCAAGCGTAGTGGCGCTCATGGCTATCCGTGTGCTGCCTAGACGTCGGTCTGATGACCGACGGTGCAATCCGCTAGAAGCGGAACCCGACGGTGATCGGAAGAAACTGGCCGTTCGCCTTTTTCTCCTCAAATCCTGTGTCGCCGCCGCCCACGCTCGGACCCCAGATGTAGTGATAGCGCGCCTCGACAAAGAAGACATTCGCGAACGTGATTCCGCCGCCGATGTCCATGCCGAAGTCGGTGGAGCTGCGCTCGCCGACGACTTCGTCGACCGGGACAAAACCGCCAGAGCTGCAGTAATACCAGTAGGGGTTGCAGTAGCCCGGGACCGAAGCCGACCGCGGGTGTCGTCACCGTGATCGGGCGGTAATAGATGCCCACGCCCGTCACCATGTAGGGTCTGACCCCGCCGGTCGACTTCCGGACGACGAGGTTGACCGTCCCGAACTGCATGTTCATGTCGCCGAAGAAGTCGGTCGGGACGGTGCTGTCGATGGGCGTCTGGCTCACCGGAATGGAGATCTGCTTCTGGCCGAGGCCGTTGAAGCTGTAGAGCGTCTCAATGCCGACGTTGGGGTTCACATTGAAGGTCAGTCCGATATTGAAGTTATAGCCGTCGCCGAGGAAGTCCCGGACTTCGGAGTTCGGGAAGGTCATGCCGCCGCCGATCTGGAATTCGACCGGCTTGACATCCTGCGCCGCGGCGGGGATGGTGGCGAGCAACATTGCCGCGATGAGAACAGCCGTTCTTGACATTACGTGCTTCTCCTGTTTTGCGAGAGGGACAAATTCCCCCGGACTCTGCGAAGTGCAGTGGACATGCCAGCAACTCGAGCGGCCGCCGTCAACGGGTCTATGCCCTTGCATCACAGGTGTTGAGAGTGTCGGCCAAGGGCCCTGCCGGGGGTTCTCAGGGCCGAACCACTCGAAGTGCCTGAGGATCTCCAATATTGCGGAGCCGAGCGGCTGGCAGCGACTAATCCTCAGAAATGCGGTCAGACCGGCTCTCGGTTACCGCCCGCCGGGAACGATCACGATGGGCCGTTACCGCCCCGTCGGAACGAATGCTATGTTCTTAGGAGCGTGAAACCCAGGGTACTACTCGCAGACGATCATGCCGCCGTTCGCCTGGCGTTGAGTCACCTTCTCGCCGACGACACCGAGTTGATCGGCCAGGTGAGCGACGGCGCAGCGCTGGTGGAAAGCGCTCGCCGGCTCCGTCCCGACATCATCGTGACGGATGTCGCGATGCCGGCGATGAGCGGGCTGGACGCCATGCGCCAGCTCAAAGCGGAAGGCTCCACCGCCCGGTTCATCATCCTGACAGTCGACGCAGACCCGCGACTTGCCGACCGCGCCATCCGCGGCGGTGCGTCGGGCTACGTCATCAAACAGGCCGCAGGCGACGAGCTCATGCAGGCCATCCGTGCCGTGATTGCCGATCGGACCTACCTGTCGCCGCTCATCGATCCCGACGCGACATTCGCAAGCACAGATGGCGGATTAGCGGCGCGGCTTCTTCCTACTTGCCGAGGCTCTTGGCGAATCCCTGTTTCTGCAGTTCCTTCACTGACTCCTTGACCAGGTCTTCGACGAACTGCTGAAGGGATTTCGGGTTCTTGGTCTCGCTGACCCCGGCCCACAGCAACTTGTTGGCTGGCACGCTGTAGATCGTGGTCTCGACGACGTAGACCGTGTCGCGATCGATCGACCCTAAGTTATACGTGCTCCCCCAGCCGTAGCCGTAGTATCCCCACAGGCTGCTGTAATACGGATTCGTCCATGTGCTCGGCGTGTAGGTCGTGCGCTTCTCCTCGCTGACGGGACGCATCGCGACGACACCCTCGACGTTCGCCTTCTCGAACCAGACCTTGGCCCGGTCCGGGACCTGCAGCTCCTCCTTCGGTGCGATGCGATAGGTGGCCACCGACTGCAGACCCTTCGCAGTCAGTTCACGAGCCAGTGCCTCCTCGCCCGCCACACGCAGCGACTCGTCGTTGCTGATGACAAGGGCCGCGACCTTCTTCCCCGCGAAGCTCGCGGAACCGGCCTCCGGAGACTTCCAGACGGAGATGAACTTGGGCGCAGCGGAGACGATGGTGACGGCGACAACGGTCGCGGTAACGGTCAGTGGCAATCGATACATGTGGATGTCCCTTCCGGCGATGGTGATCACGATTTCGGCGCCAGCGACAGCTGGTTCCGGGCGGCTCCGACGACGCGGTCGACGGTAAAGCCGTACTCCTGCTGCAGCGCTTTGAGCGGCGCCGACGCGCCAAAGGTCTGCATCCCGATGACGTGCCCGGTTCGGCCAACGTAGCGCTCCCAGCCAAAAGCTGAGGCTTGCTCAATGGCGACGCGTGCGCTGACTTCGGGCGGCAGGATGAGATCGCGGTAGTCCTTCGGCTGATGCTCGAAGATGTCCCACGAAGGCATCGAGACCACGCGCGACTGGATTCCCTCTGAGAGGAGCCGCTCGTGCGCCTCGACCGCCAGCGATACTTCGCTGCCGGTGGCGATCAGGATCACGACCGGTTTGCCGCCGGGCGGGTCGGCCAGGACGTAGGCGCCGCGCGCGAGACCGGCAGCCGAGGCGTACTTGCTTCGATCGAGCGTCGGCAGCGGCTGGCGCGACAGCACCAGCACCGCTGGCTCATGGCGCAGCGGCATGATGTAGCGATACGCCTCGACCACTTCGTTGGCGTCGCCCGGCCGCAGGGTGACGAGGCCGGGAATGGCTCGAAGCGAGGCCAGGTGTTCGACCGGCTGATGGGTCGGGCCGTCCTCTCCGTCACCCATCGCATCGTGCGTGAAGACGAAGATCGTCGGCAGTTCCATCAGTGCCGAGAGACGGATCGCCGGGCGCGCATAGTCGCTGAAGATGAAGAAGGTCGCGCCGAACGGCCGCAACTTCGAGAGCGACAGGCCGTTCATGATCGATCCCATCGCATGCTCGCGGACCCCGAAGTGGACGTTCCGACCGCCTGGTGTCGCGGCTTGGAGATCGCCCGCGCCCTCGAACTTCAGCGTCGTCTTGTTCGACGGCCCGAGATCGGCTGAGCCACCGAGCAGCCAGGGCACGTTCTGCGCGACAACGTTCAGAACCGTGCCGGAAGCCTCGCGTCCCGCAACCCCCTTGGGATCCGCGGGGAACACCGGCAGATCACGGTCCCAATCCGTCGGCAGGCCGCGGCGCTGCATCTGATCGATCTCGGTCGCCGCGGCAGGGTACTCGGCTCGATACCGGCTAAACAGCTCCGTCCATGTACGCCGCGCCTCGGCACCGCGCGCGGCCGATACCGGCGTCGAAGTGCTCGCGCACGCCGTCGGGGACGAGGAACGCGGCGTCCTCCGGCCAGCCATAGACGCGTTTGGTGAGACGGATCTCTTCAGCGCCAAGCGGTTCACCGTGAGCCGCCGCGGTTCCCTGGCGGTTGGGCGAACCGTAGCCAATATCGCTGTCGAGGATGATGAAGGTGGGCTTGCCCTTGGTCTCGCGGAACAGCCGCAGCGCCTGCTCAATCGCATCAATATCGTTGGCGTCGGGAACCCGCAGCACGTTCCACCCGTATGCGACGAAACGCGCCCCGACATCTTCGGTAAAGGTCAGATCGGTGCTGCCCTCGATCGTGATGTGGTTGTTGTCGAAGATCCAGCACAGGCGATCGAGGCCAAGGTGGCCGGCCAGGGAGGCAGCTTCGGCACTGACGCCTTCCATCAGGCAGCCATCACCGCAGACCGCATAGGTGTCGTAGTCGAAGAGTTCGAGACCGGGACGGTTATATCTGTCAGCCAGCCATCGCTCGGCGATCGCCATCCCGACGCTGGTCGCGACTCCCTGGCCGAGCGGTCCCGTCGTCGTCTCGACGCCTGAAACCAGGCGATATTCCGGATGCCCCGGCGCCTTGCTGCCCCACTGCCGAAACCGGCGGATGTCCTCGAGCGTGACCGAGGGCTCGCCGAGCCGCTCATAGTCGGCGTTGACCGCCCGTGTTCCGGTCAGGTGCAGCATCGCCCATTGCAGCATCGAGGCATGACCGTTCGAGAGGACGAACCGGTCGCGGTTGGGCCAGATCGGATCGTGCGGATCGAAGCGCAGGAGCCGGTTCCAGATCGTATAGACCAGGGGCGCCAACGCCATCGGTGTGCCCGGATGGCCGGAGTTGGCCGCCTGCACGGCATCCATCGACAAGGTGCGGATGGTGTTGATGGCGAGCTGCGCCATCTCTGTCTCAGCGATTGTGTCTGGACTCGTGGTCATGATCGTTCTCCCCACCGCGCCGCCGCGTCGTCGGCGAGCACCACCGCATGATCCTGCCGAACACGGCCCGCGGGGATTGAGGGATCGGCCTGACGGAGCCGGACGAGCATCGCTGCCTTGTCGGCCCCGGTGATCACCCAGAGGATCCGTCGCGCCCGGTTGATGACGGGATAGGTCAAGGTCATTCGCTGCCGCCCGCCGTATGGTCCCGTCACGGCCACGTCGGCATTGTTCACGGCGAGCGCAGGATCACCCGGCACCAGCGACGCGGTATGTCCGTCGATCCCGAGGCCCAGGTGCACGAGATCAAGGATCGGAGGGAAGGAGCCGGCAGCGTCCGCAACGGTCCGCGCATATCGGAGGGCGGCCTCATCGAGATCGCTCGATTCGACAGGCATCGGATCGATCTGTGGCGCGCCCGGATTCGCAAACGGAGCGATGCTCTCAGTCAATTGCGTGAGGTTGCGGTCGGGATGATGCGCCGGTGCGACGCGCTCGTCGACCTGCAGCATGTGCACCTGCGGCCAGGGCATGTCCAAGGCAGCCAGGGCCCGCAGCATCGCCCACGGCGTCCGGCCGCCGCTGACCGCAATCACGAAGCGGCCGCGCGCCATCACGGCGGCCTGCGCCTCCGTCGCGATGATCTCCGCCGCGCGGCGTGCCACCAGGTCAACGTCGCGCAGCACTTCGAACATCATGGTGCGTCCCTGAGAAGAAGCGCCGGATCTGCCGTCGCCGGGCCAAACACCTGCGCCAGCAATGCGACCAAAGCCGTCCATCCGGTCTGATGGCTGGCGCCGAGCCCGGCACCGTTGTCGCCGTGGAAGTACTCGTAGAAGGGGATGCAGTCACGCCAGTGCGGATCTGCCTGGAACTTGTCAGTGCCACCAAACACGGGACGGCGGCCACTGTCATCGCGGAGGAAGATCCGTTGCAGCCGGTTGGAGATCTCGATCGCGACTTCGCCGAGCGTCATGAGCGTGCCGGAACCGGTTGGGCATTCCACTTTGAAGGAGTCCCCGTAGTAGGCATCAAACTGGAGCAACGACCGGACCAGCAGAATGTTCATCGGGAACCAGACTGGTCCACGCCAATTGGAGTTGCCGCCGAACATGCCACTGTCGGACTCGGCGGGCTGATACGCGACCCGGTACTCCTTGCCGCCCGCCTGTGCGACGTATGGATGCGCATCGTGGAAGCGCGAGACCGAGCGGATGCCATGCGGACTGAGGAACTCCTCTTCGTCGAGCAGGCGTGAGAGGATCCGGCGCAGGCGTGCCGAGTCGACGACTGCAACCATCGTCCGCCCCTTGGCGCCGCGGTGTTCCGGACCGGCCGGGTGAATACCGCGGAGCAGTTCCGGCATCAGCGTCGTGCGGAGCCGGAATGCCCGGCCGAGGCTTGGCACGCGGTCGCGTTGCTCCGCCTCGATGACGGTCGTGGCGCAGAGCGGCAACAACCCGACCAGGGAACGGACCTTCAGCCGATGGGCACTGCCATCCGGCAGCCGGAGCACGTCGTAGTAGAAGCCATCCACTTCATCCCACATCCCATCATTGCCGCCTTTGTTCAGTGCCGACCCGATCCACAGGAAGTGTTCGGCAAACTTATAGGCGAGATCGTCGTAGGCAGGATCGTGCGCGGCAAGCTCGATGGCGATTCCGAGCATGTTCTGGCAGAACATCGCCATCCACGCGGTGCCGTCGGCTTGTTCGAGATGGCCGCCCGTCGGCAGCTCAGCGCTTCTGTCGAAGACGCCGATGTTGTCGAGGCCTAGAAATCCACCCTCGAAGACACTCTTCCCCAGCCTGTCTTTGCGATTGACCCACCACGTAAAGTTGATCAGCAGCTTGCCGAAGGCCCGCTTCAGGAAATCGATGTCGCCGGTGCCGCGCCTGGCCTGCTCGATCCGGTACTGGAACAACGTTGCCCAGGCGTGCACCGGCGGGTTGACGTCGCCGAAGTTCCACTCGTAGGCGGGCAGCTGGCCATTCGAGTGCTGGAATCGGGCCTTGAGCATCAGGTTGAGTTGATGCTTGGCGAAGTCGGGATCGACGTCGGAGAGCGCCACCGCATGAAAGGCCAGATCCCAGGCCGCGTACCACGGGTACTCCCACTTGTCCGGCATGGAGATGACATCGTCGTTGTACATGTGGAACCAGTGGCGGTTCCTGACCGGACTCGAGGCCGGTGCGTCGAACGGATCGACGCCGTGTTCACGCAGCCACTTGTTCACGTCGAAGAAGTAGTACCTGCTTGGTCCAGAACATGCCTCCGAAGGCCTGGCGCATCACGCGCGCAGCATCCTCGCTCGCGGTCTCAGGCGTGCACGTTCGATAGAACTCATCCGCCTCTGCGCGCCGGGCGTCCATCGTCTTCTCGAACGCAGCGAAGGGACGCGCCGTGGCCGGTGCGTCGGTGAGACAGAGACGCACCGACACCGACTGGCCGGCCCCGACTTCCCGTTGGTAGTAGGCGGCGGCCTTGGTCCCCGTCGCTGCCGGGTTGACCGCGTCGGTCCGTCCGTCAACGATGAAGGCGTTGAACGCGTCCTTGACGTAGGGGCTGGCGTTGACGCCGTCGAACAAGCGCTCGTTGTTCGTCTCATTCTCGGTGAACAGCAGCACCGGCGTTTCGTCGCAGTGCAGCCACCGCTCGCCCAGTTCTTCGTGAAACGCGGCGATGACGCTCGTGCTTTTGCTCCCTTGCGCCACACTTACTCGCGGTTTTTCCACGTGGTCCCACCAGGACCAGGTGTTGCGGAACCACAACGACGGCAGCAGATGAATCGTCGCGCTCTCTGGGCCACGATTTGTGACCGTGATGCGGATGAAGCATTCCTCGGGCGAAGACTTGGCGTACTCGACGACGACATCGAAGTAGCGGTCGTCGTTGAAGGCACCGGTGTCGATGAGCTCGTATTCGAACTCCTGGCGGGTCCGGCGGGCGTTGGTTGTAACCAGATCGCCGTACGGAAAGGCGCTCTGGGGATACTTGTAGAGCCACTTCATGTAGGAGTGGGTCGGCGTCGAGTCGAGGTAGAAGTAGTACTCCTTGACGTCCTCGCCGTGATTGCCTTCGCCATTGGTCAGACCAAAGAGGCGCTCCTTCAGAATCGGGTCTTTCCCGTTCCACAGCGCCACCGCGAAGCAGAGCCGCTGCTTGATGTCTGAGAAACCGGCGAGACCGTCTTCGCCCCAGTGGTACGCGCGTGAGCGCGCCTGGTCGTGCGTGAAGTGCCGCCACGCATCGCCGTCGTGGCTGTAGTCTTCGCGCACAGTTCCCCACTGTCGCTCACTCAGATATGGCCCCCACAGCCGCCATGGCGAGTTCCACTCGCGTCCCGATTCGAGCCGGGCGCGCTCTGCAGACGGTGATGATCCCTGCTGATCAGCGTCTCTCACGAGATCAGGCTCCGCTCGTGGTGGTCGGGTTGGCCCAGCCGTCCGGCGGCGCAACGTCGCGCGCCGGATCTTCTGGACCCCATGTTCCGGGCTCGTACTCGGTGACCGGCGCGTTCGCCTTCGACACAGGATCGACGATGCGCCAGGCTTCTTCGACGTAGTCCATGCGGGCAAAGAGCGTGGCGTCGCCGGCGAGTGCGTCAGTGAGGACGCGATCGTACGCCGCCCGCTCGTCGGCGGCCGGTTGCCGGCTGGCGACCAGCTCGACGCGCTGGCCGATCATCTGATCGGCAGCATCCATCGCGGTGATGCCAAATGCCACCGTCAGCCTGGGCATGAACTGGAACCTGAAATAGTTCGGTAACGGCAGCGCGGTCGGAAACACCACGTGCGGCTGGCGCAGGCGGACGATTACCTCGGTGGCGGTCACCGGCAGACACTTGCCGACGCGGATGTAGAACGGCACCCCATGCCACCGCGGCGAGTCGATGTGAAGCCGGATCGCCGCGAAGGTCTCGACCTGTGAATCGGCCGCGACGCCACGCTCATCGCGGTAGCCACGGAACTGGCCGCGCAGGACGTCGTCGGACGAGAGGGCGCGGGTGGCCTTGAGGACCTTCGCCTTTTCGTCCCGTAGCGACTCGCTGTCCAACCTCGCCGGTGGCTCCATCGCCAGGTTGCTCAGGACCTGGAAGAGGTGATTCTGGACGACATCGCGAATGGCCCCGGTCGCCTCGTAGAAGGCGCCTCGGCCGTCGACGCCAAACGCCTCCGCCATCGTGATCTGGACGCTCTCGACGTGCTCCCGATTCCAGAACGCCTCCAGCACCGGATTCGTAAAGCGGACGAAGAGCATGTTGTGAACCGGCCGCTTACCCAGGTAATGGTCGATGCGAAAGATGTCGGCTTCCTTGAACGCACCAAGCAGCGTTCTGTTGAGTGCGCGCGCCGACTCGAGATCCTGCCCGAATGGCTTCTCGACGACGACCCGTGAACCCTGTGCGCAGCCGGACTGGGCCAGTTGTTCAACCACCGGTCCGAAGAGCGGGGGCGGGATCGCCAGGTAGTGCGCGGGGTTCATGGCATCACCAAGGGCCCGCCGCAGCGCCTGGAACGTCGACGCATCCCGATAGTCGCCATCGACATAGTGAAGGTTCGCGAGCAGGTGTGCGAACCCGTCGCGGTCCAGCCCGCCGTGCTTCTCGACGCTGGCTTGCGCGCGAGCGCGCAGCTGGTCGAGGGTCCAGCCCGCCTTGGCCACCCCGATCACCGGGACGTTGAGGTCCCCGCGCACGGCCATCGCCTGCAGCGCGGGAAAGATCTTCTTGAACGCCAGGTCACCCGTGGCGCCAAAGAACACGAGCGCGTCGGACTGTGAGTCGGCCATAACCCCTTTGCGATAGCTGTCAGTTTCCAGGGGCGTCAGACCCTCGCCGCTTCGCTTTCCAGTAGCGCCGAATCAGTGCATTAGTGGAACTGTCGTGACCGAGCGTGGGATCCGCCTTGTCCCCCAGCTCCGGGACGATCCGCTGCGCCAGCAGTTTGCCCAACTCCACGCCCCACTGATCGAACGAGCCGACGTTCCAGATCACACCCTGCGTGAACACGATGTGCTCGTAGAGCGCGATCAGCCGGCCGAGTGCTGCCGGCGTCAGCCGCGACAGCAGCAACGTGTTCGACGGGCGGTTCCCCTGGAAGGTCCGATGCGACACGAGCCACTCGGGCGAGCCTTCGAGTCGCACCTCGTCGGTGGTTTTTCCGAATGCGAGCGCTTCACCCTGCGCAATCACGTTGGCGAGCAGGATGTCGTGGTGGGCCCCGAGCGGGTTGAGCGATTCCTCGAACGCGATGAAATCGCACGGAATCAACCGGGTACCCTGGTGGATCAGCTGATAGAACGAGTGCTGACCGTTGGTGCCTGGTTCACCCCAGTACACCGGCGCGGTGTCGTACGAGACCTGGTCGCCATCGAGCGTCACGTGCTTGCCGTTACTCTCCATCGTCAACTGCTGAAGGTAAGCGGCGAACCGCTTCAGGTACTGCTCGTATGGCAGCACCGCGACGGTGTGCGCGCCAAGAAAGTTGATGTTCCAGATCCCGATGAGGGCCATGAGGACCGGCAGGTTCCGGCCGAAGGGCGCGGTGCGGAAGTGTTCGTCCATCTCGCGGGAGCCGTCGAGCATGGCCCGGAAGTGGCCGGGACCGATCGCGACCATTGTCGAGAGACCGATCGCCGACTCCATCGAATAGCGGCCACCGACCCAGTCCCAGAACTCGAACATGTTCGCGGTATCGATGCCGAAGGCTTTCACCGCCGCGGCATTGGTGGAGACGGCGACGAAATGTTTCGCCACCGACGCCTCGGCACCGCCGAGGCCGGCCAGTGACCACGCGCGTGCGCTCGCGGCATTGGTCATCGTCTCGAGCGTCGTGAAAGTCTTGGACGAGACGATGAACAGGGTCTCGCCAGGATCCAGGTCGTGAACCGCTTCGGCGAAGTCGGTGCCGTCGACATTCGAGACGAAGCGGAATGCGAGGCGGCGCTCGCTGTAGAACCTCAGGGCCTCGTAGGCCATGACCGGGCCCAGATCAGAGCCGCCAATGCCGATGTTCACCACCGTGCGGATCGGCTTCCCCGTGTGGCCCTTCCACGCGCCACTGCGAACGCGGTTCGAAAAATCCGCCATGCGGTCGAGGACGGCATGGACCTTCACCCCGACATCCTCACCGTCGACGAGCATCGGCGTGCCACGCGGCGCGCGGAGCGCCACGTGAAGGACGGATCGCTGCTCCGAGAGGTTGATCTTGTCGCCACGGAACATGGCCTCGATTTGCGCGGTGACGCCCCTGCTGCTCCGCCAGTGCGAGCAGCAGTTGCAGCGTCTTGTCGGTGACGCGGTTCTTCGAATAGTCGAGATACACGCCGGCGGCTTCTGCCGTCAGCCGCTCGCCCCGCTTGGGGTCCTGCGCGAACAGGTCGCGCAGATGCACCTCGCCGACGTCGCGATGGTGTTCCTCCAGAGCCTTCCAGACTGGTTGGTCCGTCAGTTGCCCGCTATCGAGTGTCATCTGGATCCTGTCTTCGCCAGCGCAGCGCTCTTCGAACCGATCACCGCCATCAAGGAGTGCCATGATTTCACGAACGACTCGGCGCCTTCGGTCTGGAGTCGGACCGCGAGGGCCTGCAGATCGATCCCGGCGCGAGTGAATTGGGCGAGCACCTCCTCGCAGCCGCCGCCATCGGCCCGCAGCAGTCCCGGCACCTCACCGTGATCCGCGAGTGCGATCAGTGTCTTCTCTGGGATGGTGTTGACGGTAAAGGGGGCGGCCAGCGCCGCGATATACGTGACATCGGAGATCTTCGGATCCTTCGTACCGGTGCTGGCCCACAGCAGCCGTTGTGGCCGCGCGCCGGCGTTGTAGATCCGCTGCCACCGCGGCGAGCTGAGGAGCGCACGATAGGCCTTGTAGGTGCGCTGGGCCGCGGCGATCCCAAGCTGGTTGCGCGGGACCCCTGGTGTGGTGGCTACCGCCGAATCCCACCGGCTGATGAAGACTGACGCGACTGAGGCAACGTCGGGCGGCAGCCCGGCCTCGATCCGGCGTTCGATGCCCCGCAGGAACGCTTCGGCAGCGGCAAAGTAGTGCTCGCGCGAGAACAGGAGCGTGACATTGATCGGGATGCCGGCGAAGATCGCTTCCTCGATGGCCGGCAGGCCCTCAGCCGTCCCCGGAATCTTGATCATCAAGTTGGGCCGGGCGGCCATGGCGAACAGGCGCTTGGCATCGGCAATGGTCCCGGCCGTGTCGTACGCCAGCAGCGGCGACACCTCGAGCGAGACCCAGCCGTCCATGCCGTTAGTTCGGTCATGGATCGGCCGAAAGAGGTCGGCGGCGCGGGTCAGATCGTCGATGGCGAGCTCGAAGAACAGCGACTCACCAGACTTCCCTTCCGCCAGCTTTGCCGTGATCGCGCTGTCGTAGGACGTGCTGTTCTTGATCGCCTGCTCGAAGATCGTGGGGTTCGATGTGAGCCCCGTGACCGACAGGTCGTCGATGTAGTGCTGCAGCGTTCCGGACGACAGCAGGTCCCGCGTGATGTTGTCGAGCCACAGGCTCTGCCCGAGCCGGTGCAGCTGTCCGGTTGCCTTCATCACATCGGTGCCGGCCGCGTGGGCCCGCGGCAGAATGTCGCGCTCGACCGCGCTGGCGAAGCCTTCATCGTCGTGTGGGTCACCGATCGTGGCGATGGCTTCCCGTGGGATCTTCAGATATCGAGCCAGCCGGTCGATGATCGTCCGCTTGTTGGCGCTGGAGTGGGTGACGTCAATATGGTCGGGTTGTGAGCGGGTCGCCGAGATCTGGTTCCCGAACGTGGCTTGCAGGGCGGTCTCGCATGCCGCCACGCGCTCATGATCATCGCTGACACCAACGATCTTGATAACCCCCGCGAGCACCCCCTCGATCGAATTGGTCACGGAGGGTTCCGCCTGGCTGGCCGAGGCCTCCCGCTCCACCAACGCGCCGGCGCGCGAGCGCACGTACCAGTCCTTTGCCGTATAGACCCACACCTCGAGCCCGTGGTTCTCGATGACGTCGACGATCGCGGGCGCCAGGTAATCAGGGATGGCGCGCTCGTCGAGCACGGACAAGTCGGGCAGCACGATCACGCCGCCGTTGAAGGCGGCCATCGGCATCGTCAGGTGCAACGGTTCCACCAGCCTTTGCAAAGCACGGGGCGAACCGCTGCTGCAGATCGTAAAGACGACACCGCGGGCGCGAAGCTGGTTGACGGCGGCGATGGCTCGCGGCGTCAGCATCTTGTCTTTCGTGACGAGGGTGCCATCGACGTCGGTGAGCACGGCGGAGATCGGATGGACGTTCATGGTTGACGGCCTCCGGAATGCCGGAGGCCGATGCGGCGCACCCGCATCAGCAATTCCGGCGAGGCTGGCTGGCTAAATGTGACTCGTTCTCGTCATCAGGTTGGCGGACTTCCTCGACGTAGTCCAGGCCTCTCGTCTGGTTGACGAACTCGAAGTTGATCGTCGGCGGCGTCGCGGCGGCTTCGAGAACCTCGAGCAACTGGGTAAAGCGGACCGACCGCACCCGTTGGCGCATCGCTTCTTCAGTGGACCACTCCTCGACGTAGTGGACGATGGGGTCGTCATCGTCGGACCAGACGCGGCAGTCGAGGCAACCGGGCTCGACCCGGGTAGGCGAGGCGAGTAACCGCAGGGTCTGAAGAACCTCGGGTCTCGCAATTACAGGCGTCGCGAGGGCAACGGCTAGGCGCACCATGACCCGAGCCACGAGCAGCAGCCGTACCAGCTTCCTTCGGGGGTCGCACCTGCGGGCTATGCGCCTGTACCGCCTCGACTTGCGGTCAATTGGCCATGCCGAGCGCACCTCCCCGTCACGGTGCAGATCCCCCGAATCGCAGAGGACGCCCGGAATGTTGGGGCTAGTGACGAGGCCGCTGCAGGCCCAGCTTCGCCATCCGCGTCTCGAGCGTCGTGGCCTTGAGCCCGAGTTGGTCAGCCGCGCCGCCGACGCCGCGGATGCGCCACCTGGTGCTGTCGAGGACCGCCTTGATGTGCTCACGCTCGACGTCGGCGAGCTTGACGCTCCGCCGCGACGCCACGCTCGATTGCGGCGGGAGCGTGATCGTCAGGCGCGTGCCGCTCGAGACGATCAACGCTCGCTCCACCAGGTTGCGCAGCTCACGGACGTTACCGGGCCAGGTGTAGCGCTGCAGCTGCTCGATGTTGTCCTTCGCAATCGACTCGATGCGCTTGCCGAATGCGCGGGAGAACTCCTCGACGAATCGCCAGACCAGCATGGGAATGTCCTCGACGCGCTCGCGCAGCGGCGGCACGCGAATCGGGAAGACATTCAGCCGGTAATACAGGTCCTCGCGAAAGGTATCGGCCTCGATCCGCTTCTCGAGATCCCGGTGCGTGGCGGCAATGATGCGGGCGTCGATCTTGATGGGGCGCGAGCTACCCAGCCGCTCCACCTGGCGGTCCTCCAGCACGCGAAGCAGCTTCACCTGAACGTCGGGAGAAAGGTCACCGATTTCGTCCAGAAAGATTGTCGAGGTGTCGGCAAGCTCGAAGCGCCCGACCTGGCGGGTCAGCGCACCGGTATAAGCGCCCTTCTCGCGGCCAAACAGCTCGCTTTCAATGAGCGTGGCCGGTATGGCGGCGCAATTGACGCGGACCATATCCCGGCCGCTGCGACGGCTGAGCTCATGAATTTTGGATGCGATGACTTCTTTGCCCGACCCCGTCTCGCCGAGCAGGAGCACTGTTGCATCGGTCGCGGCGACCTGTCGCAGTTGCTCCTGGACCAGCCTGATCGCGGGACTTCGCCCGAGGTCCGGCATGTCCAGACACGCGTCGACCTCGCTGGTCGTCTCCACCCTTTCGGGCCGCAACAGGGCACGTAGCCGATCAACCTCGGCGTGCGCCTGTCGCAGTGCTTCGTCGCCGTGGCGAGGATCAGCCTGGAATGACGCGAGGGCCGGACCCGGATAGGACGGAGCTCCGCCCATCTGCTCGGCAACTGCGTGGAGGTCGGACTCGCTGGGGGTTCGCGCCGGACCGTGCATGAGACTCATGTGCCGACCAAGACATCATAGGTCGTACCTTCTCGAACGGCGTCGAGGAGCCCCCCCTAAACTATTCAGTCTGCAGGAGTTGCTTCAATCCTGTGGCGAACGGCGGTGGGCCCGTGCCGGCTGGGTCACGGGATGTCGTGACGCCCCCACGAAATGTGGGGGCGCCGCGGGGCCCTACTTGGCTCTTTTGACAGCCGTCAGTTGAACCGCCTCGGTGGCATAGTCCTCGACCACCAGCGCGCTGCCGTTCAATTTCAGCTTGGCGGCCGGCGCGATCGTCCCTGAACCGGAGCCTGAGGCGTCGAGCACCAGGTCGATGACGGCGAAGTCGAAGCCCTCTTTTGCCTTGGCACCGGGCATTCCGGCACCCAGGAAGGCAAGGGGACGATCGGTCACGATCGTCAGCAGCCGTCCATCGCCGGTGGCTCGTTCGATGGTGACCCGGGTCGGCGTCGCCTGGCCGCTGCCGATCTTCACGCTGCCCGTCGGCGGCACGCCCGTGAGCGCTTTCCGCAATGCGGCCGCACCGCCAGACTTGAAGGCGGCGACCAGGGCTTCCGCTTCCTTCGGCGGCATCGTCCGGTCGACCGTGATGCTGACCGGCGCGGTCGCCGCGGCGCCGCTCGCGGTCTTGACGGCGGCCGTTGCCGTGAACACCTCGGCGCTGCCCTGGGCGCTCGTGGCTGCAGCCGTTGTCAGCATGGTGGCCGAGATGACGGCCGCAGCAATTATCCTCAATCCGTTTGTACTCGTCGTCATCGCACACCTCTCGTGTCCGCGGTTGCAGAACCGTCTCACAGCAAGCCGTATTCCGCCGCTATATTGTCACGCCGGCCGCATCCGCATACTCAAATCCATCGACGACACCCCCCGGAATGACGGAGGCGCCCCGGAAAACCGGAGCCATCGCGGCGCTGGCCGCGAACCACACCGGAGCCGCGGATGCAGAAAACATAGCCTGCACGACGGCTTCGCGACTTTCCTCATCGCCACGCGCCCGGGCACGTCTCGTGCTGTGCCGAAGCGACAGGTGACCCACATGAACCCGACATCTCGTGCTCTCAATCACCCGAAACGGGCTCGACGCACCGCGCGGACGATGGCCGCCAGTCTGCTTGTCGCGGCCCTATCGCTGGCCTTACCGGCTGACGCACATGCGTCGTTCCTCCCACCCGAGCTCGCGGACCAGATGGCCACGTACGTCGCCATCTTCGTGCTCTTCGTGGTCCCGGTGGTGCTGATCGTCGTCTTCTGGATGGTGCACGTGATGCCGGAAAAGATTGCGCACAAGCGTCACCATCCACAAACCGAGGCAATTCAGACGCTGTGCCTCCTCTCACTCGTCTTCGGCGGGCTGTTGTGGCCACTGGCGTGGCTGTGGGCGTACACAAAGCCGGTGGGCTACAAACTCGCCTACGGGACCGACAAGCATCCGGACTACTTCAAAGAGCACGGTCTTGCGGAGCCGGAGAGCCCGACCACCGACATCCGCCAGCGCGTGGCCGCACTTGAAGGACGGGGCGTGCCGGCGACTGAGCTCGACGCCATTCGCGCCGACCTCGCCATGATCGAGAGTCGGCTGGAGAACGGCGACCGAGGCGAGGTGAGGTAATGGAAATCCTGCTGCTCGGTATCTACTGCTTCTTCGTCTGGCTGATCTTCATCAAGTTCAAGCTGCTGCCCTGGACGACACCCTGGAAAGTTGGCGTCGCGATCTTCCCGGTGGTCGTGCTGGCGGCGACCATCCTGTTGCTGAACATCTTCGCCCCGACAACCACCGACGTCAGGGTCATCAAGTATGTCGTGCCGATCGTGTCGCAGGTGCGGGGACGGGTGATCGAAGTCCCGGTCGAAAACAACCGGCCGGTCAAGAAGGGTGACGTCCTGTTCCGCATCGACCCGACCCCTTATGCGGCGGAGGTCCGGGCTCTCGAAGCGCAACTGGCGTCGGAAGAGGCCAAGGTCGGCGCCGAGCAGGCGAAGCTCGGCGAATCCCAGTCTCGCCTGCCTGATGCTGCCGCGTCGGAGCGACAGTTGAACGAGCAGTTGAAACAGGCGACGAGCCAGGTCGCGGCGCTGCAGGCATCGCTCGATCTGGCAACGAAGCGAGTCGCGCAGAACAAGGAGCTCAGCGCGTCCGGTGCTGGCAACCGTTTCGACCTCGAACAGGCACAGACTAACGTCGCCGAACTCGAACGGCAGATCGCCGCAGGGCGAGCCGCCGAGCAGGAGATCCGGGAAAAGCTCTCTGGCCGGGTCGGGAAGGATTTCGCCGCCGTTGCAGGCGCCAAGGCGCAGATCTCCAGCGCCCAATCACAGATTCGGGTCGCCGAGTCGCAAGTCGAAACGATCCGGGCCCAGCTCGCAAACGCGCGCTGGAACCTGGAGCAAACGACGGTGCTCGCCCCAGCCGACGGGACCATGGTGAATGTCATGCTCCGGCCCGGCTTCTTCGTCGCCGGCATGCCATTCAACGAAGTGATGACCTTCGTCGACAACGAATACCAGATCTTTGCCCTCTTCAATCAGAACGAGCTGCACCAGGTCGTGGCCGGCAACGAGGCGGAGATCACGCTTGACACCTATCCGGGCCGCATCGTCAAGGCGCACGTCGACTCGGTAATATGGGCGCAGGCACAGGGGCAGCTGGAGGCGTCGGGCGATCTCTCACGCACGGCCATCACGCCGCCACCGGGACGCTTTCCGGTCAAGCTCGTCGTCGCCGACAAGGACAAGTCACTGTTTGTGGCGGCGGGCGCGCGCGGGTCTGCTGCGATCTACACCGAACATCTCGAGCTGATCCATCTAATCCGCAAAGTGCTGCTGAGGACGACGTCGTACCTCGACTACGTCATCATCAAGCACCACATCAGCCTGCACTGAGGACGACGGCCATGACTTGTCTTCGTTCGATTGCGCGGCGCCGGCTTCGGCCGGTCGCGGCTCCGCTCGGCATCGGGCTGGTGGCGGCGATGGCCTCGGGGTGCATCCTGAGATCGCCGCCCGATGCGGCCGAGCTCAAAGAGCAGGCGCTGCCCCAGGTGAAGGTGCCTGAGCAATGGGCGGCACGCCCCGCCACCGGCGCTGTTCTCGACAACTGGCTGGTGACGTTCAACGACCAGGCGCTGGTGAAGGCGGTTGAAGAAGCGCTCCTTTACAACGCCGACCTCAAGGTGGGCGCCGCGCGCGTCGAGCAGGCGTATCTCTATGCCAAGCTGGCCGGAGCGAAGCTGTGGCCCTCTGTCGATGTCCTTGCACGTGGCGGCGGCAAGCTGTCCGGCGATGGGTCGGGCATCCAGGGTGGCGTCCTGACGGCGAGTTGGGAACTGGACCTCTGGGGACGCGTGCGCTACGGGAAGGCCGCCAGTGCCGCGCAGGCCCTATCGGCCGAGGCCGATTTCGAATACGCGCGCCAGTCGATCGCGGCACTCGTCGCCAAGAGCTGGTTCCTCGCCATCGAGGCAGGCTTGCAGGTCGAAGCGGCGCGGCAAACGATTCGCGCGAACGAAGAGCTCGTCCGCCTCGCGGAGGAACGCGCCCGCGTCGGCGTCGGCGATCAAAGCGAAGTGTGGATCGCGCGGGCCGGCATCGGCACCTATCGTGACGCGCTTCGGCAGCTGGAGTTCGGACGCACCGAGGCCATCCGGGCCCTCGAACTGCTGCTCGGGCGCTACCCTGCCGCGGAATTGGTGACTACGCCGCAGCTGCCTGGTTTCCCTGGAGAAATCCCGGCAGGCTTGCCATCGGAGTTACTGGAGCGGCGGCCGGACGTCATCGCCGCGGAACGGCGCGTCGCCGCCGCCTTCAATCGGATCGGCGAAGCCAAAGCGGCACGACTCCCCACTATTTCTCTTACCACCGGGGTCAGTGCGATCTCGAGCGAACTCTTCGTGTTGAAGAGTCGGGATAATCCCATCTGGAACCTGGGCGCGAGCCTGGTTGCACCGATTTACAAGGGCGGCGCGCTCAAGACGCAGGTGGAGATCCGCACCGCCGAACAGAAACAGTCGGTGGCCGAATACGCCGCCGTCGGGTTGCGCGCGTTCAATGATGTCGAAGGTGCGCTCGCGGCCGAGATCGCGGCGCGCGACCGGGAGCAGATCCTGATTCAGACGCAGTCGGACAACGAGCAGGCGCTCGGTCTCGTGCAGACCCAATTCAAAGTGGGCAGTACCGATCTGCGGTTCGTCGAGCAGCGGCAGCTCGCGCTGACCTCGACCCGCTCCGCGCTGATCCGGGTCCGGGCCGAGCAACGCATCCAGCGGGTGAATCTACACCTCGCGCTCGGCGGCAGCTTCGCCCCGAAGCCAGCGCCGCCAACGCCGCCGCCACCGCCGCCGGACAAGTAAAGCTCGGACGCGGCGTCAGTTCGCTTTAGTGACTTTCGTCAGCTTGATCAGGTCCTCGGCGTAGTCGTCGATGAGCACGCCCGTGTCGCCGCCCGGGCGGACGCGGGCCGCGGCTGCCATCTCCCCCTGCCCTTGTCCCTGTTTGTCGATCTCAAACCGGATCACGGCGACTTCGTAGCCGGCTCGGGGCTTTGCGTCGACCGCGGCGCCGCCAACGAACGCGATGGGCTTGTCGGTGATGACAACAATTCGCCGGCCGCTCGGAATCGCTTCCTGTGTTGCCCATCGGACGATGAACTTCTGGTCGCCGAGGCTCACAGACCCGATCGCCGGCGCAGCACGAAGCGCGGTCAGGAATCCGGAGTAACCGCCATGCTTGAGACCGGCGCGGATGGCGTCGCGATCGTAGTCGATGACATATCGGTCGACCCGTACCCTGATGGTGGCCGCGATGCTGCCGGCGGCTCCCGCAACCTGGGCGGTCGCTGTGAAGGTCTCAGGTACGGCCGGCGCGGTCGCCACCGACTGAGCGCCGACCAGCCCGACGAGGGTCACCGCGAGCGTGAGGCCGTTAACGCTGGGGAGGAACATCGGTCGGTTCTCCTATTTCTTCTGCTTCGGCGGATATTTGGCGAGGACCACGCGGACCGCTTCGCGAAGCAGTTCGGCCCGTTTGTCTGCAGCCATCCCCGGCTTGATCTCCGCCTGGGCAACGCCTCGCCACACGATCTGGCCGTTGGCCGACATGTCGAGCAGCAGCGAGCCCTGTTCGAAGCCGCGCAGTGACTGGGTCGCGCCGCTGAACGGCACTATCCCCCACTCCATCGTTGACGGGACAAATTGCCCCATCTGCTGAGACTGCGAGCCGAGCGTCAGCAACAGCGAGTAAGCCAGCGTCAGATCCGGTGCTTCGCTCCCGGCAGACTGGAGAGTCTTCTGTTTCGCCATCTCGGTCGAGACCGCCGCCATGATGATCGGCTCGGCTCGCGACTTGATCTCCTCGGGATTGTCGTTCGCGGTGCGTGCCGTGATCACGCGACCGGGTTCTTTCGCGTTCCACGCCCACGTGCGCGCGTTCGTGAAGTCGAAGGCCGGATCGTGGTCGGTCTTGACTTTCATGTCTGCGAACGCCGTGGCCAACAACAGGATCCAGCCAGTCAGGATCAGTCCGGTCAACGATGGAAACTTGCGCATGACGCCTCGCAATGGAGAACTCAACATTTATGGGCAGCGAAGCCGTGATTATCCCTCGGCGAGACTCACGAAACGGCTGCGGTCGACGACCCGGATCATGTGGCGGCCCTCACGCTGGAGGATACCGTGGCGTTCCAGGTCCCGGAACACCTTGGTCACGGCCGGCGCGCTGGCGCCGACGAATTCCGCGATGTCGGACGCGCTGAGGGGGACTGAGATCCGCCCCGGTGGCTTCGGCGTGACCGACTGGGATTCCTCCATCATCCCGAGGAGCATGGCGACGCGCCCGTGCAAATCCCGGCGGGCGGTGATCGCGCCCCGGCGCTGGGATTCACGCAGTTTCTGCGTCACGCGGCACAGGACCTTGAACTGGAGCTCCGGGTTGCCTCGCAGCAGGGAGCTGAGCGACTCGGTCGGGAATCGAAGCAACTTCAGGGGCGTGATCGCCTCGACGGTATTGACGTAGCGGCCAAGGCGGGCGAGTCCCACCAGATCTCGCTGCAGCAGAAACGCAAGGACATGCCGGTCGCCGGAGGGCATCGGCCGCCACGAGCGGGCCACGCCCTCGATGATGCTGTAGATCGCCTCCGCGGGTTCGCCGCGCTCGAACACGTTGGCGTTGCGCGGCACCCGGCACTCGGTCGCGATCGACAGCAGTTGCTCCCGCTCGAGTGCGGTCACGGGCGCGGACGCACCCTGACAGAAACGGCACCGCCGGAATCGACGGAATGGCCGAGCCGCGCGGCGCCCTTGGACTCATCGCAGCCTGCTAATGAAGGTCAGGCCTATTTCTTAGCAGGCGGCGGGAAGTTCTTGAGGATCTTCTTCACCGCGCCATTGATGTTCTTGTCACGCTTGTCGGCCTTGGCCTGGACGTCGACCTCCTTGACGCCAATGCCTCGCCAGGCGAGCTCGTTTTTCTTGGCATCGGCGATGTCGATGACGAGCGTGCCCACCAGGATTTCGTTCACCCGGACGTCGGTTGTACCCCAGCCGCCGCCCCACCGATAGTAGCCCGCGCCACCGGTGCTGTAGGTCGTGATGTCCTGTTTCTTGTCGAACGCGACGTGGTAGGTGACGAAGACGTCCGGTGCTGAGGCCGCTGGTGTCATCCCCTTGGCAGCGAGTTCCGCTTCGATCGCAGCGGTGATCCGGTTGTCGATGAGCGGATCGCCAACCTTCTTTCCGTCCTGCAGCGCGTAGGTCTTCATGGCGGTGAAATTTGCGGTCTTGTCGTAGTCGAAGCTGGTCTTCTGCGCGAGCAGGGCCATGGGCGCCAGCAGCAGGCCGGCAAGGAACAGCGCGGTTCTTTTCATCTGAATACTCCTCGTAACAAGTGAAGTGGGCGGGCGTCAGCTCGCGTCATATCGGACGTGGCTGCCGAGCGATCGAATCGAGTTTGAGCTGGATATAGGTCGGGACGCCGGTGAGTTGCGCGCCGGCATCCCGCAGCCGCTGCAACGCATCGGCAGCAATCGCATCGACGGACAGCACGTCGGTAAGGTCCAGGCGTAGTGTCGAGGGCTCTCCACACGCCGAGAGCAGGCCGGGGACGTGATCGTTCAGCAACCGGCCCGCGATGGTGACCACCCTGACGCCGTCCTCGTCCCGCACCTGAATACGACAGTCCACGGCGGAGTCGTAGGGCAAGAGAACGGCCATTCCTGGCCCGGCCGGTCACGTCAAAACAACCGGAATCGTGTGCAATTTCCTCCGGCAATGCGCCGGCGCCGTGGCTGAACTGACCATGGGCTGTGAGTGGCTCTCGATGGCTGGTGATGAGGGGTTTCGGCATCTCGGCCGCCAAAGAGATAGAATCAGCCAAACGTACGGGGCCCACCCGCTTCACGCCCGGAACTTCAGCCCGGGCGAGGAGCGTCAAAATCGTCAACGTCTGAGCCATTTATCTTGATGCGCCTGAACACCGTTGTCGTTGCCGACGATCACAGGATCGTTCGAGAGGGGCTGGTCGGCCTCTTACGCGATCACCAGTTCGATGTGATCGGTTCCGTGGGCGACGGCCGCCAGCTCCTCGATGCGGCGAAACGGCATCGGCCCGACATCATCGTCACCGATATTTCGATGCCGGGCCTGAGCGGCCTCGAGGTCATACCGCATTTGAAGGCGGCAAGTCCCGAGACGAGGGTGATCGTTCTCACCATGCACGAAGACGCCGAGCTGGCGGCGCGGGCATTGCGCGCGGGGGCGTCTGGATTTCTGCTCAAGGATTCGGCTGGCGAGGAGCTGGTCAACGCCGTCCACCAGGCGCTGCGGGGCCGCGTCTATCTCACCCCGGTCCTCACCAGGGACGTGATGGCACGGATGGCGGATGCGACCGCGTCGGACGGCCCCAAGCTGACGGCTCGGCAGCTGGACGTCTTGCGGCTGGTGGTCGAGGGCAAGAGAATGAAGGAGATCGGCGCCATCCTTCAACTCTCCAGCCGTACCGTCGAGACTCACAAGTACGAGCTGATGAGCGTGCTGGGCGTGCACTCGACCGCGGAACTCGTGAAGTATGCCCTTCAGAATCGCCTGATCGAACATTGAACCCGAGAAGTACCGGGCCGGCGGCTCGGATCAGCGCTCAACAGCAGCGCCGTTAGCGCTGTCTTTTAGACACACAACACCACCCTGACCGCTACTTCGGTGTGATCGTGAGGGCGTCCGTTTTGATCGTCCGGCCATTCAGTGGCTGCACAGGACGGTTGTTGTCATGGACGATCCGCGTAAAGGCTGCGATCTGCTCCTTCGAGAGCTCAATCGGTGTCGCCATGACGATCCATGACACACCCTCTGAGCACGGTGGGGTTGTCAGCGAACCGTCGTAACGATACGAGGTCCGCACCGTCGGCAGCAGCGGGTCGAGCTCGATCTTCAATGCCGGATAGTGGGTCTCGGCGCCTTTTTTCGATGGCAGGTTCGACCAAACGGTCGCGAAAGCGCCGTTGTCTGCCCCTTCCCGAATGAGCGTGCCGATGACGGCCAGCCGGCCGTCAGCCGCTTTGTGCACCATGTGCATTTCCATCGGAAATTGCTGGCCGTCGACCGTATGTTCGCTCGGCGCATGAAAGTGCAGTTGTGCGAGCCGGTAGGCGGCGTCCCCCAGGGTCAAGGTTTCTCCCCCGGCGTAATTGATCTGGATGGTGTGGCCGTTGTTCACGCCGTCGGCGACCGATTCGTGATGCACGATGCGCAGGTCGGCCGGCGGAAAGTGCGCCCGCAGTTGTGGCGTGTCGCCGCGAGTCGGATTCGAGATGTCGATCGGGGACTGGCTCCGGCCTTCGCTGCACGCACTGAACTTGGGGTCCAGGCGGCCCCAGTTCGCCGGTCCGCTCTCCCCCTCGTAATGCCAGGGCGTGTCACCGGCGGACCGGGTTGTCGCGGCCGGGGCCGGTTGTTCCTTACAGCCGCACAGCAGGACGCAGCCGACCAATGCGACGGTCCCGCAGAGATGTCGTGCACGAATATCAGCCATCTATTTCAGCCTTCGGATGTTGTTGAACCGAACCGGCTGCTGCGCGTAGTTCTCGATCACTAGGGTGTTGTTCTTGTCGATCTCCAGGCGGGTCCCCGCCAGGATTTTCCCCTCGCCCTTGTCATCTTTGTCCAGGCGGATCTCGACGATCGTGAACGGATAGTCCATGGTCCGCGCGCTGTTGTGCGCTTCGCGGAAACCAATCGGCCGGTCGGTGGCGAGGACGATACGACGCCCGCCGCCGTCGAGTGGCGTTTGGTGCGCGTAGTGAAGGTCCCACGCGAGTGTCTGCGGCGTGCGGATGTTGCCGACTTTCGGCATCTTGACCAGCGCCTTGAGCAGCAGATCATTGGCCCGGTTGATGTCCTTTTCTTCTTTGAGCACTCCGAGCAACGCCATGCGGTCGGCATCCGTAGACCAGCGCTCGACCATGAAGTCGACGGTCGCCGTGCTCGGACCGCTGTTCATGTTGATGGCGAAACCCGTGAATCGCTCCTGCGCGCCCTTCGGCGCCTGGCCGGAAACGGCAGGCACCATCAGCACTACTGCCGCCAGGGCAATGGCAGCCAGCGCCCCGCTGCGTTTGACTGATGTCGTGCTCATGACTGATTCCTCTCTCTACTAATGGGGGTAGATGCTGTAGTGCGCCACGATCACCGTCGCATCCTCGCGTCCGCCGGCCTGCTCGGTCAACGCTATGAGGGCACGAGACTGTTCGTCGGGGGTCGCATTCGACCGTATCGCCGCGGCGATGGCTCCATCGTCGGCCACCTTGAACAGTCCATTGGTGCAAAGCAGCACGATGTCACCGTGGAGCAGGCCGCAGCGTTCGATGTCGATCTTCGGGCCGCCGGAACCGGTCCGGCCCAGGGCGTCGGTCGCGATGCGGCGGGTGGCTTTCGTGGAAGAACCCGCGGCCTCATCCGAGGCGCCATCGCGAGTCAGCTGCATCAACTCCTGATCGCGAAACATGTATGCGCGTGAATGCCCGACGTGGGCAAAGAACAATTCGTTGCCGGCCGTGTAGACGGCCGTGAGGGTCGTCTGCATCTCGCTCAAGTCGTTGTGCCGGGCCTGGAGGAGCGTCGAGTCGATCGTCCGGTAGAACCGTTCGCCACGGTCCATCACCTCCTCGGCGGTGGTTTCGTCGATTCTGAGATTCCACTTGCCGAAATAGGTCGACAGTTGCGCGAGCGTCGCGACAGCGATCCGGCTGGCCGTCTCCCCCGCCTCGCCCTCCCCGTCGGCGATCACCATGCCGTATCCGCATTCATCGAAGCGTTTACGGACGTCGCCCTCCGGCAGGCTGGTCATCAGCGTTTCCTGATGCCTTCCCATTCGCAGAACGAGATAGTGATCGTGGTTGGGGGTTGTGGTCACGCCCCGCCGCGATCGCGCGGCAAACTCCACGTCGACATGAACAGTGGGCGGCGGAGAATCGAGTGGACCCGGGAGCGGCGGCAGCCCAAACCATTTCGGCCCCTGGGGCAGATCGTTTCGACTCATTAAACCTGGGCTCTGCACATTCCGGACCTACCCGCAGGCGCAGAAGTAGCCCACCGCAAGACCAACGAGCGGTCTGGCCCCAGAGCCGCTGACAGCCGGTCGTGATGAGCTACGACGCGTTGTGAGCCAAGGCGGCCTCGAGTCGAAGGAGTCGGGCCCTAACCGGGTTGGGGTTTCCGGCGTCCAGGCTCCGGCGCGATCGTCTCGCCGGCGGCGAGCATGGCCACCAGCGACGCAATCTTGCGCGCCCGGCCGGCCGGGGTCTTCATGTTGTTGGTTCGAAACGCGAGCGCGAAGAGGTTCAAGCGTCCCAGAGTCTGGAATGTCTTACGGGCGCGAGGGTTGGCCTCGATGGCGGCGCGAAGATCGGCGGGAATGGTGGCCTCGCTGGCGGCGCGTATCGGCGCATACGCGGCGGCCCACCGGCCGTCCGTCTTGGCGGCATCGACCTGCTGCTGCCCTGGCGGCATCATGCGCCCAGCCGCGGTCAACCTCGCCACGTTATCGCGATTGACCTGGCTCCAGATGCTGCGGGGGCGCCGCGGGCTGTAGCGCTGGAGAAAGGAGTCCTGGTCGAGCGCCTTGCGGATCCCGTCGATCCAGCCCCAACAGAGCGCGACGTCCAGCGCCTGCGTGTTCGTCACGGTCGGCTTCCCGGACGCCTTCTTGTAAATCCGCACCCAGATTTCGGTTTCGCGAGAGTGATGAGTGCGCAGCCAGGCTTCGAATGCCGCTTCGCTCTTGAACGTTCGGATCTTCTTCGGGTCGGGAACGACTGGAGCCATCTCGAGTTCAGTCTCGCATATCCCGAGTCACGTCTCCGCGCTCGCCGCCGATCCGAACGTCAGCGTCTGTAGCTGGGACGCCCGTCTCTGGCTGCGGCCCGCGTCCGCGCGGCATTCCACACCTCGCCACACGCACAGCAGCGCCAGTAGGCGTCGGCAGACACCACCTTGCTCGTCGTCACCAGGTCGGTGGAGCGGCACGAGGGGCAGCGGGACGGGGTCGCACCGTCATCGGGCCGCGACGGGGAGGTGATCTCGTCGGCCTTGCCCTGGGCGGTCTCGAGCTGCGAGCGCCGCCAGCGTTCCGCCATGCTCTGGCTTGGGTCCGTCGGATTACCTGACATGTTGAACCTCGTCGTGAAACGGCTGAACGGCTTTAGTGCGGTCGACGGCGAGTACGGCCGGGGATCGTCAGGAAAGGACCCCGATGATACCACGCACCAGCTAGACTCATATCCGTCCGTGCGCGCTGACCTGGCGTCAGAAGGCACAACAGGGACGAAGCGATGGGAGGCGACGGTGGGTCTCGGCGGACGATGGCAACTGGCATTGCTCGTGGTCGCGCTGCACTTTCAGGGCGCACAATCGCAGTTTTCCTACGGCGGCCTGATTGTCGGCCAGGTGATCGATGCCGGCACCGGGCGTCCTATGGCCGGTGTCCTGGTCATGCTGATCGGTTCGCCAGCCGGCACCGGCCAGCTGCGCCCACCCGTGCTGACAGGGACCGACGGCCGTTTCCTGTTCCGCGACATGGCGCGCGGCAACTACAACATCACGGCTGTGAAACCCGGATATGTGGACGGTGCTTATGGACGCACCAGGCCTGGTGGTCCATCGTCGTCTCTCGCTTTGAACGATGCCGAGCGCAGAGATGACATCGCCGTGCGGATGTGGAGGCACGCCGCCCTTTCAGGCACGGTCACTGATGAATCGGGCGAGCGGCAGGTGGGCGTTCTGGTCCGCGCCTATCGCCGCACAGTTGCGGGCGGCAGACGGCGTTTCGCTTCGGCGGGTTCAGCCTCCACGGATGACAGGGGCATGTACCGGATCGGCACGCTGACGCCCGGCGACTACATTGTCGGCACGGCTCCGCGGCACCTCTCGGTACCACTCTCGCTGGTCCGGGACGGGACGACCGAGGGGCAACAGATGACCGCGGAGTTGACGGGCCGCGGCGGTGCACTTGTCGTACGCGATGCGGGCTACGTTCTCGGCCGTGGATCTTCGACGCCACCGCCGCCCGTGGCTGGACGGCTGGCCGTCTACCCGGCCATCTACCATCCGTCGGCGCCGGCCGGTGATGCGGCCTCGATCATCCCGTTGCAACCCGGTCAGGATTACGACGGTGCCGACATTCAGCTCGCGCCAGTGGCGAGCGTCAGCATGTCGGGCTTCATCATCGGCCCCGATGGCCCGGTGACTTCGACTCCGATTCGGCTTGTTCCCGCCGCCACGCTGGAAGTGACTGCCGACGGCGATGGTCTCGCGACCATGACCGACCGCCAGGGAGGTTTCGTCTTCCCGGCTGTGCCATCGGGTCACTACGCGCTCAAGCTCAATCGCGGGCAATCGGCTGGATTCCCCGGCCGCGGCGGGATCGAACCCGCGGTCATATGGGTCGATCTTCCAGTCACGGTCGGCAGCGAAGACATCGAGAGTCTCGGCGTCACCGCGAACGCAGGGCTTCGCATCAATGGACGGTTCGAGTTCGATGGGGACCCGTCCCGCCCGCGCGGCTCGCTGCAAACTGTCCAGATCGTCATCGAGCCGGCGGACAATGCGGCCGGCAACCTGGCGCGGGCGGTCGTCGCGCGCGCAAATGCCTCCGGTGAGTTCACCTCGCCGCCGCTGCCCGGGGGACGCTATTACGTGCGGATCGCAGACTCCCCTTCGGGCTGGATGTTCAAGGGGGCAACGGTGGAGGGCCGCGACGTGACGGATACGCCACTAACGGTTACGTCGGACACCTCGAATGTCACGGTCCAGTTCACAGATCGATGGTCCGGACTCGGCGGCCGTGTGCAGGCAGATCGCGGGCCCGCCGGTGACGTGGCGGTGATTGTGTTCCCGACCGATATCGAGGCCTGGGGCAGCTCGGGGCAATCACCTCGCCGGCTGCGGCTGTCGCGCGTCAAAGCCGGAACAGGCGATTACTCATTCACCCTGCCGGCCGGTGACTACTACGTGATCGCGATCCCTGACGAGCGGGCGGCAGACTGGCAGGATGCGAACTTCCTCGAAGACGCCAGCCGGGACGCGATCCGCGTCAGGATCGCTGACGGCGAGCGCAAGGTGCAGGACGTTCGGGTTCGGGTGACGCGATGAAGGCGGCCAGCGTCGCACTTCTCAGCGCAATGTTGCTGTGCGCACCCAACGTCGCCGCCCAGCAGCCACGCGACAATCAGCAGCGCGCCGTCACCGGCACCGCGTCGATCACCGGTGTGGTGCTTGGCGCCGAGACCCCGCCGCGTCCGCTGCGGCGTACCCGGGTGACGATCAGCGGCAGCGAGCTCGAGCTCTCGCGAACGACGATCACCACCGACGAGGGCAGATTCACGTTCGACTCGCTTCCGGCGGGACGGTACACCGTGTCTGCCAGCAAGGACGGCTACGCTTCCCTCGCGTTCGGCGCCGTGCGCCCGGGCCGGCCTGGCGGGCTCGTGACGGTCGCGGCCGGCGAGGTCCGCCAGATCCGGATGCAGCTGCCACGCGGTGCGGTGATCACCGGTATGCTGCGGGATCCGCAGGGCGACCCCGCGCCCGGGATTCCGGTCGTCGTCCTCTCGCGCCGGTTCGCTCCGGCCTCGGGCGAACAGCGGCTGGTGCCGGTCCCGGGCATCAACGTAAGCACGGACGACCGCGGGATTTATCGTGTATTTGGTCTAGCGGCAGGTTCCTACCTCGTGACGGCGCTGCCCCGCTTCCCTTTTACCGGTTTCCCCGGAGAGGTCACAGCCGCGTCGCGCGATGAAATTCAGCGTGCGATGGCGGAAGTTCAGGAGCGCCGGACGTCCAGCCGGCCCGGCATGCCGGCCACCGACCCTGCGCCGGCGCCGGCGCCAACGCGCCGGGCAGGCCTGTCGGTACGCGCCAACGTACTTTCCAGGCACCACCTCAGAATCGAGGGCCACTGCCATCACGGTGGCGGCCGGCGAGGTGCGAACAGGCGTCGACTTCGATCTGGATTACGTTCCCACTGTTTCGATTGAAGGGTTCGTGGCGATGCCCACCGAATCGCGCGTTCAGCTGTTCCTCTCGAACGCGGACGCGGATTCGCCCTATCAGACCACGACATCGGCGACCCCAGGTGTGGACGGCCGTTTCAGCTTCCGGCGTGTCCAGCCGGGTCACTACGTGATTGCTGCCCGAGCCGTCTCGTTGGCGACCAGATCAACACTCTGGGGTAGGACCGAGGTGGTTGTGGCCGGCGACGATATCGAAGGCGTCAACGTTGCGCTCGAGCCCGCTCTCACACTCACCGGAGACCTGGTCTTCGAGGGCACGACTACGCCGCCGGCGTTAGATGGATTCAGACTGCCGCTGCAAGTCACGCCACGCGCCGCTATGGCGAGCCCGTTTCCAGTCCCAGTGGTCGAAGGATCGAAGGTGGTCCTGCGCGGCGTCGCACCCGGCACCTACAGGTTCATGTCGTCGCCGCAGGGCATTCGCACGCGTGTAGGCCCATGGTGGCTGAAGTCGATCACGATCGACGATCGCGAGATGCTGGACCAGCCACTGGAGATCCTGCCGAATACAAGGACGATGAGCGTCACGTTTTCGGACCGCGCGTCGCAGCTCTCCGGGGTCGCCGCCAATCGCGATGGTGCGCCGGTAACCGACGCCTACGTGGTTGTTTTCTCGGACGAGGCGAAGACATGGTTCCAGCATTCGCGCCGCGTGGCAGCCGTCCGGCCGGATGCGCAGGGACGATATACGGTCTGGAACCTGCCGGCCGGTAACTACTACGTTGCCGTGAGCAGTGACCTCGAGAACAACGAGTGGTTCGATCCCGAGCGCCTGGGGGCGCTCCGCGCCGGCGCCAGCCGCGTGACCATCGGCGAGTACCAGTCCGTGAGCCGGAATATTACGGTGGGATCAAAGCAGCCCTGAAGGCCGCCCTAGGGCTGCCTTTACCGCAGGGACTCTTTGGCGAGCTTGATCCGCTCCAACAAGGCGGGCGACGCAGGCGTCGTGGAGAGTGTTGCGACGCTATCGAGGGCTTCGCCGTACCACTTGATCCATGCGGCAATCACCTGGGCCTCGACCTTTTCTGCCGCAGCTTTGTCGTTCGCAGCGGCGACAATCGCGGGCCCTTGCTTGCGCTCCAACGTCAACCGGGCGCGCGCGGCGTTCTCGACCAGTGCCACTGTCGCCATCGCATCCTGTGGGCCGGCGGCCGCGAGTGCATAGGCGGACGTCGCCACGGTGATGCCGACGTTCTCCATTTCGGCGGCGCTCACCTTATCGAGCGTGTCCTGGTTGGTATGGTAAAAGCGATCGGTGAAGTGCCAGTTGAGCAGTGACGGCACGCCCGTACCAGCGAAGACGGTGTGATCGCTGCCGCCTTCGTATGGGTTGGTCCGGACATCCCACCCTTTGGTATGACCCGAGCGCCAATGCGCGATGGTCAGGTGCAGGTCATTCAACAGGCTGCCCTTCAGGGTCTCAGCCTTCACACCTCCGCCACCCCACTCGCTGTGGGGATCGGAGGGGCGATCCCACACCGCCGACGGATCGGCCTGCTTCTCGATCAGGAATGTGCCGCCGGTCTTGGCGGTGTCTTCACCGGTCATGTCCATCGAGAACATGTAGCGGACGCCCTTGGACTCGTCGGGGCGAGACGAGATCCACTGCCGGCTACCCCTGATCTCGTCGACCCAGAGGAATGTGAGCGTTCGTTCGGGCCTTGGGAGGTCACCGCGCGCGATTGCGTCGTTGAGCGCCAGTGCCATGGCGAGCAGCGTTCCCGATCCGCTGGCGTTGTCGTTGGCGCCAGGTTCCTGCACGTGGGCAGCAATGACGATGCGCTCGGCGGGGTTGGATCGACCGGTGATCTCGGCAGCCAGTGTTCGAGCCGGGCCGGTGTGGAAGCTCGACTCGATTTCCACGCGCACGTTCGTGGACGGATCTTTCTTCAGCGCCGCGCGCAGGCGCGTCGCTGCGCGCCAGCTCGCTTTGAAGCCGAAGGCTTTCAGCTTCTCGTCGTACGGCACGCTGCCCCACTGCAGGACGTCCTTGTGCGCTTCGTCCATCGCCTCTGGAGCTTTCGGCCGGATGTAGTTCGCTACCTGGCTCGAGATCACGCCCGCGGCACCGCGGTTGCGCACCGCCTCACGCCACAGCACACCCAGGGACCCGTCTCCGAGCACCACTGCTCCCTTGACGTCCTTGCCCGTGAAATCGGCGGCGGTGCCGGCACCCACGTCCACGAGCCGTGCCGTCAGCCCGCCCGGCGGTGTCGAGAACGAGTTGATCGCGAGAGAGACGTGATCCTGTTCGCGCGACAGCACCGGCGTGCTTTCGCCGGCAATCGTCAGCGTGCCGCGCGAGTAGTCCCACGACGGTCCGCCATTCGGATATTCGTCGACGCGGACCACGGGAAGCTTGGCCGAAACAAGCCGCGCCCGGATGTGTTCAATCGAAGCATCGAAGCCGGGGTTTGCCGGGAGGCGCCAGAACTGCTGCATGAAGGTGACGACCTCCATGGCAGCCGCCTTGTCGAAGCGGGTTGAGAGAGCGCTGTAGGCGCGCATCGCAATCGGCGGAGGCGGGGACGGCGGAGGCGGTGCGGGATGGTCGGATGGCGTGACACCAGTCGGCAGCTGGAGAGTGGCCGCGCAGGAAAGGCTGACCATCAGCGCCAGCAGCAGCGCGCGACGTCATGCCTGGACTTGCAGCGGAAGGCCCGTGAAGTCCAGCAGGATCTCGACGCCAGAGGTCTCATGATCCGACTCCGCCGCGCGTCTGCCTGGGCAGGTCAGAGGCGAGGCCGAATCCCGGACTTGCTCGAAGATCCCGGCCGCGACTTCAGGCGCCACGTACCCGGCTTTGCCGCCGTTGGCGATCACCGCGATGGCGTGGCGGAAATAGCGATTCTCCGGCTCCGCAGAGAGGACGGCGTTGAAGGCCGCGGGCAGCGCACGAACATGCTCGATATAGGCAACACCGCCGACCACGGGGATCCGATTGAGAACTACCCATCGCTACAGCTTGGGCAGCGTGACCTCGAGCTGGCCCAGGTACTTGCCCTTCTTGTCCTTGTAGGAGATCTCGCACTGTTCGTCGCTCTGGAAGAACAGCACCTGGGCGATCCCCTCGTTGGCGTAGACCTTCGCCGGCAACGGCGTCGTGTTGGAGATTTCGAGCGTCGCGGTCCCTTCCCACTCGGGCTCGAACGGCGTGACGTTCACGATGATGCCGCAGCGCGCGTAGGTGGACTTGCCCAGGCAGACCGTGAGGACGTCGCGGGGGATGCGGAAGTACTCGACCGTCCGCGCCAGCGCGAACGAATTTGGCGGCACGATGATCGTGTCGGCCTTGATGTCGACGAAGGAGCGCGGGTCGAAGTTCTTCGGATCGATGAGCGCGTTGTTCACGTTGGTGAACACCTTGAACTCATCGGCGACACGGATGTCGTAGCCGTAGGACGAGAGCCCGTACGAGATCACGCCCGACCGCACCTGGCGGTCCTCGAAGGGCTCGATCATCTTGTGCTCGACCGCCATCCGCTTGATCCACTTGTCGGACTTGATCGCCAACCACCGTCTCCTGTCTGCTCGGGCGGCCGGGGCCGCGATACAACCAGCAGCCCTAAAGGGCTGCGCTACACATCTCTAATGAAGGGCTGCGCTACACGATCGCGAAATCCCCTGTGTTGTCTTCTGTGTTTCCCCTGTGGCCTGTTTCCCCTGTGGCCTGTGTTTCCCCTGTGGCTCAGACGGTCTCGGCGTACTCCTCGATCGGCGGGCACGCGCAGATCAGATTGCGGTCGCCGTAGGGATTGTCGATGCGCGACACTGCCGGCCAGAACTTGCTGGCGCGCACGTACGGCAGCGGATAGGCGGCCTGTTCGCGCGTATACGGATGCGACCACGTATCCGCGGTCACCTCTTCGGCGGTGTGCGGCGCGTTCTTCAGGACGTTGTCCTTCGCGTCCGCCTTCCCTTCCACGATCGCGGCGATCTCCTGCCGGATCGCGATCAGCGCGTCGCAGAACCGATCGAGCTCGTCCTTCGACTCGCTCTCGGTCGGCTCGATCATCATCGTCCCCGCCACCGGGAACGAGACGGTCGGCGCGTGGAACCCGTAGTCCATGAGGCGCTTGGCCACGTCGGATTCATCGACCGAGGCGCCCGCGGCGTGCTTGAACGGACGCAGGTCGAAGATCATCTCGTGCGCGACGCGGCCGTTGTGGTTCGCATAGAGCACGTCGTAGTGCGGCTGGAGCCGCGCCTTGAGGTAATTGGCGTTGAGGATGGCGTAGCGCGTGGCGTCGGTCATACCCTGCGCACCCAGCATCCTGATGTAGCCGTAAGAGATGAGAAGGATGCTGGCGCTGCCCCAGGGCGCCGCCGAGATCGCCGGAATCCCCTTCGCGTGCTTCAGATCGACCACCGGGTGGCCGGGCAGATACGGCGCCAGGTGTTTCGCGACCGCGATCGGGCCCATGCCCGGGCCGCCGCCGCCATGCGGGATCGCAAAGGTCTTGTGCAGGTTCAGATGGCACACGTCGGCGCCAATCGACGCCGGGCTCGTGAGCCCGACCTGCGCGTTCATGTTCGCGCCGTCCATGTAAACCTGGCCGCCGTGCTCGTGGATGATCGTGCAGATCTCCTTGATGTCTTCCTCGAACACCCCGTGCGTGGACGGGTACGTCACCATCAGCGCCGCGAGACTCGCCTTGTGCTGCTCCGCCTTGGCGCGCAGATCCGCAAGTTCAACGTTGCCGTTGTTGTCGCACTTCGTGACCACAACCTTCAGGCCTGCCATCGCAGCACTGGCGGGGTTGGTCCCGTGTGCGCTCGAGGGGATGAGCACGACGTTGCGTTTGGCGTCGCCCCGGTCGCGGTGATAGGCGCGGATGGCCATCAAGCCGGCGAACTCTCCCTGGGCACCGGAGTTCGGCTGCAGTGAGACAGCGGCAAAACCGGTGATCCGGCACAGCGCCTCTTCGAGTTCCTCGAAAACCTGCGCGTAGCCCTTTGCCTGCTCGACCGGCGCGAACGGATGCATCCGCGAGAACTCGGCCCAGGTCACCGGGATCATCTCTGAGGCCGCGTTCAGCTTCATCGTGCAGGACCCGAGCGGGATCATCGACGTGTCGAGGCCGACGTCCTTGCGCTCGAGGCTCTTGATGTAGCGCATCATCTTCGTTTCCGAGTGATGCGAGTTGAAGACCGGGTGGGTCAGGTATTCGGACGACCGCTTCAGTTCCGGCGGCGCCTTGAGCGCAAACGGCACCGGCGACTTGAAGATCGGCGTGCCCGTTTCACCCTTCGTCGACGCGAAGGCGGCGACGACATCGCGGACATCTTCGATCGTCGTCGTCTCATCGAACGAGATGCCGATCGCGGCGCCGTCGTAGCGGAAGTTGATGCCGGCGGCTTCGGCGGCCTTGCGGACCGCCGCAACGTTGGCGCCTTCGATGCGGATCGTGTCGAAGTAAGTCGAATTGCTCTGGGTCAGGCCGAGCGCCGTCAGCGCATCCTCGGTCACGCGCGCCATGTTGTGCACACGCTCGGCGATCGCGCGCAGCCCGCGTGGACCGTGGAACACGGCATACATCGCGGCGATGTTGGCCAGCAGCGCCTGCGCGGTGCAGATGTTGGACGTCGCCTTCTCGCGGCGAATGTGCTGCTCGCGGGTCTGGAGCGCCATGCGCAGAGCGCTGTCGCCCTTGGCGTCGACCGACATGCCGATGATGCGCCCTGGCGCCTGGCGAACGAACGACTCGCGCGTCGCCATGTAGCCCGCGTGCGGACCACCGTAACCGAGCGGCACACCAAAACGCTGCGAGTTTCCGACGACGGCGTCGGCGCCCATTTCGCCCGGAGGCGTGAGCAACGTGAGCGCGAGCAGATCGGTGGCGACCGCGACCATCAGGCCGGCCGCATGAGCCTTCTCGATGATCGGCCGCAGGTCGCGCACTTCACCGCGATCGTCCGGATACTGCAGCAGCAGGCCGAAGGCCTGGCTCATGTCCAGCTTGTCGGGATCACCGACGTCGAGGCGGATGTCGAGCGGTTCGGCGCGCCCCTTCAGCACGTCCAGCGTCTGCGGGAAGACACGCTCCGAGACCAGGAACACGCTCTCCTGCCCCGCCGGCGCCTTCTTGGTCTGCAGCCGGTGGAACATCGTCATGGCTTCGGCCGCCGCCGTCCCTTCGTCGAGGAGCGACGCGGTGGCGATGTCCGTTCCCGTCAGGTCTCGCACGACCGTCTGGAAGTTCAGCAATGATTCGAGGCGGCCCTGGGCGATCTCGGCCTGGTAGGGGGTGTAGGGCGTATACCAGCCCGGATTCTCGAAGACGTTCCGCAGGATCACGCTCGGCGTGATGCAATCGTAGTAGCCCATCCCGATGTAGGAGCGGGCAACCCGGTTCTTTGCCGCGATCGTCCGCAATCGCCGCAGGTAGCCGAACTCGCTGTCGGCTTCCGGCATCTCGAGCGGCTTTTGCAGCCGGATGCCGGGCGGGATCGTCTGGTCGATCAACGTATCGAGCGTCGAGACGCCGATCGCGCGCAGCATCTCGTCGCGTTCGGTTTCATCGGGCCCGATGTGTCTGCTCTGGAAGGTGCCGAGGGTCGATTCGTTCATGGGTCTCGCTGTCACGCGCCCGGCCTGAAGGCCGGGCCTACGTGGGGGTTATCTCACTGTTCAAGCCCGTAGGCCCGACCTTCAGGTCGGGCGCCCGTTATTTCGTCAGGTCCGAATACGCGTTGGCGTCGAGCAGGTCGGCGGTTTCGGCCGCGTTGGCGACCTTCATCACGATCATCCACGACGCATGCGGATCGGAGTTCACGCCTTCCGGCTTCTGCCCGAGCGCGGTGTTCACTTCCACGATTTCCCCACTCACCGGCGCATAGAGTTCGGAGACCGCCTTGACGGACTCGATCGTGCCGAACACGTCACCCTTGTTGTAGGTCTTGCCGACGTCCGGCAGTTCCAGGTAAACGACGTCGCCGAGGGCTTTCTGGGCGTAGTCGGTGATGCCAACCTGGGCCTGGTCACCGGTGACGCGGACCCACTCGTGGTCTTTCGTGTACTTCAGCTCAGACGGATACATGGAGGCTCCTCAGCACGTCCTACGTGCTATGTGCTATGTGCGACGTGCGGTTCGACGTGCGACGGGCGACGTGCGGTTCGACGTGCGATGTGCGATGTGCGATGTGACATCTATTTCTGACGCTTATAGAAGGGCATTGCGACGACCTGGGCCTTGACCCGGCGTCCGCGGACGTCGATTTCGAATTCGGTTCCGGGCGCGGTCTTGCCGGAGGGTAGATACGCCATGCCGATCGACTTCTTCACAAACGGCGTCTGCGTGCCGCTCGTGACGACGCCGGCTTCCTGTCCATCTATGTAGACGCCATAGCCGTGCCGGGCGATCGCACGGTCCATCACTTCGAAGCCAACGAGCTTGCGCGTCGTGCCTTCGGCTTTCTGTTGCTTGAGGACGTCGGAGCCGGTGAACGACTCCTTCTTCCAGCCGACGATCCAGTTGAGATCCGCTTCGACGACCGTGGTCGTCTCGTCCATGTCGTTGCCGTAGAGGCGCATCGCGGCTTCGAGGCGGAGCGTGTCGCGGGCGCCGAGGCCGGCCGGGACGAGGCCGTGCGGCTTGCCGGCGGCGAGCAGCGCGTCCCACACCCGCTCGGCCGAGGCCGGGGGGACGAAGATTTCGAAGCCGTCCTCGCCGGTGTAGCCCGTGCGCGAGATCGTCACGCGGACGTTAGCCACCTCGCCGGTGGTGAACCAGTAGGTACTTGATGTCATCGAGATTGACGCCGGTCAGCCCCTGGAGGATGTCGCGGGCGGCCGGGCCCTGGATCGCGATCAAGGCGTAGCGCGAGCTGGTGTTCACCGCGACCGCATCGCCGATGCCGGCAATCTGCTCGGTGATCCACTTGAAGTCCTTCATGATGTTCGACGCATTCACCACGAGCATGAAGTGCTCGTCATTCAACTTATAGGTGAGCACATCGTCGACGAAGGTCCCGGTGTGGGTGGTGAGGGCCGAGTACTGGATCTGGTTGATGGCGAGCTTGCCGGCGTCGTTGGAGGTGATGTGCTGGACCGCTTTCAGCGCGTCCTTGCCGGCGATTTCGATCTGCCCCATGTGGCTGACGTCGAAGAGGCCGGCGGCGGTGCGAACCGCCATGTGCTCGGAGACGAGGCCGGCGTATTCGACCGGCATGTCCCACCCGCCGAACTCGACCATGCGGGCGCCGAGCGAGCGGTGACGGGCGTTGAGCGGAGTCTTCTTGAGCGGCGCAGGCGCGGACTGGGACATTGGCGGTGCAGCTGCCTTCCGGTACCGAGAGGTGCGTCCCTCGTCGCGCGCGAGCCTACATGGCCCGTGCGTTCCGGGGGCATAACCCCGAAAAGGTACTATGCCGCTGCCGGGCGGTCAAGGAATGGGCTGTAATCCGCTCCGACGGACATCACGAACTCGTTCGCGGGGCTTCAGTCGTGAAACCGGCGCCATCCCCCTCCGCCCAGACAACCCTCAAAACTGGCGCGAATCCGCGTGAGCCCCGTTGGCACAGGTCTTTCTCTGGAGGGTGCGATGTCGCTGTTGGCGGTACTCGTCGTGCCCGGCCTGATCCTCTATTTCATGACAGCGGAGGAGCGCCTGCGGCTGTTTCGCCAGATCGAGGGACTGCTCGTCCGCGCCCGCGTAGTCGTCGCCACGTCCCGCTCCAGCGCCGGTGACCCGTTCTATGCCGCGCTCCGCGCGCGCCGTCGCTGGCCAGTCGTGACCTGGACGCTCGTGGCCGCGAACGTGGGTGTACTGATCGTGATGCTGGCGGGCCCGGACCCTCTCGGCACCGCGGATACGCTCCTGGCATGGGGTGGCAACTTCGGCCCGCGGACTACTGGTGAGGAGCGATGGCGCGTGTTGACGTCGATCTTCGTCCATCGCGGCGTGTTTCACCTGCTCGTGAACATCGCCGTGCTCGTCCAGCTCGGCCTTCTCCTCGAGCGGATCGTCGGACCGTTTTCGTTCGGCATCATCTATATCGCGTCGGGCGTGCTCGGCAGTGTCATGAGCACCGTTGCCGCACCGTTGGGCGTCTTCGTCGGCGCGGCCGGCGCGATCTGCGGGCTCTACGGGCTGCTCGGCATCGTCGCGTTCCGCGGCATGGTGCAGAGCACTGCGCTCCGCGTGCCGCTGCGGGTATTCACCTCACTGGTGCCGACGGCGGTGATCTTCGTTGCGTACTACCTGGCGAGCGGGGACTCGTGGCTGACCGCGAAGATCGGGCTCTGCACGGGGATCGTCAGTGGCATCGTCTTGACGCGGAGCGTCGCGGACGAGCGCGTGCGGTTACGACGCTATGCTGCGCTGGGGTTCGCGACCGCCGGCATCGTGATGATGTCCGCGCTGGGGCTGCGCGCGATCACCGACGTGCGCCCGGCGATTGCCGAGATCATCGCGGCGGAAGAGCGCACCTCGAGCGAGTACAACGCGGCCGTTCGGCAGTTCACGAAAGGCGCGATCAACAGACGCGTCCTCACGCAGATGATCGACGCGACCATCGTGCCCCAGGTGCAGCAGGCGAGCGCGCGGTTCGACAGCTTCGCTGACGTGCCGGCTGAACATGCGGACCTCGTCACCGATGCGCAGAACTACCTGCGCCTGCGCCACGACAGCTGGCGGAGCCGGTCCGATGCGCTGCGTCAGGGCAATATGGGGAAGCTGAGAGCCGCGGACGACAAGGAACGGGCCGCACTGCGGGCGTTCGCCAGGTTCAGCGATCGCACCGGAGCGTCTCGCCCAACACCGTAGTCAGCGCCTGGCGTTCAACCACCACAACTCGGTCCGCAGACCGCCCCGCGGAAAACAGGAGTTCCCGGCCGCCAGGATGAACCCGGAATTGCCGCGGCTGCTCAGCGGCAAGGCCGAGGTCTTGACTCGAGCCGTCGACGGGATCATGGGCAAAGAGCCGAACGCGATGATCCGCCTCCGGCTTCAGTGTGACGGCGAGCAGCCGACGGCCTCCGTCAATCCAGGCGGCAGGATACGCCGGCACCGGAAAGCGGACCTGCGTGACGATGCCGGTGCGCCGCGATACCACGATCGCGGCCGCATCCGGAGGGTTCGCCTTCTCGTTCATGATGGCGACGCGCAATGCGGTCGCCGTCGCTGCTCATGCTTATCCCTCCAGCCCCGTTTAACCTCCAGGGCTGGTCAGGCGCCATCAACGACCGATCGTGCAGATCGGCGAGCGCGCCGTTCACGGACCGCTCCGTTGGCTGTGTAGATCAGCGCTGATCCATCCGGCGTAGGCACAATTTCTGCGCCGGCACCATCGAGAGAAAGCTCGCGGATCACCGCACCCGTCTCGGCGTCCCTCTGCTCCACTACCGCCCGGTTATTGGGCTGTTCGGGCCGGCGCAGGAGGAGTGATTGACCGTCGGGCCACCAACGCAATGAAATTTGCTGGAGCTGGCCGTCGACGACCCAATCGAACTCTCGGCCAGATGCGGCGTCCTGGATGACCACCCGGGTGGCCGCGATGCGATTGCCGATCCGCGCGGATGACGCGAGGTAGGCGAGCCGCGAACCATCCGGCGACCAGTCCGGCGCGGCGATCTGATCGAGCGCGCGAGGCGAAAGCCGGCGTGGGCTGATCACGCCGCCCAACAGATTGAGGCTGGCACGGTAGCTGTCAAATCCACCCGTCCGCCGCTGATACAGGATCCGTCCGTCGCGGGCAATGCCTGCCGCCAAGTACAGATCGCGTCCGGTATCGATCAGCAGTTCGGGCTCGCCGACGGGCCGCCCATCGGCGACAGGCTGCGCCCAGATCCCCATCGTGCCCGAGCGATCGCTGCTGAAAAAGACCCGCGAGCCGTCACGTGCCCAGACCGGTGCGACTTCGTCGGAGTCGCCTCCCACCAGCGTCCACGTGCGACCGGTGCTGGCCTCGATCACTTCGAGATCGCGCTTCCAGCCACTGCCGGGGCGATGGTCGTGGGTGATGTATCGCGCGTCGGGCGAAATGGCGATCGTCTCGACGGGATGTTCCCGATCGAAACTGCGCAGGACCCGGGTGCTGCCGTGGTCGGGATCGAGCAGGACGATCTGATGTGTCCCGTCGAGGTTGGTCAGATCTCCAACGATCACGTTCGATCCTGACGCCCAGCCGGCCGGCCGCAGGGACCAGTGATGCGGCTCGGGAGTGAACACCTGACGATCGCCGGTTCCGTCGATGTTGGCGATGTGGAGGGTCATCGGCGCCGGCGGGCCGGACGGCGCTGTGCGCCGCAGGTAAACAATTCGTCGGCCGTCCGGGGAGAACTGTGAGAATGCGCCGTCTGGCTCACCCGGTGCCGCCTCCAGCGGCACGACCGCAAATGAGCCGTCATCTCAACCCGCACAGTGCCAATGGCTGCCGTGGGCCCGAACAGACGACTGTCGTTACCGTCCGGTGACACCCCACCCGTTCGCAGACCTGTCATGTCGCCGAACGCGGTGCGCACCAGCGCGCGATTGTCGTCCTGCTCAATTGCGTTGGTGCGCCAGGCGGCATAGGCGCCCAGTGACGCGAGTAGAGCAAGTATTGCGGCCGCCACGAGACTCCTCTGAGACGACGGCTGACGCAGCGCGGCAACCTCTCGTTCGAAGTCCGACGCTGTCGCGGGCCGGGCGGACGGATCAGCGTCCGTCGCGCGGTCAACGATGCCGCGGACGCGACGCGAAATCCGGCCGCGTGAACCGATCGGTGTGCGTCGCCCGGTACGGTGCGACTGTCGAATCTCCTCCAGAGAGTGGCCTTCGACGGGATGGCGGCCCGAGAGGAGGAAGTAGAGGACAACGCCGAGTGAATAGATGTCGGCTCGGGCCGAAGGCGGGTGCCCGGCAAGGATCTCGGGCGCGACATATAGAGGAGTTCCCGCGATCGGCGACGTGAGCCCGTGGTCTTCGTGGTCGTGCCCGGTCCCGAAATCCGTTAGGACGGCAAGACCATGCTCATTGCGCAACACGTTCTGGGGTTTGACGTCCCGGTGCAGGAGGCCGGCAGCATGGATGGCCGACAGTGCACTGGCGAGTTCACCCGCGGTTCGCATCGCATCCGCAGGCGGCATCGGACCGTTGGCTGCGATCTCTTCCGCCAGGTTCCGCTGCGAGAGCAGTTCCATCCAGATACCGGTGCGCCCGTCGATCCGCTCCGCACCGTAAATGGTCACAACATTTGGATGGCGGACGCGCGCCATCAATCGCGCCTCTTCGACGATCTCTGTTTCGGTTGCCGAGTGGGACCGATGGCGAAGCAGCTTCAGCGCAACGTCGCGATCCAGCCGGGGATCACGAGCGCGATAGACGTCGCCGAAGGAGCCGCGCCCGATCTTTTCCAGGATCCGCAGGGGACCCCACTGGATTGGATCCTCGCAGAACCCCGCGCTCCTCTCCGTCCGGATCGAGGCATGGACGTCATCGGCCAGGGGTGAGGCGTGTGCCCTCGCGATCTCGGCGACAGCCTGAAGACTCTGGACGAACCGCAGACTCTCAGGCGTACTGGCGGATCCGGCTCGCGCGACGGACGCCCAATCCACCGCTCGTGCCGTCGGCGATCGCGGCCGCGAGTCGAAGGCGTTCGTGCGTCCTCGTCAGGTTCCATCCCGTCCCATCTCCTCGGCGAGGCGGACCAGCGCCCTGGCTACGGCCATACGCGCTGCGTCCGGCGTCGGCTTGCCGATGACCTCCGCCAGCTCCGCGTACGTGAGGCCCAATTCAATGCGGGCGATGATCGCCTCCCGATCGGATGCATCCAGGCGATCGAGCGCCGCATCGTAGGCGCCGAGCAGCTGAGACCCGACCGCGGCCTCAAACGGGGACGTTCCCTCGTCCTGTAACTCGCTTGGAAGGCCGGTGGACGACGGCGACCGGGCCGATTTCCTGAACTGGTCCCGGATCCTGTTCATGACCGCCTGGCGCAGGTATGCCTGGAGCGCGCCTTCGCCGCGATGCTCGAACCCGTTCAAGTTCTTAAACGTCTGGAGGGTGGCCTCCTGAACAAGGTCGTGCGTATCCGAGATGTCGCGCGCCCAGCGCGGAAGCCGGCCGCTGGCCCAGCGGCGAAGCTGCGGAACGTAGCGTTCGAACAGGCGCTCGAGCGCTTCTCGATCCCCGGATCGGAACCTCTCGAGCAGATGGATCGTGGAATTGGCGTCGTCTGGACGGCCCGGCTGTGTCCCATGGGAGCTCGTGTCCGGCGGATCATACCCGAGTTCCCGAGCCCTGTTCGGATCGTCGCGCGGATTCGTTTTGGATAGGTGAACCCGTAATTCGGAGGAACTACATGCGTAAGAGTCTCACCGCCAAATTAATCGCGGCAGCCATCCTGCTTTCGGGGGCCAGTGCCGTCGTCGCCGCCGCCTACCGTGAATTCCCGCTCGCCATCACCTTCGCGGCGCTCGCCGACCCCACAACAGGCATGACGGCCGACGACACCTTCGTCAACCGCGCCGAGGGTCGGGTGCCGGTCGTCATCATGAACCGCAACGGGCAGATCCAGCTGGACACTCGCGGTTCCAGCCAAACGGTCTGCTTCAACTTCGGCGGTGCGATCATCGTCGACCTGCCGGCGGTGGCGCCGGCGGACGGGTGTTATCCGGTCCTGCTGCGGACACTGATCAGGCCAGGCACCGTGCAGGTTCCTGACCTTGCCGACGGCGAGACGCTGGACTTCGGGATGGACGTCTACTGGACAGGTCCGGGGCAGGACGGAAAGGTCTACGACTACGTCGTCGAGTACAAGCGGGTCGAAGGCAATGGCGTCGACGTCTCCTATTCGGCCGGAACGAGTGCCAGCGAGAACACGTGGACAGTCTCCGGTGTCCACCCGGGCAGAATCAGCGTCTACCGAAAGGGCAAGGATGCGGGCTGGTCGGTCGTTGGTACCTACGACCTGCCGGTGCAGTTCACTGCTGTGCGGGGAAACTGAGGGGTCGGAGGGTTCGCCGGCGCATGCGTCAAGGGGTGAAGGTCGGCTCAGGCCGCGCAGTTTGAAATACGGCTTTGATCGCGACGAACCATTGAGGCGGGGCTGAAGGGCTGCGCTACCAGAGACTCGAGCGTGTAGCGCAGCCTGGTGTGGCCTCCTGTACAGCACACCCATTCACGTGTCTCAGAAGAGGAACCCAACGCGCATCGAGACCTGGTGTCGCGTCACGGTGCGGTCCCCAGCAGGGTTTCCTTCACAATAGGACAGAGCTGCAGGCGGCCGCGCGTATAAGGTAATCCTCAACGCTGGCCCTGAGCCCCAATCGACGTGCGGGAAAGCGCACGTCCAGACCGGCGCCCACCAGCGGGCCCGCCAACTCACCCCACCCGTAGCCGCCTACCAGAAACGGCCTGAAGGTGCCGCGGCGAACCACGTTCACCTGTCCGAAGGCCGCACCGCGGCCGGCGACGTAGGGCCAGGACACGAACATGTCTCCCTGCGCGCCCGCCGACAGCCAGTCGGTGGGCAGGTCGATCAGCACGCCTCCGCCGAACGAGGGATACCGGGAGTTGAGGTCCGATGCCATGCCGGCACCAGCAAACCCACGGAACTCCTGCGCCTGTGCCCGGCCAACGTTCCACAGTGTCGCGACCATCACCAGAGCGACGACGCCGATCGGCTTGTTCATTGGCGACCTCCTTCTTGCTTCGGAAGGCGTCACTCAGTGGCAAATCGGCTCAAGCCGCGCAGATCCTGGTTAGGGACTTGAACGATGGATGACGATGACGCGACTAGAAAACAGGGAAAAGACTCTCGAGTGGTGTCACGCCGGTAGCTCGTTGGCCTGACGTGATAGGGAGTTCGCTCGTGCTTCGTGGGGCGACAGCCGCAATCGCGCTGTCACGAGCCCCCGACATTTGCCCTTCGGCAGTGAGCACAACGACAGGACGACACGACGGCACAACCTCTGCCTGAATGCCCAATCTGGGATCCGCTCGCACACCAGAACTCCGTTGCGTCGTCGTGTCGTCCTGTCGTCGCGTATCGCGCCAGCGATTGGCGTTCCTGCCGTTCGTCACTGGCGGACGTCATGGGCACTGAATCTCAGCACATGGCCTGAGCACACGTGAATCGGCAGCGAGCTCGCCGGCATCAACGCCCGTATCGAGAAACCGTATCGCCAGCGCTACGACATCGTCCACGTTCGCACAGATGACACACAGCTCTTTGTGCTGGCCGAAACACTCGAGAATGTTCTCCGAAACGCAGCATCGTCGCGGACCTGCGATTAACCAGACACTCGCCGACGAGCCGTGCCCGACAAGATTGGGCCGAAGGGTGCTTCCCTGGCGAGCCAGCGATTCCGTGATGAGGCGCGCCTCATAATCAGTGCCCGAGCCGAAAAATGGCTCGATCTGCGATGCCCCTAAGGCAGATTCGATCTTCGCTACGGCCTCCTCGAGCGAGCACAGCTCGTCGACGACACGATACCTGCCGTCGGCGTCTGTTGGCCCAAGCACCGGGTACTCGCCGACAAAGGGGTAATGCGAGCTGGCCGAGAAACACAGATGATTGAGGCTCGAAAACGTGTAGAACTGCGACGCGATCCGGCTCTCCATGAGAACGTGGATGAGCGGCGCGAACGGGGCGAGCACATCGTTCGGGTCAGCGATGCGGTCGCGAACGTGGAGCCAGTGCCATCGGGGAGGGTCGATCTCGAGCACCTCAGCGTGCCGCTCGACGTCAGCCCCCCTGTCGGCCAATCGCGCCAGTGTCGCCCCTTCGAGCAACCAGGCAGCGACGTCGCCGGACGGATCGCTGGGATTCGATGAAAAAGCGACCTGCTGGTCACCGATCAGGAAGCTGCGGGACTCGGTGGTCACGCAGCATGACCGCTGGCCGCCGTACACCCAAATCTCCTCCGAGTGAGGACCGATCTTCCAAGGCAGCCGTGAGTCCAGCCGGGCTCCGATGGCGTGCAACTCGCGACACGTCTGATCAAGGAAAGGGACCACGACGGCGAGCTCGCCGCAGAGACGCACCGCGCAACCAGCCGCGCACGCAGCGGATCGCTTCCGTCATCGAATTGGTTCGACCAACTGCGGCACACTCCCCGGCGGACTCGACCTCGATCGCGTACCTCGGGCCCCTCGCGACGCACCGCCGGCGCTCGCAGGCGGCTCCGCGAGTTCCGGGGGTTCATTCCCAGGTCGTGGACGGCCCGTCACGAACACCGAAGTTTTACCCAACGGCTGTTTGGGCCGTGACCGCCCGCTCAGATCGCAGTGAGCCTATACTGGCATCCTCTTCGGCGCACAGCTCGACTTGGGTGGCATGATGCGACTCTGGTTTTTGAGATACCGAACGCTCCGATGGGGGGGCTGCATCGGCATGGAGTGCTGCCCCGTTGGTTGGGGCGTCCAACGCGGTCTGGACATTCAGACCCTCGCTGCTGGCATATCCGTGCGACTGTCCGTCGGATTTGACGAGGTCGGGATCGAGATCGTGGTGAGCATCGATCCGGACGACCACGCCACCGCCCCCGTACCTCTTTGATCTCCATCGTGCGTGGGAACTCGCGGCGTTCCCCGAAGACACCGCGGCCCTGCGCGGCGAGATCCTCCACCTACTTCGAGAGCGCGGCCGCATCCGGCAGGCCGAGCGCTTAGCCTCGCTGATCGTCATCGAACTGGCTCGCCTGGTGAGCACCGCGCGCGACGAGCGTGAACGTCGGCTGGCCGCGCTCCCGCCCCCTGCGGCCGTCAGCTGGGGCGGGCTCACCCTCGCGGCGGGTTCAGCCGAGAGATGCGGAGTTGTTGACGTCAGCCCCGGTGCAATCGAGATCCGACTGGTCTACTGCTGCGAGGACTTTTGGCATCGTCCTGGTCCATCAGGTGACGCAGCCGTTCAGATCGTCAGCTCGAAAGTTGGCGTGCGACGCGCCACTGAAGTTCCCGTCTCGCTCGACGGCATGTGCAGCGAGGGAATCATCCAACACCTTGAGACTTGGGGCTGGAGCAGCGAGTTGTCGACGAGTGTTGCTTATGCTGTGGCGTTGACGGCTCGTCAGGACTGGGGCCCGTTGAAGGCGGAACGGGACACGAGGGATCGCGCCCAATGGGCGGCGCTGCTCCCCCCGCAGCCTTGATCGCGGTCCTGGAGCCAGTCCGATAGACTATCCCGCTTGCCACTTACGCTCCCGCCACCTCCCCGTCGCTGTTGGCGAGGGCAGCCTCACCGAAAACACCAACAAGACCCAAGTGCTGTTTCGCTCTCGCTGCTCGCGCACATCCTCCGCCGGGGCGTCGGACGGAGAGCTGAGGAACCGCCGCTATGCCCGGGCCGTCTCCGTTGAGAGCTGGGACGTCGTAACGAAGGACGGCCGACGGGAAATGACACCCTTCACATCGTAACGGCTCACTTTGGTTGCAGTTGGAAGTCCGCCTGTGTGAAGGGCTGAATGTCGACCTGTCGCTCGCTGTCAACGTACCCGGGATGCGTGACCTTAACCGAGGCCATCCCCGCGGTGAAATCCTGAGTGAAGACGTATACTCCGGCGGCTGCTGTCGTGGCAGTATTTCCCCGGGTCGTCACAGTAGCCCCCACAACCGGGGCGCCGGTCACAGCATCCTTGACGAGTCCCCTCAAGCTAGGAGGAAATGTAACGTTCGGAAAGGTCTCATCGGGGCCGTTACAGGCGAAGAGCCCCAGCAGCATGAGTATGACGACGAAGTGTTGGATCACCTTGCATCCGCGCCGGGGTGACTTAGTGAACTGGCGTAAGTGCATCGCTCTCTCCTTTGCCGCCTGTCAATACCACTTGCCAGAGTCACCTCGCTCACGATCGCGATGGCAACGCCACAAAGGCAGCAACCGCCAACCCGCCTGCCCGTACCGCTGGCGGCCGTCGCCACGGTGCAGCACGAGAAGGCACGCAATCAGTGTTCGACATGAAGTCATTAGGTCCTCTCAACATGAATGCGTGACGTTGGCTACGGCGATAGTGCTGGCTAATCGCTGCCCTAACCTGCCACGTCTCAGCGGCGAGACTGCACGCATCTGTGGGCGCTCCGGTTAATAGGTGAATCGGCTGAGTCCCATTTCGCAGACCCAGGATAGCGAGCCGTCTGCCCGGCAGTCGTGAGCAAAGCCTGAAAAATGCTGAAGCGATCCGGTGCGGGTCCCCGAGCCCTCCAAGGTTGCCTACTGGCGCGTCATCGTTACAGTGCCGTTGAGCGTCATCGGGGACCCCGGTTGCCCGGCGGGTGTCGCGACATTGAAGGTTTCCGAATACGTGCCTGTACCGGTACCTCCGTTCAGAGTGATGTCGGCTGCCACGGCCGGCGAGGTGATCATGAGTTCCCCTCCAGATAGACATGACACCGGGATAGCCGGCGCCGCCTCGCTGCCCAGAGGCGCACACGCCGGTGTCCGAAGTGAGATGCCGTTCTGCGTGGCAGTTCCGGTGAGGTTGCAATCCACGCCGTAGACTGTCCCCGGCACGCGCCCCGTCAACGAGGAGCCGTCCTGCTGCAAGGTCAGCGTCTGCGCAAAAACCCTGTTCACATTGAAATTAAGGGTGGTGCTTAGGCAGTCGCCTCCCGTGATACCTGTGATGCGCACCGCGAAACGCCACTGGCCCGTGACCTGGGCGATGGCGGGCGGCGTTGGGGCGGATGGACTGCTGCCGCTGCACGCGGCAAGCAGGGACGCAAGGATCAGCGCGCCGAGCGAAAACCGACATCGAGGCGTCAACATGCAGGCTCCTTTGTGGGCGTTAGCGGCCCTTGACGAGGACCACCGACACGAACGCGTTTGGAATTGGACAGTGGACTACGAGAGTTGGTTTGACAATTTGTTCTGACTCAATCGAGAACGCGCGACATTTGATCGCCTTATGCACGTGGCTCACCGAACGTCTCGGATGAACTCGTGTTCGGGCCGGCTTTCTAACCCCCCGCCTGCCCGTGATCGGTTTCTCAGCGATGCCTGATTGCGTTCTTCGCCGTCGCCATCAGCGGCTGCGCCTATTCCAGTCCCACAGCACCGGAGATCAACTAGTCCTTCACGCGCTCGACACAGGATGCCGTTCGATCGGCGGCAGGTCCGTGGGGTGATGGGGAAGCTGAGAGCCGCGGACGACAAGGAACAGGCCGCACTGCGGGCGTTCGCACAACTGACGGCCGTTTCGTCTCGATAGGCTCTGGTAGAGTGGCGAGATCACTCCTTGGTCAGCGTGACCGAATGCACGCCCGGACCGAAGATGGGCACTCCATCGTCCCAAGTTGTTGATGTCCAACGCCCGTGCCACGTCAAGCCATCACGTGGCACGTAGCCGTCGAAGTCCCCGGTGTGCTTGCCGCCACCGAGGATCACTCCGCCTGGTCCTGTTTCGTAGACGGTGAAAAGCCCGAACGACGGGTTCCCAAGTGCTAGCCCGCGGATGTCAAACCGATGAATCTCTGCGGTTGTTGGATTTGTCGCTATCCCGGTTCCGCTCAGCCCGAGAACACCCCCATCCGCCGGTCGTCCCTTCTCGGCTCGCAAGTTAAGAGCGACGTCGAACCCATTGATGTTGCCGCGCCACCGGCCCGTGTAGAGCCTGATTAGTTCACTGTCACTTGGCTCGGTCGGTCCGCTGTTGCAGGCCGTCGCACACATTGCGAGAAGCAGCGCCAGAAGGAGTGTCATCCGACGAATTGCTGGCCGATCGCTAGTCGTGTCACGCATTGGTTCCCCTTGCGCATCGCGCACTGTTGCGGGATCGCTTTGGGCTCACGGTCACGCGCGGCGGGCTCGTCCACGCGGTCCATCGCGCCGCGCGTCAGGCGCAGCCGACTTACGAGGCGCTGTGCGCCAGTGCTCTTTACAAACTGAATAGTCCGCACGCAGCAAGCGCCGCACCCTGACCTTTCAGGCATCGAGCCGAAGGGCCTGCACTGCAACGGGGCCCGGAGGACTCAACAGGTTCGGATCGTCGAGACGATAGAGCTCGACGCCGTCCGCGATCCGTTCGGCGGGACCGAGTGACGTTGTTGAGCGGACCGGCTGGACCGGCGGAACCGCTAGCAGCGTCGCCGAGACGAGCAGCGCGAGAAGCGTCGCGAGGCGAATGCGGGCGCGCACTACGTCAAATCCGGCCTATCCACTGCAGGATGCCGAGCGTCAGCCAGGGCCAATACGTAATGAGAAGGACGCCGACGGCAAGGATGCCGAACATCGGAAGCGTCGCCCAAGTCACCTCGAGGACGGGCTTCTTGAACCTGACCGACGCGAGCAGCAGGTTCAACCCGAGCGGCGGGTGCAGGAATCCCAGCTCCAGGTTGGCGACGAAGATGATCCCGAGATGCACGACGTTGATGCCGTAGAGCTCCGCGAGCGGAAGGATCAGCGGCACGACGACGACGATGGCGGAGAAGATGTCCATCACGGTGCCGACGAGCAGCAGGAACACGTTCAGCGCGAGGAGGAAGGCGAGCTTCGAGTGGATGTGGGCCTGCGTCCAGACGATGACCTTCTCGGGGATTTGTTCGTAGACGAAGTGGTCCGTCAGGCCCGCCGCGACCGCGAGGATCAGGAGCACGCCGCCGACCAGCGCGACACAGTCGGCCGCCACGCGGAACACGTCGCTCCAGCTCGGGAGGTCGCGGTTGACGTAGCGCTGGACGATGACGGCATAGAGCGCGGCGATGGGCGCTGACTCGACGAGGGTCGCGATGCCGCCGACGAAGACCCCGATGACGAAGACCGGAAGCAGCAGCTCCCACTTCGCGCCCCAGAGCGACGCCATGGCCTCGTTCACCCGGAACGGGTTGCGCTGAGCCTTGGTGATCAAACCTTCGCGGATCCCAAGCGCGGCCAGGAGCCCGAGCATGAGCATCCCCGGCAGGAGTCCTCCGATGAACAGATCTTCGATCGACGCCTTCTGCGACACGATGCCGTAAAGCATCAGGGGCAGCGACAGCGGGAAGAGCAGGCCGAGCGAACCGGAGGCAGTCAGCAGTCCAATCGAAAACCGCTCGCGATACCCGCTGCCGACGAGTGCCGGCAGCAGGAGGCCGCCGAGCACGAGGATCGTGACGCCGGAGCCGCCGGTGAAGAGCGTGAAGAACGCGCACAGGGTGGCGGCAGCGATGGCGGTACCCCCGGGCATCCACCCGGCCCAGGCGCGAAAGAGCCGCAGCAGCCGCTCCGACGATCGCCCTTCCGCGAGCATGAAGCCGGCGACGGTAAACAGGGGAATGGCGGCGATCCCCGGCGACGTCGTCAACTGCTGGTACGCCATCAGCGTGAGGACGGCGGGCGGTGAGCCGCGCACCAATGAGGCGAACAAGGCGATGCCCCCGAGCAGTGCGAAGATTGGCGCGCCGACGAGCCCGGCCGCGAGGACGAGGATGAGCCAGGGCAGGAACGACTGGCCGTCGAGGAGCGCGCGCTGATTGTTGAGGATGAGGCCCGCCACGATGCCGAGCGCGGCGATGGCGCGCCCGGTCCAGTGCGGCGACGCGCGCCAGGCGAGCCGGACAGCGATCAACCCGAACCCGATCGGCAGCACGATATCGGCGATCCACTTCGGCACGCCGCTGGCGATGATGTCGCCGGCTTCCCGATCGCTCTGCAGGAGGACGATCGCACCCATCGTGAGGATGGTCGCGATCATCGACCCGACCGCGCCGGCGATCACGTGGGCGACGGCGCTGATACGCCCCTTGGGCAGGAACTCGCCGGTCGCGAGGGTGAGGAGCTTGCCCTCACGCGCCGCGATGGCCGCGCCCAGCATCCCGAGCCAGAGCGTCAGCACCGACGCGTAGGCGGCGGCCCCGGGGATCGCCGTCTCGAAGAACTTGCGGGAGATGATCTCGGCCAGCGGGATCACCATGATCCCGCCGAGTGCCAGGCTGGCGATGCGGTTCTCGGCGCCGACTGCGATCGCCTTGGCGGCCAGCCCTCGGCTGACGGGAGCTTCCGTCTCCGTCACCTATTTCCCTTTGGACTTGCGGACGGCGTCGCGTGCCTGAAGGGCCAGGTCGAAGACATCGGCCGGCACCATGTCACCGCGCATCGTCGAGACCAGCTTCTCGGCCTGCGACCGGAAGTCCACCAGGGACTTCGGGTCGAGCTTGACGATCGTCAGGCCGCGGGTCTGCATCGACTTGATCGAATCCGCGTCCCCCTTCGGCACGTCGAGGTAGACCTTCTCTTCGAGCGCGGCCGCGGCGGCCATGACCTTGGGGCGATCCTCCGCCGAGATCTTGTTCCACGCGGCGTTCGACATGATCAGCGCTCCCGAGAGCGGCGAGATGTGCAGGTCGAGCATGTATTTCGCGTCGCGGAAGATCTGGAAGTTGGAGGCGAGCCACGGCACGTACAACGCGGTGTCGATCAGCCCGGTGGAGAGCTTGAGCTGTTCCGGGATGCTCGCCGGCACGAGCTCGACCGGGTGGAAGCCGTTCTTCACGTACCAGTTGACCCATTTCACCGACCCTTTGGCCGTAAAGAGTTTCGCGCTCTTCACGTCGGCCAGTGTCTTCAGCTCCCGCTTGGAGAAGAGCTGGACCCATCCGCCCGTGCCCCAGGCGAGCAGGCGGAGCCCCTTGGCCTGCAGCCGCTGCTCGATCATCGGCGTGAGCTTCTTCTGGACCGCGCGCGCTTCCTCGTCGGACTCGAGAAAGAACGGCATGTTGAGCACGTTGAACGCCTCGTCGACTTCGGAGAGCCCGATGTTCGACATGTACGACGCCTGGTACTTCTCGAACCCCGGCCGCATCTGCGTGATGATCGTCGCTTCCGTGTCCACCGATCCGGGATACACGGTCAGCGTCACGCGCCCGGCGGTGTCCTTGTTCCAGGCGTTCCCCATCTCCAGCAGCGCCTTGTGCCACGGCGACGTCGCCGGCACGAGCGTGGCGAGCTTGATTTCGCCCGGGGCGGCGAGGAGCGGGATCGACGCCACGAGCGCGCCGAGGATCAGGAGCCGTTTCACGGATGACATGAGACCTCTCATCAATGGTTACTTTGCGAACCTGGTTTCGATTTGATCGAGCAGCGCGCGCGCGCGCCGCTGTTGCACGAGGGTGACGAGCCGGGTCGATGGATCTTTCTCGGGATCGACCGCGAGCGCCGCCTTCAGCAGCGACTCGAACTCGGCGCGATCCTGCGCCGGCACGGCGATGCCGAGCGCGAGCGCCACGTAGGGGCCGGGCGACGATCCGCCCTGGAGCTCCACGGCCCGCTTGAAGTGCGTCCGCGCGCGCTCCGCCGAGCCGCCCAGTCCCTCACCGAGGCTGTCCAGCGAGATGAACATCTCGTGCAGCGCCCCCTTGCCCCAGGGCTCGTCGAGCGCGATCGCCCGGTCGGCCAGCGCGCGGACCGTGGGCAGATCGATGCTGATGTCGGGCTTGTCGAGCGCGAGCCCGATCGCGGATCCCCACGACGCCGCCGTCCAATACAGAAGCGGGACGTCCGCCTTCTTCGCATTGGCCAGGGCCTTCGCGGGGTCCGTCAGCAGTTTCGGTCCGATCCCCGGGAAGCGCACTGCCATGGCCCGCAGGCAGTAACCCCTGGCGCGCAGATAGAGCTTCAGCGCCCGCTCGTTGAGGCGCTTGACCTCGTCGAAGTGCTTCGCTTCGCCGAGGACCAGCGCTTCGGTCTCGAGATATGCGACCCGGTACTGCGTGAAGTTGCTGCAGGTCGCGAGGAGCAGGTTCTTGTTCTTCGGCGCCGATTCCAACAGCGACTCGTACAGCTTCAGGCCGAACGGGATCGCCTGGCCCACCAGCTCGAGGTCATCGTCTCGAGTGAAGACGTCCCCGCTGGAGGCGAGCGTGTCGGCGACCATGCCGACGGCCTTGTTTTTCATCGTGGCGCAGCCCGGCAGTACGGCCAGGACACCCACCAACCCCACGAAACGAACGAGCTTCACTAGGCCTGCTTTCATGCGATAGAGGCGACACACGAGTATAAAAGAGCTCAGGGCTTTATCGACGGGTCCCGGGCAGCCCTCATCGGCCCAGGTGAGGGCCAGCGTCAGGATGCCGTCCACCGGGGTCTTCTTTTTATCGGGGACGCAGCAAGCGCCGCACGGGGCGACCCCTGCTGCACTTGCGTTCGTCGGTTTGGCCTACGTGCGCTTCTGCCGACATGCCGAGATACAAACCTTCATCTGGCCTCCTGAACGACGTTGATTTACTTGCGGGCCTTCGGCGTACCGGCTGCAGAGTTCGTGGTGCCACAACTTGGGGTCAGACCGGGAAAGGCAATGGCCACCACGATCCCTAGAATCGTCCCCCTGCTGGGCCGGTGGTGAAGTATTAGGTCTTCGGGGAGCGCCATCGAGAGGGTCAACACAATTCGCCAGGACTCCAGGAGTAAGCGCCAGGGTCCCAGGCGCGACGTGCTGCGCAGATATGCTAGATCGGCGAGAGCGGGTTCGAGAATGTTGGTTCGAAGTTCGTCTGAACACACTGCTTCGATCACCCGAAGCCACAGCGGACCCCGAAAAGTCATAGCGCGTGCTCCGTTCTGAGGGCGCGATTGACCATCTGCCAAGTTCTCAGTGCACGCCGGCCGAGCAGCGTGATGCGGTATAGGCGTCGGGGCGGCCCTTGGGAGGGTGCTGCCTCCTCCAGCCATGACTCGACGTACCCCTTCTTCTCCATCCGCGACAGAGTGACGTAGATCGTGCCTCTTTTGAGAGCGCCTTGTGACGCATCGACCATCTGAAGCCCATATAGCTCGGCCTCGGCCGCGAGGAGATCGAGAACCACAAGTTCCTTCGACGAAGGCAGCATGGATCGATCTTACATGTTGTAAGACTGGTCTGCAAGTCGCGGGTTCCGCCATCCATGTGAAGATGTCAGCGATGTTCTGCTTCCTCGGCCTTAGCCACTAGTCGGTCCCGTCAGGATCCCAGGTGAGCACGAGCTCTATCGCGCGGCGGGCCTCCATGGCAGCGTCCGCCGCCGCCATCCAGATGCGTGACAGCCGCGCGTGTGTCCGATCCGGCACATCGAACCCGCCACCGGCGATGAACGTCCCCTCGGTGAGAACGAACCGCAGATCGTCGAGATCCTCCAGCATCTTGAGCACGGGACTGCCGCGGTCCTCGGGCTCTTTCGAAAAATCGAGCTTCACCCGGACGGAGGTCCGCCCGTCCTCGTGCTTCATCGCGACCGAAGTCTTCAGACCGACCTCTTTGAAGAATCGAGCAAGCGCGCTGTCGATCGACGAGAACTGCGCGTCGGTGACCACGTGATACGGACGCTCCTCGCGCACGATCGACGTCCGAATCAGCCCTTCCGCCGCCATGGCGCGAAACGCCTGCGCCGCCACGTGAGTGTTCGTCGTCGCCGCGCTTATGTACGCCTGCTCCTCGAGCTGGCGCTTCGACGGATCGGTGTCATCGGACACAACACCCGACTCGTCCACCGTCCAGCGCACGGCGCCATCCGGCGACAGGTAGATCGTGTGCACCGCCTCCTTCTGCAGGCAGCCGCCCATCACGAGAGTCGCTGCGAACAGGATCACGGTGCCGAGGTGCGGTTTCATGCTTTCCTCCAGAGCCAACCTGATACCGACAAGGCGCGAGCTGAGGGGTCGTGATTAAGTAGGGCTCCATCACGCGCCCGCTCAATTTGAGGCTCTCTGGCTCTCGGGCGTCGCTGTGAGTCACAAATCCTCCTACCACGACACCGAGATCGCAACACCCTGACGAGTGCGTCCGATGACGGGGGATACGCTGATGCGAGTCGCACTCTGCCGGCGGTATACATTCGGTGCATGGCGGATTGAGCCGTCCACCGCGAGGCCGATCACCGCACCGATCCCGCCTAATACCGGCACAGCGACAGGCGCGACGTCCGAAAAGTCAAACCACCCGGAATCGTCCGCCGCTGCGGCAAGGGCGGCGAGCAGACCGAGCCCCACGCCGATCCCTAAACCCTTAAAGGCGCCGTCTGACACCCCGTCACGGGGGCGGTCTATCCTCAGGATCCGGTCGTACGGCACATCGGTGCGGTCGCGGCCTACGAGCAGCATCAACGCGTCAGCTCTCAGCTCACCAATGCGCCCGGTCAGCTCCCGCCCCTGATCGTCAACAATCAAGATCTTCTGCCCCTCCTTCACACGTCGGCGGATTTCATCGGCTTCGGTTTGTGCGGACGCCGCTTCGGGCGCCGCCCCGTTCCCATGCCCCCTCACATTGTCGATGTCAAGTTCGGCGGCTCCGACTGAAACGGCAGCGGCGAGGAGAACTGAGGTGACGAGTGCTGTCATAGGATGCTCCCTCTGCTGGGGCTTGGACGTCCACAGCGATCCGACAGGGTCGTCAAGTGGCTATACAGGAGGCTGGCGGGAGCGTTACATCCGCCGGAACTCTGGCGGACGAACGACAGCCTCGCGGCCCAACTCTCGAGGCTAAGTGTCGCTACAGCCCAAGCACTGGTGGGTAGAGCCACCCAAGCGATGCGTCTGGGGTGCCGAGCGCCCTGAGCAGCATTCGGTCGAACTCCGCTGACCGACTTTGTCAGATTCAAGGCCGCGACGACGCCCGCATGATCCGACGGCCACAGGCCGGATGGTGTCTGGACTGCAGGGTCGTTGCCGACAACGATGGCAGCGAGCGGCGAAAAGGGACCGCGGAAAAGCACTAGATCGATGCGCGTTTGCAGCAACGAGACGGGATTCAGCAAGTCGGACGCTTGGCAGCACGTCAAACCCACACCGGCACCCGCCGTCGTCCACGCATCGATGAAGCCGACTTCGAGGAGGTCGTTGTAAGTAAGCCCGCTCCCATCAGACGGTGAGTTCAGGTCCCCGATCAGCAGGAGCGGCAGATCCGTGTTCGCCGGCCCGGCGAGGAGTTCGTTTGCCTGCGCGCGTTGAATTGCGGCCGTAAACGGCAGGCAGTCGCCGTCCAGATGCGTGTTCACGACTCGGAATGTCGCGCCCCGGATCTTTGCGTCGGCCGCCACCCAACCCCTGCGCACGGTAACGGCGCCAAGCAGCGCCGAGGGAATCTCGCAATTCACGAGAAAGTTGCCGGCCTGCGCGTTCGACACCTTGAGGTCGGCGGTGGACAGGTCGGTGCGTGCCAGGATGGCGACGCGGTCGGTATGCCGGACATCGAAGCCAAACGCGCTTGGGAGCTCTACGTCCAAGCCATCTCTCTGCACGACGACTTCGTACGTGAGCCCGCGCGCCGCCAGTGCGCCCATCAGGATCTGCAAATAGTTGAGCGCAACAGCGGTAGCCGGCGTCGCCGCGCCGTCAGCGGGAAATTGGGTTCGTACCAGCACCGCTTCCTGAACGCCGACCAAATCCGGTCGGGTCGCCTCAATCTCGGCCGCGAGGGCCATCGCGCGCTCCTGAAAGTTGCTCGCAAAGTCCCCGGTGTACACGGCGGCTACCTTGTTCAGCAGATCGGCCACACTCGTGGCGTTCGGAACATCGAAGATCTGTGTGTTGACTCCGTGATACACGTTCCGCGTCATGACGCGCACGTGCCGTTCGCCTTCGAACGGCACCGGCTGCTGCGTATGCACAGCGGTTGTGGCGCCGACGATGGCGAGTGCGCGGATGAGGGCTGATAGCTTCATGTCGAACCTCCCAGTGTGACGCGCGGCGAGCACGCGTGGTGCGTCCTGGCCTCGCCGCCGTACGCTGCGCTCGAACGCAACGCCGTGGGGTAGAATGCGTGGCGACCGTCCCGCGGCAAACAGTATCGGGGCAGCAGGAGCGGTGTCTTTCGGAAGTTCTGAAGTAGTTCTCACGAAAGTCTCGTGGCCATGAAGCAGGGAAAGCAGTTCTACGAGTTCGGGCCGTTCCGCATAGAGGAAAACGAGCGCCTGCTCCGCCGCGGCCAGGAGGTCGTGGCGCTGCCGCCCAAGGCCGCCGAGCTGCTGTTGGCACTCGTCGAACGGCACGGTGACGCGGTTCGGAAGGAGGAACTCCTCGACGTCGTATGGCGAGGCACGTTCGTCGAGGAGAACAGCCTGGCGCAGAACGTGTATCTGCTGCGCAAGGCCCTCGGCGACCACCCGGGTGCTCACTACATCGATACCATTCCACGCCGAGGCTACCGGTTCGTCGCGCCGGTCCGGACCATCCGCGAGGATCACGGCCGTCCACGCTCGCTCGCCGTTCTCCCGCTCGCCAATCTTTCAAGTGATGGGTCACACGATTTTTTTGCGGAGGGTATGACCGACGAGTTAATTGGCTGCCTCATGAACATCGAGGCCCTGCGCGTCGCGTCACGTACCTCGGTAATGGCCTACAGGGGTGTCTCCAAGCCGCTGCGGCAGATTGCGCGCGAGCTCGACGTCGACTGGATCGTTGAGGGAGCGGTCATTGAGTCGGGTGGCCGTGTCCGCATCACCGCTCATTTGATCGATGGGGCGACGGAGACGCAGCTGTGGGCCGAAGAGTATGAGAAAGACCTTCGCGATGTGCTCGCCCTCCAGAGCGCGGTCGCCGGGGATATCGCCCGGCAGATTCGCGTCACCGTCACGGCGCCGGAACAGTCACGCCTGGCGAAATCACGTTCTGTCGATCCGGAGTCCTATGACGCGTACCTGCGGGGACGCCATTTCGTAAACAAGCGGTCCCACGACGATTTGAAGCGCGCGGTGGACTACTTTCGCACCGCGATTGACAAAGACCCCACCTACGCGCCGGCGCACGCAGGGCTCGCCGACGCGTATGCCATGCTCGGCAGCGTCGGCTATGACGTGTTGCCTCCGCGTGAGGCGATGCCGCGGGCCAAGGCCGCCGCCGTTCAGGCACTGGAAATAGACGAGACGATGGCGGAGGCCCATGCGTCGCTGGGATATGTGAAGCTGTCGGTACGAATGGGACTGGTTTGGCGCGGAGGAACAGTTCAAACGTGCGATTAGATGCAGAGCCAGCTGCGCGAGCGCACACTTGTGGTACGGCCACTGCCTGTTCGCGCTGCAGCGCCTGGAAGAGGCCGCACGGGAAATGCGGCGGGCGCTGGAGCTCGAGCCGTTGTCGATCCCGTGTAATCTTGGCGTCGGCTGGTCCTTGTACTACGAGCGCAAGTACGAGGAGGCTGTAGCGCAATACCGCAAGGCACTGGAGATTGCTCCCGATCAGCCGATGGTGCTCTACGAGCTCGGCCTCTGTTACCAGAATATGCGCCGCTACGACGAAGCGCTGGCAGCTTTCCAGAAAGGCCATGAGATGTCACGAGGCGAGGCCGCGTCGGTAATGCTGCTGGCGCACCTTCACGCTCTGAACGGCAGGTACGAGGACGCGCGCCGTCATCTGGCGACGCTCGAAGCGATGGCGACGCGAACTGTACGTCCCATCGCTGTACATGGCATTCGTCTACGTCGGCTACGGCGATCCCGATCGGGCCTTCGCGTGGTTCGAACGAGCGTACCAGGAGCGTTCAAGCTACTTGATCTATCTCGCGGTTGAACCTTCTCTCGACGTGCTTCGCTCGGATTCCCGCTACGCGCATCTAATGCGGCGAGTGGGCCTGGCGCCTGCGAATTGAGGGGTGGCGCGAGGTTCGATCACGTTTGCGAATGCGAAACGCGCCCTGGAGTTCGAGAAGTATCTAAATGCCTCCGCTGAGACCCACGCGAAGGCCGAACGTGCGATTCGTACGGTATTGACGGTGTACCTCGAAGCGCACCCGGACAGCCGTGCCTGATGCACGTGTGCGCGTGGCCCGCGTGTCCGCTACCGCACGAACAGAAGTAAATATCGTCGGCCCCGCGGCCCTCGTGGGCGCGCATCGCAGGACCATGAAGCCGCGCGCCTCGCGAGCCAACGGGCGGCTCGGCGGCCGCCTTGCAAGGAACGCAACAACACGAACCGGTCGGCCGAACGCATCACGCTGACGCGTCGCCGGAGCGACAATTACCTCCGACCATCGTGCCGCGGCGTCTGCAGCAACCGTCGTGCCGGCATGGCGCGCCGCCAGCGTCGATCCGGTGTCTGCTCTCCGGGCTGAGTAATTCGATCGTGTGACTTGGCGGGACTCGAGAATGCGGGTTTTTCGGGTAGGAAGTGCCCGCCCTCACAGCCCTTGGGTCCTGCGTGCTCGGGCAGGAGGTGCACACGCCGGGTCCGCGCTGCCCGGGAGGTATCGAGCCGAGCGACTTGTGGGACGGCGTTAATTTGCGGGACGCCCGAGAGCCATGAGGGCGCGCGGCGGGTCCGATGGCGGAACTTGAAGGTGGCCTTGACCCGATTCGGTGGACGGTTTAGTTATGCGGCCTGAGCGTTCCGTCGCTCGAACTCCGCCGGGCTGATTAGGCCCAGCGTGGAGTGACGACGCCGCTGGTTATAGAACACTTCGATGTAGTCGAACAAGGCCTCCTTCGCGCGCGCGTAGCTTTCAAAGCGCTCGCCCTCTTCGCTCTTGACCGTGGCGAAGAAGCTTTCCATGACCGCATTGTCATAGCAGTTCCCGCGGCGACTCATCGAACAGGTGATGCCATGGTGCTCGAGCCGTGTTCGATAGTCCTCGCTAGCATATGTGCACCCCTGGTCGGAGTGATGCAGCAGACCGGGATCGGGACAGCGGCGCTTGACGGCCATGTCGAGGGCCCTCAACGTCAGGTGACGATCGTTGACCGCGCTGAGTGCCCAGCCGACGATGAAGCGCGAGTAGAGATCGAGGATCGCCGCGAGATACAACTTGGCGTTGCCGCCGATCACGAACTCCGTGGTATCGCCGACCCAGCGCTGATTCGGCCGCTCCGCATCGAACTGCCGAGCGAGCACATTGGCCGCCACGGGTTGGTCGTGCTCGCTCATCGTGGTCGAGCGGAAGCGCTTGCGCACGCGGGCGCGCAGCCCCTCCTCCCGCATCAACCGGCCGACGCGCTTCTCGCTGACGCGCTCGCCAGCCTCGTGCAGGTCCTTCCAGACGCGCGGTCGGCCGTAGCGCCCGCGGCTGGCGCCATGCGAGGCGCGGATCTGGACGCGCAGTTGCCCGTCTCGCATCGTGCGCGCCGACGCCGGCCGCTCCTGCCACGCGTAGAACCCACTCGGCGACACCGCCAGTGCCCGACAACATTGCGCCACCGTGAACTCGGCCCTCTCCGCGGCAATCCAGGCGAACTTCACGCCTGGTGCTTCGCGAAGAAGGCCGCGGCTTTTTTTAGAATCTCGCGCTCGGTCCGAAGCTCGCGCACCTCCTTCCGGAGTCGGGCGAGCTCCTCGCGCTCGGCCAGCGTCAGCCCCGTGCGGCCTTTGCTCCGGTCCGCCTGGGCGCGTCGCACCCATTCGCGCAACGCGGTTTCCGTCAGGTCCAGATCGCGCGCGGCGGCGCCGACCGTCTTGCCTTCGTCGAGGACCAGGCGCACGGCGCTGGCTTTGAATTCATCCGTGAACTGGCGACGGGAGCGTCGCTTGGAAGTGTCGGCCATCGGTTTGGACATCGTATTCCCCTTTGGAAAGATGTCCACCGAATCGGATCAAGGCCATCGCCTCCCTCAGCAGCCCGAAGGCCAAGCCAGTCACTAGACCCGCCTCCTCGCCAGAGAAGAGGTGGGCGGCACTTTCGGTTGTTCGACTAACGTCGGGAGTTGGCCGCGAGCCGGCTGCAGGATACGGTTGCGAAGCGCCATCACACTACACTTCACGGTCACCTGACGCCCCTTAGACATGCTCGCCAGCCTGGACTCGTTGGCCTTGTCGAACATTGTCTGCACGGACATGATCGAGCTCTCCCCTGCCGACAAAGTGATGTATGGGGTAGCGGCGCACCACTTCTATTTCTTTAACTCCGATGCCCAATTCAGGACGACGGGGATCAGCGACGACGCCGGGTCTTCGGTGGTGACGTTCACCAGAAAGCGCCGCCCGTCCGGACTCGCCACATAACGATTTCGCAGAATGCCGGCTCGAAATGGCGCGGCGAAGAGCGGACGAGGGATCGCAGTGGAAAGGCTGCCTACATGACTGACGCTCACCGACATGACGGTGCTGTTCTCGACGTAGAACAACTCCTTACCATCGCCGCGCCAGGTACGGTTCTGTACCGCCCTTCGGAGAGATCTGCCATTTCTCCGTCGACTCGGGAAACGCCTGGACATACACTTCCGATCGACCTGACTCGAAAGACGAGTACGCAACCCACCTCCCATCGGGCGACACTCGCGACGAAGCGGACGAATCCCGGCACCAACGGGAATGATTTGCGGTCGCCGAACAAGGGTATCGCCGATAGAGAAGTCGTGGTGAGGCCCCCGACCGCGCCGCTGTCATACAGCACATAGCGGCCGTCTGCCGACCAGTCGTTGACGCTCTTCTGCTCGCTGGACTCGAAGACGAGCTCGTCCTGTCCGATCCCGTTCACCGCCTTCGCGTAGATATCGCGCTGCCCCTTGCGATCCGAAGTGAACACGACCCGCGTACCGTCGGGCGACCATGCGGGATTCAGATCATCTGACGCATCGAACGTCAGTCGCGAGGCGGTCCCCCGCGTTACGTCGAACACCCAAATGTCCCTGGTCATCGTCTGAGGATCCCGCACACCCGCGGCGACCCGCATGCCGTCCGGAGAGAGACTCGGATTGGAGTACTCACCTGGGGGGGCGAGCGCACTCAGGCGGGTGCCGGTCCGATCAAACCAGACGAGCTGAGTGCTGAAGCCGACGTCACCAACCTGATAGGCCAGCACGCCGTTTCCTGAAACCGAGAAGACGCTGTAGCCCGTTTGATCGGTCATTCGCACTCCTTGAGCGACACTCATGGGGGGACCTGTGAGGGCGAAATTCTCGAGATCGAACGCCTGCGCCATCAAGGCTGTGTCGATCGCAAACAGCAGAATTCCCGGCGACCCGTACACAGCTCGCGAATGAACGCTCGGCAGCCGAGTGGTTGAGGACGACCCCAGAGACCCTATCAACACCGATCGATTGATGCGCTGTGGCGCGTTTGACAGATACAGAAAATGCTTGCCATCAGGCAGGAACGATGGCCAGACATGACCCGTTTCCTGCCGCGTAGCATCTAGAGAGGTGATCGCCGTCGGTGTTCCCCCGCCGTCGGGTACTTGGTGGAGTACCGGCGCCGCCCCGGCTGCAAAGACGATGGTGCCCTGGTTGTTCCAAGTTCCACCAATCCCGGCGGTGGTCTCACAGACGACCTGCGCCGGCCCTCCGGATATCTCGATCTTCTTCAGCTGTCCTTCGGCGAAGAATGCGAGAAAGCGGGAGTCAGGCGACCAGAACGGGGACAAACCATTGTCGCTCCCCGGCAGAGGCTCCGCGGCCAGCCCGTCGACCTTGCGGATCCAGATGGACTGTCGGCCGTCAACCGTCTCGGCGACGAAGGCGACGCGCCGACCGTCCGGCGATACAGCGACAGAGCTGGCCATCGCGACGGCGCCGCGGTTGCTCCCGAACCTGGCACCGTCGGGCGGTGGAATACCAAAGCGAATTACCGCAGTTGCTCCTTGTCGATCGGCGAAGCGATTAATCAGGAGTGAACCGGCAAGCGACAGTACCGCGATGCTCGCGGCAGCCGCCACGGCCCACAGCACGAGTCCGCGCCGGCGCGGCGCGCCAGCCCCGGCGACCGCGACGGGCGCACGGTTGGCCGCGAGCCACTGGAGCTCGCTCTGAATGTCTCGTGCCGACTGCCAGCGCGTCTCCGGATTCTTCGACAGGCAGCGCGTCACGATGTGAATCAGCAGCGGCGGCGTGAGCGGCCGGACCGTGGCCAGCGGCGTCGGCTCGCGCTCGAGTATCGCCGCGATGAAGCTCGCGTGGCTCGTCCCTTCGAAGGGTCTGTTGCCGGCGAGCATCTCGTGGAGAACGCAGCCAAACGCCCAGATATCAGTTCGGTGATCGACCGGATTGCCCTCGAGCTGCTCGGGGCTCATGTATTGGAGGGTGCCGACAATGGCACCTTTCGCGGTCATCGGCTGCGGCGAAGTCGTCACCGCCGCCGAAAAGCCGGCAACCACGCCGGTGTCGACCGACCGCAGCTGTGCCAGCCCGAAGTCGAGCAGCTTCACACCATCCTTGGTCAGCATGATGTTCGCTGGCTTGAGATCTCGATGGGTGATGCCTAGCCGATGTGCGCTGTCGAGAGCACCGACTATCTCAATCGCATGCCTGAGTGCTTCCTCGAGGGGACACGCACCCCGCCTCAGCCGATCCGCCAGGGTCTCGCCCTCAAGGTACTCGAGTACGAGGTAGTGCGTGCCATCCTGACTGCCGACGTCGTGGAGCGTGCAGATGTGAGGATCCTGCAGCGCTGCGATGCTCTTTGCTTCACGTTCGAAGCGCGCCTTCAGATCCTGATCTTCAGAAGGCAGGATCTTTATCGCGACGATGCGCTGCAGCCGGTTGTCGCGAGCTTTGTAAACCTCGCCCATGCCCCCGGCTCCGATCGAGGCGACGATCTCGTACGGTCCCAGACGTGTGCCTGATGTGAGCGCCAATTCCACGTAGATTACACGACCGGAAGGGGAGCGCCAAGAGTTTCAGCCGATCCTCACCCGCTCCCGCCACCTCCCTCTTGCCGTCGTAGACGGCAGCTTCACCAAAACCCCTAACAAAACCCGCGTGCGGCTGTGGACCGAATCCTCGTCCACCAGACGAAGATCACCACGCCGGCAGGATTGGGTAGCGCTTGGGATCGACGCGCCGGAGAGACAGTGCAACGGCATCCGACCCGATCGTCCCGTTCAGCGTAACCTGCCCCTCTCCCACCCTTGTGTAACGCAGCGTCGCAGCAACAGCTTCGGAGTCGCGTGGTCGGAGCGTTAACGTGCGGTTGGCCACGTCGTCCGTGACCCTGAACGACCGAAGCTCCCCGCTTGCCAACTGCACCAACAGATCGTTACTCCCGTAGCGGCCATCACTAGCCACCCGCTTCCAAGCTACCGCGTCACGCGGTGCCGTCGTCCCCCCCGGCGGAATCGCGTGCTCAACATCGAAAAGTCCGTAGACCGACCGCCCTGCGCCGAAGTACGTGGCACGAGCAGTTAGCCCGTTGCGGACGGGAACAATCATCAACATTCCCAGAATGGCGAGCTTCGTGACCGCCACAAAGACCGGTCGACTGCGGCGAACAGGAGGTTCTTCAGGCAACTGGGTGGGCTGTCGAAGGACGATCAAGCTCCACAGCGCGCGCACGTAGGGAGTGCATACGATGGCGGAAAGTACCAGGAGCGTAGTCGCAGTCGGCGCCGGCCCGCGTATGTTAAACGCGAGATTCAACGCTAGGATGTTCGTTAGTCCGGCTATAAGCAACAGCGCACCAACAACCGCGGTTCGCGAGAAAAGGAGCAGGATTACACCACTCAACTCCACTATGCCGGTGAACACGGTGTACGTCGTGGACGCCGCCATGAAGTTCCACAGAACGGAGAACGAGCTCGATGCGCCGAGCGGACGGAGGGCTTCTGCAGGGGGCAGAAAGCCAAATTGTGTAGGGACGACTTTGACGAGTGCGTAGGTCAGCATGACAAGCGCAAGGAGCCACCGGACGTAAAGCCGCCCGAAAGCATTGAGCCCCTCGTAGTGGAGCCTGCGTTTGTCTACAACGCTCCAGCCGGCCACCAGCGTAGATGCGATGATGGCTGTCCCGATGAGCTGACATAAAACCGCAGTAGCAGCGTCCGTCGCGTAGCGAGCAACGATCGGTGCGCCCCAGCCAAAATCGCCTTGTATAGACCCAATGGCGGATGCTCCGACGTATTGCAAGTACCGAAACACGCTGCTACCTACCGGCTCGAGCCAAGCACGGACCACTTCTTGAGCAACCCCTGGAACCACGAACGCGAACAGCGGAACCAACCGGAGTCCCGCGAGCACGGCCCAGACCATCGCGAGGCGAAAGGCGATTCGCTCCGTGCGGGTCCAAGTGAATTCAGTCCTCGTCGCGCCTTCTGTCCCCGGCACTACCCACATGTGACTTACTCCTCAAGGGCGGGGAAACCCCGCAGGGACGTTTGCACGATCACAGTGTGTACAATCAGCGCTGGCGTTTCGGTTTTCTCCAAATCGTCTGCAGCGCCCTGGTAATCTGCCGGACCCAGAGCCGGTCGATTGGACGAGGATGGCAGCGCTTCATCGAGCGGCATCCCATCTGTGGCCAATGCACGCGGTGAGGTGTCGTTCGACGAGCTCCATGACGACGGGGAGAGGGGATTCGATGGCGGCGTGGACCTTCGCGATGTTCCTTTGGTTCAAAGCCGCAAGCGTCTGCGCTTCGCGGTCGAACCGCTGGACCCGCTCCCGGCCCGACGTCGGGAGCTCCGGCAGAACTTTTATCACGAACTCCCGCTGGAGCTTCGCGTCACGTGGGCGGTAGACCTCCCCCATTCCGCCGCGCCCGATCAGACCGCTGATCTCATAGGTGCGGAGCCGCGCCCTAGTGCCGAACGTCATGAACGAGGGATTCTACCGTGGGTTTAGGCTGCCGACGCAGGGCGGCCCCGCGTCGATGATAATTCGGCCCGACGCCGAGCGCTGGAGCCGATGGAGTGCGAGAATGCCGGCGCACTGAAGCGGCGAGCGTGCGCGTCAGCAAGGCAACCGTCCGTGGGCCCTCCCCTCCCGCTCCCGCCACCGCCCTGTCGCCGTCGTCGAGGGTAACCTCACCAGAAACCCCAACTAAAACCCGGCGTGCGGCTGTGGACCGAATCCTCCTTCTATCAGGACCGTGAAGTCAGTGACTGCCACGCGCTCGATGCGCTCGCGGACGGCGTGAATCGCGGCACTCGATCCGATCAGCGGCGCCGCGCCGTCCTCTCGGCGCAACCTGGTGCCGCCGCCCGAGGCGCACTCGATCTGCACCAGCAGCGAGGCGATCTGCGCGCCGACCGACACGTCCGCATCTGTGACTCGGTCACGCCACGCGGGCATTCGAACACCGCCTCCAGCCGCGCCGGCATCGTCCATGGCGCCGCCGGGACATCGAAGCTGATCACGTCCGGTGGACGCGCCGCGTCGGCCGCGCAATCGCGCGCCGAGACGACTGATCCAAAAACCCCGGCAGGTCACCGCGGCATTGGCCTTAGGTGAGCACGACGACAGGACGACACGACGGCACAACCTCTGCCTGAATGCCCGATCTGAGATCCGCTTGAACACAGAACTCCGTTGCGGCGTCGTGTCGTCCTGCCGTCGTGTATCGCGCCAGCGATTGGCGTTCCAGCCGTTCGGGATTGGCGGAGGTCATGGGCCAGATCGGATTCAATCACGCCTACTCAGGCCGGACTTGATCTCGCCACCCAGGCACAGCAGCATGGACGCGATGATCACCGGCCAGATCATCCAGTGAGTCAGCGCGACGCCGCGGGCCGCGAGGGTTGGCACCATTACGGCTAGCACGATCCCGCTCAGCACGAAGGCCAGCAGCAGCTTGAACAGGACGACCGGCACTCGCCGGGACTGCGCGTTCGCGTGATGAATCCGATCGTTGATTTTCATGACCATCCCTTCAGCATGTGGTTACGTGAGAATCGATCCGAGCGCGGTGCAACTGATGAACTGCCCTTCCCCGGCGATCGCTGCCGCCATGAACTCGACTTCGCAGCCAAGACGGTCGGCGCCACGCGCGTACCAACTGTCACGGCCGTTCGCGGCATCGAGGCACGACGTGCGCTGGCCGTCGATCATCAGCAGGTACTTCTCGTAGTCGCGCACGCAGTCCTTGAACTGCACACCGGCGTTGTGGACCGGCCCGCGGATGCGCCGCATGATCAGATCCCGTGCCCGGCCGACCGCGGTGGGATCGCCGGCAAGTGAACCGACCAGCGCACCCGCCAGCAGGAACCCATCGGCATGCGGATCGTCGAACCGCGCCGACCTGGCGCCGGCGATGAGCCGCCGCTCGTAGTTCCCGATCAACTCACGAAACGCCGCGACACCTTGTCCGGTGACCAGCGCGCGAATGGCGTTCGGATCCGAGACGCCGCGCACCACCTGGGTCCCTCTCGTGATGCTGAACCCATCGACACCTCCGAGCCGGATTTCCACCGGCACTTCGTCAACACCCGCAATGATGATCTCGACCTGCCGGGTGATCGGGGTGTAGGTCCGTGTCACCTGGAAGCCCGCGCCCGCGAGTGTCAGCTGATGACGGTTGTCCCAGTCGAGTGAGGCCGAAACCTCACCGAGTCCAGGGATCCTGCCCGCCCGGGCGCCCGCCTGACCTGGCGATGCCGTGGCGGTCCGCTCGAACCGCGTTCCTGCCCCGCACGCCGGCAACACCGTGCTCGCCGCCGCACCAGCCGGTGCCCACGCCTGCACCGTGACGGCGACAACAGCCGCCGCGCACACTTTCACTACCTGCCTGCTACCCATGGCTCCTCCGAACGACCCGTGCGAGTGGATTCACCACCACACGTGGTCCGCGGAGCCCGGCGTGCGTCCTCTGGCCACGTCGTGCGGCCGCCTGCCTCGCCGAACTGACTTGCCGGAGGCCCCCGGCGAGTCGCTATGTTCGTGACTTCTGCGGCCGCGTCTTGTCTGCCCGAAACTTCAGATATCCCTGGAGCGTGTGATACGAGATGCCAAGCTCGCGGCACGCGCGCCGCTTGTTGTTCGCGCAACGCTCGAGCACCAGCCGTGCATACCGGCTGCCCCACGCCCGCATCGAGTCGTTGTCGCGCACCGCCGTCAGCAGCGCGTCACCATGGCCCGCGAGCATCGATGGCGGCAGATCTTCGAGGCCAATGGCATCGCTCGTCGCAAGCGCGACGGCCCGCTCGATCACGCGTTCCAGCTCGCGCACGTTGCCCGGCCAGTGATACGCCTGCAGTGCATCCGAGGCGGCGACCGACATTTTCAACGGCCGGACCGTGCGATAGCGATCGAGGAAATAGCTGGCGAGTTCCATGATGTCGCCACGCCGCGCCCGGAGCGGAGGCACCTGCACGTCGATTCCGTTCAACCGGTAGAACAGATCCAGCCTGAAGCGGCCGCGTTCCACCATCTCTGACAGCGGCCGGTTGGTGGCGACGATGATCCGCGTGTCGATACGGCGCGAAGCGGATCCGCCGACGCGTTCGACGATCAAGTCCTGGATGGCGCGCAGCAACTTCGCCTGCGCCGCCGGTGACAGGTCCGACACTTCGTCGAGGAACAGCGTGCCACCATGCGCCGATTCGAACTTGCCACGGCGGCCGCGAACGCCGGTGGCGGTGCGATCTTCGATCCCAAACAGCTCCGCCTCGATCAGCGTTTCGACAATGGCGGCGCAGTTGACGGCGATGAACGGCCCTTTGCGGCGACCACTCAGTTCGTGGATCTGCCTCGCGACGAGCTCCTTGCCGGTGCCCGACTCGCCTTCTATCAGGACCGTGAAGTCAGTGACTGCCACGCGCTCGATGCGCTCGCGGACGGCGTGAATCGCGGCACTCGATCCGATCAGCGGCGCCGCGCCGTCCTCTCGGCGCAACCTGGTGCCGCCGCCCGAGGCGCACTCGATCTGCACCAGCAGCGAGGCGATCTGCGCGCCGACCGACAGCGTCCGCATCTGTGACTCGGTCACGCCACGCGGGCATTCGAACACCGCCTCCAGTCGCGCCGGCATCGTCCAGGGCGCCGCCGGCACATCGAAGCTGATCACGTCCGGCGGACGGGCCGCGTCGGCCGCGCAATCGCGCACCGAGACCGAGCGCGCGTTGACCAGCGTTCGGAGTTCCTCTTCGAAGCGGGCCCGAACCAACCGCGGTTCGCGGACGACCGACAGACCGCTGGTGATCGCCGCGAGCAGCGTGGTTGCCGGGTCCGAAGGATCTCCGGACAGGCCATCGATCGCGTGCATAGCTCCTCCAATCCGACCCTGGATTGGTCCCTAACAAGGGGAATGCCACGCGGCGACGCGAGGAATTGCTGGGGATTTTGCGAGTCTCGGATTCGACCTGGCGGTGGTGCGTGATTTTCGGGTAGCTGCTTCCCGATCGCCGGTGCTGTGGGTCCCGCGTGCTCGGGCACTTCGTGCACACGCCGGGTCACGCCTGCCCACGATGAGTTGTAACTTGCCATCGGCATCTCACGTCAGATGGCAAACGACAGTCGACGAGACACTTGTCTCTCACCGCTCGGGTGAGCTTGGCAAGGTCATGTACGCGCAGGCCGGCGCAGACGCAAGCGTGGCGCCGCACATCCAAGCCATACCGTTAGCCGCCGAGTACACGACGGCACGATAGGGGTATGCACCACCCGTATAAACATTCTTCATGGCCGTGATGTTGTACGGTGCGTTCGCCTCCGTGGTGATGCCAGGAGGTATCGTCGTTTGGCAGTTAGAGGCCGCGAGAGCGGTAGCGCGACAGAACCACACCCTCCCGGATAACTTCTCGATGATCCATGCTGTTCCGTCCTGACTCCCGTCCGCCGAGTATGCGACGCCCGGGGCGGGAGCAAGGGTTTGCTCAGCGCCACCCGGAGGTGCAGGAAGCGTTGGAGCCGCTACGGGGCTGCCGGCAAGCCGCAAAGTCGTCGGTGCGTTTGGTGCGGTCTGACCGGCGAACGTTCCGAGGGAACCAGCGACGCCACCTGCCGTGAAAAGAAGAACCATACCGATGCGGCTGATCATGACTGCCTCCTCTTCGCTCACTCCCGACGCCCGCAAGCGTTGAATGACCTCGTGGGCTTCTCGGGCGAGAGTCTAATCAGATCGACGCGAGCCGAAAAGCTCGGCTGTTCGCCGCGCCCCTGCATCCCTGCCGCCTGCCCGCCCGCCGCACTCGCATCCTCCGCGCCCAACGTCATGAAAGGTCGAGTCGTTGTGTCGTTGTGTCGTCGTGCGGTGCCGCAGGCATCCTCGTCTCCAAGCGCCTCGCGGGGCCTGAGGGAACACTCGAATCATCCTCGATGAGGCTCTGTCTCTCTCTTCCGCAGTCCCTCCGCTCCAGCGCCGCAGTAGGCAACCTTGGAGGGCTCGGGGACCCGCACCGGATCGCTTCAGTATTTTTCAGGCTTTGCTCACGACAGCCTCGCCCACGGCTCGCTATCCTGCCCCTGCGAAAACGATAGGACTGAGCCGAGCGACTTACTTTCAAGGAGCCAACATGCCACTTCGTCGTCGAATCATCGCGTGCCTGGTGACGTGCACTCTCGTCGCCGCCACGCGCGGCATGCACCAGCACGAAATCAATCCGCGTCAATTCCGGCCCAACCGGTGCGTCTGCCGTCGCGTCCACCGAGACAGAGGCCGATAAAATCCGCCGACGTGTAAAGGAGGGTCAAAAGATTTCCATTATTGACGACCAGGGCCGCGCACTGACGGGCCGCATCGGTGAGCTGAGAGGTGACGCTTTGATGCTGCTCAAGGGCCGCGAGCGCACGGAGGTACCTGTACGACCGGATTCTCAGAATCGACCGCCCCCATGACGGAGTGACGGACGGGGTCTTGATTGGGTTCGGGCTCGGCGCCGGTCTGGGTCTGGTCTCCGCCCTGGCCGCAGCGACGGACGATTCTGGTTGGGGAACTCCTAGCGCTTCGGATGTCGCGCTGATCGCTCCCCTGGTGTTCGGGGGGATTGGTGCGGGAATCGGCTTGGGGTTGGACGCCTCCATCCGCCGCGAACCTAATCTTTACCGCCGACAGGGTGCGGCTCGCATGAGCCTGTCGCCCGTGCTGGGACGCAATCGTCGGGGTGTTGCGATTTCGGTGACGTGGTAGAGGGACTGGGACTCGCAGCCTACTGCCAGCCGAACCTCCCCTTGACTTCGGCGAGCAGAACCTTGGGATCGAACAGGACGCCGTTCGAGAAAACCATCTCGACATTGCTGCTGTCGCGAATTCGCGTCGACGGATCTCCGCGGACGACGATCAGATCGGCCTCCTTGCCGACCGCGATGCTGCCGGTCCGCTGCTGAATGCCCAGTGCCGTGGCTCCGTTCAGGGTTGCGATGCGAATTGCATCCAGCTCCGAAAACCCGAACCCCTCGTACAACAGCTGCAACGAGTGGTGATTGGAGAACCCGGGGATCCTGTAGAAGCCGCCCGGGTCGGAGCCCACGACAAGGCGGCCACCGGCGCGAACGAACGCTGCAGTGATCCCTGGCTTCGCACGTGACGCCTCGCTTGGCCTCTGCCCGACTCGTTGCTGTCTCGCCTGGAGCTCGAGATAACGCTGGTAGGCGGCCGGGTGTAGCACCTCTCGCTCGGCCTCGGTCAGCGCGTCCGCGCTCACTGGAGTGACATCGATGCTCACCTTGGCTGCCACAAGGGCGCGGATCAGTTCCCGCGCCTCCGGCGATTCAGGGTCGCGTGACGGAAGATCCTTCGGGCACTCGAAGCCCGTGCTCGATGAAGTCAATACCCGCATCGGCCGCCTGCCGGCACGAGGTGAGCGGCAATGTGGCCCATGACCGGCAGCTCGAGCCGATGCGCTTCCGCGACGATGACCGCCATCATGGCCGGTGTCGTGCGGCGGTACACTTTGATCGACGTCACGCCTTCAGCGGCCCAATAGCGCACCGCCCGACGGGCGTCCTCCGCATCCCGCACGAACTTCATACCGAGAAACTCCTCGCGGAATTCCCTGGCAAATCCTGGTCCTTCTTCGGGCTCGTTGAACCACGGTCCGCTCACGAACATCTCGGGGCCTGGCACCAGTCCTCTGTCAATCCGCCGCTTCAGATTGATCTCTGCATACGGTTCGTTGATGCCGGCCGTGCGGATAGTCGTGACCCCAAACGCCAGGAACAGCCGCGGTGCGCTGAACGGCTGAATGCGCATCAGTTCGCCGCCGCCGCTGTAATTCAAGTGTTCGTGCATCATCACCAGGCCGGGCATCACGCTGCGGCCCGAGAGATCCAGCACGCGCGCTCCCGTAGGCACTGGCACCTGCGGCGAAGGCCCGATCGCCTTGATCCTGCCGTCTTCGATGACCAGGGATTGATTCGTCGTCGCAGGAGCGCCGGTGCCGTCGATGATTCGCACGTTCGTCAGCACGACTGTGACGTTCGATGAGGCCTGCAGAGCGGTAGCTGCGGACTGGCCCGAGGCTCCGGTGCCGACCGTGAGCAAGATCAGAGGCAACGCGAGCGCCGAGGGGAGCCACGCTCTGCACGACATGTTCACGGCGCCTCCTGAGGATCTGTCAACGGACTTCGATGACCTTGGCGGTTCCACGGGCAGCCAGGCAGTTTGTCCGGCTCCTGACCGAACGCGACGAATGGCGCCGTGGAGAAAAGGAGCGCCGCCACAACGATTCGAAGCACGAACGACCCCTTTCAGAGGTAAACGCTCACTGCTGCAGGGGCCCCCACGGGTGCCCAAAGCGCATCTTACGGCTGACGTCTAGATTTGGGTGGGGAATCAGCGTCGTTCAAGTTTCCGCCGCGCCTTTTCGCATACCTGAGTAGACGAACCACAACGTCAGCCCTGAGAGGCCTGATGTGCTCAACCACGTTGATGCCTGGCCAACTCGAAGAGTTGCCCGGGAGGAGAACACCATGAGATCCAAACTTGTAGCACTAGCGATCGTCTTGTCGGTCGCGATGCCAGGCGCTGTCTCGGCGCAGACGCCCTCGCCCTTCGCGCCGCCCTCATTCGGGACAGAGTATCCCGCCGGCAGCCCGGTCCTGAACTACGAGATGCGCCGTTACCGAGACTGGCAGTTGACGGTGAACATTACCGTGCCGACATCGGAGTTGCAGGCAGTGCTCCCCGCCGGCTACGAAGTTGTCAACCCCACCGCCCCGACCAGCACCGTCGGCATCACCCTGGTGCTCCAGGAGCGGGTTGAGTTCATGATCGACTTGGCTGGAATCTCTCCCGGGTCATACGGCCCGGTCGATGAAGTGCTTGTGGTTGCGACGGCCAAGAGTCCCTCCGGGATACTGGAAACCGTCATCCTCGACAACCTGCGGTCCACGACCGAAGCCGTAAACATGACCAACGCCGTGTTCGGTCCAAGTAGCGCCAGGCTCCCCGACATGATCCGTATGGAACTGGCGGCGGAGCCAGGAGGCTCGCTACACCGCTTCACCGCAAGCGTAGTGTCCGGAAAGCTGAACATCGCGGCCTCCGCGGTGTTTAGCGACTCAGGGCTGTCATTCCTCAGGAGACGGGTGTCGGTCAATCCCTTTCGATACGTTGACAGCTCGATCCAGCCCGCCGTCGCAAATGCCAGTCTCCGCGCCGGCACGAGCTCGGACCTCATCGCCGTTGCCGCATCAGACATCACGTTCAAACGAGACCAAATTCATCTGCCGCATGGCAGCCTGACCGTGCTGGCGGTCGTCTCCGGCACGATCTTTCGGTGGCAGGAGTTCGTTCAGAAGCTGCAGTAGCGGGACTACTTGTCCAAGTCCGTCAACCAGTTCAGGACCACCTCGATTCGCGCGTATTTCGCCTCGTCGGTGGCATTGGCAACCAGGAATCGTTGCCCGTCCCTGGAGATGGCGTACGTGCGGTTGGTCCCCTGGATTTCCAGTAATTTCGTTTGGGTTCGGAAGAGGCGGCGGGGAGGCTCGCTCGCAAAGGCGAGCGCCTCCCCACTCGTCTTGACGGTCACCGACATCAGCGATCGGTCGAGAGCCATGTAGATGAGTTCGTGACCGTCGCGACTCCACTGCGGCTGATTCCCACCAGTTTTAGAGATCTGGTGCCCAACACCGCTTCCGTGCAGATCGCGGACGTACACCTCGTGCGAGTCCGATGCATTGGAGACGTATGCCAGCCACCGGCCGTCGGGCGACGGTGTGGCATAGCGCTCGTCCCGTGGCGTGTCCACGATCAGCTTCGTCAGCCCGGTGTCGAACGAGAAGGCGCCGATGTCGCCGTTCGCCGTGCTGGGGTCGAGGACCGTGAAGAACAGCGTTCGACCGTTCCTCATGTATCCGGTTGGAACCACGGGTGAACGAATGCTGAAGAGACGCGATTGGTCGCCCGAGGTATTCCCGGGCATCTCGTAGATTTGAGGGGGCCGGTCGCGCACGGACGTAAAGGCGATGCGCTGACCATTGGGCGAAAAGAGTGGGAAGACATCGTTCGATGGATTGACCGTCAGCCTCTGAGGCTCGAGCCTGCCAAACACCTGCTTCCAGATATCGAATGTCTCCGTCTGCGGGTCGGCGAGGTCATACGCAACGCTGGTGTCGTCTGGCGACAGCGAGAGCGTGCTGATCACGCCGGTCGGGCCCGGACGGCCAAGTTCGCGGCCCTCACGATCGAACCACGCGAGTGCGGTGTGGCCAACCGTCCCTGCAAAGTAGGCGAGACGGCCTGTCGAGGAGACCGAGAAGAGTGCCTGATTCGTGACGGGATTCAAGCCGACGGAGTCCGCCACTCGCCTCGGGGTGCCACCCACCACATGCGTCTTGTCGTCGAACGCCCGGGTCCAAAGCGATCCTTGAAGCCAGAACAGAAGCTGACCGTGCGCATACGCCGCGTTCGACTGGGACGACACCAGCAGCTTACGCTTGCCGGATTCCAGTGACACGACCCACACCCCTGAGTTTTCCGGTTGGATGGTTGTCGGGTGAAACTCCAGGAAGTGCCGCCCGTCAGGCAGAAAAAATGGGAACCACCCGCCCTTTGGCGCGCCCGCTTCGGAGGGAACGCGTTGCAGATCAGCGCCGTCTCCAGTCGCGGCGATGCGGTAAGGTCCGGCAAGCGGGCTCGGCACGAACAGAATTACGTCATTGGCGCTCCAGGTGCCGCCCCGAGGCCCCCCCGCCGAAGCGAGCTGGCGGGTGTGACCGGTATAGATATCAGTGGTCTTCAGAAACCCCTGCGCGAAGAAGCCGATCGCATGACTGTCTGGTGACCAGAAAGGCAGCGACGCGCCTTCGGTGTTTGGGAGGGATTTGGGACGCTCCGAAGATCCGATGGTGGAGAGGAACAGTCGCTGCGTCCCACCGGCGTCGTATCCGACGAATGCCAGGTGCACGCCATCCGGTGAGATCATCGGGCTTTCTTCGGTGGCGAGCAAAGCTCCGGGCGGCGGCGACACCTGGAACTCGAAGCGGGCCTCACCTTGGCGCTCGACCTCACCCTGGCGCTGGAGCAGCAGGGTCCCCAACACTGCGGCCGCAATTGCAGCGACCGCGGCCACACTCCACGCGAGGCTGGTGCGTCTGATGAGCGTCCTGCCGGACGGACCGCTCACCCCGCCACGGGTTTCGTCGGGGAGCCCCGGGTCGTCATCGGCTCCCCGTAACAGGTTCTCGATCTGCACGCGCGCTTCAGCGATCGATTGCAACCGGCGTCTGGGATCCTTGTCCAGGCACCTGTGAAGCAACCGCCGCAGACCGGGCGGGACACTGGCCGGCAGTTCGGCCCACTCCGGCTCGGATTTCAGAATGCCGGCGATCGTATCCGACACTGACTCCCCCCGGAATGGCCGCTCGCCTGAAATCATCTCGAAGAGCACGACCCCGAAGGCCCAGATGTCAGTGCGTTTGTCGACGGGAAGGCCCCTCGCCTGTTCCGGACTCATGTAGGCCGCAGTGCCAATGACCTGGCCGGGCCGTCCGCCGAGTTCGACCTCCGAGGCGTGTGTGAGATCCGATGCGGTGCCCGCGCCTCCTACCGTTTTGGCCAGACCGAAGTCCAGCACTTTGACCACATGGCCCGACGTGATCTTGACGTTCGATGGCTTCAGATCCCGGTGGATGACGCCTCGTTCGTGGGCCGCCTCGAGAGCCTCCGCGATCTGTCGGGCGATCTCCAACGCATCCGGCACAGTCAACGGGACGGCGGTCTCCGCCAGCCTTGCCGCGAGCGTCTCACCGTCTACAAGTTCAAGGACCAGGTAGCGGGTACCGGCCTCCTCGTCGACACCATAGATCCCGCAGATGTTCGGGTGATTGAGCAGTGGCCAGCATCCGCGCCTCTCGCTCGAAGCGTGCAAGCCGGTCGGGTCACTCGTAAACTCCTGGGGCAGCACCTTGATCGCGACATCGCGTCGAAGCTTCGTATCGTGGGCAAGGTAGACCTCTCCCATGCCCCCTATCCCCAGCAGGGATTGCAGCTGGTAGCCGCCAAACGCCTGTCCGGCATGGCGCGCCGTCGCCAAGCCCAAAAGCAACGGTGGACTCCTCAGTGGGCTCTTCGAGAGAAAGTCTGCCGCCGCGTCCGACTCCTTCAGCAGCGACTCGACCTCTTTGCGGACGTCGTGCTCCTCCGGAGTGGCGGCTGCAAGAAAGGCGGCCCGTTCGTCAGCGGGTATGCCCTGCGCGGCATGAAACAGATCCTCAATGCGCTTCCAGCGTTCAGGTGTCATGTGCGGTCACCGTCCCGCATCTCGCGCTGCAACCATGCCTTCGCCAGCCGCCAGTCACGCATGACGGTATCGGGCCCCACCTTCAGGATCAACGCGGTCTCCTCGACGCTGAGACCACCGAAAAAGCGGAGTTCGATGACCCGGCTCTTGCGACTGTCGAACGTTGCCAGGGCTTCCAGCGCATCATCCAGAACAACGAGATCGTGCCGGGGTTCGTCGTTGACGATCAGCCCTTCGTCGAACGTGACCTCGACGGCCTGACCGCCGCGTTTTTGTGACAAGCGGGCTCGGGCGTGATCGACGAGGATCCGCCGCATGATGCGGGCCGCGACACCCAGGAAATGCGCGCGTCCCTGCCAGGAAATATTGGCTGCGTCAATCAGGCGCAAATACGCCTCGTTGACGAGCGCCGTCGCCTGGAAGCTATGGCCAGCGCGTTCGCCGGCCATGCAGCGCCGAGCAATGTGGTGCAGTTCACGGTGAACGAGCGGGATCAGTGCCTGCAGGGCCGCTTCGTCGCCATGTGCCCATTTGACCAGCAGCGCTGTGACGTCAGGGGGATGTTGCAGGGTGCGCCATTCTACGCCCTTTGGGCGGCCCGGGCGCCCTGGAGGTCGTCGCCGCGATCGGCTCGCACGAGACTAAATGTCGTGATTCGCTCACCATCTGTCGCCTCCTGAGACGTCGAGCTGGAGCCAGTGCTGCGTCGCGTGCCTGTAATTGCGGGGACACCACTGGTATGACAGTTGCCAAGTAGAACAGCTTGGCTGACGTCGCCGCCCGGCTCCGCGTCGCACGCGAGAAGGCAGGCCTCTCGATCGAGGACGTCTCTGCCCGGACGAAAATCAAGCTCCCCACCCTCCTCGCCATCGAGCATGGCGCCTTCGAGCAGCTCCCCGGCGAGTTCTTCACCCGCGCCTTTCTTCGCACCTACGCGCGCGAACTGCACCTGCCGGTGGACGAGATCATGGCGGACTATGACGGTGCCCGCCCGGTGCCGGTCGTCGTCCAGCCACCACCGCCCGTCCCCACGTCATCAGGATCAGCGCGAAACGACGCTCGACTGGCCTGGGTCGGGTGGCCCCTGGCCACCGTTATGGTCGCAGGGTTGGTCGTGCTGTGGACCATGACTCGACCAGCGCCGGTTGTCGACACTGAGCTGTTACCGGTAGCGACGAGCGGCACCGCAACACCGGCTCCCGCACCACCGGCTCCCGCGCCTAAGAGCGCCGCGCCAACGGCCGCCGCTCCTGCCGCAGCCGCACCTCACGAAGCCCTGACCATCGCGATCCGCCCGACCCGGCGCATCTGGGTGACGGGCACCGCCGACGGCAAACGGGTCCTCTACCGGATGCTCAAGCCCGGCGAAGAAATCAAGCTTGAAGCGCGCGAGACGATGACCTTCAGGCTCGGCGATGCCGGCGCTTTCGAGTACGCGATCAATGGCGTCCCCGGGAAGCCGGCCGGCCGGAACGGAGAGGTTCGCGAATTCGTGATCGACCGCAGTAACTATCGCGCGCTCGCCCGCTAGCCACGCTCTCGCGCCTTCCTTATTGCTCAGCTCTTGGTGTGCAGCGCGCAGGGGCCGTCCTAGTCACTTCGCAGCGGGCGGCCGAAACAGCAGCCGAAAGGCTTGCAATGCTGAAGGCGGCGTCATGTCCCGCCGACGCCATGTAGTCAGCCGGCACATAGATATTGATGCGACGCGTCTCCCCGAGACTCTTCGAGGCGATCGTGAATGTCTCGCCGATCACCAAACCATATCGAATTTGACAGCGGACCGGCCCGGCGCTAATATCCGCGGGCCATTTCACCAGTTCAACTATTCCACTGCTCCACCCCGGCGACGAGGAGGAAGAGAACGCATGCGACGGACCTTTACGATCAACGCGCTGCTCGCGGTTGCCCTTGCGACCATTCCCGGCGCGGTCGGCTGGCGGATGGCACATGCCAACGTCGCGTCCGGCAACACCGCTCCGGTCGTCGATCAGGATGCAAAAACAGCGCAGAAGGTCCCGGGGGATCCAAAACGCATCGCGCGCGGCGAGTACCTGGTTCGCACGATGGGTTGCCACGACTGTCACACGCCTCACAAGCCGGGCCCGAAAGGCCCGGAACGTGACATGACCCGCGCGTTGACCGGCCATCCTGAAACCCTGCCGATGCCGCCGGCTCCGAAGCTCGCAAAGGGGCCGTGGGTCTGGATTGGGGCGGGGACGATGACGGCGTTTGCCGGGCCGTGGGGTGTGAGCTTCACCGCCAACCTGACGCCGGATCCGGAGACCGGACTCGGCAAGTGGACCGAGGACATGTTCATCACCGCGATGAAAACCGGTCGTCAACAGGGTAAGGGGCGCCCGATCCTCCCGCCGATGCCTTACTTCGTCGTCGCCGAATTGACCGACGAGGACATCAAGTCGCTGTTCGCGTATCTGCAGTCGCTGCCACCGGTCAAGAACCGCGTACCACAGCCGGTTGATCCGCCGGAGGGCGGTGGCTGATGCAGCGGGCCGCAGGCTGGGCCGGTGTGCTGTTGGTGGTGTTGTCGTTCAGCATCGCCGTCCAGGCCGGCCGCCCCGTTGTCGCGGCGCGCGGCGCGCCTGAACCGCCACCGCGACTTGCCGACACGGGCCTCTATACGGACGGCAGCCTTACCGCGATCGATCCGCGCAATCGGCCCTTCGTGCCGCAATACCCACTCTGGTCGGACGGACTCGTCAAGCAGCGTTGGATCTATCTGCCGCCGGGCACAACGATCGACGGCGCCGACGAGCACGAGTGGATCTTCCCAGTCGGGACGAAATTCTGGAAGCAATTCAGTCTCGCGGACCGCAAGGTCGAAACGCGCTTGCTGTGGCGAGCGACCGCGGACCGCTGGGTCACGGCGAGCTACGCGTGGAACGAGGCCGGAACCGAAGCCCTGCTCGCACCCGAGCAGGGCCTGCCGGACGTCGTCGAAGTCGCGCCGTCGCGACGTTTCAGCATCCCCTCCAGGACGGACTGCACGGCCTGCCATGGTACGAAGCCGACAGCGCCGCTCGGCTTCAACGCCCTGCAACTGTCGCCTGACCGTGACCCGAACGCGACCCACGGCGAAACGGCGCCGCCCGGCCTGCTCAACCTGTCTGAGCTCGTGGCTGAAGGCCGGCTTGCCCACGGCCGCGCCGACCTCGTGTCACAGCCGCCTCGCATCCGCACCACCAACCCATCCACGCGCGCGGTGCTCGGCTACCTCGCGGCCAACTGCGGCATGTGCCACAACGGCAAGGGAGAGATCGCGGCACTCGGGCCGACCTTGAAGCATGCCGATCTGGTCGCTGATGGCGACGCCGTCGCGCGGGCACTGATCGATCAACCGACGCGATGGCAGATGCCCGGTGTACCCGACGGCCAGACGGTGCTGGTGAAATCCGGAGCCCCGGATGTGAGCGCATTGCTCGTTCGCATGCGGTCACGTTCACCGTCATCGCAGATGCCGCCGCTCGGCACGGTGGTACGTGATCACCAGGCCATCGACGCGCTCACGCGCTGGATCGCCAGCAATCCTCTGCCCCCGCGTTGAAGCCTACGCTCCGAGAAGACTATCCAGAAACACTCTGATATCGGTCGGCACCTGCTGTATCAGTAACCGCATCGGTGCGCGGCTGGCGGCGACGGCGACGGCTCCTGCCAGCGCCACTCGACGCGCTCGTCGAATTTCAGGGCACCGCGGTAGGTCACGCCGTCGAGCGGGTGCAGCGCCCAGACGACGCAGCGAAGGACCTGGGCCGCGATCGCAAGTCGTCGAGAACCCATGGTCACCTGGAGGTGGACCTTCGACCCGGGCCGAACCGGACGCGGCGCCTGGACGAGCGCACCGCCAGCCGAGATGTCCACGAGCATCACCGCACACCCGGGCCGCACGGTCGCGTGCAGATCCGCAATGGCGGGCGGATCGAATCGCGCATCGACGCGTCGATCGGCTACTTCTGGATCCACCGGCGTGCTCCACTCTCAAAGGCAAACAGCCTGACCCGACCGGTGGCACCCAGGATGCGGATCGCGTACTGCCGGCGTTTGCCGTGGATGTATAGCGTGCCGCTCGTGCAGCTGCCGTTCGGCGCCGTGCTGAGGAAGGGCGTCGCGCCGATGCGAACACCCTCTGTCGAGCCGAGGCTCCCGTCAAGGTCGGGCACTCCAGGCATCAGGCCAAACGCCACGCCGGGGAAGTGGTGGCGAAGACGGTCCGCGGAAGAGACGGGCCTGTCGATACTTTGCGTGATGTCGGCGGCGCGGACGCCGTTGCCATTGCCGTCCACAAACGTGGTGAAGGCGTAGTCAACGCCCTGCCGTTCGAATCGCAACGCCACCGTCGTGGCCCGGCGAACTGCGTCGAGGCGAATGGTCGCGATTCTCGCAGCCATGTGGCGCGCCGCTCCGGCGGCGCGGAGGTCATCGACCGTTCCGGCGGCAATGGGAACGGCAATCCCGGCCAGTGTCGCGATGGTGCTGACCGCGAGCAGCAGTTCGACGAGGGTGTATCCCCCGCTCCTGGAATCGTATGGCGGACGCATGGCGACAAGACGCAGGCCCGGCCTCGCGAAGGGGAGCGAAGCCGGGCCGGTGCGCCTCAGCGAGGCGAAGAGCCTTCGGTTGCGGCCGCGCCGACGGTGATCATCGGCTTCAGCTTGAGAAAGCTCTTCTCGCCGATGCCCTTGACGTTCATCAGCTGCTCGATCTTCGTGAACTTCCCGTTCTTGTCGCGGTACTCGATGATCCGCTTCGCCGCTGCCGCGCCGATGCCGGGCAGGGTTTCGAGCTGGGCCTGCGTCGCGGTATTCAGATTCACCGGACCGGCGGGCACCGCCGCGGTCTTCGCCGGCTTGGCGGCCGGCTTGTCCTGCGCCACCGCCGGCGACGCCGCCACGATACCCATGATCACGAACGCACCCAGGGCCATCAATAAACGATTCATGCTGTCCTCCACGTTGTGAGTGAAACTGGCTGCCGCCCGGCGCGTCTTAGCGAGAGGTCGGGCCGCTGTTGATGGAGGCCGGTGTTCGGCAGCCGACTCCATCCAAGGCAAGGAGTTGGCCCGGACGCAGCATCGGCAGAGTGATGTTGGATCTTGTTGAGGGCAGCGGACGTTAGGAGATGGAAGTGTGGAGCGTGTCGCAGCGCCGATGTTCCGGGCCGCCTGGTTCGTCAACTACAGATGACGAACCAGGCGCAGAATGTGGCGATCTCCACGCAGCGGTTGGGCAACCGCCGCTGCCAGTTTAGGCGACGCGGCGCTATTTCGTCCGTCGTCCGCCGCCCCTGCCGCTCGTCTTGTCGGAGGAACACACGAACGGACCAGCACCGGGAGGCTGCGGCGCCGTCCCTTCCAGTGCCCATTTGAATACGAACGCCAGAGCCTCGACGTCGCACTGCGAGAGCACGGGGTCGCCCAGGCTGGGCCAGCCGTAACCCATCAAGTCCGTACTCTCGAGCAGGTTCGTCGTGTGGCCCAGGCCCAGGGCGTGCCCGATCTCATGAAGCGCAACCCACCCGATATATTCGGGGCTGTAAGGATCAATACCGAGAGCGGGCGGCAGGTCCGACCCCACCAGGATGTTAGGGCAGCCATGGTCGCCACAGATCGCGTAGCCGCCAAACACGACACCTCCTGCAGCGGGGACAAAGTGCACCACGATGTCGGCGGACCGCTGGGCGCTCGGTTGGGTACCGGTGACGTCGGTCAGTGAGATCAGGCCGTCGAAGCAGTCCTCGATCACTTCGCTCCACGTCGCAATCGCGTCGGTGATCGCACCCACCTGTTCCTCGGTCGCGCCCGGGTGAGGTTGAATCGCGATGGTGAGATCGGTGTGATCCCACCAGTAGCCCCGGCCGTAGTTGCTGAGGATCACCAGCGCGTCGGCATTCGATTTCGGAAGACTGCACGTGGGCAACGCCGAAGCCGTGAGTTCGCGATCAGGAGGACTGGCCGATAGTGCAACTGACAGCGAGAGTGTGGCAGTGAGGGTGGCAAGAGCGACCAGCTTGCGAATCGACATGTGGGCACCTGTCCTTTTGCGCCATTGTGCGGACCGGCTTACCGGTTTACAACCTGATCGGGCGTTGGGCCGTTCCGAGGACCTGGACCATTCCGGAAAACTGGCGGCGCTACTTCTGAAGATCCACTCGAAACTCGCGCGTGCCGGCCGACACGCCGTCGAGAAACGCCTCGACGCTGTAGTCGCCTGGCGGCAGACCGCCGGCACTTTGCAGGTGGAACTCCGTTGCCGCCGCGCCTCTCACCTCTTTGGTTGGCTCGCCCATCACCTTCCCGGCATATGTCCACCGGACTTTGATCACACCCTTCCCGACGCCAGCGGTAATCACGGATGCATAAACGGTTTCGTTCGGGGTGAACCGGGTGGTGTGGCTCGCGACGCTGCCGTCGTTGTTCAGCGAGCGGCCGACCTGGATGGTGCCGACGGTCAGGTCCGATCCGCAGGCGACGAGGAATAACAACGACAGCACGATCGACAAGCGAAACCTTAGGCGCATGTCGAATGGTACACCGGTCGCCATGTGCGGAGGTCAGCGACTAGCGCATGCCGAGCGCGACGTCACGACTGAGGGCGGCGTCGCGGGCGCGGTAGACCTCCCCCATCCCGCCTGCGCCAAGGATGCCGATGACTTCGTAAGGGCCAAGACGTTGCCCGGGTGCCAGAGACATTGTCGAGCTGCATTATCCGCGAAAACTCGACCGTCAGCGCTACCCTCGCCGCGCCCGGCGCCATCCGCGCGTTCTGAGCCTCGCCTATTTGTTTTCCCTGGAAAACACCCAGGAGTAGTGGCCGAGGGCACCAGGACCGCCGGCCTTGAGGTAATCGCGAATCGCGACGGCCTCGTCCAGCTTGCCGGCCTTCGTGTACTGGTCCTGCAGCGCCTGAAGCGACTGAATCGCCGCCTCGCGGCGCGCGGCAAGTTTCGCCTGCATCTCCTTCTGGATCGTCTCGAGATCGGTCGAATAGTCCGTGACGAGCTTCTGCCCTTCGTCAGTGAGTGCCTCCGGCTGCACGTGGAACGCGAAGCGCTCGGTTACGCCGTGCCCCTGGATCCACTTCACCTGCGGATGATCCAGAGACTTGACCGATAACGCGTGCCATACCTTCTCGTCCTTGATGACGGGCTTCACCTTGAGCACGGGCTTGGCGACCGGCTTGGACTTCGCCTGCTCGGGCTCGGTCTTCTGGGTGACCTGTGCCGGCGCGGTCGCCTGGGTCTGTTGTTGCGAATCGTCATCCGTTCCGGTGGCCCACGCCGGCAGCGTCGCGGCCGCCAGGAGGGCCATTGCCAACAATCCTGCCGAGGGCAGGCGGAGCGACGCGCGGCCATTCATGATCATCACGAGTCTCCTTTCAAGCACACGCCGACTGCTGGCGCGAACGCCCATGACCGCCGCCATCGACGGCGGCGCGGGCGCGCCAGGTGAAGAGAGAGCGAGCAGCGATTCCGCGTAGGCGCGGCGGCCATCCGGCAGCGCCGAGATCACCCAGGCATCGCATGCGAGCTCTGCCTGCTCGCGAAGCGCACGCCGCACCCACCAGAACAGCGGGTTCCACCACCACGCGAGGCCGGCGACGAGCTCGAGCCAGCCGACGATGTGGTCGCGGCGTTTGATGTGCGCGAGCTCGTGGACGATGATGCCGTCGATGCAGGCCTGGCTGTCAGTACGCAACTCCGCGGGCCAGAGCAGACGCGGGCGGCCGAGGCACCACACCGCGGGAGACGTGTCGCCGGCCAGGGCGACGACGGGCACCGGTGTGACGCCGAGCTCGGACGCCAGTTCGTCCACGCGACGAGTGATGGACGAATCCGCCGGCGCGGCCATTCGAACGCGGCGCGCCAGACGCACCTGGCGCACGACTTCAACAGCGCCAAGACATAGGCCGCCAGCGATCCATACGAACGCGAACAGCGTCCAGGCCGAGATCGAACCGATGAACGCGGCGAGGCGACGACGGCGGCGCCTCCGGCGCCGGCACGCTCTCCGTCACGTCCAACGGCTGACTCAACTCCCCGGCTGCGACGAGTAGGCCACATCCGCTGCCAGCCCCTGGCTGATCTCCTGCGACTCGTCCGCGCGAGGCGCAGAGGATCTGGTGCCGCCCACGGCCACACGACGAGCGGCGGCATCACGAACTTCACGAGCACCAGCACCCACAGTGCGTGACGGGCAACCGGTCCCATCCGGCCGAACCTGCAGACGACCGCCACCAGCGCCGCCAGCGCCGCCGTCGTCACGAGGCTCTGAAAGATCCACCAGGCCATGACTCAACCCTTGGACGGCTTCACGGCCTTGCCGGCTTCCCCGCCGAGGTCATCGAGGAGTTTGCGGAGATCGGCGAGCTCCTGCCGCGAGAGATGCTGGCCGCGCACGAGTGCGTGCACGAGCGGACTCGCGGTGCCGTCGCAGATGCGATCGGCGAGCGCCGACAGCGACGAGCCCAACAAGTCTTCGCGCGTGACGACTGCGTGGAATTGATGCGCGGTATCGGTCCTGTCGGCGGCGACGTAGCCCTTGTCGCGGAGCCGCGACAGCAGCGTCAGCACGGTGTTGTAGGCGAGCCGGCGCCGCTGTTTCTTCAACGCCGCGGCGACGTCCCGGACCGAAGCCGACCCCGTGGCCCACAGGACTTTCAGGACTTCCAGCTCGGCATCACTGACCGGTGCACGGTGAGCCATCGACGTTCGCCTCCTACAGCGTGTAGGAAGTACTACTACATCATGTAGGTGGCGTCAAGGTATCTAATCGTTCCTAATGAGAAAAGGACTCCTCGCGCTCGTCCTCCTTCTTGCGTCGTCCGGGCTGGCCACGATCCAGACGCCAGGCGCCGTCCCACGCGATCGGCAGCTCTTTGATTTCGACTGGCGCTTCAAAGCGGGAGAGGTCGAGAACGGCCAGGCGCCCGCACTCGACGACAAGGGGTGGGAACGCGTCGACCTTCCGCACGACTTCATGATCGAGGGGAAGGGCCAGGCGATCGTCGTGCCAGGCGGGCGCGCGGGAGGCGGTCGAAACGCGGTGAGTCTTCCGACAACGCCCGAGGGCCCGTTCGATCCGCGATCGCCCGGCGGCGACAGCAACGGCTACCTGAATGGCGGCATCGGCTGGTATCGCAAGACGTTCACGCTGTCGCCGCGGACCGGGTCCGAGCGCGTGCGGCTCGAATTCGAGGGCGTCTACATGAACGCCGAAGTGTGGTTGAACGGCCAGAGCGTCGGCCGCCGGCCATACGGGTACTCGAGCTTCGAGTTCGACATCACGCCGTTGCTCGCTCCGGCCGGCACCGCCAATGTGTTGGCCGTGCGCGTGCTCGTGCAGCAGCCCTCGTCGCGCTGGTACTCCGGCGCCGGCATCTACCGGCACGTGTGGCTGACGCGCGTCCCGCCTGTACACATCGCCCCCTGGGGCGTGACCGCGCGGGCGACCGACATCACCGAGGCCAGCGCGCGAGTAGAAGTGCGCACCGCGGTCGAGTACGGCGGCCCCGTGCAGACCCCCGCCAGCGTGCGGACCGTGATCAGGGACCGTGAAGGCCGTCAAGTCGCCCGGGCGGAGGGCCCTCGACTCCTGGACGGCCCCTCGACTACGCTCGGGACAGGCGCCGCGACCGCGGCGCTCAACCTCGAGATCCCGAAACCGCATCGCTGGTCCATCGAGGATCCGTATCTCTACACCGTGGAGAGCACGCTCACGAGCGGCGATGTCGTACGCGTCCCTCTCGGCCTCCGCACCATCGAATTCACCACCGACGGCAAGTTCCTGTTGAACGGCCGGCACGTCCCGCTCCAGGGCGTGTGCCTCCATCACGATCTCGGGCCGCTCGGCGCCGCGGCGTTCGACCGCGGATTCGAGCGCCAGCTTCAGATCATGAAGGCCATGGGCGTGAATGCCATCCGCACGAGCCACAACCCGCCCGCACCCGCATTCCTCGACCTCACCGATCGCCTGGGCTTCGTGGTGATGGACGAGGCGTTCGACGAGTGGAAGCAGAACAAGACGCGCTTCGGCTACGGCCAGTTCTTCGACGAGTGGAGCGAGCGCGACATCCGCGACATGGTCCGCCGCGATCGCAACCACCCGTCGGTCGTCATGTGGAGCATCGGCAACGAGATCCCCGAGCAGCGCAACGCGCAGAGCCGGCGAGGCCATGGCGGCGCGCCTCGCCGCGTTCGTACGGGAAGAAGACCCAACGCGGCCGGTCACCGCCGGGATGAACAACCCGTCGCAGGCGCTCGAGACCGGCTTCGCCAAGCCGCTCGATCTCTTCGGCGTGAATTACAACCTCGGCGTTTACGAGCGCGTGAAAGGCAGCCGGTCGTACGCGTCCGAAACGTCCTCGAACTACAGCTCGCGCGATCGCTACAACCTGGTGATGAAAGACGGCGCGGTCACCATCGAGAAGCAGCTGGAGCACCACACGACGTCGTACGACCTGGACTTTCCGAGATGGGGCAACACCGCGGAGCGGCAGTTCCAGGCGCTCGCGGCGGCGCCGTGGATGTCGGGCGAGTTCGTCTGGACGGGGTTCGACTACATCGGCGAGCCGACCCCTTTCACCTGGCCCAACCGCAGCTCGTCGTTCGGCATCGTCGATCTCGTCGGGTTTCCGAAGGACCGGTTCTATCTCTATCAGAGCAAGTGGCGGCCCGAGCCGATGGTGCACATCCTCCCCCACTGGAACTGGCCGGAGGAGTTCAAGGGCAAGGAGATACCGGTCTGGGCGTATACCAACGCCGAGTCCGTCGAACTGTTCCTCAATGACACGTCACTGGGGATCCGCGATTGGACCGGTGTGAAAGAGACGCACCTCGCGTGGCAGGTCCCCTACGCACCGGGGACGCTGCGCGCGGTGGCGCGGAAGGGGGGCAAGGTCGTCGCCGAAGACCGCGTCGAGACGACATCAGCGCCGGCGCGGATCGAGCTGCAAGTGGACCGGGCGTCGATCCGAGCCGACGGGCAGGACCTGGCGTTCGTCACGGTCAGGATCGTCGACGCGCGCGGGCGCCTCAGCCGCGCGGACGGGAATCATCTCGTGCGCTTCGCACTGTCGGGCGGCGGTTCGATCGCCGGCGTCGACAACGGTGATCCGACGAACCACGAGCCGTTCAAGGGCCCGACGGCGGCCGCTGCGCAGCACAAGGCGTTTCACGGCCTGCAAATGGTGATCGTTCGCGCACCGCGATCTGCAAGCGCGCTCACGTTGCGCGCGGCGGCCGAAGGGCTCGCGCCGGCCGCCACAACGATACGAGCGCGGTAACATGTGCGACGTGCGACGTGCGAAAAGACAATGTCGAGCGCGTTATCCGCGAAATAGCTGGCCCGGCGCGTCAGTCTCGTAATTCCATACCGCCCGCAGCCATCAACTCCGCCGATTCGATAACGCTCTCCTTGGTGATTGCCGGATCGTGGCGAACGACTGCGAGCTGCGAGGATTCGCCGGGATCTCCGGGCTCGTAGACCTTTCGAACAGTCAGGTGCCATGGCTCGATGAAGGCGTACTCACCCTCTTTCACTACGGTGGAGAACCCGCCGATCGCGATGCGCAGCCACAGGTCCCGAGGGCGCTCGGAAAAGCGCTCTTCCTCGGCGCGTGGATCGTGGTCGATGCGGCTCCACTGACCAAGGTCTGATTCGATCGCCCCGAGTCCTGCCTGCAGTTCGCTCCCTCTCGACAGGATGGCGCCAGCCGCGCCGGTGCCATCTCGCAACAGCCCAACGTCAGGTGATTCGGCCGCCCAGGGAGTGGCCCGGCCGCGCCAGATTCCGGGGCCAGCCTTCGTGAGCAGGACATGGTAGTTGAATTGTCCAGAGAAAGAGATCACTGGATGCCTTGGGGCAGGCCAGGCAGATCAGCCCGGCGATAGATGGTGATGCTGGGCCCGGGCCGCGCGACGTCCTGGAATCGGCTGAACGGCATGAAGAACGCGTCCTGCTCGTCATAGACACCTTGTCTCCCCCGTCGCCTCCCTGGCACCTGGTAGACGGGGACGTAGCGCTCGCGGGCCAGGCGCGCGAGCGCCGGTGGCGTTGACGCATAGGTTTCGAGCAGCGACGACTGCAGGACCAGCCACTCTGGAAGCTGGCCGTCGGGAAATGCGTTGCCGTCCGCGTCGTACTCGGTGCGGGTGACCTTCACACGCCACAGGTCGAGACGGGTGTAACGGCCACCCGCATCATGCAGCGTGGCGCCGGGACTCAATCGTGGCGTGAGCCACTCACCGGCGAGCACGCGCGTGTCGGTGCGCGCCAGCAGCACATCGAACCACACCGCATAGACGAGGCCAGGCACGATGGCGAGAGCGCCGACGAGAGCGAGCGCACGGCCGTCGGCCAGTTGAGTGTGGCGCGCCAGCCACTTCGCCGCAGCGTCCACGCCGACCGCGGCGAGGAGGCAGATCAACGGTATGAGGGGCAGGACGTAGCGAAAGAACACGGTGTAGCCGCTGCCGACCACAAAGTAGAAAGCGGCCGCGAACGATCCGAGGACGACGGCGGCCCGACCGTGGCGCCGCACGAACGGGACGAGACCCAGGAGGGCGGCCGCGCAGGTGGCGATCCCGGCGCCATACGGCAGCGAGTGCGTGGCGTGGTAGATCCAGCCGCGCCCCAGGTTGATGTCCAGGTGACCGCCGGACAGGTGTGTGAAGTCGTAGCGGAGGTCCTCGGAGAATTTCGGGTAGTCGAGCACGGCGTAAGGCGTTCCCGCCAGGAAGCCGACGGCGAACGCGGCCGTAAACGCCAGCGCCGGCATCCACGTTCGCCACGAGAGTACCGACGACGGCCGCTGCCAGAACCACACCAGCTGAGTGGCCGCCATCGCGACGGCCACGGCCGCCGCGTTGTACCTGGTGGAGGTCGCCAGTCCGCCCGCCAGGCCGGCGCCGGCGCAGACAATCGCCTCTGCCCTCGACGGTAGCCCGCCTCGCTCAGCGAGCGCGGCCCTGATCACAAGGGCCAGCGATATCCAGAGCAGCAGCGTCATCAGCGCGTCCGTCATGGCGAAGTGCGATTCGCGCACGTGGAGGAGGGCGACGGCCAGGAATGCCGCCGCCAGCAGGCCGACGGTGTCCCCCGCGATTCGTTGTCCCAGCCGGAACAGGACGAGGAGGGTGAGCGTGCCGCCAAGCGCGATCGTGCCCCGCGCGATCAGCGCGTGTTCCGAGAACGTCATCGGCGCGTCCATGCCGAGAAGCTCCCGCGCACCGCCGGCGGCGCCAAGCACGCCCGCGAAGACGTAAAACGTGAGCGAGGGCCAGTGGAAGAAGTGCGGATTCAGATCGCCCTTGAGAGCCCCCAGGGCGATACCAATAGCCACCTCTTCATCGGGGCGGGCCTGCGGATAGGGCAGGCCGAACCAGATGGGGAAAAACCGGAGCACCGCGCCGACGAGCACGATGAGTGTGAGGAGGCGCCGGGGGGACATCTAACGAGATGGTAGATGGAAAATGGTAGATGGTAATAATGGAAAAGTGCCGGACTCGCAGCCACGAGGCTGAAGTACTAGCGCTTTACCATCTGCCATCTGCCATCTGCCATTCGCTACTTTCTCTCCGAAGTCGGTAGTGTCACCGTGAAGCGAGCACCCTTCCCCACACCCGGGCTCTCGGCGCTGACGGTGCCGCCGTGGGCTGTCACGAGCTGCCGGACGATGGCAAGGCCAAGGCCGGCGCCGCCGGTCGCTCGTGCTCGTGATTCATCGGCGCGGTAGAAGCGATCGAAGACGTGCGGAAGATGCGCCGAATCGATTCCGGCGCCGGTGTCGCTGATCGCGACTTCGATCGTGTGACCGTCCGGACGCGCGCTCACCATGATGCAACCGGCTGGCGGCGTGTGCCGCGCCGCATTCGAGAGCAAGTTGCGAAAGATCTGCTCGATGCGGTCTGCATCTCCGTGCACAGCGGGCAGGTCCGCTGGAACGTCGAACCTGAGATCGATCCGTTGCGATGGCAGGATCGTGGCGCTCGCGGCCCGCCGCACCGACTCCGCAAGATCCACCGGCTGCTTGCGCAAAGCGAGCTGGCCGGCGTCGGCACGCGACAGATCCTCGAGGTCCGCAATCAGCCGCTGCAGAAACAGGGTCTCGTCGTGGAGGGCGTCGATGGCGGCGCGATCGGCAGTGGCGAGACCGTCCTGGATCGATTCGAGCGTGCATCGCAGATTGGTCACCGGCGAACGCAGTTCGTGGGCGACGTCACTCACCATCTGCGTTCGCTGCCGCTCGGTCTCGGCCAACCGTGCCGCCATGCTGTTGAACGCGCGAGCCAGTTCCGCGACTTCGTCGTCACCGCGGGCCTCGACCCGGACGTCGAGCTCGCCGGCCTGCATGCGATGCGCGGCATCCGTCAGCGCCGTCACGGGTCCGAGGATTCGGCGCGACACCGCGAACACCAGCGGCACCGCGATGATCCCGGTCGCGATCGTCGTCCATACCCACAGCGGCGTGCCGGTACGCAAGGGCGTGACCTCTTCAGCCTCTCTGTCAGGGGCGGGAAGCAGCGCGACGATCAGTCCCTCTCCATTCGCCGCGCGCACGCGTCGAACCGGCGCGCCGCGGATCTCGATCACACCACGAGTCTCCGCTTCGCCGATCTCGGCGGTGAACAGACCCTCCTCTGTCAGCCGCCTGACGGTGGCCTGGGCCAGTGCTGGATCCGAGGCCGCGACGACTCCCCGCGCGTCGTTCACCACCAGCACCCTGCGGTTCGTTTCGGCCGCGATGGCCCTCAGCGCGTCACCGAGGGCATCGGGCGACCCCTGCACCGCCTTCGCGGCGCGATCGAGCACCGGTCCGGGATCCTCCTGCGGTGCGCCACCGTGCACGATCGCGCGGACCTCGACCAGCGTCGCGCGCCTCGACAACAGCGCCGACACCGCGATCGAGGCGCCAAGCAGCGCCGCAACGACGAGGAACAGACGAGTGCGAAGCTTAACGGCCATCAGGGTCGGATCCGAGCCGATAGCCGGTGCCGAACACCGTCAGGATCACAGCAGAGCCGCGCGACCGCGCCGGCTCGAGCTTGCGCCGAAGGTTCATCACATGAACGTCGATCGTCCGCTCGAGCGCTTCGTGCCCATACCCAAAGGCACGGTCTGCCAGCTCACTGCGTGTGAAGGCCCGGCCCGGTGCGGATGCAAGCGCTTCGATGAGCCGGAATTCGGTCGCGGTCAGTGAGACCGGTACACCGGCCCTCCGCACCTGGCGAAGCGCGAGGTCCACCTCCACCTCGCCGCATCGAATCACGGCGGCGACGGGCTTCGCCCGGCGCAGCACGGCACCAATCCGCGCCACGAGTTCACGCGGGCTGAATGGCTTGGTGACGTAGTCGTCGGCTCCGCTCTCGAGACCGCGCAGCTTGTCGCCTTCCATGGCTCGCGCCGTCAGCATGATCACCGGCGTCGGCCCGGCCTGCCGAAGTGTGCGGCACACTTCGAACCCGTCGAGGCCGGGGAGCATCAGGTCGAGCACGACGAGGTCAGGACGCTGCGAGGCGGCGGCATCGAGCGCCGACAAGCCGTCCCGCGCCTCGGCAACATCGTAGCCGGCATGACGCAGGTACAGCGCGACCGACGCCGCGGTGCGCGGATCGTCTTCGACGATGAGTATCCGGGGCTTCATGTGAGGCCGCTCGCGCGGTAGAGACAACGTAGCGCATCGGCGCGCGGGATGCCATTCATCAGATCTTCACAACCCTCCGGTAGGCTCGGTCGCCATGCAGGCCCTGCGGCGCGACGCCGCCTACGCCCTTCGCTCCTGGCGCCGTCGTCCGGCCGCGATCGCGGCCGCGCTGTTTGCCCTGTCGCTGGGAATCGGCGCCAACACCACCGTCTTCAGCCTGGTCTCGGGCGTTCTGATCAAGCCACTCCCCTATGCGGAACCCGATCGCCTGGTCATGGTGTGGCGCGACATGCGCGCGCGCGGCGGGCCCGAGCGCGAATGGTCGTCGCCCGGCCACGTGATCGACTGGCAGCGGCGTGGCGACATGTTCGAACACGTCGCCGGCATCCGCGGCTGGGCTCCGAACCTCACCGGCGACGGTGAGCCGGAACGGCTTCGCGGCGCAGCCGTGTCGCGGGCCTATTTCCTCGCGCTCGGCGTGCAGCCAATGCATGGCCGGTTCTTCACGCCTGAAGAAGACATGCCCGGATCGGGACCGACGGTTGTCATCAGTCACGCGCTCTGGATGCGGCGGTTTGGATCCGCGCCTGACGTCGTTGGACGGACGGTGGCGCTGGATGGCCAGCCGACCACGGTGCTCGGGATCATGCCTGCCAGCTTCCGCCCCGCCGTTCATGACGCGGAACTCTGGTCGCCGCTGCGTCTGAATCCTGCGGCCGCACCGCGCGGCATGATCGTGCTGCGGGTACTCGCGAAGCTGGCCCCCGGCGTGACGCTCGAGCAGGCGCAGGCGCGACTGCCGGCACTCGCGCTTGCTGACGCCGGCCAGGATCCCGAGGAAGAGGGCACGCGACTCTCGCTCGTCGGCCTCCACGAGGACATGGTCGGACCGGTCCGCCCGGTTCTCCTGGTGCTCGCCGGCGCCGTCATCCTCGTTCTTCTCATCGCGTGTGCGAACGTCGCCAGTCTGCTCCTGGCCCGCGCCACCGAACGCACCCGCGAGATCACGATCCGGCTGGCGCTTGGCGCCGGGCGCGGCGATATCGTGCGCCAACTCCTTACCGAGAGCGTGCTGCTTGGCATCGTCGGGGGGATCCTGGGCGTCCTTCTCGCCTGGTGGGGGCTCGAGGGCCTCCTGGCGATCGCACCTCCGGCCGCGCCACGGCTTCAAGACGTTCGGCTGGATCTCGCTGTGCTGGCATTCGCGGGAGCGATTGCGCTCCTCAGCGCGCTGCTCGCGGGCCTGGTGCCGGCGCTCATCACGGCTCGACACCACGTTGACACCGGCGCTCCGTGACGGCGGCCGCGAAGCAACGAGCGGCACCCGCACGCGGTCGGCTCTCGTCGTCATCGAGGTGACCCTGGCGATGATGCTCGTCGCCGGTGCAGGGCTGCTGGTCCGCAGCCTGATCTCACTGCAGCGCACGGACCTCGGATTCAATCCCCGCCATGTTCTGACTGCTTCCGTCAGTCCGCCGCGGTCCGCGTATCGGAACGACGAGGCGCTGCGCGGGCTCTATGGACAACTGCTCGAGCGGGCGGCGCTCATTCCAGGGGTCAAGAGCGCCGCGGTGGCGTCGGTCCTCCCCCTGAGCAACATCAACACCGACTTCACCTTTGAGATCGCCGGCCGGCCCCGGGCCGCTGGTCCGGCCGGACAGCCGTCGGCATGGTTCCGGGTCGTGAGCCCGGCGTACTTTCAGGCCATGGGCGTGACGCTTGTCGAAGGCCGCGGCCTCTCGGACCAGGACACGGCCGATGCCCCCGGCGCTGTCGTCATCAACCAGTCGCTCGCCCGCAAATATTGGAATGGCGCTTCACCACTCGGCGCTCGTCTCCTGGTCGAGGGCACCGAATCGATCATCGTCGGGGTCGCTCGAGACATGCGGCATCGCGGTCCGACGCAGCCGCCGGACGGCGAGATGTTCCTGTCATATCTCCAGGCGCGGAATCGCGCGGCGTTTCTCGTCCTCAGAACGGAAGGTGACCCTGCCGGGGCAGCGGCTGCACTCCGCGGTGCGGTTCGAAGCGTCGATCCGAATCTGCCGGCGGCGAACATCGCCACGATGGACCAGCTCCTGGAGCGGACGCTGGCGCAGCCGAGGTTTTTGGCGGCCCTGCTGACGGGGTTCTCGACACTGGCGGCGCTGCTCGCGCTCGTCGGGGTCTACAGCGTGCTGTCGTTCTCGGTGAGCCGACGGGTGCGCGAGATCGGGGTGCGGCTCGCGCTCGGCGCAGACCGTTCGACTGTCGTGCGTCTTGTCCTCAAGCAGAGCCTCGTCCTGGTCGGGTCGGGGCTTGCGCTCGGCACCGTGCTCGCGGCGCTGCTCTCGCGCACGATGAGGACCCTCTTACACGGCGTGGCGCCAGGTGACCCCGCCACGCTGGCCGGCATGGCACTGTTGATCGCCGTTGCCGGCTTCATCGCGAGTTATGCGCCGGCACGGCGCGCGTCGCTCGTGGATCCCGTGGTTGCTTTGAGAGATGAATAAGGAGGCCTGATGTTCGCAACTGTTCTCGTCGCGTTGATGTTGTTCGTGCCGCAAGCCGGCAAGCCCGTCGCCCTGCCGGAGACCCCTCAGGGGAAGCACGTGAAGGCATACGTGGACGCCTTCAACACCGGGGACGAGAAGAAGTACCTGGCCATGGTGGAGGAGCACTTCGATCCGGGCACACTGAAGGATCGCCCCCTCGAGGAGCGCGCCAAGATGTTTCAGCGACTGAAGGGGGACTTCGGCACCTTCAAGATCACCAAAGTCGTGAAAGCATCAGCAGAGGCCATCAGCGTCTTGATCCCCAACAAGGAAGGAATCGAGGCCACGTTCACCTTCCGCTTCGCCGCCGCGGCGCCGCACAAGATCAACGGGATTGGGATAGACATCGAGCGCTAACGCGCAGACGCTGACGCGATGGAAGATGGAAAAGGGAAAATGGAAAAGTGCCGGACTTGCAGCGACCGGGCTGAATTACTAACGCTTTTCCATCTTCCCTTTTCCCTTTTCCCTGTTACGCGCCGACAGGTGCCGTGGCGCGGTACCATTCGATAGTCCTCTTCAGGCCGTCCTCGAAGGAGACGATTGGCTCGTAGCCGAGGATTGACTTCGCCTTGTCGATCGCGGCCTGCGAATCCCGGACGTCGCCCTGCCGCGCGTCGGCGTAGTCTGGTTCAACCGTGGCGCCGACGATCTTCTTCATCTCGGCGTAAAGCTCGTTCAGTGAGATGCGGCCGCCGGTTGCGACGTTGATGACTTCACCGCTCGCCTTGGGCGCTTCGCAGGCGCGCAGCACCCCGTCGACGACGTTGGCGACGTAGGTGAAGTCGCGGGTCTGACCGCCGTCGCCGTAGATCTTCGGCGCGCGGTTCTCGAGCAGCGCCGTCGCGAAGACCGAGATGACGCCTGAGTAGGGCGACGTCGGATCCTGCCGCGGACCAAAGACGTTGAAGTAGCGGATGCTGACGGTCTCGAATCCGTAGAGCCGCGTGAACATCTGCAGATACTGCTCGCCGACCACCTTCTGCAACGCATACGGCGAGAGCGGGTTGGACGGCATGTCCTCGGACTTGGGCAACGTCGGCGTATTCCCATAAGCAGATGACGAGCCGGCGAATACGAGACGTTTGACGCCGGCGTCACGGGCCGCCACCAGCACGTTGAGCGTGGCGTCGACGTTGGCGCGATTCGACGTGATCGGATCCTTGACCGACCTGGGCACCGATGGAATCGCCGCCTGGTGCAACACGAAGTCACACCCCTGGACGACTTCGTTCGCGAAGGTCGCGTCGGCGAGGTCGCCTTCACGAAAGTCCACCGCGGGAATGTGATCGAGGTTGGCGCGCTTGCCCGTGATCAGAGAATCCGCCACACGGACCGTGTGGCCGCGGCGCAGGAGTTCTTCCGAGAGATGGGATCCAATGAAGCCGGCACCGCCGGTGACGAGATAGGTCGACATGGCCTCTACCTTAGCAATATGTGTGACAAATCATTTCGGCAGACCGGCGGTCGGTAATCCGGGCACGATCCGCACGGCATTCTGGTAATACAGCTTCTTGAGCACCGCGTCCGGGAGGTTCATTCCGTACAGCTTCCAGAACGCGTGATAGTCCCGGTAGTAGTCGAAGTACTCGTCGCCCGTCTCGAAGACGCGCCAGAAGTACGGATACTCGTCGGGCTGAAAACTGTCTTTGCCGAACAGGATCCGGTCCTGGTACTTGACGAAGAAGTCGTGGCCGAAACGGGGCTGTCTTCCCAGGTCGTAGAGAACCGCGCCGACTTCCGCATGGAGCTTCGGCAGCTTGTCGAACAGCTTGCCAAGCCGGCCAAGATCGTTCGCGTGCCATCCCATGTGCGCGAGGATAAACGTCGTGTTCGGATGCTTCATCAGCATGCGGTCACGTTCCGCCATCAACTCGTCGAACGTCGGGTAGCGGTCGCGGTCATTGAAGCGGCGCTCACGGAAGAGCGCCATCTCCTGCCAGCGTTCATTGTTGACATCGAGCGGCTGAAAGAATTCCTGCGGCTCGCCGAGATGCAGGAAGACAGGGATGTTCAAGCGTCCCGCCGCGGCCCACAGTGGATCGAGTTCCGGATCGTCCACCTTCAGGCGGGTGCCGTCGGCCTTCATCGTGCCAAGCCCGAGGTTCTTGCCGATCTCGCCGAGACCGAGTGCCCCGGCCTTGACGTCTGCCTCGAGCTGCTGGGCGGCGCGGGCACCCCATCCTGGTGCCACGTCGCGGAAGCTGACCGTGGTGAACATCGCGACGCGGTCTTTCAGTCCCGAGGCCGCGATCGCATCCAGCCTGGCCTTGAGGTCGGCGCCGCTGGCGCCATTGGTCTGCACCATGACCTGGATGTTCAGCGGCGACATCAGGTTGACGACGCTCTTGACCGCCTCTGGTGAGGTGAAGCTCGGCGGATGGCCGTGAATGTCGACGACCGGGAACTTGGCGCGCGGCACCTTGTGCTCCGGCACCACCAGCGTCGATCGCGGTTTGTAATCCATGATCGACGGTGCCGGGATCTCCGGCTGGCGCCCTGTGCCGGGACGGGGACGGAGCTGTCCCGGCGCGCCGCCCTGAGGCGGCGCTGCCTGCTGCCCAGGCGGCTGCTGTGCAGGTGGGGCCTGCGCAGGGGCCTGCGGCGGCGCCTGCTGCGCGGCAGCGACCGAGAGTCCGATCACGAGCAGCCCGAAGACGGGCAGGATGTTCCTGCGCATGTAAGAAGTGTCCTCCGAAAAGAGTCGCGGATAAAAAAAGGTCCGCCGCAGCGGACCGTAAGCCGAATCCTGTCCGCCGTCGCTCGGCGCCTTGCGGCGCCGAGCTATGGCGTGACGATCATTCCTCTAGCCCCGCCATTACTGGCGGGATCAAGCAGCCTACCCGGAAGTTCGTCGAACGGGCCGTTCGATTCCTCCGCCTTCGCCCTTGCGGGCTCCGGCGGGATCTGACTCCCCTATTTGGCCTTGCTCCGTGCGGGGTTTTGCCTGCCACCGATGTTGCCACCGGCGCGGTGCGCTCTTACCGCACCTTTTCACCCTTACCCGCCTTCGCTCGCCGATGCCTTTCGGGCGGCGAGCTTCGGCGCGGCGGTATATTTTCTGTGCCACTTTCCTTCGAGTTGCCCCGACCGGGCGTTACCCGGCGCACTGCCCTGCGGAGTTCGGACTTTCCTCCCGCCTCCGCCCCTTACGGCGCGAAGGCGGACGATCGTCTGGACCACTGCGGCGGATGAATCTCCTATCTACCCATCGTTCTCCTGACTGATCCCGTACTGTTCGAGCTTCTTGTACAGGTTGCTCCGCGGTGTGCCGATCACCTCGGCGGTCTTCGAAATGTTCCAGTTGTGTTCGCGGAGCTTTTCGACGAGAAAGGCCCGTTCGGCCACCTCCTTGAACTCGCGGAGGGTGCCGGGACGTTCCTTCTCCCCGCTCCCATTATCGGGTGCCGCGAGCCGGGATTCAATCCGGACGATTTCCCGCAGGTCGTCGACGTCGATGGTTTCCCCTGGCGTCATGATAATGAGACGCTCGACAGTGTTCCGAAGCTCCCGGATATTGCCCTTCCAGCGGGCCTTCTTCATGTGGTCGAGGGCTGCCGCCGTAAAGCGCTGCGGCCGGCGGTTGTGCTCCCGGCTGAAGATGTCGGCAAAGTGGCGGACCAGCGGCGGGATATCGTCCCTGCGATCGCGCAGCGGCGGCACGTTGATCGGGATAACGCTGAGACGAAAGAACAGGTCCTCGCGGAAAGTGCCCCGTTCGATCTCCGCCTCCAGGTCTTTGTTGGTGGCGGCAATCACCCGGACATCGACCTTGATCGTGCGCGACGACCCGAGCCGCTCGACCTCGCCTTCCTGCAGCACGCGCAGGACCTTGGCCTGGGTTTTCGGGCTCATGTCGCCGACTTCGTCCAGGAAGATGGTGCCGCGATCGGCCTGCTCGAACTTGCCGATCTGCTTCTCGGTCGCCCCGGTGAAGGACCCCTTCTCGTGCCCGAACAGTTCTGATTCGATCAGCTCCTCGGGGATAGCGGCGCAGTTCACCTGGATGAAGCGTTCGCGGCTCCGCAGGCTGTTGCGGTGGATCGCGCGCGCAACCAGCTCCTTGCCGGCGCCGCTCTCCCCCAGGATCAGGACGGTGGCATTGGTCGGGGCGGCGCGCTTGATGGCATCACCAATCTGCCGGAGGCCCGCGCTCTCGCCGACCATCTGGTAGCGCGCCTCGACGGCCCGCTTCAGCGTGGTGTTCTCGGTCCTCAGCTTGGACTGGCTCAGGACGTTCTTGATCGTGACCAGCAGGCGCTCGGCGCCAAACGGCTTCTCGATGAAATCGTCGGCACCGCGCTTGGTGGCCTCCATCCCGACCTGCGCGTTCCCGTGCGCCGAAATCATGACGACCGGCAAGGCCTCGTCGCTGGCCTTGATCCGCGTCAGCGCTTCCAGGCCGTCCATGCCGGGCATCTTGATATCGAGGAACACGATGTCGGGCGACTCGCGCCCGATCGCGGCGAGGCCCTCTTCGGCCGAGGCGGCCGCGCTGTACTCGTAGCCTTCGTATTCAAGCGGCATCCGCATCGACTCGCGGATCCCGGCATCGTCATCAATCAACAGGACGCGTGCGGCCATTCAGGTTCTCGTTCCGTCCGACAGAGGGCGCGTTCTCAGCGTTCCACCGTGACGGTGACAAGCCGGCGCTGCGCGTTGTAGACATCGAAAAAGTAGATCGCGAGGACGTCACCCGGTTTGATCGTCGAGAGCACGCGTTCGTAGTCCGCCAGTGAGCGGATCGGCTTCCGGTTGATCTCGGTGATCACAAACCCTTTTCGCAGATACAAGGAGAACGCCGCCCCGGTTGGATCGATGCGGGCGATCCACACGCCCTGGATGCCCGGCGGGATGTTGTAGCGCGACGCCGCACCGCGGTCGATGTCGCGAACCGACAAGCCCAGGGGAAGGTCAGGTCCGTCTGATGGAGGTGCCGCGCCGCCGCCGGGGAGCTCGTCGGTCTCAATCTTGGATTGGTTCGGCCGCTCGCCCAGCCGTACCGGCACGATGATTCGCTTCTCGTCGCGCACCAGCTGCAGTTTCACGACCGTCCCCGGCTGTCGCGCCGAGACCTCGCGGATCAGCTCGTCGTCACTGCCGATGTCCCGGCCGTCCACTTCGACGATCACGTCGTAGACGCGAAGCCCGGCTCGCTCGGCCGGCGAGTCGGTCGTGAAGTCCTCGACGACGGCACCGCGCATCACGGCGAGGTTCAGACCAAGTTTCAGCGCTGGTGTGACGTCAGTCAGGTTGACGCCCAGGTAGCCGCGCGAGACCTTGCCGTCCGCCTTCAGTTGCGCGAGGATCGAAACCGCCTGGTTGATCGGCACGGCGAACCCGATGTTGTTCGTCCTCGAGCTGACCGCGGAATTGATCCCGATCACCTCACCCCGGATGTTGATCAGCGGCCCACCGCTGTTACCGAAGTTGATGGCGGCATCGGTCTGGATGTAGTCGTCAAGCGACGCGTCGAACAGCTTGCGGCCGATGAAGCTGACGACGCCGACGGTGACGGAATGCACGTATCCGAGCGGATTCCCGATCGCGCAGACCCACTCGCCGACGCGAAGGCCGTCGGAGTTTCCCAGGGGCGCTTCAGGCAGGTCCCGCGCGCCGTCGATCTTGATCAGGGCGACGTCGATGGCCGGGTCGCTGCCAACAACATGGCCGCGGAAAGCACGGCCGTCCGCCAGCGTCACGGTAATGCGTTCGGCGTTGTTGATGACGTGATGGTTAGTGAGAATGAAGCCGGCGCTGTCGATGATGAACCCGCTGCCGGCGCCACGGGTCGGACCGTCGAACGTCCGCGGCATGTCATCGCCGCGGCGGAGGAATCCCTGCCCTGTTCCAGTGGCCCGGTTGGAGGTTGCATCAATATTCACGACCGCCGCGTTGACGCTTTCGACGACGTCGGCAAAGTTGGCGTGGGTGCCGCTCGCCGGCAAAACCGGACGGGGCGGATCGATCGGGACCGGGTGGACCGGTACACCCTCGGCGCGGTCGTCACCACCGGGGTCGGTGTGAACTGGCCCGCCAGGATGAGCCCGACGAGCAGACCCACGACCGACGCCAGCGCCACGGTGAGGATAGTGAATCGGCGCATGCTTCCCGTTAGATTATAAGTCCCCGGAAATCCTCCTCGGTCAGGATCGGGATCCCGAGCGCACGGGCCTTTTCGAGTTTGCTCCCCGCCTCCTCACCGGCCACCAGGTAGCTCGTCTTCTTGCTCACCGAGCCAGACACCTTGCCGCCGCGGCCCTCGATCAGGGCGGTCGCCTCTTCGCGGGTCAGCGTCGGCAGCGTCCCGGTCAGCACGAAAGTCTTGCCGGCCAGCGGGCCCGGCGCACCCTCGTCGACCGCCGGCTGCTGACTCGCCATGTTGACACCCGCCGCCGCCAGTTTCTCGATCACGCTTCGGTTACGCGGCTCGTCACCGAACGACCGAACCGATGCGGCGACGACCGGGCCCACATCGGGGATCGTCTGCAGCGCCTCGACGGGCGACGCGAGAATGGCTTCCATCGTCCTGAGATGGCGCGCCAGCGTGGCGGCCGCCTTTTCGCCGACGTGCCGGATTCCGAGCGCGTAGACAAGCCTCGACAGGTCGTTGGACTTACTACGCTCGAGCTCGCTGAAGACGTTGCGCCCGACCTTTCCGAGTTTCCGCGGCACGGCTCGCTCGGACTTCGGTTCCCGCGGCGCCACGACCAGGTTCTCCAGGACATTCGCGTCGAGGTGGTACAGATCCGCGAAGTCGCGCACCAGGCCCTGCTCGATCAGCTGCTCGACCAGCGACTCGCCCAGCCCCTCGATGTTCATCGCACTACGGGATGCAAAGTGCTCGAGACTGCGGCGGAGCCGGGCCGGACACGAGGTGTTATCGCAGCGCCACACGACCTCGTCCTCGTCGCGGACCAGTTGACTGTCGCAGGCACGGCACGTGGTGGGCATGACCCACGGCACCGCATCGGCCGGACGCAGCCCGAGAATCGGCGCAACGACGCGCGGGATCACATCCCCGGCTTTTTCGATGACGACCGTGTCACCTTCCCGGAAGTCCTTGCGCGCGATGTCCTCGGCGTTGTGCAGCGTGGCCATCGAGATCGTCGAACCGGCCAGGAACACCGGCTCGAGCACGGCATATGGCGTGTTCGCGCCGGTCCGTCCGACATTGACCTCGATCTTCCTCAGCTTCGTGTGCGCCTGTTGCGCGGGGAACTTGAAGGCGGTGGCCCAGCGCGGGAATTTCGCGGTGGTCCCGAGCCGCTGCCGCAGCGCGAGATCATCGACCTTGATCACCACCCCATCGGTGTCGAAATCGAGCGCCTGCGCGCCCGTCGGCCCATCGCGCGCAGAAGGCAATGACCTCGTCGATGCCGGCACAGCGCTGATGGTGGCGTTCCACGGGCAAACCCCACGCCGCCAACGCGGCCAACGCGTCGCTGTGACGCTGTAGGGGCCGTTCGAGAACGGCCCCGTGACTGGTGCCCGGAACGTCCGAGCCAACAATCACCTGATACGTAAACGCACCGAGTCCGCGTTTCGCCACCAGTGCAGGATCAAGATTCCGCATCGTACCGGCCGCCGCGTTGCGGGGGTTGGCAAACAGCGGCTCGCCGGCTTCCTCACGTTCCTTGTTGATCCGCGCAAAGGCCGCCCGCGGGAGGAAGAGTTCACCGCGCACCTCCAGCCGTCCAGCGGGGCCACCCTTCAGCGACAGCGGAATCGGGCGGATGGTGCGGACGTTGGCCGTGACGTCTTCGCCACGAATGCCGTCACCGCGCGTAGCACCGCGCGTCAGTCGGCCGTCCTGGTACGTCAGCGCGATACTGAGACCATCGATCTTCAGCTCGGCCACGTAATCGACGGCCGCGTCCCCGAGCCCGGCACCCTTCCGAACCCGTTCATCGAACGCGCGCAGCTCGGCCTCGTTGTAAGCGTTGTCGAGACTGAGCATCGGGGCGATGTGTTCAACGGTTGGGAACGAGGCGGTCGGCCGTCCGGCGACCCGTTGCGTCGGCGAGTCCTCGGTGACCAGGTCGGGATGCGCCGCCTCGAGTTGCTCGAGTTCGTGCAGCAGGCGGTCGAACTCCTCGTCGGAGATCTCCGGCGCGGCGAGCACGTAGTAGCAGTTCTCGTGGTGGCGGATCTGCTCGCGGAGCTGCTGAAGGCGGGTGAGAACGTCCATTGTGCTCGGCTTAGAAGCTGTCAACTCCCAATTTCCAATTCCCAACTGCCAACGAAATTGGGCGTTGGAAGTTGGACGTTGGAAATTGACACCAGCCGCCTCGATGGCTCCGAGGCGGCGCTTCCCTACCGGTCCCGGGCGAGCACGTAATCGGGCAGCGCCAACAGGGCGTCACGTTCGCGGCTGGGCGGGAAGATGGCGAGACAACCCTTGGCTCGCTCGGCATACTCGACCGCGCGCGCGTAGGCGAGCTCGGTTGCGCGTGATTCCTTGAGGAGTCGGAGCACCTCGCGCCACTGCTCGGGCGTCACGGCGCGTTCCGCGACGATGCTGCGGACGAGCGAGTACGCCTCTTCGCCGCCGCGCTCGCGCAGCATGATGATCGGGAGCGTCACCTTGCCCTCGCGCAGGTCGCCGCCGATCGGCTTGCCGAGCGCTTCCTGGTCCGCGGTGTAGTCGAGCAGGTCGTCCACCAGTTGGAACGCCACGCCGAGATTGAAACCGTACTCCCGGAGCGCCGCCTCGCGTTCGGTCCCGACATTACCGAGCAGACCACCGATCTGGGCGCAGCCGCCGAACAGGAAGGCGGTCTTGCGACGGATGATCTCGAAGTGCTCTTCCTCGGCGATGTCGACGTCCCCGGCCTTGGTCAGCTGGTAGAGCTCGCCTTCGATCATCCGCAGCGTCACGTCACACAGCAGCCGCACGAGATCGAGCGAGTCGTGCGTGAGCGCCAGCGCCATTGACTTGATGTAGAGGTAGTCACCCAGCAGGACGGTGATGTCGTTGCCCCAGCGCGAATGCGCCGCCAGCCGGCCGCGGCGCATGTCGGCGCCGTCGATGATGTCGTCGTGCACGAGTGTGGCGGTGTGGATGAACTCGACGACGGCCGCATACAGGACGGCGCGATCGCCGGTGTAGCCGCTCAGGCGCGCCGACATCAGCAGCACAGCCGGTCGCACGCGCTTCCCGCCACTCTTCTGGATATAGCGGCCCATTTCTGGAATCAGCGCCACCCGCGACTGGATGTGCTGTACGAACTCCTGCTCGACAGCTTCGAGCTCCTCGCGGATAGGCTCGAAAATCTGGGCAAGATCTGCGGCGGCTGCGTTCTGCGCTGTATCGGTCAAGGGGTGCGAATTGAATGGCTCGAACTCACAATAACGGTTTTTCTCAGGCAGTGTCAACGCGCTAAGCCCTTGCAGTTAGGCGTATTAGCGAGCCGACAGATGGGTCGCGCCTGGACCCCCTCATCGCGCCGAAGAGCCGCGTGAAGTTCGCCGCGATCCGCTCCGCCATCGCGCCGATCGATTGGCCGTGCAGCTCGGCCAGCGTCTGCGACCACCCGTGTGACATACGCCGGCTCATTTCGCTTGCCGCGAAACGGCACGGGTGCCAGGAACGGCGCATCCGTTTCACTCAAGAGACGATCGATCGGGGTAACGCGCGCCGCATCGCGGAGCCCCTCGGCCTTGGGAAAGGTGAGGATGCCGGCATAGGACAGGTAGAAGTCGATCGCGAGTGCCCGTTGCGCCATCGCGACGTCCCCTGTAAAGCAATGGAAGACGCCGCCGATGGCCGCGCCGCCCTCTTCCTCCAGGATCGCGAAGGTGTCGTCGGTCGCCTCGCGGGTATGGATGATGATCGGCAGTTTGCGTTGCCGCGCCAGGCGGATCTGGGCACGAAACACGTCCTGCTGCACCTCGCGCGGCGAGAAATCGTAGTGGTAGTCGAGACCGATCTCGCCGATCGCGCACGCGCCTGAGGCCGCGATTGCCTCCTCCACCGTCCGCGTTGCGCGGTCCATGTCGCCGGCAAACAGTCCCGCATGATGCGGATGGATGCCGGTGGCGAACGCGCATCCCGTCACCCCATGCCGCGCGGACGATCGGCGCACGCGCCACTTCGGCGGCGTCCTCCGCGGCGAGAATGCAGAGCGCGGTCGTCACGCCCGCTTCCGACGCGCGTGAGGCAACCTCGGCGAGATCGGCGGCGAACTCTTCACCGGCGAGGTGACAGTGGCTGTCGAGCACGGCTACCTGACGCGCGTACCGGGCGGAATCTCGGCATCGAAGCCGACCAGCGTCGGCTTGCCGCCGTCCGGACTGGCGGCGAGCACCATCCCGTTGGACTCGATACCCATCAGCTTCGCCGGCTTCAGGTTGAAGACCATCACGATCGTGCGGCCGACGAGTTGCTCGGGTTCGTAGGCCTCGGCAATGCCGGCCACCAGCGTGCGCTGCTCGGTGCCGAGGTCGATCGACAGCTTCACCAGCTTGCGCGAGTTGGGGACCTTTTCGGCGGTCAGCACCTTCGCGACTCGCAGATCGACCTTCATGAAATCCTCGATTGATATCTTCTCGGTCGAGGGTCGCGCGGCGGAGCCTCCGCTGAGGGTGCGGGCACTGACGCTGAGGGTGCGGGGTTCTGCGCTGAGGGTGCGGAGCGGCTGCGCTGAGGGTGCGCGGGGTTGTCGTTGCCACCTGTTGTACTCCTGGAACTCGGTTGTCTCGACGCGCGGCCACATGGCTGCGCCCTTGATGATGGCCCGGGTGCCGTCGGTCGCGCCACGTCGCGGCGTCGAGCGTGCAGCTGCTCCGGCGGCGTCGTTTCTCCGACGCGGCGCAGAATCTCGCGCGGCCGATCGCGGCATGATCGGGAGCAGCAGGACGGCCGCAATCCGCAGCGCTTCCGCCACATCGAACAGCACCTGTGAGAGCCGTGCCGCCTGGCCGGGGTCTCGCGCCAGCGCCCATGGCTCGCGTGCTGGCGATGTACTCGTTGGCCGCATCGACGATGCGGAAGGCGGCGGCGGCACCGGCCTCGAGCGCAAAGGCGTCCATGTGCGCGACGGTAGTCGTCCACAGCGCGACGCCGCGACCTCGGCCAGCCGGCCGGGGGCTTCGGCCGCGGTCAACTCGCCGGCGCGGTACTTCTCGGCCATCGTCGCGACGCGACTGACCAGGTTGCCGAGATTGTTCGCGAGGTCGACGTTGTAGCGCTCCTCGAAGCGCTCCCACGTGAAATCGCCGTCGCTGCCGAACGCAATCTCCTTCACGAGGTAGAGGCGCAGCGGATCGGGGCCGAACTTCTGCGCCGCGTCGAGCGGCTCGACGGCCGTGCCGAGCGACTTGCTCATCTTCTCGCCGCGGAAGTGCACCCACCCGTGGCCGAACACCTGCTTCGGCACCGGGAGCCCGGCGCTCATCAGCATCGCCGGCCAGATCACGCAGTGGAAGCGCGTGATGTCCTTGCCGATGACGTGGAGATCCGCCGGCCACCAGGTGTCGAACAGCGCCTGGTCGGTGCCGAAGCCCACCGCGGTGGCGTAGTTGATCAGCGCGTCGACCCAGACGTAGATGACGCTGCCGGGATCCTCGGGCATCGGGATCCCCCACGCCTGGCCGGCGCGGCTGACCGAGATGTCTTCGAGGCCGCTCTCGAGCAGCCGCAGGATCTCGTTGCGCCGGATGTCCGGCACGAGGAACTCCGGGCTGCGCGCGGAAGTGATCCAGCAGCGGCTGCGTGTACTTCGACAGGCGGAAGAAGTAGTTCTTCTCGCGGATCCAGTCCGGCTTGGTTCGGTGGATCGGACAGAGACCGTCGACGAGATCCTTCTCCTGCTTGAAGGCCTCGCACGAGACGCAGTACCAGCCCTCGTAGTGGCCCTCGTAGATGTCGCCGGCGGCGCGTCATCCGGCGGACCAGTTCCTGCACGCCGGCCTTGTGGCGCGGCTCGGTGGTGCGGATGAAGTCGTCGAACGACAGGTCCAGCCGCGCCCAGACGTCCAGGAACTCGCGCGCCATCCGGTCGCAGTACGCGAGCGGATCCTCGCCGTTCTCGCGCGCCTTCTTGAAGACGTTCTGCGAGTGCTCGTCGTTGCCCATGACGAAGCGGATCATCGAAGCCGGCCAGCCGCTTGTAGCGCGCGATGACGTCGGCGGCGATCTTCTCGTAGGCGGTGCCGAGGTGCGGCCGGCTGTTGACGTAATCGATCGGCGGTCGTGATGTAGAAGCGGGGCATGGTCACTTGATACGGTTCATCCAGGCCGTCAGCGCCAGCGCCTGCACGTCCTTGACGGGCAGCCCCTTCGCCGCGGCAATGCGGGCACAATCATCGAACTCCGGCGCGGCGTTGAGTACCTGGCCGTCGCGACGCGCCACCTTGAAGCGAATCACGCCGGCGGCCGTCTCGACCGCCACGATCTCGCGGTCCAGGCACTCACGCAGCATCTCCTGATACCGGACGCCAATGGTAGTCGTTTCGGCGAACAGGATCCCGGCCAGCCGCTGCCGGTCCTCGGGCCGCGCCAGCACGGTCACGAGAATACCGGGACGGTTCTTCTTCATGTGCACGGGCGCATAGAACACGTCCAGTGCACCGGCCTGGTGCAGGCGGTCCATCAGCGGACCAAACAGCTGGGGATTCATGTCGTCGATCTCGCAGAGGATCTCGACGACCCGGCGCGCATGGCCACCCTCGGTGCGCTTCCCCCACGATCATGCGCAGCACATTCGGATGCCGCTTCGGATCACGATCGCCCGCCCCATACCCAATCTTGTCCATCGTCATACCGGGCATCGGGCCGTAAGAGCCTGCGTAGCCGGTCACGAGCAGCGCGCCAGTCGGCGTGACGAGCTCCATCTGCACATCGCCCGAGTAAACCGGCACGCCCTGCAGCAGCCGTGCGGTGGCAGGGGCGGGCACCGGGAAGACACCGTGCTCGCATTTCACGGAGCCGCCGCCCACATTCAAGGGCGACGAGACGATCCGGTCGGCGCGCAGCTGCTCGAGGCCATAGACGGCGCCGACGATATCGATGATCGAATCCACCGCTCCGACTTCGTGCAGGTGGATCCGCTCGACCGGGACGTCATGGATCGCTGACTCCGCCTCAGCGAGGCGTTCGAACAAGTGCGTCGCGCGGTCGCGCGCCTCGGCCGACAGCGCCGATCGGCCGATGGCGGCCGCAATCTCTTTCAACGAATGATGACTGTGATCATGAGAGTGCGGGGCATTCATGAGGTGCGGGGCTTCATGAGAGTGCGGCTTCTTCTCACCGACGACGAACTTGGTGGCGGAAACGCCGGCGCGCAGGACGCGGTGGGCGGAGACGCCGCCAAGGTCCACGGCGAGGCTGCCGAGGGCGCCGCGCAGGTCATCGAGCGGGAGGCCGAGATCGAGGAGCGCGCCCAGGATCATGTCGCCCGAGGCGCCGGAGAAACAGTCGAAATACAGCGTCTTTGCCAACCGTCAACACCTTCTGTGCTCGCGAAAACTGAAGTACTTCACGTCGGCGAGGATCACGTGGTCGAGCACCTCGATACCCATCAGGATCCCGGCCGCGACGAGCCGCTCGGTCAGCCGCACGTCGTCGTCGCTCGGCTCCGGATCGCCTGAGGGGTGATTGTGGAACACCACCACCGCGGCCGCCCCGGCCGAGGCGGCCTCGCGAAACACCTCGCGCGGGTGCACCACGCTCGTATCGAGCGTGCCGACCGACAACACCGAGGCCCGCAGCACCCGGTGCTTGGTGTCGAGCGAGAGCACGCCGAACTGCTCGACCGGGCGGCTGCCGAACTGCGGCAGCAGGTACTCCGCGACGTCACGCGGCGTTCGCAACTGTGCCCGCGCGTCAGCGATTCGCGTCACCGATCGGCGCCCCAGCTCGATCGCGGCGAGCACCTGCGCCGCACGAGCCGCGCCGATCCCGGGCACGCGCCGTAACTCCCCGCCGCGCGCCCGCGCCAGGGCCCGCAACCCGCCCTGCGCCAGGATCGTGTTCGCCAGGTCCAGTGCACTCGCCTGCGCCCGCCCCTGCCCGAGCACGATGGCGAGCAGTTCGTTGTCGCCGAGCGCCGCTGCGCCAAGCCGCTCCAGCTTCTCGCGCGGCCTGTCATGCGGCGCAACCGTCTTCATCGTACCACCATCCATTTGCACCTTCATCCACAGCGAGCGCGCACTCTTCGCCGTCGAGCGCTGGTCAGGCGACGAGCCGCTGCTATACTTCCGCTCGTGCGCGCGCTGCCTGCCATCGTCCTCTCGCTTGCTTTCCTCACGGCCTGTTCGACACCCCCACAGAAAGAAATCGATCTCGCGCAGGGCGCTCTCGATGCCGCGCGCGCGGCCGGCGCCGAGCGCTACGCGCCCCAGGAGTTGACCGCCGCCACCGCCACCTTGCAGCAGGCACACGAGGCGATCGCGCAACGCGACTTCCGGCTCGCGCTCACCCGCGCCCTCGACGCACACGATCGCGCGCTCGAGGCCGCCAAGGCCGCGGCCGAGGGCCAGGTGCGGGCCCACAAGGAAACCGACGCCGCGGTGACGGCGGCGCGGACGGCGGTGCAGACGCTGGCGCGCCGTCTCGAACTGCCCGATGCCGCCAAGCTCCCGAAGCGTGAGGTCGAGGCGGCGCGGGCTGCACTCAAGACCGCCCAGGGTGATGTGCAAAAGGCAGGCGCGGCTGTGGCGGCCGCCGACTACGCCGCGGCGCGTAAGGCGGTCGAAGGCCTTTCCGCCAGAATTGCCGCGCAGATGGCGGCGCTGGATGCGGTCGGCGGCAAGAAACCGGCACGGCAGCCGCGCCGCGAGCCTTGAGGATCGTCGCAGGTCCAGCAGCACGATAACGCCGATGATGCGCAGGTCTTGCGCAGCTCCGAAGCTATCAGCTATCAGCTATCAGCTATCAGCTGGCAACTGGCAACTGGCAGCTAGAAGATCCGCCCCAGCCCGAGCAGCAATCCGACAATCACCACGAAGCCCGCGACGTCGAGCACGATCCCGTGGCGCATCATCGCGGTGATCGGCACGTGGCCCGAGCTGTAGACAATCGCGTTCGGCGGCGTCGAGATCGGCATCATGAAGCCCATCGAGGCGCCGAGGGTGGCCCCGAGCGCCGGCTGTATCGGATTGATCCCCGCGGCCTGCGACACGGCGATCGCGATAGGCACGATCATGTTGGCCGACGCGGTGTTGGATGCCGCTTCCGACATCACGATCGCCACCGCCGTGAAGATGATCGTCAGGGAGACTTCGGACTGGACCGGCAGCCAGGACGTGATCCCGCGCCCCATCGACTCGGCCAGCCCGGTTGAGAAGGCGAGTTCCCCCATCGCCAGCCCGCCGCCAAACAGCAGGACGATGCCCCAGTCGATGCGGACGGCTTCTTCCCACTTCAAGGTGAACTGGCGCGCCCGCCAATGCAGCGGCAGGATAAAGAGCAGCACCGCTCCCACCATCGCGGCAACCGATTCAGGCACGGCGGCATTGAACGCGCGCGTGAACCCAGCTGTCGCCCGCACCCACGATGGTCAGCACGCCCGGCAGCAGCCAGAGCACCACCGTCACCCCGAAGGCCGCCACGACGTTGCGCTGCCCCGGCGACATCGGACCGAGACGACGGAGTTCCTCCTGGATATGCCCGGACGCCAGTCATGTCGAGCTTCAATCCGCGCAGTGCCCGGAAATAGAAATAGGTGACCAGGAAACCAAAGAGCACCAGGACGATCGGCACACCCAGGATCATCCAGCCGAAGAAGCTGATATGGGTGCCGGCAATCCGGTTCAGCATCCCGATGCCAATCAGGTTGGGCGGGGTCCCGATCGGCGTCCCGATCCCGCCGATCGAGGCGCCGAAGGCGCACATCAGCATCATCGCGGTCGCAAACTCACGGCTCCCCTGCTCCGACTCCCGGCCCCGGGTGAGGTGCGCGACGATCGACAGCCCGATCGGGAACATCATGGCGGTCGTGGCGGTGTTGCTGATCCACATCGACAGACCGCACGTGACGGCGCCAAACACGATGAGGATCCGGGTCGGGCTCGCCCCGACGAAGCGGGACGACAGGGCGGTGAACGCGATCCTCCGGTCCAGGCCGTGGACGAACATCGCCTCGGCCAGCATGAAGCTGCCGATGAACAGGAAAATGATCGGATCAGCGAACGGCGCAAAGGCCGTCCGTGCCGGGACGACGCGCAGAACGATCGCCAGCACCGGCCCGATCAGCGCGGTCACGGCGAGCGGTAGCGCTTCGGTGACCCACAGCACGACCATCATCGCCAGAATCGCCGCCAGCTTGTGCGGGGCATCGGCGAGCGGCAGCGGCGCGAACAACAGCGCGAGCAACACGGCCGGCCCGGCAAAGAGTCCGAACGTCCTGCCGGCGGCGGTTGAACAGCTCCTCGGCCGGGGAGTAGACCTCCATCGAGTCGTTGGCCTCGTGCGTCTTGCGCATTCAGGAACGCGCCTGCGCCAGCCACGCACACACCGCGATGATCTCGGCCGACCCGGTCAGAAAAAGGCCATCGTCCCGCCACTCGACGCGTTGCTGTCCGCCGGGAGAGACCACCATGACGTCGCGTTCGGCGCCGCCGTACGCCATCGCCGCCACGGCAGCGGCGCAGGCCCCGGTGCCCGACGCCTCGGTCGGGCCGACGCCGCGTTCCCAGATCAGGATCCGGACGCGGCCCGGGCTCTCCACCGTCGCAAGCTCCACGTTGGTGCCGGCCACGAAATGGGGATGAACGGCAAGCCTTGCCGCCACAGCCGTGCAGGCGCTCCTTCGCTCACTTCACCAAGGACGACGCACTGGGGATTGCCGACGCGCATGGTGATGGCGTCCACCGACTGACCATCCACCTGCAGCGTCACGCGCGTGAGAGACTCCGGCTGATCCCATCGCCGCCCTGAAGGTCCTGGCTCACGCCACTCTGCGCTCGAGCAGCGACAGCACCTTGGGCCCCGCATCGGTCTCGATCGTGATGGACGCGCCGACCGGCGCATCATCCTCGTGCGCCAGCCACGCCGCCAGGCAGCGGACGCCGTTGCCCGACACCTCGGAATAGCTGCCGTCGGCGTTCAACAGCGCCATTGACGCCACGAGCGCCGTGCGCAGACGGCTCGCTCGTCCGGCGATAGACGATCAAGCCGTCACCGCCGAGTCCGCGGTGACGGTTGCACGTCGCGCGGGCCAGCGCGGCGCGGTCCGATGCCTGCCGGTACGGCCGTCTTCGTCGAGCAGCAGGAAATCGTTGCCGAAGGCGTGCGCCTTGACGATCTGCACGCTAAGGAATGGTGAAACCGCGGAACACCCAGGTGAACCCGCCGGTGAACCCGATGCTGGGATCGCGCGCCGTCAGGCCGATGATCATGCCGCCGTCGATCCGAACGGTCCCACGGGTGAACCGTAGACCGAATCGAATCGCGCCGCGATTGTCGCCGCCAGGCGGTGGCTCGCCCTCGCTGACGTCCAGCCGTCCGTTCACTTCGCCGACAATCTCGACCCCCTGCGCGACCGCACGCGCCAGTGAAAGCCCGTAGGTCATCATGTGTTGTGCTCAGTGCCCTGGGTCGGGTCTGTCAAGCATGCTCCATCCGCCGTTACCGACGATGCGGATCGACTGCACCGTTTTGCCGAACAGTAACGACGTGTGGAAATCGGTGGTGCCGAGGCCAAGACCGCTCTCGGTCGAGGCGATCGGGAGCTTGGTGGCGAAGCGCACGCCGATCGCCGGGCGACCGGGCGCCTCCGACACCATGCGGACCTTGGTGCCGATCACGAGGTCCTCGATGGCGCTGGTGTGATCGCCCTCGAAGTCGAGCAAGAAGGCCAGTGGGGCGAAGGGATCGAAATCCGTCACACTGAAACCGTTGTAGAACGCGCCGTCCACCTGGATTTCGACAATCGACGACGCCCCGAAGCTGATGCCCATCGCTCGGGAGCCGGAGCAGATTGCCGGTGAGTCCTGAGGCAGGCAGGAGGAAGTCGCGCTGCAGGTCGATGCCGGCTTCGATCAGGACCAGGCCGGAGCCGACGGTTTCCGGGTCCTCGGTGACGAGTGGACGCTGCTGCGCGTCAGCTCGAGACGTCGCAAACAGGCTAATCAGTAGAGCAGAGAGAACGAATCGTCGCATCCGAGATTCTTGCACACATCGCGGCGGAGCGATTGCCGGCGCGACGCGCGGATCAGCGGCCGCGTCGGAGCGGCAGCGGCATCGGCGCCGCCGGCAAGCGCGGTCTCGCGCAACTCGGGCAGCGGGTTCAGGCGCTTGTCGAGCAGATGACGGCCCGCGACATTGGTCAGCGCCCGCAACATCGAGTTCTTGACCTCGGGATGCTCGACTTCCAATTCGGCGATGAGACGCTTGATGCGCTGCCGCTGCAGGCTCAGGTCACCGCAGACCGGGCAGCAGCAGCCGATGATCGGAAGCTCTGACGCCTTGGCGTAATCCCGCGCCTCGGCCTCGGTCGTATAGACGAGGGGCCGGATCACGACGTGTTCACCGTTGTCCGACACCAGCCGCGCCGGCATCGCCTTGAGCGCCCCCTGGAAGAACAGGTTCAGGAGCAGCGTCTCGACGAAGTCGTCCATGTGATGCCCGAGCGCAATCTTGGTGGCGCCCACTTCCTTCGCGATCCGGTAGAGGACGCCGCGGCGAAGCCGGGCACAGAGCGAGCAGGGGGTCTCGCTGGCTTCGAGGATGTCTTCGATCGTCTCGCCGATCCCGGTGTGCTGGATCCGGTAGTCCCACCCCCGCTGCTCGCAGGTGCGCGAGATCAGATCGTGCCGGTAACCGCGGTAGCCGGAGTCCACGGTGACGGCGATGAACGAGAAGCGGATCGGCGCCCGCTTCTGCAGAACATCGAGGACCTGCATCAGTGCCCAGCTGTCCTTCCCGCCCGACAGGCCGACCATGATGCGGTCGCCATCTTCGATCAGGTTGTACTCGGTGATGGCCTTGGTGACCTTCTTCGCGATCCGGGCTTCGAGGGGAGTGGCGTACAGACATTGCATCCAGTTTACGCGGTCAGCTGGCGCACGGTATCGGGCCAGTTGAGTTCCGCGCCGGCGGCCAGGGCGGCCGCCCCCATGCGCTCGGCCAGCGAACGGTCCTCGCTGACCTGCCGCAGCGCGCGCGCGAGCGCCTCCGGGGTGGGCTCGACAACGAATCCGAGCACGCCATCCTTCACCAGTTCCGCAGGCCCGCCGCTGTCGCGGCACGTAATCACCGCCTTACGGGACGCGAACGCTTCGACAGTGACGAAGCCATAGTCTTCCTGGACGGGCGGAAAGCACACCGCCCGGCAGCGCGCGAGATGCTCCAGCAATCCACCCTCGTCGAGCCGGCCGACGAGACGCACTCGCGCCGCGAGCCCGTGCCGTTCGACAAGCTGGTGCAGGTCGATCCCGCTCTTCCCCTTCACCGGCGATCACCGCCTTGATACCGGCGCCATCGGGCGTCGCCAGCGCCTCGATCAGCAGGTCGGCGCGCTTCAGGCGCGTCAGGCGCGAGACCATGAAGATGTAGTCGCCGTAGTCATCGCAGCGGTAGCCGCGCTGGGGCGCCGGCGGATACAGGACCTGCGACTTCAGTTCCGGCCACATCGCGAGCCGCCGCCCGACCGTCTCTGACTGCACGAACAGCTTCGAGACGTTGCGCCCGAGCAGATACCGATCGGCGAGGTGCATCCCCTGGCGACGGACCCGTTCTTTGATCAGGCCCTTCGAGGAGAGCGTGGCGCTGAAGGAGTCCCAGAGATCGTAGTACTCCCGCATCGTGTGATTGAGCCAGCAGACATGCTTCGGATGGCGAACCGCATAGCTCGGAAAGCGCAGGCTGATCACCTGGTCGATCGCGTGCCCGTCCGCCATCGTCACGTCCGTCAGCCAGGTCGCGATGTAGGCGGACGCCTGACGTCCGAACCGGTTCTGCGGCGTCACGATGATGTCGGCCTGATGTCCGGCTTCGCGCAAGGCATCGACCAGCGATCGCGCGATCACCATGTGGCCGCCCTCCACCATCGGCGGGCTCGACGTGACGACTGCGATGCGCGGCATCAATGCAATATAGAGCAAAAGCCATTTCGCCTATCATGAAGGCGCTCTGAATGACGCACACCGCCGCCATCACTGATCGGACGCGCGAGCGCCTGCTGGTGGCGCTCTTCGTCGTCGGCATCGTCCTGATTCGCTCGGCCGTGTTCGTCTTCTGGGAAGAGACGCAGTTCGACTCCGACCAGGCGGTGATGGGGCTGATGGCGAAGCACCTGAGCGAGGGCCGCGCCTTCCCTGATCTTCTTCTACGGTTCGAATCACATCCTCGCGGTGCAAGCGTGGCTCGCCGCGCCGGTGTTTCTGCTCGCCGGTGTCTCGGTCACGGCGCTGAAGCTGCCGATCCTCGCGATCAACATCGTCATCGCGCTCCTGCTGCTGCGCGGCCTCGAGCGCTACGCCGGTCTGCGCCCAGCAGTGGCCTGGGTGCCCAGTGCTGTTCTTCGCGTTGCCGGCGCCGGTCACGGCGGCGCATCTGCTCGAGCCGAGCGGCGGCAACGTCGAGCCTCTCCTCTACGCCCTGCTGATCTGGATGACGCGGCGCCGTCCGGCCTGGTGCGGACTGCATTTTCGGCATCGGCTTCCTCCAGCGCGAGTTCACGCTCTACGCGCTCGTCGCGCTGCTCGCCATCGATGCCATCGACGGGACGCTCTTCACCTGCGAGACGGCTTCAAGGCGCGGCTCTCGATGCTGCGCGTGTCGGCGGAGGTCTGGATCGTCGCGCAGCTGCTGCGCTATTCCTCATCCGCCGCCGGCCCAGGGACGACGATTGCGGATCTGTACCGGCCGCACAGCAACGTCACCGAGCTCGCGCAGCGCGTGTGCCTCGATCCGCAGATGATTCCGGCTCGGCTTCTGGCGGATCATCACCGAACACTGGCCGCTGCTGTTCGGCACCCGTCCTGAGGCCGCTCGCGCGATCACGCGATCGCCACCGACCTGTGGCAGGGCTTCTCCTTCGGCTGGATCGTTCCGGCCGCCGTCCTGCTTCTCGCCATCGGTCGGCATCGTCCATCGCCTGCTCGCGGACCGCGCCTGGCGGCGCGAGTACGACTTCTGCGCCTACCTCGTCCTGCTCGGTAGCCTCTCGATCGTCGGCTACGTCATCGGCCGATGCGGAGCGGTCGATCTGCTTCGCTACGAACTCCTGTCACTCGCGGGTGCGGTCGGCCTTGGCGGATGGTTCCTGCTCTGCGTCCGGTCCACGGCATTGCGGCGCGCATGGCTGGCGCTCGTCTGCGCCTGTGCCCTGATCGCGGCGGTCCCAGGCACCCGGTTGCTTTACGAGTACGTCGCCCATCCGCAGGTCGGCGCCAAGCGGTTGATCGCACGGCACCTGGAGGCGCGCGGTATCAAGTACGCGACCTCGGACTACTGGCTCGCCTACTCCCTCACGTTCCTGACCAACGAACGTGTGATCGTGGCGTCCGACGATTTCGTCAGGATCGCGACATACAAGAAGCTCGTCGAATGAGCACCAGGATGAAGCCGTGCGCATCATGCGCCGGCCTTGTCCGGGCGGAACGCCCATGGCGGGTGTCTATCTGTGTCCCTGGTGAGCAGACGCCAGAAGTCTGCGAATGCCGGTCAGCGAGCTCGGCGGACCCCCGACGAGTTCGTATAAATGGATGGTGCCAAAGGTATACAGCGGCCGCAGCTCTGCGGCGTGCGCGGCGATTCGCTCATCAAGCCTGGCGCGGCTCGCATCGTCATAGAGATGGCGATAGAACACGACGTAGCGAGTGTCGCGCGCGCGCAGCCACTTCAGCCCCGCGTCATCGGGAAAGTTCTGAAGAAGCAGGGCCCCCTCGAAGAAGTCCTTCGGGATGAAGTCGCTGTAGCCGTTGACGAGCGGCAGCCAGTGCGTGGTCGAGCCAAGCATGTAGCGGGTCTGCATGTAGCGCTCGTGGCCCAAGAAAGTAGAACGGGAACTCCGCGACCGGGCCGGGCTCGGCTGAGGCGAGGACCTTGTAGGCGCGCGCCACGGGCCGCGCCTCGTCATAGGGAATCGTGGTCGACAACTCGGCCACCGCAAAGATCAGCACCGCGGCCGCCACCCAGATCCGCGCCTTCTCTTGCATCCGCCCGAGCAGCAGCGTCAGGCCAGCGGCACTGAACACCGCCAGGGCGAGCGTCACCGCGAGGCCGAACCGCGCCGGGGCGCGCAGCAATGAGAATACCGGGACGGTGTGAAACAGCAGCGTGTAGAGGCCGGCCCCCGGTCCGAACGAACTCCACAGCGCGAGCACCAGCACGATGAGATAGAACACCGCGACGTCACGCCCGATCGGCGGGGCGCTCGAATCTCGTGCTCCGAGCGGGGCGCCACAAACACACGACAGCGCCGAACGCTCCGAGGATCAAGTGCTGTGAACCCGGGGAACAGCACCTCTTTCCAGTGTCCGAGCAGCGGCAGCATCCAGCGGTGGGCCGTCGCAGAGGAGGCAAAGTAGGCCCGCCAGTCGGCGGAGTACCGCCGCGAGTCGTTCAGCGTGCGGCCCCACCCTGTCTCGTCCTGCAGGCGGATATAGGGAAGGAAAAACGGCAGCACGATGAGAACCGCGACCGCGGCGGCGAGCGCGGAGAGATACCACCACCGCGGCTGACGCCACACCCCTCGCAGCACGGCGAAGAGCAGGATTCCAAGACCGACGATCAGGCCCACCAGCACCCCGTAGTAGGCACAGAACAACGCCTGAACGGCTATCGATACGCCGAGAACAATGGCGCGCTTGACCGTGGTGTCGTCGGCAAAGACATGAAACGCGAGCAGGACGAAGGGAAACGGCGCCGTCATCATCAACTGGATGTGGGCCGTCCTCGCGAACAGAAACGGGCAGAAGGCGAAGAGGACCGCGGCGACGAGCGAGGCCGGGAGATTCCCCGTCAGCCTGCGGGCCAGCAGGTACATCCCGATCACCGAGAACGTCAGACCGATCAGGACGGCCGAATTGTGCGCGGCGTAGGGGCTGTCGGTCAGCAGGTAAGCCGGGAGCGCCGAGGATGCCGGCGCCAAGGTTGGCCTCCGAGTACGCGAGTGTGGTCTTGTGGGGATGAAAGATGTTCGCGTCGAAGACGTTCTGACCGGTCGAAAGGGCGTGAGCCACCCAGGCGACGTTCCAGACGCTGAACTGACCGTCGCCCAGGGCGAGGCGTCCGAGCCCGGCCGGCCGCAGCGCCAGCGGCCAGGTGAAATAGACCGTCAGCGCAAACGCGATGAGGGTGATGCCCTACGCCTTCGCGCCACGTGAACGGGGGCGGGGCGTGCGTCATTTACGGCAGAAGGCCAGCAGGTGCCAACCGTAGCGCTTCACGAGCGCCCGCGGCAGCGCGTTGAACGTGCCGACGAAGAACGTGTTGAACGCGATCCCCTTCCAGCCCTTGTGGAGTCGCGACTTCACGGGGAAGCGCTCCTCGACGATGCGAACCTGGCTGAATCCCCGGAGCATGCTCTTGAATTCACCGATGCTGTATTTCCGCAGCACCGGGGCGTCTTCATGCTCGAGCGGCACCTTCATCAGCTTCGACAGCGCGTTGAGCCAGGAGACCCGGTTGTAGACCTGGAAGACCGCTTCGCCACCCGGCTTCAGGACGCGGCGGCACTCCTCGATCAGCCGTTCTCCGTCCGGGGTGTACTGCACGACGCCGTGCGCATAGACCAGGTCGAAGCTGCCGTCCTCGAACGGCAGATGTTCGCCGTCCGCTTCGCGAAACTCGCCCTCGAGCCCCTGCTGCTCGAAGTTCTTGCGCGCCAGTTCGATCGCTGAGGCGGCCAGATCGACGCCCGTGACGATCGCGCCGCCGCGGGCAAAGCGCGCCAGGTCGGTGCCGGCGCCGCATCCCACTTCCAGCACCCGTTTGCCACGCCATCCGTCGAAGTCGACGAGGCGCAGGAGGTGGTGCAGTTTTTCGAAGTGGTATTGATCCAGATCACTGAAAAAGCCCGGCGTTCCCACCGGATGCGTGGTGATCTCGAGATCGTGAATGTGGTGATTCCAGTACGTACGGACGTCGGCCGTCGAAGATGATCCGGGGATGGACACGGGATCTTTACTATAAAGTAAAAGCCCTGCCATGCAGCCACGCGACACCAGCCGGCTCGAGTCCGGCGCATTCGATCTCCTCGTGGTCGGCGGCGGCATCTACGGGCTCGCGATCGCATACGAAGCGTCCAGCCGGGGGTTGAGCACCGCGCTGATCGAGGCGGCCGACTTCGGCAGTGGGATCTCGTTCAATCACCAGAAGACAGCCCACGGCGGGCTGCGCTCGCTCCAGTCGTTTCGCCTGGATCGTGCGCGCGAATCAATCCGCGAGCGGCGCGCCCTGGCCCGGATCGCCCCGTGGTTCGTCCACCCACTTCCCTTCATCGTTGGCACCTATCGTTCGGTGACGAAGGGACGGCTCGCGCTGAGAGCCGGTTTCAAACTGGACGCCTGGCTGGCGCGGGACCGCAACCGCGGTGTCGAGCGCGAGCTCCACCTGCCGCCGGCCAAACTGCTGTCGCGCGGCATGACGTTGAAGCTGTTCCACGGCGTGCAGCAGAAGAACCTGACCGGCGGCGCGCAGTGGTACGACTACCAGATGGTTGAAAACGACCGGCTCACCTTTGCGTTCGCCGCGGCGGCGGATGCGCATGGGTGCGTGCTCGCCAACTACGTCGAAGCGGTAGCGGCGGTGCGTGAAGGCGACCGGATCACGGGAATGACGGCACGGGATCGAGAGACCGGGCGCCAGTTGACGATCCGGGCCGCGATGACGGTCAATGCCGCCGGAGCACGCGCCGGCGACGTCGCGGCGATGTTCGGCGCCAGGCCGGCAGTGCCGCTGCTGGCGGCGATGAACCTGGTGACGTCCGTCCCGGCCAAGGAGGTCGCGCTCGCCGCGCCCACTGCCGCGGGGCGGATGCTGACGCTGGTGCCCTGGAAGGGCCACTCGATTGTCGGCACCGCTCACGCCACAGAAGAAACACAGCAAGCCACAGAAGCGACACAGCAGGCCACAGAAGAAACACAGAAGAAACACAGTGGGCCCGCGGCCGCCGACATCGATGCCTTCGTGCGGGAAGCCAACGAGGCCTTCCCCGCCCTCGGTCTGACCCGTGAGCGCATCACGCTGGTCCACTGGGGGCTCGTGCCGGCTGCCGTCACACCCGGCAGGCCGCCGGACCTTCTCGGTACCCCGGTGATCCACGACCACGCGAAAGACGGTGCCGCCGGCGCGATGACGGTCATCGGCGTGAAGTACACGACCGCCCGTGCGGTCGCGCAGCGCGCCGTCGACACCGCCAGTTCGAGGCTTGGACGCCGGGTCCGAGCGTCCCGAACATCGGTTGCGGTCCTGCCGGGCGCCGGGCTGGCCGATCACGAGGGTCTCGCGATCGAAACCGCGCGCCGCTGTGGACTCGATCTCTCGCCGGCCGTGTTGCAGCGGCTCGGCGCGCTCTATGCGGAACGCTCCGCCGAAATCATCCGCCTGATGACCGCGCGCCCTGAACTCCTCGCCCCGCTCGGGTCACATCCAGCCGCAACTGCGGCCGAAATCGTGCACGTGATCCACCAGGAAATGGCCATCCACCTCTCCGATATCGTCGTGCGCAGGTTAGCGCTCGGCGCGACCGGGCATCCTGGCAAGAGCGTCCTGGAAGAGTGCGCCAGAGTGGCGGCACAAGAACTCGGCTGGAGCGACGAGCAGAAGGCCGAGGAGATCGCGGCCGTCGAAGAGATCTACCGAATCCCGTAGGGGCTGTGTCTCTTCTGTGTTTCTTCTGTGTTTCTTCTGTGGCCTTACTCGACCAGCACCGGCTTGACCCGCACACCGAGGTAACGTGTGTCGTGCGCCGACCCGTAGAAGATCGGCGTAAACCCGCCGCTGCTGGAGATTGACACCGGCCACACGAACGAGCGCGCCTGGTAGGGGAATCCGTCGTTCAGCTGAAACGTGAACTGCTGTGACCCGCCCGGTTCGAGCGTGATCTCGACCGTGCGTCCAGCGACGGTGGCGCGCGCCGTGGTCGCGACCGGCCCGGCCGACAGCGTGAGCAACAGTCGCCGCATCGGACGATCCGTCTTGATCAGGAACTCGGTTCGCGACTCCCCTTTCACCCAGACGCTCTTGTCCGCCTCGCGATCGAAGGCTTTGTCGTCGAGGAAGTAGATCTGAAAGCCTGGATCCCCGAGCCCGTCGTTGTCGCCGAACCACACGCGGACGCGGGCGGCGTCCGTATTGATCGGCAGATCGTTCATGTTGGTGAGTTCCACCGGCAGCAGGCGCAGCGGACCGCTGCGGGCATACTCGCCTGGCCGGATTGAAGTCACGAATGGGTTCAGCACCAGCTTGGCCATGAACAGTGACCCGACCGCCCACGGCACAAACGAGACCCAGGTCCGCGAGATCGGCGGCAACAGGAACAGGAAGATGCCATAGACACCCATGAAATACCGGTTGCCGACCGAGCCGCCGCCGCCGAACCAGGTGTACGGCAGTGTGATGACGAACGTCAGGATCTGGATCACACCGGCAAGCAGGACGAGGTACTGCCACACAGGGCGTCGGCGAGGGCGCGCCAGCAGCAGGACCATCGCGAAGACCGCCGGAAAGAAGTACGCGACCAGCCCCGAGTAGCGCCCGACGAAGTAGTAGCGCAGGTTGTGGGTAAGGTTCGTCCAGAAGACGCGCCGATCGAAGATCACGTCGGCCTGGCTCTCGTTCCGCGCCATGGCAAGACCCTCGGCAAAGGTCGATTGCTCCTGCTGGAAAGGGAACGTGCCCACGAAGGTGTTGCGCTCGCCGCCCTGGTAGTTCCACTCGCCAACGATGGCGGTGTTGGCCAGGAACAGGGCCGCCGCACAGACCGCGCAGACGGCTCCCGCCGCGATGGCGGCTGTCCAGCGTCGCCGCCATGCCAGCCAGATCACGATCGGCAGGACGAGGAGGACGTTGGTGACCTTCGAAAAGGTGAGAACGCCGATCAGGACGGCCCCGACGAAGTCACTGGCGGGCCGGAACAACCACCGGCTCCACCTGCCTGCCGCTCCAGGCTGCGCGACCTCCTTATACAGCCAGCAGAAGTACGCGAGCAGGCCCAGTGTGAAGTTGAACAGTTCGGGTGTGATCCAGACGAAATACACGGGCACGACCGAGGCCATGACGAATGCGCCGGCGAGTACGGCGGCCGTCACCGACGGCATGCGGGCCGCAAGGAACAGATATCCGCACCATACCGCCGCGGTCAGCAGCAGCGCGTTGAGTAACAGGAAGCCGTTGGTACCGAACAGCTTCACGAGCGGCGCCGCGACGAGCGGGTAGATGAACGACTTGCCGAAATAGAGGCGAGACTGATCGGGGTCGGGCGCGGTCGCGGTCCAGACAAATGGCGGACGCATCATCAGGCCGGCGTCGGTGATGTCTCGGCCGCGTTTGAGGAAGACGCCGTTCGGGCCGGTCGGAAAATCTTCCCAGACGCGCATCAGGTCCTCGCGCCGGTACTCGAGGTCGCCGTCCTCGGCCAGACTGTGGCCCATCATGTAATAGGTGGCCTCGTCGCTCTGGATCCCGATCGCCGCGCGAGGGAAATCCACGCTCAGGGCGAGGCCGCCGTAAACACAGAGCAGAATCAGGGCGAGGATCGCGCCTGGCCGTCGGTCGGTCGTGATTGCCGCGGGGGTCGCGGGGCGCGCCTCGACGTTCATCGAGGCACCCGCGTCTCGAGGAAGGATAGATCCTCCTCGAGCACGCCGCGCCGCTTCGTTGGCCGCGAGACGCGGTGCAGGATCTCGTAGAGCCGTTCCATCTTCCGCACGAACGTCGCGATGTCGTACTGGAGGGACGTCCGGGCGGCCTCGGCGCCGAGCCGCGCGCGCAGCCCTGGGTCATCCATCAGGCGAACGATCCCGTCGGCAAGCGCGCGGGCATGTCGCTTGGGCACGATCATCGCGTCCCGGTCGTCGGTCAGGACGTCGAGGAGTCCGTCGGCATCCGTCGCCAGGATCGTCTTACCCATCGCCAGCGCTTCGAAGACTGTGAGCGGCGTCCCTTCCCACAGCGAGGGGAACACGCTCAGGTCGAAGGCCGACACCACGGCAGCGACGTCCTTCGCGAAGCCGTGGAAGACAAAACGGTCGCCCAGACCGAGCGCCTGTGCCTGCGCCTGCAGATCCGGGAGCAGCGGCCCTTCGCCGACGAGGAAGAACTTCGCGTGCGGCCGCTCCTTCAGGACGAGCGCCGCCGACTCGACGAGATAGGAGTTGCCCTTCGATTCGTGCAGGCGTGTCACGGTGCCGACCGCAAAGTCCTCACTCTGGATGCCGAGCTCGGCCCGCGCCGCCGCGATTTCGTCGTTGGTCCGCGTTCGGCTGAACTCGTCGAGCGGGACGCCGAGGTACACCGTCTTCACGCTGCGCGCCGGCATCTGCCGGGCGTTGATGACGAAGTCGGCCGTGCTCTTCGATACCGCGATCGCGATATCGGTGGCGGGCGCCAGCGCGCGGTCAGCAATCTTCTGGAACCAGGGCGTGTCGGTCAGATTGGCGTGCTCGTGCAGGATCGACGGGATCCGCCGCATCTTCCCCGCCAGGCGCCCGAACGTGGTCGCACCGTAGCCATGCAGATGCAGGATGTCGATCTGCTTGCGATCGATCACCTTGAGCAGGGCCGGCAGTGTCGCGGGATCGAATTTCGACTTGTGCAGGTAGGTGATATCGACGCCGAAGGACTCGAGCGTCTCCTCCGACAGATCCTTCTTGCGCAGGCTGACGAGTGAGACGTTGAAGCGTGACTTGTCGAACCGCGGAATCATCCAGGCGAAGAGACGCTTCACGCCGTGCATCCGCGAGCCTTCCCAGCCGAGGTGATCGCAGACTTGCAGGACGTTCAATTTCCTCGGCATGCCCGCCGGACCGTCCGTCATGACTGGACGGCTCCCTGCGGCGGGCTCGCTTGCCCGCGCTGACCAACAATCCGAGCCGGAATGCCGACGGCGATCTCGCCATCTCCGACCGAATGCCGCACCACGGCGCCGGCTCCGACGACGGCGCCGTTGCCGAGCGTCACGCCGTCCAGGATCTTCGCCCCCGCGCCGAGCCAGGCGCCGCTGCCGACATCGATGCCGGCCGAGCGCCGGACCTGGTCCAGCACCGAGACGTCCGGATCGCTGAAGTCGTGGTCGCCGCCAATCAGGTAGCAATACGCCGCCAGCAGCGTTCCCGCACCGACCCGCACCTGGCTCGCGGAAAACACTTCGCAGTTGAACCCGATGTTCGCGCCGTCCTCGATGGCGATGTCGCCGTTCTTGCACGACAGGATCGTGTTACGGCCGATGAATACGCCGCTGCCAATCGTGATCCCCCGGTTGGTATCGCCTTTGGCATCGAGCAGGCAGTTGTCGTCGATCACGACGTTGTCACCGATCCGAATCTTGCCGGGATGCCGCAGCACCACATTCTGGCCGAAGACCACATTCCGGCCGCACGCACCGAGCAGCGCCGGGTAAAACGTCTTGCGCAGGGCAAACCCGAGGGCGCCCGGCACGTTCTGCGCCAGCAGCGTGATCGCTTCGTGCTTGATGAGCGCGCCCCAGCCCGGACGGCCGACCACCAGCGCGGCATATTTCTGCCGGGCTGACTGACGCGTGTCGAACAGCTGGTCCTGGGCGCGGGGGATGTTGGTCATTCGATCAGGGCGGCGCTGGCTAGAGCGCGCCCATGGTAGATGGTAAATGGTAGATGGTAAAGAGCTGCGGCTTCGGCGGAGTTGCAACTAGTCCAGCACTTTTCCATCTACCATCTACCATCTTCCATTTCAGAGCCATCCCGTCTGCCGGTACCACGCCAGCGTCCGCTGGATGCCCTCTCGCAGCGCCACGGCTGGTGCGTAGCCCAGTTCGGCCCGGGCGCGACTGATGTCGAAGGCCCGGCTCTTCGTGAAGAAATCGACACGGCGCCGGTAGATGGGCGGCTCGATGCCGAGCGGCGCACAAATCGCCTCGCACGCAGCCCCGGCGATCCAGAACGGCCACACCGGCAGTCTCAGGCGAGGCGGCGCAACGCGCGCTTCCGCCGCGATCAATCCAATCAGTTCATCGAGCGTCGTGACCTCACCACCGGCAAGGATGTAGGTGCGTCCGCCGACCCCGGCCACCTCGCCGCAGAGGCGAAACCCTTCCACCAGGTCATCGATGTAGGTGAGGTGATAAAAAATGCGGCCGTTGCCGAGGACGACGAAGCGTCGGCGCGCGACGCCGCGGAAGAGTTTCAGCAGCCGCTTGTCACCCGGCCCGTAAATACCCGTCGGCCGGGCGATCACGACCTCGATGCCGGCCGCCTGCCCGGCATCGCGCGCGGCAGCCTCCCCTTCGAGCTTCGTCTCCTGATAGATGTCGCCCGGCTTGAGTGGCGCGTCTTCGTTCGCCGGTGGATGTTCGACATCCCCGTGAACCCCGACGGTGCTGCAGTGCACCACGCGTTGCACGCCGCCGACGGCGGCCGCGAGCACGACGTCACGAACAGCGGTCGCATTCACTGCACGGTACTCGTCGTCGCGCAGCCCGGCCTGCCGGTAGATGGCGGCGATGTGGTAGACGACGTCGACGCCGGCGCACGCACGCTCGAGCGAAGCCTTGTCGCGAAGATCGCCGTCGATCAGCTGAATACCTGCCGATGTGAGTCCGGCGCGCGCGTCCGTCGGTGTGGATGCACGAACCAGCGCCCAGACCTCGTTGCCGCGGGACGCCAGGTATCGCGCCAGGTGGCCGCCGGTGAAGCCGGTCGCGCCGGTGACTAGGACGCGCAACGCTCAGCCACCAGCGTCACCGGGGATCCGAACAGGCCGTTCAGTCCCACGCGCGACAGCGCGCTCTCGATTCGCCGCGTCGCCGGCTCGGAGTTGAGGCGCTTGTGAAAGGCGATCGGCAGCACGAACTGCCGATGCATGTCGCGGATGACGAAGCCGTTGGCGGTCAACACCCCGCGCACAGCGGCGTCCGAGAACACCCGGTAAGCCTCGACTCGCGCGCCGGCTGCATGCGCGACACGCCGGGTCACCGACTGCAGCAACGCCGCACTCGCCAGCGCTGGATAGTCGAAGACCACGCGCGTGCGGGCGACGCGACACAATTCACCGAGCGATTGACGCCAGTCGGGTGTGTGCATGAGCACACGCAGGCAGATGACGGCGTCGAACGACGCGTCGGGAAAATTGAGCCGGTGCGCATCATCCTGCGCGAACGTGACGCGGACCTTTGCCGCGTCCGCCGTCCGTCGCGCCACCGCCAGCATCTCGGCTGATGCGTCAACGCCGGTGACCACCGCGCCGCGGCGCGCCAGCGCGATAGCGGCGCGGCCGGTCCCGGTGCCGACGTCAAGCACGGTGCGCCCGGGCACCGGATCGAGGAAACCGGCGATGACGAGCTCCTGCGAGGTCGCGATCAGGCGGCCGATCGGTCCGCTGAAACGCATCCCCTCGAAGGCTTCCGCCATCGCGGGATCCGCGTACATGGAATAGCTGTAGTGATCCGGGGCCGGATCGTTCACGCGGTGCCCCCGGCAGTCTGCGTGGCTGGATCCTTGAGATAGGCAAAGGCCTCGCGCGTGCGCGCCAGGTACGCCTCGTAGCTGTATTTCGTTTCGGCAAGCTGCCGGGCGCGATCGCCGACCGCGCGCGCGTGCGACGGATCCTCGATCCCGGACAGAATCCCCGCGGCAAAGCCGGCCGCATCAGCCGGTGTCAGGATCGACACGGCATCGTCGAGCACCTGCGTATGCGTGAGCAGGCGGGTCGCGACAATGGCGCGGCCGGAGCGCAGGTACTGGTAAATCTTCAGCGGCGTGTTGGTGCCGCTGCTGCGCGGTGACACGAGCAGGTCGGCGGCATCCAGGTAACTGGGGATCTCTTCGGCGGGACGCTGTCCCGCGAAGATCGCGTTGGTCCCAAGCCCGGCGCGCGCTGCCGCGGCCTGCGCGGACGCAATCTGGTCCGGGCGGCCACCGGCAAGCACAAACCGCGTGTCGGGTCGCTTCGCGAGAACGATGCGGGCGGCGTCGAACAGGAGGTCGAGCCCCTGGTAGGCCTCGAAGGTGCCGGTATAGAGGACCATCGGCGCGGCCGGCGGCACACCCAGGTGCCGACGGACGTCGGCGCCCGAACCGGCAACCGGCGTGTCGCCCGATCCCGGCGCGTTCTCGATCAGAACCGTCGGCACGTCCGCATCGATCGCACGAACGGTGTCGCCGAGATGCTGGCAGATGACGATGACGGCGCGCGATCGGCGAATGACGAGTCGTTCCATCCATGCGAACGCCGCGTGCAGCAGGCGCGAACGGCTGAAGGCAAAGTTGGTCAACTGCTGCGGCAGGCTCGAGTGCATGTCGTACAGGTGCGGCACACGCAGCACGGCCGCGAGGACGATCCCGATGAAGCTGCCCTCTTCGTGGGAATGAACGACGTCGTAGCGTTCCGAGAACGCACGCCGGATCGCGGTCAGGGTGAGCGTCAGGTCGAGCGGAATCTTCGCCAGCGATGGCCCGATCCGCACCTCGTGAACAAAAGGTGGACGCAGGCAGCGGAAGATGCGCAGCCCAGGCATCGACACGTCCTTGCCGAAGGGATAGGTGACGAGGTCCACTGTATGCCCGAGCTCGAGCAGCGCGCGGATCCGGTGGTATTCGCTGAAAGGTGTACCGCGGGGCTCGAAAAAGGGCTCCGGGGCGATCATGAGAATCTTCACGAGGGTGTCGAAATTGTACCCCGCGGGGACGGCATGGTAAAATTATCGCTTTCGCGTGAACTCCGAAACTGCTCCGGACGCCGGCACTTCTCGCGCCCGCGGCCTCATCTTCTTTCTCGTCAAGGTGGCGATCAGCGGCGGCCTTTTGTGGCTGCTGTTCACTCGCGTCGATTTCGCACGCCTGTGGGCACTCGCCCGAACCGCCTCACTGCCGTGGTTGGCCGGTGCACTCACGCTCTACCTCGCCATGGTGCTCGTCAGCGCCTGGCGATGGGGGCTGTTGCTGGCCGCGCAGGGTCTCGCCTTTGGCTTTCGCTGGCTCACCGGATCCTTTCTCGTCGCGACGTTCTTCAATAATTTCCTCCCCAGCAATATTGGTGGCGACGTCATCCGGATCGCCGATACCGCGTCAGCCGCAGGATCCAAGACACTCGCAACAACCGTGGTCTTGATCGACCGCGGGATCGGCCTCCTCGGCCTGGTGCTGCTGGCGGCCGTCGGCGCGACCGCCGTCCCGGGTTTAGTCGATGATGGCGGCGGACGAATCGGTCCGGGGCTGCTCTGGCTGGCGTTCGGGGGCGCCGTCTTGGTGGCCGCCCCGGTACTGCTGATGCCGCGGGCACTGCCACGGTTGCTGCAGCCGCTTCGAGTTTTTCACCCGGAGTGGATCGACGAGCGCCTGGATCGGCTCGACCGGGCGCTGAGCCGCTTCCGGGAAGCGCCGGCGGCACTGCTCGGGTGCTTCCTCGGCGCGGTGGCTGTGCAGGCGGTCCTGGTCGGCTTTTACCTCGCGATCGCCCGCAGCATGTCGATCCAGATTAGTTTCAGCGAGCTTGCGGTGATCGTCCCGATCTCATTCCTGGTGCAGATGCTGCCGGTCTCGGTCAACGGATTCGGCGTCCGCGAGGCGACCTTCGGGTTCTATTTCGCGCGCCTGGGGCTCCCGCTGGAACAGGCTCTGCTGGTGTCTTTCGTTGGTGCGGCGCTGATCATGCTGTTTTCCGTCTCCGGCGGGGTGACTTACCTCGTTCGAAAGGGCCATCCGCCCGTCCACCAGGCAGCCAAAAGCCCAGCTTAAAGCCCAGCTTGACGATCTGCTCGAACCGGTCGCATACTTAGCCTCCCCAGCAGTTCCGACCCTAAAGTCAGTTATCGAAGCGGCCGATAGTGTCTCTGCACCCGTCTTTTCGATAGCTGTCTGCAACTGCTGACTCGAGGTTCGACATGACCCGCAGACCCGTTTTTCAAATCTTGATGTCCGCTGCGCTGCTGGCACCGCTCGTCGCGTGCGAAGCGCAGAAGAGTGACAACCCCCTCAGCCCGGCGATAGCCGGCCCGATCGCAGGTGTCGAGATCACCGCTCCCCGGGTGCTCGAGCCAGGCGAAGGGCTGAAACTCAAGGAGTCTCAGCAGCCCATCACCCTGCTGGTTGAGAACTCTTCCAGTAACGGCGTTCGGCCTGTGGCCTACACCTTCGAGGTCTCCAACACCAACACGTTCGAGCTGAAACTCTATGCTCGCAGTGGCGTCACGTCCGGGCCCGACGGCCGCACCCGCGTTACCGTCGATCGACTCGATAGCGGTCGCCGCTATTTCTGGCGTGTGCGCGCGGAAGACGGTGCCAACTCCAGCGGCTACAGCACCGCGACGTTCGAAGTGCTGCCCAAGCCACTGCTCGATCCTCCGGTGCCGCAGTCGCCGATCGCAAGCGCCCAGGTCGCAACCCGCCGGCCCGAGTTGATCGTCAGTTCGTCAAACCGCAATGCCGCCATCGGCAACGTCGTCTACGAGTTTCAGGTCGCGATCGACGTGGCCTTCTCTGGAATCGTCGCCGGCGGGGAGCGCTCGGAGGCGGGCCCGACGACGTCCTTTACTCCCGATTCCGATCTAAACGCCTCGACGACGTTTTACTGGCGAGCCCGCGCGACCGATCGCGAGACGACTTCCGCCTGGGGCGAACGCCCAGCCGTTCCGCACGGGTGCTGCCGCACCGGCACCGGCACCGGGGCCAGGGCCAGCGCCGCCTTCCGGCGGACCATGTAACTCGAGCAACCCGACCGCAATCGTCGAGTGCGAACGCGCCAAGTACGGACACATGTCGCACTCGCAGATGTACGACCTGATGGTGGCCATCGTCCAGTCACTCAATCGGAACGGCATCGGCGGCGGTCCGTTCGGCATCCTCCGGAAAGCAAGCGGCACGAACTGCAACGGCTACTCCTGCGACATCATCTGCGCCGGCAATGGCTCAGGGCAGCGGCAATATGACGTCCTCGGCGACATCGACGGCGCCCAGAGCCCCGGCTTCAGCGGCCCGCTACCCACCATCCGGCAGGATGTGTGCGAGGTGCGCTGAGCGGTTCACGCCAGACGGGTACGAACGAAGAGCCGGACGCTAAGCGTCCGGCTCTTCGTTTTTCCCCACCGCAAAAGTATTAAAAGCGGAACCTGGCGCCTATGCCGAGCTGAAACCCGCCAACCGTCAGCTTGTCGGTGGCACCGTCGATATCGACCGAACCGTAGGTATACCGTGCCAGGGCGCCCACGCCAATCCGGGGCGTCACGAGGTAGGTCGCATCGACAGCGAGATGGAAACCGACGCCGCTTTCACTCACTTCCCCGCTCGCCTGGTCAACGGTCGGTCCCGGCTCGGTGACGGTCACGCTGGTCGGCAGGTCCTGGTTGGTCGAGAAAAAGGCCGGGCCGAAGGCTAGACCGACGTCGACTTTCGTCGTCACGGGAATCATCCAGGTGCCGGTGATGTAGAAGGTCTGTTCCCGGTGATCGAGGTCCGTCACGGTCCCGGTAACCGTTCGCAGCTGGTCGAACACGCCCGGATCAGGCACTTGCGCCGTGAACGCCGCATCCGACGATCCGCCGGTGGTCGAGAAGCCGACACCGATGGCCAGATTGCGCCACACCTTGTAACCCGCCGAGACGTCAAAGAGTCCGCCGGACGAGACGTCAGTAGCAGAGGTCACTGTCCCGGTCTCGCCATAGAGTTCGAAGGGCGAGGTGACCGATAGCGCGTGCGAACCGGCCTGAAAACCGACGTTGACGTTGACAAAGCCCTTGTCGGTCCAGGTCTGGGCGCGCGCCGGCGTTGCGACGGCGCAAAAGGCCAGACAGAGCAATCCTGCGTTGATGATTTTCACGACGATTAATCTCCTAGAGCAGTTGTGCCGATAACGCGCTGGGAAGCGCCCGGCGAGGTGCGAACATCGTAGCACGCTGACCTTTCCGTAGACGTCGAAGCGTAGTATCATCGGGGCTCTAAACCGCTCATCCCAGCGGGCTCCAAAAAGCTACTCGAGGTTCTACCTGATGTTTCAAAAGAAGGCCGTAGTTTGTTCAGCGGCAGCCATGCTTGCACTGGCCGTCGCCTGCTCCGACGCACCGAAGTCTCCTGCGTCCCCGTCGAGCACATCGCCGGTAAGTGGGGAGGCGGCTGCGGATGGATCGACCCTGAAGGTGACCGCGCCCGCCGCTCAGTCGCCAGTCAACGGAGCGCAGCCGCAGTCGCTGACGTTCGTCGCAAGTGCGTCGACTAAGCAATTCCCCGCCGCCAACCTGCCTGCCGCTGTCCTACCAGGTTGAAGTCAAGAACACCGGCGGCACAACCGTCTGCACGGGCAGCGGCACGGCGGCCGGCAGCACGGTCACGATCAGCCCTGCCTGCGCGCTCGAGTTCGATGCGAACCACACCTGGCGGATGCGCGCCGTCCTCGGCTCGGCCGTCGGGCCATGGTCCACGGCCGCGACGTTCAAGTCGCCGCTCGGCGGCTACATCCGCGGCAACGAAGTCTACGATCCGCTCTACAACGGGCAGACCGTGGGGCAGGCCACTGACGCCGAGTTCATTCCGAATGTCGGCCTCCGACTCAACTCGCACACCAGCCGGGTGACTTACGCCCTGCCGACCAACCTCCAGCAAGGCGAGTTCTCGGTCATGGTTACGGGCATCGATGAGGGCAACGCCGGCGACAAGACCAAGATCTTCTCGATGCAGGAAGGCACCGGTGACATCACCGACAATGACTATCGGATGACGGCCGAGAAGCGCGGCCGGCAGTACGAGACACCGGGCGCGGTCGACGTGGCGCATCATCATGGGGGACGCCGGCGAACATGACCGAATCATCGACGGCGACCGTCTCGGCGATCTCCTTCAGCGACGAGCGGTGGTACTTCTGGAAGTTCACCTGGGGCACCGGCCGTGCCGCACTTGAAGTCCGCGAAGATGGTCCCAACGGTCGGGTGATCTACAACACCAGTAAAGGCACGGGCGGGTTCGCGTATCGCCCGGTTCCGCATTTCGTCTACCTGGGTTCGCCGGTCGGTCGTGGCGGCCCGCAGGATGCGAGCATCCCGGGATCGGTTTACAAGAACGTCTGGCTCTCGAGCAGCCCGCGTCCCCAGTTCCCGGCGAGTAGGTTCGGTCGTGGTTCAGTCGAAGGCAAAGGGCGCAAACCCTTTGCCTTCTGTCTTTTAGGTTTGCCCTCACCCCGCCCGGCTGATACGATGGAAGCCGTCCCTGATGGCAACTAACAGCTTCCGACTGCACTACCTCGCCAAGGCCGCGGCAGGCGTGCCCCGCGACCTGGTCAATACCTTCATCAACTCCAAGCTCCACCCCATTCGTCCGACCGTTCTCATCTACAACTGCACCTGGGTCTGCGACGCCAAGTGCACGATGTGCAACAACTGGAAATGGGGCGATCGCAAGTCGGACATGACGCTCGACCAGCTCGAGCCCGTCCTCAACTCACCATTCTGGGGCGCCGTCGAAAACCTCAACATTTCCGGCGGCGAACCGACGACGCGGCTTGATCTGCCGGAGATGGTCGAGATGTTTCAGAAGCATCTGCCCCGCCTGCGGAAGGTCGGCATCAACACCACCGGCCTGACGCCGGCGCGCGCCATCCCGATGCTCACCCGGATCGTCGAGTTCTGCGCCGCCAAGGGCGTGCTGATCAGCATCCGCGTCTCGCTCGACGGCATCGGCGACGTCCACGACCAGGTGCGCACGGTGAAGAACGGCTTCAACAAGGCGTCGAAGACGATTGAGGCGATGCAGGCCCTCGCCGAAGACGCATCCGAACTTCCCGTTCGGCATCGCCTCGACGATCTTCGCGAAGAACATGCCGGACGCGGAGAACATCCTCGCGTGGGCGCGCACCAAGGATCTCGACGTCGTGTTCAACATGCTCCGGTTCACCGACGCGATGCTGCACAACAAGGAGCTCAAGGACTCGATCGGCTTCCACGAACCTGAAGAGGCGTTCATGCGCAAGTTCTTCCTCGATCGCGTGCAGGAAGAATCCGTGCTCAGCGGCCAGTCGTACATGTACCTGCACTACGCCGACATGATCGCCAACGGCTATCACCGGACGATGCCGTGCCCGTTCAAGGACCAGGGCCTGCTGCTCAATCCGAACGGCGACCTGCACTACTGCGAGAACTCGCAGAAGCTCGGCAACGTGCTCGACGAGTCGGCCGAAGCGCTGTATTTCAAGGCCGCGAACCTCGAGCATCGCGAGCAGATCAAGAACGAGACCTGCCCCACCTGCCTGAGCCCGTGCCAGGTCAACGTGAGCGCGATGAAACAGTTCATTCCGTACGCCAAGTTCCTGAAGCGTGCGTATGCGGTCAAGCGCGCGCCGGAACGCCATCTCGAGACGCTGCCGGCCGTCGAACAGACGCGATGAACAGCGGAGGCCTGTCGCGCCTCCTTCGCATCCTCGTTGCCGTCGTCCTGACGGCCTATGTCATCTGGAAAGCGGATCCTTCTCAGGTGGCGACGCAGGCGGCCGGTCTCGACTGGCGCTGGGCGATTGCCGCATTCGCGCTCGTGCTCGTGGACCGCGCCCTGATGGCCTACCGCTGGATGGTACTCCTCTGCGCGCTCACCCCGGGCTCGCGCCCCCCTTTCACTGAGATCCTCAAGATCTTCTTCGTCAGCACATTCGTGGGTTCATTCCTGCCGGGCGTCGCTGGCGACGTCTACCGCGCCTACAGCCTCTCGCGGTTGCAGGTCAGCGGCGTGCAGTCCGCAGCCTCGGTCGTCATGGACCGGGCCCTCGGCATCCTCTCGATGGTGATCGTGGCCGTCGTAGCGCTGGGCTTCGCGCGCGAAATGATCGCGGTACCTGGCGTCGGGGTCACGGTCGGCCTCTCAGCCCTCGCCTGCGCAGTCGGCGCCGCCGGGCTCTACAGCAAGCGCGCGGCAGTCGTCGCCCACCAATTGACGTCGTGGCTGCCGGGAGAGAAACTCCGGCATCTCGCCGGGGGGCTGATCGACGCCATGCGGCGTTACACCGCCCACCACCGTGAGGTCACCACGGTGCTGCTCGCATCGATCGCGGTCCAGGGGCTGCGCGTTCTGCAGGCGTATTGTCTCGGTGTGGCGATCGGCATCACGACGCCGCTGTGGGTCTATTTCGTGTTCATTCCCCTGATCGTCATCGCGATGCAGGTGCCGATCACGGTCAGCGGCCTTGGCGTCAGCCAGGCCATGTTTGGGCTGCTATTCACGCGCGTCGGCGTGCCAGAGGCCGAGGCCGTCGCGCTCTCGGTCCTCTTCATCGCACTTGCATTCATCGGGAACCTGCCGGGTGCGCTGCTCTACGCTACCGGCAAGGGACCAACGCGATGAGCACGCGCAGCGCGGCCCTGCTGCTGGCGGTAACTGTTGGTGCCGGCCTCTGGATCTCGGCCGGCATCGGCGGCCTGCTCTACGCTTTTGTGTTCATGGCCGCGGTTGCACCAGGACTGCCGCTCGGCATCGCGGTGCTCGGCCGGAATCATCCCGGCGCATGGATCGGTGGAGCGCTTCTCGGCTATGGCCTGACGCAGCTGACACTCTGGGGCGTGATCGCGAGCGGCATCGCGTCCCCAGGGGCGTTCGTGCTCGCGTGGCTCACACTCTGCGTGATCACGACTGTGATCGGTCGCGTTGGACTTCAAGAACCGGTCATCGCGGCGCCCGCGTGGTTGTCGCAGGACGTCCGCGCCCTGCTCCTCGTCCTGCTGCTCGTGCCGGTCCTCATCGGCTTTCCCTACCGCAACCTCGGACGGGCGGATGCGGAGGGCAACCGCTATTACCGGGCCTACTTCACCGCCGACTTCCTCTGGCACAGCGCACTCGCCGGCGAGCTCGCCAAATTTTCGCTGCCACCGCGAAATCCTTATCTCGCCCCGCAGGCGATGAACTACTACTGGACCTACTTCCTTCTGCCTTCCGCTGTCGCGCAGACAGCTTCTGAAGCAGCTCCCCCACTGGGGGATGCGCAAGTCGACCTGAAGGCGAACGCGATGCTCGTAGGCCTGCTCATGGTGGGCATGCTGTTCGTGCTCGTCCGGGCGGGGGTCTCGAGCCCAGGACCGGCCGCACTCGCGGTCGGCCTCGCCGTACTCGCCGCGAGCGCCGAAGGTCTCTACGCCATCATCGACCTCTGGGCCCGTGGCCGGCCGATGGCGGAGCTGCTCGATACGAACATCGATGCGATTACCGCATGGTCGTTCGGTGGCTTGCGGATCGATAACATCCCCAGGTCCCTCTGGTACACGCCGCAGCACACGACATCAATTGCGCTCGGCCTGTCAGCGCTCACCCTCGCCGTCCTCGGTGGGGCGGCGGCTCCTCTCGGTGCGGTCCTGGTAGCGGGACTCGCCCTCGGTCTCGCCACGACGATGAATCCGCTGATTGGTGGCGTCTGCTCGCTGCTCTACGGCGTCTGCATCGCGGCCGATGCGATCGGCCGTCCGCGATGGATCTCAGCGTTGCTACGGCATGCGTTGGCGGCAGTGTTCGTCGTCGCCGCCGTCGCCTGGGCGGGTGCCAGCCGGGTCGTCGACGGCGCCGGATCGGCGCTCGACATCGGGTTCTCGGGATTCTCGCGGCACAGTCCCGTCATCACCTTGCTGCTGTCGCTTGGCCCGGTGCTGGTGCCGGCGTTGCCAGGCCTGCTCGGCGCGCGCACCGAAACGGCTAAACGGGCATCGGTATCTGGCCGGCGCCGGAATCCTGGCCGGCCTCTTCCTCCTCTATTTCGTTCGCGTCTCGGAGGCTTCCTGGGTCGGCTTCCGGGCTGGACAGATCCTGCTCGTCACGATTCCGATTCTGCTCGCACGGACGTTCGAATGGCTTCCACTGCCCTCCCGGGGCTTCGCTGGCGGGTGTCATCCTCCTCATCGGTCTGCCGACGACGGTGATCGACACCTGGAACGCCCAGGACATCGGCAACCGGCGCCCCGGCCCCGGCTTCCGCTGGACGCTGTGGACGACGCCGGATCAGCAGCAGGCGTTTGCGTGGATCAAGACGCACACGCCGCCGAAAGCGATCGTGCAGATGGAACCGATGGTCCGGGGTCGCGAGCACTGGACGCTGATCCCGTCGTTTGCGGGCCGGCGGATGGCCGCTGGCCTGCCGATCTCGCTGCTGCCGCTGCCGGATTATCCTGAACGCTCGGAACAGGTGAAGCGGCTCTTCGAGACCGCAGATGCCGGCGAAGCGTCGACGCTCGCCCGGCGCTTGCGAATCGACTACCTCTACGTCGATCAGGACGACCTCGCCGCCTACCCTGCAGGCACTGCGAAGTTCGACGCGAGCCCGCGCTACTTCGAGCCGGTGTTCCGCAATGGCACGGTGCGGGTGTATCGCGTCCTCTGAAGGTCAGCCCTTCCGAAAGCGATAGAACGTTCGAACGCCCGTGACCCAGTCTCGCCAGCCGATCTTTTTTCCCTCGGCGCGGCTGCGCGGGTAATAGCGAACCGGGACTTCCACGATCCGCTTCCCCATCGCCAGGACCTTGGCCGTGATCTCGTGATCGAGCTCGAAACCGCTGGTCGTCAGCGTGAGCGACGTCAGCAGGTCTCGGGGAAACAGTTTGAGGGCGGTGACGGTGTCGGTGAGAAATGTGCCGGTGCAGGCCAGCGCCGCGAGACTGAGACTGCGCCCGCCCAGGTACGCCGCGAGCGACTGATTGGCATGCCTGCCGCGGTTCATGTACCGGCTGCCGTAAACGACATCCGCACGACCACTGAGCATCGCCTCCACCATCGGCACGTAATCGCGAGGATCGTATTCAAGATCCGCGTCCTGGATGATCAGGAACTCGCCGGTCGCCCGCTCCATGCCGGCGCGCACGGCCCGGCCCTTCCCGCTGTTGCGCTCCAGGCGATGAAGGTCCACCCCGGGGAAGCGCCGAACGACGTCGGACGTCCCGTCGGACGAATGGTCGTCAACCACGATGACCTGCTTGTCGATGCCGAGCGATGACAGATCGACGGCTTGAATCTGCTCGAGGAGCGTGCCGATGAAACGCTCCTCGTTGAACGCCGGGATGACAATCGAGAGGGTTCTAGGCATCTGCAATGGACCGCGTCGCAAGGTAGCGCTCGACCCGCGCCAGTTCCTCGCGTGTATTCACCCCGATGGTCTCTTCAAGGCTCGTGCAGGGGATCGTGACGACAGGCTCCCGCGCCGCCACCCAGGCGACAAAGGGCAGGAAATTCCGCTCACCGGTGCCGGCACCGACGGCGCCGGCTCGCGAGAACTCGGGGAGCAGTTCGCGATACGCGCGCAAGGACAGATCAAACACGCCGGCATCCGATTCGCCGACGTCAGGCATCGCGTCGCCTTCGCGACGGTGCAGCACGCTCTCGATGCGGCCCGAGGCGTCGCGGGCAAAGTGGATGTACGGTTCGGGCCGGACGCATGTGGGCAGCACGAGCGCCGGGGCGTGAGGTCCGCTCGTCGCCGCCGCCAGCCGGTCCAGCGTGTTGGGATGAATGGCCAGCTGGTCGCACCATGTCACCAGCACACGACGGGGACTGTGGTGCGCGACTCGAGGCGACGCCAGCAGGATCGCGTCGAGCATGCCGGTCGGTTCCGGCTGGACGACGACGTCGGCCCGGTCGCCAAGGCGCGCGCGGACCAGCGCTTCAGCCGTGGGGTGGACGACGAGAACCGCCCGTTCCGCCAGCGTCGCGTAGAGATCGAGGAGGTGATCGATCATCGGCCGTCCACCAACCTCGACGAGAAGCTTGGGCGTGGATCCACCGAGCCGCGTGCCGAGTCCGGCCGCGGGAACGAGCAGCAGGCGATCCACGTCAGGGCACCCGTGCTTTCAGCACCGTCGCCGCGGCACGCAAGCCTTCGAGCGGCGTCGTTCGCTTGACGCGGTCGGGCGCCATCGAGAAGAACTGCACCGGCACCTCGAACATCTCGGCTTTCCGTCGCAGCAGGACGGAGAGCAGGTGCTGGTTCACGAGCTTGTCGTTCAGGGCGGACGGCACGCGCAGTACGTCAGCGGTGCGAACCACGCGCGCCGCCGACAGCGTGTCGGACACGTATCGGCCGTACAGTCCGAGATACAGCAGGCTGAGCGCGTGAGACCCCACGTAGCTCACCGCCCCCAGCACGGTGCGGTGACGGTACTTCAGACGATAGGACGCATGAATGTCGTTGACCGACAGGCGCCGGCTGCCCCAGACCGCGTCGAGGCGGCCGAGGCTCAGATGCGACGCCAGGTTGGCAATATCTTCGCCGTTGTACATCCCCGACGATTCGAACAGGACGACATAGTCGAAGGTGCCGGCGCCGAGCGCCGCGCGCAGCTGCTCGTCCTGCTGCGCGAGGCCGCCCTCGAGACGGGTGACGGGAACGCCGATCGATGCGACGAACGACGGCTCCAGCGCCGCCGGACCGTCATGAAAGATGGCAATCTCGACCGGCATGTCGCGGATGCCGCCGCGAACCATCTCGAGGATGCTCTGGACCACTTTCGTCGTGCTGCCGGCGTCATGGAGGTAGACCGCGACCCGCTGCACCGCGTCCCACCGCTCGACGAACGCGTCGACGAATGGACCCAGGATCTTGGCCGCATCGTGGCGCCCGGTGACACCGTCCTCGTAGTTGCCGACGCGCACGAGGCGAGGATCCTCGAGTGATTCAAGCCGGCCGAGCGGCACATAAGGCGTAGCGCTCTCGGCCTGCTGGGGATCGTTCAACAGGTAGTGCGTGATGAGGCAGGGCGTCGGAATCGACAGCCGTCCTTTTTCCTTCAAGTAATAGACCGCGCGCTCGATGATGTCGACCGCGCTGCTGCCGGTGATCTCGGCATCCGCCTGGATGTTGGTGACCAGCAGCTTGATGGCCTTCAGGTTGGCGGCGATCGCGTCGCTCAGCCCCGGCGTCAAGTAGGAGGGGAACAGGCTCGAGTGCTGGGTGCCGGGCGCATAGATGATCAGGTCCGCCTGCTCGAGGGCGCCGGCGAGCCGCGGGTTGAGCGCGACCCGCGCCTCGCGGTCCGTCAGCTCCCGGGCGAGTGCGTCCTGGGTCGCACCCTGCAGGACCTGGAGATCGGCGTCCGACAGCCGGTCCCGGAGCAGGTAGATGTCCTTGATCCGGTTCTGACGCTTCGCATCGACGATGTCTTCTTCGCTCCCGAGCAGACGACCGTCGGCGTCGACGGCGACGAGATGGGCGTCGGTGCCGTCGGTCACGTTTTCGACCAGTCCGGACGGCAGGCCAAGCAGTGAACAGTAGTCGTCCACGGCGCGGTTGAAATTGCGCTCCGCCAGGAGGTAGGCGCCCGCGAAGACCAGGTTGCCCACGCTCGTGTCGTCGAACCGGAAGCTCCGTCGGCCCGCCGCGAGTTCGGCGGCGAAACGCGCCAGCCGCGACTGGACGAGGGTCCTCGTCGACTCCGGGAGGGCCGCGCTCAGACGCGCGGCAGCCCTCCAGCGCGGGGTTGTCGGTCCGACCGCCTCCGACGACGTTCGCCAGGCAGCTCGCCATCGAGCCCTCGGCGAGGTCGTTTTGCAGACGAAGGTCGAGCAGTTCGACGAGCGGCTCCGGACCGGTCCCGAGCGCCCTGGCGAGGCGGGACGCGTTCTTCCGGAAGTCAGAGGGGCCGAGGGCGTCCCCAAGAAAGCGCCGGACCTCCCCCGTCGACGCGCCATCGTCGTAGCCGTTGATGGCGAGCACCAGGTCGATCCGGGGATTCGAGACGAGTTGGGTGGTGAGCGCCCCGGAGCCGCGGCCGCCGGAAAAAAGCACAACCCGCAGTCGGGACCGGCGCGAGGAAACGGGAGACACGCTCAATTATTGCGGTATAATCAAGGGCTTTCAATGAAGAACTCGAGAAGGCCTGGTGTGCTGGAGCATGTCGTGTGTGCGGTGTGTTCAGCCGACGACTATGATGTCGTCTATCCGGCGCAGTACGATCGCGAGAAGGATGTCGATCTCGCCGAGAAGTTCCGTTCGTCCGGCGATGAGTTACTGATCGATCAGCTCGTTCGCTGCCGCCGCTGCAGCTTTCAGTACGTGAATCCGCGTCTCCCGGGCGAGGCGATCCTCACTGGCTATACCGAAGGCGACGATCCGATGTACGTCTCGCAGCTGAAGGCCCGCGAGCGCACGTTTGCCGCGTCGCTCCTGGAGATCGAGCGCGCGGCGGGCGGGAAGGGGCGCCTGCTCGACATCGGCACGGCCGCGGGCGCCTTCGTGGCGGCCGCGCGGGACCATGGCTGGCAGGCCGAAGGATGCGAGCCAAACAAATGGCTGGCGCAGTGGGGGGCGGATCATTACGGCATCACGATCCGGCAGGGTTCGCTGTTCGATCAGCCCTATGAGCCTGGCAGCTTCGACGTGATTACGCTGTGGGACGTCATCGAGCACACGCCGGATCCGGCGGCCGTTCTCGATCGGTGCCGGATTCTGCTGAAGCCGGGTGGCGTGCTGGTCGTGAACTATCCCGACATCGGCAGCTGGATCGCGCGCGCGCTCGGCCGCCGCTGGCTGTTCCTGACGTCGGTGCACTTGTATTATTTCGATCGAAGGACAATCCGCATGATGCTCGAGAAAACCGGATACGAGGTCGCCACTGTGCGGCCGCACGTCCAGCGACTCGAGCTCGATTACATTCTTTTTCGCGGCGCCAGCCTGAGCCGCGCTTTGTCTGCCGCGGGCCGCGCCCTGGTCAGACCGTTCGGACTCGGGCGGGCGCAGGTCCCGTACTGGCTCGGCCAGACGTTCGTGCTGGCACGCCGCGCCTCGGTGTTCGTTCTCGGTGGAGCGATGTCATGGTAGGTGCCGGCCTGCGGTCGTGCCTCGCCACCTGGATCTGCGTGGTGCTGGCGGCGCTTCCGGCGCTGACGGTCACGGCGTGCGGCGGATCGCCGACCAACCCCGCGCCCGGGCCAGGACCGATCGTCCAGCCGCCCCCGCCGCCGCCGCCACCGCCACCACCGCCACCGGTGCTCGCGATCACCAAAATCCTGACCTTCGGCGACAGCATGACCTTTGGGGTCGATTCTCCGCCCTTGTCACTGACAGCAGCGGATTGGAGTCTTCCCCTCTCGCCAGGGCGTTCGCAGTCCTATCCGTTCAAGCTCAAGACACTGCTCGACGCCCGCTACACCGGCCAGACGATCTCGGTTTACAACGGCGGCCTGGGCGGCCGTTTTGCCCGGGAAGACATGGGCCGATTCAGCCAGGCGTTGTCGGAAGCCGGCAAGCCCGAGCTTGTGCTGCTGATGGAAGGCGCCAACGACTTCAACAGTCCGCTCGAAGCGGGTGAAGGGGTCAACGCCCGTGTGCGCGCCGTGGTCGATGCGATGGAAGAGATGGTGAAGGATGCGTCCTTCCGAGGCATTCCGGTGATGGTTGCCACGTTACCACCCCAACGGCTGCCAAAAGGCGGCGGGGCGGAGTTCGTCGCGCGATTCAACAACGAGGTGAGAACGATGGCCGCCAACAAGGGCGCGCAAATCGTGGACATCGGCTCCCTGCCCTCCTCGATGATCGGTCAGGACGGTCTGCACCCGACTGAAGCGGGATACGCCAGGATCGCCGAACTGTGGTTCGAGGCGATCAAGGCGCGGTTCGAGCAACCGCAGTCGTAGAGCGCGGACAACCCACCTTCGACGCGACAATTTCTATTAACAAAAGACCAGCGCTGCGGTATTATTCCGTATTAAATGTCAGAGATCCGGCCGGCGCGGACGGCCGCGGAAGTTCGCGGCACGCCATCACGCGCGGTGACGCTCACGCTGCCGGAACACGTCATCGAGGCGTTGACGGCGGGCGAGCCCGACCTCGGTCGGGCCATTGTTCGCCTGACGCCGACGGCCGCGAAACAGGCCGCACGACCCGCTGAACTCTGCCACTTCGGCAAACATGCGGTGATTGTCGTCAGTCCTACGCGGACGCTCGAGAAGCTCGCCGGCGTCGAGCTGGTTCCACTGCCTGACGGGCGTGCCCTGATCGCCTTTCCGCAATCGACCACGGCCGCCGATCTCGAGCTGCACCTGGAAGACGCGCTGGATGGCCCGGCGCTCACGCGCGGCGACCGCGCCATTTTCGAATCGGTTCTCGACGTCATCCGCGAAGCGAGACGGTCGAACGACGTCTCACTCGTCCATCGCAGCATCATCGTGTTCGAAACACGGCGGCCGGCTGCGCACCGCAAATCTACCAAGTCATCCGTCTGAGTTTCGCAAAGGAAAATATCGTGCGCATGTCCCGCCTCGGCGTCCTGTCGACCACTGTCGTCCTGTCTATCTCACTGGCTGCGTGCAGCAGCGACAGCGAGCCGTCCTCACCGACGCAGCCGGGATCGGTGACACTCACGGCTCCCGCGTTGACCACGCCCTCGTCCAATCAGCAACTCGATACCTTGCGACCCACGCTTACGGTGCGCAATGCGACGTCCTCCGGCCAGGGCGCCCGGACTTACGAGTTCCAGATCTCTGACACGACCGCCTTCACATCGGCGCTCACGTCCAATGTGACGGGCTTCGCCGCGACGGTCAGCCAGGGAGGCGTGGCCGAAGGCACCGGCGGCACGACCAGCTTTACGCCTTCGCAGGACCTGCAGCCGACGACCGTGTTCTTCTGGCGCGCCCGCGCCGTGCAGGGGACATCGACAGGTCCGTGGTCGGAGGCTGGCCGATTCCGCTCCAAGTTGATGGGATTCATGCGAGCCGGCGAATTGTACGATCCGCTGATTCACGGTGAAACAGTCGGTGAGCGGGTCGGATCGACCACCTTCATTGCCGGTAAGGGCTTGCAGATCAATGACGGTGTCAGCTTCGTCAGGTACCGGCTCCCGCAGAGGATCACCGGCGGCGAGTTCTCGATGGACGTCGAAGGGCTGCGGGCCAACGGGCCGGGCGATAAGGCCAAGGTATTCGGCATGCAGGACGGTGATGGCGACTTCATCACCAACGACTACCGCATCGACATCCAGTACCGCGGCACCGCCGGCTCGCCGCCGAATGCGATCCAGTGGCGCGTGATCTACGGAGACGCCGACGATCTCGACGTGCGCTACGAACCCGACACGGCGAAACGCTTTGCCTCGGTGTTCCTCCTCGATCCAGCGACCACCTATCACTGGAAGTTCAACTGGGGATCCAGCGTCCGGCTGCAGATGATTTCCGGAGGCGTGGGCGGCTCTCCGCTGTATGACTTCGGCATGTCGACGCCACGCGGCGTCTACAATCCGCCGAACCACGTCGCGTATCTCGGCGCCCCTGTTGGCCGCAGCGGTAATGAAGCGGCGTCTATCCCGGGGACGATCTACCGCAACGTCTGGCTCGCCAATCGTCCGCGCCCGGAGTCACTCGGCAGCGCGCTCGACGTCAAGTAATTCATCGGCGCCGGGTGGCTGTGACGAGCAGTGCGCCGGGCGCCGTCGCGCGTCGCTCCTCGATCCATCCTTCGTTCCACTCGATCGCCGTCGTCGCCGCTGGATCCGCCGGATCCGGCGGATTGATGATCAGCACCACTGCGCGATCTGCAGTGAGACGTCCGAACGCTTGACGCCCGCCCGACACCGTCGCTAACCGAACCGGCACCGCGTCCCTGCCAAGCCACTCGCCCACGGCCTCGTCTTGCGTGAGCTCGAGGCCTCGCTGCCACGCGTCGAGACACGCCGCCTCGCGCCCATCGGGCACCCGCGCCTGCAATCCTCCTTCGTAGTGGAAGGTCGCGCCCATGCCGATGAACTGCCCGAGCGCACCGGCGGCACCGAATCGCTCGAGTGAATTGTCCCGCCGGCCGGGCTGATACTCAGCGGCTGCCCCGATCGGCTCGTCATTGATGAGGGGTTTCTTTGCTCGCGCCAGCATCCCGCTGCCCTCGGCGAGCGCGAGCACGTGCCCCCACTCCGGCTCTCTCGGAAAATGAAAGGTGGCGTAGTCGGCCGCCATGTACTTCTCGTCGGTACTCAGCGGACCCGAGCGCCACGATGAGCGGTTCAGGCAGGAGGTCGGCGAGGCGCTGCACCTGGGCGGGATCGTGAAGCCGGCGGTCCTGCGTCGAATGCCCGGGTTCGTTCGCGATCTCTACGAACGCATTGCCCTTCTCGCGACTGATCCGTCCGACCTCGCGGATGTGGGCCTCGTAGTCGAAGTCCAATCCCGCCGTATCGGCAAGCGCGACGACCTCCACCGCAAGGCCACGCGCCCTGGCCAGGTCGAGCAGCCTTGGCAGCGCGGCGCGGCCGGCTTCAGGTGTGAGCTGGAAGAGATGCCTGGCCATCACCAGCACCCGGAGGACCGTGAGCTTTCGGGCGGCCGTCCAGTCAAGAAAGCGGATGACGTCCGCCTCCTGATTGGCAGAGATCATCTCGGCCAGTCGGAAAGCCGTGATGCCCCGCCACTGGAAGGGCTTGCCGGAAGCGTCGATGAAACCGGTGCTTTGAACGCGAAGGGGGAAGGTTACGGCGGGCGCCGCAGCAACCCGCTTGGGCGCCTCCGCTGAGGCAGGAACCGCTAGCGCATCAGGCGCAGGCGCGCCGGGAGCACTTCCGGGCGCTCCACACCCGAGGCCGAGCGCCAGACAGACGATACAGGCGGTGATCCGCACTCACCGTGAATAATAACTTGCGCCGATCGTCGAGTCCGCGCCGTACCGGCTCGAGCACAGCCACCAACGCCGGTCCGCAGTCACGTAGACGGCCGACAAGTAGTCAGTGCCGCGCGTGCTCGAACGTCCGCTCGGGCCGGTCGAGTCCCACATCACCCGCGATGTCACACAGGCGTCGCCAGGCAGTGCATCACCTGGCACCGAGCAGGATCCGCCGAAGTTGATCGCCACCGTGGCGGGGCCGACGTCGAACGCGTGCATCGTGAAATTGGTGTAGTGATCGATCACCGACACGCGCTCATCGTCGAACTCGCTGGGCCTTGGGCATACCGAGCGGTTGAAGTTCCGCATCACGACCTGCCAGTCCTTCAGGGACGTGGTCGAGAAGTCGATGAGGAACTGGCGAGACATATCCCCCACCTCCTTCGTCGAGTCGTGCAGGGCGATGGTCTGCGTCCCGGAGACATCGTGGGCAAAGATCTTGGCCTGGCCGGGATGCCCGTAGTTCTCAACCACCTTCAGCGTGATGGTGACGGTGCCAGGCGTCGTCGCCGCGTCCGGCGCCGTCCACGTCACGTTGCGGCCAGTACCACTGAAAGAGCCTGCGGTCGCGGACCACTGGTAGACGAGTTCGTCCACCGACGTCTCGCTATCTCGAACGGCGGCAGCGACGTCGAGCGTTTCCCGCAGGTCAGCGAACCGCGCCGGCTGCCGGGTACGGCGCCCCTGCGCGGTAATGCCGTCGATCGAAGGCAGCGCATTCTGCGGTGCCGGTTGCTGAGCCGGCGGCGGTGTGGGAGTCGTCGGCGTCGAACCGCTGCAGGCCGCCAGCACGACGGCGGCAGCGATTGCGAAGAGTGCAGAGAAGGTAGATCGGTAATACATCAGAGCGTGAGGTGTGGATCGCGCTGCTCGGCCGCGGATGTGTCCTCGGCCTCCACGACCTCGCGGATCACATACGTGGGTTTGTTCTGCGACTCGTGGTAGGTCCGAGACAGCATCTCGCCGAGCAAGCCGGTCATGACCAGTTGGATGCCGCCGAGGATCATCAGGACGCCGAGCATCAGCAGCGGCCGGTCGGCAATGCCCTGGTGATGGACGAATTTCACATAGGCCAGCCAGGCGCACACCATGGTCCCAAGCGTCACCATGGCCAGCCCGATTCCGCCGAACATCTGCAGCGGCCGGGTCGAATAGCTGCTCAGGAACTTGACCGTCATCAGGTCGAGCACCACGCGGATCGTTCGCGAGATGCCGTACTTCGACTTGCCGAACATCCGCTTGCGATGGTTGACGACGTGCTCGACGATCTCGACGCCCTGCTCGGCCGCAATCGCGGGCAGGAAACGGTGCATCTCGCCGTACAGCCGCATCGACTTCACGACGTCGGCGCGGAACACCTTCAGCGAACATCCGTAGTCGTGCAGCTTCACACCGGTCGCAAACGAAATGATCGCGTTGGCAATCATCGACGGCAGCCGCCGGTTGATGAACGGATCCTTTCGATCCTTGCGCCAGCCCGCCACGATGTCCGGACCGCTACGCGCCTTGTCCACCATCGCCGGGATGTCTCTGGGATCGTTCTGCCCGTCGCCATCGGAGGTGACGATGAAGGCGCCGCGGGCGTACTTGAAACCGGCCGCGAACGCTGCGGTCTGGCCGAAATTGCGGCGGAAGCGAATCACGCGCACGCGCGGATCCTGCTTCTGGATCGCGGTCAGCAGGGCGAAGGTGTCGTCGGTGCTGCCGTCATCGATGACGACAATCTCGAAGGGCCGGCCGTAGCCTTCCAACGCCGCGATCAGCTCGCTGTAGAGCTGACGCACGTTGGGCGACTCGTTCCGCATCGGGACGATGACCGAGATCTCAGGATGCATGCTTCGGCGGGTGGTAAACGACTGATTATACGGGAGTTCCGGATGACGAGTCAATGCCGCGACGGCGTCCAGCGTACCAGATCCAGAGCCCCCCTCCGACCGTTACCGCCGCAACCGTCGCGAGAACCGCCACCCCGTGATCCGCGACAAACGACTCCATCATGGCGATCGCGGCCTCGCCGTACCAGGCGGCGAGCAAGGCCTCACCGAAATAGCGGATCCCGCGGCCCAGGGTGATGGCAATCAGGAAGTCGAGCGGCTTCACGCGGGCCGCACCGGCGGCGAGGATGAAGATCTTGAACGGGACCGGCGGCGGCATGATTGACGGGATCGCCACGACCAGCAGGCCGTATTTTCGAAACAGCGCGAAGGCGCGATCGACGTGCCGCTCGTGCAGTCGCCGGCGAAGGAACGCTTCCCCGCCGCGACGCGCCATCGCGTATATGGTGTAGGCCCCGGCGATCGATCCGACGGTCGGCCAGAACGCATACCAGAGCATCCGATCCGGGTACTTCGCAATCAGTCCCACCATGAGGAGGTCCACAACCTCGGGGAAGGAAAGGAACGAGGAGTCCAGGAACGCAATCACGCCGAGACCAGTTCCGCCGAGCTGCTCGGCGATCTTCATGACCCAGTCGATAAAACGACGCATTCAGCTGAGTGTAGACTAGTGCCGCCCTGCAGAGACATCGTCGAATCGCCATCCTCATTGCGCTGGCCACCGCATTGGCGGGGTCGATCGCGGCCATCTACTACTTCCGGCTCGGCCTGACGCTCGCGCACTACGATGCACGCGCACACCTGGTCGTCGCCCGTCGCATTCTCGACAGCCTGACGCCGGGGTGGCAGCAGATCGGCGCCGTCTGGCTGCCGTTGCCGCATGTGCTCAACATGTTGCCGGTGCAGGTTGACGCCTGGTATCGCACCGGCGCGTCCGGCGTCGCGATCTCAGTTCTTTCCATGGCGCTCGCGGCCGGCTCGCTGGCGTGGCTTCTTCTTCGCGCAACGGGTTCTATCGTGGCGGCACTCACGGGCGCCGCGCTGCTGCTCATCAACCCCAACGTGCTCTACCTGCAGAGCACGCCGATGACGGAACCACTGCTGTTCGGACTCACGCTGTTCTCGGTCGCAGCAACGGCGGCGTGGCTCGAACCAGGCGAGCATCGCGAAGCGGGCGATCCGGCCGCTGCCAGAGGCGCCACACTGGTCCCTGGCCTTGGCCTCGCCGGGGCCTGCCTCACGCGGTACGAGGCCTGGCCCATCACCGCGACCCTGCTGGCCCTGGTGTTCGCCGTGATGCTGCGGCGCGGCAACCGCTGGGACGACGCGCTTCGTGATGTAGCGCGCCTGGCTATATGGCCGATCGTGGCGGTCGCGGTGTTCTCGCTGAACAGCCGCTGGGTGGTGGGCTCGTGGTTCGTGCCTGGTGATTTCTTCGTGCCTGAAAACAAGGACGCGCTCGGGCATCCACTGGTCGCCTGGCGGCAGGTGCGTGAAGGCCTCACGCTCCTGGCCGGCGACACGCTGCCGAGGGCCGGATACGTCGGAGCGGCTCTTGTGACCTGGGCCTGGTTTCGCTCGCGCGACCGCGCCTCACTGGCTTTGCTGCTCGCCCTTGCGGCCGCGGCCGCTCTTCCGATCTCCGCGTATACGCAGGGTCATCCGTTTCGCATTCGTTATGACGTCCCGCTGGTGATCGCGTGCGCCTCGCTGGCGGCGGCCGGCATTGCGGTGTCATGGAAGGTGCTGCGCATTCCACTGGCCCTCGCGTTGCTGATTTTCGTGGTCCGAGATGCGTCCCCGCTCGATCGCACCGCACCGATCGTCGTCGAATCACAGCGCGAAGCGCGGAACATGGAGGGACGCCGCGCCATTACCGCGTACCTCAAGGGACACTACGACGGCAGAACGATCATGATGAGCATGGGCTCACTCGGACATTACATGCACGACCTGTCGCTGGCCGACTTCCCGATCAAGGACTTCCTGCACGAAGGTAATGGCGAGATCTGGCGCTTCGCGATGCTGGGGCCACGCGGACACGCCGGATGGCTGATCATCGAGGGATCCGCGGAAGGTGGCGATGCACTCCATCATGCGGCGCAGTTCCCCCGCTGGCTGGATGGATTCGAGATGGTGGCAGAAGGCGGCGGCGCGCGCCTGTACAAGGCACGAGGGTCCAAACCGATCGGACCCTCGTGACGTTTCGCGCGGCGACGCGGTTCTAAAATCGAAAGTGCACGGTGAAGTTGAACGTCGTGCCGCCAAGGTCGATCTTGTCGCCGAGGAACCCCTCCTCGATACCGCCGGTATCGCCCTCAGCGCGATGCCAGCGAAACTCGCCGCCAATGTTCCACATATCCGTCACCGGGATGCGCACACCGCCGAGAATGACGGGGCCGACCGAAGTCCCGGTCGCGACGAACTTTCCCGGAAATACAAGGTCTTCGAAATCGATGAAGTCGCCGGTCTCGCTGTAGCGCCAGTTGATCACCGTGACGCCGGCGCCAATGTATGGCTGGACGGCACCCTTCCGGCCAAGCGGCAGGAACCGGGCCGTCGCTGACATCGGGATCTGGCGCAGCTTGAGTTCCTGCGCGATCTCGAACCCGTTATCGTCGGTGATCTGGTAGATGCTATCCGCCGTGCCCTGGGAGTAGCTGACGCCGGCGCCGAGTTCGAGGTAGTTGGTCAGCGCAAACAGATACTCCGCGCCGTAGGTCACGCTGTCGAACTCGTCGGTGTCGAAGATCAGCGAGCCGTGGTTATTGAAGATGACGTCGCCATCGACGCGCGAGTCATCGCCCTTCACCTTGAAGTAGCCCAGGGTGAAACCAAACGCCTGGCGGCTGTCAGAGGTGCTGCCGACGCGCACGATCTGGGCGTCCGCTGGAGCCGCCGTCGACACCATCGCTGCCGCCAGTGCGCCTAGAACGGCCCGGCCGCCCCACCTCAGAAAAGTCTTTGTCATGATCGATTCTCCGGGCCTCTGCAACGACCATCCGCGGTTTCATCCGCACGATGATTCAGGGCCTCAATGCTGCCCCTGTTGAGCAGGAAGGATGCCAACTCACGAGGAAGAACTCCAAACTCCAAACTTCAAACTTCAAAATGGGAAAGCCTTGGCATTGGCGCGGCTGCCGCTCTTTACCCGGGTCTTTTTTTGGAGTTTGGAGTTTGAGGTTTGGAGTTGACTGTCCTGTCAGAGGGTCAGTTCGTCCGGTTTCGAGCACGAAAGCCGTCCTCGAACGTTCGGATTGCCTCGAGCATCGGCGCATGAAGCGGACCGTTGGAGGCGAGGACGTTGCCGCGCCGGGACGCGAAGGCGCTGCCGTCCGTGCACGTCACCCGGCCGCCGGCCTCTTCGACGATGAGGGCACCGGCACTGATGTCCCAGGGCCCGAGGTGCATCTCCCAGAAGGCGTCGAGCCGCCCGGCCGCCACGTAGCAGAGATCGATCGCCGCCGAGCCGAGTCGTCGCACCGCTCGAGAGATCCCCAGGAAGTGCGCGAACAGGCCGACAAGCTCGTCGGGTTTCTGCTGCACGTTATAAGGAAATCCGGTGCAGAGCAGCGCGTCGATCAGCGTCGCTTCCGAGGACACGCGCAGCGGTGTGCCATTGAGCCACGCGCCCCGGCCTCGTTCGGCTGTAAACAGCTCGCGGCGGTTTGGATCGTAGACAGCGCCGACCACTGCGACGCCATTGATCTCGAGCGCGAGCGAAGAGCAGAAGATCGGCAGGCCATGGGCGAAGTTGGTCGTGCCGTCGATCGGATCGAACACCCAGCAGAATTCGGGCACGTGCTCACGCTCGGAGGGGTCCGAGAATTCCTCGCCGAGCACCTTGTGATCCGGGAACCGGGACGCGATCAAGGCGCGGAACTCGCGCTCGATCTGCCGGTCCGTCTCGGTCACGAGATCGATCGCGCCCTTCTTCTCGATCTGCATGGCGGCGCCGACGCGAGACATCTGCACGTCGCCGGCATGGATGACGGCTTCGATCGCGGTCGCGAGAAAGGCCGGGGAGAGATCAGGCACTGGCGGCGAGTTTCTTGACCATGCGCACTTCCATTCCGCCTTCGGACGCGCGTCGCAGCACGACGTCGTCCATGAAGCTGCGCATGAAGAAAATCCCGCGGCCGCTGGATTTGAGGATGTTTTCCGGGGCGAGAGGATCCGCGACCTCCTGCGGGTCGAAGCCCTCACCCTGGTCGAGCACGCGCACGACGAACTCGGTGGGCGCGGCCGCCGGCGCGATGGAGAACTCCACCGTGACAAGCTTGCCGTAATCCCCACGGTTGCCGTGCTTGATCGCGTTGATCACCGACTCGCGAACCGCGACGCCGATCCAGTGAACGGCGTCTTCGTCGAGACCCGCTATCACCGCGAGGCGGTCGCTCGCCACCTGGATGACATCGAGGAGCTCGAAGTTGCTTGGAATCTGCAGGCGCACGACCCCGCCGCGCGCGGGCATCAGGGCGGGCCTCCGGCGGTGCGCAGACGTTGCGGCGCGGGATAGTTGGACGTCAGGACAGCCTCCGGTTGCACGGTTTTCGACAGCAATACTAAACCGATTCTTGTCAGGAACGCGAATGCTATAGTGCCAGTAATGCGCCCGGCCGCGGGAACCCTGACAATCACCCCTTCCGATCGTGTCCAAGGCCGGCTCACCGTTCCGGGCGACAAGTCGATCTCGCATCGATACGCGATGCTGGCGGCGCTCGCCGACGGCGTCTCGACCCTCCGCGGCTACTCCACCGGCTTCGACTGCCGAACGACGCTCGCGTGCCTGCGCGCGCTCGGCATTCACATCGCGTGGGATCCGGATCGCGTCGTGATCACCGGCCGTCCTGACGGATTTGTACAGCCGGATCGCCCGCTGGATGCGGAAAACTCCGGGACGACCATGCGGCTGCTGTCGGGCATATTGGCGGCCCAGCCACTCGTCACCACGATTACCGGCGATGCATCGCTGCGGCGCCGCCCGATGCGGCGTGTCACGACGCCCCTGGCCGCGATGGGGGCGCGCGTCGATTCGGACGGCGGCCGGCCGCCGCTGACGATCCATGGCGCCCCGCTCCACGGCATCGTCCACCAGCCCGAAGTGCCGAGCGCCCAGATCAAGAGCTGCGTGCTTCTCGCCGGCCTCCAGGCCTCGGGGACGACCACCGTCCAGGAGGCCGCGCCAACTCGCGATCATACGGAGCGGGGCCTGCAAACGTTCAATGCCCGCGTCACGTGCGACGCCGGAACCGTCACCCTGGCGGGCGGTCAGCGCCTCAGGGCCTGCGACCTCACGGTGCCGGGTGACCTGTCGAGCGCCGCATTCTGGGCGGTGCTGGCGGCCGGGACGCCTGGGGGCAACGTGACGATCGACGGAGTGGGGTTGAACCCGACCCGGACGAGCGTGCTCGACATCCTGCGCCGCGCCGGTGCGGACGTCGAGATGCACGTCGATGAGGCGACTTCGGCCGAACCCTCGGGGACGCTTCGCATCGCGGCGCGGGAGTGGAACGATTTCGTCATCTCGCCCGCCGAGGTTCCGGGGGTCATCGACGAGATCCCCGCCCTGGCCGCACTCGCCGCGATGATGCCGGAGGGTCGGACGTTCGAGGTCCGCGGCGCCTCTGAATTGCGGGTCAAGGAAAGCGATCGCATTACGTCCCTGGCGGCGGGCCTGCGCGCGATGGGCAGCCAGGTCGACGAGTTCGAGGACGGCTTCCGCCTCACCGCCCGGCCGCTGCACAGTGCCACGCTCGACTGTGCCGACGACCACCGGCTGGTGATGGCCTTCGCGATCGCGGCGACGCGCGCATCGGGTCCGGTCACGATCAACGACGCCTCTCCTGCGGCCATTTCATACCCTGAGTTCATCGAGAATCTCTTGGCCCTGACCCTGGCCGGCGCGTAACGTGACCGCCGACAAGATCTACCTGGTGGGATTCATGGCGGCCGGCAAGAGCACGGTCGCGCGCGCCCTCGCCGAGCGGCTCCGCTGGCGCGCCGAGGACATCGATGAGCTGATCGAGGCCCGCGAACGGCGGCCGGTGGCCGACATCTTCCTCAAACAGGGCGAGCAGTACTTCCGGACCGCCGAGCGTGAGATCCTGAGGTTGTTGCTGCCTCTGCAGGCATGTCGTCGTGGCGACGGGCGGCGGCACGTTCATGGACCCTGAGAACCGGGCCGCCATCAACATGGACGGCGTGTCGGTGTGGCTCGATGTGCCGTTCGAGGAGCTGCTGGCGCGGATCCCGGTGGACGGCCGGCGGCCGCTGGCGGCCGACCGCGCCTCGATGGAGCGGCTGTTCGCGATGCGCGTGGCCGCCTATGCGAGCGCCAGCATCCGGGTCGAAGCGGGTGGCGCGGCGGCGGAAGACGTGGCGGAGCGAATCATCGAATGCGTTTCCTGATCCTGTCGGACATACACGCGAACGTCGATGCCTTCGACGCCGTCCTCGAGGTCGCCCAGCAGGAAACGTGGGACCGCGCGCTGGTCCTTGGCGATCTCGTCGGCTATGGTGCGGAGCCAAACGCCGTGATCGAACGGGTGCTGGCGCTCAATCCGATGGCGGTGATCCGCGGCAACCATGACAAGGCGGCCTGCCGCCTGGCAGATGCGAGCGACTTCAATCATGTCGCCCGGGCGGCGGCGCTGTGGACCGCTGAAACGCTCACCCCGGAAAACCGGATGTATCTCGAGCGGTTACCGCAGGGACCGATGTCGACCGACGACACGATCGAGATCTGCCACGGCGCACCGTTCGACGAGGACCACTACATCTTCGATCTGCCAGACGCCGGTCACGCTCTCGACAGCACCGCGCGCCCGGTGTGTTTCTTCGGCCACACCCATTTGCCGGTGATCTACCGGCGAGGCTCAGACGGGGATACGGGGTTCATTCCCGAAGTGGAAGATCACCTCGACGTGCCGCTCGGCGACGGGGCGAGGTATCTGATCAATCCCGGCTCGGTGGGACAACCGCGGGATGGCGATCCACGCGCCGCGTTCGGCATCTACGACGCCGAGCGCAAGGTGATGACGATGAGCCGCGTGGATTACCGCGTCGACCTGGCGCAGAAGCGGATCTTCGACGCAGGCCTACCGCCCAGTCCTGGCACATCGTCTCGCGGTAGGGCGGTCGGAGCCGACTAAGCGGTTGGCAGTGAGCTCTTTTCCATGTTCCCTTTTCCCTCGTCCCTTCGCGCGGAGCGCTCTTCCCGTCGTCTTAAGCTCCGCAGCGTAAGCGTCGCGAGCCGCGCGCGAACCCAGGATCCAGCCGATCACGATCCCGAGCAGCAGAACGGACGGGATGAAGATGAAGTGCGCGGACGTCATTCCCTCAATCATCTCGGGCCCTCGATCATGTCCGGCCTCGTGCCTCCACCCGGCGCGAGACCTCGGCCATCTCACGTTCGACGGTCCCGAGCCGGCGCCAGATCGAGAACAGGTAAATGAGCACCGCCGCCCAGGCGATGCCGTAGGCCCCCGCCACCAGCGGTGCGGCCGGCATCTCTTCCTGTCCGGGCAGCTGCTCAACCGGGACGAATCCTTCCTGTGCGGGCGGCTGCGCCCCGGCGGCGGCAGGAACCATGACCAGCGCGATTGCCATCAACATCGCGGCGAGATATTTCTTCAGCATCATCAATCCTCTAAAGCCAGGTAGAGTTCGTCCAACCGGGCCCGCCGGTTTTCAAGCGCTGTGCGTGCCGCCAGCATCAGGACGTAGAGCAGCAGGAACGCGGCGACGCACCACAGGAACGGTCCGCGCATCGACGGCGCGAGGCTCGGCACGACGTTCGTGGTCGGATGAACCGTCCGCCACATGTTGACCGACCAGTAGACAAACGGGACGAGGGCAGCGCCGAAGACCGCGACGGCCGCTGCCAGCCGCTCTGATCCGGGTCCGCCGAAGCGGCGCAGCAGCAGGTAGGCCTGGAACACGAGCCACATCACGAGCGTCGAGGTCAGGCGGGCATCCCACTGCCACCAGAGCCCCCAGGCCTTGCGGGCCCAGAGCGGTCCCGACGCGAGCACGATCAAACCGAACAGCACCGTCAGTTCCGCGGCCGACACCGCGATCCTGTCGGCGCCCGGGCGGCGGCCGAACAGAAAGATCGCGCTCGCAATGCCGCAGACGAACGCCGACGCGAACATCGTGATCGCGGTCGAGACGTGGAAGTAGAAGATCTTCTGGACGAGCCCCATCGTCGATTCATAGGGCGCGTTGATGATCAGGAATGGCGCGTAGGCGAACATCCCGATGCAGACCAGGATCACGAGCGGGAACAGGCGTTTCATAGGGCGGATACCGTCATCGTCATTCCGTCATTACCGGCTCGAAGAGCCACAGCGCGAGCGTGATGAACACCGCATCGAAACAGAGAAGCACAACCAGCCAGACGCGCGCCATCGCGACGTCAGCCTCCGGCTGCAGTAACGCCGCCGTCCCGCGGACCCCACCGATGATGACCGGCACGGTCATCGGATAGAGGAGCACCGGCAGCAGGCTGCCCCGGCTGCGCGAACGGGCCAGCATGGCGGCGAAGAGCGTGCCGACGGCAGCATACCCGAGGCTCCCCGCCGCGAGGAGGCCGGCGACAAGCGGCGCGTGCCTGAAGAGCGGCGCATCGAACATCAGCGCGACCAGCGGCACCACCACCGCTTCGACCAGCAGCAGCAACAGCATGACACCCGCGAATTTGCCGATGTAGATCGCGGCGCGCGGCGCCGGCGCCAGCAGCAGCGCCCGCATGGTCTCATTCTGACGCTCGCGGTCGAAGATCCGCCCGAGCGCCAGCGTCCCGGCAAAGGCAATCGTGATCCAGAGGATCGCGGCCGCGGCGTCGGCCACCACCCTGCCCTCCTTCACGAGGCCGAACGCGAAGACCAGCATGCACGACACCGCGAACAGCAGGGATGTGTAGACCACTTCCCGGCTGCGCGTCTCGATCAGGAGGTCCTTGCGAACGACGAGCGCCGCAGCCGTGATGAACGAGGTCACGCCTGCGCCTGCCGTCGATAACGGTCGCGCAGCGAGCCCGCACCCGCGGCCAGCCTCTCGATCTGCCCGCGGCTCAAGAGATACGCCGCATCCACAATCGGTTCGATCGCCTCGAGCTCATGCGTCGTCACGATGACGATCGCACCCCGCGTCCGCAGTTTGCGGAGTCGGTCGCGGAGAGCCTCCGACGAGAGATCGTCCAGCCCGGTGAACGGTTCGTCGAGGAGCACGAGCCGCGGCTCATGCAGCAGCGCGCGTTCCACGGCCAGTCGCTGGCGCATGCCGCGCGAAAAGGACGCCACCGGATCGTTCGCACGCTCCTGCAGCGCCGCCGACGCCAGGGCACCGGCAACGCGCTCGGCGGGCGCGTCGAGCGCATAGAGGTCCGCGAAGAAGCGCAGATTCTCGGTCGCCGTCAGTTCCGGGTAGAGGTAGAGATCGTGACCGAGAAGGCCGATGCGACCGCGCAGCCCGTGACTGCCCTCTCGCGCCGTCATGCGGCCGTAGCGGACCTCGCCGGACGAGGGGTCGAGCAGTGTCGCGACGATGGACAGCAGCGTGGACTTGCCGGCGCCGTTGGCGCCGAGGAGCGCAACGACCTGGCCGGCTTCGGCCGTCAAATTCACCCGCGACAGGGCGCGGCGCCGCCCGAAGTGGCGGGAAACGTCGGTCAACGTCAGTGACGTGAAGTCCACTCGTGGCTCGCGCTACGCCGCGACTTCCTCGTCCAGAGCGGCGTAGATCCGCTCGAGCGCGACCACGAGCTCGCGACGGCGGACGCTGTAGAACGCCGGATCCGATGCACCGGCGCGATGCGCCTCCTCGAGAACCGTGAGCTGGCCGAAGAGCCGCTCGCGCTCGGCTTCGAGCCGCTGCCGCTGAACCGTCGCACCCCGCGCATGGCGTCCCTGGACCGCCGCAAATGCGCCGGCCAGCAGGACGATGACCGCGAGCGCAAGGGCAATGTTGCGTGGCCAGGTGGGCGCGTACGGCAGGCCGGCAAACGAGATGGTGATGTCGCTGCCGGCGGCAAGCGGCGGCCCCTGGCCCACCATGTAGGTCTGGCCCTCTGCCGCCATGTCGCGCTGCTGCGCCAGCTGTGGCGAGGCCATCGTCATGCTGCCCACTTTCTGGGCCGCTACCGACAGTCGCGCCAGGCCAGCGGGGAGTCGCTGCGTGATGCTGACCGATCCGCCCGAGTACGGCATCGTGTAGGCGAACTGGACCAGCGAGACGCCGGGCGGGAACGGTCCGTTCACGTTCACCTGGTTCCCGGCCGCGACCGCGAGTGGTGACGAGCCCTCGAGCACGGACAGCTGCACGCCGCCGGCAGGAACCGGGAAAACGATCGGCACAGCCGGCTGCACCGGGACGCGCGCGGTGTTCTGGATCTCGAAAATATTGAAGACGTTCAGGCCGCCGTCCCCGAGCTCGATCACGAACCGCGACTGCTCGCCGAGGACGACGATGCCGGTGCGGGCCGGACCGGCGGCTAACTTCTGGTCGTCATTCTCAGCCGCTGCGCTGCTCGCAGACTCGCTGCTCGCGGCGGCCGGATCGGTGGCCACCAGCATGACGCGGACGCCGGCGTTCGGCGGCAACGCTGAACTCCTGGGATTCGAGCCGCTGACCGTCGACGGTCGTGACGGCCCTCACCGTGGCGCCGATCGTCAGCCCGCTGAACTCTGCCCGGCCCTGCTCGTTCGTTTTACCCGTTGCCTGCACCTGCCCGACCAGTTCCACCGGGTGGCTGGTGACGAGGTTGGTGAGGGTACCGCGTACGACGCGCACCGTGACCGTGCCGGCCGGGATCTCGCCCGTGGGCAGCGGAACGCCGGACATCTGCCGTGGATCCGGCATCTGTGCCGAGGCGCCAGGCGCAACCAGTGCGACCAGCACCAGGGCAACGAGAACGCGCCTCATGCCCGTGCCCCTTGACCCTGGAGTCTCGCTCCGCAGCGTTTGCAGAATACGGCGTCCATGTCATGCGCTGTCCCGCAGACGCAGGTGCCCACAGTGGCGGCAGGCGCGGCGGCAGCTGGCGCCCTGGACGCCTGCACGCGGGCCGCGAGTTCCTGTTCGATGACGGCGCGATAACCGGTCGCGTCGAGGTCGAGCTGCTTCATCAGCGACAGTGCGCGCGTGCGCAAGCGGCCCGACATCTCGTCGAAGTCCTTCGCCGAGAGCTTGCCCATCGAGCGGTCGAACTCGAGTTCCTTGATGGTGCGCAGGACGAGCATCTTCTCGCGCTCGAGCGCCGCCCGCGTCCGCTCGCTCACCGGTTCGCCGGTGCGCAGGACGACCGGGGCGGTGAGCGGCGCCAGCATCCGGTAGAAGGCGCCCGCGGCGGCGCCGGCGGCCGCAATCGTCAGGCTGATGAGGATCAGGTTCTCGGGCGACGACTGGCGCGTCAGGATCACCGCGACCGTCGCGAGAAGGATCGAGGCGAGCACGAAGAAGTGCCACGGCCGGAACCCGTCGTCAGGGGCGGATGCTGTCAACGGAACCGCCGCGGGAACGCGGCCATCAGCCTCAATCGAGATCTCTGAGCTCATCATCCAGTCTCTCGTTGAGTTGCACCTGATCGCCGGTCGCCGCACTCGCCGGCTTCACGGCTGTCGTCGCGGCCGCGTCCAGCGACGGGCCGCCAACGCCACACCAACCGCCGCGGTGCCGCCCAGCAAGTATGGAAACAGCCAGAGCAGACGATTGAAGCCCTTGTCGATCGGCCGCGGCAAGAATTTCCTGGCTCCCGTGATCCGCGACAAACGCCGCCAGGACCTCGTCGCGGTTCATCCCTTCCGCCAGGAACTTCGCGAGCTTCGGGCGCTGCGCGTCGAGCCCGTGGCAATTCGGCTCCATCGGGCAATCGTTCATGGGCCTGCGGCAGCCGCACGTGCACATGATCTCCCCTTCGAGCTTCGATACAGCTCGCTCCTGGGATTCGACCGAGGCGTTCTTGCTGGCCTCTCCCTGCGCGTGAACATGCCCGGGCATGAGGAGCAGGATGAAGCCGAGCATGGCGGTCGTCGCCGCACCCTGCGGCAGTTTCGCCATCGCAACGGCGAACATCGACTCCGGCAGCATCGAGACGATGCTGCCGATGACCATGATGCCGAGCCCGAGCCACACCCAGTTGACGAGCGGATTGACGGTGATCTTGTAGTTGGCCTGCTGGGTGGCGACGTCGAAGCCCGCCAGCACGATATAGAGGTCCTCGCCAACGCTCCTCCGAATCGCCACTTCAGTCGTCGGCTCCTCCGGGCGCTTCTCGTAGTACCACTTCGCCGGTGTCATCGGTCCGATCTCCTTGCCGTCCCGGAAGATCGTCACGTGGCCGGTAATCATCTGCTTCTGCACGTCGGTCGTGACCCGCAGCGCATCATGCCGCACCGTGAAGGCACCAACCGTGGTTTCCTGCCCGGGCTTCACGTCGATCTTCTCTTCGTTCTTGAAGCCTTCGCCGGCAAAGCCGAAGAACATCACCACGATGCCGAGGTGGACGATGTAGCCGGCATAGCGGCGCCGCGACCGGCCGAACAGGCCGACGAATGCCGTGAACAGGTCGGTGCCGGTCGACTGTTTCCGCACGCCCGCGCCGCGGATCATCTCCTGCCCGATGGCGACGACCACCCAGGCGCAGAGCGCGAAACACACGCCGGAGGCCCAGACGCGGACGCCGGCGGCGACGAGTGCACCGCCCGTCACCAACGCGGCAGTGGCCGGCCAGAGGAACTGGTGAATCAGGTTCGAGATCGTGGACTTGCGCCACGCCAGCAGCGGCCCGATCCCGGTCAGCAACAGCAGGATCAGCCCGATCGGCAGCATCCACTTGTTGAAGAACGGTGGTCCCGACCGCCAGCCGTTCGCCGCGGATCGCCTCACTCAACGTCGGATACATCGTCGCGAACAGGACGAAGAAGGCGGAGAACAGCAGGATCCAGTTGTTGGCGAGGAAGGCGGCCTCGCGCGAGGCCCATGAGTCGAGCTCGTTGCGCGCCTTCAGCAGCGGCAGCCGGTACATCACCAGGCCGAAGCTGAAGACGAGGATCACGACCATGAAGATGCTGAACAGCATCGCCAGTTCCGGGTCCTCGCCGAAGGCGTGGACCGACTGCACGACGCCGGACCGCGTCATGAACGTGCCGAAGATGGTCAGGAAGAACGTGAGGATCACGAGCGTCATGTTCCAGACGCGCAGCATGCCGCGCCGCTCCTGGACCATCACGGAGTGGAGAAACGCCGTCGCTGTGAACCAGGGCAGCAGCCCGGCGTTCTCGACCGGGTCCCAGCCCCAGTAGCCGCCCCAGCCAAGTTCCTCGTACGCCCACAGCATGCCGAGGCCGAGGCCGAAGGTCAGGAACATCCAGCCGACCATCGTCCAGCGCCGAACGGCGCGCAGCCACGAGTCGTCGAGGAAGCCGGTGATGAGCGCCGCGATCCCGAAGGCAAAGGGGATCGTCATCGCGACGAAACCGATGTAAAGCGATGGCGGGTGGATCGCCATGTAGAAGTTCTGGAGCAGCGGGTTCAGCCCGGCGCCATCGGCCGGCGTTGGCGTCAGGAACGTCGAGAAGGGGTTCTTGTGGATGACCATCAGGAAGATGAAAAACATCTCCACCGAGGCAATCACGGCGACCACGTAGGGGATCAGTTCGCGATGGCGCTCGCGGTTGACGTAAACCGCCGTGGCGCCGAAGCAGCCGAGGAGGAACACCCAGAACATGATCGAGCCGTCGAGCCCGCCCCAGTAGGAGGCGATCTTGAACGCGAGCGGCTGCGCGGCATCCGAATAGCGCTGCACGTAGCGGATGGCGAAGTTGTCAGTGACGAAGGCGTGGATCAGGACGCCGGAGGCAACCGTCATCAGCGCCGTCACGAGATAGAAGGCGCCGATTCCACTCTCGACGAGTCGCGTCGAGCGGCGCCGCGCGCCCGCCACCGAGGCGGCAATCGCGTAGGCGCAGACGACGAAGGTCGCGAGCAGGATGAACGTGCCGAGCGCGGGCACGGCTTAAACCCCCGACCGGCGCACGGGCGCGGCTTCGTACTTGGACGGGCACTTCGCCATCACGCCATTGGCCTCGACCATGAAGCGGTCGCCGACCAGGTGGCCCTTGATCACGACCTCGGAGCCGTCCTTGAAGGTGTCGGGGACGATCCCGGTGTACCGCGCGTTCACGACGTGCCCCTTGCTGTGCACCTGGAACGCGTACTCCAGCGTGTCGGGCTTGCGTCCGATCGATTTCTCGACCACGAACCCGTGCAGCTGGAGCTTCTTGCCATGCCAGGCGGCGGGGTCCACCATGACCTCATCCACGTGCTTGTAGTACTCCGTCCCTTCCCTGAGTGACGTGTACATCAAGCCGGCCAGTGCGGTGACGAGGACGATGGCTGTGGCCAGGATCCTGATCGTTTCTTGACTTCATCTGGTAACCCTCGCTGGGTCGTTGGCTGCCGTGGAAATTAACGATTTATTCTACTTCACCCAGCAACCGATGGACGCTATGGACGGGCAGCCCAACCACGGTCGACCACGCCCCTTCGATCCGGTCGATGAACCGCGCGCCGCGGCCCTGGATGCCGTAGCCGCCGGCCTTCCCCATGGGTTCGCCAGAGGCGACATACCAGTCGATTTCCGCGTCGGTCAGGCTGGTGAAGCGCACCAGCGTCCGCTCGACCACGGAACGCTCGAGCCCAGCCGCCAGGACGACAACCGCGGTGAGGACCTCGTGGGTGCGGCCGGAGAGCAGTCGAAGCATCCGTGCGGCGTCGGCGGCGTCGACGGGCTTGCCCAGCACCCGGCCTTCGCTGACGACTTCTGTGTCGGCCGCCAGGATCGCCACCTCACCGCCGGCATGATGCCTGGCGACGTGCCGCGCCTTGTCGAGCGCGACCCGCTGCGTGTACGACTCCGGTGATTCGCCGGCCTGCGGGACTTCATCGACGTCGGCCGGTGCCACGTCGAATGTGAAGCCCGCCGCTGTGAGGAGTTCGGCGCGGCGGGGCGAAGCGGACGCAAGGATGAGGCGCACGGCTTGATAGTATCTTCAGGTCACGTCAATGAAGTCCATTCAGCACCTTGCCGGCGGCGTCCTGGCCGACATCGTCCGCCGCCAGCCCTCGTCACCTGAGCGCACGAGCTTTGCCTGGCAGCTGGCCGTGGGACCTGCACTGGCCCGGGTGACGTCTGTACAACTGGACGGCACCACGCTGACCGTTCGTTCGGCCGATCCGCGCTGGCTGAAGGAAATCGATCGAGCCCGGGCGGCGGTGCTGCCCAAAGTTCAACATCTGCTCGGCGCCGACGCCGTCACGAAAATTCGCACACGAACATGAACAACGCCGTCATTCTCTCCGCCGTCCGCACGCCCACGGGCAAGTTCCTGGGTGCGCTCAAGGAATTCACCGCGCCACAGCTCGGCGCGCTCGCCGTCCGCGAGGCCGTCGCCCGCGCCGGCATCGATCCACAACTCGTGGACGAGTGCATCATGGGCAACGTCATCCAGTCGGGCAACGGGCAGAATCCCGCGCGCCAGGCGGCACTCAACGGCGGGCTCCCCGACACGGTCGCCGCGCTCACCATCAACAAGGTGTGCGGATCCGGACTGAAGGCCGTGATGCTCGCGGCCCAGGGGATTGCGACCGGCGACATCGAGATTGCGGTCGCGGGTGGCATGGAGTCGATGAGCAACGCGCCGTACCTGGTGCCGAGGATCCGTGAAGGACTGCGGATGGGAAACGGCACCCTGGTTGATTCCATGATCCAGGACGGTTTGTGGTGCGCCTTCGACAACTGCCACATGGGCCTGTCAGGCGAGACTGTGGCCGAGAAGTTTTCAGTCGGCCGCAGCGAGCAGGACGCCTATGCCGCCGAATCCCATCGCAAGGCGGCGCACGCCACGAGCGAGGGCTGGTTCAAGGACGAGATCCTGCCGATCACGATCCCACAGCGCAAGGGCAACCCGATCATCGTCGACAAGGACGAGCCGATTCGCGCCGACACGACCGTCGAAGCACTCGGCGCGCTGAAAGCGGCATTCAAGAAGGACGGCACCGTCACGGCCGGCAACGCGCCCGGCGTCAACGACGGCGCCGCTGCGCTGGTGGTGACGTCCGAGGCGCGCGCGCGGGCGCTGGGGATCGCGCCAATCGCCCGCATCATCGGCCAGGCGACGAGCGGTCTCGCGCCCGGGATGGTGATGATGACGCCGGTCGAAGCCGTCCGCAAGGTTGCGAAGAAAGTCGGCTGGGATCTCAAGGACGTCGATCTCTTCGAGATCAACGAAGCGTTCTCGGTGCAGCTCGTCGCCGTCATGCGCGAGCTCGGGATCGACGCCGCCAGAGTGAACGTGCACGGCGGCGCCGTGGCGCTCGGTCACCCGATCGGCGCCTCCGGCGCGCGCGTCCTCACTACCCTGCTCTACGCCCTGAAGCGCCGCGGCGCGAAGCGCGGGATCGCGGCCCTGTGCCTCGGCGGCGGCAACGGCGTGGCGTTGGCTGTGGAATCGATGTGATTACCAACAGTACTGGTAGGCGGTAGTCCGAGTGTTCCCTCAGGCCTCGCGAGGGCCTGGAGACGAGGATGCCTGCGGCACCACACGACGACACGACGACACAACGACTCGACTCTTCATGACGTTGGGCCCGGAGGATGCGCGTGTGGCGGGCGGGCAGGCGGCAGGGATGCGGGGCCGCGGCGACCTTGAGCGGCGTGAGGGCGTCAGTAGAAAAATCGGGCCGGAGGCGTCCCGATCGGCCGAGGCACCGATTCGCCACTGGCTTCCAATCCATCTCCGTACTGAAGTGATCCTCGACCGGCTCTCGGATCACCCGAGCCGAGGACGCATCGTGAGGCCACGCGCCGGAGGTTCGATTTTCCACGCCAGCGAAGCGGGAGCCGCGGCCCTGCATCCTTGCCGACCCGCGCTCCACACACGGACCCAATACCCGCCAACCAAATACGTTTGTAGTTGGAATTTGGGAGTTGGGAGTTGCGCCGCGCAGCGGCGCGGTGCCTACCAGATCACGCGCACAACCCCCGACGACCGGATATCCCCATCCCGTGAGATCAGCGGCAGTTCGAGGTCCCGCGCGGCGGCGCAGACGAGCGCGTCAAAGGGGTCGCGGTTGACGCGCATCTCCTCCCCCATCAGCACCTGTTCGGCCGTCAGGTCGTACGGCTGATAGGCGGGATTGCTGAACAGGTCCTCGAAGAAACCGCGCGCGCTCTGCCGGAGATTGACGCGGCCGGCGCGCGTGAGCAGCACGCACTCCCAGATCACCACAGCCGGGACGTAGAGCAGCGCCTCGCGCCGCTCGCACGCGGCAAAGTGCTCGGCCGCCTTGCGGCCAAGGCGACCGCCGCCAGCGGCGTGGAACAGCAACGGGTGGGTGTCGGTCACGGCCGCGGCGGTCTCAGCCACGCGGCCGCTTGCCCTTCCGCGATCCAGACGTCCGCTCCCTCACCACCATGGGTTCCCGCATCGACGAGGAGAAGATCGTACCGGATGTAGCCGTCCGCACCCGACAGGTCTGAATCGTCGTCGGGCAGATCGACAGTGCCGACTACGGACCGGACCGCGGACGGATCGGTACGGCCGCCGTGCCGGGCCTCGGCCACGAGGCGGTCCAGCAGTTCACTGACGCTGCCCCGGGCAGACCGTGCCGCCTGTCCCCGCAGCCAGAGAAGGTTATCCTCCGATAGCGTTATTGATATCGCCTTCCTCATGTTTATACGATACATGATTTGAATAGCGCCGTCACGCGCGTGGTGCTGCGACGGGGCGGTTCACGAACCGCCCCTCCAACCGTTGCCGTTTCGGCGGCAGGAACAGATAATTCAAGCAATGACACAGATCAAGAGAATCGGCGTGATCGGCGCCGGAACGATGGGCAACGGGATCGCGCAGGTGTTTACGCAGTCGGGCTTTGACGTGCATCTGGTCGACGCGGCGGCGCCTGCACTCGATCGCGCCCGCAGCACGATCGAGAAGAGCCTTGGAAAGTTCGTCGAGAAGGGCAAGCTGAAGGCCGAGGATCGTGACGCCACCCTCGCGCGGTTGTCGACGGGAACCGACATCCAGGAACTCTCCGACGTCGACTACGTCGTCGAGGCGATCATCGAGGACGCCAATGTGAAGCGCGAGCTGTTCGGCATGCTCGACTCGATCACGCGGCCTGACGTCATCCTTTCGTCGAACACGTCCTCGATTTCGATTACCGTCCTCGGCGCCGCGACCAAGCGGCCCGACAAGGTGCTCGGGATGCACTTCATGAATCCCGTGCCGCTGATGACGCTCGTCGAGTTGATTCGCGGACAGGCGACGTCGAGCGAATCGATGACGATCGCGACCGACCTCTGCGCCAGGCTCGGGAAGACCGCGCTCGAAGCGGCCGACTATCCGGGCTTCATCGCCAATCGCATCCTGATGCCGATGATCAATGAAGCGATCTACGCCCTCATGGAGGGAGTCGGAACGCCGGAAGCGATCGACGGCGTGATGAAGCTGGGGATGAACCACCCGATGGGCCCGCTCACGCTGGCGGATTTCATCGGGCTCGACGTCTGCCTGGCGATCCTCAACGTGCTGCACGAGGGCCTTGGGGATCCGAAGTACCGGCCGTGCCCGCTGCTCAAACGGATGGTCGCGGCAGGTCACCTCGGACGAAAGAGTGGCCAGGGCTTCTACAAGTACGCCTAAACCGCACATCCGTCAGCAGTGTGCTGAAACAGCACACAGACGGCGCGGATGTTGCGGCTGATTCAGCGAAATACCGCCAATTCTGGGCCTGTTCCTGTGGAAGCTGAACCGGGCATGCTGCTTGTAGAGTTGGCGGTATGCTCAGCTTTCCCGCGCAAGCGGATACGTCTGCCTCGCCCGTCATCGACGCCATGTTCCGCCGGATGTGCGAGCTGGGCGCATCTGACCTTCACCTCAGTTCGGCAATGCCACCGCTCGTGCGCAAGGATGGCGAGATGCGGCCGCTTCACGACGAGGCGGCAGCGATCAGCGCCGAGGGGCTGACGCGGCTGCTGATGGAGATCACGCCGGCCAAGAATCGCGAAGAGTTCCAGGCCCGTCACGACACCGACTTCGCCTACGAGATTGCCGGCCTGGCGCGCTTCCGCGCCAACCTCTTCATGGATCGTCTCGGCATCGGTGGCGTCTTCCGCGTCATTCCGTCCGAGATCCTGACCGCCGAGCGGCTCGGGCTCTCGCCCCACGTGCTGAATCTCTGCAATCTGAAGAAGGGCCTCGTGCTGGTCACCGGGCCGACGGGATCGGGCAAGTCGACGACGTTGTCGGCAATGATCGATTACGTCAATCGCACCCGCGCCGACCACATCATCACGATCGAAGATCCGATCGAGTTCGTGCACCCGAATCAGAAGTGCCTGGTGAACCAGCGCGAAGTGCATACGCACACCAAGTCCTTCAAGGACGCGTTGCGCGCAGCGCTACGCGAGGACCCCGACGTGATCCTCGTCGGTGAATTGCGTGACCTCGAGACGATCGCTATCGCCATCGAGACGGCCGAGACCGGCCACCTGGTGTTCGGCACGCTGCATACGACCACTGCCGCATCGACGGTCGACCGCGTCATCGACCAGTTCCCGACCGACCGGCAGGCGCAGATCCGCGTCATGCTTTCCGAATCGCTGCGAGGCGTCATCGCCCAGACGCTGTGCAAGAAGATCGGTGGTGGACGGGTGGCGGCGCTCGAGGTCCTGATCGCCAACGGCGCGATCAGTAATCTGATCCGCGAAGGCAAGACCTTTCAAATTGGATCGATGATGCAGGTCGGCCGCGCCACGGGGATGGTGACCTTGAACGATGCCCTCGCCGAACTCGTGCGCAAGGGCCTCGTCACGGCCGAGGAGGCGCTGCTTCGCGCCGTCGATAAGAACGGGCTCGACGTCCTGCTGAAGCGGAAATAGCCGCGACCGGGCCGAGGATCAGCAGTTCGCGCACGATCGCGAGGGCGTTGCGCGTCCAAAACCCGGGCAGCCAGTAGCGACGTTCCACCGCGTTGAAGACGTCCAGAC
>CAWJNJ010000008.1:0-279023 GCA_963844245.1 uncultured Acidobacteriota bacterium | reverse complement strand
CGGCATAGTGGTCACGCTCATTATCCACGTGGGGTGTGACAGGAGTGGTCAATTGGCGCGAAGGGGTCAGATCTTGTTTCTTGCACGTCATCATTCGGGGACAATCGTGCAAGAAACAAGATCTGACCCCACCTTCATCGACTTCGAGTGCCTGAAGACGAAGCCTCCGCATCCGGCACTCCTCGGCGTCCTCATCGGCTCCGACGGAGAGGACCTTGAACAGCTGATCATCGATCCCGAACTCGCACCGGCGCGCGTCGCCAGACACGAGCGGACGCGTGTCGTCGACGGGGACGATGCGGTCCGCACGCTCGTCGTCATGGCGGCGGCCGATGACCGGCGGATCGTCGGCTGGAGCTACTTCGATCGCGACCGCATGATCGAAGCCTGTCCGGACCTGGAGCGCGAGATCACGGCGCGCTACGTCAACGCGCTCCACATTGCGCGTCCATGGCGAAGGACGCTTTATCCCTCCTTCAAGATCGAGCGGGAGGACGAGCATTCCGCGCGCCACACGCTGGATCAATACGCGGTGCTCGCCGGTTATCCGCATGCGTCCGCATTCAAGAGCGCGACGCCGGCGAAGTGGATCCAGCACGTCCGCCGGCAGCTCCGTGCCACTGGCGGCAACTATCGCCGGACGACGAGCGAGACCAAGCGTGACTGGCACAAGCTGCTCGAATACAACAGCCATGACCTTCTCGCGCTCCGCGTCATCGTCCTCAAGGCGGCGCGCGAGCTCGAATGCTGGCGCGCCTACGAGCGGACGCGCTTCTGCGTGGACGACGGCCCGCGGCGGGTCTGCTTCATGGCGGGATCGCGCAGCTCGAGTCTGCAGGCGCTGCTGCGCCGGCATGGTGCGACGAGGTGGGCGTTCGTGACGGCGTGGAATCCTGCCTCGGTGCCTCAAGGTCCAGCGCAGAATGCGCGGCGTCAGCTCGAACTGATCGAAGCGATTGCGGCCAAGGGCTACCGGATGCTGCCTGGCGAGGGGATCGGTGAGGATCCAGAGTGGACGCCGGAGGAGAGCGTCCTCGTTCTCGGGATCGGGCGGAGGGAAGCTATCGGTCTGGGGCGCCGGTTTGGACAGCTGGCGATTGTGGTTGGGGAACTCGACGGTCCGGCGACACTGATCTCGTGTGCGGCGGTGTCGTCCTCGTCCGCGGACACTCGCGCAAGAAACAAGATCTGACCCCTGGGGTCACCGACCGGCGTCGGGTATCGCTTGATGTTAGGCCGACATCCCTCGTTGACGGCGGTCGAATCGCACCCGATCAGCTACGAGTTGGGTCACGCGTTCCTCGAGGCCCTCAAGGCGGCAGAGTACCGGCCTTTTCGCGCGCCTCGAAGGTGTCCGCCGCGTTACACCTGTTGATGATGGTGGTCTCGGCGATCGGTGCGCCCATTGTCCAGTAGACCAGGCCGTCCTCTTCGAAGTAGGTGATCGACCGGTGGTAGAAGCGTCCTTCGTAGCCACAGGAGCGAATGTGTGTGACGAGCGCTTCGAACAGCACCGGGTCGACGCGTTCGCGCACCAGGTATTCGTGAGGCCACGTGGGCATCGTCTTCGCGAAGGTCCAGTGCGAGTCGTCGACGAACCGGCGGAGGTCGTCAGGCAAGCGAATCGAGATAGTGTTCATGGGCGAATACGAGTACGACACACACCTATGACAGGTGTGGTCACTCTCGGATGGAACATGGACTATGGACACGCGTCCCGGACCGATTCCCGATTCCTACTGGCTGGTCAACGGCGCGGTCCTGGCCGGGCAGTATCCCGGTGCGGATCAGGACAGCCGGGCTCGCGACAAGCTGGGCAAGATCCTCGACGTCGGGATCCGCAGCTTCATCGACCTGACCGAGACGAGTGAGCCGCTGACGAGGTACGACAATCTGCTCCGCACGCTTGCGGCGGAACGTGGCGTCGAGGTCAAGTACATACGGCAGTCCGTCCGTGACGCGGGCGTGCCGCGTGAGCGCGAGCAGATGACGCGCATCCTCTCGGCCATCCGGGAAGAGGTTGCGGAGGGGCGGCCCGTCTACGTCCACTGCTGGGGAGGCATCGGCCGCACCGGCACGGTGGCGGGCTGCTGGCTCGTCGAAGAAGGACTCACGGGACCGGACGCGATCGCGCGGATCGCCGAGCTGCGCGGCAAGTCCCCGGACGGTTGGAACCGATCACCCGAGACAGAAGAGCAGCGCCGCTACATCTGCGAGTGGCGCGCGACTGAGGAAAGCGAGTGAGCGCGCAGCCCGCGTCCGAGGGTCAGATCTTGTTTCTTGCGCGTCTCCTTTCCGGGACACCCGTGCAAGAAACAAGATCTGACCCCAGTCACTGACCCCAGACCGATCACTTCTTCTTCAACTGCTTGATCTTCGCCTCGGCGCTCTCGCGGACCTGCTGCTTGAACTCCGCGGGCGCCTTCGTGTCGGTCGCGAGCTTCTCGATCGCCCGTTCCGCAAACTTCAGCGCCTCGACGGCGTTGCCGTCCGCGAGATAGGCGTCCGACAGGCTGTCGTACGCGTTCGCGGACGCGGGATACTCGTCCACGTTCATCTGGAAGATGACGATCGCGTCCTTCGCGCGGCCTTCCTGCAGGACCTGGTAGCCAAACTGATTCAAGTCTTGCTCGGCAAAGAGCACTGTCTTCTTGTCCGTCTTGCGGACCTCGTCATAGATCTGCCGTGCCTTCGCAACCCCGCCGGGCGCTGCGAGTGCGGCCTGGAACTCTTCGGTGGCCGTCTTCTGTGGAGCGGCCGGGGTCGTCGCCTGTGCGTCGTGGGTGTACTGACGGGCGTTCGGCTCCTGGTCGTCATGCGGAGCGGCGGCTGCCGCAGCGGCCGTGGCAAGGATTGTCAGGGTGGCAAGGGCGGTGCGAGTCATCAGTGGCATCGGTCCTCCTGCGAAAACAAATCGAGTGGGCGCGGAGTCTGACCGATGGACGGCGTCCCGTCCAGTGACTAGGGACGGAACGGGGGGAATTGGGGGTCAGATCTTGTTTCTTGCACGCCATCGTTTGTGGACACTCGTGCAAGAAACAAGATCTGACCCCAGCTACCCCCTACGACGCAAGACGGATCGTCTCATCGAACGACTGCTGCAGCCCCGCGGCCCACACATCATCGGTGCGGGCGCCGAGTTGCAGACGCGCGGCACCGAGGTGGCGCTCGAGCAGCGTATCCCAGAAGCGGATCCGGATCCCGGCGCCAATACGAGCCCAGTCCGCTGCGACGCCGGCGGCGAGTCGAAGCGCGGTCTCCGCTTCACCGAGGCCGGCCAGCGACATCGCCGTGCCCTGCACCTCGAAGCCAATCTCGACGTGATCGCCGAGAATCAGTGCCAGACGCAAACTCTCGCCATACAGCCTCAGACTCTCGGTGAAGTTCCCTTCGATCAACGCGCAGTCCGCCAGGTAGTGATACGCAAGGTGCTCGCTGCGCGTGTTGGGATGGACCTGGCAGTATTCGAGGATGTCCTTCACATATCGACGCGCCTCGTCGACGTGATAGAGCGCCACGGCAAGCTGGCCGACCGCAAGGGTGGCGCGGTGGATCAAGTGGATGTCCCCAGTCGAGCGCTGCAGCCGAAGGCACTCGTTGAAGGTCGCATAGGCGCGTTCGTCGTCACCGGCGAAGCAGTCCGCCCAACCGGCGCCCTCGAGCGCCAGTGCGATTTCGCGCGCGTGACCGACCTCACGCCACATTTCCAGGGCGTTGCGCCACGCCGCGGCGGCGCCATCGATATTGCCCTGCCAGGCCAGGAGACCAGCGACGCCCGACATCGCCCGGGCTCTCGCCGCCCGGACGGGCAGCGCCGCTGTTCCCGCCAGCGCGGCGCCCAGTTGTTCGCCGCCTTCCTTTAAGTACGTGCGCGAGTGCCAGAACCACGCCAGTGCACCGGCCATCTGCAGATGCCGCTCGGGATCATCCTCACGAAGGAAGTCGACCGCCGCGCGGACGTTGTCGTGATCAGCCTCGAGCGCCGCCGACCAGCGGTCTTCTTCGGTGAGCCTGTTCTCATAGGCCTCCTCCGCGAGGGAGAGGAAGTACGCCGCGTGCCGCCGCCGCGCGTCCTCGATGCCGCCATCCTCGCGTAGCCGGTCGCGCGCGAACTGGCGCACGGTCTCGAGCAGCGAATAGCGCGGAGCACCATCGTCGCGTCGGTCGACCATGACGAGCGACTTATCGACGAGGCGCGAGAGCTCGTCGAGTACCTCGAATTCGTCCGCCCCGTTTCCGCTACGGCGGTCGCTGCCAGCGTTGGTGTCGGGGCCCGCGATTCGAGCCAGGCTCGACAGCGTCCATCCGCCGGCGAAGACCGACAGCACCCGAAACAGCCGCTGTTCGCCAGGCGTGAGGCCGTCGAAGCTCCACTCGATCGTCGCCTGCAGGGTCTGATGCCGCGCCATCGCGGTTCGCGATCCGCCAGTGAGCAAACGAAAGCGATCGTCCAGCCGGGCGCGGATTTGATCGATCGACAGGACCTTGACCCGCGCGGCCGCCAGCTCCAGCGCGAGCGGGATCCCGTCGAGGCGACGGCAGATCTCCGCGACGGCAGCGGCGTTGGCAGGCGTGACGTCGAAATCCTGCACGACACGCCGGGCCCGATCGACAAACAGCTTGACGGAGTCGTACTCGCGGACGGCGGCCGCCCCGGGCACGGATTCGATGGACGGCACCGACAGCGACCGCAGCGGGAAGAGCCGCTCGCCATCAAGGCCGAGTCCCTCACGACTGGTGATCAGCAGACGCACATCAGCGCCGGCACCGAGCAAAGCGTCCGCCACACGGCACGCGTCGTCCAGCAAATGCTCGCAGTTGTCGAGGACGATCAGCATCCGCTTCGCTGTGACGTGTTCGCAGACCGAGGTGAGCACGTCCGTGCCCGCGACTTCGCGGATCCCGAGGGTGACGGCAACCGTCTCGGCGACGCGGCTGCCGTCCGTTACCGGCGCGAGGTCCACGAACCAGACGCCGTCAGGGAAGGTCGGCAGCATGCCGTCCGCGAGCTTCAACGCGAGCCGAGTCTTGCCGCAGCCACCGATACCCGTGAGTGTCAGCACGCGCGAGTCGCCGAGCTGCCGCGCGCATTCCGCCAGCTCACGCTCCCGGCCGATGAAGTGGGTCCTCTGCTTCGGCAGATTGTTCGGCGGCAGCGCCTCACCGGCGGGTGCCGGCGTCGGGGTCGGATCACCGACAGCCGCCGCACTCAGCGCTTCAGCGAACTGCACCGCGGAGGTGTAACGATCCTCCGGTTTCTTCGCGAGGGCACGATCGAGCACGCGCCCAACCGACGCGGGCACAGCCGGACGAAGTGTGTCGAGTTTTCGCGGGGCTGCCGTGAGGTGCATCCGTATCAGCGACTCGGAGCTGGACGCCTCGAACGGCGGCCTCCCTGCGAGCATCTCGAAGACGACGCAGGCGAGCGAGTAGATGTCGGACGCGGGACCGACAGGTTCACCGCACGCCTGCTCGGGACTCATGTAGAGCGGCGTCCCGAGGATCCCTCCAGGGATCGTCATCGGCTGTGTCCGATCCGATTCGCCGGTGCCGGTCGCACGCGCGATGCCGAAGTCGGCCACCAGCGCGATGCCGTCCGCAAGCAGGATGTTCTCCGGTTTGATGTCCCGGTGGACGAGGCCGTGCTGGTGCGCGTGGCTGAGGGCGCTCGAAATTTCACGCGCCAGCCGCAGCGCATCGTCCAGCGGCAGTTGGCCCTGGCGAGAGAGTCTGGCGCGTAGCGACTCGCCCTCGACGAACGGCATCACGTAGAAGAGCGTCTGTCCGGCGGCACCGGAGTCGAAGAGCGGGACGACGTGCGGGTGGTTCAGGCGAGCGGCGATCTCGATCTCACGCAGAAAGCGGTCGTGGCCGATGGCCGCCACCATCGCCGGCTTCATCACCTTGATCGCGACCTGGCGATGGTGCTTGAGGTCCTCGGCGAGATAGACAGTCGCCATCCCGCCGCTGCCAACCTCGCGGATGGTGCGGTAGCGATCAAAAGCGGGCAGCGAGGCCGCGACGGTTTCGCCAGGATCGTGTGGCAGGGGTTCTCTGGATCGAGATTGTAGCCGACGTCGTTGGGGTCAGATCTTGTTTCTTGCACGAGTGACCGCTACTGAGGACAAAAGTAGCGGCAAGGTCCGATCGGCGGCGCGTATCATTGAGAGTCGGTATAGCGAAGGAGCGAGATGTCAGAAGAAGATCTGAAAGCGGAGCTGGAGCGGCTCAAGGCGGAAAACGAACAGCTCAAAAACCAGCGCGGACGCGCGGTAAGCCTGAAAGTGAGTGAGAAGGGCGGCGTGTCGGTGTACGGGCTCGGACGCTTTCCTGTGACCCTTTATAAGGAGCAGTGGGCGAAGCTACTGGGGATGGCTGACGAGATCCGCGCCTTCATCAAAGAGAACGACTCGAAGCTCAAGGCGAAAGAGTAGTCAACGGGGTCAGATCTTGTTTCTTGCACGTCATCGTTTGCGGACACTCGTGCAAGAAACAAGATCTGACCCCCAGCCAGCTGACCCCAGCCAGCCCCCCAGCCACTCACCGCCGCGAGATCCGGTACAGCGCCTTGCGCCCTCTCAGGTAGATCTCATCTCCCACCACCGCCGGTGACGCGTCGAACCCGTCGTCCAACTCGTTGACCTTGAGGACGCTGAACTCCGGACCGTGCTGGAAGACCACGGTCCGGCCGTCGCGCCCGGCGACGTAGACGCGGCCGGCGGCGGCGACGGGCGATGCGTACAGGTCGGGAATCTCCGGAATCCGCACCGGCCCGTAGCGGACCGCACCGGTGCGCGCGTCGATGGACGTCATCAACCCTTGCAGATGCTTGAAGACATAGAGCGAGCCGCGATAGAGCAGCGGCGAGGCGACATACGGCGTGTCGCGATCGCGGCGCCACAGCAGCGCGCCGCTCTGCTCGATATCGCCGCGCGCGCGTGACAGATCCACTGCCAGCAGGACGTTGCCCTGGAAGCCGCTGGTCAGGTAGGCAATACCGTCCGCGTGCACCGGCGACGGGATCGAGTTGAACGTCAGGCCAGGTCCGCGCCAGATTTCCTCGCCGCTTTCGAGGTCGTAGCCGCGGACGTGCTGCTGTCCGTTGGTGATCACGTGGACGCGGTCGCCCACCGGCACCACCAGCGGCGTCGCCCACGTCGTCGGCTCATTGCGCGGACGACGCCACAGTTCGCGGCCCGTGGAGGCGTCGAGCGCGGCGATGAAGGAATCCCCCTCGTGATCCCAGGTCACGACCACACGATTGCGAAACAGCGTCGGTGAGCTGCCCTCGCCCCAGCCGTTGCGCGTGGTCATCTCGCCGAAGTCGCGCTCCCACAGCAGTTCGCCGCGCATGTCGAGCGCGTAGAGGCCGCGCGAGCCGAAGAAGGCGATGAGGCGTTGACCGTCGGTGGATGGGGAGGCGGATGCGAAGGTGTTGGTCGGATGCCGTCCCTCGGACGGCTGCTCCACGCGCAGGACCTTGCGCCATAGGATCCGTCCGCTCGGACGATCGACCGCCACCAGCGCGAACTCGTAGTCGCGGGTGGCACGGAAGTAGGCCATCCCGTTGTACACGTCCCGCTGTTCGGGGAAGGCGAAGTCTTTCTGGCGGGGTGCTTTCTCGTCGCCGACCGGCGATGCCGTCTGCAGGTAAATCGTGTCGCCCCAGATGATCGGCGTCGACGCGCCCATGCCCGGTAGCGCGGTCTTCCACCGGACGTTTGTCGTTTCGCTCCACTCGACTGGCGGATTGCCGGCCGCCTCGCCCGTCCCGAGCGGCCCGCGCCACGACGGCCAGGCGGGGTCAGATCTTGTTTCTTGCACTGCGTCTCCGTTTGCGGACACTTCGTGCAAGAAACAAGATCCGATGCCGCTGAAGAGTCCAGCAGCGGCGAGGAGAACCCCGAGCGCCCGCGGATGCGTCGTCATCGTGGCCCCCGCGTCAGCTCACCAAGAACTCGGCGAACGAGCGCCACGCGGGCGTGCTCGAGAGCGCCAGGCGCACCGGCACCGAAAGCAGCAGCACCGTCAGTCCCCACTTATACACAGGGTGAACTCGTCCCCGGGACCGCCAGTCATAGACCATCCCGAAGACGGCGAACAGGAACGACAGCGCAAAGAACCCGAGCGGTCCCAGCGTAATCACTCCGGGGATTCTCGCGACACCCGCGACGATGATCGAGACGTAGGCGAGGAGCATCAGCCGCTTGTGCGCCTCCTTGTCGCGCCGCCGCCACACCGCCATCGCGACGAAGCCGGCAAACAGCACCATATCGAACAGGGGGACGACAAGGAAGACCAGCGGCTCGAGCCCTGGTGGTGCGGAACCGCGCGCGGCGGCCGTGATCGCGGTCTTCGTGCCGACCACGACCATCCCGGCAGCGAGTGCGACGCCCGCAATTCCCAGGCGCCGATGGACCGCGACGCGCCGCGCCGCGATCAGGCCGGTCTGGACGATGAAGAGCATCATCCACGCAGTGAAGAGGATCCCGTGCAGGTGCACCAACGGACTGAGCGAGGTGCCGCCGGTGACGCTCGTCGACGGTCCGAAGTAACCGCGCAGATAGTAGGTGCGCGCGAAACCGGCGAAGACGATGAGCGCCATCGCCAGTGACATGCCGGTGTAGAACATGCGGTCGCTGGCGCCGGGCGCCGCGATCCGCGCAGTATTCGTAGCGACGATGGTTGCCATGGGTCTCTCCGCGACGACGGAGCCTACCACGGCACTGACGCTTCGGGGACTGACGCTGAGGGTGGGGGACTGACGCCGAGGGGAAGTGCCACCTGGCGTGGACACTCGCGCAAGAAACAAGATCTGACCCCGCCTTGCGTGACCCCCGCGACCTTCCGGCGAGACCCGAGCGCGCTGGCGCGCGCCGGGCCTCGTCGGTGCTGAACTAGCGAGTGCCGGGCAGCGGCCGCAGGAACTTCTGATACGCCCAGTGCGCGACGCGCCCGCCTTGCCGCCGGCCTTCCTCGTCCGCCGAACGGAAGTGGATCCCCTGGTAGATCCGGACGTCGACGATGTCGTCGAGCGCGTCCGACAGGCGCACATACGGCCGTGGGTTGGTCGTCAATCCGGCAATCGAACTCGTGATCGAGAAGTTCACATCGTCAGTGCCGAGGACCAGGTTCACGGTCGTGAGGATCGAGGACGCCAGGCAGTTCGCGCCGGACGTGTAGTCGGGATAGGGCGGCGTTCCCGTCAGACCCAGGAACGGCACCCAGTTAGGATCGCCGGTCGTGTCCGGGTTGCCATCGTTGTCGCCCTCCCAGATGGCCGTGATCGGCCGCCAGAAGTTGAAGTGATATTTCGAATCGTAGATCGTGATCTGCGCGTCGGCCGCCGCCAGGCTGGCGAGCGCGAAGAGCCGCGCGTTATCACCGACGTTGGTGACGTAGGACGTCGCGATCCCGCGCAGGGCGCCATACCAAGTTGAGATCGGATTCGCCGTCCAGAAGCGCGCGAGATCGGTCTGCGCCGCCGTCCGCGTCGTGCTGTTGATCGATCCGACCGATTTCACTTCCTCGTATTCGCGCGCGTAGACCGTGCTCACCATCGGCGGCATGGGCTGCGGACGGAACTGGCTCGGGTCCTTGAGCGTGAAGGGCTGCGTGAAGGCCATGAAGGTATTCGTACCGGCCGTGCTCCCTGGTGTCGGACGCCACTCGCCCGGCGCGGTTCCGCCGACGAAGGGGTCGATCGGCGAGACGAAGGTCGGGCGATACTCGAGCAACAGCGCGGCCGCGGCGCCGTTGCCGGCCACCAGTCCCGCGTCGCCCGGATAGGTCGAGGAAGGAACCGGGACGCCAACGAGGCACGGGTCGTCCGCGCCGTAGAGCCCGACCAGCACCCCGTAGGACGCGGCGGCGACTGCGGCATTCAGGGAGCCGGATCCCGGCGTCGTGTAACGGTAGGCTTCATACCGTCCCTCGATTGCTTGCACCGCGTCGTGCACGGCGGCCTGGACCAGCGCGACGTCCAGCAAGCCGACGGGGCCAGTGCGATTCGCCGGTATCAACGGCGGCGCCCCCTGCACGCACCGCAAGGTGATGGCGTTCCACTCGGTGACGATGTCGGCGTGAGCGGGTGGTGTCATCGCGAAACATGCACACGCGAGCACGAGTCCCGCACTGATCGATCTGGCCATGGTGTCCCCCAACGTTTGTGGTTACCGATGTCGAGGGAGTTATACGGGTGCAGACCGTCGCGGGTCATGAGGTTTGGATGGAGAAATCATGAAGATTGGATGCTGGTGGATATTGGGGGTCAGATCTTGTTTCTTGCGCCGTTGGCCTCTCGAGGTGACGTCGGACAGCAGGGTGCGTGTCGGACGGCCGCGCGCGCGAAACCAGCGGCTGCCAGCGCTCGCTTTAGAGCGACCCGACATGTCACCTGCAAAGGCCGATCACGCAAGAAACAAGATCTGACCCCCACTCCACAGTCGCTGACCCCAAGGCGGTGGCGACCCGCGGCGGGCTGTGGCAAACTACTCAGCCTGCTTAGAAGGAGGACAGCATGACCACAACCTCTTCCACTCTCCTCGGCCGTCCGGTCTGGTACGAGTTGATGACCACCGACACGGCCGCCGCCGAAAAGTTTTACAAGACCGTCGTCGGCTGGACGGCGGCGCCGTTCCCTGACGCTTCGATGCCCTACACCGTCTTCAAACGCAAAGGCGATGTCGGGGTGGCCGGGCTGATGCGGCGTCCCGACGACATGCCCTTCCCGCCGTTCTGGGCGATGTACATCGGCGTCCCGAAGTTTGGCGAGGCGGTCGCGCACATCAAGCGTCTTGGCGGACGCGAGGTCTCTCCCGTCATCGATATTCCAAACGTCGGACGCCTGCAGATGATGACGGATCCGCAAGGGGCCGCCTTCTACATCATGGAGCCGACGCCAGCAGAGGAACGGCCGGAAGGGGACCCGCAGCTCGGCGACGGCTCGTGGCACGAACTCATGACCACCGACGCACCGGCGGCGATGAAGTTCTACCAGGACGTCTTCGGGTGGCAGCCGAGCGAAGCCATGGACATGGGGGAGATGGGCACGTACCAGATGTTCAATCGCCCGCACGGGATGATCGGCGGCATCATGAACAAGCCCAAGGAACTGGCGCACGTCCCGCCGAACTGGGGCATCTACTTCCTGGTCCCCGAGATCAATGCCGCCGTCGACCGGGTCAAGGCCAACGGCGGCACGATCCTCAACGGACCGATGGAAGTGCCCGGCGGCGACTGGGTCGTAACCGCCATGGATCCGCAGGGCGCCGCGTTCTCGCTGCACGCCAAAAAGGCATAGTCCCCGGTAGTAACCTGGCGCGCCGTTCGGCCGGGCCGATGTGTAGGATTTTCCCTATTCGGCCCGGTTTGGACGGTTTTTAGCGAGACAGCTTCGATTTAGCTCGGCAATTAGCTGAACCGGATGGCACAGCTGTAGCAAGAGAGTTTGAACCCCAGCGGTTAAGGGTCCTATGCGCAGAGCGCTTCCCCTATCGCTTCAATTGCTGCTCACGTTCGTTGGGCTGCTGATTGGATTGGCGGCCGTGCTCACGACCGCCGCCCACCGGACGCTGCGGACCAACCTCGAGACCGACGCCACCCGGCACGTGAGCCTCGCCACGCGCAGCCGGGAACAAACCCTCACGCAGCTTTTCCAGTTGCGCCAGCAGCGGGCCGAAGGCTTCCTCAGGACGCTCGAGTCCTTGTGTGCCGAGCCGCTCGATTCCGGCCGCCTCGCATGGGTGGACACCTGCGTGCGTCCGATGGTGGACGACTACCGCGCCAGCGAGCGCGCGGTTGGAGCGGTATTCACCTACCGAAACCGCGTCTTGAGACGGAGTGGACGCCGTGTCGCCGCGGACGTGCCGGCACCCGGCACCCTTGCGCGGGTGGTGCGCACTCCGGACGGCGCCATCGAATACGTGATGCAAGCGAAGCGTCCGGCGGTGGCGCTGACGGTGCAGTTCAACGACGACCAGGTCACCAGGCTGTTCTTCGAGGACGGCGGCGGATTCGGCCGGAGCGCCGACCTGTTTCTTCTCGAGGCGACCGGTCAGTTCCTCACACCCACAACTCACGCATCCGAGACACCGGTGGAATCAGAGGCCCTCCTCGCGCGCTGCCGGGCCGGTGCTGACGCATTCGTGGATCTCGATTTCAGGAACGTCAGGAGCTTTCAGAGCTTCCGGCCGGTCGCCGTCCTCGGCGACGTCTGTGTCGGCGCCAGCCTCCGCTATGACGAGACCCTGGCACCGGCCGACCGGCTCCGCGCGGTGCTGATCGAGCGCGTGATTTACTTCGTTATCGTCGGTATCGCGCTTTCGCTCGTCGCGGCGCACTGGATCTCTGACCCCGTCAGGCGTTTGGCGCGCTCGGCGCGCCGGCTCCAGTCCGGCCACTTCGAGCGGCCGCTGCCGTTGCGGGGGCCGTCGGAAGTGCGTGCGCTCGGGCACGCGTTCAACGAAATGTCCAACGACCTCGCCGAGCTCGTGGCGAAAGAACAGACGGCGCGGCGCGAAGCCGAGGAGGCGAATCGGTCCAAGGACGACTTTCTCGCCACTGTGTCGCACGAGCTGCGGACCCCGCTCACCGCGGTTCTCGGTTGGGCGCACATGTTGCGCGCTGCCGATGTACCGGACGATCGCATGGCGCACGGCCTCGCCGTCATCGAACGCAGCGCGCGGGCCCAGAGCCGGCTGATCGATGACCTGCTCGACGTGTCGCGCATCGCCTCGAACCGCCTGCGCATGACGCGCGAGCCGGTAAAGATGGCCGACGTCGTCGAACAGGCGCTCGACCAGGTGCGGCCGCAGGCCATCGCCAAGCAGGTCGAGATCCACAGCCAGCTGACCAACGGCGCGCTCGTGCTTGCGGATCCGCGGCGTCTCGAGCAGGTGGTCTGCAACCTGGTCTGGAACGCGATCAAGTTCACCGAGGCGCCGGGGCAGATCACCGTCCTGCTGTCGCGGCGCGACCGCGAGATGGTGCTCTCCGTTACCGATACCGGCGTTGGGATCTCGTCCGCCTTTCTGCCGTACGTGTTCGAGTGGTTCCGCCAGGCCGATCCGCGACAACGCAGCCAGTCAGGACTCGGTCTCGGCCTCGGGATCGTCCGTCACATCGTTCAGCTGCACGGCGGCAGCGTTCGGGCCGAGAGCGGCGGCGCCGGTCTTGGTGCGACCTTCACGGTGACGCTGCCAGTGCACCAGCCCGCGATCCAACCTGTGAGTGCGGCCGTCACGACGAAACCACGGGTGGCTTCGGTGACCCATCGGCTCGAATCGGCTCGCGTCCTGGTGGTGGAAGACGATGAGGATGCGCGTGACCTGGTGCGGGTGACGCTGGAGGAAGAGGGCGCCTATGTGGAGACCGTCACCAACGCGCGTGACGCCAGGCGCGAGATCCTGGCGGGGCCGCCCGACGTCCTGATCTCCGATATCCGGATGCCCGAAGAGGACGGCTACTCGCTGATGCAGTCGCTGCGGCGCCAGGGTATCGTCACACCTGCCATCGCGCTGACCGCGTACGCCAGGCACGAAGACGCCGACCAGGCGCGTGCTGCCGGGTTCCAGATTCACCTCTCCAAACCGATTGACGCCGTCCGGCTCGTGGATGCCGTCGCGGCGCTGCTGCCGGAGGGGTCAGATCTTGTTTCTTGCACGAATGACTCCGCCAGGTGACACTCGGCATCCTCTGACCATGCGAGCCGCGGCTCGCTGAATCCACCGGCAGACCGTCGACGGATCCCGACTGACCACGCCACCGATAGCCGCCAGCGTGTAGCCGTGCCGGTAGAACGCTGCATAGGCCCCATCCTCGAGGCTGACTCGATCCACGCAGCCGTCCAGTAACGCGCTCAGCGTAAGGCGCGTGGCGAACCGGCAGGGGTATGTGAAGTCGGGATTCGCTTGGTGTGGCTCAATCTTGGACGCGATCTGTCGGGCGAGACGCTCGTCGCCGTGGAGGAGCGGGTTGGGAAAGACGTCCTCGAAACCGGCGCGAACGAATTCGACGAGCCGCGCGCGGCCAACGTCCGGATCGGACGTGCCGAAGGCGGCCCACACGTACTGCAGCGCGAGAAAATCGGGCGTGGCGTCTAGCCCGAGAGCGGCGCGGTAGCCACTCCAGCGCCAGGCGTCCGGCGTGTCGACGAGTCCGGCGGCGACCGGGTTCAGCGCGAGGTATCGCAGTACAGTCCGCGCGTACTCGCCGTCCTGCACGAGGCGGGAACCGAACCGTCCCTGGAGCGCATGTCCTACGTGACCGTGCCGGCGGTTGAAGCGCTGGCAGTGTCGCGAGTTCAGTTGCTGCATCAGTCGCGACACGGTGTGCTCGTGCGGGACGACGAGCAGGTGGTAGTGGTTGTCGAGCAGGCAATACGTGACGCACTCGACGCCGAAGCGCTCGCTCGTCGTCCGCAAAAGGTCCAGAAAGGACTCGCAATCCTGGTCGTCGATGAAGATGCGTCCCTTGTCGTTGCCGCGCGAGAAGACGTGGACCAGAACTCCGGGAACGTGCACGCGTAGTGGACGGCTCATGGGATCCGAGGTCCGCAAGGTGCGGACCCGGCCCAGGATTGCGAATACGAAGGAGATTTTGACGATTGCGGTGCCGGATGTTGCAGGAACTAGCGCCAGTCCGTGTGGGCGGCGGTCGATTCCTGCGATCTCAGGTGTCTCGCGGAGAGGACGATCATGCAAGAAACAAGATCTGACCCCTCCGCGGTGACCCCTCCGCGGACCGTTCCTACCGGAGGTTGTTGCAGCGAGCGTGTGCGGGGAAGTCCAGGTTCGGTACCACCAGCGGACTGAGGACCAGGTCCACACCCGGTGCGATGAAATCAGGGATCGTGAAGTCGAAGCCGAGGGATACGAACTTGGAGTTCGGGACCGTCGCGTCGAAGTGGAGGATGACCGCGGTGTCGGTCTCCTCGATTGATGTCAGGAAACCGCTCGCCTGCAGCGCGCGCAGGAACGAATTGCCGTCCTTGTTCTGACCGTAGGGCACGACCTCTTCACCCCCGGCTCGGCACATCGCCGCGATGATCTCGTGGATGCTGGCCTCGGCCCGCGAGGGAGCGGTGAAGCTGACGATTGTGACCAGGACGCCGGCGAGGATTCCCGCGAGACCTAAACCTTTGAGCCGCATGACACCCTCCTTGTCTGCTGTTGACGTGGAACGAGTCGTCCGCGAAGGGAACGGACACTACCGCCAATCCCACCTCGTCGTCAAGTTCGTAGTGGACCTCCAGGTGTCCGGTCGAGAGGACGATCGTGCAAGAAACAAGATCTGACCCCCACCGCCGATATACAATTCGTCCCACGGAACACCCCCCTCAATGCTCCAGCACCGACGACTGATCATCACCGCCCTCGTACTGGCCCTGACCGCTCCACTCATGGGCGCCGCGCAGCAGGGGCCGGACCCCAAGGCCAGGCCCGACCTCGTTCGCGGGCCTTACAACCAGGCCGACGTCACCTTTATGCAGGGCATGATCCCGCACCATGCCCAGGCCGTGGTCATGGCGAAGATGGCCAAGAGCCACGGCGCGCGTGAGGACGTCCGGATCCTCTGCGAGCGGATTCTCGTCGCCCAGAGCGATGAAATTACGTTGATGCGCAACTGGCTCCGCGACCGCGGACAGGTTGTCCCGGCCGCTGACGCCACGCATCACAAGCACACGTTGAACGGCGTCTCGCACGACATGCTGATGCCGGGCATGCTGACACCTGAAGAGATGACCGCGCTCGACAAGGCGCGCGGGCCTGAATGGGACCGCCTCTTTCTTCTCGGCATGATCAAGCACCACGAGGGCGCCTTGAGCATGGTGGACGACCTGTTCGAAGCCTACGGCTCCTTGCAGGACGATGACATGTTCAAGTTCGCGTCTGACGTCTACGCCGACCAGACGACCGAGATCGATTTCATGCAGAAGATGCTCGACGCGATGTCGAGTAAGAAGTGAACCCCAGTGAACGGAGCGACACGATGAGATGGCAACGCTTTGGATTGGCGACCGTGATGGCCGCAGCGATCGTCGGTGCAGTAAACATGTCGGCGCAGCAGCCGCCAGTGCAGCCGCCGCCGACGACGCAGCCACCGACGACGACGCAACCGCCCGCGACGCAACCGCCCGCGGGTCAGCAGCCACCGGCCACGACGCCGGATGATCCCTTTGCCGGCCGCGGTGCTGCTGGACGTGGCCGCGGCACGCCGCCGCCTCCGCCGCCCGCTCCACCGGCGGTGATGCCGGCGCCGGTGAAGCCGATCGTCTCGGCCACAGCGCCGACGCCGGATCCTCGCGTTGGATTGAAACCCGGCTACTGGGATGCCGCACAGGCGGCGTGGAACCTGCGCCTGGTCTCGACTACGCCTTCAGGAGAGAAGTTCCGCGGCGTCACCAACTCCGACCTCGCCTTCACCGGCAAATACGTCGTCCAGGGGAACTACAACGGATTCCAGGTGTTCGACGTGACGAACCCGGCCAAGCCGGTGGCGGTCCTCAACTACGTTTGCCCGGCATCACAGAGTGACGTGTCGGTCTACAACAACCTGTTGTTCGTCTCGGGTGAAGGACAGACAGGCCGCGTCGACTGCGGGATCCAGGGCGTGCCGGAGCCGGTGAGCCCCGATCGCCTGCGCGGCATCCGCGTCTTCGATATCTCCGACATCAAGAATCCAAAGTCGGTGGCGAACGTCCAGACCTGCCGCGGCTCGCACACGCACACGGTGGTGACCGACCCGCGCGACAAGGAGAACGTCTACATCTACATCTCGGGCTCCTCGCGCGTGCGGTCGGGTGAGGAACTCGCCGGCTGCAAGGACGGCCCGATCGATGATCCGGAGGGGGCCCGCTTCCGTCTCGAAGTCATCAAGGTTCCGCTCGCCGCGCCGCAGAAGGCCGCGATCGTGAGCTCGCCGCGCATCTTCCAGGGCCTGGCACCGCCGCCGCGGCGTGTGGAGCCGGGACGTGGGGGAGCGGGTGCTGCAGGTGCAACGCCACCGCCTGCGACTGGCGCAACGCCGCCCGCGACCGGCGCAACACCGCCGCCTGCGACAACGCCACCGGCGACGGGCGCAACGCCGCCCGCCACGACGCCACCGCCCGCGACGGGCGCAACGCCGCCGCCCGCAACTGGTACAACGCCGCCGGCCGCCGGGGCAGCTGCGGCCGCAGGTGCTGGCCGCGGTGGACGTCCTCGTGAGAACACCGGTCCGAACCAGTGCCACGACATCACCGTGTATCCAGAGATGGGGCTCGCCGGCGGTGCGTGCGGTGGTTACGGACTGCTGCTCGACATCTCGGACGTGCCCAATCCGAAGCGCATCGACGAAGCCGCCGACATCAACATGTCGTTCTGGCACTCGGCGACGTTCAGCAACGACGCCAGCAAGATCCTGTTCTCGGACGAGTGGGGTGGCGGCTCGGCGCCGCGCTGCCGCGATACCGACAAGTACGAATGGGGTGCCAATGCGCTCTTCACGATCGAAGAACGCAAGATGCGTTTCAAGAGCTACTACAAGATGCCGGCGGCACAGACCTCGCTCGAGAACTGCGTCGCGCACAACGGCTCGCTGATCCCGATCCCCGGACGTGAAGTGATGGTCCAGGGCTGGTACCAGGGCGGGATCTCGGTCTTCGATTGGACCGATGTCGCCAAGCCGGTCGAGATCGCGTACTACGACCGCGGTCCGGTCGACACCGAGCGTCTGGTCAGCGGCGGATCCTGGTCGGTCTACTGGTACAACGGGATGATCGTCAGCTCCGAGATCGCGCGCGGGCTCGACATCTACGAGCTGCTGCCGAGCGGACTGATCTCGCAGAACGAGATCGATGCCGCCAAGACGGTGAAATGGGACTTCCTCAACGCGCAGGAGCAGCGGAAGATCGTGTGGCCGCCAAGCTTCGCCAAGGCGCGCGCCTACCTCGATCAGCTGGAGCGTACGTCGGGTCTGCAGGCCGAGCGGATCGCCGCGAGCCGCAAGGCGTTGACTGCAGCAGAGAAGGCGTCGTCCTCGGCCAAGCGGCAGACACTGTCGCGGCTTGCCGGCGAGCTGGAGAAGGACGCTGCGTCCGCCAAGGACGCCGCGAAGGTCCGCTCGCTGATCGACGCGGTCCAGGAGTTGGGGCAAGAACTGAACGCAAGAGGGGCCTCCGCGAGGGGGGAGGGGTCAGATCTTGTTTCTTGCGCGAGTGACTTCTTCAGGTGACAGCGTGGCCGCCGATCGAATTCTAGCGGCCTACGCTCGACTGTCATTCTGAGGAGACGATCGCGCAAGAAACAAGATCTGACCCCTCCCTGTCCGCCGGCCCGCCAGCCGCTGAGCCATCGCGACAAACAGCGGCAATCGGGCTAATGTGAAGCGAAGGCAGGTGGACGATGCTACTCGCTTGCTCCTTGCTGGTCCTCGCAATCGCATTCACGCCGCTTAGCGCTGCGCAAACGCAGCCACCACCGTCCACCCAGGCTCCAGCTAAACCCGATCCGAACAGCGTCAAGATCGATCCGGACGACTTGCCGGTGTCGCTCGAACGCGTCCAGCGCGCGCTGGCACGGACGCCGATGCTTCGCTTCGACGCCAAGGACAGGCCGGTCTTCCGCGTGCAGGTGTTTGGCGAGAAGCCAACGATCCAGGAGATCCTCGGGCCAGACTGGACCGGCGGTCCCGTGCCGCATGGCTCGATGACGCACCAGGAGTTCCTGAAGATGGTGACGCCCGAAGACGTCCAGGGTTACGCCGCGTTTTCGAGCGGCGAAGGCGCGACAGTCGCGACCACCTCGCTACTGCTCCAGTGGACGCTCCAGAAAGCGATACACAAGTACCGCGAGACGAAGGACGAGCGGGCCCGCGAAGCGGCGCGACAGGAAGTCTTGCAGGCCCTCGAGGCGCTCGAAAAGGCTCGCGCCAAAAAGTAGCGGCGTTGGGGTCACGCGTTGGGGTCAGATCTTGTTTCTTGCACGATCGACCGCTTCAGGTGACAGCCTCAGCGCGCCCGGTCAAGAATGCGGGTGGCGCGCTCACGCTGTCACTCAGAGGGGACGATCGTGCAAGAAACAAGATCTGACCCCTCCCTCGCACGCAGCACGCAGCACGAGCACGTCGCACGTAGCACCTCGCACTGCACGTCCGCACGTCGCACGCAGCACGTCGCACGTTATTTGATGGCCGCGTACTCCTCGCGCGCCTGGCGCAGGACGGGGAGGTCGGGGTCGGCGCCGGACCAGATCGCAAACAGCGCCTCATACGCGGCGCGGCTCTCCGCGGTCGCGCCGGTGCGCGCGTAGGCGCGGCCCAGACCGAGGTGGGCGAGCGCCACGACCGGCGAGAACGGGTCCGCGCCGCGGTGCGTGAGGATCGACTGGAACTCGCGCGCCGCTTCGTCGGCGGCACCGGCGCGCAACTTCGCCTCACCGCGGACATACACCGGCAGCAGGGCGGCGACGATGCCGTTCTCGTACGGTGCGGCGCGGCGGAGTTGCTCGACCGCGGCGGCCGCATTGCCGCGCGCCAGTAACGCCGCGGCCTCGACGACAGGCAGGTAAGCGTTCTGCAGCAGCGTGTCCTGCGGACGCACGCCACGCAGGCGGCGGACGAGCGCGTCGGCTTCGGCCGGCTCACCGCCGAGCGCCATCGCGGTGGCGGCCCTCAGCTGCGGCTCGTACGCGGTATCGCTGCGGACGACTCGGCGGGCCTGCTCGACGGGTGGACGGCCATAGCCGTAGACGACTTCCGCAAACGCCGCCTGCGCCGCATAGCCGGACGCCACCTGCGGAAACCCTCGCTCGGTCGCCTCCTTCATCGTCTCGGCGAACAGCCGGCGCGCTTCCTCCACGCGGCCGTGATAGATCGCGACCTGCCCGCGCGCGCCGCTCATATCGAAGCTGCGCTGCTGCGTGGCGGCCCAGTCGATCTGTGCTTGCGACAACGCCGGATCCGCGAGCAGCTCACCCAACTGATACAGCAGCCGCCGCATCGGCACGGTCTGGAGGTTCTCCGCCATCGCCCGCTCGGCCACCTGGCGGGCTTCGGTATATCGGCCGGCACCGCGGTAGGCGTGCGCCAGGTTCGAGCGCGGAAAAGCGTGAAGCGGATTGCGCTGCATCGCATCCTCAGCCTCGGTGACGGCGCCGGCGTAGTCACCCAGGCGGATCAGCAGGAGAGCAAGCGCGTTCGACGGACGGTAGTCACGCGGATAGGTCCGCTTCCACACCTCCAGCGCTTCGCGCGTCTTCAGCTGGTCGCCGGTATAGCGGTCGTGAAACTGGTAAGTGATGAACAACCGCTCGCGTTCACTGACCCGCTCGCGGTGCTCGTACGCGAACCGCGCGTACTCTTCACTGCGGCCGGTCTCGCCGAATCCCCCGTAGATGCTCGACAGCGTGGTGTGCGCGAGCGCGAACTGCGGATCGATTGCGATCGCGCGCTCGAGGAGCGCCACGGCCTCGACTTCGGCACCGGCGGCGCGCCGCGCGAACGCCTCGGTGTAGGCCTTCAACGCCTCGAGCGACGGCGTCGTCGCTTCCTCGATCGGTGTGTTGTTGCGGGCGAGCGAGGCGCCGGATTCACCGAGTGAGCTGCGGATCGAGGCCGTGATCTCGCCGAGAGCACGCAGGACGTCTTCCTTGCGCTCGACACTCTTGTCCACTTTCGCGATCGTTGCACTCGTGTGGCAGTCGGTGGCCGCGAGCGCCACGACCGTCGTTTTGCCGACGGCCGACACACTGCCTTCGAGCATCGCCTGCAGCCCGAGCCGCTGGCAGAGCTCCGCGGCCACGGCGTGCGGCATCGGCTCGCCCGGCTTGCGACCCATCTGCTGCTGCATGCCGCGGATCCGCTCGTCGGATACGAGATCCAGGTACGGCGATTGCGCCAGGTAGACCGAGACGGCTTCGCGCAAGGTGCCGTCGAAGTCCGGGTCCGCCGTGCCGTTGGCGATGTGACTGACGAGGATGGTGCTGCGCTCCGGAACCGGCTCATTCCCCGACTTCCACCACCACCGCGCGGTGCCGATCAGCGCGACGAGTAGAACAACGCCCGCGGCGATTGCCGGCATGCGTCCCCGGCCGCCAAACCATGCCGTGGACTGGCCCTGCCGATCGAGCGCGCGGCGCGCGCGCCGGAGGTCATCGAGGAGCTCCGAGGCCCGCTGGAACCGGTTGTCAGGCACCTTGTCGAGCGCCTTCATGATGGTCTCGTCGAGTGCGGCGGGGAGGATCGGGCGACGAACCCGCGGACGGTCCGGCACCTTGCCGTTGATATCCGCGGCGATCCCCGCGACGGTTGACCCGCCAAACGCCGGCACGCCGGTGGCCATCTCGTACAGCAACGCGCCGGCGGCAAAGATGTCGCTCCGGGCATCCGCGGGCTGACCGTTCACCTGTTCGGGCGAGAGATACGGATGAAAGAAATCTCCCGTGACTTCGGCGGGGATGGCCGGCACCGGTGTCACCGAGGTCGTATGTGAATCGGTGCTGCGCGAGTGGCTGCGGCCCTGGTCCGACGAAGCCGCCGCACCGGCGGCGCCGAGCTCCAGCAGCTTCACGTGTCCGTCGTTGGTAATGAAAACGTTCGACGGTTTCAAATTCGCATGGACGATGCCGCGGCGGTGGGCGGCGGCGAGGGCATCGGCAAGCTGGATCCCGAGGTCGATGACGCGGTCCGGCGCCAGCGCCCCATCCTTTGAGACCGTCTCGTCGAGCGCGCAGCCGTCGAGCAGCTCGCAGACGAGAAAGGCGCGCCCGTCCTGTTCACCGGAATCATGGACGGTGCAGATGTGCGGATGCGTGACGAGCGAGGCGATGCGCGCTTCGCGCCGGAATCGCTCGAGCGCGTCCGGCTGCTTCATCGCTTCCAGCCCGAGCAGCTTGAGCGCCACGTCGCGCTGGAGGCGCAGGTCCCGCGCGCGATAGATCTCGATTGGACCGTCGCGTCCGATCCGCTCGACCACTTCGTAGTGCGAGATCCGCTGGGGCGTCGTCACGGGATCGAAGGCGGGGTCGTCAGCCGCGCGTACTCGGCGCGCGCTGCCGCAAGGGGCGCGAAGTCCGGTTCCGCCCCTTTCCACAGGGTGAAGAGCTCGTCGTAGGCACGGCGGGCCGCATCGATGTTTCCGCCGCGCGCCTCGGCGCGGGCCAGACCGAGCTGTGCGAGCGGAAGTACCTGGGCAAACGGATCCACGCCACGGTTCTGCAGGACCTTCTGGTACTCGCGAGCCGCGTCGCTGAATGCGCCCTTCGCCATGAACGCCTCGGCGCGTAGATACGCGGGGACCAGGCCGGCAGCCGTCCCCAGTTCCGTCTGCGCCGCCGGCTCGAGCGCCTTGAGCGCCTCGTCGGCTTTGCCCTGGCGCAGCGCGATCGCGGCACGCGTCACCGGCGCGAGCACCGTCCGCACGAACGTTGCCTCTGGGTAGCTCCCTTCGGCTTGCGTCACCACCGGCAGCGCCTCGGCGCCAAAGCCCGCCAGCGCGAGGGCGCCAGGGGCGCGGAAGCGCGGGATCGCACCCGGGCGGTCAGGATCTGATTCGACCAGCGCGAGTGCGCGGCGGACGCCAGCCGCCGCGTCCTTGCCGCCATAAAGCGCCTCCGTCCACGCGAGATGCGCCGCGAAGCCTGAGGCGGTGCCTTCGAGATCGCGTGCCTTGGCCATGTCGATGGCCCGGCGGTACAGCTCCAGTGATTCCGAGAGACGGCCCTGGTAGGCGGCCACCTGGGCCTCCGCCGAGACCAGGTCGAACTCACGCGGACGGTCCTTCGCCCACGCGCGGTGCGCGGCAGCCGATCCGTCGCCGAGCATCATCCCGATCTGGTAGAGCAGCCGGCGTGTCGGGGTCGTTTCAATTCCGAGCGCGACAGCGCGTTCACCGGTCTTCTTCGCTTCGTCGTAACGCCCGAGCGCACGATAGGCACTGGCGAGGTTGGAGAGCGGCAACGTCTGGTCGGGCCCTCGCCGCAGCGCTTCCTCCGCCTCATCGATGGCGAGCTGATGCTGACCCATCCGGTGATGGACCAGTGCGAGCGCATTTACCGGCCGCCATTCACGCGGGTACATCGCTTTCCACAACTGCAGCGTGCTGGCGGCCTTCTCCTGGTTACCGGTCACGCGATCGTGGTACTGGTAGGTGATGAAGAGGCGTTCGCGCTCACTGACCTTGGCCTCGCGGGCATAAGCAAGACGCGCGTATTCTTCGCTGCGCTTCCACTCGCCGAGGCTGCCGTAGACCGTCGACAGCGTCGCGTAGGCGGACGCAAACTCCGGGTCCCGCTCGATGGCCTGGTTGAAGAAGGCTACCGACTCGAGCTCGCGGCCGCGCCGCCGCTCTTCCAGGCCCAGCGCATACGCCTTCAGTGCGTTCAGTGAAGGCGTCGTCGCCTGTTCGATCGGGACGTCGAAGCGCTCGAGCGAGGGCAGCGACTCGCCGAGCTTCGTGCGCATCCGAGACGAGAGTGCGCCGAGCTCCTTGAGCACGTTCTGGAAGTCCGAGGCTTCCGCCTGTTCGCGTGCCAGCGTTTCGCCGCTCTGGCACTCGATGGCGTCCAACCTGATGACGTAGCTCGTGCCGAGGCGGCTGATCGATCCTTCCAGCATGGCCTTCAGTCCCAGCCGTTCGCAGACCTCGCGCGAGACGCCCTTCACGAGCGGGTCGTCTTCGCTGCGATTCATCGACCGCAGCGTCTCGCGGATGCGCTGATCTGACACGATCTCGAGGAACGGCGACTGCCTGATGCGTTCCCGCAGCGCCGTCAGCATCGTGTCGTCGAGTAGGGGTTCTCCAGTCGTGTTCTCGAACGCCCCAATCAGAATCGTGTCGCTCTCCGTCAACGCCGTCCCCCGGGGGGCGAGCCACGAATAGCCGGCAACGCCGGCCAGCAGCACGACGCCTGCACCGGCCGCCAGCGTCCAGCGCAGCCGCGACGGACGGGATCCCGCCGCGGCGGGGAGCGCGGTTCTGATCGGCGACATGCCGGACGCTGGATCCAGGTGCTGAAGCGCGGCGCGGATGTCGACGAGCAGTTCGGCAGCGGACTGATAGCGATCCTTCGGCTCGTTGGCCATCAGCTTCAGGATGATGGCCTCGACGTACTCCGGGATCTTGGGATCGACCGTCCGCGGCGGCACCAGGATGCCGTTGACGATCCGCATCGCAATCAGCGCCATGTCGTCGCCGCCAAACGCCCGCCGCCCGGTCGCCATCTCGTAGAGGACGCTGCCGAGCGAGAACAGGTCCGACCGCGCGTCGAGTGGCTGGCCGTGCGCCTGTTCCGGCGACATGTACGCGGCCGTGCCCACCGCGACGCCTGTTCCCGTGACGTCGGGTGGCACCGCCGCCGCAAGCGTTGGTGACGAACCGGGCAGCGTCGGTGCCATGGTCGCCGTCGGCGGATCGGCAGCCGTCGTCTTGGCCAGCCCGAAGTCGAGGACCTTGAGGTGGTCGCCGTAGGTGACAAAGAGGTTGGCCGGCTTGATGTCGCGGTGGATGATGCCGCGGCGATGCGCGGCGTCGAGCGCATCCGCGACCTGGCGGGCGAAGTCGAGCACGCGATAGAGCGGGATCGGTCCGGCTTCGATCAGGTGCCGGATCGTGTGCCCGTCGAGCCGCTCCATGGCGATGAACGGCTGCCCTTCGTGCTCGCCGAGCTCATGAATGGTGCAGATGTGAGCATGCTGGAGCGACGACGCGAGCCGGGCTTCACGCTCGAAGCGGACCAGCCATTCAGACGGTGTATTCGGGTTGGTCCTCAGCAGCTTGACGGCAACTTCACGGCCGAGCCTGAGGTCTTCCGCGCGATAGACCACGCCCATGCCGCCTTCGCCGAGGCGGTCGAGCAGACGGTAGTGGGAAACGACGGTTGGATCCATCGAGATCGCGTCGGTACCGGAGGTGAATGGAAGCCCGTGAAGGCCCTGATTGTATCAGGCTGGGCTAACCCCGCCGAAGCCCCGCCGAAGCCCCGAAGGGGCGAAGGCGGGCGAAGGCGGGCCTACTTGGCGCTGCCGAATACGAACCCGATCGAGCGCTCGATCGGGTTGTAGGCCTCCCCGTAAAACGGCGAGGTCACGTTGGTCTGGATGTCCCGGTGCGCGGACTTGCCGAGGAGGTTGTAGACGCGGATGCCGGCGCGGAACCGGTATTTCTTGACCTTCCACGGGCGCACGAGCGACATGTCCAGGGTCGTGACGGTCGGCAGCCGGCCGGTGCGATTGCGTTCACCGACAAAGTCCTGGTACTCGTCCACCGCCGACCACGGGAAACCCGATCGCACCTCGAGGACGGGGGCCATGTCCACTTGCCACGGCAGGCCGACGGTGCCGCGGACCAGGAAGCGGTGCGGCACGTCCGCGGGTGAGGGGCCATTCTCGTTGGGGCGGACGATCGGGATTCCGGAAGTTGCCGTAGAACTGGTCGTAGTTGTTCAGATCGGTCCTGCCGCTTGCCCAGACGTATGAAAAAGTCAGGTCGCGGCGGGCGCCACTCATGTAACGGACGGTAGACTCGAGCTCTCGATAGCGCGACGTACCGGTGCTCGAAAGCAGGAGTTCGCGTGACTCCTGGTCGGGCGTGAGGACGTATTCGTGGGAGGCATTGCGCACGAGCCCGGCGAGTTTGAGCAGGACGCGGCGGCCGAAGCGCTGATCCCATTCGAGGTTGCCGACGTACGCCTCCGGTGTCTCGAGTGAACCGACGACGCGGTGGGTAAAGGTGACGGGGCCGCTCAGGCTGGTGCCGTCGGTCTCGAAACGGGTGACGGTGCGCGGCTCGAACGACGTGAACGCATCGACGTTGAGTGGTGTGCGCTGCACGAACTTCCCGTAGCCGCCGCGCAGGATGCCGCGTCCTTCCGGCAGCACGCTGAAGGCCGCGCCGGCGCGCGGTGACCAGTTGACGCCCTCGACCACGCCATCGCGATCGAGCCGCAACCCGAACTCGAAGGTCAGGCGTGAATTCAACCGCCACCGGTCCTGCGCGAAGAGCGCGATTTCCGAGCCTTTCACGCCCTGGACCGTCGGTGCTCCAAAGTCGATCCGCTCGGCAAGCGATCCATCCAGGCGCCGGATCTCTACCGGACGGCTGGCGCTCTCGCCGTCGTAGATCGAGCGCTGCAGGTCGATGCCGAACTTGAAGACGTGCTCGCCGCGCCAGTGGTCCTGCGAAAGGCTGAAGGCCTGCACCCACTGGAAGCTGCTGACGTCGCGATCCTGGTCGTTGAAGTATCCGCCGCTCTGGGTCTGCGGCGCATAGACCATGGGCGCCAGGTTCTCGGTGTTGACGTCGACCTCGAACTTGCGTATCGACAGCGTCGTTTCAACGACGAGGTTGGTCCAGATCGCGAAGCGGTCGACGATACCTGCCGACAATCCCTCCTGGTTCATGTCGGGCGCCGTTTCAGGCGGCCGAAAGGTGTTCATCGTCACCCTTTCCAGCTCGCGCGGGAAGATGATGAAGCCGCCGCTGAGCAGGTGGCGGGGCGACAGCACCGCGTCGATCCTGGTGAACGAATCGAGGCTGCGGAGGTCGACTTCGGGTTCGTCCGGCAGGCTCTTGACCGGCGTGGCAACGTAGCGGAACTGCAGGTCCTGGTTGAAGAAGACGCGGTCCTTGCGGATCGGACCGCGCACCGAAAAACGTGGCTCGAACCCACGAATCCCTCTGAACATGCTGCGGAACCGCGGCACCAGGTTGCCGAAGGAGACGTTCCAGTCGTTGGTCCCGCTGCGGGTCCGGATCTGCGTGATGCTGGTCGTGAAACGCCCGTACTCGGCAGCAAACGGATTGGCGAGAACCTCGACCGACTCGACGCTCTGTGCCGGCAGATCAAGGTCGAAATCGCCCGTGGACGGGTCGATCAGGCTGGCGCTGCTGACCTGCAGGGCGCCCGTGGTCGGCTGCCCACCCCTGATGCGCAACCGCCCGTTGCCGTCCCGGACGACGCCCGGGAGGAGGGGGAGGAGGCTGCGGAAGTCGTCGCCCTGCAGGGGCGCCGTTTCGAAGAGCGTGCCCGAGAGCATGTCGCTCATCGATACCGGCTGGACGCTGTTGGTCGGCGACGGCCGATCGGCGCGCACCTCGACGTCCGGCGGCGTGAACGTCATGCGGGTATCGAGCAGGACCTGGGCTGTCTCACCGGCGCGAACCGTGAAGACTGCCGAGTCGCGGGTGATGAACCCGGGCCGCGACACCGAGATGATGTACTTCCCCGGCTGCACGTCCGAAAAGGTGACCTGCCCGGAGCCGTCGGTCATCGTCCTGGCGATGACCATGGTGCGTTCCGGGTCCCGCAGCTCCACCTGCATCCCGGGCATGTGCACCGTGCCCTCGAGCGTCGTGATCGTCGCGACGACCTTGCCGGCCGTGCCCTGGACGGCGTCGGCCTGGAACGGGGAAAACAGCAGACAGGTTCCTGCCAGCAGACCGACGCGCCAGGCGGTGATGATCAACGTGTCCCCATGTTCCGTGCGGTGCTGTCGGGCAACCGTTCGAAGCCGACCAGTTTCCAGCCCTGTCCGCTACGAACGAAGTATGCCTGAACCGGGGTGGTCCACGACGGGTGCGGTCCGTCCACGGCCCTGATCTGGACGCGGACGAAGGCGCCGTCCGAAGCCGGCAGCGAGGAGGGCGCGGTCGCCTGCTCGCCTGCGGCCGTTGCCGGCGCACCGATCGGCGTGGAGGCTCCCGTTGCGTTGTCGAATGTGAACCATGACACCTCGTATGACGTGGGCGCCTTTGCAACACCCGCCGCCACCGCCGCATTGACGAACTTCAGCGCGCCGGACGCATCGAGAGCCGGGTCGACGACCGGGTTCACGTTCGTGAGCCAGGCCCGGCCGATCGCGTCGCGGCGGGCGATGAGCGTATCGGCGATGAACTTCTCGGCGGCCGGATCCGAGTACCGTCCGGTGCGGACGGCGGCGCGGATCATCTCGTCGGTGAACGCCATCACGCGCCGCGCCGCCCAGAACGTGTCGTCAGGCCGGGCGCGGATGAAGGCGGGGTTCGGCACGCGCGGCTTCCACTCCGCCGGCTCGAACCGGTCGGCGGAGAAGTGCCCGACCGAGCGGATCCCGGGATAGTCCACGAAATGGAACGACGGGATATAGAGGCCGAGTCCGAGCATGACCTTGAGAGTCTTACCCGGATCGAAGATGTAGTGGTGGCCTTCATCGTACTCGCGCGGCTTGACCGACGCGCTGCCCATCGTCGAGCCGAAGTCGATCAGGTGATGCCGAACGGTCGTCCGGCCGTCCTGCTGGACCAGCGTGTCGAGCGAGTTGATCGCCTTGGTGTCGACGTGATTGGTCCATGCCGCGAAGACGCGGAGCCCGCGCAGCTCCCGCCGGTGTTCGTGCGGGACGACGTCGTTCGGGTCGTCGGAACGGGTCCCGGCGTAGAGGAACGGGCCGACCGGCCGGCCTTCGACGGCCTTGCTGGCGACGACACGATACGAGCCGTCCGGCTCCTTCGCCGCCATGCGGAGCAGGCGATCGATGTCGCGGTCGGTGAGCTTGCGCTCGCCGCCATCGGCGGCCGTGATCTTGGAGCGCTCGCCGATCGTGAGCATGTCGCGCGTCAGCCGGGTCACGTGGTTTTCGGGCACGTAGTAGCCGAGCGCGTGGAACAGCTTCGTCACCGTCACTTCGGCGCCACTCATCATCTCGCGGTAGTCGCGCGGGTCGAACTTGATGAACCAGCGCACGCCGGCGGAATCGAGGATCGTGAACCCGGGCGTGATGCCGTCGCTCTTACCGGCGGCGACGAGCCACTTGCCCGCGGCTGGGCCTTCACCCGTGTTCGGTCCACGGGCCACGTCTTCGGCGGTGAGCGGTTTGCCGCCGAGGATCCGGTTGGTGAACCAGCTCGAGTCCGGCACTTCGTCGATGGTGTTGACGCTCTGCGCGCGCCGATTCATCTCGGGATCGCCCGGCTTGCCGAGCAGATTACTGGCCTCGTCGTAGACCAGGTTCACTTCCTTCGACTGGACCTTCGCGGCGTCCTGCGTGTCGGGCACGCGCGCCAGCGGGTCGTCCGAGTAGAAGCGGGGCTTCTGCCCGCCAGCGACGGTGGACAGGGCAACGACGGCAGCGAGCGCCGCGAGCGTTAAGCGGAATGCTTTTCCATTTTCCATTTTCGATTTTCCATTAGCAGGACGCATTGTTCAGGTCCTGCTAGTAAGCGATGCCTCCGGTGATGTGGAATCGGAAGCCGTCCTTGCCGTGCGCGACGTCGAACCGCAGCGGGGTGAAATTAGGTCCGTGCACACGCAGGCCGATGCCGTACGCGGTTTTCAGACCATCGAAGTCGAGGTCGCGGCGGTCGGCAGTGACCTTGCCGGTGTCCACGAACAGCGCCATGTCGATGACCCGGGACGGGATCCACCGGTACTCACCGCTGATCAGCATCATGTGGCGATCCTGGAAGCGGAAGTCGGCGTAGCCGCGATGCCGCTTCGAACCGCCGAGCGTTGGCAACCGGTAGTACGGCACCACGTTGTCATCGTCCACGTCGGTCGTCTGGACGAGCCCGCGGACGGCCAGCACCCAGTGCTCGTTGAGGATCGGCAGGAACTGCTGCACCTCGGCATCGACGCGGCGGAAGCTCAGGGGATTGTCACTCTCTTTCATGTCATGCAGCGAGAGCGAGTAGAGACCGCCGCGCCGGGTGTAGCCGGGAGACTCGCGCCAGTCGATCCGTGCAAAGGCGGTCACATCGCGGTAGTTCGTGTCGATGAAGAGGCCCGGCACGCCGGTTCCGGCGATCGTGTCGATCGAGGGATCGCTGCCTTCACCGCCGCGATCCTCGATCTGAAGCATCGAGAGCCCGGCGCCGACCGCGAACCACCGCACTGGCTTCAGCGCCACTGAGCCGCCCGCATCGAACCCTTCAAGCCCGTAATTGACGCGGGCGTCCTTCGAAGTGTCGTTGCCGATTCCGTAGAAAGGGACCTGTGTTGCGTCCGTCCAGTTCACGTGGGTCTGAATCTCGAGCTTGTCGTTGAGGAGTTCCGGAAAGTCGAGCGACGCGTAAACCTTCTTGTAGGAACGAACCGAATACGCGCCGCCAGCGTTCAACCGGGCGTGCCCGAAAGCTCGACGCACGGCGACGCCGGGCGCGAAGCCTGACGAGGGATAGAGTCCGCCGAACGTCAGATAGGCCGTGTTCGGATCGGTGAAATGCCCTTCGAGCCATGCGACTGTCTTCTCGGTCTGATTGGCGACGTTGGGCGTGAGTCGGCTTGCCTTGTCGGCCTGGGCGCGAGCGATCTCGTCGGTGCGTGTGTCCTGGGCTAAGGCAGAGCTTGCGGTTAACGCGATGGTCAGCGTGGTTGTTGTAAGGAGCTTCAGCATGAGGGCCTTCGATATAGCACACCCCCAATTGCCTGATCAACTACACGGCGCTCGGTATAATCCCTCCACTTCATGCCGTTGCTTCCAGGTGCGCGTCTAGGTCCCTACCAGATCCTCGCACCCCTGGGCGCGGGCGGTATGGGGGAGGTCTACAAGGCCAGAGATACGCGGCTCGATCGCACGGTCGCGATCAAGACGCTGCTCGGAGACTTCCTCGCCGATCCGGCTCTGCGCGCCCGCTTCGAGCGTGAGGCGCGTGCGATCTCGAGCCTCGATCATCCCAACATCTGCGTCGTTCACGACGTCGGACGCGAAGGAGAAATCGAATACCTCGTCATGCAGTATGTGGAGGGGGAAACGCTCGCGGCGCGACTCGAACGCGGGCCGCTGACCCTGGACGAGGCGCTGCGCTACGGGACCGGGATTGCTTCGGCACTCGACAAGGCGCATCGCGCCGGCATCCTGCACCGCGACCTGAAACCCGCCAACGTCATGCTCGCGACGTCGCCTGGGCGCGACTCGTCGGCCAAGCTCCTCGACTTCGGCCTCGTGAAGCTCCTGCCGGCGGCGGGGATTGCGACCAACGAGACGGTCCCGTCTGCCGGGACCTCTCCGCTGACTGGCCGCGGCACGATCCTCGGCACGCTGCTCTACATGTCGCCCGAGCAGCTGCAGGGCGGCGCCGTCGATGCGCGCAGCGACATCTTCTCGTTCGGCGCCGTGCTCTACGAGATGCTGACCGGCCAGCGCGCGTTCGAGGGGAGCAGCCAGGCGTCGATCATCGCGGCGATCCTCGAGCGTGACCCACCGCCGCTCACCGTCGTCGCCCCCATCACCCCGCCGGCTCTCGACCGCGTTGTCCGCAAGTGCCTGGCCAAGGATCCGGATCGACGATGGCAGAGCGCGGCGGATCTGTGTGACGAGTTGTCGTGGATCGCGCAGGCGCCGGCAGTCCAGGGATCTCCAGTGGCTCCGAGCGCCGCCGGCCCCTTCGCGTCAGCCGCGTGGCGGGCGGCGCTTGCTGCGCTCGGCGCGGTCGCCCTTCTGGCGGGCGGCGGCGCGCCTCGGATGGTGGCTCGCGCAGGGCGTTGATCGACCCGCAGTGACCACGCGCCACCTCGCGATCACCCTCCCGGGCACGGCGCGGCTCGAGCCAGGAGGGCTTGCCATTTCACCCGACGGGGAGTCGATCGTGTTCGTGGCCACCGACGTCGCACCCGGCACCGATCCGGCAAAAGCGCCACGCAGACGCCGACTGTATTGGCGCGAACTTGGATCGTCGACGTCCACGCTCATCCCGGGCACTGAAGACGCGCGGGCGCCATTCTTCTCTCACGACGGACAAACCGTCGCGTACTTCACCGGCGTTGACCTCATGAGAGTGGCGGTGCGCGGCGGGACGCCGGTGCGTGTGATCGGAACGCCACCGGTAACGCGCGGCGGCGCGTGGCTGTCGGACGGGTCGCTGGTGCTTGGCACCCACCCAGGGGGATCCCCTGTTCCGTCTTCCACCGGGAGCGACCGCCACCGTGCCGCTGACGGAACTGGACGACGCGAAGGGCGAGCGCGGTCACGCCTGGCCGCAGCCGCTCCCAGGCGCTGCAGACGTTCTCTTCACCGTCCGCCATGGCACCGCGACCGACGTCGAGGCCTCGGACATCGCGCTCGTCAACGTGGCGAGCGGACGGCGAGAGGTCGTCATGCAGGGGGCGGCGTTCGGACAGTATTCGCCAACCGGGCACTTGCTCTTCGTCAAGGGCGGCGCCCTGTCGGCAGCGCCCTTTGATCTCGAAAGCCGGAAAGTGACCGGTCCGGCCCGCGTCATCGTGGACAAGGTTGCGGTCGATGCCTGGACGGGCGGCGCACATTTTGGCGTCGACGGCCGATGGCACGCTGCTGTTCCTCGCCGGGCGGTTCTCGGAACCGGAGCGGAAGCTTGTCTGGGTTGATCGCGAGGGCCGAATGATTCCCGGCCGCAGCGTGAGTGGGCCACAGCCGGCGCAGCCACGGATCTCGCCGGACGGGACCAGGGCGGTGTTCACGGGCCTCTCGAGCGACGGCGATAACGAGGTCCTGCTTGCCGATCTCGGCAGTGGCACGTCGGTGCGTTTCAGCGAAGATCCGCGCGATGACTTCGATCCGGTCTGGACGCCGGACGGACTCGCCGTCATCTGGTCGGCGCTGTCGCCCAACCGCCCGCCGTTCCTGGTCATGCGGGCAGTCGATGGCGCCAGCAAGTCCGAGGCTGTCCTGCCAACGGCGGACACCGCTCAATTCGCCGGTTCGGTTTCGTCCTCAGGATTGCTGGCCTATACCCACGCGACGTCTGCCGGCACCGTGGACGTCTACGTCGTGCCGCTGAAAGGGCCCAGGGTTCCGCAGCCCTTGCTCTCGGGACCGGCACGCGAGTTTGGTCCCGAGTTCTCGCCCGATGGTCATTGGATCGCGTACGTCTCGAGCGAGTCGGGCGCCAACGAGATCTACGTGGTTCCTTATCCGGGCCCCGGCGCCAAGCGGCAGGTCACCACCACCGGCGGCGTGAGTCCGATGTGGCGCCGCGATGGGCGTGAGCTGTATTACCAGACCGACGCGGGGCTGATGGTGATCGACGTGACGCCGCAGTTCCAGTTCTCGGCTCCACGCCTGCTGTTTGCGGGCAACTTCTATATCGACGGTACCGAGGATGGCCCGCGCGCCTACGATGCAGCGGCCGACGGCAAGCGCTTCCTGATGATCCAGCTGAGTCCCGCGGTCGCTCCGCCGCCCACCCTGGATGTTCTCGTCAACTGGACAGTCCGACGTGAGCCGCGCTACTGCTTCATAGCCGCCAGCCAGTTCTGGACGACGGTGATCGACCCAGGTCCGCCGCGCTCCGGCGCGATGGCGAGGAAGCGCTGCCGGTCCGGTGTTGCGTCGATCCAGACGATGTCGGCCGGAAAGCTGGCGAGGCGTTTGGGTGTGCCGGCCTTCAGCGTCGCGCCAGTTTCGATGTCGACGCGCCACAGACTGTGCAGATCGTCGCCAAGGAACAGGAGCTGACGGCCGTCGCGGGTCCACCACGCCAGTGAGGCTCCCTGCTGCGAGACCTGCACCCGGCGACCAGGCTCCGGAAACGATTGCACGAACAACTCCAACCGTCCGGTCAGCTGCTCCGACGTGTAGGCCAGCCAGCGGCCGTCGGGGGACACTGGGTCCGCCGTTATCGCGCAACGGGCTACTCGCCAGTACCTTCGGGTCACCCTTGCCGCTCGCCGGCAGCAGCCAGGCATTCTGCGCGGTACCCGGGATCGAGCTGCGTGAGGATGATCCATTGCCCATCCGGTGACCACGCCGCCGGACTTCTGAACGGGACACTCGAACGGTGGAGAGGTTGTTCCGGCGCAGCGTCACCCAGCGTCTTCACGAAGAAGTCCTGCGGGCCGTCGCGGTCTGCGGCGAACACGACCTGCGCGCTGTCAGGTGACCAGACGGGCGTGTCGTTCCGCCCGGGACCTGACGAGATCGGTGTCGGGTTCCCACGCGCCAGGTCCACGGCCCATAACGCTGATTCAGACGGCGAAGTCGATCGGACCAGAATCGCCTGCTTACCGTCCGGAGAGATCGTGGCGGTTTCGTAATGTCCAGGAGGCAGCGCGAGCTCGCCAATGAGCGCGCCGGTGGTGTCGTACCACGACGCGGTCGTATTCGTGGACGGCGCCGAGAAATACGCGAGCGTGCCCGCTGCCGACACCGATGTCGACGGGCCAGCGGTGAACGATGTCGATGGATCGAGGATGCTGGTCGGTTCATCAACCAGCGAAACCGGATCGCCGATCGTCTTCAGCGTGCGCGCGTCGAACCGCTGCGCCGCCAGCACGCCCTGCCGTCCATAAAGCAGCCAACCCGGGGCGGCATACACGGGCGCGCTCTCCATGGATGCGACCGGCGTGCGCGACGAATCCGCGAGCGAGCCAGCGCTGATGTCGAACTTGCCCGACTTGCCCGGGAGGGCCGCGAAGATGAAGTGCTCACCGTCGGGCAGGAAGACCGGGAACCGGTGCCCGTACTCCTTGCGCGTCTCATCCAGTGTCGTAACCGGCGTCGGCGTGCCGCCGCTTGCCGGGATGCGGAAGAGCGGACCGCCGGCGTCCGGCGCGAACACGATGACATTCGACGGACTCCAGGCGCCGCCGCGCGCACCCGTCGCGTCGCACAGCGTCTCGGCCCGGCCGCCGGTGGCCGCGATCGTCTTCAGTTTGCTGTTGGTGAAGAACCCGATGCGGCGGCTGTCGGGAGACCAGAACGGCAGCACTGCGCCATCGGCCGCCTCGAGGCGTCGTGACACAGTCGATTCGAGTGACCGCACCCACAGTTCGGTGTCTGAACGGCTCACGCTCCCAACGATGAACGCCGCCATTTTCCCGTCAGGTGAGATCGCGACCATCGACGAATCGGGATAGATGACCGTGCCTGGAGGCGCAAGAACCGAGAGTCGCGCCAGCGGCAGGTCGGGTGCTGGACGATGACGCGGGCCATGCTGTCCAAGCGGCCAGCGCCGTGACGACAACGGCCGCCGCCGCGGGCCAGAGGCGCGAGGTCCATGACGGACGCCGGGCAGGCGCGGCGGCAGTCGGCGCGCTGGCGGTGGGCTCGTTGTCGTCCAGTTCGAGGCGTGCGTCGCCGATCGCGCTCAGCCGCTTGCGCGGCTCCTTCTCGAGGCACCGGCGCAGCAGGCGCCGAATCGGGGCGGGCAGATCGGCCGGAATCGCGTTCCAGTTCGGCTCCGACTTGAGCACCGACGCCAGGGTGTCGGAGATTTCATCACCCTCGAAGGCGCGCTGGCCAGTGAGCATCTCGAAGACCACCACACCGAACGCCCAGATGTCGGCACGGCGGTCCACTGCCTTGCCTCTCGCCTGTTCCGGCGACATGTAGGCGGCCGTGCCGATGATCATGCCCATTTGCGTCGCGCGCGCGGTGAGTGTCGGCGACCGCATCGCGTCCGCCGTCGCGCTCGCGCCTTCCGGCGCGAGCGCTTTGGCGAGACCGAAGTCGAGCACCTTGACGGTGCCGTCAGGTCGGACCTTGATGTTCGCCGGCTTGAGATCGCGATGGATGATGCCCTGGTCGTGCGCCGCTTCCAGTGCATCGGCGATCTGGCGCGCGATCGGCAGCACGTCCGCGACCGGCATCGGCCCGCGCGCAATCAGCACCGAGAGATCGTCCCCTTCGACCAGCTCCATCACCAGGGCGCGCTGGCCACCGTGCGAGTCATTGCCTTCGAGGCCGTAGATCTGCGCGATGTTCGGATGATTCAGCGCGGCGAGCGTCTGCGCTTCGCGCGTGAAGCGGGCGAGGCGTTCCGCATCGAGCGCGAAGAGTTCGGGCAGGACCTTGATCGCGACCGAGCGATTGAGGCTGCTGTCGCGGGCGCGATAGACCTCGCCCATCCCGCCTTCGCCGAGCTTGTCGAGGATTCGATAGGTCCCGACGCTGTCGCCTGTTTTCATGGGCGCGTGGATTCTACAGGTTTCACACGCCGGGTGGAGCGGAGTTCACGGACAAAACCGTCAGCGTGACTCCCTCCCGGCCGGATGATAGCCTAGCCCGACAATTTTGATTCGGGATGCGCTCGAGAAGGGAAACCAGTGATGACGAACCGATGGCGAGTGTGCACCGCACTGACCGCCGCGCTTGCGCTTGCGCCCGGTCTCCAGGCGCAGGACGCACCGCACCACCGCCAGGCACGCGAGATCTTCGAGCGAGTGATCTCATTCCGCTCCGCGGCTGGCCACAAGCAGGTCCCGCCGATGGTGCAGTACATGACGGCGACGCTGCGCGCCGGCGGCGTGCCCGAGGCCAACATCCTCACCCTCCCGCGCGAGGACACGATGGCGTTGCTGGTGCGTGTTCCTGGCACCGATGCCGCGGCGCGTCCGATCCTTTTTTCCGCCCACATGGACGTCGTCGATGCGCGCCCCGAGGACTGGGAGCGCAGCCCGTTCACGCTGGTTGAAGAGAAGGGGATGTTCTTCGGCCGTGGCACCAGCGACAACAAGGCCGGCGTCGCCTCGTTGCTCTCGACGATCCTGCGGCTGCACGCGGATCGGCGTCCACTGCGGCGAACCATGGTCTTCGCTTTCATCGGCGACGAAGAGGGAGGTATGGAGACGACGCGGCTCGTCGCCGCGCATGAGTGGGTCAAGAACGCTGAGTTCGCGATCAACGCGGATGCCGGCGGCGGCTCGCTCGGCGAGGACGGCAAGGCGCAGTATTACCTGATCCAGGGCGCCGAAAAGACCTACGCCGATTTCAAACTCGTGGCAACCAACCAGGGTGGTCACAGCTCGTGGCCGCGCCGCGACAATGCGATCTACGATCTTGCGCGCGCGCTGACGCGCATCGAGGCGCACCGCTTCCCGGTCATGGCGAACGAGCTGACGCGGTCGTACCTCGCGGTGATCGGCAAGGCGGTCGGCGGGCCGGCCGGCGAGATGCTGCAACGGTTCGCCGCCAACCCGGACGACAAGGCCGCCGCCGATGCGCTCTGGGACATGCCGGCGTACGTCGGACGCACCCGCACGACCTGCATCGCGACGATGGTGGACGCCGGCCATGCGCCGAACGCGTTACCGCAGCGCGCGACCGCGAACGTCAACTGCCGCATCTTCCCCGGTCACAGCCTGGACGACGTCCCCAAGGGGCTGGTGGGGGCGATCGCGGATCCGAAGATCACCGTCGAGGTGCAGGCGAATGTCAACGTCAGCCCGGTGTCCGAACCACGCGCCGACGTCACCGCGGCCATCACGACGTCGATCCACCGGATGTATCCGGGGATCCCGATCACGCCCTACCTCGAGACCGGCGGCACCGATGGCCTGGTGTATCGCTCGGCCGGCATCCCCACCTACGCGACGTCCGGCATCTTCATGAAGAACAGCGACGTCTTCGCGCACGGGCTCAACGAGCGGATCCCTGTCACGAGCTTCTACCAGGCGGTGGATCACATCCACGACCTGGCCGTCAGCCTCGGTGGCGCGGCAGGTCGGTAGCTCGGCAGCCTCGGCTCCAGCGCCGAGGCCGAGCGGCTATCGCTTCAAATCCTGCGCCCAGTTCTGAACAACCGTCACGACCGCCTGCCAGTTCGCTTCTTCGATACCGCGGATGACGAGGAAGCGCTTGCCGTCGCGGGCGATGTCGAAGGTGCGGGGCACGACAGAAGCGAACAACGCGATATTCCCGATCGGCGCGGCTGCCGTCGCACCAAACGACGTGCCGGGAGTGACCCGCACGCCCAGCAGGCGGCTGTCGGTGTTGGTGAAGAACAGTTCGTCCGAGTTCGGGCTCCACATCGGCTGGAATCCGCCGTCATACGAGATCTGCCAACGGCCACCCTCCGTGTTTGGGAACGGCCGCACATACACCTGGCTGAGGCCCGATTCGTCGGACTCGTACGCGATCCACTTTCCATCGGGCGAGAGCTCACCGTTCATCTCGCTGCTCTTTCCGGTCAGCAGCGGCAGTCCGGCAGGCGTACTCCCATCGACGGCAGCCATCAGCAGGTCCGAAGCGGTGCCAGAGTTCCCGAAGCGGGTAAAGACCACCTGCTTCCCATCGCGGGTCAGCGTGCCCATGTTTTCCCCCGCCGGGCTCGTGGTGATGCGGCGAGCGGAGCCGGTCCCGTCGGCCGGCTGTACGAACAGGTTCATCGCACCTTCACGCGCCGATGAGAAGATGATCGACTTGCTGTCACCGGTCCAGGTCGGCAGTCCACTCACTCGATCGTCCTGGGAGGTGAGCAGGGTGAGGCCGCGCCGCGCGATGTCCCACAACCAGACACCACTTTGATCGTCGAGGATGTCGAGCGCGATCCTGGATCCGTCGGGCGACAGCCGCGCGCTCGTGTAGCCGCGCTGCGGCAGGCCCAGCGACTCGCTCTTGCCGTCACGGTCCATCCACACGACCTCTCTCTTTGCGCCGGGGCCACGGCCGGAGATGTAGACCAGCGTGCCATCAGCGGCGACAGCGACGTTGGCGCTCCCGCCGGTCTTCGCCATGATTCCGTCGAGGAGCGTCGTCCTGCCACCCTTGATCTCGACCAGGGCCGGATCAAGCGGCACGCCGTGCAGGGTTCGCTCCGTCGATATAGAGGAGGTGCCCTGTTCGTGAATACAGCGGACTGGTCGCCGCCGCGGACGAGGACCTTGCGATCCCGGTCGCCAGCTCCACCGCATTGATCGTCCATTCGGCTGGGCCCGCCACGCGCTGCATAACAGAACGGTCTTCGATCCCGGCAGGAAGACCGGCCACGAGAAGACGAACTCGCCCTTGCTGGTGTCGGGCTTGACGACAGCCACGGGCGCGCCGCCGCTCGCAGGCACACGGAACAACCCGGCATCGACGGCGTAGACGATCGTGTCATCGTCACCCCACGTCGCGCCGAGCAGTTCCGAGCCGATCCTTGCGATCTCCACCGGCGGACCGCCGTTGACGTCGATCTTGCGGAGGGTATAGTCCGACTCGTCGTTGAATGCAACCCACCGTCCATCGTGCGAGACGAACGGCTCGAAGTAGCGGTCGGCGCGCCGCAGCAACTTCGGCTCGAGGTCAGCGAGACGACGGATGTAGAGGCTGCTGGCTGCTCCCCTCGGTCGCAAAATAGACAAAAAAAGATCCGTCCGGGCTGAGGGCGAAGTCGCGATTGGTATTGGCGATCGAAAGGACCGCCGGTGCCGGCACGACGTTGAAGCGCCGCACCGGCGCCTCCGGCGTGGCCGGGAGAGGACGCAGAAACCATCCCGCGGCCGCTGCCGTCGCGACGAGCGCGAGCGCGCCGGCGGCCATCAACCCCGGTGCGCCGTCGGACAGGCGCCGGAGCGTCAGCCGTTCGCGCCGGACCGACGTCGAACGCGCCCTCGAGCGCAAGGCGCAGGTCGCCGGCGTCCTGCACGCGCTCGCGCGGATTCTTCGCCACCGAGCGGCGAATGAAACGTTCGATCGACGGCGAGAGGCCAGGCGGCAGCAACGTCCAGTCCGGCTCGTCACGCATCAGCGCCGTGATCGTCTCGGTGACGTCCTCGCCCGCGAACGCCCGCCGTCCGGTCAGCATCTCGAACAGCAGGCAGCCGAGCGCCCAGATGTCGGCGCGCTTGTCGACCACCTTGCCGCGCGCCTGTTCGGGCGACATGTAGGCGGCGGTCCCGAGGATCATGCCCATCTCGGTCATGGGACTCGTGAAGGTGGGCGAGTGCGCGAGGTCCGCGGCAGCGCTTCCCGAAGCCGTCCGCGGATCCATCGCCTTGGCGAGGCCGAAGTCGAGGACCTTGACGGTGCCGTCGGGCCGAAGCTTCACGTTCGCCGGTTTCAGATCGCGATGGACGATGCCCTGTTCGTGGGCTGCCTGCAGGGCGTCGGCGACCTGGCGTCCGATCGGGAGTGCGTCGGCGACCGGGATCGCTCCGCGGCCGATCACCACCGACAGATCCTCGCCGTCGACCAGCTCCATCACGAGCGCGGGGCCGCCGTCCGCCGCGCTGACGAGGCCGTAGACCTGGGCGATGTGCGGATGGTTCAGCGCCGCGAGCGTGTGCGCTTCCCTGGTGAAGCGAGCGACGCGCTCGGTGTCCGCGGCGAAGAGCGCCGGCAGGACCTTGATTGCTACGTCACGATGAAGCTGGGTGTCGCGGGCGCGATAGACCTCGCCCATACCGCCTGCGCCCAAGGCGCCCGTCACCTCGTAAATGCCCAGACGGGTTCCTGGTGTCAGCGGCATGGGCTCGGCGTCTGCTTTCCTTGATGCGCGCGGGGCCCCACCCCCGCGCGCTGCGGCTCGTCTCGCTGCGCTCGCTCGCCGCAGCCGCAGGCGCTCATCCCTCCAGCACCGAGAGGGCCGAGAATCTCGTAGAGCCCGAGTTTGGAGCCTGGCAACAGTGGCAAGGGGATCGTGGATTAGAACACGAATCGGTCACGGGAACTGACGCTGAGTGTGCGGGGCGCTCACGCAGAGGGTGCGGGGAGCTCACGCAGAAGTGCGGTGTGCGGAGTGCCGGGCGCTGCACGCCGCACCCTCAATGGCAATGTCCCGCACCCTCGCCGTCAGTGTCCCGCACCCTCAGCGTCAGTTCCCCGCACCCTCGGCGTGAGTGCCCGCACCCTCGACGTCAGTTCTTTTTACAGGTCTCTTCGCCGACCGTCATCCACTTGCCGGCGACCTGTGCTTCCCACACGTGCTTCATGGAGGCCGCGCCGCTCTTGGTGAAGGTGTCGCGGCTCTTCATCGTCTGACCGCTCATGTGACTGTCGCCTTCGTAGATGAAGACGTCGCCCTTCCAGCCGCTGGATGTCGTCTGCGACCAGCCGCCCATGTTGTCGACCCACATCATGACGAACTGCTTCATGCCGGCGTCGTAGGTGGCATGGAACCGGCCTTCGAACGGCGGCATGTTCGACGAGGTGCCCTTGATGATGCCGCTCTGGAAGTGGCCGTTCAGATCCTTGCGGATGGCGACGTTGCCCTTCATGTCACCGGCCGGGCCCATCGGGCTCTCGAACATCTTTCCGCTGCAGGTCCACGTGCCGTCGAAGTAGGTGAGCTCCGACATCTCGGCCGGCGGTTTCGGAGGACCCTGTTGCGTTGATCCGGCCGCCGCGAACGACACCGCCAAAACACCGGCCACCGCGAGGCAATTAAGGGAACAGGTAGGCATCATCCCCTCCTTTCAGGGTTGCGCCGCCATCATACGCCTGCTCCGGGCGGGCTGAAATCGGGACAGGGTCTCCTGGCGACGCTCCCCCGGACGCTATACTCCCTGCGGGTGATGAGCGCATGATCGGCCGGACCGTTTCGCACTACCGCGTCATCGAAGAGCTCGGCGGCGGCGGGATGGGCGTGGTTTATAGGGCCGAGGATCTCCGGCTTGGCCGGCACGTCGCCCTCAAATTTCTTCCCGCGGACCTCACCCATGACGCGGCCGCCATCGACCGGTTCGAGAGGGAGGCGCGCGCCGCCTCCGCGCTGAACCATCCCCACATCTGCACGATCCACGATTTCGGCGAGTTCGAGGGGCAGCGCTTCCTGGTGATGGAACTCCTCGAAGGGCAAACGCTCAAGCAGCTCCTGGCTGCCGGACCGATGGCGGAACCGACGATTCTCGAGCTGGGTGGGCAGATCGTGGACGCCCTGGATGCCGCCCACGCGCAGGGGATAGTGCACCGCGATATCAAGCCGGCAAACCTGTTCGTGACCCGGCGGGGCCATGCCAAGATCCTGGACTTTGGTCTCGCGAAGATGACCGCCCCGATAACCTCCTCTGCGGATGCCGCAACGATCGCGACACCGGACAACCTGACCAGCCCCGGCATGACGATGGGGACGGCCGCGTACATGTCGCCGGAGCAGGCGCGCGGCGAGCCGCTGGACAGCCGAACCGACCTGTTTTCATTCGGCCTCGTGCTCTACGAAATGGCCACAGGGCGGCAAGCATTCTCCGGCCGGACCTCCGCGCTGCTGTTCGACGCCGTCCTTCACCGTGAACCGACGCCGCCGGCCCGGGTCAATCCGGACGTGTCGACAGGTCTGGAGCAGATCATCGTCAAGGCGATCGAGAAGGACTGCTCGCTTCGATACCAGCACGCCACGGACATCCGCACGGATCTGAAGCGGCTGAGGCGGGATACCGGTCCGGAGCGCTCGCACGCTCATTCTGTCGCCACCGCGACGCCGGCCGCCGCGATACCGGATTCGGGAGCGACGGCTCGTTCGGGCAGCGCGATCACCGAGGCAATCCGCCGACGGCCAGCCACCCTGGCAACCGCGGCGCTCGTCTTGATCGGGCTCATCGCGATAGCAGTCATGGCGTATGGAGGGCGTACGCCGGCGTATACGGAACGCGATGCGATCCTGGTGACGGACTTCGTGAACACGACCGCGGAGGCGGCCTTCGACGACACGCTGCGGCAGGCGTTGACGGTCGGTCTCGAACAATCGCCGTATTTCCTGCTCGTCAGTCCGGACCGCATCCGCGAGACGCTCGGCTTCATGGGACGCAAGCCCGACGAACCGCTGACCGAGCCCGTCGGACGCGAGATCTGTCAACGACTCGGCGTCAAGGCCGTGATGGTGGGATCGATCGCGCCGCTCGGCAGCGGATACGTGATCACGCTGCGCGCGATGAACGCGCAGTCAGGCGACACACTGGCATCGGCGCAAAAGGAGGCGCCATCGCGCGAAACGGTGCTGCAGACGCTCGGTACCGTGTCGTCGGACATCCGCAAACGGCTGGGAGAATCGCTCGCATCCATGGAGCGCTTCGACGCACCGCCGGAGCAGGCGACGACGTCGTCGCTCGAGGCACTGAAGGCCTTTTCGGAAGCGTCGCGGCGGCGACAGGAAGGGCGGGAGGGGGCCGCCGCCGTCCTGTATGAGCGCGCTACCAGGATGGACCCGAATTTCGCGATGGCGTATGCGCGCCTTGCGGCTATCTACGGCAATATGTCGGACTATCCGAAGGCCGGTGCCGCCGCGGAACGGGCGTATCAGCTTCGTGATCGGGTGAGTGAGCGCGAGCGGTTCTATATCGACAGCCACTACCAGACCGCGCGCGGGCTGACGGACCTGCGGCGGAAAACATACGAGGCGTGGAAGCAGACTTATCCCCGCGACACCCCACCGAGGAACAATCTGTCGATCGTCCTGTTCGATGCCGGGGAGTTCGAGCAGGCCCTGCAGGAGGCGACAGAGGCGAATCGGCTGGATCCCTCGGTGCCGTTTCCCTACGCGAACCTCTGCACCGTCTATACGGCGCTGAACAAGTTGTCTGAAGCGCGCGCCATCGCGATGAAGGGGATAGAGGTGCGACCAGCGTTTGTCGCGTTGCACGCCTGCCTCTACACGGTGGGTGTCATCGAGCAGGACGAGGCCACGATTCAGCGCGCGCGCGAGTATGCGAAAGCGAGAAATGCCAACGCACCGTCTCCGGTGGATGCGCTCGAACTGCAGGCGGCCGTGACCAGGGGCGCACTCCGTGAAGCCCATGTTCTCACCGAGGCCGCGGTGCACCGCTTCGAGCAGGCCGGGCGACAGGGGCCGCTGTCCGAAGTGCTGACCGGATTGTCCGCGGATCTGGCCGTACTCGGGGCGCTCGGTGAATCTCGGATGCTGGCGCAACGGGTGCTTCAATACTCCGCCGACGATCAGCCGTGGCTCTTGCCGGCCGTCCTTTTTACGATCGGCGAGACACGGGCAGCGACGGAGCTGTTCGCGACCATGCGCAAGAAGTTTGCCGCAGATGCAATCTTTGTACAGGTCTGGATACCCGTGACTGAAGCGGTTCGAGCGCTGACGGCGAAGGACTTCGCCGGGGCACTCGACGCTCTAGCCGACACCACAGGTCAGCAGCGGCGTTATCCCCATCTCGCGCTCCTGCGCGGACGGGCGCTCCTTGGGCTGGGCCGGGCGACTGAGGCGGCGGCGGCATTCGATCGCGCCTATGCCGGGCGCCTCGTAAGCGCGCCGACCGCCCTCGGCGTTGTCGCGCAGGTCTGGCTCGCGCGCGCGCACGCCCACGCGGGGGACGCCGCATCGGCACGCCGGGCCTACCAGGACGCCTTCGGGATGTGGAAGGATGCGGACCCCGACCTGCCGCTGCTGGTCCAGGCAAAAGCGGAGTACGCAGCGATCAAGCAGTAGCGGCTTTCAACCGCGCGGTACCGGCCTTGATCGCGGCGACGACGCGCGTGACTTCGCGCGCGAACATCGCCGAGTCCTTTGCCTCGAGCGCCTCCTGCAACGCCGGGAACGGCCACGGCGCGTAGCCAGTCGTCAGACCGGGCCCGATCAGCATGTGGCGGAACCATGGACGGTTGGGGAGTCCCTTCGCGTCGAGGAACGCGGCTTCGACGGATGTCAGCGCCTCGTTGATCCGTTTCACCGTTGCGGCATCGCCGCTCTTCATTGCCGCATCGGCAGCGCGGTCCGCGGCTTCGCCGGCGGCGCGGAGCTCGTCGAGCGCCGCCAGCACCTGGGTGAAGTCCGCGGTGAAGGCCGGCTTTGCAGCCTCGTCGCCTGGCGCCGCCTGCGCACGCGCGCGCCGGATCACGTCGCGGCGCATCGTGTCGAGATCCACCTGGAGGTCCCGTGCATACGTCGCGTAACGGAGCGGGACCACGTCGGCGTTGGCGAGACGCATCGCCATCAAACCCCAGAGCCGCGCGCCGGCGGCGTGATAGAGGAACTCGGGATCACCGTACTTCTCCATCCACCGGAAGTTGTCGTAGACGGAATGGTACACACCGTAGCTGCCGTCGAAGCCGAAGTCCCATGACGGCACGCCGAGGTGATCGAGGAACACCGTGTAGTCGGAGCCTGAGCCGAGCGGTGCAAGCCGAGCGGCGAACTTCGCATCCTCCTTCGCGTTGACGTCGATCGGCGTGGCAGTCGCCCACGCGGATCGCCGCCGCGACTCCCATCCCGCGCCAACGGATCCGCCGCGCTTCGGATCGGTCACCTGGCGTGCCGCTTCAACCGCGAGCGCCAGCAACGAGGGTGAGCCACTCATGGCGAGTTCGGAGCCGGTGACCACCGCGTCGCCATTGAGGTAGGCGACGGCATTCTTCTGCAGATCGGCGGCATGTTCTTCGGCCCACTCGGTCGAGCCGACGAGGCCGTACTCCTCGGCGTCCCAGCTGGCGAGGATGATCGTCCGCTTCGGTTTCCATCCACTCTTGATCGCCGCCGCCAGCGCCCGCGCGACTTCGAGCTGCGCGGCGCTGCCGGAGTTCGGATCCACGGCGCCGTGCGTCCACGCATCGCGGTGGTTGCCGAGGATCACCTTCTTCTCGGGTTCAACGCTGCCGGGGATGGTCGCGATGACGTTGTAGATCGGCTTGAGGCCCTCGTCCATCTGGACGGCCATCTCCACGCGCGCCGCGCCAGGACCGATGTGATAGGTGAAGGGGAGACCGCCCTGCCACTCGCGCGGCACCACGGGCCCGCCGAGGCGGCTGAGGATCTTCGCCGCTTCGCCGTAGGAGATCGGCAGCGACGGGAATCTTCGGGACGTTGGTCATCTGCTCGCGCGTCAGCCGCTTCGCACCCGCGGTAGACGGCCAGCCCGGCGTCGACGGATCGCCCGGCATGTGCGACAGAAAGAGCACCGATCCGCGCTGGATCGCCGACTCCGGCCGCATCGGTCCGTCCGGGTACACCTCACCGGCCCCATACCCATCGTCACGCGGATCCGAGTAGATGAGGACGCCGCGCGCGCCATGATCCTGCGCCTCCTTGACCTTGAGCCCGCGGAAGGCGCCACCGTAGCGGACGAGCGCGATCTTGCCCTGGACCGAGATGCCCATCCCGTCGAGCGCATCGAAGTCGGCCGGTGATCCGTAGTTGACGTAGACGACCTGGCCTTCGGCGGTGCCGGAGGCGCCGTAGCCGTGAAACGCCGGGAACATGCCCTCGGTCGTCGAGTCCTTGTCCTGGTCGTACGGTTCCTCGCGAAGGCTCAACTCCTCTTCGTCCGGGGCGAGGAGCTTCAGCGACACATGCTTCGGATGGTTGAGAAAGACGTCGTAGCGCACGATCTCGGCGGCGAGACCGAACTCCTTGAACCGCGCCAGCACGTAGTCGGCGAGCTTCTTCTCCGCCGGCGTGCCGGCCACGTGCGGCTCCTCGGTGAGCGCCGCCAGCCACTTGCGCGCCGAGGCCGGCGTGACGGTGTCGAGGAAGACCTTCTCGGCCTTGGCCTGGGATTCAACGGACCCGGGAGCGAAGCCGACCGGTGTGGGTGATTGAGCGACGAGAACCTGGGAGAGAAGGAGAGCGGTGAGGATGGCGTAACGCATGCGCAAGCATATACACGGACGACACCGAAAGGCTGCCTACACCGTCCAGCACTCGGCCAACGCTGCGACTGCCCACGGGCCGGCGCCTTCGGCGGTCACGACGTCACGACGACGCGACGACAGAACGAACATCAACAAAACCGATAAAGTGTTGCGTCGTCGTGCCGTTGCGTCGTCGTGCTATGCCGCAGGCAAGCTTCGTTCTTAGAACGGCCACCAGCTCGAACCACTCCGCTGACGCCCGTCGTGGGTGTTCTCGTAGCCGTCGAGGAAGCCGCGGCGGTACTCGGCGCGATACGCGTCCTTCGTGCCGTAGCGGCTGTTGTAGCCACGATCCGCCGAGCGATACCAGCTGTGACGCGCGGGATCAAAGCTGTCGCCATCGCCGACGTCCTCACGGCCCTTGAACACGCCATCGTCGTAACCCTTGCGGTACGCGTCGGACGAGTAGGTGCCGCGCGTGTCGGGATAGACGTCTGGATACTGACCGACTCGCCCCGCGGTTCGACCGGTGGTCTGTCCGTTGGGATTGGGCCGGCGTCCATCGGTACTCGGATAGCGCCCGTAGCCTTCATCGCGGCGGATGTCGCCCGGATATTGCGATGGATACTGGGCCGGATACTGATCGCGATAGACCGGCGCGTTGCTCCGCGAGTCGCCGCCATATACGACACGCGCGCTGCGCGTCTGCGCCGCGATCCGCTCGGCTTCGTAGCAACTGGTCGGCGCGGGCTGTCGTCCCGGAGGGACGCCGTCGTACCACACGCGGCAGAGACCCGCGGGCGGCACATGTCCAGGCGGAACCGCCTTCTGCTTGTTCTTGCCTTTCCCCTGCGCGAGCGCGGGTCCGGCGGTGATGGCGATCAATATCAGTGCGAGGGCTGCGCGTTTCATATGTTTTTGTCTCCCGCCCCCAGTAAAAGCAAGCAGCGCACCGCTCGTTTTGCTGGCATTTTCGTGCCTTTTCCTGCCGGGCTGTCCGCGAACCAGGACGCATGACAGGATGAGGAAGACATGCCGAACCGTGCCGCCGCCGCCCTCACCGCCACGATCTTTCTTCTCGGCGCGACGCTCATCGCACAAGGGAAGCACCCCGTCTCTGGTCGGCAGATCGCCGGTGTCATGGGGCACCAGGGCGCATCGTGGCTGGAGCGTCCGGAGCGCGAAGCCGAAGAAGCGCCGAGCAAGGCGATTGCGGCGCTGAACATCAAGTCGGGGCAAACGGTGGCGGACATCGGCGCCGGCTCGGGTTACTACTCGGTCCGGCTCGCCGGCGCGGTCGGGCCGACAGGGCGAGTCTTCGCAACCGACATCCAGCCCGAGATGCTCGCGATCATCAAGAAGAAGCTGGACGCGCTGCCGATCCCGCAGATCCAACTCGTGCTCGGCACTCCGACGGAGTCGAACCTGCCGGACGGGTCAGTCGACCTCGCCCTGATGGTCGACGTCTATCACGAGCTCTCCGACCCCCAGGTGTTCCTGCGCTCGCTGAAGCGCGCGCTCAAACCCGGCGGACGGCTGGTGCTGATCGAGTTCCGCAAGGAAGACCGGCGCGTGCCGATCCGCGAGGAACACAAGATGACAGTGAGCGAGGCGCGGAAAGAACTCGAAGCGGAGGGCTACAAGTTCCAGGAAGTGATCGATGTGCTGCCGTGGCAGCACATCCTGGTGTTCACGCCGAAGTAACTCGAAGTCCTTTACCGCTTGATTACCGTGCCGCGCTGCGTCTTGCCGCGGACCGGGTAGGCCGGACGCTTCGGCACTGTCGGCGGACTCTTCTTCAGCTCCGCCATCACGACTTCGATCGCCTTCTCGAGCTGCGGGTCGCGCCCGGCGATGACGTCGGCGGGAGTTTGTTCGACTTCGATGTCCGGCGCCACACCTTCGTTCTCGACGACCCAGCCGTCGTCCTCCGTCCAGATCGCGAGGTTCGGCGCACTGATGGTGCCGCCGTCCATCAACACAGGAAAGCCAAGGACGCCGACCAGCCCGCCCCACGTACGCTGTCCGACGAGTGGACCGACCTTGAACTTGCGGAACATCCACGGCAGCAGGTCGCCGCCGGATCCCGCCGTCTCATCGATGATCATCGCCTTCGGGCCCTGGATCGAGGCGAAGGGCGTTTTCAGGTCCGCGCCGTAGCGCATGGCCCAATTCGCGATGAATGGCCGCTGCAGGATGTCGATGTAGTAGTCGGCCACGCTGCCGCCGCCGTTGAAACGCTCGTCGATGATGACCGCCTGCTTGTTCACCTGCGGATAGAAGTAGCGTTTGAAATACGTGTGCCCTGCGGCCGCGGTGTTCGGGACATACACGTACGCGACGCGTCCGCCGGTGGCCTTGTCCACCTTCTTCAGGTTCGCCTCGACCCAGTCCCGGTTGCGGAGGGCGCCCTCGTTTCCAATTGGCACCACCTGCACAACGCGGGATCCGGAGCCGTCCGCGTTCGGACCGAGCGTGATCTCGACGATCTTCCCGGCGGTATTCTCAAACAGGCTGTAGAGGTTGGTCGGCGGCCGGAGCTGCCGTCCGTTGACGGCGAGCAGATACTCACCGGCCCTGGCGTTCACACCGGGCTCTGTCAGCGGCGCGCGCTGCTGCGCGTTCCAGTTCAGGCCGCCGAACACCTTCTTCAGCCGATACCGCCCGTTCGCCACTTCATAGTCGGCGCCGAGCAGCCCTCCCGGCACGGTGCGCGGCTCGGTCAGCGAATCGCCCCCACCGACGTTGTGATGGCCGACCGCGAGCTCACTCGACATCCACTGGATGACGCGATTGAGGTCTCCGCGCGTCGTGACGTGCGGCAGGAACGCCGCGTACTTCTGCTTCTCTTTGGCCCAGTCCACGCCGTGCATGTTCGGCGCGTAGAAGTAGTCGCGGTTGATGCGCCACGCCTCCTCGAAGATCTGCTTCCACTCCTGCTGCGGGTCGATCCGGACTTCGATCGAGTCCACCGCGATGCGCCCTTCCGCCGGCTGAATCGGCCGGGTCGTCGGCACGATCGACCACGCGGTGCCATTGCGATACAGCAGCTTCTTCGCATCCGACGACACGACGTAATCACTGGCAGCCGGCACCAGCGTCTCGTTCTTGCGGGTATTCAGATCGTAGCGATTGAGCGAGGTCGCGTTGTCGCTCGTCCGCAGGTAATAGATGTGCCCCGGAGCGCCGACTTGCAGGTTCGACAGCGTGCCGGCGGTAATCGGCAGGTCGAGAATCCGGTATTCGAGCCCGTCGAAGTCGATCCGGAACTTGACCGCCGGCGGCTTGGCTGTGGGCTGGTCTGGTGCCGCTTCCCCCGGTTTGTCGGCCGGTTTTTCCGCGGGCTTCTCGGCAGGCTTCTCCGGCGCTTCCCCCGGCGCTTTCGATTCACCAGTCTTCTCTTCGTCCGTCTCCTTGGCGATGGGCGACACCAGGTCGTTCGGCAGCACGGCAAGGTAGATCCCCGACGTCGAGCGCATGTCGGCGTTGGACTGCGCGAACCAGTCCTTCACCGGGCCCGCATCGGTGGAGGCGAAGAAGTAGAGGTACTTGCCGCTCTTGTCGAACTGGGGATTGCTGACGTCGCTGAGGCCGTCGCTGACCTGGAAGGACTTCGCCTGGTCGGTCGAGTAGGCGTGGACCGTCGTGATCCCGGCGGCGTTGTCCATCGCATACGCCAGCCACTTCGAATCCGGCGACCATGCGTAGCTGATGATGACGACCGGCGAGTAGATGGGCTGCGAGGCAATCTTCTTCGAAACGCCGCTCTTCACATCCAGCCAGTAGACGCTCAGGGAGTTGTCGAAGTACGCGATCCGCTGCGAGTCGGGTGACCACACCGGCGCCTGGTAAAATCCCTCGCCGGTCACCTTGATCGCACGGGGCTCCCCCTTGCCATCCTGGCTGCCGATGTGAAGTTGATACTCGCCTGACGCGTCCGAGAACCAGGCGATCGACTTGCCGTCGGGGCTCCAGGCGGGGCTGCGGTCGTGGCCGCCCGGGGTGTTGGTCAGATTGCGAACATCCCCTTTTTCTCCAGGCACGGTCACGATCTCGCCGCGATAGCCAAACGCCGCTCGTGCCCCGGTCGGCGACAGCGCCGCCGCCCGGATCCAGCGCGCCCCACGCGCGTAGCGCGCTCGCGTCTCGCGCAGGTCCGACGCGACCCCGATCGTCGAGGCGCTGCGCTTTACCGGATGCCGGGTCCATGACGTGCAGCACCCCCGCCTGTTCATAGACGATGCGCCCACCGCCAGAGGCGGCGTTGAGCACGGGAAAATCGGTGTGGGACGTAACCTGGCGCACGCGCTTCGTCTTCCCGTCGTACGCGAAGAGGTTGAACTCCCCGGCGCGATCGGAGCGGAAGAACACCGTGTCGCCGATCCACATCGGGTCGGTGTCATTCGAGCGTTCGGCCGGTTGCGGAATCTTCTCGATGGCGTGACCCTTCGTGTTGTAGAGCCACAGGCGCTGCACGGTGCCGCCGCGGTAGTCCTTCCACTGCTGATAGCGTCCCGCGATCGGGTTGTACGCGATCCGTTGTCCGTCAGGGGAGTACGTCGCGCGGGCCGCATTCGGGATCGGCAGCTGCTCTTCCATCCCGCCGCCTGCCGGCACCGTGAACAGCTGCGAATAGCGCCCGGTAAACGTCGCGCGCTGGGAGGTGAAGAGGATCGCTTTGCCATCGGGCGTGAAGCCCTGGACGGCGTCCGCTCCCGGATGCCATGTCAGCCGCACCGGCGCGCCGCCGTTCACCGGCACCGTGTAGACGTCGGTATTCCCGTCGTATTGGGCACTGAAGGCGATGGTCCCGCCATCAGGCGAAAATACCGGGTTGGACTCCTGCCCGTCGTCAGTCGTTAAACGCCGGACATTCTTGCCCCCCAGGTCCGCGACGAACAGGTCGCCGGCGTAGATGAAGGCGACGTGGCTTGCGCTGATCGCGGGCTGGGTGAGCATCTTCGTGTCGGCCGTATCGACACGTGCACCGAGCGGGGGCGCGAAGGGAGCGGTTGCGCACAGCAGTGCGGCAATGGGGAGAATGCGGAAGTGACGCATGCCGCGCAGTATAGCCGGACACTCGCGCCCCGACGCACGGCGTTATCGTCCGCCGACCGTCACTGCCGCCTTGGGCACTGACGCCTTGCCGTCCGGCGTGCGCAGCTCGTTGATGCCGTAGACGGTCCCGTCGGGCGCAACCCAGATCGAGTGCGCGTCACCCTGGCGTCCGCCGGCGGTGATGTTGTGCCCCATCGCCTTGAGCTTCTCGAGCACTTCGGCCGAGGGCCCCTTCTCTTTCTCGATCGAGATCCGGTCGGGCAGCCACTGGTGGTGCATGCGCGCGAGATCCACGGCCTGCCGTCCGTTGAGGCCGTACTCGACCACGCCGAGGACGATCGTGAAGACGGTGTTGATGATCGTACGGCCACCGGGGGATCCGGTCAGCAGCACGACCTTGCCGTCCTTGATCACCATCGACGGCGTCATCGAGCTGATCATGCGCTTGCCCGGATCGATCAGGTTCGCAGGCGTGCCGACATCCCCGGTGAGATTGGTCTCGCCCGGCTTCCGGTTGAAGTCGCCCATCTCGTTGTTCAGCAGGAAGCCCGCGCCCTTGACGACGACGTGAGAGCCGTAGCTGCCTTCGAGCGTCGTGGTGGTCGTGACCGCGAGGCCGTTCCTGTCGATCACCGAGTAGTGCGTCGTCTCCTCTGATTCCTGCTCGGCGGTGACCGTGACGATGTCTTTGCCGAGTTCGACGCTGCTCGAAGCCTTGGCCGGATCGATCGTCGCCGCAACCTTGCGCGCATGCTCCTTGGAGATGAGCGTCTCGACCGGGACCTTCACGAAGTCAGGGTCGCCGACGTGGCGGGCACGATCGAGGTAGGCGCGGCGCATCGCTTCGATCTGCAGGTGCAGTCCTTCGGCGCTGAGCAGACCCTTCGACTTGAGATCCATCGGCTCGAGGATGTTGAGCATCTCGATCAGCGCGATCCCGCCGGAGCTGACCGGCGCCATCGAGATGATCTCGAAGCCCTTGTAAGTGCCGCGGACGGGCGTGCGCTCCTTGGCCTGGTAATTCGCGAGGTCCTCTTTGGTAATCAGCCCGCCGTTCGCTTTCATGTCGGCCGCGATCGCATCGGCGATCCAGCCCTTGTAGAAAGCGTCGGGACCATCCGTCGCAATGGCGCGCAGCGTCTTGCCAAGATCCTTGAGGACCAGCCGGTCGCCTTCTTTCCACTCGCCGCCGCCTGGCTTGCCGTAGGCCGCCACCGAGGCGGGGAAGGCCTTCATCGAGCCGGCGATCTCGCGGTTGAGACCGCGCGCCAGTGCCGCTGAAATCGTGAAGCCGTTTTCGGCCAGCAGCACGCCCGGCATGACGACGTCCTTCCACGGGAGCTTGCCGAACTTCTTGTGCGCCATCGCGAGTCCCTTGACCGCGCCGGGGACGCCAGGAGCCAGATACCCCGCGCGGGTCAGCGCGCCGTTGATCTTTCCATCTGCGCCGACATACATCGTCCGCGTTGCCCCGAGCGGCGCCTGTTCGCGGTAGTCGAAGCTCGTGACCTGTCCGTCCGGGGTGCGGATGACCATGAAGCCGCCGCCGCCGATGTTGCCGGCCGCCGGGTGCGTCACCGCGAGCGCGAAGGCGGTGGCGACCGCGGCGTCCACGGCGTTGCCGCCGATGGCCATGACGGATGCGCCTGCGTCACAGGCCGGTGCGGATGTGCACACGACCAACCCGTCCTTCGAGGGGACGCCGAGGTCCTGCGCGAGCGTGTTTCGCGTCGTACCGATCGAAAAAGTAAGGGTAAGAACGAGAGAAATGAAGACGCGTGACTTGATCATGGCTGCTCCAGAGCCGAGCTTAGCACCACGGCACGAGAAGTGAATACACGAGCTCTCAGCTTTTAGCTATCAGCTCTCAGCTGGCATAGCTGATAGCTGATAGCTCCCATATGCAGATCTGGCCCGGACAACCCTACCCGCTCGGTGCGACCTTCGACGGGGTCGGCACCAACTTTTCGATCTTCTCGGAAATGGCGACGCGGGTGCAGTTATGCCTCTTCGACGAGGCCGGCCAGGAAACGTGTCTCGACCTGCCGGAGATGACCGCGCTTTGCTGGCACGGCTACCTGCCGAACGTAAGGCCTGGTCAGCGCTACGGCTTCCGCGTGCACGGCCCATGGGCACCGGAAAATGGTCAGTGGTGCAATCCGAGCAAGGTCCTGCTCGATCCCTATGCGAAGGCCATCGATGGTCTGTGGGATTGGAACGAGGCGATCTTTCCTTATCACTTCAATGCGCCCGAGTCGTCCAGAAACGATGCCGACAGCGCGCCTCACGTCGCCAAGTGCGTTGTCATCAATCCGTTCTTCGACTGGGGCTCCGACCGTCGTCCGAACACGCCGTGGCATCGGACGGTCGTTTATGAAACGCACATCAAGGGTTTCACCCAGCGGCACCCGGAGATTCCGGAGGAGATCCGTGGATCCTACGCCGGGATGGCGCACCCGGTCGCGGTGAAGTACCTGCAGAAGCTGGGTGTGACGGCGGTGGAGCTGCTGCCGGTTCACCAGTTCGTGCAGGACTCGACGCTGGCCGAGAAGGGGCTGCGCAACTACTGGGGTTACAACTCGATCGGCTATCTCGCGCCGCACAACGAGTACGCGTCAAGCGGGCAGCGCGGCGAGCAGGTGCAGGAGTTCAAGCACCTGGTCAAGACGCTGCACCAGGCCGGCATCGAGGTGATCCTCGACGTGGTCTACAACCACACCGCCGAGGGGAATCACCTCGGCCCGATGCTCTCGTTCAAGGGCATCGACAATGCGGCGTATTACCGGTTGATGGGTGACAACCGCCGCTACTACATGGACTACACCGGCACCGGCAATACCCTCAACATGCGCCACCCGCACGTGCTGCAGCTGATCATGGACAGCCTGCGCTACTGGGTGCTCGACATGCACGTCGACGGGTTCCGCTTCGACCTGGCCGCGGCGCTCGCGCGCGAGCTGCACGACGTCGATCGTCTCTCGGCATTCTTCGACCTGATTCAGCAGGATCCGGTCGTCAGCCAGGTGAAGCTGATCGCGGAGCCATGGGACGTCGGTGAAGGCGGCTACCAGGTCGGAAACTTCCCGCCGCTCTGGTCGGAGTGGAATGGCAAGTACCGCGACTCGGTCCGCGACTTCTGGCGCGGCACCGATCAGTCCCTTGCCGAGTTCGGCTATCGCTTCACGGGCAGCTCCGATCTCTACCAGGGCACGGCCCGGCATCCGTACGCGAGCGTCAACTTCATCACCGCGCACGACGGCTTCACGCTGCGCGATCTCGTGTCGTACAACGAGAAGCACAACGAGGCGAACGGCGAAAACAACCAGGACGGCGAGAATCACAACCGGTCCTGGAACTCCGGCATCGAAGGGCCGACCGACGAACCGGAAGTCAACGCGCTGCGCGCCCGACAGGTGCGGAACTACCTGGCGACGCTGTTTCTGTCCCAGGGCGTGCCGATGCTGCTCGGTGGCGACGAGATCGGGCGCACGCAGCGCGGCAACAACAACGGCTACTGCCAGGACAACGAGATCTCCTGGTATGACTGGGACCAGGCCGACGCCGGGCTGCTGCACTTCACGCAGCGCCTGGTGCGATTGCGGCACCAGCACCCGGTATTCTGCAGACGCCGCTGGTTCCAGGGCCGGCCGATCCACGGCACGCAGGTGAGCGACATCGCCTGGTTCACGCCTGCCGGCGCCGAGATGTCGGAAGAAGACTGGGGCGTGGGCTTCGCCAAGTCGCTCGGTGTCTTTCTCAACGGGCGCGGGATCCCGACGCCGAACGAACGCGGCGAACCGATCGTCGACGAGAGCTTCTACGTGATGTTCAACGCCGGCGCGGATCCGCTCGAGTTCCAGATCCCGGCCGAGAAGTGGGGCACGCGCTGGACGATGATCCTCAACACCTACGAAGACACCGATCACATGTCGGAGGACGACGGCGGCGAGGAGTTCAACGCCAGCGAGGAAATCGAAGTCCCGTCGTGGACGCTGATCCTCTTGAAACGCACCGGCTGGAGGGCGAAGCCGAAGGGGGCCGATGCTGCTGAACCGGAACCACCGTCGTCTGACGCCGGCTGAGAGGGCTGCGTGTGTGTAGCGCAGCCCTTTAGGGCTGCCAGGGAAGGGCTCGCGTGTAAAGTTATGACGTGCCCCTTCAGTTTGCCGCGCTGCTGCTGGCCGCCTGGCTGGTACCGTCCCAGCAACCGGCGGTGCCGCCGTCGCGGGTGCCAGCGACGCAGCAGGCGCCGGTGCTCGTGTCGGCCGCGATCAGCCTCACCGATGCACTCGTAGAGATCGAGAAGGCCTACACGGCTGCCGGCGGTGGACCGGTGCGGTTCAACTTCGCCGGCTCGAACGTGCTGGCGCGGCAGATCGCCAACGGCGCGCCCGCCGACATCTTCATCAGCGCCGATCTCGTCCAGATGCAGTATGCCGAGTCGGCCGGCGCCATCGCGCCGGGCTCGTCCAGCTACCTTCTCAGAAACGCGCTGGCGGTCGTGACGCCGCCGGGCGGGGCGCCACTACGGACTGCGCGCGACCTGGCGCAGCCCGCCGTGCGCCGGATCGCTGTCGGTGATCCCGCGGCCGTGCCGGCAGGCTTTTACGCGAAGCAGTACCTGCAGCGTGCGGGCCTGTGGGAGCAGTTGCAGCCGAAGCTCCTGCCGCTTGCAAACGTCCGCGCCGCCCTGGCGGCGGTTGAAAGTGGCGGCGCCGATGCCGCGATCGTTTATCACTCCGACGCCGTGGCCTCGAAGAAGTCCGTGCTGGCGTTTGTCGTGCCGGACGCCGAAGCGCCGTCCATCGTCTATCCTGCCGCGATCGTGAAGGCGACAAAGAACCGCGCTGGTGCCGAGAAGTTCCTCGCGTTTCTGCGCGGTCCCGAAGCACGCGTGATTTTCGAGCGCTTCAAGTTCAGGCCCTATCTCGTGGTCGCGTGATGAGCGAGCTGTGGACGATCACGCTGCTGACGGTCGGCATGGCGGCGATCGCGACCGCCATCATGCTGCCGCCGGGGCTGCTGCTCGCGTGGGTGCTCTCGCGCGGCCCGTTCCGCGGACGCGTCCTGCTCGAAACGTTCGTCTCGCTGCCGCTCGTGATGCCGCCGGTCGCCACCGGGCTGATCCTGCTGATGTTGCTGGCCCCGCGCGGCGTTCTCGGCGGGTTCCTGGCGAGGCTCGGGATCGAGATCGTCTTCACGTGGAAAGCGGTTGTGATCGCGATGGCGGTGATGGGGCTGCCGCTGCTGGTCCGCACCGCGCGCGCGGGGTTCGAGCAGGTGGATCGCCGCTACATGCAGGTCGCTTCAACTCTGGGCGCCAATCCATTCCGCGTCTTCGTCACCGTGACGCTGCCGCTCGCGCTGCCGTCGGTCGTGGCCGCGGCCGTCCTCTGCTTCGCGCGCGCCATCGGTGAGTTCGGCGCGACGATGATGATTGCCGGAAGCATCCCGGGCTCGACGCGAACGCTGGCGGTGGCGATCTACTCGTTCGCGGAAACCGGGCGCGACACGCAAGCGGCGCAGCTCGTCCTCGTCTCGGGCGCGATCGCGTTTGCGGCGCTGGCGCTCTCGAACTGGATCACGTCGCGGGCTGGCTTGCGCACGTGATCGATCTGGACTTCACGCTGCGGCAGGGTCCTTCCTGCTGGAGCTGCACGAGCAGCTGGCCGGTGGGATCACCGCGCTCTTCGGGCCGTCCGGCGCGGGCAAGACGACGACGCTGGATGCCATCGCGGGGCTGCGTCGTCCGTCCAGTGGCAGGATCGCGATCGGTGATCGAGTGCTGTTCGACGCGAGTCGCGGGATCGACATGCCGCCGCACACGCGGCACATCGGCTACGTCCCGCAGGAGCCGGCGCTGTTTCCGCACATGAGCGTCCGCCGCAACGTCCTTTATGGCCGGCGTCCAGGGCAGAAGCTCTCGCTCGGGACGGTGGCGAAGATGCTGGAGGTCGGCGAGTTTCTCGATCGGCGGGTGCCGGATCTCTCGGGCGGCGAGCGGCAGCGGGTGGCGCTGGCGCGCGCGCTGATGTCGGCGCCGGACGTCCTGCTGCTCGACGAGCCGCTCGCGGCGGTGGACGTCGAGCGCCGCCGCCGGATCCTGCCGTACCTGCTGCGCGTCCGCGACGATCTGGGCGTCCCGGTGATCTACGTGAGCCACGACCGCGGTGAGGTGGACCAGCTCGCCGACCGCGTCATCGTCCTCGACGCCGGCCGCGCGAAGGGGGCGGGGGCAAGGGGGCGGAGGGGGCGGGGGCAAAGGGGGCCTGACCCCAATTTGCTCTCCTCTCGACAAATTGGGGTCAGGCCCCCTTTCCCCCAAGCCGCCCGGAATCAAGGGGTTGCGGCGATTGGAAATCGTTACTCGGCGCGGAGCGCCTCGGTAGGGTGGATCCGGAGGCCGCGGCGGGCGGGACCCAAAGCAGCCGCCAGGCCGACCAGCGTCATCAGGACGGCGACGGCCGGCAGGATCACGGCGCCGTGGCCCTGGAACGTCTCACCCTCGAGGATCTGTTCGAGACCGACGGCGCCAATCATCCCGAGCACCGCACCGGCACCGAGCTGCAGGAGCGCGCGCGAGAAGATGCTCCGGAGGATCCGTGACGGATCCGCGCCGAGCGCCGTCCGGATTCCGATCTCCTTGCGCCGCCGCGCCACGGTGAACGACATCAGCGCATAGATGCCCGCCGCCGAGAGGACGATGACGCTGCTCATGACCACGATCAGCGTCACGCCGATGACGCGCATCACACCCTGTTCGCGTTTCGCCACCTCCTGGACGCTCGCCACATCGCGCAGCTCCAGGTTGGGATCGACCGCCGCACTCACCTCTCTCAACCGTGCGCCAAACGCGGACGGCTGACTCCCGCGCACGCGCACCGCCAGCTTGGCCGGGTACATCTCCGCCACGGTCGCCGCATGGTAGAGGACTGCCGGCGCGTGCTCCTCGAGCGTCGCAAGCGTCGGAAAGTCCGGGACGACGCCGACGATCTCATACCAGCGATCGAGGGCGACGTACTCCGAGCATGCTTCGCGGCTCCGTCCGACGTAGCGGACGCGCTGGCCGAGCGCGCTCGCGCCGCCGAAGAGCCGCGTCGCCAGCGTGCGATTCACGACGACACCGTCACTTGAAATGTCCCCGGCGTGGAGGGCGCGGCCGAGAAGGATCGGCACGTCGAGGGCGCCGAACAAGTCCGGGGCGATCCGATTGAAACGAACGAGATGCCCCTGCCGGCTGCCTTCGACGATGTTGTAGTCGACCCGCTCCGCCGGCGCCGGCATTCCCTGCGCCTCGAGGACCAGGGCCAGCTCGTTACCGGGATCCACCATTGAGAACGTGACGTGGCTGACTGCCGATTCAGCCTCCAGCCGCCGTTCGAGTTCCGCCAGGCGGGCGGCGTAGAGCGCGCCGAACTCGGTGTCCTTCGAAGCAACCGCCTGCGCCGGCGACGCGCCGTCGAGTGACAGTCCCGCGGTGAGAAACTCCTGGCCGACGCCCATATTCCCGGTTCGGAACCTGAGCGAATTCCACGCGTGATACATCGTCGCCGGCAGCAGCGCGACGGTGAAGGCGACTTGCGCGACGATCAGCAGCGTCCACAGGCTGCCCATCTGCATCCGGCCACCACCGCCCGCAGAGAGACCCTGCAAACGGTTCTGGACGCGGCCGCCGGTGGCCTTCAGCGCCGGGACGATACCGACGATCGCAGCCGCAAGCAAGGTGAGCGCGACGACGAACACGGCTCCCTGGATACTGAGTTCGAAGTCCATCCAGAACGGCAGCCGGCCCGCCAGCTGGCGAATGGCCGCATCCACCTGCGCAGGCCCACTGCCGTCAGGCCGATCCCGACGATCGCCGCGGCAGCCGCCAGCACCAGTGCCTCGATGAAAAGCTGCCCGACCACGCGGCGCCGGCTTGCGCCGAGCGCGGTACGGACGGCGATCTCGCCCTGCCGCGTCGCCGTCCGCGCATAAACCAGGATCCCGACGTTCACGCAGACGATCACCAGCAACAGCACGACGGCGGTCTGGATCGCCTGGAGCATCAGGTAGTTCTCCATTTCGTCCATGTCGCTGTAGCCGAACGTGTAGGGCTTCACTCGCGAGCGGATGTGTTCGTGTGTCTTCGGATTCGCTGCCGCGATGCGGCCGGCAATGGCGGTCAATTCCGCCTGCGCGCTCTCGAGGGTCGCGCCGGGAGCCAATCGTCCAAAGACGTGCACGCTGGGACCAGACCGCTGGTCGTATTGCAGCGGATCCTGGTGCCACGGGATCCAGTAGCTGTGATTGCTCGGGAACGCGAAGCCCTTGGGCATCACGCCAACGACCGCGTGATGCAGGCCGCCGAGTTGGACCGTCTGGCCGACGATCGCGGGATCGCTGCCGAAGCGGCGCTCCCAGACGTCATGTCCAATGACCACTACCGCGGGCGCACCCGGACGTTCATCCTCCGGCAGGATGAAGCGGCCGAGCGACGGCTGAACGCGAGCGATGCGAAAGCCGGAGGCGGTCATTTCCGCGGCAGTGATGGTCTCTGGCTGTGCGCCTGGGGCGATCAGGTTGCGCGCCACGTTGCGCGTCGCACCCAGGTCCTGCACCGACTTCAGCTCTTCGCGCCAGACGGCGAAGTCACGCATCATGCGCGACTCGCGATTGTTGGTCGCGGCGTCCATGTTCACCAGTGACACAATGCGATCGCCTTCGTCGAGTGCCAGCGAAGGATCCAGCATTCCGTAAACGATGGTGAAGGCGCCGGCGGAGATTGCCATCCCGACCGCCATGCCGACGACGCCGACGATGGTGAGTCCGGGGTAGCGGACGAGCATTCGCAACGCGAGCTTGAGGTCGATCCAGGAGAAACCGGTACTCATATCTATCTGTTCCCGTCGTTCACGCAGGCGCGCGGCGAAGAAATGCAGGAAAAAGGAAAGCACCTGGCGCCAGTCCCAGAGCCGCGATCGCATCGTCCCGTCAGCTGGCGGATCGGCGGTGAAACATCTCTTCAACGTCGCCCGACACGTCGTCGCGCACATCGGCGGGAAGCGCGCGCTCGAGGATCCACCGCGCGAGACGTGGCGACGAGGCGTCGGATGATAGAAAACATACGACGCTATTCGGCGCGGAGCGCTTCGGTAGGGTGGATCCGGAGGCCGCGACGCGCTGGACCCAGGCGGCCGCGAGGCCGACCAGCGTCATCAGCACAGCGACGATCGGCAGGATCACGGCGCCGTGGCCCTGGAACGTCTCACCCTCGAGGATCTGTTCGAGACCGGTGGCACCAATCATCCCGAGCACCGCGCCGGCACTGAGCTGGAGCAACGCGCGCGAGAAGATGCTCCGGAGGATCTGCGACGGATCCGCGCCGAGCGCCGTCCGGATTCCGATTTCCTTGCGTCGCCGCGCCACGGTGAATGACATCAGCGCATAGATGCCCGCCGCCGAGAGGACGATGACGCTGCTCATGACCACGATCAGCGTCACGCCGATGACGCGCATCACACCTTGCTCGCGTTTCGCGACTTCCTGCAAGCTCGCGACGTCCCGCAGCTGCAGGTTGGGATCGACCGCCGCACTCACCTCTCGCAGCCGTCCTGCAAACGCGGACGGCTGACTGCCGCGCATGCGCACCGACAGCTTGCCGGGTACATCTCCGCCACGGTCGCCGCGTGATAGAGGACCGCCGGCGCATGTTCCTCGAGCGTCGCAAGCGTCGGGAAGTCCGGGACCACTCCGACGATCTCATACCAGCGATCGAGAGTGACGTACTCAGAAAATGCTTCACGGCTCCGTCCCACATAGCGGATCCGCTGGCCGAGCGCACTCGCGCCACCGAAAAGCCGCGTCGCCAAGTGCGATTCACGACGACACCGTCACTCGAAATATCCCCGGCGTGAGAGCGCGGCCGAGAAGGATGGGAACGTCGAGGCGCTGAACAGGTCCGGGGCGATCCGATTGAAACGAACGAGATGCCCCTGCTTGCTCCCCTCGACGATGTTGTAGTCGACGCGGTTCGCGGGTGGCGCCATCCCCTCCGCCTCGAGGACCACGCCAGCTCGTTGCCAGGATCCACCATCGAGAAGGTCACGTTGCTGACCGCGGACTCCGCTTCCAGCCGGCGCTCGAGTTCCGCCAGGCGGGCGGCATAGAGAGCGCCGAACGCGGGTCCTTCGACGCAATCGGCTGCGCCGGCCGTCGTGCCATCGAGCGACAGTCCCGCGGTGAGGAACTCCTGGCCGACGCCGAGATTCCCGGTGCGGAACCTGCAGCGAATTCCAGGCGTGATACATCGTCGCCGGCAACAGCGCGACTGTGAAGGCGACTTGCGCCACGATCAGCAGCGTCCACAGGCTGCCCATTTGCATCCGGCCGCCACCGCCCGCTGAGAGACCCTGCAACCGGCTCTGGACGCGGCCACCGTGGCCTTCAACGCCGGGACGATACCGACGATCGCAGCCGCAAGCAAGGTGAGCGCGACGACGAACACCGCTCCCTGGATACTGAGTTCGAAGTCCATCCAGAACGGCAGCCGGCCGGCCAGCTGGCGAATGGCCGCATCCACCTGCTTCAGGCCCGCGGCCGTCAGACCCGATGCCGACCACCGCCGCCAGAGCCGCCAGCACCAGTGCCTCGATGAAAAGCTGCCCGACCACGCGCCGCCGGCTTGCGCCGAGCGCGGTACGCACGGCGATCTCGCCCTGCCGCGTCGCGGTCCGCGCATAAACCAGGATCCCGACGTTCACGCAGACGATCACCAGCAACAGCACGACGGCGGTCTGGATCGCCTGGAGCATCAGGTAGTTCTCCATTTCGTCCATGTCGCTGTAGCCGAACGTGTAGGGCTTCACTCGCGACCGGATGTGTTCGTGCGTCTTCGGATTCGCTGCCGCGATGCGTCCGCCGATCGCGGTCAATTCCGCTTGCGCGCTCTCGAGGGTCGCGCCTGGCGCCAATCGTCCGAAGACGTGCACGCTTGGACCAGATCGCTGTTCGTATTGCAGCGGATCCTGGTGCCACGGGATCCAGTAGCTGTGATTGTTCGGGAACGCGAATCCCTTCGGCATCACACCAACGATGGCGTGATGCTTGTCACCGAGTTGGACCGTCTGGCCGACGATCGCGGGATCGCTGCCGAAGCGGCGCTCCCAGACGTCATGGCCGATGACGACCACATCGGGCGCACCCGGACGTTCATCCTCCGGCAGGATGAACCGGCCGAGCGCACGGCTGAACGCGCGCGATACGGAAGCCGGAGGCCGTCATCTCGGCTGCGGTGATCGTCTCGGGCTGTGCGCCTGGGGCGATCAGGTTGCGCGCCACGTTGCGCGTCGCACCGAGGTCCTGCACCGACTTCAGCTCTTCGCGCCACACCGCGAAGTCGCGCATCATGCGCGACTCGCGATTGTTCGTCGCGGCGTCCATGTTCACCAGTGAGACGATGCGATCGCCTTCGTCCAGTGCCAGCGAAGGATCCAGCAATCCGTAAACGATGGTGAAGGCGCCGGCGGAGATCGCCATCCCGACCGCCATGCCGACGACGCCGACGATGGTGAGTCCGGGGTAGCGGACGAGCATTCGCAACGCGAGCTTGAGGTCGATCCAGGAGAATCCGGTACTCATATCTATCTGTTCCCGTCGTTCACGCAGGCGCGCGGCGAAGAAGTGCAGGAAAAAGGAAAGCACCTGGCGCCAGTACCAGAGCCGCGATCGCATCGTCCCGTCAGCGGCAACGCGACGATGGAACATCTCTTCAACGTCGCCCGACACGTCGTCGCGCACATCGTCTGGAAGCGCGCGTTCGAGGATCCACCGCGCGAGACGCGGCGGACGTGGCGTCCCCGTCACTTGCTGGTCCGCAGGCTGGCGTCGAGGCCCTTCCACATGCTGTCGAGCACGTGGCGTGACGCGCGCAGGCTTTCGAGACCGGTCGGCGTGACCTTGACGCAGCGGCGTGCCTTGCCGCCGCGTTCGGGTGTGGGCGCGCTCATCGACGAAGAGAGCAGGCCTTTCTGCTCGAGCCGCCGGAGCGTGACGTAGACCGCGGCCGGCGACACCTGGCGTCCGGTGCGGCGCTCGATCTCGTCCGCGATCGGCACACCGTACACGTCGTTCCCGAGGTGGACCGCTGCCAGCAGGACCAGTTGTTCGAATTCGCCGAGTGCTTCACGCATGGAGGGCCGCCTTCGGATGGTGAAAACATACAACGCTATTATAATACGCCACGCTGGGGAATTCGGTTCCGGGCCACAGAAGGCAACACAGAAGAAACACAGTTGGCACCTCTGGCACCTCGCCCCCAGCAGGTCGGACCTCGCCCGGAGCCGGTCGCCCCTCGCACGTAGCACGCCGCACGCCGAACGTGTTAAAGCCGGACCATGCACTACGCGCTTGTCTTTCTGCTTCTCCTCCTCCTTCCGACACAGCAGCCGGCCGCCGCCGGCGCAGGCGCCGCCAGGGATTCCCGAAGCGATGCGGCTCCAGGCAACGGATCCCGCTGGCGGCGGCGAAAATCCTCGAGGGCGTGACGATGCGCGAGCCGCAGAACGCTCGGGCGTGGCGGCTGCTTGGCGGTGCGTTGCAGCAGGCGGAGCAGTTCGATCGAGCGATCGAGGCCTACCAGAAAGCGCTGGCGCTCGGGCCGGATCCGACGTCGACCTACAACATCGGCATCACCTACCTGCGCAAGAAGAGCGTCGACACCGCGTTCGAGTGGCTGGCGAAGGCGAAGGCGGCGAAGTACGACGTGACGCAGATGCTCGTGGACACGAACCTGGAGCCGCTGCGCACCGATCCGAGATACGTCGCGCTGCTGCTGAAGAAGCCGGACTTCGAGAATCCGTTTGTCGAGGAGACGAAGATCCTGGCCGAGTGGGACGGCGAAGCGCCGAACGATCAGTTCGGCTGGATTGCGCGCGGCGCCGGCGATCTCGACAAGGACGGCGTCGTCGACTTCGTCACCTGCGCGCCGTTCACAGGCGATCCGGCGCGGCCGTCGGGACGCGTCTACGCCTACTCGACGAAATCGCGAAAGCTGCTGTGGAAAGTGGACGGCGCGCCCGGCGATCAGCTCGGGATCACGCTCGAGACAGCCGGCGACATCAATGCGGATGGCACCCCCGACGTCGTCGCCACGGGTGGCGGTAAGGCGAACGTGTTTTCCGGCGTGGACGGCAAGGTGCTGCTGTCGCTTGCGTCGCCGGGCGCGCTCCCGATCCTGGCCGGCTCAACGGCGGGTGATGTCAACCGCGACGGCCACGCCGACATCATCGCGGGCGCGAATCCGCGTCCGCCGTCGGGTCCTCCGCCCGCCGGACAGCCTGCGCCGGTTCCCGTGCCCGGCAACGCCTATGTGTTTTCCGGCAAGGACGGCACGCTCCTGCTCACGCTCGAAGGCGAACGCCCAGGCGATCGATTCGGCGGCGCGGTGGCGGGGCACGTGGACGCGTCCGGCATGCTGCTGCTCGTCGGTGCACCGCGCGCGGGCGCACGCGGCACCGGGCGGACGTATGCCTACACGAGCCTTTCGACTAAGCCGGCGTTCGTCATCGAGTCGGACGAAACCGGCGGCGGCCTCGCGGCGATGTTCGTCTCCGTTGTCGGCGACGTCAACAAGGACGGCGTTGCCGACGCTTATATGTCCGACTTCGGCAACCGGGCCAAAGGTCCGGCCACCGGGCGGGTCTACGTCCATTCGGGCAAGGACGGCTCGCGCCTCCTCGTGCTTCACGGGAGAAGGACCGGGCGAGGCCTTCGGCAGCAGTGCGTCGACCGCGGGCGACATCGACGGCGACGGCCACGCCGACCTTGCTGTCGGCGCGTGGCAGTACGGTGCCGCAGCCATGTCCGGCGGCAGGATCTACGTTTACTCCGGCAAGGATGGCCGCCTGCTGCGCACCATCACCGGCCGCGTCCCCGGTGACACCCTCGGCTTCGATTCCGTCGGCATCGGCGATACCGACGGCGACGGCACCTTCGATCTGTTGGTGACCTCTGCCTACAGTGCCGTGAATGGATATCGCTCTGGACGCGTGTTTCTCCTGTCCAGCGGGATCAAACGGTGACTGTTGGAGTTGAGATGAGCTACCCTTGGCCATGCTTCACGGCTTCGGACGTGACCTCCGCCTCGCGTCGCGACGATTGTTGGCGACGCCGATGTTCACGATCTTCGCGATCGTGTCACTCGCGGTTGGCGTCGGCGTCACGACCGCCGTTTACTCCGTTGTCGATCGCATCTTCTGGAAGGACCTCGGCATCGCGGCACCCGAGACCGTGGCGCTGGTCATGGGTGCCGAAGCGGGCAGCTATGACGCCAGGCGCGTGATGTCGGAGCCGGACTTCGCGGATGTGCAGAAGGCGCAGACCTCATTCAGTGCACTCTCTTCCGCGCTCACCGTCCATCCCGCCGTCGCGACCGACGCGATGACCGAAATCCAACCGGGCGAGGCGGTTGACGGCGGGTACTTCTCGCTGCTCGGTGTAACGCCGGCGATCGGGAGGTTGATCCAGCCCGCCGACGATACGGCCGGCGCGGAGGTGGTGGTGCTGAGCCACGCGTTGTGGCGGTCGCGTTTTCGTGCTGATCCGGCCGTTATTGGACGAACGGTGCGGCTGTCGGGAAGGCCGTTCGAGATCGTTGGTGTTGCGCCGGAGTCTTTTGGGGGACCGATCCCTGGACCCATGGGCACTCGCCTGTGGATACCGCGAAGCCAGGGACTCTCGCTGGCGCTCGTCAATCCCACCAGCACCACGCCCGACCGTGAGCGGCGGCGGCTCACCGTCTTTGGACGGCTGCGGCCGGGGCACACGATCCAGCAGGCGAGCAGCGAACTGGCCGCACTGGCCACGAGCCTGGACGCCACCTACCCGCGCCGTCCGAGTACGCAACCGGGCGTCAAGGCACGCCGCGGATGGAGCGCGAAGAGCGTGGCGGCGATGAACGAGCAAGGCGAGTCGATGGGTCGGTTCGGGCTGCTCGTCTTCGGCTTGATCGCCCTCGTGCTCGTCGTCGCCTGCACCAACCTTGCGAATCTGGTTCTTGCGCGCGGGACGATGCGGCAGCAGGAGTTCGCGGTGCGCCGCGCCCTCGGTGCCTCGCGCTGGCGCCTGGTCCGCGAGCAGTCGGCGGAGAGCTTCATCCTGGCGACCGCGGGTGGGATCGCCTCCTGGCTGCTCATCCAGGCATTGATTCGAACTTTCAATTTCGAAGTGCCCCTTGGCAAGGCCTGGATGACGGTCTCGGTACAACCGGAGATCAGTGCCGGAGCGCTCGCTATTTCGGCCGGCGCGCTGCTGGTCTCACTCGTCGTGTTCGGCCTCGAGCCCGCCCTGCAGTTGACAAAGACCGAGGTGCGAGCCGATCTAGCCGCAGGTTCCGGCAGCGTCGGCGTGCCCAGGGCGAGGCGCCAGCGCACGCTGCTCCGGTGGCAGGTGGCGATCTCGGCCGGCTTCTTCATCATCGCGACGTTGAGCGTGCGATATCTCGTCAAGGAGGCGCGCCATGACTCGGGCGTCGATCTCGATCGCATTGCCGTGGCGTCGGTGGACTTCTACCTCCAGCGCCTTGACGAGACCCGCGCCCGGCGAGTCTCGAACGAGATTCTCGATGCGGTGAGGGGCCAGCCTGGCATCGAAGCCGCCGCCGTCTCTTCCGGCATGCCGTTCGGCACGCACGATGACGCCGCGGCTCCTGATGTCCACGACCGACAAGCCGATTACGTCGCTCAATCCGCAGGATGGGATCGGCAAGTATGAAACCGCGACGCTGATCATCGCCACACCCGACTTCTTTCGGGCTACCGGTATTTCGATCCTGCGCGGCCGCGGGTTCGACGATCGTGACGACGCGGGTGCGCCGCCGGCGGTTGTGCTCGGCGAGTCCACGGCACGCAAACTGTTCGGTACCGCGGACGTCGTCGGGCGACAGATGTTGCTCAGGGTCGACACGCTATTCCGCGGCGTCGGCACGGAGCAGGCGGTGAAAACCGCGACGATCGTCGGCATCGCTGAAGACACCGACACGACCCACTTCTTCGGCCAGTCGCAGCGGCGATGCCGCCTACATGCCGCTCGCCCAGGAGTACTCGCCCTGGATGACGGTGGTGGCGCGGGCCGCCAGCCCCTCGACCGCCATCGCTGGCCTGCGCTCGGGCATCGGCGCCGCCGCGCCCGACCTCGGCGTCGACTACATCTCGAGCGGCAGAACCACCCTGGCGGGACCATTCGTATTCCTGCGCACCGCGGGACTCATTGCCGTATCACTCGGCGCGTTGACGCTGATGCTGTCGATGGTCGGCCTCTACGGCGTCCAATCGCACATCGTCGCGCACCGCACCCGCGAGATCGGCGTGCGCATGTCGCTCGGCGCCACCGCAGCGCAGGTTCGCGCCATGGTGCTGAAAGACGGCTACAAACCGGTCCTGCAAGGCCTCGCGATCGGGTTGTTCATCGGCCTCGCCGGCCGCGCCATCGTCCGCTCCTACGTTGCGGTTGAGGTGGCGGTGTTCGATCCGTGGATGCTGCTGCTCGTCCCGATCCCGCTGCTGTTCGCGGCATTCTTCGCCTGTTTTCTCCCGGCGCGACGGGCCGTCGCGCGTCGATCCGAACGTCGCGTTGCGCCATCTCTGAGCACGCGCCTTTTCTGTTAACATGGCGCACCCTTTTCGGTCCCCCCTTCAAAGAGGAAGAACATGAAGTCGATGCGCCTCAGGCTGTTTTTTGCCATCGCTCTGATCTCGGCGATCCCGGTGTTTTCACCGGTCGCGAGCATGGAGCAGGCGGCCGCCCCCGCGGCTGCGAAGAAATCCGTCCAGATCGAAGACGTGGTGGCGTGGAAGTCAATCGGCACCACCCTGATCTCGAACAACGGCGAGTGGTTCGCCTACCGCGTCGCGCCGCAGGAAGGTGACGCGGAGCTGACGATCCGCAACGTCGCCTCCGGCAAGGAGACGAAGTTCCCGCTCGGCGAGGTCGGCGCACCCGGCGGTGCCGGAGGCCCCGCGGCCGCTGGCGCAGCGATCTCGTTTTCGGACGACTCGAAGTGGATCGCGTTCACGACCACGCCGTCCAAGGCCGAGGCGACGCGGATGCGCCGCAGCCGGCGGCCGATCCAGAGCAGCGTCACGGTGATGAACCTGGCGAGTGGCGACAAGAAGGAATATCCGAACGTCCGCCGCTTTGCGTTTGCCGGTGATGCCTCTTCGCACATCGCGTTGCACCGCGCGCCAGCGGCGGCCGCGGGTGGCGCAGCAGCGGCTCCGGCCGCCGGCGGCAGGGGGTGGCCCGGGCGCAGCACCGGCGGGCGGCGCGGCGGCTCCGGACAATCGTCCGCGTGGCACCGACCTGATCCTGCGTGACCTGACGACCGGCGCCGAGCTCAACGTCGGCAACGTGTCCGACTTCGCGTTCAACAAGGACGGCAAGTTCCTCGCAACGATCATCGACGCGACCGACAAGATCGGCAACGGCGTCCAGCTGCGTAACATGACGGCCGGAACCGTGTCGGCGCTGGACACCGACGCCGCCAACTACGAGCGCCTCGCCTGGACGCAGAAGGGCGAGGGCCTCACCGTCCTCAAGGGCAAGGAAGACCGTGCCCTGATCGACCGGGTGTTCTCGATCGTCGGCTTCACCGGCTTCGGCAGCGGCGAACCGAAGAAGACGGTGTTCGATCCCTCGAAGGACAAGAGCTTCCCGGCGGGATTCGCGATCAGCGGCAACCGCGCCGCGACCTGGAACGACAAGATGGACGCCTTCGTGTTCGGCATCCGCGAACCGCGCAAGCGCACGACCCCCGCTCCCGCACCAGGTGCAACACCGCCCGCGGAAGGTGAGGAGGCCCCGGCCGCACCCGCCACGCCTGCCGGCGCCACCGACGCGGACGAGAAGGTCGACCTCGTCCTCTGGCACTGGAAGGACTCGCGCCTCCAGTCGCAGCAGGAGGTGCAGGAAGGCGCCGATCGCAACTACACCTACCTCTCGATGTATCACGTCGGTCCGCAGAAGTTCGTCCGGCTCGCCGATGACGACATGCGCAACGTGAGTCTCGCGCCGAAAGAGAAGTACGCGATCGGGTTCGACGAGCGCGAGTACGAGCTGATGGGCAATATGGACGGCCGCCGCTTCCGCGACGTCTACGTCGTCGATCCCGCGACCGGTGAGCGCAAGCTCGCCCTCAAGCGCGCCCGCTTCTACAACGGCACCTCGCCGGACGGCCAGTCGCTTCTCTACTACGATGACGGCCACTTCTTCGTCCACAACATGGCGACCGGCCAGGCCAAGAACATCACCCTGGCGGTGCCGACCTCGTTCATCGACCTCGAGAACGACACCAACGTCGACAAGCCGCCGACGCAGCCGTTGGGTTGGGTCAAGGGCAGCAAGGCCGTCCTGATCAGCGACAACTGGGACATCTGGCAGGTGCCGGTCGACGGTAGCGCCGCGGTGAACCTGACGGTCAACGGCAAGAAGGACCAGATCCGCTACCAGCGCCGCCTGGTGATGGAGACCGCGGAAGAGCGCGAGGATGGTATCGACCTGTCCAAGCCGAATTACTTCGCTGTCTACGGTGAGTGGACCAAGAAGGGCGGTATCGCGCGCCTCGACGGCGGCAAGGCCGGGCTCACCAATGTTCTTTGGGACGATGCGTCGTATAGCCGGGTGCTCAAGGCCGAGAAGGCCGACGTCGTCCTCTACACGAAGGAGACGGCGACTGAACCGGGTGACTACTACGTGACCGACTCGAAGTTCGGTACCCCGAAGCGCCTCACCGACATGCGTCCACAGGTGGCGCAGTTCAACTGGACGCCCGGCGTCCAGCTCGTGAACTACACCTGCGACAAGGGCGACAAGCTCCAGGCCGCGCTCTACCTGCCGGCCAACTACGAGAAGGGCAAGTCGTATCCGACGCTGGTGTACTTCTACGAGAAGATGTCGCAGACGGCGAACCAGTTCGGCGTGCCGAGTGCGAACGGCTTCAACAAGTCGGTCTACACCAGCCAGGGCTACGCCGTCCTGATCCCGGACATCGTTTACAAGGTGAACGATCCGGGCATGTCGGCGGTGTGGTGCATGGTCCCGGCGGTCAAGGCTGCCGTCGCGACCGGTGTGGTCGATGCGAAGAAGGTCGGGATCACCGGCCACTCGTGGGGCGGCTACCAGACCTCGTTCCTCGTGACCCAGACCGACATCTTCGCGGCCGCGGTCGCGGGCGCGCCGCTGACCAACATGATCAGCATGTATTCGCTGATCTACAAGAACAGCGGCGGCGGCAACATGGCGATCTTCGAGAGCAGCCAGGGCCGCTTCAAGGGCAGCTATCTCGATAACTGGGACGCCTACTACCGCAACTCACCGGTGTTCTTCGCCAAGAACGTGAAGACGCCGCTGATGATCCTGCACAACGACAAGGACGGCGCGGTCGACTTCACGCAGGGCGTCGAGTACTACAACACGCTCCGCCGCCTCGGCAAGCCCGTCATCATGCTCGAGTACGTCGGCGAGAACCACGGTCTCGCACGGCGTCCGAACCAGCGCGACTACACCGCGCGCATGAAGGAGTACTTCGATCACTACCTGAAGGGCGCACCGGCGCCCGACTGGATGCTGAACGGCGTACCCCGCCTGAAGATGGAAGACCATCTCAAGGAGCGGAACAAGAAGGCTGATCCGGCGCCGAAGAAGATCACCACCGACCCGGCAGCGGCGGCGGTGAGGTGGTGATGAAGAAGTAGCGCTAGCTTCGCAGCTGCCGCTTCGCTGGAAGTGCGGCGCTTGCAGGGTGCGGAGCTTGCGACAGTGCGGGCAGGATCGGTTCGCCGGTCCTGCCCTTTTTGTTGGTAGCATGCGCGGATGCGATACCTGCCTGCCTCCTGCCTCGCCCTCGCGCTGCTGGTTGTCACACCGTTCGTCACCGAGGCCCAGCAGGCCAAGCGCGTCCCCACCGTCGACGATCTCCTGATGCTCGAGTCCGCGGGCGGACCACGCATCTCGCCCGATGGACGCTGGGTGGCCTACACGGTCACGCAAACCAACTTCAAGGACGATGCGTTCGTGACGCAGGTCTGGGTGGCGAGCACGTCAGCGACAGCAGCGAATGTGCAGCTGACGCGCGGGAGCAAGTCGTCGGGCAATCCAGTGTGGTCGCCGGACGGGAAGTGGCTCGCCTTCACCAGTGACCGGGTTGGCGACCGCAACCAGATCTTCGCGATCAGGCCGGACGGCGGTGAGGCGGTGCAGCTCACGAAATCCGAGACGCCGGTGTCGAATTTCGACTGGTCCGAAGACGGCAAGACGATCGCGTATGTCGCGACCGAGCCGCAGACCAAAGCCGTCAAGGATCACAAGGAGCAGTACGGCGACTTCCAAGTCGTGCGGAAGGACTACACCTTCGCGCATCTCTGGACGTTCGATGTCGCCGAGGCGCTCAAGGAGCCGGTAGTTGGACGTCAGCGCACCAAGGGACGCGACTTCACCGTTGGCGGCTTCTCCTGGTCACCCGACGGCACCCGCATCGCCTTCAGCGCCACGATCAACCCGGACCTGGTCCAGGGCGGCACGTCCGACATCTACGTCCTCGACATGGGAAGGGATGACGTCAAGAAGATCGTGTCGCAGCCCGGACCCGACAACAGTCCGCGCTGGTCGCCCGACGGCAAGGAGCTGGTGTTCTCGTCGGCGATGGGGAACAAGCAGTTCTTCCACGCGAACGCGCGCCTGGCGGTGGTCTCCGCCTCCGGCGGCACGCCGCGGTCCATCACGGATCGCTTCGACGAACAGCCCGGCTTCGTTGCCTGGAACTCCGACGGCATCTACTTCTCCGGGCTCCAGAAGACGGCGGGACATCTGTTCCGCGTCGATCCGGCGGGTGCCGCGATCACTCGCATCAGCGGGCCGGACGATCTCATGGCCGGCGGCTTCACCCTCACACGGGACGGCCAGCGCATGGCTTTCGCCGCATTGTCTTCGACCACACTGAACGAGATCGTCGTCTCCGACGTCAAGGCGTTCGCGCCGCGGGTGCTGACGCAGATGAGCGACCAGGCGAAGCCGTTCGTACTCGGTACCCGCGAGGTGATCTCCTGGAAGAGCACTGACGGCACGCCAATCGAGGGCGTGCTGATCAAGCCGGCGGGCTTCGATCCATCGAAGAAGTATCCACTCCTGTGCATCATTCATGGCGGGCCGACCGGGATCGATCGTCCCGCGCTGCTCGCGCCGGATGCACGCTACTACCCGTCAGACATCTGGGTTGCCCGCGGGGCACTGGTGCTGAAGGTCAACTACCGCGGCAGCGCCGGGTACGGTGAGGCGTTCCGTCAGCTCAACGTGCGCAACCTCGGCGTCGGCGACGCGTGGGATGTGTTGAGCGGCGTCGATCATCTCGTGCAGAAGGGCTGGGTCGATCCGCAGCGGGTTGCCAGCATGGGCTGGAGCCAGGGCGGCTACATCTCGGCATTTCTCACCGCGTCGAGCGATCGCTTCAAGGCCATCTCTGTTGGCGCCGGTATCTCGAACTGGGCGACGTATTACTACAACACCGACATCACGCCGTTCACGATCCAGTATCTCGGTGACGACCCGGTCGACGATCCGGAGATTTACGAGAAAACCTCGCCGATGTCGTACATCAAGAAGGCGCGGACGCCGACGCTGATCCAGCACGGCGAGCTCGACCGCCGCGTGCCGATCGCCAATGCCTACGAGCTGCGCCAGGGCCTCGAAGACCGCGGCGTGAAAGCGGAGTTGATCGTCTACAAAGGCTTCGGGCACGGGATCACCAAGCCGCGTTCGCAGCGGGCGGTCATGAACCACAACCTCGCCTGGTTCAATCACTACCTGTTCGGGGATCCGCTGCCCGACCTGTCGGCGCTCGCCGCTTCCCAAGGGCACCGACACTGACGTGAAGAAGTGACGCCGGTCGCAGCCTCCCGAACCGCGTGGATTGTGACGACGCGCCGAAATTTGTAATTCGAGTCCGCTCGCTCGGCAGGCATTCATAGGAAAAACTGGGCATACGGATCACGGGCGCGTGGCGGACGCGTTGCACCATGCCGCGGCGTGAACGTGCCGTGGGTAGAAACAGCGGACCCGGAAGGCTTGTGGGCGGCCGTGACCGCCTCACGCATCGAGACCTTCGCCCGCCGCTACTACACCCTGTTCAACGACCGTCGCTTCGACGAGGCTGAAGCGCTCGTCCACCCGGAAGCGATCTTCATCTACCCGGACGCCAGGGAAGAGTTCATCGGCCGGGCCGGCTACCGCGAGCTGGCGCGGCGGTGGGAAGAAGCGTTCCCCGACGCGGACCTCCTGATCACGGACCTCACTGTGGTCGGTGACAGCGTCTGTACCGAGTGGATCGGCACGGGCACGCATCTCGGCCTGCTCGACATCCCCGGCTTTCCCACGATCCCGGCGACCCTGCGCGCCGTGAAGCTGCCGATGTGCGAGACGATCCGCGTTGTCGACGGGCTTGTCGTCGAGAGCCGCCTCGACTTCGACGCCGAGGAACTGCGCCGCCTCCTCGGTTTCTGACAGGCGCGCGCGAGAACGCTCATCGGTGTCATGATCTGCGCCATGCAGACATCGATACGGCGCGGCCTGCTGTTCGGCTTTCTCTCCATCTTCCTGGCGGCCGCGGCTCCCACCGCGCAAGACACGCCTTCCACGCTGATCATCAACGCCCGCGTGATCGACGGAACCGGTACGCCCGCGCGTGCCGCCTCGGTTCGCCTTACCGGTAACAGGATCTCTGAAGTGGGCGAGCTGACGCGCCGGTCGAGTGACCAGGTGGTGGACGGCGCCGGACTCGTTCTCGCGCCCGGATTCATCGACACCCACAGCCATCACGATCGCGGCCTCTTCGAACAGCTCGACGTGAAGGCGGCCGTGAGCCAGGGCATCACCACGATCGTGGTCGGGCAGGACGGCGGGTCGGATCACCCGCTCGAAGGATTCTTCGGCCGGCTGACGGCCACGCCCGCATCGGTCAACGTCGCGTCCTACGTCGGGCACGGCACGCTGCGCCGCCGCATCATGGGCACCGACTTCAAGCGCGCCGCCAGGCCCGACGAAGTGGCGAAGATGGCGGACCTGCTGCGGATCGACATGAAGGCAGGTGCACTCGGGCTCTCGTCGGGCCTCGAGTACGATCCCGGCATCTATTCGGATCCGTCGGAGCTGATCGCGCTGGCGAAGGCGGTCGCTCCGTTCGGCGGACGCTACATCAGTCACGTCCGCAGCGAAGACCGCACCTTCTGGAAGGCGATCGACGAGGCGATCACGATTGGCCGTGAAGCCCGGATCCCGGTGCAGATCTCACACCTCAAGCTCGCGATGCGCAGCCTCTGGGGCCAGACGGACCGCCTGATCAAGACGCTCGACGACGCGCGCGCGTCGGGCGTCAATGTCACGGCGGACATTTATCCCTACACGTACTGGCAGGCCGGGATGACCGTCCTTTTCCCCAGCCGCGACTTCGACAACCGCGAGGCGGCCGAGTTCGCATTGAACGAAGTGACGTCGCCCGAGGGACTGCTCATCGCCCGCTTCGCCGCCAATCGCAGCTATGAAGGCAAGACGCTCGCCGCCATCGCGACACTGCGCGGCCAGGATCCCCCGAAGGTCATGATGGACATGATCCGCGAGAGCCGAGGGGGACGTCGGCATCGTCGCCACCGGCATGAACGAACAGGATGTCGTCACGCTCACGAAGTGGCCGTTCGCCAATATCTGTTCGGACGGGATGTCCACGGGTGGTCATCCGCGTGGACACGGCGCGTTCCCGCGCGTGCTCGGCCGCTACGTCCGCGAGCAGGGCGCGCTCAGTCTCGAGGAAGCCGTCCGCAAGATGACGTCGCTGTCGGCAGCGAACGTCGGCTTGAAGGATCGCGGCACGATCAAAGCCGGCAGCTTCGCGGACCTGGTGCTCTTCAACCCGGGCGAGATCATCGACAGGTCGACGACCGCGGATCCGAAGGCGCTGTCCGAAGGCGTCCACACCGTGTGGACCAACGGCCAGGTCGTGTTCCAGAAGCGCGAGACCACCGCGCGCCGGCCCGGCGTCGTGCTGCGAAGAGAGACCAAGTAGGCCTTGTCGAAGCGCTATCTCGTTATCGCCGCCAGCCTCATCGCGCTCACCGCGCTGATCCTGCTCGGCATGGGCCGCGTCCCGATCTGCGAGTGCGGCTACGTCAAGGCGTGGCACGGCATCGTTTCCAGCTCAGAGAACTCGCAGCACCTCTCTGACTGGTACACCTTCTCGCACATCATCCACGGGTTCGGCTTCTACGGCCTGTTCTGGCTGATCGGCCGCCGCTTCGGGCCACAGGGGAAACACAGAAGCGACACTGCGCTCGGCCTGCGTCTCGTCCTCGCCATCGCGCTCGAATCCGCCTGGGAGATCCTCGAGAACACCCCGCTGATCATCAATCGGTATCGAGCGACGACGATTGCGCTCGATTACTACGGTGACAGCGTGCTCAATTCGCTGGCCGACATCGGTTCGATGATCGTCGGGTTCACCCTGGCGTCACGCCTGCCGGTGTGGCTGATCGTCGTCCTGACGATCGTGATGGAGGTTGCGGTCGGCCTGTGGATCCGCGACAACCTGACGCTCAACATCATTCAGTTGCTCTACCCGCTAGATTTCATTCTTCGCTGGCAACAAGGCGGGTAATGAGGGTGCGGACGAACTCACGTTGAGGGTGCGGGGTGCGGACTGATTCTTGACGTGCGGAAAAGGCTGCTGGGTCGAGAGGCTGGCACATCGGTCGCGGGGCCTGCCTCTGAGTCGCGCCGCGCTGCACATCAGACGTCAAACCGGCACTACCGCACCTGCAGCGTCAGTTCCCAGCACCTCCAGCGTCAGTGCCCCGCACCCTCGGCGCGAGGCGCCCCCGCACCCTCAGCGTAAGCGCGAATCGAGATAATCTGTCGCATGGGCATATTCGGACGCGAACAGCCAGAGACCGTCGAGGTCCTCGACAAGCCCCTCAAGTGTCACGTCTGCGAGGGCACCACCTTCTACACGCGCAAGGCGGTGCTGCCGGGCGCGGTTGCATCCTTCTTCAACTTCGACTGGGCGGCGCCAAGCTGCACGTGCGTGATTTGCAGCCAGTGCGGCTACGTCCACTGGTTCTTTCCGGAGTCGTGACCGTGCACCCGCTAGACTTCATGCTTCGCTGGCAGCAGGGAAACTGACGCTGAGGGTGCGGAGGCGCTTACGGTGAGGGTGCGGCGTGCGGACTGATTCTTGATGTGCCGAGAAGGCTGCTGGATCGAGGGCGCGGCCGGGTCACGGTAGTTCTAGCGATCAGATCTTCTCCGTGCCCGCACCCCCAAGATCAAGCCTGCACTCGGCACCGTTAGCGTCAGTCCGTCCGCACCCTCCCCCGTGAGTTCCGTCCGCACTCTCAGCGTCAGTCCTTCCGCACCGTCAGCGTGAGTCTCCCCGCACCCTCGGCGTGCAGTCCCCCCGCACCCTCAGCGTCAGTCTCCGCACTCTCACCGTCAGTGCCCCGCACGCTCGTCGCAAGCGCAAAGAGAGATACTCTTGCGCATGTTCGCCTTTCTGCTCGTTGGCCTCGGTGGTGCGCTCGGTTCGATGGCGCGATATGGCGTGGGGCTGGCGCTGCCGTCTACCGGGTTCCCTTATGCGACGCTGGCCGTCAACGTGATCGGCTGCTTCTGTATCGGCCTCGCGTTGCCGACGATGGCGCGGGCTGAGGCGATCTCTCCCGAAGTCCGGCTCCTGGCCGTCGTCGGCTTTCTCGGCGGTTTTACTACCTTCTCCGCTTTTGGCAACGAGACGGTGGCGCTGATGCGTCCCGGGAGCGGTGCCGGCGTGGCGCTGTTGAACATCGCGGCGAACGTCGGCCTGGGGCTGGCCGCTGTCATCTTCGGCCGAACGGTCGGCTCGTGAGGGTTGCCGATCCGATCCTGTCCACACCGCGGCTGGTGATTCGCGAGATCGTCCACAGTGATGCGCCCTTCGTCATCCAGCTCCTGAACGATCCCGCGTTCATCCAGTACGTCGGTGACAAGCGCGTGCGAACGCCTGGGGAGGCGCTCCAGTACATCGACTCGGGGCCCCGCGCCATGTACGCCGAGTTTGGGTTTGGGCTGTGGGTCGTGGAGTTGGCCGACGGAACGGCGATCGGCATCTGTGGCCTGCTCAAGCGTCCAGTGCTGGACGACGTGGACCTGGGCTTCGCGATGCTGCCGCAGTTCCGGCGGGCAGGATACGCGTTTGAAGCGGCATCCGCCGTGGTCGCGCACGCGCGGGATACCCTGCGGCTGGACCGGCTCGTCGCGATCACCAATCCCGACAACGACGCGTCCGGCCGTCTGCTCGAGAAGCTCGGATTCTCGTTCGAGCAGACGACCATGATCTTTCCCGATGCGCCGCCGCTCAAGTTGTTCGCGGCGGCCCTGAAACGGTGACGCTCGACTGTACGTTAGGTTATTGAGCCGTATGGCTAAAGAGCGCAGGGGCGTGTGGGGAACGATCCACTGGATCTGGATCCGGGTCGGCGCCCTGGCCGGAATCGTCTTCGTCGCTGTGGTGCCTGCTCGCCTATCGTGCGACCGGCGCAGGCGCACGAGGCCCTGAAGAGCGACGCTCAAGTGGAGGTCGACGGACCGTTCGGACCACTGGCTGTTCGCGCCGCGCGCACGGAGACGTCTGACGTCGGCCTGATTTTCTATGCCGGAGCACTCGTCGACCCTGCCGCCTACGCCCCGCTCGCGCACGAGGTAGCGAAACGCGGACACCCGGTGCTGTTGATCCGGCTGCCGCGGCGCGGTGCGTTCGGCGGCGCGGATGGAGCCGCGCCACTGACCCGGGCCATCGATGCGACGCTCGGGCTTGCCGGCGGTCAAACGGTGGGTCGTGGGCGGGCACTCACGCGGCGGACAAGGTCGCATCCGAACTGGTGCGGACGAGAGCCGGCTCGCTCGCTGGGCTGGTCCTGATCGGCACATCGCACCCACGCGACTTCAGCCTCGCGAACAGCCGGCCTGCCGGTCGCCGCGTCTTCGGGACGCGCGACACCGTCGCAGACCTCGACAAGGTGCTGGCGGCGCGCCGGAACCTGCCCCCCGAAACCCGCGACGTCCGCATCGACGGCGGTAACCACTCGCAGTTCGGTTATTACGGCTTCCAACCGGGCGACTGGCCCGCCACGATCACGCGCGAGGAGCAGCAACGCCTCACGCTGGACGCGATCCTCTCGGCGCTTCGCCCGTGACTGGACGCGCGAGCAGCCAGTCAGTCTGCGAGTCGGCTCCGAGCGTGAAGGTATGCTCGCCCACGCGCACGAACCCGTACTTCGTGTAGAACGCCACCGCTCGCGGGTTTCGCTCCCAGACGCCCAGCCATAGCGTCTGCGCCCCGTGGGTGCGGGCCGCGTCGAGAGCGGCCTCCATCAGCGCCTGGGCCACTCGGCGCCCATGCCATGCACGAGCGACATAGAGACGCTTGAGTTCCAGCGGATCCGGACTCCGCACCGCTTCAGGTGCCGGCCCCGGCGCAAGGTGCGCATAGCCCACCAGCTCGGAATCACCGGACTCGTCCACGTGTTCCGCGAGCAGTACGGCGCCAGCAGGATCGGCGATTTCGATGGCTTGCCTCTCGGGGGTGAACGCCTCCGCAAGGTATCGTGCCATGTCCTCCTGCGCGTTCTCCTCTTCAAAGGTTTCGCGGAACGTCGTCGCACCAAATCGGCTCAGCGCAGGGGCGTCGTCCACGGTGGCAGGCCGGATCTTTATCGTCGTGTTCACGAACAGCAGCATAGTGGCCACGGCGCTGAATCGCGGAATCTGGTGTCTAATCACTGCAGCCACAGGATGGCCGGACTCCCCACCGCCGCCTCGCGAGAGATCAACCAATGACGCGTTCCTTCTCTGCCTTCGTCTGTGCCTTGCTGTGCCTGACTGCCGTCGCGGCGGCGCAAACACCCGCCCTTACCGTGGTCAACACGGCGCCCAGAGGCGAGATCACCAAGCTCGAGGAGGCCAACGAGATCCGGATCGTCTTCTCGGAGCCGATGGTGACGATGGGGCAGATCCCGGCGAAGGTGGCGGCGCCGTTCGTGACGATCAGCCCCGCCATTCCGGGCGCGTTCCGCTGGTCGGGCACGACGATCCTGATCTTCACGCCGGACGCGTCCAGGCCGCTGCCAAATGCAACGCGATACGAGGTGACGGTTGGCGCGACCGCAACGGCGGTCAGTGGCCGCCGGCTGGCGAAACCCGTGAGCTTCAGCTTTACGACCCCCACGGTGAAGCTGCTCTCGACAGCGTGGTATCGCCGGGGCGGGACGGCTGCCGGACGGATGGTCGCGGTGCTGCGCTTCAACCAGCCGGTCCGCTCAGCCGACATCGCCGCCGCGCTCAGCGCTTCGCTCACACCCCACGACTGGACGCCGCCTTCGTTTTCGCCAGAGGCGCTGCAGCGGCTGAAGAGCAGCAATCCGTCCAGCCTCGAGCAATTCAACGCCAAGGTCGATGCCGTTCGCACCATCGCGTCGTCCTCGGCACCCGTGCAATTCCGCCCGACCGACGACTGGGACAGGGATCGGTTCCCGCCGGTCCCTGAGCAGGTCGTCTTCGAAGCGGTTGGCCAGGTCGCGCCCGAAAGCCATGTGACGTTGAGACTGGCGCCAACCGTCCGCTCCCCGACAGGAGCCGCCACGCCCGGACAGCGGCAGGAATACACGATCGAGGCCGAGCCTGCCTTCTTCATCAACGGCTTCGAGTGCCGCACCCAATGCGATGGCGATGCCCGCAACAACATCCGCATGCGCAACGAGGTGAGGGTTGCCGACTTCGCCGCCTCCGTGAGCGCGGTCAACCTCACCGGTGGCAAGCCCGTGGTCAAACCAGCGGGCCGGCCGGCGCGGGACGAAGGCGATACCGACTACGGCGAAGGCCTCGGCCTCGAAGACGCCGGCTTCGCCCCGCAGCCGCCGAACAGCCGTTACGCGGTAACGATGGCGCCGACGATGAAGGCTGTGGATGGGCAGACGCTGGGCTACACGTGGCTCGAGGTGGTCGACAACTGGCACAGCCGCGCCTTCACCAGCTTTGGCGAAGGGCAGGGCGTCTGGGAGAAGGACGGCGGCGCCCAGCTGCCTTTCTACGCGCGCAACATGACCCGCGTGACGCAATGGGCCGCACCGGTGGCGCTCAGCGAGCTCGTACCGCTGCTCGTCAGGCTCGCGAAGGCCAACTTCAAGAGCGAACCGGCCGGCGCCGGAGTGGACCGCAAGCTGACGCCGACAGCCGACAGGGTCCAGTCACACGGGCTCGACGTTTCAAGTGCACTCAAGCCGGGCGGGACCGGACTTCTCTGGGCCACCATTCGCGAAGAGGAGTCGATTCCGCGGTCCCGCCGCTATAGCGGCGACCAGGATTCGCGCCTCAAGTCGTCGATCGTCCAGGTCACCAACCTTGGCATCACGGTCAAGGACAGTCCGCAGAACACGCTCATCTTCGTCACGCGCCTTGATAACGGATCGCCGGTCGCCAGCGCCAAGGTCTCGATTGTCCGCACCGACAACTCGACGTTCTGGACGGGTACAACCGGGGCGGATGGCACAGTCATCGCGCCGAACACCCGCCTGCGTGACCCGGAAGATTGGTGGCAGCTCGACTTCGTTGTGACGGCTGAGAAAGACGGTGACATCGCCTACGTCGGCAGCGACTGGAACGAAGGGATCTCGCCCTGGGAGTTCGGGACGGGCATCAACCTCCGGGAGTCGGATCCGATGCTGCGTGGATCGGTGTTCAGCGATCGCGGGGTCTACCGGCTCGGTGAAGAGATCCACTTCAAGACCGTCCTGCGGATGAATGCGCCCGACGGCGTCAAGCTGCTCCCGAATGGCACGGCGGTGTTCGTGACGATCCGGGACGGCCAGAACCGGGTGGTCGACGAGCGCACCGTGCGCGTCAACAACTGGAGCAGCGCCGAGTGGACGATGACGCTGCCGCGCGGACGGCTCGCTCGGCAACTATTCAGTGCGCGCGATCCTCGAGAGCGACAAGCCGAAGCCGCGGACCCCGGAGCAGCAGCGACCAGGTCAGGAACCCTCGCCCGAGCGCGATGCCTGGGTCGCATATGAGAAGTCCGTTCATGGCTCTTTTCTGGTGGCCGCCTATCGCCGGCCCGACTTCCGCGTCGACGTGACGCTGGCAGGTGCCGGTATCGCGGGTGATCAGCTCCAGGGCGTCGTCAATGCGCGTTACCTGTTTGGTGCACCCATGGGTGCGCGTCCGGTCAGCTGGAGGTTCACGAAGTCGCCCGGCCACAACGCTCCGTCAGCGATCACCGAGAAGTTTGGCGACGACCGCTGGGTGTTCGTGGGATGGGGCGATGACGAAGACGCCAGGTCGGAAGAAGGGGTGATCCGCAGCGAAGAGGCCAAGCTGACGCAGAACGGCCAGCTCGCACTCACACTCGACACGAAGCGTGATGCCGGCATCCCGTACGTCTACCGGCTTGAAGGGGACGTCGAGGACGCGTCCCGGCAGCACATCGCGAACCGTGCGAGCGCCACCGTCCACCCGGCGCCCTGGTACGTCGGCGTCCGTCGTCCGTCCTACTTCCTCGAGCAGAAGGCGGGGCTCAAGACCGAGATCGTGGCGGTCGGGCTCAATGGCGTGCCCGCGTCTGGCGTGCCGGTCGAGGTGACGCTCACGCAGATGCAGTGGACGAGCGTGCGGCGGGCGGAAGGAAATGGCTTCTACACCTGGGACACCGAGAAGAAGGAGGTTCCGGCCGGCAAGTGGACGGTGACGACCGCGTCTGATCCGGTGCCGCTCGAGATTCCGTTCGCGAATGGCGGCTATTACGTGCTCGAGGCCACGGGACGTCACGCCGATGGACGTTTCGCCGTGACGCAGACCAGCTTCTATGTTCTGGGCGCCGGCTACACCGCGTGGGCACGGTTCGACCACAACCGCATCGACCTCGTCCCCGAGCGGCAGACCTACAAGCCCGGCGAGACCGCGCGCATCATGATCCAGTCACCGTGGGAACAAGCGACGGCGCTCGTGACTACGGAGCGCGAAGGCATCCGGAGCCATCGGCAGTTCGCGCTGACGTCCACGCAGCAGTCCATCTCCATCCCGATCACGGAAGCCGACATCCCGAACGTGTTCGTGTCGGTGGTCCTGGTCAAGGGCCGGACGGTCGCGCCGGCCGCGCTGACGGATGTTGCCGCGAAGCCCGACACCGACGTGTCCGACCCCGGCAAGCCGTCGTTCCGCATGGGTTACGTCGAGCTGAAGGTCGAGGATCGCTCCAAGCGCCTGACGGTCGCGGTTGCGGCCAACAAGGAAGAGTACCGGCCGGCCAGCGACGCGACGGTGCGGCTGGAGGTCAAGGATCAACAGGGTCGCGGCGCGGCCAGTGAAGTGACGCTGTGGGCGGTGGATTACGGCGTGCTGTCGCTGACGGCATACCAGACCCCGGACATCCTCGGTTCGGTCTATGTCCGCAAGGCGCTGCAGGTTCTCAACGCCGACAGCCGGCAGCGGATCGTGTCGCGGCGCGTGCTCACGCCCAAGGGCGCGGCCGAGGGCGGTGGCGGAGGGGCAGCCGGCGCCGACATGCGTAGCGACTTCCGCGTCCTCGCCTTCTGGATCGGCTCGGTCACGACCGGCGCCGACGGCCGCGCGACGGTAGACGTCAAGCTGCCTGAATCGTTGACGACCTATCGCATCATGGCGGTTGCCGGTGATCGCAACTCTCGTTTCGGGGCCGGTGACGCCGAGGTCCGCACCAACAAGCCTGTCACTCTCAAGCCGACCTACCCGCGCTTTCTCGCCGTCGGCGACCGTGCCTTCTTCGGCGCCGTGGTTGGCAGCCAGCTGAAAACGGCAGGTGAAGCGGTCGTGACGATGAGATCGCTCGATCCGCAGGTGCTGCAGCTCACCGGCGCAACCGAACAGAAGGTCACGGTGCCCCCGGGCGGAACGCTGGAGGTGCGGTTTGAGGGCGCCGGTCGCGCGATCGGGCGTGCGCGCGTCCAGATGACGGTCAAGATCGGCGACGAAACCGATGCCTTCGAGGACGTCGTCCCGGTCGAAGTGCTGTCCTCACCGGAAACTGTCGCCGCGTATGGAGAAGCCGCCGGCACGAACGCGAGCGCCAAAGAGACACTGACGATCCCGGCCAGTGTGGTGCCTGGCTTCGGCGGGCTGCACGTGGAGATCGCGTCGACGGCGCTCGTCGGTCTCGGTGAGGGGGCTCGATATCTCGTCGAGTATCCGTACGGCTGCGCCGAGCAGAAAGGATCGCGCGCATTGGCGCTGCTGCTCGCCGCGGATCTGGGCGACGCCTTCACGCTGCCGGGTATGGACACCGCGGCGATGAAGCCGGCGGTCCAGCGGACGCTGAAGGACCTGGAGCAGTACCAGTGCGCCAGCGGCGGCTTCGCCTACTGGCCGGGGGCCTGCCTGTCTACTTCACCGTACCTGACCGCCTACCTGTTGCAGGTGTTCAAGACCGCCGCGGATCTGAAGTACGACGTCAACCCCGGCATGCGCGAGCGCGCCTACACCTACATGGAACGTCAGCTGGCCGCCAAGCCGCCCGACGAACGAAGGCTGGTGGCCGTCCTACACCGCCTGGCAGGCCTTCGCGGTGAAGGTGCTGGTCGAAGGTGGGCGGAACCAGGATTCGAATCTGAACCGGCTGTATGGCTACCGCGAACGCATGCCGGTGTTCGCGCTGGCCTACCTGCACGACGCGATGATGGCGAAGGGTGAGGTCGCTGGCGCGCGGGTCGAGGATCTGCGCCGGCGAATGAGCAATGCGATCCTGCCGGAGGCCGGCTCCTCACACGTCGAGGAGCTCAGCGATCCGTACCTGCTCTGGTTCTGGAACTCGAACGTCCGCTCGACCGCGATCGTGCTGAACTCACTCGCTCGCGCACTCGATCCGGCGGACTCGGCGCGCGTGGCGCCGCTGCGCCAGATGGTGCGCTGGCTGATGAGCGTGCGGAAGGACGGCCGGTGGGGCAACACGCAGGAGAACGCTCACGCGATGCAGGCGCTCGTCAGCTACTACCGCAAGTTCGAGCCCGACGCACCCGACTTCCGCGCCATCGTCCGCCTCGGCGAGCAGGAGCTGGTGCGAGAAGAGTTCCGCGGCCGCTCGACCGAGTCGACGACCAAACAGATCCCGATGACCGAGATCCTTGCCGGCGGAGCAGCAGGCGCCTCGCGTCCGCTGACGTTTACCCGCGAAGGGACTGGCACGCTCTACTACTCGACGCGGCTGCGCTATGCCGCGGATGCGCTGTTCCAGGAGGGTCTCGATTCCGGATTCCGGATCGAACGGACCTACGAGCCGTTCGTCGAGGCCGGCAACCGTCCATCGGCCCTGAGCTACCAGGCCGGCGATCTCGTTCGCGTGACTCTCACGTTCCGGCTGACCAAGGAGCGCAGGTTCGTCGCGGTGACCGATCCACTGCCGGCCGGCTTCGAGGCGGTGGAGTCGTGGTTCGCGACCACGGCCGGTGAACTGGCGGCGCAGCAGGACCGGCAGTCGAGCGAACGTGACGTCGAGGGAGCCGATTGGCAGAACTGGTGGCGCAGTGGCGGCTTCGATCACGTCGAACGCCACGACGATCGGATCCAGCTGTTTGCCACGCGGCTGAGCGAGGGCGTCCACACCTTCAGCTACATCGCGCGCGCGACCACTGCGGGATCGTTCCGGACCGCGCCGGCACGAGCCGAGGAGATGTACACGCCCGAGGTGTTCGGGCGGACCGCGACCACGGTGATCGAGATCAAGCGCTAGCCACAGGAGAGACACGGCCACAGAAGAAACACAGAAGAGAACACAGTGGTCCGAAACACGGAATACACGGAACGCTACGGAGCGTTTGCGGGTTCCACGGAACACAAGCCTGTCGAGACCGTGCTCTGGGTCGTCCCGGTCGATAGCGCCGGCCAACGGCCGGCGTCCCGCAGGCTCGGTTCATCGAACTAGCTGGTTACCTTTGTGATCTCTGCGAACTCTGTGAGAGAGGTTTGTGAGGCCTCTGTGAGAGATAGACAAGCATCAGTCCTGGGCAAATGACGCTGCAGCTATGAACTACAGGCTCCTGTCCACTCGCCGGCGAAGAATGCTCCTCGGCGTCCTCGCGTCGCTCGTCGTCGCGGCGCTGTGGCTGCGCCTGGGTTCGCTGCCGAAAGGGTTGCTCGACGATCCCGCGCCTTCGACGGTCGTGGTCGATCGTAGGGGAGTGCCCCTGTACGAGGCGCGGGCGCAGGACGGCACGCGCGGCGTCGCCTTGACGCCGGACTCGCTTCCTCCCTACCTGGTCGCGGCGACGATTGCAGCCGAGGACCGCAGGTTCTGGTCGCACCCCGGTGTCGATCCGCTCTCGATTCTCCGCGCGATCAGGACCAACCTCGCCGAACGCTCCATCGTCGAAGGCGGATCCACGATCTCGCAGCAGGTCGCCAAGCTTCTCTTGAATCGGAAGTCACCCGAGCGGCGGCGCGGCTGGCGGGCCAAGGTCCACGAGGCCGTGATCGCACTTCGGCTGGAACATCGTTTCGCCAAGCGCGAGCTGCTCGCGATGTATCTGAACCTCGCCGGTTACGGCAACCAGATCAGCGGCGTCGAGCGTGCGAGCCGCGCCTACTTCGGGTCTCCGTCCGCGATGTTGACACCGGCGCAGGCGGCGTTTCTCGCCGGCCTGCCGCAGAGGCCGTCGGGCTTCAACCCGTACAAGTCACGTGCTGCGGCACTATCGCGGCAGCAGGTTGTGCTGCGGCGCATGCGCGCCGAGGGATCGATCAGCGAGGAGCAACTCGCCGAGGCGCGAGCGGAGCAGCTGTCGTTCAGGTCGTCCGCCTCGCCGTTTGTCGCGCCGCACTTTGTCGAGATGGTCCTGGCCGCCGAGGGGCCTTCTCGCCCAGAGCGGATCGAGACGACGCTCGATGCCGAGTTGCAGGCAGACGTGACCGGCGTCATTGCCAGCCATCGAGAGGTGCTCCGTGCCCACGGCGCCGCCAACATCGCGGTGGTTGTGCTCGACAACCGAACCGGGGAGTGGCTGGCGTGGGAGGGCTCCGGTGACTACATGGACGGGGCGAGCGGCGGCACGATCAACGGTCCGCTCGTGCCGAGGCAGCCAGGCTCCGCCCTGAAGCCGTTCACCTACGCGCTCGCATTCGAGGACGGCTTCAGCCCGGCCAGCGTGCTCGCTGACATCCCGCTCAGTTTCCCGACCGCGGATCCGGGGATTGTCTACAGCCCGCGCAATTACGATGGACGATTCCGCGGCCCGATGCTGGCCCGGAGTGCGCTGGCTGGATCCGAGAACGTGCCGGCCGTCGCGCTGGCATCCGCGATGGGTGTTCCGTCGCTGCTGCGATTCCTCGGCCGCGCCGGACTCGGCACCTTCGACAAGACGGCGGCGCACTACGGGCTCGGACTCACGCTTGGAAACGCCGAAGTCCGGCTCGACGAGCTCGTCGCCGCTTACTCGGCCTTCGCGCGCGGCGGCGAGTGGCTCGAGCCGTCATACGTGACCGATGCCCCCGAGCGCGTCAGCCGCCGGCTCGTCTCTCAACGGACGGCGTTCTGGATCACCGACATCCTCTCGGATGGAGAAGCGCGCGAGTTCGCCTTTGGCCGCGGCGGCAGCCTCGAGTTCCCATTCCAGGTCGCCGTGAAGACCGGCACCTCCCAGGCCTACCGGGACAACTGGACGATCGGCTACTCGAAACACGTGACCGTCGGCGTCTGGGTAGGCAACTTCGACCGCACCCCGCTGCGCAATTCGAGCGGCGTGACGGGTGCCGCGCCGATCTTCCACGGCGTCATGCTCGCGGCCGAGCGACGCGCCGCCGGCGACACGACCGACTTCGGGTCCGGACCGATCCTGTCGCCCGGCCCCGACTCGACCCGCCGCGAGATTTGCGCGTTGTCAGGGCAGTCCGCCAACGCCTGGTGCCCGAACCGGCGTCACGAGTGGATGGCGAGCGAGACCTCGGGCGTCCCCTGCAGCTGGCATCACGACTCCGACGAAGGTCTGCTGACGATCCTTCCCGCCGAGTACCAGGCCTGGGCACGTGACGACGTGCGACGTGCGGATGTGCGACGTGCTGCACTGCGCAGCGTGGCGACGTGCTACGTGCTGTTCGACGTGCGGACGTGCCACGTGCGAGGTGGCCATCGTCAGCCCGGCGGATGGTGCGACCTACCTGATTGACCCGACCCTGCGGCGAGAGTTCCAATCGCTGTCCTTGAAGGCCGTGACGACGAGTAACGGAACGATCGAATGGACAATCGATGGAAAGCCGGTCGGATCCTCTACCGCCGGCACCGCGCTCGAGTGGCCACTGGTCCCAGGCAAACACCGCATCGAGGCCCGCGACGCCGCGGGCCAAACCGTCCGCGCGGAAATCACCGTCCGCTGATCCCGCCTTCGCACGTAGCACCGCACATCGCACGTAGCACGTAGCACCGCACGTCGCACATAGCACGTAGCACGTCGCACGTGACACAATCTGCCGCGTGCAGCGCGACTACAGCATCCCCAAAGTCATTGCCGCATCTGCCGTCGGGACCATGATCGAGTGGTACGACTTCTACATCTTTGGCAGCCTGGCGACCGTGATCTCGCCGCTCTTTTATCCGCAGGGCAACGACACCCTCGCGCTGATTGCGTACCTGTCCACGTTCGCGGTGGGGTTCGTGGTCCGGCCCTTCGGGGCGTTGTTCTTTGGCCGCATCGGCGATCTCGTTGGCCGCAAGTACGCCTTCCTCGTGACGCTGCTGATCATGGGTGGTGCGACGGCGCTGATCGGTGTGCTGCCGACGTATGCGTCGATCGGGATCGCGGCGCCGATCATCCTCCTGCTGATTCGCATTCTCCAGGGGCTTGCGCTCGGCGGTGAATATGGCGGTGCGGCGGTATACGTAGCCGAGCACGTCCCGGACGGCCAGCGCGGGTTCTACACCAGCTTCATCCAGATCACGGCGACGCTGGGGCTGTTCCTCTCGCTCGCCGTCATCCTTATCGTCCAGAACCAGATGAGCGCGGAGGCTTTCAGGAGCTGGGGCTGGCGCGTGCCGTTCCTGATCTCGATTGCGCTGGTGGCGGTCTCGCTCTACATCCGGCTGCGGATGAAGGAGTCGCCGATCTTCACGCAGATCAAGAGCGCCGGCATGACGTCGGTGCGGCCGCTGAAGGAAGCCTTCACGCAGTGGACCAACCTGCGGCAGGTTCTCGTGTCGCTCTTCGGCGCGACCGCCGGCCAGGGCGTCGTCTGGTACACGGGCCAGTTCTACGCGCTCTTCTACCTGCAGACGATCCTCAACGTCCACGACACGTCCGCGAACTACATCGTGGCGGCCGCTCTGCTGCTGGGGCTGCCCCTGTTCGTCTTCTTCGGCTGGCTCTCGGATCGCATCGGCCGCAAGTGGATCATGATGGCGGGCTGCCTGCTGGCCGCCGTGCTCGTACATCCCGATCTACCAGGCGATGCAGGCCGCCGCGGGATCCGGTGTCGAGACTGCCGTGTCGCGCCGCAACCCGGTGACGGGTGCGATCAACCTGACGCCGATGGAATCCGTGGACGGCGTGCTGCAGCCGGCCGCCGAAGTGCTCACCTTCACCAGCGTCGGAGCGCTGCTGGCGGACCCGATCGCGTGGAAGCTGATCGGCCTGGTCTTCGTTCAGCTGATCTTCGTCACCATGGTTTACGGTCCGATCGCCGCCTACCTGGTCGAAGCGTTCCCGGCGAGGATCCGGTATACGGCGCTGTCGCTGCCGTACCACATCGGTAACGGCGTCTTCGGCGGGCTTCTGCCGTTGATCGGCCTCTACGTCGTTTCGTCCACCGGCAACATCTACGCCGGGCTCTACTATCCGATCGCGGTTGCGGCGATTACGTTCGTGGTGGGATCACTGCTGCTGAAGGAATCGCACAACACAAAGATCTGGGACGAGGTGGAATAGGCGCTATCTCTGGTGTGCCGTGGGTCCGCGCTGAGTTGCGTGCGTGTGGCTACCTAGCCACCGAAGCGTGGATTCACCACGTTGTTGAAGATCGATCCGAACTGGTACGAGATCCCGAAACTCATGTAGTAGCTGTAGCCGGTCGCGAGCTGTCGCTGCCGGACCAGGATTTCTTCGGTAGTGGCTTCGCCGCGCGGCAGATAGAGCTGGTCGCGGGTGCGCGTGGCTTCGCCGAAGACGTTGAACGAGAATCCCTTGAAGAGCCGGACGCTCAGCTCGCCAAAACCATTGATCGAGTATTTGTCGGGCTGAGTCAGGAACTGGTTGAACGACGCACTCGCGAACGAACTGCCCCACGGCTGGCGCATGCTGAAGGACGCCCGCAATTTGTGATCCACGAGCTGCTCTGACGTCTTGCCGTAGATCGTTTCCTCCTTGTATTCGAACTGGTCGAGTCCGACTGTGTACTGGAGCGTGAGCAGCCGGCGCGTCGACTCGCTGTAGGGGAAGAAGTTGTACTCGGGGCCCGCGCCGATGCGTCCAGCGAAATCCTGGTTCAGAAACGTCGACGAAGCCGCCCGGCCAGTCAGGCCGGCCGACCAGTGCTTGGTCAGGCTCTTGACGATGAGGACGTTGGTCGAGAGATCCCTGGATGTGGTAACGAAGATCCCGTCGTCGCCAAGGTCGAACTCGCTCTCGCGAGAACTGCCGCTCGCCGAGAAGTTCATCTTCCACGCTTCGGTCGTGCGATTCGCCGAGAGGTAGCTGCGCAGCGACTGGCTGTTGGACGTTTCTTCGCCGCTGAAGCTGCCACCCAGTTCGATGCTGAAGACCCACAGATTCCAGGGATCCTTCGAAGGATCCTGCTGCCCCGTCTTCTTGCCGTCGTCGGCCGCCACGCTGATGCGGAGCCGGCCTGCCAGGGGTGATTCCGCGACATACCGAACCAGCCCCTGCTTCAGAACTTCGGCGATTGCCTTGCGTCGCTCGTCGGAGGTCGAGGTGGCGACCGAGACGTGCTTCAGCGTCTGTTCGACGCCATTGAATCGGGCCAGCCCGATGAACTTGATCGTGTACTCGGTGCCGCCGCCGCCGGTTTCCTGGGTGGTCAGCAGGATGTGGACATCGGCGTCTCGCCGGTCGCGCATGTAATCGACGAACGTAATCTCCTGCTTGATGTACGACTCGTCGCACGAGTAGTTGCAATCGAGGAAGACGCGGATGGCGCCGGTGGCCGACTGGACCGGTGCGGCTGGCTTCTCCGCCTGAACGGGTTCCTGGGCCACAGCCGTCGCTGCACCACCCGTAAGGCCGACGAGGAGGCAGAGCCCTGCCGCGAGAACATGTTTTCGCATCGGCCGTTTAGACAGTGGAGTACGACGGTTGGTTTGACAATTCATGCGAACTGGAACGGAGGACGGGCGCGATAACGGGCTGTTAACGACGTTTTTGATGCCTGCAGCGGCGGTAGAAGTCCTACAGAAAAAACCATCAAAAATACATGAACTCCCGGCGCCGTTAGGAGCATACTGCGTCCCGAGGAATCCGGCTGCCGCGGCGCCACATAGCCGGCTCGGGTGAAACGGCCATGAACATCAACCGTCGCCTCCTCTCCACTCTCGGCGTCTTCGTTGTCGTTCTGGTCGCGTCTTGTGACGATAGTCCGACGCGTCCGACTCCTACCCCCAATCCGTCGCCAGGACCGACAGCGACCGCGACGGTAACGTCAATTCGGATCGTGGCTCCCGTCTCAGTCGCCCCTGGCGCCGAGATGCCAGTGGTCGTCAACGCCGTCAAGTCAGACGGCACCACCACTGACGTCACCAACCAGACGACGTGGTCGACATCGAATAGCCGCGTGGTCGCGGTCGCCGGCGGTCTGGTCCGCGGTAGGGAGCGAGGCGAAGCGCAGATCTTCGCTCGCTACCAGAACCGATTTGCCTCCGCACTCATCCTGGTGCTGCCCGAAGGCACGTTCAAGGTGTCGGGGTCGGTCACCGACAGCGGGGTCGGCATTGAGGGCGTGACTGTGGCGGTGATCGGCGGTACCGGCGACGGCTTGAGCGCTACCACCGACCTGTCGGGTTCTTACCGCCTCTACGGCGTTGCCGGAGCCGTACGCCTTCACGCAAAGAAAGCTGGATACGAGAACCAGATGGAGGCTCTCGAAGTCACGACGCACCGAACGGCAAACATCAACATGTCGTTCGCCGGCGAGCGGCCCAGGCTGGCCGGCACCTACGAGCTGACGGTTAACGCCGCGTCCCGGTGCACAGTATTGCCGCAGCCAGTCCGAAGCCGAACTTACGTCGCTCAGTGTCGAGCAAGATGGCGCGCGGCTGTCGGTGGTATTAAGCGGCGCCGACTTCATCGTCACCAACGGTTTCGGAGATCGGTTTCAAGGCAGCGTCGTCGGTGACAGGGTGACGTTCCAGGCGGGTAGCGATTATTACTACTACTACCACCACTACATGGGGCAGGCCGCCGTCGTCGAACGGTTTCCACCGACGGCGCTGGTCATCAACGGTATCGTCACGGCTCGGGAGACCGCGACAGGACTAACCGGCCAGATGGCGGGCACGATGGGGGTGGCGCGGACAAGCGGCCCACAGTTCCTGCCTCTTACCAGTGCGTGCTACTCGGGTACTCACGACTTCGTCATGGTCCGTCGGTAACTGGCAATGGCCTGTCGAAACCTCGGGTGGCAAGCCCTGGCGGCGTTCGGGATAGCACTGTCACTCACGTCGTGCACGTCGCCGGCACGGCCGCGCAACGTCCTCGTCATCACGCTCGATACGATGCGCGCCGATCGGCTGCCTGCTTATGGCTTCAGCGGCGTGTCGACGCCGGCCCTGGATGAACTCGCGGGTGATGGGATGCTGTTCGAGGCAGCGTTCGCGGCGACACCGCTGACGCTGCCTTCTCACGCGACCCTCTTCACGGGACTGTACCCGTCGAGGCTCGGCATTCGCGACAACGCCGGAACTCCGCTCCGACGAGAGTTCCAGACTCTGGCCGAGACGATGGCGGCTCACGGATTGAGAACGGGAGCGTTCGTCGCCTCGGCCGTTCTGGCCCCGGATCGCGGGCTGGACCAGGGCTTCAACACCTACAGCGCCGCGGGTAGCGAGTCTTGCCGTGACGCTCGCGCAAGGCGGCCGGCAGACGCTGTGGTCGACGACGCGCTGGCCTGGTTAGCGAAAGACGCGGCGCCGTTTTTTGCCTGGATCCACCTCTATGACACTCACCGGCCATACCGTCTGCCGGAAGAGTATTCGCGCGGCTATCCCGATCCATATCTCGCTGCCATCACCTTCGAAGATTCCCAGATAGCGCGAGTTGTGAAGCACCTGCGGGAACGGCGCGTTCTGGACGACACGTTGATCGTGATCGTCGGTGATCACGGTGAGTCGCTCGGGGATCATGGAGAGGATTCGCACGGAATCTTCATCTACCAGGAGACGCTGCACGTACCACTCATAATGCGCGGTCCTGGAGTGAAACCGGGGCGCGTCGGCAATGTCGTCCGGCTTGTCGATGTGATGCCGACGATTCTCGAGGTCGCCGGTTGGCCCGTGCCGTCGCCTCGATGGCGTCAGTCTCGGACGGCTGATGAGGGGCCAGCCCGAAGAGAAGGCACGCGAGGTGTACGCCGAGTCGCTCTATCCGGAGAGATTTGGATGGGCGCCGCTCAGGTCTGTTCGGGCCGACCGATACAAGGTCATCGACGCGCCTCGCCCGGAGCTCTACGACCTTGAACTGGATCCCGCGGAGCAGTCGAACCTGATCTCAGCGAAGCCGTCGATTGCGGCCGCGATGTTGGCTCGGGTACGGGCGCAAAAGGACGACCACGTTCCTCGGGAGGAGAGCCCGCTCAGTGATGAGCGGGCGGCGCAGCTCGCCTCCCTGGGATACGTCGCGAAAGCGCCCGCCGTGCTGGCCGGGACATCATCTCTCGGCGCCGACCCCAAGGACATGATCAACGAGTTCAACCGCTTCACGAGCATGCAGGCGGCGCACATTGGGGCGCCGCCGCGCTGCGCACAAACGCCGGCCGCTCGTTAAGGCTTGGGTTCGGGGCGTTAAAGACCGCCCCGGCCTCGTCCACCACCGCGCGGCGCTGCCGGTGCTTCTTCGATCACGATCAGGCGGCCGTCCACGAATACGTGACGGATCTGGGTGGCGTCCTCGAACAGGTCGCCGTTGGTGATGACGAGGTTCGCGATCTTCCCCGTATCGATCGAGCCGACACGGGCTTCGGCGCCGGCGATCCTGGCGGCATCGAGGGTGAGGGCGCGAAGTGCGGCGTCCGCCGAGAGACCGGATCGAACAGCACGGGCGGCGTTACGCACGAAGTCGCGCGGCTCGCGCAGACCCGTGGCCGAGAACGCGAAGGTCACGCCGGCCTTTTCAAGCGCGCCCGGTACCTTGGGAGCGTTCGCCCGCGCCTGCAGCGTGCTGAGCGACTCGTCCGCGTCCGGCGCCAGCGTCCGGGACCGCGTCGGGTAGTTCAAGTTGTAGATCACGCGGACGTTCCGCGCCTTGAGTTCGGTCGCGACCTGGTCCGCTTCCGCGGCGCTCGAGATCACCGGCGTCAGCTTGAACTCTTTGGCCATGTCGAGCGACCGCATGATCTCGCGTGCCGAGTTCACCTCGAAAACCACGGGTAGCGTTCCGTTGAGCGCGGGCTGGAGGGCATCAAGAGCCGGGTCGTAGGGCGGGCGGACCGTCGCAGCCTTCGCCGCGCGCTGGGCGACGAGCTGCTGGTGCTGCGCGTCGAGGAAGCTCTGTCGAAGGAACGAAATAGCTCCCAGCAGTGAGACCGGATACGCGTCGCCGCCAACACCGCCGGGGACCTCGATGTGCAGAGCCACCGGCGTCCGTACCACCTGGATTCCCTTGCGGAAGTCGCCGACGTGGCCAATCGCTGGTTCGTCCACCGGTGCCGTGACGTTGACGAGTGCGCTCTGTCCCTTGACGATCACGCCGGGCGGCGTCGAGAGAACAGTCGTGACGCCGGCGCTTGCGAGCCGCGAGAGTTCCGGCGCCTCCGTCAGGTGATCCGCGGCGCGGACCGCCGGTGTGAAGATCAGATCCCGCTTCCACCGTTCGGCTTCTTCGGTCGTTCGAACGGTCGCGGGCTGCTGTCGGTTGACCTGCAGGCTGAGGCCGGTGGTATTGCCCATGTCGATCAGGCCCGGATACACCGTCAGGCCGCTGCCCTCGATCACGTGCGCCTCGGCCGGCGCCGCGACACTTGCGCCGACCGCCTCGATGAGGCCGTTGCGGATGACGACGGTGCCCGATGCGATCGCGGGTCCGGATACGGGAACGATCCTCGCCCCCTTGATGGCGTAGACGTGCGGCGTGTCGGCGCTTGCGCCCACCGCCATAGCGGCAGCAATCGCGACGGCGACGGTGGAGAGTCTGAATGTCGGTTTCATAGTGTATCTCCAGAAGCTTGGCGCCTACTGCCTCGCGATGTATTTCCGGTAAAGGGCTTCGTGCTTGCTGTCCATCCCGACGTCCCTGCCGGCAATGACGACGTGCGTCACCTGGCTGCGGATCTCGAGAGGATCGCCCGTGGCGATGAACAGGTTCGCGTCCTTGCCGGGCTCGAGGCTGCCGACGCGATTGGCGACGCCGAGGATCTCGGCGGCATCGATCGTCAGCGCTTTGATGGCGGCGTCACGGTCCAGCCCCCACGCGACCGACATCGCCGCCTGGAAGGGAAGCAGACGCACGTTCTGGTTGTCACCTGACGAGAAGGCGAACTTCACGCCGGCCCTGGCGAGCATCCCGGCCAGCTGGTAGGTCGAGGAGTGCGAATCATCCTCGCGAGACGGCATCGCCAGCACGTTGCCGAGGATCACCGGGACCTTCTTTTCCTTGAGCAGCTCCGCCGCGTAGTTCGATTCGATCGCGCCGCTGAGGACGATGTTCACCTTCGCGCGTTCGCCGAATGCGACGGCGTCCTTGATGTCCTGCTCGCGCGCCACCGAGACGATCAGCGGCAGCTTGCGCTCCACGATCGGCACCAGCGCCTCGAGGTTCCAGTCCGTCGTCTTGTTCGCGCCGGCCTTGGCGTAAGCGCGCGCCTGGTCGAACACCCGGATCACTTCGTCGAGGCGGCGATCGCGATCGCGCCTGACGTCGTCATAGGTGCGTTCCGCCGCTGGCGCGCCGCCACGGCCACCGCCACCACGTCCGCCTCGCCCGCCGCCGCCGGCCAGTGCCGGGAAGTTGAAGACGATTCCGGAGTTGCCGCGCAGCGTCGCTTCTTCCCACGTCCAGCCGTCGAGATTCATGACCGCGAGCTCGCCCGACATGATCCCGCCGCCCGGCGCCACGCCAACCGTGGTCACGCCCGTCCCGCGTGCCACCGCGATGGTGTCGCTCTCGGAGTGATACCCGACGCGGGTGCGGAGCTGCTGATTCCAGTCGTGCATCTCGCTGACGTCGTCGTAACCGCGGACGCCGTTCTCGCCAATGCCGACCGTCGTGCGGGCATTGATGAAGCCGGGATAGACATGGCCACCCTTGGCGTCGATGACCGTCGCGCCCTGCGGCACCTGGACGTTCGCGCCGAGCGCTTCGATCTTGCCGCCGCGAATGACGATGGTGCCTTTCTCGATCACCGCCGCGGTCACCGGCACGATGCGGGCGTTGGTGATGGCGAGCACCGGGCCGGCTGCTGCCCCCTGTGGTGGCGGCAGAGGTGCGGGAAGGGCGTTTGAGAACCCACCGGCCGCCGCCGTGGCTTCACGCGCGTTCGGTCCGCCAGCACCCGGCGTTTCTCCGCCGGGGTCCGACGATGAGGTTGTCGAACGGGTGCCGCGCTCAGCGGCGCGAAGCGCCTCCTTCTGCTTGGTGACTTCCGTCAGTCGCGCCTCGTCCATCTTGCGGTCGTAGTACCTGCCGGCCGTCGATGTAGACCCGATCGGCGGTGGTGTAGGAGCTGAGTGGATGATGCGTCCAGACCGTGATGTCGGCATCCTTGCCGACGTCGAGCGACCCCACCCGGCTGTCAATACGCAGCTGTTTCGCGGGATTGATCGTGACGAGTGCGAGCGCTTCGTCTTCGCTGAGGCCGCCCCAGCGCATCGCCTTGGCGGCTTCCGTGTTCAGGCGGCGGGCGTGTTCGGCGCTGTCGGAATTGATCGAGACGAGGACGCCCTTGCGGACCATGATCGCGGCGTTATGCGGGATCGCATCGTCGGCCTCGATCTTGTAGCCCCACCAGTCGGCGAAGGTGGACGCACCGGCACCGTGGGCGGCGATCTCCTTCGCGACCTTGTAACCCTCGAGGACGTGCTGAAGCGTGGCGATCTTGAAGCCCATCTCCTCGGCCAGCCGGAGCATCATGAGGATCTCGTCGGCGCGGTAACTGTGCGCGTGGACGAGCCGCTTGCCTTCGAGGATCTCAACCAGGGGCTCGAGCTGAAGATCACGGCGGGGCGGGATCGCATCGGCGCTGGCTGTCTTCGCCTTCTCGTAGTCTTTCCAGGACTTCTGATACGCCTTGGCGCGTGTGAAGGCGTCGCGGATGACGAACTCGACGCCCTGCCGGGTGATCGGGTAGCGGCGGGGTCCGGTGATCTGGCCTTGCCGCAAGTCCTTCGGATTCTCACCAAGAGCGAACTTGATGCCTGGCATCGCGCCCTCGAACACCAGTTCCTCGGCCTTCTTCGCACCCCAGCGCAGCTTGATCACGGCGTTCTTGCCGCCGATCGGGTTGGCGCTGCCGTGAAGAATGTTGGCAGTCGTGAGGCCGCCGGCCAGATCGCGGTAGATGCTGATGTCGGTCGGGTCGAGCACGTCGGCCATACCAACCATCGAGCTGACGGTCGTGCCGCCTTCGTTGATCGCGTCGTTCGCGATGTGCGAATGGGCGTCGATGATCCCGGGCGTGATGTGCTTGCCGGTGACGTCGACGACTTCCGCATCGGCCGGCACCGTCACGTTGGCGCCGACGGCCGCGATCTTGCCATCCCTGATGAGGACGGTGGCGTTCGGCAGCGTGCCCTTCGTGATGGTGTAAACCGTCCCGCCGCGCAGGGCGATGACGCGGGGCTGTTGGGCCTGGCCGTCCACCCTGGTGGTCGCGGGAAGCCAGAGTGCTGCCGCCAGGGCGAGGGTCAAAAAGGAAATTGTTCGGCGTCTCACGACATCCTCCAAGGGAAGATCACGTTAAAGCAATGGAAGAGCTCTTTACAGCAGTCCTGAAAGACGAGAGTCTATCGCGACGTTGACCCACATGAAAATTCGCGGGCTACCACTTCGCTTTGCCGCAGGACTTCTTTGCGCCTTGCCCGCACTGTGGGCGATGTGGCCGGTGTTGGTGAGGATGGATTCCGCCGTCCCAGGTTTGGACCCTGGCGACAACCTCGCGGGGCTCTGGAACGTGTGGTGGTTCATCGAAGGGACGCGGACCAGCGGCTGGCCCTACTGGACGCCGTTGCTGTTCGCGCCTGCCGGCACGCAGCTGGGTCTGCACACCCACGCAACGACGCACTCTCTGCTGGCCTCACTGTGGGCGCCTTTCGTGTCGCTGGTGGCGGCGCACAACATCGCCCTGTTGCTCGGCCTGATGCTCAACGGCGTGTGCGCCTATGTGCTGGCGCTGCGGGCAAGCGGCAGTGTCATGGGTGCGCTGGCCGCGGGTATCTTGTTCGGCGCGAGCGCCTCGGTGCAGGTGCGCGCACTTGGCCATATCAACCTGGCGCATGCGTGGGTGCTGCCGTTATTCGCGCTGGCGCTGATGCACCTTGCCAGCGGCCTGCCGCGCCGTAGCTCGGCGGCGGAGCCGCGAGCGAAGGCGGGGCCCGTGCGCGCCGTGATGCTGGGCGTGGCTGGAGCGCTTGTCCTCTACACGGACTACTACTACGCGGTCTATGCGGTTCTGCTAACGGCGCTGTGGGCCGCAGTCACGCTGTTCAGGGTCAACGTCAGCGCGCTCCCGAAACGGAGCGGGCGAGCAGGACTTGTCCTGCTGGCGGTGATCCTCCTCGATCTCGTTGTCGTGGCAATCATCGCGATCACCGGCGGAACGACGCTGGATCTCGGGTTCGCGCGAGTCTCGTTGCGCGGACTTCGAAATCCAGTGACGCTGTTCTGGTTCCTTGCGGCCGCTTGGGTGCTGTGGCGCTACCGTTGGAAGGTATCGGCAGGATGGCGCGACGGCCGGCCGGCAGCCCGCGACGCTATCCCCGCGCTGATCGCAACGGCTACGTTCCTGGTTATCGCACTGCCACTCCTGACTGCGCTCGCGCGCGTCATCTCGGCAGGGGACTACACGACACAGACGGTCCTCTGGCGCAGCTCGCCGCCCGGAGCCGACCTGTTGACGCTGATCCTCGGACACCCTCGGCACGCGCTCACGGGTGACTGGACGAGATCCCTCTACGCCTCACTCGGGATCGACCTGATGGAGCAGGCCCTCTGGATCGGCATCGTCCCCGTGGTCGTGCTCGTGCTGACGAGGCGAGAGTGGCAGCCAGCACCGGGTGCCAGGATCTGGATGCTCGCGACCTTCGTTTTCGGGTTGATTGCTCTCGGACCGTTTCTGCGCGTCGGCGGCATCGACACCGCGTTACCGCTGCCGGACGCGCTGCTTCGGTACGTGCCGGTCTTTTCGAACGCGCGAATCCCCGGGCGGGCGGTAGTCGTCGTGCAGCTTGCCGTCGCCGTCCTCCTGGCGCATGCCGTGGCGCGGCGGGCCCGCGGAACCGCCGTCCTGCTGGTCGTCCTCGTCGCCGCCGAGGCTTTCCCGGCGCGCCTGCCGCTGCAGATCCTTCCGGCCGCGGATGCCGTGGATGACGTGCTGCGAACGTCCAGCGTGGTGGGGGCTGTGGCGGAACTGCCGCTTGGGCTGCAGGGACGGCTTCATCGCATGAAGGAGCGCTCGATCATCGCGCCCTCGTCCACCAGATGTCGCATGGACGTCCGCTCGCCGGCGGCTTCGTGGCTCGCCTCGCGCCCTCCGTCCGCCAGGTCTACGCCGACACGCCGATCCTGCGTGCGCTGCTGCGCGTGTCCACGCCGTCGGAGACGGAGTATCGGTTGGATCCCGACGCCGGAGCGCTCGCCTCCGCGGCGGGGATTGTGTTTGTCGTGGTGAATCGCGACACGTTCGTCGACGGGCGGTTGCCTCGAGCTGAGCTCGAGCGGGCGGGCTTTCGCTTCGTCCAGGCGTCCGGCGCGCGCGAGCTCTACGAGACGGGGAGGCGAGGGGGCCAGGCCCCTTAAGGGGCCTGGCCCCCTTTGCCGCAAGCCTCACGGAATCTATGGCTTGCAGGGACCGGTGTGCCCGGATTGAACAGCCCAAAAACCGCGGTCGTGCGGCAGCGCGCGTTGTGTTAACGTCCGCCGGTAAGATCCTGCTCTTTTGCCCCACATCGGAGGAAGCATGCGCGCCGCCCGTTACACCGTCATTGGCCTGATTGCCCTGTCTGCGGTCGCCGCGCCGCGGGTCGAAACCGCGGCGCCGCAGGCGCCCACGCCCCAGGCGTCCACGCCGCTCTACCAGCGGTTCCTCAGCAACGCCAACCCCCTCGAACTCGTTGCCGCGAAGAACGTGGACCGCATCGCGTGGACGGTGTACGAGGAAGGCAAGCGCAACGCCTACACGGCCGTCGCGCCGGCGTTCACGCCGGTCCGACTGACGCAGTTCCTGAAGGACGAAGGCACCGACATCTCGCAGATCAGCATTTCGGACGATGGGTCGACGGTGGTGTTCTGCCGCGGCACGGTACCGAATCGGGACGGCTGGGTCGCCAACGCATCAGCGGATCCCAATGGCGCCGAGCGCGCGATCTGGGCGGTCAAAACGGCCGGTGGACCGGCGTGGCGGGTCGCCGAGGGCACCTCGCCGCAGCTTTCACCCGACGGCAGCTCGGTCCTCTTCGTCAAGGAGGGCGAGATTTACCGGGCGAAGGTGACGCCGGTCAAGTCCGTGAACCCGATCGACCGCGGCGAGAAGCCGTTCATCCGCAACTGGGGCACGCAGAGCGCGCCGCGCTGGTCGCCCGACGGCAAGAAGATCGCCTTCGTCAGCAACCGCAACGACCACAGCTTCATCGTCGTCTACGACGTCGCGACCCGCGGCATCAGCTACATGGCGCCGAGCGTGGACTTCGACAACAGCCCGATGTGGACGGAAGACGGCCGACACATCGTCTTCTTCCGCCGGCCAGGGCTCCCGTTCGGCCAGCAGGGACAGGAAGGCGGCGGCGGGATCGGCATTCCCAACGGACCCGCGTTCAACCCGAACCAGGGCCGCGGCGGGCGCGGCACCCAGGAGGCTGGTGACCCGGCGGCCGCGCAGGCAGCCCAGGCTGCGGCAGCCAAGATCCCGGGCCTGATGCGCGCGACGTTCAAGGGCGGCTACACGTTTTCGGTCTGGAGGGTGAACGTTGCCACCACCGAGGCCGAGGAACTCTGGCACAACGAGCCGAACGACCGGACCGTCACCAGCATCAACAATCCCCAGCTCGCCGGTGATTACATCGTCTATCCGGGCGCAACCGCCGGCGGCCGTGGCGGTGGCGGTCGTGGCCGCGGCCAGCAGCCAGCCGAGCAACCCGCGACGCCGGCAGCGCCGGCCGATGAATGGGATCGCTACTACTCGCTCAACTACACCGTGAAGGGATCGAAGCCGGTCCTGTTGACGACCACCGACGGCCTGATCGAGAACCAGACATCGGTTGCCCTTTCGAGCGACGGCAAGACCCTCTTCTACTGCACGAATGCGAAGGACATCGATCGCCGCCACATCTGGGCGGTACCGGTTGCCGGCGGCACGCCGCGCCAGGTGACCGGCGGCGTCGGCATCGAGACGTCACCCGTGGTGCTCGCATCGGGAAAGCAGCTGGCTACGCAGAGCGCCGACTGGAAGCGTCCGCAGTCGATCGGCGTCTGGAATCTCGCGTCCACGTCGACGCAGACGGCGCAGAAGTGGGTGTTCCCGTCGAACGCGCAGCTGAAGAACTTCCCGATGGATCTACACGTCGAGCCCACCGCCGTGACGACCAAGGCGGCCGACGGGATGGACGTCTACAACCAGCTGTTCATTCCGAAAGACATCAAGCCCGGGGAAAAGCGGCCCGCCATCGTCTTCGTGCACGGTGGCCCGGTCCGCCAGATGCTGCTCGGCTATCACTACATGCACTTCTACCACTGGTCGTACGGCATCAATCAGTGGCTCGCGAGCAAGGGCTACATCGTCCTCTCGGTGAATTACCGCAGCGGGATCGGCTACGGCCGTTCGTTCCGGCAGGCGCCGAACACGGGTGGGCGCGGCAACGCTGAATACCAGGACGTGCTGGCGGGCGGCAAATATCTGCAGGGTCGCGCCGACGTGGATCCAAACCGCATCGGCATCTGGGGCCTGTCCTACGGCGGCGTGCTGACCGGCCAGGCGCTCGCGCGCAATTCGGACATTTTCAAGATGGGTGTGGACCTCGCCGGCGTCCACCTGTGGGGCAGCTCGGTTGATCCTGAGTCGGTATCGTTCAAGTCGTCCGTCATCGGCGCGATCGACGGCTGGAAGTCACCCGTGCTGCTGATCCATGGTGACGATGACCGGAACGTGGCGTTCCAGCAGACCACGGGCCTCGTGCAGCTGCTCAGAGCGCGGAACGTCGAGTACGAGCTGATCGTGTTCCCGGACGATACTCACGAGTCGATGCTGCACAGCCGATGGATCTACACGCTCGACCGCATGGAGAAATTCATCGATAAGCATCTGGGAGGATGGGGCAAGAAGATTGATACTCATCAACTTCCAACTCCCAAACTCCAAACCTCAAATTCCAGGTTCCTAACTGAAGGCAGGTCTCAGAACGGCCGTCGATAAACTTTTGAAGTTTGGAGTTTGAAGTTGGGAGTTAAGTCGTCAGGACGACTTTGCCGATGTTCTGACGACTCTGGATGAAGCGATGGGCGTCTGCGACTCGTTCGAGCGGGAAGGTTTTCGCGACGACGGGGCGCAGGCGGCCGGCGCGCAGTTCGGCCAGGAGCATCTCCATCAGCGGCGTGAGTTGCGCGCGCTCGTCCCACAGGTGGCCGAGATTCAGACCGAAGACGCCACGGTTGCGGTTGATCATCGACAACGGATCGAACCGTGACGAGGCTCGCCACGCGCTGAAGGCTGTCCACCAGTTTCGCCGCTCTCCGGTGGCGGCGGCCGAGAGGCCGAACATGACCAGGCGTCCGAGTGGCGCCAGCATGTTGTAGCTCTCGCCGAAACTGGCGCCGCCGATCGGATCCAGAACCACATCGACCCCACGGCCCCGCGTGATCTTGCGGACTTCGTCCGGAACGTTGGCGTTGGTGTAGTCGATCACATGCGCCACGCCGAAGCTGCGCAGGGCGTCATGTTTGAGGGCGGACGCGGTACCGATCACGGTTGCGCGTCGCAGCCGGGCGAGCTGTGTGGCGGCGATGCCGACACCGCCGCCGGCGTTGTGGATGAGCACCGTCTCACCTGGCGTCAGCGCCGCCATGCGATAGAGCGCGAGCGCCGCAGTGAGATAGGTGACGGGAACAGCGGCCGCCTCCGCATCGCTCAGTTCGGCGGGGAAGTGGAACGCCTGCGCCGCAGGGACGACGACGACGTCGCTGTAGCCGCCGAAGCGGGTGAGTGAGACGACGCGGTCGCCGACGGCGAGGCCGGTGACCTTGTCGCCGATGGCGTCTATGTGGCCGGCAACTTCGTAACCGACAACGAACGGCGGTTTGGGCGCATCAGGATAGAGCCCGAGGCGCGAGAGCACATCCGCGAAGTTGATGCCGGCCGCCCGGACGCGGATGCGCACCTCGCCGGCACCAGGCGTCGGATCCGGCGCTTCTCGAAGCTGGAAGACATCCGGTGCTCCGTACCGGGAGATGACTGCCTGGCGCATGGGGTAAAGCTATCAGCTATCAGCCATCAGCTGACAGCTAAGAGCCAAGAGCTGAAAGCTAAGAGCTGAGAAGCTGAGAGCTGAAAGCTGCGAGCTGCTATCACGCGAACAGCATCGCGAGCAGGGCCTTTTGCGTGTGCAGCCGGTTCTCGGACTGATCGAAGACCACCGACACGGGCGAGTCGATGACCTCGTCGGTCACTTCGTCACCGCGATGAGCCGGGAGGCAGTGCATGAACAGCGCACCCGGCGCCGCGTGCGCCATCAACGCCGCGTTGACCTGGAAGGGAGCGAAGACGGTCTTCCGGGTATCGGTCTCTGATTCCTGCCCCATCGAGGCCCAGACGTCGGTATAAACCGCGTCCGCCGCCTTCACGCCTTCGATCGGATCGTTGGTCATCGTCAGGGTGCCGCCAAGGCGTGCGACGCTACGCACCGCTGCGGCGACGTGGTCCGGCAGTTCGAAGCCGGCCGGCGTTGCGATCCGGACGTGCGCGCCGAGCATGATGGCCGCCTGTGCGAGCGAGGCCGCGACGTTGTTGCCGTCACCGACGAAGGTGATCGTGCGTCCGCGCAGGCTGCCCCAGTGTTCTGTCAGCGTCAGGCAGTCAGCCAGCGCCTGGCAGGGATGCTCTTCGTCGGTGAGTGCGTTGACGACCTTCAGCCTTGGCGCTGCATTGGCGAACGCGTCAATGCGCGACTGCGCGAACGTGCGGATCACGACCCCGGCGACCCAGCGTTCCATGTTCTTCGCGACATCCGAGATCGTCTCGCGGCCACCGAGCACGACTTCAGGCGGCGGCTCGATGACCTGGCCGCCGAGTTCGCGGACGGCGATCGTGAAGGTCGAGCGTGTCCGGAGCGACGGCTTCTCGAAGAGCAGCGCGATGTGGAGACCTTCGAGCGGGCGAACGTGCGGCCGGCGAGCCGCGCGGGCGGACTTCAGCGATGCGGCAAGCTGCAGGCATTCTTCGAGCTGGACATGATCGAAGTCGAGGACCGAAAAGAATCGGCTCGGGGCTTCAACGCAGCGCCCTTCGTCAATCTCGTCACTCACTTCGTGTCATCTCGTCACTCACTCCCAGTTCCTGCAGCCCTCATCGTCAGTTGCGCCCGCACCCCCAGCGCCTGCCAGCCCTCGCTTATCGCTCGGGCCGTCAGTGTCAGGTGCGGTACTCGGCGTTGATCTTTACGTATTCGGCGGTGAGGTCGCAGGTCCACATGTGCGACCGGCCGTTGCCGCCGGTGCCGAGGTCGACTTCCACGTCGATGTCCTTGCCCTGCAGGTACTCGGCGGCCTGCGGCGCACGATCGTCGTAGGGCGTGCCGTCCTTGAACAACTCCACCGGTCCGATCCGGACCGCGGCCTTCTCCAGCGTAAACGCGGATCCCGACCGCCCCATGACTGCGACCAGCCGTCCCCAGTTCGGGTCCCCGCCATGAATCGCGGTCTTCACGAGCGGTGAATTGGCAATCGCGCGCGCGGCCCGCCTCGCGTCCTCGTTCGAGGATCCTCCGACGACGCGGACGGTGATCAGCTTGGTGGCGCCTTCGCCACCGCGAACGATGCCGATCGCGAGCGGTTCGCAGACCTGCCGCAGCGCGTCCACCAGGAAGGGGTAGTCCGCTTCCGTCAGGGTGACTCCCGACGCTCCGTTGGCCAGCGCGAAGACGCAATCGTTGGTCGAGCATTCGCCATCCACGGTGATGGCGTTGAAGGTGTCGTCGCAGACCGCCTTCAGCGCGCGCTGCAGCAGCGCCGGCTCCACGGCCGCGTCCAGCGTGACGAAGCCGAGCATCGTCGCCATCAGCGGCTCGATCATTCCGGAGCCCTTGGCGATGCCGCCGACGCGGAACGTGCCGGCATCCGAGTGAACTTCGACGGCGGCTTCCTTCGGGAAAGGATCAGTCGTCATGATGGCGCGGGCGGCCGCCGGTCCACCATCGGACGACATCGTGCGGACCGCATCGCTGATGCCGCGGGTGACGTTCGGCATCGGCAGCTTGACGCCGATGACGCCGGTGGATGCGACCAGCACGGCGTGTGCGTCGAGTGACAGCGCCTGCGCGGTAGCGGCGGCCATCGCCTGCGCATGCTGCATGCCGTCCGGCCCGGTGCACGCGTTGGCGCAGCCACTGTTCACGACAATGGCGCTGATCCGGCCGGCTGACTGCGCCAGGTTCGCTCGAGACACGAGCACCGGCGCCGCCTGCGCGAGGTTGGTCGTGAAGACGGCGGCTGCCGATGCGGGGACCTCGGAGGCGATCACCGCGAGGTCGAGCCCTTTGCTGGCCTTGATGCCGCAGGCAACGCCGGCGGCCCGGAAGCCACGCGGCGCCGTGACACTCCCGGCCAGCTGCTCGTAAACGTCGCGCATTAAGCCGGGATCTCCTCGAGCGCGTAGACGTTGCGCCGCGTGCCCTGGTCGCTGGATGCGCCGAGGTGCATCCGCTCGATGTTGGCGCGCCGGCCAGCGACCGCACGGCCGCCGTAGATCACCGCTGCCGGCTGCTCCGGCCGGATCCGGGCGTCGCTGCGCAGCGGCAGCGTCACGGCGTACTGGCCGCACTTCCGGAACTGCGCGCAGCTGCGGCAGTCCCGCTCGATCTTTTCGGGCACCCACACGTGCGGCACGATCGTGAAGCCGAGCCGCACGAAGTGCGACGGCTCATGCGTGAAGGCGCACAACGTCGCGAACCCCTTGGCGGCGCCGTTGGCCGCAAGCTGCTCGACCAGCTGCGGACCGATGTGACGGCCGCGCGCGTGCTGATCCACGACGAGGGAGCGCACTTCCGCGACGCCGCCGCCGAGCGGGGCCAGCTCGGCGCAGCCGATCACGACGCCGTCGCTCTCGGCGACCAGGAAGCGGGCCGCGCAACTGGTGACATCCTCGATCGTGCGGGGCAGCAGGTGCCCGGCCTCGAGGTTTTCCACGATGAGATGGTGGATGGCACCTGCGTCGAGTGCGTGTGCCTGTCTGAATGTCACGTTCATGCCTGACTCCCTTCCGTGCACGATGGCGATCGCCGCCTCGAGATGCGCGACGCCTTCGTCGAATTCGCTGGCCGTAATCACATACGGCGGCAGCAGCCGGATCACGGTGTCCGACGTTCTGTTGATGAGCAGTCCGCGCTCGAGTGCGGCTTCGACCACCGGCGCCGCTGGACGATCCAGTTCGATGCCCCAGATCAGCCCCGCGCCGCGAACGTCCTTGACGGCCGGCAGCCGCGAAGCCATCGCCCGCAACGCCGTTCCGGCGTGGCGGCCGACCTCCGCGACGTGCTCCATAAGTCCGTTCTGCGTCAGTTCCTCGAGGAACACCAGCGCCGCACGGCAGGCGAGCAGGTTGCCGCCGTAGGTGCTGCCGTGATCGCCGAACGAGGCCGCATGCGCGACCTTTTCGGTGAACAGCGCCGCCGCCACCGGCACACCGGCGCCAAGCGCCTTGCCGACCGCCATCAGGTCCGGCCGGAGCCCGAGGGCTCCCGAGTAGAACGGCCGGCCGGTGCGTCCAAGCCCGCACTGCACTTCGTCGGCGATCAGCAGCGCCCCGGTTCGGGCACAGCCTTCGCGAATCGCATCGGCCATCTGCTGGCTTATCGGCCGAACTCCGCCTTCGCCTTGAATCGGTTCAACGATGATGGCGGCCGTGTCGGACGAGAGCGCGGCGTGCAGCGCCGCCGGATCGTCGACCGGCACGAACGTGACGTCCCCCACGAGCGGCGCAAAGGGTGCCCGGTAGTGGTCATCCCACGTCACCGACAGTGCGCCCATTGTCCGGCCATGAAACGAGTGCTCGAAGGCGACGAACTGCTTGCGCGGTGCGCCCTGCGCGTGCCAGTAACGGCGCGCGAACTTCAGGCACGCTTCGATCGCCTCTGCGCCGCTGTTGCAGAAGAACGCGCGATCGAGCCCGGACAACGCCGTCAGGTGCGATGCGACTTCCGCCTGCAGCGGGTGGAAGAACAGGTTCGACGTGTGCAGCAGTTCGGACGCCTGCGCAGCGATCGCGGCGGCCAGCTTTGGATTCCCGTGTCCAAGCGCCGCGACGCCGACGCCAGAGATCAGGTCCAGATAGCTGCGCCCGTCGGCGGTGTAGAGACGGCAACCCTCACCGCGCTCGAATACCACCGGGTTGCGCTTGTACACCTGGAGGATCGTCTTCGCCTCGTCTGCCATCACGTTCGTTGTCGTTGCCATGCTCATGCGCTCACCTCGGCCCGGAGCACCCGCGTGCCCGCCGCCCTGTCGAAATCACTCACGCCGCGTCCGGAAACAATCGCGACCTCGGGAACACCCGCGGCGATGGCGCCGCGGCACGCCACCAGTTTTGCCACCATGCCGGAGTGGGCCGTGCCGGACGCGATCATCGCGTCCACGCTGTCGAGCGTGAGCGTCGGGATCGTTGCCCCGGCCTCGTCGAGCACGCCGGGCGTGCCGCCCGCGATAATCAGCCGCCGCGCGCCGATGGCACCGGCCAGGTGCCCCGCCATCGTGTCGGCGTTGACGTTCAGCAGCGTGCCATCCGGAGTAACACCGATGCTGGCCACGACCGGCACATATCCAAGCCCCGCCAGGTCCTGCAGCAGCACCGCGGGTCCGCCGGCCGGTTCGCCGACGAGGCCAAGGTCCACCTGCTCACCGGCAACGGTCGTCAGCCGTTCGGCCAGTTTCGAGAGCCCGATACCTGCGTCCGCACCGGTAAGGCCGACTGCCCGGACGCCGCAACCGTGGAGCGCGCCGACAAACGCCGTGTTGGTCCGCCCGGCGAGAACGGCAACGACCGTTTCGAGCGCGGCCGCGTCGGTAATCCGCAGGCCGTCCACGAATTTCGGTTCGAGACCGCGGACGCGCAGCTCGGCGTCGATCGTGCGGCCGCCGCCGTGAATGACGATGACCTGCTCGCGCGACGCAAGGGTGCGGATGGCGGCCGCCATTGCCCGCATCGCGGTCGCGTCCTCCAGCAATTCGCCGCCAAGTTTCAGGACAGTTGCCATGGTCTTAGTTCAGTCCGAGCGTTTCGTCGAGGCCGAACGCTACGTTGAAGTTCTGGATCGCCTGGCCGGCAGCCCCCTTTACGAGGTTGTCGATCACCGCGACCATCACGAGCTGCCCGCCCGGCCGATCGACTCGCCAGCCGATGTCGCAGAAGTTCGTGTGCGCGACGTGCTTGATCTCGGGCAGATCAGCGCCCGTGAGCCGGACAAACGGCGAGCTCGCGTATGCGGCGCTCAAAGCCGCCTCGATCTGCTCGGCGCCCACGCCCGGACGAAGCCGCGCGTAGATCGTTTCGAAGATGCCGCGATCGATCGGGATCAAGTGCGGCACGAAAGTGACCGGCACACCCAGTTCCTGCTCGATCTCCGCCGCATGCCGGTGTGCGAAGACCCCGTAGGCCGAGAGGCTGCCGTGAACCTCGGAGAAATGGGTCCGTTCGGTCGGGCTCTTGCCCGCACCCGAAATCCCTGATTTGGCGTCGATGATCACGCCCGGTTCGAGCAGCCCGGCGGCAACGAGCGGCCGCAGCGACAGGATCGCGGCGGTCGGATAGCAGCCGGCGCACGCGACGAGGCTCGCCTTCTTCAGTTCCTCGCGATAGTGCTCCGTGAGCCCGTAGGTCGCGCCCGAATTACCGGCCGGCGTGTGCGGATACCACTTGCGCTGCAGGTCCGCATCTCGGAGCCGGAACGCACCTGACAGGTCGAACACGCGGGTGCCGCGTGAGGCAAGCGCGGGCCCGACTTCGGCGGCGATGCCATCCGGCAGGGCGAGAAACACCGCGTCGGTCTCGGCGACGAGCTTGTCGACGTCCAACGGTTCCACCGGGGCATCCCAGATCCGTGCGAGCGCGGGGATCCGCTTCGACTCCGATGAACTCGACGCCATCGCCAGCCGTACATCGACACCCGGATGGCGGGCCAAACGGCGCATGAGCTCCATGCCCGTGTAACCCGTCACCCCGCCGACGCCGACCCTGATTGCGGAATACTTATTCATCGAAGTGATTAGTTATACAACCACTCTGAACCCCATGCAAGTTGTTATTTCAGAAGGGCCTTACATTCAGAAACAGGTCGTGTATACTGCATAAGGTTTCTGCATAATTATGAAGTCCAGAAGGCAATCGGCGATTCTCGAGATCGTTGACGGTCGCGCTGTGAGCAGCCAGGAGCAACTCCGGGCGCTCTTGAAAGACCAGGGCATTGAGGCGACGCAGGCGACCCTGTCGCGGGACATCAGGGACCTTGGGCTCGTAAAGCGTTCATTAGATGGGGCTTACAGGCGGCCTGATGCTGCCGATGAGCCGGCGGATCATGTTGAAGACTTCGAAACGGCCGTGGCCGACTACCTGCGCCGCCACGATCGGGTCGATCAGCTGATCGTCCTGAAAACCGACGCCGGGTATTCACAGCCGCTGGCCGAAGCGATCGATCGGGCACGGTTGAGCCAGACGGTGGGGACGATCGCGGGTGAGAACACCATCCTGGTGATCTGCAGGAGCAGCGCGGATGCGCAAGCCTTCCAGGCCAGGCTGGATGAGTTGATGAAAGGCTGACAACGGGAAAGATGAAAAGAATCGTCCTTGCTTACTCCGGTGGACTGGTGACCTCGGCGGCGATCGCGTGGCTGGCGCAGGAACGTGACGCCGAGGTCGTGACCGTGACGCTCGACTTCGGCCAGGAGCGTGAGCTCGCGGTGGTGCGGGAACGCGCCTTGGCGCTCGGCGCCGTCCGTGCTCACGTCATCGACGTGCGCGAGGAGTTCGTGCGCGATTTCGTGCTGCCCGCACTCCAGGCTGACGCGCTCGAAGGCCCCGGCCACCCCATGGTCGTGGCGCTCGCTCGCCCGCTGATCGCCCGCCGCCTGGTGGAAATGGCAAAGATGGAGTCGGCGTCGGCGGTCGCGCACGGCGGTGCACCAGGAACCCCAGGCGAGAATTCGCTTCACGAGGCGATCCTGCTCCGCGAACCGGCGCTCGAGGTGATCGCGCCGGCACGCGAGTGGGGCATGTCGAGCGACGAATTGCTGGCCTTCGCGCGAGAGCGGAACATCCATGTACCGCCGCCGGATTCGTACCGCACCGACGCGACCCTGTGGGGCAGGATCCTGACCTCGCTCGATGCGCAGGCCGTTCCCGAAGACGCCTTCACCCTGACCCGACCGGCGGAAGACTGCCAGGGCGAGGGCGCCGTGGTCGACATCGACTTCAAGGCCGGCGTTCCAGTGCGCGCCAATGGCGTTGAGATGTCGCTCATGGAGATGATCGAGAGCCTCGAAACCATCGCCGGCGCGCATGGTGTCGGGCGCATCGCGGCCGGCTCCTCCGTCGTCGAAGCGCCTGCCGCGGTCGTCCTGCACGCGGCACATCGCGAGCTGGAGGCGCTGGTGGTCGGCGCTGACCTGGCGAAGATGAAGACGGAACTCGCACGCGTCTACGCTGATGCCGTCCTCAGTGGACGATGGTTTTCGGATCTGCGGGAAGCGCTTGCAGCGTTCACGCGCGTGGTGCAGCCCCGCGTCACCGGATCGGTCCGCGTCAGTCTCGCCGCTGGACGCTGCCAGGTGACGGAGCGGACGTCGGTGCACGAGGTTCGGCAGGCCGCTCCCGCCGTCACGGCAGCGCCAGATCCCAAGGCGGTGGCGTGATGGCGCACCTGTGGTCCGGCCGCTTCGAGGGCGACCCTGACAAGGCGCTCATCGAGTTCGGCGCCTCCTTCGGCTTCGACCGGCGGCTTTTCGAAGACGACGTGACCGGAAGTGCGGCGTGGTCCGAGGGCCTGGAACGTGCCGGTGTCCTTGCCCCGGCGGACGGCATCGCGATCCGCGCCGCGTTGAACGAGCTGCTATCGAAAGCGACCGATCCCGCGTTCTTCAATTCACCCGACGCCGCAAGCGATGAGGACGTCCATTCGTTTGTCGAGCGTGAACTCGTCGCCCTGGTTGGCGATGCGGGCCGTCGGCTGCACACGGGACGCTCGCGCAACGAGCAGGTCGCTCTCGACCTGCGGTTATACATGAAGCGTCGCGTGCCGCTGCTGCAGCGTGCCGTCGTCAACCTGACCGCCGCTCTCCTCGAACGTGCGGTTGCGGCCGGCGACACGCTGATGCCGTCGTACACGCACCTGCGACGGGCACAGCCGATCCTCGTCTCGCACTTCTTTCTCGCCCATGTCGCAGCGCTGCGGCGCGATCACAGGCGCCTCGCGCTGGTGCTCGATGAAGTGGACGAGTTGCCGCTGGGCTCCGGCGCCATCGCGGGAGCGAGCTATCCAATCGACGTCCAGTTCCTGGCCTCGAGACTCGGGTTCTCGCGCGTGGTTACCAACAGCGTCGACGCCACCGGTGAGCGCGACTTCGTTGCATCGTTTCTGCACGCATGTGCGCTTTGCATGGTGCATCTGAGCCGGATGTGCGAAGACCTCATCCTGTTCACGTCGGAGGAATTCGCGTTTCTCGATCTGGCGGATGAAACCGCCACCGGCAGCAGCCTGATGCCTCAGAAGAAGAACCCGGATCCGTTGGAGCTGGTGCGAGGCAAGTCGGGCCGCGTCATCGGCCGGCTGACCGGGTGGCTCGCGACCATGAAGGGGCTGCCGATCGGGTACAGCAAGGACTTGCAGGAAGACAAGGAAGCGCTCTTCGAGGCCGAAGACACACTGCGTGGTTCGCTCGATGCGGTTGCATCCGTGGTCAGGGGTCTGACATTCCGGGCGAGCGTCAGTGGACGCGCCGCGTCAGGACTCCTGCTTGCCACCGACGTCGCCGATTACCTGGTGGCGAAGGGACTACCGTTCCGGGACGCGCACGAAGTGGTTGGCGCGCTGGTCCGCACACTCGTGGCCGAGGAGCGGTCCTTCGAGGGGATGACGGTGGAGGAGTGGCGGGCGCATTCCCCGCTCTTCGATGCGGATGTCGTCGACTGGGTGACGCCCTCCTCGTCGGTCGCGAGGAAGCGCACACCACAGTCGACGCACCCGGATGCTGTTGCCGCAGCACTGGCCGAGGCACGCGCCTGGGCCAGTGCTAATGGTCATTTAGAACCGGAAGGTCACACCGACCGAACCGCGCCAGAAGTCGAACTGCCCGAAACTGAAGCCGAAGTCGTTCGGCTCATCGTCATCCTGCAGCGAACGGAAGTAGCGGATATCACCTTTGAGTCCGACGTTGTCGGTGAAGAAGCCGGTGAGGCCGGCGCCGACGTTCATGCCAAAGTTGCTGCTGTCGACCTCGAAGAGGTCGTCTGGATCGTCGATGCGGCTCTTGATCAGGCCGACGCCGCCCGACAGGTAGGGACGGATCCCCAGGCCCGTCTGGCCGCCGATCGGGATGCCCAGCACGACATTCCCCATCAGGGTGGTGACGTTGCTGTCGCCGTAATCGAAGTCGTCGTCACCCTCGGTGCTCTCGAAGAAGTTCGGCGCATAGCCGAAATCCACTTCGAAGCCAAAGATCCCGGCGCCCATCCACGCGAGCGTCGCGCCGTAGTTGAACTTCTGTTCGAACTCGTCGTCGAAATCCCCCAGATCGTTGTTGAACGTTACGCCTGCTCCGAAATTCCAGCCGACAAACGGCGTGAACAGCCAGTCAGCGGATGCCTTGGCAGGGGCAGCAGCGGTGATAACGACGGCCAGAAGACTCGTAATAAACAGTTTGCGTAGCATGTCTCTCCTACCTCATCCAGTTAAAGTCGGGCGGCGCAATGGTGCGCACGTGTATGCCCCTCCCTTAGACTGCAAGCGGAATGCCCTCGTCCCCAGCGATCAAGGGAGAGTCAATCCAGCGGCGTGAAGCTGCAGCAGATCCCAGGCGCGCCGCACATGCACTTCGGTTGTGTGGAGATTGCCTACGGCAAGCCGGATTACGAACCTATTGTTGAGTCGCGTGTGGGAAACGAAGATCTCACCGGTGCTGTTCACAGAGTCGAGCAGTCGTTCGTTCGCCGTCGTCGATCTCCGCGTCCGTTTGCCGGCCGGCGGGCTTCCAGCGAAAGCACGCCACGCTGAACGGAACGGGCGCCATCAGCTCGAAGTCAGTACTCTCTTGAATCCACGATCCGAACAGGCGCGCGAGGCGCATGTGTTCCGCGAGTCTTCCGCGTAGCCCGTCCGCGCCGAAGTGGCGCATCACCATCCACAACTTCAGCGCCCTGAATCGCCGTCCCAGCTGAATGCCGGTGTCCATCAGGTTGCGCACGCCCGAGGGGTCGGTCGTTCGCAGATATTCGGGGACGAGCGAGAAGGCGCCGCGGATCACGTCCATGTGGCGGCAATAGAGAACGCTCAGATCGAACGGCGTGAACAGCCACTTGTGGGGATTGACGACGAGCGAGTCGGCCGTGTCGACACCTTCGAGCAGATGCTCGAACCCCGGGACCATGGCGGCGACCCCGGCGTAGGCGGCGTCGACGTGCAGCCAGATCCTTTCTTCAGAGCACAGTGCCGCGATGTCGCGCAGCGGATCCACGCTGGTGGTCGATGTGGACCCAACCGTTGCGACTACCGCCATCGGCGTGATGCCGTTGGTGCGATCCTCGGCGATGGCGGCCCGCAACGCGTCGGTGCGCATACGGAAATTGGCATCGCTCGGGATCTTGCGAAGAGACTCGTGGCCGAGCCCGAGGAGGATCACGGCCTTGTCGATCGACGAGTGCGTCTGATCAGAGCAGTAAACACGGAAGCGGCCGAGGCCGTCCCGCCCCGCCATGCCGCGTTCGCGAACGTGAGGCACCGTGCGTTCGCGGGCGGCGGCCAGTGCGTGGAGCGTTGAGATCGAGGCGGTGTCGTAGATGACGCCCTCGAAAGCGTCAGGCAGGTGCATCAACCGCTGCAGCCACCGCAGCACGACCTCTTCGAGCTCGGTCGCGGATGGCGAGGTTCGCCACAGCATCGCCTGTTGGTTGAGCGCGGCCGACAGGAACTCCGCGAGGATGCCCGGGGCGCTGCCGGTGATGGCGAAGTAGGCGAAGAACCCGGGGTGGTTCCAGTGCGTGACCCCCGGCAGAATGACCTTCTCGAAGTCCGAGAAGATGGCGTCGAAGGATTCCCCTTCGGCCGGTGCCTCGGACGGAAGCCGCGCGCGCACGTCGCCTGGAGCCACCTGTGCGAGCACGGGATACTGAGCGGGATTGGCGAGATAGTCAGCGATCCAGTCCGCGACGCGATGGGCCTCGCGGCGGAACGTCTCCGGATCCATGTCGCCGAACGGCATCTCTGGATTGTAAACGTGCGGCGTGCGGACGTGCGAGGTGCGACGTGCGGTGCGACGTGCGGACGTGCGGCGTGCGGTGCGACGTGCAGGAACGGGGCTGGCGGCGCTGCGGTGCGACGTGCATGCTGCCCTATCAGCGTTCCACGTCGAGCGACGCCGGGCCGGCGAGCTTGACGGTGACGATCGATCCGCTCGAAAGGACGGCGGGATTGCGGTCGCCACTCATGACCACCGCGGTGCCGCCGGCGGCGCCAGCGGTGGCACCGGCGATCGCGCCCTTGCCGCCGCCGAGCAGCGCGCCGAGCACGGCGCCGCCGATGGCTGCGCCGCCAATCTTTCGAGAGCTTTCCCCGGCCGGCGATTCGCCGTCCCGGTAAATCGTCTCGGTGCGGAGCGACACCTGGCGGCCGTTGGCAAGCACCACGGTGTGGAAGCGGATGCCGAGGCGGGCGCGTTCCTTGACCTTGCCGCCGCGTTCGACAAGCGTCACGGCGCCGATGACGCGTGAGCCGGCCGGCAGCGCCAGGCGTCCGTCGGCAAAGACGTCTCGCGTGACGCGCGCGTCGACACGGTCTTCGAGCCGGGCGCGCTCGGTGCTGACCGTCGTTTCGATCTCGAGGCCAATGACCGACGAAGCCGGGATGACGACTTCCGTCAAGACGGGCTCAGGGCGTACGGGTGCAGGGGGATCAACCGGCGGCGCCGCACGCTCCACCGACAGCACCGGCGCCGGCGTGACCGCCGATGGGCACGTCGGTCGGCGGTGGCGGGGCTTCGATCGCGGTTGCGGCGCTGTTCGCGGCGCGGACGGTTGGCTGCCGGCGCTCGCGAGCCGGGGCCGGCACGGTGCGGCGACGGCTTTCTGGTGCCGGACGGTCCGGAGTTACCTCAGGTGCCCGCTCCAACTGCGGAGCCGGCGCAGGGGGCGCAGCCTTTGGCGCTTCGATGACCCCTTCGGTTTCATGCACCGGGCCGGCAACGCCGGGGCCAGCTGCGCCGGGGCCGGTAACAGGGCTTGCGGGGGCAGCGGGAGCGGAGGTCGCTGCCGGGGCGCCGCCTGCTACCGGCGCGGCTTCGTTCGGCCTCACGGCCAGATAGGATCCGCCAGCGACGGCCGTCATGCACCCGGCAACGAGCAACGCGACGGTTAAAGGTCGGGACATGATAAAAACTCCTGAGATACCGGCCTGTCGAGCAATTGGCGTGCCCCGCATATCGGCCGCAAATCTCACGTAATTTCAGTTCGGGGATCCCGTCCGGGTGACAGTGGTTGTCCTCCGGCGATGAATTACCGGACGCGCCGCTGAATTCGTTCAGTATTATGCGAGTCGGCGGTCGGCACTGCCGTTGCAGCCGAGCCGGTGTACCAGAGGATCCAACAATGCGCCGCTTCATCCTGATCGTGACCCTGATCCTGGCGCCGATCTCAGTGGCCCACGCTCAGCAGACCGTCACCACCCGTGACATCGTCGAGCTCACCAAGGCTGGTTTGGCTGAAGAGGTGCTGCTCGCGCTCATCGAGGTGCACCGGCCGGTGTTCCCCGTGGATACCGAGACCCTCAAAGGTCTCAAGGATTCGGGCGTGGCGCCGAATGTCATCATCGCGATGATCAAGAGCGGGCGTGAGCAGCCGGTGCCCCCCCCGGCGCCGATCGTCACCGAAGAAATGTCACAGACCGTACCGCCGCCGCCCCAGGTCATCTACGTGGAGCGCGATCCCTACGACGACCCGCCGCGCGTGCGCTACGAAGAAAGGATCCGCGAGGTCGCCGTGCCCGTTTACTATCCGGTGACCTATCCGGTTGTTGCCTCCCGTCCGATCCATCGTCCAGATCGCATCGATCGCATCGATCGCAAGCCCGCGGCGCCTGTTTACTGGGGCTTCGGCGGCAAGCTTCGTCCAGACGCGTGGAAGCCGACCGCGGCTGACATCCAGAAGGACGCCAAGGTGCCGAGGGAACCGCAAAGCAAGTAGGGAGAGTCCAACTTCACTAACTCCAACTTCCAAGCTCCCAAACATCAGAGCGGTCTTTTGGGTTGGATGTTGGCTGTTGGAGTTGGTTCGGTTCAGCCGTGCCCCGTGTCGCTAAGGTCTCAAGGATTCGGGCGTGCGCCGAATGTCATCATCGCGATGATCAAGAGCGGGCGTGAGCAGCCGTGCCCCCCCGGCGCCGATCGTCACCGACGAAATGTCACAGACCGTACCGCCGCCGCCCCAGGTCATTTACGTGGAGCGCGATCGCTACGACGACCCGCCGCGCGTGCGCTACGACGAAAGGATCCGCGAGGTCGCCGTGCCCGTTTACTATCCGGTAACGTATCCGGTTGTTGCCTCCCGTCCGATCCACCGTTCAGATCGCATCGATCGCATCGATCGCACCGATCACAAGCCCGCGGCGCCTGTTTACTGGGGCTTCGGCGGCAAGCTTCGTCCAGACGCGTGGAAGCCGACCGCGGCTGACATCCAGAAGGACGCCAAGGTGCCGAGGGAACCGCAACGAAAGTGACACGTGCGATGTGCCACGTGCGTTGTTTCGACGTGCGGTCCGTCGTGCAATGTGCGACGCGCGGTGCTACGTGGCCCGCTTCTTCACTTCCTTGCCAACTTTGATGGCGGCAGGTAGCAGGACGGCGGTGCCGATCAGAAGGTCGCTCAGGCGCACGGCATGTTCTTCGGGCTTCCGGCCTGATTCGATGTCGCAGTTCACGCCCTCGGGGAAGAGCTGTACCGGGATTTCCCCCCTGGCCCGCCGCTCCTCGTAATCACGCTGGGCGAGCGGGCCGATCTTCTTCTTTTCACCAGGCACTTTCTCACCGACATCCTTGCCGTACGGCGAGGCGTGCTCGATCTCGGCGTTCAGTTCAGCGCCGACGAGAATCGCGATCCCCGACAGGTAGAACCAGAGCATGAGCACCATCACGCCGCCAATCAGGCCGTAGGTCTCGGTGTAGTTCCCGAAATTGGAGATGTAGTACTTGAAGCCGAGCGAGATTACGACCCACAGGACGGTCGCGAGCACAGACCCGGGCGTAATCCAGATCCACTCCTGCTCTGCATCCGGGGCAAAGTAATAGAGGATCGCCAGCGCCGTCGCGATCAGAAGAAAAACCAGGGGCCACTGTCCGATCGCCCAGGTCGATTCGAAGGCGCTGCCAAGACCTGCGCGATCCGCAATCTGCTCGCCTATCCAGGGCCCGCCAATAACCAGCGTCATCGACGCCAGCACGAACAGCGCAAGCCCGATCGTCAGGCCGATGGCCACCAGCCGCACTTTCCACCACGGTCGCCCTTCGGTGATGTCGTAGGCGGCGTTGAGGGTGGAGCACATCGACACCACCGCGCCGGAGCTGCTCCAGATCGTGAAGATGAACGCCAATGTGAGCAGGCCGCCGGCGTTATCGTTGGCGATCTCCTTCAACTGGTCGCTGATGATCTTGACGACGTCGTCGGGCGCGACTTGCCCGAGCTTGGCGGTCAGCTCATCCGTCAGGTTGTCGATCGGAAAGAAGCTGGCGATGGAGATCAGGGCCAGCAGCGCGGGGAAGAGTGCGAAGAAGAAGTAATAGGCCTGCTGAGCGGCCAGGTTCAACACATCGTCGGCCAGCGTCTCGTTGAACGTGCGTTTCAGCAGTTCTCCCCATCCGATGGGGATTTTGAATCGCGACAACATGCTCCCAGGGGTAGCAACCGGCGTTCCACCCTCAGGGAGTACAGCAAGGGAAGGCGCGCACGTGGTATAACGCGACGTTTCCCTGCTCTTTTTTTCTGGAGGATCTATGAGTCGCCACATGCGAAGGCCGTTCGCGCACTTCGCCTTACTTTCTGCACTGGTCGCAATCGCGGCGCCGGTGTCGCACCCGGAGGCGCAGAGCCGTCCTGCCGCTTCGAAACAGAAGATCGACGAAGCCTATACCGCCAAGATCAAGGAGCACCTCCAGGATCCGCGGATCTCGACCGAGCTGGTGGATCACCTGCCGGCGTCCGATACGGTGCCGACGCCGCTCAAGGTCCTCGGGAAGATCGTCGGCCAGCCCGGCGAGCTGACCTACTCGAAGGATATCTACCGTTACTACGCGGAGATCGACAAGGCGTCGGACCGGATCGCGATGTGGAACATCGGCAAGACCGAAGAAGGGCGCGACATGGTCGTCCTGGCGGTTGCTGATGAAGCGACGATCAAGCAGATCGACAAGTACAAGGGGATGATCGCGTCGCTCACCGATCCTCGCAAGACGACGGAGGAACAGGCGCAGCAGTTGATCAAGACCGCCAAGCCGATCTACTGGCTGACGAGCGGCATGCACTCGACCGAGAACGGTGGTCCGGAGATGCTGATCGAGCTGCCGTACCGTCTCGCCGTCAGCGAGATGCCTTTCATCCAGCAGATCCGCAACAACGTGATCACGATCATCACGCCGGTCATCGAGGTGGACGGCCGTGAGAAGCAGGTCGACACCTACTACTTCAACAAGAAGCGCGGCCCGGCGGATTCGCGGCTGCCGCTGATGTACTGGGGCAAGTACGTGGCGCACGACAACAACCGTGACGGCATGGGCCAGTTCCTGGCGCTGACGAAGAACGTGACCAAGACGTTCATCGACTGGAAGCCCACCGTCATGCACGACCTGCACGAGCAGTCCACGTATCTCTATGCCTCGACCGGCACGGGTCCCTACAACGAGCAGATCGATCCGATCACGATCGACGAGTGGTGGCTGATTGCGAAGACCGAAGTGATGGAGATGACCAAGCGCGGCGTCCCCGGCGTGTGGACCTACGGGTTCTACGACGGCTGGGTGCCGAACTACATGTTCTTCATCGCCCACGCGCACAACTCGATCGGGCGCTTCTACGAGGTCATGGGTTACGGCCCCGAGAATCGTGTCGTCAGCGGGGGCGGCGCGACGAGCCGGGAGTGGTTCCGTCCGAACCCGGCGCTCCCCACGATCAACTGGGGTCCGCGCAACAACACCAACATCCAGCAGTCGGGTGTCTTGATCGCGCTCAACCACGTCGCCAAGAACAAGGAGACGTACCTCGAGAACTACTGGGTCAAGAACAAGAACGCGGTGAAGAAGGGGACGGAGGGTCCGACCTACGGCTGGGTGATCCCGGCGGGGCAGAAGCGCAAGGCCGATGCGGCGCAGGCGGTCAACGACCTTCGCGTGCAGGGGCTGGAAGTGCACACCGCGACCGCGGCCTACAAACTGGGCAACGTGGACGTCAAGGCTGGCGACTACGTGATCCGCGGCGATCAGCCGTACCGGACGATCGCGGACATGTACTTCGCGGTGCAGAACTACGCACCTTCGAATCCGAATCCCTATGACGACACCGGCTGGACGTTCCAGTACATGCGCAACCTCGTGATCAAGCCGATCACCGAGAAGGCGGACTTCAAAGCGCAGATGGCGATGATCACGAAGGACGCCGTTGCGCCTGGCGGCATCGAGGGCACTGGTCCCGTGGTGATCGTCGATCACACGACCGACAACGCGCTGATGACGCTGCGGTTCAAGCACGCGGACGTCAAGATGGCAGCCGCTGAAGCGGAGTTCGAAGCGGGTGGGCGGAAGTTCCGTCCAGGCGCCTTCATCATCGCCAACGCCGACCGCGCCAAACTCGATCCGACGTTGAAGGCTCTTGGCCTGTCCGGTTTTGCCGTGGCGGCTGCACCTGCCGTGGCGAGTCATGATCTGGACGTGCCGCGCATCGGCTACATCCACGCGTGGCAGCGCACGCAGGACGAGGGCTGGGTGCGCGCCGCGCTCGACACTTACGGTGTTCCATACACCTACTTCGCCGACATCAAGCTGCGCGAGGGCAACCTGCGCCAGAAGTACGACGTCATCATCTTTCCGCACGTCGGTGGCAACGCCGAGTCGCAGGTCAACGGCATCGCGAAAGGCCCGGGCGCTCCGCTCCCGTACAAGAAGAGCGCCGAGACGCCGAACCTTGGCGGCATCGACGAGGCTGACGATATCCGCGGTGGCATGGGCTGGGAAGGCCTGATGGAGCTGCGCAAGTTCGTCGAAGAGGGCGGCACGCTTCTCACCGAGGGGTCTACCGCGTTGATCTTCCCCGAGTACAAGTTCACGAACGGCGTGACGGTCGAGGAGCCGTCCGGGCTGTTCGTCCGCGGCTCGGTGATGCGCGGGATCGTCTCGGATCGCACCAGCCCGATCGCGTATGGCTATGACGCGCAGGTCCCTGTCTACTTCAGCCAGGCACCGGTGCTGAACGCCGGTGGAGCGGGTGGCGGCGGTGGCGGAGGTCGTGGCGGTGGCGGGATCCCCGGTGTCGGGATGAACGTGACGCCGATGGCCAATCGGCAGAACGTGCTGTCGCCGTTCGATGCCGAGGCGGCTGGAACGGGTACGCCCGCCGCACCGGCGGGGCGCGGTGGTCGCGGCGGTGATGCCGCGGCGCAGGGTGGACGCGGCGGACGGGGCGGTGGTGGCCGCGGTGGCGGCGGGTTCGGTGGCGGAGGCGGCGATACGGCCGCACGTCCGCGCGTGATCCTCTCGTTCCCGTCAGATCCAAACGAGATGCTGCTTTCGGGCGTTCTGGTCGGAGGTGAGGCGCTCGCCGGTCGCGCGCAGGTCGTCGATGCACCGCTCGGCAAGGGCCACGTCGTGTCGTTCGCGATCCGCCCGTTCTGGCGGTGGCAGACGCAGGGGACCTACTTCCTCGGCTTCAACACGATCCTGCACTGGAACGACCTCGACGCCGGCCGTCCAGGCGCGGCGCGCACGACGCCCGCGCAGCAGCAGTAGGGAACAGGGAACGGGGAACGGGGTCAGGCCCCTTAAGGGGCCTGACCCCGTTTTTCGCAAGTGGTTCCTCTCGCAGGGGTTGCAGGACCGTTAACGTCGTTTTTTACGCGCGGGCGCGGGCGGCGTGCACGCACGGTGCGCCGCTGTGATGTCCTTCGGCAGGGTCTCGTTGACGAGCGCCCGCCAGTTGGCCGGCAGCGGCACTGGGCCGGGCGCGAGCAGGCTCCCCTCGTCGCCGTCCAGCCGCAGCCGGAGGCTCGACCACTCCCAATCCTCCGCCCGCTGCACGAGGTTCGCGGTCAGCGGATTTGCCTCGACGTAACGCATCACCGCCAGCACGCCGCGTTCGTTCCTGCAGATCGGGTTCTGGAATCGGTCCTGATAGAGATGCCCGGTTCCGCTGAGGCCGTAGTGCAGGTGATATCGGCGAACATGTGTACAGGTCACCCAGTGCATGTACGTAGAAACTGAGACGCGCTCGTCCGGCCAGAGCACCAGGTGCCAGTGATTTCGCATCACGCAGAACGACAGCATCCGCATGCGGAACCGCTCCTGCGCCTCCTCGAGGACGGAGAAGAATGCGCGGTAATCATCACGTTTGTGGAAGATGACAGCCTTCCTGTTCGCGCGGTTGTAAACGTGGTGAACTTCATGCGGCGCTTCCACGCGCTTCGGACGTGACATAACTGCCCTCGCCACGGATCACTCAATCGGTGTGCCGCTCCTCGTATCATCGGAGGATGGCCAGCGGAGAGCGCATCGGGATCGTGGGAGCGGGAATCATTGGCTGCGCGATCGCTTTCGAACTCGCGCGACGCGGGGCGGCCGTCACAGTGCTTGATGGCCGTGGCCTCGCCGCCGGTGCGACGCAGGCATCGGCGGGGCTCCTCGCGCCCTATACCGAGGCTCATGGCGGAGGACCACTATTCGATCTAACGGTCCGCGGACTCGAGGTCTACGACGGGTTTGTCCAAGCCGTCCGCGCCGGTTCGCCGATCGCATTTGAGTACCGCCGCGGCGGCACGCTGGAGATAGCAGAAACACCGGAGCGGTGGGGAGAGTTATCCGCGCGTACAGCCGAAGCATGGGCGGCCAGCGCGGGTCTCGAGTGGATCGATGGTGCCACTCTGCGCGAGCGTGCACCCCATGTCCGGCCGGATGCACTCGGCGGCCTGTGGTGCGCCGCGCACGGACACGTGGCGGTACCGGCGTTTGTGGACGCGATCGCCGACGCAGCCCGCAGGTCCGGGACCGTCTTTGAGTTCTCGCGCGAGGTGACGACCCTCGAGCCGTCGGCAGGCGCGGTGAGAGTCGTCGCGAGTGGTGAGTCTCGGACGTTCGACCGCGTTATTTTGTGCGCCGGCGCATGGTCGCCCGCACTGGATCCTCTCGGGACGATGAAGGGACGCATCACGCCGATCCGCGGCCAGCTCGTTCGTCTGACTGCGCCGGAGCTTCGTCTCACGCACGCACTGTGGGGAGGATCCTGCTACATCGTCCCCTGGGAGGACGGGACAGTACTGATCGGCGCGACGTCGGAAGATGTCGGCTTCGACGAGCGCGCGACCCTAGATGGCGTTCGGCAGATGCTGGTGGCGGCGCAGGATCTTGTCCCGGCCCTGGCGTCGGCGCGTTTTCAAGGGGTCCGCGTCGGGCTGCGGCCCGGCACTGCGGACGGCCTTCCGATCCTCGGCCCGTCGCGGGATCCCCGGATCCTGTATGCGTCCGGTCACTTCCGCAACGGCATCCTGCTGGCGCCTCTCACCGCGCAACTGATCGCGAATCACGTTTTTACCGGCGCCGTAGATCCAGTGTTTTCAGGGCTTAGGGGAAAGGGGGCCTGACCCCAATTTGCGCTCATATCGGCAAATTGGGGTCAGGCCCCCTTTTGGCCCGTTCCCCGCGCGATCTCCTTCCCCTCCCCGCGCGAAACTTAACGACTGAGCGCGAGGCCGAAGGTCACGGTGCCGATCCGCTGTGACGTCTCGAAGGCGACGGCCGCGAGCTGATAGTCGAGATACGCCTGCAGGACGTTGTTGCGCGCGATGGCGAGGTCGCGCTGTGCCTGGATCACCAGGAAGCTCGTCGACATCCCAACGTCGAAGCGGCGCTGCTCTGCGTCGAGCCGCTGCTCGGCCAGCTCGCGCGACAGCAGCGCGGTCTCAATCCGCTGCTGATTCTGCTCCACCAGCCAGCCCGTCTCGCGCACTTCGCGGACGACGGTGAGTTCCTGCGCCCGCAACCGCGCCGACTGCTGGTCCTTCTCGATCCGTGCTCGCGCCAGGTTCGCCTCGGCGGCACTCTTGCCGAGCGGATAGCTGAACGTCATCCCGACCGTCCAGGTCGGATAGTCGAACTTCAGCAACTGCCCGAGGACGTCGCCGTAGTTCGTCACCTCGGAGCCGATCACGGTGCCCGGGAACTCGCCGGTCCGCAGCAGCCGCGTGCCACCCGCGCCATCGGTCAGGTAGTTCGCCTCGAGCCGCAGGTCAGGCTTTGTCTCGCTCTTGGCGAGCGAAATTCCGGTCTCGCTGATTTCGATCTCCTTGCGGGTGCGGACCAGGTCGGTGCGCTCCGCCAGGGCACGGCGGACGGCGGCATCGACATCAGGCGCGGGGCCGACGGTCGGGACGACATCAGCAGGGACCAGGCTCACGCTCCAGTAGTCCTGCCGCTTCGGATCGACGATCAACGTCCGCAGCCGATCCTCGGCCTGCCGCGCCAGCGTCCGCGAGACGATCAGGTTCTCGCGCCGCTGAGCGACTTCCGCGCGGGCGGCGACGAGATCGAGCGGCGGTGACTGGCCGACGTCCACCCGGGCGCGATTGGTGCGCTCGAGCTCCAGCGCGAGATCGAGCGCCTGCTGCTGGACGTCGGTCAACGCCCGCGCCGCCACAAGAGCCCAGTAGGCGCGCTCGCCGGTCGATCCGGTATCAATCACCCGTTCGTCGAGGACCGTGTCCGCGATCGACCTGTTCCGCGTCGCGATGTCAACGTCCGCCCGGGTGGCGTCGATCTTGAAATCCCGCCACAACGGCTGAGAGATCCCGAGCTGCAAGCGCGCTGTCGTCGTCGGGTTGAGACTCGTGATCAAGCTGTTGGTATCGGTTCGCGAGGTGTCCAGACCCACCAGGTAATTGCCACCGCCCCACGGCATCAGCTGGACGATGTTGGCGTTGCCCGACCACACCGCGGTCTCGAGGCCCTGGGTGCCGGAGAAGAGACTCGTCGGCGGCTGCCGCTGGTTGTTATGAAAGACGCCCGTCTGCAGCGTCGGCACATATGCCGCCTTCGCCGCGTTCAGTCGCTCCTGGCTGATCGCCGTATCGAGACGGTCGGCCGTCAGGTCCGGATTGTTCTCAACCGCCATGCGGACGGCTTCGTCGCGCGTCAGCCTGAGGACGTTCGCGCCGGCCGCCACCTGCGGCGGTGGCATGACAGGCTGTTGCGGCGGCGCCACGACGGGCGGCTGGGCCGGAGCGGTGCCGGCTGCGGAGCTCTGTGCCTGCGCAGTACCGGCCCCGCCGAGCACCATCAGCGCCACGAGCGAGGCTGCCGTCGCGGCAGCGGTTGCGCGCGCGCGGCCCCAGCGCCACAGGCGGATCCTCGACGCATCATCGAACAGCGAGTAAGCAACTGGTGTGGCAACGAGTGTCAAAAGCAGCACGAGAGACTGACCTCCAATAATGACGAAGCCAATGGCGCGATTGGTCGCCGATCCCACGCCGCTCGACAGCACGAGCGGAATCATGCCCGCGACGAACGCGAAGGTCGTCATCAGAATCGGGCGAAGCCGGTCCCGGCTCGCCTGCACGATGGCGGCCTCACGCTCCATCCCCTGCTCGCGCAGGTTGTTCGCGTGGTCGATCTGCAGGATCGAATTCTTCTTCACGACGCCGAACAGCACCAGCAGCCCGAGCGCCGAGAAGATGTTCAGCGACTGCCCGGTGATGATGATCGAGAGCAGCGCGAACGGCAGCGTCAGCGGCAGCGACAGCAGGATCGTCACCGGGTGCAGCCACGATTCGAACTGCGCCGCCAGGATCAGATACATGAACACGAGCGACAACAAGAACGCGATCATGAAGTTCTGCGCCGCGCGCCCGAGCTCCTTCGATCGTCCGGCGAAACGACTACTGTAACCCGGTCCCATGTTCAGCGACTCGGCCGCGGCCGTGATCGCCTCCATCGCCGGCGTCTGCGAAACGCCGGGCAACAGGCCGGCATAGATCGTCACCTGGCGCTGGCGATTCAGCCGGTGGATCTCGGCCGGCGACGTGCCGGACGTCATCCGGGCGATGTTCTCGAGCGGCACGCTCCCAACGGTCGAGGACGGCACCGACAGCCGGCCAATCGCCTCCTGGGTCGCGCGGTTGCCCGCATCGGCGCGGATGTGCACCTCGGTACTGCTCACCGGCTTCGTTGTACGTCGTCACCTGGTCGCCGCCGACGAGCAGCCGGAGTGCGTCGGCCGCGTCCGATACCCTGACACCCAGGTCGGCAGCCTTCATCCGGTCGATGTGCACCGACAGTTCAGGCTTGCCGACGTTGAGCGAGGTGTCGATGTCGACCATGGTGCCCTGCTTTCGGGCGGCAGCCGCCACGGCGCCTCCGAACTGTTCCAGCGCCTTGAGGTCAGGCCCGTTGATCGTGAACTGGATCTCTGCGTTCTGATTGCCGCCGCCGCCGAACGTCGCGACCGGACGCACGCCGGTGCGCAGGTTCTCGACCCCGACCTGCGGGATCACCGAATCGCGCACCTCGTTCATGATCTGGAACTGATCCCGGTCCCGCTCGTCGACCGGCTTCAAGCGAACGTAGACGGAGGCCTGGTTCTGGGTGCGCGCGGGGTCGTCGGCGACGCTCACCAGCGTGAACGCCACTTCCGGGATCAGGCGCACGCGCGCGGCCATCCGGTTCGCGATGATCTCGGTTGCCTCCAGGCTGCTGCCCTCCGCGGCTCGCAGACCGATCTCGAACTCGGACTGGTCGTCGTCGGGCAGGAAGTTCTTGTTCGCCACCATGAAGAGCGGCACGCTGCTGAGCAGGACGAGCACCGCGAGACCGGCGATCACCCAGCGATGGCCAAGCGACCAGGTCAGGATCCGTGTGTAGCCCGCGTCCAGCGGACGGAAGAACTTCGAGTCCTTCGACGATCCGTGCGACTCGCCGGCGCCCTCGGTGCGCGGCCTCATCTTGATCCAGCGCGCAGCCATCATCGGCGTCAGCGTGAAGCTCACGAGCAGCGACACCAGGATCGCAAACGACATCGTGAACCCGAAGCTGGTCATGAACCGGCCGACGATACCGCCCATGAATCCGACCGGGACGAAAATCGCGATCAACGACAGGGTGGTGGCGAGAACGGCGAGCCCGATCTCTTTAGTGGCCTCGACCGCCGCCTGGGCCGGCTCCATGCCCTTCTCTTCCACGAACCGGTAGATGTTCTCCAGCACCACGATCGCGTCGTCGATGACTATTCCGACCGCCAGCGTCAGCGCCAGCATCGTCATCGAGTTGAGCGTGAAGCCCTGCTGCCAGATCAGCCCGAAGGTGGCGATGATCGAGGTCGGAATCGCCACCGCGGCAATCAACGTCGAGCGCCAGTTCCAGAGGAACACGAGGACCACGGCGGCGGCGAGGATCGAACCGAAGATCAGGTGCTCTTCGACGCTCGAGATTGACGCGCGGATGAACTCGGACATGTCTCGGACGACGCGGACCTCGTAGCCGGCCGGGAGCAGCGGCGTCACCTCGGCGAGGCGCTCGCGGACGGAATCGACCACCTGGACGGTGTTGGTGCCCGACTGCCGGCGGACCGTCAGCAGCACTGTCGGCTCGCCGTCGAGTGCGGCCTTGGTGTCGGCGACCGCCATGTCGTCTTCGACCCGCGCGATGTCTTTGAGCAGGATGGCGTGACCGTCACGCTCCTTGACCACGATGTTGCCGAACTCGGCAACCGAGCCTACTCGCCCGCGGGTCCTGAGCGTCATCGCGGTGGCGCCCTGCTCAACGCGTCCGCCGGGGATCTCGGCGTTCTGTGTCTGCAGCGCACTCGAGACGTCGTTGACCGTGAGGTTGTATGCGCGCAGGCGATCCGCGTCGAGCGCGATGTTCACCTGCCGGGAGCGGCCGCCGACAACAACGACCTGGCCGACACCGCTGACGCTTTCGAGCTGGCGGCGGAGCTTCTTGTCAGCGTATTCGGTGATGTCGCGGATCGGTTTCTTCGCAGACAGCGCGAGTGTCAGCACCGGCGCCGAATCAGGATCGAACTTCTCGACCGTCGGCTGGTCGATCGTTCGCGGCAGCAGCGGCAGGATGCGATTGACTCGATCGCGGACTTCCTGCGCGGCGACGTCGGCATCCTTCTCGAGGAGGAACGCCACGATCACCATCGAGACGCCCTCGGAAGACGTCGAGCGCAGCTCGTCGATCCCGCTGATGGTGTTGACCGCCTCCTCGATCTTGTCGGTGATCTCGGTCTCGACCTCCTCGGGCGCCGCGCCAGGCAGGCGCGTCGTCACGACCACGGTGGGGAAGTCCACCTTCGGGAAGCGGTCGAGCCCAAGCCGCGTGAACGAAAAGGCGCCGATAACGGTCAGCGCGATGATGAGGACGCTCGCGAAGACCGGACGTTTGACGGAAATTGCTGCTAACCACTGCATGACGAAACCCTGCGAAAAAATTGTTGGCTGAGACCCTGGCTCGGGACGCCTAGAACTGGGGTCGCGAACTAGCGCGTCTTGACAGCGGCGCCGTCGGTCAGGCGTCCCTTGGGATCGGTGGCCACGACGTCGCCGGCAGTCACACCACTCGTGATCTCGACGTTGTCGCCGAGCCGGTCTCCGGTGGTGACGATGCGTTCCTGGACTTTGCCGTCCTTGATGACGTAAACCCGGCTGGTCCCGGAGATCGTTTCAACCGCGGTGACCGGCGCCAGCAGCGCGGGGGCCGACTTTGGCTGCTGGATCGACGCCGTCGTGAAGAGGCCTGGCTTCAGGCGTCCCGACGGATTCGGCGTGATCGCTTCGATGGTCATGGCCCGCTGGTCGGCGCGGACCGACGGTGAGATGAATCTGACTTTCGCTTCGAAGACCTCGCCGGGATAGGCGTCCACTGTCAGCTTCACCGGCTGCCCCACACTGACGAGGGAGACGGCCTGTTCCGGGATCGTCAGCTCAACCCTCAGCGGGTCGATCTTCACCACCGTTGCGACCCGCGTCCCGCGCGTAACGTAATCACCGACGCTCACGAGCCGCTCCGCGATGATCCCGTCAAACGGCGCCTTCACAGAAGTGTCAGCGACCGTCTTTGCCGCCAGCGTCAGCCGGGCGCGCGCACCCTGGAGCGAGCGATACGACTGGCGGGCGGAATTCTGCGCCACCTGGTACTGCTGCCGGGCGGCTTCGACCTGCGTCCGCCGCTGATCGAACTCGCTTTGGGAGACGACCTTCTGGTCGAGGAGCGAGCGCATGCGCGAGAACTCGGCTTCCGCCAGGTCGAGCGATGCCTTCGCGTTCATGACGTCCGGCACCACCATCGGATCGAAGGCGGATCCCGGCTGCAGTCCAAGGCGTGCCTCGATCTGCGCGGCATTGGCCTCGGCCTCCTGGAGTTGGGCGGCCGCTTCGGCGGGAGACACCCGCACCAGCACCGTGCCGGCGCTGACGCGGCTGCCGCGCTCGATCGGCGTTGCCACAACCCGGCCGCCGGATTCAGCGCTGACCTCCGCCTGCTCGTCCGCCAGCAAGGAACCGGTGACGCGGATGAAGCGGTCGATCGGACGGCTCTCGAGCGTCACAGTTTCGATGGCGAGCGGTTCTGGCGCCGTGGCAGCGACTTCCGCCGCTGACGTCTGCGACGAGCAACCGGCCGTGCCGGCGGAGAGTGCAGCAACTGCGACTAGAAGAACGAGCGATGAGGGGCGAGTGAAGCTGAACATGACGGAACGATCCTCAAATACAAATGTTGCCGGGGCGGTATGAGTGCTCGAAGCCTGTGCGCAGCCCGGTGAGCGCGGCCTCCAGCGTGACTTTCGCGAGCGCATCGGCGTCCTCGCCGGGGACGAGCCGCTCGCACAAGCGCATGGCGGCGGTTCCCTGGATCGCTACCATCAGGACGCGGAAGACCATCTCCGCACTGCAGTCCTTCGGGAAGTCGCCGGCGTCGATCGCCTCTTGAATGAGGCCCGTGATCTGCGTCCGCATCTCGAGGACGAACGCGAAGCGCTGCCAGTCGCGGCTCAGTCTCGGCACGGACCGGTCGAGGAACATCAGGGCGTAGTACTCCGGGTGGTCCCGGCTGAACTGGTAGACGTTCAGAAAGGCAGACCGCAGGCAGTCCAGCCGTGAGGCATGGGGGTGCTCCTTCCGGACGCACTCCGACGAGTCGAACAGCATGCGGAAGCCCTCTTCCGCGAGAGCCAGGAAGATGTCGTCCTTGCTGGGGAAATAGCTGTAGATCGCAGCCGGGCTGTATTCGATCTTTTCCGCGATCTTGCGGATAGAGACGTTCTGATAGCCCTCTGCGACGAAAAGGTCGCGGGCGGCGTCCAATATGGCGCGCCCGGTGGCCTCCCGCTCCCGCTCCTGTCTTTCTTTAACTCCCAAGTAGCCCCCGTCGAGAAACCGCGTTGAACAGTGTTTACTATTCTAACACCGTTAGACGCCTGCGTAGCGAAGATAGTTCCACCGCCCCCAACTCGTGGATTCAACGCGGCTTAGCGGGAATGGGGCCTGACCCCCTCTTGACGCCGCCTAGCGAAAGGGGGCCTGACCCCATCTTGACGGCCGCGGGTGGGGTCAGGCACCCTTCGGGGATGACATCCGACCAAGTGCAGGAGAGACTGGCGCGGCTCCAGGGCTGGACCCAGGACGGCGACGCCATCCGGAAACAGTTCGTGTTCGACGGCTTCGCCTCCGCCGTCGCTTTCGTCGTCCGGTCGGCTTCGACGCCGAGGCCGCCGATCATCACCCCGACGTCCTCATCTCGAACTACAAGAAGGTGACGCTGACGTTCACGACACACAGCGCCGGAGGTCTGACGGAAAAGGACTTCGAGGGGGCGGAGGCTGCGGAGAAGGTGTTCGGGGGAACGCGGAAAGGCGCCTGAATTCGGCGCCGGGCTACGTGATCGGGAAGATCTTGTCGAGGCCGTCGGCTGGACGCGCGATGACGTGGACGCCGACGAGCTCACCGACGCGGCGGGCGGCGGCGGCCCCAGCGTCAGTGGCGGCCTTGACCGACGCGACGTCGCCGCGGACGATCGCCGTCACGAGGCCCGCATCCACCTTCTGGTAGCCGACGAAGACCACGTTGGCGGCCTTGACCATCGCGTCTGCCGCTTCAATCATGCCAACGAGGCCGCGCGTCTCGACGAGACCGAGCGCCTCTCCCGGAAGGTCTTTTGCCATGCGACGCCAGTCTACTACGTGATCCGACCGCGCGCGGAGATCTCCAGCCGCTCGAGGACCTGATCGCCGTCGACCAGCCAGGCCGAGTCGACGAGGTTCGATACCACGCACGAGTGGTTCGGGACGATGCGGACGAGGTCGCCCGGCTCGAGAGCATGCGTTCCGCCGGTGACCCGGATATTCGCGTGCTCCTCGGACAGCCGCTCGACCACGAGGCTGTCGTCCGGCGTTTGGACCCCGGTGACCGAGCGCAGGGCAGCGCCATACCCCGGGGCCGGGGTGAAGCCGCGCGCGAGATCGTTCGTCAGCGTCTTGCTCCCGCTGTCGACGATGATGCGGTCGGGTGCTGGTTTCGTGACGACGCGCGCGAGGACGGTCAGCGCGCAATCGTCCCACTCAGCCGCGCCGAGTGACGCCTGGGTCCGGTCGAAATAGATGTAGTTCCCCGGCCGCAGCTCCGTCACACCTTTCTGGTCCACGCTGTATCGAACGGTCGGTGTCGCGCCCACGCTGATCTCGGCGACTTCCACGCCCTTCCCTCGCACCTGCTCGGCAAGCGCGTTCATCGTCTGCGCTTCGGCTTCGGCGATCTGGCGCATTTGGGCTTCGGAGGTCGCGCCATATCCGTGGCCCGCATGCGAGAGCAACCCGCGGAACTGGAGGCCCGGCAGCGCCGCGATGCTGGCGACGAACTCGGCGGCGTCCCCACTCGCTGGATCGATGCCGCAGCGGTGGAACCCGACGTCGACTTTAACGAGGACGTCAACGGTGCGGCCAGCGCGCTGCATCGCCTCGGACCAGCCGCGGGCGACCGCCATGTGATCGACGATGAATGACAGGCGCGTCTGGTCGAGCAACTCGATGACGCGTTCGGCGTTGACCGGATTGAGAGGATAGGGAAGCCGGATGTCCTCGATGCCGGCGGCGGCGAAGATCTCGGCTTCACCGAGCTTGGCGCAGCAGATCCCGACCGCGCCGCCGGCGATCTGGCGCTTCGCAAGCACGATGCTCTTGTGGGTCTTGGCGTGAGGACGGAGCCGCAGACCGTGGCTGTTCGCCGCGGCCTGCAGCCGTTCGAGATTGCGCTCTACGCGCGCGGTGTCGACGAGCACGCAGGGCGTGCGCAGCTGCGAAAGTTTCACCCGCAAAGTTTACGGCGAAACCAGGCTAAAACAGGCCGAGTCGTTCCTTGCCGCTGAAACCCGGGAACACGCGCGACGTGTCGCCGAGCGCGAGATGGCCGCGGACGACCTCGTTGAAGACGGCTCGGAAGTCGGTGGTGATCGCGAGGTCGCGGCCATCGTGCCGCTGCTCGCGGCCGAGGCCCGGCCACTTGCCATAGACCTTGCCGCCGCGAACGCCCCCGCCGAGGATCATCATCGCGTTACCGTGCCCGTGATCGGTGCCGCGCGAGCCATTCTCGCCAACCGCCCGCCCGAACTCCGACATCGTCATGACGACGACGTCCTGCATGCGATCGCCGAGGTCGCGGACGAGTGCCGCGATGCCGCGGGTGAGGTCGTCGAGCCGATTGGCGAGGATCCCGACCGCCGCGCCCTGGTTGGCGTGATGATCCCAGTTGCCCGACTCGGCAAACGCGACCTCCAGGCCGACGTCGGCTTTCACCAACTGCGCGATCTGCTTCAGCGCTTCGCCGAACGGCGAGCGTGGATACTCGGCGCCGTTGGCAGGCGCGTACTGCGAAGGATCCGCCTTCTTCATCATCTTGATGGCATCGAACGCCTCGCTGCCGGTGGTATGCAGCACGCTCTTGGCGGCGGCCGCATACTCCGATTCGAACGACGACTGCACCATTTCGGAAGATGCGCCAGCGCGGATGCCGAACTGCGAGATCTGTCCGATCGCCAGCGCCGGCGCGGTGCCCTGCAGCGAACGGGGCAGCTGCGGCGCGAGCGCCACGGCGCGGAACGGGGTCGCCTTCTGGTGTTCCTTGGCGTGCAGGTAGCGATTCATCCAGCCGTCCGGCGTGCTCTTCACACCGGGGGTCGCCGATTCCATATAGTCCTGCGCATCGAAGTGCGAGCGGGTCTCATCGTGGGATCCGCAGGCATGAACGACCGCGAGGTTGCCGGAGTCATACAGCGGCTTCAGGGATCCCATCCGTGGATGAAGACCGAAGAAACCATCCAGGTCGATCGCCCCCTCCGCACCGCCAGGCTTTGCGATCGCGATCGACGGGCGCGCCGAGTAGTAGTTGGCGTCGCCGAACGGCACGATCATGTTCAGCCCGTCCACCGCGCCGCGCTGAAAGATGGTGATCAGGACCTTCTGTCGCGACTGGGCCGACAGGCCTTCGACCGTGCGCCCCAGGAATGTCGGTGCGAAGCCGAGGCTCACCAGAGCGAGTCCGCCGTTCTTCAGAAAGATGCGTCGTGAATGCATGGCTGCCTACCTTTTCTGGAAGTCCGGAGAGCCAAGGAGCAGCGCGATTTTCTGCGGCTCCGTGGTGGCTTTCGCGATCGTCAGCCGTGTGTTCTCGGAGAGATCACCCGCCAGCACCTGTTCGGCGATACGTGCTTGCGTGACACTGGGCGGCGCCGGCGTGCCGGCAGGTCCTCGCCCGCCACCGGGCGCCGCCACCAGGCCCGCGGCGGAGGCGACCCTCCGACAGCATCACGGCGAAGTTCATGCGAGTCAGAAGGGCGCCGGTGTTCACCCAGGCGTCGGCTTTGTCGGCGTAGCCGGTCGGCGGCTGACACATGTACAGCGGCATCCCCATCTCGCGCATCGCCTGAATCAGCGGCATACCGTTACGCACGTCCACTCCAGACGCGCGCACCGCGCTCGCCACGAACTCGAGAGGGGTCTTCACCTTGGCGCGATAGGCGGCCGGTGCGAAGAACTCGGGTGACGTCACGATCGTGCGGACGACTTCGCGGATGTCGCCGTTGGTCTCACGGAAGCGCGCCGCGGCCCGCTCGACCAGCGCCGCCGGTGGTTCGTCGGCGACAAAACGGCGCGCGAGCTTGGTCGCGACGAACTTCGCCGTCGACGGGTGCTTCGCCAGGATGTCGAGGACGCGCTCGCCGTCCTTCTGCCCGCCACCGCGGGGGATCGTCACTCCCAGCACGACCTTCTCGCCGTTGTCATGCATGCGTGGCTCAAACCTGAATCCGCCGCCCTGGCGCGGATTGTCGATCGTCCACCCGGTGAATGCGCGCGCGATCTCCTGCACGTCTTTCTGTGCGTAGCCGCCCTCGACACCAAGCGTGTGCAGCTCCATCAACTCACGTGCATAGTTCTCGTTGATCCCCCGACGGCGATTCTGGGGCTGGCCAGGCCGCTGGGGCTGACCAGGACGCTGCGGCTGGCCCGGACGCTGGAGCTGGCCGCGCATACCCTGGCGCCGGCGCTCGCCGTCCATCGAGGTTTCCGCTCCTTCGGCCGCGGTGCTCTGCCAGTTATCGAGGTAGAACAACATCGCCGGGCTCTGCGCCACCTCGCCAAGCAGCTCGCGGAAGGTACCCAATGCGTGCGGGCGGATGGTCTCGCGCTCGTACTCGCTGACGTAGAGCCGCGTCTGCCCTTTGCCGGCGAACACGTTGAAGTGGTTGAACCAGAAGTCCACCATCACTTCGTCCAACTGCCGTTCACTGTAGACGGCGCGCAGCAGCTTCTGCTGCGTGAGCTCGGCCATCACCGCGCGTTCGCCCTGCATCGCCCCCGACGGGTCTACCCGCATAGGCTTCTCACCCGGCCGAGTGGGCTTCTCACCCGCCATCGTGTCGTTGCCGGTCGCGCCTTTGGCCATCGCCTCGCCCTCGGCTCGTTGCGCAGCGCGCCGCTCCGCCATGGCCGGCAGGTAGTACTGCTGTGCCAGTTCTGAGGTGCTGAGGCCAAGCGTCTTGAACTCCGCAAGCCGCCCGGCGATTGCGGGATCGGGGATCCGCGCCGGCGTCAATTGAAGGTCGATGTATGCCTTGAGCCCCATCTCGCGAACGCTGTCCACCTGCCCGGGCACGGGTCCGAACCCAAGCCGGTTGAGCACGTGGACGATGGTCTTCTCATCCGGATCGGCCGGAATGCCATTCGTTGATCGCTGCGCGCCGGCGGTCGTGCCGACCGCAACCAGGAGGGCAGCCGCGAGAGCCAGGCGGGAGCCGGCCCGATATTTGGTGAAAAAACTCATATTCGACCTCAATTCCACCCGTTTAGACCGGTGCCGCCCTCCGGCGGTTACAAGGGACAGTACTATGGCTCGCATGAGGCTGATTCCGGCGGCCGGGGCGGTCCTCGAGCAAATCCTGACCGAATCCCATGAGATTTGGTCCGACGGACTCACCGCGCCGAACTACGGCCGATTCAATGCCGCACAGATGAAGACGGCATGGGGCGCGGATCACCTTCGTCGCTTCGCCCTCGTGGACGACGCCGGTCAGCTGCTTTCGAGCGCAAAGCGTTACGACTTTACCGCCCGGCTCGACGAGGAAGAGGTCGCGGTCGTCGGCATAGGCGCGGTCTTCACCCCCGGCGCCGCTCGTCGGCAAGGTCACGCCCGCCATGTCGTGCAGGAAATAACGGCCGCCGCCACGCGCGAAGGGGCCGACCTTGCGCTCCTGTTCTCTGAGATCGACCCCGCGTATTACCGGGAGCTGGGCTTTGTCGCCGTACCGCGTCCAGAGCTGGTGATTCGGTCGAAGGAGAAACCCGGCGCGCCGATGGTGCTCGTGCGCGCGGGCGAGGAGCGCGACATCCCCGCCGTTGCCGATCTTGCCCGAACGATGGCGAAGAACCACAGGTTCGCGTTGATCCCAACCGATGACTACTTGCGGTTCAGCCTGTCGAAGAAGCGACTGCTCGCCGGCTTCCTGCCACCAGGACTTCTGTCGGTCGAATTCTTCATCGTGGAAGAAGGGGCCGGCGCGGTTGCCTTTGCGATCCTTACCGTCACTGCCGATGACGTGATTCTCGAGATGTGCGGGGACCGGGATCCGGCCGGAGCGAGGCTAGGGGCGCTGCTGCAGGTGCTCCGCGCTCGCACCCCGACCGAGAAAGCGCAGGGCATCACCTGTTTTCTACCTCCGGCCTGGTTGCCGCCGCAGATAGAGATCGAATCGAGCGCCGCGGTGCGCGACGTGATGATGGTGAAGCCGTTGCGGGATGGCGTGCTCACCACGCCGTTGCGCGACAGCGACGTGCTGTATTGGCACGGGGATCTTTTCTAACGTGCGATGTGCGGACGTGCGACGTGCGACGTGCGGTGCGACGTGCGACGTGCGAGGTGCGGTGCGACGTGCGGACGTGCTGAGGTGCGGTGCGACGTGCGGAGTGCGAGGGCTGGAAGCGCTGGAGGTGCTAGCGCAAGCTGAGAGCTACGTGCGCCGCGCTTTCAGCGCCTTTGCGATCTCGCGCGCGGCGTTCTGTCCTGACGCGCCGGTGATACCGCCGCCAGGATGAGTGCCGGAGCCGCACAGGAACAGGCCATCGATCGGCGTCCGGTACTGGGCCCAGCCGAGAATCGGGCGCATCGTGAACAGCTGATCGAGCGACGGCTCGCCGTGAAAGATCTGCCCGCCGGTCAATCCATACGTGCGTTCGAGGTCAGACGGCAGCAGCACCTGTGTCGCTTCGACCATCCCACCGATGCCGGGGGCGTACTGCTCGAGCGCCCTGAGGACGACAGCGGCGAGGTCGCTCCGATGCTGATCCCAGTGGGTCCCGCCCGCCACCTTGTAGGGCACAAACTGCACATGCGCCGAGAGCACGTGCTTGCCCATGGGCGCGAGTGAGGGGTCGCTGAGAGTCGGGATCGTGAAGTCGAGATACGGGTGCTGCGGGATCTGGCCGTACTTCGATGCGTCGAATGAGCGCTCCAGGTAGTCGATACCCGGCGCGATGACGATACGCCCGTGGAGGTCGGCGGGATTCGCCACGCCGGCAAAGACGGGTAGCCCGCCAAGCGCGAGATGCACCTTCGCAACCGTCCCGCGCATGCGGTAGTTGCGAACCTTGGTCATGAAGCCCGGATCGAGGTTGACGGGATCGACGAGGTCGAGGAAGGTGCGGCGCGGATCGGCATTCGAAATAACCGCGCGGGCGCGGATCTCGGTGCCGTCCTCGAGGATCACGCCAACTGCCCGGTCCTCCTCGACGATCACGCGTGCGACCCGCGCGCCGGTGCGGATCTGGACCCCGGCTGACCGGACCGACTCGGTCATCCCCTTCGCCAGCGCGGCCGGGCCGCCCTTGACGGTGACGCTGCTGCCACCCGGCGCCGGATCGATCGCGGCGTTCAAAAGCAACACGGCGCCGCTGCCGGCCGACCACGGGCCCTGTGCTGTTCCGAACACGCCGCGGGTCGCGACCGCGGCCTGCAGCAGATCCGTCTCGAAAAACTCGGCGACGAGATCCGCAGCCGCCATCGGACCCCATCGCAGGAGGCGGAAGCTGTCCTTCTTCCCAAGCGCGCGGAAACGCCGGCCGGTCTTGAGCAGTTCCCAGAGCTCGCCGGCCGCCGGCGAGTCGATGTCAGGCGGCGTCATCTCCAGCAGATCGCCGAGGAAACCGCCAAGGCGGCCGAGAATGGCGCAGAACTCCGGGTAAGCGGTCGCGTCCTTTTCTGAAAGTGGCCGGATCGCTTCGGCGGTACGCGCCGGATCCGTGGCGAAGACCAGCGCGTGCCCGTTCGGGCCGAGCGCGACCAGTCGGGGATCGGGACGAATGAATGTGACGGTCCGGCCGAGCGCCATGTCGCGTGCGACCGAGCCGCGTATCGGCCCGATGCTGTTCGCAAGCGGCGCCTGGTAGCCGGGCGCGAAGGTTTCGTTGGCGACGCAGCCCCCGGTCAAATCCCGGCTCTCGAGGATCAGCGGCCTGAACCCCGCCCTCGCGAGATAGAACGCCGTGATCAGGCCATTGTGGCCGGCACCGATGATGATGACGTCGGCGGTGCCGCTCACCGCTTACCACCCTTCTTACCGTCCTTGATGATGCGCTGCGCGGCATTGCGGCCGGGGGCGCCCATGATGCCGCCGCCCGGGTGGGTAGCGGATCCGCACATGTAGAGTCCCTTCACCGGGGTTCGGGTCCTGGGCCCAGCCCGGCGCCGGGCGCAGGAAGAACAGCTGTTCGAGCGTCAGCTCACCCTGGAAGATGTTGCCCTCGGTGAGCCCGAACGTCCGCTCGATGTCGAGCGGCGTCAGCACCTGGCGGTGCAGGATGATGTCCTTGATGTTCGGCGCGTGCTGCGCGATCGTGTCGATGACCGTATCGCCGAAGGCCTCGCGATGGTCGTCCCACGTGCCGCCTTCCTTGAGGTTGTACGGCGCGTACTGCACGAAGCACGACATCACGTGCTTGCCTGGCGGTGCAACCGAGGGATCCGTGAGGCTCGGGATCACCATGTCGATGTACGGACGGCGCGAGTAGCGGCCGTACTTCGCCTCGTCATACGCGCGCTCCATGTACTCGACGCTCGGGGAGATCGAGATCGCGCCGCGCAGGTGCGGACCCTCGCCCGGCATCGCGGTGAAGTTCGGGAGGCCGTCGAGCGCGAGATTCACTTTGCCCGAGGAACCGCGGTACTTGTAGCGGCGGATGTCGTCGAGGAACTCCCCGGGCAGATGCTCGGTGCCGACCATCTGCAGGAACGTCAGGTTCGGATCGACCGACGACGACACCACGTCCGCGGTGATGTAGTCGCCGTTCGAGAGGACGACGCCGCCGGCGGCGCCATCCTTGACGATGATCTTCGAGACCGATGTCTCGGTCCGGATCTCGACGCCGGCCTCACGCGCCGCATCCCCGATGGCATTCGAGATCGCGCCCGTCCCGCCGCGCGCGAAACCCCATGAACGGAAGGCGCCGTCGATCTCACCCATGTAGTGGTGGAGCAGGACGTAGGCGGTCCCGGGCGATCGCACGCCGAGAAACGTCCCAATGATCCCCGACGCCGACATCGTCGCTTTGAGTACGTCGGTCTCGAACCACTGGTCCAGGAAGTCCACCGCCGACATCGTCATCAGCTGGACCTGGTTGTACTTGTCCTGGTCGCTGAGCGCCTGGAAGCGCTTGCCGAGGAACATCAGGTTCATCAGGCCGCGTGGATCGAGCGACGTCGGGTCCGGCGGCGTCATGTTGAGGATCGGTTTGACGAACCGTCCCATCTCGACCATCGCCTTGCCGTATTCGTCGTACGCCTCGGCGTCCAGCTTCGAGTGGCGGGCGATCTCGCGGCGTGTCTTGGCGTGGTCGTTCACGCGCCAGAGGTGATCGCCGTTGGGCATCGGCGTGAATGTCCCGTCGAGCGGCAGGATCTCGAGGCCGTGCCGGGGCAGGTCCAGCTCGCGGATGATCTCCGGCCGCAGCAGCGAGACGACGTACGAGGCGACCGAGAACTTGAAGCCGGGGAAGATCTCTTCGGTCACCGCGGCGCCGCCCAGCACGTGCCGGCGTTCGAGCACGAGGACCTTCCGGCCTGCCTTGGCGAGGTAGGCGGCGTTGACGAGGCCGTTATGGCCCCCCCCGATGACGATGACGTCGTACTTCACCGGAGCATTCTATAATCACGGCGAGATGCCGATCGGTACCGCCGTCCACGAGCGCACCCTCGCCCTCTGCGAAAGCCTGAACTTTCGCGAGTGGTCGGGTTATTACGCGGTCAGCGCCTACGAAGGCCATCACGAGCACGAATACAACGCGATCCGCAACGCCTCGGCGCTGATCGACGTGTCCCCGCTCTACAAGTATCTCGTCACGGGACGAAATGCCTCCAGATTTGTCGATCGCATCATCACTCGCGACGTCGCGAAGATGGCCGTCGGCCAGGTCTACTACACGCCCTGGTGCGACGAACATGGCAAGGTGATCGATGACGGTACCGTGTCGCGGCTCGACGACCAGGTCTTCCGCTGGACGGCTGCGGATCCGAGCTTGCGGTGGTTCACGCAGAACGCGGCCGGCATGGACGTCCACATCGAGGACATCTCGGAGCAAGTCGCGGCGCTCGCGCTGCAGGGACCGACCTCCGCGAAGCTGCTGCGGGCGGTGGCGCAAGCCGACATCGAAGGCCTGAAATACTTCCGGGTGATTCCAGGAACGATCGGGGGCGTGCGGGTCGAGATCTCGCGTACCGGCTACACCGGTGACCTCGGTTACGAGATCTGGATGCCGGCGCGTGATGCCGTCAAGGTCTGGGACGCGCTGATGAAGGGGGGCAAGCCCTTCGACATCAAACCCGCCGGGATGCTGGCGCTGGATGTCGCGCGAATCGAGGCCGGCCTGCTGCTGATCGAGGTGGACTTCTTCAGCAGCAAGAAGGCGATGATCGACGCGCAGAAGTATTCGCCGTACGAGCTTGGCCTCGGCCGGCTGGTCAGCGCCACGAAGGGCAAGTTCATCGGTCAGCAGGCGCTTCGGAAGGAGCACGCCGCCGGGCCCGAACGACAGGTCGTTGGGGTCGAAGTGGACTGGACGGAAGTCGAGGGGATCTACGAGCAGCTCGGGCTCGCGCCGTCGGTAGGGTCGACTGCCTCCCGCGTTGCGGTGCCGGTCTATCGCGGCGGCAAGCAGGTCGGACGGGCGACATCCACCACGTGGTCACCGACGCTGAAAAAGATGATCGCGCTCGCGACGGTTGATAGTCCGCACCACGCCGACGGCACGATGCTGCAGCTCGAGGTGACGGTAGAAGCCGTCCGTCACAAGGTCAAGGCGACCGTCGTGAAGACGCCGTTCTTCGATCCGAAGCGCAAGACCGCGACGCCGCCGGTATAGACGACCGACCGATGTCGACGCCCGCCGAGAGTCAGCCTGCTGTCGGATCGGCGGGTTCGATCACGTAGGCCCGCCATTACGCGCCTTTCGTGAACTCCCACAATCATCCGATCGAACGCGTACAACAGATCCTCGCGATTCGAGTACGGGCCGGGCGTGTACGCACGCGATGAAATACCGGCCTGCGACAGCTCGCACACGTGCCAGTCCTGCCGGTTGGTGAGATCCCACAACTCGACCGCGTCATTGAAGTCGAAGTCTGGGCGCGCCAGTTCGGTCGGATGGAAGTGCCACTCACAGATGTTGAGGGTGCGGTCAGGCGCCATCGGCCACAGCGTGTGCACCATCATGTAATCCGGGTGCAGGCTGAGCATCATGTTCGGAAAAATGACGTAGTAGTAGACCCGCCGTGATTCTTCCGCCGACAGGTCCGGCAGCAGCGCGCGCGAGCACTTCCCATCCATCGTCAGGGTTTCGACGCCAGGTCGAAGATCCATGCGGCCGCCCATATACGTCGCCTGCAGCGGCTCGTTCTCGCCCGACAGGTAATGCGACAGCTTGTTCAGTACCGGGTGCAGGTTGGGGCAGTGCAGGCACTCGTTGTAGTTCTGGACGATCAGCTTCCAGTTCGCCTTCACGTCGTAGACGATGCGGTGGCCGAGACGCAGGTCCTGCATCTTCCAGCCGGTGAACTTGGACGGTAGATCGTCCAGCTGCTCCAGAAGTGGCGCCGGAGTCCCCCGCGACAGATTGATGAAGATGTGACCGTCCCAGACATCGGCATGGACGCGCTGCAGCGGGTAGTCAGCTTTCGCGAAGTGCGGGACTTCGTCCATGTGCGGCGCCCCGATCAGCGAGCCGTCGAGGTCATACGTCCACGAGTGGTAGGGACACTGAATGCTGCGGCCGAAGGATCCTTCAGCCTCGGTGCACAGCTTGGTGCCGCGGTGACGGCAGACGTTGTAGAACGCGTTGACCTGGCCGGCGGCGTTGGACGTAATGATGATGCTCTCGCCGAGGACCTCGCGAAGGATGAACCGTCCGGGGCTCGAGACCTGCTCCACGCGGCCCGCGCAGATCCACATCCCGGCGAACATCGCCTCCATCTCCCGCTTGAAGAACTCGGGATCGGTGTAGAACGGCGCCGGCAACGTCGTCGCGCCCCGTGGCATCACGTCGCGCGGCTTGACGACTACATCGGCTTCCATCGCCACTCATGATACAACTCCGGCGTGACCTCAACGGATGCGCGGCAGCAGGAAGGCCTGCGCCGCGAGCTGGGAAAATGGGACCTGACGGCAGTCGGCGTAAACCAGGTGATAGGCGGCGCCATCTTCGCGCTGGCGGCCGGCCTTGCAGCCAACACGGGATCATGGGCGCCATGGCTGGTCGCGGCCGTGGCCTTTGCATCGCTGCTGATCGCGCTGTCGTTCGCCGAGGTCGGTAGCCGCTTCGACGGTACCGGCGGGCCTTACCTCTACACTCGGGCCGCCTTCGGCCGATTCCCCGCGTTCGAAGTCGGCTGGATGATGTGGTTCACGCGCGCCGCGAGCTGGGCGTCGGTCATCAACGTCCTCGTCGACGCCCTTGGCAGGTACTGGCCACTGCTCCTCGGCGCCGTGGCTCGCCCGCTCCTTCTTGCCGCGATCATTGCCTTGATCGCGTGGATCAATGTCCGCGGGATCCGCCAGAGCAGTCTCGTGGTCAACGTGCTCACGGTCGCGAAGGTCCTGCCACTGGTCGTCTTCGTCCTTCTGGGTATCGCCTATGTCGACTGGGGCTCCTTCACCGCTCCCGCCACGATGACGGCACAGCAGCTGTCTACCGGTGCACTCATCCTGATCTTTGCGTTCGGCGGGTACGAGGTCATCCCCGTTCTCGGTGGCGAAACAAAAGACCCGCGCCGCGCCATTCCCTTCGCCCTCATCATGACGATCGTCATCGTCGCCGCGATCACGCTGCTGACGCAGGTCGTGGCGTTTGGCACCCTGCCGGGCATCGCAACGTCGAAGACCCCGCTCGCAGACTCCGCCGCGATGTTCATGGGATCGATGGGAGCCGTGATGATCACCATCGGCGCGGTGCTTTCGACTTCAGGCAACAACATGGGGCAGGCGCTGTCGGGTTCCCGCAACCTGTTCGCGCTCGCCGAGCAGGGGGATCTGCCGCGGTGGTTCGGCAACGTGCACCCGCGCTTCCGCACCCCGTCCAACGCCATCATCGTCACGGCCGTCGTCGCGTTCGGGCTCGCGGTCACCGGCAGCTTCGTGACGATGGCGGCGGCGAGCGCGATCAGCCGCCTGGTCGTGTATGTCATGACCTGCGCGGCGCTGTTGCGGCTGCGCGCGCGCTTTTCCGGACCGGAACCGCAGGTGAGCCGCGGCATCGTCGTGAACCCGCCGGCCTTCGTCGTGGCGGGTGGTCCGGTTGTGCCGGTCTTGGCGATTCTGATCGCGGCTGCCATCATCCTGGGAGCGACCCGGATCCAGTTGATCTCCGGCGCCGGGGCCCTTGCCGCTGGAGCCGTCTTGTACCTGATCGCCGTTCGAAGAGGACAAAATCAATGAAGCGCGCCCTGTTCCTGGCGGCCATCGCCATCCTGGCCGTCACCGCCACCGCCTCGGCTCAGACGTCAGTTTTCGTAGTGCGGCATGCCGAGCGCGCCGATGCTGTCGCGGGGACCGCTCCGACGATGGCAACCGATCCGGATCTGTCGGAAATCGGCAAAGCGCGTGCACAGTCACTCGCCGCCGTCCTGAAGGATGCCGGCATCACCGCGATCTACACGACCGAATACAAAAGGACGCAGCAGACGGGGGAGCCCCTGGCGAAGGTGCTCGGGATCGCGGTCACACCGGTGCCGGCTCGTGACATGCCCGCCTTGCTCCAGAAGCTGAAGTCCGGAACCGGGAATGCGCTGGTGATCGGGCACTCGAACACGGTGGGAGAGGTGATCGCCGGACTTGGTGTCACCGAGCCGGTGAAGCTCACCGACAATGACTACGACAACCTGTTCGTCGTGGTCCGAGGCGAGAAGCCGACGCTAATCCGAATGCATTTTCGCTGACGCGTCGACCGGGATTTCGAGGGCCCGGTACTTCCAGACGCCGGCGGCGAATGCGAACGGCGTCAGCAGCCCCAGCATCCACACCGTCAGGGCGACGATCGTGACGGCGAATGATTCTGGAGCGCTCTTACTGAGCGGGCCGAGCACCAGCAGTCCCAGTGCGCCACCAGCCAGCTGACTCAGAAGAATTCCGAAGATCGTGGGTCGCGCATCCGGTAGCGGCCGGCCGTCCTCCTCGGTTTCACCCCGCATCTGCGCCGGCGTGCGCACCGGCTGTTCACGCAGGCTGCGCAGGAACGACACGATGCTGGCCACCGGAAGCACCACCCCCATCAGCACCAGCAGCGGAAAGCCAAAGAGTACGAACGCCAGCCCGAACTGGGGCGTGAAGGCCTCTTTCGTGAGCGGCCACCAGCGAACCAGCAGGAAGACGGCGGGACCGGTCAGTGCGTAGGCGATCGGCAGCTGCGGGCCCGCCCCGCGGATCCACGGGCGCCGGCGCGGGAACACCTGGCTGAAATGAAACATGAGCAGCGCCCCGAGCGACAGCGCCGCCAGCATGATCCCGAGCGGGATCCGGTTGTACGCGCCGGCGCTGGTGACGCCCAGCAGGTAGCCGGCGGCCGGAACGCTGAAGCCGACCGCGTGGGCCAGCCCCAGCGCGCCGAACACCCGGGTCCGCTCGTCGAGTGGCGCCTGCGCGAGTGCCGCGACGCCGATCGCCAGGTAAACAGCCGCGGCGATCAATTGCGTCACCGCGTCGAACGCGGTGAGCTGAGGCATCGAGGGCATCGGGTCCATTGCACGTCATTGTAGGTCGACGTACGTCGGGGTAGGTCGGCGATAATGCCTCACATGACTTTCATTCTGCTGACGGTTGCCCTTCTTCTCGCTGGCGGGGACGCCGCGACGCAACGTCGCGAGGCGGTTCCGCCGATCGCGCCACAAGACCTGGCCCGCATCTGGGACGCCGAACACGTCTCGCCACAGGCGCCCCCGCTGATGACGCACGAGGAAGTGGTGAGCCGCTTGAAGGCTGTCGTCGCCGCGACACCCGACATGTTTTCGATCGAGCAGCTCGGGCAGTCGGTCGAGGGCCGGTCGATTCACCACCTGCGAGTGGGGAACGGTCCGAAGGCGATCCTGCTCTGGTCGCAGATGCACGGCGACGAGCCGACCGCCACGGCGGCGCTGTTCGATGTCTACGAGTACCTCGCGAAACATCGCGATGAGCCCGCGGTTCGCCGGATCCTCACGCAGCTGTCGCTCCATTTCGTGCCGATGCTGAACCCTGACGGCGCCGAGCGCTTCCAGCGCCGCAACGCCCAGGGCATCGACATCAACAGGGACGCACTCAGGCTGCAGACGCCGGAGGGCCGCATTCTCAAGGCCCTGCGCGACCGGATCGAGCCCGCGGTCGGTTTCAATCTGCACAACCAGGGCTGGAACACCGCGGTCGGCAATCCGCCCAAGCCGGCGTCGATCTCGCTGCTGTCGGTGGCCTACGACGAGCAGCGGAGCGTCAACGATGGCCGTAAGCTGACCAAGAAGCTCTGCGCCGTCATCCGCGATGCGCTCGAGCCCTTCGCATCGGGGCAGATTGGCCGCTACGACGACTCGTTCGAGACCCGCGCCTTCGGCGACAACGTCACACTCTGGGGAACGCCGGTCGTCCTGATCGAAACCGGGCCGTGGCCGTCCCAGGAGCCCGATCCGCAGCTGATCCGGCTCAATTTCATCGCCATCATGTCGGCCCTCGACGCGCTGGCCACCGGCAACGTCGACAAGGCGGATCCCAAGCGGTACGAATCCCTGCCGATGAATGACTCCGGTCTGTTCTACATCCTCGTGCGCAACGCCACGCTGATCAACGGCGCGGGGATCGAACCATTCGTGGCCGATATCGGGATCTCGGGCAACCGTCGCGTCCGGACGACCGACGGCAAACGCGAAATCCAGATCGTGATGAACATCTCGGATCTTGGCGATCTGAGTACGACCGGCGCACTGCGGGTCATCGATGGGGCCGGAATGATCGCCGTGGCCGACACGGGCTACGAAACCGGGACGCTGGTCGATGTACCGGACTGGAAAGTCAAGACCGACGCGACCATCGGCACCGGACAGGCAGCGCGCATCGCGCTCCTGCGGCAGGTTGAAGGCGGCAAATACCGCGTCGAGGTCGTGCTGCGCTGACGCGCGAGCCGCCGCTTAGTTAGTGAAGTCCCGAGCGGCCTTGCGCGGGTAGACGACGCGCCCATCAAAGATGGTGTAGGCGACCTTCACCGACGCCAGGCGCTCGGGGTCGATCGAGAAGATGTTCTCTGACAGGATCGCGATGTCGGCCAGCATGCCGGGCTTGATGAAGCCTTTGCGCTGTTCGTCGTAGGACGCGTAGGCGCCGTTGACCGTGTAGGCCTGGAGCGCCTTTTCGAGACTGAGCGTTGGCGCGGCGGACTCGAGCACCTGCATCGGAGACAACGGACCTTCCGGCCAGTCGCTGCCAAGTGCGAGCTTGTCGCCGACCGCCGTGAAGTGACGGCGCTGATGTTCCAGCCGATGGCGCCGCTCGCGCTCGGGCCTTCCATTCGAGCGCTCGGCGTGCGTGAATGCGGCTCTGGCCATGTCGACATCGTCGGCATCGTCGGCTTCGATCATGACTTGCCAGCCGCGTGAGTCGAGCAGGCGGACCAGTTTGTTCAGTGCATCAGGGTCGATGCCGTCCATCGCTACCCTCGCGGCGCCGGCCTTGAAGAGCGGGTCGTCCGGGTATCGCTTCAGCACCTCGTCCAGCGATGCGACGTCCGCATCGGTGCGCGCGCTGTGGACCGGCAGAGCCGAATAGACACGCATGTCGACCGCGCCCTTCTTTCGTGCCGCGTCGAGCAGCTCGAAGTCCAGGGCCTCGCCATCGGCGTTCTGCAGGCTGGTGATGCCGTTCCGCTGGGCCTCGGCGATCGCGGCGAAGAGGGCGCGCGTCCGGTCCTCGCGCGTGGGCTGTGGCAGGATCGCCTGCACGTTCGCAACCGCGGAGCCTTCCAGGATACCGGTGGCCTCTCCCTTGGGATTGCGGATGATGCGGCCGTTCTCGGGGTCCGGGGTGCGACGGCTGATTTTCGCCAGCGCGAGCGCCGCGGAATTGACCCACGCGGTCGAACCGTCGCGCGAAATGAGCTGAACGGGCCGCTTGCCGAATGCTTCGTCCAATGCCGCCCGGGCTGAACGGTCTTCAGGCTCGAGAAGGGTGGCGTCGAACCCGCGGCCAACGAGCCACATGTTGTCTGGATGTTCCGCCGTCCATTCGGTCACGCGCGCGATCGCTTCCGCGATCGTAGTGACGCCGGAGAGATCCGCCGTGTCGAGCGTGAGGCCGCCACGAACCAGGTGCAGGTGCGCGTCGTTGAACCCGGGCACCACGGCGGCGCCCTTCGCATCGATCGTGACGGTCTGTGGACGCTGCATCCGCAGGATCTCTCGATTACTGCCCACCTTCAGAATCTGGTTGCCGCGGACCGCGACCGCCTGAGGCATATCGCCGTCGGCTTCGCCGGTAAACACCACGGCGTTGTGGACGATCAGATCCACCAGCCCGTCGTCGTCACGCTGCGCGCCGACAATCAGCCCGGCGATGAGCGTGATGCCCATGATGCCGGCAATGACGAACGTGGTGAGTCGTGCAGCCATTTGGAGCGAATTTTAGCATGTGCCACGTGCTACAGTCCGCGCGATGCAGGTGCAGGTAGAGGCCGCGCCCGAGGCGGATGACGGGCTTTTAAGGGTCATTGGCCTCGGTTCCGCCATCCTGCTGGTGATCGGCAACGTCATCGGGTCGGGAATCTTCCTGACAACGGGCGGCATGGCGGCGCTGATCCCGGCCCCGTCGCTGCTGATGGCCGCGTGGACGCTCGGTGGCGCGGTGTCGATTGCCGGGGGGCTCACCTACGCGGAGATGGGGGCGATGTACCCGCGCTCCGGCGGCGTCTACGTCTTTCTTCGCGAAGCATACGGCGGCTTGCCTGCGTTCCTCTACGGCTGGGCGTCGCTGCTCGTGATCATCAGCGGCAGCGTTGCGGCGGTGGCGGTTGGTTTTGCCGAGTATCTGAGCTACTTCGTGCCCGTGCTCAGCACCTCCAACGTCATTCTCGAGGCACCGGCGCCGTGGGGCACGTTCTCGATGTCGGCCGGGCAGCTCGTGGCGGCCGCCTCGATCGGCGTCCTCGGGGCCGTGAACTATGTGGGCGTTCGCTCAGGGAACATGCTGAACGTGGTGCTCACCGCCGCGAAGGTGGCGGGGCTGCTGGCGATCCCGATCGTGGCGCTCGTAGCCGGGACTGCGCAGCCGGCCTTCACGCCGGTGGTTCCACCCGATGTCGTCCGGCCCATGGCATCCTTCGGCATCGCGATGATCGCCGTGCTCTGGACGTATGAGTCCTGGTATTACCTGACTTTCGCGGCCGGAGAGATCAAAGACCCGCAGCGCAACGTCCCACGAGCGCTCCTCATTGGTCTCTCGGCACTGACGGCCATCTACCTTGTGGTTAACCTCGCCTATCTGTTTACGCTCAGCATTGACGAGATGCGGGGCGTGACGCGCATAGCTGAGAAAGCCTCACTCGTTCTAATGGGGCCGGCCGGGGCTGGATTCCTTGCCGCGACGGTAGTGGTCTCGACGTTTGGCTGTAACGCCGCCGGGATGCTGGGTGGATCGCGCGTGCTGTTTGCGATGGCCCGGGACAGCTCGTTCCTCCCGGCCGCGGGACGCGTTCATCCCGTCTATCGAACTCCGCACATCGCCATCACCGTCCTGACCGTCTGGTCGATGGTGCTGGCGCTGTCGGGAACCTACGAGCAGCTGTTTACCTACGTGATGTTCGCGTCGATCATGTTCAGCGTTGCCGCGGGGGTCGCGCTCTTCGTGCTCCGACGCACGCAGCCGGATCGGCCGCGGCCGTACCGGGCGTGGGGATATCCTGTGGTCCCGGCGCTATTTGTGCTCGCGTCCACGGCGTTTGTACTGAACACACTTCTCGAGCGGCCAGTCGAGTCCGTGACCGGCCTCGGGCTGGTCGCGCTCGGTGTTCCGGCATACTGGTATTCGAAGCGTTCTCGGCGGTGACTTGGTGAAAATTGCAGTTCTCGGTTCGGGTGCGGTCGGTGGTTACTATGGCGCGAAGCTCGCACGCGCCGGGCACGACGTCACGTTCATCGCGCGCGGCGCCCACCTCCAGGCCTTGCGGGAACGTGGGATGGAGATCCGCAGCGCCGCGGTTGGCGACTTTACCGTCCGCGCGAAGGCGCACGACGACACGAGCGACGTTGGCGCCGTAGATCTCGTCATCGTGGCGGTGAAGGCTTACGACAACGCGACCGCACTGCCGATGATCCGGCCGATGCTCGGGCCGCAGACCACTGTTCTGACGTTGCAGAACGGCGTCGACAGCGTCGGGGAGGTAGCGGCAGTTGCCGGCGAGGCACAGACGCTCGGCGGCACGACCTACATCGCCACCGCCCTGACCGCTCCCGGCGTCATCGAGCAGACCGGCACCCACAGGCGTATCGTTCTTGGCGAAGTGTTCGGCAGCCTGCCGCGGGTGACCGCCCGTGTGAGCGCCATCCACGAAGCGATGGTGGCGGCCGATATCCAGGCCGAGATTGCAGGGGACGGCCGCATTCCGATCTGGGAGAAGTTCATCTTCCTCGTTGCTCTCGCCGGATTTACGGGCGCCACTCGACTGCCGATCGGACCGGTGTGGGCCGATCCCGTCATTCGTGAGCAGTTCCTCAACGGCTGCCGCGAGGTCGAAGCAGTGGCGCGCGCAGAAGGCGTCCAGGTCGCAGCCGACCGGATCCAGCAGATCAGGGACTACGTCGGCAGCATCCCGGGGACGATGAGATCGTCGCTGCTGATCGACCTGGCGCAGGGGAAGAAAATAGAAGTCGAGGCGCTGCAGGGCTCGGTTGTCCGCCGGGCGTCGCGGCTGGGCGTGCCGGCCCCGATCATGTCGACGCTTTACGCCGTCCTCAAACCGTTTGCGGCTGGTGGGCAAACACCCGCTTGACGATCGCTTCGAAGCGCGGCATCCCGTGCAGCGGGGCCAGGCCGGGATCGATGGCGAGGAAGATCGATCCGCCGGCGCGCTGGGTCACCATGTGGTCGAGGTGATCGAGCGCCTTCTCGAACTCGCCGAGTAGCGTGTAGCAGATCGCGAACGCGAAGCTTGTGGCCGGTGGCGGCGTGACCGCGTCTTCCATCTGCGCGACCCGCTCCCGCAAATACTTCTCCCGTCCACCCCGCTGAAACGCTCGCTGCAGCGAGCCGCCATCGAGTGCCATCCCCCAGCAACGCTGTTGCTTGATCAACGCGGCTGCTTCTTCAAACCGTCCGAGGGCCTCGTACGAGGCAATGAGGATGTTGCCGGATTCCTCGTGCCCGGGCCTCAACGACCGGACGTCGAGGCACTCCCGGATCGCCTCCTCTGGACGGCCGGCGAAGTGGTGCACCCACGCGACGCCCATGTTGATGAACGGCGAGAGCGGGTCGAGCGCACGAGCGCGCTGAGCTTCCGCCATCGCTTGTTCGAACTGTCCGCGCGTGATCAGGAAAATGCTCCTGACCTCGTGCGCGAGGGCGGAGTTCGGGTCCAGTTCCAGGGCGCGTGAGAGTGCGGCTTCAACGCCGGGCCAGTCCCATCCGTAGAGCAGCCGTTCAAGCGCGATCGTGACGTGCGGATCGGCGAGACGGTCGTCGATCTCGATGGCGCGGAGGGCCGCGGCACGTGCCCGGGGAAAGCCGTCGTGCGGTTCCATCAATCCGTAGTAGGAGAGGGCACCGAAAGCATCACCCAACCCGGCGTACGCGAGCGCGTAACCAGGATCGTGCCCGAGCGCGCGCTCGAAGTGCTCGATCGCGCGCCTGAAGCTGTCGGCGTTCCAGTTGTGCCAGTGATGCCGGCCGCGCATGTACTCCTGGTAGGCCTCTGGATTCACGGTCGGACGCCGGCGCAGCTTCTTCTTCTGCTCGCCGGTCAGCTTCAACCGAAGCGCCTCGGAGATGTGCCACGCGATCTCCTCCTGCACCAGCAGCAGGTCGGCTGCCTTCTGCCGGAAGCGTTCGCCCCACAACTGCGACTCGGTCGTCGTGTCGACGAGCTCGGCCTGGATACTGAGCGTGTCCCCCTGCTGGACGACGTGGCCGGTGAGGATCGTCCGCGCATTGAGCGCGAGCCCCACCGTAGACGGATCCGCCTGCAGCCCCTTGTAGCGGAAGGCCAGGCTGCGCGGGACGACGCGGAGTCCGGGCAGCTGCGACAGGCTGTTGATGATGCTCTCGGTGATGCCGTCGGTCAGGTACTCGAGATGCGCGTCACCACTGTTGTTCACAAACGGCAGGATCGCGAGCGATTTGCCACGTATCCGCGGACGCTTCGTGGTCGTCCGTTCGGAGGACGACGTGAGCAGTGCACGGAGTGCCATACCGACATCGGCGGCGTCGGCAAATCGACGCGCCGGCTCACGATCGATGCAGCGCGAGACGATGGCGCGGAGTTCGGCGGGAGCGGAGGGATCGAGGGCAGAGAGGTCCGGCAGCCCGTGATGCAGCACGTTCGCGATGATTTCCTGCGGTGTCGCGCCGTCGAACAGCCGGCGGCCGGTCAGCATTTCGTAGAGTACGCAGCCGGCCGCAAAGATGTCGCTGCGGCCGTCGACGCGCCCGCCGCTGATCTGTTCGGGAGACATGTAACCGAACGTCCCCACGACGGTGCCGGGCGAGGTTGGCAGGTGGCTGCCGAAGCCGGTGACGTCGAGTTCACTCAGCCGCCGCAGCGCGAGGCCGAAGTCCAGGATCTTGACCGCGCCGCCGGACGTGAGGAAGACGTTCTCCGGCTTGAGGTCGCGGTGGATGACGCCCTTCACGTGCGCCGCCGCCAGGCCGTCCATGATGGTGGCCCCGATGACGACGGATTCACGCCACGGCGGCAGGCCGCTGGCGAGCCGCGCCCGCAGCGTCTGGCCCTCGAGCAGCTCCATCACCGCAAACAGCTGACCCTCGGCGGCCCCGAGTTCGTAGATCGCCATGATGCTCGGGTGCGACAGCGCCGCCACCGCCCTGGCCTCGGTCTCGAACCGGCTCCGCATCGCAGGATCCCCGGCGATGTGTTCGGCCATCACCTTGATCGCAACATCACGCGCCAGGCGCAGGTCACGGGCCCGATACACGTCCCCCATACCGCCGGAGCCGAGCGGAGCAACGATTTCGTACTGAGCGAGACGGGTGCCGGGAGCGAGGGCCATGACCGCGGGGAACCTGACAATTATAGGGCAGGCTCACTTCCACGACGCTGGACGAGAGGCGTGCAGGGACGCCATCAAGCCACCGCCAGGCTGTCTGGCCCTGCACGAAGCCCGGCATGGTGGCTGCGCCACTGCACGACGACTGCACGCCACGACGACTCGACTGCTTTTTGAAGTGCTGACGTCGAGAGCGTTGTGCCGTTGTGCCGTCGTGCCAGCCGGAGGCTTGACTCGTGGGCCGGACCGCCGTCCGTTCACGATGCCCCGCAAGGTGGCTGCGCCACTCACGACGACAGGACGACACGACGACTCGACGCTGCTTTTTGAAGTGCTGACGTCGAGAGCGTTGTGCCGTCGTGCCGTCGTGCCAGCCGGAGGCTTGACTCGTGGGCCGGACCGCCGTCCGTTCACGATGCCCCGCAAGGTGGCTGCGCCACTCACGACGACAGGACGACACGACGACTCCGACGCTAGCTTTTTGAAATGCTGACGTCGAGAGCGTTGTGCCGTTGTGCCGTCGTGCCAGCCGGAGGCTTGACTCGTGGGCCGGAGCTCCGTCCCTTCACGATGCCCCGCAAGGTGGCTGCGCCACTGCACGACGACAGCACGCCACGACGACTCGACTGCTTTTTGAAGTGCTGACGTCGAGAGCGTTGTGCCGTTGTGCCGTCGTGCCAGCCGGAGGCTTGACTCGTGGGCCGGACCGCCGTCCGTTCACGATGCCCCGCAAGGTGGCTACGCCACTCACGACGACAGGACGACACAACGACTCGACGCTAGCCTTTTTGAAATGCTGACGTCGAGAGCGTTGCGCCGTTGTGCCGTCGTGCCAGCCGAAGGCTTGTCCTTTCGGCCGAGCGTCGTCCGCTGCACGAAGCCCCACATGGTGGCTGCGCCACTCACGACGACAGGACGACACAACGACTCGACGCTAGCTTTTTGAAATGCTGATGTCGACAGCGTCGTGGCATGGGCTCACGCGCCCTTGGGCTTGTAGGTCAGACCGAAGCGTCGTAGGTAGTCAGCCAGCGGTTCGAGCCCGGCCGCTTTCCGCCGCGCATCCACCGATCTTCACTGTTAAAACGCTACCTGGTTACGGACGCCGGGGCGAGGGCGCGCCACGCCGACATCCCGCCGGTGACGTTCATCACGCCGTCGAGCCCGCTTCGCGCCAGCACGCTGGCAGCCAGCGACGACCGGTAGCCCCCTTCGCACATCGTCGCCACCGGACGATCGCGCGGGATCTCCGCGGCACGGCGGGCGAGGTCGCCGAGGGGGATGTGCATGGCGCCGTCAATGTGGCCCGCGTTCCACTCCTTGTTCGTGCGCACGTCGATGACGAGGGGAGCGGTGCCGTGGCTGATCGCCGACGAGAGCTCCTGGACGTTCGACAATGCCATGGACGCCGTCGGCAATCCCGCGTCGCGCCAGGCGTCGAATCCGCCGTTGATGTAGCCCTCGATGCGCGACACGCCGATGCGAATCAACTGGCGCGCGGCCTCGGTGGTTTCGTGGTGGTTCGCACCCAGCAGCACGACCTTCGCATCCCCGGGCAACACGTATCCGGCCCAGTAGCCAACCTTGGCGCCGATCGCGAGGTTCAAGGCGCCGAGGGGATGAGCGGCCGCAAACGCCGTCGCGGTGCGCAGGTCGATCATGACCGCACCGTTGCGGATCGCGGTGGCGGTCGCGGCGGGGGAGAGCGGCGCCGGGCCCCGGTACCCATTCACCATCCCGAGCAGCGGCGGCCCTTCCTGGTTCATCTTCTTCATGCGCGGGAAGTAGGGCGGTGTGTCGGGCAGGTCGGCGAGGACCGCGGCGACGAACGCTTCCTTCGTCCCGTGTTGCAGCATCGGGTTGAAGCGCTTCTCCTGGCCGATGGTGGTGAACGGCTCGTTGCCGATGCCCGCGCCGCACAGGGAGCCGGCGCCGTGCCCGGGGTGCACCTGGATCCGTTCGTCGAGGACGAGCAGCTTCTTGAAGAGCGAGTCGTACAACTCACCGGCGAGACGACGGGTCTGTTCCTCGCCGAGAAGATCCGGGCGCCCCACCGCGCCGACAAACAGCGTGTCGCCGCTGAAGATCCGGGTGGGCTGGTCCGGCTGGTTGACAAGGATCGAGAGGTGTTCCGGCGTGTGCCCGGGCGTGTGCATGAACTCGATCGAGATGTCGCCAACTCTCAGGCGTTCACCGTGCGTCGCCTCGTGATTGGCATAGCGCAGGTGCGCACCCGGCCCGGCGATGGTCTTGGCGCCCACTGCCGCCAGCTCTCGCGATCCACAGGCGAAGTCGGCGTGCACGTGCGTTTCGAAGGTGTAGGCGATCCTCAGACCTTGCGACTTGGCCATCTCGACGTAGACGTCAACGTCTCTGCGTGGATCGATGATGATGGCCTCCCGCGAGCGCGGGCAGGCAAGAAAAAAGGAGGCTTGAGCAAGCCCCTCGTCAAAGAAGCGGTGGAACATCGGCTAAAATCCCTTCTCCGGCGCGACCTGCGCGCATCATACACCCATGTCCATCCTGATCCCGCTGCTCGAAGTCATGGCTGCGGGTGCCGTGGCCGGGTGCCTGGGCGCCCTGCTGGGGCTCGGTGGCGGCGTCTTTCTCATTCCATTTCTCAACGTCGTACTCGGCCTTGAAATGCGAGATGCCGCGGGCATCAGCCTCATGACCGTTCTCGCCACCTCCAGTATCGTGGCGGCGGGCCGGTCGAACCGGGACGTCATCAACCTGCGCCTCGGGATCATGCTGCAGATTCCCGCGGTGGCGGGCGGACTGATCGGGGCCGAGAGCGTCGAGTCACTCTCGCAGAGAGTCCTCTACATGATCTTTGCCACGGTGACAGGAGTCATCTCCGTGGTGATGCTGACACGCCTCGACCGACGGAACGTCATCCTGGACGATTCGATTCAGCCCGGACCTCTCGGCGGAAGTTACTACGAGAAGGAGAGCAGGCGAACGATCGTGTATCAACTGCGCCGACTGCCTGCGGCCCTGGGTATCTCGTTCTCCGGAGGGGTCCTCTCCGGCCTGCTTGGGATCGGCGGCGGGATCCTCCAGGTACCTGCGCTCAATGCCTGGTGTGGTGTCCCGATGCGGGCCGCGGCGGCCACGACGGCCGCCATGATCGGGGTGACGGCGCTCTCGTCGGCGCCGATCTACTTCACGCGCGGGCGTATCGTCGCACCGCTTGCCGCCGCCGCCGTCATCGGCGTGCTTGCCGGATCCCGCGCCGGAGTGTGGATGAGCCCCCACGCCAAAGCCCGGTGGCTGAAGCTCGCAATGGCGATCGTTCTCGCGCTCGTGTCCGCGATCTACATCTACAAGAGCCTCGCGTATGCGTAAGGGGGTCGATCCCGCCAGTCTCGAGGTGCGCTTCAGGTGGCTGTCGGTGACGATCGTGGTGGCATTTGGCGCCGCACTGATGGCGGGAACCGTCCTGCACGTCATCGCGCCCGGCAGTCGCGCTTCCGTCGGGTTCCTTCACACCGGGATCGTCATGCTGATGACCGCACCGGCGTTGAGGATCGTGATTGCGGTCGCGGAGCGTATCCGCCGGCGGGACTGGACGTTCGTGCTGATGACCGTGATCGTCGTCATCGAGCTGTCGATCGTGCTGTGGCGCGCCGCGTCGAAGTCATAGCAGCCGGAGAGTCGGCTGCCCTCAGCGCAGCTTGTAAGCCTCCGGCACCGGCCGAAGCGGACGGTCGAACCAGAGCGGGCGACGGATGCTGTCGGGACCCGGGACGGCCGGGCGCGTCTTTGCCATCCACTCTTTGTAGGCTTCGTGTGCCTTGTTGGTGTCGACCATGATGTCGCCGTAGGCATCATCAGGCCCTGCCTTCTCGAGGTGCACCCGCTGATGCCAGCAGTGCATCCCGCTGACCGGATCGGGCTGCACCGGGAACGTCAGGTTCTGGTGCACGCCGACCTCGCTCCACCAGATGCGGCTGCTGTCCGGGTCGTTGCTCTCGAACGGCTGCGCCCCGTGAACCTGCTTCATTACATAACGGCCGTCGTTCTCACGGCTGATCTTGACCAGTGCGGATGCCACGCGAGGGCCGCCGGTGTCTTCGTCCAGGCGCCAGCGGCCAAGGTGGTGAGACATGCCGAGCACGCCCGGACGGATGCCTTCTGTGACCCACGCCCGCGTCACGAAATAGCCGATCTGCGTCGTCACCTTGACGAGATCACCGGTCGCGATCCCCTTGGCCTTGCCGTCCTCGGTCGAGAGCCACAGCGGATTGTTGTGCGAGATTTCGTAGAGCCACTTCACGGGCGAGCGCGTATGGATCAGCGTCGGCAGCCGGAAGTTCGGCAGCAGGTCGAACTCGCCTTCGGCGCGATTGAGGTCCTTCCAGTGAACATGCCCGGGGACGTAACGCGGCACCGCGTGCTCGGGCCATCCCCACTCCGCCATCGTCGGTGAGTAGAACTCGAGGAGGCGGGACGGGGTGTTGAACCCTGTGAGCGTGGCGCCGTCGACGACGACGTGAGGCACCGTCTCGTCGGCCGGCTTCTCGTGGACCTTGCTGTAGGTCTTGTCCGACACCTTGAACACGCCATACTTCCGCATGTACTCGAGCGGTGTCAGATTCTCCTTCGCGGCGGTTTCAGGCAGGCCTGGAACCGAGTTCTCGAACATCCACTTGTAGTACTCCTCGACGGTGATCTGCTCACCGGCTCGGTATGGCGATTCGAAGAACTTGCGGATGCCGAGTGATCCATCGGGATCGATCTTCCAGCTCAGAGCGATCCAGAACTCCGCCTCTTCCCAGACTTCGCCTGGATTGGCCTCATACGTGGCGTTGATCTTCTCGCCCCGTTTCTCGCGCGCCACCCTCAGCACGGGTTGACGGAACCCGAGCCACTGGCCCGCGTGCGTCTCCTGGCTCATCGTGTCGTGGCGTTCGGTGCCGAGCCCCATCGGCAGGATGTAGTCGGCGAACCAGGCCGTTTCGCTCCACGTCGGCGTCAGCGCGATGTGCAGCCCGACTTTCTCCTTGTCCTGCAGCATCTCCATCCAGGAGAAGCCGTCGGGGTTGGTCCAGAGCGGGTTGTAGACGCGCGTGAAATACACGTCCAGCTTGCCGCGCCCCTCCTTCAGGAAGTGCGGCAACAGAAAACTCATCTCGAAAAAGGCGAGCGGGAACTCCTTCGGGAACAGCAACTCGTTCCAGTAGTTCGGCGGCGGCGGCGGATTGTAATGCTTCGGCACGAACTTGTTCGTGACGTGCATGTTCACGCCGCCGACCTCGCCGAGCGATCCAGTAAGGACGACGAGCAGGTAAAGGCAGCGCGTGATCTGCCATCCCCACAGGTTGCCCGAGGCGGCGGCGCGCCAGTTGTGCGTCGCGAAGCGCGTGCCGGCGCGGCCGATTGCCCGTGCGGCGGCGACGATCTGGTCCGCGCGCACGCCGGTTTCCGCTTCCGCGTACTCGGGCGTGAACTGCGCGTACATCTCTTTCAGCGCGATGATGAACGCGTCGAAGGTCTGCGGCAGGTCGGGCCGTTCCGCCGCGAGATAGTCGCGCCAGTTGACCCACTTCCGCACGAACTCTTTGTTGTAGAGATCCTCTTCGAGGAGGATCCGCGCTATCGCCAGCAGCAGCGCGCCCTCGGTCCCGGAGTACGCCGGCATCCAGATGTCAGCCTTCGCGGACGTGTTGGAGAGCCGCGGATCGATGCAGATCAGCGTCCCGCCATTCGCCTTGGACTCGATGATCCGCTGCGCATGCGGATTGAAGTAGTGGCCGGTCTCGAGATGCGACGACAGCAGCAGGATCGTCTGGGCGTTGGCGTAATCCGGCGACGGCCGGTCCGCGCCGCACCACAGGAAGTGCCCGAGGCGGGCAGACGATGAGCAGACGTTGGTGTGGCTGTTGTGTCCGTCCACGCCCCAGGCCTGGAGGACGCGGTTGGCGTAGCCGTCCTCACCGGGCCGCCCGACGTGGTACATCAGCTCGTGGCGGCGGTTCTCGACGATCGCCTTGCGGATGCGTCCGCCAATGTCTTCGAGCGCTTCGTCCCACGAGACCTGCTCCCAGAGCCCCTCGCCGCGCTCGCCCTTGCGGCGGAGCGGATACATGATCCGGTCGGGATCCTCGAGCTGATTGGGTGTGACGACGCCCTTCGCGCAGGTCCGGCCGCGGCTGCCGGGATGCATCGGGTTGCCTTCGATCTTGCGGACGTCGAGCGTGTTCTTGTCGACGTACGCGAGGATGCCGCACGCCGACTCGCAGTTGAAACAGATGCTGGGGATGATCCAGTAGCGCCGGCGCTCTTTCTTCGGCCAGCTCGTCGACTCGAAGTCGACATAATCGTCCCACGTCGACGGATCAGGGTGGCTGCGGAAACCTTCGGACATCGGATGGATATTACGTCATCCATGTGCGCTAGAATCACGCACCCTCCCGGAGCAAGGAGACCCAGGTGCAATCAGCGGGCAGTCGGCTCGGTCCGTACGAGATTCAGTCTTCGATCGGCGCCGGTGGCATGGGTGAGGTCTACCGCGCCCGCGACACCCGCCTCGACCGCATCGTCGCCATCAAGGTGATTGCCGGCGCAGCGGCGCTGGACCCCTCGTTCCGCGACCGGTTCGACCGCGAGGCGCGTGCGATCTCCGCGCTCGATCACCCGAACATCTGCACGCTGTACGACGTCGGACACGAGGCTGGCACCGACTTCCTCGTCATGCAGTACCTCGAAGGGGAGACGCTCGCCGACCGCCTCGCCAGGGGGGCGCGGCCGAAGACGGACGGGTCCGGTGCGGCAGCATCACCCGTGACCTCGTCTACGCTTTCGAAAGGTCCGCTGCCGATCGACCTGGCGCTCCGCTACGGCGCCGAGATCGCCGCAGCGCTTGATGCGGCGCACCGCCGCGGCATCGTCCATCGCGACCTGAAGCCCGGGAACATCATGCTGACGAAGACGGGCATCAAGCTGCTCGACTTCGGCCTCGCGAAGCTGGCAGAGCAGGAAGCGATCTCAGGCCTTGCTGACCTCGCGACCAAGAGTGTGCCTCTCACCGCGACGGGGTCGATCGTCGGCACGCTGAACTACATGTCGCCCGAGCAGCTCGAGGGCGGGACGATCGACGCCCGCACCGACATCTTCTCGTTCGGCGCCGTCCTCTTCGAGATGCTCAACGGGCGCCGCGCTTTCGATGCGCAGAGTCATGCCGGGCTGATCGCGGCCATCCTGAATGACGATCCGCCCAGCCTGGACGAGAGTGCGGCACTGCGGAGCGGGATGCCGGCTTCGCTGCATCGCACCCTCGATCGGCTGTTGCGCAAGTGCCTGGCCAAGGAGCCCGACGAGCGGTGGCAATCCGCCGCCGACCTCGGCGCCGAGTTGTCGTGGATCCAGAACGAGCTGCTGTTGTCGGCCGGACGCGTCGACGAAGCTCGCGGTGCGATGCAACCGCACCGGATCTCGCGAAGGGGAACGCGTCGGCTGTGGATGGTGATCGCCGCCGCCGCGCTCCTCGCACTCGCGGCGCGGCTGCTGCCTGGTGGTTCTCGCGCCCGGTGCCGCCGACCGAGGTCCTCAGCTTCGATATAGCCGAGGACCTCGAACGCGTCGGCCCCTTCTTCGACGGCCCGGGCGGCGCCACGATCTCGCCAGACGGCAAGCACATCGTCATCGGTGATCGGCACGCCAGCACCGAGACCGGTTGGTGATTCGCTCGATGAACTCGACCGAGATCATTCCTCTGCCGGGCACAGAGGGCGCCACGCAACCGTTCTGGTCACCAGACAGCGAGTCCGTGGGTTTCGTTGTCCGTTCAGGCGAGCAATACCGGCTGCTGCGGATCGACAGAGACGGACGCGGCGTTACGACGATTTGCGAGGAGGGCCGGGGCCGCGGGACCTGGGGCAAGGACGGGGCTGATTCTGTTTGGCTCGCCGAAGGGCTCTGGAGTGTTCCTGAGAAGGGCGGCGTCCCGACGCTGGTCACGAAAGTGCGGCGACGCAGGGTGAAACCGGTCACCTCTGGCCGATGTTTCTTGCCGACGGTCGCCGTTTCCTCTACATGGCGACGCCACCAGACCACGCTCAATCGCGACAAGAACGTCGATCAGGCTGGGCTCGCTCGACGACAACACGACGCAGCGACGTTCTGACAGGTCAACTCCAGTGTTGAGCTTTCGGCCGGTCATCTGCTCTTCTATCGCGAGGGAACGCGTCTTCGCGCAGCCATTCGACATGGCCGCTGCTCGTCTCACCGGCGAGCCGCGGCCGATACTTGAAGGCGTCGCGCACAACCCTGACAACGGCCGCGCCGGGTTTTCTGCCGCAGCCGACGCCGAGGTCCTTGTCTATCGCCGGGGCCGAAGCGTCAGCGTTCACAACACGCTGGAGTGGTTCAGCAGCACTGGCACCGCGGCTCGGGAGTCTCGGCGGCAGCGAGGCGCGCAACCGCGCACACGCTACTTCGCACGACGGCACCCGAGTCGCCGTCATGCGCGACGAGCCGGACGGAAAGATGGACATCTACGACATCGACGTGGCCCGCAATGTCACGTCGCGGCTGATCTCAAACGCCTGGCGACGACATGTTCCCGGTGTGGTCGCATGATGGGGCATCGTCATCTATTTCACTGCCTCGGGCAGGGGCAGTCTGGACCTCGCTCGGCGCTCGTTCTCAGCGGGAGCTTCGGATGAGATCCTTTTCGAGTCGCCCGAGCTGAAGGTGCCAACCTCGATTTCGAAGGATGAGAAGGTGCTTCTGTTTACCAGCAGCGTCAATACCCTTCGTTTCGGTCGGGACATCTGGGCCCTGCCCCTGTCCGGCGAACGAAAGCCGTACCCGGTGGTGCAGACAAGATTCGAGGAAGAGGAGGCCGTGTTCTCGCCAGACGGCAAGTGGATCTCCTACCACTCCAACGACCTCGGCGACTTGCAGGTTTATGTCAATCTTTCCCGCCGCGGCCGACCGCGTTCGGATTTCGACGACGTCCGGGTTCGGGGCAGCGTGGAGTGCTGATGGCAAGACCATCCTCTACATGAGCGACGGGAAGGTCATGACCGTAGAGCCTCGAGTTCGTCGGCCAGGAAGTGCGCCCTTCGATTCCGCGGGAACTCTTCACTCCGCCGGGGCTGGGAGGTGAATCGAAGAAGCCTCGATATCGATCGAGACGACCGGGCGCTTTCTGTTCTCACGCGGCAGTCAGAAACAGCAGGGCCCCTCGCCGCCGCTCACCGTCCTCCAGGGGTGGCTGACAAGAGCGACAGGCGTCCCGTCAGTGACGACGGGCACTAGCGAACCAGCGCTCAGGAGAGTGGCACCGACTGGCCGGCTTCGACCCAGATGTATTCCCAGGCCGCGCCGCCGGCGAGCGCAAGCACCGATGCCGCAATCCCGACGAGCGGACTGAAAGTCGCTCCCAGCGTCAGCAGCATCACCACCGGCAGCACGCCGCCGCCGACGATCGCCGCGCCCCAGAACAGTCGTGAGTAGGCGCCCTTCAGGATCGTGTGCGTGGCGAGCTCGTGGTGACGGGTCGGGCTCGGTGCGAACACGTGCTCGAACATCAGGATCACCAGGTGTGCGATCACCGAAACCGCCAGCGTGATCCCGAGGAACGCATCGACGCCAGGCGCGCCCCCGCTGAGGAGCAGGCTCGCGATCAGGAGTGAAGCGGATCCGGCAGCGGCCGACTGCGCGATCAGGTCGATCGCTGCCGACGGCCCCTGCCAGAGGTCACGGCCTAAACCCTGCGCGAACAGGAAGCCGGTGTAGGACGTTGCGAGGATCGCGACGATGACAACCGGCGCGAGCATCCACGAGATCGCCGAGTCCATGCCGAACCACGCCGCCGCCAGCCAGGCCAGGCTCAAGGCGCCGTGTGCGGTCAGGAAATACGCGCCCCACACCATCCAGGATCGGAAGTTCGATCGCGTGAGGATGTAGTAGAAGCGCTCGGGTCTCTCGAGATCGATGATCAGGACGACGGCCGTGAGCGTCACGAACACCAGCGACAGCACCGGCGCGGCCATGGTTGTCACGGCGTCGCGGTAGCCCAGATACCAGAGCAACGCCGCGACCAGCATCGCGCCGGTCGAGATGGCCTTGAACAGCAGGTAGAGCACCATGTCGATGCCCCAGGGCTTGGCGTGCGGGATGTCGTAGTCGACCCGGGCATCGCCGGGCGCATCGACATCCGGCATCGGCGCGCCGAGCGGCCGCAGGTGAACCTGGCCTTCCTTGTAATACAGGGGCCGGACCGAGGCTTCGGGCCGGATCACGCTCTCTTCGGCGCCGAGGTAGAAGACCTTGGGCCCGGTGCCCTTCTCCGGCTTCCGGAGCATGAACGCTTCGCGCTGGACGATCTGCGCCACCTCGCTTCTCGGGTCATCGAGGTCCCCGAAGATCCGGCATTCGGTCGGGCAGACGCTCACGCACGCAGGCAACAGCTTGTTCTCGACGCGGTTCGCGCAGAAGTTGCACTTCTCGGCGGTGTGGGTATTCGGGTCGATGAAGATCTGGTCGTAAGGGCAGGCCTCCATGCAGGCCCGGCAACCGATGCAGGACGAGGCGTTCAGATCGACGATTTCGTCGCGTCGCTTGAACAGGGCGTTGGTCGGGCAGATCCGCACGCAGGGCGCGTCTTCGCACTGATTGCAGAGGACGGGGAAGAAGAATCGCTTGGTATCGGGGAAGGTCCCCTTTTCTACCGTCTTCACCCAACACCGGTTCACGCCGACCGGGATCTGATGCTCGGCCTTGCAGGCAATCGTGCACGCGTGACAGCCGATGCATTTGCGAAGGTCAATTGCGAAGCCGTAGTTGGGCACGAAGCGTGAACTATATCGTACCGAGAAATACCCTCATCGACGCCTCGCGAAGCCCCGCGTGCACCAGCGGAAACGTCGCCAGGACATGTGCGAAGGCGCTGGCGTCGAGCTCATAGAGCCGCGCGGCGAGGCCCTGCAGCTGCGCCATGCTCGCTTCGTCGGCCGGATCCGCCGCCAGGCGGCGCGCCAGCGCGGCCATCGTCGTGAACTCGGTCGATCCAGCCGCGGGCTTCGGTACCGGCAGGCGCTCGACGATCGAGACGGTGACGTGGGTCGTCACCCGCAACCGGATCATGAAATTGGCGACGAAACTGTTGAAGATCCCGGCGAGAAAGTGCTGGACGTCGTCGTCAGGCGGATCCCTCAGGCAGAAGAGGGTATGAGTCGTGACCACACCCGCCGGCAGGATCGCAGCAATCAACGTGAGCCGATTGGTTGATGAGGCGACATCGCGATAGGCCAGGCGAGCCCGCTCGAACGGTCGGCGGCCGATTGCCTTCTCGACGAGTGAGGGCTCAATGTTGTCGGTTATCGAGCTGGTATCCAGCGCAAAGGGCGCGATGTGCTTACCTTCAACGATAGGGATGCCCGCACCGGACCGGTTGAACGCCGCCCGATCGTCCGAGGCGTTCAGTTCGCGCCCGAATACCAGGTTCCAGCCGTTCTCGTTTCCGCAGGCAGGAAAGCGGAAGGCGATCCTCGCTGCGATTGCGGCGTCTGCCGGCGTCCGCAGCTCCGGGATGGCGAGCTGCTCGCCGCTCAGTTGCTCGATCAGCCGGCGAGACAAGAGAACCGCACCTGGATCCTCGCCGGTCTCGGGCAGCTCGTCGAACTGCGCGGCCGACCGGATCCCGCAGCGAAGCGGCAACACGTCCGTTCGGTCCACGTCGGCACCAGGCGCCGGCTTTGAGAGCGTCATCAGCGCGAACTTGACGGCGCGATGAATCGGAAACAGCCCTTCACGATTCTCGGCCACCACGAAGCTGTCGATCGACGTGGCGTCGAGAACGTGGCGACGAAGCGTGGCGCAGCCATGGTCGGTGGCAAAACCTGAGGGGAGGATGAGCCCGAGCCGACCGCCGCGGCGCAACAGCGACAGGGCGCGCTCGACGAACATTTGGTAGAGATTGGCGTGCCCGCCACCCTGGAGCCGGTAGATCCCGCTTCCGCGTGCGAATTTCGTGAGCCGCGAGCCATCGTCCGCCTTGCGCTCACGCGCTGCAGCGTCCCCGGCATCACCGCGCACCATCTCCCACGGCGGGTTACCGAGGATCGCGTCGAACCCGGGGCGTGCGAGCGGCTGGCCGTCCGGGGCATGAAAGACGTCCGTGAACTCGAGCTCCCAGTGGAAGAATCGTTCGCGGGCCGCCGCGTGAGCGCCCGCCTCGAGCAGCTTTTCTATCGTCGCCTGGTTGAGGGTGCGGCCGGGGCGACCGAGCGCGTCATTGATCAATGCCGCGATGAGCGCTGCGAACGTGGACCGCGGCACGCCTCGGACCTCGGTGTCGAACCAGCCGGCACACCAGAGGTCGGCCACGGCCTTCCAGCGCGCGAGTGGTGCGCCGGGCGCCTGGATTGCGGCAAACAGTGCCTCCTTGGCGCGGACCTGTTCGATCGTGTCTTCGCGACCCTCCCGCAGCAGGTGGCGCGAGCTGACGGCCTCGCCCACGGATCCCTCGATCGCGCCCTCGTCCAGCAACGGCAGCGGCGCGCTGGACGTCCGCCCGCCCGAACGCCTCTGCCGAACGTCCGCGATGCTTGCGCCCGCCAGGCTGTTGCCGGCACGCAGGTTGTGATCGAAGAACGTCAGCGGACGATCGGCCGACATGGTGGTCAGCCACAGCGACAGCCGGGCGAGCTGCACGGCCATCGGATTGAGGTCCACACCGTAGAGGCAGCGCTGGGCGACGAGCCGGCGGAAACCGGACCGATCGGTGTCGGAGAGATCCCCGGACGACACGGTTCCGTTGCGGACCAGGGCTGATTCGTATGCGTGCGCCAGGTAGCGGCACGCCGCCACCAGAAACGCCCCGCTGCCCATCGCCGGGTCGAGGACGCGCAGTGCCAGGATTTCATCTGGCCCGGCCTCGAGGGTGAGTGGTGCCAGCGTCCGCCTGACCAGGTATTCCGTGAGAGAACGTGGTGTGTAGAACGTTCCGCTGGCCTTGCGTCGTCCGCCTCGCACCATCACCGGAGCGGTGGCGGGTCGCGGTGACGCGTCGTAGTCGAGGACTTTTTCGTACACACCACCCAGCTGCTCGACGCCAAGATCCGCATAGGCGATCCGTTCCCGTCCAGTGGCGGTCGGGCGCGTGGTCAGTGCGAGCAGGGCATCGCGGACGGCCGCTTCGTCGAGCGGTACCGACTCGGCCAGCGGCGCGTAGATTGGCGAAAACAGGCGTCCGTTGAAGGGCGGGACGCGGAGAGAACCGGCGTGACAGCCACGATGGGCGAGGCGCGCGATCGCCTGCAGTGCCTCCCAGACACCCCGCGGCCTCGGCAAGGTCTCGACGCTGCTCCGAAGCGAATCGATCGTGTAACTATCGCGAAAGGTCGGGTGCCACACCGGCACGAGGCCGCGCGCTTCTGCAAACAACAGAAAAAGCACGCGGTAGACGACAACCAGCGATTCATCCAATAACGTCGTCGGCAGGAACTGGGCCGCTCGTCGTCGTCGCGCTGCCGCGGCGAACGCGCGTGTGAGATGGGTCAGGGCGTCCTGAACTCCGCTCTGAAGCGAGTCACGTCCTGTCGCCCGGTGCTGCTCTGACAAGCCGACCGCGGCGTCGAGCGCGTGCGGTCCGCCGAGCACATTGAGCGCGACGCTCATCGTGGCGGGGTCCGCCAGTCCGGGCAAGTCGAATTCCACGAACCGTCTCGAATGGGTCCGAGTCGCATCGAAGACTCGCAGGGTCGGACCGGTGAAGCAGTAGCACCAGCGCACGCCGGCACCAATGCCGGCACGCACGCTCTCGCGCCACAGCCCGCCTGGCTCCTGCCCGAATGGGAAAGCGATCACCACGGCCGCCGCGGAACCATTGCGATGAAGCAATCCTCGGAACGACCGCCCCTCACCTCGCCCTGGCAGAATGTCGAACCCGAGCGCCCGGCAGAACGTCGTGGCGATCCGATCGAACACCACCCGCGCCGGCCAGGCTGGCCCGGCTTCATGTCGCACCAACGCCACGAGCGTCGAGAGTTGCGCGCCCGCGGCACGAAGGCGAGGATCCGCTGGACAGGCCGATAGCGCGGCGAGCGCGTCGTGCGACAACAACGATCCGCGCATCCCGGAAATCACGGCGGCACATCCCAACCGAACCGGACCGCGACCACCCGCGTGGTGGTTCGGAAGGTCAGCTCCGGCGAAAGATCCGCAAGGCGGTCATCGACGTCAAGGAGTGCGAGTGAAGCGGCTCGATGACGGGCCGCCAGGGCGTTGCTTTCCCGGGCATCAAAGAGGCCGACCTGCACCAGCCGCCTGGCGGTCGACGCGTCCGCTCCGGCGATGTCGCGTTCGCGCTGGGCGGATGCGCGAACTATCTCCTGGTGCCCATCTGCGATCAGGGCAAGTCGCTCCCGGCAGGACGCCTCGGCCATCGCACACACCCGTGCCGAATGCACTTCGAGGATCGCTCTCGGCGAGGCGTGATACCTGCCGAGATGCCCGAGGCGTCCGCTGTCGCGAACAACTGACGACGACCGGCACGAGTTCGTGGTGGATGGGCCGGCCGTCCACTCGTTCGAGGCCCACCTCGACAAGCAGAAGGACGTCCTTGAAGCTTCCGGCTCCAACGGCGGTTACCGCGATGCCGTCGCGCTTGCGCCTGGACGAGTGTGTCGGCGCCGCCCGGGCGAGCCGACGCACCACCTCGAGATGCCCGACAGCATCTTCGGCCTCGACGCGGATGTTGATCGTCGCGACATCCGGTAGAGCGACAGGCGGCTCTTCGACGACACCAACACCTGCCATCACCGCACTCGCGACGGCGGACTCGGTCAGCGAAGCCATCCGTCTTGCGGAACCGCCGCGTGCTGCGGCGATGCGGGCACGTTTCAGGAGCGGTGCCAGCACGAGCCGCTCACTCGTATGCCGCGCCACGAGCATGACTTCGTGCACCCGGCGCATCTGGCCAAGGCGATCGACCCGGCCGGTGCGCTGTTCGAGCCGCGCCGGCGTCCACGGCAGCTCGAAGTGCACCACCAGCCTGCATCGTTCGTGCAGGTTGAGGCCCTCTGATGCGGCATCTGTCGCGAGGAGCACAGCGCCAGATGCGTTGAACGCGCGCTGCACGCTGGCGCGCTCGCCGGGCGTCATGCCGCCGTGCAGCTGGAGCACCGGCCGTAGCCCGGACACCATGACGGCAAGCTGCGTCAGTGTGTCGCGGTATTCGGTGAAGACGATCATCGGTTCCGCGGTTCGGGACAGGAGACGCCGCAGCAGCGCGAGCTTCGATTCATCGCGTGCGGCCTGATCCGCCACAATGCGGATCTCCTCGAGGCAGGCGCGCTCGAGGCTCACGTCGGCTAGACCGCTGGCGCCGATGACGCTGTCGGACAATCCGTCGTCGAGCGGATCCTCATCGTCAAGCGGCAACAGTAGCTGCTGGCCCTCAGGAGTTGGCGTCGAGCCCAGGAGCAGCAGGCGGCGACGAATCGACAGCGCCAGTGACGCGGCACTCGAGAGTGCTCGCTTGCGCAGGATGACGGCAGCCAGCCTGGCGCGTGTGTCGTCCCGCGCGCCGGCTTCGCTCCAGACGAGGAGCGTGTAGCGGTCGAGGAGCCGATGCATGCGCCGCTCCGTGCGCGAGAGCCGAACCGGGAGGAGCACCGACTTGCGCACCGCCGTCACACCGGCGTCGGCGCGGCTCCGCCGGAACTGCGTGAGGGGGACGCTGGTGCGGTAGCAGCCGATGCGCGTGATCGCGTCAAAGTGCGCTGGCTCAGCGTCGGGCGGTGTGGCGGTCAATAGCAAGATGCGGCGAGCCGTCCTGGCGACGGCGTCCGCCGCTGCCAGTCGCGCGGTGCCGACGCCGACGGCGTGCACTTCGTCGACGACCACGAGGTCCCACGAGACGTCCTCGAGGGCACGAAGGACCTCGGGCCGCTTCACCAGGTCGACTGACGCGACGTAGATTCCAGGCAGTGACCAGGGATTGACGTCCGGGGGAAGGTCGCGGGTCCGCGCCATCAGCCAGGCGGCATCGGCCACAGTCGCTGGCAGCCCGAATCGGCGCTGCAGTTCCTGCTGCCACTGCTCGCGGACGCCCGCCGGAGTGAGAATCAGCGCTCGGAACGCGTCGGTGTCCGCTGACAGCTGCCGCAGCAGCACGCCCGCCTGGATCGTTTTGCCGAGACCGACTTCGTCCGCGATCAGCAGCCTCGAGCCGTCCGTGTCGCAGCATCGCCAGGGCGGGCTCGATCTGGAAGGGCAGCAGCCGAATGTCCGCGCCCGCAGCGGTGTGAGACGCTACCGAACGGTTCGGTCTCGCGTATCAGCAGGCTCACCTGCCGCAGCCATCTCCGTCGGCTCACGACCGTGATCTGAGAACTGCGTGCCGCCGGCACCAGTCGGTCGAACGGCGTCGAGCAGCGTCCGAGCCGTCGCCGCGTTTGCGCGTCCGCAACCCGTCGAGCCGCACGGCCCGGCAGTCCCTGTGTCGGGTGACACTCGCGACGATCCATTCGTCGCCTCGTGCCGTCGCTCTGGTGCCGGGGGTGATCGGGTCCTGTCGCGCGTCGGCGGGCACGCCGCAGTAACGGCAACACCGATGCCTGCTCTGAACCTCCGCGCTGTCAGCCGGCGCAAGTCGCTGGCGCGCGAACAGTTAGCGGATGGAGCGAGATCCCGTGGAGCTACCGCCGACGAACCCGTGAGTGCTGGTTCTGGGGATGCCGCGGCTCGGGCCGGGTACCGCAGACCGCTGCGTACGTCAGCGCGTCTCGCGGAGTTCGCCGAGCGACCCGTCGAGACACGATCACCGGGCCTGGCGCCTTGACCGGCGTTTCGTCGGCAGGCGCCATGACGCGAACCCGGCGGATACGGCACTGCCGCGGGTAGTCGAAGGACGCGACGTTCAAGGGCAGCTTCAGCCCACGCATCAGGCTCAAGGCGTCGGTGTCGGTCGCATCCTCAGCCGGCGCGCGCCCGGCGTCGCCGCTGGTGCGGTAACTGACGCTGAAGGTGCCGGGCCGGCGCGCGAACTCGTCGATCGGCATCAGCCGGAAGACGCTTTCGGCGGATGCGCCGCTGACGCACGCGCGGAAGTCCGACCATTGATCCTCGGGAACTGACGCTGAGGGTGCGGGTCGCTTCGCTCGCGGTGCGGATACCTTCGCTGAGGGTGCGGACGACTGCGCTGAGGGTGCGGACGACTGCGCTGAGGGTGCGGACGCCTGCGCTGCGGGTGCGGACGCTGCGCTGCGAGTGCGGCGCTGCGCGTGCGGCTGCGGATGCGGCTGCGGCTGCGGGCCGGCTTCTTCTCGCGAGCAGCGCGCTTGGATTTTGCCGCGGCGGCTTCCTTCTCGCGCAGCTGCCGCTCGTGCTCGGCGGCCTGTTCCGCGGCGCGGCGGCGTTGTTCCTCTTCCTGCTTCTGTCGTTCGGCTTCGAGCGCCAGGGCCGCGGCGGCTTCGGCTTCCCGCTGCAGACGCTGGCGTTCTTCCGCCTCCCGCTCTTCGCGCTCGCGCTGGACGGCTTCGAGCCGCATCCGTTCTTCCTGGTGGGCAAGCTCCGCGGCAGCTTCGGTTTCTCGAAGCATCCGCTCGCGCTCGGCGGCTTCTTCCGCGGCGCGGCGCTGCTGCTCTTCCTGCAGACGCTCGAGTTCCGCCTGCCGGGCGCGGTCGGCGGCCGCGCGCGCCTCGTGCATCAGCCGCTCGCGTTCGGCCGCATCGGCCGCTTCGCGACGACGACGTTCCTCGTCGAACTTCTGGCGCTCGACTTCGCGGGCCCGTTCCGCGGCGACGCGTGCTTCCTTCACCAGCCGCTCGCGCTCGGCCGCTTCTTCGGCCTCCCGGCGCAGGCGCTCTTCCTCGTAGCGCTGCCGCTCGGCTTCGTGCGCCCTCTGCGCCGCGGCTTCCGCCTCGCGCAGCAACTGCTCTCGTTGTGTCGCGCGCTCGGCCTCGAGGCGGTACTGCTCCTCCTGCAGGCGGATGCGCTCCTCTTCGATTGCTCGTTCGGCGGCCGCTTGCGCTTCGCGCGCGGCGCGTTCGGCGGCGGCGGCTTCTTCAGCCTCACGGCGCCGGCGCGCTTCCTCGGCGCGGCGCGCTTCGGCCTGCTCGGCGCGACGTTGCGCCTCCTGGGCCTGCTGCTGGTAGCGGGCGCGTTCCTGCTCGGCTTCCTGGCGAAGCCGGGCCTGTTCCGCTTCAGCGGCCTGGCGCAGGCGAGTTTGCTCGGCTTCCGCCGCCTCACGTACGCGAGCCTGTTCCGCCTCTATAGCGCGCCGTCGCGCCTGTTCCGCTTCTGCGGCTTGACGCTGTGACTGTTCCGCTTCCGCCGTCCGGCGCAACCGCGCCTGTTCCTCTTCGGCGGCGTGACGTTGTGCCTGCTCCGCTTCCGCGGCCTGGCGGCGCGCTTGTTCCTCTTCGGCGGCCTGACGCGCCCTCGCCTCTTCCGCTTCGGCGGCCTGCTGCAGCCGCATCTGTTCCTCTTCGTAGGCCTTCTCGGCGGCCAGGCGTTCCGCGCGCTGCTGGGCGAGTGCGGCGGCAGCCGCGGCAGCCGCCGCAGCGGCTACTGCCTCCTCGTCCTCCTGAGCCTGGATGACCTCCCGGATGCTGAAGTCGGTCGCATGGCTTTCGGCAATCTGCTCGGCGCGGATCTCCGCGGCCCGTGCGAGATACGCGCGCAGCTCCTCGGCGAACACCGACTGATCGCAGCCGGCGATCTGGGTCGGCTCCTTCTTGCGGCGGAACCGTCCGAGGAGGCCGCCGCCCGCTGCTTCTTCCGCAGGCGCCGAACCCGCCAGCATCGGCATGGTGTGCGTCTGGACGTGCTCGACGTTCTCGAGCGTCCGCAAGTGCGCGATCAACTCGTCCTCGTCCCGCGGCGACATCAACGCGGTGAGCAGCACGACATCCGGCACGCGGGCCGAGATCGCCGCGACCGCGGCATCGCGCGAGTCCACGACTTCAATTTCGGCATGCACTTCCGCCTTGACGAGATGTCGCAGCAGCGCGGCCTGGCGCGGATCCGGTTCGAGCGCGAGTATCAGCGGCACGGTCGACCTACGTTCTCACCATGAACAGGAACAACAGCGCCCCAGCGGTCGCAAACACCACCATCGGTGCATTCTCGAGGCTCTGATGACGGGCGGCATCGAACATGGCATCGCCGAGGTATGCGGCGCGGTCGCGTCAATGACGTTGCGCCGCCCGACGACACCAGCTCGGTGAATCGGTCGCGAACGCCGGCGTCGAAGAACACGAGTGCCGTCAGGATGCCGGCAAAAATCGCCGACGACACGAGCGCCTGGCGTATTCCGAATTTGAATTTCATGGCGTACTCCCCAGCTTCGCAGTTTGGTGCGAATGCGGCAAACGCAATCCACGTGCCCGGATTCCAGGGGGCCGCGTTTCCGCGGAAACCGCCGCATATAGAAGGTGTTCGTGCCGATGCGTGCAGATCGCGCCGGGGCGCGCAAAGGCGTCTTGAACGAAAAACGCGGCGCGGCTTACGAAACTGATGGTTCGGGGGGTCGATCGGCGCAGGCTGCACGCTCACCACCGAAGCAGGCCTCGGAAGCGGGCTGATCGGCAATGGACAGAACAACTTGCGAGCGGTTCGGCGGTCACTGGCTGAGCCGTGGCACACCCGTTGCGGTATGTCCCGACGTGCTGCGAATCATCGTCGCGCAAATCCCTTAACGAACTGCGGCCAGCCGCAGATCGACACCGCACCGCGGTGCCACCACACCATCAGGAGGATGTCATGTCTCAGCTCGTCGCATACGTCAATCGCATCGCCCGCAACGAAGAAGGCCAGGACCTGCTCGAGTACGCGCTGCTCGTCGCGCTGATCGCGCTTGTTGCTCTCGCGGCGGTTGCCGCGGCCGGAACCTCGGTCAGCGGGATCTTCCAGGCGATCGCCGGCGCGCTCGGCGGCGCAGCGTAAGAGTCGTTTCACAACCATCCGCGGTTCGTGGGAGCAGCCGCCGCGGCAGCTCCTCACGGACCGCGGAACTACACCCGGAGCGAACATGCAGATTGCACTCTCGTTCATTCGCCGGTTCCGCCGCGCCGACGAAGGCCAGGACCTTCTCGAGTACGGGCTGCTGGCAGCACTGATCGCAATTTTCGCGCTGGGTGCCGTCGCCGGGCTCGGGCAACACGATCAGGAGCGTTTTCTGGACCGCCATCGCGGCCGCAAGTGTCTAACGCGGCACTCGCGGTCCTCGCCGTGGGGCTCGTCGCCGCCACGGTGATCGATCTCAGGTCGCGCCGCATCCCGAACGAGCTGACCGCCGGCATGGCGGCGCTCGGGATCGCGCTGGCGGTCAGCGGCACGAGCGGCGTCTCGACAGGCGGCATCGATCGCCGGAATTTGTTATCGGGCTCCTGCTGATGATGCCGGGCCACGCGCTCGGCGCCACGGGAGCCGGTGACGTGAAGCTGATGGCCGCGGTCGGCGCCATCGTCGGGCCCGCGCTGGTGCTGTCCGCGTTTCTCTTCACCGCCATCGCCGGCGGCGTGCTGGCGCTGATCGTCGCGATGCAGACGCCAGCGGCTGGCCGCGACGCTCGCGGGGACCGGCCGGCTGATGGCCGCACCCGGATCGGCGGCGCAGGAGATCAAGGCCGCGTCGAGCGCCAGCCGGTTCGCATACGGACCCGCGATCGCGATCGGCAGCGTGCTCGCGGTGCTCACGTGGTAATCGCGTTTCTCGAGGAGAGAGCAATGAAACGTTTGCGAAATCAGAAGGGCGCGGCACTGCTCGAGACGGCGATCACGCTGCCGCTCGTCCTCCTCGTCTGCGTCTCGATCTTCGAGTTCGGCCGCGCCTACCAGACCTGGCAGGTGCTGACCAACGCGGCCCGCGAGGGCGCCCGCGTCGCGATCCTCTCCGAATCCACCGACGCGCAGGTGACGACCGCGGTGCAAGGCCTACATGCAGGGCGGTCAGCTGCCCAGCTTCGCGCTCGCGAACATCTCGGTCGAGCGCACCGTGCCGTTTGCCGCGAGCAACACCGCATCGCGCATCACGATCAGCTATCCCTTCAAGTTCACCGTTCTGAACCCGGTCATGCGCCTGGTGAGGTCGAGTTCCACCACGGGGCAGGGCACGACCACGATGGTCTCGGTCGCGATGATGCGGAACGAGAGCTGAGCGCAACACCTGTAGTGCTGAATCTCGACCTCGTTGGATCACTGAAATCTGGAGCCCGAAATGCGTAACCGAATCTTTGCCGTTCTGACCATCGCGATCCTTGCCGGCGGCACCCTGGCCTACGGCACCTACAACTTCATGCAGGCTGGTTCGGTGCAAGGCGGTCAACGCCCCGACGCAGCCGGTCGTGGTCGCGGCCGCCAACCTCCAGCTCGGGACCGCGATCGGGAAAGACGACCTGCAGGTCATCCAGTTTCCCGAGGGGCACGGCGCCCGAAGGCACCTTCTCGCAGCCGGCCGAACTGCTCGGCCGCGGCCTGATCGTGCCGGTCGTCAAGAACGAGCCGATCCTCGCCGCCAAGCTGGCATCGAAGGAAGCCGGCGCCGGCCTGCCGCCGGTCATCCCCGAGGGCATGCGCGCCGTCTCGGTCCGCGTCAACGAAGTGGTCGGCGTCGCCGGCTACGTCCTGCCCGGGCAACCGGGTCGACGTCCTCGCGACCGCGAGCCCGACCGAGTCGCGCTCGGACACGACCTCGAAGGTCGTCCTGTCGAACGTGCAGGTGCTGACGTCCGGCACGCGCATCGAGCAGGACCAGGACGAGAACAAGCCGATGCAGGTCACCGTCGTGACGCTGCTCGTCAATCCGGAGCAGGCCGAGCGCCTGGCACTCGCGAGCACCGAAGGCAAGATCCAGCTCGCGCTGCGCAACCCGCTCGACCAGGGCGCGCCCGACACGCCCGGCATCCGCACCGCCGGCCTGATGGGCGGCAAGCCCGCGCCAGTCGGTCCGGCGCCGCGCACCGCGCCCCGCCGCAAGCTCGACCCGAAGCCGCCCGTCGAAGCCGCGCCCGCAGCGGCGCCGCCCTCGGTGGAGATCATCCGCGGCGACAAACGGTCCATCGAAATCATCAAGTAATTGAAGCGTCCAGAAGCTTTTCATCGGAGGTCCTGAAATGAGCCGCAGATTCGCATCGACACTGGCCGCTTTCATCCTCGTGATTCTCGTGGCCGGACCGGAGGCGCAGCAGGCGCCGGCATTCGGCAACGCCGGCCGCGGTCACCGCACGCGACGGCGCCATGCTCGCCGCCCCGACCAGCGTGCAGCTGCTCGTCGGCCGCTCGACGATCATCGACATCGGGAGCACGATCGCGCGCGTGTCGCTGACCGTGCCGGACGTTGCCGACGCGATGGTCACCGCACCGACGCAGCTCCTGATTCACGGCAAGCAGCCCGGCACGATCTCGATGTTCGTGTGGGACCGCATGGGCGCGATCACCACCTACGAAGTGGTCGTCCGCCGCGACCTGAGCGCGCTCGTCGAGCAGGTCAAGACCCTGTTCCCCGGCGAGCCGATCACGATCGCCGGCAGCGGCAAAGACGTCGTCATCTCCGGCACGGTGTCGAGCAAGTACGTGATCGACAAGGCCGCCGACGTCGCCGGCCGGCTACGTCGAGAAGAAGGAGAACGTCGTCAACCTGCTGAAGCAGGCCGAGGGCGTCGCCTCGAACCAGGTGATGCTGAAGGTCCGATTCGCCGAAGTCAGCCGCAACGCGCTGCAGGAGCTCGGTGCGTCGCTCTTCTCCGACGGCAACAACAACATGTTCGGGCGCACGACGACGCAGCAGTTCGCCGCGCCGATCTTCGACTTGAACCAGCCGAGCGCCGCGCTGGGCGATACGCTGGTCTTCAGTGACTACCTGAACCTGTTCCTCTTCGACGCGAAGAACAAGATTGGCGCCGTCGTCAAGGCGCTGTCGGCCAAGGGCATCTTCCAGAGCCTGGCGGAACCGAACCTGATCGCGCTCAACGGTAAAGAAGCGAGCTTCCTCGCCGGCGGTGAGTTCCCGTATCCGGTGCCGCAGGGTCAGTTCGGCTCGTTCACGATCCACTTCAAGGAATACGGCGTGCGTCTCTCGTTCACGCCCACCGTGCTCGGCGGCGACCTGATCAACCTGAAGATCAAGCCGGAAGTGAGCTCGCTCGACTTCAACAACGCCGTCATCCTCGAGGGCTTCCGCATCCCGGCGCTGACCTCGCGCCGCGCCGAGACCGAAGTGGAGCTGCAGGACGGCCAGACCTTCGCGATCGCCGGACTGCTGAACAACACCGCGCTTTCGTCGATGCGCAAGGTGCCGATCCTCGGCGACATCCCGGTGCTCGGCAACCTCTTCAAGAGCCGCGCTTATCAGAAGGATCAGACCGAGCTGGTCGTCATGGTGACGCCGACCATCGTTCGCAAGGGATCGACCGGTGTGTCGTCCGGGATTCCCTCGCTGGTCGAGCCGTTCCTGGGCCCGAACGAGAAGCCGATCGCGCCGCCCGCGCCCTGGGTCGGATCGCCCGTGTATCCCGTCAAGCCTGGTGGCGGCAACGATGCGCCTTCGCCCACGCCGGCCCGTCGGCGCCGCCGGTGATCGCGAACTCCGCGGCCCCCGTGCAGGATCCGGTGCCGTCGAAGCCGATTCAGTCGTCAGCCGCGCTCCCGTCAGCGCCGCAGTCTGCAGCGCCGGCGGCGGCAGCCCAGGCGGCCCCGGTGATCAGCGAGAAGGACCGCAAGGCCATGGAGGCCGAAGAGAAGCGACAGGCCGAGGCCGCCAAGGTCGACGCCAGGAAGGCCGAAGAGGAACGCAAGAAGGCCGAGAAGATCGAGAAGGAGCGCGCCAAGAAGCAGGCCGAGATCGATCGCAAGGCAGCCGAGAAGGCCGCCGATCGAAGCCGAGAAGGCCGCGATCAAGAAGGCTGAAGAGGATCGCCGCAAGAACGCCGAAGAAGAGAAGCGGACCAAGTCGGTGTCGGATGCGGCCACCCGCCTGAAGCTGGCCCAGGAGGCGTACCAGGCGGAGGTCGCGAAAACGAATAAGGGAGGCGCGAAATGATTCGCCTGCGCAGGATCCGCGACGACCAGTCGGGCATGAGCTACGTGTTCATCGGAATGGGCATGATGGCCTTCCTGAGCGCCAGCATGCTCGCCATCGATGTCGGCATGCTGATGACCTCGCGCAGCCAGGCCCAGAACGCTGCCGACGCCGGCGCGCTCGCCGGTGCGACCGCCCTCGTGTTCAACGACTACGACAACCGGACGCCCAGCGGTCCGGCGGTAACGCACGCGATCGCGGCCGCCAAGGGCAATGACGTCATGGGCGCCGACGTTGCCGTCGACCCAAACGACGTCACTTTTCCGCTCGACCCGAACGGCGATGCCAATCGCGTCGAGGTGAGTGTTTTCCGGACGAGCGCGCGCGGCAATCCCGTCTCGACCTTGATCGCCCAGTTCTTCGGCGCATCGATGAAGACGGCCAACATCGCCGCCACCGCCACTGCCGAGGCGTCACCGGCCAACGCCATGACCTGCGTCAAGCCGTTCACGATCCCCGACAAGTGGAGGGAGACGCAGACGCCGCCGTGGGACGGCGACGACACCTACGACGCGTTCAACAACAAGGGCGTCCCGCTCGCGAACCCCGACATCTACATCCCCGCGGACCAATCCGGCTACACCGGCTACAACCAGGAGTCGAACCGCGGACAGAAGCTGGTCATCCGCGCCGCGACGGGCCAGAACATCACCGTCAGCTTCTACTTCTCGCTCGCTCTCGACGGCATGGGCGGCACCGGTGGTGAGGACTACCGCTGGAATATCGCCAACTGCAACACCCGGATCATGCACTGGGGCGATCCGCTGGTCCAGGAACCCGGCGCGATGGAAGGGCCGACGATCCAGGGCGCCGACGACCTGATCGCGCGTGACCCAGGCGCCTACTGGGACAACACGACCAACACCGTCAAGGGCAGCGCCTTCGCGCAGAGCCCGCGGACGTTCCCGATTCCGCTCTACGACCCCATCGTCTATGACAGCGGCAAGCGTAACGGCCGTGATGCCGACCTCGTCACCGCCAACTGGATCGGCTTCTTCCTCGAGAGCACCCAGGGCAACGGGCTCAACGGGCGCATCGTTCCGATCGCCGGTATCCGCGACAAGACCGGCCCGCACCCAGCCGGTATTTTTCCGATGGCAATTCGGCTGGTGAAATAGTTATGGCCCAACTCGCGGTTTCGATTCTCAGTAATGACGACGCGTGCAAGCGCGAGATGGCGCGGCTGCTGCGCGCGTCGGGTGTGCCGGTGGGCATCATGGAGGAGCGCCGACCTGGCGACTCCGCCGTGCCCGACGTGTTCATCATCGACATCCGCACCGACGCGTCGTCGGGCATGGCGACGATCGAGCGGCTCCGCGCCACGCACGCCGGTGTCGCGATCTTCGCGGTGGCCGGCACCGCGGAGCCGGATCTCATCCTTCAGGCGATGCGCGCGGGGGCGAACGAGTTCTTCCCCTGGGGCAGCAGTGGCCTGGCCCGGAGCACTGAGGAATCCTTCCAGGGTGCGGTGCGCAAGACCGCGGCGCGCCGCGATGCGGCGACTGCCGGTGCGCGGCAGCCCTGCGTCACGCACGTGTTCCTCGGCGCGAAAGGCGGCGCCGGCACAACCACCGTCGCGGTCAACTGCGCGGTGGAGCTGGCGCGGCTGACCAAGCGGCCGACCGCGATCATCGACTTGAAGCCGTGCCTCGGCGAGGTGGCGCTGTTCCTCGGCGTCCGTCCACGGTTCAGTGTGCTCGACGCGATCGAGAACCTGCACCGCCTTGATCGTGAGTTTCTGCGCGAGCTGGTCTCGCGGCATAAGTCCGGTCTCGACATCATCGCGGGCTCTGAGCAGTTCGATCGTCCGGGCGCGCAGGACGCGGTCGCGGTCGAGGAGCTGCTCCGAGTTCTCGGCAAGATGTACGACTACATCGTCATCGACGCCGGCAACCTGATCAACGCCTGCGCGGTCGCGGCGCTCTATGCGGCCGACACCGTCTTCCTGGTCGCCAACCCTGATGTGCCGTCGATCCGCAATGCGCAGCGGCTGGTCGACCGGGTGCGGCAGCTTGGCGCCGGCAGCGAGCGCATCAAGGTCCTGCTCAACCGCACCACCGACCAGCACCTGATCGCGCCGAAGCAGATCGAGACCGCGCTTGGCTACGGCATCCACCATTCGTTTTCCAGCGACTACCGGACCGTGTCGACGGCGCTGAACTCGGGCGTCCCGCTGACCCTGACCAACCACTCGGACATTTCGGCCCAGTTCGGCAGTTTCGCCAAGGGGCTGCTCGGGATGGAGGACGCCAAGGTTGAACCCGAGCGTCGTCGTGCCTTTCTTGGACTTCTCTAATCGGGGACCTTTTCGATGAGCCTGAGCATCAACTCCATTGCCCCTTCCGGCCCGACCGCCAAACCGGTCGGCCGCTTCGACGCCCCGCGCCCGCAGTACCTCGAGCTCAAGGCCAACGTTCATCGGAAGTTGCTGAACCGGCTGAATCTCGAAGCGCTGGCTTCCGCCGAGCGCTCGCGCGCCGAAGCCGAGATCCGCACGCTGCTGTTCGAGTTGATCGCCGAAGAGGGCATGCCGCTCAGCATGACCGAGCGCGAGGCGATCCTCGGCGACGTCATCGACGAAGTGTTTGGCCTCGGCCCGCTCGAGCCGCTGCTCAGCGACCCGGGTGTCAGCGACATCCTGGTGAATACGTACAAGAACGTCTACGTCGAGCGCGCGGGCAAGCTCGAACGGCTACCGACCACGTTCCAGGACGACAAGCATCTGATGCGTGTCATCGATCGCATCGTCAGCGGCGTCGGCCGGCGCGTCGACGACAGCTCGCCGATGGTCGACGCGCGGCTGCCCGATGGCTCGCGTGTCAACGCGATCATCCCGCCGCTCGCGGTCGACGGTCCGCTGCTCTCGATCCGCCGCTTTCCAGCCGAGCGCCTGAAGGCGGACGACCTCGTCGCGATCCGTTCGTTGACCAAGCACATGCTCGAGTTTCTCGAGCACTGCGTCCGTTCCAAGCTGAACATGCTGATCAGCGGCGGCACCGGCGCCGGTAAGACGACGTTGTTGAACGTGCTCTCGGGGTTCATTTCGGAACGTGAGCGCATCGTCACGATCGAGGACGCGGCGGAACTGCAGCTGCACCAGGAGCACGTCGCCCGACTCGAGACTCGTCCGCCCAACGTCGAAGGCAAGGGCGCCATCAAGCAGCGCCAGTTGCTGGTCAACGCGCTGCGTATGCGTCCAGACCGCATCGTCGTCGGCGAAACGCGCGGTGAAGAAGCGCTCGACATGCTGCAGGCGATGAACACCGGTCACGACGGATCGCTGACGACCGTCCACGCCAACACGGCCCGCGACGCGCTGTCGCGTATCGAAACGATGATCGCGATGGGCGCGACCAACCTGCCGGAGCGGGCGATGCGCCAGCAGATTGCGGCGGCGATCCAGATCGTCATCCAGCAGTCGCGCATGAGTGACGGCACGCGCAAGGTGACCGGCATCTCCGAGATTACCGGCATGGAAGGCGACGTCATCACCATGCAGGAGATCTTCTGTTTCGAGAAGATCGGTGTGACGCAGGACGGCAAGGTCATCGGCCGGTTCCGCGCCACCGGCGTGCGCCCGAAGGTGTGCGAGCGGTTGAAGGCGTCCGGCGTCCACATGGCCGCCGACATGTTCGAAGGCGTGACGGAGGTTCGGTGATGGCCATCGCGGTCGTGATCCTTGCGTTCATTGTCGGCGTCGGCGTAGTCCTGGCGCTCGCCCAGTTTGCTGCCGAAGGTCCCCGGCATGATGCTGCAGCGAAAGCTGGACAGCCGCCTGCAGGAGATCTCGATGGCCGACGAGCGAGACGCCGGCGCTCAGGACGCGATCGTCAAGGCCGGCAAGGGCGGCATGATGCCGGCGCTCGATCGCGCCTTCGGCAAGACGCGAGCGCGGCAACCTCTTGACCGCGTGGATCGAGCAGTCGGGAACGAAGGCGAGCCTGAGCTCCGTGCTCGGTGTGGCGGTTCTGCTCGGTCTCGTCGCTGGCCTTCGTCGCGGCGGTCTTCACCCATGCCGCCTGGTCGATGCCGATGGGTTTCGCGTGGCGGCTTTGCGATTCCGTTCATGGTGCTCAAGATGAAGCGGACGCGCCGCATGCGCGCCTTCGAGGAGCAGTTCCCCGAAGCACTCGACCTGATCTCCCGCGCGCTCAAGGCCGGGCATGCGTTCGCGACCGGGCTGAAGATGGTCGCCGACGAAATGGAAGAACCCGTCGGCCCTGAGTTCCGGAAGACCTTCGACGAGCAGAACTTCGGCTTGCCGCTGAAGGACTCACTCGAAAATCTGACCGTCCGCATCCCGGTGCTGGACGTTCGTTTCTTCGCGACCGCGGTACTGATTCAGCGCGAGACCGGCGGCAACCTGTCAGAGATCCTCGAGAACCTGGCGCACGTCGTGCGCGAGCGCTTCAAGATCCTGCGCCAGGTGCGGGTCTACACCGCGCACGGCCGGATGACCGGCTACGTGCTGCTCGCGCTGCCGGCCTTCCTGTCGGTCGCGCTGATGTTCATCAACCCCGATCACATGAACCTGCTCTTCCGCGAGCGGATGGGGCAGCAGATGCTGATGGCCGCGATCGTCATGCAGACCTGCGGCTTCCTGTGGATCAAGAAGATTGTGAAGATCGAGGTCTAACATGTTGCCCTTCCTCGCATTCGTCTTCGGCACGGCCCTCGTTGGCGGGGCGGCCCTGCTCTTCATGCCCCGGCGCGAAGAGGCCATCGACCGCCGCCTCCAGGAACTGTTGTCCGAGCGGGACGACGTTCAGCCGGCCAAGCCGCGCTGGCAGGCGCTGATCGGCGTGTTCAAGAGAATCGGTGACAAAGTGCCGCGCTCCCCGAAGGAGATGGGCACGCTGCGCCTGCGCCTGGTGCAGGCCGGCTACCGCCGCGACGAAGCGCTGACCATCTTCTTCGGCATCCGCGTGCTGTTCGCGGTCGTGCTGTTCCTGCTCCTCTCGAGCTCGCTGATCATCCGGCCGAACACGCTGGTCGCCCTTGGCGGTCTCTGCATGGGCTATCTGCTCCCGGGTATGGTCCTCGCCCGGCTCGCGAAGCGCCGCGCCCACCGCGTCCGCATGTCGCTCGCCGACGCGCTCGACCTTCTCGTCGTCAGCGTTGAAGCCGGTCTCGGTCTCGACCAGGCGTTGACCCGCGTCGGCACCGAGCTCGCGTTCGCCTACCCGGAACTGGCCGACGAACTGAAACTGATCAACCTCGAGCTTCGCGCCGGCAAACCGCGTGCAGAAGCGCTGCGCAACCTCGCCGATCGCACCGGCGTCGACGATCTCAGCTCGTTGGTGACGATGTTGATCCAGACCGACAAGTTCGGCACCAGCGTGGCGCAGTCACTGCGGGTGTATTCGGAGACGCTGCGGACCAAGCGCCGCCAGCGCGCCGAGGAAGCGGCGGCGAAGACCGGCGTGAAGATGGTGTTCCCGCTCGTCCTCTGCATCTTCCCCTCGATCTGGGTTGTGACGATCGGGCCGGCCGCCATCAAGTTCGTGACGGTGCTGTTCCCGATGGTCGAGAACATGAAGAAGTAGCCGATCATGAACACGACCCTGACCGCCGTTGACGCTCCCGAGACCGTGTTGCTGCCCAAGGGCTCGCCCGAGACCGTGCTCCTGGCGGAGCGTCCGCGGGTGAAGGTACCGACGCCTCTGCCGCCGCCGGCGACGATCGCGGAATCAGGGCTGCACCCCGAGTCGCTCGCACAGCTCCTGCTGAAGACGCTGATCGGCGGCGAGGCGAGCGGTAGCGGGCTGGCCGACCGGCTCAAGCTGCCCTACTCCTTGCTCGAGGCGCTCGTTCAGCACGCCCGCATCGAGAAGCTCGTCGAGGTGCGTGGAACGAGTGGCGTTGGCACGGCCGGATACCGCTACATCCTGACCGACCTCGGGCGCGATCGCGCGCAGCAGTACATGGACGTCTGCCGCTACGTCGGGCCGGCGCCCGTGCCGTTGGCGCAATACAACGAATACGTCCGCGCCTGCATGGCGGCGCGCGTGCCGATCGACCGGGATCGTCTCGCCACCGGCTTCGAGCACCTCATCGTCAACAAGGAGATGTTCGGCAAGCTGGGTCCCGCGGTCAACTCCGGGAAGTCGCTCTTTCTCTACGGCAAGCCCGGGAATGGCAAGACCGTCGTCGCCGAAGGCATCGGCCGTGCCCTCGGCGCGGACATGTATATCCCGCACGCGATCGACGTGGACGGCCAGATCATCACGATGTTCGATCCGGTCAACCACCAGCGCTCGGTCGCGACGGTCGAGTCCACGAGCGTCATTGCCAGTGCCTCTCTCGATCAGCGCTGGGAGAAGATCCGCCGCCCCGTGGTTGTCGTCGGCGGTGAGCTGACCCTCGAGATGCTGGACCTGTCGTTCAACCCGATCTCGAAGTTCTACGAAGCACCGATCCAGCTCAAGGCCAACGGCGGCGTGTTCGTCGTCGACGACTTCGGCCGGCAGCGTATTCCGCCGCGCGACCTGCTGAACCGCTGGATCGTGCCGCTCGAGAGCCGGGTCGACTTCCTGACCCTGCACACCGGCCGCAAGTTCGAGACGCCGTTCAACGTTTTCATCGTGTTTGCGACCAACCTGCAGCCGGAGTCACTCGCCGACGAAGCGTTCCTCCGCCGCATCCCGTACAAGATCCTGGCGAAGGACCCGACGGTGGACGAGTACTGCCAGATCTTCGAAATGAACTGCCGCAAGCGCGGGCTGGCCTTCGATCCCGTCCTGGTCGAGTACCTGGAGCGCCGCTACTACGGACCGCGCAAGCTGGAGATGCGGGCCTGCCACCCTCGCGACCTGGTTGAACAAGTCGTCGACATCTGCCGATATCAGGACAAGACGCCGGTCATTACGCGCGAACTGCTCGACATGGCGTGCAGCAGCTACTTTCTCGAAGAATCAGGATCGCAGGGAGCGGAAGCATGAAAGCGTCGTCGGTAGAGATCGGGCTTCCGGGTACACCGGCTGCCGCGCCGGTGAATGTGTCGCTCGACTACCCGGCCGTCCTCCGCTTTGGCGCGGACCTGGCGGCGCGGGCGACCATCGTCGTGCTCTTCTCGATCATGGCGGTCCGTTTCGGCATCCGATTTCATCACCACCGGCCGGCTGACCGGTCTGTTCCTGCTCGCCAGCGAAGCGCTCGTCGTCGTGCTCACGGTGTTCCGGCGGTCCGCCGTCTCGGTCGATCGCAGCATCAAGGCGCGCGTGCTGACGATCGTGTCGATCCTCGGCCCGCCGCTGCTCGCGCCGGCGGCGGTGGCGCCGCTCGCGGCTGAAGGGATTACCGTCGCGCTCTCGTGTGCCGGTCTCGCGGTCGTGATCGCCGGCAAGATCACGCTCGGCCGCAGCTTTGCGCTGCTCCCGGCCAATCGCGGGGTCGTCTCGAACGGCCTTTACAAGATCGTCAGGCACCCGATTTACATGGGCTACCTGGTGACCCACGTGGCCTTCCTCGTGGCGAGCCCGTCGCTGTGGAACATCGTTGCGCTCATCGCCGCTGACGCCGCGCTGCTCGCCCGCGCCGTGTGCGAGGAGCAGACCCTGGCGTTGGATCCTGCCTACCGTGACTACCAGGGCCGCGTGCGCTGGCGAGTCGTCCCGGGGATTTTCTAACGTCCGACGTGCTACGTGCGACGTGCGACGTGCTGTGCCACGTCGGACGTGCGACGTGCGGTGCGACGTGCTACGTGCGGACGTGCGCGAGCGCTACGTGCTGAAGTGCTGCGTGCTGCGTGACGTGCACGAGCTACCGATTGAAGACTTCGCTCGATCTGCACACCTTCGCGCCGCGGGATGTCGTGGACGTCGTGCAGGAATATGTGCGGGCCGCGCATGAAGCGGGCTTCCGGGAAGTGCGGCTGATCCACGGCCGCGGCAGAGGTGTCCAGCGCGGGCTTGGTCCAGCGCGCGCTCGATCAGCACTCCTGCTCGTCGCCGAGTTCTGGGACGAGCCGCGCGCGCACCTGGGCGCGCACCGTCGCGCGACTCGTGCAACCGCACCCCGCACCTCGCACGTGAGTCGCCCCGCACCTTCAGCACCGCACGTCGCACGTAGCACGCCGCACCTCAGCGACGTGCAGTCCTCGGGCACCGCCTACGCTTCGTACTCCGCCGTGACCGACGTGGAGATCCCACCCCGTACCGAGAAGTCCCCAACCACCGTCATCCGCTTCGGCTTGCAGGCGCCGACCAGGTCATCGAGGATCTGATTGGTGACCGCTTCGTAAAAGATCCCTTTATCCCGGAAACCGACCATGTAGTACTTGAGCGCCTTGAGCTCGAGGCAGAGGTCGCCGGGGATGTAGTTGATCTGGATCTCGCCGAAGTCGGGGAGGCCTGTCTTGGGGCAGACCGAGGTGAACTCGGGGCACCGGATTTCGATCTCATAATCCCGCCCTGGGCGCGGATTGGGGAAGGTCTCGAGCGTGGCCGTGGGCATGCGAAAAATTGTAGCATTCAGGCCGAATTTTCGTGGTTTTTGGGTCTATCGTGATTGACACCGGAAAAAGGAGAACGATAGGATACCGGCTGAATCGATCCACAAGGTCGTCATTTTCTCCGCAGCCGCCGATTGCGCGCGCGGCCGATGCGGGAGTTGTTGAGCGCGCCGAAGTAAGGGGTATCCAATGGCAGAGGCCCGCCGCATGGGCAAATCAGAGTTGTTCTCGCACTTCGCGGATCGCTTCGAAGTGAAGCGGACGCAGGCGCGGGAGTTCTTCGATGAGCTGAACACGCTCGCGGAGAAGGAGCTGAAGCGGTCCGGGGAATTTGTCATTCCCGGGATGGTGAAGCTCGTGGTGCAGAAGCGGAAGGCGCGCATGGGCCGCAATCCAGCAACCGGCGAGCAGATCAAGATCGCGGCGAAGACCGTGGTCAAGGCCCGTATCGCCAAGCAACTCAAGGACGCCGTTCTTCCCAAGAAGTAGCACACCGACTGCACGGATCAGACGGATTGCGCGGATTGCACGGAGCCTAGAAGCCGTGTAGTCCGTGTATTCCGTGGCCGTGTAATCCGTGACGGTCTGTGTGTTCCGTGTTTCAGCTGGCGGCAGCCAGCAACCGGCTATAGACCGTCGCCGGCGCCAGCCGCTCGACGCGCGACTCCAGGCTCGGCATCGAATCATCATCGATGATGATCCGGTCCGACCCGCCGAGCAGCACCTCGCAGCTATATCGCTGCGCCCCCCGACCTGTGCGCTGTTCGAAATAGCGCAGTGGATAATCCCGTCCGTTCACTTCGATGGTCGATGTCTTCACCAGCTTTACGAACATGTCTCCCCCAAACCACGTTGGCTATCCTGCAATCCGCGCGATTGGCGGCGCCGCCGCGCGCGGGAACTCCAGCACGAACGTCGTGCCCTTGCCGACTTCGCTCGTGACCCGGATCTCGCCGCCCAGCTGCTCGGTGATCTTTTTCGAGATCGCCAGCCCGAGCCCGAGGCCGCGTCTCTTGGTCGTGACGAAGTCCTCGAAGATGTCCTGCAGCCGCTCCGGCGGGATGCCGCAGCCGGTGTCGTAGATTCTCATCAAGACGCGATCCCGCTGCACCTCGGTGGCAGCAACGACCAGGCCCCCCGGAGCCGTCGCCTGGATCGCGTTCAGAATCAGGTTGCGGTGGACGCGCCCCATCGCGAACAGGTCGCCTTCGACGTATGCCGGTTCGTGCGCGAGCTCGGCCCGCAGCGTCAGTCCCGCCGTTTCCGCCAGTGGCGTCATCGTCTCTACCGCCTCGCGGAGCGAGACGTTGAGGTCCACCGCGAAGCGTTCCAGCGGCATCGGCCGCGCGATGTTGCGCAGATCGTCGAGCACGCGCTTGACCGTGCCGAGCTCGCGTTCCACGGTCTGACGGAAGGTGACGCGGTACTCCGCATCATCGAAGATCCGCTGAATCAGCTTGCAGCTGTTGCCGATGGTCTGGATCGGGTGCGACAGGTCGTGGACCAGGCCGGCCGCGATCCGGCCGAACATGACCTGGCGTTCCTGCTTGCGAATCTCGTCCTGCAGTTCGACGAGCCGGTCCGCCATCGCATTGAACTGGGTGCCAAGCTGCGCGATTTCGTCGCGGCCCGTGAGGGCGACGCGAGCGTCCATCTTGCCGGCCGCGAGCGCATCGGTGACTCTCATCAGCGCGAAGATCCTGCGGATGAAGGATCGTCCCCACCACGAGCCGGCCGCAACCGTGCCCAGGAGGGCGATGCAGATCGCGAGATAGAGCTGGCGCTCGAGACGATACGCAACCGCCAGCGCTTCGTCTTCCGGCTGTTCGATGATGACCGTCCAGTTCGGGGTTCCGATTGTGGCGGCGACGCCGACCATCATGTCGGAATCGGTTCTGACCCGGGGGAGCCGCTCGCGGATGGCCGTCTCGCTGAGACCAGCGAGCTGACGCTCGTCGTCGGTCGCTCGCGTCCGGTTCGCCGCGAGCGCGCGCTTGTTCGGGTCGCCGTGGGCGATGAAACGTCCTTCCTCGTCGATCAGCATGGCGAAGCCGCGGCTGCCGATGTGGATTTGATCCACTTCGCGCCAGAGCTGCTCGAGGGAAATCTCCGCCACGATCCAGCCGCCGCGGGCGGTCTCGTCGTCAAACGGCACCGCCACCCGCGTGGTCGGCAGCTTGTCGGCGTCGATCTCGGGCGGCGCGACGGTAAACCGCCGCGGCTCGGAGATCGGCCAGGCGAACGTCCCAGGGGCCTGGCGGGTCGAGAAACGCGGCCGGCCTTGCGCGTCAATGACGGAGATCTGGCGCAGCTCGTCGAAATCCATGACGTGGTTCTTCAACAGCCGCTGTTGTTGCCAGTCGGCGAGCTGCATGTCCTGCATCTGGCTGCCGATGGCTTCGAGGATCCTCCGGTTGTTCTCGAAGTAGTCGTGAAAGCGAGCGGCCACTTCCCTCGCCACCGCAAGGTTGCCGGCGGCCACCGATTGCTCGGTGGCGCTAAACAGTGACCGCACCGAAACGACACCGTAGATCAGCAGCGGCGCTATTGCGGCCGCGGCGACAAACAGGGCGAAGCGGGCGCGGATGCCGTTCATCACCGCGGCTGCCCCGCACGCTTCCAGCGCCAGATGTTGGCGAAGGGGTCCTCACCGGGTACCGCGCCCACATCGAACTTCGCGTCTACGGCGCGCGTAATCTGGAGCCACGCAATGAACGCCGCCGGGGCGTCGTCACGAAACCGCAGCGCCAATGCCCGGATCGTGGCCCGCATCTCATCGTCTGATGTGCTTCGCCGAAGCTGATCGAGCAAGGCATCTGCCCCGGTGTAGCCTGAATTCTGAGTGGCGGTGTTCATCGGCCCCGTCGACCGCCAGAAGCGGTAGGTTCTCTCCAATGTTCGGCTCGCGTTGGCCCGCACCATGTAGGTCTCGAAGTCTCCTTTGGCGATACGAGCGATGAGAGCTTCCATCGGCAGAAGCTCGATCTCGAGGTGGACGCCGACGTCGAACAGTTGCCGCTGGACCATCAGGGCGAGTCGTTCGTCCTGCGGGTCCTCCTTGTTCACCAGGCACCGCAGGCTGAAACGCGCCTGGAGTTCGCCGGCGCGAACCGGTTTGGGTTGCCGGTAGCCGGCCTGGTCCAGGGCCGCTTTCGATCCGTCCGGGCTGAAGTCCTGCTTGACGCCCTCCGCTTCATACGCCCAGTGCAGCGGCCAGATGGGGCCGTCCGCCACGCGACCCTGTCCGCGAAGCGCACGTCCGAGGATCTCAGGCGGGTCGATCGCCTGCACCAGGGCGCGTCGCACTTCCACCTTCCGTAGTATCGGGTGCTTGAGGTTGAACACCAGCGGTACGTAGAAGGGCTGCAGAGAGGAATAGCTACGGATCCTGGAGCTGTTCTCCATGAACTCCACCGACTCGCGGCTGACCTCCTGGACGACATCGACTTCGCCCCGCATCAGCGCGGCCCAGGCACTGCGCTGAGTTTCGTAGGTGATGATCTTGACACCCGCCAGGGCGGTCTTGCCGCCATGGTACTGGTCGAACCGGATCGCCTCGAACCGCGGCGGCGGTGAGACCAGCCGGAAGGGGCCGGTTGCGACATCCTCGTGCGCCGGATGCACGATTCTCAGGTCACTGAGGGCCGTCAGCAGAAAGATGTCCGGCTGCGACAACTCGATGAGTACCGTCCCGGGATCGACAGCAGTGACATTCGTGACGTAGTTGAATCCCCACCCCCCGGGACGACCCGGTTTCGGCAACCGGCTGCGCAACTGTCCGGCCACGAGTTCAGCCGTCATGGGGGTGGCATCGTGCAGCACGACCCCTGGCTTCAGTCTGATCCTCAGACTATGGCCGCCGAGCTCCCACTCCCAATCCGTTGCGAGTCGGGGCGTCAGACGCCCGTTCAGCTCCCGGTTGAAGAGCGGCTCCGCATAGAACAGGTTTGTCAGTGACGACAGGCTTGACGTCTGGAGGCTGGTCCCGATGCCGAAACCAATCCGAAGCATCGGCGCGTCGATACTGTCCGGTGATGCGGTGCCGGAACGGCACGACCCGCTGACAAAGACTGCGATCAGCAGGAGCGCCAGCGCTCCCGCCGATCGACCTGCCCGCAACTGAGGTGAGCGCATGGACGGTCTAGTGTCTCATCCGCACCACCACGCAGCTACTTCCTGCCGGGAAGCATGTCTTCGACGATGAAGGGGCATGACGGGACGTCGGCGGCGTTCTTCTTCACTTCGGCCTTCTTGACGACGGTGATTTTCATCGGTTCTCTCCTGGATAGTGGTGGTCGGGTTATGGAACTGACGGCCTGGTGCTAGCGCAGATGTTCGATCGCGACATCCACGAGCCAGGGGCGCAGGGTGGTCTTCTTGATCACTGTCTTCTTGGTCTTGTCCATGTCCGTTGTTCCTGTTCTCCGGGCCCTTCAGTTCGCCAGCACCATGCTGGCGGCCGCGTCGCGGGCCATCGATACGACGCCGGCCTCGAAACTTCTCTTGTGACAGCTCGGCTTGTTCATGTTCCCGAGCTCTGAGTGGGACGCCACGCTGCAGCCGCCGGCGCAGACCGGGATGAAGGCGCAGTCCTGGCACTCCCTCCACGCTGCCAGCTGCTCGAAGCGCTGTGCCGCCAGGGAGCGGAGCGCGCTGCCTGATCCATCGATGTGTCCCGTCGCCATCTTCTTGTCGCCTGTGAAGCCGGGGCACGCGTAGATGTCACCGTCAGGTCCGATCGTGTGGGCGTGCTTGCGGTGGATCTCGCAGGGCCCCATGTGGACGCCATCGCTGGTCTTGAACCCGCGCTTCTTCGTTTCGTCCCGAAGAAACGACATCTGATCCGCGGCGAAATGGCAGGTGTCACACGCGCCTGCGGCCGCGGCTGCTCCTGCCCCTGCCGACGTCATGCACGTCCCGCCGAGCGGCTTGCCCTCGACGATCGGCGTCAGCCCGATGAACTTGGTTCTGCCCGGCTCGGTGGGCGCCGGCCCCTCACTCACCCGCGCGATCACGTCGCGGACGACGGGCTTGAAGGCAACCCGCGACAGGTGCGGAGCGAAATCCTGGGCGGCCAGGTAGTCGAGCAGGGCCGGGTAGGAGTCGACCGACGACTCGTCGAAGTTGCCGCCGATCGAGATCCGGCAGCGGCCGGCAATCTTCCGGATGTTGCTGATGATCTTGTCGAACGTCCCCTGGCCGCCGCGCAGCGGACGCATGCGGTTGTGCGTGTCGCGGTCGCCGTCGAGCGTGATCTTGATCCCGTTCAGGCCGCAGGGGTTGAGGCGGTCCACGACCTCGGGGGTCAGCAGCAATCCATTGGTGATGACGTTGATCTGCATCGTGACGCCGCGTGCCTGGGTTGCGGTCCAGAGACGCTCGGCCAGGTAGTAGGCGACCGGCAGATTCAGCAGCGGTTCGCCGCCGAAGAGCGTGAGGACAAAACTCGACGCGCGAGTCTCATCGAGTCGCGACTCGATCCATCCGGCAACGCGGGACGCACTCTCGAGCGACATCTTCGTCGCCGTGCGGTTGTAGTCGCCGTGATCACCCTGGATGCAGTAGTCACACGCGAAATTGCACTGCAGCGTCGTCAACACCGTGACGCGAAGCTGGTCCTCGCTGTGGCGAACGTCGTGGAAGAACGCCTCCAGCTTGTTCCGCTCCGCCGGACGATCCGGCACGATGAATCCATGCTCTGAGAGCGTTTCGATGGCGGCCCGCTCGTCAGATGTCAGGCCGTGGAGGACATCAGGGGTAGCAGGGTCCGCGAGTCGATCGAGGAGCGACGCGACGTCCTGTCCGACCACGAGCTGTGCGTCGGTGAAGGTGTTCATGAGGAAGATGTCGTCGCTGCCTGCAACATCGCGCAAGGGCACTCGAACGTTGAACATCGAAGCCTGCATTCGTGCTCCCGCGAAGGCAGAGCTGTAGGTTCTGCCTCGTCGAATAGGTTGTTTTTCTGGTGAAGGACGCGATCACTGGCGTGCCGCTGGAACCTGGTGCAACAGGTGTTCCGAAGGCGTCAAACGCTGTCGCAGGAGTCGCAAGTCGGCCGGTAGGGCGCCGAGAAGATACGTAAAGTCACGGGAATCGGGCAGACTCCTTCGACCGCTATCGGGTCAGCTTCTTGACCTCCGAGGCCAGTTAAGCCGACTGTCCAGCCAACCGATTAGCCGGCACGGCCAAGGGATTGGCCTGGAAATGGGGGCTTCCCGTGTTTCTTGACCGAAGTGTCCACTAACAGAGACTGCGTGCAAGAAACAAGATCTGACCCCGTGTCTAGCCCCGCAGCTTCCGGGCGATGTCGCGAAGATCGAGGCGGGACATCTTGTGTTTGAGCGTGGAGAGCGGCAAACCCAGGTACTTTGCGGTCGCAGTCACGTTCCAGTCGCTCTTCTCGAGGGCTCGCAGGATGAAGTTCCGCTCGAAGGTGTCGCACGCCTCCTGGAAGAGCGTTTCACCCTGGGTTGCGGGGGCTGAATCGAGTTTCGCGAAGTGATACTCGAGCGGCAGGTCTTCATCGGTGATGAATTCCTTGTCGCTCACGGCCACCAGCCGCTCGATCAGGTTCTCGAGCTCGCGGATGTTGCCCGGCCACCAGTAGGTCGACAGGATCTTGAGCGCCGAAGCCGAGATCCCGCGGACTGGCTTGCGGAACTTGGTGCGGTAGCGATCCAGGAAGAGTCGCGCCAGTTCCGGCAGATCCTCGATGCGGTCGCGCAGGGGAGGCATCCGGATCGGGATCACGTTGATCCGGTAGAAGAGATCCTCGCGGAACCGCGATTCTTTGACCGCCTTCTCGAGGTCGACGTTGGTGGCCACGATCAGGCGGAAGTCGGTCCGGATCGGCTTCGAGCCGCCGATGCGCTCGATCTCGCCTTCCTGGATCGCGCGCAGCAGCTTTGCCTGGAGGTCGAACCGGAGATCCCCGATCTCGTCCAGGAACAGCGTGCCGCCCGTCGCCAGCTCGAACTTGCCAAGCTGCTGCTTGTGCGCGCCCGTGAATGCACCCCGCTCGTGGCCGAAGAGGGTGCTCTCCACGAGCTCGTGGGGGATGGCGGAGAGGTTGACCGCGATGAAGGGAGCGTCGCGCTTGCCCGACTCACGGTGCAGGAGCCGAGCGAGCAGCTCCTTACCGGTGCCGCTCTCGCCGAGGATCAAGACCGTGGCCGAGAGCTTGGCCACCTTCTGGACCAGATCGACGATGTCGCGGATCTGTCGGCTCGGGCCGATCAGGAACTCCCGCTCGCTCTGTTCGGCGACCTGGGCGCTGAGCGTAATCACCTGGCGATTGAGGTCCTGCCGTTCGAACGCGTTCCGCACCAGCGAGCGCAGCTCGTCGTAGTCGAATTCCTTGGTGATGTAGTGGTAGGCCCCGTGCTTCATCGCCTGGACGGCGGTCTCGACCTCGTTGATGGCCGAGATCATGATGCACTCGATCAGGCCGTAGTTCTCCTTCACGATCCGCAGGACGTCGAAGCCGGTGATCCCGGGCAGCCGGACGTCGAGGAGGATCAGGTCGATGTCTTCCTCGCGCAGCAGCACCAGGGCCGACTCGCCACTCGAGACGGTGAGCACCTTGTAATCGCGCTTGAGGATTGCCGACAGTGTGTCCCGCATGCCCTGATCGTCATCGCAGATCAGGATGGTCTTGGCAGCCGCCATTTGGCGCGAATTCTACTCGATACTCCGAACATTTCCGTGTGATAACGTGATGCGGTTGTGGTTCTCTCTGGGCTAGCTCTCGTTGTCGCGCTCCTCGCGCTGGCGACCGCGCGCCGCGCTGCTCGCAAGCTCGAGGCGCTGACGCAGTCGGTACTGGGAGCTGCGTTACGACTACACGCGTCTGCGCTCCCAGGTCCAGCGGCTCGATCCCGAGATCGACGAGAATCCGCCGGCCCCGGCGGCTCCGTCCGCGGTGACGTTCGTCCCGCTTTCATCGATGAAAAAGAAAGCGAGCGAAACGGAGTGAGCTGGCGAAGCGCGAACGAGTGAAGCGAGCCAGGCGGGGTGCAGGGGGCCCCGCCGATAGGAAAAAGAAGAATGAGTAACGAATACGACGTCGTAGTGATCGGCTCCGGTACAGGCGGCTACGTGGCCGCGATTCGCGCCGCGCAGCTTGGCCTCAAGACCGCAGTTGTCGAGCGTGCACCGGTGCTGGGCGGGACCTGCCTCAACTGGGGCTGCATTCCCACCAAGGCGCTCCTCGAGCATGCCCACGCGTTGAAGATCGCGCAGGACTGGAAGGAATGGGGCCTGACGATCGGCCAGGCCGCCGTCGGCATCGACATGAACCAGGTCCACGCCCGCAAGGACAAGATCGTCAAGGGTCTCACCGGCGGCATCGAGCTCCTGTTCAAGAAGAACAAAATCGACTGGATCAAGGGCAGCGCGCGCCTCGCCGGCAAAGGCAAAGTCGAGGTCACCGAGGGTCAAAAGCAGACCCTCACCGCCCGCAAGGAGATCATCGTCGCGACCGGCTCGACGCCGCGCAGCGTTCCCGGCATCGAGATCGATCGCAAGCGCATCATCACGAGCGACGAAGCGATCCACATGAAGGAGATCCCCAAGTCGATCGTCATCATGGGGAGCGGTGCCGTCGGGGTCGAATTCGGATCGATCTTCCGCCAGTTCGGGAGCGAGGTCACCATCATCGAGCTGCTGCCGCGGATTGTGCCGATCGAGGACGAGGCGGTTTCCGCCGAGCTCGAGAAGTCGTTCAAGAAGCAGGGGATCAAGCTCCTGACCGGCACCAAGGTGACGAGCGCGAAGGCGGGCGCGAACGGCGTCGATATCGAGGCCCAGACGCCGGACGGCAAGACGGCCAAGATCAATGCCGAATACCTCCTCGTCGCCATCGGCCGCGGGCCCGTGACGACCGGACTCGGCGCCGAAGAGGCGGGCCTGCAGATGGAGCGCGGCTACGTCAGGGTCGACAAGGAATTCAAGACCAACGTCCCTGGCATCTCGGCAATCGGTGACGTCATTACTTTCGAGAAGCCAGGCCATCCACAGCTCGCGCACCTGTCATCGGCGGAAGGGATCGTCCTCGCCGAGCGGATTGCCGGCAAAGAGTACCGACCGATCAATTACGAGCAGGTCCCCGGCTGCACCTATTGCGCGCCTGAGATCGGCAGCGTCGGACTCACCGAAAAGGCGGCGCAGGAGCGCGGCTACGAGGTCAAGACCGGCGTCTTCAAGTTCGGCGTCCTCGCCCGCGCTCGCATGGCGGGTGAGACCGAGGGGTTCGTCAAGATCGTGTTCGAGAAGAAGTACGACGAGATCCTCGGCGTTCACATGATCGGGCCGCGCGCCACCGAGCTCGTCGCCGAGGCCACTGTCGCCCTGAAGCTCGAATGCACGGTCGAAGAGCTTGTCCGCACCATCCATGCCCACCCGACGATGTCGGAGGCGGTCGGTGAAGCGGCGCACGCCGCCCATGGCGCAGCCATCCATGCTTAGGAGCTCTCAGCTTTCAGCCTTCAGCTCTCAGCTTCCAGCACTCGCTGATAGCTGACAGCTGATAGCTACTTGTTCACCCATGCCTAAGGCGATGAATAACCCACAAGCCGTCTGATTCCCTGAGCTCGAATCAGCTTCTGGAGATGTACTGGTTCGCGCGGCTGGCGCGCGACATCGAGGAGAGGCTCGTCATCCTGTTCCGGCAAAGCAAGGTCATCGGCGGCCTCTATCGCAGCCTTGGCCAGGAGGGTGAATCGGTCGGCACCGCCTACGCGCTGGAGAAATCAGACGCGGTGCTGCCGCTGATCCGCAACATGGGCGCCTTGATGACGATGGGGATCCGGCCTCGCGAGATCTTCCTCCAGTACATGGCGAAGGGCGAGTCGAATACCCGCGGCCGCGACCTCAACATCCACATCGTCCACATGCCGGCGTGGACGCGTGGCGAACCTGGCGGGGACGGCGAACCTGTCGTCGTCGGGCCAATCAGCATGCTTGGCGACTCGATCCCGGTCGCGGCTGGGATCGGCATGGGCGCGCGGATGCGGGGCAAGACGCTCGTCTCGATGGCGTGGATCGGCGACGGCGCCACCAGCACCGGCGCGTTTCACGAGGGGCTGAACTTCGCGGCCGTCCAGAAGGCGCCGCTCGTCGTGGTCGCGGAAGACAACAAGTTCGCCTACTCGACGCCGATTGCGAAGCAGATGCTGATCAAGCGGATCGACGAGCGGGCCGCGGCCTACGGCATCCCGCACGAGATGGTGGACGGCAACGACATCCTCGCTGTCTACGACGTCGCGAAGCGGATGGTGGATCGGGCCCGTGCCGGCGAGGGTGCGTCACTGATCGGCATCGATACCATGCGCATGGAAGGGCACGCGCAACACGACGATGCCCGGTACGTGCCGAAGGAGATCGTCGAGGAGTGGCGCAGCAAGGACCCGATCGCGCGCTTCACGAAGGTCCTGCTCGAGCGCGGCGCCGCCGACGAGAAGCGCATTGCCGAGATCGACAAGATGGCGAAGAGCTACGCGGCCGACGAAGCCGACCTGGCCGAGCAGTCGGCGATGCCGGATCCGGCCACCGTCGCGCGCGGCGTTTACGCCGGTGACGATTTCGCCCAGCCGAAGCTGGAATTTGTGAAGTCTCCTTTTGCGCATTAATCCATGCCAGTAATCACTTACCTCGAAGCGATCCGACAGGCGCTCTTCGACGAGATGGCGCGCGACGAGCGCGTGTTCGTGATGGGCGAAGACATCGGTCCCTACGGCGGCGCCTTCAAGGTCACCGAGGGTCTGATCGACAAGTACGGCGAGAAGCGCGTGATCGATTCGCCGATTTCGGAGCAGGCGATCGTCGGGTCCGCTATCGGCGCCTCCTACATGGGGATGCGGCCGGTCTGCGAGATCCAGTTCATCGACTTCATCGCCTGCTGTTTCGACATGCTCACGAACTTCGCCGCCACGAGCCGCTACCGCAACGGCGCCGGCGTGCCGATCGTGGTGCGTGGCCCGTGCGGCGGCGGCGTCGGCGGCGGACCGTTCCACTCCCTCAATCCCGAGGCGTTCTTCCTCAACACGCCGGGCCTGAAGATGGTGGAGCCGTCGACGGCCTATGACGCCAAGGGGCTGCTGAAGGCCGCGATTCGGGATGACGACCCGGTCCTGTATTTCGAGCACAAGTTCCTGTATCGCCGGATCAAGGACGAAGTGCCCGACGAGGACTACATCGTGCCGCTCGGCAAGGCCGCCGTCCGCCGCGAGGGCAAGGATCTGTCGATCATCACGTTCGGCGCCATGGTCTACACCGCGCTCGAAGCCGCCAAGACGCTGGCCGAGCAGGGGGTCGAGGCCGAAGTCATCGATCTTCGCAGTCTCGCGCCGCTCGACCGCGACGCGATCCTGGAAAGCGTGGCGAAGACCAGCCGGGTGCTGCTGCTGCACGAAGCCACCCTCACGGGCGGCATCGGGGGCGAGCTTGCGGCCATAATTGGAGAGCACGCGTTCGAGTACCTGGATGCCCCCATCATGCGGGTGGCATCGCTGGATTCGCCCGTGCCGTACGCTCCGACGCTGGAAGCCGCCTTCCTTCCGAGCGCCGCAAGGGTCGTCGAGGCAGCGAAGAAGCTGGTTGAATATTGAACGTGCGATGTGCGAAGTGCTACGTGCGACGTGCGGTGCAACGTGCGAGGTGCGACGTGCGGTGCGACGTGCGCACGTTCGGGCTCATCGCACGGCACGTCGCACGTAGAACGTAGCACCGCACGTCGCACGTAGCACATAGCACGTCGAACGTTTTGAGGATTTATGGCAACTAACGTTGTGATGCCGCAGATGGGCGAGTCGATTGCCGAGGGCACGATCGTCCGATGGATCAAGAAGGTCGGCGACTCGGTCGATCGCGACGAGCCGCTGTTCGAGATTTCGACCGACAAGGTCGACGCCGAGATCCCCTCGCCATCAGCGGGTGTCCTGACCGAGATCAAGGTCAAGGAAGGGGAGACGGTCCCCGTCAACAGCGTGGTTGCGATCATCGGCGCGGCGGGCGAGAAGCCGGCGGCAGGCGGTGCCGGTGATGGCGCAGACGCAGGCGCTGGTGCCAGCGCGATGCCGGCCGCGGCCGTCGGGCAGAAGGAAACGTCCACGCCGTCGAAGGGCACGCCGGTGGACGACCGATCCGCGGTTTCAGAGGCGCGTCCGTCGAATGCCGCCGCGCCCGCCGGACCCGCAGGTCCGCTATCAAAAGAAGAACTGCGGCGGCAGAAGTCCTCGCCCCTCGTCCGCAGGATTGCCAAGGAACACGACGTCGACATCCAGCAGATCCAGGGCACCGGGATCAGCGGCCGAGTGACCAAGCACGACATCCTCGGCTTCATCGAATCAGGCGGTTCGACAGGCTCACCACAGGGCGGTTCGACCAGCGCCCCGGCGACAGGCGGATCAGCGCGCACGGTGCCCACACCAGGCCCGGTCTACAAGCCAGGCGAGAACGTGCAGATCGTGCCGATGAGCGTGATGCGCAAGAAGATCGCCGAGCACATGGTGATGAGCGCGCACACGTCGCCGCACGTCTACTCGGTGTACGAAGTAAATTTCGGCAAGGTCACCCAACTCCGCGACAAGCACAAGGCGGCCTATGAATCGGCGGGCGCGAAGCTCACCTTCACGGGGTTCATCGCCAAGGCCATCGTCGACGCACTCCGCCAGTTCCCGATGGTCAACGCTTCCATCGACGGCGAGAACATCGTCTACAAGAAGGACATCAATCTCGGGATCGCGGTCGCGCTCGACAACGGTCTGATCGTTCCTGTCATCCGCAGGGCGGACGAGAAGAACCTGCTCGGCCTCAGCCGCGGCATCAACGACCTCGCCGCACGCGCACGGTCGAAGAAGCTCAATCCGGACGAAGTCCAGGGCGGCACCTTCACCATCACCAACCCCGGGATCTTCGGCGCGCTCTACGGCCTGCCGCTGATCAACCAGCCACAGGTGGCGATCCTCGGTGTTGGCACGATCGAGAAGCGCGCCGTCGTCATCGGCGACGCGATCGCGATCCGGCCGATGTGCAACCTGAGCATGGGCTACGACCATCGGCTCATCGACGGTGCGGACGCGGGCCGCTTCCTGTCGTTCGTCAAGGAGCGCCTCGAGGACTTCGACGACGGCTGGATGTAAGCGCAACTGGCGGGGGATAAACCCCCGCCACACACTGATGATGAATCGTCGCCTGACACTGACGATGTGGGGCGGGGGTTTATCCCCCGCCGAGTCGTCTTGGAGCTAACCACGTGAGGACCATTGAAGTTCGTCGCCTCGGTCTGATCTCCTACGCCGAGGGCCTCGAGATCCAGAAGAGGCTGGTCGAGCAGCGCAAGGCGGGCGACGATCCCAGACCAGCTCTTGCTCCTCGAGCATCCACCGGTGATCACGCTCGGCGTCAAGTCCCGCAACGACAGATCCCACATCGTCGCTTCCCCAGAGCGGCTGGAGGCTGAAGGCGTCGAGGTCTTCGAGACCGGACGCGGCGGCGACGTGACCTACCATGGCCCCGGTCAGCTTGTCGGCTACCCGATCATCGATCTCAAGCCGGATCGCTGCGACGTTCACCAGTACGTGAGGGACCTCGAAGAAGTCATGATCCGGATGGCGGCGTCCTTCGGCGTGGAGGCGGGCCGGATTCCAGGACTCACCGGCGCCTGGGTGGGGGACGCGAAGCTCGCAGCGATCGGGGTCCGGATCGCCCGGTGGGTGACCAGCCACGGTTTCGCGTTCAACGTGAATACCGCCCTCAGCCACTTCGACCTGATCGTTCCGTGCGGCATTTCCGACAAGGGCGTCACCTCTCTGAGCCAGCTCATCGGTAGTGAAATCAGCATGGAAGAGGTTGAAGATTCGGCCGCGAAGTCGTTTCAAGCAAGTCTTTTATTAACAATTACTTACAGTCATTGAACAGTGTTCGGAATAAGGGGCCGAAGTAGGGTGTTCTATTGCCTACACGGAGGTTCCTAAATGCGTCAGGCCAATGAAACTGAATTGATCGGCCGGATGCAGGCTGGGGACGCCACGGCCGTTGCCGAACTCTCATCGACATACGGACCGAGAATTCACCAGCTTGCGTTCCGATATCTGAAGAACTGGGAAGATGCCGAAGAAGTCGCCCAGGATGTTCTGCTGAAAGTGCACCGGAAGATCGCGCTGTTCCGCGGCGACGCGGCGCTGTCGTCATGGATCTACCGGATTACGTTCAACACCGCGATGTCCCGGCTTCGCACCAGCCGGTTCAGCCGGCCGCACGAAGTGCAGGCGGTCGACATCGCGACGGAAAACGGAGAGGTGACGCCGCAGGAGCCGGCCGACTGGTCGTCGCTTGCCGATGATCACGTGCTGCGGGCACAGATGCGCACCAGCCTGATCGAGGCGCTGACGCACCTGCCGGAGGTCTATCGGACGCCGGTCATCCTGCGAGACATCCAGGGCTTGTCGACCGAAGAGGCGAGCGCGGTACTGAAGGTGAAGCCGCAGACGCTGAAGTCACGCCTGCATCGCGGACGCCTGATTCTCCGCGAACACATGGGCGAGTTTGCGGGAGCACTCACGCTCCACGAGCGCGAGATCCATTAGGGCCACAGAAGAAACACAGCAGGAACACAGCAGCCCTAGGTCGTTAGCGCGTTGTCCAGCATCGTTCGCTCCTGCGCCGAGAGGACAGGTTCGACGATACGGGCGAGACCGCCACGGGTGAGCACGACCGGCATTGCGGCGACCCTGCCGCGCCCGACATCCACGAAACAGGAATACTGACGCCGCGAGCCCGAGCACAGCGCTTCGGCCACGCGGGCGGCTGCCGACGCGAGCGCGTACGGTCCCGGCGGCCAGAGGCCCGGGATCCGCGATGAGAGCGCTGCGATCTCGTGTGCCCCCATCACCGCGGTGAGCGGCTGGCCCGAGACAGTGCCTTCCTGCCACGCCACCACCGTCCCCTTCGGCGGGACGCCTACGACTTGTAGAGAAACCTCCGCGGCGGACGTATCGAGAATCGCACCGCAGAGCGCCCGCAGGGCCGATGCCAGCGCCGCGGGCGCAGATCCGAGGACGCGAGCGGACGGGATATGCAGCTCGCGGACGCAGGGCTGCATGAGTTGACGCTGGGTCGCGCCGGCGAACAGCAGCGGCGCCGAGGAGCCTGCCGTCTGCAGCTGCCGGACGAGGGCAAGGCCTGCTTCACCCGAGTGTTCAGCGCCGGCGACGTCGTCGGCAAAGACGATGACGTCGGCTCCGACTGCGGCGTGGAGGGAGCCGGTGCCGGATACTCTCACATGGGCGTTTTCGACTGGACCGGACTGCAGGATGTCGAGTGCCTTGCCCTTCGCCACGGCTTCTTGCGGGTCGATGAGCCGTACTTCGGCGACGCGGCCGCGACCCGCCAGCTTGTGCGCAAGTGCCGCGCCGAGCGGCCCGGCGCCGATGATCGCAATGACCGACATCAGGAGTGATTTATTCTAGTCGCATGACTACGTCATCGTCGCATCTGTCGGGGAAGGTTGCGCTCGTCACCGGTGGATCCAAGGGGATCGGGGCTGGCATCGCGGCCGCGCTCGCAAGAGCCGGTGCGTCGGTGATTTCCACCAGCCGGTCAGGGCAGGGTCCGACCGCGCCGAACCTGCTGCAGGTGCGCGCAGACGTGCAGAAGCCGGAAGACGCACGCCACGCGGTGGACGAAGCGATCCGCGCCTTCGGCGGTCTCGACATCCTGATCAACAATGCGGGCGTCGGCCTGTTCGCCAACGTCGCGGATATGTCCGTCGAACAATGGCGCCAGGTAATCGACACGAATCTCAATGGCGTGTTCTACTGCTGTCACGCCGCCCTCCCGGAGCTGCGCAAGCGCGGCGGCGGCTGGATCATCAACATCAGCAGCCTGGCGGGAAAAAACGCGTTCACCGGCGGTGCGGCGTACTGCGCGTCGAAAGCCGGGCTGAACCAGTTCAGCGAGGCGTTGATGCAGGAAGTACGGCACGACGGCATCCGCGTCAGCTACATCATGCCTGGCTCCGTGGCGACAGATTTTGGCGGCCCAACCGGCCGCGACAAGGCGCCGTGGAAGATCCAGATCGAGGACGTTGCCGACGTAGTGATGGATCTGATCACGACCCCGTCCCGCACGTTGCCCAGCCGAATTGAGTTGCGCCCCTCACAGCCGCCCAAAAAGTAAACTCCAAATCCCAAACTCCAAACTCCAAAACCGAGAAATCTCTCCCAACGTCTTTGAAGTTTGGAGTTTGAAGTTTGGAATTATTCAGTCCTCAAGGCGACTGCGGGGTGCACCTTCATCGCGGCGCGGGTTGGCAGCCAGCACGCGATCAGCGCGACCGCCAGCAGCAGGGCGGTGACGACGGCGAAGCTCGTTGGATCGGTGGGCTCGACGCCGTACAGCAGCGTGCGCAGCGTCTTGACAAGCGCGAGCGCGGCGCCGATGCCGAGCACGGCGCCGGTCGCAGTGAGGACCATCCCGCGCGAGACGACCAGCTTCATTACGTCGGCGGGCCTGGCGCCGAGAGCCATCCTGATCCCGATCTCCCGCGTCCGCTGTGCAACGGCCTGAGATAGCACACCGAAGATCCCCGCTGCCGTCAGCACGAGCGCAACCAGCGCGAAGGCCCCCATCAGCATCAGCACGAAGCGCTGCTTCGCAAACATCTCCGCGTAGGTGTCGGCGACGAGCGCAACTTTCTCGACCGGCTGATTGGGATCGATGGACCAGATCTGCTGTTTGATGAGCGGGATCGCCCTGGACGGGTTGTCGGCACGCACGATCAGTTGAGCGTATCCGTAGCTGCGGCGAGGCGCTGCGGATGGCTTTGCTTGTGCCGCCGCGACGGCTGCCGGGGCGGATCCAGGTGCCGCTGGCTTCGGGGGCCGGGCGATGTACGGATGGTAATACTGGATCGTTGAACGGTCGTCACCGCCGGCCGATGTCTGCACGCTGCCGGCGATGCCGACGACCGTGTACCACGGCCAGGTGGCAGACATGCGGAAGCGGCCGCCCACGGCGTTGCCGTGCCCCTTCGGCCAGTACTTGTCCGCGAATGCCTTGCTGATGATGACGCCGCCCTCAGGCTCGCCCGGCTGGAAGTTGCGGCCGGCGACGAGCGGAATCCCCAGCGTGTCGAAGTAGGTCGAGGCGACCATGCCATTTGGGATCACCATCGTCTTGGTATCCGGTGTGCCATGGCCTTCGATCTCTGGACGACCGAACGAGATGCCGCCTATCCTCGGCGGCGCGCCCTGGCTCACTGCCGCGCCGCTGATCCCCGGCATGCCGCGGAGCTTCTCGCTGAGCGTATCGAAAAAGGCGACATACGCCTTCATGTCCGGGTAGCGGTCGGAAGGCAGCGCGATGTGCATGGTGATGAGACCGTCCGGCTCGAAGCCGGCATCGATCGCATTCAGGTTTGAGAGTGTGCGCGTCATCAGCGCCGCGCCGACCAGCAGGATGACGGCGAAGGCGACCTCGAGCACGACCAGGCTTCCCGGGACTCGGCCGTAGGATCCCCGAGCGCCGGATCCGCCGGCGGTCCGCAGCGTCGTCTCGAGATTGGGACGCGAGCCGCGGAAAGCGGGCAACAGTCCAAAGATGAATCCGGTCAGGATCGTCAGAACTGACGCAACCGCGAGGACCCGTCCGTCGACCTCAATGGGCGTGGTGCTGAGGGACACCATGCGCTCGGGTGCGGCGGCGAGGATCGCGCCCACGCCCCAGTTCGCCAGCACGATTCCGAGGGCGCCGCCAACGAGTGCGAGGAGGAGACTCTCAACCAGCACCGACCGCACCAGTGCTGCCCGGCTTGCACCAAGCGCTGAACGCACGGCCATCTCACGTTGACGCGTTGGTGCCTGCGAGAGGAACAGGTTCGCGACGTTGGCGCAGGTAATGAGCAAAACGAAACCGACGGCACCAAGCAGCACGAACAGCGCAGTTCTCGTCGTCGCATCGACCCGCGCGATGTGCTTGCGTTCGATCCCGAGTCCCCATGTCATCGGGATCGGCATCTCTTTGTCCATGCGTTCGGTGAGGACGTCAGCGAGCTTCTGGGCATCCTCTGGCCGGACGCCAGGGGCGAGCCGGCCAATGCCGTAGCCCTGGAACCTGGTGTCGCTGGCGAACGCCTGGAGGTCCACCGGCAGCCAGAAAGATTCTTCTTCGCTCAGCAACCGGAATCGGCGCGGCATCACCCCGACGATCGTGTGGTCGGTCTCGTTGAGCTTGATGCGTTGACCGAGGACGTCGGCTTCGCCACCGAAGCGGCGGCGCCAGACCGCATCACTGATGAGGACGACGCGTTCCGAGCCAGGTGTTCCGTCACCAACTGAAAAGGACCGTCCGACCTGGGGGCGCGCTGCGAGCATCTCGAAGAGCCCCAGCGATACGTTGAGCCCGGTCAGCCGTTCGGGCTCGGCACCGCCGGTGACGTCCATCTGTTGGTGGGAATAGAGTTCAAGCCGCTCGAAGAGCGACGGCTGCCCCTGCCATCCGAGCGTCTTCTGCGGCGTCATCGAGCTGCCGCCGCTCTTTCTGACGCTATGGATGTGCATGACGTCAACGAGCCGGTCCGCATGGGGGAAGGGCGCCGGCCGGAGAATCGTCTGGTCGACGACGCTGAATACGGCGGTGGCGGCGCCGATCCCAAGCGCGAGCGTGCCGAGGATCAGCAGCGTGTAGGCCGGCCGTGCCGCCAATCGGCGAACGGCGATTTTGACGTCATGGAAAATTGGCATGGCCGTTAGACGCAGGATGGGTTTGCTTGGATGACTATAATTCAGCAGTGACAGAGCAATCGATCGGACACTACAACCTGCTCGAGCCGATCGGCCGCGAGGCAATTGGCCAGGTCTACCGGGCCCGCGACACGAAGGTGGGGCGCACCGTCGCGCTGAAGATTCTCGATCCGGCGCTGGTCGCCGACGATACCCGCCGCACCGCCCTCTTCGACGAGGCGAGGCTGGCAGCGAAGCTGTCCCATCCCAACATCGCCGCCCTGTTCGAAGCGTCCGAATCGGCCGGGGTCTGTTACTTCGTCTACGAGTTCGCGGTGGGCGCGCCCCTTCACGAGGAGATGGGCGGCCGCCCCATGAACCCGCGTCGCGCGGTTGAACTCTGCATCCAGATTGCCGACGCGCTTGCCGACGGCCATTCCGCCGGCGTCCTCCACGGTGACCTCCGGCCCGAGACGATTGGCGTGACGGCGAAGGGCAGCGCGAAACTGCTTGATTTCGGCATGTGGCGCTGGACGCGGGGCGGCCTGGTTCGACGCGCTGCGGCGCGCGCCCCCGAATCACTGCCCGACGAAGACTCCGTGATCGCCAGCTACATGGCACCAGAGCAGGCGCTTGGCGGGGAAACGGACGGCCGCGCTGATCTGTTCTCGCTCGGTACGATCCTGCACGAGATGCTGACGGGGCAGAATCCGTTCAAGGCGCCCTCCGTGCCGGCGACGGTGATGAACGTCGTAACCGTCACGCCGCCGCGGCCCTCGGCGACTACACCCGGCATTCCGGTGGAGCTCGACGAGATCGCCGTCCGCGCCCTCGCCAAGACGGTCGAAGGCCGATTTCAGAGTGCGGCGTCGTTTTCGGCACAGCTGCGGAGTGTGGCGGCGGCGCTCGACGTCCGCCCAGAGGACAAGGGTGGCGAGTTCCTCCTCCCGGTCGACGACGAGGCCGATCGAACTCCGACAGCGGTCTGGGTTGCCGGCGGCGCAGGCGTGGCGGCCCTCGGCGCAGTGGTCTGGTGGATGATGAGGTAGCTATCAGCTATCAGCTATCAGCTATCAGCATTCAGCTAGCCGAAGAGCCGAAGAGCCGAAGAGCTGAGAGCTGAGAGCTGTGAGCTGTTAGCTAAGAGCGATTGCGGCCCAGCGATCCAGGTCCACGTTGGCGCCCGACAGGACGATGACGACCTTCTTGCCCTGAACGTCCAGCTTTCCTGACACGACCGCCGCAACGGCCGCCGCCGTGGCCCCCTCGATGATCAGCTTCTCGTGATACGCCACGCCGCGCATCGCTTCGCGAAGATCACCTTCTGACACGACCGCAATTCGTCTGACGTGATCACGGACGATGGCGAAGGTCGGGGTGTCGGGATCGAGATTGCCGCTGAGGCCGTCGGCCAGGGTTTCGCCGACCTCGATCTCCACGATTCGTCCGGCCTTCAAGCCTGACGTGAAAGGCGTCGACGCCTCGACCTCGACGCCCGCCGCCTCGGCGCGGCCCGCTGTTGCGATCGCGATACCACTGATCAGTCCACCGCCCCCGATCGACGCCACGATCGTTTCGACCTCGGGAAGCTGCGCGAGAATCTCGAGTGCGACGGTCCCGGCGCCGGCGATGACGTCGGGGTGGGCGTAGGGTGAAATGTAGACGCCGGCGCCGCGCGCGCCATGTTCCTTGGCGCGCCTCTCGGCCTCGTCGTAGTCGCTGCACAGGCGCAACTCCGCTCCGGCCTCGCGGATGGCGGTTAGTTTCGTCTTCGGTGCGTTCTGAGGTGCGTAGACCGTGAGGTGCAACCCGGCCGCGGCGGCGGCGTGCGCCATGGCGCGGCCGTGGTTGCCGGCCGACGCGGTGACGATCGACGCCGAGACACCGCTAGTAGAAGACGCGAGCTTCAGGACGGCGTTCGTGGCGCCGCGAATCTTGTAGGAGTTGGTCGGCTGCAATGTCTCGAGCTTGAGGAACACCTCGCCTCGAGCGATTTTGGAGAGCCAGGGTGAGTGCCGCAAGGGCGTGCGCAGGACGCGGCCCTCGAGCCGTGCTGCCGCGGCGTCGATCTCCGCCAGCGTCAGCGTGTTCCTTCGGTCAGGATCTCGGCGAGGTTCGCGGCAAACGCGCTCCTCGCCATCACCTGGTCCATGCCGGCCTCGCGCGCCGCCATGATCATCCGGGTGTCGACATGCGACACGAATCCTGCTGTCGGGATCCCCTGGAGCTCTGGATCGGCCTTCAACGCCGCCACCGTGTTGACCGCGTCTGCCTTCGCACTATTGATGTCGAAGATGATCAGGGACGGCTTCAGCTCGCGCGCCTGGGTGATGATCTCAGGCGGCGTTCGCGCGAAGCTGATCTCCGCGCCGACGCCCTTGGCGGTAGCGCGGATCTTGGACGAGAACATGAGATCGTCGACGGCCACCAGGATCATGAGTTCATCTTAATTGCGAACTCTGCGCTGGCCGCGTGATTCTTCGGCACCGTCTTGCCCGGCAGCGGTTCCAGCTTGAACAGGAGGCGTCCGTTCTTCACCGCCGAGACGAGGAAGGTCGCGCCAAGAATCGCGGCCGCAATCACGCCCCCGACGTCGAACAGCAGCATCCGTTCACCCGCGATCGACACATATGGCGACCGCAGGATCTGCAGCGTCCCGATCACCAGCAGGATCCGAAGTTCAGTCGGACCGAACTTCCAGAACGAGATCCGAAAGGTTCCGACGGCGTGCGTCGCCAGCGCGATTTCAACCATCAGCAGGTAATACGCGACCAGGAACCCGGCGGCAACGAGCGGCGTCATGAACCCGCCCAGCGCAAAGCCGGCCAGCAGGAAGAGGATGCCGATGACGTCCAGCACGTGATCCACGTAGAAGCCATACCGGGGCCGCTCGTGGTGTCTCACGCGCGCGAGCGTGCCGTCGAGGCTGTCGCCGAACCAGTTGAGGCCCAGCATCAGGATCGCCACGCCCATCGCGAGAGTCGAGCCCGGCCCGATCCAATAGCAGATCCCCGCGACCGCCATCGCCAGGCCGGCGAGGACGGTCAGGTGGTCTGAATTGACCCAGTCCGGCAGGCGCTCGGCCATCCAGATCAGCAGCCGCTTTTCCGCTGCCGCCAGCACGCTCGTATGAACTCGTTTTGCTTCGCGATATTTGGTGTCAGTCATCTCACACCGGAATGCGAAAATGGGGATCAGATCAGCTCATGATTCTCGAAACCCACGCCGTTCCGCCCTTTATGAAAAACGGATTCGTCCTCGGCTGCGAGGCCACCCGCGAGGGGGTGGTCATCGACCCCGGCGATGAAGTGGACCTCCTGCTGGCAGGAGTTGAGAAACATGGCCTGAAACCAGTAGCTATTCTGCTGACGCACGCCCATCTCGACCACATCACCGGCGTAGCGGCGGCGAAACGGGCCCTCGGGGTGCCGGTGTGGCTGCACCAGGATGACAACTTCCTCTACGAAGCTGTCGTCCAGCAGGGCAGGATGTTCGGCTTCGAGGTGGAGCCGCAGCCGGCCGTCGATCACTTCTATGCGCCGGATCAGACGTTCCGATTCGGCGAGTACGAGATCGCGGTCCATCATACGCCCGGTCATTGCCCAGGCGGCGTCTGTCTCGCGGTCAACGGCGACCCGCGAACGCAGGGGCCAACCGAACGCCGGATCCTCATCGTCGGCGACACGCTGTTTGCCGGATCGATCGGCCGAACCGATCTGCCCGGGGGCGACCTCGAGATCCTGTTGCGCTCGATCCGCGACGTCCTTTTCAGCTTCCCGGACGGAACGCCGGTCTACTCAGGGCACGGACCGGCTACGACGGTTGGTCAGGAGCGTCGGTCGAATCCATTCCTTCGTTGACGGTGAGTTCGACGCGGCCGATCCCGATCCGGTCGCCGGGCCGCGCGACCGCACGCTTCTCGATCCGTTCGCCGTTCAGGAAGGTGCCGTTGGTGCTGTCGAGATCCACGATCTCGATGTCATCTGCACCTGCGGTCAGCCGGCAGTGAATCCGTGACACGAGCGCCGCATCGACAATGAAGTTGGCGCCGGGTGAACGTCCTGCTGTTCTCACGCCGCCAGGCAGTATCCGAAACGTCAGGGCGGGATCCGCACCTTCTTCTGTCTTCAAAATCCACATCGTCTAGAAAGCCAATCGGTTGAAGTGAACGTTAGCGCTTCAGGAATTCGGCAATTTTGGTCGCAACTTCAGGCACGACCTTCTTGTCGGCAAGCATCGGATACTCACTGACCTCACCGGTCGTAGCGGCGACGAGCAGGTGGTTCACGCCGGGGAGGTGGACGACCTCGACCGCGACCTTCCGGTCGCGTGCGCGCGCCAGCTCCGCCAGCTTGTCGGCGTGATGCGGGAATACCTGTTTGTCCAGGTCACCCTGCACGAGCAGAATCGGCTGCTTCACGCGCTTCATGACTGCCGTGGGATCGTACCTGAAGCAGGCTCCGGAACCAGGGCGTATCGGCGGCTTTCCTGTACTCGGGCGGCAGGCCTTCCCACCCGACGCCGCTGATGACGGCGGTCTGGATGCGCTCCTGGATGTCGATCTTGGCTTTTCGCTCGGCCTCGCTGACCTTGAGCAGGTCGAGGCTATGGCGCTGCTGCTCGAGGATCAGTTCAGCCCCCCGCGTACCCGGCGCCGCGAGCAGGACGAGCGACTCGATGTCGTCGTCTTTTTCCGAGGCGGCGATCATGGCGACGGCACCACCCTCGCTGTGGCCGGCAAGTGCGATCCGATTATCGTCGACATCGTCGCGCTTCTTGAGCCAGGTCACGATCGAGAGCACGTCGTCGGCATAGTCCTCGATCGTGGCGGTCTCATCGCGCCCGCCGCTCTGGCCGACGCCGCGCTTGTCGTAGCGGAGGACCAGGAAGCCGCGCTCCGCGAGCGCTCCGGCAAGCTGCGTGAAGATCGGGATTCCGGCGACGCGCGCCTCGCGGTCGACCCGGCCAGAGCCGGCGACGAGAACGATCGCGGGATGGCGAAGCCGGCCGGCAACCTGTGGCGGCGTGGTCACCGTCCCGGCAAGGTTGAAGCCGAGAGCGGGGATCGTGACATCCATGTCGGTCGCATTACGCGCCGTCTGAGGCCGGGAAGCAACCGTTGCCAGGTCGGAACGGACGACCGCGAGACCCGCGCCGGCGATCTCGAGGCGCGCGAGGCGTGATCCGTCGATGGTCACTGATGCGGCGAGTGGCCCACCCGGGTTCTGGATGGTCAGCTCGAACCGGCGCAGGGCCAGTGTCCCGGCTGGGGACTTCACCTGCTCGTCCGTGACGGCGTTCACCGTGATCCTGACCTCTGCGGACGGCGCAATGTAGGCCGCAAGATCCGCTCCCTGCTTTGCCGTGGCGAGCTTCGCAGCGAGCGCCTCATACGCTCCGAAGAAGTTGTTGGGGAGGATGAGCGTGCGTGCCGAGACCTGGTCGGTCTTCGAGTTGGTGTTCCCACCCTGGGTGATTTCGTTCACTGCGGTGGTGAGGCCAAACGACGTGGCCAGCGACAGCGGCTTGCCGCTCATCGTCGCGTCGATGCGCAACTCCAGCGGTTGCCAGTCAGCGGAGTACTTGGCTTCGAACCGGTTTGTGATCACGTCGACCGGCGCTGCCAGATTGCCGGTCCCGGCGATGATCCAGTTGCCGCCTGAGCGGGTCACCGTGACCTGCTCGCGGCCGATCTGCCGCCCGCCGAAAAAGATAAGGAACTCCGCCTGCGTTTCCGGCTTCGGGGCTGTCTGCTGCGCGAGCGCCGGCCACGCTGTCAGCGCCGCCATGGCGCATATGAGCGCGGCAGTACAATTGCGGATGAAAGGCATGTATTGAGGATACCAGCGCCACCCATGTTTTCACTGGATCAGTACCGCGCCCTGCATGAAGGCGCCGGCGTATTCCCGCGCCGCGACCGGGGGCGACTGCTGCTCCGCGGTGCCGATCGCAGATCTTACCTGCAGGGACTCCTTTCGAACGACATCGCGGCGCTCACTCCGGGGACAGGGTGTTACGCGACCCTTCTGACTGCACAGGGCCGCATGATCTCCGACATGCGTGTGTTCGAGTTGGGCGATGAGCTCCTGCTCGATCTGGAGGCCGCCGTGACGGAGGCGGTCCGCGCCCACCTGGACATGTTCGTGATCACGGAAGACGTCACGGTGGAGGACGTCACGGCAACGCTGGCACAGATCGGCCTTTACGGTCCGAAGACCGGCGAGATCCTCGCCACCCTGAAGGCGAAGGGCAACGCGGCTCGGTATGAGCTCGCAAGCGCTGACATCGGAGTCGAGGGGGTAGACCTGGTCGTTCCGTCGCCGGACGAGGCCGCTCTGATCGAGGTGCTGTTGGAAGAAGGCGCCGTTCTCATCAATCCTGAAACGGCCGACGTCACGCGGATCGAAGCCGGCATTCCTCGCTTCCTGGTTGACATGGACTCGACCACGATTCCGCTTGAAGCCGGTATTGAAGATCGGGCCATCAGCCTGACAAAGGGCTGCTATGTCGGGCAGGAAGTGATCATCCGCGTGCTGCATCGGGGCGGCGGGCGAGTTGCGAAGAAGCTGGTCGGACTCGCGCTGGACGCCTCCGCGCAGCCCGGCGACATCGTGCTGCAAGGCGCGCGCGAAATCGGGCGCGTGACCAGTGCCGCAGATTCCCCGGCGCTCCGAAAGCGGCTCGCGCTCGCCTACGTTCATCGGGACTTCATTGCGCCGGGAACTGCGCTGAACGTAAAAACGGCGGCCGGTGAAGCACCAGCCGCCGTTGTCGAACTCCCGGTTCGCGAATGTCTTAGCCCTTTCGCGGCAGTTCGTCCGCGCTTTTGGCACCGTAGAACTCGAACCACGGGCGCGCTGCCTTGAGTCGGGCGTTCACGTTGTTGATGTTGACGACGCCCTCGCCCTCCAGCCAGTTGCGGAAGGCCTGGCCGCCCTGCTTGCCGAAGACCGGGATGCCTTCTTTCCACGTCGCGCGTCCGCAGAGCACGCCCGAGAATCGCGTGCCCGCTTCGCCGGCGAGTTCGAGTGACTCGGTGAACTCGGCGTTACTCACGCCAGCCGAGAGGTAGATGAAGGGTTTCGTGGCCACGTCTGCCGAGCGGCGGAAATGGTCCATCGCTTCCTGCTTCGAGTAGGCCTTCTGTCCGGCGAAGATCTTCGCGCCCTCGACGAACTTCATGTTGATCGGCACTTCGACCTTCATGACGTCGACGCCGTATCGGTCCTTCGTAAACTCCTGCATCGTCTTGGTGACGATTTCCGGCTTGCGCTTCGCGTACTCGAGCCCCTTCTCGTCGGCGCCCTCCTCGTATCCAACGAACTCGAGGAAGAAGGGGATGTCGTTGGCCTGGCACTCGTCGCCGATGCGCTCCACCCACGCCTGCTTGTGATCGTTGATGTGGGCCGGATCGAACGGGGTGTAATACAGCAAGATCTTGATGCAGTCGGCGCCGGCCTCCTTCAGACGACGGACGGACCAGACGTCGAGCAGATCCGGCAGGCGTCCGGGTGTGTTCGCGTCGTAGCCCGTCTTCTCATACGCCAGCAGCAGACCGGCGTTGTTCGAGCGCCGCTTGCTGGCGGGGAGGCCCCACTCGGGATCCAGCAGGATCGCGGTGGCGTGGCGTGTGAGCACTTCGGTGACATGGATTTTGAACTCTTCCATGTCCTTGTCGCCGATCTCGCCGCCCTTCTCCTTGGCGAGGGCTTTCTTCAGTGATCCGCGCTGGTCCATCGCGGCGGCGGCGATGACACCGCGTGAGTCGGACACCGCTTTCATTCCGGCGAGCTTTCCTGGGCTGATCTTCACTGCGGCTCCTCCGCCCACGTTGGGGCGCATTGGCAAAAGCAAGCAATTCTATAACGGGCGCCGAGGCAGCCTAAAGGGCTGCGCTACACGCCGACGGAGGTGTAGCGCAGGGCTTTAGCGCTGCTCGACCTTCTCGGGGAAATGGAACTCCTCGATTACCGCGGCGTTCACGGCCTCGGTGACGATGTCGGTGATCGGCAACCCGGCTTCGGCGCGCTCGACTTCCTGCCGCCGCGACTTCGTGGCCGGGTGGCGCGGCGTAAACAGGGTGCAGCAATCCTGGTCCGGGATGATCGAGATCTCGAACGTGCCGAGGCGCTGCGCCTCTGCCGTGATCTCTTCCTTGTCGAGCCCGACGAGCGGACGCAACACCGGCATGCGGACGACGTCGTTGATCGCGGCCATGTTCTCGAGCGTTTGCGAAGCGACCTGTCCGACCACATCACCGGTGACGAGCGCCTGGGCGCGGTTGCGCCTGGCGATGGCTTCCGCGATACGCATCATCAGGCGCCGATAGATCACGACGCGCAGCGGCGGGGCGACCGCCAGCACGACGCGCTGCTGGATCTCTCCGAACGGGATCAGGAACAGCCGCGAGTCGTATTGAAACTTCGTCAGGAGCGTGACCAGCTCGCGAGCCTTTTCCTGCGACGCACGCGAGAGGATTGGATAGCTGTGGAAGTGGATGAACGTGACGCGGCATCCGCGGCGCATGAGCCGCCAGGCTGCCACCGGTGAATCGATGCCTCCCGACAGGAGACATGCGACGCGTCCACTCGTGCCGGCCGGTAATCCGCCCGCACCTGGCTCCTTGCCGAAGTAGTAGAACGCCTCGTCGGTGAGGCCCTCGATGTGGATCGTGAGCTCCGGCTTCGACAGGTTCACCGTCCAGCCGCGCGCCTGCTTGATGAGACCGCCGACTTCGCGTTCGAGCTCCGGCGAGGTGAGCGCGAATCGCTTGTCGGCGCGTTTGGCCGACACTCGGAAGGTCGAGACGTCGCGGGCCGGAAGGTCCGCGAGAATCTGGGCCGCGATCGCCTCGACGTTCAGCGGCGCCGAGCGCGCCAGCGAGAAGTTCGCGATGCCGAAGACGTTCGCGACCCGGTCCCGCACCGCGCGCCAGTCCGCATCCTCCTCCAGCAGCATCTCGATGCGGCCCATCAGCACGCGAACTTCCTTGACGCCGGTGCCCTTCGTCGCCGTCCGCAAGTTGCGGGCGAGCCTGGAGACGAACCATGGGCGGTTGTTCCCCTTGAGAGCGATCTCCTGATAGTGGACGATGATCGAGCGCATCTGCTGTTACTTGTACTCTGAATTCAGGATCGCAAGGGCGGCGCGATGACCGCTGAGCGCGGCGCTTTCGATCGTGCCCGGCAGGGCGGTGTCGGTCCAGTCGCCCGCGAGCACGAATCCAGGGATCGCGGTGAGAGCGGGTGGACGCATGCGGCTGTCCTGCGGAGAGCGAGAACGTCGCCTGCTTCTCGCGGACGACGGTGGCGCGGATGAGGGTCGCGGCGCGGGCCTGTGGGAGTGCGTCCGCCACTTCGCGCACCGCGATGGCGACGAGCTCATCGCGTGTCAGCGGCGTCACGGCTTCGGCCGCACTGACCACCAGCGAGAGGTGAGAAGCGGCTTCACCAAAGACGCGGCGTTTGTCGAAGATCCACTGGAGTGTGCGTCCGGTCAGGCCGACAAACGCGTCCTGCATGACGACGCGGTCGTACCAGAGGTTCACCGTGACGATCGGCATGGAGGCCATCGCCGCCGCGTCCGCGACCGTACTCGCGAGAGCCGCAGGTGTGGACGCAAAGAGCGTCCGCAGTCCGTGCCATGGGACCGCGCTGATCACCTGTGTCGTCGCGATCCGCTCGCCTCGGACTTCGACGGCGGTGACGCCGCTATCGTCCGCGATCACGCGCGCGAGCGCCCCGGTGCGGACCTCGCCACCGGCGCGCTCGATAAAGGCGCGCGCCGGCTCGGCGTACATCTCGTGGAGTGGACGCGTGGGAAGAACCAGAGAGGCAGCTTTCTTGTCCGTGCTGAACATCTCCCGCAACACGCGGACGAAGGGTGCGGCGGTCGCCTGGTCGATCGGCTGATTGAGAGCGGCGACGGCGAGAGGTTCCCAGAGCGCGGTGATGAGGCCGTGCGACTGACCGTGGGCGCGGAGCCAGTCGAGCAGGCGCGTGAGGTGCTGTCGCCGTGCGCCCGACCTGAAGGTCGGGCCTACGGCGGTCACGACGGGCCGGACATCCCTCGTAGGCCCGACCTTCAGGTCGGGCGCTAATAGCGCCGGCGCCAGCCGGAGCGCGGACAGGCGATCCCGCAGCGGTAGTCCACGCCAGGCCAGCACTCCACCGAGCAGATGCAGCGGCGCCGGCAGCCAGGACGGGCAGCGCAGCTCCGTCCGGACGCCCTCGCGGTCGATAAACGGGATCTCGAGAGTGGGCTGGGTCTGGATGTTGCCTTCCGCGCCGATCCGCTTCAGAAAAGCGAGCGTCTCCCGGTAGCAGCCGAACATCACGTGCTGACCGTTGTCGACCAGCTCGCCGGTGTCGCGGTCCTCGAAGGCCGTCGCGCGTCCGCCGAGCCGCGGCCGCGCATCGAGGACGAGCACCCGCACGCCACGCTCGGCCAGCAGCGTCGCGGCACTCAGCCCGGCGAAGCCGCCGCCAACGATGACCACAGGGGTCCGGACGACCAAAGGGGGCCTGACCCCATTTTCCACACGGTCCGATTTTTTCCGCAGATCGTTCACCGCAACTCGCTGAGCGGAAAGGGGTTGGGCGCCATGGGGTCAGGCCCCCTTTTTCAGCCAGGTGCGGAGGGCGATCAGGGCGCGGCGCGGACGAGGGATCCGGATCACGGCCGAAAAGACGTCGTAGTGGCTCCGCTCGATCTTCTCCAGGATCGAGAAGTAGATCGCGCCCATGATCTCGGCGGCGACCAGTCGCCGCGCGTCGACGGACGGCAGGGACGCCTTCGCGCGGACGTAGTACTCACGCGCGCGAGAGGCCTGGTAGGCGAGCAGCGCCTTGACCTCGCGGGACTGGATCCCGCGCCCGGCATTCGCCGCCTCGCGCCGCAGCAGATCCTCGCTGACGCCGAAGCGCCTGAGATCCTGCTGCGGGAGGTAGACGCGCCCGAGCGCAAGATCTTTCGGGACGTCCCGCAGGATGTTGGTCAGCTGGAGCGCGACGCCCAGGTTGGTCGCGTACTGCCTGGCGCGCGGATCGCTGTAGCCGAAGATCTCGACGCACATCAGTCCAACGGCGGACGCGACCCGGATGCAGGTACTCGTACAGGTCATCGAAGGTCTCGTAACGACGGGACCCGATATCCATCTCGACACCCTCGACCAGCGCGTCGAAGGCACTGCGCGGAAGGTTGAAGCGCCCGATCAACGGCGCGAGCGCCTGACCCTGCCGGGTCGCCGGGTTGCCGCCTTCAAAGCACGCCGCCACCTCGCGCTTCCACAGCGCCACCTGTGCCGCCTCGGTGCCCGCCTCCGCCTCGTCCACCGCATCATCCACGGCCCGGCAGAAGTCCCACACGGCGATGATTGCCGCGCGCTTCTCCGCCGGGAGGACGAGGAAGGAGTAGTAGAAGTTTGTGTCGCGAGACATAAGACGTGCTACGTGCGGCGCCACATGACTACGCCGAGTCCGATGGCGGCCGCGTCACCGGCTGACAGCTTGGGACGACGATGCAGGGTGTCGTAACCGAGAGCCTCGACTTCATCGAGGATCCGCATGCCGCCGAGCCAGGTTGCGCGCAGCTCCCAGCGCAGCCGGCCGCTGACGGCATCGGTGACCGGACGGCCGGTCGCGAACAGCCGGCGCGTGCGGTCGACGGCCGCGCGCATGGCGGACCGCCACGCTGGCGGCATCGCGGCGGCATCCAGGTCTGACTCGAGCGCGCCGTGGATCCGCAGCTCGTCCGACGGTAAATACAAACGTCCGTTACGCCAGTCCACGCCAAAATCCTGCCAGAAATTTGCCAGCTGCAGTGCCGTGCATACCGCGTCCGACGCCTTGTCGGCCGCATCACTCTGGACGCCCGCGACCCGCAACACCAGCCGTCCGACCGGGTTTGCCGAACGCCTGCAGTAATCAAGGACGTCAAGCCACGTTGCGTATCTCGTGACGGTCACGTCCTGTCGAAACGCACTGAGCAGGTCCTCGAAGAGGTCGACCGGCAATGCACAACGCTCCATCGTATCCCGCAGCGCGACGAAGATGGGATCGGTGGACGGCGGCCCTTCGGCGACGCTGCGGCGAAGACGCGTGCCCCAGTCGTCGAGAAGCTGGAGGCGCACATCTGGTGGACGCGACGGCTCGTCAGCAAAGTCGTCCGCCGTCCGCGCAAATGCGTAGATTGCGGCAATGTGGCGGCGCATGCCGGCGGGCACGAGCACCGACGCGACCGGAAAATTCTCGTAATGACTCCGCGCGAGCCGTTCGCAGTGCTCATAGGCGGCAGCAACCTGCGGATCTACCACTCGGTTTCCGGGGTGTTGCTTCGATGATTCGCAGCGCGCGCCATTACGAACAGGAGGTCGGAAACGCGATTGATGTAGACGAGCAGCTCCGGCTCGAGGCCGCCGAGCGCGACCATCGCTCGCTCGGCCCGACGGCAGACCGTCCGCGCGACATGGAGCGCAGCACCGGCCGGCGAGCCACCAGGCAAAATGAACCGGCGCAACGGCGTGAGCTCGGTTTCGAGCGTATCGATCCAGGTCTCGAGCTGCGCGATGTCGTCGGCAGCGATCGCGGCCTTCGTGACCCGGTCGGCGATCCGGTGGGAGGGATCCGCGAGCGTGGCGCCAAGCGCAAACAGGTCGCGTTGCATCCGCTCGAGCATCCCGTTCAGCTGCACATCGACAGAAAGCGATCGTGCCATTCCAAGGCAGGCATTGAGCTCGTCCACCTCGCCATAAGTGGAAACGCGAGCGTCAGACTTGAGCACGCGGGTGCCGTCGAAGAGCCCGGTCTCACCCGTATCGCCGGTCTTGGTGTAGATTTTCACGAACCCGATTATAGAAGTACGCGCGAATTGCCAGGCCGGACCGCCTGGCCAGGCGTCCGCGCCCAAGCGTCCGCGCCCAGGCGTCCGCGCCCACAACACCATGCCGTCACTCCGGCGCGCCAATAAAGGCGCGCAAGTCCCCCAGGTCCCGCAACCCGATCGTCGCCAGTGGTTCCGCCGCCGGCTGCTCGACTGGTACCGCCGCAACGGACGGGATCTTCCCTGGCGTAAGACCGACGATCCGTACCACATCCTCGTCTCCGAGGTGATGCTCCAGCAGACGCAGGTCGACCGGGTATTGCCGAAGTATGCGGAGTGGCTGGTCAAATACCCAAGCCTGACCGCGCTCGCCGATGCACCCGTGGACGATGTGACACAGACGTGGCGGCCGCTCGGCTACAACATCCGTCCGCGTCGTCTGCACGCGATTGCCCGAGAGTCAGTGGAGCGCTACGGCGGTGAGCTGCCATCCGACGAAGCGACGCTGCTGTCGTTCAAAGGGATCGGCGAGTACACCGCCGGCGCCGTGCTCAGTTTTGCCTTCGGGCAGCGCAAGGCGATCCTCGATACCAACGTCGCGCGCGTGCTGTTCCGGATCTTCGTTGGCAAAGGGGATCCCAAAGCGCACGCCATGAAGCGCCATCTGTGGGAGGTTTCGCGGACGGTCCTGCCGATGCGGCACGTCTTCGACTTCAACCAGGCGCTGATGGACTTCGGCGCGACGCACTGTTCCGCCCGCAAGCCGAAGTGCGAGACCTGCCCGATGCGCGCCGGCTGCGCCAGCTATCCGTTCAAGGCACCGGTCCAGTGAGCCGGCCGCGGATCATCGTGACCGCAGCAGTGATCCGAAAGGGACGCGAGTTTTTCGTCACGCGCCGGCACAAGGGCGTTCACCTCGAAGGCTACTGGGAGTTTCCTGGCGGGAAGTGCGACCCCGGCGAACCGCTCGAAGAATGCCTCGTCCGCGAGATCAGGGAGGAACTGGATGTGGACGTCAGCGTTGGAGCCGAGCTCCTCTCGTGCACCCACGAGTATCCCGAACGGATCGTCGAGCTGCACTTCTTCGACTGCGTGCTGAACGGGGAGCCCCGGCCGATGCTGGGCCAGGAGATGCGGTGGGTCGCGCAGGCGGAACTGCGAAGCTTGCAGTTTCCGCCCGCCGACGATGCCTTGATCGATCTGCTGGAGCGCGGTTAGCGCTTTTTCAGGGTCTCGACGCCGCTCACCTTGCCGAGGCAGGTGTCGCCCTCGTAGGGGATGCGGATCGAGTCCACCAGCAATTCCGCCGTGCCCTTGAGCGTCACGTTGCAGGACGTCAGGCCCGGGGCGGTTGCGTTGGCCTGGCCGCTCCACGCGACCTTGCCTTCGGTGGTGAATGACCCCTCCGCCGTCCCCGTCAGCTTCAGGTCGCCGGCACAGGCCGCGCTGAAGGATCCTCGTGCGCTCGTCGCGGTCTGGTCCGTGACGTTCCACTTGAAATCGGTGCAGGAGCTCGGTGAGGGGATCAGGTTCGACGACGACCAGTTGCCCAGCAGCGCGCCGTTGCCAGCGGCCGAGGGTCCATTCAGGGAGCTTTCACGTTCAAAGCCGACGCACCCGGTCGCCGAGAAGGCGGCAAGCGAGAGCACAGCCACGAGGATTCGATTCTTCATGTTCTTTATCTCGGTCGGAAACGGGCAAACCTTTGCCCGGGAGTATGCGCAGGAGGAAAAAGTATACCAGCCGTAAGGCCCTTTGTTATCAACGTTTAAGGACAGAGCTGAGACCTGCCTGCCCCCCAGAATTGAGGGCCGAAGCTCTCAACTGTAATCAACGAGTAGGCCCGACCTTCAGGTCGGGCGTCCGCCCAGAAGCAGATGCCCTGTGGCGCCCGACAGGTAATCCCGCAGCCCCCTGGTGGTGCTGTCAAACGCCATCGCGTTCCAGGGGAGATCGTCTGGCTTGAACAGGCGCGCTTCCAGGCACTCTTCGTCGGTGCAGAGTTCGCCACCGATCATGCGGCCGGCATAAACCAGCACGATGAGCGAGCGGTGAGCGTAGGAATAAATGTTCACCAGCTTGTCGAGCTCGACATCGATGCCGGCTTCTTCCCGTGCCTCGCGGACGGCCGCCGCGGTGACTTCCTCACCCCGATCGACATATCCGCCCGGGAACACCCAGAGGCCATAGCCCGGCTCGATTGCCCGCCGCACCATCACCAGCCGGTCATCGCCGGTCCGGATGATCGTGCCAACCGCGATCTTCGGATCCAGGTAGAGCACCTGGCCGCAGCGGGTGCACACGAGCCGCTCTGGATCGCCCTTCTTCAGGACCCGGCTTTCGAGAGGTCCGGCACACGTCGGGCAGAAGCGGTAGTCGATTTCCATCACTCATATAATTCTCCCATGGCCATTCTGAAAGTCGCGCGCATGGGGCATCCCGTGCTCCGCGCGAAAGCCCGTCCGCTCGAAGCCGCCGAGATCCGGTCGACCGTGGTCCAGCAGCTGATCGACGACATGTTCGAGACGATGGCGGAGTATCAGGGCGTGGGGCTTGCCGCGCCCCAGATCCACGAGAGCGTCCGCCTCTTTGTCGCCGGCATCCCCGCCCGCAGCCGCGATAATCGCGATGAGCGCGATGAGGATGACGAGGACGACGAGGAGGACGACGACGACGACGACGACGACGAGATGCCGTTGATTGCCCTGATCAATCCGGAGATCACGCCGGTGGGAAGAGAGATGGTGGACGATTGGGAAGGCTGCCTGAGTATTCCCGATATCCGCGGGCGTGTGCCCCGCGCGCAGTCGATCGTGGTGAAGGGTTACGACCGCAATGGCAAGCGCGTGGAGATCAAGACCTCAGGCTTCAGTGCGCGCGTGATCCAGCACGAGACCGACCATCTGAACGGCGTGCTGTTCTTCGATCGGATGAAGTCGTTCCAGACGCTGACGTTCCTCGACGAGTTCGGCCGGTACTGGAGCCGCCGGGATATTCCCGAAGAGTAGCTACCCGTCGCGCAATCTCTTCTTCTCCAAATTCCGCTCCGAACCGAGGCGCTCCAGCTCCACCTCGGTGTGATCGACGAACGTCATCGCATCTGCAACGGCGTGATGGCCCGCCGTGTCGGCGATCAGCTTGTGCATCTGCTGACAGACGCGGCGATATGCCGGATGGCCTTGCGGCGCGGTGCGCAGTTCGATGGTGTGCATCGCTTCGCGCGCATTCATCTCCATGTAGAACCGCACTCGATACGCCATCGTCACCGCATACTGCGCGGCGGGGCCGAGGCCGGCCTCGATCATCGCCTCGTGCAGGGACGCGCTGGCGTCCATGACGCGGTCCCAGTCGTCGCCCGCCCCGGCTTCACGGATGGCCTCCGGTTCGATGAACCCGTGCCGGGTCGTGAGCTGCTGCCATTCCAACGTGAGCATGCGGTGGCGCTGCAGGTCGCGGAACGCCCCGTAGTCGGTGAGGACGTCGAAGCGATATGCCGTCCGCTCGAAGGCGCGGCCGGGGCGGTGCCGGCGATTGGTGCGATCCCCGACGTAGCCCCGGAGCACCCGCGCTCGTTCGTCGGTCGACATCCGGCGCGCCGCGTCCAGGAGCTGCGCATCCGACCAGTCCGACACCGCATAGAGCGCAGCGGCGACGATCCTGATTTCACCTTCGGGATCGAAATCCGAAAGGACGACCTCGTCGCCGGCTTCCGCCCTGGAGCTGGTCAGCAAGTCTTCAGCGATCGCAGCTGTCGCGTTGCGAGTGGACGCCAGGTACTCGCTCCATCGTCCGCCACGGTCGGGGATGTCAACGCGAGTGAGGAATGCCGGGATGACCTTGCGGAGCTCCACGAGCATGGCGTCGGCGCAAGCGCGCGCCTCGGCAAGCGGATGGGCGCGCATGCGCAACAGAAGTGCTTCGAAGGCCTGGCCTGTGCCGTAGATCCCGACGTTCGATTGCGTGGCGGCCGGCAACATCCCGCGAAGGGTATCGAGTGCCTTGGCTCGGATCGCGGCCCGGTGTACGCCTTCGCTGTCCGCCGCGCTTTTCGGGTAGCGATGCTCGAAGTGTTCCTGCATCGCGGGGATCCACTTCGCGTAGAGCCCGAACGCCTCATCCATCACGGTCGTGTAGCGGTCGCGCAGGGAGCCAGTGACTTCGTCGGGGACGTGATAGCGCCAGCGCCCGTGCAGTTTGTCGGTGTAGGGGACATAGCGAGTGGATTGTTCGAGGTAGGCCATCAGCCGTCCCCACTCGAGCACCTTCGTGAGCACGTTCGAGACGTACTCGCAGGCGATGTGAGCGCCGCCAAGCTGCGCGACCGAGTCGTCGCCGTACTCGTTGAAGACGCGGTCGTACAGCTTCTCGGCGCGGGCGGTGCCGACCGTCCCCACCGATGCCGCTGTCGCGGGCATCTCACCGGCGAACTCGTCGAGGAACAGGCGCCGCAGCGACTTCGCCGACCGCGAGTAGCGCGCGAACAGCGCCCCTTTTACCGTTTCCGGCAGGTTCGTCAGCGCAAAGACGTGCTTGTCGCTGTTGGTGAAATAGGGCGCAAGTTTGGTCTGTTCGTCGTCAGAAAAAATCTCGGCTTGTGTGGGGAGCACGCCGAGATTATATGGGCATCTCCGGCGCCAACTACCAACTACCAATCTCCAACTTCCAACACACTGCGCCGGTTGCTTTGGGTTTTGGAGGTTGGCAGTTGGAAGTTGTCGCTCAGCCGCAGCTGCGCTCTACAATCCAGCAGCGCTATGAAAGTCATATTCCGCCATCGCCTCGACGTCCGTTTCCGCGATTGCGACCCGATGGGGCACGCGAACAACGCGGTCTATCTCACCTATCTCGAGCAGGCGCGTTTCGCGCACTGGCGCGAGGTCTGGGGCTTCGACTTCGAGGGGCTGCCGAAAGACACGCCGGGCGTGATCCTGGCTCGCGCCGAGATCGACTACCGGGTGCCGGCGAAGTACGGGGACATCCTCGAGATCAGGATCGGCCTGGAGAAGATCGGTCGCACCAGCTTCACGTACGTCTACGAGGTGGTGGATCAGGACGGCCGGCTCGTGGCGAACGCGCGAAGTGTCCAGGTTATGTACGACTATTCAGTGGGAAAACCGGCGCTACTCTCAGAGGCGCTTCGCGCGAAGCTGGTGCGCACGGACCCGGAAGGGATAGGCCGAGCGGCTGTGGCTGCGACCGCAGCCTTTAGCTAGACCCCTCAAGTCCCACCCCAACCGATCGTGACTTTTCCTTCGTCGACGATGACCGGTACTCGCCGGTGCCCACTTGAATAACCGAGCATACGCTCGAGGTCGGCGCGATCCTTCTTGACGTCGATGTATTCGAACTCGATGTCCCGGCGTGAATAATCGTCGATCGCGGCGCTGGTATACGGGCAGTGTTCCTTGCCAAAAATGAGGACCATTGGGAAAGTCTAAGCAAAAAGACACCATTGTGAAACGATTCACAGAATGATCCGCGTTGCCCTGACTGCTCTCATTGCCCTCGTCACTCTGGCGCCGGCCGTCGGCGTTCAGAAGTTGACGGCAGACGACATCGCACGCCGCGTGCAGGACCGCGACACCGGTCGCGACTCGCGCGCCAGCATGCGGATGAAGCTGTTCGATCGGCAGAACCGGCCGCGTGAGCGGGCCCTCACCCTGACGTCCTTGCGCGGCCGTGGCAACCCGGGCACGCCCCCGACGGCGCCGGACGGCGACCGCCTCTTGATCCGCTTCACATACCCGAACGACATCCGGGGCACTGGCTTCCTCGTCTGGGAGCACCCGAAAGGCGAGGACGAGCGATTTCTCTTCCTGCCCTCGCTCGGACGGGTCCGTCGCATCGCAGGCTCGGAGGCCCAGGAAAGTTTCGTCGGCAGCGATTTCACCTACGAAGACATCGGCGGGCGCGAGTTCGACGAGTACACCTACGCGATCGTGGACGAGAACGCCTCGTGGACGCCGCCTGCCGGCGGTCCGCCTCGTCCTGCCTGGCGCCTCGAGTCCCGGCGCAAGGATCCGAGTGCACGCTTCCCGCGCGTCGTTTCCACTATCGTGAAAGACAGCTTTGTCGTTGTCGCCGCCGAGATCTACAACCGCCGTGATGAGAAACAGAAGGTCTACACGGTGCACCGCCTGGAACAGGTAGAAGGTATCTGGACCGCGATGGTCGCCGAGATGACCAACGCCCTCGAGAAGTCACGCACCGAGCTCGCGATCGAGAAGATGGACTACAACGTCGGTTTGAAGGACGCCGACTTCGCGCGCCGTGAGCTGGAGAGTGGCCTTCGATGAGGATTGGCTTCACCGACGGCCTGACGAACTTCATCTGGCGCTGGCGGATCCCGCTTGTCGGTGTTCATCGTGCTTGGCGCGTTGGCACTGTCGCCGCGCGCCAACGTGATGACGATCGACAACGACATCACCGCCTGGTTCTCGCGTGAGGACCCGGTCTTCAAGGACTACGAACGCTTCCGCCAGGAATTTGCGGGCACCCGCACGCTGATCGTCGCGCTGCAGGCCGACACGCCCGAGCGCCTCTTCTCGCGCGACACGCTGCAGTTCATCGAGCAGGTCACCGGCGACATCGAACGTGTCGACACCGTACAGCGGGTCGACAGCCTTGCCTCGGCAACGATTGTCGACGCGTTGAAAGGCGAGGACGGCGGGCTCGACGTCCGCCCGCTCATCGAGGACGCTGCCACACAATCACCGGACGAAGTCCGCCGCCGGGCCCTCGACGATGACATCCTGCGCGGCGACCTGGTCTCGGAAAACGGCACCGTCACCGCCATCGTCATTGGGTTCGATGAGGATCGCATCGACGCCGTGCGCGGCGGCGTGATCCAGCAGATCCACGACCTCGTGGATCCGAAGCTGCCGGCCGGGGTCCGCGCTCACTACAACGGCAGCCTCGAGATCAGCGAGACCTACAACCGGATCACGCTCGACAACCAGATCAAGTTCACGCCGCCGATCCTGCTCTTCACGATCATCGCGATTTACGCTGCCTTCCGCTCCTGGCGGAAGACGATGCTGGCGATGTTCGCGATCCTGATGAGCATTTTCTGGACGCTGGGTCTGTACTCCTTGATGGGGTTCAACTACAACGTTCTCTCGAGCATGCTCGTCCCGCTCGTCGTGGTCCTCGCGATTGCCGACGACGTGCACATCATGCAGCGCTGGGGCGAAGCGCGGCGGCACAACGATAACGAGCGGGCGTTCAAAGAGACGGTCTCACACCTCGCGACGCCGCTGTTCGGCGCGAGCGTGACCACTGCGCTCGGCATGCTCTCGCTGGCGACCAGCAATGTCGTCGCGGTCCGCTCATTCGGGATCGGCTCGGCGGTCGGGATCATGGTCGACTTCGTGATCTCGCTGATCCTGGTGCCGACCCTGCTGACGTTCGTGAAGTTCAACGCGGAGGAGAAGGCGCCGCCGCACGAGAAGTACTTCCTCGAACCCTTGCGCCGGGTGGCCCGGCTATCGTGCGCGCACCCGGTGAGAGTTCTCTCGATCGCCCTTCTGATCGGCGCCGTGGCGGCCCTCGGGATCGCCAGGTTGAAAGTGGATACGAACCACATCAATTTCTTCGCGGGATCGCATCCGCTCGGGCAGTCGGCACGTGTCATCGACCAGGAGTTGTCCGGCGTCTACAGCTTCCAGTTGATGCTGGAAGGGCCGCCCGATTCGTTGAACACGCCGGACGCGCTGAAACGCCTCGACCGGCTGCAGGAGGAACTGCGGAAGTTCGCCCACGTCCGCAAGGTCACTTCGATTGCCGATTACGTCAAGCGGATCAACAAGGAGCTGAACGACGGTCGTCGCCGAGGCGAACGTGATCCCTGACGATGCATCGACGATCGCGCAGGAACTGTTCGTCTTTGCTCTCGGCGGCGACGGACGCCACGAGCTCCAGCGTGTCGTGGCGAGCGACTATTCCCGCGCCCAGATCAACGTCAAGCTGCAGTCGATGAGCTCGGATCTCGTCCTGCGCCACGTCGAGGACGCCGACCGCATGGCCACCGAGGCGTTCGCCGGTACCGGCATCACCGTGCTCACGACCGGATCCGGCAAACTCTTCAGCACGCTCGACCACTACCTCGTGGAATCACAGGTGAGCAGCTTCGGCACCGCGTTCCTCACTGTCTTCGGCGTCATCTTCATCGTCTTCCGCTCCTGGCGATTCGGGGCGTTGACGATCGTTCCGAACGTATTGCCGGTCCTCGCCGTCCTCGGGGTCATGGGCTACCTGGACATCTCGATGAACATCGCGACCGTCATGGTGGCAAGTGTCGCGCTCGGTGTGGTCGACGACGACACCATTCACTTCATCAACCGTTACCGGCGCGAGGTGTCGGAGGGCGCGACAACCGACGAGGCGATCGAGCAGGCCACCATCCACGAAGGCCGGGCCTCGCTCACGACGGCGATCATCAACAGCGTTGGCTACGCCGTCCTGTTCCTGTCCGAATACAAGCCGACGGCGTGGTTCGGTGGATTGCTGGCGCTGACGATGGCGGTGGCGTTTCTCGCCGAGGTGTTCATCCTGCCGCCGATCATCAAGCTGATGCCGCGCATCTTCGGCGCGGACGCGCTGCGCCGCGGCCGGCAGGCGACTGCCACCGCCGCTCTGGTGCTGCGTGTTTCTCGGCGGCTTCGGGGCGGCGTCGGCGGTGCAGGCGCAGACCGTCCTGCCGCGCCCGACCGGCAACGTTTCGGCGCAGGGCAACTGGTTCCCGAATGCGGCGAGAGCGACGTGACCGAGATTCGCGGCCGCATCTTCGCCGAGCAGAAGATCAATCCCTCTGACAACTGGACGTTTACACTCGCCGGCTTTGCCGAGGGCCTGGCAGGAAGGTCAGAAACCGCGATTGCGCGTGTGCACGAAGCCACGACTTCCTTCCGGGTGGGTCATTTTGACCTCTATGCCGGCTACGGACGCGTAGTCTGGGGGCGTCTCGACGAGCTGCAGCCGACCGACGTCATCAACCCGCTCGACATCTCCAAGTTCTTCTTCGAAGGCCGCAGCGAAGCGCGGCTGCCGGTCGCGCTCGTCCGCGGTCGCTGGCACTTCACTGACGCGGTATCGATCGAAGGTGTCTACGTTCCCTTCTTCCGGCGCGGGCGTTTCGACCAGCTCGATGAGCCCTCCTCGCCATTCAACATCGTTCCGCCATTCACCAACGGCGACGTCACGTGCCAGGCGATCGGCTGTCCGCCGATCGAGATTCCGGTTGAACGGCTCGAGCCGTCCGCGACCTGGGCAACGCGCAGGGTGGCGCCCGTTTCAATGCGACATCGGGGACCGTGGACTGGAGTCTCACGGCGTACCGCGGTTTTGAATCGTTCGGTCTTTATCGCCTCGAGTTGGGAGCCCCGATTCCGCCGTTCCCAGTTCCGCAGCCATTCGTCGAGCAAAGCTTTCCCCGCTTTACGCTCGTCGGCGGCGATTTCGAAACGGTGGCGGGGCAGTGGGGGTTTCGGGGAGAAGTGGCCGCGTTCGTGCGCGACAACTTCCAGGGCCAGGCCGCCAGCCCGGTTGAGGGATCCTCGCTCGACGCCGGAGTCGGTTTCGACCGCAAGGCCGGCGATTACCGCTTCAGCGGAACGATTCTCTATCACGGTGAAGATGCCTCGAGCACCCGCAGCACCCTGCGCACCCGCAGCACCCTGGAGCACCCTGAACGACACGACATCTCGCTCATCGTCTCCGCTGATCGAACCTTTGCCCAGGAGCGATATCAGATCCGCGCGTTCAGCGTCTATAACCCGTCAGAGGCGTCGTCGTTCCTGCGCGGAATCTTCACCGCGAAGCTGCAGGACGATGTGGCGGTGGAGGCATCCGGAGGCTGGTTTGCCGGGGATGGCCGCGACACGATCGGTCGCTTTGCCGACAGTGATTTCGTCTACGCGAGGTTGAAGTATTACTGGTAGCTCTCAGCTCTCAGCTCTCAGCTTTCAGCTTTCAGCTGCATGCTAGCTGTCAGCTATGCAGCTGGTAGCTGAAGAAGCTGATAGCTGATAGCTGGATAGCTGATAGCTTTGCCCCCATGCTCCTCTACGCCAACAACGCCTCGGAGTGGACGGGGCCGACCGGCAACAACACCTATCTGTTGCGCGGCCGTCCTTCGATCCTCATAGATGCGGGCGTTGGTGATCCTCGCCACCTGGACGCGATCGACGCGGCGCTCGATGGCCGCGGCCTCGACCTGGTCCTGATCACACACGGGCATGTGGATCACGTGGCGGGGGCGCCCGCACTCGCAGCCCGCTTCCCGGGCGTCGTGATCCGCGGCGGGGGAGCCGGAGATGCCTTTCGTGGACAACGAGGTGATCACGGCCGGCGCCACCACTCTTCGCGCGATCCACACTCCCGGCCACGCCCCCGATCACTTCTGTTTCCTGGACGAGGGCACGCGCGAGATCTATTGCGGCGACCTCGCCCGGATCGGTGGAACCGTCGTCATTCCCGCCAGCCGCGGCGGCAACCTGCGCGAGTACCTCGATTCGCTGGCGAAGATCCGTGCGCTGAATCCTTCGCGCCTGCTCCCTGCACACGGCCCGGCGGTGGAGGATCCGACCAGGCTGCTGGACGAGTACGTCGCGCACCGTGCCGAGCGAGAGCGTCAGATCATCGCCGCGACGAAGGATGGCTGCACCTCGGTCGAGGATCTCGTGGCGCGGATCTATCCCGATCTGTCGCCGTCGCTTCGGAGTGCCGCCGAAGAGACCGTCCGCGCGCATCTGGCCAAGCTCCGGCGCAGGACTGCAGGTGCTGTTAGGCCGCGACCTGCTACAGTGCCGCCAGCCCGAGCACTCCGGAGCACGTCGATTCCCGCCGTAGTACCATCGGGGAGCATGAAGGGCTACGCGAACTCGCAGCTGCTCGTTACGCCGAAAGAACTCTCCTCGGTGATCGCCAACCGCGCGGCGAAGCCGCCGCTCATCCTGGACCTGCGGCCTCCAGAGTCCTATACCGCCGGCCACATCCCAGGCGCGATTCATCTCGACCTCTGGGGCGTCAGCCTGATCGACACCGACCCCGCGCCCCTGAAGGCGTTCATGTGGATGATCGAGCACGTGCTCGCGAGCCATGGGGTAACGGCTTCGACGCCGGTCGTCGTCTACGACGATCAATCGGGGATGCGGGCGGCACGCGCGTTCTGGTTCCTGGAGTATTTCGGCCACCCCAACGTCCGGCTGCTCGATGGCGGGTTCACGGCGTGGACGGCCGGTGGTTTCGACGTCACCCGCGACGCCGGCCCGCCGCCCCCGCAATCAACGCCCGAGTGGACCGGGCAGCGCCAGGAGCACACGCTCGCGACCTGGCGGGAAGTGCGCAACGCGCTCGGAAAAGCCGATGCCGTGATCCTCGATACGCGCAGCGATGGCGAGTACTCCGGCGCCACCGTCCGCGCCAAGCGAGGCGGCGCGATCCCGGGCGCCGTCCACATCGAGTGGACCCGGAACCTCTCGCCCGAGGGCGACTTCAAGCCGGCGAGCGAGCTGAAGAAGATGTACGAGGATGCCGGCGTCACCCCCGAGCGCGAGGTGATCACCTATTGCCAGGGGGGCTACCGCGCCGCCCATTCCTATCTCGCGCTTCGACTTCTGGGCTACCCGCGCATCCGCACGTACGTTGGGTCCTGGAAGGAATGGGGCGACAGGGACGAATTGCCGGTGGAGATCCCGAAGCGGAATTGAGTCACAAATAGCACGCTCGTGGTCTCCATTTGGTGTTAGTGTCTGCTCCGCAGACTCTGAACGTCGTCGCGCTGGCGATTGCGGAGGCCTCGGATGGAGACTATCCCGTCACGACTGCCGTTCCCCGGACCCACGCGTCGAGCGGCTACCCGCCACTCGTGGCTCGAGCCTCGCGCTGCCGACCCGCACGCCCTCCGTGTCGAGCGAACCCTTGGCATCGTGCGCTGCCCCCTCGCGGCGCTTGGTCTCGTCGCAATCCTGATCTACCCGGCCGAGACGTCCCATCTGACCCCGATTGCCACGAAGCTGATGGCCGCGTATTTCGCGGCGGCGGTGGCGCTGGTTGTCTATCTCTCCGGGACGCGCGCCTTCCCGGTGTACCTGCCGTTCTTGCTGCACGCCACCGACATCTTCATGGCTGCGGCGGTGCCGCTCTTCCTGGGCATCTTCAGCCCGATTTCCGTGTTGCTCATCTACCCGCTGCTGGCCGGCGCATACAGGTGGGGCGTTGTCCGGCGCGCTGCTGACCGCGATGGTGGTCGAAGCGTCGGTCGTCGCTTACGGCCTGCTGGTGACCGGTCGGTCCGCTCGCTGGACCTGGCGTCGGGATGACGACGCTCGTGCTGCACACCATCTCGATTCCGGTCCTGGGAGGTCTGGCGGCGTACCTCGCGCACATCGAAAGGCAGCGAGAAAGCGAAGCGATCGATCTCGCCACAGTCTTGCGCAGTGCCAGGACGAGCGGAGAGTTCGATCAGACCGTGGCGCTGGTCCTGGGCTCGTTCATCAAGATGTTTGGCGCCGCGCAGATCATGCTCGTCATCTCCGACCGGAAGACCGGCGGCACGTTTCTCTGGCGCGCCGAAGCCGCCGACGAAGGTCTCCCGGCCAATGAGAATCTCGAGCTCAGGCCGGAACAGCGGCCTGATTACTTCTTCGATCTGCCAGGGGCGGTCTGCTGTTACATCGACCGGCGACGGCGGCGGGTCGATCTCTTCGATGCTTCGGGCGGCCGCATCCATCTCGGAAGGATGCGCAAGACTCCGCACGGATTCCTGCGGCGGCACCCGTTCGACCGCATGGTGTGTGTCGTCCTCAAGTCCAATGACACATGGGCCGGACGGCTCTTCGTGCTCGAGCCAAGCGGCGCATCTCGTGGCAGGCGACGGCGCAGCACGCGATGAGAATCTGCAGCGAGCTCGAACCAGACACCTCCCGGCTTTTCCGCGTCCATCACCTGCGCACTCGCGCCCAGGCCGTCGAGCGTACCCGCATCGCCCGCGACCTGCATGACGGCGTGACGCAGTCCCTGCTCGGTCTCGAACTGATGGTCGCGGTCCTGCGGCGGCGGATACTCCAGGAGGCGCCGGCACTCGACCGCGACCTGCTCCACATCCACGATCTCGTCCGGGAGAACATCATCGGCCTGCGCGAGGTGACCGAGAGCGGGCACCTGGTTGAAACCATGTCCGGCAACCTGCTCGCGGATCTCGAGGAGATCGTCGACCGCTTCCAGCGGCACAGCGGCATCATGGCGAAGTTCATCTCGGACGGGCGCCAGGTCTGCCTCACGCTGCACCGGCACGGTGAAGTCGCCCGCCTTGTCCATGAAGGGCTGGTCAACGTCAGAAAACACAGCGGCGCGCACCGCGTCATTGTCCGGTCCACCGTCGCAGACAGACTGTGGATCGTCTCGCTCGAGGACGACGGGCGCGGTTTCTCCTTTGGCGGACGCAAGACCCAATCAGAGCTCGATCGGCACCGCGAGGGACCGCGCACCGTCATCGAGCGCGCCAGGCGGATTGGCGCCGAGGTCGCGGTGGAGTCCAGACCCGGCTGCGGTTCGCGCGTGGAGATCGTTCTCAGATTGCCGGTGGAGTCATGATCACCAGCGGTTCGATCCGACGTGATACGAATCGGCATTGCCGACGACCATCCGATCTTTCGAGACGGTCTTCGCCGGCTGCTGGAGATCGAGCCCGACATGGTGGTGGTTGGGGACGCCGAGAACGCCGCCCAGGCGGTCGCGTTCGCACAGGCCAACAAGCCTGACATCCTGCTCCTGGACCTGGCCATGCCGGCGCTCTCCGGTCTCGAGGCGCTCGGGACGATGCCGGAGTTCGCCAGGGTGACGAGCGTGATCGTGCTGACGGCAGCGATCGACACGAGCGACATGGTCAAGGCGCTGGTCCTCGGCGCGCGCGGGATCGTCTTGAAGGCAGCCGCCACCGCCGTGCTGATCGAGGCCATCCACGCCGTCATGAAAGGCCGTTACTGGGTCGTACGTCGAGGCCGTGTCCGACATCCTCGCCGCGATTCAGGACCTCCAGCTCGGGATTGCGCAGCGCCAGATGTTCCGCGACTTTCGGGCTGACGGACCGCGAGCGCGAGATCGTCCGGCTGGTTGTCGAAGCTGCCGCGAACAAGGAAATCGCGGATCTTCTCGGCATCAGCGAGAAGACCGTCAAGAACCATCTCACGCACATTTTCGACAAGCTCGGCGTTTCCGGGCGTCTCGAACTCGCCATGTTCGCGATCGATCACGGTCTCCACGTTCGCCGTTAACCTCGACTGTTCTGTTTCCATACAGCTCATCAGGACCAACGGCCCATTGTCATATGACCATTGATCCATAGCGTCCGCTTGTGTCCCTTCGTAGACTTCCGCCCCTGATCTCAGCAAAACGCATCCGTAATCCGCTTGTGTGCGAAGGGGGCAATGTATGAAGCGTGTAATCGGTAGCGTTGCAGTTGTTCTGGCGGTCACCTGTGGCCTTAGCCTGTGCGGGGCGCGGCACAGGGATGCCTGCACGGCCAACGCCGGGCCGTTCTGTATTGACGGGATCATCACCCCGACCGAACAACAGCGGTGTGACTGGGCGCTCAGATGGTCACTGACGCCAACGGGCAACGTCCAAGGAGCTTGGGCCGTTCAACAGCAACACGACGAAGGTCGGTGTCATTCACGCCGATGCTGCCGCCCACCCTCGGATTAACCAATCCCAACGGCCAGGTCGATCTGAACACCATCTGGACGCAAAGTGCACCGGCCAGCCATGGCGACATCTGGTTCTATTTTGCATGGGCGCGTGACAAGAACACCGGCAGCGGCTTCCTCTCCATTGAGCTTCAGCAGAACCAGGTCTCGGCCGCATGTGCTTACGACACCGCGAGCCCGCTGCCGAGTTGATCGCTAGGCTGCAACCCGTGGGCGAATCGCTCCGCCGGCGATTTCATCCTTCTGTGGGACCAGCAGGGTGGATCGCGCGACATCTACAAGCGTGTCTTCGCGCTGGTCGGGAACGCAGCTGGTGCTCGGGGCCGCCACGTGCTCCTTGGCCGCAACCGCCAAGGCTGAATTCAGCGCCGATGGCTTCCGTGGAGAGGCGGCCGTCAACCTCAGCGATGACGTCTTCCCTGAAGACGGTTCGTGCCATGACATTTGCGAACACCATCCCCGGAACCGTGACCGGCAACTCTGATACAGCCGACTACAAGGACACGGTCCTGGCCGCTTTTCGACCCGATCGCCAACTGCGGATCCATCATCGTGTCGAAGGCCACGGTCCCGGCCGAGCTGAATGGCAGCTTCCCCTACACCGCTCGCCCGCGGCGGCGCCCTCGTGCGATTTGATGCCGATGCCGTCGATTATCCCGAGGACGGCGACCGCGCCCCAGACGCAGATCCAGCGGACGTTGACGTCGCATGGAGATTCCGAGACGCACACCGACCTGATCGCGGCCACCGACTACACCCTGGTGGAAGGGAACGTCGGTCCGACCTTCGAGCTGGTCTCGATCGTCTGCACGGTGAACGGAGATACGACCGGTACCGACATCACTGCTGGCGGAACCTTCGCGGTCGAAGTCGGGAAGATCACCCGCTGCTCATTACGAACAGGCTCGCCGTCGCGGACCTGAAGATCATCAAGACGGTGGTGAATGGATTCGGCTTGACGAAGGTACCGGGTGACTTCACGTTCTCGCGCGATGGCGACGGCCGGCGGAGCCGTTCGCCAATGGCGGCGTGTCCTGCCAGTCGGGAGCCGTGTGCAAGACGATCTCTTACGCGATCGGCGCCAACTTCAACGTCTCAGAGGTCGGCCTCCCAGAGGACTACACGATGACGAGTAGCGGTCGGATGCGCGGGCACGATCGTCCTCGGAGGAAACACCTGCACCATCACGAACACCGCGCAGGTCGAACAGCCGACGATCCTGACGATTCAGAAGGTGATCCTGCACGACCAGGCCAACATTGCTGGCGTCAGGAGGTTCGCGGGAGAGACGGCGCTGAGCGTGACCTTCGTGCTGTATCCGTCGCTGGCCGCGTGCAATGCCGGAACGGGCGCGCTCGGTTCCGAAACCAGGACCGTGGTGTTCGCCAACGCCTCGGCGACGAGCGGGAGTGCCAATACTCTCGCCGGCGTGCCAGTGGAATCCAACGGAGGCCCGTACTTCTGGAAGGTCACATCGCCCGGCAACGCCGGGAACGCGTCGTTTGTAAGTGATTGCGGACGCGAGCAGACCGCGATCACGTTCACCTATAACCAGTAGGGTGACGGCGAACGCCTGATGATGACCGGGCCGGAAGACCTGGCCGTGCGGGGGCCGGATCGAAAGATCCGGCCCCCGGTAATTGTCCGGCGAGCGTCTCGCTACTTGCCCTTTCCGGCGCCGGCAAGCTTGATCGTGAAGCTACCGCTGGCGGCCGAGACATTGCCGGCGTGGTCGAATGCCTGCACCGAGTAGACGTACGTCGATCCGGCGGCAACCGTGGCGTCCGCCCAGGCCGGTGCGGAGACTGTCGTCAGCAACGTGCCGTTACGGGAGACACGGTAACCTGCCACGCCGCTTGCGTCGGTGGATGCCTGCCACGAGAGCTTGACCTCTCCGCGCTTGTACGACCCCGACAGACCCGAGGGTGTGGTCGGGGCGGTAGTGTCGGGGACGACGGTGGCTTGCACGGTGTAACGAGCCAGTCGTAGACGCTGCGTGCGCCGGGACGCCATCAGAGACAGCGACACCGACATCGTAACGGGCGCCGGGCGTCCCGATTGGGGCGGTGATCGTCAGTTGTCGATAACCGGATTCTCCTGGCGCCAGCGTGACGGTCGCGGCTGAGAGCGTGGCCGTCCACGCCGAAGGCGCACTGGCGCTCAGGGTGAAGGTGGCCGGTCCGCACTCGCCGGAGTCCTGATTCACGATGGTCACGTCGTAGCGGACGGAAGTGTCGGCGGCACCGGTCTGATCGCGCGGCGTCAGCAGCGCCGATGGAGTTTTGGCTTCACACGGCGGCGGCACCTCGATGGCGCCCATTTCGATCCGGGCGGTCGCCGTGACCGAGCCGTGACTGACCTGCGAGACGCTGAAGCCACTGGATGGATCTGTGTACGACTCACCATCAGCAAGCGAGGCGAGGAGGTATGTCCGGCTGCCCCCGCCTGACCAGCGGTGCACACTGATCCGATCCAGGTACGAACAGCACGCGTTCGCCTCGAAACCGTCACCGTGACGGTAAGACACGTAGTAAGCGTCAGCGCTGCCAGGCTTCTGAATCTTCAGGACCTGCGGGGCTGCGGCGGCACTGCCGGCAAGCGCGAGAGGAGCGATGTCATAGAGGCCGGGCTGCGTGACCTCCTGCGTTGCCGAGGCGCCGAGCCAGCCCATCTGCGTCTTGTGCGGCGCGTTCACCGGCAGCAAGCCCCCGTTCATCCCCATGATGTCGGAGTCGTCGCCATACTCACTGGTTTCGGTCGCGGCATGGTGCATTCCGAGGTTGTGACCCAGTTCGTGTGCGTAGACATGCGGAACGTCACAGGTGAATACCCAGGCGCGACTCGGCGTCACTCCAAGGTCACCGCGCCCCGCCCCTGAGCAGGTGCTTGCTGGCATCACATAGACCTTCCGCGAATACGAGGTCACGTCGATACCGTCCGCTGCGGCCAGCGCGTCGGCCGATGCCGCCCAGGAGCTGTTCGCGCAGGCATCGCTGCTCGAGGCGGTCAACGTGTAAGGTCCCGCAACCCTGGCCGCTGATGGACACTTTTCCGCCGGACATCTCGCGATACAGCGCATCCACTGAGTAACCGGATGGATCAGAGAAAACACGGTCACTGATCGCCTGGATCGAGCAGTCCGCGCCCGGTCTCAGAGGCGCCACGACCGCATCGCGAAAGTTCGCCACGATCACGAGCGTCTTCTGGTCACCGGTGACGGCAGCCGTCGAGGCGACCACGTCGGAGGTGCTGACGCTGGTGAGCGAGCCGTCCAGGGCCAGTACCGCTGGGCCCTCACCATCATCGGCGGCAACATAGAGCTCCTCCGCCTCGGACCGTCCTCGGACTTTCAATCGAAGACCACTGCGAAGGTTCGGCGGGACCCCACGCTCGAACCGGAGCCGAAATGACTTACCGGTGCGTTCGTCGCGCAGAACATGAATCAGCTCGGATCTGCCGTTGAGGAAGTCATCCGGTACTGCAGCGTCAGTTCGCCGGCGATCGTCGCGGGCGTTCCGTCCTGCCAGGCACGCCGGAACGCTGACTGTTCCTGTGCGGAGGGTGCTGCCCAGGGGGCTGTGCTAAGAGCAGCGAGAATGAATAGGAATACAGACGAAAGGGTAGTCGAGTGGCGCGCATTCATTAGGCGGATCTCCTGGTGCAGTGCTGGAGACCACCCGGGGGAGCTCGAGCGTCGGCAACGTGGAAAACACGGTTGTTACTAGGTTTTACGGATGAGTAATAAGGACTAGGGCAAATGTGAAGCCAACTTGGCCTAATCAGATTCTAAGGGGAAATCGCGTTGCGATTCCTCAGCAGTAACAATTCTGTACATCGAAATTACACATGTTCACGGTCGCAGCGTCCCGGCACCGCGGTCCGGTCAGCCTGCACTATCATCGTAAGTAGTCCGCACCAACAGCGTCAGAGGACGGCACCCTCATCGAAGGAATTACCGCACCCTCATCGAAGAGAGTTTATGAACAACGTCATCGATTTCATCAACACCAACCGCGATCGCTATCTCGAGGAGCTCAAGGAGTACCTCGCCATCCCCTCCATCAGCGCCCTGCCCGAGCACGCCGCTGACGTGCGGCGCTGCGCCGAGTGGACGGCTGCAGAGATGACGCGAATCGGGATGCAGAACGTTCGCCTCGAAGAAACCCCCGGTTACCCGGTGGTCTACGGCGACTGGCTGGGCGCCGAAGGTGCGCCGACGATCCTCTTCTACGGCCACTACGACGTGCAGCCGGTGGACCCGCTCGAACTGTGGGAATCGCCGCCCTTTGAAGCGACGATCCGCGACGGTGAGATCTACGCGCGCGGATCGGCCGACGACAAGGGGCAGGTCTTCATGCACTTCAAGGCGATCGAAGCGCACATGAAGCAGAACGGGAAGCTGCCCGTGAACATGAAGATCATCCTCGAGGGTGAGGAAGAAGTCGGCTCGGCCAACCTCGATAACTACATCAAGGAACACAGGGCGGAGCTCGGCGCCGATGTGGTCGTGATTTCAGATTCGCCGATGTTCGATCGCGGCATCCCCTCGATCTGCTACGGCCTGCGCGGCCTCGTCTACTTCCAGATCGACCTTCGCGGAACGAAGAGCGACCTCCACTCGGGTTCTTTCGGCGGCGCGGTGGCGAACCCGAACATGGTGCTCGCCCAGATCCTCTCGCAGATGAAAGACAAGGGTGGCCGCATCAAGATCCCGGGCTTCTATGACGATGTCAAGGAGCTGAGGGAAGAGGAGCGGGCGGAGTGGAAGAAGCTGCCGTTCAGCGAAACGCGCTACCGCAAGGAGCTCGGCGCACCGAAGCTGTTTGGCGAGAGTGGCTACTCCACGCTCGAGCGGGTGTGGGCGCGGCCGACGTTCGAAGTCAATGGCATCCTCGGTGGCTTCACGGGTGATGGCGCCAAGACCGTGATCCCGGCTGTCGCGATGGCCAAGGTCAGCATGCGGCTCGTCCCGAACCAGGATCCCGACAAGATCGCGGAATTGTTCGAGGCGTATGTGAAGAAAGTGGCGCCCAAGACCGTCGAGGTCAAGGTCACGCGGATGCACGGCGGGAAGCCGTGGATGACCGAGTTCGACAATCCGTTCGTGCAGGCCGCAGGTCGCGCCATCGAGAAGGGATTCGGCAAGACCCCGGTGTTCAATCGCGAGGGTGGGTCGATCCCGGTGGTGGCCACCTTCCAGGAGATTCTGGGACTGCCGTCCGTTCTTTTCGGGATCGGACTGCCCGACGAGAATGCGCACGCGCCGAACGAAAAGCTGGATCTGAACAACTTTCATGGCGGTGTGATTGCCTCGGCGTATCTGTACGACGAGATTGGTAAAGGCGGGGGATAAACGCCTCGCTGGATCTGCATTTCTGACACCGAGGACTATTTACACGGGCCCGTCGGAAGCTCTACTCTTCTTGGATTCCCCGGAGGACGCGTGATTCAGGAACGGCGCGCCACGCCGCGTTACCGGCTCGATGCCACCATTGCGGTTGGTGACGGCACAGGTCGGATGATAGATCTCAGCTCCAACAGCGTGTATTTCGAATCGGTCGAGCCGTTCGCTCCCGGTGACCACGTGCCGTTGGTGTTCCCGCTCGAAGCCGGCGGCAGCGGTGCGCAAGTGCATTGCACCGGTCGAATCGTTCGCGTCGATCCGAGGGGCGACATGTTCGGCATTGCGGCGACCTACGAGCCGGTGATCTTCAACGTGTCAGGCTCCCTGTAACGGGATCCGAACTTCGACGCGTGCGCCGGTCTCGTTGGACTCGATAACCAGCGAGCCGCCGGCCGCAGAGACGCGCTCCTTCAGGGTGCGCGGTCCGACTTTCATCGCGTTCAGGGAAGCGAGGTCGTGGCGGCCTTCGAACCCGGCAAACCCGCGTCCCTGGTACGAGACTGACAGCAGCAGCTCCTGTCCGATCTGGATGCACGTGACGGTCGCCTCGCTGGCGCCGCCGTGGCGCACCGCATTCACCAGCGCCTCTTGAACCATCCGGCTCAACTCGTGCGCGGTCCTCTGGCGAATCGGCTGGACGGCGCGCTGGAAGTTGAGATGGACGCGGATGTCCCACTGGCGTGCAACCCGGGTCGCCGACTCCCGCAGCCGCGGGATCACGTCCACCGGCGTCGTCTCGCGAATGGCGCCAGGTTTGAGATCCTCGATCGCGAGACGCAACGCCTGCTGCTCCGACAGGATGGTCTCTTCGACCATCTCGAGCCGGCGCGCCGCTTCGGACGGTGCGCTCCTGATCGACTGGCGCGCGCGCTGGGCCTGCAGCGACGCGGCGGTGAGCGACTGGAGGACGCCGTCGTGCAGCTCGCGCGCGAGACGCACCCGCTCGTCGCCGGCGGCTGACTCGCGCAGTTGCTCGAGCAGCGTCTGCAGCTCGAGCCCGCCCGCGACCAGGCGCCCGACGATATCGCCGAGGAGGAGATCGTCGGCGGACGCGCGCTTGCGATCGAGCGCAAAGAGCCACCCTTCGATACTCTCGGTCGACAGCCGGATCGCCACGACGATGTTGACGTTGAAGCGGTCGCGGAACGTCGGATCGAGCGGCTCACCGCTCCAGAACCGAAATCCCCCGGGGACTCGCTGCAACACCTGACACTTGGGTGTGCCGGCGCGGGTGCACACGAAGCTCGATCGCTGCAGCGTTTCGGCGACGAGGGTGCCGAACGCGTCAGGCCGTTCGCGCGTGATCTCGAACTGGTCTCCGGAGCGGACGGCGACACGCAGTCCCGGTTCCTCGCCTTCCTCCCAGACCAGCACGACACGCGGCGCTTCCAGTACCGTCCCGGCGTAGCGCAGCGCTTCTTCGAGGGCCTGCGGTTCCTGTGTCGAGAGCCGGCGCGGCCAGGCCGCGAGGCTTGCGATCTCGCGCTGCAGCTTGAACTGGTAGGAACCGAGGTAGCCGAGGAGCACGGCGACGAGCGCGAGCTGCGTGCAGCGCGCCATGAACGGACCGACGTGGAGACTCCCTCGCTGGAGGAAACAGTCCGCTGCCGAGCGTGATCACGATGTAGAGCACGAGCGAGACGGCGCCTGTGATCAGCGCACCCTGCCCGTGCCAACGGATCGCGCCGCAGATCGTCACGAAGACGAGGTAGGCGAAGAACGGGCTGTCGGAGCCGTCGGTGTAGAGGAGGAAGACAGTGAACAGCAGCAGATCGATCACGTGAGTGAGGATCGGCACGGCCCGAGTGGTGACCTGTCGCGTCCACGTCAGGACGGTCAGACCCGCCGAATAGGCAAGATAGCCGATCGTCATCACCAGCAGCAGCGGGTGATACCCATCGGTCGCGGCGGGTCCAGCACCACCGCGATGGCGAGCAGAACAGATAGAAAGAGGCGTCCCGCCGAGATGACCCGCTCAGCGCGGTTGCGGGGTGAATAGCCTTCTTGTTCGGCCATTTGGAATTGGGTACCGGTGCCTAAAAGCCCAGCAATTCTATAGCCTCCAGCCATTCCCAGACCACCAACCAAAGGGGCGGCCCCCGGGAGCTCTACCGTATGTCAAGGCTATGCCTTTGAGGAACGCTCGGACTATTCCTTTTGGGAATAGAAGGATGTAGCCGACGGGCTATGGTGCCGCAGCTGGCGGGCTGCATACACTCAGGCCACTCAGGGGAACGCTCGAGGTTCTCGGCTCAGAACGAACTGATGCGGAGGCAGTGACTCACATGTACGCTTCACAAACGATCCAGGAATTGGTCCTCATCGAATGCCCGGACCGCCGGACGCGTCGGCGCGTCGAACACCGCGAAGCCGTGCAGATCGACGGCCGTCTGGTGATGAGCCGGGACATCAGCTCGACGGGCCTCTCGGTGGTGCTGCGCGATCCTCTCGAGGTCGGTGATGAGGTCCGCGTCACGCTCGCGGGCACGGAAGTTGTCACCACCGCACGCGTCGTTCATGTCGCGAAGCACGCGCGCCGCGCTATTGCGGGTCTGCAGTTTATTCAGTAGCAGTTCCGCATTTCACTCGAGACAGGGGCCCGTTGTTCTGGCGGGCCTCCACACTAGCTGCAACTTGCGTTAGAGTGCCGCCGTGACCCAAGTATGGTGACACCCGCTCCCATCCAGACGATCCGCGTCATTCTCGCCGACGATCATCCCCTTGTTCTCAATGGCCTCTATCACCTGCTGAGGGAGTATCCGGAGTTCGAGGTGCTCGAGCGCTGCTCGTCCGGGCAGGAGGCTATCGAAGCGACGCGCCGGCTGCGGCCCGACATCCTCGTGCTGGATCTGCTGATGCCGGGGCTGAGCGGTCTGGATGTCGCGCGCCAGCTTAATCCGGAAGGTGCGCCCCCGAAGATCGTCCTGCTGACCGCAGCACTCCACGAGGACGAATTGATCGAGGCGTTACATCTCGGCGTCGCGGGATTCGTGCTCAAGGAGATGGCAACCAAGCTCCTGGTCGAATGTCTCAGGCGCGTGCATGCCGGCGGTCAGTGGCTCGAGAAGGATGCAGCGGGCCGCGCGATGGCCAAGTTGGTGCGTCGCGAAGCGAAGGGCCGGGAGATGGCGACGCTGCTGACGCCGCGCGAGATCGAGGTGGTGCGGATGGTGGCGAAGGGCCGGGCCAACAAGGAAATCGCCTCCGAGCTGTTCATCGCGGAGGGCACCGTCAAGATCCACCTGCACAACATCTACGAAAAGCTGAAGATCAACCGGCGAGCCGATCTGGTGAGGATCGCCGACGAGTACGGGTTGAAGTAGCTATCAGCTATCAGCTATCAGCTATCAGCTATCAGCTGTAGCAAGCCGGAAGGCGCAAGGCACAAGCTGGAAGCTGGAAGCTGAAAGCTGAAAGCTTTTTTGTGTGCAACGGTGTGAAATCCCGTTCAGGGACCGCCCTCGCGAGCCTTGCGTCCGTCCGTCGGCTCGGCAATACTGAGCGCCCCAGCTGCTCATGGCCTTGGCCGGCACGCTACCCGGCCCGGAGGTTCACGCAGACATGTTCGTCTCTCCTGCTTTCAAAGCTCCGGTCCTGAAGGAGCGCGACGACCGCCGCAGTCAGAAGCGATTCGCCTATCCTGCGGTCGTCATGATCGACGGCCGTCCGTTGCCAGGGCGAGACATCAGCCCGCGCGGCCTGTCGATCCTCATGCCCGGCCCCGCAGTCGGCGACATCGTCCAGGTCGCACTTGCGGGCGCGACCGGTGACGCCGAAGCGATCAGCTCACCAGCCCGCGTCGTCCGCGTCGACGCGACGTCCCGAGGGAATTATCGTAGGTCTGGAGTTTGTTGAGTAGGACAGTCACGTGCGACGTGCCACGTGCTACGTGCTACGTGCGTGCGACGTGCGACGTGCCACGTGCGACATGCGCACGTGCTGAGAGCTGAGAGCTGAAAGCTGAAAGCTACGCGACCCGGTTTCGCCCCGCCGCCTTCGCTGCATAGAGCCGACGGTCGGCTTCCGCAAACATCGCTTCGAACGAGTAGTCCTTCCCGAGCGCAGACACCCCGATAGACGCCGTGACGCCATCGATGCCTGACAGCGGCATCTGCTCGACGGCGAGTCGGAGACGCTCGGCCAGTTTGCGCGCCTGCTCCGGAGTGACGCCGGGCAGCACGATCAGGAATTCCTCGCCGCCCCAGCGAACCAGGATGTCGTAGGCCCTGACGGTACGGCGCAGCAGCTCGCTGATCTCGCGCAGGACGTAATCGCCGGCCTGGTGCCCGGACGTGTCGTTCACGGCCTTGAAGTGATCGATGTCGAGCAGCAGACAACTGAGCGGCGTGGTCTGGCGACGAGCGCGGGAGATCTCTGCCGAGATGTCGCGCTCACCACCGCGGCGATTGGCGAGCCCGGTGAGAGGATCGGCCGACGCCAGCCGTTCGAGACTATCCAGCTCTGAGGCCGGCGTTGCCACGGCGGCGGCTCTCGCCACCGATTCAGGCATGGAGTCGTGTCCGGCGAGGTCACGCGCGAGATCCCGGCCGAGCGCGTCGAGCGCATCCAGTTCGGCGGCACCCATCTGCAGGATCTTCGTATCCATCACGCACAACGTCCCCGTGACATTCCCACGAGCCGGCAGCGGGGTTGCGGCAAAGCCCTGGATCAGCGGCAGCCCTCCGGGGGCAATTTCCGCGAGCGCCGGATGCCCGGCGACATTGGGGAGAATCAACGGGTCCGTGCCATCGGCGATCTGCCGCAGGAACGCCAGCGTCGGCGCCGCGCTCAGCGTTCCGGCTCCATCCGAGACGGCGAAGTAGCCGCGCACGTACTCGTGATGCTGCACCTTGACGTAGGCGACCGTCACCGCGAGACGAAAGCGCCGCGACGCGGCCATGATCGCTTTCTCGATCACGTCCTCAATCGAATGCCCGCCGTCGTGCACCGGCAGGGGTGCCATGAGCGGAGTGGCGCTTGCCGGCTGCTGCCGTCGCTGCGGATTGAGCTCGTTCAGCGCTGCATCGATCGCTTCGCGCAGCGCGATCCGATCCACATCAGCTGACAACACGCGGGAGATGTCGAGCGGCTCCGCCATTCGGCGGGCCGCGGCTCTCATCGTCGCGTGCCCGGAGACGACAACGACCGCGGTCTCCGAGGCCTTGGCGGTCTGCCGGAGGGTTGTCAGCAACTCGAAGCCGTCCACCTTGGGCAGGGACAGGTCCAGGACCAGCAGCAGCGGCGCCCCTCGCCGGGCAAGCTCCTGCTGAGCCTCCTGCCCGTCCCGGGCCAGGATTGTCTCGTATTCAGCTGCATCTATGGCGGCGCGATATGCCGTGGCACGTGTCACGTTCGGCATCGCGATGAGGATGTAATTTCCTCTCGCTGATCCCGGTCGCTTGTCGCGCTGCCCCGAAAAATTAGTCATATATGTCGGTCGAACGACGGGATTGTAGTAGAGACCTCGAGCATATAGCCCGCCTGTTGAGCCGCATTTCGTATCCTTCCTGACACAGAAGTATTGCCCCTGAGACACGAGCTACGCACGCTCGAAAAGCTATTAAGTGAAAAAAACCAGTTCTGTCCCGCGATTTCTTTCCTGTTGAGGTTCTGGCGGGATTGATCGAAAAGGACACTAAGTTGGATCCGATTTGACACAGATGGGCTGTCCACTGTATAAACACTCACCCCCCAACAACTCACGCCGACTGAACCATGTAAGGCAGAGGGCGGAGCTGTATCTTGAGCGTCAAAATTACTCCCTCACGCATCACCCGCGGACACGTGCTCGCGGTCGCACTGCTCTCCAGCCTGGTTGGCGGGTGCGCCGACTCGTCGGCAGAGCGGGAAGCCAAGACACGCATCCAGCCCACCTACGACAAGGAGACGGGCCGGCTGACGAAGCTGGACTACGACTCCAATACGAATGGCAAACCTGATTCCTGGGCCTACATGGACGGCACCCGCCTCATCCGTCTTGAAGCGGATGAGAACGAGGACGGGAAGATCGACCGCTGGGAGCACTACCCGGCGGGCCCGGCCGCGGGCCCCGGCAAGCAGTTCCCGGAGCGGATCGAGCGGGCGACCCGCCTCGATGGACAGATCTCGCGGCGCGAGTTCTTCGAGGGCAGCCTCATGGTCCGTGTCGAAGAGGATACCGACGCCAACGGCGCAACCGACAAGTGGGAAACCTACAAGGATGGGGCGCTGACGGTCCTGGCGCTCGACACCACGGGCAAGGGGCGGCCCGATCGCCGGCTCCTCTACGGCCCTGACGGATCACTCAACTACATCGAGGCCGACCCCACCGGCTCCGGCAATTTTCAGCGGGTGAAGCCATGAGCAGAGTGCAGACGATGCCGATGGCGTTGCTGGCGGCGGGCGGCGCCACCGGCGCTGACGTCACAGCGGTGCTGCGGGAACTCGGGTTCGACACGATCCCGATCGACGGCAAGGACTCCGTCGCCGATTTCGGCGAGCCGGTGTCGCTCTGTCTTGTCGATCTGTGCGAGAACGGCAATGCGCTGCGGATTGCGCGCGCGGTCCGCAGCCAGCACCCCGGCGCGATCATCATCGGTGTCGCGGATCCGGGCCGGCCGCATGCGGCCGCCGAGGCAATTCGCGCCGGTGTGTTCGACGTCCTGCCCCGTCCGCCCTCCGCACGTGACCTGCAGGCATTGATTGCGAACGCCCAGGAACAGGCCGAAATCGCGGCCTCGACACCGCCGGTCAGGACCGGCGAATTCCCTGCCTACGGCGTTGTCGGGACCTCCTCCGCAATGCGGCCGGTGATGGAACTCGTGCAGCGCTCGGCCGCCGGCCAGTGCGGAATCATGATCTGTGGCGAGCGCGGCAGCGGCCGCGAGATGATCGCGCGCGCGATCCACGCGCACAGTCGCGCATCGCGATGCCCCGTTTGTGACCGTCGACTGCTCCGCGTCGGAGCCGGAGGACGTGGAGCTCCAGCTGTTCGGCGTCCTCGTCAAGCGAGGCAGCAACGCGCCGGAACGCCGCAGCCTCGAGCGCGTGCGCGGCAACAGCCGCCTGCAGGAGTCGGCCGGTGGCTACCTGCTGCTCGAGAATGTGGCGGAACTTTCGGCCCGGGCCCAGGCGCGCCTCGTGCGCGTGCTCCGCGATCGTGAAGTGTTCAACGAGGAAGTCCGCGAGCGGGTCGGCCTTGCCGTCCGGGTGCTGGCTTCGGCCGATGGTTCCATCAACAGCGCGCTCGAAGAAGGGCGGCTCCGTCCGGACCTCTATGAGCGCCTGTCGTTGATCCGCATCGATATGCCGGCACTGCGGCAGCGCCGCGAAGATATCCCGGTGCTGGCGACGCACTTCCTCAAGGAGCTGTGCCAGACCAACCGGACGCCGCTGAAGACCCTGACCCGCCCGGCGCTGACCTTGTTGTCGGCGCTCCCCTGGCGGGGGAACGTGCCGGAGCTCAAGGGTCTGCTCGAACGCCTGATCCTGCTCGTGCCACAGGGCCTCATCCGGCTCGAGGACGTCCTGGCGCACACACCGCTCGAAGGAAGCCCCGGTCCCGTACGGCTGGACGCAACCCTGCGGCAGGCCCGGGCGCGCTTCGAATCCGAATACATTGCCGCGGTTTTACAGCACCACAGGGGCCGGATCGCCGATGCCGCCAAAGTCCTGGGCGTCCAGAGAACCAACCTTTATCGGAAGATGCGCCGCCTGAACCTGATGCGGCCGAGAGGGTGGGCCTGATGTATCCCAACGGATACACCCGTCGTTCCGCCGATACAGAACCTCTCCGCCGCCGCTTGACCCTGTGGCTGAGCCGGGCGACTATTGCTTCCACATCGGTAGCGATCTGGAAGGAAGAGAGTAATGAGAACGCGGAAGACAGTAGCTTTCGGTATGGCGGTCGTGTTCGCGACGAGCATGATCCAGTCGGGTGCCGGCGCGCAGTCCCTGGGCACGATCAGCGGGACGGCGGACAAGGAAGCGAAGAAGCCTTACACGGGTTACTCGGTCCGGGCGAGAAACGTCCAGGCGGGCTCGATTGCTTCAACAGTGCAGCTCGATGCGTCGGGGAAGTTCGAACTGGCCGGGAGTCGATCCGTCGAACTACCTCGTGGAGCTGGTCAATCCCAAGGGCAAGGTCGTCTGCACGGAGGGGCCGTTCGATCTTTCGAAGCAGCCGCTGAAGGCGGGCGTGAAGATCGAGTGCGGCAATCCGGAAGCGCTGTTGATCCTGGCGGCTGCGGCGGCAGCGGGTATTACCGCGGGTGTGGCGTTCAACGGTTCGACGGCCGCGCCCGCAGCCGGCCCGACGCCGGGTGTGACGGTGTTCAACGGTCCGGCCAGCGCGTCTCGGTAACTACCGGCAGCACGTCTGACGCTGCCGTTGTCCATGGGCCCGCCTCAGTGCGGGCCCATTCTTTTTCTCGCCCCTCTTTCCCCCAATCTCATATGCAACCTCGAATTCTCGTTGCGCTGGCACTCGTGTGCGCGGGCCTGTTCGCGGCATCTCCGGCAGCCGCCCAGGAAGGCGAAGATCCGTTCGAATCAGCGCGCTTCCGGCTCGGGCCGATCCGGTTCACGCCGGCGATCAAGCTCACGAATCTTGGGATGGACTCGAATGTCTTCAATGACGCCGAGGATCCCAAGAGTGACAACACCGCGGCGTTCGGTCCGGAGGTCGCCCTCTGGATGCGACCCGCAGGCACGCGCCTGAGCGGCAAGTTCGGCGCCCAATATCTGTATTTCCAGGAGTACGACAACCAACGGTCCTGGAACACTGCCAACGAGGCGCGGTGGGAAGTTCCGCTCTCGCGTCTCACCCCGTTCGTCGCCGGCACCTATGTGAACTCCAGCGATCGTCAGGGCTACGAGATCGACTCGCGCGCCAGGCGTCACGATGACTCGTACACCCTCGGCAGCAGCCTGATGTTTACCGGGAAGACATCGATCGTCGTCAGCTTCACTCGCGCCAATGCCGAGTACGACGATGACGAGGCGGAGTCGCTCGGTGACCTGCAGCTGGCGAGAGCCCTCAACCGCCGCGAGGATGTCGCCAAGGCGCAGCTTCGCTACGTGTTGACGCCGCTGACCACGTTTATTGTCGACACCGACTTTGGTCGCGACCGGTTCAAGAATACGAACCTGCGCGACGCCGACAGCCTGCGGATCATGCCCGGCTTCGAGCTCAAGCCGGCCGCACTCATCTCCGGCCGTGTCTTCGTCGGCTACCGGCGCTTTGCGCCATTGACTGAAGAACTGCCCGAGTACAACGGCGTGGCCGCGGCGGTCGACGCCGCCTACATCAGGAACGCCACGCGCTTCCAGGCGCGGGTCGAACGTGACGTCGAATATTCGTTCCAGCCGCTCCGCCCCTACTACGCGCTGACTGACCTTGGCCTGACCGTCACCCAGCGGATGCTGACGTCGTGGGAGATCGTCGGCCGCGGCGGTCACCAGAGGCTTGCTTACCGGCAGCTCTCGCCCACCGGTGCGGCAGTGGATGGCGGCAAGCCCGACGTCGGTTACATCCTCGGTGCGGGCGTCGGCTACAGGGTCGGCGAGCTGCTTCGGATTGGCGTGGATACCAACTACTACACCCGCCGCTCAGAGTTCGAAGGGCGGCGCGACTACGAAGGTCTGCGTGTGTTTGGTTCGATCATCTACGGAATTCAGCAATGACAAAGAAAACACTCTTCACATTCGCGTGCGCATTGCTCCTGGTGGGCGGACTTCCTGACGCCCGGCCTGAAGGTCGGGCCTACGCGAGCGCACCGGCCGGCCAGACCAGCTACGTGCTGGGCGCGCAGGACGTTCTGAACATCACCGTCCTCGGCGAGACCGATCTCTCGAGGAAGTACACGATCGAACAGGACGGCTCCTTCACATTCCCGCTCATCGGCCGGGTCACGGCGCGTGGCATGACGCTGCGCGACCTCGAGCTGGAGCTGAAGAAGAAGCTGGTCGGCGGCGGCTACCTCAAGAACCCCGAGATCAGCGTCGCGGTTGACGCCTACCAGAGCCAGCGAATCATGGTCTGGGGGCAGGTCAATCAGCCCGGCGAGTATCAGCTGGCGGGTGACATGACGCTGCTGTCGGCGCTCGCCAAGGCCGGGTCCATCACCGCCGCCGCCGGGCGCCACGCCGTCGTCGTGCGGGCACCGAAAAAGGGCGAGGGGGCGGCGACGGAACCCGAAATCGTCCGCATCGACTTGAACGATCTGCAGGCCGGAAACATGGCCCTCAACATCCCGCTGCGGGACGGCGACACCATCAACATCCCGAAGGCGCAGTCGGTCTTCATTTCTGGCCACGTCAAGACCCCTGGCGGCTACCCGGTCGACGAAGGCATGACCGTTCTGCAGGTGCTGTCGCTTGCCGGTGGTCTGACGGACCGTGGATCCGATAAGAGGATCGACATCACCAGGACCATCGACGGCAAGAAGAAGGACCTCAAGGGAGTCAAGCTCACGTCACTCGTCCAGCCGGGCGACACCATCGTTGTCGGACAGCGGATCTTTTAGGAATTGTCATGAAACTAGCAGAGCGTCCTTCCGTCAAGGTCCCCAACCGCAGCGAATCTGTGGCCGAAGAAAAGCACATCTGGGACTATGTGCGGGTTATCTACAAGCGCCGCTGGATCGCGATTCCCGCCCTGCTCCTGGTGTTCGGCACCATGACGTTCAACTCCATGCGGGAGACGCCGATCTACCGGAGCCAGGCCCAGCTGCTGATCGAGAAGGACGCGCCGACCGTGGCGCGGCTCGACCAGATGTTCCAGTCGCAGGACGGCTGGAGCGGTGACAGCTTCTACCAGACCCAGTTCCGCATCCTCCAGAGCCGCAGCCTGGCCAAGCGCACCATCGACTCGATGAATCTGTGGGATGCGCCGCGCCTCGGCAACGGACCCGAGCCGAAGAGCCGCATCAGTCCGACCGGCCTGATGTGGGGCATGGTCGACGGCGCTGTCTCGCTGGCGAAGGCGCCGTTCCGGAAGGACGCACCGGCACCCTCGCCAGAGCCGGCCAAACCGGAGCAGGTCGGCGCCGGTGAAAGCGCGGCCCAGTCGGCGCGGATCTCGCAATTCCTGGGCGGCCTGAGCATCGTGCCGGATCCCAAATCGAAGCTCGTCGAGGTCCGGTACACATCGACCGATCCCCAGTTCGCGGTAGCGGCCGCCAATGCCGTGGTCGCGGCGTATATCAGGGACAGCCTGGACTTCAAGGTCAACACCTCGAAAGAAGCCGGCGACTTCCTGTCAGAGCGGCTGGCCGAGCAGCGAAAAGCCCTCGACGCCAGTGAGGCGGCGCTCCAGAAGTTCAATGAGCAGAACGGATCGGTATCGATCGCCGAGGGGACATCGACCATCGCGGTCCAGCGTTTGACTGACATGAACGGCGCGCTCATCAAGGCGCGCACCGAGCGCATCAACAAAGAGGCGCTCTACAACCAGCTCACGTCGATGCAGGCCGCCGGAACCATCGAGACGTTCCCAGCCGTTCTCGCCAACGATTACATCCAGGGTCTCAAGACGAACCTCGCGCAGGTGCAGCGTGAGCAGGCGCAACTCTCCGAGCGTTACGGCGAGAACCATCCCGAGATGACGAAGATCAATTCGGCGGTGGAAGCGGCCAACGCGAAGCTGAAGACAGAGATCAGCAAAGTCGTCCAGGGCGTCAACAGCGAGTACCGTGCCGCGCAGGCGCAGGAGCAGAGCCTGCAGTCCGCCCTCAACTCCCAGCGCAGTGAAGCCATCGGCCAGAACAGGACCGACATTGCCTACCAGGTGCTGAAGCGCGAGGCCGACAGCAACCGCGAGGTGTACGAGAGTCTGCTGAACCAGACGAAAGAGACCGGCATCGCCGGCGAGCGGCGTGCCACCAACGTCCGCGTCATCGACCCGGCGGAGCTGCCGCGCGGACCGATCTCACCGAATGTTCGCGCCGACATGACCTTTGCGTTGGTCGCGGGGCTGGTTCTCGCCATCGGCCTGGCCTTCGGGTTCGAGTATCTCGACAACCGGATCAAGACCCCGCAGGAGTTGAAGGCGCATCTCGGCATCCCGTTCCTCGGCATGGTCCCGATCGTCCCGACCGACAAGGATCCCAACCCGCTGATGGACAAGTCGACGCTGCCGCAGAACTTCGCCGAAGCCTTCAAGTCCATTCGCACCAACGTGCTCTTCTCCTCTGCGGAAGAGGGCACCCGATCGATCGTCGTGACGAGCGCCGGCCCGGGTGAGGGCAAGAGCGTCGTCGCGGCCAACCTCGCCATGGCGCTGGCACAGGCGGGCCAGCGGGTACTGCTGATCGACGCCGACATGCGGCGTCCGCGCGTGCACGAGATTTTTGGCGGTGACCAGGAGCCGGGCCTTTCGAACGCTCTCTCCGGCAACGCCAAGGCCAGCGAAGGGATCCGCAAGTCGGCCACCGCTGGACTGTGGTTGATGCCCGCCGGGCACATCCCGCCGAACCCGGCGGAGCTTCTGGGATCACGTCGTTACACCGACTTCATCAAGTCGCTCAGCCTGCACTTCGACTGGGTCGTGCTCGATACGCCGCCCGTCATGGTCGTCGCCGACAGCTCCATCGTCGCGAACCAGTCTTCGGGCGTCGTCTTCGTCGTCCGGGCCGACCATACGAGCCGTCACGCGGTGAAGGCGGCGGTGGAACAGCTCGAGGCCGCCAATGCGCATCTCATTGGCTCCGTGCTGAACAAGGTTGACCTGGTTCGCAACCCGTACTACTACTCGGCGTACTACCGCAAGGATTACGCGAAGTACTACGTGGCCGCCGGCGGGAGCCGGTAGTGAAGCGCCGCCTCTCGGTCCAGGCGGCTGGAATCAACTCCAAACTCCAAATTCCAAACGTCCGAACGTTTTTGGAAGTTTGAAGTTTGGACGTTTGGAGTTGACAAGCGAAGCGGCGTCGATGCGTATCGCGCTGCTGGGGCCGTCAGGGCACATCGGTGGCGCCGAGCGCGTCCTGCTCGATTGCGTCCACGTTGCCGACGGTTACCCGGGTGCGGACGTCTCGGTGATCAGCCTCGGGCCCGGGCCACTGGTCGACGCCGCGAATCGACTCGGAGCGCGGACCGTCGTCGTGGCACCTCCTGCGAAGATGGCCGCGCTCGGGGATTCGTTTGCGTCGGCCGGCTCGGTTCTGCTGCGGATGCTCCCAGTGCTGGCAGCGTCGCCCGCATTCCTCCGCCGCTTCTCGCGCGCGGTTTCCGCGCTTGCGCCCGATCTCGTGCACTCCCACGGCATCAAGACACACGTGCTCGCAGCCCTGCTCCCGTCTCGTACGCCGATCGTCTGGCACCTTCACGACTATCTCAGCCTGCGTTCTGTCTCGGCACGGCTGCTGGCTTTACTGTCGCGCCGCTGTTCGCTGGCGATCGCGGTGTCGGAGAGCGTTGCCGCCGACGCACGACGGTGCCTGCCGGGTCATCTCGATGTTCGGGTCGTCCACAACTCCGTGAACACTGAAACCTTTCGTCCTGACGGACCAACCGTGGACCTCGACGCGATGTCGGGCCTGCCGCCCGCGCCGGCTGGAACGATCCGGATCGGCCTTCCAGCCACATTCGCACGATGGAAGGGCCATGAAACGTTTCTTCGCGCGCTCGCTCAACTGGATCCAGCGCGCGTTCGGGGGTATGTGATCGGCGCTCCGCTTTACGGCACGGACAATAGCCAGTGGTCCCAACAGGAGCTGGCCGGCCTGGCCAGCCAGCTGGGCCTCGAGGGTCGCGTCGGCTTCACCGGTCTTGTCACCGACATGCCTGCCGCGTACCGCTCGCTCGACATCGTTGTGCATGCGAGCACACGGCCGGAGCCGTTTGGCCTGGTGATCGTCGAAGCGATGGCCTGCGGCCGGGCGCTGGTGGCGATGAAGGACGGCGGAGCCGGCGAACTCTTTGTCGATGAGCGTGATGCGCTCACCGCCGTTCCAGGCGATGCGGAGAGCCTGTCGATCACTCTGCGCCGGCTCATGGACGATGCGGACGGCCGTGCGGCACTTGGAATCAAGGCGCGAGCCCACGTGCTCGAATCATTCGGTCGCGACCGATTCGCAGCCAATCTTCGCGCCGCCATGAGCGGCGTGATGCCATGATGAACGTCCTTCACGTTCATAGCGGCAACATCTTCGGCGGGGTCGAGCGGATGCTCGAGACCCTGGCGCCGGCGACGTCCGGGCGCGTGCCCGTTCAGTCCACATTCGCGCTTTGCTTCGATGGCGCCGTGATGGAGAGACTTCGAGCCGCGGGCGCGACGGTTCACCGGCTCGGGCCGGTGCACGCGCGGCAGATGTCCGAGATCCGCCAGGCCCGACGGGCGCTGTCGGTGGTGCTGCGGTCGGAGCGATGGGATGCCGTCCTGGTCCACTCGGCGTGGTCGCAGGCGATCTTCGGGCCCACCATTCTCAACAGCAGCCTGCCGCTCGTGCGCTGGCTTCATGCTCCGCAGCCGGGGCCGCGCGTGCTGGAATTCTGGGCGCGACGCTCGCGTCCTGCGCTGGTGTTGTGCAACAGCCAATACACGGCCGACAACGGCCGCGCCCAGATTGCCGGGGTGCCGCACGCGGTCCAGTATCCACCCTCAGCCATGCGCGCACGCCGGCCGGATGTTCGCGCCAGGGTGCGCGAGTCACTCGGGACCGCTCCCGATGCGACCGTTGTGGTTCTTGCCGCTCGACTGGAAGCTGGGAAGGGGCAATCCCAGCTGATCGCGGCGCTGGCGCAGCTGGGCGACCCTGGTTGGGAAGCATGGATCATCGGCGGGGCGCAGCAGCCGACCGAGCACGCGTATCTGGACGCATTGCGTCGACAAGCAGAAGCCGCCGGTCTCGCGAGCCGGATCCGGTTTCTCGGTCAGCGCCGTGATGTCGAGGACCTGTTCGAAGCGGCCGACGTCTACTGCCAGCCGAACCTCGCCCCCGATTCGTTCGGCCTCAGTTTCATCGAAGCGTTGTCGGCAGGGTTGCCGGTTGTGACGACGCGCCTCGGTGCCGCCGCCGAGATCGTGGACCACAGCTGCGGCGTGCTGATCGAGCCTGGCTCGCTCGCCGCCCTGCGCGACGCCCTCGCCAGGCTGATCGAACGCACCGACGATCGACGGGCGCTCAGTGCCGGGGCGTGTGTGCGCGCGCGCGAGTTCTGCGATCTGTCCCGATCAGTCTCGAAGCTGGCGTCCGAATTCGCGCGGCTCTCGCTCGTGCCCCAAGCCACATGAGTACGATTCTCTTCACGATTGCCGCCTTCGGGCTGTGCCTGGCGGCGGCCAATCGCTCCTTGCGTCATGGCCTGCTGGCGCTGCTCGCGGTGGGCTACCTCTATGGGATCCTGCGCGCGAACTTTCCCGACACGTGGACATACCTGGCCTTCGACGCAGGCGTCCTCGGACTCTACGCGGGACAGCTGTGGCGTCCTTTTACGCCGGACCAGCGCCGCAGGGCCCACGATCTGCGTCTTTGGATCGTTGCCCTGATCGGCTGGCCGGTACTGCTGTTCTTCCTCTTCCCCGGCGATTCACCGCTGGTCGAGCTCGTCGGCCTGCGCGCCAACATCTTCCTGCTGCCGTTTCTGCTGCTCGGCACTCGACTCGACGAGGACGATCTCTTCTGGCTGGGGCTCGGCATTGCGGCCCTGAACGTGGCCGCCGTTTCGGTCGGGGTCGCGGAGTTCTTCCTCGGCATCCAGCCGTTCTATCCGCAAAACGAAGTCACCGACATCATCTACAAGAGCAAGGACCTGGTCGGACGGACGGCGCACCGCATCCCTGCCACCTTCTCGAGTGCGCACGCCTTTGCCGGCACGATGGTCATGACCCTGCCGCTGCTCGTCGGCTCCTGGGCGCAGCCCGCTTCTCCCGTCCGCTGGCACCGGCGGCTCCTGGCCCTGGCGATCGTCGCGAGTCTGCTCGGCGTGTTCATGGCCGCGGCGCGAACGCACATGCTGACCGCGTCGCTACTGGTGGCGGTGGTCACGATCTCGGGGCACCTCAAGGGTGACCAGTGGGTACGCTGGGTGATTGCGCTCGCACTCGTCGGCTACATCGTGTCGGGCGAAGAACGGCTTCAGCGATTCACGACGCTGCAGGATACGAACTTCATTGCCGAGCGGTGGTCCGGCAGTGTGAACGAGGGGTTCTTCTCAGCGGTGCGGGCTTACCCGCTCGGCAACGGCCTGGCGGGCGGCGGCACGAGCGTTCCGTACTTTCTCCAGGCGACGCGATCGCCCCTCATGATGGAGAACGAGTACGCGCGCATTGGCATCGAGCAGGGGCTTCCGGGGCTGACCCTCTGGGTCGTCTTCCTGGCCTGGGTGTTTCTGCGCTGGCCCGGCGGGGCGAAGGACGGCTGGGCCCTGGGCCGGCTCCTCGGCTGGGTCGCCGCCGGCACATTCTTCTTCTCGGGCCTGACCGGAATCGGTCTTCTTAGCTCCGTGCCACAGACAGTCGTCATGCTGATCACGATCGGTTGGTTCGTGACCGCGCCTCGAGCGCGCGGCCTCGCCGTGCAGAGCCGGCAGATTGTTCCCAAACCACGGCGCCCCCCGTTCGTCCCGGTGCCTCGCCCCGGGGCGGAGCCGTCGCTCTAATGACTCGCACCCACCGCTTCCTCGGCGGCGTCAGCCTCGGGTACTTGCTCCTGGTCCTCGCAACTGTCGTCGGTCTGTGGCTCACGCCGTTCCTGTTGCGCAACATCGGGACGCACGACCTCGGGCTGTGGCTGATCACGACGCAGATTCTCGGCTACCTGATGCTGCTCGACCTCGGCGTCGTGGCACTCGCGCCGCGTGAGACCGCCTTCGCCACCGGCAGAGCGATCGGTGGCAGCGCCGACGAGACGGCCCTGATCTTCGCCAGGTTTCGTAGCATCGTCAGGTGGCAGGTAATACCGGCCGCGGTCGTCTGCGCGCTGGCATGGTGGGCCGTCAGCTTGCGATGGCCGGACCTGTTCTGGCCGCTGGCCACGATCCTCATCGCCTTCCTCGCGGCGTTTCCTTCAAGGCTGTATCGCGCCACGCTCCAGGGGCTGCAGGATCTCACCTATCTCGGGAAGGTGCAGCTGGCGGCGTGGAGTGCAGGCACCATCGTCACCATCTCGCTCGTCCTCGCCGAGGCCGGACTCGTCGCGCTTGCCGCCGGCTGGGTGGCGACGCAGGTCATCACCTCCGTTGCCTGCGGACTCCGCCTGCGGCAGCAGTTCGGTCCGATCTGGAACGCGAAGGCTGCGGGCACGTCCATCAAGGAAGCCCGGGAGCTGTTCGCGCGCTCCGGGTGGGTGAGCCTGACGCAGATCGGCCAGGTGTTTCTGAATGGCTCCGACCTGCTGGTCCTCGGCGCGATCCTTGGTCCGGCGGCGACGGTCCCATATGCGTGCACCGGCAAGTTGATCACGGTCCTCTCCAATCATCCGCAGCTGTTGATGCAGGCTGCCGCACCGGCGATTGCCGAGATGCGGACCTCCGTGCCACGCGCGCAGCTCGCCCGGGTCACGCTTGCATTGACCCGCGCCATGCTGATCCTGAGCGGCGGTGTCGCCTGTTTCGTTCTCGCCGCCAACCCATCGTTCGTCGACTGGTGGGTCGGTGCCGAACAGTTCGCCGGGATGCGGCTGACGCTGCTGCTGCTCGCCGCGATGCTTTGCCGGCACTTCGCGACCACGATGACCTATGCGCTGTTCTCGTTCGGGCATGAGCGACGCCTCTCGTTGACCGCGATCAGCGACGGCGTCGTCACGCTGATCGTGACGGCGGCGCTGGCGTCGTTCACCAGCCTCGGGCTGATGAGCGCCGCGATCGGGTCGCTTGCCGGTGTGGTGCTCATCACGATACCGGTCTGCGGCATCGCCCTCGCACGGGAGCTCGAGGTCACGCCGCTTGAACTGATCTCGTCGCAGCGCGGCTGGGCAATCCGGTTCGCCATTGCGGCGACGATCAGCGTCATCGGTGCCAGGTTCCTGGAAGGCTATGGCATCGTCGGGCTCGTCGGCATCGCCGCCGGCGCGGCGGCCGTCTACGGGGTCCTGATGTGGCCTCTTGCGCTCGAGGATCCGCTCGGTCCTTACGTGCGGAGCGGTCTCGTTTCGGTCAAGGGCTGGCTGGGTGTGCGGCGCGAACTCGCAACTGAGCAAGCGATGCCAGCTGACCGTGGCACATCATCACCGGGGAATATCCTCCAGCACCGGGAGGCGTGAGCGACTATTGCCATCACGTCGCGGCCGGTCTCGCAGCGGCCGGAGACGAGGTTCACGTGTGGTGCCCGGCGGTTGAAGGCGCATCACCCAGCGATGTTCCTGGCGTGCACGTCCATGCCATCGCCGGATCGTGGACCCGCGCGGACCGTGATCGCGTCGACGCAGCGCTCGACCAGATTCCAGGCGAGAAGCACCTGCTCGTTCAGTGGGTGCCACATGCGTTCGGTCAGCGCTCGATGAACGTCGGCTTCTGCCGGTGGATCCGAAGGCGGGCCACCTCCGGTGATGTGCTCGACGTGATGGTTCACGAACCGGGCCTGGGATTCGGCGAGGGTGGGATTCGCCACAACGCCGCCGCCGCGATGCATCGCGTGATGCTGGCACTCCTTCTCAACCGCGCCCGCCGCGTCTGGATCTCGATCCCCGCGTGGGCCGATGTGCTGCGGCCGTGGGCTTTTGGCCGCCACGACCTCCCGTTCTGGTGGCTGCCGGTGCCGAGCAACATCCCGGTTCAAGCGTTGAACGGGCAGGTCGCATCCCGGCGGGCAGAAGTGCTTCGCGGTTCCGGCGGAGTGATCCTCGGCCATTTCAGGTACCTATCCGCCTTCGACGCGGCTCGCTCTCCGAGAGTTGCTCCCGCCACTGCTTGCGGCTGCACCAGACCTGCACGTTCAGCTTCTTGGCCGCGGTGCCGACCAGGCCGCCGGCGAGTTGCAAGGTGCACTCGGCGTTCACCACTCGAGGGTCCATGCCTGCGCCGACGTGACGCCGGCGCGGTTGTCGCGGGATCTCCAGTGCTGTGACCTGCTCGTGCAGCCCTACATCGACGGCGTCAGCACACGGCGTGGGACGCTGATGGCGGCTCTCGCGCACGGGCTGCCGGTGGTAACGACGACGGGACCACTCAGCGAACCCTTCTGGACGGTTTCAGACAGCGTCGTCGCGATGCCCTCCGGTGATCTACCCGGTCTCGCCCGGACCATCCTCGAACTGGCGCAGCAACCGGAACGCCGGCTTCGCATCGCCTCGTCGGCACGGGCCACATACGAGCGCCGATTCAGCCTCGAACGCCTGATCTACGCTCTTCGTAGCGACACATGCGCGGTGAACGGATGACCCGCGCCACGCCAGCAGGCCGCCTCCGGATCGCGTTCGTGGTTCACGACTACAACCGCGTCCTCGGGCACAGCCGCTACGTTGCCGAGCTCGCCGAACGATTTGCGGCCCGTCACGACGTGCACGTGTTCGCCAATCGATTTGAAGGGCTTCCGGCAGGGATCGTCGCGCACCACGTTCCCGCCGCCAGGTTCTCTGCGCTCGCCACCATCTTCAGCTTCGTCCTGCCCGCGTCGCTCATGATCGGTCGCAGCTTCGACATCGTCCATGCGCAGGGGCTCACGATCCTGAATCCCGATATCGTCACGGCGCATATTTCCAACGCTCGCTGGCTCGAGGGCAGGCGGCTGCTCGAGGGCAAGCAACTGTCGTGGCGCGAACGCCTCTTTGCCGCACTCGTGATTCCAGCCGAACGCTGGTCGCTCGCCGATTCCCGAGCGACAGCAATCGCGATCTCGTCCACGCTGCGCGAAGATCTCGAGACCGGCTATCACCGGTCGGGCTCCACCTTCGTGATTCCTCACGGTGTCGATGCCAGGCAGTTCAACCCGGAAGTCCGAGCGCGCTTCAGGAACTCAGTCCGCTCTGAGATTGGGATTGCGGACGCAGCGCCGGTCTTCCTCTATGTCGGAGACTTCCGGAAGGGGATCGAGCCGGCGATCCGCGCGCTCGCGTCGGTGCCAGGTGCACATCTCATCGGCGTGTCGCGCACGCCTCCCGAGACATATCGCGCCCTCGCGGCTACATGCGGCGTCACCGAGCGCGTCACGCTCCTTCCACCGACAAACCAGGTTGAACGTTACTACGGCGCCGCCGACGCGCTGGTCCTGCCGACGCCCTACGATGCGTTCGGCATGGTGCTCACCGAAGCGATGGCGTGTGGACTCCCGGTGATCACCACGCCGATGGCCGGGGCCGCTGAGCTCCTGACCGACGGCGTGCACGGCTTCGTCGTGAGCTCGCCGACCGACATCGAGGGTCTGTCGGCCGCCATGCGAACGCTTGCGAACGACGAATCAACCCGCAGCCGCATGGGCACCGCGGCGGCGGCGCTCATGCGCGAGCATTCGTGGGACCACGTGGCAAAGCAGACGCTGGACGTCTACTACAACCACCTCGCCCGCCGGCATGCCGGCGAACTGGCGGTGAGCTGACGTGCGCATCGCTGTCGTCACCCAATCACGGGACCGCGTCGGCGGGGTAGAGGCCTACCTGCAGGCCCTGCTCCCCCCGCTCGCGGCTCGTCACGCCGTCGCCTTCTTCAGCGCCAGCACAGCGACGACGGAACGTGGTGCGATGGTGCTGCCGTCCAGTGTTCCCGCCCTGTCGATCGAGCCGTCACAACCGGACGGCTTGAACGCGCTGCGTTCGTGGCGCCCGGATGTCATCTTTGCGCATGGCCTCGAGGATCCTGCCATCGAGGCTGACCTCCTCGACCTCGCGCCGTCGATCATCGTCGAGCACACCTACAGCGGCACCTGCATTTCGAGCTCGAAGACGATGTCGTGGCCGGCGCCGTGCAGTGCGAGCGCCGTTTTGGCCCGGCGTGCCTGGCGCTGTACCTGCCAAGGAAGTGCGGCGGCGCAAATCCTCTCACGATGGCGCGTCTCTACCGAACGCAGTCGGCGCGGCTTCGCACGTTGAAGCAGGCGTCGGCCGTCGTGACCCTCTCGAATCACATGGCCGAGGAGATGCGTCGCAACGGCGTGCCCTCGGATCGTGTTCACGTATTGGCGCCCTTCGTGACACCCGGTATCAACCAGGGCTCTGACACGCAGCAACGATGGATCTGCAGGTTGCTCTACCTGGGACGGCTGGAGCGGCTCAAAGGCGTCAAGCACTTGCTGAACGCGTTGCCCATCGTGGCCAACGGCGTGAAGCGTCCACTTCAGTTGATCATCGCGGGTGACGGCGCGGAACGTCCCGCCCTCGAGGAGCAGGCTGCCGACATCGTCCGCACCGACCCGCGTATCGACATCCAGTTCTCCGGGTGGCAGGGTGATGAGGGGCGGGCGCGGCTTTTTGCTGGTGCCGATGCACTGGTTGTTCCCAGCATCTGGCCGGAGCCGTTCGGTCTCGTGGGCCTCGAGGCAGCTGCGGCCGGAGTGCCGGCGGTTGCTTTTGCGACCGGTGGAATTCCTGAATGGCTGCACGACGGTGAGAACGGATGCCTGGCTCCAGCCCGTGGCGCCAGCTCAGAGCTGCTGGCCAACGCGATCCTTCGCTGCATCGGCACGCCTGGAGATCTACGCCGTTTGAGCGACGGCGCCAGGCGATCGTCGGCGGCGTGGACGCTCAGCCGTCACGTCGCCGGCCTGCAGACACTATTTGAACTGGTGGCGCACCCGGCAGCGAGGAGCCGCGCCTCATGAAACCGCGCGTCTGTTTCGTCGTCGACAGCGGAACCGACGTCCGCCTTGCGGACGGATTGGCGGAAGGAACCAGCCTGCGGATCCTCGCCCGGCGACTGCCGTCAGGACGCGAGATCAGCCAGTCTTCGCGGCACGAGCTGAACGTCGAGATCGGGCCCGGGGGGCACGCCGCATTCGCGCTTCACGTCCTGCGAAGGCTGATCGGGCTGCGACGCGAGATCGACGTCGTGGTCGTGCAGGGATACGGACCGACCGCCGCGTTCGCGAATCTCGCGGGGCGTCTCACGGGGCTGCCGGTCCTGATGCTCGTCTGCAGCCCGATGGAGGCGTACCACCGGTGCCGGCGGACGTCAGGAACAGGACGGCCGTTTCGTCGTGTCGAATACCTGGCCATCCGGCTGTTCAGCCGCCTGAACGCGTGGCTTGGGCGGGCCTACGTTGTTCTCAGCCCGTATCTTGCATCTGTCGTTCGCGCGCACGGCGGCAAGAATTCGGTCGACGTCATACCCGTCTACGGCGTGGACCGGCGATCTTCCGGCCGTCCGCCGAACCGAAAGCTGCGCTGCGATCTCGCCTTGGGCTGCCAGACGACAGGCCGATCGTGTTCTTCAGCAGCCGCGTCGCGCCGGAAAAGGACGCCGCGACCGTGCTTCGGGCGCTGCAGACGCTGGCCACCGCCGGCCGTCCGGTTCGCCTGCTGCACTTGAGCGGCGGGCACCGTGAGCTGATGGATCTCGCCCGCGAGATAGGCGTCGAGAAGCACGTCATTGCGGGCGATGCTGTCGCGCCGTTCGCGGGACTGGCGGATCACTATCGCGCGTCGGACGTCTGCGTCCAATCGAGTCGCGAGGAAGGGCTCGGCTTCTCGGCGTTGGAGGCGCTGGCTTGCGGCGTGCCGGTGGTGGCGACCGCCGTCGGTGGCCTGAACGACACCATCCGCGAGGGTGACACCGGCTGGCAAGTTCCGATCGGCGATGCCGATGCCCTCGCCGGCGCCATCGCGAACATCCTTGATGATCCGGCCGAGGCTCAGCGCAGGACCACGCGCGGGGCCGCGCATGTCGCGGCTCGCTACGATCGCGAGCTGGTGTTTGCCGCGCTGATCAAACGCTTGCGGGTGGGACCGAGCCGAGCCGATCTCGTCGAACGGCCGGCGGCATCATCGGCGAGCCCGGGTAACACGTGATGACAACCCGGAACCGCAGCGCGAAGTACGCGGTTGCTTACTCGGTCGCCCAGGCGTCCAGGGCGGGCTTGGGCATCACGCTGCCGAGGTGATGGATGCGTGCACGACGGCGTGGCCCGGATTGACAGCCTTTGGCCCGGCACCTGCGACGGGTTGGCGTGGACGGTGGACGTGGCGGCGATACCTCCAGGGTGCAGGCCAGCTCGAGTCCGACCGTGCGTTCGGCCGCTGGCTGAGAGGCCAGGTTGGTCCCGAGTTCGAAGGCTGTTATCTGTTCACGCAGATCGCTCTCGAACTGCTCGCGGAACTTCAGAAGCGGGGCACATTCCATGTGCTCGACAATCCGAACGGGCACATTCGCGATTTTCGCGAGGCTATTCAGAGCGAAGCCGACAGATGGCTACCGACGCGATATCCGGGCCATCCGACCCAGGGAATGGTGGACCGGGTCGAGGAGGAGTACGCCCGCGCGTCACGCATTCGGGTCGGCAGTTCGTGGGCCGCGGCAAGCATGGCGGCTCGTGGGGTCGAGAGGTCACGGATCAGTGTGATCCCTCACAGCGTTGACCTCACGCGATTTGCACCGGCGCCCGGGCTAAAACGAACCAGCGAGACCTTACGCGTGGTGTTCGTTGGCAGCCTGGGCCTGGGCAAGGGTTTTCAGTATCTGCTGAACGCCGTGCGGTCGCTGGCTCCGCACCGCATCAGCGTGCACATCGTCGGGGCGACGGGTGATCCCTGGTGCCGGCATCTTTTCAAGACTCTTCGAACCGGGCTGAACGTCACTGTGGCTCCGGGTGATCCGCTGCCCGCCTACCGGGAGGCCGACCTCCTCGTCCTGCCGACGCTGCACGACGGTTTTGGCTACGTGGTTGCCGAGGCCATGGCATGTGGCTTACCCGTGATCACGACTGACAGATGCGGGGCGGCAGAGTGGCTGCGACACGGCGAGTCGGGTTGGGTAGTGCCGGCAGGCGCCGTCGACTCTCTCGCTGCGGCGCTCGAGGAAGCGCTGCACCGGTCAGGCGAGCTTCGCGACATGGGGATGGAAGCGCTTCGCACCATTCACGCCGTTGCCGGAGTGCGGCCGCGAGAGGAACTGCTTCAGTTGCTGCGGAATCACTCCGTGAGCGCGTCATCTGTGCCGACGCGTCCCGTTCTTCTGGCTGCCAGGTAATCGAGATGCTCGCCGAAACCGTCTACCGGGTCCTCAGTTGCCCGAGCACAACATCGTGGCGAGGCATCTGTGACAACCGTCGCCGTTGACACGCTCCAGGTCGCTATCGTGGCGGACTTGCTGGAGGAGCGCTGGCCCAGCATGGATCTCATGGCCGACATGCTGATGGCACACGCGGCCGACGACGCGACCGGAATCAGCCCGACGCTGGTGCGACCAGCCTTCGCCCCCAGCTGCCGGCCTGGGCACGACGACGCGGCCGTCCAATGCCCACGATCGAGCGGATCGCCCATCGGTTCTGGAGCTATCCACGCTGGCTCGGTCAGCAACCGCTGGCCGACGTTTATCACATCGTGGATCACAGCTATGCGCACCTGGCCGATTCGCTGCCGCCAGGACGGGTCGTGATCACGTGCCACGATATTGATGCCTTCCGCTCGCTGCTGGCGCCGGAGGAGTGCGAGTCTCAGCTCCCGCGCTTCCTCGTGAAACGGGTGCTCGACGGATTGCGCAACGCCGCCGCCGTTGTCTGCGACAGCGATGCGACCCGCGCCGACGTCGTTGCCAACCAGCTGGTGCCGGCGGAGCGGACCGCGGTGGTGCCGATCGGCGTGCATCCATCCTGCACGCCAGACCCCGACACGGTTGCCGATGTGATCGCCGCGAAGCTCACCGGCGGAGCGGGAGCGGCCGATCTCCTTCACGTCGGGAGCACGATCCCGCGCAAACAGATCGACGTTCTGCTCGAGATCGTAGCGCTGGTGGCGAGGAGCAAACCGGACGTGAAGTTGTGGAGAGTGGGCGGCGCCTTCACGCCCGCCCAGTTGGAGCGTGCGCGCGAGCTGGGTATCGAACAACGGATCGTGGTCCTGCCGTTCATCACCAGGCCGGTGCTGGCGGCTGTCTATCGCCGCGCCGCGCTGGTGCTGCTGCCGTCAAGTCGCGAGGGCTTCGGGCTGCCGGTCATCGAGGCGATGGCCTGCGGCACTCCGATCGTCTGTTCGGACCTCCCGGTACTTCGCGAGGTCGGCGGTCCGGCAGCCGAGTACCGCGCCGCTGACGATCCAGCGGCGTGGGCAACGAAGATCGCGGCCTTGTTGACGAGCGCGACACCATCCCTCCACGTGGGCCGCTCGCAAGTCGGCAGGCGTCGCGAGGGCTTCAAACTTCAGTTGGGAACGGTGCGCGGACGCGATGCGAACGATTTATCGGGACGTGGCGGGCCACGATGATCTCAGTCAACTTCCACCTCCAACTTCCAACTTCCAACATGAGTAGCTGGACTTGTTTGGAGTTGCGATGATTTTGCAGTTGAGGTTGGAATTTGACCGAACGCTCGATGTCCTGCACGTCGGCAAATTCTATCCGCCGGCTCCGGGCGGCATGGAACGGATGGTCCAGCTCCTGTGCGAGGGGGAGCAGCCCGCTACGGGCAGCCGCGTGCTTGCGGCGAATACTGGATTCTCGACCACGCGCGAGCCGTGGCAGGGCATCGAGGTCACCCGCACCGCGAGTCTGGGCTCGATCGGCTCGGTCGGCGTGTGCCCTGGCTTTCCGCTCGAACTGTGGCGGGCACGCCGCGATGTCACTGTCATCCACGAACCGAATCCACTCGCACTCGTATCTGACTGGATGAGCGCACAGAGCGGTCCGCTGGTGGTGTGGTTCCACAGCGAAGTGATCCGGCCACGCTGGAGGTACCGTCTTCTCTATCGGCCCTTCCTCCGCCGGGTGCTCCGCCGCGCCAGCCGCATCGTTGTTTCCTCCCCGAGCCTGGCCGAGCACGCCGAGGAGCTGCAGGACTTCCGGCACAAGTGCGTGGTGATTCCGTTTGGCATCGACCCCGCGAGGCTGCAGCGGACGCCTGAAGTGGACGCGATGGCAGACGCCATCGCGGCGCGATATCCGGGTCCGAGAGTGCTCTTCGTCGGACGGCTCGTTCCGGACAAAGGCTCGATGTTCTGTTGAAGGCGGCGGCGCGCGTGCCGGCCACGATCCTTATCGCCGGCGACGGACCTCTCGCGGAGCCGTTGAAGGCCCAGGCCGCAGCGGCCGGACTGGGATCACGGGTGCAGTTCCTCGGACATTTGACCGACAATGAGATCGTGGCGCACTTTCACGCGTGTGACGTCTTCGTGCTCCCATCGGTGACCCGCGCCGAGACCTTCGGTGTCGTTCAGCTCGAGGCGATGGCGTGCGGCAAACCTGTCGTCAGCACCGATCTGCCGACCGGGGTGCCGTGGGTGAACCGTCACCTCGAGACCGGCCTGGTGTAACGCCCGGTGACGAAGATGCACTGGCGGCGGCCTTGACGACGCTCGTGTCGGACCCGGCGTGGAGCCGGCGGATGGGCGAGCGCGCGCAGGTGAGGGTGAGCGAGGAGTTCACCGCGCCCACCATGGTGGCGCGGTCCTCGGCCCTGTATCGTGAGGTTCTGGTTGGAAGTCCGTGGCGCCAACTCAGACCGTCGAAAGAGCTGTGACGTGATTCGCGACGTCATCATCATCGGCGGCGGCCCCGGCGGGCTGGAAACCGGCCGTCTGCTGGCCGGCGAAGGCTTCGACGTCGCCCTCTTCGAAGAGCACCCGTCGAGCGGCGAGCCGGTCCATTGCACCGGCGTGCTTGCCGTCGAGGCCTTCGAGGATCCCGTCGTCCCCAGCGACGTCATCCTCAATCCTCTGAGCACGGCGCGGTTCTTCGCGCCGTCGGCGCGTCGATCAGCCACACCACCGAACCACCGAGGCCGTCGTCGTCGATCGCGCCAGCTGGATCTGCGCTCTTCGCAGCGGCGCGCGATGCCGGCGTCGACGTCCTGAACGGAGTCGCGCCACCGACGTCTCGATCGAAAACGACGGCGTCACCGTCTCGCTGAACGACGGCACGACCGTTCGCGCCCGGGCCTGTGTCCTGGCGTGCGGCGCCCAGTACCGATTCAGCGGAAGCTTGGCCTCGGCATGCCGGCTGTGTTCCTCCAGTCGGCGCAGATGGAATTGCCGGCCGGTCGCCGGGGGACGTCGAGGTCCGGTTCGGCCGGCACGTGGCGCCCGGCGGCTTCGCCTGGACGGTGCCGGTCTTGCGGCCGTCAGGTCCGCACGCGCGCGTTGGCCTGATGTGCGACCGCGATGCCGGCCGCTACTTCCACCGCTTGCTCAGCGAGATCGCCCCGCGTGGGGGCTCGCACGCCGCGAATCGGGCGCGCCTGTCGTGCCACGCCAGAAGGTGCTCCCGCTCGCGCCCATCCCACGCACCTACACCGACCGCGTGCTCGCAGTCGGTGATGCCGCGGGACTCGTCAAGGCGACGACAGGCGGCGGCATCTACTACAGCCTGCTGAGCGCCGGTATGGCCAGCGGAGTCCTCACCGCCGGCCTCCGCAGCAACCGCCTTGGCGCCGCGGCGCTCCAGCCGTACGAGGCAGCATGGAAGGCGCGCCTTGGTCCCGAGCTCAAGGCGCAGCTACGCCTGCGCCTGCTGTCGCAGCGGCTGTCGGACGCCGACATCGACGCGTTCTTCGAGCTCGCCCGCACCGACGGCGTCATGCCGATCGTGCGAAAGACCGCGAAGTTCAACGAGCACCGCGACCTGATCCTGTCGTTGCTTCGCCATCCTCCGGCCAGGCGCGTGCTGCTCCGCCGGCTGGGCCGCGCACCGCCGCACACACCCGTCGCGTTAGGACGTGAACCGAGGGCACAATAATCTTGATGTCACGCCTCCCTCTAGCCGTCTGGCTCCTCGTCATGTGTGGCGCCCTGGCCTTTGGCGCCGTCTACCCGTGGGCGTGGGGACGCTCATCACCGGGTGCGCGGTGGTCGGCGTCGCGTCGCTCGTCGTCCGTCGGTCGCCAGGGGCTCTGGCCGCCCGGCCTGGTCGGTATGCTCTGCGCTGCGCCGTCGCGGCACTCGGCGCCCTGCAGCTGATCCCCCTCCCGCGGGACACGCGACTGCTCGTCGTGAGCCGTAGACTTACTCCCCCCTCGACTGCACCTCGCCTACTCCTTGGCACGCAGCCGGAAAAATCGGGGACGCGATACGCGGGGGAGATCCCATCCCCGCGCGGCACCCGTTGTCGCTCGCGCCGCGCGCGACGTGGATCGGCGTCGGGTTCGTCGCCGCGTTCCTCCTGTTCCTGTTCGGCCTGATCCGCGCGCTGTCTCCCGTGCGCGCGCGGCGGCTTGCCGCCGGCGTCGTCGGTTTCGGCGTCCTGCTGGCGCTGGTCGGCATCGTCCAGAAGGCGCTCCTCGGGGATCACGCATGGGGGGGGATGAAGATCTACGGATTCTGGGCGCCGCAGAATCTCCTCACCACGCCGTTTGGCCCCTACATCAACAAGAACCACTTCGCCGGCTGGATGCTGATGGGGCTGCCGCTTGCGCTCGGTCTGGCGATGGCGAGGTGGAGCAGGCGCCGCGGCGGGTGCACGGCGGACTGGCGACAGGCTGCTCTGGCTCTCGTCCCCGAAGGCGGCGCTTCAGCTGTCGCTCCTCGCCGCCTTCTCATGGCCGCTTCGCTGCTCCTGACGAAGTCGCGGTCCGGCGTCGCCTGTCTGGTGATCGCTGTTCTGATCATGAGCATTACCGCGCGGCGGCGTCTCGAGTCGGCGAGCGCGGGGTGGGGCGTTCGGTGCGCTGGCGGCGATGTTCGCGCTCGTCTTCGCGTCGGCCGGCGCCGATCTCGCCGCCCGTATCACCAACAAGATCGACGCGATGGAACTGCGCAAGAACATCTGGACCGACAGCGCCAGGATCGTCCGCGACTTCCCGCTGGCGGGTACCGGACTGAACACGTTCGGCACGGCGATGATGACCTACCAGACGACGCAGACGGATCAGCACTTTCAGGAAGCGCACAACGACTACCTGCAGGTCATCGTCGAAGGCGGCCTGTTGCTGGCGTCCCCGCGTTCATCGCGCTGCTGCTGTTGGCGCGCGCCATCCGTCGCCGCTTCGCGGCCGCCAGGACGACGCGATGCGCACTGGCTCCGCGCCGGCGCCGCCGTGGGTCTGGTCGCCATCGCGCTGCAGTCGCTCGTCGAGTTCAGCCTGCAGATGCCCGGCAACGCCGCGCTTCCGTCGTCCTGATGGCGATCGCGCTGCACGAGATCGCGCGCGCGCGCCTGATCATGAAATCGAACGAATGAAGACTTGCTCGGCGACGTTGCCGCAGTCCGGCCCTTTTCCGGCTCGCTTCGATTGGCATGCCTTTGGCGGTTCAGACGATGTGCAGGCCCTGGCAGAAGCAGCCGTCGAACAGGGTGTCGACGCGCTGTTGTGGGAACGGCTGGCTGGTGTGTCGGTGATGCGCCACGGGCGCTGCGCAATGCGCTGACGACGCGAGTGCGGGCGGCGGCGACGCGCGACATCTTCGTCCAGCGCGATCTGCAGGACGCGCTGCGCGCCTCGGGACGCTGGCGTGGAAGCGCTGGTCACGAAGGGGACGGCGCTCGCATATACCGTGTATCCGCAGCCGTGGCTGCGTCCGAGGACCGACAGCGATCTGCTCGTGCGCCATGCCGACGTGCCGGCGGCCGGCCGCGCGCTGGCGACCTGTGGATACAGCCGGAGCGACGCGCTCAGCACCGGCGAGCTGGTCAGTCACCAGGTCGCGTTCGAACGAACGGACGCGCACGGCGTGCATCACGTGATCGACCTCCATTGGAAGATCGTCAACCCGCAGATCGTCGCCGATGCCTTGACCTATGACCGCCTTCGCGCTGACGCCCAGCCTGCGCCGGCGCTCGGCGACGCCGCTCTGGTACCGTCGGTGATTGCGTCCATCGCGCTCGGATGCGTGCACAGGCTGGCGCACCATCAGGGCCAGGACCGTCTCATCTGGCTCTACGACCTCGACCTGCTCGCCGGCACGCTCACGGCCGACGACTGGCTCGCCTTGCGCGAGCTCGCGTGCCGTCAGCGGATCGCCGGTTTCTGTCTCGACGGGCTGCGGTCGGCGAGAGCGGTTCGGCACGCACATCCCGGACCCCGTCGAATCGGCGCTGGCCGCCGCGGCGCCGTCGGAGCCGTCTCGCGCGTACGTCGCCGGGCCGCTCAGTAAACGAGACGGGCTGCTGAGCGATCTTTCCACGCTCCAGAATTGGGGCGACCGGCTCCGGCTGTTGCGGGAGCACGCGTTTCCACCGCCGCCTTCATGCGGCAACGCTACGGCGCCAACGCGCGCTGGCCGCTGCCGGTGCTTTACGTTCACCGGATTTTTACGGGAGGATCCAAATGGGTGCGCCATTGACGTTTCGTCGTCGACAACCGCTCGCGCCGGTCGTCATCCCGGTCGGCAAGCGGTCCTGGACGTCGCGCTCGCGGGCGTCGGTCTGGCCTGTCCTCGCCGTTGTGGGCAGCGCTGGCGCTGGTCATCAAGTGGGAGGACGGCGGGCCGATCTTCTTCAGCCAGGAGCGCGCCGGTGAAGGCGGCCGCGTGTTCCGGGCGTGGAAGTTCCGTTCGATGGTGCCCGACGCCGAACGGTTCGTCGGCGCGGTGCAGGCCGTCGAGACGATCCGCGCGTGACCCGCATCGGCCGGATCATGCGCGCCACGGCGATGGACGAACTGCCGCAGCTCTGGAATATCTTCGTCGGCGACATGAGCTTCGTCGGCCCTCGCGCGCTGCGCCCGGGGAGATCGAGGTGCTCGGCAACGGCCGTCTCGAGACGCTCGAGGATGTCCCCGGCTATGAGCATCGTGCGCATTCGACCCGGCCTCACCGGCTCGCCCAGATCTACGCGCCGCGCGACATGCGCGCCGTCAGAAATTCCGCTACGACAAGCTCTACGTCGAGCGCCAGAGCCTCTGGCTGGACGTGCGGCTGATCGCCACATCCTTCTGGATCACGTTTCGCGGACGCTGGGAAGCGCGCGCCAGCAAGGTCTGATGCGAACGACCCTGCTGAACCCGGCGGTCTGGCTGCTGGCGGCGATGTGCGTCGCAGGGTCATCGGCGCCGTGCGCGGCCGCACGGCAAGGGCGTCAGTGGAGTCGCTGCTGCGGCTGGCCTGCGCGTGGCCGGTGCTGATGGCTGCTCGTGGGGCTCGCGGTGTTTGGCCTTGGCTCTCGAGCCGTTCTCGGATTCCTGGCTCCGGGCGCCTACGCCGAGGAGGTGATCGCCGCCCGAACGTTCCTCGAGCAGAGCGATCTCTACAGCGCGGATCGCGGCCTTGCCGCAGATCGCTGGATGACCCGGACGCGACGCTGTCTGCGAACCTCCGTGGTTCTCGACCTGCCAGGGGAACGCGATCGCGAACCGCGCCAGGTTCTACACCGATCACGCGCACACGCCGATGCTGCTTCTTGCAGGTGTGCCGCTGTTTACCTGGGCGGCGCGAAGCTGCTCTACGCCTGCTTGCTTGCCGCATCGCTCGGCGCCATCGCGCTCATGGCCGGCGTGCTCCTCGAGCGCGCCGGACTTTCGTGGCGATCCCCGCCGGCGCTCATGATCGTCGCGGTCGCCGGCTGGCAGCCCGTTCTCGCCGGCGTCCGCCAGGGGGACGCCGTGTTGCCGGCTGCCGGTCTGGTTGCGCTCGCGTGGTACCTGATCGGCCGGCGCAGCGAGATCGCGCCGTTCTGCCCGCGGCGATCGCGGCCTGCCTCGCCGTGCCGGCGATTGGCGTCCTGCCGGCACTCTGGCGCACGGCGCCGCGCGCCGCCGGCATCGCGACCGGCGTCCTGCTGATCGTCGCCGCGACTGTCGGGCCGCTGGTGTCGGCGTCGTTCCTGGATTCCTGCAGACCGTCGCGAAACCGCGCGAACCTACGCCAGCGCGCCCGCGAACTACGCGATCGCTGGACGCGCTCTCGAGACCGGCGCGGCTGCTCCTGTGCTCGCCGTGTTGTTCGCGCTGGTTCTGGCCTGCAGCTGGTGGCGCGGTACGACGATCGACACCGCGTTCGCGACGTTGTGGTGGCCGGCCTGATGCTCGCGCCGGTCCTGTGGTCGCAGCATCTCGCGCTTCTGTTGATCCCCTTGACGGTGCTGTTCACGCGGACCTTGCGGGACGGCTCGTCGCTCGGGCTCGCGTCGCTGGCGGCCTCTCGCTGGTCTTCTCGCTGCCCGACACGGTCGCGATCCGCGTCGCGCAGCTGTCTTCCTCACTCACGCTGTTCGGGCTCTCTGGCGCCCTGATCGTCCTGTGGGTCTGGACGGCCTTCAGCGCGGAACCAGGCATCGAGGCTCGGCTCGCGCCATCGCGATTGCCAGCATCACCAGCGGTGCACGTCCCGTGAAGCCAGCTCTCGTTCCCACTGTCGCCCGCTTCGTTGCGGCCGTCGTCGCCGAGCTGCGCTGGCGTCTCGCCGGCACCGCGCTCGTCGCGCTCGCCCTCGCGGTGGTCGAAGGCACCGGCCTGCTGCTCTTGATCCCATTGCTCTCCGCCATCGGCCTCGCCGTGGACGACGGTCTCACCAGCCGTATCGCCGGGATCATCGGCAGTGGCTTCGCGACGCTTGGACTTCAACCGACGCTGCTGACGGTCCTCGGGGTCTTCCTGGTTGTGTCGACCTGCCAGGCGCTGCTGTATCGAACCTACCTGCTTTTGAATCCTTCGCTCGAGCAGCAGTTTGTCGTTGCCCTCCGCCAGCGTCTCTACGCCGCCATCGTCAGGGTCGAGTGGTCCTACTTCATCGGCCAGCGCACCAACGATCTCGTGCACGCCGTCACCTCCGAGGTCGACCGGACCGGCACCGCCGTCTACCAGCTCCTCACTGTGCTGACCGGTGTCGCTGTCAGCTCCGTCTACATCGCCATCGCGTTTCGTCTGTCGCCGGTGCTGACCACGCTCGTTGGCGGCATCGGCCTGGTTCTGCTGTGGACGATGCGCGGGCGGGCCAAGACGTCGAGTCAGATGGGTGAGAAGTACTCCGAGATCAACCGCCGGCAGTTCCACATGATCTCGGAGTCGATCGCCGGCCTGAAAGTGGCGAAGAGCTTCGGTGCCGAACGCAGGGACCTTGCGATCTTTGCCGAACACGCGCGCGCGCGAACGACCGCGTACCTCGACCTGCTGCGGACGTTCGCGCGCGCGAAGATGGGCCTCGATCTCACGACCGCGGTGCTCATCAGCGCGCTGCTCTTCGTCGCGGTCGAATGGCTCGGGCTGCGTGGCGCCGGCCTGCTGATGCTCATCTTCGTGTTCGGCCGGGTGATGCCGCGCATCATGTCGCTGCACGAGTCCGTGCAGACCCTCGTGTCGTCCGTTCCGGCCTTCACCGTGGTGATGCGCGTGATCGATGGATGCGAGGCGCACGCCGAGGACGCCAGAGACGGGTCCGGAGCCGTTGCCGCTGCTGCGAGACGTCCGCTTCGACAACGTCTCGTACAGCTACGCGGGAGCGACGGCCGCGCGTCGATGGCGTGTCGCTGGCGATCCCCGCGGGCCGCACGACGGCGTTTGTCGGCGCGTCGGGTGCCGGCAAGTCGACGCTCGCCGATCTGTTGATCGGACTGCTGCGGCCGGCCAGTGGATGCATCCGGATCGACGATCGCGCCCTGTCGGCTGATGACCTGCGGCCTGGCGCCGCGCCATCGGCTACGTGCCGCAGGACAGCTTCCTTCTGCACGACACCGTCCGCGCCAATCTGCGGTGGGCGAAGCCCGACGCGACCGACGACCAGATGTGGCACGCGCTCGAGCGCGCCGCCGCCGCGGGCTTCCTGCGTTCGCGCCGTGAAGGGCTGGACACGATCGTCGGCGACCGCGGCGTGCGGCTCTCAGGCGGCGAGCGGCAGCGGCTTGCGCTCGCCCGCGCGCTGCTGGTGAAACCGCGCTGCTGGTGCTCGACGAGGCGACCAGCGCGCTCGACTCGCACAACGAGGAGCAGATCCTCGCCGCCGTCCGCGCCCTTCCCGGCACCGTGACGACGGTGATCGTGACGCACCGGCTGTCAGCGATCCGCCGCGCCGACCTGATTCACGTCGTGGACCGGGGAGCGATCATCGAATCCGGCACCTGGACCAAGCTGGCCGGCGAGCGGTGGTGCGTTCGCGCAGTTGCTCATGGAGCAGGGTCTGGACGCTGCGAACGCCAAAGTCCGAAGTCTAGACACACAAAACTCGAAAGGTCAGATAGTTCAACTGGAGAAAGAAAGTATGGAGTTGGAGAGCTGGCCCTCGAATCCCGCCGCCGTTCGCTGACGCCCTTCCGAATCGAACGTCACGATCGGCGTGAAGCCGGCGAGATCTTCGCTCTCCTCGGCCAGCGGCGTCCCCCGACCGTCACCCACACGTGCCCTTCGACGCCTCGTTCGGCGAACGCCTCACGCCCACCACCAGCTCCGGTTTCGCGCCGCCCCACACAACAGACGATACGCGCCGAGACTGCGCTCCAGGCAGTTGGCCGGCGGCCGGAACGGAAATCTTCCCTTCCTGGCCAGGTAAGCTTCAACGCGCGGTGCAGGCGGCCCGTGGTGTGTCGGCGCGGCGATACCCGGGCCAGGCGCACCAGCGTCGCGAGCGGCACGACCTGCTTGAGGCCGCCCAGCATCGCCGCCCAGAGCCAGAGCCGAGCGCCGATGCAGGCAGTCCACGGGTCAGGCCCTCGCGGCGTGTGTGCGGAGCGAGTCGGCGAGCGAGGGCAGCGCCGGGAGATCCGGCGCGAAGCGGCACTCGCACACGTCGACGCTGCGGGCGAGCGTCATCAGATTCTCGATGAAGGCCCGGCGGCGATCCTCGGTCCCCATCTCGAAGGGATGCGCGTGCGTGAGCAGGACTTCGAACCGCCTGGCGGCGGCACGGCCGCGAAGGCGGGGCGGCCGGGGTCGAGCTGCTCATCGCGCACGAGGTGATAGATCCGGTGGATGGTTGCCTCGCTCGGCAGCGATGGCGGCTGACGCGCAGAACCGGCGCGACGCCAGGGCTGCTCGTGCCGAGGCATCGAGGCGGACGGGGAAGGGCAGTCTGGAGCGACGGGGTTGCGCCGTGACCCGGTAGATCAGCGTGTCGTCGGCGAAGTGCCCGGCACCAGAGGGCGACCGCGAGTGCGATCGTGCTCTTACCGGTGCCTGAGGTCGCGCACAGGCCGATGACGCCACCCGGCTCGAGAATGGCGCCGGCGTGGAGCCCTTCGAGGCCGCGCGCGAGTATCACCACCGGTACGACGCCGCGGATGAAGATGTCGCAGCTGGCTCTCGGCAGCTCCCCTGGCCGGCTCGGCACGACCCCGCCGGTCTCGCCGAACCTGAACGTCGCCAGGCCCCGCCAGTGCATCCACCAGCTGCCGCGCCGTCGGCCGCCGGTCGCGACCAGCCGGCCCTCATGGTCGAGCCAGCGCTGCATCGCGGCGCCCGGCGGCCACACCCCCGGATTCACGCCTTGGCGCGATCTGGAGGTCAGGGATGCAGTGCACCGCCGGTGACACGTCCCGCATCGCGAACTAGAAGAGGACTAACCGCCGGTGCCTTGGAGGCCTGCGTGCACTGCTCTTCGTGCGGCTTTTCGCAGCGTCCTTCACCGGGGTCTGACCCGCGATACTCAGCTTGCCGTTGCCGCTCTGCAGGATCTGGCCGACGCTCCCGCGGAATGTCAACAGCGGCGTCGTCCACGGCCCGCCGCGTTGGGCGTCATGTCGCTCTTCATCTGACTGTCCTTCCTCTCCGCGTCCATGCGCGGTTATGCGCGCTCCTGAACCCAGGCTTCCAGGTTCAACAGCGTGTAAAGGCGGCCTGCGCCGCCAGCCCTCCCAATCAGGCTCCGGGATGGAAGGCCGGAATCTATATCGGCCGTTCGGACGGCCCCGATGCGCTCCAGTGCCGGCACCCCTCCGAGTCCCTGCCATGCGCCGGCGTCTCGCGCTCGAGCAGCCCTTGGAACACCTGGGCCGCCGACGTCTTGCCGCGCTTTTCGAGTCCGAGCCCCGGCAGGCGCTGGCCCACCTTGCGCCGCAGCAGCCACTTCGAGCGGCCGTCCATCATCAGCAGGTCCGGCGGCACCCGGTGCAGCAGTTCGATCAGGTCGACGTCCCAGAACGGGTGCATGACCCGCAACCCGTGACGCCGGCCGAACTCCTGCGTCTCCTCCATGTCGTGCGTGATCGCGGGATGGCGCAGCCCGGTCCGGGTCTCACGCTGGTAGAACCCGCCTTGGGACGCGCCGGGTCGATCCAGCGGTCGATTCTCTCGTCCATCGCCTTCCGCACCGCCGGATCCGGCGCCACCCAATCCGGCCGTTCCCGCAGTAGCCGGCGCCGGCGCCGCTGGTGCCAGAGCGTCGGCGCGAGCGCATCGAGCGCCGCGCTCGCGAGCGGCCGGCCCGCCGTCCGCCACATCAATTGCCCGGCGGCCCCTGCCTGACGCCGCTCGACCGCTGGCGCATCCTGATCAGTCTCGCGGCGCCGGCCACATCCCTCGTTTCAACTGGTCCGCCATCAGATACGGCGACACGGTCAGCCACTCGTCGCCGCCGCGCCCGGTCAGGACGACCCGCCGTCCGCGCTCGGCTGCGACCGCGCCATCGGCTTGTAGGCGGGTGCCCACATGTTCCAGACCGGCTGCGGCGATGCGGCGCTCAGCGCAGCGCGTCCTGCAGCAGGCCGCGTGCTCCGACGGTGTCGTTGAACGGCACGAGCGCCTGGTCGAGCCCAAGGCGCGACGCCACTCCGGTCTGGATCGGTTCTTCTGTGGATGCGGGATCGGGAAACACCAGCGAGAGCGCCAGCGGCGACTGAGATCCCGTTGCCCGCGCTAATCCGACGCCGAGACCGCCACCGCGATCGAGTCGAGGCCACCGCTGAGAAAAATCGCCGGCGCGAGCCCGCCCGTCGCGCGATCGACCGCCTGCTCGAATGGCTTTCGAACTCTTCGAGATCCGACTCTTTCAGCCAGTCGATCGGCCTTCCCTCCGGGAACGGATCCCAGTAGCGATGCACGCGCGCATCGTTGCCCTGGTAGGTGATCGCGCTTCCGGGCGGTACGCGCTTCACCGCGCGATACGTCGTGTCTTCGACCGCGGGAAACCAGCCACACACCCACTCGCTCAACGCAACCGCATCGGGCTCGCTCGACACGCCGGGCTGCCGCGCCAGGATGTCCGGCGACGGTGACAGCAGCCAGCCCGCGCCCGAGCGGGCGTAGAAACCGGTTCGAGTCCCACCTGGTCGCGCCCCACGAGCAGGGTTCCCTCGTGCCGATCCCAGGCCAGGACGGCGAACGGTCCGCGCAACTTGCTGAACGCATCGACACCGTGCTTCTGCACCAGCCGCAGGACGATGCCGGCCGCGTCGGCCTGGGTCGCGCCAGGCTGAGAGTTCCTGCACGTTGGTCAACAGACCCGAGAAAAGGACGACGAGCTTGGTGCCCTCGGCGACGCGAAGATCGCTGCCGTCAACGCCTGCGACGGAAAGTTCCGACGCCGACGAGTGCCACCGTCGGGTGGTGCGCAGCGAGGACGAGGCGGCGAGACGACAGACGTCGGGCCCGAAGGCCACCAGCCAGTCGGCGTGCCAGGCAGCCTGGCCGGCCACCTGCTCTCGCTCACTCAGCGTTGTCGTCATTAATCAGTTCCGTTACGCCTTCGGCAGTCAGTTCCGTTACGCCTTCGACCGTCAGCAATTCTTCGCGCGTCAGCTCGCCTACGAGCTCCAGTAAGTCCGTTCGCAGCCTGTCGTGATCGACCTCGAATTCGGCCCGCAGCGTGTCCTCGATCTCACCGAGCGTGCGGCCCTCGCCGGCCAGCTCCCAGATCCGCAGGCCCGTCGCATTCACTTCGAAAATGCGATTCGTCTGCAGGTGCACGAGCACCCCGGCGTCTCCGAGCCGGCTCGAGACCACCTGCGCGCTCTGCTTGACTCGCTGCGTCGATGGGCCGTGGCCCGGAAGAGAGAAGTCCGCCATCAGTTTTTCAGCCGTGAGATGAGAGTACGGGCGGGGCGGACAGGCGTCAACCGGGGTGGACGCGAATGGGTGACAGCACGGGTACAACTGTCGTCCTTCGGATACAAGCTTTAGAGCGGCGCACGTCGAAACTCCACCGCCAAGATCCAAGATCGCCAAGTCTTGAAAACAGGAACCGGTTTGGTCTCCTGCGGGCTGGCGGGCACGCAACGTGCACTGGCGGCCGCCGCTCCAGTGGCCGATACGCTAAACTGGTTTCCCCTTTCCGATGAAATTAGGCTTCGACCTCGACGGTACCGTCGCCGATCTTCAGGGCGCCCTGGCGCGTGAGGCTCGACGTCTGTTCCCCGGTGTCGAGCCCGGCGACCTGCCGAAGTCCATCGCGCCGGCCAACGCCGCCGCTGCCGCGCAGGAAGGGGTCGCACCCGGCTTCAGCATGTCGTCGCTGACCTCGCGCCAGCAGCAGGAACTGTGGAACGCCGCCTGCGCCAGGGTCAACTTCTGGGAGACGCTGGACGAGATCGAACCCGGCGCGCTGGCCCGGCTCTCGCGCCTGGCCCGTGAGCGACGCTGGGAAGTGATCTTTCTCACCAGCCGACCCGAGACGAAAGGCGACACCGCGCAGCTGCAAAGCCATCGCTGGCTGGCTGCGAAAGGATTCGAGTCGCCGTCGATCTTCGTCGTGCATGGTTCACGCGGCAAGATCGCCTCCTCACTGCAGCTCGATGTTCTCGTCGATGATCGTCCCGAGAACTGCCTCGATATCGCGATCGACTCCGGTGCACGCGCGATCCTGGTCTGGCGCGGCGGCGAGGATACGGTGCCGGGCAGTGCCCGCCAGCTTGGCATCGGTTCGGTGGCCTCCATTGCTGAAGCCCTCGACATCCTCGAGACGATCGACGCCGAAGGGGACGCGACGGGGATCGTCGATCGCTTCAAGCAATTGCTCGGTCTGAAGCGGCCGTCACGCCGGGCGCCGCTCAAGGCCAGCGCCGCCGGCTGAAGCCAGTCAGCTCCGATTCTCGCCCTCCCGAGATTCGCCGTGCCGGCGCATTACAGATCCGCATTTTCGGCGCGGACTTTGTAACCGGCCAGTTCCGCGAAAAGTCACAAATGCGCTAAATTACGGGCGTTTCTGCCGCATGGCATGAGGTACTTCGCGTGCACCTCTGCCCTGCGGCATTCGACGCGCAGTGCATCGGACGCCCGAACCGGGCGCTTTTCTGCCCAGAGAGGCTCGTCAATGTTTGCGACCGCACGTTTCGCCATCGCCGCTACGTTTGCCGCCGTCCTTCTTGGCAGCAGCACGTCACCCGCGTTCGCCGCGGACCGCGTCGCTGGCACGTCGATGCCCGCCGTCGATTTCACGATTGCGACCGACGGGACCTATGTCGCGGGCGTCCTGCCGTCGATTCCGCCGTCGATGCTCGCCGACGTGCTCGCAGCACCCGCGGCACCTGTAGCACCCGCAGCACCCTTGTCAGCACCTCTGGCCGCGCAGCGTCCGATCGAGATGGCGATGCCACGGGGTGAGGGTGGATTCGGTGAGACCTCGCTTCGCCGGGGGTTGTATGGATCGTTTGCCGCACTCCAGGTGATGGACTACGTCTCGACCACCAAGGCGATCAGCGGTGGCGGCGTCGAGGGCAATCCCGCGATGGCGGGTGTCGTCAAGAACAAGGGCGCGTTCATGGCCGTCAAGGCCGGCACCGCGGTGGCCGCCGCGTTCTTCGCCGAGAAGCTCGCCAAGAATCACCCGCGCAAAGCGACCATCCTGATGGTGGTGCTCAACGGCGCTTACGCCGCAATCGTGGCCCACAATTACCGCGTGGCCCGCTCGGACCGATAAGGGGGCGGGCATGTAATGGTGAAAAGCGGTGACTAGGTTTCCTTTTCCATATTCCCTTTTCCCTTTTCCCTGTCATTGGTCATGTTAGAGCCGATTCTTCTCACCGGTGCAGTCTTTGCGGTCCTCGTCTGGGCCGCATTGACTGTGTACGTGCTTCGCATCGACGGGTTGCGCACCGCGGCTCGAGACCTGGTCGCGGCCGCGCTCACCATGCTGCGCGAGGAGGACGATCCCGCGGCGCCGATGGCGGAACGCATCGCACGGGTCACGCCGATTCTGACGCGCATGTCGCGCGACATGATCCTCCACACCGCCGCCGACGGCGGCACACCGCGGTCCTCCGCCGATGTCCTCGCCGCCTACATGGTCGAGAAGTGGGGCACCCACATCCTGCTGCGCGAAGCGGCCAACCACCGCGTTCCGCGCGAGATCTGGCGCCGGACCGCTTCGCTGAAGGTTGTTTACAACCTCGATCTTCCGCAGACCTTCGAGCTGCTGGGCCGCGCCGTCCAGGATGCCGCGCCGGGTGTCGCGTCGGTCGGACTCACGCTGCTCGGCACGTCATCGGATCCACGCGCGACGGCATTGTTGATCAACGCACTCATCGAACAGCGGCATCCACCGTCACGCGTCGCCGTTCACCTGGAACACTCGCCCCTGCGGCCCGTTGAGGACTACCGCGCCCTGCTGACGCACAGCGACCCGGTCGTCCGTTTCTGGGGCGCGACGCTGCTGGCCGGGTGCCCCGACGTGACCTGGCTCGAGGTCGAGCTCGCGGAGCTTTCCGACGATGAGGATCCGCGCGTACGGAAGGCAGCGGTCCAGTCCCTCGGACGTCTTGGTGGGCCGGTAGCGACCGAAGTCGCACTTCGTCTCATCAAGGACGCAGCGCCGTTCGTCCGTGCACACGCCGCGCGCGCGCTCGCCGAACTCGATTGCATTGAGGCCGCGGCGCCCATCGCTGAACTCCTGGGTGATCCCGACTGGTGGGTCCGCAACGCCGCCAAGCAGTCGCTCGAAACGCTCGGATCGGAAGTGTGGCCGGTGCTGGTGCGCTGCCTGGAGCACCAGGACAAGTTCGTGCGCAACGGTGCCGCCGAAGTGTTCCAGAACCTCGGGATCCTCGACAGCCTCATCGTCATGGAGGCGGCGTCGGACGATCCCAGCCTCTCGAAAATCGACCTGCTCAGGCGCATCGCCGCCGCCGGAGGCGCGCGCATGACCGACTCGCTGGTTGAGCGGTCCGGCTCGGCGGCGCCGCGGGTCCGCCAGCTGCTCGCGACGATCGGTTTCGAACAGGCAGGAGCCGCCTGATGCTCGCCGTCCTCGCGTCCATCTTCGCTTTTACCGTCACGGCGGCGCTCGTTTACCTTGTGGTGGTTGCGGCCGCCTCGCTGGCCGGCGCCCTGAGCCGCGGCGGCCGGCGCGAGCGCGCCGTGGACGCGTACGAGGCGCTGGCCATTTCACGCTTCACGATTCCGGTGAGCATCATCGTGCCGGTCGAAACGACCGGGCCGGTCGAGACGACCGGCACGGCGGTGGGCCGCAGCATCTCGCTGACGGCAACAATCCAGGCGCTGCTCGATCTGAACTATCCCGAAGCTCGAAGTGATCGTCGTTGCGGACCGCATTGCCGACGCCACCGTCGAAGGCCTGAAGCGCGAGTGGGCACTCGAGCCGAAGGAGCTGTTCTACCGGCGCACGCTCGCCACCGCGCCCGTGCACCGCATCTACGGGAGCGATCGCGAATCGCGGCTGGTGTTGGTCGAGAAGGCGGCCGGCGGCCGCGCCGACGCGCTCAACTTCGGCGCCAGCCTCGCGCGCTTCCGCTACGTCGTCTCGGTCACGCCCGATGTCGTGTTCGACCGCGATGCGCTGCTGCGGCTGATGGCCCCGGCGCTTCGTGATCCGGGAACCGTGCTCGCCGTGACCAGCTACGTCGAACGCAAGCACACCACTGTGGCGGCGAGCGCGCCCGGTGATGACTGGACTGCTGCGGGAGAGGACTTTCAGCGTCTGCGCTCGATCCGGTCCTGGATGGCCAGCCGGCTGGCGTGGCACCAGCTAAGCTGCGGCGTTCCACCGCGCGATGGTGTCGCGGCATTCCGCCGGGACGTCATCCTCACACTTGGTGGATTCTCGCTGGACGCCACCGATCCCGAGTTCGATCTGCTGATTCGACTGCAGACGCAACCGGAGGCCTCCTCCGGCCGCGTCGTTCGCACGTCCGAAGTCTTCGGGCACGCTCCGACTCTGTCTGACAGCCAGGTTGCCGCCGCTGCCGCCCTGCGCCGGCGGGCGTTGCGCGAGGCCTTTGGGACGCTTTCCGAGAGCGATAACGCCGGTATCGGCCGGCTTCGCCTGCAGATGATGAGCGTCCTGGCCGTCGAGTTGATCACGCCGGCGACGCAGGTCTTTGCCCTGGCGGCGATTCTCGTCGCGGCCCTCGTCGGAGCGCTCGACTGGAATGCGCCGTTCCTGGCGCTGCTCTTCATGACCTTCGGCTACGGCCTGGTCTCGTCGTCGGCGCTCCTGCTGCGCGGCGGCACGCCTGGCGCGCCGGTGGGCGTCGATCTGAAGCGCCTGCTGCTCCGCGCACCTCTGGAGTTTGTGGTCTATCAGCCGGCCCTCATCTGGGCTCGACGCGCCGCTCGCTAACGCGCGCGCGCGAACTCCCAACTTCCAACCTCCAACTCCCAACGCCCGCTGCAATTCCGATCGACCAGGCCAATCTGAGCCTGTCGTCGAGTCAATTGGGGTTGAAGTGGGGAGTTGAAAGTTGGCGGCCTTAGCCGCCTTTGGTAGTTGGAAGTTGGGAGTTGGAAGTCGGCGCCGCAGGCGCCCTAGCCGTTGCGCCGATCGTGCGAAGGCTCCTGCGGCGCGTCAGCGGGCGGCGTCGACGCCGGCGCCGCGGCCCCCGGCGCTGCGAGCGGTGGCAGGAGGACCTGGTGCCGTCGCGAGGGCTCCGGTGTGCCCTGGCGGAACGACCGGTAGTCGACCTTGCAGCCGTGCGCCATCAGGAAGTTGTGGAAGCGTTTGTAGTCGTCGGTCGGAATCCCGAACAGCTTCAGCAGCGCGCGATAGTTGCCGTGGGTCGTGCGGAGTCCCCGCACCACGAGCTCGCGGACGTCGTGACGTGTAATGTCGCGCGACAGGAAGATCGGGTGGATGTGATCCCAGAAGGCGTAGCCGCCCGAGACGAGCGCGTCGTAGAGGTCGTCGGCGATCTGCCGGCGGCGTTCCCTCTGGGGCAGCAGCGTGTCACCCGCGGTCCGGAGGCTGAGTGGCAGGTGGCCGACGTCGATCATTTCGCGGTCGGCGAACCACATCGCCTGCTCCATGACGTTCTGGAGCTCACGGATGTTACCGGGCCAGCGATAGCGCTGCAGCAGCAGCATGGCGTCCTCTGAAACCTCCATTGGACGCTCAGCGCGCTTGAGCAGGTGCGTAATCAGGAGCGGGATGTCTTCGCGGCGCTCGCGGAGCGGCGGCACGTGGATGTGGATGACGCGCAGACGATAGAGAAGGTCCTCGCGGAATAGCAAATGGTGATGGTCCTCCAGGTCTACTTCGTTCGGTTGCGGTCTTGCTTACCGGCG
>CAWJNJ010000007.1:0-261684 GCA_963844245.1 uncultured Acidobacteriota bacterium | reverse complement strand
CGCGACACGCCGGACTGCGCGATCCCCAGGATCCCGGTCAGCTCGCTGACATTCAGGCGCTCAACCGCCAGCAGCCGCAGGAGGCGGAGCCGGGCTTCGTCGCCGAGCAAGCGGAACAGTGCGGGTCCATTCACATCTATGAATCTACATCAATAGATGCGTTTGCGCAAGTGACGGACAGGATTAGGGTTACTGTCGTCAATACTGTCTCAAGACCTCACCGCCAAGGACGCTAAGGTCGCAAAGGCTTTTTAGGGAAACTACCTAAAATTCTTGGCGTCCTTGGCGACCTTGGCGGTGAGGCATTTGGGGCCACAGAAGAAACACAGCAGAGACACAGGCACGAATGCAGACCGTTGGACAGATCGGGAGGCGGAGGGGCCTGGCCCCTTTTCACCGCACTTCCGACAGCTTCTGGATCCACTCCGGCACCACCGGCTCGCCGGCGAAGATCCCCTTCTTGCCGGCAGTGATCGCCCAGCGGTGCAGCCAGGTCATGCCGGCCTGGCCGATGTATTCGTCTTTCAGCTCGTAGGCGGGATCCTTCAGCGCCGCCTCGAGCGTCACGAAGGTATAGCCACGCTTGCGGAGGCGCTCAACCAGCTGCTCGATGGTCGCGGCATTGAGCGCGTTCGCATGCAGCAGCAGCGTCTGCGCCATCTCGCGGCCAACGATCGCGACGGACTGCTGCTCGTAGTAGGCCACCGCCGCCTCCATGTAGTCGAGGTAGGCCGCCTTGACCCGCGCCGTCTGCGCGGTGTCCCCAGATGCGAGCGACCTGTCGTAGGCGGCCGCGAAGATGTAGTCGTAGTTGTCCACGGTCACCGGCGCAACGGGGTAGCCGTGCTCCTTCAGGAACGCCACGAGCCCATCGCGCACCTCGAGCGAACGGCCGGTGTGCAGGAACGGATGCCGGAAGTAGCGCGGCTTCCGTCCCTTTGCTGCGAGCAGCCGCTTCGTCACCACCTCGCCGCGAAGCACCTCGTCCTGAAACGCCTTCAGCTCGGTGCTGTGCAGGTCGGGATGCGAGAAGGTGTGATTGCCCAGCTCGAGCCCGGCGTCCAGCCACTGCTGCAGCAGCGCAACGCGCCGCGGATCCACTTTGCCACCAGGCTGCAGCTTGCGCTCGTTGACGAAACCGATCGCCGGAACCTTCGCGCGCGTGATCGCCGCGAGCAGGTCCCGAGTGGTCTTCTCCGCGCGGCCGATCTCGTCCCCGAGCACCGATGCGGTCGGCAAATCATCAATCGTGATCGCCATCGTCCGGCCCGGCGCAGGAGCGGTAAGCTGAAGCCAGGCAATCAGGAGATACAGCATGGCCACGATCGTAACGCTCCCGGCCCTTCTCGCGTTGCTGCTTGTCGCGGTTCCCTGCGTGGCCCAGATGATGTTCAGCGGGACGGTGAACGAGAGGCTGGTGGCGGAGAAAGGGACGAGGAAGCTGGATCTAACGCCTGCGCAAGGGACGACGATCCCGGGCGCTGGGAAAGATGATCGGATCTACACCACGCTGGATCGCAGGTTCAAAGCGCCGTCCGCACCTGAGGGCTTAATGCTGGCGCTGGTTCAGTCGCGCAGCGGCAGCTCCCTGTTCGCGGACGTGAATCTGGACGGACAGCTGACCGAATCCGAGCGGATGCCCTGCAGCATCGGCGCGACACAGGAGAAGGCCGGCGACGTTCCCATCGAAGTGCGACTCCCAACCGGCGGGCTAATCGTCCCGCTCACGGCCCGCGTCGTCATCGACAAGCCCAAGTCGCCGAAGCCGGTGCTCTTCGTGCCAACGGTGTTTCAGCTCCAGGGTGAGGTCGACATCGCTGGACAGCAGACGCTGGTGACGTTGCCTTTCAGATTCGCTACGACAGTGGACCTCACCAACGGCCCGATCGGGATCGATACCAACGGCAACGGGACGATCGATGCCGGCGCTGTCGCGCGAGACGCTGTGGGCGCACGACGAGCAGATCGTCCGGCGCGCGGGTAACAAGTACGTATCCTTCGAAAGCGTCGATCTCGAGAAGCGGACCTTCACGATGCGAGAGCACGCGAAGGACGAATACAAGCTGATCGAAGTGGCGGTCGGGCAGCCGCTGCAGGACTTCGAGTTCACCGACTTCGACGGCAAGGCCGGACGGCTGTCGGACTATCGCGGCAAGTACCTCCTGATCGACTTCTGGGGAACGTGGTGCAAGCCGTGCGTCGCCGAAGTGCCGGACCTGAAGAAGGCACACGCGCGGCTGAGCGGGAAAGACTTCGAGATCCTCGGTCTTGACTTCGAGAACGACGACACCGCCGACAAGGTCCGACCCTTTCTCGAGGCCAAGGGCGTGACCTGGCGGAACGCCACACCCGAGAGTGTCAAGGACCTGATCGAGAAGCGTTTCCGGACCACGACCTTCCCCTCGTTCATCCTGGTCGACCCGGACGGCGTCGTCCTCGAAGTCCGCAGCAGCGAGCTGCGAGGGAAGAAGCTGGTTCCAACGGTGGAACGGTTCGTGAAGATACGCTGATGGACTGTGGGATTCAATCTTCTACTCGACATCTTTGCTGACGCGCTCGCTACGGGTGAGCGACCGTCGAGCGGTATCCAGGTCATTCACGAAGAGACGATCGTGCCGACATCACTCGAGGAGACATTTGCGTTCTTCTCCGACGCGTTCAACCTCGAGAAGCTGACGCCGGCCTGGCTCAATTTTCATATTCGAGCCGAAGGGCCGATGAAGATGCGCGCCGGACTCGAGATCGACTACGCGATCGTGCTCCACGGCTTCCCGATCCCATGGAAGACGGTGATCGACGTGTGGGAACCGGGCGTCCGATTTGTCGATCGCCAGATCAACGGACCGTATGTCTGGTGGAATCACGAACACGACTTCGAGGCCGCTGCCGGCGGCGGCACCCGCGTGATCGACCACGTCGAGTTCGTGCCACGGCTGCGGCTCTTCACCAGCCGGTTCGTCCGTCGCGATGTCGAGAGGATCTTCGCCTACCGGAAAGAGGCGCTGAAACGGATCTTTGCCGCGGAGGCACGCCATGAAGCATAGCTACGTCCGCACCTGGACCGTCGTTGCGTTCATCGCTGTTGGCGCCGCGATCGCGGCCACAGCACAGGAGCGTCCACTGCGCGTGGTTGCGACAGTGGACTACGAGAAGTTCTCCGGGACCTGGTACGAGATCGCGCGGCTCCCGAACCGCTTCGAGAAGAAGTGCGTCGGCGACATCACCGCGACCTACACCGTCCGGACCGACGGGCGCCTCGACGTCAAGAACCGCTGCCGCGTGAAGGACGGCACGTTCGTGGAAGCGATGGGGATTGCGCGCCGCGTCGAAGGCCAGCCGCCGTCGGTACTGAAGGTCCGCTTCGCGCCCGCGTTCCTCAGCTGGTTGCCGATGGTCTGGGGGGATTACCAGATCATCGAGCTCGCCCAGGACTACAGCCACGTCATCGTCGGCTCACCCAACCGTGAGTATCTGTGGATCCTGTCCCGCCGGCCGCGCATGGACGATGCGCTTTACCGCTCGCTGGTGAAGGCGGCGGCGTCGCAGGGGTTCGAGACCACCGGGATGGTGCGTGTGGAGCACGGTCCACGGGCGGCAGATTCATACTGACGAACTCGCCCCCGTCAACCTTCAGGTTTGACGTAAACTCGCGGCCGCATTACCTTTGCGAGCCAACGAACACACTTTCTCGACCCACCGGCAGTTCCCCTGGGAGGTCTACTTGTCTCTACGCCTACTTGTTCTCACGTTAGTGGTCGGATTGTCGGCAACATCAGTCTTCGCGCAGGAGGCGCGAGACTTCAGCGCGGCAAGCGCGCGCATATCACGGGGGCCGGGGGGCGCGCCGCTGACGGGGCCGTCCAACGCGGCACGGCCAGCCATCGTTTCCCAGTTCCTGGCTACGCGACACGATGAACGGACGGTGCAGACCGTTGTTCTGCGGCGCGAGAACGTCGCGCCTACAGGCGTCACCCACCTCAACCTCGGTCAGCAGATCGGGGACCTCGAGGTGTATGGCACCTACGTCCGCACCGCCCTGAGCGCACGCGGCGAGATCATCAGCGTGGTCGAAAATCTCGCCCCAATTCCGCCCGCCCTGACACCGACGAACATCTCTGCCCGAGCCGCGCTCGAGGCAGTGCTCGCCGAGTACTACCCGGGCACCGGCGGCGCGCCGGCGGAAATCAGCACCTCCGGACAAACCGTGGTCTTCGCCCGCAACGGACGGTTCTCCGAGGATCCGACCGTCACTCGTGTCGCGGTGCCGATGTCGAACGGTGCGATGCATACCGGCTATCTCGTCATCACGTGGGACAACGACAACATCCTCCGCCATACCGTGATCGGGCCGGGCGGACGCGTGCTGGCCGAGGAGCTGCGGACCAACTCCGACACCTACAAGGTCTTTGCGAATCACCCGGGGGTCTCGGCGCAGGGAGTGGTCAGCGGCCCGGGGACCGGCAGCATCTACTCGCCAATCGGCTGGGTGACGTCCAACACGACGATCGGCAACAACGTCGATGCTTACCTGGATCGCGACAACAACAACGCCGCCGATACCAATGGCAGGCCGACGTCCGCCACCAGGGACTTCGTGTTCGACTTCTCTCTCACCGATGCGCCGACCACGACGACGAACCAGATGGCCGCGGTGACGAACCTGTTCTATTTGAACAATGTCATCCACGACAAGCTGTATCGCCACGGCTTCACCGAAGGAGCCGGTAACTTCCAGAACGACAACTTCGGTAAGGGTGGCGCGGGGTTCGACGCGGTCCGCGCCGAGGCGCAGGACGGTGGCGGCACCAACAACGCGAACTTCTCGACGCCCGCGGACGGCAGCCGGCCGCGGATGCAGATGTATCTCTGGAACCGCACCACTCCCAATCGCGATGGCGACCTCGACTCCGACATCGTCTGGCACGAGTACGGTCACGGCCTGACGTGGCGGATGATCGGCAGCATGAGCGGCCCGTTTGCCGGCGCGATCGGTGAAGGGATGAGCGATGTTCTTGCGATCTATACCAACCGCGACGACCTGGTCGGCGAATACTCGACCAACAACAGCTCGCGAGGGATTCGGCGCTACCGCTACACCAACTATCCGTTGACCTACGGGGACGTCTCTGGCGGCAGCGTCCATAACGATGGTGAGATCTACGCCGCAACGATGTGGAAGCTACTCGAGCTCTGGGAGGCGGATGACCGGACCCAGGATTCGCTCTTCGACGTAGTCATCGACGGGATGAACTACACGCCCGCCCGGCCGGCGTATGAGCACATGCGTGACGGCCTCCTGGCGGCGGCCCCGACCCAGGCAGAGGACTGCCTGATCTGGGAAGCGTTCGCGCAGTTCGGCATCGGCGTCGGTGCCAGAGGGACGGAGTCGTGCGGAATTTTCAGCTGCACCGCTAGCGTGGTCGAATCGTTCGCCGTGCCGGCGGCGTGCAGCGCGGCCCCAGGAAACACGGCTCCAGTCGTGAGCATCTCCTCGCCGTCGCTCTGGCGCCAGTTTCGTTGCCGGAGCGTCGATCACGTTTACCGGTGGTGTGCAGGACGGCGAACAGAATGATCTCGCGTCGAGCCTGATCTGGACCTCGGACCGCGACGGCGAGATCGGAACCGGAGCCTCCATCAGCATCTCGAACCTGAGCGTCGGTTCCCACAAGGTCACCGCGAGCGTCACCGATAGTGGTGGGTTGAGCGGAAGCTCGTTCGTAGACGTCACGATCACAGAGCCGGGCCCAGGTACCGACGATCGCGCTCGGTGTCGCCGGACGGAAGCTGAAAGGCGTGATCTACGTGGACCTCAACTGGTCGGGTGCGACATCCGCCGATGTCGATATCTTCCGCAATGGCGTGAAGATCCTGACCACAACCAACGACGGCGCCCACGCCGACAACACGGGCGCGAAGGGCGGAGGCTCCTTCACCTACAAGGTCTGTGAGGCGGGAACGTCGACCTGCTCGCCGAATCGCACGATCGTTTTCTAGCGAGCCACAGAGCGATACGGATGTGGTTTTGAAAGACGCGGCTTCGGCCGCGTCTTTTTTTGCCCGATGACTGCCCGTTACGTTACCAGCCCGACCGCGGTCGGCACTGCCACCCTGCAAGTAAGATGACGGGAGCGCAGCCCTAAGTATCCTTGCTGACCAATGAATGGCGACGTGCCCCCTGATCGAATGTTGCGCTCTGGCGAGTTAGCCGGGGCGTCGTGGGTGCGTCGAGCGATGAGCACCGCGATTGGCGCTGCCTCGTGTGGGATCTTCACGATCCTCCTGCTGTCGCTCACTCGGATCGATGGCATCCCCTGGTACATCCTCGCAGCCCTGGCCGGGCTTGGCGGTCTGTCTGCCTGGCGACCGTCGGCCGCTCTGACGATTTTGGCTCTCGCCATCCCGGTGGCTTCCTGGATCGGCCGATCGTGGAACGGCGGCGTCGCATGGCCCGAAACACTGGTGGTCGCGTTCGTCGCCGGGTATTCCGCGCGTTCGATCCGGCGCCCACAGACGTCACTAGACGACCTGGATCTGCCGATTTTTGCGTTCACGTCCATTGTCATCGCCTCGCTCGCCGTGCATCTGCTCGTCCTCAACGCCACCATCGGCGGTGCGGCGCTCGTTGAGCAGCTCGCCCAGTTGGCGCGGTCTCAATACTTCCTCGCGGGAGAGTTTCGCGAGGTGGACGCCGCGATGCGGCTGGTGGAAGGCATGGTCCTGCTCCGCGCGGCCTCGCGGGTCGCGCAGAGCCCGGCGTTTGCGCATCACCTCCTGCGTTGGTTCGTAGCCGGGGCGGCGGTCGCCGGGGTGCTGAACCTGTGGCGCATCTGGCAGGCCGCCCTGCGAACCGAGTCGGCGGTTCCGCAGTTCTTCGAGTACCTCGCGACGCTTCGCTACAACGTGCACTACGGCGACGTGAACGCGGCGGGGTCCTATTACGTCATGGCGCTGTTTGTCGCCGCCGGGCTGGTGACGGCGACCCGGGGCGCGCGCTGGGTGCCAGCTCTCATCCTGATCGCCACGGCACTCGCCCTCTCCGGATCGCGCGGCGCGTTTCTCTCCGGTGCCCTCGTCGCGGCGGCGTGGGCTGTATTGCGAATGAGCCAGCGACTGCAACAGTCGCGTCGGCGTCTGCTCACCATATCGGTAACCCTCTTGCTGATCTGCGGAGCGGCAGCCATTTACGCTGTCGCCGCGCGCAGGAATCTCACCAAACCATCGATCGCCATGGACATCCGGCTGGAACTGGCGCTAACGACGCTGCGGATGGTCGAGGCGTATCCCGCGTTTGGTGTCGGCGTGGGACGATATTCGACTCATTCGAGCAGCTTCAGTTCGCCGCTCCTCTTGCAAACGTATGAGATCAGGGACGAAAACGCGCACAACACTTTCCTGCAAGTCCTCGGCGAATTCGGTGTCGTCGGATTAGCCGCATTTCTGTGGCTACTTTGGACGGCCGCGAAGCGGTCCGTCTCGGGCGTCCCACTCGCGTACTGGCTTGCGGGGTTCGGCGTTCTCGCATTCGTGCTGACATGGTTTGCCGGACATCCGTTACTGGTCGACGAACCCGCGTTTTCCTTCTGGCTTCTCGTCGGAACACTCGCCGGCTCGGCGGCGACGGCGACGCCAACGTCCACGGTCTGGTGGCCAGGGCGATTGGTCGCGGGGTTGGCGCTCGCCACAGCTCTGTCGATCCCGGTGAGGGCGCAGCACTGGGTGGCAGTCGCGGAACTCGAGCATCAGGGCATTGGGCTATCGGCCTGGCAGCACGGGGAGGACGGCCAGCGCTATCGGCTCGCTAATTCATGGAGCGTCGTGTTCGTGCCTTCGAACGTTCCGGCAATCAGCCTGCCGCTTCGCTCGGCCACACCGGGAACCGACCTCTCGGTTTCGCTTCTATTGAACGGCCGGCCCGCCAACGCGGTCCGGGTTCCGTCAGACCGGTGGCTCGACGTTCACCTGGTCCTGCCCTCAGGACCAGGCGCTCCCCGATTCTCCCGCCTGGAACTCCACTCGGGCGATCAGGTCTCTACGGATGCGCCCGTGCTGATGGTCGGAAAAGTGAAGCCGCGCTAAGCGATTCCCCTAGAATCAATCCATGCCGATACTTAAGATCTACGCTGCCGACAGGCCTGAAGCAGCCCTTGTGCTCGCACACGGCGCGGGGGCGGGGCAGTCGAGCGCGTGGATGGTCAAGGCGGCGCAGGCGCTCGCCGATCGTGGCGTAACCACCGCCACCTTCGACTTCCCCTACATCACCGCCGGGCGCAAGGCGCCGGATCGGGCACCGGTGCTCGAAGCACACTGGCGCGAGGTCATCGCGCGAGGCGAAGAAGAAACTGCCCGGGCTCCCGCTCTTCATCGGCGGCAAGTCGATGGGCGGCCGCATCTCGTCACACATTGCGGCCCAGGGTGATCGAGGGCGTCGGTGGCCTCGTGTTCTTCGGTTATCCACTCCATCCGCCAGGACAGCCCGACAAGCGTCGCGATGCGCACCTGCCTGAGATCAAGGAGCCGATGCTCTTCATCCAGGGCTCCGCGGACACCTTCGGCAACGAGGCCGAGCTGAGCGCTCTCGTTCCGACTCTCCGCAAGGCGACGCTGCACATCGTCCCCACCGGCGATCACTCCTTCAAGGTCCGCGGTGGCGCCAAGGCGGTTGAGGCCGCGTTCGCGTGATGTAGTCGATACAGCCGTGGCTTGGATACGCAAGCACGGGAAGCGGCTTTGAATTTCTTACCGCGTTCACCAGCGACAGTTAACGTCCCGGGCGGCTCTGCGTATTACGCGTCAGAGTTCTTCGCACCGCACTCATAACCCGGGGACATCCCATGCGTTCGTTGATCTGCACCTCTGTGGCTGTCGTGGCACTGCTCGCGAGTCTGTTCGGTGCCGTCGAGAAGGACTATGCACCCGCGCGCATTGTTCGGGCCGCCGTCCTCGCAGACGATGGGGATTCGAAGCGATCGGCCTGTGCGTCCCGCACGCCGGACGAGAGCTTGGTCGCGGGTCGTCGCATGGAAGATCGTCGATGGAAGATTGAGATCAGTGGCTGGGGCTTCGGGCTGAAGATTGTTGGCACCTGGCCAGGGCCGTGACGCTGACCCGGCTCGATCCTGGTGGTATCGTGGCCGCAGTGAAGACCCTCAACCTCGCAACCACGATCCACGGTCGCGTGCTGGTGCGCGAAGCCGCCGACCCGGTCGCGGCTGTCATCGGCTTTCACGGCTACATGGAAAGTGCCGAGATCCAGATGGCGCGCCTCGAGGCGCTGCCCGGGTCCGAGCGATGGACGCTCATCTCCGTCCAGGGCCTGCACCGTTTCTATAAAGGACGGAGCCAGGAGGTCATCGCGGGTTGGATGACGCGGCAGGACCGCGAGGACATGATCGCGGACAACATCGAGTACGCGGATCGCGCGGTCGAGGCCGCTGCGCCTGCGGGTGTGCCGCTCTTCACGACCGGATTTTCTCAAGGCGTGGCGATGGCGTTTCGTTCCGGCGTCCACGGGCGGCGGCGTGCGAGCGGCATCATCGCGGTATGCGCCGATGTGCCGCCGGAGTTGCTCGCGGATGCGGCCGTGAAGTTCCCCGCCGTCCTGCTCTCACGGGGTGAGGGCGACGAATGGTACACGGCAGAGAAGTTAGACGCCGACGTGACCGCGCTCGGCGGCCGCGGGGTTCAGCCGCTGGTGTTCGTGCATCCAGGCGCGCACGATTGGACGCCGGACGTCGCCGACGCGGCGGGGCGGTTTATCCAGAAATTGTCCGACGGTTAATCGCTGAAACTCGATACAATCGGATCATGCCCGTCGAAGCCGTCCGCTCACGCAACCGCGAAGAGATCGCCGAACAGTACAAGTGGAACCTCAACGACATCTTCCCGAACTGGGAGCTGTGGGAACAGGGATACCGCACTCTCGAAACCGGGATCGAGCGCTACTCCGCGCTCAAGGGAACACTCGCATCCGGACCCGATCGGCTGCTCGAGGCCTACCAGGTCTCCGACGAGCTCGGACAGCTCGCCTACCGCGTCTGGTACTACCCGTCCCTGCAGTACGACGAGGACCAGCGCGACAACGCGGTCAACGCGAAACGGCAACAGGTCCAGATCCTCTTCGCCCGCCTCGCGCAGGCGCAGTCGTGGTTCAACCCGGAGCTGCTGCAGATCCCGCTCGAGACGGTCCGCGGCTGGATCGAGTCGACCGAGGCGCTGAAGCGATATCGCTTCGCGATCGAGGATCTCTACCGGCAGCAGGAACACGTCCTCGACGAAGCCGGCGAACGCCTGATGTCGCTCTCGAGCCGCCTCGCCTCGGCGCCGAACGAGGCCTACTGGTCACTCTCAACTGCGGACGCAAAGTTCCCGACGATCACGCTGTCGACCGGCGAAGAGGTCACGGTCTCGTACGGGCAGTATCGCGCCATCCTCGCCACGCGGCGCGAGCAGGCGGACCGCGAGAAAGCCTTCCGCGCGCTTTACGGCACCTACCAGTCCACGGTGAACACCTACGCGACGCTCTACAACGGCGTCTGCCAGCGCGACTGGTTCCAGGCGCGCGCGCGCGGCTACAAAGGCACGCTCGCCGCGGCGCTCCACGGCGACAACATCCCCACCTCGGTCGTCGAAACGCTGATCGAGACGACACGAGGCGGCGTCGAGCCGCTGCGCCGGTATCACCGCCTGCGCCGCAAGACGCTCGGCGTGCCGACCTACCAGGTCTTCGACTTCGCGATCCCGCTCGTCACCTACGACAAGAAATACTCGTACGACGAGGTGCTCGACTGGATCACTGAATCGGTCGCACCGCTCGGCCCGGAATACCAGGCGCGGATGCGAGAAGGATTTGCAGGCCGCTGGATCGACGTCTACGAGAACGAGGGCAAGCGAAGCGGCGCATACTCAGCGCCGGTGTACGGCACGCATCCCTACATGCTCCTCAACTACACCGATACGCTGGACGACGTGTTCACGCTGGCGCACGAGATGGGGCACTCGATGCACACCATCCTGTCGCACGAGACGCAGCCGTTCATCTACTCCGGCTACACGATCTTCGTCGCGGAAGTGCCGTCCACGCTGAGCGAGGTGCTGCTGCTCGACCTGATGCTGCAGCGCTCGACCGATCCCACCGAGCGGATCGTCCTGCTGCAGCACGCGATCGACAACATCACCAGCACCTTCTACACGCAGGTGATGTTTGCCGACTTCGAGCTGCGCGCGCACCGGCTGGCGGAGGAAGACAAGCCGATCACCTCCGAGATCCTGACGGAGATGTACACGACACTCCTCAAGGACTACTACGGCGACGCGGTCGACCTCAACGACCTGACCGGCGTGACCTGGGCGCGGATCCCGCACTTCTTCAACTCGCCCTACTACGTCTATCAGTACGCGACCTGCTTCGCGTCCGCGGCGCGGCTGTCGAAAGAGATCATGTCGGGCTCGGAGGCCGAGCGTGCCAGGGCGCGCGAGAGCTACCTGGATCTGCTGCGCTCGGGCGGCAGCGACCATCCGATGGCGCTCCTGAAGAAGGCCGGCGTCGATCTCAGCCAGCCCGACACGGTCAAGGCGATCATCGAGCAACTCGACACGCTGGTGACACGGCTCGAACAGGAACTCGACGCCAGCAACCGGCGCTGATCCGATGTCGGTTCACGACGACGTCATGGACAAGGCCGCGGTGCGGCATGTCATCGAAGACGCGGTCGCCGGGCTGCACCAGGACGACGTCGCGCTCCGAACCACGGCCTGTGACGCGCTCGGTATCGGTACGCCCGAGTGGACGGCGTGTCGCGACGAGCTGATCGAGGAGCTCGACGAAGCCGAAGACTGGCTCGCGCGCGAAGAGGCGATCGTCGACTCTGACACGACGGCGCCGCTGACTGACTCCGATACCGGGCCAGAGTTTCTTCCCAGCCATCCGACGCTCGCTCTCGTCCAGAGCGCGATGGAGGAAGAGCTCGAGCGCTCCCCCGACAGGACCGTCCGCACTGGTGATCCAAAGTGGCTGTCGACGCTGTATCACCGGCTGCGGGCGAAGGGACGCGGCAAGGCCAACGTTCATCGCGCACCAGGCGCTCGATGATTTCCAGTTCTCGTTGCCGGAGCGCGCCACCGTTGCGCTGGTGTCGGATTGGGGCACGGGCAACGTCCACGCGATCGCTGTCGCCAAGCAGATCGCGCTACGCAACCCGGATCACGTCATCCACCTCGGTGACGTCTACTACGCCGGAACGCCACGCGAGGTCCGCAAGAACTTCCTGGAGATCTGGCAGGCGTTCGGCCCGCAGCGTGCGCGCTACTGGGGCCTCAACGGCAATCACGACATGTACAGCGGGGGCTACGGCTTCTTCGAGCACCTGCTGCCGGCGTTCAAGCAGCCGGCGAGCTACTTCAATCTGCAGAACAGCCACTGGCGTCTGCTCGGCCTCGACACCGCCTACGTGAACCACCGGATCGCGCCGGAGCAGATGTCCTGGCTACCGGCGCAGCTCACCGGAACTGCGCGCACGATCCTGATGACGCATCACCACCTGCTGTCGCCATTTCGCAAGCGCGGCGACGCAATGGAGCAGGCGCTCGATCCCTATCTGGCCGCCGGCCAGCTGTTCGCCTGGATCTGGGGGCACGAACATCACCTGTTCGAGTTTGCCGACTACCGCGGCGTCAAGTGCCGCTGCATCGGTCACGGGTCGCTCCCCTACGTCCCGCCCGATCGACGACGGCGCCGACATGACGTCGACATCGTCCGCATGGAGACGCGGCCGTCGCCGCTCAGTCCGTCGAGAGGGATGCACGGCTTCGCGCTGCTGACCTTCGATGGGCCGATGTTGGATATCGAATACGTCGATGAAGTCGGCGGCACTGCTTGGACTGAACGGTGGGACTAGTTCATGGAAGCAGGAAATAGGAAAAATGGAACAGCGGCACGCGCGCCGATCTCATGACGGTAACTAGCTAGTTATAGGAGTAGTCTTTTCTATGTTCCCTTTTCCGGTGGTCTATTTCCGGCGGCCGATAGCGGCCCATGAGCCCGGCCGCTCCAATGAGCAGCACGGCCGCCGCGCCATAAGCGCTGCCCTCGCCGAAATGCTGCAGGGCGCTGTTGCCCCACACTGGGCCGATGGCGCGGCCGACGCTCTCGAGGGCACCGGCGGCACCCTGGACACTTCCCTGCTCGCCCTTCCCGGCGGAGTGGCTGATGAGCGCCGACAGTGTGGCGTTGCATAAGCCGATGCCCATCGCACCGGGAATGAGCATCAGCGTGAACAACGGGAGTGAGTGCGTCGCGGCGCTGCCGCCCCATCCGATTGCGGTCAGCAGCAGACCGATAGTCAGCGTGCTGCGCTCGCCGAGCCGCTTGACGATCGGTCCGACCAGCAAGCCCTGGACGATTACGCCGAGGAACCCGAAGGCGCTGAGGAAGTATCCCGTCTGCGCCACGTCGAAGCCGAAGCGGATCGCGCCGAACAGCGCGAAGGTCGTCTGATACACCGCGAACGACATCCAGTAGATGAAGTCCACGCCGAGCAGCACGCGCAGGCGTGAGCGCCCGGCGACGTTCTTGATGGCCGTCCACGGCGACACCGTGACGGCGTCGACTCGGTGCAGTGTCTCGGGCAGCCAGAACCACGCCAGGGCCGTCGCCACCAGCGTCACGCCGGCCGCCACCCAGATCGGCGCGGTGTAGCTGATGTGCGAGAACGCGCCGCCGAGCGCGGGACCGATGATGAAGCCGAGCCCGAACGCCGCGCCGAGAAATCCGTAGGCCTTGGCGCGGTTCTCTGCAGTCGTGACGTCGGCGATGTAGGCGCGCGCGGTCGTGATGTTGCCGCCTGACAAGCCGTCCACGATGCGCGCCGCGAACAGCATCGCCAGGCTCTGCGCCATCGCCAGCATCACGAAGCTCACCGCGGTGCCGACCAGGCTGAGAATCAGCACCGGCCGTCGTCCCCACCGGTCCGACCACGCGCCGAGGAGCGGCGAGGCAATCAACTGGCTCGCCGAGAACGACGCGAACAGCAATCCCACCATGAAGGGCGACGCCCCATACGTGGTCGCATAGAACGGCAGCAACGGGATGATGATCCCGAAGCCGATCAAGTTGACCAGGATGGTCAGAAAGAGAACGAAGAGTGGTCGCGACAAAAGGGTGAGCTATTTCACCGTGATGCTTTTGATCACGATGGGCGTGAGCGGGACGTCGTCATGCCCATCCTTCGAACCCGTCGGCGTCGTCGAGATCTGGTCGACGACCTCCATGCCTGACAGGACTCGTCCGAACACGGCGTAGCCGAATTCGTCCGGGGCGTAGCTTTTGTGGTCGAAGTCGGTGTTGTTCACGACGTTGATGAAGAACTGGGATGTGGCACTGCGCAGCGCGCGGGTGCGCGCCATCGCCAGGGAGCCGCGGGTGTTCTTCAGGCCGTTGGTCGCCTCATTGAGGATCGGCGCCCGGGTGCCCCGCTCCGCCATCTCCGCGGTGTAGCCGCCGCCCTGGATCACGAACCTTGGCTTGACGCGGTGGAAGATGGTGCCCGAATAGAACCCCTCGCTGACGTATTGGAGGAAGTTCTGGACCGAAACCGGCGCTTTGTCCTTGAACAGTTCCACCGTGATGTCGCCCATCGAGGTGCTGATAACCGCGACCGGGTTGCCGGGAGCCGGGGTCGGAGCAGCGACAGGGGCAGGGGCCTGGAGCGGTGGCGCCTGGACCCGCGTCTTACCCTGGGGCGGAGCCGCTTGCGGGCCGCCGGGGACCGGTGCCGTCGCGAATACGAGACTGAGCATTGCAATGATGAACATGTTCGGGTTCGGGAAAGTTGTTGGGCCACGGGAGCCGGCTGCCGGCACCAATAAGGAAGTCTTTCGTCCCACCGGGCATCCCGCGTGAATACGGGCCGGTTCCTGCATGGTAGGCTCCGCAGCGAGGGCACGTCAACGCCGGGGGTGCGCTACAATATCGTCTCTTCGGCAGTTCCACCAAGCCGGGGGCCGGTCGCACACCGCGCAGCACCAGCCGCGCCAGGGAGATAGCGATGGCGAGTCAGCTACAGACGGAGCAGAAAGAACTGGCCGAGTTCATCCGCGCCGGTTCGTCGCACGGCCACCAGTGCTTCGGCAGCTACTTCGACGAGAAGGGCGGCTCCTGTGCACTGGGCGCGGTTTACGAAGGGGTGTACCACCTGCCCCGCCATCACGGCAAACTGGTGCCGGATCACCTCGAACGGCTGTTTCGATGCCTGGACGAGGTCGTGAAGAAATGCCCGCAAGGCTGCAACAAGCGGCTGCCGCTGGCACCCATGATCGTGCACTTGAACGACGATCACCGTATGACGCGAGAGCAAATCGCTGAGTGGCTCACGCAGGAAGCTAACAGTTAACCGCAATCACTGATCGGCAGTCGTTGATGGAGCAGCAACAGGTCTTCGGCCTGTTGCCGCCCTGCCTGCGAGGGACGATAGCGATTGAGCAAGGCCGCCAGAAAATGTCTTTCCTCGACCGTTTCAAGCCCCAGCCCAGATGGAAACACACCGATCGCAGCCGTCAGGCTCGAGTCGGTGCCGACGATCCCCGACGATGATGAGCATCTGGCCGTGCTGCAGGAACTGGCCCGGCAGGATACGGACGTGCGCGTCAGACGCGCGGCCGGCGATCGTCTCACCCGCGTCGAAGACATCGTGCTGCTCGCCAAGGCCGAAGCCGACGAGGAGGCCCGCCGCGAATACGCGGACCGGCTCGTCGGGTTCGCGACGGCGCCGGCGGCGACCGATGCCGCGGCGTCGCTGGCCCTCGAAGGACTGAACGACGAGAAGCAGTTTGCCACCGTCGCCAAGTCGTCCCCGCACGATACCGTGCGTGCGGCGGCCCTCGGGCGGATCCACGAGACGAAGCTGCTCAGCAGCGTGGCCCGGCATGCGGCCGACGGCCAGACCGCTGCCGATGCTGTCGCCCGGATTGCCGATGCGGCCGAACTCCTGAACATCGCGGCAAAGACGGAACACAAGGATGCCGGCGTGGCGGCGCTCGACCGCGCGCTCGAGGCGAATGCCGACGGCGACGTCCGCGAGCTGCTCGACGGTCTTGCCAAGGGCGCGAAGAGCAAGGCGGTCACCAAGCGCGCACGCGCAATCATTCAGGCCATGGACGACGAAGAAGCAGCAAAGCGGGCGGCGCTCGAGCAGTGGCAGCGGCGGGTCGCCCAGGTCGTCGCACGCGCGGAAGCCATCGCGGCAGCGCCCGGAACCCCCGGCGCGTCGGCGCAGCTGGACGATGCGGAAGCAGAGTGGAGAACAGTGACAGGTAACGGTACGTTTGAACTCGATTCGGATACCTCGGCGCGATTTGGCGGGCTGATGGAACAGGCGCGCACGGAAGTGGACCGCCTCCAGCGCGAAGAAGCGGAGCGGCTCGCACAGGAAGAGCGCCGCACCGCGATGCTTGCAACGCGGACGCAGCTGGTCGAGCGCGTCGACCAGGTCCGCGGTGAAGACGCCATGGAGCAGCTCGACGCCGCGCGCGCGGAATGGACGGCCCTCGACGAACAGGCGCCGCTCGGGCCCGAGGATGCATTCCTCGGTGGCCGCTTCGAGCAGGCGTGCCGCCGCGCCGCCGAACGGCACCAGCGCCGCGAAGAGATCCAGCAGATGGCCGGTCAGCTCGACGAACTCGCCATCCAGGCCGAAACCGCTGCCGCTCAGGACGATACCTCCGACGATGCGTGGCGTGCGATTACGAAGCGCTGGGAACAGCTGCGCGCGCAGGTGGATGATCTGAATCCTGCCGTCACCGAGCGCTACGCCGCCGCCGAAGCGCGGATGGCCGAGCGTGAGAATGAACGCCGCGCCGCGGCCGAGCGGACGCTCAAGCAGCAGATCCAGCGGGTCGAGCAGTTGATCGAACGCGCCACGAAGCGCGCCGCGGCCGAGGACCTGACGCTGCGTGAAGCCGATCGCATTGCGCGCGACTTGAAGTCTGCCGTCGAGGCCCCACCGCAGCTGGCACCGCGCGAGCAGGCGGCGCTCGTCGAGCGGGTCCGCGACGCGCAGGGCGTGATTGGACCGAAGGTCCATGAACTGCGTGAACTGGACGAATGGAAGCGCTTCGCCAACGCGGCCGTGCAGGAAGAGTTGATTGCGCGTGCCGAGGCACTTCGGGCCAAGTATCCGTTCGACAAGCCGGAGGAGCTGAAGCCGGACGACCTCGATGCGGCTGCCAAGGAGCTGCACGAAATCCAGGAGCGCTGGAAGCTCGCCGCCGACGCGCCGCGCGCGCAGGCGCAGGCGCTCTGGCACCGGTATCGCCAGGCCGCCGATCCGATCCAGTCGCACGTCCGCAAGTTCTTCGCCGAGCGCGCCCAGGAGCGCAACGCGAATCTGCAGCTCAAGATGACGCTGATCGAGCGGGCCGAGTCGCTGTCGGACTCCACCGACTGGGCGAAGACCGCCGAGGAATTCAAGAAGATCCAGGCCGAGTGGCAGGCGGTCGGTCCGGTGCCGCGGGCGGAAACGCGGATGACGTGGAAGCGCTTCCGTGAAGCGTCCGACAAGTTCTTCACGCGCCGCAACGCCGACCTGGCGCAGCGCAAGGAAACGTGGGCCGCGAACCTGGCGCAGAAGGAAGCGCTGATCGCGCGCGCCGAAGAGCTGCAGATGTCGACCGAGTGGGAGAAGAGCGCCGCGGAGATCCGCAAACTCCAGGCTGACTGGAAGGCGAGCGGTCCGGTGCGGCGCAACAAGTCAGAGGTGGTCTGGCAGCGCTTCCACACCGCGTGCGACACCTTCTTCGAGCGCTACAAGCGCCGCGACCAGATCGAGCTCGAAGGCAAGCAGGCCGATCGCGAAGCGATCGTCGCCGAAGTCGAGGCGCTCGCCGCCGAGCCGCCGGCTGAAGCCGCAACCGTCCTCGAGCGCGTGCGTGCGCTGCGGTCCAAGTGGAATCAGTCGACGCCGATGGTCCGCCAGGGTGCGGATCCACTCAGCGCCCGGCTGAACGACGCGATGGCGAAGCTGACCGCCGCGGCGCCGGATGCGTTCAAGGGCACCGAACTGGACGTCAACGCCAACCGCGACCGGATGGAGAAGCTGATCGCCAAGGTCGAAGGGCTGCTGACCGAGTCAGCGCCGCCGACGGCCGGCTCGCAGGCACTCGCCTCGATGCTGCGCGAAGCACTCGCCTCGAATACGATCGGCGGCCGCGCCGGCGAAGAAGCGAAGTGGAAGGCGATGGCGGAAGACGTCCGCCAGGCGCAGCAGTCCTGGAGCCGCCTCGGGCCCGTGCCCGGCGACCAGGGCCGCGAGCTCGCCGACCGCTTCCACCAGGCGTGCAACAAGTTCTTCGAGGTTTATCGGAGAAAAGTCCCTCCCACCCCGAGTCCGTCGGGTGGCGGACCGCGTGGCGGCAGCGGTGGTCCTCGCGGCGGTGGCTCACGCGAGGGAGGACCACGTGGTGCCGGCGGCGGTCCGCGGCAGGGACGACCGGTCGGAACTCGATAACAACTTCCAAGCTCCAACCTCCAAAAGCCAACGGAAATCTTCCGTTGGTTTTGGAGGTTGGGGTTTGAAGTTTGTAGCGCACGCTGCTCAGATCTGACGGGTAGGGCTTCGACAGGTTTGCGTCGCACTGTCTCGAGCCCGCACCGCCAAGGGCGCCAAGCGCGCTAAGAAACACACGATCAATTCGTTCTTCTCTTGGCGATCTTCGCGTTCTTAGCGGTGAGGCATTGAGACAGCCGTCGTCGCAGGCGGACCGCCGAGCCTAGCTCGACCGCAGTTGGTGTTGACAGCCGACACCAACGAACGATAGTGTCGACAGACGACACTATGCCCAAGAGCGCAATCCCTGACCTTCTTCCCGGCACCCTGGATCTGCTGATCCTCCGCACCCTGCAGAGCGAGCAGATGCATGGCTGGGCGATCTCGGAACGGATCCAGCAGATCTCCGAAGACGTCCTGCAGATCAATCAGGGCTCCCTCTACCCCGCACTGCATCGACTCGAGCACCAGGGCTGGATCGAGGCGGAGTGGAAGACGTCTGAGCTGGGCCGACGGGCGAAGTATTACCAGCTCACGCCTACCGGGCGGCGCCAGCTGGCCATCGAAAGCCGCGAGTGGGACCGCATGGCGGCGGCGATCGGCCGCGTCATGAGGCTGGCGTGACGTTATGAGCCTCAGCGACTGGAAGCTCCGACTTCGTGCCCTGCTGACGCCACGCCAGGTCGAGCGGGAACTGGACGAGGAGCTCGCCTTCCACGTCGAGCGCGAAACCGAGAAACTACTCTCGCAGGGCATGAGCCCGAGGGATGCGCGCGCCCGCGCGCTGGCGCGATTCGGCCCGGTGGCGCTCGCCGCCGACAATTGCCGCGATACCCGCGGCACCGCCTTCATCGACAACACCGTCCGTGACGTCCACTACGCGTTCCGCACATTCAGTCGGACGCCACTGGCGGCCGTGACGATCATCGGAACTGTCGCCCTCGGTCTGGGCCTGATCACGATGGTATTCACGCTCTACAACGCGTTCTTCCTCAGGATAGATGCCGTCGTAGACCCGGAGCGCTTGGTCGAAGTCCATCGGCCCACTGAGCGCGGCGCCACCACGACGATTCGGCTCACGCGGGCTCACTACGAGATCCTCCGCCGCGACACGGACGTCTTCGCCGGTCTTTTTGCGACCAACAGCGGCGTGGGAGCGCGCATCAACGGCCGCCGTGTGACCTCCACGCTCGTGACCGGAAACTTCTTCGAGGTGCTCGGTGTCCGCGCCGCGCTCGGCCGCACCCTGCTGCCGGAAGACGACGAGAGGAACGTCCCTCGCCACGCCATGGTGCTGAGTCACCGCGGCTGGCAGAAGCTGTTTGATGGAGATGTGCGTATCGTCGGCCGCAGCCTCCCGGTTAATGGCGTGCCTTACGAAATCGTCGGGATCATGCCGGAGGACTTTCGCGGTCTTGCCGTGCTCGTGCCCGACTATTGGGCGCCGCTCGGATTGATCGGCCAGTTCCAGCGTGATTACGCCGGTAAAGAAGACGAAATCTTCGTCGACGGTGTGGTGGGTCGGCTGAAGCCTGGGGTATCGGTCGAAGGGGCCGCCGCCACTCTCACCGCATGGGCCGCCGGACGCTCGGACCTGCCGGAACCAGCGGGCTCGCGCCAGCCGGTTGTCCGGTTGTCGCCAAGTCCGGGCACGCTCTCTGCGGACCTGATGACCGGACTGAAGGCGTTCCTCCCGTTGTTTGTCGGCTTCGGGCTGATCCTGATGATCGGCTGCGCGAATGTCGCGAACCTGCTGCTCGCGCGGGCCGTGGCACGCCAGCGTGAGATCGGCGTGCGCCTCTCGCTCGGCGCGTCGCGCCGGCGGATCGTCCGTCAGCTTCTCGACCGAGAGCCTGCTGCTGGCGCTGGCCTCAGCGGCGTGTGGCTTTGCGATCTCGCGTGTATTCATGGACGCGGCCATCCGTCTGGCCGTGACCACCATGCCACCGGAGGTGGCTGAGGGCGTGACTCTCAGCGTGCCGTCGGCTGACTGGCGCGTCGTTGCATTCCTGGTGCTCGGCGCGCTGGTGTCGACGATCCTCTTCGGGCTCCTGCCGGCGCTGCAGGCGACGCGCCTCGAGTTGGTGCGGACGATGCGCGGTGAGGTCACGCGGGATGGCCGGCCCGGACGGGCACGACACGCACTCATCGCACTGCAGGTCGGCGCCTCGGCGATGCTCCTGATCTGTGCCGCCGTCTTCCTGCGCAGCGCTGCCGCCGCGGCGACGATCAACGTCGGCATCCGCACCAGCGACACACTCATCGTGCCGATCGGCAACGAAAGAACGCGGGCCGCGCTCCTGCAGGAGGTCGCGGCGCATCCGTCTGTCGCCTCTGTCGCGGCATCAGCACCGGCACCGCTGGACTTCATCCGTGCGGCGACCGCGACCGCGGCACCGGCCAGCAGTGGTGGGGGCTCGATTGAGGCGCCGGTGGGCTACCAGTTCGTATCGCCGGAATACTTCGGCCTCCTCGACATTGAGATCCTCAAAGGGCGTGGTTTCACAGCCACGGAGCGCTCCGCCGAATCAGGTGTAGTAGTCGTATCGGAACGCGCCGTCAGCCGGCTGTGGCCGGACAACAATCCGCTCGGCCGGATGATTCGGCTACATGCCGACCAGCCACCGGATCCGACGCACCCGGATGCTCCCCGCCCTCCGGCGCGCAACTACGAGGTAATCGGGGTCGCGCGAAACGTCGGCAACCACGATTCGTTGTTCTCCTTCGACGGCGCGGACGTCTACGTGCCGATTACCGGAGATAAGGCAGGGACGTCGCTGACGTTGCGGGTCCACGGAGATCCCGCCCTCGCACGTGCGGCCCTGCTCGACCGCCTGACGCCGATCGACCCCTCCCTCGGCGACATCAGGACGCTGCGGACGCAGGTGGGCATGAGCGCCTACATCCTTCGGGCCGCCTTCTGGATCACCGTCGTCCTCGGCGCGCTGGCGCTGGCGCTCACGGTTTCGGGCCTGTTCAGCGTGCTCTCGGTACCTCGTCGAACAACGGTCGAAGGAGATCGGCGTGCGGATAGCCCTCGGCGCATCGGCGCGCGACGTCACGGGGCTCGTGCTTTGGCAGTCGGTGCGGCCAGTCGGCCTTGGTCTCGCCGCCGGTGCCGGGATGTCTTTGATCCTGGCGAGGACGTTCATGGCAAGCCGGTGGGCGGGTGGGAGTGATGCGTTCGTGCGCGTGCTGGATCCGGCAGCCTACATCGGAAGCCTGGTCGTGATCATCACGGCCTGCGCGTTGGCCGCATCAGTGCCCGCCCGACGCGCGGCGCGGATCGATCCTATCGCTACGCTGCGCCAAGACTGACGCTGCGCGGCGCGATGGAAGACCGGACGAGGGAAAAATGCACGCTGCTCAGATCTGACGGGTAGGGCTCCGACAGACCGAACGGATGACCAGAGGTGCTGCGCGGCGTGCGCTCCCCGGCAGCGGCGGGGATGCAGGACCGCGGCGACCTTGAGCGGCGTGAGGGCGAAGAAAGTAAATCGGGTCTGGAGGCGTGACCGATCGCGCTCGGCACTCATTCGCCACTGTCTTTCAACCCAGCTTGGTACCGAAGTGATCCTCTACCGGCTTGGGTTAAACCCCAGCCGAGCGCGGTCTCGTAAGGACGCGCGCCGGAAGGCCCGATTTTCCACGCTAGCGAAGCGGGAGCCGCGGGCCTGCATCCCTGCCGACCCGGTCAACGCACGCCGGGGTTGACCTGAGGGTGCGGGGGACTAGCGCCGATGGTGCGGGCGACCTACGCAGAGAGTGCGGGCACTGACGCCGAGGGTGCGGGTAACGTTTCGTCGCACCGTCCCAAGGCTTCACCGCCAAGGGCGCGAAGGCCGCCAAGTCAGACAACAAATCTAAAACGTCTTGGCGTTCTTAGCGTTCTTCGCGGTGAGGCCTTGAGACAGCGTTCATCTCTTGTATCGAACCTTCCCGCCGACGACTGTGTAGAGAACCTGCGCGGTCGGAATCTCCTCCTCAGGCACGGTCAGAATGTCCTTCGACAGCACCACCATGTCGGCGTACTTCCCTACCTTTAGCGTCCCCTTCGAGTCCTCTTCAAACGCGGCCCTGGCGGTGTTGATCGTGTAGGAGCGCAGGGCCTCCATGCGATTCATGCGCTGGTCCGGGATAGAACACGTTGCCGTCCTTCATCTTGCGGCTCACGGTCGCGTAATAGCTCGCGATCGGGTCGACGTCTTCCACCGGGGCGTCGGTGCCGTTGGTGACGAGCGCGCCGGACTTCATCAGCTTCTGCCAGACGTAGGCGCCTTCCTCGGCGCGCTTGTTGCCGAGGCGGGCGGGCACGTAGGGCGCGTCCGAGGTGCAGTGGATCCCCTGCATCGAGGCGATCACGCCGAGCTTGCCGAACCTGGGGATGTCACTCAGGTTCAGGTGCTGCGCGTGCTCGACGCGCCAGCGGACGTCCTTCTTGTCGGGATTCGCCTTGAACGCCTTTTCGAAGATGTCGAGGGTCTCGCGGTTGGCGCGATCGCCGATCGCGTGGACGCAGAGTTGGTAGCCGTGCTGCATCGCGAGCTTCGCGGTTTCCTCGATCGTCGGCACCGGCGTGGTGTTGTGCCCGGTCGTGTCGGGCTGATCGGAGTAGGGCTCGATCAGCCATGCGCCACGCGGACCCAGCGCGCCGTCGATCGAGTGCTTGATCGCGCGGACGGTGAGAAAGCCGCTGCCGTAGTCGATCATCCGGTACTTGGCCATGTTCTGGGCGAGCGCGGCGTTGCCGACGCGCAGCATGATCCAGAGGCGGTTGTCGATCTTGCCCTCGTCGACCATCGCCTTCATCAGGTCCACGTCGGCAAACGACGACCCGGCGTCCTGGAACGAGGTCACGCCCTTCGACACCACTTCCTTCGATGCGAGTTCGAGAATCTGCCGCGCGCGGGCGCGCCGCTCCTCGGCGGTCGGGTTCTCGCCGGTGCCGGTGCGGATCAGGCGCGAGGCGGTCTCGCGAAAGAGCCCGGTGGGATTGCCGGCCGCATCCTTCAGGAAGTCACCGCCGGCCGGGTTCGCGGTCTTGCCGGTCACGCCGGACAGCTCCATCGCCTTGGCATTCGCGAAGCTGGCATGGCCGCTCGCGTGCGTGAGCACGACGGGGTTGTTGGGCGAGACCTTGCTGAGCGACTCGTGGGTCGGAAAGCCCTCGACGTTCGGGTTCGGCCGCGCCGTCCACTTCTCCTGGTGCCAGCCGCGACCGTAGATCCACTCACCCGGTTTGGCGGTCTTCGACCTTCTCCGCCACCATCGCGACGATCTGATCCCAGCTCGTCGTGTTCATCAGGTTCAGGTTCAGCTGCGCGGTGCCGACGCCGGTGAAGTGGCCGTGGCCCTCGATGAACCCGGGGATCACGAGCTGGCCCTTGACGTCGATCACTTCGGTGGCCGGCCCGATGTGCGCCTTCATCTCGGCGGCCGTGCCGATGGCGACGATGCGTCCGCCGCGGGACGCCACGGCTTCCGCCTGCGGCGCACCGTTCTCCACGGTGACGATCTTGCCGTTCGTGATGACGAGATCGGCGGGTTGTGCGGCCGTCGCCTGGGCGTCGGCGGTCGTCCTCACGGTGAAGGCAAGACCGGTCGTGACGAGCGCGAAGGTGGTGGCGGCGATCACGCCGCGGATGTTGGTGGTCATGTGCGTCCTACGTCGTAAAGAGCCGGTTGAAATTGCCGGCGAGGATCAGGTCGCGATCCGTGTCGCTCACGCGGGCGGCCTTCATGGCGGCCAGCTGGGCATCGAGCACCGGCCGCTGCCAGCCACGCGGGAAGAACGACGAATCAGTCCCGAAGAGCAGCCGTCGCGGTCCCACGACCGCGAGCGTCTGGCGGAAAACCGCGTCGAGCGTGAGACCCGGATAGTACTTCATCCACCCGTTCGAGCTGGACGAGTCGAAGTGGATCGAGGCGCACTGGTCCGCGGCCATCAGCGCCTCCTGGAAGCGTCCGGCGCCGAAGTGCGGAACGATGACCGGAACGGTCGGATAGGCGGCGGCGACAGCCGCCAGCGCGAGCGGATCGCCGAGCCGCAGATCGAACGGGCGACGGCAGCCCCAGCTTGCCGCGGACGCCAACGCTGAGCACGCCGCAGTGAACGAACACCGCCGCCCGGTGGCGCGCCGCGCTCTCGAACACTGCCGCGACCGCGGGGTCGTCGAGCCGGTAGCGGTGCATCGCGGGGAACAGGCAGACGCAGCGCAGACGAAGCTCGGTGAAGGCGCGCTCGAGCTTTTCGTCCGCTCCCGGCGCCGCGGGATTGAACATGAAGAAGCCGACGAAGCGGTCGGGATGCAGGCGGACCGCTTCGGCAACGGAGGCTTCGTCCCCCGGAATGCTCGCGATCAGTGCCGCTCGAGATACAGAGTGCCGGTCGAGCTCGGCGATCCAGGTCGCCGCCAGGGCAGCCGGATTACCCGAATCGCTCCACCCAAGCCTGGATGCGACCACCACCGCGCGCCCCTCTGCGGGCAGATCCGGGATCGGCTGGGAGAGCAGCTCGAGAAAGCGGGACGAGAAGAAGTGACAGTGCGCGTCGGCAATCATCAACCCGCGAATTTATACCCCATCCCGTGGACGGTGAGTATGAATTGCGGATGGCGCGGGTTTGGCTCGATCTTCTGGCGCAGCCAGGCCACGTGGACGTCGACCGTCCGGGTGGACGGCATCGAGTTGTAGCCCCAGACCTCGTTGAGCAGCTCTTCGCGCGTCAGCGTCGCGCCGCGATGCTCGATGAAGTACTTCAGCAGCTGGAACTCGCGCGCCGACAGCTCCAGCGGCTCATCGTCTTTCGTGATCTCCGCGCGCCTGAAGTCGATGCGGATGCCGCCGAACTGGTAGCCCTCGGTCGGATGCGGTGTCACCGGTGCGCGCCGCAGCTTCGCCTCGATCCGCGCCAGCAGCTCCACCATCTCGAACGGCTTGGTGACGTAGTCGTCGGCGCCGAGCTTCAGGCCGACGACTTTGTCCACGACCTGGCCGCGCGCGGTGAGCATGATCACCGGCGTCTCGATGTTGCGCTTGCGCAGCGCCTTCAGCACATCGAAGCCGCCCATCCGCGGCAGCATGACGTCGAGCAGGACGAGATCGAACGCCTCCCCGGCCGCGCGCTCGAGGCCGCTCTCGCCGTCCGAGGCATGCTCGACCACGTAGCCTTCACGGGTGAGTCGGTCGGTGAGAGTGAGGACGAGGCCCGGTTCGTCCTCGACGAGAAAAATTCGCTTCAAGACGGGCGAGACCGGCTTACGCAGCGTCAAATCCGCAAGACGGAAACTCCAAAAACGGATCCGGTTGGTTTCGGTCTTTGGTCGTTTGCGGTGAGGTTTCGGTCCGCCCTGCGGCTCAGCCGAGTCCTCGCGGCGTCGTGGCCGTGGACGAGCGCGTGGCCGGCTGCTCCGAGGCCGACGGCAGGTGCACGGTGAACTCGCTGCCCGTGCCCGGCGCGCTTCGGACGGTGATACGGCCGCCATGCGCCTCGACGATTCGTTGCACGAGACTGAGACCGAGCCCCGCACCCTGGATCTGGGCCGCGACCACGTCCGGCGTCCGGTAGAACGGATCGAAGATGTTCGCCTGCTCGGCGGCCTCGATCCCCATCCCCTTGTCGGCGACGGTGATCTGCACCTCGCGTCCGCTGGCGCGGGCGCTGATCCCGATCCAGCGGCCGCTCGCACCGTACTTGATCGCGTTGCCGACAAGGTTCTGGAACACGCGTCGCAGCCCCTGCTCGTCGCCGAGCACCGGCGGCAGCGTGTCGGGGATGTCGTACTCCACCGCGAGACCGGCCTGCTCGATGAGCGTCGACGAGGCGTGGACGACATGGCGGAGGAGCGGAGGTACCTGGATCGGTGTGAGCGCAAGGCCGCGCTGGCCTGACTGGATCCCGGCGAGCTCGAGGATCTGCTCGACCATCTCGGTGAGGCGGCGTCCTTCACCGCGGACGAGATCGCCGTACTTCCGCACCTGCGGATGATCGTAGACGACACCGTCGGCGAGGTTGTCGGCGGCGGAGCGGATGACGGCGAGCGGCGTCCGCAGCTCGTGCGACACCGCGGCGACAAACTCCATCTGCTGGCGCGCCAGGTCCTGGGCGCGGCGCGTGCTGACGACGAGGAAGCCGATGCTGACGCCGAGGATCCCGAGGATGCCAGAGCTCACGAGCAGGTTGCGGCGACGGACGCTGCTCACCGCCGTTTCAAGCGATCCGGACGGATGCTTCACCATCAGCCGCCACTTCGGCGGATTCAAGGTCGCGCGTGTGGCGGCCGTAATGCCCGCTTCGATCGCCTTGCGGTCACCGTCGGGCGCATGCTGCAGCATGATCGAGACCGGTGACGAATCGCGAAGGACGAACGTGTTGGCTGGACGGCTGCTTGAGCGTCTTGCGCACTTCTGCCGACCGGCCGTCGGCATACGCCCGACGTCGATCCGTGACGTGAAGGACGTGAACCGCCGCACCTCGGACGCCATCGGCCCGAACTCCTGCAGCCGGATCTGGAACATCTCCGCCCGCGCATCCATCTCCGCCTCGGGGTCCGGCGTGAAGGTCGATGCGGTCGTGTAGACGGGCTGCTTCGCGGTCGTGCTTACGACCGCCATCTCGTAATCCACGCCTTCGGTGGTGGCGTTGAAGTGCTGCCGCGCCAGTGTCGGCAGCATCTCGGCCGAGATGTAATCCTTATCGAGCTCGAGAATCGTGTAGGCCATCGTCGGCGTCGCGCGCAGATCCTGTCGCAACGACGGCAACGTGGTTCCGGTAACGAGGTTATTAACGACGTGATTGACGAGCACCATCGGCATCGGCACCACCAGCGCCGGCACCGACTCCCACACCACGCTCGGCATCGACCGAATCATCATCGTCGTACCCGATCCCAACGCCGACGGCGGGACCGGTGTCTCGAACTGGACCGCGATCTGCTTTTGCAGCGGCTGCAATGAAGCCGGCCACTCCACCGGTTCGATGAACCGCGTCGTCGCGTTGAACCGCTGAAGCAGCAACGCGCCGGGATCGCCCGCGCGCGGGACCAGATAGACGTCCTTCACCAGCCGGGGATAGCGCGACGAAGCCAGCCAGCGGTCATGGAGGAACGCCATGCGCGCGGCGAGGTTCTCGCCTTCGTTGACGGGATCCACCTGGAAGGTCAGGTAGGCGCGCGTCACTTCGCGATCGAAGTCCTGCGCAAAGCCGGCCGCACGCGTCGCCAGGTTCGCCTTCATGCGCTCGCGTTCGGCGGCACTCACCTGCCCCAGCCACTGGTACTGAAGCGTCGCCAGCAGCACGATCAGCCCCAGCAGGGCCGCCGCGACAACGAACATCGGTACCCGGAATCGCCCCTTCATGGGCCGAGTCTAGCACGCGGAAAATGGCCGAAATACGCAGCGCCCCGAAGGTTTTACGTGCTTAACAAATTCCTTACGCCGGCTTAACCACGGACCTTCGGACGAACGGGCACACTCAACGCGGATTTCACGGACACCACGGACTACACGGATCTCTAACGAGGAATTCTATGAGAACTCAATTCACCCAGTTTGGCGCGATCGCGCTTCTTCTCCTCGCTGGTGCAGCGGCGCCGGCCTACTCACAGGTCGCCAACGCGACCCAGGACGCGAAGGCGGCCGAGGTGCTCGCGAAGACTCGCAAGGCGCTCGGGGACAAGAAGATTGAAGGGCTCAAGACGCTCACGGCGCAGGCCCAGATGGATCGCAACCTCGGGAGCGTGCAGGCGTCGAGCGACGTCGAGCTGTTCATCGAATTGCCCGACAAGTATGTGAAGTCGGAAGCCTCGCGCGGCATGGCGAACATGACGATGAGCAGCGGGTTCAATGGTGACAAGTCGATCCTGCCGGGCGGCGGAAACATTCAGAGTGGTCCCGGTGGCGTGATGGTGTTCAGCATGGGCCCGGGCGCCTCGTCGCACGGTGGCGGAGGCACGAAGCCCACGCCGGAGCAGCTCGCACAGGTGAACGCGACGACGCTGAAGAGCGCGCGGGCGGAAGTGTCGCGGATGATGCTCGGCTGGGTCGCGTCGGCCCATCCCGCGTCGCAGGCGACCTACACGTATGCGGGTGAAGCCGAGTCGCCGGACGGCAAAGCGCACGTCATCGACGTGAAGGATGCCGACGGATTCGAGGCGCGCCTGTTCGTCGACCAGAACAACTACCTGCCGCTGATGGTCACCTACAAGGGCCGCCAGTCGCGGGTCATGACCAGCGGCGGTCCGATGACACGAACCGTGACGGCCGGAGCCGCTGGCGGTCAGACCAAGGAACTGTCGGAAGAGGAGCGAAAGAAGCTCGCGGCCGAGGCCCAGAAGATGATGGCGCAGCAGATGACCGAGCAGCCCCTGGTCGACTTCTCGCTCTTCTTCGAGGACTGGCAGCAGGTCGACGGCCTGACGTTCCCGCACAAGATGCGGCGCGCGGTTGCCGGCGAAACCACCGAGGAGTGGACGTTCACCAAGGTGAAGCTCAATCCCAAGATCGACGCCGCCAAGTTCGCGGTCGAAGCGCCAAGTAAGGAAGCCGATCATGATCCGCAGACTTCTGACCGCGTGTGCGCTTGCCGTCGCGTTTGTCGCCGGCAATGGAGCTGAAGCCGCCGCAACCGCCGGCGCCATCCAGCAGCGTCCGCAGGCCTCGAGCCTGCGGATCACCGTCAAGGACCAGACCGGCGCCGTCGTGCCGGGCGCAATCGTCCAGGTCAAGGGCGCCGAGGACAAGACGGCCGCTCTTTCGATGACCGACCTCCCCTCCGACGGACAGGGCGTGGTCACGGCCAATGACCTGGTGCCGGGCCGCTATGCCGTCCAGGTCTCGTTCCCAGGATTCGAGACGCTGGTGATTCCCGACTTGCGAGTCCGCGCCGGAGAGAACAAGCGCGACGCCGTGCTCGCGATCCAGAAGCTGGACGAGAGCGTCTCGGTCGGCCGTGACAAGGCGACGGTCGCGTCGGATCCGAAGAACGACAGGTTCAACACCGTGCTGTCGCGGGATCAGATCAACGCGCTGCCGGACGATCCCGACGAAATGGAGCGGGTGCTGAAAGAGATGGCCGGCCCTGGCGCAACGCTGCGCGTGGACGGCTTCCGCGGCGGCAAGCTGCCGCCGAAGTCGCAGATCCGCTCGATCCGCTTTTCGCGTGACATGTATGCGGCCGAGAATCATGCCGCCGGCATGGTGTTCGTGGATATCGTCACGCAGCCAGGCATGGGTCCGCTGCGCGGCAGCATGGACTTTCTCTACCGCGACGACGCGCTCAACGCGCGGAACGCGTACGTGACCGAGAAAGGTCCGGAGCAGACGCAGCAGTACACGTTCAACATGAGCGGAACGCTGCTCAAGGAGCGCACGTCGTTCTCGCTGTCGGCGACCGGCGCGTCGCTCTACGATTCGGCCAACATCTACGCCTACATTCCGGATGGCGAGGCACGAGGCGCGGTCCGGCGGCCGTCGGACCGGATCAACTTCAATGGCCGCCTGGACCACGCGATGACCAAGTCGCACACGCTGAAGTCGAACCTGCAATTGAACGGGAACGAACAGGCCAACCTCGGCGTCGGCGGTTACGACCTTCCCGCCCGCGCCTACGCGCGGACGTCCGACGAAACCATCCTGCGTCTCTCCGAGAGCGGCCCGTGGTCACGCAACATCTTCGGTGAGAATCGGTTCCAGGTCCGCCGCCAGAGCTCGTCGTCAGATTCGGACATCGAAGCCCGGACCGACCGTGTGCTCGACACCTTCACGGCCGGCGGCGCGCAGCAGGCTGGCGGACGCTCGGTCACCGACCTCGAATGGGCGACGAACGTCGACCTGGCGAAGGGACGGCATGCGATCCGCTTCGGCAGCCTCGTCGAGGGCGGCTGGTACGAGAGCGACAACCGGACGAACTATCTCGGCACCTTCACGTTCTCGAGCCTGGAAGACTACGAAGCGGGCAGACCCTCGAACTACACGCAGCGCATCGGCAATCCGCTCGTCGACTACACCCACTGGCAGGCCGGGCTCTACATCCAGGACGACTGGCGGGCGCGATCGAACCTGACGCTGAGCGCGGGCATCCGCCACGAGGTCCAGACTCACCTCGACGACTACCTGAACCTGTCGCCGCGGGCGAGCTTCACCTGGTCCCCGTTCAAGCATGGCAAGACCACCATCCGCGGCGGCGGCGGCATCTTCTACGAGTGGCTCGACCCGGATGTCTACGAACAGACGCTCCGCGTCGACGGCGTGCGCCAGCGCGACCTGGTGATCACCAACCCCGGGTATCCGGATGCCCTCGGCGGCGGCGCGACGCAGGAGATCCTGCCGGCAAGCCGGTACGAGCTCGCGAACGACCTCGTCATGCCGGTGCGCCGCATGGCGAACATCGGCCTCAGCCACCAGTTCTCGCCGATGATCGGCATGAACCTGAGCTACAGCTACACGCGCGGCGAGAACCGGTACCGCGGCCGCAACATCAATGCGCCGATCGATGGCGTCCGTCCAGACCCGACGGTCGGTAACGTGACGCAGGTGGAATCCACGGCCAACATGCGCGGCCAGAACTTCGTCGCCGGCATGAGCTTCCAGATCCCCGCACGCCGGCTGATGCTGTTTGCCAACTACGCGTGGCTGAACCAGGAGAACGATGCCGACGGCGCCTTCAGCGTGCCGGCCAACAGCTACGATCTGTCGAACGAATGGGGCCCGGTGATGGGTGTGCCGCGGCACAACCTGAGCGCGATGCTGAGCACGCCGCTCTTCAACAGCGTCCGCCTGGCGCTCAACGGCAGTTACCGCTCCGGCACGCCTTACAACATCACGACCGGGCTGGATGACAACGGTGACACCGTGTTCAACGACCGTCCCGGCCAACTCGGCCGGAATGCCGGGCGCACGGACTCGAGCTGGGACATCGGCGGGCGCCTCAGCTACGCGTTTGGATTCGGACAGCGGCAGGCGAGCGGCGGCGGCACCGGAGGCGTGCACACGCCGGTGATGATCGTCCAGCGTGTCGGCGGCGCCAGCAGCGGCGGTGACATCGGCGGGATGTTCGGCGGCGGCGCCGAAGACAAGCGGATCCGCTTCGAACTGTTCGTCTCGGGAACCAACCTGTTCAACACCGTGAACCACATCGGCTACTCGGGCGTCATGACCTCGCCCTTCTTTGCGCAGCCGACGGCGTCGATGGCGGCACGGAAGATAGACATTGGCGTTCGCGTTGGCTTCTGACGGTCACGCTGACGCCTGACATGGAAGATGGAAAAGGGAAGATGGAAAAGAGCACTACTCCATCTTCCAGCTGCGACTTCGGCGCTTTACCCTTGCCGGTACTTTCTATCGACAAATAGGAAGTACGGCAGGGCGAGCGCGGCAAGGCATGCTGCCACACCAAAGGCTGAAGCAAAACCGTAGCGGCCGATGATCCAGCCCATGGTCGTGGAGCCGGTGCCGATGCCGGTATCGAAGGCGGCGAGGATGGCGCCAAACGCGGCGCCGCGGCGCTCCGAGCTCACCCCCTTCATGACGTAGCCGACGTAGGTCGGATACGCGGTGCCGAAGCCGACACCGAAAATCACCGCGGACAGTAGCTGAAAGCCGCGCGTGCCGCCGAAGGCGAGCACGGCGAGGCCGACGGTGATCAGCACGAGACAGGGGATGAACACGCGGGTGTAGCCGAAGCGATCACCGAGGCGACCGAGAACGGGCCGCGTCAGCAGGATGACGATCGCGAGGGTCGTCAGGTAGATCCCTTTCGGCACCACGCCATTAGCGTCCGCGTACATCGCCGTGAAGCTGGTGATCCCGCCGTAGCCGAACGAATAGAGCGCCAGCGTCACCGAGATGATCAGCACGCGCCACTCGAGGACGCCACGCTTGCGCTCGGTTGTTGCCGCCTTCGGCTTCGGCTCATCATCGTGGAGCTGCGTGGCAATGACCGTCATCACGAGGTTCAGGGCGGCCCCGCTCACGCACAACCACAGCCAGCCGCGGTTGTAGAGCCAGAACCCCAGCGCCGGCGCCAGCGCGACGCCGAACAGCGTCGACAGCCCCCAGTAGCCGATGCCCTCAGCCCGCCGCCGCTCCGGTAGCAGATTCGTCATGTAGGCGGCCGAGGCCGAGAGCAGCCCGGACCAGAACACGCCGTGGACGAGCACCATCGCGAGCATCACGCGCACGTCCGTGATCACGGCGTAGAGGAGCGAGAACACGACCAGCGCCAGGCTCGATCCAATCAACACCCGCCGCGACCCGACGCGATCCGCGTAGGCGCCCGTCAACGGCGCCGAAAACGCCGACGAGTAGGTCAGGAATCCAAGGAACAACCCAGAGGAGAAGGTCGAGCCGCCAAGGTCGATGATGTGAAACGGCGCCGTCGGGAACAACTGAAACGCCGACAGAAAGACCGTGAAGCTGAAGCCGCACATGACAAAGAAGCGCGGCGTGAATAAACGTTCGGACACCGGATAACTTTATTCCACGCTGTCCCAACGCCTCACCGCAAGAGCGCCAGTGCTTCCCCTGTGTTTCCCCTGTGGCGTGTCTTCTGTGGCCGTGTTTCTTCTGTGTTCCCCTGTGTTTCCCCTGTGGCTTAGAATCAGTGGCATGGATCAGGACCTCTCATCTTTCCGGCCGTCGCGCATCTGGAAGCGCATGACAGCCGAACGGCGGCAGCAGGCGGCGGAAAACTTCTGGACCGACGAGCAGTCAGCCGATCAGCAGATCGAAGCGATCACCACGATCGCCTCGCACATGAAGTTCCGGACGAAGAGCGTGATCGGGCTGCCGCTGGAGCGCAAGGTCAAGTACCTGCTCGGGCTGCCGAACATGACCGACTCGATAGCGGCGCGGTCGCTCGTGGCCTATCACCTCGAGCATCAGCGGCCGATGATGGGCGCATTCCTCGACGCACTTGGAATCGCGCACGAGGACGGCCTCATCAACGAAGACAACGTGACAGTGCCGGACGCGGAGAAGGTCAAGGCGGCGGCGGCCGAGCTCGCCGGGAAGTTTCCCGCCGACGAGGTGTGGCTCTACTTCAGCACGCTCATCTCGCAGGACCCCGAGACATGGGCGGCCCTGATCGACCTCCCGCAGACCCAGGCGCCCCAGACCGCCGCCAGCTAGGCGAACGGCCTCATCGTCGTTCGCGCCAGCATGCGGATCTCAGCGGCGGCACGGATGCCGCTGTCGATCGCGCCGTTCATGTAGCCTTCCCAGTCCAGGCTGGTGTGCTCACCGGCAAAGAGGACGCGACCGGCCGGACGACGGAGCCAGTCGCGGAGTTGCGGATCGAAATCCGGCGAGAAGACGGCGTAGCCGCCGCCGGCGAGCGGGTCATCTTCCCAGCTCGTGTGCCAGATCGCCTGCAGTGGCGCCGGCTTGCCCATCCATCGGAGTCGATCGACGACACCGTCGGGACCTTCACGCCTGAGGATCTCCCGGCACTCGAACGAGCCGCGGCCGCCAGCGAGCAGCATCAGCATCCCCTCTGCCCCGCGCTGATGTTCACTGGCGTCCCACACTGCGCCGATCGGCAACGCCGTACCGAAGGCACGGTGTTTGAGCGTCTTTCGCCAGAAGGGCCGCTCGAATTGCAGCAGCACCCGCGTCGCCGGGCCGTAGTGCAAACTGCTGATCGCCTTCCGCTGCTGCGCCGGCAACACCGGCGTCATCCGAATCTTCTGCAACGTGGTCGTCGGCACGGCCGCGACAACGAAGTCCGCGGTGAAATCCTGGTGCCCGCCTTGCTCCAGGACGCGGACCGTCACGGCCTCGCCCTTCTGCGTGATGCTCTGCACCATCGCGCGCAGCAGGATCGGCGCGCGGAGGCCGTCGGCCAGTTTCTGCGGCAGACGGTCGTTGCCACCGGCGATCCTGTAGATCTCCCCTTCGCCGGGTGTGCCCCCCTGCGCAAACTGGTCCACCAGCGGCAGCAGCGAGAGGTCTTCGGGATCCGCGAGAAAGAAACCGCGCATCGCGCGGACGCCGATGTCGAAGCTGACGTCGGCCTGCTGGGCCCGCAGCCACTGGGCGACGGAGACCGGGCCGAGCGCGCAGGCTACCCCAGAATCCCATCGTTCCCCGGCGGACTTGAAGCTGTCGATCTCGGACTTCAGCCGCGTCGTGATCTCCTCCCAGATGGCTGGACGCTTCCACACGCGGTTGCGCCCGGAGCGGTCCGGTCCGTAGTAGCTGAAGCCGCTCCGCAGGATCCGCTGCGGCTCGAGGCCGACCTCCTTCGCCAATTGCAGCACCAGCGTCTGCTCGCCTTCGATCAGGTCGGCACCGGCTTCGCCGTGCTGTCCGCTCTCGAAGATCCCGCGCACGGTGTGGATACGTCCGCCGACGCGGTCCCTCGCCTCGATGACCATGACGCTGGCGCCGTGACCTTCGAGCTCGCGCGCGACGGTGAGGCCGGCCAGGCCGGCGCCGATCACGATGACGGTGCGGCCGCGAAGTTCGGTGTCCATGCGTGGTGTCTCCAACCTAAGATACGGACCTATGAGCTTCATTATCCTGCTCGCGGCGCTCGCTGCCGCACAGTCGCCGACCGCTCTCGAGTCCAAGGTCCGCTCGCTCATCGCCGAGAGCGGCGCCGAAGTCGCCGTCGCGTATCGAACGCTCGATGGCAAGACGCAGCTGCTGTTTGACGCCGACAAGACGTTCCACGCCGCGAGCACGATGAAAGTGCCGGTGATGATCGAGCTCTTCCGCCAGGCAGAAGCCGGCATGCTCAAGCTCGACGACCCGCTTCCGATCCGCAACGAGTTCCGCAGCATCGTTGACGGCAGCCTCTACAAGCTGAGCGAGGGCGATGACTCCGACCTCGAGGTCTACGCCAATGTCGGTAAGACGATGACGCTGCGGCGGTTGAACGAGCTGATGATCACGGTCAGCAGCAACTTCGCAACGAACCTGATGATCGAGAAGCTTGGCGTCGAGAACATCCGCGCCACGGTCACGAGGCTTGGCGCCGACGGGATGAAGGTGTTGCGCGGGGTCGAGGATGGGAAAGCATTCGAGAAGGGCCTGAACAACGCCACGACCGCACGCGGTCTCATGGTGCTCTTCGAGAAGATCGGACAGGGCAAGGCCGTGAGCGCCGCGGCGGACAAGGAGATGCTCGAGGTCCTGAAGCGCCAGAAGTTCAACACCGGAATCCCGGCCGGACTTCCGGACGGGACCCCGGTTGCTCACAAGACCGGCAGCATCACCCGCATCCACCATGACGCCGGGATCGTGCTCGGCCCGAAACCCTACATCCTCGTGATCCTGGTTCGTGGCATCCAGGACCAGAAGGTCAGCGCGCCGCTCATGGCTGCCATTTCGAAGGCGGTATGGGAGACGGCGCGCTGATAGCTGATAGCTGACAGCTCTCAGAACACATAAACGAAGCTCACCACCGGGAACACGAAACCCTCATCGGCACCGATCGGCATCGCCAGGCCGAGGTCGGCTGACAAGCGTTCCCCCATGAAGCGCACGCCGGCCGACACGATGCCGTCGCCGCTCTGCCAGATGTAGTTCTCGGTGATCAACTTGATGTTGCGGTGCACGCGGCGCTCGCCGCCAATCATCGCAATGCCACCGCGGCTGTCGCCCGAGTAGGCCATGCCGGCGCCAGCCGTGATCGCGTTGTCGCTGCTGCCGAACGTTCCGACGCCATACGCAATGCCCGCGCTATCCCCTTCGCTGGTGTCGAAAACATGCAGCACGCCGACGGCAGCCTGGACCTTCTCGAATTTGAGGATCCGGTACTTCGGTGTGACCCAGAAAGGCCGGTCGAAGTCCTCGATCCCGAAAACAAGCGGAGTGCCGCCACCGACTGAGAAGTCGTCGGTCACACCAATCTGGACGAAAGGTGCCATGAACTCGAATACACCGACAGAGACCTGTCCTTTCTCGAGCGAACGGCCCGTCGGCGCGAAGAACAGCCGGCTGCGGTGCATGTCGGTGCGGACGAACTCGCCGCGCTCGACGCGTCCCTGCACCAGCTTCAGGGAGACGATTTCCTGCCTGGGTGCCGTGATCGTTGCGCCGGATTGCGTTCTGAACACGACTTCCTGGTCGGTTTCGCGCTCGATCCGGCCAAAGAGGCGCGAGCCGTCCTTCAGGATCAGCTCGTGCAACTCGAGCTCGCCGGCTGGCGCGGTCGCCTGGCTCGCCGGGGCCGTCTGCGCCTGGGCAGACAGCGGTGAGACGAGAGCCAGGACTGCGAGAACAACGAGGTAAGTGAGGTGCCTGGTAGCCATTTGCTTCATAAGGCGCAGACTAGCGGCCCGGAAGCTCAGGAGTCCTGAAGGGGAGGTGAATTAGGCTGAAATCAGCGGGCGCGGGCCGCCAGGGCCTGGAGAATCTCCTGGAAAGCACGCTTCGGCCGGAGCGGCTCCAGCAGCGGCTCGACCGGGATGTGTCCACCCCGTAAAGGGCAGATCGGCTCGCTCGAGGAGGCTGCGAAGAGAGTCGATGGCTTCGGTATCGTGGCCGAGCGACGTGCTCAGGAACGCCTGCGCGATCGTGGCCTCGCTGCCCCGTCCGCCCTTCCGCAGCGCCGCGATGGCGGCATCGGCGCGCGCAAATACAGCGTCAGCTTCCTTCCGCTTTTTGGCTGCCGCGTGCGCAACGCCAAGGCCGACCAGCGAGCGCGCGTGCTCCGGATAGAGCTCGAGCGCACGATTGAAATGCGGCATCGCAGCGGCCGGATCACCCGCGCGCAACTTGGCAAAGCCACCGCCGTCGCACGCATTCATCATGAATTCCGGTCCGTACAGCTGACCGTTCCCGCAGCTGCGCTCCTTCTCGAACTCCGTCTCGGCCTCGGTGGTGTCGCCCTGAGCGAGGCGGACCAGGCCGAGCAGCCAGTGCAGGCCACGGGCCGGATACCGCTGCTTCAAATGCGCCTGGCGATCCTGGACGATGGTGCCCTCGCGGACGACCGACTCGGCCCGGTCCACATGGCCGCGCGCAATGTGGACCATCGCCACTTCAAAGTGCGCGAACGGAAAGTCCGGATAGAGATCCATCACCCGCGACAAGGCCCGCAGGCGTTCGTCGCCCCAGGCGGCATGGCCGGCGCGGAAATGATGGCCCCAGTACCCCGGTTCGAGGACGACCGCACGGCGCGCCGCCACCAGCGCTTCGGTCGCCCGCCCCGCGCTCACGAGCAGAAACGACAGCGTCGCATGCGCCTCGGCCAGATCCGGTTCGAGCTCGATCGCGCGACGCACATGATCGATCGCCTTTGCCAGGAGTGCCGCCTCGGGATGGTTCCTCGCCCGCGACATTTCGTACTGCCAGAAATGTGCGTTGCCGAGACCGACGTGCGCCGCCGCATATCGGGAGTCAAGCGCGATGGCGCGGCCGAAATCGTCGATCGCGTTGGCGACCTGGGCCGCGTCGAGCGTGTCGAGGCGCACGCGCCCCTCGGTGAACGCATGGTAGGCGTCAAGGCTGCTGGTCTCGCGGAGGGGCCGCCGCGGGGCCGCATCGCTGCGGCTGCCGATCGCCGCGGAAAGCTGCGCAACGATGCGGTCCTGGAGGTCGAAGACGTCGGCGAGGAGTCCGTCGGCCTTGCTGTCGGCCAGGGCTTCGCCGCTGGCGGCATCGACGGCGCGCGCCGTGATGCGCAGTCGGTCGCCGGAACGCTGAAAGCTGCCGACAACAGCCAGGTCGAACTGGAGCTCGCGGCGGAGCGCGGCAAGGTCGGTGCCGGACCGTTTTGCTGCCTGAACGATGCGCGACCGGTCGAGGATCCTCACCTGCAACGAGGCACGCAGGTCGTTGGTGACGGTTTCGGCAATACCGGACGACAGCCAGTCGAGCGAGGCATCGCGCGTGACGTTGGCGAAGTCGAGAACGCCGACCGAGGGCATCGCGCTGCTCGCGGAGTGCGATTCATGGCGACTGCTCACCGGCTGTTCGCGGTCCACAGGCGCGATGAACCGATAACCTCGCCTGGCCACGGTCTGCACGTAGGTGGGCTTCGATGGATCGTCGCCGAGCGCCTGCCGCAGCTCCGAAACCGCCTGCGTGAGCGCGTTGTCGGTGACGGCCACGTCGGGCCAGAGAGCCGTGAACAGCTCCTCCTTGGATACCAGAACGGAAGGCCGCGCCACGAGATAGAGCAGCAGGTCGATGATCTTGGGGGAAACCTGGATAGGACTGCCGTCGCGCACCAGACGGTACGCGCCGGATTCGACCGTAAACGGCCCGAAGCGATAACTCCCGGAGGAGGGCCCCTGCATGCGCGATGGGATTGTAACCGCTACCGGCAGTTGATGCCGGTGTGATCGAACGAACTCACCTTCAGCACCGGCAGCGGCGGCGCCGGTTCCGGCGCCATCCCTCGGCCGACGCCGACGACGACGCGCGAGTTGCCGATCATCCCTCCGGCCTGACCGGGCCGCGGCAGATCCGACCGAAGCTCACCTCGTAACACGTCGGCATGTCCGACATGGTCCTTGCGAATCTCCTGGAGGACGTTCTTGTCGCCGGTCAGCCGGAAGGTCACGAACTCGATGTATCGCGTGTCCTTGTCGCTTCCAGTCACATCGTTGCTGTCAATCGTCGCGTTCGCCAGGCATCCCTTCACAACCACATCGTCGCCGCTCTTCGGCGGCTTGATCTCGCCCTTGGATTTCTCCTGGGCGATTCCGCTGAGTGTCAGCGTAAACAGCAGCAGCGCGGTGAGCATGAAGACAGTGTGGCACAATCCGAAAAGCATGAATCGTCGAGCTTTCCTCGGGTCCATCGCGGCGGTTCCGGCCGTCGGAATGCTGGCGGGATCGTCAGCTCTGTCAGCTCAGCGGCCCGCCGCCGCTGTGCGTCCCAAACGCCTGACAGCCGGCGACACCGTGGGCATCGTGGCGCCTGCGAGCGCGACGTTTCAGTCAGTGGACGTTGCCGTCGCACGCGAGTCGCTCGAAGCGCTCGGGCTGAAGGTCAAGATCGGCGAGCACGTGCTGGCACGGCACGGCTACCTCTCGGGCGCCGACAAGGACCGCGCCGCCGACATCAATCGTTTCTTCAAGGACGACAGCATCCGGGCGGTGCTGCCGATCAGGGGCGGGTGGGGCAGCAGCCGTGTTCTGCCGCATCTCGATTTCAGCGAGATCGCCCGCAATCCCAAGATCGTCCTCGGCTACAGCGACATCACGGCGCTGCACCTGGCCATCCATGCGAAGACCGGACTCGTGACCTTTCACGGACCCAACGGCATGGGGCGCTGGGACACGTGGTCGGTCGAGTATCTCAAGCGCGTCCTGTTTAATGCCGAAGCCGTGACGTTCGAGAACCCGAAGGCGCTCTCGGATCGCAACTCGCTGACGCAGACCGAGAACCGGGTGCAGACAATCACGCCGGGTACGGCGCGGGGTCCGCTGGTCGGTGGCAACCTGACGGTGATGACGACGATCCTTGGATCCCCCTACGTGCCGTCCACGGAAGGAGCGATTCTCTTTGTCGAGGACGTCGGCGAAGACCTGTATCGCATCGACAGGATGTTCACGCAGCTCAAGCTCGCCGGCATTCTGGACCGTATCAAGGGCTTCGTGTTCGGGACGTGCGCGGAGTGTGGGCCCGGCGAAGGCTTTGCGTCTCTCACGCTCGAGGAGATCTTTGCCGATCACATCAAGCCGCTGCGGGTACCGGCGTGGTTCGGCGCGATGATCGGCCACCAGACGCCGCAGTGGACGCTCCCTGTGGGCGCCGACGTGGAGATCGACGCAACTGCCGGCACGATCAGGCTGCTGGCGCCAGCCGTTCAGTGACGCCATGGCGGACGCACGTGACTTCAGCGCACTGATCGAGGAGCTCCGCGCAGTCGCGGGGGCGAACCTCTCGACGGCCACCGCCGTCCGCGAGCATCACAGCGGCGGTGAATCCCACCACGCCCCGGCGCTGCCGCATGCGGTCGTGTTCCCCGAGAGCACGGAAGCGGTCCAGGCCATCGTTCGCGCGTGCGCGGCGCACCGGTGCCCGATCGTGCCGTTCGGTGCCGGATCGTCGCTCGAAGGGCACGTCAACCCGATCCACGGCGGCGTCTCGATCGACATGACGCGGATGAACAACGTCCTGCGCGTCAGCGCCGACGATCTCGACGCGACCGTCCAGGCCGGCGTCACTCGCAAGCAGTTCGAGAAGCACCTCCGCCCTACGGGATTGATCTTCCACCTCGATCCTGGCGCCGACGCCACGCTCGGCGGCATGGCGGCGACGCGTGCATCGGGCACCACCGCGGTCCGCTACGGCACGATGCGAGAAGCGGTCCTGGGGCTCACCGTCGTCCTCGCTGATGGCCGGGTGATCAAAACCGGTGGGCGGGCACGCAAGTCGTCCTCTGGCTACGACCTGACGAAGCTGTTCGTCGGGTCGGAAGGCACGCTCGGCGTGATCACCGAGCTGACGCTGCGGCTGCATGGCCGTCCTGAAGCGATTGCCGCCGCGACCTGTCACTTCGAGAGTATCGAGAACGCCGTCCGCACCGTCATCACCACGATCCAGCTCGGGATCCCCGTCGCGCGGATCGAGCTGCTGGACGATGTGCAGGTAAATGCGGTGAACAGGTTCTCGAAGCTGTCGTACCCGGTGTTCCCGACGCTGTTTTTCGAGTTCCACGGGCTGAGTGAGCGGGACGTCAGCGAGCAGGCCGAGACAGTCGGCGAGATCGCGGCCGAGAACGGCGGGCTCGCGTTCGCACGGGCGCTCACACCTGAAGCGCGTGCCGAGCTGTGGCAGGCGCGCCACGACGCCTACTACGCCGCGCTGGCGATGCGCCCCGGCTGCCGCGGCTGGACGACCGACGCCTGCGTCCCCATCTCCCGTCTCGCCGACTGCATCGTCGAAACACGGGCAGACATCTCGGCTTCACACCTGGAAGCGGCACTCGTCGGCCATGTCGGCGACGGCAACTTCCACATGATCTTTCCGGTCAATCCGGACAACCCTGCCGACCTCGACGAGGCCGAGCGGTTGTCGAATCGGCTGGTCGAGCGGACGCTCGCCATGGGCGGCACGTGTTCGGGTGAGCACGGCGTCGGCCTCGGCAAGATGAAGTTCCTGGCGCGCGAGCATGGTGAAGCGCTGAGCGTCATGCACACGATCAAGGCCGCGCTGGACCCGCTCGGGATCATGAATCCCGGCAAGATGCTGGGTTAATTCCTTAGCGCGTGCGCGGGATCGACCCGCATGGCGCGCCGTGCGGGCAGCAGTGCCCCCAGCACGGAGGTCATCACCAGCGCGAGTGCGACCGCGAGATAGGTCACCGGGTCCGCGGCTCGAATCCCGAAGAGTTGGGTCTCGAGGATCGGCCCGAGCGCCAGCGCGGCGCCGGCGCCAACGATGATCCCGAAGATCGTCAGCTTCAGTGCATGGCCGATGACCAGGTTCAGGACCTGCGAAGGGTGTTGCGCCCAGCGCCAGTCGTATCCCGACCTCAGTGGTGCGTTCCGCGGCGATCAGCGTAATGACGCCGAAGACGCCCAGCGCGGCGAGCCCGAGCGCGAGCACGCCGAAAGTCCCGACGAGCAGCAGGACGAACTGCCGTGACGCCACCGCGCTGCTCTTGACTGCCTCCATCGTGCGGATGTCTGTCGGCGGATCCGCTCCGAGGTCACGAATCGCCTGCCTGACCGAGGCGGTCAGGGCCGTGGCGTCGTGTTGGGTGCGGACGACCAGGTAGGGTCCAACCGGCGGGCCTTGCCGGTAGGTGATGTAGAGCTCCGGCTTCGGGACCTCCTCGAGGCTTCCGTGCTTGATGTTGCCGACCACCCCGATGATCGTCAGCCAGTCCGCACCAAAGCGAACGCGCCGGCCGATCGGGTCCTCGCCCGGGAACACGCGAGTCGCGAGCGCAGAGTTGATGACGACTACTCTGAGTGCTGTCGCATGATCATCGCGGGTGAAGGCACGGCCGCGCAGCACCGGGATCTGCATCGTGTCGAAGTAGTCGAACACGGCGCGCCTCATCTCGACCTCAGGAAGTTCTGCTCGCGGCACTGCCCGCCCTTCCACCTCCAGCATCGTCGTCACTTGCGTGCTGCCGAGAGGCAACCGGGTCGTGCCACCCACGTTGACCACTCCAGGAAGGGCCTCGAGTCGCGCCTCGAGCTCGTCGTAGAAGGTGAGTCTCGAAGCCGGATCACCGTAGCGCGGCGGCACGCTCATCTGCATGGTGAGGAGCTGCTCGGACTTGAAGCCGGTGTCGACACCAAGGACCGAGACAAAACTGCGCAACAGCAATCCGCCGCAGACCGTCAGCGTCATCGCGAGCGCAACCTCAGCGACGATCAGAGCGGCACGGGTGCGCTGGCGCGCAGTCGAGGCAGTCGCGCGCGTGCCATCGCGCAGCGAGTCCTGTGCCTGCGAGGCGGCTGCGGACGCCGCCGGAAGGATCCCAACGATCAGGCCCGTGACGATCGAGAGCACGAGGGCAAACAGAACAACCGGCCATCCCGGCGAGACCTCGCCGAGACGCGGAAGGTTAGCGGGAGCCGCCGCGAGAATCACGCGCGTGGCGATGAGCATCACGCCGAGACCGGCAATGCCGCCGGCCAACGACAGCAGCAGGCTTTCGGTGAGCGCCTGCTGGACGAGCCGTTTGCGTGAGGCCCCGAGCGCGGAGCGGATGGCAAGGTCGCGGCCGCGGCCCGCAGACCGCGCGAGCAGGACGTTCGCCACGTTGATGCAGGTGATCAGGAGCACGATGGTCACGCCACCCAGCAGGATCAGCAGTGCCGGTCGCAACGCGCCGACAGCCTGTTCGTGCAGTGGACGGACCGTGACCCCCCAGCCAGCGTTGGTGTCGGGGTAGTCCAGTGCGCGCTGCGCGGCGATCGCTTCGAGGTCGGCGCGGGCACGATCGAGCGAGGCGTTTGGGGCGAGCCGTCCAACGACGCCGAAGTAGTGGATCCCGCGATTGGGCTGACCGGCCTGGTCCACGAGCCGCGGGTCCCGATCGCGCGACATCGGCCACCACATGTCCACTGTGACACTGCGGGTGAATCCGGAGGCGCCGAGCATCGAGCCGTAGGGGAAGGTGAAGTCCTGCGGCATCACGCCGATGATCGAGATGGGTTCAGCGACACCGGCGCCGCTGACAGCGACTGTCCGGCCGATGACGGAAGGGTCGCCGCCGAACCGGCGCTGCCAATACTGGTAGCTGATGATGGCGCCTGAGGGCGCACCGGGATCGTCGAACGTCCGGCCCACCACCGGCGTCCGGCCGAGCAGGGAAAGCATCCCTGGCGTGACCTGCGACACGATCACCGGCTCGGGCTCGCCGCCGACACGAATCTGCACCGGTGTGACAAACGAATACATGCCTTCGACACCAGCAAGTGAAGGCGCCGCCTTGAAGGCCTCGTAATTTCCAGGCGACACGGGATTGTTCTTTTCCCCCGCCTTGGTGTTGTCGCTCCAGATGGTGATGAGCGCGCCAGGATCGGCGTACGGCAGTGGCTCGAGCAGCACGGCCTGGACCACGCCGAACATCGCGCTGTTGGCGCCGATGCCGAGCGCGAGCGAGGCAACGGTGAGAACGGCGAACAGCGGTGCGCGGCGGCACTGACGCAGCGCAAGGCGCACGTCGGCGCGAATCGATTCCCACGTCATTGTCTGACTCCTTGTCGCGCTGTGATGGGCGCCGTGGCGCGGCCACGCCCAGCGTTCCTGGCGCGCGCGGTTCCGTTCCGCAAGGCCCGACACCAGCGCGTCGATCACGAGATAGATGGCGAGATAGGCGGTGCGGATGCGGGACGACGCCTGGTCCAGCCGTTGGTCGAACAAGCGATCCAGTTCCTGGCCGAAGGCGGACCTGAACGCCGCCGGATAGGCATAGAGTGCGGCGCGGTGGAGCGCGCGCCCGACGGCTCTCACCGGCGCGACTCCGGCAGCAGTCGATGTGCTCGCGCGGCATCGACCTGGTCGGCGAGACGGCGCGCCTCGGCCTTCGCGGTCGAGCGCCCGTGCGCGGTGATCCGATAGTTGCGACGACGCGGGTCCTCGTCCTGTGACCCGCCAGACCGTTCGATCAACCCTTCGTCCAGCAACCGCGCCAACGCGCGATACATCGTCCCCGTCCGCAGCGGCAGCTTGCCCGCCAACCGCGCCTCGACCGCCTGCAGAATGGCGTAGCCGTGCAGCTCGCCGTCCATGAGGGCGAGAAGCACCTCGAACGAAATCGGGGTCAGGGGAAGGAGGGAGTCGGACGACTTGAACGGCATACGTGCATTATGCACGTATTCGACACGTGCGGCGTGCGGACGTGCGAAGTGCGACGTGCGGTGCCACGTGCTGCGTGCTCAGCGTGCGACGTGCTACGTGCGGTGCCACGGCCGACGTGCTCCGCCGCTCATCCCACCGCACGTCACACAGACGGCCTCGACCCTCGCGCCGCACATCGCACATCGCACGTCGCACCGCACGTCGAACTTCGCACGTGGCACCGCACGTCGCACGTAGCACCTCGCACGTAGCACGTGACCTGTGACGCCGTGGTCAACACTTCGACGGCGTCACGAACGTCATGTTGATGATGCGGTCGCCTTCACCGATGTCGCCGGGCGAGCCGGCGCACACGCTGCCGAAGATGGTGTACTCGAAGTCCAGGCGCGGGTTGTCGACGAGGTTGATGAAGAACTGCGCATCGCCGGTGTCACGGCCGCGCGTCGAGAGCCCGACGGTTTTGACGGCGTGTGAACCGGCGCTGATCTCGTCTTTCACGAACAGCTTGTCGCCGGCGTATTCGTTGGCGCCGGGGCTGCCGCCCTGGATCACGAAGTTCGGGACGACGCGATGGAACGTGAGGCCGTCGAAGTAGTTCCGGTTCGTGAGGCGGAGAAAGCGAGTGGACATCATCGGCGCGCGGACGGGATCGAGGCGCAGCCGGATCTCGTGCCCGCTTTCCATCTTCAGCACCGCCACTTTGAGCGTCAGGATCGCGAGCTCGGCCGCGCTCGGCAGCTGGTCCGGGGGCAGCGCCTTCGGGTGGACCGTGTAGGTACGGCCGGTCCACGCGCTCAGGGTCGTGGCGGCGTGACCGGCGACGACTTCGTCGTAATCAACCAGCAGCCGCTCGACCGCTTCGGCGTTACTTTCGGTGCCGAACTCGCGCAGTCGCTGAAGCAATGCGACGCGCGTGTCACGCGAGGTGTCGCTGCGCTGCGCGGTGATGCGGGCAAGCGCGTCGAGCAGGGCGGTGGTGAGAGCCGGCGTCGGTGCGAGCCCGGCCATCTCCCTCGCGGCGGTGCGAACCAGCTGGTAGTCGTTGCGGCCCAGTGCCGCGACCAGGAATGGCTCGGCCGCGCTGCCCTTCAGCCGGCGCAGTGCACCGAGGGCTGCATCCCGCACGTTGTCGTGGGAGTCCATCGCCAGGCGTTCAAGCGTGGTCTCGTGATTCGCGATCGAGGCAGCACGCGCCGCGTACATGCGCACCTGCCACACCTCGTGCTGGGAGTGCGACAGAAGTGGCACTTCGAGACTCTGGAGCGAGCGCTTCGCCAGCGAGACGAGGGCGTGCGACTCCCGCCGCCAGCTGCCCGTGTTGGGCGGCGTGCGGGCCTCACCGATCAAGCGGCTCACCACCGCCTCGTCGCCCTCGCAATTGCCAAGAACGTCGATCGCCAGAAGCACGACGTGTTCGTGCGGATCGATGCAGCATCTCCGTGACCGGCACGCACCCGTGTGTGGTCAGGTAGTGACGGGCGTAACCGCGCAGTGCTTCATAGCGCACCGTCGGGTCGTTGTCGCGGAATGCCGTCCGCAGGTAATCCAGCCGAGCATCCGCGAGGATGGGCGAGCCTGCACCAGCCAGCGCCACCATCGAGAGCCGCCTGAACGCAGGATCGAGGGTGTCGGTGGCCGCAAGGCGCAACGTCTCGTCGTCGACTGCGCCGGCTGACACGAGGGCCTGCAGTGCCGCCAACCGTAGAGGAATCTCGGTGCGCTTGACCGTCGGTGTGCTCGCCGTCGCGATACCCCGCAACACCACAAGCGTTTCTTCAGGCACCTTGAACAGCTTCGATTGAAGGCGAGCGAGCATCTCGACACCAGTGCACGCCCAGCGCCGGGCGTCTACCGCTGCGGTGCGATCGAGCTGCGACGACAGGGTGAGCACTTGCCGGAGGAACGCATCGGTCTTGGCCACCTGCTCTGCCGTCCGGTACGGCAGGCGGCCAAGCGTTCGGGCGATCGCGCCCATCGGTCCGTTGGTCGCGGTCGCGGCGGCGATCAGCGCTTGCTGGACGCCATCGACCTGGGTCTCCTTCGGATCGAGCGGTAACGGGTCGCCACGCATCGACTGGCCGATCGCATGCGCCGCCTCCCCGCGGGTGAATGCCGGGCCCGAACGCAGGTACGGAAGCAGGTCGGTGATCACGTCCCGGCGTTCGAGCCGGCCGAGCGCCTGGATTGCGGCCAACTGGATGTGGGGTTCGACCGATCGGGCACTCTCGATCAGGAGCTGGAGGTCGACCGGCGTGGGGGCACGCGCTTCTTCGGTCCGTAGAATCGCGGTGCCCTGCGGAGTCCCGGTGATCCCGGGCGCACCCGGTGGGTTGGTCAGGGTCGAAGGTGGCGGCTGGGTGGGCACCTGCATCGCACCGCCCGCCGACATCAGGCCGACCGCGAGGACGACGACGACCGCAGCTCGAAACAAGACGGCCTCCTAAACGTGCGACGTGCTACGTGCGATGTGCGACGTGCGTCCGACGTGCTACGTGCGACGTGCTGTGCTACGTGCTACGTGCTACGCCCTACGCCTACGTACCCTTCCCCGAATACTCCAGCATCTGGACCTTGAGATCCAGCGGATAGCTGATGCGCACATCCGTGATCGTGCCGTCGCCGGCGACGACGGGTTCGAGGCGCGGCTGGACAAATCCCGTGTAGGACGGCATCTGCAGGCGATCGACGCGGTCGACCACTTCGTCGCGCAGGTCCGCCTCGAAGTGCACTCCGTGCTGTTCGAACAGCGCCTTGGCCGCGTCGTAGTCGCCCTCGGATTTGATGCGCTGCACCTCGTGCAGCAGTCGGCCGACGCCCTCGCGGAAGGCGACCGGATCGACCATGACGTAGAAGGTCTTACCCTCTCGCTTCCTGACCTCGATCGCCGGCGAGTTCGCCATCAACCAGCGGACGATCATCTGCCGGTTGCGCATGTGATCTTCCTCGATCTGCGTGCCCTGGCGGATCCGGCGGAGTTGTACCAGTGCGTTGCGCGCGTAGGCCTCGTACTCAGCGAGGACGATTTCGTCCAGATCCTCGGCTGTGACGATCCCCAGCTCCACGAGCCTGGCGTCGGCGACGAAGTAGAGCGCCACCAGGTCGGCCCGTGCCTCTTCGAGCGCGGAGTACTGCTCCTTCAAGAAGTTCTGCGGCAAGCCGTTGAGCCGCTCGGCAACCTTGCCGGAACCGTGGCCGATGACTTCGTGCAGGTCGGTGGTCAACTCGCCGGCAAAGGCGCTCCACTTCTCGGCACGCTCCGCTTCTTCTGGCGACCAGGCAAACTCACGCCGAAACTCCGGCAAGGTGGACTTGTCGTAGGCCTCGTTCACATTCGATAGCGACACCGACTTGCTGCCATGCCGCTCGCGAATCACCTGGTCATTCGGCAGGTTGATCCCGATCGGTGTCGTCGGCGCCGACTCGCCGCATTCAACGACGACGTCGATGGCGTTGGCGGTGACGCCGCGCACGCCTTCCTTACGATACTGGGGAGCCCAGGGCATCCGGTCCTCGAACCACTGCGCGTTGGCGGCGATCTTCCGGATGTTCTCGGTCTTGGCCGTGTTGACGTAATAGACGAGCGACTCCCACGCGCCCTTCATGCCGCGGGCGTCCATGTAAACCTCGACGAACCCGTTGATCGTATCGACCGGCGAATCCTTGTCCTCGACCCACGCGATGTCGTACTTCGCCCGGTCGGCGTCCTCACCCGTCTCGTAGAACTTGATCAGCGCTCGCAGCGCGTCGGCCATCTGCGGCGTCGCGTAATTGGCGGCCGCCTCGAGATGGCCGATGATGGCGCGAATCTCTTTGTCGTACTTCCCGCCGAGGCGATACACCTCTTCGACAAGACCCGTAGGCGTCTTCACCAGCCGGGAATTGAGCGGGTACTTTTCGTCGAAGCCTTCCAGGTCCTGCATCGAGACGCCGACGTAGAAGTTGTTGGCGCTCGACTGGAGAATGTCCTTCCCGGATCCCGGTGTCTTGTTGGTGACGATGGGATCGAGGTCGAGATCGAAGAACACGGGACGAAGCCGCTCGACGGTGCCGGCGGCGATCCGGGCGCCGTTCTTGACGGCCTGCGCCGCGGCTGCCGCAAACGCCTCGGGCGAGCATTCCGGGAGATACTTGCGCGCCGTCAGGTTGTTGTGAGGGCCGACGTTGATCCAGAACAGCTTGGTATAGCGCTCGATCGCCGCCAGCGTCTCGGCGTCGATGCCATCGGCGTGCGTGATGATCTCCTCGAGAAGATCGCGCATCTCGAGGTTGTGCGCGTAGCGCTGGTCGTAATAAATGTCGCGGCCGGCGAGGGCGGCGCGATACAGGTGCCAGATCAGGATTTTCTGATCGAGCGGAAGGCCTTCGAAGCCGTCCGCATAGAGCTGCGCCACGGCGGCTTCACCGACGCGTTCGAGGAGGTACTTGCGATCCAACTGCATTTCCTTATTGTAGGTCCGCCTTCTCTTTCCATTGCGGCATGTGGACATTCCACTTCAGCTCACTCGTGATCGAGGCGTTCAGTGCCTGCATCGCGACGGGCTCGCCGTGAACCAGGAAAGTCTTCTTGGGCGGCTGCTTGAAGCCACGCAGCCAGCGCAGCATCTCTTTTGAGTCCGCATGCGCGGACATCGAGCTGACGACTTCGACGTGCGCGTTGACCGGCACGTCCATGCCGTGGATCCGGATGCGTCTTGGCACCGTCCAGCAGATGACGTCCGCGCGTGCCCTCGGCCTGGAAGCCAACGAGCAGGACGGTATTCCGTTCCTCGGGCAGCGCCGCCTTCAGGTGGTGCAGGACGCGTCCGCCGGTCGCCATCCCGCTCGACGAGATGATGATCGCGGGCATTCTCGAGCGCGTGAGGTCCTTCGATTCCTGCGTCGCCGAAATGGCGCGGAACTTCTCGGTGCAGAACGCGCACAGCTCGCGCTCCTGGTGCGCCTGCCGGCGGCGGCGCTCACGATCTTCATGCGCGGCCGGACCGTGTGGTGCCTTGTCGTCGGTGTCGGCCGGCTGAAGATCCGGATCGAGCTCCTTGATTCGCTCGGTATAACGCGCGAGCGCCTTCAAAGCCATCGGGCTGTCGACAAACACCGGCAGCACCGGGATCCGCTTCTCGGCCTCCAACTTCTTGACCCAGTAGAGGAGCTCCTCGACGCGGCCGACCGCAAACGCGGGAATGACGACCCGGCCACCACGGTTTGCCGTATCGCGAATCGCCCGCGCCAGCTTCTCGCCATCGTCGTCATCCTCATGCACCCGATTGCCATACGTGGATTCGATGAGCAGGTAGTCGGCATGCTCGACCATCGTCGGATCCGGCATGACCGGACGATTGAAGCGGCCGAGGTCGCCACCGAACAGGATCGTCTGACCGCCGGTGCGGACGCGCGCGTAAGCGGACCCGAGCAGGTGGCCGGCGTTGATGAAGTCGACTTCGATGCCGTCGGCCACCGGCATGGTGCGTTCATAGCCGACCGGCTGCAGAAGCGTCAGCGTGTTGTTCGCGTCGGCCTCGGTATAGAGCGGGAGTGCAGGCGCGTGCTTGCTGTAGCCGTGCCGATTGGCCTGCTCAGCATCCTCTTCCTGGATCCGGCCGGAGTCGGGCAGAACGATGCCGCAGAGGTCCTTGGTGCCGGCGGTGCAGAAGATGCGGCCGCGGAAGCCTTGCGAGACCAACCGCGGCAGGTAGCCGCAGTGATCGAGGTGGGCGTGCGTCAGCACGATTGCATCGATGTCTTTCGCGGCGATCGGCAGGTTCTGCCAGTTGCGTTCGCGGAGTTCCTTGAGGCCCTGGAACAGCCCTGCATCGACCAGGACCTTCGATGTCGGCGTCTCGAGCAGATACTTGGAGCCGGTGACTGTCTGCGCCGCGCCGAGAAACGTGATCGTTGCCATCGTCTTGGAATCCAATCTACTGAAGGGTCAGGCGAAGAGGCCGACCTGGCCACCTGTATGCCAGAAGAGGACCGTCTGGTCCTCGCGAAACGCACCCGCGCGGATGCGCGCGATCAGTCCGGCCATGGCCTTGGCCGTGTAAGTCGGATCGAGAAAGATGGCCTCGGTTCGGGCCAGCAGCTCGATCGCGGTGCGAGACTCGCTGGTCGGCACGCCGTAGCCACCGCCAACGAATCGGTCGTCGACCTCGATGCGCGCTCCGGCGAAGTGTGCCTTCGGCCGTCCGAGCAAGGCGGGCATGCCGCCAAGGAGGTCGCGGATCGTGCTCTCGAGCGCGGCTGACGACTCGTCGGCACTCACGCCGATGATCTGCGTGCCCGGCATCGCGCTGGCGCAGCCGGCGAGCAGCCCAGCCTGGGTGCCGCCCGAGGACGTGGAGTGCACGATGACGTCCGGCGGCGTTTCTACCTGTGCGCGCAGCTCGGCGGCCGCGCCCACGAAACCGCACGCACCGAGCGGCGTGGATGCACCGATTGGAATGATGTAAGGCTTTCGGCCGGCCTTGCGCAGTTCATCGGCGGCCGCTTCCATGCCTGGGGCGCGCCAGCTGCGGTCATCGACGTAGCGGATCTCGGCACCAAGCAGGCCGTCGAGCAGCGCGTTTCCGGTCGGATGGCTCGGCTCGGAGCCGTTGACCACGAGGATGCAGTGAAGTCCGAGCTTTGCCGCCGCGGCGGCGGTCACGCGTGCGTGGTTCGACTGGATGCCGCCGCTCGTGATCAGTGTGTCGGCGCCCGCGTTGAGTGCGTCGGCCGCCACCAGCTGCATCTTCCGCACCTTGTTCCCGCCAAACGCAAACGGCAGCGCATCGTCCCGCTTCACGAGGAGGCGGGGTCCACCGCCGAGCGCGCGGCGCAGGCCATCCATTTCCTGGACGGGTGACGGCGCCGGAAAGAGCGGGATCATCGGCAGGTTCGGCATCGACGGTTCAGTATACTGAGCGAAAGGAAGCAGTCCTAAAGGACTGCGCTACACCACTCCGCGTGCCAACTCTTCTTCAATCACTCGCCTCGGGACAATCCGTCATCGCCGCCGAACTGCGGCCGCCGCGAGCGGAGCTCGAGACGTCCGCCAGCATGGACGCGTGGATCGACACGTATCACGCGGTGAAGAGCCTGGCGCGCGGCGGCACGCATGTCTTCCTGACTGACAGCGCGGTGGGGCTGAAGGAGGAAGACAACCTCCGCCACCTGCTGATCAATCTGGGAGTCGATGTCGCGCGTTCCGGCGTGGTGCCGTTCCTCACCTGCAAGCATCCGATGGACTACTGTCTCGCCTACGCGGATCGGGCGCATCAGCACGGATTCGATGCGCTGGTCGTGCTCGGTGGGGACAAACACGTCGGCCCGCCCCGCTGCGTCGAGCACGCGTGGCAGTTGCGCGATGAGATCCGGCGGCGGGTGCCGGCGCTTGCCCTCGGCGGCTGGGCGAACCCGCACGGCGACTGCGCGACGCAAGTCGGCCACCTGCTCACCGAGCACGCGACCGCGGAGTTCTACCTGACGCAGATCGTCTCGCATCACAGCGTCGCCGGCGTCGAGCGCTTCCTGGCGGAGGGTGCACGCCGGGGGCTGGAGATCCCGGGCCTCTTCGGCCTCTTCTACTACCGCTCTGCAAATCCGCGCACACTCGACGTGCTCAGCAGCTTCCTTCCGGTTCCGGTCGAGGAGCTGAAGAAGGAGTTCGCCGCGGGCGCCACGCCAGAAGAAGTCTGCGCCCGCTCGCTCCGCGTGCTTGCGGAGGCCGGCGCGAAGCACTTCTACATCAGTAACCTGCCGCTGGGGCGGGCCGCCGCTACGCTTCGGACGATCGTCGAGATGGCGGCTTTACCGGCTTAAGGCGGCGCTGCCAACTGGGCGCCGCGGCAAAACGCCGCGGGAGAGTGCGGAACTGAACCTGAGGTGCAGAGTGCAGCTTGTTTTCGGAAGTGCCGACTAACTCCGTCCCCCAAGTGTGAGCATTCAGCGTCCGCACCTCAGAAAGTCGGTTCCGCACCCCGCACCCTGAGCGTCAGTTTGCCCGCACCCTCAGCGTTAGTCTGTCCGCACCCTCAGCGTCAGTGCCCGCACCCTCTGCGTCAGCGCCCGCACTCTCACCGCGATCCTTTATCCAAAGAGCGTTTTCATCGAGTCCAGCGCACCGGTCAGCTCTTTTCGGTCTCGCGCGAAGCAGAAGCGCAGATAGCCTTCGCCGTTGGCGCCGAAGTCCACGCCGGGCACGCAACCGATCCGTCCTTTGGCAATGAGGAACTCGGTCATCGCCCATGAGCGGGAGGCGGGCGAGCCTGGCGGCGGAGTCCAGTCCGGGATTGATGCGCAGGAACGCGTAGAAGGCGCCGCGTGGTGGTTCGCCGGCGAAGACATGCCCGGCTGCTTCACGGATCCCGGCGTAGAAGAGATCGCGCCGCGCCTTGAGTTCATCACGGAACTGCGCGACCGGTTCCTGTGAGCCTTCCAACGCCCCGATCCCGCCAAACTGCACGACCGAGGCGACGTTGCTTGCGGTGTAGAAGAGGACTTTCTTCATCCGGTCACGCAGCACCGCGTCCTTGGCGACGATATAGCCAAGGCGAAGACCAGTCATCGCATAGGTCTTGCTGAAGGTGAAGAGGGAAATGGTCTTGTCGTACATCCCTGGCAGCGATGCGGCGCTCACGTGCTCTCCCTCAAACACGACGTCTTCGTAGGCCTCGTCGGAGATCAGGTAGATGTCACGCTCGCGGCACAGATCGCCGATGCGCTGCACGTCTTCGCGCGTGAGCACGCCACCGGTGGGGTTGCCTGGAGAGTTGATGTAGATCGCGCGCGTTCGCGGTGTGATCCTGGCCGCCAGCTCGTCGACATCGAAGCGCCAGCCAAGATCCTCGTGCAGCGGGCATGGGACGGGGACGCCCTTCGCCGCCAGGATGCTGCCCATGCACGGCGGCCACTCCGGGTCAGGGACGATGACCTCGTCGCCCGGCTCGAGCAGGGCCTGGCAGGTGATGTAGAGCCCATGGATCCCACCGGTGGTGACCATGATTTCATCGGCGGCACCAACCGGAATTCCGTTCTTGTCGCGAAGCTTTGCCGCGAGCAGATCGAGCAGCCGGGGCACACCGGTGGTCTGCAGGTAGTGGCTGCGATTCTCGTCAATCGCGCGCCGCATGGCGTTCTTCACCGTGTCGGGCGCGTCGAAGCTGACGTCCCCTTGATCGAGGCGGAACGGATCCTTGACGGAGTACATCATGTCGCGAATGCGGATGATGCCGGAGAACGGAACGCTGTCGAGAAAGACACCCATTTGACAAGATGCTATCGCGTTGTCCGCACGCTCTGCGTCAGGTGCCTGCACTTTCTGCGTCGGTGTCGTCAGGTTTCCTCGCCGGCGCCTTGCAGCAGCTCCATCACGATTTCGGGGTTAGTGATGTCGCCGAGCAGAAAGGTTCGCGGCGGCGGTGAGCGCCTCACCAGGGTGGGCGTGTAGGAAATCGAATCCTCGAGCCCCTGGTCCGGGTTCGTCGACAGATCGTGGATCGTCAGCGTCACGCGATCGTGTGAGAAGCGGGACACGACTCCCTTGATGGTGTCGATCGCCTGGAGGCAGCGCGGTGACGCACTGACATACAGGATCAACTCGACGCGGGCAGGGTTGTTGGCCCCCTTGCCATCGCCGACTCCGTCGCCATTGAGCGTGGCGCTGAAGGGCATTCGCGGCCGCCGCGTAGGCCCCTCGAGGCGCTGCTGTACTTTCGACACCAGGTAATCGAGGTTGACCGGCTTCGAGATGACTTCGTAGCTACCGAGATCCGGTGGCTGCGGGTGCGCCGTCAGCACCAGCACCGGCGTCGCCTCGATCAGGCCTTCTGCGTCCGCCTGTTCGAGGAGCCATCCGCCGGTACGGCGCGGCAACATGTAGTCGGTCAGGACCAGGTCGAACGATCCCTCACGCAGCAGTTCGAGCGCGGCCTCTGCAGACGAGCACGCCGTCGGGGCAAACCCGGCCAGCTCGAACATCGTCACCAGCATCTCGCTGATATCCGCGTCGTCTTCAACCAGGAGCACGCTGGCTTTGCTAAATGCGTCCCGGTATTCGTGATTCACCCAATCGCCGCTCGCCGACGAGCCCGCGTCTACCCATGACCTGTCCGCCATCATTGCCCGGCGCTATGCGCCGCCTCCGGGCTACAGTTCAGCAAGCGGTTTGCCAGCAGCGATTCTGTCGCTAACTTATTGCGAAATATGATCTTATGGTGCGGCTTCGGCGCAGAGGGAAACGGTAGGTGGGTAGGTCGTTACTTCCCGCTGTTACCGCTGGGGCGCTGTCGCTGAGAGTGCGGGCCACTTACGCAGAGAGTGCGGGCACACACGAAGAAGGTGCGGACAGACCGCTGAGGGTGCAGCGCGTGCGGACAGACTTTCGGAGGGTGCCGTCTGCTGACGCTGGAGGGTGCGGAGCGGCGTGTCGCTGAGGTGCGGCTGCGCTTCAGGCAGTGCATTCGGCGCCCGCACTGAGGCGATCCGTCCGCACGCCGCACCCTCAGCGGGCGTCTGTCCGCACCTTCAAGCGTCAGTCGTCCGCACCCTCAGCGTTAGTAATCAGCGCACGTGACGGCCGCCGTCGACGCGGATCGTCTCACCGGTGATGAAGTCGGAATCGACCAGCAAGGCGACGGCTTTGACGATCTCGACTGCGCCGCCCCAGCGGCCGAGTGGCGTCGCGGTTTCGACCGCCTTCGACTCTTCCTCAGTCGTACCTTCCGGCGCAAGGATGGGACCCGGCGCCACGGCATTGACGAGAATCTGGTCAGGCGCCAGTTCGAGCGCAAGCGCTTCGGTCAGGCCGATGACGCCGCGCTTGGCAACGTAGTACGGCAGAAACCCCTTGTAACGCGGACGGCCGCTGACCGCGACCCAGTCGGTGAAGTTGACGATGCGTCCGCCGTGCTGGCGGCGCATGTGTGGGATGGCGGCGTGCGAGCAGAGAAAAGCGGCGCGAAGGTCGACGTTCACGACCGCGTCCCACAGTGCGGCGTCGATGTCGTCGATCGGCACGGCGCGGTAGACCGACGCCATGTTCACCAGGATATCGAGGCGGCCGAGCTGCCGTGCGGCATCGTCCACGAGTCGTCGGCACTGGACGGGATCGGAGAGATCAGCCTGGATCACCACGGCCTTACGCCCGAGGGCTCCGACCTGATCGGCGACAGCTTTGGCCTCGTCACCTGAGCGGTTGTAGGCAAGCGCGACATCCGCTCCCCTGGTGGCGAAGTCGATGGCGATCGCGGCGCCGATGCGCTTGCCGCCGGTGATGAGTGCGGCGCGTCCGGTCATTTCCATATAATCTCTCTCCATTATGCTGACCAGACGCGGTTTTCTGCAGACCACCGGCACCGCAAGCGCAGCAGCCCTGGCGATGTTTCGCGATGATGGGGTCGCGCATCTCGAAGCGGCCTCACGGTATGCCGCCAACCTCTCGGTCGAGGACGTCGCCGGCGACGAGAACTACTGGCGCGAGATTCAGCAGGCCTTCACGCTCGACCGCACCATCATCAATCTGAACAACGGCGGGTGCTGCCCGAGCCCGCGCGTCGTCCATGAAGCGTTCAAGCGCTACCTCGATATCTCGAACCAGTCGCCCACCTACCACATGTGGCAGATCCTCGAGCCCAACATCGAGAGCGTGCGCCGGCGGCTCGCCACGGCCTTCGGCTGTGATGCGGAGGAGATGGCGATCACGCGCAACGCCAGTGAAGCACTGCAGATCGCGCAGCTCGGAATCGATCTGAAGGCCGGCGACGAGGTCATCACGACCAATCAGGACTACGGCCGCATGCTCGACACGTGGGAACAGCGCGTCCGCCGTGACGGGATCAAGCTGACCCAGGTGTCGTTCCCGGTTCCGCCGAAGTCCATGGACGTTCTCGCCGACAGCCTCCTCTCGGCGATTACACCGGCAACCAAGGTCCTGCACTTCTGCCACATCACCAACCTCACCGGCCAGATCTTCCCGGTGAAGAAGATCGCCGACGAGGCAAGACGACGAGGTATCAAGACGATCGTCGACGGTGCGCATGCCTTCGCGCACTTCCCGTTCACGCTTGCGGATCTCGGCTGCGACTACTACGGCACCAGCCTGCACAAGTGGCTGCTCGCGCCGATCGGTACCGGGTTCCTCTATGTGAGGAAGGAAAACATCGCGTCGCTCTGGCCGCTCACACCGGCGGCGGCATCACGCGCCGACAACATCCGCAAGTTCGAGGAGATCGGCACGCACCCGGCCGCGAACCACAACGCCATTGCCGAAGCGCTGACATTCCACGAGGGCATCGGCATCGAGCGCAAAGCGGCGCGGCTTCGATATCTCCGTAACCGATGGGCCGATCGGCTCGGCAAGAACCCGAAATTCCGGATCCACACAAATCTCGACCCGGCCCACTCCTGCGCGATCGGGAACGTCGAGATGGTCGGAGTGCCGAGCGCGAAGGTGGTCGGACAGCTGTGGGAGAAGTGGCGGATCATCGCGACACCGATCGTCCACAAGGACTACACGGGATTGCGGATTACCCCGAACGTCTACACGACGATCGAAGAAGTGGATACGTTCATCGCCGCGATGGAGACGGTCGCGAAATCTCAGTAGTTCGGGGGAGTGGCGGGAACGGCGGGCGGAAGAGCCAATCGGAGACGGAGCGCGCGAAGCACCCTGCGAAAGTGCTGACGGTTACCGTGGACGCCGCTCTGGATAATCCCAGCGTGGTCATCCTGCGCCCCGTCCCCGATTCGATCTTCGATGATGGCTATCGAGCAATCTGCGTTCAGTGTGCGGCGGGGGTTTACCCCCGCCGTCCACCTGCCTGAACTACTTACGCCAGGACGCGAATCACGACGCGGCGGTTCTGGGCGCGGCCGTCGCGGGTCTTGTTCGGCGCGATCGGCTTGTCTTCGCCGTAGCTGATCACGTTGATCTTGTGGAGCGGCACCTGGTGCTGCTCATACAGGTAGCGCTTCACGTTCTCCGCGCGCTCCATGCCGAGGCGCTTGTTCAGTTCCTTGCCGCCGGCGTTGTCGGTGTGGCCTTCGATCTCGATGAAGCCGCCGTTCGGCTCTGACTTGAGCTGCTGCACGAGCTGGTCGAGCTCCGCCTTCGTCTCGTCGGGCATCACGGCCTGGCCGAACTTGAAGTTGCCCTTGTCTTCGCTGAGGACCACTTCGTAGACGAGCCGCTTGGACGCCTTCTCGATCGTGTCGGCGCGGGTGTTGACGGCATCGGCCGCCGCGCGGGCTTCGTCGGCGCTCTTGCCGGCGGCTTCGGCGCGCTGGTTCGCGGCCGCGGCCTTCTGGTCGACTTCACCGATGCGGCCTTCGTTCGCGCGGGTCCGCTCCTGGTTCTCTTCAACCGACTTCGACAGCGTGTCGACCTTGTCGTTCACCTGGGTCACTTCGCCCCGGACAAACTTCTTCGTGGCGCAGGCGGTCGTGCCGCCGAGCGCGATCGCGAGGACCGGAATTGCAAGCACAAACTTCTTCATGGTCTTCTCCTTCGTCATTGTTTGATTACAGCGCCACGCGCGCGGCCGCTGGGCAGTGCCGCGCTCGACTCGAATGACACGCCAGGCCCGTTGGCTGGCGTGGGCCGGCTGCTGCCGCCGGCCGAGTAACCGGTCCGCGCCCGGACCGTGTGTTTCTTGTCGCGTGCCTCGACCGAGATTCCGCGCCAGCCTGGCCGCGACGAGGCTTCGAACGCCAGGACGTATTGATGCCGCAGCTCGGCGACGATCTGCCGCGACGCCACGCTGGCGTGGGCCGGCGCACTCGCGATGAACATGTCGCCGCCGGTGTTACGCGCCAGCTGCTGCAGCCCGGTCGCATCGAAGGACGGCGTCTCGTCGGTCCGCGGGTCGTCGATCGGCGACATCACCGCGATGATGTAGACCGGCACATCGATGCGGCTCGCAATCGCGGCCACCTGCTCGGTCGTGCTCCGGCTGTGCGTGTCGATGCCATCCGTGATGACGACCAGCGCAGTGCGCTGCGGCAGGCGGCCCTGGCCGCGGCCCTGCTCCGCGACGAACGTCGAGGCATCACCAATGGCGTCATAGAGCGAGGTCTGGCCGTAAGGCGGATTGAGCCGGCCTAGGGCCGCATCGAGCGCGGCGGTGTCGGACGTAAACGCACTGACGCGATCGAGCCGCGTATCGAACGAGAAGAGCGCTGCTTCGTCGCTGCTGCGCAACGCGCTGAAGAGATGACGTGCCGCTTCACGGGCGTCAACGGCTATCTGCCCGATCCGCATGCTGCCGCTGGCATCGACCAGCAGCCCGAGCTTCACCGGACCATCCGTCTCGGCGCGGAAGTCGAGGATCCGCTTCTGGTCGCTGCCTTCCGAGACGACAAAATCTTCCTGCTTCAGGTCGGAGATAAACCGGCCTTTACGATCCTTCACGACCGCCGTCACCGAAACGACATCGACCGAGGACCGGAATTTCGGCGGCTCCTGCGTGCTCGCACTCAGCGCGTACGGCAGCGCAACAATCGCTGCTGCTGAGATGATGAGCCACGGCACCGTCATGCTCCCCATAGTCCAAGGAGCTTGCCATCCCCGTAAGTTGTTGAATCTAAACATTTGGCCTTCTTCAGATCTGCATCGGGTCTGTTCGTCGGGTTACCAAAATCGTGCAAGAAATACACGACTTGGGATTTGCGGCTGTCACTTTTACACTCGAGGTGTCGGCCAGCCGAAGGCTGGGCAATAGGCTCGGGGTTCAACCCTTATTGATAAACTGACGCCGTGACGCCGCGCACCACCTCGATGATTCCTGTCGCCGATCGCATCGGCGGCTTCACGTACGCCATCCGCAACATCGTGGTCGAGGCCAAGCGCGTCGAAGCCTCGGGCAGGAAGGTCCGGTACCTGAACATCGGGGATCCGATTCCGTTCGGCTTCAAAACCCCGCCGCACATGATCGAAGCGGTGACGCGCGCATTGCGTGATGGGCACAACGGTTATGCACCGTCAGTGGGGATCCCGGCCGCGCGCGAAGCGGTCGCGGCGGAGTGCACGCAGCGTGGCATGCCGTTGTCACCGGATCGCGTCGTCATCACATCGGGAACGTCCGAAGGCATCGAGCTCGCGCTCACGGCGATGGCGCAGAGCGGCGACGAGGTGCTGGTTCCGACGCCGACCTATCCGCTCTACACCGCGGTGCTGGCCAAGATCGGCGCGCGCGCGGTGTTTTACCGGACCGATCCCAATAACGGCTGGCAGCCCGATATCGATCACATCCGCAGCCTGGTGACGCCGGCGACGCGCGCCCTCGTCGTGATCGATCCGAACAACCCGACCGGGGCGACGTATCCGGCGCACACGCGCAAGGCACTGCTCGACATCGCCGATACCAACAACATCCCGCTGCTCGCCGACGAGGTCTATGCGGACCTCGCCTTCGACGGCCCGGTGCCGGCGTTTGCGGCGCAGAACCTCGCGGCGCCCGTCATCACGTTTTCATCACTGTCGAAGGCGTACCTTGCGCCGGGATGGCGGTCCGGATGGATGGCGGTCGGCGGTGATGGCCGGCTGGACGAGGTGTTCGCGGCGATCAAGAAGCTGGCCGACGGACGCCTGTGCAGCACGGGCCCGATGGAACACGCGATTGTCGCCGCCCTCAACGGCGATCGCTCGCACCAGGCGGCGTTTCGCGCGGCGCTCCGAGAGCGTGCGATCCTCAGTCACCAGCGTCTCAACGCCATCGAGGGGATGTCATCGGTGATGCCGTCGGCGGCGTTCTACGCGATGCCTCGCGTCGCCCTGCCGCCGGGCGTGACAGATGCCGACTACGTGCTCGCCCTGCTGCGGGCGACCGGCGTGCTGTGTGTCTATGGCTCGGGCTTCGGCACGGATCCGGCGGATGGGTTCTTCCGCGTCGTGTTCCTGGCATCGCCGGCTGAACTCTCCGCGATCTACGACCTCATCGCCGAATTCACCGGGACCTTCCTCGCCCGTGATGGCCGCTAAGTGACGACGTCCGCCAGGGAGCAGCGCTCCCTGATCCGCTATGCGATCTGGATGACGGTTCTCGCCGTCCTCCTGCTGTGGGCGGCGTACCTCGTTCACGAGGTCCTGCTGCTCCTTTACATCTCGGGGCTGCTTGCGATCGGATTCAGTCCGATCGTCCGCCTCATCGAGCGGCAGCGGCTGCTGCCGGTCGGCACACGACGCTTTCCCCGCTGGCTGGCGATTCTCGTGCTCTACGTGTTCATCATCGGCACGTTCGTCGGCATCGGGATGCTGATGTTTCCGCCGCTGATCGACCAGGCGCAGGAGTTCTGGGCGCAGAGGGACCAGATGTTCGAGCGCGGACAGCGGTTCCTGCGCGATCGCGGACTGCTGCACGGCGAGCAAATCACCCTCGAGCAGGCCGTGGAGCGTGCACCGCAGGCCGCCGGCGGAACCGACGCCGTCGCCACGGTATTCGGCGCCGTCAAGGGCGTGCTCGGCGGCATCTTCGGTTTCGTGACGATCCTGATCGTTACCTTCTACCTGCTGGTGGATTCCTGGAGTCTTCACCAAACGCTGCTGAAGCTCTTCCCGCCCGCCGACCGCGCCCGCGTCGATGCGGCCGCGCGCGAGGTCACCGTGAAGGTGAGCGCATGGCTTGGCGGTCAGCTGTTCCTGGCTGCCGTGATCGGCATCACCTCCGCCATCGGGCTGTGGCTGATGGGCATCCCCTACTTCTACGTGCTGGCGCTGATCTCTGCGGTCGGTGAGTTGATTCCCGTCGTCGGACCGATCATCGCCGCCGTCCCCGCGATCGCGGTTGCGGGCACGGTCTCATACCAGAAGGTCCTGATGGTCGTGATCTTCTTCCTCGTCCAGCAGCAGTTCGAGAATCACGTACTCGTGCCGAAAGTGATGTCGCGACAGGTCGGTGTCAGCGCCGTGACGGTGATCGTCGCCCTGCTCATCGGCGGCAAGCTGCTCGGCATCCTCGGCGCGCTCCTGGCCGTCCCGACCGCCGCCATCCTCCAGGTGCTTTTCATGGAAGTAATGGAAGGCCGGGAAAAGCCGCGCGCCTGACGGCGGAATTTGGAAAATGGTAGAGGGTAGATGGTAGATGGTAAAGAGCCAGTGCTTCAGCAACGTTGCCTCAAGCCCAACACTTTTCCATCTTCCATCTTCCCTCTTCCATGCCCTTTAAGCTGGCACCGTCTTTGACAGCCCGCTCTGAGCAGGGCCCGTCGCCGCGAAAAGTAAGCAGGCGACCGCCCGACATGCGGAAGGGCGATGGCGAACGTAGGCACGCAGCAGCTCAACGGCCGGCTCTTCGGGGACCTCGCGGTTGTGGTCTTCCTGCTGGCGCAGGTCTCTGACGGCGTCCTGACCTACATCGGCGTCTCGACCTACGGACTCGCTATCGAAGGCAACCCGCTCATCGCCTGGCTGATGGATTCTCTCGGTCAGGGGCCCGGTCTTGCGACCGCCAAGATCACCGCCGGCGTGTTCGGCATCGCCCTCCACGTTGCCGGTGTGCACAAGGCTGTCGCGACACTCGCCGGCTTCTACGTCGTCGTTGCGATTGCCCCCTGGGTCACCATCCTGTATTTGGTCTGAAAGCGTTTTCTCTCCCTTTTCCCTTTTCGCTTTTCCATATACTGAGCGGATGCGAACCGATCCGCTGGCCTACCTCGGGCGCGAGCTCGACTCACTCAAAGAGCAGAACCTCTATCGCCGCCTCCGCATCCTCGACGGGGAGCAGAAGGCCCATACCTCGATCGACCATCGCTCGGTCGTCAACCTCTCGTCCAACAACTATCTGGGCCTGACGACGCATCCGCGGCTGCGCGAGCGGGCGCTGAAGGCGATCGAGGAGTTTGGCGTCGGCTCCGGGTCGGTGCGCACGATTGCCGGCACCATGGAGATCCACATGGAGCTGGAGCGGCGCCTCGCCGAGTTCAAGAAGGTCGAGGCGGTAGTCGTCTTTCAGAGTGGGTTTGCCGCGAACGCCGGCACGGTGTCGGCCGTCCTCAGCAAGGAGGACGTCGTGATTTCAGACTCGCTGAACCACGCCAGCATCATCGACGGCTGTCGTCTCAGTCGTGCCGCGATCAAGGTTTTCCCGCACAAGGACGTCGATGCCGCGCGCGCGGTCATCAAGGACCTCCCGGCCGACCAGCGAAAGCTGCTGATCACGGACGGCGTCTTCAGCATGGACGGCGACCTCGGGCCGCTGCCGGATCTCTGTGCACTCGCCGAGGAAACCGGCTGCATCATGATGGTGGACGATGCGCACGCGAGCGGGGTGTTTGGGAAGAACGGGCGCGGCACCGTCGACCATTTTGGAATGCACGGCCGCGTCGACATCCAGGTCGGAACGCTGTCGAAGGCGATGGGCGCGCTCGGCGGTTACGTTGCCGGCAACAAGAACCTGGTCGAGTTCCTCTATCACCGGGCGCGGCCGTTCCTCTTTTCGACGTCGCATCCACCCGCGGTCGCAGCCGCCTGCATCGCGGCGCTCGACGTCCTGATGGAGGAGCCGGAGATCATCGACCAGCTCTGGGACAACACGCGGTTCTTCAAAGCGGGGCTGGCGCGCCTGGGGTTTGACACGGGTCTCAGCGAGAGCCCGATCACGCCCGTGATCGCGGGCGACAGTGCCAAGGCCAACGCGCTGTCGGACCGGCTGTTCCAGGAAGGCGTCTTCGCGCAGGCGATCGCGTTCCCGACCGTGGCCCGCGACAAGGCCCGCGTCCGCACCATCGTGACCGCCACGCACACCCGCGAGGATCTCCAGTACGCGCTGGACGCGTTCGAAAAGGTCGGCAAAGAGCTCGGCTTGATCTAACGTGCGACGTGCGGACGTGCGGACGTGCGACGTGCAGTGCTCGACGTGCGGACGTGCTACGTGCGGTGCGATGTGCGATGTTCGTAACACGGCACGTAGCACAGCACGTAGCACGGCACGTAGCACGTAAGCACGTCGGACAGCACGTCGCACAACGCACGTAGCACTTCGCACGTATAAGTACGCATGAAACAGCCTTCCCAGTCGGACCGCGCGCGCGCCCTCTACGAGCTCTACTCGCGCGATATTTCCGCCGAGGACCTCCAGCGGCTCTTCACGCACGATACGCGGGACGCGTACCGCTTCTTCACGCGCGGGCTGGACCAGGAAGCGATCAAGCACCTGCCGTGGTGGAAGCAGCTCGGCGTGCGGATCCGCCAGATCTTCATGGCGTTCACGCTGAAGCTGCCGCCGGCGCGCCGGGCGCTCTATCTCACCTCGCTGGTGGTCGCACTCTTCGGGATCATCCGGCTGTTCAGGAACTTCGCGCAGGTCGACTTCCCGCTCGGTCTGCCGTTCGTGAAGATCGCGCTGCTGATGCCGGTCTGGGCCGACGGCACGTTCGCGCTGATCCTCAGCCTGCTGCTGATGAACTTCCTCGTCCTGCTCGAAGTCGCCGACCGGTTGTCGCTGAAAGGCGAGCTCGAGGTCGCCCGCGAGATCCAGCTGGCGATGCTGCCGTCGGGCACCTACAAGGCCGCCGACATCGAGATCTGCGGTGTCACGCGTCCGGCCAATACCGTCGGCGGTGACTTCTACGACGTGCTGCCGCTGCCGGACGGCCGCGTGATTCTCACCCTCGGCGACGTTGCCGGCAAGGGCAGCCCCGCGGCCCTGCTCATGGCGTTGCTGCTCGCGGTGCTGCGGACGCTCGTCGACGAAGACCTCGAGCCGCGCGAGTTGATGCGGCGGCTGAACCTGCAGATCTGCCGTCACAGCCCGAGCTCACGCTTCATCACGCTGTTTTTTGCGATCTACTCCCCGGCGACCGGCGCACTTACATACGTGAATGCCGGACATCATCCCCCACTCCTCCGCCGGCTCGATGGAACGTCAGAGCGGCTCCATGGCACCGGGATCGCGCTGGGGATGTTCGAAGGCTCGACCTACGAGTCCGCCGGCGCGATGATCGGTAACGGCGAGACGCTCGTTCTTTATAGCGACGGGATCACCGAGGCCGAGGATCCCGAGGGAAGGCCGTTCGAGGAAAGCGGGCTCGAGAGCGTCGTCACCACCTACACGGCCTTCACGGCGGCGGAGATCGGCACGGAAGTCTTCAAAGCGGTCGAGCGGCACGCCCACGACTCCCGTTTCTCAGACGACCTGACGATCCTCATCCTGAAGCGGCTCTGGCCTGCCGAAGAGCAGCAGGGGCCTGCTGACAGAGCAGCAGGGGCCTGCGGCCTGACGACAGCCCGGGCGTCGGGCCTTTCGGCCGGGCGATACGGCAGCGCGTCCCACTCGTCCCGCGCGTTTGCAGTCTCGTCCCCCAATTGACCGGTATCGGCCGCCCCGGGCACGGCTCGTCACGCCGGGGTCTAATATAGGCAACCTCATGTTGCTCCCGGCCCTCCTCGCCCTTTCTCTACTCTGGACGCCGCTGGCAGACCCGTCGCAGGGAACGGCGGGCAGGGCGCCATCGACCCAGGCCGATAGTGTGACCATGCTCGTCCGCGCGATCGAGAGGGCGGCGGCCGCCGGGGACGGCGCCGCGATCCGCGCCCTCGGCATCGACGAGGCCGCGACAGCAGAACTCGCGGCCGCCCTCACCTCTTCGGCTCCCTCGCGGATCGTCATCCACGAACGCGACCGCACGGACGTTTCTGCCGGACGTCAGCGCCTGCTGCTCGAAGTGTTCTGGGAACGCGGCCTCGAGGGGCGTCTCGGCACGTGGGTGGTGGACGTCGTCTCTGACGCCGGCGCGGCGCGCGTCGGATCGGCGACGCGGATTACGCACGTCACCGGCCTCTACCGCCTTGCGCTGGACGGCGCGAAACAGTTTGACGTGCGCGATCTCACGGTCGAAGCGCCCGACCTGTCACTGAATCTGAAGTCGGGATCCGCCTTTGTCGCCGAGACACCGGAAGGCGTGACGGTGGTCGTGCTTCTTGGCAGCGGGACGATGCGTTTCTCACCCCAGTTGCCGGCGGAGCGGACGCAGGTGCGGATCTTCAGCAGGTCCGAGATCCTGGACGCGCCGTTCGATGCGGTATTCATCCGTATCAGGCCGGAGGACTTCGCGGAGAAGTTTCCCGCCGCCGCGCTCGTTCCGCGAGCGGTCGCATCCCGCGACCTGCAGCGGGCGACGCAGGTCTTCAACGACTACATCGGCCGAACGCTGCAGATCGACCTCTCGGACCTGAGCCCCGACCGCTGGTCGATCACGCCCCAGGGCGGCGACATGATCGCCGAGGTCCGGACGAAGAATCTCGGCAGTCTCACCTACACTCGCTCGCGCAACGAAGCGGAGGACGTCACGCTGTTCGACCGGCGCCGGCGGCGGAACATTTCGGTCTACGCCTCGCCGGAGAAGCTCGCGACGCGTGGACGCTTCTATAGCGAGGACGATCTCGTCGACTACGACGTGCTGGCCTACGACCTGGACGTCGTCATCTCGCCCGAGCGTGAGACCATCCAGGGCAGTGCGCGGATGAAGGTGAAGGTCCGCGCTGCCGCTACGACCACCCTGAACTTCCGGCTCCAGGAGAACCTCGTCGTCACTGGCGTCTACTCGCCGGACTTCGGCAGGCTGTTGCACCTCCGGGTCGTGAACCAGAACGCGTTGATCGTGAGTCTCCCAGGGGCACTGCCAAACGGGTCCGAGATCTGGCTCAACATCCTGTACTCGGGCCCGATGCCGTCACAGAACCTGGATCGCGAAGCCATCAACATCGGGCAGGACCCGCAGCAAGAGGTGGTCACACTGCCGCCGGAGCCACGGTATCTGTACAGCAACCGGGGCTCCTGGTATCCGCAGTCGATCGTGACCGACTACGCGACCGCCCGGATGACGGTGTCGGTGCCGGAGCAGTACGAGGTGATTGCGACGGGGCGGCCGGCCGGCCCGCCGGTGCCCGCCCCCGGGGTGGCCGGCGAGGGGCAGCGACCGCGGCGACGGTTCGTGTTCGAGAGCGATCGCCCGGTTCGTTATCTCGCCTGCGTCGTGTCTCGCCTCCGCGACGTCGCTACGCGCCGCATGCGAACTGGTGTGCCGGCTGAGGGCGTCGATCTTCGCGTCCAGGCCAATCCACGGCAGATGTCACGCGCGCGCAGCACGACCGACCGCGCCGTCGACATCTTCGAGTTCTACGCCTCACTGGTCGGCGCCGCCCCGTACCCGTCCTTCTCGCTGGGGTTTACCGAAAATGAGACGCCGGGCGGCCACAGCCCTGCTTACTTCGCCGTCGTCGATCAGCCGCTACAGACGGGTCTCACCTGGCGTAACGATCCGGTCAACTTCGACAACTACCCGCAATTCTTCATGGCGCATGAACTCGCGCACCAATGGTGGGGCCAGGCCGTCGGCTGGAAGAATTACCACGAGCAGTGGCTCAGCGAGGGATTTGCCCAGTACTTCGCCGCGCTCTATGCGGAACAGAGCCTGGCGCCTGGTGTGATGAGCGCGGTCCTGAAACGCATGCGCCAGACCGCCATCGATGAGTCCAGCCAGGGACCGATCTACCTTGGCTACCGGTTGGGCCACATCCAGGCCGACGGCCGCATCTTCCGATCGATCATCTACAACAAGTCGGCGATGGTCCTTCACATGCTCAGGCGGTGGATCGGCGACGAGGCGTTCTTTGCCGGAGTGCGGACGTTTTATACCGACTGGCAATACCGGAAGGCCGGCACCGACGACTTGATCAAGGTGATGGAAAAAGCCAGCAACAAGGACCTGGCGGGGTTCTTCGAGGCCTGGGTCTTCGGCGAGACCATTCCCAACGTGAGGTTCAGCCACCGGACCGACGGTAAGGACCTGGTTCTGCGCCTTGAACAGATCGGCGCACCTGTTCCCTTCCCGATCGGTATCCGGCTCGAGTACCAGTCTGGCCGGACCGAGAACGTCATCGTCCAGGCGGACGGGCCGGTGACCGAGCGGACCGTCCCCTTGACCGAGCCCCTTCGGTCCGCGACCGCGAACGCCGACCACGGCGCGCTCGTCAACATCCAGCGCTAGACCGGAGCCGGCAGACTGGGCCTGGATCGTAGGCCCGACCTTCAGGTCGGGCGCGCCCCCGTCGACAGTCTGCGGGTCCTGACGTTATAGAATCAAAGGGATATGGAAACGGTCACGCTGACGATAGACGGGCTCCCGGTCACGGTCGAAAAGGGCAAAACGGTCCTGCAGGCCGCGATCGACAGCGGCATCAAGATTCCCTACTACTGCTACCATCCCGGCCTCGGCATCGACGGGTCCTGCCGCGTCTGCATCGTCAAGATCGAGAAGATGCCGAAGCTGCAGACGTCGTGCTCGACGGCGGCCGCCGACGGCATGGTGGTCATGACGCAGACGCCGGAAGTGGTCGAGGCCCGTTCGAGCGTTTTTGAGTTCCTGCTGATCAACCACCCGCTCGACTGCCCGGTCTGCGACAAGGGCGGCGAGTGCCCGCTGCAGGACTTCTCCTACAGCTACGGCCCGAACGAAAGCCGCATGGAGTTCCCGCGCCGTGTATTCGACGGCGAAGGCGTGCAGGCGGACGTGGACTTCGGTCCCACCCTGATGCTGAACCGCAACCGCTGCATCCTCTGCACGCGGTGCGTCCGGTTCATGAAGGAAGTCGACACTGACGCGCAGATCGGGATCACCGATCGCGGCTACGGCAGCGAAATCGCGACGTTCCGCGAAGAGGGCGTGCACTCGCTACTCTCCGGCAACCTGATGGACGTCTGCCCCGTCGGCGCGATCACGACCAAGGACTACCGGTTCAAATCTCGTCCGTGGGACAACCCGCAAGCGGTGGACACGATCTGCACGTTGTGCGAGAAGGGCTGCAACACGACGGCGTGGATCAAGGCCAAGCCCGAGTGGGCCAAGGGCGCGCAGTTGATCCGCACGACGCCCCGCTTCAATCCTGACGTGAACGGCTACTGGATGTGTGACATCGGCCGGTTCGACTATCGCTGGATCGAAGGCGACGACCGGCTGCAGCGTCCGCTCGTTCGGACAGGGCCTGCCGTGAGCGAGCGCTCCGGATCGGGCGAGTCGAACGGAAGTCTCGAGCCGACCGACTGGACCAACGCGCTCGCAAAGGTCGCCGATCGCGTCACGGCCGGGGGCAACAGCAACCTGCACTTCCTGATCTCGGCCCACGCGTCGCTCGAAGAGCTGTTCCTGATCGGCAAGGTCGGCGGAGCGCTCAACATTGCCGAGGACGGCGTCGCGGTCAGCTGGCGGACGCGCGTCAAGCCGCAGCCGCCGCGCGTGAAGTTCACGATTCCGCCGGTCGATGCGCCGAACGTGAATGGCGCGAAAGATCTCGGCTTCCCCGTCCACGCCGGTGCGGATGGTGCGGCTGACCTGGGCTCGTTCAAGAACCAGGTCCTCGCCGGGAAGGTGTCGAGCCTTTACGTGTTCGATCCGGGTCCGGACGGCTCGATCGGCGACGTGTCGTGGGTCATCGAGGCCAGGAAGACCGGCAAGCTGAAACTCCTGATCGTCCACGGCGTACTGATGACCGAGCTCGCCAAGGCGGCCGACATCGTTCTGCCGGGCACCGCATGGGTCGAGAAGGATGCCGCTTACGTGAACATCGACGGACGGCTCCAGGGCGCGTCGCGCGCCATCGTTGCCCCCGGCGAGGCACAGGAAGACTGGCAGGTCCTGGTCAATGTCGCGCTGGCACTGGGCGTCCCGCTCACCTACTCGAGCAGCGCCGCCGTCCGCGCCGACCTCGCCGCAGCCCTCACTGGCCACGAACGCTACGCGGGGCTGGCTGAACTCGCCTTCGCGCGCCCGGTGAGCGCCGGGACGTGGCTGCAGGCGTCCAACCCGTCAGAGCGCTGGAAGTGGGATTTCATGTTCCAGGATCTGCCGCCGGTGAAGTTTGCCGGTGTCCCGGTCCCGACGTCGCTCCTGAATGCGCTGCCGCTCAGGGAAATTAAATAACCCTGGTCGGGGTTATCAGGCGGGGGGCAAGTAGATAACTCAATGTCACAGGAAGTCACGCTGCTGGCGGCGTTTGCCGCCGGCTTTCTCTCCTTCATCTCGCCGTGCGTGCTTCCGCTGATCCCCGGCTATATCTCCTTCATTTCCGGGATGACCCTGGAAGAGATGCAGGGCACCTCGAACGCGGTCAATGCCTCGGCATCCCGTCAACGAGTTCTGATCGCCTCCCTCGCCTTCGTCATGGGCTTCACCGTGGTGTTTGTCATCATGGGTGCGTCCGCGACGGCGATCGGCAAGATCGTCAAGGAGTACGCGCCCATCATCGCGAAGATTGCCGGCACGCTGCTGGTGATCTTCGGCCTGCACATGATGGGAGTCTTCCGCATCCGCCTGCTCGAGAGCGACAAGCGGATCCACACCAACAAAAAACCCGCGGGGCCGCTGGGCGCCTTTCTTGTCGGCACCGCGTTCGCCTTTGCCTGGACGCCCTGCATCGGCCCGATCCTCGGCGGGATCCTCACCATGGCGGCGTCGCGGGAGTCGGTCGGTGAAGGGATGCAGCTGCTCGCCGCCTATTCGCTGGGCCTCGGCATTCCCTTCCTGCTGACGTCGGTCGCCATCAACCAGTTCTTCGCCGCCGCAGCGCGTGTCCGGAAGTACTACCACGCGATCGAGATCGTCTCCGGCTTGCTGCTGATCGTCGTCGGTCTGCTGATCTTCTTCGATCAGTTCACGCTGATCGCGAAATACCTGACCCCGTATTTGCCGACGTTCTAGAAGCTCTCAGCTTCTCAGCTCTCAGCTTTTTGGTTTGGGAGTTGGGGTCTAGCTGATGGCTGATGGCTGATAGCTGACAGCTAATAGCTAGTTACCTCCTGATCACCAGCGCGCCCGGCAGGATCTCCACTTCAATCCGCTTCGATGCGCGGCCCGGCTCGCCGTCCACGTGGAACTCCATCTCGCCTTCGGCCTCGATCACTGCGCGGGTAATCCGCCTGGTCGTCACCGGCGGGGCGAGCTCAGGACGGCCCAGCGCGAGATGGCGTGCGTGCCAGAACCTGGCGATCAGACCGGAGTCCTCCACGATGATCGCGTCAAGCAAACCGTCGTCGAGACTCGCACCTGGAGCGATGCGGGCGCCGAGACCGTACTCGCGTCCGTTGGCAAACGCGATCAGGAGCGCCTTGTACTTGCGGCCGTCGCCATCGAGCTGCACGTCGTAGTCGAGCGCGCAGTAAGTGCAACCCTCGCGCACGCCGATCATCAGGTAGGGCCACGCACCGCGGGCGCCGGCGCCGCGCTCATTGAAGAGCGCAGCGACGCGCGCGTCGAAACCCACGCCTGCGATATTGAAGAAATAGCGGCCGGCCATGCGGCCGGCGTCAATTGCGCCGGCGACACCGTCCAGCGCAACGTCGATGGCCCGTTCCGGATCACGCGGTACGCCCAGCGCAGCGGCGAGTCCATTGCCTGAACCCGCGGGCACAAGCCCGACCGGGATCGACGTGTTCAGGAGAGCGCTGGCTGTCTCGTTGAAGGTCCCGTCACCGCCCCAGACGATGACGCTGGTGGCGTGAGCGGCGACAGCCGCCTCACCGAGTTCGTGGGCGTGACCCTGTCGTTCGGTGAATGCAATCGACACCTCGGTACCGCGCCGCGCCGCCGCCGCGCGAATCATCGCCGACCGCCGCGATGCCGCATTCGGGTCCGCGCCCGCGCCCGAAACCGGATTGATGATGACGTGGACCACGATGTGGAACTGCTATAGTAACCCCCGGTGGAGGACCGCTGATGAGAAGCCGCGCTGTGCGAATCACACTCACGCTTCTCGCCCTTGCCGCCGTCGGAACTGCTGCCTACTTCTCCTGGACGATCCAGACGCGGACACGCGCGGCGCAACAGGCCGCAGCCACCCTCGAGCAGACCCGCATCACCGCACTCCGCGACGCTTACGAACTTCGATCGACGCAGCAGGCGTACGTGGCCGCCGGCCAGAACGAGACGTTCTGGTTTGGAAAGGTGACCGAAGTGGTCGAGTCACTGCGGGCCGCCACCGTCACGATGCGGTCGTCTACGACATCTCCCGCCGTGCTGGCGGCCGTTGAAGAAGCCGCGACCGCAATCGAGACGTTCGAGCAGGTGGATCGCCGGGCGCGCAGCTACGCCGCGGGTGGTCAGAAGCTGCTGGCCTCCGATGTCATCTTCTCTGATGGACTCGAAGCTGCCGGCCGGATCACGACGGCGCTCGAGAAGGCCGGGCTCGAACTCGACCAGTCGATGCAAAGCGCGAGCTCCGACGCGACCCGGCAGCAGGCAATGGCGGTCGGCGGTGCGGCTGCTTTTGCGCTCTTCGCGTTGCTTCTCTTGACGCCTGTCGGGGCAACACCCGCAGAAGCACCGGTGCCGGTCGTCCAGGAATCCGCCTTTGGTGCCGACACCCTTCGCCTGCGGGAAGACGTCAAGCCGCCGGAGCGGCGCGCCTCGACGAATCGTGACGCGCGCGATATTCAGCGGCGGAAGATGCCATCGTCTTCAGCCGCCGCCGCAGTCCCACCGTCCAGGCCGGGGCCGCCTACTGCACCACCGTCAGTCGAACTCCAGGACCTCGCAACTGTCTGCACCGACCTGTCGCGGCTGTCAGACACCAGCATGCTGCCTGGGATTCTCGAACGCGCTGCCGCCGCACTCGATGCGTCTGGCCTCGTTTTGTGGATTGCGGATCAGGACGGCGGGGCCCTGGTGCCGATCGCAACCCACGGCTACGCCGCCAGCGTCGTCTCGAAGATGGGATCCTTGAAGGTTGATGGCGAGAACGCGACCGCCGCGGCCTTCCGGACCGGCCGGTTGCAGACCGTGAACGCAGGGCAGAATTCAACCGGAGCGATCGCGGTGCCGCTACTCTCGCCCGCGGGCTGCCGCGGCGTGATGTCGGCCGAAGTCCGGCACGACGCCCAGAAACAACCGGGCCGGCTCGCGGCCGCGACGATCATCGCCGCCCAGCTCGCTACGCTGGTCGGTCCCCCGGCCACTCAATCGGCGGCGGACCGAACCAGCGCGGCTCTCTAAAGAGATGGTAGATGGAAAATGGTAGATGGAAAAGTGTTGGACTAGCGGCACCGGCAGCCGAAGCCCCTGCTCCTTACCATCTTCCATTTACCATCTTCCATCGCAGGCCGACCTTCTTCAACGGCCTGTCAGAGAATCGTTTTCGACCGGGGGGTGGGCAACGCTTCGACTTTCCCCTTCAGCGTTACCGGCTTGCGATCGCGAAGGACCTGCACGGTGAACTCGTCACCCGACTGCAGCTTCTGCATGTGGCGGCTGATGTCACCGGAGCCTTCGACCGGCGAACCATTCACCGACACGATCACGTCCCCTGCCTTCACCCCCGCCTTCGCGGCGGCCGAACCCTCGGTCACGTCATTTACGAGGACGCCGGTCTTCGCCCCGAAGTACTCGGCCAGCTGATCCGACAGGGCGCTTACCGATACCCCGAGCCGGTTGCCACGGTAGAAACTGAACGTCTCGAACCCCGGTGGAAGCGGCGTCGGCGCGATTGCGCGGGGCGGGCGGGGCGCGGGGACAGGCCTGGCCGGACGCGCCGGGATCGGCGGCACCGTCATCGTGTACTCCGGCATGTTGTCGAGGGTTTGCCAGGTTGAGTCGTCGAAGAACCGAGTCACGCTCGCCTCGCGAGTCGTCAGGTTCACCGCGACACGCTGCCCATCGCGCAGCACCGATGCGGCCACCTGCCGCCCCGGCGGCGTTTCGCTCACGAGCCTGGTGAACTGGCGCACGCTGCGGACGCGCTCGCCGTCGAACTCGACGACAACATCGCCCTTCTTGAGACCTGCGGTGGCGGCCGGGCTGTCCTCGGACACCTCTTCGATCAACACGCCAGCGCTGGCCTTCCCGGTGCCGGACTCAACCTCGGAGACCGTCACACCGATGCGGCCGCTGCCGCTGATCATTTGAAAGGGGGTCGGGGTGGGCGCAGTCGCGCGGACCTTGGTGTCCTGCCCGGCGATCGGGGGCGTAATGGCGGCGCCCGCACCGGAGCCCGCCGCGGCGAAGAGAGCTGCCGAGAGAGCAGCGGTTTTCAAGAGCGTCATAGAGAAAAACCTCCAAAAATCCGTGATGTTTGCTGTGCCTTCGTACGGTGAGACGCAGGCCTCTTCAAAAACGTTGATCGCGCCGGGTGGTACAATCCGCCCGCTGTCGAGCTTCCCCCGCGACTGAGGTTCAAGATCCCTGATGATGCTTATCGCTGTCCTTTTGCTGACTCTGAGTGTGAATACGGCCCAAGAGCCAGACGCACGCGCCCAGGCCGAGCGGCTCGCCAAGAGCGGCGCGCACGCCGAGGCGCTGCAGCGCTTCCAGGCGCTCGCCGCCGCCAATCCCGATGACACCGCCTCGAGGCTCTGGATCGCCCGGCTGCACCAGTTGATGGGCCACCCGCACCGGGCCGCCGCGGTCTTCGAGTCATTGGTCGCGACGGGGAGCCAGAACATCGAGGCGCTGACGGGTCTCGGCCTGGCTCTGATCGAGACCGGCGACCTCAAAGCCGCCGCCGATGCCCTGAACCGGGCGGAGGCCCTGGCGGCCGAAAGCGTCCACGTGCTCGCGGCCCAGGGACGCCTTCACGCCGCGGACGGCCGCGACAGTCTCGCCCTCGCCTATTACGGCCGCGCCCTCGCGGCGGACCCCGGCAATGCTGACATCAGGGCTGAAGCGAACGCGCTCCGCGCATCGCGGGCTCATCGTCTCGAACTTGGATACGACTTCCAGGCATTCGATCCGTCGGCCGGAACGCTCCAGGCCGGACGCATCGAGTTCAACGCGCGAGTGAGCGATTCGGTCCGGCTGTTCGCGAGGGGCCAGGTGCTGCGCCATGACGCCGGCGATCCGCTCGATCCGGCACTCTACGAGGAGTTGGTCGCGCTCGGACTGGATCCCGCCCTGGGGAACAGCAGCCGCACCGAGAGTCGCGGCGGCGCCGGTATCGAGTGGATGGTGCAGCCTGCCGTACGGCTGCGGGGCGGCGCGCAATTCGGCAATGACACGATGTGGCTGCCGGAAGTTGACGCCTTCGCCGACGCGACGTTCGGCAGCGGCCGCATGCGCTGGACGTTCCGCACGCACTACTTCGACTTCGGCGAGACCGACCTGTGGATCGGCGGACCTGGAATGGCGGTCGACTTCTCGCCGCGGCTAACCCTCAGTGCCGAATACTGGCGCGGACGCACCGGCATTGCCGGCGGCGGCTCGGAAACCACCGACAATGCCACGCTCGGGCTTCACGGCAGGCTGACGACGAGCACGACCGCGTTCTTCGAGTATCACCGCGGCCTCGACCGCCTCGACCTGTTCACCGCCGATATCCTCGCGGCCGCAGATGCCAACACGCTGTCATTCGGCGGTGCCCTCGACTTCACGCCATTTGTCGGGCTGGCGGCCCGCTACGACTTCCAGGATCGCAGCAGCGCCCAGGTGCACCGCGGCAACGCCGTCTTCACTTTCCGCTTCTAGCTCGCGAACGTCCGGCCCGGAGGTCACGTCCGTCACCCGATGCGGACGGCCGGCCTTCGGGCGCCATCCGAATTGCTGTATTTCCTCAGGAAACATGCAGGTACGCGAATTGATGTAGTGCCTGTCGGTCGCGCGAGTCAAACGGGGTGCGTTAACTAGGCAGGCGCTGGCATCGCCGCTTCCCGTCGTAGTTCTGGCTGATCTCGCGCGGCCATTCGTGTCTCTGGCCGGATCATCGGACGAGACCCTGGGGGAAACCATGCAGAACTTCATCGGTCGCATCTTCATCGTCACGACGCTGATCGCCACGCTCTCGGGCTGCGCCCTCGCGGTGCGCAACACCGAGGTCGCGGATCTCAAATACAACCCCGGCCGCTACTACGACAAGACGATCGCAGTCGATGGTGTTGTCACCAGTTCGTGGGGCGTTCCGCTCGTGCCTTATAAGTTCTACAAGGTGGACGACGGTACCGGTGAGGTAACGGTGCTCTCACAGAACGGCCGGACGCCGACGAAGGGCGCGCACGTGCGTGTGCGCGGCAAGGTGACTGAGGTCGCATCCTTCGGCGGCAAATCGGTAGGATTGCACCTTCGTGAGTCGGATTTAGATTTCAAGGACCGCTGAACACGGAATACTCGGATCTCACGGAGCTAACGGAGGTCACGGGCTTCAACACGGAGTCACGGGGACACGGGGAAGAAACGTCGCAAGAACTGCGGTAGCGCGTCGAGAACCTGACTGGCTGCTGCCGGACGCGCTTCGCGCGTGTGAGTGCCCGATGGCGGCGGATGCAAGCGGCAACTGAATGCGGGCCGTTTGCATCCGTCGCCAACGGTCACTCACGTCGGCGGCCGGAGGCCGCCCGGCAGCAGCCGTCTCGGTCGTTCCGTGTCGTCTCCGTGCTTCCGTGTCCCCCGTGATGAACGTAGACAAGCAGCGGCTACTTACCGGAGACCTCACCTTATCGGATCTTTCGGCCGTAATCCGAGCTCTTCGCGACTCGATCGAAGTACTCGAAGGTCGTCTGCGATGCTGCTTTGATCGCGGCCTCGCCGTCCGCATTCCTTGTGAGGAACGTCGTCAAGGCGACGAAGACGTATGGACGGCCGGCCAGGTACACGATCCCCGCGTCGGCCGCGACACCGTCCAGGGTGCCGGTCTTGTTCGCGACCGGCACGGCGGCCGGCACACCGTCGCGCAGCGCGCTTGGTTTCGGTTTCCGCAGGATCGCGATGATCGCGTCGCTGCTTGCCTTCTTCAGTCCCTCGCTTCGATAGATGACCGTCAGCAGGCGCGCGAGGTCGGCCGGTGTGCCGACGTTCTCGTCGCCACGCTCCGCGGCGGCAAGGTCGATCATCTTCCGCCGGAGCTGCAGGCTCTTCAATCCCAGCTCGCTCATGCGGCGCGTGACCTTCTCCATCCCCACCGTCTCGATCAACAGGTTCGTGGCGGTATTGTCACTGACCACGACCATCAACGTCGCGTAATCGCGGAGCGACATCGCCGGCGCGGTCAGCTCGGCGAGTACGCCTGACCCACCGACGACGTGGCGCTTCTCGAGGGTGCGGACGTCATCAAGGTTGACCTGCCCGTCTTCGGCCTGCTTGAACAACTCGTAGAGGATCGCCAGCTTGATGGTGGACGCGAGCGGGAAGATCTCGTCAGGAAGCCGCTCGATCCGTTCCCCGGACGTCAGGTCGACGACGACGTAGCCCATGACGCCATCGAGGCGCCCGGCGATCGCCTCGAGCTGCACGCGGGTCTTGTCCCGCAGCTCCGCACGTTTCGCGGTCTCTGTTTTCGACGTGGCTGCCGGAGCCTGCCAGAGCGCCATGCTCGTGATCAGGGTGGCCAGCAGGATCGGGATCATGCCGTGATCTTCAAGACCACCGCGGTCATGTCGTCGTTGGGCGGGGCGCCGGCGCGCCATTCGTCCACGGCTTCGACGAGCGCCTCGACGATCTTCGCGGCCGGAAGCTGCACCGACCGGTTGACGACGTCGATGATCCGATCGGATGTGAACTCGCCGCCGGCATCGTTCATCGCTTCGGAGACGCCGTCCGAGTAGAAGACGTAGACGTCACCAGGATGCAGCGCGAGCGTCACCTCGTCGTAGGTGGTGCCCTGGAAGGAACCGAGCGGCACGCCGGGGAGCTCGATCGGCGTGCACACCCCTTCCGACCAGCGAATCGGATACGGCAGGCCGGAGTTCGCCATCGTCAGGATGCGACGCTTCAAGTCGAAGACGGCGTAGGCGAGCGTGCAGTAGTACTCCTCGAGTTGCCGCTGGTGCAGGATCGTGTTCACTGACGAGAGGATTCCCGCGGGGCTCGAGCGATCCGGCAGGTATCGGCGCCGGAACGTGCGGCCACGAACGAGCTCCGCGGCAAAGGCGCTGTAGAGAGCCGCCGGGACGCCCTTGCCAGAGACATCGCCGAGAGTCACAACCAGCGTGTGCGATTCGGGCGACAGGTAGTCATGGAAGTCGCCGCCGAGCTCTCGCGCCGGTGCAAAGGCGGCGGCCACCTCGACACCCTTCAGGCGCTTGGGCGGCCCGGCCGGCAGCAGCGCCATCTGGACGCGCTGGGCAAAGCGCACTTCCTTCTCGAGCCGCTCCTGGTTCTTGCGCAGCTCCTCGTAGAGATTCGCGTTCTCGATCGCGACGGCTGCCTGCCCGGCGAGCAGCGTCAGGATCTCGACGTCCCGCTTCGAGAACGCGTCGACGATCGGGCTCTCGAGATCGATGACGCCGATGCAGCGATCCTTCAGCATCAGCGGCAGCGCGAGTTCCGAGCAGACATCGTCCACGATCTTGATATAGCGCGGATCCTGCGAGACATCAGGAACGAGCACCGCTTCCTTGTGGAGTGCGGCGTAGCCGACGAGGCCTTCACCGAGGCCGATGCGCGGGATCTCGACCTTCTCGCCGTACTTCACGGCGACCCTGATCTCGAGTTCGTTTTCCGAGGTGAGCAGGAACAACCCGAAGGTGCGGTATTCGATCAGGCGCTTGGTGAGCTGCGCGATGCGCGTCAGCAGCTCGTCGACGTCGAGGATCGAGGCGACGTCGCGCCCGATCTCGGCCAGCGTTTCGAACGCGTCGGCGTCGAGGCGGCTGCGCTCGTAGAGACGGGCGTTCACGAGCGCGATCGCGACATGCGCCCCGAACTGGCCCACGATCGACACATCGCTCGCGGCAAAGGCGTTGTAGCTGCGGCTGAGGATGTTGAGCGCGCCGATCGGCCGCGACTTGTGGAGCAGCGGTACGACGATCTCGGAGTGCATGCCGGGCACGTACTCGATATAGCGGGGATCGGCATCGAGGTTGTTCACGAGCAGTGGCTGCTCGCCCTCGATCGCGGCGCCGACGAGGCCCTGGCCTGGTTTGAGCCGGCGCGGAGACTGGCCTTCGGGATAGCCGACCGAATACGCGACCTTGAGCTCGGCTCGGCGCTCGTCGAGCAGGTAGACGGCAAACGCTTCGAAGGAGATCAGGCGCTTGATCAGCCGGGGGATCTGCTTGAGCAGCTCTTCGAGGTCGAGGACGCCGGTGACCTGGCGGCTCAGATCGTAGAGAGTGGTGACGACCTCGCGCTCGGTGGCGTAGGATGTCGCCAAAGGTTGGGTCGCAGTCGGCGCAGTCGGCGTGCCCGCGACAGGCGCTTCGTCTGCTGATGGTAGCTGGCTCACGGCGGGAGTACGAATTATACTTACAAACCTGCTGATGGAAATCTCACTACCGCTTGATTACACCGCAATTGAGCGGATTTTACCGCACCGTTACCCGTTCCTGCTCGTGGACCGGATCACCGAGTTCGAACCGGACAAGCGGATCGTCGGGATCAAGAACGTCAGCCTGAACGAACGCTACCTGGCACACCGTGACGGCGAGCTGCCGGTGCTGCCGCCCACGATCCTCACGGAAGCGGTGGCCCAGGTCGGCGCCATCATGATCCTCGCCAAGCCCGAGAACCGCGAGAAGCTTATCTACTTCATGGGGATCGAGAAGGTCCGCTACCGCCGTCCGGTGCATCCCGGTGACCAGGTGGTCATCGAAGCGCTCGTCCGCCGGCTGCGCAGCCGCATGGGACTGCTCCGCGGTATCGCGCGAGTCAACGGCCAGGTCGTGGTCGAAGGCACGATGACGTTTGCGCTCGGCCCCCGGAATGAGGCCGCGCCTGGCTGAGCGCGCCCACTCTCCGGCGTGCCCGAGGCAGCGCCGTTCTTACGTTGTGTAGTCTTCACCCGCCTCGGCTATAGGGCCACGCCCGACAGCCACGCCTCCGAATTCGCGTAAATCCCAATCAAAACGCCTGAACAGCGCCATTGTAGAGCCACGCCTCTACCGTGGCACAGCCGTTGCTCTATTCCGGCTCGACAGACAACCGGCGCGGGCGGACATCGCGCATAAGGAGAATTGAAATGCTCGAAACAATCGCGATCATCCTCATCGTCCTCTGGCTGCTCGGTATGGTCAGTGGCTACACGATGGGCAACTTCATCTACGTTCTGCTCGTCATTGCGGTCGTGCTCTTCCTGGTGCGGTTGCTGAGCGGACGCAAAGTCTAGCGAGCGCTCTCGATCATTGGCCCGCCGAGACGCGGGCTAGCCTCGCGCGGTCCGCTCCCGGTCGACGGCCGGGAGCGGGGCTACCGACGTTGACCGCGGCGGCGCTGCGCTTCGTTTCCAGCGGACGACCGCAACACCCGCGAAGACGAGAGCGGCGGCACTGGCCATTCGCGCGTTGAATGGTTCATCGAGCAGCAGCACGCCAAGCGTGACGGCGATGATCGGGTTGACGTAGGCGTACAACGATACGAACGATACCGACAGGTGCCGGAGTGCGTAGGTGTACGCCACGAAGCCGCCAATTGCCCCGAGGGTGGACAGGTACGCCAGTGAGGCGAGCGTGCGCGGCGTGAAGAACAACTGCGGCCACTCACCTCGCAGCGTACCGACAGCCAGCATCATCAAGCCGCCCGCGAGCATCTGGAGCGCGGTGGTGCCGAGGATGTGATCGGCGCGTCCGCGCCGCTTCGAATAGGACGACCCGAGCGCCCACCCGAACGACGCGATCTGCAGAGCAATCACGCCGGCGAGGAAGTTCCGATCGGCGCCACGGTCGAGCGTCAGATCCGGCCATACCAGCACCAGGATCCCGGCAAAACCAATCACGAGTCCGATGAGGGTGTTCGTCCGCATCCGCTCGCCGTCCGGAAGCGTGGCCTCGACACCCGCCATCCAGAACGGCGAGGTCGCGACGAGAACGGCCGCGAGTCCGCTCGGCACCCACTGCTCGGCGAAGACCACGCCGCCATTACCGAGGCCCAGCAGCAGAAAACCGAGGAGGGCGATGCTGCCCCACCGCGACGGCGGCGGCAGCGACTCGCCCGAGGCACGGACGTAAATGGCAAGCAGACCGCCGGCGATCGTCCACCGGAGGCCACCCATCAACGCCGGCGGCATCGACTCGAGCGAAATGCGGATCCCGAGATACGTCGTGCCCCAGATCAAGCAGACCGCGATCCAGGCGAAGTAGGCGAGCTTGCGTTCGCGCGGGGTCGTCATACCGGCGCCTCCGTAACGGCTCGCGGAATCGTCAGTCTCGACGTCTCCTTCATCGTCTCGAGCACGATCGTCGTACGAGTCGAACGCACACCGGGGATCTTGCCGATCTGGGTTCTCAGCAACGTGCCGAGATGTTCTGAACTTCGGGTCCGCACTTTGACGAGGTAACAGTCGTCGCCGGCGACGTGATGGACCTCGAGGACCTCAGGCAGATCGCCAAGCTGGCGAGCGACGCTGTCGTCGGACGGCCCTTCCGCGCTCCGCACCGCCACGAACGCGAGCATGCCCTGCCCGAGAGCTGCCGGATCCACTTGCGCGGCGTAGCCGCGAATGATGCGGCGGGCTTCGAGCTTGCGGATTCGCTCCAGGACCGCCGAAGGCGCAAGACCGACAGTCCGCGCGATCTCGGCCTGTGTTTCGCGGGCGTTTTCCTGCAGTTTGTGCAGTATCTGCAAGTCTGTCTCGTCGATTATTCTGTCAATGTGACGACATTACAGAATTTTATCCCAATTACAACGATTACAAGCCTCGAAAATTCGGCCACGGCGCCAAAGTAGCACCCAAACCCAGAGCGGTAGAAGCCTTTAGGATTGGTCCGCGTCGCCAATGGGTAAGCCGAGGCACTATGGACCGCAAGGACCATTGTGAGGCGTATACTCCGCCTGTTGGGAGGTCAGCGGTTATGCGCTCCCTGTCGCTTTCCAAGTGTGGTTGCGGCGGCCGTCATCGGAGCGACGATGCGCGCCTGCACGCGGCGGCGGTGTTCGCGCAGATCGGCCGTCGGCCGCTCGATCAATGCCTGGCGGTACTGGACGTCCAGGATCCCCAACCAGCAACACAGAGCGGCTTCGGAAGTCCGCCCAATTGCCGATATGCCTCCGCCCGACGTCAAGGCGACTTGAGGCCCAAGCCAGGACAAGTGCACGTCGCGTGCCGTGTTATTTCCTGGATAACCGGGCGTTCTCGTTGCCTCAGCTTGCCGCCTTACCGAGTAGAACGGCTCCGCCATCATTGCGAGTTCGAGCGGGATGTGGCGCTGGTGTAGCGGCTCCCAGTGAGCAGGTCTGCCGGGACTGGCCTTGGCGCTCGGCTCCGCATTCAAGCTGTCGAGTGGCGGCGAGAGTATCGCTCGCCGTGGGGCAGTAGCGTTCCAGTTCGGCGAGTCGACTGGATCTCCAGCCTCAAACCGCCGATAGACGGATTGGCTATGGTGTCTTGTCGTAAAAGCGGCTTGCTCCGCCGATGAACAGCAGGACGGCCTTCCGCAGTTGATCGACGCTTGTCGCCGTCCTTCCCAGTACGGGGCGGCATTAGGTCTGCAAAGCATCCCCTCAAGAGACTCGTTTAGTGGCGAAAGGTGTAGTTCGATTGGACAGAAACGACCAACGGGCGGCCGAAATAGTGAATCGGCTCGCCACGCGTGAAGTCCTGTGGGCACTTCTTTCACCCTCAACCCTTCACAGGATCGTGCACACGGTCGCGACGGAGATGGGGCGTAATCCCCGATCGCACGGGAGAGCATCACAGTGACAGAGCTACTCTGCCCGAGCTGCCAATCAGCCGACGTCAGACGGTCGCATCGCCGCTGGTGGGATCGCTTGCCGCTGATGCGAAAACTCACCCCTTTCCGGTGCCGTTCGTGCCGTCATCGCTTCTGGAAGAAAATCGTTTCGGCAGAAGAGCGCTCGGATAATTTCGGGCAGCCGGCGAGATCGATACCAGCTACGGTTGAGTTGGATTAGTTCCCGAAGCGAGTCGCGCGATCGCGATCGCGCCGCAGGCGCTCAGCGAGGCCGCTTCGCGGTCGCACCCTTAGGCATCTGCGGCAGTTCGTCGAGACGCTGTCGCAGCGTCTTTACCTGTTCCGTGATGCGCTCGAGGTGCTTCCGTTGCGGCTCACCGATCTCCATTGCACCGAGGTCGGTGACGAGCTGTCCAAGCGTGTGCAGCGGATGCCTGAGCAGGTCGATGCGCTTGACCACCTGCTCGTGCTCCAGCCCTCGCTCCCGCGCTCGTTGCAGCACATGCTGGCGATCCTCGAAGCCGGCCACGGGTTGAAGCAGCAGGAAGTTGCGACCGTCCATCTTGAGGGCCACGGTGGCGAGCGCCAGGTGGTTGCCGCCGCTGACGGTCATCACACAGGGTTCCCCGTCGAGACGCCCGTCCTCCGTACGCTCCCAGAAGACTTCCGCATCCGAGAGAAACGCGTCGAGGACGGGAAAGGCCTCGACCAACGTCACTGCCTTCTGTGGGTGGACATCGTGAAGGTTGCCGGCGAACCAGGTGGGCGGCGCCTGGCCACCAAGACGGGATAGCGCACCGCCGGGCAGACGCTCGAGGATGACGAGGTCCAGCGCTCCGACGAGGTCGACAATGATTGCCTCGCGCACGTTCTTCGCCTCCTCGCTCATGCGCCGATCATTCGCTTCGCCAGCTTCAGGAACGCGTCGTTGACGCCATCGCCGGTCTTCGCACTCGTCTTGATGATCGACCAGCCGTCTTCGGCGAGCTTCCACAGGGCGCGATCGTCGACGCGCCACTCATCAGCGAGGTCTGTCTTGTTGAGGACGAGGATGAAGGGAGCCGCACCGACCACGCCCGCCGCCGTTGTCTGCAGCTGTCGCGCCGTGTCGAGTGTGAGCTGGCGCGTACCGTCTGCGACCAGCAGGTAGCCCGAAGCGCCCCGCAGATACGAGGGGCGAACCGTTTGAAATTCATCCTCGCCGTAGATATCCCACAGCAGCAGCGTGACGTCCTTGCCGTCCACCGCCACGACCTTCTTGTCGACCTTCACGCCGATGGTGGTCATGTATGTGTCGGAAAACAGGCTGGTCACGTACTTCGACACCAGGCTCGTTTTGCCGACCCCCGTGGCGCCGAGCATGCACACCTTCTTCTGAATCATCAGCTGCCTCGTGGTGTGCCGAGAGGTGCGAGGCGCAGCGAGACGCGCCGGTTGGCGCGCCGGTCGACTTCCGTCAACGGATTGCTGTGCAGCGGCTGGCTGCTGCCAACCCCGGCTGCGGTCAACTCGATCTGGCGCAGGCCGAGCGACGCGAAGGCTGCCCGCACATGTTCCGCGCGCCGCGCGCTGAGAACATCGTTGGTTGCCGGTGGACCGTCGCTATCGGCATGTCCGGTAATCCCGAGCAGGTAGCGCTTCCCTGTCGCCTGCCCCAGCATGTCGAGAGCCCGCGCCCGCTCGAGATGCGCCTCGAGGATCGCATCGCTGCCAGCTTCAAAGGCGGTCGAACCGCGAACAAACAACAGTGGAACCGCCTCGAGCTGCTGGGTGCGACTCCGTATCTCTGCGTCAACCAGTGGCGTCATGTCATATCGATCGACGCCCGGTACAAGTGTCGCGATGCGCTGGCTCTCAACGATCCACTCCGGCGCTGCCGAACCGCCGGCTGTAAGCACGCCGCCGGAATACTGCAACGTGACGCTGCCGGGCGCGCGCAGGAGCTGCCGGGCTCGCTGGAGGATAAGGCTGGGCTCGAGGGCCTGATACATCTGCCAGCGTTGGGTTACATCGGAAGGCGCGATCCCGGCGGGTGCGAGCAGGGCGGTCGGATCGACCGCGAGCGGATCACGAAGGCCGCCGACCTCGAATCCACTCCAGCGCCGGCGCTCGGAGACCACGACGATGCCGGGCTCGGTGCGCAGGGCCGCGATGTACGAGTTCCAGCGGGTGCGGGCCGTCATCGCAAACACCGCCCAGAGCGCGACGGCGAGAACCACCACCGCCGCAAACACCAGCAACGCCGGAGAGATCTTCTTCTCCCGGCCTCGATAACGTGCCTGGAGACAGGTGTCAAGAGCGGGGCGCGCCGCGTCGAACGGCGACGTATCGCCTTTGAACCCGACCAGGTCTCGCCGAATCGGGCGTGCACGTGCTCGAGCGCTTCCTGCATCGTGACCCGCAACTCCGGCGGTGCGTTGCCGCGAATCACCGCCGCGATGATGGCGTGGGGCCCCTGCTCGATCCAGACCGACAGCTCACCGATCTGCAGCCGGTCGAGTGTCTCGCCGTCGGGTACCTGGAACGAATCGCGGGCGAAGTCGCGGATCGCGGTGAGCATGCCGGAAACCATGTCGGCGTCCTGCGTACCGACGCCAGGCGCCGACAGATGCTGCAGCAGCAGCCCGGATTCGCGCTCGATCAGGAACACCTGCTCCACCCGGTAGACCAGGGTGTCGAGCAGCACGATCTCGGCGAACGACTTGCCGGTGCGAAGCGCCGTGATCCGCCACTGCACGGCCCGCCACGAGAGGCTGTGCTCGAGGGTCCGGTTCATCGACTCCAGCATGGTGCTCAGGCTGGCGGCGATCGCCTTGCGGATGGCCGGGCCGAAGATGGGGAACAGCGCGTCGGCGAGCGGACGCGGATCGCGACGAACCGAGGCCGTAAGCGCTTCCTCGACCGTCGGCGCGAGCGCGCGCGTCATCTGCGGATCGTCCTTGCGCAGCAGGATCGCCTGCGGCAGCACGCGGCTCACGTCACGCGTTTGCGCGCCCTTGTCATCGAGCCGCGCCTGCAAGCGTTCGGAGGTGACGCTGCTCGGGCCCGACCAGGAGCGAGCGCAGCTCCGCAAATTCTTCGGCCGTGGTGAGGCGCGCGCCGCCAGGGACCTCGCCCTGGCGAGCCGGCGCCGAATCAGCCACGCGGCTCCAGTTCCGCCGAGGGCGGCAGCCGGAAGTCGTCGGTCAGGCGCATCGCCATCTCGGTGAGAAGCGCGGCCAGCGAGGCCCGGTCCGTCTTGTCGGTGCGCAGTTCCTGCGACTCGCGCGCGAGCCGTTCCAGGATCTCATCGGCCTTCTGTTTCAGCTCGTCGGAGAGATGCTGATGCTGTTCGTGGATCTGCTGGCGCAGCTCCCGCGTGCTACGCGCGAGCTGATCGTCGATCTGCGCGGTTCTCTTCTCGAACGCGCGCGCAGACTCCTCGAGCTGACGCGACAGGTTCGCCGCGCTGCCGGTGCGGTCGTCGTGTTCGGCCGCCAGCCGCTCGTTCAGGCTCTCGACCTCCCGCGCCAGCAGCTGTTCGATCGAGGTGAGCCGCTTCTTGACATCCTCGCGGAGCTCGCCCGTTTCCTTCAGCAGGCGCTCTTCGAGGCGCGCGAACTTCCGGTCGTAGTCGCGCATCTGAACGCCAAAAAGGAGGTCCCGCACCTTTTCCAGGCTGGCGGTACCATCGGGTTCCGTTGTCCTGGTCTGTTCGCCGGTGTTCTGGAGATTGACTGTGGTCACGGCAGTAGCCTCGTACATGGACCCCGGCGCCCGCACGCGCGGGGTAGGTAGATGGTTCCGAAGCGATCTTGCGCGGCAGGGTAGCACAGACTCCCGCCCTTTATCCTGCCCCGCCGAGGCACCTCGGTCAGATGAAACCGAAGGTCCCGCGGCCCAGCCATGAGCCTCCGTCGACCGTCAGGATCTCGCCGGTGACATAACCGGCACCGGGGGCAACCAGGTAGGTCACCGCATCGGCGATCTCCTCGGGCTTGCCCCATCGCTTCAACGGCACCATGTCGGTGATCCGCTGGACGTCTTCCGGCGTGTCCCACAATTGCTTCGCCGCCCCGGGCGACTCGATCGGACCCGGCGCGACCGCGTTGACCCGGATCTGGTGCTTCGCCCACTCGACCGCGAGTGTCTGCGTCAGCGACATCACGCCCGCCTTGGCGGCCGCCGAGTGGACGGTGCCGGCACTCCCCGTCCACACGTAGTTGGCGAGAATCGACACGATCGACCCGCCCCCACCCCGCGCAATCATGTGCTGCCCGACCGCACGCGAGCAGTAGAAGCTGCCGTTGAGCACGATCCCGATCACCGCGTTCCACCCGTTCGGCGACAGCTCCTCTGCCTTGCACACGAAGTTGCCGGCGGCATTGTTGACGAGGATGTCGATGCGCCCGAAGTGCCGCACCGTCCGATGGACCATTTCGTCCACCTGCTCCGGGTTACGGACATCCACCTGCACCGCCAGCGGATCGAGACCGGCATGTCTGAGCGCCGCGCTCCCCTTCTCGAGGTTCTCAGAATTGCGGCTGCCGATGACGACGCGGGCGCCGAGTTCGCCGAGGCGTTTGGCGATGGCGAGGCCGATGCCGGTACCTCCGCCGGTGACGATCGCGACCTGGCCCTTGAGCAGATTGGGGATGAACATGAGAACCAGAATATGACGGATGCTAAGATCTCGGGCTGGTGGCCTCCACACAACCCGAAGAATTCGCGCGGCTCTTCGAAGCCGTCCACGAGGGTGTCTACATCGGCCGCGTCTCGGCGGACGGCAGCGCGACTCTGTCCGCCAATCCCTACCTGAAGTTGATGTTCGGCTACGCGGCCGAGACGCCGGTCGACGAAGTGCGCCCGTTCGACGCCGAGCGCTTCGTGGACCAGCAGGCGCGCGAGTCGTTCGTCGAGCGCCTGTCGCACGATCGTTCGCTCACCGACTACCTGCTCCGCCTCCGGCGCGCGGACCGGACGCCGATGTGGGTGGAGATCACGGCCCACGCGCAAGAGGATGCCGACGGCATCCGCGTCGAAGCGCTCATGCGCGACGTCAGCGAACGCAAGCGCCTCGAGGACCAGGCGCGGGATCTCTATCACCAGCTGCTGCAGGCGGAAAAGCTGGCCGCACTCGGACAGACCATCTCCGGTGTCGCGCACGAACTGAACAATCCTCTCGCCACCATCCTGACGTGGGCCGAGCGGCTGGCGCAGCGTCCGGCTGACGACCAGACCAAGCGCGGCCTCGCCGCCATCCTCGCCGAGTCCGAACGCGCCGCTCGCATCGTCCGCAACCTTCTGACCTTCGCGCGCAAGCGACACACCACGCGCGGCATGGTCGACGTCAACCAGGTGATCCGCGAGACCCTGGCGCTGCGCGCCTACGAGCAGCGCTTGAGCAACGTGACGATCATCGACGCGCTGTCGTCGGGGCTGCCGCAGGTCTTTGCCGACCAGCACCAGATGCAGCAGGTGCTGCTCAATCTCGTCATCAATGCCGAGCAGGCGATGATCGGCTCGAATGGCCGCGGCACCTTGATCCTGCGCACGTGGCACGATCCCGAGAAGAACGCCGTCACCCTCGAGGTCAACGATGACGGGCCCGGTGTGCCGGACGAAGTCCAGCCGCGGATTTTTGATCCGTTCTTTACAACGAAGGAAGTCGGCAAGGGAACGGGACTGGGGTTGACCGTCGCCTACGCGATCGTCCAGGAGCATGGCGGCCGGCTCACCGTGAAGTCGCAGCCCGGGCGGGGCGCGTCGTTCTTCATCGAGCTGCCGGTGACCGACACGGGCCTGGCGCAGGCTCTGCCGAAGCCGCCGGAACGGACCTTCGCTCCGCCGGCGTCCGCGGCCGGGTCGACGATCCTCGTGGTCGAAGACGAGGCCGCACTCGGCGCCGCTGTCGCGGAAGCACTCGCGGATGCGGGCTTCATCGTGGATCGTGCGTCGGATGGCGTGGAAGCGCTGGAGCGCGTCGCGGCCAGGGCCTACGACGTGGTGGTGTGTGATCTGAAGATGCCGCGCCTCGATGGGCCGTCGTTCTACCGGGAGCTGGAAAAACAGAATGCGCCGCTGGCACGACGCATTCTCTTCGTCACGGGGGATGTCGCCGGGACGGACGCTGAACGTTTTCTCGAGGACTCGGGGTGCCGCTGGCTCGCGAAGCCGTTCCGGCTTCGCGACCTCCTGCGGTCCGCGTCTGAAATCATCGCGATGCGCTAACGCGCGACCGCAACCGCCCGCCGCTGCACTCGCATCGGGACCGGGCGCTCCGACTGCTCCGGCGCCGGGGTGGGATACTTCAGCAGGACGCCGCGCTCCCCATCCGACTCGACCTTCGCCATGCGCAGCCGGCGCATCGTCTTCTGAAACTCGATGACCGGGCTGACGAGTTCCTCGGACGAATCCTCACCACCCAGCGCTTTTTTCAGCCGTCCGATGGCGCGCGCGTGAAGCTGCGAGACGCGCGACTCATTGACGCCAATCTCAGCGCCGATCTCCTTCATCGTCGCCTCACCGTAGTAGTAGAGCCCGACCACCTTGCGTTCCCTGGCCGGCAGCGACGCGATGGCGGCGCGAATGCGATCGCGCACCTCGGCCTGCTCGAACGCCTTGTCCGGGGCGACAGGCTCTGAGGGGACAAGAGCGGCCGGCAGCTGTGCGCCGTCGACGTTCTCGCCTGATGACAACGGCGATGTGGACTCGATCGTGTTGATGCGGACGATCGTGCGTGACAGCCGGACTTCATCCGATCCCATGCGTGCAGCGAGGTCGGCCATGGACGGCTCGGATCCAAGCTCCTTGCGCAGCTGCTCGCGCGCCGCCTCGAGTTCGCGGCGCTGACGGCGAACGCCGCGGGGCCAGGCGTCCTTGCGGAGGGCGTCGATCATGGCGCCGCGCACGCGCCGCTCGGCGAACGTCTCGAACTTGATACCCCGCGCTTCGTCATAGCGGCAGGCGGCGTCGATGAGACCGATCATGCCGTCCTGGACGAGGTCCTTGAGTTCGATCGAGTGCGGCATCGACGAGGCGACCCGCCTGGCGAGCGATTCGACAAAGGGAAGACCGTTGGCGATGCGGTCGCGATGACGGGCGGCGAGTGGCTGACGCTGCATGGCTCGAATGACCTCCAGATGTTTTTTCGCGGCGAAGTGCCGCAGCAATTCCATGAAGGGCAATGGCGGTACCGCAACCCAAGCGAAGACAAAGCGAACAAGGCTCGGACGAGGTCAGCGGCGCTAAGTGTCTGTTTTATTGGGTGTTACAGGCGTGAAGACGTGAGCAGGACGGGGAAGTTCTGAGGACCAGCCAGCGTTGACTGGCCGGATATTTGACTACTTGCTGGCGTGACTGTCAGAACGTTGACTCTCGACATCCTTCAGGCGGGTTCTGATTTCGCGGGCAGTCGACATCGCGTCGAGGGCGCTTGTGACGACGAGCGAAGCGCGGGCGCGCGCGGCGTCTTCCGCCAGCTTGGCCTCGAGCAACTCCGCGTTGGCGAGGATGATCCCAAGCTGGTTGTTCAGCCGGTGGAACAGGAGTCCGAAGTCCTGATTCATGACGCTTCTTTACGCGCCAGGTCGGCGGCCCTGGGTTCGCGCCACAGGGTGTCGACGAAGATGCGGACCGAGCCGCCGGCGGTGCGGACGTACTCGATCTTCCCGCTGGCGATCCAGTTGTAGATCGTGCGGCGGCTCACGCCCACCAGCTCGCAGGCCTTCATGATCGAGATCGTCTTGCGCTCGACGATCGTTGCCGTTCGGTTTGATTCGATGTTGGTTTGCATTCGTGACCTGACGCAATTATCGGAGCGGCTTCTTCCGACCTGTAGAGGCCGTCGATTGACCAGCAGCCGCGGGGGTGTCAAAATACCGTCCGCGCCAGTAAATGACTGAAAACCAAAAACATCTGCTCATCGTCGATGACGAAGCAGCCCTCCGCGAGGCGATCGCCGAGCGGCTCGGCGACCACGGATTCATCGTCGAGCAGGCGGCGAGCGGGGAAGAGGCCCTCGAGCGGCTGGCGGCGTTTGCGTTCGACATCCTTATTACCGACCTCAGGCTTCCGGGCATCGATGGCCGGCAAGTGCTCGACGCCGCCGTGGAGCGCTATCCCGAGCTGATCGCCATCGTCATCACCGGTTTTGGCACCGTGAAGGATGCCGTCGAGGCGATCAAGCAGGGCGCCTCCGACTTCATCACCAAGCCGTTTCAGTTCGATGCCCTGATGCACGTGCTGCGCTCGGCCATGGAGCAGCGCCGGCTGAAATCCGAGAACGCGTATCTACGATCGCAGCTCGAAGAGCGGTACCGCTTCGAAGGGATCATCGGGCGGAGCCAGCCGATGCGGGACCTGTTTCAGCTGCTCGAAACGGTGGCCGCGACCTCCAGCACGGTCTTGATCACCGGGGAGACGGGCACGGGCAAGGAGCTCGCGGCCCGGGCGCTGCATCACAACAGCCCGCGCCGGAACAATCGTTTCGTGGCCCTCAACTGCAGCGCCATTCCGGAGACGCTGCTCGAGGCCGAGCTGTTCGGTCATGTGCGCGGTGCGTTCACCGGCGCCGTCGGGAACCGGCAGGGCAGACTCGAACAGGCGCACAAGGGCACGCTGTTCCTCGACGAAGTGGGCACGATGAGCCCGGCCCTCCAGGCCAAGCTGTTGCGGGTCCTGCAGGAGCGCGAGTTCGAGCGCGTCGGCGACTCGCACACCGTGAAGATCGACGTGCGCGTGATTGCCGCGACGCACTCTGACTTGATGAAGATGGTGGCGGAGGGCAGCTTCCGCGAGGACCTCTTCTATCGTCTCAACGTCATCCCCGTGCAGCTGCCTCCGCTGCGGGACCGGCGCGAGGACATCCCGCTCCTCGTGCAGCACTTTCTCGATCGTCTCGCACTCGACTCCGGCCGCGGCCCGGTCACCGTCTCGCAGGAAGCCATCCGCAGGCTGATGGCCTACCCGTGGCCCGGTAATGTCCGGCAGCTCGAGAACGCCGTCGAGCGTGCGCTGGCCTTCTCGAAGGGACGGGCCCAACTCGACGTCGCGGACCTCGCACCCGAAGTGCAGAACCAGGCGGCGGCAACAGACCTCTCGCAGGTGTGGTTCCCCGACGAAGGTATCGACTTCAGTCGCTACGTCGAAGCGGTGGAACTCTCTCTCATCCGGCGGTCGCTCGAACGCACGCGTGGCAACAAGCGCCAGGCTGCCAAACTCCTGAATCTGAAGCGCACCACGCTCATCGAAAAATTGAAACGGCTGGAACCGCCAGCCCCGAAAGCCTGAAACACCATGCCTCCTCGCTACTCTTACTGGACCATCATCGTCGGCGGACAACCCACCGCCTTCCGGGCCGCCACACCCGAGGAGTTGATGCCGACGCTGAAGCAGACGCAGGTGCGCCAGCCCGACGCGGTGATGAAGTGGTTTGCCCGCGGCAAACTGTGGGAGTCACCCGAAGAGGCGAGCGAAGCGATGCGCGCCGAGCGGTTTGGCGAAGGAGTTGAGCGCCGCGGAGCGGGGTGGCGCCCTGGTGGTGAGCACGAAGATCCGCGCGCGAAGTTCAAGGTCCCGCGGGCAGTGAAGCGAGCCCGATTCGTCGAGCGCATGAATCGCGACGACGATGCGCCGGACACCGACGAGCGGGATGGCGACGATGCGCCGCCACCGGCGGCGCGCGCACCGCGGCCGGAGGGTGAGCGTCCACCAAGGCCGGCGGGGGCCCGCCCGTTTAAACCGGCGGGGGAACGCTCGTTCCGTCCCGAATCGCAGAATCGTGGAAGCGGTACCGATCGGCCGTATCGACCGAAAGACACCGGCGGTCGTCCGCCCTTCAAGCCGTCTGGTGATCGTCCATTCAAACCGCGACCCGACGATCGGGGCGATCGTCCATTCAAACCCCGTCCCGACGATCGGGGGGATCGGCCGTATCGTCCCAAGAGTGGCGGGGACCGTCCGCCCTTCAAGCCATCGGGTGATCGTCCATTCAAACCGCGGCCCGACGATCGGGGCGATCGGCCGTTTAGACCGAAGGGACCAGGCGATCGTCCGTTCAAACCATCGGGAGATCGTCCGTTCCGACCAAGGACCGACGACCGGGCTGATCGTCCGTTTAGACCTCGTCCCGACGATCGGGCCGATCGTCCATTCAAACCCCGGCCCGACGATCGGGCCGATCGTCCATTCAGACCGAAGGGACCGGGCGATCGACCGTTCAAGCCAGCGGGGGATCGGCCGTTCCGACCAAGAACCGAAGACCGTGGCGATCGGCCGTTCCGACCGAAAGGACCGAGCGACAGACCGTTCAAGCCAGCAGGGGATCGGCCCTTCAAGCCGCGAACCGAAGACCGGGCCGATCGTCCGTTCAAACCGCGGCCCGACGATCGGGCCGATCGTCCATTCAAACCGCGGCCCGACGATCGGGGGGACCGGCCGTTCAGACCGAAGGGACCGGGTGATCGACCGTTCAAGCCGGCGGGAGATCGGCCGTTCAAGCCGAAGGGGCCTGGCGATCGGCCCTTCAGGCCCGGAGGCAGCGGGGGCGGCGGGCGCGGGCCCGGCGGCTTCAGCCGTCCACCGTCTGGTGGACGTGGGGGCGGCTTCCGCCCAGGCGGCGGTGGCGGCGGCAAGAAAGGTGGCGGCAGGGGCGGTCCGCGGTGATCGTTCACCTCGTCCTGTTCCAGCCGCGGGAGAACCTGCCGGAGGAAACGAGTGCGCGCCTTCTCGACGATATGCGCGAGGCCGCCAGGACGATCCCATCGATCCGCCGCTTCCGGATTGGCCGCCGCGTCAAGCACGGGCTGCCGGGATACGAGACGTCGATGCGCGATAACTACGGCTTCGCCGCGTTCATCGAGTTCGAGGACGCCGGCGGGCTAGCCACGTACCTGCAGCATCCATCCCACCAGGCGATGGGCGCGCATTTCACGATCTCGGCCGAGCGCGCGCTCGGGTATGACTTCGAAATCATCGAGCGAATTGGACGGCAGCCCTGACGGGCCGCGCCACTGTCAATAGTGCTCACCGCTAAGGACGCGCTACAGCCTCGTCAACGGCGGTGTAGCGCAGTCGTTCAGAGTTGCCGACGACACTTGGCGGTGTTTCGCAGTCCTTGCGGTGAGTTGCCTACGACAGCGACGGACGAGCGCCGACCTTCAGGGCTGCCCGACGACGGCGGCAGGTGCGAGGAAGAAATCCTCGATGATGGCCTGCAGATGCGGGATCGACTCGGCGGCGTTGATGCGGACGCGGAGGTGCGAGCCATTCTCAATCCCCTTCGTGTACCAGGAATTGAGCGCACGCAGCTTGTTGATCACCCATTTGTCGTGACCGCGGGCAGGGCCGGACGGCACCGGCCGCTCGCCAGGGGCGACGTGACGGAAGCCGTCAGACTCGTGCAGCCGCTCGTTCTGAAGCAGCTCGATGTACTCCAGAAGAAAGCGGCCGCGCTCTTCGTGCGTGATCGCGCGCACCGGAAGGCCGGAGGCAAGCGCAGCCGCCTGCTCGAAGATGAACGGGTTGCGCAGCGCGCCACGGCCGACGAGCACGCCTGAGACACCATTCTGCAGCCGCTCCACCATGTGCGAAGGCTCGATGCAATCGCCGCTGCCGATGACCGGGATCGACAACCCCGCAGCCACACGTGCGATCAGGTCCCAGTCCGAGGATCCGCTGTAGGACTGCGCCGCAGTACGTCCATGCACTGTCACGGCGGCGGCGCCTGCGTCCTCGATGCGCTTCGCAAGGTCGGGAGCGTTGATCTCGGTCGCGTCCCAGCCCGCCCGCATTTTCACCGTCACCGGGATCTTGACGGCGCTCGTCATCGCGCGGATCACCGAGGCGGCGTGGGCAGGCTCGCGCATCAGGCTGCAGCCGGCGTTGTGCTTGGCGATCTTCGGCACCGGGCATCCCATGTTGACGTCGACGATATCGGCGCCCATCCCTTCGACGATCTGGGCCGCCGCCGCCATCTTCTCGGGATCGCCGCCGAAGATCTGGATCGACACCGGGCGTTCTTCCTCGGTGTACTCGGCGTACTCGAGCGTCCGGTCGATGCCGCGGACGAGGCCCTCGGAGCTCACCATCTCGGTGACGACGAGCCCGCAGCCGCCGCGGCGCTTGACGAGGCGGCGAAAGGCGGTGTCGGTCATGCCCGCCATCGGGGCAAGCGCGAACGACGGTGCGACATCTACTTTGCCGATCTTCATATCTGCTCGACCGTCAGTACCGCTTTCACATCGGCGGCGTCGACTTCGACACTGACCGCCTGGCCAATCAAATCCACGGCGAGGATCAGCCGCGCGTGCGTGCCCTTCCTCACCAGCCGACCCTGGACGCCTTTGAGCGGGCCGTGTGTCACTTCCACCATCGTGCCTTCCTTGATCAGGGGGCAGGGGTCGTACTGCAGATCGCTCTGGACGAGCCGCCTGATGGCGTCGATCTCCGTTACCGGGATCGGCGCGACGTCACCGTCGAATGAAACGATGCTGACGACCCCGGTGCACTTGAGGATGGGGAGCCGATCCGCTGGATCGAATCGTGCGAAACAGTAACCGGGGAAGAGCGGCCAGTCGATCTTCTTCTTCCGGTCCTTCCAGCGGCTCCACTTGGGGATGGTCGGAAGAAACGCCTCGTAGCCTTTTCCCTGGAGCTGGTCGCAAACTGTCTGCTCGTGGCGCGAGCGCGTCCAGATCGCATACCAGGCGGTGCCGTGCTCCACGTCAGTTGGATGATGCGATGCGCTGCTCGTAAAGCTTCTTCAGATCCTGGTTCTTCCACTCGATGATCGCCTGCGAGCGCATGCGCGCCGTGAACTTGCGCATCTCGGACATCTGGCGAGCCTCGTAGACCTTGTCGGCGACCAGGTCGCGGACGCTGTCGAAGGGCTGCGCCTCGGCGGTCTTCATCGTTTCGAGCTTGAGGATCTGGAACCCCTTGGCGTTTCGCACCGGCTGGGTGACGTCGCCCGGCTTCATCGATTCCAGGGTCTTGCGCAGGCTTTCCGAGATGTCAGCGAGCGGCAGCGGACCGATCAGACCACCGTTTGCCTTTGATGCTGAATCGGAAACCTCCGCCGCGACTTTCCCGAAATCCTCACCGGCCGAGACACGCGCCCGCGCTGACTCCGCCTCTTTCTTCGCATCGTCGTCGGCACCGACGCGAACACCCTCTTCGCCACCCTGCGTGGTGGTCGGGATCTCGATGAAGATCTCGCGCAGCGTGACGGACGCTGCTTCGACGAACTCCTGCTTGTGGGAGAGATAGTACTGACGGGCCTCTTCCTCGGTGATCTGGAGCTTCTGGCCGATCTCGTCCTGCTGCACGCGCTGCATCAGGAAGCCGCGCTCGACCTGCTTGCGGAGATCGTCGATCGTCATCCCCTCCTGCTTCAGGGCGGCCTGGAACTTCTGCTCGTCCTGCAGATTGTTCTTCTCGCGCATGTCCTTCATCCAGCCCTGGAACTGGTCGTCCTGCAGCTTGTAGCCCTTCTCGCGTCCGAGCTGCGTCAGCAGCAATTCATCGATCGCGGTCACGAGCAGGTCCGGCGTGACCTCGAGGAGCGCTTTCTTCAACGCCTCGTCATTCTTGAGGGCGGCGGCATCGACAGGGCTGTTAAAACGCTCGCGCAGCGCGGCGATCTGTCTCGTCTCGAGGTCGGTCTTGGTGATGATGTCGCCATTCACCTTCACGAGCACCTGTTCGAGGATCTCGGCCCGCATCGGGATGACGAGCGAGAGGGCGAGGACGAACGCTGCCAGGTATTTCATATGTAGTCCGTCTAATTCGTTAGATCCGTGTAGTTTACAGCCTTATGCGCCACGGCCCAAATCCTCGAGCAGGCTCGAGACGCGGCTGAAAACGCCCGCTTCACCGCGTGGATCTTCCTTCTTGGGCTTGAGAATCTCGTCCTTCGAGAACCCGCCCGTAACCTCGCCGGTCTGGGCCCGGGCCGCCCACCAGGAACCTGAAGCGACCGGATCCTTGCCCCGCTTTGACAAGGAACTCCGGGTAATCCGGCCATCCTGCCGGACCGACCCCCTCGACTCGCCTGCACCACTGCGCTCGCTCGGCGCCGGACGAACGGCTGGGCCAGCCAGGTTGAGCTTCAAAGTGGCCGGCGGCACCAGGGTCAGATCCCCACGCTGCTGGACCAGATTGAAGAGCCACTTCGGGTCCAATCTGGCGTCCTGTCTGAACTTTAAGACGACCGTCTGCGCTTCCCGGTCTACCGACTCGAGCCGGAGCTTGTCAGACATGAGTCGAATGGACGCATATTCGGCAAGGTTGAGGACGGTTTCAGGCGGTGCACCGTACCGGTCGCGGACCTCGTCGACCAACTTCCGCAACTCGTCCGCGGTGCGGACGGCCGCCATCCGGCGATACACGGTCAGCCGCTGGTTCATGTCGGGGATGTAGGTTTCGTCGATCCGCAAGTCGACGCGCAGATTGACGTTCGAGCGGACCTCGTCCTCCAGCTCCTCACCCTTGAGCTCCTTGATCGTCTGCTCGAGAAGCTTCATGTAGGTATCAAAGCCGACGGCCTCGATCTGGCCGCTCTGCTCGCCGCCGAGCAGGTTGCCGGCGCCGCGGATCTCGAGATCCATCGCGGCGACGCGGAAGCCGCTACCGAGATCGCTGAACTCGCGAATCGCCGCCAGGCGCTTCTTGGCGACAGGGGAGAGGGACTCGTCCGGCGGGACCAGCAGATACGCATAGGCACGACGATCTGATCGTCCGACGCGGCCACGCAACTGATACAGCTGCGCGAGACCGTATCGATCCGCGCGATTCACGATGATCGTGTTGGCGTTCGCAATGTCCAGCCCGTTCTCGATGATCGTCGTGGCCAGCAGCACGTCGTGCTTGTGGGCCACGAAGTCGACCATCACCTTCTCGAGCGCATCATCATTCATCTGGCCGTGGCCGATGCCGATGCGCGCTTCAGGCACCAGGCGCGTGATCAGGTTGCCGAGCGAGTAGATCGATTCGACGCGGTTGTGGACGAAGTAAATCTGTCCGCCGCGCTCCATCTCGGTCCGAATCGCCCGCGCAATCACCGCCGAGTCGAATTTCACGACATTCGTCTGGATCGCGAGGCGGTCGCGCGGCGGCGTCTCGATGATCGACATGTCGCGAATTCCCGCAAGGGACATGTTCAACGTCCGAGGAATCGGCGTCGCCGTCATCGTCAATACGTCAACGCGCTTCTTGAGTTGCTTGATCTTCTCCTTGTGCGCGACGCCGAACCGCTGCTCTTCGTCCACGATGAGAAGGCCGAGGTCGCGATACTGCACATCCTTCGACAGCAGGCGGTGGGTGCCGACGATGATCTCGACTTTGCCGGCGGCGAGATCCTCGAGCGTCTGCTTCTGTTCGGCCTTCGAGCGGAAGCGGCTCACCATGTCGATGCGAACCGGAAAGGCGGCGAAACGGCTCTTCAGCGTTTTGAAGTGCTGCGACGCGAGAACGGTTGTCGGCGCGAGGACGGCGACCTGCTTGCCGTCCATCACGGCCTTGAAGGCCGCGCGCATCGCCACTTCCGTCTTGCCGTAGCCGACGTCGCCGCAGAGCAGGCGGTCCATCGGCGTCGGCGATTCCATGTCGCCGCGGATGTCGGTCACGGCGTTCTGCTGGTCGACGGTCAGTTCCCACTCGAAGGCTTCATCGAACTCCTGGGTCCAGTGCGAATCGGCGGTGAAGGCGTGGCCCGGCACGGCCTTGCGGGCGGCGTAGAGCTTGAGCAGCTCCTCGGCCATGTCGCGCATCGCCTTCTTGACGCGCGTCTTGGCTTTCTCCCACGTCGTGCCGCCGAGCCGATCGAGCGCCGGCTTCGCGCCGCCGGTGTATTTCTGGACGAGATCGAGCCGCTCGACTGGGACGAACAGTTTGTCTTCGCCGTAGTAGCGAAGCTCCATGAATTCCTGGACGTCTGGCCCGACTTCGATCCGCTTCAGCCCGACGAACATGCCGATGCCGTGATCGACATGGACGACGAGGTCGCCGACCTTGAGGTCGCGGAAGTCAGAGAGAAACGTCCGCGCCGCCGAGCGCCGACGCTCGTGGGTGGTCTTGCGTTCTTCCTCGAAGACGTCCGCTTCTGCCCAGATCTGCAGGCCGGCGCCTGGAAGACGGAAGCCTTTCGTGAGATGGCCGTGCGCGACCAGGACCGAGGCCGTCCGTGAGTCTTCGGCCCGGTCGACCGGGACGGCAAAGACTTCGTACTCGGCGAGGAGTTCAACCGTGCGCTCGGCGCGACCGTGCGAGTCCGCGACGAAGAGCACGATCTCACCGCGTTCACGCGTACGGCGGATTTCCGCAACCCAGTCGCTGATGCGGCCGCCGAAGTCCTGCGCCGGCTGCGAGGCGATGTGCTTCAGGCCAGGCTCGTCTTCGATCGAGAGCGTCTCGAGCGCAATCGCGCTCTCGAGCCACGACCGCGCGTCGCTCCACGGGATCACAAGGGCCGCGGGCTCCGGCACCTTGTTGCCCTTGGACGATGTTTCTTCGTAGCTGGCGATGACCTGCTCGGTCAGCTTCTCGCCATGGGCGTGGACTTCGTCCGGCTCGGAGATCAGCACGCTCGGCTTGCCGTGCGCCCAGAAGTAGTCGAAGACCGTCGCCGAGCGATCAGTCCCGTCATCGTCGCTCAGCAGATCCTGGAGCGGAACGATCGCCGCCTGGTCGATCGGCAGGATCGAGCGCTGCGTCGCGGGATCGTAAGTCCGGATCGATTCGATGGTGTCGCCAACGAACTCGAGGCGAACCGGCTGCTTCGCACCGGCGGGGTAGAAGTCCACCACGCCACCGCGCACGCAGAACTCGCCGGATTCGTCGACGGGATCCTGCCGCGTGTATCCGGCTGACGCGAGCAGATCACCGAGATCGGTGGGGGAGATGTCCTGCCCGGGCACGAGCGAGAGCGAGGTCGCCTGCAGGTGCTGCGGTGTGCTGACGCGTGGCAACAGGCCGGCGGCCGAGGCGATGACGATCCGGGCGGTGCCGGCCGTCAATGCATGCAGGGCGCGGGCGCGGGCCGACGCGATATCCATGTGCGGGGCGAGGCCGCGATAGGGATCGACTTCATGCGAAGGAAAGGGGAGGACGGCGCGCTCGGCGTCTGTGTCTGAGAGGCCTTCGAGCGCGGTAATGAAGAACCGGACGTCGCCGGTCATGCGCTCGACCTCGCCGTCGGTCGGCACGATCAGCAGCACGCGATCCCGGCTCGCCGCCGAGGCCACGTACATCGCCTTGGCGGCCGGCGTCAGCCCCGCCACCCGCGACGCACGCACACCCATCCCGGCGCGACCGGTTGCGGTCTTGAGCAGGGCGCGAAGGGTCAGTGAAGTGGGTGCGAAGGTGGCCATACGGGTGGTCGCGGCGATGGATCGTGAACCTTGAATTGTAAACCGCTGGGGCCGTTCGTAACGCCCCGAACGGGTTCAAACTTAAACCCTCGTAAGAAAATCGAGGCAATCAGCGCGGCTTGGGGCAGTTCGGAATCTGGAGTTTGGAGTTTGGTGAGCCCGAACCTTTCGAATGATCTCGGTCGTCGAATAACCCTGCTCGACCGGAACCCGAATTACCCGTCCGCCGCGCGCTTCGACGGTGTCGCGGCCAACGATGGCGTCCTCGGCCCAGTCGGCGCCCTTGACGAGAATGTCCGGCTGAATCGCCTGGATGATGTCTGCGGGCGTGTCTTCCGCGAAGATCACCACGCAGTCGACGCATTCGAGCGCGGCCAGGATCTCGGCGCGCTCCTGCTCATCGTTGATCGGCCGATGCGGTCCCTTGTTGCGACGGACGGAGGTATCGGCGTTGAGACCGATGATCAGGACGTCACCGAGCGCGCGCGCCTGTTGCAGGTAACGGACGTGCCCGGGGTGGAGGATGTCGAAAACGCCGTTGGTGAATACCACCCGTCGTCGATCCGCCCTGACGGAGGCCGCGTAGGCGGCGCCGTCTTCGAGGCTTTTGACGCGCGGCGTCGTCACTGCGTCCCGGGTCATGAGGCCGAGTCTTCCGCCTTGGTGAACTGGACGGTTGGCGAGAAGCTCCAGGTGTGCGGGGGACGATAGATCCCGACGTCCTTCGTACGCGACTTTACGCGGAACGTGTAAAGCAAGCGGTGGTAGTCGTAAGGGTAGCCGTCCAGCTTGTGAACCGCGACGTCCAGCTTGTAGGTGCCTTCGACCAGGTCGAGCCGATCCACGGAGAACGTGACCTCACCATCCCCCAGGATCCGGACGGACTTGAACTCTTCGAGGCTGGTGTTGGTGCCGTAGCAGCAGACGCCTTCGGCGTTGAAGAAACCGATGCCGACGACAAAGTCGTCCATCGCGATTGGCGACCGCAGTTTGATCCGGACCGAGAGCGGCTCGCTGTTGTGGAAGACGTGGCCGGCAACACCCTCGGTGCCGATCAGATCGACAGCGGTGATCTCGATTTCACGGGAGCCCCAGCGGCCCTCGGTCGCGCGGAACATATCCGCGGGCCCTTCGGCCGTCTCGATCGGATGATCGGGAAGCACGGCGCTGGACGGTTCGTCCGGAGACACGACGATGGCGGATGCTTTCGCCCTGGCGTCACCGGAAGCGAGCTGGACCTCTTCGGACTTCTCGACGTCCGTGACGTAGGCGCCGACGACCCGCTTGGGGTCGCCCTGCACTTTCATGCGTCCGCCGTCCATCCACAGTGCTTCGTCGCAGAACTTCTCGACCAGGCCGAGCGAATGGGTCACGAGGAGGATGGTCTTACCGCGGCGTTTGAACTCCGCGAACTTGTCGAGGCACTTGTGCGTGAAGCCCTCATCGCCCACGGCGAGCACTTCGTCGACCAGCAGGACCTCGGGGTCGACGTGGATGGCGACGGCGAAGCCGAGCCGCATGTACATCCCCGACGAGTAGTTCTTGACCGGGGCGTCGATGAACTCCTCGAGCTCGGCAAACTCGACGATCTCGTCGAACCGGCGCGTGATCTCGCGCTTGGTCAGACCGAGCATGATCCCGTTGATGAAGACGTTCTCGCGTCCGGAGATTTCTGGATGGAAACCGGCACCGAGCTCGATCAACGCCGAGATCCGTCCGTTCACCTTCACGGTGCCGGTGGTCGGCTTGGTAATGCCGGCGACGAGTTTCAGGAGTGTGCTCTTGCCGGAGCCGTTGCGTCCAATGACGCCGAGCGTCTGCCCCTTCGGCACCGAGCAGCTGACGTTGTTCACCGCCAGGAAGGTCTCGGCCGGATTGAGATCGCGCACCAGGCTGCGCGATAGCAGCGCGCTCTTCAGCGTTGCGAACTGACGGCGATGGCCATAGCGCTGGTAGACCTTGGAGGCGTTGGTGAGTTCGATCGCGTTCATTGTCGTGGCGTGTAGCGCAGCCCTTCAGGGCTGCCTACACTTCCTCCGCGAATGTATCCCGCAGCCGGTCGAAGACGAAGTAGCCGAAGAAGAAAAAGGCGATCGAGATCACGCCGAGCACCAGCAGCCAGTACCAGTGCCCGACCGGTCCCTTGAAGTACAGGATCTCCTGGTAGGTGATGGCGAGGTGCGTGAACGGGTTCAGCTGAAGCAGCTTCGCGGTCCAGCCGCTGAAGGCGTCCTTACCGGTGGCAGGATCGATGAACGGATAGATGATCGGCGTCGAGAAAAACCAGAACGTCATCAGGTTGCCGAGAATGTCGCGCAGGTCCCTGAAGTGCACCGTTAGCGCGGACAGCAGCAGCGCGAAACCGAGCGTCATAATCAACTGCACGATCACGGCGACGGGAAACCACGCCAGCTCGAGGACGTTCACCGGCCACTGGTACCAGAGCATGAACGCGGCGAGAATCGAGAGCCCGAAGAAGAAGTGCACCATGTTCGAGAGCACGGTGACGATTGGCAAAATCTCGGCAGGAAACAGGACCTTCTTGATCAGATTTCCACCCGAGATGAGCACCCCGGACGACTCGAGCAGCGAGGAGGAGAACCACGTCCAGGGGAGCAGGCCGCAGAAAAGAAACAGCTCGTAGTGCTGCAGCCCGTTCGCCCGCTGATCCATGATCGTCGCGAACACGAACGAGTACACCAGCAGCAGCATCAGGGGATTGATGAAGGACCAGAAGAACCCGAGCGCCGAGCCGCGATACCTGGCCTTCAACTCCCGCGATACGAGGCTCTGGATCAGGCCGCGGTAGCGAAAGAGCGTCGCGAGGTTACGGAGCATCAACCTGGAGAATCATCGCGGTGATGTTATCCGGTCCACCGGCGGCGTTTGCCGCCTCGATCAGGCGTCCACAGATCTCATCGAGCGAGGCCGCCCGGTCCGCAAGAATCTCCGCGAGCAGCGGATCGGCAACGACTCCGAACAGGCCGTCCGAGCACAGCAGGTATCGCTCGCCTGGCGCCGGCTTGATCTCGACGACGTCGATCTCGGGATCATCTCCGCCCGAGAGCGCGCGCGTGACCACGTTGCGCCAGGGATGCTGCCGGGCCGCTTCTGCCGTCAACGTCCCGGCGCGAACCTGTTCTTCCACCCACGAATGATCGTCGGTGATCTGCGTCAGGTCCTGACCGCGCAGGACGTAGACGCGGCTGTCACCGATGTGAGCGACACAGGAGTGCTTGGCGCCGTGCAGGATCGCGGAGGCGGTCGTCGCCATGCCGCGAAGATCGTTCGAGTCGGCGATGGCGGCGGCAAGCCGCCGGTTCGCGAGACGAAACGCGGCTTTGAGCCGGTTGGCCTCGAGGCTGAGCTCGGGTTCGAAAGGGAAGGGCCAGGTGCGATTCATGTCGGCGCCGGCCGTCTCTTCGATGAAGGCCGCGACCGACTCCACGACGACGCCGGAGGCGACCTCGCCGGCGGCGTGCCCGCCCATGCCGTCCGCCACGAGGAACAAGCCGATATCCGGACGCGCGGCGTGGCTGTCTTCGTTGCTGCTGCGCCGAAGGCCGGCGTCAGTGCGGACGGCCCAGGAGAGCGGGAGCGCAGGCATGCGGAGGGTCAGGCCCTCGTGTCTCTCATGCGCTTCATTTCGCCGACCCGCATGCCTGGAATGCGGGACGCGACCTGGAGGCGGATGATGGATTTTTGTAAGGCGACGCGCGCGCGCTCGTAGTCGATCTCACCGTGCGGCTGCGCCAGCCGTTGCTCGGCGCGCTGCTTCGCGGTTTCGGCGCGCGCCACGTCGATGTCTTCGGCCCGTTCCGCCAGCGTCGCCAGCAGGGTCACCCGATCGGGCAACACCTCGGCAAAGCCGCCGGCGATCGAGAGGAACGTCTTCTCCTGCCCCTTGCGGTACCACATCTCGCCGACGGCGAGCGACGCCAGCAACGGGGTGTGACCCGGCAGCACACCGAAGTAGCCCTCAGTGCCCGGCAGCTGCACCTCGTCCACCTGCTCGTGCACGATCAGGCGGTCGGGGGTCACGATCTGAAGGTCAATTACTGTTGGTAGGGGCATTGGCTATAAAGCTATCAGCTATTAGCCGTCAGCTGTCAGCGCTCAGCTTGTTGCGATCTTGCTGAGCGCTGAGAACTGATGGCTGAAAGCTCCTATTGCGCCGCCTTCATCTTTTCCGCCTTTTCGACGGCCTCTTCAATCGTGCCGACCATGTAGAACGCCTGCTCGGGCAGATGATCGTACTTTCCGGCGACGATCTCCTTGAAGCTGCGCACGGTATCGGCGACGGGCACGTACTTGCCCGGCAGACCGGTGAACTGCTCGCCGACGAAGAACGGCTGCGACATGAAGCGCTGGATGCGGCGGGCACGTCCGACCGTCAGCTTGTCTTCTTCCGACAGCTCGTCGATGCCGAGAATCGCGATGATGTCCTGCAGGTCCTTGTAGCGCTGGAGGATCTGCTTGACCTGGCGCGCCACGTTGTAATGCTCCTCGCCGATGATGCGGGCGTCGAGGATGCGCGAGGTCGAAGCGAGCGGATCGACCGCGGGGTAGATCCCAAGCTCGACGATCGCGCGCGACAGGTTCGTGGTCGCGTCGAGGTGCGCGAACGTCGTCGCCGGAGCCGGATCGGTGTAGTCGTCGGCGGGCACGTAGATCGCCTGGACCGACGTGATCGAACCGGTCTTGGTCGAAGTGATCCGCTCCTGCAGTTCGCCCATCTCGGTCAACAGCGTCGGCTGGTATCCGACCGCCGACGGCATGCGGCCGAGCAGCGCCGAGACTTCAGAACCCGCCTGCGTGAAGCGGAAGATGTTGTCGATGAACAGCAGCACGTCCTTGTTCTCGGCGTCGCGGAAGTACTCGGCGACGGTCAGGCCGCTCAGCGCCACGCGCAGACGCGCACCCGGCGGCTCTGTCATCTGGCCGTAAACGAGCGCGGCGCGTGACTTCGACAGGTCCTCGGCATTGATGACGCCGCTTTCCTGGAACTCGAGCCAGAGGTCGTTTCCTTCACGCGTCCGCTCGCCGACGCCGGCAAACACCGACACGCCGCCGTGCTTCATCGCGACGTTGTGAATCAGCTCCTGGATGATGACGGTCTTGCCGACGCCGGCACCGCCGAACAGCCCGATCTTGCCGCCGCGGACGTAGGGCTCGAGCAGGTCGATGACCTTGATGCCGGTCTCGAACATCTGCAACTCGGTCGACTGCTGCTCGAGGTTCGGCGCCTTGCGGTGAATGGACCAGCGCTCGGCGGATTGCACGGGCTGGTCGGGAAAGTCGACCGGTTCGCCAAGCACGTTCATGACGCGGCCGAGCGTCGCGGCGCCGACCGGCATCGTGATCGGCGCGCCGGTGTCGACGGCCGCCATGCCGCGCTGCATGCCGTCGGTCGGCTTCATGGCAACGGTGCGGACGCGGTTCTCGCCCAGGTGCTGTTCGACTTCGACGATGACGTCGATGGGGGTGCCGCCGGCGCCGTCCGACTTGATGTGGACGGCGTTGTAGATCTCCGGCAGTTCACCGCCCTCGAACTCGATGTCGACGACGGGGCCGATGATCTGGACGACTTTGCCGATCTTCTGTGCTGCGGGTGCTGCTGTTGCCATGTGTTAGCTCTCAGCTGTCAGCTCTCAGCTGTCAGCAAAAAATCCCCGTTCTCTCCGTGTGGGCCAGCTGCCCAGTGCCAGCCGGAAGCTGACAGCTGATAGCTGATAGCTCTTACAGCGCCTGTGCGCCTGAAACGACTTCGATGATTTCGCGCGTGATCGCCGCCTGTCGAACCTTGTTCATATAGAGCGTCAGGCTCTCGATCATCTCGCCCGAGTTCCGCGTCGCGGCGTCCATCGCGGTCATCTGGGCGGCGTAGAACGCGGCGTTCGATTCGAGGAGCGCGCGGAACACCTGCACCTCGACGTGGGTCGGGATGAGCGTCGTCAGCAGCTGCTCGGGCGCCGGCTCGTAGATGTAATCGGTCGTCGGCGCGTTACCTTCCGGCGCGTCGATGTCGAGACGTGCGATCGGCAGCAGGCGCTCGATCACGACCCGCTGCACCATGACCGACTTGAACTCGTTGTAGACGAGGTAGACGCTGTCGACCTCGTTGTTCAGGAACGCTTCCATCGCGGCGTGCGCAATCGCTTTGGCGTGCTCGTAGCTCACCTTCGCGAACAGGTTGACCTGCTCGTAGCGGACCTCGAAGCCGCGGCGGGCGAAGAAATCACGGCCGCGCCGGCCGACCAGGCCGAGCGCCACTTCCCGCCCGGGATTCTCGGCGATGAACTGCCCCGACGACTTGATGACGTTGGTGTTGAAGCTGCCGCACAGCCCCCGGTCGGCGGTGATGACGATCAGCAGGACCTTTCCACCCGCCTTCGGAGGCGTGCGAAGGTCGAGCAGCGGGTGCATCGACGGGTCGACGCGCGACGCCAGGCTGTTGAGCACGCGCAGCATCTGCGAGGCAAACGGCCGCGCCTGCGTCGTACGCTCCTGCGCCCGGCGCAGCTTCGACGCGGCGACCATCTTCATCGCCTTGGTGATCTGCTGCGTCGACTTGACGGCGCGGATCCTTCTACGAATATCCAGTAGTGACGGCATGCTTCAAATTCGTTCCGACTTCGTCAACTCCCAACGCCCAACTTCTAACCTCTCCAAACCCGTTCCTCCCGCTTGGAAGTTGGTGACTTGGAAGTTGGAAGTTAGCGGCCGTCGTTAGACGGCCGCTGCGGCGGTCTTTCGGGCCGCGATGAATTGATCGCCGAATTCCTTGAGCGACTGGCCAAGTTCCGCCTTGATCGCATCGTCGATCTGCTTCTTCTCCGCGAACGACGACATCATCTGTGGCTTGCGTGTGTCGAGGAACTGGAACAGCTCGTTCTCGTAGACGCGGACGTCTTCGACCGCGACGGCATCGAGGTAACCGTTGGTGGCCGCGTAGATCATGATGACCTGCTTCTCGACCGGGAGCGGCTGGTACTGCGGCTGCTTCAGCACTTCGACCAGGCGCTTGCCGCGATTGAGCTGGTTGAGCGTGCCTTTGTCGAGGTCGCTGCCGAACTGCGCGAAGGCCGCGAGCTCGCGGTACTGCGCGAGGTCGAGACGCAGCGAGCCGGCGACCTGGCGCATCGCCTTGACCTGGGCCGAGCCGCCGACGCGCGAGACCGAGTTTCCGACGTTGATCGCAGGACGCACGCCCTGGTGGAACAGGTCGCTCTCGAGGAAGATCTGGCCGTCGGTGATCGAAATGACGTTGGTCGGAATGTAGGCCGAGAGGTCACCGGCCTGCGTTTCGATGATCGGCAGCGCCGTCAACGAACCGCCGCCGTTCGCCTTGTTCAACTTCGCGGCGCGCTCGAGCAGGCGGGAGTGCAGATAGAAGACGTCGCCGGGATACGCTTCGCGGCCGGGCGGACGGCGGAGCAGCAGCGAGATTTCGCGATACGCCTGCGCGTGCTTCGAGAGGTCGTCGTAGACCACCAGCGCGTGACGTCCGCTGTCGCGGAAGAACTCGCCCATCGTGCAGGCCGAGTAGGGGCTGATGTAAAGCAGCGGCGCCGGATCCGAGGCACCGGCAGCGACGACGATGGTGTATTCCATCGCGCCGGCTTCTTCCAGGGTGCGAACCACCTGCGCGATCGTGGACTGCTTCTGCCCGATCGCGTTGTAGATGCAGATAACGTCTTTGCCGCGCTGGTTGATGATCGCGTCGATGGCGACCGCGGTCTTGCCGGTCTGGCGGTCGCCGATGATCAGCTCGCGCTGACCGCGGCCGATCGGCACCATCGAGTCGATCGCCTTGAGGCCGGTCTGCATCGGCTCCTTGACCGGCTGCCGGTCGACGACACCCGGGGCGATGCGTTCGATCTCCATGAAGCGCTTCGTGACGATCGGGCCCTTGCCGTCAATCGGCTGGCCGAGGGCGTTCACGACGCGGCCGATCAGCTCCTCGCCGACCGGCACCGAGATGATGCGCCCGGTGCGCTTGACCGGGTCACCTTCGCGGATGTCCTTGAACTCGCCGAGCAACACGGCGCCGACGCTTTCCTCTTCGAGGTTCAGCGCGATGCCGAATATCCCGTGGGGAAACTCGAGCATCTCGCCCGCCATCGTCTTTTCGACACCATGCACGCGCGCGATGCCGTCACCGATCGTGACGATGGTGCCGACTTCGGCTACGTCGACGTCGACCGCGTAGCTGCCGATCTGGTCGCGGATGATCTTGGAGATTTCTTCTGCTTTGATGTCCATGTTGTTTTGTGTCTCGCCCAGCCTGAAGGCGGGGCCTACTCTGCCGCCGCGGCGACCAAACGTTCCTTTACCTTCTGCAACTGGGTCGTGACGCTGCCGTCATACACGGTGCTGCCGATCCGGGCCACGGCGCCGCCGATGATCGACGAGTCGACGCGGGTCTCGAGCTGTACCTGGCGCCCGGTCGCGCGCGCGAGCCCCTGCTGGAGCGAGGCGATGCGGTCCTGCGGCAACTCAACAGCGGTGGTGAGCTGGGCGCGAACCACCTGCGCGTTTTCCATCAACCGTGCTTCGTAGGCGGTCGCCAGTTCGGGCAACAACACGAGCCGGTCGCGTTCGGCGAGCATGAGCACGAGCTTGAACACGATCGGGCTGATCGGACCCGCGGCGGCGAACAGCTGTTCGACAACGGCGCGCTTGCGTTGTGCCGGGATGGCTGGATTGGCAAACACGCGTGCCAACGACTCGTTGCCGGCGACAAGCCCGGCAAACGCCGCGATGTCGCGGCCGACCTGCTGGATGTCGCCTTCTTTACGCGCGACGTCAAATAGCGCGCGGGCGTAGCGGGTAGCGGCGCCGCGACTGGTCATCGGGTTCCCCTCGCGGCGGCTCCGCCGGGTGCGGCGAGCTGGGTCGCGTAGCGATCGACAAGGCGAATCTGATCGTCGGGAGTAATCGTGCGGCGGATGCGTGTTTCGGCGACGTCCACCGCGAGAGCCGCGGCATGCTCAGTCAGTTCGCGACGCGCGACCCGCATCCGCATGTCGATCTCGCGCCGCGTCAGTTCGAGCAGCCGGGTTCGTTCCTCGGCGGCTGTCTGCGCGATCCGCGCCTGCTCGGCCTTGACGTCTTCCGCGCCCTGGCGTTTCAGCGCCTCGAGTTCCGCGGGCAGGGCCTGCATCCGCTTGTCGATCTCTGCAAGTTGGGCGGTCGCGGCGGCCCGCATCTCAGCGGCGGTGACAAGATCCTGCCGGATCTGCGCGCTTCGCGACACCAGGTGCGCGGCGATCGGTGAGCGCAAGAAGTAGACGAGAACGCCAATCAACAGTCCGAAGTTGAGGAGTTTCGCGCCCACTTCAACGACAGCGTTGCCGCCTTCGGCCGCGAAGAGAGGCGTCGTGCCACCGGCGCAGACAAGCAGGGTAGTGAGAGTGATGAGTCTCGAACGATTCATGAGAGGTCAGGACACCTGGCGGCCGAGGATCCGTTCGGCGACGGCGGCCCCGAGCGCGTCGGCGTCCGCTTCGAGGCGGCGCTTGGCTTCTTCGGTCTCGGCCTTCAACTGGTTCGATGCGGCGGCGACCTGGGCATCGGCCTCGGCGCGCGTGCGGGACATGGCTTCCGTGCGCTCTGCGAGAGCGCTCCGGCGCATCTCGTCCATCTGCTTGTAAATCTCGGTTCGAGCGGCGGTGGTCTTCTGGTCGAATTCTGCGGCGGCGGCACGGGCCTGATTGGCCGAACGCTCGGCCAGCTCGCGCGCCGAGCGCGTTGCCTGCTCGCGCGCATTCATGACGGCGAGCAAAGGACGGAGCAGCAGGCGGTCGATGATGACCGTCAGCAGCATGACAAAAAAGATGACCCAGAGGACCGATAGATCCGGGAGCACGTGACCTCTCCGAACAAACGTAGTTCAGTCGCTGATTTCAGCGACGACACAAAACGTCAATTTATACCATCGACGGCGGTGTGGGCGCAACGAGCAGCTTGTACGTTTTGCGCACAAGGTGACAGAATCTGCCAGCAAAATCGATGGAACAGCCCTAACGGACCCGGATCAGCGGAACACCACCTTCGCGGACGTCCCCGACCGCGACGGCCGCGACGCCGATCGCCTGCAGCGCCGCGAGCGTGCTGTCCGCGGCGGTCCGATCGATCGCGACGAGAAGACCGCCGGACGTCTGTGGATCGAAGAGCAAGTCAGCCACGGCCGGATCGACCGAGGGCGCGATTTCGATGCGGGCGCCAAAGTGCTGCCGGTTGGTGCGGCCGCCGCCGGGAACGTTGCCACTGACGAGCTCGCGGGCTCCATCCAGGATCGGAACGCGGGCAGCATCAATCTCGAGAGAGCAACCGCTCGCGGCCGCCATCTCGGAGGCATGGCCCATGAGGCCAAAGCCGGTGACGTCAGTGCAGGCATGGACGACGCCGGCGGGCAGGGCGGCAATCAACTCCCCGGCCGCTTTGTTCAGAGTGATCATCGACTGGACGGCTGCTGCCACAGAATGTTCGGGCGCTCGCCCAAACTTGAGGGCCGTGGCAATGATCCCGGTGCCGATTGCCTTCGTGAGGAGGAGCCGGTCGCCGGGCCTGGCGCCCGCATTGGCGAGAATTCGGCGCGGGTCGATCTCGCCCGTCACCGCGTAGCCGAACTTGATCTCCTGGTCCTGGACGGTGTGGCCCCCGAGCAGCGCCACCCCTGCCTTGGTCAGGATGTCGAGCCCGCCGGCAAAGATCTGCGACAGCAACGCGCGGTCGGCATCCTTGGGGAAGCCGGCAATAGCGAGCGCTGTGAGAGGACGGCCGCCCATGGCGTAGACGTCACTCAGCGAATTGGCGGCGGCGATCTGTCCGTAGACGAACGGGTCGTCGACGATGGGCGTAAAGAAATCAACCGTCTGCACGAGCGCGCGCGTTTCATCGAGCTTGTACACACCTGCATCGTCCGCCGTCCGGTAGTCAATCAGGACACGGGGGTCGTTCGATACGGGCATGTCGCCCAGGACCTGGGCGAGCTCACCAGCGGCGAGCTTGCTCGCTCAACCGGCGCAGGCGGAATAGTCGGTCAGACGCTTCATTTCACTCACCTCCCTTCGCTCAGTTCGTAACTCCCAACTCCCGAACTCCCAACTCCCAATGCGCATCACCCTCTAGTCAGCTGCTCGTAGATGCGATGCAACTCGTCTTCACTCGTGAAGTCCACCTCAATCCGTCCTGCCTTGCCTTTGCGGACGATGCGGACGCGCGTGCCGAGCGCGAAGCGCAGCTTTTCTTCAGCGGCGCGCGTGTGGACGTCTTTCTGCACTTCCTCTCGCGGCCTGGCTGGCTCGACCGCCTTCTTCACCATTCCCTCGGTCTCTCGGACCGAGAGATTGCGCGAGACAACCTCGCGCGACACCTGGAGCTGCGCGGCTTCGTCGGGCAGTGACAGCAGCGCCCGGGCGTGGCCCATCGTCAATGATCCCGCGCCGACGTTTTCGCGGACTTCCCGGGGCAGCTTCAACAACCGCATGACGTTGGCGACTGTCGAACGGTCCTTGCCGACTGCGTCCGAAATCTGATCCTGGGTCATGTTGTACTCGTCGGCGAGCCGCCGGTACGCCATCGCTTCTTCGATCGGGTTCAGATCCTCGCGCTGGACGTTTTCAATCAGCGCCACCGCCAGCAGCCGCTCTTCGGGGATGTCACGAACGACGACCGGGACCTTCAGGAGTCCGGCCATCTGTGAGGCGCGCCAGCGCCGCTCGCCGGCGATGATCTCGTATCCCTTCTCGGCCTTGCGGACGATGATCGGCTGAATGACGCCCTGCGTCTTGATCGATCGCGACAGCTCCTCGATGCGCGCATCGTCCATGACCGTGCGGGGCTGAAAGCGATTCGGCCGGAGCAGATCGATGTCGACATCGAGTGCGCGTTCCGTTGCCGCGGGCGGAGCGGCGACTGGCGCTTCGGGAATGAGCGCGGACAAGCCGCGTCCGAGTGCAGGGCGTTTTTCAACCATGGTGGTGTTCCGTTGCGGGTGCGGCCAGTGGCGCGGTTTCACGCGCCAGGAACTCGCGGGCGAGCGTGACATACGCTTCGGCGCCGCGGGACTTCACGTCGTAGAGGACGACCGGCAATCCGTGACTTGGTGCTTCGCCGAGACGCACGTTGCGCGGGATCACGGTCTTGTAGACGCGATCGGTGAAGAACGCGCGGATGTCGCGTGCGACCTGCTGACCAAGGTTCGTGCGCTCATCGTGCATGGTCATCAGCACGCCGGCGATGTCGAGACCCGGGTTGAAGGCGCCACGCACGCGACGCAGTGTGGCGACGAGATCGGCGAGTCCTTCGAGGGCAAAGTATTCGCAGTTGAGAGGGATGAGGACCGCGTCGGCGGCAACGAGGGAGTTCAGCGTCAGCAGTCCGAGCGACGGCGGCGTGTCGATGAAGATGTAGTCGAACTGGTCGCGCAGCCCGTGCAGAAGGTTACGGAGACGCGACTCGCGATTCGGGATGGTGACGAGATCGATCTCCGCGCCGGTCAGATTGCGATCGGCGGGAATGAGAAACATGCCCGCCATCTGTGTGGGCAACACGAACGTCGCCGGGTCCTCGACGTCGCGCGTCAGGCCCTCGTAAATAGTGCCGGCTGGGGACGCCTGCCCTTTGAGTCCGACACCGCTGGTCAGGTTCGCCTGGGGATCCATGTCGACGAGGAGGACCTTCTGGTCCGCCAGGGCCAGCGATGCGGCCAGATTGATCGCTGTAGTGGTTTTGCCGACTCCGCCCTTTTGATTGGCGATGGATAAGATGCGGGCAGTCATTATGGTGTTCGACCAACAATCAGCCAAGCTGGCGTCATGGACGGTTTCAAATCGATTCTACCCCACCCTGTTACGCCTGAATTGTTCCACGTGGAACATTTGAGCCTGCCGAACGCTTCCGGAGGATGCTCATCCGACTCTGCAGTGCCTCGACCAAAGGAACCGTTGACTGCCATTCGAGGGGGTGCAACACACCCGCTGGCACTTCAGCTCCAGTGGGCCCGCGAAACAGCAACAATGATCCGCCCGGCTGCACAAATGCCTGCAGGGTCATCAGGACCTTTGCTTCGACCCTGACGGCGCGCATCGAGAGAACGTCGAACCGCTCGTGGAGCTCGGGACGGGAGAGTAGTTCCTCGTAACGACTGGTCTCGACGCGGGCATCGGTGAGACCCAGATGCCGGACCGCCTCTCGGAGGAACGCCGACTTGCGAGCCTTCACTTCCACCATGGTGAGCCGCACCTGGGGTCCCAAAGCCAACGCGAGTGGCAGCGCCGGGGAGCCGCCCCCCGATCCGATGTCCATCAGATTCACGACCGCCGGAGAGAGATGCCGGGCCGCAATCACTGGTTCGAGGAGGAGGCGGTCAATCGCTTCGTCGGGGTCTTCGAGCGACGTCAGGTTGATCTTGCGATTCCAACGGGCGAGCAGGTCGTAGTACGTGACGAGTCCAGAGGCGAGTGCCTCGTCGAGGAAGACGCCGCACTTCGACGCCCTGCGCGCAAGTCGTGTCCTGAAGTCGCGAGCCAACAAACGGGAGCTTATACCGAACGCTCGCTTGAGTGAGCGCTCGCCCGCGCCTTCAGGCGCGACGCGAAGCCTTATCGATGTAAGCGGCAACAACCGCGACAGCGGCGGGGGTTACGCCAGGAATGCGGGAGGCCTGGGCAAGCGTCGCGGGACGGACTTCGCCGAGGCGCTGGACCATCTCGCGGGAGAGCCCTGGGATCGAGGCAAAGGGGAAAGCGTCCGGAATGGCGCGGCCTTCCTGGCGGCGCAGCCGCTCCACAGAGGCAAACTGGCGGCGCAGGTAACCCTCGTAACGGAACTCGGTCTCGGTGCTGGCCAGATCGAGCAGGCGCGAGGCTTCGGTCGTGTCGAACGCCAACTCGCCGGCCGCTACCAATCCGTCCAGCGAGACCTCGGGCTGCTTGAGAGCGCGGGCGGCGGGCACGCGCGATCCGTTTGGCACCGTAACGGTGGTCGTTCGGATCGTTTCGCAGTTCTTGTCGAAACGGGCGCGGCGTCCGCGATAGCGATCCCATCGCGCGTCAGAAACGAGCCCGATCTCGCGACCACGAGGCGTCAGGCGCAGGTCCGCGTTGTCGGTCCGAAGCAGGAGTCGGTGCTCGGCGCGCGACGTAAACATCCGATAGGGCTCGAGGCATCCCTTGGTGGTGAGATCGTCCACGAGAATGCCAATGTAAGCCTCGTCGCGCCCCAGCGTGAATGCCGCTTCGCCTCGCACCGATCGAGCGGCGTTGATCCCCGCCATCAGACCCTGCGCGGCTGCTTCTTCGTAGCCGGACGTTCCGTTGATCTGCCCAGCGAGAAACAAACCCGGGACGCGGTGCGTTTCCAGGCTGGCCCTGAGCTCGGTCGGCTGGATGAAGTCGTATTCAACCGCGTAACCGGGCCGCATCATGACTGCCTCTTCCAGCCCTGGCAGCGCGTGCACGAGATCGTTCTGGATCTCCGGCGGAAGACTCATGGAGAAGCCGTTGACGTAGATCTCGTCGACGTCCAGACCCTCAGGCTCCAGGAAAATCTGGTGTCGCTCGCGGTCCGGAAAGCGCATCACCTTGTCCTCGAGCGACGGGCAATACCGCGGGCCAATACCGGCGATCTGTCCGTTGAACAGCGGAGATTGGTTGATGCTGGCCCGAACGAGGTCGTGAACGCGGTCGTTCGTGTAGAGCAGATGGCAGTCGATCTGTGGCCGCGTGATCGAGTCGGTTTCGAAGGAAAAAGGCACCGGCGGATCGTCGCCGTGCTCGGCGTCGAAGCGGCCGAAGTCGATCGATCGGCGATCGAGTCGGGGCGGAGTTCCGGTCTTGAGCCGACCCCACTTGAAGCCGAAGGCTTTCAAGGACTCGGCAAGGTCACGCGAGGGCGGTTCGCCGGCGCGTCCGGAGGGCCGCTGCTCGGGGCCGATGTGGACGAGGCCATTCAGGAACGTCCCGGTCGTGATGACCAGGGCGCGGCAGGTCACCGTGCTGCCGTCTGCGAGCTCCAGTGCCTCTACGCCGCTGGCACCGGCCAGGATTCTTGTCGCAGGCGTAAAAATCCAGTCGATTTCCGGGACTGACCGCAGCGCGTCGCGAACCCATGCGCTGTAAAGCTTCTTGTCGGCTTGGGCTCGAGGCGACCAGACCGCAGGTCCCCGGCTCCGGTTGAGAAGCTTGAACTGAATACCAGTCGCATCGATGGCTTTTCCCATCAAACCGCCGAGCGCGTCGATCTCCCGAACCAGATGCCCCTTGGCGGTCCCTCCGACTGCCGGATTACAGGGCATGTGACCAATAGTGCCATCAGAGAGAGTGCAGATCGCGACAGAGCAGCCGAGACCGGCGGCCGCCCAGGCGGCCTCGATTCCGGCGTGCCCGGCGCCGACCACGATCACGTCGTAGAGATGCATCCCCACTGAGTTCATTTCCCTATGCAGAACCTGTCGAAGATCGCGTGCAACGTGTCATCAGCGGTCCGATGCCCGGTGATCTCCTCCAGCATCGTTCGCGCCTCGGTCACGTCTGCGGCGACGAATTCCTCGGGCACGCCGGCAGCGGCTGCCTCCTGCTGCACGCGAGAGTGCGACGCGCGCTCGACTGAGCAGCTCCACGTGGCGGATGTTGGTGATCGCCGGAGTATCACGGTCCGTCCGCGTCAGGCCCAGTCCCAACGTTACTGCGTCACGCAACTCCCGCAGGCCTTCACCAGCCGCAGCCGCCACCGGCATCCCGCTCACTGTCTCATCGCTCCATGCTGCCGGCAGGTCGGCTTTGCTGGCCACGATTACATGCACGCCCTGTCGAATCGTGTCGAGCAACGCGTGATCGTCACTGGTGAGGGGCCGCGAGCGGTCGAGTACCAGGACGGCGAGGTCCGCGCGCTCGGACGCCGCTCGCGCCCGCGCAATGCCTTCCGTCTCGACCGCGTCGGACGGCTCGGCGCGGATGCCGGCGGTGTCGACGAGCGTCACCGCAATGCCGCCGATGTCGACTGTCTCGGTGAGCAGGTCGCGCGTCGTTCCGGGAATCTCGGTGACGATCGCTCGCCCGCTCCCCGCCAGCGCGTTGAAGAGCGTGGACTTCCCGGCGTTCGGCCGCCCGACGATCACCACCTGCGCGCCTTCTCGCACCAGCCGGCCCGCGCGCGCGTCGCCGAGCAGTGTATCGATGCTGGCGATGATGCCGCTGATTTCCGACGCGACCCGATCGGGCTCCACGAAGTGATAACCCTCCCCGGCAAAATCGAGTGACGCCTCGAGCCGGGCTGACAAATCGAACAACGTCGCGTCGATCGCCCTGATGCGCTCGGTCAGCGTCCCTTCGAGTTGATCGAACGCCGTCCGCGCCTGCAGGGGAGTGACCGCGGCGACGAGATCCTGGACCGCTTCGGCCTGAACGAGATCCATTCGTCCGTGCAGATAAGCACGCAGGGTGAACTCGCCAGGCTCGGCGAGTCGCGCCCCGGCATCGATCGCCGAGCGCACGATCGCGTGTAGCAGCACGGGGCTGCCGTGCGCACTGATCTCGACGACATCCTGGCCGGTGTAGGAAGCGGGCGAGGGGAAACTGGTGACGATCGCCTGATCCGACGCTTCGCGGGCGCCGATGCGAACGAGCGTCGCGTGCCGTGCGTCGAAGCGTTCTCGACCGGTCAGCGCGCGTCGCGATGCGCAGCGCATCAGGACCGCTGACCCGGACAATCCCGATGCCCCCGCGTCCAGCGGGCGTTGCGATCGCGACGATCGTGTCATCGGTCTGGAACACGCGCCGGCTTTCACTTGCGCATCGAGATGATGACGGTCTTCAGGAACGCATCACCGATGCTCTCTGATGCCAGCGCGGGATCTTCCGCGACCGTCATGTGAACGATGCGGCGGGCGTACGGGTTGAGCGGGCCCATCTCCTGCTGCGAGCGGTTGGTCTTGACGCGCTCCATCGTGAACCGCGTCATCTGCCGCAGTTCTTCATCCTTGCCCTTCCGGTAGTCGAGACAGTCGACCGTGAAGGACCGGTCGTCGTTCAACTCGCGGCGGAACGCGGTGTTGACGATGACCTGCAGTGCGTCGAGCGCCTCGGCGCGCCGCCGAAGCAGCGCCTCGCCGCCGTCGCCGGAAATCTCGACCCGGATGCCATCGGGCGTGTCGTTGATCACGACATCGAGGGTCAGCCCCATCGCGGCGAGGGTGTCGGACGTGAATGCACGGACCCGTTCGTTCAGTTCCATTTACTTCCGCTCCTTGGCAGCATCAGACTTCCCGCCGCCGGCGTTCTTCACCCGGCGCTCCGCCGGTGGACGGACGACGCGCACGTTCGCCGGTCCGATCATTTTGTTCGTGACCGCCTGCTGGCCGATCGCCCAGAGGTTGCTCACGGTCCAGTAGAGCACCAGTCCGCTCGGCGCCCAGATGAACATGAACATGAACATCAGCGGCATCAGCATCATGACCTTCTGCTGCGTCGGATCGGCAGTCGACGGCGTCATTTTGGTCTGGACGAACTGCGTGATCCCCATCAGCACCGGTGTGATGAAGAGCGGATCGTAGTGCGACAGGTCGGTGATCCAGCCAACGAACGGCGCGCCGCGCAACTCGATCGCCACCGACAACATCGCGTAGAACGCAAACAGGACCGGCAGCGTCAGCAGCATCGGCACGCACCCGCTCGCCGGGTTGACGCCGCGCTCTTTGTAGAGCTGCATCATTTCCTTGTTCTGGTTCTGCCGCGCCGGGTCGGTCATCTTCAGCTTGGCGTAGCGATCCTGGATCGCCTTGACCTCCGGCTGGATCTCCTGCATCCGCCGCATCGAGACGACGCTCTTGTGCCGCAACGGGAACATGACGACGTTGATCAGGACGGTGAGCGCGATGATCGACCAGCCGTAGTTCCCGATATAGACGTTCACCCACTTGAGCGCCCGCAGTAGCGGCACGACGAGCCAGGAGAACATTCCGAAGTGAATCGCCCGGGTCAGGTCGCGATCGATCGCGGCAAGGACGTCGAAGTCCTTCGGCCCAAAGAAAAATGCCGCGCCACTCGGCGCCCCGGCAAAAGTCGCGGCCCAGGTGATGTACGGCGGCGGCGGATCTTCCGCCGGATCCTTCGGCGCGATCGGAATGACCTGGTACTGCAGCCGGACCGGTCCGGTCGGGTTCACAACCGCGCTCATGAAGTAGTGGTCGTCGACGCCGGCGAATCCGTAGGTGCCCTTCTGGTCCGCAATCTCAGCGACGTCCTTCGCGGCAATACGCTCAACGTCGCCGTCGGTGTAATAGATCGGCTGCGGCGGCGCGTTGTAGCCGCTGGTGTTCACCTCGAGATTCGTCCCGATGGCTGGACCCCACTGGATCGTAGGGATAAGTGCTTCTGATCCTCGGGTCACGCTCGCCGACAGGTGCAGCACGTAGGGGGAGTCCGGGTGAAACGAGAACTCCTTCTTGGCGGTGAGTCCCGAGGCGTCCTGATATTCGAACGAAAGCGTCTGGGGCGCGCCGGACGAATCCACCGCTGTCGCGCTCGGGCGATACAGCGCCTGTGCCAGCGTCTTCGAGACGGCGTCGTCCGGTACCGACAAGGTGAAGGGCTTTGGCAGTCCTGCCGGTGCGTCCTGCGGGACCAGTTCGAGTGGTTCCTTCGCGGCGTTCAAATACTTCTTGAGGCGCCAGCTCTTGATCACACCTCCACGCGTCGAGAAGATCGCGCGCACCGAGCCGTTCTCGAAGGTGACGTCGTGTTCGGCGGTGTCGCCGACGACCGGGCTCGCCGCGGCGGCCAGTTCGACAGGCGCCGCATCAGCCGGCGTCGCCGCTGCGGTCGCGCCGCCAGCCGTAGCGCCCTGCGGTGTGCCGGGTGTCTGCGCCGCCGGGACGGGCTTCAAGGGCTCGGGCGGCGGGAACATCGCCTGGTAGCCGTACAGCACGACGAATGACAGGACGATGGCGAGAAGAACGCGCTTTTCCATTTATAAAACTTATTGAGTCAGGGGCAAGGATCATGTCCGTGACCGCCGAACGGATGGCAGCGCATCAGGCGCCGAATCGCCAGCGCGCCACCGCGGAGGACGCCGTGACGTTCAACCGCTTCAGAGGCGTATGCCGAGCACGAGGGAAGAAACCGGCACGAGCCGGAGTACATGGGAGCGAAGAGCAGCTGGTAGCCGCGGATCGCGCGCAGCACCACGCGCTGCGCGGCGTTAGGCCGTACGGCGTCGACGGCCGCCGCGGCATCAACCAGCATGGACCGGCTGGAGCCGCGAGACACCGCGCTGCCAGGCTGTGCGGAAGTCGCGCTCGAGATCGCTGTAGGGAGCATCAAACAATTCGCGACGAGGAATGACCACGACATCGACCGCAGCAACCGGCATCGGTTCGAGGTGCCGGAAAAATTCGCGAATGAGTCGTTTGGCCCGGTTGCGGCGAACCGCGTCACCGAGCTTTCGCGAGGCCACGATCCCGAGCCGTGCTGACCCCGGTGTGAGTGGAGGCGCCGCGCCGGGCAGAAGGATCAAGGTGAAATACCGTGACGACACCCGGTAACCGGCACTGAACGCCCGCTTGAACTCGCTCGGCCGGCGCACGCGTTGAGACTTGCCAAACGGGTGCGGCGGCATCGCGCGTCGCGTTAGGACGAGGAAACGGTCAGGCGCTTGCGGCCCTTGGCGCGCCGGCGCTTCAGCACCAGCCGGCCATTCTTGGTCGCCATCCGGGTGAGGAATCCGTGGGTCTTCGCACGGTGCCGCCGGTTGGGCTGGAAAGTACGCTTCATGATCTAAAACCCCTAGTAACGAGCGAAAAGGCTCCGGAGAAACCTAGATACTAACGGGCACGGTGTGGTGGTGTCAATGAAGCAGGCCTATGTTAAAGTCCATTTTCCCGCGACGTCCGTAGGGTCTCCCCCCGAAGTTTTCCACAGTTGTGGAAAAAAATGTGGAAAAGCCAAGGTTTTCCGAAATCTGACCCTCGGGAAGACCGAATCACGCCGGACCGCACCGGGCGAAAGCTGTAAACGTGCCCGATTTCATTGATGTTTTCTGGTCGAGTGACGGTTGGTCCCGGGCTAACAGCCGGGCTGACCGGGGCGAAAGTCCAGAGTACGCGAAGCTCATGCGTAAATGACCGGCGAACATCTGGGACAACGTCCTCGCCAGGATCGAGACTAAAGTCAATCGGCACAGCTTTTACACGTGGTTCAAGCCCACGTCGTTTGTCGCCGACGAGGGCGGAAATCTGCGGATCCGGGTGCCGAACGCCCTGTTCCGCGACTGGCTGACAAAGCACTACTCCGCGGTCATCGAGGAAGCTCTCGGCGAACTTGACCGCAAGGGCGCCACTGTCGCGTTCGTCACCGACGATTCTCCCGTCGTCACGGTCGTCGTCCCTGCTGCGGAAGGCGCTCCTGTTGAGCCAGAACTTGCCGTAGAAGACGGCCAGGTCGGCGGCCTCGCGCCCCGCTACTCCTTCGACACGTTCATCGTCGGGCCGTCCAACCAGTTTGCGCATGCGGCCTGCCGGGCGGTGGCCGAAGCGCCGTCGCGGTCGTACAACCCGCTGTTCATCTACGGCGACGTTGGCCTCGGCAAGACGCACTTGATGCACGCAATCGGGCATTACGTGCTCAATCACCTCAAGACCCTGAAGCTGACTTACATCTCGTCCGAGCGATTCATGAACGAGATGATCAACGCCGTCCGTTACGACCGGATCCTCGACTTCCGTGAGAGATATCGCAGCGTCGACATCCTGCTCGTCGACGACATTCAGTTCCTGGCCGGCAAGGAAGGCACCCAGACCGAGTTCTTTCACACGTTCAACGCGCTCTACGACTCGCAGAAGCAGATCGTCATCAGCAGCGACTGTCCGCCGCACGAGATCCCACAGCTCGAGGAGCGTCTGCGTTCGCGATTCGAGTGGGGGCTCATTGCCGACATCCAGTCGCCGGATCTCGAGACCAAAGTCGCCATCCTCAAGAGGAAAGCGGAGGCTGAAGGGGTCGGTCTGCCCGACAACGTCGCGCTCTATATCGCCGGGAAGATCAAGTCGAACATCCGCGAGCTCGAGGGTTCGTTGATCCGCCTGGTGGCGTATGCATCACTCACTGGCCGGGAGATTTCGCTCTCACTCGCGCAGGACGTGCTCCGCAACGTGCTGCAGCACGACGATCGCGCCGTGACGATCGAAGTGATCCAGAAGTTCGTCGCCGACTACTACCAGCTGAAACTCACGGAGTTGAAATCGCGCAACAACTCGAAGTCGGTCGCCATGCCGCGGCAGATCGCGATGTATTTGTGCAAGGCGCTCACGAACGCGTCGCTGCCTGAAATCGGCCGCAGCTTTGGCGGCAAACATCACTCGACCGTGATCCACTCGGTCCGCAAGATCGAAGAACTCCGAAAGCGCGACGGAGATTTCAACACGCTTCTCAACACCCTGTCGGAGTCGCTGCGCTAGGAGAAATAGGCGCCGTGGCCGGTTTTCCACAGCCGTGTCGGCGCCGGCCTGCGGATGGTTTGTGCGCCGCCACGGTGCCGGATTTTTCCGCCGTTCATCCGCCGATTTCCCCGCCGTAGTACCCGAAAGCCGGTGCACAGGCTAAATCACACATATGCAAGGACTAAGAGTCCGATATTGTGATTTCCACAGCGCCTCTTTCTTGTTATAATTCTTTGTTCTCTATTTCTCCTCTTCACAAGAAGGGATAAGCGCGCCTCCGGCGCTTCCTCCCGCGAGGCTCAGCACTTATGGAACTGGTCGTACGCAAGGCTGATCTGTTACGCGAACTGCAGTTGTTCCAAGGCATCGTCGAACGCAAGAACACGATTCCCATCCTCGCCAATGTGCTGATCGAGGCCAACGGCGAAGAGGTGAAGCTGCTCGCGACGGATCTGGAAGTCGGCCTGCGAAGCCGCTGCCCTGCGTCGGTGACCAAGCCGGGCTCGTTGACGCTGCCGGCCAAGAAGCTTTACGAGATCATCAAGGCGTTACCCGACACTGACATCCGGATCGAAGAAAACAAGAACGGGGTCAAGGTCGCGGCTGACCGCTTCGACTCGCGGATGCAGACGCTGCCGCGCGAAGATTTTCCAACCCTGCCTGACGGCAGCGGCGAATACTCAGCGACGCTCCCGCGCGACGTGCTGAAGCACATGGTGTCGAAGACGCAGTTCGCCATCACCGGGGAAGACACCAGGTATTTTCTGAATGGCGCCCTGTTCATCCAGGCCGCGGATTCGATGAGCCTGGTCTCGACCGATGGCCACCGCCTGGCGCTGATCAGCGTGCCGCGCGAGAAAGCCAAGGGTAAGGGGAAGGGCGCGGAAGAAGAGCGCGTGATCCTGCCGCGCAAAACGCTGCTGGAGCTTGGCCGGCTGCTCTCTGAAGGCGACGGCGATATCCGCTACGAGCGCGGCGAGAATCACCTGTTCTTCGACATCGGCGGACGCCTGCTGATCTCGCGAATGATCGACGGGCAGTTCCCGGCGTTCGAGCGAGTCATCCCGAAGAGCAACGACAAGCGGATCGAGTTCGACCGTGACCGGCTCACGAGTGCCGTGAAGCGCGTGGCGTTGCTCTCGAACGAGCGTTCGCGCGCCGTGAAGTTCCAGATCGACAAGGGCAAGGTCGAGATCGCTTCGAGCAGCCCTGAGTTCGGCGAGGCCAAGGAAATCATCGTCGTCGAGTACCGACGGTCCGCCGGTGACGATCTGTTTCAACGCGCAATACGTCCTCGACTTCCTCTCCGTCGTCGAAACCGACTCGGTCGGTCTCGAGTTCAAGGACGAGATGAGCCAGGCCGTGATGAAGCCCGTCGGCGCCGAGGGCTACGACTACACCTACGTGATCATGCCGATGAGGGTCTGACCAACTCCGAATGTCTCAATTCGAACCCCAGAACGACGAACAGCAAGTGACCGCGACAGGTGAAGGCCCGGTGCAGCAGTCCGGTGAGCACATGGCCCCAGCCGAGCATGGGCCTGACTCCGGTAACGGCAACGGCCAGGGATCCGGTGACTACGGTGCGGACAAGATCAAGGTCCTCGAAGGCCTCGAGGCGGTCCGCAAGCGCCCCGCCATGTACATCGGCTCCACCGGTGCGGCCGGGCTCCATCACCTCGTCTACGAGATCGTCGACAACTCGATCGACGAAGCGCTTGCCGGGCACTGCGACCAGATCAACGTCACGCTGCACATCGACAACTCGGTCACGGTCGTCGACAACGGGCGCGGCATCCCGACCGACCAGCATTCGAGCGGCCGGTCGGCGGCTGAAGTCGTCCTGACCGTCCTGCACGCCGGCGGCAAGTTCGATAACGACAGCTACAAGGTTTCAGGCGGGTTGCACGGCGTCGGCGTCTCGGTCGTCAACGCGCTTTCCGCAGAGCTCGATCTCGAGATCTGGCGCAACGGCCAGGTCTACCAGCAGAAGTACGAGCGCGGCGACCCGCAGGGCGATCTCGAGATTGCCGGCACGACGAAGAAGCGCGGCACCAAGATCACCTTCAAGCCGGACGCCCAGATCTTCGAGACCACGGAATACAGCTTCGACACGCTGGCGCAGCGGCTGCGCGAGCTGGCCTTCCTCAACGGCGGCGTCACGATCACGATCGAAGACGAACGCGACGGCAAGAGCCACAAGTTCCTGTACGAAGGCGGCATCAATTCCTTCGTGCAGTATCTGAATCAGAACAAGGCGGTCGTCAACGACAAGCCGATCTACATGCACGGCGAGAAGGACGGCATCGACGTCGAGATCGCGCTGCAGTGGAACGACAGCTACGCTGAGACGGTCTACACCTTCGCCAACAACATCAACACGCACGAAGGCGGCACCCATCTCTCGGGCTTCCGCTCGGCGCTTACGCGCACGATCAACTACTACGTCGGCAAGAACGGGCTCGCCAAGGATCTCAAGGACGCGAACATCGGCGGCGACGACATCCGCGAGGGGTTGATCGCGGTCATCAGCGTCAAGATCCCGCGCCCGCAGTTCGAGGGCCAAACCAAGACCAAGCTGGGTAACACCGAGGTCAAGGGCATCGTCGAAGCGATCGTCAACGACAAGCTCGGCGCTTACCTGGAAGAGAATCCGAACGTCGCGAAGAAGGTCATTGCCAAGGCCGTGGACGCCGCCCGTGCGCGAGAAGCGGCGCGCAAAGCGCGCGACCTGGTCCGCCGTAAGGGTGCGCTCGACAACAGCTCTCTGCCCGGCAAGCTCGCGGACTGCCAGGAACGCGATCCCGCCCAGAGCGAGATCTACATCGTCGAAGGTGAGTCGGCCGGCGGCTCGGCCAAGCAGGGACGCGACCGGCGCTTCCAGGCGATCCTGCCGATCAAGGGCAAGATCCTCAACGTCGAGAAGGCGCGCTTCGATCGCATGCTCGGCAGCGACGAGATCAAGACGATGATCGCGGCGCTCGGCTGCGGTATCGGCCTCGACGATTTCAACGCCGACAAGACCCGGTATCACCGGATCATCATCATGACGGACGCAGACGTCGACGGATCGCATATCCGCACGCTGCTCCTGACGTTCTTCTACCGCCAGATGCGCGCACTCGTCGAGCGTGGCTACATCTACATCGCCCAGCCGCCGCTCTTCCGCGCCAAGCGCGGCAAGAGCGAGGTCTTCATCCGCGACGAGCGCGCGCTTGAAACGTGGCTGATCAAGCGGGCTGTTGAGTCGCGCGTCGTGGTGCTGCCAGACGGTACCGAACTCACCGGCGCGGATCTCGAACAGCGGCTCGAGAAGCTGATCTCGTTCCGCAAGTTCCTGCAGATCGTCGAGCGCCGCGGTCCGTCCCGTGACGTCGTCCTGGCGCTGCTCGACGGCGAAGCGAAGGACAAGACGTTCTTCTCTGACCGAGATCGGATCGGCGCCCTCGCGAGCACGTTGACGATCCCGACGCGGACCGTAACTGTCGAGGAAGACGAAGAGCACCAGGCGTTCGCCCTGGTGATTGAGGACCGCAGCACCGGCTACCCGAGGCAGCACCGGATCGACCAGGACTTCGTCACGACCGGCGAGTATCGGACCCTGACGTCCAGTTACCAGGACGTCAAGGGCATCCGCGGGCCGATGATCGTCAAGACCCTCGCCTCGGCCCAGCAGGAAGAGGCGATCGACGAAGCCATCAGTGCCTCAGCCGATGAAACCAACATCGGTGGCGCGCCGCTCGACGAAGCCACGAAGCTCGCGGCCGAACCCAAGGCGATGGCCGACCAGTTGATCGCCGAAGCCGCAGCCGGGACGCCGGCCCCCGCCGCAAAGGCGGCCCGCGGCGATGCCGAGGTTCGCGTGGAGTCGCTCGACGAACTGGTCGAGTTCTTCACCGCCGCCGGCAAGAAGGGCGTCGCGATCAATCGCTACAAGGGTCTCGGCGAGATGAATCCCGACACCCTGTGGGAAACCACGATGAACCCGGAGACGCGCACCCTCGCGCAGGTCCGTGCCGAAGATCACATGGAAGCCGACCTGATGTTCACGACCCTGATGGGCGACCAGGTCGAGCCGCGGCGCAAGTTCATCGAAGACAACGCGCTCGACGTCAAGAATCTGGATATCTAACAAGGGCCGTTTCACAAAGGCCGTAGGCCCGACCTTCAGGTCGGGCGCCCGATCCGCATGACCGATATCTCACTGCACAAGTTCCCCGTCAATATCGAAGACGAGATGAAGCGCTCGTACATGGATTACGCGATGAGCGTAATCATCGGGCGCGCGTTGCCTGATGTACGGGACGGCCTGAAGCCGGCCCACCGCCGCGTGCTCTACGCGATGCGGCAGATGGGGCTCGCCTCCAATCGTCCCTATCGCAAGTGCGCGAAGGTCATCGGCGAAGTCATCGGCAACTATCACCCGCACGGCGACGCGCCGGCCTACGACACGCTGGTTCGTCTCGCGCAGGACTTCAACATGCGCTACCTCCTGGTCGACGGCCAGGGGAACTTCGGCTCGGTGGACGGCGATCCGCCGGCCGCCTATCGATACACCGAAGCGCGTCTCGAGAAGCTCGCCGAAGAGATGATGGGCGATCTCGACAAAGAGACCGTCGACTTCGTCCCCAACTTCGACGAGACGACCGAAGAGCCCACGGTTCTTCCGACGACGTATCCAAACCTGCTGGTCAATGGCTCGACCGGTATCGCGGTCGGCATGGCGACGAACATCCCGCCGCACAACATGCGGGAGGTCATCGACGGCGTCATTGCGCTGATCGAGTTACGGACGAAGCGGAACGACGCGGGCAGATCGACCAGTCCCGTGAATCGAAGCTGCGCGCCGTTCTGAAGGCGATCCCGGGACCGGACTTTCCGACCGGCGGCTCGATCATCGGCCGACAGGGCATCTTCAACGCCTACACGACCGGCCGCGGCTCAATCACCGTCCGCGCCAAGGCGACGACCGAGGAATCGAAGAAGGGCGACAAGGTCTCGATCGTCATCACCGAGATTCCCTTCCAGGTCAACAAGAAGCGCCTGCTCGAGAACATTGCCGACCTGGTCCGCGAGAAGACGATCGAAGGCATCTCCGACCTGCGCGATGAATCCGACCGAGACGGGATGCGGATCGTCATCGAGCTAAAACGGGGCGAAGTCGCCGAAGTCATCCTCAACAATCTCTACAAGCACACGCAGCTGCAGACGACCTTCGGCATCATCATGCTGGCGATCGTCGGCGGCCGTCCGCGCGTGCTGCCGCTCGTCGACATCATCGAGCACTTCATCGAGTTCCGCCGCGAAGTCGTCCGCCGCAGGACTGAGTTCGAGCTGCGCAAGGCCGAAGCCCGGGCGCACATTCTCGAAGGGCTGAAGATCGCGCTCGATCACCTCGACGCGGTCATCAAGCTGATTCGCGGATCGAAGAACCCGGCCGAAGCCCGCGAAGGGCTGATGACGCAGTTCCAGTTGTCGTTGCTCCAGTCGCAGGCGATCCTCGACATGCAGCTCCAGCGGCTGACCGGCCTCGAGCGCCAGAAGATCCTCGACGAGCTTGCCGACTTGATGAAGACGATCGAGCGCCTGCGCGCCATCCTGTCGAGCGACGCGTTGCTCATGGCCGTGGTCATGGGTGAGCTGACCGCCGTCCGCGACAAGTTCTCGGACGAACGCCGCACCACCTTCATCGAAGACAGCGGCGAGTTCCGCGTCGAGGACCTGATCGCCGACGAAGACGTTGCGATCACCGTCACCAACACCGGCTACATCAAGCGGACCGCGATCAGCACGTATCGCATGCAGCGCCGTGGCGGCAAGGGCCGCATCGGTATGCGCACGCGCGAAGAGGACTTCGTCAGTCATCTCTTCATCGCCTCGACGCACTCGTACATCATGATCTTCACGGACCGCGGCCGCGCCTACTGGCTGAAGGTCCACGAGATTCCGGACGCCGGCGCCGGCGGCAAGGGCAAGGCGATCGCGAACCTGGTGTCGATGCAGGAAGGCGAGAAGATCGCCGCGCTCCTCGCCGTGAAGGAATTCCCATCCGAGGACGAACTGCAGTTCGTCGTCATGGGTACCCGCAAGGGCGTCGTCAAGAAGACCGACCTGACCGAGTACAGCAACCCGCGCGCGGGCGGCATCATCGCGATGGGCGTGGATGACGACGACGCGGTGATCGCGGTCGAGCTCTCGGACGGCAAGGAACAGATCGTCATCGGCACGCGCGACGGGATGGCGATCCGCTTCGAAGAGACCAACGTCCGCTCGATGGGCCGCACCGCTTACGGCGTCCGCGGCATCACGCTGCGCGACGATGACGTGGTGGTGGGGATGGAAGTCGTCCGCCCCGGCGGCACCGTCCTGACCGTGGCGCAGAATGGCTACGGCAAGCGGACCGCGCTCGACGAGTACCGCACCACCTCGCGCGGCGGCTACGGCATCATCAACATCCAGACCTCCGACCGCAACGGCAAGGTGGTCGGCATCCAGTTCGTCAACGACGACGACCAGGTGATGCTGATCAGCCAGTTCGGGATGATCCTGCGGATGCGCGCCGGTGACGTCCGCTCGATCGGCCGCGCCACCCAGGGCGTCCGCCTGATCGAGATGGAAGAGGGCGACATGGTCGTCGCCGTCGCCAAGCTGGCCGAGAAGTACGACGAGGGCGAGACAGAGGCGCCGGCTTCGGACATTCCGCCAACGGAAACACCCGAAACGCCAAGCGAGTCGTAGGCCCGACCTTCAGGTCTGGGCGGAAGACGATCGCTGTCACGGACGATTTTCATTCTTTTTGGTTGTTGCTTGCCGCGACGTGGTCAGCTTTTCAACGTCACCGTGAATAACCGAACCCTCCTGACAGGGCGACAGGGCGACAGGTAGCGCAGCCTTTTAAGGCTGCCTCCGTGCATCCCTGAAGGACTGGGCTACCCGAAGTCGCGATCCTTGGTGGCGGACGGGCCCGCCGCTGCCACGGCGCACGGGCTGTGCCTTCGGCAGCGCACGACGACACCACGGCACGACGCCACGACTCTCTATTCTTTTTGGTGGTTGCCGCGACGTGCTTAGCGCTTGAGCGTCACCGACCTCAAGTTGGCGTAGTGCTTTCCGGTTCGAATTCGAATGTGGTGTCGAGAATATTGCGGCCGTCATCGAGGATGACTCCGTTCACCACCCAGCCCGTCGGCGCCCACGCATCGATCAGATGCGCACCAATCACGCCTTCAATTGAAACCAGGTCGTCCTTGCGAAACCGCCTTGCCCAAGGTTGTGGCGCAGCCATGCCTCGGGACCAATTGGGGAGAGGTACAGCTGGGGATCGAGCTCGGACTTGGCGCGCCCGCGCCCGACCTGAAGGTCGGGCCTACGACATCGGGTCTCCAAACCGTCCTTCGTTTGGTAGTTGGGAGTTGGAGGTTGGGAGTTGGGCGGCGAAGCCGCCCTAAGCGAGTTCGAGCTTGGCGAACTTCGCCAGCAGCTTCTTCACACCAACGGTGTTGAACCGCACCGTTACCTTGAAGTCATCGGTGTGTTCTTCGACCGCGATGACATTCCCCACACCGAACTGTGCGTGGCGGACGCGGACGCCTGGGCGCAACCCGGTCGCGGACTGGTCTTCGCTCTCGTAGGAGTAGGTCGGCTGTTCCTCGCGCGTGCGTCCACCGCTCGTCCCTCCGGGGCCGCGCCCTTTGCCGCCGCGCCCATACGGGTTGGTGCGGAACTCGTAGTGCTGGTGGCCGAACGAGTTCTGGTAGTGCGAGCTGACGGTCGGCGCGATCCGCTCGATCAGTTCCGGCGGAATCTCGTCGAGAAAGCGGGACGGTTCGGTGGCCTGGTATTCGCCGAACACGCGGCGCCGCGCGGCGCTCGTGAGAACCAGTTTCCGCTCGGCGCGCGTCAGGCCGACGTAGCAGAGCCGGCGCTCTTCCTCGAGTTCGTCTTCGCTCTCAGCCGAGCGGGAATGCGGGAACAGGCCCTCCTCCATCCCCGCGATGATGACGAGCGGAAACTCAAGGCCCTTGGCCGCGTGCATCGTCATCAGCCACACGCGTGCTTCGCGATTGCCTGATTCTTCGTCGGTCTCCGAGAGCAACGAGAGCCGGTCGACGAACCCGCCGATCGACGCTTCCGGATCGTGCGACTCGTAGTCACGCGCGGCCGAGACCAGCTCCATCAGGTTCTCGATGCGATCGTTGGCCTCTTCGGTGTTCTCGTCGCGCAGCGCCTGCAGGTACCCGGTCTGGTCGAGCATCTTACCCATGACGATCGACACGGCGTCGGTTCGAGCGACGTTGGCCAGGTTCACGACGATGTCGCGAAAGGTCCGGAGCGCAGTTGTGGCACGCGACGTCAACTTGCCATCGTCGATGGCGTACATCGCCTTGGCCCAGAGCGACCGGGCCGAGCTGATCTCCTGGAGCCCTGCGGCCAGTAGCGGCGGTGCGTCGGCAATCACGGCCTCGGGATCGATGGCTTGCAGCGAATCCATCACACCTTTGCCGATCCCACGGGTTGGGACGTTGATCACACGGCGCAGGCTGACATCGTCATGAGGGTTGATGATCAGCTTGAGATAGGCGAGGGCGTCCTTGATCTCTTTCCGTTCGTAGAAGCGGACGCCGCCGATGATCTTGTAGGGAATCGACTCGCGCATGAGCGAGTCTTCGATCGCGCGCGACTGGTGGTTCGTCCGGTAAAGGACGGCCATGAGCGAACGCACATCTTCCTGGCGGTGCGCCTTGATCGAGCGGGTGATGAAGTCGGCCTCTTCGAGCTCGTCGTTGCCGCGGAAGCACACGATCTTCGAGCCGCCCTTGCGGTCGGTCCAGAGCCTCTTGTCTTTGCGGTTGCGGTTCTGGCTGATGACGGCAGTCGCGGCGTCGAGGATCACCTGGGTCGAGCGATAGTTCTGCTCGAGCCGGACGATCTTCGCTTCCGGGAAGTCGCTTTCGAAGTCGAGGATGTTCTTCAGGTCGGCGCCGCGCCACTTGTAGATCGACTGATCAGGATCACCGACGACCGCCAGGTTGCGGTGCGCCTCGGCCAGCCGGCGGATCAGCAGGTACTGCGGCCGGTTGGTGTCCTGGTACTCGTCGACCATGACGTATCGGAACTTGTTCGAGTAGAAGTTCCGCACCTGTTCCGACTTCTCGAACAGCTCGACCGTCTTGAGCAGCAGGTCATCGAAGTCGAGGGCATTCGCGTCCTTCAGCGCCAGGATGTACTTCTCGTACACCTTCGCGACGTGCTCGCCGCGGACGTCGAAGGTCCCGCGCAGCGAATCCGGACCGTCCATACGGTTCTTCGCGTGGCTGATCCGCGAGAGCGCCATGCGGGGCGGCACGAACTTGTCGTCGATATTCAGCTCGCGTAGCGCTTGCTTGACGACCGAAACCTGGTCGGATGAGTCGTAAATGACAAAATCACGACTCAGCCCGATCTTCGGCGCCTCGCGCCGCAGCAGCCGTGCGCACAGGGCATGGAATGTCGACAGCCACACCCCCTGCGCATCGTTGCCGATCAGGCCCTCGACGCGCTCCCGCATCTCTTGCGACGCCTTGTTCGTGAAGGTAACGGCAAGCACTTCATCGGGCTTCGCGTGACCCTCTCCGATGAGATGGGCGATGCGAAAGGTGATCACGCGTGTCTTGCCTGAGCCTGCCCCCGCAAGGATGAGCAGAGGTCCGTCGCGATGGAGCGCGGCCTCACGTTGTTCAGGGTTCAGCTTGCTGAGGAAGTCCATGGAGGGAAGCTCCAGTATAAGGGACCGCCTCATGGCAAGGCACTTGTAAAGGGATCCGTATGAGCGGAAAAAACAACGTCAACCCGGGTCAATACAAAGTAGCGGGACGCGAGCGGACCGACGACTTGGCAAAGGAACGGATGAAGGAGGCCAAGCCGGCGTCCGCCCGGAATGAGGAGAAGAACAAGGCGGCGAAGAGGCCGTCGCCACGCCCGAAGTAGTTCTCGTCGGTCGAGTCTCGGGGCGGTTCGAGAACCGCCCCGTCTCGCTATTCGACCGTCACGCTCTTGGCGAGGTTCCTGGGCTGGTCGACATCGCAGCCGCGGCGTACGGCGATGTGATACGAGAGCAGCTGCAGCGGCACCACCATCAGCACCGGTGTGATCAGCGGATGCGCGTTGGGGACCGGAATCAGGAAGTCATTGGCAGGATCGAGCAGCTCCTTGATCCCGTGCTGATTCTCGCCCGCGAGGACGATGACCGATCCGCCGCGCGCCTTCGCTTCCTGGATATTCCCGATCATCTTCTCGAACACATGGTCGTCCGGCGCGATCGTGACGATGGGCATCTGTTCGTCGATGAGCGCGATCGGACCGTGCTTCATCTCGCCGGCCGGGTAGCCTTCGGCGTGGATGTACGAGATCTCCTTCAACTTGAGCGCGCCTTCGAGCGCGATCGGGTAGTTGATGCCACGGCCGAGGAACAGGAAGTCGCTGCGCTGGTGAAACCGCTTCGCGATCTCTTCGGTCAGCGGCTCGCACTTGAGAACATGCTCGAGCAGCAACGGCAGTTGCATCAGGCCCTCGATGTGCGGGCGCGCCTGCTCCGGTGACAGCGTGCCGCGGATCTGGCCGAGATAAAGCGCGAGCAGGTGCAGCGCGACCAGTTGCGAGGTAAACGCCTTGGTCGAAGCCACGCCGATTTCGGGTCCCGCATGCGTGTAAACGGTGCCTTCCGTCTCGCGGGTGGCCATGCTGCCGACCACGTTGCAGATCGAGATGCTGCGGGCCCCCTTCTTTTTTGCCTCGCGCAGTGCCGCGAGGGTATCGGCGGTTTCGCCTGACTGCGTGATCACGACCGCGAGCGTGTTCTTCGAGACGATCGGATCGCGGTAGCGATACTCGGATCCGTAGTCGACATCGACCGGAATTCGCGCGATCGACTCGATCATGAACTTCGCGACCAGGGCCGAGTGCCAGGAGGTCCCGCACGCGAGGATCACGACGCGTTCGGTCTCGCGCAGGACCTCGTCGGGAATCTTGATCTCGTGCAGGAAGACCTTGCCGGATTCGATCGAGGCGCGTCCGAGGACGGTCTCCTTGATCGCCATCGGCTGCTCGAAGATCTCCTTGAGCATGAAGTGCTTGTAGCCGGCCTTCTCGGCCATGACCGGATCCCAGGCGACCCGCGTGCTCTTGTTCGAGACCGCGCGGCCCGAGTAGTCGGTGAATTCGACGCCGGCGGGCGTAATAATCGCCATCTCCTCGTCACCCAGGAAGACAACGTCGCGGGTGTGGCTGAGGATGGCGGGAATGTCGGAAGCGACGAAGAACTCGTTCTCGCCGAGACCGACGACGATCGGAGGGCCGTTGCGAACCGTGACGATCTTGTTCGGATCGTCGGCCGACATCAGCACCAGGGCGAACAGGCCACGCATATAGAGCAGGGCCCGCCTCGTGGCGTTCTCCAGACCGTCGTCTTTCATCTCGCGCTCGATCAGGTGGGCGACGATCTCGGTATCGGTCTCGGTGACGAAGGTGTGGCCCTCTTTCTGGAGCTGCTGCTTCAGGTCGAGGTAGTTCTCGATGATGCCGTTGTGGACGACAACGATGCGGCCGGTGCAGTCGATGTGCGGATGCGCGTTTTCCTCGGTCGGACGGCCGTGCGTCGCCCAGCGCGTGTGGCCGATGCCGTAGTCCCCCTCGAGCGGGTGACTGGCAATGACCTCCTCGAGCCGCGCCAGTTTGCCGGCGCTGCGCCGCAGCTCGATCTGGCCGTTGCGCAGCACGGCCACGCCCGCCGAGTCATAGCCGCGGTATTCGAGCCGCCGCAATCCTTCGATCAGGATCGGCAGGACCTGCTTCTGGCCGACGTATCCGATGATTCCGCACATGATCTTCTGACCCCTGATGTGCTGACCGTCTACCGCCCGACCTGAAGGTCGGGCCTACAATCAGCGGCTCTTCTTGCGGGCAACCCAGCCCAATTTCGTCGTCTGCTTGCCGCGTGCGATCGCGAGCGCACCCGCGGCGACGTCCTCGGTGATCGACGAACCGGCCGCGACGTAGGCACCCTCACCGACTCGGACCGGCGCAATCAGCTGCGAGTCGCTGCCGATGAAGGCCCCATCCTCGATGACGGTCGGGTGTTTGTGGACGCCGTCGTAATTACAGGTGATCGTGCCGGCGCCGATATTGACCCTCTCGCCAATCGTGGCGTCACCAAGGTACGACAGGTGGTTGGCCTTCGAACCGCGGCCGAGCGTGGTCTTCTTCAGCTCGACAAAGTTGCCGACGTGCGCATCCTCGCCAACGACCGATTGCGGCCGGATGTGCGCGAACGGTCCGATCCTGGCGCCCCGCGACACGTGTGAATCGGAGATCACGCAGAAGTTGTTGATGATCACCTCGTCGTCGATGCGCGAGTCGACGATGCGTACGCCCGAGTTGATGACACAGCCGGATCCGACCGACGTGTGGCCCTCGAGGTAGACACCGGGGTGGATGATCGTGTCGGCGCCGATGGTCACGTCAGGCCCGATGAACGCTGACGCCGGATCGATGATCGTGACACCGGAGTCCATCAAGGCTGCGTTGCGTGTCGTTTTCAGAATTGCACTCACGTCTGCCAGCTCCCTGCGGCTGTTGACCCCGAGTATCTCGCGCGGATCCTGCGCCACGACCGTTTCGACGACCCGCCCGCGCCCGCGGTAGATGGTGACGAGGTCGGGCAGGTAATACTCGCCCTGAGCGTTACCCGCCCCGATCTGCCTCAGCGCCCCGAACAGGTCGGCCAGGTCGAACGCGTATATTCCGCTGTTGATCTCGGCCACCCGGCGCTGTTCTGCCGTGGCGTCCTTGTGTTCCACAATGGCGCAGATGCCGCCTGAATCGTCGCGGATGATCCGGCCATAGCCGTGGGGATCATCCACCACCGCCGTCACGACCGTAGCGGCGGCCTTACGGTCGTGGTGGGTCTTCACCAGGGCCTTCAGTGTGTCAGGGCGCAACAGTGGAACGTCCCCGGACAGCAACACCACGGTGCCCTGCTGGCCGGCGAGCATCGGTTCTGCCTGCAGCAAGCGCATGGCCAGTACCGAGTTGCGGCTGCTGCAATGCAAAGCGCAGACCCAGCCGTTTCGGTGTGGATTGCTGCACGGCCTCGGCCTGGTGGCCGATGATCACCGTGGTGGAAACGGGCGACAGAGTGCCGGCCGTCCTGAAAACATGCTCCAGCAGAGGGAGGTCGCCGGCCCGGTGAAGGACCTTCGGCAGCTCGGACTTCATCCTCGTGCCTTTGCCGGCCGCGAGGATGACGATGTGGATGTCTGGCATGACCCCAGTCTAGCGGGGTAGGGCGGTCACCGGCCGCGGATCTTAGCGCCGCCGGGCCGCGACAGCTTTCCGGCGTTGTGCTGGTGCTGTTTCGAGCGCCATGCGGAAGCCGGGCAACTGCCGAATGCTATCGAGGTCGGGATCCTGCCGCGCCTGCGAGCGGTTTTCTGGATTGAGGGCAATCGACCGCTGGAGATGGCGGATGGCCTCTTCGCTCCTGCCGCGCAGACTCAACGCCGCCGCCATGGTGTAGTGCGCGTGATCGTCTTCATCGTCGGCCGAGATGGCGCGCTGGAGGTGTCCGAGGGCTCCGGCGTGGTCGCCGGCGTTCAGGGCAACAGTGGCGGCGTAGACGAAATCCCGGGCGGTTTCGGGCGGCGGCGCCTGCCGGGCGGTCTCGCGTTCACAGACGCGGACAAAGACCCGGGCGCGCTCGACCAGCTCGCGTTCTTCGGGTACTTGTCGATGACCGTCCGGAACAGTTCGGCGCCCGGTGACGTAATCGTGACGCTGCAGCGCCTGAACCCCCCGCTCGTAGATCGCCACGGCTTCATAGAACCCGGGCTTTCTCGGCGCCACTGGTGGCGGCGCCGGTGCGGCCGGCTGGACGGGAGCGACAGGCGCCTTCGCGGCCTTGCCAGGCTTGAGCAGCTTGACGGGTTTTGCGGCTGGTTTGGTGGCGGTACGGCGCGCTGCGGGTCTGGCCGCCGGGCGTCCCTTCACCTTGGTGGCTGGACCGCGGGCCGACCGTGGAGCCGCACCCTTTCGGGCCGTTGCCTTCTTTTTTACCGAGCGAGGGGGCGCCCCTCGCTGCTGTTTCGCCAAACCAGTCTGCCTCCTGCCGAAGAGCGTGCTCCGGCGCGCAAAAGTAACAAATTGGCCATGAAACGGTCAAGGAAGATAAGCACGTTCGCGCCGGGATCGGCGAAGTTGGTCAGTTGGCCAAATTACGATGTGCTCTCGACGGCGGCGAAAACCGCCCTGGTGCTGACAGAAAACTTCAGGGCCACGGTCTTGAGAGCTTCGCGGCGGCCGAGACCCTCTTTATTGGTCAAACGATCAAATTCCAGCGGCCAGCTCTTCCGCTCCGACTGGTGTGCTGTCAGCCTGGATTGGCGGCGGCAGGCGGGTAAATGATCAGGACGAACTCCCCTAGGGCCGGCGGCGGAGTGTCAAGCCATTGCTGAATAGGTCTTATGGCCAAATTCTCGTGCTTCTTGGTGAGTTCGCGACCAATCCCAACGCTTCTCGGCCCCATCTCCGACTGGATGTCTCGGAGGAGCGCCAGGATTCTGTGCGGCGCCTCATAGATCACCAGCGGCTGGGGGTGACCAGCAAACCCACGAAGCCACTGTTTTCTAGCATTCGACCTATTCGGCGCGAATCCAAGAAACGAAAATCCGTCCGGCCCCACACCTGCGGCCGACACCATCGCGGTTAAGGCGCTGGCTCCAGGAATAGGCAACACCGTCACGCCGGCCTCATGCGCAGCGCCGACCAGCCGCGAGCCGGGGTCAGAGATGATCGGCGTGCCCGCGTCCGAGACGAGCGCAATGCTTTCGCCCGCCTGCAATCGTTCGAGCAGTCGCGAGGTCTTCGCATGCTCGTTGTGTTCGTGAAGGCTCGTCGTGGGAGTGGAGATGGAGTAGTGTTGAAGGAGCTTCGCGGTGCGGCGCGTATCTTCCGCCGCGATCACTGACACTTCGCGGAGAACCCGCAACGCTCGTAGCGTGACATCCTCGAGGTTGCCTATGGGCGTGGCGACCACGTACAGGATGCCGGACATGTCTGACGGCCAAATTGTAGCGCATGTATTCAGCCGAACCCCTTCCTCACTTCGTTGACGAGTACCTCGCGTACCTGCACGAAGTTCATCCCACCAGCGCAACCTTCGACGGCGTCCACCTGCATGACGACCTGCTCGAGGACCTCAGCCGGCAGGCTATCGACGGCCAGATCCGCGACCTCGGGGCCCTCGCCCGTCGGCTCGCGGCGATCGACCCTGGACGTCTGACCGACGTCGAGCGTCTCGAGAAACCGGCCCTCGAGAACAGCATCCGGGCCCGGCTCTTCGAGCTCGAACGGGTCCGGACCTGGGAGCGCAATCCGCAGTTCTACGCCGACATCATTGCGACGAGCCTCGCCGGACAGGCGCTGTTCGACTACGCGCCCCTGCCGCAACGGGCCCGGCGGATCGTTTCGAAGCTCCGACAGGTGCCGCGCCTCGTGCAGGCCGCCCGCGACAACATCAAGGAACCGCCCGGGATCTTCGTCAAGGTGGGTCTCGAGAGCATGCGCGGCACGCAGCGCTTCATCGACGAGGACCTGCCGCGCGCCTTCTCCAGGCTCGATGACATGCACATCCTCGGCGATCTCGCCGACGCGTCGATGGAAGCCTCGGCCGCCATCGGTACCTACTGCGAGTATCTCGAGAAGGACCTCGCGCCGCGCAGTAAGGGTTCCTTCCGGCTCGGACGCGAACGGTTCGAGGAAAAGCTGCGGCTCGACGAGGGATTGAACCTTGACGCCGACCGTCTGCTCGCCATCGCGCTGCGCGAGCTCGCCGCGACCCAGCAAGAGTTCAGGCGCGTCGCCACGAAGATGAACGGCAAGGATCCCGACGCGGCGTGGGAGAAAGCGAAGGGAGACCATCCGCCGTCCGGGCAGCTCGTCTCCACCGCGCAGGACCAGCTCGGCGAGCTGGTGGCGTTCATCAACAAGCAGCGCATCATCACCATCCCGCCGGGTGCGCCGGTGGAAGTGGCACCGACACCCAAGTTCTATCGCTGGACGTTTGCCAGCATGTGGACGCCCGGTCCCTTTGAAGCGCGTCCGCTGCGCGCGACCTACTACATCACCGACGTCGACCCGGCCTGGACCGCCGAGCGCCAGGCCGAGCACCTGCGCGATTTCAACTACGGCAACCTCTGGTCGATCTCGATTCACGAGGTGTTTCCCGGTCACTATCTGCACTATCAGCACCTGCGCCAGATCGAGTCCAAGCTGCGCAAGTCGATCATGTTTGCGTCGACCGCGATGGTCGAGGGCTGGGCCCACTACTGCGAGCAGATGATGCTCGACGAGGGCTTCCGCAAGAACGAACCGGCGGTCCGCCTCGGGCAGCTCGCCGAAGCGCTCATCCGCCTCTGCCGATTCATCGTCGGCATCCGTTTGCACTGCGAGGATCTGTCGGTGGAACAGGGCGTCCGCTTCTTCAAGGAAGAAGCGTTCATGGAAGAGGGAAGCGCCAGGCGCGAAGCCGAGCGTGGGACCTTCGATCCGTCCTACGTCCTGTACTCAGCCGGCAAGCTGATGATCATGAAGCTGCGCGAGGACTACAAGGCCAAGGTGGGATCCGATTACTCCCTGAAGAAGTTCCACGACGCGTTGCTCGCCAACGGGACGGTGCCGATCGGATTGCAGCGTCAGTTGCTGCTCGGTGACTCGGGCGGCGCGCTGCTCGAATAGGCGTTGGGGTGGCAGCCCTGAAGGGCTGCGCTACACGTCATCCAAGGTGCGGGTCCTGGTCGGTGGGGTGTAGCGCAGCCCTTTAGGGCTGCCCTCAATCCCGCGTGGTATCGTTAACTCAAGAACGACCTATGCCCCTTTACGAATACCAGTGCGAGAAATGCGGCCGCTTCGAGCGGATCGTCAAATTCTCCGATCCGCCGCTTGCGGCGTGCCCGACCTGCGGCGGAACCGTCCAGAAGCTGTTTTCCTCTCCCGCCATCCAGTTCAAGGGCTCCGGCTTCTACATCACCGACTACCCCAAGAAGTCCTCACCCGACTCGTCGGGCAGCAAGTCCTCCTCCGACAAATCGTCGTCAGACAAGTCCTCGTCCGACAAGAGTTCAGGGGATAAGTCGTCAGGTGAGAAGTCAGATAAGTCGTCGAGCGAATCGTCGTTCGACGCCGGCACCGGCCACGGCAACGACCGCGAAGGATTAGCAGCCGGCGGTCTTCAGGTATTCCCGGAACGGGCCGGCAAGGTCCGGACGCCTCAGCGCAAAATACACGACGGCTTTCAGGAAGCCCAGCTTGTTCCCCGTGTCGTGGCGCACGCCCTTGATCTCGCACCCGTAGATCGGCCGCGACTTCAAGAGTTGCCGCAGCCCGTTGGTGAGCTGGATCTCGCCGGCGCGGTCTTTCCCGATCGTCTCGAGCGCCGGGAAGATATCGGGCGTCAGCACGTAGCGGCCGATGATCGCCAGGTCGGACGGGGCTTCCTCGATCGGCGGTTTCTCGACGAGATCGCGGATTTTGTAGACGCCGGGTCTGATCTCTTCGGCGTCGATGATGCCGTAGGAGCTGACGGTTTCGCGCGGGACGCGCTCGACGGCGAGGACGGGTCCACCCACCTCGTTGAAGACGTCGATCATCTGCTTCATGGCGGGGGGATCGCCATCGATCACGTCGTCGGCAAGGATGACGACGAAGGGCTCGTCGCCGACAAGATTCTTGGTGACCAGCACCGCGTGGCCAAGGCCGAGCGGTTCGCCCTGCCGGACGTAGGAGAAGTTGATCAGGTTCGAGATCTTGCGAATCTCGTCGAGCTGCTCCTTCTTCCCGCGCGCCTCGAGGAACGATTCGAGTTCGACCGAGACATCGAAGTGATCCTCGATGGCGTTCTTGCCGCGGCCGGTGACCAGGATGATGTTGTCGATCCCGGAGGCAACCGCCTCCTCGACGCCATACTGGATGATCGGCTTGTCGACGAGCGGCAGCATCTCCTTCGGCTGTGCCTTGGTCGCGGGCAGGAAGCGCGTGCCGAGACCGGCAGCAGGGAAGACGGCTTTGCGAATCACTCCATTCACGAAGGCATCGTATCGTAAGTTTTGCCGGGCGACGCCGCCAGACCCGACGTTATAGGATTTAGGGATGCTCGATGCCGGATATGTCCGTGACCGACTGGAAGACGTCCGACGCCGTCTGCAGAGCCGCGGCCTGCAACCCGACGCGGAACTGGAGCAGATCGGCACGCTCGAGACCGCACGCCGTCGCCTGATCCCCGAGATCGAGGGCCTGAAGCGCGAGCAGAACACCGCCGCAGATGAAGTCGCGCGCGCGAAGCGGCAGGGGCTCGACGCCTCCCCGATCTTCGCCGCCAACAAGGCTCGCGGCCAGCAGATCAAGCAGCTCGAAACAGAGCTCGATGCGATCGAGCAACAGCGATCAGCGTTGTTGATGACGATGCCGAATTTGCCGCACGAGAGTGTGCCGCTCGGCAAGAGTGCTGAAGACAACGTGGAGGTTCGCCGCGTCGGTGCGCCACGCGCGTTCGACTTCGAACCGAAGCCCCACTGGGATCTTGGGCCGGCGCTCGGGATCCTGGATTTTGAACGCGCGACGAGGATGTCTGGCGCGCGCTTCTGCGTCCTGATGGGACCGGGTGCCCGGATGGCGCGCGCGCTGATCAATTTCATGCTCGACCTTCATACCCGCGCGCATGGGTACACCGAAGTAGAGCCCCCCTTCCTCGTCAACGCCGATGCACTGCGTGGCACCGGCAATCTGCCGAAGTTCGAACAGGACCTGTTCAAGATCGCCGGCGACTGGAACCTGTATCTGATCCCGACGGCGGAAGTGCCGCTCACGAATCTTCATCGCAGCGAGATCCTCGACGGACGGCAGCTCCCGATCCGCTATACCGCCTACACGCCCTGCTTCCGCAGTGAGGCGGGATCCTATGGCGCCGACGTCCGCGGACTGATCCGGCAGCACCAGTTCGACAAGGTGGAACTGATGAAGTTCACAACCGCCGAACAGTCGTACGATGAACTGGAAGCGTTGACGTTGAATGCCGAGGAGGTCTTGAAGCAGCTCGAACTGCCGTATCGAACGATGCTGCTCTGCACGGGCGACATGGGCTTCGCCGCGGCCAAGACGTATGACATAGAAGTCTGGCTGCCGAGTCAGAACACCTACCGTGAGATCTCGTCCTGCAGCAACACCGAGGCGTTCCAGGCCCGGCGCGCGAACATCCGGTATCGTCCTGAAGGGACCGGAAAGGCGGAGTTCGCCCACACCTTGAACGGCTCTGGACTCGCGGTCGGCCGCACCCTGATTGCGGTCATGGAGAACTATCAGCAGAAGGACGGATCGATCGCGATTCCGTCGGCGCTGCGCCCCTACATGGGCGGAGCGGAAGTCATCGAGAAGGCGTGATTCACATTCATCGAGGTAAGAGATGTCCACGAAGACGACGATAGATCCCGCTCCTGCCGCCGGCCCCGTGTCGGCGCCACTCTCTGGCGACGGCCGCCCGCTCGCGGCGTTCAACGGGGTGCGCCGCATTCCGCCGCCCATCAACGATCCCAACCGGTCGTATGCGCCAGGCTCGCCCGAACGGGCGGAGATCAAGGCCCGGCTGAAGTCGATGGCGACCGAAAAGATCGACATTCCGATCGTGATCGGCGGCCGCGAGATCCGGACCGGTAACACGGCGCAGTCGGTGATGCCGCACGACCACTCACACGTCCTGGCCGAGTACCACATCGCCGGACCCGAGCATGTCCAGCAGGCGATCGAAGCGTCGGCCGCGGCCCGGCGCGAGTGGTCAGGATGGCCGTGGGAGGAGCGCGCCGCGATCCTGCTCAAGGCCGCCGAACTGCTGGCCACGACCTGGCGTCCGACGATCGCCGCCTCGACGATGCTGGGGCAGTCCAAGACGATCTACCAGGCCGAGATCGACGCCGCGTCCGAGATGATCGACTTCTGGCGCTTCAACGCGCACTTCGCCCAGGAGCTGTACAACGAGCAGCCGGTCAGCAGCCCGGGGATGTGGAACCAGCTCGAGTACCGCGCGCTCGAGGGCTTCATCTACGCGATCACGCCGTTCAACTTCACCGCGATCGGTGGCAACCTGACGACCGCGCCGGCGCTGATGGGCAACACCGTCATCTGGAAGCCGGCGTCGAGTGCGATGCTGAGCGCGTACCTACACGCTCAAGCTGCTCGAGGAAGCCGGTATGCCTCCGGGCGTGATCAACTTCCTGCCCGGCAATGCCGGTCAGATCACGAACCAGCTCCTCGATTCGCCCGAGCTCGGTGGCATCCACTTCACCGGCAGCACCGACGTCTTCAACCAGATGTGGAAGAAGGTCGGCGAGAACATCGGCAAGTACAAGGGCTATCCGCGTCTCGTCGGCGAAACCGGCGGCAAGGACTTCATCGTCGCCCACCCGTCGGCCGATCCGATGGAAGTGGCGGTGGCGATTGCGCGCGGCGGGTTCGAGTACCAGGGCCAGAAGTGCTCGGCCGCGAGCCGCATCTACATCCCGCAGTCACTGTGGGGCGAGGTGCGCGATCGCACGATCGCGATGATGAAGGAGCTGAAGATCGGCGACGTCCGCGACTTCCGCAACTTCATGGGCGCGGTGATCGACAAGAAGGCGTTCACGCGCATCAGCGAGTACCTGGATCACGCGAAACAGAACGCGAAGATCCTGCAGGGTGGCGTCGCCAGGGGCGACAAGGGCTTCTTCATCGAGCCGACGCTGATCCAGACCGAGGATCCGGGCTACCGCAGCTTGTCCGAGGAGATCTTTGGACCGGTCGTCACCGCTTACGTCTACCCGGACGCCCAGTGGGAAGAGACGCTGGCGATTATCGATCGGACGTCCCCGTACGCGCTCACGGGCGCGGTGTTCAGCCGCGATCGCATGGGCGTCCGGCAGGCGATGAGCGGACTTCGCAATGCGGCCGGCAACTTCTACATCAACGACAAGCCGACCGGTGCGGTCGTCGGACAGCAGCCGTTTGGCGGTGCGCGTGGATCCGGAACGAACGACAAGGCCGGCTCGAAGCTGAACCTGGTCCGCTGGGTCAGCGCTCGGACGATCAAGGAGACCTTCGCGCCGCCGAAGGACTACAAGTATCCGTTCATGGCCGAGGAGTAGGGGTGAGAGGGGGTCAGGCCCCTTAAGGGGCCTGGCCCCCTTTGCCGCAAGCCTAACGGGACGTTAGGGTTAGAGGGATCAAAATGCGCCCGTCCATACGCCCATTTTCTGGGGTCTGGACGGGCGTTCTTGCGTTAGAAGTCGTACTGCGCGGTGAACTGGATGGCGCGCGGGGACGACACGGCGGTGTAGGTGCCGAAGATCGCCGACAGGATGCTCTGGTTCGGCGCCGTCCGCTGCGGGATGTTGAACATGTTGAACGCTTCGGCGGTCAGGCGCACGCTGTGGCGCCCGAACGTGAAGCGCTTCTGCAGGGTCGCGTCCGCGTTGAAGTACTTCGGATTGTTCTCGAAGTTCGCAATCGGCGCGAGTGGGCCGCCCTGGCCGGCACCGAAGAGCGCGCGCAGTGCGTTGGCCTCCTCGGTCGTCACCTCCCTGGCGGAGTTACGCGAGTAGTCAAAGCCGGGGCAGGCCGGGAACGCCCGTCCGCGCCAGGCACATCGACTCGTTCACCCAGTCACCCGTGTTGCCGTCGCCGTTCAGGTCACGACCGTTGGCGATGATCTCGAGCGGCGCCTCGGTCCGGAACTCGACGATGAGCCCGAGCTGGATGCCCCACGGGAGGTTGATCTCGCTGTGCGCTTCGACCCGGTGACGGCGATCTTCGGTATCGGGGCCAAAGCTCAAGTCCGGCTGCGAGGGGACCTGCAGACCGCTCACGAAGTTGAACGCGTTGTTCTCGGTCTTCGAGAGCGTGTAGGCGATGCCGCCCTGGTAATTCGTGGCTCAGGCGCTTCTTGAGATCCACGAGCAGACCCTTGTAGCGGATCTCGCCGTAGTTGTTATAGAAGTTCTTCGTCCCGAAACTCGCGTCGGGCCGGCCGCCTGCCGGAATGCCGCCGGTGCCATTGGCCGTGCCGGGCGCCGCCAGGTTGGTGTTCGTGATGCCGATGTGGTCGTAGCCACGGTTGTAGACGAAGCTGACGTCGAGACCGATCTCGCTCGTGAGTTCGCGGCGATAGCCGACCTGCGAGTTCCAGTTCCACGGCGTCACCAGGTCGGGGTCGATGATCGACACGGTGGGCGGCGGGTAGCTGACCGCGCCGCCGTTGAACGGATCGGGCCACGAGAGCGGTGAACCGGCCACGCTGTCGATCTGGATACCAATCACCTTGGGCGGCGTGAAGCGCGCGTTGCCGATGATGTTCAGGATCACCTGGTCGTAGTAGATACCGCTGCCACCGTAAATAACCTGGCGCGTATCCCCACGAGGCGACCACGCGAAGCCGACGCGGGGCGAGATGTTGTCCTTGTCGCCGCTGATGCCCGGGCCCGGCTCGCCGTTGACCGCGACCAGGGCCTGGGTCTTGGCCGACTCGTAGTCGTAGCGCAGGCCGAGGTTCAGCGTGAGGCTCGGCTGCGGACGCCAGTCGTCCTGCAGGAAGAACCCGTAGGTCTCGTTGGGCCGTTCGAGGCTGCTGTCGCCCTGGTTCGCCGTGTAGCGCGACGGCGTGCCGGCCAGGAAGGCGGCGGTGTTCGGGAAGGTCCACGTCCCGCGGAAGTTCGAATCGAAGAAGCTGTCCGAACGCAGGACCTTGAGCTGGGCGCCGGTCTTGATCACGTGCTCGCCGGTGCGCGTGCCCGCCTTCGTCCACGTCAGGTTGTTGTTGAAGGCGACGACGTGGTTGGTGACCGGGTTGAAGCTGGTGGTGGAACCGAGGTCGAACGCACCCGAGACGCCGACACGCGGGATCGTGTTGTAGATCGCGTCGATCTCCTCGTGGTGGTTGCCGTACTGCACGTAGGCTTCGTTCAGCGTGGTCGGGCCGAGCACCCACTTGTGGTTGAAGTTGACGTACTGCGTCTTCAAGTAGGTGCGGCCGCCGTTGTAGTCGAGCAGCGTGCCGCTCTCGCCCGACGGCTGGTCGTTCGAATCGAGCAGGTATCGCACGGTGAAGTACTGGTCCTGGTTGACGAGCTGATCGATGCGGGCGGTTGCCTTGTGCACATCCACGAACTCAGGGCGCGCGAGGCGCTGGGTGCCGCCGGTGCCGAAACGGGAAATATCGATGTTGTTGTCGGCGAGGAACTTCAGCGTCGACGCGGCGGCGCCGGCGACCTGCTGTGAGGACGGCAGCGTGTAGGTCGAGGCCGAGACGGTGTCTCGATCATCGCGCTCGTAGGTAGCAAAGAAGTGGGTGCGGTTCTGACGGATGGGGCCACCGACCGTCGCACCGTACTGGATGCGCTGCGACGGGTCCTTCGGGAGGGCCCGGTTGGCATACGGGCTGCGCGATCGCAGGTCCTCGTCCTGGAACAGCGTGAAGGCCGTGCCGCGGAGCTGGTTGGTGCCCGTGCGGGTGATGACGTTGACGACGCCGCCTGAGGCCTGGCCGTATTCGGCCTTGAAGCCGTTGACCAGCACCTGGACTTCCTGGATCGAGTCGAGCGCGGGGCTCTGGTGCGCGTAACCGGAGATCTCGTCGCTGTTGTCGACGCCGTCGAGCATGAAGGTATTCGAACGGCCCCGGGAGCCGCCAAACCCGTACGAGCTGTTGTTCGCCGCCGCCCCAGGGACCAGGCGGATCACCCCGGTATAGTCGCGTCCGGCGAGCGGGAGCAGGTCGATCTGCTCGCGGCGGATGGTCGACTGGATCGCGGAGGTCGTCGTTTCGATGACCGGCGCATCGGCCTGCACGGTCAGCTGCTCGGTGACACCGGCCACGGCCAGCTCGAAGTTGATGACCGCTTCGGCGCCAACCGTCAGATTGACCCCGCGGCGCACCGAGCGGCCGAAGCCCTGCATCTCGGCCGAGATCTCGTAGGCCCCTGGCGGGACGGCGGCAATCCGGAAACGTCCTTCCGCATCGGTCACGCCGGCGCGGACGAACCCGGTTTCAATGTTCTTGGCGGTGACGGTCGCGCCCGGCAGCGCCGCTCGCTGCGCGTCGGTGATGGCGCCGATGATGGTGGCGGTTTCCTGCTGGGCGATGGCTGCGGCCGGATGCAGCCAGAGTACTGCGGCCAGTACCGACTATGAAGAGCTGTCGCATGTGCGCTCCCTGATGAATGAATGAATTGGACGGATGTGTGCGCATTCTACTTCCGTTCGATGTCGAACGAGACGCTCGCGATCAGGCGAGCGAGCTCCGCGTTGGCCGCCGCCTGGCGCGCCGCCACCGCCGCGCTCTCCTTCTGGAGCTCGGCGAGCCGGTTCTCCTGCTCGTCCAGCTGACGGGTGTAGCGCTGGAGAAGCTGGCGCTCTTCGGCGCTGCCGCGCAGGGCCTTCATGTTTTCCCGCAGGCGTTGCTGGTCCTCCATGATGCGGCGCCGCTCCATCTCGAGCTCGGCCGCCTTCTGGTCGTGCGCGGCGATTTCCGCCTTCTTGTCCAGCACCGGACGCAGCGCCCGTTCCAGTTCCTCGGCCGGCACGCCACTGGCGGTGAGCTGCGTAAACAGCGCCGGGGTGATCTCACCGATCCGGATCTGCGTCGTGCCGGTCCTGACCTCGACCACCTCGAGCCGCTGTTCCTTCCCGGGATCGACCGTGACCCGGAAGCGCTCAGCCCCGGGCGTGCTTTCTGCCGGCTTCTGGCCGTCCGCCAGCTTCCAGCCGGCGCGCAGCGTGTGCTCCACGATCAGCGTGCTCGGCGCGCTGCCCTCACTGCGGACGTCGTAGCGAGTCGTGGCGCGTTCTTCGCTGTCCTGGATGATGATGCCCTCGCGGGCGCGAACGCGAAACAGCCGGCGCGGCACGGGCGTGGTGGTGGCGTTGACCAGCAGTCCAAGGTCGGCGGCGTACGACACCAGCCGCTTCTCGGACGGCTTGAGCGGATCGATCAGTCCCTCGCCGGCAAAGGCGTTGCCGTCCAGGATCGTGATGCTGCCGCCGTCGAGCGTCAGCCCGGTGCTGTTAGTGAGCCACATCGCACGCAGGGGACGGCCACTGCCGCTCGACCGGTTCCACAGCGACACCCGTTCCGCCGCGACCTCGGCGTGAACGATCGGCACGAGGGCCGACTTGTTCTTTTCGAGCGTGATTGGTTCCTTGATCCGGTACTCGAAGAGTTCGCCCAGGGTTCCACCCTCCGCCGCGGCCTGCGCCTGTCTCATGACCATGAAGGGTTCGACTGCATCGGCGCGGGATGTGGTGGCGGGGGGAGCGGACGGAGCCGCGGACAAGCCGCCCACAACGCCACCACGGCCTCGCGCAGCACCTGTGCCACCACCGCCGCTGACGAGACCGTCGATGGTGACGTTCTCGGCCAGGCTGCCGACCTGCAAGGTGAAGTCCTGGTTACGCGCCGCGCCGCCCGTCAACCCGATCGCGGATTCGATCGGCCGAAACCCGCGTTAGGCTCACGCGGACGCGATACTCGCCAGCCGGACCGGTGAGTTCATAACGTCCACTCGCATCCGAGGCTGCAGTGGCCACCGCTCCAGAGGGCCCGAGCAATTCGACCCGCACGCCAGGTATCACACTCCCGCCCTGATCCCGGACGGTCCCGGTCAGCGTCGCAAGACCTGTCTTCAGTGTCGGCGCATGCGTCTGCGGTTCGAGCAGGACGCTGGAAGGAAGGGGGACGGTCGGCCGGCGCCCGTAGTAGGGCGTGGACAGTTGCTGGATGAAGGACTGCGGCGCGCCTGCAACGAGCGACAGCTCCACGTTCTGCCAGTCCTCGCCGATCGTGTTGTCGACAATCGCCCAGCCCTGGAGCAGCGGCTGGCCCTTCGCAGGAAACACGAGCCGATAGCTGGTCTTCCAGATCGGGACTTCGCTGATGTAGCTGACAAACAGCTGGCGCTGCCCGGCGCCGCTCGTCGAGATCACCATGTTGCGGACGTCCTGCTCGCGCGTCGATCCGAGGACGTCCAGATAGCGCCCGAGTTCCTGCCGCAGGTCCCGCTCCGCCAGCCGGACGCGAACCGATGGCGACAGCTCGAAGGACCGCATCTGCCCGTCGTCGGTCAGGATCGAGAACACCTGGACGTTGACGACGCCTGCGTGCCGCGCTGCTCGGTGCGCTGTTCGGGTACTCAGAAGACGGCCCGTCACGGGCACGCCGACTCCCGTGACCTCCACGCGCGCGCCCCGCAGCGACACCAGCAGCTCCATCATCGTCGTCTGCTGATCGACCGGCAGCCGCAGCGCGCCAAGACGACGTTCGAGTGGTGCGACCGAGTTGTAGCTGATGCCGGTGACCTGGCCTTTGCCGAGATCGATCGCGGTCAGCGACTTCAGCACGTCATTCAGCTGCGCGCTGGTGAAGCGGATCGTGATGTTCTGGTTGTTGCGGACGGTGCCGAGGTGTTCGAAGTAGCCGACGCCCGTCTTGTAGAGGACGACGCGCCTGACCGGCATCGGTTCCGTGCGGCCGCGGACGGCGTGGCCGCAGCCGAGAGTGACCGGCGCCGGGGCCTGCGCGAACAACACACCGGTGAACATGCAGACAACTACGAGGGCAAGGACACGGCCGCGCATGGGGACTCCTTTGGACGTGGGGGACGCAAGGCAAAGTGTTGCAGCAGGCGGACGGGCGATGCAACCCAGCCGTTGGACCAGGCACCGCACTCTCTATTTGACAACCTAATGGAACCGTCGAATACTCCATTGGCATGCCTAATAAAGAAACGGCCAAGGCGGACGTCCTCCAGGGAACGCTGGACCTGATGGTGCTACAGACCCTCGACAGCCTCGGCCCGCTGCACGGCTACGCGATCGCGGCCCGGCTCGAACAGGTGTCCGGTGGTGCGCTGCAGCTGAACATGGGCACGCTCTATCCAGGGCTGATGCGGCTGGAGCAGGGCGGCCTCGTGCGCGGAACGTGGGGCGTGACCGACAGCAACCGCCGGGCACGTTTCTACGCGATGACGGCAGCCGGCAGGCGACGGCTGGCCCGTCAGAAGGCAGAGTGGGAGCGCATGACGTCGATCATGAGTACCGTCCTGAACGGCCTGACCTAGGGAGATCCAGAGAATGACGTCCCTTCGCGAATGGCTGGCCCGGCTCAAAGGCAGCGTGAGCCCTGGTCGCAGTGATGCCGACATGCAGGAAGAACTGCGGGCCCACCTCGAGCTTGCGACCGATGACGCACAACGCCGGACGGGCACCATCGATCATGCGCGGCGCGCGGCCGTCGCGCGCGTCGGCGGTACGGGTGAAGCGGTCAACGCCATGCACGATCAGCGCGGCTTTCGTTGGGTAGAGGAGTTGCTGCACGACCTCCGCTACGGCGTGCGCACGCTTCGCCGAAGCCCCGTGTTCACTGCCGTAGTGGTGCTCTCGCTCGCGCTCGGAACCGGCGCCAATGCGGCAATCTTCCAGCTCGTAAACGCGGTCCGCCTGCAGTCGCTGCCCGTAGAACGCCCGGGCGAGCTCGTGTCGATCGGCGTCGATCGCCATGGCAAAGGACGGGTCGGCAGGGGCGTGCGCGGCCGCTCGATCCACACCGAACCGCTCTGGCAGGCGCTGCGCACCGAGCAGCAGGCCTTCACGTCCGTATTTGCCTGGGGCAGTTCCAGCTGGGATCTTGCGACCAGCGGCGAGTATCGCCCGGCGCGCGGCTTCTACGTCAGCGGCAACTACTTCGATGCCCTCGGCGTGCAGCCGCATACCGGACGCCTGCTGAACGACGCGGACGATCAGAAGGGATGTGGCTCGCCTGGCGCGGTGCTCTCGCATGGCTTCTGGCAGGCACGCTACGGCGGTGATCCTGGTGTGGTGGGCCGTCCGATCATGCTCGACCGTCGTCCGTTCGAGATCGTCGGTGTCGCGCCGCCTGGATTCTTCGGCGTCGAAGTCGGCCGCACGTTCGACGTCGCGATTCCGATGTGCGCCGAGCCGCTCATCCGCGCGACCGACGCAGGAACCGGCGTGCCGAGCTTCTGGTGGCTCGACATCATGGGACGGCTCAAGCCCGGGTGGACGGCCGAACGCGCCGGCGCGCATCTCGCCGCCATCTCTCCCGGGATCTTCAACGCCACGGTCTCACCGCGCTACAACGCCGAGCAGGCCGGCACCTACAAGTCGTTCACCTTCACCGCGGCTCCCGCCCAAACAGGCGTGTCGAACCTGCGCACCGACTATGCGAGGCACCTGTGGGTGCTGCTAGGCGCGACCGGCCTCGTCCTGCTCATCACCTGCGCGAATCTCGCGAACCTGATGCTCGCACGCGCCACGGCTCGAGAGCGCGAGATAGCCGTCAGGCTCGCCATCGGCGCCTCTCGATGGCGCATCGTCCGGCAGATGGTGACGGAGAGTCTGCTGATCGCGGCGTTGGGCGCAATCGGCGGCGGACTGCTGGCGCGGTGGCTGAGCGAAGGACTCGTGACGTTCCTGAGCACCGACACCAATCGGATCTTCATGGACCTCACACCGGATTGGCGAGTCTTTGCGTTTCTCGCGTGCCTCGCGGCGACGGCGTGCCTGCTGTTCGGCCTCAGCCCGGCGCTGAAAGCCACAGGCACCAATCCTGGGAAGGGGATGCAGGCCGGTGGGCGTTCGTCCACCGAAGGCCATCAAGCCTTCGCGGTCCGGCGCGGGCTCGTCGTCCTGCAAGTCGCCTTATCGCTGGTGCTCGTAGTCGGCGCGGTGCTCTTCGGCCGCAGCCTGCGCAACCTGTCCGCCGTTGACTACGGGTTCCGCTCGGAAGGCATCCTCGCGACCAACATCGACCTCCGCCGCACCGCTGTGACGGAAGACGGACGGCAGCAGGCGTTCGCCGCCGTCATGGCCCGGATCCGCGCCGTGCCGGGCGTGATCCGCGCATCCGAAACCTTCATCGTCCCGATGAGCAACAGTGACTGGAACGGTCGCATCGTCGTGGACGGCGCGCTGCAGGACACGCCAACTCATTTCAATCAAGTCGGCGGCGACTACTTCGCGACGACCGAGACGCCGCTGATCGCCGGGCGCACGTTCGATACGCGCGATCGAATCGGCAGCACGGTTGTGGCGGTGGTCAACGAGACGTTTGCGCGGAAGTACTTCAAAGGTGAGAGCCCGGTTGGCAAGCGCTTCGCACTCGAGCCGTCGCCCGGTGAAACGCCGCCGGTGTACGAGATCGTCGGTCTCACCAGGGATACGAAGTATCTCGATTTGCGGGAACGTCCGCGACCGATTGCCTATATCGCGACGACGCAGGAAGCGCGTCTTCCGCCGTGGTTCGACTTGCTGGTGCGGACGGATCTGCCACGCTCCTCGATCACGCCGTCGCTGACGCGCGCGATTCTCGAGGCGACGCCTGGAGCCGCGGTGGAATACGGGACCATCACCAACTACGTGCAGGATGCGATCGTGACCGAGCGACTGATGGCAACGCTGTCGGCGTTCTTCGGAGCCCTCGCGATGCTGATCGCCACCATCGGGCTTTACGGCGTGATGTCCTACATGGTGACGCGTCGAAAAGTGGAGATCGGCGTGCGCATGGCACTGGGGGCGGATCCTGCGTCGGTGGTGCGGATGGTACTCGGCGAGTCCAGCACCCTGCTGGCCGCAGGGGTTGCGGCCGGCCTGGTGCTTGCCTTCGTTGTGTCGCGTTATGCCGGCACGCTGCTCTTCGGCGTGAAGGCATGGGATCCGGTGTCGTTTGCGCTCGCCGCCGCTGTACTCGCGGCCGTCAGCCTGGTAGCCGCATGGATCCCGGCCCGTCGCGCCTCACGTCTGCCGCCCACCATCGCGCTGCGAGAGAGCTGAATCTATTTCTTGGCGGGGGCCGTCGGCTTCAGCTCGATCGTCCCGTTCAGTTTGTTGGCGGCGTCGCGGCCGCAGCCGACAATCGAGACCGTACCCTTGCCTGGGCCTGGTTTGGCGGGCATCTTGATGTCCATCTGGATCTGCCCGGTGCAATTGCGCTGAACCATGGTGTAGGGGAAGTCGAGCTTCAGCTCGCCGCCTTTGGCGCTTCCGGCGACCTTGCCGTTGATTTCCCCGGGTGACGTGATCAGCATGTTGCCCGTGGCGACGCCCTTGGTGATCGCGATGTCCATCTTGCCCGTGTAGGTTGCCTCCGTCTGGATCGTGATGTCATACGTCACAGCGTTCGTCCCAGCGGGCTTCTTCCCCTGGGCGGATGCCGCCGCGCCGACCATCATTGCCATCATCGTCGTAACTGCTGCGAGCTTGAGCATGAGACCTCCGGCTAGCAGAGACGAGCGCAGCTCTCGAAAGGTTGCCGGTTAGACCGAACTACAGCTCCAGCAGATCTCTGCCGACGACGATCTTGCCCTTGAAGTGCCGTCGAACGCCGGCGATCCACTGCTCGTCCGAAGGGGCGCCGGGCCCTTCCGTCGGCACAAAGTGGGAGAGCACGATCATCCCGACTCCAGCGGCGGCGGCGACGCGACCGACGTCGGGCGCATCGGTGTGGCTGGCGAGGATGTGCCGCACCACGTCCGGCGGCTGCGGTGCGCCGGGCCGCTCCCAGAACTCCCGCGACACCACTTCGTGCACCAGCACGTCCGCGCCCCTGGCGAGTTTGATGACGTTCTCGGAATAGCGAGTGTCGCCGGAAATTACGATCGACCTGTCGGCCGTGTCGAAGCGGTAGGCAAACGAATGTTCGATGGGTGGGTGATCGTTGAGCGCAGCGGTGACGCGGACGTGGTCGTCCTTGAAGATTTCTCCGGCGGTGGTGATCTCGTGCGGCCGCACCAGTGTGGCGAGCGGCGGCCGCCCTTCGTCGCGCATGCGCAGCTCGATATCGAACCGGTAGGCATCGAGGAGCTGCTTCGTCATATCGACCAGCGGTGGCGGACCGTAGACATCCACTGGTTCGGATAGCCCGCCGGGCCAGCCGAGGAGAAACAGCGGTCCATACCCGGCGTTGTGGTCAGAGTGCTGGTGCGTGATGAAGACCGCGCGCAGGTCACGCAGCGGCAGTTTCGCGAGCGCGAGCTGCCGTGCGACGCCATCGCCGCAGTCGACCAGGTAAATACGGTCGCCGACAACGATGGCCTGTGCGGGCGCGGCGGCTTTTGCCTTCGGAGTCGGACCGCCGGCGGTGCCGAGAAGCACCAGGCGCGTCCGCGGCCGCCCCTCCTGCGCGCCGGCCAGGGCGGCATAGGCGAGACAGGACGAACCAGCCGCGATAAACGCGCGACGTGAGAGGACTGCCGGAGGCATGGCTGGATTCTACAGAAGGCGGGAGATAAACCCCCGCCCCACATCGTCGCTCCGGGTAGAGCGGATTGCGTAATGCCGATGCGAAGTTCCCCTCAACGTTGATCGTGCGGGACGGCGACGGTCACGACGGCGGTCGCGCTCAATCGCGACGCGTTGGTGCACGTGACCGTGATCGAGTACAGACGTCCCGTGCCAAGCCCGTTTCGGTCGGCACGCAGGCTGACGCTGAGCGGACCCGTCACCGTCGAATCCGAGACGTCCAACGGCTCATTGCTCGTCACGGCGGTGATTGCGCAGACAGGTGCCGGGTCGCTGTCGTCGGAGGCGGTCACGGCAATCGTCACCGGCACCATCCTTCGGTTGGCCGGCCAGAGGACGTCAGGCGTCGCCGTCAGCGCAGAAATCGTCGGCGGCACGACCGCAGGCAGGCTCGGGCACGGCGCTGGTCCCGGGCCTCGGTAGGTGAGGCACCAGTTTCTGTCAAAGGTGTTCCGTGCGCCGTTGCTGGCCGCATCGTCCTTGATGTCGAAGCCGATCGGACCGTAGAGCCTCGAGAGAAGGGCGGGTGGGTTTCCAGCCGCGATGTTCTGGCGGATGACATTGCCCGATGCACCCGCCTGAATCAGGATCCCGTTGGCGTTTCCCGTGATGCTGTTGTGCTCGATCAGATTGTTACTGCTCGTGCCGATCAGGCCGACGCCGAAGTCATTGTTGGACGCGACGGTCGGCGGTGTCGCGCAGAGTGCCGCCGCACACGGCGAACCATTGCCGCCGAACAGACCGTTCACGATGTGATTATTGCTGCTGTTGACGAGACAGTTGCCGCCACACGCAGCGCCACCAGAATTTGAGGCGTTGCCGACCGAGACGACCCTGTCGATGCGGCTGTCGGTGATCCCGTTCGCCATGAGACCGCTGAAACAATTGTGATTCGAGGTCACGTTCTTTACAGCGACGTTGCTGCTCACGCCGGCTGCCCCGATGATGAAGATCCCGTGCCGCCTGAATTTCTGCACCATGCCGGGCCCGATGATTTGTACGCCGGGTTGGCTGGTGGCGGCGCTGGTCCCATTGCTGATTCCGTCCGCAGGCGGGGGACCGGACGCCGGCTGGCAGGTGGTTGAGTCGTCAGGATTTGCTGGACCCGTGATGATGTGCCCGTTCAACCGCAGCGCAATGTTGGGAGCACCGAACTGAATGCACGGTGTCGTTGTCATCGTGCAGGTCACATCCCCCACGAGCTGACTATCCTCGACAATGACCTTGGAAACACTGAGGACTCCGCTGATGTCCTCCGCTGCAGCGACTGCGGCGCAGGCACACACGCACATCAGCACGAACACGACTGAAGCAAATCGACCCGATCTCATGACCGCCTCCTTGAAGAGTTGCGAGGCTAACGGACTGCGCCACCGGTTCGTCTTGCGACGCAGCCGGTGCCGCTTCACGGGGAAGGCAGCACTGTTGCGCCAAGGATGAGAGCTTGTCAATAGCCGATCACATTGGGGGGGCGTAGGGCGGCCCCGCCCTCGTTCACCCGGCTACAATTTCCCCATGGTGCTGGTCTTTGCCTTGATCGTTGGCACCGCCGCGCTGGCGCACATCGCGCCTTTTCCTTTCCTGCTCGAAGCCTTCCGCCCCGCGAAGTCGCTTTGGCGCGTCCCGCCCGCCGCCGGCGCGCCGCCCACCGTTTACCTGACCTTCGACGACGGCCCGAATCCGGATTGGACGCCGCCGCTGCTGGATGCCCTTCGTGACACAGGAATCCGGGCCACGTTCTTCCTCATCGATGAGCACGTCACGTCCACAACTGCGCCAGTCGTGCGACGGATAGCCGATGAAGGCCACGCGATTGGGCTGCACAGCGGCACGCGCCGATTGATGGCGATGTCTGCTGACGCGCTGGCGGCGCGGCTGCGCCTGGCCGCGTACCGCATCACTGCGATCGCCGGCCGGGAGCCCTGCCGTCTGTTCCGTCCGCACGCCGGATGGCGCAGCGCGAGCATGTATGAAGGGCTCGATCGCGCCGGTTATCGGCTCGCCGGGTGGAGCTGGGGGATGTGGGACTGGCACTGGTGGCAGAAGCCGCAGGGCGATCGGGTCGCCGCACGCCTCGCCCGCAAGGCCTCCTCCGGCGACATCATCGTCATTCACGATGGTCACCACAAGGATCCGCGTGCCGATCGTCGTCACGCCGCCGAGGCGGTGCGCCGCCTGGTGCCCGAACTCAAGGCGCGGGGTTTTGCGTTCGGGACGTTGTGTGGCGAGCAGTCCAGCGCCGGGCGTCCAGAGCACCTGACGTAAAATGAACCCACCTTCGCGCTTGAGAACAAGTAGCGCTTCGGCGGGCAAGTGGGTGTCCACGCCGATCAGAGATGCAAACCGGAACGGAGCGAGAGCGAGTGAAGGTTTGCCAGGCGGGGTGCAGAAGCCCCGCCGATGAAGTGAGCGACCGGAGCGGAGCGAAAGCGAGCGAAGGTCGCTAGCCGGGGTGCAGGGGCCCCCGGCGACTGACGCCGATAAATGGAGAGATGGCCGAGTGGTTTAAGGCGGCGGTCTTGAAAACCGTTGAAGTCGAAAGGCTTCCGGGGGTTCGAATCCCTCTCTCTCCGCCAACCTTCGCTCCCGCTTGCGACCGGGTGCGGAGCTACGGTTGGCAAGCCATCGAAGGTTGTCCGCCGTAGCGCACAACGCGAAGGCGGACGAATCCTCTACGCGACCCAATCCATCGCTGAGCTAATTCCTTGCCCTGAGTCGGCCAAGTAGTGGCCCGCCCCATCGCTGGTGCACCGCACCAGAGCCCGTCCTCAACGCTCTCTGTCTGGTTCACGCTTTGCAGGACGCGCGGCACCACCGTAGGCGCCGCGACATTCGTCAGCGTCTGGATGCGCTCCGCGCCGCCCAGCATCCAAGCCACTGGCCTGACCAAGCAGGAGGCAGAAAAATGCCGGGACCCGCGTCTCACCTCACACTCATCGAGCTGCAAACGATCAGGGCCCAGAACGATGCCCAGAGTTACAGCGGTCCGGTTCTCGATGCGCTCACCAACCACAAGCGGTTCGCGGCGCTGGGAGCGATCGGTCCAGACATGATCTTCTGGGCAGACTGGGCCCAGTACACGCCCGTCGTCAATGCGATTTTCGATATCTACAAAACGCTCGACGAGATCTACGAAGAGCTCGCTGCGATCTGGAAACCGATCGGGGACGCGATCGACAAAGTGATGGAAACCCTGACGGGCGGGCTGGCGGGAGAGATCGGGGAAACAGTCGCGCTGCTCAAGGGGATCATCGAATCCGCGCTGCTCAAGCTGATCACGGAGCAGGTGGACATCCTCGCGCTGCTCAAGCCAGACATGCAGACCAACGGGTCGCAGTCCCGCATCGTGTCGGGCAACGGTTTCGACGGCTGGAACTGGCTCGATTACACGCACCATCGCTGGACCGGTGAGTTTGGGAAGGCGCTGGTCAAGAACGCGCACAGCTCCGGCGACCCCGCGATGCGCGCCTACGCCCTCGGGTGGCTGTCACATGTCACGGCAGACGTCGTCGGCCATCCCTACGTGAACACCGCGGTGGGCGGCCCGTACCGTAGTCACTGGCAGCGGCATTTCATCCAGGAAAAAATGATGGACACCTGGGTGTGGGGCTACTATCACACCAACGGCGTGAGCATGCCGGCATCGGTGCTTCCCGGCGAGATACCCTTCGACTACGCCAGCTGGACGAACGTCAACGGCTCCAGCCTGCACGCTCTCATTGATCTCGGCGACGACATGCCATCGTCTCTTCAGAACCTGATCGTCGCATCACTCTCCGACGTCTACAAACAAAAGTCCCACCCGAACGTAAGAGAAACGATCCCATTTCTCCGCCAGGAGCACATCAACCGGGCTTACCAGATGCTCGTCGAGGGACTCGAGCTCATGACCGGAAAGGACCGCTTTCTGCCGCGTCCGCATCCGCCTTCATTCTTCAACGACGCTGCACCGCCAACCTTTCCGACACCCGGAGGAGGAAGCGGCAGCGGTAGCGGCGGCAGCAGCGGCGGATCCTTCTCACTCCTCTCGCTGCTCGCGGCCATCCTCGACTACATCCGCGACATGTTCGAGTACATCAACGACTTGTTGCTCTGGTTAGGCTCGCAGGTCACGTTCCCGCTCACCTATCCGGTTCGGTACGGTTTGTACCTGCTGCAGCTGGCCTTGTACGACATCTATCGCCAGTACCGGTGGGCGCTGTGTCTGGCCGGCTATGCCTTTCCGGACCCGGACCAACTCTTCAACCCGCTGGTGCAGCCTTTCATCAACCCGTCTGTTGGGGTGACAACACTGCCGCGCCGCGAGTTCCCCGACGAGCAGGACCACAGCCTGCACTTCCCGACGGGTTGCGGCCTGCCTCCGAATCAACAGTCCTCGCCGTGCCAGGAGCCACCGACCGCAACCTCAGGTCCGTACACGCGTTCCCCTCTCAACTACCCGTTCTGGTTCATCGAGGGCGAGCCGACCGACCCGCACGTGGAGGAGGCACTCGCGGCGGCACAAACACCGGAGGAAACAATCAGGATCACGCGCGGACTCTTTCCCTCTCCGACGGGTGCCCCGTACAGCGGCAGTCTGGGCAGCGCGATCGATTTTTTCCTGCGCCGCGCCCGCGAGATCGCGCTCGACGGTGGTGACGCGAGCAAGCTCGATCTACCGGACTGGAACCTCGATGGCGATCGCGGCTACGGCTTCAAGTGCTGGCAGATCAGTTCCGGTCCGCTCGAACCACCGCCGGGCGGCGGCGTCAACATCACGTATGCAGTCGACCCGAACCAGCCTTGATCCGAAACGGAGTACGCGATGGCCACACCGTTCACGCGTGTCAGCACGATCAGCGATGCACAGCGCCAATTGATGGAACGGGGCGCAACCCTCGGACCTGTCGGGCGAACGCACGGAGGCTCCATCGACCACCCGGCTGGTCGTCCAGGGCATGATCGCCGTCCGGACGGCGACCGCGACGACGAGAACTTCAATCCCGACGGCTCACGCAAGGACCGCCGCGAGCGCAAACCTGAGTTCAAAGTCGAGTTGCTGTGCCGCACCTTCGCTGGAGACGCCGGTCTCCGGCCCCTGCCCAGCATGGTCTTCTGGGAGAGCCCCGACATTGTCATCGAGGGCCCCTCGGGCGATCCGGATGTTGCGACGCCGGGTGTCAACAACAAGGTCAAGGTCCACATCTGGAACTTGGGCCTCGCCGACTGCTGGTCCGCACATGTGGATCTGTATTGGTGCGATCCTTCGGTCGGCATCACTCCGTCGGTGGCAAATGCGATCGGCTCGAAAGTGATTCCGCTTGCCTCCGGTCAACACAGCATCGTCACCTTCGACTGGACGCCGGTGCAGGTGAATGGTGGGCACGAGTGCCTGGTGGCGCAGGTCTACGATCCCGTCGCCGATCCATTGGTGGCGCCCTTCAATCCGGTGCAGGACCGACACGTGGGCCAGCGCAATGTCTCGGTCGTGCAGGTCACGGCAAATCAGACGTTGAACTTCAACGTGTTCTCCCAGAACTTGAGCTTCACGACGTCCGAGTCGGTGATCGAGCTTCAGAAGATCGAGGGAGAAGCGTTGAAGGTGCTCGCCCTATCGATGGGGCGGGACGGCTGGGAGGTTGCGGGAGGCACAGAAGTCGAGTTGACCCGGCCCGCGCTGGTTCATGCAGCACCGCACTCCCACGCGCGCGAGTTGACGAACGGAACGTTCCGGGAAGCGCTGCAGCAGGTGCCTGGGACGAGCGAGCGCCGTCGAGTGATGGGCGTGCTGCGCGAACTCGCGGCGGCGCCGCAGGGCGAAGCCATCGAGGCGATCGCGCAACGCCAGATGACCGAAGAGAGGATCAACGATCGAAGTAGCGCTCTCGAAACTGAGACTGCAGCCGCGAAGGCCCCCCGCGGGATGCGGGTGCGCCTGCCGGCCGGACGTCACGTGCGGATGTCTCTCCGTGCGTCCCTCCCGGCAACGGCGAAACGCGGATCCGCCGACGTGTGGCGTGTCGTCGAGCATACCGCCGGCCGGATAACCGGAGGCGTGACGATCATCCTGCAGGCGAAGTAGCCTCTTCATCCATTAGGAACGCCGACGCGCGAGGTGGGATGCCACCGGTTGTCCCGTATGAGCACGGCGGCACCCACCTCCCTCACCGGTAGAACACGTAGAAGGTCCAGTACGGCACGAACGCCTTCTTGCCGGCATCCTTCGCCGTCTTGCAGCCCTCGATCGGTGCAGTGCCGCCAGATGTGAGCACGCGCTGAATGTGCGTCGTGCCGCTGAACGTTCCCGGGCCGTTCGGACCAACCTCGTCTCCGACGACTTCGAGGAGCAGCCACGGAATCGCTCCTGGCGCGACGAACGCTCCGTCACTCGAGCTGGCCTTCACGGCCGCCCATACTTTGGTGCTGTCAGCCGAGTGCTGCCACGTCGCGCGCGCGGCGCCGTCGAAAGGGTTCGAACTGAGGTAGTGAGTCGCGATCTGCTGGCCGTCCCGCAGCAACAGGGTCGCCTGTGGACCGATGAACGTCCACGTGAAACCGCTGGCAGACGGCGATGACATGCAGACGTAATTCTGCGTGCCCTCAGCCCCGATGAAGAGATAGGGCTGTCGTCCGGCCGGGACCTCGAGATTGCTCGGAACCGGAGGCACTACGACTTGCGCTGAAGAGATCGCTGGTGACAACGCGCTGGTCATGACGAGCAGCAGGAAAGCCTTCGTTCTCATGGTGACGTTTTCTCCTTCGTGAGTGGACGTGATGTCCATCTCCTACTGAAGAAATCGAAAGCGCGCCGGCAAACCCGACATCGCGCGTCACACTCGTGCGGAGAAGGGGATATCAGGATGCGAGGAGCGCCCGGTAGACACTGGCGGTCTCCGGTTTCCCCCACGCGACGTAGAGGTCGACGAGACGGCTGATCGTGGCGGCCAGGTCGCGCCGACGTGGAGTAGCGGCCCCTTCGAGCTCACGGCGGGCCTCGAGCAGCATCGCCTCGGCCTCGTCGTACCGGCGCAGCGCCACGAGGGACGCGCCGAGCAGGCTCTTGATCGCGCCGATACTCCAGTCGTCCTCGATAAACGTTCGCCGCCGGCTCGGCACCACGGCGGGCACTTGCGATCGGATCCGCAGTGCCTCCCGCAACACCGGCTCCGCGACTGCGGCGTGATGGTCCGCGATCAGCGCAGCGGCGAGATTGACGGTATAGATCGCCACGAGTTGATGCTGGTTGCCAAGTACGGGTCGCACAATGTCGAGCGCGGTCCGTAACTCCGACGCAGCCTCGGCATGGCGTCCGGTCCGAGTCAAGACATGCGCAAGGCTGTTGAGTGTCGTGGCGACGACGGGATGACGCGCGCCCGGGGTTTTGCGCTGCATGGCGAGGACCTGGCGAAACTGTGCCTCCGCGGAGCGCAGGTCTCCGCCGGCCGCCGCAATCAGCGCCAGATCATGCATCGTCGTTGACGTGTTGGGATGCTCGGCGCCGCGTGTCTTGCGGTTGGTCTCGAGAGAGGCGCGCAGCAGCGTCTCGGCCGCCGATAGATCGCCGTTCAAGCGCAGCACCGAGGCGAGGTCGCTCTGGCTGACGGCGGTTTCCCTGTGCTCGGGTCCGAGCAGCTTCATCCTGATGTCGAGCGCCTCTCTGTGAAACGGCTCGGCGCGCGCGTTCAGACCCTGGTCCTGGTACACGCGGCCGAGTTCGACGAGCGTGATCGCCACATCAGGATGCTCCGGGCCGAGCAGCGATCGCCGCATCCGCAGCGCACGTTCCAGCGTTCGCGCCGCCGCGGCCAGGTCGCCCTTGTCGGTGAGGACGACGCCGAGGTAACCGAGGGTCTGGGCGACGAGCACGTGGTCGGAACCAAAGGCGGTCTGCCCGCTCGCGAGCGCCTGTTCGAGCAGCCGCTGTGCCTTGTCATACTCTGCCAGGCCGCGGTAAGTGCGCCCGAGCATGGTGAGGAGCTCCGCCTGCAGCTCCGGTTCGGCCCCCAACTCTCTCTGGACCCGCTCGGCGCCGGCGTCGAGGAGAGCGCGGACGGTTGGCTCTCCGGCCTGGCCCCGGATCGTGAACGGATCGGCGCTCGTCAGCAGTTGGGTCAGTACCTCGCTGACCTTCACCGCCTTCGCAGCCTCGCGGCGCGCGCGATCACGTTCGGTCGAAAGGCGGGCGGTATACCACGTCGTCAGGCCACCAATCAGCAGCACGACCGCGACCGACATCGAGACGCCGACAGCATGACGACGCACAAAGCTTCTGGCTCGGTAGCGGATGGTATCGGGGCGCGCGCTGATCGGCTCGTGGCGGAGGAAGCGGCGCAGGTCGTCGGCGAGGGCGGTGACCGAAGCGTAGCGCTCCGGCGGGTCCTTCTTCAGTGCCTTGGCGATGATGGTGTCGAGGTCACCGCGCAGGATGCGCTGCAGTTTCAGCGGCGTGGTTCCGCACCGCGCCGCGTGTTCCGCCGTCGTGTCAGGGGTGTCGTCCTTGCGTACCACTGCGTCCGAGGCGCGCGGTGGCTCGGTCTCGGCGATGGCGCGGACGAGTGTGGCGGGCGATCGCAGGTCGCGCCCGGCGGGATGCCGCCCGGTCATCAACACATACAGCAGCACGCCCAGTGCATACACGTCCGTTGCGGTCGTGACCGCGCCGCCAGCCAGTTGTTCCGGCGCTGCGAACTCAGGCGTCAACGACCTCGCCGCATCGCGCGTCACCGGGCCCGGCCCCGCGCTCACGCCGTCCTCGGCGTTCGATGCTGGCTCGATCAACTTGGCAATGCCAAAGTCGAGCAGCTTGACCTCGCCGTCGACGCTGACCAGCACGTTCGCCGGCTTGATGTCGCGATGGACGATTAGGTTGGCGTGCGCGTGGGCGACAGCGTCGAGCACGTCGATGAACAACTGGACACGTGACTCGATCTTCAGGCCTCGGCCGGCACAGTAACGGTCGATCGGCTCGCCGTCCACGTACTCGAGCACGAGGTATGGCTGCGCCGCGCGCGAGACGCCGGCATCGACCAGGTGGGCAATGCGCGGATGGCGAAGCCGCGCCAGCAACGTGCCTTCGCGCGTAAACCTTTCCTCGCCGGCACGGTTGATGAGCGAGAGATTCAGCAGTTTGACGGCGGCACGCCCCTCGAACCTGCCATCGCAACGTTCGGCCAGCCACACGGTGCCAGAGCCGCCCTGGCCGATAAGGGACAGGAGGCGGTAAGCGCCCATTACCTGGCCCTTGAGGGACTGTGCCGCGCGCATCGCGCCCGAGTCGAGCACCGCACCCGAGAGGAACCCGGCTTCGTGGGCAAGGCTGTGCTCGGCGAGCATCGCCCTCAACTCGCGGCCAAGCGCGGCGTCACGGGCGCAGATACCGGCCAGCCACTCGGCCCGTTGGTCAGCGGCGAGGTCGAGCGCTTGATCGAGGTAGGGGCTGAGGATCCGCCACCGTTCAGGATCGATGGGTCGCATTGCTGGTCAACCCGCCGGCCGCCGCCGGACTCGTCGCGCCGATTGCGTGGTGCAGATACAGGCGTCCCTTCTCCCAGCCGCGCTGGATCGTTCGCTCGGAGACACCACGCATTGCCGCGATTTCCGCGAACGAAAATCCGCAGAAGAATTTCAACTCGATGATTTCAGCGAGGGCGGGTTCGACGTCCGCTAGCTCGTCGAGTGCATCACTGATCTGGATGAGTGCGTTCGGGCCGGCAACATTGGCGACGTGCTCGGTATCCAGAGAGGTGATCTGAAAAAGCCCGCCGCGCTTCTCGGACCGCCGGCGCCGCACATCATCGATGATCAAACCGCGCATGACCCGCGCCGCGTAACCCATGAACCGCGCGTGATCGACGAAGACCGTCCCTTCGTTGCCGGAGATCGAGAGATACGCTTCGTGGAGGAGGGTGGTGACCCCAAACCCTCCCATCGGCCCGCGCCGGTTCAGCTCGCGCCGGGCAAGACGATGGAGTTCGGAATAGAGGGTCGTGAACAGCGTGTCGGCGGCGGAGCGTTCATCGACCCGGACGTTGAATCGGTTGGGCGGTGCATTCTCCATGGTCCACTTCCCGGTGCGGGAATCCTCATCTTTCAGCGGCGCAAAATCGCCCCTGCTGAATAAATCGGAAACGGACGGCTAAACACGACACTGCCACAAGAATCGGGTCACTGGCGAAGAAAGAGCGTAGCGGCGGACGGGAGGAATTATACCCGTGTCGTGAATCGGGATTCCTTTTCGATCTTTTGGGCAGGGGCGTACCCCGCTAAACCATGAGATTGGGGGATTCCGTGTTGAAAGGTCTGTTGTTCTTTATCTACGGCGTAGGGTCCTACGTCGTGTTTCTCGCGACATTTCTTTACGCGATCGCGTTTGTGGGCGGCTTCCTGGTCCCGAGGCGCCTTGACGGTCCGCTGGAAGGGTCCACCGCCGCGGCCTTGGCGATCGACTGCGTGTTGTTGACCATCTTTGCCGTTCAGCACAGCGTCATGGCGCGGCCGTGGTTCAAGCGATGGTGGACGCGGTTCGTACCCGAGCCCATCGAGCGATCGACGTACGTGCTGTTCGCGAGCCTCGCGCTCCTCCTGATGTTCTGGCAGTGGCGGCCGCTCGGCATCGAGATCTGGTCGGTGGACCGTGTCGGCGTCTCGACGGCGATGTGGATCCTGTTCGGCACCGGGTGGGCAATGGTGCTGGCGGTGACGTTCCTGATCAACCACTTCGACCTGTTTGGCTTACGGCAAGTGTGGCTGTCGCTGGTCGGCCGTCCTTACACGGCGATATCGTTCCGCACGCCGCTGCCATATCGCTACGTGCGGCATCCGCTCTATTTCGGGTTTCTGCTCGCCTTCTGGATGACGCCGACGATGACGCTGGCGCACCTGGTGTTCGCGGCGGCGACGACCGCTTACGTCCTGGTGGCGATCCAGTTCGAGGAACGGGACCTCGTCGCCGTCCACGGCGCTGCCTATGAGGATTACCGGCAACGCGTTCCGATGATCCTGCCCGGCCGTGGCGCGGCGATGCGGACGCCTCTTATGTCTCCGCAAGTGGACGGTGGTGCAAGAAACAAGATCTGACCCCCAAGGGGTAATCGCGCGGGGCGTATTATGAACCCGCAAAGCGAATCTGATGCCCCCTCGTGTCTTTGTCAGCTACCGGCGCGACGATGCGGCGGGTGATGCCGGCCGGCTCACCGACTATCTGCAGCGCCGCTTCGGTGCGGGCCAGGTGTTTCTCGATATCGACACCATCGAGCCGGGTGCCGACTTCGTGCGGGTTCTGCAGCAGTCGCTCCAGCAGACCGCCGCGATGCTGGTTGTGATCGGCCCGCGCTGGACGTCTCTGCAGGGCGCCTACGGATCCCGTCGTCTCGACGATCCAAATGACTTCGTGCGCATGGAAGTTGAGGCGGCGCTGAAGCGCGATATCCCGGTGGTGCCGGTGCTGGTGCAGGGGGCAACGCTGCCCCGCAAGGAGGAGCTGCCGGTATCGCTCGCGCCGTTGATCACCCGGCAGGTGTTCGCGCTCGATCACGCGGAGTTCAATCACGACGCGGAACGACTGTGCGATCGACTGGCGAAGGTGATCGGAGGCGATCACTCGGCGGCCGGAACGTTTCTGCGGCGGTGGGGGTCGGCGATTGCGATCGTCGCGGTGTTGACGCTCGGGTTCACCGCTTATCTGACGCTGAAGGACCCCGACTCACCGCCAGCACCCACCACGGCGCCGCAACCGCCCACACCTTCAATCCCTGCCGTCGAGCCACTCCTCGCCGAGGCCACGGCCCAGCGTCGGCGCAGCCAGTCGTTGGCGGCACTGGCCACCCTGGCCCGCGCCCGCACGATGGCCCCGGAGTCGGAAGCCGTCCGACAGATGCAGGAGGACATCGCGATGGAGTGGATCCGGAACGTCCGGGTCGAGAGCGGAAAATCGTCGTTCGGCGACGCGATCCGTCCAGCGTTGAACGTGGTCGATGCGGCGCGTCCGACGGCCAAAGGTCAGCGGCGCGCCGATCTGCTGGCGCACTCCGGGTGGGCTACGTTCCTCATGTGGCGAGACGGGGATCGACGACTGAATCCTGTCGAATGGTACGAGGAGGCGACGGCCCTCGATCCCGGAAATCCATACGCCAACGCGATGCTGGCTCACTGGATTCTTTTTCAGGACGACGACGTCCCGCGTGCGACCAAGTTATTCGAGACCGCGATAACGTCGGGGCGCGCCACCGATGCCGTCCGGGTGTTGCAGTGGGCCGCCTATGGCAACGACCGATCGCCCCAGTCCGAAATCGAACTCGTGCGCCTCGCGGATGCGATGCGTCGCAACGCCGAGATGGTGAGCATGGCCCAGGCCCAGGTGCTGTGGGCCTCCTACTACTCGGCCCTGCCGCCGGGTCGCGAGAAGGAACGGCAACTGCTCCTCGATGCGGTGCCACCCGCTGACCACATCAAGACGCTGGGGTGGGCTTTCGACGAATACGCGGCCAAGGACGACTCGCGGCGGAGGACGGTCCGGTACTACGTCGCCCTGCTTCATGCGATCGCGGGCCGCACCGAGCAGGCGATCGGCGAGCTGCGGACGCTGGAGTCCGAACTTCGGTCAGACGCGGGTACCTTGCGCGACGCGGTGCATGCTGCGCTTGAACGGTTGGAGCCGGGCCGGCCGCAGCCGGGGCCGCGGCGGGGTTCGCCGCCCCGCACCCTCAGCGGTAGTGCCCCGCACTTTCTGCGTCAGTGCCCCGCACCCTGAGCGGCAGTGCCCGCACCCTCATGTGTCTTGTTTGTTTGATCCACGTTCTACTAGCGTAGAATCTTGCGGTGCGAATGCGCGATGGACGTTCGGCTCCGCCGCTCGGCGACCTCCAGCTGGCGATCATGCAGTTCCTGTGGGGGACTGATGGCGCGACGCTCGGGGAGGTTCGGGCCGCCATCGAGAAGGAGCATCCGGTAGCTCTCACGACTGTAGCGACTGTGCTGTCGCGGCTGAAGAGCACCGGCCTGATCAGCTACCGCAAAGGCCCGGGAGCCCGCAGCTACGTGGCCGCTGTCTCGCAGGCTGAGGTGCGGAAGGCCCATATCGGCAAGTTGGTCGATCGTCTCTTCGACGGCCGGGCCGCCGATCTGATGGCACACCTGGTCCGTGAGTCAGAGATCAACGGCGCCGAAATCGATCGCCTCCGCAAGGCGCTTAAGAAGAAAAGGCGCTGATCGTTTCTAGCGACCCCTCAAGATTCTACGTATGTAACACCGGACATACTACTAGCGTAGAATCAAAGACAGCGCGTCGCGATGAGCTAGGGTCTCGGCCTCGGCCCACCTCATGCCTTGCCGAGGTGGGTCCGCACTGTAACATCAGCGAGATGAGCAGACTCTTCGCGAGACCTGTCGAACTGGTGGTGATGGCCGCGATTGTCATCATCGATCAGATTTCAAAGGCGCTCGTTCGCGCCAGCCTGCCGCTGGGCGATAGCTACTCCATCATCCCCGGGTGGCTCGAGTTCACGCACGTCCAGAACACGGGCGCGGCGTTCGGGTTTCTCAATAACGTCGACTTCCCCTACAAAACGCTCGTGATGCTGGCGTTGGCCGCAGCCGCGCTGGCGGCGCTGGCCGGTTACACGATGCAGCTCGGGCTGCATGAAAAGCTGGCCAGGCTCGGCATGGCGGTCGGTACTCGGCGGGGCGTTAGGAAATGCCGTGGGACGGGCGGCGGTCGGGCATGTCGTGGACTTCGTGGACGTCCGCTGGGACGGGATCCACTTCTGGGCCTTCAACTTAGCGGACGCCGCGCTGTGGGTCGGCGCGTTTCTCGTGATCCTGGATCTATCCGGCGTCGGACGGGTCAGGACGCAGCCGGTACCGTCAGACTATTCAGAATAGCCGCTGTCACCTGGTCTGTGGTCGAAGCTGTCCCGCTGCCGGCAAGGTCGGCAGATCGAATTCCGGAGTGGAGCGCGTGCTCGATAGCAGCGAGGACCGCGCGCCCTTCTGCGGCCAGCCCAAGACCAAGCTCCAGCAGCATGGCGGCCGACGCAATCGCGCCGATGGGATTGGCGATTCCGCGTCCGGCGATATCTGGAGCGGAGCCATGGACCGGTTCGAAGAGTCCGGGGCCGTCACCCAGGCTTGCCGACGGCAGCAGGCCCAGCGATCCGACAATCGCTCCGGCTTCATCCGACAGGATGTCTCCGAACAGGTTCTCGGTCAGGACCACGTCGAACGACGAGGGCGCGAGGGCCAGCTTCATCGCGCAGGCGTCGACATACATGTGCTCGAGCGTGACGTCCGGATATCCCGAGGCAACCTCGGTGACGACCTCCCGCCACAACCGCGACACTTCGAGCACATTGGCCTTGTCGACAGAGGTGACACGCCTCCGCCTGCCACGTGCGGCATCGAAGGCCACGATCGCAATGCGGCGAATCTCATGGCGCGAATACACCATGGTGTTGAAGGCGCCGTCGCGATCGGCGGTGAACCCGCGGGGCTGGCCGTAGTACAGACCACCGGTCAACTCACGAACAACCAGCAGGTCGGTGCCCTCAAGAATGGAAGCCTTGAGCGGGCCTTCGTCTTCGAGGCCAGGCCACACCCGCGCCGGGCGCAGGTTGGCATAAAGGCCCAGGCTGCTGCGTAGCCCCAGGAGGGCTGACTCCGGACGCCGCGAGCTGTCGCCTGAGTCAAAGGCCGGGTCACCGACGGCGCCGAGCAGAATGGCGTCGGCACGTTTGGCCGCGTCGAGAGTCGCCTGTGGAAGTGGAGCGTCACCGGTTCGCAGCGCGGCGCCGCCGATGAGGCCCTCGACAAAGTCGACGTCATGGCCAAAGCGATCGGCCACCGCGCGAAGGACGGCCGTCGCGGCACGCGTCACTTCTGGACCGATACCGTCGCCCGGGAGCACCAGGACGGTTGCCTTCACCAGCGCACTCCTGCGTCGCTCGCGATCGTCACGCTGAGACGCCGGCCGTCAGACGCCGTGGCCGTAGCCACGTTCGGCCGGAGTCGCGTGGAAGTCGGGCAGGCCATGAACCGGTGATGTCGCGGCGATCGTCGAGAGGCGCCCCGCGATCGTCGCCAGGTCCGCATCGGTCACGATTTTCTCGCGATCTGCATGCTCCATCACGGCGCGGTAGACAGCATCGAGCTCGCGGCGCTCCAACGTGATCCCGATCAGTTCGCACCGGCGCTGAACCGCGTGTCGTCCGGAATGCTTGCCGAGGACGAGCGTCGCCTGCGGCACACCGACCTCCTCCGGCCGCATGATCTCGTAGGTGCGCCGATCCTTCAGCATGCCGTCCTGGTGGATGCCGGCCTCGTGCGCAAAAGCGTTGCGCCCGACGATGGCCTTGTTGGATTGGACCGCTTCACCGGTGAGGCTCGAGAGCAGCTGGCTGGACGCGTAGATTTCACGCGTGGCGATACCGGTCGCGTACGGCAGCTTGTCGGGCCGCACTCGCGTCGCCATGACGAACTCCTCGAGCGAGGCGTTGCCGGCACGCTCGCCGATCCCGTTGATCGTGCACTCGACCTGCCGCGCGCCGCCCTCGACCGCGGCCAGGCTGTTGGCGACCGCCAGGCCGAGATCGTCGTGACAATGCGTGCTCCAGATCACCTGGTCTGAGCTCGGAACACGGCCGATGATGGCCTGGAAGAACGCGCGAATCTCGTCCGGGGTCGAATAGCCGACGGTATCGGGGAGGTTGATCGTCCGGGCGCCGGCCTGGATCACGGCCTCGACCACCCGCCACAGGAATTGCGGATCGCTGCGCGTTGCATCCTCGGCCGAGAACTGAACGTCATCGGTGAACTGGCGCGCCCGCCGGACGGCCCCGACCGCCGCGTCGAGACAGTCCTGCCGCGAGATACGGAGCTTGCGCTCGAGGTGGAGGTCCGAGGTCGCGATGAAGACGTGAATGCGCCGGCGCTCCGCCGGTTGCAGTGCCCAGCCGGCGCGGTCGATGTCGGTCCCGTGGCAGCGGGCCAGCCCGGCGATGACCGGGCCGCGGATCGTCGTGGCGATCATGCGGACTGATTCGGCATCGGCCTCGGACGCGATCGGGAACCCTGCCTCGATGACGTCCACCCCGAGCGACGCGAGCTGCCGTGCCAGGTGGAGCTTCTCGGTCGTCCGCATGGAGAATCCGGGCGCCTGCTCCCCGTCGCGCAACGTGGTGTCGAAGATGGTGATCCGCTGATCCGACATGATGCCTCCAGTATCCCAACCCTTGTATCGGATCGCGGGGGTTCCGGTCCAATTTATTCTTTTTCGCTTTACATAAATCAATCTAATACACTCTGATCCATGCAGCTGCAGGACCTCCAGACCTTTGCCACTGTCGCCGAGGAACGCAGTTTTTCGGTTGCGGCCCGCAAGCTGCACCGCACGCAGCCGGCGATCAGCCAGGCGGTTCGCCGGCTCGAGGACGAGCTTGGCGACCGCCTGTTCGACCGATCGTCGCGCAATGGCGCCCTCACGGCCGCGGGTGTGCTGCTGCTGGAGCACGCGACGCGCCTGCTGAAGATGGCGCTCACCGCCAGTGAGGCGGTCAAGGCGCTGCACGAGGTGCGTCGCGGCCGCGTCGCGATTGGCGCCAACGAGGCGGCGGTGCATTCACTGCTGCCGTTCGTCCGTAGCTTCGCAGCGCAACACCCTGACGTGGCCGTCGAAGTGCGCCGCGTCGCGTCGCGCCGGATGGCCGGTGAACTGCTCGACCGATCGCTGGATTTTGGCGTCATGACCTTCCTGCCCCGGGAAGCCGGGCTGCAGGCGATCACGCTCGCACGCGACGAGCTGGTCCTGCTGACGCACCCGTCCCATCCCCTCGCCACCCGCAAGCGGGTCTCGCTCGAAGAAGTCGGCCGCCAGGTCGTGATCGCCCACAACGACCCTTCACCGGCGCGCGAGCGAGTGCTAAAGCTCTACGAACGGAAGCACGCCGCGATCAACATCCAGATTGCGCTGCCCAGCCTGGACGGCATCAAGCGCGCGGTCGAACTTGGTGTTGGTGTGGCGGTGCTGCCGCGGCGGTGTGCGCTCACGGAAATCGAGCGCGGCGATCTCGTTGCCGTCAAAGTGCCCGGTCTCAGTGGAAAACAGGTGGTGCGGTTCGTCTTCCGCAAATCCGGGGATCTGTCGCACGCCGCGGCGGCGTTTCTTCAGCTGGTGAAGTTGCCGGTCACGTACGGCAAGCGCGCCGCGACCGCACGTACTTCATCGTAGTTCTCGAGCAGCAGGCCGGTGGCATCCCAGCTACCTGTCAGCAATGCGTCGCGCGCCGGTGCCGGCAGGCTCACCGGGAAGACCTGACTCCCCCCGGTGATCGTCATGGCCTCGAGATCCAGGTGAAACGTGAGGTCGGGGTGCTGCTCGGCAGCCGCCTGGAGTGCAGCCGCAGCCTCCGGGGCCACGGTCGGGCACGGCATGCCGATCGCCATCGAGTTCCCGAAAAAGATCTCCGAGAATGACTCGCCCACCACCGCGCGGATACCGCGGCGCCGGATCGCCTGTGGGGCGTGTTCGCGCGAGGAGCCGCACCCGAAATTCGCGTTGACCAGCATCAGCACGGCATCGGCATACGCGGGGTTGGAAGCCGGATGCGTGTTGCCGGTCTGGATGCGATCGTCCTCGAAGAGGTGCGCTTCGAGCCCCGAAAACGTGATCGATTTCAGGAACCGCGCCGGAATGATCCGATCGGTGTCGACGTTGTTCCCGCGGATCGGCAACCCCTTGCCGCTGATCCGGGTCATGCGTTCAGGCGCCATGATCGAACGTCCTCACATCGACAACTTCGCCGGCGACAGCCGCGGCCGCAACCATCGCCGGACTCATCAGCAGCGTGCGCCCGACCGGGCTCCCCTGGCGTCCTTTGAAATTGCGGTTGGAGGAGGAGGCACAGATCTCGCGGCCTTCGAGCTTGTCGGGATTCATCGCCAGGCACATCGAGCAGCCGGCGCCTCGCCACTCGAAACCGGCATCAGAGAAGACCTGGTCGAGCCCCTCGCGCTCCGCCGCCGCGCGGACGGCCTGTGACCCCGGCACGACCAGCGCCCGCACGCCAGCCGCCACATGGTGACCGCGTACGATCCGCGCCGCCTCTCGCAGATCGGATAGCCTGGCGTTGGTGCAGGATCCGACGAAGGCAACATCGATGCGCGTGCCGGCGATGGGATCTCCGGCGCGGAACCCCATGAAGTCCAGTGCCTCAGTCACCGACGCGCTGTCGGCCGTGGTGTCGCCGGGAGCACCCGGCAGCCGCTCATCCACATACACCGACTGCCCCGGATTGATTCCCCATGTCACGGTTGGCCGGATCCTGCTGCCGTCGATCACCACCTCATCGTCGAACACAGCGTCCGCATCGGACGCCAGGCTGAGCCACCAGGCCGCGGCTGCCTCGAACATCTCGCCTTGCGGGGCGAACCGCCGTCCGCGCAAATACTCGACGGTGGTGTTGTCGGGATTCACGTAGCCGACGCGCGCGCCTCCCTCGATCGACATGTTGCAGATCGTCATCCGCTCGTCCATCGTCATCCGGTCGACAACCTCGCCGGCGTACTCGTAGGCGTAGCCAACCCCGCCGTTGACGCCGAGGCGGCGGATGATCTCGAGAATGACGTCCTTGGCGTAGACACCCGGAGCGAGACGGCCGTTGACGAGGATCCGCCGCGTCTTGAGCGGTTCCAGCGCGAGGCACTGCGAGGCCAGGACGTCTCGCACCTGCGACGTGCCGATGCCGAACGCGATCGCACCAAACGCCCCGTGCGTCGACGTGTGGCTGTCGCCGCAGGCGATCGTCATCCCCGGTTGCGTCAGCCCCAGCTCAGGGCCGACGACATGAACGATGCCCTGGGATCCCGACTCCAGGTTGAAGAGACGAATGTTGGCTTCGCGGCAGTTGCGTTCGAGCGCCGAGAGCATGTCCTCGGCCATGAGGTCCGCAAAAGGACGCCGCTGATCCTTGGTGGGGACGATGTGGTCGACGGTGCCGATCGTGCGATCGGGATACATGACGCGGCCGCCCCGCGCCCGGAGCATGTCGAACGCCTGCGGCGTAGTGACCTCGTGGATCAGGTGAAGCCCGACAAACAACTGGGTCTGGCCGTTCTGGAGCTTGCGCACGGCGTGCGCGTTCCACACTTTCTGGAAAAGGGTCTCGGCCATGAACCTGAAATGGTACCACGCAGTATGCTGACCGAGTGGACCCCGATGACCGCCCCCGATAACCGTGAGGAGGCATGGCTGGCCGCCTTGAACGATCGCCACCTTGCCAACTTGACGCAATCGGAGGTGACCCGCGCCCTTCGAGCGCTGTCGTCGTGCTATGTCGAAAGGCGCGACAAGCTTGCGACCGGCGGGGCTCTCGATGGCGCGGGGAAGCGAGCGGCGTTTGCACTCTTCTATGGCCCGCAGCACTTCGTTCTCACGCGCGCGATCGCAGGCGGCCTCGGTATCGCGGCGAATCGTGTGACCGACCTCGGCTGTGGAACCGGGTCGGCGGGTGCCGCTGCCGCGATTGCCTGCGGGGATGTGCCCGTGGACGGCGTTGACCTGAGTGCATGGGCCGTCGCTGAGGCGAACTGGACCTATAGAACACTTGGTCTTCGCGGCCGCGCCGTGCCGGCAAATCTGCGCAAGCTGAAGATCCGGAGCGAGCCTGGAGGTCTCGTGCTTGCCTCCTACGCCGTCAACGAGCTTCCGGACGAGGCCCGGGGTCCACTTCTCGCGCAGCTGATGGAGGCGCACGCGCGCGGCGCGTCGATCCTGATCATCGAACCGATCGCGCGGCGAGTGAATCTCTGGTGGAAGGGTTGGGCCGAAACGGTAATCGCAGCCGGAGGCCGGGCCGATGACTGGCGCTTCCGCGATCTCCTTCCGTCGAGGCAGCGGACACTGGCGAAGGGTGCGGGTCTCGACGTCCAGGAAATGACGGCTCGCACGCTCTATCTGCCGGGGCGGCTCCCCGGCTGAACCAGCGACCGTTCCGAGTTAGAATCCGGACGCACTCCACATTCATCCACATGGATCATTCAAAAGCTGCCGAAGAACCGCGCCGCCGCGGCATATCACTTACCACCCAGATCTTCATCGGCCTCGCGATCGGCGTCGTAGTCGGCGCCATTGTCGACGCGACCAACCCTGCCTGGGCGGTGTACTTCCGTCCATTCAGCCAGCTGTTCCTGCGCCTGATCAAGATGATCATCGCGCCGCTGATCTTCGCGACCCTGGTCGCAGGGATCGCGGGCGCGGGTCACTTCAAGGTCGTTGGCCGGATGGGCCTGCGCGCGATCATTTACTTCGAGATCGTCACGACCCTCGCGCTTCTCATCGGCCTTGCCGCGGTCAACATCACGCGCCCCGGGGATGGCGTGAACCTGCCGATGGGCGCCGGCACAGAGGTCGCCGCGAAGGCGCAGACGTGGGACCAGATCCTCCTCCACGTCTTCCCCGAATCGGTGTTCGACGCGATGGCGCGCGGCGACGTGCTCCAGATCGTGACCTTCAGCATCTTCTTCGGCATCGCGCTCGGCATGATCGGCGAAAAAGGCCGGCCGGTGGTGGTCTGGTGCGAGATGGTTGCCGAGACGATGTTCAAGTTCACGAACATCGTGATGCACTATGCGCCGATCGGCGTGGGTGCGGCGATTGCCTACACAGTCGGTCACGGTGGGCTCGGGGTTCTCTACAACCTGGCCTGGCTGGTCGTGACCCTCTACCTGGCGTTGGCGTTCTTCATCCTTGCGGTGCTCCTGCCGATCGCGCTCATCTTCAAGGTCCCGATCCGCAAGTTCATCAAGGCGGTGAAGGAGCCGGCGATTATCGCCTTCTCGACGACCTCGAGCGAAGCGGCACTGCCGCGCGCGATGGAAGTGCTGGAACGCCTTGGCGTGCCGCGCCGGATCGTCTCGTTCGTCCTGCCGCTCGGCTACAGCTTCAACCTGGATGGCACGACCCTCTACCTGTCGCTTGCTGCGGTGTTTGTCGCGCAGGCGGCCGGCGTCGAGTTGACCGCGGGGCAGCAGTTCACGATGGTGCTGACGTTGATGCTCACCAGCAAGGGCGTCGCCGGCGTGCCGCGTGCGTCGCTGGTCATTCTGGCCGCGACGCTGGCCAATTTTGGCCTTCCGCTCGAAGGCGTTACGCTAATTCTCGGCGTTGATGAACTGATGGATATGGCCCGGACGATGACCAATGTCATCGGTAACTGCCTGGCGACTGTCGTCGTGGCCAAGTGGGAGGGTGAGTTCGTCGAAGCGAGTGACGAAGACCTCGCCCTCGCACAGGCACGCGGCGAGATATAGCGGCCCGATGGCTATCGGCTTATCGCTCCGCCAGAAACGGCGGCTGAAAGTCTGGTTCTACGAGGGAGTCAAGGAGCCTGACGGCGCCTACTCGCCTGAGGCACACGTCCATCAATCCGCCTGGTGGAAAGTGATGTGCCTCACCGGGGTCGATTACTTCTCGACCCTTGGTTACCAGCCTGGCATTGCCTTCCTCGCCGCCGGCGCGCTCTCGCCTCTCGCCACTCTCGTTCTCGTTCTCCTCACGCTTTTCGGTGCGCTCCCGATGTATCGGCGGGTGGCCGAACTCAGCCCCCACGGCCAGGGCAGCATCGCGATCCTCGAGGAACTGTTGCCGCGCTGGCGTGGCAAAGCGCTGGTCCTGTGCCTCCTCGGCTTCGCGGCGACCGGTTTCATCATCACGATCACGCTGTCGGCCGCCGACGCCACGGCCCACCTGATCGAGAACCCGCTCGTCCCCGCGTGGATGCACCACCCGATCGTGATGACGCTGGTTCTGCTGGCTGCGCTCGCGGCGGTCTTTCTCAAAGGGTTCCGTGAAGCGGTCGGCATGGCGGTCCCGATCGTCGTGATCTACCTCGCGCTGAATGCCGTTCTGATCGGGTGGGGCCTTCAGCACCTCGCCCGGAACCCGGGTTTGTTTTCCTCATGGACCGCGACCGTTGCCGGCTCACACGGCAACCCGGCGATGATGGTGGTCTTCGTCCTGCTGCTGTTCCCCAAACTGGCCCTCGGGCTCTCGGGCTTCGAGACCGGCGTCGCGGTCATGCCGCTGGTGCGTGGCGAGGCCGGGGATACCGAGGCGAAGCCGATCGGCCGGATCCGCAACACGAACAAGCTGCTTGCAACCGCCGCACTGATCATGAGCGTTGCGCTCGTCGGCAGCAGCCTGATCACGACGCTCCTTATTCCGCCGGCGGAGTTCGAAGTCGGCGGCCGGGCATACGGCCGCGCGCTGGCGTTCCTGGCCCACGAACATCTTGGCTCCGCGTTCGGAACGGCCTACGACGTGAGCACGGTCGCGATCCTGTGGTTCGCGGGTGCGTCCGCGATGGTCGGCCTGCTCAACCTGGTGCCGCGCTATCTGCCCCGATACGGCATGGCCCCCGAGTGGGCCCGTGCCAATCGTCCGCTCGTGCTGATCTTCACGGCGATCGCCTTCATCGTGACGATCTATTTCAATGCCGGCGTCAGCGTCCAGGGTGGCGCCTACGCGACCGGCGTCCTCGTGCTGATGGGATCGGCGGCCCTCGCCGTGACCCTCGCGGCCTGGCGCGAAGGCAAGCGCTGGGCCGGCTACCTCGTTCTCACGGTGATCTTCGTCTACACCACGGTCGTCAACATCGTCGAGCGCCCCGAAGGCATCAAGATCGCGTCCTTCTTCATCGTCACGATCATCGTGACGTCACTGGTCTCGCGTGTGCTCCGCTCCACCGAGCTGCGCGTGCAGGGGATCGAGGCCGATCCACTCGCGGCGCTGTTCTTGAGGGAGACGGGTGACGCCCCGCTGCGCGTCATCGCCAACCGTCCGGATACGGGGCTGCCGTCGGAGTACGAACACAAGCTGCGCGAGGCGCGCGACTCGCACCACCTGCCGATCGATGAACGGGTCCTGTTCATCGAGATCCAGCCCGGGGACGCCTCGGAGTTCTCGGACCGGATCCAGGTTTCGGGCTTCGACGTCGGCGGCCACCACGTGCTGAAGTGCATCAGCCCCGCGATCCCCAATGCCATCGCCGCGATCCTGCTGCACGCGCGGGATGTCACCGGCAAGATCCCGCACGCCTACTTCGGGTGGACCGAAGGAAACCCGATCGTGTATTTGCTGAAGTTCCTGGCCTTCGGCGAAGGCGACACCGCGCCGGTCACGCGGGAAGTACTTCGCCAGGCTGAACCCAATCCTGCCCGTCGTCCGCGTATTCACGTCGGTTAGTTACACCGAATACACGGAAAACACGGAGGGCACGGAATTTCAGCACGGAGTCACGGAGACACGGGGACACACGGAGACGACAGCCTTGCCGGGCGGCGGCCTATTGGCCGCCGATGGTGAGTCACCGGTGACGACAGATGCAAACGGCCGGAGATCAGATGCCGCTTGCATCTGCCGTCACCGGCGACTCACCCGCGCGAAAGCGCGGCCCGGCGAGGCTGATGCGTCGTGAGATCCGTGGCATCCGTGAAGTCGGTGTTGGGTTCTTCTCCTCCGTGTGTCCCCGTGCCTCCGTGTCTCCGTGTTGAAAAAGACAAGCGTCAGCCGCGGCCAGTGAACAGCGCCGAGAAGTCAATGTGGCTAGTCGAGTAAGCAGACGGCGCACTCGTCGACGCCGTGGCCCTTTACGGCCGTGACTTCGAACTCCAACCGTTCGTAGCGCACACTGTCGCCAACGACAGGCGTTCGTCCGAGCAGCGTGAGGACAAGACCACTGACGCTATCCACCTCGTCGTGCTCGAGGTCCAGGTGGAACTGCTGGCCGACTTCATCAACCCTCATCGTCCCTGGTACCCGCAGTCGTCCTGTCGCGTCGCGGTAGAACGGCGGGGCATCGGTGGGGCTCTCGGCGATCTCACCGACCACCTCTTCGAAGAGGTCCTCGAGCGTGACGATCCCCGCGGTTCCACCGTGCTCATCGAGGACGACGACCATCTGCGTCCGCTCGCGCCGCATCGTGTCCAGCACGTCGTCGAGCTCCGCGGTCTCGGGCATGAGCGGAAGCGGCCGGGCCTGATCGTGCGCGAGCGGTTCGTTGTTGAGAAGAAGCCGCAGCACGTCCTTGATATGGATCATGCCGATGATGTGATCGAGGTCGCGCTCGAACACGGGGTAGCGCGTATGCGGCGATGAGCCGAGGACCTCGCGGATTTCGTCTGGCGTGGCCCCGAGTGCAATACCGGTGATCCGCACCCGTGGCACCATCACCTGGTCGGCCGTCAGATCGCCGAACTCGAAGAGCTCCTGGAGCACCTGGCTCGAGTCCGTACGCAGCGCGCCGAGCTCCCCGCTCTCCTGCACGATCAGCGATAGTTCCGCGGGCGTGTAGTACCGCTCCGCATGGGACACCTGCCTCTGCACCCCCATCATCCGAAGCGTGAGATTGCCGAGGCCGTTCAGGCCGACGACGAACGGATAGAGAACGTTCTTCGTCCACAACATCGGCGGAGTAATCCAGAGCGCCATGGTTTCGGCGCGCGAGAGGGCGAGTGACTTGGGCACCATCTCGCCGACGACGATGTGGAAGTAGGTGAGGATCGTGACGGCCACGACGCTTGCGAAGGTGTGCGATACCAGGAACGCCGGACCTCCGGATCCGCCGAGAAAGTGGTAGATGCCGTCGGCGAGGACGTGCTCGCCGTACATGCCCAGGCCGAGGCTCGCCACCGTGATGCCGAGCTGGGCGGTCGCGATATAGCGGTCCTGCTTCTGCGGATCGCGCAGCACTGACTGGACAACCCGCGCGAGCCGGTTGCCGTCGGCGGCCTTCTTGTCGATCGAGGTTTTTGGCGCCCCCACGATCGCGAACTCCGCCGCGACGAAGATCGCGTTCAACAGGATGAGCGCCGTGATGATCAGGAAGGCGATCATCGGCGCCGCTTCTCCTGGACGTTGACGCGCCTGCGCGCACCTTTGAACTCGTCGGCGACGCCGCCGAGCAGCTCACCGACAACGTCCTCCAGGGTGATGAGCCCCTCGACGCTGCCATCGGGTGCAGCGACAAACGCCTGGTGCGTGCGTTGTTCGCGAAGGAACGCCAGCAGCCGGTCGGCCGGCATGTCGGCCGGCACGTGCACGATCGATCGCAGCAGCGATGCGGTGGTGAGGGGCCGACGGCCCACGAAGGCGGTGACGACATCCTTCGTGTGGAGGACACCAATCAGCTTGCCGGGCGTGCCTTCACTCACGGCCAGCCGGCTGTAAGGGCTCGCCGCCACGATCCGCAGGATCTCTGGAAACGGTGTTGCGGCATCGACGATCGCGAGACGCTCGCGCGGCACCATCAACTGGCCGGCGGTGCGCAGCCCGAGCCGCAGAGCCCGGTGCAGCCGCACCTGCTCCTCGGGTTCGAGCAAGCCGCCGTCCCGACTCTCGGCGATCAGGAGCTCGATCTCTTCGGGGGAGTGGACGTGGCGGTGGCCGGTGTTCGGAACGCCCAGGGCACGCAGGATCAGCACACCGCTGCCATTGAGAAACGAAATGGACGGGCCGAAGACGCGTTGCGACCACTGCATCGGCAGCACGGTGGCCAGCGCGACCTTCGTTGGGTTCTGAAGTGCGAGTGACTTCGGTACCAGTTCGCCGAGGATCACCGCCAGAGAGGTCAACACCGCAAGGATGGAGATGGCGGCTGTCGACCCGGCCGTCTCGGGATCCATGCCCCCGAGGCGCTCGAGCAGCGGCACGACCGTCGGCGCCAGCGCCGCCTGACCATAGGCGCCGAGGATCAGGCTGGAGAGGGTAATACCAATCTGCGAGACCGCAATGTAGCGATCGAGCGCCGCCGGGTCCTCGACGACAGGCAACATCCGCGCGGCCAGCGCATTACCGTCCTCGGCGAGCCTCCTGAGCCGGCTTCGCCGCACGCCCACTGCCGCAAACTCGGCCGCGACGTACAACGCTGTCAAAAGGATGAGCAGGACGATGATCGTCCCGGCCAGTAGCATTCAACAGAGAGTTTACTCCGTCAGAGTTTTCGGCTGTCGTAGGCCCAGTGGAGCACGGCCTGTCGCTGCTTCCGCCGGCATTCCAGGTCGCCCGCTTCGCAGTTCTTGCGGATCGCCGCGACGTGCCGCGCGATCGCCCGCCACCGCCGGATCTGCCGCTGGTCGTCGCCGCTGCGCCGGCCCATGTAGTACCGGCAATACCATTGAAACCAGCCTCTCGGGTCCTGCTTGTGGATCCACCCGTTACGCCGCCAGACCGCGAGCGACTGCGACGCGTTGACGCCGAAGCAGTTCAGGCGCGGGTCATGCCGTTCGGCGCACAGCCTGGCCCGAGTGAACCAACTGGCCGGGAATTCATCCCGGCAGTCGGTCATGTATTTCCCGCCGAACACACCAAGCTCGAGCATCTCGGCCGGCGTCAGCTCGGGGGCGAAGTTCGGTGCGAAGTTCCGCCCGATCGGTTCGGTCCGCCAGTAGCCGTACCCGGTCTGCATGATGTCGTTCACCACGACTCTCTTTTTCATCGCACGGACGAGAGTACACTGCCCTCCATGCTGAGGATCCTTTTGGCCGCGTCCGCGATCATGCTGACTGGCATCCACCAAGCGCCGATGCCGCCATCTGGGCGTACGGCCGAGATACCGCCACTCAGCACTGGGGCGGCGGTTCCCGGCATCGAAACATTCCTGGCTGACATTCCCGCCGCACTGCGCGGCAAGCGCGTCGCCCTGATTACAAATCACAGCGGCATCGACCGCTCGCGGACGCCGGATATCGACCTGATTGCCCGGCATAAGGACCTGAAGCTGGTGGCGCTGCTCGCGCCCGAGCATGGGATTCGCGGCGACGCCCAGGACGGCGTCACGATCGAAAACGAAACGGATCCCAAGACCGGCATCCCGATTTACTCGCTCTATCTCTCCGAGGACCGTGGTCCCACCGACGCCATGTTGAAGAACGTCGACGTCATCGTCTACGACCTTCAGGAAGTTGGCGGCCGCACCTGGACGTACGTGTCAACGATGGCGCTCGCAATGCAGGCGGCGGCGAAGAAGGGCATCCCCTTCGTTGTCCTCGATCGGCCCAATCCTATCGGCGGCGAGATTGTCGAAGGCGCGCTGCTCGATCCCAAGTTCAAATCGTTCGTGGGGATGTATCCGATCCCGGCGCGCCACGGCATGACCGTCGGCGAGCTCGCGACGCTCTTCAACAAGCAGCACGGGATCGGCGCGAATCTCATCGTCGCTCGCGTCCAGAACTGGCGTCGCTCGCAATGGATGGACGAGACCGGCCTGCCCTGGATCAATCCGTCGCCGAACCTACGATCTCTGGCCGCGCTCACGAGTTACACGGGCTCCGTCTACTTCGAAGGCACCAACCTGACCGAAGGGCGTGGTACCGACCGTCCGTTCGAGCAGATCGGCGCCTCGTGGCTGAAAGCGACGGACGTCGTTGCCGTGATGAACGAGCGCAAGCTGCCGGGGATCCGCTTCGAAGCCATCACCATGGCGGTTTCGCCGTCCGCGGCAAAGTTCAAGGGACAGACCATTCCCGCCATTCGCTTTGCGGTCACCGATCGCCTGGCGTACCGTCCAGTGCGGACGGCCTTATTGCTGATCGACGAGATCCGCCGCCGGCACCTGCAGGACTTCGCGTGGAGCCGGACCATCGATCGGCTCACCGGCTCCGACAAAGTGCGGCTGGCGATCGAAGGGGGAACACTCCCGGCGTTGCTGGAAGAGTGGGACCGCGAAGCCGCACAGTTTCGGGAGAGTCAGAAACCGTTCCTGCTGTATCGATAGCTTTTCGGGAGGTCTCCATGGAGCGTTTGATTCAGGACATCCGCTACGGCGTCCGTCAGCTCTATCGACAGCGCGGCTCCTCCCTCATCGCCATTCTCACGCTCGCGCTCGGCATCGGCGTCTCTACCGCGATCTTCTCGGTGATCGACGCGACGATGCTGCGGCCCATGCCGTATCCCGGACCCTGAGCAGCTCGTTACTGTCGGCCCCGGCGAGGTCCGGCCGGACGGCGAGATCTCCCGGCCGGCCTCCTCGATGGAAGACATGCGCACCTGGCAGGCGGCCACCGATGTCTTCGCGTCGGTGGCGGGCACAGGCAGCGCGTTTCGCGGCCGGATCGTCGATGGCCCGCAGCCGGCGCGGATCCAGGTGCAGCACTTCACCGAAGACTACCTGTCGATGCACGGGATCAAGCCGATGATCGGACGGGACTTTACCCGTGAGGACACCGAGTACGGCGCGCCGCTGGTGGCGCTGCTCGGCTATGGCTACTGGCGCAGCCACTTTGGCGGGCGGTCGGACGTGATCGGTGAAACCATCCGCCTCGAGAGTGACATCGCCACCATCATCGGCGTGCTTCCGGCGTCGTTCAACGCGAAGACGCCGCTGTCAACGCCGCTTCAAATCGATCCGAAGGAATTCTCGCGCCGTGGCACTGGCCGCGTATCTGTCTACGCGCGTTTGAAGCCAGGCATCACGGTCGCCCAGGCCGAAGAGCGACTGTCCGCGCGTATGCCTGACTGGAGCGGTCGCGGCGGGGCGTCCGGCAAAGTGCGCGTCATCGTTGGATCCAGGCTCGAATCGGCCCTCACCTATTACCGGACCACGGTAAACGTCCTGGCCGGCGCAGTCGGTCTGATCCTGTTGATCGCGAGCGTCAACGTCGCCGGACTGCTTTTGGCCCGCGGCGAGGCGCGTCAGTCCGAGCTTGCCGTCCGCGCTTCACTCGGCGCCGGCCGTGGACGATTGATCCGGCAGTTGCTGACCGAAAGCGTGGTCCTCGCGATCCCGGGCGGTTTGCTGGGCGTGCTTCTGGCGTGGCTCGCCCTCGATACGATTGTCGCCAACATCCCGCTCTCGCTGCCGTCCAACTCGCCGGTCACTCTGAACCTGAAGGTCCTGGCGGCCACCGCGGCGCTGCTGATACCGACAGCGGTCCTTTTCGGACTTGCGCCGGCGATCCGCCTTTCCCGAGTGCGCATCAACTCGGTATTGGCGCGGGGCGGCCGCCAGGTCAGCTCGACGCTTTCCACGAGAGGCAGCCAGATCCTGATCGCCGCAGAGATTGCGCTCGCTGTCGTCCTGGTCGCCGGTGCGGCGTTGATGATCCGCAGCTTCATTCGCATCTCCGCCGTGGACCTGGGCTTCAATCCGGACGGCGTGATCACGATGCAGGTGCTGCCGCTCGATAAGAGTGCGGCGGCCCACAAGGAGTACTACGTCGGACTGCTGCAGCGCCTGCGCAGCACGCCGGGGATCGCGTCGGCCGGGATCGTTGACAACTTTGCCCTTGGCGGAGGCTCCACGTATACCAGTGTCATGGTCGCAGGGAAGGGCACCGGCACGACGATTTTCGATGTGACACCGGGCTACTTCGAGACCATCGGAGCGAGGTTGAAATCCGGGCGGCTGCCGACGGACGCAGACTACAGCTCCGGCTTTGCCGGTGTCGTGATCAACGAATCAGCGGCTCGCAAGATGTTCCCGCAACGTTCGGCGGTCGGGCAGGAGCTGAGAAGCGTGGGCTCGGCCGGCAAATCCTGGACGGTTCTTGGCGTGATTGACGACCTTCGGCACGGGGGCCCTCTCAACGACCGAAGCGTGGGCGAGCCACAGGTCTTCTTCCCGCTCCAGCCGACCGAGTCCGACCTCATTCAAGCGATGACGGTCGTGGTACGGCCGATTAGTAATCCAGCGGGCCTCGCCGATCAGCTGCGTCGCACCGCCGAGGCGGGCGGATCACGAGGTACTCGTCGAGAAGATTCAGTCGGCCGACGAGCTGTTCGGTGAACGCGTCCTCACACCTCGCCGCCGAACCGTGTTGCTCGGCCTTCTCGGCGGCCTCGGCCTGACGCTCGCGCTCGTGGGCGTGTTCGGCATGACGGCGTATGCAGTGACGCGCCGTACCGGTGAGATCGGCGTGCGCATGGCGTTCGGCGCCCGCCCGGGGCAGGTAGTGACAACAATGGTGCGCGATGCCGCGCTGCCGATCGTCGTCGGGACGGTGCTCGGTGTTGGAGTCGCGATGCTGTCGACGCGGGTGATCGAGAGCTTCCTGTTCCAGACCGCGCCCACCGATCCGGCGACGCTCGCTGTCGTCGCGATAGCGCTGGCCGTTACGGGTTGCCTTGCCGCGCTGATCCCCGCGTTACGCGCCGCGAAGGTGGATCCAGCGTCCTGCCTGCGCGCCGATTAAATACACGGACTACACGGACTACACGGAACGCACGGAACGCACGGAATTACTCGGCCCGCAACGCAATCACCGGATCCACGCGCGTTGCGCGTCGTCCGGGTAGATAGCCCGCGAGCAGCGCGACGACGATGAGCCCCAGGGCCACCACGCCGAAGGTCAGTGGATCGAAACGGGTTACGCCGAAGAGCAAATCCGTCATCAGCTTCGTCAGGAACACCGCGCCAAGCGTGCCGATCGCGACACCCGCGAGCGCGAGCACCAGGGCGTGTCCGACGATCATCCGCAACACGTCGTTGCGTTGCGCGCCGAGCGCCATCCGAATGCCGATCTCCTGCGTGCGCTGCGTCACGCTATAGGCGATGACACCATAGATCCCGACCGCAGCCAGCAGCAACGCCGCCCCGGCGAAGATCCCCAGCATCGTCATCATCAACCGGCGCTGCGCGACGGATCGGGACACGACTTCGTCCATCGTTTTCACATCCGCAAGTGCCAGATCAGGATCCTGCTCACGAACGATGCCGCGGATGGCCGAAACAACGGCCGTCGGTTCGCCCGCCGTGCGGATGGCCAGTGTCATCGATCCATATGGGTTGCGCGCCAACGGCCAGTAGGTCATCGCACGAACTTCGGACTCGAGGCCCGAATGGCGCACGTCGCCGACAACGCCGACGATCTCGTCCTCGATGTTCTTGTCCCAGCTCACCTTGATGCGCTTGCCGATCGGATCCTCGTTCGGCCAGTGCCGTCGCGCCAGCGCCTCGTTCACGACCACTCGGTTCACAGCGTCGGCAGGCTGATCCTCGTCGAACAGGCGTCCGCGAACGAGCGGGATGCCCATGGTCTTGAAGTAGTCGTTGGTGATGACGCGGACGTCGGCGACAGGTTCCTCGCCACGCGGTGGCACCGGCTGGCCGACGACCTCGTAGCCCGTTGCTGCGCCAAGACCGGTCAGCGGGAGAAAACTGATCGCGCCGGACGACTGGACCTGGGGCAACTGGTCGATCCGGTCCGTGATGCCTCTGAAGAACTGCACGCGCCGGGCCGGCTCCGCGTAACGCGACTGCGGCAGCGAGACGCGCATCGTCACGGTTCGATCCGTTTCGAAGCCGGCGTCGACGTTCATCAGTCGGGTGAAACTACGCACCAGGAGGCCGGCGCCGACGAGGAGCACCAGGGCCAGGGCGATCTCGACGACAACGAATGCGGACCTGGCCCGCTTGCCGCGGACGCCAGTTCCGGTCCGGCCGCCTTCCTTCAGCGATGCGTTCAGACTCGTGCCGGACGCGGTGAAGGCCGGGACCAGTCCGAACACGATGCCGCTGACAAGCGTCGCCGCCATGGTGAAGCCGAGCACCGATCCGTCGATCCCCGCCAGTTCGAGCCGCTGGATCGGAATGCTGTCGGCGACAAACGCACGCAGGATCTTCAGACCCCACCACGCCAGCGCGAGCCCGGCCACGCCTCCGGCTGTCGCCAGCACGACACTCTCCGCGAGCATCTGCCGGATCAGACGGCCGCGGCCCGCACCGAGCGCAGCCCTGACTGCGAGCTCACGCTGACGAGACGTCGCCCGTGCCAGCAGCAGGTTGGCGACATTCGCGCAGGCGATGAGCAAAACGAACGCGACGGCGCCGAGCATGACGAAGAGCGCGGGACGGATATCGCCGGTGAGCTGTTCCCGAAGAGGGACGACACGCGCCGTCCAGCCGGTGTTGAAGTTCGGGAACATCGTGGTGAGCTCGCTGGCGACACGCGTCATGTCTCGCTGTGCCTGTTCGAACGTCACACCCTGTTTGAGTTTCGCGACGGTCATCAGCCACCGGCCACGGGGCGTGCGCGCTTCGGCGGGGAAGCCGACCGGCAGCCAGAGGTCCACGGTCTTGTCGAGGAACGAGAACCCGGGCGGCATCACACCGAGGACCGAGAAGCTCTCGCCCTGCAGCGTGATCGCTTTCGTCAACACCGCCGGATCACTCTGAAGGCGCGTCTTCCAGAACCTGTCGCTGATCACGACGACGCGGCTGCGCGGCTTGTCTTCTTCGGTCGTGAAGGCGCGACCGACCGCCGGTTGCACGCCGACGATCGGGAAGAAGCCGGCGCTCACGTATTGGAAGGGCACCTCGACGGGATCGCCATAACCTGTCAGCGTCACGTTGAACGTCATGCCTACCGCGGACACGTCATCGAAAACCTGGTTCATCTCACGCCAGTGGATGAAGTTGCCAGGCGACACCACGTTGTTCTTCCGGTCCCGGGGAATGTTGTGTTCCCAGACGACCGCCAGCCGCTCCGGCTCGCCGTAAGGCAGCCGCTCCAGCAGCAGCGTGTTGACGACGCTGAAAATGGCCGTGTTGGCGCCGATGCCGATCGCCAGCGCAGCGATGGCGACGGCGGCGAACCCCGGGGCGCGGAAGAGAATGCGGACGCCATGGCGGATATCGTTCATGGAGGGTTAGACGGACGCCGAGCCAAGACGGCCTATCCAGATTCGACGAATTTTCTTAATGGTTGAGAAACCGGCTTTCCGCATACGCTTACCAGCGTGCCGATCACCCTGCTCTGCATTGCGACCTACCTCAAGGGCCACGACTTCCTGCGCGAGTGCCGCCGGCAAGGCTGCCGCGTCATCCTCCTGACCGAGGAAAAGCTGCGCGACGCCGCCTGGCCCCGTGAGGCGATCGACGATTTCTACTTTATCCGGCGTGGCATGCCGCACGAGGATATTCGCAGGGGCGCTGCGCATTTGGCGCGGCGAGAACGGATCGACCGGATCGTTGCGCTCGACGACTTCGATGTCGAGCTTGCGGCGATGCTGCGCGAGCATCTCTTCATCCCCGGAATGGGCGAGACGACGGGGCGCGCATTTCGCGACAAGTTGTCGATGCGACGGCGGGCGAGAAGTGCGGGCATCCCGTGCCCCGAGTTCGTGCACGTGCTCAACGAGGACGCCATCCGCGAGTGGACGGCTCGGATCCCGCCACCCTGGGTGCTGAAGCCGCGTGGCCAGGCCGCCGCCATCGGGATCAAGAAGCTCACCTCGTCCGAGGAGCTCTGGCGGGAGATCGACAGCGTCGGTGATCTCTTCGCCGAGTATGTGCTCGAGCAGTTCATCCCGGGCGACGTCTTTCACGTCGACTCGATCGTGTTCGGACGCCAGGTCCGCTTCGCGGTGGCGAGCCGCTACAGTACGCCGCCGATGGCGGTCGCGCACGAGGGCGGGATCTTCGCGACCCGAACGCTGGCGCCGTCCAACCCGCTCACGCAGGCGCTGCTCGCGTCGAACGCGCGCGTCCTCGACAGTTTTGGTCTGCTGCGCGGGGCTTCGCACACCGAGTTCATCCGCGCGGCGTCAGGCGATTGGTACTTCCTCGAAACGTCCGCCCGCGTCGGCGGCGCGTTTATCGTCGATGTTGTCGAGGCCGCGAGCGGCGTCAATCTCTGGCGAGAGTGGGCGAAAGTGGAGATTGCCGGTGAGAACGGTGTCTACGAGCCGCCGGCCGTCCGCGAGAACTGCGGCGGCATCGTGCTGTCACTGGCAAAGCAGGAGTACCCGGACCTGTCGGCCTACAACGACCCTGAGATCGCCGTCCGCGTCCGCAAGTCGCATCATGCCGGGTTGATCGTCACGTCGCCCGACGCCGATCGCATCGAGTACTTGATCGACGACTACACGCGGCGCTTCTACACCGACTTCCACGCCAGCGCGCCCCCGCCCAAGAGCGCCCTCGACTAACCCCCGGGTGAAGGGGGTCAGGCCCCTTAAGGGGCCTGGCCCCCTTTGCCGCAAACCCAGCACGGACAACGAATTGCGGACGGCGACGGGACGGCTTTATTCGGCCCGCAAGGCGAGGATCGGATCGATGCGCGACGCCCGGTGGGCAGGGAAGAAGCCGGCGGCGATCGATACGGTGGCAAGGAGCGCCACCGTCGCGCCGGCGATCAGAGGATCACGCGCCTCCATCCCATGGAGCTGTGAGGCGACGAACCGGGCCAGGACGATTGCCGTAGGAATGCCGATCGCGAGACCGACGCCGAGCAGCAGCAGTACCTCTTTCATCACCAGCCAGATGACGCCGGTCGGCTGCGCCCCGAGCGCGAGCCGGACGCCAAGCTCCTTGCGCCGCCGCGCCACGACGAATGCCATGACCCCGTATAGCCCGATTGATGCGAGCAGCGTCGCGAGGATCCCAAAGCCGCCCGACAGCAACGCGATCAGCCGGTCGGTCAGCAGCGTTTCATCGAGCTGTCCTTCCACGGTCTTGAGGCCATAGACCGGCATCGAGCTATCGAGCTCGCGCACCTGCGCGCGAATCGTGTTGAACGTGTCCGAGGAGCTCGTCGCGGTGCGGACGTAGTAGGTCGCATCGGTCTTGCCCCAGCGCGGCCAGAACACCTGCCGGCGGACGCCTTCGCGCGGCCCCTCGTACAGCGAATCCTCGACCACGCCGATGATCTCTGCCGTCAGCTTCGTCCCTGGCGCGCCACCCTGGCCCAGCCGCCGGCCGATCGCGCTCTTGCCCTTGAAGTAGTGTTCAGCGAAGCGCCGGTTGACGATCGCGACCGTCGCCTCCGGCTTCGCATCCACGCGCGTGAAGTCACGCCCCTCCAGCATCGGGATCCCCATCGTCGCGAAGTACCCGGGGAGAGGCCGTTCATGAACGCCTGGATGTCCTCGCCGTCCTGCGCCGTGTGCCCCTCGACCGCCACCGAGCTGTCCCACTCGGTGCCGGCAAGAATCGGGACGCTGATGTACGCGGCCGACTTCACTCCGGGCGCCGTGCGAATCTTTTCGAGCAGCGCCTCGTAGAACCGCGTTCCCCGCCCGCTGTCATAGCCGCTCAGCGAGGCTGACAACTGGAACGCGACGAGGTTGTCGAGCGCGACACCGGTGTCAGTGGACTTCAGGTTGTGCAGGCTGCGGACAAACAGACCGGCACCGAAGAGCAGCAGGAAACTGAGCGACACCTGCAGGACGACCAGGCCCTTCCGCAGAAACAACGACCCGCGTCCGCCCGCGATTGATCCGATCGTGTCCTTCAATGTCGTCCACGGATCCGAACCGCTGGCGCGAAGCGCCGGGAGCAGCCCGAAGACGAGCGCGGTCACGACGGTGAGGCCTAGAGTGAACAGAAGGATTCTCGCGTCGGGCGTCGGTGCGATGAGAAGAGGGGTTGAACCGGCGGGCAGCAATGAGAGCAGTCCGCGCGTCAGCAGCGATCGACAGACCAAGACCGAGCCCCGCTCCGATCGTTGCGAGCACCAGGCTTTCGACGAGCATTTGCCCGACGAGACGGCCGCGCGACGCGCCGAGCGAGAGTCGCACCGCCAGTTCCTTCTGCCGCATGAACGCTCGCGCGATCAGCAGGTTCGCGACATTCGCGCAGGCGATCAGCAATACGAGCCCCACCATGCACATCAACACGATCAGCGCCGTATCGAAGGAATTCCGAAGGCCCGAGAATCCACCCGCGGCACTCTCGACCAGCAGTCGCCCTTTCATGAACTGCTCGCGGTTGTAGGTCGACCACGTGCTCGCCGCCGGCAGGGACATCTCGTGCTGCCGGATCTGTGTGAACAGCCCCTGCAGCGGACCCTGTGCTGCCTCCACCGTGTACCCGGGCTTCAGCCGCGCGAACACCTGCACCCACCTGGCGCGCCGGTTATCTGCGTGCAGCCACGTCCAGTCGGGGAACATCACCGGCTTCATCTGGATCGGTACGCGGATCTGCGGTGACACGGCCGGATCCAGCCCGAAGAATCCCTGCGCCGACACGCCGACGATCGTCATCGGGTAGTCGTTCACACGGATGGTCTTACCGATGACGTTGGGATCACGCGCGAATCGACGAACCCAGTAGTCGTATGACAGCACCACCACCGGGTGGGCGTTGTAGACCTGGTCGTCGTTCGAGTTGAGGACGCGCCCGGCCGCCGGTGCCACGCCCAGCATGGAGAAGTAGTTGCCGGAGACGGCCTCCGCCCGGACGCGTTCCGTGGACTGATCCACGCTGATCGACGCATCGATGATCCGCCGGCAGAGCACTTCGGCAAGTGGTTCGGCACGCGTCTGCAGGTCCTGGTACAGCGGGTAGGAGTGCATGCGCTGCCCCATGTTGCTGCCCATGTGGATCCCTTCCTGGTAGAGCATCACCAGCTCGTCAGGCGCGCGGACCGGCAGCTTTCGCAGCACGATCTGGTCGAGGAGGGTAAAGATCGCCGTGTTCGCGCCGATGCCGAGTGTCAGCGAAAGGATCGCGACCGTGGCGAAGAGCGGATTCCGGCGCAGGCCGCGGAAGGCGAGCCGCAGGTCCCCCTTGATCGTCGTCATGGTCCATTGGACGGAACGACGGACCGTTTGGGTTGCCTGCGACTCCCGAGTGCGAACTTGAGGAATCCCGCCTTCGGATTCAGGGGCGCGTAGAATCCGGCGTCGTCCGGCGGCAATCAGCCCTGACGCCGCCGCCGTGTCGGCGAGCGCCGCGGTGGCCTCGATGCCAGCATTTGCTCGGCGAGGTCGCGCAGTTCCTCGCGCGAGAAGACGCCACGAGCGACAGGGAACAGATGCTTCTCTTCGTGGGCCATGTGGTGTTGCAGATTCTGCTTGAGAACCTTGAACCTCACGCCCCACTCCGCATCATCAGTCGGGAGGCTCTTGAGCTCGTTGGCAACCGCTTCGGCGCCGTCATGCTCGTGCAGGCCTTCCGCCAGGGTCTCGCGCGTGTGCGCGTATGACAGCAGCGCCGGATAGAGGACGTGTTCCTCCATCCACTCGTGGGCGGCGAGCTCCGATAGCAGGCTGTCGAGCAGCTGTCGCCGTCCTTTTCTGGCGCGCTCGGTCATGGCCTCTCCCTGCGCGAGCAGCGCTTCGAACCGACGATGCTCCAGCTCCAGGATTTCGAGCGCGTCCGGCTTCGGGCCCCGCGTTTTCGCCGGGCTTCGGGTTCCCCCTCTGGTGCGGGCTGTTGTCTTCTTGGCCAAGCGAACCTCCGACCCGGCGCTACTTGCTCTTCTCGAACAGCACGTCCAGCCACCAGGGCCGCTCGGCGGGCCGGTCCTGCTGCCGCTCCGCCAGGCGCCCGGTCAGACTCTCGATCCGGATGCGATAGACCATCGCCATCCGCACCTCGCGGCGCGGATTGGACGCTGCCGGTTGCCACCAATCCGGAGCGCTCTGAAACAAGGCCTTCGCCCGCTCCCTCTCGGCTTCCTGGCTGGGCATGTGCAGCAATTCCTCGTACGTTCCGAACGCGATGACGGTCGCCCACTGTGTTCGGTCGACGATCTCGTCCACCTGGACGCAGACGCGGGGGTTCTCGCGCATCCACTCGATCTTCTGACCGAGCGTCGCGAACGGAGTACAGGTAGTCGCCGTCGAAATAGACGTGAACGGGGACGACGTAGGGTTGGTTGTCGCGGGCGCAGCCGAGCCGGGCAATCGACGCTCGCTTCAAGACGTCGTGACACTCGGGCGTGGTGAGTTCGCGGATGAGCATGGGGTTCTCTCACTATGGCACAATGACCGGCGACGTTCGGCGTGGTCAGGAGATCGCGCTTCGACGGGCTCTGCCGGCATGATCCCCAAGCCGCCGTTCGCCTGTAGCCTCTCCCTCGAAGACGAGATTGCCGCCTTCGAGCGGCTCAAGCCCCGCCTTGCCGAAATCTGGAGCGCCCTGACGGCCAGCGACGACCGGAGCTACACCTCGGTGGTCGTACCGTCGATGACGCTCGACCAGAGCGAACTCCGGAAACTCGTCGGCGCCCCATTCTACGAAGAGCGATTGCTGATGCTGTTGATCCGGCTGCGCAATCCAAAGGCGCACGTCGTTTACGTCACCTCGCAGCCCGTGCACCCGTTGATTCTTGACTATTACCTCGGGCTGCTGATGGGCGTCCCTGCGAGCCACGCGCGGAAACGTCTGACGATGCTGTGCGCGCACGATTCGTCGCCGCGTCCACTCACGCAGAAGATCCTCGAACGGCCCCGCCTGGTGGAGCGCATCCGGAGCGCGATCGTCGATCCCGCGCAGGCCTACATGACGGTCTTCAACTCGACGCCGCTCGAGCGGAAACTGTCGGTCCTCCTGGGTATTCCGTTGAATGGGCTGGATCCGAAGCTGCAGTACCTCGGCACGAAGTCGGGCAGCCGCAAGGTGTTCCGCGAAGCGGGTGTCGAGTTGGCAGCTGGATTCGAGGACCTGAACTCCGAGGCCGACCTGATCGAGGCGCTTCTCGAGTTGCGGCGTCGCAAGCCGGGTCTGCGCCGGGCAATCATCAAGCTGAACGAGAGCTTCTCGGGCGAAGGTAATGCCGTGTGCACGCTCCCCGCGGAGTCGAGCAGGGAGGCGGTGCAGCGAGCGCTGCATTCACTGGAATTCGCGATCCCGAGCGAGACGCACATTCAGCTATTTCGCGAAGTTCAACGGCATGGGGGGCGTCGTCGAGGAGTTCATCGAGGGGAAGCAGAAGGCTTCGCCGAGCGCACAGCTGCGCACCAGCCCCGATGGCGGCGTTCATCCTTATTTCGACCCACGACCAGATCCTCGGCGGAACCTCCGGCCAGGTCTATGTCGGCTGCAGCTTCCCGGCCCAGGACGCATACCGGCCGGTCATCCAGGGGCTGGCGTTGCGGATCGGTCGTGTCCTCGCCGATCACGGCGTCGTCAGCCGCTTCGGGATCGATTTCATGGCGACTCGTGACAGCAGCCGTGCGCCGTGGCGTGTGAGTGCGCTCGAGATCAATTTGCGAGTTGTCGGCACGACGCATCCATTCCTGGCGCTCAAATTCCTGACCGGCGGAGAGTTCAATCAGTCGTCCGGGCTGTTCCATTCCCTGAGCCGCCGCGCCAAGTACTACAAGGCCACCGACAACCTGCAGTCGGAGGCGTATCGCGGATTGCTTCCCGAAGACCTGATGGATATCCTCAGCGTCAACAAGCTCCACTACGACCATCGGACGGAATCAGGCGTGCTGTTTCACCTGATCGGCGCGCTCTCCGAATACGGCAAGCTCGGAGTGACCGCGATTGCCAACAGTCCCGCGGAGGCGCGTGACCTCTACGATCGGACCTTGGCCGTGCTCGACATCGAAACGCGCTTCGGAAGGGCGGCGGCACCGGCCAGTTCGTCTTGAGCGATGGATCTCCCAGGAGAATCTTATGCAGATAGCTCCCGGTCTCTTCAGCATGGGGCAGGAGAAAGGCGGTCGAGTCCACGCCTACCTCCTCGACGACGGCAATGGCCTCACGCTCATCGACACGCTGTATGACGACGACGGCAATGTCGTGCTCGCGGAGCTTGCGCGCATCGGCAAGAAACCGTCCGATCTGAAGCACATCATCCTGACGCACGCGCACAAGTCACACGTGGGTGGTTTAGCCGCGTTGCAGCAGGCGAGCGGCGCCACCGTCTACTCTCATGAGTGGGAAGTGGACATCATTGCCGGCAGGCGGAAAGCCGAGCGCGTCAGCGCCATTCCTCGCAAGCCGCTCGCCGTGTATCACCTGCAGCTGGGGCTTGCGCTCGGGCAGGGCCGTCACACACCTTGTGAGGTTGACCGACGCCTCAAGGCCGGCGATCGGGTAGGGCCTCTCGAGGTCATCGAGACGCCGGGGCACACGCCTGGATGCCTGTCCTTCTGGTGGCCCGACCGTCGAGCCGTCTTCGCCGGTGACGTGATCACGACGTGGCCCGACTTCGCCGCGGGCTGGCCCGGGCTGACCCTCGACAATGATCGCAATCTCCGCGCGGTCCATCAGCTCACAGACTTCGGGAGCGCGGAGATCCTGTGTACGGGTCACGGCGAGCCCGTGACCGAGGGCGCGGCGGCGAAGATAAAGACACTGGTGTCTTAGCCGGGGCAGGGCAAAATGGACCGTTGGTAGCCAACAAGGAAAAGGTCTCGGAGCGTCATCCGCTCCGATCGGATAGAGGACTCGCGGCGGCGATTGGAATTCTCGCCTTCGTTGTCTACCTCCGGACATTGCTCCCTGACGTTGGTGGTCCTGAGGACGCGCCGAAGTTCCAGTATCTGGGTGCTGCGCTCGGGACCGCCCATCCCCCGGGGTATCCGCTTCACACGCTGCTGTCGCACCTCTTCTCCTACCTGCCGATCGGCACGATTGCGTATCGCGCCAACCTGCTGTCGGCGGTCGCCGGTGCGACCGCCGTGTCGCTCGCGGTGCTGCTCGCCCGCGCGCTCGGCCGCAGCCGGCCGGCGGCAGCCTTCGCCGCTCTCACCATCGCGTTCGGTGCCGCCTTCTGGGGTTACGCCGTGATCGCCGAGGTGTACACCCTCAGCGCGGCGTTGCTGCTCGCGATCATGTTCTGGCTGGTGCGCTGGAAGCAGACGAGGCGCGACGCACACCTCTACGGCGCAGCGGCATGCTTTGCGCTCGCGCTCGGCAATCACCTCGCCATCGTCGCCGCCGCGCCCGCGATCGCCATGTTCCTGCTCGCCACGGACGCGAGGCGCGCGCTCAGGCCGCGCACGCTGATGACCGCCGGCGCGATCGTGAGTAGCGGCTTTCTGCAATATCTCTACGTCCTGATCCGAACGCGGCAGGGAACGCCGTATCGTGAAGCGTCGGCCACCAACTTGACCGAGCTTGCCGCCGTAATCCGAGGTCGCGGCTATGAGGATTACGTGTTTGCGTTCAGCTGGGATGAACTGATCGGCCAGCGGTTGCCGGAGTTTGCCCGCCTGGCGCAGGCCGAACTTGGCCTCGCTGGCGTCGCGCTCGCGGTCGCGGGACTCGTTTTGTTGGCCGTCCGCGACTGGCGCACCGCGACGCTGCTCGCACTGGCATTTGCCGGCGTCACCGGTTTCGAGCTGAATATTTTCGGCGACCTGCGCGGCTTTCTCGTCATCCCGCTGGTGCTGGCGGCGCCATTCATCGCGGTGGGAGCAGACGGAGTTCGCGACATCGCGACGTCCGCGTGGAGAACGCGGGGAGCCGCGGCCGCGACCGTGCTGCTCATGCTGTATCCCGCATGGCAGCTGCGCGCCAACTTCGCGGCGAATGACTGGCGCCCGCGCACGCAGGAAGCGCGCTTCTTTCGCGCCATGTTCGAGCAGCTTCCGTCGAGCGTCGCCGTGGTCCCGGAGGACTACGTTGCCGATTCGATCGTGACCTACCTGCAGGTCGAAAGCGGCGGGGCGCGGACGCTTCTTCATGTGGATCCACATGCTGCCGCGGTTCGCACGGCGTTCGACGCGGGGCAGCCGGTGTATGCGCTGAATAAACGTTACGAGGAACTCGCGGCGCGAGGGTTCCACTTCGTCCCTGTGCGTCTGTGGATGGACGACGTCGAATACGGGCGCCTGGCCGCGTCGCCAGGCCTACCGGCTGGTCCAAAAGCTCGGGACGATCCCTTTCGGCGACGCGGCGTGGAGGGACGTGACGGCTGTGGCACGCAACGGGAGACTGACCGTGCTCGTCGACAACTACCGCCCGAACGACACTCCCGTCAAGTTTTACGCCGTTGCCGACGTCCCGCTTCAGCCGCAGCTGATCGAAGGGCATCGATTCGGCACTGGGCAGGCGACGTTACAAGTTCAGCACTTCGACCGGCGAGGATCCGCTGTCGCGCCGGGCACTGGACGAGATCCTTGCCGCGGACGGTGCCGCGGCTTCAATGCTGGGGGGCGCTGGCCGCTACGTCGTGCGAGCCGAGCACCGAGTGAATGACGAGGGGCAGTTCGCCGCGTGGGGGCTCTCATTCGGCAGCGCCCCGACGCGCGTGATCGGGTATGCGCAGCCGGATCGGCCCCACCCGTCGCGGGCGCTCGCGGGCGCCATCCCCTGGCAGTGATGCCAGCAAATCGTTCCGCCTAATGCTTCTGAGCTAGCGCCAGTCGCCGGAGCTGACGAAGGCTGCCCAGTAGAAGGGATGCGCAGTGAGGCCCTTGGCCCGCCGCCCCCTCAGAACCGCGAGCCCTGCCTCGCGCACTGCGTTCATCGTGCTCAGGTTCTTTATGAAGCGGGATTTGTAAAGTGTCGTCATCCACTGGCGGGTTGCCTGGTCTTCGACCTGCCACAGGCTCATGATCACAGTCTTGGCGCCGGCTATTTGGAACGCCCGTCGCAGCCCGAAGACACCCTCGCCCGCCCTGACTTCACCCACGCCGGTGTCGCAACCAGACAGCACCGCCCACTCCACGCCGTTGAGGTCCAGGGCGGCCACCTCTTCGGCTGTGAGTACCCCGTCCTCCTGCTCGGGCGCCGCGACGTTCCGATGGTTTGCGCCGGCAAGGATCAGACCCGACAAGAGCAGTGGGTGGTCCCGTGCGGTCTTTGCCGAGGCCCCCGGCGTGGACCCCTCTGAACGATCCAGGCCCGCAGCACAGCCCGCGCCCAGAAAGAACCCGTGGGTCGCCACATGCAGGATGCGCCGCCCCGACGCCTCCGCCTTGAAGGCCGCTTCACTCGCTGCCGCCCCAGTCAGCCGCATGGCGGACGGCGGCTGCATCGGACTGGGTAGCTGAGGGTTTTGAGCCGGACCGCCGTGAGCCTGGTTCCAGAGCGTCACCACGTCGTCCACTTCATTCAACGACGCCGGAAGCGGATCAAACCGCAGCGACTGAAACTCGCGGCAAGCTGACCGTGTGCTACGGAAAGAGGCCCCGGACGCAACGCGTACAGGACTGGAATCGTCGAAGGCTGGACCGCCCAGGGCTAGCAAGCCGCGCACGGCTAGCGTGCCTCCTTCCGTAGGCACGAGATCCCGTTCCGCGGACAGGTAGTGGATCACAGGTCCGGTTTCGACGAGATACTGAGACACGGCGATCGGCAACGCGGCGAAGCTTACGAGGTGAAGCGCGCCATCGGGAACGATGAACAGGCGCGTCGTGTTCGACAAATGTGCGACCAGCGGATCCCACACCTGCTGGCGCAATTCTCCCGCGACGCGTCGGTAAGCGGCTTCGCCACGATTCGCGCCCCTCCCCGCGTCGATGGCCTCTTGCTCGAGTTGTTTCCGCCATCGCAGGACGAGTCCATCGATTTGCGCCGCGCGCCCGAGCGGAACCAAGGCGGGCCGACTCTCACCGGCTCTCAACACGAAGGCGAGGTAGGACGGCTCTGGATCGCGCCCTGGGTGTGCTGTCCTGGTTGCGATCGAGGCTGTGGCCCTGATACCGGACGAAGGCCACGAGCGCGCTGTCAGGAGGCAGCGCTGCTGAGACTTCAGGAAGTAGGACGCGGGCGCTCGATTGCCTCTACCTGGAATCTCGCGTTGTGCTCTGCCAGAGCCCGCTCGGCGCGGTCCTTTTCGGTTCGAGCGTGTTCCAGAAGGCGACGGTAGCGCTCTGGGGGGTCATTACGAATGCCGCGGACCGACAGCGCAGCGAGCCGCTGGCGGGCCAACGCCAGTGTTGTTGCAAGCGCCGCAATCTCTGTTGTTCGCTTGCGCTCGCGGAACGATGGCGAGCGGCCATCTCGTCGAGGACCATCCCGCGGGCGCCGATGACAGCACTCCAGGCTCTTATCAACATCTGGCTGTCGCCCGACCGGGTGGATGCCGCGCTCAACATCAGGTCGCGGTCCGACGGGAGCGCCGCGGCGTATGCCAGCGCCTGGCGTTCGGGCAGCGTGCGAACTGTGAGCCGCAGATGCTCCCGACTGAGGGCTTCGGCGCGCGCCGCGGTCTCGAAGGCCTCGATCGCCGCCCCAGTGTGAGCAGCCAGCTCGGCGCGGGTGCTCAGAGTGACGGCAACGTCCGGGTGCTCGGGACCCAGCTCCTTCTCCTGAATCGCCAGCGCACGGGCGAGCAGGGGGCCGGCGTCATGGTAGTTGCCGGTTCTCAGGTCAAGCCGGGCAAGATTCCCCAATCCGGTCGCGACTCTTGGGTGGTCCGCACCGAGCGACTTTTCCCAGATCCTCAGCGCGCGCTCGTAGAGCGGCCTCGCCAATTCGTCCTCGCCCGTGCGTGACAGCACATTCGCGAGATTGGTGGCGGCGGCTGCCACCTCCGGATGGTCTGGCCCCAGGAATCTTTCCTGCGACTTGAAGGCTCGTTCAAAGAGCGGTCGCGTTCGTCTGAAGTCCTCAGCGCTCGAAAGCGTTGCGGCGAGATTGCTGAAGCTTTCTGCGGTACCGGGGTGGCCCAGACCGCCATTGGTCTCGCGATCCGCGATGACCCGCTCAAAGAGGTCCGCGTCATCCGGGCCATATCCCGAGAGAGGAAGCAGATGGGGTATGGACCACGACGCTCGAGCTCTTTCTCGATTCGACGGTTGCAGCACCTCCTCGTTGATTCGGGTGGCGCGCTCGAACAACCGCATCGCTTCGGAATAGTCACCAGACCCCGCGAAGATCGTGGCCAGGGTGTGCAGGCTCCTGGCAACTTCGGGGTGTTTGGGCCCGAGTGCGCCCTCCGCGATCGCCACGGAGCGTTCGGCCAGCGGCCGTGCGGCGGCGTAATCCCCGAGATCACGTCGATCCATGGCCAGGTTGTCGAGCGGCGTCCTCATGCGCCGGTCGGTTGGGCCGAAAGCCTGTTCGGTCAAGGCCACCAGTCGCTCGTTCAATCGGGCGGACCCGGCCGAATCCCCTGCCAGCTCGCTCAGCACGACGGCGACACCGGTCAAGACGTGCAGGGTCAACAGGTCGGCAGGCCCGGTCATCTTGTCGGCAAGCACGAGCGCGCGCTCATAACGCTGGCGCGCGCCCGTGACGTCGCCGGTTTCCTGATGAAGAATCGCCAGGTTGACGAGCGTGCGGATGTTTTTGGGGTGATCGGCGCCGTGCGCTTTGACGCTAATCTCCAGCGCCCGCTCCAGCAGCGCCATCGCCTGGTTATCGTCGTGCAGCGTCAGCAGCAACCCTGCCAGGCTCTGGAGCGCACCCGCGACCAACAGGTGATGTGGACCGAAGGTGGCTTCTCGAATGGCCAGCGCCCGCTCGAGCAACGGTCTGGCGCCTGCAGGATCGCCGCCCAGCGCCCGCTGAACGCCAAGATTGAGAAGGCTCGTCGCCAGCTCGGGGTGAGCGGGACCAAGGTGGCGCTCTCTGATCGCCAGCGACCGCTCAGCGATCGCTTGCTTCTCGTCTTCACTTACCTTCGATGAACGACGGACCGCGCGACCCAGCAGGTCGAGAACGTCGGCGACTTCCAGAACATCGCGGCCCCTGACGCTTTCAACTCGAGCCAGTAGAGCACGAGAAATGTTCTCGGCTTCGATACCTCTCCCGCGGTCGAGCAGGTCTCTGATCATGTTTAGCGAGTCGGCAAACCCCGGTATCGGAGCGGGGCTCTGGATAGCGGCCGTCTGCGCGGTGATGACGGAGCGGAGGGGACTGAGAAGGGCGGCAAACCCGAGGAGGCTTGCCGCGACACGAACGAGAAGGCCTGACAGCTTCGTCACCAGTCGAATCGAATGCCAAGCTGGATCTCACGCGGCGGACGCGTGCTCGTGACCTGGCCGAACGCCCGGGGGTCGCAGGTCGTCTCGCCGACGCACGTGGTGTTGACGTCCAGGAACTGCGTCTGGTTGAAAGCGTTGATCAGGTCGGCCCTGAACTGAAGACGCCTCGGGCCACCGAGACTCACGATCTTCGACAGGGCGATGTCCCACTGATGACGGCCGGGGAGTCGGAACGGCGCAACCGGGGCCGTGCCATATTCTCCGGCCGGCGGCGGGACGAACGCCGCCGGGTTGAACCAGTGGAGACCCGCTCTGGTCGCCGGCCGCGGGGTCGCCGACCTGATCCGGCCGCAGAGGATCCGGGATACACCAGCCGCCGAAATTACAATTCACGACCTGAAGGCGAACGGCCGGACCCGGACTCGATCCTGGTGATCCCCGCAATCTGCCATCCCTGCAGCAAGCCCTTTCTCCAGCCTCCTGTCGCCTGCACGAGCAAATGGCAGCTCGTAGACGTAGAAAGCGGTGAAGATGTGGGCTCCATCGGTGCCGGCCGCAGCATACTCGTCATCCTTGGCCAGCACGGTTCTGCGGATCGTCGATCGCGAGTCGTTATCGTACGTCGCATCCGCCTTGTTTCGACTCAACGTGTAATTGATGGTCGCCGACCCCGCACGGCCAGCGTCGTGACGAAAGCTGGCTACACAAGGCCGTGGTAATCGACTCTTCGCGGTGGTCTCTCGCATGAAGATCGCGCCATAGCCCGGGAATGGGCGCACCAGGTTCGGCGGCCCGCCCTGCGCGGCCAGATCCGCTGGTTGGGGCCGGTTGATATTGACGTACCGAACCAGCTGATCACCCCGCGAGCCGACGTAGCCCAGATCGACCACTCCCGCGGGAGTAAAGGCGTCGCTGCAATCCGATGTTCCAGTGCTGCCATCGCGGCGCCACGAAGCCGGTCACTGGTCGCGAACGGCTGCGCCGAGAGCACCGCGAAGGGTGGGCCTGGACCGTGCCGCTCCCGGGTTCGACAGCGGTGCGTTGCCAGACGATAACGTCCGTGCGAAACGGGTCGTAAAACGGAAACGCGCCGGGAGCTTGCACATTCTGGGCAATCATTCCGACCTGCGTCTGGTCGAAATACATGCCATATCGCGGCGCGAACGAACATGTGGCCGGCTGCCGCCGGGATCCCATGCGCCTCCGATGCGGGGCTGCAGGTTGTTCTTGTCGGCCGCATGGATGGCACGCCCATACGGCGAGTTCTTGCCCGGCCATGCGAATACCGTTGAATAGGTTGCCGCTCCCGACGACGACGAAAGTGCCATCAGGATCGGCGAACGCCGGGCCTGGCTGGGATCGTAGGCATCGGGCGAAAAGGTGAAGAGCATGTCACCCTCATCCGTCACCGGCGAATCGATACGCGTAGCGGAGGCCGAGATCGAGCGTCAGCGTCGGATGAATCCGCCACGTGTCCTGGACGAACAGCTCGTATCGAGCCGACCGGAAGCGGTTTCTTACGTCGATGTCCGTTTCGGAATAGCCACACGCTGTCGCCGCATGCGCCTCCCGCGTTGCCGCGCAGAAAGTTTTGAAACGCCGTGAACCCGCCTCCAGCCCGGAACTGAAATGCTCCCTGCGTCCTTTCCGTAATCAAATTGGAATTGACATGTTCGAGCGCGACCAGCCCGCCTGTCTTCAGCGTGTGACTGCCGTGCTGCCAGCGTGAGGCGACGAACTGAATGTGTGATTGCGATAGTCGCGCGGACGGCGGCTGTGACCCGGAGAGCGGGCTCAGGCCTGTCACGCTGACGGTCGGGATCAGATCCGCCGCGTTCTCGGGAAAGAACTCGGGAATCACAATCCCGAGTTCGTCTCTCTGTCCGCAGGGCGTCTCTCGGCCGACTGCGTCCTGGCTCGACAACTGGTATGACAATTCGTGCAGGACCCGTCCCGTGCCCGCCTCGCCTCCAGCAACAGCCAGATGGCCGACCTGGTAGCCGATGTCCGGGCACAAGGTCCGGCTGGGTGAAATACTCGCCGCGCGAGTCGACCTGGTCGTGCAAATATCGGCCGGTCAACGTCCAGTTCGTGTTGACGTTGTAGTCCACTCGCGCGAACTCCTGGCGAGTGTCGAGTTCGTTGCGGGATCGTGACCCGATAGCGATTTGTGCCCGGAACGTTCGGTGCCGGCCAGAGAGCTCAGCAGCTTCACCGCATTCGGGTCCCGCGCCTCTGGCGGGACATAGTTGGGACTGGCGGCATCGGTCAGCCACGCCGGATCCGGAACCGTCCCCTGCATCGATCTTTTGTCGCGGCTGGTCTGTCGCCATTCCTGCGAGACGAAGAAAAACAGCTTCTTGCGGGCTGGGAGCGCGGGGCCGCCGAGTGTGTAGCCGAAGTTGTTGTAGCGCAGCCGCGCCGGTTCGCTGTTGATTTCGGGTCTCGGGTCCATATTGCGGAAGAACGAGTTGGCGTTGAGCGCGTCATTCCGCAGAAAGTGATAGGCGCTTCCGGAGAACCTGTTCGTGCCTGACTTCGTCACCGCGTTGACCACCCCGCCGCCGTTCCGGGCCCATTCAGCCCCGTAGGTGCTCGTTATGACGTTGATCTCCTGGATCGCTTCCAGTGACGGCGTGGTCACCAGCGTGTAGTTGTTCCACCTGTTGACGTTGGAGCGCCATCGAGCAGCCAATTGACGGCGCTGCGGCGCGTACCGTTCATCGAGATGTCGAGATTGCCCTGGTCGCAGAAACAGGCCTCCTCGCGGAGATCGCTCGATACTCCCGGCACCAGGGTGACGAGCTGGACGAACGTGCGGGTGAGCGTCGGCAGCTCTCGGACCGCGACCTGCTGAATCAGGCTTCGAACGTCTGAGGTCGGTTGTACGAGCCGTTCCGCCGTCACCGTCATGGTCTCCACTGCACCGACGAGCAATCTGCCGTTGACCTGCAGTCGATCGTTGACGTGAAGAGAGATCCCGCGCGCCGTAAACGGCTGAAACTTCGGCAGCAGGAAGCTGATCTCGTAGTTCCCGATCGGAAGGCTGGCGGAGTACTGGCCGACGCTATTGGTGACGACCTCGCGCGTCTGGCCGGTGTCGACGCGAGTGATGACAACCTTCACGCCGGGAAGGACGCCGCCGGTCTGGTCCAAGAGAGTGCCGAAAATCGTCCCGGTTGTCTCCTGCGCGTATGCTTGAACGGCGAGGAGCAGAAGCAACATCAGCCACGCGATCATCGCTCGAATCAGGCTCCCCATCCGGTGCTCCTCCGCCTTGAGTGGGTTTCTTAATTGGCGTCCCCTGAGCCGCTGGACCTCGGCGAGCAGTTGACTCGCCTCAGCCATCCTGGACCCTCGCAGCGCAATCAGCTTTTTCAACTGCACTTCGGCTGAGCCGAGATCCTTCCGGCGCAAGAAGGCCTTTGCCAGGAAAAATTGTGCGTCTTCGAGATACGCCGAGTCCCCGAGCGCAATCGTGTTCTGGAGCTGATCGATCGCGGCGTTGTCCTGCGCCAGGAGCAGATACGAGATGCCGAGAAAGAAGCGCGCGTGGGCAGCATCGGGATCCAGTTCCACAGCCGCGCCCAGGTCATCGACTGCCGCCGCGTAGTCAGCCTTGCGATACTGCTCCATGCCCCGCTGGAAGCGCGCCGTTGCCTCGTCCGGTACGCCCCGCAACCGCGGCGGGTCGTAGCGGGGCGGTTCAAATCGTGCGAGCTGTTCCACGGAAGGCGGTGAAGGACCGCCGTCGGCCTCTCAGGCCGTGGCGGCTCGGACGGTTGCGTCACAGATGGCGACCGCTGGGCGATTGACGGTTCGGGCGCACCCGGCGGCATTGGCGAGCGCATCCACAACATCACTCCAACGGCCAGAACTGCAGCGGCTGCAAGCGCGGCGGCGCGCCACCCCCCGCCCAGCAGACGTGCCGGGCTGCGCCTGGACGCAACAGGGGCCTGACCCAACTCTCGCTGTATGGACTGGAGCGTCTGCAGCTCATCGAAGCATCGGGCGCACTCGAAAAAATGCGCTTCGAACGCGTCGCGGTCCTCTACGGTCAACCTGCCCACCAGGTAGCTCTCGACAATCTCTTCGCGTGCCACCCTGTCGCAGTCCATGCTGCCCTTCGTAGAGCTAGTGGGGTTCGCGCTCATCTTTGTGACAGTCTTTTCACGTGCTCGATGATTTTTTTCAGGGCGCGCGACTTCCGGGCCCGCACCGTCTCGGAGGTCAGGGCCAGCCGGACGCCAATTTCTCCAGGCTTCAGACCTTCCACCAGCGTCAGTAACAGGATCTTGCGGTCGGTCGACTCCAGGGACGCGAGCGCGCGCCGCACCAGCGCGATGCGCTCGCTGTCATCAACGGCCTCGGGTGGGATGGCGAGATGGAGCGCGGCATCGATGGAATCTTCTCTCGGCAATCGGCTGCGGGCGCGCAGGTAGTTGTTGATCACATTGCGGGCGGTCCCGTAGACGAAGCCGGCCAGGCGTTCCGGCTCACGCACTTGTTCATCCCGGAGGGCGCGGACGACCGCGAGCATCACCTCCTGGGCCAGGTCGCGGGCCGTCTCGGGATCGCCCGTTCGGGCGAGAACCAGGACCCTGATCCGGTCGCCGAACAGGCTGACGAGTTCCTCCTCGGCAGAAGGTTCCCGGGTGCGGACGCGCTCAGCGAGGCTGCTCTGTTGTTCAGGGGTGAGGAGCCCGCGCGCCGATCCAGCTGTTGCTCCGCCAGACTGAAGGGTCAACACAGGTCTCCTAGGGGATGCGGAGGACGCCTGATTCTACACGCGCGTACGCCTTTGTGCGCGCCAGTCCCGCCGCCGGCTCAACCGTCCATTCATCCTTGCGCTTTTGCGTCACGTTCCCCGACCGCCGACCACGTACCTACCAAAGACTCCACGTCACCTTCAACCACGCTCCAGACGTTGATAGCAGTGGCACCACCATCGTCGTAAGGGTCGTGACCCGGCCGACCGAAGCAAAGCACAAGGAATACAGGAGACCAAAATGACAATCACGACCGTGCGCGCTACGAGGCTATTGATCGCTGTGTTCGTCCTCAGCGCCGTTTGGCTCGCTGCCCCGCAGGCGGGTCAGGAATATGGGGCTAACGACGGGATCCTTCTCTTCACCACCGATCGCGACAATCCGAGCCCGAGGGGGATGTGCGGAAACTGCGAAGAGATCTACGTGATGCGGCCCGACGGATCCAATCCGGTCCGCCTCACCAGCGGTGGTGCCGACGTGGTGGTTGGCGGGCCCCGTACAACAACGGCGGCCCCGACTGGTCGCACGAGACAAAACTGATCGCGTTCCAGAGCAATCGCGTCGGCGGTACGCCCCAGGTCTACCTGATGAGACCCGATGGCAGGACCAACGGGTCCTGCTCAGTCTGGAGATCCAGCAGCCGCTGGTCTCGACCTTCAAGGGACGGCGTATCCGTCGTTCTCGCCGATGGGTGACGCGCTCTGTTTCCATAGCCAGGACACGCGTCAGCGAGACGTGCCGCTGAAGCGCCGCGACATCTACACCGTCAACATCGATGGCACCGGCCTGACCAACCTCACCAGCCCGCTCGGCCCCGGGCTCGTCGGCGACAACATTCGGTGCGACTGGTCGCCCAATGGCGATGCCATCCTGTTCAACAGCACACGTGATGGCGGTGAGAGAGTGTTTGTGATGAACGCCGACGGATCCGACGTGCGGCGGCTGAGCCTCCCAGACGATCCCGACCGCGCCCCGGCAAACCCGCTGTCGGAGGTGAACGCGGCGTGGTCGCCGGACGGGGCCCGCATCGCCTTCGAGAGCAATCGCGATCTCACCTTCGTCCTCCCGGACGGCAAACACATCTACCTGCCGGAAATATGGGTGATGAATGCGGACGGCACGGATCAGCACCGGCTCACGGACTTCTCGCTCGAGCCAACGCCGAGCAACATCCTGGTCAGCAAACCGACCTGGTCCCCGAGGGGAGAGCGCATCGCGTTTCATCGCCGCGTCTGGGTAGCGGACCTCGTGCCCGACGGCCACGCCCAGATCTACACGATGAACGCCGATGGCAGCGCCGTCACGCAGATCACGTTTACCCCCGACCCGCCCACGGCGCAGTTCAGCGGTTTCCCGAGCTGGGGCAAGTGGTCGAATAAGCGATGAGCGGGCGGCATCGATTAACAAATCACATCGAAATCAGTCGTAAAACATGCGCTGGGCAGGCTGCGCCTATCACCACTGGAGGATCAATGCGTATTCGAGCCATTGTCACGCTCGTTGTTGCCGTCACCCTCAGCGTCCAGGCCGTCCGCGCGGTCCGCGGTGATCATCAAGAGGGGCAAGCGATCCAGGGGGCCGTATGCGTCCAGGACTTCCCGACTGCCGCGGCGCCGGATCCCCGTGCCACGGTCGTGATGTGCGGGCTCGATAACCCACGCGGTCTGACGTTCAGTCAATTTGCGCTCTACGTCGCGGAAGCCGGGCGCGGCGGCCTGGGCCTCACTGACCCGGCGTTCTTCCAGGGCCAGGTGGGCGCCATCCGCTACTACGGACCCACCGGCGCGGTAAGCCGGCTCTTGAATGGGATCCAGGAGCAGATCGCGACAGGTTTTCCCTCGCACGCGACTGTGCTCGGACGCAACGCGATCGGACCGAATGACGTGGCTGCGATGCCGTCCACCGGTCTGCCGACCGACGTCAGTTCTCCCGGGGCTTCGCCCGATTGCGTCGGCGGCTGCGTCTACGTGGCGGTGGGGCTGCAACAGCCGCCCAGCTATCGCACGCTGTATCCGTTCCTCGCCGACTTCGCGAAGCTCGCGCGCATCACCGCATGACTTTCAATGGAACTTCGTCTCGGATCTTGGCGATTACGAGACCCAGTACGATCCCGACCAGGTGTTCCTCTCGCCGCCCGAACTCGATACCAACCCCTACGGTCTGCTGAGCGAGCCAGGTAGAGGCGTCCTGGTTGTCGACGCGGGCGGGAACTCGTTGCTTCGAGTGGCGCCGACGGGTGACATCTCCACCGTCGCGGTGTTTCCGCCGAACATTTATCCGGCGTCGCTGGACGACGCGGTGCCGACAGTCAGTGACCGTCGGGCCTGACGGTGCGTATTACGTGAGCGAGCTGACCGGTTCCCACTTGTCGCCGGGGCGGCGAACATCGTCCGCGTCGGCCAGCGAGGCGAAGTCGACTCCGCGTGCATCACCGGCTTCACACAGATCATGGACATGGCGTTCGACAATACGGGAGTGCTGTACGTGCTGAACTTTGCGGGAACAGTGGTGCGGGTCTCCCCGGATAGAACGGCGGCATCCGCCGGCGCGGCGAGCCGCGGTGCGTGTGCGCGCTACGCCGCGGGCGAGCGCACGACCGTCGTGACAGGGCTGAACCAGCCGACGTCCATGACCGTCGGTCCGGACGGGGCTCTCTACATATCCAACCGCGGCACGTTTGCCGGAACCGGGCAGGTGATCCGGATACACGTTGGCGATCAGTAACCGACTCTTTACGCATGCGCCGGACGGACGCGATCGCCGTCCGTTCGGCAGTCATCCATCCAACGGAGATTACTCATGTCCAATGCCTTCGTCGCCGCAAGGCTCCTCGGTGCGCTTTTATGTGCGTTGACGGTCGTCGCCTGCTCGGGCCAGTCACCGATTACACCCATCCCGTCATCCGCCGTGGCGGGAGACTTGAGCGCTAAACCTTCGACGGGAATTCCTGGCGTGTATGACCTTGCGTTCACCGTCTATCGCAACGGTACGTATGAGGAAGTCTCAAGCCTGGTCGTGAGCAGTCAGGAGCTACTCCTGAAGGGATACGTCACGGACAGCTCGGGTCGTCCAGCGCAGAAAGGCACCGTGACGTTCGAGTACTGCTCGTACAAGGGCGGCCCCCCAAACGATATCGAGCGCGCGGACGAAGCCCCAAAGGAAGCGTGCGCGCAGGGCTCGGCAACGTGGGCGCGACTGACTTCGATTTCGGTCAGCGCTGGACGTTGTCCACGGCTGGGCACGGGATACGCCTGCCTGAATTTTGGGATTGTTCGAATCCCCCGGGAAATCGGGTTCCGCATGCGCTACGAGCCCCAGGGTAGCGGCATTCCCGCCGGGACGACCGTGCCAGAGAACTTTGTCTGGGTTGCGGGGTCATGAAGACCCGGCGGCTCCGACGCCTGCGCTGGCTCGCGCGCGCCGCCGGCATTTCTGCCCTGCTGGCGCTCAGCGCGATCCAGGTGCCGCGCGCAGAGGGCGTCGGCACCCTTGTTTATGTGGTACTGCGCGCATCCGACTCCTACAGTACGTGGGCAAGCCCCGACGGGCTCGCCCTGATGCATCCGGATGGCTCCAATCAGGTGCGCCTGACGTTCGGTAGTGCAGATACCGAACCCACCTGGTCCCCGGACGGCGCCAGTATCGCCTTGTCCCGAGCGTCCGACATCTACGTGATCGACGCCGTGAGCGGTGGGGGGCTCAACCTCACGAATCATCCTGCCAATGACAGCGCAGCGGCGTGGTCGCCCGATGGCCAACGTATCGCCTTTGCGAGCGACCGCGGCGGACCGCTGGAGCTGTACCTGATGAACGCCGATGGGTCCGGTGTAGCCAGGCTGGTCGGCAATATGGCATCCACTGGCCCCGTGTTCAGGGTCGGGACCTCCAGGATCGCCTGGGCGCCGGATCGGTCGGCGCTCGCCTTCACCTGCTCAATCGAGAGCGGCAATAGCGACGTCTGCACCATCAAGGTCGATGGCTCGGGCCTCACGCGCCTCACCACGGATCCGGGACGCGACTCGGATCCCGCCTGGTCGCCCGACGGGGGCACTATCGCGTTTGCCACTGAGCGTTACGGCACGACCTTCTATACGGGCGATGGCGAAGTATGGCCGGCGACGGACATTGCGCTGATGAATCCGGATGGCAGCGGCATCAGACGCTTGACCACCGGAATCGCCGCCGAATATCCGTCCTGGTCACTGGACGGTGCGCGAATCGCATTCGACGTACTGGAATACTTTGACTGGTGGAGCGGAGCCTACATGAACGTCTCCGTAGTCAACGTCGACGGCAGTGGCGTCGTTACATTGACGGCATTCGGATCTTCGGCGGCATGGCGGCCGCCTGGCGGCAATCTGCCGCCCCGCTCATCGTTCTTTGTATCGTGCGGCGCGCATACCTGCTCCTTCGATGCGGCGTCGTCAGCCGACCCTGACGGCTCGATCGCGACTTACCGCTGGGACTTCGGCGACGGAACCGAGGGCTCTGGTGCATCGATTAGTCACATCTACCCGACCGGTAATCCGTACGTGGCCACGTTGACGGTTACAGACGACAGCGGAGCGAGTGCGTCGGTGTCGCGCCAGGTTGAACCGAACAACCGGCCTGTCGTGTGGGGAAGGGTGAGTTGCAACGGCGTGACGTGCGCCTTCGACGCATCGGAAGCGCACGACGCGGACGGCACGATCGTCAGTCGTGTCTGGCAGTTCGGTGACGGCAGTTCTGCCGAGGGCGTGAAGGTCTCGCACACGTACGCCGCCCCCAGCATCCATTTTGCGACGGTGACCGTGACCGACAACGACGGGGCCACTGCCACGAACAACGTGCACGTTGTCGCATCGACCTATCCAGTCGCTTCGTTCACGTCGACGTGCTCGAGACTCACATGCGGACTCGATGCCTCGGCGTCGAGCGATGCAGACGGCACGATTGCAACCTATGAGTGGTACTTTGGGGATGGCACAAGTGCGGCTGGTCCAACCGTGAGTCACACGTATGCGTCTGGGAGGACGTATTACGTGATGCTAACCGTACGGGACAACCTCGGACTAGGAGGGTTTCTGCAGCGATACGTCACGGTGGCGCCGACGGCGACGCCAGTTGCAGCATTCACGTCGGCGTGTAACGATCTCGCCTGCGCCTTCGACGGTTCCGGGTCGTCGGCGGCGGAGAGCACGATCGCAAGCTACCAATGGGACTTTGGTGATGGTTCCTCATCAAGCTTCAGTCCGACCGCGAGCTATACCTACCGCGCGCCTGGCACCTACACGGTCGTTCTGACTGTGCGCGACAGCTTCGGCGTATCGGATGAGCAGCGCACAAATGTGATCGTGACGTCTGTCCCGGCGCATGTCGGCGATATCGATGGCGTCGCGACCCGACAGAACGCACTGTGGGGGGCGACGGTGACGATCGAGGTTCACGGAGAGAACCATAGTCCGCTCGCGAACGTGCGAGTAACTGGTTCGTTGGCACACGGCGCGATGGGCGAGTGTGTAACCGCCGCGAACGGTCGATGCGCAATTCAGTTCGGGGGGCTCCCCAAGCAGGCACGCAGCACGAGCTTCTCGGTGGCCTCGGTGTCCCAACCGGGCAGTTACAAACCTGAGAAGAACCATGATCCGGACGGCGACAGCAACGGCACCACCGTCGTTGTAAGGAGGTAGATCGTACACTTGCTGGTGAGCGGTGATGTAGCCGAGTGGCCGAAGGCGGCGGTTGCTAAGGCCGCCAGGGATGACAGAACGGGCCTGAAATCGATGATTGCAGGCCCGTTTTTTTGGGTTGCGTGGGGCTGAACATCCGGTTGTCGAGCAAGGACCTGGAGCGATCCAGAAGCGCGCGCTCCGGACGGCTTGCCATACCAGACGCTGATCTCGAGTCTGCTGCACAACCGCGTCCACAGCCGCACGGGCCATTAGCGACATGTCCGGCACATGGCATCGCAGCGTCACGGCGTAATCATCGTTGCCACGGAACAAATTCAGGTCGATCGCTTCCGCCATCGCGCGATGGCCAAGATCGTTCGGGTGCACATGGTCGCCGCTGTCATATTCGGGTCGCAGACGTGTCGGCTGTGCTGGATCGCGCAGAACCGCGTCGAAGTCGATGACAGCATCGTACGCGCCGCTTTCGTGAACGAAGCGGTTGACGAGCTGACGTTTCTCTTCCATGACCGCTGTCCAGAAACCGGGGAAGGGAAGCCGTCTACCGGAGGTAGCGTCGCGCCGTAGACGCGAAGACCCATCGCCCGTGCGCGTGTGATGATCTGCCGGTGGCCCTGGATGATCTGTTCGGCGCTGACGTTTTGAGCTGGCATCCCGATCAGGTCTGGGGATGTCCGTGTTACCCGGCGACACGATCAGATACGTTGCCCGCTCTGCACCAGCACGTCACGGTCGAGCCTGCTGAGTCCGCTGGGTCCGACGGTGTCGTGCAGTATCCGATTGCCACCTATCCCAGCGTTAAGGACCGCGATGTCCTTTGTCCACCCATGCCTTTGTAGCCGCTCCGCCAACACATTGGTCCACCGTTGATTCGTGTCAGGTGTCGATCCGACTCCATTGGTGACCGACTCGCCCAGCGTCACAACGGCGCCAGCCTTCTTCTGCGCCTGCACTTCGACCGCCGTCAGGAAATAATAAGACTGCGTCCTCGTTCCCGCGATATCGGTCGCACCAGTGAACTCGCCAGGCGTCGAGACGAAATTCGAGCTTAATGCCCGCGGGCATCACCATTGACGTGTAATAGACTAGACCGTATAGTACCGAATATCATTTAGCATCCTGTCACCATGACCCACGCCCCCTCGTCGAATCGTGTCGCCCGGAGAAAGGGATCGCGCCGTTCGCCGGGCAAGCACCAGGCGATCCTCGACGCCGCAACGGAGGTCTTTCTCCGCTGCGGCTATCTCGGCACGAGCATGGACGAGGTCGCGGCGTTGTCCGGTGTGTCGAAGCAGACCGTCTATCAGCACTTCGCGAAGAAGGAGGCGCTGTTCATCGAGATCGTGACCACGATGACGGATCAGGCAGGCGACGCCGTGCTCAGCGCGGTACCGGTGCTTGCCGACGACGACGATGTCGGCGCCTACCTGCGGGGTTACGCGTATCGGCAGCTGATCCACGTGCTCACGCCGCGGTTGATGCAGCTCCGCCGGTTGGTGATCGGCGAGGTGGGTCGTTTTCCGGCGCTCGGCAAGGTTCTCAACGATCACGGACCTCAGCGCTCGATCAGGGCGCTGGCCACGGCGTTCGAGCAACTGGTGAAGCAGGGCCTGCTCGCGATTGACGACCCGCTCGCCGCCGCCGCCCAGTTCAACTGGCTCATCATGTCCGCCCCTCTGAACCAGGCGATGTTGCTTGGGGACGGTGCGATTCCGAAGGCGCCAGCGCTTCGCCGGCATGCGGCGGACGGCGTGCGCGTGTTCATGGCCGCGTACGGGACCGGCGCGAAGCGGCCCCGCGGGCGGTCAAAGGGCGGTTAGCAGCAGCGAGGGAAATGTCATGCAGAACATGTTTGTCGATGGCGATCGGGTCGCGATCGAAACGCGTCTCACCCTGCTCCAGCCAGGCGCTGCGCGGCAGTGGGGTCGAATGAGCGCCGCCCAAATGCTCGCGCACTGTGCCGCGGCGCTGGAGGCGCCACTCGGAGAACGACGAGAGCGGCAGTCCTTGCTGGGCCGCGTGATGACACCGTTCATTCGATCGTCGGTGCTTGGTCAGGCCCCGCTCCGGCGGAACACTCCCACCGACGCGGCGTGCGTCATCGCCGACCAACGAGAGTTCGCCGAGGAACAGCGGCGCCTGCTCGAGAAGGTCCGCCGGTTCTGCGACCGCGGACCGTCAGCAGCGGACCAGCGAGTCCATAGCTTCTTCGGGAGCCTGACCGGGCCGGAGTGGGGGCGGTTCGTCTACAAGCACCTGGATCATCATCTCCGACAGTTCGGGAGCTGAAGAGTGGTCTCACCGCGCTAGACTGAAAAGGACTGCGACCGGTTCTGGCGCTCGATCCCATCGTCATGCACTACCGTCACCGCGTTCCGAGGCCGCCGCTCGATTTGTTTGTCGAATCGATCTGGGTGTACCAGAACGACCCGCGTCCCAACGCGCTGGAGCGAATCCTGCCCACTGGCGCTGCACAGTTGATCGTCAATTTGAAAGAGGACCAGACGCGGCTCTACGATCCGGAGGCCCCACACCGGTGCACCGCGACGTCGGGTTCGCTCTTGTCGGGAGTGCAGTCCCGCTTTCAGATCATTGATACGTCTGAACAGGAATATGTGGCCGGCGTGGCGTTCAAGCCCGGCGGGACCGTGCCGTTCATGCGTGTGCCGGCGCACGAAGCGACCGATGCCGACATCCCGCTGGAGGCACTCTGGGGCCGCCGTCGTACGACGAGTCTCCGCGAACGTCTTCTTGACGGCAGCAGCGTCGACGCGAAGCTCGATGCCCTCGAAGCCGTGCTGCTCGAGATGTGGACTCCGCTCGGGCTGCATCCGGCTGTCACGTTTGCTCTGGCTGCATTCGATCGAATCCCGACAACGACGAGCGTCGCGCGGGTGACACACGAGGTTGGGCTGAGCGCGAAGCGGTTCATCGAGCGGTTCAAGATCGACGTGGGCATGACGCCGAAGCGTTACTGTCGCATTCGTCGATTCCAGCGTGCCCTGGCGCGGGCGAATGGCGGCCGTCTTGTCGATTGGACCCGGGTGGCGCTCGACTGCGGATACTTCGATCAGGCGCACTTCATTCACGACTTCCGCTCGTTCGCGGGTCTCACGCCGACCGAGTATCAGTCGGCTCGGACATCGTTTCAGAACCACGTCAAATTTCTACAATCCGGCCAAAACACGATCTGAGACGATGACGCCATGGCTGATTCGAAAGACGTTTATCGCACGGTTACGCCCTACCTCGTTGTGCCCGATGCGGATGCCGAACTCACGTTCCTGAAGGCGGCCTTCGGCGGTACCGAAGCCACTTGTCAGAGGAATCCGGATCACACCTTAATGCACGCCGAGATCAAGATTGGCGATTCGCTGGTCATGCTCGGTCAGGCGGGCGGAGCCTGGAAGCCTCGTGCTGCGGCGCTGTACCTCTGGGTGGAGGACGTTGACTTCACGTATGCACGCGCCCTGCAAGCGGGAGCCACGTCCGAAAGCGAACCCGAAGACAAGCCGTACGGACATCGAAACGCTGGAGTCATCGATCAGAACGGCGTGACCTGGTGGATCGGCGCTCCGGTCAGGTAGCCGAGGCCGCGAGACACCGTCATATCCGCGAAAGAGAAAGTTGGATCCCGCAAGTGCTGATTTGACGTACACTTAGCGTTTGCGGTGAGGTGGCCGAGTGGCCGAAGGCGGCGGTTTGCTAAACCGTTGTAGGGCCTTTAAAGTCCTACCGAGGGTTCGAATCCCTCCCTCACCGCCATCCGCCTCCGCCGACGCTCGCTTCGCTCGCGGCTACGGCGCGATGCATCCTTCGCCAAACGCTCGCTGCGCTCGCGGCTTCGGCTAGGCCAGCTTATTGCACAGCCCGCCCGCGTGAGTCTCAAGAAGCCGCTCAAACGCGCCCTCATTACCTTTTTCATCGCCGGAGTGGTCATCGCTGGCCTCCTGATGCTCGCGCAGGACCAGGAGACGCTCACGATCAAGAGTGACGTCTCCGCGGAAGACCCGCGTCACTCGGCCTACATCTCGACGCTGGTGGGCTCCGACCTTTCCACTGGTAACACCTTCATCGTCCACACCAACGGCGACCAGTTCTTTCCCGCGATGCTCAATGCCATCCGCGGGGCGAAGCGACGCGTCAGCTTCGAAAGCTACATCTATAAGTCAGGCACCGGGATCGCGGAGGAGTTCACGCGCGCGCTGCTCGATGCGGCCGGGCGAGGCGTGAAGGTGAACCTGGTGCTGGACGCTGTCGGCGCCAGCTCCCTTTCCGATCGAGGACCTTCAGCGCCTGCGCGGCGCCGGCTGCACGGTCGCGCTGTTCAATGCCCCGACGTGGTACTCGATCGAGGAACTGAATTACCGGACCCACCGCAAGCTCCTGATCGTGGATGGGGAAGTGGCGTTCACCGGCGGCGCCGGCATCGACGATCAGTGGAAGGGCGATGCGCGCAACAAGGAAGAATGGCGCGACACGCAGATCGAAGTGCATGGCCCGCTCGCGCGCCTGATCGAAGGGGGCTTCTACGAGAACTTCGTCGAGACTGCCGGCGAGGTCACCCCGGTGCTCGACGACCGCGTTCCGCCGCGGAACGAAGAAGGCGCGTCGTTCCTGGTGCGCAGCTCGCCGACCGGCGGCAGCAATGACTTGAAGCGCCTCTACCTGCTCGCACTGGCGTCGGCCAAGCGATCGGTCGACATCACGACGCCGTACTTCGTGCCGGACGAGTCCACCTTGTGGGCAATCGAGGACGCGCGGCGGCGCGGCGTCCGCATCCGGATGGTCGTCGAAGGGGATATCACCGACGCGATGCCGGTGAAGTACGCCTCCCGCCACTTCTACGATCGCCTGCTCTCGGACGGCGTCGAGATGTTCGAGTATCAGCCGACGATGATGCATACGAAGACGCTGATCGTGGACGGCATCTGGAGCATGTTCGGCTCGGCGAACTTCGACAACCGGTCGCTGGAGCTGAACGACGAACTCAACGTCGCCGTCTCGAGCCGCGAACTGGCCGCGCGGCTGCTGCAGGATTTCGACAAGGATGTCGCTGTCTCGCGCAAGCTCGAACTCACCACCTGGCGGGAGCGATCGTTCCTCATGAAGACGCGCGAACGCTTCTGGAGCGCTTTCGCCGAAGTCTTCTAGGCAGCTTCCAGCACCGCACGTTTCCAGCACGTCCGCACGCCGCACTGCACGTCGCACCTCCGGCACGCTGCGCACGCCGCACGTTAGAATCGTTTAATGATTCGCGTGCGCTTTGCCCCGTCCCCTACAGGCTATCTGCACGTCGGCGGCGCCCGGACGGCGCTCTTCAACTGGCTCTACGCCCGCCGCCACGGCGGCACGTTCGTCCTGCGGATCGAAGACACCGACACCGAGCGATCATCCTGGGAGATGGTCTCGGGCATCGTCGATGGCCTGCGCTGGCTGGGTCTCGACTGGGACGAGGGGCCGGACATTGGCGGGCCGCACACGCCGTACTTCCAGTCGCAGCGTCTCGAGCAGTACCGCGAATGGGTCGCCCGGCTGGTGACAAACGGCAGCGCCTATTACTGCTACTGCGCGCCCGAGACGCTGCAGGCGAAGCGGCAGGCAGCCGAGGCTGCCGGGGGTGGCTGGATCTACGACCGGACGTGTTGCGCCCTGACGGCCGAGCAGATCCAGGAACGGGAGGCCGCCGGCGCGCCGCGCGCGGTCCGCTTCAAAGTACCCGAGGGCAAGACAGGTTTCGCCGACCTGGTTCACGGGCCGATCGAATTCCCAAACGCGGTGATCGAGGATTTCGTCGTCCTGCGGTCTGACGCCCAGCCCACCTATCACCTGTCGGTTGTCGTCGACGACATCGACATGCAGATCACGCACGTCGTTCGCGGCGACGATCACATCTCGAACACGCCGAAGCAGGTGTTGCTGTATCGGGCTTTCGGGAGCACGCCGCCGTCGTTTGCGCACGTGCCGCTCATCCTCGGAACGGACAAGAAGCGCCTGAGCAAGCGGCACGGGGCGACCTCCGTCATGGAGTACCAGCGTCTCGGCTACCTGTCGGAAGCGATGGTGAATTTCCTCGCGCTGCTGGGCTGGTCTCCGGGCGGCGACCAGGAGCTGTTCACGCGCGACGAGCTGATTGCGCGCTTCGCACTCGAGGGGATCAGCGGCGGCAATGCCGTCTTCAACACCGAAAAGCTCGACTGGGTCAACCAGCAGCACATTCAGCGGCTGCCGGCGGGCGAACTGGTCAACCGGATTGCGCCGGCGCTTCGGGACGACGGGCTCTGGTCAGACGACCTGGCCAACCACGCGGCGTGAATGGCTCAACGCGGTGATCGAACTGCTCAAGCCGCGAGTGAAAAAGCTGGACCAGTTCGTCCATGAGGCGCAGGCCATTCCTGGCGGCGGACGTCACCTACGATCCGGACGCTGTATCGAAGCACCTGGCCAACAGCGCGATTCGAAGTCCTCTTGCCGCCTTTGCTGATGAGCTCGCGCGAAGCAGCCGACTTCTCAGCCGCACCGCTCGAGGCAACGCTACGCGCCGTCGCGGAAACGCACCAGTTGAAAGCAGGGCTGCTCATCCATGCGACCCGAGTGGCTGTGACGGGACGTGCGGCGAGCCCGGGACTCTTCGAGGTCCTCGAGCTCATCGGGCGTGAGAAGGTGGTCGCACGCCTCAGGCACGCGCTGGCGCTGTTGCCGAACCATACGTAGCCTTCCATGTGAAAGTTACGCGGCAGTGTCGGCTTCCGCCACAGCCGTTCTGGCGCGCAACAGCTGAGAAGCCGTTTGCCTAAACAGGGCAGTTACCTCGACGCCGAGCTGATCAGTTCGCCCGCCGCAGGCAGAGGACGTGCTCAGATCAGGCATTTGCCCGCCCTAACAGTGCCCCTTCCGAAGACGGACTGTAAGTCTTACGCTCTCAATCACTTCCACGATGAATTTCAGTTTTGTGGCACCCCCGTTGCACTACATGGGCTCGAAGATTCATCTCCGCGGAGTTGCTGTGGAGATAACGAGAGATCGACGAGCGACGGGAGGAGGAACACGTGGCAAAAGAAGATCGTGGGTTCGCTTCGATGGATCGGGCAAAGCAGCGTGAGATTGCCAGCAAGGGCGGCAAGGCTGCTCACCAGAAGGGCACCGCTCACGAATGGACGAGCGAAGAAGCGCGCGACGCCGGCCGCAAGGGAGGCATCGCGAGTCACCAGCGACGTCGCGAAATGCAGACGCCGGGTGGATCTGATAGCAGCCGGAGCCAGTCGGATGACAACGTGCAGAATCGCGCCTCGGAGGGAAGCGGTCCTTCGCGCGAGGACCGCACGAGCGATTTCGGCGGCAACGAACGCGACGAGTCGGAACGCTAAGACCGGTCCGGAGAGCCCAGGGGTTGGAAGGTCCGCACGGGCCTTCTGAGCCCGCCGGCTTTCCGGACCGTTTTCCATCCCACTTCCATCCCAACGCCCTCGCCCCCACCCCGACTTTGACTATCATTCGGCGGTGGCTGTTCCCGACTATCAATCTGCGCGTCGCGCCTTGATGCGGCAGGACCCCGTCCTTGGCGCAATCATCAAGAAACATGGACGCTGTGACCTCGGAGCGGCGCGAGACCGGTTCGATCACTTCGCGATGCTCGTCCGCGCCATCGTTTTTCAGCAGCTCTCCACCAAGGCCGCGACCACCATCCACGGACGCCTGATCGAAGCGATGCCCGGCAGCGTGCTGACGCCCCAGGCCCTCGCCGCGCTGTCCGACGAACAGAATGCGGACCGCTGGCATCAGCCGGCAGAAGGCCGGCTACCTGAAGGACCTGTGCGCCAAGGTGTCGAGCGGCGCGGTGCCACTCGACGCGCTCGAAGCGATGAGCGACGAAGAAGTGATCGCCGCGCTGACGCAGGTCAAGGGCATCGGCCGGTGGAGCGCAGAGATGTTCCTGATCTTCCGGCTGCAGCGGCCGGACGTCCTTCCCCTCGGCGACCTCGGCATCCTCAACGCGATCCAGAAGGCCTACCGGCTTCGCAAGAAGCCAACCGCCGCACGCATGTCCAAGCTCGGCGAAGCCTGGAAGCCGTATCGCTCGGTCGCGAGCTGGTACCTGTGGCGCAGCCTGGAACCGGTGAAGCCCCGCCCAAAACTCCGCAAGGAGAAAGCATCACGATGATTCGTTCACGCGCCCCGATCGTTCTCGCGCTTCTGCTGCTGCTCGCGCCCGCACACGCGCAGCAGAAGCCTGCCGACAAGTGGGACGTCGCGGCGGACTACGGTCCGGTCAGCAAGCTCGCCTTCGATACGTCCGAAGGCACGTGGATGAACCTCGACGTCAGCCCCGACGGCAAGCGGATCGTCTTCGACCTGCTCGGCGACATCTACACGATGCCGATCGGCGGGAGCGGTTCGTCGGCGGCGACACGCATTGCCGGCGGCGCCGTCTTCGACATGCAGCCGCGCTTCAGCCCGGACGGCAAGCGCATCGCCTTTGCTTCCGACCGCGACGGCCTCTGGAACATCTGGACGATGGATGTGGACGGGAAGAACGCGAAGCAGATCTCGCGCGAGAAACGCTGGTTCATCAACAGCCCGACCTGGTCGCCTGACGGCGAATACATCTACGCGCGCCGCCACTTCGTCGCGCAGCGTTCGCTCGGCGCGGGCGAGATCTGGATGTACCACTCGTCGGGTCCGTCAGACGGCCTGCAGGTCACCGAGCGCGTCGGCTCGCAGAAAGACAACGGCGAACCCGACATCTCTCCGGACGGCCGCTACCTGTATTACAGCAAGGACGTCACGCCCGGGGATGAACTTCGAATACAACAAGGATCCGAACGGCACGATCTACGCCGTCATGCGCCGCGACCTCACCACCGGCCAGGAGCGCCGCGCCGTCAGCGTCCAGGGCGGATCGGTGACGCCGCAGGTCTCTCCGGACGGCAAGACGATCGCGTACCTCCGGCGGGTGCGGACCAAGAGCTTCCTCTATCTGCGCGACCTCGAGTCAGGTCGCGATCGAGAGCTGTTCGCGCAACGTCGACAAGGACCTGCAGGAAGCCTGGGCCGTGCACGGTCTCTATCCGCAGTACGCGTGGACGCCTGACGGCAAGTCGATCGTGATCTGGGGCGAGGGCAAGATCTGGAACGTGGATGTCGCCTCCGGCAAGGGCGCGCCGATTCCGTTCACGGCTCGCGTCGAGCAGACGATCCAGGAGGCGGTGCGCTTCAAGCAGAACGTCCACCCCGACGAGTTCCCGGTCAAGATGCTGCGCGACGTGCGCGTTTCCCCGGACGGCAAGATGGTCGTCTACAGCGCGCTCGGCAAGCTCTACTCCCGCGCACTGCCGAACGGCGAGCCGAAGCGCCTCACGAACAGCCCCGATCTCGAGTTCTATCCGTCGTTCTCGCGTGACGGTCAGTCGATCGTGTATGTGACGTGGAGCGACGAGAACCACGGCCGCGTCGCGTGATCATGAAACCGGACGGCTCGGGTGGCCGCGATCTCGTCGCCAAGCCAGGTCACTACGTCGAACCGTCGTTCTCGCCGGACGGACAGAAGATCGTCTATCGCCACGCCGGTGCCGACGATGCGCGCAGCCCGCTCTACGGTGAGAATGCAGGCATCTACGTCGTCCCGACCGCCGGCGGCGAGCCGCTGATGGCGCGCGAGGGTGGCGCCGGCGCCGAGTTCGACCACACCGGGACGCGGCTGTATTTCCGCGACTTCCGCAACAACGCGTTTGCCTTGCTCAGCATGAGCGTGCCGACGAGTGCGTCGCCGCTGCCCGGCCGCGACGAGATCGAGCACGTCCGCAGTCCGAACGCGACCGAGTTCGCGGTGTCACCCAACGGTGAGTGGATCGCGTTCGAGGAGCGCTTCAAAACCTTCGTCGCGCCGTTCCCGAGGACCGGCCGTCCGATCGAGATCGGACCGACGACGAGCGCGTACCCGGTGCAGCGGATCTCGCGTGACGCCGGCTTCTTCCTGCACTGGTCGGGCGACAGCCGCAAGGTCTACTGGACGCTCGGTCCGGAGCTGTTCTCGCGCGACCTGTCGCGGACCTTCACCTTCGTTGAAGGCGGCCAGGAGAAGGCGGACGAACCGGAAGCGAAGGGCATCAACATCAGCTTCACGGTGGACAGGCGACAAACCGTCCGGCACGGTCGCGCTCGTTGGCGCACGCGTGATCACGATGGCGGGCCTGAAGCCGGGCGCGATCCAGGGCACGCCGGGCGTGATCGAGAACGGCACGATCATCATCGAGGGCAATCGGATCACGGCGGTCGGGCCGTCCTCGTCGGTGTCGGTGCCGTCCGGCGCCCGCCGCGTCGACGTCAAGGGCAAGACCATCATGCCCGGGCTCGTCGACGTGCACGCGCATCTCGGCGGCGAGTCGAGCGGGCTGCTGGCGCAATCGAGCTGGCCGCTCGCGGCCAACGTCGCCTTCGGCGTGACCACCTCGCATGATCCATCCAACGACACCGTGACCGTGTTCACGAACGCCGAGATGATCCGCTCCGGCGCGAAGCTCGGCCCACGGCTGTTCTCGACCGGCACGATCCTTTACGGTGCCGAGACACCGTTCAAGGCGATTGTCGAGACCTACGACGACGCGCTCTCGCACATGCGCCGGCAGAAGGCGGCGGGCGCGATTTCGGTCAAGAGCTACAACCAGCAGCGGCGCGATTCGCGGCAGATGCTGATCAAGGCGGCGCGCGAGCTCGAGATGCTGAACGTGCCGGAAGGCGGCTCGCTGCTCTACATGAACCAGACGCACGTGCTCGACGGCCACACCGGTGTCGAGCACTCGCTGCCGGTGCCGCGCATCTACAAGGACACGATCGAGCTGTTCGCGAAGAGCAAGTCGGGCTACACGCCGACCGCGATCGTCGGCTACGGCGGGTTGTCCGGTGAGTTCTACTGGTACCAGAACACCAACGTCTGGGAGAACGAGCAGCTCCTGCGCTTCACGCCGCGCGAACAGATCGATGCGCGCTCGCGCCGCCGGCTGATGGCGCCGATGGACGACTTCAACCACTTCCTCATCACCAAGGGGGCGAAGCAGATCATCGACGCCGGCGGCATGGTGCAGCTCGGTGCGCACGGGCAGATCCAGGGCATCGGCGCGCACTGGGAGCTGTGGATGCTGCAGCAGGGCGGCATGACCAACATGGAGGCGCTGCGCGCCGGAACGATCGACGGCGCCCGCTATCTCGGCATGGACGGCGACATCGGTTCGATCGAGAAGGGCAAGCTCGCGGATCTCGTCGTCCTCGATCGCAATCCGCTGAGGACATCCGCAACTCGGAGTCGGTGAACCTGATCGTCCTCAACGGCCGCGTCCTCGATGCCAAGACCCTGCATGAGACGGGCGACAAGGGCCGCAAGCGTCTGCCGTTCTGGTGGGAGCGATAAGGCCGGGCTGGTGTACCATTCGATGTGCGCGCGCGTGCGCGCACATCCTCTACACATTTCATCCTGGTGGTCCAGACCGTGCCGGAACCGGAAGCCGTCGTACCCCGCGCCTCGCAGAAGAACGTTCCTCGGAGCGCCCTGACGATCTCGCGCAACGCCTGAATGAACGCGCACTCCCCGAACGCGAAGGGTTGCCGCAGCATTACCGGATGCGCGCCGACGCGCACTACGTCGATCAACTCGAATCGCTTCCGCAGCCGGTCATCCGCCTGCTGGCGATCGCGCAGATCGATGGCACCGAGCTGCCGGCACCGGACGCGGTCGATGCGCTGACCAAGTCGATCCTGATGCATGGCGTGCTGCAGCCGCTGATGGTTCGGAAGCAGGGCCGCGCGCTATAGCCTGATCACCGGGCGCAAGCGACTGGTGGCCGCCAGGGCCGCGGGTCTCAATGCCGTTCCGTGCCTGCTGCACGACGTCGAAGAGGAAGCGGCCGCGGCGCTCGCGGCGGCCGACAACCTGCGCGGCGACGAGACCGCGGCGCCGTCCGCAGAACGGACCTTCATGCAGCCGGTGCTGCATGCGATCGCCGCCGATCTGTCGACGATCCTGACCTCCACGGCACTGCTGGGCAATCGCGGCGGCGGCGGTCTGCCGCAGCAGATGGGCGCCGGCCTGATCGAAACGCACGCGTCACGCGCAGCGTGGATGGTCTCGTCGATGCTCGCCACGTTCAAAAGGAACCGCGAACTCCCGCTCGGCGCCATCGTCCAGGGAGTGTCGGACAGCTTCGCGACCCATGCGGCCTTCTCGGGCCTCGAGCTCGAATGCACCGTGACACCGAACGCGGCGGTCTGGAAGTTGCCCGAAGACTCGACGACGGCAGCGATCACCGGGGCGGTGCTGGCGACGCTCTCGGCGCTCGAAGGGATTCCGCGGCCGCGCATCGAGGTCCATGCCGATGCGTCGCCGGCGCGGGCGCTGAAGATCGAAGTCGTCCAGCGGAGCGTGCGCGTCGTGGCAGACCCCGGCGCGCCCGGCGAAGGCCTCGCTGATGACGAGCAGATGCCGGTCTCGGAGCTGTTGCCGGCGCTGGCCCTGCGGCTGGCCAGGCAGGTGGTAGCGCCGCATGGCGGCCACGCCGAGCTGACGCCGCTTCCTGGCCGCGGCAGCGTGCTGCAGATGATCTTTCCGCTCCCCGCGTCCCTACCTAAGTAGGTGGGTGTGCAGCTTCGCCCGAAAGGGCGCAGACTGCACCGTTCCGCATCCTGCGGGACGTCAGGAGCTAAGTGATGAAACGGCGCGAATTCGTTGAGAAGATCGGCGTCGGCTCTGCCGGCCTCGTCGCGGCCACGACGATCGGCATCGGAGGCACGGTGGCGGCCGCCGGGCAGCACAAACACGACTCCACCCAGATCGACGGGCCGCTCGCGAACGCGACCGTCAGTTTCGGCGCCTGGCTCACCGACCCGGCGGTCGACCGGTTCGCAACCGGCGGTAACACCCGGACGCAGAATTACCACAAGGTCGTCCCCTACGACGTCACCATCAGGGCCGGCGGCACCGTCAACTTCCTCATCTCGGGGATACACCTGCTCCTGATCTACGCGCCGGGCACGACGATGGACAGTATCAACGCCAGCCTGATCGAGTTCGCCGTTCCCGCCGTCCCGGGTCCCTTCTTCCCGGGTTTCATCAACGATCCAGCCAACCGGGTCTACCGCGGACTCGACCCGCGCGCCCCGGCGCCGCTCGATCGCGCCGAGGTCGTGACGTTCGCCCAGCCAGGTCGATACCTGGTCGTCTGCGGTCTTGTCCCCCACTTCATCGACAACATGAGCGGTTACGTCACCGTTATCCCGTAGTCTGTGAAGAGGCCGGCCGCCTGAAGCTGCCGGCCTCTCGTCGTCGCTACCGCGACTGCTGGATCGTCAGCGTGCGTCCACCCACGGTGATCGATCCGTTCCGCTTCTTCGCCTTGCCGGTGTACGGCGCGACGGTGTAGGTCACGGTGCCGTTTCCGTCCCCCGGGCCGCTGGTGATCGTGATCCATTGATCGCTCGGCGCTGCGGTCCACGGGCATCCGGCGCCCGACGTCACGGTGATCGACCCTGTGCCGCCCGCCGCGTTGAACGTAGTCTTGGTCGGCGTGATGGCGTAACTGCACGACACCACGTTCCGGGTCAGCCGGCTCACCGTACCGCCGAGGCCAATGACGTAGAGTTCGCCGTCCTCATCTTCACCGAACGACGAGATGCGCAGCTCCGTGTCCAGGAGCGTGGCGCGGTTCGATCCATTCCACGTGAAAATCTCGCCCGAGCAGTAGTCGCCAAACACGTAAGTGCCGCGCGCGACAGCGCCGAGCGCACCGCGGTAGACGTAGCCGCCGGTGAGCGAGCACCGGCCATTCGAGTGGTCGTAATCGAAGGCGGGGAAAATGTAGTTCTCGGGATTGGCGCACGAGTCGATCTCCGTGCAGAGATTGCCCTCGAAGATCCGCCAGCCGTAGTTGCCGCCGCCCACGATTGGGGTGTCGACCTCTTCGCGCGCGCCCTGGCCAACGTCGCCGACCCACTGTGCGCCGGTCTCGCGATCGAAGCTGAAGCGCCAGGGGTTGCGGAATCCGTAGGCGTAAATTTCGGGAAGCGTGTCGGCCACACCGACAAACGGGTTATCGGCAGGGATCGCGTAGGGCAGTCCGCCGTCGACATCGATGCGCAGCAGCTTGCCGAGGAGCGTGTTCCGGTTCTGGGCGTTGTTCCCGGGGTCGTTGAAGGATCCGCCGTCGCCGACGCCGATGTGCAGATAGCCGTCGGGCCCGAAGGCGAGCATCCCGCCGTTGTGATTGGCGAACGAAGGGTGCGGGATCGTCAGCAGGATCCGTTCGGTTGTCCCGGCTGTATTCGCACTCGCCGGCGACGCGCCGTACTCGGCGATGACGAGCGCGCCATCACCGTCGCGGGTATAGAAGACGAAGAAGCGGCCGTTGCTCGCATACTGCGGATGAAATGCGAGGCCGAGCAGCCCACGTTCGCCGCCGTCGAGGACCTTGGTCTGGATGTCGAGAAATACGGTCGGGATGGTGCTGCCCGACTGCAGCACTTTGATCACCCCGGGCTGCTCGACGATGAAGAGGCGGTTCAGGTTGTCGTCGGCGTTGCCGACGAATACGGGGCTCGTCAATCCTGAGACAACCGGTGTCAGTTCGACCTGGGCGACGGCAGAGAGCGGGAGTGCGCAGGCCGCCAGCGTCAGGGCAGCCTTGAGGTAGTGAGCGAATCGCATACGAAGGTCCATCCTTTCCGTGTGGACCGACGAAGCACGCAAGAGTGCGGCCGCTCGCGCACTGACGCGGAAGGTGCGGGCTGAGGCAGGCTGAAGGTGCGGCGTGCGGGCTGAGCTTTTGAGGGTGCGGACGGGCCAGAGTTGCCTCGGCAGCGGGGAGGCCGGTATAATCGGTGTTTCCTCCTCCTGCTGGGACGTCGTTCAACGGTAGGACAGCAGACTCTGACTCTGCTTATTGGGGTTCGAATCCCTACGTCCCAGCCATTCGCCTCCGCCCCAGTCGATCACGCGGGCTACGGCGAGATGTCTCGCTGAAGCGGCGAAGCCGCGCAAGCGGACAGACTTCGCTCGCCTTCGGCGAGCTTCGTCTAGGGCGGCCGCTCGTCCGAAGCGCGAGCGATGCTCAGAACTCGATCATCACTTTGATTGCTTCGCGTTCGTTCATCGCACGATAGCCATCGGGGACGCCGTCGATATTCGTAGTGCGGTCGAACACGAGTCCCGGCTCGATTCGGCCTTCCAGTACGTCGGGCAGGAGCTCGTGCATGTAAGCACGAACGGGCGCCGGCCCCCCGGCGATGGTGACGTTCGCGTAGAACGTCGGCTGCGCATTCGGGATCGTCGTCTCCTGAGGAACCCCAACACGCCCGACGGCACCGCCGGCGCGAGCAATGCTCACGGCGGTGCGCATTGACTCTCCGTGTCCCACGCATTCGAGGACGGAATGGGCACCGAGCCCGCCCGTCAACTCGCGGACCCGCTCGATTGCAGCGTCCCCCCTCTCGCTGACGACATCAGTCGCCCCGAACCTGCGAGCTAAGGCAATGCGGTCGGCGTGACGGCCGAGCATGATGATCTGCTCCGCACCAAGACGACGGGCGGCGATGACCCCGCAGAGACCCACGGCACCATCACCGACGACGGCGACAATTCTGCCCGGTCGCACGTTCGCCCGAAGCGCCGCGTGATGGCCGGTGCCCATCACGTCGGAGAGCGTCAGGAGCGATGGCATGAGCGCGTGGTCGGGGCCGACCGGAAGCGCCACTAACGTTCCATCGGCCAAGGGGACACGGACCGCCTCGCCCTGGCCGCCATCGAGCTCGGTGCCACCCCACCACCCGCCGTGCAGGCAGGACGTCTGCAGTCCCTGCTGGCAGAATTCGCAGGTGCCATCGGACCAGGCGAACGGCGCGACGACCAGATCGCCCTTCTTGACCGTGCGCACGTCGGGGCCGATGGACTCGACGACGCCGATGAACTCGTGGCCCATCCGGTTCCCGGTTTCGCTCGTCGGCATCGAGTTGTACGGCCAGAGATCACTACCGCAAATACACGCACGTGTCACCCGAACCAGGGCATCGGTCGGTTCGACGAGCCTGGCGTCAGGAACGGTTTCGACGCGCACATCGTGCACGCCATACATAACAGTCGCTCTCATTTTGATTCCTTGTGTGCCGGCCGGAGCCTTAATCAAATCCGAGCGAAGTCGACAGGTCGCGGTTCGCCTCGATCTGGGCTTTCAAGTCCGCGATCTTCTGTTCGGCTCCGGCAATGGCATCAGCTCCGGCGATGAAGCGGCGCGGCGGCGGGTTCTGATCGGCAATCGCAACGAGCGCGCGTGCGAGCTTCGCTGGATCTCCTGATTGCCGGCCATTCTGGCTTTTCCAGTAATCCACTATCGGCCCACGGCGTTCGTCATAGTCGGCGATAGACGGCTCAGCGTAGTTTGTCGACTGTTCCGTGAGGAGTTCCGTGCGGAAGAAGCCCGGATTGACGATGGTGGTATTGATGCCGAAGGATGCCACTTCGGCCTGGAGCGACTCCATCCAGCCTTCAAGGCCAAACTTCGATGCCGCGTAGGCCGTCACGAAATCGTAGCCGGCGACGAGGCCAGCGGCCGACGAGATCGAGATGATGTGTCCTGAGCGCTGTTTGCGCATCACGGGCAGAACCGCGCGGGTGACATTCATTGGGCCAATCAGGCTCGTTGTCAGTTGCCGATCGAACTGTTCCGCCGTCAACTCTTCAAAAAATCCCGCGTAGAAGCTGGCGGCGTTATTGACCAGCACATCGATCCGACCGAAGCGATCGACAGCGACTCTTACCGCCGCCTCGGCATCGGAGCGGCTCGTGACGTCCAGCTGGACGGGCAGTAGGTTGTTCGACTGTGCCAATGCCTGGGACACGCGGGCAGTGTCCCGGCCCGACGCGACCACCGCGTGGCCGGCCGCTAAGGCGGCCTTGACAAAGTCGACACCCATGCCGCGTCCGGAGCCGGTAACCAACCAAACTTTTTGGCTCATCACATCCTCGAAGGTGAACCGTTCTATTTGCCGAAAACGCTCAATCCGATACGCATGTTTGCGTCCTTTAACCTGCGCGCTCCACGGCTCGCATCTGCATTTCGTTCATGCGGCCGCCATGCACCGTGAGCTTCGAGAAGTCTGCGTCGAGTGCGCTCAGATCCGCCGCAGTCAACTGGACATCGAGTGCCCCGAGGTTCTCCCGCAAGTGGTCGATGTTGCGGGTGCCGGGGATTGAGACGATGAACGGCTTCTTGGCCAGGAGCCACGCGAGCGCGATCTGTGCCGGGGTGGCGTTCTTCGTGGCAGCAAAGCGGGTCAGCAGATCGACGATCGGCATGTTCGCCGCGATGTTGCCAGGCGAGAAGCGATCAAAGCCGGACCGCAGGTCTGTCTTCGGGTCGAACTTCGTGGTCGCCGTGATCTTCCCGGTGAGGTAACCCATCCCCAGGGGACCCCACGGAACGAAACCGATCCCGAGTTCCTCGCACGCTTGAAGCACGCCGTTCTTTTCTGGGTCTCTCTCCATGAAGGAATACTCGGTCTGAATCGCGCTCACCGCTTGCACTGCGTGTGCCCGGCGGATGGTCGTGGCGCTCGGCTCAGAAAGGCCGAAGTGCAGAACCTTGCCTTCAGCGATCAGCTCTTTGACCGCACCGGCGACGTCTTCGATCGGGACGTTCGGATCGACCCGATGCTGGTACAGCAGATCGATGCGGTCGGTGCGGAGACGCTTGAGCGAGCCATCGACGGCTCTCTTGATGTGCTCGGGGCGGCTGTTACGGCCACCAATGCCGCCTTCGATGTCGAAGCCGAACTTCGTCGCGATCCGGACCCTGTCGCGAACCGGCGCGAGCGCTTCGCCGACAAGCTCCTCGCTTGTGTACGGCCCGTACACTTCGGCGGTATCGAAGAACGTGACGCCTCGTTGATGGGCTTCGCGCAGGAGGGTAATGCCTTGGCTTCGGTTCGCGGGCGACCCGTAGTTGGCGCTTATACTCATCGCACCAGATCCGATCTCTGAGACCTCCAGTCGGCCGAGTTGTCGTGTTTTCATTTTGCGTGCTCCGTCGCTTGGCGTGCCGCTCCGGTATTTGGTTTGGTGGTCAAGGTCGGCGCGTTGAGCCGAGCCGGTGGCCCAGAGCACGGGCCCGAGGGCGACTCCGGCTCCGACCATGGCCGTATGCGTCACAAAGTCGCGGCGACTGAAAACTCGACGAGTTTCGGGTGTGGTTCGATCACGCGTATTCATAGCTTCCACTCTAGCGAGATGCCCCCAACCTCGTTTGCCGGATTCACCGAGGTCATTGCCTAAAATGACGATTCGCTTCCAAAAACGGAATCGCCAGCTGCGGCGATGTAGACTCACGTCACAGGCGCCACCCGGACAGAAACGCAATGCCACAGCCAGCACGGCCATACCTCGCTGACGGTCTTACAATTACGATGAAGCCACTGGTTCGCGCCATCGAGCGGTTTGCACAAACCGACGGCGACTACGACACCGCCATCCCCGCGCTCAAACTGCACCGCCGCGCCACACCAACCGAGCCCTTGCACTGCATCTACAACCTGGGCCTCGGAGTGGTTGCGCAGGGCGACAAGCAGGTACTGATCGGCGAACAGTCGATCGATTACGGCCCTGGGCAGTCCATGCTGACGACCATCGATCTTCCCGTCGTGTCGCATGTCACGCGAGCGAGCTCTCGCGAACCGTTTCTCGGTTTGATGCTGACGCTCGATGTCCGCTCGATTCTGCAGATGGCTTCCGAGATGGACGCACCTCGCTCCCGACGAGACGACGCTCAACGATCGATCTCGTTCGAAGCGCTGGACGCGACGCTGCTCGACGCACTCACCCGGCTCGTGAACCTCCTGGACGAGCCAATCTTGGTTCCGCGGCTCGCGCCGCTCATCCAGCAGGAAATTACCGTCCGACTGCTGACTGGTCCGCACGGCCCGCAACTTCGCCACCTCGTGATGGCCGGGTCCCCAGGTCAGCAGATTGCAAAGGTCGTCGCCTGGCTCAAACAGAATTTTGCCCAACCGCTCCAGGGAGATGATTTGGCGCAACGCGCGCACATGAGTCCATCGACGTTCCGGCAGCACTTCCGCGCCCTCACGGGCGTGAGTCCACTGCAGTACCAGAAGCAATTGCGTCTACAAGAGGCGCGGCAGTTGATGCTGAACGAGAACCTCGACGCGGGCAGCGCGGGCGGGCGGGTGGGGTACGAAAGTCCGTCGCAATTCAGTCGCGAGTACAGTCGCCTCTTCGGGGCGCCGCCTCAGCGCGATGTCACGCGCATGCGACTCGCTCCTGGTTCTGGTCCCGCCGGGCGGGGCAGTCGCCGAACAGTAGAGAGATCCCCTGCCAGCGGAGCCAGACTGCGTCGTCAATCGACTCGACGGTCGGTCGTGTCGAGCGGCTAGGCAGCGAACCTAAGTGGCAGGCCGGGGTCATGCTGCACGGATGAGCCACTTGCGGAAATCGTCCCGAACACCCAGCCACAATTTTTCAACGCTTTGAATCGAAGGCACTTACTTTTATTTGATGATTCGGCTGTCCTCCGAGTCACGACGCCAGAAGTTGCGTTCAATTGCGCCGAACCCATCTCGCGTCAGCGTTTACCGTCGCCCGGTGTTGGTGATCGCGACTTCGAATCCCAGGTGGGTCCGACGCACGTCACGAGCGCGACGCAGCTGGACGCTGAGCCTGACTTTCGCCTGGCTGCGTCAGCTAGACCGCCTCGGCCGGTTTGTCGGGGACCCCTTTCAGCGAATGGCTTTGACGTTCGGGCAAAAGTCGAGTGCCGGCGCAGCGGCGTCACTTCGCGGCGTTAGCCGCAAGCCGCACGTCGTCGTGAGTGAAAACCGCAAAAACGAACGGCTGTGATTCGAGAAAGTGCGCCAGATCGCGCAACGTCAGATGAAGAGCCGACAGCCGGTCCTCATCGACGAACATTTGGCTGTTCTCCGGTTCGAAGGATGTAATCAGCTGCTTCGCCTCAGGATCAAACCTCTTGTGCAACAGGTCTACGATCGACTGCGCAAAGTGTCGACGGTCCGGCGACGACGGTTCCGACGGCATGCCATGGTCCGCGGTCACCGCGAGAAGATAGTTGTGACCAACCTTCGCCTCCAGCGCTCGCAGCATTCGCGTGAGGTGACGGTCCATCGCGCCGAGAGTGACGCGGAGCTCGCTCGAATCCGGACCGTACTTGTGGCCCACGAAATCGGCGCCCTTGTAGTTGAGCAGAATGAGATCCGTGACGTTGTCGGCGCCCACTGGCTCGCGCTCAATCATCGCCGTCATCGCATCGGCTTCGAATGCCGGAAACAGCGCCGAATAGCGCACAGCGGCAGCCGAGTCGATGCTGTGACTCATCCACTCCCCGTCAGCCTGCCACAGTGCGCTCGCATTTCGATCCTTCAGGTACGCAGGCAGCCGGAAGCAATTGGGGTTCGTGGTCCAGTTGCCCGTCTGTTGATCGTAGCTTGCGAGCACGACTGGCGTTCCATTCAACTGACACGCTCCATGACCCGCGAGCGGCGTCGCCGCCCGGTCGATGCTGCCCTGTGCCAGTACCGATCGCGCGACCAGCCGTCGCGAGCTGCCAGACGTCTGCCAGCGTCAATGCCATCAGATCCTGCGGCAGTCCTCCAGCGAACAAGTCGTAGCGCCGTCCGTGAGTGCGATCGTACACGCTGACGCCGGTGATTCCGTGCACGCGAGGATCGGCGCCCGTCGAGATCGTCGAGTGCCCCACTGCGGTGTTGGTGGGCAGAACGTTCACCCGCGCCTGAGTGAACCAGGCACTCTGCTGACGCAGAGCGGTCAGCGTTGGCATGGACGCGGCGTAGCGATCGAAGTAATCCCGGCGCATGCCATCCAGAACGAGCAGCATCACTACTCGCGGTCGAGCAAAGCCCCTCCGCAAAACCGGTAATATGCGGCCTGTCGTTGTCGGGGGCATCTGCACGCCAAGCGACGCCGCCAGGGTAGGCGCGACGTCCTGCTGCGAAGCTGCGACCGAGAACAGACCGGTTTTTACCGCAGGGCCCGCGAACATCAGCGGAATCGAGACGTCATAGGACCAGGGCGATCCGTGCATGTACTCGACATTCGGGTCAGCCCGTGTGATGAAGTCGCCTTCACGCGGGACGATCAGGAGTTGGCCCGTTCGGCCGGGAAAATACGCCCGTGCGAACATTGCCAGGAAGCGCTGTCGCGTTGCGGAATCGGGTGGCGCGGCACGGCGGATTCGACGAGCGTCGCGATCAGACGGCTGCTTGACCTGCTCGCCCGAAACCGTCCACGTGATCGCGGCCAGACCCAGGGCGAGGAGACTAGCACCGTAGCGGGGCCACTTTGAGAGGACTAAGGTCCGCCACCTCGTCATGCTGGCTCCATCGCTTCACACCGGATGACCGTACTGGGCCGCGAAGACACCGAACTGCTCGTGCGATTATCGTCTGCGATTGGGTTGTTCGCTGCGCTGAGTTGTTGATGCCAGTGGGCGCGAGCTGGTGAGCCTAATAGGAGTCGAACCAGCTCAGGCAGCGTTTTGGACGAACCAAGTTCGAAAATCGTCCCTGACACCCAGCCGTCCGCCTCCGCCCCGGTCGATCATGCGGGGCTATGGCGAGATGTCTCGCCGTAGCGGCGCAGCCGCGGAGGCGGACCTCCTTCACCATCTTGCCAGCCAGCCAACCGAGCAACCCTTCAGGACTCTTCGAGGTGCGCGCGCTTGAATGCTGTCGCGAAGGATCGTCTCGGCGAGAGCGCGTTCTACTTTTCGGAGCGAAATCGTAACGCCCGGTTCCTCCCGATCAACGTCAACGATATCAATCGGTTGTGCGAGGGCGTGCAGGCCGATCACGTAGATCGCGGCTCTCTGAACGGTTGGGAGATCTGCCGCCTTCGTTCACGCGAGTCCATCCGCGACATACAGACTACTCAGCGCGCGGTGCCACGTATAGGCCAGCGATTCTCCCTTGGGTGTGACGCGAAACGAGATCAGATTCATGATGCCCGCTCGATCACGAGGCAGGATGTTCTTCCAGACGTCCTGCCGTCCGGTCCTGGTGTCGATCCTGTAGATCTCTCCGAGCGGAGACGACGGGTCACCGGGGCGCATCACCAGCAGACCGTCGCTGATCCAGCCGACCGGCACTTCCTCTCCAGTCAAGCCAGGCACCTGGCGCGGCGCGGAGCCGTTGAGGTCGTAGAGGCGGATCGTGGGACCGGGCCCTCGCGCGGCAACCGTGGAGCCGTCGGGCGAAACGACCCAGGCACTGACGCCCTCGGGCGTGATTGCCGCGGGCCGGCCCGGACCCAGGTCGTGAAGAAACAGCCTCCTCTGGCGGCCGGACTCGACCGCGGAGACGATAATCCGCTTGCCGTCAGGAAGCCACCGCGCTCCGTAGTAGGCGAGACCATTGGCTGCAAATCTTCGCGGTTCGCCGGCTCCTGTCGGCAACAGCTCCAGATAGGGAGCAGGGAAAATGGCAGGCAGGGCAATCGCCGATCGCGTATCGGGGGAGAGTGCCACGGCGCGGCCGGCGCCCAGACGAACCGCCGCGGAACCGTCGGTCCCGCGCAGATACGCGGCACTTTCGGGGCCACCGGCCTGCCCGTTCTCGGTGAAGAGCAGCAACTTGCCATCGTGCGACAAGTCCTCGAGCACCGACGCGTCGAGCCACGAGAGATCACGCTCACTGTCGTCGCCGCGGAGCCGCGCCGCCATCACCGAGTGGTCGTCGGTGTGAGCGATCACGACGCGCCCGTCGGGCAGGGCATCCCACACTGTGACGTTGCCTGGCATCCGCGTGATCGTGCGCGATGCGCCGCCTGGAATCACCGCCCTCAGCGCCCGGAACAATGGCCGCTCGTCGGCAGCCGTGTACAGGACCTCGTCTCCCCTCCAGGCTAGCCCGTGGATGTTCATGTATTCGGTCGACAGCGGCGTGACCGTGCCGGACTGATCGACTATCGCGACTCTACCGGTCAACGAACTCGGTGTGCGGTAGCTTACGAACGCCACGCGCTTACCGTCGGGCGCGATGCGCGCGAAGCCGAGGCCGGTGCTCTTCCCCGCGGCGGGTGCGACCAGGACCTTACCGATTGGATACTCCAGCTGGTCCCCCCCTTCCACGCGGCGAACGATCGCGAGAGCCGCCCCGTCGGGCGACCAGTCGGCGAACTTCACGCCCTCGACAAGCGGTCGCGACGCACCGCCGGCAATCGGGACGCGCGCAAGCATGCCGTAGGTGACGGCGCCATCGCCAATGTGATGCGCGCCCAGAGCCACGGCGGCCTCTCCGGATCGGGAAATCGCCAGCAAGTTGGCATCGGGCAGGTCGAGCGGGCGTGACTCGGGACCGTCGACTCGCACCGTATGCACCCGACACCGATCGCCGCCCCACAACGCTCCGTACAGGATGGTCTCGCCGTCGGGAGCGAAGCGCGCCGAGCGGATGAGACCGCGCCTGAACGTCAGCCGGCGGAACGAGGGTATGGTGCCTGATCGAAGCCGGCGGTCCAGCCACACTCCGCCGCCAACCCCGGACGCCAACAGTGCCACGGCCGCAGCGCCGTAGCGAAGCACCGTGCGGCGCGGCACCGGCGTGGCTCGAATCGCGGCCGCGCCGGCCGCCGGTTCGGTCGAGGACGCGAGGGCCTCTTCGATCTCGATGCGGGCGTCGCCCATGTGGCGCCAGCGGCGTTTTGGATCTCTCTCCAGACAACGCCGAACCAGCCGGCGCACGCTGCCGGGTGTCGCGGCCGGCAGCGGCAACTCGTTCAGCGGCGCCGTCAGGACCTGCGCCAACGTCTCGGTTGAGGTCCGCCGGGCAAACGGCGAGGCACCCGTCAACAGTTCGTAGAGCACCGCGCCAAAGGCCCAGATATCGGTTTCGCGACCCGTCGCCTCGCCGCGCGCCTGCTCGGGACTCATGTACGCCGGCGTTCCCATGATGGCACCCGGAGATGAGATCACCGTCAGGGTGGGCATCATCTCGGTGCCGGACGGCGAGAGCGATTTTGCCAAACCGAAGTCGAGCACCTTGACCGTGCCGTCCGAGCGCACCTTGATGTTCGCGGGCTTGAGGTCGCGATGGACGATGCCCTGCTCGTGGGCCGCTTCGAGCGCTGTGGCGATCTGCTTCGCGATCAGCAGGGCCTCGTCGATCGGAATCGCGCCACGCGCGATGCGCCGCGACAGATCCTCTCCTTCCACCAACTCCATGATCAGCGCAGTGACGCCGCCGGATTCCTCCAGGCCATAGACGTGCGCGATGTTGGGATGATTGAGAGACGCGAGCAGTTCGGCCTCGCGCTGAAAGCGGGCCAGGCGCGCGGAACTACTGGCGACGTCCGCGGGCAGCACCTTCAATGCGACCTCCCGCTTCAGCTTCGAGTCCGTCGCGCGATAGACCTCGCCCATGCCGCCGGCCCCGAGCGCCGCCGTCACTTCGTATACGCCGAGGCGTATGCCGGGAACCAGGGTCAAGTGCGTGGATTATACGCACAGCGGACCTCGGACGGTGCGCTGGCCGCGACCTTCCGGTTCCGCGAAGAATCGCTGAGACAATTGCCGGATCTGGACCCCGGCCCTCACGCGGCCACGGCCAGCCAGTTGCGAGTTCCGTCCCTGACACCCAGCCAGACTTCGCTCGCGCTTCGCGCGAGCTTCGTCTAGGCCGCTTCGCGGCCGCCCACGAAGGGATCACATCACGCGAAGTCTGTCTCGCCGAAGCGGCGTAGCCGCGAAGGCGGACCCGTTCCAACCCATCCGCCTCCGCCCCGGTCGATCAAGCGGGGCTACGGCGAGATGTCTCGCCGAAGCGCCGTAGCCGCGAAGGCGGACCCTTCCTGGCGCGCGACGCGTCCTAGAATCTGAACCGGGCACCGACGAGGAATGGCACCGACCAGCGCGAACTCTCGCTGTTCACATCGCGCAGCCCTTCCTCCACCAGCCAGTCGACATCTGACAGCCCGCCGAGGAAGCGCAGTTGTGTCTCGGCCATCACTTCGAATGGCCCGACCCCGATCAAGACGCCGCCGGTGGGTCCGATGCTGAAGGCCCACGACTTCTCGAAGAACTTGCCATCCTGCTCGGCGAGGCCCGGGGTGACGCTCGGTGGCACGCCGACGAAATCACCGCGGATGTCCTGGTGGCGGTTGATGCCGACGAGCCACCCGACAAACGGCGTGAATCGGGTGCGCGAGAAGAACCACCGTTGGCCGCCTTCAAAGCCCCAGGTACCTCGTATTTGGTGAACCTTACATTCAGCGGCACCGGGGGATTGGTGCCTGCCGTGCCGATCTGAAGCGCATCCTCTTCTGCCCCACTGCTCGAATACACGAAGTTGACAACGGCCTCGGTGCGTGGCGTCAGCCGGTAGCCGACGCCTACCTTCAACATCGCCATGCGGCCGTAGACGTCGTCGTATGTCGTTTCATCGAGATCGATCGGCGCGCCTCCGGTCGTGGAACCGGTCGCTGCTTCGATCATCTTGCCGCTGAACTGGTTGTCTACACCGTAAAGTGCGGACACCGTGAAGCGATGGCGCAAGCTATCGGGGTCGGTCGGCACCGGGGCCGTCGGCGGCGGCGCACTCGCCGTGACCGGGCCGACAGCCCGTGTCATCGACTGCACGTACTCGAAGTAGGTCAGGTCGGCCTTTTGACCGACCACGAGGGCGCTGAGCATGCTCGCATCAACGCCTGCCGGCACCGTGCGCGTGTAGCGGCCACGGGGTCCGGTGAAGCTGACGGTGCGCGCCGCAGGGTCCATGGCCACGATCGTCACCGTGGCGGTCCGCAGCCCGGTCGCCGGGTCGACGCCGGTGGCGACCGGCGCTCCCCCGGCTGCCCTCCGGCGAACATCGATGCCTTCGTAGAACGTGACGGTGATCAGTTCGCCAGGCTGAAAGCCGGCCAACTGCGACGATGCCATCGAGGGCGGCGCCTCGAAAATCGTGATCCCCCTGGCATCGCGTGTCGTTACCAGGCGCGCGGCCGGATCGATCTGCACGATCGTGCCGGTATAGCTCTCGAGCGCAGACCATCCGGGCCCGGGCTGTGTCGCTGCCGTCGGTGCTGTGGTGGTCTGGGCCAAGGCGGTGCCGGGCAGGACTGCGGCAAGGAGTGTGGCCAGGATTGCGGCGCTCAAGTGCATCTTCATGAAGGGTCCGCTTCGAAAAACCTTGTCGGAAATGTTGATCGCGTTGCCTCGCGTGGAGCAGGAATCTCTCCGAGGCAGGAAAACTGGTTCTGCATGCTGGCAACCTCGGGTCCAGCAAGGCGGCGGCCTCCAGCCTTCAGATGTCGTTGGTTTGCGCCCAAGAATTGGGCTTCCACGAATTCGGGACGATGGTACTCCTTCTTCAGCCCACGGAATACCGTGTTCGGCTACGGCCGTTCGTGACCGTCGTCCGGATTCTCGACAGCCCGGGCCCCAGCTTCGACGCCCGTGTCCACTGTCTCCCCTGATCCATTCTGGACATCGTATCCGCCTCTCGGAAGATGTCCACGCGATCGTGATCCTCTAGGCTGGCAGGCGCCGGTCTCACTTTCCTCGCGCCGCCACCTGCCACTGCAGCCCTCCGAACCAGTGATCGACGACCACCATGCTCGCCGGCGTGGCGTTTGGATCGGCCGCCCTGTCTTTGAGCATCAGAAAGCGTCGGCCATCAGGAGAGACGTCGTAGTGGCGCGCGGGATTGGGCTCGGCATACACCGTCTCGAAAATCGTCGACGACGTGCCCGCGACGAATCTCGGACCAGAGGTCTGGGCACGCACGCCAATGAGCGCGCCCGATTCATCGAGGTAGAACAGCTCGAGGCCATTCCGAGCCCACACGGCGCGTGTCCCTCCTCCCTTCGAGATCTGCCAGCGGTCGCGATCCACCTCCGGAAACGGCCGCACGTAGACCTCGTTCCGGCCAGATTCGGGCGACTGGTACACAAGATATCGACCGTTCGGAGAGACAGTGGCCCAGCTTCCGTTGAGCCGGATCGCGGCGATTGATTCCGCAGGCGACTGGGTGAGACCGCGCGCTCGACCGGCCTGCGGACGCGTCGCCGGGGATGTCAGCGGGAACGCGACGATCTCTGAGGAGGTCGTCCGCGGCCGTCGCTCGAAGGCGACGATCCACTCCCCATCGCGCGTGATCGACGTGGGCCACTGACTACTCGCGCTCGTCGTGATTTGGACGGCGGTGCCGGTGAAGTCGGCGGCCTGGCTGTACAGGTTCAGCACGCCCGTGCGGTCGGACATGAAGATGATCCGTTGACTGTCGAGGGTCCACACCGGCAATCCGTTCATTCCAGAAGCGGAGGTCAAGGGTTTCAGCGTCTCCAGCGCGAAGTCCCAGATCCAGACGTTGGTGCGGCCCTGCTCGATGATGCCGATCGCCATGCGCTTCCCGTCGGGCGACACACGCGGAGGGCCATAGCCGCGCGTCGGCGCCCCTCTGAGCGGTTCCTCGCGGCCGTTCCGGTCCACCCACACGAGCGCCCGCATCGGGTTCTGGTCACCCGCCTCAGGCGGGACATAGACGAGTGCGGTTCGGCGCGACACCGCGTAGTTGGCGGCGCCGCTCGGCTTGGTCATCAACTGCTCGACCACCGTCACCGGATCGGTCTGTACTTCCAGTCGGGTGAGATCGAACCGCACGGCGCGCAGCGTGCCGGCCGTCGCGTAGAGCAGATACCCCGGTCCTGACCCTGACGCATCGTTGACGTACTCGGCCTGGTTGCCTCCACGCACGAGGGTTTTCCATTGGCCCGTCCTCAGGTCAAGGACGGCCACCTGCGCGTTCTCTGCGTTGGCCGGTTCCGCAATCGTGAACAACACGCCGCGATGATCCGGTAACACCGACGGGAACTGATGGTCGCTCTGTGGCTGTGCCCCTTCGGGCGTGGTCAGTAGAGTCGGCTCGCCGCCGTCGGCCGACACACGCCAGAGACCGGTGCTCCGCTCGTCGGTCGCGAACACGATGCTGTTGTCGTCGCCCCAGCTCGCGCCGAGTGACCTGCCCGACACTGGACCGAGTGTGATAGCTGGTCCGCCCGCGATCGATACTTTCTTGAGCTCGCCATTCTCGAAGAACCCGATCCATCGGCTATCGGGCGAAAAGAACGGCGCGTAGGCGCCGGCGATGTTGGCGAGCGGCCGCGCGTCGAGTTGATCGATCGAACGCACGTGCAATGGGCTGCCAGCCGTACCCGTCCCTCCGGCGCGATAGACGACGAGCCGGCCGTTGGGCGAAAGGGCGAGATCGCGATCGCCCCCTGAGACATTCAACCGCTGGGTGAGCGGCGGCACGATGGCGAAACGGGACGGAAGCATCGGAGCCACGAGCGCGGGCTGCGACAGCGCCCATGCGACCAGCGCCGCGATCCCCGTGCCGCCGGCCAGCACCGCGATCGCGACGCGTCTGAAGCGATAGGACCGTGGTGCCGGGACTGCGACCGACTCGGTGGCCGGCGACGCGATCGCCTCGTCAATCGCCTGCCGGGCACGAGCCGCCGAATCGCAACGTCGCTCGCGATCCTTTTCCAGACATCGTCGCAGCAACTGACGAATCTGAACGGGCGTTTCGGCCGGCAACGTCGTGTGGTCCGGCTCGCGTTCGAGAATCGCGGCGAGGGTGTCGGCGATTGTGTGGGCGGCAAAGGGCCCGCGGCCGGTGAGCATTTCGAAGAACACGCAGCCGAACGACCAGATATCGGTCCGGCTGTCCAGCGACTGACCCCGCGCCTGCTCCGGGCTCATATAGGCCGGGGTGCCCAGAATGGTCCGCTCGACAATGCCCGTACCGGTCAGGTTCGGCGACATCGAGAGGTCAGTGTGTGGAGCCCCGTCCCACACCTTCGCCAGCCCGAAGTCGAGGACCTTGACTACGCCATGACGAGCGGTGTTGATATTCGCCGGCTTGATGTCGCGATGAACAACCCCCTTCTCATGGGCCGCCTCGAGGGCTTCCGCGATCTGACGCGCGATGGTCATCGCGTCGTCGACCGACATCGGCTCCCGCGCGATCCGGTCGGCGAGCGTGGGTCCGTCGACCAGCTCCAGCACCAGCGCTTGCCCGCCTCTGAGCCCTGAGCCTGTCATCCCTCGACCCTGCTCGGGGAACTCCTCGAGGCCGTAGATGGCGGCGATGTTCGGGTGATTGAGCGTGGCGAGCACCTGTGCTTCGCGCGCGAACCGCGCCAGCCGATCGGGATCGAGTGCAAACCGCTCGGGCAGCACCTTCAGGGCGACATCGCGATTGAGTTTCGTATCGCGAGCGCGATACACCTCACCCATGGCGCCTGCACCGAGCGGCGCCACGATCTCATAGGGGCCAACGCGGACACCTGCTGTGAGGACCGCGCGAGACGCGTCGCTGTCCGCCGACGCCAACTGGGCAGCGAGAGAATCGTAGAGCACCGACCCATGGGCAGCGGGTAGACGATCGAGGAAGTTGTCCTCCAAGGCGTCCGAGGTCAGGAGCGACTCGACTTCGCGACGCAATACCTCGTCGTCACCAGCCTCAGCGACCAGAAAGGCATGGCGATCTTCGATCGGGCATTCGAGGGCCGCCTCAAACAGCGCCTTCACGCGCGGCCATGAGCTGTCCGTCACAGGCGGGCTTCGGGGGCGAGTTCGCGGCGGAGCCAGGCTCTGGCGGTGCGCCAGTCGCGCTTGACGGTCGATGGTGACACGCCGAGGACGTGCGCCGCTGCTTCAATCGTGAGTCCGCCGAACGCGCGAAGCTCGACGATCCTGGCCAGCGGTGCGTCGACCTGTTCCAGGCGCCCGAGCGCGTGATCCAACGCGAGGATGGGGATCTCGTCTGACGCGGCGACGTCTTTGGCGTCACCGATGGACACGCAGCGCTGGCCGTCGCCGCGCTTGATCGCGGCGTGACGACGGGCGTGATCGACCAGGATCCGGCGCATGACCTCTGCCGCGACGCCAAAAAAGTGGGCTCGATTCTGCCAGTCGACTTGGCGTTGGTCGACGAGCCGGAGGTAGACCTCGTGAACGAGCGCCGTCGGCTGCAACGTGTGGTCAGCCCGCTCGCGTCGAAGCTGGCGCGCGGCCGCCCGGCGGAGCTCAGCGTAGACGAGCGGGAGCAACAGATTGAGCGCAGCGCGATCGCCGCGACTCCAATCGCCGAGTAGCGCCGTGATGTTTTGGGGCGAGCCCACTCGAGGCCGCTTTCGCTGGGTGTCTGGAACGGCCTTCAGCTTAGCACCGAACCAGCGAGCGACTTCGGTTGACCCACTCTGCACGTCCCTTGCGCGATCTCATACAAGCGACCCTGTCGATGGGCGACATCGCTGGTCGGCCACCAGGAAATGGGTAGTTCACTCCCGAGGAGAAGAATCATGACATTCGCAGGTATTCTCACAACGAAACGGGTGGCTCTTGGATGTCTCTGTGCCGGGGCGCTGGCCGTTGGCGGGTGTGCCGACGGATCTGGTGTTCCGACACATCCGAGCGCACTTGGGTCCGCGTCCGCACTCGCGCAGTCCTCCCCTCGAGCCGGAGACCTCTATGTGACGAAGGAGTGCTCGCAGAACGCGGGCCTGGCGGGCCAGTTCTGCACGATCACGTCCTCGAACGTCAAGGCCATTGAGGTCGGTTCGAGAGTCATCTATCTGTCGGCGCGCGGTCCGGCAGGCCTGGACAGCGACGTGGTGCTCGAGCCGCCGGGGCCCGGCAACAACAGGGCATTCGGCCACTGCACCCTCATTGGGCCCGTCCGATTGTGCACGTTCTCGGGTGGGACCGGGGAGTTCACCCACTTCCAGGCGAACGCGGCCGTCTCTCTGCCGTTGGGTGGCCCGGGCGGGCCCAACTTCAGCTGGACCGGCACCTACAGCTTCAGTCCGCAGGACTGATTACGCACCGCTAGACGCCCGAGTTTCTGCATCGGCGCATTCAGATCATTCGGATCGCAGGGCAGTCACTGGATCGACCGCAAGGGGGCGGCGGACCGGTATCCAGGTCGCCACCACCGCCACGAGCATCATGCCGACGATGGACGCTGCCCATCGTCGGCGCATATGAGGGCCGACTTTGACGATCGCACCAGACCGGCTGCGTGAGAAAGCGCGACGCTTGACATATTCCTATAACGGAATATTATAAAACTATGCCTCGCGCCGCCACCACGTCGGACCCGTTCAACGCCGTCGCCGAACCGCGTCGTCGAGACATCCTGGACTATCTCGCACCGCGCGAGCGTCCCGTCGGCGACATCGTTATAGCGCTGGGCCTCTCACAACCGTCGGTCTCCAAGCACCTGCGCGTGCTTCGCGACGTCGGCCTGGTGGCGGTGCGCCGCGACGGCCGCCAGAGCTTCTATCGCACGAACGCAGTGGGGATCAGACCGCTCCACGAATGGACCAGTCGATTCGAACGCTACTGGCGCAACCAGCTCGCGCGAGTCAAAGAACGCGCCGAGCGCAATTGACATCCCGGACAGACCGCTTAGAGGAGGCCATCATGATCGCAGTCGCTCCAGCCGTTGAAAATCTATCGCTCAACATCACGGAAGAAATCCACGTTCGCTCGTCTCTCACCGCAACGTTTGCGGCGCTTCTGGAGGAGATGGGGCCGTCAAACGAAGGAGAGAACAGCGCGCCTATGCCGATGACCCTCGAGCCCTGGCCTGGCGGTCGCTGGTTCCGCGATCTCGGCGACCACAACGGGCACTTATGGGGTCACGTACAAGCGATCAAGCAGCCAACGCTGCTCGAGATCACAGGACCGTTGATGATGTCGTTTGCCGTGGCTTCGAATCTTCAATACCGGCTCAAGGAGATCGATGGCGGGACGTTGATCACGCTCCGTCACACAGCACTCGGCTTGTTTCCAGACGGGTATCGTGAAGCGCTATCGCAGGGCTGGCCCCATTTGTTCGCCCGCATTCGACGACGGGTTGAAAAGGCGTAACACGATTCACACGCACGACGGAGGGCGGGACAAAATGGCGTTAATCGACGGCATGCTGCAGGAGTTCGAACAGGAAACACAGACGACGCGCCGCGTCCTCGAGCGCGTGCCTGACAATCAGCTGGCCTGGCGGCCGCACGAAAAAGCGAGGACGCTGGGAGAGCTCGCCCTACACGTCGCGATGGTGCCCGGCGCGGTCGCTGAGCTCGTAGCCTCGCCATCTCCGGCTCAAGCTCCCCAGTTCTCCGATCCGAGTCCGAAGAGCGCCTCGGAGCTCGTTCCAGCGCTTGACCACAGCATCGCGAAGGTGAAGGAGGTACTCGGCGGCATGGACGATGCCGCGCTTACGGCGACATGGCGACTGATGCACGGCGATCGGGAGCTATTGGCGATGCCGCGGGTGGCGATGCTGCGATCGGTGATGCTGAACCACTGGTATCACCATCGTGGCCAGTTGACGGTGTACCTGCGCGAGCTTGGTATCCCCATCCCCTCAATCTACGGTCCGAGTGCGGACGAGAACCCGTTCGCCTAATCGTCTTTCGGTGAAAAGCGAATCGTCATTTCTGGATGCGAACCCCGCGAATCTGCTCGATCGGCACACCCCAACGTTGGGCGCCCGGGCTCGAACATCACACTCGCTCCTGCTCGATCAGCGCGCGCGCTGGTGGTGGTCAATGCGTAAACTAACCCCGCCCCGTCAACCCAAGGCGGCGAACGATAAACGACCAGTGTGGTGGTAGTCGCCTCAAATCGCAGTCGCTATATTCCTTGGCTGTTTGAACCGGGCGCGCCTCTAGTGCTCGGAGGCGCCGTGAGGAAGCAGCGTGGGGCGCCCAAGGCTCGCGAGTTTGTCGGGGTTCATGATCCGGTAGACGCCGGCCACGTTTTCTCCGTCGAGGTGTAACACGGTCGCAAAGAGAAGCTTGCCGGAGACCAACGTCAGAACCGCGGGGTCTCCGTTTAACCACGCCACCTCGTACTCCGGCATCGGCGAGTCCCGTCGCTCAAGCAGAACGCGAGTCGCCCGTTCATAACCGACCAAGAGTTGGGACACGAGCTCGGCCCCGCGTTGTGTCTCAGTGCCGGCGGGCACACGACCTCCGCCGTCCGCAATCAGGAGAGCACCGTCGGCCATGAGTGCCAGCAAGCCTTCCCTGTCTCCGGCGCGCAATGCCTCAACGAAGCGGCGCGCCACGCGCTCGCGCGCTTCCGGAGTAACGTCCACTTGGATTCGATCGCGCTGGACGCGCTCCTTTGCACGATGGACGAGCTGCCGACAGGCCGCTTCACTCTTGTCCAGGACCGACGCGATCTCGGCGTACCCGGCGTCGAATACCTCCCGCAGCAGAAGGGCCGCCCGTTCTTCGGGTCCCAGCCGTTCCAACATCAACAGGAAGGCAATCGAGAGATCGTCAGCCAGCTCGACGGCGCTATCAGGGGGTGCTGCGACGACCGGCTGAGGAAGCCATTGCCCTCGATATGCCTCGCGCTCGGTCGCAGCGCGCCGCAAGCGATCAATCGCCAGCCGTGTCGTCACTGATACGAGCCAGGCCTCGTCGGAGCGTGGCCGGTCCGCCGCCGCCTCCCACCGCAAGAAGGCCTCCTGGACCACGTCTTCAGCGTCGGCGACGATTCCGAGCATCCGGTAAGCGAGCCCGAAAAGTCGCGGGCGGAGAGATTCGAATACCGCGGTTCGATCGGGCATCTTCATCTTAGACGCGCGGCGCCCGCCTCTGTGACAGGCACCGATTGATCATTATCGTCATGCCGGTCGAGCCGAAGCCGGCTCGTTGAGTCCGTTGAGGCACTCGACACCGACGGACGTCGCGCGAACTTATCACGCCATCTTCGCTGTGGTCCGCGATGCCAACGGGACGGTACTTGATCGATCGGTACGACGGGCACCGAAAGTGGTGTATTGAGTGCGCTGACGCACTCGCTGTCACAAGCCTCAGAGCCCGTGCGTCTTCAGAGTATGGATGCCACGCTCTGGGCTGTGCAGGCTATGCTCGCGGGAGTCTTTCTCTACTCCTCGGTGACCAAGGGTACCTGGCCGCGCGCTCGACTGCTGGCTGCCGGACAGACAGGGGTCGCTCGCGTGCCCATTCCTGTGCTTCGACTGGTCGCGGGAGCTGAGTTCGTTGGAGTCGTGGGGCTAATTCTGCCTGGGTTGACAGGGATCTGGCTGACGGCAACGCCGCTAGCTGCTTTGGGCCTCTCGATGGTCATGATCGGCGCCGCGGCGATCCATCTCACGCAGAACGAGCCGCATGTGGCCGCGCTCAACCTGGGACTCTTCCTCATGGCGGTGTTCGTCTACTTCGGAAGAATGGGGTACTTCGGGTGATGTGCAGCGCAGGGCACGTCCGGCCGTGAGCGCCGCGGTGCGCATCTGCGTCGGCGCGCTCATTCTAAACCCGTTCGGCCAAGTGTTCGTGCAACGGCGGGCGCCAACCGCCGCGGTGTGGCCAGGTGTCTGGGACATCGTCGGCGGCCACCTGGAGCCTGGTGAATCAACGGCGGATGCGTTGGCAAGAGAGGTCCGCGAGGAGACCGGGTGGGCGGTCGTGCGATTCGGACCGCTAGTGGCGGAATGGGAATGGGAGCATAGCGCCATCGTCCGGCGCGAGGACCGACTACTTCGTCGATGTGCGCGGTGATCTGTCGGCACCGACGCTGAATCCCAAGGAGCATGATGCGTGGATGTGGATAGGGGCAGAGTCGCTCGATAGGCTCCTCGAGGGTACGAATGGCGACGCCAGACTCAGACAGCTGGTTGCACGGGCGCTGTCGATGTCGGCTTTTTCGGTGTGATCCTGATGCCAGTTTCCAGTTTCTGGTTCGTCCTGCGCCAGGCCGCACTCGTGCACGCGGTGGCGAGGCGTGGCGCACAGGCGCGTGCTCATCTTCGATCCGGCGACACGCGGCGCCGGCCTGGGGCCGGCGAATGAGGCTTCCGGCGACCGCGTACACCTCCCGGCCGTGGCGGGTTCAAGAGTTCACCAAGGATTTCCACCTCGAGGACGTGTGGGAACTGCCGACACCAGGTGGTCCGGACGACTTCGCCCGACTCGTGCAGCAATTCACCAGCCTCGGTGACAAACGCAGCAGCAGGCTGCCGGTAGTCCTGCGCGCCCTCTTCGCCTTCCGCTGGAAGCTCGGGGAGCTGCTCCACTGGGACGTACCAGGAGCCGGCGTCGGCGCACGGGTGCGCTCACTACGCGAGCGGATGCCGGCCGATCTGCTTGAGGCGTCGAGGGGACCGGATCTGCGCTCCGTTCCAGGGCGGGAGAACGTCGACGGACCGGCCGTTTTCACCTCGCTCTACCAGACGCCTCACGAGTGGGCGGCCGAGATCTGCAACAAGACCGTGCATGCGGTGATGCATCTCGGCTGGGTGCCGGACGGCACCGGTCGCGGTTACCACGCACGAATGGCGGTGCTGGTGAAGCCACACGGACGGTTCGGCAAGTTGTACATGGCCGTGATCCGCCCGTTCCGGCGAGCGCTCGTCTATCCACTACTGCTGCGATCGATCGGGCGCCGATGGCGGCGGCAGGAGGCCGCGGACGCTTCCTGAATCCCGCGGCGTGGGTCTCGTCGAAGGGGGCAAGCTGTTCTTTGCGGAAGAGATGCCTGATGTGATCGCGGCCGAAACGCGTCGGCTGTGGGGCATCGACTGAACGGCCGGCAGCGGCATCCGTGACTGCTGCTTTCACCCTGTCACACGCGGCCGACTCGTGCGTCTACGCTGATTATGGACCGACCTGACCAGCATGTGGATCTCATCCGCCGTTTATTCGCGGCGATCGAACGCCGGGAACGGGAGCGGTTCGCCGCGTGCCTCCATCCCAACTGCGAGTTCAGTTGGCCGCCCTCGTTGCCGTACGGAGGTACGGTTGCGGCGTCGGCGCCGGGACCTGGCTGGTTGGAAACGTGGGCGCCGTTGCAGCCAACCGAGGTCGAACGCGCGCTGTCGCCGCAGGTCGTGGCGGCTGCCAGGGACGTGCTCGTCGTGCGTTGGCACCAGCGCGGCAGGAACGCCGCAGGAGACACCATCGACACGCCGGTGCTGGCGGCCTACACGATCGAGGACGGTCGTCTCAGGCACGCAGAGATGTTCTACTTCGACCTGCCTGCGGTCCACCTGTTCCTGGATTTGTCTCGGAGACATGGCTAGGATGGCCCGCACTCTGGGCGTTGTTCCGCACCCGTGTTCCCGCCATTAGTGCCATTGCGTCCTAGACGATAGGCGATCGCGGTACATGTCGACGGACGAAAAACGATTGATCATCTTCACATGCGGATATTCCTCGCAGGCGCCACTGGAGTCGTAGGAAAGCATCTCATCCCGCTGCTGCGCGAAGCCGGGTACGTTGTCATTGGAACAACGCGGTCGCCCGAGAAGGCGGGCCATCTCAGAGAACAAGGGGTTCAACCAGAGATTCTGGACGCTCTGGACCGACAGGCGACTGTCAGCGCCGTGATGCGGGCGCGACCGGACGCGATTGTGCATCAGTTGACGGCGATTCCTCCGAACCTGAACCTCCGACGGTTCGACCGCGAGTTTGCCTTGACGAACCGGCTGCGAACGGAAGGCACCGACAACCTTCTCGCGGCCGCCCGTGCGGCGGGCGTGCGGCGAGTCGTCGCTCAAAGCTTTGCGGGTTGGACCTACGAGAGGACAGGCGGACCCGTCAAGACGGAGGCCGACCCACTGGACCCTGATCCTCCGGCTGCGTTTCGCCGGACGTTGGACGCGATTCGCTACGTGGAAGCCGCGCTTCAGGCCGCCGAGCATACTGAGACGACCGCGCTGCGCTACGGCTGGTTCTACGGTCCAGCAACATCTCTCGGCCGGGGCAGTGCGCTCCTCGATGCGATTCGACGGCGGCAACTGCCAATCGTCGGCAACGGCGCTGGGATCTGGTCTTTTACGCATATCGCTGATGCAGCCGCCGCAACGTTGGCAGCGCTCCAGCGCGGCGCGACAGGAATCTATAACGTCGCCGACGACGAGCCCGCGCCGGTCCGCGAGTGGCTGCCATTTCTGGCCAACGCGATTGGTGCGCGACCGCCGCGACGCGTCCCCATCTGGCTGGCGAGAATGCTGATCGGCCATCAGGGCATTGTGGTGATGACCGAGAGCAGGGGGTGTTCGAATGCCAAGGCGAAGTCGGCTCTCGACTGGCGCCCTCGCTATCCGAGCTGGCGCACGGGCTTCGTCGATGGCCTCGGGTAGCGTAAGCAACGTTGACGCGCGCAAACGTGACGGGAGTGCCATGAGTCCTCGCCTCGAGCAGTTGAAGGAAAGTCTGGAGTCAGCGGTGGACGGCATGTCCAGCCAACAAGTGAGTTGGCACCTCCCTGGGAAGTGGTGGCGCCATACAAAACTGCTCGACCATCCGATTCTGGGTCCGCTGACGGTGACACAGTGGAGAAAGCTTCACCTGGTGCGGCACGCGGGCAAGCAGAGGCTCTCTTCTGAGGGACCGCCGATCTGGCAGTAATCCGGCGTCGCGCGCCAACTGCATCTGCTCGTACGGGCGGTGTTCGGACGGCTGTGGGATACATGACGATTGCTTGTGCGCTTCCGTACTTCGTTCTCAAGTTAATCTGGCTGTCCGGCGGCACGCTCGGCGTCTCGGACCTGACGATGTTGCACGACGCCGGCATGATCACGCTAAACACCATTACGGCGGGAATGGATCTGGTGGCGATTCTGATCGGCCTCGCATTTACCCACCAATGGGGGCTTCGCGTGCCAGCGTGGCTCGTTCTGCCACCGATGTGGGTGGCGTCGGGTCTGCTGGCCAGATTTGTCGTGGCGGTACCGATCACAACGATCGCCGCTGCACTGACATCAGGCTCGCCGACACGCGTGCCTGCAGGCCCAGTGCAGCCGTGGGTGTACGCGCTCGTTTACACCGAGTTCGCTGGTCTTGGCATTGGGCTCATGCTCGCATTCGTGCTGTATGCGCGCGCCAGGTGGGCGTTCGTGTTTGAGTCGACCACGCGCACCGCTCCTCCGGGTCTCACGCACGACGTCCAATTGCCGCTGGCGACCGTAGCGGCCTTGATCGCCATGCTCGCGGGCGCATTGAACATCGCGTGGGCGTTCGGCTCCCGCGTTGGCGTCGGGGCTGATGTGGCCGCCCGCCGGACGTTCTCCAGCCATGTGGTTAACGGGATTGACGGCGCACTGATGATCGCAGCCGTTGTGGGCGTGCTGCTGCTGGTGTACCGGATCGGCCGGCGAGTGCCGCTGTGGCTGGCGCTCACGCTTGCCTGGGTCGGCGGCGGATCGCTATTTGGCTGGGGCTTGTGGCACATGGTTGTCGTCCTGCCGAACACGGCGTTGGCACGCGGCCGTCCGGACAACATGGCGCTGTTTGACCTCCTTGCTCTGTTCCAACTTCTCGCCGGCCTGGTGATTGGCTTGGTGATGTTCTTCCTGCTTGCCGAGAAGCGGACGTCCCAGGAAGGCTGACCGTCGCGATCGTTCATCGGGCACAAGGTTGCGCCACCAGGACCAGCTCGTCGCCACCCGACACAGATCCTTCTTCGAGTACGCGGACCGACAAGATATGCGATTGTCACCGGGTGATCAGGTCCTTTCCGTTGAACCCGACCGTGTGCGCCAGCGATGAATCAGCCGATCGAAGAGCGCATAGGGAGCAAGGCCGATAATCAAACTCGCGACTCGGAAGTAGGAACTCATCGCCGTCGGTTCTGGGCCCGCGATCGCGACCTGGGCGACTGTGAACGCGAGCCACACGACGTACATCGGAACGATGAGCACGCGAAGGGCTTGCTCCGCCAGGTTGGGTAGGCCGCCAAACGCTTCGTGGACCAGAAAGACCGCCAACACACTCAGACCGATCAACGAGCAGACATGGTTTCGAACGCTCGGCCACATCACGGCGATCCCCGGGCGCATTGGCGCTATCAACAATTCATCGAGCGAAGGAAGGTCCGATTAGATTCGCGAAGGCGCCGGAATTGCTCCGTGCAGCTTCGCGAGGCTGCCGGCCACGTAGTTGCCGGGCACCGTTCGAAACGCGATGCTGAGCCGGTTAAAGCCGTTGATCGACACGACTGCCAGGCTCAGGTGCACCAGCTCGTCGTCTGAAAACTGCTCCCGCACGCGCTCGTACACGTCGTCCGGGACATGAGTCTCGGAGACGAGCGTGAGCGCTTCGGTCCACTCCAGCGCGGCGCGCTCGCGCGTCGAGTAGTACGGCGTCTCGCGCCACGCGTCGAGGCCATAGAGCCGCTGTTCGGTCTCGCCGTTCGCGCGCGCATCCTTGCTGTGCATGTCCAAACAATAGGAGCAACCATTGATTTGCGACGCGCGCATCCGGACGAGGTCGAGCAGTCCGTGATCAAAGCCTGCCTGACGAACCTGCTTTTCGAGGCCGAGCATGGCCTGGATGACGCCTGGGTTCACGCGTATGGGATCGATTCGAGCTTTCATGATGTCTTTCGCCTCCACCAATCAAGACGAATTAGCGAGCACCCCTGTGACACGGCGTAACCCGGCTGCGGTCCGCATGCCTTCGTCTCTTCTGAGACGGAAGTGATTGGTCCGAGTAATGTCAGGGACCCGTCAATCGGCCTGGTGCAGAACGGTCGCGGCGATTTGGCGAACGCAGACTCCAGGAGGCGATGGTGAGGATGCCGAAAATGATTGGCCCGATGAGCGTTTCCGAGCCGTCACGCGCTGCCAGATGTGAGAGGGCTGCGCCTGTGTAGTTGAAGACCAAGCCGGCGTAGGCCCATTCCTTCAGCCGCGGAACACCCGGTGCGAGAAGGGTCAGACCGGCAAGCACATAACTGAGGCCCAGGATCGTCATGAAATAGTCGGGATAGCCCAAGTGCCGTATGACGCCCAGGAAAGGTTCGAGCCGGAGGGCACCCATGATGCCTCCCACGATGCATTGAAGGGCAACTACGGATGTAACTCCCCAGTACCAGATCTGTCGCCGACCGTCCAATCGCATCGAGCGGTCCACGTGCTGGTCCGTTTGGTTCATATCACCCCAGACGCACGGGTCAGCCGCGTGTGACAGCGTCAATGCGACGGTCACGGATGAGGCTGTGGGTCCAGCGCTCACCTCGGCGGAACGAGGCCGTTCATCCGAAGATACGCGACGACTTGACCGTAGTGGTTATTGGAGTGTGATACCGCCGCCACGATCAGCCCGACTCGCGTATCGGGCGCTGACCCGAACACGCCTTTGATTGGCAAGAACGCGTTGTTCTCATCGACGGTTTGGGCGGCCCGCTTCAAATACGCGAAGGAATCAACCAGATACTTGAGCACATCAGCCTTCGTTCTCACGGAATCAGGCCCTCGTTCGTCGGACATGTCCGCCGTAATAGGTTCTTCGAGGATGCTGGCCGCCACGAGGTAGTGAACCGCTGCGGCATGCTTGATTTGTCTCGCGAAGTTCCGGACGTTGCGGAACGCACCCTCGGTGGGCGCAAACTCGTACTTGTCTTCCGGCATCTCTTGCGCGACACCGGTCAGAGGCTTCTCGATTGCGGTAATCATGTCCTGAATCACTTGCGCAGCCGTGCGCCGCTGGACTGCAGGTGAGTCCGCCGAGCGAGTGGTGGCCACGGTCGGCAACCGATACACGCGCAGCAGTCGGATCTGCAACTGGTTCGCCGATCTCGTCATAACCGCGAAGGCCGCAAAGGTCTGCAGCACGGTTGCGCTCGACCGAGGTTCGGGTTGCGATCGGCTGACCTCGATAAGTGCATCAATCGCCAGGGCACCGGGCCCGACGGCGTGGCTTTCGCGGACGCGAGTCTCGTGCCGAAGCTCCGGCGACTGCTTCGAAAACTGCGTCGCAAAGAAATCGTGGATCGGGCCGCGCGCGTCAAGCGACAACCCTGAGTCAACAAACCTGAAACTTGCATCTGTTGTGAACAGCTCGCTGAATCGCGCGGCATCGCGAGCATTCCAGATGGCATCCAGGGTCGACCAGAACCCTTGGACTGCGGTGTCGTCCAGCGCCTGGGCACGTACTGGTGCCGTGCCGGCGACGAGTGAAGTGAGGATGAGCAGTAGTCCGCCGAGTGCCCGGATGGGCACGGCGAGGTATGGCGACTTGAACCGGTTGATAGGCGTCGGCATGGATGTGCGGTTTGTCATTAGGACGGCTCGGACCGATGATCGTGCAGCGCGAGCAGCAGCGCACACGCTGACGCCGAGTAAACGGAGTAGTCGAGCGGTGGTTTCAGACCGGTGTAGACCAGCATCGCCGTAGCGAACCAAGCCAGCAGCGCGGCACTGCCGAACGCCGCCCAGCGGACGCCGATGCCTGCGATGAGCGTGACGGCCAGCGTCACTTCGGCGACCGTCGCCGACCACGCGAGTACCGGGATCAAGAAGTCCGGAGCCCAGGCATTGAGCTCGGCGGTCCGCGCGAGGAACCGATCGAAGGACTCCCATCGCACCTGTCCGGTCCACAGCCCAAAGCGCCCCGCGACGGCCGATAGAAACGCGGCGGCGATCGCGATACGCGCATAGCGTGATGCCCAGTATCGTAACGCGGCGCCCACTGTCACGGCTGCCGGGCCGCCTCTGGCACGGGTATCGAGAACGGCGTTGCGCGATACTGCCGCCACTTCCCAGCACCGCCGCTGTCGACGCGGCCACAACTGTCGCGATGCCGAACTGTCTCCACTGAATCATGCGCAGCTCCTTCCCTCGTGGTGTCACCAGCACCGGTTCGATGTGGTTGCGCCATTCCTTAAGACGGACAGTCGGGGCATATGTGACATGAAAGACACGACCGAGTCTCACGCTGCGCCGTGCTCTCTCAGCTGACGTGGAGGATCCGGAGGCGATCGGGCTTCGCCGGATCTCGATTCAACGACTTGGATTGGCGTCCAAGGCCATTGCCAAACGCTAATGCCGGGCGTGCGGGAGAACCGGAACTGCCCGCCTCCGGCAGCTTGACGTTTGCGTGTCACGCCGTCGGCAACAATGTTGTAATCAAAGTGGAACAGGCAACGTCAGCCGGGATTCACCGAAGCGATCTTGTCGTTGACCAGTACGGCACGGTCGAGACGCTCGCGGTGCAGGTCAGTTCCGGCAAGCCGCCGAATCTGAGCTGGGCGGATGTCTCGGACCTGGACCGGGATGAAACAGACGACGATGTTCTGCTGTTGGCGGTCGGTCGACGGGTCGTCGTCAAGCGTGTGATCGAGGACGAGACCGTGCTCGACCGCATCGAGCGAATAGATCCGCGCGACCACGTCGCCGTGATCGAGATCTTCGCGCAGCAGGAGTCGCCGTCCGCTCGCATCCGGTTCGGCCGAGCGCCCGCCGCACCTGGCGCGAACTCGGGCGCGACTACAAGTGGCTTTTCGCAATGTTCAACGCGAAGGGCGAAGCGCTGGTCGCCAAGCACCACGAATGGCTCCTGTCCCGTCACCAGATAAAGGTGAGCGAAGTTTGGCACGCCGGGCCGGCATGGGCCACTGCGCGTGACGCAGAACGAATCCGTTAATATGCCTTTGAGCCGCCTGAGGGATTCGGTCGCCTCTCGGGCGTGACTCGTTCTGAGCGGTGCCGTGTAAGTCGTCTGGTGCCCGCTCATCGTGGGAGGCGCGATGTGCATTGATGGAAGACTGCGACGCTTTTGGAGCTGGAGACGCGGAGCGCTGCAGGCGTCGGCATTCGTCGTAATGATCGCGGGTTGTAGTTCTCTGGTCGACCAGGCAGATGTATCGGCCCAGGCCCGTGCCGGCGGGGCGCAGAGCACGAGCGAGGACCCCTGCCGCTTCGCCACCGCCGAAGCGGTGGGAAAGGCATTCGGGCGGCCGATGCAGAGCTCGAAACTCGTCGACGTCTGCCAATACCGTGGCACTCCCACAGGCCTCGTCGTTGTCAGAGTCAAAGCAGGGCCGGAAGGCACCATCCTGCAACACGTGAAGCGTGCGGCAGCGCAGGGCCACAAGGGGGCGGAGAAGGCAACGACAACAGTCGGCGAAGCCTACTTCGACAGTATTCTTCCCGCGTTCATCGGCCGTGTCGGCAACTACGACGTGCAGATCGAGACGACCATTGAGCCGGTGCCTCGTGACGCCATGATCGCGCTCGGCACTCGCATCATGGAGACCATCGCCGGCAAGTAATCGTCCGGCGCGAAGGCGGACCATAAACCAACCGATTCCCGAAAACCGACTTAACCCAATAGCGGGCCATCAGGACCGTCCGATCGGCTAGCGGTGCGAGATCGAGGCATCGTCGAGACCCACGCGCCGGACGAGCGGCCAGTAGCGCGCGTCGGATCGAATCGGATCCAGTCGAGGATGCACGCGCAGGAGGATGAGTCCCGACGCCTTCTCCTGCACGGCCATCTCCAGCCAGCGATACGCCTCGTCGATATCACCAAGGCTCGCGTGCACGGCGCCGATTCCCCAGGCCGACACGACACGCTGCGCTCGCGCCGTCGTGAGGTCGCCCAACATGCGCCGCGCTTCCGCCACGTTACCGGCTGCCGCCTCGAGATGTGCAAGGCCGAAGGACGGGCCGGCAATGCCGCCCGACAAACGCCGTCCCGTCTCGTATGCCGCGCGCGCCTCGTCGAAGCGGCCAAGCGCTTCGAGCGCGCGCGCAAGGTCGGTATGCGCGCTGGCGAAACGGGGGTCGAGCTCGATCGCCATGCGATACGACAGCACCGCCTTCTCGTATTGCCTCGCGAAGTAATACACATCGGCGAGGATGGTATGCAGCATGACCGCGAGCGGATCCAGGCTGACAGACCTCTGCGCGGCGGCCAGTGCCTCCTCGTGTCGCTCGAATGCGGACAGCACGCGCGCCAGCATGTTGTGCGCGATGGCGAGCGCCGGATTCAGTTCGATGGCATGGCGCAACGAGCGGATGGCCTCGTGCAGATCTCCCGTGTGCATCTGGACGACGCCGATGGACACGTGGGCATCGGCGAGCGAGGGATCGAGCTCGAGGGCGCGCCGTGCGGCCGCCGTGGCCTCCCGTGCCGCCTCGGCCGGAGGCGCCATCCCTCGCGTCGCGCGAATCATGTGGCAATCGGCGAGTGCCGACCACGCCGCGGCGAACTCCGGATCGATGTCGAGCGCCCGCTGCACGTGACGAAGGCCGAGTTCGACGCCTTCGGGCGATCCACCCCACGCTGAATGCCGTCCCTTGAAATATTCGAGATGCGCGTCCGGGTTCACGACGTGACGGCGCGCGAGCCGTGTAGCCTCGGTCGGCGTCAGCTGCACGGCGATCGCGTGGGCGACCTGTTCGGCGAGCTCACTCTGCAGTGTGAGCACGTCTTCGAGCTGTCGGTCGTAACGATCGGTCCAGAGCGTTTCGTCGGTGCGTGCGGCGATGAGCTGGACATTCAGCCGCACACGCCGGCCGACGAGATGTGCAGAGCCTTCGAGAATCGCGTCCACGTTCAGTTCCCGGGCGATTTCCGGGAGCGACAACGCGGTCCCCTTGTACTTCATCGCGGACGTCCTCGAGATGACACGCAAGGCCCTGATGCGTGCCAGGTCCGAAATGACCGCCTCGGTCATGCCGTCGGCGAAGTACTCCTGCGTCGGATCCTGTGAGACGTTGCGAAACGGCAGGACGGCGATTCCGCGGATCGTCTCCCTCGACGACAGGGGCGATGGCCCGCGCTCGCCGTTGGCGGGCGGCCGTCGCAATGAGTCCGCGACCGCCGCTGCCGAGGCCGGCCGGCGACTGCGATCCTTCTCGAGGCAGGAGGCAATCAGATCGTCGAAGTGAGCGGTGGCATCGGGCCGAAGGGACCGCACTGACGGGGCCGGTGTATTGACGATCGCGAACATCAGCGCCTGCGGCCGGTCCTGCGCAAAGGGCCGCCGGCCCGTGGCCAGTTCGAACAGCGTGACGCCAAGCGCGTAGACGTCCGTTCGCGGGTCTTCTTCCTCGCTCGCGAGTTGTTCGGGCGCCATGTATGCCAGCGAGCCCATCACACTGCCCGCCTGCGTCAGCCGGCCCGTCACGGCGTCGCCCGACAGGAGCCGTGCGAGGCCGAAGTCCAGGATCTTCGGTCGCCCATCCGTCGTCAGCGCAATATTCGCCGGTTTCAGATCGCGATGAAGGACGCCGTGGCCGTGCGCGTCCTCCAGCGCGTCGGCGACCGCGGCGCCGAGCGATTCGACCTGCCCAAGCGGCAGCGGACCCTCTCGCAGCCGGGACTCGAGTGTGCCGCCCGGCACAAATTCCATGACGAGAAAGTCCTGATCTCCCTCGGAGTAGAAGTCGAAGACCGTCGCGATCCCGGCATGCGACAGCCGGGAGAGCGTCAGGGCCTCACGCCGGAATCGCTCGTGGCCGGTGTCGTGGCCGAGAGGCCCGAGTGCCCCGCGCAGCAGCATCTTGACGGCGACGATGCGATCGAGCCTGGCGTCGTGGGCCTTCCACACTTCGCCCATCCCGCCGGCGCCGATCCGTTCGAGCAGCCGATAGCGACTCAGCGGGTCAGTTAGAGGCATGGAAGTGCTCGGGAGTATAGATTCATTCAGACAAACATTCGCCGACGTGGACCTGAATTCCCGCCTTGTAGCGTACAGTCTCTGGCAATGCCCCTCTTCGCAGGCTCCCGGCTCGGTCGCTACGACATCATCGCGGCGCTCGGCGCCGGCGGCATGGGCGAGGTGTATCGGGCGCGGGATAGCCGCCTCGGTCGCGACGTTGCGCTCAAGGTCCTGCCTGCCGGCGTGGCCGCGGACGCGGAACGCCTGGCGCGATTTGAACACGAAGCCCGCATCGTCGCCGGTCTCAACCACCCGAACATCGTCACGCTGTATTCGGTGGAGGATGAGGACGGCATCCGGTTCCTGACGATGGAGCTGGTCGAGGGCCACGGGCTCGAGCGGCAGGTGACACCGGGCGGGCTGTCCATCGCGCGCGTCATCGAGTTGGGCGTCGCGCTCGCGGATGCGCTCGCGGCGGCGCACGACAAGGGCGTGGTGCACCGCGATCTCAAGCCCGCGAACGTCATGCTGACGAACGACGGGCGAGTCAAGGTGTCTGGATTTCGGACTTGCGAAGCTCGCCGATTCGCGCACCGATCTCGAGGCCGCACAGGCGGAGACGATCGGAGCGCCGGTCTCGGCTGCGGGTCAGGTCGTCGGCACGGTACCGTACATGGCACCGGAGCAAGTGCGCGGCGAGCCCGTGGACAGCCGCACGGACCTGTTCGCGCTCGGCATCCTGCTCTACGAGCTGACGACCGGGCGCCGGCCGTTCGAAGGCGCCACGCTGGGTCTGATCAGCAGCGCGATCCTTCGCGACACGCCCAGGCCGCTGTCGAGCGCGCGGGCCGACGCTCCGACGGATCTCGATCGCATCATCGCGCGCTGCCTGGAGAAGGAGCCGCGCGCGCGTATCCAGACCGCGCGTGACGTGAGCAACGAACTGCGGCGCGCGGGGATGACAACGGATGTCGCCGCGCCGATCCTCAAGGCGCCTCCGACGCCTTCCACACCCTTGCTCGGCCGTGAGGAGACGCTGGACGCCGCGGCTACCCGCGTGCGCGGTGGTGCGCGCCTGCTCACGGTGACGGGTTATGGCGGCACCGGCAAGACGCGCTTCTCGATCGAACTTTTCCACCAGTTGGTGCCGGAGTATCCCGGCGGTGCCGCATTCGTGTCGCTCGCGTCGGTGACGGCAGCCTCGGCGGTGTTGCCGGCCGTCTGCGTGACCCTGGACATCCCCGAGGCGCCCGGCCGCTCGGCGCTCGATGCGCTCTGCACGGTAATCGGACAGCGCCGGATGCTGATCGTGCTCGATAACCTCGAGCAGGTGATCGATGTCGCCGAAGAGGTCGCGGCACTCGTCGCGCGATGCCCGGCCCTGCAGGTGATCGCGACGAGCCGTGCGCCGCTCAAGATCGGCACCGAAACCGAGTTCAGCCTTCCGCCGCTGCAACTACCGGCCCCGGACATGACGTCGCTCGACGCGCTCCGGCACCTGCCCGTCGGTGGCGCTGTTCCTCCAGCGAGCGCAGAAGGTGAAGCAGGATTTCTCGCTCACGACGACGAACGCCGCGGCGATCGCCGCAATCTGCCGGCAGCTCGATGGCTTGCCGCTCGCGCTCGAGCTCGCCGCCGCCCGCGTGCGTGTGCTGGACCCGGCCGCATTGCTCCAGCGGCTCGACCACGCGCTGGATCTGCTGACGTCCGGCGATCGCGACCTCCCGCTCAGGCAGCGCACGCTGCGCGCGACGATCAGTTGGAGCTACTCGCTGCTCGACGCGGGGGAACAGCGGCTGCTGCGCCGGCTATCGAGCTTCCACGAAGGCTGGACACTCGAAGCGATGGAGCAGGTCTGCTATGGCGATGACGAGCGTCACCGGGCGCTCGACGAACTCAACTCGCTTGTCGAGAAGGGCCTGGTCCGCGTGGTGGGCTCGGGCGAGCGCTATGCGCTGCTCGAGACCATCCGCGCCTTCGCGGCGGAACAGCTCCACGCCAGTGGCGAGGTGGCGGCCACCCGGCATGCGCATGCGGACTACTACCTGCAATTCGCGGCTGGAGTGGCGGCAGGCTTCCGCACAACGCAGCAGCTCGAGGCTGTGCGCTCTGCCCGGAACGAGAACGCCAACACGCACGCCGCCATCCAGTGGCTCACCTCCTGCGCTCGAGCGGGGGACAAGACCGCGGTCGAGAAGGGTTTGCTCTTCTGCGGCCACTTGAACTGGTTCTGGCATATTGGCGGGCAGCATTTCACTGCGCACGTACTGCTCGACACGCTGCTCTCCCTCGCGGCTGAAGCTCCGCCGAGCCGTGGCCGCGCGCTCGCGCGTATTGCCGCCGGGATGGCCTCCTCCGCGACCGGCGAATGGGAACGCTCACTCGGCGAGTGGGCCGGCGGCTACGAAGACGGCAAGGCGATCGGCGACGCGGCCGTGGCAGCCGAAGGCGTGATGGGTGTGGGCTACTGCTGTCTGAGCCTCGGACGGATGGAGGACGCCGCTGCGGCGCTTGATGAGGCGAGGGCACGAAGTGCCGGCGGCGTCTGCGAGTTCGTGCAGGCGACTCTCAATGACGATCAAAGGGTTGCTGCTGTTCGTGACCGGCAGCCTCGACGCCGGCATGATCCTCGTTGAAGAGGCGCGGCGGATCCAGGAACGCCTGAACGATCGTGAAGGCGGCGGCATGGCGCTCAGCTTCCTGGCCCAGATGTCCTTCGCGAAGGGCGATCTCGCAGGTGCGATCGCCCTCTACGGCAAGGCGCTCGAGTCGCTCGCCACGATCGGCGATCAGCCCGAGGTCGCCCGTGTGCACTGCGAGATGGGCTGGACCGCACTCGCGGCCGGGGATGCGGCTGCGGCGCAACGCTCATTCCGCCTCGGCGTGCAGGCGAACGAAGGAGTCGGCAGCGCAAAGGGGACCGGCCTCGCGCTCCTGGGCCTTGCGGCTGTCGAAGCTGCCGAGGGCCGGCTCGGAACGCGCCGTCGCCATCGCCGCGGCCGCGCACGCCTTGAGCGAGCGCACCGGCGTTGTGATCGAACACCCGATGGACCCGGGAGTCGTCAATCGCATTGACGGGCTCAAGGCCTCGATTCCGAAGGGCAGGCTGGACGGCCTCGTGGCGAACGCGAGTGTGCTGTCGCCGGCGGCCGTACTGGCGATGATCAGCCCTTTCGTCCGTGGCGAACATTCTGGTCTGGCTACGTAGGGCGTCATTCTCGCCGGCGGCGGTCAAACAGGAACAACGGGTACGGTTCGACTGTCTCAGGCGCGTCGCTTCGCCGCAACTCGCTCTCCGCCGCTTCGACCGCGGTTCGGATCCGTTGCGCCGCGTCGAGGGCTGACACGCGAGAATCGCGCTCCCGGTTCCGCCAGTCGTGTTCCCGCATCATCCACACCGACTCGGGATCGCGCGGAATGCCCACTGGTGACGACTCCTCGATCGTCGTCTCGAACCGCGCACCGAGTTTTTGCACGGCGGCCTGTGCGCGCCCATTGCGCAGAGCGATGCGCGCTTCGAGACGCTCGATGTGCATGGTCGTGAACGCAAACTCCACGAGCGCGTTGGCCGCGTCGAAAAACACGCCCGTCGACCAGAAATGAGAACTCAGCACAAATCCCCATTCGGCGTCTGACTTCGTCGGCTCCAGGCGGACCTGGAGGATGCCGACCGCTGCCGTCATGCCATTAGGAACGATTCCGAAGCAGACGCCATGGCCTTGCGCACGTTGCTGGTGAGACCATTCGACGAATCCCGCAAACTTGGCGAGCGTCGGGGGCGGAGGAGCCATGTACGCACTCACGGCAGGATCGGAGAGCAAGGTGAACAGCGTATAGACGTCGGATCCGGCGACCTCGCGGAGCGTCGTCACGTCGCCCATCAGAGCCGGCACTCGGTCTGTCCATCCGTCGAGCATCGAATTACCCGATACTAGCGGACTTTCATCAGCAGCGGCACTGCTCATGACGTCCGCCGCGTTAGCGGACGTCCGGGTCCTGCCGGCGCGGCGATGCCGCCAGCAGTTGCGGCAGCAGTTCCCCGCCGCGCGGCACGAGCGTGATTCGCGCCTTCCCTTCCAGCAGCTTTTGATTTTCCAGCACTTCGAACAGGGCGGCTTCGATCTCCGGGTCCTCGCTGATCCGGTTGAGCGCCGCGCCAACGATCTGCGGGCGCATCGCCGCGGCCTTGGCGAATTCAACCGCGGCGGTGCGCTCGGCGGTGTTCGTGATGATGCTCACCTGGTTCGCGCCATCCTGCCGGATCGCCGACGTCACCTGCCGCAAGCGGTTCACGACTTTCTCCTCGATCTGGCGAATCATGCCGGCATCGCGGAAATGCACTTTGCGGATATACACCGATCCCAGCCGGTAGCCCCAGTCGTGCGATTTGTCGGACACTTCGGCGCGCACCGCCTGGCTCATCGTGTGGCGGGTTTCGAGCATGTCGCCGAGGCGCATGTTGCTGAGGCAGCGCACGGTGGCGTTGCTCACGTTGGCGCGCAGCGAGCCGCGCGGATCGGTGTTCTTGAACAGGAACGCCACCGGATCGCTGATGTACATCTCGAACCACATCCCGATCCCCATCGGCGCGCCTTCTTCAGAGTTGACCGGCTGGCTGCGCAGGTATTCCTGATCGAGCCGCATGTCGAGAACGTGGCGCTGCCCGACCCAGTTCACGAGGAATGCGGCGGCGCCCAGCTTGAGCGGCAGCAGATGCGGCCCCGGCTCGTCGATGATGCCCACCACCTTGCCGAACAGGACGTAGACCTGGCAGGTGCGCTCGTCGACGATGGTGTAGAGCCCGAGCGTTCGCATGAGCAGGAGCGCGGCCGGCACCAGCAGGAACAACGCGACGAAGGTGATCAACGCCGCGACCACGAAGTCGGGCAGGGCGTCGGTCATCGCTCCACCTCGAGAATCACGTCCTGCGCCTGGCCGAACAGCCCGAGGCGGACGTTACGCAGGTACGACGGCAGCGCGCGCGGCCCGTTGCGCTTCAGATCCGCAAGCTGCTCCGCAAGTCTGGTGAGAGGCTCCACTTCCCCCTGCGCCTTCAGGGTTTCGATCTCGACCGCCCGCTTCGACTGCACGATCTTCTGGTCGGCCCCGGCGTGGGCCAGGCTGATGTCGGACGACACGTGGTTGTGCGCGGTGTTGATGGCGGCCAGCGCCGACTCGACGTCCGGCGGGGGATCGATCTCGGTGATGAGCGAGGCGTCGAGCGCGATGCCGTAGCGAGCGGCCGAGGACCGGCACTCGCGATCCATGTGGTCGTTGAGATCGCGCAGGTTCTTGCGGAGGTCGTTGATCGAGATGCCGCTCACCAGCGTGGCGTCGGTCGGCTGGCTCTCGCGTGCGTCGGTTTGCGCCGGCGCCTCGAAATTCGCAATCCGCTGGCGCAGGATGGACACGAAGTAGCCCATCACGTGAGCGATCGGGTGCTTCACACCAAAGAGGTAGGCATAGAGGTTCCGCTCCGACACCTGGTAGCGGATCTGCCCGGTCAGCCCCGTGTTGAGCTGATCCTTCGTGACCGCCTCGAGCACGGTGCCGCCGTTGTTGGCATCAGCGACCTCCGGATCGAACGCCATGTTCACGGTGCGCGTCGCAATCGACACCTTGTGGACGCGCTCCCACGGCCACTTGAAGTACGGCCCGCCTGGCGGGATCACCCGGAGCTGCGGATACCGATACCGGTCGCGTTCGTCTGGCCTCAATCCTTCCGCGATCGGATCGTCGAGGGTCGATTCGTCGCCGAGCCGTTGCGCACGCCCCAGCACCGTCTTCACGGCCCGCTCGTTCTGATCCACGGTGTAGAGCCCTGCCAGCAGGTAACGCACGACGAACCACGCGATGACACCGACCACGATGCCGAAGCTGACAGACATAAGCGGTTCCCCAAGTGACCGTGAATATTGCCGGAGGCGAGCAACTGCCCACGGGCATCTCCCGCTTTCTCGTCACCGTGAAGGCTGACGTAGTGTTTCACAGCTTCAGCGGAATTGCGGCACGCGGCTTCTCATCGGACTCGCCCAGGAACTCAGCCGAGCGCCTCGTGAGAGTTGATTCCCCTCAGGGCGCGACGGTCGATCAGCGTGCGCAGGCGCGGATCCCCGCCTTGTTGCGTAGCTCGCTGGGCGTCGAACGGAGGAGCGCGGTGAAATCCTCGAAGCGCCCCCCGCCCGGACGGATATCGGCCGCCAGCGCGTTGGACAGCACCGTCGCCGCCTCCGGCGTGCCGGGCAGGACGCCGATCCGCGTGCGGTCGTCTACCTTCGACAGCGGCTCCATCGCAGCGAGCACGGTGATGTGCATGAAGTGGCGGGTGTCGGTTTCGTGGCGATGACATCCGGCGCATGTGTTCATCGCGAACGCGTCGCGGACGGGGATCGGCACGCCGGCGAGGTCGTGCGCGACCTCCTGAGCCGGGATCAGCGGCGGGTTCGGATTGGTCAGTTTGCCCCACGCGCCGTAGGCGCACTGCCGACGACTGCGGAGTTGCCGTTCATCGCGGCGGGGAGGCGATACGCCGAAGCGAGGACGGCGTCCGCGTTCAGCGCCAGGAAGTCATTCAGCTCGTACGTGCGCATCCCCTCCAGCGTCGATTGCCCGGCCCGGCGGATGTCGAAGTCACGAGAGGGCTCGAGGTTGACGGTGTGCGGCGCGAGTCCGCCCGTGGTCAGCCGGAACTCCCGCAGCTCCCAGATCTGCTTCGCCGCGAGAACCCGGCAGCGGGGAAGCGCGCGCCCATCAGGCCACTTCGTTGGTGCGGATCTGGTTCAGCGCGTTGCCGTTGGGGCGGCGCGGATCCGTTCGGGTCCCGAGAAGGCGTTGGTGAGCGCGCGGAGCGTCGCGTTGTAGTCCGCGCCAAAGGGTAGCGCGCCGAGACCGTGCCAGCGCCGCGCCCACACGAGCGTGTCGCTGGCGCGTGCGACCGGCAGCGAGTACTCGAAGATCACCGTGAACTTCTGGGGCGTCACCGTGGCGTCCATTACTTCGACGGCACCGGCCAGCGCGTTCACCGCCAGCGTCGGTCCCAGCACCTGGAAGACGAAGCGGCCCTCACCGCCGATTGCCGTGCCGTCGTCCGCGACGAGACGGAGATCGGGGCGATTGACGATGGCGATCAGCCGGAAGGGCGCCTGCGACATGTCGAGGACGCAGTCGAAGTCGGTGCCGGCCGATTCGGGATCTGTGCATCCGCTCGCCGCTTTCCAGGGATTGATGACCAGGGCCCGGATCGCCGGCCGGGCCATCGCCGGGCTCACGTGCGGGTTTGGACTGACGTCTTCTTCCCACGTTTCAGCCAGTTCATCACGAACTGCGTGGCCGCGGCCGGCGAATCGCGCTGCACGGCGGGCAACATATTGTGGACGAGGCGTCCGAAGCTCCACGCGCCTTGCTTGGACGTGCCGGACGGTCGCGCGGGAGAGAAGGTCGTTTCCAGCGGCGACTCGATGACGCTGGGATCGGTGATCACCAGTTCTTTCGCCGGATCGATCGGCTCCCCATCGTTGTGCATCGCGGTCAGGGCCGAGGACGCGGCGAGTAGCGTGAGCGCGAGCATCGAGCTCCCGAGCGCAGCGAAGCGATACGGCATCTGAGTCTCCTGGTCAACGATCGACCGACGAACTGCACCCATCGAAGCGTGCGGCCAGAACAAGACCGATGCCGATGCAGCTGGGTCGTGAGGATGACGTGAGAAGTGCTGAAAGGCGCGCAGAAAGCCGCGCCCGTGATTGTGAGGTGACCGCGCGCTTTCGAGCGCACTCCGACGAAAAAGCGCCGCTGGATTACAAAATGCGAGCGCGGCAGCACAGTAACGAACACCACACAGACAAGGGCCTCGCGCCAATGCGGTCCGATTCAA
>CAWJNJ010000006.1:0-591220 GCA_963844245.1 uncultured Acidobacteriota bacterium | reverse complement strand
GTGGGTGTCGAACAGCCCGAAGAACACCGTCCATCGCCTCGATCCGAAGACCAACACGGTCCTGGCGACTATCGAGGTCGGCCTCCATCCCTGCTCGGGACTCGCCACGGGATTCGGCAGTCTGTGGGTGCCGCTCTGTGGCGACAAGACCGGCGGCAAAGGCCTGGTGAGGGTGAGCCTCAAGGACGCCAAGGTCGAAGCCACCCTCCCCTTCGAAGTTCCAGACTCCGAAGGCGGCATCGTCACTGGCGCCGGCAGCGTCTGGGTGATGACGGATGCGAAGGGAACGCTCACGCGCATCGATCCCGCCACGAACAAGAGCGTGGCGGAAATCTACGTCGCGCCCGGTTCCTACACGGTGGCGTTTGCCGACAACATCGTCTGGGTGACGAGCACCGAGAAGAGCGTCCTCACGCGCGTCAACGCCCTGACCAACGTGGTCGAGGAGACGATCACGGTCGGGCCGCGGCCCCGGTTCCTGGCGGTGGGTGAAGGATCGGTGTGGACGATCAACCAGGGTGACGGATCGATCTCGCGAGTCGACATCAAGACCAACAAGGTGGTCGCGACCATCGAAGCGGGGATCCCGGGCAACGGCGGCGAGATCGCGGTCGGCGACGGATCCGTGTGGGTGACCTCGTTCGAGTACCCGATTACGCGGATCGATGCGGCGACCAACAAGGTCGTCCAGCAGTTCTACGGCGACGGCGGCGACGCGATCCGCTTTGGCCTCGGGTCAGTGTGGCTCTCGAACCTCCGCGCCGCGAATGTTTGGCGACTCGATCCTAAGAGGATTGTCGCTACGCTCCCTGAATAGCTTATCTACTCAACTTCCAACTTCCAAGCCTCAGACTCCAACTCTCCAAGTTTGAAGCTTGGTAGTTTGGAGCTTGGAGTTGACTTCTGAAGTCGTCTACCAGAGGCCAACCCGTCCTGAGACCGAGTCGATCAGCTTTTTGGGATCGAACCCGATCCCCTTCCGGAACACCGTTTCGACGTTCCGGATGTCGGCGATGTTCGCGGCCGGGTTGCCGTTGAGGATCACCAGGTCGGCCTGCTTGCCGACGGCGATCGAGCCGATCCGAGCCTCGCGGCCGAGATACCGGGCACCGTTCAACGTCGCGATCTGGATGGCTTCGAGCGGCGTGAACCCGGACTCGACCAGCAGTTCGACCTGGCGCTGGTTCGAGTAGCCGGGGATGACGCCGCCGGACCCGGTCGGATCGGTGCCGGCAATCAACGTCCCACCGGCGCGCACGAAGGCGCGCTCCAGCTTCATCCCGTTCGGGAACAACTTCGCGTAGTTCGATTGCGCATCGGCTGACACGCGCGCGTAAGCCCGATCATAGAGCTCGCGCAGCGGCGTGACGAGCACTTCGAGACCAGGCGGCTTCGGACGGCCCGGCGTAAAGGTCTCGAACACCGTCAGCGTCGAGGTGAGCGCCACCTTCTTGTCGACGAGCTTCTTGACCAGTGCCGTGAACGGCGCGCTGTTCTCGTCGAGCGTCGCGACCGTGCGCTGCCCCGCCCCCTGGCCCGGGCATTCATCCGGCTTCTTGCCCTCGACGAAATCGGTCGACGCGAAGAACCCGTGCTCCAGATTGTCGATCCCGAGGTCGGCGGCTTCGCTGTAAGTGACGGAGCACAGGTGCCCGGTGACCTTGATGCCACGCTTGTGGGCTTCCTCCACCGCGGCACCAAGTTGTGCGCGCGTGATGTTCATGTAGGCCTTCAACGACGTCGCGCCCATGTCGGCCCAGTAGGCCACCTGCTTCCGCGCATCGTCGGCATCCTTCAACGCGTGCATCTGCAGGAAGCTGTTCGGGCCATTCAGGTACGGCGCGGTGGCATCGATATCCGGACCAGGCTGACGGCCGGCCTCGATCTCCTGCTTCAACTTGATGTCCATCACGCCGTTGACGTTGCCGCCAGTCCTCATCGTCGTCACACCACCGGCCAGGTAGAGACGCGAAAAGCTCTGGCCGAGCTGCGCGTAGACGCTGCCACCGCTTGGGTAATAGAGATGCTCGTGAAACATGACGAGCCCGGGGATCACCGTCTTGCCGGCCAGGTCGATGACCATCGCACCGTCTGGCGCCTTGATGCCGGACGCGTCACCGACGGCCGCGATGTTGCCGTCACGGATGACGATTGACTGGTTCTCTCGTGCCGGGCTCCCCGTGCCGTCGATCACGCGCGTGTTGGTGAGAACGATGACCGGCTCGGCGTGCTTGACGTACCCCCGGACGGCATTCGAAAGCTGCGGCGCCTGGGCGGACATGTGACCAGCAAGCGCGAGGGTGAGAAAGCAGGCGGCAAGCGCGCGTATGTGCATCAGTTTCAGCTCCAGCGGCGGATTCTACTTCACGGCCGGCGCTCGCGCCGGCACCGGCGCCCGCGCCGGCACCATGGCGAGCCAGACGCTGAAGAGGATCAGCGAGTCCACCGGCGAGCGCCCGGCTGTTGATCGACTCGCCGAGGAACCACGATCCGAGCAGGATGGCAATGATCGGTTCGATGAGGCCCATGAGCAGCAGGTTGACGGCGCCTACGCGCGACAGCAGCCAGTAGTTCAGCCAGGCAGCGACGACGGATCCGGCCAGCGCGAGGTAAAGAGCGGCGGCAATCGCGTTCCTCGTCCACTGGAGCTCGAACGGATTACCTTCGACCGTCCAGCCGTAGACCATCAGCGGCACGAACGCCGCCGTCATCTGTCCGGTCGTCAGCACGCTCGGGTGGAGGTGACGGCCCTCGCGCCGCACGATCACATATGCGAGTGCGACACAGACTGCGCCGAGCGTCACGGTGACGCTGCCGGCGAAGGCACGGCCGCCGCCGAAGGTGAGCTGATCCCAGAAAATAGTCGCGACGCCGGCAATGCCGAGAGCGAGCCCCGCAGACTTGCGGCGAGTCATCCGCTCGTCCGGCAGCAGGTAGTGCGCGAAGATCAATGCGAAGGCCGGCGTCATCGACTGCAGCACCGCTGTCAGCCCTGACGAAATGAACTGCAAGCCCCAGTTGAGCAGCGCGTAATTGAAACCGAGCAGGAGGATGCCGGTCCCGCCGATCATGATCCAGTCGCGGCGCTGGTCGGAAGCGGTGTGCGCACGCGATCGTGATCGGGACCATGACGAGGAGCGCGATGATCAGGCGCAAGGCCGCGAAGCTGACTGGCGGGACATCGGTGACGGCGATTTTTATGAAGAGCCAGACCGTGCTCCAGATGAGACACGTGAGGATGTAAACAGCGGCGACGCGAGGCGACATGCGACCGCAGGGTAGCATGCGGCCCGGACCTCCTCTTTCATCAGCAACTGGCTCGCTGCGCTGGATAGTTTTTCTCACAAAGAAAAACACGAAGGCACAAAGATTCACAAAGATAACCGGCTGTTAGCGGCCAGCGCTGGATTCCACCAGACATCAGAGCTGCTGCCGGGGCGGCCTTCGGCCGCCTTGGTGAGTGGCCGGTGGAGATGGAGGCAAGCGGCACGTGAGCGAGAGCCGTTTGCCTCCGTCTCCAGCGGTCACTCACCCGCGCGAAGCGCGGCCCGGCAGCTGCTCGAATCCCTGTGTAACTCTGTGGCTCTGTGCGAACTCTGTGATGAAGAACACGCGTTAGTCCCCCGCGGGATGCCGTGCAAGCTCAGGGCTTCCACAATGACAGCCGCGCGGCGAGCCTCGTCACCTCAACGAGATAGATGACCGACAGGAACCTAGACCAGCGCGCCGCGCCCTGGCGCAGGACGTTCAGGCTCTCGAGCCGCGTCATACAAACCGGCGCAGCGCGCGTGGATGCGCTTCGCACGCGCTTCGCCTGGAGTCAGGCGCGGCAGTCCGGTCAACACTCGCACGAGCGGATCGGCTCTCTCGTCGATCATGGCAACACCTCACCCAGGACCGCGATCCCGGGATCATCTTTCCGGTTCAGCTGCTCGGCGAGCAGCGCCCGGCCTCGGCTCAGGCGCTGACGGAGTGCGTCGGCGCGGATCCCGCAGACGAGCGCCGCTTCCGCCGGCGTGAGGCCCTCGACCCAGACCAGCAGCAGAACTTCCCGATACGTTCGAGGCAGCGACGCCAGCGCCGTCTCGACCCGCCGTTCGAGTTGATTCGCGGCGGCGGCTTCAAAGGGGGATGGCGGCGAAGCCACCACGGGCCACAACCCTATGCTCGCTGTAAGCCCATCGTCCAGCACCCGTGTGCGGCAGTAGCTGAAGTAGAGGTTGCGCGCGACGGTGAAGAGCCACGGCGCCAGTTGGGTGTCGGGTTTCAATCGCCGGGCGTGCTCGATCACGCGGACCCAGGTTTCTTCGAGCAAATCCTCAGCAACGTCCGGCCGACGCGACAGCCGCGCCAGGAAATTGAATAGCCGGACGTTGTAGGCGGCGTAGACCTCATCGAAGGCGCCGGGCGCACCGGATCGGAGCCGTTCGACGAGCGCAAGTTCGGCCTCGCGGTCCATTGATGTCATAACGCGCCGGACGCGGAATCGTGACAACTGTCACGACAGGGTGTTCTCGAGCGTTATACCCGATCAGCAGTGCAAGGAGGCCGGAATGGGTTTCGAGTTGGGATTCGGTTCACAGGGCATCATCGGAAAACTCGGGATGCTCGTCGCGTTCGCTACGCTCGCCATGGCGCTCATCTGTGCGGTGAAGCCGAACGAGCGGCGACTCGCGCTGATGCGGCCGCTCACGCTGGCGACAATTTTTGCCGGGCTCTGTACCTTCGCCGCCGGCCTCGCCAATATGCTGATGGGCATCGGCGCCACCGGCGAAATGTCAGCTGGCGCCTGGCGCAAGGTGGCGATGGGCGGCGCCGAAACCTTGATGCCACTTCTCGTCGCGTTTGGCTGTCTTACGGTCTCGTGGTTGCTGATCGCGGTGGGGCTCCGACGCGGCTAGCGGTCCGCGGCTACAACGACCCGCGGATCTCCCAGAGGTCCGGAAAGGCCGGCTTGGCGAGGGTGGTCCGAAGGTACTGGGCGCCGGCGGAGCCGCCGGTGCCGGGCTTCATGCCGATCGTCCGCTCCACCATCTTGACGTGACGATAGCGCCACTCCTGCATGCCTTCGTCGAGATCCACCAGGCGCTCGCACAACTCACTGTTCCTGGCGTCCTTGCGATACAGATCGATGAGGATCTGCTGAATTTCAGGTGATGGCTCGATCGCGGCGGTGACATCCCGGGCCAGTTCTTTCTCGGGGACTGGATAACCTTCGGTTTTGAGATAGTGCAGAAACGCGTCCCACAACGTCGGGGCGCCCCAGCGGACCTCGAGCCCCTGGCGGCCGCGAGTGCCGTCAGCGAAACGTTCGATCGCCGCGCGCGACTTGCTGCCGAGCACGAACTCCAGCTGCCGGAACTGGTCCGACTGAAATCCACTCGCGGCCGCCAGGCGATTCCTGAACGTCAGAAACTCCAGCGGCGTCATCGTCTCCAGGATGTCGACCTGCGCGACGAGCACCTTGAGAATAGTGAGCACACGCTTCAACGTGTGCTGCGCGCGGGATCCATTGCCTTCGCGCAGCAACTGCATCACGCGGTCGACTTCGTGGAGCAACTCCTTGAACCACAGCTCATAGACCTGGTGGATGACGATGAAGAGAATCTCGTCGTGCTCGTCCGAGCGCGGCTTCTGCAGCTCGAGCAGCTGGTCGACCTGCAGGTAGCTCCCGTAGGTAACGGCGGCGGACTCGTTCTCGCTCATCGGTCCCCCTCGCCGGATCGGCGCACCGCGGGCGACGTCCCGTCCCCGAACTTCTCGACCTTTCGAGTCTTCATGTTGTAGACGTCACCCGCCGACAGCACGAAATACGGCTTCTCCCATGGCTGGTAGACACGGGTGTTGTCGTGAACGCTCACCTTCCATTTGCCCATCGCCTCGAAGGTGTCACCTTTGACGATGATGGCGGTGCCTTCCGAGAGCCCGATGCCCAGGAGCTTCGGGAACTTCTGGATCACGGGGACCAGGTCATCCCACCGGTTGCGCGCGTTGATGTGCTGATCGATCGCCGATCCGCGCAGGAACTTGAATCCTTCCTGGTGCGTGGGCTCAGCGGTCATCACGATGTTCGGACCGGTCGTATCGCCGCGCACCAGGTACTCTCCCTGGATCGTCGCCCCGGCGGAGCTCCCGCCAATCACGCCGCCGCGCTCGAGGACCTTGTGGAACTCCCGATAGGTCCGCGTGTTGACGTACGAGTCGACGATGTTCCACTGGCGGCCGCCGTTGAACCAGACCGCGTCAGCGTCCTGGAGATCCTTTACGAACGTTTCGGTGTCGGCGACCTTCGGGTCATGGGTGTGCAGCATCTTGACGTTCTTGACGCCGCGCCGGACCCATGACGCCACCACCGCGGTCTCGTCGTAAGGCGTGACGGCGCCATCGCGGCCGCGGTTGCCTCCGGCAGTCGGCACGATGATGAACTTCTTGCCGGGTCCGCCGGCCAGCTCGATGAACTTCTCGATGATACCGGTGCCGTCGAGGTTGCCGCCCCCGACGATCACGAGCGTGCCCTTGGGCGGGCCGTACTCGGGGGGCGCCGGCTGCGCCGCGGTTGCGACTACGAGGGCGAGCGCGAGCGCTGCCGTGAGGTTCAATCGAATCTTTGTCTTCATCAGGGCGTGATCCTCACGAACCCGCGCCACGCGGCCTTCCCGTCGAGATGAATTTCGGCGCGGTAAATGCCGGGCTCCCGGGGCACTGGAATTTTCACCGACGACAGGACGAGCTCGCCCTTGCGGAAATTTACTTTCGTTGGTTTGCTCGACATGATTGCCCGGCTGCCGGGATCGAACACGTGGAACGACGTCTGTCCCTTAAGCTTGTCACGCGGCGCCCAAGTCACAAACACCACGATCTCTTTTTCCCTCGCGGAGAATTCGTCGCGTTGGTCCTCTGGACGAACCGTCGGACCCCGGCCGAGTGAGCCGGCGAATCCGCCGGAAAGCACGTGCACATCCCCCTCGAGTGGGGTCAACAGGTGGCCACCCGCTCTCACCGTCTCAATCGCGATCGCGGTGGGAAAGGCACCGTTCGGAACTCCGTTTAGAGGGACCACAGGTACGTTGCCGTAGCTCGCCGACCCCATCGATCGTAGGCTCGCAATCGTCGGTGATGGCGACCCGCCGAGGATGCCGAGCAGTTCCCCATACTCGTTGACGACAGGCGAGCCGCTCGTACCCAGACCGGTGAAGAAGCTTGCCATCCACGCAGCCGGCGCGGTGGCACTGGCCGCCGTCAGCCCCGTGATCTGTCCCTCGATGATGACGCGTGAGCCGGCGGTGGCCGTCTGCATCGAGTAGCAGCGATCGCCAACCTTCGGTGGATCGCTTGCGGGCTTCGCGGGCTCCGCGGCAGGCGGGCCAAGCGGAAGCAGCGCCCACCCTGCCGGCCGGCTCAGCGCCGTGACGGAAGTCACCGCCAGTGTTCGTCCATCCGGCAGCACCGCCGTGATCGTGCCGGCGCCATCGAGCCCTCGCACGCCGGTCAGGATCTGTCCGGCATCGGAAACGACCCCACCCACTGATTCCATCTCGCGACCGTCCGGCATGACGCGGTTCAGCACCACGTAGCTGCGGCGCAACGCCTCGAACAGCTCCTGCTGCGACAGCGGACGCCTCGGGGTGGCTCCCTTCTCCGCCGCGGCATCAGTGACTTCAAAGCTCAGTCGCCCACCCGGCTGACCGTCGACCGTGGCCTCGATGCTCCACATGCCGAGTTGCATGGTGGGGCTGATCGCGATGCGCCAATACGCACCAAAGCGGCGTTCCGCCGCCGTGTAGTCGATGGTCGAGTTGGACGTGAAGCCGCCATCCGGACTGCGCCACCGCGCCTCGAGCTTGTGAGGTCCAGGGACGCCATCCCAGTGAAAGAAGACAATCACTTCCCGGTCAGCCGTCCGGCTGAACTTCAATCGCTCCTCCGTCAGTACGAAGGTTCCGTTGTTCTCGGCACCAGATGGGCCGGCAACTATCTTGAGCACATGGAGGGGCGGCGGCGTCTGAGCCGCAGCGGTCGTCGCCACACCGGGAATGCCGCAGAGGACGACCAGGACAGTACGGAATATTTTCAGCATGGGGCTTGCGATCGATCGGCTGGGAAGGACGAATAGTATCACCGGGTAAACTTGTTGCGCCGCTCTCTCGTCGAAAGGGAAGCATGAAGAACCTGAAGCTTGCGCTGCGCACCCTTTTCCGCACGCCGTTTGTCACGACCGTCGCCATCCTGTCACTGGCCCTGGGCATCGGCGCCAATGCCGCCATCTTCTCGATCTTCAACCAGATGCTGCTCTCGCAGCTGCCGGTGCAGGAACCCGGCCGGCTGGTCAATCTCTCATCCCCGGGGCCGAAGCAGGGCTCGACGTCGTGCAATCAGGCTGGGGACTGCGATCACGTCTTCAGCTACGCGATGTTCCGCGACCTCCAGAAGATGCAAGGCGTCTTCACCGATGTCGCCGCGCACGTGACCTTCGGCGCCAACCTGGCGTTTGCAGGCCAGACGGTCGGCGGCGAAGGCATGCTGGTCTCGGGCAGCTACTTCCCTGTGCTCGGTTTGCAGGCGGCCGTCGGACGACTCATCTCGCCGGCCGACGACCAGAAGGTCGGTGAGTCAGCGGTCGTGGTTCTCAGCCACGCCTACTGGACGAACCGCTTCGGGCAACGCGCCGATGTCGTCAACCAGACGATGGTCGTGAACGGGCAGACGCTGACGATCGTTGGCGTCGCGCCCGAAGGCTTTGATGGCACCACGCTTGGCGCGAAACCGGAGATCTTCGTGCCGATCACGCTGCGGGGCATGATGCAGCCCGGCTTCAACGGATTTGCGAACCGCCGCAGCTACTGGGCCTACCTGTTCGCGCGGCTCCGTCCGGGCGTCACGCTCGAACAGGCCCAGCTCGGGATGGCGGGCATTTACCGGGGCTTGATCAACGATGTCGAAGCGCCACTGCAGCGCGGCTGGAGCGACCAGCGCATGCAGCAATTCCGGGCGCGCACGTTGAACATCACCCCTGGCGAGCAGGGGCAGAGCTCGGTCAGGGCCGAAGTGACCGGCCCGCTGCGGATGCTGCTCGGCGTCACCGCGCTGGTGCTGCTGATCGCGTGCGCCAACATCGCCAACCTCCTGCTCGCGCGCGCCGGTCGCCGCAGCGGTGAAATGGCCGTCCGCCTCTCGATCGGCGCGAACCGGCAGCACTTGATCCGGCAGCTCCTCACCGAGTCGCTCATTCTTGCCGCGATCGGCGGCGTGGCTGGCCTGGTCGTGGCGCAGTGGACGCTGCACTTCATCGCCTCGATCATTCCGCAGGAGGCAGCCGAGACATTCAAGATCGCGCTCGACCCCACGGTGCTGCTGTTTGCGACGATCCTCACCATCGGCACCGGCCTCCTGTTCGGCCTGTTCCCGGCGCTGCACAGCACCCGGCCGGATCTCGCCTCGATGCTCAAAGGCCAGTCGGGCCAACCCTCCGGCGCCAAGGGAGCGGCCAGGTTCCGCACCTCACTGGCGGTCTTTCAGATCGCGATCTCGATGGCGCTGCTGATTGCTGCCGGCCTTTTCGTCAAGAGCCTGGCCAAGATCTCACGCGTCGATCTCGGGTTGAAAACGGAAAACGTCGTCACGTTCGCGGTCTCACCTGAACTCAACGCCTACTCTCAGGAGAAATCGCAGGCCCTCTTTGGCAGGATCGAAGAGGAACTGGCGCGACAGCCGGGTGTGACGAACGTCACCTCCGCCCTGATCGCGGTGCTGGCCGGAAACAACTGGGGAACGGACGTGCGAGTGCAGGGCTTCCAGCGCGGACCGGATATCGACAGCAACTCCCGCTTCAACATGGTCGGGCCCGACTACTTCAAGACGCTCGGCATTCCGCTCCTCGCCGGCCGCGAGTTCACACGCCAGGACGCCGGCACATCACCCAAGGTCGCCATCGTCAACGAGGCCTTCGTCCGCAAGTTCAAGCTCGGCGCCGACGCCGTCGGCAAGATGATGTCCGATGATGGCGACAAACTCGATATGCAGATCATCGGCGTCGCCAGGGATTCGAAGTACTCGGAAGTGAAGGGTGCCATGCCGGCGCTGTTCTTCAGCCCCTACAAGCAGGCGGAGCGGGTGCAGTCGATGACGTTCTACGTGAAGACCGCCGCGGATCCCCAGCAGTTCGTCGGCCAGGTCTCGAAAATTCATGCAAGGCATCGATCCAAACCTGCCGGTCGAGAACTTGCGCACGCTGACCGAGCAGGCCAGGGAAAACGTGTTCATGGACCGTTTCATCGGGATCATGTCGACGTCGTTCGCCGTGCTCGCGACGCTGCTGGCCGCGATCGGTCTCTACGGCGTACTGGCCTACACCGTCGCGCAACGGACGCGCGAGATCGGGCTGCGGATGGCGCTCGGTGCCGCGCCGGCGCGGGTGCGCCTGATGATCCTGCGCCAGGTCGGCATCATGACGGTCGTGGGAGCGGCGATCGGCCTGCTCGCCGCGCTCTGGATCGCGCGGCTGGCGGAAGACATCCTGTTCAATATGCAGGGGCGCGACCCGGTGGTCTTCGCCGGCGCCACGCTGACGCTGGCCGTGGTCGCGCTCGCGGCCGGTTTCATCCCCGCGCACCGCGCCTCGAAGGTCGACCCGATGATCGCGTTGCGGTGGGAGTAGACACGTGCGACGTGCGATGTGCGGAGGTGCGACGTGCCGTGCGACGTGCAACGTGCGACGTGCGTGCGACGTGCGACGTGCGACGTGCGACGTGCGGACAGTTCGGCCCGAGCGATTGAGCGAGGGCTGGCAGGCGCTGGGGGTGGGGCCCCCAGCGCAAAAACATTACTGATACTTCCAGTTCAGGGACTTGCCGTCTGACAACCACACCAGCGCCTTGACGATCCGGCGCTCGCGCGTGGCCTCCTGCTTCGCCTCACCGATCCACTCGAGATACTCGCGGCGGTGGCTGGGCGAGAGCGCCTCGAAGGCGGCCTGGGCCTTGGTGTTCTTCTTCAGTGCCGCGGCAAACGCGGGCGGCACACGCAAGGGTGCCTTTGGCGCTTTCTTCACGCGCGGCGCCTTGACACCTTCCTCATTCAGCTTCGCGGCTGCCTTGACGAGCGCGATCAGCTCTTTCTCGGGCGGCAGATCCTTGATCGACTTGACGCAGCCGAACTGCCCCATCGCCTCGCGGCTCCTCTGTCCGGCGACACCAAGCAGGCTCGCCTTCCAGAACCCGAACGCGCAGTGTTCCTTGAAGGCCGCCATCCCGCACATCACGCCCTTGTAGTCGAAGTGCGGCGCGCTCCACTTCATCGTCTCCTCAACACCCGGACAGCCGGCATGAACCGTCTTCCGAATGTGCTTCAGGATGGGGCGCGCGAACGGCTGGGACTTCTCGATATACGCATCGATGCGCGGGTCTTTCTTGGCCATAGCGGGCGGATCTTAGCACGTGCGACGTGCTACGTGCGGACGTGCGAGGTGCGGTGCGACGGGCTACGTGCTACGTGCGGTGCGACGTGCTACGCGCGGTGTGGCGTGCTACGCGCGGTGTGGCGTGCGGGCGTACGGACGTAGGACGTGCCGTCGCACGTAGCACCGCACGTTGAACGTCCGCACGTCGCACCGCACGTCGCACGACGCACGTCCGCACGTCGCACGTGACTTAGCGCGACCGGAAGCGCGAGGGTCCGCCCGGCCGCGAGCCACCCGGGCGCGGCCCCTGGGGACGTCCACCAGGGCGCGGGCCGCCGGGGCGAGGGCCCGGCGGGCGGTTGCCTTCGGACGAACCGCCTGACGACGGGCGCGGCGCGGGGCCGCGGCCACGGAGCGCGGCGCCGCGGCGCGCGGCGTTGGCTTCGGCGCGCTGCCGCTCGTCGCGCTTGCGGGCGCGGATCTCCTGGATCCGCTGCCCGCGCGGGATCTCGAGCTTGCCGTCCGGCACGGCGGTGTAGTCGAAGTCCGGCACGGTGACGCGAGGCAGGCGGCGACCGATGGCCTTCTCGATATCGCGCAGGTCCGATTCTTCGTCCGGCGCGACGAACGTGAAGGCATCGCCGGTCGCCTCCGCGCGGCCGGTGCGGCCGACGCGGTGAATGTAATCCTCGGGCGCCTGCGGGACGTCGAAGTTCACGACGTGCCCAAGTTCCTCGACGTCGATCCCGCGCGCGGCGATATCGGTCGCCACGAGAACGGGGTACCGCCCCGACTTGAACCCGGCGAGCGCCGCGGTGCGCTGACCCTGCGAGCGGTTGCCGTGAATCCGCTCCGCGTTGATCCCGTTCTTGACGAGGAACTCGGTGAGGCGATTGGTCCGGTGCTTCGTCCGCGTGAACACGAGCGCCTGCTTGATCTGGCCGGTCTTGAGCAGGTGGACGAGGAGCGAGCGCTTGACGTCCTGGGACGCCGGATAAACCGCCTGCGTGATCCCGGAGGCGGGCGTTGCCGTGCGCGCCCGCTGGATCATCTCGGGATTCTTCAGCATCTCGTGGGTCAGCTTCAGGATCTCGGGCGGCATCGTCGCGCTGAAGAACAGCGTCTGGCGCTTCTGCGGGATGTGCCGCAGCACGCGCCGGATGTCGGGCAGGAATCCCATGTCGAGCATCCGGTCCGCTTCGTCGAGGACGAGATACTCGAGATGCGCGAGCTTGGCGTAGGGTGCGCGGAGATGGTCGAGCAGGCGGCCCGGCGTGGCGATCATGACGTCCACGCCCGAGCGGAACGCATGTTCCTGCGGGCCCATCGAGACGCCGCCGAAGACCGATGCGCCGTTGAGCGGCGAGTGGACCGCGAGCGCGTTGAACTCTTCGAGGATCTGCGCCGCGAGCTCGCGCGTCGGGGCGAGTACGAGCGCGCGCGTCCGGCCGCGCGGCTTGTCCATCAGCGCGTGCATGATCGGCAGCAGGAAGGCCGCCGTCTTGCCGCTGCCGGTCTGCGCACAGGCGAGCACATCACGTCCCGCCATGGCCGGGGGGATAGCGTCACTCTGAATTGGGGTGGGACGGGCAAAACCGAGCTCGCGTATGCTCGTGAGCAGACTCGGGTGTAACTTCAAACTGCTGAATGGCAAAAGACTCTCCTCACGCACCCGGCGTGATCGCCGGGCCTGGCGGGTGGGCTCGAAAAGCCCGCCTCATCCTTCTCACGATAGCGGTTGTTGCGGCGTGCGTCTATGCCGCCGCGGTGCTTTTCCTGATTTCGCAGGAAACCCGGCTGGTTTTCCAGCCCGGGCGGCCGCTGGGGCCGCTTCGACCGGCGGCGCCATTCGAACAGGTGGAGCTGACGGGGACCGCCGAGGCCGGCCAGATCGCATGGATCATGCGGAACGGGAACGCGAACGCGCCGTGGCTGCTGTACCTGCACGGCAACAGTGCGACCGTCGCCAGCCGCGTGAATATCCTGCGCTATGAGGGTCTGCGCTCGGTCGGTGTCAACCTCGCGGCGCCGGAGTATCGGGGATTCGGCGGCGTTCCGGGCCAACCCTCGGAGGCCAGCGTGACCGAGGATGCGCGGGCCGGATATCGCTACCTGCGCGAGACGCTCGGCATCCCGCCGTCGAAGATCATCATCTTCGGCTGGTCGCTGGGGTCTGCCGTCGCGGTCAGCCTGGCCGCCGAAGTGCCATCCGCCGCGGTTGTGCTCGAAGGCGCGCCCGCGTCACTCGTCGCGATCGGCGAACAACAATATCCGTGGATGCCGGTCCGGATGATCATGCGGAACCCGTTCGAATCGATCCTCAGGGTCCGGCACATAGCGGCGCCGATGCTATTCCTTCACAGCCCCGAGGACGAGATCATCCCGATCGACGAAGGCCGCAAGCTGTTTGCGGCGGCGCGTGAACCGAAGCAGTTCGTCGAAGTCCGGGGTGGCCACATCGACCCGGCCGACATCGACGGCGCCGTCTACTTCGGCTCAATACGCGCCTTCTTGACAACGCACGGCGCGATCAAGAGCCGACGGTAATGGAAGAGGGAAAAGGGAAAATGGAAAAGTGATCGGTTAGCGGCACCGCGCCCGAAGCAGAACTCTTTTCCATCTTCCCTTTTCCCTTTTCCACTTACTTCGGGAAGCCTGCGGCTGTCTTCACTTCCTCGATCTGCAGGGTGTGCCGCGCACTGTGGCCCGACAGCAGCAGTATCCACTGATGCACGTCCAGTGGTCCGAAGGCCGGATGCGGCGCCGCGTGCGCACGCAGGTCCTCCGTCGTTGTCTTCACCCAGGCAATCGTCTTGTCGCGCTCGGCGTTGAAGTCCTTCACCAGCGCTTCCTTGGTCGCCCACTTGCCAACCGGCTTCAGCATCTCGGGCGCCTGTGCCTTCTGGGAGCGGTCGGTGATGGCACCAACCAACTTCTCGTCGGGGATACCCTCGCCCGGTTTTGGCGCTGGAGCCTGCAGCATCTGCGTGGTGATCAGCCCCAGGATGGTTCCCTCGCTGATCGCGATGTGCTCGGCTGTTTCGGCAATCGACCAGGACGTTGGAGTGGCCTTGAACGTCCACTGGGCCGGGGTCACGTTCTCAATCGACTTCAGAAAGGCCAGGCGAGTCTCTTCCAGATACTTGACCGCGGCGGCGCGGTCCTTCTCGGCGCCTGCCGGCTGGGCCGCGACGGGTCCGGCGACGAACAACAACGCACAGGCAACGGCCGCGAACAGGAATTTCATGCTTTTTCCTCCAAGGAAAGCATTCTGCCACAAGGAGCGCTGTGACCAACGAGACGACGATGCCTGCGGCACAACACGACGACACTACGACGCGACGACGCGACCTTTCAAGCTGCCAGCAAATCGGGCCGCGGTCTGGGCCGGTCGGGACCTCGACGATACCGCGCCGCGCGGGGTGTGGATGTCGATGTATCCGTATACGGCCACCAAGTGAGAATCGCCTTCGCCGATGGCGATCGTCTCGCGCACGCTGTCGAGCACGTTGACACCTACCCGTCGCACATCGCACATCGCACGCCGCACGCCGCACGTGTTACCGCCAGGGTATTTCCGGCGACCTGTAGAAATTCAACCCCAGCGCCGTCCAGCGCGGCCCCTGCGCACCGAGCCGTTCCCGGAACTCCTCCCAGTCACGCGCTGACTGAGGCGACCAGCCCGCCTCTGCGACGGCTGCGAGCCGCGGGAACGCGAGGAACTCGTAATCGCGAATGTTGGTGATCGTCTCTGCCCAGAGCGGCGCTTCAACACCGAGCATCGCACTCTCCGGGACGCCCGGCGCGGCGGTCGCCGGATCCCAGTCGTACGACGTCTTGACGCTGACGATCCCCGCCCACGTCAGGCCGATGGGTGTCTCGCTGTCGTACTTCATGTCGAGGTACATCCGGTCCGCGACCGACATGATCACCTTCACGCCTTTGCCGGCAACTTCCGCGATCGACGTCTTTGGACGCCAGTGCTGAACGATCGACGTCGGGAGCAGGTTGGTTGGCGCGATCTCGTCCCAGCCGATCATCTGCTTGCCGTGTGACTGCACGATCCCCTGCACCCGTTCCACGAATCCCCTGTACTGCAGCGGCGTGAGCGTCTTCACCTCATCGCCGCCGATGTGGAAGTAGGGCCCGGGGGTCAGCGCCGCGATCTCGCGAACGACATCGTCGATGAACTTGTAAGTGACGTCCTTCTCGACGCAGAGCGCGCTGAAGCCGACTTCGGTGCCGGTATAGAGCGGACGGGCGAGGTTGTCGCAGTTCAACTCCGGGTACGACGCGAGTGCCGCGTTGGTATGCCCGGGCATGTCGATCTCCGGGATCACCATGATGAAGCGCTCCGCCGCGTAGCGGACGATCGCAGAGTACTGATCCTGGCTGTAGAAGCCTCCCGTCCCGCCGCCCACCTCGGTGCTGCCGCCATGCGTCGCCAGGTTCGGCCACGAGCGGATGTCGATGCGCCACCCCTGGTCGTCGGCCAGGTGCAGGTGGAGCCGATTGAGCTTGTGCAGCGCCATCAGATCGATGAAGCGCTTGACTTCGTCGACGGTGAGAAAGTGACGCGCGACGTCCAGCATCGCGCCGCGCCAGGCAAATCGCGGCCGATCGTCCACGTCCATCGCTGGAATGGTGATCGGGTGCACATTACGGCGAGGCGGACGCAACCCTTCGTATTCCCAAATCGCTGGCAGCAATTGACGCAAGGTTTGGACGCCGTAGAATGCACCGGCTGGTATCAGCCGCGATGGTGATCCCTTCGGGGCGGACGACGAGCATGTACCCTTCTGGCCCTGACGTGGCCGTGCCGTTGTTCCTTCGATCGCGATCGAGCCGGGCGGAGCCGCCTGCCCGACCTGAACGGTCAACGGTTGCGGACCAACCGCAAGCCCGATGTGTTCCGCGAGAAAGCGCGCGCTGAACGCAAATTGTTCCGACTCGGCGTAGATCACGGTCGCCGGCGTCAGCGCGAAGCTGCCGGCCTGCGACACGATGCCGGCTCGGTTGCGGCAGCAGACCTCGAAATGGATCCGGGGCCACCACCGGAGCGGGGCACCGGGGGTTTCGCGGCTGGCGCAGGGTTCCTGGCGCACGACACGCTCACCAGGACGGCGGCCAGGGCCAGGAACGGGGGGCTCGGAACATCAAGCGGAGAATAGCAGACGGTACGAACGCCACTCGTCCCAATCCCGTCTAAGCCCGTTATGGCCATGCTCTATTCGCGCTTTTCACGGATCACCCGACGGCTTCTGCGCGCCCCGCTCTTCTCCGCTGTAGCCATCCTCACGCTCGCAGTGGGCATTGGCGCCAACGCCGCCATCTTCAGCGTCGTCAATGGCGTCCTGCTCAAGCCCCTCCCCTTCCATGACGCGGAACGGCTGGTCGGCGTCTGGCACACGGCCCCGGGCCTGAACGTGCCGCTGCTCAATCAAGGACCAACGAACTATTTCGTCTACCGCGCTGAGAACAGGACGTTCGAGGATTTCGCGCTGTGGGACGGCGCCGCCTATTCGATCACCGGCACCGGTGAACCAGAGCGCGTGCAGGCCCTGCTCGTGACCGACGGCCTCTTCCCGATGCTCCGCGTCGAGCCGGCGGCCGGCCGCCGCTTCACGCTCGAAGACGATCAGCCCGGCGCGCCCGATCGCCTCATGCTGACGCACGCGTTCTGGCAGCGGAAGTACGGCGGCGACGCCGCCGCGGTCGGCCGCACGTTGACAGTAGACGGCAGGCCCTACGAGATCATCGGCGTTCTGCCGGAGAGCTTCCGCTTCCTCGATCGCACGCCGCAGATCGTCGTCCCCTTCCGCTTCGACCGTGCCAAGGTCTTCGTCGGCAACTTCAGCTACCAGGGGATCGCGCGCCTGAAGCCCGGCGTCACGATCGAACAGGCCAACGCCGACGTCGCGCGGATGCTGCCCTTGACGGTTGAGCGCTTCCCGCTGCCGCCCGGGTTCTCCCGACAGATGTTCGATGACGCGAAGATCGGGCCCCGAGTCCGTCCGCTGTCGCAGGATGTGATCGGGGATGTCGGCCAGATGCTGTGGATTCTCCTCGGCACGGTCGGCGTGGTGCTGCTGATTGCGTGCGCCAACGTCGCCAACCTGTTCCTCGTGCGGTCCGAAGGGCGCCAGCAGGAGCTCGCGATTCATGCCGCACTCGGCGCCAGCCGCCGCCGAATCACGTGGGAGCTGCTGTCGGAAAGCCTCCTCCTCGCGGCCGCCGGCGGCGCGGTGGGTCTCGGACTCGCCTACGCCGGGGTCCGGGCCCTTGGTGCGATCGCACCCGACGGACTCCCCCGGGTCGCAGAGATCACCATCGATCCCACGGTGCTGGCCTTCACGGTCGTCGTCTCGCTCGTCGCCGGCCTCTTGTTCGGGCTGCTGCCGGTACTCAAGTTCGCGAACGCGCAACTCACCGGCGCGCTGAAGGAAGGCGGCCGCTCGTCGAGCGTCGGCAAGGCCCGGCACCGCGCGCGAAACACGCTGGTGGTCGTCGAAGTTGCGCTCGCGGTCGTGCTGCTTGTGGCCTCCGGTCTGATGATCCGCACTTTCCAGGCGATGCGGCAGGTGGATCCGGGCTTCACTGATCCACAAAACGTCCTCACGCTGCGGGTCTCGGTGCCACCCGCGGTCGCGGCCGAACCCGTCCAGGCGGCACGCATGCACGAGCAGATCGCGCAGCGCATCGCCCAGGTGCCCGGCGTCACCGCCGTTGGCGTGACGTCCTCGATCACCATGGACGGCAACGACAGTAACGACCCGATGTTCGTCGAAGACTTCCCCTCGCCGGACGGGCGGATTCCCGTGTTGCGCCGCTACAAGTGGATTGGCCCCGGCTACTTCGGCGCCATGGGCAATCGCATCGTGGCGGGGCGCGACCTCGAGTGGAACGACGCCTACAACAAGACGCCCGTAGTGGTGGTCGCGGAGGGTTTCGCTCGTGAATTCTGGAAGGATCCGGCGCTTGCCGTGGGACGACGGGTACGGAACACACCGAAATCGCCGTGGCGGACGATCGTCGGAGTTGCCGCCGACGAGCGTGACGATGGTGTGACGAAGGCGGCGCCGACGATCATTTACTGGCCGGTGGTCGTCCAGGACATGTGGCAGCCGGGTCCACAAGTTCAGCGCAACATGGCCTACGCGATCCGGAGCGAGCGCTCCGAGTCGCCGACGCTGCTGAAGGAAGTACAGGCGGCCGTCTGGGCGGTGAACCCGAGCCTGCCGGTGGCGGCCGTGCAGACGCTCGACGAGATCCAGTCGGATTCGATGGCGCAGACCTCCTTCGCGCTGGTCATGCTCAGCATCGCGGCGGGCGTGGCGCTGCTCCTCGGGGTCGTCGGCATCTACGGCGTGATCTCGTATATCGCGGCGCAGCGCACGCGCGAGATCGGGATCCGCATGGCGCTCGGCGCCGCCCAGCGCGATGTCAGCGGGCTGTTCCTGCGCCACGGGCTGGTGCTGTCGGGCATCGGCATCATCCTGGGCCTGGCCGGCGCGGCGGGCGTCACCCGACTGATGGCGTCGATGCTCTTTGGCGTCAACCCGCTCGACTGGGTCACCTATGTGGCGGTGGCGGTGGGGCTCGGCGCGACGGCATTGCTGGCCAGCTACCTGCCGGCGGCGCGCGCCGCACGATTGGATCCGTCGGTCGCGTTACGCGCAGACGTTTGACGATGGGGCAGCCCTGAAGGGCTGCCTCACCACATGCCATAATCCTGCGCGTGGCACCCCTGACTATCGACGAATTCGAAGCGATTGCGCGCGAGCGCATGTCACGCTCCGCGTATGACTACTACGCCGGGGGATCCGGCGAGGAGCGGACGCTGGCGGCCAACCGCGAGGCCTTCAACCGGATCCCGCTGAGACCGCGCGTGCTGATCGACGTCAGCGAGATCGACACCCGCACCGCGGTCCTCGGTCAGCCGCTCGACCTTCCCATCATGCTGGCGCCTACCGCATTCAACCGGCTGGCGCATACGGACGGCGAGATGGCAGCGGCGCGGGCCGCGCGCGCCTCCGGCACCATCATGATCAGCAGCACCCTGTCCACGTGTGCGCTCGAGGACGTCGCCGCTGCCTGCGACGGACCATTGTGGTTCCAGCTGTATGTCTACAAGGATCGCGGCTTCACACAGGAACTGATCGCGCGCGCCGAGGCGGCACGCTACCGGGCTCTCGTCCTCACCGTCGACACACCGCTGCTGGGCCGCCGGTACCGGGACGTCCGCAACAACTTCGTGCTGCCCGAGGGCATCACGATGAAGAACTTCGAAGCCGCGATGACCAACGCGGCGCGATGGGGCGCGCACTCGTCGTTCTCGGCCTACGTGCACGATCTGTTCGACGCGACGCTCTCCTGGAAAGCCGTCGAATGGCTGCGCGCGCAAACGCGCCTGCCGATCCTCGTCAAAGGGATCATGACGGAGGAAGACGCCCGTTTGGCGGTGGCGGCAGGAGTGGACGGCGTGATCGTGTCGAACCACGGCGGACGTCAGCTCGATGGTGCGGCCGCGTCGATCGATGCGCTGCCCGAGGTCGTGGACGCGGTAGCAGGACGGGCAGAGATCCTCATGGATGGCGGGATTCGGCGCGGCACCGACGTCCTCAAGGCCGTGGCGCTTGGGGCCCGCGCCGTCTGCATCGGCCGTCCCTATCTGTGGGCGCTCGCCGCCAACGGCGAGGATGGGGTCCGGGACGTGCTGGCGATCCTGAAAGCCGAGCTGTCGCTCGCGATGGCGCTGAGCGGACGGCCGTCGATCTCGTCGATCGACAGGATCGTTGGTGAAAAGCCCGGGAGCTTCTTAGCTCTCAGCTTTCAGTTTCCAGTTTCCAGTTTCCAGCGTGGCTGACGGCTGATAGCTGATGGCTGATGGCTACTGCGCGATAGCGAGGATGATCGCCATCGCGACCTGCACCGCCTGCACGTCCGCTTTCGGTTCGACCGTCACCCACTCGTCCAGCGCGTGCGCACGCCCGGCGGCACCGGCCCCGATCGTGACCGCCGGAATACCAAGGCTCATGGGAACGTTCGCGTCCGTGCTGCCGATGTCGTAGGACGGCGTCAACCCGAACGCCTTCACCACCGCACTCGTCGCCTGCACCAGTGGCGTCGTCAGCGCGGTCACGCCGCAGGGCCGGTCGCCGATCATCTTCGGGTCCGCGGCAATCGCGCCCTGGGTCGTCGAGCGGGTCTTGTTTTCCTCGTCCACCGACGCCTTGACGATCGCCAGGAACTGCGTGTCCAGCTTCTTGAGCTCGGCGCAGTCCGTGGAGCGCATGTCGACGACCATCGCGGTCTCGAAGGGAATCGAGTTCACTGACGTGCCGCCGCTCACGAGGCCGACGTTGTAGGTGGTCTTCGGCTCCTGCGGCACTTTCACCCGCGCAAACGCGGCGATCGCATTGCCCATCGCGTACGCGGGATTCACGAGACCAAAGGCGCTGTAGCTGTGGCCGCCCGGACCTTTGAAGGTGACCCGGTAGCGCCGGCTGCCGACCCCGCCGTGCGTGATCACGCTCTGGTCGTCTCCATCGACGGCAATGAACTGCTTGATGCGGTCTTTGTACTTGCCCTTCTGCATCAGGAACTTGGTACCGCGAAGGTCGCCCTCGCCCTCCTCGCCCACATTCCCGACGAACAGAATGTCGTTGACGGTTTGGAACTTCGCCGCGTTCATGGCCCGGATCACCGCCAGCATCAGCGCCAGTCCGCGCGTGTTGTCGCCGATTCCTGGCGCACTCAATTTCGTGCCGGCGCGCTTCACCTTGACGTCCGTGCCTTCGGGGAAAACCGTGTCGAGGTGAGCGACGATTGCGACCATTTCGGCGCCGCCGGTACCCTTGCGAACGCCCATGACGTTGCCGGCCTGATCCATTTCCACGTCGCTGAGGCCGGAGGCGCGGAGCTTCTCGAGGTAGGCCTTGGCGCGGCGCTCTTCCTTGAACGGCGGGGCCGGGATTTCGGTGAGCTCGATCAGCTCGGATACGAAGCGCGCCTGGTCCGACTGGATGAACGCGGTTGCCGTCTTGAACTGTGGCGAATCGAGCAGACGCCGGAGTTCGGGTGTTTGCGCGAATGCGCCCGCGGGCAGTGTGATCGCCGCGACAAAAAGAAGAACTCTGAAGCTCATCCTGAAATTCTACAATTGAAGCTGGAATGCCCCACATCATCGTCGGCACGGCCGGACACATCGATCACGGTAAGACTGCGCTCGTCAAGGCACTGACCGGGACCGATACCGACCGGCTGAAGGAGGAAAAGGAGCGCGGGATCACCATCGATCTCGGTTTCGCCAGTCTTCCGCTCGACCGCGACACCACGCTCGGATTCGTGGACGTTCCCGGCCACGAACGGTTCATCAAGAACATGCTCGCCGGGGTTGGCGGCATCGACGTGGTCCTGCTGGTGATCTCGGCGGAAGAGTCGGTCATGCCACAGACGCGTGAGCACCTCGCCATCTGCTCACTCCTGCGGGTGCAGCGCGGCCTCACCGTTCTGACGAAGATAGATGCCGTCGAACGCGGCATGGCCGATCTCGTCGAGATCGAGGTCCAGGAGTTCCTGAAGGGATCGTTTCTCGAACAGGCCCCGATTCTTCGCGTGAGTGCGCGCAGTGGCGAAGGCATACCCGCACTCATCGAGGCGCTGCGCGGTATGGCGGCTTCGGTCGCGCCGCGTGACGCGGAGCAGATGCTGCGCCTTCCCGTCGATCGCTGCTTCACCATGAAGGGCTTCGGCCCGGTCGCCGCCGGCACCCTGATCGCCGGCAGTGTGCGCCGCGACGACGAGGTGGAGCTGCTGCCCGCGCGGAAGCCGGCCCGCGTGCGCGGCGTGCAGGTGCATGGCGGCGCCGTGGACGAAGCGCGCGCCGGCCAGAGGACGGCGCTCAATCTGCAGCGGCTGGACCTCGAGGATCTCGAACGCGGCATGGTGGTGACGGCGCCGGGCGTGTTCTCGCCGACCTCCACCTTCGACGTCCACTTCGAGCTGCTCGAGAGCGCGCCGCAGCCGATGCCCTCACGCAAGCGGATCCGCTTCCACGTCGGCACCACCGAGTTGATCGGCTACGTGGTTCTACTCGGACAGGACACGCTCGAACCGGGCCAGGCGTCGTTCGCTCGCGTCCGGCTCGAGAAACCGGCCTTCGCGCTGCCGGGCGACCGCTTCATCGTCCGTCAGTATTCGCCGATGACCACGATCGGTGGCGGCGAAATCCTCGATGCCGCACCGCCGCGCCGCCGCCGGAGCGATCCATCCCTCGTGAGGCGGCTGCTCGTATTTCGTGACGGCGCGCTCCAGGATCGCATCCTCCAACTGGTCACGGAGGCGGGCGCAGCAGGGTTGGACACCGGCGCCGTCGTCGCCCGGCTCGGTCTGATTCCTGCCGCAGCGCGAACGGGCGCTCGAGACGCTCGTAAAAAGTGGACGGGCCAGGATCGTCGCCGACATGCCCTTCACTGTTGCGTCGACCGAGGTATTCGACAGCACGGCGGTCAAGGCCGTCGCTGCCGTTCGCGCGTTTCACAAGACGGAACCGCTGGTGAAGGGCATCGGTCGCGAGGACCTGAAGGCGCGCGTCTTCGCAGCCGCATCGCCTGCCTTCTTCCGCGCCGTGCTCGACGATCTCGTCTCGCGTAACGTCCTCGTCGTCGATCAGGACGTCGTTCATGTTCACGGAAAGGCGATGACGCTCGCGGGCGCCGACGAGAAACTGCGAGAGCAACTGGCGGACCGGTTCCGGCAGTTGGGTCTCCAGGTGCCGACGCCGGACGAAGTGGCTGCCAGCGCCGGTGTCGATCGGACCACCGCGCGCAAGATCGTCCAGCTCCTGGTCAAGGATCAGACCCTGGTGAAGGTGAACGACACGATGGTGGTGGATCGGGGGGCGCTCGATAAGCTCATCGACGATGTGCGGGCCAGGAAGGGCGTGAGCGCCAAGCTCGATATCGCCGCATTCAAGGAGCTGACGGGCCTGTCACGCAAGTTCGCCGTGCCGTTGCTGGAGTATCTGGACGGTCAGCGCATTACCCGGAGGATCGGGGACGAACGCGTGATCCTCTGACGCGACGCCCTGGCGGGAAGCGCCATCCCGTGGCGCTCTCCCGCTGCTCCGCGTTGTTGCCCGGTTACGTGCGGCACGCCGGGTGCGGGCATCCGCACCGCAGCTCCGTCATGCCCTTTGCGTCCTTGCAGTGCTCGCTGCAGGACTTGCCGTACGGTCCGTTGGCCTCGACCTGGCAGTTGCAGACTTCGTGGGCGCATTTCGTACCGTTCATCTATGCCCTCCCTGCTCCGGTTTGCCGTCCCCCAGAGTTTAGCGCGTGGGGCCGGAGGTTAGAGCCCGTCCGTAATAAGCGTTCAACGCCCGGGCTGGCTCGCTGTCCAGAGCGCCGCCGTTTCTCTGGCGAAGGCATCGAAGGATCGCGGGGCGTGCCCCAGCAGCTTCGTCTGGCGCGCGATCGCCTCCGGCGACGCCTTCAGCCCCTTCTGCTGGAAGTGGAGGTACATCTCCCGGAAGTCGTAGACCATCCAGTGCGGCAGGTAGTTGATCTGCACTGCTTCCCAGGCGTCGAGATCATCGCCTCCATAGGCGATCGGCTTCCCGAGTGCCGCAGACCACGTCTTGGCGGTCGATTCTCCCGTGACGACCTCCGGACCGACGAGGTCATACGTCTCCCCTTCATGACCGTCGCTCGTCAGCGCGATCGCGGCCGCTTCGCCGATGTCACGCGTGTCCACGCGTGAGATTCCGGTGCTGCCGATCGGCTGCGGATAAACGCTGTACTGCAGCAGGACGTCCTTGAACCAGTAGTCGTTCTGATAGAAGTTGTTCGGGCGGAGGATCGTGTAGGCGAGGCCGGATTTTCGCAGCCCTTCCTCCACCCCAACCTTCGATCCGAAGTGCGGGAGCCATGGTGCCGAGTTCACGTCGTGCACCGACAGGTAGACGACCCGCTTCACACCGGCCGTGCGCATGGCGCTGATCGCCATCAGCGCCTCGCTCGTTTCTGTCTGACTGACAGGATTGAGCAGGAAGACGGCGTCGATGCCGTTGAAGACCCGCCGCACGGTGTCGACCTCGAGGAGGTTACCTTCGACAGCCTTTGCCCCGGCCGGCAGCGGTTTCTTGACGTCCCGCGTGAGCACACTGAGATCCGCCTTGCGCTTCAGCAGCTCCTGCACCACCTGAGATCCCACCGTACCCGGTCCCACCAGTCACTAGAATTTTCACGTCATCCCTCCCCACGCCCGACCTGAAGGTCGGGCCTACTTCTCCAGCACCCACGTCGTCATTGCGCGCAGGTTCTGAACGTTGGTTGTCTTGAGCGGATCCAGCAGCCGTCCGCTGAGCTCTTCTGTGATCCGCAGGATCGTCGATTCGTCGACGACAAATCGTTCACTGCCGTCCGGCAGTAGGACGCGCCCTACGGCTGCGGAGATCCGGTTCTCGATGCTGATGCTCGTGGCGAGGCGGGCGAAGAAGAGGCCGCCGGGTGCGAGGACGCGCCACAGCTCCTGCACCATGCGCCGGAAATGCGCCTCGTCGCGCGCGAAGTGCAGGACGGCGCTCGAGAGCACGGCGTCCATCGAGGCGTCCGGCCACGGCAGTGCGTCCATCTCTCCCTGCCGGACGCGGTCTCCGTGCTGCGATGGCGGCAAGTGTGCGGTGAGACGGGCGACGCTCCTGACCGCCGCGGGATCGCGGTCGATCGCGTAGACGTCGAAGCCATGGTTGACCAGGTACGATAGGTTCCGCCCACCGCCGCACCCGGCGTCCAGCACGCGGCGACGCCCGTCGAACCGCCCGCGCAGCAACTGGTCGAAGAGGTAGATGTCGATCTCGCCGAACTCGGCGCGAAGATCGGCTGAAACGGCCGCCACCGAGCCAGCTTAATCGAAGTAACACCTCGGAACGGTCGCGCCAACCTCAGCGAGGCGCCCGCACCTTGCCCGAACGAGGTTTGAGCATTCCATGCTCCAGGATGTCGACGATCTCGCGCAGTGCGGCATCGGTGTTTTGCCCGAAGTGATTCGGGACACCGAAGAGCAACTCGACGGCGAAGTACTGCAGGAAGAATCGAGACGCCACCATGATCGCGGTGAGGGGCCGAACGTCCTGGCGCAGCGAATCGACCGAGGGGCCTTCCGGCATCGACAGGAACGCCTCAAACCTCGACGCCATCTCCGAGTAGAAGCGGCGAATGTGAGTCCCGTCGAACTCGACGACGTCAACGTAGATCAAGGCGACGTAGGGCTTGTAGGCTTCGACGCTCTCGCGCGCGGCCCTGGCCAGGGCGGCGAGATCATGGGGGAATGCGCCGGCGGCGAGCGCTTTGTTGAACGGATACTCGGGCGACGCGACCGCGGCGAAGTACTCCTCGAGCAGCGCGCGGAAGATGCTCTCCTTGTCGGGAAACTGGTGGTAGACGTTGCCGGTCGAAACTCTGGCGGCGCGGGCCACGTCGCGCATCGACGTGCCGTTGTAACCGACGGTCGAAAAGAGTTTCAAGGCGGCGCGCAGGATCTGCGCCCGGCTCCGGTCCGACCTTTCAATCTGGCTCCGCCCACGTCTCGCCGCCGGCGGGCTGGTCTGTTTACGGACCATCAGTCACTGTTTGTCTCATCAACGACGCCCCCTACGAATCTGTCGATCAGCTCCGCCACGTCTTCCGGCCGCTCGACTACGACACCGTGCGGCGCCCCGGTCAGCATCACCAACTCTGCGCCCGCAATCCCGTCCGCCACCGCCGCCGGTACCTCGGGCGGAAACATAAGATCGTCCCCGGCCCCCACGACCAGGGCCGGGCAGCGGATCGCTCCGAGCGTCTCGCGCAAGTCGAGGCCGCGGATGCTTGTCATCAATCCGACGAGGCCCGCAAACCAGGCGGGCGGCAGCGCTGCCACCGCGGCGCGCCGGCGGTCGAGCGCCTCCCCCTGCTCACGCTGCCACGCCAGCGAAAACGTGGCCGGCACGACGGCGTCGAACACCGCGTCGGTATTCTCTCCCGAAGCTGCCCGGCGCGCCAGACGGAGCACCTGCTCGGTGGCCGTCCACATCGCGTCGGTGACGCGATCGGTGGCCGTAATGGCGGTCAACGACCGGACGCGTCCAGGTTCCCGGGCGGCAAGAAGGACACCCGCCATCGCCCCGAACGACGTGCCGGCAACATGGACGTCACGCACTCCGAGGTGATCCAGTAGTTCGATCAGATCCTCCGCGTGACCGCTCATCGACGCTGGCGCCACCCCCGGCGACAGCAGCTGACCGCGGAGGTCGCACCGGATGACACGGTACTTCGCGGCGAGAATGGCGGCGACCGGCTCCCATGCGGCGATGCTCATCATGATCCCGTTCAGAAGCAGCAGATCGGGCCCCGAACCGTCGATGCGATGGGCGATGACCTGCGCGCTCACAGCAGGCCTGCATCGGGATCTTCGGAGAACATGCGCTGCAGCTCGGCCTTCTGGACCTTGCCGCTGGCCGTCCGGGGCAGCGCCGCCACAAACCGGAACGCACGCGGCAACTTGAATCGCGCGAGCCGTTCCTCCAGGTAGGCGATCACCGTCTCGATGGCCGGGCGCGGTACTCCCGGACGCTCGACCAGGAATGCGACTCCGATCTCGCCCCAGGTCGGATGCGGCACACCCACGACTGCCGCATCGGCTAGCGCCTCGAGCTGGAGAAGGTGCGCCTCGATCTCCGCCGGATAAACGTTGACGCCGCCACTGATGAACATGTCCTTCTGACGCCCGGCGATGTAGTAGAAGCCATCCTCGTCACGCGTGGCCACGTCGCCGGTGTGAAACCAACCCTGGTCATCGAGGACGGCGGCGGTCAGCTCCGGTGCATTCCAGTAGCCGGTCGTGACGTGAGGCCCGCGCAGCCACAGCTCGCCGACCGCGCCGGCCTCGGTCTCACGGCCATCCCCCGTCACCACGCGCGCTTCCGTCATCATGAGGGGCTTGCCGATCGAGCCGGCCTTCCGGAGCGAGTCATCCGGCGTCATCGCAAAGCAATTGACCCCCACCTCGGTGAGACCGTAGCCCTGCTTGAAGATCACGCCGCGACGCCGGTAGGCATCGGCAAGGAACTGCGGCAGGGGCGCGCCGCCGCTGATCAACCAGCGCACCGACGACAGATCCGCCCGCTCGAAGGCTGGATCCTCCATCAACAACTTCCAGATAGTGGGAACACCAAGGACCACGGTGCAGCGTTCGGCCTCGATGCTTCGCCATACTTCGCCGGCGTCGAATTGCCGGTGCAGGACAATCCGCCCGCCGATGGCGAAGAGCGGTGTGAGGAACACCGCCAATCCACCCGCGTGATACATCGGCGTGAACACCGGGCTCACGTCATCGTCGCGCAACTGCCAGGAAACGACGGTGTTGTAGGCGTTCCAGGCGACCATGCGATGCGGCAGCATCACGCCTTTGGGCTGGCCGGTCGTGCCGCTTGTGTATAGAAGGGCGAGCACGTGCTCCGGGTGTATGCGCGGGCGTGCAAACTCGCTGACCGGCAGGTCGCGGAGTGCGGAGGCGTAGCTGGCAGAGGCGTCGCCGCGCAGTGGTATCCACGACTCGATCTCGCTCAACTGCCGCAACTCGAGACATGCAGCCGCGAAAGCCTCCTCGTAGACGAGGGCCCGCATGCCGCTATCCCTCACGATCGAGCCGAGCTCGTGAGACGTCAGGCGGGTATTGAGCGGGACGAGGATGATGCCGCTCTTGGCCGCGGCGAAGATGAAATCGACGTACTCGACACAGTTGGCGGCGAGAAGCCCGACGCGATCGCCCACTCGAAGCCCGAGGCTCGCGCGCATCCACGATGCGCAACGCTGTGCGCGCGAGTCGAGGTCACCGTAGGTGTAGCGCGCGCCCGAGGCGACGTCGACAAGCGCGACGGCATCAGGGGTCAACCGGGCGCGTTCGCCGAGGATGTCGGCGTGAATCATGGGATCACATCCGCAGAGCCACGGCGGCCTGGTTGTAGCCGACGCCGGAGCCGACCAGCACCACCAGGCTGTCCGGTTTGATCAGCCGCTTCTCCACCGCGTCATCGAGCGCCATCGGGATACAGGCCGAACCGGTGTAACCCCAATCCTCCATGACGGTGTGCGTCCGCTCCATTGGCAGCCCCAGGTCAGCCATCACCAGCTCGATGCTGGGCTTTCTCACCTGCGTGAAAATGATGAAGTCGATGTCCGCCACCTCGAAGCCATTCGAGGCCGCGAGTCTGCGCACCAGCCGGGGCCAGCCGTCATGATTGATTTCGGGCGGGTAACGCTCGATCTGGCGAACCCGGGTCCGCCCTTCGCGAATGGACGTTTCAGAAGCCGGCTCCGCGACGCCGCCTGAATAGATGCCCCAGTGTTTGGCGTATGCGCCATCGGCCTGGAAGGCGGAGCCCACGATCCCGGGTGTGTCGCTGGCCGTGAGGATCGCGGCGCCGGCACCATCCCCGTAGAAAAAGATCATCGGATCGTCGGGATCCGCGAGCCGCTCCATCATGTAGGCGCCGACCACCAGCACATTGCGGATCGAGGGGTTGGTTGCGATCAAGCCCGCCGCCGTCGCCAGTCCAGTCGGGAACGAAGCGCACGCACAACCGATGTCGAACGTTCCCGCCCGGCGCGCCCCCAGCTTGTGCTGCAGGACGACGGACGTAGCCGGCGTGATGAAGTCCGGCGAATCGGTACCGAGGATGACCAGGTCCAGGTCGTCGGCGGCGAGTCCGGCGCGTGCCAGCGCCTGTCGCGAGGCTTCCAGCGCCACGTCCGACGTCGTCATTTCCGGCCGCGCATACCAGCGCCGGCGAATGCCGCTGGACGTCTCCATTTTGGCGACGAAGTCGGGCGCGCTGACGGCGAACCGCTGCTGGAGAGTCTCGTTGGAGACTTCGATGTCGGGCAGATATCGACCCGTGGAGAGCAGTCGAGCGTAACCGGCCATGTTTCAGGTTCCGAGGACGAGGCCGCCGTCGACCGAGAGAACGGTTCCGTGCACGAAGGCCGCACGGTCGGACGCAAGCCAGGCGTAGGCTTCGGCGATGTCGCGAGGCTCGCCGAGACGCCCGAGCGGCGTGTGGCCGACCATGCCGTCGAGGATCTTCTCCGGCATCGCGCGCACCATCTCGGTACCGATGAAACCGGGGGCCACGGCGTTCACGCGGATGCCGTAGCGACCCAGCTCCCGCGCCCATGTGCGCGTCATGTTGATCACCGCGGCCTTGGTTGCGGCGTAATTGGTCTGGCCGAAATTGCCGTACAACCCAACGATGGACGATGCGGTGAGGATGACGCCGGACCGCTGGCGGATCATGTGAGGCGCGACCGCGCGCGCGCAGTAGAACACGCCGCGGAGATTCACGTCGATGACGGCGTCGAAGGCCTCATCGCTCATGACGCTGGCGACCTCACCGTCCTTCCACCGCACCAGCTGCGCGTCCCTCAGGATGCCGGCGTTGTTGATGAGGACGTCGATACGTCCCCAGCGGTTGATCACATCTTCGACCGCGCCGTTTACCGAGGCGCTGTCGGTCACGTCTACCGCTCGGAAGTCGCACTCGCCTCCCGCCGCGGCCACGTCGGCGGCCAGCGCCGTCGCGGCTGCCGCACTCACGTCCCATGCCGCCACCCTGAAGCCGTCCTCCGCGAAGCGGACGGCGGTCGCGCGGCCGATTCCTGCCGCGGCACCGGTGACGACGACGACTTTGGGGTGGGCCGTGGTGCTGGTGTCCATGCGATCAGAACCGGAAGCGCAGCCCGAACTGGGCCTCCCGCGACGGCAGCGCGGACGTGTACTCCCCGAAGCGCGGGTTGGGATTGGCCACCAGCGCCGGATTCGCAAACGTCGGCCCGGACAGGAACTCGCCGTTGAGGATCGAGTTGACGTCGTAGTTCGTCCGGTTGGTCACATTGAAGACCTCGGCGATCAGGTCGAGGCCCATGCGCCCGCTCAGCGGCAGCTTGTAGGTCGCCCGCAGGTTGAGCGCCATGAAGTCGGGCCCATCCTCCGAGAATCGACCGACACCCGGCAGGCGGTCCGAGTTCTTGCCGTCACCGTTGAAGTCGTATCCACGGCGGCGGTTCCAGGGCTGACCCGAGCCGGTACTCGAAGATGGGAGCGAGCTGCAGCCGGTAGGGCAACTGGAACACGGCGGAGGCCACGAAGCGATAGCGCTCGTCCGCGCGGGACCGCCCGTATTCGGCCTCGATGTCAGCCGGATCGTTGGGATAGTCCGTCAGCGCCGGGCTGAAGTCATCGTTGATGTTCTGCTTGTCGGCCGCGGTAAAGGATGCCGTCACGATGTGGCCGCCCTTGACGGTGCCATTGACGCTGGCAACGAACGCCTTGTAGGTGGAGCGACCTTCGTTCGTGTAGGTGTTGATCTGGTTGAAGGCGGCGTTGGGTCTGCCGCCGGTCGCGTTCCCCCGCCAGTTCACATCGCGCACGATGATCTCGTCGTCGCCCTCGACGTAGATGCCTTCGATGTCGGCGTAGAGACCCGTGCTGCCCAGCCGCATGGTGTAGCCGCCGGTGACCTGCGTCGCCCTCGGATTGATGAAGGACGAATCGAGGCGGACGGCGTCACGCGCCAGCGGAATGCCCGTGGTCTTGGGATTCGCCGGATCGAGCGAGAGCCCGGGCAGACCGATGACGGCGCCGTTGAGACGCTGCTGGATGATGCGACCGGTGAACCCGTTCTGCTGAAGCTCGCTGTGCGCCGGAACGAGCAGGAACCGACCCGAGAAGATGCCGACGCCACCGCGGACGACGTGGGTGCCGTTGCCCGACAGGTCCCACGACACACCACCGCGAGGCTGCCAGTTGTTGGTGTCGCGGCCACGCGCCTCGGCTTGCAGGCCGCTGGTGAAGTCGGGATTGTTCCCGTTCGTGTCGAGGTCGTACCGCAGTCCAAGGTTGACGGAGATGTGCGGTGAGGGTCGAAGATCTGCCTGGGCGAAGCCGGAGAGCAGATCGGTGCTGATCTCGGACTCACCACTTCCACTGGCGTCGACGTAGAGGAGCGGCAACGCGCGCGTGTCGGTCACGTAGATGAAGAGGTTACGTGGATAGACCGGGAAGTCCCAGGTGTCCTTGACGTGCTGCCACGCCCCGCCGATCTTGACGTCCGCGGCGAGTCGCCCCGAGCCGACGCGTGTGAAGAACGTGTCGCGCACTTCAAAGATGTCGCCGGTATCCTCCTGGTCGCCGACGATATTCGCGCCCGTCTGCAGCGTATTGCCGCTCGAGAAGAACTCGGCGACGGCCGTCGAGTTGTTCGGCTCGACGAACTTGCGCTGGCCGAGCTGGAACGCAAGCTGGTTGACGTTGCTCCCGCGTGTCCATGCATGGGTGGCGCTGAAATTGATGTTGTCGCGATCGAGCTTCATGCCTGCCGTCTCGTCGACCACCCCGCCGACACGGAAGTTGTCCTGGCGGAACCGCTCGTAGACCAGCTTGCTCCGCAGTGTCTGCGTATCGCTGAAGCGGTGATCGACGCCGCCGTAGAGGAGTGTCTGGTCAATCGGGATGGCGGGGTCGCTCGCCTGCGAGGTGAATGCACCACCGGGACGGAACAGCGCCGTGTTGTCTTCACCGATCTGCTCGAACGACACGAAGAAGTGCGTTCGGTCGGTGACGATGGGACCACCGAGGGTGCCCCCGAACTGGGTGCGGCCATAGTCGGCCTTGACCGTTTCGAAGGCCCGCAGCGCGCGCAGCGAGTCATCGCGGAAGAAGGTGAAGGCCGAGCCTCGCAGCTGGTTCGTGCCGGACTTGGTCACGATCGAGAGCGCGCCACCGGCGGAGCCGCCAATCTCGGTGTCGAAGCGGTTGGCGATGACGCGGAACTCGCTGATCGCGTCCTGCGAAAACCGCGCCCGCGCCAGTCCCAGGACCGGGTCGGTGAAGTCGACCCCGTCAACGAGGATCGTGCTCTGGCTGGCGTTGCCGCCGGCGCCAACGACCGGGCCGCCGCCGATGAAGCGGAAACCGCCGCGCTCGCGCTGCACACCGGGAGCGAGAAACGCGAGCCGTTGAAAGTCACGGTCCTGGACGGGAAGGGACTCGATCTGCTCGGGAATGATGTTGGTCGAGGAATCGGTCTTGAACACGTCAACGAGAGGCACGCTGCCCTGGACCGTGACCTGCTCGCCAACGCCGGCCACGCGCATCACGATCGAGAGGCGCGCGGTCTGCCCGAGACGGACGGTGAGCGGCTGCTCGACGGGGGCAAAGCTTGCCAGTTCCGCCTTCACGACATAATCACCGGGCGGGACGGCGGGCAGCCGCACCAGGCCGGTGACGTCGGACACCAGGGTCCGGGTGAAGCCGGTATCGCGGCGGCTGACCGTGACGGTCACACCGGGCAGGACTTGCTCGGTCTGATCGACCAGCAGCACCTCGATGACAGCGTCCGCCACCTGGGCGGCGGCGGCCGCGGGGATCCAGAACAGCAGCGCAGCGATCGCGACGGCGGCAAGCGGCCGGAGAGGGGAGCGCGTGAACATCGAAGAGCCTCCATCGAGCGCGGCGCCATTTGGCATCCCGCCGCGCCGCGTGTTAAAACATACCGAACGCCCGTTGTGTTTTCGCACATTACCGAGCGCTCGTTCGGTTGTCAAGCAGCCGCGCGGCTCGCGCTCCCGGAGGTAGTCCGTGGACATCCTCGCCTGGGGATCCGTCGTCGCGTACTTTCTGCTCACGATCGGCGTCGCGGTCTACTCCGCCCGCCGCAAGCGCTCGCTGGCTGAACACGCCGTCGGCACCCGCGATATTCCTGCTGTCGTCATTGGCCTGTCGCTCTCGGCCCAGCTGACGAGCGTGGCCACCTTCGTCGTCAACCCCGGACTCGTGTATGCGTTTGGGCTGCCGGCCCTCTTTGGCTACGGTCTCTCGGCGGGTCTGGGTATCTTCCTCGGCCTGGCGATCCTTTCGAAGCGGTTTCGACGGCAGGGGGAACGGGTGCAGGCCCTGACCGTGCCGCAGTGGATCGAGAAACGTTTCAAGTCCCGCGCGCTCGGCACCGTGTTCGCCGTGCTCTCGCTCGGCCTTCTGAGCTTCGCCACCCTGATCGTTGTTGGCCTGACGGTGGTGATGGCGCCGCTACTCGGGATCTCCTCGGCCGTGACCGTGGTCGCGCTCGTGATCCTCGCGGTGGGCGCAGTCCTGATCGGGGGCGCCACGGGGCATGCCTGGACCAACGCCGCCCAGGCGGCGGTCATGCTGGTGGTCGCCCTCGTGATGATCGGCGGAGGGATACCGGCGCTGCTCGCCCACCCGGACGCGACCGCGGTGCTGACCGCGGGCAATCCCTACTTTCTCCAGGCCGTGAACCCGGCGTCACCGGTACTTTCGGTACCTTCTTCGAAGTCTTCGTCTGCAATTTCATCGTCGGGCTCGCCATCGTGTGCCAGCCGCACGTGATCAGCAAGTCGCTCTATCTCAAGGACGAGCGCGATGTGCGGCGCTACCTGATCACCGCCATTCTCTTTGGCATCGTCTTCACGTCCGTGCTCGTCACCGGGGTCTGGGCCAAGCTGACGCTCGTCGCGCCAGCCCGGATCGATGGCGCGATACCGGCCTGGATCGCGTCGCAGTTCTCACATCCCACCCAGGTGCTGATTGCGATCGGCCTGCTCTGCGCCGGTTTGTCGACGCTCGAGGGAATCTTCCTCGCGCTGTCGTCGATCATTGCGATCGATATCTTCCCGAGGCTGGTGCCGTCGCCGTCGGATCGGTCCAAGCTGCTGGCCGGACGCCTGGGCCTGATCCTGGGCGGAGTCATCACCGTGGCACTGGCGCTCTGGCAGATCGAACGTCCAACCGGCGGAACCGTCGCGATCTTCGCGCAGTATGGTGTCTACCTGCTGTTCTCCGCGTCCTTCATCCCCCTGGCCTGCGGGATGTTTGTTCCCCGCGCCGGCACCGGGACGGTTACCGTCGCTGTAGTGACGTGCGTTGCTGTCTACCTCGCCGCGTCGTTCTTCAAGCTGACGCCGTACCACAACAATCCCGGATTTCTGGCCGCCGCCGGTATTCTCGCCGCCTGGTTGGTGGTTGGTGCCGGGCTGCTGATCGAGCGTCCGCGCCCACAGGTACAAGGAGCCGTTGTATGACCCTGAACGTGATCCCGGTAGTGTGTTGTCTCCTGGTTGCGACGCTGGCCCAGGCACAGACACCTGCCCCGGTCGTCGAGCCGAAGACCGTCCAGGTCTTCGGACAAAAGATTTTCTACCTGGAATCGCAGGGCACCGGACCCGCGGTCATTCTTCTGCACGGCCTCGGCGCGAGCTCCGCGCATTGGCGTCTCACGATCCCGGCCCTGACGCAGTTCAAGGTTTACGCACCCGACCACCTCGGCTTCGGCCAGTCGGACAAACCGGCGATCAACTACAGGATCCAGACGCTCGTCGATGTTCTCGACGAGTTCTACGTTCAGACGGGGATCAAGAGAGCCACGCTGGTCGGCAGTTCGATGGGTGGTTGGGTCGCCGCCGCCTTTGCCGCGGCTCATCCCGACAAGGTGGAGCGGCTGATTCTCGTGGATGCATCGGGCTATTCTCAGAAGCGCTGGGGTGGCCCGCCGATTGACCGGAACACTATGTTGCGTCTCAATCCGTCGACGCTACAGGGCATACGCGAACTGCTCACCACACTCTTCTCGAACAAGGCACTCGTGACAGATGCCGCCGTGAAGGGAGCCTTCCAGCAGAAGCTCGCCGCCGGCGACGGCGACGTGATCAACTCCTTCATCGAGTCGATCATGCGCGACGAGGATTACCTGGACGGCAAGCTCGCTGGCATCAAGGCGCCGACATTCCTCATCTGGGGACAGGACGACGTGCTTGTGCCCCAGGGCGTGGTAAAAGCCTTCCAGGAAGACATCAAGGGCTCGACTCTGACGGTGCTGGAGCGCTGCGGACATGTGCCGCAACTCGAGTGCTTCGGCCCGTTCAATGCGGCACTTCTCGCGGCTCTGGGTGGCAAGTAGCGCCGAGGCGTGACGATCGCGGCGATCGGGGCGGTACAATGGTGGCGCAAATGTCCACCATCCTTCAGCACCTCCCCGCGGGAGAAAAAGTCGGCATCGCCTTCTCGGGCGGCCTCGATACCAGCGCGGCGCTCCACTGGATGCGCGCCAAGGGAGCGATCCCCTACGCCTACACGGCCAACCTCGGTCAGCCCGACGAGACCGACTACGACAGCATCCCCCGGCGCGCGCTCGACTACGGCGCCGAACATGCCCGGCTGGTCGACTGCCGTCAGCAACTCGTCGGCGAGGGTATCGCCGTAATGCAGTGCGGCGCGTTTCACATCTCGACCGCCGGCGTCCCCTACTTCAACACCACGCCGATCGGACGCGCCGTCACGGGGACAATGCTCGTCGGCGCGATGCGTGAGGACGACGTCAATATCTGGGGGGACGGCAGCACCTTCAAGGGCAACGACATCGAGCGGTTCTACCGCTATGGGCTGCTCGCCAATCCGAATCTGAAGATCTACAAGCCGTGGCTCGACCAGGCGTTCATCGACGAACTCGGCGGACGCGCGGAGATGTCGGCCTACATGACCGCTGCCGGCTTCGAATACCGCATGAAGTCGGAGAAGGCCTACTCGACCGACTCGAACATCCTCGGCGCTACGCACGAAGCGAAGGACCTGGAGCGCCTCGACACCGGGATGCAGATCGTCGAGCCGATCATGGGTGTCGCGCACTGGCGCGACGACGTCGAGGTGAAGCGTGAGACCGTCACCATCACCTACGACGAGGGCCAGCCGGTCGCGCTCAACGGGATTACCTTCAAGGACACCGTCCAGCTGATCCTCGAGGCCAATCGCATCGGCGGACGTCACGGCCTCGGCATGAGCGACCAGATCGAGAACCGCATCATCGAGGCCAAGAGCCGTGGGATTTACGAAGCACCTGGTCTTGCGCTGCTCTTCATTGCTTACGAGCGCTTGATCACCGGGATCCACAACGAAGACACGATCGAGCAGTATCGCGAAAACGGCCGCCGCCTCGGCCGACTGCTCTACCAGGGCCGCTGGTTCGACCCCCAGTCGATGATGCTCCGCGAGACCGCCCAGCGCTGGGTCGCACGCGCCATCACCGGCGAGGTCACTGTCGAACTGCGCCGTGGCAACGACTACTCGATCCTGAATACGACCTCACCCAACCTCACCTACAAGCCCGAACGTTTGACGATGGAGAAGGGGGAATCGATGTTCTCCCCACAGGACCGCATCGGCCAGCTCACCATGCGCAACCTCGACATCGTCGACACGCGTGAGAAGTTGTTCACGTATGTGAAGGCGGGCGTGCTCGCGCCATGGACGGGCCTTGCTCTCCCTCATCCCTCGGGAGACGAACGCAAGGACGAGTAGGCGCGACGAGGGTGCGGGCACTTCGACGAAAGTGCGGGGCGCTCACGCTGAAGTGCGGGTCTTGTTTGGGAGTTGGAAGTTGGAAGTTGGAAGTTGAAGGATCTATGACCAGCAAAACCCTTTCAACGCTGCCCTTCCTCTTGATCCTCTCGATCCTCGTAGGATGTAGTGGCGGTGATGGCCCCTCGACGCCGACTGCGGCGGCGCCGATTCCGGCGGCAGAGACGTGCAACTCGCTCGGCAGCGCCACGCCTTCCATCGGCATCCTCAACGGCGCCGCGTGCCCGGTTGAGCGGTCGTCGGTAGTGAAGCTGAACCTGCGGAATGCAGCTGGGGATGCACTCGGCGGCTGCTCCGGCACTGTGGTGGCGCCACGGATTGTGCTCACCGCTGCGCACTGCCTGGATGAGGGCGTCGGCGTGGTCCGCGTATGGCCGGGTACCGGTCCGGAGATTGTCGCCGAGTCGTTCGTCTTCTATCCTGGATTCCAATTCAACCAGTCGGGTTTCGACGTGGGCCTGGTCTTCCTGGGGGAGGACGTGCCGCGAAGTCCGGTCGCCATTCTCACCAGCCGCGACGGACGTGTAGGCGAGCCCGCCATCATTGCCGGGTGGGGGCGGGATCAGAACGACACGTCTGCCTTCCTCCGCGCCGGAAGCACGACGCTGTCGGGGGTCACCAGCGACGTTCTGCGGACGATCTACGCGCCACCGTCGAGTTCGGTGTGCCAGGGTGATTCCGGCGGCCCGATCCTGCTTTCGGAGGGCGGCACATGGTCGATCGGGGGCATCACTTCGGCCACCTCTGCGAGTACCTGCAACACCGGTACGAACCTGTACCAAGCCGTTCGCCACCCGCCGGTGAGGGACTTCATCCGCCAGCACGCGCCGGGAGTGATCGAGCGGTAGCCTCATGCTCAAGTTCATCCTGAAGGCCGCCGGCATCGCCATTGTCGCGCTGGTTGTCATTGGCGGCGCTCTCTATGTCTTCGGCCTGCGGGTGATCCTCGACGGCGGTGGTACTCCGACGCTCAGCTTCGTGCAGTCGACGGATGCGCAGGCGGATCTGATTGCCAAACACCGGGAGGCTCAGAAGGCGAGCGGCCCGCCGCCGGCGCCGCCCGCGGCGCCAGCACCGCCCTCCCCCTCCGACAGTGACGCGCCTGCAACGCCGATCGCGCCGCCCGAGGCGGCCAAGCTCACCGTGCCCTCGCTGGCCGCCAGCAGGTACTGGACCGACTTCCGAGGACCGGATCGCAGCGGACACTATCGCGAGATGCCGATCCGCACGGACTGGCCGGCCGGCGGACTCAAGCCGGTCTGGAAGCAGCCAGCCGGAGCCGGGCTACGCGTCGTTCGTCATCGCGAACGGTCATGCGTTCACGATCGAGCAGCGCGGCGCGCAGGAAGTGGTGGCCGCCTACGACGTCGCCACCGGCCGCGAGCTGTGGACGAATGCGTGGAGCGGCGCCTTCCGCGAGATGATGGGCGGCGACGGGCCGCGCGCCACCCCGACATGGCACGACGGCCGGATCTACGCGCTTGGTGGTTCGGGTGAGCTGCGCGCCCTCGACGCGGCGACCGGGAAGGTGCTGTGGCGCACGAACATCCTCACCGATGCGAGCGCGACGAATCTGCAGTGGGGCATGTCGGCTGCGCCGCTGGTCGTTGACGACGCGGTGGTGGTGCTGCCGGGCGGCGCCAACGGCAACTCGGTCGTGGCCTATGACCGCGCCACCGGCAAGCGCGCGTGGTCGGCCCTGGACGACACCGCCTCTTACGCGTCGCCGATGCTCGTCACACTTGGCGGCGTCCGGCAGATTCTCGTGTTCAGTGCATCGCGCCTTGTCTCGCTCGCCGCCGACGGGCACGCCGTGTTGTGGGAGTTCCCGTGGACCACACAGTACGGCGTCAACGCATCGCAGCCACTGCTGCTCGGCAACGACCGCCTGTTCGTGTCGACAGGTTACGGATCCGGCGCAGCGGCGATCCAGCTGACGAAAGAGGGCGACCGCTTTTCCGTCCGCGAGTTGTGGCGAACCAACCGGATGAAGAATCAGTTCACCAGCTCGCTGCTGCACGACGGCTTCATCTACGGGTTGGACGAATCGATCCTGGCATGTATCGACGCCGCGACCGGCGACATCAGGTGGAAGGGCGGGCGCTATGGATACGGCCAGGTGATGCTGGCGAGTGGCCATTTGCTGATCCTGAGCGAGAGCGGCGATCTTGCGCTCGTCCGCGCCACCCCCGAAGCGCACGTCGAATTGGCCGTCTTTCCCGTTCTCGAGGGCAAGACCTGGAACCATCCCGCCATGGCCGGTGGCTACCTGCTGGTCCGGAACCTCAACGAAATGGCCGCATTCGACCTGCGGCGCTAGCCTGGCGCGGCGCTATCTTCCATGAATCCAGCACTTTGCGGCACGACCACCGGGCAGAGGATAATGGGGACGATATTATTCTTCCGGGCGTCATATACAGGGTTGAGAAGGAATGAGCAGAAATATGAGAGCTGAAGCCATCCGCCGGGCCAAAACGGGGATGCTGCACGATGACGAGCTGCAGCACCTGATCCTCGAGCGCATCGAGGAGGACGGATCCTTTGCCGTCGCCGCGGGCCGCGGCCGCACGGTCATCAACGTCCAGGTCAGCGACGGCGAAGTCACGCTGACCGGCGTCGTCCGGACTGCCGCTGACAGGCGACGGGCGGATCTTCTTGCGCGTGCGATGGGTGCGGCGGGCGTCGAGAACCAGCTGCGCATCGCGGAAGATGGCGCGAGCGGCAAAGGTAAGAAGTAAAGCAGTCCTCTGCGGCGCCGGTCAGATCACTCTGGCTGGCGCCGACTCGCCACCCACCAGGTCAGTACACACCCTGTTCCTCCCGCCGTTCTTCGCCTCGTAGAGCGCTTTGTCGCACGCGCCGATCAGGTCGAGCACACGAGGGTAGCGATTGCCATCCTTCGTGGCGACGCCAGCGCTGATCGTCACGACTTTGTCCGGATGCAGATCGTGCCGTATGGCGAGCAGCTCGACCTTCTTGCGAATGAACTCGGCCACCGCCAGCGCGCCTTCGGCTGGAGTGTCGGCGAGAATGATCGCGAACTCCTCACCCCCATAACGGCAGCCGAGGTCGGTGACGCGGGTGGCGGCCTCGCGGATGACAGCGACGACCTGCCGGATGCATTCGTCGCCCGCCAGGTGACCGTGCAGATCGTTGAACTGCTTGAAGTGATCGATATCCACCATCACGAGGGACAGCGGCAGCCGTGAACGATTGGATCGTTGCCACTCCTGTTGCAGGAACACGTCGAAGCGCCGGCGGTTCGAGAGACCGGTCATCGGATCTACGGCGGCCAGCTCCTCGAGAGCGGCGTTGGCGGCCTCGAGCTGCTTCGATCGGTCCAGCAATTCGGCGGTTCGTTCGGCGACGAGCGTCGCCATTTTCCGCTGGCGGCCCGTGACCTGGTGCAGCCGCAACGAATAGATCACCGCCACGATTGCACAGGCGATAAACGTCCAGAAGTAAACCATGGCTGGAGTGTGGAATTATGGCACGTCAGCCCTGATCTGTATGCGCTTGTCACACTAGAATCACACTCGGTCACGGCCGGCTGGAAGGCCGCTGTCGCCGCGGGCATGATGTGCTTATGTTGATCCTCACCCTTTGCCTGTTCAGCCTGGTCACCGCGCAGCCGGCCAGCCAGTCGCCACGCGCGGCGGTTGACGAATTGCTGGACGCCGACCGTGCCTTTGCCGAAGCCGCCAGGCGCCTGAACACCGCCGATGCACTCACCGCGATGTTTGCCGACGACGTCACCGCGCCAGCACCGGGCAATGTGTATGTGCAGGGCAAAGCCAAGGTCGTCGAGGCGCTGAGGGCGAACCAGGACAACCTCGACTCGCGTGCGGAATGGGCTCCGATTCGCGGCGGCATTTCTGCCGACGGCCGCCACGGATTTACTTTCGGCTACATGACTGTCGTCAAGAAGGACGACAGCAAGATTCCGTTGAAGTACCTGGCCTACTGGGTCAAGGGCACGAACGGTTGGCGCGTCGCGGCCTATCGCCGGCGGCCGCGTCCCGAAGGCACAGTGGTCGCGGAGATGATGCCTCCCGCGATCCCCGAACGGATGGTGCCGCCGGATACGTCCACGGCAAACACGCAACGGTTCGCGACCAGCCTGTCGGCCGCCGAGCAGGCGTTCTCGGACGAAGCGCAGAAGATCGGGATCGGACCCGCCTTCGCCAAATACGGAAGCGCCGATGCCGTCAACATGGGCGGCCCCAAGGATGCCGCCTTTGTCGTGGGATCGGAGGCGATCGGCCGGTCCGTTGGCGCGGGCAGCCCGACTGACACGAGTGCAGTCGAGTGGAATGCGGATCGTGTCCTGGTGGCCTCGAGCGGCGATCTCGGAATTACCTTCGGTATGATCCGAATCAAGAAGCCCGAGCCCAACGGACCGAAGGCCGTTCCGTTCTTCACGATCTGGCGCCGCGACAACGCCTCCGGCGTGTGGCGCTATATCGCAGAGTAGCGGCGGCCGCGGCTACTTCCCCTTCGGAATCCTTTTCTCAGGCGCCGGTCGCGTCGGCGGCTTTGGCAGCTTCGCCATCCCGGCCTGCACTTCCTTGATCGCACGCGCGAGCTGCGGATCGGTACCGTTTGCGAGCTGGGCGGGATCGTCGACGACCTCGATGTCAGGGTCCACGCCGTGACCCTCGCGGAACCATGTGCCCTGGGGGTCGTACATGCGGAACGTCGGCACCGTCACTTCGCCGCCATCGACGAGAAAGGGGGCGCCACTGACCCCAATGAGTCCGCCCCATGTACGCGTGCCGATCACCGGCCCGATCTTGGCCTGCTTGAAGTAGGTCGGAAACGCGTCGCCGCCCGATCCACTCCAGCCGTTGATCAACATCACCTGTGCGCCGCGGTGCGCGACCGGCGGCCACTGCCAGCTCGCACCGTCCCGCACCGCCCAGTAGGCCAGGATGGGACGGTTCAGGAGTTCGATGAACCGGTCCGGAATCTGGCCGCCACCGTTCCAGCGTTCGTCGATGATGAGGCCTTCCTTCTTCCACTGCCCCATGAACTGCCGGACCAGCTCGTTCTGGGCATCCACCCCGGTGCTCTGAACGTAGACATACCCGACCTTGCCGCCGGTTGCCTTGTCGACAATCTGACGACGCTCCTCGATCCACGCGCGGTAGCGCAGCTCGACTTCGCTCGTCAGGGTCCGCGCCAGTACCTGGCGTGATCCTTCCGCCGACGGCTTGCCGTTCACCGTCAGCACCACCGTCTTGTTGCCAAGCCCCTGGAACGCGGCGTATGGATCCTGCTTCGTATCGAGCGTGACGCCGTTGACCGCGAGAATGTAGTCACCTTCACTGACGTTCACGCCCGGCTCGTCGAGGGGGGCGCGGACGCCGGTATCCCACGGTCCACCGCGGACGATCTTCTTCACGCGATACGCCGCCTGCCCCGCCGAAGGCTGATGCAGTTCCCAGTCGATGCCGAGCAGCCCGACATTGCGGGCTGGCGGATTCTCTTTCTCGCCGCCGCTGTAGTAGGTGTGCGACGCGTTCAGCTCGCCGATGAACTCACCGATGATGAAATCCACGTCCCAGCGCGTGACCGCGTCTTCCAGCAGCTTCCCGTAGCGCGCCTTCATCGCCGGCCAATCGACGCCGTGCATGTCCTTGTCGTAGAAGAAGTCGCGCTGGAAGCGGTACACGTCTTCGAACATCTGCTTCCATTCAGCGCGCGGATCGACCGGTGCCTCCATGTCAGCGGTCGCGATCGGCTTCTCGAACTTCTGCGGTGACTTGATATCGAGAATGGCGAAGCGGCCCTGGAATGCCACCAGCATCTTCTTGCCGTCTGCGGTCACGTCGAAACCCCCGGCATCCTCGAGGACCGGCTTCTCTTCCCGCTCGGTCAGGTCGAAATACAGGATCGGGCTCTTCGTGTCGGCCGAGCCGGTGCGCGGCTGGCGCTGGAACAACAGCTTGCCCTTCACGGCCTGCAGGCCGGAGTAATTCCCGGCCGGCGGCGGCAGCACGACCGCCCGCGCTTCGAAGCCGTCCAGGTCGATGTTGACGTCCTTCGCCTCGGCCGCCGGTTTCGCGGCGTCGTCCTTCTTCTCTTCCGGCTTCTTCTCTTCCGGTTTCTTCGTTTCTGGCTGGCCTTCGAAATCATTGCGCGCGTGCAGCGGCGAGGGCACGTCCTTCCGCAACGGCACCGCCATGATGCGAGTGGGATTGGGGTAGGTCCAGCTGTTGTCGAAACTGCCGTAGACCGGCGCGAACTCACGGTCCGAGGCGTAGAACAAGTACTTGCCGTCCGGATCGAACGTGGGCTGGCTGTCGTTCAAATATCCCGTGGTCGCGCGCGTGAGCTTTGATGACTTGGTGTCGTAGAGGAACACGGAACTGTTCGCGTCGCCGGTCGGACGGGAATAGGTGACCCAGCGGGAATCGGGTGACCACTCGAACTCGAACGCTTCCAGGCCGCCATGGTTCATCCACTCCGGGCTGTCATCGATCTTCACCGCCTTGCCGGAGTCAACATCGACGACATGGATCCGCATCGCCTGGTCCACGAACGCGATCTTGCGGCTGTCGGGCGACCAGTAGGGCGAGTAACGGAATCCGGCGCCGAGCGACGTCACCTTCCGTTCCGGTCCCGCGCCGTCAGCCGGACGGACGGTCAGCTCGTATTCACCGCTCTTGTCGCTCCAGTAGGCCAGCGTCTTTCCGTCAGGCGACCAGCGCGGGTAGCGCTCCGCCACCCCGGACGTTCGGCTGACGTTCACCACTGGACCGAACTCCGCGGGCGCCGAGAACACATCGCCACGCGCTTCGAAAATTGCCCGCTTCCCTGTCGGTGACACGGCTGCCGAGCGGATGAAGGTGTCGGCCTTCGCGGTCCGCGCGCGAAGGGTCGTTTCGTCGGTGACGACGCGGACGGGAACTTCGCGCTGTTTCCCGGAAGGAACGTCCAGCAGATAGAGCCGGCCGCCCGCCTGGAACACGATGCCGTCCGGACCGAGCGAGGGAAAGGTGATGTCGAATTCGGTGAACTGGGTCACCTGCCGCGAGGTGCCCGCTTTGACGTCGTACGCCCAGACGTTGTTACGCTCGCTGGTGCCTCGATCCGACAGAAAGTAGATCGTGTTGCCGTGCCACATCGGCTGCGCATCGTTGCCCGGGTGGTTCGTGATGTTCTTCGCGGACTTGGTGGTGAGATCGAACAGCCACAAATCGGGCGCCCATCCGCCGCGATAGCGCTTCCAGTTCCGGAAGTCCTGCGCCATCGGCATATACGCGAACTGCCGTCCGTCGGGCGAATAGGCGCCGAACTCACCGTACGGCACGACCAGCTTCTGGGGCAGACCTCCAGCGGTGCCGACGGTATAGAACTGGTTGAACCGCTGCCGGCCGCTCTCACGTGACGATGCGAACAGGACGTGCGTGCCGTCAGGGGTCCAGCCGACGACACGGTCCGGCATCGGATGGTGCGTGAGCCGCGTTGGCTCGCCTCCCGCCGTGGGAATGACGTAGACGTCCACGTTCCCGTCATACGACGCGCTGTAGGCGACCTTCGAGCCGTCCGGCGAAAAACGCGGGAACGTTTCCTCGCCGGGTGACGACGTGAGCCGGAACGCGGCGCCCCCCTCCTTCGAGACCAGCCACACATCGCCCGCATAGACGAAGGCGATTCGATCGCGTGACACGGCGGGATAGCGCAGCATCCGTGCGTCGATCTGCGCCGCTGCGTCAACCGCCGGCACGAGCATGACGAGGAGACAAAGGACCAGGCGGGCGTTCTTCAGCATCAACTCTCCAGTGACGAAATCGTTATCGACGCATTGTACGTCGCTGACTCCTGGCACCTGGAGGTATCCGCGCTCCGCTCTGTCTTTGACTGTGACAAGAGGCGGTACAGAAAAAGGGCCGGCGCGCGGCGCCGGCCCCCGGGGCGACTGACTACGTTCGCTTACTTGACGACCTTCAGATGGTCGACAACCGACTTCACGCCATCGGTCCCCTTCGCGACCTTCAGCGCGAGCGTCTTCTCGGCAGCGGTCTTGACCGTTCCAGTCAACGTCACGACGCCATTGTTCGAGTCCACGTCGATCTTCAGACCCGAGATATCGTCGTCGGCGAGGAACTTGGTCTTCACCTTCGCCGTGAGTGCGGCATTGGCCGTCGCATCAGCGGCATCGTCTGTCGCGTCGCCGGCCTTGCGCTGTGCCGCGTCGGTCTTGGCATCGGCTTCGCGCGCAGCTTCCTTCGCTTCACCCTGGATCTTGTCGTCCACGCCAGTGGTTGGCGTCACGCCTGGGGTCACGGTCAAACGGTCGACGACGTCACGCACGCCCTCGGTACCGCGGGCCAGTTCGATCGCCCGGGCACGAGCCGCTGCCGTATCCACCGCGCCATTCAGCGTCACGACGGCGTCCTTCGTGTCGACGTCGATCCGGTAGGCCTTCACGGTGTCATCAGCTGCGAGCTTGGTCTTGACCGCGGTTGTCAGACCCGGATCCGTCGACGAGCACGCCACCGTGGTGATTGCGATCGCCGCGGCGCCGAGCAGTGTTCCAATTCGTTTTCCCAGCATCTTTTCTTTCCTCCGATGCCGGTGAGTGCACGGTACGTGCCTGCATGAATGGCTGCGCTGCCGACAACTTCGTAATCGTGACCGAACAATAAGGACAACACAGCCGGAGTTGCGTCCCTGCACTCTGAAAAACTCGCGCGAATTGATGATCGCGCCTCGAACCTCGGCCGGACGCGCTGTTGGGCATGAAGCTCGTGCGCCAGTTCGTGGACCTTCTTTTACACACCTCGGTAACCAGTGACACCGCGCCTGAGCCATTTTGTGGCTGCGAGTGGGCCGGACACGCGACGCGCCCGGCCTGCCGGTACAATCGGGCGGTGCGCGAGCAGGTCGTCCGCGGCGCGGGGCTGGTGGTGGCGATCGCTTACGCGTCCGCCATCACATGGACGTACGTGCGTCAGCCGCAGACCGTGTCGCAGGTCACCGGGGGACTTGCGGCCGAAGTCGGGGCCTACCGCGTCGACCAGCAAGCCTTCGCCGACGGCCTCGCTTTCTTCAAGCAGGACAAGTTCGTCGAAGCCCGGGCTGCCCTGGCCCGCGCCGATCCTGCCGAACGGGACGCCCTCACGCAGTTCTACGCGGCTTACAGCTACTACCGCCAGGGCTGGGGCCGCATCTACAGTGACGACGCGCTGTTTGGTGAAGGCCTGAAGCGCATCGACCTGGCGATCGCGCTCGCCCCTTCTGGACGGCTGGTCGTCGAAGATCCCTCGCTTCAGATCCACAGCGCCGACGAATTGCGCGCGGAACTCGAGGCCGGACTCCGTCAAGACGCGTCGGACCTCAACCCGCTCCGCGTGATGAGGCAGCGGAAGTGAGCGCGGCGCGCGAAGCGTTCGTGCTGCCGCTGATCTTCTTGACGATCGCGCTGTTCGGCGGCCTCGATCCGGCCGCCCGGGACCCCTGGACGGCGCCGTCGCTTTATTCGCTCGTGCTGACCGTCATGGTGATGGCGGCCCTGGTGCGCAGCGGCACGCTCGCACCCGAACGCCTGCTCCATGGGTCGCGGCCGGTCGTTGCCAACGCGAACGGGTTCATCGTGCTCCTCTCACTGTTTGGTGCGTCCGCGCAGGTGTTGAACATGCTCACGCCGCGGTCCGGCCTCCCCGCCCTGCTCGTCGGCGCCGTCCTGTTCGCGCTGCTGCTGAACACGCTGGTGATGTCGCCGGATCGGCCGCGGTTGTTGCGCAGTTTCGCCGTGGTGACGGGCTCGGCGTTCGTGCTCAAGTTCGTGATGCTGGCGTCGCTCGCCGATGTCAGAGGGTGGACGGACGAAACGCGTGCTGCTGGCGCTGTTCGACGTCGCCACCCTTGGCACCATCTCCCAGGCCCCCCTTCATCCAGCGGCAGGCTACTGGGCGTTCATGCTCGTTCTGCTCTTCCTCATCGGTGTTGCACTTCTGCCGTCAGCGATGTATCGATATCCCACCGGGCTCCAACCGTACGACGAGCGGGCCCTGACACGAACGGAATGAAGAAGATGTTCTATGCGCACCACACAAAGAGCCTCGATCCTCGGTCTTCTGATCGGCGCCCTGTTGATACCCGCCGGCGCTGGAGCGCAGTCCGCCGCGCGGCCCTTCGGGACTCTCCGCGAGCAGGCCGCGATGCAGCAGGAGTGGCTCAAGAAGCGTCTCGATACGTTCCTCGCGCCACTGATGCGCAAGCACGGGATCGACATGTGGGTCATCCCGATGCGCGAGTACGCAGAAGACCCGGTCTTCAAGGCACTGACCGCGCCGGAAACGTTTGCCGCCAGGCGCCGGACGATCTACGTCTTCTTCGACAAGTGCGCAGCTGCCGGAACAACTCCTGCTCCCACATGCCTCGAGCGGATCGCACTCGGTGGCAGCTCGCAAGGCGGCGTCTTCGAGGCCCGCCGCTCGATGACGAAAGCCGCCGGGGATGTCGGTCAGGGCCAGCAGGCGGAACTCTGGGGCGACGAACAGTGGCAGGCGCTCAAGACCGTGATCGAAGAACGCAAGCCCAGGGTCCTCGGGATCAACCGCTCCACGGTCTTCGCCTTTTCGGACGGCCTCTCGAGCGGTGAGCTCCAGGGGATGAGTGCCGCGCTTGGTGAGACGTGGACGTCGAAGTTCAAAAATGCTGAAGGGTTGCCGCTTGAACTGATCGCGTCTCGCCTGCCCGAAGAGGAAGCCTTCTTCGAGAAGATGACGGCGCTGGTGTGGGCGATGACCGAGGAGATGTTCTCGTCGAAGACGATCACGCCCGGGAAGACCAAGACCAGCGACCTGGTCTGGTGGTGGCGGCAGCGGGTCAACGACCAGGGCCTCGACACCTGGTTTCAGCCAAGCATCAGCGTCCAGCGGCAGGGGCAGACCGAGGCACAGATTGGAAGCGATCCGGTCATCCAGCGCGGCGACGTCCTGCACTGCGACGTCGGCATCACTGTCGCGCGGCTCAACACCGACACCCAGCACAACGCCTATGTCCTGAAGGAGGGTGAGACCGACGCCCCCCCGGGGCTTCAACGTGCCCTCGCCAACGCCAACGCCCTTCAGGACATCGTCACGTCCGAGCTGCGGCCGGGCCGGAGCGGCAATGAGATCCTCGCCTTGTCACTGGCGCGTTTGAAGGCACAGCAGATCAACGGCACGCTCTATTCGCACCCGGTTGGCCTCCACGGCCACGGCGCCGGCCCACTGATCGGACTGTGGGACTACCAGAACGGTGTGCCGGGCCGCGGCGACGCCAAAGTGATTCCCAGCATGTGGTACTCGATCGAGCTGCAGGCCACGACGCCGGTGCCCGAGTGGAACGGTCAGCCGGTACGGATGGCCCAGGAAGAGGACGTCATCATCGGCGCCGACGGCAAGGTGCGCTGGGCGTTGAAGCGGCAGGACAAACTATTCCTGGTGAAATAACACCGGTTCAGACGCCTGTAGGGGCCGTTCGAGAACGGCCCCGTGACAGTTCATCTACAACCCGTCACGGGGCGGTTCGCGAACCGCCCCTACACGTAATATTTGCGATACATCCCGCGCCGGAAGATCCAGCCGCCCAGCGGGCCGAGCCAGCCGAGCACGTAATACATGTGCCCGAGATCCATCAGTTCGATCAGGTTGCCGTCGAAATCCTTGCAGAAGAAGAACGAGTGGCCACGGGGTGAGCGCTCCGGACGGCTCAGGCACTCCACGCCCTTCGACTGCAGGTAGTCGTACCACTTCGGCAGGTTGCGCACGTTGAACGACATGTGCGTCAGGCCGACGCGGTTCCACGGGATCTGGACGGGCGGCTGCTTCGGCTCGAAGTGGAAGATCTCGAGGACGGCTCCACCCGGGACACGAATCCAGCCGATCTTGCAGCTTGGCGCGTCCCCATCTACGCCGAAGAACGACCTCACCCGTTCAGGCGGCGTGTCCGCGACACCGACGAGCGGACAGCCGAAGACCTCCCAGTAGAACTTCACGCACCGGTTGAAGTCCGAAACGGTGATGCCGACGTGGCTGAATGACCTTGCTCTCATAGTTGTGTGGCCTTGATGTGATCCGCGACGCGCAGTGCCTGGGCGATGATCGTGAGCCCGGGGTTCACGGCGGCTGACGACGGGAAGAAGGAGCCGTCGACGACGAAGAGGTTGTCGACGTCGTGGGCACGGCAGAAGGTGTCGAGGACCGACTCGCCCGGGTCGGTGCCGAAGACAGCGGTTCCGCACTGGTGGGTCGTGTTCTTCGCCCCGTGCGAATGGGTGATGACGATCGGATAACCGAGACGCCGAAGGATCCGCTTGGTCTTCTTCACGAGGAGGGCGTGGGCGCGGACGTTGTTCGGGCTGTAGCGCAGGTGGATGCGGCCGTTGTCGTCAACCGCGACCTCGTTGGTCATCAGCGGCAGGTCTTCCGACATCACCAGCCAGTCGACGCCACGCGACACCCAGGCGTTGTAGGCCCAGAGCGGAATCTGTGGAACGACCGCCTTGGCCATGATGCCGTGCGTGCGGCCCTGCGATTGGATCGAGCCGAGCGGGTATTGACGCCCCGGTCCCGACAAGTAGAAGTCGTTCACCGCCACCGTCTTCTGGAACACGGTCGTGTTCTTCTTGAGGGGGTTGAAGCCCTGCATCATCGTCGCCAGGTGCGCCATGTAGCGCTTGCCGACCAGTCCCGATGAATTGGCGAGCCCGCGTGGATGCCGATCGTTCTTCGAGCGCAGCAACAGTGCGGCGGAATTGATCGCACCGGCCGAGACAATGAACAGGCCCGATTCGACGCGGACCAACTGTCCCTCGCGTTCGATGTCGGCGGCCACAACGCGCTGGCCGGTGGAGTCGGTGTGCAGGCGGGAGACGCAGCTGTTGGTCCACAGCTTGACGCGGCCCTGGCCATCGCGGATGGCCGGGCGCACACAGATGACGTCCGCTTCGCTCTTCGCGTGGAGTTTGCACGGGAAGGAGTTGCAGGTATTGCAGAGCACGCACCCATCCGGTTGTCCGGGGCGCTGAATGCCGAGAGGCAGCGGAAAAGGATGGAGCCCGAGATCCCGCAGCCCGCTGACAATCACCTCCATACCGTCGGAATGGGGAATGTTTTTGTGCGGGAACGGACCGCGCGGCGGTTCGGTCGGATCGATGCCGTGCAGCCCGCACACCTGGTAGAGCCGCTCGGCCCGATCGTAATAGGGCGATAGCGTGTCGTAATCGATCGGCCAGGCGGGTGAGACCCCGTCCATGTGCTGCATGACGGCGAAGTCTTCCCGGCGAAGCCGGTAGAGCACGCTCCCCCAGAACTTCGTGTTCCCGCCGACGTTGTAGTGGGTATAAGGCTTGAACTCGTCGCCGTTGCGGTCGATCCACCGCTCCCGGGTCTGGTAGCGCAGGAGCCGCCACACCGCGTCAGGATCCCAGTTCTCGGCTTCCTGCGGAACGAAGTCCCCGCGCTCGACGATCAGGATGCGGGCACCGGTGCCGGCCAGCGCGTACGCCATGGTCCCGCCCCCCGCACCGCTCCCGATTATCACGATGTCGAAGTGCTCGCTCACGCGTTTGGATACCAGCGTACCACGCTGACCGGGTAGCATGGAGGGATGGCTTCACGCGTTCCAGACCCACGGCGGCGATTTCCGCTGCCCCGCGTGCTCGCGCCGTTCGTCACCGAACGCACGCGTGCGAAGGGTCACGGTTACTTCGTCACCGGCACGGTCACGATCCTGGACGCATCGGCGGACTTCGTCTCGGCCCAGGTCCGCGGCACCCGCGTTTACCACGTCACGCTCAATCGCGAGGGCGTGGGTTACACCGGCGCCTGCGAGTGCCCGTTCTTTCTCGATCGCCACGACATCTGCAAGCACATCTGGGCTGTCGTGCTTGCAGCCGACGCCGAAGGCCTGATCCCCGCCGACGGACAGGACGCCTGGCTCGACGTCAGCCAGGGAGCGGCAGGCACGCCGCCCGCGGGTGGCGGTGGTCAGGGCGAGGCACCGCGACGGATGCCGGATCCGTGGGAGCGATTCCTTGACGGCGTCCTCCAGCAGGCCGCGGCCGGAGACTCAGCCCGCTCAGTTTCCCGCTACACCAACGGCGAGCTCCTCTACATCATCGACCGTGCGCTGACGCTCCAGGGTCACGGCGTCGCGGTACAGGTTCAGTGGCGGCAGCGCAAGAAGAGCGGAGATTGGGGACGGCCGCAGCCTGCCGCCTTCGAGCCGTCCGAGATCGAGCAGCTGCCCGATGCGGCCGACCGCGAGATCCTCGCCACGCTCGTGGGCGCGGCGGATCCCTACGTGAGCACCTCGTTTGCCAACCCCGTCTACGCCCGGGCGTCCTTCCGGCTGCAAGGGCCGATCACCGATCGCGCCCTGTGGCTGCTCGCCACCACGCGGCGGTTGTTTCTTCGCGACACGGATGGGCCCGCCGACGAGCTCCGCCCGGTGTCGGCCGACGAAGGTCTGCCCTGGGTCTTCAAGCTGGACCTCCGGGACGCGGGCGACGGACGACGGGAGCTGTCCGGGGCGCTGACCCGCGGCGACGAGCGCATGGACGTGAGCGAGCCGCAACTCGTCCTCGCGACCGGGCACATGATCGCGCGCGGCACGCTGTCGCGGCTCGAGCATGGCGGCGCCTTCTCGTGGCTCGCGGAGCTGCGGCGCGTCCATCGGCAGCCGACCTTCCCTCCGGATGCAACGCCGCGACTCGTCGAGACACTGGCGCGGAGCCGGGTCGACCCGGTGGTACTTCCCGAGGACCTCCGTTACGAGGTGCTCGAGACGACGCCGCGTCCACGGGTGCGGGTTGAGCGCGCGAAGTCGCAACCGCGCTTCGCCGACGACCACGAGCTCACCGCGGTCGTCGAGTTCGACTACGACGGCACCATCGTCCCGCGCGAAGCGCGGACGACGCCTTACGATCCCGAGCGCCGGCGGATGATCAAGCGGAACGCCGCCGCCGAGATGGATGCGCTCCAGCGTTTGCAGCAGCTTGGGTTCCGGCGGCCGTGGACACCCGGGACGGTTGGATCGGAGTTCAGCGTCGCGGTCACGCAGTTCGGCCGCGCCGTGCGCACGCTGGTCGCCGAGGGCTGGCATGTCGAAGCCGAAGGCGCCGCGTTCCGGACGGCGCAGAACATGCGCGTGCAGGTGAGGTCCGGCATCGACTGGTTCGAGCTGCACGGCGACATCGACTTCGGGGACGGCCGGACCGTGCCGCTCACCGCGATGCTGGCGGCGCTGCGGCGAGGCGAGGGCACGATCCTGCTGGGGGATGGCACGCGCGGGATGGTGCCGGAGGACTGGCTGCGCCGCTACGTGCGGATCGCAGGCTTCGGCGACGTGCACGAGGACCATGTTCGCTACAAGCCGTCCCAGACGGCGCTGCTCGACGCCCTGCTCGAAGCGCAGCCCGCCGTGGACGTCGACGAGGCGTTCATGCGGGCGCGCGCGGCGATGACCTCGTTCAAGGGTGTCGCCGACGTCGAAGTGCCGGCCACCTTCAAGGGCACGCTCCGCGACTACCAGCGCGATGCGCTCGCCTGGTTCGACTTCCTGCGGCGGTTCGGTTTCGGCGGCTGCCTCGCCGACGACATGGGCCTCGGCAAGACCGTCATGGTGCTGGCGCTGCTCGAGGCGCGGCGAATCGAGCAGGATGGCCCGCGCCGGCCGTCGGTCGCGGTCGTGCCGCGGTCGCTGGTCTTCAACTGGATGGCCGAAGCGAAACGGTTTGCGCCGGAGCTGCGTGTTCTCGATTACACCGGCCCGCAGCGTGCGGACAATGCGATCGCCGACTACGACCTGGTGCTGACGACCTATGGCACGCTGCGGCGCGATGCCGCCCGGCTGTCGGAAGAGGAATTCGACTACGTCATCCTGGACGAAGCGCAGGCGATCAAGAACGCGGCCACGGCTTCGTCCAAAGCGGTGCGTTTGCTGCGCGGCCGCCACAAGCTGGCGCTGAGCGGCACGCCGGTCGAAAACCACATCGGCGAGCTGTGGAGCCTGTTCGAGTTCCTGAACCCGGGGCTGCTCGGCACATCGAGCGCGTTCCGCAAGGCGTCGGTGATCCAGGGACGCGACGGCGGCGAGGACCTCGCGCTGGTCTCGCGCGCGCTCAAGCCGCTCATCCTTCGACGCACGAAGACCCAGGTCGCACCCGAGCTGCCCTCGCGCACCGAGCAGACCATCTACGTCGAGCTGGACGAGCCGCAGCGGCACGCCTACGACCAGCTCCGCGCCTTCTACCGGACCTCGCTGATGAAGCGCGTCGAACAGGACGGCCTCGCCAAGTCGAAGATCCACGTGCTCGAAGCGCTGCTGCGCCTGCGGCAGGCCGCGAGCCACATCGGCCTGGTCGACAAGCGGAAGCCCGATGCGCCCTCGGCCAAGTTCGACGTCCTCGTGCCGCACCTGCTGGAGCTGATCGACGAGGGGCACAAGGCACTCGTCTTCTCCCAGTTCACCGAGCTGCTCGGACTGCTCCGGCTGCGGCTGGACGAGGCCGGCGTGACCTACGAATACCTCGATGGCAAGACGCGTGATCGCGGCGAGCGCGTCGAACGCTTCTCGAACGATCCGGCGTGCCGCGTCTTCCTGATCAGCCTCAAGGCCGGCGGGCTCGGTCTCAACCTCACCGCCGCCGAGTACGTGTTCCTGCTGGATCCGTGGTGGAACCCGGCGGCCGAGGCGCAGGCGATCGATCGCGCCCACCGGATCGGCCAGTCGCGGCACGTGTTCGCCTACCGCTTGATCGCCAAGGACACGGTGGAAGAGAAGGTCGCCGAGCTTCAAGCGTCGAAGCGGGAGCTGGCCGACGCCATCCTGTCGGCCGACCCTGCGCTGATCAGGAACCTTCGGACCGAAGACCTCGAGCTGCTGCTCTCCTAAAAGGGAAGAGGGAAAAGGGAAAAGTGATCATATCGACCGACCTGTTGGTCGGCCGTGAGGTCTTTTCCATCTTCCTTATTCCCTCTTCCATTCGCGCGCTACGCGCCCGAGCGTGCGGTAGACGCGGTCCATCAGCACCTGGTCTTCGATCGCCCGCTCGAGACTCATTTCCGGTTGCCGTCCGTCGCGAATGGCCGCGTAGAAGTCCCGGTACATCGCCTGGTAGCCGCGGATATCTCTGAAGCCCGGGAACGTGATTCTCGGCATCCCCTGGCCACGCGCCAGCAGGAACGCGCCGTTGGACTCGAAGCTGATGATCCCCTTGCGCCCGAACAGCTTCGAGACGCGCAGTCCCTTCAACAGCGACGGCACCTCCCGCGAGTAGTAGAGCGACCCGGCGGCGCCATTGTCGTACTGGAAGGCGACCATCATGCTCTTGGCGCGCTTGTCGGGACCTTCGCCGGATGGCGGCGGACGGTATCCGTGGACGGACTCGGGCACGATCTTCGGCCCGAGGCTGCCGGCGATGTGCAGCCAGTGGATGCCTTCCTCGAAGAAGGCGTCGCCGCCGGCCATCGACTCGTCGTTGCGCCAGTCGTCCGCGGTTTTCAACCGCTTCGCAATGGTGGTGAAGTGCGCGAACACCATCTCGCCGATGACGTCGTCCGCGAGCAGCCGGCGCAACGTGACCGCGAGCGGCTTGTAGTGATCGTTCTCGCCGACCAGGACCACGCGGCCGGCCCGATCCCGGGCGGCGCGGACAGCGAGGTAATCGTCCATGGTGAGGAACGCCGGCTTCTCGACGAGCACGTGCTTGCCGGCCGCCAGCGCCTCGAGGGTCAACGGCAGATGGAACTTCGGCGGGACCGCGATGACGACCGCATCGATGGCCGGATCGTGAATGGCGCGCTCATAGCTGTCGAAACTGCCCTGCCCCTGGTGAAGACGGCAGAACTCCGCGGCCCGCGCAGCGTCGCGGCTCGCATAGCTGGAAGCGATCTGGTGACGCAGTCCCTTCAGGTTCCGGCTGTGGACGCCGGTGATAAAGCCGCAGCCGAGAAAGGCGACACGAAGCGTCTGATTCATCGGAGGAGCAATGATACGCCGCCCTGCTCGAGCCCTGGAACCGTCAGGGCTTCGGCACGTGGACGGTGCTGATCATCAAACTGCCGCTGAGGAAGTAGAGCAGCGAGAACGGATGGAAGGCCTTGCCGGCGAGGTGGACACTGCCGAGCGGGAAATGCTCACCGGTGAGCGCGAACTGGTGGAGAACGGCCAGCAGGATGACGAGCAGGACGCTGGTGGGTATCGGCGTGCCCTCGAAGTAACGGACCTTCCCCGTCGCGACGTTGGTCAGCGCCTCGGACGTGACATTGAAGCGCGCGAGACGACTGATGCCGCAACAGACGAAGTAGGTGAGCAGCAGCACGTCCCACAGGCCGCGCAGGCCGAGCGTGTAGCCGAGGACGGCCGGCGCGACCCCGAACGACACGATGTCCGCGAGCGAATCGAGATCCGCACCGAGGCGCGACTGCCGGTCAGCCGAGAGCCGCGCCACGTAGCCGTCGGCCACATCGAAGACGAGGGCAAAGACCGGCAGCAGGAACGCCGCCCACAGCACCGTGGACCGGTCGTCCTCGATGTAACTGAGACAGGCAAAGACCGACAGCGTGCCGCAACTCGCATTGGCGAGCGTCAGCAGGTCGGCCGGTGTGTAGGACCGGAGCATCGACAGCCGGCGAGTGCTCTCGGGCATCAGACTGGGGCTCTCAACCCTGGTAGACGGTGCCGGACACACCGGTGATGCGCCGCCGTGAACATGCCCACCAGGATCGCCAGGCAGATCATCACGACCGCACTCACGACCATGTAGGGCACCACCTTCGACTCCGGTGTCTTCATCATCACCGGCAGGCCGGTGTAGAACAGGTAGATGGAGTAGAGACCGGCGAGGATGGCGAGCGGCATCAGGACGGGCAGGGCGTTCAACACACCCGCCACCCACGCCGCGGTGTACGAATACGCCACCAGCTTCAGCGCCTGGATCTGGTTGGGGGTGGACTCGAACTTCGGCGCGAGCTTGTCGACGATCATCGCTGCCACGTAAACCATGACCAGTGAGATGACGTAGGTGACAAACGCGTTGACGAGCCCGCGGACAATCCCGACGCGGTATGAAGCCGACAAACGGGAGCGAGATGCCGATGATGCTCATGCCGATGAAGCTGGCGATGACAGGGATGGCCGCGAGCGGGACGATATAGGAGCTGTACAGCTTCTCGGTGGTCGTCGCCTCGGCCGCGATGACCGGCCATTCGCTCTTGGGGTCTTTCAGAATATTCGTGACGCGCGCCTGCAACGCCGGGGCATTCACGTCGATCATGTTCGTCATCTACTCTGTCCTCCGCTGGGGTGGGCGCAGTTTAACACCCGAGGGTGGATGTACCGGATTTCGGCAAGGGGAAGGCATCGATGACCGGGATCGTGCTGAGCGCAACGGACGTCCAGTGGCGGCGCCGAGGGACGCGCTTCGCGCCCTGCTGCCGGTGGCGCAGACCACGAGGCGCGACTTCACCGCACGAGACGCGGTGACTGCGTTTTCGAGGGTGTATCAGGGTGGGAAAGCCCCCCTGGCGCCGCTTGCGCTGCAGGTGCAGTTGCGCAGCGCCACAGGGGCCCTGGTCTTTCAGCGTCAGCAGGATGTTCCCGTAACCCGTTGACGCTCACGACGTCCGGCGGATGACCGCCGGAAACGCCGACTACGAAACCTTTACGTTCTCTGCCCGGGGACCCTTCGGACCCTGGCCGCGCTCGAACGTGACGCCCTGGCCTTCACGCAGGTCATCAAACCGGGTGTCAGTGCACGCCGAGTTGTGAAAGAGGTACTCGTTGCCGTCGTCGGCGAGGATGAATCCGAAACCCTTGTCGCTGACGAGACGCTTGATCGTGCCGTTCATTGGTGCTGCCATTGCGATTGTCCTTTGAGTGAGTAAATTCGCTCTGGCAGGTCGTGAGGAAGTTAAACCAACAACGCCTGCCCGGGAGGCAGTCGGCGCAGATTGCGCGCAGGCTGGTCTAGAGCGAAGCGGTAGTGTAGCGCACTTTTCGGGGATTCGGTCAAATTCGTCAAAATAGTCCTTTTGGGCCCGCCGGCGGGTCAACCGGCCTCCTCCAGGTGCTGGTGCCTCTCGATGGGCCCGCGCCCAATAGGCCACGTGATACAACCGGGGAATGGCGACGCGCGAACCTGAGTTTTCCATCCCTGCCCCGATCGAGCCGATGCTCGCCAAGCTCGCCGACGAACTGCCGAAGGAAGGCACGTTTCTCTACGAGCCGAAGTGGGATGGCTTCCGATCGATCGTCTTCCGGCGCGGACCTGACGATCTTCATCCAGAGCCGTGACCTCCGGCCCCTGGACCGCTACTTCCCCGAGCTGCACGACGCGCTTCTTGCCGGCCTGCCCGATGATTGTGTCGTCGACGGCGAGATCGTCATCGCGACGCGATCGTGGCCTGGACTTCGATGCGCTCCAGTTGCGGCTTCACCCTGCGGCGTCACGCGTCGCCAAGCTGGCGGAAGCGACGCCGTCCTCGTTCATCGCCTTCGACATTCTCGCCCTCGACGGCCGTGACCTCCGCGACGAAACCGCAAACCGAGCGACGGCAGATCCTCGAGAAGGCGTTCGCCGGCGTCAAGCCGCCCATCCACCTCACGCCGGTGACGCGCGACCGCGCCCTCGCAACCGACTGGCTCGCCAGGTTCGAAGGGGCCGGCCTCGACGGCGTCATCGCCAAACCCGAGAGCGAGCGTTACCTGCCGGGCAAGCGCGCCATGTTGAAGATCAAGCACGCGCGGACGGCCGAGTGCGTGGTGGCGGGGTTCCGGTGGCACAAGGAAGGTAAGGGCACGCATGTCGGTTCGCTGCTGCTCGGCCTCTACGATGCGAAAGGGACGCTGCACCATGTCGGCGTGACATCGTCGTTCACCATGGTGAGGCGGAAGGAGTTGGCGGCGGAACTCGAGCCGCTGCGCAAGGGCGCGCTCGACAAGCATCCATGGCGCGAGTGGGCCACCACGGACGAACACGGGACGACACGAATGCCCGGGGGACAGAGCCGGTGGAGCGCCGGCAAAGACCTGTCGTGGGAGCCGCTCCGTATCGAGCGGGTGTGCGAGGTCAAGTACGACCACATGCAGGGGGACCGCTTCCGGCATGCGGCGACGTTCCTGCGGTGGCGCGCCGACAAGCCACCGTCGGACTGCCGCTACGATCAGCTCGAAGTGACTGCGGCGTATGAGCTGGCGAAGGTCTTCGGCGCCGGCTCGAAGGGACGCTGAGCCGCCCGCCTACGGCAGATCCTCGACCGGTCCCTGCGCCGGGCGCATCGCTTCAGGCACGTGCTCGAGATTCACCCTGATCCGCGTCCACGTCTTGTAACGTCCGCGCATCCGGTCGACGAGAACGTCGGCCGGCTCCAGGTGCCCGGCCGCTTCCGGATGGCGCGCCTTCCATCCTTCGAGGTACACCAGCGCATCCTTCTCCTGCTGCGCGCGAACGATCTCGATCAGCGGCTTGGAGGACTGGCGGCGTTTGGACGGCTGGACGCGCGCGGGCTCACCCGCCTGCTTCTTGTAGTGCGGCGGCCACGGCGCATCACCGAGGCCTTCCCTCTCCTGCCGCGCCGAGAGCTCCAACAGCGAGTCCAGCGAGTAGGCCCGGTCTTCCATGCCGGCATGGACGTCGCCGATCGTCTCGAAACGCTTCGGCATGGTCGCCAGCGTAAACTCCGCCGGATCGCACAGCGCGACTTCTTCCCACCGCAACGGCGCCGACACCCGCGCGTCCGCGGTAGGACGCACCGAGTAGGCGCCCGCGATGGTGCGGTCCTTCGCGTTCTGGTTGTAGTCGAGGAAGACCCCGTGGCGCTCCTCCTTCCACCACTTGCTCGTGGCGAGGGCGGGTGTGCGGCGCTCGACTTCGCGCGCAAAGGCCAGCGCCGCGCGGCGCACCTCGGTGAAGGTCCAGCGTCGTTCGATCCGGACGTAGATGTGGAGCCCGCGCGAGCCGGACGTCTTTGGCCACCCGACGAGTCCCAGGTCCGCGAGCGCGGCCTGGACCTCCGTCGCAACGTCCTTGATCTGCTGCCAGGTGACGCCCGGCACCGGATCGAGATCGACGCGAAGTTCGTCCGGGTGGTCGAGATCATCGGCGCGCACGGGGTGCGGGTGCAGCTCGAGGCAGGCGAGATTTGCCATCCAGGCCAGGGCGGCCGCGTCCCGAGGCACTACCTCTTCGGCGGTTCGCCCGGAAGGGAATCGCAGCTCCACGACCTCGATCCAGTCCGGACGCGAGTCGGGTGCACGCTTCTGATAGAAGAAGTCGCTCCCGATCCCATTCGGATAGCGGACCAGCACGTTGGGCCGCCCGCCGGATCCACGCAGCGCACCGGTGGCGACCGCGAGGTAATACTGCACGAGGTCCAGCTTCGTGTACCCGGCCTCGGGGAACAGGACCTTCTGCGGATTCGAAACCGCGACCTCGCGGCCGCCAACATTCAGTACCGCATTCGCGGCCTTCGCAGCCATCAGGATGATGGCTCCTCCATCAGGCCCTCCAGCACGGCATGGACGTCATCGAGGTCGACGGGTTTGACCAGGTGGTGATGAAAACCGGCCTCTGCCGAGCGCTGGCGATCCGAGTCCTGTCCGTAACCGGTGACGGCGACCAGCCGGATCCCTTCGAGGCCGGGTATCTCACGCAGGCGGCTGGCCAGCTCGTAGCCGTCCATCACGGGCAGACCGATATCGAGAAACGCAACCGCCGGCCGTGCGGTGACGGCCAGGTGAATCGCCTGCGGACCATCATGAGCGACCCAGGTGTGGTGCCCATCCAGACCAAGCGCATACGCCAGCATCTCGGCGGCATCGGCATTGTCGTCCACGATCAGCACGCGGAAGCCGGCAGGCTGCTCCGACGTCAGTCCTGAGGAAGCGTCGCTCGCGGGGTGAGCGTCGCCACGCTGCGCCTGCGCCAGCGGCAGTCGCACCACGAACTCGCTACCCTTCCCCGGTCCGTCGCTGTAGGCCGAGACCGTTCCGCCATGACGCTCCGTAAGACTGCGGACGATGGTGAGGCCGAGCCCGAGGCCTCCTTCGGCACGATCGATCAGCTGGCCGCCCTGGACGAACAGATCGAAGACGCGCGGAAGAACGCTGGCGGCAATGCCGACCCCGTTGTCACGCACGCGGATCACCGCGTCGAACTGGTCCGCGCCGACCGACACCGCGATGTGACCGCCTGGCTTTGTGTACTTCGACGCATTCGTCAGGAGGTTCGAGACGATCTGGGTCAGACGCGCCGGATCGCCGTCGACCAGCAGCCCGGTCCGGGCGCATCGATCGCCAGCGTCTGGGTGCGCTGCTCGAGAAGCGGGCTCGCGACCTCGATGGCACGCGCAACGATCTCGGTGATCTCGATGATCTCGGTCTTGAGCTCGACCTTGCCGCGCGCGATGCGCGAGACATCCAGCAGATCGTCCACCAGGCGCGTCAAGTGCGTGACCTGCCGTTCGATCACCACCCGCTCGCGCAATGACGAATCGTCGCCGCGCAGTTTCATCAACTGCAGCGCCGTGAGGATCGGTGACAGCGGATTGCGAAGCTCGTGACCGAGCATCGCGAGAAACTCATCCTTCGCGCGGTTCGCGGCTTCGGCGGCGGCCAGGAGGCTGGCACGTTCGCGCTGGACGCGCGCGCGCTCGACAGACTCCCAGCAGCGGCTCGCGACACGCTGCGCCAGTTCCACCTCCGCCGGCGTCCACTGGCGCGGCTCGAGGGTGTGGATCGCCATGCCGGCGACGAGTTGGCCGGACTTCTTGACAGGCACACAGATCACGGCGCGCATGCCCGTCTGCTCGTAAGCCACGCGCTCGTGGTCATCGATCCGCGGATCCGTTCGACTGTCCGACACCACATGGGGCTGTCCGGCGCGCATGAGGCGGAGGCACTCGAGACCGAAATCCTGGAACCGGTAGCGGCCCCGCAGGCTGCGCGCGCCTTTGCTGTAGTCGTCGAAGACCTCGAACGTATCCTCGTCGGCGTCGACGGTGGCGTACGCGCAGCCGTTCACGTCGAGGTGATCACCCAGCATCCGGGCGGACGTGTGGGTGATCTCCTCCGCATCCACCATGCCGCGAACCGCATCGTCGAGGCGAAGCAGGAGCCGGTCGCCGGTGATGTCCTGGATGACGCCGAACATGCCCGTGACGGCGCCCGCCGCGTCGTAGCGCGCACGTCCACTGGCAATGACCCATCGCTCGCGCCCATTCGCGATCAGCCGGTACTCCGTCGAGTACCGGCTCGCGCGCCTGGATGGCGCGCTCGAGCGCGAGCTGGGATGATTCGCGATCATCGGGGTGGAGGCGCTCGAGCAGATCGGTCCACGTCAAGGCCGCGCCCGGCGCGAGCGCAAAAATCTCCGCGGCACGCGCCGAAAGGGTCACGAGGTCGGTTCGGGCGTCCCATTTCCAGTCGCCGAGGCGCGCGGCTTCGAGCGCGAGGCTCAGGCGCTCGGCGTCGGCGCCGGCGGCCTCACGCGCCGCCGCGATCGCGTGCTCGGCAACCTTCCTCTCGGTGATGTCGATCCCGATCCCATAGAGCCAGGTCGGCGCGCCGTCGGGTCCATAGATGCCTCGCCCCCGCCCCTCCATCCACCTGTGACTGCCGTCTGCATGCTTGAAGCGGAACTCGATGACGTAGTCGGTGCGCGAGGTAACGGCGGATTCGACGATCCTGTCTACTTGCTCACGGTCGGCCTCGTGGACGAACGACTGAAAGCCCGTCAAGCTCCGTTCGAATCCTCCGGGCTCGAGACCAAACAGCTCCTCGAGCTCCCGGCTCCACCACACCTCGTTGGTGAGCATGTTGCGCGACCACGCGCCCATGCGGCCGCCGCGCATCGCCAGCGACAACACGTCACGACTCTCGCGGAGCGACGCCTCCGCGGCGCGATGCCCTTCCTCGCTTCGGCGGAGGGCGTCCTCAGCTTTCCGGCTCAATGGCGAGGCTCGCGAAAATATGGTCGAGGTTGCTGAACATCGGGGTTAGGTAGGGAATCGGCTGGAATAGGTTAGCCGAGCTTGCCGATTCCCCATAACCCTGGACGCACGGGCGCAATCGCCGCGCTGGTCAGCGGTGCGGTTGCTTCGAGATGGTGCATCTGGCCGAGGTCCGGGTCGCTGCCGGTGAGCCAGCCCTTGGCCAACTCATAGAGGACGACCGGCTGCGGCTTGTCCACCTCGAGGAACACAGCGGCATGAACGTCCACGCCGATCAGCACCATCCGAGGATCATCAGGCGTGCCGTGCCGGGGATCGCCCTCATCCGGAAACCAGATCTTCCAGTCCTCCGCATACAACTCGCGAATCTTCTGCCGGTCGCGCGAGATTTTCGCCAGACCGCTGACCGAGATCCACTCGCGCGTCCGGTCCTTGTAGTACGACAGATTCACATGTGGGTCGTGCTCGATATCACGCAGCTTCCCCGTATTCTCAGTGGTGACGAACCACAGGTCCGCACCCTTGGCCGGTTTCTGGTTGGCCATCGCGCGCGATTCCATGTGACCGTCGGGTCGCCGGGTCGTCATCATCGCGATCTCAATCGCGTCGGCCATCTCGTAGAACTTCTTCAGCTCATCTCTCACTGAACCCTCCGGTATCCGCAATACATGACGCGCGCCATTCGCCAACGGCCGGGCTCGAACGTGGCAGCACAGTTGCGATGCTTCGAGATGCGAACCGTATTTCACGCGTTCGCCAGGAGGTGTGTGTAATGGCAGACGACTTTTCGCGCCGTGATGATTCCCTCAAGGAAGAAGTCTCGGCATTCGGCGAACGGGTAAAGGGCGCTTCCAAAGACGCGCTCGGCTCCGTGACCGGTAATCGCAGCCTCGAGCGCGAAGGTGAACTCGAGAATGCATCCGGCCGCGCCCGCCAGGCGCAGAATGACGTCTTCGACGAGACCGATGGTGTGCCGGGCCGCACGGTGCCTGACAGCACCTCGTCAGGTCGAGGCTTTGCATCGGGAACACTGACGGAAGAGGTATCCGCCGCCGGCCAGCGCGCCAAGGGAGCGGTCAAGGATGCTACCGGATCTCTCCTCGGCCTCGATCGCATGGAACGCGAAGGGGAGATGGAGAATGCCGCCGGCCGCGCGCGCCAGGCCGCAAACGATGTCGATCTCACAGGACCGGACTCGTCCTACCGCAGCGGCAACTTCGTCACCGGTCTCTACGACAGCCCCGACCATGCGAGCCGGGCTTACAACGACCTGACCACGAAGCACGGCTACAAGTCAGACGACGTCAGCGTGCTGATGTCGGACGAAACCCGGCAGCGCCACTTCGGCGATGTGAAGCCGGGCACGGAGTTCGCCAGCGGCTCGAAGGCCGCCGAGGGCGCCGGTGTGGGCGGTGCGACCGGGATCAGCGTCGGTGCGCTGCTCGGCGGACTGCTCGCCGCGGCCACGTCCATCGCCATTCCCGGCATCGGCCTCGTCGTCGCTGGCCCCCTGGCCGGCGCGATTGCGGGTGCGGGCGCCGGCGGTGCGGCGGGCACGTTGATCGGCGCGCTGATTGGCGCCGGCATTCCGGAGGAACGGGCCAAGGTTTACGACGAAGGCATCCGGGGTGGCGGGATCGTCCTCGGCACGCGCGCACGTGACGCGGCGCATGCTGCCGAACTGGAACGCGACTTCACAACGTACGGCGGCCGCGACATCCGCCGCTAGGAAAGGCAACTCCCAACTTCCAACCTCCGATTCCCGACGTTCGGGAGTTGGCGGTTGGGAGTTGGGAGTTGATGTATTGAGCCCTATTTGCTCCAGGGCGGTGTGACGTTGTTCGAACGGGCATAGGCGATCAGCTGACCGAGATGCTCGTGCAGGTGACCCACCGCCATAATCCACACGCCGCGATTCGTCGTCTTCTGGCCGAACATGTCGATGGGCTCGTTCATCTTCGCCGCCGGAACTGCAGTCATCGTCGCCCTCAGGAACGCGAATGACTTCTGCAGCTCGGCGATGAGGGCGTCCCGGGTCAGCACCTTCTTTTCGAAAGCGGCTGCGGTCGGATACTCCTTGGTAATCCCGGTCTCAGCGGGTGCCGTGACGCCCATGACCGCCGGGAAGAAGTAATTGTCGGCAGCGATGTGCATCAAGGTCTCGCTCGTGGAGCGGACGCCTTTGCCGGGACGCCACTCGTGGGCAGCCGCGGGCATCGCATTGGCGAGACCCATGATCTTCTTTTCCACCATGCCCAGGTCAGTAAGGAGCTCGCCCATGACACCCTCAGGGGTCTGGGCGGCCACCGGCGTTGCCAACGTGAGTAACGCGGCGGCAGCAAGGGCAGACATGCGGATTGTGTAACGCATACGACTCTCCTCAGATGTGGACGCAAGGCCTCAGAGCATGAACATCCACAGCATAGTGCAGGTGAGAAAGAGAGGACAGGTCGGGAGGCATAGTTCGCCTCCCGTCAGGGGGGATGGGTAGTTGTCGACACCCCAGAGTGGGGTTCGAGCGCGGCTGACATCAATAGAGCAATCGTGATGCCACGTTCGCCTACAATGGCCGCTCGACCATTTCACACATGGAGGGATCAGGCATGGCTGGCAGTGATTCGATCAATGCACCGGTAAAGGGCGCCGAGCGGCGCGAGGTGGCTGGCGTCGTCATGGACATCGCCCGCGTCGGTTCCGGCCGGGTGAAACGGGTCGTCTATCCAGCGGACTTCCGATGGTCGAGGGATATGAAGGGGCTCGTCGGGACGGACTACTGCATGCACGCCCACGTCGGATTCCTGGTGAGCGGACACATCGAGATCCGGTATGCGGACGGCTGCAAGGTGGACTTCGTCGCGCCGATGCCGGTAGAAATCGATCCCGGCCACGACGGTGTCGTGCTCGGCGGCGAACCGGCGATCCTGATCGAGTTCGACTTCGAGGGTGACACCGTCGAGAAGTTCGGACTGCCGGCATCGCACAAGCACGAGTAGCGCAGCCCTTCAGGGCTGCCCCCCGGAAGCTGAAATTTACCGGCCCGGGGTGACAGACACCGACACCGGAGCAGCCAGGAAACGTCCGTAGCGGAGCGACGCGGCCTCGATGCCGCGCCGCTCGCGCGCGGTGACGTCTCGCATCGGCGTCACCGCAACCACCGTCGCATCACGACGCCGCTCGACTGTCCAGGTGCCTGCCACCTGGCCGTCGATAACCACGGCGTGCCGGAACTGGACGGCCGTGACACCACGGCGAATGGTCGATGGACCGTGCGGGACCGCAACCCGGTCGCGGTACGAGACGAGGTACTCGTCGTAGATGGGCAGCAGGTGGACGCCGTCCGCTGGTGCCGGTGCCTCGCGCGTGATCGAGCAGTAGGTGACGCCGTGCTGCTCGAACCTCTTCGCCTTGATCATGTCCAGCCCGCGCCTCGCGTCGCCGGTCTTGAGGCCGGACCACCAGACGTAATCGCGCACGCTCGCGGGCCCGTGGCTGCGCAGGAACCGCCGCGTCAGCTCCGCCAGCGCTTCGTCACCCTCCAATGCCGCTGGTGTGGCGCGCGCTCGCCGATCAATGCATAGGTGAATTGCGTGCCTCGCCTCGGACCACTGCAGATGATCGCCTCGATCTCTGCGTGCATGGCGACGAATCCGAGCTGCATCGGCGTCAGCGAAATGCGTGCGCGTGCGAGCCGTTGCCCGAGCTCGACGCGGGTGAGAAAGACACCCCCCGCCAGGGCACGCTCAAAGATCGTGGCGCAGCGGGTGAGCAGCTTGACGTCCATGCCTTGCTGACGCAGGTAAGACGACATCGCGGTCCGCACGCGAGGCGCGGTCAGGCGCTGCATCCAGCCGATGTCCTCGGCGGCGACAAAGTGCCAGGTCGGCCGCATCACGTGCGTCCTGAGAATGGATCCTTCCGCGAAGGCCCGCTCGATATCGGCGTCGGTCGTGCTTGCGCCCAGTCGTAGCCCGAGGGCCCACTTCGCGAAAGGGTATTCCTGCGCCTGGACAGCGCCAAGGTGAGCAACCAGTTCCGCCGGTGTTGTCCGGCGCGGACGAGCGATGCGCTGGCGGTGGAGCCGCTGCGCGGGAATGTCGACGATCAGTGCGTCAGGCCGTAGATGAAGTAGTTCACGCCGAACTTGAAGGCCTCGTTCGTCGGCGCGGAGGCATACCAGCCGCGCCCTGAGTGCTCCATGTAGTCGCCGACATCCATGTTGTAGTTGATGACGACCATGAGCCGGCTGGAGGGATCGTTCCCTTCGTGGATCCCGTAGAACTCCCCCATCAACCCGCTCTCACCCAGCCGTCCGGGGTATGGCACGTCCAGCGACTTGATTGAGAAGAACGCATTGAACACCTGGTGCGGCAGCGGCAACTGGTCGATCCGCGCATCCGGCAGGACCTTCCGCATCGCGGCTTCGAACACCCGCCACTCCTGCTCGAAGTGAAAGTCGTCGACGATCAGGAAGCCGCCCTTGGCAAGGTATGTCCGCAGACCGAGGGCCTCGCTCTCGCTTGGATACCAATAGCCCGGCTCCGACAGGTAGGCGACCGGGAACTTCATGAGTTCGGGATCATCCATCCGAAGGATATTGCTGCCGTTCGGTCGTACGCGCAGCGAGGTCAGCTCGTTCAGGATCAACGTCAGGTTCTGCTCCATGTCGGGGTAGTCGAACGACCACCCGCCATAGTTCGCATACCAGAGCCGGACGATGGTGAATTGCCCGTCGTAGGGAACTGACGCGCCGGCGCTCGGCCCTGCACCGAATCCTCCGAAGCGTCCGCGCCGCTGAGCCGACAGCGGCAGGATCAGCAGCAGCGCGATTGCGATCGCGAAAGCGGCACGGGTCCGACGAGGTCGATCCATTACTTTTTGCCGACAGCAAAGAGGCTCGAGGCAGACCGCACGTACATGACGCCATCAGACAGCGCCGGGGTCGCCATGACGAGATCGCCCATTGGATTCACGGCGAGCTGCTTGAACTCGCGTCCGGCCGCCACCACGATGATGTCGCCATCCTCGCTGGGGAGATAGATCCGGCCGTCGGCCGCAACCGGCGACGCGCTGAAGCCACTGCCAACCGGTTCGACCCGGCTCCGGTAGATTTCCGCCCCGGTCTTCGGATCATACGCGTCGAACACGCCGTTGTTGGCGACGACATAGAGGATCGAGTCGTAGGCGAGCGGTGTCGGCATATAGGAGCCACGACCGGTCTTGCTCCACGGCACCGCGGCACTCGTCGCCACGCCTTTCTCGAGCGTCAGGTCGCCTCGGCCGCCGGGACGAATCGCGAAGATCGGCTGCTCCGGACGTCGTCCGCTCGACACGATGATGAGGCCTTCGGCCGCATCGCTTCCGGCCGATACGAGCAAGGGAGTCGGCGCCGTGATCTTGGAACTGCCGCCAAGACGCCACAGCTCCTTGCCGGTCCGCGGATCGTAGCCGCGGATGTAGTTCGACGCGTTGGTCACCAGCTCGTCGCCTGCCGCGGTGGTGATCACGGTGGGTGTTCCCCACGAGGGCAGCTCGTCGCGATCGGTCTTCCACACCGTCTTGCCGGTCGCGACGTCCAGTGCGAGGAGGAAGGAATCGGTCTGGGTGTCCACCTGCAGGAAGACGAGGTCCTTCCAGATGATGGGCGAGCTGGCTGGTCCCCACTCGAAGGACGGGATGTCGTAGGCGCCCATGTCGACCTTGCCGATATCGACCTGCCAGAGCGGTGCGCCGTTGACATCGAAGGCGTGAACGCCCTGCGAGCCGAACCAGGCAACCACGACCCGACCGTCGGTCGCCGGCGACGCACTGGCATAGGTGGACTTGATGTGGCGCTTGTTGCGGGGCGGTCCTTCCGCGGCGATCCGTTCCCACGCGATCTTCCCCGTCTTCTTGTCGATCGCGTAGAGCATCCACTTATGCGGCGACGCGTCGTCGGATGCATCGCCATCACCGTAGAGTCCAGGCTTGAAGGTTGCGCCGGCCTTGCTGCTGATGGCGGAGGTGACGAAGATCCTGTCGCCCCAGACCACGGGACTCGAGTGCGCGAGGCCGGGGATCGGCGTACGCCAGAGAATGTTTTCGCCTGTCTTCCCGTCCCAGCGATCGGGGAGGTTCTGGCCGTCGGCGACGCCGGCGGCGTTGAGTCCGCGGAACGACGGCCAGCTGCCTTTCGCTGCGGCGGCCTTCGGCAACGACGGTGGCGTCGAGGGGCCGGTACGCACGATCTTCCGTTCGGGCACCGGCGCGGCTTCGCCTTCGGGCCGCCACGTACTCCCGTTGAGGATCATGCGTCGCGGCACGCAGTCATCGGCAACGACGGTCAGCGCCACGCGCGTCTTGTCGACCTGGAAGCGATACCGGCCCGGCGCCGCGCAGGTGGCGGGTGGGCCACCGGTCGAGACGACCGTCAGCTCGTCGCGCTCGCTCTTCCAGGTACCGCTGAAAGGCGGCCAACCCGGCCCGCCGAGCGTGAACGCACCGTCGGGTGCAAACCGGGCTGTGAAGGCCGCGTACTTCAAAGTGGACGAGGTGAGCGCTGTGGGCGCCTGCTGGGCGACGAGCGCCGCGACAGTCAACCCAAGGATCACGCCGGCGACCGTGGTCCGCCGAGTCATCGCTCGAGGCTCTGGATGATTGCCATGATGGTGCTTCCTTATTTGGAGATGTTACTCGCATCCGGCCGCGGTAAGATTCCCCACAATCCATGAGCGATTCCGCCTGGCTCTCAGGCAAGACTCTCGGCCGCTATCGCGTCGGTCCGCTGCTCGGACGCGGCGGTATGGGGGAGGTGTATCGGGCCGAAGACGCTGAGCTCAGGCGGCAGGTCGCCCTGAAGGTCCTCCCGGAAGCTCTCGTTGGTGACTCGGAGCGGCTCGCGCGCTTCATCCAGGAAGCCCGCACGGCGTCCGCGCTCAACCACCCCCATCTCGTCTCGATCTACGAAATCGGCGAGGCCGCGCCCGACGGCGCGGGCCGTCCCGTGCATTTCATCGCGATGGAACTCGTGCAGGGCGAGACCTTGCGGCATCTTCTCGATGGTCGACGCGTCGATCTCAAGAAGACGCTGGAATACCTCGGTCAGGCGGCCGAGGCACTTGCGGCCGCGCACACCGCCGGCATCGTGCATCGGGACCTGAAGCCCGAGAACCTCATGATCGGGGACGGCTACGCGAAGGTCCTCGACTTCGGATTGGCGAAGCTGCGCCGGGATTCGTCGCCCGTCGCAGCGGACGGCGATGATGTGACCGTCACTCGAATCCCCGGCGGATCCGGAACGGCGCCCGGCGTGGTGATGGGGACCGTCGGATACATGTCACCCGAGCAGGCTCAGGGCATGGCGGTCGACCATCGGTCGGACATCTTCTCCTTTGGCTGCATCCTGTATGAGGCGACAACCGGGTCGCGCCCGTTCAGCGGGTCCTCGGCTGTCGACACCCTGCACAAGATCATTCACGTGCAGCCGGCGCCGATCATCCAGCTCTCGCCATCCGCGCCAACGGAGTTGCAGCGGATCGTCCGCAAGTGCCTGGCCAAGAGCCCCGACGAGCGCTACCAGTCGATGAAGGAGGTGGCGCTCGATCTGCGCGATCTGGGTCGCGAGCTTGGATCCGGATCGGCGCCGACGATGGTGAGTGCGGCAGCTCCCGAGTCGCCACCGCGCTCGCGATCGCTCATCCTCGGAGCGGCGGCCGTCCTGGTGGTGGCAATCATCGCCGCTGCGGCGTGGATGTGGCGGACACGTGATCCGGAGACCCCTGGCGCGGAACTCACCTTCGAGCAGATCACCAACAGCGGCAACGTCACCGATGCCATGATTTCCCCCGATGGAAAGTACATCGCCTACACGGAGTCGACACCCGGAGGTCAGACTCTCTGGCTGAGACAGACGAGAAGTGGACGGCCGCTCGAACTGGCCCGCACGAGCGGCGGCTTCTGGGGGACCACGTTCTCGGCCGATGCGACGTCGATCTATTACGCCGTCAAGGTCCCGGCCCAGCCGAGCGGCACGTTGTTCAACATACCGACGCTTGGCGGAGTGCCGCGCGCGTTACTGACAGGCATCGACAGTGCGGTCACCGTCTCGCCGGACGGCGCGAGGATCGCCTACTACCGGGTTGAGTCCGCTGACGGCGCCAGCTCGCTGATGGTCGCGGGCGCCGGCGGCGAGTCACCTGCACCGCTGGTGACGCGGCGGGACCCTGAGTTCTTTGCCCCGACCTTCTTCGCCACGCCTGCATGGTCCCCCGATGGTCGCCACATCGCCACGGCGGTCCGCAACTCTCGAACGCGCCGGTCCGGCCTCGTGGTGGTCGACGTCAACGATCGCTCCGAAACGCCCTTTCAAACCGTATTCGCCGCGGCGACATTCCTGCGATGGAAGCCGGACGGCTCCGGGGTCGTGATCTCCGGTCGAATGCCGGGAATGTACTCGACCGGGAACGGGGGCCAGCTCTACTTCCAGCCCTTCCCGTCCGGTGAACTGCGCCGGATCACGACCGACACGGCCGAGTACCGCAACGCCAGCATGACCGCGGACGGAAAGCACCTCCTGAGCGTCACCTTCGAAGCGACCACGCGGCTGAGCGTGATGCCCCTGGCTGGAGGCGAAGAGAAGCTCTTACCGGAAGGGCGCACCTCCGGGGCGCACGGGGTGGCCTGGAGCCCGGCGGAGCCGCGAATCTTCTATGTGAAGCTGGTGGGATCCAGGCTGCAGGTCTGGACGATGGCCGCTGACGGCAGCGATCAACGCGAGGTGGTGGAGGACGTGCGGCCGGGCGGGATCGCCGTTTCCCTCGACGGTAAATCGGTTGTCTACGTCGCCGAGCGCGATGGCTCGGTGGGCATCTGGCGCGCCGGCAGCGACGGCTCTGATCCGCGACGGCTTGCCGAGGTGACCGATCCGACGTCACTGGTGTTGGCACCAGACGGCCGCTCGCTGTACTTCACATCCTCGAAGGCCGGCACACCGGCGACCTTCCGGCTGTCGATCGAGGGCGGCGAGCCGGCGCTCGTCGCGCGCCTTTTCGAACGTGCCGCTCCATCGCCGGACGGCAAATTGCTCGCCGGGCTCTACCGCGCCGATCTGCAGTCGCCGCTCACGCTTGGCGTCCTCGACGCCACCACCGGAAAACCGGTCAACACCATCGGCGACTTTTCGCCCGCCAGCGGCAGCGGCAGCATTGCGTGGACACCCGACGGCCGGTCGTTGCTGTTCACGACTGCCGAACGCATGAACATCTGGAAACAACCGGCGATGGGCGGGACGCGCGAAAAGGTGACGAACTTCTCCGAACTGTGGATCCCCCGGTTCGACGTTTCGCGGGACGGGATGATGCTGCTCGCGCGCGGAGCCGCCCTGCGCGATGCCATCCTGATCTCCAACTTCAAGTAAGCGCCGGATCAGAGATAGCTCGCCCACCACGTCCGACGCTGGGCCCTGATCCTCGAGAACCACAGGCAAATCGGATACAGCGCCACGACGACACCAATCCAGACGACGTAAGTGACGCCCAGACTCCATCCGTAATCGGCCGGGAACACCGCTCGAGGCGTTGCGATCGTGGGCGGCGGGAGGAAAAGGAACGGCGTCGCTCCGTAACGCAGCCACGTCATAGCGATCTGCACGGCATGAATCAGCGGGATGTGCAGGACGAAGTAGAAAAGCGGCACCCGCCCGAACACGAGGAACGGATTGCCGTTCGCTCGGCCTGGCTCGATCCATCAGACCGAGAAGCGCGATCGACGGCCCGAGTGTCATCAGCAGGAACATGAGTGACGGCGGGTATTTCGACGTGTTCAGGAACGACAGCACCGTAAACAGGGCCGACGACTGGCCCGACCAGGGGCGCGGATCTCCGTAGGCGTTGACCAGGCGCAGCACCACGAACGCGGCGGTCAGTCCAAGGCCGAATCGAATGAGCAGCCGCTGCCGTTGCTCGTCGGGCAATCGGTAGATTCGCCCGAAGCAGTACCCCGCCCCCACGACACCGATCCAGGGAATCAGCGGGTACCCAACCGCGAGCACCGTCCATCGCGTCGTGATCGCTCCCTGCTGATGCAGCACGTTCCAGAGCCAGGCCGACGGAGCCGAACGACGCGGCGGTCACGCCGTCCGCGAGGTGGTGCAACAGGATCATGCCGACGCTCAGCACGGCGAGAACGCGGAACGGCAGGTGCACCAGGAGCGCGAGTACGATCATGCTCGCGCCGAGCATCCAGAACACCAGCAGGAAGAACAGGTCGTGCTCGAAATTGAAGAAGAAGCCCAGCCGCACGACCGTGAACTCGAGGACGATCAGCCAGAGACCGCGCGTCCACAGAAAGCGTGACAGTTCGCCGAGCTTCCCGCCGTGACGTTCCAGCCAGAACCAGGCGCCAAGACCGACGCAGAAGGCAAACACCGGCGCGCAGAAATGGGTGATCCAGCGCGTGAAGAAAATCGCGGCCGTCGTCTGCGCCAGGTCTTCGGCGCGGAAATTCTGCGCCGACCATGGACGTATTCGCGCACGTGGTCGAGCGCCATGATGACCATCACGAGGCCGCGGAGAAGGTCGACCGACGCCAGGCGCCCCTTCTGGTTCATGGGATCACTCAGTCTAGCCGGAGGAAGTGCCGGAAGCGCTCGAGTTCGGCTTCCAGCTCGCGTGCGAACGTTCGGTCTTTCGGCGCCGCCGCGATGTAACCGATGTCGGCGCGCAGGTCGCCGTCGACGAGCGCCAGGTTCGCCCAGCCGATAATGCCGTCGCGCCAGAGCAGCGGGAGCGCGTAGTAGCCGAACTTGCGCTTCGCCGCCGGTGTGTAGGCCTCGAACCGGTACGGCCATCCCCAGAACAGTTCGAAGCGACGGCGGTCCCAGACGACGGGATCAAACGGCGCGAGCAGGCGGACGGTATCGTCAGGGTCCTGGCGCCGCAGGCTCTCGCCCTCGGGCCAATACCACTCGACGCCGTCTACCGTCGTGTGCGCGAGCCTCTCGCGGGCCCTGGCCAGTGCGCTCCCGAGGTGCGAGCGCCACTGCGGCACGGCGTAGCGCAGCCTCCGGATGGCGTACGACAAAGAGAGGGCCGGCAGGGGCGCGTACTTGTTCACCACGACATCGACCAGTGCGTCCACGCGCTGGCGTGGTGACAATCCGTCGCCGGCCGCTGACGCCTCGCGAGACGCATAGAGGCGGATCCCGCGTTCACGACGAGTCACCCGCAGCCACCCCCGGTAATGCAGCTCTTCGAGCAAGTGCGTCGTGGCGTTCGACGAGCCGCCCCAGTAGTTGGTGACGGTGCCGTGCGAGAAGTGCGCGTCCACGTCCCTGGGATGGACCTCCCCTGCCTCGCGAACAAATGCCACCAGCTTGTGCGCGCGGGTGCGCGGCGTTTCCGGCAGCGTCAAGCGCGCGCGGGGGTGCATCAGTGCGTGCACCCGGCTCGACACGAAGCCGTAGTTGACGAGCACGTCCTCTTCGATGCCCAGGCTGGCGTAACGCGCTTCCAGGTCACCGGTCCGGTAGTTCACGACACGGTGACGGAGCGTGAGGTCCTGCGCCCGTGCCGGCGCCCGGATCGGATCCGCCTGGACGAAACCGAGGGTCTCGATAGCGCGCCGCAGCGAGACGGGCTTGGACAGGCTCCGGCCGATGGCGAATCGGCGAAGTGCGTCGAGCGTCACGATGCGTTGCGAGCGACCGCGAGGACGGTGCCGCCGGTGAGCCCGGCGAGCGCGCTCGGGTCGAGGCTGAAGACGGTGAACGGCGTACCCGCCGCAGCCCACACTTCGGTGTGCTGCAGGAGGTCCCGGTCGATCCAGGTCTCGATCGGCTGCGGGAAACCCACCGGCGGCACGCCGCCGATCACGTATCCGGTCGCCTCGCGGACGAAATCCGGCGTCGCCTTGGTCAAGGGCTCGCCGGTGCGTTCAGCGATCACCTTCTCATCCACCCTGTTGATCCCGCTGGCGATCACGAGAATCGGTTTGCCGGTCGTCGCCGCCTTTGAACAGAATCGATTTTGCGATCTGCGCCACCGAGCAGCCGATCGCCGCCGCCGCTTCCGGCGCCGTCCGTGTGCTCGCGGGCATCTGGACGACGCGGAACGAGGCGTGGTGCGCGTCCAGTGCCTGTTGCACCCGGGCCGCGCTGGGAGGTAGAGCGTCAGTCATTGATATGTCAGGCTGAAATTGACATACGGCGTTACAGGCCGATAGTTTGAGGTTGACGCGCCTCACGCGCGCACCCTACCCGCATTCTAGAGGAGGCCGTGATGTCTTCGCCCAGGTTCACCGCAGCAGTCACCAGTTCCGCCGTAGTCGCGTTGCTGGTCGTTTCTCAGGCTCCAGCTGCCGCGGCCGGGACGGCGGACTCGGGCCATGTCGGACGCCCAGCAACCCCGCGACCCGCGCAACGAAGTGGCCCGCCCCGAAACTCAGCGGGAACTTGATCTCAAGGCCGCCACCGCCGCCGAGCCTACGAAGTTGCCGAACTGGCTCGAGCTCGCGAAGCTGCAGGAAACGCGCGGAGCGATCGAGGATGCCGAACGAACCTACAAGGCGGCATTCGACGCCGTCGGTCCGAATCAACAGCTGCTGACGTCAACCGCCGGGTTCTACAACCGCCAGGGTCAATTCGACAAAACGATCGAGGCGCTGCAGTCCGCGGCTGACCTGACCCCTTCCGATCCAGCCAGCCACCAGATCATCGCGACTTATTACTGGGAGAAGGCCTTCAAGGACCGTATGCTCAGCCCGGAGGTCAAAGCCCAATACATCGATGCCGGCATCGCTGCCACCGATCGTGCGCTGTCTGCGAAGGCGGACTACGTGGAAGCGCTGACATACAAGAACATCCTGCTCCGGATGAAGTCACAGGCCGAACCGGATGCCGCCAAGCGTGCCGCTCTGATTGCCGAGGCTGATGCATTGAAGGCCCAGGCCATGGAGTTGAACAAGACGACGAGCACCGCCGCGGCGCCGGCCGGTGCACCCGGAGCACCGCCGCCGCCAGGCGCACCGATTCGGGTGGGAGGCGACGTCAAGACGCCGACGAAGATCCAGCACGTCAACCCGGTCTACCCGCAGGAGGCGCAGGAGGCCAAGGTCAGCGGGATGGTCATCATCGAAGCCACGATCGACATCGAAGGCAGCGTCGAGACCACCAAGGTGCTTCGCTCCGTGCCGATGCTCGACCAGGCCGCGCTCGACGCGGTCAAGCAGTGGCGCTTCACCCCGACGATTCTCAATGGCGCGCCGGTTCCGGTGATCATGACCGTCACGGTCAACTTCACGCTGCAGTAGCGGAAATATTCGGTTTCGCTACGCCAGAGCTGTCGATTTGGCGCCCCTCTGACCGACTAGGGGTCAGGAGGAAGAACAACGATGAAAGTGAAACGGATTTCGCCCTGCCTGTGGTTCGCGGACCAGGCTGAAGAGGCGGCCAACTTCTACACCTCGATCTTCAAGGACTCGAGGATCGTCAACATCACCCGGTACGGTAGCGCCGGAGTCGAGGTGCACCATCGCCCCGCCGGAAGCGTGATGACGGTGGACTTCGATCTGAACGGGGTGCGCTTCACCGCGTTGAATGGAGGCCCCGTCTTCATCTTCAACGAGGCCGTCTCGTTCCAGATCATCTGCGACTCGCAGACTGAGGTCGACTACTTCTGGGGAAAGCTGACCGAGGGCGGCGATCCCAGGTCGCAGCAGTGCGGCTGGCTGAAAGACAAGTTCGGTCTTTCCTGGCAGGTCGTCCCCGACGGCATGCACGAGATGCTGAAGGACCCTCAGTCCGAAGCGGCGTCACGCGCGATGGCCGCAATGCTGAAGATGAAAAAGCTTGATTTGCCGGAGTTGAAACGCGCCTTCGCCGGCACGGTGTAGAGACACCGAGGCTCTCAAGGAGGCGTGACGCTCAGGATCTTGAGCGTGGTGACCATCTGCCCGATATGACGCTGCGTGTGTTCGGCGGCGTGGAACAACAGGCCGAGGACGGTGGACGGCAGTTTGGCGCGGCCGACGCCACGCGGTTCCAGGAGTGCTGACTCGGGGGTCCCACTCACCTGCGCGAGGGCACGGTCGATCGCCGTGGCGAAATCGACGACGAGGCGGGCCGCTGCGTCCGGCTCCAGATCAGGCTCCCCCTCTCGTTTGAGCGCCGCTAACTGCCCGGCCGACAGTTGCTCCCCTCTCGCATAGGTCAGGAGCCGATCGAGGCTGCCGGCGGCGTGGCGCACGTGGTAGCCCGCCGACGCGGCACTATTGGCTCGCGTCCACAACAGGTCGGGAGTCACCGTGGCGAGGTGCTCCTTCACCTCTTCGAGCGATTGCAGCAGGGAATGCGCCACCGGCTGAAGGAGCGGCCGATAACCATCGAGCGCACCGCGCATCCAGACTTCAGGCTGTCGCTGGGCCATGAGCCATTATTGGACGATGAAGACCCTGTTTGTCGTGGAACTGATCTACAAGGCGCCGCTCACCCAGATCGACGCGGCGATGGCCGCGCACGTGCGCTTCCTGAAGAAGCAATATGCCGCCGGTCACTTCCTGGTCTCGGGCCGCAAGATCCCGCGGGATGGCGGCATCATCCTGGCCGCCGGCGAGAGCCGCGAACAGATCGAGGCAATCATGCGCGAGGACCCCTTCTGTGCGGGTGGCCTGGCCGACACCAGGATCATCCAGTTCCGCGCCAGTCAGCATGCCGACGACATCCAAAAGCTGATCAGTGGCTGATCCTTCCCCGGGACTATACTTGCCGGGCGCGCGGGACCCTGCGGGGAATTTCCCGCAGGGATAGCCTGCGACAACCTCCAGGAGGACACATGAAAGCCCCTGCCCGCCGGTCGGCTGCGGCCGGTCTCGTCGTCGTTTTGACGGCGCTCGGCCTCTCGGCCCAATCGGTTCCGAAAATTACCTTCACAGACACGAAGCTGAAGAATGGTCTCCGAGTGATCATCTCGGAGGACCACAGTGCTCCGGTCTTTTCCATCGTGGTGAACTACAACGTGGGGTCGGCCAACGAGCGCAAGGGCCGCACCGGGTTCGCGCATCTCTTCGAGCACATGATGTTCAAGGGTTCGGAGAACGTCGGCCCCGGCGAGCATCCGTATCTCATGTTCATGTACGGCGGAAACATGAACGGCACCACCAACAAGGACCGGACGCTTTACTACGAGGTCATGCCCGCCAACCAGCTGGACCTCGCGCTGTTCCTCGAGGCCGACCGGATGCGATCGCTCGAGATCACCAAGGCGAATCTCGATAACCAGCGCAACGCCGTCCAGGAAGAACGGCGCCTCGGCGTCGACAACCAGCCGTATGGCAAGACGTCACTCGCGATCGACGAGCTCGCGTATGACAACTTCGCCTACGAGCACAGCGTCATCGGGTCGATGGACGACCTCGGCGCCGCGACAGTGGACGACGTGGCCGCGTTCTTCAAGACCTACTACGCGCCCAACAACGCCGTCGTGTCGATTGTCGGAGACGTCGACGCCAAGGTGACGCTCGAGAAGGTCCGGAAGTATTTCGAGGCGCTGCCGTCACAGCCGGCGCCGCCGAAGGTGGACATGACGGAGCCGCCGCAGACGGAAGAGCGGCGCACCACGATCGAGGACCAGCTGGCCCGCCTGCCCCGCCTCGACATGGTCTACAAGATTCCGCCGGCCGGTTCGCCCGACGCCGACGCACTCTCGGTGCTGTCGTCCATCCTCTCCGGCGGCCGCAGCGCACGCATCTACGAGGCGATCGTCCGCCAGAAACAGCTGTCGAGCGGCGTCAGCGCATTCGCGTCCCTGTCACGAGGACCGGGCCTGTTCCAGTTCGGTGGCACCCCGCTCCCCGGCAAGACGCCGGCGGAACTCGAAGCCGCTATCGAGGAGGAGATCACGAAGATCCAGACCGCTCCGATCGCCGACTGGGAGTTGCAGAAGGCACGCAATTCCGCCCGCGCCAATTTCATCGGCGGGCTCGGCAGCAGCCTGAATCGCGCCATCCAGATGTCGGAAGATGCTCTCGCGTTCGACGATCCAGGGCGCATCAACACACGCGCCGCAGCGATTGCCAAGGTAACGGCCGCTGACGTCCAGCGCGTGGCCAAACAGTATCTCGTCAAAACGAACCGCACCGTCGTGGTGACGACGCCAAAGGCCGCGGCTCCGAAGGGGGTGCAGTAATGAATCCAAAGAGGATCTTCGCCGGCGTGATGCCGGTGCTCGTGACCGCGACGCTCGCGGGTCAATCGCCACAGGGACAGGGTCAGACCCCACAGGGTCCTCGCTTCAACCCAGATGGTCCTCAAGGGCAAAGCGCCGATCTCCAACGAGATCCTGAAGGTGAAGCTGCCCAAACCGCAGACCGCGACCCTGCCGAACGGCCTGCAGATCATGGTGATCGAGGATCGCAGGTTGCCGCAGGTCAGCTTCCAGCTGATCATCCCTGGAGCCGGTGGCTACTACGATCCCGCCGACAAGATCGGCCTCGCGCAATACACCGCCCAGATGATGCGCGAAGGGACCAAAACGCGAAACACGCTGCAGATGGCGCAGGAGCTGGAGACGATGGCGGCCAACGTGGGCGCCGGGTCCGGCTTGTCTGGCCAGACCGCAACCGTCTCGGGTGGCAGCCTGACGGAGAACTTCGACAAGGTGTTCGAGATCGCGACCGACGTGCTGATGAACCCGACGTTCCCGGTCGAGGAATGGGAACGGGCCAAGGGCCGCGCCAAGAGCGGGCTCGTGCAACAGCGCACCAATCCGGGCTTCCTGTCGACCGAACGCTACAACAAGATCCTCTACGGTGATCATCCAGCCGGACGCGCGACCGTCACCGCGGCCGGCCTCGATGCCATCACCAGGGACGCGATGGTGGAATTCCATCGCACGCACTACGTTCCGGATCACGCGCTGATTGCGTTTGCGGGCGATATCTCGCTCGCCGAGGCTCGCAAGAAAGTCGAAGCGGGTCTTGGCGCGTGGAAGAAGGCCGGCGTACCGAAGCCGACCGTCACGGAGCCGCCGGCGCCAGGTGCGCCGAAGGTGACGCTGATCGCCAGGCCGGGCTCGGTGCAGACGTCCCTGCGCGTCGGCGGACCTTCCATGACGCGCATGGATCCTGACTACGAGGAGCTCACTGTCGCCAACCGGGTCCTCGGCGGCACCATGGGGCGCCTCTTCCGGCATCTGCGCGAAGAGAAGGGTTACACCTACGGGATTGGCAGTGCCTTTTCGGCGCTCCAGTATCGCGGCGAGTGGTCGGCATCGACGTCCGTCCGGACGGCGGTCACCGAAGCGGCGCTGACCGATCTGCTCGCAGAGATCGCCGAGATGCGCGACAAGCCGATTCCGGCGAGCGAATTCGAAGACTCGAAGCGCGCACTCCAGGCGTCCTTCGCGCTCTCGCTCGAAAATCCCGCCGCCATCCTCAGCTACTACGTCCAGAGCTGGACGTATGACCTGCCGGCTGACTACTGGGACACCTATCCGGCGCGGATCGCGGCCGTCACGGCGGCGCAGGCGCAGGCGGCGACGCGCAAGTACTGGGATCCGGCCAAGCTGCACATCGTTGCGGTTGGGGACGCGCCGGCGGTTTCGGCGGCGCTCGCCAAGAAGGGCACGCTGGAAGTGTTCGACGCTGACGGCAAGCCGTTGCCGTCGGCCCCAGGCAAATAGAACGTCGCACGTGCAACGTTGCACATCACACGTGCAACGTTGCACGCCGCACGTTGCACGGCACATCGCACACGTCGCACGTCGCACGCCGGACGTGTTTAGTCGGCGCGCAGCACCGCGGCCGGATCGACCGATGCCGCACGATGCGCGGGCAGCCAGACGGCGCCGATCGTCGTCACCACGGTCAGCAGGACGAGAATCAGGATCGTGAGCGGGTCGGACGACGACACGCCGAAGACAAGCGGAGACCGCGGCGGGTGGACGCCGGCACGTGCCGAGGGTCCACCCGCCTCCACGGAGTTTCTGGACCCCGGCTGTTGAAGTCGGCGACGGCGAACTTCACCGGGCGGCCGACGAGCGTCGAGGGGTCGGCAAGGCGCCGGGCGAGCGTTTCGTTGACAAGTACGACTGGGGCTGCGGCCTCGACGTCCGAGGTCCCGACGTCGCGGCCGGCGACCAGCGGCGTGCCGACGGTCGAGAAATATCCCGGCGTCACGAAGCGGATGCGAACCTGGCGGTCGGTGCCGGGCTTGAACGCTTCGGACACAAGCGCGAGATCCGAGCCCGGAGCGCCGCCCGAAAGAGGCACCCTGGTGGTCATGGCGCACATTCCGCACACCGGGTATCGATTCCGCTGCGGCCGCGACACCGGCGATGGCTTCTCGAAGCTGTCGCGACGAAGGGTAATCGCGCGAAGGAAACTGTGCCGCCGCGGTGAGCACCTCGCCTGCGTCGTAGCCTCGCGGCGCCGCCATCAGCTCAACGGTCGTCCGGGCCATCAGGGCACCTGCTGTTCCGATCGTGATCGCCAAGCCGACCTGGATCATGACCAGCGCGCGGCGCAGCCGATCGGGGCCGCCGGCAATGGCTCGGCCGCCGCCGACCAGCGCGTCCCGCAAATCGATCGACGAGTTCCGCATGGCCGGCAACAGACCGGACAGAGATGTGATGGCGGCGGCGAGAACGAGAGTAAAGACGCCCGTCCGCCAATCGAGCGCCACGTTCGCCAGGGTGCCCTCGTCGTACGGGAGCAACGTCTTCAGCGAGTCGACGACCCAGAGGGACAGGAGCAGCGAGAGCGCGGCCGCAGCGCCGGTCAGCCAGGCGGATTCGAATAGCAATTGGCGAACCAGTCGCGCACGGCTGGCGCCGAGGGAGGCGCGCAGCGCGATTTCGGCGCGGCGTGACTGTCCCTGCGCCAGCAGCAGGCTCGCGGCATTGAGCGATCCGAGTAACACCACCGCCAGCACGGCGCCCAGCAGCGGCAGCAGAATCGGCCGCGCACCCGCTGAGAAGTGAGCCTTGAGCGGTTCGAGCCTGACACCGAGCGCGGTCCCGGTGTCGCCGACGGCGCCGGCATTGCGCGACAGGGTCGACAGTTCGGCCTCCGCGGCGCGCGATCCGCCGAGCGGAGGCGCCCAATCACGCTGAGGTAGCGAGGTCCGATGTTGGCTGCCTGCTTGGCGCTCAACGCGAGCGGCGCCCACCAGTCGTAGCCGAATGGAACCCTGTCGATCGAGGCGGCCATGACCCCGACGATAGTGTGAACCTTGCCGTCGAGCGTCACGGCCCGCCCGACGACTGACGGGGAAGCGGCGTACTGGGAGCGCCAGAATCGCTCGCTGAGGACCAGGACGAGTGGGGCACCGGGGCGGTCGTCCTGTTCGCCGATCGCTCGCCCGAGCACAGGCTGGACCGCCAGGACCTTCATCACGCCTGCGCTCGCGTACACACCCGCCACTCGTTGGCCGGGCTGATCGTCGCGAAAGACCGACTGCGCCGGCCTCAGCGCGCCGATCGCCTCGAGCGAACCGGCGCCACTGGCCCAGGCCGAGAAAACGCCCGGGGAGGTGGCGTCCGCGACCCCGCGATCGACCGAGTTGATCCAGACGACGCGGTCCGCCCCGCGTATCGGCAGCGGTTGCCAGAGCGTGGCGTCGGCCACCGCAAAGACGCTGCTGGCGACCGCCAGACCCACCGCCAGCGACAGTATCGAAGCAATGGCGACCACCGGCCGGCGGGTCCAGAAACGCAGTGCGGCAACGAGTTCCGACAGCAGATTCATGCGGTGAGCCCTGGCTGCAAAGGAAGAACCACGCCGAAAAGCCCTTACAGCGGCGGTGTCTTCACGAACATGCTGACCGATCCCGGGCGCGTTGGTTCCACAATCGCACACTCGAGCCCGCGGACCCAGCCTCGGGTTCCGACTCTCAGCCGTCCTCCGCTAGTATGTCCAGAGTTGACCGAAGCTGCCGGCTCTGGCCGGAAGTCCTCACTCAACCGATCAGAAAAGTTCCTCATGTTGATGTCCACCACCAGTGTCATCGAAGGCCGGCCCGTCAGCCGCTATCTCGGCGTCGTCACCGGCGAGGCGATCATCGGCGCGAATGTATTCCGCGATCTCTTTGCCAGCGTCCGCGACATCGTCGGCGGCCGATCGGCGACCTACGAGCGCGGTCTCGCCGAGGCGCGCGAAGTGGCGATGAAGGAACTCGAGGAACGCGCCACCGGGCTCGGCGCGAACGCCGTGATCGCGATCGACATCGACTACGAGGTGCTCGGGCAGAACAACGGCATGCTCATGGTCTCGGTGAGCGGGACGGCTGTCGTCTGCTGACGGGCGAAAGCAGATCCAGCATCTCGAGTGCATTCTCGATCGCGGCGCCGCTGGCGGTGTTGTCGAAGATGCACCAGGCGTCGGTGTCATTCGGGAGGGCATCGATCTCACTGGCCCACTGCCGAAGGCGCTCCTGCGGATAGCGCGACCAATACTTGCGCGGTGAGCCGTGCAACCGATAGTAGGCGGGCGCGCCGGCTGTGGCGGGCGGCATCCATCCACCTGGCGACAACGCCGCCTTGATGCGGGACGGATCGGTCGCTACTCTCGCGACGCGGTGACGGACGAGCACGTCGTCAGCGTTCTTGTCGAACCACGTGATGTGGCGGGGCTCGCATACCACCGTTCCAGCGTAGCGTTCCCGCAGCTTGCTGAAGAAGGCCGCCGCCACCCGCGAATTGAACGCCTGCGAAGGCGGCAACTGGACGAGCAGCGCGCCCAGCTTTTCTCCCAGTCCGGCGGTTTGCTCGAAGAAGGCGTCCAGGAGCGGGCCAGGTCGACGCAACTCCCGCTCGTGCGTGATCGTACGCGGCAGCTTCACCGAGAAGCGGAACGATGGTGGCGTGGACGCGGCCCAGCGTTCGTAGACCTTGACCGCATGTGGCCGATAGAACGAGCTGTTGATCTCGGCGCACGAGAGGACCCGCGCGTAGCGCTCGAGGTGTGAACCGATCCCGGGGAAATCCGATGCGACTGCGCGCGGGATGCTCCAGCCGGCCGTCCCGACCCTGATCATCGCGTCTACGGTTTTACGCCGGGCTTGGGCAACGGGAGCGGCGGCTGCGGCGGATTCGGGTCCGGGGTGAGCTCCGGGGATGGCATCGGGCTGGTGTCAGGCGGCTGAGGTACGGGTGTGTTCGTCATGCCTTCCCTGATCGCAAGAACCAGGCCGCGGCCGCAATCAGGTGCCGCAGAACGTGCGGTACGTCCCGCGCTCGCCAGGCGCCGTAAACATCGGCAGGTCGCGGTCGTGATCGTAGGGCGTAGAAAGCACGTCGAGCAATCGGTGCATCACCGAAAGATCACCCGCACTCGCGGCCTCGAGCGCGTCTTCCACCTTGTGATTGCGCGGAATGAAGGCCGGGTTGCTGGCGGCGCATCAACGCCTCGACCTCGGCGCGCGACTGCGGCTGCCGCAGACGGCGCGCATCCAGCCGGCGATGCCACGCGTCGAATTCAGGATCCTGTCTCGTCGCCTCGTCCGCGAGCGTCGTGGTTGAGAGCGTCCGGAATGTGTTGGTAAAGTCGGCCGCCGTCCGCTGCATCCAGGCGAGCAGGTCATCGACAAGCGCCTTGTCTTCTGGCTCCTGGGTGAACAGTCCGAGCTTGGCTCGCATGCCGTCCAACCACCCTTGCTCGAACAGTACCCGGAAAACGCTCGAGCGACGCCGTCGCACGCGCAACGGCTTTCTCAATATCCGTATCGAGCAGGGGCAACATCGCTTCGGCCAGCCGCGCCAGGTTCCACTGCGCAATGGGCGGCTGGTTGCCGTAGGCGTAGCGGCCGCCGTGATCGATCGAGCTGAACACGGTTTGCGGATCGTAGGCGTCCATGAAGGCGCAGGGCCCGTAATCGATCGTCTCCCCCGAGAGCGCCATGTTGTCGGTGTTCATCACGCCGTGGATGAAGCCGACCAGCTGCCACTGGACGATCAGGCGTGCCTGACGTTCGATGATCGCGTCGAGCAGCGCGAGATACGGTTCCGGCGTGTCACCGAGCGCCGGGTAGTGACGCGCCCGCGTGTAGTCCGCCAGTGCCCGCATCGCCTCCACGTCCTGGTGGGCCGCTGCCCACTGCATCGTGCCGACGCGGATGTGGCTTGCAGCCACGCGCGTGAGGACGGCGCCTTCGAGCTCCGACTCGCGATAGACAGGCTCGCCGGTCATCACCACCGCGAGGCTGCGGGTCGTCGGGATCCCCAGCGCGTACATCGCCTCGCTGATGATGTATTCCCTGAGCATCGGACCGAGCGCGGCGCGGCCGTCCCCGCGCCGCGAGTAGCGCGTCTGCCCCGCCCCTTTCAGCTGGATGTCGAAGCGTTCGCCCGAGGGCGTGACCTGCTCGCCGAGCAGGATGGCGCGGCCGTCGCCGAGTGCCGTGAAGCCGCCGTACTGGTGTCCCGCGTACGCCTGCGCGATCGGCCGCGCGCCGGCGGGTAATTCGTTGCCGGCAAAAATGCGCGCGCCTTCTGGCCCGGCAAGGCCGTCCGGCTCGAGCCCGAGCGTCGCCGCCAGTGGCCTGTTGAACGCGACCAGGCGCGGGTCGCGCACGAACGTCGGCGTCGCGTCCGAGTAGAAGATCTGCGGAAGTTCCGTGTAGGTGTGCTCGAGGCGCCAGCCTGCCATGTCTCAATGATAGCGGCCCGTGGCACTACAATGGCGCATGGCCACGCCATTGACCGCACGCGAACGCGCCAGTCTCAAAGCCCGTGCCCATGCGCTCGAGCCGGTGGTGCAGTCCGGCAGTGCGGGGCTCACCGACAAGCTGGTGGCCGAAGTCGACCGGGCGCTGACGGCGCACGAACTGATCAAAGTGAAGGTCAACGCGGACTGACCGCGCCGACAGGGTCGCCATCGGCGAGGAGATCTGCACCAGAACCGGTGCCGCAGCGGTGCACCGGGTCGGCAAAGTCCTTATCCTCTGGCGTGCGCGTCCCGACGCGGCCGGCTGAAGGTGGAGTGAGATGGTATTTCCGATCAGCGACGACAATACCGGACGGCTTCGTACGCCCTACGTCACCTACCTGCTGATTGCGATGAACGTGCTCGTGTTCGTGTTCCTCCAGGGCATGGGCAACAACGAGCGGTTCACATACACGTTCTCGACCGTCCCGCAGGAGATCCGCACCGGTGAGGACGTCGCCGGCAACGTTCGCATCGAGGTCGGCGACGAGTCGGCCACCATCCCGCTGCAGGAAACCCCCGGCTCGGTGTATTTGACGCTGCTGGTCTCGATGTTCATGCACGGCAGCCTGATGCACCTGCTCGGCAACATGCTGTTCCTGTGGATCTTCGGCGACAACATCGAGGACGACCTCGGGCACGTGCGCTACACCGCCTTCTACCTCGCGACCGGTGTGCTCGCCTCGATTGCGCACGTGATCTCGACCTTCACGTTCGGTGACAACCCGTTCATCCCGAGCCTGGGCGCATCCGGCGCGATCTCAGGCGTGATGGGCGCGTATCTCGTGATGCACCCGCACCGGCGGGTGCGTGTGCTGCTGCTCCGGATGCTGACCGAGGTTCCGGGTTACGTGGCCGTCGGCATGTGGTTCGTGCTGCAGTTGATCAGCGCCTATGGGGTGATCGGGCAAGGTCCGCAGTCGGGCGGCGGCGTCGCCTTCATGGCGCACATCGGCGGGTTCATCGCCGGCGCCGTGCTGGTGCGGATCTTTGCGATCGGCAGCCGCCCTCCGGCTCAGAGATACGGGGGGAGATAGGGACTTACTTCACCGCCGGATCCCGCAGCGGTTTGTACGGCCGCCCCTTCACCTTCTCAGGATCAAAGACGAAGTCGTACAGGTAGGCAAAGTCGAAGTTATTGAGGATCGCGTCGTGCAACTGCTTCGCGACCGGATCGGTGCCGATGTTGCCATCCCACGAGACGACGATCCACTGCGGTCCGGCGGATTTCGCCAGCGCCGCCGTCTCTGGATCGACCTTGTAGACGGAATATAGATCGCCTGAGACCTTCGCATCGCCAAAGACATCGGTGCTGCCCTCGATGATGACGCTCGGTTGCAGACTGGAAACCTCGGCCGGTTCCTGCAAGCGGCCCTGATACTTCGTCCGCGTGGTCTGCAGGACACCCTGTCGCCGGCGATATCGATCATCGACGGCAGCCAGCGCACTCGTCCGGGTCTTCCCTTCGGGCCAACTCTTCGTCTCCTTGTCTGTCTCCTTGGCGTAACTTCTCTCGACCGCCGCCGCCAGCTTGTCGAGATACTCAGCCCTGGTGATCTTGATGAACGGAACCTTGTTGTCCCTGAACATCAGCACGTTCGACGAGCTGGCGTAGCGGCTGCTATACAGCTGAAAGTTGAAGTACGTGATGTAGCGCTTCAGTGCAGGATGGCTCGAGAGGTCGGTACTGCCGCCGGGTCTTGCTTTCATCGTCCACCGCGGTCGGCGACACCGGCTCGCGAAACAACGGCAGCAGGAAGTAGTAGTCCGCAGGAGTGTTCAAGACCATCAGCGGCTCGCCAAATTCCAGGCTATTGGCCGTGATGGCCCATCGCAGACTGCTGCCGGTGGCGGGCACCATCTTCTTGGCGGCGTCAAATTTCAGCTCGGTGTAGGTCTTTGCCACCGCCCCGTACGACTGCGGTCTGCCGGCATCGCTCGTAGAATACTGATTCAGTTTTTCGGAAACGACCAGTCGGATTTCCCCCAGGCCGCCCTTCGGAACGTAGCTCGCCTGCATCCACGTGGCGAACGCATCACCGAACGCCAACTGCTCGGATGAATAGAGCTTGTCGTCGACCTGCAGCGGTTTTCTCGCACCCGGGACGGTATGCGTCCTGATCCAGCCGAGCACGCTGTTCGCGATGGCCTCGCGCGGGATGATCTGCGTCGTCTGGGCGAACGACGCAACATGAGCAGTCAGGAGCACGGCCAGGAGGCAGACGGAGCGTTTCATCTGCTGATCTTAGTCGGGTCCCTAGCGGACGAGCGAGATGGCCAGACCGTCGATCGTGTCTCGGAGGATGGGCAAGAGGATGGTCTCGAGCCGGGGATGTGCCGCGATCGCGGCGTTGTAGGCCCGGGCACCGCGCGCGCTCTCGTCGGTCGTGGTCTCGTCCATCACCATGCCGTGTCGGATCACGTTGTCGGCCAGGATTACCGTGCCCGGTCGCGACAACTGCAGCACCAGGTCCAGGTAGACGACGTATCCGAGCTTGTCGGCGTCGATGAACACGAGATCGAACGTCGCTTCCTTCCGCTCGATCATGGCGCGGAGTGACTCGGCGGCATCACCGGTGCGGACGTCGATCGTCACCCCGGGCGCGACGCCATCGAGGTTGCGCCGTGCGACCTCCGCGTGCGCCGGATCCTTCTCGAGCGTCACGACCTCTCCACCGGCCGGTAACGCCCGCGCCAGCCAGGTGGTGCTGAAACCGCTGAGCGTGCCGACCTCGAGCACGCGGCGTGCGCCGGCGATCTTCGCGATCATGTAGAGGAGCTTGCCCTGGGCAGCCGACACGTGGATCTCGGGCAGCCCCGCGGCCCGAGCCGCCTCGAGGTTGCGCGCGAGCGTCGCGTCGAGCGGTGCAAATCGCTCTTCAATGTAGTCGTTGATCTGTTCGAGCAGCTGAGCGGACGTAGGATTCCATCGGCACATCCTCGCAGTTCACCCGTCATCGAGCAACTCGGTCACTTTGTGTGCCTTAGAATGCTGGTTCCGGAACATTGACCGTGCCTCCCCATTCACTTCAAACCACCCACACCGCCAGGGGCGCCGCATCTCGCACCGCGCGCGGCGGCAGTAAACGTCAATCGTCGCCGGGTCACCTGCTCACGTTCGGGCAGATCGTCTCCAGCCCGGAAACGCGCGTGTCCTACCGGATCGGACGGCTTCTCGGCAGCGGCGGCTTCGGTCAGGTGTTCATGGCGGCGCGACTGGGCCGTTCGAGCATCCCGTCCGAGGTGTGCATCAAAATCAGCTCCCACATGGACGGCTGGATCCGCGAGGCCTACTTCGGTCTGTTGCTGAAGGGACACCCGCGCGCAATCCAGGTTTACGACAAGTTCGTAACCGCGACCGAGGACGGCCAGGTCCTCTACTGCCTGGTCATGGAATGCGCGAAGCACGGAGACCTCAGTGCGTTCCTGTCGCAATCGCCGAAGGCGTGGAGCGAGACGGCCGTCCGGCGCGAGATCGCCGGCGTCCTCGACGTCCTTCGCAAGCTGCATCGCGGACAGCTGCTTCACCGCGACCTGACCCCGATGAACGTCTTCGTGTGCGACGGACCACAACTGAAGCTCGGCGACTTCGGGATCGTCCGTCACCAGAGCGATCAACGCGGCGTCACGGCGCGAACGATGAACGCGATGACGGCGCCGAGCGAGATCATCGCCGGCACCGCTCCCAAGTGGCAGGCCCGCGACGACGTCTACCAGGTCGGGCAGTTACTAGGGATGCTGGTCAGAGGTGACGCGCGCGCCCGCCTGCGCACCGGCGACGTGCGCAACCTCCGTTGCGGCGATCATCTCAAAGAGATCATCCACCGCTGCATCGGCGAACGGCGCAAGCGATATGAAACTGCCGACGAGATGATCGAGGCGCTCAAGAACCCGCCCGCGGGGCTGAAGGCCGGGGCGCTGCGCAGCCTGAAGGGCATGCATATCGCCTTTACCGGGTTCCTGTCGAAGCCGCGTGCGGAGGCGGTCCGTTCCGCGAAAGCGCGCCGGCGCAATCGTTCACGGTGGCCCCTCGGCCAAGACCAACGTCATCGTCCGCGGCCGTCCAAACAAGCTGCAGGCGGCTGGGGACTCCGGTGGGTTGAAGCTGATGGAGATGAAGCGGTTGCGCGAGCACGGGCAGCGGATCACGCTGCTCAACGAAGCGCAGTTCTGGCGCCTGGCGGCGAAGCGATAGGGGTCTACCGAAGCCCTTTCACGAGGAACAGGTCCGACTGCGTGACACCGTAGCCCTGGACGTAGACGGCACCATCCGACGTCATCAGCAGTTGTCCAACACCACCGTTGCCGACTGCCTCGGGAAGCGGCAGCACTGTCCGGACTGGCGTGCGCGCTCCAGTCGTCATATCGACGCGGATAACGTCGACCGCGGCAGGTATCGATGACCGACTACGGATCAGCATGGCGCGCCCGTCGGCGGTGAAGCGGACCGGCCCCTCTGCGGTATCGACGAACTTCAGCACCTCCGGCGTCCCCTTGCCATCGAGCGGAAACAGCTTGCGAATCCCCTGCTCGCGGGCAATCACCCGAGTGCCATCCGGAGTCACCAGCAGCCCCGTGCTGCCCTCGGGTGTTACCGGCGTCGGCGCACCGCCGGCGAGGCTCTGCACCCAGGTCCGCGATGCCTTACCCGGCTCGGCGCCGACGAAGATGAAGCGCTTGCCGTCGGGGAGGAACCGCGCGACGTCGTGCGCGAGCGCATCGTTGGTCAGCGCGCGGCCTTCGCCAACACCGGTCGGAAGCAGGATCAGTTGCACCGGAGCTGGGTTCAGCTTCTGGGCGATCACCCATTTGCCGTCTGCCGACAGCGCGACGGCGTTGCCCATCCCGAGCCGCACCGCCGGCGACCCATCCAGCTTGCGCATGTACACGCCATACCCTGGGCCACCGCCCTCACCCTCCTCCGTGAACAGCAGCGTCGAACCGTCCTCGGTGAGCGCGGCGGGTTGCGTCCAGTCAAGCCACGAGATGTCGCGCTCCTTGCTCTCGCCGCGGGCGAGCGCGGAGGCACCTCTCCGGCCGTTCTCGTGTGTCAGCAGCACCGTTCCGTCAGCCGCGACGCCGCCGAGAAAGAGCGAGCCCGGAACCCGCAGCAGGGTTCGCTGCCGGCCATCGACCGTCGACGCCTCGAGGCTGCGCGAGAGCCCTTTCAGCGAACAGGTGAACCAGATTTCATCCCCTTTAGGCGACCAGGCCAGGCCCTGCGTGCTCTCGCACTCCCCGGAGATCGTCCGCTTCGTGCCGGACGCGTCGATGATGGCGGCCGTGCCGCGGTCGTCGCCGAGAATCGGATGATCGAGGAAGGCGATCGACTTGCCGTCACGCGAGACCCGCGGATCGGTGATCCAACCGCTCGTCTCGTAGACCACGTTGCCGATCGGGAACTCCAGCTTGAATTTACCGTCGACCCAGTGGGTCACCGCGAGATTGGACCCGTCAGGCATCCAGTCAGCGTCCTGGACGTTCTCGAGGATGTCGCGCGAGGCGCCGCCGAGCGTCGCGCGCTGCAGGGTCCCCGGCTGTGCGTAGGCGTTCAGGAAGACTCGATTGGCGACGAGCGCCAGTTCCCCTTTGGAGGAGATCGCCGTAATGTCGGCGTCGACGTAGGGCAACGGCGCTGAGTCGGGGCTGTCGAGACGCGCGCTGTAAATCCGCTTCTCGCCGCCGTCCCAGCGCGCCGAATAGAGGAAGGTGTTGCCGTCCGGCATCATGCGGGCCGACGCAATCAGGCCGCGGCGATACGTCAACCGATGGAACTGCGGCGCGGACCATGGCTCTGGCTTCGACAGCATCCGACCGGCGAAGAATGCCGCGGCGCCGACGGCCAGCACTGCAGCCGCAACCGCCGCGAGCGGCAGCCTCCGCCTGGGCGGGGCGACGGTCGCGGCCGCGCGGGCCGCGCTCGTTCGAGTTCGACGAACCCGACAACGCTTCGAGTGAGATCGCGAGGTCGTGCGCGGAATGGAAACGGTCCGCCGGCTGCTTCTCGAGGCAGCGCCGGACGATGCGATCGAGCGAGCCGGGCAGGTTCGGATTGATCTCGGCGAACTCCGGCGGATCCTCCTTCAGGATCGCGTTCATCGTCTCGACGTGCGAATCGCCCTGGAAGGCGCGCCTGCCGGTCACCATTTCGTAGAAGACCGCGCCGAAGGAAAAGATGTCGGTGCGGTGGTCGAGCGGCTGGCCGCGGACCTGCTCGGGCGACATGTAACCGACGGTGCCCATGACCGTGCCGACAGCCGTATCGGCGACCCTCGTCTCGCCGACGTCGGCCATCGCGCCGGCCAATTCGGTTGCCTTGGCGAGTCCAAAATCGAGGATCTTGACGACGCCGTCCTTAGTGATGAAGATGTTCTCCGGCTTCAGATCCCGATGGATGATCCCGCGCTCGTGCGCCGCCGCGATACCGCGGACGATGTGGACACCAAGGTCGATGGCGGTGCGGATGGGAAGGCCCGGCTCGCCCATGCGTCCGCGAAGGGTGTCGCCCTCGAGCAGTTCGGTGACGGCATAGACCGTCCGGCCCTCGGTTGCGAAATCGTGGATGGCGAGGACATTTGGATGCGACAACGCCGCCACAGCCCGCGCCTCGCGCTCGAACCGCGCCAACGCCGCCGGATCCTGGGCGAGCGCCTCGGGCAAGGACTTTGATGGCAACATCGCGCTGCAGCTTCGTGTCGCGAGCGCGGTAGACCTCCCCCATGCCGCCCGCGCCGAGCTTACCGAGGATTTCGTAGGTGCCGAGACGAGTACCTGCTGCAATGGCCATGGACGGGGTGAAGTGTAATGGAAAAGCCATGAGACGCATCTTCTACGTCCTCGCCGCGCTGACGATCATTGCTGTCCTGACTCTTGCGGGCTTCAGTTGCGCGGCGTCCGCGCGGGAAGGCCAGTCTCGCAAGGCGGCCGCCCCCGGTAATGGGAAGTTTGTAAAGGCCGGTGACGTCGAGATCTATCTTCAGGAAGCCGGGAGTGGAAATCGCGCGCCTGTTGTATTCATTCACGGCACCGGCGCGTGGAGTGAGACCTGGCGTGATTCCATGACGGCGCTCGCCAGTGCCGGTTTCAGAAGCGTAGCGATCGACCTGCCACCGTTTGGCTTTTCTGAACGGCCCGGGAACGCTGCCTACTCACTTGATGCACAGGCGAAACGCATCGTTGGCGTGCTGGACGCGCTGAATATCAAGCACGCCACCCTGGTCGGCCACTCCTTTGGAGGGGGGCCCACGGTTGAAGCAGCGCTCATGGCAACCGATCGCATCCGGTCGCTGGTGTTGGTGGACGTCGCGCTCGGCCTCGATGCCGGATCACACGACACGTCAAGGATCCAGAATTTCCTGGTGGGTCTCACACCCTTGCGAAATGCAGTGGCGGCGGCAACGGTCACCAACCCGATGTTCACGAAGAGCCTTCTGAAGATGTTCATCTTCAACAAGGCCGCGGCAACGGACGCCAGGGTGGCGATCTACCAACGACCGTTTGTCGTCGAAGGCACAACCACGGCGGTGAGTGCCTGGGTGCCCACCTTGCTTTCACCGCCAGGTCGGGATGAGCCTGGATCCGAAGTCGTATTCGAAACTGACGATGCCGGTTTCAGTGATCTGGGGCAGGGACGACACCATCACTCCGTTGAGCCAGGCCGAACATCTGAAACAGCTGATGCCTCACGCGGAACTATCGGTGCTCAACGGCGTGGGGCACATTCCTCAGATCGAAGATCCGGCGCGTTTCAACGAGGCGCTCCTGAGGTTCTTGAGGAAGTGATGGGGGCAATGCGCCACCGTGCGTAAGCGGTGAACGCGGCCATGACGAGAAGCACCGCCGTTATGCCGGCCGACGAAAACTCGCCGCGCACGATGTGCCAGGCGGTAGCACAGATCATGACGATCACCACCCCGGCGGCCGCAGCGGCAACAAGAAACGGCAGGACACGGGTGATGCCAGGCAGGGTGAGGCCGACGGCCGCCAGCACTTCGGCGACGCCAAGAAACACCCAGAACCATCGCGGAAGCTCCGCGTTCATCTGCGCGGCAATCTCAGGCGGGGGCATCAGCAACAGCCACCCGTGGGCGAAAAACGCCGCCGCCAGCAGAACCTGAAGCACCCAGAGCGTAATATTCATCGTCCTCCTCCAGTCGCCTCCGACCCCCACGGTTCAGACGCTTCACAGTCTTGTCGAGCGGCGCTCGCCCTCATCGACATCAAGGGGGTCAGATCTTGTTTCTTGCACGCCAGTGTCCACTAACTGAGACTTCGTGCAAGAAACAAGATCTGACCCCCTTACGTATAGTTACTTTAACTATATGGCCGCACCCGATCCGCGCCACTTTCTCCCCCTCAAGCCGGTCGATCTCGAGCTGCTTCTTGCCCTTGCCGAGCAGGATCTGCACGGCTACGGCCTCGTCCAGGCGATCTCCGAGCACACCAACGGTCTCGTCGTCCTCGATCCTGGGAACCTCTACCGAGTCGTCAAGCGGCTGCTCGCCGATCGACTCATCGCCGAATCCGACCGCGAGGCTGCCGAGGCCGGCGAGCGGCGCAAGTATTACCGGATCACCCCGCTTGGCGGACGCGTTCTCGCGACCGAACTCGACCGCCTTCGTCACCTCGTGACCGCAACATCGACGCGACAGGCCGTCAAACGGTGGACCTCATGATCCTGTTCAACCTCCTGCTTCGACTCTTTCCGCGACGCGTTCCGCGAGACGTTCGGCGAGGACATGCGGCGCGTCTTCGTGGACCAGCAGCGCACGGCCGCAGCCCAGGGACTGCTCGCGATGGCTGCCCTCTGGATACGAACGATCACCGGGATGACTTCGGCGGCGTGGCGCGAGCGCCGCGACGGTCGCAGCACCTCACCTGTCAGGCCGGCGCTCGTCGAAACCCTGATTACCGACCTGCGTCTGACGCTCAGGATGCTTCTGGCGCGTCCGCTGTTCACGATCGTCATCATCACCGCGCTCTCGATCGGTGTCGGCGGTGTCGCGACGATATTCAGCGCCCTCAACGCGATGGTCCTCCGTCCGCTGCCAGGCGTGACCGATGGCAACCGTCTTGTCGGCATCGACCGTCGGACCCCGGACTTCTCCGAAGGTGTTTCCGCTTCGGGTCGGTTCTACCAGCATCTGCGCGAGCATTCGCGCTCACTTTCCGGCGTTGCGGTCTGGAGCCGTGTCCCCCTCACCATCGTGGTCGGCCAGGACGCCTACGGCCTGTCAGGCAACATCGTCAGCGACAACTACTTCGAGGTGCTCGGCGTGCGTCCCGCCCTGGGCCGATTCTTTGCGGCGAGCAGAGAGCGCCCGCGGCGCGGACGAAGCGTCGATCGTGCTGTCGCATTCCGACCTGGATGGCGCAGTTCCATGGCGATCCGGCCATCGTCGGGCAGACGGTTTCAGTGAATGGACGGCCGTATCAGGTTATCGGCATCGCTCCTGCGGCGTTTCGCGGTGTGTTCACGCCGTTGAAGATCGATGCCTGGGTACCGCTGGGGATGCAGCCGCACGTGCACGCGCAACGCGACCTCACTCGATCAGCCGTGGCTGTGGACGTTCGGCCGGCTCAAGGCCGGCATCGAATCGCCGCAGGCGCGCAGCGAACTTGCGACGCTCACCGAAGGGTGGGCGAACGGAGGTGGCGACCAGTACGTCCGCTACACCAGCATGCGGTTGACGCCGTTGACCGGGCTGCCGGATGATGCGCGCCAGGCGTTGCTTGGTTTCGGCGCCGTGCTGCTTGGTGCGGCGGCGCTCGTTCTGATCATCGCTGCGTCGAACGTCTCGACGTTGCTGGCGATGCGCGCAACCGCACGACGCCGCGAGATGGGGATCCGCACCGCGCTCGGCGCCGGACGCGCACGCCTCGTCCGCCAGCTCCTCACCGAGACACTGACGCTGTTCCTCGCTGGCGGCGTCGGCGGCACTCTTCTCGCGATGGCGGGAACCAGCGCGCTCGAGCGTCTGCCCATCCCCGCTGATCAGGGACTATCGCTCGAGCTTTCGCCGGACGTCCGCGTGTTGCTCTTTTCCATCGCCGTATCGCTCGCGGTGGGCCTCGTCTTCGGGATCGTCCCGGCACTGCGAAGCGCCAGCCGCAATCCGGTGACGCTATCTTCGAACGTCGTCCGCCGGCTGCAGGACGACGCAACCTCGCCACCAGCAGTCTGATCGTCGGACAGATGGCGTGCTCGCTGGTGCTGCTGACGACCGCCGGTCTGTTCGTTCGAGCCGTGGTCGCAGGCGCATCGATCGATCCTGGCTTCGATTCGCGCGGTGTCGCACTGGCCAACCTTCAACACCCAGTCGTACGGCTACGACGAGAGCAAGGGCCACGCCTTCTATGTGGCGTTACGGCAGCGGCTCGAGGGCGCGCCCGGCGTGCAGGCAGTGACCTACGCCGATCGCATCCCTCTGACGATGTCGAATTCGGGAGCCAGCGTATCGATCGAAGGTGGCGGCGCCGACGGACAGCAACGGATGCGGATGCGGGTCGAGCTCGGACTCGTTGACAGTGACTACTTCGACACGCTCGGGATCCGCCTGTTCGCCGGCCGGGAGTTCACCCCCGCGGACGGACCGGCCAGTGCTGCCGTCGCCGATCGTCAACGAGAGGTTCGTGCTGCGGGCGTGGCCGGGCATCAGCCCTGCCGGGGTCAGTTGGCAGAACCTACCTGTCCGGAACCACGCCCGTGACGATCGTCGGTGTGGCGGCAGATTCGAAGTACTCGACACTCAGTGAGCCGCCGATGCCGTTCGTCTATCGTCCGCAGGCGCAACGATGGGACTCGGGGCGAACCCTGTTCGTCCGGGTGAACGGCGATGCGGCTGCCGCAGCCAGGATCATCGAGGAGGCTGTGGCCTCGGCCGATCCTCTCATCCCGCGCCCCGCCGTGACGACGTTGACTCGCGAGGCGAGCATGGCTTTGCTGCCGCAGCGAGTGGCGGCGATTGTCACCGGCGTTCTCGGTGTGGCGGGCGTCGTCCTTGCCGCGATCGGGCTCTATGGCCTGGTGTCTTACGGCGTGACGCTTCGTCTGCGGGAAATCGGCGTACGACTGGCGCTCGGCGCGTCGCGAGGAGACGTGGTGCATATGGTGCTGGCGCAAGGCCTTCGCTTGACGGCGGCGGGCGTCGGCCTGGGACTTGTTGCCAGTGCCTTCGCCACGCGGCTGGTTCAGAGCTATCTGCTCAACGTCAGCGCGATGGACGGTGTCGCGTTTGCCGGGGGCGTGCTGGTATTGCTGGTGGTCACGGTTCTCGCGGCGGTCGTGCCGGCAAGGCGGGCCGGGTCCGCTGACCCGCTGATCGTGCTGCGGACAGAGTGAGAGAGCGGGGACTTAACGGCTCTGGGCGCTTGTTTCCTGCCTAGGCTTCGCTGTTCCCCTCGTCGATAACTTTCAAGCGGCCAACGTATTCTTCGAAAAGCATCCGCATGTAGCTTCGTGTCTCTTCGACAGCGGCGCGGCCCTCCAAACGGACGGCGGAAAGCCCTTCACGGAGCTCACGACGAGTCTCCTCATCGCCGGACCGGATCTCCGTGCGAAGGGCAGAAAACTCGTCGTGCATCTCGGTGCGAAGTTGCACAATCTGCGACGTCACGTGATCCACGCGTGCTGGCAACTCTTCGAGGTGAGTCACACGCTGCTCCAGACTTTCTACTCTCGCTTCAAGGCTTTGCGGCGCCATCTCTCATCTCCATCCGGCTCGCGCACGCATGCATACAGCGCGAAGCCCGAACGTGAAGCGAGCGAATGGCGTGCCCGCTTGACGACGACGATACCGTCGTCCGCGAAGAGGGTCAAGGCACAGGTTGACATGAACTAGACGCAGCATTACCCTCGTCCCTCTTCCCCACGCACACAGGTCAACTTGTCACGGGAGTTGCCATGAGCAAGGGTTCGGATGAGTGGTACGACCTTCCCCGTCCTGTCGCCGGTATCAGGCTGTTCCGCAATCGCGAAGAGCTGCGCGAGAAGAACCTCTACGACACCGAAGAGCCGCCACTCGAGACCTCGACGACATCCCCAGGCGGCGACGCCTACAACGTCCGCACGAGCGACGGCACACACAATGACCTGAAGTGTCCGCGGATGGGTAGCGCGGGACTCCGGTTCGGGCGCAACGTGCCCCTGAGCGAAACGTTCCCCGATACCGCCAATCTGCTGACCCCCAGCCCACGCGTGGTGAGCCGGGAACTTCTAACGCGAACCACCTTCCAGCCGGCAACGTTCCTCAACGTCATCGCCGCGGCGTGGATCCAGTTCATGGTCCACGACTGGTTCGTCCACAAGAAGGGCACGTGGACGCACAGCCACGAGATCCCGATCGGGGACGGTGACGACTGGCACGAACGTCCGATGCGCGTTCCGAAGACGCCGGCCGATCCACCGAAGGTTCCAGACTCGAAGCGACCGCCCGCGTACATCAACGAGAACACGCACTGGTGGGACGGCTCGCACGTGTATGGCAGCAGTCCGTCGCAGCAGTCCTCGCTGCGCGCCGGACGCGAAGGGAAGGTGCTGGTCAGCCCGAGCGGACGCCTCGGTATCGATCCGGTGACCGGTCTCGAGATCACCGGGTTCACCGAGAACGGCTGGGTCGGTCTCAGCCTGCTCCACGGCCTGTTCGCGCTCGAGCACAACGCCATCTGCGACGACCTGAAGAAACACAATCCACTGTGGGACGACGAGCGGCTGTTTCAGCAGGCGCGCCTGATCAACGCGGCGTTGCTTGCGAAGATCCACACGACGGAGTGGTCGACGGCGATCCTCCCGCGCGAGGTTCTCAGCACCGGCCTCAAGGCGACCTGGCACGGACGATTCAGCAAGCTCCAGAAGATTTTTTCGGGTCTCGCCGACAACGACGTCTTCTCGGGCGTGCCCGGGTCGCCGACGGATCACTTCGGCGTGACGTTTTCGCTGACGGAAGAATTCGTCTCGGTTTACCGCATGCACACGCTGATGCCGGATCACTTCACGATCCGATCCGCGGAGCACCGGCAAGGGTTTGGCCAACGCCGAGTTACCCGAGTTGGCAGGCCGGCGTGGCGTCGACTTCCTCGCGCGGTTCGAGCCTGCCGACCTGTTCTACTCGTTCGGGACCCACAATCCCGGCGCCGTCCGGCTGCACAACTACCCGACGTTTCTGCAGAACCTGGTGCAGGACAACGGCGATCGATTCGATCTCGGTGCCGTCGACATCCTGCGGGACCGCGAGCGCGGCGTGCCGCGCTACAACCGGTTCCGCCGCCTGATTCACAAGGCACCGGTCTCGAGCTTCGACGAGCTGACCGACAACGCGGCGTGGGCCGCGGAGATGAAACGCGTCTACAACAACGACCTCGAGATGGTCGACACGATGGTCGGGCTCATGGCCGAGCCGCTGCCTGAAGGGATGGGCTTCAGCGACACCGCCTTCCGCATCTTCCTGCTGATGGCGTCGCGCCGACTCAAGAGCGATCGATTTCTGTCGCAGGACTATCGTCCGGAGATCTATACGAAACCGGGTATCGAGTGGGTGGAAGAGAACTCGATGAAGAGCGTGATCTCGCGGCACTTCCCGTCGGTCGCGTTCGCCATGAAGGGGATCGACGACGACAACGCGTTCAAGCCGTGGAAGCCGCGGTGAGGGGGAGGTTTCCCCTCCCCTCTCTCCTACCGTTCCGTCGCGGCCAGGAGCGCCACCAGGTGTTCCTTCCACAGCGCGGCGAGCGTGTGCGTGCCGTGGCCGGCGGTGCGGTCGCTTAGCGGCAGCACGATCGCACGCCCCTTGGCCACCCGCTTGATCTCGCGCTCGAGGATCTGGAGCTCCGGCGGATTGATGATGTCGTCGGCCGAGTTGATCGCGACGAGCGGCGCGGTGATCTTCTCGAGCGCCGGACCCGGATCGTAGTCACGCGACGCTTCGAGCGCATACAGGATGTTGTTGGCGTCGCCGGTCTTCATGTAGTTGGCGGCGTTCGCGTCGAGGGCGCGGTCGGCGTCCGCAACGGTGGGCGCCTCGGTCTGGCGGCGAATCGGATTGCTGCCGACGAGCCACAGCATCTGCGCGGCGGTCCGCAGGCTCTGCGGCTGCGTGGTGTAGTCGCCGTTCTTCCACTCCGGGTCGTTCCGGATCGCGTCGATGACGACGCGGCGCCAGGCGCGGTTGCGGCCGGCGATCTGCGTCGGCAGGCTGGCGAGCGGCATGAGCGCATCCATGAAGTCCGGATACATGCCGCCCCACATCCACGTGTGCATGCCGCCCATCGACGTCCCCATCACCAGGCGCAGCCGGTTGACGCCGAGCCCCTCGGTCACGAGCCGGTGTTCAGCCTTCACCATGTCGATATAGCCGTAGCGCGGAAACTTGGCGCGGAGGCCGTCGCTCGGCTTACTCGACCCGCCGTGGCCGATGTCGTCGGGCAGGATGATGAAGTACTTCGCCGCATCGAGCGGCTGCCCGGCGCCGAACAACTCGCCGGCGAAGTTACGTCCGGTGAACTGGCTGCCGGTGCCACCGGTCCCATGCATGATGAGGACGGCGTTCCGCACGACACCCTGCGCGTCCTTCCTCGGTGTGCCGAGCGTCCGGTAGTGGATCCGCAGCTCAGGGAGCTTTTCGCCTGACGTGAAGGTGAAATCCTTGATGACGAAATCCCCCTCGACGACGGTGGGGCCCGCCGGCTGCGGGGTCTGGAGGGGCGACAGCAGGAGCGTGAGCGCGAGCGTGGCGATCAGCATGATGCGCTGATTCTATGCGCTAACCCTCGACCCTTAGTGCCTCCACGGTCTGGATCCGCAGGATCCGCCGCGCCGGGCCGATCGCGGCGAGCGATGCCACCACCGCCATAACGGCGGCCACAGTCACCAGCAGCCCGCCAGCCGACCAGATACCGGTGCCGGCAGCAGTGAAGGTTCCGATCGACAACAGCGATCCGGCGGCAATGCCAAGCGCGAGCTGGCGCATCGCTCCCCTGAAGATGCCGAGCACCAGCTGGCGCGGCTGCGCGCCGAGCGCCGAGCGGATCCCGATTTCACGGGTGCGCTGCGCGATCGTGAAGGACATCATCGCGTGCACCCCGGCGGCCGAAAGCAGGAGCACGGCGGCCGTCACCAGGCCGACCGCCAGCGCGATCGTCTGGAACGCTGCTCGTTGCTCGTCGTAGAACGCCGACAGCGGCACGACGCGGCGCATCTGCAGCGACGGATCGATCTCTGCGGCGATCTCGCGCACGCGCTGGGCGGCGTTAGCAGGCGGCGCGTCGCTGAATTGGATCGACAGGACGGCGGGATGCGCGGCTCCTGACCGCATCGGGTGATACACCGTCGGTTCCCCTCCAGCGCCAGGCGCGCGCGGAAGGCCAGGGAAGTCGTCGACGACACCGACGATCTCATACCAGTCGGACGGCGCGTCATCTCCAGCCGACGCGTACCGGAACTGCGTGCCGAGCGCTCCCGCGGAAGGCGCCAGCAGATAGTCCACGAACGTCCTGTTCACGATCGCGGCACGTGCCGTTCCCACGTCTCTGGCCTCGAAGACCCGGCCGGCCAGCAGGCGGGCGTTGTATACCCGCAGCAGATCCACATCGATCCGGAACGTGGCGACGTCCTCTGCATCGGCTTCCCGGATCTTCGTTGATGGTGCGAACTCGATCCGCCGGTCCGGCCCAAGACCGGGGACCGCGGACGAGAACGTGACGGCGCTGACACCCGGCACGCCGCGCAGGCGCGACATCAGCGCATCCTGCCGCTGAGCCACCAGGCCCTCATCACGCGCGGAGGCCGCATCAGTCAGAACCATGTTCGCCAGGACGATCCGATCCACCACGACGCTGCGGCCGGTGAACTCCATCCGCAGCACGTACCAGGTGAGAAACACGGCCGCCGGCAGGATCGCTACCGCGACGGCCACCTGGGCGACAATCAGCGCCGACCACATGCCTCCGAGTCGTGTGCCTGTGCGCCCGTGCAGTTCGTGAAGGTTTGCCGAGAGCCGCTGTCCGGTCGCTTTGAGTCCAGGCAGGACGCCCATGATCAGCGCCGCCACGACCGCGAGCACAAACGCATACAGGACGATGTCGGGCCCGATGCTGTATATCCGCCAGAACGGCACGGTACCCGCCATCGCCTCGACCTGCTTCAGGGCGATGCGGGCGATCATCAGGCCGGCGGCCGCGCCAAGCGACGTCAGCACGAGCGCCTCGATGAACAGTTGCGAGAGGATGCGGCCGCGGCTCGCCCCTAAGGCGGTGCGGACGGCGATCTCTCCCAGGCGCGTGATCGTGCGCGCGTAAAGCAGGACCGCAAGGTTGATCGCAACGAGGAAAGACAGTGCGCCAATGAGGAACTGCCCGGCACGCATCAGCGGGACCACGAGGGGACCCTCGAGATCGGACTGCGCCCTTGGGTATGGCAGGACGACGGGCTGAAGCCGTGCGGCCTTATCCGGGTGCGCATCGGCGACAGCCCGACCGAGGGACGCCAGCTCCCCTTCCGCCTGCTCCACGCTCACGCCGGGTGCCAGCCGGCCGAACAGGTCGAGCGACGGGCCTTCCCACGGCCCCCACTTCAGCGGATCCATTCGCAAGGGGATCCAGAAGTTGTGACTGATCGGGAAATTGAAACCCTCTGGCATGATCCCGACGATGGTCGACGGGACGCCGCCAAGCGGGATGGTCTGTCCGACGATGCCTGGATCACCGCCGAATCGCAGGCGCCAGGCGTCGTAGCCAAGGACGATGACGGGTGCCGCCTGCTGCTGCTCGTCGGAGGGCAGCAGGTACCGTCCGTGAAGCGGAGGCGTACCCACCAGCACGAAGGCCGAGGCGGAAATCTCGGCGACCGAAATCGGTTCCGGAGGTGCGTTCGGCGCCACCAGGTTGTGCTGCATCGTCCGGAACGCGCCGAGGTGCTCGATCGTCTTGACCTGACCGCGCCACGCCGCAAAGGCGTGAAGGACGCGGTCATCGGCGCTTGCGCTGCTGGTCGTCTCGTAACGGATGCCGACGACGCGATCACCGCCTGGGAACGGGAGATCCTCCCGGAGAAGTACGCTGATCACCTCGAAGGCGCTGGCGCCAAGCGCGATCGCGACCGCCATCGCGATGCCCCCGACGACCGTCAGCCACTTGTGCTTCGCGAGCATGCGGACGCCGAGTCGTGCGTCGAGCGAGACAGAGTCGATCCACGCGAAGCCGCGCGCCTCACGTCCTGCTTCCTTGAATTTCTCGACGCCGCCGAACCGGACGTGCGCCTGGCGTCGAGCCTCGTCAGGGTCCAGTCCGGTTGCCCGCAGGCGATCCGCTTCCATTTCGATGTGGAGGCGCATCTCCTCGCGCATGTCGGCTTCAAGCCGGTTCGAGCGCCAGACCGTCCGCCACACCCACCGCATGCGCTTCTCGAATAGTCCCAACGTTAGATCTCCCGGCGCGTGGCGCTCAGCGCCAGGGCGATGGCATCGGCGGTACGGTTCCAGCTGGCCTTTTCCTGGCCCAGTCGAGCGCGGCCAGCCGCCGTCAGCTGGTAGAACTTCGCGCGCCGGTTGTTGTCGGATGTTCCCCATTCGCTCTCGATCAGTCCCTGCCGCTCGAGGCGGTAGAGCGCAGGATAGAGGGCACCCTGCTGAATCTGGAGCGCGCCGCCGGAGATCTGCTGGATCCGGAGCAATACGCCATAGCCATGCAACGTGCCGAGCGACACGGACTTGAGGATCAGAAGGTCGAGCGTACCGGGCAGAAGATCAGCGGAGAGGTCCATCGCTCTCCTAGATACGATAGGAGTGCGAGGCAGGTTCCCCTAAGCTGCCAAGGAGAGCGGAGCGGCTCTGCTACGCCTGCCTCAGCCCCGCCTGGGGATCAAGGCGTGAGGCGCGGTACGCCGGAAGCCAGCAGGCGACGAGCGCGACGGCTGCGAGGCAGAGCACGGCCGCGAGGTAGATGCCAACATCGTAGACGCTGACCGCATACAGCAGGCCCGACGTTGCCGGACCCAGGGCGACGGCGCCGAACAACCCGATACCGAGCCCCAGGCCGAGAAGCGTCACGCCTCGGCCCACCACGAGTCGACGGACATCCGCCGGGGTCGCGCCGAGTGCGAGCCGGACCGCGATCTCGCGCGTGCGCTCGGCAACGAAGAAGGCGAACACGCCGTAGATGCCCACCGCCGCCAGCGTCAACGCGACCACGCCAAACCCGGTCATCAGCCATACCGCCAGCCGCATCGGGCCGAGGGCGTCGTCCACGATCTCGCTCAGCAGGCGCACGCGCTGCACGGCGGAACCGGGCCGCAGTTCCACGATCGCGCGCCGGGCCGGCTCGGCCAGATTGCTGGCGTTGCCGTCCGTCCTCAGCACGACGTTGAAGTTCAGGAAGAGGCCGCCCCGAAAAATCTGCGGCAGGACCGCGCGCCGGAGGTCGTGATACTTCATGTGCCGGACGACGCCGATCACTTCGAAGAAACTCTCTGGCGTCCCCTCGGGCTCGAGCTGGAGCTGACGGCCAACGGCCTTCTCGCTGCCGCCGTAGGCGCGCTGAGCCAGGGAATCGTCGATGACGATCACGCGGCGCGCATTCTGGATGTCGTCATCCGAGAAATCGCGGCCGGCGACGAGCGTCGCGCCAACGGCAGTGAAGTAGCCCGGACTTACGTTGAAGCCGTCCGCCGAGATCTGCTCCCAATTGCGTGCAGTTTCAGCGTCATAGGCAAAAGGCTGGAGTGGGCCCTGCCCGGTCAGGGGCACCTGGCTCGTCGCGCCAGCCGCAGTCACACCAGGCAGGCTGCGAAGCCGCTGCATCAGCTCCTGGTGAAATGCCACGATTGCCTGGCGGTTCTGAAGGCCCCGGCCCGGGGTGGCGACGCGCATCGTGAGGGCGCCGGTGGGCTCAAATCCTGAATCGCTGTCGGCCAGGGCGCGGAAGCTCTGAACCACGAGGCCGGCGCCGACCACCAGCACGAGCCCCAGCGCGAGCTGCGTAACGATCATCGATTCCCGGAAGCGGCTGCCTCGCCGCGACGCGCTGCCGACTGCCGTCGCGCGCAGCCCGTCGGCCACGTCGACGCGCGCCGCGCGAAGCGCGGGAGCGATCCCGAACGCTACCGCCGCGAGCGTCGAGGTTCCGATCGCAAACGCCAGCACAAGGAGGTCGATGGAGGCCGAGTCCAGACGGGGAACCGTCGAGAGGGCGCGAAGATCGACGACCAACAGCGCGATCCGCGCCACGACGATTCCCGCCACGCCGCCGAGCGCTGCCACGACCAGGCTTTCTGCAAACACCAGCCGGGCGATCCGATAGCGGCTGGCGCCAACGGCGACTCGGACGAGCAGCTCGCGATCGCGCCCGCGCGACCGCGCCAGCATCAGCAGGGCGACGTTCGCGCAGGCGATCGCCAGCAGGAGGCACACGGCTGCCATCAGCGTCCACAAGCCGGCGCGGTGTCCTTTCACGACATCGTGTTGAAAGGGGACGATCTTGACCCGCAGGTCCGAGGCGGCATGGACCGGCACTTCCGCGCGCAGCTGACCGGCGATAGTGGTCAGCTCCTCCTGCGCCTGCGCGAAGGTTACGCCCGGTCGTAGCCGGGCAAATACGGTGAACGCAGTGAGGTTCCGGGGCGGTTGACGTGCGTAGTCGATTCTCGTCGGACGCCACACGTCCGAGTCGCGCAACGCGTACGTCTCGGCAGGAAGCTCCAGGTGGAACGCCGGCGGCATCACGCCGATCACCTCGGCCGGCTGCGAGTTCATCTCCACCATGCGCCCCACCACCGATGGGTCGCCGCCGAATCGGCGCTGCCACAGGCCGTGGCTCAGTATCAACACGGGCGGCCCCCCCGGCACCGCTTCCTCAGGCCGGAAGTGCCGTCCCAGCATCGGGTCGACGCCAAGGAACGTAAAGAAGTTGTCGTTCACCGATCCGACCTGCACGATCTCCGGATTCGGTTCGCCACCGAGAATGCCCTGGCTGCCGGTCGCGATCGTCAGCTCCTCGAGCGTCTTGCTGCGGTCGCGGTAATCCCGATAGTCGAGCGGATGGAGCGCGGGCAGATCCTGGGCGCCATGGCCGAATACGTGCCACAACACGGCGAGCCGGTCGGCGTCGCGGTATGGCAGCGGCTGCAGCAGGACGCCGTTCACCATACTGAAGAGGGACGTGCTCGCACCGACACCCACCGCGAGCGTCGCGACCGCAACGATCAGAAGTCCTTTGCGGCGGGACAGAGAGCGGAGCGCAAATCGAAGGTCCTGAAGCATGGTTCTGAGATGGTAGAACGGTCTCCGGACAACGCCTCCCCCAGATATCGCGCCGGGCACATTTTCTGAGGACGAACGGTGGGAGGAGCTGCGAACGCGACGGGCCGCTGGTCTACAGCGCGCCGATTATTGTCGTCACTCGTACCTGAGCGCCTTCATCAGCGACACCTTCGTGGCGCGGCGCGCCGGAACGTAGCAGGCGACCAGCGCCAGCAGTCCAAGCACCGCGGCGACACCCCCGAACGTGATCCAGTCCGTCGCGTTTACGAGCGGCAGGAAGTGCGACAACACCCGGCTCATCTGAACGGACACGACCAAGCCGACCATGAGTCCGACGGCGACCAGCGCGAGACCCTGTCCGAGAATGAGGCGCAGCACGTCCGCGGTTTGCGCGCCCAGTGCAACCCGTATCCCGATCTCACGCGTCCGGAGGCTTGCGCCGAACGACACCACTCCATAGACGCCGATGATCGCCAGGATGAGGCCGAGCACGCCGAGGCTTCCGGCCTGGATCGCTCCGATCCTGAAGATCAGGAAGCCGAACGCCCCCTGCAGCGTCTCGTCCATCGTTCGCAGGTCCGCCATCGGCATGTCGGGTGCGAGCGCCTTGATCTCGCGTTCCAACCGCGGCCCGAGCGCCGCCGGGTTGCCGGATGCGCGCACCATCAGGGTTCGCAGCGACAGGTCACGCGTGACCGGCAGATACACGTAGGGCCGCTGCGACTCGAAGACGACGACGTACTTGCTGTCGCGCGCGACGCCGACCACTTCGAGCAGCGGTTCCGCGACATTGAATGCGTGGAAGCGCTTACCGATCGCGTCCTGCCCCGGCCAATACATTGCGGCGAACGACTCGTTGACGATGGCGAAGCGCCGAGTCGTCGCGATTTCATGTTCGTCGTCCTCGGTGAATGCTCGGCCTCGCACGATCGGGATTCCCATCGTCGCGAAGTAGTCGTGGCCGATGTGGTTGATGAAGGACGCCGGCGGCTGGGTGTTCGCGGGCAACTGGCGCCCCTCGATGTAGATCGATCCGCCACCAATCAAATAGCTCATCGGAGGCGCGAGACACACCGCCACCGACTCGACGTCGGTCCACGCGGCAACGCGTCGTTGCAGCTCCTTGTAGAACTCGACGGTCCGATCATCGTCATAGCCAAGCTGCTTTGGATCGAGACGAACCGAGATCAATTTGTCGGCGTCGAATCCGAGATCTATCTCCTGGGCGGACGACAGCGTTCGAATGAACAGACCAGCAACGATGAGGAGAGTGAGGGCGCCGGAGATCTGGCCGACGACCAGCAGGCGCCGGAGGCGTTGGCGATCGCCGCCTTCGGAACTGGTCCAGCCGCCATCGTGCAGCGCAGCTCGCGCGTCCGCTCTCGATGCGCGCCACGCTGGCCAGAGTCCGATGAGGATCCCCGTCAGCATCGCGGCGCCGAGCGAAAACAGGAACACGGCGGGATCGAAGGACGTGTCGAATCGCAGCGGCAGGTCGGCCCCGAGATCCATCCGCGAAAGGTAGGCGGCACCGACCCACTGCCCCACCAGGTAGCCTGCGGATCCGCCGAGAACCGACAGCAGCAAGCCCTCGGTCACCATCTGCCGCACCAGGCGTCCGCGACTCGCGCCGAGCGCCGCACGCACGGCCATTTCGCGCTGGCGCGCCGTTGCGCGAACCAGCAACAGGTTCGCGACGTTCATGCACGCGAGCAGCAGTACAAGACCGGCGAGCGCCATCCCGAACAGGCGCACGAGCGGCAGCGCGTCGCGAACGGCGCGCATGGGCAGCGGCCGCGCGTACTGCTCCGGCACAACGGCGGCCACGATCCCCTGATCACTCGCTGGATATTCGGTGGCGAGTGCCTGCATCAGCACATCAATCGATACCTGCGCATCGTCCACACTGACTCCGGGTCGGAGCCGCGCTATGACCTGCATCGATCGTGCTTTACGGTTCCGATACAGCCATCGCTGCGAGTCAGGGTTGATCACGCCGTAGTCTTCGACCGCGATGTAGCCGTCCATCTCGACAGCCGTGACCGTGCCGCGAAAGGAGCGTTCGACTACACCGGTGACGACGGCCGGGGACGCCGTCCATCGAATCGGCTTGCCGATGACATTCGGATCGCCGCCGAAGTGCTTCATCCAGAAGGAATGGCCGAGGACGACGTGCACGGGCGAGCCGGATTCGCGCGTGAACAATGTGCCGAGTGCCGGGCGGACGCGGAGGCCATCGAAGTAGTTGCCGCTCACCGCGGTGTACCAGAACTGCGCCGGCTTGCCGTCGATGAGCAGTCCGCCGATGCGCGGCATGAAGCCGACGACGTCGCTGAATGCCTCGGCGCGCTCCTGAAGGTCCTTCAGTTGTTCGGTGGAAAACGCGAACTGAAATCCGCCGGTCTCGTCCCCTTTCGGTTCAGCGGCAATGACGACGAGCTGGTCAGGGTCGGGCAGCGGCAGGGGGCGCAGCGTGGCGTTGAGCATCCCGTAGAGCGCCGTGTTCGCGCCCAGCCCGATCGCGAGCGTCAGGATGGCGGCGGCGGTGAACGCCTTGTGCGTCCAGAGGAATCGGATCGCGTAGCGAAGATCGGACATGTGCCCAGCCGAACTTATCACCCGCGCCTACGTGTCCGGAATGTCTTTCTTCAGAGGGGCTTCAGGCGTTCTTCAGACGTCCTCCATGGCCAAAGCGGACCGCTAACCGTCAGGATCGGGAGGCTGTTCGCATTCGCATCAGCTTCGAGCCAGGAGGATCACATTGATCACGCGGCAACAGGTACGGCGACTCTTACATGCCGAAATCATCATGATGGTCAGCATGGCGGTATTCGAACCGGTGGACGCTGTTACGCGGGAGCCCGACGCGAGCACCCGGAGTGGCGGCCAGCCTCGCGGGCAACAAGAGGAACGCCGGACGCGGGCTGGGGTAACCACCGAAGGCGAGATCTTTGCGCGCACACGCCGATCGGTATTCGTCGTCGAAACGGAAGCGGGGCACGGATCCGGATTCCTGGTCGACAGTCGCGGTTTCGTGTTGACGAACGATCACGTGCTCGGCTCATCCCCTTATGTCGCAATTGGCGTCGATATCAGCCATAAGTATCCGGCGGCCGTGATCGCCCGGAATGGGGCGCGGGACATCGCGCTGATCAGAGTGCACCCCGACGCAGTCAAAGGGGTGCTGCCGCTGCGCTTCGCCGATGCCGATGCTGCTCCGGCGGTGGTCGGGGATCGTGTACTGGCCATTGGGAGCGCACTCGTAGACGAAGGTTCCGTGCTCACGACCGGCGTCGTCAGCCGTGTCACACCCGACGTCATCCTTGCCGATCTCAATGTCAACCCCGGCAATTCAGGCGGGCCGCTGTTGAACCTGGACGGAGAGGTTGTCGGAATCAATACCTTTCACGCCAAGGCGACCGCCGGACCAGGGCTCGCCGGCATCGTTCGGGCCCGAATCGCGGAACCGATGCTCGCCGCGATCAAGGACCCCGACATTCGCGAGCCGCCGCCGTATGTGCAGCTGCCGGTCGCTTCGGCCATTCCGTATCCGGCTGCGGCGCTTCTAGAGAGAGCCGGCGCTATCCGGAACCCGTCCGCCTACGGCTATCAACTCGGCGCGGTGCGCATCGACGTGCTGACGCCGCCCCTTGCGTATTTCGAGGCTCAGGGGGCCGCGCTGCCAAAGGCGGGCGACGAAGGGCACGCTTATGACTGGAGGTCGCATGTCGGAAGCGTCGAAGCGATCGTCGGGATTCGTGCAACATTTGCGCGAGGCTATCCATTCAGGGAGATGCGACTCTTTCGCGATGGCGTGGAGGTCGTCCCGATCGTCCCCGGACGGATCTGCGAGCAGGGCCGGCCGGCCGACCGGCAGCAGCCGCGGTGCGTCGGCCTCTATCAGTACGTGCCGGAGGTGTTCGCACCGGGGGCCACCCTCGAGTTGCGCGTGTTCACGGACACCGCGCCGGCCCGAGGCCATGCATGGACGCTACCGAAAGCGCTCGTCAGGCGGATCTGGTCTGATTTCGAACCGTGGTTGGCGGATGCACTCCCCTTGCGCATGAAGGCGCAGCGCTCCAGCACTGCCACGAACCGGGGCTCCTTGCGATAATCGTCCCACTTCGCATCCACGCCCAGCGCGACGAGGTGCACGTCGTGCACCTCCTGTGCGCGTTCGAGCCAGCCGCAGACTGAGGTCCCGCTCGCCAAGACCGGCGTGGACGAGCGCGAACGCGTAGGGCGGCACGTACGAGTCACGCGCAGCCTTCGCCTCCAGGGTGGCGAGCACGCCTCGAGCGTCGTCAGTCTTGCCGGCTTTCGCGAACAAATAACCCTTGAAGCGAGAGCGCTTTGCTGTTCACCTGCGTCACCGGCTGGATCATCTCGAGCGCGCGCTCGTAATCAGGATCAGGCAACTCCGCCAACGCCTGAGCCGCTTGGTAGCGCGCGATCCAGAAGGCTGGATCAACAACCCGGGCCTGGTTCGCGTGCTCGATGGCGGCAGCGAAATCACGTCCGTTGAAGGCAACCTGCGCGGAAAGGGCGTGGTTGAACGCGAGCACAGGTTCGAGCTCGCGCAGCCGCCGCATTGCCGCAGCGGCCCGCAGATGGTCTCCCATGTGCGACCGTGCGATGCCGATCATCCGCTGGGCAACGGCGTAGTTCGGATCCACCTCGAGGGCTCGCGCGAATGAGGCCTCCGCGGCCGGCCAGTCCCAGTCCAGCCAGAATTGGACAACCCCGAGTGCGGTTGAAACCTCCGCGAGCCCCGCATCCGCACGAACCGCTCGATCCGCGGCCTCGCGTGCCTTCGGCCACAACGCCAGCGGCGGCGCGTCGGCATTGATCGGTGCGGCTGCGTAAGCGAGCGCGATCCCGGCCCAGGGGAGGGCGTACGTCGGATCGCGGACCGTCGCCCGGGTGTAATGGTCGATGGCGCGCTGCGTACTCGCCGGCGTGAGCTGGTTCCATTGATGCTGGCCACGAAAGAACAGGTCCACGGCCTGTGCATCCGTACCGTGCCGTCGCGCGAGCGCCTCCAGGCGCGCGGGCGACAGCCGCACACTCACCTGCTCGGCAATTGCGGCGCTGAGCTCCCGCTGGAACTCCAGCATCCGGCGCGGCTCGTAGTCGTATGGCTCTGACCAGACTTGCCTCTGGTCGGAGGCACGTACCAGCCTGGACGTGATCCGCACAACGCCGTGCTCGCTGCGCACCGAGCTCTCCACCAGGTACTCGACGCCCAGTTCGCGCGCGATCTCGGCTGACGTCTGCCGCGACCCGGTGTATTTCATGGTCCCGGTGCGGCTCATGACGTGGATGTGTTCAGGATCCACCTGGCCGATTGCCATAATCGTTTCCTCATGAAGCGCATCGGCGAAGGTGTTCGTACTCAGGTTCGATGCCGATGTTGTCGAACGGCAGAACAGCGATGGAAACATGCGCCGGCCGTGTGATCGTGAAGTACGTCACGCCTGCGGCGAGGAGCGCCACGAGCATGGCCGCGGGCCATGCGTATGACGGTCGAGCGCGCGATGAAAGGTCGGCCGGGCGCTCTGCGGCCACGACCTGCCCGGGCACTCGGGCCACGATGGCGGGTGGCGGTGCCGCCGCTGGCGCCGTAACGGCCTGAGCGATGAACCTGTAGCCCCTTCCCGGAACCGTTTCCACAAATCGGGGCGCGTCCGATGCATCTCCAAGCGCTTGGCGGATCTTGCGAATCAGCGTGTTGACGCCCGATTCGCTTTCGATGAAGACGTCCTCGCCCCAGATATGCGCGACGATCTCGTCGCGGGTGATGAGCTCGCCAGGGCGCTGCAGCATCAGCACCAGCAGATCCATCGGGCGCCGTTCCATGTGGATCCGCCGCTCGCCACGGTGAAGCTCGTAGGAGTTCAAGTTCAACTCGAACTCCCCGAAACGGTACGTCTCCCGTGGCGGCATGCCGGAATAATACGCTCTGGGCGTCCCTCACGCGACGGCAACCCTCGCGCGTTAGAATTCGCCAGGCCGAACCACCACTCCATAGACGAACGTTTGCTGAACTATTCCAGTTCCCGGAGATCGACCTCTTCAGCCCCTACAGCTTCGATGTATTGCGCGGCGACGCGACCGGCAGCGTGCAGCGAGTCCGCGTCGACAATCACGTAGCCACCGATCAGTTCCTTGGTTTCGGTGAACGGGCCGTCGAAGAAGGTGATGCCGTCCTTGGTGTTGGTGAGACGCCTTCCCCTTCGGCTCGGTCTCATCGTCTCGCTGACGAGGTGGACGCCCGTGCGGGTGGTCTCCTCGATCAGCCGCGAGAGCTGTGCCCGTCTGGCTGGCGACGGGGGCGAGCCTGCTTCGCTCGCGGCGGTGGCCTTGCGCAGGACCATATAGCGGCGGGTCGTGACTGTCGCCGGCCGCGGCGCCAGACCGATATCCCAGGGCTCGGTGACGGGCCGAATATCGATCTCCTCGTCCTCCCCATGGCTCAGGACCGCCGCCTGGCGCGTCGCCCACTCGATGCACTCTGCGAGGGACCCCGCGCGCACGATGCTGAATCCCGCTGGAAGCTCGTTGCCCCGATCGAACGGGCCCGGCAGAATTGTCCGCTGACTGCCGGCAAAACGGAGCCGAACGCCCTCGGCGCTAGGGCGAAGTCCCTCAGCCGCTGTGAGCGCGCCGGTGGTCGCGAGGCCGCCGAGGAGGGTTCCCACCCGCGCAATCAGGTCCTCGTCCGGCATCGCGCCGCTTTCCCAGTGCGCGTTCGTCCTGTGCATGATGATGAATCGCATGCCTCAATTCCTGTTCGCTCCGGAGCCACCGGCAGACGCTGCACCGGTAAGGAAGTCCAGGCTGCCTGCCACCAGCACTGCCGGATTGACGTTATGGGTTTGGCCCGCCAGTTCGGCGTGAAGTGCGCCAGGAACGGTCGCGCCGAGAGCTCGCGCGGCTGTCTTCAACCGCTGATCGGTCTTCGTTCCGCTCAGTACAAGCACCGGCCGGTCGATCGCGATGAACCGCTCGCGTGGAATGCGGAAACCAGTCATCACGACCGCGTCGTACGGGAGCGTGTGGGCCACTGTTTTCAGCTTGCGCCAGATCCAGGGCATGAGGCGCATCATGATCGGTACGAACGCGGGCGCACCGACCATGTCGCGCATGAAGTAGGTGACCGCGCCGCCCCTGTCTCCAGCCGCGAGGAGCCGCTGGAGTTGTGCTTCGTGATCCTCGCCATCGCCGCCGCCGGCCTCATTGACATACGGCGGCTCGTAGGCCACGACCTTGTCGATTCCGAGGCCGGCGGCTGCTGCCTGAACGGCCAATGCCCCGCCCGACGACAGCCCGAGTAACGACGCGTGCCCACCGGCCCGTTCGATCAGTGCAGCGAGATCTTCAATTTCTCGCGCCGGAGAGTACGGCTGCGTGTCGCCGCTCCCGCCTCGACCGCGTCGGTCGTAGCGGTAGACGGTGAAGCTGCGCCCGCCTGTCGAACCGCCGGCGAGGAGAGGAGCGAGCTTCGCCGTCGGACCGAAGTCACGGCTGCACAGAGCACCATCGACGAGGATCACCGCCGGCCCGCTGCCCGACCGTTCATACGCGATCGTGGTTCCGTCTTTCGATGTGACCTGGTTCATGACGCACTCCGGACCGGCAGGAACGCTCGCAGCCGCGCGTCTCGCAGAAGCAGTCCACCCCAGAGCACCGCGGCGACATAGGCCGGAAAGAGCACATGCGTGAACAGTGGAGACTGCACACGGAGCGCGCCCTCTATAACCGGCTGCACCTGCAGGAGCTTGGCCGTGCTGTCGAACAGGAGGAACAGCACGCCCAATCCGCTGAGTGCGCGCCCGGTCCACTGACGCCACCGGCCCTGATCTGCATCATGATTCGACTTCATCTCTACCTCCTATGAGTCTGTCGAACCGGCCAGACGGGTATCGACAAATTGCGGTAAAGACGATGTCTCGCCAGTAAGCACATACAGTTCAACAACTTACAGGTTGGCGACGTGAAAGTTCACCAACGCTGCGCGGGACGTAGACCGACGCAGCCCTCAAGTGTTGGAACGTTCTGCGCCGACGGGACAGGCGGCTCCCATAGGCGGACCACCGCGACCATGCCGTCACCAAACCGGTGTGACCGGAGCACCACGCCAAAGCGCGCGAGTTCGCTGATCACCAGGTCGAAGAACCCTTTCGGCATGTCGGGGAATCCCACGTGCACCAGCGCGTTACGGTGACCGCGCAGCGCCAGGTGAAGCGGCGGTCCACATCCTTCCCCGCTCGCGCCGTGAGAGACCTCGTACATCGCGGTGCCGTCCGGTAAGCGTCCGTCCGGCGCGAATTCCCGCAGCGGTATCGAACCGTACCACCAGAGGGCGGGCCAGCCGAGCGGAGTAGTCAGGATGGCATCTCCCGGCTGCCGCTGCCGCATCAGCCAGGTGACGGCGGCCCGATCGTCGAGGCCGTGATTGGTCGTACGCGGGGCGAACTCGAGAATCGGCGTGACCTTCGAGACGATATCGGCGGCGATCGTCAGCGCGGCGCCGACGAACAGCATGCCCGGGAGTATTAGAAGTGGTCGCCGTCGCTTCCAGGCTTGTAGAGCGAGGCGCACACCAGTGTCCATCAGCAGCGCGAGGCCGACGTAGAGCGCCGGTACGATCCAGAGGGCCAGCCGTTCGTGTAGCGGGAGGAGGCGCAGCACGGCGAGCGCGAAGGCCGAAAGGGGCACGGTGGCGAACAGCCGTCCAACGGTTCGGTGCTGGGTGAACGCGAATCCGGCGGCGACACAGACCCAGAAAACGAGCGCGGGCGCGGCGCCGGCCGGATTGAGCGCCAATTGATCGAGCCGGTCTGCAACCCAACCGAGTCTCTGAACCACGCCAAGTGAGGCCGCGGGCATGCTGTCGGCCCAGTAGGTCTGGAGATACACGCTGTGATGCGCGGGCTCGAGGGCGAGCGCATAGTGGGCCATTGCCGAAGCCACCCAGGCCACGCCAGTGACCGCGAACCGCAGGCCGGCGCGAGCCCCGTAGCGGCGCAGAATCTCAGCAAACAGCACCACCGCACACGCCGGAGTCACGAAGAGCGCGCCGTTGCCGAACCAGAGGCCAACGGCCGCCGCCATCCACCACCCCGTCCAGCGCCGCCACGCCGCGTCTGGCAACCGGGAGTCAACCGCCCATGCGGCGAGGGCTGGCAGCAGCAGGGCCCAGAATGCGTCGGACGAGTAAGGCTTTACCTCGAACGGGAAAAACGACAGCCAGGGTCCGAAGGCACAGAGCGCCACCAGCAACGCGGCGCCGAGGCGGGTCATCCAACGGGCGCCGACCCACACGGCGCCCGCCAGCGTGCCAAGCCCGAACAGGAGCGGTATCAGCCGCAACGCCATCTCGGAGGTACCCGAACGCCAGCAGCACCGACCGCTGAAGTGCCAGCCATCCGAGGGGGGCGCTCTGGCCGAGCCAGAGAAGACCGGGCAGTTCCCAGATGGACCGATCGCGCACGTTCAGTGCGATCATCTCTTCGTCGGCCCACAGGGGCGGCGCACGCAGCCAGAACAGGATCTCGAGCGTGATCGCGACCACCGCGATCAGCACACTGGGCACGAGGAATGGGCTGGCGCGTCGGGCGGACGACAGGATCGTCGACGTCCACAACTTCCACTCGTTTTCGACTGTCGTTCGTGTGGAGGGAACAAACCGCAGAAGGATGACAATCAGGCCACTGAGTAGCGCGATCGCCACAGGAGTAGAAGGATTGCGAGATGAAACGCGAAGTGATCCTACCTGGAGGAAAAAGCCTCCAGACAGCACGATCACGTGCGCCCATACGATCGCAACCAGACACAGCCAAAGCAGCCCGCGGACAAGGTGGATCAAGTGCGCACGATCCTACTTCCTTTCGCGCGTTGGCGTGGACCGCGTCGGCGCCAGCGCGGCGCTCAAGGCTTTCGGTAGGGGGCGAAATCCTTCGCGAGTTGGTCGAGCACAGTGGCGTCAACAATTCGCCGGTCTGCCTTCGTCGGGTCTTTCTCCGAGGTACAGCACCAGCGTGACCGTCCCGCAGTGAGGGCCGAGCGCGCCCGGGTCGAAGACGTAGAGCCCCTCGGTGATCTCGTTGGTGTCGGAGATCCGCTGTTGGATTTTGAGTGGATGGATGGGAACGACCTCGGTGTCGCCGCAAAGCGCAGTCATCCGTGCGAAGCCAGACTTGAAGCGCTTGATCGGCGGCAGCGACACACCCTGGGTCCGGGCGGCGCCGCGCGCGACCATGGTCCAGAAGCCTTCCTCGAACTTCGGCGTCGCGCGAACGAGCAGCACCGGCGGGAAGTCCGCGACATAGTCGGACCAGGCGCCAAAATCCAGGAGCGTTCGAATTGAGGGCTGCCGTTCCGCCCCCGCAAGCGTCGCGGAGGTCGTGCGTCCGCGCCTGCTCTCCTCCTGGTACTGCGCTGTGTAGGTCAGCACCGGAGTAATGAACGCGACATCGAAGTCGGACGAGGAGATCTGGTAGGCGGTCACAGCGCCCTTGTGACTCTGCGCGGCGCTCTTCAGCGCCTCTGCCGGGAATGGACGGATCGGTTCAACCGGAAGATGCGCACCAGCCGGCCCCGAATCCTTCACCTTCTTCGCCGCGGACGCCAGCGACTCGCACGCGTCCTCAATGCGAACCACACGGGATCGTCCGCCGTCACTCTCCTCGTCCGTGATCAGCGTGGTGATCCCGATGAGGGTGCCATCGGCAGCGAAGACAGGACCGCCGGCACTGCCGTTCGAGAGTCGAGCGTCCGACGTGATGGCGCGCGGCTCGATTCGGCTCACCACGCCGGACGTCATGCGCTTCGGTCCGCGGAACGGTGCGCCCAGCGCCCAGATCTCCTGGCCGTCCACCACAGATGGACGGGGCGCCGGCGCGCAGCCGAGTGGTAGCGGTCGCAGCGATGCCACGACCTGTGGATCGATGCGGAGGACGGCAACGTCCCGCGCCGGATCTGACTCGATCACCCGGGCGGCGACCTTGACGCTCGGCGTCAACTGCACCTCGACCGAGGTCTCGGCGCCGACAATGCGCCCGCTCGTGACGATCAGGCCTCCGGCATCGACCACGAATCCCGATGCCCGGACGTATGGTGTCCAGATGGCGACGACGCTATCGAACCAGCGAGGCAGGCTTATCGACGGATCCGTTGCCGGCCCGGATGCGGCGCCGGTCGCCGCGGGGGTGACGGTCTCGACTTCCGCGTTGCCGATCGTGAGCTCGAGCACGGTCTCGCGCCCGGCCGCGACGTCAAAGGTCTGCGTCCACCGGTATGACTTGCCCTGGAACGCGACCGGCTGATCCGATTCGACCGTGTAGTTCCCTGGCCGCAGCCTGACCGTGACCGTGCCGTCGAGCGTCGTCACGACTCGACGTGGAACATCGGAGGCGGGATTGTCGCTGATGAGCAGCACGTGTCGCGGCACCGGCATGGCCGTGCCGTCGGCATCCGTCACCACGATCTTGATGCGAAGCGCGCTCAACGCCTGGCCGGCGATCGGCCAGGGCAGGACAACGAACAGTGCCGCCAAGAATATCGCCCGGAGCATCGTGATCATCCTCCGTCCCGCAGAGGTGGATGTCAACGCGTGTCGGCTCCCGCTGTGTAGACTGCGGGTATGCCCGATCTCGATGACCTCGAGTTGAACCACGGATCGGACGCAGCGCCGCCGCCGCCCACGCAACCACGCTGGCCGCTGGTCCTCGTCGCGACGGTGCTGATGCTCGCTCTAGTGGCGCTCTGGTTCTATCGCCAGCGAAGTTCGGAAGTCGCCGTCACCGGGACGGAGCAGAAAGTCGCACGCCCGGACCCGGACGGGCGGACGGTTGCCACGCCAGGGGCCATCGACCTTCCGCCGCTCGACGACAGCGACAGCCTCGTCCGCGACCTCGTGCGAGCGTTGTCGAAGCATCCCATCGCGACCGCCTGGCTGACCACCGATCAGCTGCTGCGAAACTTCGTCGTGGTCGTCCAGAACATTGGCGACGGCGACACGCCGTCCGGTCACCTCAACATGATCGCGCCGCAAGGTCGCTTCCAGACACGCCCACAGAACGCGAGGCTATACATCGACGCTCGCAGTCATGCCCGGTTCGACGCGCACGCGAGCGCCGTCGAGGGGCTCGATGCGCGGGGCGCCGCGCAACTCTACACCACCCTCAAGCCGCGCCTCGATGAGGCCTACCGTGAACTGGCCGGACCGGAGGCCGATTTCGACCGGGCCCTGCAGCGCGCCATCGTGGAGCTGCTGAAAACGCCGGTTGTCGAAGGGGATGTGCTGGTGGTGCCCGCGAATGTCGGCTACGCATACGCCGATCCGAAGCTCGAGTCGCTGTCGTCTGCCCAGAAGCAACTGCTGCGCATGGGGCCTCGGAACGTGCGGACGATCCAGGAAAAGCTGCGGGCCATCGCGGGGTATCTCGGCATCGACGCGACCGCACTGCCGGCGCGCCGCTGATATTTTGCCCAACATTCGTCCCAATCCCCTTGTCTTTCGATGGGTCGTCGGTTAACGTCCCATCGGAACCATATGGGAGAGCGTGGTTCTCGAAAGGACGGCCGCATGGATTTCAGGTGGTGGATCGCGCCGCTGGCGCTGCTGGCAAGCGTCACCGCATCGCCCGCAGGTTTTCAGGCAGCACCCGGGATCTCGTTTTCCTCGGGCCCATTGCTCGAGGAACTCGCGCGTATTGCGGAAGCGAGCAAGGGGACGGTCGGCGTCACCGCCATCGACCTCGAGACCGGTGACGTCACGGCGTTCAATGCCGACCAACGCTTCAAGATGGCGAGCACCTTCAAGGTTCCGGTGGCGGTCTATGCGCTGCGCCAGGCCCAGGAGGGGCGGCTGTCGCTAACCGAGCCGATTCCCGTGCGCCGCGAGGACATGATCGCACCGGGCATCCTGTTCGAGCACTTCCGCCATCCCGGGGTCGCCATCTCCCTGCTCAATGCCATGGAGCTGAGCGTCACCACCAGCGACAATGGCGCAACCGACATCATCCTTCAACGCGTCGGCGGACCGGCAGCGGTGCAAGCGTGGCTGAAATCGCGCGGCTACGCGGAGATGAACATCGGGAGCCGTACGGTGAAGGACACCTTCACACCCGCGGTCGCACCGACGCCGCTGGATGCCGAAGCCGTCCGGATCGATCGCACCGTGACCCCACGCGACATGGCGCGATTCCTGGCGGATCTACACCGAGGGCAGCTGCTCGCCCCCGAGGGGACGACCACCATCCTCGACATGATGGGACGCACGGTCGGCGACCGGCTCGCCCTCTACCTGCCGCCAGGCGCCAGCGTGCGCCACAAGACCGGGACACTGCTTGGCGGTGAGGGGATCTCGGTCAACGACGTCGGATACGTCAAGAGGCCGAATGGCGCGGTCGTCGTGATGGCGGTGTTCATCAAGGACAGCCCGGAATCGGTCGCGCACGCGACCCGCGACAAGGTGATCGGCCATATCGCCCGCGCAATCTACGACGACATCCAGCTCCGCGCGGCCCGGTGAGCTCTCACGGCGACATCACGAGCCGACTAGCGGACGCGAGCCTTGACGGCCGCAACGCTCTTCTGCAGTTCGGCGAGGGCGGCAAGTGCCTGGGGCGTCGGCCGGGCGTCTGCCCCTTGCAGCAGCGTAATCATGAACAGGAACTTGTTCTGCAGCCCGACGATCGTCTCCCGATCCGCGGGCACCGCCCTGATGCTTCCGTAGAGGACGTCCTGGTCTTCGGGATCACCGTCACCGCGCAGCGCCTTCAACGCTTCGCGTGCGTCCGCGGGACGCGCGTCGATCGCCTCCCGCAGCTCCTGCAGCTCGTGATACGCGCGATACGACGCGAGTGATGCGTCGGTCTGCGCGCGCAGGTCGGCGGGGGCGATCTTCACGCGCGGATCCATGCGGACGGTCAGCGGCCGCTCCTCCACTCGCCCATCGACCGTGAGCCTGACGGTGTAGCCACCCGGGTGGACGAATGGACCGTTCGGACCGCTCGGCGTGTCGCGGTAGATGGCCGCTATCGCGTGCGACCGCGCTGCACCGCGCGGCGGCGTGTAGCGCAGGTCCCACACGAATCGATGATGGCCGGCGCTGGTGCCGAGTGCCCGGTGCGGACGGATCCAGTAGGTCGGATACGGCAGCGTGTTCGGATCGATCTGCTCCGCCTGGTCGTCGCTCGCATAGCGCCGAATGACTTCTTTGTTCGCGCCGACGATCTCGAGGGTGACGTTCTTCGCCTCCTGCGGCAGGTAGTAGTCGAGGATCGCGCCGTCCGGCGGGTTCTGCCCCGTCGGCTCCTCGGGCGGCAGCGGCGTGTCGGAGAACATGTTCCACCGCACGCGCGTGGCGACCGGCGGTGAGACCAGGAAGCCGCCCTTCGCGGCCGCGCGCCTCGGCGACGTGCCGCAGCGGCGCGATGTTGTCCATGATCCAGATCGATCGCCCGTGCGTCCCGATCACCAGGTCGTCGTCTTTGATCACCAGATCGCGGATCGACGAGGCCGGCATGTTCATCCGCAGCGACTGCCAGCTCGCACCATCGTCTGCCGAGAACACGACCTCGCGTTCGGTGCCGGCGAACAGCAATCCCGGTTTCTTCGGGTCCTCGCGGACGACGTTGACCGGCCCGATCGGGTTGATGCCGGAAACAATGCGCGTCCACGTGCGGCCGGAGTCGTGGGTCTTGTAGATGTGCGGACGCATGTCATCGCGGCGGATGGCGTTCACCGCGATGTAGGCGGTGTTCGCGTCGAAGTGTCCGGCATCGATCTGCGAGACCTTGTCCCACGCGCGCAGCTCCGGCGGCGTGACGTCCTTCCACGTCTTGCCGCCGTCGCGCGTCACGTGCACGAGGCCATCGTCCGTGCCGGCCCAGATGACATTCACGTCCTTCGGCGACGGACTGACCGCGTAGATCACGCCGCGCCGCGCCATGGTTGTCAGGTCGGGCGTGCGGTAGGCGCCGATGCTCTCCGGCACTTCCGGCTTCTCGCGCGACAGGTCCGGACTGATGATCGTCCAGTCACGCCCGCCGGTCGTCGTCTTCCAGAGGACGTTGGTGGCAAAGAACAGCGTCTTCGGATCCGCAGGATGAAACAGCAGCGGCATCGTCCGCAGGATTCGGTACTTGCCCGAGCGCAACGCTTCCGGCGCCACGTTCTGCGCCTGGCCGGTCCGCCGGTCGAAGCGCATGACGCGCCCGCCGTAGATGATGTTCGAGTCGAGCGGATCCGGCGCGATGTAGGCGTACTCGTCGGCGCCGACGCCGATCCAGTCGCGAAACGAGATCTGCCCGCCATTGCCGCGGCTGGCGATGCCGATGGCGCCGCTTTCCTGCTGACCGCCATAGACCCAGTAGGGGAACTGGTTGTCGGTGGTGACGTGATAGAGCTGCGACGTCGGCTGGTTGTACCAGGAGCTCCAGGTGCGTCCGCCGTTGACGGTGACGACTGCGCCCTGGTCGGCGGTGAAGAGCATGACGTCGGGCTGGAGCGGATTGATCCAGATGCGCTGGTAGTCGTCTCCGCCGGGCGCGCCCTTGATCGACGTCCACGTCTTACCGCCATCGTCGGATCGATAGGCGGCGATGTTGCCGACGAAGACCACGTCCGGATTCTTCGGATGGACGCGGATGTCGAGGCCGAGCCGCGGATCTTTACTTACCAGCGTCCACGTCTCGCCGCCGTCGTTCGAGCGATAGAGACCGTCGGCGCCTCGTCCTGTCTGCGACATCACCGCGGCATACAGGCGGTTCGGATCGCTGACGCCGATGCCAAGGCAGATACGTCCGGCGCCTTCCGCGCCGTTCGGCAGCCCACCTCTCACCGGCTTCCACGTCGTGCCGCCGTCAGTGGACTTGAACAGCCCGTTGTTCTTGCCGTTGAAGCTCGCGTTCTCCCAGGGCCCCTCGCGGTGTTCCCACATCGATCCGTAGACGATGTTGGGATTGGTGGGATCGAACTCGACCTGGACGCCGCCGGTGTTGTCGTCGATGTAGAACACGCGCTCCCACGTCGCGCCACCATCGCGCGTGCGGAAGATGCCGCGCTCGGTGTTCGGTCCGTAGGGATGCCCGAGCCCGGCGACGAAGACGATGTTCGGATCCGTGGGATGGACGACCAGGCGCCCGACCTGCTGGACGTCGGGAAGGCCGACGTGCTTCCACGACTTGCCGCCGTCGGTGGACTTGAAGATGCCGTCCCCGACGCCGAGATCAGGACGATGGAGGCCTTCGCCGGTGCCGACGTAGATGACGTCCGGATTGGACCAGGAGACGCCGATGTCACCGATCGACCCTGTCGGCGCGCTGTCGAAGATCGGGCGCCACGTGCGTCCGTAGTCGTCGGTCTTCCACACGCCGCCGGTGTGGACGCCGGCGAAGAAGACGTTCGGCTGCGTCGGGATGCCGACGCCGGCGACCGTCCGGCTGGCGCGGAAGGGTCCGATCAGGCGGTAGCGCAGGTCCTGATAGGTGGAGGTGTCGATCTGCGGTGCAGTGCCCTGTGCGGTCAGCGCGGTGACGCAGAGGAGGACGGCGAGAAGAGGGCGGAGCATGCGGTAAGGCTATCAGGGGTCAGATCTTGTTTCTTGCACGATTGTCTCCTCGAGTGGACGGGCGCCCCATCCGGACAGGGGCCGAGCGAGCTATCGGCGTTGCCCACAAGGCGCGTAGAATCACGCATGCCCAACGCCTCACGCCCAGCCCTGCTCCTCCTCATCGCAATCACTCTCGGCACGCAGGTGATGGTCTCCGGCGCCCGCGAGCAGGCGCCGACATACCAGGACCTCGTAGCGTTGTTCGATGAGTTCCTGGACTTCGAGCGTCCGCCGCTGAAGGACGGCGCACCGGATTACACGCGCGGCCACGCTCGCGCGCAAAGCGACGCGGCTGAAGACGTTCCAGACTCGTCTTGCGGCAATCGATCCAGCTTCGTGGCCGGTCGAGCAGCAGGTCGACCACGCCCTCGCGGGCGCGGTGATGAACGGCCTCGACTTCGATCTGCGCGTGCTGCAGCCGTGGACGAGGGATCCAGCGTTCTACAAATCCGTCTGGACGGGCCAGAGCGACACGCCGGCGCACGAGGGGCCGTCTCACCATGCGCTCGTCGAGCTGTGGACCTACGCGTTCCCGCTGTCGGCAGCAGACCAGTCGAAGCTTGCAGCGCAGCTCCGCGGCATCCCGCCGCTGCTCGCTCAGGCCCGTGCGAATCTGACCGGCAACGCACGCGATTTATGGATCACCGGAACCGGAACGATGCAGCAGCAGGTCGCCGATCTCGACGCGCTGGCGAAGCGCGTCGCGGACGCCGGGCCGGCGCTGAAGGAGGCGATCGCGTCGGCACGCGCTGCAACCACCGAGTTCGTGACCTGGCTCGAGCGCCAGGCGTCGTCGAAAAAGGGGCCGTCCGGGATCGGCAAGGAGCACTACAACTGGAGCCTCCGCAACGTCCACCTCGTGCCGCTGACGTGGGACGACGAGGTCGCGATCCTCAAGCGTGAGCTGGCGCGCGCGCATGCGTCGTTGAAGCTGGAGGAGCATCGCAACCGGCATCTGCCTCCGCTTACGGCCGCCGCGTCACCCGAGGAGTATCAGCAGCGCGCCGAGCGCCGCCGTCTCGAAATACATGGCGTGGCTGAAAGAGAAGGACGTCCTGCGGTCCGACGACTATCTCGAGCCGGCGCTGCGTGAGCACATCGGCAGTTTCGTGCCGCTCGAGCGCCGCAACTTCTTCGGCATCGCCAGCCACTACGAGCCGATGACGCTGTTCGCGCACTTCTACCACTGGTTCGATCATGCGTGGATGAAGGAGCGTCCGCATGCGAGCTCCATCCGGCGCCGCGCCACGCTGTTCAACGTCTGGGACAGCCGCTCGGAAGGGATGGCGACGGCGATGGAGGAACTGATCCTCCACGCCGGCTACTACGACGACAATCCGCGGGCGCGCGAGATCGTCTGGATCATGCTGGCGCAGCGCTGCGCGCGCGGGCTCGCGTCGCTCTACGCGCAGGCGAACGAGTTCGACATCAAGGCCGCCAAGGCCTTCCAGGTGGAGTGGACGCCGCGCGGCTGGATGCGTCCTGATCTCGACCTGCTTGGCTTCGAGCAGCAGCTGTACCTGCGCCAGCCGGGCTACGGCACCAGCTACGTCACGGGGAAGCATCTGATCGATGAACTGATCAGGGAGCGCTCGCGGCAGCTCGGCGACCGATTCACACTGCGATCGTTTCTGGAGGAGTTCAACGCCGCCGGCCTGATCCCAGTGTCACTGATACGGCGCGAGCTCACGGAACGTAGGCCGGGGCCGATCAACAAATAGCTCGATGCGGCACAGGGTCTCAACGACGCGCCGCGCCGCCGACGGCGACGCGCCGGATGCCCCGCTGGCTCACCAGATAAGCAGCAAAGCTGCCAAGCCAGTGGCCACCTTCGTAATGCTCTCCCGTCACCGCGGCAAGACCGGCGCGGCGGTGCGCTTCCGCCGCGGCCGCCAGGGCCGGTCGGCGGGTATCGCCAGGCGGCAGACCTGAGACGATGCCCTCGAGCATCCACGCGCGACTGAGGTTCAGGCCGTCCAGGTGGGCGAGCTTTGGATCGGTCGGATCCGGCGAGACGGCGACCGGGAGCCACTCGATTGTCGCGCTGGTCGGTAGCTTCGGCAGGAACGCTTTGAGCCACTTCGCGAATTCCGCGGGCGGAAGCACGCGGCGCATCACGTCCGCTTCACCGAGCACCGGCGAGAGAAAATCCTCGCCACCCGGTTCGTAGGAAAGCGGCGCATCGGTGTCGTTCAGATAGAACTGCCGTGCCTTGTCGGTCAGAAGCTTTGCGAAGTCGGCCTTACCGCTGATGCCGGCATAGTCGAGCATCAAACCGAGCGCAAAAGCCGTCTGCGCGTGCTCGCCGATCCGCATCGGGTGCGACAGTTTCGGCAGCCAGCTGTTGAGACGCTCGAGCGTTACTTCCTCGAGTGGACGTAGGTTTGCCAGCATCTCGCGCGCTTCCGGAACATCCCACTCGCGCAACTCAGCGATCAACTGGAGCAACCACGCCAACCCGTACGGCCGCTCGAAACTCGCGCGTCCCTCACCACGCAGGTAAGCGGCTTCAGCACGCAGGTTCTCGGCGGTAAGACTCTTGCGCAGCGCCTCCTTGGCGCGCCCGGTAAACGGCGCCTCCGGAAAGGTCCGCGCCAGCCGCGCCAGCAGCCAGTGACCGTGGACCGATGAATGCCAGTCGTAGCAGCCGAAGAACGCCGGGGTGAGCTTGCGCGGCGGCGCGACGTCGGCATCGCTGTTCATCGTATGGGCGATCTTGTTCGGGTATTCCTTGTGGACGCATTCGAGCGCGAGGGCCGCGAAACGCCCGGCGGCGGCCGCATCGAATTGCGGCGTCGACTCGCCGGCGCGAGCGCTGCCGATGCAGAGAAGGAATGCAAGAACCCCAACATGGACTTTCATGGTTGCCGCAGTGTAGCCGAGGCCGGGCGGCTCCGACATGAATTACCTTGAGTCACGTCACCCGTCGCCAAGTCGATGGCGGCGACGCCGACCGTCCCCCTGCTCGCTCCCGCCATCCGCGCGAGCTCTCGAGCAGCCGGCCCGAGGTTTCCCTCGACTGCCCTGCCGTCGTCGGCGCCGGAGGGGACGATTTTGGTAGTGCCTGCGAGGCCGCCAGCGAACCGGTGACGGTCGCGACGAGTGCCAGCGGTGCGATCAACGATCTGAATTCCATGTGACCGTCCTTCGAGGAATGCGGCCGAGCGTGCCTCGCCAATCGGGCCCGAAGGGCAAGGACTGTGCCCTGCCTCTCCCGTCCAAAGGATGCGGTTTACATCGAGTTACGAATGCGGTTGGCGCCGGCGATGTTCGCATCCGGGACCGGTGTGCTCGGGATCGACCGGTCTTGCTCTCCCAGGCACTCGGGGACGGTGGCATCCGATACCTCGGTGCTCCGCCCAATCGCTGTCAGAGTTGCGGGGCAATTTTGTGAACGACTTGAACGTCGTCACCTAGATGCACCGTTCCCGGTCGTGTGACGTCGGCGTCGAGCGCCAACTTCCCACCGAAGCGCCGGCCGATGTCACGCAGCACATCGTGATCGCGAACCAGCGTATCGGGATCCACGATCGTCATGGCGCACCGGCCGCGGAGCGCGGCAAGCCGGATGACGACGTCATCCGCCTTGCCTGATGCTCCAATGTGGAGCGCCGCTCCGGGCCATGACCGTTCGTCCATGCCGTCGACGCCTTTAATAAGGATGTTCGGACGGAGACGACGAACGTCACGTCCGAACGCAGCAACGGCACCGTCTGTCGCAACGAGCAGCGGCAGGATGTCAAACCGTTCGGGTCCGTCATAAGCGGCCAGCCACGCGTCGTCCCCCGCAGCTTCCTTAACCAGGGCCAGAGCGTCGGGACTGTCCCACGGCAGACTGTTGACGAGTGCGTGTCCGTCCGCGCTCAGTGTGCCTTTCAAGCCAAGCAGCCGGTGATGCCGCCGCGCCGTCCGGAGCCCTTCCGGCCCTCGCACGTGTACCAGGCGATCGCCCGGGATGCCATCGGTTGTGACTTCAGCGCTGGTCAGCGATTCTCCGGCCATCGACTTGACGGGATAGCGCCACAAGCCGGCCACGTGCAGCTCCATGCACCGTTAGATGCCGGCACCGCGGATTGTGTGACAAGGGCGCCAACAGAGCGCGCTGTCACAGTCACCCTGGCGCCGGCATCTGAAAGGCAGACGAACAGATCCGGAATGGAGGATTCAATGACTGAACGCGACAACAAGATCACGAAGCGGATTGCCTGCGCCGACCTCATCCCCGGCTGCGATTTCACCGCCGAGGGCGCGACCGAGGACGAGTTGCTGCAAAAGGTCGTCGCGCACGCCGCGCACGACCATGGCGTGACGGAGGTAACGCCGGAGCTCTCCGCGAAGGTGAAGGCCGCGATCCGAACACGGTAGACTGTGCGCGTGATTGTCACGCCGGCGGAACCGGGCGACGAGTTGCTCGCGGCGAAGGCCGCCGCCGGCGATGATCATGCTTTCGAACAGCTCGTGTCTCGATATGAAGCGCGTATCTACCGTCTCGCATGCCGGCTGACGAGCGAGACGGACGCACCCGACGTTCTGCAGGAGACGTTTCTTCAGGTCTACCGGAATCTGCGGACATTTCGCGGCGACTCCCGCTTCAGCACGTGGCTGTACCGAATCGCCACCAACGCCGCCCTAATGAATCGGCGCGCCCAGGCACGCCGCCCCTCGGTGCCGCTCGACGAGTTTCTTCCGCGATTCGATTCACGCGGCGTTCACGCCGGCACGCCAGAAGAGCTGCAGCTTCCTTCCAGGGCCGATGAACTCCTCGATCGCCGGGCCCTCGCCGAACGCGCGCGCGAGGTGCTGGCCCGGTTGCCGGACATGTACCGCGATCCGTTCGTGCTCCGTGATCTCGAGGACCTGTCGACCGCGGAGGTCGCCGGACTGCTTGGACTCGATCCTGCGGCCGTCCGGCAGCGCGTCCACCGCGCCCGGCTGATGCTGCGCGGCTATCTCAGCGATCTCGTCGGGGTGCGACCATGAAGGACATCGTCTGCGCTACAGGGGTTGAACTCCTGAATGATTACCTCGAGGGCGTGCTGACAGACGATGTCCGGGCGGCGCTCGACGCGCATGTCGCCAAGTGCGAACGCTGTGTCGCCTTCATCGATTCCTACCGCGCAACGCCGCGGCTCCTCCGAGAGGCGACCGAGGCCTCGTTGCCGGACGATGTTCAGCAGTCGCTGCGGGCATTTCTGCGGACGCAGCGGCAGTAGTTATCTTGGGCGTCTGGTGCGCTTCGTTTTACCAGACTCATCGACCACTTTCATCCGGCCGACGTATTCCTCGAACAGCACGCGCATATAGCGCCGGGTCTCTTCGTCGCCGCTGCGCATCTCGGTCCGCACGGCGGCAAACTCGTCGCGCATCTCCGTCCGGACGGCAGAAAACTCATCGCGCATCTCGGTGCGGAGGTGCACTATCTGCGACTCGAGGCGGTCCATCCGCCCTGGCAGCTCTCCGAGCTGATTCACCCGTCCCTCCAGCCTTTCTACTCTCGTTTCAATACTTTGCGGCGCCATCGCTCATCTCCAGCCGGCTCGCGACGGTATATTCTTCGGCGCGAAGCCCGAAAGCAGGAGAGCGAACGGCGTGCCCACGTGACGACGACGATAGCATCGTCCCGTGGTCCTGTGGCAACCAGCTTAGCGTGATGTGTCTTGTGCGATACTCGCCCTCCTGTGACGCTTCGTGAAAACTAGCGCGCGTTTTGGAGCCATGCGGGCCCTGCGACTCCTCAAAAGAACCGTCCTTGTGGTCATCGGGACGATCCTCGGTATCTATCTCGTCCTGGCGGTCGGACTCACCGTCCTCGATTGGGTCGTCCGTGACAACCCGAAGATCGACGAGAGCGTGCTGGCGCACTCCACCGCGCCTCATACGATCACGCACTTCGACCAGGGCGCCGCATCCTTTCAGCGTCGCCTCGAGCTCATCGAAGCGGCCAGGAAGTCGATCGCGCTCGAGTTCTTCATCTATGACGTCGATGATGCCTCCCGCCTCCTCACCCAGGCGCTGATCAAACGGGCCCGGGAGGGCATTCAGGTGCGGATCCTGGTCGACTTCTCCGCTCCGGTGTTCAAGCTGAAACCCGCCTACGCGCGGCTGCTCGGGGAGGCGGGCGTGGACGTGCGCTATTACAACACCAGCGCCCTCTACCGGCTGGTCAGCATCCAGCACCGCTCGCACCGCAAGCTTCTGATCATCGACGAAGCGACCGTACTCACCGGCGGGCGCAACATCGCCAACGATTATTTCGATCTGTCGGATCACTACAACTTCCTGGACTCCGACCTCGAGGTCACCGGCCCGATCGTGAAGAAGGTCCTCCAGAGTTTCGACGTCTACTGGAATTCCCCGCTCGCCACCCAGCCCGCGCTGGATTCTGATCCGCACGACGAGGCCGCGAAGTTCGTGATTCCGCAGATGAGTGATGCCGCGCTGCTCGAGAGACTGCGTGCGGCGGGCGAGTCTTACCGGCAGTCGCACCGGGCTCACGAATGCCAGGACCTTCGCTTCGTCACCGACTTTCCGAACCAGGGTGAGAAGAGCCGGAACGTGTTCAACGCGATCGTTGACGAGTTGCGCCGCGCGAAACAGGAGGCCGTCGTCGAATCGCCGTACTTCGTGATCAAGGCCGGCGGCTACGCGGTGCTCGAAGACCTGCACAACAGGGGCGTGCATGTACGGGTGCTGACCAACAGCCTCGCCTCCACCGACGCGTCGTATGCCGTTGCCGCGCTCTATCCCCGGCTCGGCTCGCTGGCCGATACCGGCCTCACGCTCGCCGCGTACGGCGGAGCGCCACTACCGTCGCAGAGCACCGCCATGGGCGCCGGCAGCGCGCGGTGGGGCGTGCACTCCAAGCGCGGCGTCATCGATGGGGAAACCACGCTGCTCGGTACGTACAACATCGACCCGCGCTCAGCCAATCTCAATTCCGAGTTGATGCTGGTGTGCCGCGGACAAAAGGATCTCGCGGCCGAGGTCCTGGCGAGCATCGCGGCGCGCGAAGCCGCGTCCGTGAAAGTCATCGAGCGCGGCACGATCGTGCAGCGTTCGGCCCTCCTCGGAAACGCTCCGCTGAAACAGCGAATCCGTTTTCTGCTGGAGATGCCAATCGCCAACCTGTTCGACTTCCTGCTCTGAAACGTCGGACTGCCATCTACACCTATACCCTGCCTCCTGACTCTCTCTCCACTTCTGGGATTTCGACGGATCGGCCCTGCCGTGGTCGGACCTCAGCGTCACGAGCTGAGATCGGAGTGTTGGGATTGAGCCGGGTGCCTATCGCTGGTGGAGAAATGGCGACGCAGGAGGCGCGAAGGAATCGAACCATCAACCCGCAGATTAAGAGTCTTCCTAAACGAAGAGGGCCGGCTTGCGCCGGCCCTCTTCGATCCAAGCAGCCCTAAAGGGCTGCGCTACACAGTGCCGCTACCTACGCACACCCACTCGTGTTGCCGCAGTTCGCGCACTTGTAGCAGGACCCGCTGCGCACCATGATCGACCCGCACGTCGAGCACGGCGGCGCATCCTCCTGGTTCTGCATCGCGGCAAACGAGGACGTCTTCGGCGAGGTGATCGCACCGGTCGCTGACGCACCGGCGGCCGAGGCCACATCCAGCGGCAGCTGCTCCGGCGTCGTCACCAGCTCCTCGCGGACGTTGACGCCGGCGCGGAACTGCGCATCCGCCGACAGGAACTTCGTCGCCATCCAGCGGAAGATGTAGTCGACGATCGACTTCGCGAAGCGGACGTCGGGGTTCTTCGTCATCCCCGACGGCTCGAAGCGGACGTGGCTGAACTTGTCGACCAGGTCCTGCAGCGGCACGCCGTACTGGAGCGCGTAGCTGATCGCCTGCGCGAACGCGTCGGCAAAGCCCGAGATGGTCGAGCCTTCCTTCGCCATGACCAGGAACAGCTCGCCGGGCGTGCCGTCCTCGAACAGGCCGACGGTGATGTAGCCCTCGTGGCCGGCGACGTCGAACTTGTGCGTGATCGCGTGACGCTCGTCGGGCAGCTTGCGGCGGCGCGGGCCGGCCTCGACGGCGGTCGCCACCACCTTCTCCTTGTCACGCGCCGTGTTGAGCGGCTGCGTGCGCTTGGAGCCGTCGCGGTAGATCGACACCGCCTTGGCGCCGATGCGCCACGAGTCGATGTAGGCCTGCTCGATGTCTTCGACGGTCGCTTCCTTCGGGACGTTGACGGTCTTGCTGATCGCACCCGAGAGGAACGGCTGCGTCGCACCCATCATGCGGACGTGACCCATGTAGTGGATGCTGCGGACGCCGCGCGCCGGCTTGAAGGCGCAGTCGAACACCGGCAGGTGCGCATCCTTGAGATGCGGCGCCCCTTCGATGGTCTCGTTCTCATCGATGTACTCGATGATCTCCTTGACCTGCTGCGCGCTGTAGCCAAGCTTGTTGAGCGCCATCGGCACGGTCTGGTTGACGATCTTCATCAACCCGCCGCCAACGAGCTTCTTGTACTTCACGAGCGCGATGTCGGGCTCGACGCCGGTGGTGTCGCAATCCATCATGAAGCCGATGGTGCCGGTCGGCGCCAGCACGGTCGCCTGCGCGTTGCGGAAGCCGTGGGCCTCACCCATCTCGAGCACTTCGTCCCACACGGTCTTGGCGGCCTCGAGGAGGTCCTTCGGAACGTGGGTCTTCTCGATGTCCTTGATCGCGGCGCGGTGCTTCTTCATGACCCGCAGCATCGGTTCGCGGTTGGCCGCGAAGCCGGCGAACGGACCGCCATGGTCCCGCGCCACCTTGGACGACTGCGCGTTGGCCGCACCGTGCATCAGCGCCGTGATCGCCGCCGCATAGTCGCGACCGGCATCGCTGTCGTAGGGCAGACCGCGCGACATCAGCAGCGCGCCCAGGTTCGCGTAGCCAAGACCGAGCGGACGATAGTCGTGGCTGTTCTTCGTGATCATCGGCGTCGGATAGCTGGAGTTGTCGACCAGGATCTCCATCGCGGTGATCATCGTCCGGCACGCCGCCTCGAATGAGACGACGTCGAACTCGGCGTCCTCTTCCCTGACGAACTTCATCAGGTTGATCGAGGAGAGGTTGCAGGCCGAGTCGTCCAGGAACATGTACTCCGAGCACGGGTTGCTCGCATTGATGCGGGCCGTGTTCGGGCAGGTGTGCCAGTCGTTGACGGTCGTGTCGTACTGCATGCCCGGATCGCCGCAGATCCAGGTGGCTTCGGCGATCTGGCGCATCAGATCGCGCGCCTTGAAGGTCTTGACCGGCTGGCCGTCACGCACCGCACGCGTCGTCCACTCACCGTCGTCGAGCACCGCGCGCATGAACTCGTCGGTCACGCGGACGCTGTTGTTCGAGTTCTGGAAGAACACCGACGCGTAGGCCGGACCCGTGAAGGAACCGTCATAGCCGGCATCGATCAACGCCCAGGCCTTCTTCTCTTCCTCGACCTTGCAGTTGATGAACTCTTCGATGTCGGGGTGCTCGGCGTTGAGGATGACCATCTTGGCGGCACGGCGCGTCTTGCCGCCCGACTTGATGACGCCCGCAAACGCGTCGAAGCCCTTCATGAACGAGACGGGACCGGATGCGGTGCCGCCGCCGGCGAGCAGTTCCTGCGAGGAGCGGATGGCCGAGAGGTTCGAGCCGGTGCCGGATCCGAACTTGAACAGCATCCCTTCGGTCTTGGCGAGACCGAGGATGGAGTCCATCGTGTCCTGCACGGCATTGATGAAGCAGGCCGAGCACTGCGGATGCTTCTCGAAGCCGACGTTGAACCAGACCGGGCTGTTGAACGCCGCCTTCTGGTAGACGAGCAGATGCTTCAGGTCGTCGCTGAACGCCTGCTGGTCATCCTCGCTCTGGAAGTACTTCTGCTTGATCGCCCAGCCCGTGATGGTGTCGACGACGCGTCCAATCAGCTGCTTGACGGACCGCTCGCGCTCAGGGGTGCCGATCGTGCCGCGGAAATACTTGGAGACCACGATGTTCGTGGCCTGCTGCGACCAGAAGCGCGGGATCTCGACGTCGCGCTGTTCGAAAACAACCGAGCCTTTTTCATTGCCGATGACGGCGGACCGCGTGTCCCATTCGATCTCGTCGAACGGGTCGAGCCCTTCCTTCGTGAAGAACCGGTTGTATTCGATCCCCGGCGCGCCGACGGGCGCCTGGGACTCCGCCGCGCCCGACCTAAAGGTCGGGCCTACGCTGGTCATTTCCGTCTCGCCCGACCTGTTGGCCGAACCAACGTTGGCAGCAGCGCCCTTCTGCATCTCACCCCTCCGCACGTGAGTCCTCAAGCCCGCCCCCGGCTGGGAACCCATAAACAATTTAAAAATGAGTAGTTTCGCAGCGGTCGGGAGGCTGGGAAAGCTGCCCGAAGATCCGTTGCGGTGCACAAATATGCGCCCGCGTTACATGGTTGTCAAGCGGGATTCCACCACATATTGTGTCTGATTTTGGGTCAGTGCGCTAGATATTGACAATTTGCGCGGTTTGGCGCGGAGTTTTTTCGGATGACCTATTCAGAGGCCGGCTTGGACGACCTCCTGGTCAGCGCTGCAGTTCCTTGGCAATTCGCTCGGCCTTATCCGCGAACTCCTTGGCCAGCGGGAGGTTATTCGTCTTCAACGCCTCCTCCGCTTGAGTCGCAAACATCTCCGCTTCCTTTATGGCCTTTTTGGCGCCCTCGGTGAGCTGGCCGGAAGCCGACACCTTCTTCAGAAGGCTCCTGGAATTCGTAATTGCGTCGATAATCTGGCTCACCTGTGGGCTGCCAGAGCTGTCGGGCAGGCGCAACTGTGGCGGAGGCTGCTGGACTGACGGGGCGGTCGGTGGCGGTTCAACAGGTTTCGGCTCTTCTGGCTTCGGCTCCGCCTTCGGCGGCTCCTTTTCGCGCTGCGGCCGGGTCTTGTTGGTGGGCGTCGGGGGAAGCGGCTTGAGCTCCTGCACCGGTTCGAGCTGGGTCGGCGGTGCCGGCAGGGGCACAACCACTCGCGGAGGCGGCGGCGGTACCTCCAGTGCCGGACGTTCCACCGGCGTCGCTGCCCGCGTCGTGGTACACGCCGCACCGGCCAGGCCGACCAGGACGGCCAGCGAAGCCGCTCGAATGGTCTTTCTCATTTCAAACCTGTGGGAACACCAATCTGAAACGCGTGCCGCTGCCGGGTGTCGACTGCACTTCCACCTCACCATCATGCAACTGGACGATCCGATACACCATCGATAATCCAATCCCGGAGCCCTTTTCTTTGGTCGTGAAATACAGGTCGAAGATACGGCTGAGATTTTCGGGGGCGATTCCGACGCCGGTGTCTTCCACGTCAATCTCCACCTTGCGCTGCGTCGACCGGCACGTAATCCGGAGCGTCCCGCCGTCGGGCATCGCCTGACAGGCGTTGAGCGCAAGATTCAGAATCGCCTGCCGCAGCATCCCCGGATCGGCGTTGATTTCCGCCAGCGTTGCCGGACAATCCACCTTGACGTTGACGTTGGCTCGCTGCGCCTCGGGCATGACCGTGGTGACGACGTCGGAGACGAGAGCGGTGAGCTGCACCGGCTGCAGCTTCAATTCGTCAGGTCGAGCGAATTTGAGAAACCCCATCAGCACATCGTCGAGCCGGTGGATCTCGGTGCCGATGACGTTGACATGCTTGTCGACGGTAGTGTTCGTACCGAGCTTGCGCTTCAGCAACTCGAGATGAATCGTCATGGCGTTGAGCGGGTTCTTGACCTCGTGCGCAACGCCCGCCATCAGCCGGTTGAGCGCCGAGAGCTTGCGCGAGTAGTTCAGCGTCGAGTGCACCTGGTTCAGATAACCGATGTTGCGCGCGACGAGCATCGCGCCGATGAAACGGCCGGTGCTGTCTTCGATCGCGTGTGTCATGAGGAGGCGTTCCGGGGCTTCCGACATGGCCGGACTGCTCGACTCGATCGTCAGCGGGAGCGGACCGCAGTCCTTGCGCCCCGCAAGCGTCTGGTCGATCAGGCTCTTCATCGCCGGGTGGTCGCGGTGCTCGGCGAGCAATGCCTTCATCGCGGCGTTCGTGAAGATCGCCTCGCCGGACGGCGAAAAGAGCGCCACGGCATCCTCGAGATTCTCCATGACGGATTCGAGATCGGTGCCGGCCGCCGGCAGCGGCTTCGCGCGCACGGCGGACAACTGTGCACTCACCGCTTCGAACGAGCTGCCCAGGTCGCGAAACTCTTCACCCGGCAGATCGAGTGACACGTCCAGCTCACCGCGGCCCAACCGCGTCAGGCCGCTCTGGATCACGTGGATCGGCCGCAGCATCCACTGCGCGAAGATGACGGCGAAGAACGACGCAATGATGAGCGCCGCCACGACACTGCCGGCCGCCGCCGTGATGTCGTCCTGCAGCTCGCCACGTATCAGGTACGGCGAGATCCCGATCCGGATGGATCCGAACTCGGCGTCACCCGAGAGCATCGGCTGGCGGGTTTCGAAGGTGCGATTATCCGAGTAGATCGCCTCCAGTTGCGCGAAGGGCCCCTGTTTCATGAGCGCCTCGATGTCCTCCGCTTCCTCGAGGTGCTGACCATTCATCTGCGGAAAGTTGTGCACAATCACCACGCCGAGGGGATCGACGATCGCTGCGCTGGTGACGTTCGGACCGAAGCCGGCGCCCGATGACAGGATGGAGCGGAGCCCGCCGTCCGTTTGCAGCGCCGTGGCCTGGTCGACACCAGGCGGGGGCACGATCTCCCGGGCGCGCTGAAAGACCAGCTGGGAGAGCATCTGGCCCCGCAGCGCGGTCTCCTGCAAGCGCATGTGAGCGAGCGTCGCGAGGTGGTAGACGCTGAGGATCGCGACAATGGCCACGACGAGCGTCGTGACGGCCGCGACCTGTTTCGCCTTGATCGACACTCGCTACGCCCGAAGAGAGGTGCTCAGTGGCTGACCCCTTCGGCTTTCATTCGGTTGAGCTTGTTGTGGAGGGTCTTCAAGCTGATACCAAGAACTTCAGCCGCGCGTGTCTTGTTGTTGCGACAGTGATCCAGCGTGAGCGTGATGAGCCGCCGCTCCGCTTCATCGACGGTGGTACCGGGAACGATCGTCAGGGTCGGTAGCGTCTCTTCACCCTTTGCCACGAGCGTCGGCGGAAGGTGCTTGGCTTCGATGAACTCACCGTCGGCGAGAATCGTCGCGCGCTCGATCACATTCCGCAGCTCGCGGATGTTACCCGGCCACGGGTAATGCTCCAGCAGGTACATCGCATCCTGGTCGACGCCGCGGACGGCCTTGTTGTTGGTGCGATTGAACTCGTTGAGGAAGGTCTGCACCAGGAGCGGAATGTCGTCCTTGCGCTGGCGGAGCGGTGGCAGGTCGATGTTGAAGACATTCAGGCGATAGAACAGGTCCTCTCGCAGTTTGCCGTTGCGGGCCGCCTCCAGGGGATCGACGTTGGTGGCGGCGATGACGCGGACGTCAACGGTCTGCTCCTGCCGCCCCCCCAAGCGCCGGAACGTTCGTTCCTGCAGAACCCGCAGCAGCTTCACCTGTGTGGCCGGCTGCATCTCGGCAATCTCGTCGAGGAAGAGCGTGCCCCGATGCGCCAGTTCGAACACGCCGGTCCGGCGGTCGTGCGCGCCCGTGAACGCACCCTTCTCGTGCCCGAAGATCTCGCTCTCGAGAAGCGTCTCGGGGATCGCGGCGCAATTGATCGCGACGAACGGAAATGTCTGTCGCGGACTCAATTCGTGAATGGTCTGCGCCACCAGCTCCTTGCCGGTGCCCGACTCGCCGGAGATCAGCACCGAGGCACTCGTTGGCGCCGCCTGCTCGATGACGCGGTAAACGCCGCGAATCCCGGCGCTGTTCCCGATGATGCGCCCGAAGGTGCCGTGGTCGCGGAGCTGACGGCGAAGCGTCCGCACCTCGCGCAGGGTCGCCTGCCGTTCCACCGATTTCTCGAGCAGGATCTTCAGCCGCTGGGGATCGACGGGCTTGCTCAAGTAGTCGTAGGCGCCGTCCTTGATGGCTTCGACAGCGCTCTCGACCGTCCCCTGCGCGGTCAGAAGAATGAAGGTAATGTCGGACAGCTGATCGTGCAGTGCGCGCAGCAGCTCGCGTCCGCCCATGCGCGGCATGACCAGGTCGCTGACGATGATCGCCGGACGGAAGGTGGTGATCTTGCGCATCGCCTCTTCACCGTCAGCCGCTTCGTCGGTAAAGAAGCCCCACGCCTGGACGAGCTCAGCCAGCCCGGACCGGGTCGACGAATCGTCCTCGACAATGAGGACGCGTTCGCCGCCAACCGGTGGCTGGTCAGAGAGATCGTTCTCTAGTTCTTGCGTGTCCATGAATGTCATTCTTACCATCCAAAATGGCCAAGCGAGCAGAAATTACATCGCTGAGCTAAAAAATCTGCTCTTTGGCGGTCAAAATCGTCAGGAAGGTAGATGAGTTAGCAGGACGGCTGCCAACGGCACTGGCGTTGCACACTCGAGCTGGAGGAGTCCCATTATCATGACGAAATTGAGTTTTGTGTTGGCCATCGCCCTTGCGGCGGCCGGGTGCTCGCGCGGCGACGCGGCGGCGCCGGTTGTCACGCGTGACGAGGCCAAGCCCGCGCCACCAGTCGAAGCCAGCAAACCAGCGCCACCGGTCGAAGCCGACAAGCCAGCGGCGGTCGCGGCCACGCCGTCCGCGGCCACGGAACCGGCGGCCGACCCCACGCCCGCGTTTCGCGACGTCACTCTCCCGGCGGGTACCGAGCTGCCGCTGACACTGCGCACGTCGGTCGGATCGGCCACGAGCAACGTCGAGGACCAGGTTCGCGCCACGCTGCGAAGCGCCGTCAAGAGCGACGGCCTCGAGGCGCTCCCCGCTGGGACTGTCGTCCTCGGTCACATCACCGACGCGCAGCGCTCGGCCAAAGTGAAGGGTCGCGCCACCGTGGCGTTCCGTTTCACCCGTGTCGACCTGCCCGGTGAAGGCGGTGCCACCAATATCCGCACCGAGACGGTGGCGCGCACTGCAGAGGGGACGAAGAAAGAGGACGCCGCCAAGATCGGCGGCGCCGCCGTCGGTGGTGCGATCATCGGCGGGATCATCGGCGGTGGCGACGGTGCCGCCAAAGGTGCCGCGATCGGCGGCGCCGGCGGCACCGGCGTCGTCCTCGCCACGCGCGGGAAGGAAGTCAGCCTCGCCGCCGGGACGCCGCTCAGCGTGAAGTTGACGCAGCCTGTAACGCTTCGCGTTAGGCTGCGCTAGCGCTTCGCGTCGCTGCGCGCACGCGAATGGAAGATGGAAGAGGGATTCATGTTCCATCTTCCCTTGGCCCTTTTCCATGTAGCTGTCGGCATAATGAGGCGCGTTTACCATCTACCATCGACGCCTCACCATCGCCGGCTCGAACGGCACTGCTGACCGTTAACGGATCGGTGCCATCCTCGAAGTCATCATCTGCTCCGGATTCCCGACACAGCTGCTGCTGATTGCGGTTCTGAGCGGGTTCGGGCTGCCGGTCCAGGCGAGCGGGGGCGGACTGAATCCACAATTCGTGTTTACGGTCTCGCTGCTGGATGCGGCGCTCGTGATCGGGCTGGTCCTGTTGTTCCTGCGGGCGCACCACGAAAGCGCGCGCGACGTGCTGATCGGCCGCGTCCGGGTCCTCCGGGAAGTGGTCGTCGGCATCCTCATGATTCCGGTCGTCTTCTTCATCGTCGTCTTCATCATGGCGCTCGTGATTACCTATGCGCCGTACCTGCACAACGTGGTGTCGAATCCACTCCATGACCTGCTGAAGACGCGGAACCACATTCTCGTTTTCGCGGTCGTGGTCATGATCTCGGGCGGCGTGCGTGAAGAGGTCCAGCGCGGCTTTATCGTCCACCGCTTCGGGCAGTATCTGGGCGGAGGCGTCTATGGGGTCCTCTTCTACAGCGCGCTCTTCGGGCTCGGCCACTTCGAGCAGGGTTACGACGCGGTGATTGCGACCGGCACGCTCGGGGCGTTCTGGGGTTTCGTGTATTTGCGCCGCGGCAGCATCATCGCGCCCGTCGTGAGCCACGCCGGGTTCAACCTCGCGCAGATCCTGAAGCATGTGGCGCTGAGGTAACATTCCTCATCGCCCTTCTGGATCGCCTCGCCCGCTTTTTCCTGCTCACACGACGCGAGTTTCTGGCTCTCGCGCTCCTGTTCCTCGTGTCGCTGCCGGCGGTCACGGCCCGGCTCTACTCGTCCGATGAGGTGCAGTATTTCTCCTACCTGCGATCGCTCTATTTCGACCGGGACGTCTCGTTCGAGAATGAATACCGCTACTTCTACGACCGCAACATCGCCCAGTCGGGGGGCTTTCACGAGACCTTTCTCGAGCGCGAGACCGCGGCCGGACGACGTGTGAACTACGGAACGGTGGGCGCGGCGATCCTGTGGTCGCCGTTCTACGCGGCGGCCGATGCGTGGACTCGAGCGGGTGACAGCTACGAGGCGAACGGCTTCACGACGCCGTATGTCCGTGCGGTGGCCTACGGATCCGCGTTCTACGGGTTCCTCGCCATCCTGCTGTCGATCCGCGCCGCACGGGTGATCGGGTCGTCGCCCGACCTGAAGGTCGGGCCTACTGATGGAAGCATTCGCCCGGCCAGCGGGGCCTTTGCCGCCGGTCTGGCGGTCTGGCTTGGCACACCGCTGCTCTTCTACATGTACGTCGCGCCACCGTTCTCGCATGCGTGCTCGGCCTTCGCAGTGGCGCTCTTCGTCAACGTCTGGTTGCACGTGCGCCGATCATGGTCCGCCGGCGGAGCATTCGCGCTCGGACTCTGTGCGGCGCTGCTCGCCATGGTCCGTGAGCAGGACGTCTTCCTCGCGCTCGGACCGGCGCTCGATTTCGCGTGGTCGGCGCGTCGCCAGGTCTGCCTCGCAGGTGCGCCCACGCTCTCGCGTTCCGATCGCCGCCGGGCTGGCGTGACCGGGACCCTCCTCGGCTATCTGCCACAGCTGCTCGCCTACAACGCCCTCAACGGCTATCCCGGTCCCGCCGAGCACGTACAACGGAAAATGTTCTGGTACGCACCGCATGGACTGCAGGTGCTGGCATCACCGCACCACGGACTCTTCTTCTGGACGCCGCTGGCCATACTGGCGCTGATCGGTCTCTTCTTCGTCCGCGAAAGGATCGTTGCCGTCAGCCTCGCGATCATGGTTGCCTCGCAGGTCTACGTCGCCGGCAGTGTCGAGTCGTGGACGGTCGCGGGCGCGTTCGGCCAGCGGCGCTTCGTGAACCTGACGATCATCCTCGTCATCGGCCTGGCCGCACTGTGGACGGCAGCGGCTCGTTCGGAAAGGGCCGGCCGGCAACGCGTTCCCGAGCGTTCGTCGTGGCTGACCAACAGGCTCGCCGTCGGTCTCGCTGTCGCGATCGCCGTGTGCACCTGGTGGAACCTCGCGTTGATGGCGCAGTTTGCAACCCGGCTGATGGATCGGCAGCGGCTCGAGCCCGGCCGCAACGCCTATCACGCGTTCGTGACCCTGCCACTGACGGGGCCGTCGCTGGCCTATCGCTATCTCACCGACCGCGGGTCGTTCTACGAATCGCAGCCGAAGCAGCATTGATGCGGATCCTGTACTTCGCCGATATCCGCTTCCCGCTCGAACGGGCCAATGGCATCCAGACCATGGAAACGTGCCATGCGCTCGCCGAGCGCGGCCACACCGTGCACCTGGTCGTGAAGCCCGACACGCACAGCCCGGTCCGGGATCCGTTCGAGTTCTACGGACTGCCGTCGATCAAGTCGCTGATCATCGAACGGGCCAACGCGCCGAAGGGCGCCGGCTTGCTCGCGCGCGTTGGTTACATGTCGTTCGTATTCGGGCGAGCGTTCGGCAAGGCGCGCGCCGACGTGATCCTCACGCGTGACCTTGGGGTCGCCGCCGCGCTGCTGATGATGCCGGCCGGCATGCGAGCGCCGGTCGTCTACGAATCGCACGGCTACGCGCCGGACGTCGCGGCAGCTCTGCCCGAGCTGGTCGCAACCGCCAAGCCCGCGAGCCCGGCCAAACTGAAGCGCCTCGCCGATCGAGAGTCGGCCGTGTGGCAGAGTGCGGACGGCTACGTCACCATTACGCAGGCGCTTGCCGACGAATTGCAGCGGCGGCTTGGGCCACGACAGAAGCTCGCGGTTGTGCCGGACGGCATGAGGGCGTCGACACCGCCACCGCCACCACACTCTGCCGGTCTCGCGCCTGTCGCCGGCTACGCCGGGCACCTCTACGCGTGGAAGGGCGTCGACATCCTGTTGCAGGCGATCGCGCTCGTACCAGAGGTTCGTGGATTGATCGTCGGCGGCCACGCCGCCGAGCCTGACCTCGCCCGCGTGACGGCGTTGGCCGACACGCTCGGCATCGAAGAGCGGGTGACGTTCACGGGGCTCATCCCACCCGCGATGGTCCCCGGCCACCTGGCGAAAGCGACGATGCTGGTCCTGCCGAACCCGGCCTCGGCGATCTCGACGCACTTCACGTCACCGCTCAAGCTGTTCGAGTACATGGCGGCCGGCCGGGCCATCATTGCCTCTGACCTGCCGGCGATCAGGGAAGTACTGCGGGACGGTGAGAACGCGCTACTGGTCGAGCCGGGAAGTGCGGACGCGATCGCGCGCGCCATGCGCACCTTGATGAATGACGCGGCGCTGGCCGGACGTCTCGCACACACCGCATCGAGCGACGCGGCCGCTTACACCTGGCCACGTCGGGCCGAACGCCTCGAAGCCCTCTTGAAAGACGTCGTGCACGCATCATGATTTCCGATCGCCTGCTGTCCATCGTCCGCTGCGCCGACTGCAGGGGCACGCTCGTCCGATCGAGCGCGGAGGGCGGACAGGTGCGACTCGTCTGCAGTGGCTGCGGCCGCGGCTACGAGAACCCGAGCGACTTTCTCGATATCCGTCCGCTGCAGATGTATGCCGAGCAGACCAAGTACCTGGACGAGGCGCTGCATGCCGATGCCAGGCACGAACGAGTGTCTCCCCCACTGCTCGGCTCTCGCATTCGCAACGACATGCTTCGGTCCTTCCTGGCGCCGAAGCGGGGCGAACTGATTGCGGACCTGGGCTGCGGCAGCGGACGCGCAGTGCTGTGGAACCGGGACCTCGGCGCCGATGTCATCGGCATCGATATCGCGCCGTTTTTCTCGCACGATGCGCGGCAGCAGATCGACCTGATGCTGGCGGATCTGCGGCAGTTGCCGTTTGCCGACAATACGTTCGACAAGGCCTGGTCGCTCGACGTGCTCGAGCACCTCTCGCCCGACGCGCTCGACGGCATGCTCGCAGAAGCGGCGCGCGTGCTCAAGCCGGGCGGCGCGCTGTTTGTCTACACGCACGTCCGCAAGAACGCCCCGGTTGCCGCCGGGCTGAAGTGGATCAACAAGCTGGCGCGGCAGCTCGAACGCTGGGACCTCATCGACCTGCGCCAGGAGCGCCTGCGCAAGTCGGACCATCTCAACCCGCTCGAGGACGTCCCGCATCTCGAACGCGTCGTCGCGGCGGCCGGGTTCCGCATCCAGCGCATCCGCTACTACACGCCGATCGTCGGTGGCTTCGTCGAGAACATCATGATGCGGATGGCGGAGCGGGCGATGGCGCGCCGGGCCGCCGCACGCGCCACGACCAAGGGAGCGGGTGCGGCGGAAGCCGATGCCGCCGCCATCCGCGAAGCGCGCACGGCCGCCAAAGAGCGAATCGCGGCAAGCGGTCCGACCTACGCGGCGCTTCGCGGGCTGTCGTTCGCCATGAAGCTGGACCTGCTGCTGTTCGGGCGCATTCGCTCCGGTCCGTTCTTCGCACTGCTCGTGAAGAAATGAAGATCCTCTACTCCGCGATCGACCAGACGGTCCCCGGCACCAAGGGTGGTTCCGTCCATGTCACGGCGGTTGCGGAGGGGCTCGCGGCGCTCGGACATGACGTCCACGTACTGGTCGGACCTGGGGATGCTCCGTTTCCGGCGGGCTCGGTGACGTGGCTACCGATGCGGCCGCCCTTTGGCGCCCACCAACTGCGCTGGGCGCGAAGCGGTGCGGTAAAGCGAATCGCCGAGCAGCTGCGGCCTGACGTCGTGATGGAGCGGGTACTACAACTTCGGTGGTGAGGCGATCCTGCACGCGAGGGACCTGCACGCGCGCGCCGTCCTCGAAGTCAACGCGCCGGTCGTGGACCATCCGGGCTCGACCAAGGCGGTGATCGACAGCGTGTTGCTCGTCCGGCCGATGCAGCGCTGGCGCGAGCGTCTCTGCGCCGCCGCCGATCTCATTGTCACGCCCGACGCCGCGATTCTGCCGCGTTCGACGCCGCCGGCAAAGATCCTCGAAGCCGAGTGGGGCGCCGACACGGTGCGGTTTCACCCGGGTGCAGAGAGTCCGCTGCCATTCACGCCGCCGCCGGGTGTGGTGGCGGTGTTCGCTGGAGCTTTTCGCAACTGGCACGGGGCCATCAACCTGGCCAAAGCCATCCGCCGGCTGCGCGAGCGCGGCCGTCGGGATATTTCGGCGCTGTTCATCGGCGACGGGCCGGAGCTTCCGTCCGTCAAGGCCGAAGCCGCCAGCCTGGAGCACGTCGTCTTCACCGGCGCGCTGCCGCACTCGTCTCATGCCTGCCGCACTGGCGTCCGCGCATGTCGGTGTCGCGCCATTCGACATTGGCGCCCACAAGCCGCTCGCGCTGGGGTTCTACTGGTCGCCATTGAAGATGTTCGAGTACATGGCCTCCGGACTCCCGGTGGTCGCACCCAGGATCGCGCGGATCCCCGAGCTGGTCGGCCAGGGACGAGAAGGCGTGCTCTACGACCCGTCGGACGACAATGCGCTTGCGGCGGCCTTGGCGGAACTCGCAGACGATGCCGAGCTGCGGGTCAGGCTGGGGATCGCGGCTCGTGAGCGTGCGTTGCGCGAGTACAGCTGGGAAGCGCACTGCCGCACCCTGGACGACCGGATCAGGCAACTTCGTCCAACGCCATGAACATCCTGCTCCCGACCGATTCGTTCCCGCCCAATTGCGGTGGCAGCGGCTGGAGCACCTATGAGCTGGCGCGCGGACTCGTGGACCGGGGGCACACCGTGCTGGTCGTCAAGGTCGTCGCCGGCAAGAGCGCGCCTGAGACCTCGACCGTCTACAACGGGATTCGCGTCATCGAGTACCACGCCTTTGCGCCGTCGCTGCCGGGTGTCAGGAACTACTTCAAGAATGAGCGGTTGTACCCGCGGCTCGCGAGCCGGCTCGAAGAACTGATCATCGCGAACAGGATCGATGTCGTCCACGGGCAGCACGTGCTGTCGGCGCCGCCCGCCGTGATGGCGGCGCGACGCCGCGGTATTCCGAGTGTCGTGACCGTTCGCGACTACTGGCCGGTCTGCTACAGGTCCGACATGATCCACACGGCCGCAACCCTCGCGCTCTGCCCGGGCTGCTCGCAGGCGGCTCGAGTGCAGCATGGCCGTCCGCGCATCGGCGTCCTCGGATTCGCGCGCGCGATCGCGCAGACGTATCTGCGCCGCAACATGGCGCAGAAGATCGACGCACTCGCGTCGGCCAGCGCCGTGATCGCGGTGAGCTCGGTCATCGCACGGGACCTTCTCGCGCGGGCCCCGGAGCTGGCGCGCGACTCGGCTTGAAATCATCCCCAATCCGGTCAACGTGAGCGCTTTGCTGAGAGCGGCCGCGACGCCGCGGCCGATGCCGGACCCCTACGCGCTCTACGTCGGCAAGCTCGCGCCTAACAAGGGGACCGACCATCTCGTGGACGTCGCTCGGCACGCCGAACTGGACTGGCCCCTGGTCATCGTCGGTGACGGGCCTGACCGCGCCCGCATCGAGGCGGCCGCGCGCGCATCCGGCCAGGACGTGCGGTTCACCGGGTGGCTGGATCAGGCACAGACCGCGACGTGGATCGCGCACGCCGGTCTGCTCATTTTTCCATCGCGAGGTCCAGAGTCGCTGAGCCGCGTGCTGCTCGAAGCCAGCGCGCTCGGCATACCGATCGCGGCCATGAACACCGGCGGCACGACCGACATCGTCGAGGACGAGGTTACCGGCCTCTTATCCGACAACCCGTCCGGGCTTGCCGAGGACGTGCGGCGGATCCGGCATGGCGAGGTGCTGCGGCAGCGGCTCGGCGCGGCAGCCGCGAAGCGGACGGCTGAGAAGTTCGACTCGAGTGCCGTGATCGCGCGCGTCGAAGCGCTCTACCACGACGTCATCCGGGAGCCGCGGCTGTGAGTTCCCCGCTCCGCGTCGCGATCACGGCGCGTTCGGTGTTCCCGCTTCACGGGCTCGGCGGCCTCGAGCGCAGCGTCTACGATCTCGCTCGGCACCTGGCGAGAAACGGCGTCCGCGTCACGCTCATTACACGCACGCCGCACGCACCGGCCGACGCCGACGCGGTCCACCCCGACGTGCAGCTCGCGTTCGTGCCTTATCGGACGTTCCCCTTCGCTGGACGGCGTGGCACGACGGTGCTCGACCGGAGCACCGCCTATCCCCTCTTCGGCTACCGCGCCGGCATGCTCGCCGCCGAGATGGTCGCCCGCGGCGAGGTGGACATCGTCCACGGCTTCGGCGCGAGCGTGCTCGGCTACGCGAGACGGCGGCCCTCGCTGTCAGCGCCCCTGGTTCTGAATCCGCAGGGGCTCGAGGAGTTTGGCGCCACCGATCCGTCCCGTGCGAGGCTGAAGCGGGCTGCGTATTTACCACTTCGACGCGCCGTCATCGCGTGCGCGCGCCGGGCGGACGCCGTGATTGCCACCGACCGCGCCCTCGAGCCGGCGGTCCGCCAGCACCTGGGCGTTGCCGACGACAAGATCGCGACCATCCCAAACGCGTTGGATCTGGCGGACGTGGACGCGATGGCGCATCCGGCCGACGGCGTCCGGGTGCGCGAGGCGGCCGGCATTGCTACCGATGAAGTGGTGCTGTTGAGTGTCGGCCGGCTCGAAGCGAACAAGGGCTTTCACCTGCTCGCCCAGGCACTTGCTGCGCTGCGCGAGCATTCTGGACGGCTGGCGCACGGCCGGTGGCGCTGGGTTATCGTCGGCGCCGGCCCGTTCCGCGGGCAGCTGGAACTACTGCTGTCGGAGCTGCGGCTCACCAGCAACGTCCTGTTTGCCGGCAAGGCGCCGGACCGCGAGCTCCATTCGTGGTACGAGGCAGCCGACCTGTTCGTGCATCCCACCCTCTACGAAGGCAGCTCGCTGGTCACCCTGGAGGCGATGGCGCACCGACGGGCGTGCGTCGTCACGGATGCCGGGGGGCTGCCCGACAAGGTCAAGAACGGCGTCAACGGCTGGATCGTCGCAGCCGGCGATCCCGCCGCCCTCGCGGCCGCGATCAGCGGTGCGCTCGAGGATCGGGAGCGGCTGACGGAGATGGGGATCGAGGGGCGCGCGATCGTGGAGCGTGACTTCTCGTGGACCGCCGCGGTCCAGGAGACGATCCGCCTCTACCAGCGTCTGCTGTCCAGACCGGTGCCTGTAGTAAGCTACGATTTTCCCCAAACAGCGTGCTCAGAAACCACACGCTCCCGGCGCGCAGGGCGCGCCTGCGAGGGAGCGGCGCGGGGTGTCGGGGCCCCGCGAGCGACCGAGCCGGGGTGTGGGGCAGAGCCCCACGTGAGTAACGAGGCTTGAATTTACTTGGCTGAACGCGAATGGCGCGAGGCGAGCGACATGCGTCCGTCCCGTCTCGGGCTGCTGCTCGTTCTCGCGGTCGCGGCAGCGCTGCGCTTCTGGGCGCTCGGGCATGGGATTCCGCACGCCCTCAGCGTTGACGAACCGGAAATCGTCGAACGCGCCCTGCGCATGATGAAGGCGGGGACGCTCAATCCTCACTTTTTCGACTACGGCCAGCTCCTCATCTACATCCAGTTTCTCGTTTCGGTGGTCCGCTTCATCGCCGGATCCGTGACCGGCGCCTGGGACTCGCTCGCGCACGTCACCAGCGACAGCTTCTACCTGTGGGGGCGGGCCGTAACGGCGGCGTTCGGCGTCGCGACGGTGCTGGTCGTGTTCCGGATCGGCCTGCGCTGGGGCGCACGACACGCGCTGCTGGCCGCGGCGCTGATGGCGCTGATGCCCCTGCACGTCCGCTACTCGCACTACGTTCTGACCGACATCCCTCTGACATTCTTCGTGGCGCTGACCATGCTGATGGCGCTGACGGCGCACGAGCGCCCGGTCGTGCGGGCGTTTGTGTGGGCCGGCGCAATGGCCGGCCTCGCAGCCGCAGTCAAGTACAACGGCGGGCTGGCGCTGCTGATGCCGCTGCTGGCCTGCTGGATGACGCCCGCCGCGCGGCCGTCACGCATGGTCTGCGCGCTGGCGGCGATCGGCGCCGCGGCCGTGGCCTTCTTTGTTGCCGCGCCGTTCACCATCCTGGACCTGCCGGGATTTCTGGATCGCTTCGCCAGTCTGACGGCTGAGTACCGCAACGGTCCGCCGCCGCCGGAGGCCGGCATCATCATCTACTTGAAGCACCTCCGCCTGCAGTTCGGGCTGCCGGGGATGCTGCTCATCACCGGCGGGCTGCTCATGGGTCTGGTGCGAGCCGTCGGCGGGCCGGGCCGGGTACCGTGGGCCGTCGCGCTGGTCTTCACGATCCCGTACTTCCTGATCGTGGCGGAGCAGCGCATCATCTATGCGCGGTACATGCTGCCGATCGTGCCGATGCTGTGCGTGCTGGCGGCCGCGGCGGTGATCTCGGGCGTGAGCCTCCTGCGGCGGTACCAGTTTCCCCGCGGTGTTCGCACTGCCCTCATCGCCGGCTTGACCATTGCGCTGCTCGGTCCGCCGGCGGCAACGGCGCTGAGTTTCGACCGCATCATCGCCAAGACCTCGACCACCGATCTCGCCTATCGCTGGATACTCGAGAACGCGCCGGAGGGATCCCGCATCGTGCAGGAGGGTAATCACCTCACCTTCCCGGCACGCTACGAGAGTCGCCGCATGCGTCAATTGCGCCAGTTGACCTACGACCAGTACGTCGAGGCCCGCGCCGACTACCTCATCGCATCGTCGCAGTGTTATGGACCGTACCTGGCGTCGCCGTCCACGTACCGCGAGGAGTTCACCGCCTACATGACGCTCTTCACGCGCGGGCAGGAGGTCGCGCGGTTCACGGCCAGCGATGAGCATCCAGGCCCTGAGCTGCGGATCGTGAAAGTCCGTCCGTGAGGTTCCTGCGTCCGGGGGCCTGGGCAATTCTCGCGGTCGTGATCGTGGAGCTCTGCGCGCGGGAAGTGGCCCGCCGCTCAATCCTCGAGATGGTCCTTGGGATGCGCCCCGGGCTGTGGACGCTGACAGTAATCGCCGTCATCGGCGGCTGCTGCTGGCATTGCCGCTTCCCGCGGCGGCGACGTTCTGGACGGGAGGGCGCGCTCGCGGCGCATCGCGCCGTTTCTCTTCGCCGCGCTCTTCGCCACAGGCGTGGCGGCCCAGCTTCACCTCGGCGCGCGCCTTCAGAGCGACGGCTTCTACTATTTCGCCTACCTGCGCTCGATCGTGTTCGATCGGGATGTCGAGTTCAGCAACGACTACAAGCTGCTCGGTCTCGGCGACAAGGCTCACCTCTTCAATCCGACCCCGACCGGCTACGCGCAATCGGCGTGGACGATCGGACCTGCGATCGTATGGGCGCCGTTTTTCGCCGCCGCGCACCCGATTGCGAACCGGCTCGCGGCGACTGGCGCCGATGTCAGCACGAACGGCATCTCGTATCCGTACCGGCAGGCGGTCTGCATCGCCGGATTGTTCTACGCCCTGCTTGGCTGCTGGTTCACCTATCGGCTGACCACGATCTTCTTCGACCGGCGTCTCGCGGCGGGGGCGGTTGCGCTCGTGATCTGCGGGTCCTTCATGCTCTGGTACATGGTGAAGGAACCGAGCATGACGCATGCCCCGTCGATGGCCGGCGTCGCCGGGTTCACCTGGATGTGGGCGGCAACCCACGGACGTCGAACGCGTCTGCAGTGGGCGCTGCTCGGTCTCATCGCCGGATTCATCACCCTGATCCGCTGGCAGAACGCGTTGTTCGCCATCCTGCCTGCATACGAGGCCCTGACGATGCTCGTGGCGGCGGCGCGCCGGCGCGACCGGCCGGTGGTGACTGGTACCCTGGCCGTCGGGGCCATCTTCACGGCCTGTGCGGTGGTTGGATTCATCCCGCAGATGATCGCGTGGAAGTCGATCTATGGTTCCTTCCTTGCGGTATCGCCGGTCGGACCGCAGATCCGCTGGTGGGACCCGCAGCTCGTCGACATCCTCTGGTCGGCGCGCAATGGCCTCTTCAGCTGGTCCCCGGTCCTCTACCTCGGTGCGATTGGGCTCGTCGTCTTTGCCGTCGCCAGGCCGTGGATCGGTGTGCCGGCGCTCGCGGCCATCGCGGTGATGACCTACTTCAACGCGTCGATCCAGGACTGGTGGGGCAGCGCCGGCTACGGCGGACGCCGCTTCGAGGGCACGCTCCCGCTGTTCACACTGGGCGTGGCCGCATTGGTCCAGACCCTCACCCGGGTCGTCGAGCGGCATCCTCTCCGAACCGTCGCATCAGGCGGGGCCCTGCTGGTGCTCTGGAACCTCACCTTGATGAGCGCGGCGCAGGACGGCCACGTTCGCATCGGCGAAGCCACCTCGTTCGGCGAAGCCGGCGCGCACCAGGCCCGGGCCTTCCACCGATGGTTCGGGAATCCCTTCACCTACCCGGTGAGTCTCGTCTTCGCTCTCCGCAACGATCTGCCGATCGGCTCCTACGACCTGCTGTCATCGCAACGCTTTCTCGGCGACGAGCTCAGGCCTTATGGACGGATCGACATCGGCAGTGCCGACGAACTCTGGCTCGAGGACGGCTGGCACGGTGCGGAGGAAGGCGGCGGCGTAACGTTCCGCTGGGCCTTCTCGCCCGCGACGCTGCTGATCGCGCTCGATCACGCCGCCCCGCTGCGGGTGCAGGTTCGCGCCCAGGCATTCAACTATCCGGGTGCACCACCGCAAATGATGACGCCCATCGTCAATGGACGACGACAGGCGCCGGTTGCTGTTCCGACAGAGTGGACGACAGTTGTCTTCGAGGTGGAAGAATCGGTATGGCGTGCCGGCGTGAACCGGCTGACGCTGGAGTTCAGCCGGACGCAGCGGCCGGTGGACGTCGGCCTCGGCGGCGATGGCCGCCTGCTGTCGGCGGGTATCGACTACGTGCGAGTCGAGGTCGCGCGCTAGCGCCCGAGGTAGAGGACGTTCACTTCGGTGCGGCGGCGAAGGCCAGCCATCCATTCACGCACCGCCGCGGCCTGACGCTCGGCCAGCAGCGACGTTCGCGCGAACTCGCGCACTTCCTCGAACGGGCGCACCTTGCCGTCCCGCATGAACTCGGACTCGTGCGACCGGTAGTGGGCGAAGATCTCCTCTTCGGACGGACGATAGGCCGTGCCGAAACGCTGCTGCACATAGCTCTCGATGCGCAGATCGTCGCGCACGTAGACGCGGAGCTGTTCGACGGTGAATCCTGTCTCCCTGAGCAGCGCGTCGAGCCGCTCGCCGGATCCGATTCGCTGGTCGATCTGCTGCATCCGTTCGTCGAGCAGCGAGCGGGGCGGCTCGGGCGGCGCATAGCGATCCACCTCGATGAGCATCAGCCGCCGCTCGATCAGCCGATCCAGCGTGAATTGAAGACGATCACCCTGTGGCGGTAACTCCACGAAGCCGAACCTCGCCGCCGCCACCGCGTCGGACTGCAGGATCAGCGCTCCGCCAACGGTCGCAAGAATGCGGTCGATCACGTCGGCGCGCACGGCAGGGGCAAGCGCGATCGCGATCAGCAGGGTAACGAACATTCGCATCATCTTCCTCCTCACTAGAAGGCGTGACCGAAACTGAAGTGAAATGCCTGCCGGTCGGTGTCGCCGTACGGACGGTGATCGAGCTTGAACCCGACGTCGAACCGCAGCGGCCCGATCGGCGAACGATACCTGATGCCAAAGCCGGCGGTGGTCCGCAACTCGGAGATATCGATATGCGTCGCCCGTTCGAACACGTTACCAGCATCGACGAACACAGCCGCACCGACGTTGCGCCAGACCGGCACGCGCAGCTCGGCATTGAGCAGCACCAGGCCGTTGCCACCACGTGGGAACCCGTTGGGGGTGAGCGTCTCGGCCGTGCCGAGGCTGTCGAGCGCGAAGCCGCGGACGCTCGTGTCGCCCCCGGCGAAAAACCGCTCGCTGGCGGGAAGGTCCTCGATCGTCTGCGTTATTGGATTTCCAGCCAGGTCGGTGGTCTCGATTTCCCTGGGAAAGCCGTCCGCGAGACCGAGCGCGATGCGACCCGCCAGGATCAGCCGGCCGGACTTGGACAGGCTCCGGTACCCTTGTGCCTGCACATAGGACTTGGTGAAGCCCACCTGGCCGCCGAGGAAACGCGACGCCAGGCTGCCCTCCGCGCTCATGAAGGTGCCCCGAGTTGGTTCGAGCACGTCGTCACGCGTATCCCTGGCGATCGCGCTCGACACGACCGACAGGCTTACCTGCGGGAACACGCGATCGATCGTGGCCTGGTCGCTCTCGTCGGTCAGCCTCTGGTCAAAAATCCTGGTGTTCGAGAAGGTGTAGCGTGCGCTGACACGCACCCCCGGTGACAGGCGGCGCAGAATCTCGCCATTGATGCCCTTCCTCGCGAAGTTGAACGTGGAGCGAACGCCCTGTTCGATCGCGGCCGTAATCGTCACGTCGGCATTCCATCCGAAGGTGAGCGGTTCCCGGAACGTACCGAGGACGCGATACTCGGCAAAGCCAAACTGCCCGCCCTCTGCCTCGTCGAAGTCGGAGCGCAGACTGAGGCGCGTGTAGAGGTTGACTGAACGGTTCTTGCCCCTGATGTTCCGGCGTCCAATCTCGAAGAAACCACGTGGTGCCAGCTCGAACCTGCTGACGGCTTCGCCCGCGTCGCCCCGAGCGAGGACCTCAGTCAGTTCGAGACCGCCACCATAGCCAATCGTGGTCGCCGGTCCCTCCTCCACCGTGATCAGGACGTCGCGCCGATTCGATTCACCGTGGGGGATTTCTTCGATCCGAACCCGCCGGAAGAGACCGAGCTGTGCCAGCCGCCGGCGCGTCTCGAACATCGCCTCGAGGCCGAGCGGCTGTCCTTCCTGCAGCTGGATCTCGCGCTCGATCACCCTGACGTCGGTCTTGATGTTGCCGACGATGAGCACGTGATCGACGATACTCTGTGGCCCTTCGGTGACCTTGAAGTCGATGTTCACCACGGATCCATCTATGACCGTGGGGACGACATCGACCGTCGCGGCGGCAAATCCCTGGTTCAGATACTCGGACAGGACCATCTCGCGATCCTGGATGACCTGGGGCTCGTAGTAGGGCGTCCCGGGACGTAAGCCGAGACGGGCGGTGAGTACGTCGGATGAAAGGTCCGCATTCCCGGAGAAGGTAACCGTCCCGATCGTAATCAGGGGGCCCTCGGTAATTGCGATCACCGGCTTCACACGGCCCTCACCGGCAGGCGTGGGATTAGCCTCGCTCGCCGCCGACTCGACCTTCACCTGCGCAAAGCCGCGGCGCAGGTAGAGCCCGCGAATGGCCGACAGCGACGCCTCGAGATTTGCCACCGTGAAGATCTCGCCGTCATCCAGGTTCTGGAGCGCCGGACGGAGTTCCAGGGCCGAAACAGAGGCGTTGCCGCTCACCGCGGCGCCACCCTCGATCCGGTACTGAAGGCCCTGCCGGATCGTGAACACGATCTCGACCGCACCGTTCACGTCGCGCCTGGACGACGTCACCAGCGCTTTCCAGTAACCCTGCTGTTGCAGGTAGGCAGCGATGCGCCGCTCCGAGTCTTCGATGATGTCGGCGTCTGCCGCACCCTCCTGGCGGATCGGCACCAGCTCGTCGAGACGCGCTTTCGGGAGCGGATCCCCTTCGAACCGTATCGAGATCGCGGGACCCGGATCGATCGTCACCAGCAAGTCCACGCTCTGCCCATCGTCAGACTGCGCCAGGATCCGATGAGCGCCCTGCGCCTCGTAGCGGCCCTGCCGGTGCAGGACGGTGAGGTATTCCGACAGCTGCTCCTGGACGTCGATGCGCTGGTAGATCTGCCCGGGCGACGCATGAATCCGGTCGAGGAACTTCTCTCGCGGCAGCAGCGGATCGCCTTCGACGAGCACCGTGCGGGCGCGCACGCGTGGGCCCGATTCGATCGCGAACGTCAGGATCGTGGCATCGGGATCATGCCTGACGTCCACGATCGGACGGATGGCCGCGGCGAGGTATCCGCGATCGAAATAGAAGCCCTGCAACATCTCGGCGACATTGGCGGCGCGGGCCGCCGACGGGGTCGCACTGAAGCGATCCACAACCACCTTGTGCAGGTCGCCTTTCGAGAGTCCAAGGTTGCCGGTGAACTCGATCCGCTGCACGCTGTGGACCGGCACGAGCTGATAGGTCAGGCGAACGCCCTCTCCATCTGCTGCGGCGTCGACGGAGACTTCCTGGAAGCGGCCGAGGCTATAGAGGTGCGCGATCGTCTCGCGGACCGAGGCCATGGAAAACGGCGTACCGACGCGCGACTCGATCAGCCCGAGCAGCATCTCGTCGGTCAGAGGCTTCCCTTCCACCATCAGGATCACCGCCGACACTGGCTTGCCGACATAGGCCGCCGCCGCGGAGGGCTGGCCGGCGGAGAGACTCGGCGCGGGCGCCTGCTGGGCAGTGGCGTCAGCCGTCCCGATGGCGCAGCAGCAGAAGAGAAGGAGCAGTAACCGCATCAGAAAACGCGCCGCACCCGAAAGTCGACAGCGAATGAGCGGTCGCCATTCTGCGTGATGATCCAGCCGATGCGATCGCTCTGGTCGTACTCGAGCACGATGATCCGCTCGCGGGTGCTGTTGCCCAGCGTCTGCGAGAACGTCAGGTAGGCACGGCTGGAAATACGTTTGCCGATCACGAGGTAAGCCGACGTCTCAAAAGGGTCCGCGTCGGTGCCGATGTTCGGGCGAATGAGAACCGTTGCCCCGCTGCCGAGCACCTCCTCGGCGATCTTGCCGACCGGAGCCGAGAAGGGGCTCGAGAGAAGCCGTGATCCCAGCCCGCGGATCAGGTCCTGTTCGCTCTTCGACGCTGCCGACGCGTTATAGGACCGCAGTTCCGCGTTATCAAGGTCCGGATCCTGGCCGAGCAGCACGCTGATGATGTCGCTCATCGCCAGAGGCGGATCGGAGGTGATCGTCGGAATCAGGCTGCGCATCGTCCCGAGCAGAGAGATCGTGACGCGATAGGTCTGGTCAGAGACTCGAGCGCGCGTTTCGGCCTCGATATCGAAGTATGGCTCGATGACATTGGGATTCAGAAAATCGATCGTGCCCCGGTTGGTCACGAAACGGTTCCCCTCAAAGGCAATGCTGGCGCGATCGATATCGGCTCGCCCGGAGAGGATCGGCCGGTCGTAAGTGCCTTGGAGCCTCAAGTCCGCCCGCGCCGCGACACTCGCGATATTGTTTTCGACGCGGAGGGTGCCTGCGGGAGCGTCGATGCGCAACGTCGAACCGCAGCGGCACCGCCGACGCCGTGAGCGGTGCCCCGAGTGGAAGAGTCGTGCCGCCAAAACTGAACAGATTGGGATTGGTCTCGAAGCGACGGCCGTAGAGCGCGTCGCGCACCGTGATCGTGCCGCCCAGCAGCGGCGAACGGATGCTGCCGCGCAGCGTCAGATCCGCGTCGATCTCCGAGCGGAAGCCTTCCGGGTAGTTGAACCGCATCCTCTCTCCGGTCGCGGTGAGACTCAACTCGTCGGGCACGAACCCGCTCATCGCAATCCGGCCACCGAAGACAACCGCGCCACCACCAAGTGTCGCCGCGACATTGTCGACGCGAACGCCTTCGGCATCGAAGGACACCGTGCCGTTGATGTCGTCGAGCGATCGCGGCATCGGAAAGTATCGGATGCGGCCGTCGCTGATCGTTGCCTTCCCGGAAAAGACCGGCAAGTCGAGCGATCCGGTCACGCCGGCCGTCAGAGTCGCGACACCGGAGCTCCGGAGATTTCTGAAGAATCCCTGGAGGATCCCGAGGTTTGCATCGCCGGTGGCATTGACGTCGATGGTCTTGTCGTGGAGGCTGACGCTCCCCGTGACGCCGAGCTGTGTGCCGTCGCCGCGAAGCTTCAGCTGGCCAATTTCGGCGACGTGACGATTCAGGTCAACTTCGATGACGCCATCGTTCTTCAACTTGTAGTCGAACAGCGTCAGGTCCAGGTCTTCGACCCGGGCTTCGACGACAAGCTGGTCGACGTTGCTCAGCTCGCCGGTGATATGGACGGTCCCGCCCACGACCGCACTGGTGAACGGCGAGAGCCTGGGCTCGAAAAAGCGGACGTAGGGATCGAGGGAAGTCTGGCTGAATCGCAACGTCAACTCGGCGTCCATCTCGTCGGTCATTGCGACCCGCCCGGCCCCTGATAGGGCGAGGCGCGCCGATGCCGCCTCGAAGTCCAGGGTCAGCAGCTCGCCGCGCATGGCGAGATGCCCGGTCAACTGGCCGATACCTTCGTCGCCTGCAAACAGGTCGACGATGCCGACGTTGACGTCGTAGTGGGGCACCTCGAACGTTCCGGTGCCCGCGGCTTTGAAGCGAAGAAGGCCTGAGGGCGGCGCTGTCGGATACTCCGCCGTCTTCAACGATTCCACCGGGATGCGCTCACCATCCGCCGTGAACGAGTAGTTGCCATCCCAACCGATCCACGCCGCGCCCGTGATGCTGCCGGTGCTCTTCTTGACCTCAAATTTCTGGGCCCGCACACCGGTCCCTTCGAAGTTCAGCTGGGCTGTGCCTCGCTCGAAGGTCTCGCCGTACGCGACACCCTCCTCCACGAGCAGCGTGCCGCTCCCGAACGGCGTTTCGTAGTTGCCCGTCAGCGTGTACTCGCCCGACACCAGTCCCTCTACGGGCCAGTCGTATAGCTCGAAGGCGGTCCGGAGGTCCACCATCGGCCGTCGCTTGAGCACGACCTTCGCGTTGATCTGTTCCCCGCCATCGCGGCGCGGATACCCCAGCGAGAAGCGTCCGGTGGCGTTGATCTCCGAAGCGCCGCTCACGAGCGAGCTTCGGCTGACGTTGGCGTAGCTGTCTTCGATCACGACGTCGGCATCGCCGCGGCCCCAGACGACGCCAAAGGCGCTCATCCGGTCGCCCTTGAAGTTGCCCTCGATGCGAGGATCCTTGAACGCTCCGTTCAGGACACCCTCGAACTCCCCGAATCCTCCGACTGGCACCGCGGTGGTGGACGAGCCGAACGCCGTGAGCACGCCGGCGAACACGCGGTCCGCTTCCTGCCAGTCGAGGCTGCTGACATGGAACGGGATGCGCGAGCGCTGATAGTAAGCGGTGCGGCCCGTGAAGCTGACGTGCGTCTTCTCGGTGGCGATCCAGCTGTCGCTGAGGGTGATCCATTCGGGATCGAGCGTGTAGGCGACGTGGCCGGCGATCGGCACATAACCGAGCGGTGCGCGTGGATTGAACGGGCCGGCCTCAGGTTCGATGGCTGACAGCACCGCCACCTGCGCCGGATCGAGCCCTCGCCCCATCGGCCGAACGCCCCCGGGCGGCTGCAGGGTGACTTCCCCCCGGCCGCGCAGCTGCGCCCAGCCACCCATCGGCCATTCGAGCCGGTTGTTGCCGGTCGCGCGGCCGGCGAGCCGGATGCCCTCGGTGTTCATGAAGTCGGTGAGCTGGGCGAGATCCACGTCCCGGTACTTGACGTCCCACACCGCTCGCTTCGGGCCGGACTTTCGATCCATCGACAGAATGCGGTAGTCGAAGTCAGCCGTGCCGCCGTACAGCCGACTCTTGGCGTTGGTGACCTCGAGCCGATCCGTGAGCCACAGCACGTCGCCCCGAAGGTCTGGAAATCGCCAGTTGTTGTTGCCGATCTTGACGTGGGCCACGGGCGATTGCCAGCGACCCTTCAACTCGCGGCCACCGCTGAAGTAATGAAAGGTCCCTTCGAAGTCGGCGTCCCCGGTCGCGGTGAACTTGTCCTTGTTGAAGAAGATGCGCTTCTGGGTCGCGATGTCGATCTTCGACTTGATCCTGTAAATCTGCTCGGGCCACTTGTCCATCTGCAAGTCGCCGTCGAGGATCGAGACCGCGCCGTCGGTCAACAGATTGATGTGATCGAAATGCAGATTCGGCGGCTTCATGCTGAAGCGCGACTGCATCCGGGCATTGAACGGCTCGTAGGTCTGGATCCTGATCGTGGCGCCGTCAAACGACGCGGTGCCGCCGTAGTCGTTGCGCGTCGGCCGGCGGAACAGCTGCACCCGCATGTTCGGCGCATCGATGGACCACGGCGTCCCGTGATCCACGTACGTCACATGCCCGCGCGAGGCCAGGAGCTGGCGAAGGGTGGTCGTGAACCAGCGCTTCGTCTGCGGCTTCTTCGGGTCCCGCGGCGGACCCTTCACACGTGGAAAGCTATGCCGGCCGCCCGGGAAGCTCTCGATCACCATCTCCCAGTCGGTCATGTCGATGGCTTCGATGATCAGTTCCTTGTTCGCGATCGTCCACCAGGGCAGCGACACCGTGAGCGTCTTGGCTTTCAGGAAGGGACGATCCTCAGGACGGAGGCCCTGGATGACGACGTCGTGCAGCTCGAAGTCGCCGGGCGTCAGCTTCGCCGAAATCCGGCCGATCGTCATCCGCCGATCCAGGTAGGCGGTGGCGCGCTTCTCGGCCTCCTCTTTGACGTACGGGCCCATATCGACCGAAAACAGCGTGACGATCAGGCCCGCGACGATGGCGGTGATGAGGGCAAGACCGTGGAGGAAGAATCTGCCGACACGACGACGCCGCCGCGGCGCGGGCTGCGGTTCGGGCGGGGTTGGTGTCTCCTCACCTTCGGGCGCCGGCTGCTCGTCGTCGTTCAGCGTCATGCCTCAAGGAGCCAGCGTCACTCGATGATGAGCAGCACACGCCCGGCATCCACCGAGGTGCCTGGCGCGACGTTCAGTTCCTTCACCCGGCCGGCCTTGGGCGAACGCAGCTCGTTCTCCATCTTCATAGCTTCGACGACGACAACGGGTTGACGGACGGCGACTTCATCGCCGACGGCGACGAGAACGCGGACCACGCGCCCAGGCATGGGGGCGAGCACGGACTGCTCACCATGAGCGCCGGCTCCGGTGTCCGCGCCGGCGCGGCCGGTCCGCCGGCCGTTCACGGTTGCGGTCAGGGTCCGGCCGCCGTGGGTGATCAGGAGCTCACTGCCGGCCGCGCCAGGCGTGACCTGTACGTCGTGGCTGGTGCCGTCCTCACCATCGATCAGCAGCGATAAGCCGTAGACGCCGACCCTCGCTGCGTCGACCGTGTGAACCTCGCCGTCGAGCACCACCCGGTAGTGCCGCTCCGACGTTTTCTCGATCGCGACCGTGCGCGTCCGCCCGTTGATATCGATCTCGAAGGTCATCCGCGCAGGGCCTCGCGCCGGGCCGACTGCTTCCACATGCTGCCGCGATTACCGGAACCCTGCTCACCGGCGGCGACGTTGGCGCGGAACCAGGCATCGAGGCCGGCCGCGATGGCGGCCAGGTCTTCGTCCGCAGGCTGCGGCTCACTGAAGCTCTCGGTGCGCGACTTCAGCAGCCGGTCCAGATATGTCGTGTCGTATTCGCCGGCGTTGTACTCAGGCTGGCGCATCAACCAGAGGAAGAACGGGATGGTCGTTTTGATCCCAAGCACCTGGTATTCGCGCAGCGCTCGTCCCATGCGCGAGATCGACTCCGCACGCGTACTGCCCCACGCCACGAGCTTCGCAATCATCGAGTCGTAGAACACCGGCACCGTATACCCGACACCGACGCCACCATCGTCGCGAATCCCAGGACCGGAGGCGGGTCGCAGGCCACGGATCAACCCCGGAGACGGCATGAAGCTCAGGTCCGGGTCTTCGGCGTAGATGCGGCACTCGATCGCGTGACCGTGCGGCGTCAAGGCGCGCTCCGGATCGATGTCGAGCTTCTCGCCGCGGGCAATGCGGATCTGCCAGTGAACGAGATCAACGCTGGTGACCATCTCCGTCACCGGGTGCTCGACCTGGAGCCGGGTGTTCATCTCGAGGAAGTAGAACGAGCCGTCCTCGTCGAGCAGAAACTCGATCGTCCCGGCGTTCGAATACCCGACCGTGCGCGCCACTGCTGCCGCCGCCGATGCGATCTTCTTCCGGAGCTCCGGTGTGACGGCCATGGACGGCGACTCTTCGACGACCTTCTGGTGACGCCGCTGGATGGAACACTCGCGTTCGACAAACGGGATTACCGTCCCGTGCTGATCGCCGAGAAGCTGGATTTCGATGTGCCGCGGTTTCACGATCCGCCGCTCGAGGTAGACGGCGCTATCACCGAAGGCCGAACCGGCTTCCGAACGAGCCGTCGCGATGGCGCCCAGCAAATCCCCCGGCCCGTCGACCGTGCGCATCCCCTTGCCACCGCCGCCCGCCACCGCTTTTACGACGAGCGGATAACCCACGCTGGCGCCGGCCGCGACAATCTCTTCGTCCGGCGCTGCAGCATCGAAGGGCTTGTCAGTTCCGGGCACGACCGGCACGCCTGCCTTGATCGCCATCTCGCGGGCCGCGGTCTTGCTGCCCATCAGAGTGATCGCTTCGGGCGTCGGTCCGATAAAGGTCAGCCCGGCATCGCGGCACGCCCTGGCGAATGCGGCGTTCTCGGCCAGGAAGCCATATCCGGGGTGGACGGCGTCCGCACCGGTGCGCTTCGCGGCCTCGATGATGCCGTCGATACGGAGATAACTCTGTGCCGCCGGGCTGGGACCGATGTGGACGGCCTGATCGGCCTCTCGGACATGGCGCGCGTCGCGATCGCAGTCGGAATAGACGGCCACCGACGGGATGCCCATCTCGCGGCACGCGCGGATGATCCGGACGGCGATCTCTCCCCTGTTGGCGACGAGGATTTTCATATCGATGGTGACCGTAAATTGTAGCAGGAGATAAGCTTCGCGCACCCGTCCGCACGGACGTCGAACGTAGCCCGTGGCACCGCACGTCAGCACGTCGCACCTCGCATGTCGCACGTGCCTAGAGCGGAATGTTGCCGTGCTTCTTGGGTGGGTTCTTGTCCCGTTTGGTGTCGAGCGAGGCGAGCGCGGCGATCAGCCGGGCCCGGGTCTGTCGCGGGCGAATCACTTCGTCGACGAATCCGCGTGCGGCGGCGACGTAAGGATTGGCGAACTTCTCCTTGAACTCGGCGACTCGCTTCGCCCGTGCCGCTTCCTTGTCGTCGGCGGCATCGATCTCGCGCTTGTAGAGGATGTTGACGGCGCCCTCAGGGCCCATCACGGCGATCTCGGCAGACGGCCACGCGAAGTTGACGTCGGTCCGAATGTGCTTGCTGGACATCACGCAGTAGGCGCCGCCGTAGGCCTTGCGCGTGATCACGGTCAGCTTGGGCACCGTGGCCTCGGCATACGCAAACAGCAGCTTGGCGCCGTGGCGGATGATCCCGCCGTACTCCTGCCGCGTCCCCGGCAAGAACCCGGGCACGTCTTCGAACGTGACGAGCGGGATATTGAACGCGTCACAAAAACGCACGAACCGGGCCGCCTTCACCGACGCATCGATGTCGAGTGTGCCGGCAAGATGGGCCGGCTGGTTGGCGACGATCCCGACGCTGCGTCCGCCGAGGCGCGCGAAGCCGACGATGATGTTCTTGGCGTAGTGACGGTGGACCTCGAGGAAGGCACCCTCGTCCGCGATCATGTGCACGAGATCGTGCATGTCGTAGGGCTGATTGGGTGAGGCCGGGATCAGCGACTCGAGCGCTTCGTCCTCCCGGTCCACGGGGTCCGACGTTTCGCGCCGCGGCGGATCGTCGACGTTGTTGGACGGCAGGTACCCGAGCAGCTCACGGATCGTCCGCAGGCACTCGCGATCATCGGGCGTCGCAAAGTGGGCGACGCCGCTGATCTCGTTGTGCGTCTTGGCTCCGCCGAGTTCTTCCTTGGTGACTTCCTCGTGCGTCACCGTCCGGATGACGTCGGGACCGGTCACGAACATATAGCTCGTGCCCTCGACCATGATGTTGAAGTCGGTGATGGCGGGCGAATACACCGCCCCACCCGCGCACGGCCCCATGATGGCGGAGATCTGCGGGATCACCCCGGAGGCCAGCGTGTTACGCAGAAAGATGTCGGCGTAGCCGCCGAGCGAGAGCACACCCTCCTGGATGCGGGCGCCGCCGGAGTCGTTGAGACCGACGATCGGTGCGCCCATCTTGAGCGCGAGGTCCATCACCTTCACGATCTTGGCGGCATTGGTCTCCGAGAGCGAGCCGCCGAAGACGGTGAAGTCCTGCGCAAAGGCAAACACCGGCCGGCCATCGACGCGCCCCTGCCCGCACACGACGCCGTCCCCCGGGATGATCTGTTCATCCATCCCGAAGTCGCGGCAGCGGTGGGTGACGAGCTTGTCGGCTTCCTGGAAGGTGCCAGGATCGAACAGCAGGTCCACTCGCTCGCGGGCCGTCAGCTTGCCGGCGTCGTGCTGCTTCTTCAGGCGGTCTTCGCCGCCACCAAGTTCCGCCCGCCGCTCGAGATCTTCGAGATATTTGAGTGTGTCCATTCGTTTCGCGCCCGACCTGAAGGTCGGGCCTACAAGGTCGGGCCTACTTCGCCTGTGATTTTTCCCAGTCTTTCAGGAACTTCTCGAGGCCGATGTCGGTGAGCGGATGCTTGAAGAGCGCCTCGATCACCGACGCCGGGCAGGTGCAGATGTCGGCACCGAGACGGGCCGCTTCGACGATGTGCATCGGCCCGCGCGTCGACGCCACGAGGATCTCGGTCGTGAACTGGTAGTTCTCGAAGATCTCGACAATGTCCGAGATCAACCCCATGCCGGAGGTGGCGATGTCGTCGAGCCGGCCGACGAACGGGCTGACATACGTCGCCCCCACCTTTGCGGCCAGCAGTGCCTGCGCGGCTGAAAAAATCAGCGTCACATTGACGCGTTTGCCTTCAGAGGAGAGCGCCTTGCACGCCTTGACACCCTCGCGCGTGAACGGCACTTTGACGACGATGTGCTCGTCGAGTGCGGCAAGCTCGCGGCCCTCGCGAATCATGCCTTCAGCGTCGAGCGCGACGACTTCGGCGCTCGTGGGCCCCTTGACGATCCGGCAGATCGTCTTGAGATTTTCCCGGTAGTCGCCGGGCTCCTTGGCGAGCAGCGACGGATTGGTCGTGATCCCGTCGATGATGCCGAGCGGCATGAGGCCTTCGATTTCCTTGATGTTCCCCGAGTCGATGAAGATTTTCATGATTGTTCCCGTACTGAATTCGTGAGCTCGCCGACACCTTCGACCTTGATGGTGACGGTGTCGCCGGCATGCAGTGGACCGATACCCGAAGGCGTGCCCGTGGAGATGATGTCACCGGGCAGCAGCGTCATGTTGGCGGAAATGTAGGCGATCAACATCGGGATGCGGAAGATCAACTCCCGGGTGGACGAAGCCTGCCGCTTCTCGCCGTTGACCCAGCCCTCGACCGTCAATCCGTTGGCCGAGTTGTAGTCGAGGCCCTGCGCGATACACGGCCCCACCGGCGCAAACGTGTCGAACCCTTTCGCGCGCGTATAGCCGGCGCCCTTGTTCTGCAGCTCGCGCGCGGTGACGTCGTTCACGCACGTGATCCCGAGCACGTAGCTCATGGCGTCCGCTTCGCTGACGCGAGTCGCGCGCCGGCCGATCACCACGGCGCACTCCGCTTCGTGATCGACACGCCCGATGCCGTCCGGCAGAACGATCGCCTCGGCGGGACCAATCACCGATGTCGACGGTTTGATGAAGATCAGCGGCTCAGGCGGCAGCGGCTTGTTGGTCTCCAGGGCGTGGTCTTTGTAGTTCAGGCCAACACACACGATCTTGGACGGCAGCACCGGCGCCAGGAGCGTGTGCCCGGTTGACGCGATCGCCTCCCCGGCCGTGTAGTCGCCGAAGATGTCGCCCTCGAGCAACCGCCACTCACCCTGCTCTTCGATCGCATGCCGCGCCTGCCCGCCGTGCTCAATCCTGAAAAACCGTCTCATCGTCTGGTCGCTCCGTGTAGATCCGTGATCCGTGAGATCCGTGCCGTCCGTGTATTCCGTGTGGGTTAGCGGGCGGTTTCCTCAACCCGTGCCGACTGTGGACTCGTGTTGGCCGGGGTCGCCCGGTCAACTGCGACGATCACGTAGACGTAGCGGGTGCCTGGCTTTGCGGTGGCGTCCACATACGTGGTCTCACGGATGGGCGCGGCGGTGATTGCCTGCAGTTTGTCACCCGGGACTTCGCCGCGCAACACGATGTAGCCGGCGAGATCGCTCTCCGTGTTGGCGTCCCAGATCAGATTGATGGCGCCGATGTTGGCGACCGCAGACAGGCCCTTCGGGGCCGCGGGCGGAAACGTGTCGGTAGCGGTGACGCACGCGGGTGTTGACGCCGGGCTTTCGATCGACAGATTGCCGCGCGTGACAACGGTGCGGACGACAAAGCATTCCTCCGTCCCGAAGACGACGCCGGCACGCTCAAAAGTGGTCAGTGGCAACGGCGCCGGGTTCAGCGGCGTGGCACCGGCCGCGGCATACACGTTGTAGACGGGGGCGGCGCCAAGCGCCGCCAGAGGATCCGCAACGGTTGGTGGCGACCAGGACAGCGTCACCTTCGATTCGGCCACCGCCACCGCCACGCCAGTGGGTGGCGGGAGCACCTGCAGCACTGGCACGGTGACCCGTTCGGACGGCTGTCCGGGTCTGCCCTGCCGCGAGACGCCCCTGATGACGTAGACGCGGCTCATGACCGGCGCCTCCTTCAGCTTCGCGACCGTCGCGGCCCACGCGCTCGCCACCGCCTCCGTCGTCGTAGGCGCCGGCGTCCCCGTTGCCGTCGGCGGGGTTGCCAGCACCTGCGGCTTCAGCCTGGCCTCGTTCAACTCTTCGACGAAAGTCGCCAGGTCGCCTGGGGCCGGGCGCGAATCCTCCTTCTTCACAGGAACCGGGGCCCCTGGCTTTGGCGCTGGTGCGGCCGCCTCCCCCTCCTCGTCTTCCTCTGCCGGCGGACGGATGGGGATCGTCGCAACCAGGTATTTCGGAAGCAGCAGGAGGCGGTTCGGCGGCACCTCGGCATCCGGCGCCACCGTGACGGCGAAGACCTCGACACGATCGAGACTGACGGGCCTGGAGGCGTCCATGTTCTGGAGCGGCAGCTTGAACGAGAAGCGGACCTCGGTGCCGGCACGCCGGGCCGCGAGCTCAGTCACCGGGCCGGGCACGGGACGCAGCGGCGGCAGTGGCGGTCCCTTCTTGCCACACGCGACGAGGGCGCTGACGGCCGTGACGGCGGCCGCCGCCCGGATCCAGGGAAGCGAACCGCGCCTCACAGGATGTACCGCGACAGGTCTTCGTTCCGGGCGATCTCCGACAGCGCGCGATCCACGTAGCCGGCGTCGATCGTGACCTCCTTATCGGTGAGATCCGGCGCCTCGAACGAGATCTCGTCGAGCAGCTTCTCCATCACCGTATGGAGCCGCCGCGCGCCGATGTTTTCCGTCCGCTCGTTCACCAGCATCGCGAAGTCCGCGATGCGGCCGATCGCACCGTCGGTGAACGTCAGCGTGACACCCTCGGTTGAGAGCAGCGACACGTACTGCTTGATCAGCGCGCTCTTGGGCTCGGTCAGAATGCGGACGAAGTCGTCGCGGTTGAGGGCCTCGAGCTCCACCCGGATCGGAAAACGGCCCTGCAGCTCGGGGATCAAGTCCGACGGCTTCGAGACGTGGAAGGCGCCGGCTGCAATGAAGAGGATGTGATCCGTCTTCACCATCCCGTACTTCGTATTCACGGTGGTGCCCTCGACGATGGGCAGGATGTCGCGCTGGACGCCCTCGCGGCTGACGTCGGGTCCCTGGCCACCCTCCCGGCCGGCCACCTTGTCGATTTCGTCCACGAAGATGATCCCCGCCTCCTGCACGCGCTCGACCGCGGCGCGCGCGACCGTCTCCATGTCGATCAGCTTCTGTTCCTCTTCCTGCGTCAGCGCGTCGAGCGCCTCCGGAACACGCAGCCGGCGCTTGCGGGTGCGGCCGGCGAACAGCCCCGGCAACATGTCCTTCATGTTGATGTCGACTTCTTCGACATTCGAGCCGGCGATGATCTCGAAGGAGGGGAAAGACTTCTCGCGGACCTCGATCTCGACCTGCTTGTCGTCGAGACGTCCCTCGCGGAGCTGCTCGCGGAGCTTTTCACGCGTCCGTTGCGCCTGGTCGCGAATCGTCGCCGCCTGGCCGTCGTAGTCGGGTGTGGACGGCAGCGGCGGCAGGAGCAGATCGAGCACCCGCTCCTCGGCGGCCTGGCGCGCCTTTTCGCGGACCTCGCCGCGGCGCTCGTCACGCACCATGTCGACGGCGATTTCGACGAGGTCCCGCACCATCGACTCGACGTCGCGTCCGACATAACCGACTTCGGTGAACTTCGACGCTTCGACCTTGATGAACGGCGACTGTGCGAGCTTGGCCAGTCGCCGCGCGATCTCGGTCTTGCCGACACCCGTCGGACCGATCATCAGGATGTTTTTCGGCGCGATCTCTTCGGCGATCTCAGGCGGCAGCTTCTGGCGGCGGGACCGGTTCCGCAGGGCGATCGCCACCGCGCGCTTGGCCTGATTCTGTCCGACAACATGCTTGTCGAGTTCGCCGACAATCTGCCGGGGCGTCAGCGCCTCGATGGTGGTCGTGGTGGATTCGGGGAGCGGGATGGCCACTTACAGCGTCTCGATCGTGATGTTTTCGTTGGTGTAGATGCAGATGGCGCCGGCGATGTTCATCGCTTCCTGCGCGATCGTCCGGGCGTCGAGCGCGGTGTGCTGGGCCAGCGCCTTCGCGGCCGCCATGGCAAAAGGGCCGCCCGATCCAATCGCGATGATCCCGTCATCCGGCTCGATCAGATCACCAGTGCCCGACAACAGGTACGTGGCCTTCTGATCCATGACGACGAGCATCGCTTCGAGACGCCGTAGCGCGCGGTCGGTTCGCCAATCTTTCGCGAGTTCGACCGCCGACCGTTCCAGGTTGCCCCGGGTACTGTTCCAGCTTCGCCTCGAACCTGGCAAAGAGCGCGAACGAGTCAGCCGCGGATCCGGCGAAACCCGCCAGCACCCGATCGTTGTAAAGGCGGCGGATCTTGCGCGCCGATTGCTTGACGACGGTGTTCCCGAAGGTGACCTGGCCGTCGCTGGCCATCACGGTGCTGTCGCGGTGGCGCACAGCCAGGACCGTCGTTGCGTGAATCATGGGTGAAAGGAGCCGAAATGCGAGTCTACCAGAGCCTCGCTCCGGCCCCACGCATGTCTTCGCGCTGTCACGCGGCGTGGACGACGCTGATGTCTCCGGAGGACATGGGGGCCGTCAGCCTGTGAATTGCCAGCAATTCGGAGCTCGTCCACTGGCAGCCTCGTTGCTTTTGACGCCACTGGTGGTTTCAGTCACCATAGGGGTGACCAGCAAGCCGCCAGCGGTTTCTGAGGAGTTTCTTATGTTCCGTCGAACCTTGACCACGTGGGTGACCGCCGGCGCCATCCTGGCGTTGGCAACTGCTCCGGTTCTGGCTCAGGACAAGGGTGCGCGGCCGAATCCGGGCGGCAGCAGTTCGGGTAGTTCGGGCGGCGGAAGCGGCCGAACGGCCAGCGGCGGTGGCGGGGGCGGCGGCAGCGATTCGGGCTCTTCCAACTCGGATTCGCGGAGCGGATCAACGTCCTCCGTGTCTTCCACTTCAGGTGCCAATGCTGGCTCGGTCGTCCCGAGCGGATTCAACACCGACTTTGCGCCGGCACGTCCGGAGCGCCGGGCGACGCCACGTGACAACTCGGGTCAGCGTACGAGCTCCGCCAACCGTGACAACGTCGGAACGCGTGACAACGCCCGCACCACTGATGACCAGCAGCGCCGCGCCGCGGCCCCGGGCAGCAGCGCCAGTGCCCCGAGTGGCGACGCGTCCGGGCGGCGCGCGGTGCCGACTTATGCGCGTCCGCGCGAAGGGCGTCCGGTCATTGGCACCGCGCTACGAACACCGTCCAGTCACCTACGGTCAGGTGGGCCATTACTACAATCCCTACTACCGGTACAACAACTACTACAGCCGCTATCCCTACGGTTACTACTACGCCGGCTACGGCTTCGGCCTCGGCTACTTCTACGATCCGTATCTCTGGGGCTATTACTCGCCCTACGCCTGGGGCTACGGCGCCCCGTATTACTACGGCGGCGGCGGCGGCTACTACGGCGGGGGCGGCGGCTACGGTGGTGGCTACAGCCGGGAGAACTCCAGGGACATCGGCGGCCTTCGTCTGAAGGTCAGGCCGATCCAGGGTCAGGTCTACGTCGACGGGTACTACGTCGGCGAAGTGGACAGCTTCGACGGGAACTTCCAGAAGCTCCAGATCGAGGCCGGTGCGCACCGGGTCGAGATCCGGGCGGACGGCTTCGAGACGGTCCAGTTCGAAGTAATGATCACGCCGGGGGAGACGGTCATCTACAAGGGTGACATGAAGAGAATCCAGTAAGCTTCGGCGTGCTCTCTACCGTTGCCGCTATTTCGGGCCTCTACGACGTCGTCGTAGGGGCCCTTCTGCTTTCAGTGCCCGGCACGCTGGCATCCGCCTTCGGTGTGCCGCCAGCCAGCCCACGGATCTTTTCGGACCTCAATGGCTTGTTCCTGCTTGCCGTAGGCGCAGGGTATTACCTCCCCTGGCGAGATCCGGAACGATACCGGGGCTACATGTGGGTGATGGGGCCGCTCCTGAAGGGAGCCGGTGCCGTGCTCTTCGTCGCGGACTACCTGCTGCGCGGGTCGCCGCCGTCGTTTCTGCTGTTTGCCGCGAGCGACGGCACGCTGGCGCTGCTGACGCTCTACGCGTTGCGCGCGCGCGACCGGAGCACGAAGTAGACCGGCAGACCGAGCGCGATCACCACGAGCCCAGCGGCCGACGGTCCCCACGAGCCACCATAGGCGATCGGCCGGAAGAGATCCGTCCAGAGCGCATTGGCCACGATGAACGCGCTGGCAATCGTGAAGACGGCAGGCGCGAAGGGATAGCCCCAGGCGCTGAATGGCCGCGGCGCATCAGGCTCCCGCCGCCGCAGCACGAACAAGGTCGACACCGCGATCCCGGCAAAGAGGACAACCGCGAAGCCCGTGTAGGTCGTCAGCGTCTGCGCGCTGCCCGACAGGACCAGCAGGCCGCTCCACACCGCCTGCGCAACGATCGCAACCGCCGGCGTGCGGTACTTGCGGTGGACGTTGGCGGCCGGCTTCACGAACAGGCCGTCACGCGCCATCGCGTAGTAGACGCGGGGACCAGCAAACGTCATGGCTGAAATGCTCGCCGCGATGCTCACGATCGAGACAATCCCCATGATGTCGCCGGCCCTGGTGCCGAGCAGGCGGTCGGCAATGACATCGAGCACGCTGCCCTGCACCTTGGCGAGCTCCCCGACCGGGAGCACGAACAGGTAGACCAGGTTCAGCAGCACGTAGATCACGATGACGGCGGCGGTGCCGAGTCCGAGCGCCAGCGGGACGTTGCGGCCTGGATCCTTGATTTCCTCAGCGACATACGAAGCCGCGTTCCACCCCGAATAGGTGAACATCACCGGGATCAATGCGAGCAGCCACGCGGCCGCCGGCACGCCGGTTGCCCCCTGCTGGAGGTTGGCCGAGGATCCGGCCCCCACCGAAAGACCGAGCGCAATGAAGATGAGCAGCGCCGACACCTTCAACGCCGCGAGGATGTTCCCGACAAAGCGGCCGGGGCCCACCCCGCGCAAGTGGACCCAGGACATCAATGCGATGGCTGAGAGAGCCACGGCCGATTGCCGCGAGAAGATCAGCGGCACGTAAGGCAGTGGGATGGTGAAAATCGGCGTGGTGTCGGCGGCCGCCGGCACAAACCGGCCGACGTAGAAAGCCAGGACGACCGCACTCGCCGCGATCGCACCTGAGAACCCGGCCACAAACGATGTCCATCCGGTCAGGAACGCCATCAGGCGTCCATAGGCCGCCCGCAGGTAAACGTACTCGCCGCCGGCGCGGGGCCGGAGCGCTGCGAGCTCGGCGTAGGCCATGGCGCCGGCAAACGCCAGCACGCCACCGGCGACCCACACACCCAGGAACAGCCAGGCGTTCGGCACGGCGGCGGCTACCTGTGGCGGTGTGAACAGAATGCCGCCGCCGATGACGTTCGAGACGATGATCGCGGCGGCATCGAGCGGGCCAAGCCGGCGCTCGAGGGCAGGCGTTTCGGCGACTGTCGTGGTGGCGATGGGAGGATGGGCCAAACGAATGGTTACCGGGTAAGAAGCTGGCGCTCGATCGGCACGCGATGCATCTCGAGCCACTGCGCCGACACCTGACGGACGAAGATCACCGCGACCATGTCCTGGAAACTGCTGTTCTTGAGCATGTCCAGCCGGCTCTGGGGAGGCGTGCCCGTGAAGCCGGCCGTGGATCGAATAGTGAGGAGTTCGGTCTGACCGTTGGTGAAGTCGATCCGCTGCTTGAAGATCTCGTCGTTGTCGACGCCGGAGGCCACGAACCGGAACATGACGTTCAGGGAGACGCGCGACAACTTGCCCGAGGTGTCGCGCAACCGGAAGGTCACGCTCGGTACCAGCTTGTTCTGCCCGTCCACCGAACCGGCATCGAACCAGCCCGCCGAGACGTCGGTCACCTGCAGCGCCTGCTTCAAGTCAACCGGCGGAGCGCAGGACGCGGTGAACAGCAGGGCGAGGGCCAGCGCAAAGATGCGCCCGTGCGACATGGGCCGATTGTAGCCCAGCGCCCTAGAATCCGCGCACGGTCACGCGCCGGATGACTTCGCTCAGCGTAATTCGCCCGGCGGTGAAGTCGGCGAGATCCTTGCCTTTCACTTGCATGGTCATGGTGCTTGGCGGGGCCACCTGTGAGGGCATTTCCGAACCATCGCGAGCGGAGACGGTCAAGGTCTCACCGGGCTGCAACTCGAGTGACTGACTCATCTTCACCATGGTGTTGATCAGTTCAGTCTTGATCGACTGCACGTAGTGGGCGTTGGGGTTGAGTGGGGGCCCTGGCACCGCTGCCCTCTGCGCGGGATTGCGATTCTGCTCGATGCTCTCCATCAGTGACGCGACACTTGGAATGACCTGGGGGATCTCGATGTGAAAGACCACGCCGTACCCTTCCAGGTACGTCCCATGGGCCTTCACCGGCGCGGAGCTGAACATCATCAGTCCGGGCTGGACCCGCTGGATCTCACTTGCGGTCTGACGAGCGGCCAGTTTCACCGCGGCGATCAATCCCGACTCCAGGTAGTAGATCGCTTCGAGCCGACGTCGAACATCCTCACCGGACAAGGCCACTGGGGCGGGCGGTGCGGCCGGCTTCGCTGCCGCCGTGGCAGTGGCGTCCGCGGCTACCGGCGGCGGCACCACCGGTGGCTGGGTGACTGGTGGAGGCGTTGCCGGCGGAGGATCCTGAGCGCTCGCTGGGGGCGCGAACCCGATCATGGTCACGACGAGTATCAACGCGTGGGTCTTCACCGTCTATTTCTCCTGTCGCGCCGAGGCGCGGATCCACTGATTGAACATGTCACGGCTGGTCGCGATCTCGGCGTTGGTCATGCCCTGGTAATGCTCCATCCCCTGCTGGATCGCGGCGATGTCTGACACATGCTGCTGCTGGACGTCCCGGACGACCTGCAGCATCTGATGCGCAAAGTCCGCTTTCTGCTGGGTCTGCGCCTGGCTGAGCATCTGCCGCACCTGGCGCAGCAGCTCCACATCCGACAGCCCGGCCTGGCTCGACGCCAGCTGCATGCCCGACGATGATTCGCGCGCGATTGCGGATTCGATGGTCCGCAGGCGGCGATCGAGCTCGGCGAACGAGACGGCGCCACCGGTCGACGCGGACGTGTTCACAAGCCCGCCCGACCCACGAGAGTCACCCTGAGCCTGCACCGACCCGGCCTGGGGCTGGTCGACCCACCCGGTCCGAACCATCAGCCCGTCACTGCCGTACCTGATCTCAACGTTCGCAATCGCCGCGGCCGCCGCGAGAACGATCGCCGCCGCTGCGGCGTACGCGAACGCGGGGGCGAAACGCGGCCGTCGCGGCAATGCCGGAGCGGGCGCGGATCCGCCGCTGATCATGCGAAAGCCAAGATCGGGCTGCGGTGGCGCCCACGACGCCAGGTGCGTTCGCGTCGAGCGGAGCCCCGCGAGCTCCATCCGGCAGTCGCCGCAGACGGCAAGGTGCGCGTCGAGGTCCTTGCGTTCCGCGTTGGTCAGCTCGTCGTAGAGAAACCCGACGATCAGTTCCTTGCTTGTAGGGCTGTCACACATCGTTCGCACACCCGTCACTTCTTACAGACTACCGTCTCAGCGCCGCGCCATTGACGCCGGCACTCTCTAACTGTTTCCTGACTACTGTCAACCCCTGGTAGAGCCGGGTCTTCACCGTGCTCAAGGGGCAATCCAGTAAATCCGCAATCTCCTGGAACGTCAGGCCGTGGTACTCCTTCAGGATGATCGCGGTGCGCTGCTCCTCAGGGAGGAGCGCCATGGCCTTGCTGACCGCGAGACCCAATTGCTTGCGTCCGACCAGGTCCTCGATCGACTCCGACGGAGTCGCCTCGCCGGCCAGCTCGATGATGTCGATCCCCTCGGGCGCCTGGGAGACCGGCGCGCGACGCTCCTTCCGGATCCAGTCCCGGCACAAGTTCAGGGTGATCCGGTACAGCCAGGAGGAGAACTTGGCCTGGCCTTTGAACCCCTTGATTGCGCGGAACGCGCGGAGGAACGTTTCCTGGGCGACATCGCGTGCCTCTTCCTCCCGGCCGATGACCCTGTAAGCCAGGGCATAAATCGGCCGTTCCCAGCGTAAAACCAGCTGGTTGAAGCTGTCGAGGTCACCCCCCTGAGAGAGGGTGACTAACTCTTCGTCTGACGACGGCATGTCGTTGTCGCTGATTTAGACGCCGGCCAGCGGCCGGTAGCCTTCGGCCAATTTTTTGGCCACTTTCGGTGTTTCTGCCGCGGCATCAGCGGCGTTCTTCTGGGTTTCTGCCGTGTTTCTGCGGTGTTTCTGCGGTGTCTCTTCTGTGTTTCTGCTGTGTTTCTTCTGTGGCCCCATTTTAGAATGCCTGGATCACCAATGGAATCGCGCGAGTTCGATCGCCTCACGAAGGAGCTTGCGCTCCGGAAACGGCTGCAGACCGCCCTGCTGGTCTTTTCCAAGAGCATTGCGGCGCGGTTGACCCTGGAAACGGCGCTCGAATCGCTGGTTGTCGAGGTCGGGACGATTTTTGGCGTGCGCCGAACCTCAATCTGGATGCACGATCGCGAAGCGCACGTCCTGACCCTCAGCGGCTCGTCGGACCCCCGCGAGCGGGCCTCGGCCGCCAGAATCCCCACCAGCGAGTCGTCCTCGGTGGCACGGGGACTCCGGGTCGATGCCCCCGAGGTGACCGGCGACGGGGATGCGCAATGCCTGGTCATGTCCTTGAGGGGATGGCGCCGGGCGCTCGGAACGCTGGTGATCGAAGGGGCTCCGACCAGGGTGGATCAGGAACTCTTCGTCGAGCTGACGGCCGACCTGGCGCGGCAGCTCGCCCCGATGGTCGAACGGATCCTGGTGCTCGAAGATCATCTGCGCGACGCCGCCGCACAGGCCCAACTCCGCACCCGGCTCGCCCACAGCGAAAAGATGGCGTCGCTCGGTCAGTTCGTGGCGGGGATCGCGCACGAGATGAACAATCCGCTGCAGGGGGTTCTCGGCTTCCTCGAGCTGATGATCAGAGAGACCCCCGCCGATTCGAAAATGCGGTGGGAGCTACAGCGGATCTTCGACGAAGCCGAGCGCGCGGCTTTGATCGTCACGAACCTCCTCGTCTTCACGGGGCGTCAGACGGCCACCCGCGACAGCCTTCATCTCCATGACCTCGTCGACCACACGATGGCGCTTCGCGAATCCGCCCCGAACCGCGCCCACGTCGAGATCGTCCATAAGCGCGCCACCCGCCTGCCTTTCGTACTTGGCGATCGGGCGCGGCTCCAGCAGGCGCTGCTGAACATCATCCTCAACGCCGAGCAGGCAATCACCGATTCGGGCAGTTCCGGTGCGATCACCGTCACCACTCGTGCCGAGGGCAGTTCGGTGGTTGTCGAAATCGAGGATACCGGTCCCGGTATCGCCCCCGACGTGCTGCCACGCATCTTCGAACCCTTCTTCACGACCAAGGAAGTCGGCCAGGGGACGGGGCTCGGGCTGGCGATTACCTACGGAATCGTCCAGGACCACGGCGGCGCGATTACAGCCGCCAGTTCCCCGCGCGGCACCGCCTTTACGATCGTCCTTCCCGCCGTGGGTGATAAAGTGACGTCCGCAGGCTCCTTTTCATGATCGACGATGCGTTCCTGACGACCGAAGAGGTACTCGAGTACCTGCAGGTGAACCTGCGTACTGTCTATCGCCTGATCAAGGCCGGCAAGATTCCGGCGGTTCGGGTCGGACGCCAGTGGCGGTTCCGCAAACGGGACATCGACGTCTGGCTCGAAACCCAGCGGCCACGCTCGGGCCGCGGCGCCGGATCGCCGCGACCTGCCGCCCCGCCCAGTGGACGCGCGCGGATCCTCGTCGTGGACGACGAAGAAAACATCCGCGAGCTGTTGCTCAAGACCCTCGCGCTCGCCGAGTACGAAGTGGACGTGGCGCCCGATGGCCGCACCGCCGTCGACCGGATGCGCATGATCCAGTACCGACCTCCTCATCACCGACCTTCGCATGCCCGGCGTCGATGGCCTCACGGTCATCCGCGAGGCGCGCCGTCTCAAAGCCGATATCCCGGTCATCATCGTGACGGGGTATTCGAGCGAGGCGAGTGCGATCGAAGCCATTAATCTCGGCGTGCAGGGCTATCTCACCAAGCCCTTCCGTGTGCCGCGCGTGCTCGCGGCGGCGGCGAAAGCGCTCGGCGAAACCGTAAGTTGATTCAACTCGTTCAACTCAGCAAGTCCTTCGGCGGGCGGGTCCTTCTCGATTCAGTCAGCTGGCAGATCGACGATCGCGAGCGCGTCGGCCTCAGCGGTCCGAACGGCGCCGGCAAGACCACGCTGCTCAAGATGCTGGCCGGCCTCGACGAAGCTGACGCCGGCACCATCGTCAAGCCGTCCAATCTGACCGTCGGCTACCTGCCGCAGGACGGCCTGAACCATAGCGGCCGCACCCTGATCGAGGAAGCCGGCCTCGCGTTCAAGCCCCTGCTCGACATGCGCGACGAGATCAGCGCGCTCGAAGAGCGGCTCGGGGACGAGGCGCACTCCGAGGATGACCACGCGCGGATGCTCGAACGGTATAGCGAGCTGCAGGAGACCTTCCGGCGCCTCGAGGGCTACAGCATCGACCTGAAGATCACGACCGTGCTGCGCGGGCTCGGGTTCAACGCCGACGATCTCGGCAAGCGGTCGGAAACGTTCTCGGGCGGCTGGCAGATGCGCATCGCGCTCGCCAAGCTGCTGCTCGGGCGGCCCGGACTGCTGCTGCTCGACGAGCCCACGAACCACCTCGATCTCGATGCGAGGAACTGGCTCGAGGAGTACCTCTCCGGCTATCCACACGCGGTCATCCTCGTCTCGCACGATCGCTTCTTCCTCGACGCCGTCGTCACGCGCATCACCGAGATCGGGCTGCGCAAGCTCACCGACTATCACGGCAACTACACGGCGTACCTGAAGGAGCGCGAGGCGCGGATGGAGCGGCTGCGCCAGACCAAGCGGGATCAGGATGAAGAGGTCGAGCGGATGACCGCCTTCATCAACCGGTTCCGCTACCAGGCGACGAAGGCCGCGCAGGTCCAGAGCCGGATCAAGATGCTCGACAAGGTCGTGCCGATCGAGATCCCGCCGGAACGCAAGCGCGTCCACTTCACCTTCCCGCCGTGCGCCAAGAGCGGGCGGACGGTGCTCGATCTCAAGACCATCCGCAAGGCGTACGACGGCCGCGTCGTGCTCGACGGCGTGGACGTGCATATCGAGCGCGGCGACCGCATCGCGCTGATCGGGCCGAACGGTGCCGGTAAGTCCACGATGATGCGCATGCTGTCGGGCGTCGAAGCGCCCGACTCGGGCACGCGGACCGAGGGCCACCAGGTCGTCATGCAGTACTTCGCCCAGGACGAAGCGACGCGGCTCGACCCGGCACTGACGATCTACCAGACGCTCGCCGGTGACGCGCCGCTCAACATGGTGCCGAGCATCCGCAACATCCTTGGTGGCTTCCTCTTTTCCGGTGACGACATCGAGAAGCCGGTTCGGGTGCTGTCAGGCGGCGAGCGCACGCGGCTGGCTGTCGCACGCATGCTGCTGCGACCGTCCAACACCCTGCTGCTCGACGAACCCACCAACCACCTGGATCTCGATTCGAAGGACGTTCTTCTCGAAGCCCTCGAGGATTTCGGCGGCACCCTGATCTTCGTGTCGCATGACCGCTACTTCGTCGACAAACTGGCGACGAAGGTCATCGACATCGGGGGCGGCCGGGCCCTGATGTATCCCGGCACCTACGAGGAATATCTCTGGAGCCGCAAGAGCAACGCCCAACTTCCAACCTCCAACTCCCAATCAGCGCCTGCCTCGGCGCCTGCCTCGCCGAAGCCGCGCAGCGGCGAAGGCGGGAAGCCGCGCAGCGGCGAAGGCGGGAAGCGCCCTCAGCGCACCGACGGAGCGAACGCGCGCGAAAGCGAACCGCCCAAACCCCAAGCCCCCCCGGCGTTCGACGAGAAGAAGCGGTTGGAAGCGGAAGCTCGGAAAGTTCGAAAGGCTCAGGACGTCCGCCGCAAGCGTATAGAAGAGCTCGAGGCCAGGATCGCCGAGCGCGAGGCGGAGATCAAGACGATCGAGACGATGATGTCCGCCACCGGTTTCTACGATAACCATGAAGTGGCCAAGCCGGTCATCGACCGGCACCAGGCGCTGATGTGGGAGGTCGGAGATCTGATGGGCCAGTGGGAAACGCTCCAGGAACAATAACGTTTCCGTAATCAGACCGACGGATCCGTTACCCCCACAGCTGGGCCGGCCCACAGAACTGTGTTTTTCGGGCGCCTTTTGGGCGCCTTCCCCCCTCGATGAGCCGGGTACATTGATTGCCCCGAAGGTGCCGAGCTCGTTCAACTTACAATAATGGAACTCATGGCGACAGCGAAGAGCCGCAAGGCCGCACCTGGACGTTCTGCGCACAGGAGCGCGAACACCGAGGTGAAAGCCTCCATTTCGGCACCGCTCCCGGTGCCGCAGAGCTTTTATCACGACCTCGTTTGGAACCTCCGCAACGGTGTGCTGGCGGTGACAGAGAGCGGTCAGATTGCGGTGATGAACGACGTGGCCTACAGAATTTTTGGGCTCACACCCAAAGATACTGATATCGGCCGGCCCTACACCGACGTTCTCAAGGACCTCCCGGACGTGCTGCGCATCGTCGCCGGTGCGTTCGACCTCTCGTACCTGCCCAACCGGGCCGAGCTGCGGCTCAAGCGGACGAACAAGGTCATCGGCTACACCCTGTCGCAGGTGCGCGACAAGCGCGGCCGGGTCACGGGCGCCACCCTGTTCTTCAAGGATCTGACCCGCGTCGAGCAGCTCGAAGAACGCGAACGGCTGCGCGACCGGCTCGCCGCGCTCGGCGAAATGGCCGCCGCCATCGCGCACGAGGTCAAGAACCCGTTGGCCGGGATCGAGGTCATGGCGGGGCTCCTGAAACGGCAGCTCGCCGAGAACCAGGACGCGCAGTCGATCCTCAAGGACATCATCAAGGAAGCGAAGATGGCCAATGCCATCGTCGTCGAAGTACTCGACTTCGTACGGCCGATCCGCCTGCAGGTCGAAGAGATCCGGTTGGACGAAGCGGTCCGCGACGCGGTGTCGATGGCCGAGAGCCACAGGAACCGGGGCGGCATCGAGGTTTCGCTCTCATTCCCTGACGATCTGCCCGGCATCCAGGGCGACCCGCACCAGCTTCGTCAGATCTTCACGAACCTCCTGACCAACGCATTCGAGGCCATGAACGGCACCGGCCGGGTCAGCATTTCGGCGGCACAACTGCCGGCCGAAGAGGAAGTGGCCGTCGGCAGCGACGTCAAAGCGGTGCCGCTGATCCAGGTGGACGTCTCGGACAGTGGCCCGGGAGTGCCGGCCGACGTCATGGACAAGATGTTCAGTCCGTTCTTCACGACCAAGCCACAGGGCTCCGGCCTGGGGCTCGCCATCGTCCGCAAGATCGTGGATGCCCACGACGGACGCATCGACGTCAGTGCACGGCCGGAGGGGGGCGCGCGGTTTCGCATCACCCTGCCGGTGACGGGTAATCACGAGCTGTTTCGATAGACAGCAGCGTATCGATTCAAGCAGTTAGAGCGAATCAGGAGACACATAGAGATGGGCCGCATTCTGGTAGCAGACGATCACGATTCACTCCGCCGCGGCATCGTCCGCGCGCTGTCGGAGGCGAAGCACGAAGTCGATGAGGCCCCCAACGGCAACATCGCCATCGAGCGGCTGCACGAAGGCCAGTATGACGTCGTCCTGAGCGACCTGAAGATGGGCGGGAGCGACGGCATGGACGTGCTGCGCACCGCCAAGTCGCTGCATCCGACGACTGCCGTGATCCTGATGACGGCGTTCGGTTCGATTCACACCGCCGTCGAGGCGATGAAGATCGGCGCGTTCGACTACGTGCAGAAGCCGTTCGAGATCGAGGAGATGGAGGTCAAGGTCGAGAAGGCCATCGAGCACCGCCGTCTGAAGCACGAGATCGAGTATCTGCGGCACACGCAGCAGGACATCTACGACTTCGATCGCATCGTCGGCGCGAGTGGGGCGCTGCAGTCGGTGCTCGGGATCGTCAAGAAGGTCGCCAAGAGCAACACGACCGTCCTGATCCGCGGCGAAACGGGTACCGGTAAGGAGTTGATCGCCGGCGCGATCCACCACAATTCGCTTCGGGCGGCCCGCAACTTCGTCAAGGTCAACTGCGCGGCGCTGCAGGAGAACCTGCTCGAGTCCGAACTCTTCGGTCACGAGAAAGGTGCATTCACCGGCGCGGACAAGCAGCGCGTCGGTCGCTTCGAACAGGCCGACGGGGGCACCTTGTTCCTGGACGAAATTGGCGACATGAGCGCCAACACGCAGGCCAAGATCCTGCGCGTCCTGCAGGAGCACGAGTTCGAGCGCCTCGGCGGCACGCGGACGTTGCGCGTCGACGTCCGGCTGATCGCCGCCACCAACCGAAATCTCCCGCAGATGGTGGCGAGCGGTCACTTCCGCGAGGACCTCTACTATCGCCTCAACGTCGTGTCGATCGAGACGCCGCCCCTGCGCGAGCGCAAGGAAGACATCACCGCACTGGCGACGTTCTTCCTCCGGCGGTTTGCCGGTGAGCTGAAGAAGCGTGTCGACGGTGTGGCGCCGGATGCGCTCAAGCTGCTGATGCGCTACAACTGGCCGGGCAACATTCGTGAGCTCGAGAACGCGATCGAGCGCGGCGTGCTGCTCACAGAGAGCGCCCAGCTGACGAGCACGGATCTGCGCCTGGGCGAGCTGTCCACGAGCAACGCGTCAGGTGACGCGAGCCCGGTGATCAAGATTCCGCCGACCGGGATCGCACTCGAAGAGATCGAGCGCCAGGCCATCGTCGAAGCGCTGAAGATGTCGAACTGGGTGCAGAAGGACGCCGCGGAGCTGCTCGCCATCAGCCCGCGCGTGATGAACTACAAGATCAAGACGCTCGGCATCGATTACGCTCGCGGCGGCCGCCGGCCGATGCTGAACGAAGACGAGTTCGCGAAGACTATGTAGTGGTGGGCTGGACCGAAAAGGGCACCCAAGAGCCTAGGCTTTTGGGTGCGCTTTTTTGTACGCTTCCATCATCTGTGTTGCGTTGACGTGCGTATAGCGCTGGGTCGTGCTGAGGCGGGAGTGCCCGAGCAGTTCCTGGATGGCTCGAAGGTCGGCTCCGCGCTGCAGCAGGTGGGTCGCGAACGAGTGACGTAGCGCGTGGGGACTGATCCCGAAACGCGTGCTGCAGGCGGCAACATACTTGCGCACCAGGCGATCGACGCTACGCGTCGACAGACGTCCGCCGGCGTAGTTCAGGAACACCGGGACCCGGGGCTTCTTTTTCTTCACCACGGGCCGTGCGAAGGGTGATTCCTTTTTGGCGTCCTGTGCGCCGGCACCGATCGCCTCCCAGTCCTTCAGCCACGCCCGCAGCGCCGTCTCGGTCGAGCGGTTGAACGGCACCAGCCGCTCCTTCCGCCCCTTCCCGAGCACGCGGACGATGCGCCCGGCGAGGTTGACGTCTTCGATGTCGAGCCCCACAAGTTCACTCAAACGCAGTCCTGAGGCGTAAAACAGCTCGAGGATCGCGCGGTCACGGCGTCCGAGTGGTTGGGAGGCGTCCGGCATCTCGAGCAGGCGGTTCATCTCCGCCTCCCCCAGGTGCGCGGGCAGCCGCTGCTCGCGCTTCGGCGTGCCGACGAGCGACGAGGGATCGTCCTCGATGACACCTTCGCGGCGGAGATAGCGCGCGAAGGTGCGGATGGCGGCAAGCTTGCGCGCGGCCGACGCCTTGGAGATCCCGCGTTTCTGCAGGTCGCCCAGGAAGGCGCGGATCGTCAGCTGGGTCAGGTCGTCTGGTGTCAGCTCGTAGCGTTTGCGGCCGGCGTCCCTGGCGGTGAAGGTCACGAACTGCGTGAGGTCGCTCTCGTAGGCGCGAACGGTGTGGGCCGAGGCGTTCTCGTTGAGGAGCAGGTGCTCCAGGAACTCAGACAGCTGGTCCTTCAACCCTGTCCCACTTTCCTGCTGCCAATACGACCCCGGGGCGATCGACTCCTGCTCACACAACGGTCTCGGCGTCGCGGCTCCGGATCCATGCCTCGAGGTCCGCGAGTGCACGTTGGGAGAGCCGCTCGTTGCGCTCCGCCTTTTGCTTCGGCACGCGGGGCCCGCCGGGCTCGCGCACGAGCGGCGGGATGATCCCGAAAGTGATGTTGCTCGGCTGATAGTGCTTGGGCTCGGCGTGGGAGACGTAGTAACCGAGCGCGCCAATGGCCGTCGTCCGCGCCGGGGCGGACGGCGTGCGACCCTGTGCCAGTGCCGCCGCATTGCGTCCGGCGATGAGCCCTGATGCCGCGGACTCGACGTAGCCCTCGACCCCGGAGATCTGACCGGCGAAGAAGACATCGTCGCGATCCTTCACCTGCCACGTGTCGCGAAGGACGGTTGGGCCGTTGATATACGTGTTGCGGTGGATCATCCCGAAGCGGACGAACTCGGCGTTCTCCAGTCCGGGAATCAGCTTCAGCACACGCGCCTGCTCGCCCCACTTCATCTGCGTCTGGAAGCCGACGAGGCTGTAGTGCGAGGCCGCGAGATTGTCCTGGCGCAGCTGAACAACCGCGTATGCGTCCCGCCCGGTGCGAGGATCCGGAAGGCCGACCGGCTTCATCGGCCCGAAGCGCAGCGTGTCGACGCCACGTGAGGCCATGACCTCGATCGGCAAACATCCTTCGAAAAACTTCGGATCGTCGAACTCGTGCAGCGCGGTCTTCTCGGCCGCCATCAGGGCCTCGTAGAACCGCTGATATTCCTCCGCGGTGAAAGGGCAATTCAGGTAATCGCCTTCACCATCGTCAACCCCACACGCCGGGCCGGCTACATCCGCTGGGGCGTCTGCTCCCCTTAGGCTGCGGCCCCAGCGAGACGCACGGAACACTTTGGATCGGTCGAGTGATTCGGCCAGGACGATCGGGCTGATGGCGTCGTAGAAATAAAGGTGCGTGGCGCCGACCAGGGTCGCGATCTCCTTCGAGAGCGCGTCGGACGTCAAGGGACCCGTGGCAATGATCAGCGGGCCGTCAACCGACGGAATGCGTGAGACCTCTTCGCGGCGGATCGTGATGAGCGGATGCGCCTCGATGGCGCGGGTGACTTCGGCCGAGAACCGGTCGCGGTCGACGGCCAGCGCGGCGCCGGCCGGCACGCGGGCGGTATCCGCAGCGCGCATCACCAGCGAGCCGAGCCGCCGCATCTCCTCTTTGAGCAGACCAACCGCATTGTCGAGTTTGTCGCCGCGGAAGGAATTACTGCAGACCAGTTCTGCCAGGCCGCCGGTCTTGTGGACGGCCGTCGGCCGGACCGGGCGCATCTCGTAGAGCACGACCGGCACGCCCTGGGAAGCGGCTTGCCAGGCGGCCTCGCTTCCCGCCAGACCGCCTCCTACTATGTGGATCATCTCAATTACCAACTGCCAACTTCCAACTTCCAAATTGGATTTTGGTAGTTGGTAGTTGGAAGTTAACGAACGTCAGGCGGTCGCCAGTTCTTCGGACCGCACGTAAGAACACTCCTCGTTGTTGCAGACCAACTGGCGACCGTGCTTCTTGGTGATCTTCTCGACGAGGAACGGCGCCTTGCACTCCGGGCAGGTCTCGGCAATCGGCATGTTCCAGAGCGTGAAGTCACAATCGGGATAGTTCGCGCACCCGAAGAACACCTTCCCACGCTTCGACTTGCGTTCGACGACGTCGCCGCCGTCCTTGGGGCACAGCACGCCGGTGGACTTCTGCTTCACGTACTTGCAGTTGGGGTAGTTCGTGCACGCGGTGAACTCACCGAAGCGGCCCTGTTTGATGACGAGGTTGGACTCGCACTTCGGGCACTTCTCGTCGAGGATCTGGTCAGGCTTTGCCGCCGCCATGCCCTGCTTGGTGGCGATGATCTTTCTCGTGGTCTTGCACTCCGGATAACCGGTGCACGCGAGGAACTGACCGAAGCGGCCGCGCTTGACTGCCATTGGCTTGCCGCAGTTCTCACACGCCTCTTCGATCGCTTCGCCGTCGGCCCCGACTTCGACCGTCTCGAGCTCGCGCGTGTTCTCGCAGTCCGGATAGCCGCTGCAGGCGAGGAACAGACCGAACTTGCCGGCCTTCATGACCATGGCCTTGCCGCACTTGTCGCACTCGACGGCCGGGTCCGGCGGCACACCTTCCTTGAAGTTGGGCATCAACTTCTTGGCCTTGTCGAGGTCCTTCAGGAACTTCTTGTAGAAGCTCGCGAGGGTGGCCTTGTAAGTCGAGTCGCCGTCTTCAATCTTGTCGAGGTCCTCTTCGAGCTCACGCGTGTAATTGAGGTCGAGGATGTCGTCGAATGCCGGGCTCAAGCAGCCGGTCCACGAGCATGCGCCCTAGGACGGTCGGCTTGAAGCGCCCCTCGATCTTGTTGACGTAGTCACGGGCCTGGATCACGCCGATGATCGAGGCGTACGTGCTCGGACGGCCGATGCCGTTCTCTTCCATCGCCTTGACCAGCGTCGCTTCGCTGTAGCGCGGCGGTGGCTGCGTGAATTTCTGTTCGGGCTTCAGTTCCTTCAGATTCAGACGGTCGCCCTCAGCCAGAGGCGGCAGGACTCCCGAGCCGTCTTCATCCTCGGCGCTGACAGCATCGGGGCCGGCGCCTTCGGTCCGGACTTCCGGGATGTCGCGCTCATAGACGGCAAGCCATCCTGCGAACTTCGGAACCGAACCCTTCACGCGGAACAAATACACGGCCGCGGAGATGTCGACCGTCGTGTCGTCGAAAATCGCCGGCGGCATCTGCGATGCCACGAACCGGTTCCAGATCAGGCGATAGAGGTAGTACTGGTCCGGCGTCAGCAGCGCACGAACGGACTCGGGGTCGTACTGCAGCGAGGTCGGCCGGATCGCTTCGTGCGCGTCCTGCGCGTCCTTCTTGGTTTTATAGGCATTGGGCTTCTCGGGCACGAAGTCCGGACCGAACTTCTCGGCGATATGCGCCCGCACCTCCGTGATCGCGTCTTCCGACACGCGCGTCGAATCGGTACGCATGTAGGTGATGAGACCGACAGCGCCCTCACCGGGAAGCTCGATGCCCTCGTACAGCTGCTGCGCAATCATCATCGTCTTCTTCACCGGGAAGCGTGATGCCTGCTGCAGTTTGGACGTGATGTAAGGCGGAACAGCGTTCTTCTTGCGCTCCTTGGTCGAGACGGAGCTGACGAGCCACTCGGCGGCTTTGAGATCCGCCAGCACCTTGTCGGCTTCTTCCTGGTTGCCGACCTTGATGTTGGCCCCGTCACGTTTGAGGAGCTTGGCATCGAACTCCGGCGGCACCTTGCCGCCGAGCCGCGCGGTGATGTTCCAGTATTCCTCGGCGGTGAAGGCCTCGATCTCGCGCTCGCGGTCGCAGACCAGCTTGAGGGCGACTGACTGCACGCGTCCGGCACTGAGCCCGCGTCGCACTTTGTCCCAGAGCAGCGGGCTGATCTTGTAGCCGACCAGCCGGTCGAGCACGCGACGCGCCTGCTGCGCGTCCACCATCTGCTTGTTGATGGTCGTCGGATGTTCGAGTGCGGCCAGCACACCCTTCTTCGTGATCTCGTTGAACATCAGGCGGCGGATCTTTTTCTTGTTACCGCTACCGAGTTCCTCCGCGAGGTGCCAGCCGATCGCCTCCCCTTCCCGGTCAGGGTCGGTTGCGATGAAGATTTCGTCGGCGCCCTTGGCTCCGTCCTTCAGTTCCTTGAGGACCTTCTTGCGGCTCGCGATGATCTCGTAGGACGGCTCGAACCCCTCGTCCACATCCACGCCGAGCTTGCTCTTGGGCAGGTCACGGACATGGCCCATCGAGGCGATGACCTTGTAGTTCTTACCGAGATATTTGTTGATCGTTTTCGCCTTTGCGGGCGATTCGACCACGACGAGTGCCTTTGCCATAACTGTGGACCTACGTTACCAGAACCGGCTCTCAGCCGGTTTTGAGGCCCGGCGGCCGGACGAATCGTCCGCCGCCTGGCGCCTCGATGTACCCGAGCAGCTCCAGCTCCATGAGCCGGGGCAGAAGTTTGGACGCGGTCGTGCCCGTCGCTGCGACCAGGTCGTCGAGGCGGTAGACCTCGCCGGCGTCCATCTTCGAAAGTAAAGGATCAGCGTGCAAAGTCCAGGACGGGGCTCTGAGCCCGGCCCGGGACGTGGAGGCAGAGGCATTCCATCCCATATCCTCCAAGATATCGTCCGCAGTCTCCACGACCTTTGCTCCGACCTTCAAAAGGGCGTGGGAGCCGCGGTTCCGGCCACTGAGGACGCTGCCAGGAACCGCCATCACGTCCCGGCCTTGTCGAAGGGCGCAGCCGGCTGTAATCAATGACCCGCTCTTCTCAGAAGCTTCGACTACGACGACCGCCAGCGAGATCCCGCTGATGATCCGATTCCGCAACGGAAAGTGCTCTGACAACGGCGGCGCACCTGGCGCTAACTCGCTCAACAGCAATCCCTTAGCAGCTATCCGTGCGGCCAGCTTCTCGTTTTCTCGGGGATAGACCGTGTCGAGGCCGCAGCCGGTGACCGCGACGGTCGTGCCGCCGGCGTCCAGGCAGCCGACGTGGCCCGCTGAATCCACGCCGCGGGCGAGGCCGCTGACCACCACAATACCTCGTTCTGCCAGCTCAGCGGCAAGACGGTTACCGATCTGGAGCGCATAGGGAGAGGCGGCCCGCGAGCCGATGATCGCCACGCAGGGCGCATCCAGGGTGTCGATCGCACCCTTCGCCCACAGGACCGGCGGCGGATCCTCAGTGCAGGCGAGCAGGCCCGGATAACGCGGGTCGTCGCATGAAATGGCGTGGATGCCGTGGTCGGCCGCGGCCGCCAGTGCGACGGTGGCTGACGCAAGCGAGCGCTGCATCGCTTCTTTGCCCTCCGCGGAGGCTGAGGAAAGGCCGCAGCGATCCAGTACCTGTTCGATCGAGCGTAGTGTTCCGGAGAGGCGCAGCTCCCTGAAAACAGCCGCCGCTCTCAGGCGAGACACGGGCAGCATCGACACGGCAACGGCGGTGAGCAGGTCCATTGGACACCTCGCGCACGCCGCCGCGGACAGACACAAAAAGGCCGGCCGCGGATGCTTGCGCACCTTAGCGGCCCGGCCTCTGCTTCCAAATATAACGGTATGTTGTCGCCCCGGCAACGGCGATTGGATAATCAGGACACATTAGTCACTGTTTTCGAGGGTAATTCCTGAAAACAGGCGTGAATTCTCCGCCCCTCCGTGGTACGTCCATTGCTCTGGCAGGCTCGTTCTTGGTTACGGGGAAACTTGTTGCGACCCGGTAGGCGGGTGACTATAGTGAGCGCATTACCCATGCTTGTGCGAACGCTCGTCCTGACGGCCGCCCTGCTGACAGTCGCTGCACCGGTATTTGCCGACGCGCGCCAGGATGCCAAGGCCCAGGTCGAGTTCGGCATCAAGGCGGCGCAGAACGAGCTCTGGAAGGAAGCCACCTACCGGTGGGAGAAAGCCACCCAGCTCGATCCGACCTACGCCGAAGCCTGGAACAATCTCGCGATCGGCTATGAATACCAGGGCCGCTTCGACGATGCGGAGGCCGCCTATCAGCAGGCGCTGAAGCTGGACTCGAAGAGCGCGCTCATCCGACAGAACTACGATCTCTTCAAAGAAATCCATGACCGCACGAAACGTCGCCGCGATCGCTAGCCTCGCGCTGCTCGGCCTGACGGCGGCGTGCACCAGCTTCTACGAGGTGCCGATCGAAACGCCGATCCAGGCGAAGCTCGACGTCGGTGCATTCCGCCGGGTGCTGGTCGCTGGGTTCATCTCGGGCGGCACTGAAGACGTCGACGCCAACATGGAGACGGTCCGTCTTCTCCGCAGTCAACTGCGGACCAAAACCAACCTGCGCGTGATCGAGGCGGAAGTGCTCCCGCTCATCCAGCTGGCTGGAAAGCAGGGCCAGACCAGCCCCACTCCGGCCGACCCGATCGCACCGGTCGCGGACCTCAGTGTGCCCGCTGCCAACGCCACTGGGAAGCCCCAGGCGGCGACGCCGGGGGCCGTGAGCGTCGAGGACAAATCGAAGGCCGACGCCATCCGCACCCGCAAGGATCTCGAGCAGTACGAGCGGATCTTTGCCGATGCGGCTTTCTGGAAGAAGCTCGGTGAGGAATACGAGAGCCCGCTGATCATCACCGGGACGATCATGTTCACGCCGCAGCAGACGGCGCGCTTCGAGAACGAGAATCGCGAAACGTATGACCAGCTCGGCCGCCGGGTGGTCGTTCCGGTCCGGACCTATCGCGAGCGCAAGGGCTTCGTCCTCGAACCAAAGTTCGTCTTCATCGACGGCCGCACCGGCGCGACGCTCTACTCAGAGACGCAGCGCCGCGAGGTCCTCTACCCGCTCTCGCAGAGCACGCCAGCCCTGGCGTCCTACTTCGAGCTGATGGATCAGCTGATTCCTGATTTCCTGGGCGCGCTCAGCACCCAGAAGATCCGCGGCAGCCGGATTCTGCTGAGATAGCGCTGCGCTCGACTCAGTAATGGCGGGGGTAAACCCCCGCCGCACACTGTCCAAGCAGCAGACGCGCAGACGCAGACTGTCCATGCAGCAGACGATGTGCGGCGGGGGTTTATCCCCCGCCATTGCCTACACAGCGCCAGCCGTGCTACCCTAATACCTTTGCACAGAGCGATTAAGGCCTCCCTGTACGGGCTGGCGGCCTGAAGGCCGTAGCGTTGCGGAGGTTGGAGGGTTCGAACGTGTTCGCAATCATTCAGAGCGGTGGCCGACAGGTCAAGGTCACGCCGGGCACGACCGTCACGGTCGATCGCATCGAGGCGGAACCGGGCACACAGGTCGCTATCGACCGCGTTCTTTTCCTCGAGAAGGACGGCGGCGAGATGCTCGCCGGCGCTCCCCACGTGGCGGGCGCACGGGTCCTTGGTGTCGTGGACGGCGAAGAGCGTGGACCCAAGATCCGCATCTTCAAGAAGCGCCGCCGCAAGGGTTTCCGCAAGACGCAGGGTCACCGCGCGACCTACACCCGCGTCCGCATCACGGGCATCGAAATCTAGTCGTAAGCCTGGCCGCCGCGCCGGGCCTGGAAATACATCATGGCTACAAAAAAAGGTCAGGGTAGTTCACGTAACGGGCGCGATTCCAACTCGCAGCGCCTGGGGGTCAAGCGCCACGACGGCAATCTCGTCACCGGCGGTTCGATCCTCGTTCGCCAGCGCGGCCGGAAGTTCCGTCCCGGTTTGAACGTCGGTCTCGGCAAAGACGACACGCTGTTTGCAAAGGTCACCGGCGTGGTGAAGTTCGCGGATCACGGCGCCCACGGCCGCACGATCAGCATCGTCCCGGCCGAAGCCGCCGAGTAAGCCGACCGCGAGGTCGGGCTTACAAGCTGCACGCTATGGAGTCCGATGTCGTTTGTTGATGAAGTAGAGATCCACGTGGTCGCCGGTCACGGCGGCCGCGGCGCTCTCAGCTTCCGCCGCGAGAAGTTCATCCCGCGCGGTGGTCCTGACGGCGGTGACGGCGGTCCGGGCGGTTCGATCTACCTGGTCGCCCAGGCCAATCTCAACACCCTCCTGAATTTCCGCTTCCAGAAGATTTTCGAAGCCGGTCGCGGCGCGCATGGCGAAGGCTCCAATCGCCGTGGAAAGAACGGCACCAACGTCGATCTTGGCGTGCCGATCGGCACGGTCGTCTACGAGAAGCAAGAGGACGGCACCGTCCTCGAGGTTGTGGATCTCACGGTCGAGGGCCAGCGAGTATTGATCGCGAAGGGCGGCCTCGGCGGGCACGGCAACGCTACTTACGCGACCTCCACGAACCGGGCGCCGCGCAAGTTCCAGCCTGGCCTTCCCGGTGAGGAGAAGGACCTCCGCCTGCACCTGAAGCTCCTGGCAGACGTCGGTCTCGTCGGCTATCCGAACGCCGGCAAGTCGACGATGATCTCGCGCATCTCCGCGGCACGTCCGAAGATCGCCGACTATCCGTTTACCACCCTGGTGCCCAACCTCGGCGTCGTCGGCCTCTCGGGTGATCGTTCGTTCGTCGTCGCCGATGTGCCCGGTCTGATCGAGGGCGCCCACACGGGTCATGGCCTGGGAACGCGATTCCTCAGCCATCTCGAACGAACCAAGGTTCTCGTGCATATCGTGGACGTCTCCTCGTCGAGCGGGCGTGATCCCCTGGACGACTACGAGGTCATCACTCGCGAGCTCGCGCTCTTTCCCGGACGGGATGCCTCGGGCGAACGCCTCGCCGACAAGGCCGTGATCGTCGCCGCCAACAAGATCGACGCGCTCGACGACCCCGACCGGCTGGAACGCCTGCGCGCTCATCTGCAGGAACGCGGAATCCCCGTCCACGCTGTGTCTGCCGCCAGCGGCGACGGCCTGCCCGAGATGCTCGAGGCCGTCTGGCGCGAAGTCGCGGAAGGGCGCGCGCGTGACGCGGCCGCGGCGGCCGCGGGCGCAGACGCCGAATCGGTGCACGATCCTGTCATCGATTGACGATGGAACCGGACCGGGCATGAAGGAGGGCGCTCGCATCGGCGTCCTGGGCGGCACCCTGGATCCCATCCACCTGGGCCACATCGACGCGGCGCTGGCCGCGCGTGAAGCCCTGCAGCTGGACCAGGTCCTGGTGATCCCGTCACACGTTCCCCCTCACCGCATGCAACCGGCGTCATCCGCCTTTCATCGCTTCGCGATGGCTGCGATCGCGGTGAACGGGGTCGATGGACTGGCGGCGTCCGACATCGAGTTGATGTCGGCAGGTCCGTCCTTTACGGCCGACACACTTCTGCGCTTGCGCGAGTCGCTCTCGCTGGCGGCGTCGCAGATTTTCTTCATCACCGGCGCGGATGCGTTTGCAGAAATTGAAACGTGGAACCGCTATCCTGCCGTCCTGGACCTGGCGAACTTCGTCGTGGTGTCGCGTCCGGGCATGTCGTTGCAGTCGCTGCGAGAGCGCCTCCCGATGTTGAAGGATCGGATGCGGCTCCCGCGCGTTACGACCGCGCCGGGGACGTCGATTTACCTGGTCGATGCGCCGACGCCGGACGTGTCATCGACCGACATTCGCCGCCGCATCGCGGAGCGGCGGTCCCTCTCGGGGCTCGTGCCGCCGGGGGTGGAACATCACATCGCACAGCACGCACTCTACCGGCAGCGTCCGCTCACTCATTCCGCGGCAGATCACTTGCATGGCCAAAACTGAACAGAAACGAACAGGTACGAAGACTAAAGCGGCGGGCGTCGCGCGCAAGCGTGTGACACCGGCCGACGTGACCGGCGCGGAAGGCGCGGTGCCGGCGGTTGTGGCGCCACGAACCAGGCGCAGCAAGAAGCTGCCCGCCGATGTCGCCCGCGCCGTGCAGGCCGCCCTCGACAAGAAGGCGCAGGATGTCGTCGTACTCGACCTTCGGAATACACCGGCATTCACGGACTTCTTCATCCTGTGCTCAGGTCTCAGCTCGCGGCAGGTGAAGGCGATCGCCGATGCGATCGACGAGACGCTGCGCGCCCTCAAGATGCGGCCCGCGCACACCGAAGGGTACGACCGCGCCGAGTGGATCCTGATGGACTATTTCAGTTTCATCGTCCATGTCTTCACGCCGCAGACGCGGGCGTTCTACGCGCTCGAACGCCTGTGGGGCGATGCCGAGAAGATCGAAGTCACCGACGAGCCGCCAGCCAAAGCCTGATCGGAGCCCGGTCGCCTGAGGCCGGAAAGGCAGCCGGATGATCCGGGCGGTGAGCGACGCGCTGCTCGCTGCCCTGCTCGCGCCATGCTGCGCGTGCTGCCGGATCCCTCTCGAGCGACCCACGCGCGGGGCGGTGTGCCCCGAGTGCTGGGCCTCCATCCCTGCCGCGCGCGATCCACTCTGCGAGACCTGCGGAGACACGCTCCCCTCGTGGAGACAGGGCCCTGAGGGTGACAGACGATGCTCCCGATGCCGGCGCGGTCATCGGGTCATCGCGTGCGGACGGTCAGTCGGTCCTTACGAAGCCGCCCTGCGAGACATCGTCCACGCCCTGAAGTATGAGGGGCGCCGGTCAGTGGCGAGGCCGCTTGGCGCGCTGATGATCCAGGCGGGCGCGCAGGTGCTGGACGGCGCGGATTTCGCCGTCCCTGTACCACTGCACCTGTGGCGGCACTACAACCGCGGCTTCAACCAGGCGGCGGAACTGGCGGCGCATATCGGGCTTCCGGTTGTGCACGCACTTCGGCGCCGACGGGCGACGACGACCCAGACCGACCTGCCAGAAGGGCAACGCCACGCCAACCTGAAGGACGCCTTCCGGTTGCGGCGGCACATCCCTGCTGGCGCGATCGTCGTCGTCGTGGATGACGTCAGCACCACCGGTGCGACGGTGGACGCCTGCGCCCGGGTGCTGCTCGCCGCGGGGGCGCGGGAGGTACGGGCGCTTACGGCCGCGCGAGCAGCGGCGCGACTGCCGTGATTACGTCCCGCGAGACGTCGGCCTTTGGCCGCTCTCCATCGAGGACGCGCCAGCCTTCTTGCGTACCCTGCCGGAGATAGCTCTGACGCACGCGTGACAGCAGGGCGAGGTCCCGCTCGTAGCGATCGCGGTTCGTGGACTTCCGTTGGACGGCCGTCTCGGGCGCGATATCCAGCACGATGGTGAGATCGGGCGCTGGCAGGAACCGTTGGACGTCGGTCAGCCAGCCGGCATCCAGCCCCTGTGCCTCGCCATACGCGATGCTCGACGCGACATATCGATCGCAGACGATGGTCGTGCCGGCTGCGAGCAGCGTCTCGATCGCCGTCCGCTTCTCGTAGCGGTTGGCTACGTACAGCAGCTGCAGGGTGTCGGCCGCGTAGTCGCGTCCACCATGGAGCGCCTTTGAGATCTCGGATCCAATCGCCGTGTCGTAGTCGGGGAAGGAGAGGAGCTGGCACTCGCGGCCCTGAGCCACGACAAAGTCCCGCAGGCCCTCTGCCTGGGTCTGCTTGCCGCTCTGGTCGAGCCCTTCGAACGCGACGAGAATACCGCGCGTCATGCTTCGAGCGCGAGCAGGTCGTCGATGGTCTGCCGGCGGCGAATCACGGTCCAACGCGCGCCATCCACCAGCACTTCGGCCGGCATCAGCCGGCGATTGTAGTTGGAGGCCATGACGGCACCGTAGGCGCCCGTGTCGAGGACCGCCATCAGGTCGCCGACTTCGGGCTGCGCCACGACGCGGTTCTTTCCAAGGGTGTCGCTGCTCTCGCAGAGCGGCCCGACGATGTCGCAATCGGCTGACGGACGATCCATGTTCTCGACATGCTCGATGCGATGGAAAGCGTTGTAGAGCATCGGACGAATCAGTTCCGTCATGCCGGCATCGAGGATCACGAACTGGCGGCCGCCGCCCTGCGGTTTGACGTCGATGACGCGCGAGAGCAGCACGCCGGCCGGCGCAATGATGTTCCGTCCTGGTTCGAGGATCAGCTTGAGTCCCGAGTCACGTACCGCGGGTAGCAGCGCCTCGGCATACTCCTTCGCGGTCGGCACGGGCGAGCCGTCGTACGAGATGCCGAGACCGCCGCCGAGATCGACGTGGTCGATGAAGACGCCCAGGTTTCGCAGCTCGCGCGACAGCGCCACGATCGCCTCGGACGCTTTGCGCAGCGGCCCAAGCTCGGTCATCTGCGATCCCAGGTGGATGTGCAAGCCCACGATCTCAACGCCGGCGGCGTTTGCAAAGCGTCTGCACAATTCGGTGACGGCATCGATCGGCACGCCGAATTTGTTCGTCTTCAGCCCGGTGGAAATGTGGGGATGGCTTTTGGCGTCGATGTCGGGATTCACCCGCAACGCGATTCTGGCGCGAACCTGGCGAGCGATGGCGAGCGCATCGATGCGCTCGATCTCGCCGGCCGACTCGGCGTTGATGGTCATCACGCCCAGGTCGATCGCCTGCGCGAGCTCTGCCTGTGTTTTGCCAACGCCGGTGAAGACGATCTGCGCCGGAATGAAGCCGGCGCGCAGGGCGACGTCAATCTCGCCGCCCGAGTTTGCGTCCGCTCCTGCGCCGAGACTGCGCAGCAGCCGGGCGATCGCCAGTGTCGAGTTGGCTTTCAGCGCGTAGTGCAGCGAGTGCGGGTAGGAGGCGAACGCCTCGGCGATTGCCGTGAACCGCTCGGCGATAACGTTCGCGCTGTAAACGTAGAGCGGCGTGCCTTCTGCCGCGGCGATGTCTCGAAGGGGCACCTCGTCGCAAACGAGCGCGCCTCCTTGTCTATGGAATCCGGTGAGCGTCACGATGAATCCGCCAATCTTATCTGATATCATTCCGGTGTTTCCCGCCTGATTTCAGTCAGATGACGCATGTCCGTTGACTCACCCGCCGCACAGCCGGCGACGCCCGACCGCTTGATCGAGCAGTGTCTCAAGGGCGACCAGGTCGCGTGGGAGCAGATTGTCCGGCAGAACTGGCGCAAGGTGTTCAACGTCGCCTACAAGTTCGTCGGCAAGCACGAAGAGGCCGAAGACCTCACGCAGGACATCTTCATCAAGATCTTCAAGGCACTCGCCACCTTCGACCGGCGGGCCAATTTCCAGACCTGGATCGTCAGCATCAGCCGGAACCTCTGCATCGACCACTACCGCAGCGTCCGGAAGGAGCGGCAGACGATTGCGCGCGAAGTCGACACCGCCGACCTGCAGCCGGCATCGAGCGACCGCACGCCATACGCCGCGGCTGAACACCAGGACCTCCGCGCCACGCTGCGGGATGCGCTGCAGGCGCTGCCGGTGACGCTGCGGACCGCGGTCGTCCTTCGCGACTTGCAGGAGCTCTCGTACCAGGAGATCGCGGAGAAACTCGAGCTGCCCGAGGGCACGGTCAAGTCACGGATAAATCGCGGCCGCATCGAACTGGCGCGGCAACTGAAACGTCAGCAGGATAAACAGTCGGCGCAACGCCTTCGCGGGGTTCCCTCGCGGCCGCGTAGCCGGCGTTCCGGAGTGTAGGAATGAACCTGAGCACCGAACAAGCCAACGGCGTCTCCATCGTTCGCGTCGGCGAGTCGCGGTTGATGTACCCGCTCCTGTCCGAGTTCTCCACGGTCGTGACACAACTGCTCGCCGCGGGCGAGAAGAAGCTGGTCGTCGACTTGAGCGAGGTCGGCTACGTCGACAGCGCCACGATCGGCTGCCTGATGGATCTCTACCGCCAGGCCAGCGCCGCTGGCGGCGCCCTCAAGCTCGCCGGGGTGCAGAAGCGAGTCGAGACGATGCTGACGATGACCGGGGCGCAGAACTTTATCGAGGTACACCCCGACGAGCCGAGCGCCGTCAAAAGCTTCGGAGCGTAGCCCATGCGCAATGTAAAGCTGACCAGCGGGGCCGATGTCGCGATCGACGGCGATCTGCTGACTGTTCTCGAGACGCTGTACAAGGAACTGAACGCCAAGTCAGATCTGGATTATTCGTTCGAGGACACGTCCCGTGAAATCCAGAACGTGATCGAGCAACTGACCGACGACGAACGCCGGCAGTACCTGTCCGAGAGCCTGTTCCTGAACTTTGTCTCCTACGAGAACGAGCGGCTGGCCGCCTACATGAAGCGGCTCGCGAAGACCGAACCGGTCTCGGACGAATCGACGATCGACAAGTAGCAGCCGCTGATGTGGAGATGATCATCACGCCGCCGGCGAGGCCGGGGCGCTACGCGCTGAAGTGCGATCTGGTCTCTGAGGGGATCGACTGGTGCGAGGCCTGCGGATCCCCGACGACGACCAGGACGCTCGTGGTGATCTAGTTCGCCAGACGGGCCGTCGCACCAACCCGGGATCCCACTGGCCGGGTGACCTCGGCGTCCACGGGCGCTTCCACCAGCTTCCACGCATCCCGCTCTTCCAGGATCTTGGCGGCGAATGCCGTGTGCAACGCGTGGCCGCCACGGTGCGCCACCAGGTGACCGATCACCGGGTGACCCACGAGCGACAGGTCGCCGATCGCGTCGAGGATCTTGTGACGCACGAACTCGTCCTCGAAGCGGAGCGTGTTGTTCAGAACGCCCGTCTCGCCGAGAACGATGGCGTTGTCGAGCGACCCGCCCAGGGCGAGGCCGCGCTGACGCAGCATCTCGACTTCCTTGAGGAAACCGAAGGTGCGCGCCGGAGCAATATCTTCGACGAAGCTCTCTTCTGTGATCTTCATCGTCCGCGACTGGTGACGCAGGAGCGGATGATCGAAGCTGATGCTGTAGGTGACCTTGAGATGATCCGCGGGATACAGGGAGATGCGCTTGTCGCCCTGGGCCAGCGAAATCGGGCGCAGGACCTTGAGGTACCGGCGCGGCGCGGACAATTGCTTGACACCCGCCTCGTTCAGGATCAGATGCACCCACGGAGCGGCGCTGCCGTCCATGATCGGCACTTCGGGGTGGTTGACTTCGACAATCGCGTTGTCGATCCGAAGGGCGCTGAGCGCGGCCAGCAGGTGCTCGACGGTCTCGACCGAGACCGCCTCGCGGGCCAGGCCGGTCTGATACTGCTGCATGCCGCCGAGGTGTGTGATGGTCGCAGGTATCTCGACGCCGAGGTCGGTGCGGTGAAAACGGATGCCGTAATCAGCCGGGGCCGGCTTCAGTGAAAGAGTGACCTTGTTGCCGGAATGAAGTCCGATCCCGGTGCAGGAGACGTGGCGGCGAAGGGTGCGCTGAGCGTTCATGGCCTCTCTAGGCGAACTTGGGGAACCACCCCGAGCTCAGCAAAGCCTCTGCCATACTTTTGCGCGGCGAAAAATGTGGTGTAAGTCATTGTACCCGAATGCCTTAGCTTATGGCATCCAGACTGACCATCGGTCGACTTCGGCGCGGTTGTGGCTTGCGAGCCACAGCTTTGAAAGCCAAAAGTGTGGCTGATGAACCACAGCAGCTTGTGTGTGCCTGATGAAGACATACCACCTCCCAGGTTGCTGCCGATGCCGGTGTCACGCATGTTTGCGTCGCCTCTTGCCCGCAGTCGGAACCACCGCCGGCAGGCTGGCTGTTTCGGAGGCATTGACCTCACCCTGGGCTCCGAGAACCTCGGCGAGGAAACGCCCCGTAAAGGATTCTCGGCTCATTGCTACTTTCTCAGGAGTCCCTGTCGCGATAATCCTGCCGCCCCCGGCGCCGCCCTCTGGCCCGAGGTCGATCACGTAGTCCGCCGACTTGATCACGTCGAGGTTGTGCTCGATGATCACGACGGTGTTGCCCTGCTCCACGAGCTTGTTCAGGACGTCGAGCAGCTTGTGCGTGTCGGCGAAATGAAGCCCTGTCGTCGGCTCGTCGAGAATGTAGAGCGTGCGGCCCGTGCCCCGGCGTGACAGCTCTTTCGACAGCTTTACGCGTTGTGCTTCACCGCCGCTCAACGTCGTTGCCGACTGGCCGAGCTGCAGATAGCCAAGGCCGACGTCCTGCAGCGTCCGGAGCTTGTTGGCGATCGGCGGGAAGTTCTCGAGCAGCGGCAACGCCTGGTCGATGGTGAGATCGAGAACATCGGCGATCGACTTGCCGCGGTACTGGATCTCGAGCGTCTCGCGATTGTAGCGGCGGCCCTTGCACTGTTCGCAGGTGACGTAGACGTTCGGCAGGAAGTGCATCTCGATCGCGATGACGCCGTCACCCTGGCAGGCCTCGCACCGGCCGCCTTTCACGTTGAACGAGAAGCGACCCGGCCGGAACCCTCGCGCCTTTGCGTCGGGCAGCATCGCGAACAGGTCGCGGATGAACGTGAACAGTCCCGTATAAGTCGCCGGGTTTGACCGAGGCGTACGCCCGATGGGTGACTGATCGATCTGGATCACCTTGTCGAGCTGGTCGATGCCTTCGATCCCGGAATGTGCACCCGGCTCGTCGCCGGCGCGGAAGAAGGTGCGAGCGAGCGAGCGGTAGAGGATCTCGTTGATCAGCGTGGACTTTCCCGATCCGCTGACGCCCGTCACCGTGGTCAGAAGACCGAGCGGAATCGAAACGTCCACATCCTTCAGGTTGTTCGCGCGCGCGCCGCGAATCACGATCTCACCGCGGGTCGGCTTGCGGCGGCTGCCGGGCGTCTGGATGCTCTTGTCACCACGCAGATAGGCGCCCGTCAGGGAACCATGTCCGTTCGCCAGCAGGCCAGCGGGCGGCCCCTGGAAAATCAATTCGCCACCGTGCTCGCCCGCGCCGGGCCCAAGATCGACGACGTAGTCCGCCGTCCGGATCGTTTCCTCATCGTGTTCGACGACCAGGACGGTGTTGCCCAGATCCCGGAGCCGGGCCAGCGTCGCGAGCAAGGCACGGTTGTCACGCTGATGCAGCCCGATCGACGGTTCGTCCAGCACATACAACACGCCGGTGAGGTTCGAACCGATCTGCGTCGCGAGACGGATGCGCTGTCCCTCACCGCCAGAGAGCGTAGCGGCGCTCCGTGCCAGGCTCAGATACCCGACGCCCACATCGTCCAAAAAGTGGATGCGGTCGCGGATCTCGCGCATGATGCGGCTGGCGATCAGCGTCTCGCGGTCGGTGAGCTCGATGCTGTCGAAGACATGGACAGCTTCACTGATCGCAAGGTTGACGTACTCGGAGATGGTGCGTCCCTTGACCCGGACCGCGAGACTCTGCGGCTTCAGCCGCTCGCCGCTGCAGGTCGGGCACGGGCGCAACGAGCGATAGGGTTCGAGGTCCTCCTGGTCCGCCCAGGTGCCCTCCTCATAGCGACGCCGCAGGTTGGGAATCAGACCCTCGAAGCCGGCGCCAAACGGGTCATTTTTCTTCGGCGGGGCCCCCTGCGCCCCGCCTGGCGCCCTGCGCTCGCTCGCGCTCCGCTCCGGGCGCGCCGCTGCCGGGCTCTCACGCTTCGCGGCAGGGGCACCAAAGAACACGAGGTCGCGAAGCTTTCGTGGCAGTCGGCTGAAGGGCAGCGTGAGGTCGATCCCGAACGTGCGGCCCAGCGCGGCGAGCGCTTCGCGCACCAGCTTGCGGTCGCCTTTGGCCCATGGCGCAATCGCGCCGTCCTGCAGCGTCAGCGACTCGTCAGGCACGAGCCTGCCCGGATCGAAGTCGTAAACAGCCCCGAGACCCTGGCACTCCTGGCAGGCGCCATGGGGCGAGTTGAACGAGAATGCGCGCGGCGTCATCTCGGGCATGCTCACGCCGCAGAAGGTGCACGCCAGGCGTCGCGAAAACAGCCGGTCGCCGCCATCGAGCGTGTTGATGATGACGATGTCTTCGGCGAGGTTGAGGGCGATCTCGACCGACTCGGCCAACCGCCGTTCGACGCCGCTCTTGATCACCAGTCGATCGACAACGATCTCGATCGTATGGTTTCGACGGCGATCGAGCTTCAGGTCTTCGTCGAGCGAGCGCATCTGGCCATCGACGCGGACCTTGGTAAAGCCCTTCGCCCGCAGCCCGGCGAGCTCCTTCTTGAACTCACCCTTGCGACCGCGGACGATCGGGGCCAGCACGTTCACGCGTTCGTCGTTCGGTGCGAGCATCACCATGTCGACGATCCGCTCGAGCGACTGCGAGGCGATCTCGCGTCCGCACAGGTGACAGTGCGGCACACCGATGTTGGCAAAGAGCAGCCGCAGGTAATCGTAGATCTCGGTGACGGTCCCGACCGTCGATCTCGGATTGGACCCCGTGGTCTTCTGTTCGATGGCGATCGCGGGCGACAGGCCGTCGATCAGGTCGACGTCCGGTTTCTCCATCTGCTCGAGAAACTGGCGCGCGTACGACGACAGCGATTCGACATAACGCCGCTGGCCCTCGGCGTAGATCGTGTCGAAGGCAAGCGACGACTTTCCCGAACCCGACAGACCCGTCAGAACGACGAGCTTGTCGCGTGGGATGTCGACATCCACATTCTTGAGGTTGTGGACGCGAGCCCCGCGGACCGCGATCCAGTCGTGCGCCATGTTTAGTGGTGAGGAATTTCCGAGATCAGCAAAACAGCGATTTTACCACGCGGAACTGCGCGAACTGATGAGCGAGCCAGATCGGAGGGCGACTCAGCCGTGGCAGCCTTGCAGGCCCACCACGGCTCGAGGATCTTTTTCTTATGAGCGGAGCTTGCTGCGGCGATACCCGTAGAGGAAATAGAAGGCAATTCCAACGATCAGCCAGATCCCAAAGCGCTCCCAGGCGTGGGTCGGGAGGCCCTTCATCGTGTAGATGCACGCCGCCGCGCCCGCGAGACTGACGCCCCACACAAACGGCACGCGGAAGGGCCGCGGACGGTCCGGTTCCTTGTAGCGCAGCACGAGGACACCGATGCAGACGATCGCGAAGGCAAACAGGGTCCCGATGTTCGTGAGGTCGTAAATCTCGTTTTCGTCGGCGACGAGCGCGCCGAGCGCGACGATCACACCGGTGAGCACCGTCGTGATGTGCGGCGTCCGATACTTGGGATGGATCGTCGAGGCCCACTTCGGGAGGAGCCCGTCGCGCGCCATCGCGAGAAAGATCCTCGGCTGGCCATACTGGAAGACCAGCAGAACGGCCGTGAGCGACACCACCGCTCCGAAGGCGACGAACACGCTCGCCAGCGGCAGGCCGGCAACTTCGAGGGCCCGCGCCAGCGGATCAGCGGCCTTCAGCTCCTGGTAGGGAACCAAGCCCGTTGCGACGATTCCGACGATCACGTAAATAACTGTGCAGATGGCCAGGCCGCCAAGAATGCCGATCGGCATGTTGCGCTGAGGATTCTTCGTTTCTTCCGCGGCCGTCGATATGGCGTCGAAGCCGATGTAAGCAAAGAAGACGATCGCCGCTCCCTGGTGAATCCCGGTCCAGCCATTGGGGGCAAACGGCACATAGTTGGCCGTGTCGATGTGCATCGCGCCCAGCCCGACGAAGACCGCCAGCACGAGCAGCTTGATGACGACCATGACGTTGTTCGCGCGCGCGCTCTCGCGGACGCCGATGTAGAGCAACGCGGTAACCGCGAGGACGATGGCCGCTGCGGGCAGATTGAGCAGGATCGGGATGCCGGCAATCCGCGGCGCCGTATCGAGCAAGGCATGGACGGCCGGATTAGAGCTCAACAAAGCCGTCCGGTACCCGTGAGTGAGATAGTCCGGCAGGTTGATCCCGAATCCACTCAGCAGCGAAGTGAAGTAACCACTCCAGGCGATCGCAACCGCGATGTTGCCGACGGCGTACTCGAGGATCAGGTCCCAGCCGATGATCCAGGCGATCAACTCGCCCAGGGTTGCGTAGGAATAGGCGTAGGCGCTGCCCGCCTGCGGAATCATCGACGCCAGTTCCGCGTAGCACAGGCCCGCGAGACCGCACACGATCCCGAGCAGGATGAACGAGAAGATGAGCGCGGGACCCGCGCCGTAGCGAACGACTTCTCCGGTCGGCAGAACCTCGCCGGCCGCCGCGGTGCCGATCGACGAGAAGATACCCGCGCCGATGACGGCGCCGATGGCGAGCATGATCAGGTCGCCGGCCCCGAGTTCGCGTTTTAAACCACCAGGCGTGTCCGGCAGGAGATCGGAAATGGCTTTTCGTCGGAAAAGTTGGTTCATGGGCGCGTGAAGGGTAACAGCCCGCCGATGCCGGCGTCCAGCCGATAGACCGTGTCGGCAGAGGCCACCGCCAGGGTTCCGCCCGGTCCGAATGCGAGGCCCACGAGCCCACCCGCGGAGATGAGCAGTTCGGGCTCACCGCCGTCCGCCGCGAACCGATACAGTCCGCCGGCGCCGGCAATCGCGTCAGCGACGTAGAGCCGTCCGGCGTCATCGAAAGCCATGCCCTGCGGGCGGCCGAAGCCCTCGTAGAAGACGTCCACCATGCCGTTCGGGGACACACGATAGATCGCGTCGCGCGTGTTCAGCGTCGGGCCGGTCACAAACAGCGAACCATCAGGCCCAAAGGCGAGGTGAAATGCGGCGATGCTCGATGGGACGGCTGCAAACACCACCGCCTTCCCGTCGTCCACGCGCAGGATCGATCCGGCCCGGTCGCCGACGAAGAGAATGCCGTCAGCATCGAACGCGATTCCGCACGCGACACCAAGGTCGGTGGCCACGACCTCTGGGGAGCCGTCATCGGCGATCCGGTAAACGCTGCCGTCGAACCGGCTGGACACGTGCAGCCGGCCCTGCCGATCGAAGGCCAGCGACGTGGGATTCGGCAGATCGGTGACAAACGGCTCCCGTGATCCGTCGGGCCGAACGACGTAGATCGACACCGGCGATTGTTGTCCGCGCGAGCCGCTGAAGGTGACGAAGAGATTGCCGTTGCGATCGAACGCCGGGTTGTCGACCAGGTGCAGCCCGGTCGCGAGGGGCGCGCCGATCTGCACCAGCGCCGATTCACCGGGAACGCTCTGAAGCCGGACCGGCGTGCTGCCCCCGTCGAGACCACCCGGAACACAGACGCGGAGCTCCCGTCCGGAGCCGGCCACGATCCTCGCCGGCACGCTGCCGATACGGACGTCCGGCAGCGGCTCCATCGTGAATCCGTCGCCGGAAATCGTGAGCCAGCCACCTTCGACGCCCCAGAGCGGACGGACTCCGGTAATGCGGGATGGGGTGGCGGATGTCATGATGATGCGTGCGTGTGCGCGGTCGGACTCGGGAGCGGCGTTGGGAAGCAGGACGAAACGGGGCCGCCGGGGCTCAACTCTCGTCCAGTTCCATGTTCCAGTAGAAGTAATCGCGCCAGCCTTCGGGCGCGTTCTTCATACCCACCGTGATCCGGATCGCCGGCGCTTTGTCGGGCCGACGCGGCAGACGGATCAGGTGCATACCGGCCTCGACCGGTGTGCGTCCGCCCTTCTTGCGATTACAGGCGACGCAGCAGGTAACGATGTTCTCCCAGTCCTTCCGGCCGCCCTGGGCGACCGGCACTACGTGATCGAAGGTCAGTTCAGCGGTCGGGAAGACCCTCCCGCAGTACTGGCACGAGTGATCGTCACGCGCGTAAATGTTGGCGCGAGAGAAGGGGACGTAATTGATGTTGCGCTTGATCTTGATGTAGCGCAACAGCCGGATAACGGAGGGAAGTTTGAAGCTGAACGAGACCGACCGGACCTCCCGGTCGTTGTACACAGATATAACCTCGACCTTCCCCTGGCACCAAAGCGTAATCGCCTTCTGCCAATGGACGACCTTAAGAGGTTCGTACGTGGCGTTAAGCAGCAGTGTTTGCTCCATTAAAGCCTAAGAGTCATTCTAGCCGATAATCCGCTCTAAGCACATGCGTGCGCTACTAATAGTGGTCGTCCTTGCCTCTTCAGCCTGCGCTACGGCGGGCGGGACGCCCCGTCCTTTTCCCCGGCCGGGCTCGCCCGAACCGCCGGCGGAGTCGCGTCCCAACGGCGGGGTTGGACCAACGGGCACACCGCTGGTTCGGACCGGCGGCTACGAGGTCAGCGGCACCGCGCTGTCGCTCCGGGGGATTCCCTATAAGAACGGGGGCACCGACCCGGGGGGATTCGATTGCAGTGGGCTGGTCTGGTACGTCTTCGCCAGGCACGGCGTCGCCGTGCCACGGACGGTCGCCGAGCAATACGGCGCGGGTGGCAGCGTCGCACCTACGGATCTGCAGGCAGGTGATCTTGTCTTCTTCGCCACGACCGGCTCCGGCGCCTCTCACGTCGGCATCGTCGTGGGCGGGGATTCGTTCGTGCACGCTCCGTCGTCCAGCGGTGTGGTGCGGGTCGAGCGGATCGGCAGCGCGTATTGGGCGTCCCGGTTCCTGGGAGCGCGTCGCCTGCTCTGAGGCGGGAGGGCGAACTTACGCTGCGCCGGTCAGCCGGCGAGACCTGTCGCCCGTGAACTGACGAACATGCAGGTCGTGCTCGGTGTAGATGACGGGCTGCGACGGGAGCTTCAACGGTTCCACCCGCACGCACGGATCCGAGGCCGGCAGATCCACCGTCTCCATATAGCGCTGTGGAAATGACGGGAAGTTCCTGAACGTCGTCCCCAACACTCCCCCGTACATCTCGGTCAGGCCGGCGAAGTCGTACTTCAGGAATTCGTAGAGATCCGGATCCGGTCCGCTCGCGATGTACGCCTGCACCATCTCGGCGACATTCTCATAGAAGTGTGGACCATGTGACTTGTACGAGCGGCTGCCGTCCGCGTTTTCGACCGCCCGGATCCCCGTGGCGGCCGGATCGATGTGATAGAGCTCGTGCACGATCGTGTCGAGCTTTGCGATCCACGAGTCTGTCTGCGGATAGAGATCTGCCTTGCGCGATCCAACCATCGTCTGATCGCTGAAGCGCGGCAGGACGAAGGAGATGAGGTAATTGATGGTGGTGGTGCCGAGCTTGACCTGCGGCGACTTGGTTACGAACCAGGGCGAGCGGCGCGTCAGCTGGCCGGTCTCCCGATCCTTCCAGAAGAAGTAGCCGGGCTCACTCTCCGGCAGTGTCAGGCAATGGCAGGTGGCAAACGCACCTTCAGCATCCGAGCGCCCGAAGCGCGCGAAAACGATGACCTGATTCAGATCGATGAACGACAGCCGCGGCGTACGCGCGACGACGTCCTTCATCAGCAGCGCAATGCGCTCTGTGTAGTTGATCATGCCGACACACACGCCTGGCGGAGACACGGGAAGTCCGCCGACAAGCGTCCTTGTCGCTTCAGTGGGGAGCTGAAATGCTGAAACGTGTGCCTACTCTAAAGACTTGCGTGGGAACGTGTCAAGGTGAGCAGAAAGGCCGGGAACAGACCTGGGCTACGGGCGGCCGCTGCCCCCGCCGCCCGGTTTCCTGGGCGGAGGAACGACCTGGCCGGGCAAAACGATCGGCGCGCCCTGGGGTGGAAGCCCGGGAACGGCCTCGATCGCCGGCACAACGGGGTCTGTTTCGGCCGGATCCGCGGGGGCAGTGGCGAGGACTGGAGGCGGTTCGACCGCACCCATGCGGCGCATGACCATCTGCTGACGGCGGCGGAGTCTGGCGGTGGGGGCGCCGGGGTTCATCACGCGGGGGTTGGCAATCGCCGCGGCCAGAAGCGCGCCCTCGGAGGCACTCAGTTGCGCGGCCGGCTTGCCGAAGTAGCTCCTCGCCGCGGCTTCAGCACCATAGATCCCGTCGCCCCACTCGATCACGTTCAGATAGATCTCGAGAATGCGCTGCTTGGGCAACTCTGCCTCGAGACGCCGGGCGATGATCAACTCGCGGAGTTTCCGGAGCGGGTTTTTCGAGGGCGAGAGATAAAGGTTCTTCGCGAGTTGCTGAGTGATGGTGCTGGCGCCGCGCGCGAACTCTCCCCGTTCGAGGTTCACCTCCATCGACTCCTTGATTTGCTGATAGTCGAGGCCATCGTGCTGCCAGAAAGCACTGTCTTCCGTCACGAGTACGGCGCGAGTCAGCTGGGGCGAGATTCTGCGGTAACTGACCCACTGCTGATTGCGTCGAGGCGTCTCGCCTTTGGCGCGAGCCTCGCGGGCGCGCAGCTCCATGAATGCGGACGACTTCGGGTTCGTGGTCTTCAAGGCGCGGACGTCGGGAATCGTCAGGTAGACGTACGCCACCACGGCGAACAGGACGGCGGGAAGCGCGAGGAGTACCCGCCTCAGCTTTCGCATAGGCGGATTATTGCACTGTCACCCTTCAACCACGATCCGGATCTGGTCGCCCGCGCGCGGCGGTTGGTTTGGTTCGTAGTTGTTCATGATCGCGAGCGTTGACGGCTTTGTCAGGTTGCCGGTGCGCGACGCCAGCGACTCCCAGGTGTCACCAGCGCGGACGGTATATATGTCCACGCGGTTCGGCCGGATCTTCGCGGCTTCCGCCTGGCTCAATTCACGGAACGAGCGGATGCTGGTGGCGAACTGCTGCTGCGCACCCTGGAACTGGTCGGGGGGCGCCAGGCCTGCAAACATGTAGACGTTGCGGTTGTGGACGACGTGGGCCGCGACGGTCACGATGTTGCCGATACCTTCCATCGCGCCTTGATAGGTTCCAACGTAAGCATCCAGGCCATTGAGCGACGCGCGTTCGCCCTGAACCTGCCGGAAGCCGGCATTGGCCATCGAGGCCTGCGCGATCTGCTGAAGCGAGCCGCTGGCGTTGGGCACCAGCGTCAAGAGCATGTAGTTCTCGCGGTCTGGCGCCTTGGCGAGGACCTGGGTAGGGCTGTTATGCACGTCCCACCCTTTCGGAAAAGCCAGGGCCAGGCGCAAGTCCGGATGAAAGAACTCGTTGCCACGCAAGATGCCGTCACTCGGGCTGTCGCCGAAAATGATGCCGTCCACGACGCGCTGATAGTCCCTCTCGTCGGACGCTCGACCTGCCGTCCCGACCGGAGACGGGTTCTGCTCAACATATGCGAGCACCTTCTGCACGCGGTCGGCAGGCGCCGGGTGTGTCGAGAGAAAGTTCGGCACCCCACGACGGCTGCCGCTGGCCTCGTCGAGCCGCTGCAGGGTCCGGAGCATGCCGGCAACTCCGCGCGGGTCCCATCCCGTTTTCGCGGTGTACTCGATGCCCAACCGGTCCGCCTGCAACTCGTCGTCACGGCCGTGCTTCATGAAGAGCACGCCGAAGGCGGTTTCCACGAGCCCCTGAAGAGGACGTGCCTCGGGCACAAAGATGCTGAGCAGCGTGAGCCCGACGCCGGCGCTCGTCGCCTTCGTGTACTGCTGCGCGGAGTGCCGTGCGGTCACATGTCCGATTTCATGTCCGAGTACGCCGGCGAGCTGTTCTTCATCATTGAGGAACGCGAGGATCCCGCGCGTCACGTAGATGTAGCCGCCCGGGAGGGCGAACGCGTTCACGGCCGGTTCATCGACAACCGTAAACTGCCACGGAAGGTTGGGCCGCTCCGACGCTTTTGCGAGCCGCATGCCGACGCTGGAGACATACCGCTGCAGCTCCGCGTCGTCGTAGACGCCCATCTCCTGTTTGATCTGGGGATCCATCTCGCGGCCAAGCTGGACCTCCTGCGCCTCGCTCATGAGCGAGAACTCTTTCTGGCCGGTGGCAGGGTTGGTCGCGCAGGCCACAACGGTTGCGGCCAGTGCCGCACTCACCGCCGCGAGAACGAACCGGGGCTGTTGCGTTCGCAGGGACATGAACCAACTCCTCGGCGCGCGGATGAACCGCAGGGCGCGCCCAGGGGTGGAGGCTGCAACGCATGTACCACTAGAAGAAACTCAGGCCTGGGCTCGACTCCACGCTTCGGTTGCAGCCGCTACAGCAGGGCTGCCGTCACTGACGGTGCAACCATTTACCCTTAGTGAGTACTCGAGGGCGGAGAGAAAGATCAGCACGTTCTGGAGGCGAGACCCCTCACCCATCAGTCCCACGCGCCAGATGCGCCCCGCCAGCGGACCGAGCCCGGCGCCGATCTCGATGTCGAACTCCTGAAGCAAGTGCCGTCGCACCGCGGCTTCGTCCACACCGGCGGGAACGCGGATGGCATTGAGCGTCCAGAGTCGCTCACCCTCCGGCGGCAACAGTTCCAGACCGAGGGCAGAAAGGCCGCCCACGAGCGCTTGATGGTTGGCTCGATGCCGCGCATGACGCGAGTCGAGTCCTTCCTCTTCGACCACAGCCAGCGCCTCGCGCAGCGCGAGCACCAGCGGCGACGAAATCGTGTGGTGATACTTCCGCTCCGTCCAGTAGTTCTCGAGGAGGGAGAGATCGAAGTAGAAGCTCCGGCACGCGACGCGGTTCGCCGCGGCTTCGGGAGAGAACGTGATCGGCGACAGCCCCGATGGGGCGCCTAGCCCCTTTTGCGCACAGCTGTAACAGACCGATGGCCCCCACGGCCCCGTGTTCAGCGGCATCGCGCCGAAGGACGTCACCGCATCGGCGATGAGCATCGCGCCATGCGCTGCCGCGATACGCGCGACGTCATCCACCGGGTTCAACACTCCGGTGGACGTCTCGGCATGAACGATCCCGACGAGGTCAGCACCTTCATCCCTCAGCGCGGCTTCAACCAGGCTCGGATCGCAGGCGCGCCCCCACTCGACGTCCAGGCGCCGCACGCGCGCCCCGTAGCGCTCCAGCATCTGCGCCAGGCGATCACCGAAGTAGCCGGTGACAACAACCAGCGCTCGGACGCCTGGCTGTGTCACGTTCGCTACGGCCGCTTCCATCGCTGACGTGCCCGTGCCCGAGATCGCCAGCGCTACCGCACCCTTGCGAGCCAGGAAGAGCCGCGACAACCGGATGCGGATCTCGTCCATGGCGGCCATGACATACGGATCCAGGTGGCTGAGAACGGGCGCCGACAGCGCGCTCATCACGCGTGGGCTGACGGGGCTGGGCCCTGGCCCCAGGAGGAGCCGTTGCGGCACGCTCACAGGAACTCCTGCATGGGCGCCAACGCGGCGCTGATCGCCGCGATCGCGTCAGGAGACGCGGGCGACAGCGGCGGCCGCGGCGATCCACCGACAAAGCCGGTGAGATCCAGTGCCGCCTTGAGTCCGGGAACACCAAATCCGCTTGTTACGGCCACGGCGACCGGCAGGATGCGCCGCTGCAGATCCCTCGCCTCATCGTGCGCACCGCGCTCAAAGGCCTCCAGCAGGGCCACGCAGGCCTTTGGCAGGATGCAGGCAGCCGCCAGGATGGCGCCGCGGGCACCCAGGCACAGGGCCGCGTAGAAGCCCGGCGCTGACCCGGCCAGGACGCTGAATGCCTCACCGCGAGCCGCATCGATGTAGGCCGCAATCTGCGCCGCGTCGGTGCTGGTTTCCTTGATCCCGGCGATGTTCGGGTGGCGCGCGAGTATGGCGACCGTGTCAGGGGTGAAGGTGACGCCGGTCACCGCGGGATAGTTGTACAGGAACACCGGCACCGCGACGGCGTCCGCAACCGCGCTGTAATGCGCAACGAACGCCTCGCGCGTCATGCGGGGCTTGAAGTAAGAAGGCGTACGAACCAGGACGGCGTCCGCGCCCAGAGACGCAGCCCGCTGCGAAGCCACGATGGTCGCACGGGTGCTCTCGCGGCCGGTGCCGGCGATCAGCAGTCGCTCCCGCGGCACCACTTCGCGAGCGGTGCCGATGACGGTATCGGATTCGTATTCGTCCAGCAGCGGTGCTTCGCCGTTGGACCCGAGTGCCACGATCCCGCGAACCCCGCTGGTCAGCCACCGCGCGAGGTTCGACTGCAGGGCCGTGCGATCTACATCTCCGCGCTCGTCGAATGGTGTCGCGATGGGAGGAAAAACGCCGGAAACATCCACGCGCTAGTGTACGCTCGGACTCCCCGAAGAGCGCAAGGCTTGGCGATCCGACGACACGATCGCCCAGAGCACCTGGTCCAGATACGCACCGTTGCGCAGGAACGAGCGTCTCAAGATCCCCTCCTGAAGTGCGCCAATCTTGCGGAGCGCGCCGTTGCCGCGGCCGTTCTGCACGGCCGCTCTTGCCTCGAGCCGGTGCACACCGATCACGTCGAACGCAAAGTCCAGAACGAGTCTGGCGCCGGACAGGAACAGACCGCTGCCCCAGTACGGAGACCCGAGCGCAAAGCCCCACTCGGCGCTCGCGAAATCCGGCTCGGCCTGCCTCACCTGGAACAGGCCGACAGCTGCGTCGAAACCCTCAGGCACGATCCCGAAACACAGATAACGTCCGGCGGCGCGTTCACTGTGAGTCCAGGCGATGAAACGCTCGAAGCCCTCGACAGTTGTCGGTGGCGGCGAAATGAAGCGCGCGACTTCCTCGCTGGAGAGCATCGACAACAGCACCGGTGCGTCGCTCATCCGCAGCTCGCGCAAGGTCACGCCTTGCCCGGTCAGCACCGGCAGCGCCTGACGCCAATCCGGCTGGATCGAGATCATGGCATTTACTTCGGTCATCACGGCCTGATCGACAAACGGCATCTTCTCCATCAGAGCGCCCCCATCTCGTAGACGTACTCACCGCCGCGTTCCACTGCCGGCCTCTCAAACAGGAACTCGAAGTCAGGCTCTTCGTCGGTCGCCTCGCCGAACATGGTGCCGTTCGGACCCGAGGTTCCCCACACAATGTTGTCGCCTTCGTCATCCGACGCAGCGGTCCCCCACACCATCGGATCCACATCCCCGCTCGTGCCCCAGACGATGTTGTCGCCCTCGTCGTCGGACGCCGTACCCCAGACAATGTTGTCGCCTTCGTCATCGGAGGCCGTGCCCCAGACGATGTTGAAGCAGTTGTCGCCTCCGCAGTCGGTGCCCCACACGATGTTGTCGCCTTCATCATCCGAGGCGGTGCCCCAGACGATGTTGTCGCCTTCGTCGTCGGCAGTCCCCCAGACGATGTTGTCGCCCTCGTCATCGGAGGCCGTGCCCCACACGATGTTGAAGCAATCGTTCTCGCACGCGGTGCCCCAGACAATGTTGTCGCCCTCGTCGTCGTGGGCGGTGCCCCAAACGATGTTGAGAGCCCAGGCATTGCCGGACGGACTGATCGCGCCGCCGGAGACGCTGTGGCTGCCCCAGTTGATCTTGCGGCTCCAGCCGGTGCCCTTCGGGTACCGCTCGCCGGCCCGCGCGGTGGCAAAGTACCGGGCCAGGTCAACGGCGCCCTTCGTGTTCAGGAAGCCGCCACCCTGGCGCAGAGGGTGAACGTCAGGCTGGAGTTGAGCGGTGTACTGCAGGATCGCTTTCACCAGGTTCGGCGTGAGCGAGGGATTCGCCTGCAGCATCAAGGCAACGGTTCCACTCACGACCGGTGCCGCCATGCTGGTTCCGGTCAGCGACAGGTATGGCTTGTAGGCTGTGTCGACCTTGCCGCCGACGAGATATCCGGCCTTGGTCTGGTAGAAGAGACTGCCGGGATCACTGAGCGAGACGATTCCCATCCCTGATGCCACCAGGTCAGGCTTCGCTTCGTAATCGATCGCAGAGGGTCCGGCGGAACTGAATCCCGTGACCGCATCGTCGGTCCGATTCAGCGTTCCCTGGTGAGTGGACGCACCGACCGTCAGGACCCAGGGCGCGTTGCCGGGCGCCATGATCCCGCCCCACTGCGGCTGCCCTGCCTTGTTCTGCCCGAGATTACCGGCTGCGGTCACGACCACGATCCCGGCGTCAACCACTCGCTTGGCTGCCAGCGCGAGCGGATCGGTTCGGTAGGACGAGGTCACGGCTGCGCCGACCGAGAGGTTCACGACGCGGATGTTGTAGCGGGCGCGATTGGCCAGCGCGTAGTCCAGAGCGGCAATAACGTCGCTGATGACGCCACGGCCATCGCGGTCCAGCACCTTGAGGCTCACGACGTGGGACGCGGGCGCGATACCGGCGTTGCTGCCGCGGCTGTCATAGCCGTTGCCGGCGATGATCCCGCTGACGTGAGTGCCATGGCCGTTGTCGTCGTAGGGCGAAGAGGCGCCGTTGACGAAATCCGCAAAGGCCGCCACTCTCTGGTTCCCCTGCATCTGGACCGCGGCGCTGTTGCCGGCGTAGGTGAGGTCGTCATGCCACGAGGTGATGCCCGAGTCGATGACAGCAACGCCGATACCCGCGCCGTCGAAGCCGTAGCTGCGATGCACGGTTCGCGCGCCGGTGAGGGCCGTCACGTAGCTCATGACCCCCGTGGTCGGGCGGTCGTCGTCGATTCGGGCGATGGCGGGGTGGTCGGCGAGCTTCTTGAGGAGCCCGTTCGGGATCTCGATCACGCGCCCGTTGATCAACTCCAGCCGCCGTCCGAGCCGTCCACCGAGCTTGACCGCGTCCGCGCCCACGTCAGCCGAGCCCTTCAGCGTCACGATCACGCGCGACCATCCGCTTCGGGTGGCGCGGTCGTTGAGCGCTCGATCGAGCTTGAGGTGATCAGCGGCACGAACGCCGGCCTGGGCCGGCTTGCCTGCGTTATCGCTGCTCGACGCTGATGCCGGCACCGCGACAATGGCAAACACGGTTAACGCCGCACAAAGACTTCTGCCCATTCGGGTCACGACTTCCTGCCTTTCGACGAAATTGGTCCAGACACTCATGGGGAATGCCCGTAGTTCAGCAATTCGTCAGCCACTCGGAATGGCCGGGAACAGCTGCCTACAAGAACTTTGTTTTGTGCTAGTTACGGGTGACGTGCGAGGGATGGCGGCTGGAGTTCGCGCCCAGTTTATGTGCCGTTTTGGAACATTCGGCGCGTTTCTGTTGAGGGGCTCAGGATGCTCCGTCGCCGGGTTGCTTCACTCCCCCGAATCACCAGCTGGATCGCCACCACGGTGAGCACGATCGCCGCGGCGGGGGTCATGAGCCATGGCGCTTCGGTGATCGCCGCGATCCCCGCCGCGTCATGAAGCATGACTCCCCAGCTGGGAGTGGGTTCCGCAAATCCGAGTCCCACGTAGGACAAGGTCGCCTCCGCGAAGATGAAGGCCGGAAATAACAGCAATCCTTGAATTCCGAGATGACCCGCGGTCGCCGGGAGCAGATGACGTAGCAGAATTCTCAGCGGCCCCGCCCCCACCGCGTACGCAGATTCTGCGTACGGCTGCCGGCGCTCCGCTGCCACGATCGCCCGAACCCCCCTCGCAGGGACAGGCCAGGTCGCAAGTCCCATGACGGCCACCATCGTCCAGAAGATCGGTCCTGGATCGAGCACCAGCGGCATGGTGGCGCGCAGCGTGATGACGACATAGAGAAGCGGCAATACGACGACGAGATCTGCCACCGCCGTGATCGCGCGGTCGATCCGCCCTCCCGCGAAACCCGCGACTGCACCTAGCGCGGTGCCGACGGTAAGTGAGAGCAGGACCGCCAGAGTCGCGACGCCGAGTGAGAGACGGCCACCGGCGAGCACGCGCGAGAACACGTCGCGGCCGAGAGGGTCCCCGCCGAGCGGAAGCCACGGCTCGGAAACTGTCGACGCGAGCCGCCCTTCGGTGAAGAACCGAATCTCGAGAGGACGGCTGGAATCGACTTCGAACTCGCGGGTGCGACGGTTCACCACACGCCAGGGATAGACGAACGGCCGTCGGAGGCCCTGCTCATCCGAGAGCCGGGGCAGCATTGGTGGTGCGTACGCGAGGCCGGCGAACTGCTGCTCCGGCGGATTGGGCGCCAGCACCGGCGCAGCCGCGAACACCGTGACGATGAACCCCAGAAGCACCGCGCCGACGATCCGTCCGCGGTTGGTCATGCGGGCTCGCTGGCTCCGTCGGTCCGACGATGCCAGCGCGATGTCGGTCGCGAGCAGCGCCACGGATAGGAAGGCCGCACCCACGGCCGCGCAGCCGGCCGCCAGATGGAGATCCTGGGCCGTCAGCGCCTCGTACATCAAGTTGCCAAGGCCTGGCCAGGACATCACCAGTTCCACCACGAAGGAACCGCTCAGAACGGAGCCGATGACGATACCGAGCACGCCGAGGACCGGCTTCAGCGAGAGCCGCCACGCGTGAACCCACAGCACTCGAGTGGGTGACAGACCGCGGGCCCGGGCCGCTGCGACGCAGGGGTTCCTGAGCGCCTCGGCGATCGCCTGCGACTGCAGCCGCTCGAGCGATGCCGCGATTGGCAAGGCCAGAGCGAGCGCCGGGAGCGGCACGTAACGCATCGCCATTCCGAGCATGGCGAGGGGATCAGCGCCATCGGCTGCGCCCATGCCGCCGGTTGGAAACCAGCCGGTTCTCGAGGCGAGAAGAAGAAGCAGGAGCGCGGTTACGAGCGGCGGCGTCGAGAGCAACAGCACCGAGACTGCGCCGATCCCGCGGGACAGCAGGTCACCGCGTCCCTGCCCCGTGAAGACTCCCGCCGGCAGACCGATCCCGAGTGCGAGGGTGAGCGCTGCGAAACCGAGAAGCAGCGTCGGCCCCACTCGCTCCACCAGGAGTTCGGCGACCGGTCGACGGTAGCGGACGGACTCACCGAAGTCGAGTGTCAGCAGTCGCCCGAGCCACTCTGTGTATTGCGCGAAGAATGATCGGTCGAGGCCGAAACGGCTGCGTTCGAGCGCCGCCGTGACGGGATCTGCAAACGTGTCCGTGAACGCGTCACCGGGCGCCAGATGCACCAGGAGCATCGCGGCAGACGCCACCACCAGCACCAGCACGAACGCGCGCGCGACACGGCGGGCAATGAAGCCCGAGAGCAAAATCACTGGCGCTCGATCGCCAGCATCTCGGCGTTCCAGAGGACCTGCGGAATCTGCGCGACTGGTGTCACGTTGCGAACTCGCCGGCCGACCGCGATCGTGACCCGTGGCGCCACGAAATAGATGACCGGCACCTGCTCACCGATGATCTGCTGCACCTGGGCAAACAGTTGCTGACGCTCGGTCAGCGAGGATGCCGCCGCCTGGCGGTGCATCAACCCGTCAATTTCGGCCTCCCATGTCGTCGCCGGCGACGCCTGGCGGGGATTCCAGACGTGGAAGGCACCGCTGCTCATCCAGAATTCCAGGTTCAGGGCGGGATCGAGCGAACTGGCCTGGGTGCCGTAGTAGATCACGTCATAATCACCGTCCCCGATCTTCGCGCCCAATGACCTGTTGTCGAGGGTGACGATGTCGACGGTCAGTCCGACTTCCTTGAGATGCGCTTGGATGAGCGAGGTCGTGCGCTCGCGGAGCGTGTTGCCCTTCTGGGTCAGGATCGAGAAGCGCAGGGGCCGGCCAGCCTGGTCCTCGAGCGTGCCGTCACCGTTGCGGTCCGTGAGGCCTGCCGCCGTCAGCAACTCCGTGGCGCGCTTCGGGTCGTGCGCGTACTGCGGCGCGGTGGCCGAATACCAATTGCGGTTCGCGGGAGAGACGGGGCCGTGGATCGGGACCGCGGCTCCGAGATAGACGGTATCGACGATCGCCTGTCGATTCACCGCGTGGGAGATGGCCTGGCGGACACGCGCGTCGTGGAACCAGGGCAGCCGCGCGCGCGCCGCGGGTGTCAGGTTGAACCACAGCATGTTCGGGTCGGTGGCGATGCCGGCGTCATGCAGCAGCAGCTTCCCTTCCGCCTCCGCACGTTTGAAGCCGGCGTAGTCCTCGGGGCGCATGTCCCCGTTCGACATCATGTCGATCTCTCCGGCACCCAGCCGAAGGGCTTCGGTGTTCTGGTCCGGAACTACCAGGACGGTGATGCGATCCAGGTACGGCAGCTGCGTGCCGCTTGCGTCCCGTCGCCAGTAGTGCGGGTTCCGGCCAAACACCATTCGCTGTCCGGTCACGTGCTCCTCGAGCACAAAGGGCCCCAGCACCGCAATCTCGGAAAGACGGCGTGCCGGCACGCCAGGTTTCGCGAAGGCGCTTCTCGTTCAGGGCGGCTTCGAGTCGGTGGCGCGGAAGGATGGGCAGGTTTTCGAGGAGCCGGAGCCCGGGCTCGAACGGGCTCGGTAGCGTGACGGTGACCGTCCAGGGATCCGGCGCCGCAAACGCGAGCGGCTTGCCGCCGACCAGGGTGGCTGCCGCAAGACCACTGTTCACGTCGGGGTCGTAGAGAACGCGCGCGGAAAACAGCACATCGGCCGAAGTGAACGGCTCGCCGTCTGAAAAGCGGACGTCGCGCCGCAGCGACAGGGTGTAGGTCAGGCTGTCGTCGGACTGCGTCCACCGCTCCGCGAGAGCAGGTTCGACGACGTCGGTCGTTCGGTTCACCCGGATCAATCGGCCGTCCGTCAACCGCGAGACAAGGTCGCTCGCCGCGGAGAGCTCGACATAGCGGTTGTAGACCGCTGGCTCACTGCGCAGCGATGCGGTGATCCGACCGCCGTCGGCGTCAACCGGTGACCCGGCGTCGCACGGCGAGAGCTCCAGAGCGTGAATCCGCCGATCGCCGCGGCGACGACGAGCAGCCGCGAGTAACGTGGACTTGAGAGGTTTATTCAAAAGTTAACCTACCGGCCAATTTGTTGGCCCATGACAGCAAGTCGTTAATAACAATGCACTTAGTGGCGGGTATTTACTACCCTTCCGGCCTCGAAAAGAGGCTTAGCCAATCAGTTAGCTGCGATTGTCGGGCTAAGGAAGTGCGCGACCAGTCACGACGATCGGTCGCCCCACCGCCGACTTGAAAATCTGCGAATTTCCTCAGTAAAACCTCGATCTCAAACCCGCCTATAAGAGATCGCCGTGAACGCACCGGCTTGGCACTACCTGTGCCTTATCGGTTGCAACCGTTCTTTTTCCCTTATCGGTGGTCTATCCCATGCTCCATATCGTTTGTGAATCTAAAAAGAAGCGCCCGGTGTTCCTGGCCCTGGTCGCCGGTGTCGTCCTGCTGTTTTCCTCCGCAGCGATGGCTGCCGAGCATCGCGCCAAGATCTCCAGTGACCTGAAGAGGCACATGAGCTCTGGTGCCCCGGAGAGCAGCTCGGTGATCCTGTCGTTGCCGCCTGAAGCGGTCGATGCGATCGCGGCCCGCACAGGCGCGAAGGTGACGAAGCGCCTTCGTCACCAATCGGTTCTGAGGGTCACCCCCGAGCAGCTTCTCGCCCTTGCGGCTGATCCGGCAGTGCCGCACATCTCGGGCGACGCCAAGGTCTTCCGAAGCATGACCGAGAGCTTGCGGGCGACCGGCGCGGACCAGGTTCACAGCGGCATCGGCGGACTGCCCGGCTACACCGGCCGCGGCATCGGCGTGGCGGTGATCGACACCGGGGTCAGCAAGCACAAGTCGCTGAAGGACCGGATTGTCGCGGCGCTCGACTTCACCGGGGGCGGCGTGGTCGACGATGACTACGGCCACGGCACGGCCGTCGCGGGGATCCTCGCCAGTGGCGAGTCGACCCGCAGTATGCCGGCATTGCTCCCGGCGCTCACATCGTTTCTCTTCGTGCGCTTGGCGCGGACGGCTCGGGCGACACGAGCGACGTCATCGCCGCAATCGACTGGGCAATCGAGAACCGGGTTCAGTACGGCATCCGCGTCATCAATCTCTCGCTCAGCCGGCCGGTGTTCGAGTCCTATCGCACCGACCCGCTGTGCCAGGCTGCGCAACGCGCGGTGGACGCCGGGATCGTGGTCGTCGCCGCAGCCGGTAACCAGGGCAAGGCAGCGGACGGCAGGCGGGTCTTCGGCGCGGTCGGCGTACCGGCCAACTCGCCGGCAGTTATCGGCGTCGGCGCGACCAACACCAAAGGGACCGCGATGCCGTCCGACGACGTGATGGCGACCTACAGCTCGTTCGGCCCGACGTACATCGATGGGGTCCCGAAGCCCGATCTGGTCGCACCGGGCAACCGGATCGTTACCGCCGCCGCTCTCGGGTCGTTCATGGTGTCCACCTATCCGGAGCGCGTGATCGCCGGCCAGGGGAACCAAATCTACGCGGAGATGAGCGGCACCAGCATGTCGGCTCCGGTGGTCGCTGGTGCGGCGGCCGTTCTTCTCGAAGCGGCGCCATCGCTGACCCCCCTTGAAGTGAAGCTCGCCCTGCAGCTCACGAGCTCGCGTGTTAAGGGCGCGGGGGTTGTCGAGGCCGGTGCGGGATCGGTGAATGTGGCGGCTGCGATCCTTTTTGTGCGACGGGCGAGAGCAGGCCGTCAGCATCGGTGGCGAAACCACCGCTAAATCCGGCATCGCGTTCTATAGCGGGACCGTCCCTCAGCCTAAGGCCATTGGCCGACACCATCGTCTGGGCCGACACCATCGTCTGGGCCGACACCATCGTCTGGGCCGACACCATCGTCTGGGCCGACACCATCGTCTGGGCCGACACCCTCGTCTGGGCCGACACCATCGTCTGGGCCGACACCATCGTCTGGGCCGACACCATCGTCTGGGCCGACACCATCGTCTGGGCCGACGCCATCGTCTGGGCCGACACCATCGTCTGGGCCGACACCATCGTCTGGGCCGACACCCTCGTCTGGGCCGACACCATCGTCTGGGCCGACACCATCGTCTGGGCCGACTGACCCTCCTTAAACGCTTGCTAGGAGATTACAATGCGTCTTATTGTTTGGGCAGATTAAACTCCTCGGCCTAACGGCCGTGACCAGTGACTGCACACCTGTCGCCAGCCGGCCGATTGTATATAGGCGCCGTTATCGCTAGCGGCGTGACGGTGGTTCTGCAGTCGCTCGATGACACTTTGGCGTGCGCCGGTCGACGAGGAATGGTTCGTTTTGGCCGGCCTCACCCTCCTCAGCGGGTCGTTCACCGTCCGCGTTCCCACGATTTCAGCCCGACTTTCCGTATCAGAGACGTTCGTCTTTGCAACGGTCCTGCTCTTCGGACCGGCAGCAGCCACGGTTATCGTCGTACTTGACACAATTGTCATTTCCCTTTGGCTCCGAGGTGCATCGAGAACCCCTGAGCGCATCTTGTTCAACATGTCTGCGCCGGCGGTTGCAATTTGGACGGCCTCCCACCTGTTTTACGCGATCTCCGACATTCAGCCGCTTTCACAAGGCACCGCCCAAAGAACAGCTCCCCTTGTCCTGCCCCTCTTCGGGCTGGCGCTTTGTTACTTCGTGCTCAACAGCGCCTTGATTGCGCGAGCAGTTGCGTTCCAGAGACGAATCTCGCCGTTCTTGGTATGGCGACAGAATTTTCTCTGGTTATCTCTTAATTACATCAGCGGCGCCTCCGTGGCGGCGCTGCTCTTGCCCTACTATCAGGGCCCCGATTCAGCCTTTCTGCGAGTTATCGCTGTCATCCTGCCCTTCTTTTGATTTCGTATTTAACGTTCAAGACCGCGCTAGGACGCGTGGAGGACGCAAACACTCATTTGGCGGCGGTTAACTCCCTCTACATGTCAACCATCGAGACCCTAGCGATGGCGATCGATGCCAAGGACCAGATTACCCACGGGCACATCCGTCGTGTTCAAACCTACGCGGTTGCCCTGGCAAAAGGAATGGGGGTGAGTGACGACAAATTGATTCGAGCAGTGGAAGCAGCCGCTCTTCTGCATGACATGGGTAAGCTTGCGGTTCCAGAGTACATTCTGAACAAACCAGGCCCCCTGACGCCGGCTGAATTCGAGAAAATGAAACTCCACGCAGGTGTTGGAGCTGACATTCTCTCTTCCATTGCGTTTCCGTATCCCGTGGTTCCGATCGTCCGACATCATCACGAAAACTGGAATGGCAGTGGCTACCCTGACGGCCTGCGAGGGTCAGACATCCCGATTGGCGCTCGAATACTGTCAGTGGTCGACTGCTTCGATGCGCTCACATCAGATAGGCCCTACCGGCCTCGACTACCTGACAAGGATGCAATTCAGATCCTTAAGGATCGTCGGGGAACGATGTACGACCCACTCGTAGTCGATAGCTTTATTCGGCTGTATCCAACTATAGCCGCGCCAGTCACTGCCGAGCCACAGCACCCACTCACGGCGATCAAAAAGGCGGCGCTAGAGGAAAGCGGGCCCGAGCGAGCCGTCCATCTAGAGGACATTACCGCTAGCTCTGGCGAGGTGATGGCTCTATTCGCACTTGCCCATGCGCTGGGCAACCAGGTGAAGTTAGAAGAGATCGGCAACATCCTCTTTGCGAACCTGCGAAGGCTCGTCCCCCATACGTTTGGCGTCCTCTTCGTCTACAGCAAAGACACCGATGAGCTGCTAGCAGCGTATGTGTCTGGCGAATCAGCCTCTCTGGTAACAGGTATGACGGTAACGATGGGCCAGCGTTTGACTGGGTGGGTCGCAGCCAACCGGCAAACGATTCGCAATTCGGATCCGATGCTCGACCTTGGCGAAGTTGCTAAGTCAATTTCTCCGCGTCTCAGAAGTTGTCTGAGTACACCGATGACAATGGGGAAAGACCTCGTAGGCGTTCTCAGTCTCTATTCCGCACAGGTCAATTCCTTCTCCGAAGAGCACGAGCGACTCCTGGAAGCCGTGGCTCGCCAAACGGCTCCGTCTGTCCGACGGACCTTGGACCATAAAGATGAAAGCGTAACTAAGCGCGGAATCAGTCAGACCGAGCGAGATATCGAAGTTATTGACGTGTTGCCTGACAATACCTGTTTGGTGTTGATCGCGCTCAACGAGCACGCCATCGAACCAGGGCAACTTCAAGGGATCGTCGATCGGCTCACTGAACATCTGCAACCCTACGACTTGGTGTTTAGGCGTGGGACCCACCAATTGGCTATTCTCTGCAAGGGCGTCGACATCCCAGAGATTCGGAGAGCGGTCGGATCAGTCCTCGCTGTCGACCATAAGGTCCAATTTGCGCTTACGAGCGTTCCGGACGACGGCAGTTCGATTGACCAATTATTGGCGGCCGCGGACGCGTTGTTAGGACATAAGGAACCGGGAACTGGTAAACACTCTGTCCACTGAGGAAGGCTTTTGACGGGCCATGGCTCGTAACCAATCGTATCTGACGATCTGGTCGCGAAGCATCCAATCAAGCGGCAGATATACCTGATGGAGTGGTCGGTGAAGGAATACACGCCGGCGGAGCGACTCTTTAGAGCCGGACACTTCGTACAATCCCTTGAGGCCTTACGGAGTGCCCCCGATCCGATACTCAGCCTCGAACTCGCGTACTTTCTGGGTGATTCCGGCAGGGTTCGTACCGATGCTCGGCGCCTCACGGAGGCAAAAACCGCAACGCCAGAAGCAAAAGGCCGGGCGTACAGGACTTGGGCCGCTCAACTGCGGGACGACGGTCAGTTTGCCCAGGCTCTGGAGAAAGCCCAGATATCCGTGCAATGGCTCGTTCAGGCCGCTGAGCCATCCGAACTCGCCTTCAGCTATTGTGCGCTCTTGGAAAGCGAGTGTGTCAACCCGCCTTTCGAAGGTTCTCTAGCAACCGCACTGCTGACTCGTAGGGCGGCGCTGCGGAGCGGCGACCCGTTGGTGCTGATTGCAGTCCATCACACATTTGGGAAGCTTGAAGCAAGGGTAGGTAGCTACGAGCGAGCCCTGCGACATTTCGCGATGGCCCATCAGAGCCTAGCCGGTTTGGCGAGTCCATATTGGGAGGCGGCGGTTTCCCTAGACCAGTCCACAACACTAATGCTAGTAGCTGATGTTGATGGCGCACTTCGAATGGCGAGAATTGGGGCAGAGGCCGCGGCTAAGTGCGGTTGGCGAAAAGGAGTGGCTGTCGCTGCGGCAAACAGTGCGTACATCTCGGTACTGACTGGAAAGGCCGACGAAGCCGAACATTATCTCGCGGAGGTAGAGCGGCAGGCATTTAGGAGCACGAGCTATGAAATAGCAGTCCTGGGTACACGTGTCCGCCTTGCGCTCCTGCAGGATGACTTCGCCTACAGCCAACAAGCTCCTAGAAGAGCTTCGCGAACTAGCCCGTCAGGCCTCGCCTTGGTACAGCCTGTCGAGTGCGGAGACGGAGATCAAGGCACTCAGCAGACAGGGACGGTGGAAGGAAGCGCTGTCTAAATCCGAACATGGTCTGGCCGAGGCTCTCGGGAAGAATGCCAAGCCATTTGTCGTCACGTTCCGACTCCAGCGCGCGATCGCCCTCGCTGGATGTCAACGCGCAGTCGGGCCTGAAGACCTTCCGACAAATCTAGATCTGGCCGATTGGCCGTTGAATTTTCAAGGAATGTTTTGGCTGGCACGCGCGATGGCGTGCGGCGACTCGAAACGTTCGGCTTCGCATGGTAGCCGGGCGTTGCGAATCTTCGAAGGGGTCCGCGATCGGGTTGCCATACGGGATGTAAAGCAGTTGGTCGGCCTCTCTGAATCGATGGATGCCGAATCACCAACTCTAGACAGCGCCGTGGCGCTCGTGGACGTCGCCGGCCACCCGCAGATCCTCGCGCGGGAAGCGCTGGCGCTGATCAACGGTACCGGGTGCGCCCCGCACGTGGCCCTCGTCGCCAGGGGCGAACGCTCGCTGCGCGTGCTCGAAACGCACGGGTGGACGGAACGGGAGGCGCTGCAGGCGGCGCGGGCGGCCACCACCGAGACGATCGACTGCGGCAGCGTCGGCGAGGAAGCGCTCCAGATCATCGCCCGTCCGCTGGCGGAACTGGAGCCGCGGTGCACCTGGCTGGCGATTCGGAAGCTGGTCGCCACCGGCTTGACGCTCGATCGCTACCGGCGCGACGAGAAGCAGCGCGCGGCCCTGTGGCCGACCGAATCGCTCGACGGTGACCCCGACTGCCTGTGGATCTCTCCATCAGTGACCGAGGTCGTGCGCGTCGCGCGGCGGATCGGCCCGACCCCGCTGTCGGTCCTGCTCACAGGAGAAACCGGCACCGGCAAAGAAATGCTGGCCCGGACGATTCACCAGGCCTCCGACCGCGCCGACAAAACCCTGCTGGCCTTCAACTGCACGGCGGTGCCGCGCGACATGCTCGAGAGCCAGTTGTTCGGCTACCGGAAGGGCGCCTTCACCGGCGCCGAGAACGCCTTCACCGGCATCATCCGCGCCGCCGAAGGGGGCACGCTCTTCCTCGACGAAATCGCCGACATGCCCCTCGACATCCAGCCGAAGCTGCTCCGCTTCCTCGAAAGCCACGAGGTCCACCCGCTCGGCGAGTCGCAGCCCGTCAAGGTCGACGTGCGCGTGATTGCCGCCACCAACGCCAATCTCGAACAGCTGGTCGAGGACGGCACCTTCCGGCAGGACCTCTTCTACCGCCTCAACGTCGTCCGGCTCCGCCTTCCGCCCTTGCGGGAGCGGCGCGAGGAAGTGCCGGCGCTGGTCGAGCACTACGTCAACCGCTACGCGGCCCAGCAGAAAAAGGGCCGGCTGACGCTCACCGACGAGGCACTCGAGTACCTGCTTCTCTATCCGTGGCCCGGCAACCTGCGCCAGCTCGCCAACGAAGTGAACCGGATGGTGGCGATGGCGGAACCGGACACGGCACTGACGGTGACGCACCTGTCCCCCGAGATACAGGCCACACGGCGAACCATCCCGGCCGCGGCGGCGCCCGGCTCCGAACTGCGAATCAGCCTGGACCAGTCCCTGCCCGAGGCCGTCGAGTTGCTCGAGCGAACCATGGTGCAGTCCGCGCTCGACCGGTCGAAAGGACGATTGGAGGAAGCGGCGAAGCTGCTGGGGATCTCGCGGAAAGGACTCTTCCTGAAGCGCCGCCGCTGGGGCATCGGCACCGACACCTAGGAGCGTGTCCGAGTACCACGCTCCCGGGCGCGCAAGGCGCGTCCGCGAGGGAGCGGCGCGGGGTGTCGGGGTCCCGCGAGCGACCGAGCCGGGTGTGGGGCAGAGCCCCACGTGAGGCTAGACGATCAGGCGCTGAAGGCTACGCGAGGGCGCGCTGCACCTGCGCGAAGTGGCGCTGGATGTGCGACGCGGCCCAGTCGCCAACCTGGTAGAGGTTGATGGTGCCCACCACCGGGTTCGTGACGCCGATGCGTCCGCCGCGTTCCGGCGTCAACGTGTCGAGCGCGCGCGCCATCTTCACCGCCGAGGATTCCAGCGCCGCAATCGCATCGTGACGCGTTACCGCCGGCGGCGGGACTGCGGCGGATGGCGCCTCGAGCTTGCCCGGCATCGCGGCGGCAATCTGCTGCCAGGGCGTTTCGACGAAGTCGTCCGGCAACGGTTTGGCCGCCGGCACATCGCCCGCAATCAATGCCGCGAACCGCGTGTTGACGGCCGCGACATGCCACCCCAGTTGCGCCGCCGACCAGCGGCCGCCTGTAACCCGGTGCGCGGTCGCGTCGTCGGTGCTCCTGAGCGCACCCACCAGTTGCTCGTTCGACGATGAAAACGCCTCCCGCAGATGCCTGACCCGCGAGAGATGCTCGCCTTGTTTCGCGTTCATTCAGCGGGTGCCGCCGAAGAAGGACGGCAGCGGCATGTCGCGCATCGTGTGCAACCCGGGCGCGACGTCGAGGATCTTCGGCAGGGAGTTCACAGTGATGGACGCCGTGGCGATATCGCCGTGCACACCACCCGCGAGCTTCATCTTCAGTGCCGGCGAACCGGTGATCTCGACCGCGTCAAACGACTCGGGCGCGCCGAGATACGCCTCCATGTGCAGTGTGATCACGGCCTTGCCGTCGCGGTAGCCGACCCCGTCCTGCACGATCCCGCAGACGAAGCCGGGGTCGACAGCCAGGAACTCGCTCGCCACACCTTCCGATGCGATCTTCGGCTGGATTTCGTCGGTGATCCGATCGAGCTTCCAGCCCAGGGTCTCCGCGATCATCGACACTGACTCGGCCAACCCCACGTGCCGCACCGTCGCATCGTCGACCTTGCGCTGGAACTGCTCGCGCGTCAGGCCGGCGCCGATTTTCTGCTGGAACGGCAGGCGGCGGATGCGGGCATCCTGGACCCGGTCCACGCGAATCGCTTCAACGCGCTCGCACACGCCGGTCAGCATGACCGGCAGCGCGTCCATCACGAAGCCGGGATTCACCCCGGTCCCGAGCACCGCGACCTTGTACTTCTTCGCCATCGCGTGAATGGCGCGGGCGTAACGCATGTTGCCTTTGGTCGGGTAGGCAAGCTCCTCGGTCGTCGAGACGATCGGCACCCGCATCTGCAGGATGGCCTCGATCTGCGGCATCACTTTCTTGAGCGACGAGTTCGTGCACAGGACCGCCACGTCCGGCTTCGACGCCTTGATCGCCTTCTTCGCGTTGTCGGAAACAGTGACCTTCAGCTTTCGGCCGAGGCCGGTGACTTCACCAAGGTCGCGTCCGACTTTGGCCGGATCGATATCGACGGCGCCAACGATCTTGAATCCCTTGCGTTCGGCGACCTGCCGCACCACCGCGGCGCCGATGGGCCCGAGACCGAAGTGAATGACCCGGATGGGTCCTGTACTTGAAGCCATGGATGAAGCCCTTTCAGGTATGAGTATGGCCGCGATTATAGCGTCTTGCCTGCCTTCGAGCCCGGCCGGCACCGGTTGGGGTTCTGGTAGGATTGGCGCGTGTTGCCGCGGCTCATGGTGGCTTTCGTCTGGCTGGCGCTGGCCAGTACCCACGCCCAGGTGCCCGCAACGACGGCGCCCCCGGTCGCTGCCGGGACCGTGAACGCTCAACCCCAGACTGGCCTGTCCCCTCGCAATGCCAGCTACCGGATCAACGCCAGGCTCGACATCGTCAACCGCACGATCACCGGAACCGAGACCATCACGTGGCGCAACATATCGACCAGGCCCGCCACGAGCCTCCAGTTTCATCTCTACTACAACGCCTGGCGCAATACACAATCGAGCTGGATCCGGGAGCGCATTCTCGCCGGCGATACCGAACTCGCCTCGCGGCCGGAGGAGGACTGGGGCTGGATCGATCTTTCGATGATGCGGCTGACCAGGTCAGGCGCCGCCACGGACCTGTTCCCTCAGCTTCGGTTCATCGCTCCGGACGACGGGAACGGCGATGACCGAACGGTGGTGGAAGCGCCACTGCCGGCACCAGTGCAGCCAGGGGAAACCATCGAGATCGAAGTCGGGTGGACAGCGCGCGTCCCTCGCACGTTCGCCCGGACCGGCACGATTGGCAACTTCTACTTCGTCGCACAGTGGTTCCCTAAGCTTGGCGTGCTGGAAGACAGCGGCTGGAACTGTCACCAGTTCCACTCGGCCACCGAGTTCTTTTCCGACTTCGGCACTTATGACGTCCAGCTCGACGTGCCGAAAGGATGGGTCGTCGGCGCCACTGGCCGCGAGCAGGCACGAACCGACAGCGCCGACCGCACCATTCATACCTACCGCCAGGAGGATGTGCACGATTTTGCCTGGACGACGAGCCCGGACTACGTGGAGAAGCGGGCCAGGTTCGAGCACCCTACGCTGCCGGCGGTCGACATGCGGCTACTCGTGCAGCCCGAACACGAGGGCCAGGCCGAACGCCATTTCGAAGCAACCCGCGCGGCGCTTCGCTACTACGGTGAGTGGTTCGGTCCTTATCCCTACGGCCACATCACGGTCATCGATCCGGCATGGCAGAGCGGCGCGGGCGGGATGGAGTATCCGACTCTCTTCACGGCTGGAACTCGCCTGTTCGCTCCAGGTCGCGCGACCCAACCCGAAAGCGTCACGGTGCACGAAGCCGGGCACCAGTTCTGGTACGGCATCGTGGCGTCGAATGAGTTCGAGCATGCGTGGATGGACGAAGGGTTCAACACCTACTCCCAGGCACGCGTGCTGGAAGAAGTGTTCTATCCGCACTACTACGCGAAGCGGTTCTTTGGTGACTTCATTCCCTGGCGGTTCGACGATCTTGCCCTGACGCGAGACACCGACGGCAACCGCATGCCGGCGTTCCGTGCGGTCGCCAAGAACGACGACCAGTCGACTCCAACATGGCGGTACTGGCCGGGATCGGCGAGCGCAATCACTTACAACAAGACCGCACTGTGGCTGCATACACTCGAACGGATGCTCGGGTGGCCGACGCTGCAGCGCATTCTCTCCACGTACTTTCAGCGCTTCGCGTTCAAACATCCGACGCCACAGGACTTTTTCGCCGTCGCGAACGAGGTCAGTGGACAGGACCTCACGTGGTTCTTCGACCAGGTGCACCGAAACTCGAACGTCTTCGACTATGCCGTCGAGGTGTTCCGGAGTGCTCCTGTGACCGCGAGCGGGTACTTTGGCGACGGGGCGCGCACCTTTGCGGCGTCCCGCCGGGATGAAGGCAACTTCCGAACGACGGTGGTGGTCCGCCGGCTCGGAGAGGGAATGTTCCCAGTCGACGTCCGCGTACGCTTCGAGAACGGCGAGGAGCAACGCTGGAAGTGGGACGGCAAGGACCGGTGGAAGACCTTCGAAATCGACAAACCGGTCCGTGCCGTCAGCGCGCAGGTGGACCCCGACCGCGTCCTTCTGCTCGACGTCAACGTCACGAACAACTCCGCCACGCTCGCCCCTGCCGGCCCGGCGGCGGCGCGCAAATGGTCACTGGCGTGGCTGATCTGGCTTCAGGACCACCTGCTCACCTATGGCTTCTTCATCTAGCATGAGCAGCCGCACCACATCGTTGCACCCGTTCCGCGACGGGATTCGCCGGGTGAACGGGGCGCCAATGCTGCTGGCCGGCGTGTGCCTCGTGACGTTGCTCATCGCCCTGCCGCTGTCGCTGGCCTTGCGCGGCATGCTGACGACGCACTTCGGCAGCAGCCTGCTCGCCGACGCCGCGGCGGCCGGCGCGAATTACGAGTGGTGGCAGGAATTCCTCTCGCAGGCGACCGGCCTCGGTGCGACCTTCCTGCCGTCGATCATCGGCTTCGGTGCCGTGCTCGAAAATCTGAGCCGGTTTCTGGACCATGCGCCGATGGCGGCGACGATCGCTGGCGTGACATCCGCATGGATGCTGATCTGGTCGTTTTTGAGCGGCGGCGTTCTCGATCGGCTCGCCCGCGATCGACGGACCAGGACGCATGGCTTTTTCGCGGCGTGCGGGGTTCACTTCTGGCGCTTCCTGCGTCTTGGACTCTTCGCCTGGTTGATTTACGCCTTTCTCTTCGGCTGGGTCCACGGCTGGATCTTCGATGATGCCTACCCGGCCCTGATCAAGGACCTGACGTCGGAACGGACGGCGTTCATGTGGCGAGTCGCGGGCTACCTCGTATTCGGCAGCCTTCTGATCTTCTTCAATGTGATCTTCGACTACGCGCGGGTCCGGATCGTCGTGGAAGACCGTCGCAGCGCGCTTGGCGCTGTCGCGGCCGGCGCCCGGTTCGTTCGACGGCACTTCGGCAAGGTAGTGGGGCTGTACCTGCTCAACGGGGCCGCCTTTCTTCTACTTCTGGCCATATATGCGCTCATCTCACCCGGCGCACCTGGGGCAGGGCTCGGGATGTGGGCCACGCTGCTGCTGGGCCAGGCCTACATCGTCGGACGGCATTATTTGAAGCTGCTGTTCTATGCTTCGCAGATCGCGTTGTTTCAGTCGCAGCTGGCGCACGCGGCTTATACGGCTGCACCGCCGGTGGTATGGCCGGATTCACCGTCAGCGGAGGCGATCGTCAACGCCGACCCGCTCACGGTTTCCTGAAGGGGTGACGCGCGGAACATGTCGCGACGGGTGTTCACAAAAGCTCGGATCCTCATCATCGATGATGAGGCGACGAACGTCGACGTGCTGCGGCGGGTGCTCGAGCGCTCCGGGTTCACGCGCGTCCAGACCACGACCGACCCGCGCGAAGCGAGAAAGCTGTACCTCGATTTCCGTCCCGACCTGATCCTGCTCGATCTGCACATGCCTCACCTCGATGGCCTCGCGGTGATGGACGAGTTGAACAGGATTGCCGAAGCGACCTACCTCCCGATCCTGATCCTCACCGGCGACGTGTCGCCGGAAGCACGCCGCGATGCGCTCTCCAGGGGCGCCAAGGATTTCGTCCACAAACCCTTCAGCACCGACGAGGTCCTGCTCCGGATCGGCACGCTGCTCGAGACTCGCTTCCTCTATCTCCAGATCCAGAGCCAGAACCAGATGCTGGAAGCGAAGGTTCGGGAACGCACCCGCGAACTGGAGGGCGCCCAGTTCGAAATTATCGAACGGCTTGCCAAGGCCGCCGAGTTCCGCGACGACAACACCGGCCAGCACACCGAGCGGGTCGGCCAGATGGCGGCGCTGATCGCCAAGCAGATCGCCCTGCCGGAGTCGCAGGTGTCGCTGATCCGCCGGGCCGCACCGCTCCATGATGTCGGGAAGATCGGCATCCCCGACAAGATTCTGTTGAAACTCGGCAAGCTCACGACCGACGAGTTCACGCTGGTCAAGACCCACACCGCGATCGGCGCCCGGATCCTCTCGGGCAGCCGCTTCCCGATCCTCCGTCTCGCGGAGGAGATTGCGTTCAGTCATCACGAGCGCTGGGACGGTGACGGCTACGCCGGGATCCCCAACGACTCCATTCCGCTGGCAGGGAGGATCGTGGCCATTGCGGACGTCTTCGACGCCCTGACGCAGCAGCGACCATACAAGGAGGCCTGGCCAGTGGACCAGGCCATAGGTGAGATCGAGCGGCAGCGCGGACGGCAGTTCGACCCCAAACTGGTCGACGCATTCCTGCGTATCATCGAGCAGCGGGACTCACCTATCCCTCCCCCATCGAACCAGCTGGCCGGACCCGACCAACGATGAACACACTCGCGCGGCAGATTGCAGACTGGATGAAGGAGCGCGTCGCCAACGCCGGCTCGCAGGGAATTGCCGTCGGCCTCAGTGGCGGGATCGACTCGGCGGTGGTCATGGCGCTGGCGACGATCGCCGTACCTGGGCGCGTCGTCGGCGTCATGATGCCCTGCCACAGCGATCCGGACGACGAGACCGACGCACGGCTGGCGGCGGATCATTTCGACGTCCCGGCCATCCGCATTGACCTCGCCCCCGCCTACGACCGGCTCGTCGGCGATCTGCGCGGAACCATGGCGGAGCTCCCTGATGGCCTGCGCTGCCCCACGCCTGTAGATCCGACCGATTCGATCGCCCGGCTGCCCCTGGCCAACGTCAAGCCGCAGGCTGCGCATGACCAGCCTCTACTTCGTCGCCAACTCGCTGAACTACCTTGTGGCAGGAACCGGCAACCGCAGCGAACTGACGATCGGCTACTTCACCAAGTATGGCGATGGTGGCGTCGACCTGCTGCCGATCGGGCGGCTGCTCAAGAGCCAGGTCCGTGACCTGGCGCGCGAGCTGGGCGTGCCGATCCCCATCATCGACAAGCCGCCGAGCGCCGGATTGTGGCTTGGTCAGACCGACGAAGCCGAAATGGGCTTCAGCTATGCGGATCTCGAGACCTACCTGACCTCGGGCGCTGCCGCGGTCGCGCCCGAACTCGCCGCGCGCATCGGCCGCCTCGAGCGCGCGAGTGACCATAAGCGGGCCCTCGCCCCGATGCCGCCCGCCTGAGTCAGACGTTCAGCCGACGCCGAGACCCGCGTGCATCCCGACCGGGGCTGGCGTGTGATCGCCCTCAGTCGCTTCAGCCCTTGCCTGCGACGCAATTTCCACTCGCGACCGGAGCCACGGATCGTCGCTCGCGAGCAGCGTCGCGACGGCTTCGTCCGCCGTCGCCATCTGTGTGCCCACGAACCGGTTCGCGAGCTTGGCACGGTCACTGTCGTTGACCTGGCGGTCGATCAGCGGCAGCAGAACCTCACGTAAGTCCTGCCGCAACACGTGCTCGAGATACTCGAGCGCGTTGGCCCTCACCATGCTGTTTTCCGACTGCATGCTGACGTAGGCGTCCTCCAGCGAAATCTCCGGCGAGAGCAGACCTATCAAGCGGAAAATCCGTTCCAGCTCCTGGCTCATGGCCTGGCGAAGAGCATCCTTGATGTGCCCGTGACCGGTATCTCCAGGACGGAGGTGTCCGAGAATCTGGTACGAACGGTAATGCCCGGCGATTTCGGCCGCGAGCAGCAGCTCGATCAACTCCGAGTCGAGCGCCATACCCGGATTGCGTTGCTTCAGCTTGTTGAGGGCCGTGATCAGGCGCTGCCTCAGGCCTGCGTCAGCACCCATCAGCCCGGACATCAGCGCAGAGACCAGGGCGTCAAGCGTGGACGCGGCCGACGGGCTGTGAGCCGTCTTCATGGCCTGCTCCGCGACCCCAGGATCCTCGTCCTGCACCAGTGCTATCAGCAGGTCGGCCGGCGGTTCCGGCACCAGTGCGAGGACGCGTGCCGCTTCGATGCGGTCACGTGCCTCGGGGGACGCCGTCATCTGCTCGAGAAACAGCCGGGCGGCCTCTTCGTTGCGTGCCGGGCCTGGCGCGGCGAGAAACGCGACCATCGCGGCGCGGATGGAGAAGTCGCCGAAGTCACCCAGTTGCTCGATGCGCAGGAGCGGATCGAAGCCGCCGTCCCTGGCCAGGTACAACAGGGCCTGGGTCCGGACCCCCAGGTCCGGGTCGCGAAGCAGCGCTTCGGCACGGCCGGCCGCCGTGCGGTCACCGGCCTGGGCCAGCCCCGCCAGCGCCCGGGCCCGCACCCCGGGATCACCATCGAGCAGCAGACGATGCAGCTCCGCGATCGGTACCGGCACCTTGTTGGCGACGATGTTGTCGAGTGCCGCGCGGACAGCGGCGGGATCGTGAGACGTCAACTTGGCGCACAGCGAGGCGCGCACTGACGAGTCCAGTGCGGCGTTGCCCGACTTCTCGGTATCGAGCCTGTATTTGTGAATGCTCTCGGCAATGGCGGCGACGTAAGCCAGCCGAAGACGCCACGCGACGACGATCCACCCGAGGGTGAGTACCAACGTGATCGCGGCGGTGCCACGGATGTCGAACCCGGCACCAGGCAGCATCAGGAACCCACCGGTGGCGAGGCCGAGGAGCACGCCGCCGGCGGCGTCCGCGAAACGGTTCGCGACAATGTCGAGCGCGTTCTTGATGGCCTGCCGTTGCCGGGGCGGAATGGGCAGATAGAGCAGCTCGTAGGCCGCCTTGTCCATCGAGAATCGCAGCGCCTGGTCGCCCGCATTGGTCAGCAGCACGGCGAGGAAGCCGGGAACGATGATCGTGAGAGCGCTCCCGAACGACAGGACCACCGGCAACAGAAGGATGATGGAGCCGACGCCAAACCGTCGCAGCATCGTGCTCGTGAGCAGCAGCTGCAACAGCAGCCCGATCGCCCCGACCACGAAATTGAACGTCCCGAAGAATTGCGTCATCGCGTCGGCGTCCGCGCCAAACTGTTTTTTTGCGACCAGGCTCAGCTGAAACGTTGTCCACTGTGTCGCCACTGAGACGAGGAGGACCAGCATCGCGAGCAGGCGCAGGTAGCGGCTGCCGGTAATCGCGTCGACGACCTCCTTGAAGGCCATCGGGGCTCGACGGCGGCCGCCGCTGCTCGAGACGGTCTGCCGGCGCAGGCGTCGCGAGGCAATCGCCACGATGATGGCGGCCGAAAAGATCAAGGCCGCGAGCACGAGCAACATGTTGACCGTGCCGCCGACCGGGGCCACCAGGTAGCGCGCCATCACCCCGCCGGCGATCGCGCCGACAGATGCGCCGGCACCGATCACCCCGAAGAGACGCTTCGCCTGCCGCGCGTCAAAGAGCGAGTTGGCGAAACTCCATGCCTGGACCGGCGCCACCACCCCGAAACAGTTGACCCAGACGAAGAAGATCGCCGGCAGCAGCTCGAACGACGCAAACGAAAATGCCCACCAGAATCCGAGGACGTTGAGACTGAAGAACGTCAGGGTCCCGATGGTGGCCAGCCTGGTCCCGATCCGGGCCGCCACCGCGACGTAGATCGGGACGAAGACCGAAAGCGCCAGCGGGACGGCCGCAAACGCGTAAACCAGGGCGTACGGGCCGTATTCGATCAGGTACAGGCTGTTCCGGATCGGCTTGGCGAGGAGGAAGGCCGCCACGACGCAGGCGACATACAGGAAGGAGAGCAACACCGGCAGCCCCTCGCCCGCCCGGACGTCGAGGAACCGCCGCAGCCGAAGGACCATGAATGCTCCCGAGTTTACTTCAGGTTCCGCAATGGCTTAGGCTGTGCCCATGACGCTGCTGCAACGCGTGCTTTCGCCGATGGTGGAGGTGCGAAAAGAGGAATCGACCGGCATCCTGCTGATGTTCCTCTATTCGTTTCTGGCCATGACGGCTTACAACATCATCCAGCCTCTGACACGCTCAAATCTGATCAGAAGTCTGGGTGCGGTCAACGTGCCCTGGGTCATCCTCGGGGCTGGCGTGTTTCTGGGCACCTTGATGCTCGGTTACGCGCGCCTCGTCGGTTTACTACCCCGCCGGTGGGCGCTGCCCACCACGCAACTCGTCATGGCCGCGTTGCTGATCGTCTTCTGGGTCTTGTTCCAGCAACCGCGCGAATGGGTCTCGGTTGCTTTTTATGTCTACGGGATGCTGCTCGGGATCCTGCTGATCAGCCAGTTCTGGACGCTGGCAAACGGCGTTTACGACGCACGGCAGGCCAAGCGTCTCTTCGGGTTCATCGGCGGCGGCGTTTCACTCGGCGGCGCGACGGGCGCGGGACTGACCGCAGTACTTGCCGAAAAGCTGGGGACCAACACGCTGCTCCTGGTGAGCGCAGCAACGCTGGTGGTGTGCGCAGCCATCGTGTTCTTCATCATGGGACGCGAGCGTGGGGCCACCGTATCGGCCACGGCGGCCGTCGACGACGAACGCGGCGTCGGTATCGCGAAGGCGTTCGCACTGCTTCGCGGTTCGAAACAGATCCAGCTCATTGCCGTCGTGATCGGCTTTGGATCGCTCGGTGCGGCTCTCATCGACCAGCAGTTGACCATGGCGGCTGAAGCGTTCAAGGGCCGCAACGAAACGGACACGATCTCTTCGTTTCTCGGCGAAATCAGGTTCTACCTGTCTGCCGCTGCGTTCGTCATCCAGGTCTGGGTCACACCGCGGATTCACCGATACCTTGGCATCGGCTTCGCCCTGCTGATACTGCCCACGAACCTCGCGCTGACAGCCGTGTTCATTTTCCTCAACCAGACGCTCCTGGCGCCGAGCGTCGCGAGTGTCTCGGACCGGTCGATCCGCTACACCGTCGACAAGACGACGCGTGAAGTTCTGTTCCTCCCGCTGCCGAGCGCGCTGCGCCAGGAAATCAAGCCGTTCGTGGATGTCACGGTCGACAGGATGTCACGCGGACTCGGCTCGCTGTTCATCCTCCTGCTCATCCAGCCCTGGGGCTTCGCGCTGCCGTGGTATCAGCTCAGTTTCGCGAGCCTACCGCTGGCAGCCCTTTGGTATGTCATGGCCTTCCGCGCCAAGCGTGAGTACATTTCTTCGTTTCGCCGCAGCCTGGACATGAAAACGATTCAGGTCGACGAGCTGCGACTGGCGGGCGCTGACCTCTCCACGATCGAAACACTGGTCCAGGAGCTGTCGCATCCCGAACCGGTCCGCGTCATCTACGCGATCGACATGCTGGAGTCCTTGGAGAAGTCCAACCTGGTGACGCCGCTGCTGCTCTACCACGAGTCGGCGCAGGTGCGAGCCCGCGCACTGCGGGCGATGGGAGAAGCGAGCAGCGAGGTTTCAGCGGGCTGGGTCCCGCAGGTGCGCCGCGCCCTGGGCGACACGGACGCCGGCGTCCGGGCGGCGGCCCTGCGCGCACTTGGGAGCATTGCGCGCGAAGATGCCGCCAGCCTGGCCCGGCCGATGCTTGCGGACAACGACCCGCGCATCCGCGCCACCGCGGCTGTGGCTCTGGCCGCCAGTGCCGAACCGAAGGATGTGAACGCTGCCGAAGCCACGCTCGCCGAGATCGTCGGCGGCGCCAGCGACGCCTCGCGGCAGGCGCGGGTCGAAGTCGCGGCCGCACTCGGCGAGATCGGGGAGCCGCGCTTCCAGCGCCTGCTCATTCCCCTCCTCCATGACGATGCGACAGAGGTGGCCGACCAGGCGATGGAAAGCGTCAGACGCGCGGGGCAGGCGGATTTCATCTTCGTCCCGGCACTCGTGAGCCTGCTGCGCAACCGCCATCTCAAGGGCCGGGCCCGGGGCGTTCTCGTCAGTTACGGCGAGCCCGTGGTGGATGCGCTCGCCTACTTCATGGCGGACGAGAGCGAGGACGCGTGGGTCCGACGACACATTCCAAGCACTCTCGCTATGATCCCGTCGCAGAAATCGGTGGATGCGCTGACGGCCCGTCTCGCGGACCGCGATGGATTCCTCCGCTACAAGGTCATCTCCGCTCTTGTCCGACTGCGTCAGTCAGAGACACTTGTCTTCCCTCCCGCCATCGTCCAGGAAAACATCGTCCGGGAGGCACGGCATTACTACGAGTACCTGTCGATGCGGCAGAATCTCGCGAGGGCCGGAAAGCTGGGCGCCGATCCGCTCATCGGCACTGCCTTGCTGCAGAAGATGCAGCGAGCCAAGAACCGGATCTACCAGCTCCTCGCGCTGGTCTATCCGCCCGCCGATATCGCCGCGGCGGAGTGGACGCTCAATTACGGAGAGTCACGAAACCGGGCGAGCGCGTCGGAATACCTCGACAACATCCTCACCGGGATGATCCGCAAGATGGTCATGCCGATCATCGAGGAGCTTCCGGAAGACGAACGGGTGCGCCGCGCCAACGTGCTGATCCGCACGCGTCCGCGTGACGTCGAAGAAACGCTGCTCAGCCTGATCAACGACGAGGACCAGGTGATTTCCGCGGCCGCGATCGACATGGCGCGCCAGGAGCGGATCTGGGCATTGTCCGAGGACATCGAGCACGTGCTCGCACACCGTGATGTCCGCGACTGGTACGTCTTCGAAGCGGCGTCCTGGGCGCTCGCCGAACAGCGGATGGCGCCAGACCGTCGCCGCGCCCTGTGGCGTGAAGCCATTCCTGCGGTGGTCCTGGTCGGCCAGCTCCGGCACCTGCCGCTCTTTGCCTCGGTGTCGATCGACGAACTGTTCCGCATCGCGGCGGGATCCCGACAGGTCCGGCACGAGGCCGGCACCACGCTGCTGGTCGAACGTGCCATCCCCGAGATGCTGCACGTCCTGCTCGACGGCGAAGTCATCGTCTCGAGCGAAGGCCGGCTGCTCGAAACCCTCAAGGCGCCCTCGACCATGGGCTTCATGGAAGCACTGCAGTCGAAGTCTTCGAAACGAACGGTGCGGACGAGCGGCATCGCGGTCACGCTCGCGATCACCGCCGAAGAACTGCGCACCCAGCTCGCCTACAACCCGGAGCTCGTACGCGGACTGTTCGCGAGCATGGCGGATCGGGTCGACAGCAGTGCCGTGACGCATGTGTTCCCGACCGGCGCCGCCTCTGAACTGGAGCGCTTCGCGACCGGCGGCATGCAGCCGATCGAGAAGGTCCTCGCGATCGAACGCGTGCCCGTCTTCGCTCATATTTCTCCCGAAGAGGCCCGTTACCTCGCCGCCATCACCCACACCGTGACCATGAAGGAAGGCACGGCACTGTTCAAGGCGACCGACCCTCCCAGCACCTGGTTGATCCTCTCGGGTGAAGTCACGCTGAGCGGCACGCAGACGGCTTCGCCGGCGGTGGCGCGTGGCGGTGATGCGGTCGGATCGTTCGGCGCACTCGGAGGGCCTCGCATCGGTCGCGACGCCGTCGTCACTCGGGGTGGGATCGCGCTGCGGATCGATCGCGACGAGCTGTTCGAGATACTCGGTGATCGTCCGGAGATGCTGCGCCAGCTGTTCGAGGGGATGGTCGACGTGTCGACACCGACCGGGCGCGCGTTGACCCAATCGAACGTGGCCTTTTAGGTCCACGGGCGGACGCTTAACGGGTTTTCCGAAGTAACGACTGCAACCGGAACGGAGCGAGAGCGAGTGAAGGTTGCTAGGCGGGGTGCAGGGGGCCCCGCCGATAATGAATGCCCCGCCCCTACCTTTGGGGGACGGCCGCGTGCGAGCGGCGCGGCTCGGCGCCGCCCTGCACTTCTTTCTTCGCGGGATCCACGAAGACGGCGGCCGCATAGCCGTACCTCACCTCGCCTTTGCGACCGATCTTCGAAAATCGATGCCCGCGGGCGGTCAAGTCGTCGAGGATGCTGCGCGGAATACGGTCTTCGATCTGAATCCGTCCAATCGAACTGTCGACAGGATCCCTGCCGACCAGGAACCGCGGCGCCTCGATGGCTCGCTGCGCCGGCATACCGCCATCCACGATGTTCAGGATGATGTCGTAGACAGACGCCGGTATCCAGGCGTTCCCGGCCGCCGCGACCGCAAGCACCGGGATCCCGGGCCCGGCGCCACCTTCCGCGCGTTGGAACAGCAGCGTAGGGACGCTGGTCGTCGACGAGCGCGTGAGCGGCAGGAATCGGCCCGGCGCTCCGCCACTAAACCGAAGGTGGTTGTTGTAGAGAAAGCCGAGGCCCTCCGAGACGTAGAAATTGCCGCCCCAGGTGCTGAGCGTCTGCGTAACGGCGATCATGTTGCCGTCGGCGTCCGCGACTGCGAAAGCGGTGGTGCCGCGACCAATTCGCGCCGGCGGCGTCGTGTCGCGGTCGGCGCCGCCGTATCGTGACGCTTTCGCCGGATCGATTTTCTTGAAGAGATCCGCCGCGTGCTTTCGATCGAGGTGTGGCCCGAGATCCACGTCGAACAGCCCGGGATCGGCAATCCGGCCCGACTGGTCACGCACCTTCCATGCCTCGATCGCATAGTGGAAGTAATCCGCGTCGGTCGCGTAAGAGGCGCCGGCCCCGGGCCGGTATTGATCCAGGATCTGCAAGGTCTCGATCAAACCAAGACCGCTCGACACCGGCGGCGGCGTGGAATACACAGCGTGCCCGCGAAACTGGCCGGACAGGGGACGACGCTCGATCGCGCGGTACTGGGCGAGGTCATCGAGCGTGATCAGTCCGCCGCGCGCCGTCATGTCGGCCGCGATCTTCCGCGCGATGTCACCACGGTAGAAGGTCTGCGCCCCCTGCCCGGCGATCGCCCGAAGGGTGGCGGCGTAGTCTTTGTTGACGAACCGCTCACCCGGCCGAGGTACCCGCCCATCCGGCATGTAGATCTTGCGTGAGGACTCGTACTTCTGGAGAAACTGGCGGCCTTCGGCGATGGACGTGGGCAGCGACTGGTCGAGGACGTATCCCTTGTCCGCGTACTCGATTGCCGGCGCAATCAGGTCCGCCCATGACACTTTCTTGCTGCCGTAACGGCGGTAGAGATGATCCAGGCCCGCGACGACGCCAGGGATGTTCGCAGCCGCCGGACCGTCACCCGTGTTCTGACGAAGCAGCTGGTTGTCGCTCGTCGCGTGGATCGGGACCTGGTCCTTGTAGTCGACCACGACCGGTTCCGGCATACCGGCGATGTAGACGAGCGCCATGCCGTCACCCCCGATCCCGGAGGCTTCCGGCTCGACCACCCCCAGCGCGAAGGCGACCGCAATCGCGGCGTCAACGACGTTACCGCCCTTCTCGAGTGCCATGAGCCCCGCCTGCGACGCGAGGGGGTGCCCGGACACGACGACCGCGCGGCTCGACGTGACGGCCGGCTTGATCAGCGGCTGCTCGGCGATCATCCGGTCGATGGCGGACTCCAGCGCTGCCTGGTCACGAGCGGCCGCCGCCTGCGGGCGATGCTTGTCCTTCAGCCTGGTCCACTCCGCCGCCGATGGCCCATTCGAGTAGTAGAGAGCCCGGAGGGTTTCCCACACGCGGTCGAAGGCGGCGGTGAGGTGTTGCGTCGACGGCTTCGCAGCGGCGAGCTGGCGAGCGCCGGCGTCGACAGTGACGGGCGCGTCCACCGTCCATAACGAGAATCCCTCGGCCGCGAAGAATGGCGGCGGTTCGTCGTCATTGCGAAGTGGATTGCCGTTGTAGGACGGATCAGCGGGGGGCCGTTCGGCGATCGCGATGGTGCGGCCGTCAGGCGACCATGCCGGGGCACCGCCGCGGCGCGAGACGAGAACCGGCATGGCTGCCGGCCCCTGGACCCGCTCGGAGGCGCCACTCTGTGCTCGCCTCGTTCGAAAGAACCCAGACCGACCCCCGGCCTTCGCGCTGGGCGAAGTAGGCGATGCGCGAGCTGTCCGGGGCCCACGACGGATAGCCTTCGCGACCCCGAACACGCGTCAGGCGTGTGCGCTGCACACGACCGCGCTCGGACACATCGAGGTCCGCGACCCAGAGATCGACGTCCCCGTCTTCGCTGTCACGGTCAGAGACGTACGCGATGCGCTTGCCGTCGGGCGATACCCGGCCCTCGCGCTCGTTGTCACCGGACGTATCGGGGAAGAGCGGAGCGGCTTCACTTCCCTTCTCGTTGACCACGAAGAAGCGCCAGGGTTCGAAAGGCGTCGCCCGGCGGCTGAAGACGATGCGCCCGTCGCGGGTGAAGGAAGGCCATCGGTCATCGCCGCCGGCGTCGGTGAGGCGGCGGACGTCTTTGCCGTCGGCGGCGGCGACGAACAGGTCGAAGCCGTCTCCGGCGTTTGCCGCGAAGACGATGCGCCGGCCGTCCGGTGACCAGACGGGATCGCGTTCGGTGACCGGAGAATCGGAGCGCAGCGCGTGCCCGCCGCGGCCGTCCGGACCCGAGATCCAGATTCGATCGAACGACGAGGTCGCGAGGCGTTTACCGTCCGGCGACCAGGCGGGATCCTGGATCCCGGCCGGTGAGGACGGTTGAGCCGCGAGGCCCAGCGCCATCGTCAGGATGACGCCGGCCGACGCTGCGCCTGCGAGCGCGCGTCGCATCGTGCTACTTCCGGATCGCGGCGCGGACGGCGTCGACGACATGACGGGCCGAGATGCCGTAGCGATCGAGAAGTTCGTCGGGCTGGCCGCTGCGCGGAATCTCGCGGACGGCCAGGCGGCGAACGCCGACGCCCGTGAGCGCGATCGCCTCACTGACCGCGTCGCCGATCCCGCCCGCCGCATAGTGGTCCTCGACCGTGATCATGGCGCCGGTCGCTTTCGCGGCTTCCATCATCGTCTGCGCGTCAATCGGCTGCACCGAGTAGGCATCGATGACGCGGATGTTGATGCCTTCCGCCTTCAACGTGTCGTGCGCCTTCAGCGCCTCGAAGACCGTGACGCCGGCGCCGACGACGGTGGCGACGTCGGTGTCGCTCTGGCGCAGGACTTTCGAACCGCCGATCGGGAACTTCTCGTCGGGCCCGTAGATGACGGGTGTCTTCGGCCTCGACGTACGCATGTAGGCCATGCCAGGGCGTTGTGCCATCTCGACGACCAGACGCTCGGCGCTGGTGCCGTCGCATGGATAGATGACGGCGCACCCGGGCACACCGCGCATCATCGAGAGGTCTTCGAGCGCCATCTGCGAGGGACCGTCCTCACCGATCGAGATCCCGGCATGCGATCCGGCCAGCTTGATGTTCAAGGTGGAGATCCCGGCCATGCGGATGAAATCGGCGGCACGCGTCAGGAAGCAGGCGAACGTCGACGGGAACGGGATCGCACCGCGCGCCGCCAGCCCCATCGCCGCACCAACCATGACCTGCTCGGCGATGAAAAACTCGAAGAACCGATCGCCGTGCACCTTTTCGAAACGATCGCTGAAGGTCGAGTTCTTCACGTCGGCGTCGAGAGCCACGACGCGGGGGTCAACGCCTCCGAGCGATGCGAGGCCGGTGCCCCAGGCTTCGCGCGTCGCCACCAGTTCACCCATCTTGTATGCGGGCGCCGGCATCTTCGAGTAATCCGCCGGGCTCGCGGGCGGACGGCCATTGCCTTCCGGTTTGCGAATCTCCGGCTTCAAGACGCCGGCCGTCATCTGCGCTTCGATCTCGGCGATGGCTTTTTCCGCTTCGTCCTTTTTGAATGCCTTGCCGTGCCAGCCGTCCTTGCCGGCAACCGACTCGACGCCCTTGCCCTTCAGGGTCCGGGCAACGATCACGGTCGGGCGGCCGGTGGTCTTGCGCGCGACCCCGTAGGCGTCGAGCAACTGCTGGACGTCGTGCCCGTCCACCTGGATCGCGTGCCAGCCAAACGCCGACCAGCGATCGGCTATCGCCTTCGTGTCGTGATCGAACTGCGTGGCCTGGCTCTGGCCGAGACCGTTGACGTCGATAACCACGCACAGATTGTCGAGCCGATGGTGCAGCGCGGCGTTGGCGGCCTCCCACACCGAGCCTTCCGCCATTTCCCCGTCGCCAAGCAGCACGTAGGTCCGGTAGTCGGAACCGATCCGGCGCGCATTCAGGGCCGTCCCGATCGCCGCGCAGATCCCCTGCCCCAGTGATCCGGTGGCCACATCGACGAACGAAAGCCGCGGTGTGGGATGCCCTTCCAGGTCCGAACCGATCTCGCGCAGCTTCAACACCTCTTCGCGCGGGAAAGAGCCCGGCTTCGGCCCACGCTGCATAGAGGATCGGCGCGGCATGGCCCTTCGACAGCACGAAGCGGTCGTTGTAGGGATTCTGCGGCGCCAGCGGATCGAACCGCATCTCCGCGAAGAAAAGCGTCGCGACGATCTCGGCTGCCGACATGCACGTGGTCGGGTGGCCGCTGGCGGATGCGGTCGTGGACCGGATCGAATCGATGCGCAGCTGATGAGCGATGTTGGAAAGCGCCGGTACGGATGTGGATGTCATGTCGGGAACCGAAAGTTTATCACCTGAGAACGGCGCGCCGGGCGAGCAAGTAGTGGGCCGCAAGCGGCCCGTGCGCGGCGGCTCGTCCGCCCACGGCCGACAGTGCGTCGACGGCCTGCTGGCCAAAGAGCGGATCGTTCACCGCCTCGGCCAGGCGCCGCAGGACGACCGCGGCCTCGCAGTTGAGCACAAACGGTTTCAGCGGACGGCAGGCGGCACGCCGCCGGAATCGCTCGCGTCCATCGCACGATCGAAGAACCCGCCGGATGATCCATCCCACATCGTCCGTACCGCGAAGTGCATCAGCTCTTCCGCCATCATGCGATAGACGATGTTGCCGGTGGATTCCCAGGCATCGAGATTGGCGGCGGCCATCGAGACGTGGTCGGTGAGAAGACCGCGGACGCCGGTGGCGCTATGGGCGACGCCGCCACCTGGCTTGTAGGACGAGAGCAGAACCCGCTCGAGCGCATCGATGGCCCGCTTGCCGAGCGCTTCATCGTCGAACACCCTCGCGGCGTGAAGCATCGCTGACACGGTCACGGCGTTCGCGTCGGAGAATTGGCGGGACGGCTCCGCGAATTCCGTGAAACGCCAGGCGCCATTGGCGGCAATCAGTTTCCGTTCGATGAAGTGGACCAGGTCAACCGCGCGCGCAAACCAGCGTTCGTTGCTCGCCACCGTTCCGGCATACACGTAGAGATCGAGCAAGGCCGCATTCACCGGCAGGACCTTCTCGGCCTGGGCGCCCGACCAATCGGCCGCCGCGGCACACCGGAAGAAACCGCCGTCGGTTTCATCGTAGAGATCGCCCCATCCCATGGCGTCCAGCGTTCGCGCCGCACGCTCCAGCATGATCGCGTCGCCACGCTCGACGTAGAGATCGAGCGCGAGCCGGACCGGGGCGGCGTGCGGAAACTTCGGCGCCGTTCCAAACCCGGCGTGACGCTCGTCGAAGGTGGCAAAGACAACACCATCCGTCAGCGTTTCCGGATCGCAGGTTTCATCCTCAATTTCTGGAACCGGAGGCAGCGCGTCCGCAGCGGCGGTTCGCAGCGTGAGGCGCAGGAGCGCCTCACGGAGCCGTTCTGGAGGCACGAAAGTGCCCCCGCCAAGCACGCGGCCGTCCGACGTCAGAAAGGCCGTTGTCGGGAGAGCACCGAAGTCATAACGGTCGGCAAGGTCAGGACGATGATCGGCGTCGACGCGAATGGCCACGCAATTGGCGTTGATCACCGCCGCCGTCTCGGCGTCGCCGTAGGTGATCCGGTCCATTTCCAGGCATCCGACCGACCAGGGCGCAGCCACCGACAGCAGAATCGGCTTGGCCTCACCGCGGGCGCGCTCGAAAGCAGCGGCCTCCCACGGCAGCCAGGCGACGGCAGTCGGTGTCGAGTTCATGTAGAGGGGGTGATTATAATAAGTGGATGCACGATCGTCACAAACTCACGCTCGACGCGATCCGCGCGGCGATCGACAGCGAACCCAACCCTCAGCACGCCATGGCATCCACGGTGCAGCTGCTGGCGCGGCACCTCACCGACTACACGTGGACGGGTATCTACCTGCTCGAAGGCAACGAGCTCTGCCTCGGTCCATTCGTTGGCAAGCCGTCGCCTCACACCCGAATTCCGCTCGGCCGGGGCATCTGCGGAGCGGCCGCCACCGAAAAGGCCACGATCATCGTCGACGACGTGAACGCCGATCCGCGCTATCTCGCGTGCAGCATCGAAACACGTTCGGAGATCGTCGTCCCGATCATGCTCGGCGAGGACGTGCTCGGCGAGCTCGACATCGACAGCGACAAGGTGGCGGCGTTTGGGGCCGATGACCGTGAGCTGCTTGAAGCGGTCGCGGCACTGCTCGCGCCGAAGATCGCAAAACCGGAAGATCGCCGCACGGCGGCGTTGCCGCTCCAGTCATGAGTCACGTCATCACGTTGATCCCCGGCGACGGCATCGGTCCGGAAGTGACCGAATCGGTCGTCCGGATTTTCAAGGCGGCGGGCCTCGACATCGAGTGGGAACGCCACGATGCGGGCGTCATCGCGTTCGACAAGATGAAGGAGACGCTCCCGCTCGCTCTCCTCGACTCGATCAAGCGCAACAAGGTTGCCCTCAAAGGGCCGGTCACGACCCCGATCGGCCAGGGGTTCACGAGCGTCAACGTCGGCCTGCGGAAGGCGCTCGATCTCTACGCCAACCTGCGTCCGGTCCGCAACCTGCCCGGCGTCACGAGCCGCTACACCGACGTTGATCTCATCATCGTTCGCGAGAACACCGAGGATCTGTACGCCGGCCTCGAGCACGAGGTCGTGCCCGGCGTCGTCGAATCGCTGAAGATCATCACGGAGCGGGCCTCGACGAATATCGCGAAGTTCGCATTCGAGTATGCCCGCACGTATGAGCGCACGAAGGTGACGGCCATTCACAAGGCCAACATCATGAAGCTCAGCGACGGCCTCTTCCTCCAGTGCTGCCGCAATGTCGCGCGGGACTTCATCGACATCCCCTACGACGAGAGGATCGTGGACGCGGCCTGCATGCACCTGGTCATGCATCCGGAGAAGCTCGACGTCCTGCTGCTGCCGAACCTGTACGGCGACATCGTTTCCGACCTGTGCGCCGGATTGGTGGGCGGGCTGGGAGTCGTGCCAGGCGCAAACTTTGGACGTGATGCGGCTGTGTTCGAGGCGGTGCATGGCAGCGCACCCGACATCGCCCTGAAGAACCTCGCCAATCCGACCGCGCTGCTGCTCTCGGGCCTGATGATGCTGGATCACATCGGCGAACGGGATGTGGCCCGGAAGATCCGCTCGGCCCTCGATACCGTGCTGCTGAATGGGGCGGTCCGAACGCACGACCTTGGTGGTCATTCGAGTACCACCGAGTTCACTGACGCGATCTGCCGCGAGGTGCAGGCGTGAGCCCCGGCCGGCGCCGCCTGTGCGTCTTCTGTGTTTCCGCTGTGGCCACGTTCGGTTTGATATAGTCCGGCATCAATGCTCGACGACATTACCCAGGCAGTACTCGCGCGCGATGAGGTCGCGCGCTACCTGCGTGGCGGGAACGGGCAGACCGAACTGCAGGCGCGCGAGCGCATCCACGCCTACCTGGATGAACTGCGCACGACGCAGCGTTACCCGATCTACCGGGCCCTCAAGCATCCGCTCTACCCGATCCTCCGCAAGATCGATCGCGTCCAGGAGCATGTCGCGATCGCGGAGCAGGCGACCGCCGCCGGCCGCGTGATCTACATCTCGAATCACAAGAGCCACCTCGACTATCTGATCGAGCCGCTGCTGCTCGATGACTATGGCGTAAGGCCGCCGATCATTGCCGCCGGAATCAACCTGTTCGGCGGGCCGCTCGGTCTCATCCATCGCCATGTGACCGGCGCGATCCCGATCCGCCGCAACACGAAGGACCCGGCGTACCTCGTCACCTTGAAGGCGTACGTCGCGGAGCTCCTCCAGCGCCACGACCTGCTCTTCTACATCGAGGGCGGGCGGAGCTATTCCGGTGAGATGAAGCCGCCCAAGACCGGCCTGCTGCACTCGACGATGCAGGCGGATAGTCCCGGAGCCGTGATCATCCCGATGGCCGTGGCGTATGACCTGGTCCTCGAGGACCACGTGCTTGCGCACCAGGCGGCCAAGCGCCGCCAGCGCCCGTTCGCGCGGGAGGTAGCGGAGATGGTTCGCTACGCGGTCGGTTACCAGTCGCGCGCGATCGTGACGTTCGGCGCGCCAATCGCCCTGGCCGGCTACGATCCTGAATCGCGCCGCGATGTCATGGCGCTGGCGCACCTGACCCGCGACACGATCGGCATGCTTTACAAGGTCCTGCCGACTGCCGTCGTGGCAGCGGCGCTGCGGCCGTCAATGGGCCGCAAGGATCTCGAGGACCGCTGCGACGCGATCATCCATACGATCGCCGAAGGCGGCGCGAACATGGGCGTTCACAGCGGGCGCGAAGCGGTCGACAGCGCCGCCGAGGCACTCATGGCTCGCAACATCATCCACATCGAGCGCGGCGGACGGTTCCGCATCCGTGAGCGCACCGTGCTGCGTTACTACGCGCGCACCATCCAACACCTGATGCCCGGCGGGCGCAGGTCGCCACGCACCCACTGATGATTCAGACCGCATCCAAGGCCTTCTTCTCGACGGTCGCCGGCAGTTCTTCATTGAAGACCGTCGCCTCGCGCTATGGAATGCGGGGCCCTCGCAGCTTCGCACGACGCTTCATCGCCGGCGAAACCGTCGATGAGGCCATCGCGGCCGCCCGCATTATCGAAGCCTCGGGCCTCCAGCAAACGCTGGACCTGCTCGGCGAGAGTGTGGCGAACATGGCCGAAGCGGATGGCGCTACGCGCGCGTACATGGAGGTGCTCGACAAGATCGTCGCCTCGGGGGTAGGACGCAACATTTCGCTGAAGCTGACGCAGCTTGGCCTCAGCATCGACCGCGCCACCTGCGTCGACAACCTGCGAAGGATCCTCGACCTCGCCCAACAGCACGGGTTCTTCGTTCGCATCGACATGGAGAATTCACCGTTCACGCAGGTGACGCTGGACGTCTTCGAAACGATGTGGCAGCAGGGCTACCGCAACGTGGGTGTCGTCCTGCAGTCGTGCCTTCCCCGCAGCGTCGCGGACGCGAAGCGCATGAACGAGCTCGGCGCACGTGTGCGCATCGTCAAGGGCGCCTACAAGGAACCGCGCGGAGTGGCGTACCAGGAGAAGGTGCAGGTGGATGCGGCGTTCCTGGAGATCATGAAGCTCCTGCTGGCCGGCGGGACCTACCCGGCCATCGCGACCCACGATCCCACGATGATTGCGGCGGCCCGGACTTACGCCAGGGAACACGGCATCGGCCACGACAAGTTCGAGTTTCAGATGCTGTTCGGCATACGCCGGGACCTGCAGGCAGGTCTGTCGTCGGAGGGTTACAACGTCCGCGTCTATGTTCCCTTTGGGCGGGAATGGTTCCCCTACTTCATGCGCCGGCTGGGCGAGCGCCCAGCCAACATCGGGTTTGTGCTCCGCGGCATCCTCAGCGAGCGCTAGCCTCACCGTACTGCCGAGGTAGGGCTTCGATTACCAATCCAAGGAATCGAACCGCCATCCGGCGGCGCGGGGCCTGTTCAAACCGCTACACACTTTCGCCCGATGGAAGTGCCCGTTTCCGGCTGATTTCCTCGTAAGTGACTGGATGAGCTCGGGTTGCGCCGTCCGTCCCTGCCGTGGCATGCAAGTTGATATTCCTGAGCCTGTCAGGACGGAACGGCCGAGTCCGGCAGAGCGTCCTAGTAACAGGAGCGAGGGATATCGTCCATGGTCACCAACTACCCACAACAGCTGGCTGCAGCCGCCGAACTCACCTACGAGAGAACATCCAACGTCGTCGCGCGTGCGATGGGTCGCCTCGGACAGTTGATGTGCGGGGCCCGGGGGCATGATGCGGTTCTGCACTTCGAGGGCAAGCGCGTGATGATGCGCTGCACCTCGTGCGGCCACGACACGCCGGGCTGGGAAGTGAACGGACGGGCACCGCGCAAGCGCTTCGAGGGTGATGCCAGGCGTCACCAGCTGAAGCCGCAGCTGGTGCTTCGGAAGAGCGCGTAAGCGACTCGCGTTGAGCAAGAGCGCGTAAGCGACTCGCGTTGAGCAAGAGCGCGTAGGCGACCGGTAGCGTCAGACGCTACGCCGCCGTCCACGCCAGGACGAGATCGGCCAGCACGTCGCGGCACGCCAGGACGTCCGCGACGTGCACATACTCTTCGATGCTGTGCAGCCCGGCGCCGCCCGGGCCGAAGAGGACTGACGGAATGCCCGACGCGCCGAGAATCGCCGCGTCGGTCCAGAAGCTCAAACCCCGCGTCGCCGACCGCACTCCGCGGGCATCGGCACAACGTTCGAGCAGCACCGGCAAGGTCGACCCTGTCGGCGTCTCATACGGCGGCCGCGAAAACGCTACGCGCACCGTGGCTTCGAACTCCGGATCCTCTTCCCGCAGCCGGTCCAGGATGTTCCGGATTTCGCTCTCGACCTCCGGCAGCAACTCTCCCGCAACTGTCCGCCGTTCCATCTGCAACACGCATCGGTCGGGATAGACGCTCCATTCGCGGCCACCCTCGATCATCGAGGCGTGCAACGAGGGCGTGCCCATCACGGGGTGGACCGATCGCGCCTGGAGGGCACGATCGTGGCGTTCGAGGCGCGAGAGCACCCGGCCCATGCGAAGAATCGCATCCCGCCCGTCCGCGGGCCGGCTGCCATGCGCGGCACGGCCGGCGGTTTCGATCTCGAACCAGGCGAATCCCTTGTGACCGACGCCAATCTGCAGGTCGGTGGGCTCGGTGACCACCGCCGCGTCGGCGCTCCACTCCCTCACCAGCGCATCGGCACCGATACTCGCGAACTCCTCGTCCACAACCGCCGCGATGATCAGACGCCCGCGCGCCAGGCCGTGATCGCGAACCACCCGCGCGGCGTCGATCATTGCCGCGACACCGCCCTTCATGTCCTGCGACCCGCGTCCATACAGCCGGCCATCTCGAATCGACGGCGTGAACGGCGCGCTCATGCCTTCAACCCCGACAGTGTCTGTATGACCGCAGAACATCAGCGACGGCCCCGGCACACCGCTGTCGAGCACACCAATCACGTTGGGCCGTCCGGGTGCAACGTCCTGAAGATGTACCTCGAGACCAAGCCCGCGCAGATGATCGGCAATCGCAGCAGCAACCTCGGTTTCAGCCGCCGCTCCTTCAACAAGTGACGGGTTCACTGAATCGATGGAGACGAGTCGGGCGAGCAGGTCGATGCAGGGGTCAACCATGGGGAGACAGGTATTATGCCGGAATGGATCTCAAGGGCCGCACCGCGGTCATCACCGGCGCTTCGTCGGGCATTGGACTCGCGTGCGCTGAGCATCTCGCCCGTGCGGGCGTCAGCGTCGTGCTCGGAGCACGGCGGTCCGACATGCTGGATGCAGCGGTCGCGCGGATCCGCGCCGCGGGTGGACGGGCTGAAGCGGTGACGATGGACGTCACGCGTGAAGACGACGTCGCGCGACTGGTCGGCCGCGCCCGGGAAGCATTTGGCGGGCTCGACATCATGATCTGCAATGCCGGCTTCGGCTACTACGGCACGGTCGAGGAAACACCGCCAGACCTGATGCGCCGGATGATGGACGTGAACTTCATGGGCACGTTCTACGGCGCCCGGGCGGCACTCCCCATTTTCCGCGCCCAGAAGACCGGGCACCTGATCCTCGTCTCGTCGATCGTCGGGCAGCGCGGCATCGCGCTGATGAGCGGCTACAGCGCAACCAAGGCTGCACAAGCCGGCTTCGCCGAGTCACTGCGCTCGGAGTTCGCCGGCTCGCGCATCCATGTCTCGGCGGTCTTTCCGATCTCGACCGAAACCGAATTTCGTCATGCCATGGCGCGTGACTTCGGCCACTCCGTCTCTGGCCTCGGACCCAAACAGTCGATGGACGACGTGGCGCGGGCGATCGTGTCGTGCGTGCGCCGGCCGCGCCCGGAGGTCTACCCGCACCGGTTGTCGCGTGCGCTCGCGATCATCAATGCCGTGGCCCCATCCTTCACCGACAGGCTGGTGACGAAGTACGGGCGGCGGCGGAACGCCGGCGCATGAGCGAGCAGGCGCGGGCGATCGCGCAGGCGGTGCAGCAGGCGGGTGGTCGCGCCCTCATCGTCGGCGGCTGGGTGCGCGACCGTCTCATGGGCCGCGAGTCGAAGGATGTGGATCTCGAAGTCTACGGCCTTCCCGCGTCACGGTTGCGTGAGTTGCTGGCCAGTTTCGGGTCCGTGAATGCCGTCGGTGAGAGCTTCACCGTTTTCAAAGTCGGCGACATCGATATCGCGCTCCCCCGCCGCGAATCAAAGGTCGGACGCGGACACAAGGGTTTCGAAGTTCACGGTGACCCCGATTTGTCGCCGCGCGAAGCCGCGCGCCGGCGCGACTTCACCGTCAATGCCATCTCCTGGGATCCGCTTGCTGACGTCTATGACGATCCCTTCGGCGGGCGGGAGGACATCGCCCGGCGCGTGCTGAGGGCCGTCGATCCGTCAACCTTCGGCGACGACAGTCTGCGCGTGCTGCGGGCGATCCAGTTCGCCGCCCGTTTCGAGTTCACTCTCGATCCGGCCACGGAAGCACTGTGCCGGACCATTCCGCTCGATGATCTGCCTTCGGAACGCATTTGGGGCGAGATCGAGAAGCTGCTGCTCCAATCCCAGCGGCCATCCATAGGATTCACCCTGGCTCTCCGGCTCGGGGTCATCGACACCCTGTTCCCTGAGATGAAGGCGCTCGTGGGCTGCCCGCAGGAGCCGGAATGGCATCCCGAAGGTGACGTCTGGGTTCACACGCTCATGGTGGTGGACCAGGCCCGAACCCGGATCGACGATCTGCCGCATCCGAAGAAGGTCGCCATCATGCTCGGAGCCGTCTGCCACGACCTCGGTAAACCGCCGACGACCGCTTTTCTGGACGGCAGAATCCGGTCGATCGATCACGAGCAGGCCGGCGTCGAGCCGGCCACTGCGGTCCTCGATCGCCTCAACGTGCACACCATCGGCGGCTTCGATGTGCGCCGGCAAGTGCTCGGCATCACGGCCCATCACCTGAAACCCGGCATGTTCGGCATGTCGAAGACCCCGGTCTCAGACGGCGCCTTCCGCCGGCTTGCGCAGAAGGTGGACCTGGAACTGCTGGCGCGCGTCGCAAAGTCGGACTGCATGGGACGAGGCGAAGGCTTCGACTGCTCGTCGATGGACTGGTTTCTCGAACGCGCCCGTCAACTCGGGGTCGAGCACGCGCCACCCGCACCTCTGGTTCTCGGACGCCACCTGCTCTCGCTTGGCGTCAAGGCCGGGCCCAGAATGGGCGAGATCCTGCGCGCCGTGTACGAGAAGCAACTCGATGGCACCGTCACGACCGTGGACGAGGGCCTGACATTCGCACAAGAGTACAATCGGCGCTCATGCTCCGAATGACCCTGACGGCGCTGCTGTTGCGCCGCATCCCTGTTCGTCCCCACGACCGCAACCGCCCAGGATCCCGCACCAGTCGCCCCTCCTGATCCACTCGAGGAGCGGATCGCACCCTTCGTCGTCGATTTGCGAATCGCGTTCCCCAGATTCAAGAGCGCCGCATCAGTGGCCGAGAGCCTCGGTGTGACGGAGGACGACCTTCCCGGGCGCGGACTGGGCCTGATCGTCGGCGCCCACGTCTACCCTGTACGCGGCCGCTCGGTTGCGCTCGGCCTTGGCGGCGAGGTGCTGTTGCGCGCCCGCGGCAGCAACACGGTGGCACCGGCCGTCGAGGGCGGTGTGGACGGCCCGACCGTAGTCACCCGCATGAGCGCGATCTCGCCCCAGGTTTCGCTCAATTTCGGTCGACGGGACGGCTACAGCTATCTGAGTGGCGGCATCGGGTGGGGCTCGTTCACTACGGAGCTCGAAGACAACCCCGTCGGAGATGCTGAATCCAATCCGCGCGTGATCACTTACGGGGCCGGCGCCCGCTGGTTCACAGCCAAGCACCTCGCGGTCTCGCTGGATATCCGGTTCTACAAGATGAACGCGCAGGAACTGTCTGACGATCGACCCGCCTACCCCGCCTCGACGATGATGATGTTCAGCGCGGGGATCTCGACCCGGTAGGAGTCAGGAGCGCTTCTTTCGTCGCCACTCTTCGGACAGCCGCGCCGCGTTGCCAGAGACAGAACGGAGCGACGGCGTCCAGCCCAGGGCACGCGCCCGCGGGCTGCGGACGATCTGATCGAGGGCGAGCGCTTCCGCGTACGCGCCCATTTTCTTCTTGGCTTCCGCGAGCGGCACGTGCCTCACGCTCGGCTGCGTCTTGGCATGCTCACTGAGCGCCGCGACGATATCGTTGACGGTTTCGTCCCCTTCATCGTTGGCGTGGTAGATGCCCGAGGCGTCGGGATGGGTGGCGGTGCGCAGGTAGAGGTCCGCCAGGTCCCGGTCGTAGACGAGCGGCCAGTGGTTGTCGCCACGACCGATCACTCGGACCAGGCTGTTGGCGGCGTCCTTGAGCACGTCCCCGACCATGCCGCGATCCCCGCCGTAAACGACACCCGGACGGATCACGACCGTGCGCCAGCCGGCCGTGGCGGCATCGAGGACGCGGGTCTCGTGCGCCGGACGCCACTTCGCGAGGTCAATAGGGTCGAGCGGTGCCGTCTCGTCGGCCGGCGTCAACGCCTTGCCAAGCACCCATAGTGCGGAGGTGTAGATGATGAAGCGGCCGGGCTTTACCGGGCCGGCAAGAATCGTATCGATCGTGGTTTCATCGACCTTGACGCCGCGGGGAGAGTCCTCGAACGCCGTCAGCACAACGCCATCGGCAGCGGCCGCGGCGTCCGCATACGATTTCGGATCCGAGGCATCACCGAGGACCGGGTTCCCGCCCCGCTCCTGCACCTGCGCGGCCTTCTCACTGTTCCGCACCAGCGCATCGACATGATGCCCTGCCCGAACGAACGCATCGAGAACCGCGGAGCCGATGTAGCCGGTTCCGCCGGTGAGAAAAATCCGCATTAGATCTCCCAGATCCGCTCCTGGTGATCGTAGAAGGTGATGAGGCCGTCTTCGCTCACCTTCAGGACGGCTCCGAAACGGCCGGCCGCCATTGCGGCCGTCGTGCGGGCCCCTTCGACGGCCAGGTTCGAGTGCGGTTCCGGCGGTTCGGAGTGGAGCAGGATCGCGCCGACCGCCAGAAGCCGGCCGGAGCAGTCCATGACCGTCGCGCCATCGGTGCGCGCCAGCCCCTCGAGGACGGCGGGATCCAGTCCCGTGGCCGTGCGGCCACGCAGCACGTGCATCAGTTGCGCCCGCGACGGGACCTCGCCGGCGACGTTCCGCATCGCGTCGAGCTGGTCGCCTGGTGCGACCAGTTCCGGTAATGACGCGGCGGCATCCCGCACCACCACGAAGAGTGCGCCTTCGCGCGCGTCGGCCAGGTCGAGCGCGGTTTGAAAGAGGCGCTCGGCGAGCTCGAGGTTCCCGACCGCCTCGGCCCACAAGTCGTACTTCGCCTGGATGTCGAGCAGATGCCACCGCGCGTTGCGGAAACTGAAGACTTGAGCGCCTTCAGCAAACACTTTGATCTCGTGAGAAGGGCTGAGCACGATACAAATGTTGCCGCTGCCGACGGTCGCGACGGCGTGCGACCGGTAGGCCACCGAACACGGGACGGCAAGCTCAGCTGCATTCGCATAGCGGCCGACCTCGACAATGTCGAGAACGGCGCCGGTAGAGCCGACGACAAACAACGTTCGTAATCCGTCACAGAGCCGGTAGAAACTCTTGATGCCAGTGAGTGCCTGCGAGTACCGATACTCGTTTCCGCCAATCGTCACGTGGCCACGAATCGGGTCGGTGGCCCCTTCGAGCAGCAGCACGCCGGACGAGATCGGCTTGTTTTCGTAACTCGAAAGCGCCGCAACCCGAAGCACCTCGATCGCCGTCGCCACGAGATCGGAGCGGTTCTCTGTCGGAACGGGGTTTGGATCCAGGAACGCGCCGATGTAGCGATCCTCGATCGCACCGCGGAACAGGTCGCCGCGCTCGAGCATCTGCTTGGGATCGAAGATGGCACGGTAACGAGTCGCCAGCACGGACCCGATCGCGCGCGCCAGCCGCACTTCGTGCGCGGTGAACGGCCGGCGCGCCGGCACCCGCAGCATGTGACGCGACCCGAACCACCGAATCGACAACGCGGAGGGATCCTGCGTCGGCTCGATCGCCAGGCGTCCGTCTGACGACATCGATGGGATGGGCTCGGTTTCGAACGTGGCGCGGCCGAGAAACTGCCTCAGTGCGCCCTGAAGCAGATTGTCATACAGCGCGCTGGCGGCGAAGGCCGGCGGGAGCGACATGGATTTTCCATGATAATTCAGCGGATGGCGGCGCGCACGCTCATCGACGTCTTCGACGACCTCGCGCGGATCGAAGGAGATTTCGTCGTTCACGACGACGGCTACCGGGCCTCGACGTGGACCTATGCGCAGGTGTCCGCCGCGGCGCGCAGTTTCGCCGGGCACCTTCGCGCCGCCGGCATCGGCCCTGACGACAAGCTCGTGATCTGGAGCGAGAACAGGGCGGAGTGGCTCGCTGTCCTGTGGGGCTGCATCCTCGAAGGCGTCGTCGCTGTCCCGGTGGACTACCGCTCGCCCCCGGCGCTCGTCCTCCGCATCGCCGATATCGTCGCGGCCAAGGCAATCGTGGTTGGCGAGGTGGTGCAGGCGCCCGCAACCACGCGACTGGTCTGGCCGATTCGCTCGGTTGCATCCCGAACGCCAGAGGTCCCGGATCCACCCTTGTCATCGGCCACCGTGACACCCGCATCGATCGCGGAAATCATCTTTACCTCTGGTGCAACCGCCGATCCCAAGGGCGTCGTCCTGACGCACAAGAACATCCTCGCCAACGTCGTTCCGATCGAGCGCGAGATTGCCAAGTACCCGGAGATACACGAAGCCGGTCGCACCCATCCGTTTTCTGAACCTGCTGCCGTTGAGTCATATGTTCGGCCAGGCCATGGCGACGTTCGTGCCCCCGATGCTCCCCGGGATCGTCGTGTTCAGCCGCAGCCTCTCGCCGCAGGACATCGTGCGGCAGGTTCATGACCGTCGCGTGTCGGTCGTCGTGTGCGTGCCAAAGGTCCTCGAAGTCCTGCGTGATCACGTCCTGGCCAAAACACCCGGCCTGACGGTCGAGCGGCCGCACCTGCATCCGCTCGGTCGCTGGTGGCGCTATCGGGCCGTGCATCGCATGTTCGGTTTCAAGTTCTGGGCATTCGTCGTCGGCGCCGCGCCTCTCGATCCGGAACTCGAAGGTTTCTGGCGTGGGCTCGGCTTCGTGGTCGTCCAGGGTTACGGGCTCACCGAAACCGCGCCGGTCGTGACGTTGAACCATCCGCTGCGTGGATCGAGCGGAGCTGTCGGCAAGCCGATCTCGGGTGTAGAGATCAAGATCGCCGAGGACGGCGAGATCCTCGTCCGCGGCGACAACGTCACGAGCGGTTATTACAACGCGCCTGAAGAGACGCGCAACGCCTTTGAGGACGGCTGGTTTCATACCGGCGACATCGGCGAGGTGGACGCGGGCGGGCACCTCCGGATCCGCGGCCGCAAGAAGGAGATGATCGTCACCCCCGACGGTCTCAATGTTTATCCGGACGATGTCGAGCGGGTGTTGAACGGGCTGCCGGGCGTCCGCGAGTCAGGGGTGGTGGGCGCTCCCGTGGGCGCTTCGTCAGGCGAGCGCGTGCACGCCGTGCTGGTGCTCGAGCCCGGGGGCGAACATCGACGCCATTGTCGGGCAGGCCAACAGCGTCCTGGCGGATCACCAGAGAATTCGCGCCGCGGCGGTGTGGCCCGGCGGTGAGCTCCCGCGAACAGACGGCACGCGCAAACTGCGGCGGCGCGAGTTGAAGGCATGGGTCTCCGGCCAGGGGGCACCGCCGCAAAGAACCGGCGCATCTGGCGCCGCCCAGGTGCTGCAGCGCTTTGCGCCCGGCCGAGACCTTGGCCCAGACACCACGATCGAGGCCCTGGGTCTCAGCTCGCTCGAGCGGATCGAGCTGATGATGGCGCTGGAAGAGACGTTCCAGGTCACGGTCGACGAGGTCAGTTTTGCCGGCGCCCGGACGGTGGCCGATCTCGACGCCCTGCTCAAGCCGCTCGACGCGGCAGCGCCGAAGGACGTCCAGACAATCCCTCCATCGTCCGAACACTTACCGCGGTGGAGGCGTCGTGCGCCCGCCCGGGCGGTGCGCCGGCTCAGCCTTCCTACCTGGATTCTGCCGCCGGCCCGCTTCTTCATGCGCACGGCGGTGCGCGGCCTCGAGAATCTCGAAGGGATCGAAGGGCCTGTCATTTTCGCGGCAAACCATCAGAGTCAGCTCGATACTCTGGCCATCCTGGACGCGCTGCCGCCGCGATGGCGGTATCGGGTCGCACCCGCGATGCTCAAGGAGTTCTTCGAGGCGCACTTCCATCCCGAGCAGTTCAGGTTGAAAGCGCGCCTGACGAGCAGCGCGAACTACTACCTGGCGTCGATGTTCTTCAACGCCTTCCCATTGCCGCAGCGGGAGTTCGGGGCGCGGCAAGCCTTGCGCTACATCGGCGGAATCGTGGATGAGGGCTACTCGATCCTCATTTTTCCGGAGGGTAGGCGGACCGACCATGGAGAGATCATTCGCTTCCAGCCCGGGGTCGGAATGATCGCGTCCCGGTTGGGGCTGCCGGTCGTCCCGGTCCGGCTGAGCGGGCTCGACCGGATCCTCCACCGTACCTGGACGCGTCCAAAGAGAGGTCGGGCTGTCGTGGTGTTCGGGGAGCCTATCTTGTTGACCGGCAACGATTACGCGGAATTGGCGGCGCAGGTCGAGGCAGCCGTGAGACACTTGGAGGTTACCGGCTGAGATTGCTGCCGACCCGTAAAATGTGGCACAATCTTTGATTAGAAAGGAAAGCGCTTGAGCAAGGATGATCTGATTGATGTGCAAGGTACCGTGGTTGCGGTCCACAGCGGCGGTTTGTATCGCGTGCAGTGCGACCAGGGTCACGAGGTGCTTGCGCAGTTGAGCGGCCGGATGCGCCGCTTCCGTATCAAGGTGGTACCCGGCGATCGCGTAACAGTGGGCGTTTCGCCCTACGATCCCGTTCGGGGCATCATCACCTTCCGAGCTCGCTAAGACCAGATTTGAACTCCCATTCCCCCCAATCCAATAGACCAGCACCGGCACGAGGCCGCCGCAGCCCGCGCAAAGGCAGCAGCCGGCCCTCGCCCCGGCATCAGGCGACCGCGCCGATGCCGACGCCGATCACCCGAATCCAGGCCGAGTACGATCCCAGCCCCGTGGCGTTCGAAACGCTGGGTCTCGAGGGATCGCTGATCGAGGGCATTCGCGTCCGCGGCTTTCACGCCACGACGCCGATTCAGAGCGCCGTCATCCCCTTCGTGATGAACGGCGATGATTTGATCGGTTGCGCGGCGACGGGAACCGGCAAGACGGCCGCCTTCCTGCTGCCGATCCTCAACCGGATGTTGAAGTCGCGCGCCGCCGCGCCGGACGAACGCGGTTACACGCGGGTACTGATTCTCGCGCCGACCCGTGAGCTGTGCGTGCAGATTGCCGACGATGTCGAAGGGTTCACGTACCACACCGACATCACGAGCGTGGCTGTCTACGGCGGTGTCGACATGGGTCCCCAGGAGCGCGCGCTGAAGTCCGGCGTCGACATCATCATCGCGACACCCGGCCGGCTGATGGATCACATGCGCAGCAAGACCGGCGGATTCGACAAGCTCGACACGCTCGTGCTCGACGAAGCCGACCGCATGATGGACATGGGCTTCTGGCCCGACGTCCGCCGCATCGTCCAGGTGTTGCCTGACAGCGCGGCCCGACAGACATTGCTCTTCTCGGCCACGATGGCGGAAGAAGTGATGAAGCTGGCCGACGAGATCGTGGTCGATGCGAGATACGTCCAGATCGGCGCCCCGGCCGGCGCCGCGAAAACGATCACGCACACCGCCGAGGCTGTGCCGTCAGCACAGAAGACGGAGTGGCTGGCGAAGTTCCTGCGCCGAACCGCCGGTCCGGTCCTCGTCTTCGTGAGAACGAAGTCTGGCGCCGACCGGCTGGCGCGAAAGCTCGCGGCGTTCGGACTCAAGGCCGCGGCGCTGCACGCAGATCGCACGCAGGTGCAGCGGACGCAGGCGGTTGAAGGGTTCCGGAGCGGCACCTACCGCGTCCTCGTGGCGACCGATGTGGCGGCGCGCGGGCTCGATATCGATGGCATCACGCACGTCGTGAACTTCGAAGTCCCCACGAGCACAGACATGTATGTGCATCGGGTTGGACGCACCGGGCGTGCGCAGGCGACCGGCACAGCGTTGACTCTCGTCGCGCCGGAAGAACTCCGAGCCCTCGAAGCACTCAAGCGAGCGGTCGGGATCGAGATGCAGGGATGATCGACGATACCAACCCATTCGACACCCCGCCGGGGATGATCGACGACACCAACCCGCTCACCCCGCCGGCCAAGCGCATCAACCCGGAAGAACCGCAGGCGGCGCAGGAAACACCGGACGTTCCGGTGGGCCCGTCCGCAGCTTCGGCCGCGATGATGAAATTCAAGTCGTGCCGGTGGAAGTGCGATCCGGACGCGGGCGAGTTCTGCACCCACCGCGACGTGCTGCCGTTTGCCGGCAAGGAAGGCTTCGTGCCCGAATCCTGGTGCCCCGACTGCGCCTTCTACAAGCTGCGCCGCACACCCAAGAAGCGGGATTACTCGCAGTACCTGACGCGAAGCGTCTATTCCGAGAACTCCCTGGCCAGTTCGACCCATTCGCCTTCCGGCGCGAGCTCCTGGTAGGCCTTCCAGTGAGGCTTGGCCTCCGGGGAGTGGCCGGTCTTCTCCAGCGTCACCGCCAGGTAGAAATGCGCGTCCGGGTAGGACGGATTGAGCGAGACGGCGTCCCGATAACAGAGCAGCGCCCGGTCGAAGCGACCGAGGTCATGCAGGATGTTGCCGAGATTGAAATGGGCTTCGAAGCAGTCCTGCTCGAGGCCGATCGCCCGTTCGTAGAGCGCCTGCGCCTCGATCAGCTCGTCACGCGCGTAGTGGATGTTGGCGAGGTTGACGACAGCGGGCACCAGGTCCGGATCGATGATCAGCGCCTTCCGGTATGCGGCCGCGGCGCTCTCCATGTTCTGCTCTTCCCCATCGTCCAGGCGCGAGCCTTCCACGAAGTACTTGGCGGCGAGAGCAGACTGCGGATCTCCTAACGGAAAGTGGACCGAGACGTCGCGGCCGGCTGGTGACGATGGCAGAGCGTCTCGACGGGCGCGATGCTGATCGAGCGCCACGACCTTCGCGCGCGGGGCATCGGTCGAAGCAATGCCTTCCTGGAAGTCCAGCTGCAGTTGCCCCTGCCGCTCGGCAGCCAGGGCGCGAAGTATGAGTTTGAGCGGGGTTCCGCGTTCCAGTTCCGACGCGACCTGCTTGATCGCCTGGAGATCGGGAAAGGTGTACTGGCGCATCTCACGAGGTACGTGAGACTGGTGGCGCAGCAGCCCCCACTTCTCGAGATACCGCAGATGGTTCTCGGTAACGCCTGGATAAAGGCTTCGAACCTGCCGATGGCCGAGCGGTCCACCCGCAGAGGACGTGAGCGTCGTCATTCAACGCGAAGATCTTCCACACTGCCAGCGCTTGTCAACTCCAAACTCCCAACTCCAAACTCCAAAGCAGACCGGTGCAACCGAATTTGACTTCGCACTTCGGGCTTCGCACTTTTGATTTTGGGTTTTGGAGTTTGAGGTTTGGAGTTTGAGGTTTGTAGTTTGGAGTTTAATAAGAGCATGCTGTTGGCCGGCGACATCGGCGGCACCAAGACGCTGCTCGGGATCTTTGCGCCGGCGCCTGACCGGCCGCGGGCGATCGAAGTCGGCGAGTTCGTGACGCTCGACTACGACGCACTGGAGCCGATGGTGCGCGAGTTTCTCCACGCGCAGAACATCGAGCCCAGGCGGATCGAGGCCGCGTGCTTTGGGGTGGCTGGCGCGGTCACCGAGCAAGTGGCGCGGTTGACCAACGTGCCGTGGTTAGTGGATGGCCCAGCGGTCGCGGAGGCCTTCGCCTTCAGGCGCATGCGGATCCTCAACGACCTCGAGGCGCTTGCCTATGGCGTCTCCGTACTGGAGCCCTCCGAGCTCAAGTCCCTGCAGGTCGGCGTGCCACTCCCCGAGGGAAACGCCGCGGTCATTGCCGCCGGGACTGGCCTCGGCGAGGCGATGCTCCACAACGTCGACGGCCGTTTTATTCCGGCCGCGTCCGAGGGCGGTCACGCGGACTTTTCCGCACGGACGCCGCGCGAGATGGAGATGGTGCGCGCCCTCGGCCGCATCTTCGGCCGCGTCGGCGTGGAGCTCGTGATCTCGGGTCCCGGTCTCGTCAACATCTACCAGTTCACGCACGACGCCTTCGGCTCCGGGCCGACCATTACCCCGAACAGCATCGCGCCGGCGCGGCTGTGCGAGGGTGTCGGTGCGTCGAGGGACTCATCGGATCTGGCGGCACGCATCAGCCGCGCGGCCATCGAACGCCGCTGCAATCGATGCGTGGAAGCGTTCGACATGTTTCTCAGCGCTTACGGCGCCGAAGCCGGCAACGTTGCGCTTCGCTGCGTCGCGACCGCCGGCGTTTACATCGGGGGCGGGATCGCGCCGAAAATCCTGCCGGCACTGGAGTCTGGCGCCTTCATGGATGCCTTTCGTGACAAGGAACCCATGGCCCATCTCGTCGCCGCCATCCCGGTGTCGGTCATCCTCAACCCTGACGCGGGCCTTCTTGGTGCGGCCGCGCATGCGCAACAGATTTCGCTAACGCCATGAACACGTGAAGCACTTCACCGCACTGGCCGCCGCCCTGTTGATCACAAGCGCCTGCAACCGCGAGCCGGCGGCGCCCTCGCCCTCGAGTGCCGACGCCAGGCCCTCCATTCTCCTCATCACGCTCGACACCACGCGAGCGGACTCGATCGGGCCGGCGGCATCTGGTGTTGCAACGCCTGCCTTCAATGCCCTGGCCGCCCGGGGACGGTTGTTCAGGAATGCCTACGCCACGGTCCCCGAGACGCTGCCCTCTCACGTCTCGATGCTGACGGGCCTTTATCCGGCGGGACACGGCGTTCACGAGAACGCACGGTTCCTGGCATCGTCGCACCCGGTGGCCGCCGAGAAACTGAAGGGCGCCGGTTACCGGACGGCCGCATTCGTCTCGGCATTCGTCCTCGCGGGGCGATTCGGGCTCTCACGCGGATTCGATCAGTATGACGACGGCCTGCCGGCCGAAGCGGCAGAACGCTCCTCGGTAGAGACCACCGACCGTGCACTCGCTTACCTGGAAGGGGCCACGGGTCCGCTGCAATTCGTCTGGGTGCACTACTTCGATCCGCACGCTCCGCACTATCCACCGGAGCCGTTCCGCAGCCAGTATCCCGGCAACCCCTATCTGGCTGAAGTTGCCGCGATGGATGCACAAATTGGGCGCCTTGTCGCCGGATTCGACGGCGCCGTTCGGAGGAACGGCGGAACCGGTGCCATAGTCGTTGCGGCCGACCACGGCGAAGGTCTCGGCGAGCACGGTGAGCTGCAACACGGCAACCTGCTCTACGGGTCGACGATGCATGTGCCGTTGGTGGTGATCGGTCCCGGTGTGAAGACCGGCACCAGCGACGAGACGGTGAGCACTCGCCGTATTTTTCATACGCTGCTCGATTGGGCGGGGGCAGGTTCGACCAACAGCCTCCGCGCCGACGTGGACGAGGTCGTACTGGGCGAGGCGATGAAGCCGTACTTGAACTACGGCTGGCAGCCGCAGATCATGGCGGCAAGCGGACGCCACAAGGCCATCTTTGCCGGCCGCCTTGAAACGTACGACCTTGCCGCCGATCCAGGGGAGACGAAGGACCTCGGTGCCGGCACCAGCTTGCCGCCGCCGCTGCGCAAGGCGCTGGACGACTATCCCGCGCCCACGCCAGGCGCGTCCCGGCCCCCTGAGAATCTGACCGACGAGGCGCGGCGGAGCCTTGCGAGCCTTGGCTACGTCAGCGGCACATCCGTGCCGGTCGTCCGGAAGGATGCGCCGCGGCCGATCGACATGGTCGGTCTTTTTCCGATGCTGGATCAGGCGTCCTGGCTGTTCGTGCAGGAACGTTATGCGGAAGCCATCCCGTTGCTGAAGAAGATCCTGGCCGCCGATTCGCACAATCTGGACGCGGCGCTACGCCTGGCGACGTCACACTCGATGCTGAAGCAGGACGCGCAGGCACTTGCGGCGTTTCGGCAGGCCGCCTCGATCGCGCCGCGCTCCGCAGACGCCCGGCTCTACCTGGCACTGCACTACGCGCGAGGCCGGGATTGGGCTCAGGCCGTCCCGATTCTCGAGCAAGCCGTCCAAGAGACGCCCGATCGGGTCGCGGCCGTCGAAGGCCTGGCCCTCGTCCGCGAAAAACAGGGCCGGCTCGCTGAGGCCGTCCAGCTTCGCCAGAAGATCCTGGCATTGCGGCCTCCCGGCGAAGGGGATCTTGTCGCGCTCGGCCAACTCGCGATGAACGCCGGACAGACCGAGGCCGCCATCGATGCCTTTACGCGGGCTCGAGTCGCGCAGGGTGCGGCTTTCCGCCACGACCTGGAGCTGGGCGTTCTTTACCTGTCCACTCGCCGCCTCCCCGAGGCGCGTGACGCCCTCGACCGTGTTCCACCATCACACCCGGGCTATCCGATGGCCCTCTTCAAGCGCGCACAGGTCAGCGTCCTCTTGAACGAACCAGACCGCGCCACTCGCATCGCCCTCGCCCGCCGGCACGCCGATGCCACGACGAGGGAATTGATCGAGCGGGAGATGCTTTTCAAGCGCTGACTGGCGTCGCGTTCAACGAAAAAGGGCCGGCGTTTCCGCCGGCCCTTTCCGTGTCCGTGTATTCCGTGTGTTCCGTGTGTTCCGTGTATTAGAACTGGAATCGTACGGCGAGCTGGAATCGGCGCGGATCGTAGTAGTGGCGAGGCACTCCGAAGACAGAGTTCAAGACATTGGGCTGCGGGTTGTAGCCAGTCTGCTCATCGAAGACGTTGTAGAGGTCTCCTACCAGTTGCAGATTCATGCTGCCCGGGAGCCGAATGTTTTGGGTGTAATTGAGGTCGAGTTGCCAATGCATGTCCGTGCGCCGCGATCCAGCCGGTTCCGCATAGCGGTTGGAGGAGTTGGTGCTGGTGCCAACGAGCGGAACATAGACCCGGTAATCCTCCGACTGCCAGGGATGGCCAGACTGAGCAACGAAGTAGCCGCCGGCGGTCGCCTGCCATGGGAGGCTGTGATAGCCGTAGACCTTCACCAGGTGAGGCCGATCGCCCCTGAGGCGGCCCTCCTTGTTGTCCCACATCTGACGACCGGCACCGTCCGCGATGTTGGATGATCCGATGAACGTGTTCATGTCATTCGCAAGGCCGGTGGTGTTGTCCTGGTCGAAGTTCCCGTAGTACTTGCTGAAGGTGTAGGAGCCGCGCACGAACGCCCGCTCACCGCGCCACTCGCTCTCCACAGTGGCTTCGTAGAATTTGGTGTAGGCGCCATCGAGCTCGGCGATCACGTAGCTGTTATTCGACCCGCCAGTCCCGATCTGGGTGAGTTGCTCAACGAGGTTGGGAATATACAGTTCGCGCGGGATGCCTGCGGGTGGATTGAAATTCACACGCGCATTATTCAAAGTGTCTTCCCAGAAGTGGTTGCTCTCACGGTAGCGACCGTAGAGCCGCGCCGACCAGCGCGGCGTCAGCTCTTTCGCTGTGCCGATCAGGAATTCGTCAGTGCTGCGGGGCGTAAGATCGTCGGAAAACAGCTTGCCTGTGGAAGCCAGGTTCAACGCCGTGCCCATCAAGACACCGTCCGCATTGAAGAAGGCGTCGACGAAAGCATTCCCGGTCGAGCGGTCCCATGAGGCGGCGCGAGGCAATGAATTCGCGGCAGGGTTGTAGCGAGCGTAGCCGCCGTACACCGTGTCGCGGCCGTTGTATGCCCAAGTAGCCCCGAGGCGCGGCTGAATCTGCTCTCCGAAGGAAATGTCGTACATCTCGTACTTCGTTCCGCGCGACAACGTGTAGCCCGAGACGGTCGAAGCATCTTCCTTCAGCCCTTGGCCATACAGCGTGTCGTTACTCGCAATCAGCCCGGCATTGAACGTCCAGTTGCCAACGGCAATGACGTCGTTGATCTCGATATTCTGCGAGCGGTACTCGGAGTGAATCTTGGGTATCAGGCCGGTCGTGCCCTGGAGGTATCTCGCGGTGTAGAAGATCGGCTGGCCGTTCAGGTTGGTGGTTCCGGCGGGCACCGTGATCGAGCCCCAGCCGTTCGACGTGCGTTCGAGATCCTCGGCATCGACATACCACTGATACCCGAAGTGCAGTTCGTGGCGCACCGAGCCACCGAAGCTAACGTTGTAGCCGACCTGGGCGGAGTCACGGAAGAAGTCGTTTCCATCGAAGGTCGACGCGACCCCGGCGGTGCCTCCACCAACCTTGGTGCCGTTCAGAACGTATCCATAGCGATCGATCAGCGGCTGAACGAAGGCGTTATGGGCGTCATTGCCGGTCCTCAATGTTGGGACCGTCAGCAGGCCCTGCTGATCCAAACTCGCGACATCCAGGCGAGTGCCTGGAGCAGTGTTGATGGTCGCGCTCGACACGATGTCCGGCTTCGATACCGTCTCGAGGGCGAAGTGCGTGTATTTGAACGTCGCATGGCTCCGGTTGTTGATGATCCACGACGCTTCGCCGGTACCGATTTTCTGCGCCCACTCGCTGCCGGTGCCTGTCGACGGGGCCGCGTTCGCCTCGAACAGCGCGCTCGTATCTTCACGAACGGAGTCGCGATAGCTGACATTGAACAGAAGCGTGCTCAGGGGCGTGAAGGTCAACTTGCCGAAGCCTTCGTTCCTTTCCCGCTGGTACTCCGGAAGCTCGCCATACAGGTTGGTGCGGTCGCCGCGCGAGTTCTCAGGCCGAAAATACGAGCCGTAGAAGAACAGCTTTTCGGGGACGATCGGACCGCCCAGGCTGGCGACCAGCCAGCTGCGATCCTGTTCGTAACGGGAGGCACTGCCGGTGTTCAGTGCCCCGACCATGCCTTCGGTCTGAACCTGATAACTGACCAGTCCACGATACCGGTTGGTGCCAGACTTGCTCACCGAGTCGATCGTGAATCCGCCGGAACGGTCGAAATCGACAGCATTGGCAGCGCCCTTGACCGTTGTGACCTGTGCGATGTCGTGCGAGGCCGGTTCAGACGCGAGGGTGCCGAAGAGCGGCATCGTCACATTTGCCCCGTCGAAGCGGTAGACGTTGTCCTGTCCGCTACCGCCCGCGCTTGGCCCACGCGTCTCGTCCTGGCTGAACTGCACGCCTGGAATCAGCTTGAGCAGATCGCGATACTCCTGACCCACCGGGAGGGACATGATTTGCTCGTTCGACACACCGCTCTTAATCGTCGGAGAATTTGGATCGACCAGCGACGAGGTCGCTGTCACTTCGACGGTTTCCGTGACGCCGCCAACGCCGAGGGTCGCTTCCACTACCGTCTCGGCGTTGAGCTGAACCTGGGCCTTCCGCGTCGCCGGCTGCATGCCGGCGAGTTCGAACTTGACGGTGTAATCACCTGGCGGCAAAGCGGGCAGACGATACTCGCCATTTGCACCGCTCACAGTGGTGCGAGGCGTGGGGAGGACGCTGGAACTCGCCTCAACCGTCACTCCGGGCAGCACGCCACCGCCGCTGTCGACGACCTTCCCGACGATCGAACCGGTCTGCTGGGCATAAGCCGGCGCGGCGTAAACCGCTAGAATCAGCGCGAGAAACGCCGATAGTTTCCGTACAAACATTCTCACCACCTCCAAAACTGCTGCAAGCTCGCAATTATATACGGCCTGACGAGCTTCGCCCTCGTCCATAGGAGGGCGCCTGCGGCCCGTGGTCCTCAACTTCCAAGTTCCACCTTCCAAAATCCAAAGTCAAATTTGGTACTTGGAGGTTGGAAGTTGGGAGTTTCCGTGAGGAGCCGGATATCATGCGGGGATCCCAAGGAGATTTGCGTGAAACAGTTTCTGACCCTCGCGGTCCTGCTCGCATGCAGCGCCACCGCCGCCGCCCAGACGAAACCGGATGCCCTCGAGGCGCTCAAGACCAAGCCCGAGGCGACCAACTTCCAGGAGACCAGCCGCTATCAGGAAGTCGTCGACTTCATGAACGCGGTGGCCAAGGCGGCCCCGAAGAAGGTCCTGCTCACGACGTTCGGCGAGACCAACGAGAAGCGATCCCTGCCGCTGGCGGTGATCGGCGCCTCCGCGGCGACCCCCGAAGCCGTCCGCCAGACCGGCAAGATCCGCGTCTATATCCAGGGCAACATCCACGGCGGCGAGGTCGAAGGCAAGGAATCGGCGCAGATGCTGATCCGGGAGTTCGCGCAGGGCAAACACGAAGACTGGCTGAAGACGATGGTCTTCCTCATTGCCCCCATCTACAACGCGGACGGCAATGAGCGATTCGCTCTGAACAATCGCGGCCCGCAGCACGGTCCGATGGGCGGACAGGGACAGCGCCCGAACGCGCAGGGGCTCGATCTCAATCGCGACCATATGAAGCTCGATTCGCCGGAAGGGCGAGCGGTCGTGAAACTGATGAACGACTACGATCCGCACGTCTCGATGGATCTGCACACGACCAACGGCACCAGACATGCCTATCACCTGACCTATGCCCCACCGCTGAACCAGGCGACCGACCCGGCGATCATCTCGCTCATCCGCCAGGAGTGGCTGCCGTGGGTCACAAAGACGATCCACACCAAGTACAACTGGGATTTCTACTACTACGGCAACCTCGGTGGCGGCCGTGGCCGCGCCGGTGAGCCGGCGCCGGAGCGCGCCTGGCGCTCGTTCGACAGCCGGCCCACGCTTCAATAACAACTACATCGGCTTGCGCAACCGCATCGCCATCCTTAGCGAGGCCTTCGCCTACGCCAGCTTCAAAGACCGCATCGTCGCGACCTCACGCTTCATCGAGGAGAACATGAACTTCCTCAATGCCAACGCTCCGAAGGTCCGCAAAGTCGTCGAGGCTGCCGACGCTCAGCAGATCATCGGCACGAAGCTGGGGCTCCGCTCGCAGCTGGCAAAAGGACCAGAGGTCGAGATCCTCATGGGTGCGACGACGCAGGAGAAGCACCCAGTGGACGGCCACACCATGGAGCTCCGGACCGACGACCGGAAGCCCGAGCGCATGGCGGAATACGGCACCTTCGAGGCAACGGAAAGCGAGCGGGTGCCGACGACCTACTACGTCCCGGCCGACCTGACCAAGGCGATCGACCACCTTCGCGCGCACGGTGTGCGGACGACGACGCTGTCTGCGCCGACCAAGGTGGCAGTGGAGGAATTTCAGATCACCGGGAACAGTGTGGCGGCTCGCGCGTTCGAGACCCACACCGAGCGCACCCTGACCGGGCAGTGGGTGGCGGCTGAACGGGAACTCCCGGCCGGCACCGTGGTCGTGAACATCAAGCAGCCGCTCGGCCGCCTGGCGTTCTACCTGGTCGAGCCCCGGTCCGACGACGGGCTGGTCGACTGGAACATCCTCGACGCGTCGCTCGGCGAGGGCGTGAAGGTGTTCCCGATCGTACGATCGCGCAACTGACGATGTAGGGGCGGTTCGTGAACCGCCCCGTGACGATGTTCGTGAACCGCCCCGTGACGATCACAGGGCCGTTCGCGAACGTCCCCTCACCGATGCAATCGCCTTCGCGAACTCTCGCACGTCGGCGAAGCGGTCCCCTGGCGCCGGGCGCACAGCGCGCGTGATCGCGGCCGCGGCGGCCTCGGGCATTTCCGGCGCGCCCAGCCGGGGATCCTCCACCGCGCCCGAAAGCATCCTGCCCAATAGCTCCGGCATCGAGCGCCCGTCGAACGGTACCCGTCCGGTCGCCATCTCGTAGGCGAGCACGCCCAGCGTGAAGATGTCTGACCGCACGTCGATTGCACCGCCGGTCAACAGTTCGGGCGCGACGTAGCGCAGCTCGACATCCTCGAGCGAGACACCACGCACGGTCTTCTCATTCAGGGTCGCGAGCAGGTCCTGCGCCGACCAGATCCCCGCCGTCGAGATCAGAAGATGCTCGCCGTCCTCGGATGCGGCCGGGTCCGAGGGGTCCGGGAGGCGCACGCGCATGATCTCGGGACTGAGGCCGGTCAGCAGCGCCTTCCGCCGGTGCAGGACGAGCGCGGCATCGAGGAGATGCGACAACAGCGGCCGCAGCCGCGGCCATTCGAGGCGTCCGACGGCATTGAGCAGCTGCCGGACGCTGGGCCCGTGGATGTAGTCCGTGATCACATAAACGAGTCCCGGTTCTTCCCCGTAGTCCCGCACGTGAATGACGGATTCGTGCGCGACCTGCAGGGCCTTGGCTTCGCGGAGGAAGCGCTCCTTCGCCGCCGTCCAGTTCGGGTGCGATCCAGGCCTGAGAATGCGGATCGCTACGGGATGACCGAGCGCACGATGGACGCCGCGGAACACATCGCTGCCGAGACGTCCCGATCCGAGCCTCTCGCCGACGTCGTAGGTCGCGGCAAGCCCCGCCGGCGGCGGCGCCGATGCGGTCGTCGTCGCGTTCGAAGGACCGTCCCCTCGCAACAGCGCGGCGCCCAGTTCCGCGGCAGACGGCCACCGCTCCTCCGGCTCCTTCGCCAGTCCCTTCGCTACGACATCGTCGATCCAGGCGGGCAGGTCAGGACGAACGGTCCTGACGCGTGGAGCCGGACCGGCCAGTTGGGCCGACACGATCGCCAGAAAATCCCCGCCGCCTCCCGAATGGCAACTGGCCGGTGAGCATCTCGAAGAGGACGGCCGAGAGACTGTAGACATCGGCGCGCCCATCTACGGCCCGGCCGGTCAACTGTTCCGGTGACGCGTAGCTGACGGTTCCGAGGAACTGGTGCGTGCCAGTGAGCCGTGTCTCGTCGGCGCCCTGGCGGAGATTCGCGATGCCGAAGTCGACGAGTTTGTAGGCGCGCTGACCACCGTGATATTGATGCGCGACGATGTTTGCGGGCTTGATGTCGCGATGGACGACATCGTGGCTGTGAGCCAGCTGCAGGGCGGCGCAAACCCCGGGCATGATGCGATGGACGTCGTCGAGCTCCATGCGACGGTGGAAATCGAGCTCCTCGCGCAGGCTCGGGCCGCTGAGCAGCTCCATCACGAGGTACGGCTGCCCGCCAGGCGGCATATCGAAGTCCAGGATCGATACGATCGAGGGATGCCTGAGGCTGGCGGCGACACGGCTCTCGCGGAGGAAGCGATCGCGGGCGGCGCCGTCACCGTGATCCCCGAGAACGACCTTGATCGCGACCTCGTCACCGAGCAAGGTGCGCCTCGCACGATAGACCGCACCCATGCCGCCCTCAGCGAGTGGCGCGAGAATCTCGTACCGGTTGTCGAGGATGTCGCCGGCCGCCAGCACGCTCCAAGCTTAGCAGGCCGCGACGGCCTGATCGGTAATGGGAAATGGGAAAATGGGCATTCTCGCTCAGCGGAAGATGCCTTTCACCTTCTTCCCGAGTCCTGAGAAGAAACCCTCGATGCTCCGGCGCACACGCTGCTTGATGGACCCCTGGTGGATGGTGCAGAGACGGCCTGGCGACTCGTCACCCTCCTTCAGGTATTCCGAATACACCGGGCAGCCTTCGACCGGGCGCTGATAGGAGACCGAACAGAGCTGCTCCTCCTCGAGCCCTGCTGCCGGTTCGAAGGCCTGCGGCGGACGTCGCTGAGCGGTTCGGCGCATGAAGTCCGACCAGAGCGGCAGCGCATACTTCGACCCGTAGGCATCGCGCCCGATCGGCTTGGGCTGATCGAACCCCACCCAGACGCCCACCACCATGGACGACGTGAAGCCGACGAACCAGGCGTCTTTGAATTCGTTGGTCGTTCCGGTCTTCCCGCCGGCCGGGAAGCGGACGCCCCAGCGCCGGGCCGCAGCCCCGGTCCCCCGGTCGAGGACATCGCTCAGCATCGAAACCATCTGGAACGCCGACTGCTCGGAGATGACCCGGTCGCGCTCGATGTCGTTCGACTGCGCCTCGTTGCCATCGCCGTCGAGGACCGACACGATCGAACGCGGGCGGACGGCATAGCCACCGTTGGGGAACACCGCAAAAGCCGCCGTCAGTTCGAGCGGCGTGACGACCCCGGACCCGAGCGAAAGCGAGGGCACGTCCGGCAGGTCGTGCATGCCGGCCCCGGAAGCAAGTCGCAGGACCGGGCGGGATCCCATGCGCTGTTGCAGCGCGGACGCCGCCCGGTTGTTGGACTCGACGATCGCGGCCCGGATCGTCAGCGCATCCGGGGTGTCGCCGCTGGCGTTGCGCGGCGCCCATTCGTCAGGTCCTTGCGGCGCAATGTTGGCCAGCCCATTGATGACCGACACCGGGGAATAGCCATTTTCGAGAGCTGCCGCGAAGAGGAACGGCTTGAATGCGGACCCTGGCTGCCGCCGGCTGCGCGTCGCGCGATTGAACTGCGACAACCGGAAGTCGCGCCCGCCCACGAGCGCAAGGATGTTCCCGGTTTCCGGATCGATCGCCACGAGCGCGGCCTGAAGGGCGGGGTCCGGGAATCGGGCGAGGCCCTCGGCGACCGCACGCTCGGCTGCCTCCTGGAGTTCCGGGACAAACGTTGTTTGAACCTGCCAGTCGGGCGGGTGGTCGCCACCGAACCGGTCACGGAACTGCTGGCGCAGGTGTTCCTTCGCATATCCGGCGCGGGGATCCGCGGCGCCCGGATACGGCCGGATCTTGATCTGCGCTCGCCGTGCCGCTCGCTCCTGGTCCTCAGTGATGAAGCCTTCCTGCCGCATCCGCGTCAGCACTACGTGACTGCGTTCGATCGCCCCGTCGAGGTTCGACCATGGTGAGAGTGCCGACGGAGCGCGCGCGAGACCCGCGATCAACGCGGACTCCGCCAGCGATAGCGACTTTGCGGGCCTCCCGAACAGATGCCGCGACATCGTTTCCACGCCGTAGACACCTGCACTCAAGTAGATCCGGTTCAGATACAGCTCGAGGACCTGCTCCTTCGACAACTGCGCGTCGATGTTCAGCGCGAGAATCGCCTCGCGAATTTTCCGGCCGTAACTTTTCTTGTTGGACAGAAAGAGCGTCCGCGCCAGCTGCTGCGTCAGCGTGCTGCCGCCCTGCGCCGAGCCGGTCGAGAAGTTGCGCACGACGGCGCGGCCGAGCGCAATCGGGTCAACCCCGAGATGCGTGTAGAAGCGGTGGTCCTCGACCGCAACGAATGCGTCGCGCAGGTGTTTCGGGATCTCGGCGAGGGGAACGTCGCGCCGGTGCTCGTCGAGCCGGAACCATGGCTTGCCGTTGGCCGAGAGGAACACCGTGTCGCCGACGCCACGGCGAAGCTTGTAGACGACATAGGTCTGGCGCATCAGCCAGGTCATGCCAATCGTGGTGGCAATGACCAGCGCGATGAAGACTCCCGCCGCGATCCTGTCGCGAACCTGTTTCATGCCGGCGTGCCACGACGCGCGTGGAGCCAGAACGACAGCGCGGCGTAGTAGATGGGAAAGAACAATGATCCAGCGAGCAGCGCCGGCGGGACGTCAGGCAGCAACCAGACGACGGCCAGCATCATGACCGCCCACACCACGCCGAGCAGGTTGGTCGTGCCGCGCAGCACGGGCGTTCTCGAGGGATAGATGTAGCCGATGCGAACAAACACCATCACCACTAATGCAAGAAGAAGGACGGCGTTGAACAGCGGGGCCGTCCGCGCCGCGTGCAGGTAGAGCGCGACGATGTTCCAGTACGAAGGGAATCCGGTGAAGAAGTAGTCCGACGTCTTGGCGTCGAGTGACGCGAAGCCGTAGCCGCTGCTGAGCAACACCGCCGCCACCACCCAGAAGCCCCAACCCACAGGAAGATCCCCGGCCAGGTAGAGGATCAGCATGGGTACAAAGACGAACGTCAGGTAGTCGACGATGTCGTCCAGTCTGGCGCCGTCGAAGCGTGGGGTCGCCGCCGGAAGGCCCACGCTCCGCGCGAACATGCCGTCGGTCGCGTCGACGACCGTGGACGCGAGCAGCAGCAGGAAGGCGTCGCGGAACCGTCCGTCGATCGCCGCGAGCGCCGCCGCGAACGCCAGAACGGCCCCGGATGCGGTGTAGAAATGGACGAGCCAGGCCAGCGGCTGAGCTCGGGTTTTTCCTGCGTTCACTTCCACTTACGGGCCTCCCGTTGTAGAATCTGTGCACATTCCAGTCCCCAGCGGAGTGCCCTTCATCAACCTATAGATTCGGTGCTCGACGGGTTAGCGCTCGCTGACGAAAGTCTGCGAATGCTCCCACTCCCGTCAGGCTGCCTTCGCGAACGGAAGCTTTTGTGGAATTGCCACGCGTACGCACTCGTCTCCTTGTCCTCATTGCGGCCGCCTTGGTACTCACAGGCGTCCCCGCCGCTATCTACATCGCCAGGTCGGCACCGGTCGTGCCGCCCGTCGCGTTCTCAGAGTTCATCCAGCACGTTGACCAGGGGCGCGTTGCGCACGTCACCTTCGAGGAGCGGCACATCGCCGTCGCGCTCAAGGACGGCTCGACCCTGACGACCGTGGCGCCGAAAGACTTCCTCGCGGCCAACGCGGGCTTCGTCACAGAGCTCGTCCGCAAGGATATCCGGGTTGATGCCACCTCGCTGCCGGATCCGAACGCGATCAGCTACCCGGCCGCCATAGCCGGGCTCGGGTTGTTCGGTCTCATTTGCTTTACGGTCTATCGCGCCACCGCCGGACGGATCCCGTCGATGTCTGGCCGGACCCACGTTGCCGAACGCGGCGACAACATCGTCACCTTCCAGGATGTGGCCGGCGTTGACGAGGCGAAGGACGAGGTCAAAGAGATCGTCGACTTCCTGCGTCAGCCGGAGCGATTCTCGTCACTCGGCGGCCGCATTCCCAAGGGCGTGCTGCTGGTCGGGCCTCCCGGAACCGGTAAGACTCTCCTCGCCAGGTCGATTGCCGGCGAGGCGGGCGTTCCGTTTCTCTTCGCGAGCGGCTCTGACTTCGTCGAGATGTATGCCGGTGTCGGCGCCTCCCGCGTGCGCCGCCTGTTCAAGGAAGCCCGCCGCCACAAGTCCTGCATCATCTTCATCGACGAGCTGGACGCCGTGGGCCGCAGCCGCGGTGGCAGTTCTTTGAGCCATGAAGAGCGCGAGCAGACACTCAACCAGCTCCTCGTCGAGATGGACGGCTTCGAAACCCAGCGCGGCATCGTCGTCATCGCCGCCACCAACCGCCAGGACATTCTCGATCCCGCGCTGCTCCGGCCCGGGCCGCTTCGACCGCCAGGTGACGGTCGGCAATCCAGACATCAAGGGGCGCGAGGCGATCCTTCGCGTCCACTCGCGCAAGGTCACCATGGAATCCGGCGTCGACCTGCGCTCGATCGCGCGCGGCACGCCAGGATTTTCCGGTGCGGACCTCGCCAATCTGGTCAACGAGGCAGCTCTCTACGCCGGCCGCGCCGGCCGCGCCAGCGTGATCGATTCCGACCTGCAGGAAGCGCGCGACAAGGTCCTGATGGGCGTCGAGCGGCGCTCCGTCGTCCTGAGCGAGGCGGACCGCGTGAACTGTGCGTATCACGAGGCCGGGCACGCCGTCATCGCCGCCCTGCTGCCCGAACGCGGATCCGCTGCACAAAGTCACGATCATTCCGCGCGGTCGGGCGATGGGTGTGACGATGCAGCTGCCCGAGGCGGACCGGCACACCTACACCAGGGACTATCTCGAGACGCAGATCGCCGTCCTGATGGGTGGACGCGTGGCGGAAGAGATCTTCATGAACCACATGACGAGCGGCGCCTCGAACGACATCGAGCGCGCGACCGATATCGCCCAGCACATGGTGTGCGAGTTCGGCATGTCACCGCTCGGCCCGCTCGCCTTCCGGAAGCCCGGAAACGCCTTCGAGTCCGACAAGCACCACACCGTGAGCGAGGCCACCGCGCAGCGGGTCGACGAAGCCATCCGCAAGATCGTGATGGACGCTTACGAGCACGCCACGTGGATCATCAACCGCAACAAGGACGCGGTTCGGCTCATGGCGGAACAGCTTCTCGAGCAGGAATCACTCGAGGCGCACGAGCTCAAGGACATCCTGACGCGCGCGCAGGCAAAGCTCTAGAGAGATGGAGAGGAAGAGGGAAAAGGGAAAAGTGTTGAACTAGTGGCAACGTTGCCGAAGCTGCAGCTCTTTTCCATCTTCCATTTTCCATCTTCCATTTTTACGCCACTCCTCCGAACGGCGGCCCCCGAGGCCGCCGTTTCGTCGTACGGCGTAAAATAGCGCCTCCAATGCGAGGCCCTAACGTTCTCGGTCTCGACAACGCTCCCAAATACGCCTACGGGGTCGCGGGGGTCCTGGTCCTGACGGTTGCCTACGCAATCGTGCAGATCGCGTTTGTGCGGCCGGCGTTGCCGGATGCGGACCAGGTGCCGGTTGGCCAACTCGTGCAGCTGGTCGTCTTCACCGCCGCCGCGATCGTGCTGTTCCTGCTTCGCAGCAGCGATGCGACGGCAGCGCTGTCAGTGCTCGCGCTGGCTCTGAGTGGGGTCGCCAACTCGGGTCCGCCTGGAGGTTCGGCGTGGCCAGGGTTTGCCGGGGAGGCGCTGACCGGGTTCTCCTGGATCACCATGCCGATCGCCTTTCCGGTGATCGCGCTCGCGATCCTGTACTTTCCATCCAAGTCGCCGCTGCTCGATCGACATCCATCCCTTCATACGCTGCCGTGGCTCCTGGCGTCGCCGATGCTAGTGATTGCGACTGCGCGCGCCCTGCACTTGTGGGGCATCAGCGGTCTCGGGGAGATTGTGGAATGGAGCGCAGCGCACCCCGGTCTCTTCTACAGTTCCTTTTCCGCTGCCCTGGCGCTCAACCTGGCCTGTATCGTCGAAGGCGTCTACCGCTATCGCTTCAACCATGACGCGAACGAGCGACGCCGCATCCGGATGGCGGTCTACACGGCGGTTCCGGGCGTGGTGGCCTACGCGGTCAAGGATGGTCTGCCGGTCCTCTCGTCGCTCCTCGGCAACCCGATTCAGATCCCGGCCGCCGCGGCCGCCGTTCTGCACGGACTGATACTCCTGCCTGCCTTCGGGCTCGTGTATGCCGTCGGCGTCCAGCGTGTTCTTGGGCCTCGGGTCGTCCTGCGCCGCAGCCTACAGTACGCGCTCGCGTCCAGGACGATGACGTTCATCGCGTTGCTGCCGGCGCTGCCGCTGGCCTGGATGCTGTCGAGAGACAGTGATCTCACGATTCGTGAGATCGCCGCGAGCCGCGGGCTCGGATATCTCGCGCTGTTGGCGTTGGTCACCGTGGGGTTGTTGTACCGGCATCGCTCGCGCGCCTGGCTCGACGCGCATTTCTTCCGCGAAGAGTACGACGCACGCAAGATTCTCGTGTCGCTGGCCGGGCGGGTGCGGTTCGAGACGGATCCTTCGGATCTCGCCAGCCTGGTCGTGAAGCAGATCGACGAAGCGCTCCACCCGGAAATGACCGCCTTCATGGTCGATGGGATCCAGCCGGGCGTGATGACCGCCGTATCGACCCTGCATCGCGAGGCAGAGCCACTGCCGTCCGAGGGCGGCCTGCTGGCGATGCTGCGCTGGTCGGATCAGCCGCTCGAGATCTTCTTGAACGATCCACGGTCGCCGGCGCGGCGCCTGCCGGCCGAGGAGCAGGCGTGGTTGGAGCGCACGGGCGCGACATTGATGGTGCCGGTGGTCGGGGCCGATCGTGGGCTGGTCGGCGTCATCGTTCTCGGCGAGAAGCGTTCCGAGGAGGCCTACACGTCCGACGATAGTCAGCTGCTCGCGAGTATCGCGGCGCAAGTCGGCCTGGGGTTTGACGTCGCCCGGCTCCGGCGTCGAGTCGAATCGGCTGGAGGCCTGGCGTCGGCCGAGACACAGGCGTTGACCGCCGCGATCCAGGCGATGGTCGAGTGCCCGGTCTGTGGACGCTGCGAAGAAGCGGGGACCGCGACCTGCTCGGCCGACAACTCTCCCCTCTACCCGGTTCAGGGCGTCCCGCGTGTCGTGGACAACAAGTTCCGGATCGAACAGCTGCTCGGCCGCGGTGGCATGGGGGCGGTGTATCGGGCGCGCGATGTTCGGCTCGACCGGCTCGTGGCGCTGAAGGTGGTGCGGCCGGAGTTACTCAGCGACGGTGAGGCACGCCAGCGGTTCCGGCGCGAGGCGCAGATCGTGGCCCGGCTGCAGCATCCATCCATCGTCTCGGTCTTTGACTACGGCACGTTCGTGGACGGAGGTGCATTCCTCGTCATGGAGCTGGTCAGGGGCGAGGATCTGCGCCGCGTCCTGCAGCGTGAGGGACGGCTCGAGGTCGACCGCGCGTTGCGGATCCTGACCGCGGTGTGTGCGGCGATCGAGGCCGCGCACCGCGAGGGTGTGCTCCACCGCGACCTCAAGCCCGAGAACATCCTGCTGCCGGGCGGCGGGCTGGACGCAAAGGTGCTCGACTTCGGCGTCGCGAAGGTGATGGGCGAGGTCCCGGACCGGGATCCCCACAGAACCGGCACCGGCACGCTCGTCACCGCTGCCGGCATGATCATCGGAACCCCGGCCTACATGGCGCCGGAACAGCTCCACGGCGTTCCGCCGGACGTGCGCAGCGACGTGTTCAGCCTGGCGGTGGTGGCCTTCGAAATGCTCACGGGGGAGCTGCCGTACGGGCGAAGCTCACTGGCCGAGATCGTGATGGCGCATGCGCGCGGCGTTCCGGCTTTCCCGTCCGCGCCTGCATTGCCATCACGTCTCGAGCGCGCCGTACGGGCGGCGCTCGATCCGGATCCTGCCACCCGAACGCCGAGCGTATCGTCGTTCGCGGAACAGATTACGAAAGCGTTTTGAAGCGCCGTGACTAACCCAGCGCTTTTGAAAGCGCCGGCCTAGCCGAGCGCTTTGAGGCGCTTGTCGATCTCGGCGATCGACAGCTGAATCTGCTGCTTGCGCACCGGGTGGGTGGCTGCTTCGGCCTGCTTGACGAAGTTCAACCGCGCCAGCTTCAAGGATTCGATCTCACGAGCCTTCTCGGGATCGATCTTCGGAGCGCCGCCGCCGCGATTGCGGCGCTCGGCTTCCAGTTCTTCCATGCGCTCCTGGATTCGCGCCTCCGCGTCGACGAGACCTTCTCCTGCGTCACCCATAATTGAAAAAACACTGCAAAAGCTGAAAGCTGAGGTTTGGGATGTCGGGGTTGAACCTCCATTCTGCACTGAGAGAGAGCGATCCTGCAATGCAGAACGATAAAATCAGTTTGTGGTGAAAAGCGCGCGGCCCCTCGACCTCTTCCATGAAGCAGTCGCGGAGTGGTTCCGCGACTCGTTCGAGACCCCCACTCCCCCGCAGACCAAGGGCTGGCCGGCCATCGCGCAGGGGGAATCCACGCTCATCCTGGCACCCACCGGCAGCGGCAAAACACTGACCGCTTTTCTCTGGTGCATCAACCGGCTGATGTTCGAGACGCCGCCCGATGTGAAGGCACGGTGCCGCGTCATCTACATTTCCCCGCTCAAGGCGCTCGCCGTGGACATCGAGCGCAACCTCCGCGCACCGCTGGCAGGAATCGCCAACCGCGCGGCTGCCCGCGGCGATGCGTTTCATCAGCCCGAGATCTCGGTGCGGACCGGCGACACCCCGGCGGCCGAGCGGGCGCGGTTCATGCGCGCGCCGGCCGACATCCTGATCACGACGCCGGAGTCGCTCTACCTGCTCCTGACGTCCAACGCGCGCGATGCACTCCGCTCGGTCGATACCGTCATCATCGACGAGATCCACGCGCTGGTGCCAACCAAGCGGGGCGCGCATCTCGCGCTCTCGCTGGAACGACTCGAGGCCCTCGTCGGCGAGGGCCGCACCATCCAGCGCATCGGACTCTCGGCGACGCAGCGACCGCTCGACGAAGTGGCGCGATTCCTGGGCGGCCGCCGCGAGCAGCGTCGGCCTGCCGTCAAGCGCCGCAAGTCCGCCACGACCCGAAAGCCGGCTCCCCCAGGCGCTGCCGACGCTTCCATTCACGACGAGTTCGACGGAGTCGAGTCCCGGTTCCGGCGAATACCGGCCCGTCACCATCGTCGATACGTCGCAAAAGAAGAAGCTGGATCTCACGATCGAAGTGCCGGTCGAGGACATGGCGCGTCTCGGCCAGCCGGAAGAGATCCCGAGCGGACCGGCTTCGCAGGGGCCGGCACGGCAATCGATCTGGACGGCCATCCATCCACGCCTGCTCGAATTGATCCGGGCTCACCGCTCGACGCTGATCTTCGTCAATAGCCGCCGCATCGCGGAGCGTCTCGCCGCTGCGCTGAATGAGCTCGCCGGCGAGGTCCTGGTTCGCTCGCATCACGGATCACTCGCCAGGCCGCAACGCATCGAGGTTGAGGACCGCCTCAAAGCGGGCCAGCTCCGCGGCCTCGTCGCCACCTCGTCGCTCGAACTTGGCATCGACATGGGCGCCATCGATCTCGTCGTGCAGATCGAAGCGCCGCCGTCGGTCGCCAGCGGCATGCAGCGTATCGGCCGCGCCGGCCACACCATCGGCGCCGCCAGCCGTGGCGTCATCGTTCCCAAGTTCAGGGGCGACCTCGTCGCGTGTGCCGCCGTCACCCGCGCGATGCACGAGGCGAGGATCGAATCGAGCCGCTACCCGCGCAATCCGCTCGACGTGCTCGCCCAGCAGATCGTGGCGATGGTGGCGGTCGAGCCGTGGACGGTTGACGACCTTTACGCAGCCGTTCGTTCGGCCGCCCCGTTCGCCGATCTGAGCGCGTCGGTTTACGAAGGCGTGCTCGACATGCTGTCCGGGCGCTATCCGTCCGATGATTTCGCCGACCTCCGTCCGCGCATCACCTGGGATCGGCTGAAGGGCACGCTGACGGCTCGCGACGGGGCCAAGCGCGTCGCCGTCATCAATGGCGGCACGATCCCGGACCGCGGTTTGTACGGGGTCTTTCTCATCGGCCAGCGTGGCCCCGGTGCGCGGGTCGGTGAGCTGGACGAAGAGATGGTCTTCGAAAGCCGCGTCGGCGAGACCTTCCTCCTCGGCGCCTCCAGCTGGCGCATCGAAGAGATCACTCACGATCGCGTGATCGTGTCCCCCGCACCCGGCGAACCCGGGAAGATGCCGTTCTGGAAGGCCGATGCGGCCGGCCGTCCACTGGAACTCGGACGCCACATCGGCGAATTGGTCCGCACGATCCGGGCGCTTCCACCCGCGGCAGCGATCGAGCGCCTGGTCCGCCATCACGACCTCGACGCGCGCGCAGCGGAGAATCTCCTTCGCTATCTCAGCGACCAGGCGGCTGCCGCCGGCGTGGTCCCCGACGACCGGACCATCCTGATCGAACGATGCCGTGACGAGCTCGGCGACTGGCGCATCTGCGTCCTCACGCCCTTCGGCGGGCGCATCCATGCCCCCTGGGCGATGGCGGCGGTCGAACGGGCGCGCGCGCAGACCGGGCTGGACGTCGAGACGATGTGGACCGATGACGGGTTCGTGGTGCGGTTCCCCGAGACGGAAGAACCACCGGATCCCCAGTTGATGCTGCCCACCTCTGAAGAGGTCGAGGCGCTGGTGGTGCGGCAGCTCGGGGGGACGGCGATGTTTGCGGCGAAGTTCCGCGAGGCCGCGGCCCGCGCGCTCCTGCTCCCCAAGCGACGGCCCGGCGGGAGAAGTCCGCTCTGGCAGCAACGAAAGCGCGCGGCGGACCTTCTCGGTGTGGCGTCACGCTACGGATCGTTCCCGATGTTGCTCGAGGCCTATCGCGAGTGCCTCCGCGACGTGTTCGACATCCCCTCGCTCGTCGATACTCTGCGGCGGATCGAGACCCGCGAGTTGAAGGTCGCGACGGTTGATTCCGCCATCCCTTCACCATTCGCATCGGCGCTGTTGTTCACGTATGTCGCCAACTACCTGTACAACGGTGACGCGCCGCTGGCCGAGCGCCGCGCCCAGGCGCTGGCTATCGACCAGGCGCAACTGCGCGAACTCCTTGGCGACGCGGAGCTGCGGGAACTGCTCGACGCGGACGCACTGGCCGAAGTGGAGGCGCAGGCGCAACAGCTTGATCCTTCCTACCGCGCGAAATCGGTCGACGGCGTTCACGACATGCTGCTTCGGCTCGGCGATCTCACCCGCGACGAGATAGCCGAGCGTTCCCGAGTGGACGCCGACGCCGCCCTGAAGGAACTGCTGGCAACCCGGCGCGCCATCATGGTCAGCATCGGCGGACAGGCACGGGCGCTGCCGGTGGAGTATGCGGGCCGCTACCGGGACGCACTCGGAGTCCCGCTCCCGCAGGGCCTGCCCGAGTCACTCCTGAAGCCGGCCGCGAATGCGGCGCTCGATCTGGCGCGCCGATACGCGCGCACGCATGGGCCATTCACGACCGAGGAGTTCGCAAGCCGGTACGCGCTCGGACGAGCCGCTGCCCACGTCCTCTTGAAAGAGCTTTCAGCCGCGGGACGACTTCTCGAGGGCGAGTTCCGCCCGGGTGGGTCAGGACGCGAGTGGTCCGATCCCGACATCCTGCAATCGGTGCGGCGGCGATCTCTCGCGAAACTGCGCCGGCAGGTCGAACCCGTAGAGCCGCAGGTGTTCGTCCGGCTGCTGACCTCCTGGCAAGGCCTGCTCCGCCGTCGGGCCGGGCTCGATGCATTGCTCGACGCGATCGAGCATCTGCAGGGCGCGCCGATGGCCGCCTCCATCTTCGAAACGGAGATTCTGGCCGCGCGTGTCGAGGGCTACACCCCGGCCGATCTCGATGCGCTCTGCGCCGCCGGCGAAGTCGTGTGGTGCGGGATCGAGTCGGTCGGCGATCGCGATGGACGGATCGCACTGTATCTGACCGACCACCTGCCGCGGCTGCGCATGCTGCCGAAGGACGTCGAGGTCACCGACATCGAGCGCGCACTCCTTGATCATCTCGAACGCGAAGGCGCCTCGTTCTTTGCCGCGCTTCACCACGCCGCGGGTGACGGATACCCGGCCGAAACGGTCGATGCACTCTGGAACCTGGTGTGGAAGGGTCTTGTCACCAATGACACCTTTCATGCGGTGCGCGCATTCACGCGGGCGCCGGAGCGGCGGCAGCGCAAGCCCGGATCGCGGAGCTTCCGCACGCGACGGGTGTCGCCGCCTTCGGCCGAAGGCCGCTGGTCCCTCGTCGCTCAACGCGTCGGCACGCCGGTATCCCCGACCGAGTGGTCCACCTCGGTCGCGCAGCAGTTGCTGTCCCGATATGGTGTCCTCACCCGCGAAGTCGCCGGCGCCGAGGGCATCTATGGCGGCTTCAGCGCGGTCTACGATGTGCTCAAGGCACTCGAGGACGCCGGGCGCGTGCGCCGCGGCTACTTCGTCGGCGGTGTCGGCGCAACGCAGTTCGCACTCCCCGCCGCACTCGAGTTGATGCGCTCGCTGCGCACCGAGCCTGACGAACCCGAAGTCGTCGTCATGGCCGCGACCGATCCGGCGAATCCATTCGGCACGATGCTCAAATGGCCCGGGCAGGGCGGAGAAGGCGCCGGCCGCGGCGCCACCCGCACCGTGGGCGCGCAGGTGATCCTCGTCAATGGCTACCTCGCCGCCTACATCTCGCGTGGCGGCCGCCAGATTCTCGCGTGGCTGCCAGACGATGAGCCGCAGCGGTCCATGATTGGCCGTCCGCTCGCGTGGCAGCTCGCGGTGATGGCGCGCATGGGCGGGTTGATCATTGCGGACGTGAGCGGGGTCCCAGCCGCGGATCATCCTCTTGCCCCATTCCTCGTCGAAGCGGGGTTCCATCCTTCGGCGATGGGATTCATGATGAGGCGGGCAACCCGGCTCACCGAATCCGCCGCACCGCAGCTGACGGCGGCCGTGGATGCCTGAGGGCGATACGATCTTCCGGGCAGCGCGGACCCTGAACCGCGCGCTCGGCGGGAAAATCGTCACCGGTTTCGAATCCGTTTTTCCCCACCTGACGCGCATCCACGAAGACACCCCGATCACGGGACGCACGGTCGAATCGGTGTCGGCCACCGGCAAGCACCTGCTGATGGCGTTCTCCGGTGACCTCGTGCTGCGGACCCACATGCGAATGAACGGGAGCTGGCACATCTACCGCCCCGGGGAAACCTGGCAGCGCAGCCGGCGCGACATGCGCATCGTGGTGAAGACGTCCGACTTCGTGGCCGTCGGCTTCAGCATCCCGGTCGCCGAGTGGCTGCAGGCGCGCGCCATCGCCAGGCACCAGGAACTGCGGAAGCTTGGACCCGACCTCCTTGCCGAGACCTTCGACGCCGCGGAGGCGACTCGTCGAGTACGGGAACGGGCCGACAGCGCCGTCGCGGACGTGTTGTTGAATCAGCGCGTGATGGCGGGCATTGGGAACGTCTACAAGTCTGAGGTCCTCTTCGCCTGCCGCGTCGATCCCTTCGCACTGGTCGGCACGCTGACCGACGAACAGGTATCCTGCCTCGTGACCACTGCCCGCAAGTTTCTTCGTGCGAACGTGTCCGAAGGACTCGCCGCCATGACAACCTACCTTGGGTTCCGCAAGACGACACGCCGCGACGACCCGTCGGAACGGCTCTGGGTCTACGGCAGGGTGGGCGATCCGTGTCGCCGCTGCAGCACGCCGATCAAGATCGCCAAACAGGGCCGCGATGCGCGGCTCACCTACTGGTGCCCCGCATGTCAGTCCTGATCTGGATCGCGCTGCTGCTCGGTGCGTCGGCGTCTGCCGCCGCGTTGTGGGGCTACTACGGCGTCCTTCCCGGCTGGATGACGGGACCGGAGATCTGCCGTCTCGAAGACGGCGGATGCGCCGTGCTGTTCCGCACGCCACGCGCGGCACTCCTCGGCATCCCCAACGCCTCCCTCGGCATCGCCCTCTACGCCGCACTCGCGGGAGGACTCGTGTTTGGCGCCCCGCCGCTGCTGCTGTTTGCGATGACGATTCCGGCAGTGGCGATGAGCGCGTTCCTCGCCTACAGCCTGATCAGCCGCGGCTTGGAATGCCGCATCTGCTGGACCGGACACGCGGCAAACGTGACGCTGGCGGTGTTGCTGGGGATCAGGGCTCTCTAAAACGACAAACTTCAAACTTCAAACTCCAAAGGAAGCTCACGGAGCCGGTGTAGTTCAAGCAGCTGTCGGTGCGGCCCTGATCAACTTTGAAGTTTGGAGTTTGGAGTTTGAAGTTTGGAGTTCTAATTCTTCTTGATCACGACGCGCGTAACCCCGTCAGTGCCGACTACCCGCTCGGTCCTCACGCCCGCGCGCCGCAACTCGGCATCCACCATCGGCGTCGTGGACGCCGCGGGTGCGCGAGCGCCGCGCCTTCACCCGAGATCCCGACGTAGGACGGCTGCGGTGAGTGGAGAGGACACAGTTCCGACGAGATGGAGCCAACAGTGAAGAGCTCCTCGTAGACCGGTGGCTCGGACGGCGGCAGACCCTGCACGGGCGCTGGGTATCCAGCCGTCATGATGCCCATCGAGCCGACCGGAACGTCGGGCGGAATGTACTGATGCGTGCACGACGGCGTCGCGCGCGCGCCGCTGAGACGGCAGATCGCCACCTTCTCGACGCCGCTCGGCATTGCGAACCATTCGGCCTTGTGCCCCTGGGTTGCGGCCTTCATGAAGTTTGCCCAGGCAGGGACCGCGACGGTGCCGCCAAAGCCGCGCGCCATGATCGGAGCTGGCGTGTCGAGCCCGAACCAGACGCCGGTGACGATGCGCGGTGTGTAGCCGATGAACCACGCGTCAGAGTAGTCGTCGGTGGTACCGGTCTTCCCCGCCGCCGGCAGCTTGAAGCCCGCTGCCCGAACGCCTGTCGCGGTCCCGCTCGAAATCACGTCCGCCAGCATGCTCGACATCATGTACGCCGTCGCTTCACTGAGCGCGGTCGTATGCCGTTCGGTGTTGTGAAAGATGGCGACACCGTCACCATCCTCCACCCGTGTGAACAGCCGTGGCGCCGACGCGGTGCCCTGGTTCGCGAAGGCGGTGTAGGCCGCGGTCAGTTCCAGGAGCGTCACCTCGCCGGTGCCGAGCGCGAGCGAGGGAACAACCGGCAGCGACGACTGGATCCCCAACCGCTGCGCGTAGTAGATCGTGGTCGTGGTGCCGACCTGCTGCATCAACTGGGCGGCGGCCCTGTTACTGGACACCTTCAGTGCCCGGCGGATGGTGTACTGCGAGCTCTCATGTTCCCCGCCGGGCAGCCACGCCTCCGACGAGGTGGCGATCGGCGAGTCGAGCGAGGTCAGGATGGTCGCGGGGCTGTAGCCGCGCTCGAGCGCCGCGGCATAGAGGACCGGCTTGAACGCCGACCCGGCCTGGCGGTGCGCCTGCGTGGCGCGATTGAACTTGCTGGCCTGGAAGTCGCGCCCGCCGACCAGCGCGAGAACGTCGCCGGTACGCGCGTCGATTGATACAAGACTGCCCTGGAGATCCCTGGCCTGGCGGCGCGACTTGGCGATCTGCGCTATGCGGCCGGAGACGGCCTCCTCGGCTGCCTTCTGCAGAACAGGATCGTAGGTCGAGTAGACGCGCAGGCCTCCTCGCAGCACGCGCTCGTTGCCGAACTGCGCGACGAGCTGCCGGCGCAGCTCCTCGCGAAAGTAGGCGCCAACGGCATTTGAGGCGTCAGCACCACCGGCGAGGTGGCCTTGGTGGTCGTCTCCCGGGAGCGGTCTGGCGGCTGCGGCCACAAACTCCGCTTCCGGCAGCTTGCCCTGATCCTTCATGAGGCGCAGCACGAGGTTACGGCGCGCCCTGGCGCGCGTGGCCGACACACAGGGGGCGTCATGCGACGGCGCGCGGACGATGGCGGCCAGTAGTGCGGCCTCCTCCACGTCGAGATCGGCCGCCGGCTTGCCGAAATATCCGCGCGAGGCTGCTTCCACACCGTAGAAGCCTTCACCGAAGTAGATGGTGTTGAGGTAGGCCTCGAGAATCTCGCGCTTCGAATAGCGCTGTTCGAGCCGCGACGCAATCATCGCTTCGCGCAGCTTGCGTTCGAACGTGCGCTTTGGCGACAGGTGCGCCGCCTTGGCCAGCTGCTGCGTGATCGTGCTGCCGCCCTGGACGATGCGCTGGGCGCGGACGTTGCGCCATGCCGCGGCCCCGATCCGGATGGCGTCCAGACCGTTGTGATCGAAGAAGCGCTGATCCTCGATCGCGAGGACCGCGTGAATCATGTTGGGCGAAATCTGGTCCAGCGACACATCGATGCGCTGCTCGACAAAGAAGGTGAAGGCGGGTTGACCGTGAATGTCGTACACGATCGTCGTTTGCGGGCGCGGCGAGAGCTCGGCGAGCGCGGTCGCCCGCTCGAGTTCCGCCGCCACGACCCAGGTGAATGCCGACACTCGGTAGGCGACCGTCCACACCATGCCCGCGACAATCGCCACCGCCCCAACCAAGATTGTGCGTCTCATGGTCACCTCGAGACGATGAGGCAACCGGAGTGCCATTCAAGGCAGAGGCGGCTGAAGCCTTTTCAGCCGCTTTCGACACTTTCAGCCGGGCATTTCGGCAGTTTTGGGGGGATGTAGGTAATGGGTTTCACACCGCGCGGATGCGCTGAGGGTGTGAATAGATGTTGAAAGCCCGGTCGCGTGCGAAGCCCAGCAGCGTGATTCCGGCTTCCGCCGCGAGCTCGATCGCGAGGCTGGACGGCGCCGAGACCGCGCAGATGATCGGCACGGCGGCGAGCCACGCCTTCTGGACGATCTCGTAGGAAGTGCGGCCGCTGACCACCAGCACCAGGTTGTCGAGTGGCAGGCGTTCTTCGAGCAGCAGTCGCCCGATCACCTTGTCGACGGCATTGTGCCGGCCGACATCTTCCGCCGACGTGATCAGCGCCCCGCTCGTGGTGAACAATGCGGCCCCGTGCAAGTCCACCGGTCCGGTCGAACACCGCCTGCTGCGCCCGCAGCGCATCCGGCAGTCTATGCACTACGTCCGCGTCGATCGTCATGTCGTCGATTCGAGTGGCGTGGCCCGGGTCTTCAGCGAATCGATCGTCACGCGGCCGCACAGGCCGCACGACGAGTTCGCCATGACGTTGCGCCGCTCGGCCAACGTGGTCTCCAGCCGCGCCACGGCCTCACCAAGAAGGAAGACATTGACGACGTTGTGAACATCGGGATGGTGAGGATGCCGGCAATGCTCCACCGCACCGAGTTCGTTCGCGTCCTCGACGACGCCCTCGGCGAAGAGGAATCCGGCCGCGAGCTCGCGGTCCGCGCCGGGCGTCCGCATGATGACCGCGAAAGGACGGTCGTGAAGCCGAACCTCCAGCGGCTCCTCGACGGCGGCCACGTCCGACTCCGTGGCCCTGCTGTCGGCGGAGACGCGGACGACGGTGACCTTCCTGATTGGATCGAGTGTGCCGCCGGCGGGATCAGACATGATTGCGCAGCATCAGTTCGCGCGGATGTGGCTCGAGGTAGATCTGGCCATCCAGATAGGCGACCTTGTGGCGGCGGACGTAGTGGCGGATCAACGTCAGCGGCACGATCAACGGCACCAGTCCGGTGCGGTACTCCTCGATGCACCCGGCCAGTTCCGCCCTGGACTCATCGTCGACCAGCTTCTTGAGATGGCCGGCCATGTGGTGGAGGACGTTGGTGTGCCGCGGCCGCGTCGCGGGAATCGCAAGTGTCTGCATGAAGAGCGCGGCGTAGTCACGGCGCAGCTCTGCCCGCGGCAGCGCGCCGGCACCCGCGACCAGCCGTCCGAGGTCGTTGTACGCCGTCGTCGAATGCGAGAGCAGTGACATCTTGTGGGCCGTGTGGAAACGGACGAGCGCGCCGGGTGTCCACCTTGGTTGAAAGAGCTCGACCAGGCGCCGATACGCAAAGACGCGTTCGATAAAGTTCTCTCGAAGAGTGGGATCCGTCAAGCGGCCCTCCTCCTCGACCGGCAGCAGCGGCAGGTGGCGCAGCAACGCAGCGGCGAAGATCCCGCGCCCGTCTCGCGCCGGCATACCGTCGCCGTAGGTCTTGACGCGCTCCATGCCGCAGCTCGGCGAGTCCTTCTTCAGCACGTATCCCGACAGGTTCTCACGTTCGAGTTCCGCGAGTCGCTTCGCGGACCAGAGGTTCATGCCGTCGGTGTGATCGACCCCGGTGCGCGTCGTGATCATCCGCAGCGTGGTGCCCTGTCGCACGAGCCGCAGCGTCTCGCGCGGGGTGCCGAGTCCCATCTCGACCTCCGGGCACACCGGAACGAACTCGACGTGAGGGCCTAGGACTTTGGTGAGAAAGGTGTCGCGCTTGTGCCCGCCGTCGAACCGCACCTCTTCGCCGAGGAGGCACGCGGAAACGCCAATGCGGACAGGGCTTTCCGTCATTTAGTTCCAGCGCAGGCCCTTCAACTGGTCGAGGTTGACGTTGCCGCCGCTCAGGATGCAGACGACCTTCGAACCCTTCGGCGCCTTGACCAACCCTTGCAGCAGCGCGCCGACCGGTGACGCGGCAGCACCTTCCACCACCAGCTTGGCGTGGCCCATGATCCAGAGCATCGCCTCGAATATCTGCGCGTCGGGGAGCGTGACGATCTCGTCAACGAACTGGCGCACGACCTCGAAGGTCGTCTCCCCCACCCGCTTCACGCGCAGGCCGTCGATGATGCAGTCGACCCGGTCGAGCGTCACCACATGACCGGCCGCGACGCTGTCGTGCATGCCGGGAGCGCCGGAGGACTCGACCCCAATCACCCGCGCGGACGGCTTGAACGCCTTGACCGCCATCGACACGCCCGAGATCAAGCCCGCCGCCGCCGATCGGCGCGACGACGACGTCGACATCGGGCCAGTCCTGCATGATTTCGAGGCCGACCGTCCCCTGCCCGGCAATCAGCTGCATGTCGTCGAACGGATGGATGTAGGTGAGACCGCGGTCGCGAACCAGTTCCTTCGCCTTCTCGTTGGCTTCGTCCCAGATCGTCCCGTGCAGGACGACCTCGGCGCCATAGGCGCGGGTCGCTTCGATCTTCGAAGGCGTCGCATTCTCCGCCATGCAGACGACGGCCTTGATGCCGTGGATCTTCGCCGCCAGCGCGACGCCCTGCGCGTGGTTGCCGGCCGATGAGCACACCACGCCGCGCTTCCGCTCGTCCTCGGTCAGGTAGGTGAACTTGTTGAGCGGCCCGCGGATCTTGTAGGAACCGGTGCGCTGGAACAGCTCCGCCTTCAAGCGGACGTCGAATCCTGTCAGCTCGCTGAGGATGCGCGAGGTCAGGAGCGGCGTGTGATGGATGTGCGGTGAGACCTTCGCGTAGGCGGCCTCGAAGTCTTCCTTAGTCAGTGGCTTCACTGCGGTCAGGGGCTTCACTGCTTCACCGCCGTCACCATGATCTCGACGACCGGACCCGGTCCCATCAGGCCGGTACCGACCGTCGCCCGCGCCGGAAAGTCCTTGCCGAAAAAGGCGCGATACTCGTCGTTCATCTGCGCGAACAGCGCCAGGTCGGTCAGATAGACAATGCCATCGACGACGTCCGCCGGCGTGTAACCGCAGTCTCGAGCGTCTTTCGAATGCGGGCCATGATCTCCCGCGTCTGCTCGGTCGCCTTGCCGGCCGTCTCCGGGGTCTGACCGAGCACGCCTGAAACATACAGGCGGTTTCCGGCCTTGATGGCACCGCTCAAGTTGGTGCCCGGGACAAAGGCCTGGCGCGGCGCGGACGAGGCGACAAACGTCATCTCGACCGCGTACTGCGTCCCGGCAAGCCCCGCCTTCACCGTGGCCCGCGCCGGCGGGTCGACTCGTGAAGTAGCTGCGATAGACCTCGTTCATCTGCTGAAAGCCGCCCGCGTCAGGCAGGTAGACACGTGCGCTCACGACGTTCGAGAAGTCCATGCCGGCGGCCTTCAACAGTTGCCCGGCGTTCTCCATCACGGCCTTCGTCTGCACCGTGATATCGCCACCGACCGGCGTGTTGTCCTTGCCGTTCCGCGGCACCAGGCCGGAGAGAAACAGCGTGTCGCCGGTGCGGATCGCGTAGCTGTAGGGATTGGGCGACTTCGCCCAGTCGGCCGGATGAATGATCTTGCGCTCCGCGCCGTCCGGCACCGCGATCATCGAGATCTCGACATCGGCACCGAGCAGCAGATCGGTGATGACGGTCGTGCGTGTCGGCGGATCCTTGGGCCAGAACGTCTTGTAGGTGTCGTTCATCACCGGGAAGTCGGCCGCCGAGCGCAGGTAGACCGTCACCGCGACGACCTGTTCCAGCGACGACCCGGACGCCTTGAGGACATCGCGCATCCGCTCGATGATGCGCCGCGTCTGCGCGGCGGCATCGCCGTCGCCGACGAGCGCGCCCTTGTCGTCCTGCGCCAGCGTGCCGGAGAGATAGATCAAGCCGCCGGCCTTGACGGCGGAGCTGTAGGGACCCACCGGGGCGGGACCAGCATTCACAATCTGTTTTGTTTGCATGGGAGGAACTGTGATGGCCGCACAAACGACGGCCGCAATGGCGGTGCGGAGCATCCGCAAATTCTACTCCTACTGGTGCGAGGCGACGGGCACGGCCCATTCGCACAGGGCGGCGATGTCACCCGGGGACAGCTGCGCCGAACGGTGCACCAGGAGGTAGGACGGCATCGGCATCGTGCCGGCGCGGGCCATGTCGCAACTGCTCTTGCGAATGGCCATCTTCCGCTGCGCGTCGTAGCTGGGCCAGTTCGAGTAGTTGAAATGCTCGCGGCCGTGGTTGACGTGGTCGATGACGAGCCATGATGCCGGAGCGATGTTGCTGTACCACGGCCAGCGCGTCTCGCTCGAATGGCAGTCGCGGCAGGAACGATCGAGGATCGCGGCCACGTGCGCCGGCACGTAGGCCGTCAAGGCGTCAGCAGGATTGGCGGCAGGATTGGTCCGCGCCGGTCTGACGAACTGGATCCCGACCAACGAGAATCGCGAGGACCACCAGGAGCAGCTTGAAAGCGCGTCGCATGCCAGGGAGGACGAGCCGTGCATCCTTCTGTTAGCACGTAGCACGTCGCAGCACGTAGCACGTGCGCACGTCGCACGCACCTCGCACGTCGCACATCGCACGTCGCACGTGCTTAGAACCGGTTCTTCAACCGGCTCCAGAACGATGTGCCTTCGATCTCGAGGCTGTCCCACCAGGCGTCGAGCGCCTTGCGGTCTCCGGCGAGGACGGCGGCGCGCGTGGCACGCGCGGGTGGCGGCGCCAGTGCGGCGAGGCGCTCGTAGACGCGGCCCCGTTCGGCCGGCGCGGCGCGCGAGAGCAGATGCCAGAGCGTGAGCGCGTCGCGCGGCCGCGCCGCGTCGAGCACCGCTTGCAGCGTCGCGGCGCGCTTCGGCTCATCGGGCGTCCCGAAATCCAGCTGCTCGAGCGCGTCTGCGTAGAGCGCGGGCGCATCCTCATAGCGCGGCGTACCCGGCCCGACCCCAGGCCGCGTTTCGCCGACCGCCCCCTGCGGGATGAAGGCCTCGCGTCCGCCGTAAGCGAACTGGACCCAGCCGTGCGTGACGCGCAGCAGGCCGCCGCCACTGGCGTCCACCTTGAGCGTGAAGGCGCAGCCGAGATCGGTCGCTTCGGCAGACGGCGTATCGACGAAGAAGAAGCGCGGCGGCGCCCAGATCCGCGCGTGGATGGTGCCGCGGTCGAGCGACAGCCGGTGCTCGCGGGTGCCGGCGGTCACGAGCGAGACGCGCGAGCCGGGATCCACATCGACGCGGCCGATCCGGCCGATGTCGATCCGCGCGCGTGACCCGTCGTCGGTCACCAGCTGCCCGCCCCGCCGCAGCAGGGCATCGCCATCGAGCGACACGCCGTCGACGCGCGGCGCACCGGCCAGCTGCTGCACCGTCCAGCCGCCGCCGATCCCGCCCGAGAGGAACCACGCACACAGCCCGAGGACGAGCGCGGCCGCCGCAGTCAGCACCGGCCGCGCGATCGCCCAGGCGCGTGACGATATCGTCGGGCGCCGAAGTGGCAGCGGCGCTCGCAAGCCGCCGCGGCATGGCCGAGCGGACGCAGCAGCTCCTCGAGGCGTAACACCTCAGGATCCGCCGGGCCGGTGCGGTCCCAGAGATAGCTGTCGTGTCTGGTCGTTCATACGTGCAACTTCTCGCGGAGCAGTTTCATGCCCCGATGCAGATTCACCCGGACCGACGCGGCCGTCAGCCCGGTCCGGTCGGCGATTTCCGGCCCGGTCATGCCCTCGACCAGCCTCAGGACGAGCGTCTCCCTGTAGGCCACGGGCAATGAACGAATCACGTCGAGCACGGCGCTCGCTTCGATCATCGACGAGGCGCTGCCAGGGGCGGCCAGATCAGAAGGGAGTTCGACCGACGGCACATCGCGCCGGTGCAGATCGGCGGCGCGGTTCCGGGCGATCATCGACAGCCAGCCACCGAAGGCGGCCGGATCTCGCAGCGTGCCGAGATTCTTCCAGGCCGTCAGGAAGACGTCCTGCACGAGGTCCTCGACCTCACCCGACCCCACGCGTGCGAGCAGAACGCCGTGGATGAACCGCGCATAGCGGTCGTACAGGCGTGTGAACGCGGCCTCTTCGCCGTCCTGTGCCCCGCGGACGAGCACGGCGTCGTCGATAGCGTGCTGCGCCTCGAAGCGCGAGGCGGTCACGCCGGCAAGCCTCCGCGGCGCGGCAAGTTCCACTGGAGGGGAGGACGGCTATCCGGAGCGGGTGTTAACACAAACGGCTGAGTTGTAGAGCAAGGTTACAATGGCGCACCGGTGCAATCTACCGTAGCTCCCCTGGGAGGACCTGAGATGACACGTTCGTGGATCAAATTCGCAATTGCGCTGCCAGTGGTGGCCCTGCTCTGCAGCCCCCTGTCCGCCGATGTGCGGACGCGCGAGAAAACACTGGTCAAGTTTGAAGGCATGCTCGGCCGCATCGTCGGCATCTTCGGCGGCAAGGCCGCCAAGGAAGGGATCGTCGTCGACGAGCGCGGTCAAGGGCGACCGCAAGTCGATGATGAGCGACACCACCGGCCAGATCATCGACCTCGCCGAAGAGAAAATCTACGACGTCGACCTGAAGAAGAAGGAATACAGGGTCACGACGTTCGAGGAGATGCGCCAGAGGATCAAGGAAGCGAGGGAGCAGGCCGAGAAGGACGCCCGCGAGCAGGCCGGCAAAGGCAACGAGGAAAAGCCGAAAGAGAAGCAGGAGCCGACCAAGGAGTATGAGCTGGACTTCGATGCCAAGGAGACGGGCCAGAAGAAACAGATCGCGGGCTATGACGCGCGGCAGGTGATCATGACGGTCACGCTCCGGGAGAAGGGCAAGCCCATCGAGGAGAGCGGCGGCGTGATCATGACGTCCGATACCTGGTTCGGTCCGAACATCCCGGCGCTGAAGGAACTGATCGACTTCGACATGCGCTACTACAAGAAGCTCTACGGCGGGGAGTCGTTTGGGCTCGCAGCCGACCAGATGGCGATGGTGATGGCGATGTACCCGATGCTCAAGCAGGCGTCCGAGCGCCTGAAGCAGGAGGGCAACAAGCTCGATGGCGTCGCGCTCGCGACGGTGACGACCTTCGAGGCGGTGAAGTCAAAGGCGCAGCTCGCCGAGCAGCAGACAGCCAGCCAGGAAAGCAGCGGCGGCGGCGGTCTCGGCGGCATGCTGGCGCGCAAGCTCAAGAAGCCCGAAGAGGCTGAAGCCACGCGCGACGATCTTCACCACCCAGCACGAGTTCCAGGAAGTGGGTACGGCGGTGGACGCCGCGAGCGTCGCGATGCCGGCCGGGTTCAAAGAGAAGCGCTGAGCGCGGAAGACTCCTGGGCCTGGGGCAGGTAGACGAGGAACGTCGTCCCCTGCCCCTCCTGGCTTTCCAGATACACCCCGCCCCCCGTCTGCTTGACGATCCCGTACACGGTCGCCAGTCCCAGCCCGGTGCCCTTTCCCTGCTCCTTGGTCGTGAAGAACGGTTCGAAGACGTGTTCGCGCAGCGCGATCGGCACGCCCGTGCCGGTGTCGGCGACCGAGAGCACGGCGTAGAGCGCCGGCGCCAGGCCGGGCCGCTCAGGGGACGTTGCCTCGGCGCGCTCGTTGCGTGTCGAGAGCGTGAGCTGCCCTCCTTCGGGCATCGCGTCGCGTCGCGGAAGAGTTCCTGGGACCTGGGGCAGGTAGACGAGGAACGTCGTCCCCTGCCCCTCCTGGCTCTCCAGATACCCACCGCCCCCCGTCTGCTTGACGATTCCGTACATGGTCGCCACGTCCCAACGCCAGGTGCCGTTCCGCTGCTCCTTGATGTGAAGAACGGCTCGAAGACGTGTTCACGCAGCGCGATCGGCATCCTCGTGCCGGTGTCAGCGACGGAGAGCACGCGCGTATCGAAGCGCAGGCGCCAGGCCGGCCGCTCAGCGGAAGTTGTCCTCGGCGCGCTCGATGCGAGCGTCGACAGCGTGGAGCTGACCTCCTTCGGGCACCGCGCGCGTGCATTCGCCTCGAACTTCACGAGACCTGTTCGAGCCAGACCGAGATCCGCGCGCACGGTCACGATGTCCCGCGCCAGATCGGTGACCATCGGTGCGGGTCATTCTACGCCGTCACTGCGATGTATGCTTACGGCCACCTCAGGAGGACGCATGGGCCGTAAGGATCGACGTCACTTTCTCAAAGCGCTGCCGGCCGCCGTTGCCGCCGGCATGGCCGCGCCGGTGATCGCGCAGCAGGCGCAGCAGCCGCAGCGCATCAGCCTCGAGACACTGGATTGTGCCGAGAAGGTGTTCGGCATCGACTTCGGCAAGGCGGAGGACGAAGCGGCGTTGCGCGGCGTCAATACGAACCTGGGCACCTACGATCAGCTCAGGGCTCTGGACATTCCGCTCGACACCGAGCCGGCGATCACGTTCCGCCCCTATCTTCCCGGTAAGCAACCGAAGCCGGGAGCCACGCCGGGCGCGAAGTTGAAGCTCTCGACGACGCCGCCGGCCGGAAGACGCGGCTCGATTGAGGACCTGGCGTTCCTGCCGGTGACGGCACTCGCCGGACTGATCGCACGGCGCGAGGTCTCATCGACCGACCTCACGAAGATGTACCTGGCGCGGCTCGAGAAGCACGGCCCGCGCCTCAACTGCGTCGTCACGCTGACCGAAGGACCTGGCGCTCGAGCAGGCGGCGGCGGCCGATCGCGAGATCAAGGCCGGCCGCTACCGCGGTCCGCTCCACGGCATCCCATGGGGCGCGAAGGACCTCTTCGCCACCAAGGGCATCCCGACGACCTTCGGCGCGGCACCGTTTCAGAAGCAGGTCATCGACTACGACGCCACGATCGTCGAGCGGCTGCGGGAGGCCGGCGCGGTCCTCGTCGCGAAGCTCTCGATGGGCGCGCTCGCCCAGGGCGATCAGTGGTTCGGCGGCCGGACCCGTAACCCGTGGAACCCGGAGCAGGGATCGAGCGGCTCCTCGGCGGGACCCGGGTCGGCGACGGCGGCCGGTCTGGTGGGTTTCGCGATCGGCACCGAGACGCGCGGCTCGATCATCTCGCCATCCGACGAGCAACGGTGTCGTCGGACTGCGTCCAACCTACGGCCGCGTCAGCCGCCACGGCGCGATGGCGCTCAGCTGGACGATGGACAAGATCGGGCCGATGTGCCGGACCGTCGAGGACTGCGTCGTGGTGTTCAACGCCATCTACGGACCTGACGGCCGCGACGACGACGGTGGTGGATGCGCGGCTTCGCCTGGAACCCGGACATGCCGCTCTCCAAGCTGAAGATCGGGTATATCGCACGCGAGTTCGAGCCGCCGGCCGCAGCCGCCGAGGGCCGCGGTGAAGCGACGGGGCGGGGTGAAGGCGCCGGTCGCGGAGAGGGTGCGGGCCGTGGCCGCGGCGCAACGACACCCGAAGAGCGGCAGCAGACTCGAAGAACGCAGCAAGGTCCTGAACGCAGCGCTGGACGTTTACCGGAAGGCCGGCGCGACGCTCGAAGCGATCGAACTGCCCGGCACTCGGATCGCCAACATGATCAGTTTCATTCTGAACACCGAGGCCGCGGCGGCGTTCGATGACCTGACCCGCAGCCCCGAGATCGCGGACCCGTCACTCAATACCTGGCCGAACAGCTTCCGCACGCACCGGTTCGTGCCGGCGGTCGAATACATTCGCGCCCAGCGTGCACGCACGCTGTTGATGCGGCAGATGGACGAGCTGATGTCGAAGTACGACGTGTTCATCAGCTCGACCAACAGCCAGAGCCTCGGGCTCACCAACCTGACCGGCCATCCGGCGGTCGCGTTGAAGGCCGGGTTCGTGAACAACGCGCCGGTCGAAATCATGGTGACCGGACGGCTCTACGACGAGGCCACCATGCTGCGTGTGGCGCTGGCCTACGAGCGCGCCACCAAGTGGCACACTATGCACCCTACGCTCTAGATGGAAAAGGGAAAGGGAAGATGGAAAAGTGTTGGGCTTGTAGCACTGCGCTGAAGCTCGCACTTTTCCATTTGCCGTTTTCCCTTTTCCATGTCATGACGCCTTTAGCGGCGCTCGCTCCGCGCGAGCGCCGCGAGGGCCTGCGTCTGCTCGTAGTTCCCGAGCCGGTCGGCAATCTTCATGTAGACATCACGGGCGGGACCATTGATCTCGTGTCCGCGCGCGGCCGCCTGCAGCACCTGGCTGGTTTCGTAGCCGCTGCCGATCGTCCCGGCGGCGTTCAGCACACCAAGTAATGTCTCGCTCGAGACCTCACCGCGCCGCAGGACTGACTTGAGCACCTTGCTCTTCTCGTAGGGGGAGTCCACCGTCTTGAGCACCGCGAAGAACGGCGTCGCGGGTGCCCTCGATGCCCTGCTGCTTGACGAATTCCACGAGCAGTGAGGCCGCCTCGTAGTCGGAGTCGATCCCGCGCGCCGCCTCGAGCAGGACCGCGGCCAGCGCATGCCGGCACCGGTGCCGCGCTTCAGGGCCGCGCTGAAGACACGCCGCATCTCGTAGTCGGACTCGATCGTTCGGGCCGCGTCGAAGAAGGCCTTCTGCGTCGCCTGGTCCACCAGCAGCTTGTCCATGCCGGAGATCAGCAGCGACGCAAGTTCGTAGTCGGACTCGATCTCGCGTCCGGCCTGCTCGAGGATTCGGCGCGCCATCGCGGCATCCACCGGCGACTGCTTCAGCAGTTCGGAGAAGTACAGCTTCTTCGCGTAGCTGCTCTCGATTCGTGAATCTCGGCGAGCACCGCCGCGGCGCCCGCCGGTCCTGAGGAACCGGGCGACGCGGCTGCTGGCGGCGAACCCGCTCTGCCGGATGAACCGCGGCAGGATCGTGGCGAGCCACTGTCGTCCCTCGGGCTCGAAGGCGCGCTCACGGCCGTTCACCTTGTAGCGTGTCGAGAGCGTCCCGGCGGTCAGCCGTGAACTCGACGAGATGCCCGTCGCCGTCAGAGACGTGAAGGAATCCACCGGGAGAAATCGACTTGATGCCGGAGTCCTGGTCATCGATCTCGAAGGCACCGTCGTACTTGATCGAGATCTTCTCGCCATCGTTGGACCAGATGAAGTTGCCGGACGACTGTCTGTCCGCCGTGCCCTGGACGCTGGACGCGCCTTCAGGTGGGAGGGCGGCGACGGTGGTGATGGCGGGGACGGCGGCGACGGGGGCGACTGCGGTGTTCCCGTCGAGCGGCGACGGTCTCAACACGGCGCGGGCAGGCTCACAGCAGCCGGGATGCTCTCGGCTCAGGTGCGCTCACGGCGACCGGGACGGCTTCAGCGATCGGCGTCTCGACCGGCGGCGCCGGCGACGCGGCTGGCACGGCCTCGCAGCCGGCAGCGGCGCGGCGCGTGCCACGCGGACGATTGCGGCATCGCCGGCATCGACGAGCTCGATCGACCGTCGACTCCGCGCTCAATGACTGCCGGCCGACGATCCCCCGATGACCACGAGCACCAGCAGGGCGGCGCTGGTGCCGGCGAGCCATGCGGGGCCGCGACCGGCGTGCTGCGCCGGCCCGGTGAGCAGGCGCCGCACGCGGTTGAGCAGCACGCCACCACTCGCCGCCATGACCAGGCGCGACGCGGGTCCGCGCAGCTCCTCGAGATCGGCCAGCGCACTGGCGTAGACAACGGGGTCGCCGCAGAGGCTGACCGCCAGATCGTCGCAGCAGTTCTCGCGCTCCACCCGGACCTGACCGGAAACCCACCACACCGCGGGGTGATAGAACAGCAGCGTCTCGAGCAGCGTCTGCAGCAGGTTGACGAAGTAATCGTGGCGGCGGACGTGAGCGAGTTCGTGCGCGAGGATCGCCTCGACCTGCAGTGGCGACAGCCCCGCCAGCGCGCTCATCGGCAGCAGCACGGTCGGCTTCAGCCAGCCGATCACCGTCGGGACGTCCACGCCGGGAGACTCGCAGCAGCGTGATCGTGCGCGCGATGTGCAGGCTGCGGCTCAATCGCTTGACGATCGCCTGCAGCGCCGCATCGGCGGGCTCCGCGCCGTGCGACTTCATCCGCTGCATCCAGATCCAGCCGCCCGCAAGACGCACCGCGAGGATGCCGACGCCGAGCATCCAGCCGAGGACCAAGCATCGGCATCCAGCGTTCGAGCTGCGGCAGCGCGCCGTCTGCAGGGCTGCGGCGAGAGCTGATACCGGCTGCCCGGTCGTCCGTTGCGATTCCGCTCCGGCAGGCGCTGTCCGCCGATGGTCGCCACGAGTCCGGAGCTCGGTCTGGCCGATGCGAGTGACTCGGACCGCGCCGAGCGGTAACCCTGCACGCCAGTCACGATCGGCAACGTCGCCATCAGCGACAGCGACACCGCGGCAATGACGTAGCGCACGTCCGCGGCGCTCCGCCGCAACAGCCGCAGCGTGATGGCGGTGACGGCGCCGACCAGTGCGCCCTGCCAGACGAAATGCAGCAACGCCCAGCCGATCGCCTCCACCAGCGGGATCGTCGACCAGTGCGCTCAATCCCGGCCATCGCGCGCTCTCCTTCCCTTCGATCAGCTTTCGGATTTCCGTCATCTCTTCCGCCGACGCGCGCTTCGCATTCAGCGCCTGCATCACCATCTTGGTGGCCGAACCGCCGAAGGCACGGTCGAGCAGATCGCGCACGAGCTGACGCTGGGTCTGCTCTTCGCTGAGCCGCGCCTGGTAGACGTGGGTGCGCTCGGTCTCGTCGCGGCGGACGAGCCCCTTCTCGGTCATGATCTGGAGCATCTTCAGCGCGGTGGTGTAGGCGGTCGGCCGCTCGCGCAGAGCGAATCGTGCACCTGCCGCACGGTGCTCGCGCCGCGCTCCCAGAGCACGCGCAGGATCGCCAGCTCCGCGTCTGTCGGACGTGGCGTAGGTGATTTCGTCATGCGAGGGCTACTATCTACGAACACCTTCGTATTGTCAACGAAGACCTTCGTAGTTCGTAGCTGTCAGCTCCAGCTCCAGCTTCCAGCTCCGCACCTCGCACTGCTGCCAGCTCCGCACTCCGCAGCTCGCGGCAGTCCGCACTGCGTCAGCCGCACCCTCTGCGTCAGTCCCCGCACCCTCAGCGTCAGTCCCCGCACCCTCAGCGTCAGTCCCCGCACCCTCAGCGTCAGTTCCCGCCGCTATAATCACGCTTTGGCCTGTTCAAAGGAGCGCTCCGTGGAATCCGGTACATACGCAATGTTCGATACGTCTGAAGGAGCCTTTACGATCCGCTTGTTCGAGAAAGAGGCGCCGAACACCGTGGCGAACTTCGTCGGGCTGGCCGAAGGGACCAAGGATTGGAAGGACCCGGCGACCGGCAAAGCCGGCAGCGGACCGTACTACAACGGCGTCGTCTTCCACCGCGTGATCGAAGGCTTCATGATCCAGGGCGGCGACCGCCTCGGCACCGGCACCGGCGGGCCGGGCTACAACTTCGCCGACGAGTTCCATCCCTCGCTGCGGCACACGCGCGCCGGCATCCTGTCGATGGCCAACGCCGGACCCAACACCAACGGCAGCCAGTTCTTCATCACGCTCGGACCAACGCCGCATCTCGACAACCGCCACTCGGTCTTCGGCGAGGTGATCGAAGGGATGGACATCGTCAAGCGGATCGGATCGGTGCCGACCGCGCGGGGCGATCGTCCGGTGAAGCCGGTGGTCATCAACCAGGTCGCGATCAAGCGCGTACCCTGATGAGCCGACGAGCGGCGGAGTCCGTCGATTCGCTGCTCCCGCTCGTCTACCAGGAGCTTCGCCGGCTGGCGGCGAGCTACCTGCGACGGGAGAAGCCCGGACAGACCCTGCAGCCGACCGCGCTCGTCAACGAGGCGTACCTGCGGCTGTTGAAGGATCGCCCGGACCGCTGGCAGAACCGGGCGCATTTCTGCGCCATCGCGGCGCACTCGATGCGGCAGATCCTGATCGAGCGGGCCCGTGCACGCCACGCGCAGAAGCGTGGCGGCGTGCGGGCCCGCGTCACCCTCGACGACGCGCTGGTCGCCGGCGGCGAGCGATCGATCGACCTGATCGCGCTCGACGAGGCTCTCGAGCGGCTCGCGCAGCTCGATCCCGGAACAGGCGCGCCTGATCGAGCTCCGGTTCTTCGGTGGGCTCACCATCGAAGAGACCGCCGAGGCAATGAACATCTCCCCCGCCACCGTCAAACGCCACTGGACGGTGGCGCGGGCGTGGCTGGCGCGCGAGCTTGGCGCGTCGTGACCCCCGAGCGGTGGAAGCAGGTCAACGCGCTCTTCCACGAAGTCCTCGACCGCGACCCGGCGGCCGCGACGACTTCCTCGCCGAGCAGACGACCAGCGATCCCGACCTGCGGCGCGAGGTCGAGTCGCTGCTCCGCGCGCACGCATCGAACGCCGGCTTCCTCGAAACGCCGGCATGGGGTGTCGCACCGGAGTTGATGTTCGAGGACGAGGACGCGACCCTCACGGGCCGGACGCTCGGTCCCTACAAAGTCCTCGAGGAAATCGGACGCGGCGGCATGGGAATCGTCTACGCGGCCGAAGACACCCGGCTCGGACGCAAGGTCGCGTTGAAGGCGCTGCCGCCCGACTACACCAGGGACCCGGTGCGGCGCGAACGGCTGCGGCGCGAAGCGCGCGCCGCGGCGTCGCTCACCCATCCCTCCATTGCCACGGTCTTTGCCCTCGAGGAGCTCGAAGGCGAGCTCTACATCGTCTCGGAGCTGGTCCGCGGGCGCACGCTGCGCGACGAGCTCCACGACGGCCCGCTGCCGCCGGCGCTGCTGCGACGACGCTCCTCGACATCGCGGATGGACTTGCCGCGGCGCACGCCCAGGGCATCGTCCACCGCGATCTGAAGCCGGAGAACGTCATCCGCTGCACTGACGGACGGGTGAAGATCCTCGACTTCGGCCTGGCGCGGCCGATCGAGGGGACGACGAGCCCGACGACCACGCGTCTGACGCAGGCCGGGACGGCGGCCGGAACCCCGGGCTACATGGCGCCGGAACAACTCGCCGGCGGCACCGTCGATCCGCGGTCCGACGTGTTTGCCTTCGGCGTCCTCGCTGCGGAGATGGCGACGGGTGAACATCCCTTCGGTTCGGATCCCGCCGCGATGCTCGGACGGATGGCCCAGATGCTCGAGGGCGAATCGGTCGTGCGCTCTGGCGCCTGGAGCGCGCCGGACGTGCAGCAGATCGCACGGCGATGCCTCCGCGCCGCTCCCGAGGAGCGCTTTGCGTCCGGCATCGAGCTGGCGGCGGCGCTGCGCGCGCGGCCGGCGAGCGCCGTCCGCGGCACCGCGAGTGAGCCGTCGCTGTGGTGGTGGCAGTTTCACCAGGCTGGCGATCGCCGATCTCGCTCGTCGCGATGCCGGCGATCGCCTGGGCGCTCCGGCCCTGGATCGGCGCGCCGAACGGCTCGCGCGTGTTCTTTGCCGCGATGGTACTCGCCACCGATCTCGATCACGGTCGAGGATGAACCTGGTCTTCACGTCGCGCGTGCACCCGGCGAACCTGCGCGGCAGCGCGCGCTCGTCTTTCCCTGGGTCATCGCGGTGGATGCGGCGCTGGCGCTGCTGATGATCGCGGCGGCCGCTCGCGATCGAGGATCAGGACGCGACGGCCGGACTGGTGATGGCGCTCTCGACCGTGATCCTGCTGTCGCTGGCGTTCATCGAACCGGCAACGACGCGGGCGGCCGGTCTCTCCGGCTGGCGGATCGTTCAGCCGGCCGAGGTCGCTTCCTGCGCGTCAGCGCGACGCGGCGGCGCCGCACCGGCAGGCAGCGCGAGGGTGAAGGTCGCGCCGCGCCCCTCCCCTTCACTCTGCGCCGTCACCGTGCCGCCGTGCAGCTCGGCGAGGTGGCGAACGATCGCCAGGCCCGAGGCCAAGACCCCGAAGCTGCGCGTCGTCGTGCCGTCGGCCTGGCGGAACCGGTCGAACACGTGCGGCAGGAAGTCCGGGCTGATGCCCTGGCCGGTGTCGGTCACGATCAGCTCGGCGTGACCGTCGTGGCCGCCGCACCATCGACATCCACCCGGCCGCCGCGCGGCGTGAACTTGATGGCGTTCGACAGCAGGTTCCAGATGATCTGCTGCAGGCGGTCCGGATCACCGTGGATCCAGCCGTCCGGCACGTCGATCGATGACTGCAGGCGGATCTCCTTCGCCGCGGCCGCCGGCCCGACCGAATCGATCGCCGCGTTCACGACGCTTTCGAGATCGACCGGCTGCACGCTGAGCCGCATGCGGCCGCTGACGATCCGGGAGATGTCGAGCAGATCTTCGACCAGCTGCGTCTGCGCGCCGATGTTGCGGTCGATGACGTCGAGGGCGTGGACCTGCTGCTCCTCGGTCAGCCGCGCCGCGCGCAGCAGCGACATCCATCCGCGCATGGCGTTGAGCGGCGTCCGCAGCTCGTGCGAGACGATCGCGAGGAACTCGTCCTTCAGCCGGTTGGCTTCGAGCGCCTCGGTGAAGGCGCGCGCGTTCGCCACCGCGATCGCCATGCGGTACGCCGAGCTCCTCGACCGGCCGCGCATCGACCGCCTCGAACGGCTCACCGGACGTCGCGCCAATCATCAGGCTGCCGACCGCCCGACCGCCGGCGATCAGCGGCGCGATGATGTAGCCGGTGCCGCCGAGTGCGCGACGCACCTCGGCATGCCGATCCGACTGGACGCCCGCTTGATGACATCGTCGGTAATCGTGTTGCACACCTCCACCTGCCGCGAGTCGTGACGACGCGCCAGAGCGGGCTCCGCCGATCGTCGCCGGGTGAGAAGCCGCGCATTTCCTCGATCAGCTCCTGCTTGTCCGGATCCCAGTGCGCGGCAGCCACGCGTTCGAGGCGGTCATCGACAATCAGGTCGACCAGGCAATAGCCGCGGAACCAGCTCGCCATCATCGTCGCGACCGTCGGCACCGTGCTGCGCAGGTCGAACGACGCCGCGAGCACACGGCTGCTCTCGACCAGGAGGCGCTGGCTGTCTTCAGATCGTTTCTGATCGTGGATGTCGGTGCACGTGCCGAACCAGCGGGGGTTCTCGTCCGGGCCGGCGCGGAGCCGCGCGGCGCGCGCGAGATGCCAGCGGTACACGCCGTCGTGACGGCGGAGGCGGTAGGTGATCTCGTACGGTGCCTGCTCGCGTACGGCGTCTCGCCAGCTTGCCGAGGTACGCTCCAGATCGTCGGGATGCAGCACCTGGGTCCAGCCGTCGCCGACGATCGCCGTCGAGGCCAGCCCGGTGTACTCCGACCACCGCAGGTTCACGTAGTCAACCGCACCTGAGGCGTCGGCCGTCCACACGAGCTGCGGCAGGATCTCCGCCACCGCCGTAATCACGGCAGCATTCTTTCAGTCGAGGTGGCCCAAGACAAGCTGATCCGCAGAGGGAGTCCTGCCGTCGGGCAACGTATAGCTCGGCCCTTCAGGGCTGCCGCATCGTGTTCTTGGGGTTCGCAGACTAGCGAAGCCGGTCGGCGAGGAGACCGACGCTGAGCGCATAGCTGTGCGCGCAGTTGTAACCCAGCAGGGCCTCGTAGTTGTCGTAGAGGAGAAAGCTGCGCGTTCCCGCCACCGCCATCGACGCCGGCATGGCGGAGCGAGGCAGCGTCGCGTTCGCTGGTTGTTCGAAGCCCCATCGTCCGCCATTCGGAGACCGGACGCGGTTCCGTCATGAGGCGCTGGGCGCGGCAGCCCGCTTCCCGTCTTGGGATCGCGAGGGTGGCTTCCTTGAGCAGCGATGGAACCTGGACCTCGCGGCCCCAGGCCTCGCCGGCCTTCCAGCCATGCTGCTGGAGGTAGAACGCGATCGACGCAAACACGTCGGCCTGCGAGGTCCAGATGTCCTTGGTGCCGTCGCCGTCGAAGTCCTGCGCGTACTCCAGGTAGCTGGACGGCATGAACTGCGGCTGGCCCAGCGCGCCCGCCCACGATCCCTTCAGCCGCTCGAGCGGAATGTCGCCGCGGTTGACGATCTGCAGTGCGCTGAACAGTTCGTCGCGGAACATCGCGCCGCGGCGCGGATCGTAGGCCAGCGTCACGAGGGCGGGGATCGTCGGACGGACGCCGGCGAAGCGGCCAAAGTTCGACTCGAGCCCCCACACCGACACGACGATCCTCGAAGAGACGCCGTAGGTCTTTTCGACTCTGCGCAGCACGTCGCGATGCTTCGTGTGCATCTGCTGCGCGATCTTCACGGTCTGCGGCGTCAAGCCGCCGCTTCAGGTAGACCTCGAGATCCAGCGCGAACTCCGCCTGCGTCCGGTCTCGTTCCAGGATCTGTTCGACCGGTTGGATGCCGGTGAAGGCTCGCTCGACGAGTTCCGCCGCGATCCCGCGCTCGATGGCTTCAGCCTTCAGCCCGATGAGCCACTCATCGAAGGGCGGCGGGACGGCAACCGGGGCAACCGGCGGGGGCGACTGGGCGCGCACACCCGGGCCCGACACGACGAGCACGAGCAGGAGTAGGACCCAGGAGAACCGCATGGATGATTCTAGCGCCCCGGGAGCACCGGCGCTTGACTAACGTGCGATGTGCGACGTGTTCACTCTCCGCGAAGCGAGATCAGCGGATCGATTCGCGCCGCGCGGCGCGCCGGCACATACGTCGCCGCCGAGCGCCATCAGCGCAAGCAGACCGATGATCACGCCGAATGTCAGCGGATCGGTCGCTTCCACGCCGAACAGGAGGCTCTGCATGAAACGCGTCAGCACCAGCGCGGCGAGGATGCCAACGCCAATGCCGATGCCCGCCGTCATCATTCCGCCGCGCACGATCATGCCGGCAACGCGCTCAGGCGTCGCCCCGAGCGCCATGCGGATCCCAATCTCGCGGGTTCCCTGGCTGACCAGATACGCCAGCACACCGTAGGTGCCGATCGCCGCCAGGCCGAAAGCGAGCGCGGCGAAGAGCGTCAGGAGCGTCATCGCGAACTTGCGCCGCGCGATCGACTCGCCGACTCGCGCCTCCATCGTCTTCACGTTGTAGATCGGCATGTCCGGATCGATGTCCTTGATCACCTGCCGGACCGAGGCGGCAAGCGCCGCCGGATCCGAGGTCCGGCCGCGGACGACGACGCTCAGGCCGCGCGCCGGCCGCTGCCGGTGCCAGTGATACATGGCGATGCGCGGCTCGACGCCGTCCAGCGTGTACTGGCGGACGCCGCCGGTCACGCCGATGACCGTCATCCATGGCGTGTCGGGCGTCACATCGAATCCGCCGGTGCGGATCCGCTTGCCGACGGGATCCTGCCCCGGCCAGAGCTGGTCGGCCATCCGCTGATCGATGACCACGACCCGCGGTGTGTCGGGCGTATCTTCATCGCTGAAGAAACGTCCGCGCACGAGCGGTATGTTCATCGCGGCGAAGTAATCGCCCGCCACGGTGCGCTGGTCGACGTTGATGAACTTCTCGTCCGGTGTGACGGGCCTGCCCTCGACGGTGATCGGCCCCCACGCGAACATCTGGCTCAGGGGCAGCGCCGTGACGGCGCCGGCTCCCGCCACACCCGGGATCGCGGCGAGACGCTCCCACAGTGTGCGGTAGGTCTCGTGCACGCGCGCCACGTCCACGTACTTGCGGCCAACCAGGCTCATCTGAAAGGTCAGCACGCCCGACGGATCGAACCCGGGCGACACCGATTGAACGCGGGCGAAGCTCCGCACCAGCAACCCGGCCGCCACGAGCACCACCACGCAGAGCGCCAGCTGGCCGACGACGAGCAGGCGGCGAAGACCGCCGCGGCGGCCCCAGATCGCCTGCGAACCGCTGGCGCCGCGCGCACCTTCCTTGAGCGCGCTCTGCAACTCCGTGCGGCTCAACTGGCGCGACGGATACAGCCCGACGATCACTCCGGCGAGCATCGACACGACCAGGGCGAAGACAAGGACCCGGCCGTCGATGCCGACTTCCGCCAGGCGCGGGATGCTGCCGGCGCCGAGTGCGTGGATCGCGTCCATGCTCCACAGCGCCAGGAGCAGCCCGAGGGCGCCGCCGGCGAGTGACAGCAGCACGCTCTCGGTGAGGAGCTGCCGCATGATGCGTCCGGGGCCGGCCCCGAGCGCGCTCCGGACGGCCATCTCGCGTTGACGTCCGACCGCGCGCGACATCACCAGGTTCGCGACGTTCGCGCAGGCAATCAGCAGCACCACCGCGACCGCCCCGAGCAGGATCAGCAACGGCTGGCGCACGTCGCCAACCACCTGCTCCTGCAGCGGCACGACGCTGAAGGTCAGGCCGCCGTTGGGAGGATAGAAGTCCGGATGCTCCGCGCGCAGCCGCGCGGTCAGCGCGTCCATCTCGGCCTGCGCCTGCGCCGCGGTCACGCCGGCGGCAAGCTTCGCCATGATGTTGTAGTCCTCGCCGTTGCGCTGCTGCGGAGCCTTCGGGCCGAGTTGCAGCGGCAACATGATCTCGGCGTCTTCCGCGCCACCGAGCGTATTCATGACCTCCCGCGGCAGCCGGAAGGACTCCGGCATCACGCCGACGATCTGGTAGGTCTGGTCGTTGAGGATGATGGTGCGGCCGACGGCGGCCGGATCGCCGCCCATCCGCCGCATCCACGTGCCGTGATGCAGGATCACCACTCGCGCCGTCCCTGGCGCGCCCTCATCGTCTGACGGCTCGAACAGCCGTCCGAACGCCGGCCGCGCGCCGAGCAGGGGCAGCAGGCCGGACGACATCCGGATCATGCCGATCCGTTCGGGCTCGCCGTCACCGGTGACGGTTACCTGCCCGCCGATCGCGATGCCGAGTTGTTCGAAGCTGTTCGATGAGCTCTTGATGTCGAAGTACTGCGCCGGCGAAAACCAGTCCTCCGCGATGCCGAGCCCGGGCGAACGGTTCCAGAGGATCGCCAGGCGATCCGGATCGCTGTACGGGAGCGGCTGCAGCAGCAGCGCACTGGCGACGCTGAAGATCGAGGTGTTCGCGCCGATGCCAAGCGCGAGCGAGAGGATGGCGGCGGCGGTCAGCCCGCGAGCGGCCAGGAATGAGCGGAAGGCGTAGCGAACGTCCTGCAGCATAAACGTCCCAAGTGCTAAGTTCGATGTTCGACGTAGCGGTTCGACGTGACGTGCGCTACGTGCTAGCTGCGACTGCGGGACGAGCGCGCACCCAGATCGCCAGCACCGCGGACACGACGACACCGGTCACGAAGGTGCCGAGAAACCGATAAAGGGCCTGCAGGATCGGCGACTGCCCGGCCGACCATTCGGCCATCGCGGTCGCGATCTCGGCCTCGGTCTTGCCCTGCTTCTGCAGCATATCGCGGTAGACCGGCTCCATCTCGCTGAAGTACTCGGGGAAGAAGACGGTTGTGAACAGCAGCGAGAAGCCGATGATCACGACCCCGCCGATGATCGATATGAGCGTGCCGGCGACGACCTGTCCGCTGTAAGTCCGCCCCTCTTTCGTGGCGGTCTGGCCCAGCCCCCAGATCAGGACGGCGACCTCGATGGCGATGACCACGAAGAACGCGGAGGTCTTGCCCGGGTCCTTGTACCAGCCGGTGAAACCCATGACGAACGTCCACACGCCACACAGGACGCCGAGCAGCAGACCGGCAACGACAGTCGGGCTCATCGGGACCTCCGAAAGAAATGGAAAAAGGAAAAGGGAAGATGGAAAAGAGCATCGAATGGCTGACGCTTTTCCATCTTCCCTCTTCCCTTTTCCATTCATATCCGCCGGCTAAAATTTCACGCCAGCGGTAATTCCGTAAGTCCGCGGCCGGCCGGACTCGCCGAGGAAGCCTGACTGTGTCGGGAAGGCGAACGCGACCGGGATGTAGCTGGTGTCGAAGGCGTTACGGATCCAGCCTTCGGCGAACAGGTAGCGGCCCTCGATCCCGCCGCGGAAGTTCGCCAGCGAGTACGCATCCTGCTCCGCCAGGTTCGCATCGTCGTACTTGAACGCACCGTAGAAGACCATCTCGCCACGGCCGTAGAGGTTCCAGGCCGACGTCATGGCGTGCGACAGGTGCGCGCCGATGGTGGCGGTGTAGTCCGGCGTGTTCGGGATGACGTTGTCGGACACGTCGAGGCCGCTCGACGAACTGCCGTCGCCGAAGCGGGCGTGGGTGTAGCCGAACGATCCGAACAGGTCGACACCGGCGGCGGCGCGGGCGTTCACTTCGAGCTCGAAGCCCTTGCTGCTCGCACTGCCGACGTTGGCGATGTAGAACTGCCCGGGCGACTGCTCGTTGGGCAGATTCAGCTGCAGGTCCTCCCAGTCGATCAGGAAGAGCGCGGCGCTGAAGCGGACGCGCCCATCCATGGCGAAGCTTTTCACGCCCGCCTCACCGTGCCAGGCGTATTCCTCGTCGAAGGCCACACTGTCTGCCGGCGAGGCTGGATTGAATCCACCGGCCTTGAAACCGCGGCCAACCGAGGCATAGAGCGTGTGATTCGGATTGAGCCGGAACGCCGTCGAAAACTGCGGCGACACGTTCGTGAACGTTTCCTCGGTATCGACGACCGTGTCGGGCACGAACTGCGGCGAGAACGAGGTCAGGAGTTGGGCCTCGCGCTTCTCACTGTCGAACCGGGCACCGGCGGTGAGGTCCCAGCGCTGGTTGAAGGTAAACGTGCCCTGGCCGTAGAGGCTGATGCCGAAGTCGTCCAGCTCCGCGTCGGGCGTGGTCTGCTGCACGGGGAACGGGATGAACTCGGACAGCACGAACGGCGCGTAGCTGTTGATCGCGAGCTGTTCGTACCCTTGAGTGAACATGAACGCCCCGGCCTGCCAGCCGAGCGACACGCTGTCGGACAGCGCGATCGAGGCCGACGGCGCGGACGCCAGGCGGAACTCCTGCGAGAACTGCGTCGCCTCCTCGGCGTTGTCGCGGCCGACGAGCGGCAGCGGCGAGTAGTCGAGGTCAGTCGAATCCAGGGTGTTCCACTGGACGAATCCGGTCGTGGACGAGAAGGCGACTTGCTGCCCTGCCGCCGCGCCAGCAGGCTGGTCGAGAAGATGTCGCGATCGGTCTTGCCCTCGAAGTCACGGGACGTGCGCAGCGGTTCCTGCTGGAGGCCGCCGAGGTCACTCAGGGAGTAGTCGCCATCGCGGGCGCGTTCACCGCTGAGGATCAGTCGAGTCTCCCAGGTGGCGGACGGCGTCCAGAGCAGCTGCGCCTTGCCGGAGGTGGACTCGCGGGAATCGAGATCGTTCCCGGTGAAGTCATTGATGGTGAAGCCGTCGCGCTGCGCGTGCGCCAGCGAGACGCCGACTGCAACCGTGGAGCTGAGAGGCCCCGACGCGGTGCCGCGGATCTCGCGGATGTCGTAGTTGCCGAGCGGGACGGCCAGCTGGCCGCTCCACCGCGTCAGGGACGGCCGGGCGCTCGCAACGTTGATCAGTCCGCCAAGGGTATTGCGGCCGAAAAGTGCACTCTGCGGTCCGCGAACGAACTCGACCTGCTCGACATCCATCAACTCGATGTTGGACGCATTCGCGTTCAGCATCGGGACGCCGTCGACGAAGGTGGTGATCGAGGGGTTCGCCGGGCTGGCGCCAATCCCGCGGAATCGCGGGTTGGTCAGCTTGCGCGCGCTGAACTCCGAGAAGAACGTGTTCGGCGAATAGATACCCGCGTCACTCACCGTCGACCCGAGCTGCAGCCAGTCGATCGGCACGACCGTCACGCTCACCGGCAGCTTCTGGACGTCGGCCGGCTCCTTCTGCGCGGTGACGGTCACGGTCGGCAGCGTGATCGGATCGACCTGCGCCGTGGCCGGCTTCTGCGGGTCGTTAACCTGAACGGCCTGAGCGGCCTGAACGCCCGCGGCAGCCACCACGAGGCCGGCGGACAGCACAAACTCTGAACTTCAGATGCGACATAACCTGCAATTATCTCCGGCTGAGGTGCTAGGCAAATAGATTGGGACGGACGGCAGCCCCGCGTCAGCGGGGCGTTATCAAGAATGCGACCTGGCGAGGCGCAGCCGCTCGACGGTCTGAGGCGGAGCCTCGTCAGTGTTCGACGCGAACGGGTTGCGGAGAGTTTCCGGGATTTTCTTTTCGCTTCCCGAGTTTCTCCGCCAGCCAGTCGCGGGTATCGGCCAGGATCTCGTAGACGGTCGGGATCACCAGCAGCGTCAGGATCGTGGACGTGATGACGCCGCCAATGACCGCGATCCCGAGCGGCGCCCGGAAATCGGCGCCTTCGCCGACACCCAGCGCCACCGGGATCATCCCCGCGATCAGCGCGAACGTCGTCATCAGGATCGGCCGCAACCGGACCCGGCCCGCCTCGATCAGCGCCTCCCGCCGATCCATGCCCGCTTCTTCGGACCACTTCGCGAAATCGATCAGCAGGATCGCGTTCTTGGCGACGATCCCCATCAGCAGGATGACACCGATCATGCTCATGAGATTCAGCGTCGATCCGGTGACGAGCAGGCCGAGCATGACGCCAATCAGCGAGAGCGGCAGCGACAGCAGGATCGAGATCGGATCGAGGAACGATCCGAACTGCACCACCAGGACGAAATACATCAGCATGATCGCGACGCCGAGGGCGAAGAGGATCCGGCCGAACACCTCCTGCTGGTCCTCCGTTTCACCGCCCTGCCGCATCGTGTAGCCGGCCGGCGAGCGGTACTTCCTTCTCGAGCCGCGGCATGATGTCGCCGATGACGTCCGCTCAGCGGCCGTCCCTCGGTATTGGCCTGGACGCTGATGACACGCTCACGATCGAGGTGGTCGATCCGCGCCGGCCCGACGGCCGGCGTGATCCGCGCGACCTGGCCGAGCGGAATCGTCGTAGTGCCGCCGCCGGGCTGATTCACATTCACGAGCAGCGGCAGCGACTCGAGATCGCGCACGTTGATGCGTGACTCGGGCGTGAGCCGCACGGTGACATCGCGCGTTTCGCCCGACGGATCGATCCAGTCGCCGGCGTCGATGCCGGCAAACGCCGGTCGAAGCGCCTGGCCGACCTGCCCGATCGTCACGCCCAGCGAGCCGGCAAGGCTCCGGTCGATCTCGACGTCCAGCTCCGGCTTCTGCCCCTTGGTCGAGAGCCCCACGTCAACGGCACCGGGCACCTGGCGGACGACGGCCGCGGCGCGATCCGCGATCTTCTGCAGCTCCACCATGTCGGGGCCCTGGAACTCGAGCTGAATCTGCTTGCGCCCGTCACCAAAGCCGGTGGAGATCGACGCCGTCACGCCGGCGAGCTGGGCCAGCTCGCGGCGCAGCTCCGCGCTCACGTCCGATTGGTGCCGTTCACGTTCGTGCTTCGGCGTGAGCTTCACGAAGACCGTGCCTTCGTCCACGGCATCGCTGCGCCCGCCGATGGTGGTGTAGGTGTAGGCGACTTCCGGTTTCGCTCGCGCCAGCCGCGACACTTCCGTCCGCCTTCAGCCGCGTGTAGGCGAGATTCGATCCGGGCGGCGTCTCGATGCGCGATGTTGAACTCCGAATCGTCGGTCACCGGAAAGAAGCTGCCGCCGATGAAGCCCAGCGCCGGCAGCGCCAGGGCGCCGACGAACGCGACGATCGCGAGCGTCACCATCGACCAGCGATGATCGAGCGCCCAGCCGATGACCGTCTTGTAGCGCTCGGCCTGACGATCGAACCAGGCGTTGAATCGCGCCAGTGCCCGCGACAGCCACCAGCGATCTTCCATCCGGTAGTGAGGATCGGGCCAGTAGGCCGACAGCATCGGGTCGAGCGAGAACGAGACGAACAGCGACACGAGCACTGAGCAGGCGAGGGTGAGCGCAAACGGGGCAAACCACTGCTGCGCGATCCCGCCCATGAAGGCGATCGGCACAAACACCACCACGATCGAGGTCGTCGTCGCCGCGACCGCCAGGCCGATCTCGTCGGTGCCCTCGAACGCCGCGGTGTAGTGGTCCTTCCCCATCTCGACGTGCCGCACGATGTTCTCGCGCACGACGATCGCGTCGTCGATCAGGATGCCGATGGCGAGTGAGAGCCCGAGCAGCGACATGGTGTTCAGCGTGAAGCCGAACGCCCACACGGCCACGAACGACGCCAGCACCGACACCGGCAGCGCCAGGCCGGTGATCACGGTGGAGCGCCAGGAGTTCAGGAACAGGAACACCACGAGCACCGTCAGTGCGGCGCCTTCGATCAGCGCCGACTGGACGTTGCGCACCGAGTTCTCGACGCGCGTGCCGGCATCGCGGACGATCCGCAGCGTCACCCCCGCGGGCATCCGCCGCTGGATCCCCTCCACCGCCGCCCGCACATCGTCTGCCACCGCGGTCGTGCTGAAGCCCTTCGATTTGACGATGTCGATGCCGACCGCCTGTTCGTCGTTGTAGAAGGCGGCCGAGCGCGCTTCTTCGGCGCCGTCGTTGACGTCCGCGACATCGCCAAGGCGGATGATTCGTCCCTCGGACTCGGAGACCACGAGCTGCTTGAAGTCAGCCGGGGTCTGCAGGCGTCCGCGCAGTCGAATCGTTCGCTCGTTGAGATCTCCGGTCAGGCGCCCGACCGGGGCGGCCAGGTTCTGCGCCTGCAGCGCCTGCACGACCTGGCCGACGCCAATGCCGGATGCCTGCAGCGCCTGCGGACGCAGTTCGACCGTCAGCTCGCGTTCGACGCCGCCGACGACGTTCACTTCGGCGATGCCGGAGAGCCCACGCAGCTCGCGGGTGATCTGCGGGATCGGCCAGACGCGTCAGTTCCGGCCCCGAAAGAGCCGTGGACGAGAGGGTCATCGATACGACCGGAAGGTCCGCGGGATCGAAGCGCGTGAGGATCGGCTCCTCCATCTCGGGCGGCAGCTCGTTCCGGATGCTGGAGATCTCGTCCCGGATCTCCTGCGTCGCCTGCTGGAGATCCTTCTCGAAGACGAACTGGACGATGACGTTGCCGAAGCTGTCGAGCGCGTTCGAGTTGATCTTGTCGACGCCGCTGATCCCCGACAGTACCTCTTCGATCGGCTCGATGACCTCGCGTTCGACGACGTCGGGGGATGCGCCCGGGATAGAGGATCGCGATCGCCACGATCGGCGGCTGCACGTCCGGGAACTCGTCGGTGTCGAGCTGCAGCAGCGCAGCGATGCCGAACACCACGAGCGCCAGCATGGTGACGACGGTGATGACGGGCCGCTTGATGGCGAGGTCTGAGATGAACATGCTACTTCGCCGGCCCGACCGTCACTGCCGTGCCCGGCGTGATGCCCTGGGCGGCACCGATCAGAATGACGTCGCCTTCGTTGAGACCCGACAGGATCTGCACCCGCTCGGTCCGCACATCCCGCAAACCGAGCGTGACGGTGACTTTCTCGGTCTTGCCCCCGGTGACGCGGAGCACCCAGGGCGGATTCGCGGTCGTGTTCACCGCGTTGAGCGGCACGACGAGCCCCTCGGCCGATTCGTTGATCACCCGGCCTTCCGCGAACAACCCGGACACCAGCCGTCCGCCGGCGTTGGGCACGCTGACGAAGATCGGCACCTGCCGGGTCGTCGGATCCGCCTGCGGGCTGATGCGGTCGATGCGGCCTTCGAACGGCGTCTCGTAGCCGCGGACGGTGAACTGCACGGGGGCACCGACCCGCAGCGACGCGAGCGCTTCGGACGGGACCGAGGCCTCGAGCCGCATCGACGAGGGGTCGATGATCGTGAAGAGCGCCGTGCCCGGGCTGACGACGTCACCGACGTTTGCCGACTTGACCGCGACGATGCCGCCGATCGGCGAGCGGAGGACGGCGTCACCGAGCTGCTTCTGTGCGGTCTGCAGCCGCGCGCGCGTGTCGGCGACCTGCGCTTCCGCGGCGGTCACGTTGGCGCGCGCGACTTCGGCGTCGCGGGCCGCCAGCGCTCCGGCGGCGACGAGCTGCGTCGCACGCTCCGCTTCCCGCCGCGCGACATCGAGCTGGCTCTCGGCATTCTTCAGCGCGGACTCCGCGGAGCGCCTGGTGTCATCGAGGGTCGCGGTTTCGATGCGCCCGAGCAGCGTCCCTTTCCGAACGGCCTGGCCTTCCTCGACGGCCACCTGCAGCATCGATCCCCCGAGCTCGGCCCGGACCGTGGCCTCGTTGGCCGCGCGTAGTTCCCCGGAAATCAGGGGACCGGCAACGATACGGTCACGCTTGACGGTGAGGACGTTCTCGCCCCCGACCTGCACGGCCGCGGGGGCCGCCGCGGCCTCCGGCTTCTCTGCCTCCGCGTTGCAGCCGCTCACGCCAGCCACAACGAGCAGCGCGCACGCCAGGCGCACGAATCCTCTTCGACCCTTCACTGATTGCCTCCCCTGCCACCGGACTGAGGTGCCGGCAGTGCTGTGATGCCGCTCGAGACGCCGAGCGGAAGGTCAGGCAGCAGCGCGACGCGAGCGCGGGCCACCTGGAGATCACGGGCGGCCTGCGCCCGGTTGGCTTCCGCCAGTTGCAGCAGCAGGCGGGCGTCCGCCAACTCGAGCTGCGTCGAGACCCCCGACTGGAATCTGACTTCGGCGATCTGGTAGGCACGGGTGGCCTGCTCGATCGTGCCGGCACTCGCCTCGAGTACCGCCATCGCCGCGGTGAGTTCCGCCTGCGCCGCCCGCGCATCGAGCAGCGCCAGTTCTTCGACCAGCCGCAACTGCAGCCGCGACTGCTCGACGTCGGCGCGCGCGACGACTTCGCTGCCGCGTTGCCGTCCACCCGTCAGGACCGGAACGTTGACCGATGCGCCGACCGTCCAGTTGGTTCGGTAGTCGCCAGTCGGAAACAACCCGGTTGGATACGCCACGTTGCTGTAGTTGGACGTCAGCGAGACGGCGGGCCGGCGCTCCGCCTGCGTAGCGCGCAGCGAGGCTTCGCGAAGGCGGACCACGCTCGCCGCTTCCTTGACTGCCGTGCGGCTGGCGGCAGCCTCTATCGATGCCGCCTGCGCCTCCACGATCTGCAGCCGTTCCGCAAATGCCGGCGGCGGCGCGACCGGGCCATCGAGCGCGGCCACGATCTGCAGGTTGTAGTCCGGCGGCAGATCGAGCAGCTTCTTCAGACGGAGCAGCGCGATCTCACGATTCGCCCGCTGCCGGATCACGACCGGTCGCTGGGCGTCACGCGAGACCCGGGCGCGCAGCACCTCGAATTCGGGCTGGGCCCCGGCGTCGAAGCCGGCCTGGAGCTGGCGCACGGTCGCTTCGGCCTGGGCCACCGTCGCTTCCGCGATCAGGACGAGGCGCTCGCTGAGCGCCACGTCGAAGAACGCCTGCGTCGCGTCAAACAGCAGCCGGGCTCGCGCCGCCGTCAGCCCGAGCTCCGCGCCCTCACGGCCGGCAGAGGCGATGTCGGCCTGCGCACCAAGCCGTCCGCCGGAATACAGCGATTGCGAGAACACCAGGTTCACGCGCCACGTGTTCTGGCGGCCGAAGGGCAGATCGAGCTCCTCGCCTTCGCCCCCGCCGATCCCCCCTTCAAAGAGCCCCGAGAACTCGGACGCCAGCGCACGGTCGTACCCCGCCGACGCATTCAGCTGGGGATATCGCCCGCTGCGGGCGCGGACCTGCTCCCCTTCAGCGCGCTGAACCCCGGTGCGCGCAATCCCGACGGCCTCGCTGCGGCCCTCGGCAAGCTCGAGCACCTGCTCCAGTGTCAGCGGACCGGCTGGGACCGGTTGCGTCTCCTGAGCAAGAACCAGGGGGGTTGTAACAAGAAGGAAAAGAAAGCTGGCAGCTGACCTACGCACGTATTCCAACATCATCCATCCGTCAAAGAACCATCCGCGGCCGGGTTCTATTCCCGGGCGCCAGTCACCAAACACACGCTGGCGAGGGCATTTCCGTATGCAATGCGCATGACTGGCGAGTCTTCCTGGCAGGGGACGGTCGAGTCAGCCGGGCAGGCGCAAATTCTCTACAGCGCGAGTCACGCGAACGCCGGCGCGCACGCGGGCATCAGCCTCGACCGCCAGAACGCTGGCGCCGAGCAGGACGAACGCGATCCAGAGCAGGTCGGCCACCAGCAGATGAATCATCTGCATCCACACCGGCGCGAGCAGGATCACGTTCAGCGCTCCGAGCGCGAGCTGTACAGTCGCGATGCCCGCGACGATCCGCCCCAGTCTCGCGGTCACGGCGTCACGGTTACCGGCCAGCCGCGGCGCACCGAACAACAGCCCGATCGCGGTCAACACGGCGAAGGTCGGATGAAGGATCCTCAGGCGGATCAGGAAGTGCGAGGTCGCCGACAGGTCGGCCGCGAGCCCCTCGGCCAGCGAGGCATCGGGATACAGGCGTGTTGCCAAGCGCCGCCACCGCGCCGCTCGCGCCGACGAGCAGCAGACCAATGGCCGCCACCGCGAGGCCGGCTGCGTGCCCGCTACGCGCCCGGGCCGAGGTCACTTCCCCACCCGACAGCCACCAGGCCGTCAACGTGAGCCAGCCAAGCAGCACGAACGTATTCAGCAGGTGCACCGCCATGAACATCGCGCGCGCCATGGTCGCGTTATCGGCAACGAGCTGGAACAGCACGAGACCCGCGCCGACCGCCGCCTCGGTCAGCATGAAGAAGACCGTCCAGCCCGCGGCGCGCCGCGCCGGATGCCCAGGCGGGCACGCGCGCCTGACCCACACCGAGCAGCGCGACGACGGCTACCAGCGCGAGACCGCTGGTGATGCGGTGAGAAAACTCGATCAGCGTCGCGACGCTCGGATCCCGCGGCAGCACGACCCCGTTGCAGAGCGGCCAGTGCTCGCCGCAGCCGGCGCCAGACCCGCTGGCGCGGACGTACGCGCCCCAGAGGATCACCGCGATGTTGTAAGCCAGCACGCCCCACGCAAACCTGGCGAGGCGGCTCAGGGAGGAAACCACTCGCTCTATTTTATCCAGTTCCGCCGGTTCGGAACTCAGTCGCTAGGCGTCCCTGTCTCGGCGAACCGGCACCTTCTGGCCGCGCAACGTCGCCTTCTTCATCGCGGCGACAATCGCATCGACGCCCTCTTCGGGGACCTCCACCAGTGAGAAGCGGTCGGTGATCTCGATCGCACCAAGATCTCTCGACTGGATTCCGGCTTCGTTGGTGATCGCCCCGACGAGATCCGCGGGCCGGATCCCGGCCTGCCGGCCGGCGCCGATGAAAATCTTGGTCATCGGGCGGCCGTCATCCCGCGGCCGCTGGCGCGGCGCGCGCGGGCCGGCGGCCGGTCCGCGGAAGCGCTCCTCGCGCGGCACGGCCGGCGCGGGCAGGTCTCGTTCCTCGCTGTCGCCCACGGTCGCCAGGTGTAGCGCCTTCACGGCCGCAGCCGCGATGGCGACGATATCGAACTCTTCCGCGAGCGAATCCACCACCACCCGCACATCATCGGTATCGCCGGCGACGAGCCGTTCGTGAATGGCGGCCCGCGTCAGCTCGAGACGCTTGGCGCGCAGGTCCGCGACCGTCGGCAGTGTCGCGATATCGATCTTCTGCTTGGTGATCCGCTCGATGCTCTTCAGCAGGCGGTGCTCGCGCGGCTCGGCCAGCGTGATGGCGGTGCCTTCGCGCCCGGCCCGGCCAGTGCGCCCGATCCGGTGGACGTAGACTTCCGGCGCCGACGGCACGTCGTAGTTGAAGACGTGCGAGAGCTGCTGGATGTCGAGGCCGCGCGCCGCGACGTCGGTGGCAATCAGCAGGTCAGTCTTCGCGGCGCGGAAGCGTCCCATCACGATCTCGCGTTGACGCTGCTGCATGCCGCCATGGATGGCTTCGGCACGATAGCCGTGCGAGTTCAGCGTTTCGACGAGGGTGTCGACCTCGATGCGCGTCCGGCAGAACACCAGCGCCGACGCCGGGCTCTCGACGTCCAGCACCCGCTGCAGCGCCACCGCCTTGTGTGCGCGCGCGACCACGTAGGCGACCTGGCGAACGCGCGGCATCTTGCCGGCGGCCGTCTTCTCGCCCGCGATCATGATGTGCTCGGGCTTGTTCAGGTGCTTCTCGGTAATCGACCGCAGCCGCGACGGCATCGTCGCCGAAAACAACGTCGTCTGACGCTCCTCGGGTGTGGCATCGAGGATGGTGTCGATGTCCTCGGCAAAGCCCATGTCGAGCATCTCGTCGGCTTCATCGAGCACGAGGACGCGGACGGCGTCGAGCACGAGTGATTGACGGCGGATGTGATCGAGGATGCGGCCCGGTGTGCCAACCACGATGTCGGCGCCGCGCTCCAATGCACGGATCTGCTGCATCATCGAGGCGCCGCCGTAGAGCGGAACCACGATCAGTCCGCTGCCGCGCGCGTACTTGTGGGTGGCTTCGGCAACCTGCATCGCGAGCTCGCGCGTCGGCACGAGCACCAGCCCCTGCGTCTTCAGCCGGCCCTTCCGTCCCGCGGCGCCTGCCGCCTGCTTGGCCTGCACCAGCATCTGGACCATCGGCAGCGCGAAGGCCGCCGTCTTCCCCGTGCCCGTCGCGGCCTGCGCCAGCAGGTCCTTACCCGCGAGCATCAGTGGGATCGTCGCGCGCTGAACCGGCGTCGCCTCTTCGTAGCCAAGGCTGGTGACGGCCTTCAGGAGATCTTCGGAGAGGCCAAGAGAGTCGAAGCCAGCGGCAGGAGCGGGTCGAAGGGTGGGAGACATCCCTCTATTGTCGCACTACGACACCGGCGACAGGGCTTTTTTGACCTCCGGCGCCACCTTTGTGCCGAATAGCTCAATACATTTCATCATCTTGTCGTGCGGGATGACGCCGGCGCTCTGCAGCAGGAAGCGGTCGTGGGCGAAGATTTCGTGCTGAAACAGGATCTTGTCGACGATCTCCTGCGGGCTCCCGACAAATAAATGCTGCCGGAGGGCGCGTGAGGCGTCGTAGTCAGCGCGGGTCAGCGGTGGCCAGCCCCGCTCGCGGCCGATCCGGTTCATCACGCCCGACATCGGTTCGAAGTATTCGTCGGCCGCGCGCTGCGAATCGTCCGCGATGAAGCCGTGTGAGTTGATCCCGACCTTGAGGATCGAGGCGTCGTGGCCAGCCTGCCGTCCGGCCTGACGATAGATCGAGACAAACGTGGCGAAGCGTTCCGGCATGCCGCCGATGATCGCGAGCGCCATCGGCAGACCAAGCCGGCCAGCGCGGACGGCGGACTGCGGCGTGCCGCCAACCGCAACCCACACCGGTAGCGTCTCCTGCGCAGGGCGCGGGTACACACCCTGCCCGGCGAGCGGTGCGCGCATCGTGCCTGACCAGGTGATGTGCTCGGACTCGCGCAGTTTCAGCAGCAGGTCCAGCTTCTCGGAGAAGAGCGCGTCGTAGTCGTTCAAGTCATAGCCAAAAAGGGGATACGACTCGATGAAGGACCCACGGCCCGCCATGATCTCGGCGCGGCCGCCCGAGAGAAGATCAACGGTCGAAAACTCCTGGAACACGCGCACCGGGTCATCCGAGCTGATGACACTGACGGCGCTCGTCAGCCGGATCCGCTTCGTTCGCTGTGACGCTGCCGCGAGAACGACAGCGGGCGCCGAAACGATGTAGTCCGGACGATGGTGTTCACCGATGCCGAAGACATCGAGGCCCACCTGGTCGGCCAGCTCGATCTCAGCCATCAGATCTCGCATGCGCTGATCGGCCGGGACGGACGGACTGCGCTCCACGAATGTGTAGATGCCGAGCTCCATCGGGTCGCCTACGCGCTCACCGGCTTCCGAAGCGTCGCGAGTGCGTTGGTCCACCGTAGCAGCTCGTCGAGCATCGTCGTGGCCGACTTGTCGTGGGTCTCGTTGGCAGCGAAGCGGCCGTCCTCGATCAGTTTGGCCACGAACGGAATCGTCACCTGCTCGAGAATCGGCACGATCTTGAAGGCGGTCAGCATCAGCTTCGTCATCTGCGCCGCGCGCAGCCCTCCGGACACGCCGCCGTACGTGACGAGGCCGGCGGCCTTGTAATTCCACTCGGGATAGAGATGGTCCAGTGCGTTGACGAGTGCCGGGGGTGACGAGAAGTTGTATTCCGGAGTGACGATGACAAAGGCGTCAAGGGCATCCACCAGGGCGCTCCAGGCCTTGGTCGTTTCCTGCGTGGGTTTCTTCAGCCGGGGGTGATTCGGCTCGCTGAGCAGCGGCAGATTGACCGCCTTGAGGTCGACCAGTTCGACGTCGAATCCACCGTGCTGTCGAGCACGCTCCATGAACCACTCCGCCACCGGCGCCCCGACACGGCCCTCGCGCGTGCTGGCGATCACGACTCCTAAACGCGGCATCAATATCTCTCCCCGGTTGTTTCAGCCACCAGCCATTACGGCTGTCGTGCTCCGAAGGTATTCATCCTTCGGGCCAACCAGGGTTTGGACGCCGCGGGAGCGCTAGTCGGTCCCGAGCGGATCCCAGGTGAGCACGAGCTCGATCTCGCGGCGTGCTTCCATCGCGGTTTCCGCCGCCGCCATCCAGCTGCGTGACAGTCGCGCGTTCATCCGGTCCGGCACGTCGAACCCGCCACCCGCGATGAATTTGCCCTCGGTCAACACGAAACGCAGATCATCCAGGTCTTCGAGCAGTTTGAGGACGGGGCTGCCGCGGTCCTTCGGCTCTTTCGAGAAATCGAGCTTCATCCGAACAGACGTCCGGCCGTCCTCGTGCTTCATCACGACCGATGCCGTGAGGCCGGCTTCCTTGAAGAAGCGCGTCAAGGCACTGTCGATCGAGGAGAACTGCGCGTCGGTGACGACGTGATACGGCCGCTCTTCACGGACGATCGTGGTTCGAACCAGCCCTTCCGCCGCCATCGCCCGGAAAGCCTGCGCCGCCACGTGAGTGCCGCTCACCGCGCCACTGATGTAGGCCTGTTCTTCGAGCAGGCGTTTCGACGGATCGCTGTCGTCCGAGACCACACCCGACTCGTCCACCGTCCAGCGCACCGCCCCGTCCGGCGAGAGGTAAACCGTATGCACCGCCTCTTTCTGGAGGCATCCGGCAGTAACAACGGCGGTGATCAGCAGAATACCCGCAGCTAGCTGTCTATTCATGGTCAGCACCCGTCTATTGGACGGCCGATGCGTCCGAAAGGCCGCCTCACCGATTGCACGGTCCGAACGGCACCTGCGCACCCAGGGACATTGTCGCAAAGCCTCGCGAGACTGTCAGGCGTGCGATGGCCTCGGCCGCCACCCTGCGCCGGTCGTCGAGATACCCGCCTGCCGCCACCGAGGCCGCCAGCCCGATGTCAACGTAACGGTGAAGGCCCTTCGCGCGCTTCTCGGTCCAGAACTGGACCGCGATGCCAAGCGTGGCCCTGACGTAGGTGCGTTCACCGAACTGCGGCCCGGTCTGGACATGCAGCACTCGGACATTTTCTCCGCCGTGCGGATTCTCGAGCCGGCTCGTCCACAATGTCGCGTCCGTGACGAGCACCCTTGAATTCGAGCGCGGACCACACAGCTGCGCCCCGAGAGAAAAGCCGGGTTTCAGCGAGGACCGGGGGCGTCATCACCAAACACCGACCTGACCAGCACCACCCCCGGCACCAGCCGCGCCGAGACCGGCGACGGATCCGACTCCTGCGCCACGGCGGTGGCAGACCAGCCGAGCACTATAGACCCGACCATCGACGCCCACCGCCCCGCGCGCGTCCCCATGATCCAGAATGTGAGAACCGCGGGCCGACAAGCTCACGCCTAATCGTGGCGCAGGGCCTGAATCGGATCCAGGCGTGCGGCCCGGCGCGCGGGGAACGCCCCTGCGGCCAGGCTGACGAACACCGCGAAGCCCAGGGCGGCCGCGACCAGCCACAGCGGCAGCGAGAACAGGTTCCCGGCGGTCCCGCCCTGGCTGACGATGTACTGGTTGGCGCCGAAGTTGATGACGCGTCCGACCAGCCAGCCGAGGAAGAGTCCGGCAATGCCGCCGAGTACACCGATTGCCGAGGCCTCGATGAGGAAGATCCGGCGGACGTCGCTGTCGCTGCCACCAATCGCCTTCATGATCCCGATCTCCCGCGTGCGCTCGAGGATCGACATCACCATCGTGTTCATGATCCCGAGTGACGCGACCGCGAGCGCGATCGAGCCGATCAGACCGAGGATGATGTCGAGGATCAGGAACGCGCGTTTTGCGCCCTGCAGCGCGTCGTTGAGTGAGAAGGCGGAGTAACCGAGCTTCTTGATCTGCTCCTGAACGTCCTGGGTGTGCTGCGGCGCCGTGACCTTCACCGTCACGCTCTGGAAGGCGCCGTCGCTCGCCGGGCGGCCGCGCATCACCGAGCGCTGCGCGGCGATCACCTGCGCGTTGATCTCACGTGCCTTCGGGAGCGGGATCATGAGCGGCGCCACGGCGGCCCCGGCACCGCCGAACGGCCCCGACTCGCGTTCGACGATCCCGACGACGCGGTAGCGAGCCTCGACTCGCTGGACCTGCATCACGGGCGGCATCCCCGGGAAGCCCGGCGCCGCCGGTGCCGTGGACGCCATCGCATAGCCGAGCGTGAGTTCTTTGCCGATCAACTGCTCCGGATTCGACTCGACCAGGCGGTTCGCCATCGGCAGGCTGAGCATGCAGACCGCGTCGGTCTCGTTGGCAAAAAACTCGCCGTGCGCGATGGTCTGAAACGCACCCATCCCCTTGGTGGACATCGGCACGCCGGCGGCTGCCGCGTACTCGGTGGTCTCACCGAATTTGATCTCCACCGGTACGCGCACCGCCGGGTAGACGTCCTTGACGTGCGACAGCGCCGCCAGCTCCGTCAGCGACGCATCGTCAAGCGGCTTGACCGGCGTGTCGTCGACCGGCCGCGCGCCGCGGCCGCCGCGGCCGCCACGTCCACGCCCGCCGCCGCCACCGCCGAAGACACCGTTCATCTGCACGCTGCCGGGCATGACGGTGATCGAATCGAACATCCCCGACTGCATGAATCGGCCGACGAACTGGTCCTGCAGGCCGACCCCGAGCGACACCATGCCGGCGAGCGAGGCGATGCCGATCGCGACCCCGAGCACGGTCAGCGCCGTTCGCAGCTTGGACTGACGCAGATTGCGAAGCGCGAGCTGGAACGCGTCGCGCAGGCTCACGCGGCCTCCGTGACGATCGCGCCGTCCAGCATCGTGATCGTCCGGTGCGCGTATCTCGAGGCGAGGGCAGGATCGTGCGTGACCATGATCACGGTCTTGCCGTCCTGCTGATTGAGCTGCTGCAGGATCGCCATGATCTCGGCGGAGGTACGGCTGTCGAGGTTCCCGGTCGGTTCGTCGGCCAGCAGCAGTTGCGGATTGTTCGACAGGGCTCGCGAGATCGCGACCCGCTGCTGCTCACCGCCTGAGAGTTCCTTCGGACGGTGATGCTGTCGTCCCTTCAGCCCAACCGATTCCAGAAGCGACGCCGAGCGAGCATCGCGCTCCGCGCGCGGCACACCGGCAAACATCATCGCCAGGGCAACGTTTTCCGCCGCGCTCATCGACGAGACCAGGTTGAAGGATTGGAAGATGATGCCGACGTTGCGGCGGCGATGAAGGCTGAGATCCGCACGCGACATCTGCGCGAGATCCTGCCCGAAGACTTCGAGACTGCCGCCGGTCGCATGGTCCAGACCGGCGATGAGGTTGAGAAGCGTGGACTTTCCAGAGCCCGACGTGCCCACCAGCGCCACGAACTCGCCCTGCTGCACCTCGAGTGAAACACCATCAAGGGCTCGCACGACGACTTCGCCCATGGCGTAGTGCTTCTTCAGATCTTTGGTGACCAGAGCAATGTTCATAGACGGGTGCACCGGCGTAGCGCTGTCTCAAGGCTCACCGCCAAGAACGCCAAGGGCGCTAAGAGACTTAACTAAAAGTCTTTGCGTTCTTCGCGACCTTGGCGGTGAGTTCTTCGACGACCAGGCTTCTACTTGACCGTGACCTTGGTAGAGACTTTGCCACCTTTGAGACTGTCGTAGGTGACGCGTCATGTCGCCGGTGCCGCGGACGATGTATTCGATCGTGCGGGTGGCTCGGCCGGGCTGGCCGGTGCGCAACAGGATCCGATCGAGCTGCGGCTGGTCGATCAGCTGCGTAGCGCCGGCGCGGAACTTGTTCGCGACCCATCCTGCGGTCAGGATCTCGATGCCTTTGCCTTCCACCGTCAGCAGGTCCGGACGGACGACGTTGTTGTCGGCCGCCTTCGCCATGATCGTGGGCGTCAGCTTCGTGTTCGTGAAGTCGACGTGGACGCGGTAGACGCCGCCGCCGATGGCCTCGACCTTCGTCTCGCCCATCTTCATTTGCGGCATCTCGTCGGCCTGGTAGAGCGAGAACGCCATGTTGCGGTGGCAGAGTTCCTCGTTCATGAAACGCGGCGGCACCCGGCCCTGGGTCTTCTTCCAGCCGCCCATTTCGACCTTGCCGAACTGCGGATGGTCGAACTCTTTCCACTCGACGTACTGGTCGCCGAACTCGAGGAAGTCGTCGAAGTAGTACTGACCGCGCTGGCCGCCGATCGGGCTGTTCGGCTGCTGCTGCTGCTCGACGAGCGCCGGGCTGTTGAAGTACTGGCCGCCGTTCCAGAGCTCGTTCGAGAACGACAGCATGCCGAGGCCGTCGTTGGTCCAGTCGATGAATCCGCCGTGAACGGTGTAGAGGCCGCTCCAGATCACGAGATACCGGTAGTACGGCAGCATCCGCTCACCCTGCGTGCCAAGCTCGTCGTAGACGTTGACGTCGGCCGCGGGATACTCGCCCTGCCACTCGGCGCCAGGTCCACGCAGGATCATGCCGCCGTTGTTGTGGTACGACTGCACGCCCGCGATGTTCGGGTGGGTCATCAGGAAGTCGTTGATCGCCTTCGCTTCGGGCAACTGGAACGGATAGTCCATTGCGCCGCCCTGGATGTACTCGGGCTGCCAGTTGGAGGCCCAGTTGCGGTTGCCGTCGTAGCCGCCGACCGGATCCTCGTTGACGCGGCCGTCGCCGTCGTTGTCGATCCCTTCGCTGCCGAGCGAGAATGTAGTCGCCGGTCTGGCCGGGCGGCACCTGCTCGAGTTGACGGGGATCCTGCGCGTTCCTCCGGAGGTTGCCCTGGCCGGGCACGCGCTTGAGGATCTGCTCGATGACGCCGTTGCCATTCAGGTCATCATCGCCGTCCTCGTCAGACACGCCGTCGTTGTCATCGTCTACCGGAACATGCCCGGTGCGCGAGCCGGCGCCGGTGCCCTTCAGGAAGTAGTCGCGGCCGTCCGGGTTGACGGTCGGCACGACGTAGAACACGCGCTCGTTCACGAGTTTGGTGATCTGGTCGATGCGGCCGTAGTTCTCCATCAGGTACCAGATCGTGTAGAGCGACACTTCCGCGCCCTGGATCTCGTTGCCGTGGACGTTGGCTTCGATGTACATCGCCGGCTTGCTCATCTCCGGACCGGTGTCCGGATTGTTGATGGTCATGAGGATGATGTCGCGGCCGCCGTGGCTCTTGCCGAGCGACGACAGCTTCAGCATCTTCGGCCATGCCTTGGCGAGCTTCTCGAAGTCGGACTTCAGCTCGGCGACGTCATGCCACCGGTTGAAATCGAGCCTGACTTTGAATTGCGGGTCCGAGCCCGACGCCGGCGGCGTCGTGGCGGGACGCGTCTGCTGTTGCGCGCCCATGGAAATCGGCAGCACGACGAGCGCGGCCGCCAGGGCGAATCGAGCGGAGAGGGAATATATGTGCTTCATGGTTACTTCAGCGTCAAAGTGGTGGTCGCCGAGCCGCCCTTCTGGGCGACAGCCTTCAGCGTGATCGTGGATCCGGGCTTGCCCTTGATGATCCAGTCATACGACTGACGACGGCCGGAACCGGCCAGCGTGGGGAAGAAGTTGGTCTTGGCTGCGCCCGAGACGATGTCGTTCGGGTCAACGCCAAGCTGCACCATCGTCGGTTTCACCGACCCGGCGCGGACGCCCTGCGCGGTGGAGGTTGGCAGTAAGCCGCCGTTGTCCACTTCGGCCTTCACGCGGTAGAGGCCACCGCCAAGACTTGTCACCGACGTGCTCGCGATCGACACCTTCGGGAAGATCCCGGAGAGGTAGGTCACAAACTCGGTGTGTCCCTTCCCGAGTTCGGCGATTTTCGCCGCGTCGGGGTTGCTCAAGGCGTAAGGGCGGAAGCCACCGATCTCGACATCACCGAGCGTCGGGTGCTTGAACGGCGTCCAGGCGATGAAGCCGTTGACCTTCTCGGCATCCATCCAGCGCACGAGCCGCAGATCGAACGCCGCGTCACCCTGTCCGCCACCTGCGCCGCCAGCAGCTCCGCCGCCGGGTCCGCCCGCACGTCCGCCTTGCGGACCCGCACCTCGACCCGCGCCAGCGGGCGCCCCCGCACCTCCACCGGCAGGTGCCCCCGCACCTCCCCGGCAGGTGCCCGCCCGCACCCGCGGGTGCCCCCGCACCTCCACGTCCCGGAGCCGCACCCTCAGCGGCAGCTCCAATCCCCCATCCGGGCGTCGAGAACGACGGCACACCGAACTGGTAGTACCCATATTCGAAGAACGCGCCGCCGGGCGTGCGGGTCGCGGGCACCGCGCGAAGGCCGGTCAACTGGCGATAACGATCGCTGATCGTTCGGAAGTATTCGACGTCGGTCGTCGCCACGGTCGTTGCCGGTGGCGTGACCCCGCGTCCGCCGCCTCGTCCACCCGGCGCTGCTGCCGCCGCACCGCGTCCACCACCACCGCCACCGCCGCCGAAGCCGCGTCCGCCACCGAACCCCTGCGGCGCCTGGAAGCGCCCGGTCGTGCGCGCGCCGGCGATGCTGTCGTTGGCAAACGCGATCAGATCCACCGTTGACGCCGGCGCGAGCGCCCCGGTCGCCGTCGGGGGCGCAATCAGGTTGTCGCTCTCGCCGAACGTGAGAATCGCCGCGATGTTGCGACGGGCGAGCACGTATTCGAGCATGCCGCGGCTCTCGGGCTCGCTGACCATGTGCGGCCCGGCGTCGGCCGTGTAGTACGGATACTGGTGCTGGAAGTTGCGATTCAGATCGACGCCGCCGGGGCCGTCTTCATTGATGAAGCCGTCGCCGTCGTTGTCGATCCCTTCCCAGTGGACCGAATAGCCGCCGGCCTCACCCTTGGCCGCATCGGCGCGGCGCAACAGTCGGGGGTCATCGGGATGCACCATGTATGGCGCCCTTCGGGTCCTTCACGCGCATCACGGTGATGAAGCCGTCTTTGTTCAGATCCTCGGGGCCGTCCTCGTCGAGCCGTCCATCGTTGTCGGCATCGTTCTTCGCGCCGTTCATCTTGTACGCGGACTTGACCGCCCCGAACATGGCCTCGGCGCCGTCCGCGTTCACGCGCGGGACGATGTAGAACACATGCGAGTCGAGACGCGCCTTGATCGTCGGGTTGGTAGCGTAGCCGGTCAGCAGCTGCTCGGCGACGTAGAGCGCCAGTTCGCTACCGATCAACTGATCGCCCTCGAAGTTGGCTGCGATCAGCATCGCCGGGCGCTCGGCCACCGGGGTGCCGGCAGAATTGGCGATCTCGATTGCCCAGATCGTGCGGCCGCCGCGCGTCTTGGCCACTTCGACGAGCTTGGCCATCGTGCCGTGTGCTTTGGCAAGATCGCGGAGAGCCGCCGTCATCTCATCGTAGGTGTGGTACTTGGTGTAGTCCGCAGCCGCGAGCGGTGTGCTGCTCGAGGCGGCCAAGCTGCTGGAAGCAGCCACGAGTGCAAAGCCGACGGCGGCAACGCTCGCGGCGCGCAGAAATGCCCGTATTGTCAAAAGATCCTCCTGAAATCGGTCTGGATGGCGATTAAGCTATCACGCCCGCGCCTTCCCACCGGCATACAAGAGGGTGCTCACTGGCAGACTATTCCCCTCGCCCGCAGCTATTTGCTGCACTTTCCATGGCCTGAAGCTGGCCCGATGATTGCCTCTCGGTCCAGCATGAGCGTCGAGATTGCCGTGGGGCGTTGGATGGCGTGTGCGGTTCATCCCGAAGCGGCGTGGCGGAAGTCACGTGCGCGCGAGCGCGCGCTGCTGGTGGCCACGTATGTGGGGGCGGGTTACCTCGCCACGCTGATCGTCCTGATCACCGTGCGCTGACGTCGGCGACGGCGCGGAGGACCGCCGCCGCGTGGATCTTCGTCGTGTCCAGCAACGCGACCCCGGCGTGCGAGTCGGCACGCAGGAGGATCGGCAGTTCCGTCCCACCAAGGATCACCGCCTCGACCCCTGCGTCGCGCTGCATCCGTTCGATCACAGCAAGCACACCATCGCGGGTCTCGGGCCGGAACTCGTTCTTCAGGAACTCGCCGAGGTACTTCTCGTGGACGTAGTCGAGGTCCTCGGGAGCGGGCGTCACCAGTGATAGGCCTCGCCTCGCGAAGACGTCAGGATAGAAGCGGCCCGTCATCGTGAAGCGGGTGCCGAGCAAGCCGACGCGGGTCATGCCCTCGGCTTGGAGGTGGTCCGCCGTCGCCTCCACGATACTCACCAGCGGCAGACGCGAACGGCGTTGCACCTCGTCGAAGGCCACGTGTGGTGTGTTGGCGGCAATGATGCCCACGTCGGCGCCTGCGTCTGCCAGCTGTTCCACGGCCGCAGTTAGATAGTCCGCGACGCCGGAGGTGTCGCCTTTCATCATCATGCCCAGCAGGTCCTGGACCGCGACGCTGTTGATGATGATCCGCATATGGCCTGCGCCTACGAGCAGACGGTAATAGTCGATCGTCGATTCGGGGCCGATGCCGCCGACGATCCCGATGGTCTTCTGCGACAGGAGCGCCATCAACTCTGCCCCGCCGCGGGCCGGCGGCGGCTCGGGTAATCGACGATGTCGTCCCATTCGGCGGCACTCGAACGCGACACGACCGCCACCACCGGTTCGGTGTCGCTGAGATTGAGCACCTCGTGCGGCACGCCGGGCTCGATGAAGATGAAATCCCCGGCCTCGTGATCGACCGTGAACTTGAGGTCTGGACCGTATTCGTGACGAACGCGGCCTTCGAGGATGTAGAGCATGACCTCGAAGCCGACGTGGATGTGTGCGAACGCGACGGCGCCAGGCGGGACCACGGCGACGTTCATCGACAGGTGCTGGGAGCCCGCGTTCTTGCCGGACAGCCCGCGCTTGTACTTGATCCCGTTCCACTCGCGCGAGACGCCCGCACCGCGCACCCAGGCGAGTCCTTCATGCCGTTCCGCGGGTTCCAGTTTCTCGTCCATAGCGGCCATCTTAACCCCCAGCCGACAGCCGGTACACGCCCTGACGGGTTAACACAACGACACGACGGCACGACGAACACGACGCTTTCCAATCACCAGGAGACGATCGCAGCGGCTGCCGACCGCGCTTCGCGCGGGGGAGCAACTAGTGACCACAGATGCAAACGGCCGGAGATCGCTGCGGGCCGCTTGCATCTGCGGTCGCTAGTCGCTCCCCGCGGCGGCCAAAGGCCGCCCACCGGCAGCCGCGTCCTTCCGTGAAGTCCGTGGTCTCCGTGAATTCCGTGTCCGCGTTGTCCTGTGTCTCTGGTCATGAATGCCTGCCATCGCACCCTGGGGAGATGCATGCACATTGGCGTTGACTGCCTTCGCTGGACGCTTGTTGTCTTCAGCGCACTCGCATGGACGATTAGCCCGATCGGCGGCAGCCAACAACCACCTATTCGCAGCGGCGTGGAGCTCGTGCTCATCGACGCACAGGTGATCGACCGGCAAGGCTCTCCGATCACCTCCCTCCGGCCGGGTGACTTCGAGATCCTCATCGATGGCAAGAAGCGGAAGGTTGCGGCGGCGGTCCTGGTGCAGTACCCGACTCCTGGAGCGCACACGATGGCTAGCCAGAGCCCGGAAGTAGCTCCTGGTTCTGACAGGCGGCAGTTCATGCTGGCGGTTGACGAGCACAGCTTCGCGCCAGGTGCGGCGATGGCGGCCGTGCGCGCCTCAGGACGCTTCATTGAACGGCTCACGCCGGCCGACCTTGTCGGCCTGTATACCGTCCCGAACGGCGCGGGGTCGGCCGAGTTCAGTAACAGATCACGTAGCCGTCCGCAAGAGCCTTGATCGTGTAGTAGGCAGGCTCGAACCGCCGGCTACCGTCTACAACCTGAGTAAATCCGAGATCACGGATATCAGCAGCGGTGATGCCGAGGCACTCAGCCGAGTAGCGGCCCGGGAGTGCGCAGGGGGTGGGAACTCGTGCCGCCGCGGCTATCTACGGAGATGCAGTCTCGCTTGCAGGTTACCTGGAGACGCAGATCGCCGGCTAGCTTGAGCGGCTTGCGCGGCCTGATTCGCGGCCTGGCCAAAGTGAGCGGCCGAAAGACCCTCGTACTCGTCAGCGGAGGCCTCTTCGCGTCCGACCAGAGGCGGCGGGCGCGTCAACATGGGCTCAGAGATCCGTGAGCTGGGGCGAGAGGCCGCTCAAGCCAACATCACGCTATATGCGCTGCACATGGACTCCAGCTTCATCGATGCGTTCGCCACAAGACGGGGAATCACGCCCACGCTGTTTCGTGACGGCAACGCACTCGCCACCGGATTGGAGATGATCGCCGGAGCCGCGGGAGGAGCGGTGTTCCGCGTCCAAGCTGGTAATGGCGACTTTGCGTTCGACCGGGTACTCCGCGAGAACTCGGCGTACTACCTCCTGTCAGTGGAAGTCGAACCCGAGGATCGAGACGGCTCGGGCGCACGCGATCAAGGTTCACGTCGGCCAGCGCGGCGCCACCGTCCGGAGCCGAGCGGTGGTCGTGGTGCCCAAAATGAACCCGTCGAGCTGACGCCTACACGTCCTGGCGGGTCAGCACGACGTCACGAAGACGCGACGAACACACGCGTCCTTTAGTTTGCTGTCAGGCCGTCGAGTCATCGTGTCGTCGTGTCGTCGTGCCAGCCGGAGGCAACCGTCTTGCCGTGTTTCTCTCGGTCGCGGTTTCTACGCACGGCGGCCAGGTGCGACTTCGAGGATGTGACTTCAGAAACCGCCCCGTATGCGACGCCTTTGTGCGCGCGATCACCTCCGGCGTGCCGGTGGCCACGACCTCGCCGCCGGCGTGGCCGCCTTCCGGCCCGAGGTCGATCACGTGATCCGCGACCTTGATCACGTCGAGGTGATGCTCGATCAACAGCACCGTGTGGCCCGCGTCCACGAGACGATTCAGGGATCCGAGCAGGCGCTCGATATCGGCCAGGTGCAGCCCCGTGGTCGGTTCGTCGAGGATGTAGACGGTGTGCTTCGATCGCTGCAACGTACTCAGCTCGGTGGCGATCTTGATGCGCTGCGCTTCGCCGCCCGAGAGCGTGGTGGACGACTGGCCGAGGGTCAGGTATCCGAGGCCGAGGTCGGCGAGCACCTGGATCTTGCGGCCGACGGCCGGCTCGGTGGCGAAGAACGCCACGCCCTCCTCCACCGACATGTTGAGGATGTCGGCGATGGTCTTGCCGCGGACGGTCACTTCCAGCGTCTCCGCGTTGAAGCGCGCGCCCTTGCACGCGCCGCAGGTCACCTCGACATCGGGCATGAAATAGAGCTGCGTCGTGATCGACCCTTCGCCCTGGCACTCTTCGCAACGCCCTCCCTTGACGTTGAAACTGAAGCGGCCCGGCCGATACTCGCGCTCGACGGCCAGCGGCGCCTGCGTGAAGAGGTCGCGGATGGTGTCGTAGAAGCCGATGTAGGTAGCGGGGTTGGACCGGCTGTTCCGGCCGATCGGCGATTGGTCGATGCTCACGACTTTGTGGACGTGCTCGAGGCCGTCCACCGCGGTGTGCTCGCCCGGCAGCGTCCTCGTATCCACCAGCCGCTTCCACAGCGCCTTGAAGAGGATGTCGTTGACGAGCGTGCTCTTCCCCGACCCGGAGGCGCCGGTCACCGCGATCAGCATCCCGAGCGGAATTGTGACGTCGAGCGACTTCAGGTTGTTCTCGCTCGCGCCGCGGATCGCGAGGGAGTGTCCGTTACCCGCACGCCGCTTTTTCGGAGTCTGGATCGAACGCCGGCCAGAAAAGAACTGCCCGGTCGGTGACGCCTGGCACTTCAACACCTCGGCGATCGTTCCCTGCACGACCACCTCGCCGCCGTGGACGCCCGGGCCTGGCCCCATTTCGACGATGTGGTCCGCGGCCCGGATGGTGTCTTCGTCGTGCTCGACGACGAGGACGGTGTTGCCGATGTCACGGAGCCGCTCGATCGTCGCGATCATCTTGACGTTGTCTTTCGGATGCAATCCGATGCTCGGCTCGTCGAGCACGTACAGCATCCCCATCAGACCAGACCCGATCTGGGTCGAGAGCCGGATCCGCTGCGACTCGCCGCCCGAGAGCGTCGCGGCGCGGCGGTTGAAACTGAGGTAGTCGAGACCGATCCCGAGCAGCAGCTCGAGGCGGGCGCGGATCTCCTTCACGACCTGGCGGCCGGCGTCAGCGCCACGTCCGGTCAGCTTCAAGGCGCCAAGAAAAGCGTGGAGCTCGTCGAAGTGCAGCTGGCCGAGGTCGTAGATCGTTTTTTTCGCGACGGTGAAGAGCTGGCGGGTCGCGCGCAGGCGCGCGCCGTTGCAGTCCGGGCAGGTTCGCTCGACCATCACCTTGTCGAGCCACTCTTCCATCCGCGAGTTCACCTGCCCCTGCTGGCGGTAGCGGCGATAGTGCCGCTCGATGCGCCGCGCGATCCCGTGGAACCCGACCTTCCGTCCGTCATGGTCGTTGCGGTTGATCTTGGCGTCGGGCGGCGGGCGCATCGCGATCGTCCGCGGATCGATGCCGTAGAGGATGGCGTGGCGCGCAGCTTCAGGTAGGTCCTTCCACGGACAGTCGAGCGGGAACTTCTCCGACAGCGAGAGGCTGTACATCATCAAGCCGTCCCACGTGTCGGGGTTGTACTTGAAGGCCTCGCGCACGAAGCAGCCACCCAGGATGCTTCGGTGCGGATCCGGCACGAGCAGCTCCGGGTGGGTCAGCTTGTCGACGCCGAGCCCGCCGCACGTGCGGCACGCGCTCTCGGGATTGTTGAAGACGAAATAGTCCGGACCGATGTCGCCATAAACGAAGTGATGCGTCGGACTGCACAGGCCACCGTAGAATCGCGCCGCCTCCGCCTTACTGGCACCCTTCACGACCTGCACCTGCATCAGACCGTCGCCGACCAGCAGCGTGCTCGAAATCCCGGCCTTGATCGCCTTCTCGTGACGGCGGCTGACGACGAACCGGTCGACCACGGCGGCCATGTGCGTCACCGCTGATTCCTCGAGCGCGAGCTCTTCGGTCAAATCGACGACGGTCCCGTCCACCACCAGCCAGCGGCAGCCCTTCTTTCGAACCTCGGCGAGCACGACATCCAGGTCCTCACCGTATTGCTTGAACACCGGCGCGCGCAGTTCGATCTCAGTGCCTTCCGGCAGCGCGAGAATCGCACTCAGGATCTGGGCGAAGGACCGGTTCGGTGTCGGCTCCCCGGTACGAGGGCAGTGCGCCAGCGCGATCGTGGCAAACAACAGGTTCAAATAACTGGCAATGTCGGTCATCGTGCCGACGGTCGAGCGCGGGTTGCTCGTGAGCGTCTTCTGCTCGATCGAGATCACCGGCGAGAGGCCGAACACGAAGTCGACGTCGGGTTTCGCCACCTGCGCGACGAATCGCTTCGCGTAGCTCGAGAGCGATTCCATGTAGCGCCGCTGACCCTCGGCGTAGATCGTGTCGAAGGCGAGGCTGGATTTGCCGGAGCCCGAAAGGCCGGTGATGACGACCATCCGGTCGCGCGGGATCTCGAGCGAGATGTTCTTCAGGTTGTGTACGCGCGCGCCCTGCACCGCGATCGTGGTGCGCGCCGCCGAGGGTTGTTTGGCACTCTTCACGTCAGTGGCCGATCGCGTAGAAGGCGAGCTCCTGCACGTCAACGTTGCTCTTCTTGGTCAGCCGGGCGGTCGTCGAGGCCTTGCCCAGGATCCCCTGATCGGCCAGGTACTCGCACGCCGTCGTCACGCCAGGGGCGTTGAAGTGGCGCGTGAAGTGGTCCTCGATCTCGCGGCACGATCGCGCCTCACCGACTTCCTGGAAGTACTCGATGATCGGCGCAAAGGCCCGGGCCGCGTGCCGAGCGATGTATTCGTCAATCGCCGCGAGCGCCGCCGCCACGCCGGCCTTCGTTTTTCGGGCGTTCAGCAGGTCGGTGTAGACGATCTTGAAGAACGCGGGATTGAGCGCCGCCGCCTGCGGGAGCACTTCGCGATCGAGCAAGAGACCGCGGCCAATGATCTCCATCTGCGCCAGTGATGTCGCGGTGTACAGAATCCAGAGCGACGCATATTCCAGATCCCCTCGCGTCACGAACCACTTACGCGCCTTGTCGATCATCGAGAGGGCGCCGCACGTGGCCCGCATCAGCTGTACCTGGAGGTCGCGCTGGCCGAGGTCCCCAAGCGTCGCGCACAGCGCCTCGATCGTGGGATCGTGCGTGTAGAGCAGCCGTCCCTTGCGGAGATACGAGTGCATGAAGGAGTTGCGCAGCGAGCCGTCCACGATCTGGCGGAACTGCGTGCGCGGGATCAATTGCGCGTGGACGTTCACGCCATCCGCGTAGAGCGCGAGATCGCCGAGCTCGACCTTCCGATCGTCCACCGTCACGAACACCAGGTCGATGTCAGATTTGGCCCAGACGACGTCGTGGGAGAGGCTGCCGCAGAGCAGCGCCGCGAGAACGGACCGGTCCGTTTTGGCCTGTTCAACGAGCGAGTCGAGCGCCGCCATGTAGCGCTGCTGGATCGCCGATGTCTGCACGGCGGCGATTATTACCCAACTTGGGTTGACAGTCGGGCTTCGCGATGGGCGGCGTAAGGGCCGACGGCGCAACACGACGACGCGACGGCTCGACGACTCTACGTCTTCTCAAAATGGTGTTAGTCCCGGCGTCGTGTCGTCGTGACGTCGTGAGTAGCCGAAGGCGACCGTGTCACGCTTGCCCGTGGCGCGCGCCGGTCGTGCGAATCTACGATCCAGGCTTCGTGATCGGCGTCACGACAACCCGGCGGAAGCTGACCTTGCCGTGGTCCCCTTGCAGCATGATCGGCCCGGGCTCGAGTTCATTGGCGTCGAGCGCACCGCCGGTGATCCCCTCGATCACGGCGTTGTCGTGGAGCTTCTGACCGTTGAGCACCACCGACACACGATTGCCGACCACGATGATTTCCACCTTCTGCCACTCACCCGCCGGCTTGCTCGCGTTGACCGCGGGCGCGGTGCGGCCGTAGATCGACATGTGGTTCTGCAGGGTCATGGGCTGTCCGGCGTCGTCCAGCAACTGCATCTCGTAGCGGCCGCGGAGGTAGATGCCGCCGTTGCTGCCGGCCGCGATTGAGTACTCAGCCTCGATCTTGAAGTCCTTGAAGGTCTCCTTCGAGACGAGGTTGTTGCCCTGCTTCTCGGCGCTGCTCATGACACCGTCGGCGACCGCCCAGTTCACCGGGTTCTGCTTGTGCTGCACGCCCCAGGCGTCCATGGTCTTGCCGTCGAAGAGCACGACCGGCGCGCCATAGGTGTGCTTGCCGTTGGCATTGGCGGCGGGCCAGGCCGGTGGCCGGACGCCGACCCAGTTGATGACCGCCGGTGGCTGGGCGGGGTCGCGTCGGGCTGTCGTGGTCGTGCCCACGAGGCGGCCGTTCTCGATCTTGCCGCGCCAGGTGGGCGGCGCCGGCGCGCCTTCCTTGGCCGCGTTCGAAAACACAAGCTCACCGTTCTCGACCTTGATATTTGGCAGGTCGTACGGGCTCGAGAAGCGATTCAGGAAGCGGCCTTTCACGGCGCCGCCTTCCTGCTTGACCTCCAGCCAGTAGACGACGGCACTGTCAGTGCCAGTGCCGGTCATGTTCCATTTGCCGAGGAACGGTGTGACGTCCGACTGTGCGGTTCCCGAAAGAGCGAGCAGTGTGAGAGCGATGAGTGTACGCATTTACCAGCCTGTCCTGTATTCGCGGGTGAGGAAGTCGTTGTAGTCGGGCCCCTTGGCGGCCGGCTTGTTGGTGATCCGCATGTTGGCGGCGTCGTAATGGATCTTCGCACCGGCCCTGAGCGAGACGACGCCGAGGAGCATGACTTCGGTCAGCTTCGCGGCGAATTCGAACGGGCTCGAAATCTTCTGCTTGCCGGTGATCGACTCCAGCCAGTTCAGTTCGTGACCGCCCGCCATCCCGAACGGGATTCTCGCCAGCGTCGGCTTGGGCACAGGCACCGAGTCGTGCAGCGATTTCGGGAGCAGCCGCGGATTCAGCCCGTAGGTGTCCTGCAGCATCTTGCCCTTGCTGCCGATGAAGAGGATCCCGCCTTCGCCATTGAGGGACTCCTCGACCTCCACCGGCCGCGGCGGCGTGAGGTTGCCGTCATACCAGGTCAGCCTCACCGCGGGCTTGGTGCCGCGGGCCGGGAAGTCGTAGTACGTGATCGTCGCATCCGGATACGAGATCTTGTTGAACGGCGTCGACACCGTCTCGATCGTCGTCGGGTAGCCGAGATCCAGGGACCAGAACGGATGGTCGATCAGGTGCGCGCCCATGTCGCCGAGTGCGCCCTGACCCCAATCCGCCCAGCCGCGCCAGTTGAATGGGTGATAGACCGGGTGATACGGGACCGACGGGGCGACGCCCAGGAACAGGTTCCAGTTGAGCCCGGATGGAGCCGCATACTGCCCCATCGCGTCGGCGAGACGACGATCGATGGCAGCGCCGCCCCATCCAAGAGGACGGTCGGGATTTTCGACGAGCGCAGCCGGACGAGGCAGACCCTGGGGCCAGTAGGCCAACGGCCGGTTGGTCCAGACGTGCACTTCCGTCACGTCACCGATGGCGCCGGCTCGAATGTATTCGTAGCCCAGCCGGGCATCATCACTCGAGTGGCCCTGGTTGCCCATCTGGGTGACGAGCTTGGGATTGGCGGCCGCGGCTTTCGCCATCGCCCGTGCCTCGCTGACCGACCAGCACAGCGGCTTCTGCACGTAGACGTGCTTGCCGGCCTGCATTGCGGCCAGCGCGATCGGGGCGTGCATGTGGTCCGGCGTCGCGACGATGACGGCGTCGATGTCTTTCTGCTGCTCGAGCATGACGCGGTAGTCCGCGTATTGCTTCATCCTCGGCTTGTGCACCGTGTTGATCCGCTCGATGTGGCCGATGACGCGATCGAGGGATGCGACCCGGGCCGTGTTGCCGGCCTCGGCCGCCGTCGTCCGGCTCCGCTTCTCACGGATGATGTCGGTCTCGAAGTTGGCGAGCGACTTCTCCATCAGGCCGGCATCGACGTCGCAGACCGCGACCCAGTTGTGGCTCGCGGCGTTGCGCGTGTTGACGCGCCCCATGCCGTGAATGCCGCAGGTGGCAAAATTGACCATGTCGCTCGGCGCCTGGTAGCCCCGGCCGAGCACGTGGCGCGGCACGATCAGCAGGCCGGCCCCGGTGGCCGCAGCGGTGGTCACGAACTTTCGGCGGGAAATCGTCACGGTTGGCTCCTCGCGCCGGATGCTATTACGTTTCCGAATTACAATCCACTCTCTGTGCAGATCATCCAGAATCGAAGGATCTACGACGTGTGCATCATCGGGTCTGGCGCCGGGGGCGGCATGGCCGCCAAGGTGCTCACCGAGGGTGGTGCGGACGTCGTCATGCTCGAAGCCGGCCCGATGTGGGATCCCGTCAAGGATGCCTACATGTTCAAGTGGCCCTACGACTCGCCGCGCCGCGGTGCGCCGACGCCGAAGCAGGAATTCGGCGAGTTTGACGCCTGCTTCGGAGGCTTCACGCTCGAAGGGGAACCCTATACACGCGCTGCCGGCACGACGTTCGACTGGTATCGCGGCCGGATGCTGGGGGGGCGGACCAACCACTGGGGCCGGATCTCGCTGCGTTACGGGCCCGACGACTTCCGCCGCCGCAGCCTCGACGGCCTCGGTGATGACTGGCCGATCACCTACGACGAGCTGAAGCCGGTACCTACGACCAAGTCGACCGGTTTATCGGGATCTTCGGGACTAACTTTGCCGCCAGCGAAGGACTGCCCAACGAACCGGACGGTATCTTCATGCCGCCGCCGAAACCGCGCTGCTATGAACGGTTGATCAAGCAGGCGGCCGACAAGCTCGGGGTCACGTGCGTGCCGAGCCGCATGTCGATCATCACCAAGCCGCACAACGGCCGGATTGCGTGCCACTACTGCGGCCAGTGCAACCGCGGCTGTTCGACGCACTCGAACTTCTCATCCCCCTCGGTGCTGATCCCGCCGGCGCTGGCGACCAAGCGCCTGACGATCCAGACCGATGCGATGGCGCGCGAAGTCACGATCGGCGCCGATGGCCTGGCGACAGGCGTCACCTACATCGACAAGAAAACCGGTCGCGAGAACCACGTTCGTGCCCGGGTGGTGGTGCTCGCCGCGAGCGCGTGCGAATCGGCGCGCATCCTGCTCAATTCGCGATCGTCGAAATTTCCCCAGGGCGTTGGCAACTCCACCGGCAACGTCGGCAAGTACCTGACCGACAGCACCGGCGTGGGCCTCACTGGGTTCATTCCGAAAATGATGGAGATGCCGCCTCACAACGAGGACGGCGTTGGCGGCATGCACCTCTACATGCCGTGGTGGCTCGATAACAAGAAGCTGCCGTTCCCGCGCGGATACCACATCGAGATCGGCGGCGGCCGCCGGATGCCCAGCTTCGGGTTCATGGGCAACATTCACCTCTACGCCGGCGTGCAGGGCTCGGGCACGCCGCCGGCCGGCATCGGCTACGGCAAGATGCTGAAGGACGACTATCGCCGCTTCTACGGATCGACGGTCGGGTTTGCCGGGCGCGGCGAGATGATCCCGAACGAGAAGAGCTTCCTCGAGCTCGATCCTTCGGTCGTCGACAAGTTCGGAATTCCCGTGTTGCGCTTCAACTTCCACTGGACCGACTACGAAGTCCTGCAGGCGAAGCACATGCAGGAGACCTTCCGCGCCATCATCGAGACAATGGGCGGGCGGCCGATGGCGGCCATGCCGGGGGCCGATACCGACTACGGGCTGATGGCGGGTGGGCGCATCATCCACGAGATAGGTGTGACGCGGATGGGGCACGAAGCCAAGACGTCGGTGGTCAACGCCAACTGCCAGGCCCACGACGTCAAGAACGTCTTCGTCGCCGATGGCGGACCGTTCGTCTCGCAGCCTGACAAGAATCCGACCTGGACGATCCTCGCGCTGGCGTGGCGAACGAGCGACTACATCCTCGCGCAGCGGAAGGAAGGAGCCATCTGATGGCCACGATCAACCGCCGCCGCGTGCTGCAGCTGCTCGGCTCTGCCCCTCTGGCGGCAGGGTTCGTCTGGACCGAGACGGAGGTCCTCGAGGCGCAGCAGCGGACGCAGCAGGCGCGCCGCGCGCCGGTCTACAAACCGTCCTTCTTCACCGCGCACGAGTTCGCGACCGCGGCACTGCTGGCCGAGATCATCATCCCGAAGGATGAACGGTCGGTGGGCGCCGGTGAGGCCGGTGTGCCGCAGTTCATGGACTTCATGATGCTCGACCAGCCGGCGCGACAAGTCCCGATGCGCGGCGGGCTCGCCTGGCTCGACCAGGAGTGCAACAGCCGCTTCAACACCACCTTCGTCGCCTCGACCGACGCCCAGCGCACGGCGGTCCTCGACGATATTTCCGGACTCGAACCGCCCTCACCCGAACTGTCGCACGGCATCGCGTTCTTCCGCAGCTTCCGCGACCTGGTCGCGACCGGTTTCTGGACCAGCAAGGCCGGTATCGCCGATCTGCAGTTCACTGGCAACGTCTTCGTCGCGGAATGGAACGGCTGCCCGGACGAAGCCCTGAAAAAACTCGGTCTCGAATAAAGCCACAGAAGAAACACAGAAGAAACACAGGACAACTCGTCTCGCGCGAAGCCATGGTCAAACTCGTTCTCTCTGCATCCGTAGTCATGGCGGTGGCCGTCACCGCCCTCACGGCGTCCGCGCCCCTGGTTCAAACCAAGAAGGCCGAGCCGACCAAGGACCTTTACGTTTCGAACTGCCAGATGTGCCACGGTCCGGACGGTCGATCACCGATTAAGGACATGAGCTTCGTCGGGCGGCAGTGGAAAACTAAAACCACCGCTGAAGCCGTGCAGATCATCACCAACGGCAGCCCCGGCACCGTGATGCTGCCCTTCGAGAGCAAGTTGACGAAGGAACAGATCGCGGCCCTTGCGAAGTACGTCCGCGGCCTCGACACACCCGAGGCGCGGAAAAAGAAGCAATGACGCGCACGGCCGGATCCATCAACGTCGCGCTGATCGGCTACGCGTTCATGGGCAAGGCCCACAGCAACGCGTATCGCCAGGTGACGCCCTTCATGTCGCCGCGGTTGACGCCGCGGATGAAAGTGCTGTGCGGCCGCACGCAGAGCCGGGTCGAGGCGGCGGCCCGCCAGTACGGGTGGGAGGAAGCGGCCACCGACTGGCGCGAAGTGGTCGCGCGCAAGGACATCGATCTCGTCGACATCAGCACGCCTGGCGATCTGCACGCCGAAATCGCCATCGAAGCGGCGCGCCACGGCAAGGCGGTGTTGTGCGAGAAGCCGCTCGCCAACTCGGTCGCGGAAGCGAAGGCGATGGTCGACGCCGTGGACGCCGCCGGCGTCGTCCACATGATCTGTCACAACTACCGCCGCATCCCCGCCGTGATGCTGGCGAAGGAACTGATCGCGGCCGGACGCATCGGGACGATCCGCCACTTCCGCGGGTCGTACCTCCAGGACTGGATCGCCGATCCCGAGTTTCCTCTTGTCTGGCGCCTCGATAAGACCCAGGCCGGTTCCGGTGCCCTCGGTGACATCGGCGCCCACGTCGTCGATCTCGCGCGGTATCTGGTCGGCGAGATCACCGAAGTCTGCGGCCACCTCGAGACGTTCGTGAAGGAACGGCCGCTGCCAGATGGCCAGGCTGGACGCGGCACCGTCACCGTCGATGACGCGAGCATGGCGCTGGCGCGCTTCGATAGCGGCGCGATCGGGACGATCGACGTGACGCGGATGGCGCCGGGCCGGAAGAATGCGAACCGCTTCGAGATCAACGGCAGTGCCGGCACGATCGCGTTCGACCTCGAACGCCTGAACGAGCTCGAGGTCTACATCGAGGCCGAGGATGCCAGCGTCCGCGGTTTCCATCGCGTCCTGGCGACAGAACCCGAGCATCCTTTCGTGAAGCCCTGGTGGCCGCCGGGACACATCCTTGGCTACGAACACACGTTCGTCCACACCGTCTACGACCTGCTCGAAGCCATCGCCGATAAGCGGCTGCCGTCGCCTAACTTCCATGACGGGCTACGGAATCAACTGGTACTCGGCGCGATCGAAGAATCCTCGACCACGAGACGATGGGTGACCGTATGAAGCTTGGCGTCTTCACCGTGCTGTTCGGCAGCAAGCCCTTCGAAGAGATGCTGGACTACGTCGTCGATCTCGGTCTGGAGGCTGTCGAGATCGGCACCGGCGCGTATCCCGGCAACGCGTATTGCCGTCCGCAGGAATTGCTCGAGAGCGAAGGCAAGCTGCGTGCGTTCAAGGAAGCGATCACCCGCCGGGGTCTTGTGGTCAGCGCGCTCAGTTGCCACGGCAATCCGCTCCACCCTCAGCGTGAACGCGCCGCCGCCGATCACGATGTCTTCGTCAAGACCCTCGAGCTCGCCAATCGGCTGGACGTCGAGACGGTCATCACCTTCAGCGGATGCCCCGGCGGCGATCCGCAGGCGTCGCAGCCGAACTGGATCGTTTCACCCTGGCCACCCGAGTTCTCCGAGATGCTCGAGTGGCAGTGGCGCGAGCGCGTGGTGCCCTACTGGACCGACGCGGCCAAGGCCGCCCAATCGGCTGGCGTCAGAGTGGCGATCGAGATGCACCCGAACTTCGTCGCCTATAACCCCGAGTCGATGCTGCGGCTGCGCGACATTGCACCGAAGACGATCGGCTGCAACTTCGACCCGAGCCACATGATCTGGCAGCAGGTCGACAGCGTGGCGGCGATCCGCGCGTTGGCCGGCTCGATCTTTCACGTCCACGCCAAAGACTGCCGGGTCGACCGATCGAATACGACGGTCAACGGCGTGCTCGACGCGAAGAACTACACCAGAGAGCTCGAGCGCTCGTGGATCTTCAGGACGGTCGGCTACGGCAGCGACGCGATCTTCTGGAAGGACCTGGTCAGCGCCCTGCGCATGACCGGCTACGATCACGTCATCAGCATCGAGCATGAAGACACCCTGATGTCCGGGGCTGAAGGCCTGAAGAAAGCGGTGGCGTTCCTCAAGCCGCTGGTCATCGCAGAGCCGGCTGGCGAGGCGTACTGGGCCTGAACGCCAGCGCGAAGATAATCAGGATCACCGCCGCGCCCGCCGCCGGCACCATCCAGATCTGACGCCAGTCGTGCGCGGTTTCACTGATCCGGTAAGCATCGACAACGCGCCCGGAGACGAAGGCGCCGATGAAGTAGCCGACGCCGTTGGTCACGAAGTTGAGCATCCCCTGCGCCGCCGCGCGCACCTTCGGGCCGGCCTGTTCGTCGGTGTAGATCTGACCGCTCACGAAGAAGAAGTCGTAACAGATGCCGTGGAGCAGGATCCCCGCGTAGATCATCCACATGCCGTCTGACGCGTTGCCATAGCCGAAGGCGACGTAGCGCAGCGCCCAGGCGGCCATGCCGATCACCATGATCCGCTTGATCCCGAGCTTCAGCAGCAACGCCGGCAGCACGAGCATGAAACCGATCTCGCTCATCTGGCCGAAGGTCTGGATGAAGGCCGGTTCAGGGGCGCCGATCTCGTTGAGGAAAGGATTGGTGAAGGCGTAATAGAACTGGAGCGGGATGCAAAGCAGGAACGAGCCGAGCACGAACACCGCGAACCCGGGCTTCTTGAAGAGGACGAGCGCGTCGAGGCCGAAGGCGTCGCGGACCGAGAACGGCGCGCCGGTCGCCTTTGGTGGCGTGTGCGGCAGCATGAAGCAATAAAACCCCATCAAGACCGACGCCCCGGCGGCCAGCTGCATCGGCAGCGCCAGCGCGTCGGCATGGAGCACCTTGCCGACCATGATGCCGGCCGCGATCCAGCCGATGGTGCCGAGCACGCGGATGATCGGAAAATCCTTGGCCGGGTTCTCGACGTGGTGGAAGGCGACCGCATTGGTCAACGACAACGTCGGCATGTAACAGAGTGCGTAGGCGATCAGCAACGGGTAGAAGCGGCTCCATTCGGTCTGCTGCGAGACGAGATACATCAGCACGGCGCCGCCGAGGTGCAGGATCCCGAGCAGCTTCTCCGAGGCGAAAAAGCGGTCCGCGATCGTCCCCATCACGAACGGCGAGAGCAGCGCCGCAATCGCAGTGGCGCCGTAGGCGAGGCCGACCTGCGCGCCGGAAAAACCCAGCGTCTGGGTCAGGTACGTGCCCATCGTGACAAACCATGCTCCCCAGATGAAGTACTGGAGAAACATCATCACCGAGAGTTTCAAGCGGGTCCCGTTCATCGATTCTCCAGCGCCTTGCGGCAGTAGTCGTAACAGGTCGTGACTTCGGCGACAGCATCAGCGGGGCGGTAGTCGAACTCGATGTGCGCGGGAATGTCCCACTTGCGGTCGCGCAGGCGCTGCAGCACCGCCACGATCGGCGCATCGCCCTGGCCGAACGGCACACCGGCGCCCTGATCGCGCTTCCGGTCTTTGATGTGGAGCGCATGGATGCGCTCGTGGTGCTCGTCGAGGAACTTGACGGCGTCGAAATTCGCAGCGGTGAAGTGGCCGATGTCGAGCGTGACGCCGATGTTCGGTGATGCTTTCATCGCGGCGCCAAAATCATCCGGGGTTGCGAACTCGCCGGCCCGGATGTTCGAGTGATTGTGAAAGGACACCTTCACGCCGCTGCCCTCCAGCAGGCGGGCGACGCGCGGCACCACCGAGGTGCCGGCCGAGGACGTGATCACGCTGACGCCCAACGCCTTGGCCATCTCGAACGAGCGCTTGACCTCCTCGTCTGACCAGTCGTCGCGATACGCCACGTCATACGACGTCAGGGTCACTCCGGCGTCGGCGAACTTGGCGCGGATCGCCTCAAAGGCCGAGAGCGGCCCCTTCGTGCGCCACGTCCGCAGCAGCTCACGGCGCGCCTCGCGGGCAATCCCCTCGGTCGCCCCAATGGCTGCGCCCGTCTCGACGTGCCCTGACCACAGCTCGGCGAAGCTGAGGCCGGCGGCCTTGAGGGCGGCCGGCACCTGATCGAGCGGACGGTCCTTGAACGCGTAGGTCTGCGCGCCGATGCGCACGCCCGCGATGACTGAACGCGACTGGCCCGCAAGCCGCGCAAGTGGAGCGGCCAGCAGCGAGCCCGCTACGGTGAAGGTCCATTCCCGTCGTGTGAGAAGCATCGGCGGGGATGGTATTACAGAAGGGCCATCACGTGCGACGTGCGATGTGCAATGTGCGACGTGCGGTGCGACGTGCCACGTGCCACGTGCCGCGTGCGACGTGCGACGTGCGACGTGAGCGCCTCCTGAATCAGCCTCGATCTTTGCGCGTCACGTAGAGCCCGTACCCTGCAGCCGTGAGCACCACGAACCAGGCCGCCGCGAGGGCTCGGGTACTGGCAGGTAGGGCGTGGCTGACACGCGAGGGGACGTCCAGCGTGTAGTCGATCGCCGGATAGCTGTATGGGATCACGTAGTTGAACTCCCACGGCAGGCCGCCGAGAGCCGCGATCCAGAGAGCGAGCCCCGCGGCCAGCGGAATGACGAAGCTCCGGAATCGCAGCGCCAGCAGATATTGCAGGCCCGACAACCGGCAACGCATCGAGGAAGAACGAGACGTTCCGCCAGAGAAAGTAGCCCACCGGGTATCGGAGCGGTCGGCGCATCGACATCGCCCTCGCATCCAGGCCGGCAGCATCGCCAGCAAGATAGATCGCGACGTTGAAGCAGGCAAACAGCTCCACCACGAGTGCGAAGATCACGACCAGCTTGGCAAAGAAGATCCGGCCGAGCGGCTGGGGGCTGGCGTGCAGCTGCTTCCAGGTGTTGTTGCGGTACTCGATCTGCGTGACCAGGCTGACGAGGACGATGATCGTCAGGGGCAGGACCATGAGCGCCATCGATTCCCACATGCTGATCCAGAGGCGCGTCCAGAAGTCGGTGGTGCGGTAGAGCGCCGGCAGGCTGGCCGGACGCGTCAGCCGGATCAGCAAGACGATCGCCGGCACGAAACACGCCGCGCCCACCACCACCCAGGTCGTCAGGCTCCGTTTGGTCTTGAGCCACTCGCTGCGCACGCTCGCGACGAACAGCGCGGCCATCAGTCGCTGACCATGTCCATGAAGATGTTCTCGAGATCCTTACGGACGGTGGTGATCTCATGGACCACGACACCCGCGCCGAGCAGGGTCGTATTCAGACGGCCGGCCTCGGCCGGCAGCAGCGGGCGGACAACGATCTTGCCGCGTTCGAGCCGTGCCTCCCAGCCGGCGCGCGCCATGATGTCGATCGCGGCGCGATTGTCGCTGGTATCGAGGCTGGTGGCGGACGATTCCTGCTGCATGGCGACGAGCGCGCCGAGTGTTCCCTGGAACATCAGCGCGCCGCGATGGATGATGCCGACGTGCGAGACGAGCTTCTCGACCTCGGACAGGATGTGGCTCGACACGAGGACGGTCATGCCGCGCTCGTGGTTCAAGCGTCCGAGCAGGTCGCGCATCTCGAGGATGCCGTGCGGGTCGAGGCCGTTGGTCGGCTCGTCGAGCACCAGCAGCGAGGGTTCGTGCAGAAGCGCGACCGCGATGCTGAGCCGCTGGCGCATGCCGAGCGAGAACTGATCGGCGCGCTTCCTGCCGGTGCTGGCCAGGCCGACCAGCGCCAGTGTCGCCTGGATGCGCTGCACCGGCACGTCGTAAATCTTGCGCCAGACCTCGAGGTTCTCAGCCGCAGTAAGGTGACCGTAAAGCGAAGGACTCTCGATCGAGGACCCGATCCGGCGCAGGAGCGGCACCCGGTGAGCCTCGAGCGTCTCGCCAAAAACCCGGACGCTGCCCTGTTGCGGCCGCAGCAGCCCGAGCACCAGCCGGAGCGTCGTTGTTTTGCCGGCGCCATTCGGGCCCAGGAATCCATAGATGCAGCCGGTCGGAACTTCGATGTTCACATCACGAAGGACGGCTTCGCCGGCCGCGTAACGGTATGTGAGGCCCTGCGTCTGCACCGCGTACATGCCGTTATCTCTACGGCATCCTTCTTCCATCCGTTCCCTGCGGGCAGGCCGAGCCCGAGGTAATCAGTTCTCGCCCTGCCGTGCTCAGCACTGCCCAGGCAGGTGACGATCACGGTCTGTACGGTGGATTTTGGTGCGCTGGGATGTCCTCTTCGGGAAAATCGCGGCGCCAGCACTCGCGTGACTCCTCGTCAGCGTAGTACGTCAGCCAGGCGCGAATGTTCTCCGCACTGCCGGTGCCGACCAAACTCAAATGGGAGGTGCTCTCGGGCTGATGAAGGTCGACCGGGCCGGCGGAACGACATTCGCTGACGCGATGCACGACGACGGGACGACTCGACGACGCGACGGACTTCTGGTGTACGAAGGGCTCCAGGATTTTCGGTCTAGACAGGGATTGTGGCGCCTTGCCCTTCGGTGCGCACGAGGTGAAAGCGCGGGTCGACACATGGATTGGCGAGCGCACGCCGCAGCGAACGCAGCGAGCACGCCGACGATCGACTGCGCTGAAACAGCCCCTTCGCTATTCCCTTTTCCCTTTTCCTTCTTCCCTGTTGCATGGAGCAGGCGTGGGTTCGTCAGCGGCCTGCGTGTAGCGCGAGACGCAGTTCCAGATGGCGCTTCACGTCCGGCCACTCGGCCGCGAGGATGCTGTACATCACCGAGTCGCGGACGGTGCCGTCCTTGCGCATGGTGTGGTGCCGCAGCACGCCGTCCTTCTTTGCGCCGAGCGCCTCGATCGCGCGCTGGGACCTGAAGTTGAAATTGTCGGTGCGCAAGCCGACCACCTTGCATCCGAGCGTGTCGAACGCGTGCCCCAGCAGGAGCAGCTTGCAAGTGGTATTGACATGCGTCCGCTGCGCGCTGTGCCGGTACCAGGTATGACCGATCTCGACGCGGTCGATCGCGCGCACGATGTCGTGGTAGCGGGACGTCCCGATGACCGCGCCGGTCGCATCGTCACACACCACCCACGGCAACATGTGACCGGCCCTCTGCCCTTCGAGCGCATCGCTGATGTAGCGGCGCATGCCGCCCGGCAGCGGCACGGCGGTGTACCACAACTCCCACAGCCGTCCGTCGGATGCGGCGGCTTCGAGACCGTCGTGGTGAGCCTCGCCGAGCGGCTCCAGTCGAATACCGCCGCCTTCGAGCACCACCGGCTGGACGTCAATCATGCGGGAAGTTTAACTGCCAAATTCCAACTGCCAAATTCCAATCGGTAGTTGGAGGTTGGGAGTTGGAAGTTGGGAGTTGAGAGTGGCGTGAGTCAGGTACTCAGCGAACGCCTCATCCGGATAGCAATAGAGCCATCGCTCACCCGGCTCCGCCGAAGCGATCACCGGGTGACGCGTCGTGCGTGCGTGGTTGCTGGCGTGGCGGTTGGGTGACGAATCACAGCACAGCGTCGTCCCGCACTCCTGGCACGTGCGCAGGTGCACCCAGTGCGACTTGATCTTCACGCACTCTTCGCAGACGTGGGCGCGAGCGGTCTTGATCGTCTCTACGGTATCGATGTGGGCACAGGTCGGCATCAGTTCTTGTCCTGCTTCGCGGGACCCGGGGGCTCGCGGCGAGGCGCGCTGTGATCGTCGGGATTGGGCCGTGTGGACGGCGGGTCACTGGCCGGAAACGAGTTCTCGATTGTCTCGTCGAGCGCGGCCTCTCGGATGGCTCGCTCCTCTGCCGGCGTGTGCTGGTGTTTCGTGTCGTCAGTCATGGCGTTATCGCCAGTATGAACCCTGTTCGTGCTCCTCAGCCAGGGCTCGAAGCATGACCTGCGCGGCAGCGTTAAGATGCCCCCATGCGATCCTCCCACCTGTTCCTCTCGAGCCTCGTCGTCACCGGCCTGCTCATAGCCCCCGTGCCCTCGTCCGCTCAGCTTGGCGCGAGGCCGGCCGAGGAGTGGATCAAGACCCTCGATGGTCCACAGCGAATCGCTGACCTGAAGATCGAGCAAGTCGTGGCCGCGCTGAAGCTTCAACCGGGACAGATCATCGCTGACATTGGGGCAGGTTCCGGCTTGTTTGAGGTAGCGCTGGCGCGTGCCGTCGGACCACAGGGTCGTGTTTATGCTGTCGAGGTCGACGCCGGATTCTTTCCCGAGATCAGGAAGCGCGCTGTCGCCGGGCAAGTGACGAATGTCGATACGGTGTTGGGGAAATTTACCGACCCCGGGCTACCGGCAAAGAACATCGACGTCGCCTTCTTCCACGACGTGATGCATCACGTTCAGGAACGGGCGGCGTACATCAGGACGCTCGCCTCTTACCTCGCGCCCCACGGCCGCATCGTCGTGATCGACTACGAAGGAGGCCTCGGGCCACACGCCAGCGATCCGACGCTCCAGGTCCCTCGTGAACAACTCGTCGCGTGGATGAAGGCTGCGGGCCTGCGGCAGGTGGAGGACGTCAGTCTGTTCAAGGACAAGTACTATTTGTCCTTCGCGAAACAGCCCTAGGTCAGAACGTCGGCGATCGTGACGGAGTCGGTGCCGCCTCGTTCGGCGAGCCTGGCGATTCGCCGAAGCATGCCACGGAAGATCACCGCGTGAAACGGGAGCAGCGCGAGCCAGTAGGCACGGCCCAGCAGCCCCCGCGGATCGAACGCTGCGGTCTGGCGAATGCTCGACCGCCGGCCGCCGTCGACCGGCGTGACCTCGAACTCGAGCCAGCCCCGGCCAGGCATCCTCATGTCGGCGGAAAGCCGCAGCGTGCGATCGGGCACCAGTCGTTCGACCGTCCAGCAGTCGATGGTGTCTCCGCACTCGCACAGGTCGGGATCACGCCGTCCGCGACGGAGGCCGACCCCGCCGATTGAGGTATCGAGGTGGCCGCGCACCTCCCAGAGGAACTGCCCGAAGTACCACCCGGTGGTCCCCCCGATTCTGCGAATGGGGGCGAAAGCCTGAACCGGCGTCGCACTGACGACGATCGTGCGCGAGTCCACTCGGAGCCGTGCTGCTTCTCCGTCGTTGATCGCTCTCTCGAGCGCCACGTCCAGGGGAACCGGATCGATGAGAAAGACCTCGCGTGCAGCGTTCGAACGAACGACGGTCGAGTTTTTCAATCCTTCAACCAGGGCTCGCCCGACACGCGCCTGCGCGGGTGTCACGAGAGCCAGCCACAGGCCGGAGAGATGAGGTGTGAGGAATGGGACCGGTATGAGCCAGCGGCGGAGACCGCGCAGCCGCGCGTAGGCGCGCATCATGTCACCGTACGAGACGACGTCGGGTCCACCGATTTCAAAGGTTGTGCTGGTCGCGAGGTCCGCGTCGAGCGCGGCATGCAGGTACGCGAGTACGTCGGTCACGGCGATGGGCTGCGTCAAGGTGGAGACCCAGCGCGGACAGACCATTACCGGCAAGCGCTCGACGAGGGCCTGGATCATCTGAAATGAGAGACTGCCGGCGCCGATGACGATCGAGGCACGGAACTCGACGACCGGGACGCCGCTGGCGCGAAGAGCTTCACCGGTTTCGGCGCGACTCTTGAGATGTGCGGAGAGATCGGCGGTGTCATCGGTCAGACCGCCAAGGTAGATGATGCGGCGCACGCCGGCCTGCGCCGCCGCGCGCCCGAAGTTCTCGGCAGCGCGCCGATCGCGCTCGGCGAAATCCGCGCCGCTCCCCATCGAGTGCACGAGGTAGTAGGCGGTATGGATCCCGGCGAGCGCCCGATCGAGTGAGCGCTCATCCAGGCAATCACCCTCCACGACCTCGGTAGCCGGTGCGGTGCCGGTCAATCGAGTCCGGTCGCGCACGAGGCAGCGAACGGAGCGGGCATCTTCTTCCAGGCGACGGAGAAGAAGGCCGCCGATGTAACCGGTGGCGCCGGTCAGAAGAATGCGCACACCTTGAATGTAGCGCGCTTCGATTTGATCCACCTTCAAATCGAAGCGCCGGTGCCCTTTCGTGTGACTGCCAGTCAAGAAAAGGCGCGCCGATGTGCATGTCAGGCAAAACGGCCGATGCGGTGCTGTCACGCGACTACATCACGTCCGTGCTCCGCGCCGTCGGCGGCAACCGAGCCCAGGCCGCAGCCAAGCTTGGCATCGGCCCGGCCACGCTCTATCGCAAGCTCAAAGAGTATGGAGCAGCGGCAGAATGGAAGATGGTAAATGGTAGATGGTAAAGAGCAATGCTCGCGGCAACGTTGCCACGAAGGGACACTTTTCCATTTTCCCTTTCCCTTTTTCCATGTCATTTAGCGCCAGCGCCGCCGCAATCTGGCGCGCCAACAGGTTGGCGGGATCCAGGCGTAGCGCGGCGGCGATCCGAGGGCGCGCCGCCTCGACACGTCCGAGCTTGATCTCGCAGTAGGCGAGGTGGGCGAGTGAATCCGCGTCCTGCGGATCCAGCCGGACGGCCTCCTGCAATTCGCGACTTGCCTCTTCGAGCCGGTTGAGGAGGACCAGGTTCAAACCGTATTGCTGGCGCGCACTCGCCTGTTGCGGCGCGAGCTGCGTGGCGCGGCGAAAGAATGGCTCGGCCGACGCCGGCCCGCCGGCGCGCGTCGCGGCCCGTCCGAGCCGCAGCCACACCTCCGCTTCGTCCGGCGACCGGTAACCACGCTCCAGCGACATCCGCATGGGCGCCAGGGCGCGATCGACCTGGCCCTGCGCGACGAGCTGCATTCCGACACCGTGATGGGCCTGGCCTGGCTGCGAACCGGTTCGCTCCAGGCGCTCGACCCAGCCGTCCGCCGCTGCGTAGTCTCCGGCAATCACGAGCATCTGCGCGGTCTTGAGCCCTTCGGCCCAGCGGCCGTCATTCAGATACGGCAGCGGCCAGTTGGCCAGGGTGGCGAAGAGAACAGCCGCAGCAGCGGCGGGTACGAGGGCGGTCTTGCTGCCCCGCGAGGTGAGGCCGCGCCAGAGGAAGTCCAGGAGAGCGCCGGCGCCGATGCAGAGCGGCACCAGGAGCGGCAAGCGGTAGCGCTCGGCGACGAAGAAGAGCGCGACACCGGTGGCATAGCCGGGAACAAACGCCGCCCAGATAACGAAGTCGCGACCCGCTCCATCACCTCGTCGTGGCGCAAACACCAGACCGGCCAGGCCGAGTGGTATCAGCAGCCACGGCCCAATCGCGAGGAATCGCAATGAGGATCCCGTGTCGTAGGCGAAGAATGGATAGCTGTGCGGCAGCGCCACGTGCTGGGCGTGGAACGTGTAGAACATCTTGCGCGCGAACAAGGCCGCCGCCGCGACCGGGTTCTGGCGCATCCACGTGGTCGCCTGGGTGGTGAAGTAGGAGGAGGCTTCCGCATCCGACACGTCGCGGCCGAGCGCTGCCGATACGACTCGGCGCGTATCCTCCTGCTGCCCTTCGATCGACGGCCGTATGCCCGAAGGCTCGCGGTAGAACCCCGTCGCCTGCGGGTTGTTGCCGATGTAGAGATTCAAGCCGCCGTGCGAGGAAGCAGGCGTCCACTCACCGGCAATCAGCACGTTACGGACGACCACTGGTGCGAGCCCGGCCGCCAGACCGGCAACGAGCAGGATGGCAGGCCTGAACCGCCGCAGCAGGGCCGATGCCGCGAGCACCGCGGCGATGCCAAACATCATGTTGGGCCGGTTCATTGTCGAGATGCCGAAGAGTGCGCCAGCGATCAGGAGGAGCGAGGTTTCGCGCCAGGCGTGCGGGCGCGCCCGCAGCCCGAAAGCGAGGGCGGTGAGACCGGCGGAGGTCAGAAAAGGATCGAGCGCGGCCTGCAAGAGCAGCGTCTCGTAAAACGTGAACAGGCCGGTGCCGGCCGCGAGGACGCTCGCGATCCACGCCGCGCGATCCCCGAACCACTCGCGCGTCGTCACGAAGATCGCGGCGATGGAGGCCGTGCCGAGAGCGACCTGGAGCACCCGCGCGGCCGTGAACGAATCAAACACCGCGAGTGCCGCCGAGAGAAAGTAGATGTACAGCGGCGAAACGAAATACAGGCGGGGCCCGAGCGCCAGGTCACCGGCAACGACGCGCTGGGCCAGGTTCACATAGGCGGTCGTGTCCAGCCCTGCGTCTGGCCGCAGCAGTGGATGGTCCTTGAGTTCCCAGACGATCAGGAGTTTGAGCGCAAAGACTGCCGCCAGGAACAGCCACACGGCGGGTGCGTCACGGAGCGTTCGCGGCATCGACAGCGCATTCTATCGTCCGCGTGGACTACCGCCGCTGCGGCAGGCCCCACGGTGGGGCGGGGGGGGCCGGAGGGAGCTGGGGGAACTAATGACCGGACCCGCGCTGCAGTGTCGCGAGCACCGCCGTCTCCTTGTTGGCGACAACGCGGGCGCCTAGCGACCAGCGCTCGTAGCCCTCGGATTCGATGCGCACAACTCGGGATCCGGCGCGAATTCCCTTCAAGAGCAGGGGCGTGGCCCCAACCACTTGACCGTCGACCGACACGAGGGCGCCACGAGGTTCTGAGCGAATGACCAGGGACCCGTGGTAGCGAGGGAGCGGCGGCGCGGCCGGCGCCGGTGACGGCGTGGATGGCGGAGCGGTGGCACTCGCCAGCACCGCCGCCGGCTGGGCCTTCGGCTCCGGCGCTCGAGTGGGAGCGTTCGCTGCGACTGTTTTCCGTTTGTCGTCCCGCGGGTCGCGAGCGGCAGCAACGCGGGTCACAGGCGCGGGTGCGCTCGGAGCTTTCCGGGCCGGCACGGCCGCAACCGCGGCCACGCGTGGCGGGTCGAGCTTGCCGGTGGTCGCCACTTCCGCATTGAGACCCGTCACCACCGGTGGAGTGACAACGCTGGGGGTGACGCGCAGCGGCAATGGGAGGCAGTGGAAGAAGGGCGGCGCGCACGGCGTCGATCGGCGGAGCGATCCGAATCACCGGCCTCGGTACAAGCTGGCTGGCCGCAACCAAACTTTCAAATTCCGCGGCTGTGGGGCCCGAAAAGAGCACGCCCCCCAGCCAGATCCCCGACACAAATGACGCCACGACGCCGGCCGCCATGGTCAGGCTTCGGCCACCGGGCATCGTGATGGAAAGCGCAGACGGCGACGGCCGCTTGAGAGAAAGCTCCTGGAGCGCGAGCCGGTTCAGAGGGAGGTGGAATCGTGGCAGCCGGCTCCGCGAGAGTCGCGGGAATGCCCGGCGGAAGTCGTCGAGGGCCGGAGGCGTGCGATGGGTACGGTACCAGCCCCGCCGCGCGCATGGATGACATCGGTACGGCGTCCACCCCGTGAGCCATGCCAGATCATCCGCGTACTTGCCGAACCGAGTCTTCACCCACCGGGACTGGTTGCACGACGAGCAAACCATCGGATCCTCGTTTCCTCCAGTCCAGGGGGACTGGCGGTCGGCCCCCCGGCGCGATGAGGGGTCTTCGCGCCCGCGTGCGCAAGAGTCGAGCCGACGGGGAAAGGGCCGCAAAGCGCCGATATTCTTACCAATCGACGGCGACTGGTCCAACCGTAGCCACGGAACCGGAGAAATTAGTCTGCCTCGCAGCGCCCCCGGCTCGGGCGGAACAGCCCCTCAATCACCCGGTTGGGCCCTTTTCCTTGACGGGTTCTCGCCCCGCGGTTAGCATTCGCCATCCCGTATCAGGATTGCGGCTGGTCCCGACGCCGTGATGTCCAGCCACGTTCCCGCGTTCGGGAACCCAGTGCTATTGCGCCCGTGTACGCCTTCGTAGAGGAGACAAGATGACCCGAGGTCTTTGTAGGAGCCTGCTCGCTGCCGCGCTTCTGATCGTATTCACCGCATCGGCCTACGCCCAGGGCATAGGTTCGATCTTCGGCAAAGTGACGGATGCGTCCGGGGCCGTAATGCCGGGCGTGACGGTGACGGTGGCGGGCACCGGCCTGCAGCTGCCGCGAACCGCGGTCACAACCGACACCGGGGCCTACCAGTTTCCGAACCTCCCGATCGGCACCTACACGGTGACGTTCGAGTTGCAGGGCTTCAAGAAGGTCACGCGGCCCGACATCCTGATCGTCGCGGGCTTCAACGCCCCGATCGACCAGGCGCTCGAAGTCGGCACGCTGACGGAAGAAGTCACGGTCTCGGGAGTCTCGCCGGTGGTCGATACCAGGCGCACGACCGTGGGCGGCACCTTCGACCTGCCGACCCTCGAGAAGATCCCGACGGCCCGCGATCCCTGGATGGTCATCTACATGGCGCCCGGCGTGCAGCTCAGTGGCACCAACGTCGGCGGCTCCGGATCCGGCGGCCAGCCGACGATCTCGTCGCGCGGCACCAGCGCCAACGTGCAGTGGAACCTCGAAGGCGGATCGACCACCGATCTGCGCAGCAACACGTCGGCTTCGTACTACAACTTCGACGCGCTCGAACAGATCCAGGTCATCAACGGCGGCGCCGACGTATCAGTGCAGGCGAGCGGTGTCTCGATCAACCTGATCACCAAGAGCGGCAGCAACATGTTCAAGGGCTCCGCGGTCGGGACGCTGACCAATGACGCGATGCAGTTTCAGAACGTGAGCGAGGAACTGTTCAAGACCGGCACCGGCGGATTCCTGTCGGGCGCCCCGCTCAACAAGGTCACGAACATCACCGGTGAGTTCGGCGGTCCGATCATCAAGAACAAGCTCTGGTTCTGGGCCAACGCCGATCACCAGGACATCAACACCGCCGTACTGAATTATTACGATGCGAGCAAGGGCCCAGAGTGCGCCGCCTACGCCGATGCGCAGCGGCTCGGTACCCTGGCCGGGTCGATCACCTACGACGACCTTGACAGCGTCCGCGATTGCCTGGCCAACGACAAGACGGTCATCTATCACGTCGGCGCGAAACTGAACTACACGCTGAACTCCGCGCACAAGTTCCAGTACCTGCTCCAGGGCGACGACAAGATCCAGGACAGCCGCGGCGCCAGCGCCACGACCGCCAAAGAGGCCACCAACCGGCAGTTCAGCGACTACTGGCACGGCATCCCACAGCCGACCCACTCGCTCACGCACACCTACGTGCCAAGCGACAAGCTGGTGTTCAACAGCATCTACACCTACGTGTACGGCGGCTGGACCAACGACTTCCAGGACTACGACACCTGCGGCGAAACCCGCTATAACGGCAGCGACGACAACGCGGCGTATGCGCGCGATGCCAATTGCCTCTGGAACGTGCAGCAGCTGTCGTTGCGCACCACCGGCTTCCGAAGCCGCTCGCTCGCGGCCGGCATCCAGCGACTGCGTCCGACCCATGAGCTGAAGACCGACGCGACCTATTTCGCCTCAAACAAACTGGGTGGCGATCACTCACTGAAATTCGGCGTCGGCTACCGCCGCGCCCCGACGACGACGTTCTCGCATTACTCGGGTGGCGCGCGTGCCGACCTCCAGTGCAATGGCAACCTCTCCGCCAACTGCGCCGACAAGAGGATCACGCCCGGCACCGCTGGCCCCGGCCAGGTCCCCTTCCGCGCCATTCTCTATCGCGACCAACTCCGGAACAGCGTCTGGTGGAGCTACTCGGGATACGTGCAGGATTCGTACAGCCGCGGCCGCTTCACCGCCAACGGCGGCGTCCGCTACGACTGGCAGCACTCCAAGTACAACGGCGGTTGCGTGACCGCCAACGTGATCCGGCCCGACCTCCTGCCATCGCAGTGCGAAGAAGCGACGCAGTCAGGCAAGAATCCGAACACCGGCCAGATGGAGGAGATCAACCCATTCGGTAACCTGTCGCCGCGCTTTTCGGTGACGGTCGACATCTTTGGTGACGGCAAGACAGCGCTGAAGGCTGGCGGTGGGTACTACTACAAGACGCGTGAGACGCTGGCCGACAACCTCGGCGGACTGTTCACGGTCACCAGTCTGACGTTCGGAAACAACACCAATAGCGGCGCATGCAGCACCGCCGCCGGCTCCTCCTGCTGGACCGACGCCAACCTGGACGGCATCGTCCAGGGCAACGAGCTGACCGGCACGCCCACCTCCAGCAATGCCCGCTTCAACACCACGACCGGTGTCATGGAACCGGCTGGCAACTCGGTCGATCCCGACGTGCAGATCGCGCGGACGCGCGAGGCCGTCGTCGGCGTGCAGCACGAGCTGTTCCCCAACCTGGCAGTTGGCGTCGACTACGTCTACCGGAAGTACGACCGCGGCCTCGCGACCTACACGCTGGGCTACCAGCCCGGAGCACCTGGATACCCGCTCTCGCAAATCTATACGGGCCCGCTGAACCACACCGATCCCATCACCGGTAACACCGGTGAGTACTACGCCGTGCGGGCCAATGCGATGCGTCCGTCGGGCGTCGGCAGCATTACGATGACGGATCCGAATTACCAGGTTTACAACGGCGTGGACTTCACGGTCACGAAGCGCTACAGCGACAAGTGGCAGTTCACCGGGGCGGTCACGATCCAGGACAATCCGCAGCACTTCCCGGAGGGTTCGGTGGATGCGATCAACCCGACGGGCATCATCTACCGCAACGGCGTGAGTACGCTGGCCAAGTACGTGATCAAGCTCGCCGGCAGCTACGATCTGCCCTGGGGGATCACCGCAGCAGGCAACTTCAACATGTTCCAGGGCGCGACGAGAACACTGCTGATCGACGGGCCCAGCAACGTCCCCGGCGGCGTCAATGCCGCCGGCAATCCTACGACCATCAGCTATACAACGCTGGAGTACCAGGAGCGCAACGAGTTCCGCTTCGAGGACACCAAGATGCTCGACCTTGGCGTGCAGAAGGAAATCTCGTTTGGGTCCCGCTACAAGCTGAAGCTGATGGCCGACCTGTTCAACGTCTTCAACATCAACGAGGTCCTGTCCTACTCGAGCAACAACACCAGCGCGGCGACCTCCACGGCGCCGGCCTCGATCATCCCGCCCCGCGTTCTGCGGCTCGGTATGAGGATGAACTTCTAAATCACTGCCCGCGCAACGCAACCGCTCGTGCGAGGTTGCGTTGCGCGGGGTCATTTCGTGGGATCCAGTTCGAGCACGCGGCGAAAGATCGCGATCGCTTCCTCGAGCCGCCCGGTGGACGCGAGCGAGATGCCGAGACCATTGAGCGCGGAGATGTCGGCAGGACGCGCATCCACGGCGCGACGGAACATCACAATGGCGTCATCGAACTTGCGCTGCCGGAACAGCGTTTGCGCCAGCAGCCGCAACGCTTCGGCATCATCAGGCCGGCGTGTGAGCATCTCGCGATACTGCGTGGCGGCCTCGTCGAGACGTCCCACCTTCGTCAACGCCTCCGCCAGCAGCGCGCGCGCGAGATGCACCTGGTCGAGCCCAGCCGGCTGGCTGGCGATGAATGCGGTGAACTCGGCGATGGCGGCGGCAGGCTGCCCCTGAGCCGCCAGCACCGTGCCCAGGTAATAGCGGGCTGGAGGATGGAGCGGAGCGGCTTCGCGGAGGTGGCGCTCGGCTTCGGCAAACCGTCCGGCGGCCGCCAGTTCCGTCCCCAGCATCGAGTGCGCTGCCGGTGTCGGCCAGCGTTCGAACGTGGTTTCCGCCAACCGCAAGCTCGATTGGTATTCCGCCGTCCGCAGCACGGTGCCGGTGCCGAGCAGGACGGTGACGACCGCCAGCGCCGCAGCGCGCAGGGCCGGGGATGTAATCAGCAGCCGCGCCGCCGCGACTGCCAGCGTGACGAGCGGAATCAGGGCGAGATACATCCGACGCTCGGCGCCCACCTCCGTGGCGATCGGCAGGATGCTGGATGTTGGCGCCAGGGTGAGAAAGAACAACGCACCCAGAAAGCCGAGGCGTGGATACCGCCACAGCGCAACGGCCGTCAGCACGAGCAGCGAGAGAACCAGCGCCGCCTGCGGCGCGACGTCGCTCAATGACGCCGGGAGCGGCCAGCCGTAGTAGAGAACGAGCTCGCGCGGCCAGACCGCCAGCCACAGGTAGCGCGTGATCATCACCGTTTGATTGAGCAGGTACGTCCAGACGTCGGCGTCATGTGCCGAGAACCCGGCCGAGAGGTTTCTGGGTGCGCTCCAGACCAGCGCCGCCAAGAGCAGCCACGTAGACGCGAGCGCCAGGTACAGCCGGCCGCGGACGCGGACGGCGTCGCGGAGCGACTCGAAAAGAAAAATGCGGTCATAGAGGATGACGGCGATCGGCGCCGTCACCATGGACTCCTTGCTTCCCATACCCAGCGCGCACGCGACGACCGCCGCCGCTTCCCAGCGTCCACGCTGCGGGCCCGTGTGTGCCCGGATGGCGCAGTACAGCGTCGACAGGTAGCAAAGCGCCATCAGCGATTCGGTCCGCTGGGTCAGATAGTTCACCGCCTCGCTGTTGAGCGGATGCACCGTCCAGAGCAGGCCTACCGCGAACGCTGCGTGCACGGATGGCTGCGACCGTCGCACGATCCCGAATACGCGCCAGTCCGCACAGCACGTGCAGGGTGAGATTGACGACGTGGTAGCCGGTGACGTCGCGCCCGCCGAATGCGTAGTTGAGCGCGAAGGACAGGTTTGCAACCGGCCGGCCGGCCACGGGTGTTTCATGAGGCGCCGCGAGGACGTCGGAGCTCCAGAGATCCTCGATCGTCCTGTTGTCGGTCACGGTGCCACGGTCGTCGTAAACGAATGGTCCTGAAAGGCTCCCCGAGTACACGAGGATCGCGGCAAGGACGATCAGGGCCGGAGCCCACCATGGGTAGGCCGGTGCGGGCGTCTTCGCGGAGGTTTTGGGCGAGGATGCCCTCTTGGTCCGCGTCACGGGGCGGTTCACGAACCGCCCGTACCGCGCGAACAAACGTCGGATCACGGCGACGTCGGCCTGCATGTCTGGTGGCGCGGCGGCGATGAAGCGCTCGCCGTACGGCGCAGCCTCCTCGCGACGGCCCGCCTGGACGAGATTCAGCGTCAGGTTGAAGAGGGCGTTGAGATCCACCGGGTCGAGCGCGATGGCCCGCTTCCAGCTCTCGATGGCGTCACCCCTGCGGCCTGTGCTGGCCAGCGCCACGCCGAGCGAGGTGTGCGCGCCGGCGCGAGCCGGGTCAAGCGCAATCGAACGGCGAAGCGCCGCCTCGGCCGCAGGGAAGTTCCGCGCCTGCAGCTGCGCGGCGCCGATATTCTCGTACGCCAGCGCATTCTCCGGATCGATTGTCAGCAGCTTATCGAAGCTCGCGATCGCATCGCGTGGACGGTTGGCCAGGACGTAGGCGTTCCCGAGCGCGATCAGCGCATCGGGATCGTTTCCGGCGGTTGCCGACAGCAGGTCGATCGAGCGCTGCGGCTGACCCGACTCGGCCAGGTATTGACCGAGCTTGATCCGCACTTCACTTTGCGTCACGCCATTTGCGAGGGCGAGTTCCAGGGTCGCGATCGCGTCAGCCGCCCTCCCCTGTCGCCACTGAACGAGCGCCAGCTTGCGGTAGGCGTCCTCCGTATCTTTGCGGCGGCTGATGACCGCGCGATACAACCCGACGGCCTCGTCGATTCGCCCAGCGGCCTGCGCCCCGGCGGCCCGCTCGAGCATCTGCTCTATCTCGATGAGACGCTTCGGATCATCGTCCTCGGTGTAACGATCGCGGACGGCAGCCGTGCCCCCGCCAATGTAGCCAAGCGAGCGAAGGCGCTCGAGCGTTTCCGGCGTTTCTGCCGCAGCCCGTGACGGCGGCGCCACGTCGAAACCCTTGAGCAGGTTGACGAAGACCGGCGTGCGATCCGGCTGAACCGGCACCAGGTTCGTGGCTTCGGCGGGATCGGCGCCGAGGTCGTACAACTCCGGCAGCGGGAGGTCGATATATTTGTGACCACCCGAGATCAACCCGCGGAGCGGCGCCCACCCACGCGTAACCGCCGGCGTCATCGACTCGAAATACGACGGCCGATCGTCGCCGTTTCCAGCGGCAATGACATCCTTCAGTGACGCGCCGGACAACGGCGTTGGGAGCTGAACACCAGCCGCGTCCAGGATTGTCGGCAGCACGTCGACGTGACGCGCCGGCGTGTCGATCGTGACACCGGCCGAAGGGGATGTGCGTCCGGCCGTGACGCGCGTCTCGGCGATGATCAACGGCACCCGGAGCGTCGATTCGTACGCGAACACTCCGTGCGTCGTCTCACCGTGCTCGCCGAGCGCCTCACCGTGGTCCGCGGTCACGACGATGAGCGTGTCGCGGGGCTGGGCTTCGAGGAGCGTCAGCAACGGACCGAGCGCGAAGTCCGTCCACGACACCTCGCCGAGGTACGGTGCGCCGGGGTATTTCGCCGCCCACTCCGCCGGCGCGGCATAAGTGGTGTGCGGATCGTAGAGGTGGACCCACGCGAGCCACTTGCCGCGCTGGCTGCCGATCCACTTCGTCGCCGACGCGACGACGGCATCCGCGCGCCGTTCGCGGTCGCCAGGCTCCGTCGCCGACGCAGGGTCCAGCCGATCGTCATACGTGTCGAAGCCGACGCCCAGGCCGAAACGGCGATCGAGCGGAAACCCGCCGACAAACGCCGCCGTGGCGAACCCCGCGGACTTGAGCAGTGTCGCGATCGTCGGCCGCCCCTGATCGAAGCGATAGCCGGTGTTGTCCCTGATGCCGTGCTCGTATGGATAGCGTCCGCTGAGGATGCTTGCGTGCGACGGCAACGTGACGACCGCATGCCCGTGCGCGAAGGTGAAGCGGGCGCCGCGCGCGGCCAGGGCGTCCAGGTTCGGTGTTGCGGCCCGGCCACCATAGGATCCAAGCGCATCGGCCCGCAACGTGTCGATCGTGACCAGGAGGACGTTGCGCTCGGCGCTCGTTTCGATTCGGAAAGCAGGAGGTCTTGAAGTCTTGTACGCCACCGCCGCCACGATCAGGACGACGATCGATACCAGCGCGGCTGCGAGCCGCTGGCCCTTGCTGAGCGGCACGTTCAACTTCCCCCGAGAAATCGCGCGATCTGCTCGAGCTCGCTCGCGAAGAAGGCCGGCGGCGCGGTCGCGACGAACTGGCGGCCATAAGCGATCGCCTCATCACGCCGTCCGGCGGAGGCGAGTTCCAGCCAGAGGTTGTAGAGCGCGTTGAACTCGGAGGCGTCGATCGCGACCGCGCGTTTCCAGCTCTCGATTGCCTCACTCTTGCGCCCGGTCTTCGACAGGATGACGCCGATGATGGTGTGGGCGCCGGCGAGACCGGCATCAATCGCTATCGCCTTCCGCGCGAACGCCTCCGCCTGCTGCATCCGCTGTCCGGCCACCGCGACGTCCCCGGTCGCGATCGCCTGGCGCAGCCGCATAGAGGCAAGGTTCTGGTGGGCCAGACCGTTGGTCGGATCCAGCGTGAGCACACGCTCGAAGGTTCGAATCGCTTCGTCGTACCGCTCGGCGGCTCCATATGCGATGCCAAGGCTGTTCAACGCCTCGGCATCGCTGTCGGGCAAACCCTGGAGGACGGTGACGGCGCGCAGAGGGTCAGCGCCGCTCTCGGCGAGATACACACCGAGCCGGACCCGTAGATCACGGCTGGGTGCGCCGTCGCGCAGCCCGTTCTCGAGGGTGGTGATAGCGCGGTCAGGCTCTCCGGACTCCCAGTAGACGTGTGACAGGGAAATGTAGGCATCGGCCGTGTCGGGGCGTCTCGCGATGACGACATTGAGGAGGCGAATGCCTTCCTCGCGCTTGCCGGCACGCAGTGCTTCTGACGCCCGGTGCAGATCGCGATCGACCTCGACCAGCCGCTTCGGATCATCGGCTTCCGTATAACGGTCCTTGGCCGGTGCGCTCCCGGTCACATATCCGAGCGATCGCAACGCCTCGCGGGCCAGTGCCGATTCCTGTCCAGGGCGCTGTGGCGGGGCGACATCGAAGCCGCGCAACAAGTTGACCATGACCCCTCGCCTGTTCCGATCCTGATCGGCGATGTTCTTCCCTTCGCCAGGATCGGCCCCAAGCTCGTACAGCTCCGGTATAGGCAAGTCGATGTACTTGTCCTTGTCGACGATCACACCGCGCAGCGGCGCCCAGCCGCGAACGAGGTTGTAGGTCATCGATTCGAAGTAGGTGGGGCGATCCGGCGTCCGTTCGCCCCGGATGAGACCCGCCAGCGAGCTACCGGGCAGGGATGTGTCCGGTTGCGCACCCACGGCCTCGAGCACGGTCGGGGCGATATCGATGTGCCGCGCCGGTGCGTCCACGACGCGCGCGGACGTGCCGGCGTGCCTCACCGTCGCGGGCATGACCCGGGCGATGATCAGCGGCACGCGCAGCGTCGCTTCGTAGGCAAACATGCCGTGCGTCAGCTCGCCGTGTTCACCGAGGCTCTCGCCGTGATCCGCCGTCACGATCACGAGGGTCGGGCGGGCCAGCGTCGTCAACTTAGCGAACAACGGCGCGAGCGCTTCGTCGGTCCATGCCACCTCGCCGTGATAGGGCTGACCCGAGTAGGTCGCCACGTGCGCATCGGGAGGCACGTATGGAGAGTGCGGATCGAAGAGATGCACCCACGAGAAGAAGCGTTGCTGCTGATGGGCGGCGATCCAGCCCACGGCGCGTTCGACGACGACGTCAGCGCGCCGCTCCGGCATCGAGATCGCGATCGCACCGGTGAGCTCAGGCATCTGATCGTCGTAGGTATCAAAGCCTGGCGTCAGTCCGAAGCGCTTCGTCAGGGGGAATCCGCCGACGAAGGCAGCGGTCGCAAAGCCCGCCGCTTTCAGGCGGGTGGCCAGCGTCGCAGTCCCGTCTTTCACACGGAAGCCGCTGTTGTCGCGCATGCCGTGTTCGTAGGGCAGCCGTCCGCTGAGGATGCTCGTGTGCGAGGGCAGCGTCACGACCGCGTGGGCATGCGCGAAGGTGAATCGGGCCCCTGATGCCGCCAGGCGATCGAGGTTCGGCGTGCGCGCCGCCCCACCACCGCCGTAGGACGACAGCGCGTCAGCCCGAAGCGTGTCGATCGTGATGAGCAGGACGTTCTGGTCGGGATCGCGTTCGAGCACGAATGCCGACGCGCGCGTCCACCGCATGGACGCGGCCGCGACGACGAGTGCCAGGACCAGCACGCCAGCGGCGGCCCAGCGGAGAGCGGAGCCGCTCGAATCGCGGCTCGGCGTCATTGCGGCGCAGCGATCCCGGCGATGACCCTGGCTCCTTCACGGCGTACGCCGGTCTGCACGATCTTCGCGATGCGCGACGAGCGGCGATACGTCAGCTCGTACTGCGACGTCAGCGCCGCGGCAAACTGGCCCATGTAGCTCTCGAGGGCCGAGGCCGCGACGATGAACTCCCGCCGGCCGCCCGCATTGCGCACGAGCGTACTCAACGCCAGGTCCCGCGTGGCGTTTGCCAGCTTCCCGTTCTGCACCGACACGGCCCAGACCTGGGCCCGCGAGCGGAGCAGCGACTCGTTGATCCGCTGCGGCTCCTGCCGGCTCTGTTCATCCGCCGGTTCGATGTTGACGACGATGATGGCGCGGCGTGGGCTGGGGCGCCCGGACAACGCCTGGCTGGTGTCGTAGAGGGCTTCGAGAAGGACCGACGCGGCCCGCGGCTTTGGAAACAATCGGCCCGCCGTTTTCCCAAGGGCCTCGCCGTCGCTCGTAAAGTTGTGGATCCGCACGGCCGCCTGGCCGAACTCCCAGAGCGACAGCTGCGATTCCGGCGCCGCCTTGAGGGCCGTCATCGATGAAGGTCTTGAATCCCGCGCGCATCTCGGGCACGAACTTCTCGGCCGCCGTGGAGGTGTCGGCCAGCAGCGCCACGTTCAGCGGCTCGGTCGCGCGTTTCGCGGTGAGTACCTCGCAGTCCACACCGTCTTCGCGGATGGCGAACTCGCCACTCGTCAGGTCGGTAATGGGATGGCCTGACGCGTCGATCACCGAGACATAGATCGTGACATCGGTAGCTGCACGCCCGGCCTGAAGGCCGGGCCTACTCGCCGCGGACGAGCGTGCGGCATCGGCGCCCGCGGTGAGCGCAAGCGCCACAGCGGCGGCGAACAGGAACCGTCCCGGAAGGACTTTCGCAGACATGATGGAGGGCTTCGGGGGCGATTATACCGGAGCCAATTGCCGCCGATGCACGCAGAGGCAAACTGAGCAGTCGGCCGTCGCAGTATGCTATCCCCCGAAATCCAAGCGGTTCTTCATGGCTTACGTTCCCGGCTACCAGCACGACGTCTTTGTCAGCTATGCCCACGGCGATGATCGCGAGTGGATCAGCCGCTTCGTCCTGCTGCTCAATAGCGTGCTCGACCGGCGTCTCGGCACCCGGTCGTCGGTGTGGCTCGACGAAGACGACAACCGGAAGACCCGCGACTTCTCCAAAGAGATACCCGACAGTGTCAGGGCCTCGGCCGTGTTCCTGCTCCTGCCGTCCCCTACCTTCATACGGTCTGCTTACTGCGTCGACCAGGAGTGCCGCATTTTTGCGGAGTCGATCGACGAGAGGCGCGGACGTTTCGCCGTCGAAGGATTCAAGAATGATCTGTTCGCGGTCCGCTGCCCGATCCTGCCGGTGGACCGCAATGAACACTGGACGCTCTTCCCCGGGCTGACCGACATTCCGTTCCACGACGAGTCCGCAACGTTCGACTTCGAGAGCGCCGAGTTCGAGAAGAGCTTCGGGCAGCTCGTCGGCGAGCTGGTGGACCTGTTGAAACGGATGCGGAACCACAGCACCTCCGTGTTTGTTTACCCGCCGCATCCCGGTCCCGACGTGCAGGACGCCCACAAGCAGCTGGTTGCCGAACTGTCGGCCCACAGCTATCGGGTGCTGCCCGATCGCAAGGTCAACCTGACCGACCAGTTGCGGGAAGCATCGTTGTCGGTGTTCCTGATCGGCGAGAACTACGACGAGCACGCCGGCGGGCTCGTCGAGATCGCGGCGCAACTCGACAAACCGTGGGTGGCGTGGTGTTCGCCTGGCGTCGAGAATGCCGGCGCCGACCAGATCGGCTTCTCGGCGAACGTCGAGCAGCTCGAGTCACGGACGAAGATGTATCTCAACCCGGGTGTCAGTCCGTCCAAGCTGAAGGAAGAGGTCATGGCCCTTCTCAAGCCGGCGCCACGCGGCATCCCGGCGACAGAGGGCAAGCCGAGCGTGTATCTCGTCTACAACGCACGCGATGTTGCCGAACGGAAGAACGCCGGTCTCATCAGCTACAACTTCCGGCGGGACTTTCATTTCGAGCACCCCGACGATCCGGCCCAGCACACGCAGCGGCTCACCCAGTCCGAGGCCGTGCTCCTGGTCTGGGGCAATGCCGACGAGGACTGGTGCTCGCGCGAATTCCTGGAGATCGTCCAGACGGCACGGCAGGGCGACTCGCGCGGACTGTGCGTCTTCGATCCCAAAGACACGAAGCTGGCGGCCGTCGAGGAAATTCGACGGACCTTCGGCCAGGACGTCTACATCGGCGAGCAGTTCGGCCGCTTCGATCCGTCGCGACTGGAGGTGTTCTTCACCCCGCTCCGCCGCCGTCCCGACGGGGCACAATCGTGAGTTTTGCCGCGGTCGTGCAGCGGCTGCAGAAGCTCGAGAACCCATATCCCGGGCTCCGGCCGTTCGAGATCACCGAATCGCACCTGTTCTTCGGGCGCGACCAGCAGGTCGGCGAGCTGGTCAAGCGGCTCGAGCGCAATCGGTTTCTCGCGGTCGTGGGCGCGTCCGGCAGCGGCAAGTCATCGCTCGTGCTCGCTGGCCTGATTCCGGCCCTCGAGCGCGGTGGCGTGTGGGAGGCGGGCCGGCGGTGGCGTACCGTCGTGACGCAGCCGGCTGGTGCTCCCTTCGAGCGACTCGCCTTCCATCTGTCCAAGGCGAAACTGGACGCCTCGCACCTCCGCGACAGCAGCCACGGCCTCATCAACGTCGCCCGTCAGCTCCCTCCCGACGAAAGCCTCCTGCTCATCGTCGATCAGTTCGAAGAGCTGTTCCGGTACAAGGACCTGCATTCGATCACGGCCGAAGCGCGACGCACGCGCGACCAGCAGGCCGCCGACGCCGCCGAGTTCGTGCAGTTGCTGCTCGAGGCCAGCCGTCACCATCCGCCCATCTTCATCGTGCTGACGATGCGGTCCGACTATCTCGGCGACTGTGCTGAATTCCGCGACCTGCCGGAAACGCTCAATGACTGCCAGTACCTGATTCCGCGCATGACCCGGCAGCAGCGGAAGGACGCGATCGAGGGGCCGCTCGGGCGAGTCGGGATCGCGCCGGGCCTGGTGCAGCGCATGCTCAACGATGCGGGCGACGAACCGGACCAGTTGCCGGTGCTGCAGCATGCGTTGATGCGAACGTGGGCGCACTGGCGGAAGGCCGATTCGCAAGGGGCACGCCGCATCGAACTGAGCGACTACGAGGCGATCGGGCGATTCGATGGGGCGCTGAACCAGCATGCGGACGAGTTGCTGGCCGGCGTCAAGAGCGAGCTGGCGGCCTGCATTTTCAAGCGCCTCACGGCTCGCGGACGGGGCAACCGCGAGCGGCGCGATCCGGCCACGCTTGCGGAAATCTGGGCGGTGTGCGGGGCGACCGCACCGGAACGCCAGGCGGAAGTGACTGCCGTGATCGACCACTTTCGAAGCGGCGACGCCACGTTCCTCCGGCCACTGTCGGGACCGATCACGCCGGATCGATTCGTCGATATCACGCACGAGAGCCTGATCCGGCTGTGGCGGAAGCTGCGGAACGAATGGCTGCCGGAGGAACAGCTGTCCGCCAAGCTGCTGGTGGACGTCGCCGAACGCGCCAGGAACTGGAAGACCGGCAACGGCGAGCTGCTGAGCGGTCTCGATCTCGATCGCGTCACGCTGTGGGATCAGAAGCGTAACAAGTCGACAGCGTGGGCGCAGCACTATGTCGACCAGTCCACTCTCAATGAGGTCGTGGAGTTCCTCGACGCGAGCCGCGCCGCGGTGCGCCGGCGCGCACGCCGCAGGCAGGTCCTGGCCGGCGTTGCGATCCTGTGCGTGGTCGCGATCGCGGGATGGGTGACGTATCGCCTGCTCGAGCGACAGCGCATCGTGGCCGAAATGAACGAGGCGGCGAGGCAGCAGGCTGAAGCGATGGCCCAACAAGCCGACGAGCAGAGAGCCGCAAGTGATCAGGACCTGCAGCGCGCCCAGACCGAACTGGTGCAGGCCAGTGCGGACAGCAGGGTGCCGGCGACGGTTGCGCCATCGACAGCCGGGCAGACGCCGCGCGTCTACATCCAGGTCCGCAACCAGGCCGACATCGGACGCGCGCGCGAGATCGCCGATACGCTGCGGGACGGCGGGTTCAGCGTCCCACCGGCACAGGTGCTCGAGACAGGTCCCTCTGCCAACGAGCTGCGGTTCTTCCGCCAGGCCGAGCGCGCCAAGGCGGAAGAAATCGCACGGGCTGTCGACAAGGCTGGCGACGAGAGTACGCGTGTGGCCTACCTTGCCGGCTTTGAGAATTCCAGGACGATCCGCGAGAACCACTTCGAGCTCTGGCTCGCCCCGGTCAACGTGCTGCCGACACTCGTCAAGCAGCTGAACGACCCTGTCGATACGGTGCGGAAAACGGCCGGCGGCCGGCTCGCTCGCGATCACCGCGCGAATGCGGAGGCCATCGCCATGGTGCTCGGCACCATGTCAGCCGAGAACCTGGGATCCCTCACGAGCAATGGCCGCATCAACGCGCTCTACTTCCTCACCCGATCCGAGCTGAGCGTGTGGACCGATAAGCACAGGAAGCTGGCGCTCGAAGCGATCGAGCGGATTCGCAAGGGCTACGGTGACGTGCCTGTCGGCGAACAAACCAGCCAGGCGCTGGATGGTCTCGAACAGAAGCTGATGCCGAAGGCGTCCGCGCGTTAACACTACACGTCACGCCCAGGACTGCACGACGTCAGGTGCGCGCGAGGGCCGACGCAAACGCGTACGTCACCGCGGGATTCGTGACGTCGGAGTGATTCTTGATCAGCCCGCCTGAGCCATCGAGATTGTTGATCACGCCAAGCACGTACTGGTACGACGTGCCCGGTTTATGGAGTGGCGAGTGCGCCACTTCGGTCGTCTTCAGCGCACCGTTCCGCCCGATGCCGCCGAATTCATCCTCGGCATCGCCGATCTCGCGGCTGCTGTCGCCTGCAAGTCGAGAGGAAATCGCATAGGCCTTCCCCACCACCGTGTCCTCGGCAGAGAAGGTCGACACGAGCGGGCCCTTCACGATCTTTTTCGCCACGACGTCCCTGAAGAAGCCGGCGGTACCGCTGCCGTTATCGGGGCTGAAACCGTAGTGCGAAAACGCAGCTTCGAGGAGCGTGAGTGAGTCGGGCTGAAGCTTTGGCCGTTCACAGAGTGTCTTGGCGCACGATGCCATCAAGCGTCCGCCCAGGCTGTGGCCAACCAGATGAACGCGGATCTCGGGAAGCGCCTTGCGCAGAGCCCGGACGGCAGGGGCCACGCCTTTCGCACCGACCGTCCCCGACCGGTCCTTCATGACGTACCACGTCGTCAGGTTCAGGAACTGGCCGACCTTGCCGGCAACCGACCCGAACAGCCCGCGGGTTCCGTCGCCAGGTGCCTCGAGCCGGGCCAGCAACTCCGATCCCGGCTGCTTGCGAACCTGGGGCAGTCCCTCCGTCTTATCGAGCTTCGATCGCGAAAGTACCGACAGCACGAGCTCGACGAACTTGTCCTGGGCCGCAGAATCGCGTTCGAGCTTCGGCAGAAGCGCGGCGGCTTTCTCGAGCGACTTGCGCTGCGCCGGCGTCGCGTCCATCTTCAACTCCTCGAGCTGCTGCTTCGCATCCGCCAGGGCGAGGGTGGGATTCTGGAGCCCGCGCGTCCCCTCCGCGGCATCGTCGAACGTCTCTCGGAAGGCCTTCGATGGCCAGAAAATTCCGGCGACGACGAACCGGCGCGACGACACCTCGCGGAACTCCGGCCGTCCGAGATGGGCCCTCAGGTTCTTCAGAAAATTCGTGTACAGCGACGATGCCTCACTGACGTCGTTGCGGAAGCCGTGCGCGATGAAGATGGCGTCGGTCGCAGGACCGGCACTCGCGCGCGCGGTGAACGCGTCGAAGTCGTCCTGGGATTCCAGCTTGCCGTCTTTGTCGAACACCAGCGAGAAAAAATCGAAGCCTTCGATCGTCTGCATGAAACACCTCTCAGATCGGCTGGACGGTGTGGGTTCTCACTTCGGCGCCGGGTGCGCGAACCCTCGTAGTTGCGTGAGCAGCGTCAGCGCTGCGCTCTTCTCTTTCGCCGTCGCCCGGTTTGCATAACTCGGCAGCACCAGGCAGGCGGTGTCATATACGGAGGACCACATCCGGGCCGACTCCACCCGGCGGTGAGCATCGGCGTAGGCCTTCTCCAATTTGGGAACAGCCCCGGCAAGACGACGCTTCGTCAGCGCCCGGTACTGATCCAGTTCGATGGCGCCGACGACAGTCCAGAAGTCTGGCTCGCTCGTCTTCAGGGACTTCTCGAGCATAACGACTGTCGCCCGGTCGAGATTCCGCCACCGCGGCTTCCCGGCGTTGAGGGCCACTTCCGCGACCAGCCGGTTGACAGCGGGATAGAGGATGTCGGGAGGCACTATCTTCTCCCCGATCGCTTGCGCTTTGGCGTAGCTGGCCGCCATGAGACCGAGATCGCGGTCCACCGGGCCACGTCGACCGGCGGCGCCGTTGACGAGCGCCCTCCGCTTGTACGCCGACCCGATGAGGCTGGCGCGTTCCATCGTGGCTTCGAGCGCCATCAACTGATCGAGCAGTGCGAGCCCGTCTGCGATAAGCGTGTCCGCACGCTTGATCGCCGCCGCAAGTGCACTCTCGGCCGCAACCCTCGCCCGCTTGACGTCGGCTTGGGCCCTGGCCGGCCGCGCCCCGGCCTTCTCGCGTTTCTTCATGTCGTCGAGATGTCGCGCGGCCTGGTCCACGATCTCCCATGCGAGACGGCTGCGCAGGTTCCCGAGCTGCTCGGCCGCTTTCATCGAGGCGCGCCCATCGGCAGCCGTCACAGCCGCCTGGTACCACTTCACGCCGGACTCGACGTCGCCGGCTTCGGCGAAGGCCTCGCCGAACATCGCCGCCACGTCCCCCATTTGGCCCCAGCGTTCCCGGAAATTTTTCTCGAGCTGACGCAGGCTCTCGAGCTTCGCGGCTCGATCGGCGCCCTGGAACTTGATTTCCACGATGATGCGCTCGAGTTCGAGCCTCAGCGACATCGCTGATGCGACGTCCGAGAAGTCAACCGATGCACGCGACTGAGCGCGGTTCGGATCCGAGGGGGCCTGGCGGAACACCCAGTGAGGGTCGCCGTAGCACTGGTAAGCGGCCCAGGTATTCTGATCAGGATTGTTTCGGTACGCAGCCATCCGTGCCTCGCCGACCGCCGTGATGAAGCGGTTGCCGCGCAGCAGCGATCCATAGAACTCTTCCGCGAAGACGCGGGCGCCGTCGTCATCCACGGCCCAACCGGCCGCAACCACGCAGCGGACCCCGAGTGAGATCAGCTCGCCGGCAACGCCGGACGCGAACTCGGCACGGTGGTATGTGTTGAGCAACTGCCGCGCCTCCGCGGCGCCGAGGTGGCAGCAGTTGATGAACACGAGCTCGGGCACCGTCCGCATGCTGCCGATTTCGGCCGGGCCCAGGAAGGTCCCGTTCGACAGGACGACGCCGCCGGGTTTGCCTCTCTTGCCGGGTACGCCGTGGCCGGCGATGTGCACGATCCGCCACGGCCGCTCGAACAGTGCGTTGACCACCGCGCGCGCGCCTGGGCCCGCCTGCGTGGCGTCAGGATTGAACAGCCCCGTCACGGCGTCCGCGGTCAATCCACCGGTGCCGGTCAGGCAGGTCTGGACGGCAACCGCCTCCGCACGCGCGCCGTAGAGTCGGGGATATTCCGGCGGGCACTCGGGCTCGCCGATCACGAGTGCGCTGTCGCCGGCGCCGGCGTCGCTCACTTGTTCGCGGAACCTGGAGATCCGCAGCTTGCGCAACAGGTTGACGCGGAGCGCCCAGGGCTCATCGTTCGCCTCGCGCTTCGTGTCGAGCAGCTCCCACGGAATAGCGGCCGTCTGAGGATCGAGCTCGATCTGCATCTCGCCGCTGCCGGCCAGGTACGCTTCGAGCTCGATGGGGATGAGCAGGCCGAACAGGGTGCGGCCGATCTGCTCGTCGTTGTTGTGGTCGTTGGAAGCCGTTGCGACCAGTTCGTTGATGAGCAGGCTCTGCGCCCGCTGGCCGCGCACTTCGCTGCGGGCTCGCTTGGTGTCGAGCGTGTAAGAGATCACGGGGACGCCGTCCGCGTCGGTAGTCGCCGCAACCGAGATGAAGTCGAACTCGGCGCCCCGATACCCGAGATCCGTGGGCCGCAGAAGTGCTCCGGTCCCCGGTTTGACCGCTGGCGTAATCAGGTACCGGCCGGGCCGCGACGCGTCTTGCAGACGCAGCGCTCGCCAGGCCTCGGTGGCGCGGTCCAAAAACAACTCGACGAAGCGCAAGTGGCTCACGCGTGGCGGCGCGGGCCCGGGCGCCTTGTCTTCTGCCTCCTCATCGGCCATGAGCAGGTTGGCCTGGTAGACGCCCTCGGCGATGAGCCGCGCGGCCTCGCCGGCCGAGACGCCGGTCCCGCCGCTCCCGAGAAGCGTGGCGGCCAGTTCGAACGTGCGTGGTACGGTCCCCTTGCCTTCGGCAAAACGCTGCGCCCAGGCGATCACGGCCTGACGAACGGTCTGCACCAGCTCCGTCGATCGCAGCTTTCCTTCTTCCCCGAGCCCGGCGACGATCACCGCCTTCGGCCGCGGCATGAAGGTGCCCCGCTCGAGGTTGGGGCGGTTGTTGATGAAGATGTGGTGCGAGCCGATGGCGACCGGGTAGACGCCCATCCCGAGTGATCGCGCCATCATCCCGCCGATCAGCCCGTCCATGACCTTCTCGGTGCCGGTCAATCGACTCGCCTGGTAGTGCCCGAGCAGCAAGGCCTCGGCTTCGAAGGTCAAGTCGCCGTTGACGACGGTGATCCGCAGGGGCTCTTCTTCTTGCGGCGCCGGCCGGCCGGCTCCCCTGGCGCCCGGCGCACGGGCCGCCACGACTTTGGGTCCTGCCGCCACCGCGTCGGTCGAGCCACGGAGTAATCGACGATCCGGCAGACGCTTGCGCGGATCTACGCCAGCCAGCGGCTGCTGCCGTCCAAGAAGCGCGTTCACCATGAAGTCCACCGTCTCATGACGCGAGAAGATATTGAGGTGGGTGACGTCGTCGCCCGGCAGATTGCCGCCAGGCCCGAAGCAGCCGATCCGTGCCGCGGGGATGTGGGTTGTGCCGGAGCGCTCGATGCGCCAGCCGCCTTCCGATGGCGTGACGAGATCGTTGGCACTGCCAAACAGTTGATCGGCGCCGACGTCCAGCAGCCTCTTCAGAAAACTGCCACTCGGCTGGTAGTTCGCCGCAAGCGCGGAGTAGGCACCCGGCGGTGGGCCGGGCGGTGCTTGCAGTGCCTCGATCACCGCGCCATCTCCGTCCATGGCGTGCAGGCCCGGGAGATCTCCCAGGGCATGGTTGGCCAGCCACACCAGTCCGTTGGCAACGAAGGCCGAGCCGGTCGTGAACGGGTTGTCGGGAAACATCTCGAGCACGTTCGCGATCCACCCGATCGTGTCGTCCCAGCGTTGGGGTGAGGCGAGCGGCGTGCCGTCGTTGGGCGCGGCGACGAGCACGGCGTGACCGAGCTTGAACCGGCGCGAGAGCTTGCCGAACTGCTGGCCGCGCTCGACGATCGTACGCAGCACCAGGCCACCGCGGCCATGCGTCACGACATCGAACGTGGTGGTCTGGTCCGGGAGCGACTCGAGCAGCATCCGCGCGTTCTGTTCCGGTGTGCGGCTGACGCTGAAGCCATCAAAGGCGAAGATGCGATCGTCGTATGTCGCCTTCACCCGGGCGAAGAAGTCGGAGTCAGCGAGCGGCCGGTAGGCCGAGGCCGAATTCGAAAACAGTCCGGGGAGCAACAACAGGGAGCGCAGTGGCAACACCGGAGCCGCTGGCTCGAGCTTGCCGGCCGCCAGTGCCGGCTGAGAGACTTTCAGCCAGCCTTCGGTCAGCCCCTGCCGCTTCCACACTTCTTTCTCAACCGCCTCGGCGAGCTTGGGAAGAACGAAGCTCACGGCTTTGTCGCCGGCGACCTTCGCGACCTTGATGACGATCGCCTTGACGGCCTGCCCGACGATGCCGCGGGTCGCGGGTTGGCGGACCGGGACCTGGAAGCGAACCTGTGACGGCCCGCGCAGGCCCCGGCTGGCCGAATCAATCGGCAGAGAAAACGTCAAGGCGCCGGACGGGTGGCGGATGGCGAGTACCGCCGTGAGACCAGGCTCCAGGTCGCAGGTGAGGTCGATCCCGCCGACCGCCTCCGCCCCGCCGCGACCCCGCCGCGCCGCCGGTTGCAGCGTCGCCTGGTCGGCGATGCTCGACTCCCCGGTCAAGAACATCGGCGGCAGACCCAGCAAATCATCCGGGGCCTCTGCCGCGGCAGCCCGTGCCCTGGTCGGGCGCCGGACCTGCCAGCCTGGCGACTGAATCTGAATTGGCATGAGCTGCTAGGCCGCGAACAGCGGCCAGTCGAACTGCGCCTTCCGGCTTTCGAGCTGAGGCACCTGCTCGAACTTCTTCTTCTTGATTACCGCGGAGGCGCGCTCGTGCAGCTCGCGATAGGTGAGCTTGCCTTTCGTGGCGCGGATCGCCGCGACAAGACCAAACGTCAGCGCCCCGTTGAAGCGGTTGTTGATGAAGGCATCGGCGGACGTCTGGGTGTCGCGGCACCCGGTGATCAAGATCTCCGGGATGTCTGCATTGACGATATCGCTCGTGCTGCGGGCGGCGCGCTTCGAGCGGCGGAGCTGGGAGCTGACTTTCCTCGGCACGCTCCGCCCCGATTCCTCGGCCGCGATATCCCATGGACTGGGAAGGAAGCGTTCCTTGATCCGCTCGTCCGGCGGCCCGATCGCCCGCGTGTTGCTGCCCGAATGACAGCAATCCATGATGACGGTGAGATTGACGCCGGCGGCGACGCCGTCGAAGATTTTGCGCAGCCAGTCGTCGCGCATCGTGTCATCCCAGTTCAAATCGGTCGGGCACAGGATCTCGTCGCGGCCGTCGGCTTCGTCAGGAGGTTCATCGTCGGGAACGTGAGAGCCGTGGCCGGAGTAGTGCAGCAGCGCGACGTCCCCTTTCTTCGAGGCCTTCACGAGCTTCTGGATGCCAGCCATCATCGCCTTCTTGGTGGCCGTCTTGTCCTTGAGCACCGTGATGTCGCTCTTCTTGAAGCCGCCGAATTCGGTGAGCACGGCGCTGACGTCTTCGACGTCGTTCACGCACCCCCGGAGATCCGCGCCGGCGATCAGATACTTGTTGATGCCTATCAGCAACGCACGTTTGGCCATTCGAGCCTCCCATGTCGAAGCGGGGCCGGGGATGGAAACGCGTCACCCGCCGCTTCGGGTGGCGCGGATTATAGCGCACGGTCATGACGGCAGCGCGGCTGTGCTTGCGGCGGTAACGCCCGGAGTAGAATGCGCGCGCAGGGAGGAGCGGTTCACGCCGACACGGAGGCTGGCATGGCGAAAAAGGCAGCAGGTAAGAGACGCAAGACTGCAGCTCGCAAACGCGTCAAGACTTCAGCACGACGGGCCTCACCGGCGCGGGTGTCGACCCGCCGACAGTCGCCTCGTGCGACGGGTGCGAAACGGCGCGCTCCTGCAAGCCGCGCGAGAACCCGAGCCGCCGCGGCACCTGAGACGCTGCAGGTCACTCTCGAACTGCGTGACGTCTCGGATCGACTGATCAGGGATCCTGAGACCTTCTTCACGTTCAGACGCGTCTCGGATCGCCGTCAGATCGGCGATCAGCTGGCAATGGAACTGACGGGTTCAGCGAGCGTCTTCAACCTCCCGGTCGCGACTGGCGAGATCGCCGTCTGCGAAATCGACTCGAAACGGTTCCGATTCGCTCATTCGCCGGTGTTCTTCAGGTCGCCCGGCCCGCCCGTCATGCGACGGCTTCAACTGATGCGCGAGCCGAAAGAGTGGACGCCGCGATTCACACGGTGGAACGACCTGGACACGCCATTCGCGGCGCTCAAGCGCGTGCTGGCCCGGTCGCCGAAAGTCACGCTGTTCAAGGAGCGGGACGCAATCGCGGATCTCCTTTCGGAAGGCGCGTACGACGGGATGTCGGGCGGCGACGTCATCCTCGCGAAGACCGCGCTGCTGAACGCGCACTTCAGACTGAACGCGACGTTGGAGCCGGTATCGAAGACCCGGAGCTGGTTCTCGTTCGTCTCGAGGCTGGTCGCGATCGGACGCGAACGGTTCCTCGCCTTCGTGGAGGCCGACATGGAACTGCTCGTCCGCCAGATTCACACGAACATCGACGAGTTTCGCGCCGACTACGAGCGCACACCGTCAGAGAACCATCGCGGGAATGTGCCGGCCGCGCTGCAGAGTCGCATCACCAGCATGATCAGCATCAAGTCCACCCACAGCAAGGGCAACTTCCAGCTCACGCTGACGCACCTCTCGAATCCCGACGAAGTGCTGCTCGACGCCGATATCGACGAGAGCGGCGAACTACTCGGTCATCTGGCGGACGTCTTCAAACACAAGATCTCCGGAGGCACCCACCCGCACGACGTCCACGAGATCCTTGCCTTTCAGAATCGGGAGGTCGCGGGATTCGACCTGGGTTACCGGCTCGTCTGATCTGGAGCGCGGCAGAAGCGTATCGACAAAACAGCCGTTGAGCTGGACGAGCACCGGCGGACTGGTGATATACCTCTCTCCCTCACCCGCCACGTGGAGCGCCCATGTCAGACCAGTTGACCGAACGCCTCACCCGCGAGGATGTCGTCAGGATCGTCTACGGCAATCCGCGCAGCCCGATCCAGCGCTTCACGCAAGACTCGCCGGTCCTGGCCGATGTCTGGATCGCGTTTGCCGAGAATCCCGGACAACCGCAGGACCTGCTCCTCACTCCGTATCAGAGCACGCTGGCGCTGCCGTCGTCAGCGTCGACCGCCACCGAGAAGACGCTCTCAACACCGGGCAAGCTGGCCCAGCAGTTGCGCGTGCGACTCGCAAAGGAGCGCAGGTCTGCGCGCTGGCGCGCGTGGCAGACCGGGCGAACGACCGACCTCGATATCGCCTACAACCAGTCCACCGTTGCGGCCCGGGTGTGGTTCGACGAGCTGGTACGGGTCGTTCTCCCGATGTCGCACTGGTACGCGACCCGGGTTTCCGCCGCACGCGAGATCGACGCCCCGAGACCGCGCACAGTCAAGCCACCGTACGACCTGGTTAGCGGCGTTGCGACGGCACAGGGACGCGAAGCGCTGGCGGAATGGCTGGCAAAGCCGGAGACGGCGCCGGCGCACGTGCCGCCCGACGTCCTGTGGGCAGCGCAGGTCGTCGGGATCATTGCGTTCGAGCACGAACGCGGCGGGGACAGAAAGCGCGCCACTCTCGGTCTGCCGCCGGAACGAGGGCACGACGAGACCTCGGCGGAGTACAACACCAGGCTCCGGTATTTCCGGAGAGTCTCGGAGGCTCTTGCCGGACTGATCACGGGGATGGCGGGGGACGTGAGCGAGTCCCGGGTCTATCTCGTCAGCCTGAATCGACGGGTGGATACCACCGTCTACAAGTCAACGGTTGCCGTCAAGGCTGATGCGGCCGCTCGCCTGTTCAACGTCACGTGCAGCAATCTCACCTGGGCGGTCATCGATAGCGGTATCGACGCGACCCATCCGGCGTTCCGGCGGTATCAACCGCCGAGCAGCGAGCAACCGGATCCCAGACCCTTCCCCAAGGCCTTCGAGAGAAAAGGCGGCAAGGTCCTCAACCACACCAGGATTGTCGGCACGTTCGACTTCACCGCGATTCGCCGGATTCTCAGCATGCCTTCGGACGGCGACGACGCCGGGCGAACGCGCACCAGGAGGAAAGCCGCCGCGGCCTTACCGATCCCGAAGCAGAAGCGATCCCGCGCCGAGGCGGCCCTCACCGATGCGGCGAAGAAGCAACTCGCAGAGTCGCTGAACAATGGCCGCGAGATCGACTGGTCGCTGCTGCTCGAACTGCTCGCCTGCGAGCCCGACGCCGCACCCGCTAACGCGCACGGCACGCATGTCGCCGGCATTCTCGCGGCCGACTGGCGATACGAAGACGACGCCGCCCAGACACCTCTCGAACAGCCCGTCCGGGGCATGTGCCCGGATATCAATCTTTACGATCTGCGTGTACTTGGTCCGGACGGCGGTGATGAATTCAGCGTCATGGCCGCCCTGCAGTTCGTCCGGTTTCTCAATCTGCATCGCGACGTCATGGCCGTCCACGGCGTGAACATGAGCCTGTCGATCCAGCACGACGTCCTCAACTACGCGTGCGGCCGCACGCCGGTCTGCGAGGAATGCACCCGTCTCACCGGTGCGGGTGTCGTCGTCGTGGCAGCGGCCGGCAACGAGGGCTACCAGACCATGCCGGGGACGGCGGTCGGGGCGACGGCGCGGAACGCCTACCAGGCGATCAGCATCACCGACCCCGGCAACGCCGAGGCCGTCATTACGGTCGGCGCCACACACCGGGACTCGCCGCACACCTTCGGCGTGAGCTATTTCTCGAGCCGTGGCCCGACCGGTGATGGCCGCTCGAAGCCGGACCTGGTGGCGCCGGGCGAGAAGATCGAATCGAGTGTGCCGGGCGCGGGTCTCAGGCGGATGGACGGAACCAGCATGGCGGCACCGCACGTGAGTGGCGGGGCCGCACTGCTGATGGCGCGGCATCGCGAGCTGCTCGGCAGTCCGCAGCGGATCAAGGACATTCTGTGCCGTACGGCAACCGATCTCGGACGCGAGAAGTACTTCCAGGGCAGCGGCATGATCGACGTGCTGCGCGCCCTGCAATCCGTGTGAGCGGCGCCACGCCGCACGAGAGGGCTCATGCTCTTCACGCTCGAGGCGCTGAATGCGAAAAAGGGCGATTCGCTGCTCCTGCATTTCGGCACGACGGCGAAGCCGGGCCTGATCGTAATTGATGGCGGGCCGTCAGGCGTCTACCGCAAGGTGCTGAAGCCGCGGCTCGAGGAGCTGCGCGCCTCTCGGGCGGAAGATGACGAGCTGACAATCAGCATGGTGATGGTCAGCCACATCGACGATGACCACATCAACGGCGTGCTCGCGATGCTGAACGAGCTCGATGATTTGCGGGCCTCCCGGCAGCAGCAGCCGTACAACGTGCTCACGCTGTGGCACAACAGCTTCGACGACATCCTCGGCAACGAGGGCGACGTGCTGACGGCGAATCTGCAGGGTGCCGCAACCGCCGCCGCCGCAGGGCAACCCATTCCAGCCGGCCTGCCGTTGCATCGTGACGCCGCGCTCGTGCTGGCGAGCGTCACGCAGGGTCGCGAGCTGCGCGCCAGGGCCAAGGCGCTCTCGATTACGGTGAACAAAGGGTTCGAGGATCTCGTCGGCGTGCCCGCCGACGCCAGAGGAGTCGCGCAGCGGATGAGCGGCGGTTTGACACTGACCGTCATCGCTCCCTCCAAGGGCCGCGTCGACGAGTTGCGAACGGCATGGGACAAGCACATCAAGAAGTTGGGTGTCGCCAGGCAGGCGGCGTTCCTGGACGACTCCGTCTTCAACCTCGCAAGCATCGTCGTCCTTGCCAAGGCGGGCGGGAAGACGATGCTTTTGACCGGTGACGCGCGCGGCGACGACATCCTGGAAGGACTCGCCGCCGCAAAGCTGCTCGAGAACGGCAGGTGCCACGTCGACCTGCTGAAGATCCCGCACCACGGCAGCGACCGGAACGTTTCCACGGAGTTCTTTCAACAGGTCACCGCAGACCACTACGTCATTTCGGCGGACGGACAGCACGGCAATCCTGACGTCGCCATGCTGCAGATGCTGTCCCAGGCGCGGCAGGACGACGACGGGTTCACCGTGCACCTGACCAACCCGGAGCCGCGGTTGAAGACGTTCTTCGCGGCGGAGACCGGCCGGGGTCGCAGGTATTCGGTCGTGTTTCGCAACCTGGCACAGCGGTCGATGACAGTGGATCTCGGCGACGCGCTCGAGGATTGAGAGTCGTAGCGTGATAGTGCCGCTGCCACGGCGGTCTAGCGGCGCTTCGACGCCGCGCGGGGTGGCGACGCAGTACGGGATCGCGAGGGTTTGCGACGCGATGCTGCCCTGATCGCTTCGGCACCTCGCTCAAAGACTCGGGCCCGCGACGGTGTTTTCCGGCGTCGCGTACGGCCAGCGACCTCGGCAGGCACGCCCAGTACCTCCCGCGCGACGGCGTAGAAACGCTTTCGCTCCTCGAGGCCGTTGAAGCCCCCGTTGATACGACGGGTGATTTCCTTGAAGGCGGCGGCAGTGGCCTCGTCGGCCAGTTCGTTCAGCCCATTCTTCTTCCAGAACAGACCGGCGATCCTGAACGCCAGCTCCGGCAGCGCCGCACGGTCGGGAGTGGAAATGAGATCGACGTCGAGCAGATCACCATAGCGGCGGTAGTTCGCACGCCCGGTAATCTGAATTGGACCACGGCCTTTGAACCGCTTGCCGTCACCGACCTCGGTGTTGCCCAGCTTGGTCGCGAGCGTGCTTGGCGGCTCATATCGCAGCTGCGCCGGCGTCGGGCCCCAGAGTTCCTGCATGAAGCGGAGCTGCCCCGACTCGTGCGCCAGCTGCGCGAGAAACGCGGCCAGGCGCGCGGGCCGGTCGGCGCTGAACTCGCTCAGCGCGTCATTGAGAAAAGGGAGGAAGACACCCCGCTTCGCCTTCGGAAGTGCCGGCATGATCGCGTGCAGTTGCTCGTCCGTCAGCATGCAGAAGCCCGTCAACGGCCCAGTGGGGCGGTAGGACCTGAAGTCTACTCCTGTTGACGTGTCGCCGTACGGCGTCACTGGCCAGGGTGGCGCCTCTGCATCGCGTGTTGATTGATGTAATCGGCAATCAGCGCACCGGTCTGGTCACTGATTTGGATCGTGCTCGGATAGTGCATACCTCCCCACACCCGGGCGTTGTTCCCATCTGAACGGGCCTGGGTGATGCTCGTATAGGTGCGGTTCGGTTGTGCCGGGGTCGTCAACGTAAAGAGTTGGGCATCACCGAAGTACTGAAGGAGGACGGTCGCGGCAGTACCGTTCAGGCTGGGATGGCCGGCTGGGTATTCCGGGTGCGCGGGCGTCGAGATCAGTGGCATCCAGTCCGGGTCGGCAACGGTCTCCAGTCGGAGGTCGAGATCCGCCAGCGGAATCGCAGTCACGGGACGCCACGTCACTTCGCTCGGGTTCTCGCCGTAGAACCGCTTCGCACTCCAGGTCGTGATCGCAGTATCAGCCATGGCGATGTTCAAGACCGCGAGGAAGCGGCTGCTTTCAGAGATGGACAGGCAGTTGGCTTGTGCCATCTGGTTAGCGGCCTGGTTCCAGTGAACGCTGGCATTGCCTTCCCAGAATGGGGCGAGCGCGGTCTGGTCGTCGGTCCGGGTCGAGCCGGTCCTGCGGCCAAGTGCCCTCACCGCGTTGAAGTCGTCGACATACGTATCGCTGCTCAACAGCCGCGGCGCCGCGGGCCGGAACAATTCGCGGCTCGAAAGGACGAACGGGTCAGTGAATGCCAGGCCTTGGGCGCTCATCGCGCTGAATGCCGTTGGCGTCGGACGCCACTGCCCGATCGCAGTCCCGCCTCTGAACGCCGGGTAAATCAGGGCAGAGCCATCGGTGGCTCGCCAATCGAGAACGCGGTGCGCCACCTCTGCACCCCATGCGATGCCGCGCTCCCGCGACTGCCCGCCGTCCCCATCGTCACTGAGCGCGTCAAGCGACGCCGCGTACCTGGCCTCCAGCGCCGTGACGATGGCCGGGGTTGGAAAGAGATTGATGAGGACGGTGTACGCCGCCGCGATGACGGCGGCTCGTCGCGACGCCCCCCGAGGGGCCGCCTCGTCGACATGGACCGGCTGATAGCGTCGCTCCACGCCGTTGTAGGCGTCGAACACGGCCGTTTGCACGATCGCCCCCAGCCGCTGACTGGAGGAGTTCGGCGTGTTCGTCGCAATCAGCATGTCGACGAAGACCCGGTTCCACTCGAGCACCTGATTGGGTTGAGCCGCACAGGCGGTATCGATCGACGGCCTGGCGTCGAGTGCGCCAGACGGTGTTGCCAGCAGTGAGGGGGGTACAGGCGTGGCGGTTGCCGCGATAACCCCGGCCGTCGCGGCCAGGACCGTTGTGGCGAGTGTTCTCTTTACGTGCTGAGTCGTCATACGGGGTTCCTCTTTTTCGAGGGCCGGAGGACCCTCTGTATGGAGGAATGCGCGAACGACGGCAAACAGGGTGAACAACTGCGGAATGCATCGAGAATGAGAGATACTGCCGCGCATGCCCCCGACCACGCCGTCGCCCAGGGCAGTCACGGAACTGCTGCGGGCCTGGACTGACGGCGATGATGAGGCGCTGGAGGAACTGATCCCGCTCGTGGAGGCAGAGTTGCGCCGGCTCGCCCGGGGATACATGGGTCGAGAGCGCCGCGAACACACCCTGCAAACGACAGCGTTGGTGAATGAGGCGTTCCTGCGGTTGACAGAGGCCCGACGGATCCGGTGGCAGGACCGCGCCCACTTCCTGGGCATCTCGGCCCGTCTCATGCGGCGCGTGCTGGTCGATCACGCCCGCGCCCGAGGGTTTCATAAGCGCGGCGGCGCCGCACGCCGAGTCACGCTCGACGAGGAACTCGTCGCCTCGCTCGATCCCGGCGTGGATGTCCTGGCGCTCGATCGCGCGCTGGAGGCCCTGGCGAAGGAAGACCCACGTAAGGCCCGGGTCGTCGAGCTGAGATTCTTCGGCGGTTTGACGGTCGAGGAGACCGCCGAGGTGCTCCACGTCTCGGCCGACACAGTCAAGCGCGACTGGCGGCTGGCTAAACTACTCTTGCTGCGTGAGCTGGAGCGGACATGAGCCTGTCGGACCGCCGCCACCGGATTGAGGAGCTGTGCGACGCCGCACTCGACCGCCCCGAAGGCGAGCGCGTGGCGTTTGTGGCAAACGCATGTGGAGACGATGACGAGCTGCGCCTCGAAGTCATGGCATTGCTGTCTCACGCTTCGAACGCGGAACGCTTTCTCGAGACGCCGCTTGGCGAGGTCGCCGCGCAAGTTCTAGTCGAACCCGAGAGGTCATTGGCAGGCCGTCAGCTCGGCGGCCACCAGGTGATCTCCCTGCTCGGCGCCGGTGGGATGGGCGATGTATATCGCGCGCGCGATACAACGCTGGGGCGCGACGTCGCCATCAAAGTGGTGTCGGCACCGTTCCTGTCCAGCCCGCAGCGCCTGGCGCGGTTCGAGCGCGAGGCGCGCGTGCTCGCGACACTGAATCATCCACACATCGGGGCGATCTACGGTATCGAGCAAGAGGATGGTGTCCGGGGTTTGGTGCTCGAACTCGTCGAGGGGTCCACGCTGGCGCAGCGGCTTGTCACCGGAGCGGTCCCGCTTCCGCTTGCTCTCGGCATCGCGCGCATGATCGCCGAGGCGGTCGAAGCGGCGCACGACAAGGGAGTCATTCACCGCGATCTCAAACCGGCCAACATCAAGGTCACCTCTGATGGCTCGGTCAAGGTCCTCGACTTCGGACTGGCGAAGATGTTCTCGATCGAGGATCCGCTCGTCGACGGACAGCAGCGCCAACCAGTGTCCGACGAAACGACCGAAGGGCTGATCGCCGGGACCACCGCCTATATGAGTCCGGAGCAGGCCCGGGGCAAGGCGATCGACAAGCGGACCGACATCTGGGCGTTCGGTTGTGTGTTGTTCGAGCTGCTCACAGGCCAGCAGGCGTTCGCCGGAGACACAGCCTCGGACACGATCGCGGCGGTCATCGAACGTCAGCCGGATTGGAGCCGCCTGCCGCCGCAGACGCCGGCTACGATCCGGCGCCTGCTGGAGCGCTGCCTCGAGAAGGATCCGAAGCGGCGGCTACGCGATATCGGGGACGCACGTCTGGAGATCGAAGACGCGCTGGGTTCCCTCCCACCGTCTGTCCACGCCGCTGCACGACGCCCCTCGAGGAGTCTGCGATATGGCTGGTGGGCCGCGATGGCAGCGCTGCTCGCAGCCGGCTGGATCGCTGTCGAATTACGCCGTTCTGACTTCTTTTGGCATAGTCCACTGGAGGACTACACAGCCACCAGACTGACGGACGTAGACGGTGCGGAACATCACGCCGCCATCTCACGTGACGGCAAGTTCATCGCCTTCCTTTCGGACCACGGCGGAACCTGGGACACATGGGTCAGCCAGGTTGGAACCGGTGATATCTACAACCGTACCAACGGAACGTTGTCGGAGCTGAGAAATCCGGCGACCCGAACGCTGGGGTTCTCTCCGGACGGTTCTTACGTGGCGCTCTGGAGCCGGGGCTCTGATCCCAGCCGCCCCGGAGTTGTCTTTGCCGGCTGGACAGTCCCGACGATGGGCGGCACCATCCAACCGTTCCTGCAAAATATCCCCGACATCTCTGAGCTCGATTGGTCCCCTGACGGACGCCGCCTCGTTCACCATCCGCCCAGGTCTGGCGATCCGCTGTTTGTGACCGACGTCGACGGCGGCGAGACGCGGCAAATCTATGTGGCGCGGCAGGGCTTTCACAATCACTTCCCGCTCTGGTCCCCCGACGCGGCCTTCATCTACTTCGTTCATGGGCCGCCCCTGGAGAAAAGCGACATCTGGCGGATCCGGTCAACTGGCGGCGAGCCGGAACGTGTGACGTTCCACGACTCGCGAGTCACCTTTCCAACCTTGCTGAACGACGGCACGCTGCTGTACCTCGCGACCGATGACGAGGGCTACGGGCCATGGATCTACGGCATGGACGTGGACCGCCGGGTTTCGCATCGAATCTTCAGCGGCGTTCAGCCGCACACCTCCCTAGCTGCGACCGCGGATGGACGCCGGGTCGTTGCAACTGTCTCAGAGTCGTCTACATCCCTGTGGCGAGTACCGCTCACCGAGCGTATGGTGGACGAGTCAGAAGCGCTCAAGCTTGACCTCCCGACCGCCGGCGGTCTTTCGCCGCGCATCAAACCTGGCTACACCGTTTACCGCGGCCGAAAGGCGGGCAAGGACGGTCTCTGGAAGCTCGAAGATGGTCGCGCACCGAAGGAGTTGTGGAATGGGACGAATGGACGTGTCGTAGGCGGTCCATCGCTCGCCCCTGATGGTCGTCTGGCGTTCGTGATCCAACGCGGGGGGAAGGCGCAGCTCTACGTGATGAACGGTGATGGTACCGGCCGCACGCGTCTGAACGACGATCTCGACGTACGAGGCGCGCCGGCATGGTCCCCCGATGGAGAGTGGCTGGCGATCGCGGCCGCGAACGCCGATGCCATCCCGCAACTCTTCAAGATTCCTGGGAAGGGTGGCACACCGGTGCAGCTCGTCTCGGAATATTCCATTGACCCCGTCTGGGCGCCGAGCGGTGCATACCTTCTCTACTCTGGTGGAGATGTGGGCACCACGTTCGAGGTGAAGGCTGTCGGCGCCGGTGGTCAGGCCGTACCCTGGCAGCCCCTGAAGCTCACTCGCGGCGCGAGGCGTGTGGCATTTGTGGGCGAACGGGGGCTCATGGTACTCAACGGCGACATTTCTCAGAAGGACTTCTGGTATGTGGATCTCACCACCGGTCAGCAACGACAGCTGACGAAGCTTCGCCGCGGCTTCACCATCACGGATTTCGATCTGTCGGCGGATGGTCGCGCCATCATCTTCGACCGATCGCGGGAGGAGTCAGACATCGTGATGTACGAACGACGGAGCCGTTGACCTGAAGGGTTATGATCGACGTTTCACATGGCAGACACGCCGGCCAGGACGACGTCGAACGAAGAGGCCCTGCCGACTCGCATCGGCCGCTACACGATCCAGCGCAAGCTCGGCGAAGGCGGGATGGGGGTGGTGTATGCCGCGCGTGACGAGCGGCTCGAGCGCACCATCGCCCTGAAAACGCTCTCCGCACCTGCCGGCGACGCGACGGCACGCGAGCGGCTGTGGCGCGAAGCCAAGGCCGCCGCCAGCGTCAATCACCCCAACATCTGCCAGATCTATGAAGTCGGCGAAGACGACGGCCGGCTGTTCATCGCGATGGAACTGCTCGAAGGTGAGGCGCTTGCAGACAGGCTTCGTGACGGGCCGCTCAGTGCGCCAGAGACGGTATCGATCGGCCTGGGCATCCTGACCGCGCTCACGGCGCTCCACGGCCGCGGCATCGTCCATCGCGATCTCAAACCGTCCAATGTGTTCGTCACGGTCCACGGGGTCAAGCTGCTGGACTTCGGTCTGGCGCGTCCCGCGACCGACGATGCCCTCACGATGGCGGCCGGGCTGACGCGGACGGGAATGGTGATGGGCACGCCACGCTACATGGCGCCGGAGCAGATCACCGGCGAGCCGATCGACCTCCGCTGCGATCTCTTCGCGGCCGGGGCGACGCTCTTCGAGATGCTGGCCGGACGTCCGGCCTTTGGCGGCCGGACCACGTTCGAGGTTCTGCACGCGACGCTTCACGAGCAGCCGCCGGCATTGAGTGGGTCACCGATTGTCACGGCGGTTGACCGGGTCATTCGCCGGGCGCTGTCGAAGCGGCCCGCAGACCGGCCACCCTCGGCCGAAGCCATGGCCGACGAGCTCCGAGCCGTCCGCGTCGCAGACACCGTTGCCGGACCTGTCCTGGCACACCCGCTCACACGCCTCGTCGTGCTCCGGTTCCGGGTGTTACGGTCCGACCCGGAAACGGACTTCCTCGCGTTCAGTCTGCCTGACGCGATCGCCACTTCTTTGTCGGGCAGTCCCTTTCTGACCGTCCGCTCGAGCGCGGTGGCGGGACGCTTCGATGTCGACGCCCCGGACCTCAGGACCCTCGCGGCCGAAGCGGATGTCGACCGCGTCGTGACCGGTACGCTGATGCGATCTGGAGATCAACTGCGTGTTTCGGCCCAGCTGATCGAAGCACCGGGCGGAACGCTGCTCACGTCACACACGGTCCAATCCTCGCTCGGGGATCTGTTCGGCCTGCAGGACGACATCGCCAGGCGGATGTCGGATGCGCTTGCCCTTCCCCTCACCGGCGGTGCACCAGCGCACACTCCCGATGCGCCCCACGACGCCCGCGCCTACGAGCTCTATCTTCGCGGCAACGAGCTGGCCCGTACCTATGACGGCCTCGAGCGGGCGCGCCAGATGTACAGCCGCTGCCTCGAGCTGGATCCGCGCTTCGCCCCAGCCTGGGCTCACCTCGGTCGATGCCATCGTCTCATCGGCAAGTACATCGAGGCGTCGTCAGACAGCGAGGCGCGTGCCGAAGAGGCCCTGCGCCGCGCCCTCGCACTCAGCCCGCGCCTGACTGTGGCGCACAAGTTCTACGCCAACCTCGAAGCCGACATCGGCCAGACCGAAAACGCAGTCGTGCGTCTGCTTGGCGAGGCGGACCGACACGGCAACGACGCCGAGCTCTTCGCCGGGCTCGTCCACGCCTGCCGTTACTGCGGGCTCTACGACCAGTCCATCGCCGCGCACACCGAGGCCAGGCGGCTCGACCCGAACGTACCGACCAGTCTCGACCAGACCCTGCTCATGGCCGGCGACATCGACCGTTTGAGCTCGGTTCCGGCCCCGCGTGTGATCGCGGGCGCCGACGATGGCATCCGGGTCATCGGGCTGGGACTTGCGGGCCGGCGTGAGGAGGCACGGCAGAAGCTGCTCGAGATGCAGCAGGCCTCCCGGATCCCGATCTTCGAGACCTGGATGGAATACCTGACGGCCTGGCTCGATCGGCGCAACGCCGACATGCTCAGCCGCCTGTTGGGATTCGGCGCGCTCAAGATCCACGAGGATCCGGAGGCGATCTTCCAGCAGGGATGGCTGTTGTGCGACGTGGGTGAGTACGAAACCGGCCTGGCGTATCTGCGCCGTGCGGTGACGAAGGGGTACTTCGCCAGCCCCACGCTCGCGACCCGGCCGCAGTTCGACGCACTCCGGCAGGAACCAGAATTCACCGCGCTCCTGGGTGAGGCGGAAGCCGGCCGTGCGCGCTCGCTCGCTGCGTTCCGTGCGGCGCGGGGCGAGCGCCTCATGGGCTCATGACCAGTTGGATGAAGAGCCTCGCCCGGCAGGACTGCAAGGCCGAGATCCTGCGACGGTTGCGAACAGTAAGGGCTGACACCACGCCACAGTGGGGACGGATGACAGCGCACCAGATGGTGTGCCATCTCTCGGACTGCTGCCGAATGGCCGCGGGCGAGAAGGCCGTGACGGCCGTGACCGGACCACTGCCCCCAGTCGTCATGAAGTGGATTGCGCTCTACCTGCCGCTACCCTGGCCGCGCGGCATCCCGACGCGCCCCGAAATCGATCAACACGGCGGAGGCACTCGGCCGGTCGATTTTGCGGCCGACCTCGCCACGGCCGAGACACTCCTCGATGCTTTGACGACACAGCCGCTCGGCATCACGTGGTCCCCTCATCCGGTGTTCGGCCGGATGTCGCGAGGTGACTGGCTGCGGTGGGGATACGTCCACACCGCGCATCATCTCAAGCAGTTCGGCGCCTGAGAGTAGTGCTCGAGCAGGTCTACGAAACCTCTCGCTAAGGGTGGGGACGCTCCGCGGCTCGAAGGGGCGCAAATAGTGCGATGAGATAGACCACCAGGCTCACCGCCAGCATCACCCACGATGCACTGCCCGCTTGCACCCCCAGCAATCCGGTCGTTCCGCCGACTCTGGGCGACGTCAAATCGAGCGCGGGGCCTTCGCCGAGTGCGATCGAGAGCGCAATCAGGCACCCCGCCGCAAGCGCCGCACCTGCGGCGGCCAGGTCCTGCCTGCGGCCACGCACAGACATCCTGGTGTCTCTCGCGGCGCGAGATGGGTCGGGTGTCTCGAGCCGCGCGATCCTTGCCATTACCGCGGTCGCGAGATGGGCCGGTGGCTCGGGTTGCGGCAAGCTCGCCAGGTCGGCCGCGATCGCAGTGGCCGCATTCAGCGCCGGCCCGCATGTCGCGCACTGACGGGCATGCTCCCGGGCGGCCTCGAGGTGCGCGGCCGAATAGCCGGCAAAAGAGCCGGCATCGATGAGGCCGAGAACGTGCGCGCAGGTCATCTGGTTGTCTCCTGGATGTTCGTGCAGCCGCTCGCGGAGATGACGTCGCGCGCGAAACAGCAGCGTCTTGATCGTGCCGGTGCTCACGCCGAGCGCAGCGGCAATGTCGCGCACCGCCATCTGGTCGCGGTAATAGAGCACGACGGCGGTTCGCTCGCCCGAAGACAACGCCGCAACCGCCTGCCACAGGCGCTGGCTGCGCTGATCCGCAATCAGCGTCGTCAGCGCGACGGGACTGGTGCCGGGCTCGGCGACCTGTTCGAGTGCCGTCCCCTCGCGCCGGGCCGTCCGGCCGTGGCTGCGGAGCCAGTTCTGCGCCAGGCGGACGGCAATGGACGCGAGCCACGGGTAGAACGGGCGATGGTCCTCGAAGGTATCGATGTGGGTGTAGGCGCGGACGAACGCATCCTGCGTCACCTCCTCGGCACCGGCGGGTTCGCGGACCATCATCAACACCAGCCCGAACAGGCGGCGCTGGTACGTGTGCACCAGCTCGGCGAACGCGTCTTGATCGCCGCGCCGGACGTCGCGAACGAGCGCCTGCTCCGAACGGCTCACGCCCCCGGCTGATCCGCGTCGTCCACGAGGCCCAGCCCCATCGACGCGTAGAGCAGTTTGCGTCCGCCGTAGAACAGCGGGATGAGCCCGACCAGGACGAACGGTGGCATCAACAGACCGAGCAGGCAGAGCACCGCGCCTTTCAGGGCGAGGTCAGCGGCGTCCCGTCTCTCAGCATCCGAACGCGGGGCGGCGCGCAGGTAGGCGCCGGTGGATGGGTAATTGAACCGCTTCGCCCTGCCGCGTAACCGCATCGCGACCACTACAATCGCGATGGGCACGATGAGCAGAACGCCCAGAATCACGAGTTCGGGTACACCTATGCCAAAACCCACGTCTCACCTCCCGATACCTGGTCAACCGCCGGGCCGCCGGTATCTGGAAGGTATACACCGGCCGCGGCTGACTGGTTGACACTCGTCGACGGGAGGTGGCTGGATGGGCTGGCGTGCACGAGTCGGCGCTTTGGGCATGCAGTTCGCATGGCGCACCGCGGCTCCGTACGAACAGTGGTTTCACTGGGGGCTTCGCCGTGGCGCAACCAATTCCGTGAATCGTGTCGCTACAAAAGCTTGGAGGGAGAGCATCTTATGCGTATTCGATTTTTCGTCGCTGTGCTGGCTGCCGCGGTTGCCGTGGCTGGTAGCGCCTGCTCCGACGCGCCAGCGCCGACACAACCGGCCGCCATCTCGGTCCCGTTGCAGGTCCAGACCGAGATGCATGCCGGCGAGGCGCACAATCACCGCACTCACCTGACCGGAGACGCCGAGCGCCCGACGCCGAACGACTCCACGGCGCAGGGTCAGGCGATCTTCCAGGTCAGTCGTGACGGCAGCGAGATCCAGTTCAAGCTGATCGCCTCGAACATCGACAACGTGACGCAGGCACACATCCACTGCTGCGCGAACGCAGAAGGCACCGCCGGCATCGTCGTATGGCTCTATCCCTCCGCGCCGCCGCAGCGACTCATTCCAGGTCGTTCTGACGGTGTCCTGGCGGAAGGCGTGATCACCCAGTCGTCGCTGATTGGCGGTCTCGCCGGGCAGCCCCTGAGCACGCTGCTCGACCGCATTGCCAGCGGTCTTGCCTACGTGAACGTCCACACGTCGCAGTTCCCGCCGGGAGAGATCCGCGGTCAGATTCGGTAAGCGACCTGAACACCGGGCCGCCATGCGCGATGCGTCTGGCGGCTCGCTCCCCCACGGCACGATTTCCCCGACCCTCCCCCAACCATTCGCGCCTCCGGCTCGTCCAATCCGTACATGTCCGAAACGGATATATTAAGCCCATGCTGAAGCCGGCTGCTCTCCACATCCTCATCGCCCTCGCTGACCGTGATAGCCACGGCTACGCCCTGATGCAGACCATCCGGGAGCAGTCGGGCGGACAGACATCAGTGCAGACCGCCTCGTTCTATCGCCATCTCGGCAAGCTGATGGACGACGGCCTGGTCGCGGAAGCGGCGGGCCGGCCGTCGGCCGACGACGCGCGCCGCAGCGTTTATTACCGGATTACGCCGCGCGGACGACGGACGCTCGAGGCCGAGAAGCGCCGGCTGACCGACCTCGTGGCCCAGTTGAACAAGGTGCGGACGATCGCACGAAAGGCGGGCGCATGAAATTGTATGGATGGCTCCTGCTCGTCTATCCGCGTCACGTCCGCGACCGCTTCGGCGCTGGCATGCGCACCGCGTTTGCCGAGGACTACGCGCGCGCGAGCGCCCGCGGAACGCTTGCCGCGCTGCTCTTCATCGCAACGACCGTCGTCCACACGCTCGTCGCCGGGATCGCCGAGCGGCTGCCCCGTGCGGCGACCATCCGCTCGTTCCTGTCGGCCGACGTGCGCGATGCGGTCCGCTCACTATCCGCAACGCCGGTGGTCACAATCGTCGCGGTGCTGTCGCTGGCGCTCGGCATCGGCGCGAACACGGCGCTGTTCTCGATCCTCTACAGCCTCGTGCTCAAGCCGCTGCCGGTCGCCGAGCCGGAGCGGCTCGCCGTTCTCGTCGGCAATGACTGGACCAACCCGATCTGGGAGCAGATCCGCGAGCGGGAGCTGGAGATATTCGATGGTGCCTTCGCCTGGGCGCCCGGGCGATTCAACCTTGGCACCGCCGGGGTAGCGGATCCAGTCGATGGCGGATACATCAGCGGCACGATGTTTCGAGTGCTTGGGATCAGCACACCGCTTGGCCGCGTGCTGACGCCGGCAGACGACATCCGTGGCGGCGGACCGGGCGGTTACGTCGCCGTCGTGAGCCACCGCTTCTGGCAGCAGCGCCTGGGTGGCAGCGACCAGGTGCTCGGTCACCGTCTCACCATCGACAACGTCCCATTTACGATCGTCGGCGTTGCCCCGGAGCGATTCCTCGGACCCGAAGTCGGGCAACGAATGGATGTCTTCCTTCCACTCGCGTCCGAGGGGGCCATTCGAGGCGCGGAGTCCACGCTCGACAACCGATCCAGCTGGTGGCTCCAGGTGATGGTTCGGCTCAAGCACGCGCAGTCCGTCTCAGAAGCGGAAGCGGCCCTCAATGCCCACCTCGCGACGATCCGCGACGCGACCCTCCCGGCCGGCGTAAGCGCCGAGCGTCGAGCTCGGTATTTGCAAGAGCCATTCATCCTGGCTGGCGCCGCCAGCGGTGTCTCGAGCCTCAGGAACCGGTTTGCGCAGCCGCTGACGATCATCATGATCGTGGTCGCGGCGGTGCTGCTGATCGCGTGCGCGAACATCGCCAACCTGATGCTGGCTCGGGCAACTTCCCGCCGTCACGAGATGACCGTGCGCCTGGCGCTTGGCGCGTCGCGCCTGCGCCTGGGTTGTCAGCTCTTCGTCGAAAGCCTGTTGCTGGCGGGGCTGGGTGCCGCCGCCGGGCTCGCACTGGCACGGCTCGGGGCCGCGCTGCTCGTTGGCCCAGCTCGGAGTCGGAACCGGGGCGGTAGCGCTGGATCTCTCAATTGACTGGCGCGTCCTCGGCTTCACCGCGGCGGTTGCTCTCAGCGCGACGCTCCTCTTCGGACTGGCCCCCGCACTTGGCCTCGGACGCGTCAGAACGAGTGAGGTCTTGAAGGAGCAGAGTCGATCGGTGACCGGCGATCGCCGCTTCGGCCTTCGCAACCTGCTGGTGGTCGCGCAGGTCGCGCTGTCGTTCGCACTGGTTGCCGGTGCCGGTCTCTTCGTGCGCACCTTCACTACCCTCGTGACCACGCCGCTTGGCTTCAACCCTGACAAACTTCTGATCGTCAGTGTCGACGCCCGCAAGAGTGATCCTGGCCGAGATGCACAGGCTGCGTTCTACCAGCGGGTCGCTGACGCCGCTGCGGGTGCCCGCGGTCTGTCACGCGCCTCGCTGTCATTTATGACGCCGATGAGCGGACGCGGCTGGAACAACAGGGCCGAAGTCGCGGGTGGGCCGGTCCTCTCCGGCAAGGACCAGGTGACGTGGATGAACGCGGTGGCACCTGGCTGGTTCGAGACACTCGAGATGCGTCTTGTGATGGGCCGCGACTTTGCGCCGTCGGATGTTGCCGGTGCCGAGCGCGTCGCCGTCGTCAACGAAACATTCGCACGACGGTTCGTCGGCCCGCGTAACCCGCTCGGCCAGCGCATCAAGATGAGCGGGCCGGGGCCAACACAAGAGGCAGTGATCGTCGGGGTGGTCAACGATGCCGTCTACCGCACCGTCAGGGCCGGCTTCGTTGCCACGATGTATGTGCCGATGACGCAGGCGGGACCGATTGGTTCGGGGTTCTCGATCATTGCGAAACTGGGATCCGAGCGTCACGAAGCAGAGCGGGCGGTAGCGGCAGCCATCAACGGCGTTGATCCGAAGCTGGCGTTGTCTTTCCGTGACTACTCGGATCAGATTCGCGGAACCGTCGCGCAGGAGCGGCTGGTGGCGATGCTGGCCGCATTCTTCGGCGGCCTGGCGGTGCTGCTCGCCGCGCTCGGGTTGTACGGCGTGACCGCATACTCGGTGAATCGACGGCGGCCAGAACTCGCCGTGCGCGTCGCCCTTGGCGCCAGCACGGGCGGCGTCGTGAGACTCGTCCTCGGCCGGCTCCTGGTGCTGCTCGTGTCGGGGTTGATAATCGGTACCGTCGTGACCCTGTGGGCCGGGAAGTTTGTCGGCACTCTTCTGTTCCGGGTCGACGCGCGTGACCCGGTGACTCTTACGGCAGCAGCAGCCGTGCTGATCGCTGTCGGACTACTGGCCGGTTGGCTACCGGCGCGCCGGGTGTCACGCCTTGATCCGACGTCCGCATTGCGGGAGTGAGCAGTAGCACGTGTCGACCGAGCACGCGAGATCGGGCGTCAGAATCGTCTTTGATCATCCGCAAGGCCACGTCGGCCGGCGGCTAGGGCGAAGTGTTACCAGCCTCACCGGCGCGGTCCTTCTTGCGATCGGCCTGATTGCGTCGATCCCCGCCGTTCCCGCGACACTCGCAGTAGCCGGCTTCATCCTCGGCTGGATGACCAACGACCCCGCGGACCCAAACGCGTGGCCCACACCGGACGTGCCGGTAGGCACAATTGTCCTCGTGTGGGCGGTGATCACGCCGCTCGCCATCGGCGGTATCAGGGTCGGCCTGCGGCTCCTCCGCCGCTACCGGACGCTCGTGCTCTTTCTCCGCCGCTTCGGCTACGACGAGGCGCAGAGTGCGGTGACGTTTGCCGTCGTCCAGACAATCGGCGCGTCGTGGCGGGTCGTGACGCTCGACGATGCCGAGATGGTGCCGCTCGGCGTGGCGGATGCGCCCCGTCGCGTATTTCGCGTCGGTCAGTTCGCGTCGAAGCACCTGCTCCCTATCGTCCTCTTTCTCGGGTTGCGCATGTTCCCTTTCCTTGTGCTGGCCGGCTGGGGCGTGGTCGCGATTGCGCTCGCGGCGCCGGCGCTCGATTTCGCGCTGACGGGCGTTACTTCGGTGGAACCGTGGATGGGCGCGCTCGAGCCGCTGGTGCAGATCCTGGCCTCGGTGCTCGAAGGCCGCCTGCCCTTCGACGCGATCGGCTTCTCGGTGCCGGGCCTTTTCGCGGTAGTCGCGATCGCCGCGGCGCTCAGCTTCGCGGTCATGATGGCGACGATGGTGGTCCTGCTGCTCGCGCTGCCACTGAGCACCGTCCTCTTTTTCCTGTCATCGTCGGCCGATACGATCCGCGAAGCCGAGCAATCGAAGTCGATCGCCGTGAGCTCGGTCGCTGAGATCCGGTCGGCCGCGCAAGCCATCGCCGCGCGCAGCCGGAAGGTGTTCGGGCCACGGCTCGTCGTAGTGCGATCGGCGTCATCAGGTGTGGCGGGATGCGGTGCGTGAGCTGGCGTCGCTGGCATCGGTCGGGCTCATCGACATCTCGGAGCCAAGCGAGAACGTCCTCTGGGAGATCCAGGAGATACAGCAGCGCGGCAACAACAGCGTGCTGATCGGACACCACGACCGCATCGCGGCCTTCGGCGCTGTGTCGCCAGGCGACGGGACCCTGACTCCTCTCGAACGCTGGCTTGCTCCGGTTGCTCGACGGGCGCGAGGTGCTGGCGTACACGACCGATCGACGCGGCCTCGAGCGCTTCGCGCGGGCGCTTCGGGGAATGCTGCTGTCGAGAACCAGCTAGCCTCCGGGCGGCCTGAAATGACACGGCCTTCCCTTTAACGACTTCGGTCCTCCGCCGACGGATTTGTGGCGGCCCTCCGCAGGCCCTGCCGGTAAGTCCTTGACGCATAAGGCTCCGTCCGCTGGCGCGGAGTTGGCACTAAATGGTGGAGTTCCCCGGGGCCAAGGAGGATGTCGTCATGGCGTTGCGGACCCGCATCGGCCTGCTCATCGCTGCCGTCGCCGTCGCGATCCCCGGCATCTCGCTGACCGCCGGGCAGCAGCGCGGAGCCTCAGCGCAATCCTTCGTCTCGGGCGAGATCCTGGTGACCTTCAGGCCCGGCACCGCCGCCAGCGCCAAAGCCGACGTCCATCGGCAGGCCGGTGCGACTCGTCTCGCCGAGATCGCGCGCACGGGCGTCGAGCGTGTTCGCGTGGTGCCTGGCGACGAGGCGGCCGCCATGGCTCGCTATCAGCGGAACCCGAACGTCCTTTACGCCGAGCCGAACTTCGTCCGCCATATCCCGATGCCGCTGGCCCACACCCCCGGCACTGAAGTTCTGCCGCGCGACTACTACTTCGACGAGCAGTGGGCACTCCACAACACCGGTCAGCAGTTCTTTTGCTTCCCATGGATCTCCGGCGAACTGTGCCAGTACAGCGGTACGGCGGACGCCGACATCGACGCGCCGGAAGCCTGGGCGATCTCGACGGGCAGCGTCTTCGACATCAGGGTCGCGGTGATTGACTCGGGTGTGGACTACAACCACCCCGACCTGGCCGGGAACTACGTGGGTGGCGCCGACTTCGTCGGCCATGATGGCGATCCGATGGACGACCACGGCCACGGCACTCACGTGGCCGGCATCATCGCCGCCGCCATGAACAACCTCACCGGCGCTCCCGCCGCGGAGGAAGGCGTCGTCGGCGTCGCGCCGCACGCTCGGATCCTCGCGTACAAAGTGTGCGCTGCCGACGGAACCTGCACCGACTTCGCGATCCAGCAGGCGATCGCGCAGGCCATCGCGGATAACGCCAAAGTCATCAACATGAGCCTGGGCGATACGGTCTTCTCACAGTCCCTGAACGACGCCGTGCAGGCCGCCTGGAACGCCGGACTCGTCATCGTCGCCGGCGCCGGCAACAACGGAACGACTGAGCCGTTCTACCCTGCCGCGCTGGACAACGTCATCTCGGTCGGCGCCTTCGACGAGGATCATCGCCGCGCGTCCTTTTCCAACTACGGAAGCTGGGTCGACATCGCTGCGCCTGGCAACGCGATCATGTCGAGCTACTACGGGACCGCCTGTGGCGCATCGACGGTGCCGGGCGACATCGGCTGCTACACGTGGAATAGCGGTACGTCGATGGCGACGCCTTTCGTCGCTGGGGCCGCGGCACTCGTGTGGTCGCGCAACGACGTGACCCGCCAGAGTCAGGTCATCGACATCCTCCTCAACAGTGCGGATCCGCAAGGCGCAGATGCCGTGCGACTCGATTCCTGGACCAGCCGCGGGGGTCTCAACCTCCACAACGCTCTCGGCTACGTCGTGAATGGAGAGAGCGGTCCAACCGCGCCGGCCAACTTGACGGCCTCCGCATCAGCGGCGACGCGGAACGACCTGTCGTGGACCGATCAGTCGAACGACGAAACCGGATTCAGCATAGAACGCTGCGCCGGCACGGCTGCCGCCTGCGCAGCGTCGGGTGCCTTCGCCAAGATCGCACAGACCGCCGCCGACGTTACCAGCTATTCAGACACCGGCGTGCCGGGAGGCACTACGCAAACCTATCGCGTCCGTGCGTTCCACTCCGGCGGCAACTCCGAATACTCGAATCTCGCCGAGGCGACGACGCCGGCGCCGCCGCCACCACCGACAGTCACCGTCACGGCCACGACGCCCACAGCTTATGAGGCCGGTCCGGCCAACGGCGTCTTCACGATCAGCCGCGACACGGCGGCTGACACTGCCCTGTCGGTCAGCTATGCGATCTCCGGCACAGCGGTCAGCGGCACGGACTACCACGCCATCCCGACCACTGCGACAATCCCGGCGGGCGCCACCTCTGTAAACGTCAACGTCGTTCCTAAGGACGACTCGCTCGTGGAACCAGCCGAGACCGCGATCCTCAACCTCGGCGCGTCCAGCAGCTACGTCCTCGGATCGGCTTCGTCCACGATCACCATCGTCAGCGATGACGTCGCGCTTGATTTCACCATCACATCTCTGACCGCCCCGCCGGCCGCAGGCGCCGGCGACGTGATCCAGGTGACGGACACGACCGCAAACCCGAGCGCCAACTCGGCGCCGCCGTCCCGAACGTGGTTTTATCTGTCGTCGAACCTGTTGATCGATGCCAGCGACACGCAGATCGGCACGCGGGATGTGCCGGCACTCACGGCCGGAGCGATCAACACGGCGACTACACCGCTGACGATTCCCTCGGGCGTCAACGCCGCCACCTACTACCTCCTCGCCAAGGCGGATGGCCCCGGGCAGCATGTCGAGACCAACGAAATCAACAACACGCGGTATGCACTGATCGCCATCGGACCCGATCTCGTCGTCTCATCAATGACGGCACCCTCGACCGCCGGCGCGGGCGGGTCGATCGCCGTCTCGGAGACCACGAAGAACCAGGGCGCGGGTTCGTCTGGCGCGTCATCGACCCGCTTCTATCTCTCGTTGAACTACTTTCTCGACGCCGGCGACATCCCCCTCCAGGCAAGGCCCGTCGGACCGCTCGCCGCCGGCGCCTCGGCCATGGCGGTGACCAGTGTCACCATTCCGGCCGGCACCACCACCGGCACGTACTACCTGATTGGCAAGGCCGACGACGCCAATACGGTGATGGAATCCTCGGACACGAACAACACACGCACCGCGCTCGTGACCGTCGGTGCCGATCTATATGTGTCTTCGCTAATCGCTCCAGCGCGCGCGGGTGCCTCGGGCGATCAGATCTCCGTGACCGATACCACGGCGAACAAGGACGGCAGCGCCGCCGGCGCGTCGACGACTGCGTTCTTTCTGTCGGTGAACACGACACTCGATGCTGGGGACTACCGGCTGTCACCGTCGCGCCCGATACAGCCGCTCGCCCCAGGGCAACCCAGCACCGCGACGACGACACTGACGCTGCCTACGGTGGTACCTGGCACGTGGTACCTGATCGCCAACGCCGACGACGCCAATATCGTTCCGGAGACGTCTGAGGCCAACAACGTCAAGTACACGTCGATCCAACTCGGTCCCGATCTGACGGTCACGGCGCTCGTGGTTCCACCGACACCCGTGGCCGGCACGACAATCACGGTGACCGACACGGTCAAGAATATCGGTCCCGAGACGGCTGCCGCCTCGACGACACGCTTCTATCTGTCGGCCAACGCATTGCTGGACGCTGGGGACATCCTGCTCGACGGCCGGCGTGAAGTCGCCGCCGTCGGCTTCAATCTCACGAACACTGGGTCGACGAGTGTGACGCTACCCGCCGGTATGTCGGGCTTCTACTTTCTGCTGGCTGTTACCGACGACAACAAGGTGGTGGGTGAAGCGATGGAGACCAATAACGTCATAGCCCGGATCGTGACGATCAAGCCTTAAGCGGACGTCGCGACCGCGAACACGATAGCCATCACGATCGCGACCACGGCCATGACCTGGAACATGGGCGCGAAGCCCAACCCTGCGACAAGCACGCCCCCGGCGATTGGGCCGATCGCGTCACCGATGTCGTAGATCGTACCGAACACACCGTGGGCGGCGCCATATCGGGCCCGGCGTGTGATGTCGGTAATGTAAGCACTCGTCGCCGCCGTCGTGATCGCGACACCCGCGGCGTAAGTCAAGATGACCACGACCACCATCGCCAGGCTGGCGGTCAGAGAGAGCGAGAAGACCGCGAGGCTGCAGATCGTCAGGCCGGTCACAATCACCGCTCGGCGTCCGCCCCGATCCGACGCCGCACCGATCAGAGGTCGCACCATGAGTGTGGTGACGGTTTGTACCCCGAAGAGCCAGCCGAGTTCTGATCCAGAGAGGTTGAGGACCTCGCGCCCGTACAGCGGCAAGAAGGCGTTGAGCATCCCGTTGAGCATGAACTGAGCGGCTTGGGCGGCGCTGGTGATCAGCACCAGTCGATCGCTCACGACTTCACGAACGCCGAGTTTGAATGCCTGCCATGAAGGCGGTGTCGACGTTGCCGCTGGAACCCCGCGCCATCGGCCGACAATGAGGGGTACGCCGAGACCGATGAGGCCGGAGACGGCGAACGCCAGATCAAAGCGACCAGCAGCGATCGCATATCCGGCAAGGATCGGCCCAATGGCCTGGCCGATCCCTTGAGCCGTGGAGTAGGTCGCCAGCCACGCCCCACGCCGCGCCGCCGGAGCCACATCGGACAGGCTGGCGGACACGACCGGGCTGAAGATCGCCGTCGCACTGCCGTGCACAAAACGGAGAACCACGAGCCAGGCGAGCGTCGAGACGGCCAGGTAGCTGAAGGGCATGGTCGCGAACACCAGCGCACCCGCGACGAGCAATCGCCGTCGTCCGAACAGGTCGGACAGCGCGCCGGCCGGCAGCTTCAGAAACACGCCGGTCAGCGTCGAGGCGCCCATGACCAGGCCGATGAGGGATGGGCCGGCGCCGAGCTCGCGGGCGAAGAGAGGAAGAAGTGGAACGCGGCACATCGAATAGCTGAAGTAGGCGACGAATCCGGCCGCACACAACCGCACCAACGCGGCGCGCGCGGCTGATGGGCTCAGGTCCTGGCCTGCGGCCTCAGTGACGGCATCGGATCGGACGGCCGCGACGGGTGGGCTCACGGCAAACTCTCACCGGCCCTTCTTGCGCCGCGCCTTACTCTCGGAAGTGACTCGACGCCTCGGCCTCGCCGCGACCCTCGGTCCGGTCGCGCGGCTCGACTGTTCGAACGACCGGTAGAGCGAGTCGAACATTGTCATTCCCTGCTCGAGCAACGCCTCGTCGTTCTGATAGGCGAGCTGCAGGCCCTCGATCATGGTGCCGACCGTGCTGCACTCGGGCGCGGCAAAGCGGCCGTCCTTGAGATCCAGGTCATGGACGATCGCGGCGATCCTCGAGAGCGCAGGTCCGGCGATGCCAAAGGCCGAGCAGAGCGTTTCGAAAGTGCATCCGTCACCCTGGTGGCTGAACTCCACCCCGAACATGTCAAACGGTACGCCGCCATCCGGCACGGACTCACGATCAACCGCGAAGCCGAACTGGGCCTGACGGTCGATGAAGAGACGAATCAGCCAGGCAGACGCCATACGATCGACGCCCGGGCGAGGACGCGTGATCCACAAGCGCTTTTGAAACGACGTCTTCCTTCCGGAGTCAGTCCCAGGTCCAGAGAGGGCCGGCTGTCTTCCGGTGCCACTGACGCGATCCTCGAGTTGGCGAAGCAGGGTGAGCACACGATCGCGGCCGGCACTGCCAAAGAAATCGATCTTCTCGGCCGCGACGAGACGTTCCCGGAGAATGTCGACGAGGCGACGGACCGTCGGTGCTCGTGTCGCGCTGGGTCGCCGAGCGCGAGCCGCACGCTTGAGCGCCTGTTCGACGTCGCGGCCCAGTTCTTCGTACAGATCCTGCCGTGCTCGCCTGAACTCTTCGACCAGCGCATCGTCGGACCACGCATCGACGTGGTCGGCCGCGAACACACTCGCATCACCGCCGGCGGCCTTCACCTCGGTCTTCAGCCACTCGAGATCCTCACGCGTATCGGGCGTATCGGGAAGCGTGTACACCGCCTGTTTCAGTGGAATCGCGCCGACCTTCTGGAGGCGGCGCCACGTCGTGACTCTCAGGTTAGAGGGGTGAGAAGGGAGCTGATGGATGAACAGCAACCACCGACGACGGGCTAGCGCCGTAGAAAGTGGCGACTGACCGGCTCGAATGGGCTGCACCATGTTTGGCCTGATTGAACAGCGTACACTTGTAACGTTCGTTTCATGCTACGTTACTAGTGTTACATTGGTCAACCGAGCTCGGTCGCGGGTGGTGGGTCAGTTTCAGGTCAAGGCCGAAGACGGCTCAGCGCGGTGAGCCCCGTAATGTGAAATGTGACGATCGCGCCGAAGCGCGTCACGCCCTCGCCTCCGATCATTGACGATCAATCTCCCGTAGGGCCTTCGCCGAGAAGCCAAAGAACTTCTCCAGTGCATCGGGCTGGTCTCGCAGGGGATAGTCCTGGTCAAGACCTTCGGCAGCAGTGTGAACCGCATCAATCAGGGACTTGTCGTTTTTCGCGCCAGTCCCACGATCCAGGCCACTGAGAAGCTGCGCGGTCGTCACGAAGACAGCAGCTCGCTCCGTAGTGAGCGCCTGTGAGTCGCCGGGGCTCGCCAGTCTTCGGATATCACGCCGCAGCTTGTGAACGCGAGCCAGCTCGGGATCTTTGAACACGTCGCCGCGTGTTGAGGCCACGCCCTGGATTGCCGAGGCCAGCAGATCGAGTGCGGCGACGATGTTTTCGCGAGTGGTCGGCCGGTTCTTCTCCACGAATGCGAGGTAGGCCTTTACGGCTGGGTCTCCAGACGAGGCGGTCGTGGGGGATTGCGGTGATGCGACCGAGTGACTCGCCATCACCACGGCGCTTGCCAACAGCGCCACTCCGAATGTAGTCCGGATCATTTCGACTCCTGACATGACATGGTGCGATGGCCAGGGTCAGCGCTTGCGTTCGATGCTCACCGCACGAGCCATCGTCAGCGTGATCTCGATACGATCGCCGCGACGCAGACCCTTGAGCAGCTCTTTGTTCTGCACCGCGTATCTCCCCCGCTGATTGTCCTGCGTGCGATAAGTCACGAACAACCCTTGTGAGTCGACATCCTCGAAGATGACGACCCGCTTCTGCTGCTGGACGACGTCGGCGTCACCAGCCTCCCGCGCCGCGGCGGTCGTATCCTGGCGCTCGGTCAGTTTCGCATCCGGCCGAACCTGCACGACCACCGATTCGGTGAAGCGGACCGTGACCACGTCGCCCACCTGGAGATCGTCGAAGGCCGTGACCGACGGATCGACCTTGAAGGTGTGCATCACCTTGCCACCGCTCTTACCCTGGCTGTGCGCGGACAGCACGCGGCTGGATCGTTCGACGCGATCGACCGTCGCCACCGTCGTCGTTTCGCGGGTGACGGCATTCGGCGCCTGCACCGGCGCCGGACCGCCCAGAAAGAGGAGCGAACAAATCAGGACGTCGGATATTTGAGGCATGACAGTCTCCCGAGACGCTTTCCTCGCATCATAACCCCGCGAGCGATCCCCGGACGCGGACGCAGGGCAGGTGCCGGGGAGTCAGAACCGAATCACGACGCCCGCGGTGAACTCCGCCTGCCAGACGAACGAGGCGTCGATCGAGCCGACGCAGAGGCCCGGACCGCACACCAGCACGTCCGCCTCGGCGTCAACCAGCGTGGCGAAGACGCGGCCATCGAGCCGCGCACCGAGGTGCCGGGTCGGGAACAGCTTCACTCCGCCGCTCGCCGACGCCGAGAAGCGCAGTTCGTTGTCACCCGACGCCTCGTAGCGCGTCAGTCCCAGTAATCCGGAGAGAAACGGACGAGCGCGGCCGGTGCCGAACTCGCTCAAGCCCCCGACCTGGTAGTGATCCACGGTGACGCGGAAGCGCGTGGCCGGCGCGTCCGCCGTGGCCGGGACGGTGAAATGGGCTTGCTGGTGTGAGAAGAGCGCCTCGATCTGCGTCTCGCGGGTGAAGGGGATACTCAAAACGATGCCGAAGGACGGCGCGCCGTCGGCGTCGACCGGACGCCGTGTGGCGATCTCGTAGAAGTCGCCGCCGAAGCGGTAGCCGCCGAATGCCATCACTTCGACGCGGTCGCCTCCGTGCTGCCCCGCCGCGAGGCGCGGGAAGGCGCACAGCAACAGAGCGATCGCGCCAACCCGAATCGCAACACGCATGATCAATCCTCCGAGATTGATCATGTTAGCGAGTCTTCACGCGCGACGCGCGCGGATGTCTACTTCGTGCCGCCAGTTCCGGTCGTCGGCAGCGCGCTCCGCGGTCCAGTGGAACGAATCCTTCTCGATCTCACTGAAGACCCAGCGCATCGAGCCACCCCGCGGATCCGCGCCGGTCTGGACGATGTCGGGGCCTTGGGCGCGGCCGATCTGCTGGGCGAAAAAATTCGTCGCCGGGTCACTCCAGAGGATCCGCCAGGCGTCGAGATCGGGATCGTAGGTCCGCAACGTCGTCCCGTACCAATTGCCCGCGCCGGGCAGCATCTCGATGCCTGGGTGCCGGTCTCGCAGGCGCGGAATCATCCACACGTCCTGGATCGCCAGCCCCTGCAGCACCCAGCCGGCGTGAATCTCGCCGCGGCCCCGATGCGTCGTTCCATCTTCGAGAATGGTTGCGACGTCCATCTCCCATCGACCGACGATCCACGAATAGAGCCCGAGCTTGGCCGCCCGAGCCTCATCAGGGCCGTCGGCGTGCAGCACCTGAGCGAACGACGAATTGACGAGTTCTCGTATCGGGTGGGTCGACAGTGAAGCGGCCACGGCGATCCTCCTTGAATTGAATGGGCATTGGCTCCTCGAACAAGGTGCACGATCTACACCAAGGAGACCTCAACCATCCCGATTCTTGCGGGGAAAACGCCTGGACGAACGACTCGCTTGACCCTAGGACCGGCCGCCCGCACTGGTGACAGACGGCTCGGCTGTGCGTAGTTCCAGGGACGGCAGTGGACGAGCCGTGAACAAACGCCGGCACGGCTTGGCAATGAGCCGAGCCCACCGGTTCGCCCGGTTCACGCGTGCACTGTCCGTCGCGATCCCGGTATTGGCGTACATCTGCCGATACAGCTTCGAAATGAGCACGAAGGCGAGCCGTGCCCGCAGGTTCGGCGTGCAAGACGATCGGTCCCAGATGCGGCGCAGGCTGTAGAACTGGTCCCACACGCCCTGCGTCCGGCTCCGGATCTCATCGGCGGACATGACCGCGTGCGGCATGTACACCTTCGGGCGGTTCGCCTGCGGGATCAGCCAGTGTCGCGTCACCGGAATGCCGACGATTTTGTCCGCGTCGTTACCGAGGCTCTTCTCCCAGGCGGCGAAATCAAGCGTGCCAGGGTACGGCGTCAACATCACGAACTGCGCAAACGCCAAACCTGCGCGCTGCGCGACATCCGCGGTGGCATCAAACGTGGCAGGCCGATCGCTCGGCAATCCAAAGATGAACGAGCCGAGCACATAGACGCCATGCTCGCGGAAGGTCCGCAGGCGCGCGACCAGGGCCTCGCCGCTATCGTTGAACCCCTTGTAGACGTCCTTGAGGCCTTCCGGCGTGACCGCCTCGACACCCACCAGGGCGCCCTTGATGTTGGCGAGACGCATGGCCTTCAAGAATTCGGGGTCTTCGGCGGCCTCCATCGTAATCTGCGTAAAGAACACCATGTCCCGGGGCAATTGCGCCAACTTCTCCATCAACTCGAAGCGCTCCGCTCGGATCGCACGCAGCTGATCGAGACGCGACTGATTGTTTTGCCGCTCCGCCATGGCGAGGTCAGACAGCGTGACCGGATAGAAGTTGTCATCGGCCAGCGCGACGAAACGGAACCCCCGGCGTCGGAGTTCGAGCAGCTCCTGCACGACGACATCCGCGCTTCGCTGCCGCGGCGCCTGACCGTCGGTGCGCCAGACCGAGCAGAATGAGCAGTGCTTCGGACAGCCCCGGATCGTCTGCACCGAGGCCCACATGTAACGTCCCTCGGGCAGTAAATCCCAGCGCGCGGGCACGAATCGGTCGGCGTCGATCTTGCCACCCTCGTAGACGGGCTTCAACGTGCCAGCCGCAGCATCGGCCAGCGCCACCGGCCAGACGACGTCGCCGTCGCCTTTGACCACGGCATCGGCCCCGCCGAGGCTCAAGGCCTCATCCGGGTACAGCGTTGCGTGAACGCCACCAAAGATGACGGTCGCGCCCCGGGCTTTGACCGCGGTGCCGATTTCGTAGCCGCGGAGGGCATTGCCGGTATGAATACCAATACCGACGATGTCGCCGGGACCAACCGTCGTCAGATCGAAACCCTCGAGTGTTTCGTCGATAACCTGTGGGACTCCAAATGTCGCGGGTGTGGCGGCAGCCAGCACGAACAGCCACCGCGGCGTGATCACGCCAATGCCGAAGGATATGTGGCTCGGGTTTACCAGGTAGACGGTCATAGGTACCTGAGCATACCTTCACTCGGCCAAATATCTCAGCGGGGACGAAATTGACCCTCCCGGAGGCCTTACTGTTCGGTCAACGCCGTCACCGGATCGACCCGCGTTGCACGGCGTGCGGGAGAGACACAGGCCAGCAGGGCGACGATGCTCGTGAAGACCGCCACGACGGCGAGAACGAAGGGGTCGGTCGGCTTCACCCCGAAGACCTGGCCTTCCAGCACTCGACCCATGGCGAGGGCTCCCGTCAGACCGAGGATCAGGCCGCCGGCAACCAGCATCAGACCCTCCTTGAAGAAGATCTGGAAGATGCCGCGAGTCGTGCTTCCAAGGGCGATACGTATGCCGATCTCGCGCGTCTTCTGGGCCACCACGTACGCCAGCACGCCGTACAGCCCGAGGACCGATAGAAACAGCGCGACGACGGCGAACATGCTCGCCAGGCCCATGCCCAGTTTCTGCGGCAAGACCGAACGCGACGTGCGCTCGGTCATTGTCTGAATGTCGGACAAGGGGAGATCCGGGTCGATCGCCATAATCGACGATCGGAGCGTTCGCATCACGACTGGCGATTCGGTCGCGGTCTTGACCGCGATCCAGCGCAGCCGGCCGAGCGGTGGCGCCTGGGCGTGCGGGAAATACACCGTGCCGACGGCATCCGCCTGCCCGGCCAGGCCTTCGAATCGCACACCGCGAGCAATGCCCACCACCGTGTACGGTTCCGAATCGCCGCGGCGCAGCCGCTTCCCGATCGGATCCTGGGTCGGCCACAACCGCGTCGCGAGACGCTCGTCGACAATCGCAACACGAAGGGTGTTCTCCTGGTCGCTCTCGGCGAAGTACCGGCCGCGAAGAACCGACGTGCCCATGGCTTCGAAATATCCGGGGGTGACGCTCACGACCGAAGGCAGCACCAATGCGTCGCCCGGTTGCGGGTCGGATTCAGCCGCAGAAACCGTCGCGGGACTGGTTCGGCCGCTCATGGCGATATTCGAGGTGATGCCGGCCGCAGTGACGCCCGGCACGTTGCGGATCGACTCGAGTATGCGATTCGACAGCGCGACCGCGGCACGCTGATCCTTGTAGCGCGACGGCGGCGGGAAGATCGTGGCGGTGATCACACGCTCGCCGTCGAACCCGGCGTCGACCGCCAGCAGATTGCGAAAACTCGTCAACATCAGACCGGCGCCCATCAGTAGCACGACGGAGAAGGCGACCTGAGTGACGACCAGGCCACGACGGAACAGGCGCGTCGCTCGTCCATCGGTGCCCAGCCGGCTGCCTTCGGCGAGAATCTGATTGAGGTTCAGCCTGTTCACGGTCATCGCCGGCACGAGGCCGATCAGCACCCCGACCGCTACCGCCACCACCATGATGAAGCCGACGACGGTCGAGTCGATGCGAACGGACGCGGCGTTGGGCAGATCCGTCATCCCGCTGTAGACCAGTGTTTGCAGTATCCAGATACCAACTCCTACAGCTGCGAGGCCGCTCACGACCGCTAGCAGGACGCCCTCGATGATCAGCAGTCGTGTCACCCGGAACCGGCCGGCGCCAAGCGCCAGCCGCGTCGCCAGTTCCCGCGTCCGAACGCTCGCTCGGGCCAGCGACAGATTCGCGATATTGAGGGCGCCAATCAGCAGCACGAACGCGGCGCCACCCCAAAGCAGATAGAGCATCCGGCCGACGCCACGGGTCAGCGCGTGCTGAAGCGGTGTCACGGCGGTGTACATGCCGAGGCTGGCAAACTCGAACTGGGGAAAGCGCTCGAAGGTCGCTGCATTCAGCGCGTCGATCTGCGCCTTGACCTGTTCGATCGTGGCACCGGGCCGAAGACGCCCGATATGGAAATAGCCATAGCGAGTGCGCGCATCGTCGGACGTCTGGGCCGAGGTGAAGGCAAGCGGTATCCAGAACTGGATCGCGTCACCGGGTGCTCTCGCGTGCCCGCCGCCGCCGAAGTCGAAGAATGGGAACCCGGGCGGCATGACGCCGACGATGGTATAGCGCTGCCCGGTCCAGCCCAGTCGCAAGTCGCGGCCGATCACCGCTCGATCGCCGCCATAGAGGCGCTGCCACAGTCCGTGGCTCAGAATGATTCGCTGTTCGTTGCCAAGCTCACCCTCGGCATCCGTGAAGGCCCGGCCCAGAACCGGTTCGACCTTCAGCATGCGAAACAGCGACGGGGTCGCTCTCATGCCGCGGATCTCTTCCGAGATTCCCTCGATGGCGAACGTGTCGTGCCAGAACGTGAACATCGCCTGCTCGTCAAGAGCGGTGAGCGCCTTCAGGCGGTCGAAATAAGACGGAGCGGTGTTGGAGAGAATGTCGTCGGGAGTAATGGTCGGGTAGACGTCGCCCATGGCGACAATGCGGCCGGCGTCGGGGACCGGCACGGGGCGCAGCAGCACCGAGTAGACCACTGTGAAGATGGCCGCGTTGGCGCCGAGACATACGGCCAGCGTCAGGATCGTGGTCGCGGCGAAGCCGCGATGCTTGATGAGCAGTCTGACGCTGGTCTGCAGATCGCGTGCGAGCCCCACGACCAGCGACGATTGAAGCCACGACCCAAGCCTGCGGTTCGTCTCGGCGGTCAGCGGCCCGTGGTCGGGCTGGGCCAGTCTGACCATGACCGGCTCGGCTTCGAGGAGGTCGTTGCGAAGTGTCTTCCAGTCCGGGATCTGCCGCTGCAGCTCATTCCAGGCCTCTTCGTCGGTACGGCCCTCGGCGATGAGAGCGTCGTAGACCTCCTCGATCTGTGCCGCCAGCTCCTCGACGATCTTGCGCTCACGTTGCCGCGGCAGCGCCAGGCCCGACAGGTGCTCGTGGACGAAGCCTTTGAAGTCACGCATGGTTCAGACCCGCGGCGGCCTGCACCGCCTGCATGAAGGCGCTCCAGCTGGTGCGGCGCTCAGCGAGCACCTTCCGACCGGCCGCCGTGAGGGTGTAGTACCGGCGCCGCCGCTGCCCGGCCTTCTCCACCCATCGTCCGGCGATCAGGCCGCGGCGTTCCAGGCGGTAGAGGATCGGATACAACGAGGCGACGTGAAACGACACGGTGCCCCGGGATCTCACGTCGATCTGCTGCGCGATCTCGTAGCCGTGGCTGGGCCGATTCTCGAGCTGCGCGAGGATCAGCAGTTCCGCCGTCCCCTTTTTCAGTGTCTGGTCATCTGAGGATATGGGCGCCATATGTGTGGATCATACATATGGCTGCCGGATTCTTCAAGCTCGCCAGCCTCGGGCCACCAATCACTGCGGCTTTCGGATATGCTCCGGGCCCATGCGCGAACTTACGCTACGCGGCATTGTGCTGGGCGGGCTCATCACACTGCTGTTCACCGCCGCCAACGTTTATCTGGGGCTCAAGGTCGGCATCACCTTCGCTACGTCGATCCCGGCGGCGGTGATCTCGATGGCCGTGCTGCGCTTCGTGCGCGGCTCGACCATCCTCGAAAACAATATCGTCCAGACCATCGCGTCGGCGGCGGGGACGCTCGCGGCGATCATTTTCGTACTGCCAGGCCTGATCATGATCGGGTATTGGCAGGGCTTTCCCTACTGGACCACCGTCGCTGTCTGCGCAATCGGCGGCACTTTGGGGGTGATGTTCTCAGTGCCACTCCGGCGGGCATTGGTGACGGGATCGGACCTGCCGTATCCCGAAGGCGTAGCGGCGGCCGAAGTGCTCAAGGTCGGTTCCGGGTCGATCGGCGGGGTCGAAGAGAACGCCAAAGGCCTTGCCGCGATCGTCGCCGGCTCGATTGCCTCGGCCGGTTTCGCGTTACTGGCAGCGATGAAGCTCGCCGCCGGTGAGCTGGCCACCGCCTTCCGCCTCGGTGGCGGCGCGGCGAGCGGCGCATCGATGAGTCTCTCGATGGCGTTGATCGGTGTCGGCCATCTGGTCGGCATGACCGTCGGCATCGCGATGCTGATCGGTATGCTGACCGCTTGGGGGGTGCTCGTCCCGGTACTGACTTCGATTCAGGGCGTCGGCGCGGACGTCGCGGCCACGGTGAACCTCGTGTTCCGTAACCAGGTGCGTTTCATAGGCGCCGGCACGATCGGTGTGGCCGCGGTCTGGACTCTTCTGAAGATCATCGGCCCGATCGTCGGCGGCATCCGTTCGGCCATGGCGGCCTCCGCCGCCCGCTCCGGCGGCGAGGTCCTGGAGCTCACTGAGCGCGATCTGCCAATCGGCATCGTCGGCGGCACGATCGTGGCCTCGCTGGTCCCGATCGCTGGGCTCCTGTGGTTGTTTATCGCGGGCGGCCCGATCGCCGCCGACGCGCCGGTCGTGATCGGCGTGACGCTGGTCTACATGCTCGTGATCGGCGCGATCATCGCCGCGGTCTGCGGCTACATGGCGGGCCTGATCGGCGCCTCTAACAGTCCCGTCTCGGGCGTCGGCATCCTCGCCGTTCTCGGTGCGGCGGTGCTGCTGTCGCTGTTTTACGGGACCCATCCCGAAAATGCGCAGGCGCTCACGGCGTATGCGTTGTTCACCACCGCGATCGTGTTCTCGATCGCGACCATCTCCAACGACAACCTGCAGGACCTGAAGACCGGCCAGCTGGTCGGCGCCACGCCGTGGAAGCAGCAATTCGCGCTGATCATCGGTGTGATCTTCGGCTCGCTGGTGATCGGGCCGGTGCTCAACGTTCTGAACACCTCCTTCGGTTTCCAAGGGATGCCGGGCGCGGGCCCGAACGCTTTGGCGGCGCCGCAGGCGGCGCTGATCTCGTCGCTCGCCAATGGCGTCCTCGGCGGCGACATCAGGTGGGATCTGATCGGCTACGGTGCGCTGCTCGGGGTGGTCGTGATCATCATCGACGAAGTGCTCACCCGCACGAGCAAATACCGGCTCCCGCCGCTTGCGGTCGGGATGGGCGTCTACCTGCCGATGGCACTCACCATGCTGATCCCGGTCGGGGCGTTGATCGGCTGGCTCTACGAGGGCTGGAGCGAGCGCGCCGGCAATCCGGAATTCGCCAGGCGCATGGGCGTGCTCGCCGCGACCGGCCTCATCGTTGGCGAGAGTCTGTTCGGCGTCGCCTTCGCCGGCATCGTCGCGGCAACGATGAGCGATGCGCCGCTCAGCGTGGTCGGTGAACATTTCGAAACCTATGCTGTATGGATCGGCCCGCTCGTCTTTGCGGCCATCATCGCGTGGCTTTACGCGCGCACCAAACGCGCCGCCGCCTGACGCGAGCGCTTCGGCAGAAGTTGCGCGTCTACTTCGGCGCCGGGAGAGCGGCAAGCACATCGGCGATCGGGGCACGCCCGCCGTGTTCACGGCTGACGAGCGCGTAACGAACGATCCCATCGCGGTCGATGACGAAGGTCGCGGGATACGCGGTCTCTTTCGGCGCATCCCAGCGCAGTCCATAGCTGACCGTGAAGGCATAGCCGGGATCGACCAGGAGCCGGATGTTTGGCGGGAGCTGCGCGGCGCCGACAAATTCCTCGGCGCGCTTCATGGTCTCGTCGGTCGCGCCCGGGTAGACCCAGAGAACCGTGGCGCCTCTCGCTTCGAAATCCTTGGCCCGGGCTCGCATCTCGCCGAACTGCCGAGTGCAGAACGGGCACTGGTAGCCGGGATAGCCGCGGCCAACCACGAGCACGACTGGGCCGCGACGCAGCATGGCGGCCAGTGACACCGGTGTGCCGTCGACGGCGTTCAAGGAAAAGTCCGGCGCCTTCTGACCTACGGCCGGCGTACTCGCCGGCGCCTGCGCCTGGAACTTCCCCCCGCCGAGCGCGACCGCCAGGGCAAGCGTCAGCAGCGCCGTTTGAAGTCGCTTCGTCCGTGTGATGTGCATGCGAAACGTTATCTCACACCGCTGGTTAGAATTTTGGAGCCATCAGGCGAATTGGTCGTAGGGCGGCTCGTCACGCGGCGCCGTGCTTCCGCAATCTCGCCTGGACCTCCGGATTCCCCTCCGCCATCGCGACCAGCGACAGGGGCTGACCGTTCCCGGGCGCGCGAGTGTCCGCTCCCGCGGCCACGAGTCGATCGACGACGACACAGTAATCGCCACCGCGGGCCCGGCGGTGAACCGATCCAAACGCCGCCCAACCGAGCGGCGTGCTGAAATGAACGGGATCCCGAGCCTCGAGCGGGACGCGTCCGCGCTCGAGGATCTTCTCTACCAGGTCGACGTCGCCAATCCAGCATGCGGCGTGAAGCGCTGTGCCGCCATCAATGCCACCCGCGGTTTCGTCGAAACCGAGCCGGAGCATGAGATGCGCCGCCTCACGACGGCCGTCGAAAATGGCGTGCGCCAGGCGCGAGTGATCGGCCGGTGTCAGCGAGAGGAGGAGCGACGGATCCCGTTCGATGAACGCCCGGGCGCCTGCTTCATCGCCGGCCAGCACCGTGTTGATGAAGCGCACATGCGCCGAACTGTGTTGCAGGAGCAGGTCGTAGACATCCCGGTGCCCGAACTTCAGGGCCACATCGTGCGGCGAGAGGCCGAAGCCGAGCGTCCAGCAGTAGATGTTGAATGGCGGCACCGGTGCGTAGCCGGGCTCGTTGACGCGAGCAGCGATCGCCTGCGGATCGGAAGCCAGCACGCGCGACGCCAGGCCAGCATCGCCAAGCCGTGCCGGCATGAAGATGTCGGCGCTGGCACCGCGCTCGAGCAACCGGCGACAGATCTCCGGCCGTTCGGCGAGCGCGTACTGCGCGGCGGTCGACTTGTGGTCGATGCAACGCGCATCGACGTCGGCGCCAAGGTCAAGCAGCAGGTCGGCAATCGCAACCGTCGCCGCCTCGTGAAGCGGCTGCTGCCCATCCCCGCCGCGCGCGTGTACGAGCGACGGATCTGCGGCAAGGAGATCCCGGAGCTCGTCGATCCAGCCGAGTCGGGCGGCGACGTTCGGTGTCAGTTTGGCGCCGCGCGAGAGGAGAAGCCGGGCCGTCTGCTCGGTGGCGTTGTCGAGAACGGTGTAGGGTCCGTTCTCCCACTCGCTCTTGAGGTTGAGGTCCGCACCGGCGGCCATCAGCACTTCGAGCAAGAGTGCATTCTTCGCCGCGATGTGTGCGGCCCGCTGACCGAATGCGAACATCGGCGCGTTGACCTGTTGCCTTACATGCTGCAATTCGAGGAGCCGCCCGACCGTGGAGACTTCGCCGCGAGTGACGGCGTCGCGAAACGCGCCAATGTCGCGCTCGTGCTGCGGCTCGAGATTGCGGGGAACGGGCGGTTCGGACACAGACGACCTCCTGTAACATGCATCTTCCCCTCAATCGCCAGTCCTCTGTTCGGCCTTCTCTGGAAAATACTGGGAGACCGACGCGTAGGCCTCGACACACTTCGCGTTTCGCCAGTTACGAGGCTCGGCGTCGGCCGCTTACCAGGAGTGACGAGAGTGCGACCACGCCCGCGGCGGCAAAGGGCGCGATGCTCCGTGAGAGCGACGCGTCCGGCTGTGCCTCCTGCCGGCATATTTCAAGCAAGCGCGGACGGAGGGCGAGGTACTTCTCGTGCAGCTTCTGGTTCTCCGCTTCGATTGCGTTGGTCACCACCGTGATCTGGTCGACGACCTCCGGCGACGCTGAGTCCTGAAGCAGCTCTTCGATAAGTATCTGACGGTCGTGGAGATCGCCAAGCACGTCCTGAACGTGCTTGAGGTCGTCGAGTGCATGCGCCACGGTGCGCTCGCCGGTTCCCTCCGCGACTTCGAGCGAGTACCTGAACTGTTTCAGCGCAATCCTGGCGCGGTGGATCCGGCCCGGAAAATAGACGCCGGTCGCGTGTCCGATCGCTGTGGCAGCCGCCTCGGCCCTGGCTCGGACCGTGCGCCCGAGCGCCTGGCGCCATGATGACCTGTCGGTGAGCGCCCGAGCGTACGGCGAGCCTGCCTTTCGGTCTTTCACCGAGAGCTTCGCCAGCACACGGTCGGCTTGGAGTTTTTCCAGCGTCCGGATCAACTCCCGCGCCAGCGCGTGTCGCTGTCGCTCGTGACGGTGCCGGACGACCACGACGACCGGCGCGGCGTGCGGGATTCGCGCCTCGAGCGAGCCGAGCACTTCGATCAGCACATCCTTGTCGCGCACCCGCCCGAGAGCACGGCCCATCCGTTTGAAGCACGCCTCGAGATCTTCGACGATGCGCAACCGTTCACTGATGAGCGGCAACAACTCTCTCAGGCGGCGAGTGGAGACGCGGGCATCGTGCACGGCGTCGGTGAGGCCGTCGAACACTCCAGGCATCACCGACCGGAGCTCATCTACCTCATCGCGAAACAGGTGTGACGGTGTGGGTCGACCCAGCATTGTCAGCTTGGCTGCAAGCCTGACGCCACGACAGTCGCTGTTTACACCATCGTTACGCCAACGTTACACCGTCAATCCCCTCTGGCCGAGCGCAGGTATCATCCTGCAATGCCGCCTGCAGTGCCGCCCCGCAGCGAACAAATACAGGATGGCCAAGCCTCTGTCGAGAACGTCGGACCCCGGCTTGTAGGTGTGCTCGACATGGGAGCCAGCGCGGTACGGCTGGCAATCGCCGAGGTCAGCCCGGGACAGCCACCTCGCATCATCGAAGAGTTGTCGCGCGGGGTGCCACTCGGTCGCGACGCGTTCTCAGCCGGCGCCATCCGCTCGCAGACGATCGACGCCGTGATCGCCGCGCTGGGAGGATTTCAGAAGTCGATGGACGCGTGCGGCGTCGGGGATGTGCACGCGGTCGCGACGAGTGCGGTCCGGGAGGCGCGCAACGGCGACACACTGCTCGACCGCATCCACCGTCGGACCGGCATCCAGTTCGAGATCATCAACGAAGCGGAAGAAGCGCGACTGCTGTTCCTGGCGGTGCGGCAGGTGCTCGGCAGGCACGGCGCGTTTCGCGGCGCCCGGTCGCTGCTCGCCGAGGTCGGCGGCGGCAGCACCAGCCTGTCGCTGCTGCGCCGCGGCGAACCGGTTCGTTCAGGGGTTTTTGCCCTCGGCTCGATCAGGATCCGGCAGCAACTCAACCTTCAGCGCCACAGTCATGACATCCAGGTGGCGCTGCTCCGTCGCTACATCGCGAACATCGTCGAAGAAGTTCGCGTCGACGTACCCTTGAATCGCATCACCCAGTTCATTGCCGTCGGCGGGGACGTCCGCTTCGCGGCGTCCCACATCCTGGAGCCGGATAGTGGGGGCGCGGGCCGCGAGATCGAGCGCGAACGATTTTTAGCGTTCTGTGACGACATCGCCCGCTTCGACGAAGACACGCTGGCCGAGCGCTTCCGGCTGCCTCCGGGCGAGGCCAGCACGCTCGTGCCCGCGCTCCTGGTGTATCGCACGCTGCTCGCCGAAACCGCCGCGCGCAAGATCGTGGTGTGCGACGCTTCAATGCGCGCAGGTATGCTCCTCGACGTGGCCGACGTCGGCGGCCGATCGAGCGCGGAAGAGTTCGAACGACAGGTGCTGGCCAGCGCCGAATCTCTCGGCCACCGCTACCGGGTCGACCGCGACCACGGGCGGCACGTCGCCATGCTCGCCGTCCGCTTGTTCGACGACCTGCGCGACGAGCACGGGCTCGGAGAACGGCATCGCCTGCTGCTGCAGGTCGCCGCGTTGCTGCACGACATCGGGATCTACGTCAGTCTTCGAGCCCACCACAAGCACTCACACTACATCCTGTCGGCATCTCAGATTTTTGGGCTTTCGGACGACGAGACTGCGATCGTTGCCAACATCGCACGCTATCACCGGCGGGCGACCCCCCAGGAGACGCATTTGCCGTACGTGGCGCTGGACCGAGAGGACCGGCTCATCGTCGACAAGCTCGCGGCGATTCTCCGGGTGGCCAATGCGCTCGACGCCGAACACGTCCAGAAGGTTCGGAGCGTTCGGATCGTCCGCGAAGGCACGATCTGGCGGCTCGAAGTCGAAGGGACTGGGGATTTCACGATGGAGCGGCTGGCAACGAGCGCGCGCGCAGATCTGTTCGCGGATGTGTTCGGCCGGCAGCTGGTCGTCACGGGGGGCCTCGCGTGACCGGCGGTCAGGATGACGCGGCGAGCGCGCTGTTCATCAATCGTGAACTCTCGTGGCTCGCCTTCAACACCCGCGTGCTGGAGGAAGCGGCCGATCCACAGACGCCGCTGCTCGAACGGGTGAAATTCGCGGCGATCACGGCCTCGAATCTCGACGAGTTCTTCATGGTCCGGGTTGCCGCGCTCGAGCACGCGGTCGCGGCCGGGGACAACTCCCGCGACCTCGCGGGATTGACCGCGCAGGAACAACTGTCGCTCGTGCGCGAGCGGACGCAGGCGCTGGTCGCATCGCTCTACGACCTCACCACACGCGAGCTGCTGCCGGGGCTCGCCGCCAGACAGATCCGAATCCTGGGCGCCGCCGACCTGGCCGAGTGGCCGCTGGCGGTCGCCACCTTTTTTCGCGAAGCGGTGCTGCCAGTCGTGACACCACTCGCGATCGATGAGGCTCGTCCGTTCCCCCTGCTCGCGTCACTCAGCCTCAACCTGGCGCTGCTGCTCGAACCGTCGGCGGGTGGCGAGGCGCCGCGGCTGGCGATCGTTCAAGTTCCAGCAGTGCTGTCGAGGCTCGTGCCGATCCCGGCGGGCGATGGTCATACGTTCGTCCTTCTTGAAGACATCATCCGGGCGCACCTGCCACGTCTCTTTCCGGGTCAGGGCATCCTCGCGACGGCGGTGTTTCGCGTGGCGCGTGACGCGGAAATCGCCCTGGATGACGAGGGCGGGCGCACGCACCTCGAACTGGTCGAGCGCCAGATCCGGCAGCGGCGGCGCGGGGACGCGATCCGGCTCGAGGTCGAGGCGGCCGCCTCCGCCGAGGTGATCGCGGTGCTCCAGCAGCGACTCGAGTTGCTGCCCGAAGACGTCTATGCCGTCCCAGGGCCCGTGGACCTGCGGTTCCTCTCGCAGTTGTGCGATCTGCCCGGCTTCGACGATCTCAGAGATCCGCCGTTACGGCCGGCCAACGTGTTCGCGGCCGAAGCGCACAGCGACGTGTTCTCGATTCTCGACGAGCACGACGTGCTGCTCCACCATCCGTACGACGGCTACGAAGCGGTCGTCGCGCTCCTCGCGCAGGCCGCCGGCGATCCCGACGTCCTGGCGATCAAGCAGACCCTGTATCGCACCAGCACTGGCTCGCCGATCATCGCCAGCCTCCAGAGAGCGGCGGAAGCCAACAAGCAGGTGACGGTGCTCGTGGAACTCACCGCGCGGTTCGATGAAGAACGCAACATCAAATGGGCGCGTGCGCTCGAGGAGGCGGGCGCCCATGTCATCTACGGCGTCCGGGGTTACAAGACCCATGCGAAGATCTGCCTGATTGTGCGGAGGAGCGGCGGAGTGCTGCGGAGATACGTACATCTCGGGACGGGCAACTACAACGAGCGGACGGCTCGCACCTATACCGACTTCGGCCTGATGACGGCCTCGCAGGCCTTTGCCGAGGATGCGTCGGCCATCTTCAACACACTGTCGGGATACTCTGACCCGCCACCGTTGAAGAAGCTGGTCATGGCGCCGACCGGACTGCGCAGCCAGCTGCTACGGCTGATCGATCGCGAGCGGCGCCGTGCCGAGGCCGGCCAGCCGGCCGAGATCATCGCCAAGATGAACTCGCTGGCCGACGAAGGCATCATCAGGGCCCTCTACCGGGCGTCTGAAGCGGGCGTCAGGATCCGACTGAACGTCCGCGGCATCTGTGCCCTGCGCCCCGGTCGGCCTGGCGTCAGCGACAACATCGACGTCGTCTCGATCGTCGACCGCTTCCTCGAGCACGCACGCGCGTTCTATTTCCTGAACGGCGGGGACGAGCAGGTCTACCTGGCGAGCGCCGACTGGATGACGAGAAATCTGGACAGGCGGGTCGAGCTGATGTTCCCCGTGCAGGACGCCGGTCACAGGGCCACGGTCATCCACGTGCTGAGGTCAATGTTTCGCGACACGGTCAAGGCGCGCCGGCTTCATCCTGACGGCACCTACATGCGCGTCAGCGCCGCGCTCGGTGATGCGCCGTATCGCGTGCAGCACGTCCTCCAGCACGAGGCGCTGCGGAGGATGGAGCAGGCCCGCGAACGCGCGGGCGTCACCTTCCACCCGGAAGAGGCCGCACCGCCAAGCGGTTAGCGTGGTCCTGGGCGGCGGTCGTCATCCACATCTCATCACATCCCCGTCCTAGGAGTTCAGGAGTGCAGGAGCATCATTCGTTTCGCCTGCTCTCCTGATCTCCTGTTCTGCGAGGCACCTGGTCGGCGCGCTGATCAGACCGGTCTTCACTGCGGCTCCAGGCCGCCGTACCACTCTCGCAAACGGGCCTCGGCGTCCGCGCGGGTAGCCTTCAGCAGCGCCTCGGGTCCCCAGCCGGCAATCGCGAAGCTTGCGGTCACGACCGCGCGTTGCAGGCAGGTTTCGAGTGAGCGGCCTTCGAGGAGGGCCAGGACCAGACCGGCACCAAAGGCGTCTCCTGCGCCGGTCTGATCGACAAGGCCGGCAGTGCGAGGCTCCCAGTTGACGAAGCGATCCTCACGCGCGTCGTAGAGGATTCCTCCTTTAGCACCGCGCTTGAAGACGACGAAGCGGAGCCGGCCGTTCACGAGGCGTGGGAGCGTGCGATAGGGATCGGTGGCTGCGCCGTCAAGCAGGAGCTCATCTTCGCCCGGAAGGAATGCATCTGCGTCAGCCAGCGCGTCCCGCCATTCCGGCAGCGTGGCCTCGGTGATCGGCAGGTGCGGATCTACGGAGACGAACGCTCCTTCGTGTCCACGAAGAGACGTCAACAGTTCGCGCTGCACCCTGAACGGCATCGGGGCCAGATGAAACGCGCGACTGTTGTGCCATCCGAGGGGAATGTGGTGTGCCCGGGGAGACACATCTTCATGCGTCGGGCATCCCAGCCGATGAATGAGGCGGCGGACAGGTCCCTCGTAGAGCAGCCAGGTGCGCACGCCTGGCCGTCCTAGCGGATGCACGCCGGCGAGGTCGACACCCCGCTGCTGAAGCTTCTCGAGAACGTCGCCGGGATAATCATCGCCACGGACACTGACGAGCCCCGCGCTCGACTCCCACACCGTCGCCCCGAGAGCGCCGTATAAGAGCGCGCCGCCCGGCTGCGCCATCCGCGCCGTGCCGTCACCGAGCACCACATCGTCGACCAGCAGATTGCCGAGCAGCACGATCGGCGGCGTCACGGGTCCGGACTCAGCCCGGCAAACGCGACGGCTACGGCGCGCACGGCGGCAGGATCCAGCCGGTTGTGCCAGATCCCGCCTTCTTTGACCGATGAGCCGACGATGAACCCGTGGGCCTGGGAGAATTGCGGCAGGTTGACCGGTGTGACACCCGATCCCACGAGCACGGGCACGCCCGACGCCTGGGCGACGTTGCGTACCTCGTCGGGAGAAGCTGGTTCTCCCGTCGCCGGGCCGGTGACAACGACGCCGTCGGCGAGGAAGAACTCCGCCGCTTTCGCAGTTTCGACGATCGATACGTCCGCGGTGATCGTGTGCGCGCTGTGCTTCTTCTTGATGTCGGCGAACACCAGGACGCGCTCGGCGCCGATGGCGCGGCGGTACCGTAGCAGCTCGCCGGCGCACGACTCAATCACCCCTTCGTCGGCGACGTGCGCATAGACGAAGCCTTCGACCCGGACGAAGTCAGCCCCGGACGCGTGCGCAATGGCGAGCGCCTCGCGATTCGCGGCCGCGAGGACCTGGATGCCCAGCGGGAGACCCGTTTCACGTTTCACCTCGCGCGCGATGACGGTCATCGCCGCGGTGATCTCAGGGCCGACGCCGCCCTTGAGGTAGGGGCGGTCGTGCATGTTCTCGATGGCGAGCCCCGTGAACCCCGCGTCTCGGTAGATTCTCGCGTCAGCCAACGCCTGCTGGATCAGGGTCTCGATCGAGTGACAGGCAGCTGGCGTCCCGGGCAGGGCGCCGACATGCAGCATGCCGATCAGCGCGCGTGGCGTGCCGAAGCGTTCGCGAAAGACCGACAGCGCATCCCTGGGAAGCATCGTGCTATTCCGCGGCTAGGATAGCAGTGATGAGGACACCGTTCGAGTACGGCGACGAGGTAGCCCAGGCGCTTGCCACGAACGCGCCTCTGGTGGCGCTCGAAACCACGGTGGTCACGCACGGCCTGCCACACCCTGACGGCGTGGCCACCGCCACGGGCTGGAACAGATCGTCCGCGACGCTGGCGCCACACCGGCAACGATCGGCATCATCAACGGGGCGATCCGCGTCGGCTTGACCAGCAGCGAGCTGCACGAACTTGCGACCGCACCGAAGGTCGCCAAGGTCAATCTCAGTAATCTGGCCGCTGCACTTTCGTCGGGGCAACCTGGCTCGACGACGGTGGCAGCGACGATGTTCGCAGCGCACGCCAGCGGCATCCGGGTGTTCGCGACGGGGGGGATCGGAGGCGTACATCGTGAGGCATCCGAAAGCGGCGACGTGTCCGCCGACCTCACCGCACTCTCCCGTATCCCCGTCGCCGTGGTGTCTGCGGGGGCCAAAGCCATCCTGGACCTGCCGCGCACAGTGGAGATGCTCGAGACACTCGGCGTGCCGGTCCTGGGATACCGGACCGGTGAGTTTCCGGCGTTCTATCGAAGGTCGACCGGCCTCGCTGTGGATTGGCGTTACGACTCCATCAGCGAGCTCGCGGCGGCCGTGCGTCGTCATCTCTCGCTTGGCCTCGGGACGGGCGTTCTCGTCGCGAATCCGATTCCGGTGGCCGACGAAATGGATGCCGAGCTCTACGACCGCGCGCTCAACACCGCCTTGTCGGAGGCGGCCGCACTCGGTATTCGCGGGCGGGCGGTGACGCCTTTCCTGCTCGATCGCATGCGTGCCGTGACGGGAGGCGAGAGCGTACGAGTCAACGTGGCGCTTCTGCGTCACAACGCGCAGGTGGCCGCGGCACTTGCCGTGGCGGGTGTGTGCCCCTAGACCGTTTTCGCGTCGGCGCACGGCAGGGCACCTTCGGTGGCCGCCGCGCGGCCGAGCGCGAATCCAAAATAGTCGCGGGCGTTGGCGAAGGAGAGGTTCTGCACCAGGCGCCCCAACAGATCGCGATCGTCCGGGAGGATCCCCCGCCGCACTTCGTCGCCCAGCAGGTTGCACAGCAGCCGCCGGAAGTATTCGTGGCGTGAGTAGGACAACACACTCCGCGAGTCGGTGACCATGCCGACGAAACGCGCCAGGAGCCCCGTCGTCGACAGTGTGTCGAGGTGTGCCGCAATGCCCTGCGCGTGATCGAGAAACCACCACGCCGCGCCCAACTGGAGCTTGCCCGGGATGCGACCGTCCTGGAAGCTGCCGACGATCGCGGCGATGAGGGCGTTGTCACGCGGGTTGCTGTTGTAGACGATGGTCTTCGCGAGTTGATCCGTTGCGTCCAGGCGATCGAGGAAGCGCGCGAGCGGCCTGCCCTGCTCGAAGTCGCCGATCGCGTCGAAGCCCGCGTCGGCGCCGGGCCCTCGTCGTCCGCGGGAGCTGACGCCACGCATCGCACCGAGATGGAACTGCTGGACCCAGCCGCGGGCGTGGTGCATGAGCGCCAGGTGGTAGAGGAGCGCCGCTTTCAGGCGGCGAGCCTGACCCGGTTCGAGCCCGTGACCCGCACGCACCCGGTCGAAGTCCGCTTCCACTTCGGCCTGGGTCCAGGTATCGGCCGGAACGGCGTCGAGTCCCACGTCGGAGGCGCGGCAGCCGAGCTCATGGAACGCGTCGTGGCGCAGGTCGAGTACCTCCAGCAGTGTCGAGAGGCGTCCGCCGACGGCCCTCCCGGCCTCGCCTTCGAGACGCGCGATCCAGGCGTTGAACTCCGCGGGCTCCTCGATGGCAAGGATCCGATCCGAGCGCCAGGTGGGATACACGGCGGTGACCGGATCGGGGCGAGCCGCCAGCCTTCGGTGGTCGTCGAGCGAGTCCGCCGGATCATCCGTCGTGCAGACCACGGCGACGCGGAACGAGGCGAGCAGTTCGAGCATCGAGAAACCCGGCTCGCGCAGCCGCGCGTTGCAGGCATCGAAGACCTCGCGCGCGGTCGCCGGCGACAGGCAGGCGTCGACGGCAAACGGGCGCCTGAGCTCCATGTGCGTCCAGTGGTAGAGGGCGTTGCGCAGCGTGTCCGGCACGGTGCGAGCCCACGCCTCGAAGCGATCCCAGTCCGACGCGTTGCCCGTGATCAGCGCCTCGTCGACGCCGTTGGCGCGCATCGCCCGCCACTTGTAGTGGTCGCCATCGAGCCAGAGCTCGGTGATCGAACGGAACCGATAATCGGTGGCCAGCTGCCAGGGCGGCAGGTGCGAGTGGTAATCGATGATCGGCAGCGGCTCGGCGAAGCGGTGATAGAGATCGCTCGCCACGCTCGTTTCGAGGAGAAAGTCCTGGCCGAGGAAGCCACGCGCGGCTAACGCTGCGATCGGCCGCGTCACGGGCGTGCCCCCAGCAGGCATTCGACGGTGAGCTGATCGAGACGCTCGTAGGCGCGCCCCTGGCTGCCGAGCGTCGAGCGATCGAAGGACTGCGCCTTGAGCGTCGCGGCTCGACCGCGTTCGAAGCGGCCGGAGGCGACACCGCCGCTCCTGGCCGAGATCTCCGCGACCAGCGCCTGGATTTCGCGGTCCTCGTTCCATTGGCGCGCCCGCTCCTTGAACAGGAGGTAGCTGCGCATGCAGCCACGCGCGAACGCGCGGACGCCGTCGAGGTCCTCGGTCCGGTAGGCATGCGCGTCGAAGTGGCGGCTGCCCCCGTAGCCGACGTCCTCGAGAAACTTGACCAGGAAGAACGCCTGCTTGAGGCTGTGCGACCCGAAACGGAAGTCCTGATCGTAGCGGCCGAACGCCTGGTCGTTCAGATCGATGTGAAACAGCTTGCCGGCGTCCCATGCCTGCGCCACCGCATGCAGGACGTTGAGGCCGGCCATGTGCTCGTGCGCGAACTCGGGGTTGACCCCCACCATCTCGGGATGGTCGAGCGACGCGATGAACCCGAGCATCGCGCCGGTCGTCGGCAGATAGATGTCGCCACGGGGCTCGTTCGGCTTGGCTTCGAGCGCGAACACGACGTCGTAGCGTTGATCGCGCACGTAGGCGCTGAGGAAGTTGAGCGCTTCGCGAAACCACTTCAGCGCGTCGAGCGGGTTCTTGCCGGCGTCGGTTTCGGTGCCTTCGCGTCCACCCCAGAACACGTAGACTTTGGCTCCCAGCTCGACGCCGAGGTCGATGGCCCGCATCGTTTTCTGCAGGGCGTAGTCGCGAACGCACGGGTCGCCCGACGTGAACGCACCGTCTCTGAACGCGGGATCGCTGAACAGGTTGGTCGTGGCCATCGGGACGGTCAGTCCCGTGTCGGCGAGCGCGCGCTTGAAGTCGGCCACGATCGTATCGCGCTCGGCCGGCGTGGCATCGATCGGGACGAGGTCGTTGTCGTGGAAGTTCACGCCCATGGCGCCGACCTCGGCGAGCAGATGCACGATCTCTACGGGGGTCAGTCGAGTCCGCACCGCGGCCCCGAACGGGTCGGCGCCGGTATGACCAACGGTCCAGAGACCGAAGGTGAACTTGTGCTCAGGACGGGGCTCCAGGCGGCGTTCGATGATCAGCCATGGATGCTATAATTCTCGACCAGAACAATATATTTACGCCAGTTTAGCAACCCAACGGGTCGACTGTGAGGTATTTTGTTGTTGTCTCGAACTAGAGTCAAATCGGCCCTCGCCCTGGCCGCCTTCCTGCTGGTGCCGGGGCCCGCCGCGGCTGAAACCGGATATGACCTCTGGCTCCGTTACCTCACCGTCGCTGATCCCACCCTGCGCAATACCTATCGCGCCGCGGTGACCGCCCTCGTCGCGTCCGACGCCTCGCCGACCGCCCGCGCCACTCGCGGCGAGCTGCGGCGCGGCATCAAGGGCCTCCTGGGCATCGACATTCCTGTTGTCGCATCCGTCCGCGACCATGGCGGGCTCGTGGTCGGAACGGCGACGAGCGTGCCCGCCATTGCCGGCCTGGGCTGGGGCGCCGATATCGATCGCGCCGGCCCCGATGGCTACGTGATCCGATCGGCGACGATGGAACGCCAGCGCGTCACGGTGATTGCCTCGGCGAGCGAGGTCGGTGCCCTGCGCGGCGCCTTCCACTTCCTGCGCCTGATCCAGACACGACAACCACTGGACGGGCTCAACCTGGTCGAGCGGCCGCGGATCGATCGCCGGCTGCTGAATCACTGGGACAATCTTGACGGCACCATCGAACGGGGCTACGCCGGTGCGTCACTCTGGGCCTGGCATGAGTTGCCCGGTCGCATCGACCCGCGGATCGAAGACTATGCACGGGCGAATGCCTCGCTCGGCATCAACGGCACCGTCCTGAACAACGTCAACGCGCACCCCGATGTGCTGACCGCGCCGTACCTCGCAAAGGTGGCCGCAATTGCCAGGACGCTGCGGCCCTATGGCATCCGCGTGTACCTGTCGGCGAACTTCGCGGCGCCTCGAACGCTGGGCCTCTTGCCCACGGCGGATCCGCTCGACGCCGGCGTGGCGCGATGGTGGCGCGAAAAAGCCGCCGAGATCTACGCGCTCATTCCCGACTTCGGCGGCTTCCTCGTGAAGGCCAATAGCGAAGGACAGCCCGGTCCGCAGGAGTACGGCCGGACCCACGCTGACGGCGCCAACGTGCTCGCCGACGCCGTGGCGCCTCACGGCGGCGTCGTCATGTGGCGCGCGTTCGTGTACGACGAAAAAGTGGACCCCGATCGCATCAAGCGCGCGTATCTCGAGTTCACGCCGCTCGACGGCCGCTTCCGCGACAACGTGATCGTGCAGGTGAAGAACGGCCCCCTCGACTTTCAGCCCCGTGAACCGTTCAGTCCGCTCTTCGGCGCGATGCCGCACACGCCGTTAATGGCGGAATTCCAGATCACGCAGGAGTATCTGGGCCACGCCAATCATCTCGTCTACCTGGCGCCGATGTGGAAGGAGACGCTCGATGCGGATACCTTCGCCGCGGGGCCTGGCTCGCTCGTCAGCCGCGTCGTCGATGGGACGCTCCATCGATACCGGCTCACGGCCATCGCGGGCGTGGCCAACACCGGGCGCGACATGAACTGGACCGGACACGACTTCGGGCAGGCGAACTGGTACGCCTACGGACGGCTGGCCTGGAATCCGGATATCTCCCCCGCCGCGATTGCGCGCGAGTGGATCCAGATGACGTGGGGCCATGCCGACGAGATCCGGAGCACTCTCGAGCCGATGATGCTGGAATCGCGCGAACTGCTGGTCGACTACTCGATGCCCCTGGGCCTGCATCACCTGATCGGCGGCGACCATTACGAGCCGATGCCCGAGAATCCGGACCCGCGCCGGGCGGACTGGTCGGCCATCTACTATCACCGCGCCAGTCGAGACGGGATTGGCGTTGACCGGACACCGCGCGGCAACAACGCGGTCGGGCAGTACCGATCGCCGCTTCGAGAGCAGTGGGCCGATCCGGCGACGACGCCTGAGAGCCTGCTGCTCTGGTTCCATCGCCTGCCGTGGGATTACCGCCTGGCCTCGGGACGCACGCTGTGGGAGGGCCTGGTTGATCATTACAGGCGCGGCGCGGCTGGCGCCCGCGCGATGGTCTCGCGCTGGGAGGGGTTGCGTGCCCACGTGGATTCCGACCGTCACGCGGCGGTGCTGGCGAAGCTCCGGCGCCAGGCAGACGACGCGGCGGCGTGGCGAGACAAGTGCCTGAACTACTTTCAGCAATTCAGCGGACGCCCGCACTAACCACACATCAGGAGTCTGCCGGTGGCGACCCAGACACGAAGCGAGAGTGAAAGGCTGTCGGTTGTAGAGAAGGTCGGCTACGGCCTCGGCGACATGGCCGCGAACTTCATCTTCCAGACGATGGTGATGTTCCAGCTGGCCTTTTATACCGACACCTTCGGTATCACAGCGGCAGCGGCGGGCACGCTGCTCGTCGTCGTCCGCGTCTTCGATGCGGCCTTCGATCCGCTGATGGGAGCGGTCGCCGACCGGACCGACACGCGCTGGGGGAAGTTCCGCCCGTGGGTGCTGTGGACGGCGGTCCCCTTCGGCATCATGGGCTTCCTGACGTTTGTGACCCCGGATCTGAGTCCATCCGGAAAGCTCGTCTACGCCTATGTCACCTACGTGCTGCTGATGGCCGTGTACTCGGCGAACAATCTGCCCTACTCGGCGCTGTCGGGCGTGATGACCGGCGACCTCGGCGAGCGAACGAGCCTCTCTTCATATCGTTTCGTGTGCGCAATGACGTCGCAGCTCATCATCCAGGGCCTTGCCCTTCCGCTGGTGAACTGGTTCGGGCAGGGTGACAGCGCCGTCGGTTACCAGTACACGATCGGCATCTTCTCGATGCTGGCAGTCGTGCTGTTCGTCATCACATTCGCCACCACGACGGAACGGATCAGGCCCGCCGCGGATCAATCCGCGACGACCGCGCAGCATTTCGCCGACCTCTCGCGAAACCGACCGTGGCTCGCCGTCTTCGCGCTGACGTTCGTGCTGTTCATCACGCTCGCGATGCGCGGCAGTGTCGTTCTCTACTACTTCCGCTACTACGTCGGCCAGGAGAGCCTCTTCAGCGCTTTCAACGTGCTCGGGACCCTCGCCACCATCGCCGGCATTCTGTTCTCGAAGGGCCTGTCCATGCGCTACGGCAAGCGCAATGTATTCATCGCCGGCCTGCTGGGCACGACAGTCTTCACGCTGGCCTTCCTGCCTCTGCCTCCGTCTGCGGTCACGTGGATGTTCGTCATCGAGATCCTGCGCCAGTTCGTCTATGGGTTCACGATTCCGCTGTTGTGGGCGATGATGGCCGACGTCGCCGACTATTCCGAGTGGAAGAACCACCGGCGCGCGACCGGCATCGTGTTCTCGGGAGTGGTCTTCGCTCTCAAGGCGGGTCTCGGTTTCGGCGGCGCGATCACGGGCTATGTCCTGGCCTACCACGGCTACGTGCCGAACGCCGCGCAGAGCCCACAAGCGTTGGACGCCATCCGCTTCACGATGAGCGTCTACCCCGCCGTCGGATTCGCCTGCTGCGCGGCATGCCTGCTGTTCTATCGAATCGACAAGGCCGCAGAGATTCAGATTACCGACGACCTCAGGGAGCGACGCCATGCACAGGCTACCGCCTGAACGAAACCGCTCCGCGCGTCGGACGGCGTTCGCGGTCATTCCGCTGATCGCGGCATCCCTTGCCGCCCTGGAGGCGCCGCCACTGAAGTCGCTGGCCCCGCCGGGCCTTCGCATCGGCGCTGCCCTCAATCAGGCGCAAATCGATGGCACCGACGCCGGGTCGCTTGCGATCGTCAAGCAGCACTTCAACTCGATCACCTCGGAGAACATCCTGAAGTGGGAGCGTCGTGCATCCCGAGCCGGACCGCTACGACTTCGCGGCGCCGGATCGCTTTGTGGCGCTCGGTAAGGCCCACGACATGCTGATCGTGGGCCACACGCTGGTCTGGCATCAGCAGACGCCGGCGTGGGTCTTCACCGATGCATCCGGAAACAAGGCCGATCGGGCGGCCGTGCTCGAAAGAATGCGCGCGCACATCACGGCCGTCGTCGGACGCTACCGCGGCCGGATCCACGCCTGGGACGTCGTCAACGAAGCGCTCGACGAGGACGGCACGCTCCGCCGTACGCCATGGCTGGAGACGGTCGGCGACGACTACATCGCAAAGGCCTTCGCATTTGCGCGCGAGGCAGATCCGGGCGCGGAGCTGTACTACAACGACTACAACCTGTGGAAGCCGGCAAAACGCGCCGGCGCGATCGCGCTGGTGAACCGCCTGCGCCAACATGGCGTCCGCGTCGATGGCATCGGGGAGCAGGGGCATTGGGGACTGACGGAGCCGCCGATCGCGCAGATCGATGCCGCGATTGGCGCCCTCGCCAGCGAGACCGGCGCTCGCGTCGCCTTGACCGAACTCGATGTCGATGTCTTGCCGCGCGAGCCCGACATGTGGGGTGCGGACCTGTCGCGGAAGGCGGCCATCCGGGCCACCACCAACATCTATCCCAACGGGCTGCCGGACGCCCAGCAGCGGCAGCTCGCCCAGCGCTACGCGGAAATCTTCGAGGTGGTCATGCGCCACCGCACCCGCATATCGCGGGTGACGTTCTGGGGTGTCACTGACGCGCAGTCATGGCTCCACGACTTCCCCATTCCCGGCCGGATCAACTACCCATTGCTGTGGGATCACCAGGCACGTCCCAAACCAGCCCTCGACGCGGTGGCCGAGGTTCTCAAAACGAAACGATGAGCGAACCTACCTACAAGGATGCAACGGCGCCGATCGAGGCGCGCGTCGATGACCTGCTGTCGCGCATGACGCTCGAGGAGAAAGTGGCGCAGATGCTCTGTATCTGGCGCCAGAAGGTGGACACGCTCGTCGATGCGCAGGGACGTTTCGACCAGGCAAAAGCCCGGGCACATTTTGCCGCCGGTCACGGCCTCGGCCAGGTCGGCCGGCCGAGCGATGCCGGCGACGGCCTGACGGCACGAGAGATGGCCGAGCTGACCAACGCGATCCAGCGCTTCTTCATGGAGTCGTCGCGCCTGGGCATCCCCGTGATGTTCCATGAGGAGTGCCTGCACGGACACGCGGCGAAGGAAGGCACGAGCTTTCCGCAGCCGATCGGCCTGGCGGCCACGTTCGATCCTGACCTGGTCGAGCGCCTGTACGCGATGACAGCGGCCGAAGCGCGCGCGCGCGGCACACATCAGGCGCTCACGCCGGTCGTCGACGTGGCGCGCGAACCCCGTTGGGGGCGTGTCGAAGAAACCTTCGGTGAGGATCCGCACCTCGTGGCCCGGTTGGGCGTGGCGGCTGTGCGCGGCTTCCAGGGTGACGCCACCTTCACCGACAAACGGCGGGTCGCCGCCACGCTGAAGCACTTCGCCGCGCATGGGCAACCCGAATCCGGAACGAATTGCGCTCCGGTCAACGTCTCGATGCGAGTGCTGCGCGAAACGTTTCTCAGTACGTTCGAGGCCGCGATCCGCGAGGCGGGCGCGCTCAGCGTGATGCCGTCCTACAACGAGATCGACGGTGTCCCGTCGCACGCGAACCGCTGGCTGCTCGCGGACGTCCTGCGAGGTGAGTGGGACTTCCGGGGCACCGTGGTGTCGGACTACTTCGCCGTCCGCGAATTGAACGATCGGGCGGAGTCGCTCGGACATCATGTCGCCGCCGATGCGAAAGAAGCGGCAACGCTGGCCGTGCGTGCCGGTGTGAATATCGAGCTGCCGGATCCGGACTGCTATCCGTTCCTGACCGAGCTGGTCCGCGAGGGAACGATCCCTGAAGCCCTCATCGATGAGCGGGTGCGTCCGCTATTGCGGACGAAGTTCCGCCTCCGGCTATTTGACGACCCTTACGTCGATCCCGACGAGGCCGAGCGCGTCGTTCGGGACCCGTCTCACCGGACGCTCGCACTCGAAGCGGCGCGGAAAACGATCACGCTGTTGAAGAATGCGGACGGCGTGTTGCCTCTCGATCCAGGAGTGACGAAGACGATCGCCGTCATCGGTCCCAACGCCGACCGGGTCATGCTCGGTGGCTACAGCGGAGCGCCACTGCACTCGAGCACGCTGCTGCAGGCGGTCCGCGAGCGCGTGCCCGCCGGTGTCGAGGTCCTCCACCATCAGGGGTGCGGCATCACCGTCGGAGGATCGTGGGCCGAGGACGAGGTCAGGCCGAGCGATCCCGAGGAAGATCGGCAGAGCATCCGGGAAGCTGCGGCAGTGGCGGCGAGGGCTGATGTCGTCCTCCTGGCGATTGGCGACAACGAGCAGACCTCGCGCGAGGCGTGGGCCTTCAACCACCTCGGCGATCGCGCCAGCCTCGACCTGGTGGGCCGCCAGGACGAACTCGTGGACGCGATCGCGGCCACCGGGACACCGATCGTCGCGCTGCTGTTCAGCGGACGACCCGCCTCGGTGCGCAACCTGGCGGAGAAGGCCGCGGCGATTCTCGAGCTGTGGTACCTCGGACAGGAATCAGGCCGTGCCATCGCCGACGTGGTCTTCGGCGATATCAACCCGGGCGGCAAGCTGCCGATCACGATCCCGCGATCGGTCGGACACATCCCGGCGTACTACAATCACAAACCGTCCGCGCGCCGAGGCTACCTGTTCGACTCGGCCGCACCATTGTTTGCGTTCGGCTACGGCCTCAGCTACACGACGTTCGCGTTTGCGAATCTCCGCCTCGACCGCGGCAGGATCGGCATCAATGAGTCGGCGCGTGTGTCGATCGATGTGAGCAACACGGGACCGGCGGCCGGCGATGAAGTCGTGCAGCTCTATATCCGCGATGTGGTGTCGAGTGTCACGCGCCCGGTGAAGGAACTGAAAGGCTTCCGGCGAGTGTCGCTCCAACCAGGAGAGACCCGCACCGTGACGCTGGACATCACGCCCGATCGCCTGTCGTTTTACGACATCGACATGAACGTCCGCGTCGAACCGGGCGAGTTCCTGATCATGGTCGGGTCGTCCTCGCGCGATGAGGACCTCCAGTCCGTCAGTCTTATCGTCGCTTGAAGAGATTCAGATCGACGGCTTCCCCCATGATCCGGTGGCCGGCCGCGGACGGATGCAGATGATCCCCGATATCCACCGCCTGTGACAGCCGTGAGGGCCGTTCCGGGTCGCGGGTGACGGCATCGAAGTCGATGACGGCATCGAAGCGGCCGCTCTGCCGGATCCATTGGTTGACGCGCTGGCGGTCCGCCTCACCTTCCGGTGTGAAGTAATCGATGTCGGTGACGCCCTCGAACGGCATGATCGTGGCGCCGTAGACGAGAATGCCGTGTGTGCGCGCTCGTTCGATGATCTGCGTGAGGGCGAAAATGATGTCGGTCGCCGTGGCTGACGTGCGGCCGTGCGCCAGGTCCTCGGGCCGCGCGCCGATGTCGTTGATACCCGCGAGGATCACGAGCCACTTCACGCCGGGCTGCGCGAGCACGTCCCGATCGAGTCGCGCGAGGACGTTTGGCCCAAGACCGCTGCTGAGGAGGCGATTGCCGCCGAGACCCTGATTGAGGACGGCCACCTCCCTGGTCGCTTCGTTTGCCAGGAGGCGCCGCGCCAGCACGTCCGTCCAGCGGTCGTTGCCGTCGGTCGTCGACCCACGGCCGTCGGTAATGGAGTCTCCGAGCACGGCAACGGCCGCCGCGTCGGGTCCCGCCACCACGTCGATGCCGCTGAGAAAGTACCAACGCTCCACGCGCGCAGCCGTCGGCAGCGCACGAGCCGAGACGGCCTCCCCCGGCTGAAAGAACGACGTGGTTCGCGAACCCGGGTGCCCGGTGACCTCCGAAGGGGCGCCGCGCACATGAACGGTGACCGCGACATCCGCCTGGGGCGCGAGCTCGAAGTCGAGCGCATCCGACACGACCATCGCGCCGTTCGGAATCACGACGGACGATCGGCCACTAAAGGTCAGCGGGCGATCGGTGTCGGGGTGAATCTCGCTGCTGCCGACCTTCACCGGACGCGCGATGTGCGCGGCATGCAACGTCAGTGGGGCGTTGCCGAACGCATTCGAAAAGCGCACACGGATTCGCCGTCCACCGATCGACACCCGCACGAGCTGTCGGATCGTCGTGTCGGCGAACGCCGGTGCCGGCGGCAGGTTTCGCGGCTCGACGAGCTGCTGAGACGCCGCCCAGGTGGCGACCCACCTGGGCGACTGGCCTGTCGCCGCGCCGCCCGGCAGCGCCTGCAGCAGCCCGGCGATTGCGAGGGCAAGGGCAAGACGAAGATACAGAATCAACCAGTCTAGAACGTCACGCGGAATCCGAGTCGAAGATTCCGTTCACCCACGCCCGTCGTGCTCGTGATGAAGCCGAACGTCGCGGGGTCGGAGATGTTGTTGCCCGGGTTCGAGTAGTTGTGGTGATTCAAGATGTTCAGGACCTCGAACCGGAACTGCCAGGAGTAGCGTGAGAACTCGACTTTGCGGAACAGTCCGAAGTCCACGTTCCAGAAGCCGGGACCGCGCACGGTGTTGCGCGGCGAGCTGCCGAACCGCTGCGGCTGGCCGGCCGGAATGTTGACCACGCCGTAAGCCGACCGGTCGAAGTACTGGTAGTTGTTGCCATTGTCGCCGGCTGGCGGACGGCCCACCAGGGCATCCGGGGACGTTGCGACATCATCCACAAGGAGGTCAGGAATCTGCTGGCTGCCGGGCGCGTTCAGATTGAAGCCCGTGCCCTGGACGATGTAGATGGGCGTGCCGCTCATCACGGTCCAAATCCCATTGACCGACCAGCCACCGAAGATCCACGCTGCTACGCCTTCCCTCGCCCAACGTCCGTTGCGCCCGAAGGGCAGGTCGTAGACGCCCCACACCTGCAGGTTGTGGGTCCGATCGTAACCGGCCGGCCCCTTGTTGCGCTCCTTCTCCGGCAGATACTGGATGCGGGGCCCGCCGGCGCCGGCCGCGTTGCCGCCGGCGTTGTCGGCGTAGTTGGTGGTCTTCGACCATGTGTAGGCGACATCGACCGCCGCGCCGCTGGCGCGTGCTTTGAAAACTGTCTGCAGACCGTCGTAGACGGTGTCGCCGTACGGCGAGAACACGTTGATGTCGGAGTTGACGTTGGTCAGTCCGTCAAGCACCAGCGGCCGTCCGGCGTTGCCGGTGCCCGGGGCCGCCGCGTTGACATTGACGAAGTTCATCTGTCCATTCGCGCGAGTGCCGACGTAGGAGGCCTGGCCCGTGAGCCACGGCGTGAACTCGCGCTGCACCGCGATGTTGAACGAGTGAACCTTGCCGCGCTCGACGTCCTTCGCATAGGTCGTGGTGCCGACGTTCAGTGGCAGGAGGATGCGACCCGAGGAGGTATCCGGAGCGCTGCCCGGCACGACCAGGCCCTGGCGGAAGGTGGTGGCCGACACGAACCCATTGTCGGCGCCACCGAACCGTCCGGCCGGCATCGCCCACGCGAAGACCGACGGGTACGAGTTGCGGAAGTTGACGAAGCTCGTGTTGTCTGCGCCGAGCGCGTAGCCGGCACGGAACACGGTCTTTTCGTTGAGGCGATAGGTCGCGCCCAGGCGCGGCAGGAACATCCCCTCGGTACTCCCACCCGTATCCTGCGGGGTGTCGCCCTCGCCGCCGACATAGACGTAGCCGTCGGATGGATCGAAGCGGTTCACTCCCAGGCCGTCGGGCCGGCGGGGCCAGAGCTGGTGTTCCCACCTCAGTCCGTAGGACAGGGTCAGGTCGGGAGTCGGCAGCCACGTGTCTTGCGCGTACGCGGCCCAGGTCGTCATGTAGATCGAGTTGGGATTGAGTAACTGATCGACTTTGCCGGCCTGCGACGGCTGGCCAAGCAGGAACGCGGCCCACGAGTTGAAGCGGGTGTCGGCCGGCGCCGGCGCGTTCTGCAGCATCGTCGACTGCCCGCTCACGATGAAGGTGCCGCGGACCGTCTGGAATGTGCCGCCCTGGGGCTGGAAGTGGTTGATCTGCTGGTCGAGCCACTCGAGCCCGCCGCGGACATGGTGAGCGCGGAACGTTTTTTGAACATTTGCGCTGATCGCGTATTGGTTATCCCGGAAGTTGAACGGGTTGCCGGTGCCGTCGTTGCCGAGGTTGGACCAGTTCGCGATCTGGAAGCTCGGCAGGCCGCCCTGCAGACGGTCCGGACCGTTGGTGCCGGGAATGTTCATCTTGTCCGCGTCGAGGCCGACGTTGACGTCGAGATCGGGCGCCTCGGCGCCGAGCACCTGGTGCGTCATTCCGAAGTTGGCGTCGAAGAGTGTGGTCGAGTTGAATACGTAGGTCGCGCCCAGGCCAAGGATCTGCGTCCGGCCGACGGCCAGGCCGACCGATCCACCGGCCGAGGATCCGCCACCGGCCTCTCCGAGCGCATATTCATCGTTGATGTCGTGCGGCGAGTTGCCATAGCGGCCGAAGACGTTGAGGTTGCCGGTGGAGTAATTGAGCTTGAAGTCGTAGTTGGTGCGCTCGTAGTCGAGCGCGCCGGTCGTCTCGATGTTGTTCGTGTAGCCGGAGCCGGTGGTGGCCGGGAGCTTGCCGATCAAGTAGCGGGCCGCCTGATCGATGCGAGCGGCAGGGACCGTGTTGTTCGGGAACGGCGTGCGCAGTGTCGGATCCGCGTTCGAGGCCGGGTCGTAAATAATCGCGCCACCCTGCTCAGGAGTCGGAAAGACGACGTCACCGGCGCTGTTCGGACGCAGGCTGGCCGGCGCGATCGAGAGCAGGCGGCTGCCGGCCCCCACTTCCTGCGTCGTTCGCTCGACGTTGAAGAAGTAGAACAACCGGTCACGCACGATCCGGCCACCGTGATTGGCGCCGTACTGCTTGAGAACGTTCTTCGGGTTGTTGGGAGTCGTCTGGAACGGGTTGCGCTCACGCCAGTCGGCGTCGGTGTCGTACAGCCATCCGGTGCCACGGTAGGCATTCGTGCCCGACTTGACGATGACATTGACCGCGGCGCCGCCGGCCATGCCGACCTCGGCCGTGTAGGAATTGGTGACGATGCTGACTTCCTCGATGGCTTCGGGTGACGGCACGTATGCGGTGTTGGTCGGGAGCCAGACATACTGCACCGGCGAGCCGTCGATCCGGGTCATGTTGTTCCAGCCGGATACGCCGTTGACCGTGAACGAGATCGAGCGCTGCGGACTGCCGGCCACCGAGTTCGCCTCGCCTTGCCCGTTCTCCGTGCGGACAATCGACGCACCCGGCACGACCTGCATCAGGCTCTGGTAGTTGCGCCCCAGGCTTCCGCTGAGCGGCAGGTTGCTGACCTGCTGGGAGGTCTGAGTCGTGACCATGTCAGCGCGATCGGTCTGCAGGACGACCGCACTCGAAACGACTTCGATCGTCTCGGAAACACTCGTGACTTCGAGAGTCGCGTCGACGCGGCGCACGGTGTTGGTGTCGACGCGCAGGCCGCGTTGGGCGAGCTTCTTGAAGCCGTTCGATTCGAACGTCACCTCGTAGACGCCCGGGATGAGGTCGCTGAAAGTGTAAGTGCCGCGCGCATCGGTCATCGCGGTCCTCGACACGCCGGTGCCGGTGTTAACGGCGACGACCGTGGTGCCCGGCAGCGCGGCGCCGGTCCCGTCGATGACATTGCCGGTGATCGTGCCGTAGAGCACCTGTGCCGACGTCACGGGCGCGGTCGCCATCATCGTCGCCATGATCGCCGCCGCGGCCAGCCAGGGGCGGGCGACACCGCACGCTGGCCATCCGAACAAACGAATCCGTTTTGTGAGAGTCGACGGCATCGCGGTCTCCTGTGGCTGACAAGATTTCCCGTGGGGACGTGCTATCAACATAATTTGTTCGGCACCAAAACATTTAATCGGCGATCTTATACACTTCATGCGCCGGGGTTGTCAATGCCGGTGTTAGCTCCGCAGGCAGCGGCCGTCGGCAGCGGCGTCGGCCGCGGGGGGCGGACGCTTCAGGGCGCGCCAATGCGGCCTGTTTGTTCGCGTCACGAACTCATCCGACCAAGGCTCCCCTGCCCCGGGCCGACCGAGCGGGCACTGATCGTTCGAGGCCGAGGAAAGCTGGCCACGGGGGTTCGGCTACCTTGACAGCGTTGTCAGCTGACTCTATCGTTCGGGCAGGCAACAAGCCTCGGCCGCAGGCCCACTGGCCAATCCTCCATGCGCAAGATCGACCTCACTAACTTCAATGTCGCCAGCAGCGAGACCGCGCGCCATATCAACCGGCGCATCGCACTCAGCATCATCAGGAGCCACCAGCCGATGTCGCGCGCCGAACTGGCGCGGCGCTCCGGCCTGCAGCCGAGCACCGTCTCCGCGATCATCGAGCAGTTGATCCGTGAAGGCTGGGTCACCGAGGGCGCGAGTGCCGCCTCGGCGCGTGGCCGCCGGCCGCGGTTCCTGCACCTGAACGTCGAACGCGCCGGCATCATCGCCGTGGATCTGCGCCCGAGACAGACGCGTGTCGTCCTGGCGGGACTGGACGCGCGTTTTGTGATGCAGACCGATTGGCCGACCCCGTCCACGCCCGAGGAGTTCGCACGCGCGCTGGCGAAGACCGTCACCGCATTCCGCCGTGCGCATCCCGACATGATCTACGAAGGCGTCGGGCGTCAGCCTGCCCGGGCGCGTCGACGAATCGGGCATGCTGGTATTCGCGCCGAACCTCCCATGGCCTTCGGTGAACCTGCGCCGCCTGCTCGAGTCGACGATCGATCTGCCGGTGGTGCTCGAGAACGCCGCGAGCGCGTGCGCACTGGCCGAGCTCTGGTTCGGCCGTCATCCCGACAACGTCAGGGACCTGATCGCGGTCACCGTCTCCGAAGGCGTCGGCGTCGGCCTGCTGCTGAACGCACAGCTCTTCCACGGCACCGGGTCGCTGGCCGGCGAGCTCGGGCACGTCACGCTCGACGACGAGGGACCGCGCTGTTCCTGTGGCAAACGCGGATGCTGGGAGCAGTACGCCTCCAATGCCGCGGCGCTCGCCCGCTACAACGCCGCCAGCACTGACACCGGGCGCCGGTCCAGCGCGCGGCCATCAGCGCGTCCTCTGCAGGCGTTCGCCGATCTGCTGCGACTGGCTGAAACCGGCGACACGCGGGCGGGCGAGACCCTCGACTCCATGGCCCGTTACCTTGCCATCGGCCTGGCGCCGATCGTGACCGCGCTCGCGCCGCAGGTCGTCGTGATCGTCGGCGAGATTACCGCGGCGTGGAATCGGGTTGGCCCGGTGATCGAGGACGTGATCCGGAGCCGGTCGATGTCGCTGATCAAAACCCGGATCGTGCCGACCGATCCGGCGACACAGCCCCGGCTGCGTGGCGCGGTCACGCTGGTGGTCCAGCAGCATTTCGGCCTCGGCAACGTGGCGTGAGATGAGGTCCCTGGCCGGCGCGATCGCCGCCGCACTGATGGCCGTCGCGCCGGCGACGGCGCAGCCGTCAGGTGGCCCCTATGGACCGATCCCGCAGCACTACGTCGTCCCGCAAGCGGCGCACGTGTATTACGTCGCACCCGACGGCCTCACCGAGGCGTCGGGCACCCGCCTCGACGAGCCGACCACCCTCGAGTCCGCGATCGCGCGCGTCGTTTCTGGCGATGCCGTCATCCTGCGCGGCGGCGTCTACCGCACCGGCGGTCTGACGCTGAGCCAGGGCATTACCATTCAGCCCTATCGCGACGAACGGCCCGTCCTCAAAGGCACGCGCGCTGCCACCCAGTGGGAAGCGCTGCGCAACAACATCTGGCGGACGAAGTGGACCACGCTCTTCCCCGCGAAACCGCTCGGCTGGTGGCGCCGCGAACGCGAAGGCATGCTCACGCCGCGCCACCGGTTCAACAACGACATGGTGTTCGTGGACGGCCGACTACTCCGATCAGTCGGCTGGGAAGGCGAGCTCGACGCCGGGTCCTTCTACATCGACTACGACACCGGCTACGTGTACATCGGCACTGACCCGAACGGTCACCTGGTCGAGATCACCGCCTACGACGTCGCCCTGCTGCGGACGTCGCGGCCGGCACACGGCAAAGCCAACGATCGCAGAGGTCCGGTCATTCGCGGGCTGACGTTCACGCAGTACGCCTATCGAGCGATCGACATCGAGGGCGTGCGGCCGGCGGCGACCGCGGACGAAGAGCCGACCGATGATCCGATCGGCCCGGCCGATCCCTCGACCTACGGGAAGGAAGTGACGGGCACGACCATCGAACACGTCACCATCTCGTTCTGCTCGCGGGTGGCCGGCTACTTCCGCGGTGACGGCCTCATCATCCGCCACTCGCTCGTCGCCGACACCGGGACGGAAGGGATCTACGTGATTGGCTCCTCCGACGTGCTGCTGGAGCGGAACATCATCCGTCGCAACAACGTCGAGCAGCTCACGGGCTACTACCCGGCCGCGGTCAAGATCTTCAACCAGTCACGCCGCGTCACCGTGCGCGACAATCTGGTCCTCGAGCAGCCACACTCGAATGGCGTCTGGTACGACGTCGGTAACGGTGGACGCCGTATTCGTCAACAACTGGATCGAAGGGGCTCTCACCGGCTTCTTCTTCGAGATCTCGAACGGCGCGGTGGTGGCAGGCAACGTGTTCGTCGCCAACCAGACCGGCATCCGTATCCTCAACAGCGCCAACGCCCGCATCCACCACAACACGCTCGTCGACTCGCCGCTGGTCGTGGAGCGTACCGAGCGCAGCGGGACCGGTGATCATTTCGGCTGGCATCCGCGCACGGGCCCAGACGTCGATCAACGGGACGGGCACGTCATTGCCGGCAACCTGCTCGCCGCGACGCCGGCGTTTGCGGCGCCGCTGCTTCGCTTCGCGCAGCCGCCGGCGCTGTGCGGCCGGCTGACGCGTCCGCAAGCGGCCACGCTGGACGCGAACCTATACGTTCGCCAGGGGCCGGCGGCACAGCCGCTGATCCTCTGGTCGCCGGCGGCCGGTGAGACGTGTCAACGCGGGATCGACACGCTCGCGGAAATCCAGGCGGGCACTCCAGCATTCGAGCGAACGGGCCGCGCCCTCGCGGACTATCGCGGCGCGCTCTTTCGAAGCCCCGACCTCCGGAACTTCGAGCTGGCCGAACTTCCGCCTGACGTCCGGACGGTCGACAGCACTCCCGCCGCGATTCTGCGTCTGCTCGGCTGGAACGAGCCGTCCGTGCCTGGCGCCTTCCCGTTCCGCGCTCCACGTTACTGATTCACACCGCTGGCCAGAAAGCCCCCGTCCACCGTGAGAACGTGGCCGGTAATGAAGCTCGCGGCATCCGACGCCAGGAACACAAACGCGCCCGATAATTCTTCGGGCTCGCCGAACCTCCTCATCGGCGTTCGCAGCAGCAGCTCCTGGCCGCGCGGCGAATCGAGCAGGGCGCGGTTCAGATCGGTTCGGAACACGCCGGGCGCGATGGCGTTTACCGTCACGCCAGCCGTCGCCCATTCGACGGCCAGCGCGCGCGTCAGGCCAGCCACGCCCGCCTTGCTCGCGGTGTAGGCGGCAACCTGGTGGAAGCCGACGAAGGAGGCCAGCGAGGCGACGTTGATGATGCGGCCGCGGCCGCGCGCGACCATCGCCGCGCCGAACACACGGCACGACTGAAATGTGGCGGTGAGATTGGTGTCGATGATGCGGCGCCAGCTCTCGTCGTCGGCCTCGAGTGTCGCGACTCTGGCGGTCACGCCCGCGGCATTGACCAGAATGTCGACGGGACCGATCCCGGCCGCACACGCGTCGCGAAGCCGTACCAGCGCGGCCTGGTCGGTGGCGTCGACGCCGATTCGCAGTGATCGGCGACCCAGGGCCTCGATGGCGGTGGCCATCTCGTCGACCAACGCTGCCCGGCGTCCAGTCGCGACGACGTCGGCGCCGGCGCGGGCGAGCGCCAGTGCCGCCGCACGGCCGAGCCCGCTGGTGCCACCGATGACGACCGCCACACGGTTGGTGAGATCGGACACTGCTTCGTGACCAGGACTATAGGTACCCGTATCATTGCCCATGATCATTACCAGCGGAAAGGTCATCGTCTGCAGTCCGGGCCGCAACTTCGTCACGCTGAAGCTGGAAACGTCTGACGGCGTGACCGGGCTCGGCGACGCGACGCTCAACGGCCGCGAGCTGGCAGTGGCGAGCTATCTCGACCGACCACGTCCTGCCAATGATCGTCGGCCTCGACGCGCGACGGATCGAGGACATCTGGCAGCTCCTCTACAAGGGCGCCTACTGGAGGCGCGGCCCGGTCACGATGACCGCGATCGCGGCAGTCGACACCGCGCTCTGGGACATCAAAGGCAAGGCGCTCGGCACACCGGTGTACCAGCTGCTCGGCGGAGCCTCGCGCGAGTCGGTCATGGTCTACGGTCATGCCAGCGGCAGCACGATCGATGAGGCCGTGTCGCATGCGGCCGAATTCGTGGCCCACGGCTACCAGGCGGTACGGCTGCAGACCAGCGTGCCGGGATTTACGAAGACCTACGGCGTGACGTCCCACACCGGCGTCAGTGGGTACGAGCCGGCCGAGCGGGGACGTTCGCCGCTCGTCACCACCTGGAGCAGCGAGGCGTATCTGCGGATCGTTCCGCCGCTATTTGCGCGCGCCCGCGCGGTGCTCGGGCCGGACGTGCACCTGCTGCACGACGTCCACCACCGCCTCCGGCCGATCGAAGCGGCACAGGCTCGGGCGCGAGCTCGAGCCCTATCAGCTGTTCTGGATGGAGGATCCGACGCCGGCGGAGAACCAGGAGACGTTTCGGCTCATTCGCCAGCACACCACGACGCCGCTGGCCGTGGGCGAGGTGTTCAACTCGATCCATGACTGCCGTCAGCTGATTCAGGAGCAGCTCATCGACTTCATCCGGACCACCGTGGTGCACGCCGGCGGCATTTCGCACCTGCGGAAGATCGCCAGCCTCGCCGAGCTGTACCACGTGCGCACTGGCTCGCACGGGGCCACGGATCTGAGCCCGGTGTGCATGGCGGCGGCACTTCACTTCGACCTGAGCGTTCACAACTTCGGCATTCAGGAGTACATGCCGCATACCGCCGATACCGATCGGGTGTTCCCGCACGCGTACCGGTTCGAGAGCGGCGCGATGCATCCCGGTGACGCGCCCGGGCTCGGCGTCGACATCGACGAAGCGCTCGCGGCCACGTTTCCGTACGACCCGGCCTACCTGCCCGTTGCCCGCCTGGTCGACGGCACGGCCCACGACTGGTAAATCGCGACCGCGCCGAGCCGATCCCTGCGAAGGGACTATCGGTTGCGGTAGCTCGGTGGCGGACCCAGGTACGTCACCTGCGGAGCGGCAGCCGATGTTGTGACCAGGATTCTCTGGACGATGACCCCGGGATCGACCATCCAGATGCGTAGCGTGTGCTCGCCTGGCGCGGCCAGGCGGTGCCTCGATTCGACGAACCGCGCGTTGTTGCTGACCGCCGCTTCCCAATCGCGGTTGCCATTCTCTGCCCGGTAGCCGGCCGGTATCACCGTCAGAATCTGCGGCGCTTCGTCATCGATCGCAACCGCGATCCGCACCGGGCGGTCCGGCATAAAGTTGAGCGAGGGCGCCAGCGTCAAACGCGTCGTGACCTCGCCCGGCGTGAACAGGTGCATCAGGTAATCGAGACGTGGCGAATTCCGCCCGGGTTCGGCGGCGGGTGCATCGACGGGTGCGGTCGCGCGCATGCCACCGGCGGTGTGGCCATAGTCTTCAACCGTCAGCCATGTGCTGGCTCCCCCATCAGTGCGGGCGGTGAAATGCACGGCTTCCATGGAAACGAACCCCTGGCCCTCGACGGAACCACGAACCGTCGCTCTCGTCACGCCCTCCGGCTTGAATGCCGGGACCGCGACGCGGACCCTCTGGCCGGCGCCGGAGATCGAGATGCTGCCGCCGCTGCGGCCGGCCGGCGCCTTGTCCCAGTCGATCGAGACCCACAGGCGCGTGTCGCCCTCCACACGCGAGGGCACGTCCTCCAGCTTGATCCAGGGGTCGCTGGCGATCACCGAGACCTCGAAAGGCACGCGGCCGCGGTTGAAGACATCGATGTAATGACGCGTCCGGCTGATCGAATCAAAGACCGGAAGTGAGGCCTCCCCCGAGGCTTCGGGCCAGGCCGAGGGGGGAACCGTCGACGGCCACGCCGAGACTCGCCGCCTCGGGCACCCTCCGCTCGACCAGCGGGATCGCATCGAGACTGTCGACCGGGGGATCGCGCCACGAGGTGTAGCCGATGTGCGGCTGGTCCATGAAGTGATCCCATTTACCGCCCGCGAACACCTTGTTGAAGTGCGCCATCAGGTCCTGATCGGCCTTGAACAGTTGCCGCACGCGCGCCGCCATCTCGTTCGTACTCGCGCGCCCTTGTGAGGCGTAGAGTGCGTGCTTTCCGGCCGCCACGTACAGCTCGTTGACCTGCGCCGCCGCCAGCGTCGGTTGCAGCACCAGCTGGTAGAACGCATCGCGCTTGTGCGCGGGCAGACCCCGGTAGATCGCGTCGGCGCGCGCGGCCAGCGCGTTGAACTCCGAGACAACGCGGTCGGCCTCACCGTGCTGAGTCAGGCTGTAGGTATTCGGAGCGAGGAGCTCGGGTTTTCTGCGCGCGTTGAACTTCGGATAGGCGTCGAGGACGGCCGCTGCCTCTGTGGCGGCGCGCTCGCCGAATTCGCGTGCGGCCCAGAGCCTGGTGTAGTCGCGAAGGTTGGTGTGCGTCCAGCGATCGGTGTTCCAGGCGAGATCGAGGAAGAACTCCGTCGCAAGCTCATAGCCCTTGAAGTGACCGACGTTGACGATCCAGATGCGATCGGCGCCATATTGCCTGGCCAGCGTCATCTGGTCCCAGATCTTCGGCAGCGGGTTGGTGTTGATCCACTGGTAGCTGCGTGGACCGCCGTGGTAGTCGAAGTGATAGTAGACGCCGGCACCGCCAGGCCGCGCGCGCTCCTGCGCCGTTGGCAGGCGGCGCACGTTGCCCCAGTTGTCTTCCGCCCACAGCAGCGTCACGTCATCGGGAACCCGCAGCCCGGCCTCGTAGTAGTTCTGCACTTCCTTGTAGAGGCACCAGAGCTGCGGTACGGCGGTGACGTTGGGGTTGATTTCGTCGGCGAGGATACGGCGCTGCACATCGACGATCTTCTCCAGCAGTGCGATGCTTTCCGGTTCGCCGTGCACCATCTCGGTGTCGTTCTCACCGCGCAGGCCGATGGTGAAGATGCTCTCGAAATCCTTGCGCGCGCGCACGCCCTCTCGCCAGAATCTCCCCAGTACGTCAGGATGCGCCGCGTAATTCCAGTTGCCGTGCTCGGGCTTCAGATGCCAGTCCCATTCCTTCTGCGCGCGCAGCATCGGCTCCTGATGGGAGCTGCCCATCACGATGCCGTATTCGTCGGCGAGCCGCGGATTGTCTGGATCGTCCTCGGCGAATGCGTTGTTCCACATCGCCGGCCACAAGTAGTTGCCCTTGAGACGGAGCACGACCTCAAAGATGCGCGCGTAGAAGGCGGCGTTGAAGTTCGCGGCGGTGCCTTCGGGGGTCTTACGCTCGCCGTAATGCTGACTCACCCAGCGGGTCAGGTTCGGGAACTCGTCGTTCAGGAAGATGCCGCGATACTTCACGCTCGGCTCCCCCTGCACGTAGCGTCCCGATCTCACGAACAAGGCGGCCTTGCGATCGGGCACGACATCAGCCCACCAGTACCAAGGGGAGACGCCAATCTGTTCCGACACGTCATAGATCCCATAGATCGTTCCGCGCTTGTCGCTCCCGGCGATGACAATGGCAGTGCCGACACCGGGCAGCGGGCGATCGACGGTCTGGAGCACGAACGATTCCCACTTGCCCGACACGCCGTTCACATCGAGACGCCGCTCGCGCACGAGCCTGTCGATGAGGGGACTGCGACCGATCGTGCCGACGATGACGAGTTGGGCGGCAGATGCGGGCGGTGTGGGAACCAGGGTCGGTGTGACGCCGGTCACGCGCGCGATGTCCGCCTGGAGATCCGCGGCTGCGCGCCGGACGCCCGGCCAATCGGCAGCGTCGACAAGGATCGTCGTCGCCACACCACCCGCGACGAGCGGAACACGGTTGCGGCTCCCGGTCGTCTCGATATAGCGCGGCTGTCCAATGGCCATGACCTGAACAGGCACGCTGCCAGAGAGTAATATCACCAGCAGTACGGCTTTTGTTGTGGTCATGGACGAAAGTCTAGCGCGGGCGGCAAATCGTCGCGAGCCTGTCGAATGGATTCTCTTGCCATTTCGGCATCGGTGTCTTGCGCCCGGACATCAGCTGATCGAGAAGCGGACCCGACCGGCTCGACGGAAGGTCGAGGGCGGCGGCGTAAGACGAATCCGCGGCCGCATCCTCGAGGGTCGTCAGCGAGACGCCGCGCGCGTCGAGCAGATCGAGAACGTCGGGAAGCATCAGCGCCGTGAACGCCCCCATGTGCAGCAGCAAAATGTGAGAGATGTCTCGGCCGAAGAGCGCGCGGGCGGCTTGCTGACCCCGCGGGAGGCTCTCGGCGGCCCGCTTCAGAAAGCTGGCGCGAAGCCAGTCGATGGCGGCCTGGTCCCCAATACCGGCACATCGTGCGTACGGTTCGCTATAGGCCCAGTCGTCGAAACTGAGTGTCACCTGCGCGATCCGATAACCACGCGCGCCCAGGACGGCGACGATACGGCGGTGCTTCGCGGCGGTGTTTCCTTCACTGAGGAACGGGTAGCGAAACCAGCGCCACCGGCCATCCGGCATCAGCGACTGGAGCGTCGCCTCGTTCGCGATGATGTCTTTCTCGATCGCGCTGGTCGCGTTCAGCGCCAGGTCCAAATGGGCGTAGCCGTGGTTCCCGAGCAAAAAGCCGGCATCCCTCCAGATTCTGAGCGCGGCGATCGAACCGGGCTCGTCCGCGAGGGCTTTCGCGTTGATGAAGCCGTATACCGGCGGCGAGCGGCGCGCGCGCAACGTGTCGACAATCCGCGCGGCGATCTCGGCTCGAGTGACGCCGGGCGGCAGCGCCGCGTGCACCGGGAGGTCGTCGAAGGTGATTGCGACACGCGCCACCTGCTCTCGCGCTGCTGCCCGATCACATCGGCCACCTGAACGGCGACCGCAATCGCAAGGCCGGCCCAGAGCGAACCGCGCAGGTATGCGTGCATAGGGCCCGTAATTTACCGCAAACACCATGCGTCACTTCCTGGTCATCACTGCTGCCCTGCTGCTGTTAGCAGCCGGCATCCGTCCGAACGCCCAGCCCACACCGGGTGCGGGCCAGGCGCGCGAGCGCATCTCCCTCAATGAGAACTGGCGGTTCAAGCAGGACGATCCGCCGGGAAACAAGGTCAGCCTGCTCTACGACGTGCGGCCGGAAGTGAACGACGCACGTGATGATCGGCCAGCGGATGCCGAGCCGGAAGCCGCGGCTCGCGCTCGCGCGACAGTACCGACGATAAAGGCATGGATCCTGCCCACGGGCAATCCCTTCATCAAGGACGCCGCCCGCCGGCACACGCGGCCGGACGGAAATCCTGGCGGGGATGTCGACTACGTGCGGCGTGATTTCGACGATCGATCGTGGCGACGCGTCGATCTTCCCCACGACTGGGGGATCGAGGGTCCGTTCCTCACCAGCGGACCGCATGGCGGAATGGGACGGCTGCCCAGCTGGGGCGTGGCCTGGTATCGGAAACAGCTGAACCTTCCGGCGGCCGACGCCGGGAAGTCGATCTTCCTCGATGTCGACGGCGCGATGTCGTATGCCACGGTCTGGGTGAACGGCCGGATCGCCGGCGGCTGGCCTTATGGCTACGCGTCGTGGCGCGTCGACCTGACGCCGTACATCGTTCCCGGGGAGGTGAACCAGTTGGCGATCCGCCTGGACAACCCGCCGAGCTCATCGCGCTGGTATCCAGGCGGCGGGATCTACCGCAACGTGTGGCTGACCAAGACGGAGTCGATTCACGTCGCTCAGTGGGGCACCAACGTGCGGACGCGCAATGTGTCCTCCTCGTCGGCCACGATCGACCTGGATGTCACGATCGACAACGACTCGAAGCAGAGCGAGACGATCAGCGTCGCGACGCGATGTCTACGCGTTGAATGCCGACGGCCAGCGCGCGGGGACCGCGATCAGGACGTTCGACACCTGCGGACATCATCGTTGCGCCGCGGTCGACTGCCACGGTTCGCGGTTCGGTGACGATGACCGAGCCGCGACTGTGGGGGCCACCCCCGAGTCAGCGACCCCACCTTTACGTGGCCGAGACGACGGTCTCGCGGCACGGGCGCGTCATCGACCGCTATGACACGCCTTTTGGCATTCGCGATCTCCGCTTCGATCCGAAGCAGGGTGTCTTCGTCAACGGCGAACGCATCGTCATTCGGGGCGCCAACCAGCACCACGACCTCGGCGCGCTCGGCGCGGCGTTCAATACTCGCGCGGCCGAGCGGCAGCTGGAGATCCTTCGCGAGATGGGCACGAACGCGATCCGCATGGCCCACAATCCGCCCGCGCCCGAACTGCTCGACCTGACCGACCGCATGGGGTTTCTCGTGGTGAACGAGCTGTTCGACGTCTGGGAGCGAAAGAAGACGCCGCTCGACTTCCACCTGATCTTCGCCGACTGGCACGAGCCGGACACGCGCGCCTGGGTCCGCCGCGATCGCAACCATCCGTCGGTCATCGCCTGGAGCACCGGCAACGAAGTCGGCGAGCAATACACCGCAGACGAAGGGGCCGCCGTCGCCGGACGTCTGCGCGACATCGTCAGGGATGAGGATCCGACCCGTCCGACGACGGCGTCGATGAACTACGCGAAGCCCGACATGCCGTTTCCCGCGGCGACTGGACATCATCAGCCTGAACTACCAGGGTGAAGGAATCCGCGACGCGCCGGAATACGCCGCCTTGCAGGGCATTCGCACCTCGCCGCTCTATCCCGCGTTCCAACAGGCGTTCCCCGACAAGGTGATCGTGAGCACCGAGAACGCCGCCGCCGTGAGCAGTCGTGGCGAATACCTGTTCCCGGTCGCCAGTGGGTTCAGCGCACCGGTGGGCGATGGCAGCGGCGGCGATCCCACGACCCAGCAGGTCAGCGGCTACGAGCTCTACACCGCGCCGTTCGGCTCCTCGCCGGACAAAGTGTTTGCTTCCCTCGACTCGCATCCGTACGTCGCGGGCGGTTTCGTGTGGAGCGGGTGGGACTATCTCGGAGAACCCACGCCGTACTACTCAGCGCGCAGCTCCTACTTCGGCGCGATCGATCTGGCCGGGTTCAAGAAGGACCGTTTCTTTCTCTATCAGGCGTACTGGCGTCCGGACCTGCCGATGGCCCACATCCTGCCGCATTGGACGTGGCCGGAGCGCGTCGGACAGGTGACGCCCGTGCACGTCTTCACCTCCGGCGACGAAGGAGAGCTGTTCCTCAATGGCCAGTCGCTGGGCCGGAAACGGAAAGGCACGTATGAGTATCGGCTGCGCTGGGACGCGGTCGTCTACGCAGCCGGGAACGCTCGAAGTCGTCACCTACAAAAATGGCGCGGCGTGGGCGAAGGACGACGTGCGAACCGCAGGCACGCCGGCGGCGGTGGAGCCGCGCGCCGATCGGGCCGAGATTTCAGCCGACGGCGCTGACCTGTCGTTCGTCACCGTGCGCGTCGTCGATCGAAACGGATTGCTGGTGCCTCGAGCCAGGAACCGGCTTCGCGTTCACGATTGACGGTCCCGGCGAGATCGTCGCCACCGACAACGGCGATCCCACCAGCTTCGTGCCGTTCCAGTCGCACGACCGTGAGGCGTTCAACGGCCTCGCGCTCGTCATCGTCCGTTCCCGCAAGGGAACGACAGGCCGCATCACCGTCACGGTGACCGGCGACGGGTTGAAGCAGGGCGCCACGGTGATTCGAGCCGTTCCGACGCGTGGGTCGGCGTCCGCACGGTAGCTAGCGTCCTACCACCAAGTGCATCGCCGCCTCGGTGGAGACGTGCTCCTTCACTCTGTAGCCGAGCGCGGGAAGGTCGATGCCTTCGAGCAGGGGCTCGCCCTGGCCGAGCAGGATCGGCGAGATGGCGAGGTGCATTTCGTCGAGTAGTCCGGCCTGCAGATACTGGCGGATGGTGGCGGCTCCTCCGCCGATTCGCACATCCTTACCTCGAGCGGCCGCCCGCGCCTGGTCCAGCGCCGCCTCGATCCCGTCGGTGACGAAATGGAAGACGGTGCCGCCCTCCATCTCCAGCGGCGGGCGCGGATGGTGGGTCAGGACGAAGACCGGCACATGGTACGGTGGATTGGCGCCCCACCAGCCCTTCCACTCATAGTCCGGCCAGGGTCCGCGCACCGGTCCAAACATGTTGCGGCCCATGATCCAGGCGCCGAGATTCTCGAACGAGCGTACCGCGAAGTCGTCGTCGATGCCGGTCGTCCCGTCATCTCGCCTCATGACGTTCTGCTGGAAGGTGCGGGTTGGAACGAACCACTGGTGCAGCTGTTCGCCGCCGCGGCCGAGCGGTTGGTCACGGCCCTGGTCGGGACCGGCGCCGAAGCCGTCGGCCGACACGGTAAAAGCGTTCACGCGAAGCTTGGACACGCGCGTCTCCTTATGTCACATTCCGAAGCCCTATCCCGTCTCATCGTTAGAACGGGAGGAGCAACATGATGCTATTACGCCTCGCGATTGACGAGGTCGGGTGCAACTCACGGGTCCCCCACCTGCTCACCGCGGCCGCCCTGGTGTGCGGGTTGGCGATGCCGGTAGCAGCACAAGGTTCGGTGCCGCCAGTCGACATCCCGGCTTACACCGCGACACCCAAGCGAATCATGGCCAGCGGGGCTGCAGTGACTGGGCTCATCGGCGCGGTCATCGGCGGGCTGGCTTTGGCTCGGTCCGCCGGTCGTATCGGCATTGGCAACGGACGGCGTGGGGCCATCGTGGCCCTGGTGCTGGGACCGCTCGGCTTAGTCGTCGGCGGGCTGGTCGTGCTCACTGCCGATGGCGGTCTCGGCACCGGCAACGGGCTCGCCGGCGGTGTCGTCGCTATGATGGTGGGGCTGATCGGCATGGCCCTCGGCGGGCTGGCTCTCGCCCGCTCCCGCCGCACCGCCTGATCTCCGGGAGAACGATGTCGAATCCCGCCGCGAGCTTCGAGCCGTACCGTCGGCGCCTCCTCGGTCTCGCCTACCGCATGCTTGGGTCGATGGCTGACGCCGAAGACGCAGTTCAGGACGCGTACCTGCGCTGGCATTCGGCCGACCGCAACAACGTGTCGGATCCGAGAGCGTTTCTCATGACCACGACGACGCGGATTTGCCTCGACATGCTGACCTCGGCGCGCGCACGGCGTGAGGAGTACATCGGGCAATGGCTACCGGAGCCGGTTCTCGATACGGCAGCGCTGGCGCCTGACAGCCGCACCGAACTTGCCGAGGATCTGTCGATCGCGCTGCTCCTGACGCTCGACCGCCTGTCGCCTCTCGAGCGGGCGGCCTTCCTGCTCCACGACGTGTTCGATTTCTCGTTCAGCGAGGTAGCGTCGGGGTTGGAGCGGAGCGAGGCGGCGTGCCGTCAACTTGCCTCCCGCGCACGCGCGCACGTGATGGCAGCGCGACCACGCGGCGCCACCCTTGCGCCGACGCCTCCGGGCGAGCTCGCTGCGAAACATGTCCAGCTCTTGTCCGCATTCGCGGCGGCAACAGCGTCAGGCGATCTTCATGCACTGATCCAGCTGCTCGCCAGCGACGTGCGCGTTGTGACGGACGGCGGCGGTAAGGTCAGGGCGGCGCTCGAGACGATCGACGGCGCCGATCGCGTCGCGCGATTCCTGGTCGGCGTGACGCGCAAGCATCCGGGTCAGTGGTGGCGAGACGACTTCACCGTGCGCTTTGCGACCATCAACGGCCTGCCGGGTGTCATCGTGGAGGCGCCCGAGGGACCGGTGCAGACGACGGCGTTCGAGATTGACGGCGACGTGATTCGGGCGCTGTATGTGGTGCGCAACCCGGACAAGCTACGCCATTTGGCGAAGGAGGAGCTGTCGCCATGATGCAGCACGGCACCCACGAGACCGCACCACACGCGTTCGTCCAGGCCGTTCACGGCGTTCGTTATCAGGTGAAGGATGTGGCTCGTTCGATCACGTTCTATACGCAGCACTTCGGGTTCACTCTCAAACACCAGCAACTCCCTGCGTTCGCGAACGTCGCGCTCGGTGACGCGCAGATCTTGCTCAGTGGTCCGGGCGCATCCGGCTCTCGGCCTATGCCCAACCGACAGCCGCAGGAGCCGGGTGGATGGAATCGCGTCGTGTTGAAGGTCGCCGATCTCCCAGGCTTCATCACCGAACTGAAGAAGGCGGGCGTTCGCTTTCGCAACCAAATGGAAACCGGTCCAGGTGGTCGCCAGATCCAAATCGAGGATCCGGACGGAAATCCGATCGAGCTCTTCGAGCCGGCTCGCTGATCCTGCGAAGTGGACTTGAAACGCTAGCCATGCGCCTTCCGCGCCGCGTCCTCAAACGCCTTCATCGTGTCGGCGTAGGGGGTGGCACCGTAGCTGATGCGGGCGACGCCGGCCTCGGAAAGAGCGCTGACTGATGGACCTTTGCCCCCGACAAGGATGTTCAACGGGAGGGATGAGGCTTTTGCGAGCTGGGAGATCACGGCGATGTCTGCAAGTCCTGGGAGAAACAGCCCATCTGCACCTGCCTGCGCATAGAGGTTCGCCCGATCGATGGTCTGGCCGATCAAGGCACTGACCGGCTCCTTGGACGATTGGAAAAACACATCGCATCGTGCGTTGATGAAGAAACGCACGTTGGAGGCTTCAGCGGCTTGTCTTGCGCTCTGGATGCGAAGGACCTGCTCGGCTGCGTCACGGAGTTTTCCCGTCGCAGGATAGCTGTCTTCAAGGTTGCAACCGACAGCGCCTGCTGCAATCGCCAGGGCAATGGTCTCGCCAACGGTCTGCGGATCGTCACCGTAGCCGCTTTCCAGGTCGACGGTGACCGGCAGCTCGGTGGCTTGAACGATACGGCCGAGATTTTCGATGACCAGGTCAAGGGGCGTCTTCTCGCCATCGGTGAAACCAAGCGAGTGAGCCACTGCCCAGCTACTGGTCGCTACTGCCCTTGCGCCGGCTGATGTGACGGTCTTTGCACTGCCAGCGTCCCATGCGTTGAAGAGAACCACCGGATTGCCGGCCACGTGCAGCTTGCGAAAGTGTTCCGCTTTTGTTTTCTGATCTGTCATCACGCACCTTCCCGCAGCACTCAGCCGGGCGGTGCGATCCGCGTCCCGCCGGCCGTCGCTGTCCTCTCTATATGCTGCCTGCCCCACCTAAGCAGTGCACCGAAGACCGGACTCAGCATCTTCGCATACAGATGCGGACACGAGACGCGCTTCACCCTGCCACTAGGATGCCTGCGGCCCGACTCGACGACACAACGGCTCGACGACTCGACCCTTTCATGAACTCGATTGTGTTCGTCGTGTCGTTGCGGCGTCGTGACCCGCCGGAGGCGGTCCGTTTGAACTGGCAGCCGGTTCAGCGCCGACCGAGCTGACTGAGCCGAGGCATGTGACCGCGCGAGTATGCCTGGCCCACGCGGATCAGATCGTCGCGAGTCTCGCCAACGAATGGACCCTTGGTCACGATCGGCACTCCTTGCCGTTGGCCGGCATACAAGAGGACTCGCACTCCGCTTGCTCCTGCAGTGAGGCGCAGCGACGTCAATGGACCGCTTTCGGCGTGATCAAGCCACCCGATCTGCCCGACCGCGAGCCGCTGTGGAGTTGGTCCATCCGCGAGGAGCTCACCCTCGAGCGGGTACAGGAACCCCGCATAGCCGGCAGGCAGCGCCTGGTCGAACGCCGCATGAGGCGCGAGCCGAATGTCCACCATCGTGAGCGGCAGGTTCAAGTGCGACCCAGCGTCGATCGAGCCTGACATCCCGCTGTAAACACGCGCCTCGACACCAGATTCTCGACGAACGGGAACTTCGTCCCGCTTCACGTGCTCGAATTGCGGCTCGACCCAGCGCACTGCGCTAGGTGACGTCACCCACAGCTGCAGAATTCGCACCTTTCCAAGGGGCAAGACGTCCTCGTTGTGCACGACGCCGCTCCCCGCCGTTGTCCACGCGACGTCGCCGGTCTGAAGCAGCCCTTCGTCGCGGTCGCGCAGCTCGCCTTCTACGACGAACGTGACAATCTCAAAGCCAGCGTGCGGATGTGCTCCACCCGCACTCTGCCCACTCGGAAGGTCGATTCGGTCGTCAGCCAGCAGGATGAACGGATCGTTGCGCTGAAAATGCTGGGACTCGAGGACATGAATCGCGGTATGGCCTTCGCCGATGAACCCGGGCGACGGGGCCGGAAGCGTGACCACCCGCGCGAGTCCGCGGTCCGTAGTGATCCTGGTTCCAATTGAGCGATGCGCTGACATTGTTCCATCCCTTCCTGATTGACGTACCTTGTGACGGTTCGCGCAGCAGGTCAGTGCGCGTGGGAGTGCGCAGCTTCAGGCTGCCTCGTCTCGCTGCTAATTACTCCCGGGGACGGCCGTCGCTGAGCCAGTTGCCCGATGGCGCCGAGAACGGCGACAACTGCGGCGCCCACACCCCAGGCGGCGCCGACAGGCGCGAAGCCGATCATGCCGTCGAGAGACAGCGCTCCCGGACCGGTGAACGCGACGCTCAGCGCGACTACTCCGAGCACGAGATTGAACTCGTAGCCACCACTCGTGATGAAGAAGCCGTTCTTCCAGTGCACCGTAACAGCGGCAACAACCATGACCGACGCGATCACGGCCGCGGCAAGCGGCGTGAACAGCCCGATAGCGAGCAGCAATCCGCCAATTACCTCGGTGAGCCCTGCGGCAAGCGCATGACGACGGCCGGGCCGGAATCCGAGCGTCTCCATGAACTGGCCCGTGCCGTCTGGACCGTACCCGCCGAACCACCCGAACACCTTCTGACTTCCATGGGCCGCCATGGCCAGACCAACCGTCAACCGCACCAACAGAATTCCAATGTCCATCTCTTCCTCCTTCACTTATAGACTGTGCATGTATGAACTAAGGTTCAAAAAAAACTACGTGCCGGTGATCTTTGCGAGGAGCCCGGCCAGCATGCGCGACTCAGCGGCGGTCAGTTTCTGGAGCAGTTCCTGCTCGGCCGCCCGTTCGACCTTGATGCCCTCCCGATAGGCCGCTTGCCCGGAGCGTGTCAGGACTGCGAGTCGCGCACGCCGATCGCTCGGGTCCGATTGCCGTTCGACCAACCCATCCGCCTCGAGTCGATCGACCAGTTGGGTGATGTTCGACTTCACACAGGACAGTCGATCGGCGAGCCGCGTTAGCGGCAACGATTCACCGGCATCAGCCAGAGCCTTCAGCGCCGCGAGCTTTGCGAGCGAGAGCCCAAGGCGTTCCAGGCGAACTTCGAGTTCGTGCTCGGTTGCATGAGCGGCATGCAGCAGTGCACCAACTCCAGCCACCGGGCCGTTTTTATTCACATATGAACTATACAGCACTGGCTCATCTCGACGCAAGCGCGAGCGGACTCGCGCCCACTAGTCGTTTGACGCCCCCCGTTATCTGTAGTATCCCTGTGACACCTATCGCTATGAAACATATGGCGGAGATCGCTGGCGTCGAGGAGGTCTGATGTCCCGGTGGCGCGACGAGATCAGGCGGCGGTTGGCGGACGCGAAGCTCGATCCAACCCGCGAGGCGGCGATCGCGCAGGAGCTCGAGCAGCACCTCGAGGACCGCTACGCCGAGCTGCGCGCCGAAGGCGCCACGTCCGAGGCGGCACGGCGGGCGGCACTCGCCGAGCTCGCGGACGACGATCGCATGCGTCAGGAGTTGATGCGCCAGGTGCCCCGGACGCCGGTGAACGACCCGCCGGGTGCCGGCGGCCATTCTCCGTTCGGCCAGTGGTGGCAGGACATCCGCTACGCACTGCGCATGCTGCGCCGCGCGCCAGGCTTCACGACAGTCGCCATCCTCACGCTCGCGCTCGGTATCGGCGGCACGGTCGCGATCTTCAGCGCGGTCTACACCATGCTCTACAAGCCGTTGCCGCTGACCGCCGGCGAACGTCTCGTCGTGCCCGTCAGCACCAACCCGGCCCGCGACACCCGCCGCGGCAGCATCCCGTTTGCGGACTATATGGACTGGCGCGAGCAGCGCGACGTCTTCGAGCAGGTGGCGCTCTTCAACCCGATCGACGTCGATATCTCCGGCGGCCAGACGCCCGAGCGCGTCGTGGGGATGCAAGTCACCACGGAGTACTTCCCGACGTTGCAGGTGCAGCCACTGCTCGGACGGACGCTGATCCCCTCGGATCACGACGCGAAGGCCACACGTGTTGCCGTGATCTCGGACCGACTCTGGAAGCGCCGTTTCGGCGCCGATCCGGCTATCGCCGGCAAGCCGATGCGCCTCGCCGGCGACACCGTCGTCATCGCCGGCGTGGTCCCCGGGGACCGCACGTGGCCGATGAACACCGACCTCTGGCTGCCGATGCGGACGGCGTTGCTCAACGAGGACGTCCGGACGCGGCGCGATAACATGATCTTCCTGTCGATCGCGCGGCTCGGCGACGGCGTCGCCATCGAGCAAGCCCGCGCGCGGGTCGTCGCGATCGCCGACCGTGTCGCCGAGGAACACCCCAACTCGCGCAAGGGCTGGAGCACCGACCTCGTCCCCGTCCGCGAATACGTCGTCGAGCCAGAGATCCGGCTCGTGATGTTCGTCCTGCTCATCGGCGTGGCGTTGGTCCTGCTGATTGCCTGCGTCAACCTGGCGAACCTGTTGCTCGCGCGCGGCTCGGATCGCGCCCGCGAGATGGCGGTACGGACGGCGCTCGGTGCCAGCCGCGTACGGTTGGTTCGGCAGTTGATGACCGAGAGCCTCATGCTCGCCGTTGCCGGTGGCGCCGCCGGGCTGCTGCTCGCGCGGTGGTTGGTGCGCGGCCTCGTGTTGGCCGCGCCGCCGAATCTGCCGATGCTCGAGTCGCTGGGGCTCGACGGCGCCGCGACGGTCGCCGCCATCGCGATCACGCTGGCGACCGCCTTTGCCTTCGGCCTCCTCCCTGCGGTTGCCGCTTCATTGTTCCATCCGGCGGAGGCGCTCCGCGAGGGTGGGCGCACGGGCAGCGCCGGGCGCCGCACCGGACGGCTGCGCGAAGCGCTCGTCGTCGCACAGATCGCGCTGGCGATCGTGATGCTCACCGGCGCCGGTCTGATGCTGCGCAGCTTCGCGCACCTGCTGCGCGTGGATCCCGGCGTCGACGTCGAACGCGTGCTCACCGGCCGCATCGCTTTACCGGCGCGCCACCGCGGCGAGGGTCCGTCGACGCAGTTCTTCCAGCGGCTGACCGCGGCGCTGATGGCTTCGCCCGGCGTCGAGGCTGCTGCGGCGACATCGTTTCTGCCCGCGGGGGGCACCGGCTTCGGTCTGGGGCGCGTTTTCCTGCTCGAGGGCCAGCCGGAGCCGCCGGCGTCGAGCGATCACGCCGCGCGGTGGAACGTCGTGACCCCTGACTTCTTCCGCACGCTCGGGATCCGCGTCGTGCGCGGCCGCGCCTTCACGCCGCAAGACATCGCGGCGTCCACGCCCGTCATGGTGATCAACGAGACGATGGCGCGGCGGGTGTTCGGCACCGGCGACCCACTCGGCCGCCGCATCCGCTCGTGGCGCGACGAGAACGTCCTGCGCGAAATCGTCGGGGTGGTCAGCGACGTGCGCTATACGGGACTCGCGGACGAGGAGAGATCGCTCGTGTTCGTGCCGCACGCACAGGATTGGTGGGGGCTGATGATCGTGACGGTACGCGCGAACGGGAGTCCCGCGATGCTCGCCGAGACGCTGCGCCGCGAAGTCGCGCGCCTCGATCCGGACATTGCCGTCGCCAATGTCGCGACGCTGGAATCGCTGGCCGCCGACACCATTGCGCCGCACCGCTTCGGTGCGCTGCTGCTTGGTGTCTTCGCGGCGGCCGCCGTGCTGCTGGCGGGGATCGGCGTCTACGGCGTCATGAACTATGTCGTCGCCCAGCGCAGCCACGAGATCGGCGTCCGGCTGGCACTCGGCGCCAGGCCGCGTGACGCATTCCGCCTCGTCCTCGGCCGCGGGCTGCTGCTGACCGCCATCGGTGCGACGCTGGGGCTGGCCGGCGCGCTGGCCATCGGCCCGCTGATGGAGAGCCTCCTGTCTGGCGTCCGGCCACGGGACACGCTGACTCTGGTGATGGTGCCGCTCATCCTGGCCGCCGTTGCGTTCCTCGGGTGCGCCGTGCCGGGCCGCCGCGCGGCGCGCATTCAGCCGATCGAGGCGTTGCGGCGGTAGCTTCAGCCGCTCATCGCTCCACACCTTCCTTCGACTGCGGTGAATCGTTCTACAATCGACGCCTCGAACGGATTCATCACATGCAACATCGCATCAAGCTCTTGATAGCGATCGCGGCGTTCGGCGCAGCGGCGCTGCTCGCCCCGATACTGGTCCAGTCCACGCTGACGGCTGAACAGGGTCCTCGGCGGTCGCACAACCGCGGACCCCGCCGGTCAATCTCAGTGGCCGCGTTTTCGAGGACCGAGTTCGAATCCGACCTCCGAGAATCGAAACCTTCCGGTCAGCTGGTCGAAGACGGAAAACGTCGAGTGGGTCGCAGACGTCGCGGGCGTCGGCTGGTCCTCGCCTGTGGTGTGGGGGAATCGCGTCTTCATCACCGCGGCCACGGGCGACAAGCCGATGAAGCCGCCCTCGCTCGGCGTCGACTTCAGCAACGAATACCTCGCTGAACTGCGGAAGCAGGGGCTGTCGTCCGAGGACATCAACAAGAAGCTCTATGAGCGCGATCGCGAAATGCCGCACGAGATCGTCATCAGCCTGATGCTGTACTGCTACGACCTCGAGACCGGGAAGAAGAAATGGGAACGCCAGCTGTATCACGGCCGGCCCGCCGGTGGACGCCACAGCAAGAACAGCTACGCGTCCGAGACACCGACGACGGACGGCAAGCGCGTCTACGTGTATTCGGCCGACTACGGCCTGTTCGCGTACGACTTCGACGGCAAGCAGTCGTGGGCCACGCCGCTGAAGTCTCATACCACCACTCGTGACTGGGGCACCGGCGCCTCTCCTGCACTGCACAAGGATCGCCTGTATGTGCTGAACGACAACGAGGAGCAAAGCTTCGTCGCGGCCTTCGATACTGGTACCGGCAAAGAGCTCTGGCGCACGCCGCGAACCGTGCAGCCGGCACGGAAGATGGGATGGTCGACGCCGTTCGTGTGGGAGAACCGTGTCCGGACCGAACTGGTCACGCTCGGGCCCGGGGTCGCCATCAGCTACAGCCTGGACGGCCGCGAGCTGTGGCGATTGAATCGCATGGGCGGGGTCGCTGTGCAGAGTCCCTTCGCGTGGAACGACCTCCTCTACGTGACCTCGGGCAGCGGCGCCGACGACAACAAGCCGATTGTCGCTGTCCGCGCCGGCGGTGCCGGCGACATCACACCGCCAGGCGCAGAGACCCACAACGATCACGTCGCGTGGTACGACCGGCTGGCCGGCGGGACCTACTTGCCCACCCCCGTCATCTACCAGAATGCGTTGTATGTGCTGAACGACAAGGGCATTTTGTCGCGTCGCAACGCTGAGACCGGTGAGCGCAGCTATCAATCGCGCGTGGCGCCGGGGGCATCGGCATTCACGGCGTCGCCGTGGGCGTATAACGGTCACGTCTTCGCGATGAGCGAGGAGGGCGACACCTTCGTGATCGAGGCGGCCAACGAGTACCGACTCGTGCGCAAGAATTCCCTCGATGACTTCTCGATGGCGACGCCCGCGATCGTCGGCGACAGGCTCCTGATCAGGACCCAGCACCGGCTCTATTCGATTCGTAATCGCAAGTGAGCCGCGGGACGATTGATGCGGAAGGGGCGGCGCCGCCGCCCGTATAATTGCCGCACTCGATGGCTCTCACGCCAGGCACCCGCCTCGGACCCTATGACATCGTCGCGCTCATCGGGGTGGGCGGCATGGGTGAGGTCTACAAGGCCCGCGACCCGCGGCTGGATCGCGACGTCGCGATCAAGGTTCTGCCCGCCGAACTGGCGTCGAGGGCGGAGATGGTCCAGCGCTTCCAGCGCGAGGCGCGCGCGATCGCCGCGGTCAATCATCCCTCCATCGTCACGATTCACTCGGTCGAGCAAGCCGACGACGTCCAGTTCCTGACGATGGAACTGGTCGAAGGGCAGTCGCTCGATCGCCTCATTCCGGCGAGTGGGCTGGACGTCGAACGGATCCTGGCGATTGCCGATGCGCTCTCCGGCGCCCTGGCGGCCGCACACGACAAGGGCATCGTCCATCGCGACCTGAAGCCCGCCAACATCATGTTGACGGACGGCGGAGCGGTGAAGGTCCTCGACTTCGGTCTCGCGACGCTGCACGGACCGCCTCCGGACCAGGCCCCTGACGCGGACCTGGTGACCGTGATGCACACCAGCGTCGGTGTCGTCATGGGGACGCTGCCCTACATGTCGCCCGAGCAGGTCCGGGGGCACCCGCTCGATCACCGGACGGACATTTTCTCGCTGGGCGTCCTGCTCTACGAGATGGCTACGGGCCGGCGGCCATTTCGGGAGCAGTCGTCGGCGGCTCTGTGTGCGCAAATCCTGCGCGACGAGCCCTCGCCAGTGACTGACGTCCGGGCCGAACTGCCGGACGAACTCTCGCGCGTCATTCAGCGCTGTCTCGAGAAGGATCCGCAGCGCCGTATCCAGACCGCCCGCGATGTCGGCAACCAGCTTCGCGAAGCCAGTCGGCTCTCGGAGCCTGGCGCCCCCTTTCAGCCTGCTCGCGTCGGGTCGGGTGGCGAGACTGGATTCTGGGTTGCGGTCGTTCCCTTCACGTGCAGTGGCACGAACCCCGAGCTTGCCGCGCTCGGCGAAGGGTTGACGGAAGAGATCGTCGCCGGATTATCCCGATTCTCCTACCTGCGGGTGTTGACGAAGGGACCGACCGGCGCTCGCTACGTGCTCGAAGGGAGTCTGCGCCAGGCGGGGGGACAGCTGCGCGCCGCGGTGAAGCTCATCGACACCAGCACGGGTGCGAACCTGTGGGCGGAGAACTACACCCGACCTTATTCGCCGGACACCGTTTTCGAGCTTCAGGACAGCCTGGCGCCCCCGATCGTCTCGACCATCGCGGAGATGAACGGTGTGCTGGCGCACAGCATGTGGACCACGCTCAGGGAGCGCGACCCCGAGACGTTGACGTCGTATGAAGCCATGCTGCGGAGCTTCGGCTACTACGAGAGCTTCACACCCGAGGAATACCGGCTGGCACTGGCCGGCTTGAAGCGGGCGATTGCGCAGGAACCGAATCACGCGGGCTGCCTGACGATGCTCGCCATCGCTTACGCAAACGGCTATCTGCTCCACTACGACGCCGGGGAAAAGCAGGAGGATCTGGCTCTCGTTTACGCCCGTCGCGCCGTCGCCGCCGAGCCGTCCAATCCCCTGGCATACTACGCCCTCAGTGTTTCGCACGTTGTCCGAAAGGACATCGCCGCTTTTCTCACCGCAGCCGAGCGGGCCCTGGCACTCAATCCCCTGGACGGCGCCATCATCGGTGAGGTCGCGCTCTGGATGTCCTACAGCGGCCACTGGCAACGCGGCCGTGAGCTGATGGAACGCGCGATGGTGCTGAACCCCCGCCATCCGGGCTTCTTGTGGTATCCCCTCGTCCATGACGCCTACCGTCTGAAGGACTATTCACGGGCCCTCGACTATGCCCTGCGTGTGAACCTGCCCGGGCAGTTCTGGACGCATGTGGTCCTGGCGATGGTGCACGGGCAACTCGGGAACCGGGACGCGGCCGCACGAGCGCTGCAGGAACTGCTCGCCATCTATCCGAACTTCCCCGAGCACGCGAGGCAGGAGATCGAGAAGTTCTTCTATGCCCAGCCCGCCCATGCCGAGCATGTGCTCGAGGGGCTGCGCAAGGCGGGGTTGGAGATTCCCGGAAACCCACCGGTCGTCGAGCCCGCGGTCACGTCCGCGGGCTGAGGTCCTTGTGCGTACTGTGCTTCTCGGCCCACGCCAGTGCATAGTCGGCGATCTCCTCCCACCCCTGCTGGGCGGGCATGAGATGCGAGCGTTCCGGGGAATTCCTTGATCTCCGTGATCGTGTTCGATTTGTAGTGCTTCGCGTTCGAGCGTTGGACGGCGGGCGGCATCAAGTGATCTTCGCTCCCCGAGATGAAGAGAAGAGGCGCGCGGGCGTCGTTATGGTAGTCGACCGCGGTGGCCTGGGGCCCGGGGATGAAATTCGCCAGCACGCTGTCCCAGAAAATGCCCCCTGATGCCGGGATGTGATAGCGATCGTAGGTGGCGCGCGCGTCCGCTTCGTCGAATGTGTTGGTGAACACGTAGCGCCACTGATCGTACGTGAACGCCACTGCCCTGTGCCGATTCGCGGGATTCTTCAGCACCGGGAACGACGCCTTGAGCTGCGACAGCGGCGTGACACGCACACCTTCCGTAGGCGCGGAGTTGATCGCCACTCCCACCGCCCCGTAGCCACGATCAAGCAGCAACTGCACGAACGCCCCACCGGCTGAATGACCCATGAGGATCGGTGGCGCCTCGAGCCGCTGGACAACGTCTTCGAGGTGCGCCATGATCGCGGAAACCGTGAGACGCTCGACGGGCGATGGATCGCGGTTGAGCGCTTCGACCTCGACCTCGAACCCCGGATACGCTGGAGCGAGGACGCGGTAGCCTCGGGCTTCATAGCGCGTGATCCAGTGCTCCCAGCTTCGCGGCGTCACCCAGAAGCCATGAACCAGCACAATCGTATCGGGACGTTTTGATGGGCCGGGCATGATGCGTCTCCTTGTGGGTCGCCTTCTCGTGCTCGTTCCTGAGCGTAGCTTGGAAACCGTCGCTGCGCAATTCAAGGAGCACGTATGAGCACGATCACCACCAAAGATGGCGTCGAGATCTTCTACAAGGACTGGGGCCCCAAGAACGCGCAGCCCATCGTCTTTCATCATGGCTGGCCGCTGAGCGCCGATGACTGGGACACCCAGATGCTCTACTTCGTGCAGAAGGGCTATCGCGTCATCGCTCATGACCGGCGCGGCCATGGCCGGTCGAGCCAGATCAGCGATGGGCACGACATGGACCACTACGCTGCGGACGCCGCCGCGGTCGTTGCGCATCTTGACCTGCGCGACGGCATCCACGTTGGCCATTCGACCGGCGGCGGCGAGGCGACGCGTTATGTCGCGAGCCACGGCAAGGGCCGTGTCGCCAAGCTAGTGCTCATCGGCGCCGTGCCACCGACCATGGTGAAGACATCGGCCAATCCGGGCGGCTTGCCGATCGAGGTATTTGACGGCCTCCGGCAACAGCTCGCCGCCAATCGCGCGCAGTTCTATCGCGATTTCGCGAGCGGCCCCTTTTACAGCTACAACCGGCCGGGTGCGAAGGTGTCTCAAGGCGTGATCGATAACTGGTGGCGCCAGGGGATGATGGGCGCTGCGAAGGCGCATTACGACGGCATCAAGGCCTTCTCGGAGACGGACTTCACTGAGGACCTGAAGGTGATCGATGTCCCAACGCTCGTCATGCATGGCGACGACGACCAGATCGTCCCGATCGCCGATTCCGCGCTGCTGTCCGCGAAACTCCTCAAGAAAGGCACCCTGAAGGTCTACGAGAAGTTCCCGCACGGCATGTGCACGACGCATGCCGACGTGGTCAATGCCGACCTTCTCGCCTTCATCAAGAGCTGAACTAGGAGGTTGGGAATGAAGATCGTCGTGATCGGCGGCAGCGGCCTGATCGGCTCGAAGACCGTCGCGATTCTGCGCCGGGGTGGTCACGATGTCCTGGCAGCCTCGCCCAATACCGGTGTCAACACGATCACTGGCGAAGGCCTTAAGGAGGCCATGGCCGGCACGCAGGTGGTGATCGACCTTTCCAACTCGCCGTCATTTGAAAACAACGCGGTGCTGGAGTTTTTTCAAACCTCCGGCCGCAATCTTCTCGCGGCTGAGGGCGCGGCTGGCGCTCGGCACCATGTCGCGCTTTCTATTGTCGGAACGGACCGGACGCCCGACAACGGATACTTTCGCGCAAAGGTCGCCCAGGAGAACCTGATCAAGGCCTCCGGCATCCCTCACACCATCATCCGCTCGACCCAGTTCTTTGAGTTCCTCGGCGGCATCGCCGCGTCAGGCACAGATGGCAGCACGGTCCGACTATCGCCCGGCATGTTCCAGCCCATCGCAGCTGATGACGTGGCTGCCATCACCGCAGAAGTGGCGATCGCGCCGCCACGAAACGGTACCGTCGAGATCGCCGGTCCGGAACGAGTACCGTTCAACGAAATGGTTGCCCGCTACCTGAAGGCGATCGGCGACCCACGTACGGTCGTGAGCGATCCCGAGGCCCGATACTTTGGTGGCCGCGTCGAGGAGCAGTCGCTCGTGCCGTTGGGCGAAGCGCGTCTCGGCAGCATCGACTTCAACGAATGGCTCCGCCGCTCACGGGCAACAACGTGATCGCCTAAAACCGTGGCGCCGCTGTTCGTTCTAGTCGCCGCTACCCTCCTCGCTCGGCTGGTGGGCCAGTTCGGTGCGCGACCACTTCGGGACTGGACCGCCGCTACCAGAGTCGGGCTAGCGGTCATGTTCTGCTTCACGGCCGCCGCGCACTTCAACAGCATGCGGGCCGATCTGGTCCGGATGGTGCCCCCGGCGATCCCAAACCCTGAGCTGATGGTGACATTCACCGGTATTTGCGAGATCCTCGGTGCCATCGGCCTCCTCGTACCCCGCACACGCCGCGTTGCTGCGGTCGCGCTGGTCGTGTTTCTCCTGGCCGTGCTGCCTGCCAACATCCACGCGGCGGTATCGGAGGTCACGCTGCGGGGCGCACCTGTCACACCGCTGATTCCGAGAGTAGCGCTTCAGGCGCTGTTTATCGGCCTCGTTTGGTGGTCTGGTGTTCGCGCCGCAACCAGCCGGGCCAGCAGTTCATGAAAGTCAGCAAGTCGTACACGCTCTCGGAGTTTCTCGTCTGGACACGACGCAAGGTCTATGTCGTGCTCGCGCTCGCGATCGTTCCGGTCGCCGTGTACCAGCTACTCGGCCAGAAATGGATTGCGTTGCCCTGGTCGTTGGCCGTGCTGCTCGGGACGGCGACCTCGTTCATCGTCGGCTTCAAGAACGCCCAAACCTACAGCCGCACAGTGGAAGCGCAACAAGTCTGGTCGGCGATCGCCAGCGCCAGCCGGTACCTGGGGAATAGTCAGCCGGGACTTTCCGGCAAACCCGAGGAGCACGAGGACGCTCGTCAGGCGGCACCTGGCCTGGCTGACGGTACTGCGCTATCAGCTGCGTGAGCCCCGGATCTGGGAGAGCGTTACCAGCACGGCGAACACCGAATACCGCAGGAAGTTCTACTCGATTCCAGAGACCGAGAGCCCGCTGGAAGTGGAGCTGGCGAAGTACCTGCCCGAGGATGAGCTGGTGCGAGTGATGGCAACGAAGAACAAGGGCAGCTGGCTGATCGGTGCACAGAGCGCGACGATCAGGGACCTGTTCGCACACCAAGAGCTGGCGGTGCTGCACCACACCGAGATGCAGAAGACCCTCAAAGACCTGCTCGATCAGCAGAGCAAAGCGGAGCGGATCAAGAACTTTCCGTACCCGAGACAGTACGCGAGGATCAATACGATCTTCGTCTGGTGCTTCGCCGCCTTGCTGCCGTTCTGCGTCATCAACGAGTTCGATCGACTGAACGCCGGCGTTTCGGGACTCCTCGCCGGCCAGATGGCGTGGCTCGCGATTCCCTTCAGTGCACTGGTGTCCTGGATGTACGTGTCCCTCGACCAGGTCGGCGAGAGCACGGCGAACCCTTTCGAAGGAGCGGCGAACGACGTTCCGATCTCCCAGATCAGTCGCCTTCTCGAGATCGAACTTGGCGAGATGCTGGGCGAAACCGATCTCCCACCGGCGCTGCCCGTGAGGCACGACATCGTGCTGTGACGACGAGAGCGGCGGACGCTATCGCCTCTCATCGACGACCAGTTCGCGTACATGAAGGCGGCCGACACGGAGTTCGTCGATCTCGACGACGCCGAGGCGGCTGCGTCGGATCGCTAGACGACCGATGGCCAGGCGGCCGAGGGCCAGCGTGCCAATCGCGATGGCTCCGACGGCGAGAGCTCCGATTGCGAGGGCGCCGATACCCTGGGCCTTGATCGCCTGGGCGCCGATCGCCTGGGCGCCGATTGCTTCCGCGCCGATAGCTGTCGCGGGTGTGTGAGTCGAGGGCAGGCTTTCTACCGTGCGTTTCTTCATAAGGCACTTGTATGCGTGAAGCGGGCGGATGTCCATAGCGTTCGGGTCGGAAGGGCCCGCGGGCAGTGGGAACGGTCGACCTTGCACGATGTGGTGCGCCGGTCAAGAATCGGAAACCAGTGTCCGCGGATCGCGGGCGGAATGGAGTGGATCAATGGCCTATGTCGATGGCTTCCTGTTGCCGGTTCCGAAACGCAAGGTCAAGGCCTATCTCGAGATGTCTCGCAAGGCCGGCAAGGTCTGGAAGGAGCATGGCGCGGTCGAGTATCGCGAGTGCGTCGGTGACGATCTGAACATCAAGGGCATGACTGGGTTTCCGAAAATGGTCAAAACCAAGGCCGGCGAGACGGTCGTGTTTTCCTGGATCGTTTACAAGTCGCGGGCCCACCGCGACGCCGTCAACAAGAAGGTGATGCGGGACGAGCGGATTGCCGCGATGATGGATCCCAAAGGCATGCCGTTTGACGTCAAGCGCATGGCGATGGGCGGGTTCAAGGTGGCCATCGACCTGTGAGCACCCGCCAGGCCGCGAGCAGATGCTGCGCGAGCGCGCTGGCCCGCGAGCTGGGCGCGACGATGCTGCTCTGAGTCAGCGCGCGCGCCGGTAGTGCATGGCGACCGCGCCGCTGCGGAGCGGCTTCGCCGAGACCAGCTCGAGCCGTCGCGTGCTGGGCAGCCCGCCCTGATACAGGGTCGGGCCGTGGCCGACGATCCTGGGCTGGACGAGGAACTTGTACTCGTCGATCAGATCCAGCCGGTCCAGCTCGGTCGCGAGCTTGCCGCTACCGAGGAGCACGCCGGCCGGGGTCGCGTCCTTGAGCTTCTGCACGCCCGTGCGCAGGTCGCCGGCGATGTGGTGGCTGTTGGTCCACGGGAAGTCCTTTCGCCTCGACGACACCACGTACTTCGGCTTGGCCTCCAGCTTGACCGCCCACTCGCGCATCGCCGGCGGCGCCTCCTCGTCGCCGCGGGCGACCGCCGGCCAGTAGCTCTCCATCATCTCGTAGGTGACGCGGCCCCACAGCATCGCCCCGCCCTCGTCCATGAGGCGGGTGAAGAAGGCGTGTGTCTCGTCGTCGGCGATTCCCTCCTGGTGGTCGACGCAGCCGTCCAGGGTGACGTTGATGCTGAAGGTCAAGAAGCCCACGCGGCGAGTTTAAGCCATACACTCCTGGCGATGGAACGGCAGGCCGTCGCAGAACGGCCGCTGAAGCCAACCCTTCCACCGCGTGTCACTCTCGACATCGCTCGCTTTTGACTGAAGCCCTCAATCCTCAGTCGTGACTGGATCGAAGTGGCGCTTGGCAAACGCGCGGCCCGACCCGGACTTCAGATACTTCTCGAAGCGCCGCGCGGTCGCTTCGGTGCGGAACTCGAGGGCGACGAGGAGTGCCCAGGGTCGGTAGCGCACACCGTAACCCCAGTCACTCCCGTTATGCCACTTGAGCCGACCAGGCAGGTCACTCGTCAGGCCGGTGTAGTGTCGTGCCGGCTCGCGGTCGCTGCGGACAATGTAGACGATTCGCTTCTGGTCAGCCATGCTCCACGGGTCGCATGGACAAGGCCACTCAAAAAACGGCCGTCAGTCTGCACTGCATCCACGGACGTACGCAATTCTCTTCACCAAGGGTACGAGGCGGGTTGTAGAAAGTGCGCGGATGTCCGCCTTCGCGGCCGGTTGATTGGAGCGCCGCTACGGCGAGACAGCCTTCGAAGAGCGCATGATGCGGTGTCTGAGTGGCCGCCGAGCGAAGCGAGCGGCCTAGCCGAAGCTCGCGCGAAGCGCGAGCGAAGGCTGGCTCCTCGGGCTGGACTCGAACCAGCAACCCTCCGGTTAACAGCCGGATGCTCTGCCATTGAGCTACCGAGGATCAGGTGGGAAAGACTCATGATCTTACCATCCGGCGCCTCGCTTCAACAAGACACGCACGATCAGGGATGGATTGGGGTTCAATATGGCAAGTGAGCGACCGCCACATGAATCCAGCCCCAAGCAAACCCTCTGAGCGCCAACCCCGCTCGCCCGAGCAGGAACTGTTCGAGACACAGCAACGGTTGAAGGCGCTGCTGGAGGCGTTGCCGGTGGGAGTTCACTTCTCGGATGACGCGACCTGCCAGCGCATCTCCGGCAACGCCGCCACATTGGCGCAGTTCGATGCCACGCCGGAGGACAACATCTCTGCCTCCGCCCTTGAGGAGGACGCAGCAGGACGGCACACCAAATACAGCAGTAATGGACGCCTGCTCACAGAGTTCGAGCTGCCGTTACAACGTGCGGTCTCGGAAGACCGCATCATCCCACCTGTTGAACTCGAGATCGAACTGCCAAGCGGACGCAGATGGATTGCCGAAGCATCCGGAGCCCCCATTCACGATACGCACGGAAATGTGATCGGCGGGGTGGCGGTGACCCTTGATATTACGGAGCGGAAGCGGGTGGAAGAGGCCCTGCGCCGCAGTGAGCGATTGAAACTGCAACAGGAAGAGGTCGCACGACTGAACGACAGGATTATCGAAGCCCAGGAGAAGGAGCGCTCACGGATTGCACGGGAGCTCCATGACGACATCTGCCAGCGTCTGGCGATGCTCTGCATCCAACTCGATCGCATCGCGAAGACCTTGCCCGGTTCCGCGATTGAACCTCTTGGTGACATCACGAAGGCTTCGAAGCTCGGCAAGGAGATCGCACACAGCGTCCAGGAACTCTCTTACGAACTCCACTCTCGCCAGCCCGATCATCCGGGCGTGGTCGCTTCGGTAGGTTCCTTCTGTCGCGACGTCTCTGAGCAGCATGGTGTTGACGTCAACTTCACGGATACCGACGTGCCTGCCTTCCTTTCGAGCGATGTCTCGATATGCATTTTTCGCGTCGTCCAGGAGACACTGCGAAATGGCATCAAGCACAGCGGTGCGAAGATTTTCAACGTCCGTCTCAGTGGTGCCGAAGGCGCCATCGTGCTCCAGGTATCCGACGAGGGCGTGGGCTTTGATGCAAAAGCGGCCGGCGGCAAAGGTGGACTCGGACTTGTGAGCCTGCAGGAACGGCTGCACCTGGTAAACGGCACGTTGACAATCGAGTCGAACGCCCATCAGGGGACAATGGTCACAGCTCGGATACCAGCCGACCCCAGCACGATACGGGTCAACCCCGCCGCGAAGAAACCCACGAACCAGGCGTAGTCGTACAGCGGCCTCAACGCCGGCACGATCAGCCCGCCCCACGCCAGCGCGCAGCCGATGGCCGTGGCGGCAAGAGCCCGCCAATTCCACCCGCGGTAGACGCCGTGATCGAGATACAGGTCCTCGAGGTGCAGGTCACGCCGCCGGATGATCCAATAGTCGGCGATCAGCACGCCGGCAATCGAGCCGAGGCCACCGGAGTAGCCGAGGAGCCACGTGAAGATGTATCCCGAAGGATCTGCCAGCAGCTTCCACGGCTGAATCGCGATACCGAGCAGACCGGTTAGAAGGCCGCCGGTCTTGAAGGTGATCAGCCGCGGCCAGGCGTTCGCGAAGTCGTTGGCCGGCGAGACGACGTTCGCGGCAATGTTCACCGCCAGGGTCGCCACAACTGCGGTGAACATCGCGATGGCGACGACAATCGGCGAGCTGAATCGGCCCACGAGCTGAACGGGGTCCCAGACGGATTCGCCATAAATGACCACCGTGGCGCTCGTGATCATCACACCCATGGCCGCGAACAACGACATCGTGGTGGGCAGCGCCACCACCTGGCCGATGATCTGCTCGCGCTGGCTGCGGCCGAATCGCGTGAAATCCGGCATGTTGAGCGACAGGGTCGCCCAATACCCGATCATCGCGGTCAGCGAGGGAATGAACACCGGCAGGAATTCGCCGACGGAATTCAACCTGCCGGGTTGCGCCAGCAAGGGGCCGAATCCGTCGGCCCGCACCACGGCCCACCACAGCAACAGCGCCGTCATCACGAGCACGAACGGCGCGGCCCAGTTTTCCACGACGCGCAGCAGATCCATCCCGCGGTAGATGATGTAGACGTTCAGGCCCCAGAACAGGAGGAACGACAGCCACTCCGTGGTCGTGTGACCGGCAAAGCCAGGGCCGAGCAGCCCCGGCCAGCCGGGCACGACCGTTCCGATTAGCGTGTGTATCGCCTCGCCGCCGATCCAGGCCTGGATGCCGAACCAGCCGCAGGCCACCAGCGCGCGCATGAGCGCCGGGATGTTCGAGCCGAGCGTGCCGTATGCGGCCCGGGCGAAGACCGGAAACGGGATCCCGTACTTCGTACCCGGGTGCGAATTGAGCAGGATGGGAATCAGGACGATCAGGTTGCCGAGCAGGATGGTGAAGAGCGCCTGCGACCAGTCCATGCCGGCCGCCATGAGTCCCGAGGCAAGCATGTAGGTCGGGATGCTGTGCGCCATGCTGATCCAGAGCGCCGCGTAGTTGTAGGTTGTCCAGGTTCGGCGCGCGATCGGAACCGGCGCGAGATCCTCGTTGTAGTGCGGGCTGGCCTCGACCCGCCGGGTGTCGATGAGTTCCACTCGTCCGTCGGGCAGAACGCGTTGGTTCGTCACCACGCGTAGCCAAGCTTCAGATAGACGCCGCGGTTGTCTTCGATGCCCTGCACATACTCGAGGTTCACGTTCATGCGCTCCTTGGCCTTGATGACGAACTGCAAGCCCGCTCCAATCGTCGGATAGACGCTTCGTTCGAGCGGAGCCGGGGCGTCGCCGTACAATCCCGCCGCACCGCCAAACAGCGTGGCGCCCCATCGCGCGTTGAACGACCAGCGTTCTTCGACTTCGAGTGAGGACATGTTGGACGACAGGTCCTGGCCCTGTTTGTAACCGCGAAGAATGACCGTCGCTTGCGCGGCCGCTGGGGCATCGCTCGTCAACCAGTTGTACTGGCGAACCGCCAGCACGTGGCCGCCGCCGTGCTTCCAGAACGTCTTGAGGTCGACGCGATACGCATCGAACGACTCGGCCCCACCGAGCGCCTCACGATAGGCAATATTATTGAGATTCAGGAACCAGCCCGTCGTGGGCATGTCTTCGTTGTCGCGCGAATCGTGCATCAGCGTGACGCCCACCCCTGCCGACTCGAAACCGCGTACGCCTAGTGTCTCGAGCACGAGATCGTCTTCCGCGGTCGCTCCGAGCACCTGGTAATTGGCGGCACTCCCCTGCCCGCCGATGAACCAGTCTCCCTTGACGCGAAACAGATACCGCCCCGCCAGGGCTTTCAGATCATCGTCGGTCTTCAGCGGCTGCCCGGTCCCGAGATAGTCGTCGTAGTCGTTCTTGATGAGCCCGAATGCCGCGATCAGGACGATGCGATGGTGATCGGCGCCGGAGGATGTGCGGGCAAACGCGCTGAAGATCTGTGAGTCTGTGGATGTGTACCGGTAGGTCGCGCCGAAGAGCGACACGCGGCTCTCTGGATCGAAGACGTGCATGTAGGCGCCCAGTCCACCGACTGCGGTGCCGAGTTTCGGGCTCGACGAGAACATCGGCACCAGCAGCCACGGCGAGCGCGCTTCCTTCTCCGCCGCGGCCGGCTGCGATGATGCCTCGGGCGACGGCTGTTGCGCGAGGGCAGGCCAGGACATTGCGGTCGCTACGGCGAGCATCGACAGTCGCATGGTGAGATGTCTCATGCACCCGCAGCCTATCAGGAGAACCTGTACAAATCCACGCGCCAATCATTGCGCACCGGCCCCACGCCAGAAACCACGATCGCGTTGCCGGCCTAAGCTATCGCACGGCCTCGGTCAGACTCGTCCGGTACCACTTTAAGGATCCTGCGAGATAGGAAGCCGAAAAGTGAAGACAGTCTCATCCTGGTTCGATTCGACACCAATCGCTCCGCCGTGCGCCCGCGCAATCTCGCTGACGATGTACAAGCCGAGGCCCAAGCCTTCCTGATGCGCGTCACCCGCGCCCCGCACGAACGGCTGAAAGAGGCGGTTGCGGTCGACTTCGGACAACGGCCCTCCGGCATTGGTGACCTTGACCTCGAAGACTCCGTTTGTCGTCTCCACGTTCACGCCCACAGGTCGATCGGGTGCGCCATGTGTAAGGGCGTTGCCGAGCAGGTCGGACAACAGTTGACCGATCCGAGGCACATCGGTGCAGACATCCTGGGCAATTGAAATGTTCGCGCGAATATCCCGATCAGGCCATGCCGCGCCAAGCTCGGCGATGACCTGATGCAGTTCGGCGTCCAATCGCGCTCGATCCGTCGAGCGGGTCAGGATCAGGCCGCCGCCGAGCCTGCCGCGCGCGAAATCCGTGAGGTTGGCGATCAGTTCCGACATCCGATTGATGCTGCGCTCCATTCGTCCCAACACGCGAGGCGCTTCGGCCTGCGGCATCGAACGCAACAACTGCGCACCGGTGCTGAGCGCGTTGAGCGGGTTGCGAAGGTCGTGGCTGAGCACGGCGATGAACTGCTCGCGCAGCACGGCGGTCTCGCGTTCATCGAGTAAGGCGGCTTCGCTGGCCTGGAGGCGTTCCTGCGCATCCAGGTGGAACGAGATCAGATCGCCGAACAATCGGAACATGCCTCTGATCTCAGGTGTGTCGACACGCGCTGGCTTTGGGTCGATCGCGCATAACGTGCCAAAGAACTCACCGGACCGGCGCCAGATCGGAAACGAGGCGTAGCTTTGAAAGCCATCCATCGCTGGGGTCGGGTGACGACAGAAAAGCGCATCGGCGGAAACATGGTCGATGACCACTGGTTCGCCATGCCCACGAATCTCGTCGCAGATTGTGGTCTCGATCTTCAACTCGCCGCCTTGCCCGAGCCCAAAGCCGATACGGTCGACCGATTGACAGCAAATCCACCGTGTGTCGGTGACGCGCGCGACGGCGGCGAACCCCATGCCCGTTGCGCGACACACGACATCCAGGATCGTGGGAACTGCGTCAATCTGCGACACGGCTTCGATGTCCCGGCGAAGTTCTGTTTAAAGGTCCACGAACGCATCCTCGGGTTTGTCAGCAGTCACGGTAGAGATTGTCCTTCAATCGCAGGCCTTTGACACTTTCGGTCGCCCGGGGTGTTCTAGTAGTTAGTAACCGATGCCGGACACCCCTCGCGTCGAGCGCCTCTACCTGAGCTACCAGCCGCAGGTGCTGCGTTACCTGACGCGGATGCTGGGCCAGCGCGAGACCGCGCAGGACCTGACGCAGGAGACCTTTCTGCGCGCCACGACGTCGAACGCGCCTGACCACGAGCCGGAGCAGCGCGCATGGATCTTTCGTATCGCGCGGAACCTCGCGCTCAATCACATTCGCGACACGTCTCGCCACCTCGCGCTGGCGCCCGACGCGCCGCACGCGGACACGTCGGCAGCACACGACACCGCGCTCATCGTCAACGACGCCATCGGGAAGCTGTCAGCGCTCGATCGGGATGTCCTCATGCTGCGCGAGTCGGCGGGTCTCACCTACGACGAGATCGCCACCACATGCGGTATCACGACCGATGCCGTTCGCGCCCGTCTGCAGCGGGCCAGGCAAGCGCTCCGGGTCATGCTGCAGGACGTGCTGGTCGTCGAACGGGCGCGCGGCGTCAGGCTTTCGGGAAGGAACCAGGAATGAATATCGAATCCACCATCGACGCGTTCCTCGACGGCGAAACCGTGGGCCCGGCGGCGCTCGATGCCGCACTCGCAGCCGCCGAAGGCCGCGCCTACCTGGTCGACGCCCTGGCCATTCGGCAACTGCTGTCGGACCAGCCTGCGGCCGTTGCACCCGTTGCTCGCCTGGCGCACTTCTCTCGTATGCGCGCGCCGCGGGCGTCGTGCTGGCGCTTGTCGGCCTGGGCTACGTGGCAGGCGCTCGCACCCCGCCGCGCGAACAGCTCGTCGTCCCCACGAGTTCGACGCAGAGTGTCGCGCCACCCGAACCGACGCGCGTCATTCAGCTGGAGCCAGGCGTCAACTGGCATGAATCGAAAGGCGGTGACTGATGATGGTTTCGTTCACGCTCGCCATTGCGCTCGCCGCGACGGTACAGGTCGCCCCGGCGGCCACCGGACTGGAAGTCTTCGCGCGCACGACCGACTCGAACGGCCGCACCAAGGTGACGACGCTGTTCTCGATGGTCGGAGATCTGCGGAGCCGGCAAACGATATTCGTGTTCGTGCCCAAGAGCGTCTGCGATGGGATCGCCGTGTCGGCGACCGAACCGCCGCAAGCCGTGTATGGGTGGCGAGTGTTCTTGGGACCGGTCACCTATGCACCGGAGTCAAAGGCGCCGGTGCGTGCCGACGTCTTGTTGACGACGCAACGCATGTGGAGCGCGAGCGGTGCAGCGGCCGACAAACCACTGCTTACGGCGCTTCCCACGCAGGCAGCGGAACGCTCGGCCGTCCTTGACACGTTGTCGGCGCTGCGCCCCGACCGGGGGTGTCGTGCCTCCAGGCTCACGCTCGAAGCGCGGCTGCTGCCAGAAACGTCCGCCCAGCGGTCCATGGAGAAGCTGATCGAAGCGGAACTCTGGTTCGTGCACAAAGCGCCCGACGGCAAAGAATCGTCGCAGCGGCAGGTCGTTCGCATGCGCGACGGCGGCAGAGGGGACTTCTACTTCGACGATCTGCACCTGACGGTGGGCCGCGATTCCTTCAGCACACCGATTGCCGTCGAGGTATTCGGGACGATTCTTACCGGTGTCGTGGGTTCCGATGGCGACGTCAACATGACGCTCAATTTGACGCGCCGCTATATCAACGAGAAGACTGCGTTCGGCGTGTGGCCCAAGACGGGCAAGACGGAATACCCGACGACTGTGAAGGCCGGCGAAGTGGTGTCCTTCCTGTTGCCGCCGCTCGCCGATGACGACGGCATCCTGCTCGGGCACCGCTTCTCGCTGCGACTCCGCATCAAGCCGGTGGGGGGCGACTAGGGCGCGAAGCGCGGGCGGACATGCGTGCTCAACCGTGGTGTGCAGAATGGTCATGCTGGAGGTGTGTAATGGCGATACCGGCTTCGATATCGGAATTTCTTGACCGACATCGCGCGCGCTACTCGGTGCTGACGCATCGTGTCGCGTACACCGCACAAGAGGGGGCCGCGGCCGCTCACGTTCCGGGGCACGAGTGGGCCAAAGTCGTGGTCTATATCGCGGACGACCGACCGGGTCTCGCAGTGCTCCCGGCGCCCCTTAAAGTGGACTTCGAGCGGCTCAGGGACGTGACACACGCGCATTCTCTTCGGCTGGCACGCGAGGACGAGCTCAAGGGTCTGTACACCGATTGCGAGATCGGAGCCATGCCACCCCTGGGCCCGCTCTATCGCCAGGACGTTGTTGTCGATGACACTCTTGCCGCCGATAGGGAAATCGTGTTCGAGGCAGGATCACATCATGAGTCGATCCGCATGCCCTATGCGGAATTCGAGCGCCTGGTTCGGCCAACAGTCGCCGCATTCACGATACGCTCGCGCAGCATTCGCCCCCGAATCGCGCACACCACACTGTCCGACGCCGTCTGTGGAGCTAGTGTGGGTGAGGAGTCCGCGTGGGGCTCGTCCGAGTACGGAGGACAGAAGTACTACTTCTGCTCGCAGGTCTGTAAGATGGAGTTCGACGACAATCCTGCCGCGTACACTCGCGCGCCCAACTAAGGCGAACGGCCAATGTGATCTAGAGAACATGGTCTTCGTTGCTTCGCTTGCAGCACTACTCGCCGTCGGGATTACCTATCAACAGATTGGCGGCAGACGCCAGCGCCGCCGTTTCGCTGCGCCTGGCAACTTCATCGATGTCGGCGGTCATCGGCTGCACGTCACCTGTTCCGGCGATGGCAACCCGGTTGTCCTGCTCGAGTCGGGCATTGCGGCTTCCTCCCTGAGCTGGGCAGTTGTGCAGCCACAGATCGCTGCGTTCACGCGGGTCTGCTCGTACGATCGCGCCGGCCTTGCCTGGAGCGAACCGGCTTCGTGCCCACGAACATTCGACCAGATGGTTGACGAGTTGGCGACTCTACTCGCGAGCATCGCGCCAGACAAACGATACATCCTCGTTGGCCATTCATTCGGCAGCTTCCTCGTCTCCGCGTACGCTGCGCGTCACCGTTCGCGAGTTGCAGGTCTCGTTCTGGTCGATCCCGCGACCGAGTGGCTCGCGACGACGCCGCAACGGGCGCGGCTGCTCTGGGGTGCCCAGAAGCTGTCACGCATCGGGGCCCTGCTGGCGCGTGTGGGTGTCGTCCGCGCATGCCTGGCGCTGCTTACTGGTGGTGCGCCAGGCGCGCCGCGCCGGTTCGTCAGAATCTTCGGCCCGACTGCAGCACGAACGCTGGAACGGTTGGTTGGTGAAGTGCGGAAGCTTCCACCGGAGATTCAGCCCATCGTCCAGGCTTTGTGGTGCGAACCCAAGTGCTTCCATGCCATGGCGGATAGCCTTGCTACCCTGGAACGCCATCGCGAAGCAATTGCCACCGTGATTCCCCCTCCTGAGATACCGCTCACCGTTATCTCCAGCGGCCACCAGCCGGCTGAGCAGCTCGCCGTGCATCGGAGCCTGGTCGAAGAATCAGTCGCCGGCCGCCACATCGTCGCGACAGGGAGCGCACATTGGATCCAGTTCGACGAGCCTGAACTCGTGGTCGATGCCGTAAGGAGGCTCTGTTCTGGTGCTTGACTAGCCCGGAGCGCATCGCCGCCAGGCCTCGAGAGACTCGAAGAACTGTCTCGACCCACTCGTGGAGTATTCGGCCATGTACGTAAGAATCAGCTTCTTGTGTCGACAGATCCGTTTCTCGACGTACCACTCGAGCGGAAACCGTACATCTTCCTGTCGTACGAGGCCCGAATTTACCGCCGCGTTCAACTGACTCACTCGGAACAGAAAGCGGTCGAACCGGTCGGTGATGAATCGTTGTGTCTCCGTGCGCTTCGGCCCGTCGGTCCGCAAGGACGCTTCGAGTGCGACGCGGACATCACCGGGAAAGATATGCACTCTCCTGCCGGGCGCGACCTCGTAGTCGCGCCCTTCCTCCCAGTCGAGCATGGTCATCGCCTGCCACCCTTCATCGGCCATCATGCCGTTGATCAGGGTTCGCGCCATATCGGCCTGCTTCCATTCGAGCTCCCTGATGCTCTGCGAGACGCCGCGCCGGTATTGCCCGATGCCGACCGTTATGGCGACAAAGGTGCTGAGGATCGCGGCGTACTTCGCAACCGATTCGAGCGTGATGGCGTTAGACACGGCGTTCGCCCTCTGTTCTATCTCACTTCCAGGGTGATCTTCTTGATCTTCCCGGCGAATCGAGTCTCCGACCCGATGCCGATGCCCTCGGCGACCGGTGTCTGATTGTCCATGCCGACGTCAGCCGTCTCGTCGGCGGAGAAGATGTTGGGCTGCGTCTTCTCCACGCGTGCCTCAGCGACCTGTTTACCGTTGATGAACAGCGTCGCCTTGCCGCCTTTGCCGGGTCCGCCGCCATCGTACGCGAAGTCGAGTGTGACGGTTACCGGGCCAGCCGGGAGCGCCTCCGGCGCGGTGACGGTGTAGCGCGAGAGCCCGAGGAAGTTGTAGGTGTAGGCCGGCTTGCCATCCTTCATGAACAGCGACCAGCCGCCGAAGCGCCCACCCTGCGACAGGATGGCGCCGCTGGCGCGGGCCGGGACCTCGAGCTCCGCGGTGATCTTGCTCGAGCGGTTCTTGATGTTCATGAAGGTGTTTTCCATCATGCCCTGCATGCCTTCATACAGCGTGAGCGACTTGCGGTCGCCGAGCACATCGGGCCGGCCCGCGAGCGCCGGATTCATCCGTTCGATGGTGCGGTCGTCGAGCGGCAGCACGTGGTACTTCTCGGCTTCGCTCATGAACAGGGCCTGCATCTCTTTCAGCTTCGCGGCCTGTTCCGACGCCAGGTTCCTGGTGAGGCTGAAGTCATTCTTGACGTCGAAGATTTCCCAGACATCGGATGTCAGTGGCGGCAGACCGGTGGTCTGCCATGGCGCGCGGTGGATCGTCCTTGCGAACCAGCCATCGTTGTAGATCGCGCGGTTGCCGAACATCTCGAAGTACTGCGTCTTGTGGCGCTCCGGCGCTTTGGCATCGTTGAAGGCGTACACCAGGCTCGTGCCCTCGATCGGCGTCTGCACCGTGCCGTTGACCGATTTCGGTTCGGGCAGGGTGGCGGCCTCGAGAATCGTCGGGGCGATGTCGATGACGTGCGAGAACTGACTGCGGAGTCCGCCGCTGTCCTTGATGCCCTGCGGCCAGTGAATGACCATCCCGTTGCGGGTGCCGCCGAAGTCGGATGCCACCTGCTTGGTCCACGAGAACGGCGTATCGAACGCCACCGCCCACCCGGCGGCCATGTGCGGGAAGGTTTCCGGACCGCCCCATTTGTCGATCAACGGGATGAGATCCTCGACCTTCTCGGTGACGCCGTTGAAATAGGTCATCTCGTTGTACATCCCGACGAAGCCACCCTCGGCGCTGGAGCCGTTGTCGCCGGCGATGTAGATGAACACGGTGTTGTCCATTTCGCCGATGTCCTCGAGCGCCTTCACGAAGCGGCCGATTTCCGCGTCGGTATGCTCGAGGAATCCCGAGAACACTTCGGCTTGACGCGCGTAAAGACGCCGCTCTGCCTCGGGCAGCGAGTCCCAGGGCTTGATGTCTTTCGGCCTGTCGCCCAGTTGCGTATTGGCCGGGATCACGCCCAGCTTCTTCTGCCGCGCCAGCGTTTCGGCGCGAACCGCGTCCCAGCCCTTGTCGAACTGGCCCTTGTATTTGTCGGCCCACTCCTTCGGCACGTGATGCGGCGCATGCGTCGCGCCCGGCGCGTAATAGACGAAGAACGGCTTGTCGGGTGTCATCGACTGCTGGGCCTTCACCCAGTTGATGGCCTGGTTGGTCATATCCACGGTGAAGTGGTAGTTCTCCATCTTCGGCGGGTCGATTTTGATCGAGCCGTCGTAGATGAGCGGGTACCACTGGTCGGTTTCACCGCCGATGAATCCGTAGAACTTGTCGAAACCCTGATGGGTGGGCCAGCGATCGAACGGCCCGGACACGCTCGTTTCCCACGCCGCGGTCTCGTGCCACTTGCCGAAGGCGCCGGTGCTGTAGCCGTTGAGCCGCAGCATCTCCGCGAGCGGCGCCACGCTGTTCGGGTTCTGTCCGGTGTTGCCGGGGAAGGCGGTCGAGCTCTCCATGATCGAGCCGGTATTCACCGAGTGGTGGTTCCGTCCGGTCTTGAGCGCGTTGCGCGTTGGCGAGCAGAGCGCGGTGGTGTGGAAGTTGTTGAAGCGCAGGCCCCTCTGCCCGAGGCGGTCCATCGTTGGGGTACGGATGGGACCACCGAACGTGCTCGGCCCGCCGAAGCCGACGTCGTCGACCAGCACGATCACGACGTTGGGCGCACGGGCCGGCGCCTTTACTTCGAACCGGGCCGGCGGTTTCGCATTCCGCGCATCGAGTTCCTTGTAGGTTTGGCGGGGCGGCTCCGCGATCGGCAGGACCGTTCGATCGAGGGCTGTCCCACCTCCAGTTGGCGTGGTCGGCTGCTGGGCCGCTGAAGCGCGCCAACCGACCACACCCGAGATGGTCAGCGCGAAGGCTAGAACTAATCGAATGGCTTGTGTCGTCATGATCTCCTCATCGAAATCGAGTCTTTAGTTCTTCAGTGATTTCACGCATCGGAAGCCGAGATGGTTGGTGCCGGTACCGACATCACCCTTGCCACGCGTGCCCACCATGTAGCGCGAGCAGTACTGATCGGTGCAGAGAAACGATCCGCCGCGGTGGACGCGTTTCTTCACCCCGGGTTCGTCGGGATCGAGCGAGGCGGCTGGGCCCTGTGGGTTCCGAGCGACACCACCAGCCGCAGCGAGCTGGGCGTAGTAGTCGGGGCGATACCAGTCGCTCACCCACTCCCAGACGTTGCCGGCGACGTCATGGAGCCCGTAGCCGTTCGCGGGAAATTGCGCGACGGGTCCGATGCCGGTAAACGTGTCCTCGCCGGTGTCGTGATCGGGAAAATGGCCTTGATGGATGTTGGCCATCCAGCGGCCCGCCTTCTTGAGGTCATCCCCCCACGGAAAGAGCTGCCCGGTCATGCCGCCGCGTGCCGCAAACTCCCATTCCGCTTCGGTCGGCAAACGCTTGCCGGCCCAGGTCGCGTAGGCGAGGGCATCGGCGTACGCGATATGCACGACGGGAAATTGCTCCCGTCCAGCGATCGAACTGTCCGGCCCCAGCGGGTGGCGCCAGCTCGCGCCGTTGACCTCCGCCCACCACTGGTAAGGATCGTTGAGAGAAACGGGGTGCTTCGGAGCGGAAAAGATCACTGAACCCGGCACGAGGGCCGCGGCGGGCGCTCCGGGAAAATCTTCGGCGCGCGGTGTCTGCTCGGCCACCGTGACGTAACCCGTCGCCTTCACGAAGACAGCGAACTGTTCGTTCGTCACTTCCGTCGCATCCATCCACAGGCCCTCGACGAAGACGCGATGCACCGGTCGGGATTCAGTCGTGGCCTGCATGCCGACGGCGTCGTGCTTGTCGTGCGGGTCCTGGGCCCCCATCGAGAATTCCCCACCGGGGATCCACACCATGCCAGCCGGCGCAGGTCCGGGCGGCGGATTCTTGTTTTCGACGGTGGGAAGAAATCGATTTGACGTCGCCGCTTCGACCGCCGGCGGCGCCTGGTTGTCCGTCGGCCTCGGGCGCGTCGCCATGAACGACACGATGGCGACCGCAGCGATCGTCACCACCGCGACCCACGCCCACGTGGTTCGGCGAGGGCGCGGCGGCGATGCGATCTTGTCTCGCTTTGAACGGCGCTTGCTCATTTGATGGTTCTCACCTCTCCGATCATTTGAGCTTGACGCTCGGGATCGGGAAGGTGGCTGTGACGACCAGCGTCTGGCCTTCCGTTTTCAGCTGTGCGCCTGATTCCCACAGATACCGAATATTGACCAGGGCAAAGAGCTTCGACTTGCTGGCGACCGGCAGCGTCACGTCCGGCCCGAAACCGAACACCTTGTGTTTGCCAGGAATCGTCACGTCGATCGGAGATCCCCCGGGCAGTTCGAACTCGGCCAACTGATCCTCGGTGAGCTTCCATTGCGCGAAGTAGGCCGCGCCAACGATCAGCCCGCCGCCAAGGAAGGACTTCCCGAGGCCGCCCTGCAGCGACAGGATCTGGCCGACCTTGACGTCGGTATCCTTCTTGTTGCCGTGAATTTCCCAGTAGGCCGTCGTGGCGAGACTGAGGGTCCGCTTCTCGTCGAAGTACACCGTCGTCCCCACGAAGGGCTCGTAGGTCCACATGCCCTTGCCGATGTTCTCACTGCCGCCGCGCTCGTAGCGGCCGGTCGGCGCGTAGATCTGAAAGCCGGCGGTGACATCGGCGCGCGGGGTGTGCCAGCCCAGGTCGATCGGTCGCAGCAGCAAGTCTGAGACAGTCGTATCGACGGTTTCGCCGACCGCGAACGCCGGCGCCTCAATCGACGCGTTCGCGAACGGAAGAACCACCATCGCGCCATAGTTGGCGCCGAAGATCTTGCTCTTGCTCACATACCAGGCCAGCGGCGCAACCGCCGAGACCGCGAGACTGCCTGGCGTATTCGGCGCCGGGCGAACGATGTTGCCGTCCGCACCCTTGATGGTGTCGGCGTCGTATCGCAGATAGAACAGCGCGGAATAAAACCCGGGCGCCGGCTGCGATCCGGACTGCACGCCGAAATCACCGAGGGTATGACTGCCGTTCAATTGAGCTGCGGCCGGCAGGGGCAGTGCCAGCGTCAGCCAAACAGCCGTTGCGACTAATGTCACTCGTCTCACGCGGTTCTCCTTTTAGTGAACGTGCGTTTGGGTAAATGCGCGATCGCGCGACTCACTTCACCATCTCGAGATCGCCCGGCCTCCAGCTCTTGTCGAACCACCCTTCCATCGGCCCGTAGAGCCGGAAGATCACGTTGAACCCTTTTCCCGGCCACGTCTGGATCCAGTTGGCCTCCTGCCCGGCGGGAGCCTTCGGACCGAACCACACCGTCGTCGTGCCGTCGGCGTTCTTCTTCGGCGCGGGGTTCAGCGTGCTGTCGAGGCCAGCGGTCTTCTGGTCGGTCTCGAGGAATGACCGGTGCTGGTTGTCATAGACGTTGAACGACCAGAATTGCTTGGCCGGAATGTTGGGCGGCAGCGTGACCTTGTAGTTCTTGCTGCCGTCGAGCCATTCGCCCTTCGCATCGCGGGCGGTGTACACATAGGCTGCGCCCTTGCCCAGCTGCGGGTTGGCCATCGCCGGCGAATTACCGGTGACGTAGTAGAAGGACATGGTGCGCGCATCCAGCGTTCGTTCGCCGCCATCGGCGAACTCGTGGTTTAGGTGAGTGAACATGGAGCTCCACTGCCGATCGGGGTAGTTCCTTGTCAGCGGGTCGCGCGAGGCGAATGTCATCGCGCGCGACGTGGCGTTGGCAACCGCCGCCGCGTCGGTGAGGATCGCCTTCATGCGTGCATCGGGCGCGAACGGCTTTCCTTTCTTGATGCCGATCGAGGCGAGAATTCCCACCACTTCCGATTCGAGATAGTCGTCCGGCTCGTGCTGTACGACCTCGTTCAGCTCCTCGTAGAAGGTGAAATCGTTGGCGTGGACGGTGTTGATCTGCATGCCCGAGAAGTTCACGAACTTCATCTGGGGCGGATTGGCCGCAGCCGAAGCCGGGTACATCCTGGTATTCGCCTTCAGGTTCTTCACGATGGTTGCAATGTCGCTGCCCTGGACGAAGCCGCGCAAGATGACGTTGTGGCTGTAGGTGCGGGTCTTCAGGACGAAGTACCCCTCCTTGGGCAGCGCGCCCTTGTAGCCCGGTGGCACGATCAGGTACTTGCCGCCCTTGCCCTTGTCGGGCCCCGTCACCCCGAGGTCTTCGATCCAGCGCCAGTGCGCGTCGTTGAGAATGCCCAACACGCCGGGCGGCACCTCGAGGACCATTGGCCCGTCCTTGACGTCGAGGTTCCCCCAGCAATAGACGACGACCGTGTTCGGGGTCAGGAACAGCGAGCGGGCGTCCGCCAGGGTTTCAGAGATGCCGAAGCCCTGATTCGACGGGAAGCCCCCTTCGGCGTAGCCCCGCCGCATGCCCTGGATATTGGCCGACGGAATGCCCAACAGGAAGGCTTCCACGCCGCGAACGAAGTCGAGGTTGTCGTAGACCTTCTTGATGGTTTCGGCGTCGGGCAGGCCGTCTCTGAACTTGAGCGTGCCGATTCGGGTCTGCACCGTATCGGGCGTCGTCACCGACGCAGGAACTTTGGCGGCATATTTGGCCGTGGACACTACCGGAGCTTTTGCTGGAGCGGTCGCCGCGGACGGTTGGGCGGCCGGCGGCGCTTGTCCGCACGACGCAGCGACGAATGAGGCGACGACAGCGACTGCGAACCTCACTTCATCACCTCGACGTCCGGCAGCTTCCATGAGCCGTCGAACAAGCCTTGCTTTGGGCTGTAGAACCGCATCATCGGGTAGAAGCCCTTGCCGGGCACCGTTTCGATCCAGTTGCTCTCCGCGCCTGCGGGCGCTTTTGGTCCAAAGTAAAGGTCGATCGAGCCGTCGGCGTTGGCCTTGAGCTTGTCGTAGGACGACAGCGCCGAGTCGTTTCTCGGGTTCTGGATCATCGAGCGGATGGCGGTGTCGTAGAGCGTGACCGACCAGAAGGCCGCCGCCGGCACCTCAGCCGGCACGCGCAGGTGGTACGACTTGCCTCCGTCAAGACGGTTGCCGTCCTTGTCCTTGAACGTCTGGATGTAGTTCGATCCCGGGCCTGCTTTCATGACGCCGATACCCGGCGACGTGTAGATCGCGCCGTAGGTGTAGTGCAGGCGCTCATCCAGCTGGCCATGGGTCGGCGGTTACCTGGGTTGGATTCACCGAGCAGCACCCAGTTCCAGTTCGTACTGGGAATGGCGTTGGCGCCGTGGAACCGGTCCTCCGCATCGAACAGCACCGTGCGCGCCATCGCATCGCCGATTCGGCCGGCCTCCTCGAGGATGGCGCGCTGGCGCGCGTCGGGCTGGAACGGCTTACCCTTCTCGATGCCGAGCGGTTTGAGCATGGCCATGAAGAACAGGTCGCGCTCCTGGATCGGGTTGTTGTTGATGAAGGCGGATAGTCGTGCCCAGAACTCGAGGCCCTCGGGTGGAAGCGTATTGATTGCCGTGTCCAGACATGGAGGCGAACTTGTTCGGCTTTGGATTTGCGGCTTCGCTCAACGGATAAATGCGGAGTTTGCGCACGCGCTCGACAGCGTTCGGCACATCGCTATCCAGGTTGGTCACGATGCCGCGGACCATGATGTTGTAGTTGTTCATCGTCGCCTGCCGGACTTCATAACCCTGCGCCGGAGCCTGACCCGTGTAACCGGGCGGCAGGAGCAGGAACTTCCCGCCCTTGTCTCCATGTGGACCGGGTAGACCGACATCGCTCGCTGACCGCTGCCAGAAGTCGTCGATCAGGCCGACGATGGCTCCGGGCGGGATATCCACGACGACTGGCCCCGCCTTGCCGAGATCGATGTTGGCAAACGCGTAAATGGTGGTGTCGTTCGCCGTCAGGTAGATGGATTTCGTATCGACGAACCTATCCGCAATGGCGATGTCCAGGTAGTCGGCTCCGTATGCCTCCTTCGCCGCCATTCGGATCGATTCGAACGACACCGCCGGGTAGCCCCACAAATAGGCCTGGACAGCACGCTGGTAGTCCAGTTCGTCGAACAGCTTTTTCGTGGTCTCGGCGGTCGGGTAGCCCCGTTCGAAGTTCAGGGCGCCGAGCCGCGTCTGCACATCGTTCGCCGTCGACACGGCCGACGCGGATACTGGAGCCGGCGAAGGTGCTTCTGCCTGACCGCAACCCGTTGCCACGAAGAGTGCCGCGATCCCCGCAAATACCAGTCTCGTCATGTTTAACCTCTGGGCGCCTGATAGCCCGTTACCGCCACCGAGTTCGCGACTCACGTATCGAGTTCCGTCGAGTGCGGCGCGGATGGCCGCGATCAACTCTTCGCCGGCGGAGTCTTTCAGGACGTATCCCAGTGCCCCGACCTCCAAACCCGCCTCGACGAACATCGATTCGGCATGCACCGTCACGAACACGATCCGGGCGTCCGGATCGTGGCGGCGGATCAGCACCGCGGCCGCGATGCCGTCGATCCCGGCCATCGCGATGTCAGTGACGATGACGTCCGGCGAGAGCCGTTCCGCCGCGTCGACCAGCGCGTCACCATCCTCGACCGACGCGATGACGTCGAAGTCGGCTCGGAGCAGCTTGCGCAGCCGTTCCGCTGTTTCCGCGTGATCCTCGGCGAGCAGCACTCGTGGGCGATACATGTGTTCGTCAACCGCACCGCATTCTCGTTGCGATGCCGGGCGAGGTGGGAGAGCAGAAGTACGGGAGGAGGGGACCCGCAAAACTACGGGCCAGGAGGTCTCGGCGACGGCGCGCCGTCTTAGTCGATATTGAGCCGACGATCGAGCGCGTATCTCACGAGTTCGGCGGTGGACGTAACCCCGAGCGTCTCCATCATTTCGTATTTGTAGCCTTCAACCGTCCTGGTCGAGAGGCCAAGATTTCCGGCGATCTCCTTCATGCGCTGGCCCTTCACGATCAGCCGCAGGACGTCGCGCTGCCGCGACGTCAGGTGCGGCTCCTTGATCTTCGAGGCGCCGGCCATGCGCTCCAGGACCTCCTTTGTAATGGCCGGCGTGATGTAGACCTTCCCCTCGAGCGCGTGCCGAACGGCCACCAGCACTTCCTCGCCGGCCGACTCCTTCAGGAGAAAGCCGGAGGCCCCTCCCTGCATGGCGTCGGTCGCAAGGTCCGCATCGTGGTGCATGGTCAACACGATGACTTTGCTGTCGAAGCGCTCGCTTTTCAGACGGGCGAGCACATCGAGACCGGTGAGCCCTGGCATCGAGAGGTCGGTGATGATGACGTCGGGATGAAGCCGCGTGGCGGCGTCGATCAAAGACTGGCCGTCGCGAACCGCGCCGACCACCTCGAATCCGGCCTCTCCCAGTATTCTCGACAGGCCGTCTGTGACGATCGCGTGATCGTCGGCCAGAAGAACGGTGCTCCGGCGGGTCATGCGACCTGACCTTCCACGCCAGATCCGACGTCCATCCTCACGCGCGCGTTCATCGGTATCGTCGCCAGCACCCGTGTGCCCTGATGCCGCGCCGACTCAATACTGACGGTGCCGCCGATGATCCGCGCGCGTTCGGACATGCTGACCAGCCCGAGCCCCGTGGCGTCGGTCACCGCGGTCGGCGGCGCTGAAATCCCCGTCCATCGTCCGCGATGGTGATCTGCGCATCGTGACCGACCTGAAGCAGCCTCACCTGCACACCGCCGGCGCCGGCATGGGCGATGACGTTCCGCAGCGCTTCCTGCGCGATTCGGTAGACGCAGAGCGCAGCGTCCGGCGTGATGGCGCCAAAATCTCCCTCGGCCGTGCACGTCATCGCCACACCGTGTGCACGCCCAAGTTCGCCGCAGTACGAAGTCAGGCCCTTCACCAGCCCCAGGTGCTGCAGCACGGCGGGATGAAGATCGTGTGAGAGCTGGCGAACGTTGCGGGCGAGGTCGAGCGTCTGCTGCTGAAGCTCGACGAGTTCCTGTCGCAACTCGTCGCTGACGTTGGTACTCACCTAACCGCTGCTTGAGCCCACTGAAGGCGATCGAGACACCAGCCAGTTGCTGGCTGACGTCGTCGTGCAGGTCCCGCGCGATGCGCGCCCGTTCGACCTCCTGCGCCTCGATCAACCGGCCGGCCAGAGACTGAATCTGATCTTCGGCGTTCTTCCGCTCGGTAATGTCGACGTCGCAGCCGATATAGCCCGAAAAGCCGCCATCCTCCTCGTATCTCGGAACGCCCGTGGCCAGCAGCCATCGGTAGCTGCCGTCAGCGTGGCGCATGCGGTACTCCGCGACGAAACGGCCTCCGTGCCTCGACTGCGGGGACGTAGATGCCGACGCAGCGCTCGCGGTCGTCGGGATGGACGGACTCCAGCCAGCCGTCGTCGAGCAATTTCTCGATCGGCAAACCCGAAAAAGTCGCGCAGGTGCGATTCAAGAAGTCGAGCGTCGAGTTTGATCTCATCGTCCACATCATGGCGGGTGTCTGCTCCACGATGAGCCGAAGGCGCTCCTCACGTTTGCGCAGCGCACGTCGCTGGACCAGCAGGCCGGCAACCGCCCCCGCCAGAATCGCGAAACCGCCAAGAACGGCGGCGACGATGAAAGTCATAAACAGTGGTGCCTCAGAGCCGCCGGGCAGAAATCTCCCTCGACAGCGAGGGTGGCCGGTGGGGAGCTCACGCAATTCGGCGGCCGACTGAGCAGCCGCGCGCAACCGTCTGAGGTGGCCGTTTTGGGCGGAAAAGTAACTACGCGCACGAGGCGGCGCGAGGGCACAACGGGTCGATCTACCAAATACCGTGACCTGCCACGGTCTTCGGTCACCGCCAGTTGGGGCGAACCGATGGTGGACGGCTACCAGTTGCGGAATATCGCGCGCGTCTTCACACTGGAAAGCGATGTACGGGACTTACAAAGTTTCCTTGGTGATTGGTGTCGCAAGCCTGTTGTGCGTCGTGGCTGCCGGCCGCCAAACGCAGTCGGCCGCTGCACTGCCCGAGGCGCTGCGGACCCATCTGAAGAATGAGCGGTTGGATGTCGTGACGTCGATCAGAGGGCTGCCGCTCGGTGTCCGCGAAGCATTGCAGACGTTGTTCGGGAGTCGGACACTGGACATCGCCGAGCCCGGCGCTGAGTTTCAGGCCAACGACGTAATCCGCAATCCGGCATTGCCGACCCGCCGGCTGGTCGCAGCCGGCTGCTCGAACGATCATTGCCTCGTTCATTACGAGCGCGGAGGCACCGCCCACACGTGGCACGTGGCGCTGTTTCACTGGACGCCGCAGGCGACTCGATTCGAGTGGGGCGGTACCGCTCCGAACGCCGTCAGGACTATCGACGACGTTCGAAGCATGGTCCTTTCCGGAAAGATCAAGGGCGCGAACGGCCCCTGGTAACCCGCGCCAGAGAGGCCGCCGACCTCGCTGGATTTCTCGTCCACCGAGGTGCACAATGGTGCCGCCGCTGCGCGGCCCGCTGAGCGGCCACCTGACAGGAGGTTCCGCCATGACCACTCCTCTTGGACGATCGCTGGTTCTCACCACCCTTCTGGCACTCGTACTCGGCGCGTCCGCCCTCACGCAGCCGATCGGCCCCGTGGGCAATCCGACCGACACGCGCGTCGCGGGTATCGACGTCGACGCCACCACCATCCCCGAGCTGCAGGAGTTGATGAACGCGCGCCGGCTGAACTCCGTGCAGCTGACCCAGTTCTACCTGCAGCGGATCCGCAAACTCAACCCGGCCCTCAACGCCGTCATCACCATCAGCCCGACGGCACTCGCCGACGCCCGCGCGGCCGACGCGGCGCGCCGCAGCGGCGATCGGCGACCCCTGCTCGGCATCCCGATCATCGTCAAGGACAACATCAACACCACCGGCATGCCCACGACGGCCGGTTCCTGGGCGCTCGCCGGCAGCACGCCCGACGATGCGTTCATCGTCGAGCAGACTCAAGGCCGCCGGTGCCCTGATCATCGGCAAGGCCAACCTGTCCGAGTGGGCGAACTTCCGGTCCGGCCCCTCGTCGAGCGGCTGGAGCGGGATCGGCGGCCAGACGAACATGGCCTACGTCCTCGACCGCAATCCCTGCGGCTCGAGCTCCGGCTCCGGCGTCATCGCTTCCGCTGACCTCGCCGTGGCCGCCGTCGGCACCGAAACCGATGGCTCGATCGTCTGCCCCTCGGGCGCGAACGCGAACGTCGGCATCAAGCCGACTGTCGGGCTCCTGAGCCGGGCGGGCGTCGTCCCGATCTCGGCCGACCAGGACACCGCCGGGCCGATGGCCCGCAACGTGACCGACGCCGCGGTGCTCCTCGGGGCAATGACCGGCGTAGACGCCGACGATCCGGCAACGAACGAGCAGGCCGGCAACGCCTTCACCGACTACACGGTGTTCCTCGATGCCAACGCCCTCAGGGGCGCCCGCATCGGCGTCTGGCGTGAGTTCAGCTTCGAGGTTGAGGGCGTACCGGTCGATGAGAACGTGGCCGCGATCATGGACCGCACGATCGCGGCGCTCAGGGCCGCGGGGGCGATCATCGTCGACCCGGCCAACATCACGTTCGGCGACTGGGCCAACGCCGAGTTCCCGGCGCTGCTGTGCGAGTTCAAGACCGACATCGCCAGGTATCTGGAGACTTACACCGGTCCCGGCTATCCCAAGACGCTCCAGGACCTGATCGACTTCAATAACGCCCATCCCGAGCTCGAATCCGGAGCGCCCGAGTCGAACTGGAACTCGCTGATCTTCGACTTCGCCCAGGAGACGGGCGGCCGCGACGCGGACTGCGCCACGCAGCGTGCGATCGCAACGCCGGGCGCCCGGGCGGCGATCGACGCGCTGATGGCCGCCCACAACCTCGACGCGATCATCGCGCCGACCAACGGACCGGCGTGGCTCACCGACCCGGTCAACGGCGACCTCAGTGGCGACTTCTCGACGTTCATCGGGTCGTCGGGTCCGGCCGCAGTGGCGGGCTACGCGAACGTGACAGTGCCGGCAGGCTTCGTCGGGCCACTGCCGGTCGGCGTGTCGTTCATCGGCGGCCGCTGGGACGAGCCGACGCTGATCGGCCTCGCGTATGCGTTCGAGCAGGCGACCCGCGTGCGCGTCCCACCATCGTTCATCCCGACGATCGATGACTCGTCGACCTCGCGACAGCCTCGTTCGCGCGGGAAGCACCAGGCGATCGTCCCCGGCCGAAGCGGCATTTGGAGGATGCCGCCGCTGCGGTAGCTCCACGACTGGTCGACGGGACAATCTCCGCGCCGGTTGTCGATCCGGGACCGACAACCGGCGATGATCGGGAGCCTACTTGACGGTGATGTCGTGTTCGATGGTGAGCGCGGCCCGGAGGGCGTTCAAGCATGGTCCTTTCCGGAAAGATCAAGGGCGCGAACAACATCTGGTGACCCTTGGGGAGCGCTCACCCGCTTCAAGGGCCGGAGACGGCCCGTCGCCTCACCGCCGGTCGTGCGGAACGACGACCGTCACGTCGGACCAGCCCGTGTTGCCGGCGCGATCGCGTCGCGGAAATCCTGACCGTGTACCGACGGCCGTCCTTGTCGGCCTCGTCGCGCGCTGCCTCGAGTTGCACCGTGAAGCTGAAGTTGCCATTCGCATCCAGCTCCGACGGTACCCGCCGGCTGAACCCTGCCGTATTCATCAGTGACCGCAAAGGCTGCGGCCGCGGCGTCGATCCCGCTGTCGACGTCCGTCATCCTGCCCGACAGCGTGACCGGCACCATGTTTCCATTGGGCGGCGACAGGATCGTGCGCGACGCCAATAGCGTCAACGACGGCGGCGCGACGTCGTCGATCAACACGTAGGCTGGTGTCAGATTGCGGGTATAGACGGTGCCGTCGCCGAGCTGCCCGGTTCCGTTGGCGCCCCACGCGCGCACGGAGCCATCGGCGGCGAGCGAAAGCGAGTGCGCGGCTCCGGCGGCAACCGCGATCACTCCGGCACCGGGGCCCAATGCCGGAACCGGCGCCGGAACCGAGTGTTGCGAGAGCGTGCCGTCGCCAAGTTGACCGCTGCTGTTGGATCCCCATGAGAGGACCGAGCCGTCGCCCATCACGGCGAGCGCCTGCCCATCTCCGATTGTGCCGCCGCCGGCGAGGGCGATGACAGCGGGATAGCTGCCGAGACCGGCCACGGGCACGGGACTCAATCGTTGCGCCATCGTACCGTCGCCCACCTGGCCGCCGCCGTTGAGCCCCCACGCGACGATCCCGCCATCGCTCTTCAACGCGGCGCCGCCGGCCGCAATTGCAGCGATCCGAACCGCGGAACCGGGCCCGAGGCCGGCAATCTGCACTGGTGTCGTCCGCTGCGTCGTGGTGCCGTCGCCGATTTGACCGCCGGCGTTCTGTCCCCATGCGACTATGCTTCCGTCATCCTTCAACGCGTAAGTAGTCGCGGCGCTCGCCGCGATCGCCGAGACGGCGGTCAGCAGTCCGACGTCCCCCATGCCGTGAACCTGCACGGCAAAAAGCTGGTTGGTTGTCGAGCCGATACCGATCTGGCCATTGCCGTTGTTGCCCCACGCCCAGACAGACCCGTCCGCCGCCAGGGCGTAGGCACCGTTGTTCCCGGCCGCTACAGCGATGACAGCCGGGAGCAACGTCGTCGCCGAGGTGCGTACCTGGACCGGCGTTCGTTGCCCGACGGTCGATCCCGTCCCGAGCTGCCCGAAGGCGTTGTCCCCCCACGCCCACACGGTGGCGTCCGCCGTCAGAGCGATCGAAAAGTTCCCGCCCGCGGCGGCGGCGACGACACCGGTCAAGCCGACGACCCTGACGGGCGTCTGTTGATTCGTCGTGCTGCCGATGCCTAGCTGGCCGGCGCTGTTGTTCCCCCACGCGAGCAGCGTTCCATCCAAGCCGACCGCGAGGGAATGGTTCGCCCCGATCCCGGAAACGATGGACCGAATTCCGGATCCCGCCGCAAGACCGGCGACCAAATCAGGGGAAGGGCGGCCGAAGAAGGTTCCGTCTCCGAGCTGGCCGCTGCTGTTGTCCCCCACGCGAGCACGGAACCATCCGCCTTCCGCGCCAGAGACAAGTTCGTGGCCGCCGATATCTGCACGACGCCGGAGCCGGCGCCAAGTCCGCTTACCGCGAGAGCAACGGTGCTCGCGCTGTTATTACCGGTGCCGAGCTGGCCATTCGCGTTGCTGCCCCAGGCGAATACCGCACCGTCCGCTCGTAGCGCAAGCGCGTGCGTTCCGGCAGCGTCAATACCCACGATGCCGGTCAATCCCTGGACCTGGACCGGCGTCGTCCGCGTCACCACGGTGCCATCGCCAAGCTGACCGTTCGTGTTGATGCCCCATGCCCACACGGTGCCGTCGGATTTCAACGCAAGTGCGAACGTGCCGCCGCCGACCGGGGGGGCCGATATCGCGATGACACCTGCGAGAAACCCGGTTCCTCCCGGTCCCTTCACCTGCACCGGCACGGGCTGGGTCGTCGTGGAGCCGATGCCAAGTTGTCCGGTGTTGTTATTGCCCCATCCCCAGACGCTGCCGTCCGACTTGAGCGCGAGCGTGAAATTACCGCCGCCCGCGAGCGCGATCACACCGGATCCTGGTCCGAGGTTCGACACGGGCACCGGGACGTTGCTCGGACCGACCACGGAGGGGTTGCCGAGATTGCTGTTGTTGTTGCTGCCCCAGGCCCAGACGCTGTTATCCGCTTTGGCTGCGACGGAGTGTGAGAGGCCAGTCGCAACTGCGGTGACGCCGGAACCGGCGCCGAGGCCGCTGACCTGCACCGGCGACAGGCGCGTGGTGAATGTGCCGTCTCCGACGCCCCCGAGTGCGTTGGCACCCCATGCGAGGACGGTTCCGTCACCCTTCAGCGCCACCACGTGGATAGCGGAGGGAGCGAACGCAATGATGTCGGCGGCTCCGCCTGGGATCGACACCAACGACGGCGTAAGGTTCGGATTGGTGGTGCCGTTGCCCAGCATTCCCGTCCCGTTGGCGCCCCAGCCAAGGATACACCGTCTTGCCTGAGCGCCAGCGCAAACGATCCTTCGCCCGCGGCGAGCCGAGTAATGCCGGCGAGCGGCGCCAGCGTCGCGAAACCCGTGTGCTGATAGACGAGCAGGCAGATGGAAAGGCCGAAAAGGACCCGACGGAGGTAAGTCTTCATAATCCTCTTTCCGGGAAAGCGCGGGACCTGGGGAGGCGCTAATCGTGGTCCGACCTGGGTGTCGCCAGGCCGCTGCACGTGTGTGGCGGGATTATAGGCCACAGCTGCGGATCGTCGATTGTCGATGCCGATCGACAACCGACGATCCCGAGAAGCCTACTTAACGGTGATGTCGTGCTCGATGGTGAGCGCGGCCCGGAGGGCGTTCGAGATCGGGCAGCCCTTGTCGGCGACCTGCACCGCCTCCCTGAAGCCGGCCTCGTCCATCCCCTGCAGCCCCTCGGCGTCGATCTTCAGCCTCGAGGACTTCAGCGTAATCCCCGTCTCACCCTTGTCGGCCGTGATGGTCGCCGTAATGACCGTGCGAGCGGCAGACCCGTTCCGGCGCCCCAGTGTGCCGTTCAGCGCCATCGCGAAGCATGCGGCGTGCGACGCCGCCATCAGTTCCTCCGGGCTCGTCGTGCCGGCAGGCTCGCCGATGCGCGACGGGAATGTCACCGGCAGGTTGAACGCGCCGGATCCCGCCTTCGCGACTCCCTTGCCTTCCATGATCGGACCCGACCAGTCCACTGTCACTGACCTCGAAAACGTAGCCATCGTGTATGTCTCCTACTTCTTTCCTTTTGCCGTTACGAACAATTGCACGAGCACACCCACGATGCCAAGCACGAGCGCAGCGGCAGCATCCATGGACGTCGCCGGCATCGGGTTGAGCGGATAAACGCTGTAGACGGTGCGCGCCGCCGATTCGGCCGCGGCGCGGTTGCCCATCAGTGCCGCGACGCCGACCACCACTGTCTGAGCGCCGCCAAACGACGTTGCCACGATGATGACGTAGCGCTGCAACGCCAGCGCCGCCAGCGCGCCCGCGATCGCCAGCACGATGACGACGACGACGTGCGGTTCGCCACCGATCCCCGCCCAGATCAGATTCGCCAGCATCGCCCCGAGGCCGGCGCCGATCAACGCCACCCCGATGAAGTAGGCACCGATCAACACCAGCGCCCCGGCGAGACCGCCGCCGAGCGCCGCGAGAATCGCCCACATCGTGTGTTCGCTGCCGACGATGCTGGTGGCGAGGAGGGCGCCGAGGATGAAGCCGTAGATCCCGAGTACCACGCGAAAAATGCGGTAGCCGGCAAAGCAGGCCAGCAGGCCGCCCACCAGCAGAATCGCTGCCGCCGGTGTCTGTAAGTACGCAGGGAGCATAGCCCGCCGATTATATGATGACGGCGTGATGCAACAGCGGACGCGCGGCGCGCAACGCCACATGCCGAAGCTCCGTGTGTCGAGCGCGCTCTACGTGGTCGGTGGTCTCGCGGTACTCCTCGGCGTCCTCTGGACACTCGGGATCGAAGCGACATGGGCCGAGGTGCGCAAGGTCGGATGGATCTTCCCCGCCATCGTCGCGCTCGGCGGGCTGCGGTTCCTGGTGCGGGCGGCGGCCTGGGTCATCTGCCTCGAGCCGCCACATCGCATGCGGCTGCGTGATGCGTTCGCGGCCGTCCTCGCCGGCGATGCGCTCGGGAACCTCACTCCGCTTGGCCCCCTGGTCGGTGAACCGGCCAAGGCGACGTTCGCGCTGCGCTACGTCGCCGGGCAACCGGCACTGACGGCGCTCGCCGTCGAGAACATCCTCTACACGCTGGCCACCGCGGCGATGATCGCCGCCGGCACGATTGCGCTCCTCTTTACCTTCGAGTTGCCGGCCCAGATCAAGGAGTTCAGCGAGATCGCGGTCGCCGGCATGGGGCTGTTGATCGCGATCACCTTGCTGGTGCTGTGGCGGCGGCCGGCGGTCTTGAGCCGGTGGATTCCTCTCGCGCCAGGCGCTCCGTCGGATTCGCGCGTGTCCAAGCTTCGCACGCTCGAGCAGGACATCTACTCGTTTGCCTCTCGACGGCCGGGTGCGCTGATCCCCGCGGTGCTGCTCGAAGTCGGATTCCACGCGCTTGGCGTGCTCGAAACCCACCTGACGTTGACGAGCCTCGGGACCTCGCCTTCCCTGATGACCTCGTTCATCTTCGAAACGGCGAGCCGCCTGCTGATCGTGGCATTCAAGTTCGTCCCGCTCCAGCTTGGCGTGGCCGAAGTGGGGATGGCGGCGTTCGCGCAACTCCTCGGGATGGATCCCAAGATAGGCGCGGCCTTCTCACTCATCCGCAAAGCCCGCGTCGTCGTCTGGGCGCTGACCGGGGCGGCCCTGCTCGTCCGTTCCGGGGTCAGGCCCCCGTCACCCCAAGATCCACTCAATTCCTGAGCATCGCTGTTGCATTAGCAACGGTCAGCTTAGCTATGAGGGGCTCCAGATCGCCTCCAAGGCTCGGAGCTCGGCAATTTTTGCCAGGATTAGAGGTCGTGTGTGAGTTCAGTTTCGTCCGTCACAGTCAGGGATGCCGTCATCCTCGCCGCCGGCAACGGCGACCGATTCAAGAGCTCACACCGCGAGTCAAAACTGCTACATCCGGTTTTAGGTCAGCCGCTGATTCTGCGGACGCTCGAAACAGCCGCGGCGGCAGGCCTCACGGACCTCACGGTCGTGCTGGGCTACCGGGCCGAGCAGGTGCGAGCCGTCATCGAGCGGCACAGGATCCCCGGCGTGACCCTCCACTTTGCCGTCAATCCAGACTGGGATCTTGAAAACGGGGTCTCGGCGTTTGCCGCGAGGAATGTCTGCCGGGCCCGTCGATTCGCGCTCCTGATGGGGGACCACCTCTTCGAGCCGTCGGTCCTCGAGCAGCTGGTCTCGACGGCCGTGAAGCCGTCGGACTCGGTGCTCGGGATCGACACCTCGACGACAGATCCTGAGATCGTTGCGGAGGCGACCAAGGTACGCCTGACTGGCGACCGGATCGTGGCGATCGGGAAGCATCTGACCAGGTGGGACGCGATCGATACGGGACTGTTCCTCTTCACGCCGTCGCTCTTCGATGCGCTCGAAGAAGCCATCGACGCCGGCGAAACCACGCTGAGCGCCGGGGTCCAGCGCCTTGCCGCCGCGGGCCTGATGCGCGGCGTCGACCTTGGTCCGTCGAGCTGGTGCGACATCGATACGGTTGACGACCTGCGCCTCGCGGAGTCGCTGTTTGGCGCCCCGGAGCCCGACCCCGCATGACGCGCGGGGGACGAGCGAACGCGATCCGCTGGGGCGCGCTCGCCATCGGAGTCCTGCTCTTTGTAGCAGCCCTCTACTACATCCACCTCAGTCTCACCCTCGACACGGTCCGGCGCCTGGGCGTCGCGCTCCCGCTGGCGCTACTCCTGAGCGGCCTCTGGCACCTGGTGCGGACCTGGGCGTGGGCCTGGTGCTTCCCTCAACCGCGACAGGTCAGCTTTCTTCGGCTCGCGCGCGTCCGCCTCGCCGCTGAAGCCTTCAGCTACCTCACGCTCCGCGGCATCGCCGGTGAACCGCTCAAGGTCGTGCTGCTCGACGACCGCGTCGATGCACGAGAGGCCACCGCCGCCGTGGCGCTCGAACGGCTGGCCTACATGATCGGCACCACGCTGATTGTCGGGATCGGATCGGTGATCGCCCTGTTCGCTCTTCCTCTGACCCCGGTGTGGTTCCGGGTCTTCCGGGCCTTCGCGATCGCGGCAGCCGTGGTGGCACTCTTCACCGGCATCGTGATCGCCGGCCGCGGCACGTATGTGCACGCGCTCTTCACGAATTGGGATCGGCGCTTTGGCACGGCCGTCGCCGGCTGGCCGGGTGGCGCGCTTCATCGCGTCCGTCGAGCGGCAGATGCTGGCGCTGGTCCGGAGTCAGCCGTCTCGCCTCGTCGTCCTCATGACCGCGACCGTTCTGTCGTACGTGCTCATGTCGCTCGAGGCGTGGGTGATCCTGAAGGCGAGCGGCACGCCGATCTCTGCCGTCGGCGCGCTCACGGTCGAAACGTTCTCGCGCGTGGCCAGCTTCGCATCCGCCTTCATCCCGGCCAACCTCGGGGCACTCGAGGCGTCGAGCCTTGCGGCCGTGGCGGCAGCCGGGATCTCAGGCGGCGCGGCCCTCGCGCTCGCGCGCAGGATCCGCGGACTCTTCTGGGCGGGCGTCGGGCTGGCGATCTATCCCCGAGGTTCGCGCCGTCCACAGACGGGCGGCGGCGAAACACTGACGGTGACGCCGACCGCGGAAGGTCCTGTCCTTCTCTACGTGATGCGTGATCAATCCGTCCGCATCTCGCCGCACACCAGGCTTGCCGGTTTGCCGCTGAGCGAACGCATCGTGCGCGCGTCCTTCCGCGCCGGCTATTCGCGGGTGGTTATCCACACATACGACGTGCGGGCCTGCCGCGCGACGTGCGAAGCGCGGGCGAGCGATTCGAAGCCATGGTCGCAGTTGGCCAGCGCGTCGTCGTGGCGCGCGATGCGGCGGAATGGCAGGCCGCCCTGGCGACGCTCGATCCGGCCGCCACTGTCACGGCGATCGGGCCGGGAACGCTGGTGTCGCCCGCCCTGCTGAGCGAGGCGGCAGGACACATGGCCGGCAACGGCGAGATCCGGGACGTCCCGGCCGGCGATGAGTGGCCCGTCAGCGGCGCGGTTCGTCTCACGGTGAGCGATGCCACGAACCTGGAGCTGCTCGCAGACGCGCTTCGCAGCCGAAGCGCGATCGTCGACCGGCCGTCGGGCGACGATGTCTCATACGGTCGGGCGAGATTGGCGATCCGGGCCGTGGAACCGGATGACTTGCCGCACGCAGAAGTCACGCTGCGGCGTTCGAGCTACAAAGACACGGACGCGAAGATCGCGCGCTTCAATCGGAGTATCTCGGTCCCGATCAGCGTGGCGCTGATTCGGACGCCGCTGACAGCGAACCAGCTATCGGTGATGCTCGTCGCGGTGGGCTTTTACTCTGGCTGGCTCTTCAGCATCGGCAGGTACTGGCCGGGTGTGCTGGCCGGCTTTCTCTCTCTGGCGGCCAGCATCCTGGACGGCTGCGACGGCGAGATCGCGCGGCTCAAATACCAGGAGTCGGCGCTCGGCTGCTGGATCGAGACCGTCGGTGATTACTCGTACTACATCGCCATCTTCATCGGCATCACCGTGGGCGCTGTCCGCCAGACCGAATTCGAGATCTTTTACTGGATCGGCGCGCTCGCTATCACCGCTACGCTCGTCACCTTCGCGCTCCTGATCTACCTGCGCGCCCGGATCACCAATGGCCAGCCGAACCGCCTGCACGCCGTCGCGCGCGACCGCTACCAGGCCGAGCAGAGTCTCTGGAGCCGGTTCGTCTGGCGCATCTCGGTCCTCGCCACCCGCGCCGCCATGCCGTACGTCATCATGGCCTTCGCGCTGCTAAACATCCTGCCGGGGATCATCGTGCTCGCCGCCATTTTCGCCAACCTCTATTGGGTGACGCTCATGGCGAGGCTTCGCGATTTGCTGCGCGACGAAGACGAAGACGCAGTCGCGGCCTGACGCCTCGCTCGTCAACTCCAAACTTCAAACTCCAAACTTCAAACCTTCAGCCCTCGCTACGCTCGGGCCAATTCCAAGGTCGTTTGTGAGTTGGAGCTTACCCGAGCGAAGCGAGGCTTGGAGTTTGGAGTTTGGAGTTTGGAGTTTGGAATTGCGAAGCGTAGCGAGCGAAGCGAGCTAGACCTCGCGCCGGCCCTCCATCGCCCGCTGCATCGTCACTTCGTCCGCGTATTCGAGGTCGCTGCCGACAGGAACGCCCATCGCGATGCGGGTGACCTTGACGCCGAGCGGCTTGAGCAGCTTGGCGAGGTAGATGGCGGTGGCTTCCCCTTCGACGTTGGGGTTGGTGGCGAGGACGACTTCCTCGACCGAGCCGTCGGCGACGCGGCGCAGGAGGTCCTTGATCTTCAGGTCGTCAGGACCGACGCCGTGCAGCGGCGACAGCGCGCCCATCAGCACGTGGTAGAGGCCGTTGAACTGACGCGTGCGCTCGACGCCGTTCACGTTCTCGGGCTCCTCCACCACGCAGATCAACTTCGGATCACGCGACGGGTTGGTGCAGAAGAAGCACGGGTCGGTATCGGTGATGTTGCTGCACACCGAGCAGTAGGTGACGCGCTCTTTCACCTCGCGCATGGCGTCGCCGAGGCGGTCCACGTCTTCACGCGGGGTCTTGAGGATGTGATACGCCAGGCGCTGGGCGCTCTTGGCGCCGATGCCTGGCAGCCGCTGAAACTGTTCGATGAGTTTCGCGAGCGGATCGGGTCGCTGCATCAAAACATGCCGGGGATCTTCATGCCGCCCATCATCCCGCCCATCTGCTCCGACATCGCTTCGTCGGCCTTGCGGTGGGCGTCATTGATGGCCGCCAGGATCAGATCCTGCAACATCTCGACATCGTCTTTCGAGACCGCTTCCGGATCGATCTTGATGGACTGCAGCTGCTTGGCGCCATTGATGACCACCGTCACCATGCCGCCGCCGGCCGTGGCCTCGACGCGGAGCTCGGCCATCTGCTTCTGCATGCGCTCCTGCATCTGCTGCGCCTGCTTCATCATCTGCTGAATGTTCATCGTTACCTCTCCTCGACATCCTTGATTTCGGCGGCGAAGACGTCGAGCATCGCCTGCACGCCCGAATCCTCGAGGGCCTGCTGCTTCAACTCGGTCTTGCGCTCGTCGGGTGCGGCGGCGGCACGGCCCGGGCCTGCGCCCGGCTTACCGGGTGCCGCAGTCGGCAGGCCTTCAGCCGACAGAATGGTGATGCGGCGGCCGGCGAGCCGCGACGCGAGCTCCTCGAGCTCCGACCGTTTGCCATCGAGATTCATCCGCAGCGTCCGGTGGTGCGGCCCGAACGTGAAGACGATCTTGTCGTCTTCCTGCTCGATCTTCTGCGCCATCGCCACGACCGTCCCGTGGAAAAACTTCTTCGACTTGCGGACCTCTTCGAGGAACAGCTCTTTCAGCTGCGCGGCGGCGACCGGCTGGGCATTTGGCACGGCGGGCGCCTCTCGACGCGTTTCGACAGCCCTGACCGTCGTGGCCGCGGACGGCGTGGCCGCGGACGGCGTGGCCGCGGACGGCGCGGCCGCTGTCGCGGGCGGACGAGCAGGGGGCGGAACAGGTCGGCTTGGCACCGCCGCGGACGGCGCTGAGGCCGGACGCGGCGCCGCAGAACCAGGCGGTCCGCTCCGGACGATCGGTGCGCCCTTTTCCAAACCCTGGATCAGGTCCGACAGCGGCACCAGCTTGCGCAGGTGGATCCAGCGCAGGAGCGCCATCTCCAGGTGATACCGCGGCTGCGTGGAGCCACGGATCTCATACTCCGCCTTGGTCAGGACCTCGAAGGCGCGCATCAGATCTTCGGTCGAAAAGCGCGGTGCGAGCGCGACGATGCGCGTGCGCTCATGCCCTTCGGCGGCGATCTCCGGGTCCGATGCACGCGAGGCGTCGATCTTGACCACCATCAGGTCGCGCGTGAGCCGCGCCAGCTCGCGGACGACCGAGCGCAGTTCGTATCCGGACTCCACCGCGCGTCCGGCCAGCGCGAACACCGCGGCTGGATCCTCACCCGCCACGGCGTCGGCAATATCGAGCAGGAGATCCCGATGGACGAGTCCGAGCACGCTCGCCACGTCTTCGGGAGTAATCGTCGTGCCGGCAAACGCGATCACCTGGTCGAACGCACTCTGCGCGTCGCGCATGCTGCCATCGCCGGCGCGCGCGATCAGCATGATGGCGGCGTCGTCGATCTCGATCTCTTCAGCGGTCGCGATGGCGCGGAGCTGTTCGGCGATCTGCTTGATCCCGATCAGCTTGAGCTCGAATACCTGCGAGCGCGACTGAATGGTGGTCGGGACCTTGTCGATCTCCGTCGTCGCCATCATGAAGACGATGTGCGGCGGTGGTTCCTCGACGGATTTGAGGAGCGCGTCGAAGGACTGGGCGGAGAGACGATGGACCTCGTCGATGATGAAGATTTTGTAGCGGTCGCGGACCGGCGCCATGCCGAGGCCCTCGATGATGACCGACCGCACTTTGTCCACCTGGGTGTTGGTGGCGGCATCGATCTCGATGACGTCCATGTCGCGCCCCTGCGCGATCTCGACGCAGGCATCGCAGGTGCCGCACGGGTCCGCGGTCGGCCCCGTGACGCAGTTCAGGCCGCGCGCAAGGATGCGGGCCGTGGTCGTCTTGCCGACGCCGCGCGGGCCCGCGAACACGAACGACTGCGCGATCCGTTTCGCGGCAATCGCGTTGCGGAGCGTCTGCGTGACCCCGCGCTGCCCGATGACCTCATCGAACTTCTGCGGGCGCCATTTCCGCGCGAGGACCTGATATGCCACTTGCGATGTTGAAGGCTGAAGTCTGCGTGAAGAAGGATGCAAAAAAGACCGGGCGGGCCCCACCGCGGCCCGGGAGGCCTGCGGCACATGTCAGTGACTACTTAGCGCTGCTGCCTTCCGGCCCTGACGCGGTTCGCAGGCTGAGATTGCACAGGTTCCGGACCGCGGTGCGATCCGCCGGTCTCGAAACTTGATTGTATCAAACGGGATGCCCCACATCCTAGAACACGATCTCCCTCGGCGTTGAGGAAGCTGATGACCGCCTGGCGGTGCCGGGATTCGGCGTGCCGGACGATCGCGGTGAAGTCCGGGGAGCCGCGCAGACTGTCCAGCCATGGATCCCGGTTGAATGCGGTCACGCAGAAGAAGCCCTGCTCGACGACCCCCGCCAGGAGCGGCAGGACTTCGTCGGCTTTGCCGAGGTACGCGATGCCGCGCGCCGCGTAGTAGCGACCCTCCGGGTCCGGGATATCGCTCATCTGGCGGAAGTGATGGAGCGTCTGGTCCTCGTCACCGGCCACGAAGGCCAGCAGCGCCTTGAGGAAGGTCCCCAGCCGGCCGGCGACTTGCCAGGTCGATGGTCTGGCCAGCATCACTTTGGCCTCGTCGATTCGGTCAAGCATCAGCAACGCCAGGCTCGGCAAGTAAGGAACGGTCTCCGGCTGAAAGTCGAGGACCCGTTCGTACTCACCGAGCATGAACAACGTGTTCGCCCCGCTGGTGCGGATCCGGGGATCGAGCCGGCGCGCCTGTTCGGCGGCCGCAATGGCGGCCGCCATGAGGCCGCAATAGCGGCACGCATAAGCGAGACCCGCATAGAGTTCGGGGTCGGCCGGACGGTCTTTGGCGCGTCGCAGTCAAGCGGACCATCGCTTCCTCGGCGCGTCCGAGATCAACCGCGAGATGCGCGAGCACGTTCTCGGCAACCGACAGGTCTGGATTGAGCTCGAGGGCACGGTTCAATGCGTGCTCGGCGCGCGCGAGGTTCTCGGCCGTGTCGATACCGATGTACTTTGCCAATGAGGCGGCGCAGGCGCCCGACGCCGGCCCAGCCCGGCGCGTAGTGCGGGTCTTCGGTGATGCAGTGCTCGTAGAGCTCCAGCGCAGCCTGCCACTGCGTGGAGTCACGGCTCAATTCATTGCCTCTGAGGTAAAGCTCGTAGGCCGCCGCAGACGAAGGGACGTCCTGCTTCAGCATCTTGCGCTCTCGCGCCGTGAGCGGCAGCGACAGCGATTCGACCAGCCGCCTGGCGAGGTCGTCCTGCAAGCTGAAAAGGTCGCCAACCGGGGCTTGCGCGGTGTGCGACCAGATCACGGTTGCGCCCGACGCGTCGACCAGCTGCGACGTCACGCGCACCTGGTCGCCGGCCCGCATCAGCGTGCCGAGCAGAATGACATCGACCTCGGCCTCCCTGGCGACGAGCTTGAGATCCGGGGCACTGTCGGCGAATCGGCCCGCCGCCGCGCTCGAGCGGACGACCAGGGACTGGAGCCCCGACAGGGAGCTGGTCACGGCGTCGGCCAGGCTGAAGGCGAGAAAGTCAGTCTCCGGGTCCTGCCGCAGGATCCGAAATGGCAGGACGATGAGGCGCGTGAGCGCTTTGGCAGACGCTCCCGTGCCGGAATCGCCCAGGGCCAGTGCGGCGCGAAGATCCTGGGCCATCGCCTCGGCGGTTTGATAACGATCGACCGGCCTGCTTCGCCAGCGCGCGATGGACGACACGGTCGAGAGCCGCGACGGCGGGGCCCCCTGTCAGCACTGGCGGTTGCTCGTAGAGAATCGCGTGGAAGATTTCGACGGCCGAGTTGGCCGCGAAGGGCGCGTTGCCGGCCAGCATCTCGTAGAGGATGGCGCCGAGCGCGAACAGGTCCGTTCGCGTGTCGACGTCCCTGCCCTGCAACTGTTCCGGAGCGGCGTACTGAGGTGTGCCGACGACCGTGCCTGGCAGCGTGAGCCGCATGCCCGTTTCGTCAGCCGGGCGCCCCGCCGACGTCGAGGTCGCCAGCCCGAAGTCGAGCAGCTTCACCCCGTGGGGCGTCAGGAAAATATTGGACGGCTTGAGATCCCGATGGACGAGCCCGTGCCGGTGCAGCGCTTCGATCCCGTTGAGGATGCCAAGTGCGGTGCGGACGGCTTCACCGAGCGGCATCGGCCCGCGCGCCAGCCGCGTCGCCAGGGACTCACCCTGCAACAACTCCATGGCGAGAAACAAATCGCCATCGTCCTCACCAATCTCGTAAAGCTGGCAGATCGCGGGGTGATTGATGCTGGCCGCCGAGCGCGCCTCGCGATCGAGGCGCTCGCGCCCGGCCGGGTCCTGGGTCGCGGCCTTGAGCATCTTGATCGCGACCGGCCGGCCAAGTCGCTCATCGTGAGCGGCGTAGACCACGCCCATCCCGCCCTCGCCGAGGGTTCCGGTCACGGTGTAGCGTCCGATGGCGGTCCGCACGACGACATATTGTAGAGCAGGCGGTATGATCCGCCCATGCGTACGGTTTCTCTGGTTTCTCTGTGTCTCCTTCTCATCTCCTGTTCCGGGGGCGAGGAAAAAAGGACTCCCTCTATGGCCATGCCGGCCACGCTCATGATCACCAACGCTCGGATCTGGACGGGTGACCCATCGCGTCCGTGGGCGACGGCAATCGCCGCGGAGGGCGGCGTCATCACGGCGATCGGAACGGCCGAGATGCGGCCGGCGGCCGCGGGCGCCGAGGTTATCGACGCCGGCGGCAAGCTTGTCCTGCCCGGGTTCATCGATACGCATGTGCACTTCGTGGACGGCGGGTTCCGCCTTGCATCCGTCCAGTTGCGTGACGCGCGAACGCGCGAGGAGTTCGTGGCGAGGATCAAGGCGTTTGCCGGCACGGTGCCGGCGGGCACGTGGATCACGGGCGGCGATTGGGACCACTCGCTCTGGGGCGGCGAACTCCCGTCGCGCGAGTGGATCGATGCCGCCACGCCGAATCATCCGGTCTGGATCAACCGCCTGGACGGCCACATGTCGCTCGCCAACTCCGCCGCACTGAAAGCCGCCGGCGTCACGCGCGCCACCGCGAACATCGAGGGCGGCGAAATCGTCCGCGCCGCCAACGGCGAGCCCACCGGCGTGCTCAAGGACAACGCGATGAGTCTGGTCGACAAGGTGGCGCCCCCACCGTCGGCCGAGATGGAAGACCGCGCCCTCCGGGCCGCCATGAAGTACGTCAACGAGCGCGGCATCACCTCCGTCCACAACATGGGGACGTGGAGTGAACTCGACACGTTCGCTCGCGCCCGGAAGACCGATGCCCTCACGACGCGGATCTATGCGGCGGTGCCGCTCAACACGTGGGAGAGACTGCGCGATGCCGTCCAGGCGCGGACGTATGGCGGACCCGACGGCCGCGGTGACGAGTTGCTGCGGGTTGGCGCCCTGAAGGGCTTCGTCGACGGCTCGCTCGGATCCCACACCGCGGCCTTCCACGAGCCGTTCAAGGACGCACCACAGGATCGCGGCCTGCTGGTGAACACGCCGGAGAATCTCTACACGTGGATCTCGGGCGCCGACAAGGCCGGATTGCACGTCATGGTTCATGCGATCGGTGACCGCGCCAACGGCCTGCTGCTCGACACCTACGAGCGCGTGCAGAAGGAAAACGGCGCCCGCGACCGCCGCTACCGTATCGAGCACGCGCAGCATCTCGCGCCCGGCGACATCGCGCGGTTCGGCACGCTCGGCGTCATCGCCAGCATGCAGCCGTATCACGCGATCGACGACGGCCGCTGGGCCGAGCAGTTCATCGGCACGCGCATCAACACGACCTACGCCTTCCGGGACCTGCTCGATCAGAAGGCGAAGCTCGCCTTCGGCAGCGACTGGTTTGTCGCGCCGCCAACGCCGCTCGAAGGCATCTACGCCGCGGTGACGCGCCGCACCCTGGATGACAAGAATCCGGGCGGCTGGGTGCCGGCCCAGAAGATCACGGTCGAAGAAGCCGTTCGCGCCTACACCGCCACGGCAGCCTATGCGTCGTTTGAGGAGTCGCAAAAAGGGACGCTCATGCCTGGGCGGCTCGCGGACTTCGTCATGCTGGATCGCAACATCTTCGAGATCCCGCCGAACAGATTCGCGACGTCAAAGTCGAGCTCACCGCCGTCGGCGGCAAGATCGTCCACAGGAAGCCCTAGCCACAGGGGAACACACCACAGGGAAACACGGCCACAGCGGAAACACAGAAGAAACACAGATCGACGCCAAAGCAAGTCTTCGCTGTACGAGGCCGGCGTGGTGGCTGCGCCACTCACGACGACTGGACGACACGACGCCTCAACCAACAGATTTCAAGAAGTCGTGCCGTCGTGCCGTCGCGTCGTTGTGTGAGCCGAAGGCTCGACCCTTGAGGGCGATAGACCCTGAGAGCTCGGCGATGAGTCCTGGTTTAGACAGGAAGCCTAGCCACAGCGGAGAACACAGAAGAAACACAGATCGACGCCAAAGTAAGTCTTCGCTGCACGAGGCCGGCGTGGTGGCTGCGCCACTCACGACGACTGGACGACCCGACGCCTCAACCAACAGATTTCAAGAAGTCGTGCCGTCGTGCCGTCGCGTCGTTGTGTTAGCCGAAGGCTCGACTCTTGAGGGCGATAGACCCTGAAGGGCTCGGTCGATGAGGTCTAGACAGGAGCCTTAGCTACGAGCGAGGGACGGCCACCAGGGGAAACGCTACCACAGCGGGAAACACGCCACAGCGGAGAACACGCCACAGCGGAAACACAGAAGAACCACAGACCGACGACAAAATCAGTCTTCGCTGCACGAGGCCGGCATGGTGGCTGCGCCACCCACGACGACTGGACGACCCGACGCCTCAACCAACAGACTTCAAGAAATCGTGTCGTCGTGCCGTCGCGTCGTCGTGTTAGCGCGAAGGCGCGATTCTTAGAGACGATAGGCCCTGTGGGCTCGTTGATGAGTCCTGGTTTAGAGTGGTTACTAAGAGGTGAGAGGAAGCGCCGCGTAACTCTTCTGTGTCTCTTCTGTGTCTTCCCCTGTGGTTGCAGGCGTTGGGGGTGGGGCCCCAACGCAACTGAATAAGGAGGCTCATATGAAGTGGTTGCTCGCAGCGGCGCTGGTTGCCGCGGCGTCGGTCGGCTAGCGCGGCGGCACAGCCGAAGGGCGTGTTTCCCTTCCCCTACGAAGTCGTCACGCTCGAGAACGGCTTCCGCGCTTACCTGATCAAGGCCGGCGCCCCCGGACAGATCGCGTACGTCTCGATCGTCCGCACCGGCAGCCGCGACGAAGTCGAACCCGGCAAAAGCGGGTTCGCCCATTTCTTCGAACACATGATGTTCCGCGGCACCGAGAAATACCCGCTCTATGACGCCGAGACGACGAAGATGGGGGCGTTCAGGAACGCGTCCACGTGGGCGGACCAGACGGCGTACTACCTGGTCGCCAATACGGAATACCTCGAGAAGATCATCGATATCGAGTCGGATCGCTTCCAGAACCTCAAGTACGCGGAACCTGACTTTCGCACCGAGGCCGGCGCGATCCTGGGCGAGTACCAGCAGGGTGCGCGCGAGCCGCAGCGGTGGCTGAGTGAGAAGGTCCGCGAAGCGGTGTTCCAGAAACACACCTACCGGCACACGACCATCGGCTTCGAAGCGGACGTTCGCGCCATGCCGAACGCTTACGAGTACAGCAAGTCGTTCTACGAACGCTTCTACCGTCCCGATAACGTTGTGCTCGTGATCGCGGGTGACTTCGACAACGCCAAGGCGAAGCAGCTCATCACGAAGTACTACTCAGGGTGGAAGGCCGGGTACAAGACTCCACCGATCGAGGCCGAACCGCCGCAGACCGCCCCGCGCGACGTCACCACGAAGTATCCCGGACGCACGCTGCCGATCCTGTCGGTGAACTATCGCGCGCCGCAGTGGAACCCCACCGACAAAGCCGGCGTCGCGCTCGAAGTGCTCGGGCAGATCGCGTTCGGACCGAACTCTGCGCTGACGCGCAAGCTGGCGCTCGAGGAACGGCGCGTCCAGCAGTTGTTTCCGTCGTTCGGCCTCGCTCCGCGATCCCTACGTGGTCAGCGTTCAGGCGATGGTGAGCAATCCTGCTGACGTCAAGGCCGTGGAAGCCGAGATCATGGCGGCGGTGAAGAAGTTCCAGGAGACGCCGGTCGATGCGAAACAGCTCGCCGATACGAAGAGCAGCCTCAAGTACGGCTTCCTGATGGGCATGGAAACCGCGCAGGATGTCGCCTTCGCGGTCATGCAGGTCATTGTCAGCACCGGCCGCCTCGAGCCGATCGAGGACTACTACAAGACGCTCGAAGCGATCACGCCTGAAGACATTCGCGAGGCCGCGCGCAAGTTCCTGGTGGACACCGGCCGCACCACCATCACCATGGTGCAGGAGGGCTGACATGCGTAGCTACACACGATTCGCCCTCGCCCCGCTCGCTCTCATCGTCGGCGCGTCCGCGCTCATCGGCGCAGACGCCGGGGCACGCAGACCTCGACATCAAAAACCGCGCCGCCGCGCACGATTGAACTCCGCGAGGACGGCTCACCTTTCATCGCCCTGAACATCTGGATCCGCAGTGGATCGGCGGCCGATCCGAAGGGCAAAGAAGGCCTGGCCTCGCTGACGGCCGCGCTCCTCACCGGCGGCGCCACGACCCAGGACTCGCTCGAGCAGATCCTGCAGAAGCTCTACCCGATGGCGGCTGCGTACGGCGCCTCGGTGGACAAGGAGATGACCAACATCACCGGCCGCGTGCACCGGGACAATCTCGACGCCTTCTACGCGCTGTTCCGCAACACCGTCCTCTCACCGGCGTTCAATGACGCCGACTTCAATCGCATCAAGGCGCAGCGCATGAACTTCCTCGAGCGCGCACGCCGCTACTCTCGCGACGAGGAGCTGAGCAAACAGCTGCTGTTCTGGGCCGCCTACGAGGGCACGCCTTACCAGCATCCCGAAGAGGGATACGTGGACTCGGTCCGCTCAATCACCCTGGACGACGTCCGCGCCTTCTACAAAGCGCACTACGTCCGCAACAACATCGTCGTGGCCGTCGGCGGCGGATTGCCCGGCGGCTTCGAAGCGCGCGTGCGCAAGGACATCGACACGCTGCCGGAAGGCACCATCGCCGCGGTCGCCGCTTCAGCCGCCAAGGCTCCCGCGGGGATCAAGATCCTGATCGTGGACAAGGAAACGGACGCGGCGCCGGTCTCGTTCGGCTTCCCGATCACGCTGCTGCGGAACGATCCCGACTTCGTGCCGCTCCTGATCGCGAACTCCTATTTCGGCGAGCACCGCAACTCGGTCGGACGTCTCTACCAGGCGATTCGCGAGACCCGCGGGATGAACTACGGCAACTACTCCTACATCGAGGCCTTCCCCGCCGGCTACGCCACGCAGCAGCCGCGCGTGAACGTGCCGAGAACGAGCCAGTTGTTCGAAGTCTGGATCCGCCCGATCTCGTTGACCGCGCCCGGCAATCTGCACGACCGCACGCTCTTTGCGACCAGGACCGCGCTGTGGGAGCTGCGCCAGCTCGCCGACAAAGGCATGACGCCCGCGGCGGTCGCCACCTCCAAGGAGTTCCTGCGGAACTACGTCGGCACCTGGGGTGCGACGGTCTCGCGCCGGCTCGGTTACGCCGTCGACGATGCGTTTTACGGGATCGGGAAGCCCGGATACCTGCAGGCACTCAAGGCGGCCATCGATGCGACCACGGCGGAGCAGGTGAACGCGGCGATCAAGAAGCACCTGCAGGCCGACACCATGCACATGGTCGTGATCACGGCCGACGCCGCTGGCTTCAAGCAGAAGCTCCTGAGCGGCGCGCCTTCGACAATCACTTACGCGGGCCAACGCAGCGCGGAGCTACTCGCACAGGACAAGATCATTAGCAGCTATCCGATCAAGGTGAAGGAGGCGGATGTGCGCATCCTGGCGATTGACAAGGTGTTTCAGTAACTGCGACGTGCGACGTGCGGACGTGCGACGTGCGTGCGACGTGCTAGTGCTACGTGCGTCCGACGTGCTATGTGCTGCGGGCGCCTCGGGTGCTGAGAGCTGAGAGCTGATAGCTAAGTGCTGCTTCTCGCGCGCGTCATGATCGCGTCGGCGACGGCGTCGTCACTCATCGCCGCGATATCGAGATAACCGTCGATTGAAAGGAAGCCCTCGATGGGCGCGTCGTCGAGCCGTAGATACATGATGCGGCTCGACGCCTTGACCTTGATCATTTCGCGGACGACTCGCCATTCGAGGCCGCACCACTCCTTGCGCTCGTAGTCGGCGCAGAGCACGACGACGAGGAGCTCGGCCTGGGATTTATAGATGCTCTGGAGGTGGAGGTCCATGTCCGGCCTCGCCAGCTCCGCGCCATACCAGCGGTCGTAGAACACGCGCTCCCGCCCGAGGCCGCTGGCCAGTTCCTCGGCGATGGCCTCGACGCGGTCGCGCACTTCGCCCGGGAACGACAGCGCAACCTGGAATCGCCTCGATGCCTCGGCCGGCGCCGGCGCGGAGGGTCGTTCCACGGCGACGCTCGACGGCGAGGCTGCGAGGCCTTCGCGCGCGCCACGCGCACAGAAAGGCCACGCACGCCAGCGCGGCCAGTGCCTCGGACGCGAAGTAGTAGCGCTGCATCCGCCTCGCGTATGCCCGCAGGGCGGTTTCGTTCCACACCTCCCGTGGCTTGCCGGCAGTGCGTAGTACCAGGTCCGAAGGATGCGCATGTATGTCCTCGCGATACAACTTCCCATCCGCCGTCAGGTCCTGGTCAGTCCCGATGACAACGTTCATCCCTTCGACGTCAACGGAGTAGGTCGTCCGCAAGTTGTAATAGGCACTCAGCGTCGCCGTGAGCGCCATCAGAGAGACACCGCACGCAATCAATAACGGGACCCAGTGTCTGGGCTCCGAGAATCGACTGGACACATAGGGAAACGCGACCGCGGCCAGCAGGGCGATGGCCACCGCGATGCTGGCGATCTCCACCGGTTGGGGCGCACTCAGATCAACGGGCGGCCGCAGGGCAAAACAGAACGCGCCGAATACCAGGACGACACCGAGCTCAAGGCCGTAACGCCGGAGCGCGCGGACGACACCGGCCATTACTTGAGGGGCAAGAGGGGCAAGTCGAACTTCGCCGGACGCGTACCCCCGACCGAGATCGGCTTGGGTTCACTGATCTCCCGTCCGTCGGCCGAGCGGGCGATGATCATCCAGTCGCCGGCGGTCAGCGGCGCACCGTCAATCGCACTGACGGTGGCGAACTCCTGCCAGCGGCTCGCGAGGGTGGGAACCTTTTTCAGCAGGTCGAAATAGAAGCGCTCGATGTAGCGAACCTGCAGCCCCTTCTGCTCCCGGCCATCGGGCAGCACCGTCCGGATCGTGACCATGACGTCGCCGAACTTGCCCTCGGGTCTCGACCGGCAGTCGTCCGCCTTGGCCGTCATGTCCAAAGCGAGCGCTTTCAGAGTCGCAGCATCACCGTTCTGAATCGCCCATTCCAGCGTGTGCAGGATCTTCGTGAGGGCCCAGTCCTCAGCCGGCTGCCGCGGTGGCCGGCCCTTCCATCCACTCGCCATGACACGCGTCGACTCAGAGATGGTGCCGAGGTCTTCCCCGTTGAGGTCTGTGCGCGAGCGCGCACGGTCCGCTGCAGCCAGGATGCCTTTGATCGCAACGTCGTCCGGCAGTGGGGAGGCCGGTACCAACGGGAGGTCCTGGTGCTCGGGCGCCGCCAGCAGTCGGCCTCGGTGGCGCGGTCGGCGCCCCCGCGCTCAGCAGAAGCGCGGACACAAACAGCGCAAACGCGGACGTCATCATCCTTTTCATGATGCGCACTTCGAAGGGCAGGATTGTAGCGCGGTTCTGCGCGTGGGCGGCCCGCTCGGCTGCTTACGGCTGGGCCGGCAACGCTCTGGCACGGTGGAACTTCTCGAGCGCCTCATTCGCGCGCACGATCACGGCGAGACTCGCCTCGACCGCCTCGAGCTTCGATCCCGGGATCGCGAAGTATGCGTCGTTCTCCCCAGCGCCTGTATAGACCCGGTTGCCGATGCAACCGAAGCTCGCGGAGGTCCGGTCCGAGTTGATGGCTCCTGGAATCACGGCGCAGGTCGGCCGGCCCATCGTGGCAGTCTCGCCAGCCACCCCGGCCGCCTGAGACGCCTCGGCCAGCAGCATCAGCTGCCGCGGATTCCCTCGCACCAGGACGACATCGGCGGGGATTGGCGCCGCCGCCAGCGGTGCGTAGACCGCGAACTGCATCGGCGTCCTGCGCGTCGGGATCTGCGGCACTTCCTCCATCTTCAAGTAGGACAGGCCCACCATCGTTTTCACCAGGCTCATCATGCTTTCCTGCTCCGCGGGGGTGAGAGGGACGCTGTGGGTGTGAGCACCAACCGGGCACCCTTTGTGGTCCTCGGTCGTCGTGAAGAAGATTTCGCCCGCAGCCGCGCGACGCCAGTATCCGCAGCCAGCCGGTTCGAGCGCCGCGACGTGCGGCATACCGTCAGGTGGCTGTTCGACGAAGGCAATGGCGATCGGTGGCGATGAGAGACTGCAGTAGTTCACTTAGCGCGGTGTGGGGCATTCCTTCGACTATAGCGCGACATCACCCGGTAGCATAAGGACGCATGAGTCGACGGCACCACTATCTGCACGGCCTGCTGATCCTCGGCGTGGCTGATGGCGCCACTGACCGTCACGTCGCAGGAGCCTGACACGTCGACCGGAGCCGTCGTCAAGGCGGCAAGCGCCTACATCGCCGAGTATCAGCGCAGCCTGACCTCTGTTGTCGCCGAGGAGTCTCAGGAACAGGCGGTGGTCGCGCGCACGCCGGCGGATCGCGAGGCTGCACGCCTGCGCCGGACCATCAGTGACGTGTTTTTCATGTTCACGCCAGACACCAACGAATGGATGGCGATCCGTGACGTCATCACGGTAGACGGCGTCGCCGTCGCCGACCGGCGCAACATTCGAGGGGACCTCGAGACGCTCGCCGATCGCGGGGTCGCGGCAGCCCTCAAGGCGCAGAACTCACGGTTCAACATCGGCCGTGTCACCCGCAACTTCAGCGAACCGACGTTGTGCTCTGCTCGTCCTCGACGCCAGGCACCGGCATCGTTTCAAGTTCGATCGCCGGCGAGTCCAGAACGTTGGGGATGCGACGCTGGTGACCGTCGCCTTTACCGAGAAAGAATCACCCACACTGATCTGGGACGCGACGCGAGGCAAGATTCTCTCGACCGGCGAGATCGTCATCGAAGCCGGCAGCGGCCGTGTGCGTGAGACGACGTTTCGCGCCCACAGTGGCAACATCAAGGTCGAGTTGACGACGAAGTACGCTGCGGACGAGCGGCTTGAAATGTGGGTGCCGGCCTCGTTCCGTGAGTCATACGAGGGCGGCCGTCGGCCCCGCACGATGAGTGAGAACGCGGACTACGAGCATGTGATCGCGGTGTCGACTTACAGCAACTACCGCCGCTTCCAGACGACGGTGCGCATCAAGTAGGCCCGACCTTGCGCATCAAGTAGGCCCGACCTTCAGGTCGGGCGCAGAGCGCTACATCCGCCGGCCGCTATTTGGACGTCCACATCAAGGTCGTCAGCGCACCCTTCAGATCGGCGGCCGACAGCCATCGTCCGCGGACCATCACTCCCGAGATCGCCCGGACGTTCGCGATATCCGTGAGTGGATCGGCGTCGAGAAGGACGAGATCCGACCGTTTGCCGGCCTCCACCGTCCCCCACTCATCCAACTGTCCCAGGAACCTGGCCGCTTCCCGCGTGGATGTGGCCAGAGCCTCGAGTGGGGTGAGACCGGCACTTCGTGAAATTCACCAGTTCGTCGGGGAGCGAAAAGCCGGGCACGACGAAGGGATTGGGCGTGTCGGTGCCGGCCAGGAGATGGACCCCGGCCTTGTGAAGAGCGCGCACGACCTCGAGTCTGTTCGCCTTGCCCCTCGACATGAGCGCCCAGTCGTCTTCGCCCATCCTCCCCGTGGAGCGCGCCACCTGCTGCTGCCAGAAGGCACGCGCTTCCGCCGGGATGAGCGACATCTCCGGTGATGCGAGCCACGTCTGCACCTGGGCCGGACGAGCAATCTCCCGGTCGGCTTGAACAAGTGTCGGCACCGTCCACGTCGAGGCCTGTGACTGCCGCTGTGCGGCAGCAGCGATCTTCACGGCGTCCAGCGGCATTCCAAGGAAGCGCTTGAACCATGTGTAGCGGCCTTTGGACGGCGAATCGTCGGCTTCGAGGACGTCGTCGTAGTCGCTCAGGTGCTCGAAGGTGGCCTGGCCGCCCGTGAGTGCCTCATCCCAGGTGATGGTCCGTGGAACGTGCCCGGCTACCTTGAGGCCTCGCTCACGTGCCGTGGACAGCACGGCGCGATAGGCATCCGCCGACAGGTTGGTGTAGACCTTGATGAAATCGTACCCGGCCGCCTGTTGCGCGAGGACGGCGGCGCGGGCATCCGCCGCCGTCCGCACGACGGTGTTATCCGGCCGGAGCGGAGGATCGCCATCGAGGAGGGGCCCCGCCGTGTGGATCGCCGGCCCGAGCAGGGCACCGCCCGCGATCCGCTTCTTCCACTCCACGATGAAGGGACGGCCGTCCATGTTTCGCACCGTCGTCACGCCGTTGGCGAGAAACATCCGCAGGATGGCTGGGTCCTCGGTGTACTCGAGGTGGACGTGCATGTCGGCCAGCCCGGGATCAGGTACTTGCCGGTGCCGTCAATGCGCCGCGCTCCTTCCGGTATCGGCGTCGACGCTCTAGGACCGACACGCGTAATGCGATCGCCCGTGACGATCACGGTCTGATCAGCCAGGTGACGCGTCGAGGGGGTCATCGGCAGCACCGTCACACCGACGAATGCTGTCGCCGCGGGGGCCGGTGCATCCTGAAGCGCCTCCGGCCCAACGGCTCGGCCGGCAGAACCCGTGAGCCAGATGGCGGTCAGAACCATCAGCGATCGAAAGATGTCTTGTTTCATTTGGTCGTCTATTATCGTGGCGCGGTCGCGCTGGCATATGCAGGAGTCCTGCATATGGTGTTAGACGAGCGCGACAGCCGGAACGTTGAGCCTATCTTGGAATAGGGTCTGCGCGAGGCTTCGGCCAGAGCGCCCAGTCACGCAGCTCGCGTCATATTCTCTCTAAACGCGAACTAATGTGATATGACTCGTGGCCATGAAGGGTGAACGACTGGGCGAGTTCGAAGAATTCACGCTGCTCGCGGTCCGCGCGCTCGGGGACACGCCATACGCCGTGCCGATCCAGCAGTACGTCGAGAAGGTCACGGCCCGGCCGATCTCGATGGGCTCCATCTATGCGGCGCTGACGCGGCTGGAGGAGAAGGGCTTCCTGCGCTCCGCGATGAGTGAAGTCGATCGCGCAGCGCGGCGGCAAATCCAAGCGCGTCTACTCGGTCACGCCGAGCGGGCTGAAGGTGGCGCAGGGAGCTCCACCGTGTCCGCGAACGCATCTGGAATGCGATCGCCGAAGGCGGACGATCGTGATGCCGGCGGATCGCCTGCCTGTCATCGGCCGCTGGCTGTTGCGCGCTGACGCCGCTGTCGCGGGAACAACGCATCGAGGTCCAGGACGACCTGCGCGAGCTGTATCGCGTCCGCGTGGATGAACGCGGCACGGCGTTCGCACGCCGGCGGCTCTACCGTGACGTCCTCAGCCTCTGGTTCGGGTCACCGCCCGCCGACCCCGGTAATCGCTCGCATCGGCCGCGTCGTCCCCTCGTTCCGGTCTCGGAATGGATGCAGGACGTCCGCTACAGCGCGCGACTGCTGCTCAAGAGCCCGGGCTTCACTGCCGTGGCCGTGCTGTCGCTGGCACTCGGCATTGGTGTCAACACCGCGGTCCTCGCCGTAGCGCGTTCAATCCTGCTCGCGCCACTGCCCGGTACCCGACGCCTCACGACCTTGCGACGGCGTACTGGTGGCGAGGCGACGAGGTTCGCGGATTGATGCAGATCAACTCCGGCGGCCTCACCGACGAGGAATCAGGACGAAACCTGAGCACCAACTACGACTACGTGACCTACACCGCGCTGCGGCAGGCCGTCGCCGATAGTGCAGACCTCTTTGCGTTTACGTTTCTGCGTCAGGCCAACATTTCTCTCGAAGGGCAACCCGTGACGGGCGGCGGGATGCTCGTCTCCGGCAACTACTTCAGCGGGATGCGCGTGCCGATGCACCTCGGGCGCGGCATCGACGAGCAGGACGATCGCGACGGAGCCGAGCCGGTCGCGGTTCTTACCTTCGGGATGTGGCGGCGGGCGTTCGGCGGCGATCCAGCGATCCTGGGGCGGACCGCGCGCGTCAACGGGCATCCGTTTACGATCGTCGGGGTCACGGCGCGCGAATACTACGGTGTGTCGAAGGGCGGATTCTATCCACCCACCGACGTCACCGTGCCGCTGACGGCGCAACCGCTCGTGTCGCCGCGGTGGACGCCGAAGACCGGCTCACTGTTCTCGACCGACGCGACGCTCTGGTTGCGCGCCATGGCGCGGCTGAGGCCCGGCGCCGATCGCCGGCAGGTGGAGTCCACGCTCTCGACCGCCTTCCATCGGCGCCTCGATGCGACGTCCCAACCGGTCGCCGCCGGTGCAGAGCCGCCGGTCATCAGGCTGGTGAGCGGCGCGCGCGGCCTCGACTCGATGCGCGGCACGCTCGAGAAGCCGCTGATGATGCTCGGCGGCGTGGCCGCGCTGGTGTTCCTGATCGCCTGTGTGAACATCGCGAGCCTCGTGCTGGTGCGCGCGGTCGCGCGACAGCAGGAGTTCTGGATCCGTTTGTCGCTCGGTGCCGGGCGAGCGCGGCTGGTGCGCCAGGCGATGATCGAGAGCCTGTTGATCGCCGGCGCCGGCGGCGTGCTCGGAGCGGTCCTCGCCTCGTTGGCCGGCCCCGCGATCGTGACGACGCTGGCGGGATCGGCGCCGAACGCGATCGATGTTCGGCTCGATCTGCCCCTCATGGCGCTCGCGGCAGCGGTTTCGGCGGTGGCGGCGCTCCTTTTCGGCTGACTCCCCTCGCTGCGGCTCGCCTCGCGCAACAACGCGGACCTGATGCGCCAGGGCGGCGCCGGCGCATCGGCGCCACGGCTGCGCGCCGGGCGGACGCTGGTGATTGCGCAGGTGGCGATCGCGGTGCCGCTGGTGGTCGGCGCGGCGCTGTTCCTGCGAACGATTCACAACCTCGCCAGCGTCGACCTCGGCTTCGAGCCGCGGGGGCTCGTCCTCTTCAAGATGGACCCCACGCTCAACGGTTACACGCCGGCGCGCACGCAGGAGCTCTATCGCCAGGTTCTGCAGCGGCTCGAAGCCGTCCCGGGCGTTCGTCACGCCACCCTCGTCGAGAACGCGCTGTTGAGTGGATGGGTGTCGAACACGTCCTTCAGCGTCGATGGCGCAAAGCCGCGCAGCATGTTGATGAACCGGGTGGGGCCCGGGTTCTTCGACACGCTGGGCCTGCCGATCATTGCCGGTCGCGGGCTCGGCCTGCAGGACGGGCCGGGCGGTGCGCCGACGGCCGTGCTCAATGAAGCGGCCGTCCGCCGCTTCTTCGCGGGCGCCAATCCGATCGGGCGGACGGTGGTGATGGCGGGCGCCGAGCCGGTCACGCTGCAGATCGTCGGCGTCGCGCGCGATGCCAAGTACGACTCGGTGAAGCAGCAGGCGGTAGCGACGATCTACCTGCCCTACTTCCAGAGTACCGGCCTCGGCGCCATGCACGTCGCGGTGCGCTCAGAGGGCAACGTTCAGCAAGCCATCCGCGCCGCGGTGGCCGAAGTCGACCGGGACGTGCCGATCACCGGGATGAAGACCCAGGCGCAGCAGATGGACGAGACGATCGGCAGTGAACGGGCGCTGACGATCCTGCTGGTGTTCTTCGGGGTCTTCGCGCTCCTGCTCGCGTGCATCGGTCTGCACGGCGTCACCGCGTACTCGGTGGCACGACGGACGAGCGAGATCGGGATCCGCCTGGCACTCGGTGCCCAGCGACAGCGCGGTGCAGTGGATGATCCTGCGCCAGGTGGTCTGGCTGGCCGTCGCCGGGTTGCTGATCGGCATCCCTGCCGCGGTGTTCGGTTCGCGCGCAGTGCAGGCGTTCCTCTACGGCGTCCAGCCCGCCGATCCCTGGAGCGTTGCGCTTGGCGCGGGCAATCCTGCTGGCCGTCGCGGTGTTGGCCGGGTTCTTCCCCGCCCGCCGCGCCTCCAGACTGGATCCGCTGGTCGGCTTGCGACGAGAGTAGACCGGCCAACCGGTTGGCCGGAAAGTTCGGTTTCTTGGCCCGATGCGTCGAAAAACAGGGCAGATGGGCTCAGAAGTCTGAGTCCCGTGAAACAAACCGTGGCACGGATCATGTCCTTCGCGGTCTTGCCCTGCATGAAATCCCTCACCGAGTTGAAGGCCGAAGTGCGCTCTCGCAGCCAGGCGGAACTGTTCGAACTGCTGCGGCAGTGCGAGCGGCGACGCCATGTCTGGATGGAGTTGGAGAGCGATTCTGCCGTCCCGGGTGGACGCGCTCATTTCTGCAAGCGGTGCCTGCGCGTGCGGATCGTGGCCGGCGCCGAGTTCTGGCCGGAGCAGCCCGCGAAGTAGGCGGCCTCGCGATCACCCCAGAACGTCGCGCAGCACGCGGATCCAGTTCCCGCCCATGATCTTCTCGATCTCCCCCTGCGTGAAGCGGCGCTGTCTGAGCGCGGCTTCGAGAAGATACATGCGGCGGACGTTGTTCAATTCCGGGATCACGGCATGCGGCGGCCGCACGTTGAACCCCATCACGCCCTGCTTGGCGACCGAGTCCCACCAGGCGTAATAGTTGGCGATGATCTTGGCGTTGTCGTTGCCGGCCTTCGCCGCCGAGAGCTCACCGGCGATGGTGTAGTCGTTGGCGATCCCGACGGCGTCGATGCCGGCGACGTTGGCCACGTGCCGGAGCTGGCGGACGTAGGCGTCGATCGTCGGCTGCGGATCCGTCGTGAGCCACATGCTCATCATGAAGATCCCCATCACGCCGCCCGACTCGCCCGACCTTGCGGATCACTTCGTCCGGCGCACAGCGCGCCGTCGGCACGAACGCCCTGGCGCCACCGTGCGAGATGATCACCGGCGCCTTGCTGGTCTTGAGAACGTCGAGCGCGGTCAGATCCGAGCCGTGCGAGAGATCGGGAACGATCTTGAGCGCGTTCAGCCGTTCGATTCCCTCGAAACCCACCTTCGTCAGCCCGGTCCAGTTCTTCTCGATCGCGCCGCCGCCCCAGGGGTTGTCGTTGTGGTGCGTGATCTGCTGCACGCGCAGGCCGAGCTCGTGGAAGAGATCCAACCGCCACAGCTGATCACCGATCGGCTCACAGCCCTGGAACTGAAAGAAGATCGCGCGTGCGCCCAGACTTGAACGCCTCACCGATCTCGCTTCCCCGCGTGGCGAGAAACGCGCCCGGGATCTCTCCCGCCTGGAGCCGGCGTCGCATCGCGGTCATCGACTTCGCGCACGCCTCGAAGGACCGGAAGTACTTGATGCTCCCGTCCGTGGTCGGCACCCGCTCGACGGACGACACGTCGCAGATGAACGACGTCAGGCCCGAGCGCCTGACGTCCTCCGCGTCGGGACTCAGAAACGACAGCCCATCAACGTAGGGGATCGACGGCCGCTCCTGCGCCCAGGCGATCGACGCCGGAAAGGCCGCCGCCGCGGTCGCGGCCATCGCCTGCTTCAGGAACTGCCGGCGGTTCTCGGTCATGCCTAGAAAGTAAACCTCAGTACGCCCTGCGCAGCACGCGCGAACTGCCGGTGCCGGACTTTCCGGTATACCGATGCGCGCTAAGTGCATTCACGCTGTATACGGGATTCTCGCCGCGCGCTGACCACGACGCCTCGCGTTCCCGTATATTTCCGCCGCAAGGGATGCGCGGGATGCGCCGTTGGTCACGACGTTCATCACAGACCGATGCCGCGGATCCGTCCGCGCATCAGGAAGTCGATCACCAGTCGATGCGCGCCATCGAGGTGGTGTTCCATCGCGGCTTTGGCGGCAGCGGGATCGTGCCGCTCGATGGCGTTGACGACGTCGTGGTGCTCGCTCACCGACGACGGGATGCACGGGAAAATCGAGACCAAGAGAGAGCACGCGATTGTGCTGAGTCAAACAATGCCGCACGAGATCCACCATGAAGCCGTTCTGCGTCGCCGCCGCGACGGCAAGGTGGAACTGCGCGTTGGCGGTGAGCCTCGTCCGATAACTCTCCTGCGTCGTTTCGAAGATCGGGTATTCCGCCAGACCGCGCAGCCGCGCGACTGCCTCCGCGTCGGCGCGAGTCGCCGCGGTCTCGGCCGCCGTTCCCTCGAGAAGACGACGGACATCGAACGTGTTCTGGATCGACATCAGCGTGATCGGCGAGACCATCCAGCCCTTGCGCGGCACGCGCTCCGACGTAGCCCTCTTCGACCAGACGCGACAGCGCTTCACGCACCGGCGTGCGGCTGCTGCCGTAGCACCCTGCGCGAGAACGGATTCCGACAGCGCCTTTCCGGGAACGTACGTCCCGTAGACGATGCGCCACTTGATCTGCTGATAGACGCGCTCGACGCCGAAGCGGTTCGTTGTCCGGCCTGATCCGGCATCACCCGAGCAGTGCGTCGAGCTCCGCATCCGGCAGCTGCTGTCATTGCTCGTCGCCATTCCTTGCGCATTCTAACGCACGCGGTATCCGAGGAGACTTCGGTGCAGCCGAGCCGTCAAGTAACCCTAGTCGAGATCGATCGAGCCCTCGTTGCAGCGCACGGTTCGAGGAGATTCCACATCAGTCGCCCTCGTCAGCTCGATCCGACGCCGGTCATCGAGATGCCGCGCCTGCGCGCCGCGCTCGGCTGTGGTCCAAGGCTGCTCGTCAAACGAGATGACCTCATCTCCTTCGGCGGCGGCGGCAACAAGGTCCGCAAGATCGAGATGGTCGCCGCCAGAGCGCTGGCGGAAGGCGCCGACACGCTGATCAGCACCGGCGGCGTGCAGTCGAATCACGCCCGCGTCGTTGCGGCCGTCGCGGCACGCCTTGGGATGAGCTGTGTGTTCGGTTGTGAACGGCTCGCCGCAGCTCGGCGGCCCGACCGGCAACGCGCGCCTGATGCAGCACTTCGGCGCCCAGGTCGAATACGTCGCCACCCGCGCGGAGCGCTCGCGCAGGATGGCTGGAGCTCGCCGTCGAGCTGCGAGGCGGCAGGACGCCGCCCGTTCATCGTTCCGCTCGGGCGCGTCTACCGGCCTTGGCGCGCTCGGCTTCGTCCAGCGCCGTCGGTCGAGCTGCTGAGCGCAGATCGAGCCACCGGACGTTATCGTCGCTCGCCAGTTCCTCCGGCGGACCCAGGCCGGCCTCGCCGGCCGGCTGCGTGGTCTTCGGCATCCCGACACGGGTCATCGGCATCAGCGCGGATGACACCGCCGACGACATCGCGCAAATCGGCACGCACGGCTGCTCGCTCGAGACCGGGTGAGCTGCTCGGCGTCGGGCGGCCGCCTCCAAGAACTGGTCCATTCCGTGCACGTCGACGACGACTTCGTCGGCACCGGCTACGGCATACCCACGCCGGCCTCGGACGAGGCCGCGGCCCTCGCAGCCGCGACCGAAGGGCTGGTGCTCGATCCGGTTTACACCGCCAAGGCGATGGCGGCCTTGATCGCCTACGTGCGCGAAGGCCGCTTCTCGCCCGCGTCAGACGGTGCTGTTCTGGCACACGGGCGGCCTTCCCGGGATTCTTCGCATGATGACGGCAGATTGGTCTAAGTTGACCGTCACCAATCGCTACAGGAGCTCTCATGGCTAATCGGCTTCTCTCCGCCCTCTCGTCGTCGCGCTGCTGTGGATGTCGCCGGCGCCGCGCACGATCGCGGCCGATCGCCCCTACCTCGCCGCCGCGACCGACACGGCGAAGTGGATCCGGAGCACGGCTATGAAGACCGAGCATGGTACCCACTGGCCGGCGACGCCCGGGAGCACCGTCGCCAGGCACAGAGAGTGCAATCCAACGCTCTACAGCGGCACACCAGGTGTCGTGCTCTTCTTCCTCGAGCTTCATCGCGCCACCGGTCGAGCGGAAGACCTGCAGGACGCACGGGCCGGCGCCGACCACCTGCTGGCCACGCTGGACGAGAAACCCCAGAGCGGTCTCTACACCGGCGTCGCCGGCGTCGGCTTCGTGCTCGGCGAGGTCTACAGGGCCACCAACGACGCGAAGTACCGCGACGGGATGCGCAAGTCAGTCGAGATCCTGCAGCGAACGGCAATCGAGAAAGGCGCGGGCGTCGAGTGGACGCCAGTGACCGACATCATCAGCGGCACGGCCGGCACCGGCTTGTACCTGCTCCACGCCGCGCGTGAGCTGAAGATGCCGGCCGCAAAGGACCTCGCGGTCCGGGCCGGACGACGACTGATTGAGCTGGGGCAGGCAGAAGCCGGTGGAACCAAGTGGCCGATGAGCCCGGGCATGGCGCGGCATGATGCCCAACTTCTCGCATGGCACCGCGGGGATCGCCTACTTCCTGGCGCGACTCAATGAAGAAACGAAGGAGAAAGCGTTTCTCGACAGCGCCGTCTCGGGCGCCCGCTACCTGCAGGCGATCGCCGCCACCCAGGGCGACATGTGCCTGATCATGCATCACGAGCCTGAAGAGGACGGCAAGAACCTCTTCTATCTTGGCTACTGCCACGGCCCCGTCGGCACGGCCCGCCTCTGGTATCAACTCTCCAAGGTCACCGGCGACAAAGAGTGGATGGAGTGGGTGCACAAGTCGGCGCGCGGGATCATGAAGAGCGGCGTGCCCGAACAGCAGACGCCGGGCTTCTGGAACAACGTCGGCCAGTGCTGCGGATCCGCGGGTGTCGCGGAGTTCTTCCTGCACCTGCACAAGCTCACGGGCTCCAAGGAGTACCTCGCCTTCTCGGAGCGGATGACCGCGCAACTGCTCGCCGCAGGCACCCGCGACGCCAAGGGTCTGTACTGGGTCCACGCGGAACACCGAGTTCGGCCGAAAGAAGTCGCCGCCCAGACCGGGTGGATGCAGGGAGCGGCGGGGATCGGCGCGTGGCTCCTGCGTCTCGATGCGCACCAGCAGAACCGGCAGTCACCGTTGCGATTCCCCGACCTGCCCTTTTAGCCGCCTGGATGGATGTGGAGGATGCTGGACGCTGTCGTCATCGGCTCCGGCCCGAACGGCCTGGCGGCGGCGATTGCGCTGGCGCAGGCGGGGCGCTCGGTCCGTGTCTACGAGGCGCAATCAACGGTCGGCGGCGGTACCCGCTCGATGCCGCTGACCGAACCGGGCCTGGTCCATGATGTCTGCGCGACGGTGCATGCGCTCGTTGCGGCCTCCCCGTTTCTCACAACGCTGCCGCTCGCGGACTTCGGCTACGAGCAGGTCCACGCGCCGGCGCCCTTCGCGCACCCGCTCGACGATGGGACGGCGGTGGTCGGCGAGCGATCGGTGGAGGCGACCGCCGATTCGCTGCGACGGATCGATGCGTCGGCCTATCGAGCGTTGATGCAGCCGTTCGTCGAGCGCGCGCCGGACCTGATGGCGGCGCTGCTCGGTCCCATCCGCCTTCGCCATCCGCTGCTCATGGCCCGGTTCGGCCTCATCGCGATCCGCTCGGCGGACGCCCTGGCGCGCGCCCGGTTCAAGGACGTGCGCACGCGGGCGATGTTCGCGGGTGCCGCCGCTCACAGCGTTGCGCCGCTCGAGTTCCGCGCCACTGCCGGCTTCTCGATGGGGCTTCTCGTCGCGGCGCACGCGTTCGGCTGGCCGGTCGCCAGGGGCGGATCGCAAGCGCTGCCCGATGCGATGGCCGCGTACCTGCGCCGCCTTGGCGGCGAGATTGTGATCGATACGCCCGTGGAGACACTCGCGCAGTTGCCGCCAAGCCGCGCCGTCCTCTGCGACGTGACACCGCGGCAGTTCGTGCGGATGACGGCCGATCGGATTCCGGAGCGGTATCGCCGCCGGCTCGAAGGCTACCGGTATGGTCCCGGCGTGTTCAAGATGGACTGGGCCCTGAATGCGCCGGTGCCGTGGCGCGCGCGCGAATGTCATCGCGCCGGGACGATCCACCTCGGAAGTACGCTCGAGGAAATCGCCGACTCGGAGCGCGCCGCGTGGGAAGGGCGTGTCCACGACAAGCCGTACGTCCTGCTGGTGCAGCCGTCCGTCTGTGATCCTTCGCGCGCTCCCGCGGGCAAGCACGTGCTCTGGGCGTACTGCCACATCCCGAATGGCAGCACGGTTGACATGACCGAGCGGATCGAACGCCAGATCGAGCGCTATGCGCCCGGCTTCCGCGACTGCATCTCGTCACGTCACGCGATGGGACCATCAGACATGGAACGACGCAATGCCAACCTGGTCGGCGGGGACATCACGGGCGGCGCCACCGATCTTCGCCAGATCCTCGCGCGTCCAGTCATCAGCCTGAATCCGTACGCCACTCCGCTGCCGGGCGTGTATCTGTGCTCGTCGTCCACGCCGCCAGGCGTCGGCGTCCATGGGATGTGCGGCTACTACGCCGCGCAGGCCGCGCTCGCGAACGAGAAATGGAAGAGGGAAAAGGGAAAATGGAAAAGTGTCTGGCTTCGGCACCGTCGCTGAATGCGCGGCTCTTTACCATCTACCATCTACCATCTACCATCTACCATCAGCGCATACACCCGGGAGGTCGGGCGGACATGAATGACGGCGGCGCCGGCTTCCCGGCGACACGGCACTCGGTAATCGGACGTCTCCGAGACGACAACCTGGACGGCCGGCGCGATGCCTTTGGCGAACTGGTCGACGCCTACTGGAAGCCCGTCTACAAGCATCTGCGCCTGACCTGGCGGCTCGCCCCTGAGGATGCGCAGGACCTCACCCAGGGCTTCTTTGCCGAGGCCTTCGAGAAAGAGTGGCTGGAGCGCTTCGAACCCGGGAAGGCGAGGTTCCGCACCTTCGTGCGCGTCTGCGCCGACCGCTTCGTCATGAACAGCCGGCAGTCGGCGGCGCGCCAGAAGCGAGGCGGCAGTGCGCGGATGATCACCCTCGACTTCGACACCGTCGAGCGCGAAATGCTGAAGGCTGGTCAGGACGCCGCACCGGATCCCGACGCCTTTTTTCACCACGAGTTCGTGCGCGCGCTGTTCGAACGCGCGGTCGCCTCCGTCCGTCGCGAGTACGAGGAGGCGGGGCGCAGTCCGCACTTCGCGCTCTTCGAACGCTACGACCTGGCGCCGGACGACGGGGTCAGCTACGGATCACTGGCAACAGAATTCGGCCTGACCACGACCCAGGTGACCAACCATCTCGCCCAGGTGCGCCGCCGATTCCGCGAGCATGCGCTCGAGGCGCTGCGCGCCCTCTGCGGCAGTGAGGAAGAGTACGAGCGTGAGGCCCGCGATCTGTTCGGACAGGAACGCGGCTGATGTTCCTGTCCGACGCCGCCGTCGGCCGCCTGCGCGACGCCGCGGCACCACCTGAGACCGGGTCCGATCGCTACTCCATCCTCGAGGAGATCGGACGCGGCGGCATGGGCACGGTCTACCTCGCCATCGACAAAGTGCTCGGACGCGAGGTCGCCGTCAAGGTGCCGAACGCCTCTGCCGCCGTCGGACTCGAGCACCGGCTGCAAATGGAAGCCCGCACCCTCGCCAGCCTCGAACACCCGGGCATCGTCCCCATCCACGACGCCGGACGATTTGCAGACGGCCGGCTCTTCTACGTGATGAAGCGCGTGCGCGGCCGCACGCTGCGCGAGCACATGACCACGGTCCACTCGACCACTGAACGGCTGCGAGTGTTCGAGCGTATCTGTGAGCCGGTCGCGTTCGCGCACGCGCGCGGTTTCATCCACCGCGACCTCAAGCCGGAAAACATCATGATCGGCGCCTTCGGTGAAGTCATGGTCATGGACTGGGGCGTCGCAAAGCAGCTTGCGGCCGCGGGCGTGGCGGGGGCCGATGCACCGACGGGCGTCGAGGGGACGACCCACTCGGGCACGATCGTCGGAACGCGTGGATTCATGGCTCCCGAACAGGCGCGTGGAGGTGCCAGCGAGATCGATGCCCGGGCGGATGTCTACGGGCTGGGCGCGCTGCTGGTCCTGCTGCTCACGGGGGACGCGCCACCCGAGTCGCAGGCCGCCGTTAGTGTCGCGACGCGGCCGGCCCTGCCGAAGCCTCTGCGCGCCGTGTGTGCCCGAGCGCTCGCCGCGGATCCTGCCGACCGCTATTCCGGTGTCATGGAGTTCGCCGCCGACATCGCGCGATACCGCTCCGGCGCAGCCGTCCTGGCGCAACGCGAAACGCTGCTCGATCGCGCCTGGCGCTTCGGCCGCACCTACCGTACCGCGATCCTGCTCATCCTCGCGTATGTCATCATGCGTGCCTTCGTGGCGCTCTTCGCCGGGCGGTAGACGGCTAAAGACTGCGCCGTGAACGCGTAATGGGGCTTGTGGAGGGCAGAATGAACAAACCCGTGCTTGGAATGGTGCTCGGTGCCGTGCTTGGAGTGTTTGACGGGCTGTCGGCCCTGGTGTCGGCGCCCGAGACGGCGCCACTCATCATGGGGATCGTGATTGGCTCGACGTTCAAGGGCCTGGTCGTCGGGCTGCTGGCTGGCTGGTTCGCAACGCGGGTCAACTCGGTCGCCGCCGGGATGACGGTCGGTTTGCTGCTCGGTGCCCTGTTCGCGTTCATTATCGCGGCCATCCCGAACCCGGATGGGACGCACTACTACTGGCAGATCATGCTGCCGGGCAGCGTGCTGGGCCTGGTCGTGGGCTACGCGACGCAACGCTACGGTCGCAGCCGCGCCGGAGTGCGTTCCGCGCACGCGATGTGAGAGTGGTTCTCAGCCGAAGGTAAACGCGAACGCTTCCAGGCCCGGGTCGAGGAACTCGATCTCGAACAGTCGTTCGACGACCGTCGACTGCTGGCGCACCAGCTGATAGAGCCGATGCTCGGAGGCGGTGCCGCTGCCCTGGGCGTCGACGTCGAGTCCATGTGCGTCGCTCGGGGCCTGTCCATCGAGGCGCACCTGGAACCGGACGGCTTTGCCGCGCGCAGCCGGCCCCATGACGAGATGAAGATCACGCGCTCGAAAGCGAGTGGCGATTCGGCCATTCGCTTTCTTCAGCACCGCGGCCTCCGCATCCATCGTCCACTCGCCCGCCAGGGCCCACTCGTTGAGCCTCAAACGCTGCGGGATCGCATAGACCTGACGCTGGCTCGACGCGGAACCACCCGGCGACGCAAAGTTCCCGGTACGCTCGCGACCGAGATATCTCTCCGGCGACTTCAAGCTCGCCCATTCGGCTGCCGCCTCGATGCCACGCGCCTCCACCGCGACGGGCGTAGGAGAGATGCTGGAAGCACCGGCCTCGCGTAACAGTCCCTGGATGACCTGCTCGGATTCCTCGTACTTGCCCTCGCCGAAGTGCTGATGCCGAATCTGCCCGCGCGCATCGGCGAAGTAAAGCGCCGGCCAGTGCTGGTTCTCGAACGCACGCCAGATCGCGTAGTCGTTGTCGAGCGCGATCGGATACGTGATCCCCAGGTTCTTCAGCTCGCGGCTGACGTTCGCAACGTCTTTCTCGAAGCCGAACTCCGGCGTGTGCACCCCTAACACCACGAGCGCTTGATTCTTGTACTTCTTGGCCCAGGCGCGAACGTACGGCAGCGAGCGCAGCCAGTTGATGCAGGTGTAGGTGCAGAAGTTGACGAGGACGACTTTGCCGCGGAGTCCGGCCGGTGTGAGAGCCGGCGAGTTGAGCCATCCTGTCGCGCCCTTGAAGGGCGGGAGGACGCTGCCGCCAGGTTGAACGGACGCGGGACCCAGCGCCTGGACGGCCGAACTGATGCCACCGAGCTCGATGGCGGCGAGCGCCATGGCGGTCGTGCCGATGAAGCGCCGGCGGTCGACCGCAACCATGGGTCTAGCGTGGTCCGCAGGCCGGCGGCTGGATCACCCGGATCTTGAACTTGTTCGAATAATCTATCCCGGTAACCGTAGCATGATCGCGCCGGCGATCGTCGCCGTAGCCGCACGGGGACTGTTCCAAGCGGACGGCGAAAATTTCCCCGGTGGAAGTCGCCGGCGCTGCGTTTCCGGGGCCTTTTCAGCGCCTCCTCTCCGGTATCGCGATTGCTCCAGGGACGAGCATGTGGCGACCCGCCATGCTGTGTGCGTTCGGCTTGTGGCTTCTCGCCCCGGCGCAGATCGCTACCGTGCCGGCAGGTCCCTTCCTGGGAGAGGTCGCCACGTATCGAATCGAAAAACCGTCCCTCCGGAGGCGGCACGGTCACAGCGATTCACCCCCGCACAGCTCGCGATCCTCGAAAAACTCAATCGCGCCGATCTCGGCCACCTCGCGCGATTGCCGGAACTCGTCGTGCCGGAGTCATGGGTCGCCGAGGAGCGTGCCTACAGCCCGCTGCCGGATTACTACCCGTCGAGCGAGCAGTTCCCAAAGGTCCTCGTCGTGCACGTGCCCGGTCAGGTCTTCGGTGCCTACCGGTCTGGCGTGCTGATGCGGTGGGGGCCGGTGAACACGGGGCGCGGAGGAGTCAAACGCCTTCCGGGTTCTTCAGTCTCAACTGGCGCTCTACCGGACACAACAGCTCAGTGGATCCCGATTGGTATATGGCGTGGTAACTTCAACTTCGCCTCGGAGGCGGGGATGGCGTTCCACGAGTATTCCTTGCCGGGCCTTCCGGTCAGCCATCGCTGCATTCGCCTGCTCTCGAGGGATGCGCAGTGGCTGTATCACTGGGGCGAAACATGGACGTTCAACGGCGGTGTGCGGAGGCCCGGCACCCCGGTATTCATCATCGGCGCCTACGAGTCCGACGCTCCACCTCCCTGGCGATCCCCTGACTGGCTCTCCCGGCCACTGGCATTGCCGCGGTTTCCGTTGTCCGAGACGGACCAGCCGCAACCGGCACGGTGATCATCATGCCGACGCACGAGGCACCGTTGGAGTCGCCTCGTTCTACATCGATTCAATCAACGGGAGGCAGCCATGTCCTCTCGCTCTGTCGCTCTTATCGTTGCGCTCACCGGCACGATCCTTACCGCGCAGGCGCCCGGTGTCCGCCGCGAGATCGCTGAACGTTATCCTGCCGACCGGGCGGTCGGCTTCAACCGGGCCAGATTCGCGGCTGGTTCTGGGTGGAGATACCCAAGCGGCCGCGCTAGCGGGTCTGGCGAGACGGGGCCCCACCTTCCAACTTGCGGCGAAGCCCCTCGAGGATCGAGGGGCCTTCGCCACGGACTCGCCTGTTGACCACGCGCCGGATCAAACCGCCGAACATCCCGCCGAACACGTCCGCGCGCGTGCACCGTCGATAGACGAGATAGCGGCTGGCACGGTCGGCCGTCGGAACCACCGCTGTGACTCGAGAGTGATGACGTGATGTAGTGCGACGCATAGACCTGGACGGCCGACGCCATGGGTGGTTGCCCCGCAGGCCCCTCAGGGAAGAGACTCACGGCCGTGATGCCGACAATGGGCTTGGCGTCGCCGAGCAGATCTCTCGACCAGAAGAGAAACGTCTCCACTCCCGGGTCAGGCCCGTTGGGGAATCGCCGCAGGTGTTCGACGACGTTCTCGGCCTTCAGCCCGTCCAATCTGCACCCGCCGAGCAGTTCTTCGAAGTCCTCGGCTACTGCGACCGGTTCTTCACGATCGTTGTATGGAGGCGTCCCGGCGAGTCCTTTCTCGAGAAACGCACGCGCGCGCGCCAGCAGAACCTCCCGGAAAGCACGCTGCGTTGCGTCGCGCCACAGCCGGCCGGCCGCGGTGATAGCGGCCGTGACGCGGGCAATCTCCGCATCCGCCAGCTTCATCTCGCAGGCGCCGGCACGGCACACCCTCAACTCCTGGAGCTCAGACTCGTCGAGCACCAGCGTGGCAAGATCCTGGATCCGGGGCGTTGCTGAAAACCGCTGGATCTGTGGAATGTAAACACCGCGCTGCAACTGCTCGATTTCACGAAACCACGCCAGGAGCCTCTCCCCGTCGGCGGTGGTTTGCACCACCCCGACGATGCCGACGTCCACGCCATGGGCGCGGACGAGGTCGATCGTGGCCCGACCGTCGTCGACGGGATTGGCGGTCCCCGGAGACGACACCTGCGGGATCCCTGCGACCGCGATGGCGATGGCGGCGGAAACGGCGAACGGAATGGCTCCAGCCATGACAGCGAACTTCGCGCGGCGACAGTCCTGGTGGGCGGAGGCCGGACGTGTTCCGTCAGGCGGTCGTCAGATCTCGGCCCGGCCGTCGCACCGCCGCTTGAAGCACGAGCCGTCCCTGGCGAGATCGCCGTCGTGGACCAGCGTCTCCAGAACCCGTTCACACCGCGCCGCTTCGATATTGAACAGCCGCGCCGCCTGCGCGAGTGTGAGCTTCAAGTCCGGGCATCTCCTCGAATTCCGCGTGGATCCGCTGGCAGAGGCGAGCGGGTTCTTGACCTGTCAGCTGCTTGCTCGAGTCCGATAATTCCATGATCCGAGCTCCTCGATCGGTGGCGCCGGAGTAATCACCCTCCGGCCTGTGTGACGACAACGACCTTGTCGCGCACGGTGATGTTGCCGGTGCGCGGGGCCGCGCCCGGGTTCGGCGCGACAGTGAAGGACACCGGGTTGTCACCAGAACGCGGCATGCTGCCGGTCACGGTGATCCATGGCACGTCAGAGACGGCGCTCCACACGCAGCGGTCCTGCGTTGCGCCGCCGCACGTATTGGGGTCGCTCTGCTGGATCACGTCGAACGTGCCGGTGCCCCCGGCCGGCGCGAAGCCGAAACTGCTGCGAGTGACCGCGTAGAGACAGCCCGCCTGCGCGAAGCGGATGTTCTGCCCCGCCGTCGGCGTCGGCCAGCGCACCCTGATGGTCGCCGCCCGGGGCGCGTCGTAGTTATCCGGGAAGGCAAACGAGATGATGCCGCTGCCACTGCCGGAGGCGCTCTGCACCGTCATCCACGGCGCGTCGGACTCCGCCGTCCACGGGCAACTCGGCTGGGTGGTGACCGAGGCGGTCAGCGTTCCCGCCGGCATGCAGGCGCTCAGATCGACCGGGGCGACGAGATATTCGCATTGCCCGGTGTCGCCGGATTGTCGCAGCGTGAAGGTGCGGTCCGCGACCCTGATCGTCGCGAGACGCTCGCCGATGTCGGTGTTCCGCGTGAAGGCGTAGGTAACCGCGCCATTGCCGCTCCCGGTTGCGCCGCCCGTGATGAGCAGCCAGGCGCCCGTGCTGCTGGCCGTCCAGCCGCAGCCGTCCGGTGCTGTGACCGCGAGCGTGCCCGTGCCGGCATCCCGGCCGGCATCCGCGCGTTCAGTCGAGAGCTGGTAGGTGCAAGCCGGCGCAGGACGTCCGGGCTGGTTGACAGTGTGGGTCTGCCCACTAATCACCAGGGCCGCCGATCGGGCGTCCCGGTCAGGGTTCGCCACCGCCGTATAGGTGATGGTCGCAGGTCCGGTGCCGGAAGAAGCCGATGTCACCGTCAACCAGGCTCCACCCCCGGTCACCGCCCAGGCGCACCCGGCCGCGGTTGTCACAGTAATGCTCCCGTTCCCGCCGTCGACGCCGACTGCGGCCGACGACGGGCGTGATGCTCACCGTGCAGACTGGCGCGGGGCTTACCGGGGACCGCTCGCTGCAACTTCCGATGACCAGCCCGAGACCGATGAGAAGACTCGCGCGCATCGTGATGCCGCGGCCCATGACCCACCTCCACGCAGACCGAGAGCGACTGCGTCCGTTCAGCGCAACCGTCGTGCCACGGATCTCAGAGGCGGGTGTGACAAAAAAGGGTGAACACGCGGCGGAATAGTTCGCAGCGGCGGGAAATATCCCGCGCCGGTCTGCAGATCGAGATGTTCGGGCTCGCGCTCGTCACCAGCCTCATCGGCGGTTGAACCGCGCACCGTAAAACTATCGCGCTACTTGTCCCGGCAGGCCGGCGGCTGCGATCACTCGGATCTTGAACTGGTTCGAATGCTTCTTCGGGAGCAGGATGCCGGGATCGGCGCTGGCGTCACCGACGATGACCGGCATGTTGCAGGGGCCCCGCTCGACGCCGTCCCACTGGGGGTGGACGAAGACGGTGTGGTGTCCTCCGCGCACCGGCTGGTGCGTTTCGGGCTTGGGCGTCGGCACGCCCGGCGCCGTGATTGGGGCTACGGCAAACAGGCGCTCGTAGGGAGCGGCGTGACCGGACGAAGCAACCGGGCGCGTGGGCTCCGGCGCCTGGGCAACGCTGCCGACCGACAACGCGCCAACTACCAGTAGTTCCAGCACGGAAGCCTCCATGGAGCCGCCGAGAAAGCCGGCTCCTGAATCTCTGTCCTGGCTAAACGTAGCATGATCGCGGGCCAGCCGAGGCGTATACTCTGCCGCATGTATCGACCCGAGCTCGCCGCGGCTGTCGTATGCACCCTCCTCTGGATACCGCAGGCGCCGGTCGCGCCGCCAGCCCCGGTCCCACAGGACGACGCCACCAGGGAGGAGTTCCTCCGCACCGGCCGCGTCGTGCGAACGCGATCGGCCGGCAAGGGCGTCACGGACTCGAGCCGGGCGACCCTGGCGCTTGGCGACCTGGTCCACGACGCCCACATCCAGACGATCGACGAATCCAAGCAGGAGTTCCGGAGCAATACCGGGATCGAATTCAACTTTCGCGACAAGTGGCAGTTCAATGTTGCGGCCTACAAGATCGATCGGCTGCTCGGCCTCGATCTCGTGCCCGTGACCGTCGAGCGGCGGTGGAGAACCGAGGAGGCGGCGTTCACCTGGTGGGTGGATGACGCCATGATGGACGAGGGCGAACGGCAGAATCAGAAGCTGACGCCGCCGAACCAGGCGTGCTGGAACGATCAGATGGTCATGATCCGCGTGTTCGATCAACTCATCGAGAACATCGATCGCAACGCCGGGAATATCGTCATCACGCGGACGTGGCGCCTGTGGGCGATCGATCACACCCGCGCCTTCCGCCGTTCGAAGACGCCGCCGAAGCTGGAGACGCTCAACCGCATCGATCGGCGGCTGCTCGAGCGGCTCGCGGCGCTGGATTTTGCGACGCTGAAACGCGAGCTCAAGACCTACCTGGAGGATGCTGACCTGCGTGCCCTTCTCGCGCGGCGCGATGCGATCGTCGCGCACTTCAAAGCCCGCGGCGAGGCTGCGCTCTACGACCGTCCTGATGTCGCGGCCGGGTGCGTGTCGGCACCCGCCCTCCTCAACTAGTCACACCGACTGGCCCAGTCAGGCGGCAGGACAGCCAGGGCGAAGTAGTGGTAGGATCACCAAGCCCCAGCGGACAGAAGGTCAAACGATGCGTTCCTCAATGCGAGCGTGGTCGGCCGCACCCCTCCTGGTATTGTTTCTGATCGCCGCCGGGCTCGAGGCCAATGCGACTCGAGCGCACCTCTATCAGGAGCTCCAGCTTCCGGAGCAGTCTCCCCCATCGTCGCTCGACCTGGCCCTCTATCTGGCGATCGCTGAGCCAGGGGAGCCGGTCACCACGCCGTCCGGTCGTGATGTTCTCATCACCCAGGGGCAACCCATCGCCGTCAGGTTCTCGGTGGCGAATGAGGGCAGCGCGCCGCAGACAGCCGTCGAAGACCCGGCCTCGCACGTCGACCGGATCCTCGTCCTCGGCGTGATGCGTGACGGCACGAATCAGAAGGACATGCCGGTGACTTGGACATCACCACAGCTGCGAAACGGCGCCCGCAGAAGCGCGCGTCTGGATGAACTGTCGCTCCCGGCCGGGTCCAGCGCGGGATGGACCGGCACCCTCGCCGGCGCGGAAGACCTCGGACCTGGCATCTATCAGCTCGTGGTCGAGCGAACGATCCGAGATTCCGGCGGCCGCCCCGCTCGCATGCACTCCGGCCCACTGACCATCGAAGTCAAAGCCGCGTCAGCGCCGACGCGGTGACATGGCGGCGACACCGAAGGGTTCAGTAGCAGACCAGACCCAGTCCGCACTCGCATGGCTCAAGGCGCATAGCAGCAAGGCCGTCCGAGACGGCATGGCGCGCTATGCCATTCCTTCCGACCACGCCTACGGCGTGCCCATGAAAGACATCAAGGCCCTGGGCACGACCCTCGGACGCAGCCAGCCGCTCGCCGTCGCCCTCTGGAACACCGGTGTCTACGAAGCCCGGATGCTCGCATCCTTTGTCGGGGATCCGGAAGTGCTGACGCCCGCCCAGATGGATCGCTGGTGCAAGGACTTCGACAACTGGGGCTTCTGCGACACTATGAGCTTCAACCTCTTCGACCGCACACCGCACGCGTGGGCCATGGTCGACAAGTGGAGCAAGCGTCGCAACGAATTCGAAAAGCGCACCGCCTTTGCGCTGCTGTGGAGCCTCACCGTTCACGACAAGCATGCCGGCGACGACGCGTTCGAGCATGGGCTGGCGTTGATCGAGCGCGAAGCCGGCGACGAACGCAACTTCGTCAAGAAGGCCGTCAACATGGCTTTGCGTGCGGTCGGCAAACGCAACCGCGCGCTCAACGCTGCCGCCGTGGTCGTGGCGCGGCGCCTGGCGGATTCAGAAGATGAAACGGCAAAGTGGGTCGGGAAAGATGCGCTCCGGGAACTGACCAGTCCCGCTCTGACGAAGCGTCTCAAGTCTTGACGCCTTGCTCACGCCACTTTACGCCAGCGGAGCGCGGCCACGCCGCCGATGACCACCAGGTAGCAGATGGTGATGATCGACAGCCTCATGAACTGCTGGTAAGCGGCCCGTCCGACCACGTCGAAGATGGTGAAGGCGATGACGACGAGCGCCACGGTCACCACAATTCTCATGACGTTCGGGAGTTCGGCGCGGTAGTTCACCAGCAGCATGGTCGCCACCGTCGACAGCAGGAACACATAATCCCAGCCCTGTGGCGAAATGATCGGCATCATCGTGAGCAGCAGGCCGGCCTCGAGCGGCTCGGGCGTAGGGATGCCCGATCGTTTGAAGAACACTGCCGCGGCGACGATGAGCAGCGCGCCGACCAGCGCAACGGCCAGTAACTGCGCCGGGCGCCCGGGACCGAGCCAGCGGAAGAACACCGACGCCGCCGATACGTTATTGATGTCGGCCAGGTTCGGTGCCGTCGTCTCTGTGACCGTGCGCCACCACTCGCCAAGCAGGTGCAGGTTGCCGTCGAAACCATAGAGCACCGCCGGCAGCAGCAGCGCCAGCACGATGCCGGCTGCTGCGCCGGCAACAGACGCCACCCGCCGTCTGGCCACGAGCCACGGCAGCAGCAGCACGACATAAGGCTTCAACACGATCGCGCCCGCAATGAGGAGACCGGCTGCGAACTCCCGTCCTGCCCGCATTTGTGCCAGCGCAAGAACGACCAGCGCCGCCATCGCGATATTCACCTGGCCGAGATCGATCTCGTGGGCGTAGAACTTGGCCAGCAGCACGAAGGTGATGCCGATCAGATAGGCCCGCGAATGGAGACGCTCGGGCAGAACGCTCACGCTCGTCCGCAGCAACACCACCAGGAACAGGACCGAGAGCACAAACCAGCCGGCGCGTGCGACCGGCTCCGGAACAAGAGCCAGTGGCAGCATCACCACCGCGAATGCCGGCAGGTACTTGAACTGGTAGTGCCCATCGTCGGGACGATAGAGGGGCGCCGCGTCCAGCGCTCGCTCGGCGGCGCGGACGTAGACCTCGTAGTCCGGCATCCGTCCGGCGATTTTGAAAATGTAGAGCACGACCAGACCGGCGACGACGACGGCGGTGAGGCCCACGGCGAGGGGGCGCCGCATCACTGCCATTGGCTGGGCTGCATGCGGACAATCTTACCTAGAACCGCTGAACTGGAACGTCGCCGAGCTGCGCTCGCCATGCTTCATTGAGCGACCTGGAGCACTTTCAGTTCCTTCTGTCCGCGGACGAGCAGCTTGCCGTCGACGAGCGCCAGCGGCGCCCAGTTGTCGCCCGGTTGGAGGATCACGGCGCTGGCGAGCGGCTTGAACCCCGCAGGACTCGGCTCAATCAGATAGAGCTTGGTGTTCCCGTCGGCCATCAGCAGCAACCCGTCGGCGAGGATCATCCCGCCGCGGACGAAGGGCGGTTGCTGATCCGTCTTCCACTTCACTTGGCCATCCATGCTCATGGCGACAAGTCCGTCGCTGCGTTCGTTGATCGTATAGGGTGAGTAGAAGTGGCCGTCGTGCAGGATGGGCGGCTGCGTGTGAGCGCCGAAATCCGGATTCCTGAATAGCTCTGACACGGCAAAACTGCCGTCGGCCTTCTTCTCGACCTTGAGCATCACCGTTCCGGCACCATACGCGCCCGCAACGAGGACTCGCCCCTCGCCGGCGTCGACGGGCTGCGCGACCGGGATGATGTTCTGGTATTCGGTGAAGGTCCACAGCACTTTGCCGCTGCGCGGATCCAGACCGTTGATGCTGCCGCCCTTCGCGGTGCGCCCGCGACCCGCGGCGCCGGTGATCATGACGAGATGGTCCTCTCCGGCGATCTTGGCGATCGACGGCGTCACGTATCCCGCGATGCCGGATAAGGCGGGCGACTGCCACTTGATCTCGCCGCTGCGCTTGTCGTACGCGACCACACCAGCCTGCGCCGTCTGCGGCGCGACGATCAGCAACTCGCCGTAGATCAACGGGTTCTGTACGATCGCCCACTGCGGCAATCGCGCATCGCCGCCAAAGTCCTTCCAGATGTTCTTGCTCCAGACCGGCTTCCGCGTCTTCGTGCTGATGGCGTGTAGCTCCCCCATCGGTCCAACGGTGTAGACCATTTCGCCGTCGACCGTGGGTGTGGTTCGTGATCCCGCGAACATGAAGCTGCCGGCCGCGGGGTAGGCAAACGTCCACAACTCCTTGCCACTGGCGAGGTCGAGCACGCGCAAGGTGTCGCCGACCTTCTCATCGCGGTCGAGCAGATAGACGTTGCCGGCGCTCACTGCCGGTCCACCGAATCCGGCGCCCATCGGTACCGTCCAGAGGACCTTCGGGCCGGTCTCGGGCCAGGTGCGCAGCAGCCCCTTCTGCTCGGAGGTGTGGTTCCGGCGCGGACCGTATAGCCAGGGCCAATCGGCGGCGAGTGGATATGCGACGCACAGAACGACGAAGATGGCCGCCAGCTTCAATGAAACCTTCATTACCGCGCCTCCAGTGCTCTGTTGCTAAACTCTTCAGCAATCTAAGCTCCGAAACATTACTGTTCTGCCGGGCCGATGTTGTGCCTGATCCTCCGATAAACGTCAGCGAACGACTTCCATCGTCGGAGTTTTGGGCAAGCTAACGCTTGCGGGGCCCGCTACTATGGCTCATGCTTCCCCAAATCCTTCCGGCTGATCACGATCCAGGCTCGCCAACTTCGGCACACCGCCGCTGGCCGCCCCGGGCGCGCTGGCGCTGAGAAGGCTCGCGAACCTGCTCAGTCTCCACACACCGGGCGAGGGCGCGTTTGAGCTGCGGCTGCCCGGTACCTTTGCGGTTCGGCGATCGGCCCCGTCGTCGGAACCGATACACGGCACATACGGACCCGCACTGTGCGTCGCCGCTCAGGGTGCCAAGGTGATCATGCTCGGACGCGAGGTGCTGGAATACGATCCCGCCCGGATGCTCGTCTTTTCTGTTGATCTGCCGATCGCCAGCCAGGTCATACGCGCCACCACCAAGGTTCCCGTATCTTGGCTTCGTGCTGCAACTGGATCCGCAGCGCGTGGCGGCGCTGGCTGCGCGTGTCTATCCTCGAGGTGTCCCCAGCTCCAGCGACGATCGAGGGTTATATGTCGGCCAGGCCACCGATGCGATCGTGGAAGCCGTCACCCGGCTCATCGAACTCACTGCGAAGCCCGCCGACACCGAGCTGCTCGCACCGCTCGTGGTCGATGAAATTCTGATCCGACTGCTGCGCACGAAGATCGGCAGTCGAGTGGCCCAGATCGGGCACCCCACCTCAGGGGTGCAGCGAGTCGGCCAGGCAGTGTCGTGGATCCGCACCCACTTTGCGCAGCCTGTCACGGTGGATGAAATGGCCGCCTCAGTGCGGATGCGACCGTCGTCCTTTTATCAACGCTTCAAGGCGGTCACGTCGATGAGCCCGCTTCAGTTCCAGAAGGTGCTCCGGCTGCACGAGGCCAGACGCCTGATGCTGTTTCAAGATTTGGATGCGGGGGAGGCCGGCCGTCGTGTCGGCTACCTGAGCGCATCGCAGTTCAGTCGGGAATACGCGCGCTTCTTCGGAGCGGCGCCAACCAAAGACATCGCGCGACTGCAGGCGGAGGGATTCACGCCGACGGCCGGACGGCGGTAAGACGCCGCTGATCCCCTCACTTCTTCGGAGCTGCTTCGACGCCCGAGTAGACCAGCACTTGCTCCGGGAGGCGTGCGCCGCGGACCTCGATGGCCGAAAGAGACGCATTCAGTTCGGCGACTTCTGACGGTGTGAACCGAACCGCATCGGCACCGATGTTCTGAAGCAGATGCGCCATCTGTGTCGTGCCTGGGATGGGCACGATCCAGGGCTTCTGCGCCATCAACCATGCGAGGGCGATTTGTGCGGGTGCGGCCTTCTTCCGTTCCGCCCAGCGTTTGACCAATTCCGCCAGCGCGAGGTTGTGCTTCAGATTCTCCGGCGAGAAACGTGATTCGACAGCGCGGATGTCACCCGGGGCGAACCGCGTATTCGCGTCAATGGCGCCGGTCAGGAACTGCACGCCGAGGGGGCTCCACGGCACAAAACCAATGCCGAGCTCCTCGCAGGTCGGGATGACCTCCTTCTCCGGCCCGCGCCACAGCATCGAGTATTCGTTCTGCACGGCGGTGACCGGCAGGGCGGCATGTGCCCGACGCAGCGTGGTCAGTCCCATCTCGGACAGGCCCCAGTGAAGGACCTTGCCGGCAGACATCAACTCCTTGACCGCACCTGCCACATCTTCGATCGGGACTTCAGGGTCGACGCGATGTTGATAGAGCAGATCGATGCGATCGGTCCCGAGCCGCTTCAGCATGCCGTCGACGACGACCTTGATGTGACTGGGCCGGCTGTTGAGCCCCGGACGACGCTCACCCGTCTGCTGATCGATGTTCCAGCCGAACTTCGATGTGATCACCACCTTGTTCCGGAACGGCACGATGGCCTCGCCGAGGATGCGCTCCGCTTCGTGGGGACCGTATGCCTCGGCGGTGTCGAAGAACGTGACGCCACGGTCGAAGGCCGTCCTGATGATGTCGATCATCTCGGGACGATGCGGCACCGTCGTTTCATACTTGCGGCTGACGTTCTGAACGCCGAGACCAACGCTGGACACTTCCAGCCGTCCGAGTTTCCGCCGGCCGGACACCTGCGGTGCGTGGCTGACGGCGGTGGTCTGCGCTTCGGCGGGCGACTTCGTGCCGCTGACGAGTGAGGCCGCGGCGAGAGTTCCTGCTGCGCCGAGGAAACCACGCCGCCCGATTTCGGATCTTCGTTCTTGAACCACCGTCAATTGTCCTTTCAGCGCCCCACGAGGGCCTGCAATGGCGCCGGGTAGCGCGCGCCGTGAACGGGAAGCGTGGCGAGCGCTTCGTTGATGCTCTGCAGATCGTTCAGGCTGAGCTGGACGTCTGCCGCGCCGATGTTCTCGTGCAATCGAGAGGCCTTCGTCGTGCCTGGAATCGGCACGATCCACGGCTTCTGCGCAAGCAGCCACGCGAGCGCGATCTGCGCAGGCGTCGCCCGCTTCCGCTCCGCAAATGTTTTCAGCCACTCGACGAAGGCGAGGTTCGCCTTTCGGTTCTCCTCGCTGAACCGCGGCACGACGTTTCGAAAATCAGTAGACGCGAACTTCGTGCTGTCGTCGATCGTGCCGGTGAGGAACCCTTTGCCGAGCGGGCTGAACGGGACGAATCCGATGCCGAGTTCCTCGAGCGTCGGCAGCACCTCACGTTCGGGCTCCCGCCACCACAGCGAGTATTCGCTCTGCACTGCGGTCACGGCCTGCACCGCGTGGGCGCGACGGATTGTCTGAACTCCCGCTTCTGAGAGGCCGAAGTGCTTGACCTTGCCTTCGGTGATCAGGTCCTTCACGGTACCCGCCACGTCTTCGATAGGGACGTCGGGATCGACACGGTGCTGATAGAAGAGATCGATCCGGTCGGTCTTGAGGCGCCTCAAGGAAGAATCCGCCACCTCCCGGATGTGTGATGGCCGGCTGTCAAGCCCCGCTTGCTTGCCGTCCTCGATCCGGAAACCAAACTTCGTTGCGATCACGACCTGGTCGCGGGTCGGACGGACCGCTTCCCCGACGACCTCTTCGTTCACGAAGGGCCCATAAACTTCAGCGGTGTCGAAGAAGGTGATCCCCGCGTCGATGGCGGCCCGGATGATGGTGATGCCGTCCTCGCGGCTGGTTGGTTGCCCGTAACCGAAGCTGAGCCCCATGCATCCGAAGCCGAGTGCGGAGACTTGCAAGTCGCTGCGTCCGAGTGTGCGCGTGTGCATGTTCTTCATCTACTCAGGGTAGGCCCGTGGTGCGCGTCTGAGTAGTCCGTCAATTCGGCATGGGGATGTGAGTAGGATTCACCAATGCAGCTCGACAACTTGAATGTGCTCGCAGCGTTTCTCACCATTGCCGAAGAGCGGAGCTTCACGAAGGCGGCGAAACGGCTGGGTGTGTCGCGGTCGGCACTCAGCCATGCCGCCCGCGGGCTGGAGGAGCGTCTCGGCGTACGACTGCTGGCGCGCACGACGCGCAGCGTGGCGCCCACGGAAGCCGGCGAACAGCTCATCGCGCGCCTTCGTCCGGCGCTCGGTGAGGTTGAGTCCGTGCTGGAGGAAATTGTCGGGTTGCGTGACCAACCGGCTGGGCGTGTTCGCCTGTTGGTGACGCCGCTATCCGCGAGAATGGTGCTCGGGCCGAAAATGTCGGCGTTTGCGCGTCGCTACCCGGATGTCGTACTTGACGTCACGACGACGCAGGAGGGCCGTACGGAGCTCGTCGCCGCCGGCTTCGACGCGGGCATTCACCTTGGCGAGTCGATCCAACGCGACATGGTCGCGGTCCGAGTGTCCCGCGATCAGCGGCTAGCGGTCGTGGCGTCCCCGCATTACTTCGCGTCGCATCCCAAGCCGAGGACACCGCATGATTTGACCAGCCATCGATGCATCAACCTGCGCGGCGGCTCTGCCGGGCCATATCGCTGGGAGTTCGAGCATCAAGGTGAGGCGGTGGTCGTCGATGTGACCGGACCGTTGATTCTCGACGACGCGGACGTCATGATTCGAGCGGCCATCGATGGCGTGGGGCTGACGTTTTCGTTTGAAGAGTACGTCGCGCCACAGATCGTCAGCGGCATGCTAGTCCGGGTGCTCGAGGATTGGTGCCCACCATTTCCTGGCTATTTTCTCTACTACCCAAGTCGGCGGCAGCAGCCTGCGGCACTCGCGGCCCTAATCGAGACGCTCCGCCTGGACATCTAGATCCTTGCGGAGATAACGGCTATCGCCTTCAGTTCTTTTCGGAGACCTGGCGGGCGACAGGGAGTCTCCAGTAGCAGTGCGTGGCGAGCAGGTTCTCTCTCACCTCTTGCTCCCGCCCGGGCTGGACGACCGCAGAATGGCGCAGTGGACGGCCCTGGCGATCAGGACACGTGACGGTGAACGCCGTCACGGCCTTGGTGACAGGGTCGCGGTCGAAGATGAATTCGGCGGGCTCAATCCCGGTGCGCCCGTGCGTTTCGGACGTGGCGTAACGATCCGGTCCCCAGGTGTACCTTCGTCCAGCTGCCGTCGGAATGAATGGTGTCGGTGCGTACGATTCGCCCTCCCTCGAGTTGGTAGCCGAACGTAAAGATGAACGGCTCGCGGTCAGGGTACCGGTTCACCTGACGCACGCATCGTCCGTCCTCATATACGTTCTCGATGGAGGTGCCGGGTTCTTCGATCGTCGCCAGTTCGTCGTTGTCGGTGTAGCCGTAACGCCTGCTGTTGCCGACGGACACGACACGCTCGAGCCGGCCGCGCGCGTCGTAGTCGTAGCCCACTTCTTGCTTGGTGCTGCTGTACGCGCGGCTGATGCGGTCCAGCGAGTCGTAGTCAAACGCGATCCAGCGGTTTCCGCCGTCGTCCATCTTCAGGAGTCTGCCTTTGGGATCGCGGCGGTAGTGGATCGTCTGGCCGGCGGCATCGCGTGAGCGGATGATCGAGCAGATCGAGCCTTCTCCACACCCCTGGTAGGTGAAGAGGCTGCCGTCCTGTTTCCGGGCCGCCCAGTTCATGCCTGTCCAGCCGAGTCGCGCACCTTGCCAGTCCGTGGCTGTCTCCTCGTGGACGAACATCGCATTGAGCAATGACGTGCCCGACGAAACGCGCTTGAAGTTGATGCGCGCACCATTGGCCAGGATCAACGACACCCATTGAAACCCTTTGCCGTCACCGATGAGGAATTCTTCGCCGTTGTGGGTCGTGCCGATGCCGAATTGCTTCGGCGCCCTGTAGCCCGATAGATACGTCCTGCGAAGCACCAGCCCTGGCGCCCCGGGGACCACGAGATCCTCATTGACGCGGGAATAGAGACCGCTCCCCAGATCAACACTGCCCTTGTGCAGCGGCTGGTAGTCGACGGGAAGACCGACGGGAGGCGCAGCGCCGCGGATGGGCAGCACCAGGAAGATCGCCCCCGATGCCACTGGACCGCCGAAGATTACGACGGGGACCAGCATCACCAGGATGAGAAGAATCGCTTTGCGCACGGCGGTCGGAGGGGGCAACAACACTGCCATGCGGTCCGGCGAGGCCGGGCAGGGGCGGGTCAGTTCCTACGAAGACACGGGCAAACGGTTCTCGTCGCCAAATAACGAAACCGAACCGATGGATGCGGTCGAGGGAGGAGCAATGTTGGCAGCCTGCACAATGTGCGGGCGGAGGCGGACAACCTTCGCCGGCTTGCCAACCAGCCGTAGCTCGGTGCGAGCGAGGAGAGCCCGCCTTCGCCAACTTCGGCGGGCAGCCTTCGCGTTGCTCAAGAGCGAAGGCTGGCGGAGAGAGAGGGATTCGAACCCTCGGTAGAGTTTCCCCTACACACGCTTTCCAAGCGTGCTCCTTCAACCACTCGGACATCTCTCCGTTTAGAATCAACAAGTTGCGAGCGGTCTGACAGCGATTATCGCACACGCCGTCGAATCCCCTCGGGCCTTTCTCCATCGCGTTTCGTTTCAGCAGTTTACACGGCGCGCAGTCGAGACGATTCGACGACCTCGTGTGCCGACGCGATCTCGTCAAGAGGGAACTGCTCGACGATCGCCATCCCCCCTCCACCCTGAAAGGAGCGCCTCGTTGGTCGCGCGCGCGCCCTCTTCTTTGTTCGCCGGCGCGAGGTCGTCGCTGCACAGGAAGTCGATGCGAATGTTTTGAAGACCCGCAACGTGCACACACCGATGCGCCGGGCGCGTGGCACTTCTCGTCAAGCATTCCGGGTATCTTGTTGATGCGAACCGCGTGGTCTCCTTGCGCGCCTGAAGCGCAGCACGTTAGGCGCATTGAAACGACACGCTTGTCGTCCCATTGACGCCGATCTGATTAGAAGGGAACGATGTCATGGCTATCCTTCGTCGCCGTTTCCTCCAGATCGCCACAGGGGCGCTCGGGTCAAGCTTTGCGTACAACGCGGCCTGGGCTAAGGACTACCCATCGAGGGCGGTCCGGCTGCTCGTCGGCTTTCCTGACGGGGGTCCGGTGGACATTGCCGGACGCACCATTGGCGCGTGGCTCTCCGACCGGTTTGGTCAAGCATTCATCGTAGAGAACCGACCCGGCGAAAGCGGCAACATCGCCACGCGCGCGGTGGTCAAAGCTGCCGCGGATGGCTACACGCTGCTCGTATGCGGCCCGGTGAACGTGATCAATACGGCGTTGTTCGTCGGTATGGATTTCGACTTCGGCCGTGACATTACCGCCGTCGCCGGACTGTTCCGCGTGCCTCTCGTCGTTGAGGTCAACCCAGTCCTGCCGATCAGCACGGTTCCGGAGTTCCTGACCTACGCCAGAGCGAACCCCGGCAGGCTCAAGGTGGCTTACGCAGGGCATGGGACGCCCCAACACGTAGCGATCGAACTGTTCAAGGTCATGGCTGGCGTCAATGTCACCCTCGTGCCTTACGCTGGATCAACACCCGCACTGGAAGCTGTACTCGCCGGACAGGCCGACGCAATGTTCGACCCGATGCCTTCGAGCATCGGATTGATCAACAGCGGCAGATTGAAACCCCTTGCCGTGACTACATCGAGTCGCTCGGAGGCACTACCCCAAGTACCACCAATGAGCGATTTCGTTCCAGGGTACGAGGCAGGTTCATGGTTTGGCATTGGCACACCACGCGGGACACCGCCGGCAATCATCACTCGCCTGAACACTGAGATAAATGCCGGGCTCGCTGACCCGGGGATTCGGACGCGCGTCGCGGGGCTTGGTGGAATGGTCATGCCCGGTTCTCCTGTCACTTTCGCGGCCTTCATCGCAGCCGAGTCCGAAAAGTACAGAGCCGTCATCCGCGCAGCCAACATCAGGCTGAAGTGAATCCGACAAATGCCGCATAACGTGCCGATCCTGCTTTGCTGGCATCGTGCGGGCGCGCCCCTGAGCCGCGGCGTTCGGCTGACCTGCCCCCTTATTCGCCCCGCGTAGAATGAGGGGCCTCCTCCGGACCGCTGCTCGGTATGTCCGCGGCCCGATCGCCTTGGAAAAGGAATCTGTCGATGGAACGGAAGCTGAGAATTGCCCAATATGGTTGCGGGAAAATGTCGGTCTATACCATGCGCTATGCCATGGAGAAGGGGGCCGAAATCGTCTGCGCCTTTGGGCGGAGTCCTCACAACCTCGGCAAAGATATTGGCGACATCGTGGGAGTGGGAAAGACGGGGGTTCTGGTCCAGGATTCAAAGGACGCAGCCGCGATTCTGAAGGAGAAGAAACCTGACGCCTGCATCATTACCACCGCGAGTCTGATGCAAGATCTCAAGGGCCCGTTCATGGATTGCGCCGAGAGCGGCGTAAACGCCATCACCATCGGTGAGGAGGCTTTCTATCCCTGGAATTCCTCTTACCAGACGACGCAACTACTGGACGACTTGGCCAAGAAAAACGGCTGCACCCTCTGTGGCTCCGGATACCAGGACGTGCTCTGGGGAAACCTGATCACCACGCTTGCTGGCGCCACTCACACCATCCAGAAGATCACCGGAAGATCTTCCTACAACGTTGAGGATTACGGCCTTGCGCTGGCGAAGGCTCACGGGGCGGGTCTATCCGTGGCGGACTTCGAAAAGGAGATTGCCGCCGCCGACAAGATCTCTGACGCGGAACGAAAGGCTCTGATCGACCAGGAGACGTTCCTGCCTTCCTACATGTGGAACGTCAACGGTTGGCTCTGCGCCCAGCTCGGACTCACGGTCAAGACACAGACCCAAAGGTGCGTTCCCCAGATCCATCACAACGACCTTCGTTCCGAAACGCTTCAGATGACCATCCCCGCGGGACACGCGACGGGGATGTCCGCTCTGGTCACAACGATTACCGAGGAAGGGATTGTCATCGAAGCCGAATGCATCGGCAAGGTCTACGCCGCGGGTGAGTTCGATCAGAACGTGTGGACCATTCATGGGGAGCCCAACACCGAGGTCATCATCAACCGACCGGCAACCGTCGAGTTGACTTGCGCGACCATCGTCAATCGCATCCCCGATTTGATCGCCGCGGCGCCAGGCTTCACCACCACTGAAAGAATGCCGACCAATGCCTTCCGCGCAAAAGATCTCCAGTTCTACGTGAAACAGTCGGAGCTGGCATACCGTCATCCTTGACGGTCATACCCAATTCGGGCATGATTATGCCCATATTGGGCGCACGACCTGCTTCTCGCCGCCTCGGCCGAAAGAGTTTGGCGGATGCGCTATTCACCAAGACGCAACAACGTGTGCTGGGCGTGCTTTTCGGCCAGCCTGACCGAAGCTTCTACGCCTCCGAGTTGATCCGGGATGCCGGTACGGGTCGGGAGCAGCGCAGCGCGAACTTGCGCGGCTCGAAGCGAGCGGGCTCATCGTCGCCCGGCGCATCGGCAATCAGAAGCATTACGAGGCGAACGCGGCCTCACCGCTGTTTTCAGAGCTGCGAAACATCGTCCTGAAGACAGTTGGTCTGGCGGAGCCGCTGCGCGATGCCCTGAATCCCTTGTCGAAGGCGATTCGCGCGGCGTTCGTATACGGTTCTGTGGCCAAGGCGACCGACCAATCGGCAAGCGATATCGACCTGATGATCATTAGCGACAGCCTCACGTACGGCGAGGTCTTCGGCGCTCTTGAGCGGGTCACTCGGGCCGTGAGTCGGAAGGTCAATCCCACGGTGTACACGGCCGCCGAGTTTTCCAAGCGCGCCAGGACAGAAAACGCATTCGTGACGCGGGTGCTCGAGCAGCCGAAGCTCTGGGTGATTGGATCGGAACATGACCTCCCTATCGCCGCTTGAGCGCCTCGCGGGTCCAGGCAACGTCCTCGGAAAGGAGCCTCCTGATGCGAAAGAGTTTTCAGGTCTCGTCCGTTCGGGCCTCGCCCGGTTGAAGGATGCGGAGAACGAAGCGAACTCGTTGGACAGCAGGTTCGATCTCGCCTACAGCGCCGCTCACGCACTGTGTCTGGCGGCACTCAGGCACCACGGGTTCCGGCCGTCGAAGCGTTACATCGTTTTTCAGGTGCTGCCGGATACCCTTGGCCTGGGTCCGGAGGTCTGGCGAATTCTGTCGAAGTGCCACGACATGCGGAATCGGACCGAGTACGAAGGCGTCCTCGACGTGGACGACAGGCTGGTCTCGGACCTGATCGGCGCCTGCCGCAAGGTCGCGGGCAAGGTTAGAAGTCTGCCGCCGATTCCGGAAAAGTCGAAGTAAACGCGCCGATATTGACACTGCGTGCGGCTCGGCATCTACTGGGGTGCACACCGATGATCACCGCACCAGCCGAGAACGGCGGGCCCGGCGCTGTGCCGCGCTTCGAACCATACCGACCGGGCATTGCCTACGACGAGATGTTCGCCGCATCCGGCCATGCCCGGCCGCAGTATGCACCGGTCTGGAACCAGCTTCGGGAGCTCGACCCGGCCCGGCTGCGCGAGCGGCAGGCGGCCTGCGACCTGGCCTTTCTTCACCAGGGCATCACCTTCACGGTCTACGGCAAGAGCGAAGGGACCGAGCGGATCTTTCCCTACGATCTGATCCCGAGAATCATCACCGCGGCAGAGTGGGACACGATCGAACGGGGCCTGACGCAGCGGCTCACCGCGCTGAATCTGTTCCTCCACGATCTCTACACCGCCGAACGGGTGCTGAACGACAACATCGTGCCGCGGCACCTGGTCTACAGCTGCCGGCACTACCGCCGCGAGATGCGGGGGATTCGAGTGCCCCGCAACGTCTACGTCGCGGTCGCCGGGACCGATCTCGTTCGGCTGCCGGACGGCGGCTTCGCCGTGCTCGAAGACAATCTGCGGGTGCCGAGCGGGGTCAGCTACATGCTGACCAATCGGCAGGTGATCAAGCGAACGTTTCCGACGCTGTTCAATCACTGCGACGTCCGTCCGCTGGACCAGTACGGGCAGTCGCTGCTGGCGACCATGCGGGCGCTGGCGCCGGCGCACTGCGCCGATCCGCGGGTCGTCCTGCTCACGCCGGGCACGTTCAACTCCGCGTATTTCGAGCACACCTTCCTCGCCCGGCAGATGGGCATCGAGCTGGTCGAGGGGCGCGATCTCTTCGTTCACAACAACGTCGTCTACATGCGGACGACGGCGGGGCCGCGGCGCGTCGACGTCATCTACCGCCGCGTCGACGACGACTTCCTCGATCCGCTGGCGTTTCGAGCCGACAGCGGACTCGGCGTGCCTGGGCTCTTCAATGCCTACCGCGCCGGCAACGTGTCGCTGACCAACAGCATCGGAACCGGAGTCGCGGACGACAAGGCCATCTATGCCTACGTCCCGGCGCTGATCCGCTACTACCTGGCCGAAGAGGCGATCCTGCCGAACGTCCAGACCTGGCTGCTGTCGAACGACACGGATCGGGCGTACGTGCTCGACCATCTCGACGAGCTCGTCGTCAAGGCGGTCGGCGAATCGGGCGGCTACGGGATGCTGATCGGCCCGCACAGCACGAGGGCGGAGCAGGAGGAGTTCCGGAACCTGATCCGTCATGATCCGAGGAACTACATCGCCCAGCCGACACTGGCGCTCTCGACGGCTCCCTGTTTCATCGACGGCCGGATCGAACCCAGGCACGTTGATCTCCGCCCCTACGTCCTGTTTGGCGAGAAGTGCGTCGTCACGCCGGGTGGACTGACGCGGGTGGCGCTGCGCAAAGGCTCGCTCGTCGTGAATTCCTCACAGGGCGGCGGCAGCAAGGACACCTGGGTGCTCAAGCACTGACATGCTTTCACGGGTCGCCGACAGCCTCTACTGGATGAGCCGCTATCTCGAACGCGCCGAACACACGGCGCGTGTCGTCAGCGTCAATCTCGACCAGAGTTTCGACCGGACTCCCGATGGACTCGCACGCCACTGGGGCCGTCTCCTTGCCGGCCTTCGCCAGCCGCCTGCGATGGCGGTGGCCGCCTCGCCGCTCGAGGCGGCAGTCGAGACGACGCTGGATCTGGCCAACCGCGACTCGATTGCGGCGTGCCTGGCGGCGGCGCGCGAGAACGCCCGCCAGGTCCGGGAGCAGATCAGCTCGGAAATGTGGGAAGAGCTCAATCGCCTGCACCTCCACGTGCGCGAGACGACGGCCATGGACACCGCAGCGGAAGGCCTCGACGTCTTCTTCCGATCGGTCATCTCCGGAATCCACCTGGTGCAGGGTGTGGCCGAGGCGACGATGCCGCACGGGGAGAGCTACCGGTTCATCGAGCTCGGTCGCTTCGTCGAGCGGGCTGGCGCCACCGCGGCCATGCTCGACCTGCACTACCGGGAGTTCGCCGGCGGCTCCTCACATCCCACCGATCTCTCTGAGCTGGTGGAATGGGCCGGCCTGCTCAAGGCGTGCCATGCCTTCGAGCCGTACTGCCAGCGTTACACGGCAGACATCGATTCGAACCGGGTGGCCGAGTTCCTCGTGCTGGATGGGGACTTCCCCCGGTCGCTCCGGTTCGCGGCTGCGAGGATCGACACCTCTCTCGCCGCAATCGTCGCCAGCACCGGCCGCCGTGCGGGCGAAGCCGAGCGGCTTGCCGGAAGGCTGCGGGCCTCGCTCGACTACTGTCGATGCGAAGAGATCCTCGAAGCCCCGGCGGCATTCTTCACCGCTGTGGCCCGTCAGATCGATGCGGTTCACGACTCGGTCTACCGGCAGTACGTGGATTACCCGATCGAGGCGGAGTTGCCAGCCTGATCCGCTTCACCCTGGATCCTCTGCACCTCTGCATGCGATACGCGATCACACATCTCACTCACTTCGCCTACGAATCAGCGGTACTCGACAGCCACATGGAAGTCCGGATGCACCCGCTGACCGACAGCCGGCAGACCTGTCTTGCTTACGCGGTCAGGATCGATCCGCGGGCGCGACCTCACAGCTATCTCGACTACCTCGGAAATGCCGTCGACTGTTTCAGCGTACCGGGACGGCACCAGGCGCTGACGGTCATCGCCTCCTCAGAGGTGCAGGTGGAGCGGGCACCGCAGCCGCCCGCATCGCTCGATCCGTTGGCCTGGGCCGAGGTGGACGAGTGGTCCCGTCGCGATGCGCACTGGGATCTGCGCCAACCGAGCGCTCGCGCCGCCTGGTCACCGGCGCTGACCGCATATGCGGAGGCCGTTGCCGGCGATGCCCGGTCGGTGGACCCGCTCATCGCCGTGCGCCGCATCAGCGCCGCCGTCCACCGTGATTTTGCCTACGCGCCGAACACCACGAGCGTCGACACCACGATCGACGAGGTGCTGACGGCGCGCCGGGGGGTTTGCCAGGATCTCTCCCACGTCACTCTCGGCGTGCTCCGCCGGCTGGGGCTGCCCGCGCGCTACGTGAGCGGCTACATAGCTCCCGCCATCGACGGGGACGCCGGGGTCGCGCCTTCGAATGCGACCCATGCCTGGGTGGAGGTGCTGCTGCCCGGGCTCGACTGGCTCGGCTTCGATCCGACGAACGACTGCGTGGCAGACGAACGACACATCCGGGTCGCCGTCGGACGCGATTACGCGGACGTACCGCCGACCCGCGGCGTCCACAAGGGCGACGCGGCGAGCACCCTCACGGTCTCGATCACGATCAGTGCACCGGGGATGACGGCCGGTGCGACGCCGATCGCGACAACGCCGCAAGCCCGCCCCGAGCAGGACGTCGCCGGGCTGCTGCAGCAGCGACAGCAGCAGCAGTAGCCTTGCTGCTGGACAGCGGAGATCGGGGCTCCTTGAGCTGAAAAATCGTGTGTTCGGCTGCCATGAGCGCTTCGAATCCTGCGCCATACGGCGCCTGCATCCGTCCAAACCTCGGGCTCTGGGAAATATTCCGAGCGGCCGGTCTGTCGATGCGACTGCTCGTGGGTGCTGCAGGCCAGCTTTCAGAGCCGGGCAGGACGCGGTGCCAGTCGCTCGGGCAATCGAAGCCGCCAGAGCAACCGGAATCCGAGCAGCATTGCCAGGATCGCGGCGTAATATACAGGTTCGCCAACGACGACCTTGACCTTCCAGGCGAAATGCAGGCACCCGGCTGCAGCGCTGAAGTAGACGATGCGATGGAGCGTCTGCCATCGGCGGCCGAGGCGGCGGATCCAGCCTTTCGTTGATGTGACTGCTAGCGGCACCATCAGTGCCAGAGCGGTCATCCCCGCCATGATGAACGGTCGGTCCGCGATGTCTGTTAGGATCTCGCCGATCTGAAAGAGCCGATCGAAGAGCATGTAACAAAACAGGTGGACGCATGCATAGAAGAACGCGAAGAGACCGAGCATGCGCCGATATTGAATCACCACGTTGACGCCGGATAGGCGCCGCACTGGTGTGATCGCCAGAGTGACCAGCAGGAAACGCAGCGCCCAGATGCCCGTCGTCAGGATGATGTCTTCAGCTGGATTCGGGCCGGTGCGGCCGGTCCAGACGGTGAAAGCCAGCGAACCAAGCGGCACGAGGGCGAGAACGAAAACGAGTGACTTGAGCAGTGTTCGCATGACGTCGCGTCCGGGATATCCCCGCCGGCGGCCGCTGCGAGGACTGGGGAGCGTCAGAAGTTCCTCTTCAGGTCCATCCCTGCATACATGGAAGCGACCTGATCACCGTAGCCGTTGAACATCCGAGTGCGTGTCGTCGCGAACAGTTGCGGAAGCCGGCGCTCTCGAGCCTGACTCCATCTCGGGTGAGACACGTCGGGGTTGACATTCGAATAGAACCCATACTCGCTCGGATTCGCGGTTGCCCACGCGGTCCTCGGCTGCCGATCGACGAGCCGGAGGCGCACGATCGATTTGATGCTCTTGAAGCCGTACTTCCAGGGGACGACGAGCCGGATCGGCGCACCGTTCTGATTCATCAGCGTCCTGCCGTAGAGTCCTACGGCCAGAATCGTCAGTGGGTGCATCGCCTCGTCCATGCGAAGCCCTTCGACGTATGGCCACTCCAGCGTGCCTTCGTTCTGCCCGGGCATCTCGGACGGGCGATGCAGTGTCGTGAATTCCACGAAGGTCGCATTAGCCTGCGGAGTCGCGCGGCGCAAGACCGCACTCAAGGGAACACCGACCCACGGAATCACCATCGACCAGGCTTCGACACAGCGATGGCGGTAGATTCGCTCCTCGAGCTGATGTGGCCTGATGAGATCCTCGAGGTGATAGGTTGCTGGTGTGTCGCACAGGCCATCGATCTTCACGGTCCAGGGACTCGTCTTCATCCGTCCTGCATACCGCTGCGGATCCTTCGGACCGGGTCCGAACTCGTAGAAGTTGTTGTAGCTCGTGATGTCTTCGAAGCTGTTCAATCGTTCGTCCGTGCTCACGACCTTCGGCCTGACGTTCTGAAGGGGAGACTGCGCCGCCGGGGCTGAGGCCGTCGAGCCGCGCGGTCCCTTCCCATGCCGCCAGCGATGCCCCGGCTGTGGCAAGCGCGGCGCCACCTGTCAGCCGGATGAAGTCACGTCGCCGCAGGTAGACCCGTTCGTCAGTGATCTCCGAAGACCGAATGTCGGGAGCTCGTCCAATCAGCACACATACTCCTGATATCTGTGGTCGGCCTTGCGGAAGCCCGACGGTCCGTTTGTTGTCACATCAAGCAGAACTCCGTCAGCGCCGCTTTTGTTCCACGATGCAGAAACGACTTCAGCTTCACAGTGGTAACCATTCGCTCGCATCAAACGAAGACGTCAGCAGGTAGGTACAAACAGACCGGATCGTGTTCCCGGCTGGTGGCCGTCCTGAGGAGGCATGACGGACCGGAATAAGAACCGGGTGAGTCCAGTCTCCTCCAAGAAACCAGGGTTCTACGTGCCGAGTCGCTCAGTGTGAGCGACGAGTGCAGCGATTGACCTCATCGAGATGGAGCAGAGACGAACATGCTGAAGAAAGTTGCAGGGGTAACCGCGGCAGCGCTGCTGACCGCAGGCATCGTGGCGGGGGCAGAGCGGGACCGAACGGTCATTGTGACGAGCTCTAACACGGCGGACAATCACCTGCGCGTGTATGACACGGCCGGTACGCTCATTCAGGAAGTGCCTACGCTCGGGCAGGGCGGGGTGGGCGGAAACGCCGGCGGGATCGCGACGAGCAACGGAACCGTGGCGGTCGTCAACTTTGGATCTCAAACCGTATCGCTGTTCTCCCGAGGTGACGCAGGCTTCGAGCTGCGCCAGACGATTCCGACCAGCTCGCAGCCGGTCAGCGTTGCGTTCGGAAAGACGCATCTGTACGCGCTCGGCACGACGACCGTGGAGTCACATCGGCTCGGACCGGACGGAGTTGAGGCCAATGCCGACGGCATAGCCGGACTGCTTGTGGCGGACGGCTCGGCGGCGCAGGTCGCTGTTGCCGGCGATGAATTGATCGTGACCGAGAAGACCGGCGCGGTCGAGCGCGTTCAGTTGCGCGAGGGCGCGGTGTTCGGTACACCGGTGGCGGTCGCGCTCGCGGAAGGGCGAAGCAATACGCCGTTCGGCGTCACGACCAGGGGCAGCAACGTCTATGTGACGTTCGCGGACTCAGACACGATCGGCCTCGTGAAGAACGACCGTCAGACGGCATTCGCCGCCGTGGGGACCCCCGGCGGAACCGGGCAGCACGCACCCTGCTGGATCGCCGTCGTGGGCCCGTACCTCTTCACCACGAACTCCCCCAGCCACAGCGTCTCGCGACTGATCGCCGGCGGAGCCAACATCCTTCTCGACGACCCTGTTGCCGCCCAAACCGCAGGAGCACCAATTGACGTCGCCGCTGAGGGCAACCTGCTCGCCCTCGTGGAGTCGGACGGCGGGGGCGCGTCGCACTTGACGCAATTCCGCATCGACGAGGACGGGAATCTCACGCGCACCGTCAGCACCCCGATTGCGAGCGCCGCGAACGGCATCGCGATCGTCACCGAAGGGTAACCCCGCCGGCCGATCCAAGTGGCGAAGCGGCACAGTATGCGTGCCGCTTCGCCACCCAATCACGACGGGCTGCCCATGGAGTCACATGTATCTGAAGGCGGTGTCGATATGGTCACAGTTGGTTTAATGGTTCGCTTGGCAGCAAAACCGGGCAGGGAGCTGGAACTCGAGCAGTTCCTTCGATCGGCCCTTCCACTCGTCGCAAACGAGCCCGGTACCACTGCGTGGTTCGCGCTGAAATTCGGTCCCTTCCGCTTTGGAATCTTCGATGCGTTTCCGCATGACGCCGACCGCCAAGCCCACCTGGCCGGGCGCGTTGCGGCAGGCCTCATGACACGGGCAGCGGATCTGCTGGCTGCACCTCCCGACATCGAATATTTGGACACGTTCGCGTCGAAGCTCCCGCATGCATCTAACGCACGTCTTCCGACAGGAGCCCTCGGGCCTGAAGGTGCAAACGATGAATGAAGCACCCCAATCCCGCTCGTACCCATTCCAGTCGTCGATTGCAACCTGGTGGGCCGTTCCGTTGCGTGTGATCGTCGGGTACGGTTTCATCGCCCACGGATTTGCCAAGCTCTCGAGGGGGCCGAGTGGCTTCTCCAACACCTTGCACGCTCTGGGGGTGCCCGCGTCAGATGTCATGGCCTGGGCAACCATACTCGTCGAGTTGATCGGCGGGTTCGCCGTCCTGATGGGCGCCTTCGTATCGGTCGCCAGCATCCCGTTGGCTGTGGTCCTTCTCGTCGCAATGTTCACGGTCCATCTGCCGTACGGGTTTAGTTCGATCAAGTTGGTCGCGGTTACCGGTGCTGGCCCTCAATTCGGACCGCCAGGGTATGAAGTCGTGCTTCTGTATCTCGCATCTCTCGCGGCCCTCGTTGCCGGTGGGTCCGGACCTCTCTCGATCGACGGCCTTCGTATGCCACGTCAACAACTGGGCCGTCGCGGCGACTAGATCGAAGGTGTGGGCCGATGTACACGATTGACGAGGCACGATCGAGCGACCTTCCGCTGTTGCCAACCATCGAGCTCGCCGCCGCCACAGCCCTCGCTGGCCACGCACCTGCGTCTGTTCTCGCCGAGACGACGAGCCAAGCCGAACTGGAAGACGCACAGCAACGCGGTTATCTCTGGGTAGCTCGCGCGGACAAAGTCCCCGTAGGATTTGTGCACGTCAAGGTGCTCGAGCCTGGCATCGCACACCTGGAGGAAATCGATGTTCATCCCGAACACGGCCGTCGCGGAATCGGGAGGCGGCTCGTCATCACCGTCTGCCGGTGGGCAGCAACGAACGGGTACTCATGCGTCACCCTGACAACGTTCCGGGACGTACCTTGGAACATGCCGTTCTACGCGCGACTGGGGTTCGAGGAGATCCCGCCCGAGGAGCTCAGCCCTGCCATGCTGTCCGTCATCGAATGTGAGACCCGACGAGGTCTGGACCCCAGGAGTCGCGCGGCCATGCGACGACCAATCAGCGGCACGCACATTCGCCGGGCGCAGCTGACGGAGCACGCCGCGCTGGTCATGTTGTGGGAACGCTCTGTTCGCGCGACGCATGACTTTCTTGCCGAGGCGGACATCGTTTTCTTGAGGCCGCTCGTCGCCGAGTACTTCGCGGGCTCCGCGACACACATCTGGGTGCTCACGGACGAGGAGAACGTCCCTATCGGCTTTCTCGGCCTCGCCGGCGACTCGATCGCGGCGCTGTTCATGGACCCCGCCCACCGCGGTCAAGGCGCTGGCCGGCGCCTTGTCTCGCACGCGCAGGAGCTCCGTGGCGGTGCCCTGACCGTCGATGTGAACGAACAGAATGTCGACGCGCGCGGCTTCTACGAAGCGCTCGGCTTCGCGATCGTTGGTCGGTCACCCGTCGATGACATCGGGCTGCCCTTCCCGATTCTGCACATGCGCCGCGAAGCGCCGTCGCCTTGACGTGGGGTGTCGCGCCGCCATCGACCACTACGTGGAGCGGGGTTCCTGGCCGTGTCGCCAGCCAAACCATGACGATCCGACCGCGATGCCTGCCAGCATGAGCAGGACAACCGGAGCAAAGTGCCACAGCAGGTGATGGGCGGCTGCGTCGTTGGAGCACACGAACTGCGCCCCGAGCGCGCCCACGGCCAGGCTGGCAAGTCCTGCAAACCCGGCTGTCCACGCCGCCCGTAACGGTGCCGCATCCCGAAGCATACGGACGAGGGTGGCTCCGGGCAGAAGTGCAGTCGCGACGATCAGCAGGACGCAGGAGGGATGAGGCGTTACCCGCAGCAGGACCTCGAGCGGTGACCCTTGTGCCGCGATCGTGCCGACCAGCAAGACGGCCCAGACGAGGCACGCCGCCACGGGCAGAGCCCGTACCAGACGTGATCGCTCGGCTCCCGGCACGCTCATCAAGAAGGCCACGAACCCAGCGGCGACCACGATGGCCAGCGTTGCCGTCGCGCGCGCAACGAACCAGCCATTCACCATCTGCGCCGCGACATCGGATCGCACGCCGAGAATGGCGACGCTCACGAGCGCGAGAGCTGTGGATGTGATCGCCCATCGGGCCACGCGAACCGATGGCCGCTCGAGAGGCGTCACGGGCGTCGCGCTCCGCGCGAGCCTTGCGATAGTCAGAGGAAGATCCGGGCGTTCATTGTTCACGGAAGTCGACTCCCAGTAGACGTTTGAGCGTCCGATAGCCCCGATGCGCGGTCACCTTGACCGACGTCATCGTCATGTCCAATCGAGCCGCTATGTCGCGGACGCTCTCATCGCGGAGCTTGATCGCCTCGACAACCTCGCGCTGGCGAGGCGGTAGCGACGCGAGCGCCTGGTGGACTGCGTCCATGTCGACTCGAGAGGCCCTATCATCCGTGGCACTCGCCACCTCGGGCCACGCGGCACCGGGAATTTCATGCTGTCTGACACGTTGCTCGCGCCGAACGACATCCACGAAACGATTGCGGGCGATGGCATAAAACCACGGGGCGAACGGCCTGCGGCCGTCGAACGTGTGTCGCGCGTGATGCACCGCCACAAGCGTCTCCTGTACAGCGTCATCGATCCAGGGCACCAGCCGCCCAACGCGTGATCGGACGTAGCTCCGTGTGGCTGCCGTCAGGAGGACGAGCAGCTCCGCGTACGCCTCCTCCTCTCCTTGTTGGGCGAGGAGCATAAGACCCGCTGCCTGTGCCTCCTGCTTCTGTGTCACACCTCGATTAGACGCCGACAACCGGTACTTCGTCGCACCAGACCCTCAGGTTACAGCGCTTCGCTCTGGTAACCATTCGCTCGCCTCAAACGAAGACGCTTACAGGTAGGCACACACAGACCGACTCTTTCCGGCTGGTGGCCATTCACAGGAGGCATTTTTTATGACGCGTGCATTTCATTTCGCGCTGGCGATGGCCAGCATCCTTACGGTGGTCGCTGCCGCGACCATCGGCGCCAGTCAGGCTGGGCGCATGGATCAGATGGGCCAGGTGAATGACTTCAAGCCATACACAGCCGAGGCCGTCAAGGCGGCCATGGGAGAGGGGAAGACCACCCTTCTGTTCTTTCACGCGCCGTGGTGTCCAGTCTGCAAAGCGCAGGAACCGAAGGTGAAGTCGCACTTGAACGGGGCCCACAAGAACGTCGTGGCATTCAAGGTGGACTACGACTCCAACGTGGCGCTCCGTAAGGAACTCAAGGTCGACAAGCAGTCCACGCTCATCCTGTACCAAGGCCTGAAGGAAGTGGCGCGACTGAGTTACAAGAGCGATGACGAGTCGATCGCGCAGTTCTTCGATCGCGCCACGATGATGATGTCCGAAGGACGGTGATCGGTGGGGCTCGTTCCGCTTGCGCTCGCGTTCGTAGCCGGGTTGTTAACGGCGCTCTCGCCGTGCGTGCTGCCGCTGCTGCCGCTCGTGATGGGGAGCGCGGCCCACAACCGCTACGGGCCGGCAGCGCTTGCGGCGGGCTTTGTCACAGCATTCACTGTGATCGGCGTGTTGCTGGCTTCCCTGAGCACGGCATTGGGGCTGACCGACACGATCGTGCGGAGTACATCTGCGGCTTTGCTGGTCGCTGCTGGCGTGCTGATGATTAGCCATCGGCTGCAAGAGTTGACGGGCCGATGGCTGTCGCCGCTCGCATCTGCGAGCGCGCGGCTGTCGGCTCGCACGGATCAGGGACTCGGCGGACAGTTCTTCGTCGGGGCTCTGCTGGGGGGAGTCTGGAGCCCCTGCGTCGGCCCGACACTCGGTGCCGCTTTGGGCCTGGCGACACGGAGCGAGATGGTCGCACAGTCGGCAGCGATCATGGCCGCGTTCGGACTGGGGTCAGCGACATTGCTGCTCGCTGCTGGGTACGCGTCGCGCGCAGTGATAGGTCAGCGACTGCGCCTTCTGCAAGCGGGTGAGAGAGGACGGCTGGTGTTCGGCGTTGTGCTCCTGCTCGTGGGTGCATCCGTCGCAACCGGAGTCGACAAGTTGATCGAGTCCGCAGTTCTCGCGCGGTTGCCTCAGTGGTGGGTCGAAGTGCTTGCAGGTGCCTAACGTCGGATTCGTAGATGCCCAGTCGGATCCGCCGTGCGTGGTCATGACTCCGGACGCCTTCACGTTGGTCGCACCTGGCTGGCTCTCGTGCCGCCGCCGCAGGGCCACCGGGGAGAGCCGCTCAGGTCGCCGTCGCTGGAGGTATGGGGGCCCGATCGATGTCTTTCAGCAGGGAATCGATTGAGGCCCTGCGTCCTGCCGCATACGCCTGGGCCCACCGATCAGGACCCAGGCGTGCGCGGACCTCCCGCTCCGCCTGTTCTCCAAGCGCCTGAACCCGCTTGTCCACCACGGCGGCACCCGTGCGTTCGGTTACGGCGTCCCGGGCGCCCAGGATCCGCGCCGCCCATAGGTCGTCGCCCTTGACGGCCGCCGCGGCGGCCAGAGGGACCAGCGCGTACACGATCGCGAACTTGTCATGAAGCTGCCGGAAAAGTGTGAGGCTTTCACGGCCCCACGCAATAGCCTCATCGGGGTTCTCGCGCTGCAGCGCCAGGGTGGCGCGAACATACAGCGCGCGCGCGAGGAACCACGGACCGGCGTGCCGAAGCGTCGACGTCGCCTCGTCGAGCAGTCGCTCCGCTTGGCCGGCATCGCCGGTCGCCACAACGACCCGCGCCAGTCCGGTCAGCACATGCCCCGCACCCCACGAGCTCCCTGCTGCTTTGAACCGTTCGAGACTGCGGGTAAACCACTCGCGCGCCGTGTCCAAATTGCCAAGAGCGTGTTCGACACGCCCGAACAAATCCTCAGCCCGCACGACCACATCCATGTCGCCGGCCGCGCGAGCGAGCGCGAGGGCGCGCCTGAGTCCGTCGCGGGCGCGTCCGAGTTCTCCTTGCCTGAACAACATCAGACTCGCTCCGAACAGCGCTCTGGACTCAGCTGCGGGCGGAAGAGACGGCAGGTTCAGAACGTGTTCATACCACCGGAGACCCTCTGCCTGCCCGCGGATCACCCAGAACCACATCAGTCCCCAGGCGATGTGCGACGCTTCGGCGGGACGTCCGTGCTCGATCAGCCACGTCAGCGCTCCGCGGTAGTTCTCGAGACCTTCCCGCACGCGATCCAACCATTCGACCTGCGAAGGGCCGACCAGCCCCTCGGCGGCGAGGGACGCTTCGTGGATGGCGTGGCGTACCAACCCCTCGTGAGCTTCATCGAGCTCACCCGAAGCGGCGAGCTCCCGCGCGGCGTACGCGCGCACGGTCTCGAGCATGTAATACAGGGGGCAGGTCGTCACGAGCGCCGGATCCGCCCGAAGAAGAAGACTCTTGTTGATCAGGCCGGCCGCCAGTCGAAGTGCCTCCTCATCCCGGCACGACCCAGGCTGGCCGCCGGCGAGAACGTCCGCGGCCGCATCGATGGAGAAGAGGCCAGGCAGCGCACCCAGGCGCCGGAAGGCACGCTGCTCGTCAGGGGGGAGCAGTTGATAGCCCCATGCAACCGTCGCGTTCATCGTCTGTTGCCGCTCGGGCAGATCGCGTGGGCCCTCGATCGAGAACAGGGCATCGTTCGCGAGCCGGTGCAGGAGATTCTCGGTCGTCAGTACTTTCATCCACGGGGCGGCCAGTTCGAGCGCGAGCGGGAGCGCATCGAGGCGCCGGCAGATCGCCATCACGGTCGTGCCGTTCGCGGACGTCAGTCGAAAGTCCGGCTGCACGTCCCGTACACGCTCCAGGAAGAGGCGCACCGCCGGCACGCGCGCGAGGTCCGCCGGCGAGGCCGCTCCCGTGCCGGTCTCCAACTCGAGAGGTCCAACCGCATACTCCCGCTCTCCACGCACGCGCAGCGGCGCGCGACTCGTGACCAGCAGTCGAAGCAACGTGACCGATGTCAACAGGTCCGCGACCACCGGGGCCGCGTCCAAAACGTGCTCGAAGTTGTCGAGCAGTATCAGTGTTGGTCGATCGCCACATGCGATGCGCGCACGCTTGGACAGGTCGCGCGCAGCAACATCTGCCAGTCCAAGAGCCTCGGCGATCGCTGAGGCAACGAACGCGGAATCCCGAATCGCCGCCAGCGGCACGAACACCACCCGCGTCGGGCCCTCTTCCGAAACGGTGCGGGCAAGCTCCAACGCGAGGCGGCTCTTTCCGACACCTCCCGGTCCGAGGAGTGTGATGAGACGTGTGGAGGGATCCGCGAGGGTGTTCCTCAGGGTCTCCAGATCGGCTTCGCGACCGAGAAGCGCGGTCGGAGAGAGGGGCAGGGATGCGTCACTCAGGTCCTCAACGGCCGTCGTGTCGGTGCGTGCCCGTGCACTCCCGACGAAGGCGTCACGGGCCGTACCCGTCAGATCAAGTGCAGCTGACAACGCGCGTACCGTCTCGACGTGCGGACGGCGTCGTTCTCCGCGCTCGAGTGCGCTGACGGCATGGACCGACAGACCCGCGATCGTCGCAAGCTCCTCCTGCGTAAAGCCAGCAACCTCGCGGAGCTCCTTGAGTTGGGCGCCAAAGGATCGCTGAGCGCCACCCTTCATCGTTCCCAATCTTACTACCGCGACCGGACGACCGTACGAGTTCTGTGCGGGCGTTGTCGGTGGTCGCACCTTCGCTGGCGCCCCGGACTGGCGGCATGGCAGGCGACCCGGGGCCGACCGCGTTTGTGACAGGACCGGAGGATTCGTTGGTGCGGAGCTGATCAAGGTCCTCGTAGCCGGCGGCTATCACATGCCCGGTCTGGCCGACTCTGTGCCGGCGGCCGAGCGCGTGCGAGGCGGTGCGGCCGTGGCAAGGCTGATCGTTGCCGGCCTGACGATCGGTATTGTGGTCGAGGGCTGTTTGGGCTTGGCGTCGTTTCATTCGAGGACTGCGCCGGCTCTGGTTGCACGCGCCAACGAGTGGTCGGCTTCTTCGCGCATGCCGTCGGCGTCGGTGTCTCAGGTGCCGACGCTGGCCTTCTCGCCCATGTCCTCGTCCGAACTCCAGCAACAGTTTCGGGGCCGCTCCCGCTAGCCTGATCTGCGAAACGTCCAAGTAGATGTATTCCGTACTGTTCCGAATCGGCAACTTCGAGGTCACTAGCTTTGGTGTTCTGGTTGCTATCGGCTCGCTCGTCGGTCTCTGGATGTTTCGTCGAGAGTTGCCTTTTCCGGGTTGCCCGACGACGGAGTGGACGCAGCCGTGGCCGGCATCATCGGCGGGTTGGCAGGTGCGAAGCTGCTCTGGTCCCCGAACACCTGGGCGAAGAGTCGGTCGGCGATCTGCTCAGTCGCAGCGGAATGGCTGGTTCGGCGGCTTCGGCGGTGGCGTGTGCGCCGGGCTGATGGTCATGCACCGCAAACGTCAATCAGAGGTGCGGGTTCCTTGCGGCGGCGACACCGGCGCTCGCTGCCGGGCATGCGATCGGGCGAAACGGCGGCTTTCTGGCCGGCAATGACTACGGAAGGCCCGACCAATGTTCATTGGTGAATTGCCTTTCCCGAGGGCGGCCTCCAACCGCGGTTCCTGTTCATCCACCCAGCTCTATGAGGCTGCGGCCGGGTCCTGCTTGTAATTCTGCCGATGCGCTGGCGCCGAAGCGGTCGACCAGCACGGTTCGTACCTGGTGCTTACTTGGTTCTGGCGGGTGTGATTCCCTTCGCCATCGACTTCCTGCGCGTAACGAGCGTGTACTGGCGCACGATCCGCCGCGCACGTCGCCTCAATTGGGATCATGGTCATCGGTGGGGCGCTCTTGCTGGACAACCGTCATGCTGGATCGTCCTCAGGGGCTCGCGCGAGTCGGACACGGGATTCGATCGTGCGAGAAGGCGCTCGCCGCGGCCGGCAAGACGGCCGACGTCCGTCCTCCCACAGGCCAGCCTTACGGCGGTTTCATCGCTTCGTCCCTGGATCTGTTTGCGGCGTTCCGTCCGAACGGACATTGCACTGGTGCTAAGCGCGCCTGATGACAAGATCGCCGCCGCGATGTCAACGCCACGCTGGAGGCTTTTTCGTCAGCGCCGTTAACGCTTGGTTCGTGGATTTCGATCCTGTCGTGGCGAACCGCGACGGCAAAGCGCCGGTTGCCGTGCCCGCTGAGGCAATCAACCTCTTTCCGAGCCACTTCGAGGGCTCCGAGGTCGGCCCGATCCCGCACGCTCCTCGCCAATTGCTCTGCGGCCTACATCTCTTGCCTGAGCACGACCATCTTCTCTTGCGACATGTCTTCCATGGAGGCAGGTATTCCCCCGACTCCGTAGCCCGACTGACGCCGGCCGGCAAATGGCATCCAGTCGGTGCGAAACGCCGTGTGGTCGTTGATCAGCACACACGACGCGTCGAAGCGCTCAGCGGCCCGAAGCGCAGGCGCGATGTCGGTCGAGAAGATGCTGGCCTGGAACGCAAACGGCAGCGCGTTCGCGACATCGATCGCGCGATCGAGCTCCTGAAATCCGTAGACACACGTGACCGGCCCGAAGATCTCGAGCTGCGACACCTTGGCATCGGCGGGCGGCTCCACCAGGACGGCCGGCATCAGCGTCGTCTCCGAGTATCGGCCGCCGCCTAACAGGCGTGCCCCGCGCGATGTCGCTTCCTCGAGCCACGACGCGACGCGACTGGTCTCGCGAGGATCGATCAGCGGACCGACCTCCGTCTCGGGTAGGAGCGGATCCCCGACGCGAAGGCGCCCGACCCTGGCGGTCAACCGTTCAACAAATCCGCCGATGATGTCCTGATGCACGAAGATCCGCTGCGTCGACACGCAGACCTGGCCCGCGTGGTAGTAGCCGCCTTTGACAATCGGCTCAATCACGGTGTCCAGATCGGCGCTGCGGTCCACAATCACGGGCGCGGCGCCACCGTGCTCCAAGGCGCATCGGGTTCCCGGGGAGAGCCGGCTGTGCAAATGCCACCCCACCCGCGCTGAGCCAATGAAGCTGAGGAAGGCAATTCGCGAGTCGGTGGCGAGACGCTCCGCAAGGGCGTTGTCATCGGTGATGAAAGTCTGGCACCACGCTTCGTCGAGGCCTGCCTCCCGGAACAGCTTGACGACCTCCAGGCATGACAACGGGGTGGCTGCGGCTGGCTTGACGATGACGGGACACCCGACCGCAATCGCCGGTGCGACCTGATGCACGATCAGATTCAAGGGGTGATTGAAGGCCGAGATCGCGGCGACAACGCCGATAGGTTCCTTTGTGGTGAACGCCCATCGACGCTCACTTGCCGGCGTGAGGCCCATTGGAATCTCCCGGCCGGCGAAAGTGCGCAGCGCTTCCGCAGCGTTGCGCAAACCGTCGATGGCGCGTATCACTTCGACAGCGGCGTCGCTGACCGGCTTGCCCCCTTCCCGCGCGATGAGTGTGACAAACGGCTCTTGCCGGGTCTCCAGCAGACTCGCGGCACGCTGGAGCACGGCCCTCCTCTGATGTGGCTTGAGCCATCCATCGCGGTTGCGCATGGCCTTCGCGGCGATAACGAGCTTGTGCTCGAGGGCATCGCCATCGTCGGCTGCCACTTCCGCGACCAACGTGCGGTTGAAGGCCTCTACCACGCGAAGCGTCTGTGTCATATTTTGGTCCTGCGCCGCCCTGCGCCGACGCCCAGACAAACAGCATAAGCGCCAACGCGGCAACATGTCTCATTCGCTCAAGTGGGCGGGTTAGACTGCTGGGGTGACGGGCGGCGAACTCGCGGGCACCCTCATTGGCGCTGGCCTTGCGATCCTGGGGTGTGCGGCAGCGCTGGCCTCGCTGCTGCGACCTCGGCGAGGCATCCACCTCCTGCTCGCGTTCGGCCTCACGAGCGGTCTGTATGGAATTCGGCTGCTGGCATTTCAGGCGCCTGTACGAGCGGCTTTTGGCGACACGTGGGTTCCGTGGCGGTACCTGATCCCCTGCGTCACCTACCTGATCAACGTGCCTCTTGTCTATTTCGTCGAAGGCATCATCGGCCCCGGCTGGAAGAATTCGACACAGTGGGTCCGGCGCGCCGTGATCGCGTTCGCCGTCGCGGCGATCTTCATCGATCTTGCGTGGGCAAGGCCGGGAGCGGCCACAGCCGCCAACAGCTGGCTGGTGCTCATCCTCGTCTTTATCGCGCTAGGACACGGTCTGTATGCGTGGCGGATCGGCGGTGCTCAGACCGTGCTGACGGACCGCATCGTCGTGCTCGGCGCAGCCGTGTTCGCCGCGTTCATCATCAACGAAAACGCCGGTCAGCCTGTAGTGACCGGCACGAACATCGAGCCGATTGGGATGCTCGTCTTCGTCCTGTGTCTTGGCTACGCCGTCCTGCTGATGGTGTTTCGATCGGAGGCCGAATTCGCCGGTGTACAGCGTGAGCTCGACACCGCGAGGCGGATTCAAACGTCGCTGCTGCCACGTCAGCTCCCACGGCTGTCCAACCTCGACGTCGCGGTCAGGTTCGTGCCGATGACGGCTGTCGCCGGAGACTTTTACGATTTCGTTGATCTCGGACCATCACGACTCGGCATCCTTGTCGCAGACGTGTCCGGGCACGGAATTCCAGCGGCACTCGTCGCGTCGATGGTGAAGGTGGCCTTTTCGGCGCAGGAGGGACACGCCGACGATCCGGCCAGAGTCCTCGCCGCCATGAATCAGATCCTCTGCCGCCACCTTGAAGGTGCATACGTGACGGCCGTGTACGCCGTGGTGGATACCGAACGACAGACCCTCATTGTGGCCAATGCCGGCCATCCACCGGCTCTGATTCACAGGCGCGGCGAGACATCGGTCGTCGCGCACGACGATGGCATGATGCTCGGACTCTTTCCCGATGCGAAGTACACCAACACTGTAGTTGCGGCTTTTTGCCCAGGCGATCGTCTGCTGCTGTATTCGGATGGCGTGCTGGAAGCCCGCGACCGCGCCGGCCACTTCTTCGACGGCGACCGGACCGCACGTTGGCTGTCCGACATCGACCACGCTTCTGCGGAACAGTTCGCTCAGGCGGCTCTCACCGAACTGACTCAGTGGGCCGGCAGTCGATTCGAGGATGACGTGACGTTTGTGATCACGCAGCACGTCCGCTAACGATCCGGTGAGCCCCGAGGTCGGTCGAGCTTGAGGTTCGAACGGGTAATGCCTTACCGTGTGCTGCGCCGAAATCCACTTCAACGTGGTGAATTCCTCGAGACGAGATTCGGAGGCGTCGATGCGTGCCTCACCACGCGCTTCTGCGCGGCCTCTCCAGCAACTGATGGGAGCCGGCCGCGTGATCGTGTCGACCATATCGCTCCTGAAAGGGCAGCCCGACAACCCGATTATGAGACCGGCGTCCTCGCCGAGTTCAAGCACGTAGGATCCTTATGCCCACTCGACGCCGCGAGCCGCTCGCCAGAGAAGAGCCGGCAGAACTGCAGGTTGCCGGGACGAACGGCAGCATCGTCACCGACGCGCGCGGAAGGAAGTACATCGACTTCGTGATGGGCTGGTGCGTCGGGAATTTCGGGTGGCGCCCCGCGGCGATCGCGAAAGCCATCGAACGCTTCAAGGGGCCCGATTACGTCTATCCCGGTTATGCGTATGCGCCGTGGACGGAGCTCGCGCGGCTGCTCACATCGCTGGCCCCCCGTCCGCTGACGACCTGCTTTCGCGCGACTGGTGGATCCGAGGCGGTCGATCTGGCGCTGCAGGCGGCGATGATTCACACCGGGCGCCGCGCATTCCTGTCGCTCGAAGGCAGCTACCATGGCAACTCGCTTGCGGGGTTGAGCATCGGCGCCACCGATAACCGCGAACACATCAAGAACCTGCTGCCGCATTGCGGCAAGATCGCACCGCCACTCGACGCGAAGGCGCTGCGCCGCATCGAGCAGCGGCTGAAGCGGCGCAATGTCGCCGCCTTCGTCATGGAGCCGATCAGCATCAATCTCGGCGTCCTGATTCCAGAAAAAGACGCCATCCGGCGGGTACGCGACCTCTGCCGCCGTTACGGCACGCTGTTCATCGCCGATGAAGTTGCCTGCGGATTCGGCCGGACCGGTCGGCTGTTCGCATGCGAGCATTTCGACCTCGACCCCGACATGCTGTGCGTCGCGAAAGCGATGAGCGGCGGGCTGGCGCCGATTGGCGCGGTGATCGCAACTGCGCCAATCGCGACGTCGATGGAGGAAAACGAGGGAACTTTTTACTCGACCTACGGCTGGCACCCGCGCAGCGTCGCCGCGGCGATCGCGAACCTGCGCGATCTCAAGTCGAACCGGCGGCGGCTGCTCACCGGCGTGGCAGAGATGAGCGAGTACTTCCGCGTCCGCCTGCTGCAACTCGAGTTCGACCGGCCGGCGGCGATTCGCATCCAGGGCCTGGCGATCGGGATCGATGTCGGCGACGAGGACTATGCGGACACCATCCACGACAAGTGCCGCCGCAACGGGCTGCTCGTGTCGACCGAAGGTTCGACGGTGCTGCTGCTGCCGTCACTTGCGATCGACAAGCGGACCGCCGCGAGGGGGCTGGACGTTCTGGCGCGCTCGATATGATGCGCCGCGGCGGCGGCATGGCCGTGTGCCGCTCCATGATGGCGCCGGCGCCAGTGGGTATGTTCTGAAGCATTCGTCTGCCGTAAACAGCGCGGCCTCCAGATATCGGTGCGCGCACCCTGGCAGCAGCCGTGGGGTTGCTTCTGTGTTGAGGCGCGCTCGCCTGGCCTGCGCTCACCGCGCAATCACCACACCCTCCGCCACAGGACGCCGGCTCACCGGACAAGCAGAAGGCTGATCGTGCGTTTCCGGCGAAGCCGCCCGTTACGAGGTTGATGGGCGTCGCGCCAGCGGCGGTGTACTCGTCGCCCTGCCCTGCTATCCGGCCTTCTCGATGTGCACCAGGTAGGCCTCGACCATCAACAGGTTTTTCTCGCCCGACTGGCGGATGACGCCGAGCAGGCGGTCCATCTTCACGACCTCCTCGAGCTGCTCGTCGATGAACCACTGCAGGAAGCTCTGCGCGAGGTAGTCGTTCTCTTTCACGGCCCGATCCATCAGGCGGGTGACCTGAGCGGTGACGTCGTTCTCCCACTGCAGCGCGGCGCTCACCGCCTCTTCGGCTGACGCGAACGTCGGCTTGGGCGCGGCGATGGCCGGGATCCGCAGGTCCGCCTTGGTGTCGAGCAGGTAGTCGATGAACTTCTGGGCATGCTGCCGCTCCTCGTCCGATTGCTCCATGAACAGCTTGGCCAGCAGCGTCAGGTGACGTTGGCGGAAGTGCGCCGCGATGCTGATGTATTGAAGGCTGGCCCCCAGTTCGTTGCCGATCTGGGAGTTGAAGGCGTCGGCGAGTTCGCGGCTGATCAGCACGGTTGGTCTCCTTTTCGATCCAAGCTTCGAGTATAGCGGCCAGCCCGGCCGATTAGATCCCGCAGGTCTGAGAGTCGTCGCTACAAGATCTGAGGCCGGGGGCCCGCGCTCCTCCTATACTGGCCGGACTTCCATGCTGCGGACGTCGTGCTTTCTCGTGGGATCCGTTGGTCTGATCGCCGCGATGGCGGCCGACGCCCTGGCAGTCGCTGGACGTCATGTCGGGCTTCCGTTTCTCGGCTCCATGGAGATCGTCCAGGCAGCCATCGTCGTCGCCGCGTCGGCAGCGATCGTCGGCGCGACGCTGAACGACGGTCACGCGACCGTCCACATCCTGATGGAACGACTGTCTCCTGACGCCCGCCGCCGGTTCCAGACCGTGGCCGATCTTGTCAGCGCCACCTGCTTCGTCGCGCTGGCCGCAGGCTCGATCTGGCTCGTGGTCGATCTCTGGCGCGGGACTGAGCATACCGAGCTGCTCGGGCTGCCGCTCAAGCCGCTGCGGCTCGCGTGGTGCGCAAGTGCGATCCTCACGGCCGGCCTTTTTGTCGCGCGCGCGATTCGTCCGGCCGACGGGGAGCGACGGCCATGACGCCCGAACTCGTGGGCGTCATCGGCTTGATCGCCCTCTTCGCCTTGTTAATGAGCGGGGTGCCGATCGGTGTGGCGCTCGGGCTGGTAGGCACGGTCGGGCTCTCGGCGCTGATCTCGCCGGAGGCGGCGGTCGTCAAGGCTGGCGTTGCCTCGTTCGAGACCATCTCGAAGTACGAGCTGGGCGTACTGCCGCTGTTCGTGCTGATGGCTCACATCGCATTCTCGGCGGGCGCCACGCGCGACTTCTTCGATGTGGCCGCCAGGTTCGTGGGTCATCGCCGCGGCGGGCTGGCGCTTGCCTCGGTCGCCGGCGCCGCGGCCTTTGGTTCGATCAGCGGATCGAGTCTCGCCACGGCGGCCACGGTCGGCCTCGTGGCGCTACCCGAGATGCGTCGCCACAACTACTCGCCGGCCCTGGCCACCGGCGCCATGGCGGCCGGCGGCACGCTCGGCTCGATGATCCCGCCGAGCGGCGCGCTCATCGTCTTCGGCGTCATCGCCGAACAGTCCATCGGCCGCCTGTTCGTCGCCGCAATCGTGCCGGGCCTCACCCAGGCGCTCATGTACATGCTCACGATCGTCGTGCTCTGCCACCTGCGGCCGGAGCTGGGGCCACCAACGGCGCGGGCGACGTGGCGCGACAGCCTGCTCGGGCTGCGCGGGATCGCCGACGTCAGCCTGCTCGTGCTGATCGTGCTCGGCGGGCTGGTCGTGGGATGGTTCACGCCGACCGAAGCCGCTTCGATCGGCGCCGTGGGCGCACTCGCGCTCAGCGCCTGGCGGCGCACCTTGACCGTCGAGGCGTTCAGGAAAGCCCTCGACGAGACACTTCGGACGACGGGCATGATCTACGTCGTCATCATCGGGGCCGTTATCTTCTCCACCTTCATCGGCGTCAGCGGCATGACCACGGCGATCTCGGAATGGGTGGCGGGGATGCAGGGCGGCCGGATCGCCGCGCTCATCGCCATGGCAGTGGTCCTGCTCATACTTGGAACGTTCCTCGATGGCCTCGCCATGATGCTGCTGACGACGCCCATCTTCCTCCCTATCGCCGTCGATCTCGGCGTGAGCCCGATCTGGTTCGGCATCTTCCTGGTGCGGACGATGGAGATAGGATTCCTGACGCCACCGGTCGGGATGAACGTCTACGTGATTCATGGCATCGCCAGGGACATTCCGCTCGCGACCATCTTCCGGGGCGTCCTGCCCTTCCTCGCCGCCGACTTGCTGCACCTGGCCATGCTCATGGCGTTCCCGGCGCTGGCACTGGCGCTTCCAGCGCTCCTGGGGACGTGACATGAGGAGAGGGGCCGCGCTGGTGATGGTCATGGCGATCGCGGCGACAGCCGCGACCGGATGCGGGGCGCGCCGGGCGCCAGGGGATGACGGGGCTTACGTGCTGCGCTATGCCACGAGCTATTCGCCGAGCCATCCTTTTAGCCGCGCGGACCGCACCTGGATGGATCACGTGGCGCGCACGAGCGGCGGCCGCTTGCGGATCGAGCCTCACTGGTCCGGCGGACTGCTGTCCTCCGACCACGCCCTGATTGAATTGCGACATGGCGTCTCGGACATTGGGCTGATCACGCCGATCTACAGCCGCGGCGGCACCCATGCGCTGAGGGCGCAGAGCGGTTTCTACGGCGGCGTCAAGACAATCGCCGACCAGGTCGCGGTCTACAAGTGCCTGGCACGCGAGTTCCCGGTCTTCACCGAGGAACTTCGCGGGCTGCGCGTGCTCGCCGTTCAGGGCGGCACCCTGCCGGGCGTGGTGACGCGCGACCGGCCGGTCCGCCGGCTCGGCGATCTGCGCGGGCTGCGGCTGCGCGCGCCGGTGGAACTGATGACCGTGCTGCTCGAAGTGGGCGCTGATCCAGTGAACATGCCGATGGCCGAGGTGTATTCCGCGTTGTCGAAGGGGGTGATCGACGGGGTTGTCGCGCCCGGGGACACGCTGCGGTCGCTGCACTTCGCGGAGGTGGCGAAGTACTACAGCCAGCTTGCCGTCAGCCGCGGCGGCTACCCGGCCCGTGCGATCTCGGATCGAGTCTGGCAGACCCTGCCACCGGATCTGCAAGACGTGCTCGCCGCGAGTCAGGAAGTCTGGGAGGCCGCCCTTGACCAGGAAGTGACCCGCGGACTCGAGGCCGGCGAGCGGCACGGCCGCGACATGGGCGTGACCTTTGTGCCGTTCGACGCCGACGACCAGACTCGGTTCGACGCGCTCTACCAGGAGATGGCCAAGGCCAGCGCGGATGATCTGGTGAAATCCGGCATCGACGGGCCGGCCATCTTCGAGCGGGCGCAGGCACTCGTCGCCCGCGCCACTGCCGGCCAGCGGCCGCCGTGCGCACCAGCCCAGAGATAGCGCCGCGCCTGCTCAGAATCTGAAGCGGAGCCCCGAGAGCCACTGCCGCGGCGGCTTGTAGGTCACCAGCTGGCTGCCGTTGGGCCCCGACGTGACGCCGTTGCCGACGATCGCTTCGTTGCTCAGGTTCGTGCCGTGGACGAACAGCTCAATTTTCCCCGACCGTGGTGTGACGCCGGCTCGCATATCGATCTGGCTGTACGCCGGCTGCGATGTGTTGGTGCTGTTGTCCGGGTCAATGTCAGTACTTCGCGCTGTAGCGATAGTCGGCGCGCAGCGTCAGGTAGCCGGCGCGCCCGATCGCGACGGCGTAGTCCACGGCGCCGTTGAAAGTGAACTTCGGTGAGAACGGCAGCTCCGCGTCGAGGCTGATGCTGCCGGTCGGCGCGGGTGCCGCGGGCACGACGCCGGGCAGGAGCGACGTGTACTTGAAGTCCAGGTAGCCAAGCGAAGCGGCGAGCGTCAGCCCGCGCGCCGCGATCCCGCTCGCCTCGAGCTCGAAGCCGTTGCTGCGACCGTCACCCGCGTTCTCCTCGACGCGCACGCCGGGGACGAGCGGTGACAGCCGCGAGATCTGGATGTCGCGATAGCTGTTGAAGAAGTACGCGCCGTTCAGCCTGACGCGCCGCTCGAGCCATTCGCTCTTGAAGCCGGTCTCGATCGTTCGGATCTCCTCCGAGCCGAATGGCGCCAGGCCGGTGAGCGGGCTCGGCCGTCCGTTGAAGCCGCCGGCCTTGAACCCGGTCGACCCCTGCACGTAGACGAGCACGTCGCGCTGCGGCTTGAACTCGACGCCCAGCTTCGGCGTGAAGACGTCCCACTCGTCCGAGAGCGTCGTGAGAGGGAAGCTCGGGTTGTCGTTCGCGCGGTTCGTCCCTGGATCGGTGAACGGCACCGGGAGTAGCGGGTAGATTTCGTTGTAGGTGAACTCCTTCTCTTCCCAGCTCTGGCGCATGCCGACGGTGAAGCTCCATTCGGGCGAGAACGTATAGGTGCCGTGCACGAACACCGCGACGCTGTCGTTGTTCATCAGCCGGGACCCGGTTCTCGACAGCCGCGCGATGGCGCGGTCGTTCGCGTTGCTCAGTCCGCCGCCGAGACAGTTGGCCGCCGGACACGGGGCGTTGGGGTTCCCCGCTGGCGCGACGGACTGGAACGGCCGCGCGGCGAGCACGTCGTAGAGTCCGGCGAACTGCCGTGATCGCTGCGTGTCCTCGGCCCGCTCGTCGAAGTAACCAGAAGCCGCCAATCCAGTTGAGGCGCCTGTCGAACGCCAGACCAGACACCTGGAGTTCCTGGCTGAACTGCCGCTGATCGATGTCCACTCCGCCGGTGGCGACAATGTTGTACGGGGTGGCGTCGCCGTCGCCTTTGGTCTGCACGAACAGGTCACGGTAGGCGGTAATCGACCTCACCGCCACCGGCGACCCCTTCCAGTGCAGGTTGAGCGAAGTGCCCAGGATATCCGAGTTGTTGTAGCCCGGCCAGGTCGCGTAGCTCGCCCACGGTTCGGTCGGGACGTACGACACGTACGGATTCAGTCCCTGCGGCGGCCCGAGCAGGCGCTGATACAGCTCGATGTTGGCCGGCTGCGTCAACGCGACGGCCTGGTATTCGGTCGCTTCCTGACGCTCCGTGGTGGCGTCCACCGACAGAAAGGCATCCAGTGTGCTCGACGGCGTGTAGAGCAGCGAGACGCGGCCGGCCTGCCGGCCGGTGCTGTTGCCGTTCTCGCGGCTGACGTCGGAGCCGAACTGGTTCGGATTCCCTTCGGAGTACGCGAGGCGGCGGTAGAAGCCGTCCTGCGCGCGCGACAGTGCCGCGACGCGCCCGGCGAGCACGCCCGACATGATCGGAAAATCAAGCGAGGCGTTCAGGTCCAGCCGATCGAAGCTGCCGAGGGAAAGCTGCGCTTCGCCACCAAACTGCCCGGTCGGCCGTTTCGTGACCACCTGCAGGGCTCCGCCGATGGTGTTCTTGCCGAACAGCGTCCCCTGTGGCCCGCGGAGGACCTCGACCCGATCGACGTCGAGCAGTTCGAGCACCGAGCCCGGGGCTCGGGCCAGGTAGACGCCGTCGACGTAGATGCCGACACCCGGATCCTTCGTGATGATGAAATCCGGCTGACCGACGCCGCGGATGAACACCTGGGCGAAGTTGCCGCCGCCGCTCGCATTGCCGGCGGACGAGAACTCCATGTTCGGCGTGGTATTGGCGATCCCGCGCAGGTCCCGGATGTCGCGCTCGCGGAGGGCCTCCCCGCTCAGCACCGAGATCGACATCGGCACGTCCTGCGGGTTCTCCTCGCGCCGGCGCGCCGTCACGGTCACCACTTCCTCGCGCCCGCCGATCTTCAGCACGATGTCCTCGAGCACGCGGGTGTCGCCGCCGCCGAGCGTGAGGTCGGGGATCGCGGCCTGGGCGAAGCCCGGGAACGTGATCGTCAGCGTGTAGACGCCGGCGGCGAGCCCCGGGAACGTGAAGCGGCCCTCGCTATTGGTGAGAACCTGCTGACTGGCTCCCGACGCCTGGTTCCTCAGCACCACGACCGTGCCCGGCATCTCCACGTGAGACTCGTCCACCACTCGTCCACGGAGCTGGGCGCCCGTCTGGGCATTGAGCGCTCCGCCACACAAGACTCCGAGCATCACGAGGATGCGTGCAAACTGTCATCGGCGCCCTCCGGCGCGGCTCTCCGTCGATGAGGAGAGCGTCGCGCGCGTTGTTGGTTTAATAACGGCGCACATTAGCGCACAAGCTCTGGCGCGGAGGCCAGCGAATTCCTCTCAGATCTGCCAGGTCTAACGTTACGAAGCACAAAGTCTTATTGTAGGGTCGCGGCCGCAGGTGAGAATGCCCGCGAGGAAACGAGGAAACCAGGATGGCACACACCACGATTGCGTTCACCGGCGACCTCATCCTCGACGAGCCCGACCCAGACTCCTACTTCGATGCGGTCCGCGGCGTACTCGAACGGGCCGACATCGTCGTCGGCCACGTCGAAGTGCCCCACACACGGCGCGGGCAGCTCCAGACGTTCGACGTGCCGGCGCCGCCGAGCGAGCCCGATCACCTGCACGCGCTCCGGCGCGCGCATGTCACCATCGCCACCCTGGCGGGCAACCACATCGCCGACGCGGGGCCGAATGGGATCGAGGACACCATTGCGGTGCTGCGCGACATCGGGATTGCCACGACCGGCGCCGGTATGACCCTCGAGGCAGCCCGCCGTCCAGCGATCGCGGACGCCGGCGGCACGCCATTCGGCGTACTCAGCTACAACTGCGTCGGCCCCCGCCAATCGTGGGCCTCATCGGCGCGGCCCGGCTGCGCCTACGTGCACGTGCTGACGCACTATGAGCTGGATCATGCGAGCCCGGGCGGCCCGCCGACGATCTACACCTTCGCCGACCCGGCGTCGCTCGAGGCAATGGCGAGCGACATCGCGGCGCTCCGTCCCAACGTCGAGGTGCTCGCAGTGGCGCTCCACCAGGGCATCGGCCACACGCCGGCCGTGGTGGCCATGTACGAGCGTCAAGTTGCGCGCGCCGCAATCGAAGCTGGAGCGGACGTCGTGATCGCGCACCACGCGCACATCCTGCGCGGGGTGGATGTCTACAAGGGCCGGCCGATCTTTCACGGCCTGGGCAACTTCGTGGCGGTCACGCGGGCGCTGAATCTCGAAGCCAACCCCAGCCCGGAGCGCGCCGCGTGGGCGCGCCGCCGGCGCCAGCTGTTTGGCTTCGAACCGGACCCTGCCTATCCCACCTATCCCTTCCATCCCGAGGCGAGGAATGCGATGCTCGCGGTCTGCAGGTTCGAAGGCAGGCCAGGTGCGCGCGGGGTTCGTGCCGTGCTGGATCGAGCCGTCAGGACGTCCCGTGCCGCTCGGGCGCGACGCGCGCGGCGAGGCGGTGGTCGAGTACGTCAGGAGCATCACCGAGCGCGCGGGCCTGAGCGGCCGGCTGGCGTGGGACGGGGATCTCGTGACCGTTCGCTGAGGTCAATCACAACCTGGCCAGAAAGCGCCGCACCTCGTCGCGCATGCCCCGGGCATCCCAGTTCCGCGCATCCACCATGTCGGCGCTGATCGCGAGCGTGGGAATGCCGGCCCGCTCGAGCGCGCGTGCCACGAACCGCTTGCCCGTCGCCGCCGGCCGCATACCGATGGGCGTCAGGACCAGCGCGGCGTCGATCCGGTGCCGTCGCGCCTGTTCCACGATCCACTCGTTCGCCCACGGCGGATTATGCAGCTGTTCGTTCATCGACACCGTCCGACTGGCCAACGCCGCCATCGGATCGTCGAGTCCGTAACGGATGTAGCCGTCGGGTCCGAACGCGAGGTACATGGACCAGACGAACACCGCACCGAGATCCTCCTCGAACGCCGTGTAGAACGCGGTGTCGTGCCACAGGCCGGCGCCGACCCACATCAGCCGCAGACGCTCGCCCGGATGGGCCGCGATTCCCCGGTTGACGCGGTCCTCGACCTCGTCGCGGAAGGCGCGGGCATGGCCGACAGCCCACTCGCTACCGCGCAGCCACTGGGCCGCCATGACGTTGACGATCTGCTCGTGCATCCGCACCGGCGTTTGTGGCGCGCGGCAGATCAGTTCGCGCACCTGGTCGAAGTACTCCTCCTGCCGGTTGACGCCCTCCATCAAGGCGCCAAGCGCCTGCTCGTCGAACGGTCGGCCGGTGATCCGTTCGAGGGCGGCGACGATCTTCCGCAGCTCGGCGACCATGAACGCGAGCCGGTGCGGCTCCGCCAGCTCGCGCCACCGATGCCGGCTGAGCTCCCACCACCGCGGCGGAAGATCGGTCGCGCCAGGGTTATCGATGGGAATGAACTCGGTGCCGAACGCCTCCGCCCAGGCGGCGAAGACGCGCTGGATACAGTCGCAGGTCAGACGCGCGGACATCAGCGCCGGCTTCGGCAGCCCGCCCCAGGGCGGCGCCGCGACCTCCGGCGCGAGCGTGCAGGCCATCGACAGGCTGCAGTAGCGGCACAGCCCCGCGTGGTAGCCGCGATCGTTCAGGGCGTCCAGGTAGACGGGCGAGAGGCGTTTGGCGGCAACGAGCGCCGCCCACCATTGATTGCTGACGACCGGCACGTCCATGACCGCGAACAGCTCGAACGGCATGTCGGCCTGGAGAATCGCGTACGGTCGATGTTGGTCGAAGACCTCCTGGCGGAGCCGGGCGAACCAGGTCTTCTGATAATCCGAGGCCCGCGTCGTGGATTCGAGCTGTCTATCGGTCATCGGTTCTGCCCTGCCCGGCGCGCCGCCGACTCCACGAACCGCTCGAGGGCCGCACGCACGTCGCCGTTCATCACCGCCGCGTCGGCAGAAATCGCGATGACTGGAACGCCGCGCGCATCGAGCATGCGTTTGCGCCGCGGATAGTCCCAGCCGGCCACGGAATCCTCGGGGGGAAGGTAGTAGACGACGCCATCGATATCGTCGGTGAGCGCGGCCTCGAACGGGCGGTCGGCGTCGCTTAACGGAAAGACCCGTGGGCTTGGTGTGTCGAGGTAGTACTTCTCGAAGAGTGCCTTGCGCAGATCCCCCGTTGTGGCGATGTCGGCGCCAAGCCACCCGCTCTCCTCAGCCGTCACGACCGCACCGAGCGATTCGAGCACCTCGTGCAGCGCTCCGTCCTCAACCGGTGCGCCAGCGAGCATGACGCGGAGTCCGCTTCGCGGTGCCTCCTGCGCGATGGCGGTCGCGGCCTCCGAGGCCAGCGCGGCGAACTCGCCACGATCGAGAACACCGGCGGCGCCCAGCAGGGCGACGGCTTCGGTTCCGCCCAGCCTGGGCCGGCCCCCCCGCAACGCCAGCAGCCGGCGTTTCGCGCGACGTGCGGCATTGGATCGCGCAATCGCTTGCGCGAGCGCCTCCGTGCCGATGCGGCGGTTCGCGACCTGCTCCAGTGTTCGCTCGAGCTGTGCCGTCCTGCCGATCCCGTATTCGTACGCCTCGGGGGATCGGGTGTGCAGCAGATCGTAGAGGTACACCGGGGGCATCCCCGCCCCTGACGTCTCGCGCATGATCTCGCGCAAATACAGAAAGAGCTTGTAGTCCTGCTCCGAGGTTCTGGGCACGACGACCGCGCGCAGAAAGCTCCACTCTCCGGAGACGATTCCCTCGAACAGGCCACGGATGCGCGCGCTGAAGACGTCTGGCTCGAGCAGTTGGTCGGCGTTGGGCGTCGGTCGGCGAGGCCGCCGCAGGACGAGAGGGAAGCAGCCTGCGGCCTCAACCAGCTCCCACGGGACGGTGTCGGACGTCATCCCCACGACCGGCGTGCCGGACTGGTGAGCTCGCAGCGCCGCCGCGAGCGGATGCTCGGCATGCCAGCGGAGCCGGGCGCGGGCGTCTGCTCCCTCGGGAGCGGCGTTCGCCGCGTCGGCCGATCCGGACGTGCGGTCAGCAGCTTCCATCCGGCGATCAAATCACGTGACGTGCCGCGAGGTCCTGGATTTTCTCCGCGGGGTAGCCGAGCAGCTCACCGTAGACGAACTGATTGTGCTCGCCCAGCCGCGGAGCCGGGCGGTCGAAGCCGACAGTCGACTGCGAGAAGCGGATGGGCATACCCATGCCCATGACCTCGCCGACGGCCCCGAAGTCCGGATGCGGGATCGGCACGGTCTCGCCTCGCGCGACCAACCGCGGATCCCGCACCGCCGCGTTCGGGTCCCGCACTTCGCCCGCAGGCACGCCGGCCTGCTCGAGGCGGCACGCGAGCTCGGCGGTCGGGAGCGAGCGCGTGAACTCGGCCACCAGCGCGTCGAGCTCCTGGACATTGACGACGCGGCGATCGCGCGTGCTGAACCGCACGTCGTGCTCCAGCTCCGGGCGGCCCATGACCGAGAACAGCGAGCGCGCGAAGACCTCCGTCGGCGCGCAGATGGCGATGTAGCCGTCGCTGGTCGGGTACACGCCAAAGGGGGCGAGCCGCGGCACCGTCTGGCCTGTGCGCTGCGGGACGCCGCAGCGCTCGAGGATGTCAAAGGGCTCTGCGGCGACCATCGCCGTCAGCGCGCCGAGCATCGACACGTCGACGTGCTGCCCGACGCCGCTGCGCTCGGCCAGGCGCAGCGCCGCCAGCACGCCGATGACGCCGAACAGCGGCGCGACGAGATCGCCGAAGGGGACACCGACCCGTACCGGCGGCTCGCCGGGTAACCCCGACGTCAGCATCACTCCGCTCAACGCCTGGACGATCGTGTCCATCGCTTTGCCGCCGGCGGCGTCGCCGTCGGTGCCGAACCCGGTGATCGAGCAGAACACGATGCGCGGGTTGATCTCGCGGGCAAAGGCGTAGCCCACGCCCAGCCGATCGAGCGTGCCACGGCTGAAATTCTCGACGACGATGTCCGACGAGCGAACCAGATCGGCCATGATCGGGCGCGCCTCCGCCTGCTTCAGGTTGAGCGTGACCCCGAGCTTGTTGCGCAAGCGGCTGAGCGCCGACACCGACAGGTCGGCCTCATGCTGGCGCGTCAGGTTCGCGCCCTCGGGACCGAGGTACGGCGGGTTGGTCCGGCACGGATCGCCGCCGGCTGGGTTCTCGACTTTGATCACGCGCGCGCCGAGACCCGCCAGCAGCAAGGTGGCAAACGGACCGGCGAGCGCGATCGTCAGATCGAGAATGGTGACGCCCTCGAGCGGCCGCGCCCCGGGGGCGGACTGGATCGGCATGGAAGTTCAGTCAGTATAGGAGGAGCGGCAGGCCCCGGCCTCAGATCTTGTAGCAACGACTCTCAGACCTGCAGCGTCTAATCGGGCGGCGGGAACGACTCTCGCACGATCTGTCTGAAGGCGCGGACGAGCGGCGACTGATCGCCTTTGCGGTGTGCCATGACGATGGTCACGGTCGGTTCCGGCACCGAGTCGAGCGGCCGAACGACCGCTCGCTCCGGGAGGATCGCGGACACATAGTCCGGCAGCAGGGCGTAGCCGAGGCCGGCGGCGACCATGTTGAGATGCCCGAGCACGTTGTCGCCGCTCTGCACTGCCTGCACCGTGACGCCGGCGCTCTGGTAAAGGCCCGCGACCGCATCGTGCAGCGCCGGCGCGGCGTTGTGCGAGATGGCGATGCATGGCAGGTCGGCAAGCCGGCCGACGGCAATACGCTTCGCCCGCGCCAGGCGATGGTGCGCCGGGACCACGGCAATGATCCGTTCGCGGAGCACCTCCTCGATGGCAAGGTCAGGGTCGCTGAGCGGCCCGCGCAGAAAGCCGATGTCGATCGTCCCGCTGCGCAGCCCGGCGATGGTGTTGAGGACGTACTTGCTGTGCAGGATCAGCCGCACGTCCGGCAGCCGCTTGGCGAGCAGCGGCCGCAGCCGAGGCAGGATCTTCACGTCCGACCCTGGAAAGGTGCCGATCGAGATCTCGCCGGCGTGGCCGCTCGCCGCCTTGCACGCCAGGCGCGCCGCGTGTTCGACGCGGTTGAGGATGTCGCGCGATTCGCGCAGCATCACGCGCCCTGCACTCGTCAGCTGCACGCGCCGCTTCGTTCGCTCCAGCAGCTTGACGCCAACTTCGGCCTCGAGCTGGCGGATCTGCTGGCTGAGCGAGGGCTGCGCCGTGTGCAGGCGATCGGCCGCCCGCGTGAAGCTCAGCTCCTCGGCAACGGCGACGAAGTATCGAAGGTGGCGCAGCTCCATGCCAAGCATTCTAGAGGCGCCACGTCTCAGTGGCAATGGGCCGGCTGCGTGCGCTACCATACCCTTCCTTCACTGCCGTGCCGGACCGTTCCACCTCCGTGTCGCAGGGCCGTCGCCGCGGCCCGATCAACCGCGCGCTGACCGCCGATGTCGAACGGCGCGGCGACGGCAGTCTCGTGCTGCGGTCGGTGCAAGAGCTGCTCCCGTACCCCACGCGCGCCACCGACCGACTCGTCGAATGGGCTGACGCCACGCCAGAGGCCACCGTATTCGCCTGGCGTCGGGGCGACGGCTCGATTGCCAGGCTGGGGTATGCCGAAGCGCTCGACCGGGTCCGGCGCGTGGGTCAGGCCCTGATCGATCGTGGTGTCTCGGCCGACCGGACCGTCGTCATCCTCTCGGGCAACAGCGTCGATGCCGCGGTGCTGACGCTGGCCGCGCTGCACGTCGGCGCCTGCGTGGCGCCGCTCTCGCCCGCCTACTCCCTCGTCTCGCGTGACTTCAGCACGCTGCGTCGGGTCCTCGCGCCGCTGCGGCCCGCACTGGTGTTCGCTGAAGACGGCGCGCAGTTCGGCAGGGCGCTCGACGCCGTGGTCTCCGCAGATGTCGAGACGGTCGTGTCGGTGAACCCACCCACCACGCGGACGCCGACGCCCTTTGCCGAGCTCGCCGCGACCCGGCCGACCGACGCCGTCGAGCGGGCGAATGCCGGGATCGTACCGGATACGGTCGCCAAGATCCTCTTCACCTCGGGATCCACCGGCTTTCCCAAGGGGGTGATCAACACGCACCGCATGCTGACCAGCAACCAGCAGATGCTCGCGCAGGCGCTGCCCGTTCTCGTCGCCGAGCCGCCGGTGCTCGTTGACTGGCTGCCGTGGCACCACACCTTCGGCGGCAACCACAACCTCGGCCTGGTCCTGCATCACGGCGGGACGATGTTCATCGATCGCGGCAAGCCCCTGCCGGGGCAGTTCGACGAGTCGGTGCGCAACCTGCAGGAGTATCCGCCGACGGTCTACGTCAACGTGCCGCGCGGTTTCGAGGAGCTGGTCCGCCGGCTGCGGAGCGACGGCGCCCTTCGCGATCAATTCTTCCGCCGGCTGCGCGTGTGCTTCTACGCGGCCGCGAGCCTCGCGCAGAACGTCGCCGACGAACTGCAGGCGATTGGGCTCACCGCGTGCGGCCGGCGGATTCCGCTCGTCACCGCGCTCGGCGCGACCGAGACCGCGCCGCTCGCCATCGCCCGAGACTGGGACAGCGATCGGGTCGCCTGCGTCGGGCTGCCGGTTCCAGGGCTCGAGGCGAAGCTCGTGCCCGTCGCCGACCGGTTCGAGCTGAGAGTGCGAGGCCCGAACGTCACGCCGGGCTATTGGGGTGAGCCGGCGGAAACCGCGGCGGCGTTCGACGATGAAGGCTTCTACAGGCTTGGCGACGCCGTGCGGCTCGCCGACGAGGCGGACGTCAATCAAGGCCTCCTCTTCGACGGCCGCGTCGCCGAGGATTTCAAGATGTCGACCGGTACCTGGGTCCGGGTCGGCGCCCTGCGCGCGCGCATCGTCGCCCACTTCGCGCCGCTCGTGCAGGACGTGGTGATTACTGGACACGACCGCGACGAGCTCGGCATGCTGATCGTGCCCGATGTCGATGCCTGCCGCGCGTGCTGCCCGGAGCTGACTCTCTCAGCGGATCGCCGCGTCATCCTGCGTCAGGACGCGGTTCGGGAGAGGCTCCGGGCGCTGCTGCGCTCGTTCGCCGCGGACAGCACCGGCAGCGCCACGCGGATCGTCAGGGCGATGGTTCTCGAAGAGCCTCCGTCGCTGGACGCGCAGGAAATCACCGACAAGGGATCCCTGAACCAACGCGCGATTCTCACGCGTCGCGCACCCCTCGTGGACGCCCTTTATGCCACGGACACCCACGAGGGAGTGATTCGCATTTGAGCCGCGGACGAACTCATTTGATGACGGCGACAACCTCCTCGTCGATCGGGACCCCATACACGTAGGCTCCCGTGATCGCCAGGCGCACGGCCGAGCCCTGCCCAACGTTGAGGCTGGACGCGCGGAAGCTGACAATCAGGGAATTACCTTCCAATCGGCTCTCGACAGGTGTCGCCCCGGCCAGCCGGTACTGACTGCGGGTCGATCTTGTCGGCAGCAAATTCCGGTGTGCGATCGGGCGACGGTGTCAACACCAGCTGCACGAGCGCCTGGCTGTGGCCCACGATCACGGGCACCCGCAGCCTGGCGCTGACGCGCACCGTGCTGAATGGTCGCGCGAACGTGTCTGGTTGATACTCGATGAATCGAGGCGTCCCGGTCAGCGCAACCGCCGCGGCGGCCGCGTTCATGGCCGCGGCGCTGGTGTCGGGCCACTGCCCCGTGGCCGCGCGCGCCTGCAATGCTTCTACGGCGGCGACAACTTCCCGGCCGTTGAATCCGCAGTGACCGGCGGTCTGCGTGTAGGTCTGGCGCAGGTTGGATGATCCCACAACGGACTCGTAAGCCTGCTGCCCGGCCACGGGCGAAATCTGGTCGCCGATGCCGTTCACGGTGATCACGGGAACTTCGAGCGGGTAATCGATCGTCTGAATGCGGGCCCAGCGGATGGCGTCTGGATCGGCGACGATCCGCTCGGCCGTCCGGAGCCGCTCGAGGTCCTCCTCGAGGCTCAGTCCCGCACTGGCATACATCGCATGCACGACGTCGGAGTTCGCCACGCTGGCGAGAATGGCTGCGTAGTCGACACCGACATTCCACGAGATGTTGCCGCCGCTGCGACGGTTGATCTCGTTGCGGCTGGACATCGCCTGTCCAACGACTGGCAGGCCGCCGCCGGCAAGACTGTCGTAGAGACCGACCTGGAGCGCCTCGTAGTTGCCGGGTGCCGGAATGGGCTTGCTACCCACCGACCAGGTCGGCAGCTGGGCGATCACGGCCGCAAGCGCGATGCGCGCCTTCCCTTGCGGTGTCTGCTGGGCCTGCTGCAGCATCGCGAGCCAGTCCGGCCGCGTGACCGTGGCGAAGTTGTCGGGGATATCGATGATGGGATAACGCGGATCGCCAGGCGCGACCAGCGTCTTCGCCACATACAGCGCGTCGAGCTTGCTGTTCCAGAGGCCGATGGCGCCGGCGATGCCGCCGCACTGCAGCACCGCGCCATCGAACACGTCAGGACGGGCCTGGACAGCGGCGGCGCCGGTGTGCGCCCCCAGCGAGTTGCCGTTCACGAAGACGTAGGACGGCGGACTGTACTTCTGCACGAACAGCTCGACCACCCGCACGTGGTTGGCGATCGCATCACCGACCGACCAGCCCGTGACGCCGCGGGTGACGCCGGATGTCGCGTAGCCGCGCCGGTGCAGCTCGACGTTGGTCGCCTGGGTACCGCCATTCGGCGCGTAGTCCAGCGAGACCAGCAGGGTTCCGTTCCAGTTGTCCGGATAATCGATGCGATACGGCGTGCCGTCCGGCAGCACGCCGCTGGTGACCTCGGTGGCGGCGCCGACAGGTGCAGCGAGCGCGAAGAACACGAGCGCGAACGATACCAGGCGCGCCAGAGCGGCAAGACCTGCGCGATGCATATGCTGACTCCTCTTCATGGTGACTGCGTCGAATTTCAGAACCCCTTCGACTGGACCGTCCAGCCAGTCGTCTGGGCGAGCCCGCCAGGTCCGGTCAGGTACTGGAGTGCTTCCGCGTCTCCGTTCAGCGTGCCGTCGAGCCACTCGACCACGGCCCGGATGGCCTGCAGCTGAACGGTCCTGGAGGCGCTGCCGTAGAAGCCGGTGTGGCCGGCGGTTGCGTGGAAGGCGAGAACGGCGGGCACGGTCGCCAGGTTGTAGTTGGCGATGGAATTCTGGTGCGCAACGTCGGTCGGGCCGCCGCTGATGAAGATCACTGGACCATTCAGACCGGGAATCAGCGCGCGGGAGCACGCGAGCGGACCGGACAAGCCGCACATGCCATCCGGCTGGAACCCGCTATTGAGAATGACGGCCGTCTTCACCCGCGGATCGGTCGCCGCCGTGTACTCCGCATCCACGCCGCCGCACGAGTGGCCGGCACTGGCGATCTTGGACGCGTCGAGCTGGTTGAAGTACGTCGGGCCACCGTGCCCGGGCGGGGACGTTGCCCAATCGATCGCTGTCGTCAGTCGGTCGGCCACGGCGACGCCGTTTGGGCTGGCATGCTCGCCGGGGGCGCCGAAAGCCACGACCACGAAGCCCTGCGCGGCGATCTGGGTGAGGAAGTAAATGTATGCGTCGTTGCTGATGGTGCAGGCGCCGTTGCTCCACACCACGATTGGAAGCTTGCCCTTGATGCCGCTTGTCAGATTCGCCGGGCGGTACACGGTCCATCCGGGGAGCCCCGGTGCCGCCTCGCGGACGACGTCATAGTAAGTGTCGGTTCCCGACTGCGGTGGCTCAGCCGTGTAAGCCATCGTCGTGGCAAATGCAGTAGCGACGATCAAGACACTCAAGAAGAGGTGGGTCTGCCGAATGGGGGCCATCATGTTTTCTCCTCCGTCGCGCAGCGAGGCGATTCGGCCGAGCGATGCGAGGTGGTGCCCGTCCCCATCGCCGGTCAGGATCCTGAGGCGCGCGATGGTAGCCGTTCGGAGCCGTCGGGAGTGATACTTTGTTGGTCTCGCTTTGAGAAGTGCCACGTCTGTGCCGATCCCAGACGCCGGCGGTGGCTCGATGCGTATTGAGCACGGCAGGACTCAGTGCACAGAGCGTAGCCATTGCGCATGGTCCACACCGACGATGCTGGCGGCCCGAGCCCGGAGTTCCGCGAGGGACGGCGTCTCAAGGACGCCGATCGCGTAGGAGTGGTGGTTGACCTAGGGACGAAGTGTGGTGCCCGCGATCTCGAGGTTCGCGCGAGTCTCCTCGTAGCGGAGTTCCTTGAACCCCATCAAGTCTTCGAGCCAGTCTGCGAGCGGTTTCTTCGTGTTCAGCCTCGCGCGCGACGACGTTCGAGCGCGAAACGACCTAAAACGGCCGCGAGCCCAAGGCCGAGCAGCACGGCTGTCGCTGGCTCAGGCACTGGCGCAGCCACCGCCGAGATTCCCGTGACCTGACCGGCGAATACGCCTCCGACGGACCCAATCTGCGTGAAGGCGCCCGTGGTCAGGTCGACCGTGCCAAAGTTCGTGCCTCCGTTCAAACTGGCAAAGGCGATACCGGCGGCGGAGACGTCGAAACCGACCTGGCTATTGGTCGTCGGGCCCAACGCCCCGACGAGGGTCAGTATGCCTGCGTTGGGTGGGTTTTGAATGTAGAGCGAAGAATCGGTCGATCGGATGTCGTAGAGCGTCGTCGACAAGGCGCCGGCGAAGTTGTTGGTGTAAGCCGCTCCGACCACGCCAGTCAAACCCAGCGAAGTGTCCACGATCGTCACGAAGGCGTTGCTCGCAAAGCCGACGATGCGGAGATTCTGTCCAGTGTCGCTGACGATCCGGAGCGCGTCGGGCACGGGATTGAAATCGACACCGAAACTGGTCCCCGAAAGGGCGGAGGCGAGTGTATAGACCGGCGTCGCGACCCCGGTGGTCGTGTTGACGGTGTAAATCGTGCCGACACCGCCATTGTTGCCGAGACCGTACAGTGCGCCGTCTGCGGGTCGGAAGTCGATGCCAGCGAGCACGCCCGCTACTCCCGTGATCGACGTAGTGGTGATGATGGTTCCCGGCGAAGCGCTGTCGAAGCTGATCAGCGAACCGCCGAGGGTACTGGCAAGAATAGGCGCAGCCTGCGCGCTCGTACCGGCGAACCCGGCCAAGGCAGCAACCAGCGCAGTCACAATCTTCCAACGGGTCAAGAGGACCTCCTCGGAAAAGGACCGGGAAGAACCGGCAGCCGAGGCTATCTCACGCAGCGGACGCTTGCAAGGGTTCCTCGCCACATTTTTGCGACCTCCAGTCGAGTCGCGGATACAATCAGCTTCCGCTGATGAGCTTGGCACCCGGCACGCGTCTCGGTCCCTACGAAGTCGTGGCCTCGCTTGGGGCAGGCGGCCCCACCTCCGCTCGCGCAGGGCAGTCCAAGCGCGAGCTTCGGCGTGGTCTCGCCGAAGCCAAGAGGCGGCGATGGAGATAGGCACGACAATCGGCGCCTACCAAGTGATCGCGAAACTTGGCGAAGGCGGAATGGGCGAGGTTTATCGCGCCCGCGATCCGCGGCTCGTGGACCTGACGGACCCGCAAGCGGCCACGAAGCCGTTTCAGCAGACGTCGTTCAGTCAGTCCAACGCCCGCGTATCGCCGAACGGCCAACGGATCGCGTACATGTCGGACGAATCAGGCCGGAACGAGATTTACACGGAGTCGTTTCCGCAGGCCGGCAACAAGGTCCGCGTCTCAACCGACGGCGGCATCACACCGATCTGGTCGCACGATGGGACCCGGCTCTTCTACCGCAGCGAGACGCACCTGATGGCGGTGGCTGTGCGCGAGAAGCCTGAACGGGCGTTTTCGGCGCCAGAGCCGCTGATGGCTGATGACTACGGCCGCCCGTTGGGCGAAAGGCATACCTCGTTCGACGTCACTCCGGATGGCCACTTCGTGTTCACCCGACCGGTCTCGTCGGATGCCAGCAGGAAGCCGCGCGTGTTCGGTGTGCTCAACTGGGCGCACGGCCTCCGCTAGTCCTGGAACCTGAACACGGAGCCCAGCGAGGGCTCGATGAATCAGACGAAAGGCTTACTGGTCGGCGTACCGCTTGGCCGCCGCCAGGTCTTTCCGCAATTCCTCAGCCGTGCGACGTGGACCGTAGCCGGGTGTGTCGCGTTGAATGCGCCATCCTTCGTTTAAGGGCCCGGCATCCACAGTGTCGAACCCGAAATCGTCGAGCAGTTTCGTTACCACCGCTTTGGCGGCTGCATCGTCGCCGGCAATGACGAGCGCACGGCGGTTCTTCGATCCCGCCGGTTGCCCGTGAGTGGTCAGCTCCACAGCGTAGATATGGTTGAACGCCTTGACCACCTTCGAGGTCGGGAGGTGCGCTTGCAAGAGCTCGGCGGTCGTCGTTGACTCGTTGTCGAGTTCAGCGATGTGGCCGTCACGCTGCGGATAATAGTTGTTCGTGTCGATCACCACCTTGCCCGCAAGGGGTGCCACCGGCACCTCGCGGTAGTTCTTCAGGGGAATCGAAACCACGACAATTTCGCCGCTCCTGGCGGCATCCTCGGCGGTCGCAGCTCGTGCACGCGGTCCCAGTTCGGCGACGAGTTCAGCCAGGGTTTCGGGTCCGCGCGAGTTGCCAATCACAACCGGATACCCGCCTGAAATCGCCAGTCTCGCCACCTGGCTGCCAATGTGCCCGGCGCCAATTATTCCAATGGTCGGTTTTGTCATACGACACCCCCTGAAGCCAGACTAGCGCACTCCGACTCCAGTTCCGTCGTCACTGGCGTTTCCAGCCCGGCGCCACCCTGCTGCTGCAAAGGAGCAACAAGAACGACGGGGCGTCCCCACACGGTAGACTTGCTGACGGCCTGGGGGGAAAAATGAAACCAGCCGTGCGGGCGCTCGCCGCGATCGCGATACTTCTGACCATCGGCTGTGTGGTTCATCAAACGGGGAACGGTCAGACACGACGACCGAATATCTTGTTGATTGTGTCCGACGATGTGGGCTACGCGGACATCGGCAGTTACGGCAGCCGAGATATTCCAACACCAAACATCGATCGGATCGCGCAACAGGGGATCCGCTTCACAAATGCCTACGTGAGCGGCCCCTACTGCAGCCCAACCCGCGCCGGTCTCATGACCGGCCGGTATCCGCAACGTTTCGGCTACGAGTTCAACCCCGATGGATCGCCCGACCGCGGGTTGCCGCTAACCGAAACAACGATGGCTGACAAGCTGAAAGCTGCGGGATACCGCACGGCCCTGTTCGGCAAGTGGCATCTCGGTTCGGCCGATCGATTGCATCCGATGCGTCGCGGATTTGAAGAGTTCTTCGGGTTCCTCGGCGGTGACCATTCGTATCTGAATGTCGCCCACATCGATCCGGGCACGAAGATGCCGGACCCGCTGCTCGACGGCATGACGCCTGCCTCGTCGGTGACCTACCTCACAGACGCGCTCGGCGATCGCGCCGTCAGTTACATCAAGCAGCATGCGTCGGAGCCGTTCTTCCTCTATCTCGCATTCAATGCTGCACATACGCCGATGGAAGCGACTGAGAAGTACCTCGCTCGCTTCCCGAACATCGCCGACCCACAGCGCCGTACCTATGCGGCCATGATGTCCGCGATGGACGACGCGATTGGGAGAACGTTAGCCGCCTTGCGCGATCAAAAACTTGAAGAGAACACGCTCGTCATTTTCTTGAACGACAACGGCGGACCGACGATGCCGACGACGACGGTCAATGGATCGAGCAACGGCGCGCTGCGTGGATCGAAGCGGCAGACCTGGGAAGGCGGCATTCGCGTCGCGTTCGCGATGTCGTGGAAGGGACACCTCGACGCGGGCCGAGTGGATGACAGGCCAATCATTCAGCTCGACGTGCTGCCGACCGCCCTTGCTGCCGCCGGCGCAGCCGCGAACGCATCGGAGTTCGACGGCGTGAACCTCTTGCCATTTTTGACCGGTACAGCGAAAAGCGCGCCGCACGACGCGCTCTATTGGCGCCTCGGCGGCATGATGGCGATTCGCAGAGGCGATTGGAAGCTGGTGAAGACGCGCGAAGGAAGGTTCGTCGACGTGGACCCGGCGACCCTACGCGATCTGTCGGACGCCGGTCTATACAATCTCGCTGAAGATATCGGCGAGACGCGGAATCGCGCCGCCGAGCGTCCGGACAAGGTAACTGAGCTCAGTGATTTGTGGCAGCAGTGGAATCGCCAACTGGCGAAGCCGTCATGGGCACCTGACCCGGGGTTGGCGCGCGGCGGCAAATAAAAGCGCAATCCAGGTTGTCGAAGCCGACGGCGCGCCCGCGTTGGGCTAGAGATTGAGCGCTTCGGCGCGATCGATCGCATCCGCGAGCCAGTCGCGCGCGTGGGCGTCGGGCGCGTGACGGCGGCCGAACCATCCCAGCCACTGCACGGCGAGCTGAATGTGCGCATACTGGGCCGTTTTGGATAGGTCGTCTAGCGTGACACGACTCCCTGAGCCGGCGAGGTAGGCAGCGATCAAGTCACGACGGTCCTGTTCACGCCACTCGCCCGCCGTCAGGGCGGCGAGGTCCAGAACGCCGGGCCCGACCGACGCTGTTTCCCAATCGATCGGGCACGGCAGCCACCGATCCGGCCCGCCCGTCATGATCACATTTTCTGGATAGAACTCGCCGTGGATCAGCGTCGACGGCAGCGACAGCAGATGTTCGATGACCCTGTCGTAACGCTCGGAAAGCCAGCGCAGCGCCTTGCGATCATGACGGGACCACGATGGACCATCGGCGCCGGAGAACCGCAGCGCCCTGTCGATCCACATACGGTACCAGTCGCGCTGATACTCGATGAGCCCTGCGGCCCGCCATGCATCGGCGCGGTCGACCGGATCCGGACGCCAATGAAACGCACCCAGCCAGTGCGCGGTGGCAGCCCACGCCGCTGGCGACCCCACTTCGAACAGGCGTGGACCGCGGACGTGCTCCAGCAGCAGCCAGTAAGTGTCGGTCTCCGGCGCAATCTTCGACCCGACCAGAGTGGGTCCAATGCCGCAGCGGTGTCAGCAGCCGCCGGTACACCTCGATCTCACGCCGTGAATCGACGACAAAGGACGGCTTGACGCGCCGCACCTGCTCGGTATGGTGTCTCGGTCCGACGTGCTTCAGCACCAGGTCGTGCTCGCGCCCGTCGTCGGTGACGGCGGTGACCAGCTCCAGGGGCGCGCTGGTGGCGTACTCCCAGGGTCGGCGGAGCAGGTGGACGACCGACGCGCCGCACTGTCCGTGCGCGAGCCACTCGTCGACGGCGCGCGCAATATCGGCATCCTCCACGTCAACCGGGATCGGCGGGCCGCTGCTCACTGGCTCACCTCGTTCAGCAGACGATTCAGCACGTACTTCGAATCAAAGCACGACTCGGCGAGTTCTCGCGCCGCCCTGGCGTGACCGTCGTAGTTGCGGCTGATCGCTTCGATCCCCGCAATTGCTTCGTCGGTCGTCGAAAAGGTGACGAGCCCGCAGCCGGTCGGGATGGTCCCCGAAAGGCCGGTGTCCTCGGCGAGAACCGGACGGCCGGAAGCCAGGTAACAGACGCTGCGGTCGCTGAACCATCCCGAGCGGGAGACCACGTAGCCGCTCTTGGCAATGCCGAACTCGGCTTTCGAGGCGTGAATGAAGGCGCGGTAATCGTCGGGCGTGGCCGCAACGGCCGCGGGATCGACCAGTCCCCACCCATTGTCCTTCAGTGCCGACAAGTCATCGGCGTCCGCGGGATCGATCGCCAGGGCGAGGAGCAACCGTTCGCTCGTGCGGCGCGGCACCGTCATGAGTCGCCGCAGCGAATGCGCTTTCTGGCCGAACTGCCTGCCCTGGTATTGAATGGACCCGTAACTGCGCCAGTTGCCGACGGTGGTCCACGGGGCCGCCGCGTCTCCACTCGACACCGTCCACTCTGACAGCAGGATCGGCTGCAGGGTCGTGATCCATGTCCGGCCGCACGTTGGCAGGTCGCACCCCGCCCGGCCAATGCCATTGCCGACGGTGACGTAATGCGTATGCCCGTCGAGACCGACGTCGATGCCCTCGACTGCGTGCCACAGCTGATTGAAGGCCGGATCGAGATCGAGATACACGCGACGCGGAATTCGATCGCGGAGCGCCGGCTCCCGTAACATGCCCGAGATGTTGATCAGCAGGTCGGCGTCCGCGGCGGCCCGGCACAGTTCGACGTATGACGGGCCCACCGTTTCGTGCGTGTCCTGCCGCAGCAGCGCCGCGCGCGGCTGCAAACGGAAGCGCGCGACGACGTCCTGGAAGTAGCGGGCGTTGATCGACGAGACCAGCGGCGCGCCTGCAGGTTGAATCGATCCTGGTGCGATCGGCTCGACGAGAAACACGTCGTGTCCGAGCTCCCGCAACCCGAGCACGTACTGGAGGACGGCCCAGGTGGCGCCACCCTGCCCCGGATCGGCCGCGATCATTCCGCTGACGAAGATGCGCATGGGTCATGCCGCAAAGGGCGCAATGGCCGAACGTGCCCTCGGCCCTCCACCGTCTCGAGCAACTCGGACAACACCTTGTCCGAATCGAAAAACTCCTCCGCGATGGCGCGGGCCGCACGCGAGTGCGCCTCGTAATCCGAGGCGACGCTTCGGGCGGCGTCTACCGCTTCGCCGATCGTGTGGAAGCCGAGCAGCCCCTGACCGCTCGGATAGTTTCGTGACCAGCCGGTATCCTGCACCACGGCCGGCTTGCCTGATGCGAGATAGCGAACCGTTCGGTCGCTGAACCATCCCGACTGAGTGTCGACGTAGATGCCCTGCGCGACCGAGAACTCGGCGCCGGACTGCTGCACGTAGTGCCGAAACGCAGCTGGATCCGGCACCACACATTTTGGATCGACGACGTGCCAGCCATTCCGGCGCAGCGCATCGACGTCGGGTTGGTCGGCAGGATCCGCCTCGAGCGCGATTTCGAAACCGAGTTCGCTGAGTTGCGGCAGCGCCATGAACTTCCTGAACTCGTGCGCCTTCACCCCGTATGTCGTTTCCTGGCGCGTCACGCGTCCCAGCGGTCCCCGCCAGCTGGCGATGGTGGTGAAACGCGGCGGCAGCGGCGCAGACGTCACCACCGGCCAGTCCCCGAGCACGACCGGCTGGCGAATGCGGCGCCAGGCGATGTCGCCACGCGGCAGGTCGCAGAACGGCTGGCCGATGTTTTCGCCGACGCTGAAATAGAAATCGTGGTCCCGGAGCCGATCCTCCGCGAGCCCGGCCGCATGCCAGAACTGCGTGTAGCCGGGATCGAGGTCGATGAAGACGCGGCGGCGGAACCGAGGCTTGAGCGCGGCGTCGGTGAGGTGGCCGCTGATGTTCACGAGCATGTCGGCAGCCTGCGCGATGTCGGGCAGGGCGGCCCATGGCGCGCCGAAACTGCGGCGCTCGCCTTCGACGACGAGCGACGCGTCGAGTCCGAAGTGCGTCGTGACGGCATCGAAGTACGCCAGATTCACCGAGCACTCGACCGGGCATGGCGAGCCGATGAAGTCGACACAGGTGGACGGCGCGATCTGTTCGAGGAAGAACACGTCGTACCCGAGCCGCCTGAAGCCCAGAGCCCACGACAACCGCGTCCAGGCCGCACCGCCATTGGCCGGCTTGTTGGCGAGGGCTCCAGACACGACGATGCTAGCCATGGATTCAGTTGAGGCCGAGCTTCCGGACAAGCGCTCCGAGAACCAGCGAGGACTCGAAATGCGTCTCGGCCAGGCGTCGCGCCGCACGCTGATGGCGTCCGGGCTCGCGCCTGACTGCGCCGACAGCGTCGATCGCCTGTTCGCAGGACGTAAACGTCACCAGCCCTTCGGTCGTCGGCAGCAGGTCGACGAGCCCTGTGTCCTGCGCCAAGACGGGGCGTCCGCTTGCCAGGTAGCAGATGCTGCGGTCGCTGATCCAGCCGCTGTGCGTGTCGACATACATACCCTTGGCGATCATGATCTCGGCCGCCGATTGACCGATGTATTGCCGGTACCGCCAGGGATCGCCCGCGACGTCGCCCGGTGCGACCAGGGACCAGCGCTGGGAGCGAAGCAGGTCCACGTCTGCCGCGTCGCCGGCATGAATGTCGAGCGCCAGCTCGAACGGGCCTTCGCAGTGCAGCGGCAGGGCCGCAAACTTCCTGAACTCGCGGGCGCGCAGGCCGTAAGTGCGGCCCGCGTAGGTGACCGGCCCGTAGGCGCCGCGCCAGCTGACGACGCTCGTAATCGGCAGCGACGCAGTGTCGCTGTCTCCGGCGGGCCACTCATCCAGCACGACCGGCTGTCGAGTGGTAATCCAGTCGAGGCCGCACGTCGGGATCCCACAGGACGGCTGTCCCATGTTCTCCGCGATGGTGACGTGGGTGTCATGTCCGTGGAACATGTCGCGAAGCCCGAGCGCATGCCACATCTGGCCGAACCCGGGATCGATGTCGAGGAAGATCCGCCGGCGAGCCGACGCCAGGATCTCCTCGTCGTTCAGGAATCCCATCACGTCGATCAGTGCCGCGGACGACCGCACGCGCTCGATCAGCGCCTGCCGAGTCAACCCGATCGTGCCACCCCCATCGCAGAGCACGGCGAAGTCGCGGTGGAAGCCGAAACGGCACATCACGTCGGTCAGGTAGCGAACGTTCCAAGACGCCGCGGCGGCGGTGCGATTGCCGGCTTCGTCCACGCACATCCCGGGCTCGAGGCGGTCGACGAAGAGCACATCCCAGCCAAGTTTCCTGAAGCCGAGAAGGTACTGCAGCAACACCCAGGTGTGCCCGCCCCGCCCCGGCTTCTGTGCCAGTGATCCGCCGATCACGATCGACTTCATTCGATCGACATCACAGGAAACCCCGGACTCTGGAAGTAGCACCCGCCATCCGCCCGTACCACCCGAATGCTCAGCCAGTGCTCTCCGAGAGAGATGGCATTCGCAGGAATCGTGGCCGTAAAACCGCTCTCGCGGTAGCTCGGCTGGCGGAAATATTGCGCCACGTCGTTGCGGTCCGTTCCGTACATGGTCGGGAAAACCATACGATCGATGACGATGTCTATACCGGCCGCCGGGGAGCGCCGCGGCGCGTCGACCGCCCACCCCGAAACCTTCGCGTCCTGCGATCGGCGGATCTGCGCGGCTCCAGCGCCCCATGGCGCGCGGCTCTCCCCAATCTGATCCACCTGATCCGCGACACTCACCATGGCGGCGAGCGACGCTGCGGGTGGACACGCCGGTATCGAGAGCGTCAGCGCGACCGGCTCCATCGAACGTCGGGCCGCCAGCGCGTCGCCCGCCATCGCACTGACGTTCACCGCAACGAAGCGATCCGTGCTGACGATCACGCGGTCGTCTCCAATGCTGCGCCGGAGCCCTGTAATGACCGCCGCTCCGTTGTCCTCGTAGCCGAAACGGTCGACCAGCACCGCCGAGAAGTTCTGCGCGGCGAGCCGCGACGCGAGCGTCGGCATATCGAGCCCCGTCATCGCCCGCTGCCAGCGCACCTGTTCATTCGAAAACGCCGGGTAACTGAAGCGGAGGGCTTTCGACACCAGGTACGGCTTGAACTGGTCGAACTGCTTCATGCGTCCGAAGTCGCTCTCACTCATGTAGGCGCGGACCGGCAGCTGAAACACCATCGCGCCCGCCGGCAGCGCGCGCTCCAGTGTGTCGACCATGGTGCGCAGGCCCGCCACTTCCGCGGCGATGGCGGCATGCCGTTCGTTGATAAGCCGGGCCGCCTGTCCCTGGTCGGCCAGACCGACGAGGAGGACGACGGTCACCGCGACCGTGCGGGCGCGCGGCGACTTGAGGCGGTCGATGGCCATCGCCACTGCCAAGAGGGAGAAGAACGCGATGAACGGAGAAATACGGTTGTAGCCACGAATGTCGGAGCTGACGAATAGATTGAACACGACACCAAAGCCACCGACCGTACCGAGAAGAAGCGCCGCGAGCGTCAGCCTGCTCGCGCCTTGCAGCCGTGGCCCACGGCGGCTCCGGGCGTCAGGTATGAACAGGAGCACCAGCAAGCCGAGAAACCCTGCGGTTCCGACGATGCCGAGCCTGGCCGTCCAGTTCTCGTTGTCATTCGGAAACCGCGCCGCCCCTTCCCGTTCCACCCATCGGTTGAAGGGCGGAAAGCGGTGCGGATAGACCGGGCTGACGAGGTGCCGGATCTTCAAACCGTAGGTTTCGGCCTCGGCGGGCACCTTGTCGCGTTCGATCAGCGGCTGGCCGTTCTGATACCAGGAGTAAAACGTCGGCGAGAGATTTACGACCGTGCTGCCGGTGATGAGCGCGAGGCAGAGCACGCCCGACGCAAGGACCCGTGCATCTCGACCGGAGAGATACCCGATCAGAGCGCCGACGATGACGCAGAACGAAGCAAAAAACGCGTAGTAGACGTAGTTGAGCCCAAGAAGGACGCAGCCGCCGAATATGACGAGGCGTTTGCTTCGTGCCCAGGACTGGTGCGGCTCTCCCGCTGCCAACCATAATGCCGCCGCGCACGCGAAGGGTACCAGGTAAATCACCAGCGCGAAGTGATCGATGTGGCGATACAAGGCGTAGGGCGTCAACGCGAACAGCGTTCCGGCGGCAAAGGCGCTGGCTTTTGAAGCTCCGAACGCGCGGATGCACCAGGTGGCCGAGAGACCGCTCAGCACGACCAGTAGTACCCAGGTCACATTGATCGCGGCGAACACGTCAGGGACGACACGGCTGACCAGCCAGACGAGCACCTGGTCCACGGTGCTGTTGGAGGGGTAAGTGATGGCGTCGAGTCCATGCGGCGCCCCGAGCCGGGGATTCCACCACCACCAGCCATTGTCGATCGTGCTCTTGGACTGCGCCAGGAACCACAGGCTGTCACTGACGAACCCGAGCGGCACGCGGATATCGCGGTGCCAGCCTTCGAGCACCACCCACAAGACGACGACAATCAGCACCGCTTGCACGAGCGAAAGCGGAAGCGTTCGAAGGGCCGAACGGGCGCCCGGCACGGAGGTGCCGGCCGCATCGATGGTCCCGGAGAGGCCGCTGGCGGGTACTGTCACACCGTCACCGGCGGATTGGAATCAACGCGGGGCCGTTTCAATCCAGCTTCCGTCAACGGCATCGGCGCGGCCATGAGCTGCGTCACCAGGTGCTCACGCGATCGGAACCGGCTGCGCGACAGGTCCGCAGCCATCTCGGTCAGAAATGCCAGGATCCCGCTGGCGATCTCCTGCCATGACAGCGGGTGGCCATCCTCGAGCGCGGTGCCAAGAGGCAGCGTAGTGACGTCTTCGCCATGCAGGATCTGTCCCACCAACGTCACCAGCTCGTCGCGGCGGGCGAACGGAACGAGCCGCCCCCGCGGCGGACAGCGGGCTGCGATCTCCTCGAGCAACGCCGAGCCGCGCGCCACCAGCGTTCCTCCGTACGCCAGCGTCGTCAGTACCGGAAAGCCGAAGCCTTCGTAGAACGAGGGAAAGACCACCATTCGCGCGTTCGCGTACAGCCGGTGGATCTCCGCCTCGGAAAGCTTGCCGCTCTGCAGCATCCTGACCCGCGGCCTGATCGTCAGCGGCGGCCCCAGCGCAACGAACGCCTCGTAGGGAAATGCGGCGGCCAGCAGTTCCACAGTCGGCACGACGTCCTTGTGGTCGTAGTCGTTGCCGACAACGAAGATGAACTCCTCCCGGCGGGGGGCGACGCGAGCGTCCGCACGCACGTAGTCAGCCGGATCGAAGGACAGGTACCCGACCATCTCGCGCATGTCGGCGCGAACACGAAAACGGTGGCGAAAACGGTCGCGAGTGTATTGCGAAATGAAGACGAGCCCGTCCGCATGATCGGCCATGAACTGCCAAACGCCGTCGAGATGACGAGGCGCCGGATACGCCGCATCCCAGGCGATCGTGTCCAGGAACAGATAGGCGTTGTACGCCGCCGCGACGTGGAGGTCGATCATCTCCTGGATGTGCCACGGCTGCGACAGCCTGAGCGCCACCGTGAACTGGCGCCCGGGCATCGTCGTCGCGATCTGCCAGCCCGGATGCGACGCCTCGAGCTGGTGAAACGCGCTGGCATCCTTCGAGGAGAGGAGCGTGACGTCCCACTCGGGAGCGAGCTTGTGCAGTCCGCGACAGATGCCCAGCGCCGCGCTTGTCGTTCCGTTCATGCCGGAGACGATGTTGCGGCAATCCAGGAGCAGCGACGGCCGGGCGCCGTACGCGTGAGGGAGTGCGCGGGCGAGCCGCGTTTCGGCCACGGCGGCGTTCGCTGTACCGAACTCGACGGCCGCCTTCTCGACGTCGGGAGACAATTCGCGAAGCAGGACACGGTCGGCATCCGGCAGGTTCCTCGTGGTAATCGTGGACGGCGGACAGGGCCTCGCCTGGTCAGGCGCGTCGACGACGGCGCGATTGCAGATCACCGTCCGGAACCCGCACCGGCGGGCGCGGCTCATGTAGTGCCACAACGCGCCGGCCACACTGCGAAACCGCACGTCGAGGTCCCTGAATTCAGCGCCGATCACCGGCTTGACGAGCAGGCACCGCCCCGGCGCATCGGCGACGAGGTAGGTGTCTGGAATCTCGGCGAGCACGCGCCGGGGCAGCTCGTCGATCTCCCGATCGCCGGCGACGTCCAGGCGCGCAAGGCTGCCCTCGTCGGCCCCGGTCAGGCGGGCGGAGGCAAACCCGATCATCGGATCCGCCTCGACTGCCTCGAGCAGAGACCCAACCGCCGCAGCCGACGGCCGGACATCTCCGAGCAGCACCAGCAGCGGCAGATCGTCCTCGCCTGCCGCGGCCAGGGCATCGCGACAGGCCTCGACCGGCGACGTCGCCATCACGCTCCAGCCGTCATTAACGCGCTTGCCTTCGGCAACATCCTGGGACGTGACGGCCACCGTCACCCGCCGCGCCAACGCGCCGATGGACTCGGGCGCGTCGAGACGTTTGATGGCGGCGCCGGTGTCGAAGCCGATCGGCACGCGCGACAGATCGATGAAGACGTCAATCGGCATGGGCCACCGCAGGCTTGGGCCGGCCAGCCTCCGGGAGCGCACGCGGAACCGCGGCGGACGCGGTGCGATGCCGCTCGAAGAATGCCCGGTACGCGTGGTCCAGTGCAGCGTAGGTCGTCTCGGGCGAGACCAGCTCCGCGATGACCGCGCGATCGTCGTCGGTGAATCGCCGGCTGTCGCCGGTCGTCAACGCGTCGACGACCGCGTTGGCGAACTCGTACCAGTCGCGAGCGACGACGCATCGGGCCGCCAGCTGCGGTTCGAGCCCGTCGACGCCGGCCGGCCAGGTGACGATCGGCCGCAGATGGCAGAGCGCCTCGATGGTCTTGATCTTCGCGCCGGTCCCGGCGACGGCCGGGTTGATGACCAGCGCCGCTTCGCGGTAGAGCGGCGCCACGACGTTGACCGCGCTGACGACCGTAACACCTGGCACCGATCGTCCGGCCATCGCGGCGGCGACACCGCCGACGACCACGAGCTCGGCGCCAGGCACGCTGCGCCGGATCCGCGGCCAGGCCAGTCGAACGAAGTCGGTCAGGCCCTTGCAATTGCGCGGATTGCCCGAGGCGATGAGCAGGATCCGCCCGGCGATCGAACCGGCAGCGTCGGCAACAACGTCGAAATCCACACCCGCCGTGACGACGGGGATACCTGGCGCAAGCCGTTGCAGCTCCTGGCACTCCTCGTCCTGAATCGCGACGATCAGATCGCCGCGGCGGAGGCGTTTGGCCTCCTCGCCGGGATCGACAGTGACGTCGCGCACGCCGAACATGCGCACTTTTCGGTCGATGCTCGAGAACACGTCGAGGGTGTCCAGCACTTTCAGCACGTCGGCGCGCACCAGCGGGAGCAGCCGTGTCATCCAGATGTATTCGACCTGCAGGATGTGCGGCCCCAACGATTGCTGCAGGTGCAGCACCGTCGCGATGACGTGGTCGTGACAGAAGGTCGATTCGATCTTGAGCAGTTTCTGCGTGCGCGACGTGGAGATGACGGTCTCATCGGTGGCAAGAGGCGCCAGCATGTTCGGAACCGGGTCGAACTCCTCCGGTACATCGCGCAGATCGTGCTCAATGCGTCCGTCGCGATGGACCTGAATGACATTGCCGAAGGCGGCCGCGGTTGCCGCAAGTGCGTCGCGCGAGAGTTCCTCACCGGGAAGCGGCGCGATCACCGGGATAACGCGATACCCCTGACGACGGTACCACTCGAACATTCGGTGCAGTCGGTATTCGTTGCCGGCTCGCGGCTGCCAGCCGCCGACGTGGGAGACGACGACGATCGTCGGGTGCGTGCGCCGCGTCTCGCGCGCTTCGAGACGGCCCGTGAGCGTCTCGACTTCCCCGATGCGAGCGGTCAGGGCCTGCTCCGCGCGCTCCAGCTGGCCCTTGAGCGCGACGTTTTCGTCAGTCAACGCGGCCAACTCGGCCGCACGCACGCGCGAGGCGTGTTCCGTGCGGGCGAGCGTCACAGATGTGCCGAGGCGGGCGAAGAACAGGCGCGCCAGGTTGGCCTCCTCTGCGTCGGTGCCGAACAGCCACTGGAGCGGTTCCGCCATATCCCGGCCGACGCCGAGGACACCGAGCCCGTGGCCATGGCGGAACTCGAACGACGGATATTCGCGTGCCACGCGCTCCCAGAGACGCCAGGCACCGAAATCGTTCTCCCGAACGTTAATGTCGTGAAACAACACCACGCCCCGGCCGCTCATCTTAGGACGCCAGCCTTCGTAGTCGTGGGCCACCGCGTCGTACGTGTGATAGCCGTCGATGTGCAGCAGGTCGATCGTGCCATCCTGGAAATGTTGGAGCGCCTCGTCGAATGTCGATCTCACCAAACGGGAGAACGACGCGAAGCGCCGGTCGTGGTACTCGCACCACTCAGCGAAGACGTTCTCGTCGAAAGTGCCGGCGTGCGGGTCGCCGAGCCAGGTATCGACGGCATAGCACGCGGTCGGCAGGTTGAGCGTCTGCACGGCCTGTGCGAAGCTCGCGTAGCTGTTGCCGGAATGGCAACCGAGCTCGACGAACGTCGCCGGACGCAGCGCGTCCACGATCCAGAACGCAAACGGCGTGTGCGCCAGCCACGAGGGCGGATCGACGACGCGATCCGGTGTGTGGAAGGCGATCGGCCGGTAGAGAAAGTGGGCGCTGTTCATGACATGACCTAGACGGCAAGTCCTTCGGCGCGCGCCGCGCCTTCTGTGCGCGGGCTCGAGGTCGATCCTGCACCCCGGGTCTCCCGCTGTGCCGGCGCCAGGATCAGCGCATCGCGATCGCGGTTCGCCAGCTGCTCACGCCACGACGCCGACCATGGCACCTCGCGTGGCTGGTGCACGCGCAACATCGCCGACAACCAGGTGACGTCGACGAGACGGCAGCCGAGCGCCTGCAGCCGGATGCTGAGCAGCTGCTCGTTGAGGATGGCGCGCGCCTTCTGCTCGAATGCGTCGATCGTGTCTGGCGTCAGCCCGAACGTCGAATGCCAGGTGACGCCCTGGCCCACCCCCGCACCAGTGAGCCACTTCGTGATGTATTCCCGATACTGCTGGTCGAGCGGAGCGTCGGCGCGGAACGGGGATTCGGGGTCGCCGCTGAAGAAGGGGCGGCCGTCGGCAATCGACACCAGGCTGCCGAGCGCCTGGAGCTCGGCCGGCGGCAGGAAAAAGAAGCATGAGCGGATCCAGTGCTGGGAGTGATACGTCCGGACCCGGATCGGGTGGTTGTAGCAGTCGATGTGACCGATGCACGCCGGCCGCCCCGCCGCCGCGGCCAGCAACGACGGTCCGAACCGCTCGAGGTACGCGACATAGAGGGTGTTGAAGGCGCTCGTGGCCAGGTGCACGAAGTCGTACGACCAGACGTCCGCACCCACCCACTCGAGAGCGCGATCGAAGGCCGAGAACTCCCGCGAGCTGTTATCGCCGCCGATCAGCACCGAGCCGTCGGGGCGCCGCTCGACGAACTCGCGCGGCAGCGCGTTGTCCACTACGATGACCCGGCGTTCGACCGGCCGCAGCTGCTGCGTGAACAGCGCCGCGAGCTCGACTTCGGCATCGGCATACTGCTCGGACCCGAACCGGGTGAGGATCGTCAGCACGCGCAGCGATGGCCGTGACGCGGGAGGTGCCAGAGTCAGCAGCTGCGTCGGCGCGCCGGCCATGGCATCGCCGCCATCCCAGGACGCAACGTCCGAGTCCATCGCCGCGAAGGCGTCGAAGGCCGCCGACTCGTGAAGCTCGTAAACCACGCAGACGCCATCCTCCGACGTCTTGAGCTCATGGGCGGAGTCGAGCAGATCGGCCAGCTCGCGATAATGTTCGAGCCACCACGCCGCCGAAGCGGGAAAGACCAGATAGCGTGCGCCCTGTGCAAACAGCTGCCGGAGGTGCACGATCGCCTCCACGCTGCTCGCGGGGTGATGGCCCGCGTACGAGCCCCATTCGTCGCGCGGGAAGTGCCAGGCGCGCACCCCCTCGATCTGCACCATGGCCTCGTCACCCTTGCTCGCGATGAGGACGACTGCGCCAGGCGGCACGCACGCGCGCACGCACGCGCGCACGTCTTCCACCAGCTCCTGGTACGAATCACGCGACATGACCTTGCCCATAGCTCAGTGCACCTCTGCTGCCGTCGTGGACGACGTGAATGGCCGCGACAATGCGATGACGATGTCCGGCGCCCCGCCATTGGCACGCACGGCGTAGTGCTGATCGAGGTGTTCGGCGAACCTGCTGTAGTGCCGCAGCCACCACAGTGCGGTCTCCGGAATCAGCAGGAAGTCGGCGCCACGCTGCCGCAGCCGCTCCAGTTCCACGATGCACGCATCGCTATCGGCCGGGTGATGTCCGGCGTAGCCGCCGTCCCCGCCTTGTGGAAAATGCCAACCGCAGCGATCAGTGAAGCGGAGGAGCTGGTCGTCGCCCTTACTGAGGACCAGCACGGTGGCGCCGACCGGCGTGGTGTCGTGCACCAGCCGACGCACGCGCGCGACCAGCGCGTCGTAGTCGGGCCGTTCCCGCCTGGCAGGAGGCGTCCATGGCATCTGCCACTTCTCCTCCCATCGCTGGCGGTTGGCATGGAACAGGGCACCATACTGTCCGGTCTGGGCCAGTCGTCCTATCGACGCCTGGCCGAAGTGATGGACGAACACATCCTCGGCGCACGCGACGCGGAATCCCGCGGCCCTGACCCGCATCGACAGGTCGTCATCCTCGAAGAGTCCAATGTGAAAACGGGTGTCGAGCGGCCCGGTCGTGTCCCACACCGAGCGCCGGAGCGCGGCACAGAAGAGCGTGGCGGTACGGATGTCGAACGCCTGAGGAGTGCGGCTGCGCGCCCGATCACGCGCAAATTGCTCGAGCTCACCGTAGGTGCGATACGGAACGGCGATTTCGGCCTCGTTGCCGGCGCGGTTCGTGGTCGCCCCGATGAGACCGATCCGTTCATCGCCGAGGTGCGCGGCCAGTCGGTCCAGCCATCCGCCGCTCAGGATGGTGTCATTGTTGAGAAAGACGATGACGTCGCCGCGCGCCAGCGCGGCGCCCCGATTCGTCGCTTCGCCAAAGCCGGCGTTGGTCGCAGACAGATCGATTCGCACTCGCCGGTCCCGCCGCGCCAGCGCGCGCAGGTATTCCGGCGTGCCATCGGTGGACGCGTTGTCCACGACGATGACCTCGAAGGGCATCGCGGTATCGGCGGCGAGCAGGCTTTCGAGACAGAGCCGCGTGAAGACCAGCCCTTCGAACGTGACCATGACGATACTGGCTGCCGGATGCGCGCTGTCCCCACGACGGCGGACGCGCGATGCGAGCGGCGCATCCATGACCGTCAGCTGCGTCGGC
>CAWJNJ010000005.1:695000-1074765 GCA_963844245.1 uncultured Acidobacteriota bacterium | reverse complement strand
AGCACAACCCAACCGAGGAGACACGATGCGCAGGGCCACGAAGACGGACACGCAGTCGCCTGCGTTGCACGCCGCCGACCGCCACGATTTGATCTGCGTGCAGGGCGCGCGGGTGAACAACCTCAAGGACGTCAGCGTCGAACTCCCGAAGCGCCGGCTGACGGTCTTCACCGGCGTCTCGGGCTCGGGCAAGAGCTCGCTGGTCTTCGGCACGATCGCCGCCGAGTCGCAGCGGATGATCAACGAGACGTACAGCGCCTTCCTGCAGGGCTTCATGCCGACCCTGGCGCGTCCCGACGTCGACGTGCTCGACGGATTGACGACGGCGATCATCGTCGACCAGGAGCGGATGGGGGCGAACGCCCGCTCCACCGTCGGCACCGCAACCGACGCCAATGCGATGCTGCGCATCCTCTTCAGCCGGCTCGGGAAGCCGCACATCGGCTCGGCCCAGGCGTTCTCGTTCAACGTCGCCTCGGCGCACGGTGTCGGCGCGCTCACCGTCGAGCGTGGAGGATCCATCAAGCCGGTGAAACAGAGCTTCTCGATCACCGGCGGTATGTGCCCGCGATGCGAGGGCATGGGTTCGGTCACCGACATGGACCTGACTCAGCTCTACGACGACAGCAAGTCGCTCAACGAGGGTGCACTCACGATCCCAGGCTACAGCATGGAGGGCTGGTACGGCCGCATCTTCCGCGGCTGCGGCTACTTCGATCCGGACAAGCCGATCCGCAAGTTTACGAAGAAGGAGCTGCACGACCTGCTCCACAAGGAGCCGACCAGGATCAAGGTGGACGGCATCAACCTCACCTACGCGGGGTTGATCCCGCAGATCCAGAAGTCGTTCCTGTCCAAGGACAAGGAGGCGATGCAGCCGCACATCCGCGCCTTCGTGGAGCGGGCGATGACGTTCACGACCTGTCCCGAATGCGGCGGCACCAGGCTCAACGAGGCGGCGCGCTCTTCCAAGATCAAGAAGGTCAATATCGCCGACGCCTGTGCGATGCAGATCAGTGACCTGGCGGAGTGGGTGAGCGGTTTGAAGGAGCCGTCGGTGGCGCCGCTGCTCGCCGCGCTGCGGCACACGCTCGACTCGTTCGTGGCGATCGGGCTCGGTTACCTTTCGCTCGACCGGCCGTCCGGCACACTGTCGGGCGGCGAAGCGCAACGCACCAAAATGATTCGCCACCTCGGCTCGTCGCTCACCGACGTCACCTACGTCTTCGACGAGCCAACGATCGGGCTGCACCCCCACGACATCCAGCGGATGAACCTCCTGCTCCAGCAATTGCGGAACAAAGGCAACACCGTGCTGGTCGTCGAGCACAAGCCGGAGGTGATCGCAATTGCCGACCACGTCGTCGACCTCGGCCCCGGCGCAGGCCGCGCCGGTGGCGAGGTGGTGTTCGAGGGCACCATCGACGGATTGCGCGCCAGCGGCACGCTCACGGGGCGGCACCTCGACGACCGTGCTTCCTTGAAGCCGTCAGTACGGAAGCCGGCAGGAACCCTGAAGGTGCGCGGCGCGAGCACCCACAACCTTCAGAAGGTCAATGTCGACATCCCGCTCGGCGTGCTCGTGGTCGTGACCGGCGTGGCCGGGTCGGGCAAGAGTTCGCTGATCCACGGCTCGGTGTCGGGGCAGGACGGCGTGGTGTCGATCGACCAGGGCGCGATCCGCGGCTCGCGACGGAGCAACCCGGCGACTTACACCGGGCTGCTCGACCCGATCCGCACGGCGTTCGCAAAGGCCAACGGGGTGAAGCCGGCACTGTTCAGCGCCAACTCCGAAGGCGCCTGCCCGGCCTGCAACGGCGCCGGTGTGATCTATACCGACCTGGCGATGATGGCTGGTGTGGCCACCACCTGCGAGGAGTGCGAGGGCAAGCGCTTCCAGGCATCAGTGCTCGATTACCACTTCGGCGGCCGCGACATCAGCGAGGTGCTCGCGATGTCGGTAACCGAGGCCGAGACGTTCTTCGGCGCCGGTAAGACGCGCACGCCGGCCGCGCACACCATCCTGGAACGGCTCGCCGACGTCGGGCTCGGCTACCTCAGTCTCGGGCAACCGCTCACGACGCTGTCCGGCGGCGAGCGGCAGCGGCTCAGGCTGGCAACCCACATGGCGGAGAAGGGAAACGTCTACATCCTCGACGAGCCGACCAGCGGACTCCACCTCGCCGACGTCCAGCAGTTGCTCGGCCTGCTCGACCGACTCGTCGACTCCGGCAAGTCGGTCATCGTCATCGAACATCACCAGGCGGTCATGGCGCACGCCGACTGGATCATCGACCTTGGCCCCGGCGCCGGCCACGACGGCGGCCGGATCGTCTTCGAGGGTCCGCCCGCCAAGATCGTCGCTGCCAGGTCCACCCTCACCGGCCAGCACCTCGCGGCCTACGTCGGCAGCTGAACGACTCGATCGAAACGACAACAGCATCTCAAGGTTGAAGGACGAAGATGCCAAACCTGACCGTTCGCGTCGGTGAGTGGCTGCTCCGAACGGTCGCGACGGTGATGTTGCTCGCCGGGGCCGCGGTGTTCATCGCAGGCCTGGCGTCGGCCGGCTTGGCGACGGGCTCCGCTGCCGTTCGGATGATTGCCGTCATCCTTTTTCAGATTGGCGGGCTGTTCGTGGTTGGCGGCGCCGCTGCTATCTACCTGTCTCGCCCGCACGGACTCTTGTCCCTGCCAAACGAGCGCACGGAGATTCCGGAAGTCCAGCGTCCTCAGATCGGTGGCTGGCTGATCGTCCTCGCGGTCGCACTGGTCGCTCTTCCGGTCTGGCTGGTTCTTCGCCTCATGCCGTTCCTGGCCGAATGGCGCCGTGTCTACGATTTGTTAGCCGGACTGCGGATCTGGGATGTGAGCAACGCCAGCGGTGCCGGTATCGTCCTGGTGCCAATCGCCGGCGCCCTCGTGCCGCCGCTGTTCGAGTTGATGGCGATGGTGGGTTTCGTCGTGATGTCAGCGACGCTGCTCCTGCTGCTCGTCTCGCGGAGCCCGCGCTTCCCGCGGGTGTACGTCGTGTGCCTGTACTGGTGTCTGCACTCGTCATTGCGGGTGCTCGCGGCGCCGATGCAGCGGCGGTGGCTCGCACCGCGGTCGAGCAGCTCATGGAAGAAACACCGCCCCGGCCCGGTGAAGACGCCCAACTGCGACAGGGATTGGCCCGCTACACGGACATCGTCGACTCGACTGCTTCGGTCCTGCTGTGGACGTTGTTTGCCTACCTCGCCTGGCTGCCGCCGATACTCCTGTCGCGACGGGCGCGGGCGACGTTTGCCAGCCGGCCTGTGATCGTTTCGACCGCCGCGTCGCCCAACATCGAGGCGATCACCAGTCCGCCGCGATTCCCCGGCTGAAACCCTAGGCCGACGCGTCGAGCGAACTGGCCACGTCGTGCATGGCGGAAAGCACCTGGCGCCACTTCGGCTCCGAAAAGGCACCCGGGAAGATGACGAACCCCTGGGGCTGCCACAGCGTCTTGAGCCATCCCCCCTCGACGTTGAGAAGCAGATCGTGGTTAGCGAGCGAAGCTAGCGCCCGGCGCCCGGCATCGTCGCGGGTCCGCCCCTCGATGGCGTTGTAGTCAAGACTCGCCGCCCCGGTCGTCCGGGCGGCAACGACGAGATAGCCCTGGCCATGCCTGCTTCGTTTGAGCTGAAGCCGAAGCGCCACCTCCCGTCCCTGGAACTGGCCGGTGGCGTACGACCGTCCCGAGAAGAAGCTGAACGGATTCCTTTCGATCACCGGGTTGGTCAAAAGACGCGCGAATCCGGGCAGGAACTGCTCGCCCGGAGCGACCAGCCGCCACGTGACGGCGCCGACGATGAGGAGCAGCAAAAATCCGATCAAGTCTCTCTCGGTCGTGGTTTCGACGCGATCAGAAGGTACTACAGCCTGAAGTAATTCCGGCTTGCCGTCCGCGCCAGCCACGACGATAATGAACCGTGGTTCAAAAATTGAACGGCCGTTTACAAAGTGTGCCGGTGGCACCGCGGGCGCGCCGACGCGAGCGGCAGCGGGCCGACATTCTGCGGGCCGCGTCTCAGCTCTTTCGGGAACGTGGCTTCGCCGATACCGGGATGCGCGACATCGCCGACGCCGTCGACCTCTCCCCGGCAAACCTTTATCACTACTTTGCCGGCAAGCACGAGCTGCTGTTCTACTGCCAGGATTCCGCCCTCGATCGGATGCTCGACGCTGTCGCCTCCGCACGCAGGACGAGGGCCTCGGCGACCGAGCGTCTGCAGCTGGTGTTCACCGCGCACGTGCGGACGTTGCTCGACGACATCGAAGGATCGACCGCGCACCTGCAGATGGAGGCGCTGCCGCCACCGCTGCGGACGGCAATCGTGAAGAAGCGGGATCGATACGAACAGGCCCTGCGCCGGCTGATTGCCGCTGGCGTCCGCTCCGGTGAGCTGGTCGACATGAACCCCGCGATCGTCGCCCGCGCCATGCTCGGCGCGATGAACTGGACCGTCACCTGGTTCCGCCCCGATGGTCCGGATGCAGCCGACACCGTGGGCGAGATCATCTCGCGCTTCCTGGTGCGCGGGATCGCGGTGCGGACACCGGCGGTCAAGCGAACGCTTTCAGTCGTGGAGAATCGTCAATGAAGGTTCGACTCACACTCACAGTCAATGACGAGCCGGCCGAGGTGCTCGCCGATGGCTACAAGACGCTGCTCGAGGTCCTGCGCGAGGATCTCCAGCTCACCGGTACGAAACACGGTTGCGAACTCGGCGAGTGCGGGGCGTGTGCGGTACTCGTCGATGGTCAGCCCGTGCTGTCGTGCCTGGTACTGGCGGTGGAAGCGGAAGGCCGCGCGGTCACCACGATCGAGGGAATTGCGGCCGACGGCCGCCTTCATCCGCTGCAGGAGTGCTTCGCTGACCTCGGCGGGTCGCAGTGCGGCTACTGCACACCCGGCATCCTGATTACCGCCAAGGCGCTGCTCGACCAAGAACCACGCCCCTCGCGCGCGCGCATCTGCGAAGCGCTGTCGGGAAATCTGTGTCGCTGCACCGGATATCTGCAGATCGTCGAGGCCGTCGAGGCCGCGGCCGAGCGGACGGCCGTGGCGCCGCCCGCGGAGGTGCGACGATGAGCGCCCCGTCGCGGGTGATCGGGCGTCCCCGCCGTCGCGTCGATGCGCGCGCAAAGGTCACCGGCCAGACCCGCTTTGCCGACGACATCATGCTGCCGCGCATGCTGCACTGCCGCTTGCTGCGATCGACTCAGCCGCACGCGCGGATCGTCAGCGTCGATGTGTCGGCGGCAGCGCGCGTAGAAGGTGTGCACCTGGTGCTGACCGGCGAGGAGTTTCCGATTCCCTACGGCGTGCTGCCGGTCAGTCACGACGAGCACGCACTGTGCCGCGACAAGGTCCGCTTCGTCGGTGATCCGGTCGCGGCCGTCGTTGCCCGTGACGAGGCAACCGCCGACCGGGCGGTCCAATTGATCGACGTGAAGTACGAGACGTTGCGCACGTTCGCCTCGCCGGCCGACAGCCTGGCGCACGACGAACCGCGCATTCACGACTACGGCGACTACGGCAACGTTCACAAAGCCGTCGCCCTCCAGTTCGGCGACGTCGACGCCGCCATCGCCGGCGCCGACCACGTGTTCGACGACGTGTTCTTCTTCGAGGGCAATACCCATCTGCCGATCGAACAGCACGCCACCGTGGCGTTGAAGGATCCCGACGGCAAGCTCGTCGTCTATTCGAGTACGCAGACGCCTCACTACCTGCACCGCGCCTTGACGAAAACACTGGCAATGCCGGCGCCGCACATCCGGGTCATCGCGACGCCAAACGGGGGCGGCTTCGGCGGCAAGAGCGATCCGTTCAACCACGAGATCGTTGTCGCCAAGGCGGCGCTGCTGCTCGATCGTCCGGTCAAGATCTGCCTCAATCGTGAAGAGGTCTTCCTCTGTCATCGCGGCCGGCATCCGGTGTTGATGCGCTTCCGTACCGGCGTGAACAACGACGGCACCATCGCGGGGATGGACCTGCAGACGCTGCTCGATGGCGGCGCCTATGGATCCTACGGCGTCGCGAGCACGTTCTATACCGGCGCCCTGCAGACGGTGACCTACAACATCCCGCGCTACCGCTTCCGCGGCTGCCGCGTGTTCACCAATAAGCCACCCTGTGGACCGAAGCGCGGCCACGGCACTCCGCAGTCACGCTTCGGCCAGGAGGTCCAGATCGACAAGATCGCCGAGCACCTGAAGGTCGATCCCGCCGACTTCCGACTGCGCATCGTGGCGCCGCCGGATTCCCTGACCGCCAATTACATGCAGGTGCGAACCATCGGGTTGTCCGACTGCATCCGCCGCGTGGTCGAGCGGTCGCGGTGGCACGAGACGTTCCGCAAGCTGCCGTTGGGGCGCGGTGTCGGTTTGGCCTGCTCGTCGTACCTGTCGGGTGCCGGCCTGCCGATCAACTGGAACGACCTGCCCCACTCCGGAGTGCAGCTGAAGCTGGATCGCGGCGGCGGCGTCACGGTGTTCTCGGGCGCGACCGAGATCGGCCAGGGCTCCGACGATGTGCTGGTGGGAGTGGTGGCCGAGGTTCTTGGCATCGACCCATTCGATGTGCGCGCCGTGACGGGTGACACCGATCTCACGCCTGTCGATCTCGGTTCGTATTCGAGCCGCGTCACGATGATGATGGGGAACGCCGCCATCCAGGCGGCCGAGCGGGCGCGAGAGATCCTTGCCTCGGCGGTCAGCGCCAGGCTCGACGTGCCCACCGGTCGACTGGTGTTCGCCGAACGGCGCGTGTTCGACAGCGAGCGTCCGGACGTCGGCGTCAGCTTCCAGGATGCGGTCTGCATCGCGGAGGCGGTGGTCGGAACGATCGGGACCACCGGTTCCTACACACCGCCGAAGTCGGCGGGCCACTACAAAGGCGGTGGCGTCGGTCCAACGCCGACGTATTCGTACACGGCGGCGGTGGTCGAAGTGGAGGTTGATCCAGAGACCGGGTGGATCACGGTACCGCGGGTCTGGATTGCGCACGACATCGGTCGTGCGCTCAATCCCACACTCGTGCGTGGACAGGTGGAAGGCAGCGTCTACATGGGGCTTGGCGAAGCCTTGATGGAGGAACAGGCGTTCCGGCGGCTGCCGCCGCGACTTTCGCACGCGTTGGTCCACAAGTTCCCGTCGATGCTCGAGTACAAGAGCCCGACCAGCCTCGACATGCCTGAGATTTTTACCGACTTGATCGAACATCCGGATCCGGAGGGGCCGTTCGGCGCCAAGGAGGTCGGACAGGGACCGCTGCTGCCGATCATGCCGGCCGTCGCCAACGCGGTCTACGACGCCGTCGGTGTCCGGGTCGACCAGATCCCCGTGACGCCGGAGAGGATCCTGCGAGCGTTGCAGGCCAAGGCGGCGGGTAAGCCGGCCCGCTCGGGCCCGGCTGCGTTTCCGGATATCGCCTGGCCCGAGGCACTGCTGGTCGCGCCGCCCTGGGAAGGTGGTGACGGCCGCGCCTCCAACCAGCGCAAGACGAGCGGACGCAAGGCAGAGGCCGGGAACGAAGCCCGGACGGCGGTGCGGTCATGATGCGCCTGCCGGAATTCCGGTATCACGCGCCACGTTCTATCGAGGACGCAGCCGCGAGGCTGGCCGAGAACCCGGCTGAAACCATGATCCTCGCCGGAGGCACCGATGTGCTGCCGAACATGAAGCGGCGGCAGCAGACGCCCGCAACACTGATCGGTCTGCGCCAGATCAGTGAGCTTGCCAGCATCAGCGCGCGGGAGGAGCTCGAGATCGGCGCCGGAGTGACGCTGTCGAGTCTGCTCGCGCACCCGCGGGTTCGCGAATCGTACCAGGGGCTGTGGCAGGCCGCCGCGCAGGTGGCAACACCGCACCTGCGCAACATGGGCACGATCGGCGGCAACCTGTGCCTCGATACGCGCTGCACCTACTACGACCAGACCTACGAGTGGCGCAAGTCGATCGACTTCTGCATGAAGAAGGACGGGAAGACATGCTGGGTCGCCACTTCCAGCCCGAAGTGCCTGGCGGTGTCGTCCACCGATACGGCGCCGATGCTCCAGGCGCTGGGCGCGTCGGTCACGCTGCTGTCGGTGGGTGGCCAACGCGTCCTGCCGCTGGCCGACTTCTTCGCCAACGACGGCATGCACTACCTGACCAAACGCGAGGACGAGATCCTGACTTCGATCGCCGTGCCGCTCGCCAGCGGGTGGCGCAGCTCGTATTGGAAACTCCGGCGCCGCGGTGCGTTCGACTTTCCAGTGGCGGCAGCTGCCGTTGCCGCCAAACTCGAAGGCCCTCGCGTCGTCGAGGCCCGCATCGTCCTCGGCGCGGTGGCGTCACGACCGCTCGAAGCGGACCGCGCCGCGGCGCTTCTCATCGGCGAGGTGCTGACCGATGACCTGATCGCGGCCGCCGCAGCAGCGGCCAGCGATGTGGCCAAGCCAATGGACAACACCGACTTCGAGCTGGTGTGGCGCAAGAAGATGGTCCGTTCGCTCGTGGCCGACGCCCTGCGGGAGATCCGTGGTGACGACATGAGACAGCGCCGTCACCAGCTGGCCCGGCAGGAGCTGCTGTCGTCGCTATCAGTGACCTAGTGCTGCGGATAACGCGAACCGGCGCGAAGGACGATCCCGCCCGTTCATCTCAGTAGCGGTCGGCGCGGAACGGCTCCGGATCGAAGCGCGGTGTCTCACCGGCCATCAGCTGGGCGAGGAGCAGACCGGTGCCTGTCGCGGTCTTGAGACCTGCCATCTGGTGGCCGGTGGCCAACCACACGTCGCCGCGCCCGCGCGCGCGCCCGATGGCAGGCATGCCGTCGGGCAGGCACGGTCGAAGCCCGCGCCAGATCTCGCTCGGCGCCGGTGTGTCGCCGATGTTGAGCATGCCCTTCGCGCCGCGCACGATCACGTCGACGCGGCGGGCGTTGATCGAGAAGTCGTGCCGCACGAGCTCCAGCGTGCCCGCGATCCGCAATGCATCACGATGCGGATTCACCGCGATCTTGCGCTCGATGAGATAGATCGACCGGGTCGGATGCGGATCGGCCGGAGGCAGCACGATCGAGTACCCTTTCGCGCCGATCACCGGCAGACGGAACCCGAGCATCCTGCCGAGATTTTCCGACCACGGTCCCGTCGCGACCACGATCTGTGCGGCGCTGACCTCGCCGCGTGTGGTCGTCAAGCGGCGGGATCCGGCGCCGTCCGAGATGCGATACACCTCGGCGCCCTCGAGGAACCGCACGCCGAGCGCCCGCGCTTCCGCTTCGAGCGCCTTGACGGCAGGATACGGCTCGCAATGCGCGTCGTCGGGATAGAAGTAGCCGCCAACCTGGCGGCCGACGACCGCGGGCTCCTTGGTGCGAATCTCGTCGGCCGTCCATCGCTCGGCCCGCACGCCGGACTGGCAGACGAGATCGATGCCCCGCTTGGCGGCTTCAAGTGATGCCGCGTTCTCGTACACCGCCAGCAGCCCGTGGCGCTCGAAGCCGAACGGCTCCGGAGAGCGCCTGGCGACGTCCTCCCACATGTCGACGCTGACGCGGCACAGCTCGACGAGCGCTGCCGCGCCGCGCTCGAACTTCGACTTGCGCGACGCGAGCAGGAACTCGATCAACCAGCGTGCAAAGGCCGGATCCAGACGCGGTTGGATGTAGAGCGGACTGTCGGGATCGAGCATCCACTTGAACGACTTCAGCAGCATCGCCGGGTTGGCGAGCGGCACGGCCTGCGATGGCGTCAACCATCCGGCGTTGCCGAACGAGCAGCCATGGCCGACGCGATCCCTCTCGAGCACCGTCACCTGCGCGCCGCGCCGCGCCAGTTCCACAGCGCTCGCCACGCCGATTACGCCACCGCCGATGATTGCCACGTCCTGCTTCACATCTCTATCGTAATCAACCGAACCGCCGTTGCGCCTAACGACCCTTCGATTTGGTGCGGATGGCGACCTCAAAACAGCAACGCGGACGCTCGGCACGGTCGCAACACTCGTGAACCGGTGCGCCGACAAGTTCCTTGACGAGACTCTCCATGGCGCGACACACGGCTGGGTGTTTGCCGGTCAGGGCCGATAACGGGCAACTCTCACCACGGATCACGTACTTGCCGTTTTGCTCCACGTGGGTCACGGCACCGAGTTGAACGTTCAGTAAATCGCTTGCGGCCCGGGCACGGGACCGCAGATTGCCTGGCGCGCGCCCGGTTGACAGCGTGCGCGCCAGTTTCTTCCCGGCTTCACGCATCAGCGCATCGAGTTGGCGCGCCGGCAGGCCATTGGCGAACACGTCAACGAGATGCGTGAGCAGTGGAAGATATGCCCGCGACAGCAGTTGCTCGACCTCCGGGGTCAGCTCAAAGACCTGGGACGGCCGGGTCGTCCCGGGCCTCCTGCCGACGCGTCGCACGACGCCGTCGCGCTCCATGGCCGTGATCTGCGCCCGTATCCCGCTGCCACTGAGCTCGAGTTTGGACGCGATGTCGTCCACGGTCAGTGCACCGGACTGGAGCAGGCTGACGATCCGCCCGCGGGCTGTATCGAGTAGCTGTTGTCTGAGCATTGTGAGTGCGCACGAGGCTGTCTGGCCCGATCAGTTGAGGCGGTTCGTGATGTGAATTGCTGCAGCAGGCGGACGGAATGCCGCTGTCGTCAGCACGCTCCAGCAGTTTGGTCCCCACAATACGTCCTTTTTCTGAAGGCCGCTAATTTGCAAGATACGCAAGATGTGACTTGCGTATCTAGTGTATTAACGCTCAGGCGTGAACCCGGAGTTTAGGAGAAGCCCGCTATGCGATTGATCGGCTCTCGCGTCCATGGTATTGGTGCTCGCATTCACGTTCGCCGTGCGCGGTTTCAGTCCCGAGGTGACAGCGACACAGCTGGCGGGGCAGGACATCTTCCGCTACGACACCTTCGGTGACGAGCAGTTGTGGACCGATGTCCTTCGGATGCACGAGGCGCTGGCAACGGTGCCTCCCGCAACGGCGCTCGGCGTCGGCCTCAAGGTCGATAGCGAGGCCTTGCCGCCCGCAATCATCACGGCGCTGCGCGCCGGCAAGGTGGATCTCAACGCTCCCGCTGTGACGATTGAGTTGTTGCGGTTGAACGCGGTCGTGGGCGTCCGGGGCACCGTCGACGCGGCGGGCAAGCTCACCAGCGTCGGCATCACCTGCGCGCTCTGCCACTCCTCGGTCGACAACGCCCTGGCGGCGGGGATCGGCAGGCGCCTGGACGGATGGGCGAACACCGATCTCAACGTGGGGGCTATCGTCGCACTGTCGCCGGCGCTGGACGCGGCAACCAAGGCAGAGTTCAACACCTGGGGCCCTGGGAAATACGACCCGCGCCATCACGCGTTTGACGGCACCACCCTCCGGTCGTTGAACCCGACGTCGCTGCCGATTGTCATCCCGCCGATCTATGGACTCCAGGGCGTTGGCTTCGAGACGTTCACCGGTGATGGGACGATCTCGTACTGGAATAGTTACGTCGGCGTTGGGCAGATGGGCGGTCAGGGCAACTTCAGTGACGATCGCATCGGACTCGTCATCACGCAGACGCCGGACCTCGTGACGCCGAATCTGCCGGCCCTGCTGGCGTATCAACTCAGTCTGCGCACACCCTCGGCTTCGCAAGCGACCTTCAACCCCGCCGCAGCCAAGCGGGGCGAGCGCGTCTTCCGCAATGAAGCGGGTTGCGCCGCGTGCCATCGATCGAAGACCTTCACCGACGTCCAGGACGGTCCGATTCCGGGAACACCGTTGCTGCACGACCCGGCCGAGACCGGCATGGATCCCAGGTATGCGGCCCGGACGGCCACGGGAAAATACCGAACGACGCCGTTACGAGCCCTTTGGCAGCACGCACCCTACTTCCATGATGGCAGTGCCCCGGACCTGCTGGCGGTCGTCAATCACTACGATCGGCAGTTCGGACTGCGTCTCACGCCGCAACAGAAGGCCGACCTTGTTGAGTTTCTGAAGTCGCTCTGAGAATCAGTCCCTCTTTGGATCGATGCGGTAGAGAGTCGTGTTGGCGATGGTGGTACCGATGGCCGGTACTTCGTTGGCGATCGCCAGGTAGGAGACGCCGCGGTAAGTGAACGCCGCCAGGCCCTCGGGCGACAGATCTCCGGTCGTCACGATCATGTCGAGAAACCTCGCGTCGTAGGGATTGGTGACGTCGAAGACGGCGATAGTACTGCTCGTCGCCCGCTCGAGACCGACGAAGGCATACGTCCGGCCACGAATTTCCAGCAGCGCGACGCCCTCCGGCTCCACGCCCTTGTCGCGGCTGCGCCCGTCGTCGTAGACGCCGCGAGCGTGCGCCTCGATGTCCAGGGTGCTGCCGCTGTCGTACACCACCGTGCCGTCCACTTCGCGAATCGAGACGGAACGGGCACCGGCCGCGTATAGATTGCCCCGCGACGAATCCACGTTCGAAATGCGCAGGCGGTCGAGGGGAGCGGCGGCAGAGTATGGCGCGCTGCCGGCCGCAGAGCGATCGACGTTGTCCTCCCGGAAGTCGCCTTCGTTGGCGAGCACGAGGAAGGTCCGGCCGCGATATTTGTATGACGCGACCCCGTCCGGCATATACAGTCCGCGGGCGTTAGCGGTGATGAACTCGACTTTACCGTCGTTGTCCTTGGGATCGAACTCGTTCCCCGGGATGCTGAAATCCTTGGCGCCCAGCCCGATGATCTCGGTGAACGCGTTCAGCGTCAGGTCCAGGACGGCGACCGCATTCGCGTCCTGAAGGGTCACGAACGCCTTTGAGCCATCGTGCTCAATGGTGATGTACTCGGGCTCGAAATCCATTCCGACGTTCGTACGCAGGTTGGTGCCGAACTGGGGCACGTTCTCGAAGCCCGCGGTCGCGATCACCGTTTGTGACTTCACGTCGATGATGCTGACGCTACCGGGCGGATCCGGAGCCGCATAGGCGGCGTCGGCCACGACATTGGGCGTGCCTTCGTTTGCCACCAGTAGCGTGCGGCCGTCGTGCGTGAACGTCAGCATGTCTGGCAGTGCTCCCACGGTGACTGGCTCGCCGATGGGCAACCGCGTCACGGTGTCGTAGAAGACGACGACACCAGGCCGGCGGCGGTCGGGTGCGCCAGCCTCGATCGCGAGCGCCGCGAGCCCGTTGTGTACCGCCACGCTATTGACCAGGCCGGACGCGGTGACGTCGATGTGCTTGATGAGCGTACCGGTCTCCCCGTCGAGCACATCGACACCCACGACGCCTGCCACCCAGATGGTGTTGGTCCGATCATCGAAGGCCGGAATTTCCGAAACCTGCCCAGGCGTCGTATGGCCGTGCGTCCAGAGCTTGGTAAAGAGGAGGGGATGGTCCGCTGGCGTGGCAGCCAGCGGCAATGCGAACAGCATGGTCATCAAGACGTATCTCGTCATCTCAGGTCCTCACAGTGCGGAATGGAGTTGGTATCAGGAAGCGGCTTCACACTCTCATCCCGCCCGTACCCGCCGCGTGACGTTGGTGCAACGGGAACGTAAATTCTTGGGCGCGCGGTGCCGTCCTCCATCCGGCAGAGGGACGCCCGGTATTTCGGAGCCTCCGGGCGCCGAACTGGCTCGAAAAGCTAACGCCAAACCACTGTCAAATATGGACTTGCCTGTCTCTGCTATCGCCGCGACCACGGGCACGCGGCGTGCTCGGCAATGCTCAGGTCCGGAGGTCCTCCGGCGCACGACGACAGGCAGGAACTCATGAAAACCGTTGAACACGGCAGGCTTGATGCGGCTCGCGAGGGCAAAGTCGACTGGAAGAAATGGGGGCCCTACGTCAGCGAGCGCCAATGGGGAACCGTCCGCGAGGACTACAGCGAGAACGGTGACGCCTGGAACTTTTTCACGCATGACCAGGCGCGCTCACGTGCCTACCGCTGGGGCGAAGACGGCCTGGCCGGGATCTCCGACGACAAGCAGCGCCTCTGCTTCGCACTGGGACTGTGGAACGGGAAGGATCCGATCCTCAAGGAGCGGCTTTTTGGACTGACCAACAGCGAGGGGAACCACGGCGAGGATGTGAAGGAGTACTACTTCTACCTCGATAGCACGCCCACCCACTCGTACATGAAGTATCTCTACAAGTACCCGCAGGCGGCGTTTCCCTACAGCGACCTGGTCGAGACGAACCGCAAACGCTCCCGCGAAGAATTCGAATACGAACTGCTCGAGACGGGCGTCTTCAATGACGACCGGTATTTCGATGTCTTCGTGGAGTACGCCAAAGGCGATGCGGAGGACATCCTCGTCAGGATCACGGCTGCGAACCGAGGACCGGAACCTGCCGACCTGCATCTCTTGCCGACGCTGTGGTTTCGAAACGACTGGTCGGCGTGGATTGCCGACTCCAATCGGGCCGACCGCAAGCCCTCCCTTCGGCAGGTCAAGGCGCCGGCCGGCGTGAGTGTGGTGGCGGTCGAGCATCCACTACTCGGCGAGTTGGTCCTGTCTTGCGACGGCAACGTGCCGCTGCTGTTCACCGAGAACGAAACCAACCACGTACGACTCTTCCCCGGGCAGAGCAACGAGAGCGCCTACGTCAAGGACGGCATCAACGACTGCGTCGTGCACGGCGCCCAGGGCGCCGTGAACCCCGACAAGCAGGGCACCAAGGTTGCCGCGCACTACCGGGTCACGGTCGGCGCCGGCCAGAGCGAGGTCATTCGCCTGCGGCTCTCCAGAACCTCGCCCAGCCAGAAGGGCACACCGTTCGGCCAGCCCTTCGATGACATTTTCGCCACCAGGCTGCGCGAAGCCGACGAGTTCTACGCGGCCGTCACACCACCATCCGTGGGCAAGGACGAAGCCAACGTGATGCGCCAGGCCCTCGCCGGCATGCTGTGGAGCAAACAGTTCTTCTTCTTCGACGGCGACAACTGGCTCGACGAGCACAATTCCAATCCACTCCATACCGGCTACCGGAATGCCCGGAACTCGGACTGGTACCACATGTTGAACGAGGACATCATCTCGATGCCTGACAAGTGGGAGTACCCCTGGTACGCGGCATGGGACCTGGCCTTCCACGCGCTGCCGATCTCGATCGTGGATCCCGACTTCGCCAAGCAGCAGATGAATCTGATGCTCCGCGGCAGCTACCTGCACCCGAATGGCCAGATGCCTGCCTACGAATGGAACTTCGGCGACGTGAACCCGCCCGTCCACGCCTTCGCGACCCTCTTCCTCCATCGCACCGAGCTGGCCCTGCGGGGCGAGACCGATGTCGACTTTCTCAGGACCGCATTCCACAAGCTGCTCCTGAACTTCACCTGGTGGGTCAACCGCAAGGACCGCTTCGGCAAGAACGTCTTCGAGGGTGGGTTCCTCGGCCTCGACAACATCGGCGTCTTCGACCGCAGCGCCCCGCTTCCGACCGGCGGCCACCTGGAACAGGCGGACGGCACGGCGTGGATGGCCCTCTTCAGTCAGAACATGCTCGAGCTCGCGGTCGAACTCGCCGCCGTCGATTCCACCTACCAGGACATGGTCTTCAAGTTCGTGGAGCACTTCTTCTTCATCGCCGCCGCGATGAACCGGCCCGGTCAGGACGGCATGTGGGACGAAGAGGACGGCTTCTACTACGACATCCTCCGATTGCCCGACGGCAGCGCCAGACGGCTCAAAGTGCGTTCCCTGGTCGGACTCCTGCCGCTGTGCGCGACCACGGTGGTTGAGAAGGAGCAGCGCGAGCGCGTCCCGAGAGCGATGGAGGCTATCCAGGAGCGCCGGCGCCGGATGCCAGAGCTTGCGGCGACTATGCACCCGACCGGCGAGGGCCACTTCGGCGTCGCGGAGCGGGGACTGCTGGCGCTCGTCAATGAGGAGCGGCTCCGACGCATCCTGACGAAGCTGCTCGACGAGGATGAGTTCCTGGGTCCCCACGGCATCCGGTCGATCTCGAAGTTCCACGAGCGGAACCCGTATGTGCTCCACGTGAACGGGCAGGAGCACCGGGTGGACTATTTGCCGGCGGAGTCCAACACCGGCATGTTCGGCGGCAACTCCAACTGGCGCGGCCCGGTGTGGATGCCAGTGAATGCGCTGATCCTCCGGGCCCTGCAGAACTACTACCTGTATTACGGCGATAACTTCAAGATCGAATGCCCCACCGGATCCGGGCGGTTGATGAACCTGTTCGAGGTCAGCAAGGAGATCTCCGATCGGCTGATCGGCACCTTCACCCGCGGCGAAGACGGCCGGCGCCCGGTGTATGGAGGCAACGAAACGTTCCAGAACGACCCGCTCTGGCGCGACTACATCCTCTTCTTCGAGTACTTCCACGGCGACAACGGCGCCGGGTTGGGCGCCAGTCACCAGACTGGCTGGACCGGGCTTGTTGCCAAGCTCATTGAGCTCTACGGACTCCTGGATCCCAAGAGCATGCTGGAAGCAGGCAAGAAGGCCGCGTTCGTCAAGGGCGCGCAGCCTGGCGCCTGAAATGTCGATTCGAACCTCCATTGTTCGACTAGAAAGTGAACAAGGAGGCGCCATGCAAATTACCGTCGAGACCGTCGTAAAGGCCAAGCTGAACGAGGTTTGGGATGCCTGGAACACCCCCGCAGACATCAAGCAGTGGAATACCGCGCAGGATGACTGGCACACGACCAGGAGCACCGTCGATTTGCGTGAGGGCGGGAACTTCCTGACGCGAATGGAAGCCAAGGACGGCAGCGAGGGTTTCGACTTCGAGGGCACGTTCACTCGCGTCGTGGCCCAGAAGGCCATCGAGTATCGGATGAGCGACGGCCGGAAAGTCAAGGTCGAGTTCATCGAACGCACCGATGGCGTTCTCGTGAAGGAGGCGTTCGACCCGGAAACTCAGAACACACCCGAACTGCAGCGTACAGGCTGGCAGGCCATCCTGGACAACTTCGGCCGCCACGTGGAGGCGAAGACCGCACTGAGTCGATAGGCTTGGGGGACGTCTTGCTGGAAAGTTCGTCACGGCGGCGTATCTCGTCGTCGACGCGCGATCCCGCGTGATTCGCTATGCCGCGGCAGGGCATCCGTCGACTGGACGAGCAGGAGCACCTGATGTTTTGTTAGGATCCGCCGCATCATGCTTATCCGCCAGGCTGCGTTCGTCACAGCACTCGTCACCGGGCTCACCGCTGGCGCCGGCATCCAGCGGTCGGCCGCACCGTCAGACCAACAATCTCGCGTGGACGAGATCTTCAAGGAGTTCTCCCAGCCCGGCTCACCGGGATGTGCGGTAGGGGTCTACCAGGGGGACCGCCTCGCCCTCAGCCGGGCGTACGGCATGGCCAACCTCGATCACGACGTGCCGCTCTCACCGTCGTCGATCTTCCACGTCGCGTCGGTGTCGAAGCAGTTCACCGCCGCGGCTATCCTGCTGCTGGCGCAGGACGGCAAGCTGTCGCTCGACGACGAGGTTCGCAAGCACATCTCCGAGCTGCCAGACTTTGGCAAGCGCATCACTATCCGTCACCTGATGCATCACACCAGCGGGATTCGAGATCAGTGGTCGCTCCTGGGGCTCGCCGGCTGGCGCTACTCGCGAGACTTGATTACCGACGCCGACGTGCTGGCGCTGCTTTCCCGTCAGAAGGATTTGAACTTCGACCCGGGTGAGCGCCACCTCTATTCCAACAGCGGCTACACGCTGCTGGCGACCGTCGTCAGCCGCGTCAGCGGCAAGTCGTTCCGCGTGTTCACGACCGAGCGCATCTTCGCTCCGCTCGGGATGACGAAGACGCATTTCCGCGACAGCTTCAACGAGATCGTCAAGGGCCAGGCCTACGGCTATTCGCGTCAGCGCGACACCTTCGAGCTGTCGACCACCAACTTCGATACCGCTGGGGCCACGAGCCTCTTGACGACGGTGGAAGACCTTGCGAAGTGGCATGCGAACTTCGACAAGCGGACGGTCGGCGGTGACGCGCTGGCGGCGGCGATGCTGGAGCGTGGCGTGCTGAACAACGGCCAGAAGCTCGAATACGCCTCGGGGCTCACGCACGGCACGTATCGTGGGGTGGCGACTGTTGGGCATGGCGGCGCGGACGCCGGCTATCGCGCCGCAATCCTGCGCTTCCCGGAGCAGCGCGTGGGGATCGCGGTGCTCTGCAATCTCGCCCAGACCAACCCGAGCGCGCTCACCCAGCGTGTGGCGGATGTGTTCCTGGCCGATGTGCTCAAACCGCAGACCACGTCGTCGACGACGACGTCACCGCTGATCAACAAACCGGAAGTGCCGATCGGCGCGGAGGCGCTGACGAAGCTGGCCGGGTCGTATTGGAGCGCGACCGAGGCGACGACCGGACGATTCGTCGTCGATGCCGGACGTCTGACCCTCGCGGCCGGCGGCCGGGGTGCGGTGCCGTTGAAGTCCCTTGGCGAGGGGCTCTTTGTGGCGACCGCAGCGCCCTGGTGGCAGGTGCAATTCCAGGAAAATTCCGTGCGGATCGGCACCGCTCAGAGTCCCGGCGCCCTGTTCGTGCGATCGGAACCGTTTTCCCCCTCGGCTGAGCAGCTCCAGGATTTCGCGGGGCTCTATCGCAGCGACGAGATGGACGCGGTTTACCGCATCGTGATCGGCGACGGCAAGCTGCGCTTGGAGCGGCTGAAGGTCAACCCCGCAACGCTCGAGCCGGTCGTGGCCGACACGTTCACGTCTTCGGCCGGGGTCATTCGGTTCACGCGCGACGGCCAGGGGCGCGTGAACGGCTTCGTGCTCGAGGCCGGGCGTATCCGTGGAATGAAGTTCTGGAAGGACACGCAGGGGCATCCGGCTCAACGGGGCTGGTAGCCGTTTAGGTGGAGGCGCTTGTCCAGCTTGTCCCGCCGCACACAGAAGTCTGCCTCGATGAACTTCGGGAGGAGGCTTTCCTGGCTGCTGTGCACGTAATAGCGATTCAGGCCGTCGTCGAGGGCGAAGATGTAGCCGTTATCGATCAGGATCGACTCCCACAGTTGGTGCGTGGCCACTTCGGTCAGCGGCGCCGTGGATTCAGCCATGATGACGCGCGGGTGATATCGCTTGAAGTCGATGCCCGAGAACACCTGCTTCTCGAAGCCTTCGACATCGACGTTCATGAAGGTGATTTCCGGCTTGTCCTTCGCGTGCTCGTCGAGCACGGCGTTCATCGTGGTTACCTGGATCTTGATCGTCGTGAACTCGAACCCCTTGGCCCGGTGTGACGCCGCGATCTTCGGACTCAGCGTCGACAGCCCGGAAGCCCTGATGCCCTTGAAGAATGTCAGCTCGCCTGGCCTGTCCGAGATGGCCACGCCTTTGTTCGTGTCCTCGGGCCTGGACTTGTGCAGCTTGTCGACCAGTTCTGGAATCGGCTCGATGTTGATGCCGCGCCAGCCGGCCAGGTAGAAGTACTTGGTGACGCTGCTCTCGTCGGGATCGTTAGCGCCGACATCCACGTAGAAGCCGCTTTTCTGATCCTTGAAGACGTACCCGAGGATGTAGTCCTCGTAGAACTGCGAGTAGTAAGTGGGTCCGCTGCTGAAGGCGCCGCGCGTCGGGCACTGAATCGTGATCGTGGATTTGTCGGCGGTCGCGGGCGCAGCGGTCAGCGCGAGTGCCGGCTCGGCGGGAGGCTTGGCCGGTTCAGCGCATCCCGCCAGGAACGCGCTCGTCACCATGGCGAAGATCGCGGCAAAAGCGATCGGTCGACCGATGCGTAACCGGTCGATGCGAACGCGATTTGTGTCGATGGGCGGCGTGGTCAGAGACGTGATAGTCATGCGTGCAGGAGTTTACCCTGCGCCGACGCGAACCTACCATCGTCTACCCGCGTCACCACCCGATCGCAACCGGTAGCCGCCATCGCGGTTAGAAGACACCGAGTCGTGCACGGGGCCGGCGACAGGCGAGCGATCGGGCAGCTAGGCCGGGTCATACGTGGAACGTGCAGCGCGGGCTCTCGCCGACGATCTCGACGCCCGACCGCCAGCGCGTCCCACCGGCGTGCATGGCGCCGTTCTCGAACCTGGTACACGTGCAGGAACACGCGATGCCGGTCTGCGCTCCCGTGCGTGATGTGCTCTGGACGGACGAAACTGTGTGCACGCTCGGCCGCCGACGCCGCAGGAGCGCACGCGGCCTGGGCGCGCCGGCACTCTATCACTGTCGAGCTACCAGTGTGGCCGGCGCGCACCAGATCGCAGTTTGACGAGTCGTGCCGGTGCTCGCGGCCAGGTGAGCGATGGCGCCGGCATGCACGGCCGTCGTCACGGGAATGTGACCGACGAGCGTGCTCCGTGGATCAGTCGTGACAGCAGGTGCACGTCCGGATCGAGCTGTACAGCTCGCGACTGCGAGCAAACAGCGCTTGCGATCTGCAGTGGACCCTATGGTGTCACCCCTATTTGACCTCACTGGTCGTGCGGCAGTCGTGATCGGTGGCACGAGCGGACTTGGACGCGCGGCGCGTCCATCACCTCCGCCACGAAGCGGATAGGCTTAGAGGCGTGCCCGAGCTGCCAGAAGTCGAAACCGTCCGCCGCGAGCTTGATCCCGTTCTGACCGGCAACCGCATCACGGACGTCGAAGCGCGACGACCGGATCTGCGGATCGCGTTCCCGCCGCGGTTCCGGAGCCGGCTCCGCGGCCAGACCGTTGCTGCGCTCACCCGGCGCGCCAAGTATCTCCTGGCGGAGTTGTCATCCGGGGAGACCCTGCTCATGCATCTCGGAATGTCGGGGTCGTTCCGCATCGAGCTGCCTGGAGGTACACGCCCGAGCGTGGATCGTCACGATCACGTCGTGTTCGACCTGGAGTCGGGCGTGCGCGTGCTCTTCAACGATCCTCGCCGTTTCGGCTTCATGGACCTGCTCACCGCATCAGAGCGGCAGCAGCATCCGGTCCTCAGCCGCCTCGGCCCGGAGCCGCTGTCGGCGGAGTTCGACGGCGCTGCACTGGCCCGTGCCTGCCGCGGCAAGAAGACCTCTCTCAAAGTCGCCCTGCTCGATCAGCGCGTCGTCGCCGGCGTCGGCAACATCTACGCGAGCGAGGCGTTGCACATCGCGAGGTTGTCGCCGCGGCGGCGAGCCGGCATTCTCGCGACACCGACCGGCGCGCCGCGAGAGGCCGCGCACCGGCTGGCCGCCGCGATCAAGCAAGTCCTGAACGAGGCGATTGCGCGGGCCGCCGGCGGACGGTATCGCTCATCGCGGTTTCGCGTCTACGATCGCGACGGCGAGCCCTGCCGCCGCCGCGGATGCGGGGGTGTGATCCAGCGCCGCACCCAGGCGGGGCGCTCGACCTTCTACTGTCCCATCTGTCAGCGGTAGGCAGCAGTCATCATCCGCCTCATCAGGACTACAATCCCCGTCATGCGCCTCGGCACCGGCACGAAACTCGGCGCCTACGAGATCGTCGAGTCCATCGGTGCCGGCGGCATGGGCGAGGTCTACCGGGCCTGGGACGACAGACTCCGAAGAGACGTTGCCATCAAGGTCCTGCCGGAGCACCTCTCGGCCGACGCCGACTACCTGGGACGGTTTGAACGCGAGGCACAGGCCGTCGCCCAGTTGTCGCACCCCAATATCCTTTCGATCCACGACTTTGGGCAGGATCACGGCGTCACCTTCGCCGTCACGGAGATGCTCGAAGGCACGACGCTTCGTCTTCGCCTGAACGCTTCGGCGCTTCCTTGGCGTGAAGCGGTCGAGATCGGTGTGGCGATCGTCGACGGCCTGGCGGCGGCGCATGCGAAGGGAATCGTCCATCGCGATCTCAAGCCCGAGAATCTGTTTCTCAGCTCCGACGGGTGGATCAAGATCCTCGACTTCGGGATTGCACACTGGGCGATGCCGTCGGATTCGACCGCCGAGACGCGAGCGCTGCAGTCCGGCGCCCTGTCGACGGAACCCGGGACTGTCCTCGGCACGATCGGCTACATGTCGCCCGAACAAGTGCGCGGCCAGGCGGCGGATCACCGTTCGGATCTGTTCTCGCTCGGAGCGACGCTGTACGAGATGTTGTCGGGACGACAAGCGTTCACGGGTCCGTCGCAGGCCGACACGATGAGCGCCATCCTGAAGGACGATCCAGCACCGCTGCCCGCGGACCTCGGGATCCCGGCGAGCCTGCACGCCCTCGTTGCGCGCTGCCTGGAAAAGTCACCGTCCGATCGCTTTCCGTCGGCTCGAGATCTCGGCGCCGCGCTGCAATCGATCCTCGACGAGGACGCGCGCGCGTCATCAGCAGCCGTGCCGCGCGCCCGGCGGCGGCGCCTCATGTACGGCGCGGCCGCTGTTGCACTCATCCTGGCGAGCCTGGCAGCGTGGTCTTGGCAACGCGCGAGCAGCGCACGGCTCGCCCGACAGGAGTTATTGCCCGAGATCGAACGGCTGGCCGCCGACATTCCGTGGACCGGCGAAGGTCCGAACGGCTGGACCGCCTACGCACTTGCGAACAAGGCCGAGCGCTCGATTCCCGGTGATCCCATGCTGGGCAGGTTATGGGAGGCGATCTCGTCGCCCGTCGACATCCGGACGGACCCGCCGGGGGCGCGGGTCCTGGCCAAGCCCTATGGGCAGCCCGACGCCGAATGGACGTTGCTCGGTCACACCCCGCTCGCAGAGCCTCGATTTCCGAAAGGGTTCTCACGCATCCGGCTGGAACTCGATGGGCGTGACCCGGTCGACGACGTGTTGTGGAGCTTTGAAAGATCCCATAACTATCGGCTTCAGCCCGCCGGCAGTGCGCCTGACGGCATGGTCCATGTCGGGGGATCGGAGTACACACTGCATGCCGTCGGTCTCGATCATCTCCCTGCTGAGCGGGTCGACGAGTTCTACATGGATCGGCACGAGGTCACCAACAAGGCTTACAAACGCTTCGTTGACAGCGGCGGCTATGCCAAGCAAGCGCTCTGGCGCTTTCCGTTCATAAAGGACGGCCGCACGCTTAGCTGGTCGGAAGCCATGGCGCTCTTCACCGACCGGGCCGGGCGTCCCGGACCTTCGACCTGGGAGGTTGGCGACTATCCCGAAGGCGCGGACGAGTATCCGGTGACGGGGATCAGCTGGTACGAGGCCGCGGCGTTCGCCGAGTTTGTCGGCAAGCGGCTGCCGACGATTTTCCACTGGGACCTGGTCGCCGACTTAGTGGCCAGCGGCGCGATCATTCCGCTCAGCAACTATGGCGACGGACCCAAGAACGTTACGACCCTTCAGGCCATCAGCCGGTTCGGTGTGATCGGCATGGCGGGCAACGCCCGGGAGTGGACGTTCAATGAAAGCAATCGCGCCGGCGAGCACTTCATCCTCGGCGGCGGCTGGAACGACGAGGTGTATTCCTTCAACGACGCGTACACCCAGAACGGGTTCGACCGTTCCTCAACCAACGGCTTCCGCTGTATGCAGCCGGTTGAGACCGGCGCGGTGTCCGAGAGGCTGACGCGCCGGATCGAGCTGCCGTTTCGCGACTATGCCAGCGAAACGCCGGTGACCGATGTGGTCTTCCGCCAGTTCCTTCGACCGTTTGAGTACCGACAAGACGCCGTTGAACGCGCGCGTCGAGTCGGTGGACGACAAGGCCTCGGACGACTGGATCAAAGAGACGATCACGTTCGACGCGGCCTACGGCCGAGAGCGCGTGCGCGCGTATCTCTACCTGCCGAAGAATCGACAGCCCCCGTATCAAACGGTCATCGCCTTTCCAGGCGACGGAGGATTCGGGATCCGGTCGAGCGACCAGCTGCGCCCGGCCGAGCATTTCCTGAAGAGCGGCCGCGCATACCTGTTTCCGATCTACAAGAGCACCTACGAACGCGCCGACGAGCTCAAATCCTCGATGCCCAACGAGAGCAATACCTACCGTGAGCACGTCGCTTACTGGAGCAAGGATCTGCGCCGCTCAATCGATTACCTCGAGACCCGTTCGGATATTGACAAGGACCGTCTCGGATTCTTCGGCGTCAGTTGGGGTGGCCGGATGGCGCCCGTCATGCTGGCCGTCGAGCCGCGCCTGAAGGCTGCGGTGGTGACGGTGGCCGGGTTGCGGCACCAGAAAGTGCAGCCGGAGGCCGATCCGTTTCACTACCTGCCTCGCGTGACGCTTCCGGTGCTGATGCTCAACGGCCGATACGATTTCTACTTCCCGGTCGAGACGTCGCAGCGGCCGTACTTCGATCGGCTGGGTACGGCGCTGCCGGACAAGGCGTGGATGGTCTACGACGGCAGCCATTCGGTGCCGTCCACCCAGGTTGCGAAAGAGTCCCTCGCCTGGTTCGACCGCTACCTCGGACCGGTGCGCTAGCCGGGGTCCAAAGCGCGGTGTCCGGTCAGACCCTGCTGAACTGGGCCGCGCCCGCCGATAGCTTCCGAGGAGGACAGATGAACATCATGTTTCGCTTTCCCCTCGGTCATGCCGTGCTGTGCGCCGGCCTTCTCGCGTCCGGCTGCAGTCGCCAGGCACCGTCGTCGCAATCCCCGCTGGCGCCGGCGACGTCAACACAGTCCGCATTGCGCGCCCGGGCTCCTGACGTTGCCGTGGTGTTTCCCCTTGTCCAGGGTTCATTCGTCATCGAGAACGGCGGAGGAGACGGCATCGCCGGCACCTACACCGGGAGTTCGACATTCGGCCGCGACGGACGTGAGAGCTCGTCGCTCGCGCTTCAGGTTACAGACGGCTCGGGAGCCTTCGCTGGAGCGATTGGATCCATGGTCGTGACGGGGCAGGGCGCGTTTGCAGGCGAAGGCACGTTCGCTCTGGACGGGAGCGGAGAGGTGACATTTACAGGTGGAAGGCGAGCGGTCCTCGTCCTGAGGATGCGTGGTAGTTCCACCGCCGGGTGCACAACGAGCAATCAGATCGCTATTTCTCAGACTGCGGACGGCACCTTGGGGCGCCTCGGACGGGTCGCCGCGACCCTCAGCCACGCGGTTGAGAGTACCGACTGCTCTTCATAGTTCCGGCGTGATCCCTCCTACATAGAACCCGCCGGCTGCGGCTCCCGCAGCCCATGCAGCACATCGGTCCGCGTGGTCGTATTCTCCGCAAATGGAGGACCTTTGATGCGTGCGTTACTCAGCTTGACTTCGATCCTGACGGTCGCGGCGGGAGCCGCCCTCCTCGGCGCCGACTGGCCGAGCTGGCGCGGGCCGTCCAACAACGGCGTCAGCACTGACACCGGGCTGCCGGTCACGTGGAGCGCATCCTGCGCGGACGCGCCGGCTCCGCCCCCAGTGCCGTCTGAAGCGCCGGCCGCCGCTCCGCCGGCCGCGCCGGGCCAACGCGGTCGAGGCGGCCGTGGCGGCGGCGAAGGCCGGCCACTCACCCCCTTCAGCTGCAAGAAGCTCGAGACCCAGAACGTCGCGTGGAAGGTCCCGCTGCCGGCCTACAGCGGTTCGACGCCGATCATCTCGGGCGACACGATCTTCCTGAACGTCGCCACCGCCGCCAACACCGGCGCGCTCGAACTGTGGGCCATCGATCGACGCAAGCAGACGGTCGCGTGGAAGCGGCCCCTCGCCGACACCAATCACATGGAGCGCAAACAGAACATGTCGTCACCCTCGCCGGTGACAGATGGCAAGCATGTCTGGGTCATGACCGGGGTCGGCGCGCTCAAGGCATTCGATTTTTCGGGGAAGGAACTGTGGTCGCGCCAGATCCAGGAGGACCACGGCAAGTTCGGCCTCAATTTCGGCTATGCCTCCTCGCCGCTGCTGAAGGGCAACGCGTTGTACCTCCAGGTCCTGCACGGCATGAAGACCGACGATCCGTCCTACCTGCTCAAGATCGATGCGCTGACAGGAAAAACGCTGTGGCGTGTCGAGCGGCTGACCGAGGCCGTCTCGGAGTCGCCGGATTCGTACGGCACGCCGGCGTGGGCCGATGCCAACGGCCGCGCCGAACTCATCATCACCGGCGGCGACGTCGTCTCGGGTCACGACCCGGCTACCGGCGCCGAGTACCGGCGCGCGGACGTTCTTAATCCGCAGCGGGCGCGCAACTACCGCATCATCGCGTCTCCGACGGTGGTGGGCGACCTTGTCATCGCACCGACGCGCAACAATCCGATGGTCGCGATCCGCGCCGGCGGCAAGGGCGACGTAGCCGCCAGTCACGTCGCGTGGACCTTCGCGCAGGGCCCCGACGTTCCGACGCCGGTCAGCGACGGCAAGCTGCTGTACATCGTCCGCGACGGCGGCGTCGCGTTTGCGCTCGACGTCAAGACCGGCGCCACCGTCTATGGACCCGAGCGATTGCCGTCGGGCAACTACAGCGCGTCGCCGATCCTGGCCGACGGGAAGATCTACGTCACCACCGAGGAAGAAGGCATCACGACGGTCTACCGCGCCGGGCCGAAGTTCGAGATCCTGTCGTCGAACAGACTGGCGGAAGACTGTTCTCCGTATTGCCTGAGCACCGTGGCGATCTCCGACGGCCAGCTGTTCATGCGGACGGCGTCGTTCCTCTGGGCCATCGGCGACCGGCGCGCGAAGTAGGCCGACGGTCGCAGGCCGCGGCAGCGGCGCGTGGTAGCATGCGGCTCCAATTCCGGGAAAAAACAGTCCAGCGAACGGAGTCACCATGTCGGCGCTCGATACGATCAAAGCCGCGTACGCGGCGTTCGGAAGAAACGATCCATCGGTGCTCTTCGGCGCCATGGATCCAGCCATCAGTTGGAACGAAGCTGAGGGCAGTCCACTGGCAGATCGTAACCCTTACGTCGGTGGCCAGGTCATCGGCGAAGGCGTGTTCGGTCGGCTGATGGCGGCAATCGACAGTTTTACCGCGGTGCCCAGTACGTTCATCGACGGTGGCGACCACGTGGTCGTGCTCGGACGCTACGGCGGCAGGATGAAGGCCGGCGGTACGACGCTCGACGCACCGTTCTGCCACGTTTACCGTTTTCGCGACGGCAAAGCGGTGTCGTTCCAGCAGTACACCGACACGGGCCAATGGACGCGGCTGATGGGATAAGAGCTGTCACGGGGCGGTTCTCGAACCGCCCCTACGCTATCGAATTTTTCTCCGCGACGCCCGGCGTGTCAACGTTCTCTACCACTTCTCCCGTCCAAGCTGATCATGGGACTCGAGACACTGTTACGGGACCTCCGCTACACCATCCGAGGCCTGCGGCGTGACGCCGGCTTTACCGCCTTCGTCATCCTGATCGCGGGCTTCGGCATCGGGGCCAGTTCGACAGTCTTCAGCGTCGTCAATACGCTGCTGCTTCGGCCGTTGCCCTTCGCGGAACCCGATCGGCTCGTCTGGATCGCCAACCGCGAGACCAGCGGGTTGTCGGGCCAGACGACGCAAGTGGATCACCTGCTGGATCTCCGCAGCCGGACTCAGTCGCTCTCAGCGGTTGCCGGTTACTTTGCCTTCTACGGGGTGGGCGACAACCTGCTGAGCGGCACGGGTGAACCGGAGCGGCTCAGCGGCGTTCCTGTGTCAGGCAATTTCTTCGATCTTCTTGGGGTTCGTCCCGAGCTCGGAAGAAATTTCACGCCCGAGGAAACTGCGTGGAACGGTCCGAAGGCCGTGCTCTTGAGCAACGGTCTGTGGCGGCGACGCTTCAACAGCGATGCCGGGATCGTCGGCACGGCGCTCACCCTCAATGGCGAGCCGCACACGGTGATCGGCGTGTTGCCGACATCGTTCGACTTTGGATCCATCTTTGCGCCCGGCAGCCAGTTCGATCTGTACTTCCCGTTTCCGCTGAGCCCCGAAACCAACCGGTGGGGCAACACGATGGCGATGCTCGGCCGGTTGAAGCCTGGCGCTTCGGTTGACGAAGCACGCGCGGAGGTCAAGCTGCTCGCGGCCCAGATGACGAAGGAGCACCCGCAGCGCAACGGCTTTGGCGGCCATGTGAAGCCGCTGGCGGAGCAGGTGAGCGGGCGCACGCGGCTGGCGCTCGGCGTTCTGGCCGGCGCCGTCGGCATGGTCATGCTGATCGTGTGCGCCAACCTTTCGAGCCTGCTGCTGGCGCGGACGGCGACGCGCCAGAAGGAGATTGCCATCCGGACGGCCCTTGGGGCCGGCAGGGGCCGTTTGATCGCGCAGATGCTGATGGAGGGACTCGTCCTCTCCAGCGCTGGCGCCGCTCTCGGACTGGCCCTGGCGGTCGGCGGAACGGCGGCGCTTGCGCGAATGGAGACCGTGAGTATTCCGCTTCTGCGAGGCGTCCACGCGGACGGCACCGTTCTCGCCTTTACGCTCACGCTCGCCATCATCACCGGCATCGTCTTTGGCCTCGCACCCGCTCTTCACGCGCGCAGCAGCGCACTTCATGCCGCGCTCAAAGATGCGACCCGCGGCTCAACCGAGGGGCGCGGTCGCAGCCGGGTGCGGAACGCACTTGTCGTTTCCGAGATTGCGTTTGCCTGCGTGCTGCTCGTTGGCGCCGGACTTCTGATCCGGAGCCTGGTGCAAGTGCTCGATGTCGACATGGGGTTTGAGCCAGGGAAAGCGGCAACCATTCGCGTCGACCCGGAGGCGACGTTCGCGACGCCTGAGCACCGCAACGCCTACTTCGACGATGTTCTGCGCCGCGTCAAGGCGATTCCCGGCGTCGAAGCCGCCGGGATCACCGACGCGCTTCCGCTCGGACGCAACCGCACCTGGGGCACGCGGGCCAAAGGGGTGACCTATGAACGTGGCCGGGTGCCGTCGACCTTCGTTCGCGTCGTGAGCGACGGATATCCACAGGCCATGGGGATCCCGCTGTTGCAAGGCCGCGACATCTCGCCGGATGACACGCCGTCGAGCGAGCCGGTCATCATGATCAACCAGACGATGGCGCGAACGATGTGGCCGGGCCAGGATCCCATCGGCAAGATCATCCTCGGGGCGTGCAGTCCCGAGCGCCGTGTCATCGGCGTGGTTGGCGACGTGCGGCACCTGGCCCTCGAGCAGGAGTCGGGTAACGAGATGTATTTGCCGATGCGCCAGTGCCGGGATCAGCCTTCGGCCGACCTGGTGGTGCGGTCGACAATTGCGCCGGCCCAGCTCGCGCTCGAGGTACGCACTGCGCTGAAGTCGGTGGCTCCGAACCTTGCCGGCAACGACTTCCGCACGCTCCAGCAGATCGTAGACAAGTCCGTCTCGCCGCGCCGCTTTCTCGTGCTGTTACTGGGAGGATTTGCGGTCTTCGCGCTGGTGCTCGCGTCGCTCGGTATCTACGGGCTGATCTCGTACTCGGTCAATCAGCGGACGCACGAGATCGGGATTCGCATGGCGATCGGCGCGTCGGCGCGCGACGTTCAGGTCCGGATCATCCGCCAGACGCTGTGGCTTGCCGCCGCAGGGATGACGATCGGTGCCGCGGCCTCGTGGCTGCTCGCGCGCGCGGGCAGCGGATTGCTGTTCGGCGTGACCCCGACCGACCCCGTCACATTCGTCGGGATGCTGATCGTTCTTACCATCGTCGCCGCGCTCGCCGGCTACGTTCCGGCGCGCCGCGCATCGCGTATCGATCCCATGGTGGCGTTGAGGTCCGAGTAGGGGCCACAGAAGAAACACAGGCCACAGAAGAAACACAGAAGAAACACCGAGACTGTTAGAACGCCCAGTCGATGCCGAGACTACGAGTCTTGACTCTTATCCGCCTGTTGAGCTGGGGGCACACCCGTCTCGAGCGTCTCCTCGATGAGTTCACTCGTGCGGGTCATGTCTGTTTGCAATCGATCGAGTTTCCCGGTGGCAACCGGCTCGCCTTCGGCCCGATCCTTGATTTCTTCGATGGTGTCGGACATGTCGTCGAGGTTGGAGACGATGTCCTCGAGCTTGCGTGTAGTGGGCATGGGCATTCTCGGCTGTTATCGCGTCGATACAGGACCCGGCGGATCGAGCCGGAGTCCGACTATAAGGCTCGAGACGGACACCTTCAAGCTCGGGCGGGACCTTTTTGCCAGAAGTTACCCGGCTGTCACACCGGCATTTCAATGGCGCTGGTGTTGGCGTGTCCCGCTGTTTGCCTTGATCGACCATGCCCCCGAATGGGCGCCGGCTCGCCAGCTGCCGCTGACGGTCGCCCGCGCCGCCATCTCGAAAAGACTGGCAAAGCCTGCATCGGGCTTGAGATCAACAGCGGCGCGCCACGTGCCGGAATACTCTAGCTTGCCGCCAGCAACGGCCGCCCTCCAGGCACCGGTCCATCCTGTCCGCGACTTCGCAGCTGACCATCCGCCGCGCGCCACCGGTCTTCCCTGTGCGTCGCCGAGTGTCCACGTTCCGCTGACCGTTCCAGTCGTCGGGTCGGGAACAGCGGTCCACGTTCCAGCCAGAGTGCGGCCCGTGCTGCTCCTGGCGCTCCAGGTATTCGCCGGGGCGCTCGGAATATCGCCCGCCCGGCCCTGCGGCACGCTCGCTGGCCCGCCCGATCCGTCGCGAGCAACGACCAACAGCAGGCATAGGACGATGAGTGGCTTCCGGGGCACGCGTTATCTCAACCTGAAAAAGGGGCGTCTCCACAGACGCGACCACGAATCAGGTAAGGGGCTCGGCGTCACCATCCGTTCGAGCCCGGGTTTCCCTTGAAGGGCCCGACGACCTCCGGTGTGATCCAGCCGCCATAGAAGCCCCCCGCTTGTGGCAGCACCCGGATGCGGTCGATGTAGCACTCGATGCGTCCCGGATAGAACGAGAGGTGATCGCGGATGGCGTCGAGGTCAGGCGGCGGATCAGCGTAGGACCATCCGACCGCAGTCAAGACGACAGGAGGCACCGACACCGTCCAGTATCGCGCCGTGCCCTTCCACTCGCAACTGCTTGAACCGGGCGCGCGCTCCAGGTACTCGGTCGCGATGTCGGCCAGCGGAATGTAGAAGGTCGGCGGACTCGCCGTCTCGAGCACGCGCTGTCCACGGCGGGTCCGCGCCACCTCGACGTCTGCGACCCGGACCACGATCTCCCGCGTGTCGAGCTCGACGCGAGGTGGCCGCGGATAGTCCCACGCGGACTCCTGGCCTGGTCCCGGTTGCACCGCGAACGAAGGACGCTGTCGGCCGTCGTACCGCCAGCCGTGCCGGCCGACGATTGGTGACACCTGCGACGGGTCTCTGTCCATACGACTAAAGACGACAAGGATCGCCGGCAGGGTTCGAACTCTGCCTCGCCCTTGATGCGAGCGCCGCCGGTCGACCAGGTGCCGCGGGCCGTCGAACTCGAGCTCTCGCGGAGCGAGCGGACGCCGCGTTCAATGCGTCGGCGCGACCACTGCGCCGGCGGGGATGCGGGGGGTCCGCCTCTCGCCGATCTGCTGCCGCCACATGGCGTAGTAGAGCCCCTTGTGTTCGAGCAACTCGTCGTGACGACCTGACTCGACGATCCGTCCCTGTTCCAGCACGAAGATCCGATCGGCGTGAAACACCGTCGACAGCCGGTGCGCGATCATCAGGGTGATCACGTCGCGGTTGGCGGTCACGGCGCGGATCGTGTCGGTGATGCCTTCTTCGGTCAGCGAGTCGAGCGATGACGTCGCCTCGTCGAACAGCAGCAGCTGCGGCCGCCGCAGTAACGCACGCGCAATCGACAGGCGCTGCTTCTCGCCCCCCGATACTTTGACACCGCCCTCGCCGATCACGGTGTCGAGCCCGGTATCTGCGCGGGCCAGCAGGCTGTCGCACGCTGCCTGATGCAGCACCTCGAGGCACTCGGCGTCGGATGCTCCGGGGTTCACGAACAGCAGATTCTCCCGGATCGTTCCTGAGAAGAGCTGCGCGTCCTGGGTGACAAAACCTATGCGCTCGCGCAACTGCTCGAGGTCCACGTCGGTGCTCAGCTGTCCGTTGTAGAGGATGCGTCCGGTCTGCGGTGCATACAGCCCGACCAGCAGCTTGACCAGGGTCGTTTTCCCGGCGCCCGACGGCCCGACGAACGCAATCGTTTCGCCGCGCGCGACCTGGAAGGAGATGTCGCTCAGCGCCGGCGATGACGCCGCCTGGTGCTGAAAATTAACTGATTCGAACGCGAGCCGCTCCAGTGGCCCGATCGGCACCGGCGTGAGCGGACGGCGCTCCTTGGGCATGGCGAGAATCGCCTCGAAGTTCGCGAGCGACACCTCCGTTTCCCGGTAGGTGTTGATGACGTTGCCGAGTTCCTGCAGCGGCCCGAAGATGAAGAAGGAATAGATGAAGAGCGAGAAGAACTGCCCCACCGTGATCGCCTGCGCGAAGATCAAATACAGCATCAGGAACAGGATGCTCGTCCTGAGCAGATTGACCGCCGTGCCCTGGATGAAGCTCAAACTTCTCAGATAGCGCACCTTGCGCAGCTCGAGCCGGAGGATCTTGTCGGTCGTGGAGTTCAACCGGCTGATCTCCTGCTGCGCCAGGCCGAGGCTCTTCACCAGCTCGATGTTGCGCAGCGACTCGGTCGTCGATCCGGCCAGCGCGGTGGTCTCGGCGACGATGACCTTCTGGATGACCTTGATCTTGCGGCTCAGGATCGAGCTGAGGATGCCGAGGAGCGGAACGGTCAGGAAGTAAACCGGCGCGATCAGCCAGTGGACGCTGAACGCATAGACCATCACGAAGATGATGCCGACGAGCGAAGTGAAGAGCACGTTGATCGACACCGCGATCAACTTCTCGACGTCGGTTCTGACCTTCTGCAGTTTGCCGAGCGTCTCGCCGCTGCGCTGGTCCTCGAACGTGGAATAGGGCAGATCGAGCGAGTGCCTGATCCCATCGGCGTACAGCTGCGCGCCAAGCCGCTGCGTGACGACGCTGATCACGTAGTCCTGGAAATTCTTGGCGACGCGAGATACGAAGGCGACGCCGACCGCGGCGCCGAGCAGCAGGCTGACGCCGCGGAAGAACTCCCCGGTCGTATATTCCTGGTAACGGGTGGCGTACTCGTCGATCACGTGCCGGAAGATGAGCGGATCGAGCAGCGAGAACACCTGGTTGATGGTCGCGAGCACGAGCGCCAGCGCAATCAGGGGTTTGTAGTTCCTGAGGTAGAAAAACAGAAGCTTCATGATGGAGGCGTCAGGTGGATCAACAGGTACGCGCGCCCACGGTGCGCGTCAGAAGCGGACTCTTGCGGTGAACGACAGGAGACGCGGAATTGAGAACTGCGCGGGAGAGAACTCGCCCTCCTGCGCGATCAGATAGACATTGTCGAAGATGTTCTCGATGTCGAGCTGCAGCGCGAGTCTCGCTCGTCGCCTGGCGTCGCGCATCAGGTTGATGCCAATGGTCGCATCCGCTGTGAAGTGCCCGGGTACTCGAGGCGGGCCTCCGGACGATTGGACGTCTTCATGGTCGGCTTCCCCTGGCGCGTGCTCGTGCCCAGGCCCGCCATGACCCATCGGCGTTCCGCTGCCGTACTCGATTGCGCTGCCTCCCCACAGTCCGCTGGCCGCATGACGATAGGTCAGTCCGCTGGTCAACGTGTGCGTCTGGTCCATGGGTGCAAGAAACCGGTTCGTATCCGCGATGTGCGCGGCTTCGGTGACAAAGCCGCCCGTGACCGGATTCTGGAAGTGCCCACGGCCCAGCGCATAGTTCACATATCCAGTGATGCCCGCAGGCAACGACTTCAATTCGGCCTTGGCCTCCAGCCCGTAGGCTCGCGCCCGCTCAAAGCTCGCATACGAGTAGATGCGTGAGTCCGGCCAGATGGTCGTGTGCACCGGGTTGTTGGTTTCTCGCCAGTAACTGGTCAGCCCAAGATGCACTGGACCCGACCATCGTCGTGAGCCCCCCTTCGAGCTGATCCTCAGTGATAGGCCCAACCGGGCCGACGGCAGTGCCGATCTCCTCGATGAAACGCGTCAGACCTGCGCCGCTCGATAGAACACCCTCGATCGGCGGCGGCACGAAGAAGTGGTTGTACGAGGCATGGATCACGGTTTCATCCGCAACCCGAAAGGCGATGTTCACGCGAGGGCTTGCGTGAGTGTCAGACACGATCAGGTCGTACCGGTCGACGCGAATGCCGAGATCCACTGTCAACCGGTTGCCGGCCTGGATGCTGTCCTGCAGATAGGCGCTGACCTGGCCGCCCGTATCCGAGCCATCGAAGCCGATGAACTGATTGACGATGTGGATGTGAGGCAGGCCGACCAGGTGGGTGAACTCGAGATAGCCGGCGTAGTTGTAGCCCAGGCTCTCCTCTGGACGGAGCCCGACCACATCCACGCCGGCCTTCAGTGTGTGACGCCCGCTGAAACGCGTCGCATCGATCTTGACGCCGAGCGTCGAGAGTTCGCGGCTGCCCTCGGCCCGCACCGTCAACGGTCCTTCAGCCGGAAACAGGCGTGCCCTCGACCATCGCTGGTAGCCGGAGGCCGTGACGACCAGATTTTTCATTACCGCCGACCAGCCCACGATCGCGGTCTGCTGCCGCGTATCCTGCTCAACGTTGGCCAGAGGCCGGAGCACGACGTCCACTGCCGTCCTGGGAATCTCGAATTCAGTCCCGTCCAGCATCACGACGGCCTTCACCGCTCCCAGGCGGCCGGGGCTGCTTTCCAATTGCGTAAACACATGCGCGCCACGCGCATCGTCGTGGATCGCGACCCGATCGGGTGGACTGAGAAAACGGTCAGATTCGAGCAGGGTGCCGAACACGAAATAGCCAAACCTGCCGCGATGGCCCCCCAGTTCACCGGCGGCGCGCAAACGGCCAGCACCGCCGGCGCTGAGCGTGACCGCACCACGGTTCGGCATTCGAAACCCGGACCGCGTGACGATATCGATGACGCCGCCAAAGCGATTGCCATACTCAGCCGGGAATCCGCCGGGTATCACGTTGGCGGTCTCGATCACGTCGGGACTCAGCCCTGCCGAAAACACGGAATGCGTGTTCTCCCAGAACGACACGCCGTTGATGACCGGATTGAGTGCGACCTCATGACCACGGATGTGCACGAAGTCGTCGTGCCCACGGATCATTCCCGGCGCGAGAGTGACGATTGCATCCGACAGAGTCGTGCGCTGGAACGCCGGCATCGCATCGAGCCGCTCGCTCGTCAACGTGGTGGAACTCGGTGAATGGATGCCTGCCGTCGCCGGCCGCGCCCCCGCCACCTCCACACTGACCTTGACGCCGGCGACGTCGAGCGACACCGTGAGCGTCCTGACCTCGCGCGGTTCGACGGCGAGTGTCAGATTGCTGGCAGTGAATCCATCCAGAGAAACCGACAACCGGTACTCACCGGGTGGGACGATGGGGAAGGTGAACCAGCCTGTGGCGTCAGTCCGGCCGACGGACGCCTCGCCGGTCGCAACCGACGTCAGTGTCACGGTGCATCCTGCCAGTACCGACTTGTCTGCGCCGACGACCAACCCGCGGACCGCACTGTCGGTCTGTGCCGATGCTGCCGCAGACGCGAGATGGAGGGCGAGCCCGGCAGCAACGCACGCGCGAACGACGCGACGGACCGCAGTCATTTCAGCCGGCCTCCTACTGTCGAACCGCTTCCCACCTCGTGCCCGGGCACGCCGGTGTGTTGATCGTACCAATCGCCATGGCGGCGGACACGATTCGTCCGGTCAAGGTGACCGTACCTTCCGGCAACGAGAAGGCACCGTTGCTGACGGCAGGCAGTGGCGTCGGCAGGCCGACCGTCGCCCCGCCGCACGTGAATCTGGTCAGTGTGTTGTTCTCGATCACGAGTTCCATGTCCATGTCGGAGTGGGTCTGGGAGCGAGTCCCGATCTGTTGGCTGGCCGGATGGGCGAGTGCATACCCGGTCCAGGTACCGTTGAAGTTGAAGGAGCCCGGCGGCGCGAACCTGAACCCTCCTGCCAGCGTCGCGTTCTCGCCACTGGGGCTCGTGACGCTCACGTTCACGGCTCCTTCGCCATGCGTCGGACTGACGGCGTAAATCGTGGTGGGGTTCAGAAGATAGGCGGTCGTGGATTCCGTACCGAACGTCAGCGTGCTGCCGGACCGAAGGTTGGTGCCGCGAATCGTCACTGGGGTCCCGCCGCCGGTTGAACCGACTGTTGGCTCAATCGACGTCACTGTTGCGGGCCCGGAGAACAATCCGGTTTGAACCAGCTCGAAGTCGACAGTTTTCGACGTCTCGAGGTAGCCGATCGCCACTGTCGTCGATTCGTCGTAGCCCGGCATCGTGGCCCGACCCACGTAATGGCGGGGGGACAGCGATCCAAACGTATAGCGGCCGCTGGCATTGGTCACCGGACGCCCGAAGGTGCCCCAGGCCGCGCCCGGCTCGCTGATATCCACCGTCGCACCAACCAGCGGCCGGCGGCCCGTTGCTTCAATCCCGTAGACGATCCCCGACAGGATCAGCGTCCCCCCGCCGCCCGGCGGCGGTGGTGGTGGCGGCGTCGTGGGACCGCCACCGCTGCAACCGGCTGTAAAGAGGATACCCAGCACCGCGTGTAGCGTCGCCTTCATGGTCGTTCCCCCAAGCTGCCATTCTGAGGCCTCCCGAGGGATCTGCAACCTACGTATCTGGGTAGGTGTTACACGTACATCCCGCGCCCTTCCCGCAGCGCGATCCAGCCGCGAACGGTCCGATAGACGAACCAGACGCCGACGATCAACAGCGGCAGCCAGGCGATCAGGATGCCGACCCCGAACGTTCCGACGATGAACAGGATGCAGAGTCCGACCCAGAGCAGGCCATACCAGAATGTTCGGATCTGCCACCGGAAGTGCGATTCGAGCCACGTCCCGCGCACCTCGCTCTGCTTCACATAGTTCAGAATCACGGCGATGATCGACGGCCACCCGGTGAGGAACGCCCCGACCACCGTGGCGGCGCCGAGGAGGCCGGTGAGAAGGCTGAAGGCGTGCAGTGCGTAGATCGCCTGAGTCCAGGTGAAGAGCGGGCCCGAGGTCGGGTTCGTGTTCATCGAACCATTCCATCGTTCCCGGGCGCCCGCGTCAAATAGGTTGGCCGAACGACGCCGCGGCGGAGCCGGGTGATAATCAGTCGAAACCACGCGAGGGACAGACTTCATGAGCGATTGGGACGATCAGATCAACCGGCACACGACCGAGCTCGTGAACCTGACATTGAAGGCGGCCGACCAGGGACCAGACCCGTTGCCCGAGGACGAACTCGCCAAGCTCGGGATGGTGATTGCGACGGAACGACAGCTGCTCATCGACGCGATGAGTGGGCTCCTCTGCGAGGAGGATCCCGAGGCCGAGGCGAGCCCAGGGGTGGCGGAGTTCGATGCCGGCTTTCTATACGGGCTCGCCTTCGCGCGCGCGTTGGACGAGACGAAAACCGCGCTCGATCGCGTGCAGCGTGGCCGGGTTCTCAAGTTCGTCAGGGCCAATGAGACCCAGGGCGACGAGTGATGAATCATCCCTCGTCAGAGGGACGCGGGAGTTCAAGCAAGGTCTCGGTGGGCCGCGTCTCGGACGAGACTCGGAACGTCAGGGCGACCGGGCCGATTCGGATCTGATCGCCATCGTGAAGCAGCAACGGCTCCTCGACCCGCTGTCCCGACAGAAACGTGCCGTTCTTGCTGCCGAGGTCCTCTAGCAGCGCGCGATCACCAGCGACTGTAATGCGCGCGTGATGCCTGGACACGCCGCCGGAATCGACCCTGATCGTCGCGTCAAGCGCCCGGCCCATGATCGAGACGCCTTCGACGAGCAGGAACTCTCGCTCCTCACTCGTCACCACCATGTGCGGTGCCTCGGCGGCGTCGGTCGTGCTGGCTACCGCCCCGACGAAGCGGTAACCGAACCGATGGATCGTGCGCACGAAGGCCGGTTCCTGCGCCGAGTCGCGAAGGGCACGGCGAATCTCGGCAACAAGGGTGGCCAGGTTGGTCTCGCCCACGAAGGTCGCGGGCCATAAGATCTCCTGGAGCTCAGCCTTCGAGAGCGCCTGTGAGCGCCGCTCGAGAAGCGTCAGCAGCAGGTCGAAGGATTTCGGCGACAGGTGAATTTCATCGGCGCCCGCCAGCAGTTGCCGCGTGCTCGTGTCGACCGCGAAATCGCCAAACCTGTAGATCACGGCAATGCATTCTAACGGGGTTGCCTTAGAATCTGACCGGCGCACCGGACCTCATGACTATCCCGGCGGATACCCGAATCGGCCCGTTCACCATCGTCGCGCTGGTCGGGGCTGGAGGAATGGGCGCGGTCTACCGCGCTCATGACCCACGGCTTCGCCGCGACGTGGCCGTCAAGGTTCTGGCGCCCGCCTTCGCTGACAGCCCTGATCGACTCCATCGTTTCGAGCAGGAAGCGTTGGCCGTCGCGCGCCTCGTTCACCCGAACATCCTGGCGATCCATGACGTTGGCCGCCACGATGGGGCCCCGTACATGGTGACGGAGCTGCTGGAGGGAGAGACGCTTGCCGATCGGATCCGGCGCAGTTCACTCTCCGTCCCCAAGACCATCGAGTTCGCGCGCCAGATCGCGCGTGGGCTCGCCGCCGCGCATGCACACGGGATCGTGCACCGCGACATCAAGCCGGCCAACATCTTCATTTCTCGTGACGGCGGCATTAAGATCCTCGACTTCGGGATCGCGAAGCTGCGAGAAGTGAACCCCGAGGCGGTGTCGACGGTCCAGACCGAGACGGTACACGACCTTGGACCGACCGGAACCGCTGCTTACATGTCGCCCGAGCAGGCGCGCGGTGATCGAGTCGATTTCCGTTCCGATCTGTTCAGCCTGGGTGTGGTGGTCTACGAGATGCTCTCCGGTATCTCGCCTTTTCGCCGTGACACCAGCGCTGAAACGATGACCGCTGTTCTGCGTGAGGACGTGCCGGATCTTTCCCCGTCGGTCGCCTGCCCGGTGGCGCTGACGCGGATCCTGCGACACTGTCTCGAGAAGGACCCCGCCGACAGGTTCCAGAGCGCGCCCGACCTGATTTTCGCGCTCGACGGCATTGACGCAGCATCCACGACAAGCCCCGAGCGCCGGCGCCGCTTCATGCCACTGCTACCTGTTGGCGGGCTTGTCGCAGCAGCATTGGTCGCCGGCGGCTTCTACCTGGGGCGACAGACAGATCGCCCGTCGTCCGGTACCGTGGCAGCGGTCCATCGGCTGACCGATTTCAGCGGGATCGAGGACTTTCCGGCCATCGCTCCCGACCACAAGTCCGTTGCGTTCACCGCCCGTGTCAATGGATATCAACAGATCTTTGTGCGGCTGATGGCGAGCGGCAGGCCGCTCCAGATAACGAAAGATGAGGCCGACCACGAGCAGCCGCGCTGGTCGCCGGACTCGACCTCGATCATCTACTTCTCGCCGGCTGTTCGCGGCGATGTTCAGGGGACGATCTCGGTGATCCCGGCACTCGGCGGAGCGCCGCGTCGTCTCATCGACAGCATCGGCGGGGCCGACGTTGGCAAGGACGGACGGCTCGTGTGCTTTCGTCTGAACGGCGACCGCACCGAGCTGGTTGCGACTTCCGCTGACGGCGCTGACGTGCAGGTCATCGGGACCATGACTGATCCTGGGTATTACCGGCACCCGCGCTGGTCTCCGGACGGCCGCTGGGTGGCGTATCAGGCCGGCGACGGTTTTCGATGGGATCTCTTCGCGCTTCCTGTCACCGGCGGCGCGCCGCGTCAGTTGACGCGTGACAATCGCCAGATTCACGGCCTGGCGTGGCGCCCCGACAGCGCCGGGATCATCTACAGCTCGAGCCGGGGCACGACGATGCCGTATCTACCGACGCTCGGTCTGTGGGAGGTTGAACTCGACGGTGGCACGCCTCGTCAGGCGGTCTCGACCGATGTCTCCTACCTGCATCCCGACGTACACAGTGACGGAACCATCGTCGCCAGTCGCCTGAACATCCAGTTTGACCTCTGGCGATATCCGGTGGACGGGAGTGCGGAGCAGAACGTCCGAGGAGGGGTCCGCATCACGAGACAGACAGGACAGGTTCAAACCCCAACCGTCGGGAACGACGACCGCGAGATTGCGTTCCTTTCGGACAGCGGCGGGCACGTGAACCTGTGGACCGTGAATACCGCCACTGGCGAATGGCGCCAGATCACGCACGAGCGCGATCCCAGCGTCACCCTCGGAGTACCGATCTGGTCGGCAGAGGCGAACCGAATCGGGTTCGTGTCATCCCGCGGACTGACCGGCCTGGCCTTCGGTATCTGGACGGTCAGCCCGGATGGCAGCAACATGCGCAACCTCGTGCCGCGCGGGCTTGGCATGACCTGGTCTTCGGACGGCCAGTGGGTGTACTACCTCGATGAGGGAACCATCCACAAGATTCCCGCAGTTGGCGGGAAGCCGGTAGTGGTCAGGCCCGGCCGCGCCCGCAACGTCGTGGCGGTCCGCGGTTCGACCCTTTTCTTCATGGTGGATCGGACGCTCACCGACGGCAGCCCCGGGTTCGAGATCCACGCGGCGTCACCAGAAGATGCGCCATCACGGGTGATTGCCCGCATCGCGGCCAGTCGCGCTCCCCAGTGGCAGATCGTGCAACCCGCCTTGTCGCCGGACGGACAGAGGTTGGCATTGCCATTGACCGACGGGGCGACTACCAACATCTGGACCTTATCCACCGCGAGTGGTGAATGGCGCCAGGTGACGGACTTCGGAGACCGGCCCATCTTCATCGCTCGCCGTGTTTCCTGGTCCGCCGATGGCCGCTCAGTGCTGGCGGCCATCGGCGAGGGCGATGCAGATGTCGTCGTCTTCGACGGCAAGCAAGAGCGATAACGCATCGATATCGCAGGACGGCCGGGCTCAGACCACATAGAATGCCCGCACCCGAATATGACGGTCCCGATCCCGCTGTCGCCCGGCACGCGTCTCGGCTCATACGAGATCACCGCCGCGCTCGGTGCGGGCGGCATGGGCGAAGTGTACCGCGCCCGCGATGTCCGTCTCGAGCGGGACGTCGCGATCAAGCTCCTGACCGGCGATCATGACGACGCCGCGGAGCGGCTGCTGCGGGAGGCGCGGAGCGCGTCGGCGCTGAACCATCCGAACATCTGCACGCTGCACGAGATCAACGAGACGGGGCCACGGCCTTTCCTGGTCATGGAACTGGTCGACGGCGAACCCCTCGACCGGCGTCTCGGCGGCCACGGCCTGCCCATCCCGACGGTCACGCGCCTGGCGTCGCAGCTTGCCGACGCACTCGCCCATGCCCATGCCCGCGGGATCGTGCATCGTGACCTCAAATCCGCCAACGTCGTCATTACCTCTGACGGCCGGCCCAAGATCCTCGACTTCGGCATCGCACGGCGGATGTCCACCGTGGATCTGGCCGCCGCGACGCAGTCCATCCAGACGCTGACGGCTGACTACGATATCGCCGGCACGCTCCCGTACATGGCGCCGGAAGTGCTCGAGGGCCGGCCGGCCGATGCGAGAAGCGATCTCTGGGCGCTCGGGGTCATGCTCGTGGAGATGGCGACCGGCACGAGGCCCTTTGTCGGCAATACGGCGCTCGGGCTCTCAACCGCGATCATGCGCGACCCGCCGCGAATCCCGGCGGAACTGCCGGCGCCCCTCGCTGATGTGATTCGCACGCTGCTGGCGAAGGAGCCGGCGCGGCGCTACCAGGCGGCCACCGAGGTATCGGCCGCGCTGGAACGGATTTCGACACCCGTCGCCACGCTGCCGCCGGTAGCCCGCTCGAAGAACCGTCTGGTGGCTCTCGTCGGCGTGATCGCGGTGGTGGTTGTGGCGTTGGTGTGGTGGTCCAGCCGCCGCGTCGTCGCGGATCCCGCGCCGGGTGTGCAGATCCAGTCGCTCGCCGTGCTTCCGCTTCAGAACCTGTCCAAGGCCGAGGACCAGCAGTACTTCGCGGACGGCATGACCGAGGCGCTGATCTCCGATCTTTCGGCGATTGGAAACCTTCGTGTCATTTCGCGCACGTCGGTCATGCAGTTCAAGGAGACAACCCGGAGCCTGCCCGACATCGCCCAGGCGTTGAAGGTGGACGGGATCATCGAGGGGGCGGTGCTGCGGACGGAGACTCGCGTGCGGATCACCGCCCGGCTCATCGACGCGAGGACGCAGCGCCAGATCTGGCGTGGGCAATACGAGAAGCCGCTCAGCGATGCGATCGAACTGCAGCGCGAGATTGCGTCGATCATCGGCCGCGAGATCCGCGGCGAGCTGTCGCCCGCCGAGACCGCCCGGCTGTCGCGCCGGACGAGCGTCGATCCCGAGGCCTACCAGGCGTATCTTCGCGGCCGCTTTCAATGGAACCTTCGCAGCTATGCGAACCTGCTGCAGGCGGTGCAGCTGTTCAAGGACGCCATCAGCCGGGATCCCGATTTCGCCCTCGCCTACGCCGGACTCGCCGATGTGTACGCCGTGCTCGGCGACTACCGTGACGTGCTGCCCGCCGAGGCATATGGCCGTGCCCGCGAGGCGGCCGACACCGCGTTGAGACTGGACCCCTCCCTCGCCGAGGCGCACACCACCCGGGCATGGCTTTCGATGGCGCTGGAGCGGGACTGGGCCGCAGCGGAAGGGAGTTTCCAGCGCGCGATCCAGCTGAACCCCGGCTACGCGACCGCGCATCAGTGGCACGGCGAGTTCCTTGCGGCGCTCGGGCGGTTTGACGAGGCCTTCGCGGCGCTGCAGCGCGCGCAGGATCTGGATCCGCTCGCGTCCATGCCCCAAGCGATCCACGGCTGGCTGGCGCAACTCAGCGGTCGATACGAGCAGGCCATCAAACTCTGCGAGAACGTCCTCGCCCGCGACCCGACGTTCCGGCCCGCCCGCATGTACCGCGCCTGGACCTATATGGACATGCGTCGTCTCGACGAAGCGGAACGGGAGGTCACGGCGCTGTTGAACATGGCATCGAGCCCCGCCGTGCCGCTGGCCACACTCGGCCGGATCCGGGCGCGCCGTGGCGACCGTGCCGGCGCGCATAAGGTCCTCGAGCAGCTGCGGGCGTTGCCTTACCAGCCGTCCTTCGACATCGGCAAGCTGCACGCCGAGCTGCACGATCGTGACGAAACGCTGGAGTGGCTGCGCCGCGCTGATGCCGAGCGCAGCAGTGCCGTCCTCTACATCAAGTCGGACGCGGCGTTTGCCTGGTTGCGCAACGACCCGGGGTTCGTGTCGCTACTGAGCACCTGAACCTGCGCTGAGTCGTCGCGCATCACATTGACGGGCATCCCGCCGCTGAGTAGAAGTGACGGCTGCCGTTTGGAATCTCGAGCCCGTCGACGACGAGGGCGTTTCCGAAGCCGGCGGGATGGCTGTACCAGACGTCCTGCCAGTCGATGTTCCCGCCCAGATCGAGTTCAAACGTCGAGTTGAGCAAGTACGGTTGCGGATTCAGGCCCAACGCCGTCGTTTGCCGTGCCAACGAAACCAGCAATCTCGCCTGGCAACTCTGCTCGAAGACATTTCCGCTCAGGGTCACCGCGACATCGCCCTTTCGAACGGTGTTGGCCACGGGGAAGGCCGCATGAACGATGAGTCCGAACCGGTGGGAATCGGCATCCGGGTGGACGCGCTCGGTGTTTGGCGCACCCAATGTCCGCAACAGGGTCGAGGCGATCATTCGCGACAACGTTCACTCGTCAACAACCCAGCGACACCACGCCCTGGCCGCCGGCATCGATGGCGGGATCGTGGCCCGACTGCCGAACGAATCCTTCCAGGATAAAACCGTTGTCGGCCGATCCCCCGGGGTGACCATTCACCACGATGAGTGGCGTCGAAGCGCCCGCGAGGATCGGGAGCGGTTCGACCGGTGTCAGCGTGGTCGCACCACTTCCAGAGCCTTGACCAGTGGCCCGCCCGCTGTCATCGATCTGCATCGTTAGCGCGCCAATGAGCGTGATGTCAGGCACGTCAACGAGGAGCGGGAAGTGCTCGATGTTCCCGGAAGCCGGTGTTAAGGCGCTGCCCTGACCGGAGGCGACCTCGATCGTGATCCGGCAGGCCGCGGAAACAAGTTCGCCGCGCGCGATGCGATCTTCACGGGCGGCGTCGAGCGCGGTTCCGATGCGTTCGAAATGCACGCCATCGAGCATGGCGACCGCCGAGGCAGCAAGTGCGGGATAGCCGAGCGTTAGTTTCACGTGAACCCTCCTGGTGTCTTATGCGGGAAAACACCCGGAGAACTTCAACGCCGGCTGGATATACTGGCGCCGTGAAAGTCCGAGCCTTTGCTGTTCTGTTGGGCCTCGCCCTATGTCTCGCTCCGGACCGAGCGGCAGCCGAGTGGCGGCGATTGGACAGTCCCAACTTCATCGTCATCGGCGAGACGAGCGAACGTGAGCTGAAAAACATCGCGGTCCAATTCGAAGGATTTCGCGAAACACTCGGCCGAGTAATCAGCGCGAAGGCCACGGCGACGGCAGTGCCGACGGTCGTCGTCGTTTTTCCGCATGATCGCGCCTACACACCGTACAAGCCGCTCTACAAGGGAAAACCGGTCGACGTTGGCGGTGTCTTCTATTCAGGCGCGGCCGCGAACTACATCACGCTCCTCAGCGACGTTGGCGATGAACGGCTGCGCGTACTGTTTCACGGGTACGCCCACCTGATGGTGTCCAACGTCATCATGAACCTGCCGACCTGGCTGAGCGAAGGTCTCGCTGAGTACTACAGCACCTACAGCTATACCCGCGGCGGCCGCGAGGCGGTCATCGGGCGGCCGGTCGACTCGCACCTGCAGCGGCTCAGGGAAGTCCGGCTGCTCCCGATGAGTGAGTTGATTGCCGTCGATCATGACTCGCCGCTCTACAACGAGGGCGAGCGCCGCTCGGTCTTTTACGCGCAGTCCTGGGCGGTAACTCACATGCTCCTCCACGGTAAGCCAGCGCGCGGCAAGGAATTGGCGACGTTCATGGCTGCGGTCCAGAGGGGCACGAATACCGCCGAGGCGTGGCGCCAGGCATTTGGCGGCTCGGATTTCGACCGGGACTTGCGCAACTACATCCAGCCATATGAGTTCAAGGCCTACCGCGCCAAGTTCGAGGAGGCGGTCGCCCGCGTTGACGCTGCGGCGCGACCCATGGCGCAGCCGGAAGTGTCGGCTTTCCTGGCTGGATTGCGGCTCCGGCAACAGCGGACAGACGAGGCCGCGCTGCTCGCGGACGCGGCTCTCAAGAGTGAAAGTGCGCATGCTCACGTCAACGTGGCGAAAGCGCAGGTGGATCTCGCGAAAGGTAATCGCGATGCCGCTGCTGCGAGGTTGACCGCGATGGAGCCCTCGGACGACTGGTTGGTCCGCTACATGGCGGGGACGACGCTGACCGAGAGTATCGACCGGGAGACGGACGTTCCTGCCGATCGACTGGCTGCGGCTCGTGCCCACTTCGCAGCCGTTGCTAAAGTGCGTGAGGTCCCAAACGCGCTGGCGGCGCAGGTCAGACTCGACTTCGTCGGCCGGAACCGTCCAAACGCGGAATCCCGCGCGAACATAGAGCGTGCCCGAATCCTCGCGCCCGGACGCGCTGACTACGCCATCATCCATGCGCACGTGCTGACGGAGCTCGGCGACTTCGCACTGGCCCGTGCCGTGCTCGGACCGATGCTTTCGCCCAGTGCGCAGCCACACGTGCGAACCAGCGCCACCAGCCTGATGGAGTACGTCAATCAGGTGGAAGCGTTCCGACAACGACAGTCCGCCGCGATCGGCCAAACCCAGCAAGCGGTACCTGGACGATCCCGCGAAGACGCGCCCGGCTCCGCCGCCGGCAAGGCAGGCGTCCAGCCGGCGTTCCGGGTAGTGCAGGATGGTGAACAGCGCATGGAGGGGACGCTCGAGAGAATCTCCTGCTTGGCCGGTGGAGCGGTGAGCTTCCACATCCGGAGCGCTGCCGGAGCCGAGGTACTTCACGCGCCAAAGGTCGAGGCCGTGGACTTCTCAAAACACCGCGACGATCTGCCTGACCGGATCGGGTGCGGTCCGCTGGAGGAGCCCTGGCGCGTTTACGTCACGTGGCGTCCCGGTGCCACAGGAATTCGCACGGTTGTTGCGATCGAGGTGCTGCCCAAGTAGCAAGCCGGCGCGTTGCCGCCGAATCGATTCGGAGGCCGCCCGTGATGACCTACGGCGCCAGGTTGCGCCGCCTTTCGAGCCACTGTTCCCGCGTTTGTCCCCAGAGGTCGACCGGGTCATCTTCGAACGGTGCCGGTAGTTTTCCAGGACCCAGATTCCGGGAGCCGAGCTTCTCCGCGACCCGCTGCGATGGCCGATTCTCCGGCGCAATCGAGTGGATCACGTCGGTCCAGCCGAGAGTGTCGAAGGCCCAGTCAGTTGCGATGGTCGCGGCTTCACCGGCGTAGCCGAGTCCCCAGGCCGGACGGGCGATGGCCCAGCCGATCTCGTTCCCGGGCCAGCCTTCCGGTCGCCACGGGCCGACACGACCGATCCAGCGGCCGCTCGCGCGTTCGATCACGGAGAACATCGCAAACCCCTGCGCGTGCCAGGCACCGATCATCGTCATCAACTGACGCCAGCAGACCGGCCTGGGCATGACGCCACCGATGAAACGTGCCACTTCCTCGTCGAGCATCATTTCGGACCATGCACCAAGGTCCTCTTCTCGCGGCGGGCGCAGGACCAGGCGCGGAGTCTCGAGGCGGATGTCATCGAAGTGCGGCATGGCTACATCATCGCACCGGCTCGGTCGGCTCTGGAATCGGGTGGCCGATGGGAACTTGGCAGTTGGGAGTTCGGAGGTCTGTGCTCAGCGGGTCAACGAGGATGCCTACGGCACAACACGACGACACTACGACTCAACGACTCGACCTTTCATTACGTCCCGTTGTGTTGGTCGTGTCGTGGTGACGTCGTGACCGCCGGAGGCGGACCGTACGAACCGGCGCCCCGCTAGTTGTCGCTGTCCTCGGGCTTGACCGCGCCGACCCGCTGCGTCACCGCTGACTCGCGGCCCAGGGTGATCTAGGTGCGCCGGCGTAATGCGAAGATGCCTGAGGCAATTGCCAGCGCGATCGCGAAGGCGCCCCACTCCGCCAGCGTGACGCTGGTGAGCATCCAGCCGATCACGAGGCAGGCCAGCACGATCACGAGGGCCGGTGCCGGAACCTTGAACGGGATGCCACCGGTGCGAACATCGCGGCGGCGCAGCTGCCAGGTCGCGACACAGCACATCCCGTACACCACCAGAGTCGCGAGATTGGCGAGGATCGCGAGACGCTCGAAGGTACTCGTGGCCGCAAGCACCAGCACGATCGCGCACTGTAACAGGATCGCGGCGACCGGCGACCGATGGACGGGATGCAGTCGTGCGAGCGCTGCCGGCAGGAACCCGTCCCGCGCGAATGCGAACAGCATGCGGGGCGTGACCAGGATTGCCGTACCCGCATGGCCGAGCATCGATACCACCGCGCCGACGAGTAGTACGTGCCGCGCCCAACCACCCATCGCGATCCCGGCGGCATCGGCGAGCGGTGATGTCTTCGAGCCCGCCAACGCCGGACCGAGAATGCCTTGCGCGACAAATTGCAGCGCGGCGTAGAGGATGGTGATGGTGACCATCGCGATGAGGATCGCCGCAGGAACGGTGCGCGCAGGATTCTTCATCTCACCGCCTGGAACAAGCGCCGCCTCGATCCCGGCAAAAGCGAAGAGGAGCAGGATGCTGCTGCGGGCGAGCGTCGTGAGGGCAGGCGGCTCGGCGATGACGAGGTTGGCGGAGTCGATCGCGAACAGCCCGCCCGCAATCAAGAGCAGCAAGGGGAGGATCTTGGCGACGGTCAGAACGGTATTCGCGGTGGAGCCCCGAGAAACGCCCAGGATGTTGATCGTCGCGAAGACACCGTAAATCACGACCAGCACGGCAGTCGCCGCGGCCGGCGAGGCGACCGACGGCACGAGGACACCAAGACTCGCCGTCAGGTACCAGTCGCCACTGCGGCCATGACGAACGTCAGCACCATCCAGAGCAGGAACCCGGCAAGAAACCCGGCGAACGGCCCGAAGGCGACTCCGACGTACGCGTAGGGCCCGCCCGTCAGCGACACGCGGCTTCCGGCTTCTGCCATACAGAGCACGATCAGCCCCATGGCGACCGCACAGAGCAGATACGCGACCGGTGCCGTCGGTCCCAGCGTCGCCGCCATGTCGGCAGGCAACCGGAAGATCCCTCCCCCGATCGTCACATTGACGATGCTCGCGGCCAGGCCGAAGGTGCCGATGGATTTGACGAGGGAGGCTTCGGACGAAGAGGTCGGCGCAGTCAAGTCGACGGACACTAACACGAATCCAAAGGTTGTTTGACTTCGCCGCCTGGCGGCCTTGCTCAAATCGCCGGCGCGACAGGTTCGTAAGCCGCTGACGAAACCGTAACGGGAGCCGCTGGCGGGACTGAACAAAATCGGCCCAGATCTTACGAAAGTGGCCCGGCATTGCCGTTGCCCCTGTGAGCACCGCATCTCCAGGAGGCAGAAAACGCATGGCCCTATTTCGACATCCGTCCGTGGACCGCGGGATCGTTCATACGCCCCACGGGGCGTTCAGGGTAAATCGCCGGCTTGTCGATGTCGCCGAAGAAATCGGCGAGTCCCTCGGTTGGGAGCCGGTCGAAGAGCCTGCCAGGCCCGAATCCGCCGCAAGAGAACTGCTGGCGTCGGTCATCAGGATGAATCGGTTGGATGCCAACTGATCCGATCGCGCCGATCCTGGCGGCAGTCAAGAGGCTGTTGCGCGGACGGGCGGACATCTCGCTGCCGGAACAGGGCATCGACCTGCTCTTCGACGCGGGCGTCGTGGCGCGGTGCCGCGCCTGTCACGTGTGCTGGGAGGTGAAACGAAGCCAGTTCTCGTCACTGGGCTGGTGGAGCTGCCCGAGCGGCTGCCGGCCGTCGGCGGCGGCCTCGAAAGCCGGCGCGACACATAGCTGTTCCGCATAGGCTCCTCGACAGAACCACGCGCCGGTTTGGGGTGAAAGGTCTTAAGATGATCGGTCTTGAGGTCTGAAAGGAGCAGCCCCATGCGACGAGTACGGTTCGGCGGCGCGGTGAGTCTCGACGGCTTCATCGCAGGACCAGAGGGTCAGGCTGACTGGATCCTGATGGATCCCGAAATCGACTTCGCCTCGCTCTTCAAACAGTACCGACACCCTCCTGATTGGCCGCCGCACCTTCATGGCGATGGCCGACACCGGCCAGGCGGAACCCATGCCCGGCTTCTCGACCTACGTCTTCTCACGCACGCTCCGCCCTGAAGACCATCCCGGCTTCACGATCGTCAGCGACGACGCGGCCGGCGTGGTGCAGCGCCTGCGCGAACAGCCCGGCAAAGACATTGCGCTCTTCGGCGGCGGCGTACTGTTCCGGAGCCTGCTCGAAGCAGGACAGGTCGACACCGTCGAAGTGTCGTTGATCCCGGTCCTTCTCGGCGCCGGGATTCCGCTGATGCCACCTCCGTATACCAGGGTCGGCCTGAAGTTACTGAGCCACAAAGTGCTCAAGACCACCGGGACCATTTCGCTGGAGTATGGAATCGAGCGCTAGGTAATCCGCCTATCCACGGCTCGCGAATGTATAGCGGCCGATGTCTGTGCCATCGAGCTTTGTCATCGTGACAACCAGCTCTCGTGCCGTGGCCCGCCCCTGAATGAGCGTGGCCGCTTCCGGGCTCGGGCCGCCGCCGGTGAGCTGGGCGAACGGGCGCGTCGCGTCCCGATCGAGATAGGCATAGCGATGCGTGTGACCCGCGATGATCAGGTCGACGTTCGCCTTGACGAGCAGGTCGTGCCACTTCGCGCGCGCGTCCTCGCCGCCGCTCAATCCTGTTCCGCCGTACGGGTCCGGAGTTCCGGCGGGCCGCGGCCCGCTTGCCGAGTACAGCGGGATGTGTGCAACGACGACGCGGAAGGGAGCAGTGCGGATGTGATCCTTCGCAAGCTCCATGGCGAGCCACTCGCGCTGCTGCTGGCGATAGGCCGCAAACTCGCCGAGTCCGGCATAGACCGGATGATCGTCGGGCTTGTCCTCACCGGTATCGAGGCAGATGAAGGCGACCGGCCCCTGCCGGAATGAGTAATACGGCAGGCCGTTCGGCGTGTCGACGAAGCGGGAGAGATGGCGCGCGCCGGCGCCGCGGACGTCGTGATTGCCCCGCGTGAAGCAGATCGGTACGTCGGTCGCGTACGCCATGCCTGCGGGCGTGAGGAGCTGTTCGGCGAGATGCGCGTCGGAACGGATGTCGTTGAACATGTCGCCGTTCCAGAAAGTCATGGCGGTTGGCTGCGCGCCGAGACGGCCGATCAGTGCTTTCAGCGTCGCAGGCGTTTCGTGGGTGTCGTTGATCACAGAAAAGGTGGTGTCTGCGCCGCGCCCGTTGTCGAGTGTGGAGAATGAATGGACGGGACTTGCGAATGGCCGGCCGCGCCGGATGTCGTAGGGACCGTGGAAAGCGATCGGCGCGGAGTAGACACGGTAAAAGTACTTGGTGCCCGGTTCGAGGCCGGTCACGCGCACCTTGTGCACCACGTCGTCGAGCGGCAGGAGCCCGCCGTCACTGGTTGAGCACTTCGAGCCGAGCGCAGGTGTCTTGCCGTATTCGACCCAGCCGGTGCTCGTGTCGTTGACTGCCCAGACGATCGAGACCGCTGTATCGCTTGGTGCCTGCAGAACTGGGGCGCCCACGAGCCGGAACGCCGGCGGCGGCTTGAGCGCGTCCTGGGCACCCATCGCCACGCCTGGCGCGAGCGTGGCCCCGATCGCACCGGAGGTAGAGATCCTGAAGAAATCACGCCGCGCGATGCCATCCTTCACGGGGTCTCCTTACGCGCTTTTGTCGAGGGCGATCCGGCGGAACTCGGCGAGCGTGGCTTCGATCGACTTCCTGGCGTCGCCGAACAGCATCAACGTGTTGTCCTTATAGAACAGTGGATTCTCGACGCCCGCGTAGCCGGTAGCCATCCCGCGCTTCGAGACGATGCACGTCTTCGCCTTCCACACCTCCAGCACCGGCATCCCGTAAATCGGACTCGAGGGATCGTCCTTGGCGCCCGGATTGACGATGTCGTTGGCGCCGACGACGATCGCCAGGTCCACCTGCGGGAAGTCGTCGTTGACTTCGTCCATCTCGTAGACGATGTCGTAGGGCACGCGGGCTTCGGCGAGCAGGACGTTCATGTGCCCCGGCAGACGTCCAGCCACCGGGTGGATGGCGAAACGGACGCGAGTTCCCCGTCCGTTCAACAGTTGGGTGAGCTCATGGAGTGGATACTGCGCCTGCGCGACCGCCATCCCATAGCCGGGGACGATGACCACCTGCCGGGCGTCCATCAGCAGCTGCGCAAGTTCAACCGACGATACGCTGTGCACTTCGCCAGCTTCACCGGCGACTCCGCTCGGTGCGGCGTCCTCCCCGCCGAACCCGCCGAGGATGACGCTCAGGAAGGAGCGGTTCATCGCCTGGCACATGATGTAGCTGAGGATGGCGCCGCTCGAACCGACCAGGGCGCCGGTGATGATCAGCAGGTCGTTCGACAGCATGAAGCCGGCGGACGCGGCGGCCCAGCCCGAATAGCTGTTCAGCATCGAGACGACCACCGGCATGTCGGCGCCGCCGATCGCCATCACGAGATGAATGCCGAGGACGCCGGAAATCACGGCGCAGGCCAGAAGCGCCCACATCGGGGAGCCATCCGTCCCGACGAAGATCACGCCAAGCGCAACACACGCCAGCAGCCCGGCGAGATTCAACCCGTGGCGGGCCTTGAGCAGCAGCGGCTTGCTGCGGATGACGCCCTGCAGCTTTCCGTAGGCGATCAGGGATCCGGTGAAGGTGACCGAACCGATGAACACGCCGAGGAACGTCTCGGCATCGTGGATCTGCCGTTCGATGCCCGCCAGCGCGACATGCGGGCTGATCGTTCCCGAGATGCCCACGAGGACGGCGGCGAGCCCCACGAAGCTGTGAAGAATCGCGACGAGCTGCGGCATGGCCGTCATCTCGACACGCCACGCGAGCAGCGCGCCCACCGCGACACCGACGGTGACGATGCCGGCGAGCGTAACCAGATCGATCGGCCACGGCCCGAATGCCGTGGCGACGACCGCGATGATCATCCCCGTGATGCCGTAGATGTTCCCGCGCCGGGCCGTCGCCTGGGCTGAGAGACCGGCCAGGCTGAGGATGAAGAGCACCCCGGCCAGCAGGTACGCGACTGAAACGACAGTGTCAGGCATAAATTAACGGCGAAACATCTTCAACATCCGATGGGTCACGAGGAATCCGCCGGCGACATTGATCGTGGAAAGGAGGATGGCGGCGGCGCCCAGCCAGCTCGCCGCGTCCCCACCGCCCCTCAGCTGCAGCATGCCGCCGATCACGATGATCCCGCTGATCGCATTCGTGACGCTCATGAGCGGCGTGTGCAATGCGGGTGTGACGTTCCACACGACCTGCCAGCCGACGATGCAGGCGAGCGCGAACACGGTCAGGTGCGAGAGGAATGAGGGCGGCGCCACGAATCCGAGCGCGATCACCGCTGCGGCGCCAACGACGCCGGCAACGCCGGCGAGGACCGGACTCTTCTCTGTGGGCTTGACCGGTGCGGCGGCAGCGACCGGGGGAGCAGCGACCTTCGGCGGCGGTGGCGCCGCAGGCCGGGGCGGCGGCCATGTGACCTCGCCGTTGTGGACCACGAGCGCATTTCGGACGACAGCGTTCTCGAGGTCGATCTTGAACTTGGGGTTCCCACCCATGTCTTCAAGCAGGTGGACGAGGTTGCTGCCATACAGGAGGCTGGCGGTCGGCGCCAGGCGGCTCGGCAGATCCACATACCCGATGATGTGGACGCCATGACGATCGACGACGGTATTCGGCACCGTCAATGCGCAGTTGCCGCCGTTCTCGGCGGCCAGGTCGACGATCACGGAGCCCTTCTTCATCGACCGGACCATGTCTTCGGTGATGAGGACCGGTGCGGGCCGATCGGGAATCAGCGCGGTCGTGATGATGATGTCGACTTCGCGCGCCTGGGCGGCAAAGAGCTCCATCTCGGCGCGAATGAACTCGGGTGACATCTGCTTGCCGTATCCGCCGGTGCCTTCGCCCGATTCCTCGAGCGTGACCTCCAGGAACTCGGCCCCCATGCTCTTGACCTGTTCCTTGACGGCAGCGCGCGTGTCGAAGGCGCGGACGATGGCGCCAAGGCCGCGGGCGGCGCCAATGGCCGCAAGGCCGGCCACACCCGCGCCGATGACGAGCACCTTCGCCGGCGGGACCCGTCCGGCCGCCGTCATCTGGCCCGTGAAGAACCGGCCGTAGAAGCTCGCCGCCTCGATCACGGACCGATAGCCGGCAATATTGGCCATCGTCGACAGCGCGTCCATCTTCTGGGCGCGGGTGATGCGCGGGATCTGATCGACCGCGAGCGCCGTAACACCACGTGCGGCCATGCGCGAGACCAGGGCCTCGTGCTTGGCCGGCCACAGGAAGCTGATCACCACCGCGCCGGGGCGGAGCAGGTCGGCCTCGTGCGCGCCCAGGTCGGTGAACTCGCCGGGCGGCTGGACCTTGATGATGATGTCGGCCTCGGCCCAGAGCTGCCGGGGCTCGGTGACGATGCCGGCTCCAGCGGCGCGATAGTCTTCGTCGGCGAACCCGGCGCCGATCCCCGCGTCGGTCTCGACCGTCACGTCGAAGCCCAGGCCCCTCAGGCGCTGGACCGTCTCTGGCGTGGCGGCAACACGGCGTTCTCCGGCCAGGCGCTCACGCGGAACACCTATCCGCCTGGGTGCTGGCACGTCGACCGCAAGGGTCGCACGTGCGGGCACGTCGGCCGCAAGGGTCGCACGTGCCTGGCTCGATCCTGGTTCCGACATGGGACGACTGGCGCTCCTTCTCCGGTTTCGGAGTTTGCGGGTTCGGTAAGTCTCTCACGAGGCAAAGCGAGGAACAAGCTGTAGACGTTCTACGTCCAAGGCCGTAGACAGACTACTACCATGGCCAAAACCCCTGACGACCGCCGCCTCGACCTCCTCCAGGGCACCCTCGACATGCTCATCCTGCGGACCCTCCAGTGGGGGCCGCAACATGGCCACGGCATCGGGCAGACGATCCGCGCCCAATCCGATGAGCTCCTCAAGGTTGAGACCGGCTCACTGTACCCCGCCCTCCACCGGCTCGAGAAACGCGGCTGGCTCAAAGCCGAGTGGGGCGTGAGCCAGGCGAACCAGCGTGCCAAGTTCTACCGGCTCACCCCTGAAGGCAAGAAGCAGCTGGTGCGCGAGGAATCGCGCTGGGCCCAGCTGGTGAACGCGATCGGCCGGGTGATGAAGCCGGCAGCGGCGCCGGGGAGCGAGGAGTGAACCATGGGGCTCCTATCCTGGCTGAAGCGGCGCCGGCTCGATGAGGACGATTTCGACGAGGAACTCCGTGCCCACCTCGCCATCGCCACCGAGGAGCGGCTGGCCGACGGCAGCGACCCCGAGTCGGCTCGCTACGCCGCGCTGAGGGAATTCGGCAACGTCACGCTGACGACCGAAGCGGTCCGCAGTGTGTGGACGCCGCGCTGGCTCGAGGCACTCTACGAGCAGGTGAGCGACGTTCGCTACGCCGTCCGCTCGCTGTCCAAGAATCCCGGCTTCGCGCTCACCGTTGTCGCGGTCCTGACGCTCGGCATCGGACTGAACGTCAGCGGTCTTCACGATGCTGAAGGGGATGGCGCTCAACCCGCTGTCCGGCGTGCCCGGTGCGTCGCAGCTCGCCGTGCTCTTTGGCGAGACGAACACCGGCCGTGCGGTGCGCCTTTCGTATCCGGATTATCGATACTTTCGCGAGCACGCCAAGTCTTTCGCCGGTTTCTTCGGCTCCTGTCTCGCGTCGGTCAACGTGGGTCGCGGGCGGGCCGCCCGTCAGCTCTGGAGCGAACTGGTCACGGGCGACTACTTCCAGGTGCTCGGCGTCCGCGCCCAACTCGGACGCACGCTCCTGCCGTCGGACGAAGTTGCCCCCGGCCGCCACCCTGTCGTCGTGATCAGCGACGGCTTCTGGCGCCGCGACCTTGGTGCCGATCCCGACATCCTTGGCAAGACCCTCGAAATCAACAACTACGCGATGACGGTTGTGGGGGTGACGGATCCGACCTTTCACGGCACGATCGTGAGCAACGACGTCGAGCTTTTCATCCCCGTCATGATGTCGGCGCAGATTGGGATCTTCGGCGGTCTCCCGACGGCGGCTGCCTCGACACTGTTCTCGGATCGCCGCGCCGCTCTTCTCTTTCCGCATGGTTACCTCGCGCCAGGCGCGACATTGGCGGGTGCGGCGGCCGAGGTCGAAGGCATCTGGGCCACGCTGACACGCGATCGAGCCGTCACTGACGCGGCCCAGAAACTGAGCGTCGTACCCTTCTGGAAGTCACCGACCGGCGGCCAGACCTTCGCCCTGCCGACGCTCGGCGTCCTGAGCCTGATGGGGCTGCTGGTCCTGATGATCGCGTGCGCGAACGTCGCCGGGCTTGTCCTGGTGCGCGGCGTGTCGCGCCGTGGCGAGATCGCGCTGCGCCTCGCGCTGGGGGCAACGCGCCGACGCATCGTCCGCTTACTCGTCATTGAGAATCTCGTCCTCGCCGTCCCGGGCGCAATCCTGGGCGTTTTCGTGGCCCAGCGCGGGATCCCCATGCTTGTCGGCTACGCGGAGTGGCTTGCCGCGCCGACGCGGATCTTCTTCAACATCGAGGTGGATCGTTACGTCATTGGCTACTCGGTCCTGGTCGCGTGCGGATCGGCGCTGTTGTTCGGGTTCATCCCGGCGCTGCACAGCTCGCGCGTGGACCTGGTGTCGGTGATCAACGAAGACGCCTCGCCGCGCGGCGCCGCCCGCGGACGGCTGCGAGCCAGCCTGGTGGTTGCGCAGGTGGCCGTCTCGCTGCTGCTGCTCGTCGGTGCCGGATTGACCACGCGTAGTGTCGAAGCGGCGCGCCGCGCCAACCCCGGCTTCGAGGTCAGCACCGTGACTGCCATCGAGCTGGACCTCAAGCAGAACGGCTATGACCCGGCGCGTGGCCGGTTGTTCTACAGCACGCTGCTGGATGCCGCTCGTGCCGACGCCGGTGTCGAAGCCGCGGCGCTTGCCGCCTACACGCCGATGGGAATGGTCGACACGCGGACGCAGCCCATCACGGTCGAGGGATACGAGACGCGACGAGGCGAAGACCTGGCGTTCATGTCCAACACCGTCACGCCTGATTATTTCCGAACGCTCCGTGTTCCCGTCATCGCCGGTCAGACGTTCAGGGATGGAGACGATGAGACCGCTGGACCCGTCGTGATGGTGAATGCGACGTTGGCGCAGCGCTTCTGGGGGAGTCCGGCGAATGCGCTTGGCAAGCGGATCCGTGTCAATGACGGAGAATGGCGCACCGTCATCGGCGTCGCGGCGGATCTCAAGTACTCACGGATCGACGAAGCGCCACGACCGTATTTCTACCTGCCCTTTGGCCAGGCCTATCGATCCGGCATGATCCTGCACACGCGCGGGCCGATCGCAATCGACCGGCTCGTCGAGCAGGCGCGTGCGCACGTTGAATCGCTCGATCCCGCCTTGCCGGTCATGTCGGCGCGACCGCTTGCCGATCAGATCCGAGGTGCGCTTCTGTTTTTCGACCTGACCGCCCTGATGCTGCTCCTCTTTGGTTCGGCGGGTATGGCGCTGGCCGCGATCGGGACGTATGGTCTGGTCTCCTACACCGTCAAACAGAGCACACATGAAATCGGCATCCGGCTCGCGCTCGGAGCCTCGACGCGTTCGGTGGTGACCGGGTTTGTCCTGCGGGGCCTGCGGCTTGGCGCCCTCGGCGCCGTCATCGGCGTCCTCGCGGCATTGAGCGCAGCCGGTCTCGTCCGCAGCGCGCTTTACGGCGTCAGCGCCACCGACACCGGCTCGTTCGTGCGCGCACTTGTCATCGTCTTTGCCGGCGTACTTCTCGCGACAATCCTTCCAGCCTGGCGCGCCTCACGGACAAGTCCGTTGAGCGCCCTACGGCACCAGTAGGTGACTCACATGAACGCTCTCAACGAGACCCACGCTTCCGCAGAGGCCTCGCGCAAGCCTCTCCGCATCCTCCCCGGCGTCATCATCGCGGCGCTGCTCGTGGTGGTGCGATATGTGCTCCCGGCGATCATGCCCGACGGCGCCTTGCGTGACTCCCTCCAGGATCTCGGTGTGCTCGGCGGCGTGGCCGGCACGCTGTTGATCGCGCTTTGGTGGCTGTTCCTTAGCCGCGCCCCGTGGCTCGAACGCCTTGGCGCCATCGTCGTGATGGCGGCAGCGCTGTTTGCGACGCGGTTCATCGTCCATCCATCCATTGCCGGCGGAATGATGGGCTTCATGTTGTACGTCTACGCCATTCCGGTGCTGGCACTTGCGCTGGTGGCGTGGGCTGCGGTGACCCGCGGATCGTCGCAGGACCTCCGCCGCGCCTCGCTTGTCGTGACCATCCTTGTCGCGTGCGCTGCGTTTGGACTCATTCGGACGGAAGGCATCATCGGCGGCCTGGCCGACTTCCGCTGGCGCTGGTCGCTGACGCCAGAGGAGCGGCTGCTGGCGCAGGGCCTCGAAGCGGTACCGCCGGTAGCGGCGGCACCACCAGCGGCGAAGGAGCCGGTCGTCGCCAGTGCGGAACCAGCACCCGTGGCCTCGACCTCCACGCCGGCTTCGAAGCCGGACGCTGCTACGGCGGCGGTGACGACCGCAGCAGCCACGACACCGCCGGTGAGTGATCCCGAGGCGCCTCGTGTCGAGTGGTCCGGCTTTCGCGGACCCGCTCGCGACAGCGTCGTTCGCGGCGTGCGGATCGAGACCGACTGGGCCAAATCCCCACCGAAGGAGATGTGGCGCCGGCCGATTGGTCCGGGCTGGTCGTCGTTTGCCGTGAGTGGCGACGTCCTCTATACGCAAGAGCAACGCGGCGAGGATGAGATCGTTGCCGCCTATCGTGTCAGCACCGGGCGCGCCGATCTGGCGGCACAGTGACCCGGTCCGGTTCTACGAATCCAATGGCGGGGCAGGTCCACGGGCGACGCCGTCGCTCAGCGACGGCCGTCTTTACACGCTGGGGGCAACCGGCGTCGTCAATGCACTCGATGCCCGCACCGGCGCGGTGATCTGGTCGCGCAACGCCGCCAGCGACACGGGTGCGAAGCTCCCGGGCTGGGGCTTTACCGGCTCACCGATCGTGGTGGACGACCGCATCATCGTCGCGGCGTCCGGCCGGCTCGTCGCCTATGACAGGGCGACGGGTGAACCGCGCTGGTCGATCCAGACGAAGGGCGGCAGTTACAGCTCGCCACAACTGGCTGCCATCGACGGCGTTCGTCAGATCGTGATGCTGAGTGGCTTCGGCACGACCAGCGTGTCACCGGCGGACGGTAAGGTGCTCTGGGAGCATCAGTGGGACGGGGGCACGCCTATCGTCCAGCCCGCGGTCCTGGCGGACGGGAACATGGTGGTTACCACTGCCGATCCGATGGGGGCGCTCGGTGTCCGCCGTATTGCAGTAAAGAGCGGAGAGGGCGGATGGAAAGTGGAAGAGCGCTGGACGTCGAAGGGCTTGAAGCCCTACTTCAACGACTACGTCATCAACGATGGTCACGCGTTCGGCTTTGATGGCCGCATTCTCTCCTGCATCAGCCTCGAGGACGGTGAGCGCAAGTGGAAGGGTGGCCGCTACGGTCAGGGTCAGCTGTTGCTGCTGGCCGACCAGGATCTGCTGCTCGTCCTCTCGGAGGAAGGTGAGATCGCGCTCGTGAACGCCACACCAGATGGCTACAAGGAGCTCTCGAAGGTCCCGGCGCTGAATGCGAAAACCTGGAACCACCCGGTTGTCGTCGGCGACGTCCTGCTCGTCCGTAATGGCGAAGAGATGGTTGCTTTCCGCCTGACGCTCGCGGGGGTGGCACAATAGTCGTTTGCGGCTATTACCAGGAGCGTTGTTGTGAGCGAATCGACGGAAGATTTTGCGGCCATATTCGAGGCGTCGCTCAAGGCGAAGCGCGTTCAGCAGGGTCAGACCATCGAAGGGACGATCGTGGCGATCGGTCCCGAGGTGGCGTTTGTCGATGTTGGCGGCAAGGGCGAAGCGACCATCGAGCTGAGCGAATTGAAAGACGACGAGGGCGCGCTCGAGGTCGCCGTCGGTGACCGCATCCAGGCCACGGTCGTCTCGACGGCCGGTGGGCTGACGCTCTCACGGCGGCTGGTTCGCGGCGCCGCGACACAGCGCCAGCTCGAGGACGCCTTCCACAGCGGCCTTCCCGTCGAGGGCAAGGTCGAGAGCGTGATCAAGGGCGGCTACGAAGTCCGCATCGCGCGGCAGCGCGCCTTCTGCCCGTTCTCCCAGATGGACACGCTCAAGACCGAGCCCGAGACCCACGTCGGACGTACCTACGCCTTCCGCATCGTCGAGTACAAGGAGAGCGGGAAAAATCTAGTGGTTTCCCGGCGTGCCGTGCTCGAGGTGGAGCAGCGGGCGAACGCTGAAGAGATCAAGCGGTCGATTGTCGTTGGCGCCGTCATGACCGGGCGGGTTGCCTCGGTGCGCGAGTTCGGCGCATTCGTCGACCTCGGCGGTGGCGTCCAGGGCTTGCTGCACATTTCCGAGATGGCATGGTCCGCATGTCACCGATCCATCGCAGGTCGTCAAGCCAGGCGACGAGATCACGGTGAAAGTTCTTCAGGTGGACGATGCCAAGGGGAAGATTTCGCTGGGATTGAGACAGCTCACCGGGGATCCGTGGTCGACCGTCGGGTCCACGTACGCGGTCGGACAGGTTTACACCGGACGCGTTACACGGGTGACAGACTTCGGCGCGTTTGTCGAGCTCGAGCCAGGCGTCGAAGGCCTGGCGCACGCCTCCACCTTCGCGCCCACGGGTCGTTCGAACGGATGGTCGGCATCAGTTGCGCCGGGGACGACAGGCGCATTCGAGATCCTCAGCATCGATCTCGACAAAAAGCGGATCGGCGTTGCGCTACTTCCGGAAGGTTCCGCGCGCGCCGGCGGTCTGGCGGACGCATCGTCGGCGATCGTGCCGGGCGCGAGACTGAAAGGGAAGGTGGAACGGCACGAGAAGTTCGGCGTGTTCGTGTTCCTCGCTCCTGGCCGCACCGGTCTGATTCCGATGAGCGAAACGAACGTGCCCCGTGAAGCGGACGTCGCGAAGGCGCTTCCGGTTGGGTCCGACGTCGAAGTCATCGTGCTCGATGTAGAGGCGCCACCCGGCCGGCGCATCAGTCTGAGCGTGAAAGCGATTCAGACCGCGCACGAGGCAGCGGAAGTACGCGAGTACGCCGAACGTGAGAGCGCAACGCCTGACGAAGGTTTCGGCTCGCTCGCGGACAAGCTCCGTAATGCTTTCAAGAAGCCATGAAGTAAGACTTGCCCATGAGTCGGCTGCTAGCTGCAGAGCCGTGCGCGGATGGTTTGAAGATTGCTACCTATCTCGCCGGAGGCAATTACAGCATGGCAAGCGATACGACTTCAGTACTCAACAATTTGATCGAGACGTGTAAAGACGGCGAGCTCGGCTTCAAGACCGCTGCAGATGGTTTGCAGAACGCGGCAACGAAGGCGAAGTTCCTCGAGTATTCGCGTCAGCGCGGCGACATGGCTCGCGCACTACAGGCCGAGGTGCGGCGGTTCGGCGGTGATCCCGAGAAGTCCGGCAGCGTCGCCGGAACGATGCATCGGGGCTGGCTGGACATCAAAGCGGCTGTCACCGGCAAGAACGACCACGCCATCATTGCCGAGGCCGAGCGCGGTGAAGACGTGGCCAAGTCCGCCTACGAGACCGCGCTGAAGGACACCGCACTCGACGCAACTGTTCGTGCCCTGATCCTGCAGCAGTCGGCCAAGGTCAAGCAGGCGCACGACGCCGTTCGGGAGCTGAGAGACAGGGAGAAGGTCGCTCACTAAAGAGAGGGAAAAGGGAAGAGGGAAGATGGAAAAGTGTGCTATTCGGCTGTGCAGAGCGTCTTTTCCATCTTCCATCTTCGCTTTTCCATCTCACTCGGCCGCGGATAGCTTGGATTGGGTCGAGTGAGGCAGCCCTGCGTGCGGATGGCAGCGCCGCCAGCAGGGCAACCATGAGTGTTGACCCGGCCGCTACGCTGTAGATCATTGGCTCCACTCCGCCGAGTGCATACCAGGACGGATCGGCCACCCGGACCCAGAATACCGACAGCAACACACCCACTCCAAGTCCAGGCGATACGAGTCTCGCCGTTTGGAGCAGGACCGTAGAGAGCACGCGCGCACGAGATGCGCCGAGGGCGACTCGAACCCCAATCTCGCGCGTGCGCGTCGTCACCATGAATGCCACTACCCCGTAGACCCCCAACGCCGCCAGAAACAGCGCCACTACCGCCGCCCCGCCCGCAACGGCGGCCTGCGTCAGCAGGTCCTCCATGCTTTGCTTCACTAACCCGTCGGTCGTCACAACGCTCGTAGTAACGAAATCAGGATCGAACTGCGCGAAGGCGTTCTTGAACGCGGTGGCCATCGATACCTGCGTTGCGGTGGCACGCGCAATCACCAGCACACGCGAGGTGGGGTGCTGCGCGAGCGGCACGAACACCTGGGCTCGGGCGCTCCCCATTTGCGACGAGACGAGGTCTCCGGTCACCCCGATGACGGTAGCCACCTGCGTGGGCTCGCCCTCGAAGTTGAAGGCCAGCCGCCCGCCGAGCGCATCGCGGCCGGGAAACAGTCGCGCGGCCAGAGGCTCGGAAAGAACGATCACGAGTTCCGCGCCGGCACGATCATCTCGCCCGATGCCGCGACCACGAAGCAGTGGGATGCCCATCGTCTCCAGGTAACGCTCACCGATCCGTGTCGTCCGTATCGAGATCGTCGTCTCACCCTCGTGCGATACACCGGCGCTATCCTGCTGGAAGTCGAGGGGCAGGCCATCAGCGACAGTCACGGAGGCGACACCGTTTGCCTGCTTCAAGTTTTCCTGGACGGTCTGCAGACGGAAGCCGGCGTCGGCGCTGGTGATCTCATTGCCGGCGACGTCTAACGGCGCCGCAAACAATCCCTTCGAATCGAACCCTAGATCCGCCGTAGCGGTCGTGCGCACCTGATCGAGCCGGACCCCACCCAGCACCAGGAACGGTATGGCGATCGCCGCCTGGATCGCGGCCGTCACGCGTTGTGAGCGTCCGACTCGCCTTCCGCCACCGCCAACTTCATCCTTCAGCGCCAGGACAAGTGATGGACGACTGAAGCGAACCGCCGGCAACAGTCCGAACAAGAGGCTGGTGCCGAAACACAGGCCCACACAGATGACAACCATCCACCCATCGGGCTGGAATGCCGCCAGGCTCTTCGTATCCTCAACGCCAAACCACCAGCCGGCGCTCCCGGGTACCGCGTAAAGCACCAAGATTGCCAGAGCGCCTCCAAGTGAGGCCATCACGAATGCCTCCGACAGGAGGTACTGCATCAGCCGCCCGCGAGTGGCGCCGATGGCAAGTCGAACAGCCAGTTCCCGTTCGCGCATCGCGCTGCGGACGACGACCATCCCGGATATGTTCAAGCACACCACCAGAAGTACGATCGACGAGAGGCCGATCACGACGCCCTGTATTCCGGCTGCCTTTGCGCCAACTTTCGCGCCGAGCGGATGGTACGGTTCGACCGAGGCGGATTTGAACTCGTTGGTCGCCGAGTAGTCCTGCGCCAGCCGGGACATGAGCGCAGTGATTGCGCCGTTCGCATCGCTGCGCGTGGTGCCTGGCGCGAGCCGTCCGATGATGTGCACCCAGTCGAGGGCGCGATTGGTCCGGAAGCTGGCGTTCAGCTGCAGCCGCGGGTGGTGCTCGAGCGGGATCCAGAGCTGCGCGTCGGAATTCTCCATGCGGCCAAGGTGGCTGGTAAAGCCGCTGGGAGCGATCCCGACGACCAGGTGAGGAATACGATTGATCGTAATCGGCTTGCCCACGATCTCGGGATCGGATCCGAGTCGGCTCTGCCACAAGCGATAGCCGATGACTACGGAGGGTGCTCCGGTCGCGCCGCCGGGATTCGACACGTCGAACCCGGTCCCGCGAGCGAGCGGAATTCCCACCGTCGTGAAGTAATTGGGCGACACATACATCGCAGCCTCACGGGTCGCACTGTCCCCGCTTGGCTGCCGGAGGACCACCTCGCGCAAGGTCCAGCCGGTAATGGCCATCCCGGTGTGGGCATCGCGCACTTCCACAAAGTCCGGATAGGACCACCGCTCGGCGATCGCGTCACCAACGCGTGCCCGCAACGGACCCTGCGGTCTGATGACGATCTCGACGAGACCCTCGTCTTTGACATCGGGAGGCGCAGCCGTCAACTGACGCATGAGGGTGACGATTCCCATCACGGTCCCCATTCCCACACCAAGGGAGAGAACGCAGACGATCGTGAAGGCGCGGGCCTTCACCAGTGAGCGCACCGCATGGACCACATCGCGTCCGATCGCTCCGAGCACGAACGGGCGATGGTGCGGTTCACCAGGGGCGCGGCGACGGCGCCGCTCACCGAGGCCTTCGCTGATCACGTTCAGGCAGGCCGCGATGGCAAATCGGATTGTTGCCGATGCGCCATGGCTGCGAGCGCGGGCCGCGATTTCGCGCTCGAAGACGTCCTTCATTTCCATGGCAAACGCGGCGCGATGAACACGAGGAAATGCCCGCAACGACAACGAATAGAGAGTGATAGCGATGCGCTGCACGAAGGTCACCTTCCACCCCTGGGGAGGATCTTCTGGGCGCGCGCCACGTCGAGCAGCGCCCGCAACCGTTCGGACTCGGCGCGGGCGACGGCGCGACCAAACGGCGTTCGCCGGTAGTACCGCCGCCGCGGTCCGCCACTCGGGTCGTCGTCCGGACCCTCACGCACCTCGACCAGCCCTTCGTCGACCATGCGCGCGAGCGCGGCATAGAGCGTCCCGGGCAGGATGGCTTCGCGCCCCTGCGTCACCTCCGCCAGCGCCTGCATGATCGCGTAGCCGTGCAGTTCTTCATCGGCAAGCGCGAGCAGTACGCCGTACGTGGAGTGTTTCAAGGGCAAGAGAGCGGCGGGATCGTTCGAGCGGCGAGTCATGCAGCCTCCAGGGCACCGGGGGTGGCCGGGCCGGCTACACGTATTAGACTATAGTGCGAATCGAATAGTTCCCCGGAACGTTTGCTCTGGTCAGACGATGACCGACCGAGCCCGGAGAAGAGGCGTTGCGAGCTGGGGGTTGCCGTCGATGCGCATGTCGACGGCGCGCTCGTCACGCAAGGCATTGAATAGCAGCTGCCATGCGGTCGCGTCGGACAAGTGAACGCGTGTCGTGGCTGCCGGCGCCGCGCCCGCGTAGAGAGCCCACGAGGCGCCCTCTCGCGAGAGAGTCCATTCCCCTCCGGCGGGGCCATTCACATCGAGCACCAGCGTCGCGCCCGATGGTGCCTCCACTTCACGATAGGCGTGGGGCAGGCCGCGAAGCGCGATCTCGAGCACGGCGTGCAGGTAACGCGGATCACCGAGTGAGGGTGCACCGACAGCGATCCGGATCTGTTCCTGGTGATGCCACAGCTCGGTGAAATCCCGGCCGATGTCGAACCAGCCCGCCGATACGCGCTCGCCCGCCCACGAGACGCTGAAGAGCGCCGGCGCGTCGAGCGGGAACGTCTCGACCCAGTCGGCGAGATCCAGACTTCCCTTCTCGAAGAGGTCGGTAAGAACACGCGGGCTGAATCGCCGGCAGGCGTCGATCCACTGGGCGTTGAGCGCGTTGATGAAATTGACGAAGTCGCGCTCCGATGTGATCGGCGTGGCAGGATCGGGCGGGACCATCCGGTCGCGATGGAAGGCGAGCCGCCTGAAGGTCACGTCGACGAGGTGCGCGAGCACGTCACGCACCTTCCACGCGCCGGCCACCGTTGGCCGGTCCCAGTCCGAAGGCTGGAATTGACCGAGCAGGCCGACCAGGGCTCCGGAAACGGGGCGGAACAAGCCGCGCGTGTCCGTTGGGGGAAGCGCCGAGAGAGCCACGCCGGCGATTCTACCGAACGTGACCCCGCAGCGCCTCAGCCATCTCTTAACGCCTCTAGTTCCCGCGCAACACCGTCAGCGGATCGACGCGCGATGCGCGATAGGCCGGAACGAGCGTGGCGATGAACGCCACGAACGCCAGGCTGGCGGCGACCGCCGTCAGCATCAGCGGATCAAAAGCGTTCACCCCGAACACGACCTTCTGGAGCAGCGTCGCCGAGGCAAGCGATGCGACGATCCCGGCCACGATGCCCATCAGCGCCGGCGACATCCCCTCGATGAGGACCAGCCGCACGACGTCACGGGTGCTGGCGCCGAGTGCCGTCCGGATCCCGATCTCGCGGCTCCGGCCCCGGACGATGTAGGAGAGCACGCTGTAGATGCCGACCGAAGCGAGTGTGAGCGCCAGGAGCGCGAAGACGCCGAGCAGCATCGCGCTGAAACGCTGCGAGCCGAGCGTCTCATCGAGGACCGCCTCCATCGTGCGAATGTCTTCGACCGGCTGTTCGGCATCGATGGAGCGAACCGCATCGGCAGCGGCCTTGGCCAGCGACATCGGCGGCACGCCCGTCCGCACGACGATCGTCAGGCTGCCCCACGGCTGCTGGCGCGTCAGCTCGTAAACGCTGGGTGCTGTCGGCTCCGAGAGCTCACCCTGCTTGACGTCACCGACAATACCGATCACCTCCTTGGTGATCGTCCGCGACTGAAGCGGCAGCGTCACTCGTCGTCCTACCGGATCGACGTCGCCCCACAGCAGCTTGGCCGCGGACTGGCTCACCAGCATCACCTCGCTGTCGTTCTCAGCGATGTCGCGGCCGCGGATGATGGGGATCTGCATCGCCTTCAGGTACCCGGCGTGACCTTTCGGACCGCCACGGTCGGTTGATCCTTGGGCAGGAGCTCGGCGCGACCCTCCGGCACAATCGGCTGCTGCGATCCGCCGAGGAGGGGAAGATCGTCAATGGCTCCAGCAGTCTCGACACCCGGCAGGGCGCGAATGCGGTCCAACGCACTGTTGAAGAACGTGATGAACTTGGCGGCGGTGTCGTACTTTGTGTCCGGCAAGGACACGCGCAAGGTCAGCACGTTCCTGGGTTCGAAGCCCGTTTCGGCATACCGGAGTTCGAGCAGGCTGCGGACCATCACCGCGGCGCCCATGAGCAACACGAGGGAGAGCGCCACTTCACCGACGATGAGGATCTGGCGCGTGCGGATGCCGATGGCGCTGTCGTTGCGGCCGCCCTCCTTCAGCGCCTCGACCAGATCGGCGCGGCCGGCACGTAAAGCCGGCAGGGCACCGGCCAGAACACCTGTTACGAGGGACGCGGCGAGCGCAAACAACAGCACCCGGCCGTCAATCGACAGTTCATCAGCACGCGGCAACTGTCCCGCGAGAAGCCTCGCACCAGTGCTCAAGCCGAAGTCCGCGAGTAGCAGTCCGACAGCACCGCCCAGCGCGCCAAGGAGGAGGGCTTCCACCAGCAGCTGCTGGAAGACACGGCCGCGGCCGGCACCAAGCGCAGAGCGGATGGCGATCTCCTTCCGCCGGCCCAGGGCACGCGCAAACAACAGGTTGCCAACGTTGGCACAGGCAATCAGCAGGACGAGTGCGACCGCGGCAAGAACAATCACGAGCGACGACCGAACGTCCCGGACGACCAGTTCGTGGAGCGGGATAACCGTCGCGCTCCATCCGGCGTTGTCTTTCGGGTAGGCGGCCTCCAGCTGCCTTGAGATCTCCTCCAGCTCGGTGGTTGCCTGTTTGGCCGTCACACCCGGGCGCAGACGGGCAATGGCCTGGGCGTTGTGGTTCTCGCGAACGGCGCGGTCCTCGGCGCTATACGCCAACGGCACCCACAGGTCCTGGGCCGTCGCTCCCCACGCTTCGACGGTGAAGGCCGGCGGCATCACGCCGACGACCGAGTAGGGTTCACCATCAAGCCTGAGTGTTCGGCCGACGACGTCAGGCGCGGCGCCGAACTGGCGCTTCCAGAATCCGTCGCTGAGGATCACGACGCGATGCTGCCCCTGCGAGTCCTCCTCCGGCATAAACACACGCCCGAGAGCCGGTTTGGCACGGACGACCTCGAAGAACCCGGTGCCCACCGCAGCTGCGACGACCTCCTGTGCGCCTGCGCCCCCGGTCATGACGAACGATCTGAATCGATAGATCGCCATCCCGTCGAACTGACGCGCGCTACGCTGCCAGTCATAGAAATTCGCGGGTGACAACGGAAAGGTCTTTATTCCCGGAAAGGCGTCCTGCGGCGGCACGTGCAACAGGCGAACGAGCCGGTCCGGCTCCTCGAACGGCAGCGGCCGGAGCAGCACCGTGTTGACGATGCTGAAGATCGCGGTGTTGGCGCCGATGCCGAGTGCAAGGACGGCAATCACCGCGAGTGTGAAGGACGGCGTGCGGATCAGAACACGGGTCGCATATCGGACGTCGGCAGCCAGGGTGCGCATGAATGGATCTCGTTCCGGGGGGTTCGGGGCAACGGTTGATGATGTCGGTGGTGACGCCAGGCAGCGAAGGGCTTGCGCCCAGTCCCACCGTCGCGCCGCCGCTGGTGAGTGTGCGGCGCGGGCGATGAATTCTTCCTCGAGGTCCCCCAGCACGTACTCCCGCCACTCGGGCGAAAGGCGCCGCGACAGCAACCGCACGGGGATTGAGGGAGGCGACGGACTCACTTCGTGCTCAGTCGTTCGTCGAGCCCATCCGTCATGGACCTGAATGCGTGGTACGCCTGGCGCATTGCCGCGGTGCCGGCCGCGTTGAGCGCGTAGAACTTGCGCCGGCGGCCGCCGCGCTGCGCCGTGGGTTCGCCGACCGAGGACAGCAGGAGGCCCTTCGTTTCGAGTCGATCGAGCGTCGTATAGACGGCGTTGATCGAGACGTCCCGGCCGGACCTGGCGTGGATTTCCTGCCGGATGGCCGCGCCGTAGGCGCCGTCACCAAGCCTGAGCACACCGAGGAGGACCAGCTGTTCAAAATCGCCGAGTGATGCCTGTTTCTGTTTAAACCACATTGTGGGGGATAGGTCCTGAGGGTTGGACGGAGCGGCCGCCAGGAAAGTTCGCCGAATACCTCAACGGTTCAAGCTGATCTGACGCTGACCGTGCGGTAGGTTATGGATGGTGAACACGCTGCGACAAAAAGCCATCCTCATTCACGGCAACGGTGGCAGCAGCGCCGGCGACATCTGGCTGCCCTGGCTGGAGCGCGAGTTGACGGGGCTCGGGCTGGCGGTCACAAATCGCACGTTCCCTGACAACGTCAAGGCCCGCGCTCGTTTCTGGCTTCCGTTCATCGAAGAACTCGGTGCCGACCAACACACCATCCTCGTCGGGCATTCGTCAGGCGCGGTCGCGGCGATGCGCTACGCCGAGACACACCAAATCCTCGGCTCGGTGCTTGTCGGCGTCTGCCACACCGACCTGGGCGATAGCGGCGAGGCGGCGAGCGGCTACTTCCGTGCGCCGTGGAACTGGCAGCGCATCCGCGAGAACCAGGAGTGGATCGGGATCTTCAACTCCGTTGACGACCCCCACATCCCGATCCGCGAGGCGCGCTTCGTCGCCGCGCAGCTGCGCTGCAGCTATTTCGAGAGTACCGATCGCGGTCACTTCACGGCGACGCGCGACCTCCCGGAGGTCCTCGAATTCGTCCGCCGCCAACTCTCGGGCACTACCGCCGAGGGTGCGGGCTACTGACGCTGAGAGTGCGGACCGCTGACGCTGAGGGTGCGGGGTGCTGACGCTGAGGGTGCGGGTGCTAATGCTGAGAGTGCGGAGTGCGGAGTGCGGATGCGTGCGGTCCCCGGTATGGCGGCCGGGATGCAGGACCGCGGCGACCTTGAGCGGCGTGAGGGCGAAGTAGGTAAATCGGGCCCGGAGGCGTACCGATCGACCGATCCGCCTACGCTCGCACACCTTGTCCGCGAGCTACGGCGAGACCTCGCCGTAGCCGTTGCGGAGGCGGGGGCACTGATTCGCCACTGATCGTCAGTCCAGCCGGGTACTGAAGTGATCCTCTACCGGCGTTCGGATCACCCCAGCCGAGGGCGGACCGTGAGCACAGGCGACGGAGGACCCGATTTTCCACGCCAGCGAAGCGGGAGCCGCGGGACTGCGTCCCGGACGCCACGGGGCAACGGCACGCAGACGTGCCCAGAAGCCCACGCCCCTTCCGGCCTGAGCTTCCAGCGGCCCCGACCACGCCTTACGTGTTGGAGATGAACGACATGCGCCGGAGGACAGGACTGCAACGACTCCCGCCGCCGGTCTGGCTGACGGCATCGGTGCTTTGTGCCTGTCTCACGCCGGCGGACCTGGCAGCAGGGCAGCCTTCGCCAGAAACGCAGGTGAGTGCGGCGTTGCATCCCGCCGCGGCTGAGGCCGAGGGAGTGGATCGAGCCGGCATCCTCCGCGATTTCGCCGTCACGCTGGCGGTTCAACAGGCTTACCGGTTACCCCGCGAGGACGTTCGCGTTCACCTCGACGGGCCATTCTGGCGGGATTATCTGCACTCCATATCCCACCTCCAGGAAGGCTTCTGGGACGGCGATGCGCCGTGGACCTGGAATCTTGTCGTCCACCCGGTGATGGGCGGACTGAGTTATCACCAGGCCCGGACGCGGGGCGCGTCCCGCCAGGAGTCGTTCCTGTGGACACTGGCGTACTCAACCCACTTCGAGCTCGGCGTGGTGGGGCAGGCAGGGCTTGGCAACAATCGCGTGTCACCGGTCGATCTGATTGTCACGCCCGTTGCTGGCGCCTTGTGGGCGTCGCTGGAAGAGTGGATCGAGGATCGGTACTTCAAGGACAGCAGGCACAGGCTGCTGCGCAGCCTCCTTCCTGTTCATGCGCTCGGAAACCTGCTGCGAGGCCAGGCGCCCTGGCGTCGTCACGCAGAACTACCAGGTGGGAGGAAGCGATGAAGCTCTGTGCCGTTGTCCTTGCGGTGGCGATGCTTGCGCAACAGACCGTCTCCGCCCAGGCCATTCCGCGGCCAGTGGCCAGTCGCGCGGTGCTCGACGCCGCACTGGCGTCCTCGGCGACTCAACGAGCGGCGAATTTGACGAAGGTTCGCCAGCTGCTCGCCCATCCTGATGCCGTTCGAGGGGTCCGCCATCTTGCGGACATCAAGCGTTTATCGGAGCGGCTGACCGTCCTCGACGATCGGACTCTCGCGCATCTTGCCAGGGAAAGCGATGCCGCCACCCAGCCATCAGGCGGTGGAGGACCCGGCAAGGTGCTCGTCATCGTGGTCCTGACACTGGTGGTCCTGGCAATCGTCGCGGCCGCGCTTGCCCCCGAATCCAGTTAGGGCTAGCGCTGAGGGTGCGGGGGCTAACGCTGAGGGTGCGGGACGCCACGCTGGGGTGCGGGCGCTGACGCTGAGGGTGCGGAGTGCGGGTTCGCCTTCGCGGTTGGCATGCACTGTGTTGTTCTGTGTTTCCCCTGTGGTGTTGGGCCGGATTTCCCCCGTACAAGAAAAAAGGCGCAGGAGCCGAAGCTCCTGCGCCAGTTCAAAGTTCCAGTGGCTCTACTTGCCGGCCACCACGAACGCGGTCTGCGTGTATTCACGGCCGCCGACGTTCAGGACGACGCGGTATTCGCCGGGGTTGACGGTTGCCATCACGCCGGTGCCAGGGGTTGGGAACTGCGGCGAGGCCATCGTTGCACCACCGCCACGGCCGCCGAAGCCGGCACCACCACCGCCGCGTCCACCGCGGCCGCGGCCGCCGGCTTGCTCGGCCTCCGTCGCCGCTCGCACCGACTGCATCGTCCAGCGAATCGTGTTGAGACCGGCGTTACCCGGTGCATCCCCCTCTGCGATCATCCGCGAGCCGTCGTAGACGCGGACCTTCACGCCCTGCGCCGCCGACTTCAAGTAGTAGTTGATGTGGACGCCGGGCAGGCGGCTCTGTCCGTTGTAGTTGAGCGACGCCGTCACCGGGCGAAGACCGGCGTTCTGCTGCACGGTCGTGACGATCGGCGCCAGGTGCGCATCGGCACCAAGCACCGCGGGCGTCAACGCCTGCAGGCCCGAGATGTCGGCGATGTAGATGCCGCGTCCGTGGGTGCCGACGATGAGCTCCTGGTCGCGCGGGTGGATGGCGAGATCGTGGACGGGGTTTGTGGTCATCCCGTTCTTCATCCGCTGCCATACCTTGCCGCCGTCGAGCGAGGCGTAGAGCCCGAAGTCCGTGCCGACGAACAGAAGGTTCGGATTCTTCCGGTCCTCCCGAATGACGTTGACAGCTTCGGTGGGCAGATTGCCGACGATCGACGTCCATGTGGCGCCGTAGTCGGTGGTCTTCCACACCAGCGGCTTGAAGTCGTCGCTGCGGAGCCCTGTGGCGCTGACGTAAGCGGTGCCGGCATCGTGGTTCGATGCGGCAACGCGGCTCACCCAATGGCCGGTGTGGCCGGTGATCTTGTCCGCGACGTTGGTCCAGGTACGACCGTTGTCGCGCGTCACCTGCACATTACCGTCGTCGGTGCCGGCCCAGATCACGCCGGCGACGATCGGTGACTCGTCGATCGTGGTGATGGTCGCGTACTGGATATTCCCTGAACCGCCGCGGCGCTCGGCCAGGTTCTTGGTCAGATCCGGGCTGATCTCTGTCCACGTATCGCCGCGATTGCTCGAACGGAGCAGCACATTGGCGGCGTGGTAGACGATCTCGGGGTTGTGCGGCGACAGCATGATCGGCGACGACCAGTTCCACCGCAGCTGATCCTGGCCCTGGGGACGGCTGTAGCGGATCGAGCGGGACTGACCGGTGACCTGGTCCATCCGCTGGATCGCGCCGAACTGGCTTTCGTTGTAGAGCCAGCGGGAGTCGGTTGGATCGACGACGTTGTAGAACCCGTCACCACCGCCGACGCGGTACCAGGCCTCGAACGGAATCGAGCCGCCACCAGGCATCGAACTGGGGCCGCGGAGCGAGCCGTTGTCCTGAAGTCCGCCGTAGACGTTGTAGGGCTGCTCCATGTCGTAGCTGACGGCGTAGAACTGCGCCAGCGGCTTGTTATCGGGGCTGAGCCAGGTGCGGCCCGCATCGAACGACACACCCATGCCGTGGTCGTGCCCGAGGAGCAGGTGACTGCTGTCACCTGGATTGATCCACAAGGCGTGGTTGTCGCCGCCGAAGCCGAATGCTGACGTCCACGTCTTGCCGCCATCCGTCGTGTGCGTCACACCGACGCTCAAAAGGTAGACGTGCTCCTTGTCGTTTGGATCGACGCGGATCTGGCCGTAGTAGTAGGGGGGGCCGCCGCCCTGGAAGCCGCCGCCGCGGCCGCCGCGACCCTGTGCCGCCGGGGGAGCCGCTGCCGCGGCGCCACGGCCCGCCGGTGCGGGCGCCGCTGCTGCTGCGGGAGCGGGCTCTGCGTCGACCGGAGAAACCTTGCGCCACGTTGCACCCGCATCGTCGGATCGGTGGAGTTCGTCGCCGATCGAGCCGTCGCCGAAGCCCTGCGCGAGCCGCTTGGCGCGCTCTTCGGGTGGCACCGTGCGCGAGTTCGCGTTCTCAATCACGGCGTAGATCGTCTTCGGTGCGTTGCGTGCGATCGAGAGACCGATGCGTCCGAGCATCCCGGTGGGAAGACCGGTGGTGAGCTGGCTCCACTTGACGCCGCCGTCGGTGGACTTGAAGATCGCGCTGCCGGGGCCGCCTTCACCGAACGTCCATGGCCTGCGGACCTTGTCGTAGGTCGCCGCATAGAGCGTGTTCGGGTTGGACGGATCCATCACGATGTCGATCGCGCCGATGGCGCGGCCGTCGACCTTGTGGTCGAGCGTCTTGGCCCAGTTCGCGCCGCCGTCGGTGGAGCGATAGACACCGCGATCGGGGTTCTCGCTATACAACCGTCCGCTCGCGGCGACGTAGACGATGTCCGGATTCTTGGGATGGACGACGATGCGGCCGATGCGCCCGGCGTTGGGCAGCCCGGACTTCGTCCACTTCTGCCCGCCGTCCACGGACTTGTAGACGCCGTTGCCGTCGTATGTGGACCGCGAGTTGTTCGACTCGCCGGTGCCGACGTAGACCACGTCCGGCCGGCTCTGCGCCAACGCGACCGCACCGATCGCGTAGTCGGGCTGGTCGTCGAATACAGATGTGAAGCTGATGCCGTTGTTCACGGTTTTCCACAGCCCGCCGGTGGCCGTCGCGGCGTAGAACATGCGCGGGTTGGACTCGACGACGGCGAACTCGACATAGCGCCCGCCCTGACGCGTTGGACCGATCTCGCGGAAGCGGACCGAATCGACAATCGAGGATCCGGCCTGTGCCGGCTGGGCGCCCGATTGGGCGGGCATCGGAACGGCCATCCATCCGATCAGCCCGAGGACCATGGACAGGCCGAGCGTGAGCCGCTGGCGAACGAACATCGTGTGAACTCCCTTAGTGAGGAAAAACGTGGGTTAGCGGCACCATCCTAATACATGCACAGGCGGATCGTACGGCGTGCATACTCCCCCTCCGCGACTAGACTATCCAGACAACACCGGTGTGAATGGCCACACGGTTGCCTGCGGCAGCCACGACGACTCAGCGTTAAATTGAGCGTCACCTTTTCGGCTTCGGTTTCGGTTTGGCCTTCGCCTTCTTCGCCACCACCGGCGCTTTAGCTTTCCTGGTCGTAGCGGCTTTTGCGGCAGGCGGAGCAGCCGAGAGGTCGTAAGCCTCCTGCAGCCACTCGGTCATCGGCGGCTCGACTTCGTCGCGGTGCTTCACCTGGATAATGTGGAAGAACTTTGTCTTGGAGCTCGGCTCGACGCGGCGGATCCGTGGCGACTTCACCGCGCGCGCGAGAAAGACGCAGACTTCCAGAAAGCTCTTCTTCGGGCGGACGAAGAAGTAGCAGGACTTCCGGGAGAACATGATCGAGTTGTGGGACGCGTAGATCCGCTGCTCGCCGAACTCCGCGGCCGTCTCACGCAACCGTTCCCAGGCCTCGCGCAGGTCTTCCGAGAGGTCCGCGGTGAGGGCTGCCTCGGTCGTCGTCCAGCAGTCGTGCGCTTCGTCCTCATCGATCAGCTGCTTGCAGTGGTAGCACTCGCGCTTCGCCATGGCTCATTCTATGACCGTGCCCCCGACCTTCTCGCATGCTTCAACGGCGAGGCTGACCGCCCATGACCTCGGCCGATTCCAGGGCGAGACGCTGTTCGACCGGCTGGCCCGGGCTGTGTGCGAGGCTGGCTGCCTGCCGCGGAAGGAGTTGTACGAAGCGTGGGAAGTGGCGCGCCGGACGCGCCGGCTGTTTCGCGGTGGCAGGGTCGTAGATCTCGCTGCCGGCCACGGCCTGCTCGCGCACGCCATGCTGCTGCTCGACGACACCTCACCGTCCGCCATTGCGGTGGATCCGCACCTGCCGCCGTCCGCCGCGAAGCTGCACGACGTCCTGTGCGCACAATGGCCGCGCCTGGATGGCCGAGTCCAGTTCGTCGCACAGGGCATCGAGGACGTCGAGCTGACGGCCGCGGACGTCGTCGTATCGGCGCACGCCTGCGGCGCTCTCACCGACGTCGTCCTCGCTAGAGCGTCCGCAGCCCGCGCCCGCGTCGCCGTCCTGCCCTGTTGCCATCACCTGGATTCGGACGAGGCCCGCAGGCTTTCCGGCTGGGTCGACGGCTCCCTCGCAATCGACATCGCGCGCGCCCACCGACTCGAGCGCGAGGGCTACCGTATCTGGACCCAGTCGATCGCGGAGGGGATTACGCCGAAGGCGCGGCTACTGCTGGGCAAGTACGAACACGGATTACACGGATCAAACGGATAACGGGAACACGGATCCTCACGGAAATTTCTCTCACAGAGCTCTCAGAGCACACAGAGAAACACAAAACCAGCGTTGCCGGGCCGCGCTTCGCGCGGGTGAGTCGCCGATGGCGACAGATGCAAACGGCCGGAAATCAAGTGCCGCTTGCATCAGCCGCCACCGGTGACTCACCATCGGCGGCCGAAGGCCGCCGCCCGGCAGCGCTGTCGTTGTCTTCTCGGTGCGATCCGTGTCGTCCGTGGATCGTCTTTTCTTTGTGATCTCTGCGAGCTCTGTGAGAGTAAATAGACAGGCGTCAGCTCCAGCCAGTGGCTGTCGCCGAAACCGGGGCGCTGAGAGCCGACAGCTGAGAGCTGAGAGCTACTTCTTGGGCCGCTCGACGACCGTGGCCTCGCCGGCCTTGTCGAGCGGCTTTGCTCCGGCCGGGTAGCCGTTCTTCTGAAGAATGAACGCCACCAAATTCAGCGCTTCTTCTTTGCTCACCACCGCCGACCCGTCATTCGGCATCGTCAAGGCGATCGTCGTTACCATCTCCCCGACGGCACGGCCGGTCCAGTTCACGAAGAACGTCTCACCGCCAAGGGGGATGTCCTTGGGCTTCTTCTTTTCAGCATCTGAGAACGGATGGCACTCCGCACAGATCTTCTCGAACTGCGCCCTGGCGCCGTCAGCCTGGTCCTTGCTGTAGACACCGTCGTTGGTGGTTTGCTGCACTGCCGCTTCGGCAGCAGCGGAAGGCTGAGCGGCGACCGCCGCGAACGCCGCGGCCCAGGCGAGCAGCGACGCCGCCACCACACTTCGAAACGTCGACGACATGCCGGCCCTTACCTCCAGCTGAACCCGTGCTTGGACAGGGGCAGTGAGCGAACGCGGACGCCCGTGGCCGTGAACAGCGCGTTGGTGATCGCGGGCAGGATCGGCGGCAGCGCCGGCTCGCCAAGACCGGTCGGATTGTTGTCCGTGGCGAGGAAGTGCACTTCGATTTCGGGTGGCGCCTGGCGCATGCGCAGCACCGGGTAGCCTTCGAAGTTCGCCTGCGTGACCTTGCCGCCATCGACGGTGATCTCGAGCATCAACTGGCTCATCCCGTCGATGACCGCACTGTGGACCTGGCTCTCGGCGTTGAGTGGATTGATGACGTGGCGGCCGATATCACCGGCAACCCACACCTTGTTGACACGAATCTTCTTGTTGGCGTCGACGGCGACCTCGGCGACCTCGGCGAAGTAGCCCTGGTGACTGAAGTGGAACGCCACCCCCATCGCGGTGCCCTTCGGCAGCGTCCGCTTACCCCATCCTGATTTCTCGGCGACGAGCTTCAGCACACCCGTCATCCGCTCGGCGTTGAACCCTCCGCCACCGCCACCGCCGCCCGGCTGTGCCGGCAGCGCGATCGGTGTCTGGGCCAGGAGGTTCAGCCGGAACTGCACCGGGTCCTTCCCGGCTGCGACCGCGAGCTCGTCGATGAATGACTGCATGACGAACGAGAGTGCGCACGCCCCGGGCGCACGGTGTGCCCCCGTCGTGACACCGAGCGGCATCATCGACGTCAGCGTCGCGAAGTTCGGGACGAAGCGGGCCGGGAACTCGGTCGGACTCAAGGTCGAGGATCCCGCCGCGCGCGGACCCTGCTGCTGCGGCGGCGGACCGGCCTGTGGCGCGGTGCCCGGCTGCGGTGGCGTGCCCGCCTGCGGCACCGGCGTCGGTGCGGCACCCGGCGCGGGTGGTCCGCCCGGTGTTGCTGCCGGCGTCGCGACGCTGAAGGAGACGAAGTGGTTTTGCCAGGCGACGACGGAGCCGGAGGCATCCACGCCGGCCTTGAGGAAGTGGTATCCGGCCGGGCGGAAGACTTCCTGCTGCATCTCGTCTTCGCGTGACCAGCGCAACTGCACTGGTGCGCCGACGGTCTTCGCGATCACCGCGGTCTCGACGACATAGTCGTTATAGAGCCGGCGGCCGAAGCTGCCGCCCATGCGCGGCAGGTGGACGGTGATGTCGGCTGGCGTGATTGCAAGCGCGCGCGCGATGATGGCGACGACGCCGCCGGGCTGTTGCGTGCCGGCCCACATCTCCAGCTTGCCGTCCTTGAAGATCGCAGTGGCGTTCGGCGGTTCCATCGGGGCGTGCGCGAGGAACGGGTAATCGTAGGCGGCCTCGACGACCTTCGCGGCCGATTTGAGGGCGCCTTCGGGATCCCCATCCTTGCGTGCCGTCGCGTGCGGTGCTTCCTTCGAGAGCTCCACGGCGCGTTTCGCAAAACCGACGGAGCTGTCGCCCGCGGTGATGCCGTCATCCCACTTGACCACCAGCTTCTTGCGCGCGGTTTCGGCGAGCCACCAGCTGTCGGCCACGATCGCGACGCCGCTCATGGATCCGCCGCCGTTGCTGTCCGGGACGATGAAGGCATGGCGGACGCCGGGCAGTGCCTTGATCGCGTCGAGGTTGGCGCTGATCGCCTTGCCGCCAATGACCGGACTGCGTTGATAGACCGCATAGAGCATGCCCGGCAGCTTGAGGTCGCTGCCGAAGAGTGGCTGTCCGGTCACGATCTTGTGATTGTCGACACCCGGGATCGGCTTGCCGATGATGCGATAGGTTTTCGGATCTTTCAGCGTCAGGGTCGCGGGGTCGGGCGCCGTGATTTTCGCCGCGGCCGCCGCGAACTCGCCGTAGCCGGCCGACTTGTTGGACGCGGCATGCACGAGGCGCCCTGGCGTGGTCGTGATTTCACTGGCGGGCACGTTCCACGCCTGCGCTGCCGCCGCGATCAGCATGTGGCGGGCCGCGCCACCGATGCGGCGCATCGGCTCCCAGTTCGACGGGGTGGCGAAGCTGCCGCCGGCCGACTGCCCACCGTACTTGACCGGGTCGAGATCGCCCTGCTCGATGCGGACGTCCTTCCACTCGATGTCGAGCTCCTCGGCGATCAACATCGGCAGCATGACCTTCACGCCCTGTCCGATCTCCGGATTCTTGGCCACGATGGTCGCGATGCCGTTGGCATCGATCGACACAAACGCGTTGGGATGAAGAGGCGGCGCCGCGTTGCCACGACCCTGCGCGAGCAGCTCGAGCGGATCGAGGTAGCTGGCGAGCATGAAGCCGCCACCGGCAAGGGCGGTGACGCGAAGAAAACTGCGGCGTCCGAGTGTCATGGCCGGGCTCATTTCACGTCTCCCGTCTTGGGGCCGCTCGCGGACCGCACGGCGTGGTGGATTCCCTGCCGGATCCTGATGTAAGTGCCGCAGCGGCACAGGTTGGCGTTCATCGCCGTGTCGATTTCGGTGTCGGTGGGGTTCGGACGTGCCGCCAGAAGTGCGGCGGCCGCCATGATCTGGCCCGCCTGGCAGTAACCGCACTCAGGCACGTCGAGCGCCTCCCACGCCTTCTGAAGAGGATGACTGCCGTCGGCCGAAAGTCCTTCGATCGTTACGACGGGTGCGCCGGCCACATTCGCAACCGGTGTCTGGCAGGACCTGACCGCGCGGCCGCGGAGGTGCACCGTGCAGGCGCCGCACTGACCCGTGCCGCAGCCGTATTTTGTGCCCGCCAGGTTGAGGACGTCGCGCAGGACCCAGAGGAGCGGCATGTCTGCCGGCACGTCTACGGTCGTGGATTTTCCGTTGAGAGTGAACGTCACAGCCATCGGCGGATTATAGGCCACGGTGATACGGACGAAACGGCGATCATTCCTCGCGAAATCGGTCCGGTCCGTGACGGTCCGTGTTAGTGGACGGGATCCCGCGGTCGCTCGTGACCGAGCAGCGCATCGAGCCGGTCGGGGTCGGGTGGTTTGGTCAGGTGTTCATCAAACCCGGCCGCGAGGGCGGCCTGGATATCGGAGTCCTGCCCATACCCACTCAAGGCCACCAGCCGGACCCGAGCGAGGCGCTGATTCCTTCGGATCCGGCGCGCGAGGTCATAGCCGCTCATGACCGGGAGTCCGAGGTCCACAATTGCGAGCTCCGGTCCGATCCGCTCGATCAGCCGGGCACCCTCGAGGCCGTTCTCCGCCATGTGCACCTCGACACCTTCGGCTTCGAGCAGCAGCTGCATCATGCGCCGCGCATCGATCTGGTCCTCGACCAGAACGACGGTCCTCACTCTCTGGGGCGTGTCCGGCGGGGTATCGCCACGAAGAGCCGACAGCGGCGCCAGCGGAAGGACCACGGTGAACGTGCTGCCGCGCCCCTCGCCTTCGCTGTGGGCCTCGACGCGGCCATGGTGAAGCTCGACGAGCGACCTCAGCAGCGTCAGGCCGATGCCCAGGCCACCCTCGGAGCGCGCCAGCGACTGGTCACCCTGGACGAACAGGTCGAAGATCCGCGGCAGCATCGCGGGCTCGATGCCCTGCCCCGCGTCCTTCACGCGGATGACGGCCTGGTCGCCCTCGCGGCGCAACGTGAAGGTGACCCGGGCGCCAGGCCCTGAGTACTTCGAGGCATTGCTCAGCAGGTTCGCCTGAACCTGCTGCAGTCTCGCGGCATCGCCGAGTACCAGGACGGGTTCGTCCGGCATCTCCACGCGCAAGTCGGTCTCGCGAGCCGCCATGAAGGGCGCGAGCGCCTCGATCGCGGCGCGCGCCGTCGTGCGCAGATCGATGACCTCGTTGCGAAGGGTTATGCGTCCGCGCGTGATCCGCGCCACGTCGAGCAGGTCGTCGAGCAGCCGCGACATGTGGTTGGCCTGGCGGGTCACCACCTGTGCGGCCTCCTGGCACGGCTGATCGGTCCAGCTCGCGGTGTCGAGCACGCGAGTGGCGCTGAGGATGGCGGCAAGCGGATTGCGGAGTTCGTGCGAGAGCATCGCGAGGAACTGCTCGCGGCGCTGTACACCGTCCAGGATCTCCTGCTCCGCCTGGCGTCGCTCCGTCACATCGAGGAACGTCACCACGGCCCCGATCACCTCGTCGTTGCGCAGGATCGGGTAACTCCAGTACTCGGCGGGAAATGAGGTGCCGTCGGCGCGCCAGATCACCTCGTCGGTGATGTGGCTGCCTTCACGGTGACGCATCGCCTCGTAGATCGGCGATCGCTCGGGCGAGGAGGGTGAGCCGTCCGGCTTGGTGTGATGAATCAGCGGATGCATCTGCTTGCCCACGATGGCGGCGGGCGAATCGTAGCCGAGCAGCCGGGCGCATGAAGAATTGCAGAAGATGCAGACGCCGCTCAGATCGATGCCGTAGATCGCCTCCGCGGTCGAGTCGAGGAGCAACCGGATCCGCTCCTCCCGTTCTTCGATCTCCTGCCGGGCGCGAATCAGCTGCGTGATGTCTCGCGAGATCCCCGAGATCCCGACGATGGCGTGGCCGCCGTCGCGGATGGGTGAGAACGTCACCGACACGTCGACGAGACTGCCGTCTTTCCGCAGCCGCTCCGTCTCCATGCGCTCAACGGGACCACCGTCACGGACCTGCCGGAGCACGGCGTCGATCTCTCCCTTGCGGCCCGGCGGATAGAGGAAGCTCGCGTGCCGGCCGATCGCCTCCTGCGACGAGTAGCCGTACAGCCGTGCCGCGCCCATGTTCCAGGTGGTCACGACGCCATCGAGGGTCTTGCCGATGATCGCTTCATCGGAGGATTCGACGATCGCAGAGAGCTGCGCGAGCTTCGCGCGCGCGTGCTCGAGGGCTGAAATGTCCGTCAGGGTGATGACGACACCGTCGGGCCCACCCTGTCGTCCGGTCGAGGGCACACCGAACGGTGTGTCATTCGCGTCGCGCGAGCGGGCGCGGTAGGGAAGGATCCGCAGGAACAGGCAGCGCTGCCACTTGTCCCACGTCTGGCTCTCAACCGTGACGCCGTCCTGCAGAACGCGCTCGATGTCGGCGATGAGCGTCGGGTACAGCAGGTCGTGCGTGAAGGTGCGGATTGGCCGGCCGACGTCGTTTGGAATGACGCGAAAGGTCTCCGCGATGCGCGGCGTGAACTTGCGGATGCACAGTTGCCGGTCGAGAAACATCGTCGCCACCTCGGTCCCGTTGAGGAGGTGCTCGATGTCGTTGTTCAGTTCCTGCAGCTCGACGTTCTTTTTCTGGTACTCGGCGTTGACCGTGTACATCTCCTCGTTCACCGAGTGGAGCTCTTCGTTCGTGCTCTGCAGCTCCTCGTTTGCCGCCACCAGTTCTTCATTGGTGGCCTGCAGTTCCTCGTTGGCGGTCTCCTGCTCCTGCACGGCGGTTTGCAGGTTCTGCTTCGTGAAGGTGAGCTCGTCTTCGAGTGCCTTCTGCTGGTCGAGCGACATCCCGTTGTCAGCCGGCAGCCCCTCGGCCAGGAGCCCGGCACCGAGAATGTCGGCAAACGGCGGAACCAGTGCGGCCGTGGTGCCGGCGTCATCGCCGGCAAGCGTGATCAGCACGTGGGTGAGCCCGCCACGCGCATCCCGCAGCGGCTCGGCGATCAACGACAGCGGGCGGCTGTCACCCGACATCAGCAGGCCCGGGTAACGGACGCTCTCGAGATCCCGCCGCACCCGGTGAAGTGCGCCCGACACGGCGGTTCGGATTTCGCCATCGAGCATCTCGAGCAGATTCTGGGACGGTCGCCGTGAACGGATCTTCAGCAGCGTCTCGACGCCACCGAAGGTGTCGACCAGTTGCCCCTGGTCATCGACCAGGAAACTCGGCGGCATGAACCGGTCGAGCAGCCGGTCGTACAGCGCCAGCAGATGCGGCGTGACCCCGGGCGTTCGCTGAAGCGGTGACGGCGCGAAGCGCGGCAGCGTCCCGCTGCGGGGGAGTGGCAGCTTCAGGTCACGCGGCAGGCCGATGTCGCGCCGCTTTCTGTAGATCTTGGCCTGCTCGTCGACCGTGTCGAACTCGTCGATCAAGGTGCCGGGGCTCTCACTGGAGCCAAGAAACAGAAATCCTCCCGGCTTCAACGCGAAGTGAAACAGTGTCAGGACCGTTTTCTGCGCATGCGGCTGGAAGTAGATCAACAGGTTGCGGCACGTGATCAGGTCCATCTTCGTGAACGGGGAGTCACGAATCAGGTTGTGCGGCGCAAAGACGATGCTCTCGCGGACGGTCTGCGAGACCTGGTACCCGTTCGGCGTCAGCGTGAAGAACTGCTGGATCCGATCGGGGCTCATACCCGAGAGCTGTTCCTCGGAGTAGATGCCGGCGCTGGCGACGTCGAGCGACGCCTTGTGAACGTCGGTCGCCAGGATCTTCAGCTTCACCGGGCGGCGCCGGGCGCTCAGCCGCTCGTGCAGCAGGATCGCGATCGAGTACGCCTCCTGCCCCGTGGCACAGCCCGGTACCCAGACGCGGATCTGGTCCTCCGCCTCAGTCCGCTCGACGAGCTCCGGGATGATGCGGTGCTCGAGTGCCTCGAACGCCTCATCGTCACGAAAAAACCTGGTGACGCCGATGAGGAGATCTTCGTAGAGGGAGCTCAGCTCGCGTGGATCCCGCCGCAGCTGCTCCACATACATGTCGATGTCGAGCGAGCGGTTCATGGCGAGGCGCCGTTCGATCCGTCGCGTGACCGTGCCGGCCTTGTAGTGCGAGAAGTCGATGGCGTACTCCTCGCGCAGCAGCCGGAGAATCGCGTCGACGCCGCGATCGTCGTTCGAGGCCAGGCCCTGCGACGCCCGCGACGGATCGGGACGACCGACCGCTGCGATCGCGACGGCAATTTCCTCGGGCGGCAGCACCTGGTCGACCGTGCCGGTCCGCATCGCGCTGAGGGGCATGCCGTTGAACTGGGCGGTGTCGGGGCTCTCGCAGAACACCGTGCCCCCGGACCTGCTCACCTCCTGTACGCCGCGCGAGCCGTCGCTACCGCTGCCGGACAGGATCACCGCGATGGCGCGATCGCCCGCGTCCTGCGCCAGGGACCGGAAGAACAAATCGATCGGCAGCGTCAGACCGTGACGCGGATCGCGGTCGTTCAGCAGCAGGCGGCGCTGCCGGATGATCATTTCCTTCTGGGGAGGCAGCAGATAGACCGTATTCGGCTCGACCAGCATCTCGTGCTCGGCCGGGCGGACCTGCATCTGCGTGCGCCGCGCCAGCAGCTCGTCCATCAGACTCTTGAAGTCCGGCGACAGGTGCTGCAGGACGACGAAGGCCATCCCGGTGTCGGTGGGGAGATGCGTAAACAGCCGTTCGAGGGAGTCGAGCCCGCCCGCCGAGGCGCCGATGCCGACGACGAAGTGGTCGGGGGGCGGGACGGGTGGGGGATGTGGGACTGCCTGAGGTCTGGCTCAGCGGTGGAGGCTCAGCCGCGCCGTTTACGAAATCGGTCCTTACCTGCTTGCTCGCTCGACATCCTTCACTGGCGGCCCCCACCCGCAGGAGCCGTTCAGAGCACAAAGTGAGCCACTCAAACTCTGTAGGAAAACTGCTCATGTCCGGCGTGAAACAGGACACTTGACCTTTAAAGTGACTTAAAGTCCTACGGAATCGGCACGCTAAACGATGAGTCAGGGCGCGAGTTCGCGGACCGGCCGGACCTCTATGCTTCCTTCGCGCGCAGGTGGGATCTTGGATGCCATTTGTATGGCTTCGTTGAGGTCTCGCGCTTCGAGGAGGTAGAAGCCGGCCAGCTGCTCCTTCGTTTCGGCGAAGGGGCCGTCAGTGATCGAAACCTTGCCATTGCGGACGCGGACCGTCGCAGCGGTCTCGACTGGATGGAGCGGTTCGGCGGCTACGAGCACGCCGCGTTCGCGGAAGCTGTTGCCGCAGTCGAGGCATTCGCGGTCAGGAACCGCGCTCCACTTTTCCTTGTCGAGATATACCAGGCACAAGTACTTCATCGGTCTCCGCCAGTTCGCAGTCGAGTGGGTCCCCATACCGTATGGTCGATCGGCGTCGGTTGCGATCGACATCAGGTCCCGCTGGATTGATTCTAGGTGGCCGCCAGACATCTCCGCGATCCGCCGCTCCAGGAATCGGCGCTCCGGCCCTTGCTTTGTCAGTGAGAGGGCCCGCTGGTAGGACGACAGCGCCTCCGCCGCGCGGCCCGAGGCGCCGGCACATGTCGGCGCGCGCGGCGTGCGCGAGCCGGTAATCCTGCAGCTCGCCGCGATTGAGAATCCCGTCGATCAACGCGAGGCCCTCCTGCGGTCCATCACGCATCGCCACCGCCACGGCGCGATTCAACTGGATGACCGGCGAGGGGTCGGCCCGGATAAGCAGATCGTAGAGGCCGACGATTTCTTCCCAGTCGGTGGATCCGGCCCGCTCGGCCTGGGCGTGCACGGCCGAGATGGCCGCCTGGACGCTGTAGGGCCCGAACCCCGGCGACGACAGCGCGCGCTCCACCAGGCGTCCACCTTCGGCAATCAGCTCCCGGTCCCACAAGGATCGGTCCTGCTCGTCGAGCAGGATCACGTCACCGGAGGCCGACGTCCTCGCCGCCCGTCTGGACTCGTGCAGCAGCATCAGCGCGAGAAGCCCCAGCGTTTCGGGATGGGGGAGGAGCTCGACCAGAAGACGTCCCAGCCGGATCGCCTCTCCTGACAGGTCGTGCCGCGTCACAAACTCGCCCGACGAAGCAGCGTAACCCTCGTTGAACACGAGATAGATCACCCGCAGCACGGCATCGAGCCGCTCGGGCAGTTCGGACGCCTCCGGCACCTGGTAGGGAATGCCGGCGTCGCGGATCTTGTTCTTCGCGCGGACGATCCGCTGTGCGAGGGTTGGTGCGGGCGTCAGAAACGCGTGGGCGATCTCTTCGGTGGTGAGGCCGCACACCTCTCGCAGCGTCAGCGCAACCTGTGCGTCGGGCGTGAGCAGGGGGTGGCAGCAGGTGAAGATCAGGCGCAGCCGGTCGTCCTCGACGCTCTCCGGGTCCGCCCACGCGGCCTCGTCGGTGACCCCGATCGTCTCGGCCGCCGCCGTCTCGTCAAGCGCGTCGAAGCGGGCTCGCCGTCTCAGGCCATCGATCGCCTTGAACCGTCCGGCTGACACCAGCCACGCGCGCGGGTTCGCCGGGACGCCGTCCTCGGGCCACTGCTCGAGCGCCGCCCGGAAGGCGTCGTGTAGCGCCTCTTCGGCAACGTCGAAATCACCGAGGAGGCGGATCAGCGTCGCCAGTACACGCCTGGATTCCGACGCGTAAACAGTATTTAGTGTCTGGTGAACGTGATCGATCGCCGCCACAGCAGTTGATCACACCACCTTTACTAGTGTGGTGCAACCGTCAGGACAGTGCCCGTCTGGGACCCTTTGTGGCGAGGCGCAAAAACGGTTGTCGAAAAGCACCTTTCCCAACCGACCAAGATGTAGATACCGTTCGACTTGCGGCAGATGGGGCCAGGCCCCTTAAGGGGCCTGACCCCCCTCCCGACTTTGGAGAGAGGATCGTATGAGTCTTTTGACCGACTTCCGCTTCGCCCTGCGCTCGCTGTCCCGGGTCAAGGGATTGGCCATCACGGTCGTCCTTACCCTCGCCCTCGGGATCGGGGCCAACGCCGCGATCTTCAGCGTCGTTCGCGGCGTGCTGCTGCGGCCGCTCGTAAACGAGGATGAGGACCGTCTCATCTATATCCGCCAGAGCGCGCCCGGTCTCCAGATGGAAAACGCTGCCTTCTCGGTACCCGAGCTGCGAGACCTGCAGGGCCGGATCAAGTCGCTCAGCGCCTTCGGCGATTTTTCGACGATCGAGTTCACCATGATCGGTCTTGGTGACCCCCGCGTCGTCCGCGCCGGCGTCGTCGGCGGCACCTACTTCAGCGTCATGGGGCTGCGCCCCGTGGTTGGACGGTTGCTCGGGCCCGCCGACGACGGCCCGGCCGCTACGGGTGCGGCGGTCCTGACTCACCGGTTCTGGACCACGACGCTCGCAAGCGATCCGTCAGTGATCGGCAAAACCATTCGGCTCGGTGACCGCACGGCCACCATCGTCGGCGTACTCGAACCGTCGGTCCCCTATCCCGCGGAAACGGAAATCATCGCCAACATCGTGACCAGCCCGCATCACCTCGATGCGACGATGCAGGACGGGCGGGTGCACCGGATGACCGAGCTTTTTGGACGGCTGGCGCCGGGGGTCGAACTCGAAAGTGCAAAGGCCGAACTGCGCGCCGCGCACGGCGCCATCGTCAAGCAGTTTCCCGAGGCGTACCCGGTAAAGGCCGACTTCCGTATCGATGCGGTGCGGCTGCGGGACCAGATCACGTCGCCGGCGCGGACCGTGCTGCTCGTCCTGCTGGCGGCCTCCGCGCTCGTGTTCGTGATTGCCTGCTCGAATGTCGCGAACCTGATCCTGGCACGTTCGGTCAGGCGTGAAGGGGAACTGGCGATTCGTGCCGCGCTCGGGGCAACCGCCGGCGCACTGCGGCGGACGCTGCTGGCCGAGAGTCTCGTGCTCTGCGGCGCCGGAGCCATTCTCGGGGTCGCGATCGCCCAGCCGATGGTCGCGGTGCTGGCGCGCTATGCGGCGCGGTTTTCGGTGCGTGCGCTCGACCTGACGGTGGATGCGAGCGTGTTGTGGGTTGGCGTGGCGCTCGCGTTGATTGCCGCCGTCCTTCTTGCGTTCGTTCCGCGCCTGCCGTCCTCGGACGCGGCCAACGGGCTCGGCATCGCCAGCGGTAGCCTGCGGATCACCTCCGGCACGAATCGGCGCCTGCGGGTTTTTGCCGTGACCCAGATCGGCGCCTCGTTCGTTCTGCTCGCGGGTGCGGGCATGCTGCTGACGTCGCTGATCTCACTGCAGCGCGCCGAGACCGGCTTCAACACGCACAACGTCCTGGCGCTGAACGTTCCGATTCTCTCGTTCGAGCGCCCGCCCGACCAGGTGGCCATCCTCTATAAGGAAGCAATCCGCAGGATCTCGGAGTTGCCCGGCGTCGAGCGGGTCGCGGTCGGCACGCTCGTGCCGTGGCGCGATGCCGGCACCTTCGGACCTGGCTTCCAGTTCTCGGCCGAGGGTTATGCGAAGGCGGACGGCGAAGAAGATCCGCGAGCGCGATTCCGGACGGTGTCGCCAGGGTTCTTCGCCGCGCTCGGCGTGCCGATCATCGCCGGCCGCGACTTCAGTGAGGCTGATCGTCGCGACGCGGATCCGGTCGTCATCATCAGCGAGAGCCTCGCGAAGCGGATGTTCCCCACGCAGGATGCGCTCAACCGCAAGATGATGTGGACCGATCCGGTGATGCAGTTCATCGGCGTCCGCACCGCGGGCCGGCGGATCGTCGGCATCGCGGCTGACGTCGACGATGAGAACGTGGTGCCGGGTCCGGCGATGACCGTCTATCACCCCTTCGAGCAGGAGATCGGTGGCGGGCGGATGTTCGTCCACGCCAAGTCGGATCCCTACGCGCTCGTGCCGTCGGTCACGCGGATCATCCGCGAGCTCTCACCGGATCAGCCGGTCGAGCAGGCGGCAACGCTCGAAGACATCCGGGCCGAAGTGCTTGCCCCCAATCGTCTCAACGCGCTGGTGTTCGGCGGCTTCGCCGGTGTGGCGCTCATGATTGCTGTGGTTGGCGTGGCCGGCGTCCTGGCGTTCTCAGTGAGTGCGCGCACGCGCGAATTCGGTGTGCGCCTTGCAATAGGTTCTGCACCCCGGCATCTGCTGACTCGCGTGCTGCGTGAAGGGGCCGTGATTGCGGCCGCCGGGATCGTTGTCGGGGTCGTCGGCGGACTGATCCTGGCACGAGTGGTCGGGTTCTACATTCCCGATGTCGAGATTCCAGGGCTTTTGCCGATCACGGCCGCAGCCACGGTCCTGGTTGCCGCGGCCGTGCTGGCGTCGTTGATGCCGGCCGCGCGAGCGTCGCGGATCGATGTCATCCAGGCACTGCGGGCGGACTAAGGCCACAGAAGAAACACAGAAGAAACACAGGCCACAGGGGAAACACAGAAGAAACACAGCGGTACGGCAGGCACGTAGCACAGCACGCCGCACGCCGCACGTATGACAGCACGTCGCACATCGCACGTAGCACGTCGAACGTGGAAGGAGGCACCAATGAGAGTGATGGTTCTGGTGAAGGCCGACAAGAGCAGTGAGGCCGGCGCGTTGCCGGACGAGAAGATGCTCACCGAGATGGGCGCATTCAATGAGCAGCTCGTGAAGGCCGGCATCATGCTCGAGGGCGAGGGATTGAAGCCGTCATCGGAGGGCGCCCGGGTGCGATTCAGCGGTAAGAATCGCACGGTTATCGATGGACCGTTCGCCGAGACGAAGGAGCTGGTCGCCGGTTACTGGATCTGGAAGGTGAAGTCGTTGCAAGAAGCGATTGAGTGGGTGAAGCGCTGCCCCAACCCTATGCCGGGGGAGTCGGAGATTGAGATCCGGCCGGTATTCGAAGCCGAGGACTTCGGTGCCGAGTACACGCCCGCGCTCCGCGAGCAGGACGAGCGGCTGCGCGTGGAGATCGCCTCGCGCAAGTGACCGTGTAATCACGGCGCGTCCGCCGAAGCGCTCCGCGCGCAGCGCGCGACAGGTGCACGGCAAGGTAAGGGCCAGTCACGCTCTTCGCTGCGGTCGCGACATCCCTGGGCGGTCCTTCGGTGACGATGTGGCCGCCTTCGTCGCCGGCGCCAGGGCCGACGTCGATGATCCAGTCGCTCGCCGCCACCACGCTCATGTCGTGCTCGACGACGATGACGGTGTTGCCGGCGTCGACGAGTCCATGGAGTTGAGTGAGGAGCTTCTCGACGTCGGAGGGATGGAGCCCGGTGGTGGGCTCGTCGAGGACGTAGAGGGTCTGGCCTCGTTGCGCACGTTGCAGCTCGGTCGCGAGCTTGATCCGCTGCGCCTCGCCGCCTGAAAGCTCAGTGGCCGGTTGACCGAGGCGCAGGTAACCGACGCCAACCTGGCGCAAGACGTCGAGTGCGCGGCGCACATGCGGTTCGTCCTCGAAGAACGACCACGCGGCATCCACGGTCAGCCGGAGCACCTCGGCAATGTTCTTCCCACGGTACTGGACCTCGAGCGTCCTGGCGTTGTACCGGGCACCATGGCAGGTAGGGCACGGCGCGTAAACGCTGGCCAGAAACAGCAGCTCCACCATGACGAAACCTTCACCCAGGCAGGTTTCGCATCTGCCCTTGGCGACGTTGAACGAGAAGCGCCCGGCGTCGTAGCGGCGGGCGCGGGCCGACTTTGTTGCGGCGAACAGTTTGCGGACGTGGTCGAACAGGCCCGTGTATGTGGCGAGGTTCGAGCGCGGCGTACGGCCGATCGGGCGCTGGTCGACGCGCACCAGGCGCTTGATCTCTTCCACACCGCCAGTGATCCGGCCGGCGGCTCCTGCCGCCGGTTGGCGTTCGAGGTCGGCGCCTTCGTCATCATCATCATCCTGGTCGTGGCTAGCAGCCTCGTGGCCCAGGCGCTCGGCCACGAGCTCCACGAGCGACTGACTGACCAGGCTGGATTTGCCGGAGCCGGAAACACCGGTGACCGTCGTAAACACGCCGAGAGGAAAACTGGCGTCGAGGTTGACCAGGTTATTGCGCGTCACTCCCGACAGCTGCAACCATCCCCTGGGCATTCGCGGCGCGCGCGGCAGGTTCGGCACCGCCCGAAAGAGATACTCACGCGTTCTCGAGTTTCTTCACCCGTGCCAGACCCTCGAGCGGTCCGCTGTAGAGCACTTCCCCGCCATGCTCGCCGGCGGCAGGACCAACGTCCACGATCCAGTCCGCGTGGCGGATCACATCGAGCTCATGTTCGACCACGAAGAGTGAATTCCCCGACGCCTTCAGCCGATCGAGGGCGCGCAGCAGCGACTCGGTATCGGCCGGGTGCAGCCCCGCGGACGGCTCGTCGAGCACGTAGACGACACCAAACAGATTCGACCGCACTTGCGTCGCGAGACGCAGCCGCTGCAGCTCACCAGGTGAAAGCGTTGGTGTACTCCGCTCGAGTGTCAGGTAGCCGAGACCCAGGTCGAGCAGGACGGCGAGACGTGCTTCGAGGTCCTCGGCAATTCGCTGAGTGACCAGCAGCTTCTCCGGATGTTCCTCGTTCCGATCGCGTGAGCCTGGCGCGACGCGAGGCGCGTGGCGGCGGAACACGTCCATCAGGCGCTTCAGCGGCAGCCGCGACAGCTCCGCGATGTCGAGCCCCGCGAAGGTGACCGTCAGCGCTTCGGGGCGCAGGCGCTTGCCCCGGCACGTCGGGCAGTCGGCGCTGACGATGTAGCGCGAGACGCGCTTCTTCATCAGGGCGCTCTCCGTCGTGGCAAAGGTGTGCAGCACGTATCGCCGGCCACTCGAGAAGGTGCCCATGTAACTGGGCTCTTCCTTGCGCTTCAGTGCCCGTCGGGTCTCGGCCGGCGTGTAACCCGCATACACCGGCACGGTGGGCTGTTCCTCGGTGAACAGGATCCAGTCGCGCTCCTTGCGCGGCAGGTCTTTCCACGGACGATCGACGTCGTATCCGAGCGTCACGAGGATGTCGCGAAGATTCTGCCCGTGCCACGCCGGCGGCCAGGCCGCCACGGCTCGCTCGCGGATCGTGAGCGAAGGATCCGGCACCATCGACTGTTCGGTCGCATCGTAGATCCGGCCCAGACCATGGCAGGCCGAGCAGGCACCCTGCGGTGTGTTGGGTGAGAAATCCTCCGCGTACAGCATCGGCTGGCCCGGCGGGTAATCGCCCGCGCGCGAGGTACAGCATCCGTATCAGGTTGGAGAGCGTCGTCACGCTTCCAACCGACGAGCGGGTTGTCGGCGCACCTCGTTGCTGTTGCAGGGCAACAGCCGGCGGCAGCCCTTCGATCTCATCGACCTCCGGCACGGCCATCTGGTGGAACAGCCGTCGCGCGTATGGCGACACCGATTCTAAGTAGCGCCGTTGCGCCTCGGCGTAAAGAGTGCCAAACGCGAGCGAAGATTTACCGGACCCTGAGACGCCGGTGAACACCACCAGCGAGTCGCGCGGTATCTCGACGTCGATGTTCTTGAGGTTGTGTTCGCGAGCTCCGCGCACGCGCACGAACCCCGCCGGTCCTGTTGGTTTTGGCGCGCTCCTGGTGGCCATCTCGCACTGACAAGGAACGATCGTGCCAGGTCACGGAAGCCGCCATCGGCTAGACTGAGACCAGGTGAATTCGCTGCTCATGGCTGATCTTCAGCGGCACTGTGCCGTCCTCATCGTGTCGATCGCGGTGGGTGGATGTGCGAGCACTGCGCGGGATCAAGCTGCCCCGATCGTCCAGCCCGGCGCGCCAGGCACGGCGAGCCGGGTCATCACATCCGACGATGCCGCCCGGTCGCGGCCGGGGGTGTCGGCTGCGGACGTCAGGTTCATGCAGGGCATGATCGGCCACCATGCCCAGGCAGTCGAGATGAGCGACCTCCTGAAGACGCGTACGAAGCGTGCGGAGATGCGAAAGCTCGGCGAACGGATCGAGGTCTCGCAGGCCGACGAGATCACGATGATGCGCGAGTGGCTCGAGCGCCACGGCGCCGAGGCCCCGGGCGAGCACGCGCACCACGCGCCCGGAGCTCCGCTCATGCCCGGCATGCTTACGCCCGAAGAAATGGCGCGACTCACGGCTGCCATTGGCGAGGACTTCGACCGTTTGTTTCTCGAATACATGATCAAGCACCACGAAGGTGCGCTCGCGATGGTGAAGGACCTGTTCGCCACGGCGGGCGCGGCGCAGGACGCCGACATCTACGCCTTTGCGGCAGACGTCAACGCCGACCAGCGCATGGAAATTGCCCGGATGTCAGGGATGCTCAAGGAGCTGCAGAAATGAAAGTCGTGTTCTCCCGGATGTTGTGTGTGTCGAGTCTTGTCGTCGCGGTCGCGGCGATCAACGCGCAGTCACCCGCGTCGACCGACCCGCGCGTGGGCCTCAAGCCCGGCCTGAAGGACGCGGGGGTTGCCGCCTCGAACATGGAGCTCGTCGCCAACCTGCCGAAGCCGCCCGGGTTCTTCGATCCGAAGGAGCCGGCCGGATCCGCGACGGAAGCTGAGAAACCCGAGGCCAAGCCAGACCCGAACAAGCCGGCCACTGAAAAACCCGCGACCGAAAAGCCTGACGCTGCGAAGCCCGCGACCGCGAAGCCACCAGCGCCGCAAGGCAGTGGCTTGAATTACGCGAACTCCGACCTCGCCTTTCGCGGCAGCAACCTTTTCGCCGGAAACTTCAGCGGCTTCAATGTCTACGACATCGCCAATCCGGCCAAGACGCGGCTGATCGCGTCAGTGGTCTGCCCCGGCGGGCAGGGCGACGTCTCGATCCGGGGCAACCTGCTGATCATGTCGGTGGAGCAGACGCGCGGTCGTGTCGACTGCGGCGCGACTGGCGTCGAGGAGCCCGTCAGCCCGGTGCGCTTCCGTGGTGTGCGCATCTTCGACATTACCGATATCAAGAAGCCCCGGCAGCTCGCGGCCGTGCAGACGTGCCGCGGTTCGCATACCCACACGCTCGTCGAGGATCCGGACGACAAGGCGAACATCTACATCTACGGATCCGGCACCGGCTCGCCCCGGTCGCCGGAGGAGCTCGCCGGCTGCTCCGACAAGAAGCCCGACGAAGATCCGAACACCTCGGTACTACAACATCGACGTCATCCAGATCCCGCTCGCCAATCCTGCCGCCGCGAAGATCGTCAGCCAGCCGCGGATCTTCGCCGATGCGACGACCGGCGCCATCGCGGGGCTGGCCAAGAAGGGTGATCACGGGCCCGGCACGCAGACCACGAGCGAGACGAACCAGTGCCACGACATCACGGTGTTCCCGGAGGTGGGGCTGGCGGCCGGTGCGTGTTCCGGTAACGGCATCCTGCTCGACATCTCGGATCCCGTGAAGCCGGTCCGGCTCGACGCCGCAGCCGACAAGAACTTCGCCTACTGGCATTCCGCCACGTTCAACAACGACGGCACCAAGGTGATCTTCACCGACGAGTGGGGCGGGGGCACGCGGCCCCGCTGCCGGGCCACCGACCAGCCGGAGTGGGGCGCGGACGCGATCTTCGACATCGTCGACCGCAAGCTCCAGTTCCGCAGCTACTACAAGCTGCCGGCGCCCCAGACCGAGGTCGAGAACTGCGTGGCACACAACGGATCCCTGGTGCCCGTGCCTGGCCGCGACATCATGGTGCAGGCGTGGTATCAGGGCGGCGTCTCGGTATTCGACTTCACGGATTCCGCAAAGCCGTTCGAGATCGCCTACTTCGACCGCGGCCCGGTGGACGCGAAGCGCTTGTTCACCGCGGGCCTGTGGTCAACCTACTGGTACAACGGCTACATCTACGGCACGGAGATGGCGCGCGGGCTCGACATCTACCAGCTCAAACCCAGCCAGCACCTGTCGCAGAACGAACTCGAGGCGGCGCGCCTGGTGCACTACGACGTCTTCAATCCGCAGCAGCAGCCCCGTGTCGTGCACCAGCCGAGTGCAGTGGTGGCGCGCGCATACGTGGACCAGCTGACGCGCAGCAACGGCATCACTGCGGCCCGCGCCACGGCCATCGGTGACGCCCTATCCAAGGCGGATCGTTCGCAGCTCGATGCGCTCGCTACCCAGGTGCTGCAGGACGCATCAGCCGCGTCCGGCCACAACGCGAAGGTCTTGAAGGCGCTGGCCGAGACGCTCAAGGCGATCAAGTAAATACACGGATCACACGGATCACACGGAGTGCGACGGATTCTGAGTGCGGAGACGCGGGGAGAGGCTTGCTGGGATCCTGTTTGTCCGTGCCACCGTCACTTCAACAGGTTCGCCCGTGACACCTTCCCAGCCTCGACCCGCGCTTCGACCTTGAGCCCGCGACCCGCCGGCTTTGCCAGTGAGACTTCGTAGCGGCCCGGCGGCAGCTTGCCGAGACCGAAGTAGCCGTTCGCATCGGTGGTGGTGCGACGAGTGTTGCCGAACGGCCAGAACCGCCGCCGCACGATCTTTACGACGGCACCATCCGCGTCCGCGGCTGTCGCGGCAGTAAGGGTACCGGCGATCCACCCGCTTTCCGGCGACGAGATCCATGGCATCTGGGGCGGTAGGGCCGGCCGCCGGAATGCCCCCGGCACAGCACCGGTGCCTTCGGCGAGAAAAGCGAGACGCTGTGCACCTGTCACCGGAATTGCGGGGAGGTCCGTGCCGGGCTTCAGGGCCGCGGGCTGCTCGGGAACCGCGTACGAGAAGAACGATACGCCCGCAACCTTGCCGTTCTCCTCACTTCGTGCCCTCCCGATCTGCGCGAGTGTGTGCGCGGGCGTATTTCGGTAGGAACCCAGGCCAACCGCGAGTTGGCGGCCATGCTGGTGCTGTTTCTGCCACCGCATCCAGCCGTCAAACCATCCGCGCACGCGATCGTCGGTCTCGGTGGCGTAATTCATCGGCACGCCGAGATCGAGCCAGCCGTCGTGCAGCCACTGGTGCCAGTCCTGGAAGATGCGCTGCATCGGCGCGACATTCTCGAAGTCTGTTTCGCTGGTTGGAGGCTGGCCCCACGGGATCAAGGCTGCGCTGATCTTGATCCGCGGATTGATCGCCCTGGCTTCGATGGCCACGCGGCGAACGAGGTTGGTCACCTGCGCGCGCCGCCAGGTCATCCACGCTTCGTCTTCGGGCGCTGGCAGGTCGGTGCGGCCGGTGGCGCGCTGAAACCGCGCGATGTTCACCGCGTTATAGCCAACGCCGGCGCCGCGTGGCAGCCGTTCGTCGGTTTCCGGATAGCGCACGTAGTCGAAGTGGATGCCGTCCACGGCGTAGTTGCGCACGATCGTCAGATAGATCTCGGCCAGGTAGGCGGCGGCGTCGGGATGGCCCGGATCGAGAAAATAACCAACCGGGAATTTCTGCGCGCCGGCTGGTGAAGCGGTCAGCCAGTTCTCGCTACCGGTTGCGTTCAATCCATGACGATTGAACACGTGTCGAGGATCCCGCGGCGGCGCATCGTCACGCCACACCGGCATCGCGTTCACCCAGGCGTGGACCTCGAGGCCGGCGGCATGACCGGCCTCGACGATGTAGGCAAGCGCGTCGAAAGCGGGATCGTACGACGGATCGTCGAGCGGCGGCTCGATGCCGCGGGTATAGAGCGCGTCACCGCGACGGCGCACCTGGACGATCAGCGTGTTGAGGTTTGCGCGCCGCGCTGCGGCGACGAGATCGTCCGCTTCTCGCGGCGAGCGGATCCCCTCGTGGAACGCATCGACCCAGAGGGCGCGCAGTTCCGGAGGGTCGAAGCCAGCTCCGGCCGGTAGCTGGTCGCGCGAATCGATGATCGCCCAGTGCGCGGCGAGGGGTGCTGGGGTGAGCGCCACCAGCACGAGAAGCCCGAGGGCGAACCGGCAGAGGTGCGGCATGCGCAGATCTTACTCACGTGGGGCTCTGCCCCACACCCCGGCTCGCTCCCTCGCGGGCGCGCTCTGCTGCGGATCAGGAATGCTCGGCCTTGCCGCGAGCGTTCGACAGCCATTCACTGCTGACAGGTGGCACCGCGGTATCGGGAGGAGCCAGAGATGGAGATTCGGAACGGGTGCGGCGGGCCAGTGCCGCGGCACCAGCGGCCACGAGGACGCCAGCCGCGATGAGCCAGAGATTGATCATATTGCCCTACCGGCATGTGCAATTTCGATTCCGGATGAGCCTTGCGGTCGAGTGTCCGAAACGATGCGAGTATCACTACGACCCGCAGCGCAAGTGTCAGGTTGTTATGCAGTAGGAATTACCCGGTTGCAGGGTCAAGACGGGGCGCCGTCGACGACGCGTCCGTCGAAGAGCCGGAGGTGGCTGGGTGCCTGAGCGATCCATCGAGGATCGTGGGTCGCGATGCAGACCGTCGCGCCGTCCGCATGCAGCTCGCTGAGCATCTGCATCAGCGCCTCGCCACTCTTCGAATCGAGGTTGCCGGTTGGCTCGTCAGCCAGCAGCAGTGCGGGCCGGCCGGCGATGGCGCGTGCGACAGCGACCAGCTGCTGGTGCCCGCCTGAGAGTGAGCCGGGCCTTTGCTTCGCGCGCGTCATCATCCCGACGCGGTCCAGGGCCACTTCCACCGTGCGCCTGCGGTCGGCGGGGCTGGCGCCGCGCAGCGTCAGCGGATACTCGACGTTCTCGTAGACGGTCATGTCGCCGATCAGGTTGAAGCTTTGGAAGATGAGGCCGACATCAAGGCTGCGCGCGCGGGCGCGCTCAGCCGGTGACATACGGTCGACGGCCTTCCCGTTCAGCCAGTAGCGCCCGGACGTCGGCGTGTCCAGCAGGGCCAGGACCGACAGTAGCGTGGATTTTCCGCAACCCGAGGGTCCGGAGATGCAGACATAGTCCCCGCGCTGGACGTCGACGGTGACGTTGTCGAGCGCCATGCTGTCCTCGTCCGCATCACCCTTGAAGATCCGGGTGATCCCCTGGAGCCGGATCACCGGGCCATCGGCCGGCAGCGAGTCGCCGCCGCCGTCTGCCCGTCCGGGTTCGTCTTTGTTACGGTTCCACCACGACATCAGTCCGCCTCCATTGCGTTGTTTGACGAAGAAGCGGCTCCCAGCGATGGCAGCAGACGGCAGATTTGTTCAGAACCATCAGGATCCGGCCCAAATTGGTCATGCAACTTTTTTCGCCGTAACTCTTTGTCAGAACTGACGTTCGCATTATCATGAGCTGCCGATCTCATGTTTTCCGCCGTACTGATCTCTCTCCTTCTCGCGGTGTCGGGTCCCTTCGACCAGACACTGAAAGTGGCGCCGCTTCCGCGCGACGGCCAGGTGCTCGTCTCGTTTGAGTTACAGCAGCAGCTGACCGAGGAAGTCCGCACGACGATCCGCAGCGGGATGGCGGTGAGTTTTGTCTACAGAGTGGACCTGCGGCGGGCTTCGGCGGTGTGGATCGATCGTCTGATCGCAACCAGCGTGGTGAAGTCGACGGTGCGGTACGACAACCTGACCCGCCGCTACCTGCTCACGCGCACGCTCGATAACCGCGTCGAGCGGCCCGACACCACCGACAGCGAAGAAGTGGCGTGGCGGTGGTTGACCAACCAGTTCGATCGGCTGCCCCTTTTCAGCAGCGTCCAGCTCGAAAGCAACGGCGAGTACTACGTTCGCGTCAGTGCCCACGCAGCCCCGCGCAGTGCCGGGTTCGTGTGGCCGTGGCGGGGCGACGATGTCACGGCGTTTACGAAGTTCACGCTGATCCGCTGACATGCGCAAGCTGCTCGGCCTTGCCTCGCTCGTCGTCCTGCTCTGGAGCACCGGCACCGCCGGCCAGCAGCCCCTCTTCACGCCGTTTGGCATCGTTCCCGTTCTCGATCCGTACCTGGAGTCGCTGCGCCAGCAGACCGGAATTCCCGGAATGTCGGCCGCGCTCGTGCGCGACGGCGTGGTGCTGTGGGAGAAGGGTTATGGCTTTCAGAATGTCGCGTCCCGTGTCCGTGCGACGCCGGACACGCCCTACCTGATTGGTGACGCGGCGGGACCGCTTGCCGCGGTCCTCTTGCTGCAATGCGTGGAGCAGCGCCACCTCGAACTCGATCGTCCCCTTGGCCTCTACGGGATCCAGGTGCCGGACGGCAACGCCACGCTCCGCCAGGTCCTGAGCCACACCAACACGGATCCGGAGGCCGAGCCGTTCCTCTACAATCTGGAGCGCTACGCTCAGCTCGACGGGGTCATGGAACGCTGTGCGCCGCAGCCGTACCGCAAATCGGTGTCGCACCGGATTCTCAACCGGCTCGCGATGGTGGACTCGGTTCCTGGCACGGATCTCAGATCTCCTGACGTCGAGCTGCAGGAAGGCCTGTTCGAGCCGCTCGAACTCGAGCGCTACCGCCGCGTGTTGACGCGGCTGGCGACCCCGTACAGGGTAGACAGCCGGGGCCGGGCGGATGTGACGCAGCTACCTCCGATGCCGGTCTCGGCTGTTGGCGGGCTGGTCTCGACCGTCCGCGATCTCGCGAAACTGGACGGCGCGCTTGACGCCGATGTTCTGCTGCTCGAGGAAACGACAGCGCAGGCCTGGCTGCCGGTCGTCCACCGCGGCGCTCCGATGCCGACGGGCCTGGGCTGGTTCGTGCAGACGTATCGCGGCCAGCGCATCGTGTGGACCTTCGGTATCGTCCCGAACGCCTACTCCTCGCTGATCATCAAGCTGCCCGAACGAAACCTCACCCTGATCCTGCTGGCCAACAGCGACCGGTTGAATTCGCCGTTCATGCTGCAGCAGGGCGACCTGACCCGCTCGCTGTTTGCGCAGCTCTTTCTGAAGCTGGTCACCTAGTCGCACCGCGATGCTGAAAGTGCTCGCGCTCTGCGGCGTCATCGTGGTGTGCTCCGCCCGTCCCGCTCAGGCCGAATGGCACTTCACGCCACTCGCCGGCCTCACGATGAACGGCAATACCAGCCTGTTCGACCGCGAAAGCGCCACGGATAAGAAGCACGGGCACCTGGGCGCAAGCGTGGCGCTGCTGGGCAGCGGGATCTTCGGCGCCGAAGCCCTGACGATCTGGACGCCGGGTTTCTTCGAACAGGATGACGTCGACCTGGTGGATAGCAGCCGCACGATCGTGGCGATGGCGAACATTGTCGTCACGACACCACGGCGCTGGACCGAGTACGGGCTCAGGCCCTTCATCTCCGGCGGCTTCGGTTTGATGCACGCCAACGTGACCGCCGACATCCTTCCGATCAACGTGAACACAGCCGGCATCAACATCGGCGGCGGGGCTGTCGGATTCCTCTCGGAGCGGACCGGGCTGCGGTTCGACATTCGCTATCACAGCACGCTGAACCGGTTGGACGATGAGGAAACTCCGTCGATCGGGCCAGTGCACCTGCGCTATGTGACAGCGTCGATCGGTATCGTCTTTCGCCGTTAAGGGCAGCCCTGAAGGGCTGCGCTACACCCTCCGGCGCGATCCTACCGGAACCAGGTGGCCCAGTGGTGCACACCCACGAGAGCTGCGACGGTTGCCACAGCCAACCCACCCAGGCGCCATGCGGTTGCTTTCCGCCACGTCCATGCGAAGCCTGACGCGGCGAGGATGGTGACGGCCGGCAGAGTCATCCCGTAGACACGATGGATGAATTCGTCCGCGTAGCGCTGGAACTGCGCATCGACGGGTGCCAGCACGCGGAACGCCAGGAACAGAACGAAGCTGATCCCCCAGCCGGCAAGCGCCAGCGTCAATCGATCCGCACGGCGCCGCAATACGCCGGCGAGGCCAAGCACCGCAAGGACGAGCAGCCATGGACCGTACGCGTCCACGCCGATGCGTGCGGCCCGTGCGGCGCGGTTCCCGACACCGAGCGCCGTGGCGGGGCGGCGAGCGGCAGATTCAGCGTTCGGTTCCGCCGACCCCGAGGCACTGACGCGGCCGAGCGTCCTCCAGACCTCCGGAAAGTGCGCGTAGTAGGAGCCGACAGCGAAGACGGCGGCAAGCACGCTCGCGGCGAGGATGACGCGCGCGGAGTGGCGCAGATCGGCACCGCCCATGGTCATGTACAACAGCCCGGTCGCAAGCAGGGTCAGACCAACGAGTGGGAATACGCCGACGTGGGAGAGGAACGCCAACGATGCCGCCGCGAAGAGTCCGAGTCCGGCGAGCAGCGCTCGACGATCGGAGCCCCAGATGACGGCGAGCGAGACCGCGATGGCCGCGATCGACTGTCCGAACGCAAACGTGAGGTTGGCGTTGCCGATCACGACGTAAGACAACGGTGCCGAGTGATAGAGCACGACCGCGGCTGCGCCAGCGAGCCGGTCCCCCCAGACGCGCACGACCGCGATGTAGAGAAGAAGCGCGGCAATCGCCTCGGCGAGCAGGACGACGATTCGGAGTAAGGCGACGTGATCGGCGATGAGCGTTGCCCAGGGTGCGGCGATGACGTAGAGGCCGATCGCATACGGGAACCGCACCCCGCCGGGCATCAGTTGGGTGAAGTAGTAGTTGCCGTCCAGCACCGCCTCGAGACGGTGAGCCTGGAAGATGGCGTCCACGACTTCTTTCGAGGGATGCAGCAGCGCGAGGATCTTCAGGCAGAGAACCGCCGCGGAAAACGTCAGCACAAACCGCGCGGCAGGCTGGAGGGGCGAGTGCCGGCGTGACGCGACAGCAAACACCGCGGCTGTGCCCGCAGCCGTCCACAGCGCCACCGGAACGATCCAGTCGAGGTAGGCGCGCGAGTATGACGCCACGCCGGTCGTCAGCAGCAGCGCCAGCCCGAAACCGAATGTCAAAACAGCGCCAACGGATCCCCACAAACCTAAGGTGCGGAAGGGGTTGTGGCTGAGGGGGCCAGGCCCCTTAAGGGGCCTGGCCCCCTCCGCCCCCAAAGCGCCAAGGACGAGCGCGAACAGGACGCCGAAGATTGCGCCGGCCGAGGCCGCGGTCGCCAGGGCGGGCGAGGGAGGCTTGACCCAACCGCCGGCCGGCGCGCACCGGACCTCGTCGAGCATCACACCAAGCTCGCGCGGATCACCGGCTGGCACGTAAGGCGGAGTCGCACCGATGGCCAGGGACGCCGAAGAGCTGCCCGGCTTGCGCGGCGCGGTAACGCTGACGTCCTCGTACGCATCGCCCGCCGTATAGGTCTGCAGGGTGGCGCCGTCGATGCCGATCGCAACTTGCGCGGGAGCGACATCCTTCGGACGGGCACCGCGCAGTCTGACGGTGCAGACCCACTCGGCGTCGCGGTCGATCCCGCGCAGGGTCACGGTCGCGAGTGGTGTCGTCCAGACGAAGGTCTCGTCTTTCGTCCGCTCGACGGGATAGAAGCCGGACGTGACTGCGCGCGGCAGGTCCACATCCATGTCGAGAACGATGGCAGGCTGGTAAAGCGTGAACGCCGCGAGCGCGGCAAGAGCGGCGCACGCCCCTGCGAGGGCGGCAAGGAGCGTGCGCGTCAGTGAAACCACTGGTGAGATCTGCTGTCCCCCGGTGAAGCCTCTGGCTTGCCTCGCCGAAGCTCGGCGAAGCCGAGCGGAGGCGGGCCTACTTCTTCGTCGCCGTCCAGCGACCACCCTGGATGGTCTTGCCAGACACTTTGCCGGTGTACTCAGTGCCGCCCGCCGAGAACTTCAGCTCGTCGCCGAGGAGTCGTCCCTCGATCGGCTTGCCGGCAAACGTACCGCTGACCTTCTGAAACTGCTGCTTCAGGACCAGGTCGCCCTGTGAGGTCGCCCAGGTGCCTTCCACCTTGGCCGGCACGATCCAGAGGAGCGCGTTGCACCAGCTCGTGCAGTCTTCCGTCACGGTCGCGGTCTCGTCGGCTTCCCAGTCCTCCATCGTGAAGGAGTTCGACACGACGCGCGTGCCGGGCTTCATGTCGAGGATTTTCGGCCGCAGCTTCAGGTTGATCTGGGGAAGCAGGAACATCGTGATGACGGTGGCCTTCGAGAAGTCCGTTTCGAAGAGGTCCGCCTTCACGAACGTTGCCTTCTCCGAAACGCCCGCCGCGGCCGCGTTCTGCTTCGAGAGTTCCACCATCTCGGGGTTGTATTCGATACCCATGGCGGTGGCGCCAAGCTTGGCGGCCGAGATCACCGTCCGGCCATCGCCCGACCCGAGGTCCATCACGACGTCCTGCGGTGTCACCTTCGCCATGCTGAGCATCTTGTCGACCAGCGCCTGCGGGGTCGGGACCCACACGACATCCTTGCCGGCCTGGCCGCTCTGGGGTTCGAACTTGGGTTTGGTACCGGTCTGCGCGAAGGCGCTGCCGGCAACCAGCGAAAAGCAGAGGGCGAGGGCTGCCCCCGGGATGACACGGGATTTCATCATGATGTTTTCTGCTCCTGGCCGGCGATAGCCGGCACGACGTCGGTGAGACGGGCCACTGTCTCGTCTTCGACCTCCGAGTATATCGCCGCGAATATAATCCCGGCGTGCCCTCTCGCGAAAACGTCTACACCGCGTGAAGCTCCTCAGAACGGTCCCCCGGGCGGTCACGCTACCCGCCACCGTAATAGTCCTGCTCGGGTGGCTCGTGGCGATGGGCGCCATCGTTCAGCGGTCGTACCTCCAGGCAGCTCCAAACCTCGCCGCGGATCTTGCGAGGTATGGCAGTGATGCGCAGTGGCATGGCGTCTACTACCGTGGTGAAAAGATCGGCTTCAGCGTTCGCCAGATCACCCCGGCCGGCCCCGGCTTCGAACTGCAGGAGGACGGCCGGCTGCAGATGTCACTCCTCGGCGCCACGACGGCGACGCGCATCCGCACGACCGCCCGCGTCGACGAGAACTTTGCGCTCGAGTCGTTCGAGTTCTCCATGGATCCGGGTACAGGACCGCTGACGGTGAAGGGGCAGCTGGACGGCCTGCGACTCTCCCTGCAAATCAGCACCGTCTCCGGCACACGCACCGAGACCCGCCAACTGAACGAACGGCCGGTGCTCGCGGTTGGGATCGGCCGTCGCCTCGTCACCAGCGGATTAAAGCCAGGTGCTACCTACCAGTGGATGGTGTTCGATCCCGCGACGCTGCAGAACGCCCCACTGGTTGCACGCGTCGGCCCGCGCGAGATGGTCGCGTCCGGGCACCGGCGCGGATCCGTGCCGGCATTCCCCGTATCGATGCAGTTCGCGGGCTTGCAGACCACGTCGTGGGTAACCGACACCGGCGAAACCGTGCGGGAAGAGAGCCCGCTTGGTCTGATCACGATCCGAGAGGATGCCGAGTCAGCGCGGATGATGGCGGTCACTATCCGCGGCCGGACCGATCTTCTCGAAGCTGCCGCCGTGGTGCCGACCTCGAAGCATCGCATCGCGGAACCGCGCGACGTCCGGCGGCTGCGCATGACGCTGTCTGGCGCGGACTTCACGGCTTTCGAGCTGCATGGCGTCAACCAGTCATTCAAAGATGGCGTCCTCGAGGTGCATGATCCGCAGCACCTGCCGGCTGGGCCGGCCGACATGGATACGTCTCGCTATCTTGGGCCCGAACCGATGATCGAGAGCGACGATGAAGCGATCAGGGCCGCCGCGATGGCAGCCGTCCAGGGCGCCAAAGGGCAGCGCGCCCAGGCCGAGCGGCTCGTGCGTTACGTCAACGACCTGCTCGAAAAGAAGCCCACGGTCAGCCTGCCCTCGGCGCGCGAGGTGCTCCGGACCAAGGTCGGTGATTGCAACGAGCACACCGCGCTCTACGTCGCGATGGCGCGGTCGGTCGGCATTCCCGCGCGGATCAACACCGGTCTGGCCTACACGCGCGGCGCGTTCTACTACCACGCGTGGCCTGAGGTCTACATCGCGCAAGCTACAGCCCTGGGATCATGGATCCCTGTCGATCCGACCTTCAACCAGTTTCCTGCCGATGCGACGCACATCCGGTTTGCCCGCGGTGGCCTCGAGAAGCAGGCCGCGATCCTGCCGCTGATCGGCAAACTGCAGATTGCGATCGTCGACCTGGAGCTCGCGCCCGCCGCCCGCGACCAGGTCATCGTCGGCCGGCCCGTCGCGGATCGGACGCCGTTGTCGATTGCGATGCCGCAACGCACCTCGTCGGGCAGGTGCTGGGATACACCGGGTCCGGGCCGCCGATGATCCAGATTCAGGACCTGGTCAAGCAGTACGGAGCATTCACGGCGGTCGACGGTGTCAGCCTGGACGTTCTGCCCGGGCAGATCCACGGCTTTCTCGGTCCAAACGGCGCCGGCAAAACGACAACGATCCGGATGATCGCCGGGCTCTTGAAACCGACGGCCGGGCGGATCACGGTCAACGGGCACGACCTCGCCGCGGATCCCGAGAAGGCCAAGGCGTCCCTGGGATTCATTCCGGATCGTCCATTCATCTACGAGAAGCTGACCGCCCGAGAGTTCCTCCGCTTCCACGGTGGACTTTATGGTCTGGACGACTCGCACGTCGAGACGCGTGCCACCGAGATGCTGGAGCTCTTCGAGCTGCAGCGGTGGCGGGACGAACTCGTCGAGAGCTTCTCGCACGGCATGAAGCAGCGCCTGGTGATGAGTGCCGCTTTCCTCCATCGTCCGCAGGCCGTCCTCGTCGATGAACCGATGGTGGGTCTTGATCCGCGCGGGGCCCGGTTGATCAAGGATGTGTTCCGGCGAATGGCCGACAACGGCGTCGCCATTCTCATGAGCACGCACACCCTGGAGGTCGCCCAGGAGATGTGCGACCGGATCAGCATCATCCTCAAGGGCAAGATCATCGCCAGCGGAACGATCAGCGAGTTGCTCGCCCTGGCGGGCACCAAGGACGACCAGCTCACCCAGGTGTTCCTGAAGTTGACGGGTGGCAGCGGGCTCCAGGAGATCGACGAGATTGTCTAGGCCTGTGGCCGGGCGCGTGCAGCCGTTCCCCTACCTGCTGCTCCCGTCGATCTGGGCCACGCGCAACCGGTCGCGGCGGCGCGAGCGCGGTGACGTCTTTCGCGGCATCATCTTCGCTGCGATCGCACTCCTCGTCGGCGGCGCCATCTTCGCAGGATCGTTCTACCTGACCATTCAGGTGAGCTCCTACGCGGAGTTCGGCGACTACCTGCTGCGGCTCGGCATCTCGTGGCTATTCCTGACGTTTCTATCCTTCCTTGCCTTCAGCGGCGTGGTCACCTCGCTGTCCACGTTCTTTCTGTCCGACGATCTGCGTCTGCTGATGGCGGCCCCGGTCTCGCGGCGGCGGCTGTTCTACGCGCGATTCACGCGCACGGTTGTTCACTCATCCTGGATGGTCGTGATCTTCATCGCGCCGGTGCTGCTCGGCATGGGCTACGCGCGCTGTGCCGGCTGGACCTTCTTCATCACTGCGATCCTGACAATCCTGCCGTTTGTCGTCATACCGGTCGCCATCGGTGCGGCGATGACGCTGCTGCTCGTGAACGTCTTCCCCGCGCGCCGCGCCCGCGACATCCTGATGCTCATGGGCCTGCTGTTTGCCGCCAGCATCGTCGTCCTGCTGCGGTTCGTTCAGCCCGAGCAGCTCCTACAAGTGGAGTCGCTGCCGGAGATCACTGACTTTTTTGCGACGATGCAGTCACCGATTACGCCGCTGCTCCCGTCGTTCTGGGCCGGTGAGGTGTTGTTTGCAAGCTTGAAAGGAACACGCGACGTGGTCAACCTCGCCGCGCTGTGGTCTACGGCGGCGGTGATGACGCTGATGCTTGCGGTAGCCTACGACCGGTGGCACTTTGCCGGCTTCAGCAAGGCGCAGGAGGCGCGCAAGGCCCGGTTCACGCGCCTCCACTTCCTCGAAACGATCGCGCGTGCCCTGCCCCTCTCAACCGTCCGCCGGCATCTCCTGGTCAAGGATCTCAAGGTCTTCATGCGTGACGTGAGCCAGTGGTCGCAATTGCTGCTCCTGCTCGCGCTGGTCATGGTCTACCTGTACAACTTCCGCGTGCTGGATCTCGAGCGGATCCCCTACATGAGCGGCGTGCTCAAGAACGTGTACGCGTTCCTCAACCTGGGGATGGTGAGTTTCGTCATGGCCACCGTGGCCGTCCGCTTTGTATTTCCGGCTGTATCGGCGGAAGGTCATGCGTTTTGGATTATCCGCACGGCGCCGATCTCGATGCATGACTTCCTGTGGTCCAAATTCTGGACTGGCTTGCTGCCGGTCCTCGCCCTGACCGAAATGTTGACCGTCGTGGCGAACGAGTTCCTGGGAGTGGATCCGTTCCTGAAGGTCGTCTCCGCAGTCGCGGTGATCTTCATGAGTTTCGCGCTCGTGGGGCTGGCGACCGGCCTCGGCGCACGGTACCCGCGCTTCGCGGCCGACAATCCCTCGCAGGTGGCCGGATCGTACGGCGGCATCTCGTTCATGGTCGCGGCCGTACTTTTCATTACGGTGATCATCGGTCTTCTCGGTTGGCCGTCCTCGGTTTTCCTGCTGGAACGGGCACGAGGTATCGCGCCGGATACTGAGCTGAAATTGTTCATGACCGGCTGCTTTGCGAGCGCGGGTGTGATCAGTCTCGCAACGTGGTGGTTTTCGATGAGATCCGGAGTACAGGCGCTCCAGTCGATGGACCGCACCCCGTCATGACCCTTTTGTTGTAGGGTTCCCTCATGCGCATCAAGCTTGTGACCCTCTCTCTCGTCGTCTTGGCGACCGCCGCCTTCGTTTCGCCGCTGGCCGCCCAGCCCCTGACCGCGGAAATCGACAAGCTCTCGGCCGCGGTGGAAGCCGATCTCCTGACGTGGAGGCGTCACCTTCATCAGAACCCCGAGCTTTCGAACCGCGAAGTCGAAACGTCCAAGTTCATCGTCGAGAAACTCAAGAGCTTCGGTCTCGAGCCACAGACAGGTATTGCGAAGACCGGGGTGGTGGCGCTTCTGAAGGGTGGACGGCCGGGCCCCGTCGTGGCCCTCCGCGCCGATATCGATGCGCTCCCGGTCCGCGAGGAAGTGGACCTGCCGTTTGCGAGCAAGGCGACCGCGGACTACGAAGGCAACAAGGTCGGTGTGATGCACGCGTGCGGGCATGACACGCACGTCGCGATTCTGCTCGCGACCGCCAGGGTCCTGACGCAGATGAAGGACCGGCTGCCCGGCACCGTCAAGTTCATCTTCCAGCCAGCCGAAGAAGGCGCACCGATCGAGGAACGCCCCGCCGGCGCCGAGCTGATGATCAAAGAAGGGGTCATGCTGAACCCGAAGGTCGACGCCGTGTTCGGCCTGCACGTCTTCGCGAATGTGCCGACGGGCCAGATCACGTATCGCAGCGGACCGTTCATGGCGGCGGCCGATCAGTTCGAGATCATCGTGAAGGGGAAGCAGACCCACGGATCCGCGCCCTGGCGCGGAGTGGACCCCATCGTCGTCGGGTCGCAGATCGTCTCGGCGCTGCAAACGATCGTCAGCCGCAACGTCGACATCACGCGCCTGCCAGCGATCGTCTCCGTAGGGCAGTTCATCTCAGGTGTCCGCAACAACATCATCCCCGACAGCGCACGACTCGTCGGCACGATCCGGACGTTTGATGACGACGTGCAGAACGACATTCATGCCCGCGTAAAGCGGATCGCGGAAGGGATTGCGTCTGGTGCCGGCGCCACGGTGGACGTCAAGATCTACCGCGGCTATCCGGTCACCGCGAACGATCCAAAGCTCACGGCGAAGATGCTCCCGACCCTGGAGCGCGTGGCGCCCGGGAAGGTCAAGGAATCGGAGCTTATTACGGGCGCGGAGGACTTCACCTACTTCCAGCGCGAGGTGCCAGGGCTGTTCGTGTTCCTCGGGATCACCCCGCCGGCGCAGGCCGGCAAGGCGCCGGCGAACCACTCGCCGCTGTTCTTCGTCGACGAGAAGGCGTTGCCCACCGGCGTCCGCGCCCTGGCGAACCTTGCGGTGGATTACATGTCAGCCAAGTAGCTGGGCCCAATCGTCTCGAAGGTCATTCACTGGTGGGGACTGACGTTTGTCAGTTTTTTCACACAGAGCTCACGGAGTTCACAGAGAAGACCAGGAACTAAGAGCGGCTGCCGGCCGCGCTTCGCGCGGGTGCGTGGCCGGAGAGCGAGGAGATGTAAGCGGCCCAACTTCGAATCCGCTCACATCTCCTCGCTCTCCGACCACGCACCTCGGCGGCCGTAGGCCGCCCGGCAGCCGCAGCTTTCTCTGTGTACCTCTGTGCCTCTGTGCGGCAGAGATCTTTCTCTGTGAGAAATCTTCCCGGTAGATCTACTTAGCCCCGATCGCCATCACCATGCCCTGCGTGCGGACGAGGAGGCGACCCTCTGAGATGGCGGGCGTGGCGAGGACGCTCGCCCCCATGTCGTTGGTCGCAATCTTCTCGAAAACGGGTCCGGCCTTCAGCACGATCATCTGCCCGTCTTCGCTCGCCACGTAGACCTTGCCATCATTGGCCACCGGCGAGGACGTGAACGCCGACGCGGTGTTCTCGAGCAGTCGCTGCTGATACTTGCGCTCACCGGTCTTGGCATCGAACACCGACAGGATGCCCTGGTAGGTGACGATGTAGGTGTGGTCGCGGTAGACGAGGGGTGTGCACATGTAGCCGCCACCCTTCGGGACGCTCCAGGCGACGTGTTCGCTCGTCGTTGCGCCCTCGGCCGGCGTGATGTCACCGGTTGCCGTCTCCTTGATCGCGTAGACCGGCGACATCGGGCCATGCGCATTGGTGATGTAGACGAGACCGCCGCTCACGACGGGTGTGGGCACGGGGATATCGCCATTGCGGCCAAGCTTCCAGATTTCCTTGCCGGTCTGGAAGTCGTATGCGCCGGCGTGGCGATACCCGTTCACCAGGACCTGGGTGCGGCCGCCGACGGTGTGAATCGTGGGCGTGCCCCAGGTCGGCACATCCGTTCGCGGCGTGCGCCACTTCTCGGCGCCGGTCTTGGCGTCGAACGCCGCGAGGAACGAGTTCTCCTGCACATCAACCTGGACGATGACGACGCCCTCGTGCAGGATCGGCGAACTGCCCGTCTCCCACTGGTTCTGCTTCGCGACGTACCAGCCGGCATCGAGGACGCCGAGATCCTTCTTCCACAGTTGATTGCCCTTCAGGTCGAACGCATACAGCCCTTCCGATCCGAAGAACGCGATCAGCCGCTCACCATCGGTGGCGAGCGTCGAGTTGGCGTGGGTCGCCTTGGTGTGCCGCTTGATCTTGGGGACGGCTTTGAGCACTGACTTCTGCCACTTGATCGCGCCGGACTTCTTGTCGAGCGCGTAGACGCGCCACTCGTGCTCGGTGTCGTCCTGGACCGGCTCGACGTTGCCGTAGAGACCGACCTTCAGGCCGGCGTCCTTCTGGCCGCTGATCGATGTCGAGATGAAGACCTCGTCGCCCCAGACCACGGGGCTCGAGAGCCCAAGGCCCGGTACGGGCGTTTTCCAAACCACGTTCGTGTCCTTGGTCGTGTCCCAGGTGGTGGGCAGGGAAAAGCCTTCAGCGATGCCCCCGGCCGAAATCCCGCGGAACTGTGGCCAGTCAACGCCAGGCCGGGGCGCGGTCGCCGCGCCGGTGAAGGTGATCCCTGCCAGAAGAGCCGCCGGTATCGAGAGCGCAAGCCGTCGCATTTTGAAATCTCCCGTCTGAATCCGTGTTTGCCGCGATCCATCGTCGTCCGAGCGCTGCCACGTATAATCGAGTTTTTAGCCCATGACCGACACGACGACAGAGGGAACGCGGGCCGAGCAACCGGGGCTCGATTTTATCCGCACCATCATCACTGAGGACCGGTCCGCCGGAAAACATCAGGGACGAGTGGCGACGCGGTTCCCGCCCGAGCCCAACGGCTACCTTCACATCGGCCACGCCAAGTCGATCTGTCTCAACTTTGGCGTCGCGCGCGAGTTCGGCGGCACCTGCAACCTCAGGTTCGACGACACCAACCCTGCCAAGGAGGACGTCGAGTACGTCGAGGCCATCAAGGACGACGTGCGGTGGCTGGGATTTGAGTGGCACAACCTTCACTTTGCGTCCGACTACTTCGAGAACCTATACGAGTACGCCGTGCAATTGGTCCGCGACGGCAAGGCCTATGTCGACAGCCTGACGGCCGACGACATCCGGTCCTATCGTGGGACGCTCAGCGAGCCCGGCAAGGAGAGCCCGTTCCGTTCGCGGACGGTCGAGGAGAACCTCGACATGTTCACGCGGATGCGGAACGGCGAGTTCGAGGATGGCGCCCATGTGCTGCGGGCCAGGATCGACATGGCGTCTCCCAACATCAACATGCGGGATCCCGTGTTGTACCGGATCCGCCGGGAACATCATCACCGGACCGGCGATGCCTGGTGCATCTATCCACTCTACGACTTCGCGCATCCGCCGTCCGATGCGCTCGAGCACATCACGCACTCGCTCTGCACCCTCGAGTTCGAGGCGCATCGGCCGCTCTACGACTGGCTGGTCGAGAACGTCAGCGTGCCGTCGCGTCCGCGGCAGATCGAGTTCGCGCGTCTCAATCTCACCTATACGGTGATGAGCAAGCGCCGCCTGCTCGAGCTCGTGCAGGAAGGGCACGTGGCCGGCTGGGACGACCCCCGCATGCCCACTATTGTCGGCATGCGCCGCCGCGGCTATACGCCTGAAGCGGTCAGGAATTTCTGCGAGCGTATCGGCGTGGCGAAGCGCGAGAACCTGATCGACATGGCGCTGCTCGAGCACAGCGTCCGCGAGGACCTCAACGCCCGCGCGCCGCGGCTGATGGGCGTGCTGGATCCGCTCCGCGTCGTGATCGAGAACTACCCCGAGGATCAGATCGAGGAGTTCGCCATCGGCAACAACCCCGAGAACCCCGCCGCTGGAACGCGCCGCGTGCCGTTCTCGCGGGAGATCTTCATCGAGCGCGAAGACTTCATGGAGGATCCGCCCAAGAAGTTCTTCCGCCTGGCACCCGGGCGCGAGGTCCGGCTCCGTGGCGCGTATTTCATCACCTGCACGGGTATCGTGAAGGACGCGAGCGGCGCCGTCACTGAACTGCGCTGCACCTACGATCCAGCCACGAAGGGTGGCGATTCGCCCGACGGCCGGAAGGTGAAGGCGACGCTGCACTGGGTCGCCGCCAGGACCGCGCTCGACGCCGAAGTCCGCGTCTATGACCGCCTCTTCAACGTGGAGCAGCCAGGTGCGGACGGCGCGACTACCGCAAGGATCTCAATCCCGCCTCACTACAGGTCAAGACCGCGAAGCTCGAGCCCAGCGCCGCCACCGCCCAACCAGGCGATCGCTTCCAGTTCGAGCGCCTCGGCTACTTCTGCGTCGACCCCGACACCAAGGACGGGCGTCTGGTGTTCAATCGCACCGTCACGCTCAAGGACTCCTTCAAGATCACCGCGCCTCGATGACGAACTTGGAGACGGTCTTTCTGGACGCCGGCGGCGTCCTTGTGTTCCCCAACTGGGTGCGAATCAGCGAGACGATGCGAAGGCACGGCGTTGTGGTTGCGCCGGAAGCGCTCGCGGCGGCCGAGCCGCATGCGAAGCGGCATCTGGATCAGACGCGAACCGTCCGGGCCACCAATGACGAGAAGCGCGGCTGGCTGTATTTCAACCTGATCCTCGAGCGAGCGGGCATCGCGCCCTCCGCCGACACGACCAGCGCCCTCGAGGAGCTGCACGTCTATCACCAGGCGTCCAATCTCTGGGAGTTCATGCCGCCCGATGTACTGCCGTCGCTGCGTGCGATCCGGGACATGGGGTTGAAGATGGTGGTGGTGTCGAACGCCAACGGGACGATCTGCGCCGCGGCCGAACGGCTGGGGATCGCGGAGCTGGTCGCCTGCGTACTCGACTCGCACATCGAAGGCGTCGAGAAGCCGGACGCGCGACTCTTCGAGATCGCACTCGAGCGGAGCGGCGCGAACCGCGAAACCACCATCCACGTCGGCGACATCTACGAGGTGGACGTCGTCGGGGCCCGGGCCGCAGGGATCAGGCCGGTGCTCCTCGACGCTGCCGGGTTATATCCCGAGGCTGATTGCCCGCGCGTGGCGTCCTTGCCGGCCCTCGTCGCCGCGCTCGCGGCCGGCGAGCTCTGACGGCCTCAGATCTCGATCATTCTCCCAGCGCGCCCATAGGATCAATTCGTGACGCCCGTCGGGCCGGCACGGCGCAGGCGACGACGGCAACGACCGCAAGCACGCCGGCGACACCGGCAAGGACGGCCGGCTCCATCCCGCTCACGCCATAGAGTTGCGACTCCATTGCGCGCCGGATGCCGAATGCACCGGCGAGCCCCACCGCGAGGCCAGCCAGGAGAAGGCCGAGACCTTCTCTCAGAATGAGCGAGAAGATGCCCCGCGGCTCGCTGCCGAGCGCCATCCGGATCGCGATCTCTTTCCGCCGCTGCGAGACCTGGTAGGCCAGCACACCGTAAAGCCCGGTGGCGGCGAGGAAGAGCGCCAGCGTGGCGAACAAGAGCGCCAGCAGCATCGGCGTCCGGCGATCGAGCAGGGATTCGCTGATCCGGTCTGACATGGTCCGAACGCTGTAGAGCGGCAGCTCGGGGTCGATCGATGCGAGCGCCTTGCGCAGCGCCCCGGTGACGGCGAGCGGCTCACCGTTGGTCCTCACCGCCAGCGTCATCGTCCGCATCCCATCCTGGGTCATCGGGAAGTAGTAGGTTCCCACCCGCGTCTCCGAGCTGACGAGGCCCGCCATCCGCGTCTCCGGGACCACGCCCACTACAGTGATCCACTTCGTCTTCGGGCCCGGCTTGACGAAGTCCTCAGGATTGTCAGGCTTGTACATCCGGCGGCCGACAGGATTCTGGCCGGGCCAGAACTTCTTCGCCAGGGTTTCATCGACGATGACGACCAGCGGTGAGGTGGCGGTATCGGACTCCTGGAAGAACCGGCCCGATCTGAGTGGCAGCTTCAGCGTTTCCATGTACCCGGGTGTGACGGTGACCTGGTAGGGAGAAATGAGCGACTCGCCGGGCGCCATCTGGTAGCCCTCGGCCAGGATGACGCTGTCGCTGAAGTCGCCGCCGAATGGAATGTTGGACGTGATTCCGGCGCCGATCACGCCGGGCACGGCGCGGACGGCGGGAAGAAAGCGATCGGCAAACGCCGCCACCTTGGCATCGTCCGGATAGCGCGTGCCTGGCGGCGACACGCGCGCCGTCAGCAGCTGGTTGGGGTCGAAGCCGGGATCCACGCGCAGCACGCGGTCGAAGCTGGCGAGCAACAGGCCGGCACCAATCAGGAGCATGAACGCGAAGGCCACCTGGCTGGCGACCAGTACGCGACGGATCGTCCGGGCGCCGCGGGCGCTGGTGCCGCTGCGGCCCTCTTCACGAAACGCCTGGCTGAGATTCATGTGCCGCAGATTCAGGACCGGCACCAGGCCAACGAGCACGCCGACGGCGAGGGCGAGCGTCATGGTGAAGCCGATGACGAGGCCGTCGATACGGATCTCGGCGCTGCGGGGCAGGGCCTCGACGCCGATCCCGGAGAGCAACATCAGACCGAGGTAGCCGAGACCGACACCGGCGACGCCGCCGCCGACCGTCAGCAGGACGGTCTCGGTCAACAGCTGGCGGGTCAGTCGCGACAGACCGGCACCGAGCGCATGCCGGGTCGCGAGCTCACGCATGCGCGCGCTCGACCGGATCAGCACCAGGTTGGTGATGTTGACGACACCGATCGCCAAAACGAAGAGCACGCCTCCCCAGAGCAGGTAGAGGGTCCGCTTCACCTCGCGCACCATGTCTGCCTGCAGCGGCGCCACGACGGTGTGGAAGCCGGCGTTGATCAGGATCTGCTTCATGTTGGCGAAGCGATCCAGGTTGCGCGCGTTGAGTGCGTCGATCTGCTGCTGTGCCTGGGCCGCGCTTGCGCCTGGTTTCAGCTTGCCCACCATGGCAAAGCTGTTGCTGTGCCGGGCGTCGTCGGACCGCTGCTCGGCGGTGAAGGACAGCGGAATCCAGAGAGCGACATCCGCGTTGATGAAGAGGAAGTCGCTCGGCATGACGCCGATGACCTGGTATGGACGGCCGTTGATGCGAAGGTCCTTGCCGATTGACGCCTGCTGCCCCCCGAAGAGCCGCTGCGAAAGCGCGAAGCTCAGGATCACCTTGCGGTCCGCGCCGGGTTCGCCTTCGTCCTCGTTGAAGATGCGGCCGGTGACGGGTCGTGCGTTCAGCATCCGGAGCAGGGAAGGGCGGCCGGCCAGGCCGGTGATCCGCTCAGCGTTGCCTTCGCCCCCGATCGTCACGCCGCGCTCCTGGTACAGCGCCAGCTCTTCGAAGACGTCCGTCTCGCGAAGCCGGTCGTAGTAGTCAGGCACACCGGTGCTCGCGCGCGCGACGCCGGCCTTGGGGTAGCTGTTGTAGACCAGCATCAGGCGCTCGGCGTTTGGCACAGGCAGCGGGCGCAGCAGCACCGAATTGACGATCGCGAAGATCAGGGCGTTGGCGCCGATGCACAGCGCCAGCGTCAGCAATGTGGTGACGGTGAAGCCGCGGTCCTTCAGCAGAAGGCGCACAGCGAAGCGAAGATCCTGGCGAAAACGTTCCATTTGATGAGATACGAGATCGGGCGTCCCCGCGTTCGTCCCAAAAAAGGCGCCCCCTTCCAACCTTTGCCCTCATGTTGACGTCCAACAGGACCAGGAGTAAGTTCCTGTTGATTTCCAACAGGAGCGATGACAGGCCGTGACACAACCAAGATCCGACGTCCTGCAGGGAACCCTCGATCTCATGGTCCTCAAGACCCTCGAGACGCTCGGCGCGATGCACGGATACGGCATCGCGCAGCGAATTCAACAGGTCTCTGACAATCTGCTTCAGCTCAACCAGGGCACCCTCTATCCGGCGTTGCTGCGGCTCGAGCAAAAGGGTTGGATCGCCTCCAAGTGGGGCACCTCAGAGAACAATCGCCAGGCGCGGTTCTACAGCCTGACAAAAAGCGGTCAGAAGCAGCTCGCGCGAGAGGCCGAAGGATGGCAGCGGATCGTCGGGGTGATGGGGCGCGTTCTCAACCCCGGAGAAACATCGTGAGCCGGCTGCGCGAATGGACGCTGCGAACCGCCGGCTTTTTGCGGCGGCGACCCGCGGATTTGCCGACGAGCTCGCCTTCCATCGGGAAATGCCGAGCAGCAGTACCTCGCGCTCGGTCATTCGCCTGAGGAGTCACGTCGTCTCGCGGCCTTGCAGGTTGGCGGTGCGTCGCAGGTCGTGGACGCCTACCAGGACCAGCAGAGCCTGCCGTTTCTTGACACCCTGATCCAGGACCTCCGCTACGGCGCACGAATGTTGCGGCGTGCGCCCGGGTTCACCGCCGCCGCCGTGATCACGCTCGCACTCGGCATCGGCGGCAACACGGCGATCTTCACCATCGTGGATGCCGTGCTCCTGCGGCCGCTGCCGTACGCAGATCCTGACCGGCTCGTGACGATCGGTGACCGCGATTCGGACGGCATGGCGTCCAGCGTCGGCTTTCTGACCGCGATGGACTGGCGCGAACGCAGCCGCACACTCGAACAGATCATCGTCATGCGATCGTGGCTGCCGACGCTCGTCAGCGACGAAGAAGCGGAACGGCTGCCGGCCGTTCGCGTCAGTTGGAACTACTTCGACATGATGGGTGTTCGGCCAGCGCTCGGCCGCTCCTTCACGCCCGAGGAAGACCGGCCCGAGGCCTGGCGCGTTCTGATCTTGAGCGATCAGCTCTGGCGCCGCCGGTTTGGTGCGGATCCGTCTGTTGTCGGTCGGACGGTCGTGATGAACGATCGCGAGTACCGGGTGGTCGGCGTCATGCCGCCCTCGTTCGAGCCGCTCGACGCGGCCCGCTTCTATGCTCCCGCCCAGGTCTGGGCGCCCCTGGGCTATGACCAGACGACGCCCGATGCATGCCGGAGCTGCCGTCACCTGCGCGCCTTCGCACGTATCCAGCCGGGCGCGACCATCGCGGACGTCACCGCCGAAATGGACGGCATCCGCGCCCGGCACGCCGCCGATTACCCCGCCGAGTTCAAGCCAGGCAGCACCGCGGTGGTCCCTCTCGCCGAGGCTATCAATGGCAGCGTGCGTCCGGCGTTGGGCGTGCTGCTGGCGGCGGTCGGACTGGTGCTGTTCATCGCCTGTGCGAACGTTGCCAACCTGCTGCTCGCACGGTCGTTCAGCCGCCGACGCGAGCTAGCGCTGCGAGCGGCACTGGGTGCGGGCCGTGGTCGGATCATCAGGCAGCTTCTCACCGAGAGCGCACTCTTGAGCGTCGGCGGTGCGGTCCTGGGCATTGGGCTGGCGCTGCTGGCGGTTGAGAGTCTCTCGACCCTCGTTCCCGTTTCGCTGCCCCGGCTGGACCAGGTTTCGGTGGACGGACGGGTGCTCGCATTCACTGCCGGCCTCACGCTACTGACCATGTTCCTCTTCGGATTGCTGCCCGCCTGGCGCGGTGCCGGCGCCGGCCTGCAGCCGGCGATAGCCTCCGGTGGCCGTGGCAGCGCCGGTGGATCGTCGCGGGCGCGATCGGTCCTGGTAGTTGCGAACCTCGCCCTTGCGCTCGTGCTCCTCGCCGGCGCGGGCGTGATGCTGCGCACCGTTGCGGCGCTCACGCGAGTGAATCCAGGCATCGATCCAACCGGCGTGATGACGCTGCAGTTCTCACTCGTGGGCAAGGCCTACGCCGAAGACATCGCCGTGCGGGCTTTCCAGGAGCGTCTGCTCGATCGTCTGCGCGTGCTGCCTGGCGTCACCGGTGCCGCTCTCGCGGGTCTGATCCCGTTTGCCGACAACTTCGACTGCCGCGGCTTTCACGCCGTCGGACGGATGAAAGCGAACACCGCCGAGGATCCCTGCATCCAGCGCTACGGAGTCACGCCGGACTACGCCCGCGTGATGGGTGTTCCGCTGCGTCGAGGCCGTTTCTTCGATGCCACCGATACGGCCACTTCGCCGCCCGTCATCGTCATCTCGCAGGCGACCGCCGCGGCGGTCTGGGGCGATGCCGACCCGATCGGTGCTCAGGTGCGTCTCGGCAACGCGGCCCGCGGCCCGTGGCGGACCGTGATTGGCATCGTCGGTGACGGACATCATGCCGACCTCACGGCGCCGGTGACGGCAGCCGTCTACACGCCGCAGTCTCAACAGACCGACTCGTACTTGATCGCCGTGATCAAGTCGGCGGGGACGGATCCGGCGGTGCTCGCGGCGCCTGTCCGCGCAGCGATCCGCGACCTGGATCCGGCGGTGCCGATCTATGACGTCGCGACCCTGTCGTCACTTGTCGATGCGGCGTCGGCGCAGCACGTATTCGTGATGCGCCTGCTTGCGGGCTTTGCCTTGATCGCCGTCCTGCTCGCAGCCACAGGTCTCTACGGCGTGCTCGCCTACGGCATCTCGCAGCGCACGCGCGAAGTGGGTGTGCGTGTGGCGCTTGGCGCTCAACCCGGCCACGTCATGCGCCTCGTGCTTGGCGAAGGCGCGCTGCTGACCGCGGCGGGCCTCGGGTTCGGTCTGGTCGGGGCATTCGCCGCGACGCGCCAGCTGGGTGCTCTCGTCTACGGCGTCAGCGCTGCAGATCTCGCGACCTTTGCCGCGGCCGCAGGGCTGCTGACGGCGGTGGCCCTGGCGGCCCACATCATTCCGATCCGGCGGGCACTGCACGTCAGCCCGATCGTCGCTCTTCGCCAGGAGTAGGGGCCGTTCGAGAACGGCCCCGCGACAGCCATCGCGAGAGGAACCAGATCATGCGCGTCATCCTGTCTCGCCTCGCCGGACTACTCCGCGGCCGCCGCCTCGATGCGCGGCTGGACGACGAGGTGCGCTTTCACATCGACATGCTGGCGCAGGAGCACATGCGCCTCGGAATGCCGGCAGGCGGAGGCGCGCGCCGCCGCACGCCGGAGCTTCGGAGGAGTCACCCAGATGAAAGAAAGCTACCGCGACCAGCGCGGTCTGCCGTTCATCGAGACGCTGCTGCAGGATGCGCGCTACAGCGTCCGGTCGTTTCTGCGGACGCCCGGCTTCACGGCCGCGGCGCTCATCACGCTCTGCGCTCGGCATCGGCGCGAACAGCGCCATCTTCAGCGTCGTGAATGCTGTCCTGCTTCAGCCGCTGCCTTACAGCGAGCCCGAACGCATCGTCCAGATGTACCGGAACAACGGCGGACTGTGGGGAGGCCAGAACGCAAAACGCTTTGGGTTCTTCAAGGACAACACGAAGTCCTTCGAGGCGTTCGCGGCCTGGCGGCGGACGGCGTTCAATCTGGCATCGGGCGACGACGCCGAATACGTGGACGCGGTCGCTGTGTCGCATGACTACTTCACCGTCTTCGGAGGCCAGCCACTGTACGGCCGGACGTTTGAACCGCAGGAGGACGTGCCGAACGGGCCCGACGTGGCGATCCTCGGCCACTCGCTCTGGCGCCGGATGTTCGCTGGCAACCCCTCGGTCATCGGCAACAGCGTGACGCTGGGCGATCGGACCTTCACGATTGTCGGTGTCATGCCCGAGGGCTTCGACTCAATGCGACAGTCAGATCTCTACGTGCCGTTGCAGCCGAGCCCCAACGGTCCTGGAAGCGGGTTCAACTACGCCGTTGCGGCCAGACTTCGCGAAGGATGTGACCATCGCGCAGGCCAACGCGGAGGCGGAGTCTGTGTTTGCCGCCTACAAGGCCGCTAATCCGACTGCGAAGTTCGGCAGCGAGATCGCAACCCGGTTCCTGTCCTACCAGGAGGGCCTCGCACGGCCGCTGAAGCCGGCCTTGCTGCTGATGCTCCTGACCGTGGGGATGCTGCTGCTGATTGCATGTGCGAACACCGCCAGCCTGCTGCTCGCACGCGCATCCGGACGTGGACGCGAGATCTCGGTCCGTGCCGCCCTTGGCGCCGCCCGCGGGCGCATCGTCCGACAGCTGATGACCGAATCGGTCCTGTTGTTCCTTGTCGGCGGTCTGCTGGGCGTGGCGCTCGCGTACTGGACCGTGCCGGCGCTGCTCGCGTTGACGCCGGCAGGCTACCTGCCGGCGCAGCAAGTAGCGATCGACGGTCGCGTACTTCTCGTGACCCTGGCGCTGTCTCTCGTCACCGGCGTGATCTTCGGGCTGGCGCCAGCCCTGAGCCTCTCGCGCCATGACCTCGTCGAGGCATTCAAGGACGACGGCACTCGCACGACGGCCAGCCGCCGGTCTCGCGGTCTGCGTCACGCGCTGGTCGTGGCTGAGATCGCTCTCTGCCTGCTGATGCTGGTCGGCGCCGGGCTGCTGCTCCAGACCTTCATGAAGCTCCGTGCCGTCGACCCTGGTTTCAACGCCGCGAACGTCCTGACCGCGCGCATGTCACTCCAGGGGGAGCGCTACGGCACGAGCGAAGAGATCAATCGCTTCTACGCTCTCGGCCTGGACCGGATCCGGCAGATCCCGGGCGTGGAGTCGGCCTCGGTGGTGAATGCCATTCCCATGGAGTTCGGGCTCAACATGAACTTCGATTTCGTCGACACCGATACTGTTGAAACCGAGCTGATGGACTGGCGATATGCCAGCCCCGAATACTTCGAGACACTCGGCGTGCGGGTCGTTGCCGGCCGCGGGCTTGCAGCCAGGAGATCGTGCCGGGAGCCGGCGTGTCACCGTCATCAGCGAAACGTTCGCCAGGCACTTCTACAAGGACAAAAACCCACTCGGACGGCAGATCACCGTCTTCAGTGCGGATGGTCCGATTGAGATCGTCGGCGTCGTGAAGGACCTTCGCGAGCATCGCCTCAGCGGTCCGGTCCCACCGGTGATGTATGTGCCGGTCGCACAGGCCAGCGATGCCGCCATCCGGACGTCGCACACCTACTTCCAGTCGCACTGGGTCATCCGCGCCGCGGCGATCACACCGGATCTCACGCGCCGGATCCGCGAGGAGTTGCGTGCGCTCGATCCGAAGCAACCCGTCACCGCCATTCGCAGCATGACCGAGGTCAAGGCCCGCGCCATGGCGACCGAGACGCTTCCAGACGACGCTGCTGACCGCGTTTGCGTCGATTGGCCTCCTGCTCGCAGCCGCCGGGATCTATGGGCTGATTGCCTACTCGGTGGCGCAGCGCACGCGTGAGTTTGGCATCCGGCTGGCGCTCGGGGCGACGCGCGGCAGGATCCTCGTGGCGGTGATGCGCCAGGGAGCAGTGCTGGCCGCAGTGGGGATCGCGACGGGTGTTTTCGCGGCGCTCGTGCTGAGGCGGACGTTGCAATCGTTCGTTGTGGACCTTGCCACGATCGACGTCCTGACCGTTACATCAGTATCGGGGCTCCTTCTGCTCGTGTCGCTGCTCGCGAGCGTTGTCCCCGCGCTTGCGCGCGGTGCGACTGAATCCGGTCACGGCCCTCAGGGAATAACGGACGTCACGGTTCATTTCGCACCGTCACGGGGCCGTTCTCGAACGGCCCCTACAGGCACCCGTGTACCGATGACAGCGTGCTGGCCCCGCTACCGATCGACACGCATGTGGACGCGATTGCCGCGGCGCTCACGAAGCACCGCGCCGTCGTCGTTGTCGCGGCGCCTGGTGCCGGCAAGACTACCCGCGTCCCGCCGGCGCTGACGGCGGAAGGCGCCGTCATTCTGCTGCAGCCGCGTCGAGTAGCGGCCCGGACGATTGCGAAACGCATTGCCGCCGAACGCGGCTGGACGCTCGGCGGTGAGGTCGGCTGGCATGTCCGCTTCGACAAGCGCTTCTCGGTCGACACGCGCCTGCTCGTCGCCACGGAAGGAATCCTGACCGCGCGCCTCCAGCAGGACCCGCTGCTGACGGACTTCTCCTGCATCATCCTGGACGAGTTCCACGAGCGCAGCATCCACGCCGACCTCGGCATCGCGCTCGCCAAGCAGGCATGGAAGGCGCGCGACGATCTGCGTGTCGTCATCATGTCGGCGACGCTGGATGCCCGGCGCGCGTCGCAGTATTTCGGCGACTGCCCCGTGTTCGACATTCCCGGCACTCTGTATCCCGTGGACCTCGCCTATCGGCCATCGACGTCCGTTACAAGTGCTGTGCAGGAAGTGATGACGCGTAGCGACGGACACGTGCTTTGCTTCCTCCCAGGCGCCGGCGAGGTACGGCGCGCCGCGACCGACTTGCGCAGCGCGTTGCCTCAGGACGTTGAAGTTGTCGAACTGCACGGATCGCTGACCGCCGACGAGCAGGACCGCGTTCTAGCGACCGACGCCCGACCTGAAGGTCGGGCCTACGAGCCTGCGGCAGGCCCATCTCGCGTAGGCTCGACCTTCAGGTCGGGCGTCAACACGCGCCGGCGGGTGATTGTCGCCACTAACATTGCCGAGACGTCCTTGACCGTGCCGGGTGTGACTGCCGTTGTCGATTCAGGACAGCACAAGGTCGCGCGTTATGACGCCGACCGCGGCGTCGACAGCCTCGAGCTGGAGCGGATCTCGACCGACTCGGCCGATCAGCGCGCCGGCCGGGCGGCTCGACTCGGTCCCGGGATCGTGCGGCGGCTATGGCATGAGGCTGACCGACTGCGTCCGCACCGCGAGCCAGACATCGCGCGCATTGACCTGTCCGGCCCGGTGCTGGACGTCATCGCATGGGGTGGTGATCCGGGCAGCTTTGACTGGTTCGATCCGCCGGCTCCCGCGGCGCTCTCGGCGGCAATGACCCTGCTGGAGCAACTTGGCGCGATTTCGAGTGGACGGCTCACGTCCGTCGGTGCGCGTATGAGCCGTCTCCCACTGCACCCACGGCTCGCCCGGATCATGATCGAGGCAGACGGCGCTTATGAGGCGGCGATCGCGTGTGCCTTGCTCAGCGAGCGACAGATGCTGCCCCATCACCCGGCCACCACTACGTGCGACCTCCTCGCGGACGCCGCCACGCTTCCGCAGGCTGTCATCCGCAACGCGCGTGACCTGCAGCGCAGTGCCGGGGGAGAGCAACCGCGCCTGACCGAGCGGGCGCTTCGCAAGGCGCTGCTCGCGGGATACCCTGACCGCGTCGCCCAACGACGCTCGATTAAGGATCCACGCGTGCTGCTCTTCAGCGGACATGGTGGAATCATCGGACCTGAGAGCGGCGTGCGGGAGGGAGACTTCGTGCTGGCGCTGGACGTCCAGGCCGGCCGGCGTGGTGAGCAGTCCGAAGCGTGTGTCCGGATCGCGAGTGTCGTGGAGAAGGAGTGGCTGTCGCCGACATCGATCGAGCGCGTCCACGAAATCGACGATGTCAATGGCACGGTCAGGGCGCGCGAGCGTGAGATGTATGGCGCCCTTGTGCTCAAAGAGCGCGACGCGAAGGCTGACGCCGCCGTCACGGCGCAGATGCTGGCGGACGCTTACCTCGCGCGCGGCCGCTCCGGCGACGATGAGCAATTGATCGAACGCCTCCGCTTCAGTCGACTGGACGTGGATCTGCAGGACGTCGCGCTCCGCGCTGCGGCCGGACGTCGTAAGCTGGGAGAGATGCACCTGGCGGACGGCCTCGAGTGGAACGTGAAGCAGCAGCTGGACCAGCAGGCGCCCGCCACCTTCACGGCCCCCAGCGGCCGCACCCATCCTCTCGAGTACCGACCCGACGGTACCGTTGCGCTGTCGATCAAGCTGCAGGAGCTCTTCGGTCTTGCGACGACTCCGTCGATCGGCCCACGTCACGAGCCGTTGCTGATTCTCCTGCTCGCACCCAACGGGCGTCCGGTCCAGACGACACGGGATCTGCGCAGCTTCTGGGACACCACCTACCCCGACGTCCGGAAAGAGCTGCGTGGCCGGTATCCGAAGCATCCCTGGCCTGAGGATCCCTGGCGCGCGACGCCGACGGCGCGGACCACGAGAGGAGCCCGCCGCCCGTGAGCTCCGAACAGTTGCCGCTCTTCCCGATGGGTTCTGCTGCGACGGCCTCCCGCGATGCGTCCGGAGACCGTGCCTCACTCGAGGCCCGTTTCGAGCAACTGCGCGAGGTCGCCGCCGCGCTGCCGCCGACGCTGCGGATGGGCACGAGCTCGTGGAGCTTTCCTGGCTGGCGCGGGATCGTCTACCCGGGCGCGTCCAGCACCTCACAGCTGGCGCGCGAGGGGCTGCGCGACTACGCGAAGCACCCCCTGCTGCGGACGGTCGGCATCGACCGCACCTACTACGCGGCGGTCGGGAACGAGGAGTGGGAGCGGTATGCCTCACAGCTGCCGCCGGACTTTGTCTGCTGTATCAAGGCGCCGGCTTCGATCACGTCATATACCGTCCCTGGCGCCGGTGTGCCGCAGCCGAATCCGGACTTCCTCAGTGCGGATCGGCTGCTCGAAGAACTGATCGTCCCGTGCCGGCGCTACTTCGCGGATCACACCGGGCCCATCATTCTGCAGTTCCCGCCGATCTCGCGCCGTGCGCCTCTTGACCCGTCCGCCTTTGCCGAGATGCTCGACGCGTTTTTCGATCGCCTGCCGCGCGATGCGGAGTATGCGGTGGAGATCCGGGACCGCAGTCTTCTGACCGAGAACTACAGGCGCGTGATCGCCCGCAACGGCGCCGTGCACGTGTGCAACTACTGGAGCGCGATGCCGATGCCCGGCGAGCAGGCCGATCTTTCCGACCACACCAGCGCACCGTTCACGATGGTGCGGTTGCTGGTGCGGCCCGGCACCCGCTACGAACAACAGCGCCAAACGATGACGCCGTTCAACCGCATCGTCCAGCAGGACGAACACATGCGCCGCGACACCGTCGACGTGCTGCGCCGGGCCGCGGCCGCCGGCCAGCGCGCGTTCCTGCTCGTGAACAACAAGGCGGAGGGCTCCTCGCCGCTGACGATCGAGGCGCTGGCGAAGCGGCTCGTCGAGCGTGTCGATAGCATTCGCACGGCTATGGGCTCTTGAGTGCCGTGATCCACGTGGCGATGTCGCGAACGACCTCTTCGGCGACGTGCCCCGCCGTAAAATACTCGGCGGGCACGCTTGGGCCGCTGCCGGCAATGAAAAAGTGGTTCAGCGCGGGATACTCCTTCAGTGTCACGTCGGGTCGAGCGCCGACGGCGGTTCGCCACTGTGCGAAGTCCGCACGGGTCACCTGGTAGTCACGTTCGCCCTGCAGGATCAGCATCGGCTGTTTGACGCGACGCGCGGCAGTCGGTGGGTGATAGCCCCGCAGATCGATCCAGTACCATGCGGGGGCGCCAATGCCGGCGACACCTAGCGGCGGGTCGCCTGGTTTCAGTGTCTTAGCGCGGGCAGCGAGCTGCTCCACGTCGGCGAGGTGTTGCCCCTCCTCGGCGGTGATGGTGCCGTCAAGATCCGCCAGGTAACGGGTCTGGTCGATGATCGACTGCTCGAGGGAACGGACTGCGCCGGCGAGGATGATCACCCCACGCAACCCAGTCGCAGCCTCCGCCAGGCGCGGGGCCAGCATGCCGCCGAGGCTATGCCCGAGTACGAAGACGCGGTTCTGGTCGATGAGCGGTGATGCCTGGAGCCACCGCACCGCTGCGGCGGCATCATCCAGTGTTTCGTCCTTGACGGTGAACGGCTGAATGCTGCTCACGCGTCCCGCGTGCTGGCGGGTTCGCTTCTCGAAGCGGAGCACCGCGATCCCGCGCGAGGCAAGGCCGTGGGCCAGGTCGCGGAAGATCTTGTTCGGACCGACAGTCTGGTCCCGGTCGCCTGGTCCTGAGCCGTGCACCAGCACGACGGCAGGCGGCCTGAACGGCGTTGCCGGCATGCTGAGGGTGCCTGGCAGCGGCCATCCCTCTGCACCAACCGTAACTTCGCGATCCGTAAAGCGAGACCCGTCGATGTACGCCGCATCGACAAAGGGACCCGCAGCGGCGGCCGGCCGCACGTTGAGGCCGACGATCCGGCCAGCGCCGTTGTAGACGATGGTGATATCCGCGTCGTTGTGGGCAAACACACTCGGGAGCGTCACGATGCGCAGGTCTCCTGTGACGTCGACGCGTGGTGTGGTCGAGCGCTGGTAGGCGCCCGCCTGGGTCACCACGCTGGCCCATACCTGACGAAGCTTCTCCTCCGGCAAGGCAGCGCGCATCTTCTCGTCGAATTGCGCGACAACTGAAGCGAACTCGCCTCTCGCCATCTGCGCCACGGCGGTGCGGGCGCGCTCGGTGAACTCAAGGCCTTGCGCGACGAGTGTTCCCCCGAGTATCAAGACGACAGCCACGAGTCTGTACAGCATGGCGCGACTGTACTCACGTACGAGCCGATTGCAAGTAGGAGGCGCCAACGCGTCCTACACTACGCGTTGCAGCTGATTGATGCGCTCGCGGATCGCCGTGCGGAACTGCGCCTCTTCTTCGTCCGTTGCGCCGCTGCTGCGCAAGGCGTCGTCGAGTTGCCGGTCCGTGATCTGCAAGAGATATCGGCACAGCCACCTGACATCCTCCGGCGTGATCCCGGACGCCACATCTTCGGTGCGCTGCCCGCTGTAGCCGAACTTGACGACGCCGTCCTCGACTCCGGCGACAAACTGCGGCGTCTGGGCGGCATACGCGGCGACGTCCCATCGGGCCCGCGTCATCACGTTGGCGCCCCAGCTCCCCATCGAACCGCCCCAGTCGGTGATCAAGTACTGCGCCTCGCGGCCGTACTCGAAGATCGCCGTGTTCGAGCCGCGGGCGACGTCGCGCCTGTCTTTGGTGTCCCAGTTGGACAGGAGCATGTTCACGATCTTCAGACCCTGCAACTCACGCGAGCCCAGGAAGGGGTTGTCGTTCCACGCCCAGCTGTGCTCCTCGAAGTGCTTCTTCACAGCCGGATCATCGAGCTCGAATCGCGCCGCGGTGAACCGGCAGTTCTCGTCGAGGCAGGTGCTCGCACGCTGAAGCTCCTTCGCGCCTTCGATGGTGCCTTCGGGCAGGAAGTAGGTGGTCTCGGCGAAGTATCCGCAGGCCCAGGCGAGGCGGACGGCAAAGGTCTCGGAGTTGACTTCCTCGCCCCACTTCGCGCGCCACCGTCTGCCGCGAGCGTCGGTCACCGACATGCAGGGTTGCGTCCCGCCGAGATGCTCTTCGACAAAGCGGAAGGGCGGGACCGGTCGTCCGTCGGCGCCACCGGGTCCTTCACGTAGATCGAGTGTAGGAATCGCACCCGGGTCACGCCACAGGGCGTGCCGCACGGACGTCAACCCGCGTGGACCGGCCTGTCGGATCTTCCAGGCGCCAAACGTGTCCCAGGCAAAGTGAACGATGTAGAAGCCGACGGTGATGCCGGCGATGCTGATGAGCGACCAGAGAAGGATGGATTCGATGATCCCTCCGCTCAGAAGTACTTCTTCAGGCCGACGGCGAGCTTGAAGCCGCTCGGGTTGCGCGGGCCGAAGTTCTCGACGTCAGAAATGAAGTGATAACTGACCTCTCCCTTCACTGACACCGTGTTGCTGGTGAAGTACTCGAGACCACCGAGCAGGACGCCACCGAGTTTCGACTCGGATTCGGCCACGTCGTTGCCGTCCTCGCTCGGTTGCATGATGTAGACGCCGAGGCCGGCGCCGACGAAGGGATGGACGGCGCCGCCTTCCCAGTTGTAGATCACGTCGCCACCAACGCGGACGTAGCGCAGCGATTCGTCGGTCTCGAAGTCGTACTCGGGTGCCGTCCACCCGAGACCGAAACGGACGCTGGTTCGGGGGGCGAGGTAATACTCATAGAAGCCATCGAGGCTGACGCCGGAGTTCAGGGCGTCATCGCTGGGGAAAAACCATCCGACGTCGCCGCCCACGGCCGCCGACCCGGCACGTGGTGTGCGCCCCTGCGCCTCGGCCATAACGGGAAGAATGGACAATACGACTGCAATAATAGGAAGCCTGAACACGTTCTTCATCACTCTCACTCCTCCACACTTTCGCAATCGCCTGTTATCGCAAGAGCAGTGCCGCAGAGATAAAGCTCAACCGTGAAGATCGCAACTTGGAATGTGAATGGGATCCGGGCGCGACAGGCGCAGGTCCAGGATTGGATGGACGCTGAGCGTCCCGACGTCGTCTGTCTGCAGGAGATCAAGGCCTCGCCGGACCAGTTGCCGGTGTGGCTATGTGAGATCGAAGGCTACTGGTGCTACTGGCACGGGTCGAAGGGGTACTCCGGCGTCGGCTTGCACGTGAGCAAGACATTCTCGCCGGAACGCCCGGTCTTTGAGCACCCCGCGTTCGACTACGAGAACCGCATGGTCGTCGCCCGATTGAAACAGGCAACCGTGGCCTCGGTCTACGTCCCCAACGGAGGGAAAGACTTCCCGGCCAAGATGCGCTTTCTCGGTGCGCTCGAGCAATTTACCGCCGACGCGAGTGCCGACGGTCCACTCGTCATTTGCGGCGATCTGAATATCGCGCGGACGGAGATGGACGTCCACCCGAAGGAGCGCAAGCCGAACTCGATCGGCCAACTGCCGGAGGAACGGGCGCAACTCGAACGGATCATCGGGCACGGACTGGTCGATGTCGGACGTGCCCTCGACCCCGACAACGACCAGATGTTCACATGGTGGGCGCCGTGGCGAGACATGAAGAACCGCAACATCGGCTGGCGTCTCGACTACGTTCTGGCCAGCGAGTCGCTCTATGCCAGAGTGAAGAGTTGCGTGATTCAGCGAGAGGTCGGCACGAGCGACCACGGCCCCGTGGTCGCCGTGTTCGAGTTGTAAGCGGCGCCCGGCCTGAAGGCCGAGCCTACAGGCCGGAGCCTACAGGGCGCCGACCCAACTTGTAGGCCCGGCCTTCAGGCCGGGCGCCGGACTACGGGAGCTGCTATCTATCCAGGCTGAAATTCACCGTGACGGTCATGATCGCCTGCACCGGGCTGCCGTTCATCAGTGTTGGCGTGAACTCCCACTGCATGACGGCGTCGATGGCGGCCTGGTCGAGCAGCGGAATCGATCGCAATACGGCCGCGTCGATCACCCGACCATCACGGCCGACCAGGACCTCCAGGATCACCACGCCCTTCACCGCCGCGGCTCTCGCGATGTCCGGGTAAACCGGGCTCACGTGTTTGCTCTTGACGGGGGTCTTGATGTTGCCGCCAATGCGAATGGCATCCGCGTCCGCACTGACCTTCACGCGCGGCGTGCCGACGGGTCCCCGCGAGAGCGAGAACGTCAGTTCCACGGTTCTGACCACCGGGCCTGCGGTGGGTTTGGTGAACATCCACTGCTCGGCGGCGGTGATCGCTGCCTGGTCGAAGATCTGGTTAGCGCTGCGGACGACGCGAGCGTGGGTCACGGTGCCCTCGTCGCCGATCGTGATCTCGACCTCGACGCTGCCTTCGAGCCCTGCGCGCATCGCTTCCACCGGGTATGTCGGGTTCACCTGGCGGATCAGCGTGGGCGTTTGCCGCATCGCCACCGAGGGTGGAGCCGCGGGATCCTGCGGCGGCGGTGGTGGCGGTGGCGGTGGAACCTTGGCGCGAGCGGGATCGCGAGGCGGCCGCGTTGCGGGCGCCGGCGGTGGCGGCGGCGGATCCTGTGACCAGGCGGCCAGCGCCGCCTCCGCGATCCCCGGAGCGGCCGGTGCAATCAGGATGTCGTCGCCGGCCCGAAGTGGAAACGCGCTCACGGCATACACCGTGGAGGTCGCGATCGCCAGCGTCAACAGAGACGACGTGATGAGAAAACGGCGCGATGACATGGTGGACTCCTCGCAAAGGCGCTTGATGCGCGCGAACAGGTGACGACGATGAGCGAAGGCGGGAGCGGCGGCGACCGCGGGCGCGTCGGCGAACGCCAGGAGCGCACTGATGTAGCTGCGACGGCCATCGACATAGAGGACGGCCTCAGCGTCGACGACCTCCTCGCGCGCGGCGTGGACGCGATCGATCAGCCACCACACCGCGGGATTGAACCAGAGCACCGCCCGCAACATCTCCTCGACCATGAGTGCGGCCCAGTCGCCACGTTTCACGTGGACCAGTTCGTGCGCGAGGACCGCCCGGCGGATGGACGCGTGCAGGCTGCGCAGGCGAACCGGCAGCAGCACCACCGGCTGACGAAGACCGCAGGTTGCCGGCTGCGCCAGGTCGTCGGAATAGCGGATGTCCGCGTCGGTGGCCATTAGTGACTGGAGTGATGCGGCGTCGGAACAGTCCGACGCGGCGCGAGCGGCAATCCGGCGCAGGCGGATCGCACCAGCGCCGAGCCAGAGCAGCCTCGCGGTCAGGCCGGCAACGATCACGAGGAGCACAGGATTCCACGTGAGAGTGGAGACCGGCGAGAGAGGTGCTGGTCAGTGGAGATCATTCCGGCCGTTGTTGCGAGCGCTTGACCGGCAGCGGGCGCGACGATCACCGTGACGGCGTCCCATGGCTGCACGAGCGGCAGTACCACCGCCAGCCACAGCAGCACACGCCACGACCAGTAGCGAGCCTCCGGGTTGCGCACGCGGACGAGCGTCATGCAGACGCCGGTGACGCCCGCGATGAGCGAGACCTGGAGCACGTAGGCGAGCACGTTGGCGACGCTGAGGGGCGGCATCAATCCTCCAGGTCCTTCACGAGTTTCTCGATCGCCCGGCGCTGCTTGTCGGTCAGCCGGTTGTCTTTCGCCAGGTGGACCAGCAGCGAGCCGGAGGCGCCATCGAAGACGCGGTCCACGAAGTCGCGAACCATCGCACCGACAACCTGCTGGCGCGGTTTGGCCGGTGCATAGACGAACGCCCGATCCGCCGAGCTCTTCGTCAGGTACCCCTTGTCCTCCAGGATCCGCATCATCGTCATCACGGTCGTGTAGGCGATGGTGCGCTCGGTGCGCAGCGCCTCGTAAACGTCGCGCACCGTGGCGCTGCCAATGCGCCAGATGACTTTCATGATCGCGAGTTCCTGGGGGGTGAGGGTGGGGTGCGGTGGTCGCATGGCCTTAGTACTAGTTAATTAGTAGAACAATGTCAAGTGAACAAACAGGGTAAAAGTTATTTCGTCCTCCTAACGCCGATTATGCGGGAGACTCCCACCAGACCCGGCAGAGCTCGACGATGACCTCGACGGCCTTGTCCATGTCCTGAGCCGACACCCATTCGACACGCGAATGGAAGTTATGTTCCCCGGCGAAGAGGTTCGGCGTCGGCAGGCCCATGAACGAGAGGCGGGAGCCATCGGTCCCGCCGCGAATCGGCCGTTCGATCGGCTCAAGCCCGACGCGCCGCATGGCCGTCCTGGCATGTTCGACCACCTGCGGATGGCGCTCGAGGACCTCGCCCATGTTTCGATACTGTTCGGTCACGATCGTCTCGACGCCGCAGCCGGAATGACGGGCAGCGGCGTCACGCGCGAGATACTCGAGCATTGCGCGCTTGGTCCCGAGTTCCCCGGTCATGAAGTCACGGATGAGCACTTTCACGGTGGTCTGGTCGACACCGGCCTGGACGTCGTACGGATGCACGAAGCCGTCGTCGCCGTCCGTCGTTTCAGGCGACATCTCGGTGCGGGGGAGCGAGGCCACGAAGTCCGCGGCGGCGCGGATCGCGTTGACCATTCGCCCCTTCGCGTAGCCGGGGTGCGTGTTGAAGCCTTTGAACACGACGGTGAGGAGGTCCGCGGAAAAGCTGGCGTGCTCCAGCTCGCCGCGGCTTCCACCATCCAACGTGTAGGCGCACACCGCGCCAAATCGGGCGACGTCGAAATGATCGGCGCCGCGGCCGATCTCTTCATCCGGCGTGAACCCGATCCGGATGACGCCGTGCGGAATCTCTGGATGCCGCAGCAGGTGCTCGACGGCCGCCATGATCTCGGCGACGCCGGCCTTGTCGTCCGCACCGAGCAGGGTCGTGCCGGATGCCGTGACGATGTCGTCGCCGAGGCGTGCGGCAAGTGCCGGGTCATCAGCCGTGCGCAGCACCATCGACGGATCGTCTGGAAGGACAAGATCGCGGCCGTCGTACTTTCGATGAACGATCGGTCGCACGCCGGCGCCGCTCATCTCCGGCGACGTGTCCACGTGCGCAATGAAGCCGATGACCGGCACGCCAGCCTTCGGAGAGGAAGCCGGAACCGTCGCCATCACGTAACCATGGTCGTCGAGGACAACGTCCTCGAGACCAAGTTCGCGCAGCTCGTCGACGAGCAGACGCATCATCTCCAGTTGCCCTGGCGTGGACGGCGAGATGCCCGACGCATCATCCGCGCGCGTGTCGATCGTGACGTAGCGAAGGAATCGTTCGAGTGCGGAGGACGTGATCACTGGGGATGCCATAGTTTGGGCGCCACCTGCTCGAACACCGCGGCGGTACGGCCAAACTCCAGGGACGGAACCGTGTGGACGATGATGAAGTCCGCCATTCTGAAGGACTCGATCAGGACCTCTTTGTTGATCTCGCCGGCGCTGGTGGCGTGCCGGACCAACTGCACGCGCAGCACGTCGTAGCATCCGTGCAGCCACGCGACAATCGTTCGCAAGCCCTGGCCCCGGTATGCGGTCCAGTTACCGAAGGTGCACGCCGCCATGTAGTTCGCCATCGGACGACGAAGCAGATCGGCCCAGTCGGACTCGAGCGCAATCCATGCCGTCGCGAAGTCGTCGTCCACTTCGAGGAGAGGATGCGGCCCACTGACCTCGCGGACGGCGCCGAAGCCTTCCGACAGATCGGGGCCGGCCGAGGATTGGGACGCCAGATTGGCGAAGGCGTTCGCGACGGCATCGCACAGGCGGCCGCGCATCGGCGTCCACTGGCGAATGCGCTCTGTTGCTGTACCGATCCTGCCGAGCGCGACGTCTATTGAAGACGCCGCTATGAATTCAGCCAGGACCGCGTTCTCCCAGGCCGCGTAGCCTTGGATGTCGGCCAGCAGGCCGGGCCGCACCAGCGGCGGCAGCGCCTCGCGAGCATCGAGGCCCTCGATCGGCTCCGCCAGCGCCAACGGTGGCGTGGCGTCCACGACTGTGAGCGGACGGTCGTCGAGCAGAAGTGCAGCGGCAGTGGGGCAGTAGTGGCTCAGCGCCACCATCGTCCCGCGCGGATCCCGCAGGAACACGCGCGGAAAGTGCCGGCAGGCCGACGGCAGCATCTCCTCGCCCCCGGCCTGCTGCAGCGAGCAGCGCTGATTCTGGCGAAAGCCACACCAGCCCTCCGCCGTCCGGGCAAGCATCGTGGCGGAGGTGTCCTCGACACTTGGAACAAATGGTGTCGCCGTGGAAGACAAAGGGATGACACGGCCGGCCGTTACGGCCGCTACCACATATGGTTCGACCTCGATGTCCCACGCCGCGCGGCAGCACGCGCCGCTGTGGCGGCAGCGATATGTCGCGTGGATCGAAAGGCACCGGGTGCGCACATATCAGTATAAAAGCCGCTTCCGACAATTCTCGCAGCCCGATTACGGAACCGAAACGGGCTCGGGCCAGAAGTGCACAAACCGGACGTAATTGCACCGTTGTGGTGAGGCGCGGTCTTTGCTGTCTGACGTCGTCCTGATGGCTGACCGGGAACAGTTCGGCATGCGGCTTCGGCGGGAACGGGAAAAGCGTGGGATCAGCCTGGATGGCCTGGCCGAGACCACCAAGGTGAGCGTCGATCTCTGGATCGGCCTCGAGCAGAACGACCTGTCGCGGTGGCCCTCAGGGATTTTTGCTCGCGCCTTCGTGCGCGACTACGCGCGGGCGATCGGCCTCGATGCGGACGCCGTCGTGGACGAATTCTGCCGCCAGTACCCGCAAGGCGATCGGCGCACCAGCCGCATCGTCAAGGCCCAGGGCGAGTTGATTGGACACAAGGTGGACGGCGCCGGCGAACCGCTGCCCGCCGGCCGTGAGCGGCGCCGCCGCGCGAGCGACGCGCCGCCCGCGCAGATGTCGCCGATCTATACCGCCCGGGTCGTGGCGGCCGCGTTCGACGCGACCTGCGTCTGCCTGTTCGGAATCATGGGCGTCACGGTTTTAGGCACCAGTTTCCTTGCCTCCGTCGGCTTGTTTGCGCCGGTCTACTTCACCGCTGCGACGATCGTTGGCTGCGGGTCATTCGGCACCAGCCTGGTCGCCGCGCTCCGCGTGCGAGCGCCTTCGCTCTTCACCAGCCGCCGCGCCGTCAACGCCTAACGAACTGGCCGTGGCCCGTGTAATCTTGGAATGTGATCGAGCTCGCGGTTGTCGACACTCCCATTGATGCGCTGACCCTGGCGGCCAGGAACGGGCGCGTCTGCCTGCTTCATTTCGGCGGGGACGATGAATTCGTCCGCGCCAAGCTCCAGCGCTGGTATCCCGCGGAAACCATCGAGCACAGCACGGACCCTGGCCGGGCCGCATCCGCACTCGTTGATTACTTCGCCGGTGACCTCGGTGCCATCGACCGCATCGGCGTCGAGATGAACGGCACGCCCTTCCAGAAGCGGGTCTGGGACGCGCTACGACAGGTTCCCGCCGGCAAGACCGCGACCTACGCCGAAATAGCCGTCCTGGTCGGCTCGCCCACGGCCGTTCGGGCCGTCGGTGCGGCCAATGGTGCCAATCCGGTTGCCGTCGTCGTCCCCTGCCACAGGATCATCGGCAGCAACGGTACGCTCACTGGATATGGCGGTGGCCTCAAGCGCAAGGAGTGGCTGCTGCGCCATGAGGGGTGGCTACTTTCTGCGTGAACTGCTCGTAGACCATCCGCGATAACTGCGCCCCGAGGACGATGCCGGCGTTGTCCACTCCGCCGCGTGTGTCGGCGCCGCGCCTGGTGAATACGGCAATCACATAACGCACGCCTTCTCCGGTGACGATTCCGGCGTCGACGCGGATCGCGCCGCGCCGGCCACGATCGTCCGGGATCTTTTCGGAGTCGGTCCCGGTCTTGTTGCCTATTTGCAGGTTCCCGGGCAGGAGTCGCGGGATGGTGGCACGATCCTGCTGGTGGCGAAGAGTCCCGAGCATCGCGGTCGAAGCGTCCGGGCTCACGGCACGACCTTCAGCAATGAGCGCCATCAACTTTGCCATTTCGCCTGGTGTCGACATGCCGAGTCCGAACTCTTTCTCCAGTTCGGGAAAGATGTCGGCCTTGCCGTCTCGGAAAGTAGGCCGGAACAGCTTCGTGTGCTCGAGTCCGAGCGCGACGAGGCGCTCATCGACGTTCTTGGTACCGAGCCGATTCACGAGCAGGTTCGTCGCGGTGTTGTCACTGACTACGATCATGAGGTGAATCAGGTCGCGGACCGTCAGCGCGACACCGTCCGAGAACCCATTGAGGACTCCGGATCCCCCCACCTTGTTCTCTTCACGCAGCGTGATGGTGGTGTCGAGCGACAGCGTTCCTCGCGCCGCCTGATGGTAGGCCTCGACCATCACGGCCGTCTTGATGACGCTCGCGGTGGGGAAGCGCTGATCCGCATTGATGACGATCTCTTCGCCAGTGACCAGGTTGCGCGCCGCCAATCCAGCAAACCCATCGAACGATTTGATGGCATTGTTCAAGGGCTCGAGATCCATACGGGGCTTTCCAGTGGCGGCGGATTGTTGCGCGATGATAAGCGCGAGACTGATCAGGAAGTGCACGGTCGCAACTATACTGCGGCCGGGCTTTGCGACTCATCCTTGGAGGATGGTCGGTTCCTTGCATTTCGTCAGCGCAAGGAAATTGGAGGATTAACGATGGGCATTCTCACATGGATTCTGTTCGGCCTGGTCGTCGGCATCATCGCCAAGTTGTTGATGCCCGGACGTGATCCGGGCGGGTTCGTCATCACTATTCTGCTTGGTATCGCGGGTGCTTTGCTCGGGGGCTTTATCGGCAGGGCGATGGGCTGGTACGCCGAAGGTGACGCCGCAGGCTGGATCGTTTCCATACTCGGTGCGATCGTCCTGTTGGCGATCTACCGAATGATGGTGCGCAAGACCGTCTAGCGGTCGAAGACCCGGAGCGCGGAGTGACCCGGTCGTCACTCCGCGCTTCGCTCGTACAACCGACTTTTCAAACTGTCTCCTGGAGATCTGATGGCATCTGTATTCGCGCGCCCCGCTCTGTTGCTTTCGACGCTGGTTCTCGTGGCCGTCCCTGCAGCGCACGCCCAGACCGTGGACCAGATCGTGGCCAAAAATATCCAGGCCAAAGGCGGCTACGAACTGCTGAAGAGCACCACCTCGGTCCGGACTACGGGATCGGGCATGATGCAGGGCGCCAAGCTCACGATCGTGACCGTCACGAAGCGACCGTTCTTCGTGCGCAACGAAATGAGCCTTGCGGGTCAGAAGATGATCATGGGTTTCGACGGCGAGTCCGCCTGGATGGCGGCCGGCGACCTGCCACCGCAGCGGCTGCAGCCAGGACCTCAGACTGAGTCGATGAAGCAGAATTCGCAGATCGATTCGCCGCTGTTCGACTTCAAGGCGAAGGGAACGAAGATCGAACTCGCCGAACCACTAAAGGAAGCGGGACGCACCCTGCACCACCTGATCGTGACCCCGAAGGAAAGTCCTGTGATGCACTACTACCTGGACGCGACGACCGGGCTCGAAGCGAAGATGGTGATCGACACCGAAGACAACGGCCAAAAGATCAGGATGGAACTGCGCTTCTCGGATTTCAAGCCGGTCGAAGGGCGGACCGTGCCCTTCACCGTGACCCAGTTCGTCAACGGCAACCAGGTCGCTGAAATGACGTTTCAGAAGATCGAGTTCAACGTCCCGGTGGACGACGCCATCTTCCGCATGCCGGTGAAGTAGGCCGGCAGCAGGATCAGCGAGCGGTGGCGCTGACCGAGACCCTCAGCGCCGGCAAGGCTGCGAGCAGGTCATCGCGTGTGAACGGCCTGACGATCACCCCTTCGCATTCGGGCGTGCCGCTCTTGCCGAAATACATGGCCACCAGGTCCGGGCACTGACGTCGAAGCCGCTCCGCGAGTGCCGGCCCGGACATATCGTCCATTGACAGCTCGACTGCGAGCACGTCCACGCGGCCTGCCTTCAAGCACTCCAGCACCGCATGACCCGCATGTGCTGCGCTCAGCACCCGGTAGCCCTCGCGCGTCAGTACCCGAGCCGACACTTCCCGCAGATTGGTGTCAGGAGTAACGACGAGGATCACGGGCGCACCGGCTGGCCGGGGCACCGGCGAATTGGCGATGGGTATTGAAACCCGCCGTACTGTCTGCGGCAGCATGCTTCGCGTCTCTCTTCTGAGGTGTGTCGGGATGACGGCGCCGCTACCGCAAGCGGTTGGCCTGACGAGAGAGCTCGACTTTATTGGTGATTTTGAGAGGAAGGCTGTGACCGGCGTAACGATTTACGTCCGCCGGTCACAATTTTGGTAGATCCAGCTCGACAGTATCTAGACCGGTCTGGCGAGGCGATCCTGGAGTTTCTCCCGATATCCACGGCTCAGGGTAAGTCTCGTGCCGGTTCGAAGCAGGACGGCGTACTCGCCATTGAGCCACGGCTGCATTTCCTGGATCCGTTCCATGTTCACGATCCGTGAACGGTGGATGCGGAAGAACTTTTCGGGATCCAGGCGCCCTTCGATCGCATTCATGGTCTCGCGCAGCAGGTGGGACGTGGGGCCGACGTGCAGGCGGACGTAGTTCCCCGCGGCCTCGATCCAGTCGATCTCGTCGGTGCGGAGGAAGAACAGCCGGCCCCCCGACTTGACGACGAGCCGGTCGGTCTTGGGCTGGTCCCGGCGCAGGTCCTTGACCAGGGCGAGGAGGCGCCGACCGATGTCGCCGGTCTCGTCGCGCTGGATATGGGCCCGGGCCCGCTGCAGCGCCTCCTGGAAGCGGTCACGATCAAACGGTTTGAGCAGGTAATCGAGCGCCCGAACCTGGAACGCCTTCAGGGCGTGCTGGTCGTAGGCCGTGACGAAGATCACCAGCGGCATCCGCTCGGAGCCGACCGCGTCGATGACCTCGAACCCGTTCATCGAGGGCATCTGGACGTCGAGGAAGACCAGGTCCGGCGTGTGATCCACGATCGCGGTGGCAGCCTCTTCGCCGTCCCGGCACTGTCCGACGACTTCGATGTCCGGTTCCGCGGAAAGCAGGTTCGTCAAGCGCTCGCGCGCGAGGGGTTCGTCATCGACAACCAGGGTTCGAATCTTTTTCATCTCACACTCCCCGCTTCGCCGCTAACTCGCGGCGCGGATTGCCCGGATCCCCCGGGTACCCGAAATCCTGGAAGCCTCGTCGGCTTCCGTTGGTTGCTCCGGCCGCGTCACCCGCCACGGCACTACCACGATGACCGCCACCCCCTGCGACAACCGGTGGAACTCGAAGCGGAAATCGGCGCCGAACTGGTGCTGTAGTCGCGCCCGTGTCGTCGAGACGCCGATGCCCTTGTGCAGGGCGGTCAACGCGTCTTCCGACAGGCCCACACCGTCATCGCGGATCTCGATGTGGAGTTTGTCCTGTTCGCGGTGGGCGGCGATCTCGATATGGCCCGCGCCGGACTTCCGCGCGACGCCGTGCTTGATCGCGTTCTCGACGAGCGGCTGCAGGAGCAGAGTCGGGACAAAGGCCGCCTCCGCCTCGGGGCTGACGTCGAAGCGAACGACCAGGCGGTCGGCGAAACGCATGCGCTCGATGTCCAGGTACTTGCGCAGGAAGTCGAGTTCCGACGCCAGCGTCACTTCCTGTTCCCCGAGACGCTCCAGCGTCAGGCGGAGCAGGTCGCTGAGCCGCATCAGCGTCCTGTCGGCCGCCACGACGTCGCGGTGCATCAGGGTGGAGACGGCGTGCAGGGTGTTGAAGAGGAAGTGGGGATGGAGCTGCTGCTGCAGGGTCTTGAGCTGCGCCTCGACGAGACGCGTCTCGAGCTGCGCCGACCGTAGGGCCCGATCGCGGGACTCACGATAATAGAGCAGCGCATGACTGAGCCCCACGATGGCCCAGTAGGTCATCATCTCCCAGTCGAAGTTCATGAGCGCGGCGCGCTGGGCCGCCGACCACCAGCGGAACTCGCCCCCGCTCGACGTCACCAGCCACCACTGTGCCGCCTGCATCGCCGCGATGTGCGCGAGCGAGAAGAAGACGACGGCCGGAAGATGGACCGCGACGGCCCGGTGAAGGCCCTGGCGTTCAAACCGGAATCGCTGTGACAGCCAGACGATCGGAGGCGTGAAGAGCGCCCAGGAGTACCAGTAGGCGCAGTTGAGCACGACCAGCCATCGGAAGTAGGTGCCGGTGCGCTCGAGCGTGACCGTCAGCTGCCAGGCCAGCATCGACGACACGAATCCAAGCAGCGTGGCGACGAAGAAGACGAGGGACCAGGGCACGCCGTACCGTGGCCGCACCGGCGCGGGGAGGTCGCGGCTGGCTCCGCTCAAATCAAGCTGCTGGCTGGCCGGCGGCTTCATGCAACGGTTAGACGTAACAAAACAGCTTTTCGTCGTGTGGGCATCGCGCAAACACACGAGTGCATTCGGCCCGCCAACCTGACGCTCGCCCCTCGGGCGAGTCGTTTCCTCACTTCACATGCAGAATGATGGCGCTGGTCACGGGACGAGCGCCGCTCGTCCCATCCCGGGATCGCGGTGGCCAGCGGCGACGGTGTGCCGGATCCGGCCAGCTGGATTCCAGATCCGGACAACGGGTCGATGCTGCGGTGATTCGCGCCGCTCGGTGGTCGCGCGCGGCAAGTGCCCTCTATTTGCGGCGTCACCGCAAGAGTTGGCGTGTATCATTTATTTCGTGAGCACTCCGACAACCAAGACGCACCGCAACTGGCAGACAGGAGAGGTGTTTACCGTCACCGACGCCAGCGAACTGTACGAAATCGAACGGTGGGGGAAGGGCTACTTCTCGATTTCCCCCGCGGGACACGTCCTGGTGCATCCGACGAAGGACACCGACAAGTCCATCGACCTCAAGCAGTTGACCGACCACCTGCAGTTGCGGGGGATCGGCTTGCCGGTGCTGATCCGGTTCAAAGACATCCTTCGTCACCGTGTCGGAGATATTCACAACGCCTTCAAATCCGCGATCAGCCAGCACGGATATGAAGGGAAATACATCTGCGTCTACCCGATCAAGGTCAACCAGCAGCGCCAGGTTGTCGAAGAGGTGCTCGATTTCGGACGTGAATACGGATTCGGGCTCGAGGCCGGCTCCAAGCCCGAACTCCTGGCGGTGGCGGCGCAGGCCTACAACGACACGCCGATCATCTGTAACGGTTTCAAGGACGCCGAGTTCATCGAGATGGCGATGCTCGCCCAGAAGATCGGGCGGACGGTCATCCCGGTCGTCGAGAAATACACCGAGCTCGGCTTGATCCTGAAATACGCCGAGCGCGTCGGCGTTCGTCCCCAGATCGGGATGCGCGTCAAGCTCGCCGCCCGTGGCGGCGGACGCTGGCAGGGCTCAGGCGGCTATCGCTCGAAGTTCGGTCTGACGGTCGCTGAAGTCCTCCGCGGGTTGGAGGAGTTGAAGGCCCGCGGCATGGCAGACTGCTTCAAACTGCTGCATTTCCACCTCGGCAGCCAGATCCCCAACATTCGCATCGTCAAGGGCGCACTGAACGAAGCCGCCCGCGTCTATACCGAGCTCGTGAAGTCCGGCGCCGGTCTCGAGTACCTCGATGTCGGCGGTGGCCTCGGCGTCGATTACGACGGTTCGCAGACGAACTTCGAGTCCAGCGTCAACTACACGCTCCAGGAATACGCCAACGACGTCGTTTATCACATCCAGACGGTGTGCAACGACGAAGGGGTGAAGCATCCGACCATCGTCTCGGAGAGCGGGCGCGCGATTGTCGCCTACCACAGCGTGCTGATCTTCAATGTGCTGGGTGTGTCGGCCTTCGGCGAGGAGAAGATTCCGGAAGTCATCAAGCCGGAGGAGGCCGAGCAGCCGATCATCGACCTGCTCGAGACGTTCCAGAATCTGAGCCCGCGCAACGCGCTCGAGAGCTACCACGACGCCCAGCAGGCGCTCGACATGGCACTCAACCTGTTCAGCGGCGGCTATCTGCCGCTCGAGCAGCGCTGCCAGGCCGAGAATCTGTACTGGGCGATCCTCGTGAAGTTGAAGAAGATCGCCGCCGCGATGGACGACGTCCCGGAAGACCTGCAGGGTCTGGACGATGCGATGGCCGATACCTACTTCTGCAACTTCTCGCTCTTCCAGTCATGTCCCGACAGCTGGGCGATCAAGCAGTTGTTCCCGGTGATGCCGATCCATCGCCTCAACACGCCGCCAACACATCACGCCGTGCTCGGTGACATCACCTGTGACTCGGACGGCAAGATCGACCAGTTCATCGATCGTCGCGACGTGAAGCGCACGCTGCCGCTGCACACGGTCGATGGGGATCCTTATTACCTCGGGGTGTTCCTCGTCGGCGCATACCAGGAGATCCTCGGCGACCTGCACAACCTGTTCGGCGACACTCACGCCGTCCACGTGAGCCTCGACGAGCGCGGCAACGTCGTGCTCGACCATGTCATCAAGGGCGACACGGTGAAGGAGGTACTCGACTACGTCGAGTTCGACTCCGAAGTCCTCGTCCGCAAGCTGCGCCACGACGTCGAGCTGGCGGTCCGCGAAGGCCGCATCACCTACGAGGAATCAGGCCGTTTGCTGGAGTTCTACGAAGAAGGCTTGAACGGGTATACCTACCTCGAAGAACCGCGAGATCGCTAACGCGATCGCGGCTCTTCAAGCCTCAGTGTCGATGGAAAAGGGAAAAGGGAAATGGTAAAGTGCAGCCGCTTGCGGCATCAGGGCTGAAGTTGCCGCGACGTCGCTGAAGCGGAACACTTTTCCATCTTCCTTTTTCGCTCTTCCATGTCACCGACTCGAAAACGAGATCTGTCATCGGCGCGAAGCGCCGAGCATGGCATCTCGTTTCGCGTGAACTCATTCCCCGGTTTCCACTCTGGAAACTTGTCGGTGTTCGCGACGTTGTAGCCCACCATGAACATGAGCTGCGCGTCTTCGATGGCGCCGCTCAGATCCCAGTCAGGCTTAATCTCGTCGGACGGCTTGTGGTAGTCGGTCGACGTGTACTCGTCGCGCTTCGACTTGCTGAATGCCTCATCCTTCCCGATGAAGCTCACGCCGGTGTCGGTGTAGAGCGCCGGCACGCCGACCTTCGCGAAGTTGAAGTGGTCGGACCGGTAGTAGAAGCCCTTCTCCGACTCGGGATCCGGATTGAGCGTGCGCCCCTGCGCCTGCGCGGCGGCGCGCAGCACGTCGTCCAGATCTGAAGCGCCCATGCCGACGACGGTGATGTCCTTGGTGCGTCCCCACTGATTGACGCCATCGAGGTTGATGTTGGCGACCGTCTTCTCGAGCGGATAGAGCGGATTGGTCGCGTAGAACTCGGACCCGAGCAACCCCTGTTCTTCGGCGGTGACGAAGAGGAACAGGATCGACCGCTTCGGCTTCGGCTGCGCCTGGGTGAACGCCCGGGCCATTTCGAGGAGGGCCGACACGCCGGAGGCGTTGTCGAGCGCGCCGTTGTAGATCTTGTCGCCATCGACGGCCGTCCCGACGCCGAGGTGGTCCCAGTGCGACGAGTAAACGACATACTCGTCCTTCATACGGGCATCGCTGCCCTCCACCTTCGCGATGACGTTCTGCGAATCGATGGTGCGCATGGTGTTGCGAAGACCCATTGACGCTTTGAGCCCGAGCGGCACCGGTTTGAAGTCGCGGCTCAACGCCTGCTTCTTGAGCGCATCGAAGTCCTGCCCGCCCATGGCGAACAACGCCTTGGCGGCGTCGAGTGAGAGCCAGCCCTCGATGCTGGACTTGCTCATGTTCTTGTCCTTCGCGACCAGTCCGAAGCGCTCGCCGAGGAAACCCTGGACGACTGGGAACGGATAGCCTGCCGGTCCAGTCTCGTGCACGATGAAGACGCCGGCGGCGCCCAGCTCCGCGGCCTTCTCATACTTGTATGTCCAGCGGCCGTAGTAGGTCATCGCCTTGCCGTTGAACATCTTGGCGTCGAGCTCCTTCGGATTGGCGGCGTCGGGCACTTGCGGATCGTTGACGAGAACGACGATGGTCTTGCCGCGGACGTCAACACCCTTGAAGTCGTTCCAGTTGTATTCGGGCGCCTCGACGCCGTATCCGGCAAAGATGATGTCGGAGTTCGCGATGGCGGCCGTGTCGGCCACCCGCCGCGTCCAGGCGACGACCTCGTCCGACCACTTGTAGGTCTTCTTCTGCGCGCCCTTCGTAATCGTGAGCGGCTGCGCCTTCCGCGCCGGTGATACCGACGAGCGGAACCTTCTGCACGTAGGTGCCGTCAGGATTGCCCGGCTGGAGTCCAAGTTTCTTCGACTCGTCGACCAGGTACTTCACCGTGAGATCTTCGCCCTTGGTCCCCGGTGCGCGTCCTTCGGTACTCATCCGAAGCGAGGACCTTGATGCGCTCGAGAATGGCGTTCGCATCGATGGTTGGCGGGGTGGGCGCCGCGATCGGCTTGGTGGCTGCCGGAGTGGCCGGTTGTGAGGAAGGGGCCGCCTCCTCAGAATTGCCGCAGGCGGCGGCCGCTACGCAGAACGCAACTGTCACGAAAAGTCTTTTCATCATCTACCTCGGTTGTGCGCGCACGCGCGCTCCGATTCTATCGAACTGCTCCCACCGAACGGCCCGGCTCGAGAAAGAGGAACGCTGTCACCTGGCCGGCGTTGAAGTTGTCATCACTGACGACGATCAGTGGCCGCACGCCGTTGCGGCCGGGCGGACCCCACGCGAGGCCTTCGAAGTTGTCGAGATTCGCCAGTCGCGGTGAGAGACCCTCGAGCCCCTTCAAGTCTGCGAGCAGCACCTTTCGGACAGGGGTCACCGGCCCATGCCCGCTCAACGTGTCCCACTCGGAGATGTCCGAGGCGCCGGCCAGGCTGATGCGATAGAGACGGATCCTGTTGATGGTGGCGGACTGGTCTTCCGATTCGATGAAGGCTCGCTCCATCGCGATGAGTTCGGTGCCGGTCAGGGCCAGGAGCTCGACCAGGCCATTCACCGCAAAGCGGACCGGAAAGACCGGTTTCGGCAGTGGATCGAGGTCATATGCGAACTCTCGCGCCGGTTGGTAGCCGTCACGGCTCCGCGCATACTCGAGGATCCTGGTACGCGGCGCTGTCGAGAACGGGTCTCCATCACCATCCTGCAGAAGCGAAACTTCCGTTGCCGTAAACAGTCGGGAGAAATCCGAAGTCGTCGTCAGACTCTCGAAGTTGGCGTTGCTGCGAACGCCGGTGACCAGCGGCCCGGTAGGATTCTGAATGTATCGGGGCCTGACCGGTAGTTTCCGGATGAACCGGCCGTCTGGTGAGAATTCGGTGATGGACGGCGGAAGGCGCGCGTCCTCGGTCGATATGCCCTCTGAACTGATGAGCATGTGGCCCTCAGCCGTCAGCGCGATGCCTTCAGGATCGAGCCTGGCGAATGCACTGGTGTTCGACTCGAGGGGAATCGTTGCGACGCGTTCGACGTTCCATGCCGGTGTGTCGGTGACCCGCAGCCGGAACACCCGGCTGTTGTCGGAGTCATCACTGATGGCCAGCAGTTCCCGTCCGTCCCGAAGCGAGACCATGCCTGACAGTCCACCGAACCGCAGACCGGTCGGATCCGGCGTCGGTGGCAGGATGCGCTCCGCCGCCAGTGCGACATCGTCTGGTGCGGACGGTGCTGTTGACGTCGCCGTGCGCTGTCTTGCGCAGCCCGGCGTGACCACGGCATACAAGGCGATGGAAATGAGGAGGGTCCGGATACGGATGCGGTCGGGCACATCCGCATGATGTGTGGAGCGACAGCCCCGACGCAAGCGGTACGGCCGGTCGCCCGCGTGTATGCTACTGATCACGATGAGAGTGCCGACCAGCGTTATCCCTGCCGCCTGCGGCGTGGCTGTCTTTCTTGCGCTCGGTAGCGCTTCGCAAACGGCGGCAGTCGATGACCATTGGGCGCAGTGGCGCGGACCGGATGGACTCGGGATCGCGGCCGGTACCTCATACGCCGAGGAGTGGGGGCCGGACAAGAACGTGGCGTGGAAGGTGCCGGTTGAAGGCAGCGGCCATTCATCGCCGGTGATCTGGGGCGACCACCTGTTTCTCACGACGTCGATCAAGGGTGAGCAGGTGGCAGGCCGCACAGCGCCCGACCATCTCGGATTCGACCTGAAGCCAGGTTACCTGCACGCCGACAGCGAAGGTGTCGACTACAAGCATGCGCTCAAGGTGCTCGCCTATAACACGCGCACGGGCAAGCTTCTCTGGGAGCGAACGTCGTATGACGGTCTCATGCACGACAACCGTCACCGCAAGAATACCTACGCCTCCTCGACCACCGTCACCGATGGCGAGAGGGTCTACGCGTACTTCGAGGCGGCCGGTCTCTACGCTTACGATTTCAACGGCAAGCCGGTGTGGAAGGCCTCGCTCGGGAATATTGCAAAGGCCGGCATGGGGCCCGGCACCTCGCCGGTACTGTTCGAAAACCTGATCATCCTGCAAAACGATCAGGAGATGGGCACGGGCTCCGCGATCGTGGCGCTCGACAAACTGACCGGCAAGGAAGTGTGGCGCGTCGAGCGGGCTACCCGCCGCAGCTGGGCGACGCCGCTCCTGGTCAAGGCCGCAGGCCGTACCGAGCTCATTGCGTCCGGCGCCGAGATGGTTTTTGCCTACGATCCGAAGACCGGCAAGGAGCTGTGGCGCGTCGAAGGCGTCCGCAGCCACCCGATCCCCAGTGCTGTAGCGGGCCACGGACTGGTGTTTCTCTCGGCCGGCAGCGCTGCGAAGGTGGCGATGGCGGTCCGCCCGGGCACCAATGGAGATCTGACCGGCACCGACAAGGTGGTCTGGACCTACAACAAGGGAACCGCCTACGTTCCATCACCGATTCTCGTCGGGGACTACCTGTATCTGATGAGTGAAGCGGGGCTGCTGACCTGCCTCGATGCGAAGACCGGGGCGGTGCAGTACGAAGGCGGCCGGCCGCCGATCCCGGCGACGTTCAAATCGTCGCTGGTCGCGTTCGGCGACAAGCTGCTGCAGACCAACGAAGAAGGGGACACGTTCGTGATCAAGGCCGGGCCGAAACACGAAGTGCTGCGCACCAACACTGATCGACGAACCGGTCTGGGCCTCGCTCGCGTTTGCGCAGGACACCATCTTCATCCGCGGCGACAAGCACCTGTTCGCGATTAGGAAATAGCTCTCAGCTTTCCAGCTTTCAGCTTAGTCTCAGCTTTCAGCTGAGCTGATGGCTGATAGCTGTGAGCTGGAGCTTCAGATCAGGCAGACGAATTCACCGAGGACCATCGCGGTGGCGCCCCAGACCTGGTGACCGAGCAGGTCGAAGTAGGGGTACTCGACCGCGACCCCTTCGCGGATCCTGGTGCCGCGGCGGATCCGCGACGCGTCGCGCAGATCATCGAGCGACACCTCGAGAATCTCGTCGACCTCTCCTGCCGCGGCCTGGAACACCGGCCGCTGATGCGTGACCCCGACTACGGGGTGCAGCGTGAAGCCGCTGACAAGCACGTGAACGGGCGTCAGCTCACCGAGCACGATCACCGAGGCCGGATCGACGCCGATCTCCTCCTGCGCTTCGCGGAGCGCCGTCTGTGCCAGCGTCTCGCCGGCATCTGCCGCGCCGCCCGGCAGACTGATCTGGCCCGCATGCCTGGTAAGGCCGCTGGCCCGCACCGTCAGGGCGAGCGCCGGCCCGGCCGGACCGTCGTAGATCAACAGCAGCGCCGCCGCGATGCGCGCATCCTCCGGGAAGTAACCGGCCTTCCACCCCGTACGCGACGGCGCCGGTGCGAACCGCATCTGGGCCTCGATACCAGGTAGCGTTTCTGCCAGTTTGACGCGCAACGTGCGTTCGAGGTCCTTGAGCGGCACTGTGATTCCATTCTAGGCCACAGGGGAAACACAGAAGAAAACACAGAAGAAACACAGAAGATCCACAAGGCGCTCTCATTTTGCCTTCCTGTGTTCTTCTGTGTTTCTTCTGTGGCATAGGATGTCGATATGGCTACCGATACCTCGCTCTTCCCGGCCCTGACCACGTCCTCCATGGCGGCCATGGTCGAGATGACGCGCGGCTGCACGTTTGACGATTTCATCCTGGCGCCGCAGCGCTCGATCGTCGTGAGCCGGGACCCGGCCGTGATCGACCTCTCGTGCCGGTTGTCGCGCCGGATCACGCTGAACCGTCCGATCGTGTCGGCCAACATGGATACGGTCACGCGTGCGCCGATGGCGATCGTCCAGGCTGAAGAGGGGGGCATCGGGATCATCGATCGCGGCTTCCGGCCGGGGGAGATCGATCCGCAGGTCCGCGAAGTCGAGAAGGTGAAGCGATCGCAGCACGGGGTGATCAGCGACCCGTATGCGGTGGCGCCCGAGGCCTCGCTCGATGAAGCCGCGGCATTGATGGCGGGGTCCCGGGTCGGCACGCTCGTCGTCCTCGACGCCGACCGCAAGCTGAAAGGCGTGCTCACGCAGCGCGACATGCGGTTCGTGGATCGTGCCGGCTCGCGCGTGGCGGACCGGATGACGCCGGTGGACCGTCTCGTCGTTCATGAAGGCACGCTCGATCACGAGGAAGCGGCCCGGATCATGGTCGAGCGAAAGATCAAGAAGCTTCCGCTCGTGGCCGCGGATGGGCGGCTGATCGGTCTGATCACGGCGCGTGACATCACCCGCCAGCGCCAGGTCCCCTTCGCGACCCGTGACCGCCATGGACGACTGATGGTTGGCGCCGCCATCGGTGCGACCGGTGACTACCTCGAACGGGCAAGCCGAGCTGGTACGCGCCGGCGTCGACGTCCTCGTCATCGACATCGCCCACGGCCACTCTGTCGTGATGCAGCGCGCGCTCGAGTCGTTCAGGAAGCAGTTCCCCGACACCGAGCTGATCGCCGGGAATGTCGCGACGACCGAGGGGGCGCGGTTCCTGCTCGATCTCGGGGCCGACGGCATCAAGGTCGGGATCGGTCCCGGGGGCGGCTGCACGACGCGGATCACCACGAGCTTCGGCGTTCCGCAGGTGCAGGCGCTCGTCGAGTGCCGCCTCGCGGTTGCGGACTCAGGCATCGGCGTTATTGCGGACGGCGGGATCAAGCGGCATGGTTCGCTCGCGCTGGCGCTCCTGTTCGGCGGCGACTGCGCCATGCTCGGCTCCGCATTCGCCGGAACCGAAGAAGCGCCCGGCGAGGTCGTCCACAAGTCGGTGCTCATCCCCGAATCGCAGAAGACCGTGAAGGTACCGTTCAAGGTGCTGCGCGGAATGGCGTCGCTCGAGGCGATCCGCGACCGGCTCGACGTCGAAGATGCCGACCGCGTCGAGCTGGAAGCGATCGGCGCAGAGGGGATGGAGATCAGCGTGCCGGCCAGAGGCTCCGCCCGCACCATCGTGCGGGACATGATCAAGCACCTCTGCTCCTCGATCAGCTACGGTGGCGCCGACAGCCTGCGCGGCCTTCGCGAGCAGTTCTGGAAGGATCCAGCCACGTTCGTCATCAAGCAATCCGCTTCCGCGCGACGGGAGTCGTACGACCGCTGACAGCCGCCATCTACCATTGACCATCTACCATGTCGCCAGTCCTACTCAGGAGTATCTATGCAGCGCAAGTCAACGATCTTCCGTCCCCTCATCATCTCGCTCGCCGCGATTGGCCTTGCGGCCGGGCTTCGGGCGCAGAGTTCGGCCAAGGCCGACGCCGAGTACCTGCGTCAGGCGTACGAGACTTACCGGACGATGAAGCAGGCGTCGCCGTATCGCCAGGTCGAGTGGCAATACCTCGGGCCGAAGAACATCAGTGGCCGCGCCACCGACATCGCGGTCGCGGACCGTGCGGGCACGGCGACCGTGCCGGCGGCCGCCGCATTTACGCGGCCTATGCCACGAGCGGCGTCTGGCAGACCGATGACAACGTCAAGTGGACGCCGATCTTCGACGACATGCCGTCCACGAGCATTGGGGATCTCGCCGTCGCACCATCGAACCCGGACATTCTCTGGGTCGGCACCGGCGAGGCGAACATCTTCCGCGCCTCGATGGCAGGTGTGGGCATCTACAAGTCCACCAACGGCGGGCAGACCTTCACCCACATGGGCCTCACCGATACGCAGACGATCGGCCGCATCCTCGTCCACCCGACCAATCCCAACATCGTCTACGTCGCTGCGTCGGGCCATGAGTGGACGGATAACGAGATGCGCGGTGTCTTCAAGACCACGGATGGCGGGACCACCTGGAACAAGGTCCTCTACAAGAGCCCGCGGACTGGTGCGTGGGACCTCGTGATGGATCCGGCGAACCCTGACGTCATCTACGCATCGATGTGGCAGCGCGTCCGGCGCAAGTGGAGCGATCCGCGCGTCGAGCCCGGCTACAGCGAAGGCGGCGTGTTCAAGACGACCGATGGCGGCAAGACGTGGACCGATGCGAGCGCTGGCCTGCCCGCAGCCGAGCACCGCGGACGCATTGGCATCGACATCGCACGTTCCAATCCGAAGGTCCTGTATGCGTTCGTGGACAACTACGAGCCCGGTGTGCCCGCGAAGGAAGGCGAGCGTGACGCCTACGGCCGGCCGATTTTCGAGGCCCGCATCAAGGCGGCCGAGGTTTACCGGACAGACGACGGCGGGACGTCGTGGAAGAAGGTGAGCGACTCCAACCAGTTCATGACCAACCACTCCGGAACCTACGGCTGGGTGTTCGGGCAGATTCGAGTCGATCCCACCAACGAGAACACGATCTACACGCTCGGTCTCGGTCTCAACGTCTCGACCGACGGAGGCAAGACCTTTGCGACCTTCGCCAACTCCCGGTCGATCCACAGCGACCATCACGGCCTCTGGATCGATCCGAAGAACACGCAGGTCATCTACAGCGTCAACGACGGTGGCTTCTACTCGACAGAGGACGCGGGTAAGACCTGGAAGTTCGCCGTCTCGGCGGGCGGTGCGCAGTTCTACAACATCACGGTCGATCAGAGTCCGGCGCCGTGGGCCTATGGTTCGATCCAGGACATCGGCAGCATGCGCGGCCGGTTGGATCTCGGCGCAGGCCGGGACAAGATCGCGCTCGTCGACTTCGAAGGTGCCCCTGGGGGCGAGGGTTCGCACCACGCGGTTGACCCCAAGAACCCCAACATCGTCTACTCGCACGGCTTCTACGGGAACTTCTCGCGGGTAGACCTGAGCGTGCCGGCACCCGCGCGCGGGCGACGTGGCGAGGGGGGCACGACGCCGCCGCAGCCGGCCCCGGATGCTCCACGCCGTTCGACCAGCATTCAGCCGAAAGAGCAGGACCTCCGCGCCCAGTGGATGGCGCCGGTGGTGCTGTCGCCGCACGATCCGCACACCGTCTATCTCGGATACCAGTTCGTCTTCCGCTCGACCACCCGCGGTGATGCGTGGGAAAAGATCAGCGCTGATCTGACCGCCAACGATCCGAAGCAGATGCTGCCGCGCAGCTCGAGCGAGATCCCGTACCAGACGATCACGGCGCTCGATGAATCCCCGCGCGTCAAGGGTCTCATCTACGCCGGGACCGACGACGGCAAGCTGCACGTGACGTCGGATGCAGGCAAGACCTGGACGGACCTGAGCGCCCGTGTGCCGAGCAGCAGGTGGTACTCACGCGTCGTGCCGTCCATGCACGCGGACAACACGGTTTACGTCACCCAGCGCGGCCGGGAAGACGATGATTTCGCGCCGTACATCTATAAGTCGATCGATGGCGGGAAGACCTTCACGAGCATCGTCGGCAACATCCCGGCAGGTCCTGTGAACGTGATCCGCGAAGACCCCACCAACCCGAACGTGCTCTACGTCGGGACCGACTTCGGTGCGTTCGTCACGACCGACGGCGGTAAGCAGTGGCAGGTGCTCGGCGGCAACCTGCCGTCCACCCAGGTATCGGACCTGGTCTACCACGCGCGCGACAAGGTCATCGTGATCTCGACTTACGGACGGGGGGTTTGGGTGATGGACGCGCAGCGGCTGAAGTTCTAAGCGCCGCTGCGCGCTGCGCGCGCGCATGGAAGAGGGAAAAGGGAAAATGGAAAAGAGATTGGTTAGTGGCACCGGCGCTGAAGCCGGGCTCTTTTCCATCTTCCCTCTTCCATTTCCCATTTCCATCCGCCGTCGATCCACTCGTGGCCTTACTCGTGTCGCAAGGCCACCAACGGATCGACGGCGGCAGCGCGCAGCGCCGGCACCGCGCTGGCGGCGAGTCCGGCCAGCGTCAGCATCACCAGTGACGCGACGAAGATGCGCGGATCGGTCGCGCGCGTCTGGAACAGGAAGCTTTCGACGTTGCTGCTCAGCAGCCACGCGGCGGCGCCACCGAGGGCGAGGCCGGCCGCCATCAGCACGGCGGCGCGTTTCAGGACCATTCCCACCACGTTCCCGCGGGTCGCGCCGAGTGCCATGCGAACGCCGATCTCGTTGGTCCGCTGCGCCACGAGGTAGGCCATGACCCCGTAGATGCCGACGGCCGCGATCACCAGGCCGAGGCCGCCAAAGAGGACGAGCAAGGCCATGTTGAAGCGGCGCTGCGCCAGCAGCTTGTCCATGTGCCCTTCGAGCGTCACGATCTCGCCGGTCAGGCGCTGTTCCGGGTTGATCGACCAGATCGCTGCTTTGACTGCCGGGATGAGAGCCTTCGGATCGCCGTGCGTGCGGATGACGAGCTCTCCACCGAGGTCGGACCCCTGGTAGAACGGGATGTACGCCTCCTGGCGCGCCGGCTGCTCAGGCCCGAGGTGACGGATGTTGCCGACAATCCCGACCACGACGCGATCGCTCGAGTTGATCTTGACGCGCTTTCCGAGCGCCTCTTCACCGGGCCAATACTTCTGCGCCGCCGCTGCGTTGATGACAACGACCTGCTCGGATGACTCGACGTCGGTCGGCTGAATCATCCGGCCGCGGATCAGGGGGATCCTCATCGTCTGAAGATATTCGGGCGACACGATCCGCTGGTCGACGGAGTCGTCGTCCCCTTTCAACTCGCCCCGGCCGGGGATCTCGACGCTCGTGCGGCTCCAGCTGCCGGTGAGCGGCAGTCCACCGCCGACGGTGCCGACCATGGCCACGCCGGGAACGTGGCGCACCGCCTCCTGCATCTGCGGCACGTAGGTGCGGCTCGCCTTGATCGCCTCCTGGAACTTGCCCGGCTGCATAGCCGGGGAAACATAGAAGGTAAGGACGTTCTTGTAGTCAAAACCGGGATCGATGCTCACGAGACGGACGAAGCTGCCGACGAACAGCCCGGCGCCGACGAGAAGGACGACGGCGAGCGCGACTTCAGAAACGACGAGCGCGCCTCGCAACCGCTGGCTGCCGATGCCGGCGGTATTGGACCGGCCGCTGTCTTTCAGCGCGCGCGTGAGGTCAGGGCGCGACGACTGCAGCGCCGGTACGATCCCGAAAACAATCCCGCACAACGCTGCCGTCGCGGTCGCGGCTCCGAGCACGCGCATATCGATCCCGATCGATGCCACCCTCGGCAGGCCGGCCGGTAACCAGGCGCGTATAGCTTCCACGCCGAGGTAGGCGAGGAGGAGGCCAATCGCCGCGCCGGTGAGCGAGAGCAGGAGCCCTTCGACCAGCAGGCCGCGAACCAGGCGCCAGCGGCTGGCACCGAGCGCGGAACGAATGCTCATCTCGCGTTGCCGAACCGTCGCGCGGGCGAGCATCAGGTTGGCGACGTTGGCGCACGCAATCAGCAGGACGAGTGTCACGGCGCCGAGCAGCATCAGCATCCACGAGCGCACCTTGCCGACGAGATGCTCCTGCAGCGGAATGACCCGGGTTCGCCGGCCCGGGCTCCACTTCGGATACTCTCGATCGAGCGCCTCGGCGACCCGATTCATCTGCTCCCCGGCCTGCTCGAGGCTGACCCCGTTTTTCAACCTGCCAATCACAATCGAGTTGAAGTTGCGGCTGTTGCCTCGCACCTTGTCCTCGGTCCGGACGCGCCTCGGCGTGTAGAGCTCGCTCGGCCGTTCGCTGGCGACGGGATACTGAAAGCCGCGCGGCATGACGCCGATGATTTCGTAGCGACGCCTCGCTCAGTTCGATCGTCTTGCCGACCACGTCCGGCGCTCCGCCGAAACGCCGCTGCCAGAGACCGTAGCTGAGGAGCACGACGCGGTGACGTCCGTCGATTTCATCCTCCGCGGTGAAGTTGCGGCCGAGAAACGGAGCGACACGCAGCAGCGGGAAGAACTCCCACGTGACGGTCTGCCCGCGCGCCTCGGCCGGCTCGCCATTCTCATTCTTCAAGCGGAATGATGAGTTCGAGATCGCCGCCAGACCGTCGAAGGACTCCTGCCTGTTGCGCCAGTCGTAATAGGTCTGCGCGGTCGTATGACCGGACCCGAATACCGACTTGCCGGTGGGGTCGTGCTCGAGGACGACCGCCAGCCGGTCGTGCTGATCGAAGGGAAGGGCGCGGAGGACGACCGCGTCGACGACCGAGAACACCGCGGTGCCGGCCCCGATCCCCAGCGCCAGGACCGTGAGCGCCACGGCGGTGAAAGTCGGAGATTGCCGAAGTGACCGCAGGGCGGCTCTAAGGTCGTCGATCATGCGCTGTTAGACGGTCCACGACGCGCGCGAGTTGGGCGCGCGGCGTGGAAGAATGGTAGATGGTAAATGGAAGATGGCAAAGCCATTGGTTACAGCGCCGGCTGAAGTCGCAGCACTGGCGCTGAAGTCAGACTTCTACCATCTTCCATCTCCCATCTACCATTGGCCCCGCCACTCGTCCCTGTCCGCTTGCAAAGCAGGGCCCGCGAGGGTGTCAAATCCAACCACTATGAGATCCATCGCCACCGACGTCGGCTACGCCGTTCGAATGTTCGTCAAGAAGCCGGCCTTTGCGCTCACGGCGATCCTGACGCTTGCCCTTGGCATCGGCGCGGCGGCGGCGATCTTCAGTGTCATGAACGCCGTGCTGCTCAAGCCTCTGCCGTACGCCGATCCTGAGCGCCTGGTTCACGTCGCCAACGACCTGCGCGCCCGCAAAGTCGAAGATTTCCCCTGGCCCGGACCCGACTTCCACGATTTGCGGACGACGTCGACCCAGTTTTCGGGCCTGGCCGGCCTGGTCACCGGCCGCCAGGTGTTTGTGACGCCCGGACAGGCCGATGCCGAGCCGGTGACGACTGGCGGCGCAACACCGAACCTGTTCCGGGTGCTCGGCGCCCGCATGGCGATGGGTTCCGACTTCGTCGATGCCGACGGAACGCCGCCGCCGCCCCAGCCCGAGGGTGTGCAGGCAGACGGTCCACCGCCGCCCCAGAACCCGCCGCGCACGATCCTGAGCTACCAGTTCTGGCAGCGGCGGTTCGGCGCCGACGCCAGTGTTGTCGGGAAGGTCGTCCGTCTCGGCGATCAGCCCTTCGAAGTCATCGGTGTGCTCGAGCCCGGATTCGAATTGCTGTATCCGCCGGGCATCAACGTGCAGCGCGCACCGGACGTCTGGACGCCGCTGGCCATCGACTTCTCGACTGGATCTCGCAACGACGTGTTCCTTCGCGTCGTCGGACGCCTGAAGGACGGTGCGACACTTCGCGTCGGCGCAGCGTGAAGTCGACACGCTCGCGGCCGACCTGCGGTCGCGGTTCACCATCAAGCAGACCTCCGGGATGAACTTCCGGATCGAGCCGATGCACGAGGACCTCGTGCGCGAAGTGCGGCCGATCATCATGGCGCTCATGGGAGCGGTCACGTTCGTGCTCCTGATTGCGTGCGCGAACGTTGCCAACCTGCTCCTGGTGCGGGCGGCAACGCGTGAACGCGAGCTCGCGGTGCGGGCCGCGCTCGGCGGGACACGCGGCCGGCTGGTGCAACAGCTCCTGACCGAGAGCCTGCTGCTGTCGATTGCCGCAGCTGGCCTCGGGCTCGCGTTCGCATGGGCCGGCGTACGGGTCCTGCTGGCGCTCGGGCCGGAAAACCTTCCGCGCCTCGGCCAGGTATCGGTTGATCCGGCCGTTGTCACATTCGCCGCGCTCGCGGGCGTGGTGTCGGTCGTCCTGTTTGGACTGGTGCCGGCGGTCCGCGCCTCGCGCCCGGATGTCATGGACCTGCTGCGCCGGTCCGGCCGCAGCGGCGGCCTCGCGTCCGGCGGCTGGATGCGGACGGCAGTCGTCACCCTGGAAGTCGCGCTGTCGTTCGTGCTGCTGGTCGGGTCGGGGCTGATGATCCGGAGCTTCATCGAACTGCAGCGGGCCGCGCCCGGCTACGATCCGAACCAGGTCCTCACGTTCTCGACGCCGAACCTGCGGCTGCCGACCCCGGCGGCGCGCCAGGCGTTCGTGCGTGACCTGCGCACGCGCCTGCTCGCCCTCCCTGGTGTCACCGACGTCACCGCCGCAACGCCGCTGCCGCTCGACGGACGGGTGGGGCTGGCACGGTGGGGCACCGAGGAGGCGCTGGCCGACCCGGCGAAGTTTCAGCAGGCGACAACGCACGTGGTTCAGCCGGGTTACTTCGAAGCCATGCGCACGCGCATTATTGAAGGACGTGGTTACACGGAAGAAGACAACAACCGGCAGAACTCGCGCCTTCTGATCATCGACAGGATCCTGGCCGGGAAGGCGTTCCCCGGGCAGAGCGCGGTCGGTAAGACCATCGTCGCGCGCGTGAACACTCCCGAGCCGCAGCGTTACGAGGTGATCGGCGTCGTCGATCACCAGCGGCACACGGACCTCGCCAGGGACGGCCGCGAAGCGATGTTCCTGACCGACGGCTACTTCGGCTTCGGCGCTGCCAACCGCTGGGTGGTGAGGACGTCCGGCGACCCGATGGCGCATGCCTCGACGGTAAAGGCGCTGGTCAGTGAACTGAATCCGCGAACCGGCGCGATCGAGGTCCAGCCGATGTCTGCCTTCATCGCCGAAGCGCAGGCACAGACAAAGTTCGCGCTCGTCCTGATCGGCATCTTTGCCGGTGTGGCGCTCGTCCTCGCGGCGGTCGGACCTTTACAGCGTCCTCTCGACAACGGTGCGCCAGCGGACGCCGGAGATCGGCGTGCGGATGGCGTTCGGCGCCGCCCGCGGCGGCATCTTCAAGATGATGGTGGTCCAGGGCCTGCGCCTGAGTGGCATCGGGATCGGCATCGGGATCGTCGCGGCACTGCTGCTGACGAGCGCGATGAAGTCGATGCTCGTCGGTGTCGCACCGACCGACCCGCTGACCTTCGCCGCCATGGCGGGGGCATTCCTGGTCATCTCGGCAATTGCCTGCGGATTGCCCGCGCTGCGCGCATCGCGGATGGACCCGATGGTGGCCCTGCGCGACGAGTAGAGCCAGCGCCCAGTCTGTCGCGGTGGGACCGACCACGGTCCGCGACGATCGGGTGAGGCGCTGAGACAACGCCGAGCCCGATCATGCGTTCCAGAATCGTCAAATGCGTGTTTGCGCTCATGTTTGCCGTGGTCTTTCTCTGCATACGGCGTCGGCAGCTACATCGCCGCGCAGCAGGCAGCGCCGACAACGCCGTCTTCGGCCACGCCGGCGCCGGCACAGCCCGGACAGGTCTCCCGCCCAGGCGCAGCCGCGTGAAGGCCAGGCGCAGCCAAGGGAGGGATTGACCGGCGCACTTCAAGGTCCTCTACGGCAACGGACACGTGAAGATGAACGACACCACCGGCAAGGTCGAGCGCGTCGGCGGCATCAAATACACGATCAAGGAGGGGATCGTCTACGACGCGAAGCAGCTGCTCGCCGACGTGGCCGCGATGGTGGAGAAGCAAAAGCGCGAGCGCGCGACCAAGACGACGTCGGCCAAATAGCTCGACCTCGAGGTCGGGCGTCAACGGATCGCGCCAGACCACTGCGCCAGTGCCACGCCGGCTCGTCGCCTCGGCCTACGCCCGAGAAAACCGATGCTCCGGCGCGTGCCTCACGACGCGGCGTCGGCTTGGGTTTGCCGAGCTTCAGTGAACGATCAGGGTCGGCGCCAGGCCGCTCCTCACGCCGGTGGCGAAACACTGCCTCCGCCGATCGGAACGCCTGCTCACCGTTTTTCGACCTGTCGCAGCGGGCTGTCCGCATCGCGCCGCCGGACCGGCATGCCGCTGGCGCAGTAGTTTGGCGCGATGACGGCAGTTGTGCGCAAGTCGCAAGAGTCAGGATGCGGCGAACGCAACAGCAGCTACCAGAGCAAGCCTGACATCTCTAGTCGACGTTGCGGCAGTACGACGGAGCAGCAATCGGGACTAGCGACGGGTGCGCCCGCTGGCGGACGAAATCACATTTGGAAGACTGGTCGAGGATCTCGCTGCGCTCCCATCGGCTAACTGCAAAGGCAGGAGCGGTTGATAAGCCCTTTGCTTTTCGAGTCATGAGCCATGCCCTCGTCCGCAGGGTCTTGAGTCCGACCAGCGGACATCAGCGGCGGCGCCATGTCGGGCTCGCGTCGCGATGCGGACAGCCCGCTGCGTAAGATCGAAAAACGACGCGGAGACGTTTCGGTCGGCGGCGGCGGTCTTTCGCCGCCGGCGCACGAAGTAGCCGGAGGCCGACCCTGATCATCACTGAAGCTCGGCCAGCCCCAGCCGACGCCGCATCGTGAGGCACACGACGGAGCGTCGTTTTTCCGGGCGTAGGCCGAGGCGACGCGAGGCCGATGTGGCGCCGGCGCGTCCGGTGGGGAGCGTTCTCACGACGAAGCGGGGCTACCACGACGAAGCGGGGCTACCACGACAAACGGGGGCTGCAGGGCCGGTGCGTCTGTTAGCGTGGCGCCGCGGACGGCCGTGCCTTGATGAACACGTCGATCGAATCCGGCCGCGGATTGACGAACGCCAGGCGGACCCGTCCGTCCTCAGTCAATGACACCGTCGCTGGAATCGAGCTCGTCGTCACGCGCCATCCGGCCGGGAGGACGACGTCGTTGCGTGGACGGCCGAAGTTCCGGTTCCACAGCAGCACTCCGTCGATGAGCGCATAGCGGGCGGGATCCGTGTAGGTTTCCTCGATTCGCAGCCGGACCGACTGGCCCTTCTTCACCGGCGGGAACCTGATCACGACGACCTCAGAGCTGGGCGCCACCGGCTCGCCGATGTCGATCCCGGCTTTCGTGATCGCCTCACCCTTCAGCGTCTCGACCTTCAGAGCTTCCCCGGTGTCGAGGTTCTTCGCCGATGGATCCGAGACGGTGCTGCCGACGCGAACGACGTTCAGATACTTGTCGGTCCCTTCGCGGCTCTCGGTGTAGTCGTGATAGAGGCTGAAGGAATGCGTGGAAGGCTCCTTCAAGAAGTAGACGATCTCCCGATCCTGAAAGGCGCGCTCACTCACGCGGATACGGTTCATAGGCACGTCGCGCGCGGGTGCCGCGGCGCCGCTGCTGGAACAGCAGGCGTGGCTGGTGGCGTTGCGGGCGGCGCGGTTGCGGGTGGCGTTGACTCCGGCGCGGTGGCCGGGCGCGCGCGCAGCACGAGCGGTGCCTGCGCCGGCGACGTGTTCATGAAGCTGATGCCGACGCGTCCGTCGGGCTCCTCGAGGATCTGCGACGGCACGTTGCACGCGATCAACTCGTAGGCTGGAGGGAGGACGACGGCGTTGCGTTTGATCCCGAGCGGACGGTCGAACACGATGAGATCGCCCTGGCGGAAATAGCTCTTCGGATCCTGGTAGGTCTTGATGATCCGAATCCGCGCCTCGCCGCCCTGCGGCACCGGGCGCGCCAGCGTCACCTTGATGTACTCGCCTTCGAGGTCGGCGTTGGCCAGGCCGGCCTTCCGTGCGTCCGCGCCTGATACCTGCTCGAACTTCAGCGGCTGCCCACTCGCGAGGTCGATCACCGATTCATCGCTGGCGACGCTGCCTTTGCGAATCGGGTTGAAGTAGAAGGCCGCTCCAGGAGTGACAGCGGTCACGTCGTAGATGATCTTGAATGAGGACGACTCAGGCGCGAGCAGCTCGTAGCGTGTGTACTCGTCTTCGGATCGGTTCTGAGCCCAGGAGCCGGTGGGGATCAGTAGGAGCGCGAGGACCAGAAGCAGTTGTCGCATCTGTGGACCATACTGCCGCGCTGGACCAAGCGCAAGGCTAACCCCTCATCGCGCAACGGCCAGGTGCTTCAAGCCACGATGTCGTACTCGAGGAAGAGCGTGCCGGTGGTCTTGTAGACGCGATGCGCGCGCAATTGCAGCCGCAGCCGTGGGCCCGGTTCGGCGATCAGCGGCAGGCCCCCGCCGAGAATGATCGGGATGACGGCGACTTCGACACCGTCCACCAGGCCGGCCGCTGCGAGTTGCCGGAACAGCTCGCCGCCGCCCCAGAGCCAGAGCGGCTTACCTTCGCCACTCGCTTTCAGCGTGCGGACGTGCGTCACGGCATCCCGGACGAACGTGACGCCGTCGCGTTGACCCTCCGGCAGGGTGGTCGAGTACACGTAGGTCGGGAGCGCCGGGCCCGGAGCGCCGCCCGTTTCGGCAAAAACCTCGTACGACCGGCGGCCCATGACGATCCCGCCAAAGCCCGCGTACATCGCCGCAAAATCGATCTCCGGATCGATCAGGATCCAGTCGTACTCGCCGTTCGGTCCCGCGATATACCCGTCCAGACTGGCGGCTACTGAATAACGAAGTTGCATCGCTGCCTCCAAAAACGGTACGTGGCGCCGTTCGCTAGTGCGCTCTAAGGGAAACCTCTGTAAGCCTGTCATCCGGCTCGGCCTCGAAACAGAGGCCGGGCAATTCTCCTGTCTTCCGGCTGCGCACCCAGCGCAAGCCGGCCGTCACGACGAGCAACAGAAGAATCGCGGTGGGGAAGCCTTTGCCCTGACGCCGCAGCATCTCTGATTCCGCAGCCGCCATCCCGTACGTCAGCGTCGAGAAGATCGCGAGGTACAGCGGCCAGAACTTACCGATCTTGGCGCTGCCAGGGTTGTAGGTACAGGTGAACGGAATTCGATCGACACGCAGCATCAGCACTTGCGACAGTGCCAGCGCGATCATGCCGCTGAACGCGGCGTGCATAAGACCGACCTTCACACCCCATAGCCAGGTGCCGGACACGAACGCGAGCAGCGCGGGCGCAAGAACGCCGCAGATGATCAACGCCGCTGATGCGCCACTCAGCGTGCGCCCGAGTTCAGGGGTTTCTGCCATGCGGACCGCCCAGTTGGCTCGTATTTCGACCGGGATCGCGAATAGCGACCGCATCCCTGTCTGCACGAGTGCGGCGAAGATCAAGGGCCCCACGAGGAGCGACTCGCGGGGACGATCGAACGCGGCCCAACCGAAGCGGACCAGCACTGGAAGCGCGGCGGAGATCGTCAGAGCGATGGCGACGCCGATCCACACCGCGAGGAGCATCCGGTGCTGGCGGCTGCGCGCGAGCGTCCGCAGCGTGAAGGCACAAACACCCGCGCCCTCGGCGGCCGCAGTGAGGAACCCCGAAAGCGCACCGATGCTACGGCCTATCCAGGGTGTGCGCTTCCGTGGCGGCTCCGGCCGGCCCTCGATCGCCAGCCTCGTGAGGCGGCGATAGCTCGCGGCGTAGAAACCAAGCGCGAGGTACAGGCATCCCGATCCCCAGCACGCCGGCGGCGCGCGCGAGATGCTCTGTCCCGGGATACCCGACGCCGACGATCCATTCGTGCAGGGACAGAAACCACAGCGGTGGCAGCAGTCGCGCCGACGCCGTGCTCGCCCAGATTGGCGAGCCTGCTGTGTCGAGCGCGAACGACGTCCCGGCCGGCAGCACCATCGGCATTTGCAGCACGGTAACGATGATCGCCATCTGCAGAATGACGGCGAGCCGGTGCGCGGCGGTCGGCCCGGCCACGCTCATCAGCGCGCACTGAATCGCCACGATCCCGAAGAAGACCAGTCCCTCCGCCGCCGCCACCGAGATGAAGTGCGCGGACGCGACGCCGAAGAACCCTTCCGGCATGTGTGTCATTGCGCCGAGGACGCCAAAACCAATCGACCCGATCGCGGTCGGCAGCAGAAACACGAGGGCGAACAACGCCAGGATCGCGAAGAGGCGCGCGGTAACGAATGAGCGTGGGCGCAGGGGCAGTACGCCGAGGATGCGGCTGTCGCGCCGGTCCGGAAAGATGTTCTCCCAGATCACGAGCGAGACGAAGGCCGTTGCGGTCATGGAAAGAAGCAGCGCCATCGTGCGGTCCTGAGCCATCGCGGCCCGTAGTAACTCCGGCGTCCACAGCCAGACGTACTTCTTCATCAGAACGAGCGGCAGGATGAGGGAGGGCGCTGCGAAAAACGCGATCAGCGAGATCACCACGCGAGCGTGCCCGATCCCCGGCGGAATCAGCTCGCTCTCGAACAGCCGGGCGAAGAACGTCCGGGCCAGCAGTCGCGTCTGCGCTGCCTCGCTGGTCACAGGCGCATCACCCCGACGATATCGCGCGCGACCTGGTCCACATCCGTCGCCGCGACGACCCGGCGAAACACCTGCTCGAGCGACGGCAGCGCGAGAAGGTCGCGCAGCTTCGCCACCGAGTCGTGCGCCACCACCCGCGAGTCGTGCAGGATCATCACGTCCGTTGCAACTTTCTCGACGATTTCGAGAACGTGAGAGCTGTAGATGATGATCTTCCCGGCGGCGGCGAGCTCCTGCACGAGACTGCGCAGGATCAACGTCGAGGTGACGTCGAGGCCGGAGTTGGGCTCGTCGAGCACGATGATCTCGGGATCGTGCAGCAGCGCGGCGGAGATGAGAATCTTCTGCCGCATCCCCTTCGAATAGGCCGACATCGTGGCATGCCGGTCGTCCTCCAGGCCAAACACGACGAGGAATGCGTCGATCTTCTCGTGCAGAACCTTCGGGTCCAGCCCCCGCAGCTGACCGATCAGCTCGAGATACTCGGGCCCGGTCAGGTAGGTGTAGAGGTGCGCTTCCTCAGGCACATAGCCGATCCTGGCCTTGTAGCCGAGCGGGTCCAGGTCGATCGGCGTGCCGTCGAGCAGGACTTGGCCGGTGGTCGGCTCGAGCAGCGACGTCACCATCGACACCGTCGTCGACTTGCCGGACCCGTTCGGCCCGAGCAGGCCGAGCACCTGGCCTCGCGCGACGGTGAAGTTGACCTCCCTGACCGCGGGAATGCCTGAGTAGTACTTCCCAAGGTCGCGCGCTTCGAGCATGGGTAAGTGGACCCCAGAACGACCTGAATGTTCCAGCGTATGATGCACCGGGGTTCAGACCTGGATGATTGAGCAGATCTCTCACTACCGCGTCGAGGCGGAGCTCGGGCGCGGCGGGATGGGCATCGTGTATCGGGCTCTCGACCCGAAGCTTGGACGTGCGGTCGCCATCAAGGTCTTGCCGCCGGATGCGACTGCCGATCCCGAGCGGCACCAGCGTTTCGTCCAGGAGGCCCGCTCCGCCTCGGCCCTCAACCATCCGAACATCGTCACGATCTACGAGATTGGCAGCGACAACGGCACCACGTTCATCGCGATGGAGCTGGTCGACGGGACGCCGCTCGACCGGCTGATTGCCGGGGCGCCGATGCCTGTCGCCACCGCGCTCGACTACGCGCGTGCAGTCGGCGGCGGCGCTCGAGGCGGCGCACGCGAGCGGAATCGTGCATCGCGACATCAAGCCGGCGAACATCGTGGTCACGCGCGACGGCAGGGTGAAGGTGCTCGACTTCGGGCTGGCGAAGCTGGTCGAGCGGGCCGCCTCGGACGCAACCCTCACCGCGCTCGCGACCCGGCCCGGCGCGGTGATGGGCACGCCGGCGTACATGTCGCCGGAGCAGGCGCAGGGTGAGCGCGTCGGCGCGTGGTCTGATGTCTTCTCGCTCGGCGGCGTGCTCTACGAGATGCTGACAGGGCGCCGGCCGTTTGCCGGGCTCGTCGGACGCGGGCTCGTGACCGCGATCCTTCGCGACCCGCCAGCCCCTCTGCGCAGCGGCGCGCGCCGACGCGCCGGCCGACGTGGACGCGATCGTCACGAGGGCGCTGGCGAAGGACCCCAAAGACCGCTACCCCGACGCCGGCGCGATGCGTGCGGATCTCGCCGCGGCGCTGGCTCGGCTCAACCGTCCGGAGGAGTCAGCGTGGCGCCGCCCGGCCGTGCTCGTTCCCGATGGCGCTGCTGCTGCTGGCAGCCGCGGGCTTCGGTGCCTGGCAGACTGTAAACATACGACGCGCGCGACTGGCGCAGCGCGAAACCATTCCGGAAATTGAGCGGCTCCAGCACACCGAGCAGTCGCTCCAGGCGGTTCGGCTCGCCAGGCAAGTTGAGCCTTACGCCACCGAGGACGTCGCGCGGATCCGCGCCGCGTGGTTTCCGTTCGACACCGCCACCGATCCCGCCGGGGCCGAGGTTTCGGTCCGGGACTACGTCGATGAGGATGGCGCGTGGGAGTCACTGGGTACCACGCCCGTCCGGGATCACCATCTGCCCCTCGCGCTCTACCGGCTCCGCGTCTCGAAGCCCGGCTACCTGCCGATGGACGTGACCTACTCGGTTGGGCGCCCGACACTCGAGATTGGTGCCGGAGGCGGACGCAGTGCCGGGCATGATGTTCGTGCCCGGCGGACCGGTTACTCGTCGGCGTCGCCGGGACCGTGCAGCTTGCCGACTACTGGATCGACAAGTACGAAGTCACCAATCGCGAGTTCAAGAAGTTCGTCGAGGCCGGCGGATACACCGACGCGAAGTACTGGGCAGAGCTGCCGCGCGACGGCAGCTCTTCAGTCTCGTTTGAACAGGCGATGGATCGGCTGCGTGACAGGACCGGACGCAGCGGGCCGGCGACGTGGGAGCTCGGAAGTTATCCCGAAGGCCAGGAAGACTATCCCGTCGGCGGCATCAGCTGGTTCGAAGCCGCGGCCTACGCCCGGTTTGCCGGCAAGTCGCTGCCGACGTTCTATCACTGGCGGGCCGCGTCCGGCATGGACGACATCTTCTCCGACGTCCTGCGGGTGAGCCAGTTCGATGCGAAGGGACCGGCCAAAGTCGGTGCGCGCCAGAGTGTCGGTCCGTGGGGCACGCTACGACATGGCAGGGAACATCCAGGAGTGGTCCCTCAACGAATCCGGCACGACCGGGCTCCGCTACATCCTTGGCGGCGGCTGGAACGACCCGACGTATCGCTTCCGCGAGCCGGAGGCGCGCGATCCGTGGGCGAGGGCGGTTACGTTCGGGATGCGCCTGATCAAGGAGGCGAAGAGCGGCGTCGCCACCACCGACCTCTCGAAACCCATCGCTCGCGTCGAAGGGGATCCGCAGAGCCTCGTGCCCGTCTCCGACGAGCAGTTCGAGTTGCTACGGGGGTTTTACGCGTACGACCGCAATCCGCTCGATGCGAAGGTGGAAGCATCCGACGACACGCCGCAGCACTGGAGGATGGAAACCGTCAGCTTCGCCGCTGCCTACGGCGGCGAGCGTATTCCCGCGTACCTCTTCATCCCGAAGCACGTCAAACCCCCGTACCAAACCGTGGTGTACTTCCCGAACTCCCACGCGCGCGAGGTATCTTCCAGCACCTACCTCGATCTCATGTCGTTCGACTTCATCGTGCGCAGCGGGCGGGCGGTGTTGTACCCGGTTTACTTCGGCACGTTCGAGCGGCGGAAGCCTGAGCCTCCGGGCCAGCGCGCGGTGCGAGACCGGTTCGTGCTGTACGCGAAGGACTTCTTTCGCGCAGTCGACTACCTCGAGACCAGGCCCGATATCGACAAAACGCGACTTGGCTACTACGGCATGAGTCACGGTGCGTTCGTCGGTCCGATTCCTGTCGCCCTCGAACCACGGATCAAAACGGCAGTCTTCGCCGCCGGCGGCCTTCGATACAACACCGTCCCCGAGATTCAGACGGCGAACTTCATGCCGCGAATCAAGATCCCGGTGCTGCTGGTCAACGGCCGCGATGACTTCAACGTGCCCGAGCACGACCAGCGGCGGTTTCTCGAGCTGCTCGGCACACCGCCGGATCGTAAGCGTCTCGCCCGCCTCGCCGGCGGTCATGTGCCGAGCGACATGCGCGAGTTCTACCGCGAAATCCTCAACTGGTTCGACACCTACCTGGGTCCAGTGAAATGAGACAGGTGACGCGATTCGATCCATGCGCGGTCTGCTGATCAGTGCGGTCGTCGTTGCCGTTACCCTGTGGGCGATGGCCAGGTGGCTGGAGCCGCGCATGGCCTTCGTCCCGACGCGCGGTGTGCAGCAGACGCCCGCGGCCGCCGGGTTGCCATTCACTGATCTGAAGATCGACACGGCGGACGGCGAGACCTTGCACGGATGGTGGATCGAGCATCCCTCGCCTCGAGCGCAGGTGATCTACTGGCACGGCAACGGCGGCAACCTGTCGATGTGGATGCCGGTGCTCGCCGATCTCAGGCACCGCGGCTTCAGTGTCATGGCGGTCGATTACCGCGGCTATGGCGACAGCAGCGGCAGCCCATCCGAGCGTGGTCTCTATCGCGACGCAGAAGCGGCGACGGCCTACTTCAATCAGCACCTGCGCCGGCCGGGTACCCCGACGCTCTACTGGGGTCGGTCTCTTGGCTGCGCCGTGGCGTCCTATGCGGCGCGCAACGCCCCGCCCGACGGGCTGATCCTCGAAAGCCCCTTCCCCGATGTGCGGTCGCTCTTCGCCGGCAACCCGATCATGCTCGCACTCAGTTTCTTCGCGTCCTACACGTTCTCGACCGCGCAGCACCTCGAGGGCTATCGGTCCCCGCTCCTGGTGATCCACGGCGACGCCGACTCGATCATCCCGTTTCAGTGCCGGGCAGCGAGTCTTTCACGACGCGTCCACTCCGACGAAGACGTTCGCGGTCCTGACCGGCGCCGACCACAACGATCTGCACACCGACCACCCGGCGTACTGGCCGGCGATCGAGCGATTCATCGGCAGCATTCCCTCCCGATAACGGCTACTTACGGCATACTTGCCCAATGAAGACGCTGCTGGGCGCCGCTTGCGCCGCTTCTCGCCGCCACAACGGCCGTTCACGCCCTCCAGATCGATTACCCCGCGCTCTGGGAGAAGGCGACGCCGTTCCACGTCTTCCTCGAGAACGTCAAGGCGCGACAGGATCAATGGAAACCACGCTTTGCCGATGCGGCGATAGAGGCAGCCGCACTGACGGAAGCGAAGGCCCTGCCGGCGCGGCGCAGGATTCTTGTCGTTGCCGAGGATCGCTGCAGCGATTCGGCGTGGGCGGTGCCCTACGTCGCCAAACTGGCGGCCGCCGTGCCCGAGAAACTGGAACTCAGGGTCATCGGACGAGCCGAAGGGAGCCGCATCCAGTCCGCGCACCTCACGCCGGACGGCCGCCTCGCCACGCCGACGATCATCGTCCTCGACGAGAACAACCGCTACGTGGGTGGCTGGGTGGAGCGGCCCGCGGAGCTGCAGAAGTGGTACCTGGAGAACAAGCCCAAGGTCACCTCCGGTGCGCTCTACGAGCACGTCAACAACGTGGTATACGGAAGACGCCGGGCGTTCGACGATCAGGGAAATGCTGGTCATTCTGGGCCGCGTGGCGGCGGACCGCGAAGCGGCTGAAGGGAAATAGCGCGAATGTACGGAATCGTCCTGATCATCCACTCCTGGCTGCGCTGGGCCGTGCTGGCGGCAGGCATCGCCGCAGTCGCGCGTGGCGGCGAGCGCGATTCGAGCACCGGCCGGTGGTTCACGATCCTGCTGGACGTGCAGATGCTGATCGGGCTGCTGCTCTACTTCGTCCTCAGCCCGTTCACGACGGCGGCGCTCGGTGATTTTGGTGCCGCCATGAAGACCCCGCAGCTGCGGTTCTTTGCCGTCGAGCACGTGTTCGGGATGGTCATCGCGATTGCGCTCGCGCATATCGGCGCCGCGAAGATCAAGAAAGCGCCGGCCGAGCGTCGCGGCAGGCTCGCGATGATCTTCTACGGCCTCGCCCTGGTGGCGATCCTGGCCTCGATCCCCTGGCCAGGCATGCCGGCTGGACGCCCGCTGTTCAGGTTCTAGAGCTTCCTGACCCGCCGGTGAGAAACCCGGCTGATGGTAAATGGAAGATAGAAAATGGAAAACTACGGTTGTCTTCCTGACGTCATCCGTTCGGCCGCGGTGGGCCATGATCGGACCCCGCCCTTCCCTTAAAAAACGCCCGTGCGGCCTACCGTAGCACTAATATGCTACCGTAAACGACATGACCAAGGAAGTTACCCTGCGTCAAGCCGGGGGGTCGGTAAGCGCCACGCTACCCAAGGATATGGCCGACCGCTTGCGACTCGAGGCTGGTGACCGTGTCCTTGCGGTGGAGACAGATCGTGGGATTCTCCTGACACCCTACGACCCTGACACCGAACGGGCCCTGCGAGTCGCCTCTAAAGCCGCCAAGAGTACCGCAACGCCCTTCGAGAGTTGGCGAAGTAGCGGGTGGCCAAGCGTCGTGGGCCAGAGCCCAAGTGGCTAACCCGCACGGTCGTCGACGCCATCCACAACGACCAACTCCGCGAACACGGAGGGCTGCCAGGCGTCCGGGATGAGAACGTTCTCGAATCGGCTCTGGCCAGGCCGCAACAGAAGTGGCACAACTCGGATCGCACTGACCTGGCGATGCTCGCCGCGGCCTACGCGTTTGGGTTCGTGCAGAACCACCCGTACCTCGATGGCAACAAACGCATCGGATTCTTGGCCATGGTCACGTTCCTCGGCGTGAACGGGCACGACTTTTCGGCCACCGAAGCCGACGTGGTCACCATGATCCTAGCCTTGGCCGATGGCGGTACTTCCGAAGAAGCGATCGCCGATTGGATCCGGCAGCACTGCTAAAGCGACGGTGATTCAGGTTGTCCAACGTCCTGCCGCGAACGGCGACGGCTTCCTACTTGAGAATATCTCGTGAAGCCACGACTTGAAGAACGAACAAGGGCTGTATCGTAGCGTCGTCGTGCCGTCGTGCGTTGCCGAAGGCACGCCGGGGACCCGTGCATGCATCCCGAAGGGGCCGCGGTTTTAGATCTTCCTTAACCTGAACTCGCCGTGGTCCCGTGCCGACTTGTAACTGCAGGTCAGCGCGTCGAGCGTCGCCGATCCCCGGTATTCGTATGCGCCACCCGCCAGGGCGCCGAGATTGGAGCCACCGCTGAACGTCCAGCGGCCGTCCTCCGGCACCACGTGGAAATCGGTCGCGTAGCAGGCGCGGAAGACCTTCGAATACTCGCCTCGAAATGACATCCGCCACAGCTCGGCGCTGACCGGGTCGACAGCACAACGGAGCCGTCCACGGTGGCCGGTGGCGGCGCTGATCCACTCGCCCTCCCAGCACCCGCCGACGTCCCCGGACGGCCGTCGCGAGGCCTTTTCCCACTGATCCTTGAAGTCGCTGCAGTTGGCCGTCAGTGGCGCGAGCATGTGAATGAGGTTGTCGAGGACGGACATCAGCCCTATTTCACCACGCCAATGCATCGCGCAAAGCGCGGTTGAACCCGCCAATCATCCCGGCCGTCTAAGCCCAACATGCTGCTGCAGGACGTCCGCTATGCCTTCCGCTCGCTGATCAAACACCCCGGCTTTACCGCGATCGCGGTGGCGTGCCTCGCGCTTGGCATCGGCGTCAACGCGACGATCTTCAGCGTGGTGGACGGGGTCATCCTTCATCCCGTCAGCTACCCGGATGGGGAACGGCTGATCATTCTGCACTCGAGGAACCTGGAAGAGCGGGTCAACCGCGGGCCGCTCTCCTACGCCGACTTCAAAGACGTGCGTGATTCCGCCACCAGCTTCGAATCCCTGGCCGCGATCGCGATGCGCAGCCTGACGATCGCCGACCCCGGCCGCGACGCCGAACGCTACCGCGGCGCCACGGTCAGCTGGACCCTGTTCCAGATGCTCGGCGCCCGGCCGATCGAGGGGCGGGACTTTACTGCGCAGGACGATAAGCCAGGGGCCGAGCCGGTCGTGATGCTCAGTCACGAGCTGTGGACGGTGCGCTATCAGCAAGACCGAGAGATCGTCGGCCGGGCGATTACCGTCAACGGACGGCCACATACCGTCATCGGCGTGATGCCCGAAAAGTTCTTGTTCCCTGAGAGAGAGCGCCTCTGGGTCACCATTGCGCCCTACCAGGACGCCGGCCTGCGCGATGACCGGGGGCCGATGCACTCCGTGTTCGCCCGGATGAAGCCTGGTGTCACGCAACAGCAGGCAGAGCAGGAGCTCCAGGCGATCGCCTCCCGTCTCGCCACCGCCTATCCCGTCCAGAACAAGAACTGGACGATGACGAGCCGGACGCTCAGCCAGTGGATGCTGCCCGAGCAGGTCGAGCTCGTGATGTTGACGATGATGGGCGCGGTGACGCTTGTGCTGCTGATCGCCTGCTCCAACGTCGCGAACCTGCTGCTGGCCCGCGCATCCGTCCGCCATCGCGAAATCTCCATCCGCGCTGCGCTCGGCGCCGGACGCTGGCGCATCGTGCGGCAACTGCTGACCGAATCGATGATGATCGGGCTGGTCAGCGCCCCGCTCGGCATCGGCATCGCGTGGATCGGCATCAGGCTGCTCGATAGCTCCATGCCGGTTGACGAAGTGCCCTACTTCATTCGCTGGAGTTTGAACGCCCGTGCCATCGCTTACACCGTCTTCATTTCACTCCTGACCGGGATCGTGTTCGGGCTGGCGCCGGCACTGCAGGCGGTGCGGAGCAATCTTCAGAGCAGCCTGAAAGAGGGCGGCCGTGGCAGCGCCGGCGGATCCCGCGCCCGCCTTCGGAACACGCTCGTCATCGCGGAGGTTGCGCTTGCGCTGGTGCTCCTCGTCGGCGCGTCGCTCTTCGTCCGCAGCTTCCTGAACCTCCAGTCAGCGACCGTCGGATTCGATACGGCCCCGCTGATGTCGATGCGCTTCTACCTCCCTGGTGCAGCGTATGAGGCAGACGAAGCCAAGGCGCGCCGAGTCGATGACATCGTGAAGCGCGTCGAAGCGCTGCCTGGCGTGCAGGCCGCCTTCGCGTCCAACTGGGTGCCCATGGGTAATGGCGGCGGTGGGGGCCGGGTCATCGTCGAAGGGAGCGCCGTCGAAGCCGGCCGCGAGCCAGGCATTTCGTTGATGAGCGTGACGCCGCACATGCTCCGGACGCTCGACGTCAAGCTCGTGTCGGGCCGTGACATGTCGGACACGGAAGGCGCGAGCCGGACACCAGTCGCACTGGTCAACCAGGCGATGTCGAAACGGCTCTGGCCAGACGCGGATCCGATCGGACGCCGCTTTCGCATGGCGCCCGGAACGCAGGGAGACTGGTTCACCGTCATCGGCGTGGTGACCGACTTCAGCCATCAGCAGGAAACGAGCGACGAGCCGCAGTATCCCGCCGCCTACGTGCCCTATCCATACGAGCCGACGTTGAACACGGGCATCACCATTCGGGTCGCGGGTGACCCCGCACAGATCACCAACGCCGTGCGCGAACAGATAAGGAGCGCGGACGCGACGCTGCCGATGTTTGGTGTGCAGACCGTCGAGGAGCTCCGCCGTCTCAGCTTCTGGCAGTTCGCACTGTTTGGATCGATGTTCGCCACCTTCGGGTTCATCGCGCTGGTGCTGGCCTCGATCGGTGTCTACGGCGTCCTCTCGTATTCGGTCTCGCAGCGCGTCCAGGAGATCGGCGTGCGGGTGGCGCTCGGCGCCGAGCGCCGCGACGTGCTCCGTCTGATCGTCGGGCAGGGGCTGCGGCTCGCGGGGATCGGGATCGTGCTCGGGATGGCCGGCGCCGCCGGCGTCACCTGGGTCATCCGGTCGATTCTGTACAACGTGACTCCGACTGACCCGCTCAGTTTCGGTGGTGTCGCATTGTTCCTGTCGCTGACCGCCGCGATCGCGAGCTACATCCCCGCCCGGCGCGCCATGGCGGTGGACCCGATCGTCGCGCTGAGGAATGACTGACGCTGTTATGATTTCGGCAGCTCGTGCAACCCGATCTGCCATTTCAAATCGAGCCTGAGCGGCCGGAACCACAGGATCGCCTCGAGTTCGCTCCTCCGGACCGTATCGAGTTCGTGCGCGTCCGGCAGGGCCCGCCGCTACATCCTGCGGGTTCGGCCGGACGGCAGTCTTCGCGTCACCATCCCCCGGAGTGGATCTCGCGCGGAAGCGATCGCTTTCGTGGCGCGCCAGGTCGCGTGGATTGCGAGGGAGCGCGCCCGCGTGCGGCGCGAGCACACACCGGTCCGGTGGAACCACGGCAGCATCATCCAGCTCGCTGGTCTCGACGTTCCGGTCGTGATCACCCACTCGTCCGCTGGAAGCCTGGCCCATTACGGCGGACGTTCAGTTCGCGTCAAGGATCCAGACGATGTTCGGCCGGACATCGAGCGGGACATGCGGCAGCTGGCGCGCGAACGGCTCGTGCCGAGGCTTCTCGAACTCGCCGCGCGGCACGGACTCACGGTCGGCAGGGTGACGATCCGCAACCAGCGATCCCGCTGGGGCTCATGCTCGCGTACCAAAGCGATCGCGCTGAATTTTCGCCTCGTCCAGATGCCGCCGGCGGTCTGCGACTACGTGCTGATCCACGAACTGATGCATCTCCGCCAGCAGAATCACGGCCCTCGCTTCTGGGCGCTCGTCGAGCAGGCGTGTCCCTCCTACCGTGATGCCGAGCGCTGGCTCCGCGCCCATGGTCGGACGTTGTTCTGATGATCGCGCTGAAGGGCGTCCGCTGCACCGTGCGCTCCTGGCGACGGTCGGATACCGACTCGCTGGTGATGCACGCCGACAACATCAACGTGGCGAAGCATCTGCGCGACCGCTTTCCGAATCCCTACACGCGCGAGGATGCCAGGGCGTTTCTCAAGCACGCCACGTCCACCGACGATCCGACCAACCTGGCCATCGAGGTCGCCGGCGCGGCCGTCGGCGCCATCGGCTACGTGCCGGGCCGTGATGTCGAGCGGTTCTCCGCCGAGATCGGCTACTGGCTGGGTGAATCGATGTGGGGGCGTGGCATCGTGACCGAGGCGCTGGTGCTCTTGACCGAGCATGCGTTCGCGAGGAGCAACGTGCTCCGGATGTTTGCGCTCCCGTTTGCCGACAACCTCGCCTCGGCGCGCGTCCTCGAGAAGGCGGGCTACACGCGCGAAGGAATCTTGCGCTCGAGCAGCGTCAAGTACGGCGTCATAAAGGACCAGCTGCTCTACGCTCGCATCAATCCGGAGTGGACCGACGGCTCTGAATCGAGCTGGGGATCGCGGAGAACCCGCGCAGCAAATAAGCTACGCGCCGGTCTCCGCCCGACGTGCGGCCACGACCTGCTGCGCCTGCCACAGGTGGCGGCGGTCGTGGGCCGCGACGATGTGGAAGCCGGACGAGACCTTGACGCGGACGATCCCGATGAACGGATTCGTGAACGTGGCGCGATTGGCATCGAGCGTGGCCGCTTCGACGAGCAGCGCGCGGATGCGATCGTGCGCCGCACGATAGGCGCTCATGATCTCGGCACGCGGCCGCGCCGGCTGCGGCTTGATCTTGGCCGGCGCCGACGTGCGCCGCTTCACTGGCGGTTCCAGGGACTCGGCGAACTTGCGGCCGAAGAAACCCGGCGCGATCGGACCCTGTCGGTGCCAGCCGCGCTCGCGGGCTGCCGCCAGGCCGGTCTCGATGGACGCGCCGTAGATGGTGTTTGCGACGGCGAGATGATCCAGGCAGAGGGCCACGCTCCAGCGGGTTCCGCCGGGCTGCCAGAAGAAGTCCGGATCCGAGAGACCGGCCGTGAGATCCTCGGCAGCCTTGTCGGCCGCGTTCATGGCGTCGGTCAGTCGCTGCACGTCCTCGGGCAGTGTCGGCATGGCTGTTCGCTTTCGGGATGACTGGTGGCCAGCGCCGGACAGTCGGGCGCCACGCGGCGCCACCGGCACGGGCGTAACTCCACGTCAATTATAGGGTTATCGCCGTGCGCCAGCACGGCACGTGATTGGCTCTGGCTGGCCCGATGGACAACCTCCGCCAGGACATCCGCTATGCCTTCCGCCGGCTGATCAAGAGCCCCGCCTTCACGGCCGTGGCGCTCCTCACGCTCGCCCTCGGGATCGGCGCCAACACCGCGATCTTCAGCGTCGTCAACGCCGTCCTGCTGAAGCCGCTGCCGTACGCGAATCCGGATCAGCTCGTAGGTATTTACCACCTGAGCGAAGGGCGTCGCGCCACGATGTCAGGGCCGAACTTCACTGACGTCCGGACACGAAATACGACGCTGCAGGATGCGGCGGTCTACACGCGGACGCGCACGATCCTTACGGGCCAGGGTGAACCGGTTCGCCTGGACGGCGCCGCTGTCAGTGCCACAATCTTCGGGCTGCTCGGCGTGCCCGCGAAGCTTGGGCCGTACGTTCAACGCCGGCGAGAACGAACCCGGCAAGAATCAGGTTGCGATCATCAGTCACGACCTCTGGCTGCGCCGCTTCGGCGGGGACCGCGCCATCGTCGGCAAGCGGATGACACTCGACGGCGTGGCACACGAGATCGTCGGCGTGATGCCGGAAGGATTCTCGTTTCCCGCCGCCCGGTCGGTGTGGGTGCCGCTCGAGTACTCGGAAGACCTGCTCTCGAAGCAGCGGGGCGCCTGGTATCTCACTGCCGTTGGCCGGATGAAGACTGGTGTGTCGGCCAAACAGGCGCAGGTAGAGATTGAAACCATCGGCCGCCAGCTCGCCACGCAGTACCCGGACAGCAACGAAGGCGTTGGCATCACCGCGGTCGCCCTGCATGACGCGATGGTGGGGGATATTCGGAGAGCGTTCTGGCTTCTGCTCGGTGCGGTGGGTTTCGTGCTGCTGATCGCGTGTGTGAACGTCGCGAACCTGTTGCTCGCGCGAGCTGCGGCCCGTGAGAGCGAGATCGCGGTGCGGACGGCCCTCGGCGCCGGTCGCTCGCGGCTGGTTCGGCAGTTGCTGACCGAGAGCGTCATCCTCGGCGTGGTCGGCGGGGCACTCGGGTTGCTGTTGGCTGTGTGGGGCGTCGAAGCTCTCGTCGCGCTCGAGCCGCAGGGGATTCCGCGTCTCGCTGAAGTCCGCGTCGATCCGGTGGTGATCGCGTTCACGATGGGCGTGTCGCTGCTGACCGGACTGCTCTTCGGCATGGTGCCCGCCTTCCAGTCGACTCGTGGGGGCATCTCGTCGACGCTGAAGGAATCGGGCCGCGGTGCGCTGACGAGCCGGGCCGGCTCACGCATGCGGACGACCCTGGTGATCACCGAGGTTGCGCTCGCCGTGACGCTGCTCGCCGGTGCGGGCCTCTTGATCCGCAGCTTCAGCAAGCTCGCGTCTGTCGATCCCGGATTCCCGGTGCAGCCGGCCCTTGCTTTCGAGGTGTCGTTGCCCGACGTCCGGTATGAGGACGATTTGAGCAAGGTGGCGTTTTTCGACCAGTTGCTGCCGAAGTTGAAGGCGCTCCCGGGCGTGCAGGCGGTTGCCGGCGTGAACTCGCTGCCACTGAGCGGCGCGAGCTTCGTGCTGACGTTCGAAGTTGCCGGACGCGCGCCCGTCCCGCCCTCGCAGCAGCCGGCGATGCAGGTCCGCGTGGCGACCGCCGACTACTTCCAGACGATCGGTATTCCGCTGAAGAAGGGTCGCTTCTTCACTGGCGACGACCGGCCGAATACGCCGCAGGTCGTCCTCATTACGGAAGCGGCGGCTCGCCAGTACTTCCCGGGTGAGGATCCGATCGGCAAGAAGATCACGCTCGGGTGGGGCCGCGGCCCTGGCAAACCTCGCGCTGGAGGTGAGGTCGTCGGCATCATCGGCGACGTCAAGGACGCCGGTCTTGCCGAGCCGGATCCTCCCCAGATCTATCTGCCCTACACCCAATGGCCGGTTTCGGGGATGTCTGTCCTGATGAAGACCGCCGCGGCGCCCGCGGGCCTTGCGGAACCGGCCCGGCGCGCCGTCTACTCGCTCGACGGCAACTTGCCCGTCGGGAACGTCCGCACGCTCCAGGAAATCGTCGCCCGTTCGATCTCGCAGCCGCGGTTCTACATGACGTTGCTCGACGCTGTTTGCCGCGGTCGCGCTGATACTGGCCGCCATCGGGATCTTCGGCGTCCTCTCGTACGCGGTCGCTCAGCGCACGCGCGAGATCGGGATCCGGATGGCGCTCGGCGCCCATCGGAGCTCGGTGGTTCGCCTGATTGTTCGCGAAGCCATGGTGATGACATCCGGCGGGGTTGTGATCGGCGTCGTCGCCGCCTTCCTGCTGACCGAATGGCTGGTCGCGAAGCTGTTGTTCGATACCAGTCCGCACGATCCGGTGACGTTTGTTGTTGTGGCAATCACGCTGGGGGTGGTTGCGCTCACGGCAGCGTATGTTCCCGCGCGGCGTGCAACCCGCGTGGACCCGATCGTCGCTCTGCGCGCCGAATAACCTTAAACTGTCGCGCATGGCCCTTCGCCTGCGCTTCGCGCTCCTCGTCGTTGCCGCTCTCGTCACGGCGGCACCAGGCTGCGGCCGGCAGGTTCCCGAACTGCCGGCCCACGATCTGCTCGCCAGCCAGGCGACGATCCGACGTGACACCTACGGCATCCCACACATCCTGGCCAAGACCGAAGAGGCTGCGGCGTTCGCCTTTGGCTACGCGCAAGCGGAAGATCACGCCGCGGAGATCGGGCGCCGCTACCTCAGCGCCCGCGGCGAGGAAGCCAGGTACTTCGGCGAGTCTGGGCTGTCGAACGACGTCACCATGGCTCAGTTCGACAACCTCGCTGCGTCAAAGGCGGCGCTCGCCGGCATTGCACCTCTCTATCGCCGAATCATCAGCGCCTACGCGGCGGGCGTGAACAGATATGTCGCCGCTCACCGCGCCGAGCTGCCGACGTGGATGCCCGAGATTTCTGCTGCGGATGTGCTCGCAAGCACGCGGGCCGGAGCTGCGAATTCTCTGGGTGGCGCGGCACTCGTGCGCCGCCTGCGGGAGAAGTACGAAAAGCTGCCGCCGGGTGGCGAGGAGCCGTCCTGGATCGACGACGCGCCCGGCTCAAACGCATTCGCGCTCTCAGGATCGCGCACGACGACCGGCAAGCCGATCCTGCTCGGGAATCCGCATCTACAGTGGTCGTCGCTCTACTGGGAAGCGCACGTGCGGGTGCCGGGCACGATCGACTTCTACGGATCGACACTCGTGGGTATCCCGGTGCTGCGCGCCGGCTTCAACGATCGCCTCGGCTTCGTGACGACCAACAACGCGCCGGATCTGGACGATGTGTTCACCCTGACAGTGGACCCGACGCGTGCCGATCACTACCTGTTCGATGGCGGATCGCGTCCGCTCCGGCGACGCGACGCGGCGTTACAAGTCCGGCAGGAGGATGGATCGTTCCGGACCGAGACGCGGACGTTCTGGTCCACGCATATCGGTCCGGTGATCCACCGCTCGGCCGACAAGGTGTTCGCTGTCATGTCGACGAGGCTCGATGCCTTCCAGTATTTCTACGGATTCTACGATCTGAGCAAGGCTCGCACGCTCGATCAATGGAATACGTCGATCCGACGCAACCTCGTGCCGACGTCGAACTTTACGTACGCCGATGCCGACGGCAACGTTCTCTACTACTGGAATGCGCGAATTCCGGTGAGGGCCGACGGCCGCGACTATCGTCTGGACGTCGAGGCCAAGTCCTCGGCCGACCTCTGGACCCTGATGCATTCGATCGACGATTTCCCGCGGCTGATGAATCCCCCGGGCGGCTACGTCCAGAACGCCAACAACCCGCCGCGGTTCGTCTCGCTTGGCGACACCATTGACATGTCCAGTTTTCCGCAGCAGATCGAACGTGGTCCCCTGGGTCTGCGCCCGCAACTCGCGATCGACCTGCTCGAGCAGAGGCCGTCCTACTCGGTCCAGGACGTTATCGATCTGAAGTATTCGAACCGGATGCTGCTGGCCGAGCGCATCAAGCTCGACGTGATCGATGCCGTCCGGACGACCGCGGATGCGTCTGACGATGCGAAGGTGGGAGCGGAGATCCTGGCAGGGTGGGACGACACGGTGTCGGCGCCCAGCCGTGGCGCCGTCCTGTTTCAGCGGTTCTGGGACCTCTATTCAGAGGCCGTGCGCCCGCCGTTCGCCACGCCGTGGCAGGAAGCGAATTTCGCCACCACGCCGAGCGGGATCGCCGATCGCGCCGCCGCGGTGAGGCACCTCGAAGCCGCTGTTCGCGCCGTCCGCACGCAGTACGGCTCACCGTCGGTCGCCTGGGGTGAGGTTCATCGCTTCCGCGCCGGCTCCCTTGACCTCCCGGGCGACGGTGCGACCGGCACCTACGGCACGTATCGCGTCATGACGTTTGCGGCCAGCGACGATCCGAAAGTGCGCGTCGCCGGCCATCTGCCGGGGCGGGACACACCGGTGGGCTTCGGTGACGGATGGGTCCTGTTGGTGGACTTCTCAAAGCCCGGCGAAGCGTGGTCCGTCCTCGCCTACGGCCAGACCACAAATCCCAAGTCGCCTCACAGCAGCGATCAACTGCAACTGTTCGCCGACCACAAGCTCCGCCGCGCATGGTACTCGGAGGCCGACATCAAGGCGAACCTCCGCCGTGAATACAGGCCGCAGTAGTCTGCCCGCACCCTCGGCGTCAGTTCGAGAAGGTATAATCCGAAGCTTCGTGGACGAATACCTCATCAAACGGTCCTCCCTTCAGCAGGGCGCCCTCGAGATCCAATACATCGAGGAGTACTTCCTCGACTTCCCGCGGAAGAAGCTGGCCAGCGAGGTCATGGACCGGCTGGGGGATCGGGATCACCAGATCCTGATGGCCGAGGCGCCGCTGCCCGACGATCCGGGCTCGGTGGTGCCGGTCTCGTTCAAGGTCGCGCACGAGTTGCGCACCAACGAGAACGACCCGAAGCTGGCCGATCTCGTGCTGCAGCTCGAGGACGTCGTTCACTTCGACGGCCGGCGGGTGCTCTACCAGTGGATCGGCGGCACCCGCAAGGACTGGCGCGGCCAGGGTCACTTCCGGGCCCTGACCGAAGAACAGGAAGTCTGGGCGATCGAGAATGGCTTCGACGAGATCGTCGTCAAGACCAAGAACCGGTTCTACGAGATGCGCAGTGCGCTCGCGCAGCTACAGTTCGACGTGATCCGCTTTGTCCCGCACCCGGTCGAGAACGGTGAGTCCAAGGTGTTCCTCAGCAAGCGCCTCGGCCAGCACGTCATCGACAGCCATCGCAGCCGCCGATCCGTCGTCCGCGAATCGTAGGGCACGCGGTCACGCCGCATGATCGTCCAGGTCGGTAACCCGAACGACCCGCGCATCGCGGACTATAGTCACGTCGCTGACCCGAAGTGGCTGAAAGCCGCCGGACTGTTCGTCGCCGAGGGCCGGCTCGTCGTCGAGCGGCTGATCCGGTGTGAACGCTTCCGCCTCCATTCCGTTCTCGTCACCCCGACGGCGCATCGGGCGCTGGCGGAGGGCGCCGCCATAGAGTCACCTGTCTTCGTGGCCGAACGCGAAGTCATCAGCCAGATCGCGGGCTTCGATTTTCATCGCGGGTGCCTCGCGCTCGCGCATCGTCCGTCCGAAACGCCTGGCCTCGAACTCGACGCCGCGACGCGGATCCTGGCCCTCGAGGGGGTTGCGGATCCCGCCAACGTCGGCGCCTTGTTCAGGGTTGCGGCGGCATTCGGCGTGGGCGGACTGTTGCTGGATCCGGCGACGGCTGACCCGTTCTATCGGAAGGCCCTCCGCACATCGATGGGTGCGGTGCTGCATGTCCCCTTCGCAAGGGTGACGCCGTGGCCCGGAGCGATCGCGGAATACAAGTCCAGAGGATTTCGCGTGCTGGCCCTCACACCGCGTCCGGACGCCCCGCGGCTCGCGGACGTCGCGCCAGACCACCGCGGTCCGCTGCTCGTAATGGTCGGAGCGGAGGGAGCCGGATTGAGTCCAGCCGCGATGGAGGCAGCCGACGTGCTGGTGAGGATCCCGACCGCGCCCGCGGTCGACTCATTGAACGTCAGCGTCGCGGCGGGAATCGTGCTGTCGCACCTCGCGGGCTAATCCTTCCGGTCGGCAGCCTTCGCGAGGGACCGCACCGCCTCGACCATCGACATCAGTCCCATCCCCTTGCCCATCGAGATGTTCTGACGGAACAGCTTCTCGACGATGGCGGCGTCCACCTGGACGATCTCGGCAGGCGTGAGGCCGGAGAGGCTCTTGTCGAGAATCGCGGCGAGCGCCTTCGCGGAAACGCCCGATGGATTCTCGACCGCGAACCACAGTTTCAACGTGCCGTCCGGCTGCTTCATCGCCCACGCATACGCGTCCGATTCGCACTGCGGAATCTGGTGCGACTTTGAAAACGGCCGGGTCGGCAACCTCCGGCGGCACTTCGCGGAACTGGTCCGCGTAGCTGAGAAGCATGTTGGTTCGGTCCGGCGTCTCGAACATCGCGAACATGTCGATGACCGCCTGAAGTTTCTGGGGATACATGTCAGGGACAGAATACAATGCGCCGCATGGCACGACGTGGCTGTCGACTGGCATAGCGGCGCTTGCACTCGCGGCACAGGCGGCGCCGCAGCAGCCTCCGACCTTTCGCGCCTCTACCGAGCTGGTGCTGATCGAGGCGCAGGTCGTGACCCGCGATGGCACGCCTGTCCAGGGGCTGAAATCGGAGCAGTTCGAGGTCTTCGTCGACGGACGCCGGCAGCCGATCGTCAATCTCGAGTTCATCCGGACGAGTGGAACCGGCCCCACCGCGGTTCCACCGGGTACGCCGGAAGCTGCAGCCGGGAGCGGCCGCACGATTGTGGTGGCCATCGACCAGGAGAGTTTCCCGGTGTCGGGCCAGGCCTCTGCGCGCGAGGCAGCGATGCGGGTGGTGAAGAGTGTCGCTCCTGACGACAACCTCGGATTGATCGCATTCCCGGGCCCGGTCGCGATCGCACCGACGCGCGACCATGCCGCTATCCGGGCGGCGATCTGCAAAAATTTCTGGCCTTCGCACGGACCTGATGATGCTCGAAATACAACATCTCGGCGCTCCGAAGCGTCGAGGCTGAAGTCGCACGACGCCTACACCAAGGAAATCACCGATCGTGAATGCAAGTTCGATCCGGGTAACATGAACTGCTCCCAGGAGGTAATCCAGGACGGCGGACGGATTGCCGATGCGTTGGAGCGCCAGGCGCAGCTATCCATCTCGGGTCTCCGCGGCGTTCTCGACACGGTCGGTCCACTGCCGGGCCGCAAGACGCTGATGCTGATCAGCGCCGGCTTGCCGATGCAATCCTCGCGGCACGCCGAACCCCGATTCCGAGACGTCCTATATCGCGCAGCGCGCCGCCGCCTTCAACATCAACCTGTATGTCTTCTACATGAACGTGCACTTCCTCAAGGCCTTCTCAGCCGAGTACGGCAAGAAGAACAACACGCTCTTTGACGACATCACGATGTTCGGGTACGGACTCGAGAAGTTCGCCGACAGTGCCGGGGGCAGCTTCTTCCAGGTCGAGGTGAACTCGGACCCGTTCGTGGCGCGAGCGTTGCGAGAGACATCCGCCACGTACCTGCTGGCCGTGCAGGTCACGGCCAGAGGATCGTGACGGGAAGGATCACTTCATCCGGCTCAACGTGAAGGAGCGCGGCACCACTCTCCGGTACCGAAGAGTGGTGAACATGTCCGGTGCCGCCTATTTCTCGATTGGGACGTTCACCATGTTGCCCCACTCGGTCCATGAGCCGTCGTAGTTACGGACGTTCTTGAAACCGAGCAGGTAGCGCAGCGCAAACCAGGAGTGGCTGCTGCGCTCGCCGATACGGCAGTACGCGATCGTCGGCTGCTCCGGCTGCAGCTTGTTGTCCTCGCAGTACAGCTTCTTCAGTTCGTCCGCCGTCTTGAACGTCCCGTCGTCGGGGTTGATGGCTTTTGCCCACGGGATGCTCTTGGCTCCGGGGATGTGCCCGCCTCGCAGTGCGCCTTCGTTCGGGTAGTCCGGCATGTGCATGCGCGTGCCGGCGTACTCCTCCGGGCTGCGGACGTCCACCAGCTGGCCCTTCGACTCGACGTGCGCGAACACCTCTTCGCGGAAGGCGCGGTGCGGCTTATCGGCGCGTTCGGCGGCCGACGTACTTCGTCGGCGCGTAGTTCGGGACATCGCGGGTGAGCTCGCGGTTCTCCTTCTGCCACTTGACGCGGCCGCCGTCCATGACCTTCGCCTTGGTGTGGCCGAACAACTGGAATACCCAGAGCGCGTAGCACGCCCACCAGTTGTTCTTGTCGCCATAGAACACGATGGTCGTGTCTTTCGTCGCGCCGATGCGGGACATCAGCTGTTCGAAGCCCGCACGCGTGATGTAGTCACGGCGGATCTGATCGTTCAGGTCGGACGTCCAGTCGACGTGCACCGCGCCGGGGATGTGCCCGGCGGAATAGAGCAGGGTGTCTTCGTTCGACTCGATCAGGCGGACCGAATCGTCCTTGAGGTGCTGTTCGACCCAGTCGGTGCTGACGAGCACCTCGGGGTGGGCATAACCACGGGCGGCAATCTCAGTCATCTCGAACCTCTCAATTGAAACCACCATTATGGTTTCGACGGCCCAAAAGAAAAAGGCCGCCGGTAAACCGGCGGCCTTCCTGTAGAGTCGGTCGGGACTCGCTGCGTTCGCTACGCGAACGCGCCGCCGACCATGATCTTGCGGATGCGCAGCCACGGCGAGCCGTGGGAGATGCTGTTGGTCTGCGTCGGCTGGCCCTTGGCGTCGCCGCCGGTCCCGAACATCTGCCAGTGTTCCTTGCCGGAGATGGCGTCGAGATTGGCCCAGAACTCGGTCGTGATCGCGTTGTAAGTGACGTTGGTCACCATCCGCGTGCGCTTGCCGTTCTTGATCTCCCAGAACGCGTTGCCACCGAACTGGCCGTTGTAGCGCTGCTGGTCGATCGAGTAGCTGCCGCGCCCGTCGATCATGACGCCGTCCTTGGTGTCGGCGATCATTTCCTCGGGCGTCGGTGAGCCCTTCGGGCCGGCGTCGACGTGGACGTTCGGCATCCGCAGGAACGGGTAATCGCGCCACGAGTTCGCCGAGGTGCAGCCGCGGCTTTCTTTCTCGCCGACGAAGTGCGCCGACTCGCGATTGGTCTGCAGCCCCACCAGGATGCCGTCGCGGATGATCGGCCACTCCTGCGTCTTCACACCGTCATCGTCATAACCGATCGTGGCGACGCCGGTCGGGATGGTGCGGTCGGCGGTGACGTTGAACAGCTTGGAGCCGTATTTGAGCTTGCCGAGGTCCGACACCTTCACGAAGCTCGTGCCGGCGTAGTTGGCCTCGTAGCCCATGATGCGATCGAGTTCGGTGGCGTGCGCGACGATCTCGTGGATCGTGAGCATCGCGTGCGACGGGGTCAGGATCAAATCCTTCATCCCCATGTCGACCGGCTTCGCGGTGCAGAATTCGACCGCTTCGGCCGCGATCCGTTCCGCGGCTTCGACCATGCCGGCCGCTTCCGCGATCTCCCAGCCACCGGTGCCGGGAACGCCGGTGAACGTCCGCGAGCGGGTTTCGCCGTTCTTGCGCGCGCTCACGGTGAAGCTTGGCGTCGTCGTGTAGATCTCCTGCTCGATGTAGGAGCCTTCGGACGACGCGAAGTACTTCCACTCGTGGCCGAGCTGAATGCTGGCGTTCACGGTGAGGACTTCCTTGTTCGCCGCGGCGAGGTCGACGACCTTCTGGACCAGCGCCTGCTTCTCGGTCTGGGCGATCTTGGACGGGTCTTTCACCATCGGCGTCACCCAGTAATCGGTGTAGGCCGGCACCGGCGCGAGCTTGACGTCCACCTTCTTCGCGATCGCGCTGGCCTTGGCGATCTTCGCTCGCCATCCGCGTGATCCGGCGGATCTCGTCTTCGGTGACGATCGGGCTGCTGGCAAAGCCCCAGACGCCGCTGTGAATGACGCGCACGCCGAAGCCCGCGGCTTCCTGCGTGCCGGCGCCCTCACCGGCGTTGCCGCCGCCGAACGCACCGCCGCCGCGCCCACCGCCGCGTCCGCCACCACCACCACGGCCGCCGCCACCGCCACCGCGTCCGCCGCCGCCCGCGAACTCCGCTTCGGCGGCATCGCGGTTACCACCCGAAGCGTTGACGCCGCCGGCATTGGTGTTGCGCGTAAAGCGGATGTCGGCGTAAGTGCAGCCGAGACGCTTCGCCTCTGTCAGCGAAACGTCAGACAAGCCCTTGAACTTCGACTCGAGAACCTTCCCCTTGGGCGACTGGGCGAGGAGGTCGGCAATGGTATCGCTCGCCGCGATGGCCATGCCGGACATCGCAACGGTTTTGACAAAGTCTCTACGTTTCATGGCGGCGTCCTTAAACTGCGGGAGAAACCGAGGTCATCAGAAAGTCTTCGATACGCACCGGCGGCACGAGAGCGGAGCCACCGCCGTCGTAGGATTCGCCCGTGTGCATGGAGACCGATTTCCCCACGGCGGTGAGGTTGTTGTAGCCGACAATCGGCGACATGTTCCAGCGGAAGTTCTGGACCGGGCCGGCGATTTCGCCGTTCTCAATCAGGAACAGGCCGTCGCGCGTCATGCCGGTGTTCAGCAGCGTTTCGTTGTCGACGCCGCGGATGTACCAGAAGAACGTCACCAGCAAACCGCGGCGCGTCGACTTGATCATCTCCTCGACCGACTGGTTGGTCCCTTCCATCACGAGACTGTTGTTGATGGACGCAGGCGTCACTGGCTTCTTCTGCCGGCGGGCATAGGCGCCGTTGTAGGCCAGGTTCTTGAGGACGCCTTTCTCAACCCAGGTCACGTCGCCGAGGGGCAGGTTGTCGCCGCCGATCGGGCTCTGCAGCAGGATCGGGTTGCCGATGTCGCTCCGCAGCGTCAGCCCTTCGCTGAACACCTTCTCGCCGATCTTGTTGGTGCCGGGTTCCTTGCCGGTGAAATACGTCTTGCCGAACGGATTCTCGGCGGACTGCGCGTTGAAGAGGCCCGTCATCAGCGAGAGGAACCGCGCGTTGGCGCGGGGCTCGAGGATCACGGTGTAGCGTCCGGGCTCGAGTGCCTTGGCGCCGCGGCTCTTGACCGCCTTGTCCGAGGCAACCCTGGTGAGCTCGGCCGCGTCGATCGTTGACGGATCCTTGATCCCGGTCGTGCCCGCCCAGCCTGATCCCATCCCGTCGGCCGTCCTGCAGGTAAGGATGAAGCTCGTCTCCGCGACCTGGTAGTACGCGAACAGGCCGTTCGAGTTCGCCGTGCAGCTGGTCTGGTGTGTCTTGGGGATGTAGCCGGAGCCCACCGTCTTCATCTTGTCCGACACGTCGATGCTCGTCTTGGCGAGTTTCGCGCGCTCGGCCGGGCCGAAGTTGGCGCCCGCGGGCAGGGCCGCGTTCACCGGGATGTACGTCTGCGGCCCGGTCAACGGCTCCATGTTCGGATTCTCGCGCCCGGCCTCGGCCGCCTTCATCGCGTTATTCACCATCTCCTGCAGCGACGCATCGTCGAACTGCCGGGTACTGGCGCTACCGCTCTTGGTTCCCTGCCTGACGGTGACGCTCACCTGGCGGTCGAACTGAACGATGTTGGCGGTGATGGTCGAGTTTGCGAACCGTGTCGCGGAACGCTCGCCGCCGCTGAAATCGACTTCGGCGCCCGTGGCCTTTGAGGCCATGCTGAGCACCTTGTCGGTGATGGCTTTGACTTCTTCGCGTGAGTACATAGGCGTGGAGGCTACTACGGCCTCAGCGATGAGGCAATACTCCCGTCCCGTCCTAAGCAATAATGAGCCTCCAATCAGGAGGCTCCATGATCATTCGCCCCGCGGTGCTCGCCGCCGTCACCGCTGCCATCGTTTCCGTTGCCCTGATGCCGGGCACGGCTCAGCAGGCTCCTGCGCCTGCAGGCGCGCAGAACCCCGTCGTCAGTCAGTTGACGTGGCGCAGCATCGGCCCCGATCGCGGCGGACGCTCGATCGCGGTCAGCGGCGTCAAGGGACGGCCGAGAGAGGCCTACTTCGGGGCCGTTGGCGGGGGGCTGTGGAAGACCACCGACGCCGGTGAGAACTGGCTGCCCGTCACCGACGGACAGATCAAGAGCGCCTCAGTGGGAGCCGTGGCGGTCTCGGAATCGAATCCCGACGTCGTCTTCATCGGAATGGGCGAGTCGTGCATCCGCGGCAACATCATGCCGGGGGATGGCGTCTACAAGTCCACCGATGCCGGCAAGACCTGGACGCATGTCGGCTTTGCCGATTCCCAGGCCATTTCGCGGATCAGGATCCATCCCACCAACCCTGACATTGTCTTTGTCGCCAGCTTCGGAAAGTACGGCGCCCCCAGCGCCGAGCGCGGCGTATTCAAGAGCACCGACGGCGGCAAGACCTGGAAGAAGACCCTCTTCCGCGACGACAAGACCGGAGCGGTCGACATCTCGCTGGACCGCAAGGACCCCAATCTGCTCTACGCCGCGATGTGGGAGGCGTACCGGGTCGAGTACCAGATGTCGAGCGGTGGTCCCGGCAGCGGCCTCTTCAAGTCCACCGACGGTGGCGAAACCTGGACCGAGATCACGCGGAGCCCCGGTCTGCCGACCGGCGTCGTCGGCCGCATTGGTGTCTCGATCTCCGGCGCGGACGCGAACCGCGTTTACGCGCTGATCGAGAACGAGAAAGGCGGCCTTTTCAGCACCGACGATGGCGGGAAGACGTGGACGCTGGTGAACGCTGACCGCAACATCCGGCAGCGCGCGTTCTACTACACCCACGTCGCTGCGGACCCGGTCGCCAAAGACACCGTCTACCTGCTCAACGTCAGTGGTTATCGCTCGATCGATGGCGGGAAGACGCTGACCAACATCGGACAGGGCACCCACGGTGATCACCACGACCTCTGGATCGATCCCGACAATCCCAAGCACCTCGTCATCGGCAACGACGGCGGCGGAGCGGTCTCGATGGAAGCCGGCCAGGGCTGGACGGCGCAGGACTTCCCGACGGCGCAGTACTACCACGTCGCGACGACCGCGCACATGCCTTACCACCTGTGCGGCGCGCAGCAGGACGGCAGCACCGTCTGCATCAACAGCACGTCCGTGTCGCCGGTCGGAACGCAGATCGCGCAGGCGCAGGCTGCAGCCAGGCGCGGGGGCGCAACTGAAGAAGGCCGGGGCGGTCGCGGCGGTGCCGGACGTGGCGGTGGCGGTGGCGGCGGTGGGCGCGGCGGCGGGGCGCCGGAAATGTACGGCGCCGGCGGGTCCGAGAACGGCACCATCGCTCCGGATCCGAAAGACAGCGACGTCATCTTCTCGGGCGGCAACAACGGCACCTTCCTCACGCGCCTGAACCGAAAGACCGGCGAGCAGCGCGAAGTGAATCCGTATCCGCGGATCTTCTCGGGTGAGCCGTCGAGCGCCGTGAAGGAGCGCTGGCAGTGGAGCACGCCGCTCATCTTTTCGCCGGTCGATCCGACGATCCTCTACACGTCCTCGCAGCACGTCTGGAAAACAACCACCCAGGGACAGACGTGGACCAGGATCAGCGGCGACCTGACCCGCCACGATCCAAAGACGATGGGACCGTCCGGTGGACCGATTACGGGCGACATGAATGGCCCGGAGATCTACGCCGTGGTCTTTGCGCTTGGTCCCGGTAAGACCGACGCCAACATCCTCTGGGCCGGATCAGACGACGGGCTCGTGAACGTGACGCGGGACGGTGGGAAGACCTGGACGAACGTCACCCCGAAAGAGATGCCGGAGTTCGGCCGCGTGAGCCAGATCGACGCGTCGGCATTCAACGCCGGGACCGCGTATGTCTCCGTTCGCAAGCCGCTGCTGGACGATCTCAAGCCTTACATCTTCAGAACGCACGACTTCGGCAAGACCTGGACGAAGATCGTGAACGGTATCGGCCCGCTCGACTACGTCCACGTCGTCCGCGAAGACAAGAAGCGCAAGGGCATGCTCTACGCCGGCACGCAGCACGGTTTCTACGTCTCGTACAACGATGGCGAGGCCTGGCAGTCCCTGTCCTTGAATCTGCCGGACGTCCCGGTTGCGGATGCGTGGATCGAAGAGAACTCGATCGCGATTGCAACGCATGGCCGCAGCTTCTACGTCCTCGATGACCTCAACAGCCTGCGGCAGGCACCCGAGGCCGGCGGGAGCGAGGATGCATTCTTGTTCGCGCCGGCGGACGCAATTCGCGGCGTCGGTGGCGCAACCATCACCTACATGCTGAAGAAGCCGGCGCAGAAGCTGACGCTCGATGTGCTCGATTCCGCCGGGGCGGTGATCTTCACTGCAGAGGGGGCGGTGCCGCCGCAGCGTGGCGGCGGACCGGGAGCGGGCGGACAGGGAGCGGGTGCCGCAGGCGCGCCCGCGGAAGGAGAGCAGGGGCGAGGAGGTGGCCGTGGACGCGGCGGCCCGCCCGGAGCCTCGATGGCGGCCGGCTTGAATCGCGTGAACTGGGGCTTGAACTATCCCGGCGCGACGACGTTTCCCGGCATGGTCCTCTGGGGCGCAAGTACGAATGGACCGGCGGCCGTCCCAGGCAAATACCAGGTCCGTCTCACTGTCGATGGCCGCACGCAGACGCAGCCGCTCATCGTCCGGCGCCACCCGCTTCGCTCAGCGACCGATGCGGATCTGAAAGAGCAGTTCGACCTGGCGATCCGGATTCGCGACAAGGTCAGCGAAGCGAACAACGCGGTCATCCGGATCCGGGAGTTGAAGGATCAGATCACCGCGCGCACGGCCAAGTCGGAGAACGCCGCCCTCAAGGCAGCGGGCGAGCGGCTGGCCACCAACCTGACGTCTGTGGAAGAGGCGATCTACCAGACCAAGAACCAGAGCGGCCAGGATCCGCTGAACTTCCCGATCCGGATCAACAACCGGATCGCCGCGCTCAACCGGGTCGTCAACGCCGGTGATGGTAAACCGATCGGTAGCGCCGAAGAGATCTTCAAGGATGTCACCGCGGAACTGAAGGTCGAGACCGATCGCCTGCAGCAGGTCCTCGCGAAGGACCTGCCCGCGTTCAACGCGGAGGCCAAGCGCGCCGGTGTGGAGCCAATCAAGTAGGGGCGGTTCGTGAACCGCCCCGTGACGCGGAGGTTTCCATGAGTCGGTTGATAACGGCTTTCGCGCTTCTGATGCTTGTAGCTGCCACGCCAGCCCAGGAGAAGCCGAAGATCGACGAGTACAAGATGACGACCTACCAGGCGGTCCTGGTGGGCATCGGCCCGGACTGGTCTCCCAGTGACAATCCGGGTGCGCAGGCGCATCGCGCGTATCTCGCCGAGCTCCTCCGGTCCGGGCGGGCGTTGATTGGTGGGTCATTCGCCGGCGATAACAAGTCTCAGGGGTTCTACATCCTCAACGGCACACCGGAAGACGCGAAGGCGATCGCGGAAGCGGATCCCGGCGTGAAGGAGGGCCGCTACGCCGTGGAGGTTCTGCAGTGGATGGGTCCGGAAGGCTGGTTCCAGAAGCCATCGAGCGTTACGGAGACCGAGACGATCTACTTCGGCTTTCTCGTGACCGGCGCGAACACCGCGGCCGTAACTCCCGAGGAGCAGAAGCAACTCATGACCGGCCACCTGGGTCACATGGAGGCACAGGCCAAGATCGGCAAACTCGTGCTCGCGGGCCCACTCGTCAAGGCCGGGCACCGACGCGGCCTGATCGGCTACCGCGTGTCGACGATGGCCGAGGCGATGGAGCGAGCGTCAGCGGACCCGATGGTCAAAGCCGGCCGGATGAAGCCGGAGCTGTACGAGTGGAAGGTACCGAAGGGGATCCTGAAATAGCTATCAGCTATCAGCTGTCAGTTCTCAGCCAAAACGAGCGTAGTCAGCTCGGTAACTGAAAGCTGAAAGCTGAGAGCTGAGAGCTTATTCGTGCTTCGCCACCGCTACCGCGGCCGGTCTCAGCACATCATCGCCGATGCGATAGCCGGTGCGAACGGTGCCGACAACCATGCCGTCCTGGTCGGGTGTCGCGGCCGGGACGCTGCTGATGGCTTCGTGGAGCGCCGGATCGAAACGCTGGTGGTCCACGTCGATCCGTTTGACGCCGAACCCTTCGAGCTTGGCGAGGAACTGGCGGCGGACCATCTCGACGCCCTCCACGAGCGACTCGAGCGACCCACCCGCGCGGGCTGATGCCATGGCGCGATCCAGGTTGTCGACAACGTCGAGCAGATCCGCGAGGATCTCCCGGCGTGAGCGCTCGGTATCCTTTGAGATCTCACGCCGCAGCCGCAGCCGCGCCTCTTCGAACTCTGCGGCCGCGCCGCGGTACTTCGCGAGGTACTCGGCGATCTGTTTGTCCTTCTCAGCGAGCTGCTTCTCGAGGTCCTCGAGGTAGGTCGGCTTGCCTGAGCCACGGGTGTCTTCGCGCTGCTCGCCTGGATCCTGCGCCCACCAGCGGCGATCGACAACCTTGATGTTCTCGTCGGTCATGATTTTTCGGCGAACTCGAAGGTCAACTTCCCGTCGGCAATGCCGATGGTGACGGTGCCGCCCTGTTCGAGACGTCCGAAGAGGATCTCGTCGGTCAGCGGATCGCGCACTTCCGTCTGGATCACGCGTGCGAGCGGCCGCGCACCATAGACGGGATCGTAGCCCTTCTCCGCCAGCCAGACGCGCGCTTCGGGTTGCAGCGTAATGGCCACGCGCCGCTCGGCCAGCTGCGCTTCGAGTTGAAGGATGAACTTTTCAACGATCGTTTCCATGACCGCGGGTGTGAGCGGGCCGAAGGAGACGATGGCGTCGAGCCGATTCCTGAACTCGGGACTGAAGACTTTCTCGATCGCGCCCTTGGAGCGCTGCTGCGAGACCTTCAGTCGCGCATCCACCGCGCGATCGGATCCACCCGATTCCCAGAAGCCGATGGCACCCGTGCTGAGCTCACGCGAACCGGCGTTGGACGTCATGATGACGACCACCTGGCGGAAGTCAGCCTTACGCCCGTTGTTGTCGGTGAGCGTAGCGTGATCCATCACCTGCAGCAGGATGTTGAAGATGTCCGGGTGGGCCTTCTCGATCTCGTCGAGCAGCAGGACGGCATACGGATGCTGCCGGACGGCGTCGACGAGGAGTCCGCCCTGTTCGAAGCCGACATATCCGGGCGGCGCACCGATCAAGCGTGCCACCGCGTGCTTCTCCATGTACTCGCTCATGTCGTAGCGCATGAACTCGTTGCCGAGATGCATCGCGAGCTGCTTGGCGAGCTCGGTCTTGCCGACGCCGGTCGGACCGGTGAAGAGGAAGCAGCCGGCCGGACGATCCGGCTGACCGAGACCCGCGCGCGAGCGCTTGATCGCGCGCGCAACCGTCCGCACCGCTTCTTCCTGCCCGAACACGACTCGCCCGAGGGACTCCTCGAGTGTCTTCAGCCGGTCTTTGTCGGTAGAGGAGGCCTGCTTCGCAGGGATGCGCGCCATCCGCGCAATCACTTCCTCGATCTGGACAGGCGTGATCTCGTCGACGGGCGCCGTCACGCCGGGCTCAGGATCGAGCGTCGCCGCCCCGCGCGCCAGGCGCATGCGGGCACCGGCTTCGTCCAGAACATCGATTGCGCTGTCGGGCAGCTTGTAATCGCGCAGGTGGCGCGACGCGAGCTTGGCGGCAACTTCCAGCGCTTCGTCCGTGAACTTGACCCGGTGGTGCGCCTCGTAGCGCGAGCGCAGGCCCTGCAGGATCTTGACGGTCTCCTGGATCGACGGTTCATCGACCGTGATCTTCTGAAGCCGGCGTGCCAGCGCACGATCCTTCTCGATGTGCTTGAACTCATCGTGTGTCGTCGAACCGACGACGCGGAGCTGGCCGGCCGTCAGGATCGGCTTGATCAGCGTCGCAAGATCCATGGTGCCGCCCGTCGTCGCGCCGGCGCCCACGGTCGAATGGATCTCGTCGATGAAGAGAATCGGCATCGGGCGCTTCGCGAGCGCGCTGATGACGGCCTTGAAGCGCTCCTCGAAGTCACCGCGGAAGCGGGTACCCGCCAGCAGCGCGCCGGTGTCGAGTGAGAAGACCTCCGCGCCTTCGAGCAATTCGGGCACGTCGTCGCCGAGGAGCCTCGTGGCCAGTCCTTCGGCGAGGGCGGTCTTGCCGACGCCGGCATCGCCGACAAACACCGGATTGTTCTTGCGGCGGCGGCAGAGAATCTCCATCGTCCGCTCGAGCTCGTGGATGCGGCCGATGAGCGGATCGAGCTCGCCGGCGCGCGCGCGCGCGGTCAGGTTCGATGCGTAGGCGCTAAGCGGATCCTTCGACGTCGATGGACCGCGTTCGCCCACTCCGGCTTCGGCTTCCTCCGGATCGTCTCCACCGCCGCTATTGTGCGAATGCGCGGGCGGAACCTTGCTCGTGCCGTGGGTGATGTACTCGAGCACATCGAGGCGCGTGACGCCCTGCGCGGCCAGGAGTTGCGCCGCATATGACTTGTTCTGCTGAAGCGTCGCGGCGAGCACGTCGCCCGATTGCACTTCCTGCCGTCCGGCGCTCTGCACGTGGAGCACTGCCGTCTGCAGCACGCGACGGAAGGCGAGCGTCTGGTCGGGCTCCTTCTGCTGCCCGCGCGAGAACTGTTCGACCGAGTCGTTCAGGTACTTGTCGAGATCCTTGCGGAGCTGTGGCAGGTCGGCGCCGCAGGCGGCCAGGATCCGCTCGCCGTCAAGGTCATGGGCGAGCGCGTAAAGCAGGTGCTCGAGAGTCAGGTGAGCGTGCCGCCGCGAGGTCGCCTCGCGATACGCCACGGTCAAAACAATTTCCAGCGCAGCACTGAACACTTATTCGGGCTCCATCGCGGCTTTCAGGGGGAAGCCGTGCTCACGGGCGCTTGTGATGACTGCCTCGACCTTCGTCTCGGCAATCTCGTGCGGATACACACCGCAGAGCCCCTTCCCCTGCGTGTGAACCATCATCATGATGCGAAACGCCTCGGCCGGCTGCTTATTGAAGATCGACTCGAGCACCTCGACCACGAAATCCATTGTCGTGTAGTCGTCGTTCAGGAGCAGCACCTTGAACAGCTCCGGCCGCTTGGTTTGCTGTTTTTCGCGCTCGAGGACCTCCCCGCCAGTCTGCCTTTCGGTATCGCTCATCGTGTTCTTCGATTCTACCAAGTCAAGGACGCCCGGCGGCTGGGATAACATGCCGCGCAACCCATGATCCGGTCACTTGCGGCGGGACTCGACTACGTCGACCTGAACTTCCTTGGCACGCCAGAGATCATCGCGACGGCTGTGCTGCAGGGTGCCGGCGGCGTTGCGCTGATCGATCCAGGGCCATCGACGACGATTGACTCGCTGCGCGCGTCGCTCGCGCAGAGAGGGATCAAGGTCGCCGACGTCACGCAGCTACTGCTGACGCACATCCACCTGGATCATGCCGGCGTCGCGGGCACCCTGGTCCGCGAGAACCCGTCCATCGAGGTCATCGTCCACGAGCGGGGCGCCGGGCACATGATCGATCCCGCGAAGTTGATCGCCAGCGCGACCCGTCTCTACGGGGAAGCCGACATGGCGCGGCTGTGGGGCGAGTTCCTTCCGGTGCCGGCGGCGAATCTGCGTTCGCTTCGGGGCGGGGAGACGCTCTCGATCGTGGGCCGGGAGATCGACGTCGCCTACACGCCGGGCCACGCATCGCATCATGTCAGCTACTTCGACCGGGCGAGCCGCGTGGCCTTTGTCGGCGACACGGCCGGAATCCGACGCCAGCCGCCCTACGTGATGCCGCCGACGCCGCCGCCGGACATCGATCTGGAACGATGGCGTGAGAGCGAGGACCGCATCCTGGCGTGGGATCCCGACACGCTGTTCCTGACCCACTTCGGTCCCTTCCACGGCGCCCGCCTGCAGTTCCAGCAACTGCGCGAAAACATCGAGTCGTGGAGCCGGATCGTCCGCAGGTTGATTGCCGACGCAAGCCTGAGCGAGGAGCAACGCCAGGCGGCTTTCGTCGAAGAAGGGCTGCACGAGTTGCGTCGCGCGGTGGGAATACAGGAGTCGGAAAAATACGGACGGGCCGGACGTCTGGATTATTCGTGGCAGGGCCTGGCCAGGTATTGGCGCAAGCGGGAAGCCGCGCCTTAGCGCTGCCACATCGGCACGGCACTGGCTCTGCATGGCTCGGAGGCATTCATGAACTGCCGAGCTGGCGCTACGCTCTTCGCTCTGACGATCACGCTCTTGGTCGGGAACTCCGTCGCCGGGCAGGTCGTCATCCAGCCGACGCCCTATCCGACCGTTACCGCTGAGAACGAGCGGTGGTACTTGAACGGTGAACCCGTCACGCACGCCGGGAACCCGTATTACCCAGCCGGGCCGCGTGTCTTTTTCAACGCCAACGAAATGGTCCGGAGCGGGTTCCACATGGGCATCCCGCTCTACACCCGGACGACGATCGAGCCGTATAGCGTGGTTTACGTTCCGGTCGGGCCAGGCGTGATGCAGCCGTACGAGCGACCCCGAACCGGCGCACTCGCGGAAACGTCCGGCAGCCTCCCTAGTTCGCTGCGCCCGATGGCGATCGGTGAGTCCGGTGATGTCCCGATGCCCCAGGCGGCCGGGTCGGCTTCTGAGACAACGACTGTCATCCCCGTGTACATCCCGCAGCCGAGCGCTGTAGGGACGACGGGAGCAGATGTTTCCACGATTGACCGCGGCGCAGGTGCGACGAACCGAGCGACGGCGCCACGGCGTCCCATGCACACGCGAATCGGTGGCGTCCCGCAGGGGTCCAACTCGATCTTCATCGAGTTCGAAGGCGAGCGCTGGTACAAGTCGGGAGCCGCGGCACTGATCGACACCAACACGATGTCCCGCACCGGAACCTACGCGGGCGGGCCGGTATGGTCGCTGACCGGGCGAAGTGACGGGGTTATCTACGTCCCGGTGACGCAGCCGGCCGGATCCCTGGCGGTGCCGTACTCGAAAAAGCGGTAAACCCGCCTCTAGCCGGCGCGCACCCAGCGGATCATCTCGCCGAGGGTCGGCGACTTGCCCTGCATCAGGATCCCGGTCCGGAAGATCCGTCCGGCCGCCCAGACGGCCGCGAACGTCGTCACCGACATGATCAGCACCGAGAGCAGGATCTGCCAGGTGGGTGGTCCGGGTTGAAGCCCGATTCGCATCAGCATGAGGAACGGCGCGGCGGTGGGGAACAGCGACAGGCCCAGGGCGAGATTCCCGTCAGGCGCGCGCATCACGAACGCAAACGTGAAGACCGGGAACATGATGAGCATCATCACCGGCATCATCATGCTCTGTGAGTCCTTGAGATCGCTGCACGCAGCGCCCACCGCAATGAAGATCGATCCAAACAGCAGCACCGCCATCGTCAGGAACAGCAGGAACCACGCCGCGAGCGCGGGTGTGATGGCTTCCTGCATGCCCCAGTAGGCGGCGACGCCGAACCCGCCAGCCAGGTACACGGCGGCCAGCAACAGCGATACGCCGACGCAGCCAATCAGCTTGCCCATCATCAGTTGGAAGGGCGAGACCGACCCGATCAGCACTTCGCTGATGCGACTCATTTTCTCCTCGATCACGGTGTTGAGCAGTTGCGGCGCGCTGGCCATGACGATCAGGTACATCAGGACCAGCATGCCGGCCGGGATCCCGGCCGCCATCCGCTGGTCGACCTTCTCCGGTGGCTTCACTTGTCCTGACGCATCACGTTCCAGCAGCAGGAGGCTGTTCACGGCCGTCGGGCGCAAGAGCCGTTCGACAACGCTGGGATCGACTGCGGCGGCGCGGAACCTTTGGGTGACGACGGCTGCGCCGATGTTCGCCCTGAGCCACTGAGGCAAGGCGGTATAAGACGGAGCATTCGAGTAGTAGCGGATTTGCTCGGTCTCGTCCGGATTGAGGATGCCGGCCGGAATCTCAACGAAGGCGTAAAGTTCCTTGCTCCGAACTCGATCCGACAACTCCAGTTTCAGCTGGTCTTCGGACTTTCCCGCCGGACTGACCGCGATCGGCTCATAGCGCGGCTGGCCGTTCGCGGCGGCGCCGGCGTTGCGGGCCGCGGCTAACGCTTCAAGTGCCGGGCCGACAACGCCGCTGCGATCGATATAAGCAAACGTCCTGGTGTTGGTGTCGGTGGCGTTTCGGGCGGCCCGCGACAGGGCGATGGACGCGCCCATGAGGACCGGCATCAGGATCAGGGTGATGACGAAGGCCTTGGTGCGGACGAGTGTCGAGAACTCGCTCATGGCGACGATCAGCGTCTTGTTCATGAGTCTGCGACTCCCGTCTCCTGCTCCAGTGGCTTGGCAATCCTGACGAAGATGTCGTGCAGTGAGGGCCGGGTCAGCTCGAAGTGATAGACCGCGGTACGCGCCGTCAACTCGCGCAGGAAGGTCTGGGGATCCGTGTTCAGACGGACTTCCTGCATCTGGCCGAAGTCATTGACCGCTTCCACGCCTGGCAGCTGGCTGAGAAGGGCGGTGCCGGCGGCCGTTCGGATCCGCACGGTATCGGCGCCGTACTGCTCCTGGATGTCGTGCAGGGTGCCGTCGAGGACCTTGCGTCCCTTGAAGATCATGAAGATGCGGTCGCACATGTTCTCGGCCGTCGACATGTCGTGGGTACTGAAGACGACAGTCGTGCCGCGCCGGCGCATCTCGAGAACCGCATCCTTGAGAACGTGTGCGTTGACCGGATCCAGCCCAGAGAACGGCTCGTCGAGAATCAGCAGCGCGGGCTTCGACAGGACGGCGGAGATGAACTGCACCTTCTGTGACATCCCCTTCGACAGCGTTTCGATCGGACGATCGAGCACGCCCGGGAGCTCCATCCGTCCCATCCAGTCATCGATGGCCGGATCGATATCGGTCAGGCGGCAGCCTTTCAGCTGCGCGTAGTAGCGCAGCAGCCGCCTCACCGTCATCTTCTTGTAAAGGCCGCGTTCCTCCGGCAGGTAGCTGACCTGATCACGAGCGGCCGACGTGTCTCGCGAGCCGAGCACCTCGATCTCTCCCTCGTCGGGAAGGATGATGTGCATGATCATCCGAAGGGAAGTGGTCTTGCCCGAGCCGTTGGGTCCGATGAAGCCGTAAATCGAACCTGAAGGTACTGCGAGGGAAAGGCCGGAGACGGCCGCGACAGAGCCGAACCGCTTGGTGACGCCGCGAAGGATGATCGCATCGCTCATGAGCGGGGTATTTTGCCTTGTTTATCGCGCGCGTGCGAAGTACGTGAATGGTCCCGCTGTTGACACCTTGTGAATAGTTTCACATTATTAACGTTGTACTAGCGCGGTCGTTTTTCTGCCGTGGGCCTGCGATGCGGTAGGCTCTTGAGACGCGGAGGCGCTTCTATCAGTTCGACGCGGCGCTGCGAGCGGCGAGCTGAAGCCAGGCTCGGACCCGGAAACGATGAGTCAGATCTTTCACCGCCACGCAAACGTCTATTCGCGGCTCAGCATCCTTGCCGTCGTGCTCTTCGCCCTCTCGCTCGGTGGCGTCGTCGGCCTGCTGAACCTGTCGGGCTACAACACCCGCCAGAACGACCACGTCGAGCAGCCGGTCCAGTTCAGTCACGCCCATCACGTCGGGGGCATGGGCATTGACTGTCGCTATTGCCATACGTCGGTCGAGGAATCATCGTTCGCCAATATCCCGCCGACCAAGACCTGCATGAACTGCCACTCGCAGATCTGGACGGGCGCGCCAATTCTCGAGCCGGTCCGGGCCAGCTTCCGTGACAACACACCGCTCACCTGGAACCGAGTTCACGACCTGCCCGACTTCGTCTATTTCAATCACTCCATCCACGTGAAGCAGGGCGTCGGCTGCGCGACCTGCCACGGCCCCGTGGACAAGATGCCGCTGGTCTACCAGCAGGCCCCGCTGACGATGTCGTGGTGCCTCGATTGCCACCGGAATCCTGACAAATACGTGCGTCCCCGCGAAGAGGTCTTCAACATGGCCTGGGAGCGCCCCGCGAACGACCCAGACCTTGGCGCGCGCCTGGTTCGGGACTACAAGATCGCGAGCGTGAAACAGCTCACCAGCTGCTCCACGTGTCACCGATAGCCGTAAGCTGTCAGCCATCAGCTGTCAGCCGACCGATAACCGTAAGTCTTTGAGCTGATAGCTGATAGCTGATAGCCGATAGCTGAAAATGGATCTGACTGCCATCCGCTCCCGTCTTGCCAGCACCGAGGGCCGCCTGTATTGGCGCAGCCTCGGCGAGCTGTCCGACTCGCCGCAATTCCGCGAGTACCTGCACCGCGAGTTTCCCGAGCAGGCTTCCGAGTGGAATGACCCGAAAGGCCGCCGCGAGTTTCTGAAACTGATGAGCGCGTCCCTGGCGCTCGCGGGGGTGGGCGCCTGCACCCGTCAGCCGCAGGAGCAGATCGTTCCCTACGTCCGCCAGCCCGAAGACATCGTCCCGGGCCGGCCGCTGTTCTATGCGAGCGCAGTGATTCATGCTGGTTATGCGCAGCCTGTGTTGGTGGAAAGCCACATGGGGCGTCCGACCAAGATCGAGGGCAACCCCGATCACCCGGCGAGCCTGGGTGCCGCGGACTCGTTCACGCAGGGCGAGATCCTCAATCTGTATGACCCGGACCGGGCCAAGGCCGTCACCCATCGCGGTGAAGTCCGTACCTGGGGGCAGTTCCTGACGGCTGCGCAGCAGGCGCTCTCGGCGCAGAAGGCGCAGGGTGGCGCCGGTGTACGGTTTCTGACCGGCCCGATCACTTCTCCGTCCGTTGCGGAGTTGATGTCGTCGATCCTTGCCAACAACCCTCGGGCTCGCTGGCACCAGTTCGATCCGACCGGGATGCACGGCGTGATTGGCGCCGCCAACGCCCGCCCGATCTACCACTTCGACAAGGCCGACATTATCGTCTCGCTCGACGCGGACTTCATTGGTGGTGGCCAGGGGAGCGTGCGCTACCAGCGCGACTTCGCCACCAGGCGGCGCTTTACGGACGACCGCAAGGAGATGAATCGTCTCTACGCGTTTGAAAGCACGCCGACGCTGACGGGCGCGAAAGCAGACCACCGGCTGACCGTGAAAGCGGCTGAGGTCGAATCGATCGCGCGTGAACTGGGTGGAGCGGTCGGTGGCGGGGCCGCACCCGCGGCGAGTGCCAGCGTTGCGCGCCCTGGTGCGCCTGACCCTTCGACAGGCTCAGGGTCACCCCGAGTGGAGTCGAGGGGTGATATTGCCAAGTGGGTGGCGTCGATCGCGAAGGATCTGCAGGCGCATCGCGGCCGCTCGCTGATCGTCGCAGGGGAGTACCAGCCGGCTGCTGTCCACCAGGTGGCGCGCGCCATGAACGAGGCGCTCGGCAACGTTGGCGCGACGGTCACGTACGCGGCCGACGTCGAAGCCAATCCCACCGATCGGCATGCATCGATCGCGGAACTGGCGCAGGCGATGGACGCCGGCGAAGTTCAGATGCTCGTCATCCTGGGCGGGAACCCGGCGTTTGCGGCGCCCGCCGATCTCAACTTCAGCGAAAAGATGACCAAGGTCGGTCTGATCGCGTACCACGGTCTCTACGTGGACGAGACCGCGCATCTGGCTCACTGGAACCTGCCCGCCGCGCATGCCCTCGAGAGCTGGGGCGATGCCCGCTCCTTCGACGGCACCGTCACCTTGATGCAGCCGCTGATCGCGCCGATGTACGAAGGACGTTCGGCGCACGAAATGCTGGCGCTCTTCACGACCCAGGCGGACCGCCGCGGCGCCGCGATCGTGAAGGACTACTGGACCCGCGCCTACTCGTCCGGCGCCCAGTGGACGATCAAGTATGCGGACGATGCCAGCTTCGCGAGCGCCGATGCGTTCTGGAAGCGGGCCCTGCATGACGGCTTCATCCCCGGCACTGCCGTCACCGAAGGTGGTCCCGCGACACCGTTCAGCGCCGCCGCCGTTTCGGCTCCCGTAACTGCCGCGCCGGCACCACAGGCGCCGGCAAGCCAGGGCGGGCTCGAACTGATCTTCCGCCCTGATCCGACGATCGGGGACGGTTGCTACGCCAATAACGGCTGGCTGCAGGAATTGCCGAAGCCGCTGACCAAGCTGACCTGGGACACCTCGGCGTGGATCAGCCCCCGTCTCGCAGAAGAGCGCGGTCTGAACAACGGCGACGTCATCGAGATGAAGTATCGCGGTCGGACCGCGAAAATGCCGGTCTGGATCATGCCGGGGCATCCGCAGCACTCGGTCACGGCCTTTTTCGGCTACGGCCGAAAGATGGCGGGCCGCGTCGGCAATGCCGTCGAGCAGGCGCAGCAGTTCAATCCGTATCTGCTCCGCACGTCCGATGCCCCCTGGTTCGGCGACGGCCTCGAAATCTCGAAGACCGGCGAGCGCTACCTTCTGGCGACGACGCAGGAACATCACTTGATGGAAGACCGGAGCCCGATCCGGGTCGCGACCCTCGAGGAATACACCAAGGACCCGGCCGTCATCGCCCACCAGGTGCACGCGTTCCCGAAGACGCTGACGCTCTATCCGGACCACGAATACAACGGCTACAAGTGGGGGATGGCCATCGACCTGACGTCCTGCACCGGATGCGGCGCCTGCACGATCGCGTGCGTGGCCGAAAACAACATCCCGGTCGTCGGCAAGGAGCAGGTCTCCAAGGGCCGCGAGATGCACTGGATCCGCGTCGATCACTACTTTGCCGGTGATGTCGACAACCCGGAGTCCTATCACCAGCCGATCCCGTGCATGCAGTGCGAGAACGCGCCCTGCGAAGTGGTCTGTCCGGTGGCGGCGACGACGCACAACGCGGAGGGTCTGAACGACATGACCTACAACCGTTGCGTCGGCACGCGCTACTGCTCGAACAACTGCCCGTACAAGGTACGCCGGTTCAACTTCCTTCTATACGCCGACTGGTACACCACGACGCTCGAACCGCTGCGCAACCCGGACGTGAGCGTGCGCAGCCGTGGCGTCATGGAAAAGTGCACCTACTGCGTGCAGCGCATCAACCACGCCCGGATCGACGCGAAGAAGGAAGAGCGCTCGATCCGCGACGGCGAGATCGTGACCGCGTGCCAGGCGACGTGCCCGGCCGAAGCCATCGTTTTCGGCGACATGAACGATCCCAACAGCCGGATCAACAAGGTCAAGGCGCAGCAGCGCAACTACGGTGTCCTCGAGGACCTGAACACCAGGCCACGGACCACGTATCTCGCGGCGATCCGCAATCCGAATCCTGAGCTGGAGCCGGCGCGTCCCGCGGGCAAGACGGAACATCACTGATGGACCCTAAACTCGCCACTCACTATCCGGCGCCGCCCCCGGTCATCGAGCCGGGGCACTCGTTCGAATCGGTCACTGAGAAGATCAGCCGGATCGTGCTCGGGCCGCGCCATCCCGTCGGCTGGTTCATTTTCCTCGGCATCGGCTTCCTGCTCGTCAACGTGCTGATGGTCTCGCTCGGCTACCTCTTTCTCAAGGGGATTGGGATCTGGGGCAACAACGTCCCGGTCGGCTGGGCGTTCGACATCATCAACTTCGTCTGGTGGATCGGTATCGGCCACGCCGGCACACTGATCTCCGCGATCCTGCTGCTGCTCAAACAGGACTGGCGCACGTCGATCAACCGGTTCGCGGAAGCGATGACGCTGTTTGCCGTCGCCTGCGCGCTGATGTTCCCGCTGATCCACACCGGCCGTCCGTGGCTCGCGGCCTACTGGCTGCTGCCGTATCCCAACACGATGGGCATCTGGCCGCAGTTTCGCAGCCCGCTGATCTGGGACGTCTTCGCGGTGTCGACCTACGCCACCGTCTCAGCGCTCTTCTGGTATACAGGCTTGATCCCTGACCTCGCGACGCTGCGCGACCGCGCCACCAACAAGCACGTGGCGCGCCTCTTCGGGATGCTGGCGCTTGGCTGGCGGGGCTCGGCGCGGCACTGGCAGCGTTACGAGAAGGCGTACCTCCTGCTCGCCGGGATGTCGACGCCGCTGGTGCTGTCGGTTCACACGGTCGTCAGCTTCGACTTCTCGGTCGGCATCGTCCCCGGCTGGCACGCCACGATCTTCCCGCCCTACTTCGTCGCCGGCGCCATCTACGCCGGCTTCGCGATGGTGCTGACGCTCGCGATCCCGTTCCGCAAGATGTACGGGCTCGAAGACTTCATCACCATGCGGCATCTCGAGAATATGGCGAAGGTCACGCTGGTCACCAGCCTGATCGTCGTCTATGGATACGCGATGGAGCTGTTCTACGGCTGGTACAGCGCCAACCAGTACGAGCAGTTCATGATCTACAACCGCGTCTGGGGCGGGCCGTACGCCTGGACCTACTGGGCGCTGATCTTCTGTAACGGCATCATTCCCCAGACCCTGTGGAACAAGCGGGCGCGGACCAATACGACCTGGCTGTTCATCATGGCGCTCATCGTTAGCGTGGGGATGTGGCTCGAGCGCTTCGTCATCATCGTGACGTCGCTGCACCGCGATTTCCTCCCCTCGTCGTGGGACATGTATTACCCGACGTTCTGGGACTTCTCGACGTTTGCGGGAACGATCGGCCTGTTTGTGACGCTGATGTTCCTGTTCGTCCGGCTGCTGCCGATGATCTCCATCTTCGAGATGCGGACGATGGTGCCGGAGGCGGAAGTGAAAGGCTCAAAGGGGCACTAGGGCATGGACGCACACGCTGAAGCGAAACTGCCGCTCTACGGCCTGATGGCCGAGTTTGCGGACGCGACGTCCCTGGTGGACGCCGCCAAGCGGACGCACGCCGAGGGCTACCGGAAGGTGGACGCCTTTTCGCCCTATCCGATCCACGAGCTGTTCGAGGCGCTCGATCTGAAGGACAACACGATTTCGCTGCTGACCCTGCTCGGCGGCATCGTTGGGTGCATAAGCGGTTTCGGGCTCTGCTACTGGGTCTCCGTGATCGCGTATCCGCTCAACGTCGGCGGCCGCCCGCTCAACAGCTGGCCGTCGTTCATTCCGGTGACCTTCGAAGTCACGATCCTGCTGGCGTCGCTCACGTGCGTGATCGGGCTGATCCTGCTGAACGGTCTGCCGATGCCGTATCACCCGGTGTTCAACGTGAAGCGGTTCGCGCAGCATGCGAGCCAGGACGGCTTGTTCCTCGCGATCGAAGCCGACGATCCAAAGTTCGATCTGAACAAGACGCGCGCGTTCCTCCAGGGTCTTGGAGCGAGAGAAGTCAATGACATCGAATCGTAGACGCCTAAGTCATCTGGCTGTGGGCGTGTGCGCGCTGGTCTTGGCCGCGGGATGCCGGCAGGACATGCACAACCAGCCGAGGTACCGACCGCTCCGGCCGAGCGCGTTGTTTGCCGACGGATCGAGTGCGCGCCAGCCGGTCGATGGCACCGTTCCACGCGGCGCACTGAACGCCGACGAAGCGCTCTTCACCGGCAAGGTAGAGGGGGCCGCCGTGAAGGAGCTGCCGTTCGCGATCACGCAGGCGGATCTCGACCGCGGCCAGCAGCGCTTCAACATTTACTGCACGCCCTGCCACGATCAGAGCGGCAACGGCAACGGGATGGTCGTGCAGCGCGGCTACCGGAAGCCGCCATCGTTCCACATCGACCGGATCAAGCAGGCTGATCCAGGCTACCTGTTCGACGTCATCACCAACGGCTTCGGCGCGATGCCGGACTACAAGGCGCAGATCGACGCGCGCGACCGGTGGCGGATCGTTGCTTATATGAAGGCCCTGCAGATGGCGCCCGGAGCGGGAGCCGCAGGTGCAACCGATTCGGCGCCGACGCCGGCGCCGGCCGGACCGCCAAAGAGCGGCGGTCACTAACGCCGCCTTCGCCGGGTTGGTCGTTTGAAGTCTGGAAGTTGATTTCGTAACAGCGTTATGAAGACACACGCACTAAGTCCGACAGAGGTGCCCGCTCTCGGCCGGCTTCAGCAGCAGGCGCTGATCATCGGTGTGATCGGGCTCGCGGCGGGGATCCTTGGCGCGATGACCAATCGTGACCAGTTCTTCCAGTCGTGGTTGATCGGGTTCCTCTTCTGCCTCGGGCTGACGCTCGGCTCGCTCGGGCTGCTGATGCTGCAGCACCTCTCGGGCGGGCAGTGGGGCATGGTCGGACGACGTGTGTTCGAGGCGGGGAGCCGGACGCTGCCGCTGATGGCGCTGTTGTTCATCCCGATCCTCTTCGCCATGCCGACCCTGTTCATGTGGGCACGGCCGGAGGTCGTCGCCGCCGACAAGATCCTGCAGGACAAGGCGCCATACCTGAACGTCACATTCTTCATGGTTCGCGCCGCCATCTACTTTGCCTTCTGGATGTTGTGCTCGTTCTTGCTCAACAAGTGGTCCGCCGCTCAGGACAAGGGCGAAGACTCGCTCGATCCCGGCAGCATGGTGAAGTTCCGCACGCTGAGCGCACCGGCACTGCTGTTTCTCGTTCTGACGATCACCTTCGCCGTGACCGACTGGGTGATGTCGCTCGACCCGCACTGGTTCTCGACGATCCTCGGGCTGATGTTCGTCGCCGGCTTCGGCTTGTCGGCCTTTGCACTGACGATCGCGGTGCTCTCGACCATCGGTCCTGTCGGCGCCCTCGCTGGACGGCTGAACTCGCGACACTTCCACGACCTGGGCAAGCTGCTGCTCGCTTTCACGATGCTGTGGGCGTACTTGAACTTCTCGCAGTTTCTGATCATCTGGTCGGGGAACCTGCCGGAAGAAATCCCGTGGTACATCGAGCGGATGCACGGAGGGTGGGGCGTGGTCGCCATCGCGCTGGTGATCGGGCACTTCGCGCTCCCGTTCATGCTGCTGCTCTCGCAGGACGTCAAGAAGGGTCCGTGGCTCGCGCGCGTCGCGATCTTCATCCTTGTGATGCGCCTGGTGGACACGATCTGGCTCGTTGGCCCGACCTTCGCGCACGAAGGCTTCCCGATCCACTGGATGGACGTCGCGATCCCGGCGGGCTTGATCGGGATCTGGCTGTTCTTCTTCACGCGTTCGCTCCGGACCCGCGCGCTGATGCCGCTCAACGATCCATTCCTGAAGGAGGCGTTTGCGCATGACGCCCACTAATCCGACTCCGCCAAAGGCTTCGTCGAGACAGGTCCCGTCCAACGCCGGCCACCATCACGACGACCACCTGTACGACCAGGCGGATCTCCACAACGAGGACGTCGCGCACGAGCACAGCGATGTGAACGTCCGGGCCATCGTCGGCTCGGCGGTCGGCATGTTTGTCGTCGTTGGCGTCTGCGCGCTCATTGTGCTCGTGCTGTTCAACTTCTTCGAGAGCCAGGCGGCGGCCAAGGATCCAGTCATGTCGCCGCTCGCGCAGCCGGCCGGGCAGCAGCCGCCGGAGCCGCGTCTGCTCACGAATGAACCGCAGAACCTGCAGCGCTACCGTGATTCGCTGGCGGAGCGGCTGAAGGGCATCGACGAGGGCAAGAAGCTGTTCCTGCAGCAGGGGTTGCCGGTTCGCGCCGACGCTCCGGTTGACCCGTGGATGGGGACGCATTCGCCGGCCCGCGGTGAGTCGTCCGGCGGCCGCGCCATTCCGATCCGGCCCGGTGACGGTGGCGGAACGACGCGCCGCGCCTGCCGCACCGGCCGCAACTACGCCCGCCGCGCCCGTGAAGGGCGGCGGACACTAGCCATGTTCATCCGCACGGCACTCATCTCGCTCGGATTCGCCGCGATGCTCGCGGTCCCGGGCGGAGTGTCGGCGCAATCCCCGCTGCCGCAACAAGCGCCGGGGGATCCCACCTCGGCCAAGCCGGGGTTGATATCAAGGATCGGGATCGATCAGCGGCTGCACCAGAAGGTGCCGCTCGATCTCGACTTCGTCGACGAAACCGGGCGGGCCGTGAAGCTCGGCGACTACATGGGCAAACGCCCGGTGCTGCTCGCGCTCGTGTATTACGAGTGCCCGATGCTGTGCACGCAGGTACTGAACGGCGTGACCGGCGCCCTCAAGGTCCTGAGTTTCGATGTCGGCAAGGAATTCGACGTCGTCGCGGTGAGCATCAACCCGCGTGAGGGTCCTGGCCTCGCGGCCGGTAAGAAGCAGGCCTACCTGGAGCGTTACGGCCGGCCGCAAACCGCCGATGGATGGCACTTCCTCACCGGACGCGAGGAAAACATCCGCGCCCTCGCCAACGCGGTCGGCTTCCGCTACGAGTACGACGAGGAAATCAAGCAGTACGCGCACGGTGCGGGTGTCGAGCTGCTGACCCCGAAGGGCGTCATCGCGCGCTACTTCTTCGGGATCGAATATTCGCCGCGTGACCTTCGCCTCGGGATCATCGAAGCCTCCGAGGAGAAGATCGGGACGGCGATCGACAGCTTCATGCTGCTCTGCTATCACTACGATCCGGCGACCGGCAAATACGGCGCGACCATCATGACGATGGTCCGGATCGGCGCGGTGGCGACGATGATCGCCTTTGCCTTGTTCCTGTTCGTCTCGCTCAGGCGCGAACGTGCCGAGAGTCTCCGGACGGCTGCGGCCGACAATCGAACTTAAACGATGTTCACGAACTTTCCGTTTTTTCCGCAGCAGGCGTCGGCACAGGCAGGCCAGGTAGACGCGATCTACTTCTTCATGGTCGCGGTGACGGCCTTCTTCTCCATCCTGATTGCCGGGATGCTGGCGCTGTTTGCCATCAAGTACCGCCGCCGCCATCGCGACGAGGTCGGCTACGCGATCCACGGTTCGCTGGCGCTCGAGCTGCTCTGGACGGTCATCCCGTTCATGATCGTCATGGTCATGTTCGTGTGGGGCGCGAAGGTCTTCTTCGATCTCTATCGTCCGCCGGTCGGCGCCATGGAAATCTATGTCGTCGGCAAGCAGTGGATGTGGAAAGCCCAGCACATGGACGGGCAGCGCGAGATCAACGAGCTGCACGTGCCGATTGGCCGCCCGGTGAAACTGATCATGGGCTCGGAGGACGTCCTCCACAGCTATTTCATCCCGGACTTCCGCGTCAAGGCGGACGTCATCCCCGGCCGCTACAACGTGATGTGGTTTACGGCCACCAAGCCCGGCGTCTATCACATGTTCTGCGCGGAGTACTGCGGCACCAAGCACTCGGGGATGGTCGGATCGATCATCGCGATGGAACCGGAGAAGTTCCAGGCCTGGCTCGGTGGTGGCGGTGCCTCGGAATCGCCGGTGGCGGCCGGTGCGAAGCTGTTCACCGACCTGTCGTGCAACACCTGCCACTTGACCGGCTCGCAGGGCCGCGGTCCGCTGCTGACCAACCTGTTCAACAAACCGGTCGAGCTGCAGAACGGCCAGTCGGTGATTGCCGACGAAGCCTACCTGCGTGAGTCGATCGTCAACCCGCAGGCCAAGATCGTTGCCGGTTTCCAGCCGCTCATGCCCACGTTCCAGGGGCTGGTCTCGGAAGAACAGCTGCTGCAACTGATTTCCTATGTGAAGTCGCTGAGCGCCGAGGGCGCCGCGCCTGCACCGGCGGGCACGACCGCACCGAAGATGCCGCAGGCGAGCGATCGCCCGGTGGTGGAAAAGAAGTAGATATGGCGACCCTGAATTACCTGAACAACGGACACGGCCTGGCGTCGTGGCTGTTGACGAAAGATCACAAGCGCATCGCGCTGCTGTATCTCGTGTCGATTACCGCCTTCTTCTTCCTGGGCGGGATGTTCGCCTTCATGATCCGGCTGGAGCTCCTGACGCCCGCCGGCGACGTGATGACGGCCGAGAACTACAACAAGATGTTCACCATGCACGGCGTGGTGATGGTCTTCTTCTTCCTGATCCCGTCGATTCCCGCGGTCCTCGGTAACTTCTTCCTCCCGATCATGCTCGGGTGCAAGGACCTGGCGTTCCCGCGGATCAACCTGCTTAGCTGGTACATCTACGTCATCGGCGGCATCTTCACGCTCGTCGCGGCGCTGAGTGGCGGCGTCGACACCGGCTGGACGTTCTACACGCCCTACAGCACGGCCGCCGCGAACAGCCACGTGATCCTGGCCGCCCTGGGCGTCTTCGTCACCGGCTTCTCTTCGATTCTCACGGGCCTGAACTTCATCGTCACCACCCACCGCATGCGCGCGCCCGGGATGACGTGGTTCCGGATGCCGCTCTTCGTCTGGGCGCACTACGCGACCAGCCTGATCATGATCCTGGGCACGCCCGTGATCGCCATCACGGTGCTGCTCGTGGCGGCTGAGCGCGTGCTGCACTTCGGCATCTTCGACCCGGCTCTGGGCGGCGACCCGGTGCTGTTCCAGCACCTCTTCTGGTTCTACTCGCACCCGGCGGTCTACATCATGATCCTGCCGGCGATGGGGGTCATCAGCGAGGTCGTCCAGGCCTTCTCGCGCAAGAACGTCTTCGGTTACTCGTTCATCGCCTTTTCATCGCTGGCCATCGCGATCATCGGCTTCCTGGTCTGGGGCCACCACATCTTCGTCGCCGGCCAGTCGGTTTACGCCGGCATGATCTTCTCGATCATCTCGTTCATCGTCGCCGTGCCGTCCGCGATCAAGGTCTTCAACTGGACGGCAACGATCTACCGCGGCTCGGTGAGCCTCGAGTCGCCGATGCTCTACGCGTTCGGCTTCATCGGGCTGTTCACCATCGGCGGCCTGACCGGCCTCTTCCTCGCGGCGATGGGCCTCGACATCCACATGCACGACACCTACTTCGTCGTCGCGCACTTCCACTACATCATGGTGGGCGGCGCGATCATGGGGTACCTGGCCGGGATGCACTACTGGTGGCCGAAGATTTCCGGCAAGATGTATCCCGAAGCGTGGGCAAAGTTCGCCGCGCTGCTCGTGTTCGTCGGATTCAACCTGACCTTCTTCCCCCAGTTCCTGGTCGGCTATCTCGGCATGCCGCGGCGGTACCACATGTATCCGCCTGAATTCCAGGTGTTCAACGTCCTCTCGACCGCGGGCGCGACCGTGCTGGCGGTTGGCTACCTGTTCCCGATGGTCTACTTCACGTATTCGATCTTCAGAGGCGCGCCAGCACCGGCCAATCCGTGGGGCGCCAAGGGGCTGGAATGGGAGATCGCTTCGCCGCCGCCCACTGAGAACTTCGCGGTGACACCGATCGTGACGCACGGCACGCATCAGTACGCACCGAGCAAGGAGGTTGGCGTTGTCTGATAGTTACTCGGAAGCGCCGACTGCCGGAGGCATGCCCGGCCGCGTCGCGATCCACCCGCCGGGCAATCCGCACGACGGGCACTCGCACCCGCATCATCCGAAGCTGCAGCATCACTTCGATGACATGGCGCAGCAGGCCGAGGCGTCGACGCTCGGCATGTGGGTGTTCCTGGTCACCGAAATCATGTTCTTCGGCGGCCTGTTCATGGCCTACCTGCTCTACCGGTGGGCCAATCCCGATGGGTTTCCAGGAGGCCAGCTCGCACCTGAACGTGTGGCTCGGTGCCTTCAACACGGCCGTTCTCATCTTCAGCTCTCTCACCATGGCGATGGCGGTTCGGTCGGCGCAGACAAGCGCGCCGGCGAGGTCCCAGGTGCTATGGCTGGTCGGCACGATGATCCTCGGCGCGGTCTTCCTTGGCGTCAAGGTGGTCGAGTACGCCGACAAGTTCAAGCACCACACCGTGCCGGGTCCGCACTTCGTGTGGGAAGGCCAGTATCCCGCGGCCGCGGAGATCTTCTATTCGATCTACTTCTGCATGACCGGGCTGCACGCGCTGCACATGATCATCGGCATCGGCATCATGCTGTGGATCACGTGGATGGCGGCGCGCCGTCAGTTCGATTCCAGTTACTACACGCCGGTCGAAGTCGCGGGCCTCTACTGGCACTTCGTCGACATCGTCTGGATCTTCCTGTTCCCGCTGCTGTACCTCATCGGCCGGCACTACGGGGGGCACTAACTACATGTCTGCTGGTCACGTCGCACCGATAAAGCTCTACCTGGCGATCTTCATGGCGCTGATGGTCGGCACAATTGTCACCGTCATCGTGGCGTTTTTCGACTTCGGGTACATGAACAACGTCATCATGCTCGCGATCGCGGTCACGAAGGCGCTGCTGGTCGTGCTGTTCTTCATGCACGTCCGTTGGGGCACCCGGCTCACCTGGGTGGTGGCTGGCGCCGGATTCTTCTGGTTGCTCATTCTTTTCAGCCTGACCATGGCGGACTACATGACCCGCAGCTGGGTCGCCGGAACGCTCCGGTAAGCATTTCGCCTGCGGCAAAGTCGAACGGCGCGCCCCACCCGGCGCGCCGTTGCTGTTTATCCCCGCCGACCGGAGCGTCGCCGCCACTCGCCGAAGGGCCGGCGCCAAAAGTTCCGGCCGCTCTCGTAGAGTGACTGCAGAAACCAGCTATACTCCTTTCGCCTCAACAGGCGAAACCTCTCACAATCACCGGGAAAGCAGGCAGTGGCGAATCTCAAGGAAGACCTTGCGGCGCTCAAAATCGATCATTCGGAGCGGGCCAGCGGGCGCTCGATGCTTCCGATCATCCTCATCGTCATTGTCGGGGCGCTCGGCCTCGGCGGGTATTACCTGAAGACGAGGCTGCAGACGGCCACCGTGAAGGTCGCCACTGCGGCTGCCGTCACGAGCGGGACGCCGGGTGCGGGTGCGGTCCTTGACGCGTCCGGTTATGTAACTGCGCGGCGCCGGGCGACCGTCTCCTCGAAAGTGACCGGCAAGGTCATCGAAATCTACGTCGAAGAGGGTCAGAACGTCCGGCAGGGGCAGGTGCTCGCGCGACTCGACGACTCGCAGATGCGTGCGCAGCTCGCCTTCGCAGAGGCCCAGCTGTCGGCATCACGGAAAAGCTTTGCGGAAGACCAGGCGCGGCTGCGCGAGGCCGAGTTGAATCTCGGCCGCCGCCAGAGGCTGCTGAAAGAAGGCGTGGTCGGCAGCGCCGAGGTGGACACGGTGCAGTCGGAGGTCGAATCCCTGAAGGCCCGGATCGCCTACACGCAGGAGCAGGTGCTCGTGGCCCAGGCGCAGGTGAACCTTCGCAAGACCGACCTCGACGACATGGTTGTGCGAGCGCCGTTCAGTGGCGTCGCGATCTCCAAGGACGCGCAGCCGGGCGAGATGATCTCACCGGTTTCCGCGGGCGGAGGGTTCACGCGGACCGGGATCGGCACGATCGTCGACATGTCATCGCTCGAGATCGAGGTCGACGTCAACGAGAGCTTCATCAATCGCGTCCGGCCGGCGCAGAAGGTCGTCGCCGTCCTCGATGCGTACCCGGACTGGCAGATTCCTGCGCATGTGATCACCACCGTTCCTTCGGCGGACCGTCAGAAGGCGACGGTTCGGGTGCGGATCGGGTTCGACTCTCTGTCCGGGCCCGCCACAGGAAAAGCCGCCGCTAAGTCGGCACCACCGGATCCTAGGATCCTGCCCGACATGGGTGTCAAAGTCTCGTTCCTGAAGGAGGAGCAAGCCGTCGAGACGGCGGCTCCGGTCGCCAGGGTGACGGTGCCGAAGGCCGCGGTCCGATCGGTCGACGGTCGCACCATCGTCTTCGTCATAAAGGACGACCGCGTCGAACGGCGCGCGATTCGGGCCGGTACGGAGAATGGCGGCAAGGTCGAGGTGCTGTCCGGTCTGAGTGCCGGCGAGCGTGTGGTCATCGAGGGCCCCGACACGCTCGTCGACGGAGAGCGAATCAAGATCCAGGGTTAGTTCTGTCGAAGAAGACCGCCCGAGATCGACCATCGAGTGTCAGCCGGCGCGCACAGCGCGCCCGCGAGGGAGCGGCGCGGGGTGTCGGGGCCCCGCGAGCGACCGAGCCGGGGTGTGGGGCAGAGCCCCACGTGAGTGTGGAGCTACTATGAGCGATTCTCTCGTCAGCATCCGTGATCTACACAAGATCTACCACCGCGGCGGTGAGCGCATTGACGTCCTGCAGGGAGTGAATCTGCAGATTCCAGCGGGCGACTTTCTTGCCCTGATGGGACCGTCGGGTTCCGGCAAGACCACGCTCTTGAATCTGATCGGCGGGCTCGACACTCCAAGCCAGGGCTCGATCGAGGTCGGTGGCGACCGCATCGACAACATGGCCGGCGGCCGGCTGTCGGCATGGCGGGCCCGTCACATCGGGTTTGTCTTCCAGCTCTACAACCTGTTGCCCGTCCTCACGGCATCGCGGAACGTCGAGTTGCCGTTACTGCTGACGAAGCTTGGCAAGGCTGACCGCCGTAAGCGAGTGCAGGTGGCCTTGTCGGTCGTCGGCCTGGGTGAGCGCGCCAATCACTACCCACGTCAGCTCTCAGGCGGCCAGGAACAGCGCGTCGGTATCGCCCGCGCGATCGTAACCGACCCGACCCTGCTGTTGTGCGACGAACCGACCGGCGATCTCGACCGCAAGTCCGGCGACGAGATCCTCGATTTGTTGCAGGCGCTCAATCGCGACCACGGCAAGACCATCGTGATGGTGACGCACGATCCGCACGCCGCCGCCCGCGCCAAGCGGACGCTTCACCTCGAGAAGGGGCAGCTCGTCACGGAGGCCATGGCATGAAGTTCCTGCCGCTCATCTGGCGCAACCTGACGCGCCGGAAGATCCGCACGATCTTCACGACGCTCTCGATCTTCATCGCCTTTCTGCTGTTCGGCTTTCTGATGGCGATCAAGGCCGCGTTCGGCATGGGTATCGACGTTGCCGGCGCCGATCGGCTGATGACGATCCACAAGGTGTCCTTCATCCAGCCGCTGCCGAAGAGTTACGAGGACCGCATCCGCGCGATCGAAGGGGTCACGGCGATCACACACGCCAACTGGTTCGGCGGCATCTACCAGGACCCGAGCAACTTCATCGCGAACTTCGCCGTGGAACCCGAGAGCTACCTCGCGATGTATCCCGAGTTCGTGATCCCAGAGGATCAGAAGCAGGCGTGGCTGGCCAATCGCACCGGCGCCATCGTCGGGATCGATACGGCGAAGCGGTTCGGGTGGAAGGTGGGCGACCGCGTGCCGCTTCAGGGCACCATCTACCGGAAACCTGACGACTCGCCGTGGGAGTTCACGGTCGACGGGATCTATGACTCGCCGGTCGTCGGCACCGACAAGACCCAGTTCTTCTTTCACTACAAGTACCTGAACGAGACGATCGAACAGGGCTTCGGCCGCGACCAGGTTGGCTGGTACATCGTGCGGGTAGCGAATCCCGCTGAGGCCGACGACGTTGCGAGACGGATGGACGCGCTCTTTGCGAACTCACCGGCCGAAACCAAGACCGCGACAGAGAAGGCGTTTGTCGCCGACTTCGCCAAGCAGGTCGGAGACGTCGGGACAATGATGACGGTGATCGCCGCCGTGGTCATCCTCTTCATCCTGTTCGTTGCCGGGAACGCGATGGCCCAGTCGATCCGCGAGCGGACCAACGAACTCGCCATCCTGAAGACGCTCGGGTTCAATGACCGCAAGGTCCTCGCCATGGTGCTCCTCGAGTCGACGCTGGTAGCGGTGCTCGGCGGCTCACTGGGCCTGGCGCTGGCATGGATGGTCATTGCGCAGGGGGATCCAACAGGCGGCCTGTTGCCGATCTTCCACTTTCCACCGAAGGACGTCGTGCTTGGCGTCGTGCTGGTGCTCGTGCTTGGCGTGATGTCGGGCATGGTGCCGGCGCTGCAAGCCAGCCGGCTCAAGATCGTAGACGCGTTGCGCAGGAGCTGATCGATGTTGTCCCAGATCATTGCCGTTACCGGCGTCAACCTGCGCTCGATCCGTGAGCGGGCCGGCTCCTCTGCCGTGGCCATCATCGGGATTGCCGGCGTGGTGATCGTCTTCGTGTCCGTCCTCTCGATTGCCGAGGGTTTCAAATCCGCCATGACGAAGGCCGGCGATCCCGAGCGGATCGTCGTGCTGCGGACCGGCAGCGACACAGAGATGACGAGCGGCTTCTCCGGAGAGGACGCTCGCCTGATCATGGACACGCCCGGCATTCTGAAGGGTGCGAACGGCCCCGTCGCCTCGGCCGAACTCTTCGTCGTCGTCAATCACCCGCTGGTGGCGACCGGGACGGATGCCAACGTGCCGCTGCGAGGCGTGTCGATGAACGTGCTGGCCGTCCGTCCCGAAGTGAAGATCGCCGAGGGCCGGATGTTCGAGTCCGGCCGCAACGAGATCATCGTCGGGCGCGCCGCGATGCGACAGTTTGCCAATCTGTCGGTGGGATCCAGCGTGCGCTGGGGGGAAAACACCTGGCACGTCGTCGGGATCTTCGAAGCGAATGGATCCGTGGCCGAATCGGAGCTGTGGTGCGACGCGCGCGTGTTGCAGCCGGCCTATCGTCGCGGCAACTCCTACCAGTCTGTCTATGCGCGCCTCGAATCCGCCGACTCGTTCCAGGCCGTGAAGGACGGAATGACGGCCGATCCGCGGCTGCGTGTGACAGTCGTCAAGGAGCAGGATTACTACGAAGCGCAGTCCCGCACGCTGCAGACGGTCATCCGAACGGTCGGCTTCATCATCGCGGGGCTGATGGGTCTGGGTGCGATCTTTGGCGCGGTCAACACGATGTACAGCGCCGTGGCGAGCCGGACCCGCGAGATCGCAACACTGCGCGCCCTGGGCTTCAATGGTCTGCCGGTTGTGATCTCGGTCCTGGTTGAGGCGATCGTTCTGAGTCTCATCGGCGGGATCATCGGCGGCCTGGCGGCATACCTTGCGTTTGACGGTTACCAGACCGCAACCATGAACTGGCAGTCGTTCAGCCAGGTCGCCTTCGCGTTCCGGGTCACGCCGGCGCTGCTCGGCCAGGCGCTGATTTACGCGACCGTCATGGGCCTGCTTGGCGGTCTGCTGCCGGCCTGGAAAGCGGCCCGCACGCCCGTCGTCACCGCCCTCCGCCAGCTGTAATCACGACGCACCCGATAGGTCGGCCTCGCGCAATGCGGGGCCGTCTGTGTGACCGCGGATCCGTCGTCGCACGGCGTCCGTATGGAATCCCGACAACCGCCGACGCCCGCCCCTACACCGTCGAGCGAACTCTGCCGCACCAACACCAGTGCCGCAGTTAACGGCCGATTCGGTAAGTGCAGCCGCGAAAGCACTTGCCGTTACGGCAATCGGATAACTGTGCTTCCGGTTGAGGCGGTACACGGGTTGCTATCCAGCCAGATATCGACTGAAAAGTAAGACCGAGGCCTTTGGAGTGACCCCAAAGGGAGGGCCAAATGCGTATCGACGACGTGCTGCAGCGGATCCAGGGAGAGTTTGTGGAGATGCCTGGACTTCGGCTGACGGCACCCCAGGCACAGCGCCTGTGGGGTCTCGATCGCGACGTTTGCAATGCCCTATTGGGCGCGTTAGTGGACGCTAAATTCCTTCTGCAGACGCGCGACGGCGCGTTTATCAGGATGGAAGGTGCCCGGCCGACGCGGTTCATGAACTTGAACGGCGGCTCCCATTCGAAGGCGGTCGCCTAGAGCGGTAACAATTACACCCACCGGTGCCGACCGGCTGACATCCTGCCTCGTCAGCCAAAAAGGCCGGCTCGAATCCCCTCTCCCGGGCGAACCCAGGCCCGCGGCCAGGCTCGTCGGGGGCTGAGATCGCTCTCAGCCCCCGACCCACATCTACACTCACGTGGGGCTCTGCCCCACACCCCGGCTCGGTCGCTTGCGGGGGCCCCGACACCCCGCGCCGCTTCCTCGCAGGCGCGCCGTGCGCGCCTTGGGCTATCCTCTGCGCATGTCCCCCACGAGACCCATCGGCGCTGTCGCTCGTATTGGTTGCTCTCTGGTTTGTAACGCCGCTTGCGTGGCAGCAAGGGGCCACTTACGACTACTGGCGCGGCCAGCGCGAAATGATTCAGCGCGGCCAGCAAGCCATCTTCATGTGCAACGGCCTGTTCACGTCGAATCGGACGATCGAACAGATCTTCGCGCAGGAACTGAAATTCCTGCCCGAACCGATCGGTACTCCCGACCGGCGGCGACTATGTCATCGACCGCGCCCGCCGCGCCGTGGCGATCGGTAAGGACGATGGCGTCCCGGTGATGCGCGCGGCCTTCCGGACCGGGTTGGGCTGCGTGATTCTCGCCCCGAACCAGACCTTCGACGACATCGCCGGCCTCCCGGAGCTCGACATCCCATCACCGCTCGCTGGGATCCGGCCCTGACGCCGTGGCCCGATGGCGATCTCGTTGCGAAGCAGCCACTGCCCGCCGCCGTGAACGCAGCAGCGCTGCAGGCCGCGTCTGACTGGACGTTCAAGCGGGAATCGCCGGAGCAGGTGACTCTCAGCCTGCTGGTCGTGCACAAGGGACGGATCATTCACGAACGTTATGCCCCCGGTGTCGACATGACGACGCGCACGCGAACGTGGTCCACGGCGAAGAGCATTGCGGCAACGCTGTTCGGGATCCTCGTCGATCAGCGGAAGCTCGCGCTCGACACACCGCTCGGATTCGAGTGGCTGCCCCGCGGACGCGGTTCCGTGCAGGACCCGCGGTCGAAGATCACGCTGCGCCATGTACCTCAACATGTCGAGCGGACTGGAAACCATCGACAACGGCGGCCTCGAGTACGCAACAGGATCCGGTCATGTCCTACTGGGCCGGCGCAAGTTCCGTGGATGGCGCGCGCAACCGCGGTCTGATCCGCGAGCCTGGCACGAACTGGGACTACGAAAATTACGACACGCTGCTCGCGGTCTACGCCATGAAGCAGGCCCTCGGTGACTCGCGTACCTACCTCGAGTTCCCACGCAAGGCGCTGCTCGACCGCATCGGCATGCGCAACACGCTCCTCAGCACCGACCGATTCGGCGACTTCATCCTGAGCAGCCAGGTCTACACCAACGCCCGGGACCTGGCGAGACTGGGCCTGCTCTACCTGCAGGGCGGTGAATGGAACGGTCAGCGTCTCATCTCGCGCCAGTGGATCAATTTCGTGCGAACGCCGGCACCGGCAACGGCGCAGCGTAATAACGAATATGGAGGCCATTGGTGGCTCGTCCCAGACAATCAGGAAAGACGTACCCAAGGACGCGTATTCGACGAACGGCAACCGCGGTCAGTATGTTGTCGTCGTCCCGACGCACGACCTGGTCATCGTGCGGCGTGGTTTGGACTACGGTAGCCAGGGACTCAATCAGTGGGATCTCGTGCGTGAAGTCATCAAGGCGGTACCGCCGTCGGCGGGATCCGAGCGCGGAGTCAGATGCTACGATGATTCCACATGCATCGTTCGAGACCGTTCCGCTGTTTTCACCTTCTGTTTCTCGATTGCCGCTGCGACTGCGGCGATCGCCCAAGCCCCCACTGAATACCGGATCTCGTTCCCAGCGCCCGAGCATCACTACGCTGAAGTCGAGGTCACCTTCACGTCGGCCCCGGCGACGCTCGAAGCCCGGATGAGCCGATCCTCGCCGGGCCGCTACGCGCTCCACGAGTATGCGAAGAACGTCTTCGAGGTGAAGGCCGTGGACGGCAAGGGCAAAGCGCTCCCCATCACGCGGCCCGATCCGTACCAGTGGAACGTGACGGGACACGACGGCACGGTGCGCATCACTTACAAGATCTTCGGCAATCACGTGGACGGCACCTATCTCGGGATCGACACGACCCATGCGCACATGAACATTCCGGCGACGTTCATGTGGGCGCGCGGCTTCGACATGCGGCCCGTGCGGATCACATTCGTCCAGCCGGCAGGCAGCAACTGGAAGGTCGCGACGCAGCTCTTTCCAACCAAGGATCCGTGGACGTTCACGGCCCCGAACTTTCAGTACTTCATGGACAGCCCAACCGAGATGAGCGACTTCGGGGTCCGGTCCTTCAAGGTCACCAATCCCGACGGTAAGGCGTTCACCATCATCACGGCCGTCCATCATGACGGTCCTGACTCGGCGCTCGATGAGTATGTCGCCGGTACCGAAAAGATCGTCCGCGAGCAAGGCGCGATCTTTGGCGAGTTCCCCGAGTTCGACGGTGGGACCTACACGTTCCTTGGCGACTACGTCCCCTGGGGCGGCGGTGACGGCATGGAGCATCGCAACAGCACCGTCGTGGCGTCACCCTCTTCGTTCAAGAACCCGCAAGCGGTGCGGGGTGCGCTCGGCACCGTCTCCCATGAGTTCTTTCATGCCTGGAACGTCGAGCGGATCCGCCCCAGGACACTGGAGCCTTTCAACTTCGAAGAGGCGAACATGTCGGGCGAGATGTGGATCGCCGAAGGGTTCACGCAGTACTACGGCGGCCTCGTCATGGGCCGCGCCGGTTTACGCCCCGCCGAGCAGACGATGATCGGTCTGGCCAACTCCGCGCTCGGCGTGGCGACGCATCCCGGACGGCAGTTCCGATCCGCGGTGCAGATGAGTCAATTCGCGCCCTTCAGCGATGCCGCTCGTTCCGTAGACGCCACCAACAGCAGCTACTCGTTCATCAGCTACTACACATACGGTTCGGCGCTCGCCCTGGCGATGGATCTCGAGCTGCGCGCCCGCACGAATGGCAAACGCTCGCTCGACGACTACATGCAGATGATGTGGAAGGTGCACGGCCGCCCTGGTGGTCCGCAGCCGGGTCTCGTGGCGAAGCCCTACACCCAGGACGACGCGCGTGAGCGGCTGGCCGAGGTGTCAGGCGACAGCGCCTTTGCGCGCGAGTTCTTTGCCCGCTACGTCGAAGGTAATGAGGCGCCTGATTACGCCAAGCTGCTGGCGCCCGCCGGGATCGTGGTGCGCAAGCGCAGCGCTGGTGCGCCCTGGACAGGGCTGCAGATGGATCGCCAGAACGCCGCTACGGTCGGATCCCTCGTGCCGTTCGGCACGCCTGCCTTCGCCGCAGGCCTCGAGGAGGGCGACGTGATCACGTCGATTGACGGCGCCGCCTTTACCGCGCTCGCCGCCGCACTGAAGGACCGCAAGCCTGGCGACAAGCTCGCGATCGAATTCCGCCGTCCCTCCGGCGTCGTCATCAAATCAACGCTGACCCTCGGCGAAGATCCCGCGCTGCAGGCTGCTCCGATCGAGTCCACCGGCGGCACCTTGACGCCGGAACAGAAGGCTTTCAGGGAGTCTTGGCTTGGCTCAAAGGCCAAGGGGAGTCGCTAACTCCCAACTTCCAATGACCAACTCCCAATAGAGCTCTTTTCCATCTTCCCTTTTCCCTCTTCCATGCCTAGTGGCCGATCTTGGTCATGATCATGTTGACCATGCGCCCCATCGGCGCTGGTGGCCGGACGCGCAGATAGACATGGAAGGACGTCGGGCTGTTGCTGTGCGTGGGCGCGAGGCTGTCGGGCACGCCATAGAAGGTCACGTCGCCGCCGACGCCGAGGTCCCACCCTGCCCAGCGGCCGAATGTGCGTACTCCGCCCAGGGTTAAGGCCTGCACCAGCGGAGTAGGATCGGCTCCCACTTCGTCCTCGGCGTGGTGTCCACCCCCGCCGTGCGAACCAAAGCGGAGCACATCGCCTTCAACCTCGACGGCCTCATAGCGACCGTAGAGAGCATTTGCACCGAAGGTGTGCGTGCTTTCGGCAAGGAAGGCGTTGTTGTCGTCGCTGATCTTGTCGTTGCGGCCGTACGCAACCGTCGTCGAGGTCGCGCCGCGTGAGTGCGGACGCGTCCACGCCGCGGACGCTGTCGTCCGGTGCACGTTGCCGTCCTCGTTTGGCTCTGGTTCTGTCAGCATGCCGTGCGAGAGTTGGAACTCCCATTGGCTGTTCGGCCGATACCAGCCTCGGACCGACCATGAGTCGAGCGGGCCGAAGTCGACCAGGTCCCAGCGCTGCTCGTCGGGCTCGCGTCCCTGGAAAATCGAGGACTCGACCTGGAATGGACCGCGATCGACAGCGGCTGTCACCACGCCCATCGCGATGTGGGTCGAGTCGAAGGTGTGGTGCGCCAGCGGTGCGGTGGGGTTCTCGGCGGCCGAAGCTCGATGCATGAAGGCCACCGGGCCGAGCGCGGGATCCCCGACCGGCGCGCCGGCCAGCGTCAGCGAGAAACCGCGCCCGATCACGTGCTTCCAGCCGACCGACGCCTGCATCAGGAAGTCATGGGGATGCTGGCGGTCAATCAGCGGAACGCCGTTCAACGTCTCGCCGACCTGGAAGATCTCACGGTAGCCGTCGTTGCCGAGCGTCAGCGCGTCCAGGCTGAGCATCAGGTTGAACTGCAACCGGCCCCCGGCGGCGGGACGGCTGAGCATCCCCATCCACCAGTTCTGCGAGCCGAAATCCTCGCCGCCGCGAGGTCCGCCCTGGTTGTTGTAGGTCAACCACGCCACGCCGTCCTGCATGAAATGCCATGGTGTCGGCGCAGCCGGCTCGGCGGGCGCCGGATGCTGGTGCGGCTCCGTCTGGGCCTGTGCGAGGGCGGGGATTATCCACATAAAGAACGCCACTGCGGCGGCTGTCGATCGCTTCATGAACCTCCAACTATACTGGACACTTATATTGGGACGCCGCTTACACCCATGGCGTCTCAAAGGCAGAGACGTGGTCGGTACAACAGTTCAACACTACCGGATCGTCGAGCGCCTCGGAGCAGGCGGGATGGGAGAGGTCTATCGGGCCGATGACCTGAGGCTGGGTCGGCCGGTTGCGTTGAAGTTCCTGTCGCCCTCGCTGAAGTCGGACCCGGAGAGCCGCGCCCGGCTCCTCAACGAAGCCAGGGCCGCGTCGATGCTGCGGTCACCGAACATCGCTGTCACCTATGACATCGGCGAAAGCGAGGGCGCCGACTTCATCGCGATGGAGTACGTGGATGGCGAGTCGCTGGCGGCTCGACTCGCCCGCGGGCCGCTGCCATTGCGTGAAGCCATCCAGGCCGGGATCCAGGTGGCGGATGCGCTGGACGAGGCGCACTCCCGGGGCATCATCCACCGCGATATCAAGAGCGCCAATCTGATGCGCACAGGTCGGGGTCTGATCAAGGTTCTCGACTTCGGCCTCGCCAAGATCGTGCCCCAGGACGGGCTCGACGTCACTAAGCCACAGATGACGATGGTGGGGATGGTGATCGGGACGGTCTCGTACATGGCGCCGGAACAGGCGCTCGGGAAGGTGGTCGACCACCGCTCGGACCTGTTCTCGTTCGGCATCGTGCTGTTCGAGCTCCTGACCGGCCGCATGCCATTCGAGGGGACGACTTCCACCGAGATCATCGATCACATCCTGCACCAGGACCCGCCGCCGCCATCGAGTTACACCACCGGCATCCCGGCCGCGCTCGATGCGGTCATCGCCCGTGCGCTCGAGAAGTCGCCGGCCTTTCGCTATCAGTCGGCGCGCGAGATCTACACCGATCTGAAAGCGATCGTGGCGGAGCTCGATGCCCAGCCGCGGCGGACCTCACGCATCAGCGCCGCCGTAACACCGCCCGTGACCGCGGTCGGCTGCTGCGTCGCGGTGATGACGTTCGCGAACATCACGCGCGAGCCCGCGGATGACTGGATCGGCACCGGCATCGCCGAAACCGTCAGTTCGGATCTGAAGAACGTCCACAACCTGTCGGTGATCGGCCGCGCCCGTGTCTACGACGCGCTCAGGAACCTGAGCACCGACGCGCATCTCAATGATTCGCTGGCGATCGATATCGGCCGGCGCCTGGGCGCCTCGTGGGTCGTGGTCGGCGGGTATCAGCGCCTCGGCACGAGCATCCGGATCACCGCCAACTTCGTTGAGGTCGCAACCGGCGAGGTGGAGCGGACCGTGAAGGTAGACGGCAGGATCGACGACATCTTCGAGCTGCAGGACAAGATCGTCTACGAATTGACGCAGGGCCTCAATCTCGCGCTCCAGGGCACCGAGGTCGCGGAAATCGAGAAGCAGGAGACGCGCTCGGTCGAGGCCTACGAGAGCTATGCGCGCGGCATGATGAACCTGCGCCAGGCGACACGAGAGTCGATGGACCGCGCCATCGGCGCCTTCGAGGACGCCACGCGCCACGATCCAGAGTACGCCGTCGCCTGGGCGGCGCTCGGCGGTGCTTACGGCTTGAAGGGCACGTTCATGAGCATGCCCGAGATGATCGAGAAGGCGATCGAGCTGGAGCGCCGGGCGCTGACCATCGACCCGGAGCTTAGCGATGCCCACATGTGGCTCGGAGCCTCGCTGCTGAACCAGGGCAAGGTCGACGAGGCGATCACCGAGATGCGCGAGGCCATTCGCCTCGAGCCCGACAACGGCCAGGCGCACCAGGGTCTCGCCCGCGCGTTGTGGATCGGCAAGGGTGACTTCGCCGCCGCGATCCCCGAGTTCGAGCGAGCAATCGAGCTCAATCCCGAAGCCGGTTACTCCTACCTGCAATTGAGCCTGCTGCTCGCGTGGCAGGGTGAGTACGCCCGCGCCGAAGAGATCAGCCGCCGCGCTGTCGACCTCCAGGAACAGTACATGTCGGGCAACGCCGGTCTGCAGATCGTCGGGGCACACGGCCGCCTCGGTTATGTCTACTACCTGCAGGGCCGCTACACCGACGCGCTCAAAGAGTACGAGCGCGAGCTCGCCTTCATCAATTCGAGCGATCACGCCCTTCGTGAGCGCACCAACATCGAACTGGGCGTCAGGGTCGGCGCCGCCTATCTGCGTGCCGGTCGCACCGAGGATGCGGCCAGGCACTTCGAGCGGACGCTCAAGACCTTCGAGGCACGGGTCGCGCGTGGCGCCGATGATCCCGCGACGCGGTACTACATCGCCGTCCTTCATGCCCTGCGCAATGACACCGATCGTGCGCTCGATTCACTGGCGCGCGTCCGGGCGTTGCAGCCGGCCCTGACGAGTGCACGCGCAGCCCGGGACCGTGACTTCGAGTCGCTTCACAGCGATCCCCGCTTCCAGGAGCTCACGGCCGTTCATGTTTGACGTCGTCATTGTCGGCGCCGGACCGGCAGGTCTGAGCGCCGCACTCGTGCTCGGGCGCTGCCGGCGGAAAGTGCTCGTGCTCGACAACGGCCATCCACGCAACGAGGCGTCGCACGCGATGCACGGGTTCCTGACGCGGGACGGCGTGCCGCCGCTCGAGTTCCTGCGGCAGGCGCGCGAGGAGCTCAAGCCATACGCCACCGTCACCCTGCGTGACGCCACCGTGACCGACGCGCGCTGCGAGGAAAGCCGGTTCGTGACGACGCTCGAGACCGGTGAGACCGTGGAATCACGCAAGCTCCTGATTGCCACCGGCGTGCGCGACAACGTCCCACGTCTCGAGGGCATTGAGGCGCTGTACGGCCGCAGCGTTTTTCATTGCCCTTACTGCGACGGCTGGGAAGTGAGCGACGAGCCCCTCGCCGTATACGGCAACGGGGAGAAGGGCTACGGCCTGTCGCTCGAGCTCACCGCGTGGTCATCCGACATCCTGCTGTGCACGGATGGTCCCTCAGAGCTGGCTGAACGCCAGATCGCCAGGCTGTCGCGCAATGGCATCACGGTCGCGGAAGAACGTATCGTCCGCCTGGAGGGGCGTGACGGCATCCTCCAGCGCATTGTCTTCGCCGGCCGGGACGCTGCCGCCCGCCGGGCGCTGTTTTTCACCACCGGGCAGTACCAGCAGTCCGTTCTTGCGACCGCCCTGGGCTGCGAGATGAACGACAAAGGCACCGTCCACACGGGCAAGTACGAGACAACGCACCTGCGCGGCCTCTACGTCGCGGGGGATGCGTCTCGCGACGTGCAGTGGGTGATCGTCGCGGCCGCCGAAGGGGCCGAGGCGGCCTTCGCCATCAATACCGACCTGATCAAAGAAAACCTGAAATAGGTCCAATCAGGCGTAATCTGGCGACTTTGGACCCTTCATTGGTCCCATTGGACCGCTACCAAGCTCAAATTGGCCTTTGCGCCTCCCCGTAAATTTGGAACTATCGACTGCCGCGCTGATCGGCACGTTGGAAGTTGGTAGTTGGGAGTTGGGAGTTGATTCATGATTGGACAGATCGAGCGCGCTTTCGAGCGCAAAGCCCGTCCGCTGTATGGCCACCTGGTGGGCTTGCTCGAGTCGGCGATCGCCCGCGGGGAGATTCCATCGGGTTCCCGGCTGCCGCCAGAGCGTGAGCTCGCTTCGCGTCTGCAGATCAGCCGCACGACCGTTGTCAGTGCCTACCGCGAGCTCGAGTCGAAAGGATTGCTCCGGGGTTATGTGGGTCGCGGGACGTTCGTCTGTGCCGCGCCGGAACCGTCCGGAACCCCGTTCGCGTGGCGTGGAAAAATCGCGGCCGCGGCGCTCCGTTCGAGCGATCCGACCATGCGCGATGCCATTCGGCACTCCTCGGACGCGCGGATGCTCTCACTGGCCGCTGGTGAACCCGCGATCGACCTGTTTCCGACCGAGACCTTTCAGCGCGCGATCGTGCAGGTCCTGAAGAAGGACGCGGACGCGACCTGGCGTCATGGACCAACGGAGGGGCAGCCGGCGCTACGTGACGCGATTGCGGAACGCTTCAAGGTCCCCGCCGAAAGCGTATTGATCCTGGCTGGCGCGCAGCAGGGTCTCGACCTGCTGGCCCGCTGCCTCATCGATCCAGGCGATGCCGTCATCGTGGATCGCCCGGGTTATCTCGGCGCCATCCAGTCGTTCCGAGCCGCCGGCGCGAAGCTGATCGGATGGGACGTCCTGCACAGCGATCCCGACGAACTGGAGGATCTCCTGGTTCGGTATCGCCCGAAGTTGATCTACACCAACCCCACGTTCCAGAACCCGACCGGCGTCACCATGCCGATCCGGCTGCGACGTGAGCTGCTGCGGCTGGCGGAGCGATACCGGGTGCCGATCGTCGAGGATGGCACCTACCGGGAGCTCTATTTCAACGAGGCGCCGCCGCCCTCCTTGTACGAGCTGGACGAACAGAACCTCGTCATTCATCTGAACAGCTTCTCGAAGGTGATGGCGCCCGGCTTGCGGCTCGGATGGCTGTCTGCGACGCCATCGATCATCGACCAGATGGCGATCATCAAGCAGCGGCTCGATCCGCACACGCAGAACCTGTCGCAGTTCGCGATGGCCCGGTTCATCACCGAGGGCAGCTTCGACCGTCATCTCGGGACGCTCCGCGCCGCCCATGCGACCCGGTGCGGGCAGATGATCGACGCGCTCGAGCGTTATGTGCCGGCCGGGGCGTTGCGGTTTGCGCGCCCGCGGGGCGGGCTCTACCTGTGGTGCCGGGTTGGTGCCGGTTTGAACGCCCGCGCCGTGCTGGAGCAGGCACTGTCGAATGGCGTCGCGTTCGTACCGGGCGATGCCTTCTACGCAGATCCGGCAGGGGACGCCGAGATGCGGCTGTGCTTCTCGAGCGTACGGCCGTCAGAGATAGACGAGGCCGTGAAGAAGCTGGCCCTGAGCCTCGCCAGGACTGCGCCAGTGCCCAGGCGCGAGCTGGTCACGATTTCGTGACCACAGAAGAAACACAGGCCACAGAGCCACAGAAGAAACACAGAAGAAACACAGCACACAACACGCGGACGACTCAGCACGATCGCGGTTCACCGGCCGGTCGTCTTCAGGTCCTCCGATGTGAGAAAGCGTCCGAGCAGCGGCGCGTAGGCCTGCCAGCCGGTCTGGGTGATCAGGCGCCTCAACGCCGCGGTGGCGGCATGGCCCGTGACTTCCAGCGTTGCCGTCCAGACTTCGGGTGCTCCGCCAAGCTCGACCCGGATCGAATGATCAGGCCGGTTGAACTGTCCGACGCCCTCGGCATTGAACGTGATCCCGGGCAGGACCCTCGTCAACGCCGAACGCACACCGGCCTGGTGCCCGAGCGGCGGCGCGCCTTCGAGAGCCGAAGGCGCCGCATGCGGTGGCAGGTTCACCAGCATCAGGCGGCGAAGCCGCGATCTCGGGCGCCGGCTGGATCGCGGGCGAGGGTAAATCCACCCGGGGCAATGGTCCGGGCGACTCCACTGGCTCCACGGTTGGCCTTCTCGGCATGATCCGCCGCCTCAACTCGGACCGAAACAGCAACACGAGCAGCGCGGCGACGCCGACGAGCGATTCCAGGACCGGGAACAGCAGTCGCGGCCGCGCGCCAAGGTCGAGGACCGTGAAGCGATCATCGAGAGGTGCCTTGATGGCCGCCAGGCTGCCACGCGTCCGCAACATCTCGAGAGGCGGACGTGTGAAGCCCTCGATCTCGCTGGAAATGCCCAACGCGGTCACGATCTTCAGCATCATCACCAGGAATGCCTCACGGTCCTTCTGCGCCGGACCCGAAAGGCCGCGTTCGACGATAGCCAGCAAGGCGGGATCGCGCGTCGAGAGGACGATGGCAGACGGTTGCGCCGGTGAGGAACCGATCGGCCGGATCGGGATGAAGAGTTCCGTGACGCGGCCGCGGATCTCGCGATACCCGGCGCGCACGTAGTCGATCTCGCAGCCAGTCAGGCGCAGCCAGCCGCTACTGGGACGCGCGCCTGAACCTGCTGACAGCTCACGGCGGCCCGCGTCTGGCTGCGCGCGGCGTGATAGAGGCTGTCGACGCCATGGGCGAGCAGGGGACGCTAACGAGCAACAGGGCAATCCTGAGGATCATGGTGCCAAATCAGACTACCTCAGCCGCCTTTCGCCACACATCGCAATATGGTTCCAATCGTGACTCCACCACCCGCAAGTTGGCAGCCTGAAGACTGCGCTACACGTCTCCACGCGGATGGAGTTGTAGCGCAGCCCTTTAGGGCTGCCGGGACATCGGTCAGCCAATAGCAATATATGATTCCCTCGATGTTTCGCTTCACGCTTGGCGTCGAGGAGGAGTTTCAGATCGTCGATCCCGACAGCGGGGAACTGCGATCGCATGTGTCTGAACTGCTGGCGTCCAGTGCGCCGGTGCTGGGCGATCAGATCAAACGCGAGCTTCACCAGTCCATCGTCGAGGTCGGTACCAAGATCTGCGCGGACGTCTCCGAACTGCGCGGAGAGATCTTCCGGATCCGACGGGACCTGTCGTCCTCGGCGGAGAAAGTCGGGCTCGCGGTCGCGGCCGCCGGCACGCACCCGTTCTCCCACTGGAAGGACCAGGTGCTCTCGCCTGGCGTCCGCTACGACGGCATCGTCGAAGAGCTCCAGCAGCTGGCCCGGTCTCTGTTGATTTTTGGTCTGCACGTTCACGTCGCCGTCCCCGAGCGCCAGACCGCGATCGACCTGATGAACCAGGCGCGGTACTTCCTGCCGCATCTGCTGGCGCTATCGACCAGTTCTCCGTTCTGGATGGGCCGCGACACCGGCCTGATGTCGTACCGGACGACGATCTTCCGGCGCTTCCCCAGGACCGGCGTCCCGGATCACTTCAACTCGTGGAGCGAGTACGAGAACTACATCAAGCTCCTGGTCGATCTGAAGTGCATCGACGATGCGCGCAAGATCTGGTGGGACGTGCGTCCGCATCCATTGTTCGGGACACTCGAGTTCCGCGTGTGCGACGTTCCCACGCGCGCTGAAGATGCGGTCATGCTCGGCGCGCTCTGCCAGGCCATCATCGTCAAGCTGCACAAGCTCTACGAGAGCAACCAGGGCTACCGCCTGTATCGCAAGGCCCTGATCGAAGAGAACAAGTGGCGCGCCGCGCGCTGGGGCATGAACGGGAAGTTGATCGACTTCGGCCGGCAGGTCGAAGTGCCGATGCGCGAGCTGGCACTGGAACTGCTGGAGTTCGTGGACGATGTGGTGGATCCGCTTGGCAGCCGCGAGGCGGTGAACCAGGTGCATACGATCCTGCGCGAGGGCACGAGCGCGGACCGCCAGCTTGCGGTCTACAAGCAGACGGGCGACATGCGGCTCGTGATGCGGCACCTGATCGACGAGACCAAGCGGGGCATGGACAAGGCGGGAGCATAGTGATGAAGATCGGCTTGATGTGCGGACGCGAGTACAGCTTCCCGCAGGCGTTCATCGATCGCGTGAACCAGATCGGCGCCAAGGACGGGATCACCGCGGAGATGGTCTCGCTCGGCGGGACTCCCATGGACAAGCCGTCCGATTACCGGGTGATCGTGGACCGTATCTCCCACGAAGTGGAGTACTACCGGGGCGCGCTGAAAAACGCCGTGTTGCACGGCACCTACGTCATCAACAATCCCTTCTGGTGGACGGCCGACGACAAGTTTTTCAACTACGCCTTGATGGCGAAGCTCGGGTGCGCCATTCCGAAAACCGTCCTGATCCCGCAGAAGGGGTATCCGGCCGACATCGACCTGGCGCCCGAGTCGCTCCGTAACCTCAAGTTCCCGATCGACTGGGACGCGCTGCTCGACTACGTCGGTCGGCCCGCGATCCTGAAGCCGTACTCGGGCGGCGGCTGGAAGCACGTCTACAAGGTCAACGACAAGCAGGAGCTGCTGGCCGCCTATGACCAGACCGCGCCGTACTGCATGACGCTGCAGGAATTCATCAACTTCGACCAGTACGTGCGGTGTTTCACGTTCGGCAAGACCGACATCACGCCGGTGGCGTATGACGTCAAGGAGCGTCGCTACCTCGTCGATCACAACTACCTGGCACCCGAGGTCGGCGCTCGCGTCGTTCGCGACGCGCAGACGATCAACCTCGCGCTCGGCTACGAGATGAACACCATCGAGTTCGCGATCAAGGAAGGCGTGCCGTACGCGATCGATTATCTCAACCCGGCGCCTGATTTCGAACGGGACCGCATCACGCCGTTCTACTTCGACCTGGTGGTCGAGAAGATGTCGAACCTTGTTGTCGACCGGGCGCTGAACGGTCATCCCTCGCAGTGCTGGCCGCGCTGGGAAGAGATGCTCGGCATTGGACCTTCGACCGGCTTCACCGGGGCGCCGGGCGCAGCCGCCCGAGCCAAATGACCGAGCTCATCGACGAGTGGCATACGCTGCTGCGACCCGGCGAGGAACGCTCGCCCGAGTACAGCCTCGCGTTTGCTGGCGCAATGCGCGCCCGGAAGCTGACGTTCGGCGATCGCGTCCACTGCCCCTACCTTCGGCCGTTCTTCCTGACCACGGCCGACGAAGCGCGGGTCCGGCGAGCCGCTGAAACGTTGGCGGTGATCGGCGAGCGGGTCGCGCGCGAAGCCATCACCACCCGCTCGCTGTTCGACCAGCTCGGGATCACCGAGGCGGAGGAGCGTCTCGTCCGCATTGACCCGGGTTACGGCACCGCCAGCACGGCGTCGCGCGTCGACGCGTTTCTCCTGCCCGGCGGCTTGCACTTCGCCGAGTACAACGCGGAGTCACCGGCCGGAACGGGGTACACCCAGCGCCTGGCCGAGTTGTTCAATGACCTTCCGGTCATGGACCAGTTTCGGCAATCTCACACCGTCCGGTTTCACCAGACGATCGAGCCGCTACTCGGCGCGCTCCTCGACAGCTACCGGGAATGGGGCGGCCGCGCGCAACCACCAACGATCGCGATCGTGGACTGGCGCGAGGTCCCGACCTGGACCGAGTTCGAGATCCTGCGTGATGCCTTCATCGCCGCAGGCGTTCCGACGATCATCAGTGATCCCCGCGACCTCGTGTTCGACGGGACGACCCTGTCGGCACACGGGCACAGGATCGACCTCGTTTACCGGCGCGTTCTCATCAACGACATCCTCGAACGGCCGGACGACTGCGCGGCGCTGGTGCGCGCCTACGAGAGCAGGGCCGTCTGCGTGGCGAACACCTTCCGGTGCAAGTTGCCGCACAAGAAGGCGTTCTTCGCGGTTCTGACCGATTCGTCGAATGCGCGGATGTTCACGCCGATGGAGCACGCCGTCATCGCGGCCCATGTGCCGTGGACACGTGTGGTGTCTGACACCTCGACAGAGAAGGACGGCGTCGAGGCACCGCTGCTCGAGTTGAGCCGGCGCGAGCGCGACACGCTCGTGCTCAAGCCAAACGACGAGTACGGCGGCAAGGGCGTGATGCTCGGGTGGGAAATGGATGCTGGCGCGTGGGACTCCGCGCTCGATGCGGCGCTCGCGGACCCCAGGGGATCGTGGATCGTGCAGGAGCGGATTCCCATCCGGCGCGAAGTCTTTCCGCAATTCGACGCCGCGGGTCACGTGACCGACACGGACGTGCTGGTGGATCTCGCGCCGTTCCTGTTTCGCGGCCGGATGCAGGGCTATCTGACGCGTCTCAGCGCCACCGGCCTTGCCAATGTGACCTCGGGCGGCGGGCAGGTCCCCTCCTTCATCGTCGACTAGCTGGCCGGAAGTTCTCGGCTCCCAGCGGGTCCGTAAATTACAATTGAGAGATGTTTTTCGGAGCTTTTCCTGACGAGCTGCGGCAGGGTGCCGCTAATGCGGTCCAGACATGCCTGGGTATCAAGGCCGGCGAGCACGTCGCCTGATCGCCGATGAAGCCAGCCGCGACGTTGCCGCCGCCATTGAACAGGCTCTCGCCAACCAGGGCGCGATCACCAGTCCGCTCCTGATCGAATCGGTTACGCGCCGGCCGATGATCGCCGCCCCGCCGGAAATTCTCGACGTGCTCGAGCAGGCCGACGCCGGGATCCTCTGCGTTCAGCCCCAGGAGGGTGAGCTCGGTGCCCGCATGGCGATCGTGGCGGTCGTGGAGCGGCGTCGAATCCGCTACGCGCATATGGTGGGCGTGACCCCTCAGATCATGCGCGAAGGCATGCGCGCGGACTACCGGCAGGTCGATCGCCTCAGCCAGGAGCTCTGCGAGCGCATGCAGCAGGCGTCGTCACTGTCGGTCAAAACCGCCGCCGGTACCGATTTTCGCGCGACATTCGACCGCTCACTCGCCTGGGTGAAGACGAGCGGCATCATCAACCCTCGGTACTGGTCGAACCTGCCGGCCGGTGAAGTCTTCACCACGCCGGGGTCAGTGGACGGCACGTTCATCTGTGACGGTACTGCGGGCGATTATTTCAACGCCAAGTACGGCGAGTTGAAGGACAACCCGCTGGTGCTTGAAATCCGCGGCGGACGGCTTGTCGACGCGCAGTGCGCGCGCAAGGACCTGCAGAAGGATTTCTGGGATTATTGTCACACCGATGCCAACAGTGAGCGCGTCGGGGAGCTGGCCTTCGGCACCAACCTCGGGTTGCGCGAGATGATCGGGATCCTTCTCCAGGATGAGAAGGTGCCGGGCGTCCATATTGCGTTCGGGGATCCGTATGGCAGCCAGACTCACGCCGACTGGAAGTCAACCACGCACGTCGACGTGCTCACCCGTCACTGCGACGTGTGGATAGACGACGATCAGGTGATTGCGGATGGGCAGTATCTGCTGGATCGCTTCGCCCTGGGCGTTACCAGCGACTGAGATACTCGCGCATCTGCACTTTCCAGTAAGGCCAGTCGTGGCCTCCGCAGCGGTCCCCAGTCGTCCAGATAGTGGCGGATGCCCTTCTGCGACAACACGTTCGCGAGCTCGTGGGTGAAGCGGCTCTCTTCGTAGGGGCCTGATCCGGTCGCCAGCCGGATCTCGCAGGTCGCGAGCTGCTCGAAAAACCATGGGTCGCTGAGATTCGCGAGATAGTCCACCGGGTTGTGGAAGTAGAAGTTGTCGTCGTACCCGCCGTCCATCAGCCGCCGCAGATCGTACATGCCCGACAACGCGTAACAGCGCTTCACCAGGTGCGGATATCGGAAGAGAGTATTGGCGGCGTGATACGCCCCCATCGACGCTCCCATCGTCGTGATCGGGATGCCCGGACTCTCACAGTGCGAGTGGATGAACGGGATGACCTCGTCGCGGATGTACTCGTCGAAGAGCCGCTGCCGCCAACTGCGGTGTGACGGGTGGGCGCCCTTGTTCATGAAGGAGTCGCTGTTGTTGGAGCCGACGCAGAAGATCTTGACGCGTCCGGCATCGACGAAATCGGCAAGCGCGCCGATCAGCCCGGCGCCCTCCAGCTCCCACTCGTCACCCTGGCTCGTGGGAAACGCCAGCATGGGCGGACCATAGTGGCCGAAGACCGCGACTCCGAGTTCGTAGCCAAGCCGAGGTGAGTGCCACCGGTGATGTTCGACATGCATGACAATACGCATCATATGCGTGACGCCGTAGCGGGCGGAAGGTACAGGCTCCTGGCCGCGGCTGCCGTGGCCGGCCTGGCGCTCGCCCTGTATTGGCCGGCCACAGGGTACTGGTTTTTCCAGGACGACCTGCAATGGCTGGCCGGCACGCTGACGTTCCGGCCCGGCGACTTGCTCGACGTCAACGCTCACCAGCATTTCTACCGGCCGGTGATCTCTCTCTACTTCTGGGCCGCCACGCCGCTCTTCGGCGGATCCCCGGTGCTCTTCCACTGGGCCAACAACGTGCTGCATGCCGCGAACGCGGTACTCGTGTTTCTGCTCGCGGGCCGTATCGGCTTCAAGCCGGTCTTCGCGTTCCTCGCGGCCGTGTATTTCCTGGCCATGCCGGCCCACGTCGAAGCAACCGCCTGGGTGTCGGCGCTCGCCGAGCCGGTGACCACCTTCTTCGGCGTCATCGCGGTGTACGGGCTTCTCAGCGGAGCCGGCCAGTCGCGCTCCTGGTGGAAGCCGATTTCCGTCGCGGCATTCTGTCTCGCGCTGATGACACACGAGAGCGCGGTCGTTCTGCTGCCGCTCTTCGTGCTCGCCGACTGGGCGTTTGTGCCCCAGCCGACGGGGGCGTCGTCATGGAGGACATGGTCGGCGCGGATCCGGCGCTTCGTCCCCTACGCCGTCGTGCTCTGCCATCTATCTGCTGGTTGACCTCTCGGTGAACAGCCGCAGCTACCTGGTCGAAGAGGGGCATTACCGGTTCGGTCTGCACGCGCTGCCCAACCTTCTTGGCTACGTCGTCACGCTGTACGCGGGGAAGCGGAACCTGCAGTCGTTCATCGTTGTCGCGCTGGCGCTCTCGGCGCTGCTGCTGCGAGGGTCACCGCGAGTGATCTTTGCCACCGCCTGGCTGATCCTCGTGATCCTGCCGTTCTCGTTCTTCACCTGGAGCAATACGTCGCGGTACGCCTACATGCCGGCGGTCGGCATGGCGCTCCTGATCACGGAGGGGCTCGCCTGGCTCGACGTCCGGCTCGAGCGTCTGCTTCCTGGCCGCGCCAGGCTGGTCGTGACAGGGCTGCTGGCCGCCTTCGTGGGCGTGCGCTTCATGTTGTTCGCCGCCGAGAACATCAGGCACTTCGGCGAGGGCACCGAGCTTTACCGGCAGTTTGCCGTTACGGTACGGCAACGCGATCCACACCCGGCGCCCGGAACCACCATCGCCGCCGACGCACCAACCGTCGACAAACTCCACCATCGATATCTGGAAGCGCTGGTCCAGTGGGAGTTCAAGGATCCCACGCTGAGGCTCGCGAATGCCGTAACGCCAACGACCTTCAGGTCAGGGCGTGGCTTTGGCAGTTGGCGTTGGAGTCCCTCGGCTACTTCTTGCCTGGCCCGTGGACGACTCGACCCGGTTTGGCGCCCGTGTGCTCGCCATTCTCCAGCACGTGACCGCCGTTGACGAAGACGTGCCGCACCCCGGTCGAGAACTGGTGCGGCTTCTCGAACGTGGCGCGATCCACGATCGCCCGCGGATCGAAGACGGTGACGTCCGCGAACATGCCCTCGCGAAGGAACCCGCGCCGATCGAGCTCGAGATTGGTTGCCGGCAGACCGGTGAGCTTGCGGATCGCTTCTTCGAGCGGGATGACCTTTTCGTCTCTCACATACCGCCCGAGCAGCCGCGAGAAGTTGCCGTAGGCGCGAGGATGCGTTGAAGACTTGATGAACGGCAGCTCTGGTGCGATCGAGCCCGCATCCGATCCGAACGAGACCCATGGCAGCGCGATCTGCTTCCGAAGGTTGTCTTCGCTCATCAGGAAGTAGACCGTTCCGACGCGCGACCGGTCCTCCAGCACGAGGTTCATGATGGTTTCGACAGGATCCTCGCCTCGCAGTTTTGCCACCTCGGCGAGCGTCTTGCCCGTGAGGGGCTTCAGCTTTTCGCTTTTGAAACCGACGAGAATAACTCGGTCCGGTGAGCCGGCGGCGACGTAGAGGTTTTCCCAGTCTGTTCCGCCGGTTCGGATCGCGTCGGCAATCTTCGGGCGCATCTGTGGGTCGGCGAGCCTCTTGTAAGCCTCTTCGTAACCGCCGTCGAGTACCCAGGGCGGCATCGCGGCGTCGAGCCCGGTGGCGCCCGCGGTGTACGTATACATGTCGGCCGTGATCTTCAGGCCTTCCTTCCGGGCCGCCTCGATCTTCGCGATCACCTGGTCCATCTTTGGCCAGTTCGCCTGCCCGGCGGCTTTGAGGTGATAGATCTCGGCCGGGATTTTCGCCTCGCGGCTGATGCGGATCAGTTCGTCGACCCCTTCCATGAGCCGGTTCCCCTCGCTGCGCATGTGAGAGATGTACTTGCCGCGGTACTCCGCCGCGACCTTGCACAACTCGATCAGTTCCTCGGTCGAGGCGTAGAAGGCTGGTGCGTAGATCAGCGATGAGCCGATGCCGAGCGCGCCCGCCTCCATCTCCTTGCGGACCAGGCTTCGCATCTCGTCCAGCTGCTGCGGCGTGGGCTTGCGGTCCTCGAGGCCGATCACGTGCTCGCGGATGGTGGTTGCGCCGATGTACGACGCGACGTTGGTGGAGATACCGCGACGCTCCAGCTCGCGCAGATACTCGGCGAGGCTGGTCCAGGTAATCTCGAATTTGATGTCGCCCATCTCTTCATAGGCGCGCTTCTTCATCGCCTCGGTCATGGGCCCCATTGAACTGCCTTCGCCGAAGATCTCGAGCGTGACGCCCTGGCGGATGTCGCTTTGCGACCGGCCATCCACGAGCAGCGACTCGGTTGCCCACGACAGCATGTTGATAAATCCCGGAGCGACAGCGAGGCCAGTGGCGTCCACGACCTTGGTGGCTGGCGCCGAGGCGAGGTCCCCGACTGCCGCGATGCGGTCACCGCGAATCCCGACGTCCGCCCGCCGCCCGGCAGCGCCGGTGCCGTCGTAAACCGTGCCGCCCCTGATGACGACATCGAACATGGGTGCCTGTTGCGTCGAGGCATGCTGGCCCGCGACGATGGCGAGCGTCACGGTCAACGCGATGAATCTGGTGAGTTGCATAGCGCGAGTCCTTACTTGTCTGGGTATCCGGGTTTCTTGAGCAGCGTTGGACCGGCGGGTGCACCCGGCTTCGTGTTGTATCGGTAGGCCTCAATCAGCCAGGTTCCACTTCCCCCCATAAGCACCATTGTTGCGAACCCTTCAGCGCGAGGCAGTGGCTTGCCGGCGGCGTCCAGGACATCGCGCAACTCCCACTTTGCGTCTACGACCGCGACGGAAGTATTGACGCAACGAATGGTGGTGAATGCGAGGCTGAGGCGGGCGTACTTGTATTCGGGGGCCTTGAACTGGGCCGTCCGGTTCTCCGTGATCGCGCGCCGGCCACGCTCGATGGTGCCGTCGCCGTGCACCATGTCACCTAGCTCGGACCAGAGACTACCGAAGGCGATCGGGTCCCGCTGCAGCCAGAAGGTATTGAAGGCGGCTTCGACGCGCTTGATGTCACGCTCGACGCCAGGCAGACACGCTCCACGCTCGGTGGCCACATCCGGCGAAGATCCGACTGGTCGTGAACTATTCACTGCGGGCGCAGGTGCACCTGCCGGCAGCGCTGCAGTGCGCAAGGCCTCGATGTCGCCCAGAATAGCTGCCGTCACCCCCTCGACGATCACACGCCCTTTCTCACGAGTAGCGAGCGTGGCGTCACCCCAGACGCCAGACGGCGAGTGAGTGCCCGTTCCGCCTGGCTGGCGATTCAGCCTGAAGGGCGTGGATGCGGGATTTGTATCTTTCACCGCGAGCCGCATATCGACCGATGCTTCGTCGATGTAGAGCATCATCGACGTCTCGAGTTCGTCGGCATGGGACCCGTTCGTCTGCTGCTTCACACGCTCCGCCGCGCTGGTGGTTGCTCCGCTGAAGTCGGTGTATCGCAGGAGGATGCCTTCCTGCGCGAGCACTGCCGCGGCGGGCTCGAGGGCCCGTGACGTGGAGACGCCCGTGTTCAGGACATAGAACCGTTTCGGACCATACCGCGCCAGACTGCGCACGATTTCCACCGTGCTGTCGCGCGAGGTGTCGAGCGTCAGAGACGTTGAGCCCGGATACTCGAGAAACGCCGGGTAGAAATGGTAGGTGAGTGGTGGGGTGATGACGACCGGCAAGGCAGCTTCCACGCGTCCAGTGAAATACTCCGCCAGAATCAGGTCGTTACGCAGCCGAAGATGCGGTCCGTGCTCCTTCAGCGCCGCCCCGAGGGGTATCACTACCACGGTGTCGGGCTGGAGCAGTTTTGCCGCCTCGACCCACGAGTAGTACTCGAGACGCATGGCCTTGGGCGCTTCACCTTGCTGCGGAGGACTGGTGAGCGCCACAGTGATGAGGACAGCCGCAAGGACGTTATGCATGATCATGCTCTTGAGACGACCGCCGATGGTGGCGGGATGGACTGTACACTCAGTTCATGTCGGATTGGGATGCGGCACGATACCACCAGGTGTCTGACCCGCAACAGGCGTGGGGCCGGCGTGTTCTGGATCGACTGGCCCCGGCCGCTGACGAGGATATTCTCGACGTCGGATGCGGAACGGGCCGCCTGACCGCTGATCTTCATGCCCGGGTCGCCGAACGGGCCCACCTCACCGCCGCGGATCGCTCGTGGACGATGGTGGCGGAAGCACGCCGGTACCTGCCCGCTGCGGTGGCGGTCGTGCACGCCGACGCCACGGCGATGCCGTTTGTCGGCGACGCGTTCGATGCGGTCTTCAGCACCGCGACGTTCCATTGGATCCGCGACCAACGGACGCTGTTTGAGGACGTCTACAGGGTGCTCCGTCACGGTGGCCGACTCGTGTCGCAGGCCGGCGGTGGTCGCAATCTCGAGACGCTCTACACCCGCACAGCCGACCTGTCCCTCGAAGACGAATTCGCCCCGTTCTTCACCGGTTGGCAGGATCCGTGGACGTTTGCCGGTGTGGACGACACGCGCGTCCGGCTCGAGCGGGCCGGCTTCACGGACTTGCACGTGTCGCTCGAGCCGGCGCCCACATCCTTCGCGAATGCGGAACGATACGCCGACTTCGTGACGACCGTGTGCCTGCGTCATCAGCTGCACCGCCTTCCTGAAGCGAAACGCGGCCCATACGTCGAGCGCCTCACGAGCATGGCCGCGGCCGACGATCTCCCATTCACCCTCGATTACTGGCGGTTGAATATTGATGCCCGAAAGCCCTGAAGCCCGCTACGCCGAGCGTGAGCAGCAGTACGCGCGACTCCGCGACGAGCAGCGGCGCAAGTCCGCGGTGCTTGCCAGGCTTCGATTGGCGACGTTCATTCCGGCCATGGCCACGCTCGTGTGGTGGCTCGGTTTTTACGGAGGGATCCCGGCCTTCGTGCTGTGCGTCGTTCTGCTGCTCGCGTTCGGTGCGCTGGTCGTGATGCACGCACGCGTCGAAGAACGCGCGGAGCGTTTCGAAGCCCTCCGCACGGTCAACGTGCGGGGCACCGCTCGGCTGAAGCGAGACTGGGACGCGCTGCCGTCGGCACCGGCGCCCGATGGCACCAGCACTGAGGGCCATCCGTATGCGGCGGATCTGGACGTCTTTGGTCGCGCCTCACTCTTTCAGTGGATCGGCCCGGGCGCCACCGAATATGGCCACCGGATCCTGGCCACCTGGCTCCTGTCCCCGGCATCAGCGCCGGAGATCACGGCCCGCCAGTCTGCACTTGCCGAGCTGTCGCCGCTCGATGGCTGGCGCGAGCAGCTCGCTGCCTTCGGCGTGTTGGCTGCTGCGCAACGCCCTGACTCGATCGCGGCGTTTCGGCGCTGGGCGGAGCGGCCGGGGCCGGCGCTTCGCCGGCTGCCGATCATCAGGGTAGCGGTATACCTGATCGTGATATCCCTCTGGGTTTTCGGGGGCCTGCATTTTAGCGGTGTGATGCCCAACAGTCTCTGGGGCATTCCGCTGCTGGCCGGCATCGCGCTTTCGTTTGCGACCGCATGGGCGGTCACACACGCCTTTGACGAAGCTGGTGCGGGCGAGCGGACGCTGGCGCAATACGCCAGCATCTTCGAACACATCGACTCGCAGCGCTTTACGTCGCCGAGGCTCGAGGCTCTTCAGCGCAGCATGTCGGGCAATGGCCGACCCGCCCCACTCGCCATGCGGTCCCTGAACCGCATCCTGGCGTTCGCGGATCTGCGCCGCGGTGCGGCACTGCTGCACTTTCCAATTCAGGCCCTCACGCTCTGGGATTTTCACTGCCTGTTCGCGCTCGAGTCCTGGCGGCGGGACGTCGGTGCTCGGGTTGGTACGTGGCTCAAGGCTGCTGCGGAACTGGACGCGCTTTCGTGCCTGGCGACTATTCGCCACGATTACCCCGACTGGCGCAATCCGGAGGTGACGACCGATGGCACCAGGGTCTACCGGGCCGTTGGCCTGGGCCACCCCTTGCTCCCGGCAAACCGGCGCGTCGTCAACGACGTGCAGCTCGGGCCGCCCGGAACGGTCCTGCTCGTGACGGGATCGAACATGTCGGGGAAGAGCACGCTGCTGCGCGCGATCGGCGCCAACGCGGTCCTCGCCCAGTGCGGCGCCCCGGCATGCGCGGCATCACTGCAGCTCCCGCCCTGCGATCTGCAGACGAGCATCAGGATCCAGGACTCGCTCGAGCACGGGGTGTCGTATTTCATGGCGGCACTTGCACGGCTGAAGGGCGTGGTCGATGCCGCTGAGCGCGAACCAGGCGATCGCGCGCTCTTATACCTGCTCGACGAAATCCTGCAAGGCACTAATAGCGCCGAGCGAGGTATCGCGGTCCAGGCAGTCGCCCGTCATCTGCTCGATGCCGGTGCGATTGGTGCCATGACCACCCACGATCTGAACCTGGCCAGTGAAGAGCCGCTCAACAGCGCAGCGCACCTGGTGCATTTCACCGAGATCGTCGAAGCGGGAACGATGCGCTTCGATTACCGACTCCGGGAGGGCCTTGCAACGTCCAGAAATGCCCTTCGGTTGATGGAGTTGATTGGCATTCCCATTGCGTTCGACCACAGCTGAATGGAGGAACCCTTATGAATAATCGAACTCTCGGCATTCTTGCGGGTGTAATTGGCTCGGCATTGGGAGCCTGGTGGTATGCGCGGCGCCGCTCGACGCCGACACAGTCACTCACGCGGCCACGTGAGCGCGGCGAGGTCATTTTCGACAATACGCCCACCGTCGCGTAACACGGATCACACGGACAACACGGATCACACGGAACACGGACGGTCTGTGTAATCCGTACTATCCGTGAAGTCCGTGTTTCGCGTACGCCCGGCTCTTGGTTCGGGTGGCGATGGCAAGCTGCGTTGTGCGCCTGGCGTGATCCCAGAGCCCGCGCGGATGGTAGAAGCCGAGGACGGTGGCCTTGCCGACGGCTTCGAGCAGACGCCGCTCGCGCACCGCAGTCCTGATCTCCGTGGCCAGGTGCGCGCCGTAGAACTCCTGCCAGTTGTGCCACCCCTCGTGATACGCGGCGAGTGACGCGTCATCACCCTCGAGGAAGGGCCGCTGACTCGACATCACCGCGAGCGTCTCACGCAGTAACCGCGCGGCGTTGCCGCTCGTGTCGGGGTCGTGCCGGCGGTAGTCGGCCACTACCTTCGCATGATCGTGGACGGGATGGTGCCGGGCGATGTGCAGGTACACCTCGTAATCGGCTGACGCATCGGTCGCGGGGTTGAAGCCGCCGGCCCGCTCCAGCGCATCTCGGCGGAACATGACTGTACCGGGCGTCCAGATGTAATTCCGGCGGAGCAGCTCGCGATAGTGATCGCGCACAATCCGTGGCTGCACCGGCGTGTCCAGCATGTTTCCGTCGCGGTCCATCATCCGGCAGCGGCCGAACGCGAATGCGCACTCAGGATGCTCGTTGAGCGTTGCGGCGCCAAGGTCGACGGCGCCAGGCGCCAGGCGGTCGTCGGCATCAAGGAACACGACGAACTGGCCGCGGCTTTCGCGCAACCCACGGTTGCGAGCCGCCGCGAGCCCGGAGTTCTGTTCCCGCACGCACCTGAACACGTTCCTGGTCTCGAAGGTCGCAAGCACGTCGGATGTCGAGTCCGTGCTGCCGTTGTCCACGACGATGATCTCGGTGGTGACGAGGGGCGTGCCGATGCTCGCGAGCGCTTCGGCGAGGAAGGCGCCGTGGTCGTGGCAAGGGATCACGATCGAGACTAGCGGTGTGCCAGTCACGCGCACCTCTCGTTCGCGAACCCGAGCGCTGCCATGATGAGTGCAAGGCAGCAAGACGAGTTCCACCTGCTGGCAGCGCGTTTAGTCCTACACCGTCAACTATTTGCGGAAAAGTCTGCTGAAAATTGGCATCTCGTCACAGAGCGAAAATCGGACCAACGTGTAAATATGACGCCCTGAAAGTGGTCAGCAGGATTCCAAGCATTGAGTTCATCCTTTTCCTGAAAAGCGACCTCGACAAGAGCAGTACCCCCGCGCTCTGGCGTACCGCTTGCTAAATCGAACGGCGAGGCTACGGGTGAAGGAAAAGGCTTTCCGCTTCGACTGGGTGACGCCGGTGATCAGGATGGCGTTGGCTGCCACATTGATCGCCGTCGCGACCGTCGCCTGCCGTCAGGGAATCCCGGTGATCGACACAACGCCCGGCCCGACCCAGGCAGACGGCACGATCAGCGGGACCGTGCGCGGACCCGACGGGACGAGCCCACTTGACGGCCGGATAGTCGAGGTGACCAACGTCGATACCGGTGAAAAGCAACGGGTCGCGACCAACAACGCCGGCGGGTTCACGTTCAAGGTGAAACCGGGCAAATACCAGGTCCAGTTGACGCTGAGAGAGGGCGAAGTCCTGGTCAAGAAGCCGGGTGTGATCAGCGTCAATCGCAGCGATGTAGACGCGCACGCCGACTTCGTGCTCGGAATCGCTCGCGTTTCCCGCCCCCGGCTTCGCCAGCCGCGCGGGGATGACGGCCTCGGCTCGCCGAGTGCTTAGCCCAAGTCTCGGCCTGCCGAGCGCCTAGACAATCCCAGCCCCGCAGTAGAATCCAGCCCCGCAGTAGAATCCATCAATGACACGCACGTACATCGGGGTCGTGGTCTGCGAGATCGCGGTCATCGTGGCCCTCTGGGCCTTCAGCCGCGCATTCGCCTGATATGCACATCGTCGACTGGCTGGTAGTTCTCGCCTATCTCGTCTGGATTGTCTGGGACGGTCTCCGGAAGACGCACTCGACGGATGACCTGGACGGTTACCTGCTCGCCAAGCGCAGTTTGCCGTGGTGGGCAGTCGGTCTATCGGTCATGGCGACGCAGTTGAGCGCGATAACCCTGGTCGGCGCCACCGGTCAGGGCTACGCAGACGGCATGCGTTTCGTGCAGTTCTACTTCGGCCTGCCGATCGCGATGATCATTCTCTCGCTGACGCTCGTGCCCTTCTTCTACCGGGCCCGTGTCTACACGGCCTACGAGTACCTCGAGAAGCGGTTCGATACCAAGACGCGGACGCTTGCCAGCCTTCTCTTCCTGCTCTCGCGCGGCATGTCGTGCGGCGTCATCATCGCGGCGCCTGCCGTGATTCTCTCGATCGTGCTCGACTGGAACATCACGCTGACGATCATGGCCATCGGTCTGCCGACTGCGCTCTACACGATCGTCGGCGGCGTTCAGGCGGTCACCTGGACCGACGTCAAGCAGATGGTCGTCATCATTGCCGGCGTCTTTGCGGCCGTGATCGCGCTGCTCGTTGGATTGCCCGACGACGTCAGCGTGGGGGGCGCGCTGCAGGTGGCCGGCGCCGCCGGACGGCTGAACACGGTGGACTTCACCTTCGACTGGTCGCAAACCTATACGTTCTGGTCCGGCCTGCTTGGCGGCCTCTTCCTGATGCTGTCGTATTTCGGCTGCGATCAAAGCCAGGTGCAGCGCTATCTGACGGCGAAGTCCATCGACGAGGGCCGTCAGTCACTGCTGATGAGCGCGTACTTCAAGATCCCGCTGCAGGCACTTGTACTGCTCAGCGGCGTCCTCGTCTTTGTCTTCTACCTGTTCAACCAGCCGCCGATGCTGTTCAACGACAAGCATGCCAAGGCGATTGCCGAGAGCCCTCGCGCATCGGAATATCAGCAGCTCGAGGCGGAGTTCACTGCGGCCTTCACCACGCGCCGTGCCGCCTCGGTGACCTTTGCCGCGGCCGGTGCAGATGAGGGTGGGGCCGCGCGCGCGGCATTCCACGCTGCCGATACCGCCGTCAAAGACATTCGTGCCCGCGCCGCCGCGCTGGTGCTCGAGATCACAGATGACCAGATGTACAAGGGAAGGACGGGCGACACACCAGCGCCCGATGTGAATTACGTATTCCCGACCTTCATCACCACCAAGCTGCCGATCGGGATCGTTGGCTTGATGATCGCGGCGATCTTTGCCGCTGCCATGTCGAGCATTGCCGCGGAGCTCAACTCGCTCGCGACCGCCACCGTCATCGACATCTACCGGCGGCACCTGAAGCCGTCCGAGACCGACACGCACTACCTGCAGGTCTCCCGGTATGCGACGGCATTCTGGGGACTCTTTGCCTGCGTGGTTGCGACCTTTGCGGCCGGCCTTGGTTCGCTCATCGAAGTGGTCAACCGCTTCGGATCCTTCTTCTACGGATCCCTGCTCGGCGTCTTTGTTCTCGCGCTGGCCTTCAAGCGTGTGAATGGGCACGGCGCTTTTGCCGGCCTGATCGTGGGGATGGGTGTGGTGGCAGTGTTTGCCTTCCATCCATCGACCAGTGGCGTCTCGTTCCTCTGGCATAACCCGATTGGCGTCGGCGCGGTGCTTGTGGCGGGTCTAGTAGTGAGCGCACTCACCGGCGGACGCCGGGTGGAGACATCGGCATGAAATTGAAAACGACCTTTGTCGGTGTGCTCACGCTGTGCGCCATTGCTGCCGCGCGCCCGTCCACGGTCACGTCCCAGGCACCGCAATACGACCTGGTGATCACCGGGGCGACGCTCGTGGACGGAACCGGTTCCCCAGGCCGCCGTGCGGACGTGGCGATCCGGGGCGGGCGAATCATGTCGGTCGGCAAAGTTGATCGGGCCGCGGCGAAGGACGTTCTCGACGCCAGCGGTCTGACCCTTGCGCCTGGATTCATCGACGTCCACACCCATGCGGACGACATCTGGGAGCGGCCGCGTGCCGAGAACTTCATCCGGATGGGTGTCACCTCCATCGTCGCCGGCAACTGCGGTGGATCGGCGGCTGACGTCGCTGCGGCCTTCGAGCGCGCCGCCCAGACGCCGGCATCGGTGAATTTCGCCACGCTGATCGGGCACAACACCGTGCGCCGGGCCGTGATGGGAAGCGCGGACCGTGACCCGACGATGGGCGAGATCGAGAAGATGAAGGCGCTCGTGTGGAAGGGCATGGCGGACGGGGCCGTCGGGTTCTCTACCGGGTTGCAGTACGTACCGGGCACGTACTCGAAGACGCCTGAAATCATCGAGCTGGCGCGAGCCGCAGCCAATGCGGGGGGGCTCTATGCCTCGCACATGCGTAACGAGGGAACCGCGCTCGAGGCGTCGGTGGATGAGGCCTTGCGTATCGGCGAGGTGTCCGGCGCGCGGGTGCAGATCTCGCACCTGAAGGTGGACAGCCCGAGCCGATGGGGTGCGAGCGCAAAAGCGTTGGCGCAGATCGATGCGGCGCGAAAACGAGGGCAGGAGGTAGAGGCCGACCAGTACGCCTACACGGCGGCCAGTTCTTCGCTGGGGATCCGGTTTCCATCCTGGGCACTCGAAGGCGGACAGCCGAAGATCACCGAGCGCCTGAACGACCCGGCAACGTGGACACGTATCAAGGGTGAGATCCGGGGTCTACTTGCCGAGCGCGGCCTGAAGGACCTTGTCGTTCGCGAAGATTGCCTCCTATCGCGCTGATCCGTCGCTTAACGGGCTCTCGATGGCGGAGGCTGCCGGCAAGCTGAAAGGGTCGACGACGGAAGACGCCCAGCTCGAGACCGCGCGCGAGATGATGCTCGCCGGTGGCGCCTCGATGGTCTATCACTTCATGTCGGATGACGATGTGCATCGGATCATGAAGCACCCGTTCGTTGGCTTTGCGTCCGACAGCGGCGTGCTGACGCCAGGCGCCGGCGTGCCGCACCCGCGCGGCTACGGCAACAACGCCCGCGTCCTCGGTGAGTACGTGCGGGTTCGGAAGGTGATTTCGCTGGAAGAGGCGATCCGCAAAATGACCTCGCTGCCGGCGCAACACTTTCGCTTTACCGACCGCGGATTGATCAAGGAAGGCTACGCGGCCGATCTCGTGCTGTTCGACGCCAGGACCGTCGCCGACGCCGCGACGTTCGAGAAGCCCCATGCCTACGCAACGGGCATCCCCTACGTCCTGGTCAACGGAGTGATGGTGGTGAAGAACGGCGAGCACACCGGCGCAACGCCTGGCGCGCTGCTCCGCAGCGTCGCGCCGCGGCTAGTCTCGGGTCTCAGTCCTCGCGCAGGGTCACGTACAGGACGACCGGCGCGACGAGCAGGCAGATCAGGACGGCGGCGACGGCGGCGATGCCGATCGGAGTGGCAAGCGGATCCGCGGGGACCGCGGACGAGAGGGTCGGGAGGCTGCTGAAGCGCTCGGCCATCCAGGGCAGCACCTTCCGGACCGTCGGGACGAAGATCCCGAGGGCCGTGGCCAGGAGCCCGGCCGCGCAGGCGACTGCAATCCCGAAGACGACTGAAATCGGCTGCCCGGCCTGGACGGCAGCTTCGCGGCGGAAGCGCATCTGCGCGCGCCACCAGACGATTGCCGAGGATGGCACGTTGGCGTCGTTCACGAGCGCGTGGTGTTCGTCGAGCAGCGGCGCCGCGACCGTCAGCAGTTCGCTGCAGGAGGCGCAGGAGCCGACGTGATCGCGAAGGCCGGCGTCGCAGGTCTCAGGCCAGCGCGACGCCTGCAGCGCCTCGAGGAGCTCGTCTTCCCGCGGGCAATCCTGCTTACGCATTGGTGCCCCCAGTTCCGCGCTGGCCGCGCAGCAGATCGGCGAGTCGGCGGCGCGCCCGGAAGAGAAGCGGCTTGATGCTGCCGGTCTTGAGGCCGAGCGTCTCGCCGATCTCCTGGTGGGAGGACCCCTGTGCGTACGCCAGCCACAGCAGCTCGCGTTCACGGCGCTTCAAGCGATGGAGGGCGCGATTGAGATCCATGCGGACCTCGTGATTGACGGCGCCACCGGAACTGGCCTCGACGTCACCCTGGACCAGGTCCGGCGAGGTGCTGCGGCGCCGGTACCCATCCCGGGCGAGGTTCGTGGCGATCCGGAACAGGTAGTGCCGGCGATGCGATTCGTCCTCGTGCGCGACCTGTGCCCGCAGCAGGCGGTAGTAGGTCTCCTGCAACAGATCGTCTGCAGCCTGCCGATCGCCCGTGATCCGCGCCAGGTATGCCCACAGCGGCCGCGCGGTCCGGTCGTAGAAGCTGCGGAACGCATCTTCGTCCATCTCGAACGTCACGTCGAGCTCGCCGGCAGTTGCCTCGAAGCGTTCCACGTTTTCGAAGATGAAGCGTGTCATCGGGAATTTCAGACCAGTGACTGTGGCCGCGGCTCTGGCCGATCCTGCAGCAGACCGAGCTTACGCGAAAGGGCGTAGGAGGCGCCAGCGGACCCGATCGCGCCAATACCCAGGCAGGATGACAGGATTGCCAGGCTCCACAATATGGGCTGAACTTCCTCAACCGCCCTGCCGGAGACAAACCAGAATCCGATACCAAGGGCGAACAGCAGGACTCCGAGCTGCACCGAGATGAGGATCCGGCCGAACGGCGCACCGACGCTGCGTTCAGGTGGCGCCGCCTGGGCGATGGGGGTCGCTTCGAGGAATCGCCGTCCGGCCGGACTGTCGATGTAGGCGAGGAGCTCTTCGTTCGAGCCGAACCGGTCGAGGATCTTGTTGTGCACTTCAGCGTTCTGCTTGGCGGTCCGGTGCCAGCGGCGGTACTCGACGATGTACTTGAGGAAGCTGAAGAGCGCGAACACGACCGCGGCAACCACGCCGAACGCCCCGATGAATTGGAGCGCGTCGCTCCACATCCCGATCGCCTGCGCCTTCGGATCGAGCTCGCGGTTGGAGGAGTAGTAGTTGGGATTGAACTTCTCCAGGTAGAAGCCGGGATTGCGCGGGATGTCCGGCGACTGCGCGACGAAAGCGGCAACGCTTGGATAGGAAGCCAGGTACGGGGCATTGGTCAGCAGCGTCGGATCCAGCCGCAACACATAGCCAAGTGCCGGGGGGTACTGTTCGAGAACCTGGTAGAAGGCGCGACGGGTCTCTTCGGCATCGCGGCCCGTCACATTTTGCGCGGGCGACGCGGTCTGAGCCTGCCGGGATTCGACCGCCTGGGCGGTCGTCTGCGCCGCTACGGGCTGAACCATCGACAAGGTGGCGCCCAACAGCGCAACGGTGAATCCAGCGGCGATACGAGAATAAATCATGTAAAAACGGCTCCTTGCCCGGTAATACGCAGGGAGCCGGCCGAGGTTAACCACACGGATGACACGGAGTCACGGAAAACACAGAAAAGACTCCGCCTTCGCGGTGGGCTACCTCAGCTCGGTCGCAATTCTCCGCAGGCCTTCGCGCAAATAGTCCTCGCGTCCGCCGATCCAGATCCGGAGGTACCCCTCGAGGCCGACGTGCGATCCGGGAACGATCAGCGTGTTCTGCTTCGTCCGGACCCGCTCGGCCACTTCGAGACTGGGCTCGTCGCCCGAGTACTTCAGCAGCGCAATGGCACCGGCCTCCGGCTCGCGCCAGGTGATGGTCCCGTTGAAGCCATCGATCCATTCCCGCGCGATCGGCAGGTTGTGGCGCAGGATGTCGCGGGTCCGGGCGTAGCAGCGCTCCCTGTTTTCGGGCCGCACGGCGACGCGGGCGATCCGGTCCGACATCTTGTTGGGCCCGATCGTGATGTAGTCGTGTTGCGTCCAGGAGGCGGCCGCCGAGCTGCGGCGGACCGACGAGCCAGCCGACGCGCACGCCGGGGATCCCGTACGCCTTCGACAGGCCGCTCGTGACGACAACGCGCTCGCCGAGTCCCCAGAAACTCTTCGTCCGCGGCGCGGTCGATCTCGGCGCCGAGGTAGACCTCGTCGGCCACGAGCCACGTCCCCGTGGCGTCGCACCGCTGCGCGATCCGTGACATCGCCTCGTCGGACAGGACGCTGCCGGTCGGATTATTCGGATTCGACAGATACAGGATCTTCGTCTTCGGCGTCACGGCCCGCTCGAACTCGTCCCAGTCGGGTTGCCAGCCCGTGTCCTGTCGCAGGCTGAACGTCTTGACTGTCGCGCCCATGCTCCGCGCGACGCCGGGCATCTGCATGTAGTTCGGGACCTCCATCGCCACTTCGTCCCCTGGCCGCAACTGGCTGAGGGCCACCATGTAGTTGGCTTCAGACGTCCCGTTGGTGACTTCGATGTGGTCTGCCGTCGCGCCCGGATAGTGCGTGGCGATCTGCTCCCGCAGCTCGATCGTCCCGTTCGACTGGCTGTAACCGAGCGGCACGTCCAGGAACGACTCGAGGTCGAACCCCATGTCCACGAGTTCCCGCAGGGTCAGCGGTCTCACGCCGCTCTCGCTCATGTCGTAGTCGACGACGTTCTCCCACGTCGACTGCATGCGTTCCATGTCGAAGAGTTCGATCGGCATAAAGGTCCGTTAGCCCTGGGCTCTCTGTTTGCGCAACTCGTCGAGTTTCTCGAGGCCGATGTTGCCGCCGCTCACGATCGCGATGAGCGGACCTGATCCCGTGACGAGGCCGCGCGAGGGCCGCCGCGACGGTCGCAGCCCCGGACGGTTCGGCGACAACCTTGGCTCTCGTGAACAGCCAGAGGACGGCGTCGATGATCTGGTCATCCTCCACCGTGATCACCTCGTCGACGTACTTCTGCGCGTGCGCGAAGGTCAGGTCGCCAGGCCTGACCGGCATCAGCCCGTCGGCAACACTCGCGGTCTTGTCGAGCGTGACGGCATGCCCTTGCGCCAGCGACGCCTTCATCGCCGCGGCTCCCGCTGGCTCGACCCCGATCACGCGGACGGCGGGCTTGGTCTGTTTGATGGCCGCCGCCACACCGGCCAGCAGGCCGCCGCCGCCGACCGGCACGAGGATGGTTTCCACGTCAGGCCGCTGCTGCAGCAGTTCCAGGCCCAGTGTGCCCTGGCCGGCGATGATCCACTCGTGATCGAACGGCGGCACCATCGTCAACCCGCGTTCCGACGCTTCCTGTTCGGCCCGCGTCTTCCGATCAGCCGAGGTGGTGCCGGCGAAGATGACCTCGGCACCGAAACCGCGGGCGCCCTCCACCTTGATCGCAGGCGCTGTGGTTGGCATCACGACGACCGCCGGGGCGCCCAGTTCGCGGGCCGCGAGCGCCATGGCCTGGCCGTGGTTGCCGGATGAGTAGGTGACAACACCACGCGCGCGCTGCTCAGCGGTCAGCCGCGCGACCATGTTGTAGGCGCCGCGGATCTTGAACGCGCCGCCGGGCTGCATGCTTTCGCACTTCAGCAGGAGCGATCGTCCGGCCAGTGCCGTCACATCGAGCAGCGGTGTGACGCGCGCGATCGTACGGACCCGTTCCGCGGCTTCCTGGATGTCGGTGAGATTAACCATGGGATGGCGAATTATAGCGGCCTTTGCGCTGGCAGATCGGTTGCACGGGAAAACCGTGCGCACCCCTGCGCGTGCAGCCTTCAGGAGGCGAAATGCTGAGGCGTAAGTTCCGACCGAAGAAATTGAGTGACCAGACCATCGTCATTACCGGCGCATCGAGCGGCATCGGCCTGGCGACCGCGCAGATGGCGGCCCAGCGCGGCGCATCAGTCGTGCTGACGTCCAGGAATGAGGCCGAGCTCCAGCGCGTCGTCCGCGAGATCAACGACGCCGGCGGCCGCGCGACCTACGCGGTTGCGGACGTCGCCAACGCCGAAGAGGTGGACGCTGTTGCGGACGAAGCCGTCCGCACGTTCGGCGCTGTCGACACCTGGGTGAACAATGCCGGCGTCTCGATCTACGGCAAGCTCACCGAAGTCCCCCTGGCCGACAAGAAGCGGCTCTTCGACGTGAACTTCTGGGGCGTGGTGAATGGTTGCCGTACGGCGGTCAATCACATGCGCGACCGCGGCGGCACCATCATCAACATCGGCAGCATCGTGTCGGACCAGGCGGTGCCGCTGCAGGGCATTTACTCGGCGTCGAAGCACGCCGTGCAGGGCTACACCAACGCGCTGCGGATGGAACTGGAACACGACAAGTTCCCGATCTCAGTGTCGCTGGTCAAGCCGTCCGCGATCGACACCCCGTACCTCGAGCACGCGCGCAACTACATGGAGGCGGCGCCGAACTTCCCGCCACCCGTGTATGCGCCGGAAGTCGTCGCCAGCACGATCCTCAAGTGTGCCGAGCGCCCGGTGCGCGACATCACTGTCGGCGGTGGCGGGCGCATGATGGCGATCATGGGTGCGATGGCGCCCCGCATGACCGACAAGTACATGGAGAGCACGATGTTCTCCCAGCAGAAGGATCCGGAAGGCCGCAACCGGACGATGGACAGCCTCTATAGCCCGAAGCGCGACGGACGGCGGACCGGGCCCTACGACGGTCACGTCATGCAGTCGAGCGCTTACACGCGGGCGAAGCTCTCCAGCGTGACGCAGGCGATCCCGTGGATCGCGGCCGCCGCTGTCTTTGCCGCGGGCGTGCGCCGATTCCAGGGATAGCAGCCACAGCGGAAACACAGGCCACAGCGGAAACACAGAAGGCAACACAGATATTCTTGTGGCGCATGTTTGCCTTGCTGCTGCCGTTGATCTGCGGCCTGCTGCTGACGTCGCAGCAGGCGCAGGTCGAGCCCTTCATCCCGGTCGGGTTGTGGTACGCCGGTCACGGCGCGCAGCCGCCCGAGACCGCGGTGGCCGATCTCGATGCGGCCCGAGCGGAGCTCGCAGTCATCAGGCGCGCCGGCTTCAATTCGATCACCACCTGGATCAACTGGCGGGACGCCGAGCCAAAACGCGGAAGCTACGCGCTGGCCGCCATTGAACGGTTGATCGCCGTGGCGGCGCAAAGCGATCTGAAGGTCGACGTTCGCATCTTCGCTGACAAGCCGCCGGAATGGTCCTCATCTGTGCAGGCCGACCGGGCCCGGTTCGTGTCATACGCGCTCGCGCGGCTGCGATTGCTCCCGCAGGTCACGAGCGTGGAGGCGGCCGACGACCGTGGCGATCTTGGTAAGGCAATCCGGGTAGGGAGAAACGGAAGAACTCCGATCGAGGCGAGGATGGATTTCTGGGCGGCCGTGTCGCGCGGCGCTCAGCGCGTCACGTTCCTGGATGCGGAGGGCGGCGCCGGTCCATCCGTCCTCTCGCTGGGCGAAACAGTCGGCATCGTCACGCGCAACCAGGCGCTGTTTGCACCGCTGCGGGCGCGGGCGGGTGGCATCCGTGATGTCGTGGGCGCAAACGGCGCGCCGGTGGATGTGAAGCTGCTCGAAAGCCCCCAGGCCCTCGTGATCGTTGCGGTCAACTTCTCGCCGAGCGTCCAGAAAGTGACGATCAACTTCACGCCCGATATTCCCGAGGCCATCTGGCAGAATCTCGAAACCACGACGTCGGTGAACTTCGTGATGGGGCGCAATGGCCCGTTCCTGGAACACACGTTCACACCGCGCGACACCCTGGTGCTGATGATCCGCAAGAAGCTGCGCTAAGTCACCGGGCGGATACGGCGGTACCCCGAATGGACGGCCTGGTCGAGCGCATAGGCGAGCAGGCCGATCGCCATGAGACCCAGCAGCCATCGCCCTTCGACGACGCCGACGAGCTCGATGAGGGATTCACGTGTGCCGGCGGCCTCGCGCGGGTTGTTCTGAACGGCGGCGCGAACGAGGAATACGCCAAGCGTGACGATGATCAGTCCGCGCGCGCTGACACCGAAGCGGCAGATCCTCCGGACCACCGCCGGCACAGCGCTCCAGTTCACCAGGGGATCATCCTCGCGCCTGAACGTCTTCATGACCTCATTGGCACCGTAGACCACAACGATTACGCCAATCAGCCCGATCAACCACTCTCCGAGGGGCAGGTTCATGATCTTGGAGGTCCAGGCCTCTGCTTCATCGCCCTTCGAGCCGCCCGAGCCGCGGAACAGGCGTAGCGCCTCGAGGCCGAGCGCACCATAGATCACGCCGCGAACAACGTTGCCGATTCGGGTGACGAGGCCCTTGAATTCCTTGCCATGCCGGTCGGGGTCGAAAAAGGAATCCAGCAGGCGCCAGACGGCGTAGCCGCAAAGCCCGACGCCGAGGACGAGCAGCAGCACCCGTCCATAGGGCTGGGAGAAGACCACGCGCAACGCCCCGCTCGTGTCGGTGACGCGACCGCCCTGGTTGGTGGCGGCGGCGATTGCCAGCGTGCCGATGATCGCGTAGACCAGTGCCTTGGACGCATAGCCAAGCCGCGCGAGGCGTTCGATCATCGCAGCGCCCGGCTGAAGAACAGGTCGTGATCGCCGGGAGGTTCCAGGCCCGCGAGGCGGATGGCGAAGGCGATTTGTGCCCAGTGGCGAATCTCGTGCATCAGAACGTGGAATAGCAACTTGCGGGCCGACATCGGCCACTGCTGGTCGCGGACCTCGAAGGTGCGGATCTGGGCCGCGACATCCTCATCGAGTTCGTCGACATACTGTTCGAGTTCGCGCCGGACCGATGCGCCGTAGTCAAACAGTGGCGGGGCGTTATTCCCGGTCAATCCGGTGCGATCCGCCAGGGCTTCGCCTCGGAGCCGCTGAAGGTGACGTCGCTCGACCAGGAAGATATGGTCGATCAGCTTGCCGACTGTGGCGAACCGGTCTCCGGGGTGGAAGGGCGTTTCCATCGCCTGCGGGTGATCGCTGAAGAACCGCCGCCACTTGTCGCGATCCTCCATGGTGTAACGAAGCAGTTCGTCAAAAGAGAGCGTCAACATCCCGGTCTCCGCATACTTAGTTTGCGCTGGGGCCCCACCCCCAGCGCCTTGCCAGCCCTCGCTTATCGCTCAAGTCTGCGCTGGGGCCCGCACCGCACCAGTCGCACGTGCCACGTCGCCCTCGCACATCCGCTCGGCGCACGTAGCACGTCCGCACGTTACTCTATCTATCTGTCAATGTTCTCTTCCCGCGTTCCCGGCGTGCTCACTCTGAATCGACTGTCATCGGCGGTAGCGGCGCGCCGCGCCGAGGGGCGCCCCTTGGTGGATCTGACTGTTACCAATCCGACTGCAGTCGGCATTCGTTATCCGCCGGACATCCTTGCGCCGTTGGCAGACATCCGTGGCTGCCGGTACCGACCTGAGCCTTTCGGTCTGGAGGCAGCACGAAACGCTGTCGCGGCCGACTACGCTCGACGTGGAATCAGTGTTGCTGCAGGGCGGATCGTGCTCACCGCCAGTACAAGCGAAGCCTACTCGTTGCTGTTCAAGCTGCTGTGCGGGCCGTCGGGCGACGAGGTGCTGGTGCCGGCGCCGAGTTACCCGTTGTTCGATCACCTGACGCAACTGGACGGCGTAAGCGCGCGCCAATACGGGTTGGAGTATCACGGCCGATGGGAACTTGATGTCGACAGTGTCGACAAGGCGTGGACGGAGCGCACGCGCGCGGTTCTGGCGGTGAGTCCGAACAATCCGACTGGCTCATTGCTCACAAGCCGTGAGCTCGAGGCGTTGCGTTCCCGCTGCGCCGATCGAGATGTGGCGTTGATCGTCGACGAGGTCTTCGCGGACTACTCGTTCGATTCGGCGGAAGCGTCAGCGCCGTCAGTTTCCAATCAGGATTGCCTGACGTTCTACCTGGGAGGATTGTCAAAATCAGCCGGCCTCCCACAGGTGAAACTTGGGTGGATTCGCGTCGATGGTCCGGACGATCTCGTGGGTGAGGCGCTCGATCGGCTCGAGTTGATTTGCGACACCTACCTGTCGGTCTCCACACCTGTGCAGGTCGCGGCCCCCGCGTTGATCGCGAGTGGTGCCGGGATCCGCACCCAGATACGAGAGCGGATCCGGACCAACTACCTGGCGCTGCAGGCGGCCGCGTTGGCAAATCCGTCCGTTGAACTGCTCGCTGCCGAGGGTGGATGGTCGGCGGTGGTTCGCGTTCCGTCCAAATGGAGCGAGGAGGACCTGGTGATGGCGCTGGTTACCGAGCGCGGTGTACTCGCACACCCGGGATTCTTCTTCGACTTTGCCCACGAGGCGTTCCTGGTCCTCAGCCTGCTCCCGGAATTGCCGGTGTTCAACGAGGGCGTCGCGCGCGTCATGGAGCACGTTGTTGCCTGAGCGCTCCCTGGCCGGCCGCCGTGCCGGTGCCCTTGTGCCGCTCTTCTCGATGCCAACCTCGCGTAGTTGGGGGATCGGGGAAATCGCTGATCTGCCGGTCTTTGCCGGGTGGCTGCGTGAGGCCGGTTTCTCCGTCCTGCAGCTGTTGCCCGTCAATGAGATGGCGCACGGGCAGAGCTCGCCATATTCGGCGCTCAGTGCGATGGCGATCGATCCCATTTTCCTGTCACTGGAGGATGTGCCGGAGTTTGCGGCCGTGGGCGGCATCGACACGCTCAGCCTGGAGCAGCAGGCGCGGCTGGCTGCCGTCAGGGCGGCGTCGTCTGTTCAGCACACCGCCGTGCGCGCCCTGAAGAACGAGGTCCTCCAGACCGTCTTCGAGCAGTTCTTCGACGAACAATGGCAACCCGGCAGCCCCCGCGCCGACGAGTTCCGCGCCTATAGCGAACGGGAATCGTGGTGGCTGAAGGACTACGCGCTCTTTCGCGCGCTCCATGCCGCGCATCAGGAACGTTCGTGGACGGAATGGCCCACGCCGCTTCGAGACCGTGATCACGCCGCACTGGAGACGGCAAGGGAATCACTGCAACGCGAGACGCTCTACTACGAGTGGCTCCAGTGGCTGGCCGATGAGCAATGGGCGACCGCGCGTGCCGCAGCCCGGATTGCGATCCTTGGCGATTTCCCGTTCATGGTCAGTTCCGACAGCGCTGACGTGTGGGCACGCCAGCACGAGTTTCGTGTCGATGCCTCGGTCGGCGTCCCGCCCGACGCGTTTTCCGAGACCGGCCAGGACTGGGGGCTCCCGGCCTACCGGTGGGACGTGGTCGAGGCGAATGGCTACGAATGGCTGCGCCAGCGCGCCGTGCGCTGCGCCGAGCTGTTTGACGGCTTCCGGGTCGATCACCTGATCGGCTTCTACCGGACGTTCGTCCGCGAGAAGGACGACACCACCGCGTTCCATCCCGCGGAGCAACCGGCGCAGCTCGCGCAGGGCGAGCGGCTGCTGACCCTCTTCCGCCAACACGGCGGATTCGTCATCGCGGAGGATCTCGGGATCGTGCCGGAGTTCGTTCGGGCCTCGCTTGACCGCCTCGGGATTCCTGGCCTGAAGGTCATGCGCTGGGAGCGAGACTGGAAGGCGGAAGGCCATCCCTTCATGGACCCCGCGGCGTATCCCCCAGTGTCGGTCGCCATCAGCGGCACACACGACACCGAGACGCTGGCGGAGTGGTGGGCCGAGACCGACGCGGCAGAGCGCCGCGCCGTGCTGGCGCTGCCACAGCTTCGGCACTCAGGCATCCGGCCCGACGAGCCATTTTCCGACCGGGTGCGCGATGCCCTGCTCGGGGTAGTGTTCGGCGCCCGTTCCGACCTGCTGCTCGTCCCAGTGCAGGACATTTTCGGCTGGTGCGATCGCATCAACGTCCCGGCCGTTGTCAGCGAGGAGAACTGGTCCTGGCGGATGCCGTGGCCGGCCGATCGCCTGGTCACCGAGCCGGACGCCGTGGAACGCGCGGCGTTCATCCGGCGCCTGGCCCAGGAGACGGGGCGCGTGGGCTAATATTCCTTCATGCCGACCGTTGCTCCAGACGTTTCCGAAACAGCCATCCAGGCCGCCAAAGACAAGCTGAACGCGCACGTGGCCGAGATCGTGCGCTGGCACTTCGATCCCGCCACCGGCTCGCCGTTCTGGCTGGAACGGGCGAAGTCATTCAACTTCGACCCGATGACCGAGGTGAACACGTACCAGGACCTCGACAAGTTCGGGTTCTTCCAGGATGAGTGGCTGCGCGGCGGACCGGTGCGCCGCTGGGTCCCGAAGGCGTTTGCCGACAGTCCGATCTACACCTTCGAAACCGGTGGCAGCACCGGCGTGCCGAAGTCGCGGATCAACGTGAACGACTTCCGGATCGACTACGAGAACTTCAGCGAGACGCTGCCCGATGAGTACTTCCCGCGCGGGGCCGACTGGCTCCACGTCGGCCCGAGCGGTCCCGCGCCGCCTGCGGCTCGCGATCGAACACCTCGCCCAGCACCGCGGCGGCATGTGTTTCATGGTCGATCTCGATCCGCGCTGGGTCATCAAGTTGATCAAGAGCCGGCAGATGGACCAGATGGAATCCTACAAGCGGCACGTGATCGACCAGGCGCTGACATTGCTCCGGGCACATCCCGGGATCGAGTGTCTCTTCACCACGCCGAAGCTGCTCGAGGCGCTCTGCGAAAAGGTGTCGCTCAAGTCGATGGGGATCAAGGGCGTCTTCTGCGGCGGCACGGAGATGACGCCGCAGTTCCATCGCTTCGCCGTCGAGGAGCTGCTCGACGGGATTTACTTCGCACCGACCTACGGCAACACGCTCATGGGGCTCGCCACGCACAAGATCCCGGTCGATCCCGCGGACAACTACGCGATCATTTACTACCCGCCGGCGCCGCGCGCCATGATCGAGGTCGTCAACCCCGATCAGCCCGACCAACTGGTCGAGTACGGCAAGACCGGCCGCGTGCGATTGACGACGCTGACGAAGGAGTTCTTCATGCCGCGCTTCCTGGAGCGCGACGAAGCGGAGCGTGAACGCCCGTGCGGTGCCTACCCATGGGACGGCGTCCGCAACGTCAGACCTTTCTCGAAGTTTGCGACCACGGTGGTGGAGGGCGTCTACTAGGTCAACTAGCTCCAACTCCAAGACTTCAGACTGCAGCGCCTGCGGCCCGAGCGAGGCGGCGGAGCGCAGTGCCGCGGAGCGGCACCGCCGACGGGGAGTGAGCGCGCGTGGGGGTGGGGCCCGCACGCATCTGATACCAGAGGATCGCGATGCCTCGAATGGTCACTGCTGGTTTGCGTCCCGCTGTCGGTGGCCTCGCTCTCAGCCCAGTGGCCACAGTGGCGCGGCCCTAACCGTGACGGGGTCGTAGCCGCCGCGAACGTTCCAGCCTCCTGGCCGGAAAAACCGACGATCCAATGGACCGTGAAGGCGGGCGAGGGCTATTCCACGCCGGTCGTGGCCGATGGCCGCATCTTCGTCCACAGCCGGCAGGAGCCCGACGAAGTCGTGACCGCCCTGGACCTGGCGAGCGGCAAGCAGCTCTGGACGGCTCGCTACCCGTCCTCGTTCACCAAGAACAAGTACGCCAACGACATGTCGAAGGGGCCGTTCTCCACCCCGCTTGTCGCCAACGGCATCGTCTATACCCTCGGTACGAGTGCGGTGCTGTCGGCGTTCGACGCCGCGACAGGCGCGGTGAAGTGGCGCAAGGACTGGTCGAAGGAGATCGACACCTCGAAGCTGTTCACCGGTACCGCCATGTCGCCGATCATCGACGGCGGCCTGTTGATCGTGCACGTTGGCGATGACAGCGAGGGCGCCTTTCGGGCCTTCGATCCCGCGACCGGCGCCGAGAAGTGGTCGCTGCCGGGCCATGGCCCCGGCTACGCCTCGCCGGTTGTGGCAACGTTCGGCGGCATCCGCCAGCTGGTGACGATGACCGATAAGGCCGTCGTTGGCGTCAGTGTGAGCGACGGCAAGCAGCTCTGGACGATCCCATTCGTAGACGAGTGGAACGAGAACATCGTGACGCCCGTCGTGGTTGGCGACATCCTGATCGTGTCGGGAATCCGCAAGGGCACTTTTGGCTACCGGGTCGCGAAGGCAGACACGGGCCTTGCGGCGACACAGGTGTGGCACAACAACGACGTGCCGATGTATATGAGCTCGCCGGTCGCGGATGGCGGCTTTCTGTACGGTTTCTCGAGCAAGAGGAAGGGACAGCTCTTCTGCCTCGATGCGAAGACCGGCACGGTGAAGTGGACGACCGAAGGGCGCGGCGGCACGAACGCGAGCCTGCAGAGCGCCGGCCCCAACCTTCTCGTCCTGACGACTGAAGGCGACCTGATCGTCGTGCGCCGGAACCCTGAGAAGTTCGAGGAGCTGCGGCGCTACAAGGTGGGCGACAGCCAGACCTGGGCGCAGCCGGTGGTCCTGAAGGACTCGATGATCGTCCGCACGGCCGACGCGGTCACGAGGTGGAAGTTCTGAGTTGAGGATCCGGCGCTCGACGCGAAAAGCGTTATATTCTCGTCCGCGCACGTTCTAGGGTTCTCCGGGAAAGGAACCAGCCGGTGATCGCGGAACTCGTCGGTCACTATCGTGTTGTCGCTGCCCTCGGCAGCGGTGGGATGGGCACCGTCTGGAAGGCGATCGATACCCGCCTCAACCGGCCGGTCGCGCTCAAGGCTATCCGCGACACGCAACCAGGAAATACCGCCGCTGTCTTGCGGCTTCGTGCCGAAGCGCTCGCCGCCGCCTCTCTCGACCATCCATATATCTGCAAGGTCTACGAACTGCTCGAGACCGGCAGCGCCACGCTCGTAGTTATGGAATTTGTCGAAGGCGAAACTCTCGGCGAGATCCTGTCGCGTCGTACTCCTTCACTCGGTGAAACCCTTCGCTACGGCTCAGAAATCGCCGAGGGTCTCGGCAATGCTCATGCCCGTGGCATCGTCCATCGCGATGTGAAGCCGAACAATGTGATGGTGACGCCGCACGGCCACATCAAGCTGCTTGATTTTGGTATCGCGCGCATCAACACCGACGCCGGCCTGACGCAAAGCGGACTCACGCTGCCTGGCGATATCCCCGGGACTCCTCAATACATGGCGCCCGAGCAGGCGCTCGGCCGGCCCCTCGATGGACGTGCCGACCTTTTCGCACTGGGCGTGGTGCTCTTCCGATGCCTGGCGGGCCGGTTGCCGTTCGAAGGTCAGACGCGCGACGAGTACATCCAGCAGATGCTGGCCGGGCGTGTGCTGTCGCTCGCGGACCTTGCCCCGTCCACGCCCAAGAGCGTGCGCGACATCGTCAACGCGTGCCTTCGGACTGATCCGGCGGATCGTCCGGAATCCGCACTTGTTGTCGCGGACTCGCTGCGTCGAACGGCGGAGTCACTGAGCACCGCCACACATCCGGTGTCACCTGCCCCGGCACGTGGACTCCCGCGTTGGGCCCTGCAGCTCGCAGGACTGGTGATCGTGGGCGGTGCCCTCGCTCTGGTTGCCAACAAGTGGTCATCATCCGAAGGCGAAAGCGGTGTGGGGGGCACGCTGGTGCCGGCGGTGACCTGGCCGAGTGCCGAGTTCGATGCGCGGATTTCACCGGATGGCGCCTGGCTGTCGTTTATCTCCGACCGGGACAATCAGTCGCGGATTTTCATGCAGGCCATCGAGGGGGCAGATCCCGTTCCCGTCACGGTGCAGGGAACCGTATTGAGCCACCTATGGTCGCCCGACGGGCGCGAGCTGGCGGCGGTCGTTCGGCAGGGCGACGATAGCTTTCTCATGGTCGTCCCGGCTTTTTTCGGCGGGTCACCCCGTCTCAGCGTTCGGCTCGACAAGGTGTTGAGCCAAGTCTATCTTCGCCGCTGGATTGGAAATTCGATCTATATGGACGTGGACCGCGCCCGGCCCACGCACGCGCTGCTCCGCCTCGACCTCACCGCCGGGAGCGTCGACGACATCACCGCGCGATGGCCAAACCACCCAGCCTTCCGCAGCATTGATGTGTCGCCTGATGGTGCGCGCATCGCCATGGACGCGAACCTTAACGGCCAGAGTGACCTCTGGGTCAGTGACCAGGACGGCTCCAACCTGCAGCGGCTCACCAACGATGCCGCGGTTGAGCGGGATCCGTTATGGACCACTGCGGACACGATTGTCTTCAGATCCAACCGCGGCGGGCAGCTGGACCTGTGGCAGCTCTCGATCGCCACGAAGCGCGTGACCCAACTGACCTCCAGCCAGATGGTCGAGCAGGCCACCGGGGCCTCGAAAGACGGCGCGGTCGTGGCCTTCGAGCAGACGTCGAGTGTGCCCAGCCTGTGGCGCCTCGATCTGGGAACGGGCGCGTCACGCCAGCTGTCGGCCGATGCGCTCGGCGACTTCTGGCCGTCCATCGCCGGCAACGGAGAGCGAATCGCGTTCCAGCGCGCATTGCCGACGCCCAGTGAGGGCTTCCAGTTCTTCGATGCACGAGTGCTCGTCGGATCCTCGAGTGCGGGGCCGATGACGACGCAGGTCGTCGATGAGGGCTTTGCCGCCCGACTCTCGGCGGAGGGCAACTGGCTGGCGTACTTTCAACGCACCGATACACCGAGCGAGCTTCGGCTGAGGGTCAAGAACCTCGCGACCGCGGAAGGCCGCACGTTGTCCGACAGGTGCGTGCTGCCGTCGGTGAGCGCGATCTCGCCGCCTATCGACTGGATCGAGCAGACACTGGTCTGGAGCCGGTCAGGCGCCCGTGTCTACTTCGTCACACGTGGCGCCGACGGTCACGAGATCCGCGCCGCTGACCTCGACGTACGCGACGAACCTGCTTTGCTGACTGCTGCGCCGGCCGGAGCCAGGATTCGTGACATACGCTTGTCGCCCTCCGGGCACGCGTTGGCGTACCTTCTCAGGTCAAGGGACGAGGTGGCCAAGGAAGATGTCGATGAAGTTCACGTCTGGGAGCTGGGCGGTGGCCGGCCCGTGCTGCTGGCTCGCGAGAAGGCACCTGCAAGCACACTCTTTCTGCCTGGCTGGGCGAGTGACACCGCGGTCGTGTTGATCCGCAGTCGTCGGAGAACGGGCAACTTTCAGCTCGGGATCACCGAATTAGGGCTCGACGGCCGACGCCGCACCATCGGGGTGGTCGAGGACGGCGTCATTCCCACGGCGAAGATCGATCCCCCACGCGGCCGCTTGCTGATCAGCCGCAGCATCGGCGGGGTGCAGAACATGTTCAGCATGTCGCTGTCGGATGGTTCGACCCGCCAGCTCACGGCCAACGAGTCCCCGGGAATCTCGTTCTCTGGCGTCCAGGTGTTGGGCAATGATGCGATCGTATTCGCGCGCGACGAACGGAAGCGCGATGTCTGGCTCGTACAGCGAAATCGCCGCAGGTAATTCGAATCCCGGTCAACAACAGATAGTAGAGAGGAGTTCGCATGAGAACGTGGGAACCGTCGTCGAATGATGCCATGTCGCTCGCGGCGTTCAGGTGGTTCGCCAACACCCTCGAAAACGTGGCGATCGAGGTGTACGCGACCAAGCGCGAAAGTTTTGACCAGATCGAAGATGTCCTGCGACACGCACTGGAGGACATGGGGCGGATCAAGAAGCAGTACAAAGTGTCGCAGGAGGAGAACGGCTGCCCCGACGGGTATGTCCTCTGCAACGGCGTGTGCGCGCCCGTGTGCGATTGGGATACGTAGGGCCTACCCGGTCTTCCGCAGCGTCCTGAACGTGATCGAGTAGCGCAGCTCTTTCACCGGGGGAATGCTGTGCTCCCACTCGGTGCGGGCGGGGCCGGTCAGCACGTATGCCGAGCGTGGCGGGAGCGGGACATCCACCGTCTCCCAGTCACGGACCTTGCCGCGCCGGAAGCGGAAGCGGCACGCCGACAACAGCGAGATTCCGATGACGATGTCGAAGGGGTGCGCGTCCCGGTGCCAGCCGATCGGCGCGCCCGGAGCGTATTCAGTGAGCAGGGCCTCGGCCAGCTCCTCGGCCCGGACCCCGGCGAAGCCGGCCGCCCGCTCGCGGAGTGGCAACAGGAAGCCGGGCATCGGCGGACCCTTCGCTGGCTTTGAACGTTTCGAAGCTGTAATTGACACCGTAGTGAATGACTCGCCGCCGCGCCACCACGCCCCGCATTTTCATCTGGTGAAAGTCGAGGGACCGGATGCGTTCCAGCAGGTCGAGTTCCTCGCCAGGCGTGATGAAGTCGTCGCGATAGAGAAAGCCCTCGATTACAGGCCCGGATCCGGGCAGCACCCCCTGCAGAGCCATGTCCCCGGATAGTGCAACAAGCAGGCCTGTCGTCGAAACCGCCTGCTATAAACTGGCGTCTTAGCCGTTGAATCGCCAGTTCGCGAGTCCATAAGCCGATCCTATGATTCACATCCCGATCCTCCGCCACGGCGTCCCCTACAAGAGCCTCGACGTCATCCGCATTCCGCACCACCGGACGCGTGAGACATTCGCCGAGATGAGCCAGGCCAATGGCGGCATCATCCGGCGCGACCTGCGTGACGAGACCCAGGCCGAGGCGCGTGCCGCACTCGCGAAGATCCCGTTCGAGCAACTGCTCGACATCTGCACGCGCGCGGCGGACCATTTTCTGAACGACACGCTCCCGCTTGGCGAGGACGCGCAGACGCCGGAGGATTACATCCACCAGCTCTCGGCGACCACCGGCATGCCGCACGCGCTCGTGCGGCGGAACATGGGCAAGATCGCGGGGGTGATGATCGAGATGCGGACGGTCCTGGCTGGACTCACGCGCGCCCTCGACCTGTCGATTCTCGATGCCGGCCACGGCGAACACAGCGGCCACTCGCTCAGCTTCTATCCGCGGACGCAATCGCTTGGCGTCGTGCTGCCGAGTAATTCACCCGGGGTCCACTCGCTCTGGGTTCCGGCCGTCGCTCTGAAGATTCCTCTCGTGCTCAAGCCCGGCAGCGCCGAACCCTGGTCCCCTTACCGCCTGGCGCAGGCGTTCATGAAGGCGGGTTGCCCGCCCGAGGCGTTCAGCTATTACCCGGCCGACCATGCCGGCGCCGGCGAAATCCTGCGCCGGACCGGCCGGAGCATGTTTTTCGGTGACGTCAGCGCCGTCGGCTCCTGGGAAGGGGACCCGCGCGTCGAGATCCACGGACCTGGCTACAGCAAAGTCCTCATCGGAGAAGATCAGCTGGGCGCGTGGGACCGGCACGTGGACCTGATGGCCTCGTCGATCGCGGACAACGGCGGCCGTTCGTGCGTGAACGCATCGGGTGTCTGGGTCGCAGAGTCGCATGCCGAAGCAGTCGCGCAGGCGATCGCTGAGAAGCTGGTGAAGATCGTGCCGCGATCAGCCGACGATCCCGAAGCGACGCTCGCACCGTTCGCCGATCCCAGGGTCGCCGAGCGCATCTCGCTGCAGATCGATATCGGGCTCGATACGCCGGGCGCTCGCGAGATTACCGCGGAGTTGCGAAAAGGTCCCCGCCTGGTCGTGCACGAAGGCTGTACCTACATGCTGCCGACCGTGGTGCTGTGCGACAGCACCGACCATCCGCTCGCCAATCGCGAGTTCCTGTTCCCGTTCGCCTCGGTGGTGAAGGTCTCAGCCGACGAGATGGCCCGCATGCCCGAGCCGATGGGAAAGACGCTCGTCGTGACGGCGCTCACCGGCAATCGTCCTCTGGTCGACAAGCTCCTCGCATCGCCGCACGTCGACCGACTCAACGTGGGCCCGATCCCGACCAACGTGATCAGCTGGGACCAGCCGCACGAAGGCAACCTCTTCGAGCACCTCTACGCCCGGCGTTCATTCCAGGCGGCCAGCGCCTTCTAGACGCATGCGCATCCTGTCGTTCACGGGCGGCGCCGGGAGCATGTATTGCGGAAGCTGCCTGCGCGACAACGCGCTCGCCGCCGAGCTGCTCCGGCGCGGCCACGACGTCGTGCTGACGCCGGTCTATACCCCGACCAAGACAGACGAACGAAACGTCAGCCGTGAGCAGGTGTTCTTCGGCGGGATCAGCGTCTTTCTCGAGCAGCACTCGTCGCTCTTCCGCCATACGCCGCGATTTCTCGACAAGCTCTGGGATTCGTCGTGGGCGCTGAGACTCGCCACCAGGCGCTCGATCAAGGTTGACGCCAAAAGCCTCGGCGAGATGACCGTCTCGATGCTCAAGGGTACGCAGGGCTTCCAGGCCAAGGAGATCGACAAGCTGCTGGAGTGGTTGCGGACCGAGGAGCGCTTCGACGTCATCAACCTGCCGTATTCGCTGCTGCTCGGACTTGCCGAGCCGCTCAAGCGCGAACTGAAGGCGCCGGTCGTCTGCACTCTACAGGGTGACGATCTCTTCCTCGATCAGCTCGGCGAACCCCACCGTGAACAGTCGATGACGATGATCCGCGAGCTGAGCGCGCACGTCGACGCGTTCCTGGCGGTGAGTCAGTACCTACTACGACTACATGCCCGGCTATCTTGGCGTTCCGAAATCCAAGGTGCGGCTTGGACGCCTGGGCATCAACACCGAGGACTTCAGCACGCGGCGGGCGCGGCCGGAGGGTCCGTTCACCATCGGCTACTTCGCACGTGTCGCGCCCGAGAAGGGCTTGCACGTTCTCGTCGAAGCGTACAAGCGGATGCGAAAGCGTCCTGGATCGGAAGGCTCCCGCCTGCTGGCGGCCGGTTACCTCCCGCCCGAGTATCAGGATTACCTCGACGAGGCGCGAAAGGTACTGGAGAGTGCAGGCCTGGGCGGGGAGTTCGAGTATCGCGGTGAGGTCGATCGGGCCGCGAAGATCGCCTTCTTCCACGAGCTCGACGTGCTGTCGGTGCCAACGACGTACAAGGAACCGAAGGGGCTGTTTCTGATGGAGGCGATGGCTTCAGGCGTGCCGGTCGTTCAGCCGCGGCGCGGCGCCTTCCCGGAGATCATCGAGAACACCGGCGGTGGGTTGATTGTCGATGCCGACGATCCCGACGCCCTTGCCGACGGGTTGCTTGCGCTCAAGCAGGAACCGGAGCTGGCGGCGTCGTTGGGCAAGGCCGGTGCGACCGGTGTGCGCCAGCATTACACCGTCGAACGGATGACCGAGCAGGTCGAAACGGTGTACCGAGAGTTGGCTCGGCGTCGGGGCAGCTCCTGACCAGCCTCCGCAACTCCAACCGTCCGCCGAATCGCTTCGAGCGAAGGCGGAAGGGCTTGCGCTACACGTTCGGTAGTTGGAAGTTGCAGTTTGACGTCAGAGGCTTTAGCCCTGCCATCCCAAGATGCTGAAGATAGACAACGTCAGAAGTCCTACTCCACGCCGCGGGGGGAGCTGCCGATCCTGTCGAACGTGTCGCTGACGCTCGCGCGCGGGCAGGCGGCCGCGATCATGGGGCCATCCGGCAGCGGCAAAAGTACGCTGCTCTACATCGTCGGCGCGCTCGACCGGCCGACGTCCGGAACCGTCACGCTCGACGGAACGGACCCCTACGCCCTCGATGAACGCAGGCAGGCCGCCTTCCGCAACGAGCACATCGGCTTCGTGTTCCAGGACCACTCGCTGCTGCCCCAGCTCTCGGTGCTCGAAAACGTCCTGACGCCAACGCTGGTGGCGCCGCCAAGCCAGGGGAACGGCGGCGATGAGAAACGCGCCCGCGAGATTCTCGACCAGGTGGGTCTCGGCAGCCGTCTTGACCACCGTCCGGGCGAGCTGTCCGGCGGCGAGAAGCAGCGCGCGGCGATTGCCCGCGCCTTGATCCGCAACCCGACCCTCCTCCTGTGCGACGAGCCGACGGGCAACCTCGATGCCTCGATCGCCGACTCGGTCGCCGACCTGCTGCTCGACCTCCACGCCGCCCACAACACGATCCTCGTCGTCGTCACGCACAGCACGGTATTGGCGGACCGATTCCCGGCGCGCTTCCGCATGTCGGACCGTGCGCTGGCCGGCGCCTGAAGATGTCGCTCTTCCGGCTCGCGCTCCGCAGCTCGACCTATTACTGGCGCACCAACCTCGCCGTCCTGCTTGGCGTCAGTGCCGCGGTAGCGGTGCTCGGCGGCGCACTGCTGGTGGGGGATTCCGTGCGCGGCAGCTTGCGCGACATCGCGCTCAGTCGCCTGGGGAAGGCCGATCAGGCGCTGTCGTCCGCGCAGTTCTTCCGCGAAGGTCTGGCGGACGACCTTCGCGCCGCCGGCCTGACCTCCGCTCCGCTCATCGTTGCCACCAGCTTCGTTACGCACGAGCCGTCCGGCAAGCGGGCCGGTGGTGTCGTGGTTTACGGGGTGGACGAGCGCTTCTGGACCTTTCACGGCGTTCAGCCGGCCGGCGGTCCCGCGATCTCGCCTGCGCTCGCCGCGGAGCTTGGGGCACGAACGGGCGACGTTCTCCTGGTCAGGCTGCAACGGCCCTCTGAGATTCCGATCGAATCGCTGTTTGGCCGCAAGGAGGAGATCGGCCGGACGCTTCGGGCGACGCTGGCCGACGTCCTCACGCGCGAGCGGATGGGTGAGTTCTCTCTCAGACCGCAGCAGACTGAGCTGCGCGCGGTCTTCGTACCGCTTCGGCGCGTGCAGCGCGATCTCGGCGTCGAGGACAGGGTCAACACCGTCCTGACTGCGAGCCAGGACGATCAGGCGGCCGCTACCGCCGTCCGCAGCGCGTTGACGCTCGAGGATCTCGGCATCAACGTCAAGCCCTCGGCGGACTGGATCCCAGGTGATCGTCGACACGACGAGCGGGATCCTCAGCCCAGCTCTCGAAGCGAACATCCGCGATGCGGGCAAGAAGCTGGCGCTCACGGAGCTGCCGGTCTTCACCTACCTCGCCAACAGCATGCGCGTCGGCGACCGCAGCGTGCCTTACTCGCTGGTCGCCGCAACCGATCTTGACGTGCTACGTGCGACGTCCGACGTGCGACGTGCGGCCTCAGGCCCAGGCCCTGTGATTCTGAACGCGTGGACCGCGCGAGAGTTGAACGCCAAGGCCGGTGATTCGCTCGAACTCGACTACTACCTGTGGGACGCCAACGCGGGGCTGACGACGCACACGGCCCGCTTCACTGTCGACGGTATCGTCCCAATCGAAGGACTCGCGGCCGATCGCCAGATGGCACCCGAGTATCCGGGAATCACCGGTGCCGAGAGCCTGGCAGACTGGGACCCGCCCTTCCCGCTCGATCTCTCGAAGGTGCGCGACCAGGACGAAAAGTACTGGGACGACCATCGCGCCACGCCGAAAGCCTTTATCCCTTACGAGAAGGGTCGCGAGCTGTGGCAGACGCGTTACGGCGGCGCGACGTCACTGCGCTTCAGTGCGTGCCGACGCTTCTGCCAACGGCTGTCGCCGAGCGCATCGGCGCTGAGCTCCTCGCATCCGTCCGTCCCGAGGCCCTGGGCGTATCCGTGCAGCCTGTACGCCGGCTCGCCACCGACGCATCGGTCGGCGCAACTGACTTCGGTCTGTATTTCATCTACTTCAGTTTCTTCATCGTCGTCTCCGCGCTGCTGCTGGCGATCCTGTTCTTCCGTCTCGGCGTCGAAGGACGACTTGAAACAGATCGGGATCCTGCGCGCCGCAGGTTTCACGATCGCCCACGTCCGTCGTCTGCTCCTGATGGAAGCGGTGGCACTGGCGGCAATCGGGGGCCTCATCGGGATCGCCGGCGCGATCGCGTACGGGTACCTGATCATGTACGGGCTGCGAACGTGGTGGGTCGGTGCGGTCGGCACGACGCAACTGGCGCTGCACGTGACACCGCTGTCGCTCGCCATCGGTGCTCTCGGTGGCGTCGTCGCCGCCGTCCTGTGCGTGCTGATCTCGCTTCGCACCGTGGCAAAGCTGTCGCCGAGAGCGCTTCTCACTGCCCAGACGATCGGGCACGAGCCGGCGGGTGACGTGCGTTTGGCCCGGCGTAACCGCATCATCGGGATCGTGTTCGCGATCCTTGCCGTGGCGGCGATTGCGACGGGGTTTGCCGTCGAAGGAGCGCAGGCGGGGGCGTTCTTCGGCGCTGGTGGCGCGGCGTTGATTGCGGCCATGTTCCTGCTGTCGTCATGGCTGCGGTCGCGTCCCTCGACGGTGATCGCAGGGCGTGGAACGGGGTCCGTCCTGAAGCTGGGCTTCCGGAGCGCCGCATTTCGGCCGGGCCGCAGCGTGCTGTCGGCGGCGCTCATCGCATCCGCGGCATTCATCATCGTGTCGGTGGACGCGTTCAGGAAGGGCGGCGGGGAAGTCGGCGGTGACCGCGCATCGGGCACGGGCGGCTATACGCTCGTGGCCACGTCCGAGCTGCCGCTCGTCCATGACCCCGACGATCCGGCCGGACGCGAGGCGCTGATTGTCTCGTCTCCAGCGTTCGACCAGGTCAAATTCACGCGGTTCCGCGTGAGACCGGGCGACGATGCGAGCTGTTTGAATTTGTATAAGCCGACGGCGCCGACCATCGTCGCGCCGGAGAAGGGGTTTGTCGAAGAGGGGCGATTCACCTTTGCCGCATCGATGGCGCAGACCGACGAGGAGCGCGCGAACCCCTGGCTGCTGTTGCAGCGTCCCGTGACCGATGGCCCGATCCCTGTCATTGCCGATGCCACCTCGCTCCAATACGTCCTGCACGCGAAGGTCGGCGACGTCTTCTCGATGGATATCGGCGCGAGCCGTCCGCTCGAACTGCAGTTCGTCGGCGCGATAAAGGACACCGTCCTCCAGGGTGAGCTGGTGATGGCGGAGGAACACTTTGTCCGTTTCTTTCCTTCGCAGCAGGGCTATCGCTATTTCCTGATCGACGCACCGGGCGCGACGACAACGGCGGCGGCGGGCGAACTGGCGGGCGTACTCGAGAAGGAACTGACGACCTTTGGGTTCGACGCGGTAACGGCAGTGGAGAGACTGGACGCGTTCCATCGCGTCGAGAACACCTACCTCTCGACCTTCCAGTCGCTCGGCGGGCTCGGTCTGCTGCTCGGGACGATCGGTCTTGCCGCGGTGATGTTCCGCAACGTGCTCGAGCGGCGGCGCGAACTCGCGCTGCTGCGTGCCGTTGGCTACGACCGCGGCCATGTGTCGAGGATGATCCTGGCAGAAGCCGTCCTGCTGCTGAGCGCCGGGCTCGGCGCCGGCGTTCTCAGTGCGTTACTCGCCGTTGTACCGGCGTGGACGGGGAGTGGTCGCGGTCCTGGCCTGATGCTCGTGATACTGCTGGGCGGCGTGATCGTCGCCGGCCTCGTGAGCTCGATCCTGGCCACGCGTGCCGCGCTCGGTGGCAGGATGCTGGATGCGTTGAGGGCCGAATGATGTTGTTCAAGACACTGGCGTGGACTCTGCTTGCCGGCGTCGCGATCGGCTCCGCACAGGCGCAAGACTGGAATCAGTGGCGCGGACCGAAGCGTGACGGTGTCGTCACCAGCTTTACGCCACCGGTGGTGTGGCCGGAGCGACCGAAGCAGGTGTGGAAGGTGGCGGCAGGCATCGGGCACTCGTCGCCGATCGTTGCCGGTGACCGTGCTTACCTGTTCTCACGGGTCGGAGAGCAGGAGATGTTGACCGCCTATGACGTCGCGTCAGGGAAGCAGGTGTGGCGCCAGGGCTATGACGCGCCGTACCAGATGAATCCGGCGGCGACCAGCCACGGTAAGGGGCCGAAGTCTACGCCGGTGCTCGATCGAGGCAGGATCTTTACGCTCGGCATCAGCGGCATCCTGAGCGCATTCGACCAGGCCACGGGGAAGATCGTCTGGCGGCACGATTTCGCCAAGGAGTTCTCGCCGGCGATGCCGGATTTCGGCGCCTCGATGTCGCCGATCGTGGACGGCGAGCTGGTGATCGCGCACGTCGGTGGACCTGCCGGCGCCATCATCGCGTTCAACCGCGCCACTGGCGCACGGGTGTGGACCTGGAAAGCGGACGGACCGTCGTACGCGTCGCCGATCATCGCGACTTTTGGCGGCACACGACAGCTGGTCACGCAGACGCGGGCGCACCTGCTGGGACTGTCGCCGACTGATGGACGGGAGCTCTGGCGGATCCCGTTCACGACCGAATACGAGCAGAACATCATCACGCCGGTGTCCGCCGGTGGCCTGCTCATCTACTCCGGCCTCTCGAAGCCCACGATCGGGGCGCGTGTCGTTCAGGAAGGCGGCAGCTGGAAGCTGCAGGAGGTCTGGCGCAACGAAGATGTGCCGATGTACATGAGCTCCCCGGTTGCGGCCGGTGGCGCTCTCTACGGCTTCACCCACCGCAACCGCGGCCAGTATTTCGCGCTCGATGTCGCGACCGGCCGCACACTGTGGACCAGTCCACCTCGGCAGGCTGAGAACGCGGCATTGACGGCAGCCACGATCGTGCTCATCGCCACGACCAGCGAAGGCGAATTGGCCGTCATGCCGATCAGTAAGCAGGGGCACGGGGTGGTGCGTAAGTACACGGTGGCGGAGAGTCCGATCTGGGCTCATCCGGCCTTCACGGCGAGCGGCGTGCTCATCAAGGATGCGGAAACGCTGTCGTTCTGGACGTTCTAAGATGAGGCCATGAAGATGACGCACCGATTGATCCTGGCGCTCACGGTGACGATCGCAACCGCGGCAGTCACGCTTTCTGCGGACAATTGGCCGCAGTGGCGCGGTCCGCTCGCCACCGGCGCGAGCGCGGAAAAGGGACTTCCTGAGAAGTGGTCTACCGGGACGGGCGACAACATCGCCTGGAAGGTGCCGATGCCCAGCCGCAGCGGCGCGACACCCATCATCTGGAACGACACCGTGTTCCTCAATGTGGCCGCACAGCCGGACTCCGGCGATATCGAACTCTGGGCGCTCAACCGCAAGACCGGCGATGTCGCGTGGAAGAAGACGATCGCGGCCGGCAACTACCGCATCAACAAGCAGAACATGTCGTCCCCGTCTCCGGTCACCGATGGGAAGACCGTGTGGGTGCTTACCGGCGTGGGCATCCTGAAGGCGTTCGACTTCAAGGGCGCCGAGCTGTGGGTACGAGACATCCAGAAGGACTACGGCGCCTTCGGTCTGAACTGGGGGTACGCATCCTCGCCGCTGCTGCACGAGGGGATGCTCTACGTGCCGGTGCTTCATGGGATGAAGACGGATGAGCCCTCTTACGTCCTCAAGATCGACGGTGCGACCGGAAAGACCCTGTGGAAGGTCGAGCGGCCGACCGATGCCGTGGTCGAATCGCCGGATGCGTACACGACGCCGGCGCTGCTCGAATACGACGGCAAGAAGGAAATCGTCGTCTCCGGCGGCGACGTCGTCACGGGCCATGACCTCGCGGACGGTAAGGAGTTGTGGCGTGCGCAGGGGCTCAACCCCGGCAAGGCCAGGAACTACCGGATCATCGCCTCGCCGGTCGTGGCCGGCGGACTCGTAATTGCGCCGACCCGCATCCGTCCGATGATCGCGATCAAGCCGGGGGGCCGGGGCGACATCACGTCAACGCACACGGCGTGGACGTTCGATCGCGGCCCTGACGTTCCGACGCCCGTGACCGATGGCCGGCTGCTCTACTGTGTGAGCGACCGCGGCGTCGTCGAGGTCCTCGATCTCAAGACCGGCACCGTCGTCTACGGTCCAGAGCGGCTGAAGCCGGCGATCTACAGCGCGTCGCCGGTGCTCGCCGACGGCAAGATCTACGTGACCAGCGAGGAAGGCCTCACCAGCGTCTTCCGCGCCGGCGAGAAGTTCGAGCTGATTGCCGAGAACGCGAGCGACGAGTACACGCTGAGCACGATCGCGGTCTCGAGGGGCCAGCTGTTCCTGCGGACGGAGAAGTTCCTCTACGCCATCGGAACTTCACGCTGAGGGTGCAGCACTGCTTCGCCGAGGGTGCGGGCGGACTGACGCTGAGGGTGCGGGGCCTCACGCTGAGGGTGCGGGCAGCTGACGCTCAGGGTGCGGGGCATTGACGTCGAGGGTGCCGGCAGACTTGCGCTGAGGATCGCGGGGACTTCGCCCGCCGTGCCGGGGACGGTGGTGCCTCTCGTGGCGAGCGGTCACGTAGCTACTGTAAGATCTCGTATATGAACTGGCTTGGATTCGTTGTCGGTGCGGTCTTGTCTTGGGGTGTGTATGGCTCCATGCTGCACCAGGGGCAGGTGAAGCTCGGTAGCCCGTTGCGCGCGCTGCTGTGCGTCGGGATCGCCTACTTTTTGATCGGCGTGCTCGTGCCGCTGGCGCTGCTGTTTGCGCAGGGTGAGGGGCTCCGCGGATTCAACTCCTCCGGCACAACCACCGCCACCGTTGCCGGCGCGCTTGGCGCGATCGGTGCCGTCTGCATCATCCTCGCGTTCCGCGCCGGCGGCACCCCGACCTACGTCATGCCGCTCGTGTTCGGCGGAGCGCCGCTGGTCAACGTGCTGTACACGATGTACATGCACCCACCCAAACACGCGCCGAGCCCGATGCTCTATATGGGCTTCCTGCTGACCGCCCTTGGCGCCGGGATGGTGCTCTACTTCAAACCGCCAGCGCACTAAAGGCAGCCCTGAAGGGCTGCGCTACACCGCGAGTCAAGGTGCGCGTCCGCACGTTCATCGTTAGTGCCCCGCACCTTCAGTGTGAGTGCGTCCGCACCCTCAGCGTCAGTCGGCCCGCACCCTCGACGTCAGTCCCCGCACCTTCAACGAAGTGCCCCGCACACTAACCGTCAGTGGGCCCGCACCCTCAGCGTGAGCGCGCCTAGAACAGCGCGCGAATCCCGAGCTGGATCTGCCGGCCCGGCGTGATCGTAGTGGTGATGCGCCCGAAAGTCGTGAGCGGCGCCTCCCCATGGCGGAGCCGGCAAACGCGACCAGCGCCGGCGGGCCGAAGTTGTCGCGATTGAAGACGTTGAACGCTTCGATCCGGAACTCGAGGCGGCCGTCGCTGCCGAGCGCCTTGAACCCGGCCTGCTTGCTGAGCGCCAGGTCGAAGGTGCGCAGGTTTGGACCGGTGAAATCGCCGCGGCCGGTGTTGCCGAACGTGCCGGCGGGCTGCAGAACGAACGCGGCTGGATCGAACCACTGGTCGACGCGGCCGAGGACGGCGTTGTCGGGACCGTAGCCGGGCGCGTAGCTGGGGCGGTCGAGGCCGATGCCGGGGCCGATCGAGGGATTCCAGAGGGAGCGCGAGCGGTTGGTCTGGACGAATGCGGTCAGCGGCTGGCCGCTGCGCATGTTCCAGATCCCCGATGCCTGCCAGTTGTTGAAGATGCCCCAGAGCGCATCGGTTCCGGGGAGGTTCGCGGTGAAGTTCAGGACGAAGACGTGGCGCGTGTCGAAGTCCGAGAGCCCCTTGTTGTAGTCAGGGATGTACTCCGGGAACGCCGTCGTTGTGCCATTGGTCGCGTCGGAGAAGAAGGTCGACGCCTGGGTCGTGTCTTCACTCTTTGAGAGCGTGTACGACGCCTGAACCGCGAAACCGTTGGTGAAGCGTTTGCGAAGATCGAGAATCAGCGCGTTGTACCAGGACTCGCCGTCGCTGCTCTTCAACTCGATGGTCGAGAACGCCGTGTTCGGGCGCGGCGTGCCGGCCGGGATGAAGACGGTACCATCAGCCAGAGTCGTGTACGGCGCCGTGTTGATGTCATTGCTGCGCAGCAGGTTCTGCCCGCGCGAACCGGCATAGCCGATCATCGCCGAGGTGTTGCCCCAGATCTCACGCTGCACGTTCACATTGAACACGTGGACGCGAGGTGTCTCGATATCCCACTGCACGGGACGAATCGAAATGGCGCCGGCCTTGTCGAACGGCGGGCTGGGGAACGTCGGGTTGAGGATGACGGGTCGCGGCGTCGCCGGCGGATTGGTCACCGTGACGATCAGGTTCTGGTGGCTGTTGGTGTTGAAGTAGAGCCCGTAGCCGCCACGCAGCGCCGTGCGGCCGTCGCCGAAAATGTCCCAGGCGAAGCCGCCCCGCGGCGAGATGTTCTTGTAGTTCGAGTTGTCGTAGAGCTGACCGGTCGTCGGCGCCGATGCGGTCAGGTCGGGCAGCGCCGAGTCGCGGCCGTACTTGTCCTTCGGCATGGTCGTGAACTCGTAGCGCAGACCGCCGTTGATGGTGAGGTTCGGCGTGACCTGGTAGTCGTCGTGCACGTAGGCGCCGAACAGCGTGAAGTTCCAGTAGCGATCGAACTGCGCCTCCGGCGTCAGGCCGACGAAACTGAGCGCCGTCGCGCGGAGGAACGTGTTGATGCTCGCGAAACGATAGATGCCCAGGCTGAACGTGGGATTGACCATGTTGTCCTGGTAGTGCTCGATCAGGCCGCCCGCCTTGATCGTGTGCCGGCCGCGCGTGTGGACCAGGTCGTCCTGCAGGCTGAACACGTTCTGCACGAGGCGCAGGTTCGCCGAACTCTGCGGTCCGAAGCGCTTCATCCCGCCGATGTCGATGGCGCCCGAGATGCCGCGTCCGGGTACGAACTCGGGCAGCGTTTCGGTGGTGTTCGACTCGATGTTCTGACCAATACGGGTGCGGCTGAACCCGAGCCGCGCGGTATTGAGCGTGCGATTCGAGAAGACCTGGCGGTACTCACCCGTGAAGAACTGGTTGCGCGAGAAAAACTCGCGCGGGAACTGCGGGAAATCGGTCGGCAGGAACTGGCTCGCATCGTCGATCGTGTAGCGGCCGAAGAACTGTCGCGATGGATTGGCGTTGTAGTCCACGCGTCCCTGCAGAAAATGCTCATCCAGCTTCTGGTCGAACGGGAAGGTGAATTCGGCGAGACCCCCTCCGAGGGACGGTCCATTCGCATGCGGGAACTCGGCCAGGTACGGCGCCACCAGCGGACTGACGGGCACCACGCCGCTCGGCAGAATCCCGAGGCGGGCGTTTTCGTCCGGGACCACCGTCGAAATGGTCTTGCCGAGCCGCTCGATGAGGGCTTCGTAGCCGACAAAGAAGAAGGCCTTGTCCGTCTGGATCGGGCCACCCGCGGTGAGGCCGAACTGATTGCGATGAAAGTTCGGCTTGCCCTTGGTGTCGAAGTAGCTCTTCGCGTCCATCGCGTCGTTGCGGTGATACTCGAAGGCGCTCCCCGACAGGCGGTTGGTGCCCGACTTGGTCAGGACATTGATCTGCCCGCCGGAGTTCCGGCCGTACTCGGAGCTGTAAGCATTCGACTGGACCCGGAACTCGCGGATCGTGTCGAGACCGAGTGCCGTCCCCGCCGCACTGCCCGTGGGCCCATTGGTGAAGTCATTGGTCAGGGTGCCGTCGAGCAGATACGTGTTCGAGCGCGGATCCTGGCCGTTGATGCTCATCCCGAGACCGTGGGCCACGACCGAGCCGCCGTCGCGGTGGGGGAATGAGTTCACCCCGGGCTGGAGGAGTGCCAGGTCGGTGTAGTTGCGGCCGTTCAACGGGATCTGCTCGATCTGCTCCGACGTGACCAGGTAACTGAGCTCCGAGGTCGAGGTGTTGATCGTCGGGATGTTGGCCGTGACGACGTCCATGATGGCGAGGTCGCCGATCTGCAGGGTGATGTTCAGCACGAGCGACTGGGCTACGGCGAGCCGGACTTCCGGGCGCACGTGCGGCTTGAACCCGTTCAGCTCCGCCCGGATCTCATAGGTTCCCGGCGGCAGCTGCGGGATCACGAAACGCCCCCCGGGGCCGCTCACCGACGTCCGGCTCAGGCCGGTCTCGCCGCTCCGAGCGGTAACGGTGACCCCGGGCAGTACTGCATTGCTCGGGTCGTGGACCGTTCCGGACAGGGTCGCGGCAGTCTGCGCCAGCGCCGCTGGGGCGAACATGGTGACCAGCAGCAGGGCGAGGATGTAGGCACGCTTGACCATCTATAGAATGCTCCCGTAAACCTTCTGATTGTACCCAATGAACCGATTACTACTCATGGCCGTCGTGGCGGCGCTCTATGTGCTGCACCAGGACTTCTGGTTCTGGCGCGAGGCTCGTCCACTCGTTTTTGGCTTCCTGCCGATCGGGCTGGCCTACCACGCCGTCTATTGCGTGGCAGTCGCACTGCTGATGTGGACGCTCACCCGGGTCGCCTGGCCGGCGCATCTCGAATCGGCGGCTCAGACGGCACCGAGGGACGGGCACCGGTGATTCCCACCCTTATTGTCTTCGCTTATCTGTTGCTCGTCCTCTATATCGGCATCTTCGCGTTCCGAGATGGCCGGGCCGGCACGCGCTGAGGAGTACTTCCTCGCCGGCCGATCGCTGGGGCCGGCGGTCTTCCTGCTGTCCCTGTTCGGCACCAACATGACGGCGTTCACGATCCTCGGATCGGCCGGCCACGCGTTTGCCAACGGGATCGTCACCTTCAGCCTGATGGCATCGGCGTCGGCGTTCGTCATCCCGTTGACGCTGCTCTTCATCGGGACCCGGCTGTGGGCGCTCGGCAAGCGCCACGGCTTCATGACCCCGGTCCAGATGTTCCGCGACCGCTGGGAGTGCGGCCACATCGGCACGGCGATCTTCGTCGTCCAGGCGGCGCTGCTCGTGCCCTACATCATCATCGGCGTGATGGGTGGCGGAACGGCCCTGCGCGGCATCAGCGGTGGCCTCGTGCCGTTCTGGCTCGGTGGCGCCATCGTCGCGATGGTGGTCATGAGTTACGTGTTCTTCGGCGGCATGCGCGGCACGGCATTCGTGAACACGTTCCAGACGGTGCTGTTCCTGACCTTTGGCGCCATCGCGCTGGTCGTGATCGGCCGCGGGATGGGTGGTTTCCCCGGTGCGATGCAGTCGCTGCTGGATTCGCCGTCGACAGCGCCGCTGCTGACTCGCGAGCGCATCTCGCCCTGGTATTACTTCAGCTACACCTTCATCCCGCTCTCGACGATTGCCTTTCCCCACATCGCCATCTTCTGTCTTACGGCAAAGCGAATGGTCCAGTTCAAACGGACCGTCATCTTCTATCCGATCTGCCTGCTCGCGATCTGGCTGCCCTGCGTCTTCCTGGGCGTCGCGGCCAACTCCCTTCGGGACGTGCCGAAGATCGAGCAGAAGCTCGAAGCGCGCGCCGCCATGGCGGCCTTGCCGCCGTCGGCGCCTCCGGAGGAACGCGCCGCCCTGCGCCGGCAGGCGGCGGGCGACGACGTGGTGCTGGTGATGCTGGAGCGGTTTGCGCCGCTGTGGCTGGCCGGAATTCTCGGCGCCGGCATCATGGCGGCGGTGATGGCGAGCGACTCGCAGATCCTGGCGCTGTCGACGATGTTCACCGAGGACGTGTTCACGTTCTATGGCGGAACCGCCCGGTTCGGGGAGCACGTGCAGGTCCAGACCGGCCGGGTCTTCGTCGTCCTGCTGACGATCCTCGCGTACGCCATCGCCCTGCGCGCGCCGCAGGGGATCTTCGACCTCGCGGTGCAGTACGCGTTCTCCGGCTATTCGGCGCTGTCGCCGCTGCTGATCGCGGCGCTGTTCTGGAAGCGCAGCACCAAGTGGGGCGCGCTGGCCGTCACGCTTTGGGTCGCCTTCGCGGTGATCTACACCTCGCAGGTGCCGGGTGCGCTCGCCTGGTACGGGTTGCTCCCGGTTGTGCCGATGACGCTGATTTCCGGCGGCTTGATGGTGGTCGTATCGCTGGTCACGCCGCCGCCTTCGGCGGCGACGGTTGAGCGCTACGCGCTCTAACGTGCGACGTGCGGACGTGCGAGGTGCGACGTGCGGTGCCACGTGCGAGGTGCGGACGTGCGACGTGCGACGTGCGACGTGCGACGTGCGGTGCGACGTCTGGCATGCAATGTGCCCCCGCTACGCGGCATGGCGAAGCGGGTTCACGATCTTGAGTGCTGGCAGCTGGCGGACCGGTTGAGACGGGAAGTGCACGCAATTTGTGCGATGGAGGCGGTCGCGCGGTGTTTCCGTTTCTGCGAGGGTTTCACTGAGGCGGCCGGTAGCGTCTGTCGCAACATGACCGAAGGGTTCGACCGATTCGACTCCCCGGCAATTGTTCAATTCTTTGGCTACGCTCTCGGATCGCTGGGCGAGGTCGAGGACTACCTTCGCGAATGTGTCACCCGCGGGTTTATCGACCAGGAGCGGTTCGAACGAACCCTGGAGCTAGCCGAACACACCCGCGCGAAGACGCTGAACTTCACGCGGTATCACCGGAAGAAGCTAGCACACCAAGGGCGGTCGCACGCCGCCGCACGTAGCACGTCGGACCGCACGTCGAGCACGCAGCACGTAGCACCGCACGTCGCACGTCGCACGTCCGCACGCCGCACGTGCTAGAGCGCGGCGCGATAAATCTCCTCCGCGCCGAGCGCGTCGAACGGCCGCGGGTTGAAGGTGCCGGTCCATTGCTGCGCGGCCAGGGCGGCGAGCTCCGGGATGGCGGCGGCATCGACGCCGGTCTCCGACAGGCGGGTCGAGAGGTGGCCGGCCACGGCGAAGTCCTCCAGGCGCAGCGCCAGCGTTTCGGCGGGATCCTCGTCGCGGGCACGGCGGCGGGGCGCGCCGAGCAGCGCCGCGTAGCGATCCCTGGCCGCGGCGCCGTTCCAGCGGACGACCTGCGGCAGCACCAGCGCGAGCGCCAGGCCGTGCGGGATGTTGTAACGCGCGGTCAACGGGTTTGCGCAGGCGTGCGCGGCGCCGAGCATCGACTGCTCGATCGCCATGCCGGCAAAGTGCGCGCCGAGCATCATGGCCGAGCGCGCTTCCGTATCCGCGGGTTGCTGCATGACCCGCTCGAAGGCGTCGCAGAGCAGTCGCCAGGCCTGGTGTGCGAACGTGTCGGAGAGCGGCGTCCGCTTCGCGGTCACCGCTGATTCGACCGCGTGCGCGATGGCGTCGTAGCCCGCCATCGCGGTGACCTGGCGCGGGGCCGAGAGCGTCAGTTCCGGGTCCAGGATCGCGAGGCGCACGGCGGCCGAAGGGATCCCCGCAGGCCATCTTCATGTGCGTCGAGGCATCGGCAATGACGGCGTAACTCTGCGCCTCGCTGCCGGTACCGGCGGTCGTCGGGATCCCGATCATCGGCAGCAGCGGCGTGGTGGCCTTTCCGTAGCCACGATAGTCGGCGATGCTGCCGCCGTTGCGCAGGACGAAGTTGATCCCCTTGGCACAATCGAGCGAGCTGCCCCCGCCGAGACCGATGATCGAGTCGACGTCTAACGGCGCCGCAAACTGGCCGCGCCGGCCGCAACCATGGCGCTGTCGGGGTTGATGCCGAAGGCATCGAAGAGAAACGGTTCGATACCGGCCGCAGTAAGAGACTCGAGAACGCGCCCGGTGTGGCCGGCCTCCCGGATACCTGGGTCGGCAACAACGAGGGTGCGGCGAAAGCCAAGGTCGCGGGCCAGTTGTCCGGCGCGAGTGACGACACCAGGGCCGAACAACACTCGTGTTCGTGGCTGAAAATCGAACGGAACCATCTGAAGTAAACTTTAACACCCTCGAAAAGATCGTCAGCAGCAGGAGCACATGTCCCAGCGACTCACGCGTACCCAGTGGCTGATTTGCGCGATTGCCGCCATCGGCTTCGCGTTCGATATTTACGAGATCCTGATGCTGCCGCTGATCGTGCGGCCGGCGCTGCTGGAACTGACGGGTGCCGTGCCCGGCTCGCCCGAGTACCAGATGTGGGTGGGACGGCTCTTCTACATTCCCGCATTCGCCGGTGGCATTTTCGGCCTGCTCGGCGGCTACCTGACCGACCTGTTTGGCCGCCGTCGCGTCCTCACGTACAGCATCCTGATTTACGCCGTCTCGGCATTCCTCTCGGGCTTCGCAACGTCGATCGAGATGCTGCTGGTGCTGCGCTGCTTCGTCTTCGTCGGCGTGTGCGTGGAGTTTGTCGCCGCGGTGGCGTGGCTGGCGGAGCTTTTCACCGAGCCGAAGCGCCGCGAGAAAGTCCTCGGCTACACGCAGGCGTTCTCGTCGCTCGGCGGCCTGCTCGTCGCGTTCGCCAATCGGCTCGCCGTCGACTACGCGCCGGGCCTGCCATCCCTGGACATGCTGGGCTTCGACGTCCAGAATGATCACGCCGCATGGCGCTACACGCTGATGTCGGGCGTGCTGCCGGCGATCCCGCTCATTCTGATTCGTCCGTTCCTGCCAGAATCGCCGATCTGGAAGGAGAAGAAGGAGGCCGGGACGCTCAAGCGTCCGAGCATCGCCGCCCTTTTCGCTCCCGCGCTCCGCCGCACCACCATCGTGACCACGATCATGTTCGCGATGTCGTACGGCGCCGCCTTTGGCGCGATCCAGCAGTTGCCGCAGATGATCCCGGGGCTCCAGGAAGTGCGCGAGATGACCGCCGGGCAGCCGGTGCCGGCGGCCCGGGTGATCGAACAGCGGGTTGCAACCGACGTCGTGAAGGTGCAGGAGATCGGCGGCCTTGCCGGACGTGTCCTCCTCGCCGTCCTCGCGGTCTACATCGTCAGCCGGCGCACCCTGATCCGGGTCTTCCAGATCCCCGGCCTGATCCTGATGCCGATCGTCTTTGGCTACTTCGCGACGCACAACCTGCAATGGTTGTACTTCGGCGTGTTCTTCGCGGGACTGTGTACAGTCGCGCAGTTCAGCTTCTGGGGAAACTATCTGCCGCGGGTGTATCCCGTCCACTTGCGAGGCACGGGTGAAGGCTTCGCCGCGAACATTGGCGGCCGGATGATCGGTACTTCCTTCGCCTGGCTGACGGCAACGCTGGCGGTCACCCCTGATCGCGCCTATGCACCGACCAAGGTGGCACTCGTGGCGGCGGCGGTCGGATTCTCCGTTTACCTGGTTGGTCTCATCGCCAGTTTCTGGCTGCCGGAGCCAGGGGCTGAGGACGCCGTCTAGGGCCACAGAAGAAACACAGAAGAAACACAGAGGAAAACACAGAGGAAAGACCTGCCGGATTACTTGCCTTCGGGTAGATAGATCGGCCGCGCCGCATCCCCCTCAATCACCAGCGCGGACGGCCTGCCGGCGGGGAAGAATGGGGCACCAAGCATCCCCGTGTCGATCAGGAACATCGCTCCGCCGAACCGCTCGGTGATGCGGCCATTCGCCTGCGGGCTGTGACCCGAGACGAACCGGCGAACGCCATACCGTTTCAACAGGGCAGCGACCTGCGGCGCCCCTTCATCGTCGCTCCACGCGGCGTAGCCACGGAACCAGAGCGGACCCTCGGTGGCGAACAAGGACGAGGCGCCAACATTGGCGAGTGGGAGCAGCGCCGCCGCTACCTGCGGTGCATCCTCGGGGATCTTACCGGTGGCTACCGTCGCGTTCAGGCGTTCGATCTCGGTCCGGGCCGCCGTCACCACCTGCTCGAACTCTGGCGACTCCGGCACCAGCCTGCGCTTCTGGAGAACGCGAACCCCGGCATCCCATAGCTCCACGTCTCGTTTGACGCGGTTGTTCAAGTCGCTGATCGACTGGGTCGACTCGGCAGGGCTGATCCCGGCATGCATGAAAATCGTGCCGTCGATGGAGGCGATGATCGGCTTGGTTCGCACCCAGCGGCCGTAGTGGCCGTCGGGCCCAAACGCCTTTCGCATCGCGGCTTCGCCGCCGAAGCTGGCGAAGATTTCGGGCGTTGCGTCGCGCATGTGGCCGGTGAGGTTCATCACCTCGTGGTTGCCGAGCAGGGCATGCACGCGGCCGCCGGCTTTCGCGGCCTGCTTCTCGAGTGACATCAGCAGGTCGAGCGCGGCCCGGGTCCCGGCGCCGCGATCGGTGACGTCGCCGGTCTGGACGAGGATCGCGCGTCCGCCGATCCACTGCTTGTTCGCGTCGATCAGGCCCGCGGTGGTGAGGATCGCGGCGAACGCTTCAGCCGCGCCATGTACGTCGCCGATCGCGACGATGCGCGGGCGGTCCTGGGTGAGGCCGCGGCCGGTTAGTGAGCTGAGGCCGAGCACACCGCACGCGACGACGGCCGAGATCAGGGCGCGGCGCATCCTACTTGATGAACACGACCGCTTCGTGCGTCGTTTTGAGCATCTTGTCGATGGCCTGCTGCATTTTTTCCCGCCGCTTGAGGATGGCGCTGATGGAGGCTTTGTCGACCCATGGGCCGAGGCGCTCCTTGAGCCGCGCCTCGTCAAGCGCCAGCATCCGGTCCCACAGGTTCTTGTCGATCCGCACCATGGTAAACGGAAGCTTCGAATCGTTGACGAAAGCCCGTGAGTGATCGATCAGGAACAGGTTCCACTCGTCGTCCACCAGGAAGTTGCCGGCATTCCGATCGCTGTTCCCGATCAGGTTGTCGAACATCTTCATGCGGATGGCCTCACGGTTCCAGCTCTCCGGCTTCGGGAGCGGTTCGACGGCCTTCCACGACCGGACCGGCTGCAGCCAGAGGATAGCCGCACCGCGATCCCCTTTCCAGTTCTTCTCGACGGCCGGCGGCACCATGTTCATGCCGAGCAACTTGTCGAGTTCGTAGGCGGCGATCTCCGATTTGTAGCTCTCCCAGTAGCCATTCGGCCGCCCCGGCCGAAGGACTTTCCAGGCCGCGCTGATCGCCGGCCCGCCCGGTGCGAAATAGCCGCGGCGAGGTTTGGTGACCCCGATCGGGACCTCCTCGACGCGGGTGAAGGGCGAGGTGCGGATGAACTCTTCGATCTCCGCTTCCCGTCCTGGCCAGACCTTGGCCGAGCCGGCTGGCGCGGCGGTGGCCTGTGGAGGGGCCGCCGGTGCCGGGGCCTGCCACCCCGCCACCGTCGCCGAAGATAACAACAACAGAAGCGCGAGCCGCCTCATACGCACAACTACCTCCGGGAAGAACGGTTTGGCGCGGAGTATACACGCCCAGATCAGCTTCGTCACGATCCGGTATCATCACGCCCATGCTTCGACAGTTACTGGTGGTTTTCGGCGTGGTGGCGGTTCTTCTCCCTGCAGTTGTCCCGGCACAGACGCCGGCGGCGCAGCCGCCAGCGGGGCAGCCCCGCCCGGCCAACGCCGCTCCGGCGCTCCGTCCGCCGACACGGGCCGACATCCTGCGCGGCGAGTATGGACGACACCGCGCCAACAACGACCTGCTCTCCTACGCGCTCGACATCCGCGTCGACCCCGAGAAGCAGTTCATCAGCGGCAAGAACACCGTCCGCTTCCGGATGCTCCAGGACGACACCAGGATCCAACTGGACCTCTACGCGAACCTGACCGTCGACCGGATCCTCCTCGGCGACACACCGCTGAAGTTCGAGCGCGAGATCAACGCCGTGTTCATCGACTTCCCGTCATCGCTGCGCCGGGGGCGTGAATACGAGATCGAGTTCCACTACTCCGGCAGCCCGCGCGAAGTCGGACGCTTTGGCGGCATCGCGTTCAAGAAGGACCCGACCGGCAAGCACTGGATCAACACCGCCTGTGAGGGTGAGGGCTCGAGCATCTGGTGGCCGAGCAAGGACCAGTGGCGCGACGAGCCCCAGAACATGACGCATCAGCGTCGCGATCCCGAACGACCTGGTGGACGTCTCGAACGGCAAGTTCGTCGGTAAGACCGATCTCGGCGACGGCTATACGCGCTGGGACTGGCAGGTGCACTACCCGATCAACTCGTACAACGTGTCGCTCAATATCGGCAACTACGTCCAGTTCACCGATCGGCTGGGTGACGTGCCGCTCGATTTCTACGTGCTGCCCGGCAGCCTCGACAAGGCGAAGGCCCAGTTCGTTCAGGCCAAGCCGATGATCGAGGCCTACGAGAAGGTGTTCGGCGAGTATCCGTTCAAGAAGGACGGCTACAAACTGATCGAAGTGCCGTACTCAGGCATGGAGCATCAAAGCGCCGTCACGTACGGCAATGGCTTCGCCAACGGCTATCTCAAACGTGACTGGACCGGCGTCGGCATCAGCACGAAGTTCGACTTCATCATCATCCATGAGAGTGCCCACGAGTGGTTCGGCAACTCGGTCTCGGCCGCCGACGTGTCCGACATGTGGATCCAGGAAGGCTGGACGACGTATCTCGAAGCGGTCTACGTCGAAGAGCTCTTCGGCGCGGCCGACGCGCTGAAGTACATCAACGCCTACAAGTCCAAGGTCGGCAACCGCCAGCCCGTGATTACGCAGCGCGGCATCCACCGGACGCCCACGCAGGACATGTATTTCAAGGGCGCGCTCTTCCTTCACACCCTCCGGGGTGTGGTCAATGACGACGAGCGTTGGCGCAAATTGCTGCGGGATACCTACCAGGTGTTCAAGTACCGGAACATCATGACCGAGGACATGGTGCGGTTCATGAACGGCGAGCTGCGCATGGATCTGACGCCGCTCTTCGACCAGTACCTGCGCCGCTCCGCGCTTGCCGGTGCTCCAGCTCGCTTTCGATGAGAAGGCAGGAACAGTCGCATACCGATGGGAGGTCGAGGAGCGAGCCTTCGCCATGCCTGTTCGCGTCGGGGATCCGGCCAACTGGCAGACGATCCGGCCGACGACCGCGTGGCAGATCATGCCGAATCCGCTCGGGAAGGAGCGCTTCCAGGTCGCGACTGACCTTTACTACATCGACGTCGTCAAGCAATAGGAGTCAACCTCCAACTTCCAATTACCAAGTTCCAATATGGCCGGCTTGATCACGCTCGGTGTCGTCCTCGCACTCGCACTCTATGTGTGCTGGCTGATGCTGCAGCCGTTCCTCAACGTCATCCTCTGGGCGGCCGTGCTGGCGGTGGTGTTCTACCCGATGCACCGCCGGATTCACGCCCGTGTCGGCAGTCCCACCGGCGCAGCCGCGCTGTCGACACTGCTGGTGGTTGTGCTCATCCTGCTCCCGGCCACTTTCATCACGATCGCGGTCGTGCGCGAGCTTGGCGGTGCTGCCGACAACTTGCAGGCCGGTATGCACCGTCTGTCGACGGCCTCGACAATCCCATGGGTGGCCTGGATTGTCGAACGCACCGGGGGGGTCATTGTGATCGATCCCGTCGCCGCCCGTGCGTTCATCGCCGAACGCCTGCAAGCGTGGGGCGGCGCCCTCGCGGCCAGCACACTGCTCGTGGTTGGCGGCGCGGTCGGCGCCATCGTCCAGATGGTGCTCGTCGTCTTCACGATGTTTTACATGTTCAGGGATGGCGACCGCATCGGCCAGGCGGTCGACAAGATTCTGCCGCTCGAGCGGATTCAGCTGCACGACATCGCGGTGCGCACCCGGGAAGTGATCGCCGCGACGATCTACGGCGTGCTCGTGATCTCGGCGATCCAGGGCACGCTCGGGGCGATGATCTTCTCGGTCCTCGGGTTGCCGTCACCACTGTTGTGGGGCGTCGTCATGTTCTTCCTGTCGATGATCCCGATGGCCGGGTCGTTCCTGGTCTGGGTGCCGGCGGCGATCTACCTGGCGCTCACCGGCGCCTACGTCAAGGCCGCGCTGCTGGTGGCGTGGGGCGCGATCGTGATCGGCTCGATCGACAACTTTCTGTCGCCGAGGCTGGTCGGGCGACGCGCCAAGTTGCATGAACTGCTGATCTTCTTCTCGGTGCTCGGAGGGCTCCAGGTGTTCGGCGTTCTCGGTATCGTGCTCGGCCCGGTGGTTGTCGCCGTTACCCTGGCGGTCATCGAGATGTTGCGCCAGGCGCATCGTCCGCCATCCGAGACGCTGCCAGAGAAGACCATCATGGAGAAGCAGTCGGAGCTGCGCGCGCCCGACGTATGATCCGAGGATGTTGAAGCCCGTTCTGATCGCTGCCGCACTGACCCTGGTTCACGCGCTCTCGCCTGTTCCGGCCGCACGGCAAGCGGCGCCGCAGCCATCGCTTCAGAGCCAGCTGCAGGCCAAGTTCGAAGAGCTTCACAAGGCGGCTTCGTTCCCCGGCGGAACAGCCGGGTTCGTCCTCGCCGACGGCACCAGCTTCGCCATCGCGGTCGGCGTGTCGGACCGCACCGCCGGCACACCGATGAAGCCGACAGACCGTCTGCTGCTTGGCAGTGTCGGCAAGACCTACGCGTCGGCGGTGGCGCTCCAGATGATTCACGAGAAGAAGTTCAGCCTCGACGACACGCTGGACAAGTTCTTCGGCAAAGAGCCGTGGTTCCCTCGCATCGCCCACGGCCCGGCGATGACCGTCCGGCATCTCATGACGCACACGAGTGGACTCGTGCGCTACGAGTTCAACCCGAAGTTCACGCAGGACCTCTCCGCCAATCCCGACAAGGTCTGGACCGGCGTGGACCGTCTGTCGTACCTCTTCGATGCCAAGCCACCCTTCGCGCCTGGCGCCGACTGGCAGTACTCCGACACCAACTACATCGTGCTCGGCATGATCATCGAGCAGGTGTCCAAGAACACCTTCTACGACGAGGCGCGAAAGCGCCTGCTGGTGCCGTTCGCCCTGAAGGACACGGTACCGGCAGACACCCGCACGGTTGCGGGTCTCGTTCAGGGTTACGCGGGTGAGAACAATCCGTTCGGCGGCTCGGACGAGATGATCAAGGACGGCAAGTTCGCGGTCAATCCCCAGTTCGAGTGGACCGGCGGCGGCTGGGCCGTGACGACGCTGGATCTCGCACGGTGGGGAAAGGTCCTCTACGAAGGCAAGGCCTTCGACCGATCGCTGATGACGCCGTTCCTCGACGGTGTGCCGGCCAAGCTCGGGCCCGAGTCGAAGTACCGGTCTCGGGGTGATCATCCGTCCGTCACCAGCCGGTCTGACGTATGGGCACAGCGGCTTCATGCCGGGATACCAGACCGAGCTCCTCTACTTGCCCGAGATGAAGGTGTCGATCGCCGTCCAGGTGAACTCGAGCGCGCCGCGATCCACAGGGAAAGCTCTTCGCGCATTCGCGATCGACTTTGCGAACATCATCAAGTCGTCCGCGCCACCGGCGGCGAAGTAGCGCATGAGCGAGATTGACGGCGCCAGCGTCCGACACAAACTCGCGCCGGCGGCAATTCCCTTCGAACGGACGGTCGGCTGGATCACGGCCGTCGCCGTTTCGCTTCCCCTTCTGCTGGTGGTGGTCGTCGCCTGGTTCAAGGCGGACTACCCGTCCTGGATCTACGGGCTCGCCGCTGTCGTGTGGCTCGCGATTACCTGCCTGCTGGTCTGGGCGGCGGTCGTCTGGCCCAGGCGATCGTACGAAGCCACGTCCTACGTCGTCGACGAGGCAGGTATCGAGATTGCCTGGGGTGTCTATTGGCGCGCGATCGTCGCGGTGCCTCGTTCCCGCGTCCAGCACATCGACGTCCTGCAGGGACCGCTGCGCCGGAAGTTCGGCCTCGCGACGCTGATGATCTTCACCGCCGGCACGGAGCATTCGAGCGTCGAGCTCGAGAACCTCGAACACCAGGTCGCGCTCGACCTGCGCGACCAGCTGCTGCCGCAGGCATCAGACGATGGCATCTGAGCGGCGCCTGCATCCTGTCTCGATCCTGTTCACCCTGGGATCCACGGCGAGAAATTTCTTGCTGCCGGGCATCGCCACGCTCTTCGCCTCTCGCACGGGGGAATGGGGCCTCGGTCTCGGCCTGACGCTCGTGCTGGCGCCGCTCTCGCTGACCGCGCTGGTGCGTGCGCTGTCGATTCGCTACCGGTTCGAGGAGCACGAACTGGTCATCCGCTCGGGATTCCTATTCCGCAGCGTCAGACATCTGCCGTACGGGCGGATCCACAACCTGGATGCGGTGCAGACGCCGCTTCACCGGATCCTTGGGCGTGGCGGAGGTGCGCATCGAAACGGGCGGTGGCGCGGAACCGGAAGCTGCCCTGCAGGTGATCTCTCTGACGGCGCTCGACGAGATGCGCAACGAGGTCTTCGGCCGCCGGCGAGCGCCAGCAGAAGCGGCAGCGCCGAGTTCAGATGCTGATCCCGATCAGGCCGCGGAAAAGCCGGCGCCAGTGGCTGACAGCGAAGTCATCCTGCGTCTCGGTACGAGAGAGCTGATGTTGAGTGGCTTCATCCACAGCAAAGGCATCCTCGTGATCGGTGCCATCTTCGGCCTGCTCTACGAGTTCAGGATGTTTGAACGCTTCGTCCCCGATGTCCTCGAGGATTTCTCACCCGCGCGCACCTTGCTCCGCGAGTTGAGCCTTGCGTTCAAAGGAGAGGGCGACCTGCCCGCGGTCGCACTTGCGGTTGCGATCGCCGGTTTCAGCCTGTTGCTGCTGATCATGCGGGTGCTCTCCATGTTCTGGACGGCCGTGACGCTGCACGGCTACACGCTCGTGCACCAGGCGGACGATCTGCGCGCGGAGTTCGGCTTCTTCACCCGCGTGAGTGCGACGACGCCGCTCAAGCGGGCCCAGGCGCTCACCGTGCAGGAGGGGCCGCTGCATCGCCTCTTCAAGCGGGTGACCATCAGGCTTCAGAGCGTCGGCAGGTCGCTCACAGAAGGCCAGGCCCGTCCGATGCGCGAGAAGATAGCGCCTCTGCTGCGCAGGGCCAGCCTTCCGGAGTTTATCGGCCACATCTTCCCGGGGATCGACCTGGGCGAGGAGGCATGGCGGCCGGCGCACCCGCGTGCGTTCCGACGTGCCGTCATCGTCCCGAGTCTTGTCTGGATCGTCATGGCTTCGCCGGTGATCTACTTCCGTCCGGCCTGGGGTCTGGGCCTGGCGGCGTGCCTTCTCGGCTGGGCGGCGTTGAACGCGAAACTCACGGTCAAGTACACCGGCTGGCGCACGACACCGGACGCCGTGTTCTTCAAGAGTGGCTGGATCTGGAGACAGATGACAATCGTTCGCGTCGAGCGCATCCAGGGCGTGTCGCTCCACGAATCGCCCTTCGACCGCAGGCACCAGATGGCATCCGTGCACGTCGATACGTTAGGGGCAGGCGGAGCGCCGCACCTGGTCAGAATTCCTTACGTCCCCCGCGCCGACGCTGCCGCCTTGACGAACGATCTTTACCGCCGGGCGGCGCACGTACCGTTCAGCGTCTAAGACGCTGGACGCACTATCCGAGGCAGAAGAGCTTGCCGTCAACCGATCCGATGACGAGCTTGCCGTTCGCCACAGCCGGGGACGCCGTCAGCGGGCCTCCGGCCTCGAACTCGAACACTGTTTTGCCGTTGGCCGCGTCTACGACATACAACTTGCCGTCGCTCGATCCCACGTAGACGTTGCCGCCCGAGACGACCGGGGAGGAATCGATGCGGGCGCGCGTCATGAGCGTCCACAGAGACTTGCCGGTCTTGAGGTCGAGCGCGTGCAGCATCTTGTCGCGCCCGCCCACGAAGAGGCGGTTGCCGGAGATCGCCGGTGACGAGTAGAAGGGAAAGTTCCGCTGTGGATGCTTGTAGCGCCACGCGATCCTCTTTCCCGCCAGGTCAACCGCCAGCACTTCGTTTTCGTAGGTCCCGTAATAGGCGTGGCCGTTGTGAATCGCCGGTGAGGCACCGGTGTAGGCGCCCGACGACAGCGTGAACATCTCCTTGCCGTCGGTAACCCGGATCGCGCGCAGGATCTCGTCGCAGCCGGCGATGTACGCGATGCCGTCCACTACCGCCGGCGTAGCGTGAACGTAGCCTTCGGTCTGCACCTTCCACGCGAGTTTCCCGTCCTTCGCGCCGAGACCGTAGAGATTGGCGTCGTACGACCCGATCAGCAGCTTGTCACCCACCACGACGGGCGACGACTTGATCTCGCTGCCGGTCTTGAACGTCCACACCGCCTTGCCGGTGTTCACATCGACCGCGTGCACGACGCCGGACAGATCGCCGACATAGGCGATGCCGTTGGCGACCGCCGGCGAAGACTCACCGATGCCGTCCGCGGACGCCTGGTACTTCCACTTCGACTTGCCGTCGGCGAGATTGACGGCGTGGAGTTCGCCGTTCGCGGAACCGACGTAAACCACGCCGTCGACGATGGCGGCGGACGAATCGATCGCATCGCCGGCTTCGTACGTCCAGAGGACCTTCAGCTTGCCGGGGAGCGTCGCCTGCGTGGTGCCGACCAGGTTGGAGGATCCGCGGAACTGCGACCACGAGGCTGCGGGCGCCTGCGCCGATACAGTGCGGCGGTGAGCGCCAGGCTCGCGATGAAGGCTGTTGAACGGTAGCGCATTGGGCTATTTCACCGCGACGAGCGAGGTCAGCGTGCGGATGAAGATCGTGTTGCCGCTGATTGCCGGCGTGGCCATGAGCGATTCGCCCATCGGGTTGGTCGCCAGCAATTCAAACGTCCGGCCCGCCTTGACCACGTAGACGTCGCCGTCTTCACTCGCCAGGTACAAACGTCCCCCGGCAGCGACCGGGGACGCACTGAAGCCTGAGCCGCTGGCAACGCGCTGCTGGTAGATCCGCTCACCCGTCTTCGGCTCGTAGGCACTCAGGATGCCGTTATCCGTGAGCGCGTAGAGCAGGCCGTTGTACATGATTGGCGTACCGGTGTAGGGTGCGCCGCGGTCGGTCTTCCATGCGAGAGCCTTTTCCGTTCAGCTCGCCGGATCCGCCAGGGCGGATGGCGTAAATCGGCCGTGCCGCCAGGAGGGTAGCCTCCGGTGACGATCACGAGGTCACCCGCGGCGATCGGGGTCGGGACCTTCACCTGGGTGCGGTTGTCGGAAAGCCGCCACAATTCCTTACCCGTCGTCGGATCGAAGCCGCGGATGTACTGACCGGAGTTGGTGACGATCTCCGTTCGGGTACCGGCGCGAATGACCGCCGGCGTCGCCCAGGACGGATAGTCCTCGTGCGGCGTCCGCCAGATTTCCTTGCCGGTCGCCAGGTCGTAGGCGGCCAGGAACGAGCTCTTGTGGCGATCGTTCTGAACCAGCACCATGTTCCCGAAGATGACCGGTGAGCTCGCCGGCCCCCACTGCATGCCGGGATCATCCACGAGGCCAACGTCCATCACGCCGAGATCGGCGCGCCACTTCTGGTTCCCGTTCATGTCGAACGCAAACAGCCCCTCAGACCCCATCAGCGCGACGATGGTGCGGCCGTCAGTGGCGGGCGTGGCGGACGCGTGGCTGGCTTTGACGTGGCGTTTCAGCCGCGGCACGCCTTCGTGAGCGACCTTGTCCCACGCGATCTTGCCGGTCTGCTTGTCGACGGCAATCAGGCGCCAGCTGTGGCGTCCAGTATCGGTTGCTGGATCGATCCCTGACTTGCTGACGTCACCGAGGACGATGCGGGGTTTGCCTTCCGCGGCGACGGCGGTGGTGAGGTAGACGCGATCACCCCAGACGATCGGGCTGGAGTGTGCGAGGCCGGGGAGCGCCGTTTTCCAGGCGACACCGGTGTCGGGCGAGAGACGCCACTGGACGGGCGGCGCGGCGGTGCCGGCCGCAACCCCGGCGCCGTCCTTGCCCCGGAATTGCGGCCAATCGGTTGCCGACACGGCCGCTCCGGCCGCAACTGTGAGCAGCAAGATAGCAATAGAACGGTAGGACATAACGTCTGCTTTAATCACTGCTCGCGGGGCCCCACCCCCGCTCGCTCTCGCTCGGCGGTGCCTCGCTCGGGCCGCAGGCGCTACTTCTCCGACAGGGCGACCAGCTGATTCCTGTTCACGATGAACAGAGTGTTGTTCGCGGGCACCGGTGTCGAATAGACCGAGCTGCCCATGTTGTTTTCGGCCACCAGCTTCATGACGCGATCCGCGGCCATGATCGTCACGTCGCCGTCCTCGTCGCCGAGGTAGACCTTGCCGTCGATGATCATCGGCGAGCCCCAGATGGCGGCAAACATGTCGTGCTTCCACAGTTGCTTGCCGGTCTTGGCATCGACGGCGTGGAGGAAGCCGCTGAAATCGGAGTAGAACAGGACGCCGTTGAGCAGCGCGCCGGTCGAGATCGACCGCCGGATGTCGCCGTAGTGCCAGAGCTGCCCGCTGTTTGGATTCGGTTCGGTCTTGTCGCCCTTCTTGAGAACAGGGCTGATATCGCCGCGCTTGGTCGCATCGATCGCGTAGAGATGCCCAACGCCTTCGCCGTGCTCAGGATCCTGCCCGTTGGCGATGTAGACGACGTTGCCGACGATGATCGGCGTGCTGATGACTTCGTTGCGGGTCTTGGGCCACACCGAGTCCTTGGGGTTCAGGTCGAACTCCCAGAGGCGCTTGCCGGTCTTGATCTCGAACCCGCGGACGTAGCCGTCGCCCTGGCCGACGACGACCTGCATCGCGTCGCCGATCTTGCCGACCGCCGGCGAAGACCACTGCCCGTGGAGGATGTTCTCGCCGACGCCCTGGTCTTCCCACGCAATCTTGCCGGTCGCCTTGTCGATGGCGATCAGGGCGGGGCTGCGCGGCGACGGGACGTTGACGTGGCTCTCGTCCTGGCCGTTCGAGGTGCTGACGAAAATCATGTTCTCGAACGACACCGGCGACGAGTTCGCCATGTTGTGCTGCATGACGCCAAGCTCGCTCATCATGTCGTAGCGCCAGATGATGTCGGCGTCGACCTCGCGCGTCAGTTTTTCGTCCTGGACGCCGTCGTTCTTGCCGTCGCGGAATCCGTCGAGGTCGGCAGCAACGACTTCGCCACGATTCGAGACGTAGTAGATGACACCGTTCTCGATCAGCGGCGACGAGCAGATCCCCTGGAAGGGCCAGTCATTGGCGCGGCCGGCGGCGAGCTTGTCGTGCACCGCTTGCCACATGAACTGGCCATCCGATTCGCGGAACGCCATCAAGATGCCCTTGTCGCCCTTGATGTTGGGATCCTTCATCGCTTCGTTATTCGTGCCGACGATGACGTAGCCGCCAGAGACGACGGGGTTGCCGTAGGTCTGGGAGCCGAGCTCCGCCATCCACTTCACGTTCTTCTTCGACTTCAGGTCCCATGTGGTCGGGAGACCTTTCATGGAAGAGACCATGTTGCGGTCGGGGGTACCGCCCCACATCGGCCACTCGGGACCGGGATCCGAGAAGGCTGCTGCCGCGATGGAACCACCGGCCGCGAGGGCCAGGGCTACGAGAGATGTTTTCTTGATCATGAAATTCATTTCTTGTTCGGGTAGACCTTGATGTTGTCGTAGTAAATCTCGGAGCCGCCCTTCGGATCCGCGTTCGGGACGTCCGCATAGATGCCCGGGCTGCCCTTCCGGCTGCCGATGGGATCGACACGCTCGATCGTCCATTCGGCGGGTTCCGGCTGACCCTTCGGCCACACCTTGCCACGCGCCCGGACGTTCTTGGCGTCGACCGCCTGCACTTCCAGCTTCATGACGTACCAGGTGTCCTTCGTCCAGGTGAAGGGCTTCTTCACCGTTCGCTGGGTTTCAGGCTGCCAGGGCTGCAGCTCGAGCCGCTGGTGGTTGCCGAAGAGGACCAGCTCGTAGCGCTGCGCCACGATGCCGACGTCTGACATCACGCGGCGAATGTCCTTCGAGCGGACCTCCGCTTCGATTGTGTAGTCACTCAGTTCAGGAGAGCCGAAGAACGGGCGCGTCCGCTTGGCAAACGCAAAAGGATTTTCGGCGAGCTTGACGAGGACCTTGCCGCCTTCCTCGTCGCGAACTGCGAACTTGCCGGTCGCATTGATCCACTGGGCCGGCACGACACCGTCCTCGAAGTCGAAGGTCCAGGGGATGTTGGGGGTGACGCGAATCCGCGCGCTCGCGCTGACTGCACCGACCGTCGCCTTGACCATGCCGGCCTGGCCACCCGCCGCGGCGTCCGCAACGAACTTGCCGCCGGCGACGGTTCCCTTGAGATTCTCGAGCGTCCACGTCGCGTCGGCGCCCCCGGCCACGGCGTTGCCGTTCGCGTCGAACAACTTCACCGTCAGCGCCAGCGCTTCGCCGGGCTTCACGATCACGTCGGTCGGGGTCACGAGGGCGACTGCCGTTGGCCCTGCTGCCGGAGGCGCAGCTGCCGGCGCCTTGGCCGCAGACGGCACGGCCGGTGCAGCCGTGCCGGCCTTCGGGGTCCCCTTGGGGGCAGACCCCTTGGGTCCGATCGCATAGAGCGCGTCCATTGAGGTCACGTAGACGCGGCCGCGCGCCACGATCGGGGACGCGACGATCAGTTCGGATTTCTGAGGCGTGCCGAGCCAGTCCTGGTCGAGGATCTCGGCCTTGGCCGCGGTCGGACGAATGATGAAGAACTTTCCGCCGGCGTCGCCGGAGTTCTCGGTCCCGATGTAGAGCTTGCCGTCAGCGTAGACCGGCGAGGCCTTGGCGATGGTGCCGAGGGTCTCGCGCCAGACCGGTTCCCCGGTCTTCAGGTCCACGGCGATGAGCACGCCGCCGTTATCGACGAGATAAAGACGTTCGCCGTCGGTTACCGGCGAAGCGTAGCCAGCCTGGACGCCACGCTTTACCCACCGCGCATCCTTGTCGGTCAGGTCACCCTTGGCCGCCATCGGAACCGCCGCCACCATGCCCATCTCGCTCGAGCCGAGGTTCTCTTCGCTGTGCGTGATGATGATGTCCTGGCCGACGCCGAGCGCGGCGGTGTTGAGGCCGCGCTGGCTGACGCGCCAGCTCCAGACCTTTTCGCCGGTGTTGACCTTGATCGCGTGCATCGCGCCGTCGCTGCCGCCGGAGAAAAACGTCCGGACACCGTTCACGTCGGCGATGAACGCATTGGCGTAGATGGTATCGGTCGGCCGCCCTTCGGGTGCGCTGACGTAGTTGGTCCGTCCGGTTTTCTTATCGAACGACATGAAGCGGTGGGCGCCGTTCGCCGAGGTGCCCCACATGAAGGTCAGCCCACTGACGATCAGCTGATCGCCGTCGATGATCGGCGACGACATCCGGCCGCCATGCGTCGTCCACATCCCGAACTCTTCGGCGAGGGAACGTTCCCAGAGCAGCTTGCCGTCAGGCGAGAGCGACATCAGCAGCCCGCCACCGCTGATGGCGAACACGTTGCCGGTGGTGGTGTCGATGGCCGGCGAGGACCAGGCGATCCGATGAGCCGGCGCGTCGCTGGTGAAGAGGTTGTAGCGGTGCTCCCAAAGCTGTTTGCCGGTGTCGGCGTTCAAACAGATGACCCGCTCCTGAAGCGTGGCACCCTCGCCCGCGGACGTCTGCAGGTAGAGGTGGTCGCCAAATACGACCGGCGAAGAACGGCCGCCGATCAGGGACACGCCAGGCGAGATTTTCGCCGGCTGTCGACCACTTCTCCGGCAGCCCTGTTTCAGTCGAGGCGCCCGTCCGCGCCGGGCCACGCCAATCGGGCCAGTCCGATCCGTTCAGAACCGCGGCGGCGGGCAGCAGCAGAGCCGCCGCGACCCACACACGCACCCCACGTGAAATTTCAAATGACATAGCGTCCTCAAGGATAACACCCGATTTTGACGAGAAATTGCAGGGTTCGGCTGCCGTCGCGGTCAGTCACGCGAGAGCACCGGTTCATCCGCGCTGAGGCTGGTTTCGTCACGGCTCGCCAGTTTTACGAGGCGGCGCGTCTATAATCCCCCGGTCGACAACATCGGCCGTCTACCTGCACATACCACCAGACTGAGGAGTCCGTTTCATGCGCCGTATCGCGCCACTCACCTTGTCTTTATCAGTCGCACTCGGAGTGGCGGTTGCCGCCGAAAACTGGCCCCAGTGGCGCGGCGCCAACGGGCAGGGGATCTCGACTGAAACGCAGCTCCCGACCGAATGGGGGCCCGACAAGAACATTGCGTGGAAGACCGCGCTCCCGCACGGCTACTCGTCGCCGATCGTCTGGGGCGATCGGATCTTTCTGACGACCGCGATCGAGGGAGAAGCGGTCCCCGGCGTGGTCCCCGAGTCGGTGCGCATCAAGATGCCGCACCCCGAATCCGTCTCAGGGGATAAGAAGCACAAGCTCAATCTCCTGGCGATCGAGACCAAGACCGGCAAGGTCGTGTGGGAGCACACCGCCTACGACGGCCCGGTGTTCGATGCGCGGCACCGCCGCAGCACCTTCGCCGGCCCGACCGCGATTACCGACGGCAAAATGGTCTTCGCGTACTTCGGTCCGGAAGGTCTCTACGCCTACGACTTCAGCGGCAAGCCGGCGTGGAGCGTGGTCGAAAAGTTCCACACCCTCGGTCTCGGCACCGGCACCTCCCCGGTCCTGCACGAGAACCTCGTCATCATTCAGCGCGACCAGGACGAAAAGACGTCCGTCGTCGCGGCCTACGACAAGGTCACCGGCAAGGAGGTGTGGAAGACGGCACGGCCGGTGGACATCAGCTGGTCCACGCCAGTCCTCGTGAAATCAGGCAACCGGACCGAGCTGATTACCAGCGCGTCGCAGCATGTCATCGCGTACGACGCGTCCACCGGTAAGGAGCTGTGGAAGACGAAGGGTGTGGACAGCAACGCGATTCACGCCCCGCTTGTCGGCAACGGCGTGGTCGTCGTCACGGCCGGTTATCCCGCGAAGCGGACGATCGCGATTCGCACCGGGGACGTGCCCGACGACAAGCGGATCATGTGGGAATACACGAAGGGGACCGGCTACGTGTTGTCGAATCTCCTCTACGGAGATTACGTCTACCTCTCGACCGACAACGGCATCATCACCTGCCTCGAAGCTGCAACCGGCAAGATCGTCTACGAAGGCGGCCGGCCGCCCAAGCCCACCCACTTCATGGGATCGGCTGTCGCCTACAGCGGCATGATCGCGATGACGAGCGAGGACGGCGACACCTTCATGCTGAAGGCCGGCCCGAAGCATGAGATCGTCCGCACCAACACAGTCGACGAGCCGGTCTACTCCTCGGCGGCGCTGGCCAATGGTCGCGTCTACATCCGCGGCGAAAAGCATCTCTTTGCTATCGGGCGCTGAAGGTCTCAACTCCAAACTCCAAACTCCAAACTTCAAACCAGAAAGACACGGAATTTGGCGTTTGGAGTTTGGAGTTTGGCGTTGGGAGTTTAAGATGCGACTGTGAAACAACTCACAGTCGCAGTCCTTCTCGCATTTTCCTCCGCCTGCGCCATGCGCAGCTCCGGCACCTCGTCCTCCGGGTCATCGTCTGGCTCGGATGCTGGTCTCATCCAGGAATCCTCGGTTCGTGCGCACATGGAGTTCCTCGCGAGCGACGCGATGAATGGCCGTGGCAGTGGCACGCGTGACGAGTGGATCGCGGTGACCTACGTCGCGTCGCAGCTGCGGCGGCTCGGGCTCGAGCCGATGGGCGATGACGGCGGCTATGTTCAGACCATCGAGATCGAACGGGCCGAGCTCGCTGGTCCGCCCGTCCTCACGCTCGGGACCAGGAAGTTCACGCATGGCGCCGAGATGACCGTTGGGGCAATGAGCGCCGCGACAGTGTCGGGGCCGCTGGCAAAACACACCAAGGGGACGCCGGCGGCGCGCGGTGCTGCGGTTGTGACCCCGGCGGCGGCGGAAGCGGGTGCGGAGCTGGCCGCCGCTTCATTGATCCTGACCAAGACGGGCGGCTGCGGACCGCAGCGAGGCGGCGCAGGTGCCCTGCCACGGCTTCCGGCGCGGACGCTGGGCGTCACCGGGCCGGCGCCGCGAGCCACCTGCATCGCGTTGAACGACGAAGCATACGCGGCTGCCGAGGGCATGGCTGCCGCCAGCACCATCACGCTCGAAGGTCCGACCAAGGCGGTCGTCAAGACCAAGACGTGGAATGCGGTCGGGCGGCTGACCGGGTCCGACGCGACTCAGGCCCAGGAAGTGATCCTTCTGAGCGCGCACATCGACCACGTCGGCGGCGGCCGAACTCCGGCCGCGCCAGGCGCCGACAACATCTATAACGGTGCCGACGATGACGCGTCGGGGAGCATTGCGGTGCTGGAGCTTGCCGAGGCGTTCGTGAAGGGCGAGCGTCCGAAGCGCACGATCGTGTTCGGCTGGTTCGGCAGCGAAGAATCCGGCGGAACCGGTTCGCGCTACTTTGCCGACAAGGCGGTCGTGCCGCTCGACAAGATCGTGGCCAACCTGCAGTTCGAGATGATCGGCCGGCCGGACGCGAAAGTGCCGCCGCACACGCTGTGGCTCACCGGCTACGAGCGCTCGACGCTCGGCCCGGAACTGGCCAGGCGCGGTGCGAAGCTGGTGCAGGATCCGCATCCCGACCAGAGCTTCTTCACCCGGTCGGACAACATCCAGTTCGCGCGTCGCGGCGTGATCGCCCACACCGTCTCGAGCTTCGGGCTGCACAAGGACTATCACCAGGCGTCGGACGAGATCGGCACGATCGACTTCGCGCACATGACCGATTCGATCCGCTCGATGGTCGGACCGATCCGGTGGCTGGCGAGCTCGTCGTTCAAGCCGGACTGGCTGCCCGGACAGAGACCCCAGTAGCGTTATTTAGTTTGCGCTGGGGCCCCACCCCCAGCGCTCTGCCAGCCCTCGCTCAATCGCTCGGGCCGACGTGTCTAACGCGGACCGTGGACGGTCATTTCCCGGTTCACCCACAGCGGCACCGTGCTGATGCGGATGAAGCGGGCGCGGACGTCCGGCAGCGCGATTGTCATCGGGACCAGGCGTTGGTCGTCGAGCGCAGCTGAGAGGGCGAGTCCGCCGGTCCAGCCGTCCCACGCTTTCGTCCAGGTCGCGCCGTCCAGCGACGTTTCGACCACCGAGTCAGTGCCAATCTCCGCGTGACGCCAGCGCAAGTTGATCCTGAGAGCGCGGACGACTTGCTCTGAACCGAGGTCGACGGCGGCGAACCCGGCGGGGCTCGGGACCGGCGCGGCGGCGAGCGCGGCACCGATCGGCGGTTTGCGCTCCTGCGGTCGCGGCGGGATCAGGTAGATGGGCCCGGTGCCGGATTCCTCGTGGAGCACACCACCCGCGCGTTCGACCAGCGCGCGCCATTCCCCTTTCTCATCAAGCCGGCGATGAACCACGACCACCAGCGGCCGGCCGGCGGCGAAGTAGCTGAGCGGGCTCGGGTCGCCGCGCATCAAGGACGTCGTGAGCAGCACATAGTGTGGCGGCGTATGGCCGCTGTAGCCGTTGACGAGTGGACGGCCGTGCTGCATGGCCCGGTACATCGCCGCGATGTTGACGGCGGAGTCGTCGGCCGGCAGCTCCAGCACCACCGCGTTCTGCACATTCGGAAGCACCACACGAGCAGGCGCCGCGGTGAGTGGCATCGGGCGCATCCAGCCGTCCACAACGATGCCTGTTGTCATCAGGACGCCCAGGGCAATCCGGCCCCAGAGCGCTCGTGGTGCCAGTCGCGCCGCAGCCAGCGCCGCGCCCGCCGCCGCACAGAGCGTCGCCATCATCGCGAAGCGGGCCGGCACTCGGAGTCCGCTGAATCCAGGTAGCCAGGTGAGGAGCGAATAGGGGTGCGACAGCGCGCCGGCGATCGAGTCGGTATCTGCCGGACCGAAACAGAGCCACCAGAAAACGACGGCCGCCACCGGGTAGAACACGGCCGCGGAGCGCTTCGCGAGGGCCTGCCCCAGGTTCGCTCTCCCAATCAGGGCCAGTGCCCCTGCCACGAGCAGCAGCGGGACGGTCATGCCCGGAAACATGAAGCCTTCCTGCGTCAGCGCGTCTCGCGTCGTCCAGAACCGCAACAGGTACGCCGTCTGGGTGAAGGAGTCGACCCGCGCGCTGAACATCCGCATCTCGTCGAGCGACCGCTCGAGGCCGAGCGCGCCGTGGATCTGGTGGTATTTCAAGAGAACCGGCACGAGCAACACTGAGGAGCCGGCGAAGGTGAGGCCAAGCGCGACACCGGGCCCGCGGTCGCGCCTCCAGTCGATGAACCACGCGAGCCAGAGCGCGATCAGCAGCGGAAAGAACAGCAGGTAGTAGCCGTTCGACAGTGCCTGTATCAGCCAGGCGGCGGCAAAGAGCGCCAGCCAGCGCCGGCGCCGGTCGTCAAGGTAGGTGTGCATCGCGAAGAGCGCGAGCGGCATCCACTGTGACGTCAGCACCTGGAGGTGCGACAACTGCGACGCGCGATACGGCGCGAACGCGAAGGCCGCGCCTGCCAGCAGCCCCGCCGCGGCCGATCCCGTCAGCTTGCGGCCAAGCAGGAAGGCAAACACCCCGGAGAGCCAGTAGGAAAGGATCAGTGCAACGTTATAGGCCGCGATGGGATTGACGCCGAGAAGGCTGAGTGGCGCCGTGAACAGCGCGACACCGGCCAGGTGTTCCGACAGTGCGAAGCTGCCGGCCATCGGGTAGAAGACCGGCGGACTCCACCAGGCCGAGGTGAACGGGACCGCCTGGCTATTCCACCAGAGGATCCACGTATTGAGGAGAGGGTCGCCCAGGTCGTGCGGAATGCGCCAGGAGAGCCGGGTGACGAGCGGCCACGTCCAGGCGAGTGCGAGCAGCAAGAAGAGCAGGGAAAAGGGAATAGGGAAAATGGAAAAGTTACTCGGAACAGCGGCCTGTTCTCTTTTCCATTTTCCTTTTTCCATCTTCCCTCTAACAGGATGCTGTCTTCAGCGTCCTGTTAGCGTGTTCCGCGGCCGGCGCCCTGGGGCCGCGGCAGCGGCTTGCGCGGCAGCAGCTGCTCGCGGTTGGCGGCGTGGTAAACGAACGACGCCACGATCACGGCGTTCTTTCGCATGTCCTCCTCCTGGATGCGCTCGTAGCTGTCCATGTTGGAGTGGTGCGTGCGGGTGTCGTACTCGACCGGATCCTGGATGAACTGGAAGCCCGGAAGGCCGACCGCGTCGAAGGCCTGGTGGTCGGTGCCGCCGGTGTCGCGGATCGTCATCGTGTTCATGCCGATGTTGTTGAACGGCTTCATCCAGGCCTCGAACACGGGCGCGACCGCTTCGTTGCCCTGAAGGTAAATGCCGCGGATCGCCCCGGTGCCGTTGTCGACGTTGAAGTACCCGGCAAACCCGGCATGCGCCGGCTTGAGCGCCATCGTGCCGCGATCCGCGAACTTGTCGGTGACGTAGGCGCGGGAGCCCATCAGGCCCTGCTCTTCACCGCCCCACAGCCCGATCCTGACCGTACGCCGCAGCTTGACGCCGCTGGCCTTCAGGATCCGCATCGCTTCCATCATGACCGCAGACCCGGCGGCGTTGTCGGTCGCGCCCGTTGCCCCGTGCCAGGAATCGAAGTGCGCGCCGAGCATGACGACTTCGGCGGCCTTGTCGGTGCCGGCAATCTCGCCGACCACGTTGAAGGAGCTGGTGTCGTCGTGAAACGTGTTCTTGATGTCGGCTTCGACCGTCACGGGCATGTTCTTTTCGAGCGTGCGCGCGATCCGGCCGTAGTGCTCGATCGCGATGACGATCTGCGGCAGGCCGAGATCGGTCACGGTCGGCTGGCGATTGGCGGTGTTGCCGCCGAGGAAAATCGTGCCGCCGTCGCCGCGCCCCGCGGTGATCAGTCCAAGGACGCCTTCATCCTTATAGAACTGCGTCCGCTGCGCCGCGAAGTTCGGGACCCCCGCGCCGCGTCCGCCGCCCGGTCCGCCGGCCCTGCCGGGGCCGCCGGCCCGTCCCGCCGCCCCCGCACGCCCGCGCGCGGCCGTGTCGGTGTCACGCTGCATGTCGGCGAGCTGCTGCTCGGTGTAGCGCTGGCCGGGCGCTGTGAACAGGGCCGGCACATCGCGGAGTGCCGAGGTCAGGAGGAACTTGCCTTTGAGCTTGCCCTTGTACGCAGCGATGTCTTCCGGCGTCTCGATCGTCGCCATGATGGCCTCGCCCTTGACCAGGCCGTCGGTGCCGGCCGTCCACGCCGTCGACATCCCGATGATCGGGAAACTGCCGCCGGGGGTCGTCGCCTGCATGTAGAACTTGTCGTTCGACCAGCCGCGCCCAAACGGGCCCGTCGGCGTGACCCAGGGGTCGAGCTTCACGTTGGTCAGCCCCCAGGATGTCATCTCTTTCACCGCCCAGTCGCCCGCCTTGCGGAAGCCTGGCGCGTTGGTGAGCCGCGGACCGTAGACATCGGTCAGCCAGCTCATGATGTTCATCACCTGAGAGTTCTGAAAGCCCTCGTTCTTGATCTTGTAGATCGCGTCGTAGTCGACCTTTTCCTGTTGTTGCTGCGCCGCGAGTGGCGCAAGGGCCAGTGCCGCCGCGAGCGCGGTGCCCGCCACCAGCGGTCTGTGCCGGAATGTAAACCTCATCGAATCCTCCCCACCAAGATTGCAGATTGCAAACCGAAATGATACCCCGCCACTTACAGAATCGCAGTTAGGACGACAGACTTGTAAAGAGGCCTTTGCGCCCACATGCGGATTACAAGGCTTTTTCGCGCGACGCGCTGGTCCCCCCGTTGCACAAAGCATCGATGTCATGTCGCTTGCTGCTACTGGATCGTCGCAACCCTCCGGAAGTTTCGGCTCCGCCGGACACTCCGAAGCGCCGCTGTTCTCGGATGGCCTTGGTGATCGCGTTGTTTCTGCCGACCCCACAACCGGGGACCTTGTGCAGATCCTGCGCATCAACCCGGCGCTGACCGCCGTTCCGTCATTCGAGTTCGCGCTGCGGGAACGCGTCGCGCGACTGGCGAATTTCCGGCACGGATATTACGCGCGGGTCCGCCGCGTCGACCGCGCCCAGCCACACTCGTCGGCCCTCGCGCTGGTCTCCGATCACGTCGAAGGTACGCGTCTCTCCGAAATTCTGCGGGTCGCAGAGGAGCGCGGTCTTCAGCTCGACATCAACGCCGCGCTCTGCCTGATTCGTCAGCTGGTGCCGGCGCTCGTGCTGCTGCACGAAAACGCTCGCGATGCCGCCCACGGCCTGGTCGGACCCGAGCGCCTGGTGGTCACTCCGCAGGGACGCCTGGTCATCGCCGAGCACGTGTGTGGCGCCGCGGTCGAACAGATGCAGTACGGCCGCGAGCGGCTCTGGCACGAGTTCCGTGTCGCGATGCCGCCAAGCGCCGGCATTCCTCGCTTCGATCAGCGCGCCGACGTCACCGGCATCGGCGTCGTCGCACTCTCACTGGTGCTTGGCCGTCCGCTACGAGATGACGAGTTCCCGCGCAAGCTGGGCGATCTGCTCGCGGAGGCACGGGAGCGGACTGCGCTCGGCGACGATCAACCCCTCTCCGCCCCGCTTCGCTCGTGGCTCGCACGCGCGCTGCAGGTCGACGTCCGTCGCGCGTTTGCATCGGCGCCGGAAGCCCTCGCGGCACTCGAAGAGATCTCGGCAGAGAACTCCACCTACGTGGCCGCGCCCGTGGCGCTCGAAACGTTTCTGTCCCGCTACATCTCGGCCGTCCTGGCGCCGCCCCCGGTCGCTCCAGTCGTCCAGGCGCCCGTCGCTGTTCCTACTCAACTCGCGACCGCACTGGCAGTACCGGCCGCCGTCCAGCCCGAATCGGACCCGATCGCAGAGGTCAGCGCTGGCGACGACGTGAAAGAGTTGACGGAACTGCTCGGCATCTCGGCAGGAGATGACGTCGAGACGGCCTTGTTCAACCCGGCCGAACCGTTCAATGTTCCCGCGCCCCCCACTCCGGCTGTGGCGGCGCCATCGAAGCGGCGGATGAAGACCTCGATCGCGGCCGCGGCGGCTCTCGTCATCCTCGCCACCGCCGGCGTCGCGAGCTACAAGCTGCTCGGCGGCGAGGCGGCTCCGGCGATGGCGACTCTGTCGGTGCAGTCGAATCCGGCCGGCGTTCCCGTATTCGTGGATGGCATCGAGCGTGGTTTGACACCGGCTCGAATCACGCTCGCCCCGGGCTCACACATCCTCGAGTTGCGCCGCGGCGTGCCCCGCGTGATCCCGGTGACGCTCACGGCTGGCGCCGACGTGTCGCAGTATCTCGAGTTCGTAGAGACCGCCGCGATGCCCGAAGTGGCGACACCGCTACCGGTGCCTGCGGCCACGCCCGTGCCCGCGCCGCCGCCGCCGCCGCAGCCAGCACCGGTGCCCCGCTCGCCGGGTGGGTGTCGGCCAAGCTGCCCTTCACCGTCGAAATCCGCGAGAAGGGCAATCTGCTCGGCACGACTGACGCCGATCGGCTGATGCTCGCCTCCGGGCCGCACCAGTTGGAGTTCGTCAATGAGGCCCTCGGGTATCGGGAGACACGCACCGTGCAGGTGGTGGCCGGCCGTGTCACGGCGGTGCCGCTTGCACTGCCGAAGGGCACCGTCAACCTGAACGCGTCGCCATGGGCCGAGGTCTGGCTCGACGGCGTGCGCGTAGGCGAAACGCCGATCGGCAATCTCTCGGTCCCGATCGGCTCGCACGAGATCGTGTTCCGGCACCCGCAGTTCGGTGAAAAGCGTCACGCCGTTTCCGTGACCGCAGGCATTCCCGTCCGTATCAGTGTGGAGATGAAGTAATGAAGTGGCTGACCATCGCGGCGTCGCTCCTGATGTTCGTGGGGCAGGGTCCCGACACCCGGTCGATTACTTCGGCCCGCGAGTTGTATGCCTCGGCCCGCTACGACGAGGCCCTGGCGCTGCTGAACGGCTTGCGTCCGGCAGACACGACCCAGCCAGGCGAGCGCAAAACCATCGAACAGTACCGGTCGCTCTGCCTGCTCGCACTCGGTCGTGGCGAAGAGGCGCAAACCGCGATCGAGGCCGTCGTCACCGCGGACCCGTTCTATAAGCCGAGCGAGGCCGAGGCGTCGCCGCGCGTCCGGGCCACGTTCTCGGATGTGCGCCGGCGGCTCCTGCCCGACTTGACCACGGCGCGATACGCTGAAGCCAAGCAGGCATACGACCGGAAACAGTACGTGGAGGCGGCCGCCCGCTTCCGCGAACTGGTCGTGCTGCTCGACGACCCGCAGATGGCCGGCCGCCAGGGAGACATGCGCACGCTGGCCGCAGGGTTCGTTGAACTTGCCACGGCCGCGGCCGCGCCGCCGCCCGCACCGAAAGAGGAGCCAAAGCCCGAGCCGCCGCCCGCCGCCAAACCTGCCGCGCCGGTAGTGCCGACGGTCTACACCGCCGACGAACCTGGGATCGTTCCGCCGATCACGGTGCGACAGGATATGCCGACAGTGCCGGTCGCGATCGCCCAGATGACGAAGAGCCAGGGCCTGCTCGACCTGGTGATTGACGACAAGGGCCGCCTGGTTTCGATCGTCCTTCGCACCAGCTTGCATCCGACCTACGACAAGATGATCGTCAACGCCGCGAAGGATTGGAAGTACCGGCCGGCCACGCTCGACGGCAAGCCGGTGCAGTTCCGGAAGCTGGTTCAGATCTCCGTCGCCAAGCGCTGATCTACTCACGGGCACTCGGCGGTAGCGAAGAGCTGTGTAAAACCAGAGTGCCGGGTGACCTCTTCACGGCTCATCAATGTGGGAAGGGATCGGAATTGCCGTGGATTTATTGAAGTAACCATGGCAGGAAAGTAGCAATCCGACGCGGCAGAATGCCCACTGCCGTTTCCCGCAACATATCCATAGCTGATCTGAACGCTGCCGGTCTGCGTCTGCGTCCGGTTGAAGCGGTCACGATCGCCCGCGAGCTCACCCTTCGCGCTTACCGCGACGAGCTGCCTGGCATTCCGTCATCGACGGTGCTCCGCTTCACGGCCGCCGGCGACACGGTCTGTGAAGGGCCCGTCGCCGCAGGCCAGAGCGTCGAGCGCGCGGGACGTTTGCTCGAGTCTCTTCTCCCAGGGTTCGATGCGCCGCCGGAATTTCGCGTCGCGGGCGCATTGCGGCTGATCGTCGCCCGGGCGCTGGGCACGCTCGACCTGCCACACTACGCCACGCTCGAAGAATTCGCGGATGCCATTGCGCCCTTTGCCGCCGATGACATGCCGACGCTGGTGCGCGGACTCGTCCGGACGTGGCGCGCCGCTGTTGACTCCGGAGTGATCTCAGCGGCGGCCGTGTCGTCGCCCGAGATCGTGACCGAGTCGCTCGAGCTGACAATCTCTGACGTGCGCCGGGCCCGCCGCGCCACCGGGCTCAGTCTTGCGAACATTGCTGAACGAAGCCGAATCCCTGAATCGCTCCTCCGCGAACTCGAATGGGGTTACTTCTTCAACTGGCCCGCCAACAACTACGGGCGCACTCAACTCGTCAGGTACGCCCGTGCAGCGGGTCTCGACGTCGACGTCGTGGTGCGGGCGGTCTGGCCGGGCCTCGAGGATGCGGTCCGCAGTCGCACTCCACAGGCGGTCGTCGTCGTCGAACCTATCGTCAAGATCGAGAAGATCGAGGAACCCATCATCAAGATCGAGGCCTCCACCACCGAGGATGATCTTGACAATTTCGCGATAGAAGAGGGCGCGCCCGCGGTGGTAGGGGTCGATACCGGGCTGACGCGGCTGGAGCCTGAGCGTCTGTTCGCCGTCCGGCAAAAGCAGGAACGCCGTCCGCTCTGGCTCGCCGCCCTCGCGATTCCTGCTCTTCTCGCAATCGGCGTCATCCCGGCGGTGTGGCAGTCGTTTGCCGACAACGCCGAGACTGTGACGCCCGCAGCGGCGGCAGTTGTCCAGGCACCGGCGCCTCGCCCATCCGCCGTCACGCCGCCCGCCGCTTCGCCTCTGCCGTCCACGGACAGAGTGGCGTCACCGCGGCCACCTTCTGCCTCGATGGCGGTCCGTCCGACGAAGGCGTCGATCTCGCCTGAACGTGCGGAGCTGCCCGACGACGACGATGCCTTCTCGCCGAGTTTTGCGAGCGTGGGATCGGCGATGTTCTATCACGCCGATGCAGGTGACCGCAGCGCCCTGATGCGGGCCGATACCGACACCACAGGCGCCGTGCTTCGCGTCACCAGCATCGTTGACGACGATGCGAAGAACTTCCATGTGCGTCCGTCGCCGGATGGAACGCGGATCGCGTTCGATTCCGACCGCGAGGGCGAACGTGCTGTCTATGTCGCCGACGCGGACGGACAGAACGTCCGGCGGATATCCGGCGAGGGCTACGCCGCGGTACCGAGCTGGTCTCCGGATGGCCGGACGCTGGCAATCGTCCGGGGTGAACCGGGACGTCCAAAGGTGTGGAATCTGTGGACGGTGGATCTCCAGTCCGGCGAAACCCGGCGGCTCACCAACTACCGGGTGGGGCAGCCGTGGGGCGCGGCCTGGTTCCCTGATGGGCGCCGCATTGCCTATAGCCACGAGAATCGGCTCATCATCCGGTCGCTGGATGGCGGCGACGAGCAGATCTTCAACACCCCCAAGAAAGGGCACCTGGTTCGCACCCCAGCCGTATCCCCTGACGGGCGGAAGGTGATGTTCCAGGTTCGCCACGACGGCGCCTGGTTGCTGGACGTCGCGAGTGGCGGCATGCGCAAGGTCCTGACCGACCCAACAGCTGAGGAATTTACGTGGTCCCCGGACGGCCGGAAGGTGGCCTACCACAGCCGGAATGCCGGGGGTTGGGGGGTCTGGCTGATGGCCGCCCGGTAAGGCTTTTTGGGTTGCCAAAGGCCAAACGGCTGACGTAAAATGCTGGCTCTTCATGAGTCGGCAACTAGTTGTCTGCCTTGGGTTTGCGGCCGTCCTTGCCGCCGGGTGCCGGACCCCTGAGCCGAAGGTGCGCCGGGCCGCCGTGGACGTCGTACTTCCTGCGGAGGTCGAAACGATCACCGCCCGCGTCCCGCGCAACGCGACGCTCGACAGCCTGCTGAGGCAGCACGAGCTTGCCGTCGACCTCGTCCAGGCCGCGGTGAAATCGACCGTCGGTGTTTTCAACCTGCGCGATCTGCGCGCCGACCGCCCCTACAAGATCACCCGCTCGATCGACGGCGTGCTTCGCGAGTTCGAGTACCAGATCGACGCCGACAACTTCCTCCGGATTTTCAATCCCGACCACAAGCGGCCGGGTGAGCTCACGGCCGCCGTCGTTCCGATTGCCAAGGAAACAGAAGTCACGACGGTTCACGCCGAGATCAACGGCCGGACCAATTCGCTGATTGGCGCGATCGACGCGGCCGGTGAAAAAATCCAGCTGGCGCTTGCGCTCGCGGAGGTTTTCAGCGGCAGCATCGACTTCAACAGCGACCTTCAGCCCGGCGATGGCTTCGAGGTGGTGTTCGAGAAGTCCACGCACGCGGGTGAATTCGCCGGCTACGGCCCGATCCTCGGCGCGCGTTTCGTCAACGACGGCCGCGAACACTACGCCTTCCGCTGGACCGATCCCGCCACCGGCAAGTCGGCTTACTACGACGAGAACGGCCGGTCCCTGCGCCGCTTCTTCCTGAAAAGCCCGCTGCGTTTCGAGCCTCGGATCACGTCAGGGTTTTCGCTCAAGCGCCTGCATCCCGTCCACGGTACCTACCGTGCGCATCTCGGCGTCGACTATGGCGCGCCGACCGGATCCGCTGTTGTCTCGGTTGCAGCAGGCACCGTCGTCTCAGCGGGATGGGCCGGGGGTGGCGGCAACCAGGTGCGGCTCAAGCACTCCAGCGGTTACGAAACGTATTACCTCCACTTGTCTCGCTTCGCGAAAGGCGTCCGCGCCGGCACGCGCGTATCGCAGGGTGAGGTCATCGGCTTTGTCGGCGCGACCGGGACGGCGACCGGACCGCACCTTGACTACCGACTGCGCAAGAACGGTGTCTTCGTGAATCCTCGCGTCGAACACGGCAAGCTCCCGCCCGGCGAACCCATCACGGGTAAGCTGCTGACGGCCTTCTACCAGTCCCGCGACGACGTCCGCAACCGCATGGCGACGGCGCTCGCCGAAGCGCCGAAGTCGAAACCCGACGTCGTCCGCGCCATCCAATAACGTTCGACGTGCTACGTGCGTCGTGCGACGTGCGGTGCCACGTGCAGACGTGCGGACGTGCTGTGCGACGTCGGACGTGCCGTGCGACGTCGGACGTCCGCCGAGCACGTCTGCACGTGGCACCGCACGTCGCACGCCGCACGTGGCACCGCACGTCGCACGTCCGCACGTCCGCACGTCGCACGTATAGAATGTCTGGATGGCCTCGCTTCATCCATTCCGCGCCTTGCGACCGACTCCCGAGCGCGCCGCGGACGTCTCTTCCGTGCCCTACGATGTCGTGAGCACCGACGAGGCACGGCAACTGGCGGCGAACAACCCCCTTAGTTTTCTTCGCGTCACCCGGTCGGAGATCGACCTTCCTCCAGGAACTGATCCCTACTCGTCGGAGGTCTACGCGCGGGCACGGGCGAACTTCGATGAGCTTCGACGGCAGGCGCCGCTGGTTGTCGAGGACGCGCCGTCGCTCTACTTCTATCGTCTGCGGATGGGCACGCACGAGCAGACCGGCATTGCCGGGTGCTTCTCGGTCGATGAGTACGAGAACGACACCATCAAGAAGCACGAGCGCACGCGGCGCGACAAGGAAGACGATCGCACCCGGCACATCATCGAGCTCCGCGCCCAGACCGGCGTCGTCTTCCTGACCTACAAAGCGGAACGAGGTGTGGACGCGATCGAGCGCCGCGTCACCAGTGAGACGCCGCTCTACGATTTCACCGCCGCCGACGGCGTCCGTCACACCATCTGGCGAGCCGGTAAGGACGACGCTCGGGCGCTCGAGGAGGCGTTCGCGGCTATTCCGTCGCTCTACATTGCGGATGGACATCACCGTGCCGCCAGTGCGGCGCGAGCCCGTGCCGAGCTCAAGGCCCAGGCAGGCGCGGCGGAAGCCAACACCTTCATCGCCGTGGCTTTCCCGGACAACCAGATGCAGGTGCTGCCCTACAACCGCACCGTCAAGGACCTGGCCGGTCTCTCGGCCGATCAGTTTCTCGAGGCGCTCGGTAAGGTCGTGACGGTTTCGCCGGGCGGTCCGGCACCGTCCCGCAAGGGACGGGTGAGCATGTATCTCGCCGGGGCTTGGTACGACCTGGATCTCGGCGCCGTCGAGCCGGAGGATGATTCGCGGGCAAGCTCCCTGGACGTGGCGCTTCTGCAGCGGAACGTTCTCGAGCGAATCCTCGCGATCGGTGACATCCGGAGCGACAAGCGGATCGATTTCGTTGGTGGCGCGCGCGGCACGCAGGCGCTCGAGCAGGCCGTGAATTCCGGCCAGGCGGCAGTTGCATTCTCCATGTTTCCCGTGACGCTCGATGACCTGATGGTGATCTCCGATGCCGGCGGGATCATGCCACCGAAGTCGACGTGGTTCGAACCGAAGCTGCGCGACGGCCTGCTGATTCACACCATCTGAAAGAGCACTGTAGGGGCGGTTCGCGAACCGCCCTGGAGCACGTCACACGCATGAAAATTCTGGTCGCCGACAAGTTCGAAAAATCAGGGATCGAAGGACTCCGGGCCGCGGGCTGCGACGTTCTCTTCGAGCCGGATCTGAAAGACGACGCCCTCACAGAAGCGATCCGCTCGTCGGGCGCGGAGGTCCTGATCGTTCGCAGCACGAAAGTGACCGCGGCCATGATGGACGCCGGGCGGCTCTCGCTCATCGTCCGCGCCGGCGCTGGCTACAACACGATCGACGTCGCCGCCGCCTCGACGCGCGGCATCTATGTGTCGAACTGCCCGGGCAAGAACGCGATTGCGGTGGCCGAGCTCGCCTTCGCGCTGATTCTCTCCCTCGATCGGCGCGTGCCGGACAATGTCGCCGACCTGCGCGCCGGCAAGTGGAACAAGAAGGAATATTCGAAAGCGCACGGGCTCTACGGCAAGACGCTCGGCCTGCTCGGTGGCGGAAACATCGCACAGGAAATGATCCGACGGGCGGCCGGGTTCGGGTTGGACGTTGTCATCTGGAGCCGCCGGTACTCAGGCCAGCAGGGCCCTCTCTCCGAGAGGGAGATACGTGATCTCGGGCTCGAGGCGGCCTCGCGCCTGGTCAAGATCGAACTGGCGCCGACGCCTGGCGATGTCGCCGAGCGGGCCGACATCCTCAGCGTCCACCTCGCGCTTGGACCTGAGACGAAGGGCCTGGTCGGCACAGAATTGCTCGGACGGATGAAGCCTGGGGCGATGTTCGTCAACACCGCGCGCGGTGAAGTCGTGGACCACGCCGCCCTGGCGGCCGCGGTGCGCGAGAAGAAGTTACGCGTCGGCCTCGACGTATTTGCGAACGAACCGGCCGCCGCCACCGCCGAGTTCAGTGACGATCTGATGTCTCTGCCCAATGTCTATGGCACGCATCACATCGGCGCCTCCACCGACCAGGCGCAGGAAGCCATCGCGGCCGAGACGGTGCGTATCATCCGGACCTACAAGGAAACGGGCCGCGTGCCGAACGTGGTCAACCTGGCCAGGCGCACACCGGCGACGCATATGCTCGTCGTGCGGCATCGCGATCGGCCGGGTGTGCTGGCGCATATCTTCGATCAACTCAAACGGGCCGAACTGAACGTTCAGGAAACCGAGAACATCGTCTTCGAGGGCGCCGAGGCGGCCGTGGCGCGGATCAATCTCGATGGCCGGCCGCCCGATGACGCGTGTGATCTCATCCGGACGAACCCCGACGTTCTCGATCTGCAGGTGGTGACGCTGTGACGACTACGAATCGAATCTTCAATTTCTCTGCGGGTCCCGCGGTGCTGCCGCTCGAGGTTCTCGAAGAAGCGCGCGAAAATATTCTGTCGATGCCGGGCGTCGGCATGTCGATCCTGGAGATCAGCCATCGATCGAAGCCGTTCGAGGAGATCATCGAAGGGGCCGAGCGCGACATGCGAGCGCTGGCCGGCATCCCCGACGGCTACCACGTGCTCTTCCTGCAGGGAGGCGCCAGCCTTCAGTTCTCGATGGTGCCGATGAACATCCTGCCGCAGGGTGGCTCAGCCGACTACATCGTGACCGGCGTGTGGTCTCAGAAGGCGGTGAAGGAGGCCAAGCGCGTTGGCGGCGTGAAGGTGGCGGCCTCGACGGAAGGGGAGAACTTCACGCGCATCCCCGACCAGAGCGAGTTGAAGCTGGACGGTTCGGCGGCCTACGTCCATTACACGACCAACAACACCATCTTCGGAACGGAGTTCGGCTACGTCCCCGAGACGGGCGGCGTTCCCCTCGTGGCCGACACCTCGTCCGATATGTTCAGCGGTCCGATCGACGTCTCGAAGTTCGCCCTGATCTACGCCGGCGCGCAGAAGAACCTCGCGCCCGCCGGGGTGACGCTCGTGATCATCCGCGAAGACATGCTGAAGCGGACGCCGGCGTCGATCCCCACGATGCTGCAGTATCCCGTGCACGTGGACAACAAGTCGCTCTATAACACCCCGCCGGTGTTCACGATCTACGTGATGAGGCTGGTTCTGGCGTGGCTGCTCAGGCAGGGCGGATTGTCTGGAATAGATGAGATCAATACGCGTAAGTCCGGTAAACTATACACGGAGATTGATCGGACCGGCTTCTACCGGGCCCACGCCAAGCCCGGCAGCCGGTCACGAATGAACGTGACGTTCCGGCTGCCCAGCGAAGAGCTGGAAAAGCGGTTTGCCAAAGAGGCAACGGCCGCCGGTCTGGACGGTCTCAAGGGCCACCGCTCCGTCGGCGGGATGCGGGCGTCGATCTACAACGCGTTTCCGGAAGCGGGCGTCGATGCCCTCATCGAGTTTATGCGGGAGTTCGAAAAGAGAACCGGCTGATCATTACTTCGGAAGATTCGCAGTCCACATCACCGGCGCCGGGTCTAAACACCTACTCGCTCACTAAACTCAATTGGATCGCGGCCGCGATCATGGTGAGCCTGCACGTCATTGCCGTTTGGGCGCTGTTTCATTTCACCTGGTCGCGACTCCTGGCGTTGGTGACCTTCCACTGGGTCGTCGTCGGGCTCGGCATCAGCATCGGTTACCACCGGCTGCTGACTCACCGCGGATTCAAGACTTCAAGACCGGTTGAGTACCTCCTCGCGCTGTGCGGTTCCTTCGCACTCGAGGGGGGCCCGATTTTCTGGGTCGCCACCCATCGCGTCCACCACCAGCACTCCGACAAGGACGGCGATCCGCATACGCCGCGGGAAGGTGGCTTCTGGGCGCACATGGGATGGGTGCTCTTCGGCAGCCGGCTCCACAATCAGGATCCCGTCGCCTCGAGGTACGCCCCCGATCTGAGCGCCGATCCCTTCTACCGCTGGCTCACGACGTGGCACTGGGTGCCGATGACTGCAGTCGGGCTGCTGATCATCGTTGTCTTTGGCTGGGGCATGGCGGCATGGGTGATGTGCGTGCGGATCGTGCTCGGCCTGCACATCACGTGGCTGATCAACTCCGCGACTCATATGTGGGGCAGCCGGCGCTTCGAGACCCGCGACGATTCGAGAAACAGCTGGTGGGTCGCGATGCTGACGTTCGGTGAAGGCTGGCACAACAATCACCACGCGCATCCGGTCTCGGCACGCCACGGCCTGACGTGGTGGGAACTGGACGTCTCGTGGCAGACGCTCAGGCTCCTGAGGTCCCTGGGCCTGGTTTGGGACGTTCGCGTTGCAAAAGTGTAGATTCGACTGCAGAATCGTCAGTCGACGGCCGCTAAATCGCGCCTCCTTCTCGCACCGCCCCAGGTAAGTACAGAAGTCTTACAAACGGCGGATCCTGTCCCTGATACCTTGATGGCTCCGATCATTCCGAGGAGCCTTCTTCATTGTCTACAGCGACCTTCACGTCAAAGCGACTTCCGTACAACATCACGACCGTCAACTTCATCACCGCCACGGTGATGGTGGTGTTTCACATCGGCGCGATCGCCGCGCTCTTCAACTTCACGTGGACCAACTTCCTGGTCGCGCTCGTGCTGCACTGGATGGCGGTCGGCTTCGGCATCAGCCTTGGCTACCACCGGCTGCACACGCATCGTGGATACAAGACGTCGAAGGCCTTCGAATACTTCCTCGCGGTGTGCGGAACGCTGACGCTCGAGGGCGGGCCGATCTTCTGGGTGGCGACCCACCGCGTCCACCATCAGCACTCCGATCACGAGGGTGATCCGCACACGCCGCGCGACGGTGGCTTCTGGGCGCACGTCGGCTGGATCCTCTTTGGTGATTCCAACCACAACAACACCGCGATGATGTCCAAGTACGCGCCGGACCTCGCCGCCGATCCCTTCTACCGCTGGCTGAACACCTGGCACTTCGTGCCGGTCATTGTCGTCGGGCTGACGCTGCTCGCCGTCGGCGGATGGCCGATGGTCTACTGGGGCATCTTCCTGCGGATCGTGTTCGGTCTCCACGCCACCTGGCTCGTGAACTCGGCCACGCACATGTGGGGCAGCCGCCGCTTCCAGACCAAGGACGATTCACGCAACAGCTGGTGGGTCGCGATGCTCACGTTCGGCGAAGGCTGGCACAACAATCACCACGCGCACCCCGTCTCCGCGCGTCACGGTCTGGCCTGGTACGAGCTCGACATCTCCTGGATCACCCTGAAGATGTTCAACGCGGTCGGCATCGTCCGCGACGTGAAGGTAGCGAAGATCCGCCAGCCGCTGCCGGCCGAAGAAGCGGCGTAAGGCAGCTTCAGCTCTCAGCTCTCAGCTATCAGCTCTCAGCTCAGCTCAGCTTCGATATGTTTCCCGGCCGGCGCCTTTGGGCGCCGGCCATTTTTTTTCGCCCGCCTTCGCCAAGGCTTCGGCGGGCAAGCCCCGCACTCCGCACCCTCCTGCGCCAAGGCTCCGCACCCTCGGCGAAGTGCGCCCGCACCCTCAGCGAAGTGCGCCGCACCCACAGCGTCAGTCCCGTCCCCTGTATTCTTGTTCAATGATCAGCGGCCGGCGCCGATCCGTCATTTTCTTCACCATCCTCGGCATCTGCCTGGTGGCAATCGCCGTGGCGTTGAACGTCGGCTGGATGGTGGTCAGCTGGCAGAACGGCGTGCTCGCCGTGCTGGGCCTGATCTTCTTCCTCGTGCTGATTGCCGGGATGGTGGTCTACACGGTCTTCATGGTTCGCGAGATCCGGCGGAACGAGCAGCACGACTCCTTCATCAATGCCGTGACCCACGAGTTGAAGACGCCGGTCGCATCGATCCGCCTCTACCTGCAAACGTCTGCAGACGCGCGATCTCGACGAGGCCAAGCGTCGCGAGTTCTACCAGATCATGCTCGAAGACAGCGACCGCCTGCTGCACACGATCGAACAGGTGCTGCGCGCCGGCAGCACCCAATCGAACTTCCGGCGCATCGCCCAGGCACGGGTCGACCTGCGCGAGCTGGCGGGGGAGTGCGTCGCGCTCGGCCGGACGCGGTTTCACCTTGCCGACGAAGCGCTGCGGTTTGAGACCGGGATGACGCAGCCCGCAGTCGTCCTGGGCGACCCCGACGAGTTGAAGGCGGGTCTCTGGAACCTGGTCGACAACGCCGTGAAGTACTCGGGCCCGAACCCGCGCGTTCGCGTGACGCTCGAGGAAACCGCGGACGGCTCGCGCTACGCCCTGAGAGTGACCGATACAGGCCCGGGCATTCTGCCGCACGAGTTGAAGCGCGTCTTCCGACGTTTCTACCGGATCCACGGCATGTCGGTTCGAACCAAGGGCACCGGACTCGGGCTGTTCATCGTCCGCTCGGTCGCCAAACGGCACGGCGGGAAGGCGTTCGCCGAAAGCGCCGGTGCGGGCCTCGGCAGCACCTTCACACTCCTCCTGCCACGGCCATCAGATCCTCTATGACATCGAATCCCAGGGTCCTCATCGTCGAGGACGAGCAGCATCTCGCCGACGGCCTGAAGTTCAATCTCGACGCAGAAGGCTATTCCGCGGAAGTCGTGGACACGGGCGAGGCCGCCCTCGAGCGGCTCACCGGCGCGGCGTCGCCGTTCGACCTGGTCATTCTCGACGTGATGCTGCCGGGCAAGGACGGCTTTGCGGTCGTGTCCGAGCTGCGCGCCGCACAACAGTTCGTTCCGGTGCTGATCCTCACGGCACTCGGCAGGCCGGACGACATTCTGAAGGGCTTTGCCGCGGGTGCGGATGATTACCTGCCCAAGCCTACCGAGCTCGCGATCCTCATCGCTCGCGCCAACAGCCTGTTGCGCCGCAGCGCGTGGACGAAACGGACAGCCGACAGTTACGTCTTCTCCGGCCGGACCATTGACTTCGATGGGCTGGAGCTTCGCGTCGGCGACCACGCCTTCCCGTTGACGCTGATGGAGGCGAACCTGCTGCGGTATCTCGTCCAGCATGAAGGCCGCGTGGTTTCGCGGAAGGCCATGCTCGAGGACGTCTGGGCCCTGCACGAGGATACCGACACGCGCGCCATCGACAACTTCATCGTCCGTCTCCGCCGCTACATCGAGCCGGACCCATCGAAACCACAGCACCTGCTTACCGTTCGTGGCGTCGGCTACCGCTTCGTCGCGGAGCCAGGCTGACGTGGATCTTGCTGTTCTCCTGCTATCCCTGACGCTCCGCCTCGTCGACCTGCAGCGTCCGCGCATCAGCGAATCGGTGACCGTGTCGGGCTCGGTCACCTCGATCAGCACGCCGGCGGCCGTAACGGTGCTTGGCCGCCGCGAACTGGAGATCACACCAGCCGCCACCCTGGACGACGCGCTGCGTTCCGTGCCGGGCTTCAGTCTGTTTCGCCGGTCATCGTCACGAGTGGCGAACCCGACAACGCAGGGAGTCACGCTCCGCGGCCTGGCTGCTTCGGGCTCGAGTCGCGCGCTGGTCGTCGCGGACGGCACAACGCTCAACGATCCCGTGGGCGGCTGGGTCTATTGGAACCGCGTCCCCGCTGCGGCACTGCAGGAGGTATCCGTGTCACGTGGCGCCGCAAGCGATGTCTACGGCGCGGACGCGCTGGCGGGTGTTGTAACGATCACGAGTGCGCAGGACGAAGGCGCGCGTCTTCTCGCCGAGGGCGGGAGCGACGGTACCGCCAGGCTTTCGGCCTACGGCGGTGCGGGGCACGGCAACGGTTTCTTCGGGGCGGTCGAGGGCTTCACGACCGACGGCTTCGTCACGGTGGCACCGGAAGTTCGCGGCTCAATCGATTCGCGCGCGAGTTCTCGGCATGGATCGGCACTGGCGGCGCTCGCCGTCGGGACGCCCGCCGCCGAGCTCACATTCCGGGCCTCCCATCTCAGCGAGTCCCGTGGGAACGGCACGCCGGTGCAGCGCAACGAGACGAGCATCAGCCAGGTGACCGGTCTCGCCAGGGGCACAGTCCAACAGTCTCGGCTGGCTCGCAAGAGCCGACGTAGCGACGCAGGATTACGAGCAGACCTTCAGCGCCGTGCTCGATGGCCGATCAGCCGAGCGCCAGACCAGCGCACAAGTGATCGGCGCGACGTCGGGCGGCGCCCACGCCGAGCTCTCCATGCTTTCACCGCGCGGTGGAACGCAACTGAGCGTGCAGTCATCCATCCGTCACGTTTCAGCAGACCTTACCGAGACGCCATTCGACTTCAGCGGCAGGGAACTGCCGGCAGTGCGAACAGACGCGTCGCAGCTTACCGCCGCGGCGGCGATGCATGCCACCTTTCAGCCGTAGCCGGCTTGCGGCTGGCGCTGCCTTCCGCACCGAGTTGTGGCGCGCCAGCGATCAGAACAGCCACGTGGTGACGACCCCGAAGGCGTGGATCACCTATCAGGCTGCGGACTCACTGCAGCTCATGGCAGCCGTTCGCGGCGGCTTTCGCGGTCCTACGATCAACGAGCTCTATCGCGGGTTCCGCGTTGGCAACGTCATCACCAACGCCAATGACCTGCTCGAGCCCGAACGGGCGCGGAGCATCGAAGGCGGTGCGCTTTGGAGCCGCAATCGGCTGACGCTTCGCGCGGTCGGGTTCTGGAGCCGCGTCGATGATGCGATCGTCAATGTAACGCTTGGATCCGCCGGCGGCGTGATCGTGCGGGAGCGGCAGAACGCCGCCAGGATCCGTGCCGCGGGAACTGAGCTCGAGGCCGAGATCCGCCTGTCGCCGCGCCTCAGGGTCACGGCTGCATCGTCGTTCACCGACTCGATCTTCACCGAAGGTCCACTCGCCGGGCTGCGAGTGCCGCAGGTGGCCCGGCACCAACACGCCCTCGGCGCCTCGGGCGACCTTGGTCACCTGCGATTCTCAGCGGATTGGCGGTTGGTGGGGTCGCAGTTCGACGATGACAGGAACGTCTTTGCACTCGAGCGCTCGTCAATGCTGGACGCGCGTGTGGGTTGGAGGTTGGGACGACGCGCCGAAGTGTTTGTGGCGATGGAGAACGCCTTGAACGAGGAGCAGGAGGTCGGTCGAACGCCGCTGCTGACTCTGGGCGTGCCGCGCACCACGCGCGCTGGCGTTCGCATAGTGTTCCCTTGAGCGGGCGACGTCGATGTATTCGGTGTAGCGCAGCCCTTCAGGGCTGCTCATCAAATCGCTGAACGGCGCGGCGGACGACGGCGGCGACGGCGTCGCTTGAATGGGGTGAGCGGCACCTCGGCCTCATGATCCGTCAGCGGACGGATGCTCGGACCGCTGCGCCTGCAGCTCCCGCCAGTGGGCGATGACATCCGGACGATCGCCGTGAATCTCGAGCCAGGTCAGCGTCTCGTTGAGAGATTGCCGGTGCAGCAGCCCTCGCTGCGCCCGCGTCGGGGCCTGGATGTCGAGCACGCGCGGGACCATCGAGAAGATCTGCTGAAGGCGCTCGACGTCACGCCGCGCAATCGGGAGCAGCCCCAACTCCAGCTTCCGCTCCATCGCGTCCGCATGGAAACGCGTGCGCGGGCCAATGATCCCCATTGGATGCAGCAGCGTCCCGGCCAGGATGGTGTTGGTCAGCGAATCGGGCGCCGACTTGAACTGCGCGCGATACCGATCGATCGCGCCCATGGCGTTCCAGAAGGCCTCGGGCGCATCCTCGAGCTCCGGCGTGATCTCGCGAAGCAGCCCGGTTTCGTCGAGCTGCCGGAACGCCTCGGCGGCATGCCCTGACCTGAGGATCTTGTAATACTCCTCGAGCAGCCGTGGGGCAGCGCTGCGCGCGATCTCGTGCTTGTGCGCAAAGATGGCTTCGAGCGACTCCTCGTCGATCGCGAACTCGAGCCGGGCCGCGAGAACGACGGCGCGCAGCATGCGGACGGGATCCTCCAGGAAGCGGACCTCGGGATCGCCAATGCTTCGAATCAGCCGCGCGTCGAGGTCCTGCAGCCCGCTCGTGTAGTCGATGATCGAAAACGTCCCGATGTCGTAGAACAGCGCGTTGACCGTGAAGTCGCGCCGGAAGGCGTCCTCTTCCGGCGTGCCGTAGGTGTTGTCACGCTGGATGAGGTGATCTTCGGCGCGGCGCCGGGAGCGTGGCGGCGCCTCCGCTTCGAGGGTGTTGCCATCCGGATCCACCGACAGCGCATCCGGTTCGCGGTTCGCTTCGCCGGGGAGGTCGAGCGCCGCCTCGGCCTCCGGGGTCACGCCCGACGCATCGACCAGGCGCCGGAAGGTCGCCACTTCGATGGTCTTGGTGCCGAACTTCACGTGCGCGAGCCGGAACCTGCGGCCGATGATCCAGCAGTTGCGGAATAGTTTCTTGACCTGGTGGGGGTGCGCCGAGGTTCCGATGTCGAAGTCTTTGGGACGCCGCTGCAGCAACAGGTCGCGGACGCTGCCACCAACAAGGTATGCGGCGTAGTTGTGCTCGTGAAGCCGGTACAGGACCTTCAGAGCGTCTGGATCGATGTCACGCCGCGAGATCGTATGCTCTGACCGCGGAACGACGGTCGGCTCAACCATCGGCGGCGATTATAGCATCATGAATTCGCCGAAAGTCATGTAAGTGGCTGAGTGTCAGCGGTTTAGTGGCCTGTTTCGGCTGTGCTACCATCCGGGTTGTGCGTCGGTGTGCGGTACTTTTCAGCGTCTGTCTCCTCCTCCCGGCGGTGGGTTACGCCCAGGATCCGCTCGGCGAGGCGCGGCGCCTCTACAACAGCGGGGATTATGAGGGGGCTCAACGAGCGGCCCGGCTCGCCCTCGCCAATCCCGGCACCGCCAACGGCGCCCGCGTCGTCCTGGGCCGGGCACAACTCGAGCGATATCGCCAGACCGATGCGCCCGCGGACCTGTCGGAGGCGCGCGCCGCGCTGCGCGAGGTCGACCCGCGGACCCTCGATTCGCGAGAGCGCGTGGAACTCACCCTCGGCCTTGCCGAGACACTGTTCCTCGAAGACCGGTTTTCCGCCGCGGCAGAGATCTTTGCAACCGTGCTCGATGCGTCGAAGGCGCTCGGCTCGGCGGCTCACGCCCGCGTGCTCGACTGGTGGGCGACCTCTCTCGATCGACACGCACAATTGCTTAGAGTGCCTGAGCGCGAGCCGGCTTACCGGCGGATCAGTGACCGGATGCAGGCCGAGCTGACGCAGGAGCCAGGCTCCGCGACCGCCAATTACTGGGCGGTGGCATCGGTGCGCGGGGTGGGTGACGTCGACGCCGCGTGGAACGCGGCGATGGCGGCGTGGGTCCGTGCCGGTCTGGGTCCCGATCGCGGCGCGGCGGTTCGGTCCGACCTGGACCGCATGGTGATCGACGGGATCATCCCGGACCGCGCCGCCCGTCTCGAGTTGAAGGATCCCGCGCCGGCAATCGCCGGCATGGTCAGCGAGTGGGAATTGTTCAAGTCGGACTGGTCACGAAGAGAGCTTTTAGCTCTCAGCTATCAGCTTTCAGCTCCAGCTACAGCTCGCAGCCACGAGCGCAGAGAAGCCAACGTTCAAAAGATAGATAGGATAGGATAGGATAGCTGATAGCTGATAGCTGAGCCTCAGTGCGCCTCTTTCCAGCTCTCCCCGATCCCGACATCTACCGTTAGCGGCACCTTGAGGGTGACGGCGCGTTCCATCTGCTCGCGGACGAGGGCGGCCGTCTCCTCGGCGGCTTCGCGCGGCGCTTCGAACAGGAGCTCGTCGTGGACGGTCAGGATCATCCTCGCCCGGCCGCCGGCCACCTGCGGCAGCGCCGCATGAACGTCGATCATCGCTTTCTTGAGGATGTCGGCGGCCGTACCCTGGATCGGCAGGTTCACGGCGACGCGCTCGGCGGCGGAGCGGATCTGGCCATTGCGGCTGGTTAACTCCGGCACCAGCCGTCGCCGTCCGAACATCGTCTTCACGACGCCGGTGTCGCGCGCGGTGATGAGGAGCTGGTCGATGAAGCCGCGCACCGAAGGGAAGCCGGCGAAGTAGGCGTCGATGAAGTCCTGCGCTTCCTGCCGCGAGACGCCAATGTCCTTGGCCAGCGTGAACGCCTGCTTGCCGTAGAGCAGCGCGTAGTTGATGATCTTGGCGCGCCGCCGCAGTTCGTGTGCGCTCAGCCCGCTGACCCCGCCGAAGACCTTCGCGGCGGTTCGGTCGTGAATGTCCTCGTTCCGGCTGAAGGCGTCGATCAGCGTTTGTTCGTCGGACAGATGCGCGAGTACGCGCAACTCGATCTGCGAATAGTCGGCCGAGATGAGCACGTGGCCAGGCTCGGCGACGAAGGCGCCGCGGATCTCGCGGCCGACGTCGGTCCGGATCGGGATGTTCTGCAGGTTCGGGTCGCTGCTGCTCAACCGGCCCGTGGCCGCGATCGCCTGGTTGAAGCAGGTATGCACCCGCCCTGTTTCGGGATTCACCAGCTCCGGAAGGGCGTCGATGTAGGTGCCTTTGAGCTTCATCAGCCCGCGCCACTCGAGGATCAAACGTGGCAGATCGTGCGCGAGCGCCAGCTCCTCGAGGACTTCGAAAGCCGTCGACTGCGCTTTCGTCTTCGTCGTCCGGCGGATGGTCTCGGTCTTCATCCCGAGCTTGTCGAAGAGTATTTCCGACAGCTTCTTTGGCGAGTTGATGTTGAACTCCTCGCCCGACTGCTCATAGATGAGCGCCGCGAGGCGCGAGAGCTCGAGGTCGACCTTGCCGGCCTGGGCCGCGAGAGCGGCAGTGTCGACCCGGATCCCCGCCCGTTCGATCGCGGCGAGCACCGGCACGAGCGGAAGTTCGAGCGTCTCGTAGAGCGTCTCGAGCTGTTCCTGTCGCAGCAGCTCTCGAAGCGTGTTCGACATCTGCAGCGCCAGATCGGCACGTTCCCCGGCGAACGCGCGCGCGCGCTCGATCGGGAGGTCGCGAAACGGGGTGGCTTTCGCTCCGCGCCCGCACAGATCCTCTTCCTTCAACGCCTTGTAGCCGGCGTGTTCGAGCGCGAGGTCCTCGAGTGGATGCGCCGACCGGGTCGCGTCGAGCAGGTAGCTGGCCAGCATCGTGTCGGTCTCGATCCCGTTCAGGGTGATGCCGTGACGCCCGAGCACGATGGCATCGAACTTCAGATCGTGACCGACCTTCTGGACGGTTCGATCCTCCAGCACGCCTTTAAGGAGCTGTAGTGCCACATGGCCGTCTACTCCAGGTGCCGTAGAGGTGTCGCCGCCCCCGTCGAACAGTCCGCCGCCCTGCGTCGGTGCCGCCTCTTCAACGAAGGGAACATAGCGCGCGCGTCGCGGCGCCGACGAAAACGAGATCCCGACGATGCCGGCGAGCATGGCGGCGGGTTGATCGGGGATCACCCGGAGCGCAAAGCGCTTGCTGGTCTGGAGTTCCGTCACCAGATCACGGACGTCGTCGAGCGATGTCACCACCTGGTAGTCGCTGCCGGCAGTTTCAGCCGTGGGCGCGAACTCCATGACCAGGGAACGGAAGCCGAGTTTCTGAAACAGCTCGAAGCAGGCCGCCTGGTCCGCGCCTCGGTAGCGCACGGCATCCGGATCGAATTCGACCGGCACGTCGGTTCGAATCCGCGCGAGCTCGCGGCTCTGTCGCGCGTCGTCGGCGTGGTTCAGCAGTCCTTCGCGATAGCGCTTATTCGATATTTCCGGCGCCTTGGCGAGCAGGGCCTCGAGGTCGCCATATGTGGCGATCAAATCCCGGGCACCCTTTTCGCCGATCCCGGGCACGCCCTTGATGTTGTCGATCGAATCACCCATCAAGGCAAGAACATCGACGACCTGGTTCGGCGCGACCCCAAACTTCTCGCGCACACCTTCGGCGTCGAACCAGGTCCCCTCTTCCTTGGGGTTGTAGACGGTCAGGCCATCGTGGACCAGCTGAAAGAAATCCTTGTCGCCGGTGACGATTGCAACCTGGAACCCGCGCTCGATCGCCTGCCGTGCCAGCGTTCCGATCACATCATCGGCTTCGAACCGTTCGTAGGTGAGGATCGGGACGCCGAGAGCTTCGCACGCCTCATGAACCCATGGGATCTGCTCGGCGAGGTCCGGTGGCATCGGGGCCCGGTTGGCCTTGTAGTCGGTCGCCATGTCGGACCGGAAGGTTTTGCCAGCGAGATCGAACGACGCCGCGATGTATTCCGGCTTGTGATCCTGAATCAGCTTCCGCAGCATTGTGACGAAGATGTAGACGGCGTGGGTCGTCTTGCCGCCGGGCCCGCTCAGACCCGCACCGCGCATCGCGTGATAGGCGCGATACATCTGCGAGCTGCCGTCGATGAGGAACAGGCGCGGCGATTCGGGCATGAATCCACGATATCATTCGGACCGTGCGCATTCGGTTGACCGCGGGCCTGCTCGCGGTGTTCCTCGTGGCCGCCGCCGGGTGCCGCGGCGGATTGCTCGGTAGGCAATACGAATACGAAGAAGATCTGACGCTCGATATCGACGGATCCGCCGTCCTGGTGGTCAATTCGTCTCTCGCGGCGCTGGCCGCGCTGCGCGGTCTTCCAGTCCCTACCGGCAGTACCCGACCGGCTTGATCGCGACCAGATCCGGGCACTCTTCGAGACTCCCGTATCCGATGTGACCCGCGTCAGCCGGCAATGGCGACGGAAGGGTCGCCGGTTCGTGCAGATCCGGGTCGAGATCCCTGACATTCGCCGGTTGAGTGAGGCGCCGCCGTTCGCGTGGTCGAAATACGAGTTCGGTGCCGAGGGCGGCAAACACGTTTTCAAGCAGTTGGTCGGCAAGTCGGCTCTTGAACCCGGCACCCTCAAGAACTACGGGTGGGACGGCAGCGAGATTGTTGCCTTCCGGCTGCACCTGCCGTCGAAGATTCTGTTTCAGAACGCGAGAGACATCGAGACTGGCGAGACCGCGCAGGCCACACGCGGGAACATCGTCGCGTGGGAGCAACAGCTCACGGATCGCCTCGACGGCCGCCCGGTCGAGATTCACGTCGAGATGGAAAGCCAGTCGATCCTCTATCGCACGCTCTGGCTCTTTGGCGGCGCCTTCCTCGCTGCCGTCATCGTGCTCGCGCTGCTGATCTGGTGGACGATGGGTCGCGGGCGGGACCGGGACGCACCTGCGGCGAGCTAGCCACCGCGGCTGGCTAGTTCTGGCGTGACTCGGACTCGGTCCGCAGCGCGCAGGTCACGCTCCGCTCGCCCTTGCCCGTTGCCAGCGACCGCGCCAGCGCGCGGTCCACGTCAGTCGGCACAACCCCCATCAGCGTCACGCCGCCGTTCTCCACGATGATGTGAATCGGCGGGCGCGGCATCGAGGCGTATCGATAGAAGGCGGGGTTCCCGTAGATGGCGCGCGCCACGCGCTTTCGCAACTCGTCGTCCTCGATCGACACGGGCAGGATCCTGATGTCGTTCCGCACTTCCTGCACGCCGGGTACACCCGCAACCCGTCCGGCAATCTCATCTCTCTTGAAAGGCATCGTCACCTTCCCCGAAAGGCTGACGACTCCGTTCTGAACTTGTGCCGTGACGTCGTCGAAAACGGTGAGGCGGGTGTAGGACTGGAGGGCGCGGCCGACGTCGTCGTGCAGCCGCGCGTCACTGTCACTTTGCGCAGCGGCGGTCAGCGGCAGCCACAGCAGCAGAGCCAGGGCCGCGAGAATCCGGGCGTTCATGGATCGTTCCTCTGGCACTGGCAGGCATCGCACCTGAGTGGCGGCAATTGGGGTGCCACTTGCGCGGCGTGTTTTTGGGAGGCTTTCGACGGCACACGGGGCGCTCTGTCATCGTGAGATGACGATGTGCAGCCGGTGGCGGAGCGGTGATTTCTACAGGAGCACGATGGTCAGGATGCCCGCACCGATCAGGGCCATCTGCCGGAATGCGCCGCCTTCGACATTACCCCTGTGCAGATCGGGGATCAGGTCAGCCATGGCGATGTAGAGGAAGTTCCCCGCGGCAAACGCCAGCACGTAAGGCAGCAGTTGCGGCAAGGTCTGCGACGTCGTCAACATTGCCAGCGCGCCGAGCACGCCGCCGAGGGCCGAGAGCATGTTGAGCGTCAGTGCGCGCGATCGTGAATAGCCCGCGCGCAGCAGGATCGCGACGTCCCCGACTTCCTGCGGGATCTCGTGAGCGGCAACGGCCAGTGCGGTCGTGATGCCGAGAGGAATTGAGGTCAGCACCGCGGCCGCGATGATCGCGCCGTCCACAAACGTGTGAAAGGCGTCGCCGATGATGACCAGGGAAGCGGCGCTGCTGGTGTGCGCTTCGCACTCATGGCCGTGGCCGTCGTGGCAGTGACGCCACAGGACCAGCTTCTCGAGCAGAAAAAAGGTGAGGACGCCGGCGAGCAGCGTCCCCATCGCGACCGGCGGCGGCAGTGTTCCGAGTGCCTCGGGCAGCAGCGCCAGCAATGCCACGCCGAGCAGCGTTCCGACCGCGTAGCTGATGGCCCAGGGAACGATCCTGGTCCGGAGACCGTCACCGAGGAGCAGGAAGGCGGACGCCGCCAGCAGGCCGCCGAGGCTGCCGAGTACGCTCAGCCCCACCGCGGCCATGTACGTTTGCACCGCGGAATGATATCAGCGGCTTGGTTGCACCCCTAAGGTGTCGCGGCGACGAAGCCGCGCCGTGCGCGGACGTGATAACTGCCGTCGCGCACTTCGACCCGGATGGAATGCCAGCGGCCGTCCTTGACGCCGCTCGAGGCGTAACCCAGGTAGGTACTGCCTGGATAGTTCGTCGGCGATGCCGGCGGTGGCCGGATCGAGGTCGCGGGCATCCCGGATGACTTCCGTCCGTCCACCGCTGTCGTCGGTGATGTCGCGCAATGCGGCAACGTTGACGCGGTCATCCGGCGTGGCCCGCGTGGTGCGACCGGGGTTGCCCGGCGTGCCAGGAGGCGGTGCCGGTGGGAACCGCGGCGTTGGTGCCGGTGGCAACGGGCGTGATGGGGGACGCCGAGCGCCAGGCCTCGGAAAGGGGATCGGTATCGGCCGCTGCTGAAAGAACGTCTGCATCAGGCCGCCGAGGTTGCGGCGTGGCCTGTATTGTTCGGTCGAAACCTGCGAGTCGATCCCGATTGCGTAGACGAGCACCTCGGTCTCACGAATCTGTTCCTTGAGCGCCATGATCGCGATCCGGCTGCTCGTGTCGTTACCGTCGGAAATCACGAGCAGTGCCTTCTTGCGATGCTTGCCGGTCTGAACGAGTGGGATCGCTTCCGCGACGGCGTCGTACATCGCGGTGCCGCCGCGCGGCTGGATGCGGTTGAGCGCCGCGCTGACCCGCTCGCGATCGGTCGTCCATTCGTGGACCAACTCCGGTGAGTTGTCGAATCGGTAGAGAAAGACCTCGTCTTCCGGGCCGAGAAGGTCTCGGAGAAAGCGGTTCAGCGCCTGCTTCGCCGCCATCATCTTCTCGCCCTGCATGCTGCCGCTGGTGTCGAGAACGATGCCAAGGCTGACCGGAACGCGCTCGCTGTTGAAGTGCGTGATCTCCTGCGGCTGATCGTCCTGGTAGACGCGGAAGTCCTCCTTGCGCAATCCAGGAACGAAGCGGCCGGTCGCGTCGGTCACCGTGGCGGTCACATTGATCAGTTCGACGCCGGTGCGGAACTTGAACGCCTTCTCGTCCTGCTGCTGCCCGAACGGTGTCGCGATGGCGGCGACAAGAAACGCGAAGACGACAAAAGTGCGAGTGGTCTTCATGGCGTTTGCTTTCGTGCGACGGTCTCATTGTTCCGTCGGTCCACGTGACCGAGGATCCGATCGTCCCCGCCGCGGAATCCAACCCTGTAGCGCGTCACGGCGCCGGCTGCCGGCACGCGGATCACGAACGACGACTCATCACCCGGCGCGAGCGTTGTGAAATCGATCGGGGCGCGGTTGCTGCTGAGTGTTGCACCATTTGCATCGAACAGCACCACGGTCGCCTGTACGTGTTCGAGCGTGGCACTCCCGCGCGGATTTTGCACGAGCCCGCTGATCACCAGCGTCCCTTCCTCCTGCGCGTGCTGTAGTGACAGCAGTTCCAGGGTCGGTGCAGTCGGCTGGGCCTGCGTCTGCGCCGACACGTCGATGCTCGTGGCTGGCACCGGACCGGATGAATCGAGCGCTCGCCATCCGAAGAACACCGCGCACAGGACCGCCGTCATCGCGCCAATCACGGCAAAGCGACGGGGCCATGCGGACGGCGCGTCGTGCGCTTCGAAGATGTCGATGTCGGCAGCGCCACGGCCGGAATCCTGCTGCAGTTCGAAATCATCGAGCGCGTCGATTCGAAGCGGTACCTCGATCGCGCGTGGTTCGAACGTGCTTCGGGGTTGTGGCTTGGGCGTGGACGGACGGACCGCCGGCGGCGCACTCACTCGGGTCTCTGGACGAGCCGCGGCCAGTTCCTCCAGCAGTGCGATCCGCGCGTCAGACCGGCGCCGTTCGGTGCGCAGCGTCCGCACGAGGATTGCCCCCATGGCCGCAGCCACTGCCAGCGACACTCCCGTTACCGCGACCAGAATCGTATCCATTGCCAGCCTTTCAGACTCGCCCGCCGGTTACCGCAGTACGAAGGCCACCGACACTTCGACCATCACGTCCACCGGTACCCCTTGCCGGCGGGCCGGCGAGAAACGCCACTGCTTGACGGCCTCGACAGCATTCCGGTTCAAGCCGCCGCCGAGGCCCTGAACTACCTTCACGTCGCCGACAGTGCCATCGGCGCGGACGACAATTTCGAGGACGACGTCACCAGAAATCCCTTGCCGGCGCGCTTCCTCGGTGAAGGCGGGCCGGACTTCCTTCAAAAGTTCCGGCGCGCTCACGCCGCTGCCGGGTCTGTAGGGACCACCACCAGTACCGCCGCCACTGCCGGGACCTATCCCAGAGCCCGTGCCTTCACCGATGCCGGTGCCCTGTCCTGAACCGGCACCCGCACCTGACCCCGGTCCCTGGCTCTCGGGTGCGACAGTCTCTGTCAGCACGCCGGCGCGGTCTCGCGCATCAGATGAGGCGTTGACCACGGGCGCGACCACCTTGGGTGTGACAGGTGGCACGGGTGCAGGTGGCGGAGGCTCGACTGTCCGGTAGACGGGCCGCGGCATCACCGGGGGAGGTACTGGCCTCGCCTGCGGCACAGGCTTTCGAGTGGTGATCGGCTTGGGCGGTGGCACCGGGCTCTTCAGCTTCGCCGTGCCCTTCATCTCTGCCGCGGCAGGCGGTTTCTGCAACTTGAGCCCGCCGCCGCCTCCGCCGCCGCCCGGGCCCGGGATCGCAAGGAAGACGAGCCGCGACGGCTGGCTGGGCTTGGGCTCTTCAGCTTTCGTCGAGATACCAAAGGTTGTGATCAGGACGACCAGCCCGAGCATGGCGGCATGGAGCGCGCTCGAGGCCGCAAGCGCCGCCCCCGGAGAGCGCTGACCGGCCACCGGCGGTGCGAAGATCTCCCGATCGCCCGGCGCAATCGAGAGATCGCGGCGAAGAAGCCGGACGCAGCGCACCGATTGAGGCGCCGAGAGGAAGCCATTCGGGGCCTCCACCTGGCCTGACGCAATCAGCGAGCGAACGGCCGCCGAACGGACCCCGGCGACGCGCGCCACTTCCGGCACGCTGAAAACTTCGGCCGCGGCAGATCTGGGCAACATGGACGTGTGAGGTGTTCCGGGGGCAAAACTCTTGCCGCGCTCCAACCACCAGTGCGGCGGCCGATTGGCCGTTTTTTCGGCGGATCCTGGCCAAACCTGTTGGCGATGGGATCCCACGGGCTGTATTCCCTTTGAGACACTGACGCGCTACGAGGACATTCGGCCTTCGGCCTTACGGCCGATGGAAAAGGGAAGATGGAAAATGGAAAAGGACCTAACTCCGACGGCCGGACACGCGCCAACGCTCTTCACCTCAGCCTCAGGGACTCATGAATGGCGCCGGTGTGTGGCCATGTCGCTCGAATTGAGTCCTTTTCCATCTTCCCTTTTCCCTCTTCCATCCCTCAGGCCCTGCGGGCGCCTTCGACAAAAAGCAGGCCGTCGCGCTCGGCGAGGGTGTGGACGGCGCGGAATCCGGCCCCGCTCAACAGCGCCTCGACATCGGTCGCCGGCATGGTCGAGCCACCGCCGAACAGTCCCGCAATCCCACTTCGACGTCCGGCCTGGATCACGACGCAGCGGCCGCCGCCTCTCACCACCCGCGCCGCTTCCGCCAGGCATTGACTGCGAAGACCGCCGTCGAGCCGCGGCAGCAGGTGATTGACGACGACGATATCGAAGGTCGCTGCGGTATAGGGCAAGGTCGTCACTGGCGCGGTCTGCGCCTCGACCAGTCCGCCCTCGCTCTCGGCCAGGCTGACCGCGCGCTGCACGCGCCCCTCGTCATCGTCTACCACGCAGGTCCGCCCGGTGATCCCGGGCTTGAGCGCCAGCTGCGCGAGGACCTTCGGGGAATCGGCGCCGACAACGAGCAACCGATCACCCATTCTCACCGCGGCCATGACGAGGATGAGTGGTTCGGAAGGAGTAGTTTTTTTGAGCTTCAGCATGCGCAAATCACGCGGACGCGGCGATCCGTACCGGCAGATGAGTCGATGATATAGTTCCTCCCTGTGAAAAACCCTCAGAAAATCGCGGACGCCAAGGGCAAGCTTGGCATTCTTCTCGTTGGAATGGGGGCCGTCAGCACCACGACTATTGCGGGCGTGATGGCCATCCGGAAGGGCCTGTCCAAGCCCATCGGTTCACTGACCCAGATGGGCACGATCCGCCTCGGTAAACGCACCGAGGGCCGCTCGCCCCTGATCAAGGATTTCGTCCCGCTCGCCTCGCTTGACGATGTGGTGTTTGGCTGCTGGGACATCTTTGAAGACAACGCCTATGAAGCGGCGAAGACCGCCGGCGTGCTCGACAAGGACCTGCTCGAGCAGATCCGTCCTGAGCTCGAAGCAATCAAGCCGATGTCGGCCGTGTTCGACCGCCGCTACGTCAAGCGCCTTGACGGTCCCAACGTCAAGAAGGGCAAGAACAAGAAGGATCTTGCCGAGCAGCTGATCGAAGACATGCGCGGGTTCAAGAAGGCGAATGGCTGCGACCGCCTGGTGATGGTGTGGTGCGGCAGCACCGAAGTCTTTTTGACCGAGACACCCGCACACGCGAACGTGGCCGCCTTCGAAGCGGCCCTCGAGGCCAACGACGATTCGATTCCCTCGAGCATGATCTACACCTATGCGGCACTGCGTGAGGGCATCCCCTACGCGAACGCGGCACCGAACCTGAGTGGCGATGTTCCGGCGATGCTGGAACTGGCCGCGAAGAACGGCTGTCCGGTGGCCGGCAAGGATCTCAAGACCGGGCAGACCTGGATGAAGACCCTCGTCGCGCCCGGCCTCAAGGCGCGCCTCCTCGGTGTCGAGGGCTGGTATTCGACCAACATCCTCGGCAACCGCGACGGCGAAGTGCTCGACGATCCGGAGTCATTCAAGACCAAGGAAGAGAGCAAGAAGTCCGTCCTCGACTACATCCTGCAGCCGGGGCTCTATCCCGATCTCTACGGTCATATCGATCACGTGGTGCGGATCAACTACTATCCGCCGCGCGGCGACAACAAAGAGGGCTGGGACAACATCGACATCTTCGGCTGGCTCAATTACAAGATGCAGCTGAAGATCAATTTCCTCTGCCGCGACAGCATCCTGGCAGCGCCGATCGTCCTCGACGTCGCGTTGTTCCTCGACCTCGCGAAGCGCGCCGGCATGGACGGCATCCAGGAGTGGCTCTCGTTTTACTTCAAGAGCCCGCAGCACGCGAAGGATCTTTATCCCGAGCACGACCTGTTCATCCAGCTGATGAAGCTGAAGAACACGCTTCGTTACCTGCGCGGTGAGGAGCTGATTACTCACCTTGGCTTGGAGTATTACGACTGATGGATTCAGGCAGGCTGCAGCCCGCGCTTCTCGGCGGCGTTTTCATTGGCGTCATGTCGGCGCTCCCGATCGTCAATGCCGGGAACTGCTGCTGCTGCCTCTGGGTCCTTGCCGGTGGCGCGCTGGCTGTCTACCTGCGCAAACAGAACTCGCCGGTCCCGATCACCGCAGCTGAAGGGGCGCTGGTTGGGCTGCTTGCCGGCGTCATCGGTGGCGTCATCGGCTCGGTGCTGAATATTCCCATCCAGATGGTGATGGGGCCGATGCAGGCCGAATGGATGTCGAGGATCGCGTCGGCGGGTAACGAGGACATGCCACCCGAGATGCGGGAGGTGATCGACCGGATGGCCGCCGGTGGAGCCCTGGGCGCCGCCGGGATCCTCATGAGCCTTGTCAACATCGTCATGAGCACTATCTTCGGCATGCTCGGTGGCCTGCTTGGCGTTGCGATCTTCAACCGCAACGCGCCACCGTCACCACCGCCACCGGCTCCGACGGTAATCCCCTACGACCCGGGAGTCGCTCAGTAGGAAACCAGGTTCCCCGATGGCGCGCGGGTACTACTCCCCAATGCACCAGGATATTTTCGGTTCGGCTGAGAAACCCTTCAGCCTGGTGGCCGATCCGAAGTACTTCTATCGCAGTGCGTCGCACGGCAGCGTGTTCGATCAGTTGCAGGATGCCATCCGCCGGCGTGACGGGTTCGTGCTTGTCACCGGTGACATGGGCAGCGGCAAGACAACGGTGTGCCGAGCCGTGCTCGAGCAGCTGGATCGAAAAACCTTCACCTCGCTGATCGAGGATCCGTCGTTGTCGGAGGTCGACCTGCTGCGCGCGATCCTGCAGGACTTCGGTCTCGTCTCTCGCGACGAAATGAAGCGAGGCCGCCTCGCCCACGCCAGCCAGCGCGAACTGATCCACACGCTCGACGATTTCCTTTCCTCGCTGCGTCCACTCGGCGCGACTGCCGTGCTGGTGATCGACGAGGCGCAGGACATGCCGCTCGAGACGCTCGAGCAGATTGCCGCGCTTGCGGGTCCGGCAGGAGCCGGGGAGAAGGTGTTCCAGATCGTGCTCGTCGGGCAGCCGATTCTCAAAGAGCTCCTCAGATCGCCCCTCGTCAGAGAACTCGACGGCAGAATTTCGACTCGCCTCGAACTCAGTCCCCTGACGGCGGAAGAGACGTCCGAATACATATCGCACCGGTTGATGGTTGCCGGCGCGGGGCCGAGCGAATTTGCAGCGGCGGCGTTGACGGCGGTTCATCGCTATAGCGGCGGTGTTCCGCGCCTGATCAACATGGTCTGTGACGGCGCGCTCCTCGCGGCCGGGTCTCGAGGGGCGGCCGGCATCACGCCGCAGGTGGTCGATACGGCAGCCGCCAAGCTCGAGCTGCGGCCGATCCGCAGCGTCTCGTCGTCACCATGGAGCCGGAAGCCAGTCGTGCTCGTGGCGGTGGCACTCCTGCTCGCGCTCGCGGTGGTCGCAGCCTACCTTTCTGTCGGGAATAGCGACGACCGAGATACCCGCTTCAACGACGTCCGGGGCCGTGGCAGCCGTCCCGCCGAGTTCGAGCGCCCCACCTTCCGATGCAGCGGCGCCCGCGGCTACACCGGCGAACCAATCGGTGGAGGAGCCGGCGGCACCCGTGGGCACGGAATCAACGCCCGTGACCGGAGCATCGTTCTCAGTGCTGGTGGCGTCTTTCCGCCAGGCCAGCGAGGCGACCGCGCTGCTGAACGACCTTCGAAATCGTGGCCTTCCGGTCCGCGAGATCAGGGTGGTATCGAGTCCACGCGGCGTGTGGCATCAGGTCCTGGTCGGGCCCTACCCCGACGCGGCCGCGGCGGCTCGTGGCCAGGAGCGCGTGCGCCAGATCCGGGGCTACGCCGACGCGCACGTGGTACCTGGGTGATTCTGACAGGCCCGAGCATTCCTCCCCGCTAAACGACCACGAGGCTGATTCATGTCCGAGATCGACGCGCTGCTGCAGGAGAACCGAAGCTTTCCTCCCTCCGATTCCTTCCGACGCCAATCGCAATGCAGTGATCCGGAGATCTACGACCGGGCGGCGAAGGATCCCGACGCGTTCTGGAGCGCACTTGCCGGTGAGCTCGAGTGGATGACGCCATGGCAGACGGTGCGAGAAGGCGGCTTCCCTGACGCTCGCTGGTTCGTCGGTGGCAAGTTGAACGTCAGCGCGAACTGTCTCGACCGGCATGTCAGGACCTCCCGCAGGAACAAGGCGGCACTGGTCTGGGAAGGGGAGCCAGGGGACCGTCGAACGCTGACCTACTGGGATCTCTACCGGCAGGTCAGCGCATTCGCCAACGTGCTGAAGTCACTTGGCGTCACCCGCGGCGATCGCGTCGCGTTGTACCTGCCGCTGATTCCCGAACTCGCGATTGCGATGCTTGCCTGCGCCCGCATCGGCGCCGTTCACAGTGTCGTGTTTGGCGGATTCAGCGCCGAGTCGCTGCGCGACCGCATCAACGACGCGCAGGCGGTGCTTCTCGTCACCGCCGATGGCGGCTACCGTCGCGGGCACATCGTCCCACTGAAGCAGATGGCCGACGAGGCCCTGCACGACACGCCGTCAATTCGCAATGTCGTCATCGTCCAGCGCCAGCAGGGTGGGGGCTTTCCAATTCATATCAAGGAAGGGCGCGACCACTGGTACCACTGGCTGATGCAGGACGCCGACAGCGGAGTGCGAACCCGAGGCGATGGACGCGGAGGACATGCTTTACATCCTCTACACGTCCGGCACCACCGGCAAACCGAAGGGCATCGTTCATACGACCGGGGGGTACCTCGTCGGCACCTACGCCACGATGAAGATGGTCTTCGATCTTAAGGACGATGACGTGTACTGGTGCACCGCGGACATCGGCTGGGTGACGGGGCACAGTTACGTCGTCTATGGACCGCTGGCCAACGGCGCCACCGTCGTGATGTACGAAGGAGCGCCAGACTGGCCGGACAAGGGCCGCTTCTGGGAGATGGTCGAGCGTCACGGCGTATCGATCTTCTATACCGCGCCGACCGCCATTCGCTCCTTCATGCGCTGGGGCACCGAGTGGCCGGCGCGCTACCCGATGAAGACGCTTCGCCTTCTCGGTTCCGTCGGTGAGCCGATCAATCCTGAAGCGTGGATGTGGTACCAAGAACACATCGGCGGTAAGCGCTGCCCGATTGTCGATACCTGGTGGCAGACCGAGACCGGCATGATCATGATTTCACCGCTCCCGGCGATTACGAGCACGAAGCCGGGATCGGCGACCAAACCATTCCCCGGGATCTCGGCGGAGATCCGCGACGGCCTTGGCAAGCCGGTGGAGACTGGTGGCGGCCTGTTGACGCTGACGCAGCCCTGGCCCGCGATGCTCGGGGGATTTACGGGGACCGCGAGCGCTTCATCGAGACTTACTTCAGCCGGTGGAAGGACGGATCCTACTTCACGGGTGACGGAGCTCGGCGCGATGAGGACGGCTTCTACTGGCTGCTCGGCCGAGTAGACGACGTGCTGAACGTGGCCGGGCATCGTCTCGGCACGATGGAAGTCGAGAGTGCGCTCGTCGATCACCCGAGTGTCGCGGAGGCCGCCGTTGTCGGCCGACCGCACGAAGTGAAGGGGCAGGCGGTCGCCGCCTTCGTGACGGTCAAAGAAGGAATCAGGGTCTCTCAAGAACTGATCGACGAACTCAAGGAGCACGTCGTCAAGAAGATCGGCGGGATCGCGAGGCCGGACCAGATCCTGTTCGCCGCGGACCTGCCGAAGACACGTTCAGGGAAGATCATGCGCCGCCTGCTGCGCGACATTGCGGCCGGCAAGGCGCTCGGCGACACGTCCACGCTCGCAGACCCGAACGTAGTCGCCAAGCTAAAAGCGGAGTACGAAGGCAAAGAAGAGTAGGGGCCGTTCGAGAACGGCCCCGTGACAGTTCGCGAACGACCCCGTGACATGTGCAGGGCCGTGCGGTTTTGCGCAGAACTGTCACGGGGCGGTTCACGAACCGCCCGTACACTGCATTGGGTCTGTGTTTCTTCTGTGTTGCCCCTGTGGCTGTGTTTCTCCCCTGTGGCCCACCTCGGCCCTATTGCAACCCAGCTCGTGCGCCGAAACTAGGCACGCGACGGTTGACCAGCCGAGACGCGGCTGGTCACGGTCCAGAGAGGACCAGAGGGTTGCGGAAGAAAATCGGCGAATGCCTGATCCAAGCAGGCCTCATAACTGACGAAGACCTCCAGGTTGCGCTTGCCGAGCACCAGCAGACAGGCGAGCGTGTGGGAGCGGTTCTCGTCCGCCTCAATCTCGCGACTGCAAAGCAGATCACGAAGGCGCTCGCCTACCAGCTCGGGTTCCCGTACGTAAGCCTCGCCGACGAGCCGCCGGACGCAGACGCCATCGTTCTGATCCCCAAGGAAGTTGCGCTCAAGCGCGGCTGTGTTGCGCTCCGGCTGGAGAAGAACGTCCTCACTGTCGCGATGTCGGACCCGCTTCTCTTCAGTCTCGTCCAGGACCTCGAATTCCAGACCGGCCACCGCATCCAGCAGGTGGTGGCGACGCGCACCGACATCCTCGACGCGATCGAGAGCGGCTATCCCGACAAGGCACTGGCATTCATGGGCAGTCCCGTGACAGGCGCGGGGTTGACGTCTTCAGGCTCACCCTCGTCGCGAGCTCCGCGCCGTCGCGGTGATCCACCCGATGTCGCCACGTTGATGCGCCGGTCGGACGAAGAGGTATTCGAGCAGCCGTCCGCGTCAGCCGCGCCGAGGGATGACTCCGCGCCGATCATCGACCTTGTCGACATGCTCGTGAACAGCGCGATCACCAGCCGCGCCAGCGACGTGCATATCGAGCCGCAGGAGAAGGGTGTTCTCATCAGGCACCGCCTCGATGGACTGCTCAAGGAAGTCATGGACCTGCCGAAGTGGGTCCACGAGGGTCTCGTCGCGCGCATGAAGATCATGGCGGGCATGGACATCGCCGAGAAGCGCCTGCCCCAGGACGGCCGGCTGCGGATCAAGCAGGGTGACGGCAAGGACGTGGACTTCCGGCTGTCGACGCTCCTGACCATGCACGGCGAGAAGATCGTGCTGCGGATCCTCGATCATCGCAAGGGTGCGCCGCCGCTCGAGGAGCTTGGGCTCTCGGCCTCGTCGATGGACGAACTGCGGTCCTTCCTCAAATATCAGCACGGCATGATCCTGGTCGTCGGCCCGACCGGGAGCGGAAAGACGACTACGCTCAGCTCCGCGATCAGCTCCGTCAAGTCCGGCAAGACGAACATCATCACCATCGAGGACCCGATCGAGTACCAGATCCCCGGCGTCAATCAGACGCAGGTGAACGAGAAGGCCAAGCTGACGTTCGCGAGCGCGCTACGCGCGATCCTGCGGCAGGACCCGGACGTCGTTCTCGTCGGCGAGATTCGCGACGAGGAAACGGCGAAGATCGCCATGCAGGCCGCGCAGACCGGCCACCTCGTGCTCTCGACGTTGCATACCGATGATGCGCCGTCGACGATCACGCGGTTGATGGACATGGGGATGGAGCCGTACGTGATCGCGTCGGCGCTGGTGGGCGTCGTGGCCCAGCGACTGGTGCGCCGCTTGTGCACCTCGTGCCGCCGCCAGTACACGCCTGAAGGTGAGACGCTGCGCGCGTTGAACATCCCCGAAGCCGACGCGTCGCAGTTCGTGTTCTACAAGGCCATCGGCTGCGAGGAATGCAATGGCACCGGCTACCGTGGCCGGATCGCGCTCTATGAGGTGATGCGCGTCAGTGACAAGGTTCGGCGGCTCGTCGCCCAGAAGGCCGGCGAAGACATGGTGCGCGATGCCGCGGTGAGCGCGGGGATGGTCACGCTCGGCGAGGACGGTCTTGCAAAAGTGAAGGCCGGCATCACCACGGCGGAGGAACTGCTGCGCGTCGTCACCGAGGTTCGCGAGATGCGGACGCTGTGCTCGGGTTGCGGTGGCGCCGTCGGCGTGGACTTCATGGCGTGCCCGCACTGTGGGCACCGGCTCAACGCCGGTTGCGGCAAGTGCGCGAGGCCGCTTCAGCCCGGATGGCAGTTCTGCCCGTTCTGTGCCACGACGCAGGTTGCGAAGCCATCCAGGAAGAAGCTGCGTGACTTTGGCAAGCCGATGGAACTGCCGGGATCGAACGTGGCCGAATTCAAAGCCCAGAATCGGTGAAGACCCACTACGACGTGATCGGGATCCAGCCGGCGGCGGAGGCCGACGAAGTGAAACGTGCATTCAGGCGCGAAATCGCGCGCTACCACCCTGATAAAGTCCAGCACCTCGGCACCGAGTTCCAGGAGATCGCCGCCACCAGGGCCGCGGCGCTCACTGAAGCGTACCGGGTGCTGATGGATACGCAGCTTCGTGAGCGTTACGACGCGGCACTACAGGAGCACGTACCGACTGGCGACCAACCCGCGGCCAGGTCCACTCCTGAGCGACCGTACAATGCGCCTGGCGACGCGAGTACCTTCACTCGACCGGTAGAAGCCCGTACGTCACGGGATCAGGCCGATGCGGTCAACCTTGTGCGTCGCATCGTGGCAGCGCGTCTGACCGACGCCGTAGTGGGGGCCGGCGGAAACATGCTGAAGGTCCCCGGTTTCGACTGGGTCTTCGTGTTGAAAGGCGCACGGCCGCTCTTCCGCAAACCCGAGCCGTGCGTGCGGGTCGCGGTACGGATAGTCCCCACGGTCGACGCATCGTCCCTCGAAGCCGCATGGTCGGCCGCCATACGCCTCGGCGCTGAGAACGAGACCCTCTGCCTGATGATGCTCGGTTCGGGCATGGCGTCAGCCCGAGAGCTATCGGTGGCCATTACGGACCTCCGAAAGAAAACGCGCCGGGCGGCTCCGGTCGTGATCCCGGTCGACGTCAGGGACTGGGCGGCGCTTCTACCCGCGGATACGCCCCCCTCCCTCCGCGCCCTGCTCGAGCGTCTGCGGACCGGCGATTAGCGGAACCGGCGGTCGGGGCTGGCCGTAATTGATATATTCAGGTCCATATGCCCCTAATTGAAACGCGCGATCTCTGGAAAACGTACGTCATGGGTGATGAGGAGATCCACGCGCTGCGTGGCGTTTCCATCCAGATCGAGCGCGGCGAATACGTAGCGATCATGGGGCCCTCCGGCTCGGGCAAGTCCACGCTGATGAACCTGATCGGGTGCCTGGATACGCCGTCCAAGGGCAGCTACCTCCTGAACGAGAAGGAGGTTGCCGCGATGAACGACGACGAACTCGCGCAGATCCGGAACGAAGAGATCGGGTTCGTCTTCCAGACCTTCAACCTCCTGCCACGCGCGACGGCGCTGCACAACGTCGAACTGCCACTGATCTACGCGGGTGTGTCGGGTGCGGCGCGTAAGGACAAGGCCAAGCTCGCGCTCGAGAAGGTCGACCTGATGTCGCGGGCCTCGCACCGGCCAAACGAACTCTCAGGCGGCCAGCGCCAGCGCGTCGCGATCGCGCGTGCCCTCGTCAACGATCCATCGATCCTGCTGGCGGACGAACCGACCGGCAACCTCGATTCGAAGACCGGCAACGAGATCATGGGCGTGTTCGACCGGCTCCACGGGTCAGGGAACACGATCGTGCTGGTGACGCACGAAGCCGACATTGCGGCGTATGCGCACCGCGTCATTCACATCCGCGACGGGCAGGTTGAAAAAGACGTCCGCCGCGCGGCCTGAAGAAGGGAAGAGGGAAAAGGGAAGAGGGAAAAGAGCTGCGGCTTCGACGACGCGGCCACTAACCCAACACTTTTCCATCTACCATTTTCCATCTTCCATTCTCTAGACGGCCGCCCAGTGACCGGGCGCGAGTTCCTTCAAGTTCGCTGATCGATCGAACGTAGACGGATCGAGGACGACTCGGTTGCGTGCGACGTTCGGATCCGGAACGGGAATCGCTGACAGCAGCGCCCGCGTATACGGATGCGCGGGATTCGCGAAGATCGCCTCGGTTTCCCCCATCTCCACGATCCTGCCCAGATACATGACCGCTGTCCGGCTGCAGATGTGCCGCACCAGCCTGAGATCATGCGCGATGAAGAGGTAAGTGAGCTTCAACCGCTCCTGAAGATCCATCAGCAGGTTCACGACCTGCGCCTGCACCGACACGTCGAGCGCCGACACCGGTTCATCGGCAATCACGAGTGAGGGATTGAGCGCCAGCGCGCGCGCCAGCCCGATACGCTGGCGTTGGCCGCCGCTGAACTGGTGCGGGTAACGCGAGAGCTGCGATGGGTCGAGCCCGACGAGCTCGAACAGCTCACGCACACGCGCGGCACGTTCCGCCTTGGATCCGACCCGATGAATGATCAGAGGTTCTTCCACGATCGCCTGAACGCGCATGCGCGGATTCAACGACGAGAACGGATCCTGGAAGACGATCTGCATGTCGCGGCGGGCTTCGCGGAGCCTGCGCCGAGAGAACGCCAGGACATCTTCGCCGCGGAACTGCACCTCGCCTGACGTCGGCTCGATCAATCGGAGAATGCATCGTCCGGTCGTCGTTTTTCCGCTGCCGGATTCCCCGACCAGGCCGAACGTTTCACCCTCGAAGATATCGAACGTCACATCGTCCACGGCGCGGACCGCGGTCGGCTTGCTGAAGATTCCGGTCTTGCGCGTGAACTCCTTGGTGAGATGGCGGACCTGCAGGATCGGCGCCGTCACCGGGTCACCTCGGCGGCCTCGACTGCGGTGCCGTGCAGATAGCATTTCACCGTCCGCGGCGTGGCGTCCGCCAGCGGGAAGACCGTGTCACCTGGGTGAGCCGTTGGGCACGGCTCGAATCGGCTGGCGCATCGCGTGATGAACGAGCACCCCGGTGGCAGCTGGCCGAGTGGCGGCACGGTGCCTGGGATCGCGTTCAGACGCGTGCCCGGAGCGGCGCCTGGGATCGACGCCAGCAGACCGCGCGTGTAGGGATGTTTCGGCTCGGCAAAGAGTGGCCGCACCGGAGCGTGCTCCACAATGCGTCCGGCATACATCACGGCGACACGGTTCCCCATCTCGGCCACGACACCAAGGTCGTGAGTTATCAGCAGGAGGCCGAGGCCCATGCGAGCCTGTAGCTCGCGCAGGAGTTCGAGGATCTGGGCCTGGATGGTGACATCGAGTGCCGTCGTCGGTTCATCCGCGATCAGCAGCTTCGGCTCGCACGCCAGCGCCAAGGCGATAAGAGCACGTTGCCGCAAGCCGCCGGAGAGCTGGTGCGGATACTCGTCCACGCGTCTCTGTGGTTCAGGGATGCTGACCGAATCGAGCAGCTCGATAGCGCGACCGCGCGCCGTCTGGCGCGTCGCGAGATTGTGCGCCCGGAGAGTCTCTTCGATATGGCTGCCAATCGTGAAGACGGGATTGAGCGCCGTCATCGGCTCCTGGAAGATGAACCCGATCTGCGCGCCTCTTACCCGCTGCATGTCTCGCTCGCCGAGCGGCATCAGATTTCGGCCGTTGAGACTGACGGTCCCTCGCGCGATCCTGCCGGGCGACTGCACCAGCCGGATGATCGACAGCGCCGTCACCGACTTCCCGCTGCCGGACTCGCCGACCAGGCACAGTGTCTCGCCCGCCGAGAGCGCGAAGCTCACGTCGATCACGGCCGGCACGAACCGTCCATTGATGTCGAACCCCGCGGTCAGATGATCGACCGACAGGAGCGGTTCAGACATTGATCTCCTCGTGCTCGCCGAAGACCGACCGCATGGCGTCGGAGATCTCACCGACTGTCGCGCGAGCTTCTACGGCCCGGACGATGGGTGGGACGAGGTTGGCGGCGCCGGCCGCGGCGGCCTTGATCTCGCCGACAGCCGCTGCCCACTCTGCGGCGTTCCGGCTCGCGCGGACCGCCTGCACGCGCTCGACCTGCCGTCGTTCCACGTCCGGATGAATCTTGAGCACGTCGATCGTGGACGGGCTCGTTGGTCGTGAACTGGTTGACACCGACGACGATCGAATCGCCGGCGTCGATCTTCTGCTGGGCGCGGTAGGCCGCATCCTGGATCTCGCGCTGGATCATGCCGGCTTCGATGGCGGCGAGTGTTCCGCCCGACGCATCGATGCGCTCGAGGAGTGCCCGCGCTCCCGCTTCGATCTTGTTGGTCAGGTCTTCGATGGCATAGGCGCCGCCGAACGGGTCGACGGTATTGGGCACGCCGCTCTCGTGCGCGATGATCTGCTGCGTCCGCAGCGCTACCCGTGCCGATTCCTCGGTCGGTAGTGCGAGCGCTTCGTCGCGTCCGTTGCAATGCAGTGACTGCGTTCCACCCATCACCGCCGCCAGTGCCTGGATCGCGACGCGGACGATGTTGTTGTCGGGTTGCTGCGCGGTGAGCGTGCTGCCGGCGGTCTGGGTATGGAAGCGCAGCTGCTGGGCGCGCGGATTGGTGACGCCGAAGCGGTCACGCATGATGGCGGCCCACAGTCGTCGTGCCGCCCGAAACTTCGCGACCTCCTCGAGGAAGTCATTGTGCGCGTTGAAGAAGAACGAGAGCCGCTGACCGAACGTGTTGACGTCCAGTCCGGCGTCGCGCGCCGCTTCGACATAGGCGATCGCGTTTGCGAACGTGAACGCCACTTCCTGCACCGCGGTCGATCCAGCTTCGCGGATGTGGTAGCCGCTGATCGAGATGGTGTTCCAGTTCGGCATCTCGCGCTCGCAGTAGGCGAAGATGTCGGTCACGATTCGCAGCGACGCCCGCGGCGGGTAGATGTAGGTGCCGCGCGCGATGTACTCCTTGAGAATGTCGTTCTGGATCGTGCCGGACAGCGCTGATGGCGCGACGCCCTGCCGCCGGGCGACCGCAATGTAGAGCGCCAGCAGGATGATCGCCGTCGAGTTGATCGTCATCGACGTCGACACGCGGCCGAGCGGGATCTGGTCGAACAGCTCCGCCATGTCCTCAATCGAGTCGATCGCCACGCCGACCCGGCCGACTTCCCCCGCCGCCAGCGGAGCATCCGAGTCGTAGCCCATCTGCGTCGGCAGATCGAACGCCACACTCAGGCCGGATACACCCTGACCCAACAAGTACCGATACCTCTGGTTGGACTCTGAGGCGCTGCCAAACCCCGCGTACTGGCGCATCGTCCAGAGCCGGCCGCGATACATGGTTGTCTGGATCCCACGGGTAAATGGGAATTCTCCCGGTTGCCCAAGCTCAGCAATTGGGATCCCAGCCCGACAGTGTGGCTGGATCCGAGAAGAAACGATCAGAGGACATGGTCCGCGTCATTGTAACAACTTGGTGTGCCGCGTCAGGGAGCCACAACATCTTGCGGCCCACCATTGACACTCGGCTATCTGGACCTTACAATGGCCCTGCGTTCCCGCGCTGTAACTCCTTCAATATGAACGAATTTGGCCCTCGAGCCCTGCTGTCTAGCCAGATGAGCAGCCGGCTGGAGACACGCCCCGGCCCCCAGCTCCGGCGGCGGTGAGGAGGTTCCGTATGGATGACGTCGTGAACCGGTTGGCTCGTGAGCTCTCCGACGCCATTAGTGCCGCTATTGCTGACGATGCCAGGGTTGAGGCTGCGCGCGAGCGTGCCCGAGCCGCTGGCTTCGAGATGAAAGTCACCCTCGAGGCCGTCATCGGCTTCATGAACCGGTCGAATCAGACCGCGCTGGCCAAGATCGCGCAACCAGTGAAGGCTGTGCGCGCGCCCGATCGGCGTGAATTCGACATCAGCGCGAACGATAAGCGTTTCCTCCGCTCGCTGCGGATTGCCGCCGACGAGCCGCAGGAAAAAGAAGTCGAATAAGAAGTCAAACTTCAAACTTCAAACTCCAAACTTCAAAAGCTGCTGGCTTTCGGAATTTGGAGTTTGGAGTTTGGAGTTTGGAGTTGACGCTAACCCTCCACTAAGCGAGGATCCCGTCATCTCCGCGCTGGATCTGCAATCCCCAGTAGCTGAAGCATCGTCGGCGCGACGTCTCTGAGCGTTCCGTCGCGCAGCTGTCCTCCCACGAACGACTCGCCGCACAGAATCACCGGCACGGGATTCGCCGTGTGCGCGGTGTGCGGGGCGTTCAGTTCGTTGTCCCACATCTGCTCGGCGTTGCCGTGATCGGACGTCAGGATGCACGGTGCCGTTGGCCGCCAGCAATGCCTTCATGATCCGGCCCAGGCAGACGTCCAGCGTTTCGACTGCCGCGATGGTGGCTTCGAGACTGCCGGTGTGGCCGACCATATCGGCGTTGGCGAAGTTGCAGATGACGATGTTGTGCTTGCGCGTGTCGAGATCGTCGACGAGGACGTCGGTGATTCCCGGTGCACTCATCTGAGGCATCAGGTCGTAGGTGGCGACCTTCTGGGAGGGCACGAGCACACGCGACTCGCCTTCATACGGATGCTCGCGTCCACAGTTGAAGAAGTAGGTGACGTGGGCGTACTTCTCAGTCTCGGCCAGGCGCAGATTGCTGCGGCCGGCGGCCTGGATGACATCCGCGAAATTGCCGGACAGCGATTGCGGGTCGAACACGACCGGTAACCCGAAGGTCCGGTCGTACACCGTCATGGTGGTGTAGTGCACGGACGGCGGTGACGGCCGTTCGAACCCGTCGAAGTCCTCCAGTGCAATCGCGCGCGTCATCTGCCGGGCGCGGTCGGCGCGGAAGTTGAAAAAGACGACCGAGTCGCCGTCCCGGATCGGCCCGAGCGGTGCGCCGTCAGCCCCGACGATCACGGCCGGCTTGATGAACTCGTCGGTGATGTTTTCCTTGTGTGATTGTTCCGCCACTTGCCGGGCGGACGTTGCGGTGATGTTGGCCGACCCACCGACGATCGCGTCATACGCCACCTTGCTCCGTTCCCATCGCTTGTCGCGATCCATCGCGTAATAGCGGCCCACCACCGTGGCGATTCGTCCTCCGGTCCGCGACAGGACTTCTTCGAGCTGAGGAATGTAGCGGATGCTGCCTGCGGGCGAGGCATCGCGTCCATCGGTGATCACGTGGACGAAGACGCGCGGTACCTTGCGCGCGGCCGCAAGTTCGAGCAGCGCATGGAGGTGGCGCTGGTGGCTGTGGACGCCGCCGTCGGAGAGGAGCCCGATGAAGTGAAGCGCATGCCGCCCGTCAACGCACCGGTCAAAGGATGCTTCGAGCGCGGCGTTACCGGACAGTTCACCGTCGCGAATCGCCTTGTCGATGCGCGTCAGATCCTGGTAGACGATCCGGCCGGCGCCCATATTGGTGTGCCCGACCTCGGAGTTGCCCATCTGCCCGGGCGGCAGTCCAACGGCCTCGCCTGATGCGATCAATTGGGCAGCGGGATAGCGCGCCCGCAGCGCGTCGTAGACAGGCGTGCGGGCCAGGGCGATGGCGTTGTGATCCCGTTCGGCGCGGATGCCGAAGCCGTCCAACACCAAGAGGACGAGTGGACCTGCGGCCATCAGAACTGCGCTCGAAGTGCGGCCTTGCCGGCGTAGTGCGCGCGGGCCCCGAGCTGCTCTTCGATCCGCAGTAGCTGGTTGTACTTCGCGACGCGGTCGCTGCGGCTCGCCGACCCGGTCTTGATCTGCCCCGCAGCCGTGCCGACGGCGAGATCCGCGATCGTGGTGTCTTCGGTCTCGCCCGAGCGGTGCGAGATCACCACCGCGTAGCCGGCGTCCTTGGCCATCCTCACGGCGTCGAGGGTCTCGGACACGGTGCCGATCTGATTGAGCTTGATGAGGATGGCGTTGGCAACACCCTCGGAAATTCCGCGCTGCAGAATCGTCGGGTTGGTAACGAACAGGTCGTCGCCAACGAGCTGCACCCTCGGCCCGAGCGCCGTCGTCAATGCGGACCAGCCGTTCCAGTCGTTTTCCGCCAGGCCGTCCTCGATCGAGATGATGGGATACTCGCGCACCCACTCTTCGTACAGTCGCACCATCTCGTCCGAGGTGCGGGTCTTCTCACCCGACTTCTTGAAAACGTACGACTTGCTTTCTTTGTTCCACAGTTCGCTCGCCGCGACGTCCAGCGCGATGTAGATGTCTTTGCCACCGGTGTAGCCGGCCTTGGTAATCGCTTCGAGTACGACGTCCAGTGCTTCGCGATTGGACTTCAGGCTCGGTGCGAATCCACCCTCGTCACCGACGCCGGTAGAGTAGCCCTTCTTCTTCAGGATCGATCGCAACGCATGGAAGATCTCGACGCCGGCGCGGAGTCCCTCCGCAAACGAGCCGGCCGCGACCGGCATGACCATGAACTCCTGGAAGTCGACGCTGCTGTCCGCGTGCGCGCCGCCGTTCAGGATGTTCAGCATCGGGACCGGCAGCGTCACTGAGCCGTCGCCGCCGAAGAGCGTCGCGATGTGCGCGTAGAGCGGCACGTTGCTTCCTGCAGCCACGGCACGAGCGAGCGCCATCGACACACCGAGGGTGGCGTTCGCGCCCAGGCGTTCCTTCGTCGCGGTCCCGTCCAGTTCGATCATCGAACGGTCGATCGCGAGCTGGTCGGCCTCGCGCCCGATCAGCGCGCTCGAGATCTCGCCGTTGATGTTCGCGACCGCACGGGTGACGCCCTTGCCGAGGAAGCGCTTGCCGTCACCATCCCGAAGCTCGAGGGCTTCGCGCTCACCGGTCGACGCGCCTGACGGCACCGCGGCGCGTCCAGTGGCGCCACCGTCCAGCGTCAGGTCGACTTCCACCGTCGGATTGCCGCGGGAATCCAGAATTTCTCGTCCACGAACGCTCTGTATCTTCACGCTATCGCTCCGCTCCCGTGTGATCGAAGTCAGTCTCATGCCGAAGCGCTTCTTCGCCGATCTCACCGATATACGGTTCGTCGTCGGTTGTGACCACGACGATGCCGCTTTCGGAGACGGTGTGGCGGCGGCGGTCTTCGGCGTCGTTGTAGCCGATCATCGCCCCGCGCGGGATGAACACATCCCGGTCGATGATGGCGCGCCGGATGCGCGCGTGGCGGCCGACGCGCACGCCTGGCATCAGGATGCTCTGCTCGATCCGGCAGAAGCTGTGGACGCGAACGTTCGGGCACAAGATGCTGCCGGAAATCCGGCTGCCTGACACGATGCATCCGGCCGAGATGATCGAGTCGAGCGCCTGTCCACAGCGCCGGCCCTCGTCGGCAAACACGAACTTGGCGGGCGGGGCCTGCACCTGGTGAGTGCGCAGCGGCCACTCCGGGTCGTACAGGTTGAATTCCGGGTTGACGTGGCACAGGTCCATGTTCGCGTCGTAGTAGGCGTCGAGTGTGCCGATGTCGCGCCAGTATTTCGAGGCCTTCTTGTTCTCGTCGTAGAAGCGATAGGCGTAGACGCCGGTCTTCGACAGCAGCGCCGGGATGATGTCCTTCCCGAAATCGTGACTGGTGTCGAGGGCCGCGTCTTGCTCGAGGATCGGGACGAGGCTCTCCATGTCGAAGATGTAAATCCCCATCGAGGCGAGGACCTGTTCGCCCGGCGGGAGGTCCTTCGGCTTCTCGAGAAAGCCGGTAATGCGGTCCTGCTCGTCGGTCTGCAGTACGCCGAACCGGTGCGCCTCCTCGGTCGGGATTTCGATGACGGCCAGCGTTGCGCCGGCGCCGCTCTCCTTGTGAAAGCGCAGCATCTTGGCGTAGTCCATCTTGTAGACGTGGTCGCCCGACAGCACGATCAAGTAGCGTGGCTTCTCACGGGTGATGGAGTAGAGGTTCTGGTAGACGGCATCAGCCGTGCCGAGATACCAGTGTTCGCCGACGCGCTTTTGCGGGCTCAGGATCTCGACGAACTCGCCCAGTTCGTCGGCGACTACGCTCCAGCCCATGCGGATGTGGCGGCTGAGCGACAGTGATTTGTACTGGAGCGCAATGAAGATCCGCCGCAGACCGGCATTGATGCAGTTGCTGAGGGTGAAGTCGATGATCCGGTAGGGACCACCGAAATACACCGCCGGTTTGGCGCGTTCTTTCGTCAGCGGATAGAGACGCTCACCGACGCCCCCGGCCAGGACCATTACGACTACGTCGTCGAGCATCGGTGCCTCAGCGTTTGAGGATGACGCGCGCCGGCGCGCCGTCGCCGCCGGTGACCGGCAGCGGCAGGCAGTACATCTCGTACATGCCTGGCTCGGCCTCGGCGAGGTTGAGTCCTTCGATGATGATGACGCCGTTCGAGAGCAGGGCGCGGTGTGCGGGGGCGCCGGGCTTCTTGAACTGTTCGACCGACAGATAGTCGATGCCCATGATCCTGACGCCCTGTTCGACCAGGTAGCGTGCCCCCGCCTCGGTCAGATAGGTGTAGTCCTCGTAGAAAGCAGTCGCTGTTCCAGAGAGCCGAATTGGGGGTCTTGAAAAGGACGCGCAGGTCTTCGCGGAGACCGGCCTGCTGCAGGTCCTCGGCGGTGATGCCGCCGCGCCGGTTGATCTCGACCACACGCGCGCGGCCGATCAGGATCTCGAGCGGAAGCTCGTCGACGCCAATCCCGCCGTCAATGAAATGGAACGGGGCGTCGACGTGAGTACCGCAGTGAGTACTCATGACCAGTCGGGACACGTTCGCAGATCCACCGTCCGCAATCCGCTCGACCGGCTGCAGTTCGAAGGGCGGATTGTTCGGATAGGTCGGGAGGCCCTGCCTAAGCGGAACGCTCACGTCCAGCAGTTTCGGCACATGGGCCATAGGGGCGCGATGATATCAGGTTCACGTGGGGCTCTGCCCCCGGCTCGATCGCTTTGACGCGCTGCGGCGCTCGCCCTATCATCAGTTCGGCTCAGTCCATGCAGGCGCTCGTGATCGCGGTACTCGCGGTGTTCCAGATGCTGGCCCCGGCCGGCGTCAACCGGGGTATGCAGGCCGCGTCCGGCGCCCAGGCAAAGCTCGATGAAGCTCTGAGGCGGGAAGGCGAAATCCTGGCCAGCATGGCGAACGCCGCCGCTGCCGGTCGTGGCGAGAACGGCGAACTCGCGCTGACCTGGACCAACGATTTCTTCAAAGCGCAACCCGGCACGTTCGTGCCCTTCACGATCAGTTTCACAGCTCCCGACCTTTCATCTCGCGCGGCCCTGATGTACGTCCGCGTTGAACGGCCAGGCCAGTCCGCGCGGAGCAAGACCCGCGAGGCGCCGGCATACGAAACCATTTTCCCGGTCCGCGTCGAAGCCCGCCGAGGGCAGCTCGTGACGCTCACGCGCGGATTCGCGGTGCCGCCCGGTCACTATCGCGTCGTGGTGGTGCTGCGGGAGGCGCCGGAAACGGCCCTGGAGCCGATGGCTCACCGAAAGGCCGGAACCCTGGTTTTGGACCTGGCGGTCCCCGATTTCTGGACCGGCGAGCTGGCGGTCAGCACCGTCATGCTCGCCGACAGCGTCGAATTATTGCGGGAGCCGATCCCCGCCGACGAGCTGGATGAGCACCCGTACGTGGTCGGCAGCCATCGGATCAACCGGGCCCAGACGCCGATTTTCAGCCGGAACCGGGAGCTTGTGGCGGTGTTTTTGATCTATAACCCAGCCGTAGGCTCGGACAAGCATTTTGACGTCCAAGTGGATTACCATGTCTACAGGAAAGACCAAGGGGCCAGGGAGCAAGGGACCAGGCCCGGCGACGCTCGTGGAGCGCGCCCCGGCGAGCGATACGTGACCCGGACCAATCCGCAGCGGTTCAATCCATCGATGATGGGACCGCGTTTCGATCCCGCGGCCGGCACTCCGATCCTGGCGGGGCAGGGCATCTTGCTTTCGGGCTTCGAGCCTGGCGACTATCGGCTCGAGATCACGGTGACGGATCAACTGTCGCGGAAGTCATTGTCACGGGACGTCGCATTCGCGGTGGTCGGCTCCTGACGACGATGGTCGGCTAGTAACTCTGGAGGACTTCATGGCGCGCCTCAGCCGGGTGCTTTCGGCGGCGGTGATCATGAGCGCAGGGGCTGCGCTCCTCCCTTCGTCTGCCGATGCGAGAACACGTACCGAGAACGAGCAGCAGGTGGCCCGGTCGCGAAGTTCCGCCGTCACCGAAGTCGCGCGGTGGTCGACCGGCACCATCACCGGCGTCGTCAACGACGAGCGGGGGAAGCCCGTGCCCGGCGCGAAGGTCACGGTCATCGGCGTCATCATGGCACTCGCCGAGACCGACGCATCCGGCCGGTTCATGACCGACTCACTGCCCGCCGGCGATTACGTCGTCAAGGCGCACCTTGCCGGCTTCAGCGCGTCCAAGCGCGAGGTCGTGCGCGTCGGTGGGCCGTCAACGGCGGTTCCGCACCTCCAGGTCAAGAGACTCGACACGCCCGGAGCGACGGCATCGGTAGAAGCCTCCCTCCCCAGCCGGCCGATCGTGTCAGCGGGCTTCGGCCTGCCGCAGGCCGAAGCGTCCGGTGATGAAGCCAAGACCGGAACGAAGGACGCCCATCCGCATTCCGAGACCGCGTGGCGGCTGCGCCATATCAAGCGGAGCATCCTGAAGGACCGCTCGAACGCCATCGTTCTGGCCGGCAACGACACACCGGTGCCCGAGTCCTCCATGTTCGGCCGCGCGATGGGTGGGGCGGCAAACTTCGCCACCTACGCAACGTCGCTCTTTACCGATCTGCCGCTGACCGGTGAGGTGAACCTGCTGACCACCAGCGCTTTCGGCCCCGGTGAGCTCTTTGCCGGCGACGGGCTGCCGCGCGGAATCGCGTATCTGGCCCTGGGCTCGCCCACTCCGGCGGGGCAGTGGCAGGTTCGTGCCGCCATGAGCGAGGGCGACCTTGCGTCGTGGATCGTCGCGGGATCCTTCGTCTCGAAGGCGGGCCCGCATGCCTACAACCTCGGGCTCTCGTACAGCGCCCAGGGTTACCAGGGCGGCAACCCCGTGGCTCTTGCGTCGATGCGGGAGGGCAGCCGCAATGCCGCGGAAATTTTTGCCTACGACCGCTGGCGCGTAACGCCGTGGCTCGATCTCGATTACGGGGCGCACTACGGCAGTTACGGCTACATTGATTCGGAACGTGGACTGGTGAGCCCTCGCATCGGCCTCACCGTCTCGCCGCGAAAGGGGACGCGTCTTTCGACGCTCGTCCGGCAGCGGATGGTCGTTCCCGGCGCGGAGGAGTTTCTGCCGCGGGCGATCACGGGGCCGGCCCTTCCGCCGGAGCGCACGTTCTCGGCGTTCAACGGTCAGGACATGCGCGTCGAGCGCGCCCGCGGTCTCGACTTCCTGCTCGAGCACCAGGTCGGCGACGCTTACGTCATCGGGATTCGGCGGTTCTTCCAGAGTGTGGACGAACAGCTCGTGACCATGTTCAGGATCGTGCCGGCGGGTGACCCCGAATCGGTCGGTCATTACTACGTCGGGAATGCAGGCTCGTTTGATGCGTCCGGCTGGGCCTTCAGCCTGAGTACACCTCCGGGACGCGTCCGCGGTTCCATCGACTACACGGTCAGCCGCGCGCAGTGGACGAACCGGAACGAGAGTCTTGGCGTGATCGCACCCGCGGTGCTGCGCCCTGAGGTCGAAGACATTCACGACATCACGACGTCGATTTCGACCGACATTCCCGAAACGGCCACGCGCTTCTACCTGCTCTACCGCATCAACACGGCCTTCACCCGGTCCAGCGATCTGTCGCGGCCGGGCCCGGACGCGCGCTTCGACGTGCAGGTGAACCAGGCGCTGCCGTTCGGTGTCGCCGGCACCAAGTGGGAAGTGCTCGTCGGTCTTCGGAACCTGTTCCGCGACTCGGCCGACCCGTTGTCGATCTACGACGAGCTCCTCGTCGTCCGTCCGCCCAAGCGTGTCATTGGCGGATTTCTCGTCCGGTTCTAGTTTCCAGCCCCAATCCGATTTATATGGGCGCCACCCCCGTGATCCAGCGGTTTGGAGGGGGTGTCCGGCGCCTTGGACTTCCCGGTGTCATGGATCCGTGTGCTCGCGTAAAATCATTGATAACTAAGGAGTTATGTCCATCCAGCAGAGCCGCATCGGGGAACGGCGTTTGCTCACGCAGCAGCGGTCATCCTTGCTGACTTCAGTTGACGTACGCCCGGCTTCCGACCTGCGCCGACAGACTCGGCTTCGCGCGACGGCCCACATGGCCGTCGTCGCGATCCTGCTCTGTCTTGCGGCGGCGAACATGCGCGCCCGCTGGACGTGGTCGGAGGTAGAAGACGGCGTTCTCTGGACGCTGACGGCCAATGATGTGGTCGCCAAAGAGATCGCGGCGGGCTCGCCGGCGGAGCGGCACGGCGTTCGGCGTGGCGACGTGCTCGTGGGGTCAACGGCAAAGGGGTCGACTCGGTCCAGACCGTCACCGACGCACTGCATGCGGCGAAAGCCGGCGAGCAGGTTACCTATAGCATCCTTCGCTACGACGCCGAGAGTCACGTTACGGTGACGCTCGCTCCAGTGCCAGCCGGATCCCTGCCGCACTACTTCATGCTCGCGTCAGTCGGCATCTTCGCGCTGCTGATCGGAGCAGGCGTACGACTGCAGCGGCCCGACAACCAGGCGACGCTCCACTTTTTCTGGCTCACGGTCGCGTTCTTCTCCGTCATGGCATTGTCGTTTGCCGGCAGGCTCGACACTCTCGACTGGGTGTTTTACTGGGGCGACGTCGCCGGAATGCTGCTGCTGCCGCCACTGTTCCTGCATTTCGCGCTGATGTTCCCGGAGCGTTCCGACAGCTGGGTGCGCGGCGATACGGGCCGTACGCTGTTACCGCTCCTTTACCTGCCGGCCGTCCTGCTGGGCGCGTCGCGTGTCGCGGTCATCGTTCGCAGCGGTCGCGAGAGCGTGTTGCTCCCTGGCGTGATCACGGTCGTCGAGCAGATCGAGTTGCTCTACCTGGCGGCCGGGCTGATCGCAGGTCTCGCCGTCATGGTCCGCGCGCTCGGGCGCGTGCGCTCATCGACCGCGCGGCGCCAGTTGCGCTGGATCGTCTGGGGTACGGCATTCGGCGCGGCCCCGTTTGTCCTGACCTACGCGATCCCGTTTGCCTTCGGGCTCGAGTACGCGAAGACTTTCGAGCTGACCGCGATCCTGCTGGGACTGGTTCCCCTCGCCTTCGCGTCCGCGATCGTCCGCTACCGGTTGATGGACGTCGAAGTCATCATCAAGCGCAGCCTTGTGTATTCGGCCGCGACGATGGCGATCGTGGCGATCTATGCGATTCTCTGGCGCGCGGCCGGAGCCTTGAGTTCCGACCAGGACGCGCGCAACCCGCTGATCGCGTTCCTTGCGACCGCCGTGGTGGTGCTGCTGTCGCGCCCGGTGAAGAACGCGATCCAGACCGGTCTCGACCGCGTCTACTACCGCGACCGCTACGACTATCGGCGCGCACTCGTGGGGTTCGCGCGCGACCTGAACAGTGACCTTGACCTCATCCGCTTGAGTGAGCGCCTCGTCCATCGCGTCACCGAAACGCTGCTGGTCGACCGGATGGCACTCCTGCTGGCGCCGATTTCGACCGGACGTGACGACGAGTTCGTCACGATTGCGCACTCGGGCTTTGCCGGCGAGCCGCCGGCGTTGCGGCGCGCGTCCGACGTCGGCACGCGCCTGGTGTCGGGCCACACGCTCACTCTCGACGATCCGCTCGCACTGCGCCGCGTCGAGTCGAGGGAACTGGAGTTCTGGCGCGAGTCCGGGATCCACTACTTCGTGCCGTGCGTCTCAAAGGAAGGGACGATCGCCGTGATGGCGCTCGGGCGCAAGGCGAGCAGCGAGCCCTTGAGCAGCGAAGACATGGCGTTGCTGGCAGCCGTCGCGGCGCAGGCCGCGACCGCGCTCGAGAACGGCCGGCTCTATCGCCAGTTGCGGATGAAGGCGGAAGAAGTCGACCGGATGCGGGAGTTCAGCGAGAACATCCTCGAGTCGCTCAACGATGGCCTCGTCGTCCTGAACCGCGACGATCGCGTCGTCCGCTGGAACCGCCGTCTCGAAGAGCTGTACGGCGTGCGGCACGAACAGGCGGTCGATCGAAAGATCGGCGAGATTTTTGACGAATCATTCTTCGACACGCTTCGTGCGGCGCGGCGTGAATCACCGGACGGCGCGGCGATTTACCGCGTTCCGCTGATGACACGCCATGAGCCGGCTCGCCGTGTGCTGATCAACCTCGCCACGACTCCGCTCCGTGACTCCGATGGCGCCATCGGCGGCACCATCGTCGTCATCGAAGACATTTCGTCACGCGTGCAGCTCGAAGAACAGCTACAGATTTCCGAGAAGATGGCGTCCCTCGGATTGCTGGCGGCCGGCGTCGCGCACGAAGTGAACACGCCGCTGACCGGGATCTCGAGCTATACGCAGATGCTCCTCCAGGGCGCTGACGCAGACGATCCGACGACCAAGGTGCTGGAGAAGATCGAGCGCCAGACCTTCAGGGCCGCCAAGATCGTGAACGGCCTGCTCAACCTGGCGCGACCGGCGCAGGTCGACAGCGGTCCCGTCGACATCAACGGCGTCGTCAACGATGTGCTGTCGCTCCTCGAGCACCCGTTCAAGACCGGCAGCATCCAGGTTCGCAAGGAGCTGGCGCCTGCCTCACCGGTCGTCCAGGGCACCGAGTACAAGCTTCAGCAGGTGTTCCTGAACCTGTTCCTGAACGCGCGCGATGCGATGCCCAAGGGCGGCTGGCTGTCGATCAGCACGCGGGTCGGCGCTGACGAGGCCTCGATCGAGGTTGCGGATACGGGCTCCGGGATCCCGGCCGACCACCTCTCGCGCATCTACGATCCATTCTTCACGACGAAGGACATCGGCAAAGGCACCGGTCTCGGACTCTCGATCACATACGGCATCGTGCAGGAGCACGGCGGCACCATCACCTGCGACAGCAGTCCGGGGCACGGCACGCGCTTCACCCTGACGCTACCGCTCGCAACCGCGCGCGCCGTGAACACTTCACGCGCCGCACACAGGCAGGCGTGACATGCGAAGGGCTGTAGCTCCAGAGAGCCAGGGCGTCTCGACAAACCGCAAGGGCACGATCCTCGTCATCGACGACGAAGAGATCATGCGCGAGATCCTCGAGGCGCTGCTGACCAGGGAAGGTTACGAGGTGCGGCTCGCGTCCAACGCGTCCGAAGGACTCGAGCTTGCGCGCGCGCGTGCCGTTCGATGCGGCGGTCGTCGACATGATGATGCCGGGCATGGACGGCATCTCGACGCTCGAGGAATTGAAGAAGACCGACGATGACCTGCCGGTATTGATGATTACCGCGTTTGCATCGGTCGAGAACGCCATCAAGGCGATGAAACGTGGCGCCTTCGATTACATCACCAAGCCCTTCAAGAACGACGAAGTGCTGGTGGTGCTTCGCAATGCGCTGGCACAGCGCACGCTGGTCGCGGAGAACCGTGCCCTGCGTCAGAACCTCCAGGCGCGGTCCAATCGCTTTGGCGAGATCATCGGCCGCAGCTCGCCGATGCGCCAGGTGTTCGACCTGATCATCCAGGCGGCGCCCAGCCGCACCACCATCCTGATCAGCGGCGAGAGCGGAACCGGCAAGGAGCTCGTCGCGCGGGCGCTGCACCAGAACTCCACCCGTGCCGACCGCGCCTTCGTCACGGTGAACTCGGGCAACCTGCCCCCGGACCTCCTCGAATCGAATCTATTCGGGCACGTGAAAGGTGCCTTCACCGGCGCGGTCTATCCGAAGAAGGGACTGTTCGAGCTCGCCGACAAGGGCACGATCTTCTTCGACGAGATCGGCAATATTCCGCTCGAAACGCAGGCCAAGCTGCTGCGCGTCATCCAGGAACGCGAGTTCATGCGCCTCGGCGGTGTCGACATCATCAAGGTCGACGTCCGCATCATCGCGGCCACGAACGTGGACCTGCAGAAGATGGTTGCCGACGGCCGCTTCCGCGAGGATCTCTATTACCGGTTGCACGTCCTTCCCGTACAGCTTCCGCCGCTGCGCGACCGTCGTGACGATGTGCCGCTGCTGGTCCAGCACTTCCTCGAGAAGTACGGCGTCGAGAACAACAAGAAGTCCCTCGAGATCACGCCGGAGGCGCTCGACCTGCTGCTCGACTACGAATGGCCGGGCAATGTTCGCGAGCTGGAAAACGTGATCGAGCGTGCGGTGGTGCTGTCGAACGGGCCGCGGATCGACACCGAGCTGGTGCCCGAAAACGTCCGCAGCAGCAAGCGGTTCCAGATGCCGCAGTTCATCGTGCCGCCCGAGGGGATCTCGTTCCGCGAGGTGATCACCGATTTCGAGAAGCGGCTGATCGAATCAACCCTCGAGGCTGCCGGCGGCGTCCAGAAGCGTGCCGCCGAACTGCTGCACATCAAGCCGACCACGCTGAACGAGATGATCAAGCGCCACGACATCCGGCCGCGGAAGAAGCGGGGCATCCTGGCCGGAGCCGATCGTGCGGCCGAACCTGACGGTGAGCCCGAAGAGTTCACCGAAGGGGAACCGGCCACCACCGCCGGCGACCGCTGATCCCCGCCGGGGTCAGCGTTTCCTGAGATTCAGGAACATCTTCTCGTATTTCGCCAGGATGACGTCCCACCTGTAATTCTGGCGGATGTAGTCGCGCCCGTTCGCGCCCATCGCCGCGCGCAGACGGTGGTCCGCGACGAGCAGTCGCAACGCCTCGTTGAACTCGTCACGGTCCGCGTAATACAGCCCCGCGTTGCTCTTCTGGCAGTGATCGACCAGCACCTCGCTGCGCGCGTTGGCGAGCACCGGCGTGCCGACGGCAAACGCTTCGAGCGCGAGCAGCGAGAGGCTTTCGTACGGGGACGGCACGACCACCACCGTCGCGGCTTCGAGGGCCTGGGTTCGCTCCTGGTCGGAGAGACGGCCGGCGAACCGGATGAAGGGTTCCTCCGGGAGCGGCATCAGCTTCACGCCCATCAGAACAAGTGAGGCGTCGCCCCCTTCAGCCACGTAGCCGCTGAAGTATTCGACCAGTTCTTCGCAGCCCTTCCCGGGATCGATCCGGCCGCCGTAAAGCGCGATCGGTCCATCCAGTCGGTGCCGGCGACGGAATGTCGTCCCTCGCTTGGCCAGGTGCGGACGGAAGGTCGGCGAATCGTCGGCTCCTTCGTCAGGCGGCGCGGGCCCGTCCTCAGGATCCCGCGGATACTGTTGCGCCTGCGGCAGATCCACGCCGCATCCCACCGTTTCTTCTTCGACCGCCCGCATCGAGAAGTGGGTGGTCAGAAAGCGCCGCTCGACCTCGGTGTTGTAGGCGATCCCTGCCGGCAGACTGAACAGCTCTTTGTAGATGTCGAGGCGGATCGCTGGCTCATCGTGGGCCGTCGGGACCAGGATGCTCTTGTGCGGCGCCACCTTCATGCCCAGAACCGTCGGTGCGTAGAGGTAAGTGAAGAAGATCAGGACGTCGTACTGCTGGTGGTGACGTTCCAGGTATTCGAGCAGGGCCGGACACCATGGACCCTGCTGACGCAGCCACTCGATTTCTTCGTCGCGCGTGTGCTCGTGGTTGAAGATCCACTCCGAGTAGCGGTTGAAGGCCTGGATGTCACGCGTCTGGGAGTTGGCGAAACGCCGGACCGTGACGCCACGCACCCGATCGGTACCCTCGGCGTATTCGTTCTCCCACGTGATGTAGTCCTGCGCGCAGGTGGTGAGGACCTCGACCTGGTGTTTCGGTGCGAGCCGCTCAGCGATGAGACGGCAGTGGTACTCGGATCCGCCGAGGATCTCGGTTCCATAACGTTGAACGATGAAAGCGATCTTCAAACGCGCTCACTCCCGCTCGCCAGGCTTACGCCGGGCCGACACGTGTCTCTATACCGAACGGCGCCAGGGCGGCCCAGAGTTGGGCGTCGACCCGTTCGGTCGAAAAATCCAGCAATCGTTTCCGCTGACCGGCAATGACCGCCTCCCGGACGGGCCGGTCGTAGACCAGCATCCCCATCGCTTCGGCGGCAAGTTCGAGGTCCTTCGGCGAGAACAGCACGCCCGCTCCACCCAGCGTCTCCGGAACCGCACCCGCAGCATACGCCAGCACGGGGACGTCCGCCGCCATCGCCTCCACGAGCGGCACGCAGAAGCCCTCGTGCTCGCTCAAGGACACGTAGACGTCGGCCCAGCGATAGAACGCCGCGAGGTCCTCGTCGGGAACCGGACCCGTGAACCAGAACCGGTCCGGCAGCATCTGGAACTGGTTGATCAGCGCACGGACCTGATCGTAGTAGCGCGGGACCCCATCGTACCGTCCAACGAAGATGAAGCGGTAGTAGCTGTCGACGTAGCGCTTGTAGACCTCGGCGAGCCGGATATGGTCCTCGATGCACTTGTTGGGGACAATCCGCCCGACGAACAGGATGTTGATCAGACCGTCAGCGAGGATCTTCTCGAGGGCCGGACGCCGGGGCGCCTTCGTGATCCGGTCGGTGTTGACGGCAATCGGTACCACGCCCGTCGGGGCGAAGCCCATCGCCTCGAGTTCCTGGCGGTTGAAGTCCGAGTCTCCCAGCGCCAGGTCGACCCGGCCCACGAGCGTCCGGAGTTCGCTCCGTCCGAGCGCCGCGAGCCGGAACATACCCGGGTCGTAGGGCGCAAAGAACTCGGCGGGGGTGATGTTGTGGTACTGCAGCACGCGCCTGCCACGAAGTGAGGCAAACGCCTCGGTCATCGGCGAGGGCAGTGCGAAATGGAAGATCGTGACGTCACCGGTTCGCGCCGCCGGGTCCGAGAACTCGCGCACGTCACCGCGAAGGTCCTCATCGATCGTCATCGCGAACAGGTCGGAGTCGTGGCCGCCGGCACGCAGCATGTCACGGACTTTGCGGGCGCTGTCGCCGATCGCGTCCCCTTTGTGCGCCGCCGGCACCCATTGATTGATGATCATGGCCGGCCGCGAGACGGATCCGCCGGCAGTGCCTGGTACGCTGCCGGGCGGAATTGCCTGAGCTCTTCCAGCTTTTCAAACAGGTCGAACTGCTGCCAGAAATCCCACGCCACTTTCGGCGCCGGGTTGGGCGGCGTCGCGGAGACTTCCTCCACGAACCGAAGCAGTGTGCCGCCGAAATCCCTGGCACGCAGACGCGACAGCGCCGCATCCTGTGAAGCGAGCACGGCTTCTTCGACCTGCCGGTCGTCCATGATGGCTTCGATGATGCGCGCCACGTGGAGGGGATCCCGGCTCTCGTGCAGGACGCCACCCCCGTCCATCGTCGCGGGAATCGCCGTCGCTCCGTACGCGACGACGGGAACGCGCTTGTAGAAGGCTTCGATGAGGGGCACGCAGAAGCCCTCGTGCTCGCTGGCGCAGAGGAACAGGTCCGCCACGTCGTACAGCCCCGACAGCTCTTCGTTGCTGACATGACCGAGGAAGTGGACGTCAGGCGTTCCAAGCTTTGCGATCAGGCCCTGCAGCATGGCGAGGTATTTCTCAAAGCCGCTGTGTGATCCAACCAGCAGCAGTCGCGACCTCGGATTGTGCCGGGTCCGGTAGGCGTGAAACGTGCGGATGATGTCCTCGAACTTCTTGTTCGGGATCACCCGGCCGACGAACATGATGTTCACGAACCCATCGTCGAAATCGCCGGCGAGGGCGCGGTCCGGGGGCTGGTCGAGGTGAACGAAGTCGGGGACGACCGGCAGCACGCCTGTCGCCCTGAAGCCGAGGTCCTCGAGTTCCTGCCGGTTGTACTCGGAATCGCCAAGGGCCAGGACCGAACGTTGGATGTAAGCGGTCAGCTCCCGCCGGCCGTGGAAACAGAGTTTGACGAGATCCTTGTGGACGCCGAGAAAATACTCGGGCGGCGTGATGTTGTGGTAGACGAGGACCATCCGGCCCGGCAGCGCGTAAGCCGTTCTCGATGCCCTCGATCCAATTGAAAAGTGGTGGATGAGGATGTCGTCCTCAGAGACATCGCCCACCATCTCGCGATAGTCGATCGTGAGATGCTCGAGCCGCGGATCCGCCGTCTCGACAAAGATCTCCGAGGTATAGCCGGCGGACCGTAACACGCGCTGGATGCCGAGGACCTCGTGGCCGATGGCGTCGCCATAACCAAGGGTCGCCAGGACCTGGTGGACGCGCGGTCTGCGTGCCGTCAAGCCCGTTGCCCCACGGCAGCGCCCGCGGGAATCGCGGCGAGCACGTCGGCAGCCGGCGGCAAGTCCTTCTTCCGCCGCGCCAGCCACCCGGGAAGGGGCTCGATCGTCCGCGTCGCCGGTTCCTGTTGCAGTTTGGCGAGCATGTCCAGGTACTTTCGTTCGATCACCGGCCACGCGTAATGCGCGTTGAAATAGTCCCGGCCGTTCCGACCGAGCCGCGCGTGCAAGGGGCCGTTCGACTCGAGCGAATACAGGGTCTCGGCGAACTCCTCGTAACTCTCGTAGAACAGGCCCGCTCCGCTCCGGATGCATTGACCCTTCAGCACGTCGCACCGCCCGTTGGCCAGGACCGGCTTGCCAATCGCCCAGGCCTCGAGCGCCACCATCGACAAGCTCTCGAAGTAGGACGGCATGATGAGAAGATCCGCGGCCGCCATCGCGTCGAACTTGTCTTCGTCGGAGACGAAGCCGAGGTGATGGATGCGAGGATGGTCGGGCACCTGCATGATGGCGCTGCCGATGAGGACGAGGTCGATGCCTCTTGGAAACGTCGACGCGTAACGGCGGTAGAACGAGAAGAGCTCCTTGCAGCCCTTGTTCTCGTCGATCCGGCCCACGTAGATTGCAAACGGCCGGTCGATCTTGAACTTCCGGCGGAAGCGCTGGGCGTCGGCGCGCGTGGGCACGTCGGATCCGACCCCGACGACGACACCTGGAACATCGGTGTTGCCGGCCGCGGCCTGGATCATCGCGCGCTCCTCGTGCGAGTTGTACATGATGGCGCGGACTGACCGGAACACCGGTCCGAAGATGCCGAGCCCGACGGCCGGATCGCGCTCCGCCGTCGGGACCAGGATGGCTTTCGCCGCGAGCCTGCGGGCCGCGTGATACGCGTGGTAGTAGCGATAGCTGAACAGGAGCACGAAGTCGAATGCCGCCGAGGTCAGGTACTCGACCATGCCGCGGCTCGCCGGCCCCTCGCTCTTCAACCACGCGAGCTCGTCGGCGATCGAGTGGACGTTATTGAATACCTGTTCCGACCGGCGCCCGAAGTCCAGCGGATTGCGCTCGTGGTCCACCGGAAAGCGGCGCACGGGTATTCCGTTGACGGTCTCGACGCCGGACGGGAGCTCATTGCGCCAGGTCACGTAGTCACGCGCACAGGTCGTGACCACCTCGACGCCGTGATGTGGCGCGAGTCGTTCCGCGATATACCGGGCGTGCAGCTCCGCGCCGCCATTGATGTCCGCGCCGTAGCGCTGGACGGCGACGGCCAACTTCATTCGCCGTTCGAGGGCGGAGTGGGTGCGGAACCGCTGTTGTCGGGCCGCGCTACCGCGCCTTCACCGTTACCCTGAGCCATTCCATCGCGTCCGCCACCCGGGCGGCGGCCACGGCGGCGGCGCCGCCGCGTGCGGCGCTCGGCCGCCTGCGCCTCGGTTTCACCGGGACGTCCAGCGCTATTGTTGACGGTCGGCTGGAGCGGTGGCACGGCGCCGGGACGATATTGCACGACGCCCTCGAGCGCGCGCGCCCGTCGTTCGTCGAAGTCGAGACGCCCCGACATCGAGTCGACCTGCATCTTCAGATTCTTGACCTGGATCCCGAGCCGGGTCGTCTCGAGCACCAGGTTGTGAATCAACTCGTACTGCAACTCTTCGCGCCGGAACCCTCTGGCATTGAGGCCGGACTGGATGTGCAGCGCATCGATCAGGGGATTGACGTTGAAGAACAGCTTGAGGATCGGCTGCAGCATCCGCCGGATGAAGCGAACGATCCCCAGGTGCGAATGGAAAAGGGTCGTGTTCTCGAAGTTGTAGTTCGGATTGGCGTCGGGTTCGGCCTTCGTACGGCGGAACTGCGCCAGCAGGTCGGAGCGAACGCCGGTGGGATCCAGAAATTTCTCGAGCTTGACCCTCGCCAGTTCCTTGATTTCGTCTTCGGTGTAGTCCACGCCGCGCTTCTCGCGGATGCGCGAGCGGATCTGCCGCATGATCTGCTCGACGTCCACGCTGTCGGAGCGAATTTGCATATCAGTCATTGCTACCCTTCACACATGTTTCCGAGCCGGAACTCCCTGAGCCAGCGGCTCAGAGATCGGCTTTCGTCTCCGCGTGGCGCTTGCGGCTCGAGAACTCGGGCGCTTCCTTGATGCAGGTGCCCAGAATCCCGATCGATTCGACAAACGCCTTACTTCCCATCAGTTCGATCTGCGCGGTATCGGTCCCGACATCGGGATATCCGTTCGCATCCGGTGTGGCGGTCTCCCAGTTACGGAACAGGCGCCCCCATGGGCTCGCGAGCGCGCCTTCCATGGCGCTTCGCGCGTTGACCGGGTACCAGTAGCTGTCGTGGTAAATGACGCTGGCGATATAGGCCCACGGTGCCAGCACCGTCTTCAGCGACCACTCGATCGGCTTTTTCATCGGGCCCCAGTAGATCTTGTGCTGCATCCGTGATGCAAAGGTCATTTTCTGGAACGGTCCGGTGAAATGCCAGTTCTCGGCGCCGGCCGACTGGTCGCCGACGATTTCGATGTCGCGCGGATCGCCGCAGCCGAGACCCATCTCGTGGGCCATCCGGATGAACTTGATCTTCATCGGATCAAATCCCATCAGCTTTGCGGCGACCGCGTCGATTGCGACCTGGTCGGCGCTTGCGAGCAGCACGTTCTTCACGTGCGGCACCATGCAGCGGGGCCCCGGGCCGTCGCCCGCGAAGGTGCCGTCCATGACCGCGAAGACCCCGCGATGGATCTTCTTCTGGATCATCAGCAGGTCGACCAGCGTCTCGTGGATGACCGGGTGGGTCCAGTGACGGTGCTCGTTCAGCAGTCCGCCGAACGCGTTCTTCATGGCGCCGGTGGTAGTCGTGAAGACGTGTGTCTTGACCGTCGGAAGGTGAATGATGTTCTCGCCGATGAACCGCTTAGGGATCATGAATCCCTTGGGGTAAACCTCGTTCAAGCAGGTGAACTTCTTCGTCAAGTCGCCGACCGCGTCGCGGATGTTCACCCACTCCTCGGTCTCGTAAATGTGGATGTTGCGCAGCTTGTGCGCCTCGACGACGTTGACCTGTTTGTTCTCGCGTTCGCCGAGGTGCGCATCGATGACCACGGTCCGGTTGTGGCAGGCGTGAATCAGGGACGGATCGTAGCCGTCCTGCTTCATCGCGCGGATCACCCCTTCGAGCTGCCACGGCGTGGTCGAGCACCCCGGGAAGAAGAAGTGCCACGAGATGTTCACCTTCAGCGCGGTGTCGGCATCCTTCGCGATCACGTCCTGGTAACCGGCGAGATTGAGGACGCTGTGGTAATCGCTCAGCACCGTTCCGGGTGAGGTGCGGATGATTGCTACTTTCGATTTGGCCATTGGTCTTTCATTGCCACCACAAAAATGGTGATGGACCGTAAATGATGAGCGCCACGGAGATTGCCCACAACAGGACGCACAGCAGCAGCGGTCGGTCGTTCAAAAGCATGTCGGACGGGCTGCCGCCACCCGCCTTCTGGTGCACTAAGTAAAGGTACCGGAAGATGCCGTAAAGCGGGAAGGGGAACGTCAGGCCGAGCTTGTCGGTCCCAAATTTGGCAATGATTTCCGGACTGATCGTCGAAAACGCATAGGCCACCAGCGTCGAGGCGGTTACCGCCGAGATCATCTGATCGAGCAGATAAGGGCTGTATTCCTGCAGGATCCGGCGGTGGCTGGTGGCGCCGTCCGCCAGCAGGACGAGCTCGTGGCGCCGCTTGCTCAAGGCCAGGAAAAGCGCCAGCAACAGGGTCACGATCAGCAGCCAGTGGCCGATCTCGACGTTCAGCACGACCGCACCGGCCGCCGCGCGCAGCACGAAGCCGATCGCGATGGTCAGGACGTCGATGATGACGATGTGCTTCAGCGGGCCGGAGTAGAGGACGAGTAGACCGACGTAGGCAAGCGAGATGAGGCCGAACTCGAGGCGCAGGTAGAAGGCGGCGGCGAGTGCACCCGCCCCGAGCAGCGCGGCGACGCCGAGCGCGAGGGGTACGGGGATGGCGCCGGAGGCAATCGGTCGATTGCGCTTTATGGGGTGCTGACGATCGGCGTCGCGATCGGCGACGTCGTTGATCAGGTAGACGACGCCCGAAAGTGCGCAGAAAACGGCGAACGCCCCGGCGGCGTAGAGAACCGCGCCGGGGTCGAACAGCCGCTGGCCGAAGATCAGTCCGGCGAAGACAATGAGGTTCTTCGTCCACTGAGACGGCCGCAGCGACAGCAAGAGGCTGACGGCGAGAGGTCTCGCCGGACGCGGGACGTGCGCCGACGAACCCTCCGCCTGCCCGATGTGTTCTGGAGCTGAGTGACGCGCCATCCTGAGCGCGGCGGTTTGAACTAGTTGCCGAAGCTCTTGACGGCTTCCGACTCGTCCTCGTACGTCTCGAACACCGTCAACAGTTTGGTGATCGCCAGGAGATCCTGGATCCGCTTGGTCAGGTTCAGCAGCTTGAGCTTGCCACCCTGACGGCTTACGGTCGTGTACGTGCGGACGATCTCTCCGAGGCCGGCGCTGTCGATGTACGGCACGCCCTCGAGGTTGAGCAGCAGCTTTTTCTGGTCCTGCTGAATGAGCGAGTTGATCTTGTCCTTGAGGAGTTCGTCACCCTCGCCAAGCGTCATTTTGCCCTTGAGGTCGAGGATCATTACTCCTTCGACGACCCGTTCGTCGATCTGCATCGCCGCTCTCCTCCAGCCCTCGGCTCCCTGCTGGGTTTGCCGAGCCCAACTGCGCCACCTGAGTTCCGCTGCCCCGCCGTGGCCGGCGTGAACTCGTGGACGCGCTCCGGGCAGCCCATGCTGCCAAAGAAATAGACCGGGCAGCGTACTACGCGAATTTCAATACTGTCAAGGATTTCGGGGGATTGGCGGCGTTTCTATGCCACCTCGGGCTGCTTCGGTCCACCGCCCCGAAGCGCCGATCGCACCACAACATACAGGACGGGGATGAAGATGATGTTCAGGAAAGTGGACACAAACATGCCGCCCGCGACCGCGGTGCCGACGGAATGGCGAGCCTCCTGCCCGGCTCCCGAAGCAAAAACAAGTGGCAGCACGCCGAGGATGAACGCGAGCGACGTCATCAGGATGGGCCGGAGCCGCAGCCGCGAGGCCTCAATCGCCGCGTCGATGACCGAGAGCCCTTTGTGCCGGAGCTGCTCGGCAAACTCCACGATCAGGATGGCGTTCTTGGCCGCGAGTCCAATCAGCATCACGAGTCCGACCTGGCAGTAGACGTCGTTGGACAAGCCGCGCGACCATTGCGCGCCGAGCGCGCCGAGCACCGCGAGCGGCACACCGAGCAAGACGATGAACGGCAGCACGAGGCTTTCGGTACTGAGCGGCGAGCGTCAGATACACGAGGAGCAGCGCCAGGCCGAAGATCAGGAAGGACTGCCGTCCGGCCTTGGTTTCCTCGAGCGAGATCCCGGACCACGAATAGCTCATGCCCTCGGGCAGCGTCTCGGTGGCGATGCGCTCCATCTCCGCCAGCGCCTCGCCGGAACTCACGCCGGGAGCCGCGGACCCGTTGATCGTGGCGGACCGGAACAGGTTGAAGTGACTGATGACCTGCGGAGACGTGACTTCCTTCACGTCCACGACCTGGTCGAGCGGGACCATCTCACCGGTCCGGGTGCGGGCGTAGAGCTGTTTGAGCGATTGAGGCGTCGACCTGAAGCCCTGGTCGGCCTGGACGTAGACGCGGTAGGCGCGGTTGTTGAACTCAAAATCGTTCACATACTGCGAGCCCAGGAAGATCTGCATCGCGCTCGTGATCTCGTTCAGCGGCAGTCCAAGCGCGAGCGCACGCTGCCGGTCGATCGTCACCTGCAGCTGCGGATCGTTCGCGGTGAACGGGCTGAACAAGCCGCGCAGTTTCGGCGACTGATTGGCCGCGGCCGCTACTGCCTGGGTGGCCTGCGCCAGGTTGGCAATGTCGGTTCCGGTCTGGTCGAGCACCTGGAACTCGAATCCGCCGAATCGGCCCAGGCCCGGGATCGATGGCGGCGGGAAGCCGACGATGATGGCCCCCGGTATCGACATCAGCGGTCCAGTGACGCGGCCGAGCACGGTCTGAAGCGAGTGCGCGGCGCCAGGCCGGTCTGCAAATTCCTTCAACCGGACGAACATGATCCCGGCATTCGGCGCGGCGCCACCGAAGCTGAACCCCATGACCGAAAAGAGCGCCATGACGTCCGGATCGCCCATCAGGATCTTCTCGGCGCGCTCGGCCACCTGCGCGGTGTATTGCAGCGAGGCCCCGGCGGGCGCCTGCACCTGCACCATGAAATAGCCGGGATCGCCTTCCGGCACGAACGCCTGCGGCACGGTGCGATACACCCACCAGGTCAGACCCAGCGAGGCGATGAAGACAAGGACCACCCCCCACCGCCACCGCATGGCACCGCGAAGGCCATAGACGTAGGCATTCGTACCGCGCGTGACGTTGCGCTCGAACCACGAGAAGAACCGTCCCTTTTCGTGACTCTCGCGATCGAGCAACAGCGCCGAGAGCGCCGGCGTCAGCGTGATCGCGTTGAACACCGAGAGCGCCACCGCGAAGGCGATCGTCATCGAGAACTGCGCGTAGAGCCGGCCTGTCGTGCCGGGAAAGAAAGCGACCGGGACGAACACCGCGATCAATACCAGGCCGGTCGCAATGACGGCGCCGAAGACCTCGCGCATCGCGTCGGACGCCGCCTGCCGCGCACTCTTCTTGTACTCCTGGATGTGCCGCTCGATATTCTCGATCACGACGATCGCATCGTCGACGACGATCCCGGTGGCCAGGATGATGCCGAAAAGCGTCAGCGTGTTGATCGAGAAGTCCATCAGCTTCACGAACGCGAACGCGCCGATCAGCGAGACCGGGATGGTGATGGCCGGGATGATCGTGCTGCGCCACGTCTGGAGGAACAGGAAGATGACGAGGACGACGAGCGCGATCGCTTCAATGAGCGTCTTGATGACCTCGTTGATCGATTCCTCGACCACATCGGTGGTGTTGAACGAGACCAGGTAGCGAAGGCCCGGCGGGAATTGCGCCGACAGCCGTACCATCTCGGCCGAGACGGCCCGCTCGACTTCCAGTGCGTTGGCGGTCGGCAGCTGGATCACACCGAATCCGACCGCTTCAATTCCCTGGAATCGGAGCTGCGAGCCGTAGGTTTCTGCCCCGAGTTCCGCCCGGCCAACGTCCTTCACCCGGACGAGCCCGCCGCCGACGCTCTTGACGATAATGTTCTCGAACTCGGCAGCCTCGCGCAGCCGTCCCACGGCGCGGACGCTGAGCTGATACATCTGTCCGGTGGGCGCCGGTGACTGACCGACGCTCCCCGCCGCGACCTGGACGTTCTGCTCCCGCAGTGCCGTGACGACGTCGTTGGCGGTGATGGCCCGGGCGGCGAGGCGGTCCGGATCCAGCCACAGGCGCATCGCGTATTTGCGCTCGCCAAAGATGATGACGTCGGCGACCCCGGGGACGCGCTTCAGGGCGTCCTTCACGTAGATGTCGAGATAGTTGCTGAGGAAGAGTGAATCGTATTCACCCTTCTCGGCGAAGACGCCGACCGCCATGACAAAGCCGGTGGATTGCTTGGAAACCGTGATCCCGGTCGTCCGGACTTCGGCCGGCATGCGGCCGAGCGCCTGGTTGACGCGGTTCTGCACGTCGACGGCCGCGAGGTCCTGGTCCCGCGTGATCTCGAAGGTAACGGTAATGCTCGCCGCGCCGCTGTTGGTGCTCGACGAGGTCATGTAGAGCATGCCCTCGACACCGTTGATCGCCTGTTCGAGCGGCGTCGTTACCGCCGTCTCGACTTCCTGCGCGTTCGCGCCGGTGTAGAAGGCCGAGACCGTGATCTGTGGCGGTGCCAGCGACGGATACTGCGCAACCGGCATCGTCGGGATTGCGACCGCGCCGGCGAGGATGAGGACGAGAGAGCAGACCGACGCGAGGATCGGCCGGCGGATGAATGTATCTACCATGTCACTCCGGCTTGACGGGCGCGCCGTTGCCCAGCTTCTGGACACCGGACGTGATGATGCGGTCACCAGCCTTCAGGCCGCTGCGAACGACGTAGTCGTTGCCAACCAGTTCGCCGACCTCGATCGGATGCTGGCGCGCGACCAGCCCCTTCTCGGTCTGGTCGGCGATGAAGCAGAAATAGAGTCCGTTGATCCTCACGACCGCCGTGATCGGGATCGTCAGGCCGGGCGTGGAGCTCCAGACGATTCGAGCGCGTGAGAACTGCTGCGCGCGCATCGCCGGCGGGGCGTCGCGGAGCAAGCTCTTGACGAGGACGGTCTGCGTGCGATCGTCCACGCGTGGCGCCACGAAGGTGATCGGGTTGGTGGCGACGGGTTTCCCTTCGGTGTCGAGCATCTGGACGGGGAGGCCGACCCGCAGATCGGGCGACCGGTCCAACGGGACCTGGATGTCAGCTTCCAGTTCCGAATTGTCGTCGATGGTCGTGATGACTGTCGTCGGCGTGACGCGATCGCCGACACGCAGAATGATGTCGCCGACCACGCCAGCCTGCGGCGCGTTGACACGGTAGTAATCGAGTTCGACGCGACCCTCTTTCACCTGGGCTTCGACCTCCGCCATTCGCGCCTCAGCCGTGCGGAGTGAGTTCTGCGCCTGATCGAATTCCTGGCGGCTGATCGCCCCTGCACCGACGAGCGCCTCCAGCCTCTTGACCTGTTCGCGCCAGTAGTTGACGTCAGCTTCGATGCCGGCCCGGCTCGCCTCCGGTACTGCGCACAGATGCCTGCTGCTTCTCGGCGTTGATCTGGACCAGGGCCGAGCCGGGACGAACCCGGTCACCCGGCTTCACGAAGATCCGCGTGACAACGCCCTCGATCTCCGGCTGGATAGTGGCGGAGTTCTGCGACCTGAGCTGGGCGATGAACTCCGACGCCCGCTCAACGGGTTTGTCCTGCAGTGTGAGTATGGGCACGGCGGCAGGCGGCGGAGCAGCCGCCGCAGCGGGGGTTGAGCCACCGCGGTTACACGCGGCCGAGCTCAGGCCGAGGACGAGAAACAGAGAAATGGCAAGGATCTTGGCGGTAGGCATGACGGCAATTCAATGAGACGCGGAAACGACCGGTGAGGTCTCACAAAAGGAAAAGGCCACGCACGCGTGGCCTCGGGAGTTCCGCAAAGTCCAGGGTCACAGCATCCGTGAAGGATCCGTGCTCAGGAAGCCGGGCTGGTTAGACGCCGGCGAATTTCCTCTCTTGAAAGCACTCGCGGCAGAGGACCGGGCGTCCTTGTGTGGGTCGGAAGGGCACGGTGGTTTCCTTGCCGCAGGACGAGCAGTTGGTCGTGGTTTCGACGCGTTCCCGCGCCACTCCACCACCGCCGGCCGGTCGAGCGGCCCGTTTGGCCTTGCAGCTCTTGCAGCGTTTGGGCTCGTTCTTGAAATTCTTGTCGGCGAAAAAGTGCTGTTCCCCGGCCGTCCACACGAACTCAGCGCCGCAGTCCACGCAATTCAGGTTCTTGTCCTGGAACTCCATTGGCCCCTACCTCTCACCAACGCCGACTTGCCCGCCCTTTTGCGGGCGAAAAGACGCCCGGCGCAGTAATTTGCGCCGGGCCGTCTATCGCTGCTTACTCGACTTCGCGACGCATCTTCTTGCGCGTCCGTTTGCGTGCCAGCGCCTGCTTTGCGCGGCGCCGGTCGCCCGGCTTCAGGTAGAACGAGTGCTTCTTGATATCCTTGATGATATCTTCCTGTTGCACTTTGCGTTTGAAGCGGCGAAGTGCGCTCTCGATCGATTCGCCTTCCTGGATTTTCACTTCAGCCAAGCTTAAATACACCCCCTTCGGCGGCCTTCTGCGCGAACATCTGACACCCAGCCTGCCCTGCAGACTGAGATGCAGCGCCACTTCCGGGCCCATAGATTCCGACGGAATATGCTAGGCTATCACAGGTAAACGCGGATTCTAGGCGCAAAACTCCGTGCGCGTCAACGCGCCCGCGTCAGGCGAATACCGGTCCCTTGATCCCCGCTTCAAACCTGTTCCCTGACAACTACCAATGCCCAATTACCAAGGCCCAATAATGCGGAACTTGGAGATTGGAAGTTGGCAGTTGGGAGTTGCGCTTCCCGCGGAGCGGGGAGCGTGAAAGTCCTCGTCGTCGGCGGTGGCGGACGGGAACATGCCCTCGCGTGGAAACTCTCTCGCGAATCCGGGGTGACGGAAGTTCTCTGCGCGCCGGGCAATGCCGGCATCGGCGCCGTCGCTCGCCTGCTCCCCGTCCAGGCCGGCGATGTCGAAGGCCTTGCCCGGATTGCCGAGCGCGAGCGCATCGATCTGACCATCGCCGGACCGGAACTGCCGCTCGATCGAGGCATCGCCGACCTTTTTGCCACCCGCGGCCTGCGACTGTTCGGCCCGACCCAAGCAGCCGCTCAGCTCGAGTGCAGCAAGGTCTTCGCGAAGCACTTCATGGAGCGTCACGGCATTCCCGACGGCGCGATTTCGGGTCTGCACAGACGCGGATGATGCGAGGCGCGTCGTCGCATCGGGTGAACTCGGCTTTCCGGTCGTGGTCAAGGCCGACGGTCTCGCCGCTGGAAAAGGCGTCGTCGTGGCGAAGGACGAAGCCGAGGCGCGCGACGCGATCCGCGATGCGATGGAAGACCGGCAGTTTGGCGATGCCGGCGCGCGCGTCGTCCTCGAAGAGTGCATGACCGGCCCCGAAGTGTCGTTCTTCGCCCTGTGCGACGGCATCCGTGCGGTTCCGCTGATGACGGCGCAGGACCACAAGCGCATCTTCGACGGTGACGAGGGCCCCAACACGGGCGGGATGGGAGCCTTTGCGCCGAGTCCGCTCGTCGACGAGGCAGTGCAGGCGCGGATCATGCGCGAGGTGATCGATCCGGTCATGGCCGGCATGCGCGCCGACGGACATCCGTATCGCGGCTTCCTCTACGCCGGCTTGATGATGACGCCCAGCGGTCCGCGGGTTATCGAGTTCAACGTCCGTTTCGGCGATCCGGAAGCGCAAGTCGTCATACCGATGCTGGACGACGAGTTCGCGCCCTACCTGGCAGCGGCGGCGGACGGCCTGCTCACCGGAGCGCCACGATTCAGTTCTTCGCCGCGTGTTGGCGTCGTCGTCGCCTCACGCGGCTACCCGTCGTCGGCGGCGACCGGGCTGCCGATCGCGGGTCTGGACGAAGCGGCGAGCATGGACGATGTACTCGTCTTTCATTCCGGCACGACATCGGCGCCGCTGACGACCGGATGCGGTAAAGCGGACGGGCAAGCGGCCTCGTTCGGCCGGGCCGAACGTATCCTGACCGCAGGCGGCCGGGTCCTCACGGTCGTGGCCGGCGGCGACAACTATCAAACCGCGATCGACCGGGCCTATGCGGCGGTCGCCAAAATTTCTTTCGACGGCATGCAGTACCGCCGCGACATTGGACGAAAGGCACTCGCATCGTGAAGAGCATCTCCGTTCTGATCCTTATGGGCTCCGACTCCGACGCACCCGTCATGCAGGGGGCGGCCGACATCCTGACGGAGTTCCAGATTCCGTGGGAGATGACCGTCGCGTCGGCGCACCGTTCGCCTGAGCGCGCCATGCGGCTCGTGACGGAAGCGCCGGGGCGCGGCGTCAAAGTCTTCATCGTCGGCGCCGGCGCGGCCGCGCACCTCGCCGGTGTCGTTGCGGCACACTCGTCGATGCCGGTGATCGGCGTGCCGATCGATTCCTCCGCGCTCAAGGGGCTCGACGCGCTGCTCTCGACCGTGCAGATGCCCCCCGGGGTACCGGTCGCGACTGTCTCGATTGGCAAGCCGGGGGCAACCAACGCCGGTGTTCTTGCCGCGCAGATCCTGGCGGTCGGCGATCCGGCCATCGCGAACCAGATCGTGGCTTACAAGAAGAAGCTCGCCGACAAGGTCGAGGCTGCCGCCGCGAAGCTCGAGGCCGCCCATAGCACGTAGCACGGTTATGAAGTTCTCCATCGTCACGTTCGGCTGCCGGGTCAATCAGTCCGACTCGCTCCGCCTCGAGGAAGACCTTCGCCGGCGGGGTGGTGAACCTTCATCATCCGCGGATGCCGATATCGTCGTCGTCAACACCTGTTCGGTGACCGCGACTGCGGACCAGGGAGCGCGCCAGACCATTCGCCGGATTGCGCGGCAGAACCCCGGCGCCCAGATCGTGGCGACGGGTTGTTATGCGACGCGCAGACCTGACGAACTCGCGTCGCTTCCGGGCGTTGTCCGCGTCGTTCGCAACGACTTGAAGCTCGATCTCGACGAGATCCTTGGGCCGTCGACATCAGAACGGTTCGCCGGCGGTGACGGCCCGTGCGGCGAATCTATCCAGCCCGGGATGGCGGGCCGGACGGCATTCACGCTCCGCGTCCAGACCGGCTGCGACCAGCAGTGCTCTTACTGCATCATTCCGACGACCCGCGGCCGCGGCCGCAGTCTGCCGGTCGCACAAGTCGTAAGCGAGGCCACGCGAGTCGCCCAGGCCGGCTTCAAAGAGATCGCGCTGACAGGCGTCCATCTCGGCTCGTACGGCCGTGACCTCGACGTGCCGTCCTCGCTGTTCGACCTGCTGTGCGCACTCGCGACGATTGATGCCGATGTCACCTTCCGGATCAGTTCGCTCGAGCCGATGGATTGCACGCCCGAACTAGTCGACCTGGTTGCTCTCAGCGGCGGACGCTTCGCGCCGCATTTTCATCTTCCACTGCAGCACGGTAGCGACCGGATGCTGACCGCCATGCGCCGGCCCTACACGGCCGGCTTCTATGCCGATCTCGTCGACACCATCGTCGGCCAGGCTGCCGCACGCATCGGTCGGGACCGACATGATCGTCGGATTTCCAGGCGAGACCGATTCGGATTTCGCCCAGAGCGTCGACTACCTGGCCGGGGCGCCTCTGTCGCACGTTCACGTCTTTCCATACTCGGATCGCCCGGGTACCGAGGCGTCGAGCCTGGGCTGACAAAGTGCCGGGCCAAGTCATTCGCGAGCGTGGTGGCGCCTTGCGAGCAGCGGCTTCAAGGCTGACGACGTCGTTCCGGCAGTCGCAGGTCGACACTGTTCGTCCGGGGCTGACGCTCGAGGACGGCACGCTGGTGGTGACGGATAACTATCTGAAGGTGCGGATTGCGGCGGGGAAGCCGAGGAACGAACGCGTGAAAGTGCGGCTGACCTCTGTCAGCGAAGGCGTCGTCGTCGCCTAGGCGCCCTGGTCCATGAGGATGGCGAGGCGTCGCCCGGGCGCCTGCGTCTTCTTCGTCTCGGTGATCAACTGCCCGCATGCGGCGCGGATGTCGCGGCCACGTGACTTCCGGACCGACACCGTGATGCCGTGATCCGAGAGGATGCGCGCGAAGTTGTTGACCCGAGTGTCGGACGGCCGATCGAACGGGATCCCGGCCGCCTCGTTCAGCGGCAACAGGTTCACCTTGCCGCGGATGCCGTGCAGCAGCCGCACCAGCCGGCGGGCGTCCTCTGGCGTGTCGTTGACTTCGTTGAGCATCACGTACTCGAACGTGATCCGCTCGCGGCGCTTGACCGGGAACCGGCGGCAGGCGTCCAGCAGCTCCTTGAGCCCATATTTCCGGTTGATCGGGACCAACATGTCGCGCTGCTCTTCAGTCGTCGAATGGAGCGAGATTGCCAGGTTCGGCATGACTGGCTCAGTCGCGAGACGCTCGAGCGCCGGTAGTACGCCCACCGTCGACAGCGTGATCCGTCGCGGCGCGATCGCGAGACCGTGCTCGTCATTCAGGATCCGCAGTGCCTTCATGGTCGCTTCATAGTTGTGAAGCGGCTCTCCCATCCCCATCAGGACGATGTTGAAGCGAACGTCGAGCATCTGAAGCTCACGTGCAAGTACGCGGACCTGGCCGGCGATTTCTCCCGCCGTCAGGTTCCGGTCGATTCCCATCTTCCCGGTCAGGCAGAAGGCACACTTCATCGCGCAGCCGACCTGCGTCGAAATACAGAAGGTCTGCGACGGCGTATCGGGAATGAAGACTGACTCGATCTGCTTGCCGTCCGCCAGCCTCAGCAGCAGCTTGGTCGTCCCGTCGGTGGAGCGTTCTCTTCGGACGACCTCGGGTGTGTGGATCTCGACTTCAGAAGCCAGCCGCTGACGCACCTCACGGCCGAGGTCGGTCATCAGGGCGAGGTCCGTGACGCCGCGCTTATGAATCCACTGGAAGATCTGGCGTCCATGGAAGCCCGGATGGCCGAGGCGGACGAGTTCCTGCTCAATTTCGTGCAGTTCGAGGCCGGCGAGATCGGTCTTGGCAGTCATGGTGTGGGGCTTACACGGTGCGCGGAGAACCCTGATTGTACTATGGGCCGCCTCGATCCGAACTGAGCGCGGACGGGGCTGACAGCCCATGCGACTGATGTCGGCGGCTTTGGATCACGCCTGCAGGTGTGATATCATTCTTCTTTTCTAGCTTCCTCCTAACTCCTTATTAATCAACGATTTCCGGCAGTCCATCTAAGACATGGTCGTTCGCGAGGTCCTCGGCAACGGACTCAGGCTCATCACCGAGACGATGCCGCATGTCCGTTCCGTCACCATTGGCGTGTGGCTCACCCGCGGTTCGAGGCATGAGTCCGACGCCCGGAGTGGTATCGCGCACTTCGTAGAGCACATGCTCTTCAAGGGCAGCGACACGCGAACCGCCGAAGACATCGCGCAGTCGATCGACTCGATCGGTGGGCAACTCGACGCCTTTACTGCCAAGGAATACGCCAGCTACTACATCAAAGTGCTCGACGAGCACCTGCCGCTGGCCGTGGATCTGCTGTCCGACATCGTGCTGCGCCCCGCCTTTGCTGCCGAGGAAATCGAGCGCGAGAAGAAGGTCATCCTCGAAGAGATCAAGATGGTGGAGGACACACCGGACGATCTCGTCCACGAAGTGTTCACCCAGCATTTCTGGGAAGGCCATCCGCTCGGCCGGCCGATCCTGGGGTCCAACGAGACGGTTCAGGCTCTCACCCAGGACGCTTTGCGCCAGTACTTTGCCGGTGCTTACGTCGGCTCGAACATCATCGTTTCTGCTGCCGGCAACATCGAGCACGCGAAGGTAAAGGACCTGATTCAGCAGGCCTTTGGTTCCGTGAAGCGCGAAGGTGAGCCGCTGAACGGAACACCGCCGAACGTGGTGCCGCAGGTGATCACGCGGACGAAAGAGATCGAACAGAGCCACGTCTGTCTTGGCACCACGAGCTATCCGCAGCGACACGACGATCGCTACGTCAGCTACATCCTGAATACAGTCCTTGGCGGCTCGATGAGCTCGCGGCTGTTCCAGAATGTGCGCGAGAAGCGCGGCCTCGCGTACTCGGTGTTCAGCGGAATGAGTGCCTATCGCGACGCCGGCAACCTGACGATCTACGCCGGTTGTGCCAACGACGCGATCGAAGAAGTCGTGGACCTGTGTGTCGTGGAACTCAAGGCGCTGAAGCGCACACTGGTGCCGGAGTCTGAGTTGCGGCGCGCCAAGGATCATTTGAAGGGCAGCCTCATGCTCAGCCTGGAAAACACCGCCAGCCGCATGTCGCACCTTGCCCGCCAGGAGATCTACTTCGACCGGCACTTCGGCCTCGATGAGACGCTTGCCGGCGTCGAGAACGTGACTGCCGATGACGTGCAGCGCGTCGCCAATGAACTCTTCAGCGGCCAACAGCTTGCCGCGACCGTCGTCGGTTCCGGATCGCCGGATCTGACGGCCGAACGCCTCGCGCTGCAGTAGGGACCGGAGCCTCAATTTAGGATGATTCGACGCTACACGCACCCCGAGATGGGGGCCATCTGGAGTGAGCAGCGACGCTACGAGACCTGGCTCGAAGTGGAGCTGGCCGCAGCCGACGCCATGGCGGAAGCGGGCATTGTGCCGGCCGACGCCGCCCGGGAGTTGCGGGCGAAAGCCGCCTTCGACATCGACCGGATCGAAGCCATCGAGCAGGTCACGCAGCACGACGTGATCGCCTTCACCACGGCGGTCGCCGAGAAGGTCGGTCCCGCGGCGCGCTGGCTGCATTTCGGTCTGACATCATCGGACGTCGTCGACACCGCGCAGTCATTGCAGATGCGCCAGGCCTGCGACCTGATCATCCGCGGGGTGGCGGGTGCGATGGACGCCGTCCGGATCCGCGCCGAGGAGCATCGCCGAACGCCGATGATCGGCCGCACGCATGGCGTCCATGCCGAGCCGATGACCTTTGGCGTGAAGCTGGCGCTCTGGTATGCCGAGCTTCAACGCAATCTCGAGCGCCTGCTCCGCGCGCGCGATGTGATCGCCGTCGGCAAGATTTCCGGCGCGGTCGGGACGTTTGCGCACCTCGACCCGTCGATTGAAGCGAAAGTTTGCGAGACGCTGGGGCTGCAGCCGGCTCCCGTTTCCTCCCAGGTCATTCAGCGCGATCGGCACGCCGAGCTGATGACCGCGATGGCGATCACGGCCGCGTCTCTCGAGAAATTCGCACTCGAGATTCGCGGTCTGCAGAAGACCGAGATCGGTGAAGTCGAAGAACCGTTTGCCAAGGGCCAGAAGGGCTCGTCGGCGATGCCGCACAAGCGCAATCCGATCGGCTGCGAACAGATCACCGGGCTCGCCAGGTTGATTCGCGCCAATGCCATGGCCGCGCTCGAGAACATCGCGCTGTGGCACGAGCGGGACATCTCGCACTCCTCGGTCGAGCGCGTGATCCTTCCCGACAGCTTCATCGCGCTCGATCACATGCTGCGGCGCTTCACGCGAATTGCGGCCGGCATGGTCGTGTATCCAGACCGGATGCTTCAGAACCTCGGGCGCTCCCGCGGGGTTGTCTTTTCGGGCACGGTGCTGCTGGAACTGGCTCGCCGCGGCATTTCGCGCGAGCAGGCTTACGAGTGGGTCCAGCGGAATGCGATGCGGTCTTTCCACGAGCAGAAGGACTTCAAGGAACTCCTGCTCGCCGACGCGGACCTGGTCAAGGTGCTGCCGCCGGCCGAGATCGAGAAAGCCTTCGATCTGGACGATCAGCTCCGCAACGTGGACGCCATCTTCAAACGGGTGCTTGGATCATGAAAGCCAAAGTTTTCGTCACGCTGAAGAAGTCGGTATTCGATCCCCAGGGACGCACGATTGCCGAAGCGCTGCATTCACTTGGATACGCCGGGATCGGCGACGTCCGGCAGGGCAAGTATTTCGAGCTCGAGATCGACGCCGCCTCGGCCGACAAGGCGCGCGAGGTCGCGTCGAGCGTCGCCGACAAGGTGCTCGCCAATCCCGTGATCGAAAGCTATCGGATCGAGGTCGAATAGCCACGAATGAGCGGCGCGAGCGAGAGCGAGCGCTGGCAGGCGGTGGGGGTGGGGCCCCACCGCAAGTAAGTAATGCGGTGGGGGGCCCCACCGCAACTGAGTAATGCGAGACGATGCGTCTATGCCTAAAACCAAATTCGCCGTCATTGTCTTTCCCGGTTCGAACTGCGACCACGACGCGTATCACGCCGCGAAGCACGTCCTCGGATACGACGCCGAATTCATCTGGCACAAAGAATCGAACCTGAAGGGTGCCGACGTCGTGATCCTGCCGGGTGGTTTCTCCTACGGCGACTACTTGCGCACGGGCGCGATCGCACAGTTCTCGCCCGTGATGAAGGCGGTCGCCGAATTCGCCTCATCGGGCGGCCCGGTGCTCGGCATCTGCAACGGGTTCCAGGTGCTCTGCGAGGCGAAGCTGCTGCCGGGTGCGCTGATCCGCAATAGGGACCTGAAGTTCCACTGCGAACACGTGCGCGTCCGGATCGAACAGACTGACACGCCGTTCACGCTCCGGGCGGCACGGGGCCAGGTGCTGCGGATCCCGATCGCCCACGGTGAAGGCAACTATTTCGCGGATCCCGAGACCCTCGAACGGCTCGAGTCGGCGGGCCGGATCGTCCTGCGCTACTGCGACGAAGCGGGCCAGCTCTCTGACAGCTCGAACCCGAACGGCTCGATTCACGCCATTGCCGGCATCTGCAGCGAGCAGCGCAACGTGGTCGGATTGATGCCGCACCCGGAGCGGGCCTGCGAGGCCACGCTCGGTAGTGAAGACGGTCTCGTTTTCTTCGAATCGGTGGTTGCCTCGCTCGCTTCGCGCGGTGCCCTCACGGCTTAGGACCTTTTTCAGCATGAGCACAGTCGACGCCGCCCTTCTCGAACGCCACGGACTCAAAGCCGACGAGTACGCCCGAATCGTGGCGGCCATGGGCCGGGAGCCCTCGCTGACCGAGCTCGGCATCTTTTCGGTGATGTGGTCGGAGCACTGCAGCTACAAGAGCTCGCGAGTACATCTCCGCACGCTGCCGACCCAGGGGCCGCGCGTGCTTCAGGGGCCAGGAGAGAACGCCGGCGCGGTCGACATCGGCGACGGACTCGCCGCTGTGTTCAAGATCGAATCCCACAACCACCCGTCCTTCATCGAGCCCTACCAGGGCGCCGCGACCGGCGTCGGCGGCATCATCCGCGACATCTTCACCATGGGCGCGCGTCCCGTGGCGCTGATGAACTCGTTGCGGTTTGGTTCCCTGGACGGCGAGCACGGTGCGCGGACCCGCCGAATCGTCGAGGGCGTCGTCGCCGGCATCGCAGGCTATGGCAACAGCATCGGGATCCCGACTGTTGGCGGGGAAATCGTTTTCGACGACATGTATGCGGGCAACCCGCTCGTCAACGTGTTCTGCCTCGGGCTTGCCGGCGCGGACGCGCTCGTGATGGGGCGTGCAGAGGGTGTCGGCAACCCGGTGTATTACGTCGGCGCCAAGACCGGCCGCGACGGCATTCATGGCGCGACCATGGCGTCGGCCGAGTTCGACGACAAGTCGGCGGAGAAGCGCCCGGCCGTCCAGGTGGGCGATCCCTTCATGGAGAAGCTCCTGCTCGAGGCATGCCTGGAGCTGATGAAGGGCGATGCCTTGATCGGCGTTCAGGACATGGGCGCCGCCGGTCTGACCTGCGCCACGTCCGAGATGGGCGCGAGGAGCGGCAGCGGCATCGAAATCGACGTGATGCACGTGCCCCAGCGCGAGACCGGCATGACCGCTTACGAGATCATGCTGTCGGAGTCGCAGGAGCGCATGCTGCTGGTCGTGAAGAAAGGGCGCGAGCCGGAGGTCGAGGCGATCTTCGACAAGTGGGACCTGCACGCGGCCCATGTCGGCTACGTCACCAACGACGGTCTGCTGCGCGTCAAGGATCACGGCACGGTCGTCGCCGAGATTCCGAACACCGCGCTGGTCGACGATGCTCCGGTCTATAACCGTCCCATGACGCGGCCCTCCTACCTGGACGCCGTCCAGCAGCTGGACGGCGCGGCGCTGCCCCAGGTGGCGGCACAGGATGCCCTGTTCCGGATCCTCGCGTCACCAACCGTCGCCAGCAAGCGCTGGGCGTATCAGCAATACGACCACATGGTCCGCACCAACTCGATCGTGCTCGCGGGCATGGGGGCTGCCGTCGTGCGCGTAAAGGGCACGGCGCGGGCGCTCGCGATGTCGGTCGACGGCAACGGTCGCTACTGCTTCCTCGATCCGTTCCGCGGCGCGATGCTGGCGGTGGCGGAAGCGGCGCGCAACGTCGCCTGCGCGGGTGCCCAGCCGATTGGCGCGACCAACTGCCTGAACTTCGGCAACCCGGAGCGTCCCGAGATCATGTGGCAGCTCGCCGAAGCGGTGAGAGGGATCGGCGAGGCGTGCCGCGCACTCGAGGTGCCGATTACTGGCGGCAACGTCAGTCTCTACAACGAGACCGACGGTAAGGCGATTTATCCGACTCCCGTTCTGGGTGTAGTCGGGCTCATCGAGGATGCGAGCTGCGCGATCGCACGCGCTTTCCGAGGACCCGACGACGTCGTCGTCCTGCTCGGCGAGACGTACGACGAGCTCGGGGGCACGGAGTACTTGCAGACAGTCCACGGCATCGTCCAGGGTCAGCCGCCGCAGTTGGACCTGGCGAAGGAGCGCGCGCTGATCGGACTGCTCGGGCGGGCCGCGTCGGCTCGGCTGCTGCACTCCGCGCACGACTGCTCCGATGGCGGAATCGCGGTCACCTTAGCGGAGTGCACGTTCGACAGCGGCGGCATCGGTTGTGAGGTCGATGTGCCGGCGGCCGGCGCACGTGTGGATTCGGCGCTGTTTTCTGAATCCGCATCACGAGTGGTTGTCACCGCGGGGCAAGACGAAACCGCAACTCTGCTGCAACTGGCGGCCGAGGTTGGCGTCCCGGCTCGGGTGATCGGTCGGACCGGCGGGACCAGGTTGAAGATCACCGTCGCCGGACAGCCGGCGATCGAGTGTGACGTGCGCGACGCCGAGAACCGGTGGTCGAATGCACTCGGGAAGGTCTTCCAGCGGCAGGCGTCGTAGAATTCACGAAGCGAACCCGGGACCACGAATGTTGGATAAATTCAAAGACGAGTGCGGAGTCTTCGGCATCTTCGGGCATCCCGAGGCCGCCAACCTCACGTACCTGGGGTTGTATGCCCTGCAGCACCGGGGGCAGGAAAGTGCCGGCATCGCGACTGGGGACGGCGTCAAGATGCGCGTTTCCCGGGCGATGGGCCACGTCGCCGACGCCTTCACGCCCGAGAGCCTGACATCCCTTCCCGGACATCTCGCCATCGGCCACACGCGCTACTCGACGGCCGGCGAGAGCCGCCTCGAGAACGCCCAGCCGATGTTGATCGACTGCGCTCACGGCCAGATTGCCGTCGCCCACAACGGAAACATCGTGAATGCGCGCGAGCTTCGGGATGAACTCGTCCGGGATGGTTCGATCTTTCAGACCAGCAGCGACACCGAGGTCGTCCTGCACCTCTATGCCAAGTCGAAGGCGCCTTCCGTCGAGGAGGCCCTGATCGAGTCGGTGAAGCAGGTCAGCGGCGCGTTCTCGCTTGCGCTGCTCACCAAGAACCGGCTCATCGCCGCGCGCGATCCGCATGGGTTCAGGCCGCTGGCGCTCGGCCGGCTCGGTGATGCCTGGATCGTTTGCTCCGAAACGTGTGCGCTCGACCTGATCGGCGCCACCTACGTTCGCGACATCGAGCCCGGCGAGGTGCTGGTGATCAGCGAGGGCGGGCTGCGCTCGTTTCACCCGTTCCCGAAGGCCCCGCTCGCGCATTGTGTGTTCGAGCACGTTTACTTCGCTCGTCCCGACAGTTACGTGTTCGGTCGCAGCGTGAACGAAGTGCGGACCGCGCTCGGGCAGCACCTGGCGATGGAAGCGCCGGTCGAGGCAGATGTCGTCGTGCCGATCCCGGACTCCGGCGTCTGCGCGGCCATCGGCTACGCTGAGCGCGCGAAACTGCCGCTGCAGATGGGGCTGATTCGGAACCACTACATTGGCCGCACCTTCATTCAGCCGCAGCAGTCGATCCGCCACTTCAACGTGCGCGTGAAGCTCAATCCTGTTCGCAGCATTCTCGAGGGCAAGCGCGTCATCCTGCTGGACGATTCGATCGTTCGCGGCACCACGAGCCGGAAGATCGTGAAGATGGTCCGTGCCGCCGGCGCCCGCGAGGTCCATCTGCGCATCAGCTGTCCGCCCACTATCTCGCCGTGTTTCTATGGCGTCGACACGCCGAGCCGCTCGGAGCTGATTGCCGCCACCCACACCGCTGAAGAGATCCGCAAGTACATCGAAGCGGACTCGCTCTCGTACTTGAGCCTGACCGGGCTGAAGTCGGCAGTCGGCGGCGAGCAAGCGTCGTACTGCACCTCCTGCTACACCGGCGTCTACCCGGTGGCGTTCCCGCGCGATGAGCAGGCCTACCTTCAGCTCGCGCTGAAAGCGCTGGACTAGTCATCATGCGAATCGCCGCCATCGCCTTGTTGCTGCTGCTGACGCCGGCCGTGAACACTGCCCAGGAAGCCGGTGCGGCAGCAAAGGAAGTCACCGCCGAACAGGTCCGCGCCTCTATCGACAAACTGGCGACGCTCGAGTTCCCGGTTCGCATGGAGGCGGCCCGCACGATCCGTCGCGCCGCGCCTGCGATCGCCGTCCCCGCGCTAACGGCGGCTGTCGCGAAGCACGCTGATGGATACGTCCGGTTCCGCGGCCTGGTGCTGCTCTCCGGCTTCAACGATCCAGGCACCCACGACGTGATGGTGCAGGCACTGGGCGAGAAGAACGATCGCCTTCGCGCCGTCGCTTACGCCTTCTTCGAGCACCATCCCGACCCGGCCGCGCTCCCGCGTCTCATCGCCGCACTCGCGACCGAAGAATCCGAATTCGTCCGGCCGGCGCTGACCCGCGCGATTGCCGCGCACGGCAAGGAGAAGGCCGCGCAGGACACGATCAACCGCCTGATCACGCGCGGGCAGGATTTCTTCCGCAGCGCCGTGATCGAAGCGGTTGGCGATTACAAAGGGGCATACGCCTTTGCCACGCTGACGGAGGTCGCCAAACTCGATGGTCCGCTGCAGGACGATGCGGTGCTGGCATTGGGGAAGATCGGCGACAAGCGTGCCGTCGCCACATTTGCCGAACTCCAGCGGACCGCGCCAAAGCCTACGCAGCCGGCGATCGCAGCTGCCATCTGCCTCGTCGGCGTGAACTGTGGTTCGCACGTCGGATACCTGACCGAGTCGCTGGACTTCTCGGTCTCGCAGATCGGTTTCCAGGAACTGCTCCGCGGCTCCGCGACGGGGCTTGCCGCCCTGGCCATCGCGGGCAACGAAGACGCATTGCGGACACTGATCGATCGCGGTGCGCCGAGCCGGGATCCGGCCCGCGCCGCCATCGCGCTGGCGATCGGATCGGTCGCGCTGCGGAACACGCCGCTCACCATGAAAGTGCTCGAGCAGCAGGCCAAGCCTGAAGAAGGGCTGGAACTGCTCCGCGAAGCGTTCGACATGCTCGAGGAAGACTTCATCGAGGAGCGCTTCTTCGTCACCGTCCGGCGCAGCTACTGGCAGGCCAAGGCCGGCACTCCTACCAGGCGCACCGCGGAAGCACTCATCCGGAAGCTCGAGTTCTAGAGCGAAGAGACCTATGGATTACCGCCAGGCCGGCGTAGACATCGACGCCGGACATGAAGTCGTCCGCCGCATTCGGACGCTCGCACAGGGCACCTTCACGCCCGGCGTCCTCTCGGACATCGGTTCCTTTGGCGGTCTCTTTCGCCTCGACGCAGCCGGCATGCAGGACCCGGTGCTGGTGTCGAGCGCGGACGGCGTCGGCACCAAGCTGAAAGTCGCGTTCATGACGGGCGAGCACCGGACGATCGGGCGCGATCTCGTCAACCATTGCGTCAACGACATCCTCGTGCAGGGCGCCGAGCCACTCTTCTTTCTGGATTACCTGGCCACCGGCCGACTGAATCCCGATGTTGCCGTCCAGATCGTGGAGGGTCTGGCCGCGGCGTGCCGGGAAAATGGATGTGCGCTTCTTGGTGGCGAGACCGCCGAAATGCCGGGCTTCTATGCCGACGGCGAATACGACGTCGCCGGCTTCATCGTCGGTGCCGTTCCTCGGGCGCGACTGATCGACGGCAAGTCCATCGTTGCCGGCGATGTCCTGATTGGGCTCCCCTCGTCAGGCCTGCATACCAACGGCTATTCGCTCGCCCGCCGGATCGCGTTCGATACCGCGGGTCTGTCGCACGACAGCCGCGTGCCGGAGCTCGGTGCGACGATTGGCGAGGCGCTCCTGGTCCCGCACCGCTCCTACCTGCCGGTGATCCGGCCGCTACTGAGCAGCGGATTGATCAAGGGTATGGCCCACATCACGGGTGGCGGTGTGACCGACAATCTGCCGCGCATCCTGCCGGACGGAGTGCATGCGGAGATCGATCGATCCAGCTGGAACGTGCCGTCGATCTTCCGCTGGCTGCAGAGCACCGGGAATGTTCCCGAGGCCGACATGTTCAGGGCGTTCAACATGGGGATTGGACTGATCATCGCCTGCGCGCCCGAGAGCGTGGCGGCGCTGCTCGAGCAACTGGCCTCCTCTCAAGAAACCGGCGCGGTGCGTGTCGGAGTCGTAGGCGAAGGTGGCGAAGGGGTTCGCTACGTCGGCTAGCGCGATCGGCGTTCTGATTTCGGGCCGCGGCAGCAATCTGCAGTCGCTGATCGACGCCCGGGCCGCCGGCGACCTGCCGGCTCGCATTGCTGTCGTCATCTCGAATCAGGCCGGCGCTCCTGGCCTCGATCGCGCCAGGGCCGCCGGGATCGAGGCCCTGACGATCAGCCACCGTGACTTCCCGGATCGAGACGCCTTTGATCGCGCGCTGGCGAAGGCACTGAAGGATCGCGGCGTGACGCTCGTCTGCCTGGCCGGCTTCATGCGCCTGATCGGGCGTCCGCTGCTGGAGGCGTTCCCTGACGCCATCCTCAACATTCACCCCTCACTTCTTCCGGCGTTCCCCGGCGTCGACGCGCAGGCGCAGGCGCTCGCTCACGGCGTCAAGGTAAGTGGTGCGACAGTGCACCTGGTGAACGGTGACCTTGATGCCGGCCCGATCATCGCGCAGGCAACAGTGCCGGTGAAGGGCGATGACACGGCGGAATCGCTAGCGCAGCGAATCCTGCTCGAGGAACACCGGCTTTACCCGCTTGCCGTGCGCATCGTCCTTGCGGGCGGGTGGCGGATCGACGGCCGGCGTTTCGTGCGGGGCCCTGATTTGGGCGTGTGAGTTTCGCCCTGGCGGACGATCCCGTTGAAGTGGGGTGGTAGATGGTTCTATTTTGAGCTGGTTGCCCCTAGCGCGACACTTTTCCATCTACCATCTTCCATCTACCATCTGGCCGTTCAGGCCAGTCGGGTGAAGGGCTCGAGCGTGAGCACGGCCACTTCGGGCGGGCAATTCACACGGACGGGGATGTAGACCGTTCCGACGCCGCGGCTGACGAAGATCGAGGTCCCCTGCTGCCGGCCCACGCCCTGGACGACCGGGAACTCTCTCGCAGCGATGGCGCCGACGCCGGGAAGTACGATCTGCCCGCCATGGGTGTGGCCGCTCAGGACCAGCGGGATCGCGAGCGCCGCGGCTTCGCTCAGGCGCGATGGCGTGTGGGCGAGGAGGATGAGATCCGGTGCTGCACCCTTGACGACGCGGGAGATGTCGCCTGCTTTGCGCGTCCAGAACCGGATGCCGGCGATCTCGAGCGCGACGCCGTTCACCTGGATTCGCGTTCTCGCATCCCTGAGGACCGTGAACCCCTTCCCGCTCAACGCCGCCGGCATGTCCTTGTCATCGTCGTGATTGCCGAGGATGGCGAAGACTCCGTGGGGGGCTGTCAGTGGCGCCAGTGCTTCCGCGGCCTGGTCGACGAACCGCCGTCTGCGCCCGCCCCCCCACGTGACGTAATCGCCGCCCAGCATGATGATGTCGGGGCGTTCGGCCATCAGCAGGTTCACGGCCGAAGATGCGAGCTCGTGACTGACCGTGTCACTGCGGTGAAGATCGCTGAGAAAGCCGATGCGAAGACCGTCCAGCTCCGGCGACAGGCCGCTGACGCGCACGTTTTCCCTGGTGAGACCGACGCGATGGCGGGCGTAGACGTAGCCGTAGTCGGCCGTGCCGACGACCGTGCCGACGGCAGCCGCGGCGACGCCCTTGAGTATGTCGCGCCGCGAGAACGAGGCAGGCTTCTGCGCGGCCGCCATGACGGCTAATGTTAGCGTGTCGCGCCGATCGGCACACGCTGCCTATAATCATCGGCAACCATGACCATCGACGAGCAGGTCTCGTATCTCACCA
>CAWJNJ010000005.1:0-690000 GCA_963844245.1 uncultured Acidobacteriota bacterium | reverse complement strand
CGGCTAGTTACTCTATGTGGCAAGGTTAAGCGCAAGCGAGCCGCAGCGAAAGCGAGTCCGAAATGGGCGACAAGTCGCATGGAGTAGACGCGAAGCGAGGTGATCTACCCATGGCCAGGGTGAAGTAGCGGTAACACCGTATGGAGGCCCGAACCAGTGTTGGTTGAAAACAGCTTGGATGAGCTGTGGGTAGGGGTGAAAGGCTAATCAAACCTCGTGATTGCCCGTTCTCCTCGAAATATCTTTAGGGATAGCCTCGAGAGGTCGGCGTTGGTGGTAGAGAACTGAATGGACTAGGGGGCTTACCAGCTTACTGAATCCAATCAAACTGCGAATGCCAACGACACGTATCTCGGGAGTCAGACAGTGGGGGCTAAGCTTCATTGTCGAGAGGGAAACAGCCCAGACTACCGGCTAAGGTCCCTAACTCTGTACTAAGTGGTAAAGGATCTGGAGACGCTTAGACAACCAGGAGGTTGGCTTAGAAGCAGCCATCCTTTAAAGAAAGCGTAATAGCTCACTGGTCAAGCGGCTCTGGGCCGACAATATAACGGGGCTCAAGTACAGGACCGAAGCCGTAGAATAGACGAGACTCTGCGGAGTCTCATATTGGTAGAGGAGCGTTCTCATACGCAGCGAAGTCAGACCGTGAGGACTGGTGGAGCGGTGAGAAGTGACCCTGCCGGCATAAGTAGCGATAAGGGAAGTGAGAATCTTCCCCGCCGTAAGCGTAAGGTTTCCTGAGGAAGGTTCGTCCGCTCAGGGTCAGTCGGGAGCTAACGCGAGGCCGAAAGGCGTAGCGGATGCACATCCGGTCAACATTCCGGAACTACCTATTTCTCGTTATCACGATGGGGGGACGCAGGAGGCTAGACGAGCCCACGATTGGACGTGTGGGTTTAGGCATGTAGGGGGATTCGCCAGGTAAATCCGGTGAGTCATATTCCCTGAGGTGCCATATCGAGGGGCTTTGCCCCGTAAAGTCGTCGACGCCACGCTGCCGAGAAAAGCCTCTAAGGAGAGAAGTGGGTACCCGTACCGTAAACCGACACAGGTACGCGAGGAGAAAATCCTCAGGCGCGAGTGAGAACCCTCGTTTAGGAACTCGGCAAACTGGCCCCGTAACTTCGGAAGAAGGGGTGCTCGATTAACGTGCGTCATCCTCGCGATGGCGTGCGCGAACGAGTTGCAATAAAGAGGCCCAAGCAACTGTTTACTAAAAACACAGGGCTATGCTAAGTCGAACACGACGTATATGGCCTGACGCCTGCCCGGTGCCGGAAGGTTAAAGGGAGAGGTTAGCCGCAAGGCGAAGCTTCGAGCTGAAGCCCCGGTAAACGGCGGCCGTAACTATAACGGTCCTAAGGTAGCGAAATTCCTTGTCGGGTAAGTTCCGACCTGCACGAATGGCGTAATGATTTGGGCGCTGTCTCAACGAGGGGCACTGCGAATTTGTGGTACCGGTGAAGACGCCGGTTGCCCGTGACTAGACGGAAAGACCCCGTGCACCTTTACTACATCTTAGTAGTGAATGCTGGCGTGTTATGCGCAGGATAGGTGGGAGACTTTGAACCCAGGCTCTCGGGCTTGGGGGAGTCAACGGTGAGATACCACCCTTAACACTCCGGCGTTCTAACCTCGACCTGTCATCCAGGTCAGGGACACTGCTAGGTGGGTAGTTTGACTGGGGCGGTCGCCTCCTAAACTGTAACGGAGGCGCGCGAAGGTTCGCTCAGGCTGTTTGGAAATCAGCCGTAGAGTGCAAAAGCATAAGCGAGCTTGACTGCGAGTCCTACAAGACGAGCAGGTGGGAAACCAGGCTTTAGTGATCCGGTGGTTCCGCATGGAAGGGCCATCGCTCAACGGATAAAAGGTACGCCGGGGATAACAGGCTGATCTGAGCCAAGAGTTCACATCGACGCTCAGGTTTGGCACCTCGATGTCGGCTCATCACATCCTGGAGCTGTAGCAGGTTCCAAGGGTCCGGCTGTTCGCCGGTTAAAGTGGTACGTGAGCTGGGTTTAGAACGTCGCGAGACAGTTCGGTCCCTATCTGTCATGGGCGGAGGAGATTTGAGTGGGGCTGTCCTTAGTACGAGAGGACCGGGATGGACGCACCTCTAGTGTACGAGTTGTCGTGCCAACGGCAGCGCTCGGTAGCTACGTGCGGACGGGAGAAACGCTGAATGCATCTAAGCGTGAAACCCTCCACAAGATGAGATCTCCCAGGTCGCAAGACCTCTAAAGGCTCCTGGAAGACTACCAGGTGATAGGTCGGGTGTGGAAGCGCAGCGATGTGTGGAGCTAACCGATACTAATCAGCCGTGAGGCTTGACCATAATTCCTTTGTCCGAACGATCGTAAAAGATCAAACGGCAAATGCACGCAAAAGCTGCGTGCTGTCGTGGAACGAAGAAACTACCGTTTGCAGGATATTCAGTTGTGAGAGCCGTAAGGCTCTTTGACATCTGTGGAGGCGTCTCGGAAACCGCCTTCGCATCGACATAGTCTGGGACGATCTCGCCGTAGCTCGCTTCGGGAGCGAAGGCGGGGACCCCAGGCAACAAGTTTCCCGGTGGCCATAGGAGAGGGGTCACACCCGTTCCCATTCCGAACACGGAAGTTAAGCCCTCTACCGCCGATGGTACTGCATGGGTAACTGTGTGGGAGAGTAGGTCACTGCCGGGATTAATTCCAAAGCCCGCTGCTTGAACAAAGCAGCGGGCTTTTCTCTTGTACCCCCGCCGGTAGTAACATCCCCGCCCATGACCCGATCCACCCGCTTCTTCCTGAGTATTGCCAGTGCCGCGGTGATCACGCTCCTGTCTGTCGATCTTCCGGCCCTGCAGAAGAGCTCGATGTCGGCGCTCGTCGGTGGCACCCTCATCGACGGCTTTGGCGGTCCCGTGATCCGCAACAGCGTCATCCTCATCGAGGGCGAGAGGATCAAGGCGGTCGGCCAGGTCGGCACCCTCCAGGTACCCGCAGGCGCTGAGGTGATCTCCACCGAGGGCATGAGCGTGCTGCCCGGGCTCTGGGACATGCACGTCCACCTGATGATCAACGGGCACGCCGATTACGAGCACTGGGACAAGACCTACCCGGCCCAGTTCGAACCGGTGATCATGCCGGCGTCCGCCAAACAGCTGCTGCTGGCTGGTGTGACCAGCGCCCGGGATCTCGGCGCCCCGCTCGAGGCCAGCATTAACGTGCGCGACCGGATCAACTCGGGGAAGATCCCCGGCCCGACCCTTTATGTGTCCGGGCCCTTCATTCAAAAGGCGCCCTACCCAGGAACCGAGCTTTTTCGCTGGGGCGTGAACGGCCCCGAGGACGCGCGCGCCAAGGTCGCCAGGCTCGCAAAGGCCGGCGTCAATTGCATCAAGCTGATCGACCAGGACCAGATGACTCCGGCCGAGGTCGCCGCCGTCGTCGACGAGGCGCACAAGCATGGCCTCATGGTCGTCGGCCATTCGCATCGGCCCGAGGAAATCAGGCGTGGTCTCGCTGCCGGCGTCGACAATTTCGAGCACACCGGACTGTCGAGCGCCCCGGAATACCCCGAAGATGTGATGCAACTGATCCGCGAGCGGACGGCGAATATGAGCCGGGGCCCGCTGTTCTGGACGCCGACCATCGAGGGCCTGTTCAATTACGAATACCTGCGCGACAATCCTGAGCAGCTCGACGACCCGGCATGGCAGGTGGGATTGCCGCCGGAGATCATCGCCGACATCCGTAAATCGATCGCCAACCCGGATCGGCTTCCCTACTTCCAGCTCACCGCTATCCGCCGTCCGACACTCGCTCGCAAGTTCAAGCAGCTCTCGGATGCTGGTGTTGTCATGCTGGTCGGGACCGACAGCGGTATCCCGATGAAGTTCCACAGCAGTTCCACCTGGCGTGAGCTGGACGCGTGGGTCAACATTCTCGGTGTGCCGCCGATGCAGGCCATCCGCGGAGCGACCTACTGGCCATCAGTGGCCATGAAAGCCGACAAGGACGTCGGTACCGTGACGCCAGGAAAGTACGCCGACATCATCGCGGTGAAAGGCGACGTTCTCCGCCACATCGCGCTCCTGCAACGCGTCGATCTCGTGATGCGACACGGCGTGCGCCACAAGTAGCGGCGCGCAGCCCGACCTCTTGCAATCCTGCGTCGGCCCCGATATGGTTCTCCCACTCGGACGGTCCCCAGCACGGGAGAGTACTCGATGGCGCAGGCCGCGTGGCCCTTGGTAGAACGTCGGTTCGGACAAACTAACCGTCGCGACCAGTGGTGGATTCAGCCCCTTGTTACATTCCTCGGCCTCTCCGCCTTTGTCGTCTACTCGACATGGGCGGCATTCCAGGGGAACCACTACGAGCACGGCCCTTACCTCTCGCCGTTTTACTCGCCGCTGCTATTCGGTGACAGTGCGCATGCCTGGTTTGGCCCGCAGCCCGCGTGGTGGCCAGCGGCCCTCCCGTTTTCAGCGGCCCTGCTGATCCTCTGGGCCCCGGGTGGATTTCGTTTCACCTGCTACTACTATCGCGGCGCCTACTACAAGGCTTTCTGGGCCGATCCGCCGTCGTGCACCGTCGGCGAGCCGAGAAAAAAGTATCTCGGCGAACGATCGTTCCCGCTCATTCTTCAAAACGTCCACCGCTACTTTCTCTACCTGGCGCTCATCTTCATCGTCATCCTGGCGTACGACGCATGGAAGGCGCTGTGGTTCGCCGACGGCGCCGGCGGCGAGACGTTTGGTATTGGCGTCGGCTCACTGGTGCTGGCACTCAACGTCGTGCTTCTGGGGAGTTACACCTTCGGGTGTCACTCGCTGCGCCATCTGGTCGGCGGCGGCCGTGACGAGATCTCGAAGTCGTCGATCTGCTCGGCGAGTTACGCATGCACGAGCGGCCTCAACCGCCGGCACATGCTGTTTGCGTGGCTGAGCCTCTTCTCGGTCGGATTCTCCGATCTCTACGTCCGCCTGTGCTCGATGGGTCTGTGGCACGACATCCGGCTCCTGTAGGGCGTTTCGTGAACCGCCCCTGGGCATGATTCTCGAGCCGCCGCGACCTCAGCACGCAGACCGACGATTTCCGGATTCGAAATGACCTACGAGACACACGAGTACGACGTTCTGATTGTCGGGGCCGGCGGCGCCGGGCTGCGCGCCGCGATCGAGGCCTCGGCCGGCGGCGTGAAGGTCGGCCTCCTGTGCAAGTCGCTCCTCGGCAAGGCCCACACCGTCATGGCCGAGGGCGGCATCGCGGCGGCGCTGGCCAATGTCGACGATCGCGACAGCTGGAAGGTGCATTTCGCCGACACCATGCGCGGCGGCCAGTACGTCAACAACTGGCGGATGGCGGAGCTGCACGCGCGCGAAGCGCCGGACCGCGTCCGCGAGCTCGAGGCGTGGGGCGCGGTCTTCGACCGAACGGCCGACGGACGAATACTGCAGCGCAACTTTGGCGGTCATCGCTATCCGCGCCTGGCCCACGTCGGCGACCGGACCGGGCTCGAGATGATCCGTACTCTCCAGGATCACGGCATCCACCGCGGCATTGACGTGCACATGGAGTTCACGGTCGTGGCCGTCCTCACGACGGATGGGCGCGTCGCCGGCGTCATCGGCTACGAACGCCACCGCGGCCGCTTCAAGCTGTTTCGCGCCAGCGCGGTGGTGCTCGCCACCGGCGGATTGGGCCGCGCGTTCCGGATCACGAGCAACAGCTGGGAAGGCACGGGCGACGGCCATTCGCTCGCCTACCATGCCGGGGCCGAGCTGATCGACATGGAGTTCATCCAGTTCCACCCGACCGGCATGATCTGGCCGCCGAGCGTCCAGGGGCTGCTGGTGACGGAAGGCGTGCGCGGCGAAGGCGGCATCCTCGTGAACAAGGAGGGCCGCCGCTTCATGTTCGACGACATCCCGGAGCCCTACCGCAATCAGACCGCCGACAACGAGGAAGAGGGCTGGCGCTACACGCAGGGCGACAAGTCGGCACGGCGGCCGCCAGAGCTTCTCACCCGCGATCACGTCGCGCGCTGCATCAACCGCGAGGTGAAGGCCGGCCGGGGCAGCCCGCATGGAGGGGTGTTCCTCGACATCGCGTGGATCAAGAAGCGGCTGCCCAACGCCGAGGACCACATCAAGCGGAAGCTCCCGAGCATGTATCACCAGTTCAAGGAGCTGGCGGGCATCGACATCACGAAGGAGCCGATGGAAATCGGTCCGACGACGCACTACGTGATGGGCGGGGTACGGGTGGATGCCGAGACGCAGATGTCGAGCGTGCCCGGCCTGTTCGCGGCCGGCGAGTGCGCGGCGGGGATCAATGGTGCGAACCGGCTCGGGGGCAATTCGCTGTCGGATCTGCTCGTCTTCGGGAAGCGCGCCGGCGAGTACGCGGCGGCGTTCGCGCAGGCGAACCCCCGGGTGGCGGTGGACCAACCGGCGGCTGACGCGGCGGCAGCGCGGGCACTCGAGCCATTCGAGCCGGGCCGCACCGAGAACCCCTATACGATCCAGCACGATCTGCAGGACGCGATGCAGCGGCTGGTCGGCATCGTGCGGCTGGAAGACGAGATGAGCGAGGCCATCACCGTCCTCGACGGCCTCAAGCGGCGTGCTGCCTCAGCCGCCGTGCACGGGCACCGGGAATACAACCCGGGCTGGCACACGGCGCTCGACCTCGAACACCTGCTCACGGTCTCGGAAGCCATCGCGCGGTGCGCGATCGAACGGAAGGAAAGCCGCGGCGGCCACTTCCGCGAAGATTACCCGGAGAAGTCGAAGGAGTTCGCGACGATCAATCTCGCCGTGCACAAGGCGGCGGACGGCACAATGCAATTGCGGCGCGTCCCGATCCCCGCGATGCCCGCCGAACTGGCGCAGATCATCGAAGAGCAGACGAAGTAGGAACTGCCGATGCAGCAGGTAACATTCAAAGTCTGGCGAGGCGACCACACCGGCGGCGGATTCCGCGACTACACCGCCGAGATCGTGCCCGGTATGGTGGTGCTCGACGCCATCCACAGGATCCAGGCGACGCAGGCCGGCGACCTCGCGTGCCGGTGGAACTGCAAGGCCGGAAAATGCGGTTCGTGCTCCGCGGAAATCAACGGCAAGCCGCGCCTGATGTGCATGACCCGGCTCAGCGATCTGCCGCTCGAGGAGCCGGTGACGGTCGAACCGATGCGGGCCTTTCCGCCAATCCGCGACCTGGTCACCGACGTCTCGTGGAACTTCGAAGTCAAGAAGAAGATCAAACCGTTCAAGCCGCGGACGCCGGATGCGCCGGACGGCACGTGGCGCATGGCGCAGGCCGACGTCGACCGGGTGCAGGAGTTCCGGAAGTGCATCGAGTGTTTCCTCTGCCAGGACGTCTGTCACGTTTTGCGTGACCATGCCATGCACGAGCAGTTCATCGGCCCGCGCTTCCTGACCTACGCCGCGGCACTGGAGATGCACCCGCTCGATGCCGAGGACCGCGTCGCTGAGCTCAGGGAGCTGCACGGCATCGGGTATTGCAACATCACACGGTGTTGTACGAAAGTCTGTCCGGAGCACATAACGATCACGGAGAATGCGATCATCCCGTTGAAGGAGCGCGTCGTCGACCGGTTCTACGACCCCGTCAGCAGGCTGCTCAGAATGTTGAGGTAGGCCCATGTTCGAGCTCAAGACTCTCTCGCAAGGTGCCATTCCGGCGGCGCTTGCCCAGGCGGAGCGGTACCGGCTGCTCAATGAGCCAGCCGAGGCCGAGAGCATCTGCCTCGACATCCTGCGCATCGACGCCGGGCACCAGGAGGCCCTCGTCACGTACGTGCTGGCGCTGACCGACCAGTTCCCCGATGGGCCTCATGCGCGGGCGGCCGCGGAGGCCGACAAGGCGCTGGCGCGCATCACCGACGACTACAAGCGTGCCTACTACACCGGGATCGTGAGAGAGCGGCGCGGCAAGGCCGTGCTCCGCAGCGACCGGCCCGGGTCCGGACGGTCGGCGCAGGAATGGCTGCGCGAAGCAATGACGTATTACGAGCGCGCCGAAGCGATCCGGCCGCCAGGCAACGACGAGGCCGTGCTGCGGTGGAACACCTGCGCACGCCTGATGGAGAGCATTCCGCCGACCGAACCGGATGTGCCGGAGTTCGGCGCGATCCAATCAGAGTAAGCGTCAGGTAGGCCCGACCTTGAGGTCGGGCGCCAGAATACAGGGAGATCCCGTGAGTATCAGTCGAAAGCAGGGTTGGTGCGCCGCAGCGATGATGGCGGCGGTCACGACGATCGGCGCCCAGGTCCAGACGCAGGCGCCTGTACGCCAGAGCGGTCAGCAGCAGGCGCCGCCACCGCAGCAACAGCCACAGGCGCCGGCGACGCCGGCAGCCGGCGGGCGCGGCGGGTGGCAGGGGCCGATGGACGAGGCCCGCGCCAGGCAGCTCTACGTCAGCAACGACCACGCCGACCATGGCCGAGGTGTCAACTTCGAGCGGCAGATCCAGCAGAAGGCGGAAGAAGACAAGCGCTGGACGGCGGTAACCGCCGGCGTTGTGGACTTTCAGAAGGTGACCTACCGCAGTAGTGTCGGCGACCTCGACATCCCGGCGTATGTCTTTCAGCCGCTGAAGAAGCGCGGTGCCGCCGGGCACGCTGCCGTTGTGTTGGTCCACGGCGGTGTGCACAGCAACTGGGCGATTACCTACTGGCCCTTCGTCCGCGAGGCCGTCGAGCGCGGCTACGTCGTGGTCGCGCCCGAGTACCGCGGCAGCACCGGCTACGGTGAGAAGCACTACATGGAGATCGACTACGGCGGCTACGAAATAGAGGACGTCATGAGCGCGGTCGACTACCTGAAGACCCTGCCGCACGTTGACGCCAACCGCCTCGGCATCATGGGATGGAGCCATGGCGGCTACATCTCGTTGTTCTCCGTCTTCCGCGACACGACACCGTTCAAGGCCGCCGTCGCGATGGTGCCGGTCACGAACCTGATCCACCGGCTGTCGTTTTCGGGGCCTGGCTACCAGCGGAGTTTCGCGACGCAGAAGCGGATCGGCGGATTGCCCTTCGAGAAGCGGGACGAGTACATCAAGCGATCGCCCCTCTACCATGTCGACAAGCTGAAGACCCCGCTTCTCGTGCACGTGGCGACCAACGATACGGACGTCTACTACTACGAAGACCAGCAGATCGTGGACGCGCTGCGCTCGCGGAAGCCGGACCTCGCCGAGACCAAGGTTTACGTGGATCCACCTGTTGGCCCGTCGAGCGGCGGCCACACCTTCAACCGCCGCGTCAATCCGGACACGCTCGAACGCGACGACAGCCCGGAGCAGATTGACTCCTGGAACCGCGTCTGGGCGTTCTTCGAAAAGCGCCTGCAGCCTGGGACTGGCGCCTCGGCCGCGAATCCGGCTCGCCGGTGAGTCTCGCCCCGGCGACACTGATCTGGCTGCTCGCAGTCTGCCTCCAGCCCGCGCCGGTCGGCGCCGCGCAGGCGGCGTTCACGATTCAACCGCTCCCGAAGACTGACAAAGAGCTTCGCGACCGCTTCACCCAACCGCAGATCGACGTCCTCGAGAAGTTGAATCGACGGGATCGCGAACACCTCGTTCGCACCGATCCCCCCGTGCCGGGTCTTGTCGTCCCCTCGGCGTGGCAGGAGGACGAACTCGCCTACAGTCCGCTACCCCGCGAGTGGCCGGCAGCCGCCGCGCACCCGAAGTACGTCGTCGTCCACCAGCCGTCCCAGGTGTTTGGCGCCTACGAATCCGGTCAGTTGGTTCGGTGGGGCCCGATCAGCAGCGGACGCAAGGAGACTGCAACTCCCGCCGGTTCTTTCAACCTGACCTGGCGTTCACGCAAGCGCACCAGCACCGACAACGATGCGTGGGTGCTCGAGTGGTACTTCAACTTCATCAACAGCCGGGGGGTCTCCTTCCACCAGTTCGATCTCCCGGGCTACGCGGCCAGTCATGCCTGCGTGCGCATGCTTCAGCGCGACGCGCAGTGGTTGTACGGATGGGGCGACCAGTGGAAGCTGTCGGAAGACCGGCGTAGCGTTGATTCGCCGGGCACGCCCGTGCTCGTCATCGGCGACTTCGGGCACGGCCAACCAGCACCTTGGACGGCGCTGCCCGCACTGGTCGTGCCGATCGAACTGCCGGCATCCGTCGCTCCGCCGCCAGTGATCGTTCGGTAGGATTTCTTGGGATAAGTGAGCCCACGGCCGCTCGGCCTTCGGCCGTTCACGACGACGCGACGACACAACGAACACGATAATTAATGGTTTTTGTCGTGCCGTGGCGCCGTAGTGCCGTCGTGAGTGAGCCGTTTGGCTCGTGTCAGACTGGCGCTCCTCACCGGGCTACCGGACCGGAGTAAGGGTCAGCCGATGCGCGGCGACCTTCTCCACGGCCTCCTTTGAAAACGCCAGGTTGAAGTACTTGTTGTCAGCCCACTCCTGCAGCAGGTTGCCGTAGAACTTGCTGGCAGGCTGTCCGGACTGGCCCGGCGTATTGATCACCAGTGATCGATCCCAGTTGGCGACATCGAAGATCTCGCGGTAGCTGGCGCCGTCGGCCGCTACGGTGCCAGATCCTCCGCTGCGTTCCACGGTCGGCAGGCTGAAGGCCGGCACAAACGCGTGGGCGAAGGACCGCGTGTGCATCCGGCCCCAGCGCCACTGAGACTTGTCGGCGCCCTGCGTTTTCTTGAGCGCCTCCACAGCGGTCTTCAATCGCGCCTCGACCTGTTCTCGAGGTGATTCGGTTTCATCGGTCGCGGCGGCCTGGCCTCGTCCGCCACGGCCCCGCCCGCCCTCTCCAGCGCCGGTTCGCCACGTCTCGTACAGAGCCGCAGGCCGGCTCTCCCGCGTGTAGACGCCGTCCCAGCTTGCAATCTCAGTGCGCGCGGCTTCGACCTCTGGATCCGACGACGTCCAGCCGCGAAAGCGCGGGATGTCGGTTGCCGCCCGCAGCGAGAGTGCATCGTGCTGCCAGCGGCTGCTGTCTTCGACGGTGTACTTCGCGCCTGGCTTGATCAACTGGAGCAGCCGCTCGATTCGATCGAACGGTGAGGGCGCAGCCTTGAACATGAGCGGACGGTAGCCTTTTGGCTGGATGTTGTTGTTCGCGGTTGCGATGAAGCCCCGCGAAGGATTCAGCTCACGAGGCAGGTCCTTCCTGAAGCCTTCCCACTCGTAGCTGCCGGTGCCAGGTACAGGCAGCCGTCCCGACCACCCCTTCCGTGATGGCGTAAGCGCCGAAGCCTGCCACGAGATGTTCCCGTCGACATCACCGCAGATCAGATTTTCGGACGGCGAGTTCCAGTAGTTCGCCGCGTCCAGGAACGACTTGCAGTCACGCACCTGCGACAGCCGCAGACCCGCGAGATACGCTGCCGTGCCGGGCTGATGCAGCGCCGATCGGAGCGCATAGGCGCGCCCCTTCGCCTTGTCGGTGTGGAAGATCGGACCGTGACGGCTGAACTTCAACTCGATGTCTTCTGGAGCCGCGCCCTTCACGACGATCTTCTCGCGGACGATCCGGAGCGGCTCCCATCGGCCGTTGAACTTCACTTCGTTCTCGTTTGCCGGGTTGAGCTCCTCCACGTAGACGTCGTGCTGGTCGGTGCCGACGATCGTGAGTCCCCAGCCGATTCGTTCGTTGTGCCCGATCGCCACGCCGAGGAAGGGCGGTTCGCTGGCGCCCGCGACATTCCAGCCCGGAGCAGAGAGGTGGATGATGTAGCGGAGCGACGGGAGCGCGACTTCGCGGTGTGGATCATTGGCGACGATCGGCTTGCCGGTCGCCGACAAAGCGCCACTCAGGACCCAGTTGTTGCTCCCCGGCTCCGGTACGCTGGCATCTGGCTGCAGTCCTGGCGTCGTCCCGGCGATGCCGGCGAACTCCGGCAGGACCGTGGGACGTGGCGCGGGACCACCCGCGCGAGTCGCCGCCGCTACCTCGTCACCAATCGTGCTGACATCGAGCCCGTCCGGGACGACAAGTTCCTCGGCTGGATCCGGGGCGCGACGACGATTCGCCTCCGCGGCGCCAAGCTGGGCGACGCTGCGCGCGAGCTGCAACTCGGCGGTGGCATCCCCGAATGTGTTCTGGCGCAGGATGAGGGACGCGATGGTCCAGGGCTCGGGGCGAATACCGGTGAGCACGAACTCGACCGGCAAGGCGCCGGCAGCTGTTGCCGTTTCGATGTAGGCGTTCACCCCGGCCGCATACGAGGTCATGATCAGCCGCGCGTCAGGGTGGTAGATCTTCAACTCCTCATCGTCCACGGGACCGCGGTACATCAGCAGCCGGCTTGCCGATCGCGCGACACGGCCGATGGCCCCAGCACCTCGGCGAGCCGGCCCTCGGCTCCGCGGCGCCACATCTCCATCTGCCACAGGCGGTCCTGCGCCATGACGAAGCCCTGGGCGAAGTAGAGATCTTTCGTCGACTGCGCGGCGATGTGCGGTACGCCCCACCGGTCACGTGTCACCGTGACCGGGGCATCAAGTCCTCGGAGCTGGACGCTGCCTTCGAGCTGGGCGAGAGCCGCACGCGACAGGCCGTCGAGCGTGGCCGGACGGCTCTGTTGGTCGACAAGCACGACCGCAGCGACGACGATCAGGGCGAGTGCGCGAATCATGCGGGTGAGCCTATGCGATCATGATTGCCATGGGCAAGGGCATCGATCGTCGCGTCTGCATCGGCCACGTCCACCTCAAGGTGTCGGACCTCGAACGTTCGATCTCCTTCTATGCTGGCGTTCTTGGCTTCGAGGTGATGCAGCGCTGGGGCACGCAGGCGGCATTTCTCAGTTCGGGTGACTACCATCACCACCTCGGTCTCAATACCTGGGAGAGTCGTGGGGGATCGGCGCCGGAGCCCGGCACCACGGGGCTCTATCACCTGGCGATCCTCTATCCGGACCGCGCGACCCTTGGCGACGCGCTTCGCCGCGTCCGGGAGGCGTCCATCCCGCTCGACGGTGCCAGCGACCATGGCGTCAGTGAGGCGCTGTACCTCCGGGATCCTGACGGGAACGGCGTGGAGCTCTACCGGGATCGGCCGCGAGACCAATGGCCACGGGCCGCAGATGGTTCGATGATGATGGGCTCCGCCCCACTGGACGTCGAAGCGCTGCTCGCCGAGGCGCAGCAGCCGGCCCCGGAGTCTGCGGCGAGTGCTGACACGTCACCCTCATCGCTCACCGAGCCCAGTCGAGAACGGCTGCGCGAACTCCGGACGCAGCTTCTGGATCTGCACAAGGTCCTCCTCGAAGACACCCGGGTCGCCTATGAACTCGATCGTGGACGCGTCGGCACGACCGCGAACCTGCTGCAGCTCGTGATCAGCGACCCATGGTTTGCGTGGCTCCACTCGCTGTCCGAACTCATCGTCCGTATCGATGAACTGCTCGGAAAGGATGCGCCGAGCACCGAAAGCGACGCCGTCACTCTCTTCGAGCACGTCGAGAAGCTGCTGACGGCGTCCGAGTCCGGCGAGGGATTCTCGCGCCGTTACTACGATGCCCTGCAGCGGCAGCCCGCCGTGGTCCTGGCTCACGCCGGCGTGCGGCGAACTCTGAAGGCGCGCCGCGATTAGCCCCCGATCTCGTCCCACGCAGCCAGTCATTCAGCGCCCGGGTGCTATCATTTCGCCTTTGTGCCAGTTGAGCCCACCGTCACACCCGCCACGTCGGCGGCCGAAGCATCGACAGGCTCGCCTGCCGACATGACGCCCGGAGTACCGACCCCGACCGACCGTCAGGGCCGCCGCAAACTTGATCGCTCCATCGTCGATGGTCCCATCGGCGCCGCCGTATGGAAGATCGCCTGGCCGACGGTCCTGCAGAACGCGATCGGCGGGCTGCAGGGGATCATCGATCACGCCATGGTCGGCCACTATGTCGGCTTCACCGGCAACGCCGCGATCGGCGTCAGCTGGCAGATCTTTCTCGTCGTCATCGTTTTCATTTCTTCCCTGTTCACCGGGATGGGTGTGCTCGTCTCGCGTTTTGCCGGCGCGAACGATCACGACAAGGTCAACAGGACCGTCTACCAGGCATTCCTCACCGCGTTCGGCCTCTCGGTGTTCATCCTCGCGCCGGTCGGCTACTTCGCCGCGCCGTGGTTGCTCGAGATGATCAACGCCACGCCGGAAGTTCGCGCCGAAGCGCTCCCGTTTCTGCGGACGATGTTCCTGTTCAGCATCGGGATGCTGATGTTCTTCATGCTGAGCGGGGCGCTGCGCGCGGCTGGTGACGCGCGTACCGGCCTCTATATCGGCGCCGGCATGACGGTGTTGAACATTGCCCTCAACGTGATCCTGATCCGCGGCGCCGGGCCGATTCCTGCCTTCGGCACGCAGGGCGCTGCGATGGGGACGGTGATTGCCAGCGCCACCGTGTCGTCGATCGCGCTGTGGCTGATCCTGACGAATAAGCTCGTCATCCACTTTCCGCGGGGGATGTCGTGGAAGCCGGACTGGGCCATCATCCGGCAGCTGTTCAAGTTCGGCCTGCCGACGGGCATCCAGGGTGTGGCCATGAACATCGCCGGTGTGCTCCTCCTCCGGTTCATGGGATCGCTTCCGCACAGCGCCGAGACCCAGGCCGCCTACGCGGTTGGATATGCGGAACTCTTCTCGCTGATTACGTGGACATCGGTGGGACTGATGGGTGCGGCGGCAACGGTCGCGGGTCAGAACCTCGGCGCTGGGCACCCCGACCGGAGTGAGCGTGCCGTTCATCTCGCCGCGCGGGTCGGGCTCTGCGTTGCGGCGTTCGTCGGTGGGCTCTTCCTGCTGATCCCGGATCAACTGCTCGCGATTTTCGGTCTGACCGATCCCGATGTGGTTAGGCTTGGGACCCAACTGCTCAGGTTCTTGAGTGTCTCCGGCCTTTTCGTCACCGTGGCCCTCACCTACACCGGGGGGCTGCAGGGCACCGGCGATACAAGGAGCCCGCTGGTCATTACGCTCATTTCTCAGGTTCTGGTGCCGCTCGGCATCCTGTTTACTGCGCAGGCCTTCTTCACGCTCCAGTCCACGACCGTCTGGAGTGCGATCCTGGCCGGCCACTTCACCCGCTGTGTCCTCTCGGTGGCCAGGTTCCAGCAGGGGCGGTGGCGGCATATCGCTGTGGATATGCGGTAGGAGCGTAGCCCCCGTGAGCCTGGCTGGCGAATGCCTTGCAGAGGTGAGGTTCGGGAGGGCTAAAGATGAGATGGACACCAGGTGACCGAGGTCACATTGAGGACCGGCGTGGAAGTTCAGCGGGAGTTGGCGCCGTTCCGATGGGTATCGGCGGTGTCCTGGTCCTTCTGGTCCTGAGCTGGTTCACCGGCGTCGATTTCCTGTCCCTGCTCGGCGATGGCGGCGCGCCATCGTCGCAGACCGAGACGGTCGGCACGGCCGGTCCAGCCAACACCACACCCGAAGAAGAGAAGATGGTGCTCTTCGTCGACGCCGTAATGGCAGACACCGAAGAGACGTGGGGGCAGCTGCTGGGCGGGCGCTATCAACCGACCCGTGCGGTGCTGTTTCGCGACGCCGTCGATTCAACCTGTGGGATGGCGCAGTCTGCCGTCGGCCCCTTCTACTGCCCGGCCGATCGCAAGGTGTATCTGGACCTGAGTTTCTTCAACGAATTGCGCACACGGTTTGGCGCACCGGGGGACTTCGCCCAGGCTTACGTCCTCGCCCACGAAGTCGGCCATCACGTCCAGACCGTGACCGGCACCGAGGCGCAAGTGAGGCAGCTTCAGCAATCCAACCCCTCGCAGCGCAATGAGCTGTCGGTCCGGATGGAGCTGCAGGCGGACTGTTACGCCGGGGTCTGGGGTCACGTGGCATCTGCGGATGGACGGGCGGCGGCGGGGAAAGTCGAACTGGATCCCGACGACCTCGAAGAAGGACTTACAGCCGCGTCGTCCATCGGCGACGACACCATCCAGAAGCGCTCGACCGGCCGCGTGATGCCGGACAAGTTCACGCACGGATCGTCGGCGCAGCGCGTCGAATGGTTCCGGCGTGGGTTCTCGTCGGGCGATCCGAACGCCTGCAACACGTTCGGACGCTGAGCCGTCCGTCGCCGGTGGCCGTGGTACGATTCTGACCGGATGGCCAGAGTTCCGGCAATCGGACGCGCGATTCCGCGGCGTGACGGCCGCGCGAAGGTCACCGGCCAGGCCCGGTACATCGACGATCTGACGCTCCCCGGCATGTTGCACGGTGTGACCGTGCGCAGCCCGGTCGCGCGCGGGATCATCCACGACATCATCTACGAGCCCGGCGTTCCCTGGGACGAGATCACCGTCGTCACCGCCGCCGACATCCCCGGGCGCAACGTTGTCGCGCTGCTCCTCGATGATCAGCCATACCTCGCCGAAAACCGTGTCAATCACGCTGAGGAGCCGATCCTTCTCCTCGCCCACCCCGACAAGCACCTGATCGAGGAAGCCCGTCGCCTGGTCCGGTTCGAGATCGAGCCGCTCGAGCCCGTTCTCACCATGGAAGAGGCGTTGCTCGCGGAACGGGTGATCTGGGGTGATGACAACCTGTTCAAGTCGTACCTCGTAGGGCGGGGCGACGTGGACGCGGCCTTCGCCGAGGCGGCGCTCGTCGTAGAGGGCGAGTACTCGACCGGCGCACAGGAGCAGCTGTATATCGAACCCAACGGCATGCTCGCGGTGGCCGATCCGGTCGCAGGCATCACCGTGTGGGGCTCGATGCAATGCCCCTATTACATCCACAAGGCGCTTGCTGGTCTGTTCGGCGTTGCACCCGAGACGATTCGCGTGGTCCAGATGGAAACCGGGGGAGGCTTCGGCGGGAAAGAGGAATACCCGTCGATCATCGCCGGGCATGCGGCGTTGCTGGCGTTGAAGGCCGGGCGTCCCGTCAAGATCATTTACGACCGTGCCGAAGACATGGCCGCGACAACGAAGCGGCACCCGTCGCGGACGCGGCACCGCACGGCGCTCTCAGCGGACGGCCGCATCCTCGCGATGGACATCGACTTCGTGATCGACGGCGGTGCCTACTGCACGCTGTCGCCTGTCGTGCTTTCGCGCGGGACGATCCATGCCTCGGGACCGTACTACGCACCGAACGTCCGCATCCGCGGACGCGCGGTGGCGACCAACGTCCCGCCGCATGGCGCCTTCCGCGGGTTCGGCGCTCCGCAGAGCATCTTTGCGCTCGAGCGCCACATGGACCGCGTCGCGGCGGCTGCCGGCCTCGCGCCAGAGGAGTTGCGTCGGCGCAACTTCATCAGGCCCGGGCAGACGAGCGCCGTCGGCCAGGTCATGCGGGACCAGGTCGACATGGACGCCATCCTCGCGCGCGCGCTGGAGCTGTCCGGCTTCCACGACAAAACCACACGCTTTGCTGCTTCGAACGCCTCGGGCCACATTCGCAGGGGCGTCGGCTTTGCGACCTTCATGCACGGCGCCGGCTTCACTGGATCGGGTGAGGATCACCTGGCGTCTATCGTGACGGTTGAAGCCACCGCCGAGGGCCGCATCCGTGTTCTGTCGGCGAGCACCGAGATCGGGCAGGGCACGATCACCATCTTTGCGCAGATCGCGGCGGATGCCCTCGGCATGTCGGCTGACGAGATCGACATCGCGCAGCCCGATACGTCCGTCGTGCCAAACAGCGGGCCCACGGTCGCCTCGCGCACCTGCATGGTGGTCGGCAAGCTTCTCGAAAACGCGTGCCTCACGCTCAAGAAGACACTCGCGGATGGCGGCTACCTCCACGCCGACAGCGAAGACGTCGGCGCTGCGTGCCGCGCCTACGTCCGCGATCACGGCCTTCTCCGCGCCTCGGCGCAGTACCAGCCCGCCGAGGGTCTGCGCTGGGACGATGAGCGGTACGAGGGCGATGCCTACGGTTCCTACGCCTGGGCGGCCTATGTTGCGGAGGTGGCGGTAGATCTGCAGACGTTCGAAGTGCGAGTCGAGGATTTCGTCGCCGTGCAGGAGATCGGGCGCGTCATTCACCCGGTGCTGGCGACGGGGCAGATCGAGGGCGGGGTTGCGCAGGCGATCGGCTGGGCACTCTACGAGGACGTCGTATGGCGCGAAGGCCGGATGGCCAACGCGCAGATGACCAACTACATCATGCCGACATCTGCGGACCTGCCGCCGATCCGCGTGTTCTTCGAAGAGGTTCCGTACGCGCATGGGCCCGGCGGTGCGAAGGGCATCGGGGAACTGCCGATGGACGGGCCGGCCCCGGCGATCGCCAACGCGATTGCCACACGCGCTTGGCGTCGATGTGCGGCAGATTCCAGTGACGCCCGAGCGTATCGCTCAACTCCTGCAGGTGGCGCATGCCTGAAGGCGCTCGTGCGGCTGGCATTTCACGTCAATGGGACTGGTGTCGAGATTGACGCCCACCCGATGGCGCGATTGCTCGACGTGCTGCGAACGCAGCTGCACCTCACCGGGACGAAGGAAGGATGCGGCGAAGGCGAGTGCGGCGCCTGCGCCGTGATGATTGACGGCTCGCTGGTGAACAGCTGCCTGGTGCCGGCGATCCAGGTCGCGGGCTGCCATGTCTCTACCATCGAGGGTCTGGCCGTCGACGACAACCTTCACCGGATCCAGCAGGCATTCATCGAGCATGGCGGGGCGCAGTGCGGCATCTGCACGCCGGGGATGGTGCTCGCTGCCGCGGCACTGCTCGAGCGCAATCCGAACCCGACGAGAGACGACATGCGCGAAGGGCTCTCCGGAAATCTGTGCCGTTGCACCGGGTACATGCGGATCTTCGAATCGGTCGTCGCCGCGATGAGGCCATCGGCACCGTGAGAAGCTGGCTCTCCCAATACGACATGCGCCAGGCCGCGTCGCTCGACGAGGCGCTGCTCCTCCTCTCGCGCGAACCCGGTAAGTGGACACCGTTTGCCGGCGGCACCGACATCATGGTTCTGCTCGAGGCCGGCAAACTTCAGAAACGCCACTATCTCAGCATCTGGGGACTGCCGGGCCTTCGTGGGATCACGCACACGCCGGACGCGGTTGTGATCGGGGCGCTGGCAACCTACACCGACCTGCTGCGGAACCCCATCATCCAATCCGAGTTCCCGCTGCTGTGCGCCGCCGCACGCGAGACTGGAGCTGTCGCGATCCAGAACCGCGGCACCGTCGGCGGTAACCTCGCCAACGCGTCACCCGCTGCGGACCTTCCGCCGGCGCTGCTCGTCTACGACGCCACGCTGGAGATCGCTTCCTCGCGAGGCCGTCGCCAGACGGATTACGGACGCTTCCACACCGGCTACAAGCAAATGGACCTCGCGCCCGACGAATTGATCGTCAGCGTCAAGGTCCCACGCGGCCGGTCGACATGGAGACAGGTGTACCGCAAGGTCGGCACCCGCCGCGCCCAGGCGATCTCAAAAATCTGCTTCGCGGCCGCGGCGGCGATCCAGGACGGCGTCGTTCACGACCTGCGGCTTGCCTTCGGCAGCGTCGCGCCAACGGTCATTCGCGCGACCGCCGCCGAGGCGGCCCTGCGCGGCCAGACGCTCAGCTCGAAAACGATCCAGGCCGCGCGCGCAGCGCTCGCTCGCGACATTTCGCCGATCGACGATATTCGCTCGACGGCGGCATACCGGCAGCTGGTCGCCGGCAACCTTCTCGAGGGATTCCTTTCATGATGCGATTTTTTGCCGCGGTGATCGTTGGTCTCGCGTTGGCCGGACCGGCGGCGGCACAAGGGACTGGCGCCGCGGGACAGTCGGCGGCCATCGAGGCGGCTCTTGCCAGGGTCGCGCCCAGCCTGGTTCGGATCCACGTGGTCACGGTCAGTCACACGGATGGCCGCGAAATCAAGCGCGAGGCATCGGGCAGCGGCACCATCATCACGCCCGAAGGTCACGTGGTGACGAATCATCACGTCGCGGGCAAAACCAGGTCGATCATCTGCACCCTTCCGACGAGGGAAGAGGTCGCGGCCGACCTGGTCGGCACCGATCCGCTGTCTGATATCGCGATCCTGAAGCTCCGTCCCGCCAAACCGCGAGTGTTCCCGGTTGCGACCTGGGGTGACGCCACGTCGTTGAAGGTCGGTGACCGGGTGCTGGCCCTTGGCAGCCCCCTCGCGCTCTCCCAGTCCGTGACGATGGGCATCGTCAGCAACACCGAGATGATCATGCCGGGGATGTTCTGGCCGTTCAACCGGATGACTTTGGACGGCGAGGATGTCGGATCGATCGTGCGGTGGATCGGCCATGACGCGGCCATCTTCGGCGGCAACTCCGGCGGCCCGCTCGTCAACATGCAGGGGGAAATCGTCGGCGTCAACGAGATCAGCATGGGTCTGGCCGGCGCCATCCCTGCGAACCTCGCCAGGGAAGTGGCCAATGCGCTGATCAAAGAAGGACGGGTCCGGCGCGGCTGGATCGGCCTCGAGATCCAGCCGTTGCTCAAATCGTCCAGCGCGACGCGCGGCGCACTCGTCGGCGGTACCATCGCGGACTCCCCCGCGGCACAAGCTGGATTCAAGTCGGGCGATGTCCTGCTGAAGCTCGCGGGTCACGATGTGTCGGTGCGCTTTGCCGAAGAGATTCCGCCGTTCAACCAGATGGTCATGCGCCTCTCCCCTGGCAAGCCGGTGGACGCGCTCGTGATGCGGGACGGCACAGAGACAACCTTGCGGGTGACGCCGGGCGACCGCGAGAGCGTCGAGGCGACCGTCCGCGAGGTGACGCCGCTTGGGATCACCGTCTCGAACCTGACGTCATGGTCGGCCAAGGAGCTTCGTCGCTCCGCAACGTCGGGCGCTCATGTGCGCGGCATCCGGCCGGGCGGCGCGGCAGACGATGCCAAGCCGTCGCTTGAAGCCGATGACGTGATCATCTCGGTGGACGGCGAGGCGATCAAGGATGCCGCGGCCCTCATCGCCATGGCCGATCGCGTCGTTCGCGGCCGCGTCGAGCCGCTGCCGGTGCTCGTCGCGTTCGACCGGCGCGGTCAGCGAATGTTGACCGTGCTGGAGCTGGCGCGGCCCGGGCTCCAGGACCCGGGAATGGAAGCGCGCAAGGCATGGATCCCGGTAGCCGTGCAGGCGATCACTCCCGAGCTCGGTCAGAAGCTGGGGGTGCCGGGGCGGCCTGGCGTACGTGTGACGCGCGTACTCGGACGATCCGCGACCGGGGCCGGGCTCGAAGTCGGGGACCTCATCTTTGCCGTCGACGGTGACCCGGTCGAGGCGACACAGCCGTCCGACGCCGACGTGTTCGAGACGATGATCCGGCAGCGAAAGATCGGGACGACCGTGACGCTGACCACCGTCCGCGGCAAGGAGGAGCGGATGGTGAAAGTGCAGCTCGAAAGCTCCCCCCGCCTCCCTCGCGAGATGAAGAAGTACCGAGGATCCCAATTTTGAGTTCCGCGTGCGGGACGTTGCCGAGATGGACCGCCTGGAGCTCGGCGTTCCGGCCGGCGAGAAGGGCGTCCTCGTGGAGTCGGTCAGCGAGGGCGGGTGGGCAGCGCTGGCACATCTCGGCGACGGCGATGTGATTCTCGCCGTGCAGGGCGAAACCGTAGCGGACGTGGCCGCGCTGCAGAAGAAGATGGAAGCCATTGCGACCTCGAAGCCGTCATCCGTCGTGATGCACGTGCGCCGCGGGTTCCGTACGTTTTTTGTCGAGATGCAGACAGGCTGGCAGCTCAATGCCGGACGTTGAATGGAGTTGATTTGAGATACGCACTCGTTGTTGCAACCCTGGCCGCCGTGTTCGCGACCGCGCCTTCAATGCGGGCGCAGGATCAGCGTGAGGCGATGCGAGGCGTCGCCAAGAAATGGCAGGACGCAGTCGTCAGTGTCCGCGTCTCGCTGAAGGTGCGGATGTCGATGGGAGGCCGCGAGGTGCAATCCATGGACGACACCGTCGAGGCCGTCGCGACGGTCATCGACCCCTCAGGTCTCACGGTGATGTCGCTGAGCTCGCTCGACCCGGGCGCGATGATGAGCCGCATCATGGGGGCGGCAGCGCAAGGGGCCGACAAGATGTCGATCGTCTCGGAGCCGACCGACGTGCGGATCCGCCTGGCCGACGGCAAGGAGTTGCCCGCCACGATCGTGTTGCGTGACCAGGACCTTGACCTGGCCTTCATCCGCCCGACCGCAAAGCCGGCGACGCCGCTGGTGGCCATCAACCTGGCTGACGCGGCGACGCCGTCCACGCTCGAGGATCTCGTCATCCTCGGACGCCTTGGCCGCGTCGGCGGCTGGGCCCCGTCCGCCTCGGTCTACGCCGTCGCCGCGATCATGGAGCGTCCGCGGACCTTCTTCGTGCTCAACGGTCCCGCAGGTACCGGCATGCCGGCCTTCCGGGCCAGCGGCAAGGTCGCGGGCCTGCTCACGATCCGGCAGATCGATCCGGGCCGCATGAGCATGTTTGGCATGATGGGTGGAACGGAAGGTGCGGGCGTGATCGCGGTAGTTCTTCCAGCCGCGGACGTCCTCGAGATCGCCGCACAGGCAACGGAGAAGAAATGAAGACAACCGAGACGTATCCAGTCACGAAGAGCGACGAAGAGTGGCGGGCGTCGCTGACGCCGGAGCAGTACCAGGTGCTCAGGCAGCACGCGACCGAGAGGCCCGGATCCTGCGCGTTGTTGCAGGAGAAGCGCGCCGGGACGTTCACGTGCGCGGGTTGCGGTCAGCCGCTGTTTGTCGCCACCGGCAAATTCGAGAGCGGCACCGGGTGGCCCAGTTTTTTTGAGCCGATCAAGGGTGCCGTCGGCACGACCGACGACAACAGCCATTTCATGGTCCGCACCGAGGTGCACTGCAGCCAGTGCGGTGGCCACCTCGGTCATGTGTTTCCCGACGGTCCGCCGCCGACCGGCCTGCGCTACTGCATCAACGGTGTGGCACTGAACTTCAAGCCGCAGAGCTGAGGTTACAATTACGCCATGGGATTGATGGACTTCATTAAAGGCGAACTGATCGACGTCATCGAGTGGACGGACGATTCCCGGGACACTCTGTCGTTCCGGTTTCCCGACGATGACAAGGCGATCAAGAACGGCGCGCAGCTGATCGTCCGCGAATCGCAGACGGTGCAGTTTGTCTATCTCGGTGAGTTCGGCGACACGTTCGGGCCCGGCAAGCACACGCTGACCACCGACAACATCCCGGTCCTCACGAAGCTGAAGTCCTGGAAGTACGGCTTCAACGTTCCGTTCAAGGCGGACGTCTACTACCTGAACACGCGTCTCTTCACCGGCAACAAGTGGGGTACCGCCAATCCCATCATGATGCGCGATGAGGATCTCGGCATCGTCCGGGCGCGCGCCTTTGGCACCTACGACTTCCGCATCAGCGAGCCGAAGTTGTTTCTGAAGGAAGTCGCCGGGTCGGATCACAACTTCCGGGTCGACGAGTTCGCCGACACCATGCGTTCCCGCATCGTGAGCGTGTTTGCGGATGCGCTCGCTTCCGCGAAGATCCCGGTGTTCGACGTCGCGAGCCGATATGGGGAGCTCGGCGAGGCACTGCTGCCGCTGATCAACCCGGTCCTCGAGGCGAAGTACGGCATCCAGCTGGCCAGCTTCATCATCGAGAACGTGTCGGTACCGCCGGAAGTCGAGCAGGCGATCGACAAGCGCTCGAGCATGGCGGCGGTCGGGAACCTGAACGACTACATCAAGTTCCAGATGGCGCAGGGCATGGAGAAGGGTGGCGGATCCGGAGGCGCGGCGACCGAGCTGGCCGTCGGCCTCTCGATCGCGCAGCAGATCATGCAGCAGCAGGGGATGCCCGCCGCTGCGTCCAAAGCGGCGGCAACAACCGCGGTCGTGTTGCCGGACCTTCTCGGCCCGGCCGATGTCGCGCAGGCGCTCGGCGTCCCCGAGACTGACGTGATGGCGATCATCGAGTCCGGCGAGCTCGCCGCCAAGAAGATCGGCTCGTCCTATCGCATCAAACGCTCGGCGCTGGACGAGTACCTGGCCAGGTAAGTGGACCCTCGGACCGTCGCGGCACTCGAGAAGTATCCGTGTGCCGCCTGTGGTGCGCAGGCGGAGTGGAACCCCGCGCGCCAGATGCTCGTCTGCGGCTTCTGCGGGACCGCCGCGCCCTTCACCGTCGATGAGGCCACGGGCGCTTTCGTCGAGCATGACCTGGTCAAGGCGCTGCGTGAGCTCCCGGACGAAGCGCGGGGCTGGCTCACGGAAAAGCGCACCGTGCAGTGTCAGAGCTGCAAAGCGGTTTCAGTCTTCGATGCCGGCCGCGCCGGTCAGAACTGCGGCTTCTGCGGCTCCGCCTCGCTGCTGGACTACCAGGAGATCAAGGCGCCCATCCGCCCGCAGGGCGTTCTGCCGTTCAAGGTCGAAGCTGGTGTCGTCCGCGAAACCGTTCGCCAGTGGTTCAAGGGTCGATGGTTCGCACCCTCGAACCTCGGGGTCAAGGCGCTGATCGATCGTATCCACGGGCTCTACGTGCCGTACTGGACCTTCGATGCACAGGCGACCTGCCCGTGGGAAGCCGAGGCCGGACACTACTACTACACGACCGAACACTACCGCGACAACAAGGGCCGGAGTCAGACGAGGCAGGTGAGGCACACGCGCTGGGAACCGGCCTCCGGTGTCGTCGAGCACTTCTTCGATGACCAGTGCGTTCCGGGGACGCAGGGGCTGCGTCATGACCTGCTGGGAAAGATCGAACCCTTCCCGACCACGGACCTGGTCAACTACGACACGGCCTATCTCTCGGGCTTCGTGGTCGAGCACTACCAGGTCGTCCTGCTCGAAGCAGCTGAGCAGTCGCAGAGTGCAATGAAGGTTACGCTGCGCCAGATGGCCTCCGAGCAGGTGCCTGGCGACACGCAGCGAAACCTCGAGATTCATCCCACCTACTCGAATCAGACCTTCAAACACATCCTCGTGCCCGTGTGGGTGCTGGCTTTTACGTATCGTTCGAAGATCTACCAGGTGCTGGTCAACGGCTACTCCGGGAAGATCGCCGGCGATTATCCGCTCAGCGCATGGAAGATTTTCCTGCTGATCGTGGTTGTATTGATAGTGGTGGTGATCGCCATCGCCCTCAGCCAGGAGTAACTGCTCATGTTTGGCAAGTCAGCGAAAATCCCGTCCAAAGCGGAGGCCCTGCCGGGCCGCGCCGAGCGACTGCCCGTACCTGAATCGCATCACGTCAGCGGCGCCCGCCTCGAGGCGCCGTTTCCAGCTGGTCTCGAAACCGCCATGTTCGCGCTTGGCTGTTTCTGGGGCGCCGAGAAGAAGTTCTGGCAGCAGAAGGGTGTTTATACAACTGCTGTCGGCTATGCGGCCGGTCACACACCCAACCCGACATATCGGGAAGTCTGCGGTGGAATGACCGGGCATGCCGAGGTTGTGCTGGTGGTATTCGACCCGAAGCAGATCACCTACGGCCAGCTGCTGAAGATTTTCTGGGAGAACCACGACCCGACGCAGGGGATGCGGCAGGGCGGCGATGTCGGCACGCAGTATCGGTCCGGCATCTACTACTACAACGACGAGCAGCGGCAGGCGGCCGAGCACTCGCGGGATGCCTATCAGCAGCAGCTGAACGCGGCCGGCCTCGGTGCGATCACGACGGAAGTGATTCCGGCCCCCGAGTTCTACTACGCCGAGGACTATCACCAGCAGTACCTGTCCAAGAACCCCGATGGGTATTGCGGGCTCGGCGGGACGGGCGTTGCCTGCCAGACGGGGCTCGAAGTCCATTAGACTGGGCCTCTGCCATGACCGGGACCCGCGCCGCTGGCGTGATTCTGACGGTGCTGCTCTCGCCGGCTGTGCGCGGCGACGAGCCGCGGATCCCTATCCCTGTGCCGCTCGTCGTGACCGATGCGCAGGGGCGATCGATTCCTGACCTCGCGGCTGCGGATCTCGAGATTACCGAGAACGGTCAGACCCGGTCGATCTCGTCGGTCCAGTTCCATGGCCCTGCGCCACGGCGACTCGCCATCCTTCTCGACGAATACCACGTCGCACCCGGCGCCACACACGGAGCGCGCCCGTGCGGCGGTGACCGCTTTCATCGACCGCCACGTCAGGCCGGGCGATACCGTCAGCGTGGTTCGGCCACCGGCGCACTACGAGACAGGCGTGGACGCCGCGACTGCACGGGCCGCCGTCCAGCGGTTCAATGGACGTAAAGGTGACTACGCACCGCAGGGTCCATTTGAAGCCGAGTTCATGGGATCCGCGCCTCCGTTTGCCTCCCGGCAAAGAGCGCAGATCGTTCGTGCGGCGCTCGAATCGGTGGCGAGCGCCATGCGCTCAGCCGAAGGCGCCAAGGCCCTGATCGTCGTCACCGAGGGATTCGAGCAGGGCGAGCCGTCGTCGCGTTTCAGAACCACGACGCTTCGTGCGATCGGGAGGGCGGCGCGGGTTTCGAACATCCCCGTCTACATCCTGGATCCCTCCGAGTCGCGGCCGGAGGAATCGCCCCTGAACGACGCGTGGCGCGCCATCACTGTCCAGACCGGCGGGATGCTCTTCGAGGCAGGAACGGCACTGGACGTGTCGTTGACCGGGATCGCGGCAGACCTCGCGGCGCGGTACGTGGTCCAGTTCGATCCGTCGGCCGGCGAGGACGGCGGGTTCCACGGCATCGAGGTCCGTGTGAAGCGGAAGGGCGCGATCGTGCGCGCGCCGACCGGGTACTGGGCGCCCTTCGCCGAATCCAGATTCACGCCGCCATCGCCAAACCGTGGCGCCCACTTGCGGAAACCCCACGACAGCGGTCTGATTCAGACATGGACGCGGCTGTCGCCCGGACCGTCCGGACGCACGCGCGTGACGTTCGCCTGGGCGCCGAAGGCCACCAGGCCAACCGCTGCGCGGGTAAACCTGGAAGCCACCACCTTCGATGGCGTGACGCTGCAGACGGCGTCACTGCCTGAGTTGCGGCTCTCGAAGCCCGAGGATCCAGCAGCGATCACGTTCGATGCGGAGCCCGGGCCGATTCAGCTCTCCCTGGGGATCAGCGGCCAGGACGCACTGCTCGATACGGACGTCGTTCACGTCAATCTGCCGCGGTTCGATGCGCGAAAGCCGGTGATTGCTGCAGTGGAGTTCGTCCACCCGGAATCGCCTTCGGAATTCGAGGCGATGCGGACCGATCCGCTCGTGATGCCGACTGTGGCGCGTGACTTCCGCAGGCATGATCGCCTCTTGCTCCGGGTGCGTGCATTTCTCGGCCCGCAGGCTGCCGATGTGAGGGTCAGCCTGCTCAATCACGCCCGGCTGGAGTTGCTGCGTTTGCCGAGTCTTCCCGCCATCGATGGCGCGTCGCAGTTCGAACTGCCCTTTGAGGGATACCCGCGCGGCGAGTATCTGCTGGATGTTCGCGCCACCGGCGGAGGGGTAGAGACGAACCTGCTGCTCGCTATCCGGCTGATACGCTAAACGCCGACCAACCGTTCGGCTGCGGCCTGCAGCGTTTCGGTCTTCTTCGCGAAGCAGAACCTGAGGACCTTCGGTGCGGCAGAACGGTACAGGAAGGACGAGGTCGGGATCGACGCGACCCCGAACTCGCGTGTCAGTCGAACCGCGAAATCCGCGTCCGCCTCGTCGGTGATTGCCGAATAGTCCATCAGCTGAAAGTAGCTGCCGCCGCATGGGAGCGGACGAAAGCGCGAACCCTCCATCAACTCCAGGAACAGGTCTCGCTTCGCCTGGTAGAAGGGGCCGAGCGCCCGGAGGCCTTCAGGCTGCGCCATCATTTCGGCTAGTGCGTATTGCACCGGCGTGTTCGTCGAGAACGTGACGAACTGGTGCACCTTCCGGAACTCGGCGCTCAGCGCCGCCGGGGCGACCGCGTACCCGGCCTTCCAGCCGGTGATGTGGTAGGTCTTGCCGAAGGATCCGATGATGAAGCTGCGCTCGGCCAGTTCCTCGTCACGGGCCATGCTCTGATGCTGCGCGCCGTCGAAGATCAGGTGCTCGTAAACCTCATCGCTGATGATCAGGATGTCGGTGCCGGCGACGACGGCTTTCAATTCCTCGATGTCGTTGGCGGTGAGGATGGAGCCGGTCGGATTGTGCGGTGAGTTGATGATGATCAGGCGCGTTCGTGGCGTGACCGCGGCGCGCACCGCGTTCCAATCGAGCCGGTAATCAGGCAGCGTCAGTGAAACAACCACCGGCGTGGCGCCGCTCAGTTCAATCGCGGGAACGTAACAGTCGTAGCAGGGTTCGAGGACGATGGCCTCGTCGCCAGGACCGCAGACGGCGGCGACAGCGTCGAAGATGGCCTCGGTGCCGCCAGAGGTGACCGTGACCTCAGTGTCGGGGTCGTACCTTCGGCCATGAAACAGCGCGTACTTCGCCGCAATCGCCTGTCGAAGTGCCGGCACGCCTTGCATCGGCGTGTACTGGTTGCGGCCCTCACGCATGTGCCGCGTCACGGCGTCGATCAGGGCTGGATCGCAGTCGAAATCCGGAAACCCCTGCGAGAGATTGATGGCGCCGACGTCCGATGCGAGCTTCGACATCACGGTGAAGATCGTGGTGCCGACGTTCGGCAGCCTCGACTCGAGCCTGAAGGGTGTGCTCATACCGCCTCGAAGCAGCCGTCCGCGGTGTTCTTCCGGACACAGTCCCAGGCGAAGTGCTGCCCGTTCATCGCGACGTAGACACCCGGAGGCAGCACCTGCACGAACGACAGCGCGCTGCCAAGGTTGAAGAGACCGTCCGAGCTGCCGAAGGCATAGGGGACCATCGCGCCTGTCAACACGATGGTCTTCCCCTGCAGCCTGGCTTCGGCGAGGGCGCGCGCCGTCTGCACCATCGTGTCGGTGCCGTGGGTGATCACCACTGCCTGCTCCTCGCACTCGCGCGCGCGGGCCACGATCCGCTCACGGCCGGCATCGTCGAGCTCGAGACTGTCGACCATCATCACCGTCTCGGAGACGATATCAAGGCGGCAACGTCCGCGTTCAAGCACATCGCCAACTTTCGTCTCTTTGAAGAAGAGCCTGCCCGTGAGCTCGTCGTATTCCTTGTCGAATGTTCCGCCCGTTACGAGGATTCGTATTCGCATGCGCTTCTGTGGCTCCGCACGATGATTGTCAGTGGCCGAGGCGTCACGTTGATATCACCGCGCCTGCTGGGTGACGCGGAACAGGTCATCGGCGGACGACAGGATGATTCTGCGCAGCCGATCGGGATAGCCGGGCGGCAGATTGACCAGGAACGTCTTGACGGCGGTCGCGACTGACGGGCTCCGGTGACCCGAGAGCGTCGCGTCCATCCAGCGCTTCGGGAAAGAAGATGTCCCCGGTCTTCTGGATCTCGAGGAGCATGTCGAGGCTGGTGGGGACGTGCTTCTCGGCCGACGCGGCACGCAGCGGATGGTGCAGATAGCCGATGCCCTCCAGTACCCACGCCTCGCGGCGTCGTTTGACTGGATCCTTCAGTTGCGCGAAGAACGCATCGCGCACGGCCGGGTCTGCGGAAAGCGATGGCCGCACGAACTCCATTCGCTCCTTGCGGTCGGGGTTCTGCGTGCGCGCGATCTGCTCGGACAGGATCGCCTCGCTGTTTGGCACCCCACGCAAGGCGAGTTCCTGCGCGAGCGTGATGAAGTCGGGCTCCGCAAGCACCAGGCCAGGCACGGTCTCGGTCTTCTTCCATACTGATTCGAGCCAGGTAAGGGTGGCGGGTGTCACGGCCATGTCCCTGAGGGCGTTGAACCATGCCGACTTCAGGCTGGAGGACGTCTGCCGCGTCCAGCCCGGCTCTGCATGATCGCTTCCACCGTCGCGGCATTTTCGGCACGGGCCGCGATTGGAATCCAGCGCCAGTAGGCCTGCTGCGTGTAGCTGAGCATCCGCTGGATCGTCAACTCATTGCGCTCTTTCGGGAGCGCCTTCAGAAGCGCATCGAACATTGCTCCTGGTTCGAGCCGGCCGTCCACCATTTCTTCCCACAGCATCACGAGCGCGCTGCCGCGAGCCACTTCGTCGGCCGGCAGGTTCTGGAGCAGGTAGGTGCGGCTGGCCGGATCCAGAACGAAGTTGCCGTAGCTGACGCCGTCGTTGTTGGGCAGCACGTAGAGCGGAACGGCGGAACCCGATACGACGCGGAGAGTCGCGCCCGTCATCCGGTGCTTTGTGGCGACGCCGTCGCGACGGTAGCCGATGGCGACCGACAGCGGCTGCGTCCACAACAGTCCACGGTTCTTATTCGGATCCTCCTGGGTCAGATCTAACGATTCCAGGACTTCGGGTTGCGCCTTCAGGTCCACCTTGATGGTGGGCCGTCCGGCTTCCTCAACCCACGATCGGCTCCAGGCCGCCAGGTCTTCGGGTGTGCGCCGATCGAGCGTCGCGATCAGGTCCGTCCACGTCGCATTGCCGAAGGCATGCGCCTTCAGGTATTCCTGCATGCCGTCTCGAAAGGCGGCCGGCCCGAGCAGCATCTCCAGGTGCCGCATCACGACCGGCGCCTTCTGGTAGATGATCGCGCCGTACATGCTGCCGGCTTCGTCGAGGTTGTCGAGCCGCTGGCGGATCGCGTTGGTGCCCGCGGTGCGATCGACGTCGTAGGCAGACGGATAGTGCGCGTAGAGGAAGCGCAGGTCGTGGTTGATCTCCGGGAAAGCCGGGTTCACGATCTTTGCCGCCATGAAGTTGGCAAACACTTCCTTCATCCAGACGTCATTGAACCAGCGCATCGTGACCAGGTCGCCGAACCACATGTGCGCGGTCTCGTGAGCGATCAGGCTGGCGCGTCCGAGCTTCTGATTCTGGGTGGCGGACTCATCGAGCAGCAATGCTGAGGCGTTGTAGTAGACGGAACCGGGGTGTTCCATGCCGCCGAACTGAAACGAGGGCACGAGAAGGAACTCGAACTTGCCGAACGGGTACGGAATGCTGGTGTAGTTCTCGAGCCAGCTGAGGGCGCTCGCGTGCAGGTCGAAGATCGCCTCCCGGTTTCTTGCGACCTTCGCGGCGTCAGTCTCGCGATGCAGCATCCGGAACTGCCGGCCGTTGCGCACCGCCGTCTCGACCTTGAATCGTCCCGCCGCAAAGGTAAAGAGGTAGGTCGAGATCGGTTGCGTCTCACCGAACCGGACGGTCATCGACGGCCCGCGATTGTCGCTCGTCTGGTTGTCACGAAGACGCACGGTCACCTTGGCGGCATTACTCAACGCCTCCCAGGTTTCGGGAATGTCGAGCGAGAGCGTGTACCGCGCCTTGAGGTCAGGCTGATCGAAGCAGGGAAATGCCTGGCGGGCGCGCGCCGGCACGAACAGCGCATAGAGAAACTCGGCGTTTCGATTGAGTGGCGCATCCGCACTTCGGAACTGCAGCGTGATCACATTGGCACCCTCGCGCAGGTCCGACGGAGCGATCAGGAGATGATCGACGGCATATTCGGGCTTCGCGTCACGGCCGTTGAGCGTCCCGCCGGTGATCGCGTCGGCGACGCCGCGAAATCCAGTGCCAGCGGCCGCGACGGATCCTTCAAGTCGAAGCGGATGGTGACGCGGCCGGTAACCGGGGCGGCCTGCGCCGGCGGGACCGTGAAGTGGAGCTCGTAGCTCACGTTGCTGACGCGAGCGGCCCGTCCCTCGGCAAGAGCGAGCGCGACGCCTGGACCCGGCGCATCACCCGGGCGCGATTGGCTGAAGCCACCCGTCATTATCAAGCCCGCGATCAAGCCCGCGCAGACCAGCAGCGCTCGGAGCATCGCCGGATCATATCAAGCGATCCGCCGCCAGCGGGGCGCGGGTCTGGACCTGCTTAGGGATTTCGCTCGAGGCCGACGAGTGTCCACGTCGACTCTGGGCCTCGCCGGAAGTAGACCGCCACTGGCTGCTGCCACGCGGGCTGGTCGGGGTGGAACGCACGGATGGTCGCGCACACGAAGTCAGCCGACAGCAATTCTCGTGGCGCCTGCGCGGCCGCGGTCGTGACCGTCTGCTCGCTGCCGGCCGCGGTATGCGTGCCGGCGGCATTATCGAACCGGGACCAGGCGACGGTATAGCGTTCCGCGGGTTTGGCCACACCCACCTGCTCGGCGGCATTCTGGAACGTCAGCCGGCCGTCCGGGTTGAGCGTGAAATCGACCAGCGGGTTGGTGCCATTCAGCCACGACATCAGCACCTTGGCCTTGCGCGACAGGATCGTCTCGATCATGTACTCGGTCGACCGCGGGTCGGTAAACTTCGCGCTGCCGACAATTCCCCTGACGTCCTCATCGGAGAAGCGCGCAATGATCCGGGCGGCCCAGAAACGATCCTCGGGGCGCGCGTTGCGAAACGCCGGATTCGGATATTCGGACTTCCACAACTCCGGACGGAAGTATGTCGATTCGAACCGGCCGACCGCAGGCAGCTCCGGGTACTCGACCTTCACCCAGGGCCGGACGTAGAAGCCGAGCGTCAACATTGTGACCAGTGTCGGTCTCGCTTCCCAGAGGAACTCGTTGCCGGCGCGAGCCGTCTGCGCCTGCGTGCTGCCGCTGCCGAGCGTTGAGCCGAAGTCGAGCAGGTAGTGCTTGATCGTCGAGCGCCCGCCATCGGGCACGAGCACGTCCAGCGTATTGATACTGCGAGAGTCGTCGTGGTTCAGCCACGCGGCAAAGACCGACAGCCCGCGCAATTCGCGGCGGTGCTCGTGCGGAACAATGTCGTTCGGATCGTCGGGGCGCGTGCCGTAGTAGCGAAAATGTCCGAGCGGACGCCCGGGCAGCGCCTTGCTCGCAATGACGCGATACCCGCCGTCGGGCTGGCGTGCCGCCTTCTTGAGCAGCGTTTCCAGCGCCCGTTCGTCGAGTCGGTGACGCTTGCCGTCCTTATCAGCAATCTGCGTCTTGGTGTCGATGACGAGTGATTCGCGGCGCAGGGTGGCGACGTGGTTCTCGGGCGCGTTGTACCCGAAGGCGTAGAAGAACTTGGTCGAGATCACCTCGGCGCCGCTTGCCATCTCCGGATTGCTCGGCGGATCGAATTTGATGAAGTAGGTATCCCCGGCGGTATCACGAATCGTCAGGCCCGGCGTGATGCCCTCGGACTTCGCGCCCACGATCGTCCACGGTCCCTCGGCCGGACCGTTGCCCGTATTCGGTCCACGGACGATCTGTTCGGTCGTCCAGCGGTCACGGCCGATTCGGTTGGTGAACCAGCTCGAGTCCGGCACCTGGTCGACGGTATTGATGTTGGCGGCGCGGCGCGCGTCTTCATCGCCGGCATCGAGAAACGTATTCTCGATGAAGTCGTACTGCTCGCTGATCGTCACCGGCTTGGCGACCGATGCGTCCTGGGTATCCGGGTCCCGCCAGATCGGATCGTCGCGGTAGAACTTCTGTCCGGCCGCCCCAGGCAGCACGGTACCCACCGCGATGATCAGGACGCCAAGACTGAGCCAAGTGCGCAACATTTTGTCTCTATCTGTCTGTGCCTGTGTTTCTTCTGTGTTGTCTTCTGTGGCTAAAAGGCCTTCGAGAACTTGAAGAACGTGCGGATGCCTTCAGTGCCGCCAGCCCCGATGTCCAACCGGAAAAAGACGGCCTTGTAGGTATTGAAGCGCAGGCCGATGCCGTAGGCATCAAGAGCGTCCCCCATCTTGATTTCACCCAGGCTATCGGCAACGGTGCCGAAATCCGAGAAGAGCGCCATGTCGAGGCCCGAGAATGCCTCCCAGCGATACTCGATATTGGTCGACAGGACGTTCTGGCCGCGATAGCGGAAGTCGGCCGCGCTGCGCAGTGACGTGCTTCCGCCGAGGGTTGGCTGGAAGTAAAAGGGGACGAACTGTCCCTCCGCCGCTGTTGTCGTCAACAACTGCACGCGAAGCGCGAGCACGCGCTTCTTGTCGAAGATCGGCAGGAACTGCTGGGCGTCGATGTCGACCTGGTCGAAGTTGAAGCGATCGAGGTCGAGGTCGTTATAGCGCCGCCACAGCACGCCGACGTAGCTGCCCTGGCGGGCGTTGCCGGGCTGGTCTCTCGTATCCAGTGTGGTGAAGAGATCCGTGTACGAGAAGTCAGGCTGTTGCAACAGGCCCGGCGCGACCGCGTCTGGAAAGCGGTCGGGGACTGTTGGAAAGCGGTCATCGGTACCTGGCCCCACCTTGACGCTCTGCCAGCCGGCTCGGACACCGGCATTCAGCCACGGGACCGGCGTCACCATCACCCGGCCCTGGACCTCGGGTGACTTGAAGCTGAAGCTGGCGCGGTCGTCCAGTTCCGAGTCCAGGCCCAGCCCGTAGAAATCCTCCTGCGTGTGGCGGTTGTACGAGGTCTCGAACCCGATCTCGAGCTTCTCACCGAGCAGCCGCGGCATAAAGAAGTCGGCGCGCGACATGCGATAGCCGCGGAAGGAATAGCCACCTTCGAATACGACGCGTGCGTTGCCACCGAACAGGTCGTGGCGCCAGCCCCCGCCAACCGCGTTGCCGGACCCGACCGGTTTACCGGTATAGCCGTATTCGATGAAGAAGCCGTTCTGTGGCGCAAGCTTCCGGATGACGTTCAATTCCTCGACGACAAGGAGCGCCTTCTCGATCTTCTTGGGTTGATAGGGTTGCAGCTGTGCGGCCTTGTCGGCGCTGCTGACGTGCGAGCAGTTCGGCCCGTGGTATCAACCTGCTGACCTGTGCCTCGGCTGCAGCCGCGCCACACATCAATCGACGATCGAGAGGGCGAGCGTCAGGGTGCCGCGTGGCATCGCCCTGACGATAGCGCAACTGCCTGACTGGCTTCCACTCGGCGGCGATGGGCGGGGCGGGATCATTTGGGCAAGACTGTGTCCTGCAATCCGCGAGCCCGGCGCTTTGCGGTACCATCCTGTCAGTCATGTCCAGGGCCGCTACGACCCCGCGTTCGACCGTCGCCACCCGTCTTGCCGCTTTCGTACTGGAGCGGCATCCTTTCGCCCTTTCATCGGTGCTGGCGGCCCTTGATTCGGCGGGCCAGTCGATCGGCGAGACCGAGGCCAGCATCGAAGCGGTTCGCCGGAAATTCGCGCATGACGTCGAGGCCCGCCTCAGAGCGAACGGCACGCCAGCCGGCATCGGGACCACCACGCCTGGCAGGCCCGCCTCGGCGCGGTTTGACCTGGCTGTCGCGGAGGCCGTTCGTGCCTGTGACGGCTTCCTGCGTCGCGCCGCCATCAGGGCCTCCCTGACGCCTGACGAGCGCCGCGAGATTCTCCGCGGCATGCTGCTGACGCGCGCTGTCGACAACAGGTTGAAGACGTTCTTCACGAGCGGGGAAGTGCGCTTTGGCGATGCGCCATTCCAGGGGAAGGGGTTCCGGTCGCTCGGGCAGGAGGCCATCTACGCGGCCGCGCTTCGGCTCCGCCGCGGCGAGGCCTTTCGGCGCGACGGCGAGTGGCATGGCGATATCGTCGCGCCGCTCATTCGTGACCTTGGTGCGGCGCTGGCGATGAAGCCCGACGGCGAGACCGTGCGGATGGTGCTGTCGGCACAGATGGGGAAGGCGGGCCCGCCGATGAACGGCAAGGACCTTCACATCGGTGACCTGTCCCACGGCATTCTGCCGGCCGCGGCGCCGCTGGCGATCAGCACCTTGAACGCCGCCGGGATGGCGATGGCGTTCGCGCGCGAAGGATCAGGACGGGTGGCGCTGTCGTTCATCGGCGAGGGCGGGTCGTCCCTTGGCGAGTGGCACGAGGCGATCAATCTGTGTGCGGCGCGTCGTCTGCCCGCGATCTTCTGCGTCCAGAACAATCAGACTGCGCTCTCGACGCCCCAGGCCGATCAATCGGCCGTCCGTGTCTTTGCCGACAAGGCGCAGGGTTACGGGATCCCCGGGGTCACGATCGACGGCACCGACGGGGACGAGATCGCCGCCACCTTTGCGTGGGCCGTTGAACGGGCGCGGGCCGGCGAGGGACCGGCACTGATCGAACTGGTGTGCATGCGGATGTGCGGTCACGCGCATCACGACGACATGCTGTATCTCGGCAAGGATCCGCAGGCGTCCTGGGATTACGCGCCGCTGACCGAGCAGGGCTACGCCAACCCGGATCTCTACGCCTTCTGGGCGGCCAGGGATCCGCTCGCACTCTACGCGGCCGTCCTCGAGGCGGACGGCCTGCTTGCTCCCGGTGACCTCGATCGCATGAAGAGCGATGTCACATCACTGGTGGAGGCCGAAGCGCGCGCGGTCATCGCGGCGCCCTGGCCCGTGCCCGAGGATGCCGGGAGGGGCGTCTTTGCGAACGAGGCGCCACGCGTCCGCATCGACGTGCTCGATGAAGCCGAGCGTAGACGGATCGACTACGCACCCGGACTCCCGCCGGTAGAAGAGGCGCCGCCGTTCGATCGCAAGGGCAAGACGTTTCTCGAGGCGGTGATGCTCGGCGTCGGGGATGCGCTCCGGGCGGATCCGCGTGTGTTCGTCTACGGGCAGGACGTCGGCGGCCAGTATGGCAACGCGTTTCTCCTGCTGCGTCCACTGCTCCCGGAGTTCAGCGATCGCATCCTGAACTCACCGCTGGCGGAGGGCGCGGTGCTGGGCGTCTGCGTCGGCGCGGCGCTCGCCGGCCAGCGGCCGATCGGCGAGATGCAGTTCAACGACTTCGTGGCGACCGGCTTCAATCAGCTGGTCAACAATGCCGCGAAGATCCGCTACCGCTGGGGCGGCTCCGTACCGATGGTGGTCCGCATGCCGTGGGGCGGCCTCCGCCATGCGGGTCCGTACCACAGCCAGAACACCGAGCCCTGGTTCTACCGCACGCCGGGTTTGAAGATCGTCACGCCGTCCACGCCCGCCGACGCGAGGGCACTGATGGCGAGCGCGCTCGCGGATCCGGACCCGGTGCTGTACTACGAGCACATCGCGCTCTATCGCGACCCACGCGTCAAGCAGGCGCTTGGCGAGGCCGCCCCGGCGCCGATCCCCATCGGCCAGGCGGCGTTGCGACGGTCAGGGGATGATCTTGCGTTCATCTCGTATGGCGCTTACGTCCATGTCGCCATGCGGGTAGCCGAACGGCTCGCCGAGGACGGGATCCAAGCCGCGGTTCTCGACTTGCGCACGATCGCGCCGATCGACCGTGCCGCGGTGCTTCGAGTCGCGCGCCACTGCAGCCGGGTGATGATCGTCCACGAGGACTCGCGCACGGGCGGCATCGGCGAAAGCCTCGCCGCGATCATTCAGGAGGAGGCGTTCGATTCGCTCGACGCGCCCGTCCGGATCATCGGCGCACTCGACACGCCGGTGCCGTACTCGCCGCCGCTCGAACACGCCTTCCTGCCGGGAGAAGCGGAGATCGAGCGCGCCGCCAGGATTCTGTTGAAGTACTAGCCGGCTGTCACGTAGCACCTCGCACGCAGCACGTCGTATGATCTTCCTCGTGATCGAGCATACAGACGCCCTCACGTCGCCAACGTTGAAGCACCTTCGCTCCCACTGGTGGACCGATGCGTTCACGGCGTTCCTCGCCGAGACCCTGCGGCCGAAAGCCGGCATGCGGATTCTCGACGTCGGCTGCGGCACCGGGACCGCCGAAGTGAACCTGGCGCGGCTGCGCTTATCGCAGCTGGATCTCGTTGGTGTCGACCTCTCGGCCACTCGCGTTGGCGACGCGCTGACCGCGACCCGCTACATGAACGCGACGGTTGGTTTTGCCGCCGCGGACGCCTGTCAGCTGCCCTTCCCTGCGGCGACCTTCGACGCGACATTCTGCGTCGCCGTCCTGCAGCACATCGCCGAGGTGCCGCGCGCGCTGGCCGAGTGCGCCCGGGTGATCAAACCGGGAGGCCGGTTCCTCGCGGTCGAACCAGACAACGCCGCGCGCTACTGGTTCAGCTCTCTCCCGAGCGGCATGGCGGCATTCGACAAGGCTCGCCAATTCTTTGCGGCCGCAGCCAGCACCGGTCGCGAAACAGCACCGCCGGCTGTCGGTGCGCTGCTCCCCGGCCTGCTGCAGGCCGCCGGCATCCGGCCGTTGTCGGTGCGACTCTTCCCGGTGTTCGCTTCCGCGCTCGGTGCGCCCCCCGCGAAACTGTGGGACACGCGGCGCAAAGCCGCGCGTGCCGCTATCGAGGCGGCCACCGACGCGTCCGTCCAGGCGCTCGGCAATGAATACCTTGCCGCGATCGACGACTACGCCCGCGCCGCCGACGCCGCTGGGCCGGCATTCGTCGAGATCCAGAACACGCTGCTCTTCGCCACTGTCGGCCAGCGCGAAGACTGAGGCGTCAGGTCCATGGCGCACGGATCGCAGGGGTGGGACGAATACGCACCCTTCTACGACTGGGAGAACGCGCAGACCGTGGCGCGCCGCGACGTCGCCTTCTGGCGGCGCCTGGCGACTGCGCAGAGCGGACCTGTTATAGAGCTCGGCTGTGGCACGGGCCGGATCATGCTGCCCCTGGTGCGTGCCGGCGTGCAGGTGATGGGCGTCGATCTCTCCCTGCCGATGCTCGAACGCGCCCGCCAGAGGCTTCGCCGCGCGAAACTGACGACTGGCGCCCTCGTCCGCGGCGATATTCGCTTTCTTCCGTTCAGGCGACGGAAAGGCTGCCGACTCGTGATGGCGCCGTACGGCATCCTTCAATCCTTGACGCGCGAGCGTGACCTCACGGCGACGCTCGAATCAGTCGCGGACCTTCTCCCGAAGGGCGGCATCCTCGCGATGGACCTGGTGCCCGACCTGCCGCGGTGGGATGAGTATCAGCGCCGCACCAGCCTGAGCGGTCGGGATGGTCGAGGCGGCACGCTAACGCTCGTCGAGTCGGTCCGCCAGGACAGGGCCCGGCGCCTGACTATTTTCGACCACGAGTATGTGCGCCGGAAGCGCGGCCGCCGGGAGGTCCAGACGTTCTCGCTGACATTCCGGACCCTCTCGGTCCCGCAGATGCAGCGCCGCCTCGAACGTGCCGGTTTTCGCATCGAGGCGACCCACGGTGACTATCGCGGGGGCCCATGGCAGGAGTCCTCCGACGTCTGGATCATCATCGCGAGAAAGCAGTAACGGGCCCCGGCCGCCGAGCGTTGTTGGGGCGCGGTCTTCATGGTAGGATCAATCGTTTTCCTTCCATTTATCTGGAGTTTTCTTCATGTCCGGCCATTCAAAGTGGCACACGATCAAGCACAAGAAGGGCGCGGCTGACGCCAAGCGCGGCAAGATCTTCACGCGCATCATCAAGGAACTCAGCGTCGCCGCCCGCGGCGGCGGTGGCGACCCTGATACCAACCCCCGCTTGCGCACGATCATTGCCGAAGCCAAGTCGGTCAACATGCCGGCCGACAACATCAAACGCGCGATCCAGCGCGGCACGGGCGAGCTCCCGGGCGTCAACTACGAAGAAATCACCTACGAGGCCTACGGCCCCGGTGGCGCCGCCGTCATCATCGAGACGATGACGGACAACAAGAACCGGACGGTCGGCGAGTTGCGCCACATGCTCGGCAAGTACGGCGGCAACCTCGCGGCTGAGAACAGCGTCGCCTGGATGTTCGACCGCAAAGGCTACATCGTCGTCGAGAAAGCCAAGGCCGACGAAGACACGTTGATGGCGGCGGCACTCGAAGCGGGTGCCGACGATCTGCGTGACGACGGCGAGAGCTGGGAAGTGCTGTCGGCGCCGGACGCCTTCCAGAAGGTCCTGGAAGCGGTCAAAGGGCTCGGTCTTGAACCTGCTGCCGCGGAACTCGCCTTCGTGCCGCAGAACTACGTGAAGCTCGAAGGCAAGCCGGCGCAGCAGATGGTCAAGCTGATGGAGGCCGTCGAGGACCATGACGACACCAAGAAGGTGTGGTCGAATGCCGACATCGAAGAGAAGGAGATCGAGGCTTCGTTGGCGTGAAGATCTTCGGGATCGATCCCGGCTCCGAGCGTACGGGTTACGGCTGCGTGGAACGGTCCGGCAGCCGCCATCATCTTGTTCTCTGCGGCTCGCTTGCCGCGCCTGCCTCGGCGACGTTTCCAGAACGTTTGCAGCATATCCACCGCGGTCTCGTTGCCTTGCTCGCCGAATGCCGGCCTGACTGTGTTGTCGTCGAGAGTATTTTCCACGCGAAGAACGTCCGGAGCGCCTTGAAGCTCGCTCATGCGCGTGGGATCGCACTGCTCGCGGCGTCTGAAGCCGGGTTGTGCGTGCACGAGTACGCGCCGACGGAGATCAAGCGAGCGGTGGTCGGCTACGGCCGCGCCGAGAAGCCGCAGGTCGGCCAGATGGTGAAGCTGCTGCTCGGGCTCGACGCTGTGCCCGCCCCCCACGATGTCGCCGACGCACTTGCGGTGGCGATCTGTCACTTGAACAATTCGACCGGCGCGATCGCCGAGACCGTGGCCCGCCATCGAGCGCCGAGCGAAGCCGCGCGCCGCACTCCGCGGGGTGCCGCGCGCACCTGGCGGGAATACCGCCCGTCGTGATCGCGCGTCTTGCCGGCATGCTCGCCGAGAAAACGCCGGGGCGGGTCATCGTTGACGTCCAGGGTGTGGGTTACGACCTGCAGGTGCCGCTGTCCACGTTCTACGTGGTCGGTGAGCTCGGTACGGCGGTCGTACTGCGCGTCCACACCCACGTCCGCGAGGACATGATCGCGCTCTATGGCTTCGCAACCTCGCTCGAACAGGACCTCTTCGAGCGGCTGATCTCGATCAGCGGGATCGGTCCCAAGCTCGCGCTGTCGGTCCTGTCCGGTATCGAGCCGCCGGATCTCGTTCGCGCGATCAAGGCCCAGGACGTCGCGCGACTCACTGCCATCCCCGGCGTCGGCAAGAAGACGGCAGAACGGATCGGCCTCGAACTCAAGGACCGTCTGCCCGCGTCTTTGCAGGCGGCGGCCGATACGCTGAAGCCGCCGGCGCCGGAAGATCAACTCCGTGACGATCTGCTCTCGGCGCTCGTGAATCTCGGCTACCAGCGCGTGCCGGCCGAGAAGGCGATCGATCGCGAGCTGCAGCGGATGCCGGACGCGCCGTTCGAGGACGCGCTTCGCGGAGTCCTCAGGGCGCTGATGAAATGATGGACGATCGCCTGCTGACAACGACGCGTGTGGACGAGGACGTCCAGTACCGAGGCCGGGCTGCGCCCGCGGACGCTGGACGAGTACATCGGCCAGGAGCGGATCCGCGAGAACCTGCACGTCTCGATCACGGCGGCGCGTCAGCGCGGCGAGGCGCTCGACCACGTCCTCCTCTACGGCCCTCCGGGCCTGGGCAAAACGACGCTGGCCACCGTCATTGCGAATGAGCTGGGCGTGCCGATCCGTCCGACCGCGGGACCGGTCATCGAGAAGGCAGGCGACCTTGCCGCCATGCTCACGAACCTGCAGGCGCGCGACGTGCTGTTCATCGACGAGATCCACCGCATGGCGCCAACCATCGAGGAAATTCTCTATCCCGCGATGGAAGACTACGAACTGGACATCATGATCGGCCAGGGTCCCTGGGGCCCGATCCGTCAAGGTTCCGGTCCAGCGCTTCACGCTTGTCGGCGCCACGACGCGAACCGGACTTCTGACCTCGCCGCTCCGCGCACGCTTCGGGATCGTCCACCGTCTGGACTACTACACGGCGGAAGACATCGAGGAGATTGTGCGGCGCTCGGCGCGGATCATCGGCGTCGAGATCGAGGACGAGGCGGCCGTGGAGATTGCCAAGCGATCGCGCGGCACACCTCGGGTGGCAAATCGGCTGCTGCGTCGCGTGCGTGACTACGCGCAGGTCCGGGCCGATGGCCGGATCTCGATCGAGGTCGCGCAGCGGGCCCTGAAGCTGCTCGAAGTTGACGAACACGGCTTCGACGAAGTCGATCGCCGGCTGCTGCGGACCATAATCGACAAGTTCGGCGGCGGCCCCGTAGGCGTGGCGAGCCTGGCGGCGGCGATGAGTGAAGAACGTGACGCGCTCGAGGATATCTACGAGCCGTTTCTGATTCAGATCGGGTTTCTCGATCGAACGCCCCGCGGCCGTGTCGCCACGCCGCGCGCATATGAATATTTCGGGCTGCCTGCCCCTGGAAAGGATCGTTTGTGGTGAGCCACGCTGATGGCCGTGTAACACAGTCCCTCGGGGGCACCGCCCTGCGCCGCGTGAAGATCGCGGGCCTCTCCACCTACGTCCCGCCGAAGGTGCTGACCAATGACGACCTCGAGAAGCTGGTCGATACCAGCAACGAGTGGATCCTCCAGCGCACCGGCATCAAGGAACGGCACATCGTCGAGCCCGGAGTGGCGACGTCCGACCTGGCGAAGGAAGCGGCGATTGGCGCGATGCGCCAGGCCGGGGTGACCCCGGATCAGATCGGGTTCATCGTGGTCGGCACGACGACGCCCGACACGATTTTCCCCAGCACCGCGTGCAATCTGCAGCACAAGCTCGGCGCGAACCACGCCTGGGGCTTCGATCTCGGCGCGGCGTGCTCCGGATTCACCTACGCGCTCACTACCGGGATGCAAATGGTGGCGACCGGCGCGCACGAGCATGCGCTGGTTGTCGGTGCCGACGTGATGTCGAGCATCATCGACTACAAGGACCGCACGACGTGCGTGCTGTTCGGCGACGGCGCGGGCGCCGTCGTGCTGTCGGCGGCGGCGGATGACGAGCCGGCGATCATCGGTTTTTCGCACGAGATCGACGGCAGTGGCGGTCCCTCGCTCTGTATGCCGGCCGGCGGCAGCAGGATGCCGGCATCGCATGAGACCGTCGAGCAGCGCCTTCACTACGTCAAGCAGGACGGCGCCGCGGTCTTCAAGTTTGCCGTGCGCAAGATGGAAGAGATCGCGCTTCGCCTGCTCTCGAAGCACGGCATCGACGCTTCGGAGATCGACCTGTTCGTGTCACACCAGGCGAACCGCCGGATCATTACAGCCGCGGCAGAACGCCTTGGCTTGCCGGAGTCGAAGGTGATCATCAACCTCGAGATGTACGGCAACACCACGGCCGGCACGATCCCATTGGCGCTGTCGGATGCCGTCGCACAGGGACGTCTGAAGCGGGGCGACCTGGTGTTGCTCATTTCGGTGGGCGCAGGCTTTACCGTCGGCTCTGTACTGCTGCGCTGGGGTCTGTAGGCGGTTTGCCCGTTACCTTTTTGGCCGCTTTGTCCATGTCAGGTCCGGCGTCTGGTCAGCGGCCTGGACATCATGGCGGCTGTTTTTCTTCTCTCCCCGGCAAACTGCGGCGGCAAGCGGGCGCGGATCGTCATGTCGGAGCGGGCGACGTTCGACCTCGCGACGCGGCTCCGAGCGCCTGAGGGCGCACCGCTCGGCGAGGTCTTTGCCTTTCTCAGCGGTCTCTACTTTCGCGGCAAGCTCGCCTACAGTCGAGCGTTCGCGTGCGCACCTGACGGCGTCGAGCTCGATGGTGGCGGTGTCTTCGTGATCACGCCGAACGCTGGGCTCCGCTCACCCGACACGATCGTGACGCTCGATGCCATCCGTGGTTTCGCCGGCGTGGACGTCTCGGTCGACAACCCTCAGTACCGCCTGCCGCTCGAGCACAGCGCTCGCGTGCTTGCCGCGGAGATCGGCGACTGTCCCGTGGTGCTGCTTGGCAGCATCGCCTCACCCAAGTACGTGGACGTCCTGCTCGACATCTTCGGCGATCGCCTGTTCTTTCCGGAGGCGTTCGTCGGCCGTGGCGACATGAGTCGCGGCGGGCTGCTGCTGCGCTGCGTGGACTCCGGGGAGGAGTTGACCTACATCCCGGTGGCTGGCGCCGTTCGCAAGGGGACGCGCCCAGCGAGGCTGGACCCCGCGACGCGCCCCAAGCCCAGGCAGCCCTGAAGGGCTGAGCGGCCTAGGTAAAAACGGGGGCACTCAACTTCACGCCCAGTCGTTTCTGCCGGTTAAAACGGTTCGCCTCCGGCGGATCACGACGTCCCGACGACACGACAAACACAACCTGAACGTATGAAACGTCGAGTCGTCGAGCCGTCGTCTCGTCGTGTTCTGCCGCAGGCATCCGCGTGGCGATTCTGATCGGCGTCGGTGTGTCCCCGACAACACGCGTCCGACTACCTGTCTATCTGAACTACTCCGCCAGCGTCACCGTTACACGGCGCCTCGGTCCACGCAAAGACCTCGTACCGACCCGGACGCGCGAAGGTGTGAAAGATCCGGACCGGCAGTGCACCCTCGATCGTCTGCTCGTTGCCATCGGCAAAATCCAGGAAGACCCGGCAGGTCCCGCGGCCTTCGATCGTGATGCCGATGCGCGTTCGTGCTCGCGCGCGCTCCGGTGAAATGACGAGTCGGGCCACCGTCCCCTGCGATCGCGCCATTGTCAGCGTGTCCTGCACTTTCCCCGCGCACGGCGATTCTGCCGTCGCGACCACGACGAAAGTGCCGCCCGACGGAAACGCGTGGTTCACGCGCTCAGGCAGAACAGTGTTCCTCCGTTCGTTGTTACCGTCGCCGTAGTCCAGGAGGTATGAACATGTGCCGTTGCCGGCGACATGGATCGTCGCGATTCCTGGTGTTGTCGGGTTGGTTCTGACCGTGAGTCCGCTGATTCGCGCCGTAGACGACGGTCCGGCCTCGACTTCAAGGCGCGCCGTATGCCGCCCCCCTTCGCATGGCGGTCTTGCGGCGGCCGTCACGTTATAGCCCCGTGCCACCGAATAGACGTGGGTGAACGAGTGGGGCAGCTGCACCGAAAATTCCTGCGTGTTGCCGTCGCCGAACTCCACGCTCACGCTGCAGGCGCCCTGGCCTTCCATCCTCATGTTGACCGTCTCACCGCGTCCCCCCGGCGACGCGACGCTGAAGCCCGTGAGCTTCGGCTGGGTGGGCGCGGGCTCAGGTCCCTCGATGCGCACCGGTGCCGTAACTTCGCCGTCGCAGTTACCCATGCCGCGGGCCCGGACGGTGTAGGCACCACCGTGGGCGTACGCGTGGGTGTGGTTAAAGGGCAAATCCACGATCGGGTGGGTGATCGCTGTACCGTCGCCCCAATCGATGAATACCGCCCCACATGGGTTGGTGCCCGTGACCGACGCGCTGATGGTCGAGCCGGTCCGGGCCGCCTTGGGTGACAGGGTAATGGCGTTGACGACCCCTCGCTGCTGTTCGTCAGCAGCGTTCGCCGACCCCGCCAGTATTAGCAACAACAGGCACGTTATCTTCATTCTCCTGATGGGGTCTGCGAGGATCATGCCGCGCAGTTCAGCTCAGCTTGCGGGGCGCTGTTGCCTCAATCCCTTATGGCTGACTCTCTGCGTTACACTTCACCCGTCCCGCCGTTTAACCCTGAGGATCGGGGCCCGGCCGGCCATCACCCTTTCATCCGAGGAGCAGGTTCATGTTTTACGCAGCCCACCGCGCTGTGCGCGCCGCCATCGGTGTGTCCGTCATTGCCGTTGCCGTGGCGTCCGCCCCAACCGTGCAGGCCCAGAAAGCCGCCGCTTCTGCCCAGTCCACTGGGCTGGCGCCCAATTACGAGCTGGCCGCAGCGTGGACTACGCAGAAGGTCTCGCGCCTCGTGTTCGACACTAGCGTGACGCCGCGCTGGCTCGATACGAGCGACCGGTTCTGGTACAGCTACAACACGCGTGAGGGCCGCCGCTTCATGCTCGTGGACCCGATCAAGAAGACCAAGACGCCGCTCTTCGACCACGCCAAGATGGCGTCTGCCCTGACGATGATCACGCGCATTCCTTATGACGCGCAGCACCTGCCGTTCACCCAGGTGCGCTTCATCAAGAGCGACGCCGCGTTCGAGTTCGAAGTGCAGGTCCCGCGCGAAGCGGTGATTCCGACGACGAAGCCGAAGGCGATCACCACCGATCAGCAGGGCGGCGGTGGCGGCGACGAGCAGACTAACGAGTTCGACATGGACGAGGATCCGCTGCAGCAGGGGCAGCAGGTCCAGCAGCAACAGCAAGGTCAGGGCGGCCGCGGCGCCGGTGCTGCCGGCGGTCGTGGCGGCGCCGCCTCGCGCACGAAAACCCTGCACTTCGAGTACGACATGGCGACCGCGAAGGTCACCCTCGTCGAGGACTACCCCGAAGAGCCCCGTCGTCCTGCCTGGGGCTCGTTGTCGCCCGATGGCAAGACGGTCCTCTTCGCGCGCAACCACAACCTCTACATGATGGACGCCGCCAACTGGGAGAAGGCTCAGAAGTCGGCCAATGACAAGACGATCGTCGAGACCCAGCTCACCACCGACGGCGTGGAGCATTACAGCTTCGGCGGTGGCGGCCGCGGCGGTGGTGGTCAGCAGCAGCAACAGGAGCAGCAGGAGGAAGGCCAGAACCAGAACCAGCAGGAAGAGCAGGGTGAAGACGCCAAGAACATCCGCGTCAGAGCCGGCAACGTGGTGTGGTCCGCGGACTCCAGCAAGTTCGCCCTGGTGCGCCGCGATTCGCGGCTGGTAAAGGACCTCTGGGTCATCAACTCGCTCGGCACGCCGCGGCCCACCCTCGAAACCTATCGTTACGCGATGCCCGGGGAAGAGAACATCCCGCAGACCGAGATGTGGGTGTTCGACGTCGCGACCAAGGGCCGCGTAAAAGTGAAGGCCGAACGTTTCAAGGACCAGACGATGTCGATTGCGACGGCACCGGCGCCGTCAGTGCGGCGGGATCCGCGCCGTCCCCTGGTGTCGCAGTGGCTGAGTCCCTCAGCCGACAAGCTGTACTTCACCCGCTTGAGCCGCGACATGCACAAGCTGGACGTCTGCGTCGTCGATACCAAGACCGGTGAGGTGAAGCCGCTCGTCGAAGAGCGGCTCAACACCTATATCGAGAGCAAGCCAATTCGCCTCGTGAACAACGGCCAGGAGCTGGTGTTCTGGTCCGAGCGTGATGGCTGGGCGCATTTCTATCTCTACGATGCGAACACCGGTCAGTTGAAGAACCGGATCACTGAAGGCGAGTACGTCACGACCGGCCTCGACAACATCGACGAGAAGATGCGGGTCATGTACTTCAACGCCGCCGGGCGCGAGAAAGGGGAGGATCCGTACTACACCCACTACTACCGGGTGAACCTGGATGGCACGGGCCTCAAGCTCCTGAACACAGGTGACGCGTCGCACACAGCTACTGGCGTGGACTCGCTGAAGTATTTCGTCAACAACTCGACCAGGATCAACGGCGCCCCGGAGTCAGTGCTGTACGACACGCTCGGCAACCTCGTGATGAAGCTCGAAACGCCTGATCTTGGCCCGTTGATGGACGCAGGCTTCAAGTTCCCTGAGCCATTCACGGTCAAGGCCGACGACGGTGTCACGGATCTCTACGGGGTCATGTACAAGCCGTTCGACTTCGATCCGGCCCGCAAGTATCCGATCATCGCCTATGTCTACCCAGGGCCGCAGACCGAGGGTGTGACCAAGAATTTCAACCCGCGCAGCAACAACATCGCGCTCGCGCAGTTCGGATTCATCGTGGTCGAGGTCGGCAATCGCGGTGGTCACCCGACGCGATCGAAGTGGTACCACAACTACGGCTACGGCAACCTTCGCGATTACGGCCTGGCCGACAAGAAGACCGCGATCGAGCAGCTTGCCGCGCGCCACACGTTCATCGACATCAACAAGGTGGGGATCTGGGGTCACTCGGGCGGCGGCTTCATGTCGGCGGCCGCGATGCTGGTCTATCCGGATTTCTTCAAGGTCGCGTGGTCGGAGTCGGGCAACCACGAGAACAACATCTACAACAATTCCTGGAGCGAGAAGCACCACGGCATCAAGGAAGTCGAGAAGGACGGCAAGGTCAGCTTCGAGTACGACATCGACAAGAACTCGGAGCTAGCCAAGAACCTCAAGGGCAACCTGATGCTGATCACCGGTGATATCGACAACAACGTTCACCCGGCCAACACCTACCGCCTTGCCGACGCGCTGATCAAGGCGAACAAGCGCTTCGACATGTTCGTACTCCCCGGTGTAAGGCACGCGTTCGCCCCGGTCGCCAACTACGTGAACTGGTTGCGTGGCGACTACTTCGCCCGGCACCTGCTCGGCCAGTCTTCGAACAACGTGGATATCACCGAGCTGAACAGGGAAGCGCAGCAGACGGGAGAACGGCGGCGTCAGTGACACGGACAGCGACGCCGCCCTGACAGGGAAGATGGAAGAGGGAAGATGGAAAAGAGTTCTGCTTGTGGCGCCGTTGCCGCAAGCCCGGACACTTTTCCATCTTCCCTTTTCCTTCTTCCATGTCACTGCGCCCTCAAAAGTGCGACGGGCAGTCTGATGGAGCACTTCGCCAACAAATAGCCAGCTCTGCCCGGCGCTGGCGGTCGGCTTCAATTCTTCACCCGTGAACACGTTCCGGAAGCTGCGACTGCGCAGCGCTTCGGGCAGGATGATGCGCGAGGTCTTCCAGCATTCCCCGCCGAGAGGTGCCGGGCGCTCGTCGGTCACCAGGCCGGCGACGAGTCGCGGCGCCACCGTCACTACCGCATCGTCACCAGACTGTCGCGCGAACGCCACCACGCCGGCGGGGATGGTGACCTCCGTCTCGAGGGGTAGGTAGTCACCGCCGACGAACACGTGCGGCAATTCACGGCGGAGCTGCAACCCCGCTGTGGTGACGAACATCTTGATCCTGCCGTCGTGGGCCTCGTGCAGCATCGCGGCTGGATCATGGTGTTCCAGGCCGGCGAGCATCTGGTCGCGTGAGTCGAAGTCCACCGCACGGCGATTGTCGGGATCCACCAGGCTCAGGTCCCAAAGCTCGGTGCCCTGGTAGAAGTCCGGAACGCCCGGCGAGCCCAGCTTCAGGACGACCTGCGCCAGCGAATTGATCACCCCGATCGAGGCGACGCGCCGCTGAAAGGGTGCGAAGGCGGGAAGGAACTCTGGGCCCGCCGGTTGATCCGAGTATCCGTTCGACAAACCCGGTCAGCGCGTCCTCGTAGCCCTGGTTGGCCGTCAGCCAGCTGGTATGGAGCTTCGCCTCACGCGCCGCTTTCAGCATGTATGCCGCAATGCGGTCGATGAACTCCTGTGGCGCCGCGTCGGTGTCCGCCAGGCCCGCGGGCCAGGCACCGAGCAGGATCTGATAGAGCCGGTATTCATCGGTGCGGTCCGGCGCCGGGTCACCGTCGACGAGCCGCCGGTGCGCCCGGTTGATCCGCATCCAGCGCGATACCTCGCGGCCCCACTCTTCAGGCAACTCGGAGATCACGTTGATGCGCGCCCGCACGTCCTCGCCGACCTTCGTGTCGTGGGTGGCCGTGGTCAGCATGCCGAACGGCCATTCCTGGGCGCGATGGCGGTTCGCCTGGTGAAACTCCTCGACCGAGCGTCCGATCCGAGCGGGATCTCCTCCAACTTCATTGACCGACAGCAGCACGTTGTAGCGATAGAACGCGGTATCTTCGAGGCCCTTCGCCTGCACCGGCCCTGTGTACTGCTGCAGCTTCATCGCGAAGCGAAGGCGTTCGCGCGCCTCTTGTTCGTCGGCCGGCGGATAGCCGACCCGGCGCTCGCCGACCGGACGGTCCGAGGCGACATCTTCGGGGCTACGAGGCAGGACCACTTCACGGAAGAAATCGAACAGCGATGCCTCCATCGCCGGGTTGCGCCGCCTGGCGCGCGTGATCGCCTGCGAGACGACCGACCGGTCCGCGGTCGTCCAGCCGCTCTCGTCGACGTAGGTCCGGTAAACAGGGAAGCACGCCACGACTTCCCGGATCACGTCGCGCAGGCTTTCCATCGTGAAGTCGCGTGACTTCCGGTTGCCCTCGCCGATCCGGTCGAGCACGTGCGCAAGGACGCTCAGCTCACTCGCCATCGCGGTTGCCATGATCAGCTGTTTGCTGTCATACAGCACGTCGTCGAACGATTCCATTCTGCCGGTGAGTTTGGAATAGACGCGGCGCAGGCGGCGTGCCTGTGCGGCGTCGACGAAGATGCCGTTCAGGTCGTTCAGGAAGTCGTAGCCTGTTGTGCCGTGGATGTTCCAGGCGGCCGGTAGTGTTTCGCGCCCGGACAGAATCTTCTCAGCGACGACGTAGGTGGGGGCAGCGTTTCCTGTCACACCCGCCGCGAGCTCCTGCAGCATCGTGAAATAGCGCCGCGGGTCGAAGAGCCCGTCCGGATGGTCGATACGCACTCCCTGCAGGCTGCCGTCGGCCAGCAGCTGCCCGAGCAACGCATGCGTTGCGGCGAAGACGTCAGGCTCCTCGACGCGCAGCCCCGCGAGCGTATTCACGTCGAAGAAGCGGCGATAGTTGATCTCGTGGGACGCCGTGCGCCAGTACGACAGCCGGTAGACCTGCGCTTCGAGCAACGCGTGTAACGCATCGAAGGATTCCGGCTCTCCGGGGGTGCCGTTGATGATCCGGACGGCTTCGCTGATGTGTCGGCCCGACGGCCGGGGCATCCTGGACGAGCCGGGCCAGCCGCGTCCTCGCGACCTCTTTCTCGCGCTGCCGTTCTGCGATCCTCTCGGGGTCCTGGTCCGTGTAGGCCGGCATGTTCTCGAGCGACGCGAGGATGCTCAGAAACTCATTGAGGTGCGAACTCTCGGGCCCTATTTCCGCGGTCAACGGCTCGACGGCCAGCCGATAGACACGCGGGCACTGCCGTGGATTCACCGGCAGCGCGTTCTCGAAGTAATTCAGGACGAGGCCGCCGTCGCGGAACTCGAGCTGCAGCTCGCCGCGCTCCAGCACCTGCCCATACTGGTCGCCGAGAATCGGGAGCAGTAATTTCGCATGGAGCTCGGTCTTCAGCGGCGCCCAGTCGATGTCGAAGAACTTCGCCGTTGGTGAGCTGGGGCCGTTCTCGAGCACGTCCTTCCACCAGGCGTTGCCCCCGGCGTTGATGCCCATGTGATTCGGGACGAAGTCGACGATGTGTCCGAGGCCGTGTGCGGCAATGGCCTGGACGAAGGTTCGATGCGCGGCGGCCCCGCCAAGCTCCGGGTTGATCTCGTTGTGGTTGAAGACGTCGTAACCGTGAGTGCTTCCGGCTGCGGCCGTGAAGTACGGCGACGTGTAACACGCCCCCACACCCAGTCGTGCCAGGTAGGGAACGACACCGGCCGCCGCTGAGAGCGGGAACTGTTGGTAGACCTGCAGCCGGTAGGTCGAAACGGGAACGTAGCGCGGCCGCGCTGGCGTGTCGCTCATCGCTCTTGCAGGATGACAGCACCGGGGCGCTTAAAGCCAACCGACGCATCCGCACCGCCCAGGCTGACGTCGAGCGGTAGCGGGCCGGCAGCGAACTCGGCGTGCTCGGTATCGAGCACCAGGCGAAGGTCTCCGAGCTCCAGGTCCATGCGCCTCGGCCGCGGCGGTGAGATCCACCATGCCGGCGGACTTGAAGCGGCACACAATCCAGAAGCTCGAGCGTCCGTGGGTTCGACGCATCACGATCGTTTCGGCATCCGGGGCGTAAGCAACGCCGGACGTCTCGTCGCTGCCGGAGAGTGCAGGCTCCTGCCGGCGCAGCGCCAGCAGTGCACGATACAGGGCCAGCGAGCGCGCGTGATCCCCGGCCCCTTGCTCGTCCCAGCGGAGGCGGCTGCCGCTGAACGTGCTCTCGGCCTGCGGGTCAGGAATGCGGGCCGTCGCACCGGGAGCCGAGAACTCCGGGAACGCCGCGAACTCCTTTCGACGTCCCTCTGTGACCAGCCTGCCGAGGACCGGCTCCAGATCGGTGAAGTACTGGAACGGTGTTGATGCGGCCCACTCCTGGCCCATGAAGAGCAGGGGCGTCATCGGTGCGGTGAGGAGTAGAACGCTCGATGCCCGCCACGTCTCAGGCGGGATCGAGCCGTTCAGGCGCTCCCCCAGGCCGCGGTTTCCGATCTGGTCGTGGTTCTGGAGGCACACGACGCAACGGTGCATCGGGACGCGGCCAGGATCGGTGCCGCGCGATCTGTTCGCGTGGGCGGAGTGCCGTCCGGAATACAACCAGCCGTCGCGAAGGATCGTCGCCAGTTCGGCCGCCGTGCCCTCGAAGTCGGCGTAGTACGAATGCCGGTCGCCGGCCGTCATGCGCTGGACGACATGGTGGAAGTCGTCGGCCCAGACGCCATCGAGGCCCCAGCCCCCGAGCGACGGGTCCTCGACCATCGTGGCGAGGTTCCGGTCATCTTCAGCGTGGATGATGATCGGCCGGCCAGCGACGTCCTCGGTGACCTCACTGATCTCCTGCACGATCGGCTTCGGGTTGTCGGCGATCAGTGCGTGAGTGGCGTCCATCCGGAGCCCGTCCACGTGGTATTCGCGTACCCAGTGGGCGGCGTTATCGAGGATGAATCGCCGGACGAGCGGCACGTCGAGGCTGACCGCTTTTCCCCACGGGGTCTTGTGCTTCTCAGTGAGATACCCGGGGACGAACTGCGGGAGGTAGGCACCTTCAGGTCCGAGGTGGTTATAGACCACGTCGAGCATGATTGAGAGGCCGTGCGCGTGAGCCGAGTTGACGAGTCGTCGCAACTCGTCCGGTGTTCCGTACGCGCGCGACGGCGCAAAGAGCGCGACGCCGTCGTAGCCCCAGTTTCGGGCGCCGGCGAAGTCGGCAACCGGCATGAGTTCGATCGTCGTGATGCCGAGGTCGCGCAAATATGGGAGCTGCCGTTCTACGCCAGCGAAGCTGCCTTCCGGTGTGAACGTGCCGACGTGGAGCTCGTAGAGGATCAGGTCACGGACGGCCCGCGATCGCCAGCGATCATCGGTCCATGCGAACGCCGAGGGATCAACGATTTCTGATGGACCATGCACGCCGGCGGGCTGAAACCTGGAGGCCGGATCCGGAATCGGCGCTCGCCCGTCGAGGACGTAGGCGTAGCGGTCACCTGCGGCCGCACCCTTGATCCAGGTTTCGAAGATGCCATCACCCGTGTCGGCGAGTGGATGGACACCTGCGGCGGCGCCGGTTTGGATCTGGAGCTGCAGCCGTTTAGCGTCGGACGCCCACACTCTGAACCGGACGCCGTCCTGCGACGGTACTGCGCCGAAGAATGCCGACGCTCTTCCAGTCGCCACCGTGCCGGACGCCATCAGTCCAGCAGGCTGAGAATGCCGGCCAGCGGAATGCGAAGCCAGTCGGGCCGATTATTGAGCTCGTAGTTCAATTCGTAGAACGCCTTCTCGAGGACCAGCAGGCGAAGCAGTTCGTCGCGCTGCGCCTCGTTGGCCGGGACGAAGATTGCGTCCTTCACAGAGCCGAAGTATCCGCGCAGGAACGCACCGGTCACCCAGGTCTCCCACACCTCGGCCCACCCTGTCAGCCGCGCGAAAGCGTCTGGTTGCGCGGCCGCATTGGCGAATAGCGCGGCGCGCGCCGCGTAGCTGAACGACCGCATCATCCCGGCGACGTCCTTCAGCGGCGACTGTTTCGCGCGGCGAAGTGCGAGCGGTCTGGCGGGTTCACCTTCGAAGTCGAGAATGAAGAAATCCTCCTCAGCCCAGAGAACCTGTCCGAGGTGGTAGTCGCCGTGGACACGGATCTTGGCGGCGCTGAATTCCAGTGGCGGCATGGCGCGGACCATGCCAAGCACGGAGTGCTGGCGTGCCAGCAACGTGTGCACCCGCTCCGACACATCGTCGGCCAGGACAACGGAACTGTCGGCGACGACGGCGGCCAGCGCCTGGAACGCCCGCTGCGCCTCGCCCGCCGCGCTCGCGACAATGGCCTGCAGGTCCTCGGCCGTGAAGGGCTCAGGCGCGAAAGCGGAGTTGTCGGCATCTGCGGCCAGTGCCACGTGCATTTCGCCGGTGCGCCTGCCCAGGCGCTCGGCGGTATCGAGGTGGCCGCCGAGCAGCTCCCTTACGAGCGCCGGCGGCGTCGCGGCAATCAGTTCGGTATAGGTTCGCGGCCGTCCGCCGTCGGCGGGCGGCTGTCGCGATTGCACCGAGTCATAGAAACGCCGGACTTCGTCGGTCGCGTGCGTCCACCCGTCCGCCTCGCTTTCCACCAGCTGCTGGACCATGGCGATCGTCGACGGCGCTTCCGCGAAGCCGGCGTGTTCGAAGGCGCCGGCCACGGCCGGCACCCGCGAGAACCCGGCCCGTTCAGTCAGCTGACGGCCGATCTCGAAGTCAGGATTCACGCCGGTCTCGAGCCGCCGGAACAGTTTGACGAACAGCCGGTCGCCGAGCAGCAGGGAGGTGTTGCTCTGCTCGGTGGACACCCGCCTGGGCGTGAGATCACCTTCCCCGCGCAGCGCCGCAAACGCCGCCGTCTGCACTGCCTGGATCTGACCCATCCGGGTCTTGATCTGCTCCTGCTTCTCGAGCCCTTCGAGCAAGGTGCGAGCGAAATTGTCATCGAGCCATGCATCGAACAGCAGGCCCTTCCGAGCGCCCGTGATGCTGGCGAGAATGGCGTGTCCGGCACGCTCCTGCAATCCCCGCACATCGGCATGCGAGCAGATCGTCAGCGGCAGGAAGTAGCGGTCACGCCCGCCCTCGACGTACTCGACTTCCACGATCGTCAAGAACAGCGGCTGCGGGGCGCGACGGAGCAAGCCCCAGTCGACAAATCGTGCTGACCGGACCGGCCGGGCCTTACCTCCGAACCAGCGCTGGCGCTGCAGGAAGCCGACGAGGAGGTCGCGCTCGATCAATGTCCGGACGTTGCCATCGAGCAGCGTGTCCCAGGCGACGCCCATGAACAGCGCGGGTGTCTCGCGGATCTCGGCCGGCTCTTCCCGGCTGACGCGTTCAGAGATCGACGCCGCGGCCTGCTGCAGCCGGAACCAGTAGAAGGCGTAGCCGCCGAGCGTCAGAAAATACGGCAGCTCGCCGATGCGCGGGAACTCGGTCAGTCCCAGCATCTCGACCGGGGTCATCCCCTTGAATCGCGACAGGTCCAGCTCCACGGGCTGGACGGTGCGCGAGAGATTCGCGACACAGAGGATCGTGTCGTCCTGATGCTGACGAACATAGGCGAGGACCTTGCGATTCTGGGCGGGAAGAAACTCGATCGATCCGCGGCCGAAGACGTGGAACTGCTTGCGGAGGCCGATCAGGCGTTTCATCCAGCTCAGGAGCGAGAAGGGGGACCGCTCCTGCGCCTCGACGTTCAACGCCTGGTAGCCGTAAACCGGATCCATGATCGCCGGCGCGAAGAGCCGCGCCGGATCCGCGCGCGAGAAGCCGGCGTTGCGATCTCCCGTCCACTGCATCGGCGTCCTGACACCGTTGCGGTCGCCGAGATAGATGTTGTCGCCCATCCCGATCTCATCGCCGTAGTAAATGATCGGCGTCCCCGGCATGGACATCAGCATTCCGTTCAGCAGCTCGATGCGGCGGCGGCTGTTTTCGAGCAGCGGCGCGAGCCGGCGGCGGATCCCGACGTTGATCCGCATCTGCGGATCGGCCGCGTAGGCCTGGTACATGTAGTCGCGTTCCTCGTCGGTCACCATCTCGAGCGTGAGCTCGTCGTGGTTCCTGAGGAACATCACCCACTGGCAGTTCTCCGGAATGTCCGGCGTCTGGCGGAGGATCTCGACGATGGGATGACGGTTTTCCTGGCGGACCGCCATGAACATCCGCGGCATCAGGGGGAAGTGGAATGCCATGTGGCATTCGTCGCCGTCCCCGAAGTAGGGCCGGACATCGGCCGGCCACTGGTTCGCCTCGGCGAGCAGCATCCGATCGGGGAACTGGCGATCCAGCTCCGCGCGCATCTTCTTGAGAATGTCGTGCGTCTCGGGCAGGTTCTCGCAGATCGTGCCTTCGCGTTCGATCAGGTATGGGACGGCGTCGAGACGCAGCCCGTCCACGCCGCGCTCGAACCAGAAGCGCATGACGCTGGTCACGGCCTCGAGGACGGCCGGGTTGTCGAAGTTCAGATCCGGCTGGTGATGAAAGAAGCGATGCCAGTAGTAGGCCTTGGCGGTATCGTCCCAGCTCCAGTTGGACGTCTCGGTGTCGGTGAAGATGATGCGAACGCCGTCGTACTTCCTGTTGGTCTCGCTCCAGACGTAGAAGTCACGTTCCGGCGAACCGGCGGGAGCCCGTCGTGCCGCCTGGAACCATGGGTGCTGGTCCGAGGTGTGATTGATCACGAGCTCGGTGATGACGCGGAGGTTGCGCCGGTGGGCCTCCTCGATGAACCGGTCGAAATCCGCCAGCGTGCCGTAGCTCGGATGAATGGTCTCGTAGTCCGCGATGTCGTAGCCGTCGTCGCGCAGCGGCGACGGGTAGAACGGCAGCAGCCACAGGGTGTTGACGCCGAGTCCTTCAAGATATTCGAGCTTCTGCGTGAGGCCGGCGAAGTCACCGACGCCATCGTTGGTGCTGTCGAAGAAGGCGCGCACGTGCGCCTGGTAGATGACGGCGTCCTTGTACCAAAGCCGATCGTTCTGTTCGGATTGCGTCATGGCAGGGTCGGTTCAGCAGGCTCTGGAGGGAGTGGTGCACCCAGGCGCACCGAGAGGATGTGTGCCGGCCGGTGTGGATCCAGCCGCACGTAGTTCCACTCGCCTCGCCAGAAGTAACGTTCGAGCGACAGCAGATCCGTGACCTCGATCGTGGTCTCCGGTCCGAATCCCCACTCTACGACCGGCAGCTGCACGTTGCCGTGCTGCATGTTGACTGGATCGAGCGTGACAACGGTGAGCACGAGGTTGGTTCCGTCTTCGGATCGCTTGCTGTAGGCGAGCAGCTGCGGATTGTCGGTCGGGTGGAATCGCAGGCCCCAGTCGCGCTGGAGCGCCGGCTGCGAGCGCCGGATCTGGTTCACCTGCGCGATGAGCTCCGCCAGGCTGTGAGGATCGTCGTAGTTCCTGACCCGGATCTGGTACTTCTCCGAATCAAGGTACTCCTCGCTGCCCGCTCTGACGGGGACGTTCTCCGCGAACTCGTAGCCGCTGTAGATCCCGTAGCTCGCCCCGAGTGTCGCGGCCAGGACGAGGCGGATCTGGAACGCGGCGCGGCCGCCGTGCTGCAGGTACTCGTGCAGGATGTCGGGCGTATTGGCAAAGAGATTCGGCCGCATGTACTCGCGCACATCCGTCTGGGTCAGTTCGGTGAAGTACTCGGTCAACTCCACGCCGGTGTTCCGCCACGTGAAATAGGTGTACGACTGCGAGAACCCGCTCTTGGCCAGGTACTTCATCACCTTCGGGCGGGTGAAGGCCTCCGACAGAAAAATAGCGTCGGGGAACTCTCGCTTGACCTCCGCCAGCGCCCACTCCCAGAACTGAAACGGCTTGGTGTGCGGGTTATCGACGCGGAAAATCCTGACACCGTGATCGATCCAGAAGGTGATCACGCTCTTCAGCTCGTGCCAGAGCGACTGCCAATCTTCCGAGTCGAAGTTGATCGGGTAGATGTCCTGATACTTCTTGGGCGGGTTCTCCGCGTATTTGATTGATCCGTCGGGCCGACGCCGGAACCAGTCCGGATGTTCCTTGACGTATGGATGATCGGGTGAAGCCTGGTACGCCAGATCGAGTGCGATCTCCAGCCCCTGGGCCCGTGCCGATGCCACGAAGCGGTCGAAGTCTTCCAGGGTTCCAAGGGACGGTTCAACGGCCTTGTGACCGCCGGCCTCGCCGCCAATGGCCCATGGACTGCCCTGGGTCGCCGGGCCCGGCCTCGAGCGTGTTGTTCGGTCCTTTGCGGAAGCTCTTGCCGATCGGATGGATGGGCGGCAGATACAACACGTCAAAGCCCATCCCGGCGATGTAGGACAGGCGGGCGGCAGCCTCGTCGAACGTGGCGCTGCGCGACGGATCCGTACCGGCCGACCGGGGGAACATTTCGTACCACGCGCCATAGCGGGCCCGCACCGGCTCCACCATGACTTCGAGGACCCGCTCGTAACGGGTCGCTCGGGTGCGGTCAGCGCGCGTAGTCATCGCCGCCTGGAGGTCGGCTTCGAGCGCAATCACGACTCGCCGCTCAGGCGAAAGGGCGGTGTCGCCCAGCGTCGCCGCCCACTGGGCCAGTTGTTCCTCGGCGCCCCGCCGCGGACCGCCGCGGGTCTCGTGATCCGCGGTGCCGGTGCCGAGAGCGGCCCTCACGATCTCGGCGCCCTCGAGCAGCTCGCTCTCGATCGCCTGGCCGGCGCCAAACTTCTTCGAGATCTCATGCCTCCACGTACCGAACCGGTCGATCCACCCTTCGACTGTGTACTCGTAGCGGCCAAGCTCCGGTACGGCAAAGGCTGCCGTCCACCGGTCATTCCCGGCCGCCGTCATCATCGTCTCGGACCACCCCGGCTCACCCTTCCGCCGGTACAGCAGGACGGCGGCGACGAGGTCGTGACCGTCCGCATGCACATCGGCGTTGACGATCACCTGCTCATCGACGGTTCGCTTGATCGGGAATCTGCCCGCGTCGATCTCGGGGTAGATGTTTTCAACAACGACGCGTTTGAGGAGTTGAGGGTCCAGGGCCGGGGGGCCGCTCCTCGCCGCTGGACGACGCGGGGTGGCTCTCTTCGTTGGTGTCTTTGCCATTCTGTCAGTGCTTCGTCACGCTTCAACGCTTCAGCCGCAACACCGCCATCGACCGCGATTGCAGCTCGTATCGATCTCCCTCTCGCAGTCTTCGTGCCGGAATCCAGGGATCCGCGGTATCGATCAGCGTTTCCCACCATTCGGAGGTTCCGGCCTCGGGCAGCACGAATGGCTCAGCCGTAGTCCCCGCATTGAAAATGACGAGCAGCGTATCGCCGACGACACGCTCACCGCGCTCATTGGGCTCGTCGATCGCCTCGCCGTTGAGTCGCATGCCGAGGGTGCGAACGTCCGGCGCGTTCCACATCTCGTCGGTCATCTCGCCCCCCGAGCTATCGAGCCACGAGATGTCGGACACGTCCGCGCCGCGAATGCGCCGGCCCTGCAGGAATTTGCGCCGGCGCAGCACCGGGTTGTGCTTCCAGATGCGGATCAACCGCCGCGAGAAGTCCATCAGGTTGCGCTGATCGGTCGACAGATCCCACCGCGTCCAGCTGGTCTCGTTGTCCTGGCAGTACGCGTTGTTATTGCCGTGCTGGGTGCGGCCGATCTCGTCGCCGCCGCTGATCATCGGCACCCCCACCGACATCATCAGCGTGGCCAGGAAGTTGCGCCGCTGCCGGGCGCGAATTTCGTTGATCTGCGGATCGGTGGAAGGACCCTCGACGCCATGGTTCCAACTCAGGTTGTGGTTCTCGCCGTCCTGATTCTCTTCACCGTTCTCGTCGTTGTGCTTGTTGTTGTAGCTGACCAGGTCGTTCAGCGTGAAGCCGTCGTGGGCGGTCACGAAGTTGATGCTCGCGTAGGGCCGGCGTCCGCTCTGTTCGTAGAGATCGCTGCTGCCTGACAGCCGGGTCGCGAATTCTGAAACCACGCCACCGTCGCCGCGCCAGAACCGGCGCACGGTGTCTCGATACTTACCGTTCCACTCCGTCCATTTGCTGGGGAAGTTCCCGACCTGGTAGCCGCCTTCACCGAGATCCCACGGTTCCGCGATCAGCTTTACCTGCGACAGCACGGGGTCCTGGTGAATGATGTCGAAGAAGGCGCCGAGCTTATCGACGGCGTGCAACTCACGAGCCAGTGCGCTCGCCAGGTCGAACCTGAATCCATCGACGTGCATCTCGAGGACCCAGTAGCGCAGGCTGTCCATGATCAACTGCAGGACGCGCGGGCTCCGCATGTTGAGCGTGTTGCCGCAGCCGGTGAAGTCCTGGTAGTAGCGCGCCTGGTTCGGCAGCAGCCGGTAGTAGGACGCGTTGTCGATGCCGCGCAGTGACAACGTTGGCCCGAGGTGGCTGCCTTCGGCGGTGTGGTTGTAGACCACGTCGAGGATCACCTCGAGGCCGGCGGCGTGGAGGGCCCGCACCATCTTCTTGAATTCGCGGACGGCATCGATCGGCGACTCCGCCGACGAATACGCGATGTCCGGCGCGAAGTAGGCGAGCGTGTTGTAGCCCCAGTAATTTCCCAGACCGCGCTGCACCAGGTGCCAGTCGTCGGCATGTTGATGCACCGGCATCAGCTCGACGGCCGTGACCCCGAGCGATTTCAGATGGCGGATCGACGGCTCCGACGCGAGGCCGCGATACGTGCCTCGCAGCCCCTCGGGAATTTCCGGATTGAGCTTGCTGAACCCCTTCACGTGCAGTTCGTAGATCAACGTCTCGTGCCACGCGGTCCGCGGCGGACGATCGTCGCCCCACGTGAACGCGTTGTCGACCACCGCCGCGAGCGGCGCGTAGGCGGCGCTGTCGCGGTCGTCGAGCGTGGTGTCGTCCTGCCGGAAGGTGAAGCCGAAGAGTGCTTCGTTCCAGCGGATCGGCCGCCCCAGCGCCCGCGCATACGGATCGAGCAGCAGCTTGTTGGGATTGAAGCGATGCCCCGCATGCGGCGCAAACGGTCCGTGTACGCGGTAGCCATACAGCTGCCCGGGCTGCACGTCCGGCAGGTAGCCGTGCCACACCATATCGGTGTGCTCGGGCAGCGGGATGGTTACCGACTCGAACTCGGCACCGGCGGAATCGAACAGGCAGAGTTCAACGCGGGTCGCATGCTCGGCAAACAGCGCGAAGTTGACCCCGACGCCGTCCCAGGTCGCCCCGAGGGGAGACGGCGAGCCCGGCCAGACACGTAAGGAAGCGATCGGCACAGAAAAACCTACCACGCTTGTGAGATGTTGCTGTCATGGACGGCAGCAACGATCGGGCGCTGGTGGCGCTGAGAAAGTGGGCGGTGCTCCTCGACAGCGCCTTCCAGGTGCCAGGCACCCGGTGGCGATTCGGGTTGGACCCGATCGTCGGACTTCTCCCCGGGGCCGGCGACCTGGTCACCGGGTTTTTCTCGGTGATGATCCTGCTGCACTCGGTGCGTCTTCGCATCCCGAAGGTCGTGATCGCCAGGATGATGGTCAACATCGGGCTGGACCTGCTGACCGGTGCAGTGCCGCTGCTCGGCGACCTGTTCGACGCCGCTTTCAAAGCGAACCTGCGCAACCTCGCGCTGCTCGAGCGGCACGCGCGCCCCGGGGTTCCACCGCAGCGCTCCGACTACGTCTTCGTCTGGGTCTGCGTCGCGATCCTGGTGCTGCTGGCGGTTGTGCCGCTCGCCATCGCGTATTGGCTGCTCTCGGCGATCAGTCTCTACTGACGCCGATCATTCGCCGAGCAGCTCGCCAATCGGCTGCAGATCCTCGACGCGGTCACAGACAGCCTTGATCGCCATCAGCATCGGCACAGCGAGGATCGTGCCCCACACGCCCCACACCCAACTCCAGAACAACAGGCCGACGAAGATCGCGACCGGGTTCATGCTCGCCGCCCGGCTCATGAGGAGCGGCGTGAGCAGCCACCCTTCAAGGCTGGTGATCGCAAGCGCCGTCCCCGACACATACGCGGTGTGCAACAGATCGTCGAACTGCATGAACGTCACGACCGCGAGGCCGCTGGTGACGACGATAGGGCCCGAGGTAGGGGATCGAGTTGAAGATGCCGGCGAGCAGGCCCCAGATCACGAAGTTGTCGACGCCGAACCACCACAACGCCAGGCTCGTCGCCACCGCCACGACAAGGCTGGTAATCACCTGGACGCGGAGGAAGCCGCTGATCTGCTGGTTGATCTCGTCCATGATCTGGACGCTGATCTTCTTCTTCGTCAGTGTCGGCCCGGCGATCTTCACGATCTTCCGTTTATAAAGATCGTCGGTAACGAGCAGGAAGAAGACGAGGAACAAGACGATGGCGAGCTGCCCGAGAAAGCTGAGAATGTTCCGCCCGCCGGCCCAGACGTAGTCGGAGGCCGAGAAGGCGGGTTGGACCATCTGGACGCGCTGCACGTCCTTCCTGCTTCGGCGCCGGCTTGGTCGCGTCGGCGGCCGCTTCGTCGATCTGCGTCGCCGCAGACTGAACCTTCGACAGCAGCCCTTCTTCGCCGCCACCGCGACGGCTGTTCTTCACCCTGTCGCGCAGCTTCTGAGCCGCCTGCGGCACATCGTCGAGGATGTCGACGACCTCGTCGGTCAGCGAGTACACCCCGTAGCCAAGCGTTCCGCAAAGAGCGACGATGACGAGAAATGCGCCGAGCACGCGCGGGATGCCGTGCTTTGCCATCGATGTGACGGCGGGGCCAAGGACGTAGCTGATCAGGGTCCCGAGGATGACCGGGATGAAGACAGGCTTCGCGTACTGCAGCATGAGGATGCCGGCGAGCACCGTGAGGACCGTGAGCGTGACGCTGCGGATGTCGACCGGCATCCGGATGACGAGCGGCTCACCCTCCTGGACGTCGGTCTCGTAAACGGTCGTCTCTTCCGCGTCCTTATCGTCCGCTGCCATGCGTGCATTCTCCCATACCGACCTTGTGCCTCTGCAATTCCTGCGCTAGCCCGAAGTACAGTTCCTCTTGTGCTGGTTTCGGATTTCGATTTCGATCTGCCCGACGAGCTGATCGCGCAGGAAGCTGCTCCTCGTGGGGCATCGCGTCTGATGGTCGTGCCGCGCGACGGTCAGGATGTGCAGGACGCGGTCGTTGCGGACCTGCCGCGCCTGCTCGAGCCCGGTGATCTGCTGGTCGTCAACAACACGAAGGTGTTCGCGGCCCGGCTGCTCGGACGTCGTGAACCGAGTGGCGGCGCGGTCGAGTGCCTGCTCCTGCGGCGAATAGACGGCGACGTCTGGGAAGCGCTCATGCATCCCGGCCAGAAACTGAAGCCCGGCGCGCAGGTCATTTTCGAGGCGGCCGCTGGCGTTCTTCGTGGCGAGGTATTGGAGCGACGCTTCTTTGGCCGCCGCACGATCCGTCTCACCACCGAAGCTGAAGCAGGTGTGGACGCTCTCGTCGATGACCTCGGACACGTGCCGCTGCCTCCCTATATCAAGCGCGATGACACGCTCTCGGATCGTGAGCGCTACCAGACGGTGTTTGCCGTCAGCCGGGGATCGGTGGCCGCACCAACAGCCGGTCTCCATTTCACGCGGGAGATCCTGGACGCGCTCGACGCGCGCGGCGTCGAGCGCCACGAGGTCACGCTCCACGTCGGCTACGGCACCTTCAAGCCGGTTCGCGTAACGGAAGTAGAAGCCCACGAGGTGGATCCGGAACCCTACGACATCAGCGAGCGGGCGGCGGTGGCGATCAATCGGGCGCTCGATGAAGGACGGCGAGTCGTGGCGGTCGGGACCACGACGACGCGTGCGCTCGAGGATGCTGCCGCCCGCGGCAACGGCCGGTTGCGGCCGGGCCCGGCCGAAGCAACCACGTTCATCTATCCCGGCTTCCCCTTCCGCGTCGTCGGTGGACTCGTGACCAACTTCCACCTGCCGCAGTCGTCGCTGTTGATGCTCGTGGCCGCATTCGCGGGCCGCGAACGGGTGCTCGCCGCATACCGAGAGGCGGTGTCGCGCCGATATCGCTTCTATAGCTACGGCGATGCGATGGTGATTCTGTGAGCTATCAGCTATCAGCTATCAGCTATCAGCTCAGACTGACAGCTGACAGCTGACAGCTGAAAGCTGAAAGCTGTAAGCTCCCCGCGTGAAATTCCCTTACGAGGAGTTTGATCTCACCGCCGTCCGCACCTACCCGCTCGCATCGCGCAAGAGCAAGGCAAACGCGGCGGACTTCGCCAAGGTCCAGTCAGCAGGCGGTACCGTTGCGGCCTTCGTCGACGGCCTGCCCGACATTCTCGCCGGCGCTGATTTCAAGGCTGTCGTCAGGGCGCTGCGCGCGGCTCGCGAAGCCGAGCGCCGGCGTGATCTGGGGCATCGGCGCGCACGTCATCAAGACCGGCCTCTCGCCCGTCCTCATCGACCTGATGGAGCGCGGCTACGTGTCGGCCCTGGCGATGAACGGCGCCGGCATCATTCACGACTTCGAGCTGGCGCTCTCAGGCTCGACGTCGGAGGACGTCGAGGAGGCGCTCGGTCCCGGCCGCTTCGGCATGGCCGAGGAAACCGGCGACGCAGTTGAACGCTGCGATTGCCGAGGGCGTGGCCCGCGGCATGGGACTCGGCCAGTCCGTAGCGGCGCGGCTGACCGAGTTGAAACCCGGCGCACGCCGGCGTCAGCCTGCTGGCCGCTGCCGCGCGACTCGAGATCCCCGTCACCGTTCACGTCGCCATCGGCACCGACATCATCCACATGCATCCGGCCGCGAACGGCGCCGCCATCGGCGAGGGCAGCCTGCGTGACTTCCGCTACTTCGTCTCGAACGTGGCGAGGCTGCAGCGTGGTGTCTATCTGAACTGCGGATCGGCGGTGGTGCTGCCGGAAGTGTTTCTCAAAGCCGTGGCGCTGGCGCGCAATACCGGCGCATCGCTGGACGGTCTGACGACGGTGAACATCGACTTCATGCGGATGTATCGTCCGCAGACCAACGTGGTGACCCGGCCCGTCGCCGGCATCGGCAAGGGCTACTCGCTCGTAGGTCACCACGAAATCCTGATCCCGCTGATCGCCGCGGCGCTCTGAGGCTGCTCAGAAGGGCTTCGCCAACTCCCAGTTCCCAGCTGGTAGCGCTGGCACATCTGGAGCTGGAAGCTGGACGCTGCGCTATAATCCTGAGTTCTAGCCGGTGTAGCTCAGTTGGTTAGAGCACGCGGCTCATATCCGCGTTGTCCGGGGTTCAAGTCCCTGCACCGGCACCATCTTTACCTTCGCTCTACACGTGCGTTTCGAATTGTGAGTTGACTGCCAGTCAGCTCACAGTTCGGTAACCACAGCTTTCATGAGTCTCACCGACTCCGTCCTGCGGACGATCCGGCGCCATCACATGCTTCCCGCTGGCGGACGCGTGGCTGTGGCCTTGTCTGGCGGCCCGGATTCGGTCGCGCTGCTGTACCTGCTGCGCGAGCTCGAGGACCGCGGTGAGCTGATCGTCGCCGGCGCGGCTCATTTCAATCACCAGCTGCGCGGCGCCGCGTCCGATGGCGACGAGGCCTTCTGTCGTGCGCTGGCGGCCCGTCTCGGCCTCCCACTCGAAGTGGGAGCGGGGGACGTCCGCGCCTACGCCCGCGCAGAGAAGCGGTCGATTGAGGACGCGGCGCGCCGGATGCGTTACTCGTTCCTGGCTGCAGCGGCATCGAGGCTCGGCGCCGAAGCGATTGCCGTCGGTCACAGTCGCGATGACCAGGCCGAAACGTTCCTGCTGCGCCTGCTGCGGGGCTCTGGAACCCGTGGGCTCGGCTCGATCCGGCCCAGGGCCGGGGTCGTCATCCGGCCGCTGATCGACGTGAGCCGGGCCGCGCTCCGACAATTTGCGGCCGACGAAGGTCTTATCTTTCAAGAGGACGCGACCAATGCGGATGTGACCGTCCCGCGCAATCGCATTCGCCACGAGTTGCTGCCTTACCTCGAGCGGGAATTCAGCCCCGGTATCGTCGAGGTGCTCGCCCGCGAAGCGGCGCTCGCGCAGGCTGACGAAGACAAGTTGGAGGCGGAAGCAATCGAAAAGGCCGCTTCTATCGTCTTATCTTTTACCGCCTCAAATACGGGGAAACCGGGTGGCTCATCGGGAGCTTCGGCTCCGGTTCAGGCAGTGGGCTCTGTACCGGCCGTGGTGATCGATACCCGAGCGCTCGGGGCTCTGCATCCGGCCCTGGCGTCCCGGGTTGCCCGTCAGGCACTCCAGCGTCTGGCCGGGCCACAGTTTGTCGGGTTCGATCACGTCCAGCGCTTCCTGGCATTCGTCGAGACCGGTGCGGCTGGGCAGGCGATGAGCCTCCCCGGGCAGCAGGCTGTGCACGAGGGAGCCCGGGTTCGACTCGGACCTGAACCAGAGCGGGGCGGGCCGGTGTCTAACCTTGCAAGGCACTTACTCCCGGTGCCCGGCGAGGTGATCCTCGACAGGCAGGGGATGGTGCTGTCGGCGGGTTGGACCGACAGTACTCAGACGGCCGGATCAGGTGATTCGGTGCTGATCCAGGGCATTCCTGGGGGTTTGGCGGTCAGATTCCGGGCCCCTGGGGACCGGTTCCAGCCGCCCGGGCTGGGTGGGCGGACTAAGAAGCTGCAGGACTACCTGGTGGACCGGAAAGTGGCCCGGGCCGACCGGGATTTTCTGCCGCTCGTGGTCGACGGTGACGATCGAATTCTTTGGGTCGTCGGGCATGGCGTTGCCGAGGGTGTTCGCGCCCCGGCCGCCTCACCCGGCGTGATACTCTTGAAAGTAAGGCGTTTAGGAGGCGAAGTTTGAACTCGACCCTCAAGAGCTTGTTGTTCTGGGTGCTGCTCATTGTCCTTGGGTTGCTGATCTGGAACTTTTCATCTACATGGGCCGGTGGCAGCGAGACGAAGATCGCGTTCACCGAGTTCCTCACGCGTGTCAACGACAAGCAGGTCGCCTCCGTCAAGATCACGGGCAACGACATCGTCGGTGAGATGAAGGCGGGCAAGGGCGACGGCGCGAAGTTCCGCACCTACGCGCCGGAAGCCCATTACACCGGTCTGGCCAACGAGCTGCGCGCCAACGAAGTGATCATCGAGGCGGACCGTGAGGCGGTCAGCCCGTGGGCGACGTTGCTCTACTCCTGGGCCCCCATCCTGCTGATGATCGGCTTCTGGATCTTCATCATGCGGCAGATGCAGAGCGGCGGGAACAAGGCCCTGTCGTTCGGCAAGAGCCGGGCGAAGCTGTCGTCCAGTTCGCAGAAAAAGGTGACGTTCAAGGACGTCTCCGGCGTCGATGAAGCCAAGGAAGAACTCCAGGAGATCATCGAGTTCCTGAAGGAACCGCAGAAATTCCAGAAGCTCGGTGGCCGGATTCCCAAGGGCGTCCTGCTGATGGGTTCGCCCGGCACCGGCAAGACGCTGCTGGCACGTGCCGTCGCGGGCGAGGCCAACGTTCCGTTCTTCTCGATCTCGGGTTCTGACTTCGTCGAGATGTTTGTCGGCGTCGGCGCCTCCCGCGTCCGCGACCTGTTCGAACAGGGCAAGAAGAACGCCCCCTGCATCGTGTTCATCGACGAGATCGACGCGGTCGGTCGCCACCGCGGCGCCGGGCTGGGCGGCGGTCACGACGAGCGCGAGCAGACGCTGAACCAGCTCCTCGTCGAGATGGACGGCTTCGAATCGAACGAAGGCGTGATCCTCGTCGCCGCGACGAACCGTCCGGACGTCCTCGACCCGGCGCTCCTTCGCCCGGGCCGTTTTGACCGCCGGATCGTCGTCAACCGTCCTGACGTGAAGGGCCGCGAGGGCATCCTCGCCGTTCACACCAAGAAGATCCCGCTCGGCGACGACGTGAACATCCACGTGCTCGCGCGCGGCACCTCGGGCTTCTCGGGTGCGGACCTCGCCAACCTGGTGAACGAGGCGGCGCTCAACGCCGCGCGTTACAACCAGAAGGTCGTTCGCATGCAGGACTTCGAGTTCGCGAAGGACAAGGTCCTGATGGGCTCGGAACGCCGTTCGATGATCATCAACGACGAAGAGAAGAAGGTGACGGCCGTCCACGAGGCCGGTCACGCGCTTCTCGCCGTCCTGCTGCCTCACGCCGATCCGGTCCACAAGGTCACGATCATCCCGCGCGGGATGGCGCTCGGCCTGACGACCATGCTGCCGCTCGAGGACAAGCACAACTACTCGCGTGACTATCTGAACGACCAGATCGCGATCCTCCTCGGTGGACGCCTGGCGGAAGAGATCACGATGAACGGCGCCATGACGACGGGCGCGGGCAACGATCTCGAACGCTCGACCGAGATGGCGCGCAAGATGGTCTGCGAATGGGGCATGAGCGAGGCCATGGGGCCGCTGACTTTCGGCAAGAAGGAAGAGCAGATCTTCCTCGGCCGCGAGATCGCGCAGCACCAGGACTACAGCGAGCAGACAGCCGTCAACATCGACATCGAGATCCGCCGGATCGTGTCGGAAAACTACGACAAGGCCAAGGCCCTGCTGCTCGACCGCAAGAACACGCTGCTCCAGATCGCTGACGCGCTGCTCGCGCGCGAGGTGCTCGACGCAGAAGAGGTTCGCCGCATCGCCGCGGGTGAGCCGCTCGAAGAGTACGTGCCGCCGATGGCTCGCCCGATGGCGGATGGCTCCAAGCGCCCGACAAAGGACCGTCCCTCGATGGTGGCGCCGATGCCGCCGATGAACAAGCCGCTCACGCAGGAGTAGCAACCGGTCGGGGCAACACCCCTTCGTTTAGAGGCCACGGAGATACACTCTTCGTGGCCTTTTTCTTTTCACCATGACCGCCCGTACCTCCCACCGTCTGCCGCTGCCGGGCGGCCATGTGCTCGAACTCGGCGAGCGCACGGTTGTCATGGGGATCCTGAACATCACCCCTGATTCGTTCTCCGATGGGGGCGCGCATCTCGATGTCGATCGCGCGGTGGCCGCCGGCTTGCGGATGGTGGCCGAGGGCGCCGATATCCTGGATATCGGCGGTGAATCGACCCGGCCGGGTGCCGAGTCCGTCGGTGCGGACGAAGAACTGAGGCGCGTGCTCCCCGTGATCGAGAAGCTGGCAACGCTGACGCCCGCGCTGCTCTCGATCGACACCTACAAAGCCATCGTCGGACGCGAAGCCGCCGCCCGCGGTGCTTCGATCATCAACGACATCAGCGGCCTTCTCTACGATCCTGAACTGGCAAGTGTGGCCGCCGAGACGGGGACCGCATTGATCCTGATGCACACCCGCGGGCGCTCCCACGAGATGTACGAGCTTGCTGTTTATGAAGACGTCGTGACCGAGGTGCGCGCGGAACTCGAAACCGCCATTGCGCGCGCAACATCGGCCGGCGTAGCGCGGGAGAGGATCATCCTGGATCCCGGGTTCGGCTTCGCCAAGCGCGCCGGGCACAGCTACTCACTGCTCGCGCGGCTCCCGGAGCTGGCATCGCTCGATCTGCCGATCCTGTCCGGGCCCTCGCGGAAGTCATTCCTGAAGGAGCCGCTCGGTGAGAGGCTTCCGGCAGAACGCGAGTGGGGCACGGCGGCGGCCGTCTCCGCCTCGGTCTTCGGTGGCGCGCACATCGTCCGCGTTCACAACGTTGCCGCGATGATGGACGTCGTGCGGGTGGCGGACCGGATCCGTGCCGCATCGACGATTTGACGGCAGCGCAAGGAGTAGATATACTCCTGATCAGGAGACTACCGATGAAGGCGCTGCGATACCCGGCAACCCGTTATCGCCCCGAAGCGCCGCCGGATCTTGGCGCCCGCGCCGAGCGTGAACGCCTGTCCGAGCCGGCTCTGAAGGCGTTTTTCAACATCATGGCGCTCTGGAAAGTGCGCGATGAGGACGCCCGCATTCTTCTCGGGGATGTGAGCAACGGGCCGTTTTACGGAATGAAGCGGAACCCGGACCGCGTGCTCGAACGCGACCGCCTGACCCGCGTGTCTTACCTGATCGGGATCTTCAAGGCGCTCCGCATCCTCCATTCGGAAGGCCTCGCCGACCAGTGGGTGCACCTGCCGAACAGCAACCCGATCTTCGCCGGGCAGACGCCACTGGCCCACATGATGCGCGGTGGCCTGCCCGCGATCCAGGTCGTGCGGCGGCTGCTCGACGCGCGCCGCGCGGGATGAGCAGACTTCCGCCCGTTTCGCTGCTGCGGCAGTTCGATACCCACAGGCTTGTGCCGTCTCGCCACCTCCCGAATGGCGACAGCGTTCTCGTCGCCATCGCCGATGACGACGAGCACCTCCAGGCGATCTTCGAACTCGATCTCGCCACGAACGACCGCCTCGCGGCCCAGCAACAGCAACTCACGGGGATCGGCCTCGAGGAGCTTGTCTTCGGCGTTCCCCGCGCGCACGTTGTCAACGCCGCCTTCTGCCATCCGCACCCGCTCGGCGGCCGCTTCAGCGGACCGGATCGCGGCGCCTGGTACGCAGCCTTCGAGCTCGAAACCTCGCAGGCTGAAGTCGCCTTTCACATGTCCGTGCAACTGGCGGAAGTCCAGCGATTCGAGGACTCCGTCACCTATGACGACTTCCTCGCCGACTTCTCCGCCAGCTTTCACGACCTGCGCCACGCTCGGGGCTTCAAGGATTGCCTCGGTCCCGACAGTTACGTGGCGTCGCAGAACCTGGCCGAATCGCTCTTGGAGGCGGACTCGCTGGGGGTTGTCTACCCGAGCGTTCGACGCGACGGCGGTACCTGCCTGGCCTGTTTTCGACCCGCACTCGTGGCGAACGTCCGCCGCGACCGAACCTACCGCTTTACCTGGAATGGTTCCCCGGTGCCTGCGATCTCAACCGAGCCGGTGCGCCGGCGGGCGTGACTGGCCGGTGACAGAACCGCACCTCATAATCGGAGCCTGATAAGCTAAGCCCGCCTCATGTCCGAGTACCTCTCGGGACTGCTCCGCTACCGGCCGCCGGTCGGATGGTGGGACATTCTCGACATCCTCATCGTTTCGATCCTGATCTACGAGTTTCTCAAGTTGATCAGGGGCACCCGCGCCGTCCAGATGGCGGTGGGGTCGATGCTCATCGTCCTGCTGTTCTACGTTTCGCGGCTGGCGCCGCTTCAGACGCTGAACTGGATGATCCGCAACATGCTGGTGTACGTGGCGTTTGCCGCGATCGTGATCTTCCAGTCCGACATCCGGCGGGCGCTCGCGCATTTCGGCCAGGCGCCGTTTTTCCGCTACTTCAACCGCCAGGCAGCCGCCAACGAGACCATCGAAGAAGTCGTTGTGGCGGCGACGATGCTCTCGGCGCAGAATGTCGGCGCGATCATCGCGATCGAGCGTGAGATCGGCCTGCGGAACTACATCGAGAGCGGCATCCCGCTGGATTCGACGCTCACATACGATCTGCTGGTCACGATCTTTCAGCCCGGTTCTCCGCTGCACGATGGCGCCGTCATCATCCAGGAGGGGCGTGTAGCGGCGGCCGCCTGCTTCCTGCCGCTCACGGTCAACCCGCGCGTCAGCCGCGATCTCGGCACCCGTCACCGGGCCGCGATCGGACTCACCGAGGAATGCGACGCCGTTGCGGTCGTGGTCTCTGAAGAAACGGGATTGATTTCGCTGGCGCTGGATGGACGCATCGAACGCGGTCTCTCCGGCGATCTGCTGCGCGAACGGCTCCGTTCGCTGGTGCTGCTGAAGCGGTCCGGCCGCCAGAACGTGGGCGCCAGGTCGTACGACGTCTGATGGCCTACCATCCCTTTCGCAATCTCGGCCTCAAGCTGATGGCGGTACTCCTCGCCTCGGCCCTCTGGTTCACGGTCGCGGGCGAGCACGACGTGGAGCGGACGATGCGCGTGCCGCTGGATTTTCAGAACAAGCCGCTGGCGATGGAGATCGTTGGCGATCCACCGACGACCGTAGACGTCCGCGTCCTCGGATCCTCCGCCATCCTCAACCGGATGGACGCCGGTGAAATCGTCGCGGTGCTGGATCTTTCAACGGCGCGCGCCGGGTCGCGGCTGTTCGACATGCGGGCCGAGAATGTTCGTGCGCCGTTTGGCGTGGACGTGCTGCAGGTGACGCCTTCAACAATCTCGCTCGAACTCGAGAGTTCGGCCAAGCGCATGCTGAAGGTCGTGCCGGCGGTCGAAGGCGAGCCGGCACCAGGATTTGCTGTCGGTCAGGTCACAACCGAGCCGGCTGAAGTTGAAGTCGTTGGCCCGGAGAGTCACATCCGCGATCTCACCTCAGCGACGACCGAACCCGTGATGGTGACGGGGGCACGCGCGACCGTCGAGGATGTCGTCACCATCGGTGTGTCTGATTCGGTCGTCCGTCTTTCAGCTGCTCAGAGTGCCAAGGTGAAGGTGCAGGTCGTGCCCGCGCCGCTTGAACGCGAGGTTTCGGGCGTCCCCGTGCGTAGCCGCAACCTCGGTATCGGCTTGACTGCCCGCGTCCAGCCACTCTTGGTACGGGTCTCCGTACGTGGGCAGCGCGACGCGCTCGAATCCGTAAGCGCGGCGACGATTGATGCCTTCGTTGACCTTGCCGGGCTCGGACCCGGAAATTATGATCTTCGGGTCCAGTTCGACCCCACGCAGAGCTTCGGCGTCAGCACGGCTGAGCCCGCCGTTGTCAAGTCACCATCAAGTAAACGCATGTCCAGACTCTTCGGTACGGATGGTGTTCGCGGCAAGGCCGGCGAACACCCGCTCGATCATGAAACGGTGGCGCGCCTCGGCGCCGCGCTCGTCCGCACCCTGCAGCACCATCGTCCTGCGCCGGTGACACCCCGGTCAGGTTCATCGTCGGGCGCGACACGAGGGAATCCGGCGAGTGGATCGAGCAGGAGCTGGCCCGCGGCATCGGATCTGCCGGCGGTGAGATGACGAGCGGCGGCATCATCCCGACGCCTGCGGTTGCCTATGTCGCGCGCGAGATGGACTTCGATGCCGGCATCGTGATCTCGGCGTCGCACAATCCTTTCGAAGACAACGGCATCAAAGTCTTCTCTGGGCGCGGTGAGAAGTTCACCGAAGCACTCGAGCACGAAGTCGAGGCGATCGTGGCCGACGCGAGCTGGCGCGTCGATGGTGCGGTTGGTCCAACGCCCGCCCGCGCGGACGTCGTCGAGGCATACATCGAGCACGCGCGCCTGGCGTTTCCGGATCCGCATCGGCTCGGCGGCATCAAGATCGCCATCGATACCGCGAACGGTGCGACGACGACGGTGGCGCCGCGGCTGTTCCGCGCCCTCGGGTTTGATGTGACGGTCATTGGTGCCTCGCCCGATGGCCGCAATATCAACCTCGACTGCGGATCGACGCATCCGGAGCTATTGTCGGCGACGGTGCGCGAGAAGGGTTGCCGCCTCGGCGTGGCCTTTGACGGGGACGGTGATCGCGCCATCTTCGTGGATGCCGCAGGCCGCGTCGTCGATGGCGATGCCGTGCTGCTGATGTGCGCTCGCCAGATGCAGGCGCAGGGACGTCTCACCGGCAACGCGCTGGTGGCCACGGTCATGAGCAACATTGGTCTCGAGCTGGCGCTGCGCGCCACCGGAATCGAACTGGTCCGCACCTCGGTTGGCGACAAGTACGTCATGGAGGAGATGCTCCGCCGCGATCTCCCGATCGGCGGTGAGCAGTCGGGCCACATCATTTTCTCGGAGCACCTGTTTACCGGCGATGGCATCGCCACGGCACTCAACGTTCTGCGGGTGATGGCCGAAACCGGCCGGGAGCTGGCCGACCTCGCCTCCGAACTGGTCGCTTACCCGCAGACCCTCGTCAACGTCAGAGTCCGCGCGCGAAAGGACCTTGCGACGGTGCCGGCAGTCGTAGATGTTATGAAACAAGTCGAAGATCGAATCGCGGGCCAGGGCCGGTTGCTGATTCGATACTCGGGCACCGAGCCGCTGCTGAGGATCATGATCGAAGGCCGCGATCAGCAGGAAATCCAGCAGTGGGCGGGGGAAATCGCTGCGGTCGTCAAGCAGGAACTTGGATAAATGCGTCTAGCCGTCAACATCGATCACATCGCAACGCTGCGGGAGGCACGGAAGGGTCACGAGCCTGAGCCGCTTGCAGCCGCCGTCCTCGCCGAAATGGCCGGTGCGCAGGGCATTACCGTCCATCTGCGCGGCGACCGCCGTCATATTCAGGATCGTGACGTCGAGCTGCTGCAGAAGACCATCTCGACCAGGTTGAACGTCGAAATGGCAGCGACCGACGAAATGGCTGCGATTGCGGCGACGATCAAGCCTCACCAGGTCACGCTCGTGCCGGAACGTCCGCAGGAGCTGACCACTGAAGGCGGCCTGGACGTCGTCGCGCACGCCGCCCAGATTGAGTCGTTCATCAGGCGCATGCACGACGCCGGAATCCAGGTCAGCATCTTCGTGGATCCGGAAGTGGCGCAGGTCAAGAAGGCGAAGGCGGTCGGTGCCGACGCCATCGAGATCAACACCGGCCGTTACGCCGAAACGTCCGGAGCGGAAGCCGTGAAGGAGCTCGACCGCATTCGTGAAGCGGCTCGAGCCGGCACTGCCAATGGCATCGAGGTCCTGGCCGGTCACGGCCTGAACTACGTCAATGTGATCGCGATTGCCGAGATCCCGGACATCGTGGAGTTGAACATTGGCCACAGCATCGTGTCTCGCGCGTCGCTTGCCGGTATGGACCGTGCCGTCCGCGACATGGTGTCGCTGCTCGGGCGCTGAACGCCATGCGCCGCCCCACGCTGTTGTTCGCGCTGGCGGCGGCCCTGGCTGGCGCCGTGTGTGTCTCGCTCGAGGCGCGCACCCAACGGGTATCGTTTCGCACCGCTGACGGTGTCACGATCGCGGCGACGTGGTTCGAACCTTCGTTCCGTCCCGCTCCTGCCGTCATCCTCGTTCACATGCTGGGCCGGTCGCGACGGGACTGGGACGACGCGGCGTCGAGTCTGGCCGGCGCCGGGATTGGCGCGCTGGCGCTCGATCTGCGGGGGCACGGCGACTCGTCGGGGGGCGGCGGGGGAGAGGGTAGCGAGAACCACTCGATGCTGGTTCGCGACATCGAGGCGGCGCGGCGGTATCTCGCGACCCGATCCGACGTCCAGCAATCGAAAATCGGCCTGGCGGGAGCCTCGATGGGCGCGAATCTTGTCGCTCTCCAGGCCGGGGCCGATGCAGGCGTCGCCAGCCTGGCACTCTTGTCGCCTTCGCTCGACTATCGTGGCCTGCGGATCGAAGCGGCGGTGCGGAAATACGGCAGCCGGCCGATCCTGCTTGTTGTCAGCGACGAGGACGCCTACGCGCGCCGTTCGGCGGAAGACCTGAAGAAGGCGGGCGGCGGTATCCGCGAGCTGCTGACGCTCTCTGGAGCGGGCCACGGAACCACCATGCTGGGCCGCGACCCGGACCTCGTTCAAGCTCTGGTCGCCTGGTTCCAGCGGACGCTACAATAGTCCCTGAATTCATGCACAAAGAATCAATCGTCATGGGCGTGGCGGGGGTGCTGCTCGGGCTCCTCGGCGGCTGGATCATCGGCTCGCAGCAGGGCCCGGGGCCTGCCAGCAGTCCTGCGGCGGCGACCCAGAGTGCCCAGGCTCCGGCCTCAGGCGGTCAGCCGCCGGCGGGAGCGCCAGCCCTGGATGAGAACCGGATCGCCCAGCTCAAGACGCAGGCCGAGCGCGAGGCTCAGAATGCCGAGGTGCGAACGCAGCTCGGCAACGTATATTTCGATGGTGAGCGATTCGACGAAGCCGTCCGCTGGTATCTCGCGGCGCTCGAGATCAATCCGAAGGACGTCAATACCAGCACCGATCTCGGCATCGCCTACTACTACACCAACCAGCCCGATCGCGCCCTCGAGCAGTTCGAGCGGTCGCTCGCACTCGACCCGAAACATTCCAAGACGCTGCTGAACGTCGGCGTCGTGCGCGCGTGGGGTAAACAGGATCTCGAAGGCGCCGCGAAGGCGTGGCAGCGCGTCATCGAGGTCGCTCCGAACAGCGAAGAAGCCGCACGGGCCAGGCAAGGCCTCGAAGGGATTCGTTCGGCGCATCCTGACTGCCGGCCGCGGCGGGACCACGGCCAAGCCAAACGGATCCTCGAACTGACGCCATGGTCCGTCTGCTCCTGTTCGCCATCCTGGGTTATGTGCTGTTTCGACTGCTCTGGAACGCCGCCAAGGCGATGTTCGTGGGGATGGGGTATCAGGCGCCCGGCGAGAAGGGACAGAGCGTCGGCCTCGTCCGCGATCCGATCTGCGGCACGTTCGTGTTGCCGTCCTCGGCGCTGACCTCGGGCTCCGGCTCGAACACCCGGGTACTTCTGCTCCGAGAAGTGCCGCCAAGATTACGGCAGTAGACAGTGAGCAGGCCGACCGAAGCGCAGCTCCGTGCCGACATCGTCGAAGTCGGCCGGCGCATGTACGCGCGCGGCTACACCGCGTCGAACGACGGCAACATCAGCGTCAGGCTGGACGGCGGCCGGCTGCTGATGACGCCGCGCAGCGTCTGCAAGGGGTTCATGGATCCCGGCATGATGTGCATCACGGATCTCGACGGGAAGAAGCTCGCCGGTGAGCGCGACCCCTCATCTGAAATCCAGATGCACCTCGAGGTGTATCGCCAGCGCCCCGACATCAACGCTGTCGTGCATGCCCATCCCCCAATCGCCACCGCCTTTGCCGTCGCCGGCATTCCGCTCGACCGCGCCGTGCTTGCCGAGGTGGTGACGACGCTTGGGAGCGTGCCGATCGCCGAGTATGCGACGCCATCGACCAAGGCGCTGCCCGAGGCGGTCCGCAAGTACGTCAAGGCGCACGACGGGATGCTGCTGGCGAACCACGGGGCGCTGACGCTCGGCACGGACCTGTTCTCGGCCTACTTCAAGATGGAGACGATCGAGCATTTCGCCAACATCAGCTTCGTGGCGCGAATGCTGGGCGGCGAACGCCTGCTCTCGCGCGACGAAGTGGTGCGGCTCCAGGGGCTGCGCGGGATGTACGGCATCTCGTCGCCGGCCCCGATCTGCGTAGACCCGGCGCAGGAAGGCTCGGACGCTCAGGCTGAGTGCCAGACCGTCTTCGCCCCGTCTTCGGCCAACCGTTTGGTCACGGCAGGACGGCAGGTAGGTGCCGATGAAGAAATTCGGCTAACATACGGCGAACTCACGGCTTTGATCGAAGAAGCGGTCAGGAATCTAAAATAGCTATCAGCTATCAGCTATCAGCTATCAGCTGTCAGCGTATGGGCGTCGTGGGCGGGGCTGGCCGGCTGAGCGCTGAAAGCTGAAAGCTGAGAGCTGAAAGCTGAGAGCTGAAAGCTTTAGGAGGCAGGAAAATGGGTGAGGCATTGGGCATGGTCGAGACCAAGGGCCTGGTCGCGATGATCGAAGCGGCCGACGCCATGGTCAAGGCCGCCAAGGTCACGCTGGTGGGCTGGGAGAAGATCGGCGCCGGTTACGTGACCGCTATCGTGCGTGGAGACGTGGCCGCCGTCAAGGCTGCGACCGACGCCGGGGCCGCCGCGGCCCGACGGGTGGGCGAGCTGGTGTCGGTGCACGTGATTCCACGGCCGCACGCCGAACTCGAGAACGCGCTGCCGATCGGCAAGGCCACTACGAACGCAAAATGATCCTCGCCAAGATCGTGGGGACCGTCGTCGCGACGCGCAAAGACGATCGGCTCGTGAGCAACAAGCTGCTGATCGCGCGCCCGGTCGATCCCCACGGCAAAGCTGAGGGCACGTATCTCGTCGCGGTCGATACGGTCGATGCCGGGTTCGGCGAGACCGTCCTCATCGTCAGTGGCAGCTCGGCCCGCATGGCGTCCGGTCTGAAGGACTGCCCGGTCGACGCGGCCATCGTCGGCATCGTCGACACCGTTCAGGTCAAGGACTAGCCGTGCAGCTGGCCCGCGTCATTGGCGACGTCGTGGCGACGCTGAAGGATGCCAACCTGTCGGGCATCACACTCCTCCTGCTGCAGCCGATCGACGCCGCCGGGCAGCCCGTCGGGCGAACACTCGTAGCGCTTGATTCGGTTGGTGCCGGCGTGGGCGAAGAGGTTTTCTTCGTCCGCGGACGTGAAGCCGCCTTCCCGTTCTATCCCGGCGAGCCGCCGGCAGATGCGACGGTAGTCGGTATCGTGGACGAGCGGCACGTGCCGGCGCCCGCGGTTCCGGATGCCCGGACCTGACATGCAGATCGGACAGGTAGTCGGCACGGTCGTCGCGACGCAGAAGAACAAGAAGCTCGAAGGTGCGAAACTGCTGCTGGTCCAGCCGATGACGCTCGAAGGCAAACCGCGTGGCGCTGCCGTGCTCGCGATCGATTCGGTGGGTGCTGGCGTTGGCGAACGGGTGCTCCTGGTGATCGAGGGCAAGGCTGCCGGCGACGCACTCGGGAAGAAAGCCGCAGCTGTCGATGCGGCGATCATCGGGATCGTCGACGAAGTGGACTACAGGGACGAGTAATGAACGAAGACGCGCTCCGCGCCCTCATCCGCGAATCCGTCGCCCGCCATTTGACCGGCGGTTCCCCGACTCCCGCACCGCCGTTCACAACCCCGGTAGCGTTTGTGGCTCATCCCAGTCAGTATCGCTACCAGCTACCCGAATCGGACGGCCCGTGCATCATCGAGCCCACCGTTGCCTGCAATCACTGCGGGTACTGCCAGTCCCACGGTCACTGATCGACCGAGGTGCACCTCGCGCTTGGGGCGAGCAGGGCGTAATGAAGTTGCCGCTTCAACCGGTGATCCCGCGTGGACGAATCACGGCCGTGATGCGCCGGCTCGCCAGGGCGATCGATGGCCTCGACGAACCGGCGGTCGAGAAAATCGCCCAGGAACAGGCCGAGGACCCCTTCCAGGTCCTGATCGCCACTCTGCTCTCAGCGCAAACGAAAGACGCCGTGACGGCTGCCGCCTCCGAGCGTCTCTTCAATGTCGCGCGGACGCCAAAGGCGATGCTGAAGCTGTCGGTCGAAGAGATCGAGAAGTTGATCTACCCGGTCAGTTTCTATCGGACGAAAGCCGTCCACGTGAAGGCCGCCTGCGAACAGATCATGACGCGCTACGGTGGGCGGGTGCCCTCGACGATGGGGGAGCTGCTGACGCTGCCGGGTGTAGGACGGAAGACCGCCAACCTCGTCCTGATCCTGGCGCATCGCAGCGAAAGCAATATCTGCGTCGATACGCACGTGCACCGGATCTCGAACCGTCTTGGCTGGGTGTCAACCCGTACGCCTGATGAAACCGAGCACGCGTTGTATGCTGCTGCGCCGAAGCGGTGGTGGTCGGTGATCAACCTGTATCTGGTGACATGGGGGCAGAACGTCTGCCGGCCGGTGTATCCGCTCTGCCAGGAGTGCGTTCTCTTCGACTTGTGCCCGAAACTCGGGGTCGTTAAGGTGGGCGGGGTCGCTAAGGTGAGGAAGACCAAATGACTGTTGTGCGTGCTGCCTGTTCCGTGCTCTATGCGTGTGTTCTCGGCGCCTTGGTGACGGCCTCCGGCCCGGTATCAACCGCTCAGCCTTCACCCGGCGCTGGCGCGATCGTCGTCCTCGAGACCGCCAAAGGCACGATCGAGATTGAAACCTATCCGGACGAGGCACCGAAGACCGTCGCCCGCATCCTCGAGCTGGTGAAGAAGAACTTCTACACCGGCCAGCGTTTCCACCGTGCCGAGCCGAAGTTCGTTGTCCAGATCGGCGACCCGCAGACCCGGAACATGCAGCTGAAGGAATGGTGGGGCCGCGCCGGTTTCGGCAAACCGATCGGGGTGTCGGAAATCACGAAGAAGCGACGGCACCTGCGTGGCGCGGTGGCGATGGCCTATGCCGGTCAGGATCCCCGCGCCGCTGACAGCCAGTTCTACATCACGCTGCGAAATGCCCCGGAGCTCGACGCCAAGTACACCGTCTTCGGGAAAGTCATCAACGGGATGGCGGTTGCGGATCGCATCGAGCGAGGTGACGTCCTCAAGAAAGCTTCAGTGAAGGAGTAATGCCGCCAGCGCGATGTAGCGCAGCCCTTTAGGGCTGCTTCGGTGCGCTGATACTTCGCGGTGCCCAGCTGTTGGGGGACTTCAGTAACGGGCTGTAACGGCCCGCCTCCGGCGGTCACGACGTCACCACGGCACGACCAACACAACGGGACGCAATAAAAGGAGTCGAGTCGTTGTGTCGTCGTGTTGTGCCGCAGGCATCGTCCTCTCCGTGACATCCTCAAGAAAGCTTCAGTGAGGGAGTAACCGGAAGGATCTTTACGACGCCTTTCAAGTCAGGGTAGCGCTCGATCATCTCTTCGGTGTATTCGCCCGGTACGTCCTGCCCGAGCTGGTGCTTCAGGATCGCAGCGTTCGCGACCGACTTGGCCGAGAAATGGTTGTTGGCGTAGAGATACGCCTTCTTGACCTCACGGCGCGTCGCTTCCTCGACCGCCTCCGCAAATGGCTGCAGCTCTCTCGCGGAGTAGAGGTAGTTGTAGCGGTCCTCCGACTTCTCGTGCGACCACCACTGCGCCGCGTTTCGACCGTGCAGCCGCAGGTAGTAGAAGGTCTTGACGTTCGGCAGCAGGTTCTGCCGGATTGACAGCTTGAACTTGGGTTCGTCGATCTGCGTCCACGCGGCGCCGAATTCCGACAGCAGAGCCATGGTGTCTGCAGGCTGATCGCTCCAGCTCTTATGCCGGAGCTCCACGGCGACATCGTATTCACGAAACTGCTCCAGCAGCCACTCCACGTACCCGCGGCTGTCGGGTTCGTTCTTGAAGCTGGCAGGAAACTGCGCCAGCAGTGCGCCGAGTTTGCCGGCCGACGCCAGAGGATCGATGGCGGCGCGGAAGTCGTCGACGTCCTTCGTGCCGAGGTCGAGCGGATCCGCACCGGTCGCCTTGTGAAACATCTCGGGATGCGTGAACTTCTGAAACAGCTTCAGCGCGAACTCGAAGTGCGGCGGCGTCCGCTTCGCCCAGCTCGCGGCGGTGGCGGCCGACGGGATCCTGTAGAACGTGGAGTTGATCTCGACGGTGTCGAAGTGTTCGGCGTAGAAACGCAGCTCGTCGAACTTGCCGCGGCCACGCGGCCGCTGGCCCGCTCGCGGGTAGAAGATCCCGTTCCACGTACCCTCGCCGGACGGGTAGCTCCATCCCGACGTGCCGATCCGGATCTTACTGGTAGCGCTCTTTGTCAAAGCCGAAAACCGCCGTTGTGCCGCGGACGAGTACCGGTCGCTTGATCAGATTGGGCTGTTCCATCATCAGGTCGATGGCTTCCTTCTTGGACCGAGGCAAGGGCCGAGCCTTGAACACGGGGCTCCGCTTGCTCACGAAGTCGAGGAAGTGCTCCTCGTCCACGTGCCGTTCGAGGAAGGCCCGATCCGGCGGATTCTTGTTGATGTCACGTTCGTCGACGTCCGTACCCTGCTGCTCCAGAAAACTTCTGGCGTTGCGGCAGGTCGTTCAAGTTGGTTTCCAGAAAAAGGTCGGCTTGGGCATATTCGCGATTCTACCGTCAACGGCGCGCCAACCTCTGCCGCACGGCGGCGCTGCCGTACAATTGAATGGCCGCCGTGCTGACGATCAATGAAATCTTCCACTCCATCCAGGGGGAGTCGACCCACGCGGGACGGCCGTGCGTATTCGTCCGGCTGACCGCTTGTGACCTCCGCTGCTCGTGGTGTGACACGCCCTACGCCTTCACCGAGGGCCACAAGGTCTCAATCGAGGACGTCGTCGCACGCGTCAAGGAGTACGGCTGTCCGGTCGTCGAGATCACGGGCGGCGAACCGCTGTTGCAGAAGAACGTCTATCCGCTGATGCAGCGCTTGCTCGACGAGAAGCTGACCGTCATGCTCGAGACCGGTGGACACTTGAGTATCGAGCAGGTGCCGCGCGGCGTTGTTCGAATCATGGACGTGAAGTGCCCTGGCAGCGGCGAGTCGCACCGCAACGACTGGTCGAACATGGATCGTCTCGTCGCGACCGACGAGGTGAAGTTCGTGTTGAAGGATCGCGCCGATTACGAGTTCGCGCGTGACGTCGTGGCCAGGTACGGACTGATCGGGCGGGTCGCTGCGGTGCACTTTTCGCCGGTGCACGGAGTGCTCGAATCGAAGCAGCTCGCCGAATGGATCCTCAGTGATCGACTCGAGGTGCGGCTGCAGCTGCAGGTTCACAAATACATCTGGGACCCGTCTACACGCGGCGTATGAAGGCAGTCGTACTTCTCAGTGGCGGGCTTGATTCCTACACAGCGGCAGCCGTCGCGCGACGCGATGGGTACGAGCTGTTCGCCCTCACGGTCAGCTATGGCCAGACACATCTGCGAGAGCTCGAGTCGGCGCGGTCCGTCGCCAGGGCACTCGGCGTGTCGCGGCACATCGAACTCGATGTGAACCTGGCCGCCTTTGGTGGATCTTCACTCGTCGGCGTCGGTGCCATCCCGAAGGACCGGGCGCAACTCGATTCCGAGACGGGACCGGCGGCCGGTGAGATCCCGTCCACGTATGTGCCCGCACGCAACACCATCTTCCTGTCACTGGCGCTGGCGTGGGCGGAAGTCACCGGCAGCGAAGCGATCGTGATCGGCGTCAACGCGCTCGACTACTCTGGCTATCCGGATTGCCGCCCGGAATACCTGTCGGCTTTTGCCCACCTGGCTTCGCTTGCCACTCGTGCCGGCGTTGAGGGCCGTCCCTTCCAGGTGCTGGCGCCGCTGCTGCACCTTTCGAAGGCCGACATCATCCGGCTCGGCGCGACGCTCGGTCTCGATTACGGTCTCACACACAGTTGCTATGCCCCCACGCCCGAGGGACGGCCGTGCGGGCACTGTGACAGCTGCCGCCTGCGTGCGAAAGGCTTTGCCGAGGCTGGATCAGAGGATCCGATAACGAAATGACGGAACGGCTTTACTACACCGACCCCGCTCTCGACCAATTCGAAGCCGTTGTCACGAGCGTCGAAACCGTGGACGGCCGCCAGATCGTCCGCCTCGATCGCACCGCTTTCTATCCGACCTCCGGTGGACAGCCGTTCGACGTCGGCACGCTTGGCAACGCTCGCGTGATCGAAGTACTGGACGAGGAAAACGGCGACGTCATCCATGTCGTCGAAGGCGCTGTCTCCAGTGGACAGAGGGTAGCCGGACGCATCGACTGGGCCCGCCGGTTCGACCACATGCAGCAGCACACCGGTCAGCACGTGCTCTCGGCCGCATTCGACACGCTCCTGAAAGCTCGAACCGAGAGTTTCCACCTCGGCGCCGACTACGCAACGATCGACCTCGCCCGCGAGTTGACACCCGCCGAAATTGCCCGCGCGGAAGACGATGCGAACAGGGTTGTGTGGGAGGACCGCCCGGTCCATATCCGGTTCGTGGATGCCGCGGCAGCGGCGGCGCTCCCGCTCCGCAAGGCGCCCGCCCGCGAGGGCATGCTCCGCCTGATCGATGTGGATGGGTACGACCTCTCTGCCTGCGGCGGAACTCACGTCTCGAGGACCGGCGCGATCGGGATCATCGCCGTTACCGGCTGGGAGCGATTCAAAGGCGGCATGCGCGTCGGCTTTGTCTGTGGCGCCCGGGCGCTCGGTGCGCACCGCCGGCTGCGGGACGTCGTGACTGAGAGCGCCCGCTTACTTTCCACGATGCAGGACGAACTGCCCGCCGGCATCGAGCGCCTGCAGTCCGACGCCAAGGATGTGAAGCGGCAGATCAAGGATCTGCAATCCAGGCTCGCGGTTCACGAAGCCGACCGCCTCGCTGCGGCTGCCGACGGCGGCATTGTCGTCGCGGCACTGGATGGCTGGGACCAGGTGGCGCTGAAGAGTATCGCGTCGGCCATTGCCGCGCGACCGGGGCATGTGGCCGCACTCCTTGGCGGCCCGGCCCCGTTCGCTGTCGTCGTGGCCAGGAGCACGGACCGCGCGACCGATTGTGGCGCGGTGCTCAAGCAGCTTGCGGTCCGCTTCGGCGGCAAAGGCGGCGGCCGCCCGGAACTGGCGCAGGGTGGCGGTCTGCAGGGAGACGTCCGCGAGATCGCGGACTACTTGCGCTCGCTGCTCTGAAGTTTCACCAGCGCGACGCCCGCTTCCCGGGCCACGTCCTCGTTGCGATCGCCGGCGGCCTTTCGCAGCGCCGGCACCGCTGACCGGGCCGACTCTGGGGCGAAGGATCCGAGCGCCGCTGCTGCCGCGCTCCGCACCGTGGCCTCTTCGTCCTTCAGCGCCTCCACCAGCGCCGGCACCACTGTCACGGGCTCTTCATGGATGATCCCGAGATAGGTCGCCGCGACGGTGCGGACACTGGCATCCGGATCGAGCAGGCCCGCCAACAGCAGCGGCACCACCGCCTTGGCGTCGAGCGGCGCGCGTTCCTTCAGCTTCCCGATCGAGCGGAGCGCCTCGCGCCGCAACACCGGGTCGGTGCTGGAAGCGGCTTGCCGCAACGGCGCGAATGCCTTTCGGCCCATGAAGCTGAGCGCGACGGCGGCTTCCTCGGTGAGCTGCGGGTCGGGCAGGTGTTCGGCGACCTCGTCGACCGCAGGCTCCGCTAAGGGTCCCAGCAACCCACTTGCCTTGAGCGCCGCCTTCTTCTTCGCCACGTCCTCAGCCGGATCCCGCAGCACTTCCTGTATTTCCGGCACCGCCGAGGCACCCATCTCAGTCAGTTGCCGCGCCGCCTCCTCAGCCACCTTGGGGTTCTGGCTGTAGAGGTGCTCGAGCCAGTCGCCGTCCACGACTTCGTGAGGCTCAGGCGCCAGCGGCGTCACTGCGATCGACTGGTAGTACCAAAGCCCGGCGCCGCCGGCCAGGAGTGCGGCCACGACCAGGACCGCAGGGAGGCGTGATGTCACCTATTCATTCTAGGCCACAGGGGACACAGGCGCGAGGAGACGCTGAGGGTGCGGAGGACTGACGCTGAGGGTGCGGAGGACTCACGCTGAGGGTGCGGGGGACTGACGCTGAGGGTGCGGGGGACTGGCGCTGAGGGTGCGGCAGACTGACGCCGAGGGTGCGTCTGATCCGCTGGGTGCCGGCCTGTGTCTGGTTTCTTCTGTGGCCGTGGCTCAGCGGCTGAAATTGGCCAGGATCTCGACGGCCAGATCCGCGATCCAGTTCACGGTTGCGGACGGGATGACGAAGTCGTTGGCCAGGATCGAGAACGCGAGCGTCTCGCCGCTGCGGGTCTTGACGTATCCCGACAGCGCCCGGACGTTGGCGATCGAACCGGTCTTCGCGATCGCGTTGCCTTCGGCGCGGGAGCGGCGCATGCGGGTGGAGATGGTGCCGTCTTTCCCGGCGATCGGCAGGGTTGCGGCGAACGCTTCACGGTGTCGCGGGTCCTGGTACATGCGGGCGAGGATGGTGGTGATTGCCGACGGCGCCACGTAGTTGTAGCGCGACAGTCCGGAGCCGTCGGAAATGACGTAGGCATCGTCGGGGATCCCCCAGGCGCGGAAGGTCTCGGTCGCGGCCCTGCGGCCGGCGGTGGTGGTCCCCAGACCCCCGCGCGCGGTCCCCAGCGCTTTCAGGAGCGTTTCCGCGTACTGGTTCTGACTCACCTTCATCAGCACCGTTGCCACGTCGCGCAGGGGGGCGGACGTCGTGGTCACGAGAACGCGTCGCGCTGTGGCTCCCTGCGGCTCGAGCAGTTGAGCAACGTCATCCCCGTCAACGGCCTCACCCGTGACCGGGATGCCGCGGGCGATCAAGGCTCCCTTGAGGCTCTGTGCGAAATAGAGCGTGGGATTGAGGACCGCAACGGTGCGAGAGATCGGGTCGGCGCCGACAGGGATCATCCCCGAGATCTCGATCTCGGGTCGATCGATGCGCCGCTGGACGTCGACCGACCCGCGCGGCCCGGCGGGCTCCGCGGCAACCGTTCGAACGTGGTTCACGACCGTCAGGCCGCTCCCGGCGGCGACTTCTACGACCGCGGCGTCGCCTGCGGCAGCGCCGGGCGCGATGCGCAGGTCGGCCGTGTTGTCGTTGAATTGAAGGGCACCCACCGGCGCCGCGTAGCCGGCCTCGAGGTAGTCCCAGGACCAACCCGGTCCGACACCCTGGTCCTCGAAGGCCTGGTCGTCGCCGATGATCTCGGCCCTCGATGCTCGTGATCCCTGCCGCCTTCAGTGCCGCCGCCCACTCGTCGAAGACCACCTGGTCGCGCTTGCCGCGCGTGCTGATCGTGGGATCACCGCCGCCACGGACGAACAGGTCGCCCCGTAGCACCCCGCCCTCGACCGGTGCTGTGGTTTCGAGCGATGTCGTGAACAGATGATCCCATCCGAACTGCTCCGCGGTCGCCGCAAGCGTCAGGATCTTCATGTTGGACGCCGGCATCATCAGCTTGCCGTCGTTGTGGCCAAACAGCGTGTCGCCACGATCGAGCGACCGCACGTGCACACCCCAGGTGCCGCGGGCCATGACCGGGCCGTTGAACACCGTCGACAAGTCGGCCTGGAGCCGGCGAACCGCCGCAACCGACTCTTTCGTCGCGACCGATGGCCCGGCTTGTGGCGCCGCGTGCGCGCTGCAGCCTACCGTAGCGGCAAGCGCCGCCATCGCGATCAGCCGGGTGAAAGCGCGCCTGGTACTCGATCGCATCGCTGCAGCTCCGTGAGGCTTTTGGGGGGTCAGGTCCGCGAGATTCCGTGTCCGTGTGTTCCGTGAAGTCCGTGAGATCAGTGTATTTCGTTCATCGTCTTCACGATGCCGTCGAGCAGCGGCGCGGTAATCTTCGCGATGACGCCATCCCTGGAGGCGAACACCTCACTGCCACTCCTGTAGAAGATCACGCGTTCCTGCTTGCCGTCATCGAAGGTGAGGCTGACGATCGCTTCGGGTTTGACGCCTGAGGGCATGTCCGGAACGATCGAATCGGCACGGGCAGCAGTGAGCGACGAGAGGAGGGCGTTAACCGATGCCGCGTCGAGATCCTTCGCGGACGGAGCCGTCTGTCGCCACTTCTCCTCCTCCTTGCCGTCCTTGTTCGGAGCCTTGGTCTTCTCGAGCACCTGGGTGGCAGAGCCTCGCGTGATCTCGATGCGTGTCGTGTTGAAGGCGCGGGCGTCGAAGATATCCTGCAGCACGTAAGCGCCGGCGTCCGTCTTCAGATCTTCGAGCAGGGACGCTTCGACGGTGAAGACGGCGGGTTTGGACGCATCCTTCGCATAGACCTCGCCCGGGCTCGCGGGAGAGCCCAGGAGCAGGCTCACCTGTGCGGATCCGCTGCCAACGCGAAGCGTCGCCGCGGGACTCGTGAGTCCGTAGCCTTTGAGATCCGCTGGTTCGGCCGACTCCAGCTTCTTCATCTGGAGTCCGTTGATGCGCGCCAGCAGACCCTCGATCGAGGCCCCGTCAGATCGCTTCATCGGTGGCTGCGATGATCTGCCAGCCCTCGGCTGTCTTCCCGAAGCGGACCGTCCGGCCGGCACCGGCAATCTCGAGCGCATCCGCCTTCTCGCGGTCGAACTTCAACGCGGTCTTGTCACGCAGGTCGAACGAGCTGCGGTTGAAGGTGGCGTCGAGGAACGTGGCAATCAGGAAGACCTTCGGCTGTGCGGCGGTCTTCGCATACAGATCGGAGCCTGTCGGCGTCTTGTTGCCGATCAGCAGACGCTGCTCCTGTCCGCCGCTCTTGAACGCGACCTCGATCCGCGGCTCGGCGAGGCCGAACATCTTCAGGTCGGCCGGATTCTCTTCGACAAGCCGTTGCACTTCGAGGGTCGAGAGGTTGGTTGCGATGCCGGAGATCTCGGCCGCGTCGGCTGACGCCTGCGCCGGGGCGACGACCTGCCAGTTGCCGCCATTCTTCTTGAGCGTGGTGCGATCCCCGGCTTCCGACTTGATCGTCACTTCGTCGATCTTGTCAGCTTCAACGGCGAAAACCCTGTCGCGCTTCTCGCCGTCGTCCCCCGGCGCGCGCTTCGACTCGACGAAGTACAGATACGCGCCGAGCGCGACGGCGACGAAAAGCAGGCCGATGAAGGATCGCAAACCGCGCATGAACGTTTACCGCCTACGCCACCACGCCTGGATTCCCATCAGCAGGATCAGGCCGGGGATGATGAAAATCGTGATCCAGAAGATCCGCCGGTCCTGATCGGCCGACAACGTGATGCGCCGGTCCTCAGGATCCTTCGCCCGGATCGAGATCAGGTTCTCCTGCTGCGCGAGCCAGTTGACGCTGTTGAGGAACAGGTCGCGGTTGCCGGAGATCCCAAGCCATCGATTCGAGGCGAAATCAGAGTCGCCGATCACGACGATGCGGGTTTCCGGCTTTGGCGCCTCAGGCGCCGCCGGGGCATCCGCCGGCGTTGGCATCGGCGCCGAGACCGCCGCTCCGAGTGACACCGGGCCCTTCAGATCGTTGTCGTCTTCGGCGACGCGTCCGGAGGTCATCAGCGCTTTGATGTCGGTTTCGCCCCAGGCCTTCGGGCTGGTCTCGACCAGGTTCTGCGCAAAGCGGTTGTTCGCCCCCGCCTTGTTCGCCGTGACGCTTCGCGCTACGGAGTAGGCGGTCAGGACGTTGAAGTGCTCGGTGATCGGGTGCGGGTTGTACTTCGCCGCGATCGGCACTTCCGGTCCGGTGCCGAGCACCTGTCCCACGCCGCTGGCGTCGAGGACGATGTTGGTGCCCGGGTCGATGCCCCACTCCTTGATGAGCGCGATCATGTTCGGGAAGTCCGGAGCATCCGGTTTGGACGGAGGATCGAGCAGGAAGAAGACCTTGCCGCCGCGCGCGAGGTAGGCCTTGAGGATATCCACCTCGGGCGCGAGCAGATCGGCGGTCGGGCCCGCGACGATGAGGACGGTGGCGTCTGCCGGTACTTCCTGCTGCTGCGCCAGCACCAACGTGGCGTGCGAGAAATTCTCCGAAGAGAGCGCCGCCGCGATCGCGTTGTAGCCATCGCGATCGGCCCCGGCTGGACCCTTCTCGCCGTGACCCTCGACGAAGTAGACCTTGCTCTGCCGACCCTGGACGACCTTGATGAGGCCGTTGGTCAACTCCTGCTCACCGTCCGACGTCACCCGTTCGACCCGGCCGTCGTACTCGAACGCCACGGTACCGAGCTGCTGCACCTCGAAGCGCTGCGCCTCGGCAGGGCGGCGATCCACGTCGATGTACTCGACCGAGACCTTGTCGGAGGTGTACTTGTATTCGTCGAGCCGCTCGCGGAATCGCTCGAAGCCCTCCGAGCGGTCGAACACCCGGATGTTGACCGGCCGTTCGAGCCCCTGCAGCACCTTCTTGGTCTGATCCGATAGCGTGAACTGCCTGGCAGCCGTCAGGTCCCATCGCTTGTTCCGTCGCGAAGCCAGGTAGTTGATCCCGATCAGAATGGCGAGGACCACCGCGATGCTGGCAAACGCCAGCGTGCCGAAGCGTGCCTCACGGCCGGAAAACGAACGAATGACCTCGCGCCACTGGCTCAGGATGTAGAGCAGCGTGCAGACCAGCCCCGCGATTGCCAGCCAGTTGTAGAGCGGCTGCTGCTCGGGCTTGAGGAAGCGGACCGCGACAGCGGCAAACACAAGGGCGACGCCGAGCCAGCCGAGAAGTCCGAGGATGCGTTTCAACATGTGCTCAGCCCCTCCACCGTTCGCTGTCGACCGACTTCGCCGTCAGGAAGAGGCCGAAGGTGATGAAGCTCAGGTAATACACGAGGTGCTTCGTATCGATCACGCCGCGGGCGAAATCGTCGAAATGCTCGGTGATCGAGAGGTACGTCACAACCGCCTTAGCGGTCGGACCCGCGCTCTCACCGATCCAGTTGATGACCCAGAGGAAGAGGAACAGCGCGAAGGTCGCGACGCCGGCGACGATCTGATTTTTCGTCAGGCTCGACACGAGCAATCCCATGGAGACGAAGCAGCCGCCCATCAGCAGGAGCCCGAGGTAGCCGACCGCGATCGGTTTCCACTCGGGATTGCCGTAAACGAAGAGGATGAGCATGTAGAGCAGCGTGACCCCGAGCATCGCCGCGTAAAGCCCCATCGCTCCGAGGAACTTCCCGAGGATGATCTGCGCGTCACTCAGCGGCGAGGTCAGCAGCAGCTCGATCGTGCCCGAGCGCTTCTCTTCCGAATAGGTCCGCATCGTGATCATCGGCATCAGGAAGAGAATGATGACCGCCGAATTGAGCAGGACGCCGCGCACCAGGTGCTGGTTGATGTTCGGCGTCTGCCCGCCCATCATCATCTGCTCGCTGTTGCGCACGAAGATCGCCAGGTAGTTGTAGAAGAACCATCCGAACAGCAGCGCGAACAGGCCGACGAGCACGTAACCGATCGGCGACGAGAAATACGACCGCAGCTCCTTCTGCGCGATCGCCAGCACGTTATTCATGTACGACTCCCACGCGAGATTCCGGATCGTCGGACGGTCCCGGGCCTTCAGGCATCGGTTCTGCCGGCCGTTCTTCAGTAGTCACCTGGAGGAACACTTCTTCGAGGCTCATGCGCATCGGCCGCAGTTCGAGAAGGCCCCAGCCGCGGTTCACGATCGTCCTGGCGATTTCCCGGCGGATGTCAGAACCTCGCTCGGTTTCGATTTCGAGCGCCCCGGCCGAGCCGCGCTCGTCTGAGACCGCCACGCGTGTCACGCCGTTGATCGCCATCAGCGCAGGTACCGGATCGGCTCCCTCTGCATCCACCTGGACGAACATCGTTTCGGCACCGCGCAGGCGAGCCGTCAAGTTGTCGGGGGTGTCGACCGCCACAACGCGGCCGTTGTTGATGATGACGACGCGCTGGCAGGTCTGCGAAACCTCCGGCAGGATGTGCGTGCTGAGGACGATGGTGTGGTCGCCCGCCAGGCTCCGAATCAGGTCGCGGGTTTCGATGATCTGCTTGGGATCGAGGCCCGCCGTTGGTTCGTCAAGGATCAGGACCTCCGGGTTGTGGATCAGCGCCTGCGCCAGTCCGACCCGCTGCTTGTAGCCCTTGGACAGCTTGCCGCACTGGCGATCCGCCATGTCGGCGACGTGCGTGCGTTTGAGAATCGTGGTGACGCGGTCACGACGCTCTTTCGAAGGCACGCCTTTGATGCGGGCGACAAAGTCGACGTACTCGCGGACCGTCATGTCCGGGTAGAGCGGTGGTGTTTCCGGCAGATAACCGATTCGGCGCTTCGCTTCGATCGGCTTGTCGAAGATATCGAAGCCGGCGACCATCGCGCGACCGTCTGTGGCCGGCATATACCCGGCCAAGATCCGCATCGTGGTGGTTTTGCCCGCACCATTCGGTCCGAGAAACCCCAGGATTTCGCCCCGCTCCACTCGAAAACTGACGTCGTCCACAGCCGTAACCCGGCCGTAACGTTTGCTGAGATGTTGAACCTCGATCACGATTGCTCCCGGCCACGAAGATCTCGGACGTCCTTGCCCAGCCCTGCCGGGCCGCGGAGCGTCTCAGCTAAGGTATAGACAGCACGTAGATTAGCGGCCAAACACGGAGTCTACCGAGAGCCTTCGAAGGCGTCAAGGTTCAGGCAGGTTGCAGTTGCGGTCCAGTTGTCGTATCGTATGAGCAGTTGCTCATACATGCATATGTTATCGCCTGACCACGTCCAGTCGGTCGCTGATACGTTCCGCGTCCTTGGAGATCCCACCAGGGTCCGGATCCTGGATGCGTTGCGCGACGGCGAACTCTGCGTCAACGATCTCGCGACCCGCATCGGTCTGAGTGAATCCGCCGTCTCGCACCAGCTGCGGCTGCTTCGCACCATGCGGCTGGTCCGGGTCCGTCGCGACGGCCGGCTCGCTTACTACGCCGTGGACGACCACCACATTCTCGAGTTGCTCGAGCAGGCGAGCACCCACGTGCAGGAGGGCGCATGAGTACCGCCTGCACCGTCTGCGAGCTGCACGCAGAATCGACGTTCAGGGTCGAGGGAATGGACTGCCACGAGGAGGTCGCGATCCTCGAGCGCCGGCTCTCGCGCCTCTCGGGGCTCGAGGCGCTCGACGCGGACGTGCTCGGTCAGCGCCTGCGGATCAAATACGACGCGTCGCGGCTGACCACGTCCGCCATCGCGGAAGCGGTCGCGCAGACGGGCATGCGGGTCTGGCTCGAGCACGAAGCACCTGTGGCGGCGGCAGGCAGCGGCTGGCGCAATCAGCTCGTGATCGGATCCGGTGTGCTGCTGGCGACCGGCCTTCTGCTCACCGTGGCGGTGCCCACGATCCCGGCGTGGCCGGCGTTCCTTCTCTCGGCGATCCTGGGCGGCATCCCGGTTGGCCGGCGCGCGATCGGGAGCGTGCGCGCCGGTGTCCTCGATATCAACGTCCTGATGGTGGTGGCGGTCCTCGGCGCGGTGGCGCTCCGCGAATGGACCGAAGCGTCGTCGGTCGTGTTCTTGTTCGCGCTGGCGCAGATGCTCGAAGCCCGCGCGATGGAGCGTGCCCGCGGTGCGATCCGCGCGCTGATGGAGCTCTCGCCGACGGTCGCCGCCGTGCACCGGAACGGGGCGGTAGTGCAGGTGCCGATCGATGACGTCAAGGTTGGCGACCTGGTCCTCGTGAAGCCAGGGGAAAAGGTCCCGCTCGACGGCCAGGTTGCGGCCGGCGACAGCCATGTCAACCAGGCTCCCGTCACCGGCGAATCGTTGCCGGTGCACAAGACCTCCGGCATGGAGGTCTTCGCCGGCACCATCAACGGCCGCGGCGCGCTCGACGTCGCGGTCACCCGCCTGCGCGGCGACTCCACGATCGCGCGCATCATTCACCTCGTCGAGCGCGCGCAGGCGCAGCGGGCGCCAAGCCAGACATTCGTGGACCGGTTCGCGCGCATCTACACGCCCATCGTCCTGGTGCTGGCCGTCCTGGTTGCCGTTCTGCCACCACTCGCGTTCGACGCCGACTGGGGAACCTGGTTCTACCGCTCGCTGGTCCTGCTCGTGATTTCGTGCCCATGCGCGCTTGTGATTTCGACGCCGGTGTCCATCGTTTCCGCGCTCGCTGCCGCGGCCCGGAAGGGCGTGCTGATCAAAGGCGGCGCCAGGCTCGAGCAACTGGCCTCGGTTCGCTGCGTCGCTTTCGACAAGACCGGCACTCTGACGAAGGGGCGGCTTCACGTCGCCGAGCTTGTGTCTTTTCCAGGCAGCACCCGCGAAAACGTCCTTCGCGCCGCTGCCGCGATCGAAATGAGATCGGAGCACCCGATCGGCCAGGCGATCCTCCGCAAAGCTGCAATGGAGCACCTCGCAGTTGCCGCTGCGACCGGATTCCAGGCGATTCCAGGCAGGGGCGCCGAGGCGGTACTCGATGGTCATCCGGTGCTCGTCGGGAATCGCCGGCTGTTCGAGGATCGCGGGCTGCAGTCGTCTCACATCGCGCGCGTCGAGGACGACTTCGCCACACGCGGATGGACGGCCGTCTTCGTGGCGATCGACGGCGTTCCAGTCGGGGCGTTGGCGGTCGTCGACGAACCGCGCGAGGCGGCCCGCGAATCGCTCCAGATGCTGCGCGCCCACGGTATCGAGAAGATCGCGATGCTCACCGGTGACCATGCGGCTGCCGCCCGCGCGGTGGCCGAGTCGCTCGGGATCGACGAGGTGCGGGCCGATCTCCTGCCGGCCGACAAGGCCGCAGCGGTAGCCGAGTTGCGTCAGAAGTATGGAACGCTCGCGATGGTGGGGGATGGCGTCAACGACGCCCCGGCCCTGGCGACCGCGGATGTTGGTATTGCGATGGGCGTAGCAGGCAGCGCCGCGGCGCTCGAGACCGCCGACGTCGCCCTGATGGCCGACGAACTCCCGAAAGTGACGTATGCGATCCGTCTGAGCCGCGCGACGGCGCGCAACATCCGCGCGAACATCGCGTTTTCCCTCGCCCTCAAGGGTGCGTTCCTGGTGATGGCGGTGATGGGTCTGGCGACCCTGTGGATGGCGGTCGCGGCCGACATGGGCGCGTCACTGATCGTGATCGCCAACGCTCTGCGGCTTCTGAGGGAGTAGGGGATAACTCCAAACTTCAAACTCCAAAGGCTCACGGAGGTTCGGCCGAACATCAGATTTTGGAGTTTGGAGTTTGAGATTTGGCGTTGTCCGTTAGGCTTTCCGGTTGCTGAAGAAGTGCTGGTCGATGAACTGATCGATCGCCGCCTGGTCGGCCGGCTCCACCTTCTCGAACTGCAGGCCCATCCCGATCCGGCGGTCGGTCCACGAAACCCGCGATTCGGTATCGATCTCGGTCTTCGCGCCCGGCAGCTTGAACCGCGCCTTCAGCTTGGATCCCTGTTGCAGCGGGCTCATCGTCCGCACCGCGAGGCCGCCCTTGCTGATGTTCAGCGTCAACGCGGCGGCGATCGTGTTGCTGAAGCGGTATGAGATCGGGATCCCGAGCACGACCCGGGGGCTGTCTCGCCGGTTGAAGTTATCGGGGAAGAGGTGCGGGGCGAGTGCCGGAACGATGTGGTGCACCGCGCTGTACTCGTTCACGTAGCCGGCGACGCCGAGCGCCGACAGGTCGCGCACTTCCTCGGCAGAACCGATCGTGCCGCTGAACACCAGGAGCGGCACCCGGCGGCCGCCTTCCGTCTTCCGGACCGCGCGAACCAGTTCTACGCCGCCGGAGTGCGGCATCCGCAGATCCATTACTACGAGATCGACCGGCGCCTTGTCGTCCCGCAGGCGCGCCATCAGCTCGCTGACGCTCCCGACCGTGACAGCAGTGTGCCCAGCGCTGGTGAGGGCCGTCGCGAAACGGTCTCTGACAAACGCGGTGTCGTCGACGACTAGAACGGTCTTGGTTGCGGGCACAATAGTCGAGGCCGCCGTCACGTGCCGTGGTATCGGACGATGCCGCCCGGGCCGTTAGGCCGATTGCAGGAGTTTACAGGTTCTCGTTATAATCCGTGTCAATTGTGGCGCGCGAACATTGGCGTTCCGTGTCGTCGGCAGGCGTAGTGTGGAGCTTGCGGAGCGTGTATGGCAACCTGTCCTGAGTGCGATGCGGATATGGAAGTCGACGAGTTCGACGTCGACAAGGGCGACTTGATCAGCTGCCCGGAATGCGGGTCGAATCTCGAAGTCACCAGCTTGCTTCCGCTCGAGCTCGAACTGGCCGACGAAGATGACGATGACGACGACGATGATGAGGACGACGACGCCGAAGAGGAAGAAGAAGTCGTCGAGGAAGAAGACGCCGACGACGAAAAAGAGGACTGGGACGAGTGATTGAGGTACCGCCGGCGAACATGCCCGCCGGCGCGGCCGACATTGAGCGCAAGGAGTCGGCCCTGTACGGCGCGCTCGCCGAGCTGCCGTCGCTGATTGTCGCCTACAGCGGCGGCGTCGACAGTGCCTATCTCGCCTACGCGGCGACGCGCGTTCTCGGCGACAAGGTCCTCTGCGTGACCGCAGACAGCCCCAGTTATCCCGAGCGCCATCGCGAGATGGCGCTGCGCCTGGCGCGTGAGTTCGGGTTCCAGCACGAGACCATCCGTACCGACGAGATGTCACGCCCGGAGTACCGGGCCAACCCTGCCAATCGCTGTTACTTCTGCAAGCAGGAGCTCTACACCCATCTCAGCGGCGATCGCGCGCGAGCGTGGGGTCCCCGTCGTGGCCGACGGCAGCAATGCCGACGACCGTGGCGACTACCGTCCGGGCCGCCAGGCGGCCCGGGAGTTCGGCGTCATCAGCCCGCTCGACGCGGCGGACCTGACCAAGGACGAAATCAGGCAGTTGTCTCACCGCGCCGGTTTGCCGACCTGGGACGAGCCCGCTTCGGCGTGTCTCTCGTCGCGCATCCCGTACTTCAGTGAAGTCACCGACGAGAAGCTGCGGACGATCGAAGCTGCCGAAGCGGTGCTGCGCGATCTCGGATTCAGGATCTGCCGCGTGCGCCACCACGACACGATCGCGCGGCTGGAGCTCGGGCCGGACGAGATCAGTCGCGCGCTGGAACCGGAAACTGCCGCGTCGATCGATCGTGAGCTGCGCGCGCTCGGTTATGCGCACGTGACGGTTGATTTGCGCGGTTATCGCCTGGGCAGCCTCAACGAGGCGCTCCGGCTGCGTCCCGTCTGACGGTGAGACAGGCGCTCGCGGCGCTCGCCGTAATCTTCCTCCTCGCGCATCTCCCCTCACTTCCTGTAACCCTCGACGACCTCGACGGGATCAATTTTGCCCTGGGGGTTCGGGACTTCGACGTCACGCTTCACCAGCCCCACCCGCCCGGCTATCCGGTCTTCATTGCGCTCTCGAAGATCAGTACGCGCGCGGTCGCCGCCCTTGGCATCCAGGGAGCCGAGGCCAGGGGGCTGGCGCTGTGGAGCGTCTTGTCCGGAGTGCTGCTGATTCCAGCGCTCTTCGCGCTCTTCCGGGCCCTGGATGGTTCGGTTCGCCGCGCGTGGTGGGCCACGCTCCTCACGATCGCGGCCCCCCTCGTCTGGTTCAGTGCGCTGCGTCCATTGAGCGACATCGCCGGTCTGGCCGCCGCGGTGCTTGCGCAGGCGCTTCTGGTGCGCGCGATCACCGCGTCGTCGCAGCGTCATCTGATTGCCGGGGCGGTGGTTGCGGGGGTCTCGATCGGAATCCGGTCGCAGAGCTTCACGCTGACGTTGCCCCTGCTTGCCTTGGCGCTCGCTCTGGCCGGGCGTCGCGGCAGGCCTGCGTCTGCGTCTGGCCGCTCTGGGCGCGTTCTCGGCCGGGGTGCTCGTCTGGGCCGTGCCGATGCTGGTCGTGAGCGGCGGTCTGACAGCCTATCTCGGCGCGCTCAGTGCGCAGGGCGGCGAAGACTTCGGCGGCGTGGTGATGTTCTGGAACTTCCCGACGATCCGGGTCGGGCTTTCGGCGCTGCAGCACACGTTCATCTCGCCCTGGGCGTCGGTCATGCTCGCCGCGGCGGTACTGATCGCGGCCGTCAGCGGCCTGGTCGCGCTGGCGCTGGCACGCGACCGGCGTGTCGCACTGATCCTCGCCGTCATGGCGATCCCGTTCGCCATCTTCCATCTCCTGTTTCACGAAACCGTCACGGTCCGCTACGCGCTGCCGCTCGTGCCCGTGATCGCGTGGCTCGCCGTACGCGGGATCGATCGCTTCGCGAGTGCGGCGCTGCCGGTCGCGGTCAGCGGTTTGGCGCTCTGGGCGCTGATCGTGGCGGTGCCTGCCGGCATCAGGTACGGAAGGACCGATACCCCCATCTTCGTGGCGATCTCGGACCTGGCAGCAGCGAGACGCGGCGGTCCGGTCACGATCGGCAGCCACCGGCGCCTCTTCACCGAATCGCGGCGGGCTCGCATGTGGCTGGGAGAGGACCCTGCCGGCTGGCTTCCCGCTCCGCGCGACTTCGAGTGGCTGGAACTGGCGCGTGCCTGGCGAACGGGAGCCGGCGGGCCCGCCTGGTTCTTCGCTGATCCGCGGCGGACTGACCTCGCCCTGATCGATGGCCGCAACGCCAGGGTGGACCGCTACGCATGGCCATTTGACGACCAGGCTTTCGTCGGTGGTGCGAGACCTGGCGTGTTCGAGATCCACAAGTACGACGCCCCGGGATGGTTTCTCGAAGAAGGGTGGGCCTTGACCCCCGAGACGGGCGGGATCGCGGCCCGAGAAGGCTGGATGCCGCACCTTCGGCCCAGCATCGGTTGGATCCGGCGCCGGGCCGACGCTGTCGAAATGCTGCTCGGAGGACGTCACCTGGGGCAGCCCGGGGACCCGGCCGTGCGCCTGGTTGCCCGCATCGACGGCCGGACGGTTCTGGATCGCGAGCTCCTCCCGGGATCCTTCATCAGCAGGGTGAACCTGCCGGCCGGCAGCCTGTCGGGTGATGGCGTGTATGCGCGGCTCGAGGTCTCGGTGCAGCTCGTCGCCGGAGGCGCGGCGCGCGTGGAGCTCGAACAGTTCGATCTCCAGCCTGAGGGCGTCCCGATGTTCGCTCTCGAGGGCGGATGGCAGGAGGCCGAGTACAAACCCGACACCGGCCTGTCATGGCGCTGGATGAGCAGCCGTGCCGAACTGTGGGTGCGTCCAATTGGGCGCGACGTCAGGCTCGTACTACGCGCCGAGTCGCCACTGAAATATTTCGATGCGAGTCCGCTGCTTCGTCTCAGCCTTGGCGGCGACGAGGTTTCGCGCCTGTCGCCGACGGATGACTTTTCGTGGGAGGTCACCCTTCCAGCCGACAGACTGGCAGCGTCGGATGGCCGGATCATCATCGAGAGCGATAAGTCGTTCGTGCCCGGGGGGGCGTCCGGCGGCGACCAGCGGAACCTCGCGATCCGCGTCTACAGAATCTCAGTCAACTAGGCTGGCCGGCCAGGCTTTTCCGCTAGACACAGCACCGAGCTTCCGGCCGGCATCCCCACGAATCTCAGGGCCCCGGCTTCGAGCGCAAGCAACCCGCTGAGCGCCAGGTTCACCGGCGCCGCCGGGATGCTGATCTCGTCGGATGACTCCTGGTGACCCGAGATCCGCTGGAGCAGGCGTACCCCGAGCAGCATTGGCAGGATGGTCGCGTTGGTATACGACATCCAGAGGATCCGAAACCCGGCCCGCTCCAGGGTCCTGGTGAGACTGGCCTTCGAATATCGGCGCACCTCGCTGCTCAGCACCGAGTGATTGCCTCTCAGCGCCTCGAGCGCCGCGGCGTTCAACACGAGGTGGCCACCCGGTTTGAGGACGCGGAACATTTCCGCCACTGCCGCCCGCTCGAGGTCGTCGGGGAGCGAGTAGATCACGTCGAACGAGGTCACCAGGTCGAAGGCGCTGTTGCCAAATGGCAGGTCGCCGGCGGATGCCCGGGCGACATGGCGCTCCCCGCACGAGGTCGCATAACGGAGGCCTGAGAACGTGATGTCGATGCCGAAGGCGGCTCCGAACTGGCGCAGCATCGCCAGGTTGTGTCCGGTGCCGCAGCCGCAATCGAGTGACAGCAGGTCACGACGTCCGGCGGCGGCCCGCTCGAGCAGGGGCGTTACGAAACGGCGGAAGCCACGAAACCAGAAGTGGTCACGCTCGGCCCTGGCGGTCGCTTCTAAGAGTCTGTCCATTCACTCACATTCAACTTGCAATTTCCAGCTGCCAATTCCGTGAAATCCAGGGACCGGTGTTGTAAGCTCAACGAATTCTATCGTTAGCGGTCAGACTGTTCGGAGGAGAGAGTCGATGAATCGTTTTGCTTCAGGTGCTGCCATAGTCCTCGTCGTCGCGCTCGCTGCCGGCGCGTGCGGGAAAAAGAAGCCTCCTATCGCACCACCGCCCGGTCCGACGGCCCCGCCGATGACGGCGACCAAGCCCGACACGCCCCCGCCGCCACCGCCCGCTCCGGCTGATAAGCCGTCGCCAGCGCCAACAGAGGACGAGCTGTTCGCGAAGGAAACCCTCGCACAGTTGAACGACCGGAAGCCGCTCGCTCCGGTGCTGTTCGCGTATGACGCCGTCGAGCTGAACGAAACCGCGCGGACGCTGCTGCAGAAGCACATGGAGTTCCTGAAGCGCTGGCCCACCACCAAGATCATGATCGAGGGCCACGCCGACTCACGCGGCACCAACGAGTACAACCTCGCGCTGGCGGAAAACCGCGCTGACGCCGTGCGCGACTATCTGGTCGGCCTCGGCCTGGCGAATGATCGCGTCACGGTCGTCAGTAAGGGTGAAGAGCAGCCGTTCTGCAAGGAAGAGACGGAAGCCTGCTGGCAGCAGAATCGGGTCGGGTACTTCATCTTCACCGCCAAGTAGGCGGGTCTGTCAGGGCAGGCGCGCGGCGGCGATCCGCTGCGCCGCCGCCCGGGGATCATCGGCCGCGATAATCGGCCTTCCTACTACGATGTAACTGGCGCCGGCGGCAATCGCCTCCGGCGCCGACATCGTTCTTTCCTGATCATCCTTCCCGGTCATCGTCGCGGCGCCGCCCCGGATACCTGGCGTCACGATCGCAAACTGCGGACCGCAGGCCTCGCGAATCGTTCGCGTCTCGAGCGGGGAAGCCACCACGCCGTCGAGCCCTGACGCCTGCGCCAGGCGCGCGAGTCGCAGGACCTGGTCGAGCACCGGGGTCGTCACGCCGGTCTCAGCCAGCGCATCCGCGGTCATGCTCGTGAGCACGGTGACGCCGATGACCAGTGGGGCGGTGCGATTCTCGCGACCGGCCGTTTCCGCCGCCGCATCGCGGGCCGCCTCCATCATCCGGCGACCGCCCGACGCGTGCACGTTCACCATCCACACGCCGAGTGAAGCAGCGGCCGCGATAGCCGTGCCGACGGTGTTTGGAATGTCGTGGAACTTCATGTCGAGGAAAACGCGGTCGCCACGCTCGGTCAGGCTCCGGACGATCGCCGGCCCTTCGAGTGTGAACAGCCGCTTGCCGATCTTGAACCCGCCGACCACGCCGCGGAGCTGGTCGGCGAGCTGCAGCGCGCGGGCGCCACTCTCGACATCGAGCGCGACTAGGAGCTGATCCACGCCTTGTGCCTTTTGCTCGTGTCGAGCGAGCCGGTCAGATCCGAGAGCCGCTCGAGCGAGTGCCGCTGCATGTAGCTGTGGATCCCGTCGAGCAGTTTCGTCCAGATGAAGGGATCCACGAAATTCGCCGTCCCGACCTGGACGGCCGTGGCGCCCGCGATCATGAATTCGAGGACGTCCTCCGCCGTCGCGATTCCGCCCATCCCGATGATCGGCAGCTTCACGGCCTGCCGGCACTCGTACACCATCCGCACAGCGATCGGCCGGATCGCCGGCCCGCTCAGTCCACCGACGATGTTGGTGAGCTTCGGGCGCCGGGTCTCGACGTCGATCGCCATCGCGAGGAAGGTGTTCACGAGCGACACGGCGTCGGCGCCGGCATCCTCGGCGGCCCGCGCGAACGAGGCCACGTCGGTGACGTTCGGCGTCAGCTTGGGGATCAGCGGCAGTGACGTGACCTTGCGGACCGCGCTGACGACCGCGTGGGTCCCGGTCAGCGAGCAGCCGAACGTGATCCCGCCTTCCTTGATGTTCGGACAGGAGATGTTCAGCTCGATCGCGTGAACGCCTTCCGCGTCCGAAAGGATCCGCGCCAGCTCGACGTACTCATCGATCGTCGTGCCGCAGATGTTCACGAAGACGATCGCCTTGCGCTCGCGCAGCTCGGGCAGCTTCTCGTCGATGAAGCGGTGGACGCCGATGCCCTGCAGGCCGATGGCATTCAGCATGCCGGCCGGCGTTTCCACGATCCGCGGCGGTGCGTGCCCCTCGCGCGCGGCGAGGAACAACCCTTTGACCGCGACGCCGCCAAGCGATGACAGGTCCACGGCGTCGGCGTATTCGACGCCGTAGCCAAAGCATCCGCTCGCGGCAATGAGCGGATTGGGGATGCGGAGGGAGCCGATCGAAACCGAGAGATCCATGTTCAGTGCACCAGCGCGTCCCAGACGATGCGGGTGGCGTCGAAGACGGGGCCGTCAATGCACGACCTGGTGTGATGAGGCGCCCCGGTGATATCACGCGCCGGCACCACGCAGCTGTAGCAGCCGCCCATGCCGCATCCCATGACCTGTTCGAGCGAGACGTCGCATCGACGTCCGTGCGCGGCCGCCACGTCGGCAACGGCGCGCATCATCGGGGTCGGTCCGCAGACGTAAAGCCGCACCTCGTCATTCACGTGGGGCTCTGCCCCACCCCCCGGCGCCGACTTCATGGCCGTGAGGCGCTCTTCGAGCGGGACGGTGATGAAGCCGCGGGATCCGCGGCTGCCGTCCTCGGTCGAGAAGACGATCGGCACGCCAAGCCGTTCGAAGATGTCGGCACAGTGGAGGTCTTCGGCGCGCCGCGCGCCGTAGAAGAGCGTCACGGGGGTGCCGCGCGCGATCAGCGCTTCCGCCAGTGTGACAAAGGGCGCCAGCCCAACGCCGCCGGCGACCATCCATGCCTGCGCCGGCGCCGCCGCCGGTTCGAACGGCACGCCGAGCGGACCCAGGCACTGCACCCGGGCACCGGTTTCGATCTCATAGAGCAGCCCGGTGCCAGTCCCGATGCGCTTGTTGAGGATGGTAATGCCTCGCGGCGAGCCGTCGGCGTTGCGCAGCACTTCGAAGATGGAAAACGGACGCCGCAGGAGCGGGTCCATCCCGCGCGACGTCTTCAGCATGACGAACTGGCCGGGTCGCGCGACGGTGGCAATCTCGGGTGCGGCGAGTGCCAGCACGCTGTAGTCTTCCGACAGCCGCGTGTTGCCGATCACCGCGGCGTCGATGTCGACCGGCATAGAGCGAAGTATACACTTGCCCCATGCGGTTCCTCCGCATGCTGACCAACGCGTTGCTCGCCGGCGCGTTCGGTGCGGCATATCTGACGATCATCGTTCTGCAACTGAACCCCGAAGTGCCGCTGCTGTCGGCCACTCCGTGGTGGTGGTTCCTCACGCTCGGAATGCTCTACGGCGTCCACTTCGCCGTCATCTTCTACGTCATCCTCGTCGCTCGCGAGTTCGTGGCGATGGATCCCTTCTCGCCAGGATGGATCAGCGTCCGGCTGCTGGCATGGCTTGGCGCGGCTCTCTCGGCCGGCGCCGCGATTCTCATGTGGTTCAACGTGCGCGGCTTCGGGCTCGCGCTCGGTGAGCTCGCGGCCTGGCGGATGACGGCCGGCGCCGTTGCCGCGACCGCGTCGTCGATCGTGCTGCTCGCGATTGCCGCTGCCCACTACTCGTTCGGCAGGCGGGGGAGCCGGGTCGGAGCGTCGCTGTTTGTCATTGCGGTGATCGGATCGATGGCGCTGCCGATTGCCGCGCGCGGGCGTGGATCCGCCGTCAGGCAGCACGTGCCATGGGCGACCCGGCCGGTTGTGGCGGAATCCACGGCCGGTGAACCTCGTGTCACCGTTCTCATGCTGGACGGCGCTTCGCTCGCCCATATCTGGCCCCGGGCCATCGAAGGACGGCTGCCGAATTTCAGCCGGATACTCGACGGCGGTGCCGCCATGCACATGGCGACCATCCGTCCCACGCAGCCTGATCCAGTCTGGACGGCGGTGGCGACGGGCATGTATCCGGCCGCTAACGGCGTGCGTTCGGCGGCGCGCTACTACGCCCGCGGCGACAGCCGGGGTATCGACCTCCTGGCCGATCACTCGCTGTCGCATGCGTTAGTGCACCTCGGCTTCGTCCGAGATGCGCCGCTGACGTCGGCCGCCTGGGCCGCGCGGCCACTCTGGGGGATCCTTTCCGACTACGGCCTGGCGTCAGCGATCATCCGCTGGCCGCTCACGCATCCGGCCAATCCCTCGACAGGCGTCATCGTGTCGGACCGGTTACATCAAGTCGTGGACTCGATCGCCGAATACGACCGCGCGGCGCATCCGGCTTGGGTCCTGCCCGAAGTGCAGCCCGTGATCGACCGCGCTCCGGAATCCGTCCCGGGAGGCGTCTACGGCGCACGGTTTGCTGCGGGCAGCCCCGAAGATGTTGCGCTCCAGCGGGACCAGCTCTACGCGCGCGTGGCGCGCAGGCTCCGCGACGCCGAAGGAGCGCGCTTGACGACGGTGCGCTACACGGGCCTCGACACCGTCGGTCACCACTACTTGCAGTACGCGCAGCCGACCCCGCCACGAGGCGTGCCGGAGGAACAACGCCGTCGATTCGCGCAGGTCGTGGACCGCTACTACGCCTTCATCGACGCCGAGATCGGCGCGGCGCTGGCCGGGCTGGGCAAGGGCGACCTGCTTCTCGTGATCTCCGGGTTCGGGATGGAGTCGACAAGCATTTCGAAGCGCTGGCTGGCCCGGGTGATCGGTGACGCGGAGTTCAGCGGCACGCACGAACGCGCGCCCGACGGCTTCCTGCTGGCCTACGGGACCGCCGTCCAGCCCGGACGCCCGCAACGCGGCTCCATTGTCGACGTGGCACCCACCGTGCTCTATTTCTTTGGACTCCCGGTCGCGCGCGATATGGACGGGTTCGCGCGCGCGGACCTCTTTACGCCGGAATTCAGCGCCGAACGGCCGGTCTCCTTCATTCCTAGCTATCGCTGACAGCCATCAGCCATCAGCCATCAGCTAACAGCTAATAGCTGAGAGCTGAGAGCTGAGAGCTGAGAGCTGAGAGCTAATAGCTGAGAGCCGTGTGATAGCATCCCTTGGCTCTTTAACGCGGCCCTGCGAGGCCGAGAAGAGGTGTTTGATGACGGCTGCCTCTCGGAGGTATCCATGCCCCAGGTAATGGATGCCGACCGCATGTCACGCGCGCTGACGCGCATCGCTCACGAAATCCTCGAACGCAATCGTGGCCTCGACGAGATCGCTCTCGTCGGCATTCGTACGCGCGGCGTGCCGCTGGCCAGGCGGCTGGCGCGCGCGCTCAAAGAGATCAATGGTGACGACGTGCCGACCGGTGCGCTCGACATCACGCTTTATCGCGACGACCTGATGCGCATGCCGGTCGGACCACAACCGGTCGTGCGGCGCACCGAGATCCCGTTTTCCATCGACGACCGCAAGATCCTGCTGGTTGACGACGTGCTCTATACCGGGCGCACGATTCGGGCCGCGCTCGACGCGCTCATCGACTTCGGGCGTCCACGGGGCATTCAGCTTGTCGTCATGGTCGACCGGGGCCATCGCGAGCTGCCGATCCGCGCCGATTTCGTCGGTAAGAATCTGCCGACGTCAGCGCGGCAGAGCGTCCAGGTCCGGCTGCAGGAAATCGACGGCGCCGACGAAGTCGTCATCGAAGGTGAACCATGACGGCGATTCCAGACGACCGGTTGACCGCCGACGTGGCGGATGCGGCTCCCGTGACGCTGCGGTCACGCCATTTGCTCGGGATCGATGGGCTCGACGCCCGCGAAATCCAGCTCATTCTCGACACCGCCGAGGCGATGAAGGAGATCGGCACGCGCTCGGTAAAGAAGGTCCCGACGCTGCGCGGACGCACGGTCGTGAACCTGTTCTTCGAGCCGAGCACGCGAACGCGGACCTCGTTCGAAGTCGCCGAGAAGCGGCTCAGCGCCGACACGCTCAGCATCGCGACCGCGATGTCGAGCGTGACGAAAGGGGAATCGCTTCTCGATACCGTCCGCAACATCGAGGCGATGGCGCCGGACATGATCGTGATCCGCCACGCCTCGTCGGGGGCTCCACATCTGCTGGCGCGGATGTGCCAGTCGACGATCGTCAACGCCGGCGACGGCATGCACGAGCATCCCACCCAGGCGCTTCTCGATGCCTTCACGATCCGCGCGCACAAGAAGCGTCTCGCGGGTTTGAAAGTCGCGATCGTCGGCGACCTGCTGCACAGCCGGGTGCTCCGCTCGAACCTGCTGTTGCTCAAGACGATGGGCGCTGATGTCTGGACCTGCGGCCCGGCGACGTTGATTCCTGCCGGACTCGAGCGGCTCGGCGCGACCATCACCACCTCGATCGACGAGGCGGTCGAGGGCGCGGACGTCGTGATGATGCTCCGCATCCAGCAGGAGCGCATGCACGGCCACTTCTTCCCGTCGGTGCGGGAGTACTTCTCGCTCTTCGGGCTGACCCGCGAGCGCCTGCGCCGCGCCGCCACCGATGTCATCGTCATGCACCCCGGACCGATGAACCGCGGCGTCGAGATCGATTCCGAGGTGGCCGACGGCGCCCACTCGGTGATCCTGGAACAGGTTTCAAACGGCGTCGCCATCCGGATGGCGGTGCTGTATCTGCTGGCCGGGCGCGACAACCCCGGAAGTGCCGGCAACGGTGAAAGTAAAGGATGAGCGTGGCGACGAGATTGATTCTGAAGGGCGGCCGCGTGGTCGATCCCGCGACCGGGACCGACGGTATGTTCGATATTCTGATCGAGGACGGCGTGATCAGGAAGGTCGGGAAGGACCTGCCGGTCGGCGATGCGGAGATCTACGAGGTGCCGCGGGGCGGGATTGTCGCGCCGGGTCTGATCGACATTCACGTTCACCTGCGTGAACCCGGGCAGGAACACAAGGAGACCGTCGCGACCGGTACTGCTGCGGCGGTTGCGGGCGGCTTCACGGCCGTGGCGTGCATGCCGAATACGACCCCGGTCAACGACCATGCCGGGATCACGCAGTTCATCCTCAAGAAAGCATCCGAGGCCGGCCTGGCTCGGGTCTACCCGATCGGTGCCGTGTCACTCGGGCAGAAGGGTGATCAGCTGGCCGAGCTCGGCGAGCAGAAGGCCGCCGGTTGTGTCGCGTTCACTGATGACGGACACCCGGTCGCGACGGCGCTGCTGATGCGTCGCGCACTCGAGTACGCGGGGATGCTCGGCGTGCCGATCATCGATCACTGCGAAGACCCGTCGCTGAAAGGGGACGGCGTTGCGCACGAGGGCTACTACGCTTCTGCCCTTGGTCTGCGCGGGATTCCCGGGGTCGCCGAGTCGCTGATGGTCGAGCGTGATGTGTCGCTCGCGGAACTGACCGGCGCCCACGTGCACATCGCGCACATGAGCGCGCGGCAGTCGATTCGCGCCGTCCGCTGGGGCAAGGAGCGCGGCGTTCGGGTCACGTGCGAGGTCGCACCGCATCACTTCACGTTGACCGACGAAGCGCTCGAAGGGCCGATCAAGTACGACACCAACTTGAAGATGAATCCGCCGTTGCGCGAGGCGGCTGACCGCGACGCCATGCTCGAAGGCATCGTCGACGGCACGGTGGATCTCATCGCGACCGATCATGCCCCGCACCACGCCGACGAGAAGATGGTCGAGTTCGACCGGGCCCCGTTCGGGATCGTCGGCCTCGAGACCGCGGTGCCGATGGTGTTCGACCGGCTGGTGCACACGGGCAAGATCAGCGTGCCGAAGATGGTGTCGCTGCTGTCTACCAACCCTGCCCAAATCATGCACCTGCCAGGCGGGACGCTGGCGGAAGGATCAGTCGCGGACGTCACCGTGCTGGCCCCCGACATGACAGTGACGGTGAGCGCGGCGTCACTGCGTTCGAAGTCGAAGAACACACCGTTCGACGGCTGGACTTTCCGGGGCGGCGTCGCGGCGACCATCGTCGCCGGCCGCATCGTTTACCGCGCATGAGGCACTCGTGAATCGCAACAAGGAAGAACTGCACCGCCAGGCGCTCAAGAAGCTGCAGGACGCTGGCGTGCTGATGCAGCAAGGCCACTTCGACTACGGCAATGGCTTTCATGGGCGCCTGTACCTGAACCCGCACCAGTTGCTGCGCTATCCCTCGACCATCTGGCGCCTCGCCCAGGATCTCATCGACGTGCTGCCAGGGGAGCTGCTCGAGCAAACCCAGGTCGTGGCCGGACCGGCAACCGGTGGCGCCCTGCTGGCGCACACCATCGCCGGACTGCTGGACGGCCGGCGCGCACTGACGCATCCACCCTGTAGCTTCGCTCCGTTCACGATGGTGGATGGCAACTTCGTTCTGCGCAGCTTCTACGCCGGGCAGATGCACGGTCAGCGCGTGCTGCTGGCCGATGACGTGAGGAACACCGGGAAAGACGTTCGAACAGTGCGCCGCGCTCGTTCGGCAGGCGGGCGGAACCGTGCTGGCCACGGTCGAGATCTGCGACCGGATGGAGGCCGTTACGGACGCCGGCGTGCCCAATCACGCCCTGGCCGAGTACCGCGCGCCTGAGAATTACCCGGCCGCCGCCTGCCCGATGTGCCGGGCCGGTGAGGAGATCACGCGATTCTGACGCCAGGGGCGGTTCGCGCCAGCAGTCACGGGGCGGTTCTCGAACCGCCCCTACACACGATGCCAATCTCGCTTGCCAATCGGCTCGATACGCTTTACTCCGACTTCAACCGCGAGGAGTCGGCGACCGATCCTGTTCACCTGGTTCGCCCGTTCACCGATCCGGCCGATCGCGAGATCGCCGGCTTCTGTGCGGCGGCCCTCGCGTTCGGGCGCGTCGGCAGCGTCATCAACTCGATCACGACGCTGCTGGCCATCATGGGGCCGCACCCGGCCGACTTCGTCCGGACCTTCGACCCTGCGGCTCCGCATCCCGAGCTGCGTGCGATGGTGCACCGGTGGACGCGCGGCGTCGATCTCGTCGCGCTGCTCTGGGTCCTCAGGCAGATGCTCGAGAAGCACGGGACGCTCGAAGGATTCTTCCTCGAAGGCTATCGCCCCGAGCACGAAGACATCGGCCCGGCGCTCGACAGCTTCTCGACGCGGGCGCTGGCGCTCGATCTTCGCAAGGCCTACGGCAAGGTGCCGGCGCGAGCGGGCGTCTGCTACTTTTTCCCGCGGCCGTCCGCGGGCAGCGCGTGCAAGCGACTGAACCTGTTCCTGCGCTGGATGATCAGGAACGACGAGGTCGATCTCGGCGTGTGGACCGGCGTGCCGGCAGCGAAGCTGGTGGTGCCGCTCGACACCCACATCCTGCGGCTGGGCAAGTGTCTTCGCCTGACGCGCTACAACACGGCCGGCTGGAAAATGGCCGCCGATATCACGTCGTCACTGCGCGCGCTCGAGCCCGGGGATCCGATCCGCTACGACTTTTCACTGTGTCATGTCGGGATGATGGGGGCGTGCGGCTACGGGCGTCCACAGGGAGATACGCAATGTCCACTTCGAGGGTTGTGCCGTCCGCGCGTGCGCTCATCGGCGTCGCGCTCGCGAGCGCCGCGCTAGCGTCCGCAGCGGGCGTGGCGTGCGGATACACCGTGGGAAAACGGGCCGCGAACCCCGCTGTGGAGGTGCTGTCTGCTGCACCGCCTGTGGGTGGGCGCATCGCTTTCGTCCGCGAGTCGCCCTGCGGGCAGGGGCGCTGCCAGACGCTGTGGCTGGGGAATACGATCGAGGACGCCGCTGAAGTCGCACGGCTGCCTGGCAATGAACGATGCGAGGCCATCGCCTGGTCGCAGGATGGTTACCGCATGGGGTTCCTGGTCAACGGCTATGAGCTGCGCGTATTCGATGCGGAACCGCGGCGCCTGGTGGCCCAGGTGAATCTCGTCGAGCCCGGCGGCGTGCCCTCCTCGCGCATCGCCCGCGGCATCACGTTCTCGTCGAACGGCACCGCCGTGACCTTCGACGACTGCCCGCGCTCGACATCCGGCTGCAAATCAGGACTGGCGGGCATTCGGTAGGGTGTTGTAGGCCTGCAGCGTATCGGCGACCATGCGTTCGGCGCTGAACTTGGCGTTTACGCGTGACAGGCCCGCCGCTCCCATCCGTTCCCGCAGCGCTGGATCTTTCAGCAGCTTGACGATGGCATCTGCCATCGCCTGGTCGTTGCGCGGCGGCACGAGGATCCCGGTCTTGCCGTCCTGAACCACCTCCGGCATCCCCCCCGCAGTGGTGGCGACAATCGGCTTCCCGCACGCCATGGCGTCGAGCAGTGACGTTCCAAGCCCCTCCGTGATCGAGCTCATGACGAAGATGTCGAAGCCCTTGTGGACCGACAGCACGTCAGGGCGGAAGCCGGCCAGCATGACGTGCTTCTCGAGGTTCAAATGCTTGATCAGGTGCTCCAGCGTGGGCCGCAGCTCGCCTTCGCCGGCGATGACAAAACGCGCGTCAGGGACCTCGCGGACGACCAGCGCCGCGGCCTCGACGAAGTGGCGCTGGCCCTTGTGCGGCACCAGTGCGGCGACGTTGCCGACGATCGGCGATCCGTGTGGCAGCCACAGCTCTTCGTGCAGATTGGCAACCGGCGCGGCCGCCACGTGACCAAGGTCGATGCCTTCATGGACGGTCACGGCGCGCGAGGCGGGGACGCCGTCGGCGAGCAGGATCTTGCGGATCGCCTCGGACGCGCAGATGAACCGATCGACCTGGCCGTACTTCCACCGCGAGAGGGCGTTGCCTTTCAGCCGGAAGTCGACCCGGCGCGCCGCCACCAGCCGGGCCCGCTTCGGCTGCGTGCTCATCGACAGGGCCAGTGCCGCCATCGCGACGGCATGCGGATCGTGCGCGTGGACGATGTCTGGCTGCAGCTGTTTGATGACGCGCGAAAGGCGCCAGGCGGCCGAGAGATCCATTTCCGTGCGCGGCGCGAGCGGCAGGAAGTCGAGCCCTTCGTCAGCCCGACGTCGCAACTCGCCGTCCGCATGCGCCACCAGCATGGCGCGATGCCCGGCCGCCCGCAGGCCCATGACGGTGACGAGAACCTGGTTCTGTCCGCCCCGCCAGCTGCGCGCCGTATCGATGTGCAGCGAGAACATCAGCGCGGCCCGGCACCCTCGCCGGATTCCGTCCGCTGGAGCTCCCAGAGCTTGGCCAGCTTCAGGAAGACGTAGTACGCGTTCAGGAGGGAGATCACGAAACCCGCGGTGCCGTCGGTGAAGCCGCGACGGAGCACGTAGTTGCGCATGAATGCGAACCACGGATGCAACGCCATGGCGAGCACGTTGGTGCGCCGGCCTTGTTCGTGCGATTGGGCCGCAATCAGCGTGGTGTACGAGTCGATCTTTTTGAGATGGTGCGAGATGTCACGGTAGGCGTAGTGATGAAGTTCGCCCTGCAGCCTGGCCGGGACGCCCTCGTCGAGCCGGAAGGACTCGTGGATGCGCAGCCCGTTCCACCGCCCGGCGCGGCGGTCGTAGAGACGGAGCTGGTGGTCAGGAAACCAATCCGTGCTCCGAATCCACCGCCCCAGGTACCTCGTGACGCGCCGAACGCGGTATCCGCGCGCCTGCGGCCCGCGCGACAGCAGGGCGCGAATTTCGGCGGCGAGTTCCGGCGTAACCCGCTCGTCGGCGTCGAGCGACAGCACCCAGTCGTTCGAGGCGGCGCCGGCGGCAAAATTCTTCTGTTCGCTGTAGCCGGGCCAGCCCCGCACGATCACCTGGGTTGCCAGCGGACGTGCGAGATCCACCGTCGCGTCCGTACTCCCGGAATCAACGACGATGATCTCGTCGGCCCAGGCGACAGACTCGAGCGCGTGCTGAATGTGGGCGGCTTCGTTGTAGGTGATGACCGTGACGGTCAGCTTCACACCGGCGAGTCTAGCAAACTCGCCGGTGTGAAGCCGACCTCCGGCAGGTTTACCTGCCGATCAACGGCGCCTGTTGTACAGCCTGGAAGTTTACGAGGGCGCGGTTGTAGTCGATGATCGCGCGCAACTGCTGCTGCTGCACGTTGGCGAGATCGCGCTGTGCCTGGATGTACTGGAACGTGGAGGAGAGTCCGGCGGTCATGCGCTTCTGCTCGGCCTCGAGCCGGCGTTGGGCGAAGTCGCGCGCGCGCTGGGTCGACTGGACACGTTGCAGGCTCGTGGCCACCTGGCGGCCGGCATCCCGCACCTGCGCGGTAATGCCCAGCTCCAGCTCCTGGAGCGTGTTCTGCTCCTGCTCGCGCTGCAGCAGGGTGGACGCCACCTGCGCCTCAGCCTGGCTGGTGCCGATCGGGTAGTTGATCTGGAGCTGCAGGCTCCAGGTCTTGAAGTCGTTGCCGAAGACGTCGCTCAACGCGTCCTGGAAACTGCGTTCGTTGCGGCCAACCTCCACGGGAGGGAACCCGCCGCCGAACTCGAACTGGGTGCCGGCCACGCCGATGGTGTTGTAGTTGGCGACGAGGTTGACGTCCGGCAGCCGCTGATTGCGCGCGTAGTCGAGCGTGATCTTCGACGCTTCGAAACGCTTGCGCGCCGCCAAGATGTCGGTGCGGGTCGCGATCGCATTCCGGACTGCCGCGTCGACGTCCAGGGGTTGTTCCGTCAGCGTCGGACGCTCGGTCGGCACCAGCCGCGTCGTCCAGAAATCGGTCTGCCGCGGATTCATGATCAGCGTTCGCAGGATGTCTTCGAAAGTCTTGATCCGCGACTCCTCGATAATGACGGCCTCTTCGCGCTGGGCGACCTCGGCCTGCGCTTCGAGGATGTCGTTCTCCGCCATCGAGCCAACCTCGACGCGGCGCTGGTTCTGCCGGAGCGAGGTTTGCGAGAGCTCCAGGGACTGGCGCGCGACGTCGAGCGCACCGATCGCGCCGATGAGATCGAAGTAGGCATTGCGAACGACGCGTTCGGTCGCCGTGAGCTGCTGGCGAAGCTCGAGGTCGGCGATCTCTTCGTTCTTCTTGGCGATCATCACCTGCTGCCGCGGCGCATCGATGCGGAAGTTGCGCAGCAACGGCTGGGTGAGCGATGCATTCAGGTTCGAATCCACCCGCGGATTGAAGCTCGAGGTGTAGTTGACCGTCGCCTTCGAGGCGTCGAGCCCGACCGAATAGCGCGCCCCCCACCACGGCAGATTCTGCTGCACGCCGATGCTGGTGAAAAGACGCTCGGAGGTGGTGGTACTCGAGGCTCCGCCGCTTGCCAGGAAGTCCGGCGGCGAAGTAGAGCTGCGGGTCTGGGTCGTAGAGAACAGGGCGGGCGTAAACGCCGTGCGCGCCTGAACTACGTTCAAATTGCTGATCTGTGGCGACAGACGGTCCGACCGTACCCCGAGGTTGTTTTCGAGCGCCATCCGGACGGCCTCATCGGCCGTCAACTGAATTTCGGGTCCGGTCGCGGGCTCCGAGGACGGGCTCTGGGGGCGAACGAGCGGGGGCACGACGGGGGGCTGCTGCTGTTCGGATGCGAACACTTGCCGGTCGGATGCGGACAGGCACAGCGCAAGGGTAATTGCCGCGCCAAACGCCAGACGGGCCGGTATTTCCTGCTTCAAACGCATTACACGTATCTCCACTTCAAGAGCTTGATCGAGCTGACGTTCGGGAAAGAGCAAGAACGTCGCCTGTCTAGACGGATCGGGAGCCCTGCCAGTTTCCGGGCAGTTATACTTATCGCCGCCTCCCCGGAACAGTCGTGGGGCAGGCCTCCGCCGTTCGGCGACCTCCAAAATCAAGTATCGAAGGGTTAGACCTCGATTGAAGGACCAGACCTTGATGAACCGATTCAGTGTTGGAACTGCCGTCGCTTTTGTCACCGCGCTCACGATTTCGACCCCGTCTGCGCAGTCACCGGCTCCTGCCGCCAAGGCCAAAGCGCCGGCCCGCGTCGAGATGACGATCGACAGCATCATGCGCGGACCGGATCTCGTCGGCTACCCGCCCTCGGGTCTCCGCTGGTCCGGCGACTCCTCGAAGCTTTACTTCGAGTGGCGTAAGCCGGGCGAGGAAGAGTCTTCGACTTACGTTGTCGGCAAGGACGGCGGTGAGCCCAAGAAACTCAGCGCGGACGAGGCGAAGCTGGCGCCGCCATCCAATGGACGCTGGGACAGGGCGCGCAAGCGGATGCTGCTCAGCGACCGTGGTGACATCGTGATCTACGAGCCGGCCACCGGCCTGCGCCGCCAGATCACCAAGACCAGCGGCGGCGAAGGCAGCCCACGATGGGCGCGGAACGACACTCACGTGACCTACGTGAGCGGCGGCAATCTTTTCATCATGGCGGTTGATGGATCCGGTCCGCTCGTGACGCAGTTGACCGACGTCACCCAGCGCCGGACCGATCCCCGGCTCACTGAGAGTCAGCAGTTCATCAAGACCGAGGAACTGAAACTGATCGACAAGGTGCGCGAAGACGCCGAGCAGCGCAAGAAGCGCGAAGACGAAGCGGCGAAGGACCGCCTGCCGCGTTTCGAGCTCGCCGGCCCGCAGCAGTCAGCCGTGGACCTCATGCTCTCGCCCGACGAAACCCACGTCTTCATCGGCGTGGCCGAGCGTCCGGCCGGCGCGAAGAACACCATCGTGCCCAACTACGTGACCGAGAGCGGCTACGTCGAAGACATTCCCGCGCGCACCAATGTGGGTGATACGCAGGATCGCCGCCTGCTCGCCATCCTGAACCTCAAGACCGGAAAATCGACCTGGGCAGACGGCAGTTTCGCGCCACCGGTTGCGGCGACCGAAAAACCGGCCGCAAGCGGCACAACCGCGCCGGACGGCAAGCCCGGGCGCGCCGCCGAACGCGAGATCCGCTGGTCGACGCCGGTCGTTTCGGCAGACGGCAAGCTGGTGGTCGCGAGCGCACGTTCGGCCGACAACAAAGACCGCTGGTTCGTCACGCTCGACCCCGCGACGGGCAAGTCGAAGGTGATCGATACGCTGCATGACGATGCCTGGATCAGGGAGGTCGGGTTCGGCGGATCGAGCCTGGACTTCCTGCCCGACAACAAGCGGGTCTGGTTCCTGTCGGAACGTGATGGCTGGATGCACCTCTACACCCTTGATGTCAGTGCCGAGGGCGCCAAGGCGAAGCAGCTGACCGAAGGAAAGTGGGAGATCGCTTCGGCCGAACTCGCCGCCGACGGCAAGAAGTTCTACATCACTTCGACGGAAAACCATCCCGGTGAACGGCACCTCTACACCGTGTCCACCGAGGGCGGCGCGCGCACCAAGATCACCTCGATGACGGGCTCCAACGATGCGGTCGTCTCGCCCGACCAGTCGATGCTCGGCCTCGTGTATTCGTACAGCACCAAGCCGCCGGAAGTCTTCATCATGCCGAACCAGCCAGGCGCGCAGGCACGGCAGATCACGACCACGCCAACGGCGGAGTGGCTGGCGTTCAAGTGGATCGACCCGAAGGTCATCACCTTCAAGGCGCGGGACGGCGTGGACGTCTACTCCCGGCTCTTCACGCCAGAGATGATCGGCGCGAAGCGGGACCCGTCGCGGCCGGCGGTCGTGTTCGTCCATGGCGCCGGTTACCTGCAGAACGCGCACAAGTACTGGTCCACCTACTTCCGCGAGTACATGTTCCACAACCTCCTCGCCTCGCGCGGCTACGTCGTGCTCGACGTCGATTACCGCGCCAGTTCCGGTTACGGTCGTGACTGGCGCACTGCCATCTACCGTCACATGGGTGGCAAGGACCTCGAAGACATCGTCGACGGCGCCAAGTACCTCGTCGCCAAGGAGGGTGTCGATGCCAGGCGGATCGGCGTTTATGGCGGCAGCTACGGCGGCTTCATCACGCTGATGGCGATGTTCACGACGCCGGACGTGTTCGCCGCCGGCGCCGCCCTGCGCCCGGTGACCGACTGGGCGCGCTACAACCACGGCTACACGTCGAACATTCTCAACATCCCGCAGAAGGACGCCGAGGCGTATCGCAAGAGCTCGCCGATCTACTTCGCCGAAGGTCTGAAAGGGGCGCTGCTGATCCTGCACGGCATGGTCGACGTCAACGTCCACTTCCAGGACTCGGTGCGCCTGGCGCAGCGGCTGATCGAGCTGCGGAAGGAAAACTGGGAGCTCGCACCGTATCCCGTCGAGGACCACGGCTTCGTCGAGGAAACGAGCTGGGCCGACGAATACAAGCGCATCCTGAAGCTCTTCGAGCAGAACCTTCGCCCCGGGTCGTCCACGGGCCGGTCCACGACGACCTCGAACGGCTCGAAGCCCGCGAACGGATCCAAACGATGAGGGCCGCTCCAGCCACGACCGACTATCTCGATCTGTTCCGCTCGTCAGGGGCGCTGCTCGAGGGCCACTTCCGGCTGTCGTCGGGTCTTCACAGCGAGCGCTATCTGCAGAGCGCGCTCGTGCTCCAGCATCCGGAGTTCGCCGCCGCGCTAGGCGAAGGGATTGCCTCTCGCGCCCGGCACCTGGGTGCGACAGTGGTCCTGTCGCCGGCGCTCGGAGGGATCGTGATCGGCCAGGAAGTGGGACGCGCGCTCGGCGTCCGGGCCATGTTTGCCGAGCGGCAGGAGGGCAAGCTGTCGCTGCGCCGGGGTTTCACGCTGTCGCCTGCCGACCGGGTGCTCGTCGTGGAGGACGTGATCACCACCGGCCTCTCGACCCGCGAGACGGTCGACGTGGCGACCGCCGCGGGCGCGACCGTCGTCGGTGCCGGAACGATTATCGACCGCGGTAACAACGGCGCCACGCTGGGGCTTCCGCTCTACGCGCTGGTGGCGCTCGAGGTCCCGACCTATCAGCCTGACGCTTGCCCGCTTTGCGCCGAGGGTGATCCGGTGGTGAAGCCGGGATCGCGCGCCTAGACGCGCTGGCGCCGTGTCATGGAAAAGGGAAAATGGAAGATGGAAAAGAGCTGCAGCTTCGGCGACGTTGCTGCTAGCCCGACACTTTTCCATCTTCCATTTTCCATCTTCCATAACTAAGCGTCAGTGAGAGTTTTCAAACTGACGCTGCAGTACGACGGCACCGACTATGTCGGATGGCAGCGGCAGGCGGCCGGCACGTCGATCCAGGGGCTGCTCGAAGATGCCCTGCATCCGATCGAGGGCGGTCACGTCAACGTTCACGGCGCCGGGCGCACCGACGCCGGCGTGCACGCACTCGGGCAGGTCTGCAGCTTCCGGCTCCAGGCCTCGATCGAGCCGCGGGCGCTCACGCTCGCGCTCAACGCGGTGCTGCCGAAGGACGTGCGCGTCGCCGACGCCGAGGTGATGCCTGACGATTTTCACGCGCGCTTCAGCTCCACCGGAAAGATCTACGACTACCGCATCGTCACTGGCTTGTTCGCATCGCCCTTCCTGCGGCGATACGTGTGGCATGTGAAAGGCCGGCTCGACGCCGCGGTGATGCGCGAGGCGTCCGAGCGTTTCGTCGGTACCCACGACTTCGCGGCGTTCCAGGGGCATGGGGCGAGGTCGGTGCGGCGCACCACCGTTCGCACGGTCAGGCGGCTCGAATGGAGCGGCGATGGCGGGTTCGAGCAGCCGCTGGTGATGCGCATCGAGGGCGACGGCTTTCTGCGGCACATGGTCCGGAACATTGCCGGCACGCTCGTGGACATCGGGCTCAGGCGCCGGATGCCGGAGGACATCGAGCAGATCGTCGCGAGTCGCGCCCGTCCTCTGGCCGGGCCGACCGCGCCGGCGGCCGGGCTGTTTCTGCGGCAGGTACTGTATTCCGCTAAAATGACGCTCTAGATGTCGCTCGACAACGTTCTCGCGGCGGTTCCAGGCCGGCTCGCCGGAGGAGGCGCTCGCGCGACAGGTGAACTTCGATCGCCTGCCGCGGCACATCGCGGTGATCATGGACGGCAACGGCCGCTGGGCCGGCCAGCGGCACCTGCCGCGCGTCGAGGGCCACCGCGCCGGCATCGACTCGGTCCGGGATGTCGTCGAAACCTCCGCCCGACTGGGGATCCCGGTGCTGACGCTCTACGCGTTTTCAGTCGAGAACTGGAAGCGGCCGATCACGGAAGTGTCGACACTGATGTTGCTGCTCAAGCGCTACCTGCGCTCCGAGCTGAACACCCTGCTTCGCAACAACATCCGCTTCAAGGTGATCGGACGATTCGAAGAGCTCTCGGCCGACGTCCAGTCTGAGCTGAAGGCGGCCGAGGATCGCACCGCATCGAACAGCGGCATGCAGTTCAACATCGCGCTGAACTACGGCGGCCGCGCCGAGATCGTCGAGGCGGCCCGCCGCATGCTGGTCGCGGGCGTCGACCCTGACGCGCTCGACGAGACGCGGTTTGCCGGATTTCTCTACACGGCGGGCCAGCCGGATCCCGATCTCCTGATCCGGACGAGTGGCGAGATGCGGGTCAGCAATTTCCTCCTCTGGCAGATTGCGTACGCCGAAATCTGGGTGACGGAAACACTCTGGCCGGACTTCCGGGCCCGTCATCTCCTTGAAGGGATTCTCGAGTACCAGAAGCGAGACCGGCGATACGGCGGCATCAAGCAGCCGGTGGGCGCCGGCCGCTGATGGCGCGCGTTCTCAGCGCGCTCGTCCTGCTCCCCCTCGTGATCGGCGCGGTCTGGTTCCTGCCGCCGGTCGCGACCCTCGCACTGGCGACCGTCGCGGCACTCCTGGCCTTCTCCGAATACGTGGTGATCGTGGCCGCGCTCGAGGCGCGAGTGCCCCGGCTGATCATCGGAGCAGCAGTCGCGGCGGCCTGCATCTCGGTCGGCGGCGGCTATCTCTCGAGCGAGACCATACTCATGAGCGCGGTCATTGTCGTCGGTGCGCTGGCCGTGGCGGGCGGGGTCCCCGGTCCATCGGTGCTGCGCGACAGCGCCGCCTCGATCCTCCCGATCGCGTACATCGGTCTGCCGCTCGGCGCGATCGCGGCTATTCGGGCATTCGCGGGCCGCGAAGCCGTCCTGCTGCTGATGCTCACGATCGTGATCAGCGATTCGGCGCAGTACTACTGCGGCCGGACGTTCGGCCGGCGTCCGCTGGCCCCGTCGATCAGTCCGAAGAAGACGCTGGAAGGCGCCATCGGCGGATTGCTCTTTGGCACGCTGGCAATGACGGTGGGCGGCCGCTGGGTATTCCCCGAGGCCCCACTCGTTCTGCTCGTGCTGGTCAGCGCGTGTATCTCGGCGCTTGGGATCGTTGGTGACCTGTTCGAGTCGCTGCTCAAGCGAAGTGCCGGCGTGAAGGATTCCTCGAACATCATCCCTGGTCACGGCGGAGTACTGGACCGCATCGACAGCTGGCTCTTCGCGGCGCCCCTGTACTACGCGTTCATCCGCTACCTGCACGCCGCATGAAACGCGTTGCGATTCTCGGTGCCACGGGTTCGATCGGCCAGAGTGCGCTTGCGGTCGTCGCCGCACATCCGGATCGCCTCAGGGTGGTCGCGATGGCGGCGGGGGAGAATGCCGCACGATTTGCGGACCAGGTCCTGGACGTCAGGCCCGACACGATCGCGATGGCTTCGGCAGCGGGGCTCGAGGACGTGCAGGCGGCACTTCGTCAGCGAGGCGGCTTCGCCGTCAAAGGTCAGTGCGGCGCGGAGGGGCTCATCGCCGTTGCGACTCATCCCGAGGCCGACGTGGTGCTGTTTGCGTCGTCGGGCACCGCCGCCCTGGACGCCGTCCTCGCCGCGATCAAGGCCGGTAAGACGATCGCGATCGCGAACAAGGAAATCCTCGTGATGGCGGGGGAGCTGGTGATGACGGCCGCGCGAGAGCGTGGCGTGCTCGTGCTCCCGGTCGACAGCGAACACAACGCGATCCACCAGTGCCTGCACGGCCGCCAGGCCAGCGAGATCAAGCGCCTGATCCTGACCGCGTCAGGCGGACCGTTCCGGGGCGCCTCTGATGCCCGGCTTCAGTCGGTCACGCGCGCGGATGCGCTTCGCCATCCGACGTGGCGCATGGGTCCGAAGATCACGATCGATTCCGCCACCCTGATGAACAAGGGTCTCGAGGTGATCGAGGCCCGCTGGCTGTTCGATGTCGGCCCGGGCAGTATCGACGTCGTCGTGCATCCGCAGTCGGTCGTTCACTCGATGGTCGAACTGACGGACGGCTCCGTCATCGCGCAGCTCGGCGTCACCGACATGCAGCTGCCGATTCAATACGCGTTCTCGTATCCGGAACGCTGGGCGGCGCCGCTTCCGTCCCTGGATCTGGTGCGCGCCGGCCGGCTCGATTTCGAGCAACCCGACACGACCCGCTTTCCGTGCCTGGCCCTGGCTTTCCGAGCGCTCGAGGGCGATCCGGGTCTCCCGATCGTTCTCAATGCCGCCAATGAAATCGCGGTCGCGGCGTTTCTGGACGCCCGGATCAGCTTTCCCAGCATCCCCAGCCTGATCAGGTCGGCGATGGACGAATACGAGCGTCTCGGCAGCCGTTCGGTCGAAAACCTCGCCGACGTCCGGGCGATCGACAGCTGGGCCCGGACCTACGCGGCCGGCTCGACCCCTGCGATACAATCAAGACAGCTCTGATCCTCGTCTCCAACCCGGTGTACCGAAGCCACGGTCACACGGTTCACTTACTGGAAAGTTCTCTTGCAGACACTTTTGTCCTTCGTTTTCGTGCTGGGCGTGCTCATCTTCGTGCACGAGCTCGGGCACTTCATGATGGCCCGCCGCATCGGCGTGCGCGTGCTGACGTTCTCCCTGGGATTCGGCCCCAAGATCCTGAAGTTCAAACGCGGCGACACCGAGTATTGCGTCAGCGCGATCCCCCTTGGCGGCTACGTCAAGATGGCGGGCGAGAACCCCGAAGATGCTCGCACCGGGGCCGATGACGAGTTCCTGTCCAAGACCAAGTGGCAGCGGTTCCAGGTGCTGATCATGGGACCGGTGATGAACGTGGTGCTGGCGCTGGCCGTGATGGCCGTGGTCCTGTATCAGGGCGCGCCGGTTCCGGCCTACGACAAGCATGCGCCCGTGATCGGTCTCATTATCGAGGGCTCGGTAGCCGAAAAGACCGGGCTGCAGCTCGGTGACCATATCAGGGCCGTGAACGGTGAAAGCGTCGATGATTGGGAAGACTTCCTGATGGCCGTCGCAACCAAGGCCGGACGCGAGATCACGCTGGACATCGACCGGGACGGCACCCGGCTGCAGAAGCAGATGACGCCCGTCGGCCAGGGCAAGTACGACATGGGCGACATCGGGGTCGGACCGATCCTGAATCCGCAGGTCGCTTCTGTGAATCCCGGCGAGGCGGCCGACGCCGCCGGTCTTCGCACCGGAGACGTCATCCTCGCGGCGGGCGGCGAGCGGAACGTGAAGTACGACCGCTTCATCGAGCTGATCAAAGCCGAACCGCGACACGCCGCTCCCACTCGAGATCCGCCGCGATGGTGTCATTCAGCAGATATCGGTCAGTCCAAAGGAAGTGGACGGCATCGTCCGCATCGGCGCGCGGATCGACGGCATCGAGCTGCGCAGGGCGAACCCGAGTCCATGGGGTGCAGTGAAGCTGAGTGCCGTCCAGAACTGGGAGTGGACGAAGATGATCCTCAAGACGCTGAAGGGTCTCTTCACTCGCGACACCCCCATGAACCAGCTGGTTGGTCCTGTCGGCATTGCGGAAATGTCTGGCGGAGCCGCGCAGGCCGGCTGGCTCCAGCTGTTCACCTTCATGGCGATGATCAGCCTGAACCTCGGGCTCGTGAACCTGATGCCGATTCCGGTGCTGGACGGCGGGCACATCATGATCCTCGCACTCGAGGGGGTCTCCCGGCGTGACTTCTCTCTCAAGGTCAAGGAGAAGATGCTGCTGGTTGGCTTCGTCCTCCTGCTCACGCTGATGGTGACGGTCATCTACAACGACCTGACGCGTGTCGAGTGGATCGAGAGGCTGATGGTGTGGCGAAGCTAGCGTCCGCGACTCGCTGCCCTCGCGCTGTTCGCGGCACTGGCGAGTCATCGCCTGCCGCGCAGGAGCCGCTGCCGGATCCGGTCGGCACGTTCTCGATCCTTGGCTACGACCCCGCGACCGGCGAGCTCGGTGGCGCCGTCCAGTCGCGCGTCTTCTCGGTCGGCAATGGCGTCCTCTGGGCGGAAGCCGATACCGGGATCGTGACGACGCAGGCGATTGTCGATGTGAGTTACGGACCCAAGGGTCTGGCACTGCTGCGCGCCGGGATGACGCCCGACGCGATCATCAAGGCAATCCTCGACAGCGATCCAGACCCTGGCTATCGCGGCCAGCCGTGGCCGAAAGCCGGACGGCAGTTCGCAGTGATGGACGCGAAGGGCAACTACGCCGTTCACACCGGGCCTGGAGCCTCGACGTGGGCCGGCCACAAGACCGGCAAGTTCTGCACGGCGCAGGGAAACATCCTCGCCGGTGAGGCGGTCGTGAACGGGATGGTGGAGGCCTTCGAAAAGACCGAAGGGCACCTCTCCATGCGCCTGATGGCGGCCCTCGACGCCGGGCAGGCCGGCGGCGGCGACACGCGTGGGATGCAGTCGGCCGCGATGCTGATCGTCAAGAAGAACGCCGGCGTGTGGCTGAACAACGACGTCGTGCTTCGCCTCCAGGTCGATCACAGTCCCGACGCCGCCCTCAAAGAGCTCCGGCGCATCGTCGAGTACCTGGAACCAGCGGCAGCGTCCCCGCCGGTAATACCGGGCGCCGCCGCCCGGTGACATGACGCCTTGAGCCGTCCTCCCTTCAGAACAGCGGTCCCTGTTGACGCTCGGAAAACCTCGCGTAAACAGCGGCGCACCTTCTGGCACAGCCGTTGCGCTCCGGGGACGCCAGGAGGACGCCCATGCGTCGCGTCGGATTCATAGTTCTCGCCGTAACCGCCATCACGACTCTCTCTACGCTCGCATCTCAAGGCCGTCCAGCAGCCCTCCACACCTTCGGTTGCCGCGACGTGTGATCCCGCCGTCATCAACCCCGATAGCTACCGCCTCACCACAGAAGCACAGGCCTTGAATGCGCTCCGCCCGCGCGATCCCTGGTGGGAGCCGTATGGCGTCTGGAAGTCGCCACGCGAGATCGGCGACTTGAACGAGGGCGCGACGGCCCTCGCCGAGAGGGCCAGGGAGCTCGACGATGGCAACCTTCTCGCGCACGGTCAGCTGGCGCGCGAATATCTCGTGCGGGGGATTGAGGCTCGCAAAGCCGAGGACGCCTGGGCGCGCGTGCTGGACGGTGGTGGCGCAGTCGTGTGGACGTCGTCGCTCTACGAAGTGGACGCTCGCGGCCTCTTTGTCGTTGCCTTCGATCGCAAGAGCATTCGGATCTTCCGCCTGGGCGAGCTGGCCGAGGATCTCGAGATGCATTTCGGCGTTCCCGAGTTGCCCCGGCCGGAGCAGGTGGACTTCTGGCGTGCCCTCGGGGGCTGTCTACCCGCCGATGCCACACCGGAAGCGGAGATTCCGTGGAGCGACGTGACAGCGATCAGTGGAAACAACTGGAAGCTGCGATTCCAGCTGACGCAAAAGGTTGGTTTGACGTCGGACTGGGGCCGCACTCGCAACGACGATTCACTCGAAATCACGCTCCACGGACAGTCCGGTCCTGGCGACTTTCACGTTGCGATGGGACCTTATCGGCCAGGACCTGACCCCGTCCAGTTCCAGGAGCGCGTGCGTCAGACGCTCGTCAAGTTCGTCGATCCGCAGCGGCGCATAGGGCTGCCGAAGCTCCGTTGATAACGGAGCCGGCCTCCGGTCAGGCGAACTTCTCGTTGTAGTCGGCGATCGCAGCCCGGACGACTTTGAAGGCGTGGTTGCGGCCGTAGACGGATGTGATCTTCGCCTGGGCGCGCTGGCCCGGCACCAGCTTGTAGGTCAGGAAGTAATGCTGGAGGCGCTCGACCAGCACCGACGGAACGTCGGTGATGTCCCGGGCGTCACCCCACATGTAGTCCCCGTCGAGAACGCCGATCAGCTTGTCGTCGGCCTCGCCACGGTCGATCATCTGCAGCCCGCCAATGACGCGACAGGGGACGATGATCTCGTTGCGGGCGATGGAGCGTTCGCTGAGGACGCAGATGTCGAGCGGGTCTCCGTCACCGCGTTTTGCAACCGGCGCCAGCGCGCACACGCGATCGCCGCAATAGGTCCGCGGGACGAAGCCGTAGAGGGCCGGATGCTGCGCCGAGGACCGCTGCGGCCGATCGACGCGTAAGTAACCCGAGACCTTGTCGACCTCGTACTTCATCGTGTCGAACGGCGTGATCTCGATGTACGCGTTGAGCGACTCGGGCGGGTTGGAACCGACCTCGAGGCCATGCCAGGGGTGCGGTCGAAAGTGATTGATCGTCATGTCTCAGCGCAGCCGAGCGAGATCGGCTTCCGCGGCGACGTAGCCGAAGCCGGCCCACTGTGTCGAGCCGTACTTGTCGGTGATCTCGGTCAGGATGGTGCGCGCTTCTTCTTTGCGCCCGTTGTAAAGGTGCCAGTTGGCGATGCCGTACCCGATCGTGACGGCGTCCAACCCTTCCGCCCGTGATGCGGCGAGAAGAACAGCAGGATCGGTCTCGCCCTTGTACATCATCAGGAGCCGATGGTATGAGGCGTTCTCGATGACGGCCATGTCCTGCGTGATCCTGGCGAGAACAGCGGCAGCGTCGGCTTCCCGTCCGAGCCGCCGCAGCGTCATGTACTGCCAGTGAGCGGTCGCGACCTGCATGTCCGGATTCTTCGAATGTTCCATGCACAGGCGATACGCATCGGCGGCTTTGGCGAAGTCGCCCGCCAGGTAGTGTGCGAGCCCGAGGTGATAGTAGATGTTCGTCTTCAGTGTACTGGTCGGGATGTTCTTGGCATTTGGCTGACCGTCCGGTTCCACCTCGTCGGCGCGATCCTTCACCAGCGCTGCAGCCTTGGCGAGATCCGCAGCCGCCTTGTCGAACTGGCGGAGCGTAATGTAGCGGTGGCCGCGGTGGCGAAGCATCCGCGGGTCGGCGGGATGCTTCTCGATCCCTTTCGAGAAGATGCCGATCGCATCACGGTAACGACCGAGGTACGCGGTCCGTCGCCCCACCCAGATCAGCGCATCGGCGCTCGACGGATCCTTGTCGAGGGCCGCCTGCGCGGCGGCGAGGTCCTTCTCCAACGTGGCGGTACGCTCGGCGGGAATTGCTGGAGCAAAGAGCGGCTTGCCAAGGAGGGAAGTCGCCTCGGGCGTACGCGCCTCCTGCATGCCTGCGCCGAGCGCGAGCATCAATAGCATCGACTGCAACATGTAACGAGCATACCCCGCCGGCCGATACAATTCAGGGGCTGATGCTTCCATCTCTCCACGACCTGCGCGACGAGTTTCGCCCGATGTTCACGCTGGCGCTGCCCGTCGTCCTCGCCGAGTTGGGATGGATGACGATGGGCATGATGGATACGCTGATGGTGGGCCCGCTCGGTCCTGAAGCGATTGGGGCGGCGGGGCTGGGCACATCGATCTTCATGGGGGTCTGCATCTTTGCCATGGGACTGCTGCTCGGGCTCGACACGCTGGTGTCGCAGGCCTTTGGCGCCGACGACATCGAGACGTGTCACCGCTGGCTCATTCATGGGGTGGTGCTCGCGCTCGGGCTGAGTCTGCCGATCATGGGACTGCTGTTCTGGATCTCGAGCGGGCTGGATGCGCTGGGGCCTCGATCCGTCGGTGCTCGTGCTCACGCGCCCCTACCTCGAGATCGTGACGTGGAGCGTGCCGCCACTTCTTCTCTATGCGGCCTTTCGCCGTTACCTTCAGGGCATGGGCATCGTCCGGCCGGTGATGATCGCGCTGTTTGGCGCAAATCTCGTGAACGTAATCGTGAACTGGATCCTGATCTTCGGCCACTTCGGTGCGCCGGCGATGGGAGTAGCGGGGGCCGCGTGGGCGACCGTGTTCTCGAGAGTGGCGATGATGTTCGCGTTGCTGGGAACGATTCTCTACCGCGAAAGCCAGATCCGCCGCGTCTCGCCAGGGCGCGGAGGCGGAGTCTTTGCCGAGATGACGCTCGAACTGGCCTGGTTCCGGCGTCTACTCGGGCTCGGGCTGCCGGCGGCGAGCCAGCTCACACTCGAAGTGGGTGCCTTCGCGGCCGCGACGGCGCTCGCCGGACGACTGGCACCCGCGTCCCTCGCCGCGCACCAGATTGCAATCAACTACGCGGCCCTGACGTTCATGGTGCCGCTCGGCATCGCTTCCGCCGGGGCCGACCCGCGTCGGGCACGCCGTCGGCCGGAGGGATCCACCGGCGGCGGCCCGCGCGGGCTGGACGGCATTGCTCTTCGCCGTCCTGTTCATGTCGGCGGCGGCGCTCGCGTTTCTCATCATCCCGCGCCTGCTGCTGCTCGCCTTTACAGCCGACGCCGGTGTGCTCGACGTCGGCGTGACCTTGCTGTTCGTGGCCGCGGTCTTCCAGTTGTTCGACGGGCTCCAGGGCGTCGCCACGGGCATCCTGCGTGGCCTCGGCGATACGCGGACGCCAATGCTGTGGCACCTGGCGTCACATTGGTTCATCGGCCTGCCACTTGGATACTGGCTCTGCTTCATCCTTGGTCTGGACGTCATCGGGCTGTGGTGGGGGCTCTCGCTGGGCCTCGTGGTGTGCGGCATCTCTCTTTCAGTCGTCTGGGCTCGTCGCATCCGTCAGTTTCAGTCTGCAGTGGTCCCGATCTGAGCGGCCTCGACATCTCGATCACGTCTGGGCATCTCGCTTGCTGTCCTTCCAGGCGGAGGACACATGCCTGAAGAACGCGAACCACCTCGTCCACACGGCGACAAGCTGAAAGACGCTGTCGCCAACACGCGCAACAACCCGGAAGACAACCAGGCTCAAGTGCAGAGCGACGCGCAGCCGGATGCGGTTGGCGGAGTGGGTTTTGAGGAAAGCGATCGTGACAACGGGCGCGGTTCGAGCGCCAATGGCATCCCGGCGGCCGATGAGGACGACGGCACGCAGCGGAAGCGCTGTACAGGACGGTGCCGAGCTCGTGAGCAGAATCGACTAGCCCGATACGCCGGGGACGCCGTTGCTACGGCGTGCGCTGCGGATACTTGGTGTCGACGTAGGTGTCGACGAGGTCGCGAAATGCGACGGCGAGCTCTTCGTATGAGCCCTTGAGGGTGGTGCGATGCTCGCCGTCGATGAACACCGGGCAGTTCGGTGCCTCGCCGGTGCCCGGCAGGCTGATGCCGATGTTCGCGGCCTTCGATTCGCCGGGACCGTTGACGACGCAGCCCATGACGGCCAGCGTCATGGTTTCGACGCCTTCGTATCGCTTCTTCCAGTCGGGCATCCGCTCGCGGATGTAATCCTGCGTCCGTTCCGCCAGCTCCTGGAAGGTGCTGCTGGTCGTGCGTCCACAGCCGGGGCAGGCGGTCACGCTCGGTGAAAACGACCGAATTCCGAGTGATTGCAGCAGCTCACACGCTGCATAGACTTCTTCGCGACGATCGCCACCAGGCTTGGGCGTCAGGGAGACGCGAATCGTGTCACCGATCCCCTCGTTGAGCAGCACGCCCATCGCGGCTGCCGACCAGACCAACCCCTTGGTCCCCATCCCGGCTTCGGTGAGACCGAGGTGCAGCGGCTGATCGGTCTTGCGCGACAGGTCGCGATAGACGGCGATCAGATCTCGCGGCCGGGAGGTCTTGCAGGAAATGATGATCTGATCGCGCCGCAGGCCGGACTCGATCGCCAGCTCGGTTGACTGAACGGCCGAGAGCACCATGCACTCGTTGATGATCTCTTCCGACGTTCGGCCGAGCGCGCGGTCGGTGTTCTCCTGCATCTTGGTCAGCACCAGCTCCTGGTTCAGGGAGCCGCCGTTGACGCCGATCCGCACCGGCTTGTTGTGATCGACCGCCACTTTACAAATCGTTGCAAACTGCTCGTCGCGCCGCTTGCCGGTGCCGACGTTGCCGGGATTGATCCGGTACTTGTCGAGCGCCGCCGCGCAGTCTGGATGCCGGGTCAGCAGCAGGTGGCCGTTGTAGTGAAAGTCGCCGATGAGCGGCGCCGTGACCCCGGCGTCCAGCATGCGCTGCTTGATCTCGGGCACCGCCGCGGCCGCCTCGGGCAGGTTCACGGTGACGCGGACCATCTCGGAACCCGCCTGCGCCAGTTCGATGCACTGCTGCGCCGTTGACGCCGGATCCGCCGTGTCCGTCATCGTCATCGACTGGACGACGACCGGGGCGCCGCCCCCGACCTGGATGCCGCCGACGCGGACGCCAACCGTCTTGTGAACCTTCAGAAGAGCCATTGATTCCCTTGATTTTATCAGCAGGCCAGATCAGGCGTGCGGCCGTCTCTATGAACGGGTCGATACGGGTAGCATAGGATGAGCTCGCCGGGCGCGTCTCTTGCAGTAGCCGGGCTGACAGCCGGCCTTCGCCGGTTCGAGAGAGGGATGATGAAAATCGAACGAATTACCGCTGGATCTTTTGTGGCCGCACTCGTGATGACGGTTGCGCTGTTCGCGCCGGCCGCCGCGTACGCGCAGGCATCCGTGACTTCCAGTGACATTCAAAGGCTTCAGGACGACATTTACCAGGCCAGCTCGGACCTGTCTCGGCTTCGCAGCTCCGACCCAACTGCGGCATCGTCGCTCCAGGGCGAACTCGATGACCTTCGCGACGAAGTGATCTATTTGAAGGTCAAATTGCGCAAGGAAGGGACGGTTCCGCGCGCCGACTACACCAACGTGCGCGACCGGATTTCGACGCTTCGCTCACGCGCGACGGGCGACATGCGCGCGGATACGAGCGCGGATCGGCGCGGCACCTGGGTGCCCGGTCAGTCCACGAGCGGCGGCGTCACTGGCGGAACCCAGGGCGGCACCTCGAGTGGCGTTTCAGGTGGGACTCAGAGCGGGACGCAGAGCACCACGTCCAATCGTGGTGCGCAGTCGGGTACAGCGTCGATTCCAGCCGGGCAGGAAATCGACGTCCGGCTCCAGACGCAACTCAGCTCCGACACCGCGCAGGTCGAGGACCGCTTCGAAGCCACGACCGTCGTCGATCTCTACCGCGGCGAAGAGGTATTGATTCCGGCTGGTTCGTTGCTGCGAGGCGTCGTGCGCACGGTTGACCGCGCCACGAGGACCGACCGGAAGGGCCAGATGACGGTGTCATTTGACCAGATCACGGTGCGAGGCCGGACCTACCCGATGCGCGGGACTGTCACCGAGGCGATCGAAAGCTCGGGTATGAAGGGCGAAGCCGCACGGATCGGTGCCGGCGCCGGCGTCGGCGCGATCATCGGCGGCATTCTCGGCGGCGTGAAAGGTGCGCTGCTCGGCGTCCTGATCGGCGGCGGCGGCACGATCGCGGCCACGGAAGGTAAGGACGTGACGCTCGATGCCGGAACGATCCTGCGCGTCAGGCTGGATACGCCCCCGGCAATCCGCTGAGCCCTGCGAGTTTAGAGCTCTCGAAAAGACTGCCGCGCCGCGCGCAACGTGGCCTCCACGTCGCGCGGCGTGTGCGCCCCAGACAGGAACCACGCCTCGAACTGCGAGGGTGGCAGGTAAATCCCCCGAGTGAGCATGGCGCGATGGAAGGCACCGTAGCGCGCGGTGTCGGCTGACAGTGCTGACTGGAAGTCCCTGACCGGCTGGTCGGTGAAAAACGGGGTCAGCAGCGAGCCGTGCGCGTTCACCTGCAGCGGCACTTCCGACTCACGTGCAGCATCCGCGAGGCCAGCGGCAAGCTGTCCCGTGAGCCTCGCCATCTGCCTGTATAGCTTCGCCGACAGATTCTCGAGTGACCATAGGCCTGCCGTCATCGCCAGCGGATTGCCAGAAAGAGTTCCGGCCTGGTATACGGGGCCCGCGGGCGCGACCAGCTCCATGATCTCGCGCCGGCCGCCGTAGGCGCCGACCGGAAGGCCCCCGCCGATGATCTTGCCGAGGATCGTCAGGTCCGGACGGATCTCCATGATCTTCTGGGCTCCGCCCGTGGACGCCCTGAATCCCGAGATGACTTCGTCGAAGATCAGGAGCGCGCCTTCGTGATGGCACAGCGTCCTGAGACCGTCGAGGAAGCCGTCCTGCGGCGGCACGAGCCCCATGTTGCCGGCGATCGGTTCGACGATGATGGCGGCGATCGATCCACTGTTCTTTGAGAACACCTGCTGCACGGATTCGAGATCGTTGTACCGCGCGAGCAGCGTATCGGCCGCCGCCGCCTTCGGGACGCCTGGGCTCGTCGGCACGCCGAGCGTCATCGCCCCGGATCCGGCCTGCACGAGAAACGAATCGGCATGGCCGTGATAGCAGCCTTCGAACTTGATGATCTTGTCTCGCTTCGTGGCGGCACGCGCCACCCTCACCGCACTCATGGCCGCCTCGGTGCCGGAGCTGACGAATCGAATCCGCTCCATCGACGGCATCAGCATCGCGACGCGCTGCGCCAGCCGTGTTTCGAGCTCGGTTGGTGCGCCGAAGCTGGTGCCCCTGGCGGCGGCCTGTGCCAGGGCCTTCAGCAGCCCCTTCGGCGCATGGCCGTGGATCAGGGGTCCCCAGGACATCACGTAGTCGATGTACTTGTGACCGTCCGCGTCCTCGATGCGCGAGCCGCGCGCACGATCGATGAAGAGTGGCGTGGCGCCGACGGCCTTGAAGGCGCGGACGGGGCTGTTCACGCCGCCGGCGAGGATGCGCGACGAAGCGGCGAAGAGGCGTTCAGACCGGGGATATCGTGAGCGTGCCATCCACCGACGATAGCATGCAGGTTCAGTGACGACTCGACGCGACGACTCAACCGCATAGTCGAGGTCCACATGACGTCGTGACTGCGCCGAGCCGCTGACGAGGTAATCGGACGACGCGCTCACGCCGCACGATGTCCCGCATGGTGGCTGCGCCACTCACGACGACTCGACGACACGACGACTCGAACCAGCAAGTAGCTCTTGGAAGATCCTGACGTTGTGACCGTTGTGACGTCGTGCCGTCGTGCGAGCCGAAGGCCAGACCGTCGCTCGTGCCCGTGCGGCGTGAACACTCCGAGGCCGGCTAATTCGGCAGGCGCAGGACGGCGCGGCATCCCCGCGTGCCCTGTCGATTCTCGAGCGTCAGCGTGCCGCCGTGCGCTTCGGCGATCTGCCGGCTGAGCGCCAGGCCGATGCCGGAGCCGGCCGGTTTGGTCGTGAAAAACGGGACGAAGAGATTGGCGGTATCGGGCAGCCCCGGCCCCTGGTCGTCGATCGTGATCTGCAGCGCTCCGTCGACCTGCTTCCAGTCGAGCGCCACTTCGCCTTTCGTGCCGGTCTCGAGCGTCGCGTCCACCGCGTTGCGGATGATGTTGATCAGGAGCTGTTCGAGCTGGTCGGGATCCGCGACGATGCGCGAGGGCTCGGTGCCCTTCACGACCACCGGCAGCCGGTTCTCGAGCTCCGCGACGCGGTGCACGAGCCCTCTCACGTCGGTGTCCCTGGTCTGGGGCTTGGGCAATCGTGCCAGCTGCGCATACGACCGGAGGAACCGCCCAAGCGATCCGGAACGGGTCTCGATCAGGTTCAAGCCATCCTGGATCTCTTCCGCCCGCGGCAGGTCCGGCACGCGGGACAGCATGCGCTTGATGCTGTGCGCGATCGACTTGATCGGCGTCAGCGAGTTGTTGATCTCGTGCGAGAGCACGCGGACGATCCGCTGCCACGCTTCCTGTTCCTGTTCGCGCAGCGCGCGGCTCAGGTCGGCGAACACCAGCAACTGGTGCGGCTTGCCCTCGCGCCTGAAGGTGCTGCGCCGCAGCTCGAGCCGTCCGCTCTCGGGGCCGAATGGACGGTCGAGCAGGCGCGGCGTCTCTCCTTCGAGGCAGGCCGCGATCTTGAGGTCCGCGGCCCCACGCCCGAGCAGCTTCGGCCCGGGCTGGCCCATGAGGCGTTCGCCGGCAGGATTGACGAGCACGAGCCGCTCGTCCATGTCGAAGGCGAACACCGCGACGTCGATCGCGCCCATCACGCTCGTGAGCAGCGCCGTCGATTCCACCGCCTCGGTCCGCTGCCGCTGCAGCGTATCGCCAAGCGCGTTGATCTCGTTCATCACCAGGTCGACGCCGCTGCCGGCCGTCGCCCCGGCGCCGCGGATCGAATAGTCCCCTTCGCGCAATGCGCCGAGGAGATTCGCCTGGAGGAACAGCATGCGCTGGACGATCTGGTACGCAAAGACGGCCGACCCCAGCCAGACGAGCAGGACGATGCTGGTGATCGTCCAGCGGACTTCAAAGGAGTACGGCTGGCCCCAGGAGAGGGCGAGCAGCCCGAGGCCGGCCGGCAGGCCGGCGATGACCGCCAGGTAGAGAACCGACTGCTCGAGGCTGCGATGCGCGCCCTTGGTGGTGCGGGGAGCTCTGGATTTACTCGGTAACGCCATACTGCTGGAGCCTTCGGTAGAGGGCGCTGCGGCTCATGCCAAGCTGCTGCGCGGCGAGCCGGACGTCGCCGTTGTGACGGGCCAGGACCTTCTCGATGAATACACGCTCGGCCTCCTCGAGCGACTGCGCCTCGCTGGAGGTTTCGCTGCCGCGCGCAGTGCCGAGGCCGAGATGGCTGCCGGCGATACTCGATGCCGCGGGATCTGACATCAGCACGGCACGTTCGACCGCATGACCCAGTTCGCGGACGTTGCCGGGCCAGCGGTGCGCGCGCATCGCGCGGCGCGCCGACTCGTCGAAGCCGGTGATCGGCTTTCGGTACCGCGCCGCGTAATGCGCCAGGAAATGCGTCGCCAGCGCGTCGATGTCTTCGAGGCGCTCGCGCAGCGGCGGCAGGTGGATGACCACGGTATTTAGACGATAGAGGAGGTCCTCGCGGAAGCGCCCGCCGGCAATTTCCGTCGGCAGGTCGGCATTCGTCGCCGACAGGACGCGGACGTTGACGAAGCGGAGGCGCGAGGATCCGACCCGCTGGACTTCACCGGTCTGCAGGACGCGCAGCAGCTTGGCCTGCAGGCGGACCGGCATGTTGGCGATTTCGTCCAGGAACAGCGTCCCTTCGTCGGCGAGCTCGAAACACCCGATCCGGTCGAAGCGCGCGTCGGTGAAGGCGCCCTTGACGTGGCCGAACAGCTCGCTCTCGGCGATCCCCTCGGCAAGGCCGCCGGCGTTCATGGTGACGAGCGGCTTCGATCGCCGCTCGGAGAGCGCGTGCAGCCAGGTGGCGACGACCTCCTTGCCGGTGCCGTGCTCGCCGGTGATGAGCACCGCCGCATCCGAGGGCGCGATCCGCTCGATCGTCTGCCGCACCTGCTGAATACCCGGGGAATCGCCGATGAATGCCGGGGTGGCGCCGCGCTGCAATCGGGTGTTGGCCTCCTGCAGCCGCTGACTGCGCCTCAGCGCGCGACGCAGGTCCACCTGGGTGCGCACCGTCACCAGCAGCCGTTCGTCATCCCACGGCTTCTCGATGTAGTCGCGGGCGCCGCGGCGCATGGCTTCGACCGCGCCGCTGACGCTGCTCCAGGCGGTCACGACCAGCACCGGCAGTGTCGGGTCGAGGGCGCGGATCCGCTCCATCAGGTCGAGCCCCTCCTGGCCCGACGTGGTGTCGCGGGTGTAATTGAGGTCGAGGATGGCGAGGTCGAACTCGGCGCCCTCGAGACGTTCGAGCGCTTCGCCCGGCGAGCGCGCGGTCGTCACCTCGTAGCCCTCGTCGCCCAGGAGCATCCTCAACGCGTCGAGGATGTCGACCTGGTCATCGGCCGCAAGGATCCTGACCGGTGTCGTTTGTCCCATTAACTCTCCGATGCCGTCGCCGACATCTATAATCGGGGGCGTTGTGCCGTCGCGCTTCTGCGACGTCGCGGTCGCGCCCACGCGACCAGCCGCCCCGCGGCGGATGGCAACGACTGACTAAATTATCGTGTCGCGCATGGTACGGCTCTTGTTCCCTGAGACGTGTACATGCACGAACTGTTCACGGAATTCCGGATGCCTTCTTCGAACCCTGCCGAAACCGCGCGTCTGCTGGTTGCCGACGATCAGCCCGACGTGCTCGAGGCGCTCCGCTGGTTGCTGACCGGCGAAGGTTACGAACTCGAACTGGTGAGTTCGACGGACGCGGTCATGGACCGGTTGCGCAGCGGTCCGTTCGACCTGCTGCTGATGGATTTGAACTATACCCGCGATACGACGTCGGGGCGAGAAGGCCTCGAGTTGATCTCGCGCGTCCGCACCCACGATTCGTCCCTGCCGATTGTCGTCATGACCGGGTGGGGCAGCATCGACACGGCGGTCGAGGCCATGCGACGCGGCGCCAAGAGTTTCGTGCAGAAGCCGTGGGAAGACTTGACCCTGATCGAGATCGTCGAGCGCGAGGTTGCGGAAGGCCGTGCCACCCGCCGTCGCGATCACAAGCAGCAGCGCGAGGTCGAGGAGGCGCGCCTGATTCAGCGCGGCCTGCTGCCAACCGCGACGCCGCAGGTCTCCGGCATCGATCTCTCGGTCACCTGGCTGCCCGCTGACGGCGTCGGCGGTGACTGCTTCGATACCCTCGGCTTTGGTGACGTGCTCGGGGTCTCGATTGCCGATATCGCCGGAAAGGGGCTGCCGGCCGCCCTGCTGATGTCCAATCTTCAGGCCGCGGTCCGCGCCTTTGCGCAAGAGGCAGTCTCGCCAGCTTCGATCAACAACAGCGTCAACCGGCTCCTGTGCCGCAACATGGCCAGCGGCCGCTTCGCGACCTTCTGCTATGCCCGCATCGAACCCGCCGCCAGGCGGATCGTCTACTCAAACGCCGGTCACAATCCGCCCCTGCTGATCCGGCCCAACGGCGCGGTCGAGCCACTCGGGGAGGGCGGGATGGTCCTCGGCGTGTTCCCGGAGAACCAGTACGAGCAGGCCGAGATCCCCCTCGGTGCCGGCGACCGCATCTTGTTCTACACGGACGGCATCACCGAGGCGCGCAGCCCCGAGGGCGAGGAATACGGCGAAGACCGCCTCGCGGCCGTCGGGGTGGCGGCGCGAACCACTCAGGCCGGCGCGCTCAAGGACGCCATCCTCGCCGACGTGAATGCGTTCACTGATGGCAAGTTCGAGGACGACGCAACGTTGATTGTTGTCGGGATCGCGTAGCTGCCGGTTAGAAAGGTCCGCCTCCGGCGGCTCACGACGTCACGACGACACCACGAACACAACTTGACCATGAGAACATCGAGTCGTCGTGCCGTCCTGTCGTCGTGTTCTGCCGCAGGCATCCTCGCGGTCGTTGCGCGCTGTGTGGGTGAGGACCGCGTCAGTGCAGTCGCCGGACGGTTGCCGTATATTCAATTACGCGCCACTTGGACTAACAGATGACGAGTTCTGGAACTTCAAATTGTCTCGCGGCGATCTGCCTAGCCAGCTGTTTGGCAGTGACAGGATCAACCGCTCTCAGAGGTAGTTTGATGAGTCCCAGCATCGTGATGTTCTACGGGGGCGAACTACCTGCGCCGGTTTACATGGTGAACATGTCAGACATATCGACCTTCTTGATGTCCTTAGAGAAGACGGACATTACATCGACAGAGGTTCAGAAGGCTTTAACAGGAAAACACTTGAAGGTGAGCTTGTTCTGGGGGGCGCGATGGGCGCGTTTCGTCAGAGAGGGACGCCGCTTCTCTGAGTTGCGACCGGAGGACGCTGGTCACCACGCGAGGCTCTTCCCTCAACAGGGTGACCGGCCAACGCTTTTCGTACAGACTCAACCGATGATGTGGGAAGACGCATCGCGGCAGGTTCCGACTGACAACGCTTCATTCGCAGAAGCGGCCCGGGTGCCAGACTCGAGTCGCGCTCTCCTAGTCCGATACGGGCTTCTCGTGGCCCCACCTCCGCGAGCCCAATGAGGACTCGCCGGGATCAAAAGTATCTTCGCGGTTGAGAGTCATCAGGCCGATGGCTGGCGTCACGACTCCAAAATCAAGAACGATCTGCCTCTGATTTAGAGCTCGCCGCGCAGCGCGCGGGCGGCGTCACGCGCGTAATACGTGATGATGATGTCGGCGCCGGCACGGCGAATGGCGGTCAGCGTCTCCATCATCGCGCGCGGCTCGTCGATCCATCCGTTACGTGCGGCCGCCTTCAGCATCGCGTACTCACCACTGACGTGATACGCGGCCGTCGGTACGCCGAACTCCGACTTCACTCGCGCGATGACGTCCAGGTAGGTCATCGCTGGCTTGACCATCACGATGTCGGCGCCCTCGGCCAGGTCGAGTTCCACCTCGCGCAGGGCTTCCTCGACGTTGGCGGGATCCATCTGGTGCGAACGCCGGTCACCGAACGCCGGAGCCGAATCGGCTGCATCCCGGAAGGGGCCATAGAACGCCGAGCAGTACTTCGCGGCATACGACATGATCGCGATGCCGGTGAATCCCGCCTCGTCGAGCGCTGCGCGGATCCGCCCGACCCGGCCGTCCATCATGTCGGACGGCGCCACGATGTCGGCGCCCGCTGCCGCATGTGACAGCGCGACACGCACGAGTTGCTCGACGCTCGGGTCGTTGAGGATCTCCTCCCCATCGAGCAGTCCGCAGTGACCGTGCGACGTGTACTCGCAGAGACAGACGTCGGTGATGACGAGCAGGTCCGGGACCTGCTGCTTGAGCGCCCGGACCGCTGACTGCACCGGGCCTTCAGGATTCCACGCGGCGTCGCCGGCAGGGTCCTTCTCGGCGGGCAATCCGAACAGCAACACGCCAGGCACGCCGTCGGCCTTCGCCGCCCGCGCTTCCTTGACGATCTCGTCGACCGAGAGCTGATGGACGCCCGGCATGGAGCTGACCTCCCGCCGCTGGCCTTCTCCCTCGCACACGAACAGCGGATACACGAACATCTCCGCGGAGAGCCGCGTTTCGCGGACCATGCCTCGAATCGCTGCCGAGCGGCGCAGCCGCCGCGGCCGGTGAACGAGGTCCAGTGGCGCGGGTGATTTCTTACCGGCCATGCGCGCGCGGTTCCTTGCCACGGAAGTGTTCGACGAGTGCATCGACCAGGTCGGGGACGGTGTACTGCTTCGGCATCACGGTCGTCGAGATTCCCAGCTGATTGCCCGCCTCAGCGGTGACCGGGCCGATCGACGCCACGACGGTGCCTCGCAGAAGGTCCGCGGCCTGCTCCGCGCCATGGATCTGGGCAAAGTTGCGGACGGTTGACGCGCTGGTGAACGTGACAGCATCGATTTCACCGTCGAGAAGCATCCGGTAGATGTCTCGACCGCCCGTTTCGCCCTGCGCCAGCGTGGTCCGGTAGGCCACGACGTCAGTCACGATCGCTCCCGCTTTCGTGAGGCCCTCCAGCAGGACATCGCGTCCAATATCCGTTCTCGGGAGCAGCACGCGTGCTCCCTTGAGGGGTCCGGCCGCCTCGAGCGCGTCCATGACCGCCTCGGCACGATACTCAGCCGGTGTGAGATCCGCCCGGATGCCGTAATGAAGAAGTCTCGCTGCGGTGGCTGGACCGACCGTGCAGAGCTTGACGCCCTTCAACTCGCGCAGGTCGCTCGTCGCCAGCAGTCGTGCGATGAAGTAATCGACGGCGTTCGTACTCGAGAAAATGATCCAGTCGAATGTCGCGGCGTCGGCGACCGCCTGATCGAGCGGGCCCGAGTCTTCAGCCGCCGTGATTCGGATGGTCGGCGCCGGGATAGCCTCCGCACCGCGATCCTGGAGCATGTCGACCAGTTCCCCGGCTTGTTCGCTCGATCGCGTCACCACGATACGGCGCCCAAACAGCGGGCGATCGTCGAACCAGCGCAGGTGTTCCCGTAGCGCGGCCACGCGCCCGATCACGAAGAGCGCCGGCATATCGATCCGCGCATCGGACGCGATCGTGCCGAGCGTTCCAGTCACGGTCTGCTGTGCCGGCGTCGTGGGGTTGTAGACGAGTGCCGCCGGTTCGTCCTCGGCGCGCCCGTGCGATACGAGCGCTTTGCTGATGGCACCGATTTGGCGCGCACCGGCGTAACAGACGATCGTGCCGCCGACGCTGGCCAGCCCGTTCCAGTTCACATCCGGCGCCTCCTCGCTCTCGCCCTCATGGCCGCGCACGAAGATCACGACGTCGTCGGCGCCGGGATAAGTGAGCGGGATGCCGGCGTAGGCGGCGCCGCCGATGGCCGCCGGGATGCCGGGAACGATCTCGAAGTGCACGCCCTGCTCGCGGAGCAGCAGTGCTTCCTTGCCGCCGCTGTCGAATACGAACGGATCACCCCACTTGAGCCGGACGACGGTCTTGCCCTCGGCAACCTTCTCGGCGAGCAAGATGCTGATTGCCTCCTGGTCGAAGGCCCGCGGCGCCGCGGGACCGACATCGATCCGCTCGGCCGTTGCTGGTGCGGCCTGCAGCAGCGCAGCTGGAACCTGGTGGTCGTAGACGACCACATCGGCGGCTTGAAGAATCCGCTGGCCGCGGACGCTGATGAGGGAAGGGTCCCCCGGACCGGTGCCGACGATGTAGACGCAGGGTGTTTTCATGAGTGGAGGAGCTCCAGGGCGCCGCGTGATGCCAGATCCTGCGCGAGGCGTGTGCCGGTCTCGACCGCCGCGGCGGAATTGCCGGCAGCTTCGCCGTGCACGATGCGTGACCCGTCGAGAGACGCGGCAACCGCCCGGATCGCCAGGTCGCTGCCGCGAAGTTCCGCAAAGACGCCGAGCGGAAGCTGGCAACCGCCACCGAGCGCCGCGACGACCGCCTGTTCCGCCGCGAGAGTCGTCCTTGCATCGGGGACGTTGAGCGCCGCTACCATGCCGCCGGTGCGCTCATCGTCGGCTCGCACTTCGATGGCGATGATCCCCTGACCCGGTGCCGGCACGCATTCCGCAACCGCGACGGGTGCCGAGATGCGGTCCGACAACCCGAGGCGACGCAACCCGGCGCAGGCCAGTACCAGCATATCCACCTCGCCAGCGTCCAGCTTACGGAGGCGGGTGTCGACGTTGCCTCGAATCGATTCGAAGCGGGCCTGTGGATAGAGCCGGCGCAGCTGCGCGATCCGGCGCGGACTCCCGGTGCCGATGACGCTTGGGGCAGCCCTAAAGGGCTGCGCTACACCGTCAGTATTTGCGACCCGGTTCACGTCAACGGGGGTGTAGCGCAGCCCTTCAGGGCTGCCAAGAGGAAAGATCAGCGCGTCGCGCGGGTCTTCGCGCGCGAGGACGGCGGCGATCGTCAACCCCTCTGGCGATACGGCTGCCATGTCTTTTGCGCTGTGGACGGCGAGGTCGATCTCTTCCCGCCGCAGCGCATCGTGAATTTCTGAGACGAACACGCCCTTGCCGCCCATGGCTGACAGAGGGACGTCCTGCCTGGCATCGCCTCGTGTCGCGATGATGACGAGCTCGGCGGCAACTCCGGTGCGTTCGAGGCCCTCCGCGACGGCACGCGCCTGCCACAGCGCCAGCGCGCTGCCGCGGGTGCCGATGCGAAGCGGTCTCACGTCACCTTCCGCGACTCTGTCGTGACAGGCTGGTCATTGAGCGGGTCGGCCGAAAGCGGATCGGCCGGGGCCGGCAGACTGAACAGCCGGTTCAACGCATCTGAGTAGGTGGCTGCCAGAGAGTCGTCGCTCACGGCTTTCAACTGCTCGGTCGGCGTCAAGAGCAACTTCTCGACGATCAGCTTCGTGATGTGATCGACCTGGGCCTGCGCCTCCGGCGGGAGCCCCGTCAACTTGTGTTGCAGCCGGCTCAACTCGGCGCGGCGTATCGACTCGAACCGCTCCCGCAGCGCGACGACGGTCGGGATGATTTCGCGCGACTGGAGCCAGGCGGCGAATTTCGCGGCCTGGGTGCTGACGATGGCGTCGGCGCGCGCCAACTCCGCGGTCCGCTTCTCGAGATTGCCCTGGACGATGCCCTGCAAGTCGTCGACGTTGTAGAGGAACACCTGCTCCAGCGTGCCTGCCAGAGGATCGACATCGCGCGGGACGGCAATGTCGATGATGAAGAGCGGACGCTCCCGCCGTGTCTTCATTGCGCGCTCGACATCGGCTTTCGAGAGAACCGCGGTTGGCGCGCCGGTCGCGGTGACGACGATGTCGGCGTGCGTCAGGGCGGTGTCGAGCTCGGACCAGTCGCACGCGACGGCGCCGATCTGCTCCGCGAGCCGCTCCGCCGTCGATCGTGTGCGGCTCGCGATGGTTATACCGTTGACGCCCTGGGCCCGGAGGTGGATCCCGGTGAGCTTGCCCATCTCGCCTGAGCCGAGAATGAGCACCTGTAAGCGCGAGAGGTCGACGAAGATCTTCCTCGCCAGTGAGATCGCCGCGTAGCTGACCGAGACCGCTCCCTCACCGAGACCTGTTTCCGTGCGGACGCGCTTGCCGGCTGCGAAGGCGAGGTGGAACAGCCGGTTGAGAACGGTGCCCGTGTAGTGCTGCTCGCTGGCGACGGTATAGGCCGACTTCACCTGGCCGAGGATCTGCGGCTCGCCGACGACGAGGGAATCGAGGCCGGCGGCGACCCGGAACAGATGCCGCGCCGCATCGGCGCCGCGGTGGACGTAAAGGTGCGACTGCAAATCCGCTTGGCGCTACGCCGTGATACTCGCCGAAGAACCGTGCCACCCGGTCGACGGCATCGTCACGATCGGCGGCGGCGTAGACCTCGGCGCGGTTGCAGGTCGAGAGGACCGCCATTTCGCGGACGGCGTTCCGCGCCGCAAGGCCCGCCAGCGCGGCTTCGAGCCCCTCGCGGGCGAAGTCCACCCGTTCGCGCAGCTCGACAGGCGCGGTTCGGTGACTCAGCCCGATCGCGAACAGCCGAAGGCTCAAAAGTTGTGGCTCCTCGTCAGGAAATACCCGATCGGGATGAAGTTGAGCAGCACGATCGCAAAGCCGGCCGTCGACAACAGTGCCGCGCGGCGGCCGTTCCAGCCGATCGCGCGCCGGGCGTAAAGCGCGAATGAGTACACGGCCCAGGAGAGTATCGCGACGAGGATCTTGGGATCGGTCAGCGACATGTGTTGTACCCGCGGATCTGGAGAACCCTGGACCTGCGAGGCCCAGATGCCGCCAACGACCAGCCCGATTGTCAGAAAGACCCAGCCGACCGCGACCGCGCGTCCGTTCATCACGTCCAGCACGCCGAGCGACGGCAGGCGAGTGTAGAACACCCCGAGGTGTTTTGCCTTGATCTCCGTGAAAAGGAGTACATACGTCACCCCGAGCACCGAGGCGAGGGCAAAGCTCGCGTAGGCGAAGAGCATCGCCATCACGTGCACCGTGAAGAGCGGGCTGCGCAGCACCGGCGGCCGTTGTGACACCTCGCCGTCGAGCGCCGGGATGATACCGAAGGCCACGAGCAACACCGCGACGAACACGCCCATCGACCGTTCGTCGGAGGTCAGCTCCACGTAGAGATACGAGAGGCCGAGGAGCCAGACGAACGCCGAGACCGCGGCTGTGGTCCCGACGAGCGGCGCGTGGCCGGCCTGGACGGTCTGCATCCCGATCAGGAACGTGTGGGCGAGGAGTCCTGTCGCCAGCAGCCCGGTCGCGAGCCGACCGACTCGGGGATCGCGCCACGCGAAGTGGGCGCCATATGCCGTCGCGGCGGCGGCGTAGAAGAGGAGCGGGAGGGCACGCATGTCAGGGAGCCGAGGGCCCGTAGTACCCCTGTCGTGTGCGGGCCACGTGCCCCGGCCGCGTGATGCGGACGGCGATGCGCCGCCAGGCGCCATTTCGCAGCGGGTTCCGCGAGGTGTAGGCCAGCGAATACAGCGTCGCGAGCTCCTGCGAAATCTGCTCGTAGATCTTCGGCAGTTCGTTCACGTGCGCAGGGAAGAAGGACCGGCCTCCGGTCTCCTGCGCGAGCTGCCTGAGCACGAACTCGGCTTCCTTGAAGGTGGCGCGCCCCGTCTCGATACCCTGCCGCAGCCCGATCGTGTAGATCGCGGTCTCGGACCGCTTCGCCAGGTCCAGCACTTCCTCGTAGGGCAGCAGGCTGGAGGTGTCGTCGCCGTCCGAAAGGACGACGATGGCCTGGCGCCGGATCTCGTCCTCGCTCTGCGGCTTGATCTTCTTCAGTTCTTTCAGCGAGATGTAGATGGCGTTGTAGAGCGCCGTCGAGCCGTCCGCGGTAGTGCCACGAATCGCGCGCTCGAGGGCCCCGGCATCGTTGGTGAAGCCCTGGATGATCCGTACCTGGCTGCTGAAGTCGATCACCTGCGCCAGGTCGTCCGGCGTGAGCCGCTTTGCAAAACCGACGGCAGCTTCCTGCGCGGTCTTCATCTTGTCTTCCATGCTGTTGCTGGTATCGAGCAGGATCGCAAGTGCAATGGGCTGTTGCTTGCGGGAGAAGAACGTGACGTTCTGTTTGGCGCCGTCCTCGAACACCTCGATCTCAGCCTGCTCGAGGTCGGTGACGTACTTTCCGTCCGCAATGACCGAAACGTTCAATGACACCAGCTCGACGCCCGAGCGCAGCTTCGGTGGCTGTTGCTGCCCGGCCAGCAGGCCAGCGAGGCAGGTGATTACCAGCGCGGTCAGGCCCTGGAGGCGCATTTATTTCTTATTGGGCAGGCGTGTTCGGGCGCGGGCGGTCAGGCCCGGTTTGTTCGTGGTGATCTTGAGCTTTTCCGGCGGCACGAGCGAATCGGGTCGGCCGTAGGTCACGACGTACTGATTCAACAACTCATCGGCGATCTTGCCCAAGGCGTCGGGAATCGCCATTTCCGTGAGGAGCTGTTCCCGTCGTCCGCCGCTGGCCTCGGTGCCTTGCGCGATGACGACGTTCTTGTTGCGGATCTCGTCGGTTACCGGACCGGCGGGGGTCCCGACGCTCAACACGTGCAGTGCCGCGCCGCTCTTGTAAAGCTCGTCCAGGACGCGTTCGTAGCCGGCGTTGCTGTACTCGATGCCCTCGAACGTCACCGCTACGATCACCGGACGGGCGGCTTCGCGCTTCTGGAAACCGCGGCTCACGTCGACGATCCCTTCGAGCAGGTAGGCACCGGTTCCTGGCCTTGCGAAGATCCGCGACACGCCCTTCTTCAACACCTCGAGGTCGGTCGTCCGCTCTGCGACAGACGTGGGCCGCTCGCCGATGGTCACGATCCCGATCGCCGCTTTGCCCTGGAGTCGGTCGATGAACTTCGTGAGGCCGTCACGGAGGTAGGGGATCGACTGGGTCGAGGCCTGACTGTCGTCGGCCAGCAGCACGACGTCGAGCGGTCCGGTCGCCGGAACCGCGCGCAGGACTTCGCGGCTGACGGTGTCTTCCCGAACGCTGAAATCAGCGGCGGTGAGTCCCGTGACCGCCACACTCTTGCTGTCGACGACGCTGACGTAGACATCCCGCGTTCGGACGTCGCTCGCGAGCGCCGGGCGTGGTTCCTGGGCCGCGACCGACACCGCCGCAATGGCGCTAAGCGCAAGCAAATACAGGGTGTTTTTCATCTGGGAGCCTCTCCGACGAGTATACTCCCAAGGTGACCGACACCCCGCCGAAACGCTCAGGTCTTGCCGACAGCATGCGCCAGATCGGCGCCCTGAGCACGGTCGGTCTGTCCTTCGTTCTGGCCATTGCGATCGGCTCCGCTGTCGGCTATTTCCTGATGACGAAGCTGGGCCTGGGCAGCTGGGTGTTCCTCCTCTTTTTCGTCTTCGGCGTGGTGGCGGGGATCCTCAACGTCTATCGCACCGCCAGCCGGTTTCTCAGCAGCAAATAAGTGTCAGGCGATGCGATGGTCGACCGAATCGGCCGCAGTTCCCTCGTCATTTGCGTGCTGTTTGCGGCCGTGGCGCTGGCGTTGTGGGGCGTCCGGGTCGCCGCCGGCGTCCTTGGCGGCGGCCTCCTGATCGGGATCAGCTTCTACACGCTCGGGCACGGGGTTGCGGCGCTGGTGCTGGCCGCTACAGGCGGGAACGACAACCCGGCAAGCGGTGGCCGGTACCCTGTTGAAACTGGTTCTTCGCTACGCTTTACTCGGTTTTCTTGCGTACGTTATGATTGCGCGTTTGCGCCTGCACCCGATTGGGCTGCTGGCGGGGGCATCATCAGTTCCGGCGGCCGCATTCGTCGAAGCGGTCCGCCTACTCGCGAAGAATCGTTTGTGATTGTCCGCACCTTGGCGCTGCCCGGGCGGACGAGAGTCTGAATGGCCGCATCACCAGCTGAACATCACTTACTGATCGTCGACGCCGTCAACTCGGCCCTCGGGCCGGTGGTTGTCAAGGTCGGCGAGGCCGTCGGCTATCACTTTCACGATACGCACGCGCCGATCCCGAATTTCATGGTGATGATCGGCATCATCACGGTTGTGATCACGGGTGTCGGACTGTTCATACGATCGCGCCTGAGTGTCGAGAGTCCCGGAAAGTTCCAGATCATCCTCGAGGACGGCGTTCGCGCAGTAGTCGGACTGCTCGAGGAATGGATAGGTCCATCAGGGGCGCGGTTTCTGCCGCTCATCGCCACCCTCGGCCTCTTCATCCTCATGGGTAACTACATGGGGCTGGTGCCCGGATTGATGGCGCCGACGAGCAGTATCAACGTGACGCTCGGCTGCGCGATCACGATCTGGGTCTATTACCACTTCCAGGGGATCAAGGCGCAGGGGCTCGGACCGTACTTGCTGCACTTCGCCGTGCCTCCAGGCGCGCCGTGGTTCCTGTTCTTCATCATGCTGCCGATCGAGCTCATCAGCCATTGCTCGCGCGTGATGTCGCTGTCGCTTCGACTGTTCGGCAACATCTTTGGTGAAGAGCTCGTCATCGCCATTCTCTTCAGCATCATTCCCTTCCTGATCCCGCTGCCGATGATGTTTCTCGGCCTCGTGACCGGGGGGCTGCAGGCATTCATCTTCATGCTGCTGTCGATCATCTACCTGCAGGGCGCCGTCGCGGTGGAGCACCATCAGGACGAGCACGGGCATGACGCGCCGCATGGACACCATGCGCCGGCAGCAGCGTGATCCACGGATCGCATCGGATTGTTACTTCGTCATTGATAGGTCGATAAGAGGAGGCTGGGATCGTGAGTAAACGTTCAGTTCTGACAACCGCTCTCGTGCTCGTCGCGGGCGCATTTTTCGCCCCGGTGTACGCACAAGACACGGCGGCCGCCGTTGGGAACACCGAGATCGCCAAGTGGTCGATCATCACCGCCGGGTTCGCGCTGGCATTCGCAGCCGGGCTCGCTGCGCTCGCACAGGGTAAGGCCGTCGCGGCTGCCAGCGAGGCGATTGCGCGGAACCCCGGTGCCGCCGGCGACATCCGCGGCTCGCTGCTCCTCGGTCTCGTTCTGATCGAGTCGCTCGCGATCTACGTGCTGCTGATCTCGCTGATCCTGTTCTTCCTGTTCCCGTTCGGCAAGTAGCTCCCGCTCGGACAAGCAGGCACGCCCGACGCAGGGAGGAGCGCTCACTCCTCCCTGCTCGTTCCCCTTTCCCGTGGCTCCCCGCCGCCTTTCGTCCATCGACGCGCTGCTGCTCCTGATGACGATCATCTGGGGCACGAACTACTCGATCGTCAAAACGGCCTTCAAACAGATCGACCCGCAGGCGTTCAATGCGGTGCGGATGATCGTCGCGTCGCTGACCTTCCTGTTGATCATCGCGATCGCGCGGCGCATGCGGGCGCGTAGCCGGCTGGGGAGCATCTTTGTCACGCCCGCGCCGATCACGCGCCGCGACTGGATTTCGCTGGCGCTCCTCGGACTCGTCGGGCATGCCGGCTATCAGTACTTCTTCATCGGTGGCCTGGCCCGCACCAGTGTCGCGAACAGCTCGCTGATGCTTGCCGCGACACCGGTCGTCATCGCGCTGATTTCCGCCGCGATGGGGCAGGAGCGCATCGGGCGGCTCCACTGGGTTGGAGCGGTCCTGTCGATGTTCGGCATTTATCTTGTCGTCGGCCATGGTCCGCAGGGCGGCGGGTCGAGCGTAACGGGCGACGCCATGATGCTGGCGGGCGTCATCTGCTGGGCGATCTACACGCTCGGCGCGCGGCATCTCATGCTGCGCCACTCGCCGGTCGGCGTGACCGGTCTGTCGATGGCCATCGGCACGGTGATCTACGTGCCGCTGATGACCACAAACCTCCTGCGCACCGAGTGGAGCACCGTCACTGCCGCCACCTGGATCGCGGTCATCTACTCGGCGTTGTTTGCGCTCTGCGTTGCCTACACGATCTGGTACATGGCCGTCCGCGAGATCGGGAGCGCCCGCACCTCGGTCTACTCGAACCTGGTGCCGATTGTGGCGATGCTGACGGCCGTCATCACCCTCGGGGAGCACGTGACGATGGTGCGGTTAGCAGGGGCGACCGCTGTGCTGCTGGGAGTCGCGCTGACCCGGGTTGGCAAAACGGCCCCGCTGGTGCCGTCGGAGCAGTAGCCGTACAATCGCTGTAGTCCGGTGAAAGACCACTATTACTCGCAGCATGCGGCGGCCCTCCGCGCTGAGCTTGGCGCAGCCATCTCGCGCGACCAGATGCGCGCGCTGCATCAGAAATCCGCCGTGCGCCACCTGATCATTGCAGCTCGTCAGTTTGCAATACTCGGGCTTGCGACGTGGTTGCTGATCCGTTTTGAGAACCCGCTGATCTGGATCCCGGTCGCCATCGTCCAGGGCTTCACGGTGTTCAACTTCACCGTCCTCCTCCACGAAGTCGTCCATCACGCCATCTTCGAGCGCCGCCGTCCGGTCGCTGAGCGGCTGCTGGGATTTCTGTACGCGGTGCCGAGCGGTATTTCCGCGAGCCAGTTCACGCGCTGGCACCTCGATCATCACGCTGAACTCGGGTCAGACGAGGATGATCCCAAGCGGGCGCACCTCTCGCCCAAGAAGAACAAGCGGTGGTACAAGCTCTTGTACTGCACGCCCGCGCTCTTCCCGATCTACTTCCGGGCCGCCCGGATCGAGTCATCGACCTATCCGGCAGAGTTGCAGGCGCGAATCGCCTTCGAACGAAAGATCTCGATGGCGTTCCACTTCTCTGCCCTCGTGGCGCTGTGGTTTTTCTTCGGCTTCTACGCGGCGCTTCGCACCAGCATCATCCCGGTCTTTTTCGTCTTTCCGGTCGCCTTCACGCTGAACCGGCTGGGGCAGCACTACGACATCGACCCGACCGATCCGGCCAAGTGGGGAACCCTGATGCGGGGCAGCTGGTTCTGGGACTTCGTGTTCCTGAACTCCAACTACCATCTCGAGCATCACTACTTTCCGGGCGTTCCGTTCTATCGCCTGCCTCAGTTGCAGGATGCGCTACGCCCGTTTTACGCGCTGAAACAGATGCGCTGGCGCACATATGGCGAGCTCGTTTACGGATGGCTCGTCGAGAATCAGAAGCCGCACACGAACTGGGCGGCCTCGGATCAAGGCGCTACAGAGGAGCTTACGGTCCGGCATTGACCTGAGCTCCCGGACGCTTCTCCGCGCCGCTTGGCCCCCGTTTTGCGGGTATTCTCCAGTTGATGCTGGCGAAGATCCTCGACCCCACCCAGGACGCGCTGCTCAAGGAAGAACGGCAGATTCTTTCCCGCTTGCAGCTTGCGCTCGTCAAGTTCGACGCGACGCCGGATCATCAATCCGCGCTCGCCAAGTCGATCGCCCAGCTCGACGAACTGTTCCTCCTCGTCATCGTGGGCGAGTTCAATGCCGGCAAAAGCGCGTTCATCAATGCGCTCGTCGGCAGCCCGGTCGCGCCGGAAGGCGTCACACCGACAACCGCGCAGATCAACGTGCTCCAGTACGGCGAGACGGCCGGCCGGCACGTCAAGGACAACCATCTCCACGTCATCACTGCACCGGCCGAGATCCTCCGCGACATTCACATCGTCGACACGCCAGGAACCAACGCGATCATCCGCGAGCACGAGGCGATCACGGCGGAGTTCGTGCCGAGGTCCGATCTCGTTCTGTTCGTGACGTCCGCGGATCGTCCCTTCACGGAAACCGAGCGCGCCTTCCTGGAGCAGGTGCGCGGCTGGGGCAAGAAGGTTGTCGTCGTCATCAACAAGGTCGACATTCTCGAGAACCCGCAACAGGTTGAAGAGATCCGCACTTTCGTGGCAGAGAGCGCGCACTCCCTTCTCGGGTTCAGACCCGAGATCTTCCCGGTGAGCGCTCGACTGGCACTGCAGGGCGAAGCAGGGTGATCCCTCGCTGTGGCCTGCCAGTGGATTCGAGGCGCTGGAGCGCTATATCGCCTCGTCGCTCGACGCCCCCGGCCGGGTGCATCTGAAGCTCTTGAATCCGCTCGGTGTCGGCAGTGCCCTGACCGAGCGCCACGCCTCGATCATCCGCGAGCGGTTGGCGCTCTTGAAGGACGATTTCGCCACGCTCGAGGGTGTCGAGAGCCAGCTCGTCGTCTACCAGGAGGACCTGACGCGCGACTTCGAGTTCCGCATGGCGGACATCGACAAGCTCCTGCTCGAGATGGAGCGCCGCGGTCAGGACTACTTCGACGAGACCATCCGCATCGGCCGTTTCATGGACCTGCTGAACCGCACGCGCGTCCAGCAGGGGTTCGAGCAGCAGGTCGTGGCCGACACGCCGCAGCAGATCGAACGCAAGGTCGGCGAGCTCGTCGACTGGCTGGTCGCCGCGGACCTGCGGCAATGGCAGGCCGTGACGACGCACCTGGCGGAGCGGCGGCGCCAGTATCGCGACAAGATCGTCGGTGAAGACTCAGGACAGTTTCACTACGACCGCACCCGATTGATCGATGCCGTCAGCCGCGAGTCGCAGCGCGTCGTCGACTCCTACGACCGCAAGCGTGAGGGGCAGCAACTCGCCGACAACGCGCGCAATGCAGTGGCGGCTGCGGCAGCGACCGGCGCGACAGCCCTGGGGCTCGGCGCCATCATCACAGCCGCCGCGACCACGGCCGCGGCGGACTTCACCGGGATCGTGCTCGCATCGGTTGTCGCGGCGATCGGGTTCTTCATCCTTCCGGCAAAGCGTCAGAGGGCGAAGGACGAGATGCGCACGAAGATCGCCAGACGTCAGAACACGGCTCTCGGAGGCGCTGCGGAAGCAGTTCTCGACCGAGATTGCGAGAAGCGGCGATCGGATCCGCGAAGGGATCGCTCCCTACAGCAGATTCGTCCGGGCGGAGGGGGAGAAGCTGAAGGCTGTGGACGATGAGTTGAGAGAGATCAGCGCCTCGATCGCCAGTCTGCGCGCCCGGATTGAGCGTCCGGCGGCGTAATGTTAGCTTCCAACTCACACCGCACGAAGCCCCGGATGGTGGCTGCGCCACTCACGACGACTCGACGACTCGACCCAAAATAATCCTTAGAGTGTTGTGCCGTCGTGACGTCGCGCCGTCGTGTCAGCCGAAGGCTCCAGCGCTCCGCACAGTGTCTAACGCTCACCGCCGAGGGCGCCAAGGCCGCCAAGAATCACGCCAGATCGGAGATTGCCAGATCCCCTGAGTGTCTGCTGGGGCGTCGTTTGTGTCTCTTCTGTGTTTCTGCTGTCGCGTGTTTCTTCTGTGGCCTCAATCCAGCTTCGGCGGCACCGGTGCGGCCGGCGGCGCTGACGCCGCTGGATTCACGCCGAGTTGCTGCAGGACGCTGGGGACGTTGAGGCCGAGCGCTTCGAGCTGCTGCAGCAGGTTGAAGACGAGAGCCGGGCTCGTCTGCGCCAGCCGTCCGAGGCTGGTGCTGCCGTTGTCTCCGGTGCCGCCACCCTGGTCGATCACCACCAGCTTGTCGATGTTGCCGAGCGGCGCCGCGACTGCCGCGAAGACGCCAGACGACGCTTCGATGATCGCCGGCAGCTTTTCGAGGATCGTCTGCAGGCGGGCGGCGTCGTTGAACTCTTTCCACGCTTCGGCCTTGCGGAGGATCGCGGCCGCTTCGGCGGTGCCCTGGGCTTCGATCGCCTTGGCCTGTGCGAGACCGATGGCTTCGATCTTTGCGGCTTCGGCACGGCCTTCGGCTTCGACCGCCGCGGCGCGTCCGACGCCTTCCTTCCGCAGCTTTTCCTGCTCGGCTTCGGCCATCGCGATCATGGCGGAACGCCGGCCTTCGGCTTCGAGGATGGCGGATTGCTTGGCCGCTTCGGCGCGGGTGACCGCTGCCTGGCGGTCCGCTTCCGCCGGCTTGATGACCGTGGCTTCGAGTTCCTTCTGCCGGCGCAGGACCTCCTGCTCCTGGACCGAGATCATCTCCTGCGTCCGCGTCTTCTCGACGCGCACTTCTTCGGCGACGACGCCCTGTCGTGCGGTGGCTTCCGACAGCGGGCCTGCCTGTTCGGCGCGCGCCTTCTGGGTTTCGATCTCGGCCTGGTACTGCGCCTGGCGGATCATGAAGTCCCTGGACGACAGCGCGATCTCCGCGTCGGCCTGGAACTTCGCCTTCTCGCCTTCCTGCAGGGCCTGCGACGACTTGATCTTCGCGTCGCGGTGAGCCTCGGCCTCGCCGATGGTCGCGTCGCGCTTGACCTCCGCGGTCCGGCGTTTGCCGAGCGCGTCGAGGTAGCCTTCCTCGTCGCTGATCTCCTGGATCGTCAGAACGTCGACGCCGATGCCCATCTTCTCGAGATCGGTCGCGGCTTCGGTCGTCAGTTTCTGCGCGAAGCTCTGGCGATCGCTGTTGACCTCTTCCACCGTCAGCGTGCCGAGGATCGACCGCAGGTGGCCTTCCAGCGTCTGGAAGATGACCTTCTGGACCACGTCATGCGTCATGCCCAGGAAGCGCTCGGCGGCCGCCTGGAGCGAGCTGTCGTCGCCGCGGATCTTCACGTTGGCGACGGCCTTGACCGAGACGGGGACACCCTTCAGCGTGTAGGCCCGCTTGATCTCGAGCGGGATCGTCATCACGTTGAGATGCAGGTACTCGACCTTCTCGAGCAGCGGAATCCTCAGGGCGGCGCCGCCGCGCACCATCCGGTAGCCGACCATGCGCCCGTCCGGGAGCTTGCGCTTGCGTCCGCTGAGGACCGCGACAGCGTTTGGGGAAACCTTGATGTAATTCCGGCTGAACAGATAAGCCGCGGCGAACGAAGGCGAGGACGTGCCGAGGATCGCGAGTATCAGCGATGCAAGCTGCCATTGTCTGTAGAGCCGGATTTCGATCATGAGTCCCGCTGCGGCGGTCAGTCACTGTTCTTGACGATGACGGTCTCGCCGAGGACTTCATCGACTTTGACCGCGGTGTTCTCCGCGATCGCGACGCCGTCGCGCGTTCGCGCGATCTTGTCCATCAGTTCCTCACCGAGACGGACGCGGATCTGGCCGACGCCCCCGGGCGGAATCGCAATGACGACGCGGCCGACCGCGCCGACCAGATCACCAGACCGCACTTCCGAGCTCGCCTGCTGGCTGTAAAGGAAGCGGGCGAACGCGTAGATCGCGCCGCCGAAAATCAGACCGGTGCCGAACCCGACCGCGAGGCCGGCACCGGCGCCAGGCCGTAGTAATCGCGACCGCGCCGGCGCCGCCGAACGTCGTCACGAAGACGGCCATGACCCGGCGTGCTGAAGAACCCGGGCCCGCCGGTGTCGAAGTCGTGGTCGACCTCGAAGAAGTCGAACAGCGCCGCCAAAGACGAGCGCCACCATCAGAAACAGGAATCCAGTCGCGCAGATCGCGAGGAAGACCGTAAACGCCGAGAGCGGTGGCAGGAGGTCCATGATGATTTGTGTAGGAGTGGAAGTACCCGCAACTCTAGGGTTGAGCCGGGGGAAAGTCAACCACAGAAGAAAACACAGGCCACAGAAGAAACACAGAGGAACACAGAAGAAACACGGGGACTGCCCGCCGCGCGTCGCGCCGGCAAGTCTAACGATTCGGTCTGAAGTTCACATCCAGAATACGAAGGCGCTCTTCGTGACGTGACAGTCGGGTACGGAACTCGTCGAAGTTGCGGCCGGCGGCGGGCGACCAGGCGACTTCGCTGAGTGCGCTCGCGCGCGGAAAGGCCATGTATTCGACGGCCTTCGGGTTGGGCATGTGTTCGGTCCAGAGCTGCCCTTGCACGCCCAGGACATGCTTGTGAAACGGCGGTTCCAGGTCGGCCGGCATCGGCTCCCACGCGTAGACGCGCTCGAGCGGCAGGAAGCCGCCGATCGCGCGTGGTTCGCCGGCCGTGTCCTTTGCCTGGTAGTAATCGAAGTAGGTGTGGCTGGTCGGCGCCAGCACGGTGTCGTGGCCGGCGCGCGCCGCGGTCACCGCGTGTTCGACGCCGCGCCAGGCCATCACGGTGGCATTCTCCGCGAGTCCACCCTCGAGGATTTCATCCCAGCCAATCAGCCGCCGGTTGCGCGCGGTCAGGAACGAATCCATCTGCCGAATGAACCAGCTTTGCAGCTCGTGTTCGTCCTTGAGCCCCAGCGTCTTGATCCTCGCCTGGATCGCGGGATTCGCTTTCCACTGTGTCTTCTCGGCTTCGTCACCGCCGATGTGAATCCAGGGACCCGGAAACAGCTCCAGCACCTCCTCGAGGACGTTCTGCATGAACGCGATCGTCGACTGCTCTGGATTCAGGATGTAGGGCGAGACCGACCAGGTGGCTCGCACTTCGACGGGGCCGTCGACCGAGCCGAGCTCCGGATAGGCCGCCACCACGGCCTGTGAGTGGCCCGGCATCTCGATTTCGGGAACGACCGTCACGAAACGGTCGGCGGCATACGCCACGATCTCGCGGATGTCGTCGCGCGTGTAGAAGCCGCCGTGCGGCTTGCCGTCGAAGTGCTCCGGCAGAGGATTGGTTCGATGCGGACCGACGAGCGTGTGCCGTCGCCACGCGCCGACGCTGGTCAGCTTTGGATATCGCTTGATCTCGATGCGCCACCCCTGGTCGTCGGTCAGATGCCAGTGGAAGCGGTTCATCTTGTGAAGCGCGAGCAGGTCGATGTACTTCTTGACGAACTCCTTGGGCTGGAAGTGGCGCGAGACATCGAGGTGCAGGCCGCGCCACGCGAATCGTGGCGTGTCCTCGATACGCACTGCGGGGACCTGCCACCCGCCCGCAGGCGCCGCGGCTTTCGCCTGCCGGTAGATCTCCACCGGCAGGAGCTGCCGAAGCGTCTGCATGCCGTAGAACACCCCGGCCGGCGCGGCTGCACGGATCGTAACTGCGCGTGGCGTGACCTCGAGCCTGTATCCCTCGGCCCCCAGGCTTTTCTGCGCCGGATCAAGGCGTAGCGCTACGTGTGGACCGCTTGGAGCGGCGCCAGAGCGGACAGCGAGGTCCCATCCGGTTGCGGGCCCGAGCATCGACGCCAGTTGCCGCCCCAGCTTCCGAGTGGCAGCGTCGGTCACGATCACCGTCGAGGCGCCCAGTGTGAAGGCACCCGCCCTCCGCTCGACGCTCGCCGGCATCGGGATGAGCGACGTGATCGCATCGGCTGACTGCCCTTGTCCGCCGATCGGGGAAGCCCACCCTGCGATCGCTACGACGAGCGCCGCTACGAAAGCCCTGTTCACGCTGTGGCCGGCCGGCCGTAGCGCTCGGCCGCGCGCAGCTTCGCCTTGCGCGCTTCTTCTTCGCGGTCCCGCGGTGGTGCGGTGGTCTTCAGAGAAAAGATCAGCTTCTGGGCCGACTCGGTGACTTCATCGACGGCGCGGTTGAACGCCTCTTCGTTGGCCTTGGACGGCTTGGCCGTACCGCTTAGCTTACGAACGAACTGGAGGGCCGAGGCGCGGATCTCATCGGCGGTGGCCGGAGGCGCAAAATTCGCCAGGGTCTTGATGTTCCTGCACATGCTCCAATTTTCTCATTCCCGCGGGCGTCGCGCGAGCCCGACGTAAACCAGTGACGAGACGCCGAATCCTACGAACCACGCGTAGTCGTAGAGGACTCTCAGCGACGGCACCACGAGACCAATCAATGCCAGGCCGATCCCGGCGGCCAACGCGATCATGGCGGGCCAGTGAACGAGCGGGTACTCGCCACCCTCGATGTAGAGATCGCGGACATTCAGCGTCTGCTTACGAACGACCCAGTAGTCCACGATGAGGATCCCTGCGACAGGCCCGAGCAGGCCGGAGTATCCCACCAGCCAGCCAAAGATGTAGGCCTCGAAATCAGAGAGCAGCTTCCACGGCATCATCGCGATCCCGATGAAACCGGTGATCAGGCCGCCGGTCGTGAACGAGATCGCGCGTGGCCACAGGTTCGCGAAGGCATTGGCCGGCGGCACCACGTTGGCGGCGATGTTGGTGGTGAGGGTCGCGACAGCAAGTGCGAACACCGAGAGCAGAACGATGAACGGGTTACCGAACTTGCCCAGAAGCACCACCGGGATCCCAGATCGCCTCGCCGAAGATCATCATGCTCGCCGACGCAACCGCCACACCTATGAACGAGAACAGCGCCATCGTCGGAGGCAAGCCGATGGCCTGGCCGAGGATCTGTGCCCGCTGCGACGTGGCGTAACGCGTGAAGTCCGGGATGCTGATCGACAAGGTCGCCCAGTAGCCGACCATCGCGGTGAGGCTTGGTACGAAGAAGGCGAAGAACTCTCCGGTCGTCTGGAAGCGCGACGGCTGCGTAAAGATCGGTCCGAAGCCGACCTTCATCACGGCCCAGGCCAGCAGCGCCAGGCCCATGACCAGCAGCACCGGTGCCGCCCACGCCTCGAAGAACCGGATCGATTCGGTCCCTTTCAGGATGAAGTAGATATTCATCGCCCAGAAGAGGGCGAAGCTGACCCACACGTGTGCCGGCAGGGTATTCCAGAATGAGAAGGCGATCCCGAGCATGCGTCTCGAGTGCCGCCCCGCCGACCCAGTCTGGATGCCGAACCACCCGCACGCCACGCCGGCACGAAGCAGCGCCGGTCACGTGCGAACCGCGGAGTCCAAATGCGGCCCGTGCCAGCACCGGAAATGGAATGCCGTACTTCGTGCCGGCATGCCCGGTCAGCATCATCGGGACCAGGACGATGACGTTGCCGAGCGTGATCGTGCCGACGGCCTGCCACCAGCTCATGCCACCGGCGACGAGACCGGCCGACAGCATGTAGGTCGGAATGCAGACCGCCATGCCGATCCATAACGCCGCGATCTCGTAAGTGCCCCACGTCCGCCCCGCCAGAGGCACCGGCGCGAGGTCCTCGTTGTAGCGAGGGCTTCGTGTGATGTCTTCGGGCACGGTCACAGGCCTGAGGGGGCTTGCGAATGGCCGCGCGAGAGGAAGCGGCCGGCGCCCTTCTTGCCCACGAACTGGTTGCCCTCGATCACAACCTGCCCGTTCGAGATCACCGTGGAGGGGGACCCCTGCACCGTTCTGCCTTCGTACGGGTTGTAGTCGACGTTCATGTGCAGGGTCTTGACGCCGAGCGTGGCGGACCGGTTCGGATCGAAGACAACGATGTCGGCATCACTGCCGACGGCGATCGTTCCCTTGCGAGGGAAGAGGCCGAACATCTTCGCCGGCGTTGTCGAGCACAGCTCGACGAACCGATTCATGGTGATCCGGCCGGGGCGCACGCCGCCATCGTGGACGAGTGTCAGTCTCGTCTCGATACCCGGCGCGCCGTTGGGGATCTTGCTGAAGTCGTCCTTGCCAAGCGCTTTTTCGGACATGCAGAAAGGGCAATGGTCGGTGGAGATGACCTGGAGATCGTTCTTCGCGAGTCCCTTCCAGAGGACGTCCTGGTGCCATTTCTCGCGCAGTGGCGGCGACATCACGTACTTCGAGCCTTCGAATCCCGGCTCTTCGTAATTGTCGTAGGAGAGGAAGAGATACTGCGGACACGTTTCCGCGTAGGCCGGGAGACCCATGTCGCGCGCCTGCTTCACCTTCTCGAGCGCGTGCGCCGCCGAGAGATGAACGATGTAGATCGGCACGCCGGCCATCTCGGAGAGCGCGATCGCGCGGCCGGTGGCCTCGCCTTCGGCCGTCGGCGGACGCGTCAGCGCGTGGTATTTCGGCGCGGTCTCTCCCTTACGCAGCGCCTCTTTCACGAGTTCGTCGATCACGCCGCCGTTCTCCGCGTGCATGCACACGAGGCCGCCGTTCTCACCGGTGCGTCGCAGCGCCCGGAAGATCGTCGCATCGTCGACCATGAACACACCCGGATAGGCCATGAACAACTTGAAGCTCGTGATCCCCTCGTCGCGGACCATCCGGTCCATCTCGCCAAGCCCGGCGTCTTCCAGCTCCGTGATGATCATGTGGAAGCCGTAATCGATGACCGCCTTGCCATCGGCGCGCTTCCGCCAGTCGTCGAGCGCGTGGCGCATCGTCTGGCCACGGTACTGGATGGCGAAATCGACGATGGAAGTCGTGCCGCCGAACGCCGCCGCGATCGTGCCGGTCTCGAAGTCGTCGGCGGAGGTCGCGCCGCCGAACGGCATGTTGAGGTGGGTGTGGACGTCGATGCCGCCCGGGATCACGTACTGGCCGGTGGCATCGATCGTCCGCTCCGCCTGGAACCTGTGCGCCGGCAGGTTGCGGCCGATGGCCGTGATGACGCCATTTTCGCAGTAGACGTCCGCGACGTAGTCGTCCGACGCGGTGATGATCCGGCCATTCGTGATCAGCAGCGACATGATCAGCCTTCGGCGGTCGTCGGATCGATGATCGTTCTGACGGCGGCGATGCTGTTGGCTGGGAAGCCTCCCATCTCGGCGTGCTTGCGCACCATGGCCTCGTTGGGCGCGATATAGACGCAATAGATCTTGTCGCCGGTGACGTAGCTGTGCACCCACTGGATATCAGTGCCGAGCAGCGCCAGCACGCCGCAGGATTTCTGGGAGATCCCTTGCAGCTGTTCGTCGGAGAGTGTTCCGACGCCTGGCAGTTCACGCTCGATGACGTATTTCGGCATGTCTCGCTCCTTGAGCTAATACAGATTTCCGGTGCGCTTCCCACCGGTGTAGTCGACGTAGACCACTTTCAGTTCGGTGTAGAAATCGATCGCGACGCTGCCCATTTCACGGAGTCCGACCCCGGTCGCCTTCATCCCTCCGAAGGGAATGTGGGCTTCGCCGCCTACGGTCGGTGAGTTCACGTGAATGATGCCTGCCTCCAGCTGGTCGACGAATCGGAACATGGAGGCGACGTCGCTCGTGTAAACCGACGCCGAGAGCCCGAACCGGACCCCGTTGGCTACCTTCAGCGCGGACTTGGCGTCTGGCGCCCGGATGACCGACAGCACGGGTCCGAAGATCTCCTCCTGTGCGATCCGCATCGAGGCATCGACATGGTCGAAGATCGTCGGTTCCACGAAAAAGCCACGGTCCATCCCGTCGCTCTGCAGCCGCGAGCCGCCCCGAACGAGCCTGGCCCCTTCGCCCGTGCCGATACCGACGTAATCCAGCACCGGTCCTGAGCTGCGAATTATCCACTGAAGGACCGACGTTGGTCCGGGGATCGAGACCGTTCCCGACGACGAGCTTGGCGGCGCGGGCATGAAGACGCTCGACGAACTCATTCGCAATCGAGGCTTCGACCACGGCCCGGCTTGTCGCTGTGCATCTCTGGCCAGTGGAGCCGAACGCGCCCTGGACCGTGCTCTCGATCGCCAGCTCGAGATCGGCATCGGCCAGGATGACGATGGGGTTCTTGCCGCCCATCTCGCACTGACACTTGATGCCGCGCGCCGCTGCGGCGGTATAGAGTGCGACACCGACATCATTGGATCCCGTGAACGACACCGCCTGGATGGCCGGATGCTTCACGATGGTGTCGCCAACTTCGCGTCCGCCACCGTAGACGAGATTCAGCACGCCGGGCGGGATGTCGCACGACTCAAAAATCTCGACGATCAACGCGGCCGTCAGGGGCGTCAGGCTCGCCGGCTTGAAGACGACCGTGTTGCCCGAGACGAGCGCCGGGGCGATCTTCCAGATTGGGATCGCGACGGGGAAGTTCCAGGGGGTGATGATCGCCACCGGCCCGACCGGCTGCTTGACCGTGTAGCAGAAGTTGTGGGGCAGTTCGGAAGGAATGGTGGTGCCGGTAATCCGCCGCGCCTCGCCGGCGAAGAACTCGACCACGTTGATGGCGCGCTGGACTTCGCCGCGCGACTCGGAAATCGTCTTGCCTTCTTCGCGCGTCAGCGCTTCGGCAAGCTCCTGTCGCCGTTCTTCCATCCGGCGCTGGACGCGATAGAGCAGTTGCCCGCGCACCGGCGCCGGCGTGTTGCGCCAGCCCTCGAAAGCCCGAGCTGCGGCCTCACATGCGCTCGCCGCTTCCGCCGCTGTCGAGCTCGGCGCCTCGGCGATCACTTCCGAGGTGTCTGCCGGGTTCAGATCTTGGACCCACCGCCTGCTCGCGGAGTCGGTCCATTTGCCGTCGATAAAGTTCTTGAGGGTGCGCATTTGAGAAGCTCGAACGTTAGCGTTGGGCCCCGAGGCTGTCAAGGCGCACAGGTGCTAATATGCGCGCTTCAGGGTCTGGGGGTTTTCATGAGTGCCGACCTATCCGTCTCATTCACGGGGCTGCGTTTCAGAAACCCGTTCCTGCTCTCGTCGGCGCCGCCGACCGAGTCCGAAAGCAACATCATGCGGGCCTTCGATGCAGGGTGGGGGGGCGTCGTCACCAAGACGATTGGCCTGCACCCGGTCACGAACGTGGCGGGACCCAAGACCAAGTTCCTCCGCACCGACCCGGCGACCACGCGCATGTCGATGCAGAAGAGCCCGGGCAGCGCACTGCATTCGTCGTGGAACTGGGAACTCATCTCCGATAAGACCATCGACTGGTGGCTCCCGAAGATCGAGAGCATCAAGAAGGCCTATCCGGAGCACATCCTCGTCGCCTCGATCATGGCCGGCTCCGGCAGCGACAAGGAGTTGCGACACTGGCAGGAGCTGGCGATCGGGTGCCAGGATGCCGGCGCCGACGCCTTCGAGCTGAACCTCTCCTGCCCGCACATGGACCGGCAGGACATGGGCTCGAATGTCGGCAAGGACGCGGGCCTGATCTCGGTCGTCACCAAGGTCGTGAAGGAAGTCGCGAAGGTTCCGGTGTGGTGCAAGCTCACACCGTCCACCACCGACATCGTGGCGGAAGCGCGGGCGTCCTTGAATGCCGGCGCGGATGCGATCGTCTCGTCGAACACCTTCCCTTCGTTGCCGCCGATCGATCCGGCCACCCTCGAATTCGAAGTCAACGTCGATGGCTATGTCTCGAGCGGCGGCCTCGGCGGTCCCGCGATTCTGCCGTTGTCGCTCGCGAAGATGTCGCAGATGACGCAGGCCTTTCCCGACAAGTCGTTTTCGGGCATTGGCGGCATTGCTGATTTCTCCCAGGCGTTGAGCTTCTTCATGCTCGGATGCGGGACGGTCCAGGTCTGCACCGCCGCGATGCTCGATCACGCGATCGGACCGAACGTGATCAAGTCGCTGACCGCGGGGCTCTCGGCATTCCTCGAAGCGAACGCCGCACGTGGCTGGACATCGGTCGAGTCGTTCCGCGGTGCGCGCCGCGATCGGGTCGTGACGCACTCGAAGATTCGCCGTCCCGACGGCAAGGACTACTTCGGCGGCCAGAACGCTCCCGAAGGTTACGCCACCCCAGCGGCTGTAGAAAAGGTTGTCTGACGTGACCACGACTGCGGCTACAACCGCGATGACGGGCGCCGATATCGTCGAACTGTGCCGGCGGCACACCATTTTCGAGTGGTCGGCGCAGGGCGGCGTCGATCCCATCCCGGTGGCGGGCGCCAGGGGCGTCCATTTCTGGACGCCAGAAGGCAAACAGTACCTGGACTTCAACAGCCAGTTGATGTGCGTCAACATCGGCCATGGCGATCCGCGCGTGACCAGCGCGATCGCGGAGCAGGCCGCGGTCCTGCCATATGCGAGTCCATTCATGGCCACCGAGGCCCGTGCCCGCCTCGGCGCCAAACTCGCCGAAATCGCACCTGGCGACATCGACGTGTTCTTCTTTACCAACGGCGGCGCCGACGCGAACGAGAACGCCGTCAAGATTGCCCGCGCCTTCACTGGCCGGCATAAGATCCTCGCCCGGTATCGTTCGTACCACGGCGGCACGGCGGGCGCGATGGCATTGACCGGTGATCCCCGGCGCTGGACGACCGAGCCAGGCATGCCCGGTGTCGTGCACGTCCTCGATCCGCATCACGGCATGGGCCGTCCGGTCGACACCGCGGAGCATGCCCTGGCGAACCTCGAGGAGATCATCCAGCTCGAAGGACCGAACCACATCGCGGCGTTCTTTCTCGAGACCGTCAGCGGCACCAACGGCGTGCTGATTCCGCCCGACGGCTACATGCAGGGTGTGCGCGATCTCTGCACGAAGTACGGGATCCTCATGGTTTGCGACGAGGTCATGGCCGGCTTCGGACGAACGGGCGAATGGTTCGCCATCAATCACTGGAACGTCGTCCCCGACCTGATCACGATGGCCAAGGGATTGACGAGTGCCTATATCCCGATGGGCGCCGTGGGCATGCGGCGGTCGATTGCCGACAGTTTCAAGGACAAGGTCTTTCCGAGCGGCCTCACCTACAACAGCCACACGCTGGCGGCCGCCACTGCGCTCGCGACGCTCCGCGTCTACGAGGAAGACGACCTGATCAACCATGCGCGCAAGATGGGCAAGGTCATGGCCGACCTGCTCGGCCGGCTCGCGGCTGCGCATCCGATCATCGGCGCCGCCCGCAACATCGGCTTGTTCGGGATCGTCGAGCTGACAAAGGATGGGAAGACGAAAGCGCCCGCTCGCGCCGTTCGGCGGAACGTCAGAGGAAATGAAACGGTTGAACGGCTACTTCCGCGAGGAGGGGCTCTACACGTTCGTGCGCTGGCACACGTTCTTCACGAACCCGCCACTCTGCATCACCGAGCAGCAGCTGCGCGACGGGTTCGCGATGATCGACCGGTCGTTGACCAGGCTCGAGCAGTCGATGGCCTAGAGTGCGCCCGACCCGCCTTCGCGCACTTCGCGAGGTCGGGCCTACTCCGTCAGTTCTACTTCACCGTCCACATGTAGACGTTGTAGCCGTTGACTTCGATCTGCTTGTCGGCCGGCCAGGACTCGCCCATGCTGAAGCTCTGCGAGACGATGCGTGTGCCCGGCTTCAACTCCTTCTGCAGCTTCGGCATCAGCTTGATGTTCAGCGACTGGAGCAGATAGAGCGTCACGACGGTTGCCTCCTGGATGTCTGCCTCGAACAGATCGCCCTGGCGGATCTCGACCTTGTCGGAAACACCCATCTTCTGCGCGCGCTCGGTGGCTTCCTTGACCCGCAACGGATCGATGTCGATCCCGACCGCCTTGGCGCCGTACTTCTGCGCTGCCGTGGCGACGATCACGCCATCACCGCATCCCAGGTCGTAGACGACGTCGGTCGGCTTGACGTCGGCCAGCTTGAGCATCGCGTCCACGACCGCCGGCGGCGTGGGCACCCAGTGAATGTCAGGCCGGCGCAGTGGCGCCTGCGTTGGCGCCTGGTACGCGGCAATCGGCAGTATCGACACCACCGCGGCCAGAAGAACCGAAGCGACTACCCGAAATCTCATTTGTCTCTCCATATTTAGTCTGCGCTGGGGCCCCACCCCCAGCGCCTGCCAGCCCTCGCTAATCGCTCGGGCCGCACGTCGCACGCAGCACGTCGCACTACACGCACGTCGCACGTAGCACGTCGACGTTCTAGTATCCCATCTCGCGCTGGATGCCCTTGACGATGCGATCGAGCTCCTCGACGAGCCGGCCGCCTTCCGCCTCGCGCATCGCCCGGACGAGCCCTTCGTAGTATGCGATCACATCATCGGCCGGGGCATTGAACCGCGTCCACACTTCCTCGCCGACGTTCCGCAGATCCCGGAGGATCCCGTATGCGTTATGGACCTTGTCGGCGGCCGCAACCCGCAGACTGGGCCGCGCTAGCGTGCGAGCATGCTCGATGTACGCCAGCTTGCGCTCCATCCAGGGGCGCTTCGGTGTCTCCCACGAGTCCGTGCAATCCTCGACGATCGTCGCGACCGCGTCGCCGAACCGCGCGCGGATCTCCTCGAGCCGTTCGCGGCCACCGTGGTCCTCGGCCGCATCGTGCAGCAGCGCGCCGATCGCCTCGTCCTCACTGCCGCCATCGTCCAGCACGATGGATGCGACGCCCATCAGGTGCCCGATGTACGGAGCCGCATGGCCCTTGCGGGTGTCGGCAAAGTGGATCTCGTGAGCGTACTTGAACGCGTCGTCGAACCGGGACGTGAGGGTGGCCATGCGCGCAGCTCCTGGCCAATCCTAAATCAGTTTGCGCTGGGGCCCCACCCCCAGCGCCTGCCAGCCCTCGCTCATCGTGCGGCCGCACGTCGCACATGCCGACGTCGCACGTCGCACGTCGCACCGCACGTCGCACCTCGCACGTCCGCACGTCGCACGTAGAATTGTCGAGATGGAACGACTCACCCGGCCCGTCTACGAGGCGCTCGACGCACTCGGCATCCCTTACGACTCGTACCGAGCATCCGCCGGTCTTCACGAGTGAGGACGTCGAGGCACACTGGCGAGACATCCCGGCGACGCCTGTGAAGAACCTCTTCCTGAGGAACAAGAAGGGGAATCGGGAATACCTGGTGATCGTGGGGGTCGAGAAGCGAGTGGACCTTCAGCAGCTGGTGAAGGTCATCGGAGACGACAGGCTGAGCTTTGGTTCAGCCGAGCGGCTGATGCAGACGCTCGCGCTCACGCCAGGGCTCGGTCTCACCGTTCGGGCTCCTTCACGAGGCCAGCCGTGACGTGCAGGTGATCATCGATACGGACCTGCGCCAGGCCGAGCGCCTGATCTTTCACCCGAACATCAACACCGCGAGCGTCACGATTGCGTTCGGCGACCTCGAGAAGTTCCTGGCCTCGCGCGGCAACAGGGTGCGATACCTGCCGGTGTGAAGGGTCGCCCGACCTGAAGGTCGGGCCTACGAGGTGGGCCTACTCGGCGCTCTTCTTCGGCCGCATGTTGGCCTGCAGGATCCGCTTGCGGATGCGGATGCTGTGCGGCGTCACCTCGACGAGCTCGTCCTCGTTGATCCACTCGATCGCCTGCTCCAGGCCGAGCCGGCGTGGCGGAATCAGGCGGACGGCTTCATCGGCACCGGACGAACGCATGTTGGTCTGCTTCTTTTCCTTGGTGACGTTGACGTCCATGTCGGACGCCCGGGCATTCTCGCCGATGATCATGCCTTCGTAGACGGGCGCGGTCGGGTCGATGAAGATCTCGCCGCGCTCCTGCAGGTTCCAGATTGCAAACGCGGTCGACACACCGGTGCGGTCGGCGACCAGGGCACCGTTGGCGCGCGAGGCGATCGCGCCGTGCCACGGTTCCCATCCGGAAAACAGCGTGTTCATGATTCCGGTGCCCTTGGTGTCGGTCAGGAACTGCGAGCGGAATCCGATCAACCCGCGCGCCGGGATGCGGAACTCGAGGCGGACGCGTCCGCTCCCGTGGTTCACCATCTTCGTCATCGTCCCGCGGCGCATGCCGATGGCCGCGATCACGACGCCCTGGAACTCTTCGGCCACGTCGATGACGAGGTCTTCGACCGGCTCCATCACCTTGCCGGCCACTTCCTTGGTGACGATGTCGGGGCGGGAGACCTGGAGCTCGAATCCTTCGCGGCGCATCATCTCGATCAGGATCGACAGCTGCAGCTCGCCGCGGCCGAGCACCTTCATCTGTTCCGGGCTGTCGGTCGGCTCGACCCGGATCGACACGTTGCCGAGCAGCTCGCGGTCGAGACGATCCTTGATCTGGCGCGACGTGACGAACGTGCCGTCGCGTCCCGACATCGGCGACGTGTTGACGCCGAAGATCATCGACACCGTCGGTTCGTCGACCGCGATCGGCGGCATCGCGAGCTGGTGCTCCATGTCGGCGATCGTCTCGCCGATGGTGATGTCCTCGATACCGGCGAGGCAGACGATGTCGCCAGCGGCCGCTTCGGTGATGTCGATGCGTTTCAGACCGTCGAACGCCATCAGCTTCGTGACCTTGGTCTCGTGGACCTTGCCTTCGAGCTTGCAGACGACGACCTGGTCGCCGACTCGGACGCGGCCGTTGAAGATGCGCCCGATGGCGATTCGGCCGAGATAGTCGCTCGCATCCAGATTCGCCACCAGCATCTGGAGCGGCGCTTCGGGATCACCCTTGGGTGGCGGAACGGCGTCCAGGATCGAATCGAACAGGGGCCGAAGATCCACGCCGACCGTTTCCATCGACACGCTGGACGTGCCGGCGCGGGCGCTCGTGTAGAGAATCGGGAAGTCGAGCTGTTCCTCGGTCGCATCGAGATCGATGAAGAGGTCGAAGACCTCGTTGACGACTTCCTGGATGCGCGCGTCGGGCCGGTCGATCTTGTTGATGACCACGATCGGCGTCAGGCGGCGCTCGAGCGCCTTGCGCAGAACGAACCGGGTCTGCGGGAGTGGACCCTCCGAGGCGTCGACGAGCAGAAGGACGCCGTCAACCATGGAGAGCACGCGCTCGACCTCGCCGCCGAAGTCGGCGTGGCCCGGGGTGTCGACGATATTGATCAGGTGGTCTTTGTAGTGAACCGCCGTGTTCTTCGCCAGGATGGTGATCCCGCGCTCGCGCTCGAGGTCGGTATTGTCCATCGCGCGCTCGGCGACGCGCTCATTGGCCCGGAAGGTGCCGCTCTGTTGCAGGAGCGCATCGACGAGGGTGGTCTTGCCGTGGTCGACGTGCGCGATGATGGCGACGTTGCGTCGAAGTTGATTCGCGATAGTAGAAGAGGTCTTTGTGTGCCCGGGCATCCCTACAGTGTACCGTGCAAACCCGGATGCTGAGGTGTAAATCGCCCTTGTCGAACCAATGAAATGCGGGCAAGTGCATGAAACCCCTGTATTTAGGCGAAGAACCTGCAACTGAGTCGCCGGTCAACTAATACGCGGGCCGCTGCGTCATATTGGTGACACGACTATGCGAGCTGAACGGAGCAGATGCGAGTGACGCTCGCCGGCGGCGGGCATGACGCCTGATATTGACCTGGTGAACCGGGCGGCAGGGGGGGACCACGCCGCGTTCCATCTGCTCGTCGAGCGGCACAGGACGATGGTGTATCGCGTCGCCTATCAATTCGCCGCGAACCACCATGATGCCGAAGACATCACACAGGAAGTCTTCATCAAGGTTTACAAGTCGCTCGACAGGTTCCGGCAGGACGCGCAGTTGACATCGTGGATGTACCGAATCGCCATGAACGCCTGTATCGACCATAAGCGCCGTCACTCACCGGCGGGCGCGGCGCCGTTTGGAGAAGAAGCCGAATTCAAGATGTTGAACACGCCAGAAGAAGCACCGGGCCCGGAAGAACGCGCTTACGCGGGGGAGTTGGGGGAAGTCCTCGAGCAGGAGATCCAGCGGCTGCCGCCCGGGCAGCGGGTCGTATTCATCATGCGTCATCACCAGGGCTTGAAGCTCTGTGAGATCGCTGTCGGCTCTGGGGCTCGCCGAGGGCACGGTGAAGCGTCAGCTGCATGCGGCCGTCCACCGGCTGCGGCAGGCGTTGACGGTAGCGAACGTGACGACCGGAGGCCAGGCATGAGCGCCGCGTGCGGGATTCAGGAAGACGGCACGATCGAGCTGTACTTCTATGGTGAGCTCGACGAGACCGCACATGCGTCCGTCCATGCGCATCTTCGCCGCTGCCGCGAGTGCGCTGAAGCTCTCGAAGAACTGCAGATGATCCGCGCCGCCCTTTCGGCCCGGCCGGATGTCTCGGCGCCGGCATCGGGCGAGTGGACGGCATTCATGGAACGGCTCGACGCAGCCGTCCAGGAGCATCGGGTGATCCCGTTTGCGCCCCGGCCGACGGCGGTTCGGCCAGCACTGGCGCGGCGTCCGCTCGTCGGCCTCCTCGCCACGGCAGCGCTGCTCGCGGTCGTCGCCCTCAGTGTGTTCATGACGTCCCGTGCCGGCCGCGGCATCGTGACCGATCAGACCGACGTCCCGGCGGTTGAGCAAGTGGCGGCGAGGGATGGCGTCGTCGAGCCCGAGATGCAGGCGGCGCTGACGGCCGTTGGTCTGCGTCACCTTGAGCGGTCGAAGCTGGTGGTGCTCGGTCTCGCCGCCAAGGATTCGGCGCCCGGTGATGTGCAGGACTGGGCCTACGAGCGAGAGCTTGCCAGCTCGCTGCTGAATGACACGCGGATGTATCGGCAGGCGGCAGAACAGCGCGGCCTGACGCGGCTGGCGGGCGTCATGCGCGATCTCGAGCTGGTGTTGTTGCAGACATCGATGGCGGAAGCGACGGATCGGTCCGCGCTGCCGCAGATCCAGCGCCTGATCCACAAGCGCGGGCTCGTCGAGAAGATGGACGTTGCAGGTACCACAGGATTACTTCCATGAAGCAGTTATTGATCTGTGCGGCGGTCGTGGTCGGATTGGCCGTTCCGACGGCGGTGTTCGCCGGTGAACCGGGTGATTCCCAGCGACTGGAACGGGCCAAGGATTTCATTGCCGATGAGCAGTGGGAGCGCGCCATCGAGCAGTTGAAGGCAGCGGCGGCTGATGCCAAGGAGCGCAACAAGGACGAAGCGCTGTTCTGGCTGGCGCACAGCCAGCACCAGGCCCGCGACCTGGCCGCGGCGCTGCAGACCATTGCCGATCTCGAGGGCGCCCATGCCAGCAGCCGCTGGGTGAAGCCGGCGCGCTCGCTGCGGATCGAGATCGCGCAGAAGCTCCGGCGCGACGATGTGCTCTGGATGACAGCGGCGCCACCGGCGCCATTTCCCGCCGCCACGCCGGCGCCACCCAAGGTCGCCAACTCCGATTGGCAACACCGCCGCGCGCACCACGCGCGACCGCGCCGGCGCCCCGTGGCGCTGCCCACGCCAGGGCCGGAGCCGACTGTGCCCTGGGCGCGGCAGGCCCCCCCTGCCTCCGGCCGCCATTGCGCCGGCGCCAGCCCCGGCGCCGCCGAAGACCACCAGTTTCTTCACGACCTCGGGATGGGAGCCCGACACGAACTTGAGGATCCAGGCGCTCGGCAGCCTGATGGCGACCGACGCGGAGCGCGTGATCCCGATGCTGCGTGAGATCGCGATGGAGAGCCCGAATGCCAACGAAGCCAGCCGCGCGGTGTTCGTGTTGGCGCAATCCGGAAATGCGGAAGCGCATTCGACGGTCGTCCACGTCGCGCGGCATGGATCCGAGCTGGTGCAGATCGCAGCGGTCAAGGAACTGGGCCGGTTTGGCGGCGCGAACGTCTCCGAGGAGCTGTTGCAGGTGTATCGAACCGGAAACCCGCGCGTGAAGTACCAGGTGGTCAACTCGCTCGGCGACCGGTCCGCGACCACCGCGCTGATGCGCATCGCGCAAAGCGAACCGGACCGGCGCCTGCAGGAGACGGCGATCGTGCGGCTCGGACAGGCTGGTGGGAGCGACCAGTTACGGCGTTTCTATGCGTCGGCGCGTCCGGAGCTGAAACGGCCGATCATCAACGGTCTCTTCAATGCCCGGGCGGTGGACGAGTTGATCTACATCTCCACCCAGGAGCGGGACGAGACGATCCAGCGCGACGTTCTGACCAAGCTTCGGCTTCTGAACACGGCGAAGGCGAAGGAGTATCTCGAAAAACAGGCGAAGAAATAGGTAACATCGGCGTGCCTAGATGCATCGCCGCCGCGCCCTCGTCCTGTTTGTCAACTCGGTCGTCGCACTGATCGGCAGCGGCCTGGCCGCCGTCCTCGGTGCCTTCGCGCTTCGTCCGGCCGCTCCTGCTCAGGGCCGATGGATCAAAGCCGGCGCGGTGGGCGACCTCACACCCAATGTGCCGGTTCCGCGCGTGCTGTCGCTGTCCCGCCAGGACGGCTGGTATCGCGAGCGCGCCCGCGAAACAGTCTTCCTCGTCTGGGACGGCGCCGAATCCGTGCACGCACTGTCAGCCACCTGCACGCACCTTGGTTGCCAGGTTCGATGGGACGCCGAGACCACGCGCTTCCGGTGTCCATGCCACGGCGGTTGCTTTGATGCCAACGGCCAGGTGCTCGACGGGCCGCCGCCGCGTCCGCTCGACCGCGTCGAGACACGAGTCGAATCCGGGGTCCTGCTGGTGCGCCTGTGAGGCGGATGTTCGACTGGCTGCAGTCACGGACCGGCTTCCGCGGCGCACGCCACGCTCTGCTCGATGAGACGCTGCCACCGGGTACAGGCTGGTTCTTCACGCTCGGCAGCGTCCTGCTCGCGCTGCTCGTGGTGCAGCTGCTCACCGGGGCGTTCCTGACGCTCTATTACGCGCCCACGCCCGACCACGCCTACGACAGCATCCGCTTCATCATCAACACTGCGCCGGGCCGGATCGTTCGCGGCCTTCATCACTACGGTGCCAGCTTCATCGTGGTCGCGATCGTGCTGCACATGGTGCGCGTGGTGATGTTCGGGTCCTACAAAGCGCCGCGCGAAGCCACCTGGCTCTCAGGTCTCGTGCTGTTCGCGTTGATCCTGGCGTTCTCCCTCACCGGCTACCTGCTGCCGTGGGACCAGCGCGCCTACTGGGCCACGGTGGTCACGATCAACATTTCGAGGCTGACGCCGGGCGCAGGCGACCTGGTCGCGGGGCTGCTGCAGGGCGGTGCGCACATCGGTGCTCTCACCCTGACGCGGTGGTATGCACTCCACGTGATCTTTCTTCCGGCGCTCCTCATCGGCCTCGTCGTCCTGCACCTCGTCCTGATGCGGCGGCATGGGATCTCGGGTCCCGTGCGCCCCCGTGAGGGCGAAGCGTTGGCGTTCTATCCCTGGCAGGCCGCCCGTGACACCGCGGTCGTATCCCTCGTGCTGGTGTGCCTCGCCGCTCTCGCCTGGAACGGCGCGCCTGCGCTCGAGGGTCCGGCAGACCCGTCGGACGGCTCTTACGTCCCGCGTCCGGAGTGGTACTTCCTCGGCCTCTTTCAGCTGCTGAAGTACTTCCCGGGAAAGTGGGAAGTCGTTGGCGCGATGATCATTCCGGGCGCCGTCGCAGTGTTTCTTGCGCTCCTACCCTGGATCGATCGCGGACCGGCTCGGGACCCGCGGCGCCGGCCCCTGGTCATTGGCGCATTCGTGCTGGGCCTTGTGGGTGTAACGGCCCTCACCACGCTCGGGTGGATGGACCGGCCCAGATCATCCTCCGGCGTTGAGGCCACCGCCGGCTGGACGCTGCGCGAGATTGGCGGGCGCACGTTCGTCCAGAGCGGCAAGTGCGCGACCTGCCATGCCGACGACGGCATGAGCGATCCGCTCGAGATGATGCCGTCCACGCGTGGTCCAGAGTGGCTCACGGGACACATCGCGGATCCCGAGATGATCGCACCGGGATTGCGCGAGCCCCCTGTTCGGGTCGGCGAACGCGAGGCGGCCGCCATGGTGGCGTATGTCCGCAAGCTGTCACGCGCGCCCTATCCAGCGATCGATCCGGCCACTCAAACGGCCGCCGCGATCTTCGCCAGGCACTGCATCGGATGCCACGTCATCGATGGCGAGGGTGGTGACGAGGGGCCCGACCTTTCAACCGTCGGACGCAAGCGCGATGCGGACTACCTGAAGCGGTTGATTGCCGACCCCGAGTCGGTCGATCCGAAGGCGGAGATGGCAGGCTTTGCACGACGGCTCAGCTCGGCCGAGCTCGACACGATCGCCGCGTACCTCGCGAGCCGCAAGTAGGCGTAGGCCGGACCTTCAGTAGGCCCGACCTTCAGGTCGGGCGTGGGCGACGTATGATTTCCTCTCGATGACACGCAATCCGTTCCACGATGGACTTCGCATCGAGCCCGCCCCTGGTGCCGCCGCGCTCGTCATCTTCGGCGCGTCCGGTGATCTCACCAAGCGCAAGCTGCTTCCAGCCATCTACCAGCTGACACGGCTCCATCGCCTGCCGCCGCGTTTCGCGGTGATCGGTGTTGCCAACACACCACTCGGCGATCAGGGCTTCCGCCAGGTGCTGACTGACAGCCTGCGCGAGTTCGCCCACCTCGACGGATCTGACGCCGTCGCGGATTCACTCGCGCACAGTCTCCATTACCTGGACGGCGATCTGACCGACGCCGGACTGTACCAGCGCCTGAGCGCGAAGCTTGCCGAGGTCGCGCCGGGCGCCGGCGTCCTGTTCTACCTGGCGATTCCTCCTTCTCTCGGGCCCGCGGTGGCGACGCACCTTGGCACGGCCGGGTTGACCAAGCAGGTCGACGACAGCCAGTGGCGTCGCGTCATCGTCGAGAAGCCATTCGGGACGGACCTGGCGAGTGCGAGACGACTCAATCAGCTTCTGCACGAGCACTTCAGCGAAGAACAGATCTTTCGGATCGATCACTATCTCGGCAAAGAGACCGTCCAGAACCTGATGGTCTTCCGGTTCGCGAACGGGATGTTCGAGCCGATCTGGGACCGCCGCTACATCGACCACGTGCAGATCACCGCCGCCGAGACCGTTGGTGTCGAGCAGCGGGCGGGCTATTACGATTCGGCGGGGGCGCTGCGCGACATGGTCCAGAACCATTTGATGCAGCTGCTCACACTGATTGCGATGGAGCCGCCGGTGGCGTTCACGGCCGGGAGCGTCCGCGACCGCAAGATGGATGCGCTGCTGTCGGTGCAGCCGATCATCGATGCCTCGACTGGCGAAGGGCTCGACGCGGTGGTGCGGGCGCAGTACGCGGGCGGCTGGGTCGACGGCCGCCAGGTACCCGGCTACCGGGACGAGCGGGGTGTGAACAAGGCGTCCACGACGGAGACGTTCGTCTCGCTCAGGCTGGAGCTCGATAGCTGGCGCTGGGCCGGTGTGCCTTTTTTCCTGCGCACGGGCAAGCACTTGCCCAAGCGGGTGACCGAGATTGCGATCCAGTTCAAGCGTCCGCCGCTGCAGATCTTCAAACAAGTGAGCCCGACACCGGTCGCGCCCAATCTACTGATCATCAACGTCCAGCCTGACGAAGGCATCTCGCTGCGCTTTGAGGCCAAGTTGCCAAGCACGCGGATGCAGCTGGCACCGGTGATGATGAATTTCCGCTACGGGACGACCTTCGGCGGTGAGGTGCCGGAGGCCTACGAGACCCTGCTGCTCGATGCGCTGATCGGCGATCCGACCCTGTTTGCACGTCACGATTTCGTCGAAGCGTCGTGGGCGCTCATCTCCCCGATCCACGAGGCGTGGGCGGCGCAGAAGGCCACCGCCATCCCCACTTACGAAGCGGGCGAGTGGGGTCCACGCGACGCGCACGCGCTGATTGCCGCCGATGGCTTCCGATGGAGGACGCTGTGAAGATGCCGTCATCAAGGTCCGAAAGCTCGACGCTGGTCGCCATCGCTTCCGGCGCCGGGCTCGACGCTGTGCACGAGGCCTTCGAGACGCTGGTACGCACGTCGGGCGTGCGGCCGGTCGTCGTGACCCTCGGCGAGCATCCCGAGCCGGTCCGAACCGAGCGCGATCGCACGGCGGTCATTGAGGGTCTTGTTCCGCGCTACCTGAATAACGCCGTGGCGTCGTTGCGGCTGTCGAGCCTGCCGGCGATCGGGTGGTGGCGCGAGCCGGCGACGGAAGGTCTGCTGGAACTCGGCGAACTGGTCGACCGGTTGATCCTCGACGTGGAGGATCCTTCGACGGTCTGGGCCATGGTGCCGCAGCTGTCAACGAAAACGGCGGTGAGCGACGTGCGGTGGGCGCGGCTGACCCGATGGCGCGATCTGTTTGCGCAGTTCTTCGACCTGTCTGAGGTGCGCGAGCGTGCCGGGACCCTGTCACACCTGACCATCACGGGCGGTGACCGGTACGCCGCGCGGCTGCTCGCCGGGTGGATCGTGTCGCGCCTGCCGGGCGGCGAGCGACTCGTCGTGTCGATTGCAGACGACAGCGGTGCGGCCACGATCCGTTCGCTGCAACTCACGGGCGGTGGGACGCGCTTGTCGCTGCGGTTGTTGCCGAACGAGATCTGTCTCGAGACCATCGTCCACCTGCCGGGAACGGAGCCTGCTTCGCGCGTTGTCCATGCCGGTGACCAGCGCCTGGCGGCGCTGATGGGTGAGGAACTGCGGGTGCGGTCCCGTGACCGGGCATTCGAAGACGCCATTGCGGCGGCTGGAGGAATCCAATGACCAAGACGGCGTTCGGACTGATCGGTCTCGGCACGATGGGCCGCAACCTTGCGCTCAACATCGAGTCGCGCGACGTGTCTGTTGCGGTGTGGAACCGCGAGCAGGATTGGACGGAGGCGTTCGTCCGCGAGAATCCGGGCAAGCGCTTCACCGCGACGGACTCTCTCGAAGCGCTGGTCGACGCCGTCGAGCATCCCCGGCGGATCCTGATGATGATCCCCGCCGGCGCGCCGGTGGACGAGATGATCGGACGGTTGCGGCCGCTGCTGCAGCGCGGCGACGTCCTGATCGACGGCGGCAACTCGTGGTTCGAGGACACGGCACGCCGCGAAGCGGCGCTGCGCGCCGATGGCATCCACTTCGCGGGGTGCGGCGTCTCCGGGGGTGAGGACGGGGCACGCTACGGGCCATCGCTGATGCCGGGCGGATCCACCGTGGCGTGGACGCTTCTGCAGCCGGTGCTCGAGGCGATCGCGGCGCGGACCGACGCCGGGCCATGCGTGACGCACGTGGGCCCTGGCGGCGCCGGGCACTTCGTGAAGATGGTCCACAACGGTATCGAGTACGCCGACATGCAGTTGATCGCCGAGAGCTGGGACCTGATGCGCCGCGGCTGCGGATTGTCGGCGGCCGAGACCGCCGACGTCTTTGCGGAATGGAACACGGGTCCACTCGAATCATTCCTGATCGAGCTCTCGGCGCAGGTCTGCCGGGTCACGGATCCCGTTACCGGACAGCCGCTCGTGGACGTCGTGCTCGACAAGGCCGGCCAGAAGGGGACCGGGAAATGGACCGTGCAGGCGGCGCTCGAGATCGGCATCGCGGTTCCCACCATTGCGGCAGCGCTCGACGCCCGCGTGCTCTCGAGCCTCAAGGACGAACGCACCGCGGCGGCGAAGGTCCTGCAGGGGCCGGCAGCGTCAACAGCCGGGGCCCGCGACGAACTGCTGCGCGATCTCCCCGGCGCCCTATATGCCTCACGCATTTGCGTGTATGCACAGGGCCTCGCGCTGATCAGCGCGGCGTCACGCATTCACGAGTGGCGGATCGACCTCGCCGAGGTCGCGCGGATCTGGAAGGCCGGCTGCATCATCAGGGCCCGTCTGCTGGATCCACTCCGTCGTGCCTTCTCGTCCAGTCCCGCTCTGCCAAATGCATTGCTCGACCCTGCGCTTGCGGAGGCGGTCGCCGAGGCGCAACCTGCCTGGCGCAGGGTGGTGGGGCGCGGAGCTGCCGCGGGCATTCCCGTTCCGGCGCATGCCACCGCCCTCGCCTATTTCGACAGCTATCGATCAGCGCGACTGCCTCAGAACCTGACCCAGGCGCAGAGGGATGCGTTCGGAGCGCACACCTACGAGCGGGTTGACCAGCCGGGGAAACAGCACTCCGACTGGTAGCAGCGGCCTCCCGCTTGCATCCTCCGGGCTCGAGCGTACGAAAAGGGACCTGGAGGAGAGTGCATGACGAAATGTAGCGACGTAATGACGCGGGAACCCGCCTGCTGCGAACCGACTGACTCAATCAGCCGCGTTGCCGGGATCATGAAGCGCGAAGATGTCGGGTCGGTGCCGGTCGTTGAGTCTCACGGGGACAAGAAGCTGATCGGCATTGTCACGGACCGTGATCTCGTCGTGAAGGTGCTGGCCGGGGGCGCGGACGTCGAGCTGCTCCACGGTCCGGGATGCCATGACGGCTAACCCTGCCAGCTGCCGTGAAAACGACCCCATCGATAAAGCGGTCAAGCTCATGAGTGAGCGACAAGTGCGGCGGATGCCGATTGTCGACGACCGGGGCCTGCTGGCCGGCATCATTGCTCAGGCTGACGTGGCGACTCGAGTCAGCCGTGACGCCACGACAGGCGAGCTGGTCGAGGCAATTTCCGAACCCGGCACGGTTCGTAAGTAAGCCCGGCAGGTCGAGGGCCACCCAGACTCAGCTGTAACCACAGGTCATCGGTAAAGTTGCCTGCCTATTTCCCGTGAGTTATAGTCGCTTGCCACATGGCTCTCGACCTTCCACCTTCCCATCACCGCGCCAGCGGGCTTGTCGACGTACTCGACCGGGTGCTCGACAAAGGGCTGGTCATCGCCGGCGACATCAAAGTGTCACTGGCGGAAGTCGAGCTCCTCACCATCAGGATCCGCTTACTCATCTGTTCACTGGACAAGGCGCAGGAGATCGGCCTCGACTGGTGGCGGTATGACCGGGAGCTGTCACCGGGCGGGCGCCGCGAGGCCGTTGCCGAGCGCGCGGCCCTTGCCGAGAATGAAGAGCTCCGGGCCCAGATGCGTCGGTTGGAAGAGCGCGTGGCTGCGCTGACACCAAAAAAACGCGCGCGTCGCCGGTAGCGGACAGCGGGCACCCCGCACATTCAGGAGCAGAGAATGGCAGTTCAACGAGAGCAGGGCGGAACCAGTCTCATCGACGTTCTCGATCGCGTGCTGGACAAGGGAATCGTCATTGACGCCTGGGTCCGGGTGTCGCTGGTCGGCATCGACCTGATCACCGTCGAAGCTCGCGTCGTCGTCGCATCGATCGACACGTACTTGAAGTACTCCGAAGCCGTCGGCCAGGTGTCGCCAGGGTCCAGGCCGCTGGCCGAGCCAACTGCGGCGCACCAGAGCGTCATTGCCGAGAACGCCCAGCTCCGCGCGGAGCTTGCGGCGGCCAAGGGAACTCGCGCCCGCGCCGTCGCCCGCCCCCGCCGCCGTAAAACACTCGAGGGTTAACACGTGCAGCCGTCGTTCGCACCAACCGCGCCGACGCCGTTGGTCGACCTGGAAGGCAGACTCCTTCTCGCGGAGTTCCTGCTGTCCAGGTACCGACCTTCAGGGCTCAGCGCGCCGTGCGGTCGACTGGCTGGTGTCGCACACCGATATCGAGCAGGCGGTCGTGGCGGTCGCGGACTTGCTCTCGGGCCAGGTCCTGCTGGTGGCAGAGCGCGGCATCACGACGACCGCGATCGCGGATTTCTCCCTGAGCCGTGAGGATGAAGGCCATCCCCTGATCCAGGCTCTCTCCCGCGGCGAGCCGACCTACTTCGATCGCAAGAAAGTCACCTTTCATTCGCCGCTCGACGGTCCGTTTCACGCGATCCCGCTGAGGATCGACGATGACCAGGGATCCCAGGGGCTGCTGCTGGCGAGCGCGCATTCCGCGCAGATCCACCCCGAGGCCGCGTGGCTGTCTCGCATCCTTGCCCGCCAGGTGGGCCGTCTGCTTTCGCGCGCCACGCTGGCTGAGACGCGGTTCGGCCAGGAACGGATGCTGCTCTACAGCATCATCAACGCCGTCACCGACCCGATCCTGCTGACCGACACCGAAGGCAAACTGATCATCGCGAACACGCACGCGGAGAAGTTGTTTGCCGCGCCTGAAGACGCCAGCGAAGGCTGGCGCCGCGCCGTGAGCCTCAACAACATGCTGTTCTCGGCTGCGCTCTCGACGAGTGCGATGGTGCACACCGAGCTGGCGCGGCGGGAACTCCTGCTGGTCGATCCCCTCGAGGGTTCGGACTTGCTGTTCGAGCTTCTCAGCTCGCGTGCGAGGGACGAACGCCAGGGCACCTACGTCGTGTCGATTCTTCGCAACGTCACGGACCTGGCGCGTGCGAAGGAAGAGATCGAGGAAAGCTACCGCACCCTGCGGGTCGCGCAGGCTGAAGTCCGTGATGAACGTCATCGGCTGGAAATGATCATCGACTCGGTGGCCGATCCGATCATCGTGACCGACCCCGAAGGCGACATCGTGCTGATGAACGAGCCCGCCGAGCGGATGTTCACGGTCCCCAGGAACCCCGGGGACGTCGCCCAGCGACGGGTTCGCGCCAACGGCGCCCATCTCACGTCGTTTGTCTCGAACGTCCTGACGCGTAGCGGCGAATCGCGCTATCGGGGCGAACTTCAGCTGACCGATCCGGTGTCGGGCCGGGCCGCGCCGGTCGAAGGTCTTGCCGGGCAGATCCTGTCCGAGCAGGGAGAGTTGATCTGGGTCGTCACGATCCTCCACGACCTGACCGAGGCGATCGAGAAAGCGCGCCTCTACGAACAGTTGAAAGAGGCGTCCGCTGAACTCGAGCGCAAGGTCCAGGAGGCCACCGCGGAACTCGCGGATCAGAATGAGCTGCTGCGCCGGCAGCACATCGCCCTCGAGCAGGCGTCGGCTCTCAAGTCGCAGTTCCTCGCGAACATGTCGCACGAGTTCAGGACACCGCTGAACGCCATCCTGGGCTACACGCACATGCTGCTGCATGGCGTGTCGGGGGCGGTCACCGACATCCAGCGGAAAAGTCTGTCGCGGATCGATTCGAACTCGCGCCACCTGCTGGCGCTGATCAACGATATTCTGGACATCACGCGCATCGAGGCCGGCCGCATGCCGCTCACGCTGACGCGATTCGCCATCCCGGAGCTGGTGAACGAAGTGATGGCGGAACTCGAGCCGATCATCAAGCGGTCGAATCTCGAGGTCGTCGCCAGGATCTCGGGCAAGCTGCCGCTGCTTCGCAGCGACCGTTCGAAGGTGAAGCAGATCGTGCTGAACCTCTTGAGCAACGCCTTGAAGTTCACGCCTTCAGGAACGGTCACGATCAAAGTCAGTCAGAACGTTGCGTCACAGACCATCACGGTCGGCGTGACCGACACCGGGGTCGGCATCGCCCCGGAAGACCAGGCAAAGGTATTCGAGGACTTCCGTCAACTCGACAGCTCGCCCGCTCGCGGGTATGGCGGCACGGGTCTCGGGTTGTCGATCTGCAGGAGGCTTTCGCACATGCTGGGTGGCACGATCGAACTCAACAGCGAAGTTGGCCGGGGCTCCACGTTCATGTTGAGCCTTCCCGTAAAGCTGCGACGTCGATGACTGAAACCAACAAAGGCCCGCTGGTGCTCGTCGTGGAGGACTACCAGGATGCGCGTGAAATGTACGCCGCCTACCTTCAGTTCTCCGGTTACCGCGTAGCTGAGGCGACCAACGGCCTCGAGGCGATCGAGCAGGCGAACGCGCTTGATGCCCGACATCATCCTGATGGACCTCGCGCTACCCAAGATGGACGGCTGGGAAGCAACCCGGCGTCTGAAATTGCAGGAGTCGACGCGACACATCCCGATCGTGGCGCTGACAGGGCATGCCCTCGCGGGTCATGCGGAGGGTGCGCGGCAGGCTGGATGCGACTCGTTCGTCACCAAGCCCTGCCTTCCCGACGCGCTCGTCGCCGAAATCAAACGGATGCTGGCCGCGCGTGACCACGCGGCCGGACCCGGCAAGCGTGGACGATCGTCGGGCCGCGGCCGGACGTAACTGGTCTGACAGATACTCATGCCCAAGACCCCGAAGAAGCCGAAGACGGCACCGGTGAAGACCAAAGCCAAAGCCAAAGCCGAAGCCAAGCCGAACGGCCAGGCCCGCCATCATGCGAACGGCGGCTCTGCCCGCGGCCACCCGCGGCAAGCTCGAGCGCGTCAGGATGCCGGCCCAGGCCCCCAAGAACGTTCGCGTCGAGTCCCCTGACGATGTCAACGAGGGGAAGTACGTGTTACTGCATCATCAAGTCGGAGCGCCCGCTGGCGTTCGGTGCGCTGGGCATCGGCTCCGAGCCGGCTCATGTCCAGACCGTCATCTACAAGGACCTTGCCGCGGTGGTGTCGAGCACCTCGCTGGTCGTCCAGGACCCGACCCGCGACAACGTTCTCGCCCACCAGCGAGTCAACGAGACGGTCATGCAGCAGCACACCGTCATCCCGATGTCTTTCGGGACGGTCTTCAAGACCGACGACGACATCATGGAGCTGTTGCGCTCGGCCTACGACGCGTTCAGCGACGTGCTGAACAAGATGCAGGACAAGTTCGAGTTCGGCCTGAAGGTCCTCTGGGATCGGGACCAGATCATCCGCGAGATCGAGGAAGAAGACGAAGACATCCGCCGATTGAAAGGGGAGATCTCCTCGCAGAAGGGGTCGACCTATTTCGCGCGGATGCAGTATGGACGCCTGATCGATGCCGCGCTGCAGGCGCGATCCGAGCGATACGTGGCCGAGATCTTCGAGGCCCTGCGCGACGTGTCGGTGGCGTCGAGGTCCAACAAGCCGATCGGCGATCGGATGATCATGAATGCCGCGTTCCTCGTCGGCCGCGACGCCGAGCAGGCCTTCGACGCCCGCGTCAAAGACATCGGTTCGCGCTACGAGAAGTTGACGTTCAAGTACACCGGCCCGTGGCCGCCGTACAATTTCGTGAACATCCGGCTGAAGCTGGAGCGGGCGCATTAACTGTCATGCTCATCATCGATAGCCTGCTGATCGGCGGCATCCGGTTCGTGCTCGACAAGGTCGCCGCGGCTGTCGAGACCGAACTGAATGACGATACCGCCCTCCGCGAACAGCTGCTCGCAGCCCAGATGCGGGTCGAGCTGGGCGAAATGAGTGAAGATGATTTCGCGCAGTTCGAGGCCGACATCCTCGCCCGGCTCCGGGAGATCCGCGAGCGCCGGCAGGGAAGCGAAGCGACCAACCTCTCCCCGCAGGACTACAAGATCACCGGGATCGACGCCACCTTTGAGGGCGGTCACGATCACTCCGAACGGTGAAAGCCGCTTCCATTTCATAGGCGGCAAAGGGGGCGTCGGCAAGACGACCTGCGCCGCGGCGCTGGGCGTCGACGCGGCCAAGGCGCGGCTTGCGCGTTCTCGTCGCATCAACCGACCCGGCCCCGTCCCTCGGCGACGCGTTCGGCGTCCCGCTCTCCGGGGCACCACGGCGGATCCCCCTTCCGAAGGGGCGGCTCTCAGCGGTCGAGATCAACGCCGCATCCTCCCTCAAACGCTGGCTCGATGAGCGCCGGTCGACGTTGGAGGCCATCGCCGTGGCCGGCACCTGGCTCGATCGCGAGGACATCGCGAGACTGCTGCAGCTGTCACTGCCCGGCATCGACGAACTGGCCGCCCTCCTCGAAATTTCCCGGCTCGCCGGCTCGAACCGATTCGACCTGATCGTCGTCGACACCGCGCCGACGGGCCACACCTTGAGGATGCTGGCCATGCCCCAGACCCTGGTCGATGTGGCGGTTGTCTTCGACCGGATGCGCGAGAAGCACCGGGTGATGGAAGAAGCGTTGCGAGGGGCGTGGCGCCCGGCCGCGGAGGACGCGCTCGTCACCGAGCTGGTTGAGACAGCAAAGACTCTTGCAGGTCTGATTCGTGATCCGGTGCGCACCCGAGTGTCGTGGGTCACGTTGCCTGAGCCCATGGCGACTGCAGAAACCGCCGCCGCCGTAAGTGCGCTCGAGAACAGCGACATCAAGGTTGCCGCCATCATCGTCAACCGCCTGACGCCTCGTGCTCCCGCGGCATGTGCCCACTGCGATGCGCGCAGGGCTTTCGAGGCGGACTCCGTCGCGGCCCTTCCCAAGACGGGAGAAGTCACGACGGTGGAGGCACTGGACGCCGAGCCGCGTGGACTCCGCCTTCTCGCCAAGGTAGCGGCGCAGCTCGCCAGGACCGCCGCTGTCGTTGCCCCCCGCCGTGCGCGGGTTGTGCGCCGGTGGCGGGCCAGGATGGGTGGTGCGCGGATCGCTCCTGACGAGATCCTCGAGCCATCGTTCAAGCTCGTGCTCGTCGGCGGAAAGGGGGGAGTTGGCAAGACCACCACCGCGGGAGCCCTCGCACTGGCGTCGGCCACCAGGTGGACCGATCGGCGCGTGCTCCTGATCTCGACGGACCCGGCGCACTCTCTCGCGGACCTCTTCGGAGTACAGCTCTCTGATCAGGCCCGGGTGTTGCCGGACGGTCCGCAAAACCTGTGGGTGAGAGAGCTCGATGCTTCGGTCGTGATCAACCGGATCCGCGGCCGCTACATGCAGGCGATCGACCAGGTGTTCGATCGACTCGGTGGCGGCGGCAACTTCGACGCCGCCCAGGATCGGTCAGTGATGCAGAGCCTGATCGATTTGGCGCCACCGGGGCTCGACGAACTGGCGGCGATCCTGGAGATCACTGAAGCCATCACGGGGGAGGATCGAGAGTGGGATCTTGTCGTGATGGACACGGCGCCGACCGGGCACGCGCTTCGACTACTCGAAATGCCAGGCTTGATGCAGGACTGGGTTCGCGCGCTCATGTCGATCCTGCTCAAGTACCAGGGCGTCGCGAGACTGGGAGATCTCGGCGCGCTTCTCCTGAGTCTGTCCAAGGGGCTCGGACGGCTGCGGGAACTACTCGCCGATCCGCACCAGACCGCGTTTGTCGCCGTGACCCGGCCCGCCGCGCTCCCGCGGCTCGAGACCATGCGGCTGGTTCGACGGCTGAAGCGCCTGCATATTGCGATGGCGGCCGTTGTCGTCGGCGCGGTCGGCCGTGGCGGTTGCAGGCGGTGCCTCAGCGCTGCCAGGGCGCAGCAGCGGGAGATTCTCGCCACCCGCCGCGCCGCGCACGCGCTGAACGTGGAGGCGCTGGTGCTGACTGCCGCGATCGTGCCCCCACCGCTCGGTGTACCGGGACTCTATGACTGGGCCCGAACCGGGTGGCGCCGGTCTTCGTAACCGCTGCGATATCATCGAGGAACGTGACCGCAATCTACTTGTATTGCATCGTGAAGTCGCCGACGAAGCCGTCGACGGCACGGTGCCCTGAAGGCTTGCCTGGCGCCGGGCGTCCGCAGGCGGTTGCCGCCGCCCGCTCGCTATGGCTGATTGATCGCGCCGGTCCCGTTACAGACCTACGGTCCCGAGCACCTCGAGCCACGTCTGTCGGACATGGATTGGGTCGGCAGTGTTGCGCTTGCGCACGAGAGCGTCGTCGAATACTTTGCCCGTCGCGCCGACACGACCGTCATTCCGATGAAGCTGTTCACGATGTTCTCGAGCCTGGATCGAGCCGTCGCCGACATCGGCCGGCGAAGGGGACCAATCGCGGCGTCGATGCGACGGATCGCCGGCGCCGAGGAGTGGGGTGTCCGAATTCTGCGCGCGCCTGCCATCGGCGGTTCCAGGACGGCCGCGACGAGAGTGACGACCGGCGCTGCCTTTCTTGCCGCCAAGAAAAAGGCGAAGGACGAGGCGAAGTTGTCGAAGCTGGCCGCGGCGGAAGCGGCAGCGGATGCCTTCGATGATCTTGCGAAGATTGCCCGCGATGCGCGCCGCCGCGATGATGTCACGGCCGCGGGCGCCACGCCCCCGTTGCTCGACGCCGCCTTCCTCGTGCCGGTCGCCAGCCGCCCCCGCTTCAAGACTGCGGCGACCCGCGCCGCCGCGCGTTGCGCCGGCGCCGGCGGACAGATGACGATCTCCGGGCCATGGCCGGCCTACAACTTCGTCCAGGACGAGGACCCGCGATGAAGCGGCGCCCTTCGCTTCCGTCCGCCGCGCCGAGACGGACGACCGTTTCCCGCCACAAACCGCCGAAGCGCGGCGTGATGGCACCTCCGCCGAAGGTGAAGCTGGCACCGCCGCCATCCTCACGCCCTCCCGTGTCCAAGCTGCCACCACGGCGCGAGGTCGCACACATCATCGACGACAGTGAGAAGTCGCTCGTCGATGTGCTCGACAGCCTCCTGAACCAGGGCGTCGTGCTGAATGCGGACGTGATCCTGGCGCTCGCCGACGTCGATCTCGTCTACGTGCGGCTCTCTGCCCTGTTGTGCGCGGCTGACCGCGTTCTGCCGCCGAAGACGGCCTGACGTGGCGCTTTATGTGCTGGCCCTCACGGACACTGACCTGGGTAGATGGACGTCCGGCGGCCGGCGGCTCCAGAGCGTCGCTTTCGGCGTGATCCATGTCGTCTACGAACGCCGACCGGCTGCACCGCCGGTCAGCGACGACGAACTTCGGGCCCAGCACGCGCTGGTGATCAGGATCGCCGAACGAGCGCCGGCAGTGCTTCCCGCACGCTTTGGTTCCCTTATCGAGAAGCGAGAGTTGACAGCGTCCATCCGCCGCCACGAAGACGAGATTGTCGCAGCATTGGACCAGGTGCGGGATCACGTCCAGATGACGATTCGCGTACTGGGGAAGCGTCCGCCGCGCGCGCCTGCCGCGGCATCTCTTCGGATCTCAGGCACCGAGTACCCTGCAGCGGGCGCGTCGCGCCGCCATTCCGCCGATGACATCGGCCGGCGAACGCGTCCTCGCCGCGGTTCGGCCGCTCGTTGCTGCCGAGCGACGCGAGCACGGTGCGGGCGGGCTCCTGGCAACGATTTACCATCTGGTCGAGGCCCGCCACGTGGACCGCTACAAGAAGGCCGTTGGTAACCCGGTCCCGGGTGTGATGGTTTCGGGCCCCTGGCCACCGTTTGCGTTCTCTCCGCAGCTCTGGTGATGGCGAAGAAGAAGACTCCGTCCAAGCGTCCCCGCAAAGCCGTCGCGCGTGCGACGTCGTCCATTGACGTCCAGGAAGTGGAGTCGCTACGCGGCGAGTTGGAACGGCTGCGGGCTGCCGGCGATCCGCCACGCTGGAACGCGAATCCTGAAGACGTTCGTCGGTCTGTCGCCAAGCTGGTGCTGACCCTCGTCGAGGCCGTGCGTCAGTTGCTTGAACGCCAGGCCATCCGCCGGATGGAGAACGACACCCTCACCGACGAAGAGACAGAGGCGATCGGGCTGGCGCTGATGCGCCTCGAAGAAACGGTGCGGGATCTGGCCTCGCAATTCGGCCTGGAGCCCGAGGACTTGAACCTGGACCTCGGACCGATCGGCAAGCTCGTATGACGAGCCGGCGCGCGGTCCTGATCATCAACCCGTCCTCCGGTCGTGAGCTCGCTGCTGAGAGTGCCGATCGCATCGAGGCATCGCTGCGCACGCGCTACGACGATCTCGAGGTGGTGACGACTGCCGGTGACGGCGACGCCGAGCGCGCCGCAACGACGGCGGCCGAGACCGGCCGCGGCACTGTCTTCGTGGCGGGAGGGGACGGCACGGTCAATGAAGCGGTGAACGGCGTTGCGAGCGCCGGTGCGCTTTCGCAAGTGAGGTTCGGCATCATCCCGCTGGGGACTGGAAACGACTTCGCGGCCGGACTCGGTATCCCGTTGGATGTGGACGAGGCGCTCGAGGTGTTGGGCCGCGAGCGCGAGCTGCGCGTGGATCTCGGGAGCGTGAATGGACGTCTTTTCATCAACACGTCCGGCGGTGGATACATCGCCGAGGTCTCTGTCGCCGTCACACCGCATCTCAAGACCGTCGCCGGAAGGCTGGCGTACCTGATTGGCGGGGCGCAGGCGCTGCTCGAATACGAGCCTGTCAGCGCCACCATCACCGCCGAACCAGGAGGCCTGCGCCTCGGCCTGAAGCTCTACGCCTTTGCCGTCTGCAACTCTCGTCTGATCGGCGGGGGACGTCTGATCGCGCCGTCCGCCATCATCGATGACGGCCTGCTCGACGTTTGCCTGATCGAGGGAATGAGCACGATGGAGTTCTTGAATCTGGCGCGCAAGGTTGCGGATGGCGATCACGTCGATGATCCGCGGGTCCGCTACTTCCAGGCTTCGTCGCTGGTGATCGAACTGGAACCCGAGGCATGGATCAATACGGATGGTGAAGTGCTGAGTGCGAGGCGATGCGAATACACCGTCCAGCCAGGTGCGGCCACGTTCCTCTGTGGCGATGCGCCGTTCTCGTCGGCGCAAGGCGCAAGCTGATGTAGGGGCCGTTCGTGAACGGCCCCGTGGCACTGGCTGCAGCGTGCTGCCACGGGGCGGTTCTCGAACCGCCCCTACAGCGTCTATGACTTCCCGCCAGGATCGAACGTATAACACCCCGGGGACACCAGCAGCCGGCGATCCTTCGTGAAGTGCAGATTGGACGGCGAAATCGTTCCGGCGGCCTGGAACTGGATCGTCCTGCGCTTGTCGCCGCCAGCGTCGTAAACATACGTCTGCGGGCTCACCAGCGACAGCCACAGATTGCCGTCCGGATCGACGGCCGCGGTTCGAACCGATGGCGGAACGATCGGGAACTCGCCGACAGAGGTCTTGCGTCTGGGCCACTGAGAGGGCATCGACTGGATATGCCGGTCCAGTTCGGGCCCCTCGATGTGCCGTTCGAACACCAGCTTGCCCGCCGCATCGTACTTGCGGAAGGCGGGGACGCCGCTCAGGAACACGAAGTAGAAGCCGCTCCCGTCGGCCAGTGCAATCGCCATCCCGGCGTTCAACGCCAGGTGCAGCTCACGATCCTGCTCGTGACCCGTGGCGCGCAGCTCGCCGAACGTCCGCAGGACCTTGCCGTCGAGCGCGTACTCAGTGACAAGGGCGCCGGAGGACGGATGGCTCACGAGTACGGTCTTGCCGGTGAAATCGAGCGATCCCACGCCGCTCAGGACGAGATCACCGAGCGCGACTTGCGGGACCGTCCGCGTCGGCAGCGTGAACCCACCCATGGTGCCGCCCAGGTAGAAGAAGATCTGGACGCGTTCGGTGCCATGCGGCGCATCGGCGATCACGAAGGTGCCGCTCGGCGATGAATCGAATGCCAGCGGCAGAAGGATCCGGCCCGGCTCGACGCCAATCTGGATAATCTGCTTCGCCGGCCCCTTGGGCGGGACGCGGTAGACCGAGTGGGCGCGGCGGTCGAAGACAAGGTAATCGCCGTCGGGCGTGGTGTGACACGCGGCGAGGTCGTTGAAGGTCCCGGCGATATGCGCCGGCATGCTGGCCACGGCGCGGAGCGTTTCAACCGGGAGAACCGTCGTCGTGGAGAGATGAAAGCCGAGGACGGACGCGATGCTGACGCCGGCGACCAGGGGCCTCAGCATCGCAATGCGCTAATACCGTGCGGTCTGAATGATCGCTTTCAACACGTCTGCAGACTGCGGCAGGATCACCTCTTCGAGATCGGGGCAATACGCCACCGGCGTGTCGAGGGCAGCCACGCGCTTGACCGGTGCATCCAGGTGCTCGAACAGCTCCTCGCCGATCCGCGCGGCGATCTCGGCGCCGAAACCACACGTCAGCTGATCCTCGTGCGCGACAATCACGCGGTTGGTCTTTGCGACCGCGGCCGCGATGCCGTCCCAGTCGTACGGCACGATCGTCCGCAGGTCGATCACCATCGCGCTGATGCCTTCCTTCTCGGCCTGCTGTGCGGCGAGCAGCGAGCGTTGCACCAGTGCCCCGTAAGTGATGACCACGACATCGGTGCCGTCGCGCCGGACTGACGACTTTCCAAACGGAATCATGTAGTCGGCGCCGGGATACTCACCCTTGTTGTAGGTCTGCCGATAGAGGTGCTTGTGTTCCAGGTAGAGCACCGGATCGTCGCAGCGGATCGCCGTCCGCAGCAGCCCGGCCGCATCCTGCGCGTTGGACGGGAACACCACCCGGATACCCGGGCAATGCGCGAAGATGCTCTCGCCGGACTGGCTGTGATACGGCGCGCCACCCCGCAGGTAGCCACCAATGGCGGTGCGGACGACCATCGGACACGAGAACTCGTTATTAGACCGGTACCGCATCATCGACATCTCGTCGCGAAGCTGCATCATCGCCGGCCAGATGTAGTCGAAAAACTGGATCTCGACGACCGGCTTGATGCCCCGGGTTGCCATGCCGATCGCGCGCCCGATGATGTTGGCCTCGGCGAGCGGCGAGTTGAAAACGCGCGTGCCGCCGAAGGCCCGCTGCAGCCCGTGCGTGACCTTGAACACGCCGCCCTTGCCGGGCACCGATTCCAGGGCCGCTTCGCGGCTGGCGTCCGCTACGTCCTCCCCGAACATGACGATGCGCGGGTTGCGCGCCATTTCGTCCTTCATGGTCCGGTTGATGGCCGCGACCATCGTGTCGGGCTTGCCTTCCGGCACGGCGTCAGTCGCGAAATCGGCGGATGACGGGTCGACGTCTGGCGAGTAGACGTAGAGGGTGGCCGTGTCGGGGGCCGGCTTCTCGGCTTTCACGGCCGCGTCGGCGGCGGCGTTGACCTCCTGCTCGACTTCCTTCAGCAGGGCGTCGAGCTGCGCATCGGTCGCGAGCCCCTCTGCCTTCAGGAACTCCGCCATCCGGACGATCGGATCCCGCTTCGCTTCGGCGGCGCGCTCGTCCTTGGTTTTGTACAACTTCTCATCGTCGGACAGCGAGTGCGAGTAAGGGCGGACCACCTTGGCGTGGATCAGGGCCGGGCCCTTCCGCGCTCGGGTGTAGGCGAGCGCTTCGCCAGCGGCCTTGTAGCTGGCCATGAAATCGGTGCCGTCGATGCTCTGAACGAAGAGGCCGGGGAACGAGGCCACGAGCTTCGAGAGATCGCCGCCTGCCGTCTGCACTTCGACCGGCACCGAGATGGCGTAGCCGTTGTCTTCGATCATGTAGAGGACGGGGAGCTTGCTGATGCAGGCCTGGTTCAGGGACTCCCAGAATTCACCTTCGCTCGACGTGCCCTCTCCGATTGAAACGTAGGAGACTTCGTCTTTCTGGAACTTCGACTTCCGCTCGGGAATCTCCGGAATGCGCTCGTAAAGTCCGCCGGCTTCCGCACAGCCGATCGCCTGCAGGCACTGCGTGCCGGTCGGGCTCGACTGCGACACGATGTTCAGTTTCTTGTGGCCCCAGTGGGACGGCATCTGCCGTCCGCCGGAGTTCGGATCGTCCTTGGCGCCGACGGCGCTCAGCAGCATCTCGAGCGGCGTCATGCCGATCGACAGGCAGAGGGCGCGATCCCGGTAGTAGGGGAAGAACCAGTCGTATCCGGCCTTCATCTGCATGCCGGTGGCGGTCAGGATCGCTTCGTGGCCCGCGCCGCTGATCTGGAAGTAGATCAGGCTCTGGTTTTTGAGCTGGATTTCCTTGTCGTCGATCTTCCGCGACAACACCATCGTCCGGTATGCCCGGAGAAGATCCTCAGCTGAGAGCCCATTGCGCTTCACGGCGGTTGCCCGCTCGGTGACCGCTGCCTTACCTTCGCTTACCGCCGTCGCTTTCATGCGTGTAATTATATTCCGGCACTTTCGCCGAGACGCCCGAGAAAGCAGGATTCGTGAGTCAGCCTCCCAAACTCCACCGCTGGGATGAAATCGAGCTCGAAAAAGTCACCGAAATGATCTCGCGCAAGGTCGTGACCGGTGAGCGCGAGATGCTCGCCCAGATCTACCTCAAAAAGGGTGCCTTAGTGCCCATGCACAACCACGAAAGCGAGCAGATCACCTACGTCCTCCAGGGGGCGCTGAAGTTCCTGATTGGCGGCGAGGAGATCACCGTCCGCGAAGGCGAGGTGCTACACATCCCGTCGTGGGTCGAGCACCAGGCCGAGGCCCTCGACGACACGTTCGAACTGGATCTGTTCAGCCCGATTCGACAGGACTGGCTGGACGGCACCGACACTTACTTCCACAGGAAATCGTGAATCTCGACCTCGAAGGCAAGTGCGCGATCGTCTGCGCCGCCAGCAAGGGACTGGGGCGCGCCACGGCGCTGTCACTTGCCCGGGAAGGGGCGCGCGTTGCCATCTGCGCCCGCTCGGCCGAGGCGCTCGAGCAGACCGCGTCAGAGCTACGGGCGGCGACGGGTTCGCTGATCGTGCCGGTCGTGGCCGATGTCTCGAGCGCGGCCGACGTCGAACGCCTCGTCGCGGCGGCCGCTCGCCAGTTGGGTGCGATCGACATCCTGATCACCAACACCGGCGGGCCCAAGTCAGGTCCCTTCACGTCATTTTCTGACGAGGAATGGCGCGAAGCCATCGATTCCGTGCTGATGAGCGTGGTGCGCCTCTCGCGGGCGGTGATCCCGCACATGCGTGCCCGCGGCGGTGGCCGCATCATCAACATCACCTCGATCTCGGCAAAGCAGCCGGTCGAGGGCCTGGTGTTGTCCAATGCACTGCGTGCAGGAATTACCGGCCTGGCCCGCACTATTGCGAACGAACTGGCCCCCGACAACATCCTCGTGAACTGCGTCGCGCCCGGCTACACGGCGACGGATCGAGTGGTGGAGCTTGCGGAGGCCGCAGCGGCGCGTGAGGGCATCAGCGCCGAGGCCGTCCAGGCGCGAACGGTTGCGAGGATCCCGATGCAGCGGCTGGCGACAACGGAGGAATTCGCGGACGTCGTGGCGTTCCTTGCGTCAGGACGCGCGTCGTATGTGACGGGGACGACGTTGCAGATCGACGGCGGCTATGTCCGGAGCTTGCTCTAGCGAGCAAGCTCCGAAATGGAAGAGGGTAAATGGAAGATGGAAAAGTGTTGGACTAGGGGCAAGTCCGCCGAAGCCGAGCTCTTTTCCATGTTCCATTTTCCCTTTTCCATCTAGCGGGATGCACTCCGACCAGCATCCTGCTAGTGAACGTGCCTGTCCCAGTCGGACTTTCCGCCTGAGTAGACGTCGAACTTGCGGCGCAGCCGGTTCATTTTCCACTTCAGATAGCGGTACTTGATTTCGGCCGTGATGCCGCCGCCACGACCGTTGCGCAGGTAGAGATAGCCGACCAGCAGCCCGCCGAGGTGAGCCGACGCCGATACGCGTGGATCTGTCACGCTCAGCAGGGCCAGGGCGCCGTAGATCATCACGAAGTACTTCGCGGGGACCGGGATCAAGATGAGAAGGATCGGGCGCTCGGGCCACCGCATCGCGTAGGCAAGAAGAAGCCCGAACAGTGCGCCTGATGCCCCGATCGTGACGGACCTGTACGACGCTGCCAGTGCATCGATCGGTAAAAACGACGCCGCGATCGCCACGATGCCGGCACCGACGCCGGTGACCGCGTAGTACTTGGCAAACGCGCGCGTGCCCCACACGCGTTCGAGCTCGGTCCCGAACATCCACACGCCCAGCATGTTGAAGAGGATGTGCATCGGCCCGGCGTGCAGGAACATGTAGGTGCCGACCTGCCAGAGCCAGCCACGTTCGAGAACCGCCTGGGGGATCAGGCCGAGGTAGTTATTGAGCGGCTGCTGAAAGAAGAGTGACAGCACGAACAGTGCGATGTTCGTGCAGATGATGACCTTAACGGCCGGGGTCATCGGACCCGGCCCGAAGGCATAACTCATCGCGGTGGTGCGGCCGTAACGGGACATTCGCTTGCGTCGAAAGAAACTATCGTACCACGCTGGGCGGATCGGACGGCCCCGAGGCCACGGTGCCTCCGGGTGGCAGACGCGGGATGGATTTCGGGAGCGGCAAGTGCGCACGCGGCTCCAAGCAATGGGACGAGCGAGAGGACGAGCAGCGTGCTTTCGATGCCGATCCTGTCGGCGACATAGCCCGTCAGCGGCACCGTCATTCCGCCCGTGCCCCAGGCAAAGCCCATCATCAGCGACGACACCGTCGCGGCACTGACGGGCGCGATCGCCTGCCCGAAGACGACGTTGACCGGCAGCGTGGACTGGAGGAAGAAGCCGCCGATGGCCAGCGTCACCATGAACGGAACGCCTTCGAGCAACGGCGCCGCGAAGAGGAACGGGCAGGACGCAATCAGCGACCAGGCGATGACTCGCCGGGCGCCGAAACGGTCCGCCGCCGGTCCGCCGAGGAACCCGCCGGCACCACTCGCGAACAGGTATCCCGCCACCACCGCCCCAGCGGCACCGACGCTCATGCCTCGCCGTGTCAGCATCACGGGCAGGAACGTCGCGAAGGCGATGGACGTCATCGTCCGCAGCACGACGATCAAGTAGAGAAGGCCGAGCGGCTTCGCGTATGGCAGAAGCGCGCGCGGACCGATACCGCCCGCAGAGGAGATCTCGAACCTGGGCACACGCCTGAGGAAGAAGGCGATGACCAGGAGGCCGGGGATGGCCAGTAGCGGCGTCCACTCCATGCCGAAGCGTTCGGCGAACGGCGCGAACATCAACGGCCCGAATGAGAAGCCCAATGTCCCGCCGCTGATGTATACCGACATCGAGAGGCCGGGTGTGCTGCCACCGAGCTTATGGGCCAGCGTCGCCGCGGGCGGGTGGAAGGCGGCGCCGCCCAGACCGCCGACGATCAGAATGAGGGCAAGCATGAACGGCGTGGTGGCGACGCCGACGAAACTGAGCACGACGATCGCGAGCACCGGCCCCACCATCACCAGGAGGCGAGGGTTCCACCGGTCCGCCAGGTGACCGAAGCCGACCTGTGCGACCGACGACGACAACTGGAACAGCATCGTCATCGTCCCGGCCGCCGCGAGACTGAGATCCAGGCGCGTGATCAGCAGCGGCAACAGCGGCGCGAGGATGTTGCCGTAGCCGTCCACCATCATGTGCGCGCACGCCATGAGGATGACCGTCGGGTGCAGTTTGGAGAAGGAGAGATTCACGCCGAACGACGTCCGAACCGTGTGAGCACGCGAGAAGTCGCTTCGTTGAATTCCTGGATGCGCAGGAGCCGCGCCGAGGCGGCGAGGACGAGCAGTGCCACTGTGATGGAACCTCCGACGCGTACGATCTTTGCCAACTCTCCGCCGTCCGGTGTGAGTGCAGACAGCCACCCCAGCGTGATATGCGCCGCGAGACCCATCGCGGCCGATGCGCCCGCGATCTTGAGAAGCGATACAAAGACACGACGTCCATCAAGGCCGGCCAGGCGCCGGCGCAGCAGCCAGAGCAGCACAACGGAGTTGAGTATCGCGGCGATCCCGGTGCCGAGCGCGAGCCCCTTGAAGCCGAGGACGCGCACCAGTGCGAGATTCAACGCCAGGTTCGCGCCCACGGAAAGGACGCTGACGATGACGGGCGTGCGGCTGTCGCGGAGGGAGTAGAAAGTCGGCGAGGCGATCTTCACGGCCGAGTAGCCGATCAAGCCCGGCGCATAAAACATCAGCGCGCTCGCGGTGTTCATTGTGTCCCTCGCATAAAACTCACCGCGCTCGTAGATCATGGCAACGATGGGCTCAGCCAGTACCATCAACCCGACCATGGCCGGCACGTTCAGCATCAACATCATCCGCAAGCCGCGCGACACTGAGCCGCGAACGGCGGGCAGGTCGTTCGCGTTTGCCTGGCGTGAGATGTCCGGCAACGATGCCGTCGCGATAGATACGCCGAAGATGCCGATCGGCAGATACATCAGCCGGAACGCGTACTGGAGCCAGGACACCGCACCGGCTTCACCAGTGGCGAGAACGGTGTTGACGAAGACGTTCACCTGGACGGCCGCGAGGCCCAGTGTGGCAGGTCCCATCAGGCGCAGGATCTCGAGAACGGTGGGGTCCTTGAAACTGACGATCGGCTGATAGCGAAAGCCTTCCCGTTTCAGCGTTGGCCACTGGAGCAGGATCTGGCCGAGGCCGCCGAGCAGGGTGCCGATCGCCATCCCGACGATCGGCTGCAGGCCGAAGTACGGCATCAGCGGCACGATGGCGAGCGCGCTGAAGATCGAAGCGACGTTGAACATCGCTGGCGAGAGCGACGGCACAAAGAAGCGTCTCAGGGAATTGAGCATCCCCATCATCGCGGTCGCCACCGCCAGCATGGTCAGGAACGGCAGCATGATGCGCGTGAGGTCGGTGGTGAGCTCGAGTTTACCGGGTTCAGCCGCGAACTCCGGAGCGAACGAGCCGGTGATCTGGGGGGCGAACAGCATGCCGAGCACCGCGAGCGCGGCCGTCACGAGGATGAGCGCGTTCATCACCAGGTTGCCGAGCCGCCAGGCCGCCTCCTTGCCGCCGGAGGTGAGCGTTCGCGTGAAGGTCGGCACGAACGCAGCCGTCATGGCTCCCTCCGCGAAGAGGTCGCGGAGCAGGTTGGGGACGCGAAACGCGACGTTGAACGCATCCATTTGTGTGCTGGCGCCGAAGACCGCCGCCAGCACCATCTCGCGACCGACGCCGAGCAGACGGCTCGCCAGCGTGGCGGCGCCAATCAGTCCGGCGGATTTCGCGAGTTTCGAACTCATCGCTGAAACTTTACAACCTTTACATTGACCGCCCGGGCGGGCTTGTCTCACGGTTCGGCCCAAAGCGTCCGGCTCGCGAACGAACCGAACACCGGTGTGTCGAAAGTGGGCGTCGGAACAGAAAAAAAAGGCCCCTGCCTTTCGACAGGAGCCTGATGGAGGATGGATGAGAGGCTTGTGCGTGCCTTTCAAACCGTTAGACGGGCGAACGCTGACAAAAGTTTGCAGATTTAGCCGCCGGCCAGTTTGCGCCGGACGAGCTCGCTGAGCGCCTTGCCGTCCACCTGGGCCCCCGGGAACGCGCCCGCCAGGGCCTTCATCACCTTGCCCATGTCCTTCGGCGACGCCGCCCCTGTTTCCTTGATCGCGGCGTCGACGGCCGCCTCGAGCTGGACCGCATCGACAGGCGGCGGCAGGTACTTCTCGAGGACCGTGATCTCGTCGGCCTCCTTGCGCGCGAGCTCCTCGCGTCCACCCTTCTGAAACTGTTCGATCGAGTCCCGCCGCTGCTTGATCAGCGACGAGATCACCTGCAGCGACTCGGTCTCGTCGAGTGCACGACCGCGCTCGATCTCGCGGTTCATCAGCGCGGCCTTGGCCATCCTCAACGCGCCGAGGCGGAGCACGTCCTTTGCCCGCATCGCCGCCACGAGGTCTTCGCTGAGCCTGTCGATGAACGCCATTACATGAACTCCTTATTCTAGTTTGCGCTGGGGCCCCACCCCCAGCGCCTGCCAGCCCTCGCTCATTGCTCGGGCCGCACGTGCACGCCGTTCATCAGCCGTTTGCCGCTCTCCATCACCTGACTGTGTTCCGCTGTGTTTCTTCTGTGGTGAGTTCTGCGTAGATGTCGCGATACTGCGCCGCCACGGCGTCGGGACGGAACTCCCGGTCGATTGCCTCCTGCGTTCTGCCGAGCGTGCGCCGCTTGTGCTGCAGGAAATCACCGATTGCCGCCGCGAGCGCCATCGACTGTTCCTTCGGTACGATCGACAACGTCAGGACCAAAGACGTCGTTCAACTCGAGGCCGCCTGGATTATCGCTCGACAGAACCGGCGTGCCGGAGGCCAGTGCCTCGACCGCGACGGTCGGCAGTGCTTCGAGCAGCGAGGGGAGAACGAAGAGATCCGCGGCGGCGCAGTAACGCGCGATCGCGGTGTTGTCGATCATGCCCGCGAATGTGACGTGGCGTTCAACTCCGGCAGAACGTGCGACTGACTTCAGTTCTTCCAGTATCTCACCGGTCCCGCAGATGACCAGTCGTGTATCCGGAAACAACCGGATCACTTCATTCATCGCTTCGATGAGGAAGCGTTGACCGGCAAGAGGATGGAGGCGCTTCACGTTCAACAGCAGGTGGGCGTTGTGGATACCCAGTGCGTGCCGCACCTCCTGTTGAGAGACCTCGCCATGCCAGCTGAACGCCTCGCTGACGGGTGGATAGATCGTGCGTGACTTGTGGCGCGCGAGGCCAAGCTCCTGCGCCCGCATCATCAACCGCTCGCTGTAGAAGGTCACATACGAGGCCGCCTGGTAGGCGCGGGTGAAGAGGTCAGGCCCGAACTTCTTGGGCGCGTAGTGCCAGATCTCGGTGCCGTACAACGTCAGGATCACCGGCTTGCCGGCCCGGCGGGCCAGCAGCACGGCCAGTTCCGCGAGCAGCCCATTGCTGTGGACGTGGACGATGTCGGCCCGCATGATGGCCGGCGTGAGCGCCGACCGCATCCGGTACGCCGCTACGGCTGATGCGACCTTCAGCCGGCGGGCAATAGTGCCGCCGCTGGTCCGAGGCACCCAGGTGACCGGCCCCGCGAGCGGCGAACTTCCCCCGGCCCTCGGCGGATGGGCGACGTACTCGATCTGCTCTCCCCCCGCGTGGGCCCAGTTGCCCAGTTGCCAGGGCAGCAGGGCGTTGGCAGCCTGGTCCGGCGGCAGGTGCGGCGTGACGTGAAGGATCTGCATCAGTGATGGACGCGCATCAGCTCTGCGGCGCGTAGGCCGAGCGGAACTCCGCGAAGGTTGCCGGCACGGCGCGCAGGTCGCGGACCGCGAATGCCAGGAAGCGATCCAGTCGCTCACAGAATGCGTCGAGTTCCCCCTGCGTCTTGTTGTACGGGCTGCCGCCGACGATCGCTTCGCTCGAGTGGAAGAGCAGATTCAGCACCGGTTCATTCCATCGCGCGAGATCCTTCGCAAGGCCCATCATGTCCTCCACCGACGACCACGATGGCCGCAGCCACCGCATCCGCAGCAGGCGCAACGCGCGCAGCACGCGCTTGGTCGTGTAGGGCTTCGGCGCGCGCGCGTACGCATACTGCAGAGCTTTCGGCAAGGCCCGGTTCAATGCCGCCGATACCGGCACTTCCAGCAGGTTGCTCGAGCCAGGCTCGGTGGCGCTGTCATAGGCGAGGAAATACGGCTTCAGCGGCGCTTCGACGAACTCGGGCCCGCCCTTGTGGGTCTCGTAAAACAACGGCGCGACGCTCGACTCGACGAGATACCCGCAGCGCTCGAGGGCGGCCACGTGATCCGCCGAAAACCCGAACCGCCCCGAACGGTACGACACCGGCGCCGTGCCAACGGCTGCCGTGATCGCGGCGGTGAGGGTGTCGAGCTGCGCCTCGAACTGCGCCCGCGGCAGGGTCGATGCGTAGGGGTGCCGCTTGATGTCGGCTTCCGTGCACGGCGGCGTTTCCCAGGCGTGGTGATGTGCGCCGATCTCACAATCCCCTGCCGCCAGCAAGGATCGCAGCACAGCGGCCGAACGGGCATCGGTGGCGACAGGATGAGTGATCACATAGGTCGGGCGGACGCCGTGGCGCGCAAACAGCGCATGCAGCCGCGGCAGCGCGTAGATGTTCTCGAAGCGCTGGTGCAGCCGCGCCTGCGCGTCCCACTGATTGTCGCCCTCGGTATCGATGCCTACCAGGAGATGCACGTTATTTAGTTTGCGCTGGGGCCCCACCCCCAGCGCTTGCCAGCCCTCGCTAGTCGCTCGGGCCGATTCGCACCTCGCCCGGACGTCGCACTCGCACGTCGCACGCCGTCGCACTCGTCACGCACGTCGCACATCGCACCCCATCGCACGTGCTCTCATCGGTCTTGGTCTGAATCGCCGAGCGTGACATGCCAGGTATCGGTCTGTTCGTAGAACGGCATATCGACGGGGAGGCCGTTGATCTTGACGACGAACTCCATCGTGGATTTGACGACGAAGTAGCCCGAGCGGCGCAGAATCCGGCGGAACCCGGCGTGCATCGCAAAGGTCCGGATCTTGTCGGAGTCGGCCTGGCGTGCTTCGCGGTCGACCCAGCGCAGAAGCGTCTCGACCCCTTGCTCGTCGCCAGGGTCCGCCAGAAAGTCAACCAGGATGGTGACGCGCCCGCGCGGCTCGGTGAAGTGGCGGTAGACCGCATACCCGACGTTACGGTTGTCACGGCGGAGTGCCGCGATCGAATACCGCACGTGCGGCGCGTTGACATACTTCCAGTTCAAATAGGCGGCGTCACGGCGGACCGCAAGGTTGAACTTCGGCGCCAGCTCGTTCCACAGCTCTGTGAAACTTTCATCGAATCGCTGGATCATCCGCACTTCCGCCGCGAGCGGACGGTTGCGCGCCACCACCTTCACGACCGGCAGCGTCAAGGCGGACACCAGCCGGTTCACACCGACCGGCCAGTTGGGGCGGCGCAGCGCCCGCCGCGTCAGCGGCTTCACGAAACAGGGCACCGGCCCGACGTCGGGCCAGCGCAGTTTCTGGAACAGGCGGTAGGAAGCGTCCGACAGGCCAAGACCGAGCGACGCGCCCACGTTGCGGTCCCACATCCTGAACAGCACCTCGCCGAGGCCCTGGCGCTGGCGCTCTGGCGCCACCATGACGTCCATGCCCCACGAGCCCTGGACCTCCCGGCCGCCCAGCGACAACTTCACCGGCATCGTCGCGTACTGCCCGACGATGGCCGGGCCCTCGCGGGCGATCCAGATTTCGGGTTCCTGGCCGGGGTTGTTGGGGTTGCGACGGTATTGCCAGTCCCAGCGGAGCCGGCTTGCTTCGGCGGCATCGTGACCGAACACACGTCGGTAGAGTGCGTCTACCGCCCGCTTGTCGTCGGACCGGTATCGATCGATATCCGCCACTCTACGCTCCCGCCTTTGCCAGCACGTACTCCATGTTGCTGATCAAAGGGTCCTGCGTCAACGGGCTGTCCTTCAGCCATCGTCCCAGCGGGGCCGGCATGCGCCGGACGGTCTTGGTCGCGTGCAGCTCTTCGCGAACGATGCGGAACCCGGCGGCCATGATCTGGCCGCGCAGACGCTGCACGGTGACGAGCTCGAGCAGGTCGTCGAACTTCTTCTCGCCCTTGCGCGCTGCCTGGATGAACGAATTCTCGTTGGCCGGTTCCTTCAGCGCCCAGGGGGCGTGCCGGGCGAGGAACTGAAACGTTCGAAAGGCGATCCCGCGGCCGGCGATGAGGTGCAGCGGCACCGGGATCTTCAGCCGGGGCAAGTGTGCGCCGGCAAACGACAGATAGGGCGCCGTCGAGAGGAACATCCGACCGCCGGGGGCGAGGACGCGCGCGGCCTCGCGCAGGTACAACGGCGCATCCGCGACATGCTCGATCACGGCATGCGACAGGACCAGGTCGAACGATCCGTCCGGGAACGGCAAATACATGCCGTCCGCGAGAGCGAAGTGGAGATTCTTGAGCCCGCGCTCCTGACCGAGCCGAACACCCGCCTGCTGGAAACGCTCAGCTGGATCGATGCCGACGACGAGGGAGGCTTCCTCCGCGAGCGAGAGCGGCATGCCTCCGCCGCCACAGCCGGCATCGAGGATGCGCCCTGTCAGCGCCACACCGGCGCGATCGAGGAAGGCGATCACCTTCGCGCTTCGGTAGTACCGAAGAGCGCGTAATCGTACTCGGACCGGAAGCGAAGGTCGGCGTGCGCCTTGATGGCGCGCTCGTCAATCTTTCTCACGACCGAACTTGTCGATGAGGGCAGCGCGATCGTGGCCGGTGGCGGTCTCAGCCACGTCAAAAGTCATGATGATGGTGCGATTCGGGTAGGCGTCGAGCACGTCCTGGATGACCGGGTTCCTGTCCGGGATTTTCGCTGGGACTCGTAGCCGACGCTCGGAACGATATACGTCAGAATATATCGCACATCATCGCGGCGCTTCCGGTCCTCGAAGTTGCCAAACTCCCTCCCCACAAAGACCGGTTTGATCTGATTCTCGAGCGACAACCCGTTGGCCAGCTTGCCGTGGACGAGTGTGCCGGGCGGCAGCGCGGTGCCGATTGCCCTCGACGCTTCGTAATTCTCGTAGGTGCGGCCCACAACCCACTGTCCGTACTGCACCAGGTCACCGGCGACGAGGATCGCGGTCAGTGCCATGGCGGCCCGGGGTGTCACGATCGTGCGCGAGAGCATCGCGAGAACGCGGGGCCAGGCCGCGTAGATCGCGATCGCAGTCATGACGGCGAGTGCCGCCGCCATCCTGACGTTCGGCGAGACCTCGTAGATGAACGCGGTCCGGACGATCGAGCCGTAGATCACATACAGGCCATACAGCAGGACCGGCGCCGCCACGAGGGCCCGCTTCCTGGACATCGACGCCAACGACGCAGGCACGAGCGCGCGACGGCCGCCGAGCACGATGGCACTCAGAGCGACCAGCGGAGGGATGAACAGGACGAAGCGCCGTTCGTTCCCTACGTCGTGCAGGATCAGCTCGAGTGCCCCGAGCCCGATCCAGAGACCGAGCACCCGCTCGCCCGCCGACGCTGTTCGCCATGTCCCCAGCAGGACTGCCGCCGCCGCGATCCCCAGCGTGACCGAGAACCACATCCGGGTGAACAGGTCGTGGAGGATCGGGAACCACGAAGCGCGATCCACGAGCGCACCCAGGCCGTAGCTCGGTTTGCGCGTGACCGACATCTGCCAGTTGTAGAAGCGATACTCCGTCCAGTTTGGAACCACGAAGACCGCAAGCGCCACGAGTGATGCCGCGACCAGTCCGGTCAAAGTCATGATCGCGGCTCGACGCTGCGCTGCATCCACGGGACGTCCTGCGATGTGAAGCCCGAGCACGATCAGGGCGTCGGCACCGAGCCCGGCTGCATAGAACGCCGCTGCAGCCTTGGTCAAGAAGCCGAGGAGCGCAAAGGTTCCGGCGAACAGTCCCCACCAGGCCCGGCTCTGGGCCCGAACGTAGCAGTACCAGGAGGCGACGAGGAAGGCGATCATCGGCCCCTCCATCAGCGCCGCCCTGTTCCACATGACGTACGGGTAGTTGGTCGCGAGCAGCGCCCCGGCTATCAATCCGGCGCGCTCCCAGCGATTCGCCGGACGCCGAGCGCGAGCAGGAGGACAGACAGCACTCCCAGCACTTCGGGCACCAGGCGAGCCTGCCGGACGCCAACGCCGAACGTCTTGAAGGACAGGTATTCGAGGCCCGTGAACACTGGCGCGATGTACATCGGGTTCCAGGCGTCCAGCGACCATGCGCCAAACAGCGCCCTGTTCCGCGCGTTATGGACCCAGGCACCCTCGTCGTGCCAGACGATGCCGGACGTTGGGTTGGTGGGGGGATCAGCGGCCGGGAAAAGGCCGCGCAGGAGCGCGGCCACCAAGAGGATCAGTATGAGGGACCCGGCGAAATTCCGGCTTGTCCTGCTCATCGGATCAACCGTAGGGGCGGTTCGCGAACCGCCCCTAAACTGCATCAATTCACGCGAATGGGGACCACGAAGACGTTGTTGAACGAATCACGACCGGCTGTGAGCGTAGACGACGAGATTGTAGTCACCACGCGGCAGCGTGCCTTCAACGCTGAACCCGGAGCTCGTAAACCGCCCGTGTCCCGAAGGCGTTGCCAACATCCGGCCGGCCCCAGCCCGTACGAGGCCACACCGACCATGATGGCGGGGCCACCGTTGGTCGGGTAAGCCCACACGTGAACGGCGTCGATACCTGCGTTGGTCACGGAGCCGAGATCGACTGCCCACCCGCTGACCCGGACGTTCTGGGAGACGTTCTCGTTCATCGCCGGGGTGTCAACCCACATGCGTGGTATCGAGACTGGTGCGTCGACCGTGATGCGGATGACGGACGCTGCCGTGAATGCCGCCGCCACCGTGCTGTGCGGGAACACCGCGAGGTCGTAAGTTCCCGGCGGGAGTTGGACCGTGATCCCGAAGCCAGACGACCCGAAGCGCGCACCGAAGGCGGCGGCCACATCGGCGCGCCCGTAACCGTATTCGAGCCCACCCCACGAAGGCGGCGCGGCGCCGTTGGTTGGATACGCCCAGATGTGCACCATGTTCACGCCCGAGCTATCGGTCGCAGCGGCGTCGAGCGCCCAGCCCCAGATACCGAAGCCGTTGCCGGAGACCCGTGCGCCGTTGGCGGGTGAATCGATCGACATCCGCGGTTGCGGCTGCGACGGTGGCGGTGGGGGTGGCGGCGGCGGAGGATCACAGCAGACCTCGCCACCGCCTGTCGGGAAATGGCCCCCCGGGGTGGTCGGAATCTGAAGCGTGTCTGTGTAAACGTAGTGATAACCGTTCACATAGCTGATACCAAAGCGACCGTCGTGCCCCACTGCCACGTGCGGGAAGAAGGACTCCCACGGCCCATCGGGTAGCGCCGTGGTTGCTTTGAAGAAGTCAACCACTTGCCCGCCGGACGACATCTCCACGCCCTGCACGTATCGGGTCGCATCCCGCATGGCCGCTACGACAACGGTGCGAGTGTAGGGACTGTACTTGGCGTCGGCTGCACCCTCGTTGGAGCTTGTCGCGAGGATGGGGAAGATCCCGCCGGTGGCGTTGCCGAAATGATCCACTACGCGGCCCGAGAGATCTCGAACCTGCGTGACGTCAGTCCACAGGGTGAGATAACCATCGATCTCGGGCATGTAGACCACGTTCTGTTCCGCGGGCTCCCCATGGCCGCTGCTCAGTTCGATAAGACCTGATTTCGAGACGTTATTGGCACTGTCAAACGTGAGCCGGCGCGCCCAGGACCCCTTCACCAGTTCTGAGGCGGGGTGCTCACCGCGAAACACAACCATGTAATTGTCGTGTTTCCAGTCATACGCGACATTGGGCGTGCCCTGCGCGTTGTTCATCTCGGAGATGTTCAGTACGGCCGTTGCCGGCGAAATGGTTGGGCTGCTCGCGGGACCACTAACCTGCCAAAGCTGACCGAAGACATCCCATCCTCCGGCTGGGCTCTCCCAAGTGATAAGAAATTGGCGTCTAGTGGGGTTGAACGCCATCCCCCCTGCCCTGGCGATCTGGGTTCCGCCACCGTAGACCAGCTGTGTCGGCCCCATGTCGGGCGCGCCGTTGACATAGCGGACGGTCCGCACGTAAAGGTATTGCCCTCGGTTCAACTCACTCGTGAACCGCACCAGGAAGACATCGTCGCCGCTGTCGGCGCTGTAGGTCACTCTCGGAACGGCGTCCGATTCGCTCTGTTGCGCGATCACGAATGGGCCCGCGCCGATGGCGACGCCGTCGGCCGACAGGAACCGCCCATAGACGACTGGGTGCCCCCACACCTGCAGGTAAACGCGCTGCTTGTCGTTGTAAGCGATGTCGTTGACGGCGCTGTTGTTGTTCGCACCTGTGAGGGTCGCCGGTCCGATATGCGTGAACCGCTGGGCGTACAGCTCTGAAGGAATCAGCAACAGGAGCAGGCAGGTGAGATTGCGGAGTTTATGCATGGCGTTCGTTCACAGTCGCAGGGCTTATGTATCTATCGGCCGGCAGCAATGCGAACATTACGGCTGGCATCACCAAGGGAAACAACGGAGTGAAAATCCGGCTTTCGATAATGCTCGAAATCGCAAACGCAACCCCGGCGATCATGGGAACGACCCAGAGCGCGCGGTTCACGAAAAGGGGCCGGGCATACCTCGACCTGTGCATGGCCACAGTAAGGAGCCCGCCAAACAGTAAAATCCCAAAATAGGCGTAAGCGCGATAGTAAGGATCATAATTATCAGGCAGAAGTTGAAGAAATTCAAGGTTTCTGCCCACCTGCCAATAGTCGTAGTGCTGAAAACCCCGCCACAAGCGAAGCCCTGTATAGATGGCCCCCCACTCGATGAGCAGCAGGACGGTCAGGGCGACCCGGCCCCGGCTGACGGGGCCGGTCAGAAAGTAGAGAGGAACGAGGAAGACCGCGGTTTCACGGTTCAGGGCTGCGGCCGCCACCAGAACGAACAGCCAGACTGTTTGCTGGCGGGCGATGGCGAGGCAGCCAGCGGTGAACAGGGCCAGTTCGGCAATGTGGTCCGGATGCGCCCAGGAATTCGTGAACGTGAGCGGAATGGTCGCCGCCACAATTGCGGTTCCAAGGAGAGCGTCGGGGGGCGCCAGCCAGGTACGCAGGTAGATGAAGAACAGGACATAGGCCAGCCAGAATAGGACCAGTCGGCTGGTGTGCCAGAGAGTCCCCGGCGTCAGACCGGTCGCTCGGGCGATGGCATTGAGGCTGAAGGGCACGAGGACGCGATACTTCTCCGGCGCATCGGCGGTGCCGTCGACCACGCGAGGCATGAACTCCTCATAGGCGCGAGCAGGATAGGCGCGCGTCCGGAGATCCACGAAGCCTGAGGCCACACTCATTATCGTCAGCACGACAATAAATGAGAGTGGCAGTCGCGTCACTTTTTCGAGGCCCGCCGCGTGTCCTGCGCTACGACGTCGAGCGCGGCGGCCGCAACGGAGGCGTTGCTATCGCTCATCGCGCGGCGTATCGCCGGCGTGGAGGGGAGGCCCAGCTCCGCAAGGGCTTGGAAGGCCCGTATCCGAACCCAGGGATTGGTGCTCGTGCTGGCACTCGGGAGTACCGGCGCTGCGAGATCCGGCAACTTCGGGGATAGAGGTCTGTGCCGCTTCAACCCGCTGCATTTCGTGCTCACCGGCCAACATTGCCTGGAGCAGAGGAGGACCTTGGGGTCCTTCACTGCCGTGAGCGCGAGGGCGGCCTCGAGGCGTTCGCGCCCCTTGATGAGGGGCAGTGTGTCCCGTACGACCTTCAGGCCACCAGGATCACCGGTCGCCGCCAGCCCGATATAGGCGACGAGGCGTGCCGCTCCGGCGTCGGGGTCAGCGGCGACGGTTCGCAGAGTCGTCACAACATCTTCGGTTCCCCTGCGGCTCAGAGCGAGCGTAGCCACGTAGCGGGCATCACGGTTGTCGGACATCGCGAGCCGCTTCAGCGGTTCGTTCGAGATCTCAGGGGGCAGCCTGGCAAGGCCATCGGCCGCTGATGAGGGCGAGGCCGTAATGGCTGCGCCAACGACCAGGTTCACTACATCCCGAGCACCGGGAGCCGAGTGCTCGAAAAGCGAACTGGCGGCGGCAAGCCGGGTGCCGATATCGATCGAGCCATCATTAGCGAGTCTGTTTAGTTCGGCAGAGCAAGGAGCATCCGGACCGAGTTGGAGGAGAGCGTCGCAGACGTCAACTCGTACCCTGGAGTCCTCATGCTGTCGGAGGGGTGCCGCAAACGCTTTGATGATCGCCTGCAGAAGGTCCGGAGCCGGCGTTTTCAACCGGCCGGCAAGGTCTTCATAGGCGGCCAGTGCTTCAGCCGTGCGTCCCTCTGAGAGGTGCTGCCATGCGGATTTGGCGACCGCCTGGCCTCCCGGCGGCTGCGTCGGTGGTGGTGGTGCAGCGAGCGAAAGGACTCCCAGAATGGCAGCCGCAAAGGCGGTGAGTGTCATATTCTGACGTGCTTTAGAGTGCTGGGGGAGTTAGGAAGACCAATAGTAAAGGACACTTACGGGCGACGTCAATGACGCGCCTGACGAGTGAATTATAGTGCTTGCTAACCACTCAGTGCCCAACGCCCCTTCGTCCGCCGCCCTCACCATCGTTGTCCCGACCTACAACGAACGTGACCGCCTTGCCGACCTCGTCGAGGAGATTTTTGCCGGTTACCACGCTGAGGGTTTAGACGGCGAGCTGGTCATCGTGGACGACAATTCGCCGGACGGCACCGGTGCGCTGGCCGACGAGCTCGCAACGCGCCACCGAATCAAGGTCATCCATCGCGCCGGAAAACTCGGCCTCGGTACTGCCGTTGTCGAGGGGTTCGCGGCGGCAACCGCGCCGATTGTCGGGGTCATCGACGCGGATCTGAGTCACCCGCCGCGGATGTTGCCCCGGATGCTGGCCTCGATGCAGCAGGCGCAGGCGGACATGGTCGTGGGCAGCCGCTACATCCCCGGCGGCGGAACGAAGAACTGGGGTGCCGGACGGTTGCTGATGTCCCGGTTCGCCTGCCTGATGGCACGCGGGCTGACGCCGGTGAAGGACGCGACCTCGGGTTTCTTCCTGATTCGCAAGGATCTCGCGCAGGGCGTGCGTATCTCTGCCGGCGGCTTCAAGATCTGCCTCGAACTCCTGGTCCGAAGCCGACCCGCTGGAGTCGTGGAAGTGCCCTACGTGTTCGTTGGCCGGACGGCGGGCGAGAGCAAGATGAACACGCGCGAAGCGCTTGGCTACCTCGCGCAGCTGCGCGACCTGTGGGGCTTCAAGCGGTCACTGCCGGCGCTTCGGCAGCGCTACGCGCGCCTCACCGTCGATCAGCTTCAGCAAGGGCCGCTGGCGCGTTCCTGAGTGCGGCCGGCGGCGCGGTGTCGACGACCTTGGCGCCAAAGAGTGTGCGTGACAACACTTGCGTAAAAATCGCCCGCTTCGACATGGCAAGACGGGCGACGTCGCTAACGTGGCGGGCGAGGTAGCCGGGCCGCAGGAAGAAGCGCCGCTTCGCGCGCTGAATGGCGTCCATCACGACCTTGTCGTTCAGGCCGTTCCCGCTCATCAGGTAGTACGAGTACTCCATCTTCGACCAGTCCGAATCGGCACCCGGGGGCAGGAGTCCGTCCTTGACGACCTTTGCGTACATCGCCGTGCCGGGATACGGAACGGCCGGGTAGAAGTTGGCGAAATCGGGATCCAGCCGAACGGCGTAGTTCACCGTCTGGTTCATGGTATCGAGCGTCTCACCCGGGTACCCGAAGATGAAAAAGGCGAAGGACTTGATGCCCGCGTCACGCATGTTGCGGAAGGCCGCTTCGATCTTCTGACTCTCGAGCCGCTTGACCATGTCCTTGCGGACTTCCTCGGACTCGGTCTCGATCCCCAGGGCCAGCATCCAGCAGCCGGCGCGCCGCAGCCGGTGCACGAACGCCGGATCGGTGAGATTGTCCGCGCGCGCGTTCCCAAACCACTGGATCGGCAGCTTGCGGGCAATCAACTCGTCGCAGAAGGCCGAGAACGACTTCACGTTGAGCGTGACGGTGTCGCCCCAGAGATAGAAGTATTCGATGCCGTGGTCCCGATACGTGCGCTCGATCTCGTCCACCAGCGTCTTGGCGCTGCGCTCGCGGAACTTGTGCCCCTGGTGAATCGGTGCGACACAGAAGTCGCATGAGTAGGGGCACCCGCGGCTCGTCTCGACGATGACGTACGGTTTGTCGACCAGGGGTAAGCCGTAGTTGTGCAGCGGTACCAGGTCCCATGCCGGATAGGGCATGTCGAGGAAGCTGCCGTAGTTGCCGTGCGCCCGGTGAGGCACCACCGCGCCATCAGGCTGGCGCCACGTGAGGTTCGGCACCGCCCCCAGGTCGGACAGCGACCCGAGGCCGGCGAGCTGGGCGAGCCCCTCCTCCGGTTCGCCGACGAACATCCCGTCCATCGCCGGCACGCGGGCCATCGAGAGGTCCGGCACCGTCGAGGCGTGTGGTCCGAAGCAGAACATCGGCGCCTTGTAGCGCGCCTTGAGCTGTCCGATCGCGATCACGTCCGCGTCGAGCGTCGGCGTCGTCGAGGGGAACACGATCAGCGTCGGCGTGAAGCCGTCCGCATCAAGACGCGTGATGACCTCGTCGATCGAGATCCGCTCGGCGGTCGCGTCGATCAGCCGCACGCCCATTCCGGCATTCCGCAGCAGCGCGGCCATCAGCGCCAGTGTGTAGGGCGGTTTGGTCGTGCCGAGCACGTCGTCGCGCTCCTGGCAGCGGCCCTGGCGGGTGAACGCCACGCCGTTGATCAGGGGCGGGTTGATGAGAAGAGTTCGTTGACCCAGCATCTTGAAATTATCGAACCACGGTCAGCGGAATGGCGCGTCGCGGCGGAGCAGTGACGCCGATGCCGAATGGCTCAGCGACCGGGACCGGGGAGAGCTCCACTTTGCAGCAGCGCCGGCAGACGGGAAACAGGCCGTTCTCTACGAGCCGCTTGCGCATGTCGACGAGTTTGTCGCCGTTCCAGATTTCTTCGAGCGACTGGGTGTGCAGATCACCGACTTCGACGCGGATGAACGGGCAGAAATAGACCTTGCCGGAGAAGGACACGCGCGCCTGCAGGAAGGGGTAGAGGCAGCGCCCGTCGAGTTTCGCCCCCGGTGTGTAGTAGTTCTCGATCAACTGGGGATGAACCTTCGGGCGGTAGTCGAAGAGCACGTTCCGCTCGCGGCACTTCTGCTGCAGCGCTGCGACCTTGGTCCGCACGCGCTCGATGTCGAGTCCAGGATCCTGGGTCACGAAGGTCGCGATGACGGAGGGGTCATCGACGCCCAGCAGCCGCACGGTTTCGGCCACCTCCTCCGGCGTGCTGAACATCAGGTGATTGAGACCGATCGCGTCCACGCCGAGCTCCTGCGCAACGTCCACCATCTCGTCAAGCGCATCGAGGCTCTCGTGCGCGACCGTGGTGTTGATGCTGACCCGGAGCGGCGCGTTCTTGCGGCGTGCCGCGGCCTGCAGACGACGGAGCCCTTCGGTGGTCCGGTCGAATGTGCCTTTCAGTCCACGCGCGACGTCATGGCGTTCCTTCGGTCCGTCGATCGAGACGCTGATGTGTTTCAGGAACCCGGCGGCGGCCAGATCCGCGAGCGCTTCGGCGCGTTCCTCGGTGATGATGGTGCCGTTGGTCGTGAGGTAGCCGCAGGCGTAGCCTTTTTCGCGGAACAGATCCATGACCGACAGGATGTCCTTCCGCATGAAGATCTCGCCGCCGGTCAGGCTGACCTGGAAGTCGTCCTGCTGCGGGAAAGCTTTGCGCAGGGCGTCGAGATCCATCTCGGTCCGCCACTCCCCCTCGATGTTGAGGAAGTCGCCGACGTAGCAGAACTCGCAGTGCAGATTGCACCGCATTGTGGCTTCGTAAACGGCCCCTGCCGGCAGCCGGTCCGCGCGTCCGGTCTTCTCCCGCACGAACCGTTCGATCCGGCGTTCGTACTTCCGGCGGCGGTAGCGAGCCCAGGCATGCCGCGCCAGTGGGATGGCACGGGCGCGCGTCGCGATCGATTCGCGCAATCTCCGAGTCAGGGCCATTCGAGCTGCCAGATCTCCAGCGGTGGACCGGGACGCTCCAGCGCGTCATCGATCCGGGTGTCGGTGTTGTGAAGGAAAGGTTCGATCCGGGCCCGTTCGGCTTCGGTTGAACCTGTGCGATACGGCGTGAATTCAGCCACCAGCCGTCCACGCCGGGACAGCTCGGCCAGCAATGGCCTCAGCTCAGGATCCACCGTATTGTACCGCTTCAGGACGATGTACGTCACTCCCAGTTGCTTCAAAGCTGCCAGCCCGTCCGAACTGGCCAGCTGCGCTGGATCTACGTAGATCTTCTCAGCGTCCAGCCCGCCACGGCCGAGCCAGATAAGCCTGTAGCTCGGCGCGGGATAGGGATCCAGCCCGAGTTGAATCTGGAACTTCGTCGAGGCCTGCGTCGTACCGCCGAGGTTGCGCGTGAGCGCTTCGATCAGGCTTTCTTTCGACGTGACCAGCGGGACTGAATACGGCTGGATCAGGATGGTGGTCCCGGCCGGCACGTGACTCTCGATATACCGCTGCGCCAGAGTCCGCGTGTCGTCCATGCGGAAGAACGCGTCGGTCCGAACGCTCGCGCTCAGGGGCGATGCCGCGATTGCGGCAACGACGACCCACAGCGCCGCCCGTGGCGCGCGCAACCGGTCTGCCAGCGCCGTGATCGTCCAGGCTGCGAGGATCGCGATGAAGGGAAGAACCGGATTGAGGTAGCGGCTGGCCGGCGCGGTATTGACGATGAACGCGAGGAAGCCGAGCGGGAAGAGACCCAGCAGGATCGCCCGAGCGGAGGCTGTCGCGAACATCCAGGCGGCGCCAGCCAGCGCGAGGCTAATCACCGCCCGGCCCATTGAATCAGTCCAGAGCATCTCGGCGTAGCGGCGAGCCGGTGCAAACGCACCGCTCTCAACCGCGCGATCGACGACGATCTGGCGGTTCGCCGTAATGTCCTGCCAGGCAACGATCGGTTCGACCAGCAGGAACGGCGACAGCGCGAAGAAGACGACTGCCGAGATGATCCCCGCCGTCGCGGCGTGGCGAAACACCACGTGCCAGCCGTCGGTCCGCCAGCGCTGGATGATCGCCCACAGGAGAGGTAGCGCAAGAAAGATGCAGTAGTAATGCGTCGAGAACGCCACGCCACACGCAGCGGCCGCCACGACGACGTCGTTCCTCATTCTGCCGGGTCGAGGTGTCAGCGGCCAGATGCGAACGATAGCGATGAGCGCAAGGACCACGGCGAGCGTTGCCGGAACGTCGTGCTTCACGTAATGGGAATCGCGCACGGCGAGTGGCGCGACAGCCAGGAAGATCGCTGCCGCGATGCCGATGCGTCGGTCGAAGAGCCGTTGACCGAGATGGTAGACGGCCACTACCGCGGCTGTGCCACAGGCGACGCCGAGCAGGCGCCCGGCAGTGTAGATGCCGGTTGGATTCGTGAAGTAGAGCGCCTGGAGCTCCGCCACCGTCGAGACGCCGCCGGCGAGCCAAACAACTCCCAGATAGGAGCCCACCCATCCGAAGAGAACGTAGAAATAGAGTGTTGGGTACAGAAAGTTGTGCGGGTTGAGCGTGCCCTTCGCGAAGCTGAGCGCCCGCGCCATGATCGCCACTTCATCGGGGTTGTAAACGGCCGGAAGTCCGTACTGCACGCCCGACACGCGCAGCGCCAGGGCCACTGCGGTGATGACCGCGAGCGCGAGAACCGTTCCTGATCGCGTCCGCATCAGCGCCGGCGCCCCTTATCGCTGGTGTCGATGAGATCGTCCGGGACGTCGACCGATACGATCTCGCCGCCCATCTCGGTTGCGTCGGCGGCACGGGTCATCGGCGTGCGGGCCGCGGCGGCGCGACGGACCTGCCGCAGGCTGTTCAGCCAGCGAAGTTCGTCCGCGTTGAAGAATCCCATCGTCCACAGCACGCCGCCCATTACCGCAACGACCGTGGTGCCGCGCGCCAGCAGACCGGCGAGAGGCGGCATCGCCGGAAGAAAGACGGCGACAACATACGCCAGGATCGCGGCCGCGACGGCGCGGGCGATTCGCGCTCGTTCGTGCGGGATGGGATAGAAGCGCTGCGAGAAATGGTACGCGATGCCGGATTGGACGGCGTAGGACGCGCCGTTCGCCCAGGCGGCTCCCAGCATGCCGTACGACGGAATCAGGAGGAAGTTCAAGCCGACGTTCACCGCGGCGCCGACGGCTGTCGACACCGGGTAGTACTTCGTGTTCGTCGTGATGTTGAGACCGATCGACGTCAGCAAGTAGACACCGTAGAAGAAGACACCGATCGCCGTCCAGGTCACGACCGGCGCCGCCTCGACGAACCGTCCTCCGGTCATGACGTCGAGCAGATCGGCGGCGATAGCGGAGAGACCGGCGGTCATCAGCGCGAGCGCGGTGATTCCGTAGGTAGCCACTGTCGTGAACACCCGCTTGGCATCCGGTTCGCGCGAGGTGGCGTAATAAAACGGCGCCCATGCCGATTCGAAGGCGCCGAGCGCGATCTTCGGCACGAGTCCGAAGCTCACTCCCATCGAGTACATCCCGACGACGTCCAACGAAGTGTAGGACTTGAGGATCACGCGGTCGGCGACGGACATGACCTGCAGCGCGAAGCCGTGTGGCACACGGGGCAGACCGAACTTCAGCGCGGCGCGCAGGACATCGCGCGAGAAGACCGGACGGATCAACGGCGCGAACCACCGGAGCAGCACCAGCATCAGAAGGGTTGTCACGATGACGTCCGCCAGGACGATCCCCATCACCCCGTAGCCCAGCCCGACGATCAGGCCGAGGCGAAGCAGCAGGGTCGACAAGCGACCGCGCCAGCGTCAGGCCGCTGAACTGCGCGGCGCGGTTCTGCATGCGCAGAACGTGGAAGGGGATGAATGTGAATCCGATCGCGAAGGTATTGAGGAGCACCAGCTGTAGCGCCAGGGTGTAGCCGGGGCTGTCGAGCAGGCGCTCCGACAGAAACGGTGCCGCGAAGACCGATGCGATCAGCAGTATCCGTTGACGCCCAGCAGGAAGAAGAACAGTGTGCTTGCCAGCCGCTGCCGTGCCTGCTCATCTTCGCAGTCATACCAGTAGCGCATGAACGCGCCGTCGACGCCCCACCGAAAGAACAGCTTCGCCGGTGCTTCGACCGCGGCGAGCAGCGCGATGACCCCGTAGTCCGCCTTGGCTCAGGTAGACGACGTAGAGCGGCAGCAGCAGGAAGTTCAGGATCTGGACGGCGACGTCACCCGAGCCGTAGATGGCGATCCCCTTCGAGAGCTCGCGGAGCTTGCTCATCGAGTCAGCCACTCCCGCACCAGGTCAAACGGGACGACGAATCGCGCCACCCACAAGTTGTACGCACCGCGCGGGTACGGAACCACGTCGCGCAGGCCGTGCATGAAGGCCTGGTACTGGACGAGAAGCAATCCGGTGTGCACGACGATGGCTGCTGCGACGAGGGCGAGCTTGCGCAACGGCGGTGCCCACCGGTCGATCAACGCGGCGAGCGCGAGTGCGAGGATTGGAAAGCAGCTCAGGAACCGGCGCGAGCCGAAGGCCTCGCCGGCCCACCAGTCCGCGACGGCGGCATTCACGTACCACGACAGCAGCAGGAACAGGATCGCGCCGGCCGCAAGCGTGCCGTGCTTGCGCGCGAGCGGCACCAATCCAACGAGGGCGATCACGACGATGGGGGTCCAGGTGAAGAGCCCGTGCCAGTCCGAGAAGAGCACGCTCCAGAGCGCCGGCTCGGTCCACCGCATGAAGCTCCCGCCCTGCGGCATCGCCAGTGGTTGGCCGTAGAGGACCATCCACACCACCATCTGGGGAATGAAGGCTAGAGCCGCGGCGCCGAGCGCGATCGCACCAAGGCCCACGACTCGAGCAAACGAGAATTGGCGGGCGCGCAACCGGACGAGGAGATCGAGCGCGACGGGTGCCAGCAGGATGGCGTCCTGCCAGCGCATGAGGGCAGCGATGCCGGTACAGAGGCCCAACAACGCTGGCGTCCGCCAACGTCAACTTCCAATTGTCGAATCCATGTGCATCTTGGATGTTGTGTAGCGCAGCCCTTGGCAGTTGGCTGCCACCACCCGTCCGGATCCACACGTACCAGAACACGCTGTTTGCCAGCAACGAAGCGGCGTGCGAATAGGTCGGTGAGACCAGCGAATAGTAGATCGCACTCGAGGATAACCAGAGCACGAGTGCGGCCCACGCCGACGCACGCTCGGAGAAGAGCAGCCGGCACGCGCGCCACGAGATCCACACCCCGGCCGTCGCCGTCGCGATGCCGCTGAAACCGGCCGTGGCCTGGAAGAGCCGTCCGTAGCCATCGACCGGAATGCCGGCCCCCGCCAGGTTCAGTACCCAGGCTCCGGCCGCGGTGATCAGGAAGAGAGGCAGCCACAGAAGCGCCGGGCCGACCGGCATCATGTTCCGCACATGGCCCGTGGGTGTGTCCTGGTAGACCCACTCGGTACCCTCTTCGCCGCCGCGAAGGCCATAGAGACGGACGTAGTCGTTGCGGAAGTGCAGGTCTCCATCGAAGACCGCCGAACGAAGCTGGACGTAGTGGTGCAGCGCGTCGCCAATGACGATGCGGCCTCCCGGCTTGGGCCGGAGTACGAGGCTCGCTCCGTAGGCAAACGCGAAGAGTACGCCGATGGCCACGATCATCGTGGCGGCCCGGCGTTCCGGCAACGACAGAACGCGATCGATCAAGGCTTGCGGAAGGTCAGGAGATTGAGAAAGCACCACCCCGGCACCGGCAGCAGGCGGGTGAGGGCGCGATGCAGCGGCATGAGCGCGCGGGGATGTTTCCGGATGAACCGCGTCACGATCGGAACGGTCGGGAAAATGCCACGGCGGCGCGTCAGCACGAACCCGGCTCGTTGCCCGAGTGCGATGTAGTCTCCAGCCGGCCGGTCACCCGGGTGCTTGAGTTCGGATGCGGTGCGGATCAAACGCCCACGCAGGAGGAACTGGACGCGCGACTGCAGGTGCGCCAGGTTAGGCACCGACACCAGCAGCTCACCACCAGGCACCAATACTCGATGGAGCTCGGCGAGCGCCCTCGGCTGGTCTTCAAAGGTCAGGTGCTCGAGGACGTCGAGGCAGAGGGCGCGATCGAACGAACCGTCCGGATAGGGCAGCGCCGTCAGTGAACCGTGTTGAACCCGCGCTGACGAATACGACGCGTCGATCCCCTGGATGGCGAGGCGCCCTGCGTACTCTTCGACGAGGATGCCTTCGCCGCAGCCGGCGTCGAGCACGCGCGCCTGGCGCGGCAGTTCGTCCAGCCACGCCCGGACGGACTTCAACTTTGCGATGTAAGTGGGGTAGTAGTCCCAGTCCGGGTCCGGCTGGCGATGATAGTCGCCGCGCGCGGCGTATTCACCGTCGCGGACCACGGGCGAACTGGCTGCCATCGAGTGATTCTACAGGCTTCCGGCGACAGGACGCCCGAAGCCTGCGGACGGCGCGAGCGACTTAACTCTGCGTCCCACCGCCACCGCCGCCACCACCGGTGGCCGGCGGCTTGGGTGGCGCGCCAAACGGCACCGGCTGCTGCGGTGCCGGCAACTGCCCTGGGCGCGGAGCCGTCAGCGGACCCCCGGGCTGACCCGGCATTCCGGGCTGCGTCTGCGGCTGGTTGTTGACCGGTCCCACGCCGGGCGGCAACGGCGCTGGCCCGGGTGGCGGCTGATTGACATTGACCCCGGGGTCATCGTTCATCTCCGGCATCGGCTGCGCCGGGATCGGCCGAGGCGCGTTGAACGGCTGCGGGATGCTGTTCACGGGACCGGTGTTGGCCGGTGGACGGCTGGTCGGCAGAATCAGGATGCGGTCAAAGACCGAAGCATTCGCAAGAGGCGTCGGCCGCTCCGCGAGCATGTATCCGCTCGCGCTTCGCAGGATGATGTCGAGGGCCTTGCGCTCAGGAACATCGACCAGTTCGAGCGTCACCGGCGTGAGGACCTTCTCGCCGTTCACGACGCGGGTCTGGCCGATTCTCGCCCACTCCGCCATCACCATCGACAGCGGGACGTCCTGAGCCGACAGGGTGACGAGTCCGTCCTTGATGCTGAGCTTCAGCTCGCCGGCCCCCGCAAACGACGGGAGATGCGAAAACTGCCGGAATTGCGAGGCAGAGAATGAACTTGCGCATGTCTTGGATCTCCCTGAAGCCGATCGCTCAGTATACGACTCGTTAGACGATGCAGCGAGCCCGACAGACGGCTAGGTGAGTTTGGTGACCCAGAGAGGCGAGTCTTTACGCGGCAGATCGCAGGCCCGGCACACGTCCGGGCCACCGCTCTCGAGGTGTTCCTTCCGAACCGAACGGTAGAGGTCGTTGTTCCAGATTTCCTTGATCGACGAGGTATTCATGTCCCCGAGGATCGTGTGGCCGTCGAAATCGGCGCAGCAGAGCGAGACTCGCCCGTCCCAGAGGACGGTGAACGTCAGCCACGGACGATAGCAGGGATAGTTCACGTCCGACTGCTGGTGCAGCGTGCCGCCCCAGTTGTGGAGGTCCGTGATGTGGATCTTGTCGGCGATCCGCCGCCAGTGCTCGATGAAGGCCTGCTCGTCGGCGGAGTTGTTCTGGCGGACGAACGAGAGAATCAATTTCGGCCGGCGCTTGCCGTACTCCGCTCGGAGCCGGACGAGCCGTTCGATGTTGGCAATCACCTTGTCGTACTTCAGTCCGATCCGGGTCGATTCGAAGACATCCTTGCCCGAGGCATCAACACTGATGTTGATCGCGTCGAGCCCGGCTTCGATCATCCCGCGCGCGACTTCCTCGGTGATCAGCGATCCGTTGCTGATCATGCCGACTTCGCTGATGCCTTTTTCCTTTGCGTAGCGGACCTTCTCGACCAGCTTGCGGTCGACGAACGGCTCGCCATAGTTGTGGACCCGCACGTGCGTGATCCCGAGCTCGACGCACTCGTCGACGATCTTCTTGTACAGATCGAGGCTCATGATGCCCTGCCGGCGGTGCATCTCGTCGCGCGGGCAGAACACGCACTTGGCGTTGCAGATGTTGGTGCTTTCGATCTGGACGATCTCCGGCATGATCGGGGACCGGTCCCGGCCCGTCGCCAGCATCAGCCGGCGGATTGGCTTGGCCTGGCTGCGCAGGGCGTCCTCCGCGGCCTTGCGCAGACGCGCCTTGATCTTGAACGACTCGGGCATTACCTGGTTTGACTGCTCGCGAAATGCGCGATGACCCGCTCGAGGATCTCATCGAGCTCGACGGTCGGTTGATATCCGGTCAGTGCCTGGATCCGCGCGATGTCCGGCACGCGCCGGGGCATGTCCTCGAAGCCCGACTCATACGCCTGGTCGTACGGAATCCGCACGATCTCGGACGCGCTGCCGGTCATGGCCTTGATCTTCTCGGCGAGGTCGCCGATCGTGATCTCGTATCCGTTCCCGATGTTGAACACCCGGCCGACCGCGCGCGGTTCATCGATCAGCGAGACCAGCGCCCGGACGACATCCCCGACATAGGTGAAGCTGCGCGACTGCGTCCCGTCGCCAAACACCGTGATCGGCTCGCCGGCAAGCGCCTGCCGCACGAAGTTCGGAATCACCATCCCGTACTGGCCGGTCTGCCGCGGCCCGACCGTGTTGAACAGCCGGACGACGATGACGGGAAGCTTGCGCTCTTTCCAATAGGCGAGGGCGAGGAACTCGTCGATGAGTTTGCTGCACGCGTACGCCCAGCGATGCTTCGAACTCGGCCCAAGAACCAGATCGGCGTCCTCTGAGAAAGGCACGTTCGTGCTCTTCCCGTAGACCTCCGATGTCGACGCGATCACGACCAGCTTCTTCTTCTTGCTGGCGATCCTGAGGACCACTTCGGTGCCGTGCACGTTGGTCTCGATCGTGTGCACCGGCTGCTCGACGATCAGCTTGACGCCGACCGCCGCCGCCAGGTGCACGACCACGTCGGCGCGGTCGATGTGCTCGGCGAGCAGCGATTCGTTCTCGACGCTGTCGATGACGTAATCGAAGCCGGGCCTTCCCTTTAGATGCGCGATGTTGTCGATGGATCCCGTCGAGAGGTTGTCGAGGACGAAGACCTCATCCCCTCTATCGAGAAACTGTTCGCACAGGTGTGACCCGACGAATCCGGCTCCGCCGGTAATCAGCACGCGCATGTCTTCAACCTGATCCGGGTAGCTGCCGGCCGCCGCTGTGAACGAGTGTCAGCACGGCATCTGCGGAGGCTGCCGATGCCCGGCCAGGGCCGTGAGCGGACGGGTCTCCGAAGACTGCCCGGCGCCGCTCCGCTAGCTGCTGACGGAATCCCTCATCATACAGGATGCGACCCAGAAGCCCTGCCACCTCAGCGGGATCCACGGCCCCGGCAAACGCACCGGCATCGACGAAAGGCGAGAGGTTATTGGGCAAACCGAGCACGAGCGCAGGGATGTCAAACACCGCGGCATCGAGCGCGACGGTCGAGTTGACGGTCACGACGACCTGCGCAACTGCCAGCAGTTCCGCCAGCGACATGTCGGGTGGACTGATTCTGACCTGGGGCACAGCCCGCACGACGTCCGCATAGGCATCGGCAGTTTCGGCGGGGTGCGGCTTGATGATGATCGCCACGCCCTGGAGTGTTGCCGCGGCGGCGCAGAATGAGCCGAGCACGGACCGCGCTTCCTTCTCCTTCGTCGTGATCAACACGATTGCATCGGTGTCGTTCACGCCCAGGGTCCGCCGCGCCTTCCCGGGATCGGACTGCCGCAGCTGCTCGATCCTCTGGCGCAGCTCGTCAAGTCGCGGACTGCCCGTCACCTGGAGCGCTTCGGCGGGAAACCGCCCGCGGTCTTCGAGGTGCCTCTGCGCGTACGCATCGAACAGCAACGTTCTGCTCGGAACCGGAAACGCCGGCGTCGTCCGCCGCCTGCATTTCGTCCGGTTCGTGTCGATAGTTGAGCCAGTGACGGTAGATGAAGCCATGCTGCAGGCCGATCGAGGGAATGTTGCGCCGCCGCGCCTCGAGAACGAGGGCACGACCCCATCCCCCGGCTTCGGCGTATGTGAGCACGCCTGAGGGCTGAAGGATGTCGAGCGCGGCCGCCGCTTCGTCCATGGCCCGGACCGACCACGGCCACTGCAGCCACGCCACGCCCGCGAGCTGCTCTCGGACGAGCGGCCAGCAATCGATGCCGTTGATCGACGCAGCGCCGCGCAGAGCGGGTGACCGGCGCAGCACCGCGAAATGTCGAAACCTGCTGCGCCACATCGATCGTGAGGCCCGAAGCGCACGAAGCGGCGCGTATCGTTCGACCGGCACCAGGGGACTGCCGCCGCCCTGCATGGGCGTCCACTGTCGCGCGGTTCGGAAATTGGTGGCAGGTCCGATGCCGACGTAGCGGATACCACCTGCGCCGGTTCGGCGCTCGAGTTCCGCGAGAACGGGTCCGATGTAGGACTCGGCGGAACCGTCTTCGCCGCCGGCGCGCCAGAACGCCCGATGGATGAACGCCGCCAGAGATGGGCCGCCGCCGTCAGCCGGAATGCCTCGATAGCGATCTGAAGCGAGCAGGGCCGCAAGTGTTCAGGGACCGGGCGCGCAGGTCGAGCCGCGCGAGGCGGCGCCACCAAGTCGCTTTCGCTACCTGGCCGCCGGCGCTGACGCCACGTGAGGCGGCCACCAGTGGCGCGAGATAGCGCACGACGGGCGACGTGGACGTAACCTCGATGGCGAGCGGCCGTTCCGCTCTGATCAATGCATCCAGCGCCGCGAGGGCGCGGTGAATATCGAGGATGACTTGCTCCCGGTGCAGATAGATCTCGGTGAACCACCAGAGGGAGTCGCCCCGGATCGTGAAGCGCTCCCGGAACGGCGCGCCGTCCACCGGCAGGTTTCGCAGGGCCTTGATCCAGGCGTACGCGGCCTCGTGTGCCGCCTCTTCGGCGCCCGGCGTCAGGTACGTCGTCAGCGCGACGTGACGCGAGCCCGCGGCCGTCCGGATCAGTATCTCGGCGTCGATCATGCGGGCGCGTTCATGCTTCTGATCCGCGACGCCTCGAGCACGTCAAACGCCGCGGCAACGACACGGTCGCTCGAGATAGAGGTGAGGCAGTCGGGGATGTGACCGGTGCACCGCGCCGGCGGGAGACGGATCCGATTGCACGGAGCGCAGGGCAGATCGACGCGGATGACGCGATCGAGTGGACCGCGGGGAGCGTAGCGGCGCGGATCGGATGGACCAAACACCGCAACGATCGGTGTTCCGACCGCCGCGGCCAGATGCATCGGGCCGGTGTCGCCCGTGATCATCAGGTCACATCGCTCGAGCACCGCCGCTACCGAGAGAAGACTCTCGAGAGTCGAGACATCGACGACGTGCGCGGCAGGAAGCGCTTGCTTCACACCATCGACGAGTCCGGCATCTGCCCGTCCTCCGGTCAGCACGATCGTGGCGCCGCGGTCCTCGATCAGTTGCCGCGCCACTGCCGCAAACCGTTGCGGATCCCACTGCTTGACCTCACGTCCGCCGGCGACATGCATTGCGACGATTGGACGTGCTCTGCCGCCGAGAAGTGCGGCCGCTTCATGCTGTCGAGCCTCAGGAATCGCGAGCCGGTCCGTCGCCGGCACGCGCCCCTCGCCAAGCACCGCGAGCACCAGGCGCCGCGCGTTGTCGACCGTGTGCTGGCGGGGAAGGTAGTCGAGAGCCTGGTCCAGCAGTGCGCCACCGCCGGCACTGCGATAGCCGGCCGTCCAGCGGATGCCCGCCAGCGCGAGCATGGCGTTACTGCGCACGTCCGGCTCGAAGTTGAGGGCGATGTCGTACCGCCGCGCACGCCATCGGATCGCCGTCCGGGCAAGTGCGGCTGCGCCGGCGCCTTTCGCGCCTCGGGCGAGCCACGGCGCATCCACGACAACGACCTGGTTGATCCCCGGGATGCTGCTGGCGACCTCCGCATTCCAGCTACCGACGACGAGATCGATCTCCGCGTCGGGGGCTGCCGCGCGTGCGTCGGCGATGGCCGGCAGTGCCATCAGCAGATCGCCGATGCGCTCGAGACGGAGCAAGAGGATCCGCGCCGGGGCATCTGGACGACGCCGGCGTCGGAACGGCCGCGCCACCGAGGTGACGGCTGCCAGCACCGCGTCACCGGCGGAGACGAGTGCGCGCTCGCGCCGGTCGTAGATCTGCAGTGCTGGCATCAAGAATCTGTCGGGTCGAAGACGCTCCTATTTTATCGTCACGCGGTCCAGCATGACGCCCAGTTCACGGTCATCGGACGAACCCAGCACGCGGGCCGGATTCCACTGGGTGGTCACCAGCCGCAGCTCCACCGGTTCAGATGCCGCCGCCGCACGGCTGGCGAGATCGCGCGGAATCGCCAGGGTGTAGGGGCGGAAGTCCCCCTCGACCTGGATGCGGCCAAGGAGCTGGTTGTGCAGGAACACGTCGACGTCGGCGAGCGGCGCGGCCGGCGGCCGTCCGCCGTCACTCATCACCAGCGTCACCTCGCGCGCGGTTGCCAGCATCGAGGTCACGCTGATCACCGAGGCCGGGCCCGTCCATCTGAATGTATGTCCGCCGGAGGTTTCCTTGGCCCTGAATCGCAGGACGTGCAGGTCGTCCTTCGTTCCCACGTCCAGGTCGAACCACAGGTCCGCACGCACTTGGGCCGCGCCGAACTCGTAGATGCCGTACTCGAATTCCTTTTGGCGCACGGAACGCGGAAGGGCGTTGAGCGCCGATTGATACTCCGGCACCTGGTAGCGGTCACTCCAGATGGCGTTCACGCCGTAGCTGTGGGACAACAGGTCGGTGCCGCCACCGCCCATGAACAGCACGCGCTGGTATCGCCCGCGGGCCCACTCGAGAAACGTCGCGAAGGCGGCCTTGTCCGGCTTCGGGGAGTTGAGGACGAGAACGTTCCGCCCGTAGATGTAGGCGAGCGGCAAGCCGAAAACGTGGGTATCGCCGCCAGCGTTTCTGGATTCGACGATCAGCAGGTCGTTGTCGCCAATCTGCTGCGACAGTTTTTCCACTCGAGGGATCAGCCCGGCGTACTCAACGTGAGCGGCAACCGGTCCGCTCGCCCGGACGAACTGCGCGCCGAGGAGCGCAAGAAACAACCCTCCAAGGAGGGGACGGATGGCTCGTGCCCGCCAACCCGCGCCTCCGCCGCCCACCGCAGCGGCGGCGGCGAGCAGGAGCGTTCCGGGCAGGATCACGGGCAGGAATCGACGCGCGGCCCAGAAATGTTCAGGAACGATCCGGAGCTTGTAGAAGAAGAAGAAGCCGAACACCGCCACGAGGACGAAGAACGCCGGCGACCGCCAGAACGCACTCCTGGCATAGAGCGCGTATCCGACCAGCGCGGCCAGCACCGCCGGTACCGTCACATAAAAGTTCGCGTAGGTACGCAGGGCATACGCGTCGTGTGCGGCGAGCCGTCCCGACGGATGCCGAAGAAACAGCGCGTAGCACGCAGCGGCGACGACGATCGCCGCGATCACCGTCGGGGCATATCGGGTGATGGTGTGGCGGATGCCAGGGCGGCGAGCCGCCAGCGCCAGCAGCAGGATGGCGGTCGCGATGACCAGGATCAGCAGCCCATGCTGCCACCACGGCATGTTGCTGATGAAGTCCAGCGGGTACCACACGTAAGCCTTCATCGGACCGGCGAGGTAGAACACCGCCGGCACCGCGATCGCCAGGAACCCGACGACAAGCCCGGCCCGTGGCCGCACACCGGCGAAGACACCCAGTGTCAGACCGCCCGTCACCGCCGCGATCACCAGGACGGCGTCGAAGCGCAGCAGCAACAGCAATCCCACGAGAACGCCGGCGACGGGAGCAAAGAAGGCATCTTCCTCCGAGTGGGAGCGGGCCACGGCCAGGACCGCCGCAAAGGCGAAGGCCTGCATCATTACTTCGGCGTTCGGGTACCGCGCAAACCAGACCTGGATCACGTTCAGCGCGAGCAAGGCCGCTCCGGCCGCCGCCGCCGTTTGTCCAAACACCTGCCGGCCCGCGAAGTACACCGCCAGCACGCCCAGCAGCGCCAGCAACGGTGTCGTCCGTCGCACGCCGCTCAGTCCATCGATGCCGTAGCCGATCGCCAGGGCAGCCGGAAAGAGGTGAGGGAACTGGCCGACGACGAGGCCGCGTTCGGGATCCTGGAGGAAGAAGCCCATGAAGCGGTTGCCGTAATAGTCGGCGCGTGGCTGCCCGTTCAGCGTGTGGCGCGGGAAAAACAGGTCGCGCGCAGCCTGGAGGCACGAGCGCGACGGTCGGGTCGTGGATGACATACGCGCCTCGCTGCGCGATCTGGACCCCTTCGTTGACGTAAGTGCCAGGGTCCTTACCCGCGATGATGTATTCGGCGCCCGGAAAAAACCGGACCGCGCAGAGCACCGCCAACAGCAGCGGAATGGCGACCGAGAGCCCGGGCCGTGGCGCAGCCGTGAATCGAAGTCGACCGCGCCAGAGGATCGGCCGGCGCGAGCGTGAGCAAGAGCTGGCCCGCGAGGAGATATTCGATGCAATAGCGACCGATGGAGGCCAGCGACCAGCGCGATGATCAGCGCGCTCGCGATGCTGAGGACGATCTGCCAGAACAGCCGCTCCTCGGCGTCGAGCCGCTCGCGTTTGGCGCGCTCGAAGACGGGCGCCCGGTAGAGCGCCGCGCCGGGGAGCCATGCGACAACCAGCACCGCCGCGAGCTGCAGCAGGAGTGGCATTGGCTCAGGCTCCGCGCTGGCGCGCGACCATGCTCACGGCGCGCTCTCGAGATACTGCGGAAGATGCTCCCGGTAGTACTCGATCGTGCGGCGAAGACCATCGCGCAAGGGAACCTGGGGCCGCCAGCCGACCGCGTTGCGGAATTTCGTCGAATCCGAGTAGAAGCTGCCGATGTCGATCGCCTTCTTCTCGGCCGGCCACTCCACATAGCGGACACTGCCGGATCCCGCCGCCTCGATCAGCAACTCGACGAGATCCCGGTGACTGATTGGCTCCATGCCGCCGACGTTGAACACGTCGCCATTGACCGCATCGGTGGCGCCGGCCGCGAGGAAGGCCTCGACCACGTCGTCCACGTACACAAAATCGCGGAGCTGTGAGCCGTCGCCGTAGATCTGGATTTCTTTCCCTTCGACGGCGAGCCGGATGAACCAGCCGATGAAGCCCTGGCGATTGTGCTTGATCAACTGCCTGCGGTCCGTAGATGTTCGTCAGCCGCAGGGAGCAGGCGCGGACGCCGAACACGTTGTCGTAGACGAGGTGGTAATACTCGCCGGCGGCCTTGTTGATGCCGTTGATGTCGGTGGGCCGCACGAGATGGCTCTCGTCGACCGGCAGCGTTGCCGGTTTGCCGTAAACCTGCCGGGTGCCGGCGTAGACGACCTTGGTGTCGGGGTTGTGGCGCCGGCACGCTTCGAGCAGCGTGAGCTGGGCCCGGCAGTTGATGTCGAGGTCCGTTGCAGGATCCCGCATGCTGTCGATGTGGCTCACCTGCCCGGCGAGGTTGAAGATGACCTCCCGGTCTCTCACCAGGTAGTTCATGGTGCTTTGCTGGCGAACGTCTGCGACGTTGACCCTCAATCGGGATTCGAAGCCGGCAATGTTGAACAGGTTGCCGCCGTAATCGGGGATGAGCGAGTCAACGAGCAGGACGTCGGCGCCGAGCGTCGCGAGCGTCCGCGCGAGATTGCTCCCGACAAAGCCAAGCCCACCCGTGACGAGCACGCGGCGCCCGCGATAGAAGTCGTGAGGCGTAAGGGTCAAGTGAGCGCTAATTGTTAGCTACGCATGGACTTGAAGGCAAGGGCGTGACGGTAGGCGGTTTCGAACTGGACCGCCGTCTCCGCCCACCCGAATTGCCGCTCGACCAGTTCCCGTGCGGCCCCGCCGATACGTTCTCGTGCCGCCGGATCGGCGCCAAGCCTGTGAATCGCAGCCGCGAGTGCCGTTACGTCCCGCTCCGGCACGACCGCGGCCGTGACGTTGTCGTCGACGACCGCCCCGATGCCACCGGCCGCGGTCGTGATCAGAGCGGTGCCGCTTGCCAGCGCTTCCATCACGACGTTGGGCAGGCCGTCCACATTGCCCGAGTCGTCACGGACCGAGGGCGTGACGATCAGGTCGGCTGCCGCAAACAACGTCGACACCTCGTCCTGCGTCCGATTCCCGAGGAAGCGGACGCGCCCGATCACGCGCCGGTCACGGGCCCGCTGTTCGAGCTCGCCACGCAATGATCCTTCACCAGCGATCGCGAGCAGGGCGTCGGGTATGGTTGCGAGCGCGTCGATCAGGTATTCAAATCCCTTCTTGCGCACCAGCCGTCCAGCCGCGGCGATCAGGAGCGTGTGGTCTGACGCTCCCAGCTGTTGACGCTGGAACGATCGCAACTGCGGAGCGGGACTGAACCTGGCTGCGTCGACGCCGTAGGGCACGACCCCGGTGCGTGCGGGATCAGCCCCGATTGCAATCGCGCGCTGCGCCAGATCAGCACTGCAGGCGGTGACGAACCCGGCGCGGCGGAACGCGGTTCTCGCCGCCATCCGCGCCGGCGGCAGACGCTCCGCCACGAAAACGTCCGAGCCGTGCAGGCTGATCACGAGCGGAAGTCCTGGTGCCGCCATTGCGGCCGTGACGCCACCGGGCACGACCCAGTGCCCGTGCATGACCGACGCCTTGTAACGCCGAGCGACCCGGCGCGCCATCCACCACCCGGCCGTCAATGCGAGTGGCGCAGCCGCGTAGGCCGCGCCGCGCAGCTTCACGTCGGCATGCATCGCCGCGGCGTAGCCGAAGACGTTCAGCGAGCGGAGTGGCGCGTACTTGTAGAAGTGGAGATGAACACCCTTGTCGACGGCCGGTCGATTGATGGCCGGATGCCACGGCGCAACGACATGGACCTCGTGACCTCGCCTGGCCACTGACGTTGCGATGGGTTCCATGAACGTACCCACGCTGTCACCCGGAAATCGCGGGTAGGACGAGGTCACCATGACGATGACGAGCGGCACGGTCAGCGCCGCCGTCGCAGCCGCAGGCGCCAGGGTGTAGCCAGGGATTCCAGGAGGACGGCACCCGACACTTTTGATTCCCCTTGCCGGCGCTCGACGAAGATGATCGGGACCTCGCCGATGTTGCTGCCGTTTTCAGCGGCGCGGTAGAGCATCTCGACGAGGAAGGCGTACCCGGCAGATGCGACGCGGTCCAGTGGAATACGCAACAGTGCGTCACGCCGCCAGCAGCGGAAGCCGCTGGTGCAATCGGTAGGCGTGAGACCGGTCACGAATCGGATGTAGCGGTTCGCGAACGTACTGAGAAAGATGCGTCGAAGGGGCCAGTTCACGACACTGACGCCATTCAGATAGCGCGATCCGATCACCACGTCGTGCTCGACCGCGCCGGCCGCGAGTGCCGGGAGGTATTCAGGGTTGTGGGAGAGGTCCGCGTCCATCTGGAAGATCAGCTCTGCGCCGGTACGGAGCGCATGCCGCAGGCCGTCCACGTAGGAACGGCCCAACCCGCGCGGCCCGGTCCGGTGCATCACTTCAATCCGCCCGGGATGCGCTGCCGCCAGGCTGTCGGCCAGCGCGCCGGTTCCATCCGGAGACGCATCGTCCACGATGAGAAGGTTGAAGCCGTCGTGGGCGAGCACGCCGCGGACGAGCAGCGGCAGATTGTCACACTCGTTGTAGGTCGGGCACGACGACGAGGGCATTCATCGCGGCCGCCTGGCGCGAGCCGCGAGAACGCCGGATGCGCAGATGATCACCGTCGGATCGAGCACCGGGATGCGAAACCGTTCCTGTGGGAAAAAGATGAGTGATGTCATGACGACCGACAGGGCCAGGAGCAGCAGCGGGGTGGCCGCGCTTCTTCGCCGCAGTAGCCTGCTCAGGCCGACGACGGCGACCGGCGCCAGCAGCAAATACGGGATCACGGAGGCGAGCAGATACCTCGTGGAGTGTAGCGTATACGAGGGGCCCAACGGCACGAAGGTGTAGAAGGCTTTCTTCATCACCAGCCAGAGCCACCAGCCTGGATGCGCGAGGATGTGGCCGATGGCATCGCGGTAGTAGATGGGCTCGAGTTCCTCCGCGGTGAGACCCGGGTGCTGCGCCCGGAACGCGATTTCGGCCTGCTTGATGTCGGGGTTGGCGGCCAGGTCACCCTCGCCGCGGGCCAACGGGTGGTTGCCGGTCCAGAACGTGACGCCTCCTTCCGAGGCGACCAGCACCAGCCTCCCGTAAGTGCGGGCATTCCGCAGCGTCCACGGCGCCACCATCACCGCGGCCGCAACGCAGAACGCCAGCGCCAGCGACCACTGCCGGCGGCGAACGAACCACAGCGCCGCCAGGGGAAGGAAGAGGAGCATGCCGGGCCGAACGAGAATCGCGATCCCGGCCAGCAGGCCCGCCGCCACAACCAGGGCGCCGCCGCCGCGAGCGGACTGTTCTTCCTGCGCGCGGGCGCACGCCGCACCGAGCAGCAGCACGCACCCGAATGCCAGCACCATGTACAGCGCTTCGCTGAAGACGTAGGCCGAGATCCAGACGAGTGGCGGGTAAGCGGCAGCCAGGAAGGCGGCGACGACGCCGGCGGCCGGATCCCAGGCGCGAGCCGCGAGAAGGCCGATCATCCACACGACCAGGGCGCCGAGCACGGCCTGCACCGCCTTGATCCGGGCGGGTGCGCTGGTGGAGTGTGCATTCACCCCGAGAAGGGACAGGAAGGCCGGGTATCCCGGCGCGCGTCCGAACTGCTGCCCGGTGCCGACCTCGTGGTCCTCCGGATACGTCAACCCGCGGCCCTCGGAAAGACTCTGCGCGAGCGCCAGGTATTCGCGCTCGTCATGGGTGAGCGGCTTGTCGTTCCAATAGACAAAGCCGAACGCGAGCCTGAGGACCAGGCCCACGACCGCTGCGGCGAGGATCAGCCGGCGGCTGCGGGCGCGCTCCATCCTGTCTTACTGCCGGCCTTCGAACCGCAATGCGGAAATCTGCTCGGACACGAGGCCGACAAGGAACACGATCACCGCGAGGATGATCAGCAGCACGGACGTATTGGTCACGTGCATTTCGTAATAGATCGTCCAGGCGGCGTAAGCGACGCCGAGGGCGAAGGGCGCGATGCTCACGGGGAGGAATACCTTCAGCGGGCTGAAGAGCGTCACGATGCGAAGGATGATCATGAGGAACTTCGTCCCGTCGCGCGCCAGCCGGATCTTCGATTGCCCGGCCCGCTGCCGCGCTTCAACCGGCTCGAAGGCGACGTTGTAGCCCGCCTTGATGAACGCCAGCGTCGTCGTGGTCGGTGTCGAGAATCCGTTCGGGAGCAGGTGCAGGAACTCGCGCAGATGCTCTCGCCTGGCCGCTCTGAAGCCGCTGGTGAGATCCGGGATCTCCCGGTCGGTGAGATAGCTCGCGAGCCAGTTCAGCGCCCCGTTGCCAAATCGGCGGGCGTGAGTGGCCTGCGTCCCGGTGCTTCGTGCGCCGATGACCAGGTCGTACTCGCCCAGCCGCGAGACCAGACGCTGCGCGTCTTCGGGCCGATGCTGGCCGTCCCCGTCCACGATGAGGATGTACTCGCCGGTGGCGGTCCTGATCCCGGTCTTGACGGCGGCGCCGTTGCCCTTGTTGTACGGATGCCGCACCACTGTCGCGCCGGCCGCCTCTGCATGCTGGGCGGTGTCGTCGCGCGACCCGTCGTCGACCACGATGATCTCGTGCCAGGCTGACGCCGCGCGCAACGCCGTGACGAGCCCGGCGATGGCGTGCGCCTCGTTGTATGCAGGAACGATGACCGAGACGGAAGAAGGTGACGCCACTAGTCCTCGTCCCGCCGCGTGGGCAGCTCGATCTTGCGGACGCGGTAGAGGAGGTCCTCCAGCAATTTCGGTTTGCCGAGATGACGTCCGCGAGCAGCCCCATCAGCAACACCTGGAAGCCGATGATCATGAAGACGGCGGCAAAGATCAGCGACTGGACCATCCGCCCGCCGAACGTGACGTCGGTGAAGTATTCGTACACGAACCGGAGGGCCAGCACGAAGCCGGCGCCAAAGATCGTCAGGCCGATGTAGGAGAAGACCTTGAGCGGCTCGTACATCGCGTAGATGCGGACGATCGTCGCCGATGAACGCTTGATGTATCCGAAGATGCTGTCGAAGAGCCTGGACTTGCGCGTGCGTGGATGCGTCGTCACGGGCACGTGCGCGATCGCCATGCGCTTCTTGCCAGCCTGGATGATCGATTCGAGGGTGTAGGAAAACTCCGAGACGATCGTCATTCGCAGCGCCGCTTCGCGCGTGTAGGCCCGGAAGCCGCTCGTCGTGTCAGGCACGGTGGTGTTGGACACCTGCCGGACCACCCAGCTTCCGAGTGCCTGCAGTTGCCGCTTACGCCACGACATGTGCTGGAGCTCGGCGATGTTGCGATCCCCGATCACCAGATCCGCCGTGCCGGCTCAGGAGCGGCGCCAGCAGCTTCCCGATGTCGCTGCCGGCGTACTGATTGTCGGCGTCGGTGTTGACAATGAAATCGGCGTTCTGTTTCAGGGAGGCGTCGATCCCTGCCATGAACGCCGCCGCCAGCCCCTTGTTCCGTGTCAGCCGGACGATGTGATGGACGCCGTGTGCGCGGGCGACGTCCGACGTCCCGTCCTTCGAGCCGTCATCGATGACCAGGATCTCGATCACGTCGATACCGGGGACGGAGGTCGGCAGGTCGGCCAGCGTGGCCGGCAGTGTGTCGGCCTCGTTGAGGCACGGAATCTGGATGATCAGTTTTTTCACGGGTAGCGGCGCGTCGATTATGGCAATTTCCGGCGATTTCGCAATCAGCCGACCAGCTTTTCGATCACGCCGTCCCAGGTAATGCCACTGGCGACCTCATGCCCCGCGTCACCCAGCCGAGCCGCGGCGGCGCGATCCGCATCGGCGGCGCTGATGGCGTCGGCCAACGCCGAGGCGTTGGGCTCGCAGCTCCATCCATTGACCCCCGGCTGCACGAATTCGTTGGGTCCGCCCGAATCGACGACAGGTGATGACCGGCTTCCGGGCGAGAAAAGCCTCGAGCGTGACGTAGCCAAAATCCTCGTCGAACGGCGGATAGACGACCGCGAGGGCATCGGCATACAACTCGAGCAGCTGTTCGTCGTCGACAGTGCCGAGGAAGGTGATTCTGTCAGCCACTCCTGCGTCGGCGGCGACCCGTTCGACGTTCTCGCGCTGGGTGCCGTCGCCCGCGATCACCAGGCGCACACGGGATGGTACCTGTGCCATCGCCCGGACGATGAGGTCCACGCGCTTGACCGATTCGATCCGGCCGACAGACAGGACGTAGTCGCCGTATTTGCCGCCGCGAAGGCGCCGCGCGAGTCTCGACGGGTGATACAGGGGCACGGCGTCCAGCCCGTTGAATTTTTTCAGTCGAGAGGCCGTGTTGCGGGCATTCGTGAAGATCGAGCGGCACTCCCCGAGCATTTCCGTATCGAGCGCAATCAGCCTGTCGCGCAATCCGACGTCGAGATCGGTGTGCGAGAAATCGCTGTATTCAGTCCCGCACAGCTCGTACGCGGCCCGGTATTGGTGAATCAGCCAGGCGACCTTGTGCGGATGGCGGACGAAATAGCTCGGGAATTTAGATGCGATCACCCGGTCCACAGGCCGTCCGTTGCTTTCGCTCAGGTCGAGCAGTCGCCAGGCGGCGGCGTGCGGCAGGATCTCCTCTTTTGGGTACCACTTGAACGGCACACTGACGAGCTCGGCGAGGTAGCCGCGCTCCCGGAGTTCCCGCACCAGCTCCCGGACATGAATCTCGGCCCCGCCGTGGACGAAGGGGACCTGTGCCTCGCAAACGAGGACCGTGCGCACGCTCATGCCTGACTCATGCGGTGAATTTGCTCATGGTAGCACGCGGCTGCACCAGCCCGTCCGTGCATTCGCCGTCGCTTCGCGGGCGAAAATTTAGCGTAACCCTATTATTCTCTTCATTTTGCGGTTGACATCCCAACCCGCCTTCTCTACCATCGCCGTGGAAATTAGTGGAGCAAAGTGGAGTAAAAAGACGTGCTCCGGGGTAATCACACCGCCAAAATCGATGACAAAGGGCGGCTCAAGATCCCGAACGCATTCCGTGCCCTCGTTGAGGAAAAGCACGGATCGGATGTGTTCGTGACGAGCTTGACGGGGGACTCCGTCCGCATTTATCCGATGCCGGTGTGGCTGGCGATTGAAGAAAAAATGGCCAAGATCCCCTCCACTCATCCGGCCAGAACCAAGTTCTTCGACCGGGTCAATTACTTCGGCCAGACCGCGGCATTCGACAACCAGGGCCGCGTGATCGTGCATGCGCGACTCCGGGAGTCGGCGGCGATGTCTGGTGAGGTCGACGTGTTCGGCAACTACGACTACCTGGACGTCTGGAACCACGAGCGGTTCGTCGCGAAGCTCCAGCACGATCCTTACACAGATGAAGACGCTCGCGCACTGGCGGAGTTTGGGATCTGACCGCCATGGACGCCCCGAAACACGAACCGGTGATGCCGGCGGAAGTGGTCTCGATGCTGATGCCGTCGCGCGGCGGTCAGTTCGTGGACTGCACGGTCGGACTCGGCGGCCACAGCGCGCTCATTCTCGAGAGTGGGGCTGACGCGCTGATCGGCCTCGATCGCGACGAAGACGCGCTGCGGATCGCGGCCGAGCGACTCGCGGCGTTTGGCGATCGCGTCGAGCTCGTCCACTCGGACTATCGGCAGCTGGCCGCCGTCCTCGAGGCCAAGGGCCTTCCGGGTGTGGACGGCGTGCTCGCGGATCTCGGCGTGTCGTCGATGCAACTGGACGGCGAGGGGCGTGGCTTCAGCTTCCGTCGCGACGAGCCGCTCGACATGCGCATGGACAGGTCACAGGGGCCGACCGTGGCCGACCTGCTCATGGACGTCGAGGAAGAAGACCTTGCGAACGTGATCTTTCAGTTCGGCGAGGAGCGCCATTCGCGGCGCATCGCGCGCGCGATCGTCCAGCGGGTCTCGGTCGGGCGGATCGAGACCACGGGCGCGCTCGCTGCGATCGTCCGCAGCGCGGTTCCGTTGCGCGGCTATCAGCGGATCGACCCGGCGACGCGAACCTTCCAGGCGCTGCGCATCTGGGTGAACCGCGAGCTCGAAGGGCTGGACGCCTTCCTGACCGACGCCTCGCGCCTGCTGCTTGCGGGCGCGCGGCTGGTGGTCATTACGTTCCACTCGCTCGAGGACCGCATCGTCAAGCACACCTTCCGTGCGCTTGCGGCGGCCAATGACGCGTGGCAGGTGCTGACGCGCAAGCCGATGGTTCCCGGTGACGAGGAAGTAGCACGAAACCCTCGCGCGCGAAGCGCGAAACTGCGGGCGATCGAGAGGCTGGCATGAGCGGCGTTGATTTCGAATACGCAATCAAGACGGACGTCCGCAACAACCCGATCGTCCGCGAGGTCGACCAGGCGCGGCAGCGGCAGATCTGGCGCTCGCTGTGGATCGGCGGCCTCCTCGTTGCCGTCCTTCTCTTCTCCGCCTGGCAGAACTCCGAGCTCGTGCAGCACGGCTACAAGATGCAGCGGCTGCAGGACGAGTACGCCGAACAGCTCGAAATTCACCGCCGCTTGACGCTCGACGTGGAAACGCTCCGCTCCCCGGAGCGCATCGAGCAACTGGCGGCAAAAATGAAGCTCATCGCTCCGCCCGCTGACCGTGCCGTGGTCATCGAGCGGGTCACACCCGCCGCTCCCCCCGGCAAATCCATCGTCGCCGCGCGCTAACTGCCGTCCGCCGCCGCAGGAGTATTCGATGGCTGAAGAGAACGCCAGCAGCAGATTCAGGCTTCCCTGGGCACTGCCCGCGCAGCGGGTCGCACGCCGTGAGTCGGCGCCGGCCCCCTTCGAGTGGCGAGCCACGGTGCGCTCGCGTGTGCTGGTGTGCGCGGCCCTGTTTGCGGCGTGGACGGTCGGGATCGAAGCCCGGCTGGTTTACCTGCAGGTCATCGCCCGCGCCGAGCTGCAGGCCAAGGCCGACAAGCAACAGCTCATGACGGTGAAATCGCCGTTCAAACGCGGCGCCATCACTGACGCCAATGGACGATTGCTGGCCTTCAGCGTCGATGCCTTCACGCTCGCCGCCGATCCGCAGCACATTGAAGACCCCGGCCAGACGGTGCGCCAGGTTTGCGAAGAGATCGGGTGCGATTTCAAGCGAAGGTACGAGCTCGAGAAAGAGATCGTCGAGCTCAATCGAGCCGGCAAGGCGTACGTCGTCATCCAGCGCGAGATCTCACCCGACGTTGCGGAGCGTGTGCGCGCCCTCAACCTCACCGGTGTGGGGCTCTATCCGGAGAGCAAGCGCTACTACCCGAATAAATCGCTCGCCGCTCACGTGCTTGGCTACGTCGGCCGGGACAATGTCGGGCTCGCCGGGCTGGAGGCGACCTACGACCTGCTCATTCGCGGTAAAGAGGGTCGGTTCCTCCTGCAGGTGGACTCGCGCCGCAGGGCGATGGCGGTACGCGAAGCGTCGCCCGCGACCGCGGGTGACAGCCTCGAGTTGACGATCGACCAGTACCTGCAGCGCATCGCCGAGCGCGAGCTCGAAGCCGGCGTCCGGGAGCACAACGCGGCGTCCGGAACGGTCGTCATCATGAATCCAGAGACCGGCGCCATTCTCGCGCTGGCCAACTATCCGACCTTCAACCCCAACGTCTACGGCGCTTTCAGCGCGGAGCATCGGAAGAATCGCGTCACGCAGGACGTTTACGAGCCAGGGTCCACGTTCAAGCTGGTGACTGCATCGGCGGCGATCGAGGAGCGCGTCCTCAGCGTGTCGGACATGATCGACTGCGCGCCGGGGTTCATCAAGATCCATGGTCGCAAGCCAATCCACGACGTGCACGCCTACGGCCTGCTCTCATTCGAAGACGTCATCGTCAAATCGAGCAACGTCGGGGCGATCAAGGCGGGATTGCGGATTGGCGCCGAGCGCCTCAGCCTCTATGTGAATCGCTTCGGCTTCGGCCAGGCGCTCTCGCCCGACTTCCGTGGTCAGACGGTTGGGATCTGGAGACCCAAGGATCTCAACGAGAGCGGGCTCGCGTCCCTGTCGATGGGCTACCAGATTGGTGTGACGCCGCTGCAGATGGCGGCGGCCGTCAGCTCGGTTGCCAACGGCGGGACGTTGTACGAGCCGCGCCTTCTCGGCGCGATCATCCACAACGGCCGCCGTGAACCGGTCACGCCGAAGGCGCTCCGTCGCACGGTCTCGCGCTGAAACGGCCGCCACGCTCACCAGCATCATGGAATCGGTCGTCGAACGCGGCACCGCAACGGCGGCCAAGATCGACGGCTTCACGATTGCGGGCAAGACCGGTACTGCCGCACGCATCATCGATGGCAATTATTCCGACACCGAGTACCACACCTCCTTCGTTGGCTTCGCTCCCTCGCGCAAACCCGCGCTGACGGTCATCGTCGTCATCGACTCGCCCCATGGCAAGGTCACGGCATACGGCGGCACCGTGGCAGCGCCGATCTTCAAGCGGATCACCGAAGCCTCACTGCGTCACCTCGGCATCGGTCCGACGGTGAATGCGCCGTCACCCGTCATGGTGACGCGGGCTGACAGTGGTGTGGAGTTGCCCCGGCCGCAGCCGGTTGGTGTGGTGCGTGGTCCTGACCAGGTGTTTCAGCCCGTACAGGCCGGTCTCATGCCCGACCTCCGCGGCCTGAGCAGCCGCCAGGCAGTCGGCTCGGTTACGAGCCTTGGCCTCGTGGCTCGCACATCCGGCAGCGGTTTTGTGATCCAGCAATCGCCCGAGCCGGGAGCGCTGCTGATTCCCGGCGAGTCCGCGACGCTCACGCTCGGCCGCACGGCGCCCAAGACGACACCGGTCATGCCGACACAGACGCTGCCTCCGCGAGGCGGACCTCAATGACGCTGACTGAGCTCCTCCGCGCTGTTTCTGCACACGAACCCTTCACCGGATTGTTCGCGCAGGCGGAGCTCTCGACCGATCCCACGGTCACCGGCGTGGTCTATGACTCGCGTCAGGCAGCCGCAGGATCCGTGTTCGTCGCGTTGCGGGGAGTGCACGCCGATGGCACCTCCTATGCGCGCGAAGCGGTGACCCGGGGTGCGATTGCGGTCTTCGCCGAAGTGCCCGCGCCGGCCGGACATCGAACCCCGTGGTTCCAGGTGGCCGACGGACGGCTTGCGCTCGCGGCACTCGCATCGGAGTTTTTCGGCCGCCCGAGCGAGCACCTGACACTGGTCGGGATCACCGGAACGAACGGAAAGACGACGACCTCCTACATCCTCGCCTCGATCTTCGAAGCGGCCGGGATGAAGTGCGGGCGGATCGGCACTGTTGGGTATCGCATCGGCAACCGCGAGCACGAGGCGGCGCGGACCACTCCTGAGGCCCCCGAACTGCAGCGGATGCTGCGCGACATGGTGGCGCAAGGCTGCGGTGCGTGCGTGATGGAGGTCTCGTCGCACGCACTGGTGCTGCGCCGTGCTGACCATCTCCATTTTGCGGCCGGGATCTTCACGAACCTGACGCGCGATCATCTCGACTTCCACGGCGACATGGAGCAGTACTTTGCCGCGAAGCGCCGGCTCTTCGAGCTGATGCCCGCGAATGCGATCGGCGTGACCAACGCCGACGATCGCCGGGGCCGTGAGTTTGCCGCGTCGTCACAACGCCCGCTGACCTATGCGATCGATGCGCCGGCCGACGTGAAGCCGGGGCCGATCACCTATTCACTCGATGGGCTCTCATTTGATGTGAGAACGTCGCGCGGGACGGTCCAGATCCGTTCGAAACTCGTCGGCCGCCCCAACGTCTACAACATCCTGGCCTCAGTCGCGGCCGCAACGGCGCTCGATCTGCCGTTCAGCGCCATCGAACAGGGTGTCAAGAATCTCGAGAACGTTCCGGGCCGTTTCCAGGTGGTGTCCGCGCCCGACGACGACGTTCGCGTGGTGGTGGACTACGCCCATACCGACGACGCCCTCAAGAACCTGCTCGAGACCGCGCGCCCGCTCGCGCAGGGTCGCGTCATCACCGTATTTGGATGTGGCGGCGACCGTGACAAATCGAAGCGGCCGCTGATGGGCGCCGTCGCCGCCCGTCTCAGCGACATGGTAGTCGTGACCTCCGACAACCCTCGTTCGGAGGACCCCGAGCAGATCATCGAGGACATCAAGCGGGGCATCGTACTGCCGGCCGACCGGATGGGGCCGAAGGGGCAGGGGCCGAAGGCAACACCATCGCTCGCGATCGTCGATCGCAAGGCCGCGATTGAGCGCGCCGTCCGCGAAGCCAGGCCCGGCGATCTCGTGCTGGTGGCGGGCAAGGGGCACGAGAAATATCAGGTGATCGGCGAGCGGACGTTGCCGTTCGACGACGTGGATGTTGCGCGGGCAGCGCTGGCGCAGCGTCGCGCTGGATCGAAAGTGTCGTAGCCCGTGACTGCGTTGACGCTCACCGCCGGAGATGTGGCCGCCGCCAGTGGCGGGCGCGTCGTGGCGGGCAACAGTGCCGCCCCGATCGGGCGCATCGCCATCGATTCGCGCGCGGTGACGGCGGGCGACTTCTTCGTCGCCATTCGGGGGGACCACTTCGACGGGCACCAGTTCGTGGCCGCCGCCATCGCGAGCGGTGCGACCGGCGCGCTGATTGACGACGACGCGGCGATGGGCGCTATCGGCACGGGTGCTGTCGTGGTGCAAGCCGGTGATACGACGCGGGCGCTGCAGGCTCTCGCCCGCCACGTGCGCCGGGAATCAGGCGCCAGGGTTGTCGCGATTACGGGGAGCGCCGGCAAGACGACGACGAAAGAAGTGTGCGCGGAGCTGCTGTCGGCGCGCTACCGCGTCTTTCGCAACAAGGGCAATCTGAACAATCACATCGGGCTGCCGCTCTCGCTGCTCGAGCTGCGGGCACGGCCCGAGGTGGCGGTCGTCGAGCTCGGCATGAACCATCCTGGCGAGATCAGCACGCTGGTCGCGATTGCCGAGCCCGAGGTTCGCGTCTGGACGAACGTGGGCGATGCCCATATCGGGTTCTTCGCGACCGCGGATGCGATCGCGGACGCCAAGGCGGAGATCATCGACGGCGCCTCGGCCGAGACGGTGCTCGTCGCCAACGCCGACGACCCCAGGGTCATGGCGCGTGCGCGCGCCTTCCGCGGCCGTCTGATGACGTTCGGCACAGCCGACGCGGCCGACGTCCACGCCTCGGCAGTCGAGATGCGCGGGCTGGACGGGATTCGCGCGAAGGTACGCACGCCTGCCGGCCCCTTCACACTCGACACGCCGCTCACCGGGTTCGGCAACCTCTCGAACATCCTGGCGGCGACAGCGGTCGCGGTCCACTTCGACGTGCCGCTCGAGGCCATCGCGGAACGCGCCTCGCACCTGCGGCCGGCGCACCATCGCGGCGAGTTGCTGCGCCTTCCTGGCGGCGTCACGCTGATCGACGATTCCTACAACTCGAGCCCGTCCGCCCTGAAACGGTCACTCGAGATCCTGAGCGCCGCCAACGGCAGTGCGCGAAAGATCGCCGTGCTCGGTGAAATGCTGGAGCTTGGCGCGCACGCGGACAGACTGCATCGCGAGTGCGGGCGCGCGGCGTATGCGGCGGGCCTCGACCTGCTCGTCGCCGTGGGCAGCGGACCCGCACAAGCGCTCGCCGACGAAGCGGCGGCCGCCGGGCTGCCATCCTCGCAGATCAAGGTGGTGGCCGACAAGGCCGCCGCGGTGGACGAAGTCCTGAAGCGCGTTCGGGCCGGTGACCTCGTTCTCGTCAAAGGCTCCCGCGGCATCGGGCTCGACCTGGTCGTCGACCGGTTGAAGGCGGAGTTCGCCTGATGCTGTTCTACCTCCAGTACTTGAGCGAGTATCTGCCGATCCTCAACGTGGCGCGGTACATCACGTTCCGGACGGCCGGCGCCAGCGTGACGGCGCTCGCGATCGGTCTCTTTCTCGGGCCGTGGATGATTCAGCGCCTGCGGAACTTCCAGATCGGCCAGGTCGTGCGCCAGGACGGCCCCGCCACCCACCGCACCAAGGCCGGCACACCCACGATGGGCGGGCTGCTGATTTTGACGTCCGCGATCGTGCCGACGCTGCTGTGGGCGGATCCTTCGAACGCGTTCATCTGGATTGCCGTCATCGCGACCGCGGCATTCGGTGCCGTCGGCTTCGCCGACGACTACTTGAAGATTGTTCGGCGGTCCCATCACGGCCTGCTGCCGCGCTACAAGATGGGCTGGCAGATCATCATCGCGGTAGCGGTGGGGCTGACGCTGCTTTACCTGACCGACGCACAGCCGCGGCCGCTCTACAACACGCGCCTCAACGTGCCGTTCTTCAAGACCTTCATTCCAGACATCGGATGGGCGTACGTCGCCTTTGGTTTGCTGGTCCTGGTCGGTTCGACTAATGCGGTGAACCTGACCGACGGACTCGACGGCCTGGCGATCAGCGTCTTTGCCGTGGCTGCCGGCGCCTTCACCGCCCTTACTTACGTGAGTGGCCATCGTGAGTTCGCTGAGTACCTGCAGCTGACCCGCTTCTCACCTCTGACCGGTGAGCTGACGGTTTTCTGCGGCGCCCTCGTCGGCGCCAGCCTCGGTTTCCTGTGGTGGAACTCGTATCCCGCCGACATTTTCATGGGCGACGTCGGTTCGCTCGGCCTTGGCGGCGCGCTCGGCACCGTGGCCCTGCTCATCAAACAGGAGTTCCTGCTGGTCTTCGTCGGCGGCGTCTTCGTCATCGAAGCGCTGTCGGTGATCATCCAGGTCGCCTCGTTCAAGCTCACCGGCAAGCGGGTCTTCCGAATGGCGCCGCTTCACCACCACTTCGAGTTGATTGGCTGGAGCGAGCCCAAGGTCATTACCCGGTTCATCATCCTGGCGATCATCTTCGCCCTGTTCAGCCTGACGACACTGAAGCTGCGATGACGATCACACGCGAGTTCTCAGTTCGTGGCAAGAAGGTCACGGTGGTCGGGGCCGCCCGCAGCGGTGTCGCGGCCGCATATCTGCTCGCCCGCCGCGGCGCGAATGTGACGTTGAGCGACATTCAGCCATCGATTGCGGACGAAGCGGAGCTTCGCGCTGCCGGCGTCCAGCTCGAACTTGGCGCCCACGATCCGGCCACGCTCACGGGAGCCGACATCGTCGTGCTCAGTCCTGGCGTGCCGTCTGCACAGCCGGCGATCGCGGCGGCGCGCGCCGCTGGTGTCCACGTGATGGGTGAGCTGGAGCTGGCATCGCGGTGGCTCCGTGGCCGTATCGTCGCCATCACCGGTACCAAGGGCAAGTCGACGACCACCACGCTGACCGGGCGGATGCTCGAGGCCGGCGGCCACCACGTGCTCGTCGGCGGCAACATCGGGCACCCCCTCAGCGCCCAGGTCGAGGACTCGCGCCCAGAGACGATTCACGTCGTCGAGGCGAGCAGCTTCCAGCTCGAGTCGGTCGAAACCTTCCGCCCGTGGATCTCGGTGCTCCTCAATTTTTCGCCCGATCACCTCGATCGCCACGGCAGCCTGGACGAGTATGCGGCGGCCAAGTCCCGCATCTTCGTGAATCAGACCGCCGCCGACTGGGCGGTGTTGAACGCCGATGACGCGGCGGTGACGCCGATGGCATCAGCGGCCGCGTCGCGCAAGTTGATGTTCTCGATGTCGGATTCGCTCGCGGCCGGCGTGCTCGTTCGCGGCGACGAGATCGTGCGCCGCACCGCGGTGGGCGATCAGCCGCTCCTGCCGCTGTCGTCGATCCGCCTGCTCGGCCGTCACCTTATTGCGGATGTCCTCGCGGCTTCGGCCGTCGCCTCGCTGGCGGGCGTGGACGCGGCCGCGATGACCCAGGCGGTCGAGAGTTTCAAAGGACTCGAGCACGCCCTTGAACCGGTCGCGGAGATCAGCGGCGTGCGGTTTGTCAACGACTCGAAAGCCACCAACGTCGAAGCGGCGCGGCGCGCCATCGAAAGTTTCGAGTCAGTGGTCGTGATCATGGGCGGGCGTTTCAAGGGCGGTGAGCTCGGTGACTTGACCGCCCCGTTGCGCGAGCGCAACGCCACGGTGGTGGCGATTGGTGAAGCACAGGGTCTGATCGCATCCACGTTCAAGGGTGCGGTGCCTGTTCGCGAGGCGGCTGACATGAGCGCCGCCGTCCGGATGGCGTTCGCCAGCGCGGCGCCCGGCACCACGGTGGTGCTCGCGCCGGCGTGTGCGAGCTTCGACATGTTCCGCGATTACGCGGAACGCGGGCGTGTCTTCAAACAGGAAGTCGCGCGACTGAAGGGGGAATGGAACGGCGTGCGTGAGCAGTGAGCAGTCATCAGTTCGGGAGGCGCGATGAAGAACCGTCCGCTGGGAACACAGGCTGCCCCGGCCTGTGAGGGTGGTGTCTTTATCCCCGTCCGACTGATGACTGCTGACCGCTCATAGCTCCGACACATTTCTCGGCTCGAGCGTTTTCGATCTTTAGGCGGCGAAATTATGGCGCGAAAGCTCAAATCGGACAAATGGCTCTTCATCGCCATCCTGGCGCTCGTGTGCACGAGCGTCGTGATGGTATACAGCGCGTCGGCCGTCGTTCTGGGCGAGCGCGGTGAGAATCCGTATCTCTTTGCTCCTGAAACAGGGGACGTGGGCCCTGATCGGGCTCGGGTTCGTCCAGTTGGTGATGCGCATCGACTACCGCACTTATCGGCAGCCGGCGGTCATCTGGACAGTGCTTGGCCTGGTCGCCGTCGCGCTCGTCGTGGTCCTGGTCACGGGTCGTGAAATCAAGGGGGCGACACGCTGGCTCAACCTCGGCCCGTTCGGTGTGCAGCCCTCCGAACTGGCGAAGATCGCCGTGATCATGTTCATCGCGGCGCTGCTCGATCGGCGCATGGAGCGGATCGATGAACCGTCATATGCGCTGCTGCCGATCGGTGTGGTGCTCGGCACGATCGTTGGATTGATCCTGACGCAGCCGGATCTCGGCACCGCGTTATCGATCGTCATGATCGCGGCGGTGATGATCTTCGCCGCCGGCATCAGCTATCGATACATCGCAGCCATCGCGGCGATGGGAATTCCGTCGCTGTTTCTCCTGATCTACCTGTCGCCGTACCGGATGGCCCGCATTCAGGCCTACCTCGATCCCTGGGCGGATCCGCTGAAGGGCGGCTACCAGGTGATCCAATCGATGATTTCGGTCTCGGTGGGCGGACGTCTTTGGCACGCGGTCTCATGGACGGCCTGCAGAAGCTGTTCTACCTGCCCGAGCCGCACAACGACTTCATCTTTGCCGTGATCGGCGAGGAGCTCGGCCTGATTGGCGCAACGATCGTCCTGGCCTGCTTCGGCGTGATCGCCTGGCGCGGCATGCGTACCGCGCTTCGCGCTCCTGACCGATTCGGCTCGTTCCTGGCCATCGGTCTCACCACCATGGTGGCCTTCCAGGCGCTCTTCAACATCAGCGTCGTTCTCGGGCTGCTGCCGACGAAGGGCATTCCGCTTCCGTTCGTGAGCTACGGCGGATCGTCGCTGTTGATCAACCTGATCGGCATGGGCATCCTCCTGAACGTTTCTCAACACGCGTCGGGGTCACAGGTCGTGACGATGACGCTACCGACGACGGCTGATGCATGACGCCCTTGCGCATCGTGATTGCCGGCGGCGGGACCGGCGGGCATCTCTATCCGGGGATCGCCGTCGCGCGCGAGTTGCTGCGCCGCCGTCCAGACACCGTGATTACGTTCGCCGGGACCTCGCGTGGGATCGAAGCGCGGGTTGTGCCCAGGGAAGGTTTCGAGCTCGACGTCCTGCGCAGTGCGGGGCTGAAGGGGACCTCGCCGCGCGCGCTGGTGACCGGGCTCTCGCTCCTGCCGCTGAGCGGCGTGGACGCGTGGCGGATCCTGTCGCGGCGGCGTCCGCACCTGGTGATCGGCGTGGGTGGATACAGTTCGGGGCCGGTCGTTGCCCTCGCGGCCTCGCGCGGCATTCCGACGCTGCTCCTCGAGCAGAACGCGGCGCCCGGGTTCACGAACCGCACGCTCTCGCACGTGGTGAGCGCGGCGGCCGTGACGTTTGAGTCGACGGTTGGTTACTTCGGAAGGAGGGGATTTGTTGCAGGCAATCCGGTCCGTCCTGAATTCTTCACTGAACCTGGCAGTCACGCGGCCAATGTGCCGCCGAAGGTCCTGATCTTTGGCGGCTCCCAGGGCTCGCACGCGATCAACGTGGCCGGTGTGGAGGCGGCGCCGCGGCTGGCTGCGAGCCGCGGCCGGCTGGCAATCACGCATCAGACAGGAGAGCGCGATCTTGAATTCGTCCGCGACGGCTACCGTCGCGCGGGGCTGGATGCCCGGGTGGAACCGTTCCTCTTCGCCATGGAGCGGGAAATAACGTCCGCCGACCTCGTCATCAGCCGCGCCGGCGCGACCACGATCGCCGAGCTGACGGCGGCCGGCCGTCCGTCGATTCTCGTCCCGCTGCCGACAGCGGCCGACGACCATCAGCGGAAGAACGCCGACGTCCTGCGTGCCGCCGGGGCCGTCGAGGTGATCGAACAGCAGGACCTTACGGGTGAACGACTGGCGTCGAGGATCACGGCCCTGATCGAGGACGGCGCCGCACTGACGCGCATGGGTGAGGCGGCGCGACGCATGGCCAAGCCCGATGCGGCTCGCGTGATCGTCGATCGGGCATTGTCGCTGGTGAAGCAATAAGTGCTCGGCCGTACTCGCAGAATTCACTTTGTCGGCATCGGCGGGATCGGCATGAGCGGCATCGCTGAACTGCTGGCCAACCTCGGATACGAGGTCAGCGGGTCGGATGCGAAGCGGTCCGACGTCACCGATCGTCTCGGGACGCTTGGCGTGCGAATCGCAACGGGTCACGACGCCGCCAACGTCGGCACCGCCGACGTCGTGGTGGTGTCATCGGCGGTGGCACAGAACAACCCGGAGCTTGTCGCGGCGCGCGCCGCGCACGTGCCGGTGATCCCGCGGGCGGAGATGCTCGCGGAGTTGATGCGGTTGCGGTACGGCATCGCTGTAGCCGGTGCGCACGGGAAAACGACGACGACGTCGATGGTTGCATTGGTGCTCGATCGCGCCGGGCTCGACCCGACCGCAGTCATCGGGGGACGCCTGAGCGCCTTCGGCAGCAACGCGCGGCTCGGCAAGGGGGACTACATGGTGGTGGAGGCTGATGAGAGTGACCGCTCGTTCCTGAAGCTGTCGCCCTCGATTGCCGTCATCACGAACATCGATCGTGAGCACATGGAAAGTTACGGGACCTGGGACAACCTGCAGCAGGCGTTCGTGGACTTCGCGAACAAGGTGCCGTTCTACGGCGCCGTGATTGCGTGTGCGGACGATGCGCCAGTGCGCGAACTGATGCCGCGATTGACGCGACGAACCATCACTTACGCGCTCGATGCGGACGCCGACATTGTCGGCCACGACATGCAGCTCGAAGCGTTTGGCTCGAGCTGCAACGTGACGCTCCGCACCGGCGGGAAAGTCCAGGCGCTCGGTCCGTTGCGCCTGCGTGTGCCGGGCCGGCACAACGTCCTGAACGCGCTTGGCGCCGTGGCGGTCGGAATTGAAGCCGGGGTGTCCGTTCTCCCGGATCGCCGCGGGCCTCGGGGAGTTCCAGGGGGCCGAGCGGCGTTTCCAGATCCGCGGCGAGGTCGAGGGCATCCTCGTCGTCGACGACTACGGCCACCATCCGACCGAGGTTGCCGCGGTCATCGCCGCCGCGCGCGCCGGTATCGGCCGCCGCGTCGTCGCGGTCTTTCAGCCGCACCGCTTCAGCCGGACCGAACAGTTGCTCGATGCTTTTGGGCCCGCGTTCAAGGGGGCCGACGCTATCGTGCTGACCGACATCTACGCGGCCGGCGAGGCGCCGATCCCGGGCATCACGGTTGAGAGGCTCGCGGAATCGATACGTGAAGGCTCGTCCTCACCAGTCGAGCTGATCAAGGACCTCGCCGACGTGCCTGCCGCGGTGGCCGGGCTCGCGCGGTCGGGCGACCTGGTGATCACGCTCGGTGCCGGCTCGATCGGTGGTGTCGGCGACAAGATCCTCGACGCGATTCGCGCGCGGGCACTGAGGACTCGAGCATGAGCGTCAAGGTCCCAACCGAGAAGAACTTCCGCCGCGCCAAGGCGGTGAAGCCGGTTCGAAAGAAAGGCGGCGGCCGATCCGTGCCCTGGCGAGCCGCCACGATCGCGGTCGCCGGCGTGCTCGGCGTCTACAGCACCTACCGGGCGTTCGACCTTGTCGTCCACGCCTCGACGCTCCAGGTGCGCAAGATCTCAGTGCACGGCAATGTCCGACTCTCGAGCGGCGAGGTGCGAACGCTGATTGACGGTCTCCGCGGCACCAGCATCCTGACGGCGGACCTTGCTCACTATCGGGCGCGCCTGATGGAGTCCCCCTGGGTCGCAGGAAGTGGCGCTGCGACGGATCCTTCCGTCCACGGTCGAGGTCTTCGTGTCGGAGCGCCGCCCGCTTGCGCTGTGCCGGCTTGGTTCAGAGCTGTATCTCGTTGACCGGAGTGGGACGTTGATCGGCGAGTACGGCCCGCAATACGCCGAGTTCAACCTGCCCATCATCAACGGATCGTTGCGGTCGCCGTCAACCGGGGAGCCTCAAATCGACGAGCGTCGGATCGACCTCGCCGCCCGTGTGATCGACGGGCTCGCAGGCCGCAAAGACCTGGTCGGCTCACCTTTCCGAGATCGACGTGTCCAACCCTCACAACGCGATCGTACTGATGGACGACGATCCCGCCCTCCTGCACCTGGGCGAGGAGAAATTCATGGAACGTGTGCACGCCTACATCGAACTTGCGCCAACGTTGCGGCAGACCGTGCCCGACATCGATTACGTGGATCTGAGATTCGACGATCGCATCTACGTCCGCCCGGCAGGGTCGGCCGTGACGCAGGTAGCCAGCCGGCGACCTGCGGGGAACTAGAGGGAACCTTATGGCGCGCAAGGAACGGTACCTGGTCGGGCTGGACGTCGGCACATCGAAGATCACGACCATCGTCGGAGAAACCACCGACGATGGCGGACTCGACATTATCGGCATCGGTCTGGCCGAATCGAAAGGGATCCGGCGAGGTGTCGTCGTGAACCTCGAAGCGGCGGTCGAATCGATCAAGAAGGCGATCGATGAGGCCGAACTCACGGCTGGGGTCGAGATCGATTCGGTCCATCTCGCCCTATCGGGTGCGCACGTCAAGGCGTTCAACAGCCGAGGCGTGGTCGCGGTCGCAGGCAAGAACCGCGAGATCACTCGCGAAGACGTCCGGCGGGCGATCGATGCCGCGAAAGGCGTCGCGTTGCCGAGCGGTCGCGAGATCCTCCATGTTCTGCCGCAAGACTTCGTGGTCGATGAACAGGACGGCATCGGGGCGCCGATCGGCATGACCGGCTCGCGCCTCGAAGTCAACGTCCACGTGGTGACCGGCAGCGCCTCATCCACACAGAACACGGTCGCCTGCGTGAATAGGGCCGGCGTGGCGGTCGTGGAGACGGTGCTTGAACAGCTCGCCGCCAGTGAAGCGGTCCTCACCCAGGACGAGAAGGAACTTGGTGTCGCCCTCGTCGACATCGGCGGCGGCACCACCGACTTCGCCATTTTCGAACGGGGCAGTCTCTGGCACACTGGTGTCGTCGCCGTCGGCGGCGATCACTTCACCAATGACATTGCGGTCGGGCTCCGGACCCCGATCCCTGACGCCGAGAAGATCAAGCGCCGCTGCGGCTGCGCCCTGTCGGCCATGGTAGATGAAGACGAAACGATGGATGTCGCCAGTGTGGGTGGCCGCAAGTCACGCGTGATGGCACGACGCATCCTTTCAGAGATTCTTCAGCCGCGCGCTGAAGAGATTTTCCACCTCCTCTGGGACGAGATCCGAAAAGCCGGCTTCGAGAAGTCGCTCAATTCCGGGATCGTTCTGACGGGTGGGGGCGCGCTCCTCGACGGGATGTCAGAAATCGGGGAGCAGATATTCGATCTGCCGATCCGGCGCGGTACACCCGCCGGGGTCGGTGGTCTCGCAGATCACGTCAACAGCCCGGCGTTCGCGACCGCCGTCGGCCTGGTGATGTACGCGCACCGCAACCAGGTCGGTCTCGCGCCGCAGCCTGTTGGTGCTGGTGCATTCGGCCGCGTGGCCGGAAGACTTCGCGGACTATTCAAGGAATTCCTGTGATTCAAAGTGCAACGAACAAAGTGCAGCGTTCCAGTGGGGAGGCGTAATGGCTGACATGAACATCAATGACCCGGCATTGCTGCGGTTGAAGCTGGCCGAGGAGGGGCGCAGCGGCGCTCGCATAAAGGTTGTTGGGGTCGGAGGCGGTGGCAGTAACGCCGTGAACCGCATGGTGGCCTCTGGGCTGGACGGCGTCGAGTTCATCGTCGCCAACACCGACCTGCAGTCGCTGCGGCTGAACCCCGCGCCGAACAAATTGCAGATCGGCGCCAAGCTGACCAAGGGCCTGGGTGCCGGCGCCGACCCGAACGTCGGACGGCAGGCCGCGCTCGAAGACACCGAGAAGCTCATCGAGGCGCTCGATGGCGCTGACATGGTGTTTGTCACGACCGGCCTCGGCGGCGGAACCGGCACCGGGGCCGCGCCGGTGATTGCGAGTCTGGCGAGCGAGCTGGGCGCGCTCACGATCGCGGTCGTCACGAAGCCCTTCAAGTTTGAAGGGAAGAAGCGAGCGATCCAGGCCGAGCGCGGGCTCGAAGAGCTGCGCGATTGTGTCGACACCGTCATCACGATCCCTAACGAGCGGCTCCTGGCGACGATCTCGCGCACCACCTCGCTGACCGATGCCTTTGCCGCCGCCGACGACGTGCTGCGGCAGGCGATCCAGGGCATTTCCGACCTGATCCTGGTGCCGGGCATGATCAACCTCGACTTCGCCGACGTGAAGACGATCATGTCGGGGATGGGCCTGGCGATCATGGGCACCGGCCACGCCGAAGGCGAAAACCGGGCCATGATTGCCGCCAACGCGGCGATCTCGAGCCCGTTGCTCGAAGATGCATCCGTCAGGGGCGCGCGCGGCGTCATCATCAACGTGACTGGCGGCAACGATCTGTCGCTCATTGAAGTGAGCGAGGCCTCGGCCGTTATCCAGGAAGCGGCTCACGAAGAAGCCAACATCATCTTCGGCGCCGTCGTCGATCCGCGAATGGACGGGCAGGTCAAGATCACCGTGATCGCCACGGGATTCGACCGCGCCCCGGCCCAGCGCGACGTCAGCGCGTCGGCGGCCCACACCCCTGTGGACCTGCAGTCGTATGCGGCGTGGAAACAGGAACGAGAAGGTCGCGGCGTCGGGTGGCGGCGGCTCACGTGTCTCGATGAGTATCAATCGCCGTCCGATGCTGGACCTGCCGCTGGCGGCGGCTGTGAACGGTTCAAATTCGGGCTCGGGCGACGCTGAAACCGACTTCGATTCGTCCTCGCCGCTGGATGTGCCCGCATTCCTGCGTCGTCAAAGCGAGTAGCCGACTCGGCCACGGCCGCCTGCAGCGGGGCGGCCGTCCTTCTTGTGCCCTTGGCGGTGTCACGGGGCGGTTTACGAACCGCCCCTTCCCCGTGGCGCCTCAGGGCCGCGTGGTAAACTACGTAAATCCACGGCAGTCGCGAGCGCCGCCGTCGTAGCTCGACAACGCGAACTGCCTCGATTTTTCCGTCGTTTTTCCCCGGCATCCCGCGGCCTCTACCTGACCGGCTGCGCATATCAATGAAGAAGACTGATCCTCGCGAACGCGCGCGTGACATCCTCTCGCGCGAAGTCGGCTACGTGCGCAAGTCGCACGGCGCCCGGCTGCGCGTCGCGCTGGTGTTCCCGAACACCTACTTCGTCGGGATGTCGAGTCTTGGCTTCCAGACGGTCTACAGGCTGTTCAACGACCTGGACGACGTGGTGTGCGAGCGGGCATTTCTGCCGCCGAAGCAGGAGCTGCAGGACCAGCTCGCCTCGGGCACGCCGCTCCTGACCCTCGAATCGCAGACGCCGGTCAACGACTTCGACGTGATCGCGTTCTCGATCGCGTTCGAATGGGACTACACGAACCTGGTGACGATGCTGCGGCTGGCGAAAGTGCCGCCGCGTGCCGAAGCGCGAAACTCGCGTCATCCGCTGGTCGTTGTTGGTGGCGCGGTGACCTTCGTGAACCCGGAGCCGCTCGCGCTCTTTGCCGACGTGATCGCAGCCGGCGAGGGCGAGATGCTGATCCCGGACTTGGTGAAGAGTATCCGCGAGGCTGACGATCGCCCGGACCTCCTTCGACGGCTGGCGCAGGAGCGCGGGTTCTACATCCCGTCCTTCTACGAGGTCCAGTATTCGGAGAACGGTTCGATTGCCGGCTTCGAGGTGAAGCCGGGGACCAACGCGCCGCCAGTCGTGAAGAAGGCGGCGGTCAAGAGCACCGACAAACTGGATCCGCCGGCGACATCGATCTTCACGCCGGATACGGAGTTCGGTTCGCGCTTCCTCATCGAGGTGGTCCGTGGGTGCGCCAACCTGTGCCGCTTCTGCTGGGCGGGCTACAACTACCTGCCCGTGCGGTCGTTTTCGGCCGACCGGATCCTCGAGCTCGCGCGCGACGCCAAACAGCATTCGTCGAAGGCCGGCCTGGTCTCGATCGCGCTCTGCGATCACCCCGAGATCGAACGGATCCTGACGAGTCTGCTGGACATGGGCTACTCGATCAGCCCGGCCTCGCTTCGCCTCGACGATCTGACGCCCACGATCATCGACCTGTTGCGCCGCAGCGGCGAGAAGTCGATCACGATCGCGCCGGAAGCGGGCTCGGATCGCCTGCGGCGCGTGATCAACAAGACCGTCACCAACGAGGAGATCCTCAACGCCGCCGAGTTGATCTTCGGCGGCGGCATGGACAACCTGAAGCTCTATTACATGATCGGCCTGCCGACCGAGGACGAAGCGGACCTCGAAGGGATCCGCGACCTCACCGTGCAGATGCGCGAGATCATGGTGAAGCACGGCCGCGCCCGCGGCCGGCTCGGGCGAATCGTCGGCAGCGTGAACCCGCTGATACCCAAGCCTGGAACCGCCTACCAGTGGCTCGCGATGGAGGACCCGGCGGTCACCGAGCGCAAGGCCAAGCGCCTGCGCCAGATGCTGTCGGGCATCGACAACGTTTACTTCAACATCAAGTCGGAGCGTCATTCCTACTACCAGGCGCTGCTGTCGCTCGGCGACAGACGGGTGGCGTCGACGATCGAGGCCGCCGAGCGTAACGGCGGCAACTGGCGTGCGGCGGTGGCCGAGACGGGCCTCGATGCGGCGTTCTACATCTTCCGCGACCGATCGGCCGACGCGATGCTGCCCTGGGACATCATCGACGGCGGCATGAAGACGTCCTTCTTCAAGTCGGAGTTCGACAAAGGCCTGCGCGAGGAGTGGACGCTGCCGCCGAAGCGGCAGAAGGAAAACGCGAAATTCCTGCCGGTGCTGACATAGCCCGGACGCCTTTTCCCTTTTCCCTTTTCCTCTTCCATGTCAGGCGGTAGCTGTCTCTGCGTGATCCGCTTCGTACGCGGCGTAGGCTTCGAGCACCAGGTCCCTGATGCGGTCCTGGCCGGTCGAATCCACCGTCGGCCGCAACAGTGAGAAGCTGCGACGTTCGCCGTTGACGGAATACTGGCGAGCCGGGAACGTCACGTTCCGCCCATTGCCGCTCTTTCGTTCCCACACGGCGAACCCAATCAGCCTCAGGCCCTCGAGCGCTCCGCTCGTGAAGTGCAGCTCGGCGTCGGCCAGCTTGCCAACCGGATTTCCTTTTTCATTCGGCAGGATCTTGATCGTCATTTTGCTCTCCTTTGCAGGTCGTGCGTCGCTGCACGTGTCTACGGCAAGGGGAGTGCCCCGAGAGAGCGCGGGACGCCTGCCGGCGGATGCCCTTGCAGGATCGAGGGTTAGTGGTGGGAGGTCATGGCGAGGTCAGCGACGGGCAGGCCGGGCCTGCCCGTGACTGTCAACGGCCGTTGTCGGACGGGCCGAACAGCAGCACCTGCGCCATCGCCAGGGATTCCGAATGGGTGATGGTCAGCAGGGACCTCTTGACCTGCATGGTGTCGGCGCGCCGGGCGGCGCCGCCGTGCAACCGGAGTTGCGGCGGACCGTAGTCGCGGAACACCTCGATATCCTTCCAGAGGACGCCGCGCGAATGGCCGGTCCCGAGGGCCTTCATGCAGGCTTCTTTCGACGCGAAGCGCGCCGCCAGCGACGGGACCGGATCGCGCCGCCGCGTACAATAAGCGATCTCACCCTCCGTAAAGATTCGCCGGAGGAACCGATCGCCATAACGTGCCAGTACATCGGCGATTCGAGGAATGTCGGTGGCGTCGAAGCCAAGACCTATGATCTCCATCTCTCCCCAGCCTAGCGACGGATTCGAGTGGGTGCAAGCGCCGTGGGGGCCTGTGCTCGTGTGCCGTCCCCTGCAGAACCATGCCGAGCACTTCTTCACGGCCGCGTCGCTGACGTTGCGCGACAGCGAGGACGAGTGGGCCGGCCTCGCCGCGTTTGCCGGCGTGGAACCACACCGGCTGCGGCTGCTGAATCAGGTGCATGGACGCACGATCGCCACGGTCCGGCCCGACGAAGCCGCACCCTGGACGCGACCGGAAGCTGACGGCGTCATCACCGCGGATCCGTCGGTGGCTCTCGTTGTCCGCGTCGCCGACTGCGCCCCCGTGCTGCTGGTGGATCGACGGCAAGGGGTCGTTGCCGCCGTCCATGCTGGCTGGCGCAGCACCATGCAGCGAATCCTGCCGGCCGCGATCGAGGCCTTAAGGGTCCAGCACGCAACCGATCCCGGCGATGTCGTCGCTGCGATCGGTCCCTGTCTTGGGACCTGCTGCGGCGAGATGGGCGAGGAGGTCGTCGACGCATTTCGGTCGATCGGGCACGACGATACCGCCGTCAACCGCTGGTTCAGACGCGAAGCCGGCAAGCGGCCGCACTTCGACCTGTGGCAAGCGAACCGGGAACAGCTCGAGGACGCCGGCGTCTCGCCCGACGCCATTCACGTCGCCGGACTCTGCACCCGTACGCACCAGGACGTTTTTCACTCGTACCGGGCGGCGGGTACCGGTGCCGGTCGGATGGCGGCGGTGATCAGGAAGGGCAAACCAAATGGGAGATGGTAAATCTACCATCTCCCATATTCTCTAGAACAGCTCGCCCTGGCCGGGCGGGCCGCCCGACGGCGGCCGGGGATTGCGTAAGGCTTCTTCGGCTTCGTCCATCCCGACGTTCGAGAGCCGATCGGCGTCCTTGTTGTGTTCGCGCCGAACGTGCTCGAACGAAACGCTATCGAGCCTGGCGACGAGCTGCCGGGCTTTCGCCGCAAGCGGCTGCAGCCCCGCGTTCTTGACTTTGTACTCGCCGCGCATCTGCTTCACGAGCAGCTCGGAATCGGCCTTGATCCGTACGCGCGGATGCCCGTGGTCGACGGCCCACCGCAGCGCCGCCAGCAAGCCGTTGTACTCGGCGACGTTGTTGGTGGCGATGCCGAGGCCGCCGTGCAGCTCCTCGATGCTGCCATCGGGTAACTGGATGTAGACGCCGTAGCCTGCGGGCCCGGGATTACCGCGGGCACCGCCGTCGATGTACGCGGTAATCAATTCTCGACGGTGGGAGCCGGCGTGGCCGGCGGGACGTAATAGAGGATCCGGGTGCAGCTTTCGCACTGGTTGATGCCGTCGTTGCGCCGGACCTGGTTGAACACCTGGGGCCGCATCCGGACGTGACAGACGACACAGAGACCGTCGCGCGCTTCTGCGATGGCGAGACCCTTACGACCGTGGGCGACGCGGACGTAGATCGCCATCACCTCTCTCGAGATGTTGGCAACGACGCTCTCGCGTTCGCTGGCGAGGCGCTGGACCTCGGCCTCCCGGGTGCCACGTTCCTGGTCGAGCGCCTTCTGCTCGCGGGCGATCTCGGCCTGCTCGGATTTCGCGGCGGCTTCAGCCGCCTTGAGGTCGGCGGCCTCCTGGTCGGCCGCTTCCATCAGCTCGAGCAGCCGATCGTCGTACGAGCGCACCAGGCCCTCGGCGGTGGCGATCTCGTGCTGCATCGCGGTGAATTCCTTGTTGGTCTTCACCGACATCAGCTGGTCTTTGTATTTCGAGAGCCGCGTCTGGACGGCGGCGACCTCTTTCTCGATGTCCCGGCGCGAGGCCGTCGTGACCGCGATGCGATCCTTCACCGCCTGCACGGCTGCGGCCCGGGCGGCGCTGCGGGCTTCGAGCGATTGCTGGACAGCGGGGATGTCGGCTATTCGGCGCCGGGCTCGTTCGGCGGCCGAATCGAGTTCCTGGAGGTGGATCAGATGTTCGAGGTCAGGCAGCATCAAAAAAAGCGCTGAAGGGTGAACGGCGACGGCGAATGCGGAAGTGTATCACTCCCGCCCGTCGATTCAGGGCGGGAGCCCTCCGCGACGCCCGCTCACCCGCGTCGGCGCGCGCCGCTACTTGACCTGCTGGGCCGTCCCGTTCGAGAGTGCCCGTTCCATCAGTGTGCGCATGCCGGCTTCCGCTCTGCGGGAGGCTTCCTCCATCTTCTTCCCGAGCGCGGACATCTCCTCGCCCAGGACTTCCATCTCGGCGCCCAGCTTCGCCATGGGCTTATGCTCGGCGTCCATCTTCTCGCCGAGTGCAGCCATTTCGCGCTCGAGATCGCTGCATCCGCTCCTCGAGTGTGCGCCGTTCGGCGCGGAGTTCCGCGCGCTCGCGTTCGGATGCCTGTTGCCGCACCTCGCGAGCCGCAAGCTCCCCCTGCCGAGCGCCGATCTCGGCCTGGCGAGCTCCCACGACACCCTGTTCCGCGCCGATGCGTCCCTGCCTTGCCCCGATATGACCCTGCTTGGCGCCCACCTCTCCCTGCTGGGCGCCGACCCTGCCTTGCTCGGCGCCGATGATGTTCACCGGTACCCAGAGCTCCTGCAACTGTTTCAGCGTCCCAGGGTCTCGAACGACGTATTCCTTGCCGTCGCGCATGAACCAGAGGATCGGTTCACCACCGCTGCGCAGGCTGCGCGCGCGCTCCACGTCCCCTCGATTCCCCGACATTGTCGTCGTCTCATCGGAAAAGAAGACGAATCGGACTTCGTCGCGGGAACGCGGTTCGGGCTGAACCTCTTGCTTTTTCTGCGCCTCGACGCGGCGGCGCTCTCGATCACCGCGCTCTCGGTCAACAATTGACCGACAGGCGCCGGTACGCTCGGCACCGGAATCCAGGACGACGGCGGCGGTACCGGAGGCACGATGGCATCTCGTGCGCCGAGCCGAACCGGCGCAATGGCGGCAATCGTCACGGCGAGGATGCTCGCGGCGACAAGGCGCGCGCCCAGATGTGGTGTCGATGGCTGTTGCAGCATGACGATCCTCCGCTTGAGATTTGAAAACGACCACGCGGCGCCGGCCGCCGCGAGTGCCGGTTGTGGACGGGTGACGCCCAAGTCGAGCAGGAGGCGGCCGTAGGCCTGCGGCGCAGTCCCGAGCGCGCGCAGCACCGCCGAATCGCAGGCCGCCTCCCGCCAGAAGATGTATTCGCGCGCCGCGAGCCGGACGAGTGGATGAAAGAAAAAGATCCGCTCCGCCGCCGCCGGTACACACCCGAGCCAGAGGTCGCCACGCTTCATGTGCGCGAGCTCGTGGCAGATCGCCATCCGCTGCTGATCGATGTCCATCTCGGGAAAGCGAACCGCGGGCAACAACACGACCGGCCGCAGCAGTCCCGTGATGAGAGGCGACTCGACCTCCTCTGACATGCGGATGCGGGGCACGCTTGCCGAGCGACAGTAGTTGCCCGATCTCGCTCGCGATCGCTGTGCACCTCTGGCCCGGCCGGCCTGCGATCGAGCAACCGCCGTTCTGATCCGGCGCCAGCGATTGATACCCACCACCGCGGAGAGGGCGAGACCGGCAATCCACAATGCGAGTGCGGCAGAGGTCCAGTCCGGCCATCTCGAGCCTGCCGGGACCGCTGCGCTTGCTGGTGCGGACGTACCTGCGAGCGGTAGATCGGTCGAGTGACGAGGCTACAGATGACGTCACTTGCTGAACGGCGACCGGCGCATCGGCGGGAAGGATTGGCAGCACCAACGGGACGGCCCAGAAGACCGTGACGATGAACTTGGCGGCGGCGCACCACCAGAGCGTGGCTCTCAGCGCGGGTGAGAGGAGCGGCAACGCGCGGCTGAGGCACCCAGATTCCGCCAACCATCACGGCGCCTTCGACGGAAGCGCGGACGAGATTGTCGATCATATCCTGTCCTTTCGCGGGGCGGAATCGAGGCGCGTCACGATCTTCTCGAGGTCTCGAAGTTCCTTCTCGGACAGCTCGCCGGCTTCCGAGAGATACGCGAGGAAGGGCGATACCGATCCGTCGAGGTTGCGTTCGACAAACCGCTGCACGGCGCCCTTCAGCAGATCGGCGGAGGAGGCCAGCGCCCGGTAGCGGTAGACGCCGTCCACCATGCGCCGGGACAGGTGGCCCTTCTGGCGCAGGCGCTCCATCATGGTCAGTACCCGTTGAACGGGCCAGCTTGCGGCCGCTGCCGAACTCGTCGGCGGCCTCGCCGACCGTGATCCCGCCCCGGTTGGCGATATGCCTGAGGAGCGCGAGTTCCTGTTCGCCGATTGTCGCTGTCGGTGGTGTCATATGCCTACACGTGTCGTCAGCCAGAACCATAGCAACTGACGACACGTGTAGTCAAGCGGGGCTAAACTGAACGGATGTCGAACGGGTTCCTGCATTCCATCAACGTGTCGGACGGCGGCGTGCCGAAGCTCCCGCGTCCATGGGCGCAGGTACGCGTCGATGGCGTCGAAGGCGATCGGCAGGAGGATCGGCGGTATCACGGCGGTCCGGACCGCGCCGTGAGTCTCTTCTCGCTGGACCTGATCGAGGCGCTGCAGGGCGAGGGGCACCCCATTGTTCCCGGGTCGATCGGCGAGAACCTGACGCTGCACGGGATTGAGTGGACGGACATGCGTCCCGATGCGCGTATCGAGATTGGCGACGTGTTGCTGGAAGTCACGCGCGCGGCGTCACCCTGTCATAAGATCGCGGCGTCATTCCACGACGGCGTCTTCACGCGCGTGTCGCAGAAGGTGCATCCTGGATGGAGCCGCTTCTACGCGCGGGTCCTGCGCGCCGGGATCGTGAGCACCGGCGACCGCGTCGTCCTCACGCCGCCGCAACTGCTCTTCTGATCCACGCCGCGCCGAGGTCGTCTGTTACACTGACCCGCGGGCCCATAGCTCAATGGTTAGAGCCGCCGGCTCATAACCGGCTCGTTCCAGGTTCGAGTCCTGGTGGGCCCATTTCTAACGTTCCGAACCAGGTTCTAGCTCCCCTTCTGCCCGTCGACGGGTGCTATAGCGATTGCTGGAGGCAGCAGGCAGGTGATACCCGCAGGGTTGCTTGGCAGGCTCGCCCTGCTGCTGTCACTGGCGCTCGCGTGGCTGAACCTCCTCTCCACCGCGCGGTGGGCGTCTGTTCCGGGCGCTCTCAACGGTCCACGTTATCCCTACTACCTCGCGGCCCTGGTCGCCGTATCGTTGCTTGCCTGGAAAGCGCGTCCAGGGCGGTTGCATCTCTACTCGGCCTCGAGGCTTGCGTGTGTCGCGGGTGTCGCATGGCTGCTCTTTGCGTTCTTCACGTGGTTCCCGCCGTCAAGCTGGACGCTGATTCCCTTCCTGGACGATTGGCCGCCACGCTTTGAGAGCACGCGCTCAGGGGCGCGCCTGCTACGCGAAGGGCTGTTCACCGGATGGCAATGGGGATTTCTTGGCGGTTATCCCGTGTCGACCGATGTGACCCAGGACCTCAGCGTGTGGGCCGCGATTCCGATGTGGGTCCTGGGCGACGAGGTTGGGTTCCATGCGACACACCTCGTGCTGTTCCTCGCGGTGCCGCTGCTCGTCTGGGTGGACTTACGCATCGGTGGTGAGCGGCGCGACGTGACCTGGGTCGCCGCCGGTCTCGCGGCGTTGTTCGCGACGAGCTATTCCTACGTCCTCATGAGGAGCGGCGACACGAACTCCCTCGCCGGTGCTGTCTCGGCGATGGCCTCTCTCGCCGCCGCGCATGCGGCGCGGGCCGGCATCCGGGGCGCGCCGTTGGCGCTGGTTGTCGCATTGACTGTCACGAACAACAGCCATCGTGGCTTCTTCGTCTACGCTCTGATGTTTCTCGCCCTGGACATGGTGCTCGCGCGAGACTGGCGGAGTGGAGCCCGGGCCGCGATTGCGGCCGTAGCGGCCATCCTTGTTTCATTGCCGAGGACCTGGGACCTGTGGTGGTACCCGTCCTATTACATCGTGAACAACGTCGAGCTGATTCCGACCCGTTTGCGTGGGGGGAATTTCTCCGCAAGGTGTTCTACAACGTGGAGCTGCTCTGGCAGCCCGGTCGGTGGCTGAACGACTCCAACGGGCTCGCACTCATCTGCAGTCCCGTACTCGCCGTCGTGGCCTGGAAGGCGCCGCGTCGAATCCGCTTCTATGCGGTCGTCACCCTTGCGGTTCTCGCGCTGGTCCGGCTGAATCATAGTGTGTTCGGCTACGCGTTCATCCGTCCGCTGCACATGCTGCCGGTGCTCCTGGGGCCGCCGCTATCGTGGTTCATGCTGCGCCTGTCGGGCAGCCGGCTCCTCGCCTCGGCGTTTGCTATCTGGCTGGCACTGTTCATCCAGGTATGGCTGGTGAGGGTGCCGCATGTTCGGGGCGTTCAGCGAATTCGACCCGCACCTGATCAGCCGCCTTGCCGGTCACTGACGGGCCACCTCGTCGTCATCGAGAACGCGTTTCATCGCGATGTCGACATCGACCCGGCTCGCGACTCACTACCGACGCCGTTCGGCGTCCACTACGAGGCACTTCTGCCCGTGGCGACCGGTCGCCGTCTTTACGCGGGCATGTGGGACGGCTGGCAATGGACTCCGTACCGCGATCAGGTCTTCGCAAACGCGACGTTCCGCGGGCGGGCTGTCTCCGAGGTGCCAGTGCCGGAGCTGATCTCCGAGCTCCGCCGATGGGGCGTCAGGCACCTGTTCGTCTGGAGCGAGCCCGCCAGGCGCTACCTGGCGCAGTCAGGTCAGTTCCGGTCGGTCTGGGTCGGCTCAGACCGGTGGGAGCAGTTCGAGTTGAGAGACGCGGACATCCGCGCGGTGGTCACCTCGCAGGGCCTCGGCGCCCTGGAGCCTGTCGGTCCGTTCGAGGGTGTGGTTAGACTTGCCGATGTTCGACGCGGCGATCAGATCGGCATCCGCATGAACTATCACCCGGCATGGCGGGCGCGTGTCGGTTCCGACGCATTGCCGTTGATCGAATCGGATGGCCAGCTCTCGTTCAAAGCGCCGGCAGACGGTGAGCTGACGGTGACGCTGGAATATCCCCGCCCGACCCTTTTGCTTCTTGTCTCGGCCATTGCGGGCGTGGCGGGAGTCTGGCTAGTGGCTTTGGTTCGACCTCGCGAGCACGGCGCTCGACGATCTCGGTGAACTCGTTCTTCCGGATCAGGCGAAGGATGCCCGCCCCACTTCCCCGTGTTGACAGCGCCGCGCCGCGAGGCGTAGCCTGAAATTGCCTAGTCCCGCGCCACTCGCGGGAGCGGGGGACCCAGCGGTGCCGAGAGGCACCAGGGGCGAATTGGCCAACCAGCCATAGGACACTTCCGAGTCCGAGTCCGTCAGCTAACCCCGTCGGCTTTTAACGGAAGCCCGCCGTGTTAACTGACGACTTGTCGCTGTGGGGTCATGGCCGCCCCGACTCTTCTCTTTCAGAGCCATCGCTCCTCCTTCACACTGACCATCATCTCTGCTGCGATGCCTCGCCGTGGCCTCGGCCGCTGCGGTGGCGGTCTGGGGCGCCTGGCTGGTGCTCTCCTCGCTGCCCTGGTACATCGATGCCGGCCTCGCGGTAGCTGTCGCTCTGGCATGGGCATACAAGTTCGAGAGGGAGGCATGACGGCACCCCAGGCTCGCAGCCTGCACGCCTGGTTTTTCGAGGGTGTCCATCCCCACGCCGCCGAAAAAGCTGCGATTCCGCACTCCGCTGCATGGTGGAAGGTGATGTGCCTGACGGGGGTGGACTACTTCTCGACCCTCGGGTATCAACCTGGCATCGCGTTTGTCGCCGCCGGAGCGCTCTCACCGATCGCGACGATGATCCTGGTGGCGCTGACGCTGTTTGGCGCATTGCCTGTCTATAGCAGGGTCGCGGCAGCCAGCCCCCACGGGCAGGGCAGCATCGCGATGCTGGAAGATCTGCTGCCGCGCTGGCGAGGCAAGGCCTTCGTCCTGGTGCTGCTCGGATTCGCCGCCACCGACTTCGTGATCACGATCACGTTGTCCGCGGCCGACGCCACCGAACACATCATCCACAACCCATTCGTGCCCGGTGCGTTCGATCATCCCGTCGGCGTCACGCTGCTGCTGCTCGCGGCGTTGGGCGCCGTGTTCCTGAAGGGCTTTCGCGAAGCGATCGGGCTCGCCGTGGCAATTGTTGCGGTCTACCTCGCGCTCAACGTGGTGGTGATCGGCTGGGGACTTCTCGAGATCGCGCGGCATCCCGAGTACTTCCCGCGCTGGACCAATGCGCTGGTCACTCAGCACGGAAGCATCTGGTCGATGCTCGGGATCGGCTTGATCCTGTTTCCCAAGCTCGCCCTGGGGCTCTCCGGGTTCGAGACCGGCGTGGCCGTGATGCCGCTGGTCGAGGGCAGTCCCGGCGATGATCCGGCCGCACCGGCAGGCAGGATCCGCAACACCAGGAAGCTGCTGCGCGCCGCTGCCCTGATCATGAGCGTGCTGCTGGTGGGCAGCTCGATCGTGACGACGTTTCTCATTCCCGCCGAGGCCTTCCGAGACGGCGGCCCGGCCGCGGGCCGTGCCCTCGCGTTCCTGGCCCACGAGCACCTCGGCGTGCTGTTCGGCACGGTCTACGACATCAGTACGATCGCCATTCTCTGGTTTGCTGGCGCGTCGGCGATGGCGGGCCTGCTCAACCTGGTCCCTCGCTACCTGCCCCGGTTCGGGATGGCGCCGGAGTGGACGCGCGGCGCCAGGCCGCTGGTCCGTGCTGTTCACCGCGATTGCGTTTCCTGATCACGATCATCTTCAAGGCCGACGTCGAAGCCCAGGGCGGGGCGTATGCAACGGGCGTGCTGGTCCTCATGACATCGGCGGCTATAGCGGTCACGCTGGCCAGCAGCGGACAGCGCGGATTGTTCCTGCTGTTTTCGGCTCGTGTCTCTCGTGTTCGCCTACACGACCGTGACGAACGTCATCGAGCGGCCCGACGGCGTCAAGATCGCGGCCTGGTTCATCGGCGCCATCATCGCGTCGTCACTCGTGTCACGAGTGATGCGCTCGACCGAGCTCCGCATCGAGCGTGTCGACGCGGATGCGACTGTGAGGCAGTTCCTCGATGACAGCGGTGACGGTTCGGTGCGGATCATCGCGAACCGGCCAGACAAAGGAGATGTCGCGGAGTATGACAAGAAGTTCCGGGACGCGCAGGAGTCACATCACCTCGGACCGCACGAGCGAGTCCTGTTTCTCGAGGTCCAGCCGGGCGATGCGTCGGAGTTTGCCGACGTTCTTGAAGTCACCGGAGTAGAGGTCGGACCCTTCCGCGTGATGCGCTGTACCAGTCCGGCGATCCCAAACGCCATCGCGGCACTGCTGCTGTATTGCCGGGACCGGACGGGCAGGATTCCCCATGCATACTTCGGGTGGACCGAAGGAAACCCGATCGTCTACCTGCTGAAATTCCTGGCCTTTGGTGAAGGCGACACCGCTCCGGTCACGCGCGAGGTGCTCCGTCAAGCCGAGCGTCTCCCGGACCGGCGTCCGCGTATCCACGTCGGGTAGACAGGTATCCTTGACGGGATGAACCAGGCCTTCTGGGAACAATTCGCGGACGCGGACCCGCTCTGGGCGGTCCTCTCCGATCCTCGGGGCCGGTTTCGGTTTGTCCGGATCCTCCCAGCGGCGTCACCGTGTTTCAGGTTCCCTCGCACAAGGCCGCATTGTCGGCGTCGGCGCCCCGGCCCGTGGCCATGGCGGACGAGGCCTACCCAACGTGGGGGAAGCGTCTTTTTCCAGGAGCCGGATGAGCGTGGCGGGCCTGAATGGGTGGGATTTCGCTACTTCGTGAAAAAGGGCAGCAGGTGAGCCTGCTGCCCTTGTTTTTGCGCCTTTTGGGCCCGACTGTTGCGCCCGACCTAAAGGTCGGGCCTACGGGATCGCCCGATCTAAAGGTCGGGCCTACGGGTATCGCCCGACCTGAAGGTCGGGCCTACAGCGTCGGGTCTACGTGCGGCCCTCGAGGAACGCCCGGAGCTTGCGCGAGCGCGACGGGTGACGCAGCTTGCGCAGCGCCTTCGCTTCGATCTGCCGGATGCGCTCGCGAGTAACCGCGAAGCTCTGGCCGACCTCTTCGAGTGTGTGTTCGCTGCCGTCGCCGACACCGAACCGCATCTTGATGACCTTTTCCTCACGCGGCGTGAGCGTCTTCAGGACCGAGTCGGTCTGCTCCTTCAGATTCAGGTTGATGACGGCGTCTGAAGGCGACACGACCTGGCGATCCTCGATGAAATCGCCAAGATGCGAATCTTCCTCCTCGCCGATCGGGGTCTCGAGCGAGATCGGCTCCTGCGCGATCTTGAGGACCTTGCGAACCTTCGAAACCGGAATGTCCATCCGCTTCGCGATTTCCTCGGAGGTTGGTTCGCGCCCAAGCTCCTGCACGAGCGCGCGCGAGGTGCGGATCAACTTGTTGATCGTCTCGATCATGTGGACCGGGATGCGAATCGTCCGCGCCTGGTCGGCGATGGCGCGGGTGATGGCCTGGCGGATCCACCACGTCGCGTAGGTCGAGAACTTGTAACCGCGCCGGTACTCGAACTTGTCGACGGCCTTCATCAGGCCGATGTTGCCTTCCTGGATCAGGTCGAGGAACTGCAATCCCCGGTTCGTGTACTTCTTGGCGATTGAGACGACGAGTCGAAGGTTGGCTTCGACCAGCTCCTTCTTCGCCTGCTCGGCCTGGGCCTCACCCTTCATGATGGTTTCGAGGGTGTGCATCAGGCGATCGGGCGTCTCTTCGAGCTCGTCGGCCGTCGACTTCATCTGGACCTTCAGGTCCTTCTGACGCTTGAGGATGAGTTTCTTTTCCTCTTCCTTCAGACGGCTCTTCTTGCCGGTCTTCGGATTGACCTGGCGCTCGATGTGGTCGACCTCGCGCTTGAGGCGCATCACCGACTCGACGCCTTCCTTGATCAACTCGATCATGCGGCGCTTGACGATTTCGGTGAACTCGATCTTCCGGATCAGGCGTGACAGCCGCACGCGCGCGCGCAGCGCCTCGATGCGGACCTTGCGATACTTCCTCTTGTCCCGCGTGGTCGTTCCCTTGCCGGTCTTCTCGAGCTTTTCCTTCGCCTTCTCGAGCTCGAGCCAGGACTTGGAGACGGCGTCGATCTGCTTGAGGATCTGCTTCTTGCGATGCTCGATCTTCTCGTCGGTGATCTCTTCATCGTTGAAGATGACCAGTTCGCGCACGCCGCGCTCGTCGGTCCGCAACTCCTCGCCCATCGTCATGATCGCGCGCGCGATCGTGGGCGTGCGGGAAATCGACTTGATGACGGCCAGCTTGCCGCGCTCGATGCGCTTGGCGATCTCGACTTCGCCTTCGCGGGTAAGGAGTGGCACCGTCCCCATCTCGCGCAGGTACATGCGAACGGGATCGTTGGTCTTGTCGAGGGCGCCAGGCGTGAGGTCCAGTTCGATCTCTTCGGCGCCTTCACCGGTGCGATCGAGCTGTTTCTCCTCGCGGAACGTCTTCTCCGAGTCGACGACCTCGATGCCCGCACTGCTGAACGTACTGAACAGATCATCGAGATCCTCCGACGACGTGACGTCGGCGGGCAGGAGTTCGTTGATCTCGTCGTACAGCAGATAACCCTTTTCCTTACCGATCGAGATGAGCTGTTTCACCTCGTCGTAACGTTCTTCGATCGACAACGCCATTCTCTCCTCAGCTACCAGCTACTACCGAATTGCCGTACAAACCACCACGCTCAGGCGCCCTTCTTGAAGCTGCCCGAGCTTACCGTCGTGCCCTCACCGTCGAGCGCCTCGATGCGCTGCAAAAGCTCTTTCTTCCGTGTCCACAGGGTGACAATCTCGTCTTCGTAGCGCGCCCCGGCCTGTTCCTGCAGACGATCGATCTCGCGTTGCACTGCGGCGCGATCGCGATCCAGACGGCGGCGTTTCAACGCTCTCACGCAATCCGACGGGTTAGCCGCGGGGCTGGACGCGAGACCCAGCTCTTCGAGAAGCCGGCCTTCACCCTTGGTTAGACGCTCAATTAACGTCGCAGGTAAGGCTTCCGAGGGTATTTCCTGCAGGGATCGCGCCTGCTGCAGGATTCCCTCCGATGCGAGCCCCTTGAGGTCTTCGTCTTCGAGCCCGGCCAGTGCTTCCAGGCCGGCATCGGGCCGGTGCAGGAGCGCCCAGATCAGGCCTTTTTCCGCAGGTTTTATCTGGGTCAGCACCGGCAACTTACGTTCTTCGACCGCGGTTTGCTTCTGCACGGCGGCTTTGCGGATCTCCGCGCGAACTACCTCTTCTGTAATTCGAGCTTTGTGCGCGAGCCGGTCGGCGAACTGATCGCGCTGTGCGGCGTCCGGAATCCGGGCAGCGACTGTCAGCATCTTGCCAAGGAAATCCCGCCGGCTGTCATCCTTGTTGAAATCGTGGTCCACAGCCGTTCGATCGAGCAAATACTCGAGGTAAGGCTGCGAATTGCGCAGTTTTTCCTGGTAAGCCGCCCCACCTGACTTCCGGATGAAGTTATCGGGATCATCACCCTCCGGCAGCATGGCGACATTGACCTGGAACCCCTCGGTGACCAGCAATTCCGAGGATCGTGCCGCCGCGCCCTGGCCGGCCGCATCAGGGTCGAAGCTGAGGACGACTTTGGACGTGAATCGTTTCAGCAACCGCACCTGGATCGGCGTCAGCGCCGTGCCGGACGAAGCAACCACGTTGGTGATTCCGGCCTGGTACGCCTGTGCCCAGTCGAAGTAGCCCTCCACCATGACCGCGTGCTTCGTGCGGCTGATCGAGGCTTTGCTGAGATGGAGGCCGTAGAGCGTCTTGCCCTTCGTGTAGATGGGCGTTTCCGGCGAATTCAGGTACTTGGGCTGCTGGCCGGCGTCCATGGCCCGGCCGCCGAACGCGATGATCGCACCGTTGTCGCGGTGGATCGGGATCATCACCCGCGTGCGGAACCGGTCGACGATCGTACCTTCGTCGCGCTGGTAGACGAGGCCGCTGCGGACGAGGAGCGCGGGGGAGAAACCTTCCTTGAGCAGGCGCGCTTTGAGCGCCTCACGCGCCGGCGGCGCGTAGCCGATGCCCTGGCGCTCGATCATCTCGGCGGTGATGCCGCGGGTGCTGAGAAGGCGACGTGCGGCTGCACCTGCTGGTGTGGCGAGTTGCTCGCGGAACCAGGTTGCTGCCACTTCGTGGGCCTTCAGCAGCGACTCGCGATCCCGGGTCGCCTCGGCGTCTTCTTTCGAATCCTCGGCTTCTGGAACGGTCAAGCCGAATCGTCCGGCCAGGCTGCGGACGGCTTCCGGAAACGCGATCTTGTCGTAGAGCTCGACGAACTTGATGACGTCCCCGCCGACGCCACAGCCGAAGCACTTGAAGTAACCCTTGTCGCCGTGGACGTTGAACGACGGTGTCTTCTCCCCGTGGAACGGACAGAGCCCCTTCCATGACGTCCCGGCACGGCGCAGCACCACGCGCTCCTGAATGACCTGCACGATATCGGCGTGCGACTTCAGGTCCTCGATGAACGATGTGGGGAAGAGGGCCATATGTGGACGGTTCGCGAACCGCCCCTACTCCTTGATCTCCACGACCGTCGCCCCGCCGGCACCCTGGTTGTCGGGCGCCGGTCCGAAGCTTTCCACCAGCGGATGCGTCTTCAGGAAGTCCGCGACGGCGCGGCGCAGTTGACCCGTGCCGTAGCCGTGGATGATCCGGAGCGTCTTCGTCTCGCTGATCAGGGTCTCATCGAGGAACCGTTCGAGCCGGGTTAGTGCCTCGTCGACGTTGTTGCCAATCAGGTTCAGTTCGGAGACGGCCGCGCCGGAACGCGGCTGCAGATCGATGTTCACGCGAACGCGAGAGGGCTGCGCGGCGGCGGCCGCCGCCGTGGTCACGACCCGCAGGTCCCCCAGCTTGGCGCGCAGGCGCTTGCCGCGGACGTCGACTTCGGCGGTCCCGTCATGCACGTCCTTCACGACACCCTCGAGGCCGAGCGCCCCGACCATCACCCGATCGCCTGCCGCCGCCGGCCGCGTTTGCGGCATGACGGGCGCCGCTGCGGTGGCGGACTCAAATGACGAGGAGCGCAGCCGTTCACCGATCGCGTCAATCGCGGTGCGCGCCTCCGCGCGCGCTCCGCCGGTCTCGCCGGTCGGGATCAGCCGTGCGGATCGCCGCTCGGCCTCGAACGCGAGCCGGTTGGTCTTCGCCTTCAGCGCTTCGACGACGACATCGATTTCGCGCTTCGCCTCGCGCAGCCGTTCTTCGATCCGCTCGTCGAGACGTTTGCGGAAGGTCTCCTCCCGGTGCCGCAGTTCGTGGTCGCGCGCCTGCAGTTTGGCCGTCGTCTCGTCCAGCGTCTGCCGCTCGCGTGCCGCGAGCCGCCGATCGTGTTCGAGCGACTGCAGATCGCGCTCTACTCTCGCCAGGTGGTCGGCGAGCTGCGACTCCCGCTCGCTCCGATGGGCCCGCGCCTGTTCGATGATTTCGGCCGGCATGCCCAGGCGCGTCGCGATCTCGAGCGCGAGGCTGCTGCCCGGTGAGCCGTAGTTCAAGCGGTAGGTCGGGGCAAAGGTCTGGGGATCGAAACCGAATCCGGCCGGCATGACGCCTTCCGTCGTGGCCGCATAGGTCTTCAGCGAGTCGTAGTGCGTGGTCGCCACCACCTTCGCGCCGCGCTTGCGAAAGTGATCGATCATCGCCATCGCGAGCGCGCCACCTTCGAGCGGGTCGGTGCCGGCCCCGGCTTCGTCCATCAGCACCAGTGCCGGCAGGTCGAGCGCCGCGTTCATGTCGACGATGTTCTTGATGTGCGATGAGAACGTGCTCAGGTTCGCGGCAATCGACTGATCGTCGCCGATGTCGGCAAAGACGCACTTGAAGACCGGGATCTGCGAGCCGTCCGCGGCCGGTATCAGCAGTCCCGCCTGCGCCATCAGCGGCAGCAGCCCCGCCGTCTTGAGCGCCACGGTCTTGCCGCCGGTGTTCGGTCCCGTGATCACGAGCACGCTGACGGGCGGAATCAGGACCACATCCACCGGCACGGCTTTGCCGGTCAGCAGGGGATGGCGCGCGCCGCGCAGTTCGAGCCGTCCGTCGGCCGAGATCTTCGGTTCAACGCCGTCGATGCGGATCGAGAACTGCGCCTTCGCCTGGAGCACATCGAGCTCCGACGCAGCGTCAACGGTCGCTTGCAGTTCGCCGCCGCGGGCGCGGAACTGATCCGACAGGGCCACCAGGATCCTGTGGACTTCTTCCGACTCCTGCTGCTCCAGCGCGACGATGTCGTTGTTGATCTCGACGGTGCTGAGGGGCTCGAGATAAAGGCTGGCGCCAGTACCCGGAGCTGCCATGCACGATGCCCGGGATGGCGGACCGGTGCTCGGCGCGGACGACCAGCACGTAGCGTCCGTTGCGGTCGGTGACGATCTGCTGCTGCAGGTACTTCGCCGTCTCTTTGCCCCGCAGGTAGGACTCGAGCGTGCCGCGCAGCCGGGCCCGCTGCTTACGAAGACGGTCTCGAATGCTCCTCAGCTCCGCACTCGCATCGTCCACAACCTCGCCGCCGGGATCGATCTTCTTGCGGACGTCGTTGATCTCGCGTTGGAAGGACGCCGTCGTGTCGGCAATCCGCCGGAGGTTGCTGACCGATGCGCGGGCGCGCCGGATTCCCGAGGCGGTGCTCTCGACCGACGCGAGAAACGAGGCCAGCGCCAGCAGGTGCAGCGGTTCGAGGGCCCGGCCTTCTACCGAGACCGACGCGAGGATTTCTTCGAGGTCGGCGGGCGCCTGCAGGCTGATTTGACCGTCCGCGAGGAAGCGCACGGTCTCTGCGGTTGCGGCGAGTGCACGCGCGACTGCCCCGGGTTCGCTCGCGGGCTGGAGTTCTGACAGGCGTGCGCCGCCCATCGGTGTCTGCGCGTTCGCGCTGACGGCCGCCACGATCCGGTCGAATTCGAGAGCCCGCAGGGCGCCGGGGTGCATGTCAATCAGGGGTGAAAACGACCGCTAGGGCAATCGCTCACTATAGCTCGGGTGGAGGGCTACGGCAAGGGTCACGACGCCATTTCCGGCCGCCGGCAGTGCCGGCGGCCGGAATCATTCTCGAGTTGTCGCGCTAACGCTGAAACGCGATCAGCTTGCCCGTGAGCAATTCAGCGGCGTAGATCCAGCTGCCGGAGGGGTCGAGGAGCATTGCGGTCGGACGTGCCAGGCAGTTGACGACCGTCGTCGGCGCCGCAGTCGGACTGTCGAACGCCAGAATCAGTCCCGGTCCTGGGAAGAATGGACCGGCGCCTGACGAGTGCTGGAGCACGAGGTAGTGGTCGTCGCCCCTTGCGGTTGTCTGAAGGATGCCAATCGCCGTTTTCAGTCCCGAAATGAACGGCGATTGCTGACCCGTTGCTGGGTCGATCTGGACCACGACCGATGTGTTGGGCGGGAACGGGGCGCCGCGGAACAAGGTCACGAGCAGCTGTCCCTTGGCGGCAGTAATCCCGGTCGGAACTGCTTCGACGACAGGACCGCCGATTGGAAAGAGGGGATTCGGGATCGTGCCGAAGGTCGTGAGCGGGGCGTGTGCGCCGGTCAACGTATCCACGGTCCAGACCAGATTGCGTCCGCCATCGGTCACGTAGATCCGATCGTCGACGAGTGCCAGTCCGAAGGGGTTCGAGCCCCGGACAATTTGTGGGGACCCGGGCAGCGGGTCCGGGACATAGTCGGGAAAGTTCGTCACCATCTCGATCTCGATGGTGTCGCCGCCGCCATTCGAGAGGATCACGCGCTGCCCGTCGGCGAGCGCTTGTTGATCCGCGGATGACAGCGTGAAGCCAGCCGTCGACTTCTCTACTCTCGCACTGAAGTGGATGGCGAGGATGGAGCTGTAGATCGGCGACGACACGTTGGGGTTTGGCAGGTGGCGGCCCGGAATTGCGGCCGGTAGAACGCTATCGCCAATGCCGATCAGCACGTAAGCCGTTCGCCCCTGCATCACCAGACCGGCCGGGCCTGAAGGTTCAGCGACGTCATTGATACCTGAGGGAAGGCCGTCGAGTAGTGTCCGGCGGCCGCCCTCGGGGTGGACGATCGAAATCCGGCCGCTGTGACGGATCGCCGTACCCGTCTCCGAAACGAGGAGGTTTCCCTGATTTGACAGATCAATCGCCATCGGACGTCTGAGGTCCGAAGCAACCGTCGTCCCTGGGCAGACCTGCGCGGCGGCGTCGGCAGCCGTGAACAGTGTTCCGATCGTTACCGCCAAGAGGGCCGCGATTGCAGCCAGGCGATCACTTCGCAAGTTCATGTCGATTCTCCGTTCTTCGCTTCCGGATGAAATCACTTTGTGCCGGCCTGTGCGGACCAGCTCAACTCGGGGCGATGACGCGAAATGAAGCGCTCGACACGGCTGATGATACCGGCCACCTTCGTTTCGAGCTTCCGGGCACCATCGTCGCCCAGCGCGATCTGGAAGGGATGTCCATTCCCGATCGCTTCGTAGCTGTCATACCCGACGGCAGTGACGTAGGCCCCGGTCGAGTCCCCGTATACGACCTCGAAGACCGTGTAGGACTTGGCTTTGGCCTGTTGCATCGCCGCAAGAACGTCCTTCTTGACGAACGCCTCGAATTCACCACGTTTGCCAGGAACGACTTCGACGATCGAGACGATCGCCAGCGCAGACGTCACTGACGGATTCGGGTTGTAGGACAGATCGGGGCGAGTCCGGACGATCATCGTCTGCATCGGCTCGGCAAGCTTTACCACCCTGGCGTTGAGTGCGGCCGCACCTTCCTCGCCGAGCGCGGTGACCATCGGACTGGGTTTGTCGAACTGCGCGAAGCTGGCGATCGGCGAGATGTAGACGAACTCCCGAACCGGTCCGCTCACGCCGCTGCTCCAGGCCTGTCTTCCGAGAGATCCCCCCTTCTTCTGGGCCGGCATGACCTCCTTGGTCTGGAGGTCGATATACTCCGCCCCCACCCCTGGGTTCGCCTTGACGATGCTCACCAGGAGCCATTGGGACTGCGGGTCGGCCGCTTTTGTCGACTGGGCTTGGAGGGAAACCGCTGGGGTTCCGAGAACGCCGACGACGACGACGCCGATGAAGCTACGCAGCAACATGACCGTCTCCTGTCCGTCTCCGGGCTCCTCAATTCCGCGCGAGGCGCAACGGAGCGGCCGGAGTCTATGCGTATATGACTTTAGGAGTCAACAGCGGTCAGTAGCGCCCACGCGGGACGACGAGGATCGCGTCACTGACCTTGCGCGGCCCCTGAGGGTCTGACGGGTGGTTCACGATTTGTCCTCCGACCCACATCGTCGTCGATCCGCCGCCGTCAAGGTTCAGCGCGGAGCGGAGGCCGAGTCGCTTCGAGAGGCGCTGCAACTCCGCAAACGACATCCCCAGGCTGATCGAGGGGTTGCGGCCATCGACGGTGATCAGCCAGATCGCTCCCTTCGCATCGGTGCCAATCACCGTCCGCGGGTGTCGCGTGGTGTCGAATCCGGCGGTAATTCGCTCATCGCTCCATTCAGTGAATTCGCGCCCGCCGAGCAGCAGTAGTCCGGCGCCGCTGATCGCGTGCGGCACTCGCGACCAGTCGCGGGGCGATGAGCTGAGTAGGGGTTTGTAGTCGGGGCTCTGGTCGGGCGGGCTGGTGACGCTCAGACGATCGAAGAGCAGCGTCGTGACGCCGCGGCGATCGTCGATCCCGACGGCGCCGCGCGGACGGCTGGTGCCATTGACGACCCGCCCGTCCATCTTCAGAAAGTCGGTCGGCTTGCCGGTCTGAAGCGAGAAGAACCCGGCGTTGATCGCCGCGATCGCACCAGGCCGCCGCGCCGCGAGTGCCTCGACGGTCTCGCGCGCGGGTTCCACATTGGTGGCGCGACCGATCTCGAGCGTGACGATCCGCGGGTCGAGACGAAGGGCCTGCACGGCAACAGGGCCTGCTGGACTGAGCAGCTCCGGATCGTCCAGCCGATAGAGCAGGACCCCTTCGGCGACCTGCTGCGCTTGGCCAAGCGCGGCTTGTTCGGCGGGGACGCTGACCGTGAGCAGCAGCAACCAGACCGCGACGAGTCGTAGACGGACGCGCATCCGGTCATTTCACCACGAGAATGACTGAGGAGTATCATCCTCGCCATGCCGTCGCGCAGAACGGTCCTGAAGCTCGCAGCCGCCGTTCCTGCGGTGTTGGCGAGTGCCCCGCTCATGCGCGCGGCCGGCCCTCGCGTGGTCGTCATCGGAGCCGGAGCCTTCGGGGGCTGGACCGCGCTATGGCTCGCCCGCCGCGGCGCGCAGGTGACGATCATCGACGCCTGGGGTCCCGGAAACATGCGCGCGAGTTCGGGCGGGGAGACGCGCGTTATCCGCGGGTCCTACGGCGACCGCGATATCTACACGCGCATGGCTGCGCGCGCGTTGCAGCTCTGGGCCGAGCACGAGCGCGAGTGGGGACGGCAATTCTACGTGCCGACCGGCGCCCTCTGGATGTTCGGGCAGGACGATGCCTTCGCTCGCGCGTCAGCAAAAGCGATGGCGGCAGAAGGGCTGCCGTCCGAGCGCCCCGCGATGGAGGACGCGCGGCGGCGCTGGCCGCAGATCGATTTCGACGGCGTCTCGTCGGTGATGTTCGAGCCCAGGGCCGGCTACCTGCTCGCGCGGCAATCCTGTGCGCACGTGGTCGACCGCGCGCGCTCTCTGGGCGCCGCGTTCCGGCTTGCGGCGGCGCGCCCGTTCGAACCGACGGGCTCGATGAGCCGCCTCGCGCTCGAGGACGGCGGATCGGTGCCGGCCGATATTTTCGTCTTCGCCTGTGGCCCATGGCTCGGACGACTGTTTCCGGCTGCGGTCGGGCCACGCGTGCGCGCCTCCCGACAGGCGACGATGTACTTCGGGACGCCCGCCGGCGACACGAGATTCCACGAGGGCAGCCTGCCGGTGTGGGTGGATTTTCGAGAGCGTCTGATCTACGGGATTCCGGGTAACGCTCATCGTGGTTTCAAGGTGGCGGACGACACCCCGGGCCCTGATTTCGATCCGACCTCGGGCGAGCGCGAAACCACTGCCACTGAGGTCGCCGACGCCCGTGCGTTTCTGCGCCGGCGCTTCCCGTCACTGGCAGGCGCGCCGCTGCTCGGCACCGAGGTCTGCCAGTACCAGAATTCTCCCGACTCGCACTTCATCGTCGATCGTCACCCCGCCGCGTCCAACGTGTGGATCGTCGGCGGCGGCTCCGGCCACGGTTTCAAAATGGGTCCGGCGCTCGGGGAAATGGTGGCCGCGCTGGTGCTGTCTGATGGCACTCCGGATCCACAGTTGCGCTTGACGCGCTTTCCGAAGCAGGGAGGGTGAGATTGAAGCGATCGATGCCTTCGCGCGTCGTGGTCCTGGCGGCCCTCGTCGGGTTCGTCGCGCTTGGAGGTCCGCCTGCCTCGGTCGGTGGACAGGAACACGCCGGCGTGGCGCAGCTCGCCGAGGAACTGCGGGCTCGAAGTGGTCCCAGCTTCTGGGGAGATACCGACGGCCCGCTCGTACGCGACCGGCTGCTCGGGCTGTCTGAGGCGGCGGCGCGCGAGCATGCACGGTGGTCGGCGGACTTTGTCCGCCGCGTCGACGCGATCAAAGCGGACGATCTCGAACACGAGGACTGGATCACGTGGTCGCTGCTGCGGTGGGAAGGCGAGATGGGGGCTGCGGCCGGCGAGTTCTACTGGCACGAGCCGCCGATCGCACCGTATTCGTCCCCGTTGCGGACGCTCACCACCGGTTTTGCCTCGGCGTCGGTGTCGGAGGCCGACGGTCGTCAGCGGTACCTCGACGGTCTGCATCAACTGCCCGTCCTTCTCGCCCAGATTGAAACCAAACTGCGGGGGCAAGTGCTGCGCGGCATCGTGCTGCCCGCCGGCCAGGTGGACGGCGCGGTGCCGGTGATCCGCTCCTTCAGCGCGCCGCCCGAACGGAGCAGCTTTGATATCGCCGCGCCTCGACTCGCTCAGGTACCGGCCGAGGCCCGCGACGCGTTCACTGCGGCGGTCCGCCGGACGATCACTGAGGTCGTGAATCCGGCGTTCGATCGCCTTGCGACATACGTCGACGGCCCGTACCGCGAACGCGCGTCGAGCGATGTTGGCGTTGGCAGATATCCCGCCGGCGACCGCTACTACCGCTTCCTGGTCCGGCAGCACACCGGACTCGCGCTGACGCCGCAGGAGATCCACGCGATCGGCCTGGAGGAAGTCGCTCGCCTCGAAGGGGAGCTCGAGACCGTCCGGCGCCAGGCGAAATTCACCGGTTCGCTGGCGGAATTCCGAACCTTCCTGAAGACAGACAAGCGGTTCTTTCCGACCTCGCCCGCCCAAATGGGGGACGCGTTGATGGCGGCCGCGAAGAGGATCGAGCCCACGATCGGCACGTGGTTCATCGAGCGCCCAAAGGCGCCCTATGGTGCGCGGCGCCTGGCGCTGGCGCTCGAACCGGTCATGACTTACGGCTACTATCAGCGGCCGTCGCCGCCGCAGGATCCGGGCGGCTACTACCTCTTCAACGGCTCCAAGCTCGAAGAGCGATCGTTGCTCAACGCCGCTGCGCTCTCGTATCACGAGCTCGTGCCAGGGCACCACTTCCAGATCGCTCTGACCCATGGAGAACACCAGGCTGAGTGCCTTTCGGAAGAACGCGTCTTACACCGCCTTCGTCGAGGGCTGGGGCGAGTATGCATCAGACCTCGCCGGCGAAATGGGGATGTATACCGATCCCTACGACCGCGCCGGCCGGCTGTCGATGGACCTCTTTCTCTCAACGCGTCTCGTCGTCGACACCGGGATGAACGCGCTCGGGTGGAGCCGCGAGCGTGCGATGGACTACATGCGCGCGCACACTTTCGAGTCCGAGACACAGATCAGGACGGAGTCGCTGCGATACTCGTCCGACCTGCCGGGGCAGGCGCTGGCCTACAAGATGGGAAGCCGCACGATCAGGGCGCTGCGGGAGCGGATGCGTGCACAGCTGGGCGCGCGGTTCGACGTGCGTCGCTTCCACCAGGCCGTCCTCGGCCACGGATCGATGCCGCTCGGAGTGCTCGAGCAGCATGTGGAGCGGGTGCTGTCGGGCACGAAAAGAGTCGGTGGCGGGGCTGCGCCGAGGCATTGATCGTCTTGGCCGTCCACATCGTGGCGTGGATTGACGGCGACCTCCAGTAAGGACATACTCCTGTCCCGCTCAACCGTTCACCTGCAAACTAAGGAGTGCTGTATGAAGGCGTGGACCCTACTGCCCGCAGTCTCACTGGTCGTCCTCTCCTCGGTGGCCGCGCTTGCCCAGGATGCCCTCAAGGCGGATCCGGCGCACTACAAAGTCGTTTTCGAGAACGCCAGTGTGCGCGTGCTGAGGATCAATTATGCCGTCGGGGCGAAGAGCAAGGTGCACCAGCATCCTGACGCCATCGTGATTCCGATGAACGATTCGAAAGTCCGCTTCACGCTGCCGGACGGCAAGTCGGAGGAGCGCGACATGGCTGCCGGCTCGGCGATGTACACGCCCGCCGTGACCCACACACCCGAGAACATCGGCAAGAGCCCGATTGACGGCATCCTGGTGGAATTCAAGAGCGCCGGCGGCCGGCACCGCGGCGACTGCCGACGACGCGGCCGAACATGGCGATGAAGGTTCTGGCCGAAGGGCCGCAGGGCTTCGGCGTTTCACATGACTGCGGACGCGGCGTTCCAGGAGCCGGCCGGTTCGAAGCATGACTACGACCAGATCGTCATCGCGCTCAGCCCGGCCAAGATGTCGCTGTCAATCGACGGCAAACCGGCAAAGACCGACTGGGCCCGCGGCGACGTGCAGTTCATCGGCCGGGGCACGCCGCACGAGTCGAAGAATGTCACGGGCAAGCCGGTCGACTTCATCATCATCGGCGTCAAGTAACACGCGTCGATCCTCGACGCACTAAGGAGGCCTCATGAGCAGGGTTGGACACGTCGTGAACACCGCGGTCCTGTCGACCCTGCTCATTGCAGGCACCGGCACCGCGTTCGCGCAATGGCCGCAGTTTCGCGGGCCGAACGGATCCGGTATCGACTCGGGCGCGGCGTACCCCTCAACGTTCTCCCCCTCGAAGAACGTCGTCTGGAAGACCGCGATGCCGGCCGGCCAGTCGTCTCCCGTCGTGGCCGGTGGGCACGTGTATCTCACCGCCAGCGAAGGTGACCGGCTGCTCACGATCGGCCTCGATGCCGCGACCGGCCGAGAGCTGTGGCGCCGGGAGATCAAGCGTCCCCGGGCGCCGAAGGTCTACCACGCCAACGATCCTGCGTCACCCACGCCCGCGGCCGACAGCGACGGCGTTGTCGTGTTCTTTCCGGATTTCGGATTAGCCGCCTATACGCCGGACGGCAAGGATCGCTGGACGCTTCCGCTTGGCCCTTTCGCTAGTTTCTACGGTATGGCGGCGTCGCCCATCCTTGCCGGCGACCTGGTCGTCATGCTCTGCGACCAGCGCAGCGGATCCTTCATCGTCGCGGCAGATCGCAAGACCGGCCGCGTGCGCTGGAGAAGGGACCGTCCGAGTGCCCCAGAGGGATGGGCGACACCGATGGTGTTCCAGCCGGCGGGGAAGGCCGCGCAACTGATCGTGCCCGGCTCGACTCGCCTCGACGCGTATGCACTCGACAGCGGTGAGCCGCTCTGGTGGATGCCGCTCGGATCGAGCGGGTCGATGGGGACGGCCGTGGCGAGCGGCGACATGATTTTCGTGTCGACCACCGGTAGCACGGAGCCGTCGATGCCGGCCTTCGACAGCTACCTGGCGAAGTACGACAAGGACAAGGATCGCCGGTTGTCGGCCCAGGAGTTCGCCGCCGACAAGGAGATGGCCGAGCATTTCGGCTGGGCCGACGCCGACACGGACAACTTCATTACCACCGCGGAGTGGGACGTCATTCGCAATCTCGGGATCGGTGAGTACGGCGCCATCGCCGTTCGCCCAGGGGAGGCCAGGGGGAAGCTTGACGCCAAGGCCGTCCTGTGGCGATTCAAGAAGAATCTGCCCTACATCCCGTCACCTCTCGTCTACCAGGATGTCGTCTACCTGGCGAAGAAGGGCGGGATCATCACGTCCCTCGACGCCGCCACGGGCCGGCCCCTAAAGGAGGGCCGCAGCCCGAACGCGCCCGGCGAGTACTACGCGTCACCGGTGGCCGCCGACAACAAGGTATTCCTGGCGAGCCTTGACGGCAACGTCACCGTGTTGAAGGCGGGGAAGCAATGGGAAGTCATGAGCGTGAATGAAATCGGCGAACCGATCCACGCGACCCCGGCGCTCAGCAACGGCCGCATCTACGTGCGGACGCCCGGTGCTGTCTACTGCTTCGGCGCCAAGTAGCGGCGCGGACCGCCGGACGCCGGCGGTCCCTCTCTAAATCCCTCTCTAGAACACGACCTTGATGGCGAGCTGCGTCTGGCGCGGATCGCCGACGCCGGCCCGAAGAAAGCCACTGAAATCGAACAGCGCCGGCGTGCTGAGCGGGTTGATGTTGTTGTCGTTGTTGAACGTGTTGAACATCTCGATGATCGGAACGATCTGCACCCGTCCGCCATTGAGATCGAACGGCCGCGCCAGGCGCCAGTCGAAGCTGAAGAACGCGTTGTCCTTGCGCTCGCCGTTGCGGCCCCGATCGTTCCCGTCGAGGATGCGCGGATTGGCCGTGATCGGCTGGGCGCTGCGCGCCTGAAGGCGCGTGTTGGCCTGGAAGCCTCCAGGTACCGTGAAGTAGCCGAAGAAGTTGAACTTGTGGCGGATGTCGCGGTCCGACGGCCCCCAGTCCTTCGAGAGGTCGAAGAAGTTGAAGCTGCGATCGGTGAACGGATCGCGCTCGTTCGAGTCGTCATCCTCATCCTTCGAGACAACGTAATTGGCTTCGAGCTGGTAGCCGTTCGAAAAGCGTTTTCGAACGCCAAGGGTCAGCCCCCGGTAGCGCGACTCGCCGCGGCTGTTGGTCACCATCACTTCGCCGAGTTGGGGTCCCCATGGGCTCCCGCTGTAGGTGTGGGTGTTGCCGGTGCCGGGCCCCTGATCGCAGCAGACAGGCCCGCTCCGGTTGTAGTTCAGGAACCTGGTGAGGTTGGTCCCCTTGTTCCAGATGAAGTCGACGTATCCGGCCCAGTCAGGGATCAGTTGCTGCTCGTAGGCGAGGTTGAACGAATAGATGCGCGGGTTCTTGTAGTCGCGATCGAAGACGCGGACGCCGCTGAACAGCGGGAACTGGCCGGGCGCGACGGGTGAGACCGGGAGCACGCCCGGCCACGCCGGCGTCGCTGAGCCGAAGTCGGTCAGCGAGGCGGTGTTGGTGAAGAGCGTCTGCTGCTGCACACCGTTGGTCGTCACCGATCCCACCTGCGAGAGCATGTTCTGCCTCGCGGCATAAACGCCGGCGCTGCTGCGCAGCAACGATTTGCCGTCCCCCTTGATGTCCCACGCCACACCGCCGCGCGGTTGAAACATCGCCCATTGGTCCGGGATGGTGCCGTCGGATGGGAACGTCGGGTCGCTCAGGAACTGGCCATACGCCGTCGTGTTTCCCGGAATGGTTTCCGGCATGAGCTGCGCGTCCCAGCGCAGGCCGTAGTTGATGGTCAGGTTGGTGCGCGGCTGCCACTGGTCCTGCACAAAGAGTGAGAACTCCTCGTTCGTAATGTTGGAGGCGCCGGCGGCGTCGGTGGCAGGACCGTCGAGTGCGGCGCCCTGCAGGTAGAGGAGCAGCGGACCGTCGAACGGTGACACGCCGCTGGCACACGGGGTGGGCGCGGTGACATACGACCCGTCGGCGCACTGAACCGTCGACGGTCCGAAGCCGCCGCCGGCAGCCGGTGATGCGTAGCGGAGGAATCCAGAGACGCTGTCGAAGATGTATCGGCCGGTGAAGAACCCGCGGAAGACCTGGTCGTTGAGCGTATGCATCCACTCGCCGCCGACTTTCACGGTATGCGAGCCCTTGACGAGTGTGACGTTGTCTTTGAACTGGGTCCGCCAGATCAGCTCGTCAACCGCCGGCTGCAGAAAGAACGGGTTGCCGAAGCGGAAGGTCGGATCGAAGCCGATCCCGGTGTCGGCCTTCAACGGTGTGTCGACGGCCGTGCGCGGCCGGCTCTCGCGCGCGTAGGTGAAGTGCGCTTCGTTCACCAGATGCGGCGAGAGTGTCGTGAACCAGTTCAGGTTGAACACGTTGATGCGGGCCGGGTCACCCTCGATCCCGTTTGCGGAGGACCCGTAGGTGGCGACGTCGAACGTCTCGTTCGTTTTTCGCGAGTGATTGAAGTTCCACGAGCCCGAGACGTTGTTGTTCTGGTTGACCACGAAATCGAGTTTGCCCAGCACCGCGACGGTCTCGACCGGGTGCTCGATCGGTACTCGCCTCGTTCTGGCCTCTCGCGTTGAAAAACGCGAGCAGCGCCGTCCGCTGACAATCCGGGTTGGCATTGATGAGAGCCTCGTCTGCCTGGACGGTGGGGTTGGTCACCGGGCAGGGCGTGGCTCCCAGTTGGCGCCCCAGGTTGGGACGCTTGAAGTTGCCGGTGATCCCCTCGAGCGCCGCGAAGATGAACGCGCGGTCTTGTTTCAGCGGACCGCCGTAGGTGCCCGCCCCATTGTTCGCGGTGAAAGTCTTCGAGCTGGGTGCCGTCCGACAGGTCCCCCGTCAGCGCTTCCAGCCGCTGAAAGTGAAACAGGCTGCCGTGCTGCTGGTTCGTGCCGGACTTGGTGATCACGTTCACCACGCCGCCGGCCGTGCGGCCGAACTCCGCCGGTGCGCCAGTCGCAATCACCTGGAATTCCTTGATCGCTTCGAGCGTGATATCGACCGCCGCGCGCTGGCCCCCGGCCTGCTCGCCGAAGAAGCCGTTGTTGTAGTCGCCGCCGTCGAGGCTGATGTTGTTGAAGATCCCGCGCTGACCGGCAAACGTGATCTCGTCGCCGTCCGGCCCCTGGACGATGCTGACGCCCGGTGTCAGGCTGAGGAGATCCTCGAATTTGCGTCCCAGATTGGGGATGTGCTCGACCGTCCGCGAGTTGAGCGTTGAGGCCGAGGCCGTCCTGGCAGATTCGATGACGCTCGTCCCGCTGACCGTGATGGTTTCGGCGACGCCGCCGACCTTCATCGCAATCGGCAAGGTGACGGATTGCCCGACCGTGACGGGAACGTCCCCCTGGATGTGGGTCGCGAATCCGCCGAGTGTGAACTTCAAGGTGTAGGTCCCCGGCGGCAGCTGCAGGAAGACAAACCGCCCGTCCGCGCTGGTGGTCCGTGTCCGGGCCTGGTTGGTGCCCGCTTCGCGGGCCTCGACGGTGACGCCCGGCAGAGGTGCACCCGTGGCATCGGTGACCGTCCCCTGGACGACACCTGTCGTGATCTGGGTTTGTGCTAATGCCGGGTGCGTCGGTGCCAGAAGGAAGAGGCCGACAAGTGCGAGGGGACGGAACATCCGAAGCTCCTCTCGACGTGGGCCCGCGGGTGCCTGGTCAAGTGGATGCCATGCGCCGCGGATCGTTTTCGGGGCCAGCGGTTCGGTACCGAGCGGGAGCATACACCTCCGCGGCTGGGGTTTCAAACGCACAGCCATCAGCTATCAGCCATCAGCCATCCAGCAAACAAGATTTGGCATATTCAGCTGAGAGCTGAGTGGTGGGAGCTGAAAGCTGAGAGCTGAGAGCTTTCCCTACCGCGCATGCTCGAGCACCAGCCCGACTGCCGTGCCTCGCTTGAAGCCCTTCCAGTAGGTGTGCGTCGCGGTTGGCTTGCCGTCCCGATCCACCGAGAAGACGCCATCCTTGCCGTGCGGCACGACGTTGAGGAACTCCTTCATGTCATCGTCGCTGTTGAGGTGAAGACGGAAATACGCTGTCGCGAAATGCTGGAGGATGTTGTTCATGCGGGTGGTGTCCCACACCGCATCGGCGTAATGAGCGAACGCGCTGGCCGGTGAGGCGGGATTGTTCATGACCTCCGCCGGCGCGGGATAAGGCGCGGCCGCGTTGTGGCCGGCGTTGATGAAGGTGAGCAGATACCGATCGGAGTTGACGGCGCCGGTGTAGAGCGCGCGTGTGCCGGTCTCGTATCCAGCCACCTGGTCTACGCTTCCGGCCACGAAGAGCACCGGCGTCTTGATCCCCTTCAACCCCTCGGCGTCCCAGAATCCGCTCTGCATCCCCCACGGCGCGATGGCGATCGCGGCCTTGATGCGCGGATCGATCGAGGCCCGATACGCGGCACTCGATGCCGCGCGCTCGCTGAGCAAGCGGTTGGGTGGGGCGGTCTGGCCGGCGACACTGGCTTCGCTGTAACCACCCCCGATGGCGTTGACGGCGCCGTATCCACCCATCGAGTAACCGACCAGGCCGGTGCGAGAGGCATCGACGACTCCGGCAAGAAAGCTCCCGGAGCCGCTCTTGCCCAGACGGTCGATCTCGTTCAGCACGAACAGTTGATCGAACGGCCGGTTGTAGAGCGTGCTGGCGAAGGCCTTCTGGTCGTCGTAGGTGCTGTCCTTGTGATCGATCGAGACCGTGACGAACCCCTTGCTCGCGAGGTTTTCGCCAAGGTGGCTGAGAAGGTAGCGATTGCCCGGGTAGCCGTGCGAAATGATCACGACCGGGAACACGGCACCGCGCGCCGGCGTGGCATCACGGACGGCGCGACCGCGAATTCTCGCGGTCACTGCCGGATCGCGGGTGAGGGTCTGATACTCACTGCCGGCCTGCTGTCCGGGCGACAACGCTGCCGGGTACCAGACCTCGAGCGTCAACGTCCGATCGTACCGCGCGGTCGGTTCGCCTTCCTTCGTGTTGAGAACGTCAGCGCGATTCCGATCGGTCACCTCGATCGTCCTGACGCCGATGTCATGGCGGCCGAATGCCGCCAGTTCCGGTGCTGCGGGCGTGACGATGTCGATTCGGTTTTGGCCGAAGACGGCGTGGCCGAAGACGGCAGGGGCAACGACACCAGCGCTCACAAGCGCCAGCAGGACACAGGCGACAGGACTTCGCATCAGCGCTCTTTACGGCAGATGATTGATGGAGCTGGCGATGGCAGCGGCGCCGTAGCCGTTGTCGATGTTCACGACCGAGATGCCGCTGGCGCAGCTGTTCAGCATCGCGAGCAGGGCCGTGATTCCACCGAAGCTGGCGCCGTAGCCGACACTGGTCGGGACGGCGATGACCGGAACGTCCACCAGGCCGCCGATGACGCTCGGCAGCGCGCCTTCCATGCCCGCCACCACGATGATGACGCGGGCGGCGGTGAGGCGATCATGGACGGCGAGCAGGCGGTGAAGCCCGGCGACGCCGACGTCGTAGAGCCGATCAACCGTGTTTCCCATGATTTCCAGGCACGCGGCGGCCTCTTCGGCTACAGGCAGGTCGGCCGTCCCGGCTGCCGCCAGGGCCACGATCCCCCGACCGGGTATTGGCGGATGGACCTGTAGTGTAATTGTCAGCCCCAGCTCATTGAATACTGCGCTGGGCAGGACGGCGGCGACCGCAGCAAAGGCCTCTACCGAGGTCCTGGTGACGAGCAGGTTCTGTCCGGAATTGACAATTCGTTCGGAAATCGCTGCGATTTGGCCCGAAGTCTTGCCCTGGCCGAAGACCACTTCAGGAAAACCCTGCCGGATGCTGCGGTGGTGATCGACCTTGGCGAAACCGAGGTCCTCAAAGGCTCCGTGGCGCAGAAATTGAAGGAGCCGGGCTTGGGCTGCCTCAGGCGTTACCCCGCCGGCTTGGACCGCCTCGAGGAGCGCACTCAGCTCGGGCCGGTTCATCGCGTCAAGTCCTTGGCGGACGTTGACTTCCAAGCGAGCTGGACGATAAACTTACCGATTGTGCCGTGTGACGGAATCATCTTCTTATGACGTCGACTGAGACACTGATACTCGTTCTTTACTTCTTCGTGCTCAGCATTCTGGCCATCTATGGCTGGCATCGCTATTACCTTGTTTATCTTTACATGAAGAACAAGGACAAAGCGCCGGTGCCGCTGCCGCCGCTCGAGCCCGATCAGCTGCCGCGGGTCACGGTTCAGCTGCCGATCTTCAACGAAATGTACGTCGCGGATCGCCTCATCGGCGCGGTCTGCGAGCTCGACTACCCGCGCCACCTTCTCGAGATCCAGGTCCTGGATGACTCGACCGATGAGACGACCGAGATTGCGGATCTTGCCGTCCGTCGATTCGCCGCCAAGGGCTTCGACATCAAGTACCTCCACCGCGTCGATCGGACCGGCTACAAGGCCGGCGCCCTCGAAGCCGGTCTCAACGAGGCGTCGGGCCAGTTCATCGCGATTTTCGACGCCGACTTCATTCCGCCGACCGACTTCCTGATCAAGACACTGCCGCACTTTGCGACCGACCCGAAGATCGGCATGGTGCAGGCCCGCTGGGGCCACATCAATCAGGACTACTCGCTGCTGACGAAGATCCAGTCGATTCTGCTCGACGCCCACTTCGTGCTCGAGCACGGTTCGCGCAATCGCGCCGGCTGCTTCTTCAACTTCAATGGCACGGCCGGGATCTGGCGCCGCGAAGTCATTCCCGATGCGGGTGGCTGGCAACACGACACCCTGACCGAGGACCTGGATCTGAGTTACCGGGCGCAGCTGCGTGGCTGGCGCTTCGTGTTCCTGCCGGACCTGGTCGCGCCCGCGGAAGTGCCGGTCGAAATGAACTCCTTCAAGTCGCAGCAGCACCGCTGGGCGAAGGGCTCCATCCAGACCTGCATGAAGCTCCTGCCGAGGATTCTGCGCTCCGACCTGCCCCTCGGCGTCAAGGCGGAAGCGTTCTTCCACCTGTCGGCGAACTTCAATTACCTGCTGATGTCGCTGCTGTCGATTCTGATGTTCCCGTCGATGTACGTGCGCTACAGCATGGGCTGGACGGAAATGATGCTGATCGACATCCCGCTGTTTGCGGCCGCGACCATGTCGTTCTGCAATTTCTACATGGTGTCGCAGCGGGAACTACACGCCGATTGGAAGACCCGGCTCAAGTACCTGCCGTTCCTGATGTCAATTGGCATCGGACTGTGTGTGAACAATACGCGGGCCGTCTTCGAAGCGGTGCTCGGCAAGCAGACCGAGTTTGCGCGCACGCCTAAGTACGGCATCGAACGCGACAGCGATGAATGGGTCGGCAAGAAGTACCACCAGTCAGTGGGCATTCAGCCGATCATCGAGCTGGCGCTCGGGCTCTACTTTACCGCCACCGTGTTCTACGCCCTCGCCAACGGCATCTACGGCACGGTGCCGTTCCTGATGCTGTTCCAGGTGGGCTTTCTCTATACGGGGCTCCTGTCCATCTTCCAGCAGTTCACGGGCGAGAACGTGATGTCGCCGGAAGTCGCGAAATAGCTATCAGCTGACGGCTGACAGCTTGAAATGATCATTCTTCATGTCCACTGAAGTGAAGCCCAAGGCAGGGCTCGAAGACGTCGTCGCCGCCACGTCTGCCATCTGTTACCTGGATGGGGACCGCGGTGTTCTCGCCTATTACGGCTACGACATCCACGATCTCGCCCGCGGGGCATCGTTCGAAGAGGTCTGCTACCTGCTGTGGCATGGCCGGATGCCGAATCGCGCCGAGCTTGGCGATCTGCAGTCGCAGCTCGCGGCCGAGCGTCCGTTGTCGGAGGCGATCCTCCGGCTGATGAAACAGCTCCCGGCCAACGACGGGATGGACGTGCTGCGGACGCTGGTGTCGGCGCTCGGTCAGTACGATTCGCAGTCGAATGACAGCTCGCCGGCGGCGAACTACCGCAAGGCCGTCCGCCTCACGGCGCAGATCGCCTCGATCGTCGCGACCTACGGACGGATGAAGGCCGGCGGGGGTCCGATTCAGCCCGATCCGGCGCTCGGGCACGCGGCGAATTTTCTCTACATGCTGACCGGCGAGCGACCGAGTGCGCTCGCGACCCGCGCCTTCGATATCGCCCTGGTGCTTCATGCCGATCACGAGCTGAACGCGTCGACGTTCGTCGCCCGCGTGGCGGCCGCGACGCTGACCGATCTCTATTCGGCGACCGTCGGCGCCATCGGCGCGCTGAAGGGACCGCTTCACGGCGGCGCCAACGCCGACGTCATGCGCCTGTTGATCGAGATCGGGCAGGACGCGCCGGCCGAGAAGATCGACGAGGCCGTTCGCGCCAAGCTCGCGCGCAAGGTCAAGATCCCTGGTTTCGGTCACCGCGTCTATCGCACCGAGGATCCGCGCGCGACCCACTTGCGCCGCATGTCCAAGGAACTCGGCGAGAAAGCCGGCAACACGCGCTGGTTCGAGATGTCGCGCCGAATCGAAGCGCTCGTGACCGGCGAGAAAAAGCTGTATCCAAACGTCGACTTCTACTCGGCGTCCACCTACTACACCCTCGGCATCGATATCGACCTGTTCACGCCAATCTTCGCGGTCAGCCGCGTCTCAGGGTGGACGGCCCATTGCCTCGAGCAGTACGCAAACAACCGCTTGATCCGGCCACGCACCGACTACATCGGCCCCCAGCATCCGCAAACGCTGTTGCCGCTCGATCAGCGCTAAAGGCTCGATGTGGCAGCCCTGAAGGGCTGCGCTACCCGTCACCATCCGTCACTGTAGCGCAGCCCTTCAGGGCTGCCTCGAACACGGTGTCTCAACGTCAGCCCCGAACGAGACTCCCGTCCATCTCTCTCTAACGACTATAATTAGGGGCTCCGAACCCCCATGGATCAGCGATTCATACGTAATTTCTCCGTCATCGCGCACATCGACCACGGCAAGTCGACGCTTGCCGACCGATTTCTCGAAATGACCGGCGCGCTGCAGAAGCGCGAGATGGAAGCGCAGGTCCTCGACAGCATGGACCTCGAGCGCGAGCGCGGGATCACGATCAAAGCTCACGCCGTCCGTCTCACCTACAAGGCGGACGATGGGAATACCTACGTTCTGAACCTGATCGACACGCCAGGGCATGTCGATTTTTCGTATGAGGTGACCCGCTCGCTGGCGGCATGCGAAGGGGCCCTGCTGCTGGTGGACGCGTCGCAGGGCGTCGAAGCGCAAACGCTCGCCAACGCGTACCTTGCCGTCGACAACGGTCTCGAGATCATCCCGGTCGTCAACAAGATCGACCTGCCTGGCGCCCAGCCCGACGAAGCCAAGCGGCAGATCGAAGAGATCATCGGCCTCGATGCCGACGGCGCCATCCTCGCGAGCGCGAAGGAAGGCACCGGCGTTCATGACATCCTCGAGGCCATCGTCCACCGCTTGCCGTCGCCCCTGGGGGACCCGGACGCACCGCTCAAGGCCCTGATCTTCGACTCGTGGTACGACGCCTATCGCGGCGTCATCATCCTGACGCGCGTGCTCGACGGCGAAGTTCGTGCCGGCATGAAGATCAAGCTCATGGCCAAGGGCCAGGAATACATCGTCGACCAGGTCGGCGTGTTCTCGCCGAAGCCGACGGTGGTGCAGGAGCTCGGTGTCGGCGAGGTCGGCTTCATCTTCGCCGGTATCAAGACCGTCAGCGACGCCCAGATCGGCGACACGATTACCGAGTCGATCCGGCCGACGTCCGAGGCGTTCCCCGGCTTCAAGGTCAGCAAGCCGATGGTGTTCGCGGGGCTCTATCCGGTCGAAGGCAGCGAGTACCCGCAACTGCGCGATGCACTCGAGAAGCTGCGGCTGAACGACGCGTCCTTTTTCTGGGAGCCGGAAACGTCGGCCGCTCTGGGGTTCGGATTCCGCTGCGGTTTCCTCGGCCTGCTCCACATGGAGATCGTCCAGGAGCGTCTCGAACGCGAGTTCGACATGGATCTCGTCACGACCGCCCCGGGCGTTCTCTACCGGGTGAGGACGACGGATGGCGAGGTGGTGGAAATCGACAGTCCGTCCAAGTTGCCCGACACGAGCCGCATCGACGCCATCGAGGAGCCGGTGATCACGGCGATGATGCTGACGCCCTCTGAACACGTCGGCGCGATCCTGAAGCTGTGCCAGGAGAAACGCGGCGTTCAGAAGTCGATCGAGTATTTGAAGTCGGACCGCGTCCTGGTCACGTACGAGATGCCGTTCAACGAGGTCGTCATGGACTTCTACGATCGGCTCAAGACGATCTCCCGTGGCTATGCCTCCCTCGATTACCATGTCACCGGCTACCAGGAATCGCCGCTGGTGAAGCTCGATATCCTGGTGAACGAGGAGCCCGTCGACGCCTTGTCGATCATCGTCCACAAGGACTCGGCTTATACGAGAGGCCGGGCGCTCGCGGCCAAGATGCGGGAGCTGATCCCGCGCCAGATGTTCGAAATTGCGATCCAGGCGGCGGTTGGAAGCCGTATCATCGCGCGGGAGTCGGTGAAGGCGCTGCGCAAGAACGTCATCGCGAAGTGTTACGGCGGCGACATCAGCCGCAAGCGCAAGCTGCTCGAGAAGCAGAAGGAAGGGAAGAAGCGGATGAAGCGCGTCGGCCGCGTCGAGATCCCGCAGGAAGCCTTCCTCGCGGTGTTGAAGGTCGGGAACGGAGTCGTAGGCCCGACCTTAAGGGCGGGCGTTTCAACAATGGCCAACTTCAGAAAATCCACCGCCCGCGAATACTTCGAGTCGATCGTCATCGCGGTGATCCTCGCCTTGTTCGTGCGGACCTGGGTGGTGCAGGCGTTCAAGATCCCGACCGGGTCGATGGAGAACAACCTGCTGATCGGCGATCACCTGCTGGTCAACAAGTTCGTCTTCGGCCTCGAGCCGAGCGCTCTCGAGCGCGCCGTCCTGCCGGTCCGCGACATTCGCCGCCGTGACATCGTCGTCTTCAAGTATCCCGATCAGCCGGAGCGCGACTTCATCAAGCGCGTGATCGGTCTTCCCGGTGAAACGATCGAGTTGCGGAACAAGAAGGTGTTCGTGAATGGCAACGCGCTCGACGAGCCGTATGTCCACTTCCTCGATACCGCTCACGGGGCATCGGAGATTACGTCCTTCGACGTGCGCGAGCGCTACGGTCCCGTGACGGTGCCCCCGGATCAGTACTTCGTGATGGGTGACAACCGGGACAATTCGCAGGACAGCCGCTACTGGGGTTTTCTGCCGCGCCACTACATCAAGGGCAAGGCGCTGATGATCTACTGGTCCTACGAGGCCGGGCGTGACGAGTACACGGACGATGGGATTGGCGCGAGTCTGAAGCGGACGTTCTCGATCGTGACGCACTTCTTCACGAGAACCCGCTGGGAGCGTCTGTTCCACCAGATCCACTGACGACGATGAAATTTCTCATCAAACTCGCCGTCTTCGTTCTGATCGCGAACGCGCTGTTTCGATTTGTGCCGCCGTACTGGGACCACACCCAGTTCGAACGGGAACTGAAGGACAGCTCGATTGCGTGGCGCGATTACAGCGACGCGGAAGTGCGTGAGCTGGTACTGGTGATGGCACAGAAACACGATGTGCCCGTCGAGCGCGAACAGGTCGCTGTCAGGCGGGAGCGCGACCACCTCTTCATCGACCTGGCCTACAGCCGTGCCCTGGCACTGGTGCCCGGCTCGAAGTACACCTGGGACTACGAGTCGAAGATCGACACGTGGATGCTGACGCCCCAGGGCCGCAGCCGCTAGCCCGCTTGACCCCGGCGGCCTAGCCGCTAGACCGCGCCAGGAGCCTCGCCGCTTCGGCTCGTACGCGCGCCACATACTCGGCGTCCTTCAGGCTGCCGAGGTTGATCTCCACGTTGGCGCCGGCCCCCTGCAGACCTGCCTTGAGCAGTCCGACGCCGACCTGCGCGTCGGTCGTCGCATTCTCATTCCCGAGCTCCATGACTGCGGGCCCGAGCGCGAGGGCCTCGACGCAGTGGCGCATCACCTGCAGCGGGGCTTCCGTAGCGGCCGTCAGCGCGCGCTGGATTGCGGCGCTGCGGGCCGCTTTCTCTGCGTCGCTGGCCTTCGGCAGCCTGAAAGCTGCGACGACCTCGGAATAGGCATCGCTGTCTTCGTCGATCAGACCCTCGAGACGGGAGGCGAGGGCGGTGGCGCGGATGCCGGCATCCTTCAACCGCTCCATGTCCGCCGGTTCCGTCGCGCGCGGTTTTGGCAGGCCTGCGACCATCGCCAGCAGTGACGCGCCTGCTGCGCCTGCGAGCGCAGAGGCCGATCCTCCGCCCGGCGTCGGCTCTGACGAGCGAAACGCGGCGAGGAGCCCGGACACGGATGCATCAGTGAGTCTCATCCCGCCATTCTATTTCGTCAGCGCCCGACCACGCGGCCCCGCTTCACCACAGCCGCGATCGACGGGGCACCCATGCGAATCAGGTTGATGGCTTCGCCGCCAACGATCACGGCGTCGGCAAGCTTGCCCGGTTCGAGGCTGCCCACTCTGTCGCTGACGTCGAGCGACCACGCGCCGTTGAATGTCGCCGCTACCAGTGCTTCTTCGAAGGTCATGTTCATCCCGAAGCAGGCGAGCGCAATCGCGAACGGCATGGACGGCGAGAAGCCGCCGCCGGGATTGACGTCGGTTGCGAGTGCCACCGGCACGCCTGCCTCGATCAGCTTGCGGGCAGGCGCGAAGCGTCCCAGTTTCAAATAGAACGCCGCGTTCGGTAGGAGCGTCGCAACCACGCCGGCCGCCGCCATCGCGCGGATCCCGTCGTCGGGCACGAAGATCAGGTGATCGGCCGAGCGGGCTCCGACCTGCGCCGCGACCTGCGAGCCGCCACTGGCACCAAGTTCATCGGCGTGGATACGAGGCTTCAACCCGTGCTTGATCCCGGCTTCGAGGATCCGAAGGCTGTCGCCTGGCGAGAAGACGCCGGTCTCGCAGAACACGTCGCACCACGTCGCCAGCTGTTCTGCCGCAACCGCCGGCAGCATCTCCCCGATGACGAGATCGACGTAGGCGTCGCGCCGACCGCGATACTCGGGCGGGACCTCGTGGGCACCCATGAAGGTTGGGATGACATCTATCGCGTGCTGCTTCGCCAGCGCGGAGATAGCGCGAAGCATCCTGAGTTCGCTCTCGACGTCCAGCCCGTAACCGCTCTTGATTTCGCAGGTGGTCGTGCCGCACGCCAGCATCTCGTCCAGTCGGGGGCGGCTCTGGCTCACCAGCTCTTCCTCGGTGGCTTCACGCGTCGCTGTGACGGTCGAGACGATCCCGCCGCCGGCCGCTGCGATCTCAGCGTAGGTCGCGCCCGCCAGCCGGCGCCGCAGTTCCGCGCGGCGATCGCCGGCGAACACCGCGTGGGTGTGCGCGTCGACGAAACCTGGAACGACGGCGTGGTCGGCGGCGTCGATGACAACGGCGTCGGGGCGAAGCGTCACATGAGCGGCGGCCTCGGCAGCCGGGCCGACAAACACGATGACGCCGTCGAGTGCAGCCAGTGACGCGTCGGCAATGGCCGACACTTCCGCCTGTCGCGGACCCGCCCGCGGGCCGGGTCCAGCGCAGGTCAGAATCTCGCGCGCGTTGCGTATCAGGAAGTCAGCTTGAAGCATGAACGCGATCGACCGGCTCGGGCTGCTTGTCGCGCTCACGGATGAACTCCAGCGCGTGATAGAGCGACTGGATGGAGGCTTCGAGTGAGGCCTCGACGCCACGGCGCCGGAGCCGGAGCTCGTTGATGTCGCGGTCGATGTCCTCGAGACGGGCCTGGGCCTTCTGCAGGAGGAGATCGGAACGGCCCTGCGCCTCGCGCACGATCATCTTCGCCTCAGCCTGGGCTGAATGCTTCATTTCATCCGACAGGCGTTGTGCCGTCACCAGGGTGTTGCGCAGGTTTGCTTCGCGTTCGCGGTGATCCGCCAGCAACGCCTCTGACCGGCCGAGATCCTGCCGGAGCCTGTCGATCTCGCGCAGGGCATGCTCGTAATCGTCGGCGGCTTCGGTAAGGAACGCGACGACTTCGGTCTTGTCGAAGCCGCGGAATGCCGGTTTGAAGCGCGGCTGCCGAAGGTCGAGCGGGGCGATGCGCATGACCCGCCCGGCCGGCGATGACCCGGTCTCCGCGGCGGCCGTGCTGGCCGGGGCAGCCTCGGTTGGAGCGTTCTTTGGATCGAACATGACTGGACCTCTTGCGGCTGTTTTGAATGCCGATGCTACGTGACCGCCGCGGGCGCCCGCTTCCCGAAAATCGCGGTACCGACCCGGACCATCGTGGCGCCTTCCTCGATGGCTGCTTCGAAATCGTGACTCATGCCCATCGACAGGTGCCGGAGCGCGTCGCGCGGCACGCCGGCGGCGATCCAGGCCTGTTGCAGGGTCCGCAACTGTTTGAACCAGGGCCGGGCGAGCTCTGGATCGTCGCTCCAGGGGGGCAGCAACATGAGGCCGCGAAGCTGCACCGCGCGGCAGTCGAGCGCGGCGTCAACGAGGCGGCGCGCGGCATCGCTCGGCGCCCCGAACTTCGTCGCCTCGCCGGCCAGGTCCACCTGCACGAGGACGTCCGGTCGCGCCCCCGCATCCGCGGCCCCGGCATCGAGCCGTTGCAGCAGATCGAGCGAATCAACTGAATGAATGCACGCGAAGGGTGCGGCCGCCTTCCGTGCCTTGTTCGACTGCAAGTGGCCGATCAGGTGCCACTCGATCGGCGTGTCGGCTGTTTCGCCGATTTTCTGCAGGGCTTCCTGGACCTTGTTCTCGCCAAATGCCCGCTGGCCCGCGGCCCACGCGGCGCGAACGTGGTCGACGCCGAAGGTCTTCGAGACCGCAATCAGGGAAATCTCGCCCGGGTCACGACGGGCGCGGCCGGCGGCCGCGTCCATCCGTGCCCGGACGGTCCGGAGGTTCTCCGCGATGTGTTCGAGCGCCACGTTCAACTTTTTGCGCTGGGGCCCCACCCCCAGCGCCTGCCAGCCCTCGTCTTTCGACTTTGCTCAAGACGACCCTGAGCCTGTCGAAGGGTCGCTCAATCGCTCGGGCCGCGCGGGCGCTACTTGATGTACTGCTTGAGCATCTCGAAATTGGTCTTTGCCTTTTCCGCGTTCGGACCGGTCGGGGCGATCTTGATGTACGCCTCGAACTCCTTGGCGGCTTCCGGCAGCTTGCCGGTATTCAGGTAGACCTGGCCGAGCATGAAGTGCGATTCGGCGTGCTTGTCATTCGCCTTCACCGCCGCCGTGAACAACTCCTGCGCTTTCGGGAAGTCGTTGCCATTCCAGGCAATGACGCCCTGGTTGTAGAGGGCGTCGGCATTACCCGCTCCGCCCGGCGGCGGCACCGCCATACTTTGCCGCTTCAGCGCTCATGGCCTGGGCTTCCGTGAACTTCTTCTGGGCGTTGTAGACGTTCGCCAACCCGATATACGCGTCGGCCATGTCGGGCTTCATCTCGATCGCCTTCTTGTAGGCCTCTTCAGCCTTCGCCCAGTCCTGCTTGCGCGAATGGATCGCGGCGATGTTGTTGTAGCACTCTGCCGCACTTGGGATAGGTGACAAGCACCTCGTTGAACTTGGCGATCGCTTCGTCTGATTTGCCGGCGTTCGACAGCGCCGCACCCTCGGCGAAGGCGGCCTGCAGACCGGCGACGCGCTCGGCTTCCTTCTTCGCCGCGTCGTCGTTGCCCTTTCCGGGCTCGAGCGAGAAATTGACGTCCTTGGTCTCGATGCCGAGCTTGACGTCGAAGGTCTGGACCATCTTGTCCTTCTCGGCCGTGACCGTATAGAGACCCGGCGGAAGGCCGATCTGCCGCCAGAGGCCCTGGCCGTCGCTCTTCGTCTCGTACTTCCGATTGGTGTCGACCGCGACCATGGTGATCTTGGCGTCGCGGATCGGGGTGTTCTGAGCGTTCATGACTTTGCCCTTGAGCTGGCCGGTCTGAGCCAACGCCGGCGTCGCGAACGTCATCAACGAAAGCACGAGCGCGCCGAACATGACAGCGCGACCGATGCGGAGAACTTTCATGGAAACCTCCATCTGCGGAACCTGCTAACTATCACCGAACACGACTGATACGGTCTTTCAGTTTACACGAAGAAATTCTCGATGTCGGCGATCCGGTGAGTCACCGGGGCGGCCGGAAGGGACGCCAGGATCCGGCGTCCGTAGCCCATCGTGCGCAAGCGGGGATCGAGGATCGCGAGGACGCCACGGTCCTGGCGGTGGCGGATCAGCCGGCCGAGCCCCTGCTGAAGCGTAAGGATGGCGAGCGGGATCTGATACTCCCCGAAAGCGGAACCACCCTCGGCGTTGATCGATTCGATCCGGGCCGCGGTGATGGGGTCGCCCGGTGAGGCAAACGGGATCTTGTCGATAATGACGCAGCTCAGCGCCTCGCCAACGACATCCACACCCTGCCAGAAACTCGAGGTCGCCAGCAGGATGGCGTTGGGGGTCGCCTTGAACTCTCGAAGCAGCGCCGAGCGCGGCGCTTCGCCCTGGACGAGGATCGGATATGAGAGCTCCGCGGCGGCAACCGTCTGCACCTCTCTCAGGTTGGCGTAACTGGTGAACAGGACGAATGCGCGGCCCTTCGTCCGCTTCACGATCTCGACCACCTCGCGTGCCGCCGCGGTGGCGAATTCACGCGATCGTGGATCCGGCATTCGTGGCGGCAGGTACAGGATCGCCTGTTTCGCGTAGTCGAACTCGGACGCGAGCCGTACCTCCGCGGCGCGGCGAATACCGAGCCGTCCCTTGACGTAGTCGAACGAATTGTCGACCGCGAGCGTGGCGGACGTCAGAACCGTCGCGGTCATCCGGTCAAGTAGCAGCTCGCGGACGATGTCGGAGACGTCGATCGGGGCGGCGCGCAGGAAGGTGCCGCGCCCACGCGCTTCCAGATAGTAGACGTAGGTTGGATCATCGGCGCGCAGCAGGAAGTTCACCTGGACGCGCATTTCGGAGGCTCGCCGCGCCAGCGCCAGCACGTCCTCCGAAGCGTCCGGCGCGAGAGCCAGGTCCGACTCGAGCGCTTCAAGCGCACCGGCAAGCGCGAAGCCGTCATCGGCGACCCGCACCAGCTGCGCCGGCCGCACCCGGATGCGCGACTCCGTCCCGCCGAGTGATCCGGCTGAAGGGTCGAACCGCAACATCTGTAGCGCCCCAAAGAAGTTGCGCGAGCGGTCGCGGAGCCGATCGACGTCCTGCCGGATCTCGTGCTCACGTTCCGCATCGCTGATCAGCCGGGCCGAGACCGCCTTCTCCGCATCTCGTGCGAGGTCATCGACGCGGTAGTTGCTGACGGCGATGCCAAAGTACTGGGTGGCAACGTCCTCGATCTGGTGCGCTTCGTCGAGGACGGCATAGTTGCACGACGGGATCACCTCACCGAATGAACTTTGCCGGACGGCGGCATCCGCACAGAGCAGGTGGTGATTGACCACGACGATGTCAGCCTCGGCGGCGCGCTGACGCATTTTTGTGACGAAGCAATCGTGGTACTGCGGACAGTCCGAACCGATGCAGTTCTCCGCACTCGCGGAGATGTCATTCCAGAACGGCAGGTCTTCCGGCAGGTCCTCGATCTCGGAGCGATCGCCGGTTTCAGTCGTCCCCCGCCACTCGGCGATGAGCCGCACGTGGTGCTTGTCGTCATGGGACTGGATGCCGGTTTCCCGAAACTCGTCGAACCGGTGCAGGCAGAGATAGTTGCCGCGGCCTTTCATGTAGGTCGCGGTGAACTTCACGTCGAGCGTGTCACGCAGCAGCGGGATGTCCTTGAAGAAGATCTGCTCCTGCAGATTCTTCGTGCCCGTGGAAATCAGGACGCGCTGCCGGCTGAGGATGGCGGGTACAAGGTAGGCGAGTGTCTTGCCGGTTCCAGTGCCGGCTTCGGCCAGGAGCACGCCGCCGTCTTCGAAGACCGAGGCGACGGCGGCCGCCATCTGCAGCTGTCCGTCGCGGGCTTCGAAGCCCGGCAGGGCAGTCGCGATCGGCCCGCCCGGCGCGAAAATCTCCGCGACCGCTTCGCGCAGGCCCGAAGCGGTGTCGCTGGAGCCGGCGTCGACTCGGGTGGTGCCTATCCCGGATACAGCGGGAACTTCTGACACAGGACCTCGACCTCGCCACGCACACGGGCGAGCGCAGCATCATCGTCGGGGGTCGACAGGGCGCGCGTGATGAGGTCGGCCATGACGTCCATTTCGGGTTCGCGCATGCCGCGGCTGGTGACGGCAGGCGTGCCGATCCGGATACCGCTCGCCACCATCGGTGGGTTCTGGTCGAACGGGATCGCGTTCTTGTTGACGGTGATGCCGGCCTTCCCCAGTGCCGCCTCCGCGACTTTCCCGGTCAGTCCTTTCGAGAAGACGTCCACGAGCATCAGGTGATTGTCAGTGCCGCCGCTGACCAGGCGGAACCCGGCGGTTGATAGATTCGCCGCCAGTCGCTTGGCGTTCGCCACGATCTGCGCCTGGTAGGCGACGAAGTTCGGCTCGAGCGCTTCCTTGAGGCACACGGCCTTGCCGGCGATGACATGCATCAGCGGCCCGCCCTGAATGCCCGGGAACACCGTGCGATCGAGGTCCTTGGCATACTGCGACCGGCACAGCACGAGGCCCCCGCGGGGACCACGCAAGGTCTTGTGCGTCGTCGTCGTCACGAAGTCCGAGTGCGGCACCGGGCTGGGATGAATCTTTGCGGCCACGAGCCCGGCAATGTGCGCCATGTCGGTGACGACCGGCGCACCCACAGCACGTCCGACCGCGCCGATGCGTTCGAAGTCGATCACGCGCGGATAGGCGCTGGCGCCGACCATGATCATCTTCGGCTTGCGTTCGTGTGCGAGCTTCTCGAGCTCCTCGTAATCGATGCGCTCGTCGTCCCTGCGCACGCCGTAAGGGATGATGGTGTAGAGCTTGCCGGAAAAGTTCAGCGGATGACCGTGCGTCAGATGCCCGCCGTGGGCGAGGTTCATACCGAGGACCGTGTCGCCCGGCTTCAGCAGGGTGAAGTACACGGCCATGTTCGCCTGCGCGCCCGAGTGGGGCTGAACGTTGGCGTGCTCGGCGTCGAACAGCTCCTTGGCTCTGGCGATCGCGAGCGTTTCGGCGACGTCCACGAACTCGCATCCGCCGTAGTAGCGCTTGCCCGGATAGCCCTCGGCGTACTTGTTGGTGAGAACCGAGCCTTGCGCCTCCATGACGGCCTGCGAGACGAAGTTCTCTGAGGCGATCAGTTCCAGGCCGGTGTTCTGCCGGTGCCGCTCGTCCCGCAGCACGCGCTCGATCTCGGGATCAGTCTCCGCGAGCGCACGCCAGCGCGACGGTGTCTCTGTCGTCTTGGACATTCGGTCCTAATCACTTGTAGGCCCGGCCTTCCGGCCGGGCTCTGTCGGTTAACCGCGTTCTATGGCTGAAATCTGATCGAGGCGGCGCTGGTGCCGTCCGCCTTCGAAGGCGCTGTCGATCCACAGCTTGACGATCTCGTCGGCCAGTCCTGGTGCGACGATCCGGCCGCCCATTGCGAGGACGTTGGCATCGTTGTGCTCCCGCGACAGGCGCGCCGTATAGAGGTCGTTGCACAACGCGGCGCGAACGCCGCGCACCTTGTTGGCGGCGATCTGCTCCCCCTGTCCGCTGCCACCGAGGACGATCCCCCGGTCGGCGCGGCCGGCGACGACTTCTCTGCCAACGGCGGCGCAGATTTCGGGGTAGTCCACCGACGCCTCGCTGTGGGTGCCGCGGTCGTCCACCTCGTGACCAAGCGCCTGCAGGACTCGGACAAGATGCTGCTTCAGCACGAAGCCCGCGTGATCGGCGCCGATCGCGATTCGCATGTGTGGAATTATAGCTGTATGAGCCGGGACCCCTCACCAGTCGGCGCGAGCGATGAGCGAGCGCTGGCAGGCGGTGGGGGTGGGGCCCCACCGCAAAACTAAAAAATGCCAACTGTCATCGTCAGCAAGCGCGGAGAAGACCGGATCGAATCGGGCCACCCCTGGGTCTATCGCTCCGACATTGCGGAGGTGCGCGCGGCGGCGGGTGAGATAGTCCGCGTCAGTGGTCCGCGCAACCGGGTGCTCGGCGAGGCGCTCTTCAGCGACCAGTCTCAGATCACGCTGCGGATGCTGACCCGCGGTGAGGCCAGGGCGGACGAGGCGCTGCTTCGCAAACGGCTCGAGCAGGCGATCCGTTTTCGCGCCGCGCTGAAGATCGAGGGCACCGCGTATCGGCTGATCCATGGCGAGGCGGACCTCCTTCCCTCGCTGGTGGTCGATCGCTACGGCGACTACCTGGTGCTGCAAACACTGTCGCAGGGAATGGACGCGCTCACGCCGCGCATCGTCGGGCTTCTCGAGGAGCTGATGCAGCCGAAGGGGATCCTCGCCCGCAACGACCCGAAGGTCCGGCAGCTCGAAGGGCTGGAACAGAAGGTAGAGGTTCTCTCCGGCGACGTGCCGGCCATGATCGAAGTCACCGAAGGCCGCGTGCACTACTCCGTCGATCCATTCCACGGCCAGAAGACCGGGCTGTTCCTCGATCAGCGCGAGAACCGCATCGCGGCCCAGAACTACGCCTCGGGACGGCTGCTCGATACGTTCAGCTACAACGGCGGCTTCGCGCTGGCGCTGGCGCCGCAGTGCGACGAAGTCCAGGCCATCGACATCTCCGAGGACGCGGTCGCCCGGATCCGGAGCAACGCCGAACGCAACGGCTTGAAGAACGTTCAGGCCCGCGCGATGAACGTGTTCGACGAGCTGCGCGAGCTGGAACGCCGTGGCGAGCAGTTCGATACCATCGTTCTCGACCCCCCAGCCTTCGCGAAGAACAAGGCCTCGGTGCCGAAGGCGCTGTCTGGCTACAAGGAAATCAATCTGCGCGGCCTGAAGCTGCTGAATCCAGGCGGGTATCTCGTCACCTGCAGCTGCTCGTACAACGTTGGCGAATCAGCATTCGCGGACGTGATCGCCTCGGCCGCAGCCGACGCCCGCGTCGACGTGACCGTCGTCGAGAAGCGAATGCAGGCGCGCGACCACCCGGTGCTGATGACGGTGCCGGAGACCTACTACCTGAAGTGCTTCATCCTCAGAAAGCTGGCGTGAAGCGGCGGCTGCTGTTTCATGCACGTCGCACAGCACGTCGCACAGCACTGTCGCACAGCACGTCGCACGTGAGCACGCCGCACCGCACGTCGCACGTCGCACGTCCGCACTTCGCACGTGTTTAGTCCTGTCGCAGCGCCGCGATCGGATTTACCCGCGTTGCCCGGCTGGCTGGCAGCACACTCGCCAGTGTCGCTACGCCGCCGACGACTGCAATCACCAGCACATACGTTCCGGGGTGCGTCGCGCTGATGCCATAGAGCATCGAGTCAAGCAGGCGTGTCGCCAGGAGGGCACCGGCGGTCCCGACCGCGAGCCCCGCGCAGACCACGACGCCGTGTTCCGTGAGGAGCGGCTTGAGGACCTGCCATGGCGTGGCACCAAGCGCGACACGCACGCCGATCTCGCGCCGCCGGCGCGCGACCGAGAACGCCACCACACCATAGATGCCCACGACGGCGAGCGTCAGTGCCATCCCGCCGCAGGTCAACACGAGCGCGACGGCCAGACGATTCGTGGTCAGGGCCTCCTCGCGATGCGCTTCGAGCGTGACCGTGCGGAACACCGCGGCGTCGGGATTGATCGCCGCAATGGTGCGCCGGACGGTATCGGCGAGAAGGGCGGCGTCACCCGACGTCCGTACCACGGCAATCATCCGGGGATTGAACTGCTGGTCGAGCAGATAGAAAACGATCGGGGCGGATGGATCAGTCAGGTCGAGGCGACGATCGGCGCGGACCACGCCGACAATTTCCATGCTGCGCCCACCTGAGTCGACGAGCCGTCGCCCGACGGCGTTCCCGTTGAAGTAACGTGCCGCCAGGGTTTCATTGACGATCGCAACCGCGCGGCCGGATCGATCCGCGTCTTCGAACAGCCGTCCGCGATACGCATTCATCCCGATCGTCGCGAAGTAGTTGCGGCTGACGGAGTTGAAGTGGAGCTCGGTGTCTTCGCCTTCGCGCGGCACGTAGCCTTCCATGGTGAAGCCGCGGCGCGACGTGCCGGCAATCGGCACGAACCGAGCCCACGCGGCTGCCTCGACGCCCGGCAGGGCGCCGACACTTTCGAGGACTGCGTCGAAGTAAGGCCGCGCCGCCTCGGCGGTGATCGATCGGGGCAGTTCAACGGTGGAGAGCACGGCCTGTCGTGTGGTGAAGCCAAGATCGGCGTTCAGGCCATTCGACAGACTCCGCGTCAGGAGAACCGCCGATACGAGCAGCATGAACGCCAGCGCGATCTGCGCGCCGACGAGCGCCTTGCGCAGACGCGCGGTCGCGCGGAGGTCACTGGTCCGCTGACTGCCGGCGCGCAGGGCCTCGGCCGGTGACGCCTTCAGGCCCTGGATCGCCGGCGCCACGCCGAATACGAGGCCGCTGATCAACGCCGCGACCGCGGTGAACGTCAGCACTCGCCAGTCGATCGCGACGGCGAGCAGCCGGGCCTGTTCCGGCGGGAAGAAGGACGGCAGGGCGTCAGCCGTCCACAAGGTCACCATCAGCCCCAGCGCGCCACCGACCAGGCCGAGCAGGAGGCTTTCAGTCAGCATCTGCCGGAAGATGCGGGCCCGCCCGGCGCCCACGGCCAGCCGGACGGCGATCTCACGATGTCGAGCCGTGGCCCGGGACAGCAGTAACCCCGCGACGTTGGTGCACGCCATCAGAAGAACGAGGCCTACCGCAGACAGCAGGACGGCCGCGAGCATCTGCACCTCGCCCCGAAAGTCGGGATGGAGGCGGGTGTGCTGCACGACTCTGAAAGGCCGTGGTGCCTCCGGTCGCGCCAGCGTGCCCAGATTCGTATCCGGAAAGGCGGCCGCGAGCTGGGCGGCGATCCCATCGAGCTGCGCCTGCGCCTGCATGATGTCTGCGCCGGAGCCGAGGCGGCCGATCATGGACAGGCCGCGATTTCCACGTGCGGCCGCACCTGTTTGAGGCGCCAGTGGCGTCCAGATTTCGTATGCGGCGCCGAGATTCAGACCCGTAAACGAGGCCGGGACGATCCCAACCACCGTATGCGCGGTCCCGTTGATACTGATTGCCTGCCCCAACATCGGGCTCGAACCGAACGAACGTTCCCACAGCCGCTCACCGATCACCGCCACCGGTGGAGCGCCGCCGGCAGTATCGCCAGGGCCCAGCAGCCGGCCGGCGACTGGGTGGACGCCAACGCTCTCGAAGAAAGTAGCCGTCACGGAGAGCGTGCGCACCCGATCTGTCTGCGCGCCGATGCGCAGAAGCGTAGGCGGCGGCTCGGAGTAGGCAGCGAGCTGCGCGAATGCGCCGGCGCGCTCCTGGATCGATTCGAAATCTGGATACGACGTCGCGCCAAAGGCGCCGCTGCTGAAATCGCTGGTGTAGACCGAGACCAGCGTCGAGGGTGAAGAAACCCCCGGTTGCGGGCTAAGCAACAGCGCGTTGACGAAGCTGAAGACCGTGGCATTGGCGCCAATGGCTGTCGCCATCGTGACGAGCGTGACCAGTGTGAATCCCGGCGCCTTCATCCAGGACCTCACGGCATAACGCGCGTCCTGCAGCAGCGTGTCCATGAGCGCTAGTCTAGCGAGTCGCGTGCCACGGTCCAGTCCGGTCAACTTGCTGCAGCGGCGTGAGTTCCGCGATCGGGACCGAACCAGCCGAGGCGCCGGTTGTCCGGTTCCGGGAAGGCGCGTTCCGGCGGCGGGCACAACCGGCTCCCTGCTATAGTCATTTCAGCACCCTCTCAGACTGAACTTACCAATGAGCACTCCCAACACCTTCACGCCGCTGTTGCCCTCCGACCTCGCCTCCGCATTCCCAGGTTCACAGAAGGTCTTTGTCGAGGACCACGGTGTCCGGGTGCCGATGCGCGAGATCAGCCTCAGTAACGGGGAGACGTTCCGCGTTTACGACACCAGCGGACCACAGGGACACGACGTCCGTGAAGGTCTGCCGAAGTTGCGCGCGCCCTGGGTGGCGGCCCGCAGCGGCAGCGGCGTCGTGACGCAGCTGGAGCACGCCCGGAAGGGCATGGTCACGCCGGAGATGGCGTTCGTGGCGGCGCGCGAAGGGTTCGATCCAGAGTTCGTCCGCTCGGAAGTCGCGCGGGGCCGCGCCATCATCCCCGCCAACGTCAACCACCTCGAACTCGAGCCGATGATCATCGGCCGCAACTTCGCCGTGAAGATCAACGCCAATATCGGCAACTCCGCGGTGAGCTCGTCGATCGAAGAAGAAGTCGACAAGCTGCGCTGGGCGACCCTCTGGGGAGCCGACACGGTCATGGACCTCTCCACGGGTAAAGAGATCCACGAAACCCGCGAGTGGATCATGCGGAACTCCGCCGTTCCGATCGGCACCGTTCCTATCTACCAGGCACTCGAGAAGGTGGGCGGACGACCCGAAGATCTGACCTGGGAGATCTATCGCGACACGCTCATCGAGCAGGCGAAGCAGGGGGTCGATTACTTCACCGTCCACGCCGGCGTGCTGCTGCGCTACATTCCGATGACCGCCCGCCGGATGACCGGCATCGTGTCCCGTGGCGGTTCGATCCTGGCGAAGTGGTGCCTCGCGCATCACCAGGAAAACTTCACCTACACGCACTTCCGCGAGATCTGCGAGATCATGCGCGAGTACGACGTCTCGTTCTCGCTCGGCGATGGCCTGCGCCCGGGCTCGATCGCCGACGCCAACGACGAGGCGCAATTCGCGGAGCTGAAGACGCAGGGCGAGCTGACGCGGATCGCTTGGGAGTACGGCGTCCAGGTCATGAACGAAGGCCCCGGTCACGTCCCCATGCATCTCATCAAGGAGAACATGGAAAAGCAGCTGGAATGGTGCGACGAGGCACCGTTCTACACGCTCGGCCCGCTCACGACCGACATCGCGCCAGGCTACGACCACATCACTTCGGCTATCGGCGCCGCGCAGATTGGCTGGTACGGCACCGCGATGCTCTGCTACGTCACGCCGAAGGAGCATCTCGGCCTGCCGAATCGCGACGATGTGAAAGCCGGCGTCATCGCCTACAAGATCGCCGCCCATGCTGCCGACCTCGCGAAGGGCCATCCACGCGCGCAGGCCTGGGACGATGCCCTGTCGAAAGCCAGATTCGAGTTCCGGTGGGAGGACCAGTTCAATCTCGCCCTGGACCCGGTCACCGCGCGCGCCTACCACGACGCGACGCTGCCGGCCGACGGCGCGAAGGTCGCGCATTTCTGTTCGATGTGCGGACCGAAGTTCTGCTCGATGGAGCTCACGCAGCAGGTCCGCAAGATGGCCGCTGACGGCATGGAAGAGAAGGCTCGCGAGTTCCGCGAGAAGGGCAGCGCGATCTATCTGAAGGCGGAGTAGTCGCCGCCGGAGCGCTTGGCGGTTTAGCGATCCCCTCCGGGCGGATTTGGCACGATCTGAATGATGGTGGCAAACCGCGCCGGCGTCGCGCCGCGCTTCGGGTTCAGATATCCGCCGGTTCCACCGAACGTGTAGTCCTTCACCGTGACGCTCGGCGGGAACGCCATGGATTCCTCGCGGAAGCGCCCGATGTCGAACTGGTGCAGGGCGGGCTGTTCGTAGACGAGCTCACCACGCTGTTTCAATGTGTTCCGGTAGTACCTGAACGATGTCGGCGAAAGGCGCGGTCGTCCCGTACAGGTAGTAGCGCTGCCCCATCCCGGCATCGTACGAAGCAATGAACTGGGCTGACGGATAGATCGCAACCCCGAGCGATCCCTCGGCGGGCTCGATCACTTTCGGCGCCCCCGCCTGCGGTCGGCGCGCTCGGCGTCGCGACCGGTGGAGCCGGCGCACCGGGTTTGGGAAACGGCTGCGGGACCTGCGCGGCCACGGCCGTCACCAGCGAGGCGATCAGGAGCGCGAGCGGGAGCATGTTGCGCATACTCCTATTATAGGGACGCCAGTAGCAGAAGGGGCACGCGAAGAGCCCGGGGAGTGTGCGCTCGATGAGGGAATTGATCGCCTATTGCGAGTCTGAGTCGAGCGCCCTTCGGCGGGACGTCGAGGCGCTGGTCCGGCTGGAATCACCAAGCGATGACAAGGCGGCAGTGGACCGCTGCGGCGACCTCCTTGTTGGGATGCTCGAGGCGGCCGGTGCCCGGGTGGACCGGCTTGCACAGGTGAGCCGCGGCGATCACATCAGGGCGGAGTTCGCGGGCGGCCCCCGCCGCGTGCTGATCCTTGGCCACTTCGATACCGTGTGGCCGGTCGGACAATTGGAGCGGATGCCGGTTCGCGAACACGACGGCCGTCTCTACGGCCCGGGCATCTACGACATGAAGGCGTCCATCGCGATCGCACTGCTCGCGGTGCGTGCGGTCGAGGCGCAGCAGCTGCCACGTCCGAGAGTCGTGATGCTCTGGACGACCGACGAAGAAGTGGGGAGCGGCACCTCGCGCGCGTTGATCGAGACGCGAGGCGCAGGCGAGCGATGCGGTGCTGGTCATGGAGCCCTCGCTCCCCGGCGGTGCCTGCAAGACACAGCGGAAGGGGTGTGGCGAGTTCACGCTGACCGTGCGCGGCGTCTCCGCGCATGCGGGGATCGATCCGCGCCAGGGCGCGAGCGCCGTGCACGAACTCGCCCGGCTGATCCTCGCGGTCGAGAAGCTGAGTGATCCCGACCGTGGCGTCAGCGTCAACGCCGGCGTCATCAGTGGCGGCACCCGTCCGAATGTCGTCGCCGAAGCCGCGCAGGCTGTGATCGACGTCCGGGCTCCGACACGAGAGGACGCCGACCGGGTCGAGCAGCAGTTTCGTGATCTCCAGGTCGTCGATCCCAGGGTGAGACTCGAGGTCAAGGGCGGTTTCGAACGGCCGCCGCTGGAACGTACGGCCGCCGTCGCGCGTCTTTATCAACAGGCGCAAGGCGTGGCCAGAACACTGGGCCGCGAGCTCGCCGAAGGCGCGACCGGCGGCGGGTCGGATGGAAACTTTACCGCCGCTCTTGGTGTCGCCACGCTGGACGGGCTGGGGCCGCAAGGCGACGGTGCCCACGCGCTGCACGAGCACGTGCGGCTCGTGGACCTGCCCTGGCGGGCGGCCTTCCTGGCCGCGCTCCTTCAGCGCATCAACACGTCGGCGGAGTAAAATAGAGGCATGGCAAACGGCATAAAGACGGTCGTCCTCCTCGGCGCCCTCAGCGGCATCCTGCTGGTCATCGGCGAACTGGCCGGGGGCTCCCAGGGTCTGATGTTCGCGTTTGCCTTCGCCGTGATCATGAACTTTGGTTCGTATTGGTTCTCGGACAAGATCGTCCTGCGGATGTATCAGGCCAAGCAAGTCGGCGCCGAACATCCGCTCTACCAGAGCGTGGCGCGGCTCGCCCAGCGCGGCGGCCTCCCGATGCCCAAGGTCTACGTCATTCCCGACTCCTCGCCGAACGCCTTCGCGACCGGACGCAATCCATCGCACGCCGCCGTCGCGGCGACCGAGGGGATCATCCAGGTGCTCAGCCCCGACGAGCTCGACGGGGTGATGGCGCACGAACTGGCGCACGTCAAGAATCGCGACATCCTGATCAGCTCGGTCGCCGCGACCATCGCGGCCGCGATCATGATGTTTGCGCGGATGGCGATGTTCATGGGCGGCAGCCGTGACGATCGTGACGGCGGGATCCAACCCGATCGTCATGCTGGCGATGATGATCCTTGCCCCGATCGCCGCCCTGTTCGTGCAGATGGCGATCTCGCGCTCGCGCGAGTTCGCGGCCGACGCGACCGGGGCGGAAATCGCCGGTAATCCTTACGGTCTCGCCAATGCGCTGCGCAAGATCGAGGCGGTCGCCAAGCGGGTTCCGCTCGACGCCAACCCGGCGACGGCCCACATGTTCATCATCAAGCCCTTTACCGGCGGCGGCATTTCGGCCCTTTTCAGCTCGCACCCCCCGACCGAGGCGCGCATCCGCGCCCTGCTCGGAACCATCTAGTAGCAATCCGGCGCCAACGATAGGTCGTGCGCGTCCTCCAAATCGTGTGGGCGCGGAGTTGGCATCGCATTCCCCACACGTCGTTTCTCCTTCCACTGCAATCAGTTAACGGCAGGGAGCAGTGGGCCTGCCATGGCCCGCTCCTTGCTCTGTTGACGGGCAGGATTCTTTCCTGGAGGCAGACCGTGGAGGATTTTGACATCCCTCAGAACAAGCTGGCTGAGTCAGCTGAACGGGTTGTGGATCGCGCCCTCGACGAAGCTCGCCGCCGCGAGCACGCGCTCCTCACCAACGAACACGTCTGCCTCGCATTCGCCCAGGTCGAGTGGGACATGTTCGGCGAGGTCATGCGCGATCTCCAGCTGAATCCGCACGAGATCCTGCAAGCACTCGAAGAGCATCTCCGGCTGCTGCCGAACGTCCCCGGCCGCGATCTGCGCGTGGCGCCGTCGACCAAGCTGCTCTTCAAGCTGGCGCTGTTGCACGCGAGCCGCTCCGGTCGGCACACGATCGAGGCGACCGACCTGTTCTCGGCCATCTTCGAGGAGACGCAGGGCATTCCGGTCTCGATCATTCGCCGTCACGGCATCGAACCCGAAACGCTCGTGTCACGGCTGGCCAGTCGCATGCGCGACCACGAGATCCGTGAAGAACGTCTCAAGAAGCGCTTCGAACTGCCGCCCTTCCTGAAGCACTTCGCCACCAACTTGAACCAGCTCGCCCGCCTCGACAAGATCCCGCCGGTCTTTGGCCGCGACTACGAGATGGACCAGGTCCTCGAGATCCTCTGCCACCGCGAGCGCGCCAATTCGGTCCTGCTCCTCGGTGAACCCGGTGTCGGCAAGACCGCCATCGCCGAAGGTCTCGCGCGCCGGATCGAATTCGAGCCCGAGAAGATTCCTGTGCGCCTCCGCGACTGCCAGATCGTGAACCTGCAGATGAACACGATGGTGGCGGGGACGATGCTGCGGGGCATGTTCGAAGACCGGATCCAGAACGTGATCCGCGAGATCAAGGAGCGCCCCAACCTCATTCTGTTCATCGACGAAGTCCACACCATGATCGGTGCGGGCTCGGCCCTCGGCGCGCCGTCGGATGCCGCCAACGTATTCAAGTCGGTGCTCGCCCGGGGCGAAGTCCGGATCATCGGCGCGACCACGCAGAACGAGTACAAGGAATTCATCCAGGAAGACGAAGCCCTGGCGCGCCGCTTCCGCCCGGTCCATGTCTGCGAGCCAACCATCGAACAGACCCGCACGATCCTCTACAACCTGCGGGCACGCCTCGAGCGCAACTACTCGGTGCGGATCCAGGACGAGGCCATCGAAACGGCGCTCGAGATGTCACCTCGCTACATGCGTCACCTTCAGTTGCCCGACAAGGTCATCGGCTGGCTCGACACCGCGGCGGTGAAAGCGGAGATCGGCCGGCGCTGGGAAGTCACTGGCGCCGACGTTGTGAACGTGATCTCGAAGATCGCGCGTATCCCCGAAGACATGGTCTTCCGCGAGGTCACCGAGCGCTTCCGCAACGTCGAAGACCAGCTCGCGACCCGCGTCGTCGGACAGCGCGATGCCATCGATGCGGTAGCGCGGCGGCTGGTGCTGAACAAGGGGCCGCTGAAGGACGGCTTCGACCGGCCCGACGGCGTGCTGCTGTTCCTCGGCCCGACCGGTGTTGGCAAGACCGAGCTGGCCAAGTCGGTCGCCGAGTTACTGTTCGGCGACGAGAAGAAGATGATCCGGGTCGACATGTCCGAATACCAGGACGGCGCCGTCGCGGTCGACAAGTTGATCGGCATGCCGCGCGGGATCGTCGGGTCGGAGCGTGGTGGTGTGCTCACCAACCAGCTGAAGGACAGCCCGTACTCGGTGATCCTGCTCGACGAAGTCGAGAAAGCCAGCCCGAGCATGTTGAACCTGTTCCTGCAGGCGTTCGACGAGGGATGGGTCACCGACGGTCGCGGCAAGCGCGTCTACCTCAGTGATGCGATCGTGATCATGACGTCCAACATCGGGTCCGAGTGCTTCCGGAAGTTGAGCAGCCCGCTCGGCTTCTACTCGAAGCAGGTCGGCGTCGAACAGGTCCAGGGCGAGATCTCGAGAGAGCTCGAACGGCGCTTCACGCCGGAGTTCCGGAATCGCATCGACGAAGTGATCATCTTCCGTCCGCTTTCGAAGGATGAAGTGCGGCAGATCGCCGTTCAGCAGATCGCCAAGATCGAGAAGGCGCTGGCCAGGAGCCGCCGCGCGTTGACGGTCACGCCTGACGCGCTCGAGCAGCTCGTGACGGAAGGCTACAGCCTCGCCTACGGAGCGCGGTTCCTGAAACGCGTGATCGAAAGCCGGATCAAGCTGCCGATCAGTCAGCGTTGGACCGAGGGGCGTGGTTTCACCGCCACCCTGAGGGAGGGGAAGATCGAGATCGAGGTCACGAGCGAGGCCGGCCGCTTCGCCCTCGCGGCCACGGCGTAATTACAGCTTCAATTAGTGCTCGCGGGGCCCCACCCCCGCGAGCGCGCGCTCGGCGGTGCCGCTTCGCGGCACTTCGCTCCGCCGCCTCGCGCGGGCCGCAGGCGCTGAAAGCGGGCCTACTCCCAATTCAGTCCGGACTGCTCCGGCTCGGCGACGTCGGGTTGTGCCGGCGCCGCCTCGACGCTACGGTTGCGGTGACCGAGGTCGTAGCGCTCCTGCAGCACACCGATCATCGCGCGCACCTGTGTTACGTAATCTGGCTTGGCGTACGCGCCCGCGTACAAACGGTTGTAGCCGTCCACCAGGTGCGGGAACTCCTTGGCGAGGAACCCCATGAAGTGATCCCTGGTGCCGCCTTTCAGAAACATCACGTTCGCGCCCATGAAGGCGGCGCCGTGGTCGGCCACCGCCTTGATCGTGGCTTCGACCTTGGCGGGATCGGTCGTGAAGCCTGGTACCACCGGTGACATCAGGACGCCGGCATTGACACCGGCGTCACGAAGTATGCGGACCGCGCGGAGCCGTTGCAGCGGGTGGGCGGTGCCGGGCTCCAGCGCGCGCCACGTGTCCTCGTCCACCGTCGGAACGCTCATGCACACCGTGGCGTCTGCCAGTCGTCCAATCTCAGCCAGGACGTCGGCATCGCGGACGACCATCGGTCCCTTGGTCACCAGCCCGATCGGATTACGAACCGCCGCAAATGCCTCGAGCGACCTCCGCGTCAGCTTGTAGTGGCCCTCGATCGGTTGATAGGGATCCGTCGCGGTCCCGATCGCGACCAGCTCGCGCGCCCACGACGGCTTGTCGAGTTCGCGCTTCAGGACCTCGACGAGATTCACCTTCACAAAAATGAACGACGAGAAATGATCGTCCGGTCCGAGTTCGAACTGGGTCTGATACCGGCGCGCGAAGCAGTAGTGACAGGCATGGGTGCAGCCGCGATACGGGTTCAGCGTCCAATTGAACGGCGTGCCCTTGACCGCGTTGAGCGCCGACCGGCAGGTGATTTCCTGGTAACTGGCGGCATCCGCTCGTCGCTGCGCTTCGTCGATCGCGACGGCGGCTCCCGCAGTCCGGATCCGGAGGGCGATGGTTCGGGTAGTGGGTTTCTGCTGGAGGTCGAAAAACGCAGGCTGTTCAGCCATCTTTCGCCTTAGTTTCGCCATGCGGCATGGCGCTGTCAAGGGCGGAGTTCTAGAACATGTAGGACAGGGCGAAACCGGCCTGGGCGACAAACATCATGCGATACATGTGTGCCCACGAGACGTGGTTTGCATCGATGGCCAGATCCTCCGGCCTTCTCAGCATCAAGTAGCAGACGTACGAGCCATACAGCGTCATGAACGCCGCCAGCGCCTGGAGGAGCCAGAAGTTGCCGGTGAGGATGCCGGCGAAGGCGCCGTATGAAATCAGCAGAAACGGCAAGACAAACGACGGCGAGATCATCCACGCCGCACGGTGGACGCCGTAAAGAATCGGCAGCGTTCGGCAGCCGCCCCGCTCGTCACCCTCCATGTCCGCGAAATCCTTGGTGGTCGAGGCCCCGAGCAGAAAGAGTCCGAAGATGGCGCCGATGAACCAGGGTTCGACGCCCCAGATCGTCTTGATGCAGGACCAGCCGGCGACCTTGAGGAGGACACCTCGCGGAACCGCGATGGTGATGTTCGCCCAGAGTCCGCGCTGCTTCGTCCGCAGTGGCGGACACGAGTAGACGAACGTCAGGACGGCGGCGACCAGCACGATCCAGAAACATTCGTGACGTCCGCCCGGCGCCACGAACCAGGCGAGCGTCAGCGCAACCGCGTAGGCAATCCAGGTGAAGATCCACGCCTCGCGGACCGACAGGCGTCCGCTCGTGAGCGGCCGCTGCGGTTTGTTGATGCGATCGATCTCGAGGTCATAAATCTGGTTGAGTGCGTTGCTGGCGGCGTTGAGCACCATCGCCATCAGGGCGCCGATGGCGGTGTAGGTCAGCAGGCTCGACGTCCAGCGGTCGGCTGGCTGGGCGCCGGCGGCGGTGATGGCGCCCGAGACGACGCCGAACGCCGGCGCCACCAGTGTGAACGGACGCGACAGCTCGAGCCATAGCCGTGGGCGTGAGTCGCTCGTCATAGACTCTGTGCCAACTTTATCGCCACGACCGCGGCCACGCCGGTATTCACAAAGTTCAGGACGTCATTGTTGACCACTCCGCGATGCTCGAGCGTCGCACCGAGGACACTCTCGACCAGCGCACCGGCCGTGGCGGCCCCGACGACGACACCGACTTGCGGCAGGGTGACCAGGTTCAGCGCCAAGGCGATGAATGCCAGGACGGCGGCACTCCCGACCCCGGCAAGCGTGCCCTCGATCGACATTGCGCCCGAGGTTCCAGGAGGTACGGCCCGCAGTGTCGTCAGCAGGAACGTTCGGCGGCCCCAGGCCTTGCCGATCTCGCTCGCGACGGTATCACTCGCGCCGGCCACGAGCGCGGCGGTGAAGCCCAGCAGCGCCGGATCGTGAGCGTAGGTCAGGACGGCCATCAACGCAGCGATCGCGGCGATGCCGGTATTGGCGAAGGCGTTCCCTGCACCCCGCCGTCCGCCACGTTCCTCCGCGATTCCGAGCCGCTGCTTGCGATCCAGGCCGAGGCGCGAGGTGATCACCGCCGCGGCGAACGTCAGCAGCAGAAGGACCCATCCCTGCCAGCCGGCACACACCAGCACGATCGTCCCGAGGAGGGCGCCACAGACGGCGCCCGACACCGTCACCGTCCGAGCGCGATACCCGGCGGCCGCAACCACGGCGTTGACCGACAAGGCCAGCGGCACGTACCACAGCAGCGTATGCCCCGCGGCGTCGAGAAGGTCCGCGCTGACGAGCGAGATCGCCCACATTACCGCTGCCGCGGTGGCCGTCACCGAGATGTTGTCGTCGAGCGAGATCGGGATCGTCTCCACCGCGGCGGCGGCGATTGCGGCAAGGATCGGGGCCACGAAGAAGAACCAGGTGTACGCCGGCGGCATCACCGTGGCCCGGCACCACCAGGCGAGCAAGACGCCGGCGGTGGCGCCAAACACCGCCAGCGCCAGGCTGCCGCCGAGCGACTTCCTGCTGTTCCATGAGATCGGCTTGATCGGGTAGCGGCGACCGATGATCGTGGCCATGCCGTCACCGGCCGCGAGGATGCCCCAGGCCGCGGCCACGATGTCGAGGCGGCTGCCGACGGTGAACAGCAGCCCGAGCACCACGAGCGGATACAACACAAATCCGGACGTCAGCCGACGGAGGCGCTCGCCCGGGCGGAACAGTTGCAGCCCGGTGAGCTTCTGCAGCGCGAACACGTTGAACGCGACCGCCGCAGCTGCCAGCAGTACCGCGAACCACCAGGGGATGTACGGCAGCGCGAACGCGAACGCGCCCATCGCAATGTGGACGGATTGTCGCGTGTCTTCCGAGAAGGCCTGGTCCGCCTTCATCAGGACGCCACTTGGGTTCGCCACCAGGCGAGCAGGTCGTCGAGCGTCGTGTCGATCGGGATCTCCGGCCTCCAGCCGGTGTCGGCGGAGATGCGGGTTGGATCGCCGAGGACGAGCGGATTGTCACTGGGCCGCATCCGAGCCGGGTCCTGCTGGACGGTAACCCGCACGCGCGCGAGCGCGATCAGGCGGTCGAGCACATCACCCACCCTGTGCGCGGTGCCGCTGCAGATGTTGTAGAGCCGCCCCGGCGTACCGCGCAGGGCCAGCGCTTCATACGCCCGCACCGTGTCACGCACGTCGGTCAAGTCGCGGCGTGAATCGAGGTTGCCGACGAGCATCACGGGCTCGCGCCGCCCAGCCTCGATCTCAGCGATCTGCTTCGCGAAACTCGACGTCGCGAACGACGGTTGCTGCCGCGGCCCGATATGGTTGAACGGACGCGTCGACACGACCGCCGTCTCCGCCCGCACCGCGACCATCTCCTGGGCCAGCTTGCTCAGGCCGTACGGATCGTTCGGTCCAACGGCGGAGTCCTCGCGCAACGCCTGCTCCGACTGCCGGTAGACGAGAGCGGATCCAGCCACGATGACGCGCGAGTGCGGGGAGCATTCACGGACGGCGTCGAGCAGGTGGTGAGTGCCGAGGGCGTTCACCTGTAACGCCCGCCCCGCGTTCGCCCAGGATTCGGCGACGTGGGGCAGACCGGCGCAATGAAAGACGACCGACGGCTGAAGCGCACGGATCGCGCTGCGCACTGCGCCGCGGTCCAGGATATCGACATGCTGCCAGTGAACACGGTTCGGCGCGTCGAACGAACGGCTCCCGCTACGGGCCCATCCTGCAACCCGCTCGTGCGACAGGAGCAGACGTTCGAGCAGGTGACTGCCGGCGAACCCGCCGGCGCCGGTCACGAGCGGAACGTCCCGCAGGGTGCTCACACCCGTGTTTTACCGTACTGCTTCTCGTAGTAGGCGCGGAAGGCCGGATCGGCGTCCTTGATCGGGCGCCACCACCAGTCGTTCTTGCGGTACCACTCCACCGTTTCGGCGAGGCCCTCTTCGAACCGCGCCCGCGGCGCCCAGCCGAGACGCTGCAGCTTCGTGGTGTCGAGCGAGTAGCGCCGGTCGTGCCCCTGGCGATCCGCAACGTGACGGATCAGCGCGTCCGTCTTGCCCGTGAGCTCGAGGATCCGATGGGTCAGGTCGACGTTCCGCACGTGGTTCCCGCCACCGATGTTGTAGACCTCACCGTTGGTGCCCGATTCGATCAGCAGGTCGACGCCGCGGCAATGATCGTCAACGTGCAGCCAGTCACGAATCTGGCCGCCGTCACCGTAGAGCGGCACCTGCAGATCATCGAACAGGTTGGTCACAAACAGCGGAATCACCTTTTCGGGGAACTGGTAGGGGCCGTAGTTGTTCGACGCCCTCGTGATGATGACCGGCACGTCGTAGGTGGCGAAGTAGCTGTAGGCCAGCCGGTCCGCGCCGGCCTTACTGGCCGAGTACGGGTTGCGCGGTTTCAGTTCGTCGGTCTCGGTGCTGGACCCCTCAGCCACACTTCCGTAGACCTCGTCGGTTGAGATCTGGATGAATCGTTTGAGGTGCGTGGCCTCGCGGGCGGCTTCGAGCAGGACGAACGTCCCGAAAACGTCGGTCGTGATGAATTCGCCGGCATTCAGAATCGACCGGTCGACGTGCGTCTCGGCCGCGAAGTGGACGACGACGTCGGCGTCCCGGACCAACGGCGCCGCGACGCTCGCGTCAGCAACGTCGCCGCGCACGAAGGTGTGCCGCGGATTGTCGATGACGTCCTGCAGCGTCTCGAGCCGGCCGGCGTAGGTCAGCTTGTCGAGTGTGGTGACGTGCCAGTCAGGGTGCGCCTCGAGCGCGAACCGGACGAAGTTGGAGCCGATGAAGCCGGCGCCGCCCGTGACGAGAACTGAAACCATCGCAATTACCTCGAGAGTGATCGTCAGCGGCGCTGCTCGGCGCCACCCAGGGCCCCGAGGAAGTTCGAGAACGTTCCGATGCCGGCGAGGCTGAAAGAGATGTTGAACCGCTTGTCCTGTGGCACCGGGATCCCCTGAACGCCCTGAAAATTGAACGTCTGGAACTCCACCACCACCCCGCAGCACTGGGCGTTGTAGTACGCCATGACTCGTTGCTGCAGGAAATAGTCACGCTGGAAGTCGTAGTCGAACGAGTAACTGCCGCCCAGCCGGTTGGTCCGGTTCCGGACTGTAGCGCCGGCCGCTACGGTATGCGTCGCCTGCGTCGGATCATCGTAGTCCGGCAGTTCCGGAATGAACCGGCGCCGGCTCCAGGATCCCGACAGCTGCAGCCATTCACTGGCTTGCACGTGGCCACTCCCCGACATCGTCTTCAGCGTATGGACGGTCGGGTCCCACTCGGTCCGGAACTCCCCCTGGAACCGGTCGGTCGGGGTCACCCTGGTGTTGAAGGCGACGGCTGAAAATTTCGTCGGCGCCGCCAGATCGCTGTAGCTGGACTGGTAGTTCCTGTCGTATTGGGCGGCGTTCTCATCACTGTAATAGGTCTGGTTGATGTTCACGACTGACGATTTCGCGCGACGACTCCTTTTTCGCGGCAAGCACGTTCGCGCACGCCGTAGGTGATACGCGTCACGTTGCCAACGGTGTAGTCGCCGGACTCGAGCCGGACGATGTTGGGTAATTCGTCGATCGCCGTGGTCCGCTGGATCGACAGCGTCGGCTCGATCAGGTGCTTCCATTTCTCCGCATAGCCATTGCCCGGCGTATTGAAGATCCGGTTGAAGGAGGGCCCCTGATCCGCGTCTGACAGGTCGAAGTACTGGCGGCCGATCGATTCCTCGATCTGCTTGCCGGCGGAGTCGAGGCTTTCACGTCCAATACGTCCCGCGCCATGCAACCGACGAGTTCATGCTCAGAAACGGCCAGGGTCGCAGATCCAACTCGGAGGCTAGGTGCGACGTCCATCCGCGTCAACCCCTGGTTGGACAGTTCCAGATCGTCGCGCCGGGTGCTGCGGAGGATATTCGCGTACTCGCCGTTGGCCCCGAAGTAGACCAACGACCCGGCGATCGGACGCTCGGCATGTGAGAGGTTGATGCGGGGGAGGCTGCCCGTGCGCGTCAGCGTTTCGTTGTTGTCGAAGTAGTCTCGCTGCTCGGCGCGAGCGCTCATCATGTAGGCGCCCCACGAGCCGGTCAACGTTGTGTCGAAGTTTCGCTGCCGCGTCGTCGCCTGGTAGACGTCCTGCTGGTAGCGCTGCTGTGTCGCCAGGCTCGAGAAGTAGTTCGCATTGGCCTGGGCACGCAGGCCCATGGGGAGCGCCTGCACCAGCGATCCGTTGACCGTGTAGCTTCGCTGTGACGGACGGATCCCCTGGGCCGGGTCGGTGACCTCCGACTCGTTCAGCGTGTTGAAGAGTGCCCGCCCCGACGAGCCCGGCGCGAGCATGTAGCGATACTCACCCGTGACGGCCTGCCCAGCTTTCGAGAACCAGTCGTAGGTGATTGTCGCGTCATGGCTGCGGCCGATCGCCCAGAAGAACGGCGCCGAAATCGACTGTCCGCGCAGCGTGGACGAGCCGTAGATCGGCATCAGAAAGCCGGTCGACCTGTCGTCTTCCTCGAGCGGATAGTAGAAGATCGGCAGGTACATCACCGGAACACCCTTGACGCGGAAGATCGCGTTGCGAAGCAGGGCGTAGTCATCGAGATTGAGCGTGATCGAACCGGACCCGACGTCCCAGCGCGGGGTCGGCTGCACGCACGCGGTGAACCCGCCGCGGACGATGCGGTACTTTTTCGGACCTTCGCGGTGCAGCTCTTCACCCCAGAAAAACGCGTTGGGCTCCTGCGTTCCGTAAGGGCCCGGTTGTGCCTTTTCGCGAAGCACGGTGGTTCCGGAGAAGTTGTAGAAGATGCCCGTCTTCGCCTTGGTGTCGTAGTCGAGCCGCTCGGATGAGATGCGGCTTTCGCCGGAGATGAACGCGACATCTCCCGTGGCGATGAGACGGCCCTCGGCCTGAAACAGCTCGACGCTGTTGGCGAAGAGTTGCATGTCGTCGCAGTCGATCTGGATCGGCCGTGCCGCGGTGCCGGTGAACGTCCAGTGGTTGCCGTCCTGAATGGAGATCTGGCTCTGTAACGCGTCCGACTTGCAACCGGAGATGGTGATCTGGGCGTGCGCCGACGCAGGGACCAGTGCCCAGTGGCAGAGAACGCACAGAAGAAAGCTGAGACTGAGCCGAAACATGCGTGGATGAGCCGCGGCAGGGATCAGCGAAGAATACCACGCAGGGGGCCGATCAAAAACATCGAGCCGGCCGCGACAACACGCGACGAAGTGGCACATGCATGGGCGAGTGCGTCGGCTGGTGTCTCGATGCTCGTGACGTCCCGCCCGGGCGCGAGTTCGCGCACGACCCGCGCAAGATCGTCTGACCGTGCAGCTCGAGGCGTAGGTGCGGTCGTGCAGATGATTCGGTGCACACGGGGCAGCAGGGGAGCGAGGATGCCGGCGATGTCTTTGTCGGCCATGGCGGCGAAGATGAGCGTCGGATCGATCCAGCCGGCGTCGTCCAGATAGGCTGCGAGCGAGCGGGCGCCGGCGGGGTTGTGAGCCGCATCGAGCAGAACCTCGGTGCCGCCGCAACGAAGCAGCTCGAGTCGTCCGGGCCACTCGACGTGCTCGATCCCGTGCGCGATCGCTTCGTCCGAGACGGCGAAGCCACGTCCGTTGAGCGTGCGCAGGAGCGAGGTGACGACCCGGGCATTCTCTTCCTGGTGCGCGCCAGGGAGCCGGGGCCGTGCCAGCAGTGGCGGCGTCGAAGGACCGCACGCCCTGATCACGGGCGCACCGATGCTGGCGGCCCTGTCTTCGATGACACGCTCGGCTGCCGGAGGCAGGCAACCGATGACAATCGGCACGCCGCGCTTGATGACGCCGGCCTTCTCGAAGGCGATCGCCTCGATCGTCGAACCGAGCTGGGCCTGGTGATCGAAGTCGATCGTCGTGATCGCGGCGGCGACAGGTTGCACCACGTTGGTGGCGTCGAGACGTCCGCCAAGGCCCACTTCGAGCACTGCGATCTCAACACCCGCCCGTCGGAACAGCTCGAAAGCCGCGGCGGTCGTGCACTCGAAGAAAGTCGGCGGTCCGCTGAGAACGCCTTTGTTGATGAGAGCCTCCACCGCCGACCGCACGACAGAAAGGGCGGCCGTGAGATCGGCCGTCGCCACCTCGGCGCCGTCGATGACGAACCGTTCCTCGATGCGCTCGAGATGGGGCGAGGTGTAGCGCGCCGCACGGTAGCCGGCGCGGCGCAGCGCGGTCTCGGCCATTGCGGTGACCGAGCCCTTGCCGTTGGTGCCGGCGACGTGCAGGGCCGCGAAGTGCTGGTGAGGGTTGCCGAGCGTCTCGAGCAGGACCGTGATGTTCTCGAGACCAAACTTCATCCCGAGCACTTCGAGGCTGAACAACCACCGAAGCGGGTCGTCGCTCAACGTGCCGGCTCTTCTCCCGGGGTTCCCGCAGCCGGCCGCGGCGTCGGTAGAGATACGGGCGGCGGCGTTGCGGTGGCGCCCCCGAAACGCAGGAACCGCGCGATCACGTCCTTCATCTCGCGCCGATCCACGACCATGTCCAGCATGCCGTGCTCGACGAGGAACTCGCTGCGCTGGAAACCCTCGGGCAGCTTCTGCCGGATCGTCTGTTCGATGACGCGAGGACCGGCAAAGCCGATCAGCGCCTTTGGCTCCGCGATATTCACGTCCCCCAGCATGGCGAAGCTGGCGGTGACGCCGCCGGTGGTTGGATCCGTCAGCACGGATACATAGGGCAGCCGCGCCCGGTCGAGCCGCGCCAATGCCGCGCTGATCTTGGCCATCTGCATGAGCGAGAGGGCGCCCTCCATCATGCGAGCCCCGCCCGAGCACGAGACGATGATCACCGGGATCCGTTCGACGATCGCACGCTCGATCGCTCGCGTGATCTTCTCGCCGACCACGACCCCCATGCTGCCGCCGATGAATCCGTACTCCATGGCGGCGATCGAGCAGCGGAGCCCGTCCACGGTGCCGGTCGCCGTGATCACCGCATCCTGCAGCCCGGTCGCGCTGATGCTCGCTTCGAGCCTCTTCCGGTAGGCCTTGGTGTCCGTGAAGTGGAGCGGATCGATAGAGGTCAGGCCGTGGTCGAACTCCTGCCAGTCGCCGTCGAACAGCACCTTCAGTCGCTCACTGGCCGTCAGCCGGAAGTGATGCGAACACTTCGGGCAGACATTGAGGCTGGCAACCAGATCCTTGTTATAGATGATCTCCGCGCAGGACGGGCACTTCACCCACAGCCCCTCCGGAACCCGGCTCTTGTCGGCCGGCGGCTGAATGGGCTTCTTGTCCTTTTTGAACCAGGCCATAAGGAACGAGGATACCTCAGGCGCGCGGGACGTAATACCGCGTGCCCTTGCCCATCGATCGTATCTGCCGCTCCAGGTCGGCGACGGCCTCGTCCCCCCAGGACGCATCGAACTGCGACGTCTCGACCACCAGCAGCGGCGTCGCGGTGTAATGGAAGAAGAAGTGGTTGTACGCCTCGTTCAGTTCGCGGAGGTATTCATCGTCCAGCCGCGGCAGGTCCGGGTTGGCCTTGTCGCGCTCCCGCAGCCGCTTGCGCAGGATATCGGTCGGAGTCTGCAGGTAAACAACGAGGTCCGGCACCGGGATGTCTTCAGACAGCAGTTCGTAGAGGCGCTGGTAGATGAACAGTTCGTTGTCATCCAGGTTCAAATAGGCGTAGATCTTGTCGCGGTCGAAGAGGTAATCACAGACCGTGAGCTGGCTGAAGAGATCGCTTTGGCGAAGCTGGGTCTGCTGACGGTGACGCGAGAGCGTGTAGAACAGTTGCGCCTGAAACCCGGCGCCGGGGCGTTCGGCGTAAAGGTCGGCGAGAAACGGATTATCGGTTTCGTCGAGGACGACGGTGGCGTCGAAGCGCGCGCCGAGGCGATCCGCGAGCGTGGATTTACCCAGCCCGACCGGCCCTTCAATGGCGATGTATCGGAAGTCCAATGTGGACCTTGTTATAGCATTGTCAGGTGCGAATCGAGCGGATCGAGCTGCGTCTCCTGCGCCTTCCGCTGGTCCGATTCTTCGAGACGAGCTTCGGCCGTATCCACGAACGCCCATTCATCCTGGTGTTTGTCGAAGGTGACGGCCTGACCGGCGTGGGTGAATGCGTCGCCGAGGCCAACCCATACTACGGCTCCGAAACCACGAGCACCGCGTGGCACATCATCGAGCAGTTCATCGCGCCAGCCGTGCTTGGGCGGGAGTTCGCGCACCCACGGGAGATCTTCCCGGCGCTGGCCGCGATCCGCGGCCACAACATGGCGAAGGCCGCCGTCGAGATGGCGGCGTGGGATCTGTTCGCACGGCAGCAGGGCGTCCCGTTGTGCCGGCTGCTGGGCGGATCCGACGCGATCATCGGCAGTGGCATCGCGTCCGGCGTGTCGATCGGTATCCAGGACTCGCTCGACCAGCTGCTTGAACGGGTCGAGGTGGAGCTCGCGGCCGGCTACCGGCGCATCAAGATCAAGATCAAACCCGGGTGGGACGTTGCGGCCGCACAAGCCGTCCGCACCAGGTTCGGGCCGGTGCCGCTGATGGTCGATGCCAACGCCGCCTATCACCTCGACGACGCGGCGCATCTCGCCCGGCTGGATGAATTCGCATTGATGATGATCGAGCAGCCGCTCGACTATGACGACGTGCTGGATCACGCGATCCTGCAGAACAGGGTGCGAACCCCTGTCTGTCTGGATGAGTCGTTGCACACGCCGAAAATCGCGGCTGAAGCGATCCGCGCCGGTGCGTGCCGCATCATCAACATCAAGCCAGGGCGCGTCGGTGGTCACAGCCAGTCGATTGCGATGCACGACATCGCGGTCGAGCATGACATTCCGGTCTGGCATGGCGGCATGCTCGAGAGTGGCATCGGCCGCGCACACAACATTCATCTGTCGACGCTGCCGGGCTTCACGCTCCCCGGTGACGTAGCGGCGAGCCGCCGCTACTTTGCACCCGACCTCATCGACCCTGAGATCAATGTCCGGCCCGACGGCACGATCGCGGTGCCAACCGGACCCGGCATCGGCGTCCATCTTGTCGACGATCGGATCGCCGCCGTTACTGAACAGCGCGTCGAGCTGCGCGCATCTGCTTGACCCTATGAAAAAGGCTGTACTCCTCACCTTCGTGGTTCTTCCGCTCCTGACCGCCTGTGCGACGGCGCCGCCGCCGGCCCCGGTGGTCGTGCCTTTCGAAGTGAAGATGGCCGACATCCTCAGGCTGGAGGATCAGCGCATTCTCAAGGACACGCCACCCCCCGTGGTGGCGCCGCCGGTCACCAAGGGACGCAAGCCCCAGCTCGAGCCCGCTCCCCCGAAGGTGCCCGACCTCACGGCGTTTCTCGCCGACTCCGAAGGCCGGATCCGGCGTCGCGCCGCGCTCGCGATCGGCCGGGTGGGTCTGCCTGAGGGTGTGGCGCCACTTGCCGGCCTCCTCTCCGATCCGGACGCGCAGGTGCGACAGATGGCGGCCTTCGCGCTCGGGCTGATCGGCCACGCTTCTGCGGCCGCACCGTTGACCCAGGCGCTCGTCGATGTCGATCCTCTCGTCCGCGGCCGGGCGGCCGAGGCGCTCGGGCAGATTGGTGCGAAGGAGGCGGCTCCCGCAATCGGGACGCTCGCGCGTGAACTGTCGAAGCATCCACTCGTCACCGCGATGGCCCCCGACGATGAGAAGTGGCCGGCTGCAGCCGAGCCCGAGGCGTTCAAGCTCGCCCTGTTTGCGCTGGTGAGGCTCGGTGCCTTCGAGCCGCTCGCCGGAGCGGTTGTCGAGAACGGCCGGCCGGTGTCGAACTGGTGGCCCGTCGCCTACGCGCTGCAGCGCGTCAACGATCCGCGGGCGGTGCCGGCCCTCACCGCTCTGGCGAAGGGCCCGGGTAAGTACACGGTGAGTTTTGCCGCGCGTGGACTGGGTGCTTCGAAGGATCCATCTGTCGCCCCGGCACTGGTTCCACTTCTCGAGCGCACCAGGCCTCACGAGGTCGTGGTGTCGGCGATTCGTGCCGTGGCGCGGTTGAACGCCGAGGCGGCGGTCGAGCCGCTCGTCGCGCTGATCTCCGAGAAGGCAATCGACCCGAACGTCAAGCTCGAGGCTGTGGCGGCCCTCGGCACCATGCGTGCCGCGGCAGGCCTGGCGGTGATCCAGGATCTGATGACCGACAACTGGCCGGTGATGCGGATCGCGGCGGCACGCGCGGCGGCCCTCATCGACCCTGAAACGTTTCTACTCGTACTGGCGAGCCTCGAACCCGATCGTGACTGGACGGTGCGCGCGGCCTTTGCCGGTATTTTCGCGACGATGCCGCCGGATGCCGCGATCGACCGGGTCCGCGCGATGCTCCAGGATGAAGACAAGCGGGTGTGGCCGGCCGCGCTGCGCGCCCTGGTCAGGCTCAAGGCGCCGGACGCGCCATCGCTGCTGCTGTCTCACGTGAAGGAGCCCGACTTCGCCGTCCGCGCCGCTGTCTCTACGCTCATCGGCGAGGCAAAGCCCGAAGGTGGGGCGGCGGCCCTGCGCGAGGCATGGAAGATTGCGCAGCCGGATCTCGCCTACCTCGCACGGACGGCGGCGATGGAGGCTCTCGTCCAGTTCGGTGCGGCCGAGGCTACCGAGACACTGAAGCTGGGCCTGGCCGACAAGGAATGGGCAGTACGCGTCCGCGCCGCCGAACTGCTCGCGCCTTTGGACCCATCAGGTGATTACCGCAGCGCGATCCGCCCGGTGCCATCGGTCGCGCTGGCCCCGTACAACAGTCCCGCGATCATTGCTCCTGACTACTCGCCGCACGTGTTCATCGAAACAGCTAAGGGCACGATCGAGTTCGAACTCGCCATGCTCGATGCACCGCAGACGGCCCACAACTTCATGACACTCGCGCGCAAGGGATTCTTCAACGGCCTTGCGATCCATCGGGTGGACCCCAACTTCGTCATCCAGGCCGGCGACTCGCGCGGCGATGGCGAAGGTGGCCCGGGTTACTCGATCCGTGACGAGCTCAACGAACGTCCGTTCCTGCGCGGGACCGTAGGCATGGCCCTCTCGTGGAAGGACACCGGCGGCAGCCAGTTCTTCATCATGCACTCGCCGGCGCCGCACCTCGATGCCGACTACACGGCCTTCGGCCACGTCGTCAACGGCATGGACGTCGTCGACAAGATCCAGAAGGGGGATGTCATTCAGCGGGTGCGCGTGTGGGATGGGCGCGCCTGGCAATAGGGATTAACTCAATCAAACTCCAAACTCCTACTTCAACCACGACGCAACGCTCTGCGACGCAGTTGGCGTGAGTTTTGGAGTTGGGAGTTGGGAGTTTGGAGTTGACAGGTACAAAAACAAAGGGGGCGCCTGCCGCCCCCTTTCTAACGGGAAGGCGAACTAGCGCTTCTTGCCGCCCTTCTTCGCCCCGCCAGCCTTCTTCTTTGCAGTCTTCTTTGCCATGCTTTATCCCCCCCTTCGTTGTGGGTTTGCGATGAGCCTCACCGCATTGCAGCGCCGCGGCCTACCGGCGCGCCGGCCTGCGCTGTCAGCGCTCTCGCGTCTCGCTGATCGGCGGGATCCCTAGGCCCCGCTCTACTGGCGTCCCTCGTGCGTGATGCGCGCGGGCCGCGTCTCGACTCCCGCGCGTGTGCGGAAGGTCAGCATCCAAGAAAAGGGGGTGTCACTCGCGACACCCCCGGACCGGCAAGGCGGCTTTAGCGCTTCTTCCCGCCCTTTTTAGCGCCGCCCTTTTTTGCAGTCTTCTTCGCCATTATTCCTCCTTGGAATTAGGCAGCTCAGCTTGTGACCGGTGACCGAGGGTTACAACAGGTGGGCTGAGCACTCCACCCTCATACAAGATGTAGATTATGGATGAGAAAATCAGACTGTCAAGCACAAAGTGCATGAAAAGTCAAAAATCGAACCGCTCGACATCCGATTTTTTTCATCACCCATGTTGTCGGTGCGATGCGCGCATCACTACAGTGCTGAAGCTGATGTCTTCGATGCGCTTCAGTGCTGCACTCGCGGTCACTCGATGCAATTCAGTGCTGACGTCGACGTCGTCGCGTGCATTGCAGCGTTGAAATGTGTGAGTGCGTTGCGCGGCGAGTGATCGCGATGACGGAAGTGATCGCGCGGTGACGGAAGTGTGAGGAGGTCAGCGCGGCGTGCGCGCGTCGCCGCTGCGAAGGCGTGTGATCGAGCGTGTGGCTGCCGCTCGCGTGTCGCTGGCGGCGCCGAAGAGCGACGAGGCGATGCGGTAATACGAGAGGGCCGCGTCACGTTTGCCGGCGCGCTCGAGGAGTCGCGCGCCCTCGAGATATGCGTTGCCGAGAATCGGAGCGGGGGCGTGCTTGGCCTGGCGGATCGCCATCTCGAATTGCACCAGCGCGGCGGGGTCCTGCTTCATGGCCTGCATCACGCGACCGAGGCGATAGCGCGCGACCGGCGCGTTGCTGTTGAGCACGAGGGATCGTTCGAGTGCAGCGGCGGCGCCAGGAAGGTCGTTCTTCTCGAAGAGCCGCCAGCCGTCGAGTGAGTGCCGATACGCCTCAGCCGCCCGGACGTCTGGCGCGCGTCGCAGATGCTCAGCGGCCGCCGAACGCACTTCGTGCGGATCCTCTGCGGGTGCGAGCCTCTGCGCCGCCGCGTAGGCCTCGACCGCCTGCGCACGGGCGCCGAGCCGGTCGTGCGCTTCGCCGAGACGCAGATAGGCCAGGGCCATCGAGCCGAATGGCGCCTCCGGTCGCCGCGCGATCACGGCCTGCAGCTGCTCGATCGCGTCGTCGGTCTGATGCAGTCCCTCGAGCATCCGCGCCATCCCGAGCCGTGACTGTGTCTCGGCCAGTGTGGGCAGGTTGGCGCGCTGCTCGCGCGCCGACGCCAGCAGCGTGCGCCAGGTGGCGAGGCTGGCGGTGATGTCGTGCTGGTAGGCGTCCTGGATATGGGCAATCTGTGAGAGGAAGAGCGGGTTGCCCGGATATTGCTCGTGCAGCGCCTGGAGAAGGTTGATGGCGTGCGGGGTCTGATTCTCGTACCAGAGATAGATGATCGAGAGCTGATAGTCAGCCTCTCCTTGCAGTAGACGTCCCCTCGCCCTGGCGCGCCGCATCTGCTCGAGCCCGACCTTGCGGTCGCCACCCGGCAGCAGCAGGAGGAAGCGGAGCATCTTCGCCGCCGTTGGTGCGACATCGGCGTAGGTACTTGTACATCCCCATTCCGAAGTACGCGTCATCCAGCGTCGGATCCAGTCGGATTGATTCCTCGAGCGCCTCCAGGATGCGTTTGCCGTCGCGGGCCGCAGAAAGCTTCTCGTCCCGCAACACACGCCACTGCACCCGGGCGGCATACGCTCCGCCCATGTAGAACCAGGCTTCCGCATCATTCGGGGCGCGTTCCGCCCACGCCTCGGTGGACGCGATGGCCCGGTCCACGAGCGTGGAGAACTCGAGATCGAGCGCGGTGCTGTCGGGGTCGAGTTGAATGCGCCACCAGAGGGCCGTTGCCGCGAGCACGTCGCAGGCCTCGCGCGGCGCAGGTCCACAGGCCTTACGGAGTTCAGGCTCGACCTGGTCGAAGCGGGCGTCGAGTATGAAATCGTAGGCGCGGACCAGACCCTCGGCGCCGCGCAGTTGCCTCGACGCGGGCGCTGCCGACCCGGTGATCATCGTGATGCACAGCGCCGCGGCGACCGCGCTCGCGGCGAGTTTCATGTGACGCTGGTGCGCAGTTGCTGCCGGGCGGCGTGGCGCTCGAGCGCCAGAGCGATCAGCCGATCGAGCAGGGCCGGGTACTCGACGCCGCTTGCCGTCCACATCTTGGAGTACATGCTGATCGTCGTGAACCCCGGGATCGTGTTCACCTCGTTGACGAAGAGGGCACCGTCCTGCCGCGACAGCAGGAAGTCGACCCGCGCCATGCCGGCGCAATCGATGCAGCGGAACGCCTCGATCGACATCCGGCGAACGTCGGCCGCGGTCGCGGCCGGGAGGTCGGCCGGGATGACCGTCTGCGACGCCCCGTCGATATATTTCGCCTCGTAGTCGTAGAACTCACGGGCCGGGATGACTTCTCCGGGTACGGACGCTTCCGGATTGTCATTGCCGATGACGGCACACTCGATCTCCCTGGCATCCGGCACGGCCGCTTCGACGATGATGCGGCGATCGTAGCTGCGGGCGAGGTCGATCGCCTCGGCCAGCGACGTGGCGTCCTTGGCCTTGGAGATGCCGACGCTCGAGCCGAGATTCGCCGGCTTGACGAACATCGGAAATCCGAGCGTGCTCTCGAGATCGGCCATGATCGCGGCGCGGCCCGACTCCCAGTCATGGGCGCGGATGACAGAGTAGGGGCAGACCGGCAGCCCATGGGCCGCGAACACGACTTTCATCATGCCCTTGTCCATCCCGACCGCCGAGGCAAGAACGCCGGCGCCGACGTAGGGGACGTTCGCGAGCTCGAGCAGGCCTTGGATGGTGCCGTCTTCACCGAACGGTCCGTGCAGCACGGGAAAGATCACGTCGAGGTTCAGGCCCGTCACCAGCGCGTGCGTGCCGTCGTCTCCACGCAACGCCCGCGGGCGGTCGATCGACAGGATCGTTTCTTCGCTCGGGTGAGCCACGAGGTGGACCTCCCGGCCGGCCCGGGGTGGCCGGTGCGCTTCGAGCCGCGATTGCTCGATCACCTCGCCGGCCGACATGGTCGCGGGCGGCCGTTCCGCGATGCTCCAGCGACCGTCCTTCTCGATCCGTATGGGAACTGGTTCGTAGCGGGTGCGATCGAGGTGAGCAAACACCGCTGCGGCTGAAGCCAGTGACACTTCGTGCTCACCGGACCGGCCGCCATACAACACGCCAACGCGCAAACGTTTCACGCCATCAGGATACCGCGCATGACGCCGGGCCGGTATGCTGGTGACGAATGTTTCAGTTCAAGCTGCTGCACACTGATGGTCTCGCTCGACGAGGCGAGGTGCACACGCCCCACGGCGTCATCCAGACGCCGGCGTTCATGCCGGTTGGCACCCGTGGCGCGGTGAAGTCAGTGACGCAGCGCGACCTGGAGGATCTCGGCGCCGAGATCATTCTCGGCAACACCTACCACCTGTACTTGAAGCCGGGCGACGAGCTCATCGCCCGCGCCGGCGGACTGCACAAATTCATCGGCTGGAACCGCCCGATCCTGACCGACAGCGGCGGCTACCAGGTCTTCAGCCTCGCGGCGATGCGGCGTATCTCCGATGAAGGGGCGCAGTTTCGCTCGCACCTGGACGGTTCGCTGCATCTGCTCACACCGGAACGCGCCACCGACATCCAGGCCAGGCTCGGCTCGGATATCGCGATGGTCCTCGATGAGTGTGTCGCGTCCACCGCCGACCCCGCCGGTGCCCGAGAGGCGATGGAACGCTCGGTCACGTGGGCCGCGCGCTCGCGCCAGCGCTTGATGGATCTGCGCAACGGCGCAGGCGACGAGGTCATCGTCACCAATCCTGGCCAGGCACAGTTCGGCATCATCCAGGGCGGCGTGCATCCATCGCTGCGCACCGAGAGCGCACAGGCGACCGTGGCGATCGGCTTCGAGGCCTACGCGATCGGCGGTTTGAGCGTCGGTGAGCCGGCCGACGTGATGTATGAGGTGGTCGGCCATACGGCGCCGCTGCTGCCGGCCGACCGTCCGCGTTACCTGATGGGAACCGGCATGCCGGACGACCTGATCGAGTGCGTCGCCCGCGGCATCGACATGTTCGACTGCGTGCTGCCGACCAGGAATGCCAGGAACGGCCAGCTACTGACGCGGCGTGGCCCGCTCGTCATCAAGAACGCGCGCTACGCCGAGGACCCCTTGCCGCCAGATCCGGATTGCGGCTGCTACACCTGCCGGCACTTTTCCCGGGCCTATCTCCGTCATTTATATATAGCTGGCGAGATGACGGCGGCGACCCTCAACTCGGTCCACAACCTCTACTTTTACCTTGACACGATGCGGAGGATTAGGGAGGCTATCGTGTTCGGCACGTTTGAACAGCTCCGCCAGGAGTTCCATCAAACCTTCTCCCGCCGGCCCCAACAGTAAAGATGTATTTCGTGAACGAATCGTTAGTCTTCGCCATGACTCCGCCCGGGGGAGTTCAGGCGTTCAGCACCTTTCTCCCGTTTGCCATCATCCTGGGCATTTTTTATTTCCTGATCCTCTTGCCGATGAAGCGCCGGCAGAAGAAAATTCAGGAGTTTCAGGAGAATCTCAAGGTGGGTGACAAGATTGTCACCACCGGCGGGATGTACGGCAAGATCACCCGCGTCACCGACAATACCCTGCAGGTGGAGATCGCGGATCGCGTACGGATCGAGCTGTCGCGTGCCGCGGTGGCCGGCTACCAGGGCCAGGATCTGGTGGTGCAGGACTCGGGTAATTCCTAAATCATGACCAAGAATCTTCGCTGGAAAGTTATCACCATCGCCGTTGTCTTCATTAGCTTCTTCGCGCTCGGGGTCTATCCGATCCTGGCGCAGCGATACGGGCTGCCTGCACCCGGCTGGCTGCTGGCGAAGCAGTTGAAGCTCGGGCTCGATCTCAAGGGTGGCGTCCATCTCGTTCTGCGGGTCCACACCGGCGATGCGCTGCGCGCCTTCAGCACGACCTCGAGCGACCAGCTGCGCGAAACGCTGCAGGAGGCCGGGGTCACGGTTGGCGCCATCACGGTCGCGTCCGAGACGTCCTTCAAAGTCGACGGCGTGCCGGGCGAACGGGACGCGGAATTCCGCCGCGCTGCCGACGACCAGCTGTCGACCAGTTTCGACCGCGCCTCCAACCCTGGCGGCAGCTACACGTTCACGCTGAAGCGCGACGTCGAGAGTGACATGCGCGAGCAGACCGTCGTGCAGGCCCTCGAGACGATCGACCGGCGCGTCAACGCGCTCGGCGTGGCCGAGCCGAACATCTCGCGCTACGGCCAGTCGAACGATCAGATCATGGTGGAGCTCCCCGGCGTGACCGAGGTCGAGCGGGCCAAGGACATCATCGGCAAGATGGCCTTCCTCGAGCTGAAGATCGTGGAGTCGGGTCCGGCGCCGACACAGGAAGCCCTGCTCCAGGCTCACGGCGGCCAGGTCCCGGCCGACATGGAAGTCGTCTCCGGCGCCGCGGGCGCGCAGTTGGGGACCGAATTTTACCTGGTGCGAAAGATCGCCGCGGTGACCGGCGCCGATCTTCGCGGCGCCTCGCCGACCATCGACGAGAACAACCGTCCGGCGGTCCGCTTCCTGCTGACCAGTGACGGCGCCCGCAAGTTCGGCAAGGTCACCGGCGAGAACATCAACCGGATGCTCGCCATCATCCTCGACGGGCGGGTGCAGTCGGCGCCACGCATCGAGGGCCGGATCACCGACGAGGGCCGGATCACGGGCAGCTTCACGTCAGACGAAGTCAACGATCTCTCGCTCGTGCTGCGGTCCGGCGCATTGCCGGCCTCGATGAGTTACCTGGAACAGGAAACCATCGGTCCCAGCCTGGGCGCTGACTCGGTGCGGGCCGGTGTCCTCGCGTCCCTGATGGGCCTGGCCTTCGTGGTGGTCTTCATGCTGGCGTATTACAAGCTGTCGGGCATCAATGCGATCGTCGCGATGGTGTTCAACCTCGTGATCCTGCTCGGCTTCATGGCCTACTTCGGCGCCGCCATGACGCTGCCGGGGATCGCCGGGTTCATCCTGACGATGGGCATGGGCGTCGACTCCAACGTTCTGATCTTCGAGCGCATCAAGGAGGAACTGGCGGGGCAGCGCGGGGCCCGTGCCGCCATCAAGGCCAGCTTCGACCGGGTGTTCCTGACCTTGCTCGACACGCACGTGGCGTCGCTGATCGCCGCGGGGTTCCTCTTCCAATTCGGCACCGGTCCGATCCGCGGGTTCGCTGTGACCTTGACGATCGGTCTGCTCACGAACCTCTTCACCTCCATTTTCGTGTCCAAGACGTTGTTCGAGCTGGCCCTCAACCGCCGCCCGGCTGCGTCGAAGACGATCAGCATCTAGGTCGACCTCAATGCAGATTTTCAAAACTCCGAATTTCGATTTCATCCGCTGGCGCTGGCACGCCCTGGCGCTGTCGGCGCTGGTCATCGGCGCCGGGATGTTCATGATCGGCACCCGCGGGCTTCAAAAAGGCGTCGACTTCGAGGGCGGCACGATCGTCATCCTCAAGTTCGCCGAGACGCCCGACCTCAATCGGATCACCGGGGCGCTCGGCGGCGACGCGACGGTGCAGCACTACGGGCAACCCGAGAACCGTGACGTTCTGGTTCGCGTCAAGCGGGTGGGCGCCGAGAGCGGCGGCAATCTCAGTAACGAAGCGGATCAGATCATCACCACGCTCAAGGGCGCCAACGTCGGCACCTTCGACGACAAGCCGGTCAAGACCTCGATCGTCGGTCCAGTGGTCGGCGAGCAGCTGCGCAAGCAGGGCGTCTGGGCGACCGTGCTGGCGATGGCCGGCATCCTGGCCTACATCGCGCTGCGGTTCCAGTTTTCGTTCGCGGTTGGCGCTGTCGTGGCGACGCTGCACGACCTGCTGGTCTGTATCGCGTTCCTCGCCTTCTTCCGCTACGACCTGACGCTCAACGTAGTCGCGGGGCTCCTGACCATTACCGGTTACTCGGTCAACGACACGATCGTCATCTTCGACCGGGTCCGCGAAAACATGCGCGGCATGCGTCGCGAAAGCCTGTCCACCATCGTCAACACCGCGGTCAACCAGACGCTGTCGCGCACGGTAATCACCGCCGGAACCACGGCGCTCAGCGTCCTGGCGCTCTATCTGTTCGGTGGCGAAGTTCTCGAGGGGTTCGCGTTCACGATGCTCGTCGGCATCATCAGCGGCACCTACTCGACCGTGTTCATCGCCTCGGCGATCGCGATCGTCCTGCAGGGGCGCAAGCCGCTCAAGGGCCAGATGGTGACCGGTGCGTCGGCCCCCGCGACGACGCCGGCGGCCGCATCCGGTTCGACGCGGCCCAGCAAGCGCAAGAAAGTTTCGTAGCCGCTTGCTGCCCGCGTGAGTCTCACTGCCGCCATCCTGCTCGGGGCCATCCAGGGCTTCACGGAGTTCCTGCCGGTCTCGAGTTCGGCGCACCTGATCCTGGCGCGCGCGTTTTTTGGCTGGGAGCTCGAGCCCGCATTCGCCTTGGCGTTCGACGTGGCGCTCCACGTCGGCACGCTGGCGGCGATCATGACGTTCTTCCACGCCGAGATCCTCGGGATGATCCGGGCGGTGCCGCGCATCCTGTCGCCACAGCCCGACCCGTCCGCACAGCTGGCGCGGATGATCGTCATCGGCACGATCCCCGTCGTCATCGTCGTGGTGCTCTTCAGCGACTACATCGAGAACGTGCTGCGGACGCCGGCGGTTGCGGCCGGCGCGCTGGCCACCGGCGCCGTACTGATGCTGGTTGCCGAGCGGCTGGGGCCACAGACCAGGACCGAAGAGACCCTGAGCTGGCGTGATGCACTGCTCATCGGCGTCGCGCAGTCGGCGGCGCTGATCCCGGGGATGTCTCGATCGGGGTCCACGATCACGATGGGGCTGATCCTGGGCATGCGCCGGGATGCGGCGGCCCGGTTCACGTTCCTCCTGGCGATCCCGGCCATGCTGGCGGCCGCCGCGAAGGAGTCGCTCGAACTAATGAAGATGCCGCTGCCGGACGGCAGTCTCTCGCTGATTGTTGTAGGAGTCGTCGTCTCGGCGCTGGTCGGCTACGTGACGATCAAGTTTTTCCTGCGGTTCCTGGCCGGCAACCGTCTCGATATTTTCGCCGGCTACCGGCTGATCCTGGCCACGATCACCGTGTTCTGGCTGCTGCGGCACTGAGCGATGGTCCAGTGGCTGCGCCGGCGCTTTCTGGCGGGATTCATCGTCATGGTCCCGCTCGTCGTCAGTGTGGCGGCGCTGGTCTGGATCTTCAGGCTGATCGACGGCCTGGTCGGGCCGTGGTATGCGGAGTGGTTCGGGCGCGCGGTGCCGGGGGTGGGGATCGTGGCCACGGCGCTGCTCGTGCTGGTGGTGGGCGCGCTCGCCACCAACGTGATCGGCAAGCGGGTGCTGCAGCGAGCCGAGAGCTACCTGCTGCGGGTGCCGGTCTTCCGCACGATTTATGCACCGGTGAAGCAGCTTGTAGTAGCCTTCTCACCCGACAACGAGTACCGGCTTCAAGCGGGTCGTGCTCGTCGAGGATCCGACCCGCGGCTTCCTCCTGGGATTCCTGACCAAGGAATTCATGATGGAGAGTGGCAGCGGCGTCGAGCCGATGGTGGCGGTGTACGTGCCAACCAACCACCTGTATCTTGGCGACGTGATCATCTGTCACCGTGACAAGGCGTCATATCCCGACATCACGGTCGAGCAGGGCATACGGATCTTTCTGACAGGCGGCATGGCATTGCCCGGCCGCATTCGCGCCCGGCACGGTACTGACCGCGTCGGCGATTTTCGAGTATAGGCAACGACGGAGGAGAGCATTGATGGCTAAGGGAAGTTCGACCCGCGCACTGATAGTCGCGGTGTGGGTGATTCTGTGCATGGGCGCGCTTTCTCCAGTGGTGTGGGCGCAGGCCGCCGCGCAGACCGCCCCCGCGGTGCAACACGCGGGTGGTGAAGCGAACCTCGTGCTGCCGGACCTCGGCTCAGTCGAGTTCCAGGGGATCAACGGGCGCACTCTCCTCATGGCCGGCCTTGGTGTCTGCGTGCTGGGCCTGATGTTCGGGTTGGTCATCTACAACAACCTGAAGAACCTGCCGGTCCACCGGTCGATGCTCGAGATCTCCGAGCTCATTTACGAGACCTGCAAGACATATCTCGTGACGCAGGGCCGCTTCATCATGATGCTCTGGGTCTTCATCGGCATCATCTGCGCGGTCTACTTTGGTGGCCTGGCGACGACAGTTGATCCGGTCACCGGCGCAGTCGTCCATGGCTTCCCGCCCTTCAAGGTCGCCGTCATCCTGCTGTTCAGTCTGGTCGGGATCGCGGGCAGCTACGGCGTCGCCTGGTTCGGCATCCGCGTCAACACGTTCGCCAACTCCCGCGCCGCGTTTGCCGGCCTCGAAGGACGGCCCTTCCCGATCTATGCGATCCCGCTGAAGGCGGGCATGAGCATCGGCATGCTGCTGATCAGCGTCGAGCTGCTGATCATGCTCTGCATCCTCCTCTTCATTCCGGGTGACTACGCCGGCTCCTGTTTCATCGGCTTTGCCATCGGCGAGTCGCTCGGCGCCGCTGCGCTTCGCATTGCCGGCGGCATCTTCACCAAGATCGCCGACATCGGCGCCGATCTGATGAAGATCGTCTTCAACATCAAGGAAGACGATGCGCGGAACCCGGGGGTCATCGCGGACTGCACCGGCGACAACGCCGGCGACTCGGTCGGACCGAGCGCGGACGGCTTCGAAACCTACGGCGTCACGGGTGTCGCGCTGATCTCCTTCATCCTGGTGGCCGTGACCAGCCCGACCATGCAGGTTCAGTTGCTGGTCTGGATCTTCGTGATGCGCGTCATGGGCGTCATCGCGAGCGGCGCCTCCTACTTGATCAACGAGTCGTGGGCGACCGCGCGCTTCAGCAAGGCCGCGACCATGAACTTCGAGACGCCGCTGACGACGCTGGTGTGGCTGACGTCGCTCGTTTCCGTAGCCCTGACCTACATCGTGTCCTACTGGCTGATCGCCGACATGGGCGACGGATCGCTCTGGTGGAAACTCTCGTCGGTCATCACCTGCGGCACTCTTGCGGGCGCCATCATCCCGGAATTGGTCAAGATCTTCACCTCTACCGAGTCGGCGCACACCCGCGAAGTGGTGATCTCGTCGCGTGAGGGCGGCGCCTCGCTGAACGTCCTGTCAGGCCTCGTTGCCGGTAACTTCAGCGCCTACTGGCTGGGCATGGTGATCGTGGCCCTGATGGCGATTGCCTACGGCGTCAGCACCCAGTTCCACCTTGCCGGCGAGATGATCGCACCGGCGGTGTTCGCGTTCGGCCTCGTCGCCTTTGGCTTCCTTGGCATGGGCCCCGTGACGATCGCGGTCGACTCCTACGGTCCCGTGACCGACAACGCGCAGTCGGTCTACGAGCTGTCCACGATCGAGTCGATTCCCAACATCAAGCAAGAGCTGAAGAAGGACTACGGCTTCGACGCCAACTTCGAGCGTGCCAAGCACCTGCTCGAGGAAAACGACGGCGCCGGCAATACGTTCAAGGCGACCGCGAAGCCGGTGCTGATCGGCACCGCCGTCGTCGGCGCCACGACAATGATTTTCTCCATCATCGTCGTGCTGACGCACCGGCTGGACCCTGCGTATTTGCAGTACCTGTCGGTGCTGCACCCGCCCTTCCTGCTCGGCCTGATCACCGGCGGCTCCATCATCTACTGGTTCACCGGTGCTTCGATCCAGGCCGTGACCACCGGCGCCTATCGGGCCGTGGAATTCATCAAGGCCAACATCCGCCTGGATGAGGGCGCGAGCAGGGCGTCGGTCGCCGACAGCAAGAAGGTCGTCGAGATCTGCACCCAGTACGCGCAGAAGGGCATGTTCAACATCTTCCTGGGCGTGTTCTTCGCAACGCTCGGTTTTGCCTTGCTCGAGCCGTACTTCTTCGTCGGCTACCTGATCTCGATCGCGTTGTTCGGGCTCTACCAGGCCATCTTCATGGCCAACGCCGGCGGCGCCTGGGACAACGCCAAGAAGATCGTCGAGGTCGAACTGAAAGAGAAGGGCACGCCGCTCCATGCGGCGACGGTCGTCGGCGACACCGTCGGGGACCCCTTCAAGGACACGTCATCGGTGGCGATGAATCCGGTCATCAAGTTCACGACACTCTTCGGGCTCCTTGCCGTCGAACTCGGCGTCCAGTTGACGGATCAGTACGGACACGGTCTGAGCCTGTCGCTGTCGGCAGCGTTCCTGCTGGCGTCGGCCTTCTTCGTGCACCGCTCGTTCTACGGGATGCGCATCCAGGTGCAGCGGCCCTAGAGGCCGGTTGAAAAGCTCGCCTGCATCGTATCGCATGGTCAGAGTTGCGCTTCGGGGGTGCTTCGGCCCCCACTTTGCCGTCCTGACAGTTACGCGTCAGCCAATTTCCTGATGGCACTCCTCTACGTCGCTCTCGGCGGCGGCCTGTTGGCGCTGGCCTTCGCGCTCGTCACCGCCCGGAGCGTGCTCCGCGAAGATACCGGGACGGACCTGATGCGCTCGATCGCCGCCCTGATCCAGCAGGGGGCGGACGCGTTCCTGCGGCGGGAATACACGTTCCTCGCAGTGTTCGTCGTGATCGTCAGCGTCCTGATCGCCGTCTTCGTGGACTACGACGTGACCGGCAAGTTCGCGGCCCTCGGCATCGTGCAGGAGGGGCCGTTCACGAACCTCCCCCGTACGGCCATCTCCTATGTGCTTGGCGCCCTCTCGTCGGCGGGCTCTGGCTACATCGGCATGTATGTCGCCGTCCGCGCCAACGTGCGCACGGCGGCAAAAGCCCGCATCGGCCTGAATCCCGCACTCCGCGTCGCGTTCTCCTCTGGGGCCGTCATGGGGATGACGGTGGTCGGTCTCAGTCTCGTGTTTCTCGCCGGCATCTACCTGGTCTTTCAGCACTATCAGCCGTTGACCGGCTTTGCGTTCGGCGCATCATCCATCGCGCTCTTCGCACGCGTCGGCGGTGGCATCTACACCAAGGCCGCCGACGTCGGCGCCGATCTCGTCGGCAAGGTCGAAGCCGGCATTCCCGAGGACGATCCCCGCAACCCGGCGACCATCGCCGATAACGTCGGCGACAACGTGGGTGACGTCGCCGGCATGGGCGCCGACCTGTTCGAGTCCTACACCGGCGCCATTGTCGCGACGATGTCGCTTGGTGCGATCGGGATCGTGGGGGCTGGTGAGAATGCGGTGCTGCCGCCCGGGTCGGTCGCGACGTTCCACTCGATTGCCTTCGCACTGCCGCTCGGGATCATGGGGATGGGCGCGGTCTGCGCGATCATTGCGACCTTCTTCGTCCGCACCAGTGAGGATGCCGGCATGGGCAAACTCCTGTGGTCGCTGCGGGCCGGCGTTTTTGGCGCCGGCATCCTGGTCCTGCTCTCGACCGCGGCGCTGTGTGCGTACCTGGGCCTGGATTTCAGGCTGTTCTGGGCGGTCGTCGTCGGCCTGGTCGCCGGTCAGGTGATCGGCACAGCCACGGAATACTACACAGCGTATGAATACAAGCCGACGCTGGACCTCGCCGCACAGGCAGTGACGGGGACGGGCCCCGTCATTATCGGTGGCCTGGCGCTCGGAATGTTGTCGACCACCATCCCACTGCTGACCTTGGTCGCGGCGACCTGGATCACTTTCAAGTTGGCAGGACTCTACGGTATCTCGCTAGCTGCTGTCGGTATGTTGTCGACCCTCGGGGTCACGCTGGCGACCGACGCCTATGGTCCAGTTGCCGACAACGCCGGGGGCATTGCCGAACAGGCGGGCCTGCCCGCAGAGGTTCGGGAGCGCACCGATGCCCTGGATTCGCTCGGGAACACGACGGCGGCGACAGGAAAGGGGTTCGCCATCGGGTCCGCGGTGCTGACCGCGCTGGCGCTGATGGTGTCGTACTCGCAGGTGACGCGGATTACCGTGTTCAATCTGCTCGATGTCAACGTCCTGCTCGGCCTCCTGATCGGCTCACTGATGCCGTTCCTGTTCGGGGCCCTGACGATGGGGGCCGTGGGACGAGCGGCGATGAAGATGGTCGAGGAAGTGCGCCGGCAGTTCCGTGAGATCCCCGGCATCATGGAGGGGATCAACCCTCCTGACGCGGCCGGGGCCGTGCGGATCGCCACCGACGGGGCGATCAAGGAAATGGTGCTCCCCGGGGCACTGGCGGTCGTCGTCCCGATCCTGATCGGTGTGACCCTCGGTGCGGAGGCCCTGGGCGGGCTGCTGGTGGGATCGATCGGTTCTGGCGCGCTGCTCGCCCTGATGATGGCCAACGCCGGAGGGGCCTGGGACAACGCCAAAAAATATATTGAGCAGGGTCACTTTGGCGGAAAGAACTCAGATGCTCACCGTGCGGCCGTCGTCGGTGATACCGTAGGCGATCCGTTCAAGGACACCTCTGGCCCGAGCCTGAATATCCTGTTGAAACTGATGGCTATTGTCGCGGTTGTGTTCGGTCCTCTTTTTCTTTGAGTGTGAACAAGGCAGCTCAGCCACGATGGTGGCGGCGGTGTGCTCCTTGCACGCACATACGGTGGAGCCGTTTTCCGAAAACCGGTGTCTAAAGTCCAGAGAGCCTTCGTTGACACTGGTTTTTGGCTCTGACTATAATCTGCGGTCTTGCACCGCACAGTGAAAGCTTGGAGGGTGACCCGTGCCGCGTGACATGTTCGGCGACGTAGCCAATCCGACGGTAAAGCTCGGCTCGCAGGCGTGGTATACAGTCCCGGTTTCGATCTTTGCTCACGTTGTGCTCTTCGGGGCCGTGATCATCATCCCGTTGATGGCGACCGACGTCCTCCCGACGCCCCCAACGATGATGGCGTTCGTCGGTGCACCACCGCCGCCCCCGCCACCCCCGCCCCCGCCGCCCGCTCCTGCTGCGGCGAGGACTGAGACCACCCCGACGCCGGTGTCAAACCCGAATGCGGCGCCGGTCGAAGCCCCCAAGGAAATCATTCAGGAAGCGCCGAGCACTGCAGGCGTCGCCGAGGGTGTCCCCGGTGGCGTTGAGGGCGGCGTTCCCGGTGGTGTCCTCGGTGGTGTCGTCGGCGGGCTGCCGAGCGCGCCGCCACCGCCGCCGCCGCCACCCACCGCGCCCGTGCGCGTCGGCGGCAACATCAAGACGCCGAGCAAGATCAAACACGTCAGTCCTGTTTACCCCCCGATCGCGCAGTCAGCGCGCGTCGCCGGCATGGTCATCATCGAAGCGACCATCGGCGCCGACGGACGGGTGAAGGACGCAAAAGTTCTGCGATCGATCCCGCTGCTCGACCAGGCGGCGCTCGACGCAGTCAAGCAGTGGACGTTCACACCGACCACGCTTAACGGTGTTCCCGTGCCGGTCATCATGACCGTGACGGTGAACTTCACGCTGCAATAGCGACTCGTCTCTTTGTATTCATTGATTTCGTACCAGTAGCGGAGGATTGGCGAATGGGTGGAATGGATCTGATGCACATGTGGACTGAGATGGGGTGGGTCGCGAAAGCAATCGCGGTCATCCTCGTCATCATGTCTATGATTTCCTTCGGCGTGGCCATCGAACGGATTTACACGTTCGCGCAGGCGCGGAAGCAGTCGAAGCTCTACGCGCCCCAGGTGGCGAAGCACCTGAAGGACGGCCGTCTGAAGGACGCCATCGCGATTTCTTCGTCCAAGAACTACCGCTACAGCCATCTTGCGAAAGTGGTCCTCGCGGGGATGCAGGAATACCAGTTCCAGCAGGAAAGCGGCAGCAACCTGAGTCGTGAGGATCTCGTCGACACTGTGCGCCGCGCGATTCAGCGGGCGACGGCGCTGACCGCCAACGACCTCAAGAAGGGCGTCTCGTCGCTGGCGACCATCGGCGCCACCGCGCCGTTCGTCGGTCTGCTCGGCACGGTCGTCGGCATCATCAACGCGTTCCAGGGCATCGCGGCCAGCGGTTCGGGCGGCCTCGCGGCGGTCTCGGCCGGTATTTCGGAAGCGCTCGTCGAAACGGCGCTGGGGCTCGTCGTCGCCATTCCGGCCGTCTGGTTCTACAACTACCTGAGCGGCCGCATCGAGTACTTCAACGTCGAGATGGACAACTCGTCGTCGGAACTGCTCGACTACTTCATCAAGAAGACGGCCTAGCACGCAGCGACGTGCTAGGTGCGACGTGCTAGGTGCGACGTGCGGTGCGAAGGTCCACGGGCGACGGGCGGTGCAATGTGCACCACGCGTCGCACAGCACTTCGCACACCGCACGTAGCACCGCACATCGCACGTAGCACGTAGCACTTCGAACGTTTTAGGGGGTTTCTACCATGTCGATGGACGTAGGCGGCTCAAAAGGCGGCCCAAAATCCGACATCAACGTGACGCCGCTCGTCGACGTCATGCTGGTGTTGCTGATCATCATGATGCTGGTCGCGCCCATGCTCCAGAAGGGCGTGGACGTGAAGCTGCCGCTTGCCGCCAACACGGCGGACAAGCCGGACAACGACAAGCAGACGGTGGTCGCGGTTGATTCGGCCAACCAGTTCTGGGTCAATGGCATCCGGGTCGGGAAAAACGAGTTCACCGACCGGGTCAAGAGCATCCTCGAGGACAAGAGCGATCGCGTCGTGCTCATCAAGGGCGACCAGGACGCCTCCTACAGCGCCATCATGGAGGCGATGGACTACCTCCACGAGGCCCAGATCGAGGACATCGGCCTGATCACCGAAAAGAAGAACGACCCGAACAAGCCGGCGGGAGGGAACTAGTCATGGCCGCACACAAGCACCACGGCGCCGACCGCGTCGTGAAGGGGGAGACACCCCACGCCAGTTCGGACATGAACGTCACGCCGCTGATCGACGTGCTGCTCGTGCTCCTGATCATCTTCATGGCGGCCCTGCCGCTGACGCAGAAGGGGCTCGACATCAATCTGCCCCTCGAGACCAAGGCCCCGGCGGCGAACGAGCCGAGCGAGCAGATCATGCTCGAGTTCAATGCCGACCGGTCGATGGCGGTGAACAAACAGCCCGTTGCGCGTGAGAGCCTGGAAGAGTACCTGCGCGGCGTGTTCGAGACGCGTAAGGACAAGACGATGTTCATCGCCGGCGCCGGCACGTTGCGTTACGGTGACATCATCGAGGTCATCGACGCGGCCAAGGGTGCCGGAGTCGAAAAGGTCGGCATCGTCACCGAGCGGATGCGCAAGGGCGGAGCGGGCAACTAGTCACGGATTACACGGAATCCACGGAAAGAACAAAAGGCGGGCCTCACGGCCCGCCTTTTTCTTTGTACGTGCTAGGTCTAGGTGCGACGTGCGGACGACGTAGCACGTCGCACGTTTGGGGGTTATTTGGGCTTCGCGGTGCCGGCGGCCTTGGCCTGCAGCTCCATGGCCTTGGCTTTGATCTCGTCGGCCTCTTTCATGAGAGCGGCCCGTTTGGTCAGATCAGTCTCGAGATTGGCCTGCATCCGGAGCAGGATGTTCTTATAGGTGAGCGCCTCGGCGTAGTTCGGGTTCAGCTTCAGGGCCCGGTCGGTGGCCTCGATGCCCTTCATGATGTAGTCCTTCTTCGCCGCCGGCTTCAGCGTGTAATCCTTGAAGGCCTTCTCCCAGTAGTAGGTCGCGACAAGCTGGTGGCCCTGCGGATCGTCAGGCTTGATCTCGGCCGCCTTGTTCAGGGCCTCGATGGTCTTGTCGAACGCACCCTGGCGGTTGTAGAAGCCGGAGAGCTGGACGTAGACCGTGACGTCCTGGGGATTGGTGTCGCGGGCCTTCAGAAGCGCCGCCTCGGCTTCTTCGTAACGGCCGGCATCCTCGTAGATCCTGGCCAGCGCGAAGTAGTTGCCCGGGTCGTTCGGCGCAATCCGGATCATTTCCTGGACGATCGGCTCGGCCTGCGTCGGGTCGTTCAGCTTGTCGGGGCCGTAAGCGGCGACCAGGTACTGGAGCGCCAGCTTCTTCATCTCCGGGTTTTTGTCCTCCTCGGCGGCTTTGCGGTAGTTCTGAATCGCCTTCTGGATGTACGAGTCATTCTCAGGTTCGCCCGCACGGCTGGGCTTGTACGCGTTGTCGTAGCTGTTCGCCAAGAAGAAATACACTTCCGAGCGGGACGCATCCTGCTGAAGTACATATTCGTATTTGGCGGCGGCGTCTTTCCACTGCGAGGTTTTATAGAGCTCATTGGCGTCCTTGTACGCCTTCTGGCCCTTGAGAGCGCCGATCGAGTAGCGGCCGCACCCCGCGGTGGCCACTCCGACTGCCACCACGATGGCCGCTGCCGTCACCATCCGATATCGCGTTGTCATGCTTCTTGAACCTTTAGAATGAGTTACAGGACGGGTCAGTATAGTGAACGCAAAAACAGGGCGTCAACCCGGTTCACGGACACCAGTCCCTTATTCTCTTAGACACCACAAAAATGATCCGGTTCGAGGATCTCATCGAAAAGGTAAGGGCCAGCAATCCAGAGGCCGACATCGAGCTGCTCAGGCGGGCCTACGTCTTCTCGGCCTTCGAGCACAAGGGACAGGTCCGCCACTCGGGGGAGCCCTACCTGGTCCATCCGCTCGAGGTAGCCGATCAGCTGGCCGACATGAAGCTCGATGTCGTGGCGATTGCGGCCGGGCTGCTGCACGACATCGTCGAAGACACCCAGACGCCGATCGAACGGATCAAAGAGCTGTTTGGCGCTGACGTGGCCCACGTCGTCGAGGGCGTCACCAAGCTTGGCACCATTCCGTTCTCGTCGAGCGAAGAGCGCCAGGCCGAGAACTTCCGGAAGATGCTGCTGGCGATGGTGGATGACATCCGCGTCATCCTGGTCAAACTGGCCGACCGGCTCCACAACATGCGGACGCTGCACCACCTGCCGGAAGAGCGGCGGGTCAAGATCGCGCAGGAAACCCGCGACATCTACGCTCCGATTGCGAACCGCCTGGGCATGTCGAAGGTCAAGAACGAGCTCGAGGAGCTGGCGTTCAAGTACCTGGAGCCGAAGGCGTACGAATCGCTCCGGCAGACCGTCGAGAGCCGCCGCCGCGCCACCGAGGGCATGATCGAGGACCTCAAAAAGACGATCACCGCCAAGCTGACCGAAGCGCAGGTACCGGTGATCGAGATCGACGGCCGCATCAAGCGCCTCTTCAGCATTCACCAGAAGCTGAAGCGGCAGAAAATTGAACTGGACCAGGTCTACGACCTCGTCGCGCTGCGGATCATCACGGCGTCGGTGAAGGACTGCTATGGCGCGCTCGGGATCATCCATCAGACCTGGTCGCCGGTCCCCGGCCGCATCAAGGACTTCATTGCCACGCCGCGGCCGAATGGATACCAGTCGCTCCATACCTCGGTGATCAGCGAGCGCGGGTTCCCTTTCGAAGTGCAGATCCGCAGCTCCGAGATGCATCGGACGGCCGAAGAAGGCATCGCGGCGCACTGGAAGTACAAAGAAGGCCGCGTTGGCGCCGGCCGCGACGAACAGTACTTCGTGTGGCTCCGGCAATTGCTCGAGTGGCAGCAGGAGGTGCGTGATCCGCAGGAGTTTCTGCAGAACCTGAAGATCGAGCTCTATCCCGAGGAGGTCTACATCTTCACGCCCAAGGGCGAAGTGAAGGCCCTCCCCCGCGACTCGACGCCGGTCGACTTCGCCTATTCCATTCATACCGACGTCGGACACCAGTGCGTCGGGGCTCGCGTCAACAGCAAGATGGTGCCGCTCCGCACCCGGGTCCGCAACGGCGATATCGTCGAGATCATTACGACGCCGGGCCACAAGCCGAGCCGCGACTGGCTCAACTTCGTCGTCACCTCGCGCGCCCGCAACAAGATCAAACACTTCATCCATGCCGAGGAGAAGACGCGGAGCCAGGAACTCGGGCGGCGGCTGTTCGACAAGGAAGCGCGGCGCTACGGTGTGAGCGCGAAGAGCCTGGCCGAACCGGTGGCACTCCAGCGCGTGCTGGCCGAGTACGGAATGGGTCGCCCCGAGGAGCTCTATGCCGCGATCGGCTACGGCAAGCTGCCGGCGCGCAGCGTTCTGGCCAAGTTCGTTCCGCAGACGGAGCTCAAAGAGACCTCAGACACCGGCATCGTCTCGGTTGTGCGGCGCGTGCTCGGCACCGGCGAAGACAAGATCAAGGTCCGCGGGGTCGATGACCTGCTCGTGTTCCGGGCGCGCTGCTGCAACCCGATTCGCGGCGAAAAAATCGTCGGCTACATCACGCGAGGGAAGGGCGTCTCGGTGCACTCGGCGCTGTGCTCGAATGTCGTCAACCTGCTCTACGATCCCGAGCGCCGCATCGACGTGGAGTGGGATACCGGCCGCCGATCCCTCCACCTACATCGTCCGCCTCAGCATCCACGTGGAGGACCGCAAGGGCATCCTCGCCGATGTCAGTTCAAAGATCGCCGGGATCAACACCAACATTCGCAACGTCGAGGCGACGGTGGACGACCAGCGCGGGCGGATCGACATCACGGTGGAGATCAGCGATCTGAAACACCTGCAGAAGGTGGTCAAGGCGCTGCGCAGTATCGAGGGGGTTCTGGACGTAGAGAGCGGCCCGGCAGGGCCGCTCGTGTAGGGGCCGTTCGTGAACGGCCCCGTGACGGTGTCGTTGGACCCGCCAACTGTCACGGGGCGGTTCGCGAACCGCCCTTACAGGGACGCGATCAGGTCGATCTCGACGCGCGCGTCCTTGGGCAGACGCGCGGCCTGGACGGTGGCGCGCGCCGGCGCCGGCGACGAGAAGTACGTCCCGTAGATCTCGTTCACGATCGCGAAGTCGTTCATATCCGCCAGGTAGACGGTCGTCCTGACCACGTTATCGAACGAGGCTCCCGCCGCTTCGAGAATCGCCCCGAGGTTGGCAAACACCCGGCGCGTCTGTGCCGCGATATCGCCCTCGACCATGGCTCCCGTGGCGGGATCCAGTGGAATCTGTCCTGAGACGAAGAGGAGCGAACCGGCCCTGATCGCCTGGGAGTACGGGCCGATGGCTTTGGGGGCGGCGTCCGACGAAACCGCCTGCCGCATGCTAGGCGACGGCCTTGCTGGCCCGGCTGGCCTTGACCACTTTGTTGGACCGCAGACACCGCGTGCAGACACGCAGGCGCTGGATGCCGCCATTCACGAGCGCGCGCACGCGCTGAAGATTCGGTTCGAACCGGCGCGGGGTGACATTGTGCGCGTGGCTGACATTACGGCCGAAGACCGGCCCTTTTCCGCAGAGTTCGCAGCGTTTCGCCATGACTACCTGTAAATCGTGTCGGGGTAAGTGATTACGGCGGCCAGCGGCAGCCGTGGAAACCACGAATTATAGCACGCAGACGTGGTCTGTCGCGGCTCACTGCCCGCAGGGACCGGCTCGCAACCTGCGGGAGGTCGGCAACGAGAACCGCCAGGACCCGTACCGGCGTCTTAATCCTCACGACGCGAGGCAGTTTCTACTCCGTTGAGGCGGGGAAGCGGCTTTGTTTCGGATACTGGCCTTCCAATAAAGGGCTCATCTGTTGTAAACTGACTGGCTTTATACATGGCAGATGGCTTGCATAACGGCCAGCAACTATAAGCGGGTCGAGGGAAAGGAAAATCATATGAAAGTTCATAAGTCGCCCGGCGGGCAGATGAACCGGGATCGATACTCCGAGTTGAAGAGCATTCTCGAAGAGCGTCGACGCGAGATCATGGACCAGGTCCAGGGCAAGATCCGTGACGTCCGCAGCGAGGGTGCCAACAACCCGAACCAGGGCGTGCTCGACGCAGTCGAGAGCTCCGAAGCCGACATCCAGGATGACATCGAGTTCGCGCTCATTCAGATGAAGTCGGAGACGCTCAGCAAGATCGAGGAAGCGTTGCATCGTCTCGAAGACGGCACGTTCGGATACTGCTTCGAGTGCGGCGAGGAAATCTCGGAGCGCCGGTTGCGCGCGCTCCCGTTCGCGGTCCGTTGCAAGGATTGCGAAGAGGCTCGTGAGACGGCCCAGCAGCGCGAGCGCGTGATGTCGCAGCGCCGCGGCTCGTCGTCACTGTTCCTCGACATGCAGAGCTAGTAACCACCTCAGAAAAGGCAAAGGGCGAAGGAGGCTGGTGCCTTCTTCGCCCTTTTTAGTTTTCTTGCTTCATTTCGAGTACAACAACGCCAGATATGACCGACGACCCGACAGTCGAGATTGCGTTCGAAGCCGAGGACGCAGAAAAGCCGATCGAGATCCCGGCGGAGCTCCCCGTGCTGCCGTTGCGGGATACCGTGCTGTTCCCCAACTCCTTCATGCCGCTCGCCGTGGCGCGCGAGGCATCGGTCCGCCTGATTGACGAGGCGACGACCTCGGGCCGCATGATCGGCGTCTTCACGCAGCGCGAAGCTTCGACCGAGGAGCCGCTGCAGGACGATCTGTATACCATCGGGACCGCCACCCACATCCACAAGATGTTCAAACTGCCGGATGGCAGCCTCCGCCTGATCGTCCAGGGTCTTGCGCGCGTGCGGCTGGAGCGGATCTCCCAGACACGTCCGTACCTGAGAGCGGCCGTCACCGCAGCCGACGAGGTCCTGCGCGATGAAGATCACGTCGAGATCGACGCACTCCAGCGCAACATCAAGAGCAACTTCCAGCAGGTGGTCTCGCTCTCGCCGCTGCTGTCTGACGATCTGCAGTCGCTGGCCGCCAACATCACCGACCCCGGCAAGCTCGCCGACTTCATCGCGTCCAGCCTGACGACCATCGGCACGCCGGTGAAGCAGGAAGTCCTCGATACGCTCGACATCCGGGCGCGCATGGATTCGCTGAACCGGATCCTGATCAAGGAGCTCGAGGTGCTCGAGCTCGGGTCGAAGATCCAGTCGCAGGTGCAGTCGGAAGTCGGGAAGAACCAGCGCGAGTACTTCCTGCGCGAGCAGATGAAGGCGATCCAGAAGGAGCTCGGCGAAGGCGACGACCAGGCCAAGGAAACCGAGGAACTGCGCGCCAAGATCGAAGCGGCCGGCATGCCGGAACCGGTGAAGAAGGAAGCGCTCAGGGAGCTGGACCGGCTGTCGAAGATGCCGGCGGCGGCGGCCGAATACACCGTGTCGCGGACGTATCTCGACTGGCTCGTCGCGCTGCCGTGGGCCAAACGCACCGAGGATTCCATCGATCTTCGCCGCACGAAAGAAGTTCTCGACGCCGATCACTCGGGTCTCGAGAAGGTCAAGGACCGCGTGCTCGAGTACCTGGCCGTCCGCAAGCTCAATCCCGACGTGAAGGGTCCGATCCTCTGCTTCCTCGGCCCGCCCGGGGTGGGCAAGACATCGCTGGCCAAGTCGATCGCCAATTCCCTGGGCCGCAAGTTTGTTCGCGTCTCACTGGGCGGCATGCGCGACGAAGCAGAGATCCGCGGTCACCGGCGGACCTACATCGGTGCGCTTCCAGGGCAGGTCATTCAGGGCCTGCGCCGGGCTGAGTCGAAGAACCCTGTGTTCATCCTCGACGAGATCGACAAGCTCGGCGCCGACTTCCGGGGCGATCCGGCGTCCGCGCTGCTCGAAGTGCTCGACCCGGAGCAGAACAACACGTTTCGCGATCACTACCTGGACGTGCCCTTCGATCTCTCCGAAGTCCTGTTCCTGACGACCGCGAACATGCTCGATCCGGTGCCGCCGGCCCTGCGCGATCGCATGGAGGTCCTCGAGCTCGCCGGCTACACCGAGGAAGAGAAGCTCAAGATTGCCTTCGAGCACCTGATCGCCAAGCAGGTGAAGAATCACGGTCTCGCGCCGGAGCAGATGGAGTTCACCGAGCCGGCCGTGCGCGCCGTCATCCGCAACTACACGCGCGAGGCAGGCGTCCGCAATCTCGAACGTGAGCTCGGGGCACTCTGCCGCAAGGTTGCACGCCGTCGTGCCGAAGGCGATGAGGCCAAGGTCGTCATCACGACCGAGACCGTCGTCGCGATGCTCGGTGCTCCGGTGTTTCTCGACGAAGAGATCGAGAACCGCACCAAGGATCCCGGTGTTGCGGTCGGATTGGCGTGGACGCCCGCGGGCGGCGAAGTGCTGTTCGTCGAGGCCTCGCGGATGCAGGGCGGCGGCAGCCTGACGCTGACGGGTCACCTCGGGGACGTGATGAAGGAGTCGGCGCGGACGGCCCTCTCCTGGTTCCGCACCAATGCGACCCACTACGGGGTCGATCCGTCCTTCTACAAGGACGCCGAGATCCACCTCCATGTGCCGTCGGGCGCCATTCCGAAGGACGGCCCGTCGGCAGGCGTCACGATGGTGACGGCCCTGGCCTCAGAGCTCACCGGGCGTCCGGTGCGCGGTGACATCTGTATGACCGGCGAGATCACGCTGTCGGGCAGAGTGCTGCCGGTCGGCGGGATCAAGGAGAAGGTCCTCGCCGCCAAGCGTCACGGGATCAACGAAGTGATCCTGCCGCGGCAGAACGAGAAGAACATCAACGAGGATCTGACCGAGGAGCTCCGGAAGGAGCTGACGATCCACTACGTGACCGAGATCGAGGAGGTCGTCGCGCTTGCGCTGATGCCGTCCTCGGCCCAGACGCACACACCCCAGTTGCCGGTGAACGAGGCAGTCCGCCACACGGTCAACTCTCTCTCGGACGCAGCAGCTTCGCCAGCGACATCAATAATCACGGCGTCATCGCTGGCCGCAGCGAGGCTGGCGTCAGAGAGCACTGGGCCGTCGTCTGGATGAGGTCTTCCGGCGGCTGGACGATTGAAAGGCTCCCCCCCCTAATCGGCACCTGCTGTGGCGCCGCATTCGGCCTGAACAACGGCACCGGTGGGATCCGTCGGCGGTCTCCGTCGTCGGCAGCAGCACCGTGCCGTCCGGCGGAACATCCGCCGTCATGTAGCGCATGGCGGCCACCGAATGGCTGATCGAGGATCTGGGCACACTCCCGGGAGACGCGCACAGTTTCGCCTACGGCGTAAACGATGCGGGAACCGTCGTCGGTGAGAGTCTCAGCTCCACGCAAAGCTACAGAGCATTCCGGTGGACCCCGTCCACGGGCATGGTCGCGTTGCCGGGCCTCGGCGGCAATACCAGGGCGGTTGCAATCGCAGACAACGGCGACGTCGCTGGCACAAGCGTTGATGCCGCCGGCAATCCTCACGCCGTTCGCTGGCGCGCCAGTGATAACGCAATCGAGGACCTGGGGACCCTCGGTGGTTGCTGTAGCACAGGCTTGGGGATCAACACCGCAGGGACCGTCGTTGGCTGGAGCGATGTCAGCAAGCGCGGTGGTAATCAGCGCGCCTTTCTGGCCGCTGCCGGGAGCACCCATGACCGAGCTCGGCGGGCCCCGGGGTCAGAGTGCGGCTCGCGCCGCTGAACGACTTCGGCACGATCGCGGGCAGCACCGGAAACGGACTGGCCCACGCGGCGATCTGGAAGATGCCGTAAAGCAAAGGAGTCCAATCATGGACACGCTCGATCCGCAAAACACTCGCACTGCTCTGTCTCGTCTGCCTGGTCATACCGATGGACCACGGGGTCAGCGCGCAACAGACCCGGAACCCAAAGATCGCGAATGACTGGTGCTATCCGAGGGTAGGTGAGGGCGGCTGGGAAGTCGGTGGACACCTGCGAGGTACAGATCTTCGACTGGGGCCCGGACGTCGGCGAGACCTACATCGGGGGGCACTCACCGGCGTGGTCGCCCGACGGTCTGCGCGTCGCTTATCTGGCCGACGGCCTTTACGTCTACGACCGCATCAACCAGACAAGTGCCCTTGTGACGGCTGGACTGCCTCTGAGGGGCCCGGTCAGCTGGTCACGGGACGGCGCACATCTCGCGCTTCTCGGATCCTTCGAGGGGGCGTCAGGCTTGACGCAGGAATTAGTTGTGATGGGTCCGGATGGATCGAACCTGACACGACTGACGCACGACGTCGGATTCCGCGGGATCTACGCATGGTCGCCGAGCGGCAACGCGATCGCGTTCAGCCGCGACGCTGACGGCGTGGCGGAATTGTACGTGACGGGTGCGAACGGATCGAACTTGACACGACTGACGCACAACGTCGGATTCACCGGGCACTACGCCTGGTCACCGAGCGGCGACGCGATCGCGTTCGGGGGCGACGCTGGCGGCGTGGAGGAATTGTACGTGATGGGTGCGGACGGATCGAATCCGACCCGACTTACCTATGGGGCGGCGTTTCGCGGCGCCGTCAGCTGGTCCCCCGACGGTGGAAGGGTAGCGTTCAATTGCGGCACCTCAATCTGCGCAATCAACCGGGACGGTACGAACCTCGTGCAGCTCACGCCCGCCGGGTTCATATGCCATCGTCAGCCATCTTCTCGCCGGTCGGCGGGGACATTGCCTTTGCAGCCTTGGAGGGCAGTCAGCGTGTTGAGGACAGACGGTTCGATCGTCGCCGTGGCGCCAGGGATCGCAGCGACCGCACGCGTCGTGGTCGCCTGATGGCCGCTACTCTCGCGCTCGTGAGGGAAGAGACCCAGGAGCGTGTTGGCGCGTGTAATGGGGATAACTCGCCCTGTGGACGAACACCTGCCTACACTTACGTCGTTAAGGCTGACGGTAGCGGATTGTTTACGCTCGGCGCTTACGGCAGCAACCCGGCATGGTTCAACCCCCTCCCCGGGCAACCTTCGGCCGCATTCACGACCGCGTGCGCCGGGAGAACGTGCCAGTTCAATGCCGCCGAGTCGTTCGATCCCGATGGAACGATCGTCAGTTACGAGTGGAAGTTCGGGGATGGCACCACCGGCTTCGGGCCAGCACCCACGCACACCTACGCGCATTCGAGCGACAGCAATTATGCCGCGATGCTGATCGTCACCGACGGTGACGGACAGAAAGACGTGACTCGCGGGCGAATCTTCACGATCTACGACACGCGGCCGGTCGCTTTCTTTGGCGTTGTCTGCACCGGAACTGACCTGCGCGTTCGACGCATCGAGTTCGTTCGACCGCGACGGGGTTATTTCCTCCTACGCCTGGAATTTCGGAGACGGCGCGAACGGAATCGGCAACGGTCGCTCGGCGAGCTATCGATACCTTGCCGGCGGTACGTATACGGTCACGCTGACTGTCACCGACGATGCCAACGACACGAGCACCTATAGCCGGACGGTGACGGTCGTCCCGCGAGAATGGAAAGAGGGAAAAGGGAAGATGGAAAAGAGCTCGGCTGCGGCGAAGTTGCCGCGAGTCAGACACTTTTCCACTTTTCCATCGTCGAGATTGGCCTGTTACGAAGTTAACAGGCCAATCCCAACGATAGTTTTCATGTCGACGATCTCGCCCCGCCGGATCATGTCGCGCACGTCTCGGATCGCGAACGTGCGCGCTTCGATCGACTCGTCCTCGTCCTGCGCCGCCGCCTCGGTGCCTTCGGCAAGCGATGACGCCCTGAAAAAAATCATCTGCTCATCGCAATAGCCCGGCGTCGGGAACATCGCGCCGAGTCGGACGACAGTGTCGGGCACGAGGCCGATCTCCTCGTGGCACTCTCGCTGTGCGGCGGCTTCCGGTGTTTCGCCGGGATCGACGCTGCCGGCCGGCGCTTCCCACAGCCACTGGTTCACCGCGTGCCGGTATTGCCGGATGAGAATCAGGTGCCCTGTCTCGGGCACCGGAAGAATCACCACCGATGCTGAATGGCGAACCACGTCGAGTGTCACGGTCCTGCCGTGGGGGAGGGTGACGCGATCGCGGTCGACGCTGAACACCGTGCCCTCGAAGACACGTTCGCGGCTGACCAGGTCGGCGTTGTCAGTCAAGTGAGGCCTCATGTCGCTCATGGATTTCATCGAGCACCGTCTGCAGGTCCGGCGGCAGCGGTGAATCGAACTCCACCCGCCGCGCATCCACAGGATGCGTAAAGGCGAGCCGCGCCGAATGCAGGAAAGGCCGCTCGAGGCGCAGGACCGCGCGCAGGTTCGCGGCGGTGCGCCGGTGCACGCCGCCGTAGGTGGCATCGCCGACGATCGGATGGCCGATGGCACTGAGATGAACGCGGATCTGGTGCGTGCGTCCGGTCGCGATCGCGACCTTCAGCAGGGATACGCCCTCGAAGTGGTGAGCGAACGTGACGCGCGTCACGGCGCTGCGCGCGCGCCGCGCCCGCGTCGACATCTTCTGCCGTTGCGCCGGGTCCCTCCCGATCGGCACGTCGATGCGCTTGCCCGCCTGGACGGTGCCCCACACCAGCGCGACATACTCCTTGTCGATCTCGCGGTCGCGGAACTGGCGTGACAACTCCTGGTGCGCGCGATCGTTCTTCGCGACCACCATCACGCCCGAGGTGCCGCGATCCAGCCGATGCACGATCCCCGGCCGGAGCTCGCCGCCGATCCCACTCAGGTCTTTGACATGGTGCAGCAGCGCGTTCACGAGCGTGCCGCCGCTGTGACCGGCCGCCGGGTGAACCACCATGCCCGCCGGCTTGTCGAGCACGACGACGTCAGGATCCTGGTAGATGATCCGCAGCGGGAGGTCTTCGGGTTCCGGTGTGGCGGCTGCGGGTTCGGGGATATCGAGCTCGAACTCCTGCCCGGCATGGACGACGCTGCTGGCCTTCGGTGTGCCGGGGCCGCGCAGGTGGCCGACCTTGATGAGCCGCTGAATCTGCGAGCGCGAGTGGTCGGGGAGCAGTGCGGTGAGAAAGTTGTCCAACCGGAACCCGTCGTATTCGGGTTCGACCACCAGGCGTCGCGAGTGCGAACTCATGGTTAGTCCTATGCGGCCCTGGCGCGCTTGGCGTGTGCTCGCGGGTCGGGCGCAGAACGCCGCGACAGGACCACCAGCATCACGATGCTGAGCGGCACCAGGATCATTGACACGAACTGGGAAGTTGAAAAGTCCCCGACCATGCCGCGCCCGTCCCCCCGGTAGAACTCGATGATGAACCGCGTGATCCCGTAGAGCAGAAGATATCCCCAGAAGGTCCTGCCTGGGAAGGGCCGGCCCTTCCGTTCCAGAAATAGCAGGACGCCAAGGATGAGCAGCTCGGCGCCGGCCTCGTATAACTGGGTCGGGTGGATCGGGATATTGAGGGGCGTGCCGACGTTCTCGGCGGCGTACTGATTGGTGAAGGTCACAGCCCACGGAACGTCCGTGGCCCGCCCGAAACAGCAGCCGGCGAAGAAGCAGCCCATGCGGCCGATCACGTGGCCGAGCGCGATGCCGGGCGCAAACGCGTCCGTGACCGTCCACATCGGCAACCGGTGCCGTCGGAGGTACCAGATCGCGACCACGACCGCGGCGATCAATCCTCCGTAAAAAACGCCGCCCGATCGCATCAGCGTCACGAGCTCACGCGGGTTCTGGCGGAAGGTGTCGAAGTCGACGATCAGGAGCAGCAGCTTCGCACCGATCAGCGCGCTGATGATGATCCAGATCCCCAGGTCCATGACGCGGTTGCCGTCGAGCCCGCGCGCCCGGGCGCGCACCAGCGCGAATTGCAGGCCGAGCAGATACGCCGCCGCCAGCAGCACGCCGTAGGTGTAGACGGGAAACCCGCGGATCTCAAACAGTATGGGATGCATGTCGTCGCCCGAGACCTAGCATGTCGAGGATCACGAGGACCGCGCCAACGGTGATGGCAGCGTCGGCCACGTTGAAGGCCCAGAAGTGGACGTCATTCCAGTACACATCCACGAAATCGACGACATGCCCGAAGACCGCACGGTCGATCAGGTTGCCGAAGGCGCCGCCGAGGATCAACGAGAGGCCGGCCCGGGCCAGGCGGTCCTGGAAGCCCAGCTGCGTTCCATAGGCTGCAATCGACAGCAGCGCCACCGCCGCTATGCCGATCATGACGTAGGCCTTGTATGGGAAGTCCACGTTGTTCATCAGACCGAACGCTGCGCCGGTGTTCTCGACGTGCGTCAAGTCGAGCCAGCCCGGGAAGACCGTCCGGCTGTCACCGAGCGGCAGATTCGCACGAACCAGTGCCTTGGTGATCTGATCCAGGACAACGATCAGCGCGATCGAGCCAAGCTCGAACGGCCGCGCGAAAGAACTCCGTGCCGGGGCGGCGGGCGCGACGGGTGCGACGGATCCTTGCTCAGCCCCAGCACCAGGCTCGACCGGCGACGCGACCGGCTGCGGATCCTGGGGCAGCATCAAACCGCCGCCGATCCGCCGATGGCCTGCGTCGCGATCGTGCAGCGGTCGCACAGCCCCGTCTCCGGCGACGTCGCCACGACCCGCCAGCAGCGCGGGCACTTCTCTCCCTCGGCCTTGTGGACGATAACGTCCATGCCATCTTGCGTGCCGTTGAGATCGAGCTGGACGTCGGACACGATGAAGAGCATCGGCAACTGGTCGCGGACCGACGTGAGTAGCGCTGCCTTCTCTCCGCCGGCGCGCAACTCGACGCGGGCGCCAAGCGATGTGCCGATGGTCTTGTCCTGCCGCTTGAGTTCGAGCGCGGCGTTGACCGTGTTACGGATGTCGATCAGCCGTTCCCACCGGACAACGAGTTCATCATCGCGCCACTTCTGGAGTTCGGCGGTGAGTGGGAACTCGGCCAGGTGGACGGATTCTTCGCGATCGCCCGGCAGATGCTTCCACATCTCTTCGGCGGTGACCGGCAGGATCGGCGCGAGCAGCCGCGCCAGCCCGTCGGCCATGACGTACATCGCCGTCTGCGCCGAACGGCGCTCGGTCGAGCCCGCCGCGAAGGTGTAGAGACGGTCCTTCGACACGTCTGCGTAAAAGGCGGACAGATCGACCGTCGTCAACTGATTGAGACGCTGAAAGATCCCCGGAAAGTCGTAGCGATCGTAAGCCGCGAGCACCGCCTGCGCGACCTCCGCGTAGCGCGCCAGTGCGTAGCGATCGACCTCCTGCATCGCGCTCGCGTCCAGCAGGTCCAGCGTGGGATCGAAGTCGTAGAGGTTCGCCAGCAGGTAACGACAGGTATTCCGGATCTTGCGATACGCCTCGACCACTCGCTGCAGGATCTGCTTGCCGACGCGCAGCTCCTCGCGGAAGTCGCTGCTCGCCACCCACAGGCGCAGACTCTCGGCGCCGCTCTCCTTGATGACTTCGTGCGGCGCGATCACGTTGCCGATCGACTTGGACATCTTGCGGCCGTCCACGTCGATCAGGAACCCGTGCGTGAGCACCTCCTTGAACGGCGGACGTCCGCGCGTACCAAGGCCGACCAGGAGCGAGCTCTGGAACCAGCCGCGGTGCTGATCGCTCCCTTCGAGGTAGATCTCGGCCGGCCAGGTGAGCTCGGGCCGGAACGGCAGCACGGCCTCGTGGCTCGATCCCGAATCGAACCAGACGTCGAGGATGTCGCGCTCACGCTCGAACTCCGCCGCGCCGCAGGACGGGCAGGTCAGTCCCTCCGGGAGGAACTCCTCGATCGGCCGTTCGTACCAGGCGTCGGCCCCGTATTCGTCGAAAACCGACGCGGCCCGCTCGACGAGCGCGGCGGTCAGGACGGCTTCGCCGCACTTCGCACAATCGACGGCCGGGATCGGCACACCCCAGGCGCGCTGGCGCGAGATGCACCAGTCGGGGCGGTTCGTCAGCATGTTGAAGATCCGGTCGCGGCCCCAGGCCGGGATCCACTTGACGTCCTGGTCGACCGCTTCGAGCCCGGCCTGACGCAGCGTCTTGCCCCCGACGACGGGATCGCCGTCCATCCGGATGAACCACTGCGAAGTGGCAAGGAAGATGACCGGGTTGTGGCAGCGCCAGCAGTGCGGATACGAATGCGAGAAGTCGGAGCGGTGCCAGAGCCGTCCGCGTTCCTTCAACGCCGCTTCGACGTTCGGATTGGCGTCGAACACGCGCTGTCCGCCGAAGAGCTCCACGGTGTCGAGGAAGCGTCCGCCAGGGCCGATCGGCGCGTAGATCTCGAGACCATAGCGGACGCCGGTGTTGAAGTCGTCCGCACCATGGCCGGGCGCCGTGTGCACGGCGCCCGTGCCGGCCTCGGTCGTCACGTAATCTCCGAGGACGCCGAGCGACGTCCGCGCGTAGAGCGGGTGCTGGAAGCGGATGTGTTCGAGCTGCTCGCCCTTCATCCGCGCGATTGGTGCATCAAAGGTCCGGCCGGCCGCGGCCGCAACAGAGGATGCGAGAGCCTCGGCGACGATGACAGCGCGTCCGTCCACCTCGTAGGCGGCGTAATCGAGCTCCGGGTGGAAGGCGATCGCCAGGTTCGAAGGGATCGTCCACGGCGTCGTCGTCCAGATGAGGACCGACACCGGGCGCCCGGCGAGGGCAGGCACACGCTTGCCGAGCTCGCCGGCACTTTCCTCCGCCAGTGCGAACTCCACGTAGATCGAGGGCGAGGTGTGGTCCTCGGTACTCGACTTCAGCCTCTGCCAGCGCGGTACGGCAGTGGATACACCAGTGGACCGGCTTTTTCCCCTTGTAGACGAGCCCCTGTTCCACGAACCGGCCAAGCGCACGGACGATCGTCGCCTGGTAGCGGAAGTTCATGGTCAGGTAGGGGTGATCCCAGTCCCCGAAGATCCCGAGGCGCTTGAACTCCTCGGTCATGACACCGATGAAGCGTTCGGCGTAGGCGCGGCAGGCCCGGCGGAAGTCCGCCACGCTCATGTCCCGCTTCTTCTTCCCCAGCTCACGGTCGACCTTCAGCTCGATCGGGAGACCGTGACAGTCGTACCCCGGCACATACGGTGAGTCGAAGCCCGCCATCGTCCGCGACTTCACGACGAAGTCCTTCAGGATCTTGTTGAGGGCGGTGCCGAGGTGGATCTGTCCGTTGGCGTACGGCGGACCGTCGTGGAGGACGAACTTCGGCCGTCCCGCGCGCGCTTCCCGGATCTTGCCGTAGAGACCCATCTCCTCCCAGCGAGCGAGCGCCTGCGGCTCGGCCGTCTGGAGGTTGGCCTTCATCGGAAATTCGGTACGCGGAAGATTGAGAGTGTCTTTCCAGTCGGACATGGGAAACCAATATTTTAGTTCAGTACAAGAAAAACGCCGGCTCCCCGAAGGAAGCCGGCGGTGAGTCTGTGGACCGGGAGCCGCGCCTAGCGGCGAACCGCGCCGCTCGAACGAGTGATCTCGACCCGGAACTCGCCGGTGTTGTCGTTGAGATCCCCGTCGTTCACGCCGAGGAACAGCAGACCGGATGCCGGCGCCACGAGCGTGGTCTGATTGCCGATGCCGAACGGGGCACCATTGCCGATGCGGCCAATCAGCGCGCCCGCCAGCGTGTTGGGCAGGGGCGAGCCAACCGCCATGCGGCCCGAGGTCGAACCCGCAGGAGGCGCGATATCGTCGCCGTTCAAGCTGAGGCGCACTTCACCCGTGGTGTTGAGCGTCAGCGTCTCGCCGCGACGAACCGTGAGGCCGGTCGGCGTCCAGCGCGTCTTGCTGTTGACGACCACGCCCGAGCCGGTGGTCGGCGCCGTTGCCGATGTATTCGCCGCAGCCGCCGCGGCATCGGTGTGCGACAACACGATGCGGCTGACTTCTGCCGTCGTCATATCGCGCTCGCCCGAGTCGGTCTTGAAGGTCAGACGAAGCGGTGAGGTCCCGCCGATGTCGTAGAGGCTGCCGTTGATGGTCTGACCGCTGCGCAGCCAGATGACCTGCTGTCCGGAAGCCACCTTTGCCCAATCGGCACTGCTCATCGTGCCGCCCGTGAAGTCGATCACGGAAACATCATTCTTGGGGATCTGGCGATCCTCATTGTTGACCCGGATCTGGAAACCTGAGCCGTTCATATCGATGAGCTGGCCGCTGATACGCTCGCCCGACCGCAGAGTCAGGGTTGCGCTTTCCTGGGCCTGCGCAACGCCCACGTAAGCAATCGCGGCGATCGCGAGCGCAGATATCGTCCGCTTAAACATGCATTCCTCCTAAATATCCAATCAGTGTAGCTCTGGCAGCTCAACCATTGCCTATGGATCGAGTCACGCCTTTCCCCCTTATAGAGCAAGCGAGATGCCACCCAAAACAGGCCAAATTTCCTCAAAAGTGGCCTTATATAATGAGTTATGACCTCCTCCGACGTCCTCACAACGATCGGCAACGTCAGAGAAACTACCCTCTCGAATGGTTTGAAGATCCTTGTCCAGGAGATCCACACCGCGCCGTTGGTGTCGGTGTGGTGCTGGTATCGCGTCGGCTCCGGCGACGAGCCCGCAGGCCTGACCGGTGTGTCGCACTGGGTCGAGCACATGAACTTCAAGGGCACCGAGAACATCCCTCGCGAAGAGATGAAGGGCCTGGTCGAACGGGTCGGCGGGATGTGGAACGGCTACACGTGGATCGACCAGACCACGTATCTCGAGACGGCCGCGAGCGCAGCACTCGACAAGATGCTGTTCATCGAGGCTGAGCGGATGTCACGAGGGCTGTACGACCCGGCCGAGTGCGAGTCGGAACGGACGGTCATTATTTCTGAGCTCCAGGGCGGCGATAACGACCCCGAACAGCTCCTCGAGACCGAGGTGACCGCGACGGCGCTACGGGTCCATCCCTATGGCCATCCCACGATTGGCTGGCTGCAGGACCTGCAGGCGATGTCGCGGGAAGACCTTTACACCTTCTACAAACGCCACTACGTGCCGAACAACGCGACCCTCGTCATCGTCGGGGACGTCGATGCGGACGACGTGTTGCGGCGAGCGGAGCGGTATTTCGGCCGGATTCCTGCGGGCGAGGTCTCACGGCACAAGCGGACGCCGGAGCCGCCCCAGGCGGGCGAGCGGAGGGTGCTCCTGGAACGCGAGGGCACGACCGCCTACTTGAAGCTGGCGTATCCCGCGCCAGCAGCGACCTCGCCGGAGTTCTTCCCGATGCTCGTTCTGGACGCCGCGCTCACCGGGGCCAAGGGGGTCAGCCTCTGGAACGCCTTCCGCGAAGCGCCGCCGCAGCGGAAGGCCCGGCTCTACTCCGCGTTGGTGGAGCGAGGTCTGGCGTCCTCGGTCTCAGGCTCGCTGCTCCCGACATCGGACCCGTTCCTCTTCACCGTGTCGCTGACGGCGGCTGCGGGCGTTCCGCTCGATGTGCTCGAGGAAGCCGCTCTCGCCGAGATCGATCGGGCTCGCCGGGGCGGCTTGTCGCCGCAGGAAATCACCCGCGCCAAGCGGCAGCTTCGGACTCGCCTGGTGCTCGAGAACGACAGCGTCACGAGCGTGGCCCATCAACTCGGCTATTTCTCGACCGTGGCCGGGCCAAACTACCTGACCGAGCTACAGGCTCGGATCGATGCCGTCACCCCCGAGGCTGTCGCCACGATTGCGCGCGAGCGACTCGGGTCGACCTCTCGAACCGTCGGACGCTTCCAGCCGGTCGGCGAGGCGGCATGATCCCCGCGACCCTGGCGAAAGGCCTCCGTCCCCTTCGGGCGGAGCTCGCGAATGGTGTCGTCATCCTCGCCCAGGAGAGCGGGACGGTGCCGGCCGTTTCCATTAGCGCGACGTTCTTCGCCGGCAGCTCCCAGGATCCAGCCCACCTGCCGGGCGTCGCATATCTCACGCGACGCGTCATCGATCGGGGCGCCGCTCATCGCTCGGCCGTCGAGATCGCCGATGCGCTGGACGACCGCGGCGTCTCGCTCCGCGTCTCGGCCGCGAGGGACACCTTCTCGGTGTCGTGCGACTGCCTCAAGGAGGACCTCGACGACCTGCTTGGGCTCATCGCGGACATCGTGCGCGAGCCGCTCTTCCCGCAGGTCGAGCTCGATAAGCGCCGGAACGAGGCGATCACGTCGGTGGGCCAGGACGACGACAATCCGGCCGTGCGAAGCATAGATGTGCTGGTCGAGATGCTTTACGGGGCTGCACATCCGTATGGCCGGCGGTTCAAGGGCACCGCCGCGAGCCTTCAGTCCATCCAGCGTGAGCACCTTGTTGCCTTTCACGCACAGCATCTTCAGCCCTCGTCGCTGCGCCTGGCGATCGTGGGCGACGTCGACCCGCGTGCCGCTGTGGACGCAGGCGCGAGACTGTTCGAGAGCTGGCGCGGAAGCCTCATCGAGCCGGAGGTTCTGCCGGCACCGCCTACCCGCAGGGACCGGGAGGTGCGCCAGGAACTGATGCCTGGCAAGACGCAGTCCGACATTGGATACGGGTTCACGGCGGTTCGCCGGCTCGATCCCCGGTACTACGCCTACTGGATGATGAACAACATCCTTGGACAGTTCGGCCTTGGGGGGCGGCTCGCCGACAACATCCGCGAGCGCCAGGGGATGGCGTATTACGCCTACAGCACCCTCGAAGCGCGCGTGTCGGAAGCGCCGCTCATCATTCGCGCCGGCGTCGATCCCGCGAACGTCGAGAAGACTCTCGAGGCGATCGACAAAGAGGTCAGGGACCTCGGCCGCAGCGGTCCCACGGTTTCCGAATTCGAAGACACCCGCGAGTCACTGATCGGGTCGATTCCGAGAATGCTCGAGACCAACGAAGGCATCGGCGAGTTCCTGCTTGGAGTTGAACAGTTCGGTCTCGGGCTGGATCACGATCGCCGTCTGCCTCAACTCCTGCGCGAGGTCAGCCTGGACGACGTCCACGAGGCGGCGGCCGAGGTCCTCGATCCCACGAAAGCGTCCATCGTCGTCGCGGGTCCCATCGAGTAGATGTCTGCGGTGACCCGGGCGGTCTTTTTCGACGTCGACTTCACGCTCATCCACCCCGGCCCTTCATTCCAGGCCAGCGGCTATCGGGACTTCTGTGCTCGACATGGCGTGACCGTGGCGGTCGAGGCATTCGACCGAGCGGTCGCGCAGGCCTCACCTCTGCTCGAGAGCACATCGGCCGCCTACGATCCCGAGATCTTCGTCCGGTACACGAGCCGCATCATCGAGGGCATGGGAGGCCGGGGACCAGGTGTGGAGCGGGCGGCGCGTGACATCTACGACCAGTGGGCCGCGTGCCACCACTTCGAGATGTACCCGGAGGTTCCAGACGTGCTGCGCGCGCTCAGGTCCACGGGCGTCAAGATCGGGCTGATCTCCAACACGCAACGGTGTCTGTCGACGTTCGCCGAGCACTTCGAGCTCAACGGCCTGTTCGATGTTTCGCTCTCGTCGTACCAGCATGGGTTCATGAAGCCGCACCCCAGCATCTTTGAAGCGGCTCTTCAGGCGGTCGGCAGCCCGCCGCCGGGCGATGCAGTGATGGTGGGCGACAGCCTCGCCCATGACATCGAGGGCGCGCTCGCGATCGGCATGCGCGGCGTGCTCGTGGCTCGTGCCGGCCGTCAAGTGGGGACGCCGCCCGATTTGCCGGTGATACAGTCGCTGCGCGAACTGCCGGGGCATCTGTAGGAGCGTGTCCGAGAACCTTCACGCTCCAAGGCGCGCACGGCGCGCCTGCGAGGGAGCGGCGCGGGTGTCGGGGCCCCCGCAAGCGACCGAGCCGGGGTGTGGGGCAGAGCCCCACGTGAGTTAGAACCATGTCGCTGATCCGTCCACTGACAACCCTCGAAGACTGCCAGAAAGTCGTCGCGCTCGAAAAAGAAGTCTGGGGATATACCGACGCCGAAGATGTGGTGCCGGCGCCGATCCTGATCGTGACGATCAAGCGTGGCGGGATTCTGCTCGGCTCCTTCGATGACGCCGGTGCGATGAACGGGTTCGTTTACTCCATCCCCGGGATCAAGGCCGGACGACTGATGCAGTGGTCCCACATGCTGGGTGTCACCTCTGCCGCGAGGTCAGCGAACCTGGGGACGAGACTGAAGCTGGCGCAGCGCGACGCGACGCGCGCGATGGGGCTGGACCTCATCGAGTGGACCTACGATCCACTGCAGGCGATGAACGCCCACCTCAACTTCGCGAAGCTCGGCGTCGTCGTCGAGGAGTACGAGGAAAACATCTACGGCGAGTCGAGCAGCCTGCTGCATCGCGGTTCACCGACGGATCGCTTCGTCGCGGAATGGCACCTCAATGAACCGCACGTCGAACGCCGCACCGCCGAGAAGGCCGGGCTGCTGATGCGCGACGCCTCGGTCGTTGCCGCCCCGGTCGTAAACCCCTCGCGAGAGGCGGGCGAGTGGCTGGCACCAATGGCCGGCCGGCTCGATCTCGAGGACCGCCGCGTGCTCGTGGAGATCCCGGTCGGGTTCACCGAGATGCAGGCGCAAGCGCCAGCGCTCGCGCTCGAGTGGCGGATGGCGACGCGCCAGATTTTCCAGGCCTACTTCGCGCGCGGCTATCGTGCCGTGGACTTCTTTCTGTCGCGCGAAGCCCGTCGCGGGCCAGTGAACTCTTGACTTGGCGCGCTAGATACTTTTCCATCTTCCCTTTTCCCTTTCCATTCTCCTATCCGGGTGGCCAGCCCAGCCTGCGGCCGCCGACCAGGTGCAGGTGGATGTGGAACACCGTCTGTCCTGCCTCAGCGTTGCAGTTGAAAAGGACCCGGTAACCCCGGTCCGCCAATCCCAGCTCCTTCGCAATCGCGGCGGCGCGACGCGTCATTTCTCCCACCAGCCCATCGTCTTCCGGCACGAGATCGTTGAGCGTGGCGATGTGGCGCCTCGGGATGACGAGGATGTGGGTTGGCGCCTGCGGCGTGATGTCCTTGAAGGCGACCAACTGCTCGTCCTGGTAGACGATGGCGGCTGGAATCTCGCCGGCGATAATTCTGCAGAAGAGACAGTCAGGCATTCGGTGTCCTGCTCAAGACAATTGTGCGCGGGATGGACTGCAGGTCGTCGCGGACGCGCACGATCCGCCACCCCGCTGCTTCGGCGAGCGTTTTGACCTGCTCGGCCTGGCCGAAGCCGAATTCAACAATGAGTTGCCCGCCGGGTGCAAGGTGATCGGCCGCCTGGCGAAACAGCCGCTCGATCACTTCGAATCCTGTGCTGCCGCCGAAGAGGGCCATGTACGGCTCGTAGCGGACGACGTCCTCCTGCATGGAGGCGGCATCGGCTTCCGGCACGTAGGGAGGATTCGAGACGATGAGGTCGGCGCGTCCCGAGAGCCCCTCGAGAACATCGCCGTGATGGAAGGTGACGCGACCCTCGACGCCGTGACGTGCCGCGTTGCGCCGGGCGACCTCGAGTGCAGCCGCGGACGCGTCCACTGCTGTGACGTGAACGTCAGGCAGTGCATGCGCGATCGTGACGGCGAGGCAGCCAGCTGCCGGTACCGACGTCAACGATCGTCCGGCACGGATGTGCCGCGGCAAATGCCAGCGCTTCTTCGACAACGATCTCGGTCTCCGGGCGCGGGATCAGGACGTCAGGTGTGATTTCGAATTCCAGCCCCCAGAATTCGCGGACGCCGGTGATCTGGGCGACAGGTTCTCGCGCGGCGCGCCTAGCTGATCAGGGCGTCGAGGCGCGCGGCGAAGTCCGGTGGCTCGGGGTCGCGGCCGCGGACGATGAGGTCGGCGCGGTCCCAGCCGAGGATGTGGCGAGTGAGCACCTCGGCGTCGAGGGCCGCGTCAGCCGCGTTCAGACCGGCCGCTTCGAGCCGCCGCCGCGCAGCCGTCAGCCGCTCGGCGACCGAGGCCATCAGGCCGCGTTCTCGCCGCCGGTCGCGTCCTTGAGCTTTTCGGAAGTGAAGTAGGTGACCGCGGCGTCGATCAGTTCGCCGAGGTCGCCGTCGAGGGCGGCGGTCAGCTGGTGCATCGTGTGGCCGATGCGGTGATCGGTGATGCGGTTCTCGCGGAAGTTGTAGGTGCGGATCTTCTCGGAGCGTTCGCCGGTACCGACCTGGGTCTTCCGGTCCTTGGCGATCGCGTCATGCTGCTTCTGCATCTCGAGATCGTAGATACGCGCACGCAGGACCTTCATCGCTTTGGCGCGGTTCTTCACCTGCGACTTCTCGTCCTGTTGCGAGACGACGATGCCGCTCGGGAGGTGCGTGATGCGGACCGCTGAGTAGGTCGTGTTGACGCTCTGGCCGCCGGGTCCACTGGAACAGAACGTATCGATGCGCAGATCCTTCTCCTGGATCTGGACGTCCACTTCCTCCGCTTCGGGCAGCACCGCGACCGTGGCCGTGGACGTATGGATCCGTCCGCTTGCTTCCGTCACCGGCACGCGCTGGACGCGGTGAACGCCGCTCTCGGTACTTGAGACGGCTGTAAACGTTCCGCCCCTCGATCTGCGCGATGGTGCCGCCGTCGCTCATGTTCAGGACTTCCAGCTTCCAGCCCTGTCGCTCTGCGTAGCGCGAGTACATCCTGAAGAGGTCCGAGGCGAAGAGGGCCGCCTCTTCACCGCCCGTGCCCGCCCGGATCTCGAGCATGACGTTCTTCGCGTCATTGGGATCTTTCGGGATCAGGAGGACCTTGATCTCCGACATGAGCTGATCCCGGCGCGCCTGGAGCGACTGGAGCTCGTCCTGCGCGAGGTCGCGCATGTCCGGATCCTTCAGCAGTTCCTCCGCACCGGCGATATGTTCGGCCACCGCTTTGTACTCGCGGTAGGCGTCGACGAGCGGCTGGAGTTCCGACACGGTCTTCGAGTGCGTACGGAACTTCGCCGTATCGGCCTGGACGGCCGGCGTCCCCATCTCGGCCATCAGCTGCTCGTACTTGGCCTCGAGCGCGGTGAGTTTGTCGAAAATCATAAAATCAGCTCTCGCGATCGCTTACCCGCCGGATACCGGTGGCAGGAACGCCACTTCGTCTCCGTGCTTCAGCGCCGCGTTCATCCGCGCGTAATCCTCGTTGACCGCGCACGACACGCTCCCGGCATATGCCGCCAGCGCGGGAAATCGTCCGGCGAGCGCCTGCCAGGCGTCCTGTACGGTAGCGGCCTCCGGCAACACCACCGCAACGTCGGGGGCGCCGGCGATCTCACGCAACCGTGCAAACAGCCGCACGGTTACGAGCATGCCCGCCCCATGGCGACCTGCCGCGCTTCGTCGTCCTGCGGATCCGCGGTGGCGCCCTCGATCCAGACCTCGCCACCCTCGAAGTGCTCATGCTTCCAGATCGGCGTGATCTGTTTGATGCGCTCGATGGCATAGCGGGCCACCGCAAAGGCGTCGGCCCGGTGCGGCGATGCGGCCGCGATCGCCACGCTGGCTTCACCGATACTGACGCGGCCCACCCGGTGGTGAATGGCCAGGTGTGTCGAGGGCCACCGCTCGGCCGCTTCGTCACTGATGCGTTCGAACGATTTCACCGCCAGCGGTTCGAAAGCTTCGTAGTCGAGGAAGAGCACTTGCCGGCCCACATTTTCATTGCGAACCAGCCCGATGAACGTCGTCACTGCGCCGCAGCCGGGGTGCGCCACCGCCGCTACGACTGCCGCCGCATCGAGCGGTTCGTCGCCCACGCGGAATCGCTGAGACACAAAATTCAGTATACCCCGCGCCAGAAATGGCCCAGCGGACCGTGCCCGTGCCCGATTCCCGGGGCATTCCTGATCGCGCCCTCGAGGTAGACGCGGGCGCGCCCGATGGCATCGCGGACCTCGTAGCCGAGAGCCAGGTTCGAGGCGATCGCGGACGCCAGGGTGCAACCCGTGCCGTGCGTCTGCAGTGTCGCGATCCGCGGGCCGCGGAACTCGAACGTCCCATTCCGGTCCGCCGCGATGTCGACACTCTCGTCCCCGTCGAGGTGCCCGCCTTTCACCAGTACGACGCTCGGGCCGAGCTCCAGGATCCTTCGGGCCGCCGTCCTCATCTCGTCGAGAGACGTGATGCGCATGCCGGTGAGTTCCTCGGCCTCCGGAATATTCGGCGTGACGACCGTGGCGAGCGGAAGTAATTGCGTCCTGATCGCCGCGACGGCGGCCTCTTCGAGGAGGCGGTCCCCGCCCTTGGCAATCATCACCGGATCGACAACCAGGACGGCCAGGCCGAGGCGCCGCACCGTCTCGGCAACCGCGGCAACGATGGCGGCATTGGCGAGCATCCCGGTCTTGACGGCGTCGGCGCCGATATCCGAGACCACGGCCTCGATCTGCGCGACGACCAGGGCCGGGGAAACCGCTTCCCATCCCGACACAGCGCGAGTGTTCTGGGCGGTAACGGCTGTGATGGCACTGGTGCCGTAAACACCATGCGCCGCAAACGTCTTCAGGTCGGCCTGGATGCCCGCCCCGCCGCCCGAGTCGCTCCCCGCAATTGTCAGTGCCGTACGCATACGTTAGAATCCGTCAGTTATGAACACCGCACGAACCGGGCCCGGCACGCTCCTCACCACGTGGACCAACGGGACAGAAATGTCCGCCGCCACGCGCATCGCGGCCATGCTCTTCATCACTGCCGCCACCGCTGCCGCGGCGCAGATCAGCGTTCCGCTCGGCGTGACGCCGGTGCCACTCGTCATGCAGGACATGGTCGTCCTCATCGGCGGGGCCGCCCTTGGCTCTCGTCTCGGGATGGCGGCCCAGGTGTTATACCTGCTCGCCGGGTTGTCGGGATTGCCGGTCTTTGCCGCCTCCCCGGTCCTGCCACAGGGCCCGTTGCGCCTTCTCGGTCCAACCGGTGGATATCTTCTGAGCTACCCGTTCGCGGCGTTCCTGACCGGCTACCTGGCAGAGCGTGGATTCGACCGGCGCTACTCGACCTCGGTGCTGGCGATGGCGGCCGGCCTGGTGGTCATCTTCGCCTTCGGCGTCCCGTGGCTCGCCTTCGTTGCGCGTCCGGCCGCGATCGGTTTCGAGGCGGCCTTGCACGCCGGGCTCTATCCGTTCCTGCTCGGTGACGTCTTCAAGATCTTCCTCGGCGCCGCGATCCTTCCAGGTCTCTGGAAGCTGATCGGTCAGCGCACGTAACCCAGGCTTCTGAGCCGCTCGATCATCTCCTGGTCGAGCGGCTGCCCATCGCGCAGCCCCGTCGGCGACACTCGCCGTCCGTAGCCTTCCACTTCCCGCACGGGAAATCTCTTCGCAAACTCGATCGAGAACAACTTGAGGATCGGCGTTCCCGCGACCTCACGGCTGACCGGCACCCCGAGTGCGTGAAGCACTGTCGGTGCAATGTCGACCGCCCGCGCCGTGCCGGTGACGCCGCTTCCCGCGAGTGCCCCCTGCGCCGCCATCAATCCGTGATCGATCGTCTGCAGCCGTCCTGGCTGCGCCAGCAGGATCACCAGTTCGTCATCGGCAGGCACCAGTGCGTCTTTCAGCAGTCCGTCGAGATAGACGTAATAGTTCCGCACGTCCTCGAGCCTGGCCTGGAGCGCGGACGGTGAACCCGTCGCTCCGGAACCGAGCAGCGAGTGCTGAGCGATGTCGAGCCCGGGAAGATACAGCGCGACCAGATCGACGGACGCGGCTCGGACACGGGACGCCATGACGACTTGCAAGGCGTCGACTTCCGCGGCACGTTTCAACACCGCCGCCGATTCGGGAGCACTGGATGGCGGCAGGGTAGTCATGAGCCCCTCCGCTTCCTGCCTTATGGCAGGCCAGTCGTTACGGAGGCGGTCGTAGAGGGCCGCTGGAGCGATCTCTCCATCAAGCGCTCCGCCGCGTTCGAGGCGAAGCGTCGCGCGGTCAGAGATCACGATCGGCGGATTGGCGCCGGCGGTAGACGCGGGCCACGTTGCCCACCAGTTGATGACCGCGGGCCGCAGCCCGGCGTCTGCCGCGACCTCCCATATCGTTTTCGATCGCAGTTCCGCCCCGCTCGCCGTGGACGGCCGGGTCAATCGCAGCATGTCGGTCGCGCCGCGCAGTGCTCTGAAGACCCCCTCTTGCCGGCTCGACGAGACGGAGCCTTGAATTCCTGCCACTCGCCGCGTTTCGAGTCCCTGCACGCCGTGGACCTCGGGTGGTTGCCCGGTGGCAATCGTCGTCCAGTCGCGCGCGGGATCGCGAACGTCCCCGGCCGCAATGTGGATGGAGCCGCCCTCGAGCATCCGGCTGAGATTCGGCACGCGTGCAGCCGCCAGTGCTCGCACCGTGGCGGGATCCAATCCGTCTATCGCGATGACCCGGACCCGGACCCCCGGTGAGACGACCGCAAGGTTCGGCGCTGGTCCCTGTGACGCCGGCGCCGGTGCGGTCATGAGCAGCAGAACCGCCGCCGATCCGAATGCCAGGATGCCGGCACTCACCGTCAGCTTCCACGTCGATCGACGTTGCGCGGGTGCTGTCTCGGGATGAGTGGCGACAATGACGGCAAAGGCAGTGATGGTGCTGGCGTGACCGAGCAGAAGGCTGATGAACACGGCGATGGCGAGCGCCGAGGCGGTCCAGAGCGGCGAAAGGCTGGCGAGATCCGGATTCGCAATGCGCCACCACAGGGTCAGGTAGGCCAGGCACGCACCGCCGACCACGACGCCGGCGCCTCGAGAGACGCTTCGCGCCCGGCGGCCGATCCATGAAACCGGCAGCCGCGCCACGATCAGGCTGGCGAGAAACGAAACGATCGTGGCGGCCGCACCGAAGAGCAGCGCGAGGTAGAGAGCGACAACGATCGCATCGCTCGTGCCGGTGACCAGCCCGGGGAAGCGGGTCCCGATCCCTACTGCCGCCGCGGGGCCGAGAAGGACGGCGGCCAGCACACCGATCCGCAGCGAACCCAGGGCCGCGATCGCGAACGGGCTGCGCGCGCCACTCGCGGGGCCGAGCACGAAACGATCGACGCCGGCGTCGAGATAGCCCAGGGCTCGCAACTGCGTCCGCAGTTCATCGACGCGGATCTCGGTCGCCGGTGGAGGGCCGTCGCGCCTCGAAGGGTCCATCGGCTAGAGGCTCCGGCTCGCAACGAATACAGACAGCTCACGGAGCCGGTCCGCGCGCTTGCCGAAGGGGACGAGCGCCCGATCGGCGGTGTCGCACAGCTCGCGCGCCAGTTGCCGCGCCCCGTCGACGCCGCTGAAAGAGACGAAGGTGGTCTTCCGCACATCTTCCCTGACGTCCTTGCCGGTCTCGGCCGGATCCCCTTCGACGTCGAGCAGGTCGTCGATGATCTGGAACGCAAGGCCCAGATTCTTTGCGTAAGCGGTCAGCGAGGCGACGGTCTCGGGTGACGCGCCGGCCGTCAGTGCACCCGACGCAGCCGCGGCGACAAACAACGCGCCGGTCTTGCCGCGGTGGATCCGCTCGAGCATCTCGAATCCAATCACCTGGTCGGTCGCCAGCAGATCTGCCGCCTGCCCGCCGATCAGGCCGTCGTTGCCGACCGCACCCGACAGCAGCGCGGTCAAGCGCGCCGCCAGGTCCGGATCGTAGGCTTTCGAGATCGTGCCGAACGACAGGTTGAGTAGCGCAAAGGCTGCGAGTATCGCGATCGCTTCGCCAAACACCTTGTGGTTCGTCGCGCGTCCGCGACGCAGCGCCGCATCATCCATGGACGGCAGGTCATCGAGGATCAACGACGATGCGTGGATCAGTTCGACGGCCGCGGCCGCCGGCAGCCCGCGCGCGGCGGACCCACCGCACAACTGGGCGCAGAGAAGAGTCAACACCGGGCGCACGCGCTTGGACGGCGCCAGCAGCGTGTAAGCCATCGCCCGCTGCACGGGGTCACCGGCGTCAGGCACCAGCCGGCGAAGCTCGTTGTCGGTGGCGTGCTGGAACTCGGCGAAGAACGCTGGAACCTGCATTACTTGGTATCGACGACGAACTTCAGCAGGTATTGATAGCGGAGGAAGTCGCCTCGCGCTTCCAACCGCAGGCCGGCCGTCTCGGCGTCGCGGATGACGGTCTCCGGGTCGACCCGCACGTCCATCGGTGGGCCCGGGCCGTGACCATCCTTCTTGAACTCCACAATGCCGACCCGGCCGCCAGGCTTGAGGGAGTTGCGGACATTGCGAAGGAGCGTCCGCGGGTCCTCCATCTCGTAATACGTCTCGACGATGAGGACGACGTCCACCGGGTTGGTGAGGTTGGGATTGACCGGGGTGCCGAGCACGGTCCCGACGTTCTTCAACCCCTCGCGTTCGACCCGCCGGTCGATGGCGCCGATCATCTCGGGCTGGATGTCCTGGGCGTAAACGCGGCCGTTCGGCCCTACTCGCCGCGCCAGCCGGATCGTGAACCAGCCACCGCCGGCGCCGATGTCAGCGACGACGCTTCCTTCCGCGATCTCGAGGAAGTCCATGATCTGGTCGGGACGCTGCCACGCGTCCCGGTCCGGCCCCTCGAGCAGGCCGAGATCCTGCGGCGGGAACAGCCGTCCGTGCGGGCGTTGCTGTGCCTGCCCGGCCGGCGGGACCAGGGGGATCGCCAGCGCGAGCACCGCTGCCGCGAGAAGTCTTGGTGGCACCAACACGTGTGTCCTTATTCTCAGTTTGCGCTGGGGCCCCCGCCGGATGGTCGAGCGGGCGGGCCCCACCCCCAGCACCCGGGACGCCCGGTGTCGTCATCGCTTCGACAGCGAGGATGGAGTCGAGCTGCGCGGGTTCGAGCAGTCCGCGCTCGAGCACCAGCTCCCGGATGCTCCGGCCGGTGGCCACCGCCGTCTTCGCGATGTCGGCGGTCTCAGCGTACCCGATGTAGGGACTGAGGGCCGTGGCAATGGCGGTACTGCGATCGAGCAGCTCCCGGCACCGCGCTTCGTCAGCGAGGATGCCGGCGACGCAGCGGGTTTCGAAGACGCGCATCGCGTTGCCGAGGATGCGGGTCGCGTGCAGCGCGTTCCAGGCGATGACCGGCATCATGACATTGAGTTCGAGCTGGCCGCCGTCCGCGGCCGCGAGGATCGCGGCGTCACAGCCAATCACCTGGTAGCAGACCTGGTTGACCATCTCGGGGACGGACGGATTGACCTTGCCGGGCATGATCGACGACCCGGGTTGGACCGCGGGCAACTGGATCTCCGCGATGCCGGCGCGCGGCCCCATGCTCAGGAGTCGCAGGTCCGAGGCAATCTTCCCGACCTCCACCGCGAGCCGGCGAAGGGTAGCGGAGCAGGCGAGCACATCACCCATGCTCTGGGTGACGCGGAAGCGGTTCTCGGCCGGCCGCACCGGTAGCCCGGTTGCCCCGGCGAGGTGCGAGATGGCGCGGTCGGTGTAGTCGTCGCCGGCGTTGAGGCCGGTTCCAAGGGCCGTCGAACCGAGGTTCAACTCGTGCAGTTGCAGCGCGCTCCGTTCGACATCGGCGGCGGCGTGACGCAGGTTGGCAGCAAAGCCGCTGAACTCCTGGCCGAGCGTAATCGGGACAGCATCCTGAAGATGGGTGCGGCCGGTCTTCAGGACGTGCGCAAACTCATCGCGTTTTCGCTCGAGTGCACCGGCCAGGCCGTCCGCCGCGCTCGAGAGATCCGCCATCGCGGCCAGCACCGCCAGCCGGGTGGCGGTGGGAAACACGTCGTTGGTGGACTGGCCCATGTTGACGTGATCGTTCGGATGCACGCGCTTGTATGTCCCGCGTCGTCCGCCCAGCCGTTCTTCCGCGAGGTTGGCGAGGACCTCGTTCGTGTTCATGTTGTGGGAGGTTCCGGCGCCGGCCTGGTAGATGTCGACCACGAACTGATCCCGATACTGCCCCTCGAGGATGGCGTCGGCGGCGGCGATGATCGCGTCGGCGATCTTCCGGTCGAGCCGGTCGAGCGATGCATTGGCTTCCGCGGCTGCCTTCTTGATCTGGACGGTTGCCGTGACCAGCTCGGGTGGGGCGGTCAGGCCGCTGATGGGGAAATTCTCGACGGCACGCTGGGTCTGGGCGCCGTAGAACGCGTCGGCCGGCACGCGCACCTCGCCAAGCGGATCGCGCTCGACTCGCACTTTCATTGTTGCCTCTGTGGGCCCGACCTGTAGGCCCGACCTTAAGGTCGGGCGACTCCGTGCCAGCCGCAGGCCCTCGGTCAAATTATACTGCTCGCATGCTTCCCGCTTTCTTCGACAGCATCGTCGAACTCATCACCCGGACCTCTGCGGACCTGCCGCCTGACGTCCGCGCCGCGATGTCGAGTGCGCTGGCGTCCGAGGCGCCCGCGACGCGTGCCGGCCAGGCGTTGACGATCATTGCCCAGAACATCGACCAGGCCGAGGCGGGCGAGGCGCCGATCTGCCAGGACACCGGCATGCCGACCTTCGAAGTGCACGTTCCGGTCGGCGCGAATCAAATCTGGATGCGGGCGCAAATCCGCGAGGCTGTCGCCGAGGCGACCAGGCGCGGCAAGCTGCGTCCGAATTCGGTAGATTCGATCACCGGCGAGAACTCCGGCACGAACCTCGGACCCGGTACGCCGATCATCCACTTCGACCAGTGGGAACGGGATGAGGTCGAGGTGCGGCTGATCCTGAAGGGCGGCGGCTGCGAGAATACCAACGCGCAGTACGCGCTGCCGGCCGACCTCGAGCACCTTGGCCGCGCCGATCGCTCGCTCGAAGGCGTGCGCAAGTGCATTCTGCACGCGGTCTGGAAAGCGCAGGGGAAAGGTTGCAGCCCCGGCGCAGTGGGTGTGTGCGTCGGCGGTGATCGGACGTCGGGGTATCTCTACGCCAAGGAACAGTTGTTCCGCACCCTGGATGACACGAACGCGGACCCGCGGCTGGCGCAGCTCGAAGCGTCGATCATGGATGAAGCCAACCGGCTCACCGTCGGGCCGATGGGGTTCAGCGGACGGACGTCTCTGATCGGCTGCAAGATCGGCGCGCTCAACCGGTTGCCGGCGAGTTTCTTTGTTTCAATCGCCTACAACTGCTGGGCATTCCGCCGTCTCGGCGTTCGCCTCGACGCGACGACCGGGTCGATCAATTCGTGGATGTATCGCGACGCCGAGAAGTCCAAGCCGATGCTCGCGCCGGAACTCGTCGCCGCCGGGTTCCCGCGGACCGGCCGCGAGATTTCTCTGCGGGCGCCGATCACCGAGGCGCAGGTCCGCGAGCTGAAAGTGGGTGATGTCGTCCTCATCTCGGGTCGCATGTATACGGGGCGCGACGCCGTCCACGCACACTTGATGAAGCACGAGGCCGCCGTGGATCTGAACGGCGCCGTCCTCTATCACTGCGGGCCCGTGGTGAAGAAGCAGCAAGAGCCTGCCGAAGCCGCAGGCGAAGGCCGGCCGCCGAGCTAGGCGAAGGCGGCGGTTGGTCGGTCACAGCCGCCGGCCCCACGACCAGCATCCGCGAAGAGCCGTACCAAGCCGACATCATCAAGAAGTTCGGCGTCCGGGTCGTGATCGGCAAGGGTGGGATGGGTGCAAAGACGCTTGCCGGCTTGAAAGAGTCCGGAGCGGTATATCTCAACGCCGTCGGTGGCGCCGCGCAGTTTTACGCGCGCTGCATCGAGCGGGTGGATGGCGTGTCGCACATGGAGTTCGGAACGCCGGAAGCGATGTGGCATCTCGAGGTGCGCGATTTCCCAGCCATCGTCACGATGGATTCGCACGGCAATAGCCTGCACCGAGACGTTGAAGACGCGTCTGCGACGGTGTTGGCGGGCTTGCGAACGCAATAGCAGTCGAGGCGGCGCGAAGTGCCGCCCTAGATCGTCAGGGCGTCAGTGAACAGACGTTGCAATTCAGCGGCGGCGGTGCCGGCGTTCTTGAAATGCAGACGCAGCACACGGCGGCCGTGCGCCTCGAGCGCCTGCACATCACCGAGCGCCTGGGCACGCTTCAGCCCTGCGAACGAATACCCCGCTTCCGGTATTGGCGTCGCGCTCTCGTCATCCGCGGTGAGGACGAACGCGACACACGTATTGGGCCCGCCCTTGTGGTACTGACCCGTGGAGTGCAGATATCGTGGACCAAGACCGAACGTACTCGCCGCCCGGGTCCGGGCGCGCAGCGCCTGGCGGATCTCGGCGACGGTACTCTCGACGTCGGACTCGCCCGGAAGGTACGAGAGGAAAGCGACGTAGTCGCCAGGACGAATGGACGCAATCCTCTCGCGCACGGCCGCAGCCGAAGGGGGCGTGGCCTGGTCATCGAAGCGGCCATTCGCTGCGTAACCCGCAAGCAGCGCTTTGGTCTTGTCTTTGGCCTCCGATACGTTCGGCTCGTCGAACGGATTGACGCCGAGAGCGGCGCCCGCGACCGCGGTCGCGAACTCCCAACGGAAGAACTCGGCGCCAAGGCCGTCGTGGCGCATCGAAAGCCGCAGCACCGGGTGCCCTGCCGCGGCGAGCGCCTCCAAGCGCTCCTCGTCGGGGGCATCCGATTCGGAAGCGACTGATACGAACGCCCGGTCGGTGCTGTACTCGTCCGGGCGCCCGAGCGGTTCGTCCACCACCGGCAACGACCCCTTCCCGTGTTTGCCGGTGCTCTCGGCAACGAGTTGCTCGATCCACAAACCCAGCGACGCAAACGACGGCGCGAGCGCGACGGTGAGCTTGTCGCGTCCGTCGCGGGCCGCCGCCGCGATGAAGGCACCCAGTTCGAGGCCGGCGTTGGTGTGATTGTGCTGGCGGCAGCCCGCCGCCATCGCCACACCGCCCGCAAGCAGGGTATCGACAGGTGCGCCGATCACTGCCGCCGGCACGAGACCAAACAGCGACAGGGCTGAGAATCGTCCGCCGATGTCGGGGGGATTGATGAACACCTCGCGGTAACCACGCTCTTCGGCAAGGGACTGCAGCGCCGTGCCGGGATCGGTGATCGCGACGAAGTGACGGCCGGCATCCGCTCCGAGTGCCGCGTGCATTCGTGCCCAGAAGAACCGCTCCATCGAGGCGACTTCCACGGTCCCACCGCTCTTGCTGGCGACGATGAAGAGCGTGCGGGCGGGATCCATTCTCGAGGCCGCGGTGGTGATGGTCTGTTCGTCGGTGGTATCGAGGACGTACAGCTGCGGGTGACGATCGGCGATGCCGAAGACGGAGCGCAGCACCTCGGCGCAGAGGCTGCTGCCGCCCATGCCGAGCAGGTAGGCCGCCTCGAACTTCTCGTCCCGCACCTGGTCGCGCAACCGGTGCACCGCGGCCATGTGCGGCTTCATCGTCTGGCCCACGTCGAGCCATCCGAGCCGGGTTTCGATCGACTTCGCGTCGGCGCTGCCGGGTGCCGCACTCCAGGTGGAGGGATCGCGCTTCCAGATTTTTTCGACCACAGCGTCGTGTAACAGCCGATCGGATAGGGTTTTCATCTCGGAGCCCAGTATCGTGCCCCGGCTCCCCGTTCGACAAGCCGGGGATCCAGCCGGGGTGGACGGGCGTCCTAAAGGGGGCCAGGCCCCAAAACGGCCCCTCCATCGATGTATCTGCCTGAAGGGGTTGGGGTTGAGGCATTTCGCCACCCCGCGTATAATCAAGGGAGCCCGGGAGGCACATTAATGATCAACGTGACACCAACTGCAGCCGAGAAGATCAGCGAGCTGCTGACAGAAGAGAACAAGCTGAGCGCCGGTCTGCGGGTGTTCGTCCAGGGTGGCGGATGCTCGGGCTTCCAGTACGGCCTGATGATCGACGAAGGCGAAGGCGACGCGACGACGGATTCGGTCATTGAGTCCAACGGCGTCAAGCTCCTGATCGACCCCATCAGTGCGCGTTACCTGAGCGGCGCCGAAGTGGACTTCGTTGACAACGTCACGGGCGGTGGCTTCACCATCAAGAACCCGAACGCGAAGTCGACCTGCGGCTGCGGATCCTCCTTCTCGGTCTAGCTCGCGGCAAGGTGCTGAGTCGATAAGCCGATCCTTCCATGGCCATCGACTCCACCGCCACCTTCATCGACAGCTTGCGACCGGCCGGCAGCAAGCGCTCCGGCAAGCGCGATCTCATCGTCAACGTGTTCCTGCGCCAGCAGGGGCACTTGACGGCTGACGACCTGGTCGACCTGATCGGCCGCGAAGATCAGCGCATCAGCCGCGCCACCATCTACCGGACGCTGCAGTGGATGGTCGACGCCGGGATTGCCCGCAAGGTCGATTTCGGCGAGGGCCGCTTCCGTTTCGAGCATTCCTATCGTCATCCGCGACACTTTCATCTCATTTGCAAAAGCTGCAATCGGTCGTTCGAGTTCCTGAGCTCGGACATCGAGACCCTCATCGAAGAGGTGGCGGCGGCGCGAGGCTTCGCGCAACGCCAGAGCGTTCTGCAGATTCACGGTGAGTGCGACGCGTGCCGGACGGGACGGCCGGCGACGGCCGAGGGTGGAGTGACGGAGCTACTGTTCGCGCGCGATGCGCTGCGGATTGCGATCGCGACCGAGCGCAGCGGCCTCGACTTCTATTCACGGGCCGCCAAGCTGACGAAGGACGCGCGCGGCCGCCGCATCTTCGAGAAACTCGCGGAAGAGGAAAAGGAGCACCTCGGTACACTCGAGGCGCGCTATCGCGAGCTGCTCGAGCAGGATCCGGAACTTGAATCCCGGCCGACGTTCCTGTTCTTCAAGGGGGCGGCGAACGGACTCTTCGCCGCCGGCGCCGAGCAGCTGTCGAAGGGTGTCAATGACCGCGAAGCACTGATGATCGGCATCAAGTGTGAACGGGGATCGCATCGGTTCTTCAAACGGTATGGTGAGAAGTTCGAAGACTCCGAGGGGAAGAAGATCTTCCTGGAATTCGCGGACGAAGAACGCGTCCACCTCGAGCTCCTGATCCGGGAGTACCGTTCGCTCCTCGAGCGACAGCAGCGCAGCGGCAAGATCGAGAAACGGACGACCCGTCGTCCGCGCGCGAACGCCTGAGTGCGCGAACGCCGCGGTACGCGAACGTCCTGAGTGCGCGAACTTCCTAAGTGCGCGAACTTCCTAAGTGATAGATCTGCACCTCCATACCACCGCATCGGACGGCGCACTTGCGCCCGCGGCTCTTGTCGCGCGCGCAGCCGCGGCCGGGATCACGACGCTGGCCGTGACCGATCACGACACCACCGGCGGTCTTGCCGAGGCGCGAGCCGAAGCGTCGGCCCGGGGAATGACGCTGGTCAACGGGATCGAGATCACGGCGGTCGAGAGCAGCCGGGATGTCCACGTCCTCGGATACTTTTTCGACCCGAACAATCCCGCGCTGCGTTCCTTTCTGAAGGCGCAGAGGGAAGACCGGCTGCGCCGCGTGCGGGATATGGCCGAACGGCTGGCGCTGCTCGGCGCACCGATCGACCCGGCACCGATCATCGAGGAGGGGCTGGCAACCGGACGCAGCGTCGGGCGTCCGCAGGTGGCCGCCGCGCTCCTGGCGGCAGGTCACGTCAGCACGAGCGATGAAGCCTTCGATCGGTATCTCGAGAACGGTCGGCCCGCCTTCGTTCCACGCCGAGGCGCGTCACCGGACGAGGTGATCCGCATCATCACCGAAGCGGGAGGGGTTGCGTCGCTGGCGCATCCCGGCCTTGCCGGGATGGACGCGATCATTCCCAGACTCACGGCGGCTGGTCTCCAGGCGCTCGAGGTGCGGCACACCGATCACGACGCCCCGACCGAAGCGCGTTATCGCGCGCTGGCTGCAAGTCTTGGTGTCGCGGTTTCGGCCGGCTCCGACTTTCATGACGATATTGGGCGCGGACGCCTCGGGCGCAGGCGCTGCGGCCTCGGCGAGATGACCCTCACGGCCGAGGAGTTTGCGGTGCTGAAAGCCAGACGCTCATGAGCGTCATACGCATCGACAAACTGCAGAAGAACTACGGAGCGCTGCGGCCACTCCGGATCCTCGATTTATCCGTTGCGGACGGCGAGCGCGTGTCACTCGGAGGACTGGACGGGCCGGCGGCGGAGATCCTCGTGAACCTCGTGACTGGCGCCACACTGCCCGACGAGGGGACGGTCGAGACGTTCGGCGCATCCACTGCCCACATTACCGACGGCGACGCCTGGCTCGCGTCGCTGGACCGGTTCGGGATCGTGAGCCGCGCGCGCGGTCTTGCTCGAAGGCTCGACCCTGCAGCAGAATCTCGCGCTCCCGTTCACGCTGGAACTCGATCCGGTTCCGGCCGCGGTTGCCACGCAGGTGGCCGCGCTCGCGGCCGAATGCGGGATTGGCCCTGAGCATCTGCCGCGCCTGGGTGGCGAGTTGCCGGCGCACCTGCGCGCCCGGACCCACCTCGCCCGCGCCCTCGCGCTCAATCCGCAGGTGCTGCTGGTCGAGCATCCGACGGCGGACGTGGCTGAGGCCGAGCGCCCGGCACTGGCACGCGACTTTGCTGCCGCGATGCACGGACGCAGGTCTACGGCCTTGATCCTGACACTCGATGTGGAGTTTGCCGAGGGTGTGGCGCACCGATCGCTGGTGTTGCAACCTGCGACCGGCGCGCTCGTGCCATGGAAGGCGAAGCGAGGATGGTTCCGGTAAGTGCTACTTCTTCACCAACACACCGCAGGCGACGCGCGGTCCGCCGCTCACGCCGGACTTCGGCGCACCGGTCGTCTCCTTGTCTTCGTTGCCATGAATGATGATCGCGGTCCCGTCCGCATCGAAGACCGACAGCGGTCCGTCCGACAAGGTGACCCGGGTCGTCATGATCTTCATCGCGCCCTTGCCGTCGGGGCCGACGACGAGGTTGGGCACGTCGCCCATATGGAACGGGTGGTTGGCGTCAGGGTCAGTGTTGCTCGCGGGACCGGGATCGAAGTGTCCGCCCGCAGCCGTGAAATCCGGCTCGCACTTTCCAACCGCATGCAGATGCACGCCGTGCTTCCCGGGCGTGAGGCCCGTCACCGTCAACGAAAGCTCGACCATCATGCTGCCCGATTGCGCGTGCTCGGCGAACTCGGCGGTGCCACTGATGCCCTTACCCTTGATGTCCGCGCTGGCGGCCACATGACTGCCGTGAGTCTGCGGCGTCTGCGCCATCGCCAGGGCGCCCGTCGCCGCAACCGCGGTCGCCACAGCAAACACTTTCAATTTCATTCGTTGCCTCCTGTTCGGATTCTATCCCGGCCCTTCACCCATGCGTAAGCTCGTCCTCTTCGACATCGACGGCACACTCGTCCTCACCGGCGGCGCCGGCCTGCGCGCGATGAACCGCGCATTACAGGAAGTGTTCGGGAAGGCGGACGGCCTCGACGGCATCCCGGTGGCCGGGCGGACCGATTGGGCCATCCTCTCGGACGCCGTCAGAAAGGTCGGGCGTTCGCTGGACGGTGGCCTGCTCGCCGATCTCGAGCATCGGTATGTCACCAACCTGGCCGAGGAGATTCAGCAACCGGGCAGCGGACGTAAGGAAGTCCTTCCCGGGATTGCGGACATCCTCGAGGAGCTCGAGCGGCGTGATGACGTCTTTGTCGGGCTGGTCACGGGCAACTTCGAAGCCGGCGCCCGCGTGAAGCTTGGCTACTTCGACCTCTGGCGCTACTTCACCTGTGGCGCGTTTGGCGGCGACGCCGCGGACCGTAACGCGCTCGTGCCGTTCGCACTCGAGCGCGCCCGCGCCTGTGGCCTCCCCGACATTGCCGATGACCACATCCTCGTCATTGGCGATACGCCGCACGACGTGACGTGCGCCCACGCGGCCGGCGCGGTCGCCGTCGGGGTGGCGACGGGGTCGTCACCAGTTGAGGAGCTGCGCGCCGCCGGCGCGCAGCATGTCTTCGAGAACCTCGGTGACACGGCTGCCTTTCTCAGGCTGCTGGACTGACGCGAGTGTCGTAGTCGTACAATCGTCGCAGGGAAGCGAACGGGGCCCGGTGGCCCTCCCGGTCTTCAAAATCGGTCGCTGCGCGCGTTTCGCGCGCGGGCTGGGTTCGACTCCCAGGCGCTTCCGCCAACCGCCTTCGGCGAACTTCCAACTTCAACCAACTACCAAAAGAGGTTTGAAACGGTCCGCCTCCGGCGGTCACGACGTCACGACGACACGACCACCACAACGGGACGTAATGAAAAGGCGAGTCGTCGAGTCGTAGCAAGCGCTCAATTGGACGAGGCTGCCCAGAGCAGTTTGGCGACCTTCCAGACGCCCACGAGCACCACGATCAGGATCACGAGCCCTATGAGCATCTCGCTGATGCCGAAGGAAACGACGCCCAACCCGCCGCTCACTTGATACATGTCTGTCTCCTGGGCGCTGTCTAGCGTGCCGCGATCGCCTTCTCCAGGTCCGGACGTCTCATCTCCCGGTCTCCTCATGCGGGGCGTGCACGGGTTTGGACTCGGCGGAGCCACGCTGGCGCAGGTGGATGGTCGCGACCACCATTAGCGCAAGCGACAGGAACTCGCTCTGCCAGTTCTGAAAGGACTCGAACCAGAACCGCGCCGACAAGGCGTATTCCGCGAGCGGGACGGCGGCCTGGCCATGACTGGCTTGCTCCTGGTTGTATTCGGCCAGGCCGCCGACGGCGTGCATCGCGATGGCGACAATGAAGAGAAGTATGAACGTCAGGCCGAGCGAGTGTTCATAGAGTTTCAACACCCAGCCACCACGTCGAACCGGCCAGGGTGCATCAGGCTGATCGGCGAATCGTCTGGGATCGAGATCGACGTCCTCGACGACGTCGATCCGTTTGGATTCAGCCGAACCCTTCTGCCGCAGGAAACACGTGAGCAGGACGAAGGCCGCCATCTGGAGAAACTCGCTCTCCCAGTTTTCACCGGTGGCTTCCCAGAAGTGCCCCGAGGCCAGGTAGGCAACGAATCCGACAGCGCTTTCACCGTGCTGCGCGGAGTCGGTATTGAAGTCGAACCAGCCGGTCAGTGCCTGGCCCGCCATGCAGGCCACGAACAAGGTCCCGAGCACGATCGACAGGCTGTTGTTGCGCCAGAACATTGCCCTTGGCAGTGGAGCAATCATTCTGCCAGTTGGCCCGACTCCGTGAGCTCCATTGGGAGTTGGACGTTGGGAGTTGGGCGTTGGCTGAAGGCCACTCAGCTCCCCACGCCAAGTCGATAAGCGATCAGCTTCTGTAGCTCCCACGTCACGAAACGAAAATCACCGCGGCGCTTCCACCACCGGTCGGGGTCGATATCGTCATACCGGGTCCCGCGGACCTGCACAGTGACGCCCGTTCCCTTCAGCTCCCGTTGGAATGCAAACAGGGAACGCCGCGTGTGGTACGGCGAGGTGACGACGATAATGCTCGTCCAGCCGCGTTCGCGCGCGATGCGGGCGGCAGCCAGCGCCTCGTCGGCGGTGTTGTCCATGCCGTCCGGGATCGAGCTGATGACACTCGCGGGAATTCCCATCTGGACCATCGCGTCCCTGATGAGATCGGTTGCGGCCGGGTAGCGGATACCGCGGGCGCGCAGTTGAACCTCGGCATCCTCGAGGTATCCGGGACTCAGGAGGATGTGTTTGCCCTTGCCCTCTCGATAAAGATCAACCGCCTCGAGCCAGCGGCCCACTCGCGCACCCGCGAGCACGACGAGTGCGTCCGCCGGTTGGATGGGCTCGTCCACGACCAGGTACCGGCCGGCACGGGGGCACGCGAATGCGCCGAGGAGCACCCCTGCCACAACGGCGAAAAGGATCACCCGCGCGGCGATCGATCGTGCGCGTTGAAAGAGGGTCGTCACGTTGTGAGGGGAAGAGGAGAGCACGCGGCGAGGCGGAAGCCCCGCCGCGGTTAAGAGGAGCGGTTAGCCTTCGATCAGGCGGACGTCGCCCGCCCGCGGTCCCTTCGCGGATTCCTCGATCACGAACTCCACGCGCTGTCCTTCGCGCAGAAGCTCGAACACGGCTCCACGAACGGCGCTGCGGTGGAAGAAGTGCTCGATCCCGCTCTCATCGCGAATGAAGCCGAAGCCCTTGTCGATCAGAAGGCGAGCGATAGTGCCGCTAGTCATACCCATGTCCTCCGTAGCGATCCCCCGGGTACATCCCAGAGGTGTCTTCAAGCTGAGTTGGGGTTCGGGCCGGAGGAAGCGGCCCGCACATTAAGGAGAGGCGCCGACCTGCCGTTCTACCCCGCACTCGCGCAACCCTTTATAGTCGCGCTGGGCTTGAAAACCGGGCCAGTGTAGGGAGTTCGCCCCATGAAGTCAAGGAGAGACGGGGTGCCAGATCGCCGAATACAATCCCGAAATGGTTGCGGCAATCATCCTGGCAGCGGGCCGGTCGACCCGTATGGGTCAGTCCAAACCGCTGCTCCCATACGGGACAGTCACTGGGCACACCTTCCTCTCCCGCCTGATCGAAATCGCTGAAAAGTCAGGGTTTTCTGAGATTCTCGTCGTCGGGCGTCCCAATGACGACGCGGTTAGGGCGGAGGTGACGCGGGGCAAAGCCACCTTCATCGAGAACCCCCGGGCCGACCAGGGGCAGCTGTCCTCGCTCCAGGCAGCCCTGAGCTGGCTCGAGGCCAAGCACGGTGCCGAACTCGAGGCCGTCATGGTGATGCCGGCGGACGCGCCGCTCATCAGTACAGCCGCGGTGGCTTTGTTGCTGACGGCCGCACGCGCCTCACGTGCCCAGATCCTCCGCGCGACCCATGCGGGGCAGCACGGTCACCCGGTCATATTCAAGCGTGCGACCTTCGCCGAGCTTCACGCCGCGGACCCGAACGTGGGCGCGCGCGCGGTCGTTCGCGCCGACCCCAGCCGGGTCGAAGACGTCGATGTCGGGGAGGCGGGCGTCACGATCGACTTCGACACCCCCGAGGAGTACCGCCGTCACTTCGGGGCGTTGCCACCGGCCAGGCGGTAGACGCCGGGCGCCAGCATCGTGGCCGCACCTTCGGCCACGAGGGCGCGGTTGCCGAGTCCTGCCTCTGGACGCGACAGCCCGGTCACGCGCGCGAGCTCGCCGCGCACCGTTGTACCCGCACCCGCCAGGAAGCACCGCGCCACCTCGCGAATCCCCGTATCCCTGTCGACACGGCGGCGGAGTTCGGCGGGGAAGCGCCCGACGGCGAGCGACCAGATGTAAGTGAACTTCGGCTGGTAGTAGACCTCGCTCGGAATCACGAGCATGGCGGCCTGCAGTTCATCGAGCGCCTTGTTGAAGGCCGGACGATCCTTCAGCCCCGAGTCGTCGCGCAGGTCGGAAGTGCTCATCTCCCATTCCCGCCGGAGCACCCGCAGGATCGCGAGCGCGTTCTTGCTCAGTCGCGCTTTCTCCTCGGCTCGGCGGACGCCCCAGATCGCGTGAAAGTACGGCACCATCCGCGGCGCGATGAACATCGTCTTGCCGCGCGCGAGCTTGGCGTAGTAGACCTTGCCGCGGCGGACGATCTCGTCCTTCAGGACCCAGGTGTGCGACGCCTCCTCGTCCTTCTGGACGTTGCGTGGCATGACCGCGTCGCGACGACCGCAGACGGCGACGTACAGGGAAGGTCCGGGCCGGCGCGAGTCGAGGAGGCAGGCGGCAAAACCGACCTGCTCGACGAAGCGTTCGGCGTCGAACGCAGTTTCGACGTGACGCGTGGCCTCGCGCCACCAGCGGCCGTCGCGGAACTCTTCGACGTCCTCGGTGAGTTCGGGCGCCGGCGACTTCATAGCAGGGGGGAACAGAGGCGCGCCGTGGAGTCGAGGAACCGGCTCGCGCCGTTTCGCGCTTCGTACTCGTCGGCCGAGAATTCCACGCAGTGTTCCATGTCGGCGGCGAAGTCGCGCTCGAGCTCGCGCGTGACCTCGGGATCGTAGATCACCAGGTTGGTCTCGTAGTTGATCGAGAAGCTCCGGATGTCCATGTTCGCCGAGCCGATCGAGCACACCGCCGAGTCCACGCACACCGTTTTCGAGTGGAAGTAGGCGCCCTGGTAGAGCAGGACCTTCACACCGGCGCGCGCCATGTCGGCGGCGTAGGTCATCCCCGCCCTGTATGCCGGCGACATCTCACCGCCGCGAGGCGCGATCATCAGCCGCACGTCGATACCAGCCAGGGCTGCCGTCTTCATCACTTCCGCCAGGCTGGTGTCGAGGATCAGAAATGGTGATTGCAAGTAGACGTGGTACTCGGCGACCGCGATCATCGCGAGATACGACTGCCGGATGGCTTCCCACTTCGAGTCCGGGCCGGCGCTTACCACCTGGATCGGCAGATCGCGCGTGCTGTCCTCCACTCTCGGAAAGTGATCATCGTCGAACAGGTTCTCGCCAGTGGTGTTGTGCCACATCGTCGCGAACACCGTCTGCAGGATCGGGACGGCCTCACCTTTCACGCGGGCGTGCGTATCGCGCCAGCCGGTGAAGCCTTTCGGTCCGGTCAGGTGTTTCTCGGTCATGTTCAGGCCGCCCGAGTAACCGATGCGTCCGTCGATCACGGCGATCTTGCGATGGTTCCGATAGCTGAGCGTGTGGAGCTGATACCAGCGCGAGAACGACTGCATCCTGACGCCTCGTCGTCGCATCGCCCACAGATAGGACCAGCTCAACATCGTCCAGCTGCCGATCGGGTCGTAGAGGATCCTGACGCGAACGCCCTGCCGCACCTTTTCCCCGAGGAGCGTCGCGAGTTCCTCGGTGAAGGTGTCAGAAGCCCACTCGTAATACAGAAGGTGAATGCATCCGGTTGCGGCGCGGATGTCTTCGAGGAGGCGGGGGTACTTCTCGCTCGCGTCCTGCAGGACTTCTACTTCGTTGCCAAATGTCAGCGGCGACCGCGCCGTGGCCCATAACATCGTCGCGATCCGCGCGTACTCACCGTGGCGTTCCGCCAGGGCGGCCAGTTTGGACGGCTGCGCCTCGAGCAGCGCCGCTGACCGGCCGGCCAGTGTCGATCCTTCGACCAGCGATCTCAACACCCGGGCGCGGCTGAACGCGTGGCGGCCGCGGCCGAACAGGGCATAGATGGCAATCCCGCCGAGCGGTACCAGGATCAGCAGGAACAGCCACGCGAAGGTGGATTGCGGACTGCGGTTTTCGAGGATGAGAAAGATCGCGACGGCGATCGCGTAGGCGGTCACGAGCAGTGCGCCAAGCCCGACCCAGGAGATGCCCGCGATGGTCTGTCCTAGGTCCATGTGAAGCCGAGTATATGACGGGGATCCGCCCCGCTGGCAGCATCGGCGTACCGATCATCTCGTCGAGCCTGACGCTCCTTTGACGAACAGTTGTTCAATCGGCACTGACCATGCGCCCTGCTGCATGTTCGCACACCAGGGAATTGGCAACTTGGTGACGAGAACGCCCATGCAGTCCTTCGGATCAGGCAAATTGCCGTGACCCGATGGAGGTCGAAGCGCGCCGGACCCGATGTAGCCCAGCGCCGCGAGGCGTTGCTGCAACTCGGCAGGCGGTAGGGGATCGACGGCATCGTCGCTATGCGTTGCTGCCCTGCCGGGCTCGAATGTCGCAAGGCGCTGCGCGAGTGCCAGTGCGAGACCGCGCCGCTCGTCGTAGATGTTCCGTTGCTCGAAGGGATCCCGGTCCAGGTCGTAGAGCTCGGGACGAGGCGCCTCGATCAGTTTGTGACGACCGGCACGTAACGCTCGAAGCGGGCTCCACCCGAACCGCAGGGGATATCGGGATTCGGAATACGCGTCAAGCTCGACGCCCCGTGGTTCGCCGCGGAGCATCGCAGCGAGGCTCATACCGTCAGACGGAGGGTGTGGCACGGCGAGTAGATCGAGCACCGTGGGCATGACATCCACCAGTCGGACGACGTCAGCTATCCGGCGAGGCGGCAGGTTGGGCGCACGAACGATGAGCGGGACGCGCAACACGCTCTCGTACACGAACACTCCATGATCGCGCTCGCCGTGATCACCGAGCGACTCTCCGTGGTCGGCAGCCACGACCACGATGGTGCGATCCATAAGCTTCCGTCGATCGAGCGCTTCCAGCACCCGTCCGATCTGCGCATCGGCAAAGGCGATCTCGGCGATGTACGGATCCGTGTGTTGCGATCGGAAGGGTTCCGGCGGATCGTACGGCTTGTGCGGGTCGTACAGGTGGGCCCAGAGGAAGAAGGGCGAGCCGTCGATCCCTTCAATCCAGCGAATCGCGTCGGTGACGACTTCATCCCCACGGCGCCGCCGCGGCGTTTTTGACGCTGGCCGGCGCGCATCGGTTTCGACCACACCTCCGTAGTGATCGAACCCCTGTGCGAGGCCTCGATCCGCGTCGAGGACCACCGATCCGACGAACGCTCCGGTCCGAAAACCGCGCGCGCGCAGGACTTCTGCCATCGTCTGGTGCTCGGCTGAGAGGGGTCGGTCCGCATTGTCACGAACGCCGTGGCGTGGTGGAAACAGTCCCGTGAACAGGCTGGCGTGGGCAGGCAACGTGAGCGGCGCTACCGACGTCGCTTGATCGAACACGACTCCCTCGCGCGCGAGTCGCTCGAGATGAGGCATCGGCGCGTCCATGAACCCGTACACCGAGAGGCGGTCGGCACGCGTCGTGTCGAGTGTGATGATGACGACGCCGATGGGTGGCACCGGCTGATCGAACGTGCGCCAGCAGAGGCCGCCGATCGTGATCATGAATGCGAGCACGCCGCCGACGACCTGCACACGCGCAGATCCTGTGACCCCGACTGGGCGCTGCGCCATGGTCGCCACTATTGCCGAACCATCTCGAAGCGGTGTGCGGTCCCGGCGCAGACAGACCCGAAATGCACGAACGGCGCGACGATGGCGTTCGTCAGGCTGAACTTTCCATTCAGCGTGCCGGAGATTCCTGTTGAGGAGAGTCCTGCGATGACTCGCCCGCTGATGACCAAGGTACTCGTGCCACTGATCCGTTCGACCAGGCTGTGGTGACCGTAGTAGTAGGACGAGTAGTAGGCCGCATCGATGAGATTGAACGTCACGCGGTTGCTTCCGTCGATAACGCCGCTGAAGCTATTGCCAAAGCCGAGGGTGACGATGAAATTTGCGCCCGACAGCGCGACGCTGAGCTGCGGGCCGTCTTGCGCGAGGAAGGCGTCGTACGAGCGGGTCTCCGGCAGTGGCGCGTCCGGACACCCCATTCGGTCGATGGTGAGCCGGTAATTGCCGCGCAGATCGGTTCTCTGGCGTTCGAGACGCATCTCGATGTTGAACGTGTGATGACGGGTAACGTCCGTCTCTTGGACTTCGTTCAAGTACCCCGCGCGAGTCGCGTGCAGCCGTACGCGACCGCTGGCACCGTAGAGCGCGTAGTTTCCGTTTTCGTTTGTCGTCGTCGTCAGACCTTTGCCCTCGCCATCGATGATCGCGATCGCCACGCCGGCCAGACCGAATCCGCTGTCGCGCACGGCGCCGCTGAGTCGGTAGGTGCCGGTCGGGAGCACGAATGTGCGGATGCCTGCCCCCCTCGATTGGTACCGAGCCATGATGACCGCTTCTCCGCGCGCGACGCCCTTCGCCACGCCGGTCGCGCTCACCTCAACGACGCCAGGGTCCGACGAGGTCCATTGTGTTTTTTCAGTGACATTCTCAACGGACTTGTCGGACTTGATCGCGTTCGCGATCACTTGCACGGACTCTCCGGGCGCGATCGAGCTCGGTGCAATCAAATCGACATCGACGAGAACAGGCGCTGAATTCACCGGGGGTGGCGCGGTCGGAGATCGAAACGCATTCTCCTTCCGCGAGTCGCACGCGACAACGATCGCAACCAGGACGATCGAACCAATCGCTAGATACGGGGTTTTGGTCGACATGTCATGCTCCATACGAACCGGTCTCGGCGGCGCGACCATAGCTAGCGTCTCGCCATCTCGAATCGGTGTGGGGCGTAGCAGATAGCCGAGATGGATCTGAACGGTGGCCCGCGGCTCGAACCGGATCAGCGGACCTCATCGGCATCGCCAGCGCGAGGACCGTGATGGCAGCACAAAGACAACTCTTCTGTCGCATGTGGATTCCCCTTTCGTCGGCGCCTCGAGGCAAGGCCGACGTTCCCTTAAACGCCGCGAAGCGTCACGCCGGACAAGAACACCTGCGCGCGGTGCACGCCTTAGTCATCGGCGCAATGTGATCGCATGGTCGGTGGCCCGGCAGTACCACGTAGGGTCAAACGTTGGCGCGTTCCAATACACCAGATCCCCATGCATCACCGCTCGTATCGCGGCATCGGTCGACTCCCCCTCGGCGAATCCACTGAATCCATATGTTTCTGTCGGACTCAACTGGTCGTACAAATCGGGTGAACCCCATTCGCCATAGTTTGTGTCGCCGGGGAAACTGAGACGCACGTGCGATCCAAGGACTATCCCGCCGAATCCCCCGGGGTTGGCCACGCGGACAGAGGGACCGCTGATCCTCATCTGAAAACGCGCGCCCTGCTGGGTCACATCCACCTCGTATCTCCGGCTCTGCGCACTTTCGGGCAGCCCGTCGCGACAGCCCGGCGATGGCGCCAGCATCATCGTCCACCTGCCGGAGATGTCGACCGTCGCCACGACTGGTGTCAGCGCAAAGCTGTGCGTCGCATCGTTCCCGGTGACCACAACATCATGAATCTGCGTATTGAGGCCTTCGGCAGCTGCGCGCAGTTGCACCCGCCCCGCCACGCCGTAAAGGGCGTACGCGCCAGTCCCGTCGGTGGTAGTCCGCAGCCCCATGCCCGTGCCAGATATGACTTCGACTGTCACATGGGAGAGAACACCTCCAGAGTCTGAAACCACTCCACTTAATTTGAAAGTGCCGTCGTCGAGGACGAGTACGCGAACCGTACCGGACTTGTCCCGGTACCTCGCATGTACGACGTTCTCGCCGGGGCGGGCCGCAACCGCCACACCCGCACTGCGGAAACCGATCGCCGAGGCGGAGGTGGCCGGCGGATTCCACTCTGCCGTCGCTGTCACGTCTTCCGCTTTGCCGTCCGCATAATGTGCCGTGGCCGTGTATGCCACGGTTTGCCCAGGGGTGGCGGTCGTAGGGCCGCCGACCTCGACACGCACGAGCGGTGGCGGTCCGCTCTGTGGTGGGCTCTGTTGTCCGGGCCGCGGCGGTGACGTGGGAGATCGATCGCAATTGCCGCTAGCCACCGCCAGGACCAGCACAAGTGAGGCAGCTCCGAACCGGGCCCTCGAAAGGCCTGATGCAGTCATCGTTCGGCCGACCTGTGGATAACGACGGCAAGGTTGATCCATCGGTGAGTCCGTTCTCTTTTCATCTCGTCGAACCAGACCGCAGGTTCATGAGCAGTTGTCCAATCGGAACCGGCCAGGCGCCAGCCTTGGTCGCACAGGGGGCGGCGCGTGACTGTTTGGAAAAAGGGTCGATACAGTCCTTCGGGTCGGGAAGATCGTCAGACTGGGATTCCGCTGACGACGCCCCTGACCCGATGTATCCGAGCGACGTCAGCCGCAGCTGTAACTCGGCGGCCGGCATGGAATCAGCATCGTGACGATCGGCCGCAGAAACGCCGTAGAGCACCTCAAGACGCTGGGCCATTGCGCGCGCGAGCCGGGTGCGTTCGTGGTGGATGTTCCGTTGCTCGAACGGATCCCGGTCCAGGTCGTACAGCTCTGGCCGCGGAGCGTCGATCAGTTTGTAACGACCGGTGCGGAGGGATCGAAGGGGGCTCCATCCGAATCGCAGCGGGTACTGGGATTCCGCATATGCCTCCAGTTCCACCGGTTGTGGTGCACCCTGCAGCATTCCCACCAGGCTCACGCCGTCTGACGGAGGGGGCGATACCCTCATCAGGTCGAGCACCGTCGGCATGACGTCCACCAGTCGTACGACATCGGCGACCCGGCGAGCCGAGACGTTCGGGGCGCGAATGATGAGCGGCACGTGCAGCACGCTCTCGTAGACGAAAATTCCGTGATCGCGTTCTCCGTGTTCACCCATCGACTCGCCGTGGTCGCCCGCCACGATCACCACCGTTCGTTCGAGTAGCCCCCGTCGCTCGAGCGCTTCCACCAGCCGGCCAATTTGCGCGTCGGCGAACGCAATCTCGGCGACGTAGGGATCCTCGGGGTGCATCGACCGGTAGGGTTCGGGAGGGCTGTAGGGTCTGTGTGGATCGTACAGGTGGGCCCATACAAAGAACGGTGAGTCGTGAACGCCGTCGATCCATCGGATTGCATCGGTGATGACTTCGTCTGCGCGTCGCCGTTGCGACCGGGGCGGTCCTTTGGAGCCGTCGGTGTGAACGACGCCCGCGTAGTGGTCGAAGCCTTGTGCGAGCCCTCGATCGGCATCGAGCACGATCGAACCAACGAACCCGGCGGTGCGGAATCCGCGACCGCGCAGGGCCTCGGCCAGCGTCGTGTGGTGCGGCGAGAGCGGCCGATCGGAGTTGTCGCGAACGCCGTGGGCCGGTGGGAACAGTCCCGTGAACAAGCTGCAGTGCGCCGGTAGCGTGAGCGGCGCCACCGACGTCGCTCGATCGAAGACCACCCCCTCGCGCGCCAGCCGCTCGAGATGAGGCATCGCAGCGTCCATGAAGCCATAGACCGGAAGCCTGTCGGCGCGGGTGGTGTCCAACGTGATGATGACCACACCGATGGGCGCCGGCGATGACCGCCCTGGGTGCCACAGAATGCCGCCCACGCCGGCCGTCGACAAGACGACTAACGCGATGATCTGCGCACCGACCGACCTGCTGCGGCCGGGGCCGCCACCGCGCATGATCACAGGTGCCCCGGCAGTCCACGCGAGAGCGCATCGGTGACCTGGCCCCCAATATCGCTCTCGGTCCTCGAGGGGGCCGTGGGCGGCGCTTGTTGGCACCCTGCGACAAGTAGGCAGCCGAGTGTCGCAAGCACTCGAGCGAAGCGGCATGCACGATCGTGAAGATGTCGTGTCATCGGTCACCCAAGTAGGAGGCTGAGGCCGTGGCGGTCACGGTCACCGGGCGACTCCGGCCCAGGATTCGGAAATAAGGCGCAACCGAGTCGTCGAAATCCCGATACTGGAATTCGTATTCGCCGGGCTCAGTCGGAGCGCTGAGCGTCCGTGTGCCCGAGTTCGTGCCCGAGGTGCCGTCGGTCCAGCGAATCCTGCCCGTGTTGATGTTGATGAGAAGGATCCCCTCGTCGGGCCGCCGCGGTTCGACTTGAGGGGGGACGATCCAATTCACCGTCAGGTTGCCTCCGGCGGTAACCGCAGTCGCACTGACTGAGAACGTGATCGTCGTGAGGTCCATCCGCCGCCCTTCGAGCTGCATCTCGACATTCAACGTTTGGTGATCGGTAACGTCGAGCTCCTCGATTCGGTTGAGATAGTTCGCTGCTTTTGCCTGCAGGCGGATCCGATCACCAACGCCGTACAACGCATACGTTCCATTCCCAGCAGTGACCGTGCTCAGGCCGGCGCCGACACCGTCAATGATCGCGACTGTTACGCCAGCCAGCCCGATCCCGCTGTCGGTCACGGTTCCATAGAGCTTGTGCGTGCCCGCGGGCGTTACGATCGTGTGGGTCGATGCACTTCGCGACTGGTATCTGACCATGATGAGGGCTTCTCCGCGCGCGACGCCCTTCGCGACGCCGGTGGAGCTGGTCTCGACGACGAGAGGGTCCGACGAGGTCCACTGCGCCTGTGCAGTGACGTTTTCGACGGATCTGTCGGACTTCACGGCGTTCGCCGTTAGTTGCACCGTTTCCCCTGGCTCGATCGACGGCGGCACCATCAATTCGAGTCGGTCGAGAACAGCCCCCGGAGTCACCGGGGGTGGCGCGGTCGGAGATCGAAACGCATTCTCCTTCCGCGAGTCGCACGCGACAACGATCGCAACCAGGAGGATCGACCCAATCGCTAGATACGGGGTTTTGATCGACATCTCATGCTCCAAATGAACCGCCCCTTTTAGTGCCATCGGCCCACGATCGACGTCTTCACGATGAACGACTGACTGGTGGCAAGACCCCACGGAACTGCCAGCTCCGCCCTGTATTCGGCCCCTTTAATCACGGGGATCGAAACGGGGTTGCCCGTTCCACCGCTTTGAGATCCAAAAACGGTCAGGCTGGCGAGCGACGACGTTCCCTCGGCGAGGACAGCCGAGGTGGTCAGAACGCCGGCAGTCGGTGCCACGACATGGACAACGCCGCAGATGGTCTCCCGTCCGGGGGACCAGTCGCCTGCGCAAACCCTGTCATCCGGGGCGACCTCCACCACGGTCGACTCTCCGGCGTTGATTCGCCGGATCCGACGGAGGCGAAAATTCTGCTCGACCTCTTCAGATGGTGCGACGACGTAGCGCGCGTACCAGTCGTACCCAGTGAATTCGACCAGCGCCATAGCGACGGCCAGCTCCGTTCCTGGAGGTCCTCCATTCGCGCCGCGAAAGCTGTCGAATCGGATCCTGTAACGGCCCGACGTGTCGGTCACGGCGGATGGCCCGGTGTACGGGTCGACCAGGGCCGTCACCTTCGCACCCGGTATCGGTGTGCCCTGGTCATCGATGACGATGCCGGTCATTTCAAACGAAGCCAGCGGCCCTGGTGACGGGGGTATGGGTCCAGCAGGCGGAGGTTGCAGCGGAGTGGGACGCGGGGCGGTGGGTGCGTCGGAATCACATGCCGCCGCTAGCAGAAGCGTCGCGAACGCAAGGGTCCTGAACCGAGCCGTCTTCATAAAGTGCCTCCCGTCTGCTGTCGTCAAAATGCTCCCATCCGTTACTCGGGAACAAGTGGGAAGGGGTTGAAAAGGGGTTGGAGCCCGGTTGCACCGGCACAAAAATCGAGCGTATGCTGCGCATCTGTGGAAAACGGCGAAGCCAGGACTGAAGCCATTCGTCGGGAGTTGGAGCTCGTGCTTTCAAGCGCCGGGTTCTCGCGGAACGAGCGGCAGTCCAAGTTCCTTCGGTTTCTAGTCGAGCGGCATCTTGAAGGCAGGGAAGGCGAGCTCAAGGAGTCGGTGATTGCCGTCGAGGTTTTCGGCCGCGAACCCGGCTTCGACCCGAAACTGGACGGTATCGTGCGCACCGAGGCGGTGCGGCTCAGGGCCCGCCTGGACAAGCACTACGCAGCTGAAGGCAGTCGCGATCCACTGATCATCGAATTGCCGAAAGGGGGCTACAGACCGGTCTTTCGCGAGCGCTCAACCGTGCAACCGGTCGCGAAGACGCGCTCGAGCCGGACGGCATGGTTCGTCGCGGCGTCGGCTGCGGTTGTGATCGCGATAGGCGCGACCTGGTGGTGGGCGCGGCCCGGCAGGATTCCCGTCACCGTCGCCGTCCTACCCTTCGAGAACCAGGACAAGGATCCGGCCACCGACTACTTCGCCGACGGCCTCACTGATGAAATCATCCGCAACCTCTCCGTCATCGAGGGGCTGACGGTGCCCTCACGCACGTCATCGTTTGCTCTTAAAGGCAAGCAATTGAATCTGGTCGAGGCCGGTAAGGAGCTCGGGGCGGATTACCTGGTCGAGGGTTCCGTCCTGCACGCCGGCGAGCAACTCCGGGTCACGGCCGCGCTCGTTCGGGTCCGCGATGGGTCGCGCCCCTGGTCGGACCGATTCGATCGCAAGCTGACCGATCTTTTCGCCATCCAGGACGAGATCTCCAACGGTATCGTCAACAGCCTTCGGCTGAAGCTTCCACCAGGCAGGAGGCGGTACGAGACCAACCTCGAGGCCTACGACCTCTACCTTCGGGGTCGGCACATCATGGCATCCTTCCCGGCCCCCGGTGGCCGGCCCATTGCCGCGCCCGCGATCGATTACTTCGAGCAAGCGATCGCAAAAGACCCCAATTACGCCATCGCGTACGCGGGAATGGCCGATGCGTTCCTTGCGATCGAACGGAACGTCGTCACGACGAGGCCACTAGGCGCGATCGCGTTCCCGCGGGCAAAAGCGGCCGCGGAACGAGCTGTCGCGCTCGACCCGATGCTCTCCGAAGCGCACAGTGCCATGGCTTCGATTCGCGCACGCGAGTACGCATGGCCGGAGGCTGAGCAAGGGTTCCGCCGCGCTATCGATCTCAATCCCAACAACGCCCTGGCGCATTTGCATCTCGGGGCCAACGTCCTCGTTGTGCAAGGACGTTTTGACGAAGGCCTCGACGAGGTCCGCCGCGCGGTGGCCCTGGATCCGCTGTCGCCGTACACCAATACAGAAGCCGGCGCTGCTCTGCTGCTGGCGGGCCGCTATCCGGAAGCCGTCGAACAGCTTCAGAAGGCCATCGTGCTCGACCCCAGCCGAAACAGACCTCACAACATCCTGGCACGCGTCCTCTACATGCAAGGGAAGAATGCCGAGGCACTCGCCATGTTCCAGGAAATCATCAAGCGAGGAGGCGGACCGGGGTGGGAGGTTTGTGCTGAAGTCCGTACCGGACACCAGGATCGGGCTCTGGCTCTCCTTCGAGATCAACTCAGCGTCGGCACGCCGGCCCGTGCTTTGGCGTCCACCTACGCATGCCTGGGCGATGCCGAGCACACACTCGAGTATCTCGAGAAATCATTTGCGGAACACCAGGCCGGTCTTGCGGAGATCGTTCAGGCGCCGGAGCTGGCATGGCTGCGCCCCAACCCGCGCTTCGCGGCCCTGCGCCAGAAACTGAACCTCGCTCCGTAGGACGTCAAGAGCCGACTGCCCACGCCTGCATGAGCGCCCTATCGCCGAACCATCTCGAACCGGTGTAGGGCGTAGCAGCTACTCGAGATGTATCTGAACGGTGGCCCGCCGGCAGTTCCTTCCGCCCGAAGAAAAAATCCGCTCAACGTGCCCGAAATTCCCGACGGTGACAACCCTGCCGTCACCCTTCCGGCAATGACCAACGAATGCGAGTCGCTTATCCGCTCGACGAGATCTTGCACACGCTCCTCCCAGTAGTAGGCGTCTTCCTCTCCTAAATTGAACGTCACGCGGTCACTGCCGGTGATGGTGCCCGTGAACCCATTGCCGCGGCCACGCGTGACGATGAAGTCAGCGTCCGATAGCGCTACGACGAGGCGTGGGCCATCCTGATCGAGGGTGGCGTCGTACGAGCGCGTTTCCGGCAGCTCCGGACCCGGACACGACGAGCCTTTTGTTGGGTTCCTGTCGATGGTGAGTCTGTACCTGCCGCGCAGGTCCCTCCGCTGCCCTTCGAGCCGCATCTCGAAATTGAACATTCGGTGATCGGTAACGTCGAGCTCCTGGACCTCGTCGAAGAACCGGGCGCTCTTCGCCTGCAGTCGTACGCGATCGCGGACGCCGTACAGCGCATACGCTCCAGTCTCGTTTGTCGCCGTGGTCAAACCCTGGCCCACGCCATCGATAACCGTGACCATTACGCCGGCCAGTCCGATCCCGCTGTCGGTCACGGTTCCATGGAGGCGGTACGTGCCTGGAGGGAGCACGAACGTGCGAATGGATGCCATCCGCGATTGGTACGAAACCTGGATGAGGGCTTCGCCGCGCTCGATCGCCCTCGCGACGCCTGTCGAGTTGATCTCGACGACGCCCGGGTCCGTCGACGTCCATTGCACGAGTCCGGTTACATCTTCGACAGAGTTGTCGAACTTGACCACGCGCGTACGCAGCTGTGCCGATTCGCCTGGCGCCATCGTCGGCGGCGCAATCACTTCCAGTCGGAGGAAGCCGGGGTCAGGGGAAACGGTCCCCGGCGCCGTGACCGGCGGTTGATCGCACGAAGCGCCCCCCAGTGAAAGCAGGGTCGTGGCGGCAATTGCCTGGCAGGCGCGTGTAATCGCGCGCCGTCGCCGCCGAGGGCCTGGAGCCACCCGGGCAGCTTCAGCGGTGTGATGCAGCTTCATGTCTACCTCCTCGGACCTTCCCGATAGACCACTACTCGCGGGTGCTCAACTGACACTGCTCCGTCGGCCGCATCCGGAAAAGTGGGAAGGGGTTGAAAAGGGGTTGAAGAACTCTTCAAAGAGCCGTCAGAAGCTCACTCTGGCAGCCAGCTGGAAGGAACGTGGACCGCCCGAGCCGAAGACCTGGCTGGCCCGGCTGGTAGGCTGGCCAAAACTAGCGCTCGTGAGATCTCCGCTGTAGCCAGAAAGATTGGTCGCGTTGTAGACGTTGAACGCCTCACCTATGAGCCAGACGCGCAGGCGCGCTCCAACCTGGAACGATCGGCTGAGTCGCAGATCGAGCGAATGAAAATTGTCGCCGAACGCATAATGGGCCGGCAGCATCACGGAAGGGATGGTGGTCCCGTGTGCGTCCTTCCCGCCCGCATGTCGATTGGTTGAATTGTGCGACGAGGCGTTCCAGATCCGCGCGTTCCATCCCGCGATTGAACGCATTCACCGTAGTGCCCGGCAGAAGATCGCCCGAAGTCCCATCGCCATTGAAGTCGATTCCGCTGATGTATGCGCTGAAGGGCGGGACGCTCGCGTAGGAATAGTTGAAACCGAGGTCGAACTGCCACGGCAGCCGCTTCGAGCCGGCGAGATTCAGGATGTGGGTGACATCGTTGGCGGCCGGGCCACGATTTTGAAGCCACTGATCCAGATTGAACCCGTTGCCCGTATTCGTTCCGGAGTTAGTCGAATACGCGTACGAGCCAAGAAATTGGAACCCGTTGGACAAGCGCTTCTCGACGCGCACGATCAGCCCCTTGTAGGTGAAGTGGTAAGGTGCTTTCTGCACGTTGATCGTCCCTAGAGAGCACTGGGCCTCGGGATCGTTTGCCTGAGAGCCGGTGCTGCACCTGGGCACAGCCGCCCCGCGAGCGCTGCCGAAGTGGTTGAGGTCGATTGAACCGCCCCCTTGCGGCGCGTGCTCAAAGTGTCGGTACACCGCATCCGCGCTGAGCACAAACCCCAGGGGAAGCTCGCGTTGCACACCGACATTCGCATGCACAGCGGACGGATTGGGGACTTCGACCGGAAAGATCGCGGGGGAGGCCTGCTTGCTGATCTGGATCTGCTGCACGGTCGGATCGGCGTTTGCCAGGTTCTGTGCGAGGCCCGCCCTGATCGCTGGAAGAATCGACATCAGGTCTGCGCCCGTAAAGAGCGTGGGTGCAGTGCGGAATTCCACAGGTGCGCCGACAGCAAGACCCGGAACGCCCGGTAGCCAATTCAGGATGGAGCTTCCCTGGAAATTCTGTCGGCCCAGGCCTGGAGGACCGAGCGCAATCCGCTCCGCGTCGAGACTGCTCGTTAGACCGTGCGGCCGGTAGAAACGGCCCGCCCCCGCACGAATCACTGTCCGGCCGTCTGAGGACGGCGCCCAGGCCATACCGACGACCGGTGAGAAGTTCGTCCAGTTATTGCGTGTCGGACCCAAACCGTCGGCCCCCAGAATCGGTGCGAGCAGCGGCGGCTTGCGCAGGTCGTCATTGAGGGTGCCGTCGAATCCCCAACCGAGTCCATACGTCAGCGTCAGACGCTCATCCAGTCGCCAGGCATCCTCCGCGTACAGCCAGACCGTGTTCCAGCCCCGGACTTGGCCTCCATCCCTCTGAGTGACGGCCGCGTCTCCGATCCCGACGGTGAGGCTTTGGAGCGGAAGCTGAAGGATGTCGTCGATCGTGCGAAACGCCGCCGGCAGAGGGATTCTCTGCGCCGCCGAGACGCCTGGCTGCGAGTTGAACGCGCGGACCCGGTCCGGCGAGAACAGCGTCATCGCGACGGGCTCGTTGTTCCAGATCAAATTGCGCTCACGGTTGTGCTCCCAACTAACCCCGGCGCGCACGCGATGCGCGCTCCGCTGCCAGGCGATTGAGTTATTGAGATGGAACCGCACTCCAAGGTGGTCGAGCGCCGTCGAATTTCCGAGCACCAGACCAGCCTGTGGGATGTTGACGGCCGGCGCGCCAAGTCCGAGGCATTGCGCACAATCCGGCTCCTCGGGAGGATCTACGATCGATCTGATGCGGAAGAAGGAAAACCGAAGGTCGTTGACCAGCGTCGGGCGAAGGACGCTCGTCAAAGCGACGAGGCTCTGATCTGCCTCGGCCGCGACGCGATTCCAGTTCGAAGGATATGCGTTCGGCGATCCACCGCCGATCGCGGCTGTGGGTCCAAACGCGCGGCTGGTATCACGAGAGTAGCGGACGAACATGGAATGCGCATCGGTGAGTTTCGCGTCGACCCGGCCGCTGAACAGCGCGCCCGACAATGGGTTCGCGGTCATCCGGCTCAAGTGGGCGAAGTCGGGCGCCAGCAGAGTCGTTGCGCCCACCGACCGCTGATCATTGCGCTCCCAATTGCCAAAGAAGAACATGCGGTCGCGGCGGATGGGGCCGCCGACAGCGAAGCCGAACTGCTGCCGCTGGAAGAATGGATCGGGATCGGTTCGACTGCGCTGGAGAGCTGGATAGGCAGCCAGGTTGTGGTCCCGGAAAAAATAGAAGGCGGTGGCCTCGAGTTTATTACCTCCGCCGCGCGTGACAATGTTGATCGCTCCGGCGTCGGTCATGCCGGTGGCGAGGTCGAAATTCACGGTTGAAACCTGGAACTCTTGCACCACTTCCTGCGACAAACCCATTTGCGCGCCGCCGAGGCCTACTGACGTGACGCTGCCTCCGTCGATCGTGAAACGCGCGCCACCGACGTTGGCCGCGGGCCCACCCAGAATCGGTACGACCGTGCGATTGCGATTGGCGCCGGTTGGAGGTTGGACGCCGGGTTCGAGCTTGGCGAGATCCAGAAATCCTCGGCCGTTCAGAGGCAGCGCCTGGATCTGGTCGCGATTGATCACGCCGCCAACGGTGGCCGAGTCATAGTGGATCTGCGCAGACGCAGCCGCCACTGTCACGGCATCCCTCAGGTCGCCAACTCGCAGGGTAAAGTCGGCCCTGGTCGTTGTTCCCGCTTCGACCGTCGCCGAACGGGCGATCGGCTGGAAACCCACCGCCTCCACGATGACTTCGTACTGTCCGGGCAAGAGCGCCGGAAAGCTGTAATCGCCTTCCCGACCGCAGTCACCGACACTCGGAGCTGACCTGTAGCGCGACTGACGGCCCGGACCGGCGCGCCCACGATCACACCCGCAGACGCGTCACGGACGACGCCGGTAATTGTTCCGGAAGGCAACTGAGCGCGGGCGACTCCCGGCGGCACGATCCACAGCAGGAAGGCAGCGATCAGATGTTTCACACGTGATCTCCGCGGCAGTAAAAGGCGCTGGACCCGTCTCGCCGATCAGTCTATCCCGGCGCTGGGTCGACGCCGTCGCCCGGGATCATCCACGCGTCGCGCGCTTCATCGCCTCGATCGAGTGGACCCTGAATCGAGCCTGCAGGGCGCGCGCGATCGGGTGGCCGATCAGTGCCAGCGCCGCTTGTGGCCATGACGTGGCGCGGATGCGATACATGACGTCCCCGGTGTCTGCATCGATGAACACCTCGAACAACTCCTCACCAGACTCGGCATGGTTGGGCAGCGTGCCATAGGCGAAGCCGAACCTGTTCTCGCCTGGACCGCCGATGCAATAGAGCACACGACAGCCGTTGAGGGACCAGAATCCGAGGTGCCGGATCAGTACGCCAACCACGGTTCCGACTTCGACTGGTGCATGCCGTGGATAGGTCTCTATCCAGCCCATGTCGAACTGCTTCCAGGCGAGCAGGGCGGCCCTGGCACGCGTGAAGTCGGCCGTCCCGTGGCCAACCGCGGCGAGCACTTCATCGAATCGATGTCCGCTCGCGTTGTCTCGGGTGATTCCCGGCGGGCCATACGACAGCGGCAGATCTCGTGACGCACGAAGGAAGCGCTCGATCGTTTTCAGCGGCGGGCGTTGAAGAAGGAACATGGATCGCTCAGGCCGCGGACGGGTTTGCAAACAGTGCGTCGCGCACGAGTTCGTCGACGGACAGGACGAACCGGCGAACCGGCCCCACCCGAAGCGCCAGCGCTGCGGACGGCAGCAACTCGCGTACGAGTGACACCAACGCAACCGTCGCGCGCTGGCTGGCGCTCTTGTCGAGTAGCCACCACAGCAGCACGGCAAGGTGAATCAGGTAGAGGAGCCGGCCGAGCGCGGCGGTGAGCGGCCCCTTCGGTGCGTCGCTCGCGCCGGCGACGGCGCGCTCGAAGACCCCTTGCACGCGCAGTCGCGAGAACGCGGTGCCCGCAGAAAAAATCCCCTCCTCGGGATCGCCCACCAGGACCGGAGTCAAGGCGCGGAGAGCCACCTGGTGCGGCTTCAGGACGGTGAGGCTGGTGTTCAACGCGACGATGAACCGGTCGCGCCATTTGCCCGGCGGCAGCTGCGCGGCCCGTGCCGCGTACTCAGACGAGAGTTCATCGTAAAGCGCAATGACGACGGCTTGCTTGCTCGGGAAGTAGCGATAGAGCAGGCCGGGGCTGACGCCCGCCTCCTTGGCGATATCCCGAAGGGTGGTCGCCTCGAAACCCCGCTCGGCAATCAGCCTGATTGCGGTCGCATAGAGAAGGTCTCTGGCGGCAGCGCCTTGTGCCGTTTGCCCCGCCGGACGCCCGCGTTTGCGCGGCGCCTTATTTTCAGTAATCATGTTCACTAATATTAAATCATAGGTTGGTGTCCACGTCATATCGCAAGGAGGGCCAGCAATGAAGGTCGTCATTCCAGGGGGATCGGGACAAGTCGGGACCATCCTCGCCCGCGCACTGCACGGCGCGGGGCACGACAGTGGTCGTCCTCAGTCGTCACCCGGCGGGGCAGCCATGGCCTGTAGTGACGTGGGACGGCGCCAGCCTCGGCCCTTGGGCGGAAGAGATCGACGGGGCCGACGTCGTCATCAACCTGGCGGGGCGCAGTGTCAATTGCCGATACAACGCCTGCCAACCGGGAAGAGATCCTGCAGTCGCGCGTCCTGTCCACGATCGTGGTGGGTCAGGCCATCGCCCAGGCATCCCGGCCGCCCCGGGTGTGGCTACAGGCGAGCACCGCCACCATCTATGCGCACCGGTTCGACGCCCCGAACGATGAGTACTCGGGGATTCTCGGCGGTCGTGAACCGAACGCACCGAGCACGTGGCGATTCAGCATTGACGTCGCGAATGCCTGGGAGCGGGCCTTCGATGATGCGGCCGCCACCCCTCACACGCGAAAGGTTGCGTTGCGATCGGCGATGACACTGAGCCCGGACCGTGGCGGCGTATTCGACACCCTGCGCCGGTTGACGCGCCGCGGCCTCGGCGGCGCGCACGGGGACGGCCGGCAGTTCATGTCGTGGGTTCATTACGTGGACTTCGTCGCCGCCGTCCAATGGCTGATCGACCGTGAGGACATTGACGGGGTCGTCAATATTGCGTCGCCGAATCCACTCCCGAACGCTGAGTTCATGCGCATACTGCGGGAGGCCTGCGGCGTTCCGTTCGGATTGCCCGCGACCACGTGGATGCTCGAGATCGGTGCAGTCTTCATGCGGACGGAAACCGAGCTCATTCTGAAGAGTCGCCGCGTTGTTCCAACGCGCTTGCTGGAACACGGGTTCAGGTTTCAGTACCCGGACTGGCGCGACGCCGCCCGCGATCTATGCAAGAGCTAGGATCCCTTAGGTAAGATGTAACCCATCAAACATGACGGAGCCGGCTGAAACCGTAGGGCGGTATCAGATCGAGCGCCTCATTGCCCACGGCGGCATGGGTTCGCTCTATCTGGCCCGCGATCCTGTCATCGATCGGCCCGTCGCGATCAAGTTCCTGAAAGAGGGATTTGACGACACCGAGGCGCGCGAACGGTTTGCGCGCGAGGCCCGGGCTGCCGGCCGCCTCCACCATCCCAACATCGTCACGGTCTTCGACGTCGGCGAACACCAGAATCGTCCCTTCATTGCGATGGAGTACGTTTCGGGCGAGACGCTCGCGCAGCTCGTTGAGCGACGCGCGGTCCGCCGGCTCTGGGAGAAGCTGGAGATTCTCGAGGAGCTCTGCGCCGGCCTCCACTATGCCCACGCCGCGGCGATCGTGCATCGGGACATCAAGCCGTCCAATGTCATGCGCGATCAGTCCGGCGTCGTCAAAATCCTCGATTTCGGTATCGCACGGGGAGCCGGGGGCGCCATCACGCAAGCGGGCGACATCGTCGGGACGCTGAACTACATGTCGCCGGAGCAGCTCTCTGGAGAGGAGGTCGATCACCGGACCGACATCTACTCAGTGGGCGCGGTCGCCTATGAGCTCGTCACCGGCCAGATGGCGTTTCCGGGCACGGTTCAGACGGGTGTGCTGGTCAGGATTCTCAATTCGTCGCCAGTGCCGATCGAGTCGCTGGTTCCGGGCATCGACCCGGACATCCCGGCCATGATCGAGCGGGCCCTCGCACGAGAGCCCTCGGCGCGATATCAGGACCTGGAAACACTGCGCCAGGATCTGGCCGTGGTGCGAACGCGGTTGTTCGACCTTGCGCCCGAGGTTGAGGATCCAAGCGACCCGAACGCAGAGACACGATTTGTTTCGCCCCGGCTCAGCTCGGGATTGCCGCCATCCTCGCGTGCTGGCTCGGCGCGGCGTTCTGGATCGATTTCAAATCAGGGCAGTGCGCCACCGTCTCGCAGAACCCCCGCGCTTGTTATCGCCGCGGCGGGCGCGACACTGGCGATCGCGTTGGCCGTCATCTGGATGCTGAACGGGTCAACAACCGGAAGCCCGCCGGCCGGCTCTAATGTGACTCCGCAACAGCCTCCCGCGGCCGTAGCACCTCCGGGCGCAGGGGCAAATAAACCGGACGCCGGCGCCCGATCGCCGCTCGAGGAACAGGTCAACGCCGCGAGAGTGAAAGCGCGCGAGCAGATCGTGGCGGGTCACAACGAGCAGGCACTCGAGACGCTGATACGGGGTCTCGAGCTCGATCCCAAGGATCCTGAGCTCAATGGGATCTTCGACGAAATGACCGGGGCGGCGCGGCGAATTGTGAGTGACGCCAGGGCCGCCGCAACCGTTCGGGGCGCCAGCCCGAAATCATCGGCTGCGTTTCGCCAGGGGCAGACGCGAGAGCGCGAAGCCGAGAGCCAGCTTCGGACCGGGGACCGGGTACCCGGTATTCGCGCGGCCTGGGCGGCGGCGGCCCTTTACAACAGGTCGCCCGAGGTAGCCGGGCCGCAGTCAGCCGCGGCGCCACAAGTGGCTCCGGCGAATCGAGGCACGGGCAATCCGCCCGAACGTCCGTCGCCCACGATCGGGAGTCCACCAGTCCCAGCTTCGCCTTCGCCGGAATCGCTCAGCACGCTGCCGGGGCGCGCGAACAAGCCGCCGGCTCCGCTGCCGCCGCCGGTGGCACCGAAGGTGGACTCTTCGGCGAACCCACGCGATCCGGCACCGGATCCGCGCGCCGTCGATGATGCCGCCATCCGTGACACGCTGCGCCGTTACGCGCAGGCGTATCAGAGTCTCGACCAGGCGGCGGTGGCCAGGACGATGCCGTCGCTTACCGCTGACCAACTGCGTGCCCTCGAGCGAGACTTCGCGGGTTACCGGCGCTACACCGTCGAGATCAAGGACGAGCGGATCAACATCGAGGGCCAGACCGCGACGGTGACGTGCGATGTGGTGCGATCGTTTGAAACCAAGACCGGTGTCTCGCAAAGCCACACCCTGCGAAGCACCTTTCATCTTCGCCGCGGTGGGGCGGGCTGGATCATCGAGCGCCTCGAGTCGCGCTGACCGCGTCTAAAACGCGTAGTCGAGGCTGATGACCGGCGTGACCCGGTCCCGCAGGCCGCCATCCGTGAGATTGAACAACAGACTCGCCGAGACGAGGAGCGTGCGCACCGCGCGGAACCTCACGCCGGCATTGCCGGTCACGAGGTGCAGGTTGCCGGGCTCCAGCTGAAATTCGCGCCGGACCACCTGACGCACTACTGGTGTCGGGGTTGTTCCGCCCCCGCCCCCACCTCCGCCGCCTCCACCCCCACCGCCGGTTCCGCCACTGCCGTCGCCCGGGCCGGCCTGCACGAACTGGAACACTTTGTCGGCCTCAACCAGACGGCCGACATCTTGAATCGATCGGCCGAGGACGTCGGCAATCAGGGTGAGCCGGGGGGAGACCGACACGTCGAATCCCGCCGCGTAATTCCACTCATCGTTCAGAGGCGTGTCCGAAGACGCACCCTTGGACGAGAAGGTGTACCCGCCATTGACGTGGGGCGCCAACTTTCCAATCTCAATCGAGCCGATGCCGTACACCTTGGTCTGGTAGCCACCGGTTCCGAGCAGATTGCTTTCGTCGCCGGTCGGCGTCCGAACGTCGACAGCTGCCGCGAAACCGCCGCCCTTGGCGCGGAAGAAGTTGTACTTCGCCCGCAGCATGACATCGCCGATCCCGGTCGCGCTCGAAGAACTCGCAAACGTACGCTCGTCGGGGTTCTCGCCGTCGAACACATGTGTGTCGGGGTTCGCCGCGGTGGCCAGCCGCTCGATCCGGGCTCGAATACCCGCGTCCATGTCGACGCTCACGACCGGGACGGCGACGCCAAGATCGAAGCGGTCCGTCAGCCCGTAGCTGCCGTGAAAAACCATCGTCTGCGTGGTGAGTCGGAGGGTCAACGCCGCCTCGATGATGTCCCCTTCGAAGGCCGGGGTCAGGCGCGTGCCGTTACCGACCTCCACGCCGCTCTGCGTAGTTCCGCAACAGTCGACGTGCTCGACGTGAAAAACAATCTCGGGCAGGCGCAGGTTCTTGCCTTCGAATGTGTCATAGGTGGAGCGCTGGAACCCGACGCTGAGACTGCCCCGGTTGCGACCGATCGTCAACGCGCGTTCGGAAAACAGCGGGCCGAAGCTCTCGCTGCTCCGGCTGAAGGTGCCGAGCGAGGGGTTGAAGGTATACGTGAAGCCGCCCGACGACGAGGCGACGGGGAACGTCGCCAGCAACGACACCAGTTGCTGATTGAACTGCCGCGGCGTCTGCAGCTGGTCGATGCCCGGCTTGAAATGCGCGGCATGGTTGGGAACGTCGGGAGTAGAGGTCGGCGTCAGGACGATCGTTCGGCCGAAAAGATTCGGCAGCACCTCCGCGACCGGGACGCGGCCCTGTCCGAACGACGTCCCCGGGGTGAGCAGGGCAACTCCAGACGACAGCACCAGGACGATGGTGCGCTTCCATTTCAGCACGATGCGCCTCCGGTGGCTGAGTCTTGTCGAACGGCGCGGCGATGTCAATTGGCTCGACGGCGTTCAGTGCAGGAGCGTCCCCGCAGCTGAACTGATGCTATCCTCCGACTCGCCTATGAGCATCCGCCTTCGCCTCACCGTCATGAACTTCATGCAGTTTTTTGTGTGGGGGGCATGGCTCATCTCACTTGGCGGTTACCTCATCGTCACGCTCGGGTTCAGCGGCGGGCAGGTCGGCAGCATCTACGCGACGATGGGCCTCGGGGCACTCTTCATGCCGGGGATCACCGGCATCATTGCAGATCGCTGGATGAATGCCGAGCGCGTCAACGGCATCTGCCACCTCGTCGCCGGCGGCCTGCTGCTGTGGGCATCGACGGTCAAGGATTTCGAAACGCTGTACTGGATCATGCTGCTCAACGCCATGGTCTACATGCCGACCATCGCGCTCAACAACACCGTGTCGTACAAGGTGCTGGAACAGAGCGGCCTGAACGTCGTCCGCCACTTCCCGCCGATTCGCGTGTGGGGAACGATCGGATTCATCGCCGCGATGTGGATGGTGGACCTTGCCGGCTGGACCAAGAGTGCGTTCCAGCTCCAGGTCAGCGCGGCCGGGTCGCTCTTCCTTGGTTTCTACTCGTTCACGATGCCGCGCTTGCCCGCCGGCCGCCGCCGCCGGCAGCCGCACGCTCGCGGCGGCGCTCGGTCTGGACGCCTTCGTCCTGTTCCGCCGCCGCCAGATGCTCGTGTTTTTCGTGTTCGCCGTCCTGCTGGGCGCGGCGCTGCAGATCACGAACGCGTTCGGTGGTGCGTTCCTGGACGACTTCAAGACCGCGTATCCGGGCACCTTCGGGGTCGAGCATCCCAACCTGCTCTTATCCATTTCACAGATCTCGGAAACGCTCTTCATCCTGGCGATCCCGTTCTTCCTGCAGCGCTATGGCATCAAGAAGGTGATGCTGATCAGCATCTTTGCCTGGGTGCTGCGATTCGGGCTGTTTGCGTTCGGTGATCCAGGCGGCCGGCTCTGGATGCTGGTGCTGTCGATGATCGTCTACGGCATGGCGTTCGACTTTTTCAACATTTCCGGCTCGCTGTTCGTGGACCGGGAATCAGAGCCGACCATTCGCGCCAGTGCGCAGGGCCTGTTCATGATGATGACCAACGGCGTCGGCGCCTTTGTCGGCGCGACGGCAAGCGGGTGGGTCGTCGATCAGTTCACCGTCGGTGGCGTCAAGGACTGGTACAGCATCTGGCTGACCTTCGCGGGCTACGCGCTGGTGCTGGGCATCCTGTTTCCACTGGTCTTCAAGTACCGCCACGATCCGGAGGGTCAGCGCGCACTGGCCCACTGAGGAGTTGCCCTCGACCGTCAGCCTGGCGCGTTGCCTGGCGACAGCAATGCGGCAAAAAACGGGTTCAACATCCGGCCATTGGGATCGACGGACCGGATCCAGCCAGAAAACTCGCCCCAGCGGCTCCCGAACGCCGCCTCGACGTGCTTGCGCTCGACGAAGGGACTCTGGTTCAGGAGCGGGACGCCATTGCGCTCGAACGCGAACTCGTTGAACCGCTCCAGGAAGTGATGCCACTTCACATCGTCGGTACTGGCGTGAATGGGATCGATAGAAAAGACCTCGCCCTCGTGAGAGTACGAGAGCAGCGCCGCCGTATCCTTGCGAATGTAATACGAGCCGAGCGGCATGTTGCAGCGAAACCCTGTCGAGCGGAAGTGCTCGTCGGCGAAGTCGAGATAAGCGCGATAGGTCTCGAGCCATTCGCGGCGCGGAAATGCCCAGAACGTAAAGGCATACCTGGCTGATTGGGGCGTCTTGCTGTAATCGATCATCTTGTCCGGGGCAAGAAGCGTGATCCCGCCAAACAGGCGCAGCGTGCTGTACAGCAGCTTGCTGATGTCCATCCTGTTGTCCTGGACGGCGTTGCGGAGACGATCATCGGAAATGAACTGATCGATGAAGTGTGCGCCGTGAGCACCGGTGTGATTCCAGAGCCGTCGTCGCGCCGCGGCGAACAGCGAGCTGAGAAGGCGTGGCTCTTCGATGCGTTCCCGCCGCTGGAACACCGCGGTCCGGCCCACGGTCCAGCAGACGAGGCCTTCGCACGTATCGAGCAAGTCGTCGACCTCCGCCTGTGTGAGTTCCTCGACCGGACGGGGCAGGTAGGTGAAGTGAATCGCCTCGAGTGCTTTGACGCGGAAGGTGACCTCGTAAGCGACGCCAGCGAGCCCATAGCTGGTGCGGAACTTGCGCAGCAACTGGGGGTCGCTGCTTTCGGACGCCTCGGCGAGCTCCCCCGTCGGCGTCACCCACTTGATGCGCGTGACATAGCTGCCGACCTGGCCGAACTCGATGCCGTCCAGCGCGTCCTTCGTGTGGCAGGTCGCGGCCGACCCCAGCGTCATGTTGCCGATCTCGATATTGGTCATGAACTGCAGGTCGCGTTCGCGCAGCGCATCTGAGGCTTCGACCATTTGCAGCCCGGCCTGTGCCGTGAAGGTCTTCTTGGTCTCGTCGATTTCGATGACCCGCTTCATGCCCTTCATGTCGATGATCGTGCCGTCGGTCGCGACACAGGGCGTCAAGGAGTGGCAGCTTCCCATCGCCCGAACCGGGCTCGGGAATCGCGCCGGGTTGCGCAACACCTCTTGAATCTCCTGGACGGTCGTGGGCCGCACCACCTGTTGCGGCGTCATCCTGATGCTGCCGTCGTAATTGACAATCGCCTCGGGCATGCGGCCTCCTGACCTTGCCAGGTCAAATGGTGTGGTAGCTATCAGCCTTCGCTGAAGGGCTCCGGTCGCGCAAATACGTGATCGGATGATCGACCGCGCCTGACATCAACCTGGACGGGCTTGCCGACAACCAGGTTGAGGCGCGGCGCTGCCGCCGCGGGGATCAGAACGCGCAACGCTCGACCCTCGTCGCCCTTCAGCAGATTCTTGTATGCGGTGCCGCGTTCGCGAGCGATGTCGCTGATGCTCTCGACTCGCACCATCAAGGTTCCCAACCCGTCAGGACCCGAGGGCGGTTCCCAGGCTTCGACTCGCCCCACCACGCGCGCCCAGTTCTCGACGATCCGGGTCATTGCCTGTTGGGTCTAGCGGCGCGTGCTGCGTTTTGCCACCGGCCGGCGGGGAGCCGTTCTCTGCCGCGGGCGCTTGGCTGCGCCACCCACTCGCACTGATCCTGCCCGCGAAGCGCACTTCACCTGAATGGCCGCCTTGAGTTTGGTGCCCGACTTCTTGATGTTGGTGATCGCGACACAGGTATCCACCCCGGCATACGACTTGGAGTGGGGACTGGAATTCTTGTCGAACGCTGAATTAGCTCCGCGTCCGGGATACGGATCGCCGTCGTCACCGCGGTTCAGGGCGTTGTGCAAGTGGTTCTGGTTGTCGGCCTCCATGAGTTTGACTTGCGGATGATCCTCGTTGTCGTTGCCATCGACGGCATTGTCGATGTGATAGACCAGCAGTCCTTCTCCAGGCAGCTTGCGGTCGTAGCCGGTTCTTCGCCGGTGTTCCACGAGGAAGTGCTCGTCGCTGGCCGCACCGTTCTTCCAGAGCCTCAGCACAGTCTTGCTGGCCTTGACATCCTCGATCGTGAGATTCGCGTTGGTGGTGCGGTTGACCACGGAAACCCAACCCTGGCCGACCTTGCACCATGCCGACGGATGCGCGGGGATATCACCGCTGCCATTCCAGCTCCCGCCCGCCATCAGACACCAGTTCCCGAGTCCCTCACTCGATTCATCGGTGTCGTAGAGGTCGGGCCAGCCGAAGACCAGGTGACCCAGCTCGTGAGCGCACACACCGATGCGGCAATCCTCGGGCACGGTGAGATAACCAAAGATCTTCGTCCCATCTGCGTTGAAGGCGCCGTCGGGCAACACCCATTTGTGCGACCAGATGTGATTGGCGTCGCCGGTCTCCTCCGCTCCTTCGCCCGCATGGATGACGATGAAGGCGTCGACGAACCCGTTGCCGTCGTTGTCGAAGGGCGCAAAGTCGACGAGCGGGTTGGCGAGCTGCGCCGCGTCTCGCGCCATGGTTCGCGCGTTCGGAACCGGATTATCCACGCCGGATCCGCCACCTGCGTAGGTCGTCAGGGTTCGTGGCAGACGAAGTGGGCCCACGACTTCGCCGGTCAGCTTGATGAGGTTGGAGCTGACTTCGGTGAAGTATTCCCGCACGCTGCCGGTGGGGATTTGGCCCTCTGAAAAGAACAACTCGCGGAAGTGTTCGATCGACTGCGTCATGGGCGCGTCCGGGAAATCCACCAGCACGACGATGACGCGAACGTCCCCTCTGAGCGGAGCGCGATCGGCCGCGGCGCGCCGCACACTGCGGACCCCGGTACCGAGCGGAAACTCCGTTCCCGGAACGATCAAACCGTCGTTGAACCCCGGACGATTCTGCGAGCGGATGGCCAGCCGGCGTCCGGCCGCCAGGCCAGCATCGGACGCGCGCCTCAGCCGTTCCCGGATCCGCGCCCGAAGTTGCGGGGCGGGCGCGACGAGGCAACGTTCGTGGTAGGAAAGAGCGACCCTTCGATCGACCTGCGCCATAGTGCCTCCAGCTGTTCATCTGGACTGCTGATCATCAGTGGGCTGCATGCCGCGACAGCCGCGGCTGCCGACAGCGCCGATTATCGTTCGGTCGCCGCAGCTGTCAAGCCCTCCTAGGGTAGAATTCGCCCCCTGTGGCCGACGTGACCGACCTGCTGGCGCGGTGGCGGACGGGCGACCCGGCCGCGCTGGAGTCGCTGATGCCGCTGGTGTATGCCGAGCTCAGGCGTCTGGCCGACTATCACATGAGTCACGAGCGGGCCGACCACACCCTGCAGCCCACCGCGTTGGTCCACGAGGCCTATCTCCGGCTGGCGCAGGTCCGCAACGGCCGATTCGAAAACCGCGTGCACTTCTACGGAGCCGCGGCCCAGGCCATGCGCCGTATTCTTGTCGATCACGCCCGTCGGCGGACGGCTCACAAGCGTGACCACGCGTCCGCCGTCGTCGATCTCGAGTCCATCGCGGCGGGCGTGCTCCACGTCGACCTCCCGGCCCTCGACGATGCCCTCGATCGCCTGGCGGCGGTAGCGCCGCGCCCGGCGAAAGTCGTTGAACTGCGGTTCTTCGGCGGCCTGTCGATCGACGAGGCGGCCGAGTTCCTCGAGGTTGCCCCGGTGACGGTGAAGCGGCACTGGACCTTCGCACGCGCGTGGCTGCATCGCGCCCTCACCGCCCCAACGGAGCGATGATGAGCGAGGCCAGGTGGGCCGAGGTCGAAGCACTCTTCGCCGCAGCGGTGGAGCTTGGTCCGTCCGAGCGTCAGGCGCTGCTCGACGCGCGCTGTGCGGAAAAGCCCGCCATCAGGTCTGAAGTCGAATCGCTCCTTGGCTCGCACGACCGGGCCGGCGAGTTTCTTGAAAAGCCGATCCTAGCCAACGCTGGAAATCCACCTCACCCTCGCGACGCCGACGCAACGCCGCTCGAGGCAGGCGACCTGGTCGCCGGACGCTTCCGGCTCCTCGAGCAGATCGGGGCGGGCGGGATGGGGGTGGTCTATCGCGCCAGGCGCGACGACGGCGAGTACCAGGAGCAGGTCGCCGTAAAGCTGCTCGCTTCGTCCATGCACAGCGCCGAGGCGGTCCGACGCTTCAGGGTGGAACGACAGGCGCTCGCGACACTGGATCATCCCGACATCGTCACGCTGCTCGACGGTGGGGTTACCGCGACAGGCCAGGCGTATCTCGCGATGCGGTTGGTGTCGGGCGTGTCGATTGCGGCGTTCTGTGAAACCAAACGCCTCGACGTGTCCGATCGGATCCGGCTGTTTCAGCGGGTCTGCGCCGCGGTCCACCACGCCCATCAGAACGGGGTCGTGCATCGCGATCTGAAGCCCGCGAACATCCTGGTCGCCTCCGACGGCGCACCGAAGGTGCTCGATTTCGGCGTGGCGAAGCTCCTCGATGCGAAGGATCACGCGAACGCCACGGCGACGTCGATCTATGGCCCGATCACCCCGAACTACGCCAGCCCGGAGCAGTTGCGTGGCCTGCCGGTGACGACAGCGTGCGATGTGTACGCGCTCGGGCGTCCTGCTCTACGAGCTCCTCGCCGGTGCGCGACCATACGAAACGGCCGGGCAGCCACTCGAACAGGTGCTGGCGACAGTCGTGGAGCGGGACCCGCCCCGTGCGAGTGCCGCTGCCTCCGCCACACAACTTCCCTATGCTCCTGGCCGGCTCGCCGGTGACCTCGACGCCATCATCCACAAGGCAATGAGCAAAGAGCCGGAACGCCGGTATGCCTCAGCCCAGGAGCTGTCGGAGGACCTGGGCCGGCACCTGGCAGGGCAGCCGGTGCTGGCTCGCGAACCGTCGCTGGTCTACATCGCCAGCCGGCTCGCGCGTCGGCATCGCGCGGCCGTGACCGCCGGCGTCGTCGCGACTCTTGCCCTGGTGTTTGGCCTTGGCATCGCCATTCGAGAGACACGAGTCGCGACGTTGGAGCGCAACCGCGCGACCAAACGCTTCAATGACGTGCGTCAGCTGGCCAACTCGCTGATCTTCAAGATCGATGAAGAAGTGCGGCCGCTCGCGGGCTCCACGCCGGTGCGGCAGACGATTGTCGCCGAGGCCCTCCGCTACCTCGAGCCATTGAGCCAGGACAACACCGGCGACGACCCGGGGCTGCGGCTCGAACTCGCAAAGGCCTACCACCGCATCGGATCCATTCAAGGGGACCCGTCGACGCCCAACCTCGGCGATCGCCAGGGCGGAGTGCAAAGTCTGACTCGCGCGATCGAGCTGTTGCAGCCGGTCGACGGCCAGCGTTCTCGAGACGCGGAGCTGGAGCGAGGCTCCGCCCAGCTCACGTTGTCCAGGCTGATGAACGACTCCAATCCGGACGGCGCCAGGGCCGCGGTCGCCGATACGGTGGGAATCGCCACCGCTGTTCTCGCTCGCGATCCTGGCGACGTCGACGCGCGCTGGCTCCTTGGCAACGGCCATCTTCGCCTGGGACAGTGGGGTGATCGCGACACCCGCATTCAGAACCTGACCCGCGCCTCCGAGATCTTCCAGGCCCTGGCGATGGAGGGTCCCGTCAACGACACGAGACAGCGAAACGTAGGGCTTGCGCAGAAGTACCTCGGCGACCTGTATCTGGCGGAAACCAGCTACCAGGCGGCGCTCACCCATCATCAGCGCGCCCTGGCCATAGACGAAGAACGCCTCGCCGTGAGTCCAGGGGATCGCCGGCGCCAGTTTGACGTCGGCATCGACCTCTCCAATGTCGGGTTCTCACAGTGGGGTCTGCGGCAATTCGCCGAGTCAGCCGTGTCATACGAACGTGGACGCGAGGTGTTCGCCACGCTGGCCGATACCGACCCGAAGGATGTGGCAGCCGCCTACTGGCGCGCCCGGGTACACACGCGACTGGCCCGTGTCTATTACGACATCGGCACGCACCCGAAGGCGCTCGAGCACGCCACGGAAGCGGTTCGGCGCTTTGAGCCGCTGAAAGACGTGGATGCGGTCTACAAGGCACGCTATGCCGAGGCGCTGGTCGCGTTGGGCCGTTCGCGCAACGCCGCCGGACGACGGGCGGAAAGCTGCGCCCCGCTGGCGGGAGCGATCCACATCCTCGACGAATTGACCGCGGCCAACCGTAGCCACTTGATGCGGCAGGACGAGGCGGCTGACGCCAGGACGCTGCTAGCTAGTTGCCGGTCCGAAAAAAATTAATCGCCGGCCTGAGCCAAAGCCTTCTCATTTTGCGCCACGTACTGATGACCGTCGTCCGTGCGGCCGGTCCCGGTTCCGAATGGGCCCTTGGAGGAGACGACAATGCTCGAGAAATTCACGATCAAGATGGTTGGCCGGTGGCTATGGATGACTGGCCTTGCGCTGGTGCTTGCGACCGGAACGGCGCGCGCGCAACTGCCGTTCATGTTCGTCGATGACGCCAGCGTATTCGAAGGTAATGCCGGCACGACCATCCTTCGACTGCCTGTCCGCTTCGTCGGCACCCAGAGCGAGACAGTCACCGGCGTGGTGTCTGCCATCGCCATGTCGGGAGTCGGCTTCAATTCCCCGGTCGCAGGATCGTCTTGCACGGCTGGCGTGGACTTCGTCCCTTTCACCAACGTTCCTTTCTCCATTCCGCCCAATACACCGAATGGAACCCTGAGCGTCAACGTGACGGTGTGCAGCAACGCGACGATCGAACTCGACGAGCACATCTTCGCGTCGATAACCGTCCAGGGCGGTGCCAACTGCTCGCTCGAAGGGGCGTGCAATGCCGTCGGCACGATCGTCAACGATGACGGCCCGCCGGCGATTCGCATCAACAGCACTACTGTTTCTACGTTGCAGGGGGCCAGCAACTCCGCCACCTTCACCGTCAGCCTGCATCATCCGTCCGCATCACCCGTGTCGGTCAATTTCGTCACCCGCGACGGAACGGCGAGGGCGACCACGACCACACGCCCGGGCGCGTACTTCGCGAGGGCCGGCACGCTCACCATTCCGGCGAACACGCTGTCCGGGACCATCTCCGTGCCGATCTCAGGCCTGGGCGGCGGGACCTTCTTCGTAGACCTGTCCAATCCTGTCAATGGCACGATCCTCGTCGCTACGGCGCAGGCCACCATCAAGATCATCACGTTGACCATCGGCAGCTTCGCAGTAGATCCCGACGCTGCCCGCGTTTCGGTTGGGGACCGGGTGGACTACGCGCTGACATGGACGGTGCCTCCCGATCAGGTCTGGCGCAGTCTCGACACGCTCGACTTCCGGCTTCGATGGGGGAACCACACGGCGCTCTGGCTCCGCTGGAATGAAGTCGGTGACACGTTCAGATTGTGCGAAAGCGAGGATTCATGCGGTCCGGCAATCGCGGCCGGGAGCGCCGAAGTGCTCGAAACGCCACACGTCCGTCTGTATCTCGCCGATACCCGGGTCGTGGGCAGTGGACCCACCGGACAGAGCGTGACGCTGCACCTGTCGCTCGAGTTCCTGGGCGAGGCCGCCGGTCACCAGTTTCAAGTTGAACTGGCTGCGACCGACGATCTCGGACGGGCCGATGGTTTCACCGAGGCCACAACGGTTCACGTGTGGCCGGTGAATAAGCGCTGATCGAGAGGCAGACACTGGTCAGGCCGGATCTGATCAGTGTCTGCCGCTCACTCGTTCCTCAGCGCCTCCGTCGGAGAGACCGCCAACCCGCGCCGCGCCGGACCCGCTGCTGCCAGCAGCCCGACCGCGAACATCACCGCCGCGACCAGCGGGAAGAAGATCAACCCGGTCGGGCCGGCACCGCCGCTCGGTATCGCCCACTCGAGGATTCCAGCCAGGATCAGGCCGGCAGCAATGCCGGTGGCGATCTGAGCGCTCGCACGCCCGAAGATGCCCATCAGCACACGCCGCGCATCGGCGCCGAGCGCCACGCGGATCCCGATCTCGCGCCATCGTCGCGCCACCGTAAAGGACATCATCGCGTGGATCCCTGCGGCGGAGAGCAGCAGCACGCTGCCGTTGATCGCGACGACGAGGAACGCAATCATCCGCATGCCCCGCTGCTCGCGATCCCACAGCTCGGCGATGCCGGCAATGAACTCAACCTCCATCGTCGGATCGACGGAGGCGGCGATCTCCTGGAGCCTGCGGCCATAACGGGTGGGATCACCACTTCTCATCTTGACGACGAGCGTCAAGGAAGGTGACTGGCCAGGTACGGCGGCCCTGTAAATGCTCGGCGTCGGAGCGTTCAAGCTTTGGACCGGCGTGAAGTTGGAGGAAAACAGCGGCACTACGCCGACGACCTCCATCCAGGGGTTCGGCTCGGAGGCGCCGTCGGGTGCGGTGAAACGAATGCGTCGACCGACGACGTTGCCGCCTGGCGCCAGGCGGTCGGCAAAGGCCTGATCGACGATGACAGCTGGCGACTGTGGATTCGCGTCGGCCGCCGTGAAACCACGACCGGCGAGAACACGGACGTCGAATACGTCGAACAGGTTCGTCGCGACCACATTCACGCGTGAGGTGATGATCCCGGATCCTGTTTCGGATTGAAGTACCCCAAGGCCCTCGGCTCCGGGGATCTCGTCCGCAAAGGTGACGCCGGAAACCTCCGGATCATCCTGCAGTCTCTGCATCAGCGTCGTCATGCGGCTGGCGACTTGCTCGGCCGATGCCCACCCGCCCTCCGCCGGCATGTGGAGATTGCCTCGGAGGAGTCTCGCCGCCGCTGCGGCCGGTGGGGTGGTCGTATCCTGGAGGAGCCCGGCGGCCTTATAGATCGCACCTGGGAGGACCGCGACCGTGAACGCCACCTGCACGATGATGAGGGCGGTCCAGGTGCGGCCAAGCTGCATCCCGGCGCCTCGCGACGAGAACTGCTGAAGACCCGCGTGCACGCGCTTGCCCGTCGCCTTCAGCGCTGGAAGCACGCCGACGAGTACCGCAGCGAGGACCGCGAGCACACCGACGTAGACGAACACGTCCGCAGATACGCCAGGCTGGATCCAGTAAGGGAATGAATCGGGCCGATCGGGCCAATCCTTCAAGTAGTCGCGGAACATTCCCAGCGCGACGACCAGCAGTGCGAGCCCCAGAGCAGCGGCCGTCAGCGACAGCACGAGCGCTTCGACGAACAGCTGCATGATGACGCGGCCGCGAGTGGCGCCGAGCGCGGTTCTCACGGTGATCTCGCCAAAACGTGTGGCGGTGCGCGCATAGACAAGAACGGCAACATTCACCGCGACGATGAGCAGCAGGAGGGCCGCGCCGAATTGCACCGCCCTGATCCCGATCTGCATCGCGGGCGTGTCGATCCCGAGGAACGCCTGCGCGTATTTCGAGACCCGCGGACGGACAGCCGCGTGACTCTGCGGAAACGCCGCGGCCAGGCGTTCGCCGATGGCCCCGAGTTCAGCCCGCGCCTGGGAGAGTGAATACCCCTCGGCGAGCCGCCCGAAGACAACCAGCGACGGACCGGCGCCAGGCGTAGCGGGCAGTTCGCCGACCCGCAGCGGCACCCACGCCCTGTGAAAGATCGGGAACGCGAACCCCTCGGGCATCACACCGACGATGGTGTGGGGCGTGTGGGCAAGGCGCACCGTTCTGCCAAGCACGCTGCGGTCGCCGTTGAAACGGCGCTGCCACTCCTCGTAACCGAGGACCACGACCGGGAGTGCACCGGGGTGCTCGTCTTCGTCGAGAAGCGCACGCCCGAGCAACGGCGACACGCGCTGTCATCCTGAGGCCCGATGGACGTGATCGCGGCGATCCGGACCAGCTGCACCTGTCCGTCCTCGGTGATGAGATTCCGCTTGTCGTCCTGGAAGGCACTCAGCTCCACGATCGACTTCGACTCGTCGCGCCATTGAAGGAAGTCGAAGACTCCAGGATCAGCGTCACCACTCTTGCCGGTGCGTGCCGCCTCCGGGCCGGGAAGGTAGTAGTTGCTGACCATCACCAGGCGGTGCCCACCCTCGATCGGCACCGGGGCATCGACGAAGTTGCCAACGAGGGCGAAATAGCCGGCGCCGAATGCGATCGCGATCGCCATCCCGCAGACCGCCACGAGCGAGAGCCCGGGATGCTTTGCGAACATGCGCAGCCCGAGCTTTACGTCCAGTGAGGACACCTTCATCAGTGTTCGTCGTTCCTTCGGCCTTGCGGTCCGTCATCAGCACGGAGGTGCAGGCCTCGCGCACTCGTGCCGTGTCGCCGAAACGCCGCGCGGCAGCCTCACGGGCGGCTTCCGGAGTCATCCCGCGCGCGATGTAGTCGCGCGTCCGCTGCTCGAGGTGGAATCGAAGTTCCTCGTCGACTTCCTGCTCGGGGTCGTTCTTCATCGGTGCCCTCCGGTCACAGGCTTCATCGATGCCCTCCGGTCGCCGGCAGATCGGTGGACGTAACGGCGCGACTCACGGCTTTCGAAAGCCGCAGCCAGCCGTTCGCCTGCTCCTCGAACTCACGTTCCCCTGCCTTCGTCAGCCGGTAGAACTTGGCGCGTCGGTTGTTATCAGAGGTGCCCCAGTCGCCTTTGATCCACCCCTTCTGGGTCATGCGGTACAGGGCAGGGTAGAGGGATCCCTCCTCGACGCTCAGCACGTCGTCGGTCGCCGTCTCGATCCAGCTGGCAATGCCGTAGCCGTGCATCGGCCCGCGCGAGAGACGTTTCAACACGAGCAGTTCGATGGTGCCCTGGAGCACCGCGTCGGTCTTTGCGAACACAGGCGTATCCCTTCTCCCTATTTCCATCTAGGGGAGCTTGGAGGAGGATACGTCAGCGTGCCCGGGATGGTTCCGTCGCGTGCGCCGACTGCCTGCGGCGAGGATACGTTTGCGGCTCTGAGAACAGCGGAGTACACTGCCGATCCTCAACGACCTTCGTGGCCGAGCCGGGGACTGGGTTCCTGACCTTTGAAACCATCGCGGCAGGGTAAGAGCGGGCATGTTGAGATTTCTTGCGCTTCCTGCGTCATGCATGTGCTTGGGGCTGCTGGTCACACCTTCCATCCCTCGAGCGCAGGAGACGACTTCGACCGGTGCGTCGGTCTCGCCGCCGTGGGGCGAGATGGTGCTGCCCGGCGGCGGGCCGTCGCTTCTCGAGAGCGCCACTGTCCAGGGCTCAGCCGACGAATGGCGCACCCTGCCGGTTCTGATCGAGTTGTCCTTCGGCGCGCCCGACGGCCTCCGCTACACGCGAAACGTCTCCGCCTATGCCGCGACGCTCCAGCGCTTTCGCCGCCAGGCGGCATCGATTGCGCCGGATGGCACCCTGAGCCTCAGCATGCCGGCCGCGGACAAGCGGCGTGGCGACTTCGAAGCTTTCCTGGAAACACTTGGTCTCTCGTTCGACCGGCGACGGCGTCAGGTCACGTTGCGCACCCAGCCCGACGCACTGGAGCGGGCCGCCACACTGAAAAAGGCGGGCGTTCCACTGGACGGGATCGTCGAACGTCTCAATGGCGGGGCGAGTGTCATCCTGAATACCAGGGACACTCTGGTGCCCCTGCCGCTCGGTGAGCCTTTCTGGAGGGCGCGCTTCGATCCGGCCCCTCCACCTGCCGATCTGCTGTGGGCGATCCTGGGGAGCCGCGAGATGTCGTCGCTCTACTACGGGCTGCTCTCGCTGGACGAGACGACTCTGGCCGCGGTTGGGGCGGATCCGAAGCTGGCGAGTGCGGTCATCCGTCGGGCGTCAGCCTTGCCGACCGTCGCGGCCGCGCTGCGCATCGAGGGCGGGCGGATCATTCCCGCGGGCGGACCGGCGTCCGGCGTCCTCTGGGAGAGCCTGGTCGGGAAGCAACTCACGGAGCCCGGCGACTTCGTCAACGACCTGTTAAGCGCCGATGCCGGCGGCCTGGCGTATTTCTACAGCACCGTTGCCGCGATGCCGGAAGGGGCGCGGACGTTCCTGCTCGGCGGACCGGACCTTGACGCCGGCTCTCGCCGCGAGCGCTTCCAACATCTGTATGCCACCTTCCGCGGCGCACTCGGGAAATGGCGTCCTGATGCATTGATGCCGGCCCCGGTACGGGGTCCGGGTGACGTGCTCATCGCCGTGGCGGCGCGCCCAGACGGAACGCTCACCGGCCCGCCGTGGCGCGACTTCTGGCGCAAGGCCTTCGAGAGCAGCGACTGGCCGGCCGACCCCGCGCGCACGCTGGGGAACGTGGATCCCCGGCGAGCTGATGGAACCCGCCGAGATGCTGGCGGCGATTTGTCCCGACGTCTGCCGGGAGGATCGCCTGGGCGCGTTCACTCTCGTCCAGCGCGAGTTCCCGGATCCAACGCTACCAACCGCGCCGCTGCTGCTTGCCGTGGTTCGAACGCGAGTGCGGTATCCAACGCTCGCCTTGACCATAGAGCGGATGCACCTGGCTGACGCCGCCGCCTACAACGTGCTGGGGCAGCTGGCGTCCGGGGTCGAGCAACTCCCACAGCCCGCGCAGGCGATCACGGTCGTCCAGTTCCAGTCGGCACTCTCGCTCCTCGCACGATTGCGGATCACTGGCGCCAGCGCGAAGACGATCGGCGATCACATCGCGGTGCTGACTTCGTTGCCGCGCACCGGCGGATTCAATGGCGGTCTCGTCCGCTGGCTCACGACCAGCGTCATGGTGACGGCCGAAGGGCAGGATGCGGATGAGGTAGCGATCAGGTCGCTGGCAGGGCCGGCGCAAGAGCAGATGTCGCCGGTCGTCGAGTGGGAAAGCGTTTCCTATCGCATCGATCCGGCTGCCACCGAGGAGGCACGGATCCGATCCGTCCGGCAGAAGTTCTTGGCCAACTCGCTGGCGACAGCAAGGGAGCTGGTGCGCATCGCGGACAGCCTCGACGACGCGGTCGCGGCCGGTCGGCTCGACCCGCTGATGAAGTCGCTCGACGCGGTCGTGGCGCAGTCGACCGATGTCGGCCCGGTGTGGTGGACGGGCGAGTCCTTCACCGACCAGACGTTGCGGGACCTGCCACGGGAGACGGCCAACGCGTTGCGCAACGTGCGCCCCAACGACCGTCGCCGCATCGAACGATCCATGCAGGCGGTGTCGTCCGCGGCAGACGTCGTCGCGGCCGATGCGCTCGTGAGCCTGGTCTACGCCATCGCGATCGAGGACCCCGAGAGCCCGCTCGCGCTCAGCACCACGCTGCCGCGCCGCCACGAGCTTTACGGGGTCGGGCTCGCTGAAAAGAACACGTCGCCGTGGATGCTGCCGGTGGAACGATCGGTGGACGGTAAAGCGCGGCATGCCGCCGGTTCGCTCCTGGCACTCGACATCGGCGTGACGCCGCTGACGGTTCGGCGCATGGACCTGGCACGGCCCGAACACGAGCCGAACATGTTACGGCTGCTCGCGGAGCGCCTTCTGCGTACCGCGGCGCTGACGAAGATCTGGAGAATGAGCGACGCCGAGCAGCAGGCGATCCAGTCGGCCCGGCAGCGTGGCGTCGCCGACGTCGAGCGCTGGCGGGCATCGGGTCGCGCCGATCGTCCACTTGCCGACGCCGGCATCGCCGGTCCCCGAGCCGGCTGGATCCGCTGGACCCTCATGCGCGGCACGTTCGACCCGTCAGCGCTGCTTCGCGGCGAGGATTTCGTCCGCCTGGGAGGACTTGCCGCCCAGGTGAACGCTGGCGCCGGGGCGGCCATGGAACCGTCGCAGTGTCTCTGTGTGTCGATGCCGGCCGTCAGTTGGGAGCTTCGCGGCCAGCCGCGCGATCCGGCGGCAGCCGCGACTGGTCTCGTGGAACCGATGCTCCGCGTGCTGCACGAACTCGCCGAGCGCCGCCTGCCAATCACCCTCGCGCCCGGCGTGCTGGCAATGCTCACGACCGACTTGATTGAACAAACCAGGTTGCCCCACCCAGGGGACGTGCAGGCGATTCTGGCCGCCGTGCGCCAGGTGCCGTCCGTGCGGTTCGACGACTACATCGCCGCGCTTGCGGCACATGGTCCGCTCGTGCGCGCGGGCGGCTAACCGGAAGGATGCCTGCCGTGAAATGGATGTGCGTGACGGCGTTGATGGTGCTTGGTGGTGCCGGGCTCCCGGGCCAGGTGGCGCAGAAGCTCGAGATCATGGCGCCTGTCGAGGGCGCATACGTGAGCGGATCGGTCACGATCGAAGCGCGGCTCGTGCCGCTCGCGCTGGAGAGGCAGATCAAGCGGATGCTCTTTTTCGCCGACGGCGCCACGGTGTGCACCGTCACGTCGGCGCCATTCCGGTGCAACTGGAATGCCGGGGCGATGGTGCGCAGTCATCACGTCCGAGTGGTCGCAGAGCTCGAAGGCGGATTACGGCTGGCCGGCACGGTGCGAACAAAAGGCGTCGACCACACGGAGGCGACCGGTGTGACCGCCGTGCAGGTGACCGCCACGGTCAAGCAAGACGGGCGTTTCGTGCCCGGGTTGAATGCCACCGACTTCTCGGTGTTCGACTCCGGCGTACAGCAGGAGGTGAGCGGTTTTGCGGCCGAGCAGACCGACGTCACGGTGGCCCTTGCCCTCGACACCAGCGCGAGCATGACCCATGCGCTCGCGAACGTGAAGACACAAGCAAAGGCATTTCTGCAGGGATTGCCCGACACCTGGCCGACGACGGTGATGTCGTTCGACAACAACGTGTTCATCGTCGCGGCGGCCGGTGTCGCGCCGGAGGAGCGCGCGCGATCGATCGACGGTCTGAAGGCCTGGGGCGGGACGGCGCTGTATACCGCCGTCGTCAAAGCGCTTGCGCAAGTAGAGTCGGGGTCGGGCAGAAAGGCGGTTGTCGTCTTCACCGACGGCGAGGATCGCAACAGCACCATCGATCCCAAGGAGTTGCGGTCCGCGATCGAGGCCAGCGACGCGGCGCTCTATTTCGTGGCGGCCGGCGAGGCGGCGCGAAGCCGGGACATGTCCGTGATTATGGACGAACTCGCCGAGATCAGCGGAGGGCGTGTGCTGCGCGGGCGCGATGACGAAGACATCGAGCGCGCGTTCATCGAGGTGCGGGAAGAGATCCGGAACCAGTACCTCGTCACGTTCGTGCCGAAGCAGACGGGCAGGCCTGGCTCGTACCGTCCATTGACGGTGAAGGTGAACTGCCGCGGCTGCAGGGTGCGGGCGCGCGCTGGATACACCGTACTTGTCCCTCGACGCTAGGCGGAAACGGGGACACTCAACCTAACGCCAAGTCGTTGCTGCCGGTTGGAAACGGTCCGCCTCCGGCGGTTCACGACGTCACCACGACACGACGAACACAACTGGACGATATAAAAACGTCGAGTCGTCGCGCCGTCGTCTCGTCGTGTTGTGCCGCAGGCATCCTCGTGGCCGTTCTCAGCGGCGAAGCCGCGCCAGAAACGGGGACACTCATTAACGCAAGATCGTTGCTTCCGGTTGGAAACGGTCCGCCTCCGGCGGTTCACGACGTCACCACGACACGACGAACACAACCGGACGATATGAAAACGTCGAGTCGTCGCGCCGTCGTCTCGTCGTGTTGTGCCGCAGGCATCCCCGTGGCCGTTCTCAGCGGCGAAACCGCCCAGAAATGGGGCCACTCCTTAACGCCAAGTTGTTGCTTCCGGTTGGAAACGGTCCGCCTCCGGCGGTTCACGACGTCACCACGACACGACGAACACAACCGGACGATATGAAAACGTCGAGTCGTCGCGCCGTCGTCTCGTCGTGTTGTGCCGCAGGCATCTCGTCGCCGTTGTCGGGTACGTGTTCAGTCCTCGTGTCAGCGCGCCAGCCGGAACGCCGCCATCTCTTCGCCGTTACGCACGAGCAGGATGTTGCCGACCAGGACGGGATGGTTCCACGTCTTCCCCTCGATCGCCTTGAACTTCGCGATCTCGGTGTGCTTGTCCGGGGATGCCGCGACCAGCACGACGTCACCTTCCTCCGAGACGATGAGGAGAAGATCGCGGTCAGGCAGGAGGAGCATCTGGCCAGCCCCGTATCGGCCGCCCTTCCAGGCGCGTTCCCCGTTCTCCAGGTTGATGGCCGAGAGGATCGTGCCGTCAAAGCCGTAGGCGTACCCCTTGTGGACGACAAAGTCGCTGAAGTACGGCTTCAGCCCACGCGATGTCCAGCGCTCTTCGGCCTTCCAGCTGCCGTCGGCCGCGCGCGAGACCGCGAGGCGCCGCACGCCGAGGCCGCGCAGGGCGTCGCCCAATGCCGCCAGCACGCTGGCATCGTCGAGCACCTGTGGCTGGACGATCGCGATCCCATCGTCAGTGTGGCTTGCCCAGAGGATGGTGCCGTCGAGACCGACGCTCGTGACGCCGGTGCCGTTCAGCATCAGGATTTGCGTAACGCCCGCGAGCGTCGCCAGGTGCGGAGAGCTGTAGCCTCCGCCGCTCGTCTGGCGAGTCCACCGCGGCGTGCCGCTCGCGAGATCGTAGGCGGCGAGACGTCCGGACGCCGCTGTTACCAGCAGATCGCCGACGATCAATGGTGACGCCGCGAACCCCCACCCTGGCCGGGCCGCACCGGTGTCGCTTTCGACGTCGCGCGTCCAGATGCGCGCGCCCGTGGTTGCGTCCAGCGCATTCAGGATGCCGGTCGCGCCCATGGCATAAACGCGTCCGTTGTGTACTGTCGGTGTTCCCCGCGGTCCGGCCCCGCCTGCCGGCTCGTAGAATCGGGCCGCGTCCTGGTGGCGCCATACCGGCTCGCCCGTGCTGAGTCTGTAGGCCGAGACCTGCTCGTGGTCGCCGCGCTGCTCCTGCGTGAAGATCAGATCGCCGGCGACGGCGAACGACGACCACCCTGGGCCTACTCGCCGGCGCCAAACCTGCGCGGGGGGCGAGGCGGTCCAGTTGGTGTTGATGCGTGTGCCCTCGAGTACGGCGTTGCGCTCCCGGCCACGGAAGCCGCTCCACAGGATCGGCGCAACGGCGGGTGCGGCAACTGTGGGCTTGCCGGTGCTCGCGGGCGCGGCATCGGCTGGCGGAATTCCCGGCTTCACTGTCGCGGCAGTCGCGTTTCCTGCGACGGGGGTGGCGGCCAGGAGTTGTTCCTCCGCGGTCGGGGACCATCGCCAGGCGAGCTGCGCGCTTGCCTCCCCCTTGATTCCGTCAGTGCGCGCGAGGATCCACACACCACTGCCGAGGACGATCGCCGCCGTCATCGTCGCCCATCGAACGGGGTCCGACGATCGCCGCGACAGGATGGCCCCAGCGACCAGGGCGAGCGGAACGGTCGCGGGAAGCAGCCACGTGAACAGCACCCCTCTATTCACGCCGCCGATCGACGGATCGGCGACGAGCTGCGTCACCATGGCGGCCAGGGCGATCAGCAGCACCGTGCCGATTCTGTGCAACCACGGAGCGCGGCTGAAGAGGAGCCACCACAGGAGGATGATCCCGCCACCAGCCATGCCTGCCAGAATGCCGAGCCTGCCGTCGCCAAGCACGAACGGCGCGATGACGAAGCGTCCGGCGACGAGGATGATGGCACCGGCAACGCCGGGCCAGACACGGAGTGGTTTGTCGGGCGAAGACTCCGGGCTACCAGTGGACATCGTGAATGGCTCCGTTAAGGCGCGCGCCTTCAGAACGATGTGGGTTGACCACTGTTAAGACGTAGATTGTCTACACCCTGTTCCCGCAATGTCGGCGCGACCTTCAGGTCGGGCGGCGTGCATGCTTGATCGCGAATCGCCAAAAGACCGGCCACCAGATCAGGTCGTTGAAGACGCAGATCCAGCCGAAGCTCCAGGGAAGCGCACCGGTTGACACGCTGTAGGCGAATCCCAGCGGGCCGAACGTCTTGCCAGCCAGCGCAATCCAGATGAGGCCGGAGTATCGCTCCGGTTCTCGAGCCAGCAGGTAGTAGCCGTACGCGTACACGCCCACCATCATCCCGATGACTTGCACGAGCGGCACGGCCTCGGTCGCGTCGATGTCTGCGATGCGAAGGAGCGTACCGGGAAACAGGACGACCGCCGTCGCCCCACACGGCGTTGTAGATCGCGGCCGCGTAGAACCAGCGTCGATACACCCGAAATTCGTCGGTCACGCCACCGCCGGTCTGGCGCTGGCCACGAGGTCACGAACCCCCGACGCGAAGACACCGGCCGCCAGCACGAGCAGCATCCACGCGGGGAACCCGTGATAGCTGGGGCCAAAGCCTGTCGCCAGCTTCGACCATTCGATCATCTGTGGAATCAGGAACGCCAGGAAGGCTCCATAGACGATGCCCATGATGGCGTGCATCGCGCGCTCGCCGGCAGGCAGCCGGCGGATCTTGTCTTCTTCAATGAAGTCCCAGAGGGTGATGCATATCTCGCTGGCGAGGAGTCCCAGCAGGACCCAGGCCAAGCCGCCGTTCCACGTCACAAATCCCAGGCTGCCGATGATGATCGCGTAGGCGAAATCCCGCGAGGCGTGCAGACGCAGCTCCAGGCGGGTGTGCACACCATGCGCCAGCTTCAGACGGTACTCATGGTAGTAGAGCGTGTCGAAGGCGCCCAGCGAGGCTTGCAGTAGCAGCAGCCAGATTGCGATTCTCATGATGCGTAGATAGGCCCGGCATAGCGGCAGACGATGCGCTCGCGCCATGTGACCGTCACGTCGACATGCCATCCCTCAGCGGTGGGGGAGACCACGGCACTGACGCGGGGACTCAGGGACGATGGTACGGGCAGGCCGGCGACATGGATCGATGCCTGCCGATAAAGAAGTGCGCCATCTTCCACGGCGAGATGGAACGAGACCCGCCCAAGGCCCGAACGCTCGACGAGCTGCGCGCCGCGTCGCGCGCTGACGGGTCCGGAGAATCGAGTTACCGATGCGCCTGGTCCACAGCAGCTCCGAGCCGTCGTTGACGACCTCGAGCTGCACTGGCTGACGTGGCCCGGCGGCCGGAAGCTTCATCAACCAGATCATCGGCGGTGGCAGCCATCCCAGGCCATGCTCCACATCGATCGTGCCTTGCGCATGCAAGGGTGCCAGGTGGGCGCGGCGGACATGGGTATGCAGAGAAGCGAACGCCTCTCCCAGCACGGCTTCATACGGAGAGCAGCTTTTCGCTGCTGGAATAGCCAACGCCACACGGCAGAGCCTACCGTGCTTGACAACGGAACGACGATTAGCTAATCATCTAATTGTGAGCACCGTGTTCAAGGCCCTCGCCGATCCGACCCGCCGACAAGTGTTGCAGCTCCTTCGCAAGGGCCCCAAATCGGCCGGCGAGCTGTCGGACCACTTCCCAGTCTCGAAACCGACCATGTCGGCCCACTTTGCCGTGCTGCGCGAGGCCGGGCTCGTCGACAGCGACAAACAAGGGAAGACCATCATGTATCGCCTGAAGATGTCGGTGCTGGAAGAGGCCCTGATGGAATTCTCTGAACTCCTCGGACTCAATCTGGCACAACGCGCGGGGAAATCTACCGATCAAGCGACTCTCAGAAAGGCATCAACCAAATGATCCTCAAACGAATGTCGATGGCCATCGCGGTCGCAATCCTGTTTCTTGGCACGGCTGCAGCCGTCACCTATGCGCAGAGCCTGGACCTGATCGGACCAGACGCCGCCAAGCGGACGATCCAGGTGATGAGCGGTCTGATCCTGGCGGCTTACGCCAACCTGATGCCGAAGGACGTCGGCCGGTGGCAAGCTTCGGCGGTCGCGGTGGCGAGAGCCCAATCGGCGCTCCGTGTCGGCGGCTGGTCGATGACACTCGCCGGCCTCGCCTACGCCGGTCTCTGGGCCTTTGCGCCGCTCGGCGTGGCCAACATCGCCAGCATCGTCGTGGTTGCATCCGCGATGCTGATCACGATGGGATTTGGCGGCTGGACGCTTCTTGCCTGCCGCTCGAAACGAACGGCAGCGTAAGGCCCTTCGAGTACACCGACTGAAGTAACCAACACAACTGCGGCTATCGCAAACGGACCAGGGCGAATTGACTCGCTCGGGCCCGCATGGGGGAGATCTGTCTCCAAGGAGCTTCAAAATGAGATTGACACGCTGGATCGTTGGAGCATTCGCGCTAGTGGCTGTGGCACTGCCGGCGCACGCACAGGTCAAGGTCGCTGGCGATTGGCACGGCGTACTGCAGTCGCCCGCCGGGCCGATGACTTTAGTGGTGACGATGACCGAAGGCGAGGACGGCGCGCTGCGCGGCGAACTGGCAAGCCCGGATCAAGGACCTGGCAAGATGCCGCTCAGCAGCCTCACCGCGATCAATGGCCGTCTCGCGTTCACCGTCAACGCCGCGCAGATCTCGTACGAAGGTGAGTGGGTCGAGGCCGAGCAACAGTGGTCGGGTGTGTTGACGCAGGGCGGGAAGACTCCACTGACCTTTCGACGCGGCCTCCCGCCCGCGCGACCAGTCGTGGAAGGTCTCGACGGCCTGTGGCAGGGGAGCGTCACCCGTAACGGTGTCAAGCTTCGCCTGATACTGCGCGTTGCGACCACCGCTCGCGGCACCATCGTCACGTTCGATTCACCGGACCTTGGCGCCGTCGGTTTCCCCGTGGCCGGGTTCGCGCGACGCGGGCAGGATGTCGGCTTCTCCATACCGGCTTCGGGCGCCCGGTTCGCTGGAAAACTGATTGGGGACGGCACGCGCCTCGAGGGCCAGTGGACAGTTCCGGGTCAGCCTGACGTCGAGATCGCTTTCGATCGAACTCGAGCCACGGCCGAACGGGAACGACGGCCACGTCCGCAGACGCCGAAGCCACCGTTTCCGTACCGCGCCGAAGAGGTCACGTTCAAGAATCCTGTCGCCGCCGGTGTGACGCTGGCGGGCACGTTGACGCTGCCCGAAGGCGACGGACCATTTCCTGCCGCCGTTCTCATCACCGGCTCGGGTGCGCAGGATCGCGATCAGGCACTGCTCGGGCACAAGTCATTTGCCGTCCTCGCCGACCACCTCACCCGCCGCGGTGTGGCGGTGTTGCGCTATGACGATCGCGGCGTGGGCCGCTCCACCGGAGACTTTGCCGCCGCCACCTCGGCCGACTTCGCCACCGACGCGAGTGCCGCCGTTCGCTTCCTGCTGACGCGTCCGGAGATCCACCGCGATGGGATCGGGTTCATCGGCCACAGCGAAGGGGGTATGGTGGCGCAGATCGCCGCCGTGAGCGACGCCGATCTCGATTTCATCGTCCTCCTCGCCGCGCCCGGCACCAACATGATGCAACTGGCGCAATCGCAGGAGCGGCTGCTGGGCCTGTCCCAGGGCGTGTCGGAAGAGGACCTCGCACGCATGCAGCCGGTCATGACGGATGTCTTCACCGCCGTCGCGAAGTCGGCGAGCGCAGAGAATGCGCGGGCTCGCGTGCGCGCCGTGCTGACGCCGGCGGCGCTGGTGACGCTGAAGGCTACGGAATCACGTCGGGAGCAGCTCGTGCAGCAACTAGCGAATGACTGGACCCGCTACCTCCTGCAGCACAAGCCGGCGGCGTTTCTGTCTCGGATCCGCGTGCCGGTGCTGGCGCTCAACGGCACGCTCGATCACCAGGTGCCCGCCGATGAAAACCTCTCGGCCATCAAGACCGCGTTGGCGCACAACGCAGACGTTACCATCCGCAGACTTGACGGACTCAACCACCTGTTCCAGACGGCGCGCACCGGCGCCATCGGCGAGTACACCGACATCGAGGAGACGATCTCCCCGGTCGTGCTCGGGATCGTGAGCGAGTGGATCGAGGCGCGTTTCGGCGCTACCCGCCACCAATCCGGTAGTTCTGGGTCGTCGTCTGTCCGTCGCGGACCGTGACCGTGGCCGAGGACTTGACGAGTTGTTCGAGGAGCGTGGGATCGTTCCACTCGCCGTTCTCGAGGTCGGGGAGCGCAACCAGGAAGTACTCGCCTGGCAGGAGTCCTTTGAAGGTGAATGCGCCGTCGGTGGCGGGGCGCGTCATCCGGATGCGGCGGGAGCCCGGCGTCCAGTGTTTGCGGTCGGACGAGAACGCCAGGATGTAGTACTCGGTCGCGGCGCGGCCGCCGGCATCCTGAAAGAGACCCGTCAGCGTGGTCGGCGTGTCGGTGAACGTGATCGTCCACTCGACCGGCTCGCCGGCGTTCACGCGGAGGGGTGTTTCGTACGCCTCGCGCCCGTTTGCAGTTGCCGACTTGATCACCCACCTGTCGCGCGCGCTCGACACGTTCCAGGTATGCGCGAAGCGATAGCTCTCGGGCTCGACGCTGGGAAATGAGAAGCGGCCCTCTGCATCCACTTTCCCATGGCCTCCGAACGTCTGGAGCTGGCCACCGGCGCCGGGTGCTTGGAGCATGAATGCAAGTGCCTGCAGCTCCACTGGGGCTGGCTGCGAAGCGCCTTCGAAAACGACACGGCCGTTGATCGGCACACCCGGCTGCAGCGTCAGCGGTACCGCAACATCGTCGCCGCTGACGAACACCTCCGCGGCGGCCCACTGGCGTGGACCCGGCGGCGGCTGACCGCGTCCCCATCCCTGGCCGGCCTTGACGATGTAGGTTCCGGGAGCGACGCTGGTGAAGGCGAACGCACCGCCGGTCTGCAACTGGGCTGAAACGCCGGCAAGTCCGGCGCCGGCAAGCAACTCGCTCTGCGGGCCGGCGGGCACCAGCCGCACCGACAACATCGGCGGCATTTCTCCGGATGGCGAGATCACTGTGCCGGAGATCGTTGCGGTCGACACGAGTTGCACCGTGACGTCGACGCCGCCACGTTCCTCGCCGATGCCAAGCGGGATTGTCGCCGCGGCGCCGATGTCGGTTGCGCCCGGGTGAAACACTGGCGCGAAGTCGACCCGGGTCGAGGACGATGGCGGTGCCGGCATCGGCGCACTGCCCGGGACACTCGACGTGTTCGAGCCGGCCGCCTGTATCGCCCGTCGCACTTCGTCGGACGTCAACTGCCGGATCGGCTGCATCGACCGTCCGTAGGACGGCGGCGGTGGCACGAGGACGAGATAGGTGCCCGGCGGCAACCCGAAGGCGCGGTACTCGCCGCGGTCGTCCGTCACACCGACACTGCTCCCGCTCGGCGCGCCCAGCGTGCGCTCGCCGCTCAGCGCGCTATAGCCAAGTCTCAACACGCGGACCGCCATACCCGGCACGGGCTTGCCGCGCAGGTCGCGGACGACGCCGGTGATGACCCCGCCGCGCACGATGGTCATCCCCAGATTCGTGACCGCCTCGCCGTCCTTCACCGCGACGGGCGTGCCGGCGCGGTCCGGTCGCGTCGCCCCGTAGCTGGCGCGGAGGTAGGCGTTCTTGAACGCCTGCAGCTCGAAGCGGCCGGCCGGCAGTCCACGGAACGTGAACGCTCCGTTGTCGTCGGTAGTCGCCGTCTGGCCCGGGATGCTGTGCTCGACGCTGGTGAGTGTGACGCGGACCCGGCGCGCCGGACGCTTCGCTTCGTCAGCCTCCAGCACGGTGCCGGAGATCGACGCCGTCCCGCGAACGACCGCGGCAGTGTCGCGGGGTGGCGGCTGTTGCCCGATCGCAACGGCCCCAGCCGCAATGGTGAAGCCAAGGATGACAAGCGATCGGCCGATCACTGGACGCTCCTGACGCGAAGATCCAGTGTCTTGAGCGCGTCGCCGGCCGCAACTGACAGCCGCGTCGCTCGGCTCGACAGTGCTTCGAGCCGGGTCGGATCCTGCCAGCCGTCGGCGTCCGCGTTTTCGACGGCGATCAGGTAGTAGTCACCCGGCGGAAGATGAGCGAAGGTATAGATGCCGCTTGCCGTCGTGTTCGCGCTCTTCAAGGTGCGCGGGGACGCACCGTAGCCACTCCAGCGCTGTTGATCGACGGGGAAGGCGAGGACGACAGCGGTGGCGCTCGGGGCGCCTCTGGCATCGGTTACGGTGCCGGTCACATTCGAGGCGCGGTCCGTGTAGGTGACGACGAAAGTGGTGGCGTCGCTTTGCAGATCGAGGAGGCGATCGGTGTAGTCCTTGCCGTCCAGTGTCACCGAGTGCACGAACCATCCGCCGGTCTCGACCGGTCGCGCGATGTAGCGGCCCCCGGCCGCGACGGTGGCGAAGGTGAGCTCGTCGCGATCGACTTCGGCGAAAAACTGGCCCGGCTCGCCAACCGCCGTTTCGAATGTGACCCCAAAAACCCGCGGCGACGGTGTCGCTTGCGCGTCAGTACCGCGACGGAACTCGATCCGTCCTGCCACGCGCAGTGCCGGCCGCAGTTGGATGGCGAGATCGCTTATGTCCTCGCGTCCTACGGTGATCGGCTGCGAAACCCAATACGACGGCTTTCCCTGCTGCAGCGGACGGGCGAGGAATCGGTTTGCATGCTGCAGGACGTACTCGCCCGGCGGCACACCGAGCAGCATGAATCGGCCGCGGCTGTCGCTCAACCCCGTCACGGTTTCGAGGCCGACGTCGTTCGGACCGCTCGGCAAGCCGAAGGTGGCGACATCGGTCATCGCCTCGCCAACCAACCGGATCATCATCGGTGGCGGCGTCGATCCGTCGGGTGTTACGAGGCGGCCGGAGACCCGCACCGCGGGCCCGGGACGCAGATTGATCGTCAGGTCGGTGCGCTCCTCGCCTGGCTTCACCGTCAATGGAGTCGCGGCCCCGGCCGTCGCCGCGGCCGGAAAGAACGTCGTCCGGTACACCTGCATGCGTCCCGACGATGCCGGGGGCGGAGGGATCAGGACTTGATTCAGTGTCATCAGCGCGAACTCGCCCATCTGAATTGTGCGCGGCTGGCCGAGCGGGCTCATCTCCTGGATACCGCCCCAGAAGAGGTCAGTGCGAAGGGCCGAGTCCGGATTCTCGAGCCGTGCTGCCGGCACCGCGGTCTGTGTTGACGGCACGAGGACCACGTAGCTCCCCGGCGATAACTGGGCGAGGCGGAACATGCCGCGGTCGTCGGTGGTGGCGACAGGCTCAGAGACCACGTCCATGTTTCCGTAGCGGGTGCGCCCGGCGACGACGTTCCTTGCGAGCGCCTTCACCGCGATGCCGACAACCGGTTCGCCGGCTTCGTCCACAACGGTGCCGCCGATGACGGCGTACTTCCAGACCGGCAGTTCGATATCGGTCCGTCGTTGCCCTTCGCCGAGCACCACGCGCTGGCCACTGCTCGACGGCTTCCGCTGTCCATAGCTTCCGGTCGCGTAGCCGTCCTTCGTCGCCTGCAGGTGGTACTCGCCCGGCGGCAGTTCAGTAAAAAGAAGCGGCCCTCGCCGTCGGTCATGACGCGGCCCTTCGGCGTGGTCGCCAGGTCCGGCTGATACTTCGGCATCGTCAGCGTGACGATCGCCTCGCTCGCCGGTTGCCCGGAGGCGCGATCGATCACCTGGCCGACGATCATCCCGGTCCGCGGCCCTGGCGGGGCGGCGCTGCTGGGACCGACTTGCCCGCCGATGGCGACCGTCAGGGCGAGGACGACAGCGATGGCGGTGAGCGGGATGACGTGGGAGGGTGTCCGCACCGGCACAGTATAGGCAGTTTCCAGCTTCCAGCTTCCAGCTTCCAAGTTCGCTGTGGCTGAGAGCCGGGAGCTGGAAGCTGGCCCGGGCTGCGCCATAATCCCGGTGTGGCCGATCCAGTCGACGCTCACCGCCGCGCCTTCCTCGAGGCGCTGGTTGCCGCCGCCGCTGTCGGCACCACCGCAAGAGTAGCGGCCGCGCCGTTCCAGCAACGTCCGGCGGGAACCTTCAACGGCATCCAGATGGGCCCGCACACGATCCTCGACGAGGGGATCGAGCGCACGCTCGACCTGATCGGCGAAACCGCGGCGATCAACGCGGTGATGCCTTACAGCCACGCCTACAACGCCGCGCTGATCAAGCCGCTCCGCGATCGCGCCGATCACGGCGTGCCGCTGACCGACAACACTGGTCGACGATTTCCGCTCGTCTGGGTCCGCAGCCACGATCGCTACTACAGCGGCACATCGCTTCGTCACGAAGTGCCGCGCCCGGACCACGAGCATGCGACGCGCGATCTGTTCGCCGAGCTCGCCGCGCCCGCCCGTGCGCGCGGCATGAAGGTCTACGCGCGTATCCTCGAATCGCCATCGATGTCACGCGGCGTCGCCAACTACGCGAAGGTGGTCACGCGCGACGTCAACGGCAAGGCCACCAATACCGCGTGCTGGAATCACCCGGAGTACATCGCGTTCTGGGCCGGCACCATGGAGGACCTGTTCCGCAGCTACGATCTCGACGGCGTGCAGTGGGGAGCAGAGCGAATGGGCCCCCTCATGAACGTCATCTCTCCCTGGAACAACGATCCCCCCACCTGTTTCTGCGAGCATTGCAACGCTCGTGGCAAGGCGGCCGGGATCGACGCCGAGCGCGCCCGCCAGGGATACAAGGCGCTCCACGAATACGTGCAAGGGCAGATGGCGGGCGCGGCAAAACCACCCGAGGGCATGTTCGGCGGGTTTCTGCGAGTGCTGATCCGCTATCCCGAGATCCTGTCCTGGGAATACCAGTACCGCCTCGGTCGCGAAGCGATCTGCGCGGCGATGTACCGCGCCGTCAAGCAGGTGAAGCCGTCAGCCGAAGTCGGGTGGCATGTCGATCACCAGCCATCGAGCTGGGATCTCGTCTACCGCGCCGAACTGAGCTACGCCGAGATGGCGCCGCACTCCGACTTCATCAAGTTCATCGGCTACCACAACGTGTTGTCGCCGCGGATCCGCAACTGGTATCTGCCGCGCTTCCAGAAGTCGATCCTCGGAGAGCTTTCGCTCGAGACGTCGCTCGAGATCTATTACGACCTCTTCGGCTACGACAAGCGGGTCGAGCCGTCACTCGACGAGCTGGGCAAGCGCGGCTTCAGCGCCGACTACGTCTTCCGTGAAACGAAGCGCAGCGTCGCCAGCGCCGAGGGGAAAACCAAGATCTACACCGGCATCGGCTTCGACGTCCCGGGCAGTCCGCGCGACGATCCCGACACGATCTACCAGGCGACGCTCAACGCCTTCACCGCCGGCGCCCACGGCATCGTCGTCTCGCGCGAGTATGAAGAGATGAAGGTGGAGAACCTGCGCGCCGTGGGGCGCGCCATGGCATCACTGAGCCGACGTGTCGAGCCTCACGAATAGCACTCCGGCGGAACTCATGCACTTCGCCGAATTGATCGGGATCGCGGTGTTCGCCGCCACGGGGGTCCTCGCCGTCTCGCGGCGCGGCCTCGACGTGGTCGGCGCGGTGATGCTTGGGCTCGTGACCGCGCTCGGCGGCGGCACTCTGCGCGACCTGCTGATGCGTTACCCGGTGTTCTGGTTCGACAACCGGGACTACTTGTGGGCGGCAGTCGTCGGCGCGCTCGTGACGTTCTTCGCTACAACAGTGATCCAGAACGCACAGCGGAGCCTGCTCTATCTGGACGCACTCGGCGCAGCGGTGTTCGCGATCGCGGCGGCGAACAAGGTTCTGGTGGATCCCAGGCTGTCTGCGACCCTCGCGGTCCTGCTGGGTGTTCTCACCGGCATCGGCGGGGGAATACTGCGAGACTTACTGGCCGGCCGTCAGACGCTGCTGATGTCGCGCGACATTTACGCCACGCCCATCCTGATCGGGTGCACGGTGTTCGTGATGCTGCGAGAACTGGTTCCCGCGTTCCCAAACGCTCCAATTGTAGGTTTTGCGGTGATCTTCACGCTACGCGCGCTGGCGATCTGGTTCCACCTCCAGATGCCCGCGTGGCTGGTGAAGTAGCTCGTCACTGGGACTTTTCTCACTTAGCCGGCGTGCCGATCCTCACGAATAGCACGCCATGTCGCGGAACCGTCGTCGAGAGCTGACGGTCCATGCGGCCGAGATCCTTCTGCAGCCACAGATCGCGCACCGGTTGCGACCCTGTCAGCCCGAGTTGCTCCCAGGTCGCCGTCACGGTTACCGGTTCCGGTCCGCGATTGAAGAGACCGGCCGCAATGGTGCCGTCGGCTAGCGGCCGCGCCCAGACCTCCACCCATCCGTCGCTCATCGTTCGACCGGCTGGCCTACCGAGAACGTCCTGATTGACGGCCAGCATCTCGCGGTTGCCGAGCACGTTGGTCGTCCACGTGTCGATCTTCGAGAGATCGGCACCGATGAGCAGCGGCGCCGCCTGCAGCGCCCACAGCGCCATGTGCGTCAGCTGCTCGTTCGGCGTCAGATCGGTCGGGCGTGGGCCCTGGCTCCACCCAACCATCCCGACGACGAGCATGTCGGTGTCGTTCCAGCCACCAGGACCGGCGAATTCCTCGCGGCCGGTCTGCTGAAAGCCGATCCCGCTCATGCTCGGCCAGTTGTCGCGGATGTCGCCGGTCATGCGCCACAGATGCCCGCCGGCGTCGCGCCCCCATTCCCAGACGTTGCCCTGGCCGTACTGGCAGATGCTGAACATCATGTCGCGCGGCTGGCGCGCGAGGATCTCACCCATCAATTGATACGGCTTCTTCCGCTCCTCCAGAGAAGGTTTCGGCGCAACCTGGCTGTACCCGCACCAGTCGTATTTCAGGTAGTCGAAGCCCCATGCAGCGTAAGCGCGCGCGTCCTGTTCTTCGTGCTGATACGACGCCCCAAGGCCCTGGCACGTCGTCGGTCCGGGCGACGAGTAGATGCCCGCCTTGAGACCGAGCGAGTGAATGTGATCGACGAGGCCTTTCATGTCGGGGAAGCGTTCGTTCGTCGTGGGATCGCCCTTGGCATCGCGGCTGGCCGCCAGGTCGTGCGGACGTGTGGGCCGCAGCCCGCCTTCCCAGACATCGTCGATGTTGATGTAGGTGTAACCCTGCCGGTGAAGACCGCTCGCAACCATTCCGTCAGCCGACAGGCGCACACGCTCCGCCGTGACGGTGTTGCCCCACGCGTTCCATGAATTCCAGCCAAGCGGCGGCGTGAGCGCGAGTGCGTCGTCGCCGCCGACGATCGTGATCGTGGCGGTGGCTTTGCCACGCGCGTTGGAAACAGTGATTTCGACTGGCGTCCGGCCGGCGCTCGCGAGCGACCCGGTGATCAGGCCACTCTTTGGATCGAGCGTCAGTCCCTTCGGCAGGTTCCTGGCCGCGAACGTCAGCGGCTCGTCGCCGGAGGCCGGAATCATGAACATGAACGGCTTGCCTGGAGTTGCGCCGGTGATGCGCGGATAGTTCACGAGCGGTTCGCGCGACCGGCTCGACGCGATCGGCGGCATCGGCTCGACCACCGGCGCCAGGATCTCAGGACGTTGTGTGGCATCCGGCTTCAACGTCAACAACGCACCACCCCAGTTGGCGGTGTCGCCTCCGGTCCCGTCGTTGGCGTCGATGACGGCAAGCGTCAGTTTGCGGGCGCCCGCGAGATCGGCCGAGAGGAGCTTCGGAGGTTCACCGCCGCGGAGCACTCCGGAGTCGGCGACCTTTTTGCCATCGACCCACACGCCGAAGATGACGCTGCCCCGGCCGGCCTGAACGGTTGTATCGATGCCGACCATCGATGCGAAACGGACGGCCTGTCCCTTGAGATCGATTGAGAGGTCACGATCCGACTGCATCGGCACCGTGTGCGGATAGGTGACGCCACCGAGCGCGTAGACCGGCGGCGTTGGCGCTGGCGCCCCTTCGCGGCCAGGCCCGCTTCCGCGCTGCGGCCGGATCACCGTCGCCGAGATCTTGCTCAGGTCGAGCGAATCGACCCAGACGCCGTGAGGCGGCGGCTCGGTTGCCCGCAACACTTCGGCGTCCGGAACCTGGCGCGCGCCGAGTCCGGCGGCGGCGATGGCAATCGCAAAGACAAAGAGCGTCAGTCGTCTCATCGCGTGATTATGCACCCGCGACGTTAGCGGACGTCGAATACGTGGTAACCCCAGGCGGGCACGTCGAGATACAGACCGCGCGCGTCCAGATCGCTCTTCTCACGATCGAAACGTCCGTTACCCATCAGATCGTCGCACCGGACCGCGCTGCCGCCGAGATCCTCGAGCGGGAACTCGAACGTAGCACTGGCTCTGATTCGCCGCGTAGTTGACAGCGACCAGGCGGCGGTCCCCCGCGGCGCTCTTCCAGAACCACGCCACGAAACAGTCCCAGGTCCAGTTGCCCTCCCATGCGGGAACGCACTCGAGTAGCCGCCATTCGCCGTCCCGGAACACCGGCTGCTGCAGCACCGCTCGCAGACCTTCATAGAATCGCTGCAACGCTTCGTCGGTGGCTTCAAGGGGCGCGCGGACGAGGTGCGGCGAGATCCGCTTCCGGCGGCCCTCGAACTGACCCTGGTGAAAGAAGCGAAGACCGGGCGACAGGTAGGTGATGATGGCGGCGGCTTCGTGCATGGGGCGCGCGAAGGTGGCGGCCGCACGTGGCTCGTCGTGATTCTCCATGAAGCGCGCGAGCTTCCCCTGGTAGTCGAGCCCGGCGTGGAGATGCTCACGCACCGGCCTGGCGTGACCCTCTCGGAGCCGGTCGTAGAGCCGCTTGTCGTAGGCGTAGTCGAAACCCTGGTGCTGCATGGTCGATTCAAGGTCCCAGTAGACCTCCGCCATGAAGCAGAAGCCGGGAACCTTCTCGCGCACGCGTCGGATCGCATCCGGCCAGAAGAGTGGCGCACGGCGGCCCCAGGTCCGCTCGAAGACGTCCGGCAGCACCAGCATGGCCATGTCGCACCGGAGGCCGTCGCACTGCTCAGCGATCCTCAGGAGCTCCCCGACCATTGCCTCCTGTGTGGCCGGATTGCTGTAATCAAGCTGGACGGTGTCGGGCCAGCCGGCGAAGTACGGATCACGTCCGAGGGCCAGCACCTGGGCACCGCGTGGGCCGTGAACATGCGTGTAGTTGTGCGGTTCGCGAGCCACATCGGACTCGGTCCCGGCCACGAAGTACTCGGGGTGATCGGTCACCCAGTGATGATCGGGTGCGGTATGGTTCGGCACGAAGTCGAGCAGCAGCCGCAGCCCGCGACGCTGAAGCCGTTCGCGAAGTCGCGCCAGCGCTTCGCCGCCGCCCAGTGCTTCACTCACCCTGTACTCGGTGATCGCGAACCCCGAGCCGCCGATATCGTCCTCTCGCAGATCGGGCAGTGTGTCCTGGAATTCGTGGCGCCACTCGGGATTGGTCCGCGAGATCTGCTGCGCGACAGGCCCCGTCTGCCAGACGCTCAGGAGCCAGATCCAGTCGAACCCCATGCTGGCGAGGCGATCGAGCTCTGCGTCGGGAATGTCGTCGAGTGTGGCGTGCCGGCCCAGGCTGCGCGACAGGTCGGTCAGCCAGACGCGGGTGTTGATCTGGTACAGCGAGGGGTAACGCGGTGTTGTCATGTCAGTGCCCTCAACGCGTTTTCGGATCAAGGCTTGCCGCGATGAGGTACAGCCTTTTCGCGGTGGCCAGATAAAGCGCATCGCCGATCGGCGCCGGCGGCGAATAGAGCGGTGCATCCATTTCGATCTGCGCCAGCAATTGCTTTCGCCGTCCGGCACGAAGCACGCTCATGGTGCCTTCAACGTTCCCAACGTAAAGCCGGTCGCCGGCCAGCAGGAGCGATCCCCAAATGGCTTCGTTCGTCTCGTGCTTCCAGACGTGGGCGCCGGTCGCCGCGTCCAGACAATGAATCGTTCCGCCCAGGTCCCCAACGTACAGGAGACCGTCTTTCACAATCGGGGTTCCCACCACGCGACCGACATCGCGAGACGTCCAGAGGAGCCTGCTCGCGGTAACGTCGCCCTGGCCGTTGGGACTGATCGCATGAATCAATGAGGGGCCGGTGCCGTGACCAGGACTTTGTCCCATCGCAACGAAGACACGGCCGTCGGCGAACACCGGTGACGCCATGATCGAGCTGCGCGAAAGGACGCCGGGGCGCGGCAGCCAGCGAGCGTCTTTCGGATTGCCGTCGAATCGCCAGACTTCGTGACCCGACGCCGCGTCGTAGGAGCGCAGCCAACCATCGCCTCCGCCGAAGAGCACCTGTATCCGCCCGTTGACATCGGCCGCCACGGGGCTCGACCACTGGCCGTGCAGCACCCCAGCGCCGGCGCCGATGGCGCGCCATTTCACGTCACCCGAACGCTTGTCCACCGCGATCAGGCTCGGAGCCCGCGGCGATGGGACGCGCGTATGACCTTCATTCTGACCGTTGGAGGTCGAGACCATCAGCAGATCACCCACGGGTAACACTTCGCTGTTGGTCGCTTCATGCGGAAAGACACCGAGGCGGCCACAGATGTCCAGCTCCCAGACGATGTCGGCCGCAGTGTTGTCCCGGAAGATCTCCTCCCGATACGGACCATTGTTCTCGCCATCACGGAAACCCTGCGTGTCGAGGCTACGGAGTTGGCACTCGGCGGTGACGTAATACAACCGGTTCCCTTCCACATACGGCGCGCTTGTCGTCGAAGGCAACAGAAACTCTCGCAGGCCTCGCTCCACTCGCGGGGCCACGTCCTGCCAGAGGAATTTGCCATCCTTCGCGTCAAATGCCATGAGCACGCCGGCTTCGTCCTGGTAGGCGGGGTTCATGTGCCGTGTGTTGTCGGTGCCGACATAGACCGCATCGCCCGCAACCACGGGACGGCCAAACGTTTCGTTCCCCAACTCGACACTCCAGACGATGTTCCGACCGGTGGTTGTATCCCAGTCAACCGGAGGATTGCCAGCTGGCCGACGAGCGGTCGTCTCTGACCGGGGGTCGTGACGGAAGGCGCGGGCACTACGCGCGATGCAGCAGGCTCCCCGGCTTTGACTCCTGCGATTCGACTCAACGCCCACTCGGCTTCGCTACGCAGTGCGGGATCTTTCGCGGCCGCCGTCAGCGCGTCTCGGGCCGACTGTGCCTTCGGTCCGATGCTTCCCAGGGCTCCGGCCGCGAAGATCCGCACATAGAGGAATTCATCGTCCAGCGCTTCGATCAACTGCGGCACTGCAGACTGCGCAGCCGGACCGATGCTGGCGAGCGCCTCACATGCCGCCCATCGAACGCCGGGAATCGGGTCGTCCAGGGTTCTGGCCAGGGCGGTTGTCGCCCTCGCCGCAGTCGGACCGATCGACGCCAAAGCCTCGGCGGCGTAGATGCGGACGTATGGGTCCTCGTGCGAAAGCGTATTGACGAGAGCGCCTACCGAAGGGCCGGCGCTCTTGCCCAAAGCGCCCAGGGCGCGTGCGGCATCGCCCGCAACGATCGCATCCTCGTCTCTCAGTGCGCGTCTCAACGCCGGTTGAATCCCTTCTGTATGCGGCGTCAGGTCAATCAATTCGTTGATGGCGTTGCGCCTGATGGAATCCGACTCCTGCCGCAGCAGGTCCACCAGCAGGGGAATGGCAGGAGGGCCGATCCGCTGGATGATTTCAAAAGTCACCACGTGCAGGTCTTCATGCTGAGGGTCGAGGAATCGTCTCAGCAACGGCAGCGAACGCGCCGCCCCTTTGACCAGGGCGGCTTCGGCGCTGGCGCGGACCTTCGGGTCGCTGGCGAGCAGGCGATCTGCCCAGTCACTTACCAAAGCGGAGTTTCTGGAAGGACTGGATTTCGTCTCGGGCAGCGGCGACTGGGACAGCGCGACCCCGTGGCTGAGGCCAGCAGCCAGGGCCATGGCGAGAGCATGTGTCTTCAGGCGTGATCTCACGTAGTGCTACGTTATCCACAATAGCCGTTTTCACGTGAGTCTAGTGACGCAGCCCCTGCAGCAAGCCCGCAAACCCGGAGCGTTCTCCGTTTGCCGCAACGGCTTCGAAGTGGAACCGTTTCACGGCGTCGCCGCCCCATAGACGGCCGACACTCAGCACCGCGTCGATGTCCGCTCTGGCGGCGTCGGGCAGTGAGACGCGCTTCACGACGTCGCTCAGTTGCGCATAGGTCAGCTCGCTGAGGCGCACGCCACGGTGATCCACCCGCAGCACGTGATCTCGTATCGGCATGCTGCTCACGAGCACGTCCAGCACTCGTTGCCGTCCCTGTTCAGACAACTGAGGAACGACGCCGCGAAACCACACGGTCCCAAGCAGCTTCCTGACCTCCGCTGGCTCGATCGGCATCTCATTGACCGCGTCGCTGTGGGCAAACTCCAAAGCGGCGCGATCCGACCGGTTGATCGCTACGGCCAGATCCCAGAACGTGGCAAACGATGGTTGCTTGCCGACGGCCGCAGGCCGCTGTGCAACGGCAGCAGCAGGCCGGTTGCGGTTCAGTCCTGGCAGCGTGCGCGACCTCGCCAATCGGCTCGACTTTGTCAGCGGGCTCGATCTCGCGACCCGGAGCGCGGAGGCCGGGACGACGATCGACCTTTCTCGCCGCCCGCCAGTCGATATCGAGAGGGGCATGGGTCCCGGTGTGTTCGGCGAACAACGCCGTCACACCCCACGGTCTCGCTACCTGTACGGCCCTCGCATAGAGTGGCGTATAGGTGCTCTCCGCCACCCCGGCATTGGCCATGACGGCGAGGCCCCCTTTGATTGCCGCATCGACGACATTCGACCATTGCCCCTGGATGCACACCAATGAGGTGCCGACCGGCTTGCTGAACGCGTAGTACGAATTCTGCCAGCACGTTCGCACCGCCTCCGCGACTTGTTCCTCGCCAGGTTCCTGCCCCTTGGGCGGATCGATCTCCGCAAATCCCATGCGCAGCCTGCCACCGCCGGCAAACAGCATCGACAAGTCGGACGGATCGACTTGCGACAAATCAGAGAGCACGTACATGAGACCGCGTAATCCTCTCGCGATCGGTCGGTTCATGCGTTCCCAGACTACGGATTGAGGCTGCGGGTCGCTGTCGGCGTAGCCATGGTCATTCAGGATCTCAATCAGTCGAATCTTCGCCTCGTCGAATTGCGCGCCGACGCTGAGCGCGTGATCGTAGCGCCGCTTGTCGACTTCATGGCGCTCGAATGAGGGCCTGACGAAGATCGGGATCACCAGCTTTCGCTGCTCGCGCGCCATCTGCACCACGGGAAAGATCGTGCCCGCACCGGTGCCTTTGCCGCCGGTCCCAATGACGACCACGACTGAATAGGCGCTCAACAGCGCTTCGACCTCGGACCTGGACTCTTCGAGCGCCTGTGCGGCCACGGTCGGGTCGTGCCGTGCGCCGAGCCCGCCGGTCGTTCGCTGGCCGATGATGACTCGTTCCTCTCGTGGCACGCTGGCCAGTGAGAACTCGTTGGTGTCCAGATAGCGCGTCGTGACGGCACGCCCAAGGCGCTCAGCGAATCTGGGGTCGGTTTTCTGCGTCACCGCGAGGTCGCGCAGGAACAACTCTCTGGCGGACCGAAGAATGTTGCCGCCGCCACCGCCGAGGCTCAATAGAAGAATGTTCACTTGGTACCTTTCTGTTCCGAATGGATCCTGAAGTCGCACCCGATGACGACCCACCTGCCGCGAGCGCCAAGCTGGCCGCCAACGAAACGGTCGTCTTTCAGCAGCCGAGCCACTCGCTCGGCGTCGTACTGCACGTTCTGTTGATGGTCACGCAGGTTTGGATATCGTCTTGTACCGGTCGGCGCGAGATGGATCTCCAATCGCTTTCGACGGGGGATCACCCGCAGCCGGGAGTCGAGCGGCCGCTCGCGGCAGCCGGGCTCAATCAAAGGGCGCTCGAACTCACAAACGAATCGCTCTCCGAACTGACGCATCACCCTGACGGCCGCTCGTCGCCGAATGGCGTACCGCCGCGCGGGGGCAGCGATCAGCAGCATCGCAACGACGCCTACACCCATCCACGCAATCGCGGGAATGCCCTCGGCCAGTGTTCTCGGCGGCCGGGTCGGTGCCGCCGCACCAGGCGACGGGATCGAATAACTGACCCGGACGGGGAGCCGCGACGAGGGCACGCACACGCGCCAACCGGGCTTGATCCGGCTGTAGTCAGACTTCGGCACGACTCTCGAACGTGACCCGTCGACGATCTGAAACCAGGGCTGGAACCGGTGTTCGACGCTGCCAGTGAGGTAGAGCGAGATGTTGGCCGCGGTGTCGCCCTGCTGAACCGTAATACAGGACGGCACTTCAGCATTGGCGCGCGTCACACTCAAGACCGCCACCGTGCTCGCCAACAGGGTGACTGCCATTATTGCGGGCCGAAAAGTCACACATCCATCCCCCTACGACGCACCTGTAGACCGATCAATCAGGTTTGGCGTATGCGCATCAAGCTCCGTGCCACTACCGGCGCGCCGGGACGTCTGGCTCCCGGTTCATTTTTTCAGCTGGGAATTAGATCAGCTCGTGCGACTGTCCGCAGCACAGGTCAGCGCTGCTGTAAGGGAGACAACGGGACCGTTCGGGTTGCTGTTGTCGATGATGCCGTCCGACAGGACTGGCATCGAACGCCGCGAGCTAGTCCTGTCGAATCGCCGCGACCGCATCCAGGCGAGTGGCGGCTCGAACGGGAATCACAAAGGCCAGCACGGAAATCACGGCGAGCAACGCCGTCATCGACGCAAAGGTCGCGGCGTCGCCGGTCGACACGCCGAACACCAACGTCCCGGTCACACCAGTGAATCCGAACGAACCGAGCAGTCCAAGACAGACACCAGCCGTGATCAGCACGACGACGCGCATGCCGATTGCGCGGATGATGTGGCGACGCTCGGCGCCGAGCGCCATGCGGATACCGATGTCACGAGTCCGCCGGCTCACGGCGAGGGCAGTAACGCCGTAGACACCCACGGCGCTCAGCAGCAGTGCAAGCACGCCGAACGTCCCCGCCAGCACCGCCGCCTGACGCGTCTCGGCAAACGACTCGTCGAGTTGCGCCTCGAGCGTGGTGATCTGAAACAACGGAACGCTCCGATCGACGTTCTGGATCGCCTCGCGGATTGGGTTGACGAGGGTGCCCAGCTCGGCTGCCGCGCGAACGTGCAATACCATCGAATCGGTGGAGCGTGTCTGGAGGACGGGACGGTAGAACATCGGGCCAGCGTCGCTTCGAAGGTCCTGATACTTCACATCGCGAACGACGCCGACGACTTCCGCGGTAGGGCTCCCCGCTTCGGGAACCCGAACGCCCTTGCCAATCGGCTCCTGCTGCGGCCAGAACACTCGGGCTAGACGCTCGTTCACAATCACCACGGCCCTCGACGCTCTGCCGTCATCGTCGGTGAAGTCGCGCCCGCTGAGCACGGGAATACCGAGGGTTTGAAAGTACCTTGGCCCGACGAAGTTCGTGTCGATCTCGACCTTCTCGCCTGAGGTTGGATTTACCCACGGCTGGCGCTGGCGGCCCGCCGCCAACGGCACCGTTCTGGCGAGCGAGACACTCTGTATCCAGCTATCTGCTCGATTCGCTCCAGCGCGGCGCGCCAGAAGCCGTCGATACGGTCCGATTCATACCCTGCGGCCTTGGGATCGAGTGAGGCAAGCAGCAGATTGTCAGCGCGGAATCCAGGATCGACGGAGTGGAAGCCTCGAAGACTCTGGATCAACAACGCGGCGCTGATCAGCATCGAGAGCGCCACCGCGATCTGAAGCGTCACGACCGTATCGTGCGCTGTGAGGCGGCGGATCGCGCCGGCACTTACCGATCCCTGCGTCAGGCTGATCTGCCTCGATGCGACGATCGGCACCACCGCGACAACGACACCGGCCAGCAGTGACGTCAGCAGGACGAACGGGAGAACACGCGAGTCAGGACTCAGCTCGATGGCGAGCTGAGTGGAATACGCCGTCACCAGCGCGCGAGCCGTCCAGGGGATCATGAGGAGTGCTGCAAGTCCTCCTAGCGCCGCTAGCACCAACCCCTCGGTGAGAAGCTGACGGTCGAGGCGTGAGCGGTGGGCACCGAGGGCCAGACGTATCGCCATCTCTTTGTCGCGCGCCGCCGACCGCACTGCGGCGAGGCCCGCGACGTTGACGGCGGCCAGTGCCAGGGCGAGCCCAGTCAGAGCAAAGGTGACGAGCAGCGCGGTTTTCTGTTCTCCACGCGCAGGCGAACTGCCTCTGTCACCCGGCACGAGCACCAGCAGCCTCACTGATGCTTGTGGCGGCAGCTCGGATGCGCGCTGCTGAAAATCCCGATTGAGTCCTTCTGCGGACTGTTCACGACCGTGTCCGGTGCGAAGTCGACCGAGCATCTCGAGCCAGTTCGTCCGGGCATCGGTCAAGAGGCTCCGACCCACCTCCCGCTGCATGGCCAGGGGTATCCAGATGTCCGCTGGCAGGCCGACATCCGTGCCTGTGAAGCCGTTTGCCGACACCCCCACGATCGTGAACGTCTGACCGTTCAGCAGCACCGTTCGGCCGACAATCGCAGGATCCGAGGCAAACGCGCGTTTCCAGAAAGGTCGGCTGATCACTGCGACCGGGTGCGCGCCTGGCGTGATGTCATCCACCGGCATGAGGGGCCGCCCCACGTCGGTGGTCGCGCCCAGGACCTCGAAATAGTTCCCGGACACGAGTTCGCCGCTCGCCCTCAGCGTCTCGCCGTTCATCATCACGTTCAGACCGAGTGTCGAGCGCGCCGCAACACCGTTCAGAACCATGTTCTGTCGAACAACGGCGTAAAACGGGTAAGAGAACCGCGGACTGGATTGAGTCAGGATCCGTTCATCGGTCACAACGACCAATTCGTGCGGATTCAAAACCGGCAGCGGGCGGAGCAGCAATCGCTCGAGAATCGTGAACACCGCGGCGTTGGCGCCGATGCCCATTGCCAGCGAAACCGTCGCCGTGAGAGTAAATACTGGGGATTTCCGGAGCTGTCGGAACGTGTATCGCACGTCCTGTAGAAAGTCGTCGAGCAGCGGGAGCCTCTGCTCGTCCCGGTAGCTGTCCTTAATCGCTTCAATCGGCCCCAACTTTAGAACCGCCTCGCGTCGCGCTTCTTCCGGCGACCTGCCGGCCCGGACGTTCTCCGCGGCCATCATCTGGAGATGGACCTCGAGTTCCTCCTTCAACCGCGTGTCGTCATGCCGCCTCGTCGTGGAGGTGCGCAGTCGACTGAGGATACGCCTCAGCGCCTTCACGTTATGTCCTCCGCTTTCACGTCGAAGAAGCGGCCGATTAGCGCCGTGGTCTGCTCCCAGCTCCGCGTTTCCACGCGGAGTTGCCGGCGTCCGGCCGCGGTCAACCGATAGAAACGCGCCCGTCGATTGTTCTCGGACGGCCCCCACTCGGAAGTGACAGCGCCCTCGTGTTCCAGCTTCAGCAGCAGCGGGTACAGCGTGCCTTGATTGACGGACAACGCGTCGGAGCTGATCTGCTCGATACGCTTGGCCAGACCATAGCCGTGCTGCGGCCCGAGGACGTCGAGCGTCTTGAGCACCATCAGTGCGAGGGTGCCTTGTTGGACTTCCTTTTTCCTGCGCATTCGTGTCCTTTTGGTTTCCAAAAGATAGTGCCACGGCACCTTTTGGAAAGCAACAGGAACGAAACTGCGGCGCCATGGATGTGCGCGATTGCCTCAAGGCTTGACGTGGTCGACTCCGTGCAGGACCACACGAAGGAGCGCGCCCACCGCCGGTGAGGCATGATCGAGATGAGTCAAAAGCTGGACGCCTTACTCAGCTCAGCGGCAGTTGCTTGTCGCCCCGAAGTGGTTCTCCTATGATGTTGCCGCGCACGAGCGACGCAAGCAGCACACTGGCTTCGGAGGTCCTGTCTTGTTGGCGCGTGGCTGTCAACCTATCGCCTCGCAGAGGTTCGAAGATCAGGAGGCGTCCATGGTGTCGAACCAGCTCTCAGCGTCTTCCGACGTGCGGCCAATTGGGCCCGCCGTCATCCTCGCCGTTACACTGTCGTTGCTCTTGGTCAGTCCGCGCGCGTTCGCGCAGCTTAAGGACGTCGCAGGGAGCAAGGACCATCCGACGATCAAACGCTACGAAGGATCGGTGATCCTCGGTTACGACTTCAAGAAGTTCGACGAATACGTGGTGCTGCTAGGTCCGGTCAAGGCGGGCCGCATTTCCACTGACCTCTCGCCGACGAAGAGTCAAAAAGCAGAGGGGCAAGTGACGCGGATTCTGTATGTCGCCCCGGAGGGCCGTTCACCGCTCGAAGTGCTGCGTAACTACGAGCAGGAGCTGACGAAGAGCGGGTTCGACGTCCTGTACCAGTGCTCGGGTAAGGAGTGCGGCACCAATTACGCCTGGTTGGGTCAGTACCTATCTGTATGAAGGCGAACGCAAGCTGCACAACTACCCGCCAAAGGGGGGCGGCGCGCCGCCGGGCCAGGTAACCGAATACGCCTTAACAGGTGCGAAGGACCAGCGCTTGATGACGGCAAAAAAGCCGGCACCGCAAGGCGATTCGTATGTGTCCGTCTTCGTCGCAACCGGGACGTCCAGTTCGCACAAGGAGACGAACGGACGCACGATCACGCTCGTCGAAGTCGTCGATACCGTACCGATGGAGGCCAAAATGGTCACCGTAGAGGCGGCCACGATGGCGAAGGACATCGCCGCGACCGGTCACGTCGCGCTGTATGGCATCTACTTCGATCACGACAAGGCAGTCCTCAAGCCCGAATCAGCGCCGACCATCGCTGAAATCGCCAAGCTCCTCAAGCAAGACCCCAAACTGACGATGTACGTGGTCGGCCACACCGACAACGTCGGCGGGTACGAATACAACATGGGCCTGTCGGAGCGGCGCGCCGCCGCCGTCGTGCAGGAACTCACCGGCAAGCACGGCATCCAGGCGGCCCGGCTCAAGCCCGCCGGCGCAGGGCCGCTGGCGCCAGTCGCCCCGAACGATAGCGATCCGGGACGGGCGAAGAACCGCCGCGTGGAATTGGTCAAGCAATAGCTATCGGCGAACACTCCCGACCGCGATGTTCACACTCTCGGTATCCGCTTGAAGTGCTTCCACTGCTTCCGCAGCTGTGACATCAAGCAGACCAACGGAGGGAACCCTCGAAGAATGTCGAGGTTCGGATCCCGTGCGAAATATGGGTAGCAGGGGAAACCATCATCCGCAGCGGCTTCGACCCAGTTGGCGGCTTCGTCGGGCTCCCCGAGGGCAGCATACGTGGCGGCGATGTTGTACGCGGTGTGATGAAAATGGCCGAAGCCAGTGCCGAGCTCGGTCGCCAGGGCGATCGCCCTTCTGGCTTCTCGTGTCTCTCCGGCCTTTGCCAGCAGCAGCGCTCTGACGCCGGTCAGACTGCCGCCTTCATCGTTCGGATGCGTGGCGAGATAGTCGTCGACGATGGCCCTGGCCTTCTCCGGCCGTTTGAGCTGAATGTAGACCTCGGCCCTGACTCGATCGACGAGGAACGGGCTGACATCCGCAGGCACGGTTTTGAGCACAGCGAGTGCGTCTTCGAATCTGCACTGCCACGCCGAGTACACGCCGACTCGGAAACGAGCCATGGTGTTGTTCGGGTTCAGATCGATCGCTCGAGCCACGTGCGTCTGGGCCTCATCCAACAGGCCGACGTGTGAATACACCATCGACAACTGATGGTGTGTTTCGCTGGCGTCGGGATCGAGTTCCAGGGCTTTCTGGAACGCTCGGATGGCCAGCTCGTGCGGGAATCCCTTCGCCTTCGTCCACAGAATGAGGCCGCGCGCGAAGTGCGCCTCGGCGAGGTTCGGCTCGAGATCCAGGGCCTTCGCCAGCGCGACGTCGGCGTTCTCCCGAAAACGCCTGCCTTCGTCCTGTGACGTGAACTTGAACGACCGCGTGTTATAGGCGCGCGCGAGCTGGGCGTACGCCCCCGCGCACAACGGGTCGAGTCGAACCGCCTCCTCGAGGAGCGCGATCGCCTGATGGGTATCGTCGATGTTCTCGCCGCCCGTTTTCAGTTTGCCCCGGATATAGAGGTCATACGCGGGAGACCGGCGGGGAGATGCAGCTCTGGGGTCCGCCGCCGCCGCCGATCCGCCATCAGCCACCGGCGCGGAGCCGGTGACTTCGGTGACGAACCGATAGCCATGCTTGGGGACCGTTTCGATATAGCTCCGTTTGCTGCTTCCATTGCCGAGCGCACGCCGAATGGCGTGAATCACCTTACCGATATTGCCCTCTTCGACCACGACATCTGGCCACACCGTCGCCAGCATTGCTTCTTTCGTGACGAGCGCGCCGCTGTTTCGAACGAGATGAACGAGGGTCTGGAATGCCTTTTCCGGGATGACGACGTGCTCGCCTCCACGGCGCTCGAGCCTCCGCTCGCCAACGTTGAGCTGGAACTCGCCGAATTCGTAGATCTCGACGACCCGGTCAGGCATGGCGAAAATGCGGTCGGACAAAAAAGGAATGAAGAATTCACGACGTCCGAATGACTTGTGGGTCCGGTCGCGCCAGACTCTCCCGCCACAGGTGTTCACCGGGTCGGACGCGGGCAGTGTAGCGCCGGCCGTCCGGGCACGCAACGCAACCGTTTACAACAGGAGTAGCGCCATGGACCCACGTCGCTCTCGAGTCATCCGCATCCTCTCGATTTTCGCCGCCGTCCTCGCCGTCGGCAGCGTCGTCACCTACGCGGCCATCGTCACGTTCAGGCAGGACGCTTTCAGCGAATTCATCGGACTGCGCGGCGGACCGGCTCAGCTCACTGCCCGGGTCCTCACGACGCCGGTCGGCGAAACCACCGGTGCCTGGCACTATCATCCCGGCTATGTCTACAACGTGGTCACGCAGGGCACGATCACGATCGAGGACGGCTGCGGACAAGTCCGGCAGTACTCCAAGGGAGAAGCCTTCGAAACCTCCGAAGGCCGTGTCCATCGCGCCTACAACCTCGGAAGCGAGGATGCGATCGAATACAACATGTTCGTCGGCCCGCAAGGTCGGCCTATCGGGGTCAACATTCCCAACAATGAGCACCGGTGCGGTCCGCCTAGCACGGTCGACGAATGCACCAACGACGGTTGGGTCAGCTTCAACCATCCGGCACCGTTCGACAGCCAGGGTGCGTGTATCGCATATGTCAACCACCGGCAGCGGATCACGCTGCTCGTTCCAGAAGATCCGATTCGGTGAGCGCTGACGAGCAACAGGACGATGTTCGCGCCGGATGGAACCCACTGACCAGCTGGATGCGCCAAATCGAAGACTTTCAGAGAGCCCGATTGACGCAAGGAGGCTGGAGGGGCGCATGCTAGCAGTTCTGGGACATGCAGAACTGGCAGGTTTCAAGGTCCAGTCTGGCCTCTGCCGTGGGTTGGAGGGAGCATGAGAATGCATGCGATCGCTGTTGTTGTCTGCGCGATGACCGCGTTGGGAGGGCAAGTGCTGCACGGACCGGGTGTGGCAGCTGGCAGCCAACCAGACCGCGCTGCGGACCTCGCCGCCATCGAGAAGCTGCGCCAGCAGGACATTGCCGCGACGGTGGCGCGAGATCCTGTTGCACTGACGGATTTTTGGGCCGATGACGCCATTCGTCTCGGCGTGGGCGCGCCCCCGGAAATCGGCAAGAAGACCATCCAAGCGAGTAACGAACGCCAGACGGCCAACAAAAGCTTCAAGGTGCTGAGCTACGTCCCGGAAATCAAGGACTTCACTTTTCTGGACGGTGGCTGGGCCGTCGAGTGGCGTACTTACACGGCTTCGTATGTCGACTCGCCGGGTGGCGAGGCGAAACACGCGCATGGCACTGTGCTGGGAGTTTTCAAAAAGCTCCCGGACGGCAGCTGGAAAATTTTCCGCGCGCTGGGGTCCATGGAGCCGGGGACTCCCGCCAAAGGCGGTGGCTTGTGATGTGACGTCCAGACTTCGCACTACAATCCTCCGCCAGCTGCAATGATCGGCCGAACTATTTCCCACTATCGCGTCATCGAACTATTAGGTGGCGGGGGAATGGGAATCGTTTACCGCGCTGAGGACACGCGTCTGCGTCGGGACGTAGCGCTCAAGTTTTTACCGACGGACCTGTCCACACAGTCGCAGGCGGTCGATCGCTTCCAGCGCGAAGCCCGCGCCGCCTCGGCGCTGAATCATCCGAATATCTGCACAGTTCACGATCTCGGCGAGGAAGATGGTCGGCAGTTCATCGTCATGGAGCTGCTGCAAGGGCAGACGCTGAAGAAGCTCATGACCGGTCAGCCACTCGCCCTCGAGCGCATTCTCGACGTCGCGACTCAGATCGCCGATGCGCTCGACGGTGCACACGCGCCAGGGAATTGTTCATCGCGATATCAAGCCGGCGAATCTGTTCGTGACGAGCCGCGGAGACGCGAAGGTCCTCGACTTCGGTTTGGCAAAGCTGACTTTGCCAGACGCAATTCACCCACAGGCACTGGGATCGGAATTGACCGTGGAACAAGAGTTCCTGACGGAGCGGGGCGTCACGATGGGCACGATCGCTTACATGTCGCCCGAGCAAGTCCGTGGTGAGGAAGTCGATGGACGGACCGACGTGTTCTCCTTCGGCTTGGTGCTATACGAGATGGTGACTGGCCGTTCGGCGTTCGGCAGAGCGACGAGCGGAACTACCTTCGAGGCGATCCTCAATCGCACCCTGCCACCGCTCTCGCGTACGAACCCGGATGTTCCGCCAGAGCTCGACCGCATCGTCAGCAAGATGCTCGAGAAGGACCGCGGGCTGCGCTATCGGGCAGGCGACCTTCAGGTTGATTTGCAGCGACTGCGAAAACAGCTCGGGTCGGAGAGTGCCGGTCCGGCGCGCCTGGCCCGCCGGTGCGCGCCCCCAGCCGCCGCCGACGCCCGTTGATGGTGCTGGCCGGCGCCGCAGTGGCAGTAACCCTCGCGACCATTCCGTGGGCGATGTCACGACAGCGCCAGTCCTGCTGCGACGGCGCCTGTCCCCACGCAAGCGATTGATGACGTCACCGCCGGCAAGGCGCGTCTCGTCGTCCTGCCTTTCGAAAACCTGACCCGTCAGTCTGGAGATGACTGGCTGGCGGCAGCCTTCTCCGATTCCCTCACGGTCGGGTTGCAGAACCTCGAGGGGCTGATCCTCGTCAACCGCGAACGCATCGTCGAGCTCTACACGCAGCAGAATGTCCGGGAGTCGGCGGCGCTCGATCCGCAAGTGGTCCGCGACCTGGTTCAGGTGCTCGGTGTGCGCTACTACGTTCACGGCACATATCAGAGAGTCGGCGACGACATCAAAGTCGTGGCGCGGCTCATGGATGTGGGTCGGGCACCATTCGTGCCCAAGACACCCTGACGGATCGTTTTACGCGGATCCTCCAAATCGAGGACGACCTGGCGCGGAAGTTTGCCGGCAGCCTCGAAGCTGGCGCGAATCCCTTGGCCAGTCGACGGGAGACGACGTCGGTCATCGCCTACCAGGCGCTCATCGAAGCGCGAAGCGCTTACGCCTCTGCGAACTTGGACGTGACATTTCAGAAGGTAGAACTCGCCCTGCAACATGACCCGGATTACGCGCAGGCGCTGGCGTTGCTAAGTAAAACGTACGCGCGCCTGACCGCCCCCTCAAGCCGGCAGAGCGGTTCGAGCGCCGAGTATCAACGCAAGGCGCTCGAGGCCGGCGAGCGGGCGGTGGCGCTCCAGCCCGGGCTGTACGACGCACACACCGCCTTAGCGCTCGCCCACCGATCCGCAGAACAAGTCGGCCCTTGGAAAGCCGAGGCTGAGACCGCCATCGGATTGAACCCCAGGCAGGGAGAGGCCTACGTCCTGCTGGCTGATTGGTACTCCTTCTCGCCGACGTGGGGCTGCGCGCGGGATCGCGACCCCGCACTGGCTGAGCGCTACTACCGGCAAGCCCTCAGCATCGACCCGCGCTTCGTGTTGGCGCTCCACAATTTCAGCGCTCACTTGGTGGGCACCGGTCGAGCGGCTGAAGCAGTCCGTGCCTTGGAAGACGCTCAGGTCCTGGTCAATAGCAATCGAAACCTGCGACAGATACGGGCGCGCGCAATGGTGGCGATGGGTCGGGGTGCCGAGGCGGAAGGTGAGTTGCTCGAGCTGACCAGGGGACGACCTCCGAATATCGATAACGAGAGAGCTCTCGGTGCGCTGGAGTTGAAGCGCGGCAATATCGCCGCCGCCAAACGGCACTTCGATTTGGCGATTGCGGTGAACGACTCGGCCTCGGTTCGAGTCCATGTGGCAGCACACTACTCCGATGCCGGCCGGATCACCGACGCCGTGGCGCATCTGGAAAAGGCGTTCGCGATGGATCGTGGCTGCATCCAGTTCGTGACCGATTCGCCGCTCTTCGTGGAGTCGAGACAGCACCCGCTGCTAACTGGAGCCTTGGCGAAAGCGGGGAAGTAGACGTTCACAGATGGGGCTGGTCCACGTGATCGCCACGATGCGAACGCGGCGGGAAGACGGCATCGAGATCATCGGCGGCCGGCCTGCGTTCGGATTCATCGTCTCCGAGGCGGAGCTCCGCCGGCTTCGTTGAGGCCGTTGGCCGTCAGCGCGCGGCGGCGGACGCTCCTCACCGTTCCGCTACGTCCTCCGCCGCAGAAGAACTGATCGCCGCCATCGGATTCGAGCCCGGTCACGATCACGCCAGCCGGCATCTCGATGCGCTCGAGGATTTCTCCCGTTCGAGGATCAACGCGACGCAAGTCGCTTTCGTCGCCCTCCCACGTGCCATGCCAGAGCTCTCCATCGACCCACGTGACGCCGGTCACGAAGCGGTTGGACTCGATCGTTCGAAGAATCGCCCCGGTCTCGGGATCGACCTGATGGATCTTCCGGTCCCGATACTGTCCCACCCAGAGCGTTCCTTCGGCCCACGTGAGCCCCGAGTCGCCTCCGCCGCCCGGTGCCGGGATCGTGGCGACGACGCGGCCCGAGCGCGGATCGATCTTCTGAATGCGATCCTCGGCGAGCTGAAACAGGTGCTCGCCATCAAATGCCGTTCCGGCATGCGCCGCGACATCGATCGAGCGCATCATTTGACCGCTCACAGGATGGAACGCCTTCAGGGTCTCTCCCGCAGCAAGCCATACGTGCTCACCGTCATACGTGACGCCATGCACATGGTCGACGCCCGGAAAGGGTCCATACTCGCGAACGATCTCGGCGGGAGCGGCAGGTGTTTTTCTCATGTGTCCAGCTTAGTCAACCGGGCAGAAGCGCGGGGAGTAACAAAGTCGTCGTGAACCCCGGAACCGGCGGGGTCGTCCATCGGCGCGCCCGCCCGCGACCGAACGACTGCACCTTGCCTGCAGCCGCAAGCGAATCGAGCGCACGCTGAACGGTACGCTGGCTGGCTCCAAGCGTGAGCGCAAGGGCCGAGCTCGACCACGACTCGCCGTCGCTGAGGAACGCCAGCACCGCCGCATGCTCGCTCGTCGATTTCAGAGGGCCAGGCCAACACGACGACCTTCCGTCCGCCGCGAGGCGTCAGCGCAAACCCTCGCTTTGTTGCGCTGACGCCGGCCAGCGTGCCAAGCACCCTGCGAAGCCGTCCGACTTCGACGCGCAGTCGCGCGCGATGAGATTCGTCGACGAACTTCGAGCCGAATGCGCGCGCCATCAGCGTGTCTCTCGCGACGTCTCCCGGCCACGCCTCCGCCAGCGCCCGGGCGATCGCAAACAACACGGGACGGGTGGCCAGGGAAATCACGTCACCGCCCTCCCGTACGGCGTGGCGGCACGCGTCGACGACGACGGCGTTTGCCGCCGGCAACGCTTCGACCTCCTCGAGCAGGAGAAGCCGCTCCTCGCCATTCGCCATCAGGCGCGCCGCCGGTGTGGTGAGGATGAGACACGCGCGCTCGACCTCCGCCGTGAGTCCAGGGATCCCTGCGTGGCGCGCGCCCTGCGCGGCCCGACTCAGCGCGGCGCGTGCCGACTTCGTCCGAAGGCGCCGGATTGCGATCCCCGCGACCACCAGCTCGTGAACGGTTTTCAACACCGGTGGCAAGGGCGTGGGATCGAGGTCGGCCATCTGACGCTCGGCCTCGTCGAGGCACCCGATCAACAGGAGGCGCCGCGCTTCGAGTGATCGCGCGTGCGCGGCGTTGACCCGGTCGCCGTGTGCTTCGAGGACCAGACGCGCCTTCTCGAGCGCCTTCGTGGGCCTGCCCAAATCGCGCGAGACGAACGCAATCTCTGCCTCGGCGACCACGCACCGCGCGCGGGCCACAACTTCTTTTGGATGGAAGCCGCGCTCGGCCCGGCGCAGCAGCACCTTCGCTCGAGCGAGATCGCCGAGCTGCGCCATCGCAATGCCTCGAAGTGCGAGCGCAGGTGGGTCCTCCCGCAGCGCAATTCGCTTCAAGGCGCCAAGGGGATCACCCGCGGCGAGGGCATGTGCCGCTGCGGTGATCAGCGAGTCCATCGAAATCCCGCCACAGTTGTCACTCCCACCGTGTCCGGTCCCCGAGCGCTAAATCTATCTCATGACGAACACACACCACCGAACAGCGACTTGACAAGGAACAATCATGACATCCCAGGCTTCGAGAAAAATGATCGCTGCACTTCAGGTGTCGTTGGATGGCTTCATCCAGGGACCGGAGGGAGAAAAAGACTGGGCCGATTCATGGGCCTCGGCGCTCGGACTCATCCCTGACGTCGACATGTTCGTGCTCGGGGCACGCATGTACCCGGACTATGGCGAGTACCTGGAAGGCGATCCTCGCCAACCCCGATCGTGTCCCACCGTTCCAGGAACGAGTTCCCTCGCAGAGCGAGATTGCGTATGCGCGCAAGGCCGTCCAGACACCCCATGTCGTGTTGTCGACGACGCTCAGGAAGGTCTCATGGCCGCCCAATGCGCAGATCGCCCGCAATGTCTCCGAACTGCGAACCCTCAAGGGCCAGCCTGGAACAAATGCGTATGTCGTAGGCGGCGCAACCCTCGTCGCGAGCCTTCTGAACGAGGACTTGATCGACGAGCTGCGGCTCATTGTGCATCCGGTCGTTCTTGGAAAAGGCCGCGCGCTCTTCGACGGCATCAACAACCGCCTCGCGCTCGATCTCTCCCAGGCAACGTCGACCGAGTCGGGCAGAGTCATCGTGTGCTATCGGGTGATCCCAGATCCATCGTTTCGATCAACGAAATGAGCCGTCCGCTGGGAGCGGAATAAAACCCAAGCCATGGAGTTCTGCTCCAAAAGAACCCAAGGTTCTGATAACAGAGGAGACTGACAGATGAATCCACGACTTGACATCACGAAGTACCTGAACTCCGGCGTGGGCCGCGCGATGCTCACTCTTTCAGCTGAAGCGGAGGCGAGTCTCGAACGGCCGCTGTTCGACCTCGTCAAGATCCGAGCCTCGCAGATGAATGGCTGCGCGTATTGCATCGATATGCATACGAAAGACGCGCGCCTCGCCGGCGAGACCGAGCAGCGCATTTACGCCCTCAACGCCTGGCGCGAGACCCCCTTCTTCACTGATCGCGAGCGCGCCGCACTCGAATGGACCGAGGCGGTCACGCGCGTCGGCGACACGCACGTACCGGACGAGATCCATCAACGCGTCGCAGCGCAGTTCGACGAAGCGGAGCTTGTGGCATTGACGTTCGCGATCGTGGTGATCAACGGCTGGAACCGGCTCGCCGTGTCGTTCCGCGCTCCGGCAGGCAGCTATCAGCCGAGATCAGCGGCGGCGACAAACACTGCCGTCGCCTGAGCGCGGCTTCATCTGTTGCGACGACGCCATTCCCCGGGAAAGCAGACTCGTCCTGGCCTTGGCCGCCTAGGTCCGAGTCCCGATGGACCAGTTGAAGAACGCGCAAGGACGCCAAGCGTTTCGTCCACCGTCCGGCGTGACACCATCTTCGCGCCTGAAGCTTGCCGTCCTCAATCTGCACCGGGATCTTCGCCAGGGAGCACTCACATTCTACGTGGGGCGCTTCAGTTGGAGCAGGTCAGCCTCACGAAGTGAGTGGGTGTATCATCCCGGCATCGGCCCCCCTCCGCCAGAGAGGACAGAAGCAATGGGCGGCATCTTCATCAGTTACCGACGCGACGACGTGGCCGGTCAGGTGGGCCGTCTGTTCGGGCGCCTGGCCGCGCATTATGGCGAAGACTTCATCTTCATGGACGTGGAGTCGATCAGACCCAGCCAACAGTTCGAGTCGGTGATCAAGAATCGAATCGCGGACTGCGATGTCATGCTCCTGGCGATCGGATCGCGTTGGGAGGCTGAGCACACCCAGTCGCAGGCCTCGAAGGATTTCGTCGCAATGGAGCTCGCCGCCGCCCTCGGCGCCAAGCGGCCTTTGTGCCCACTGCTGATTGACCGGCGTGAGCCGCCCGAGGTAGTCGGCCTGTCAGACGAGTTCCAGCAAATCCTCCACAGCCAGATGATCGAGATCCGTCACAGCACGTTCGACAGTGATGTCGAAGCGCTGATTACCGGGCTGGAAAAGCAGGGGATTCGCCCGCCCCCGTCATTCGGCCGGCAGCGCGTCGAAGACGCATTGGTCGCCGCCGGCTGGCCGTACTCGTGGCTTGGCGCGATGAGCCGCACGCTCAGTCCGCTAGCCGCCGCGGCGCTCGCGGCCGTAGTCCTCGCCGCCGCTGGCTGGTTGGTCTATCAAGCCGCGTACGCAAGTGGGGTAGCCGCCGGGTATAGGAACGGGAGTGAAGCGGGGAGTGCAGCGGCGACGAAGGAGATCACGAAGATCACTGAATCGTACGAAGAACAGTTCAAAAAGGATCGTCGTGAAACCCTTCAGATCACCGGGTTGGTGACCGACGGAACTCAGGGTATCGAGGAGGCCGAGATCACGCTGACCAATATGAGGAACGGCTTAAAGGTTTCCGATAAGACCGACTCGCGCGGGGTGTACAACGTCGATCTCGAAAAGATCGAGGTCGTCGAAAGCGACGTGGTTCGCTTCGCAGTGGCTAAGCCCCCCTTCCGACCGACTACTGAGAGCATCAGATACTACGATGGCTTTCGCGAATTTCGAGCCGTCTTGAGAAAGTGAGGCGAACGGATCATGCGTAGGGTCATCTTCACCGCGGTGGTGCTCGCTGGCTACGTCTGCGGGACCGCCGCTCCTGGCGCCGCGGCTCTCGCCGCCGAGACGTGCGCCGCCCCATTGCGCGTTGCGCAGGAATCCTTCAAGCGGCTCGACGCGCCAAACACCTACGTGTGGGTGGACGACATCGTGTCGAACTCTCGTGGTGGCTATGCGCCTTTCCAGATCGCAGTCGTCGTCGGCGCCGCCTACCCACCGTTCAGAGCGGACGCAGGCCGGCTCGATCGTGCGGCGTTCGACCGGCTGATGCAGGGCGCATACGGCGTCACGCGGACGATGGGGACTGTGTCCGAGGCCGGGGTCAAGAGCGGCACCGCGATGTCGTTCACAAGCCTGAAACAGGCGTTCGTCCTGCGCGTCGTCTCCGTTAACCCTGCCGCAGGCGGGGAGGACGTGACGTTGAAGCTCTGCCGCTAGCGCGGGCCGAGCCGCAAAATATGCTACGCGCCGCGCGATGTGAGCCGGACGAACCCTCGCGTGTCTGGGGCACGAGCTCGCTGATGAGGCGATGGGCTTCGCCCGCGATCGAGAGCGAGCGTGCAGTCCACCGTCGCGGCCGGAACTGACGCTGGGGCCGCTATGGTGGACAACCTCCGTGTGGCCTGGTGAATCGCTCGAAGTGGTTGGACGACACCCTTGCTGGAACATGGACGGGTGGCTTGCCAACCGTAGCTCGCTCATGGATGCAGGCGAGCGAAGGTTGGTGGACCTGACCGGGATCGAACCGGTGACCTCCTGAATGCCATTCAGGCGCGCTCCCAACTGCGCTACAGGCCCTCGTGTGGTGTGCCGAACAGCTATTGTAGCGGACGGCACCCGCGCGGGGCAATGTTTGGCCGAAAAACGGCGAATTAACGCCATCACCGGCCCTGAAGTTTTGCGCCCCTGACATCGTCCAGCCGAGCAGCGGTCTCAACGCTTTGGCTCGATGATCCAGATCTCGTCCGAAACGTGCTTCGCGTTTCCGACCACCATCTGGTCACCGCCCGGGAACACCGCAAACGGATGGTTGAGTCCAGCGAGTCGTATGTTGTCGAACCGTCGTATCGTGCCATCGCGCAGCGACACACTCCGGATCTCACCCGTGCCATCGGGGCCGAAAACGATATATCCGACCTGGCTGTTATCGGGCCACCACACCGGCCATCCGCCTTCGCGGGTGAGCCGGCGCTCGCCGCTCCCGTCCGGGCGAATGACGGAGAGCCCGCCATCGTAGCGGCGATCGCTCGCGAACACGATGGCGGTACCATCCGGCGACCATCGCGGCAACGTTCCGCGCGACGCCGTCAGACGGCGGGCGACACCCCCGTCGACGGGGGCGACGTAGACGCGTTCGGCATCCGGGTCGGCGCGAACGAACGCGATGAGCGTGCCGTCCGGCGAAGGATCGGCAAACGTCCCGGTGGCGCTCGCGTCACCCAACGCTGGCCACGCGGGCGGCCCTCCGGCTCGAGGCACGCGGCCGATCCGGCGCGGGCCGTTCCAGGTGTGGAAGAACAGGGTGGCGCCATCGAATGCGTAGCGCGGATAGACCTCGCCGGCCTCACCCGACGTCAGTTGTCGCGCCGTGCCATCCGCGGTGGCGATCGTCCAGATGTGCCAGGATCCATCCACTTCGCTGCGACTGAACGCGATCTCGCGGCCGTCAGGGGACACGGCCGGCGCCCACACGAATGGCGAATGTGTCACGAGCGTGCGGGAGGAACCCGTCTTCAGATCGTGAATGTCGAGGGTGTTGTCCCACCGCGAGTTGACGTAGGCGATGGTCCCGTCGCGACTGAGTGAGGGCGATTCGTCCGGACCGGCGCCGGTCGTCAGCTGCACCGGCGCGGCCCCTGACAGCGGAAGCCACCAGATGTTCGTCGCACCGCCTCGATTCGACGCATGGACCAGGCCGCGTCCGTCGCTCGTGAAGCTGGGCCAGTCCGAGAACACGGTTTCCGGTTCGTGAATGGCGGCACGCGGCGGACCGCCGTCGGAGGGCACGAGCCAGATTTCGCCGGCGATGCCACCCGTCCCTCTCACAATCCCGACGGTTCGTGCGTCGGGGGACCATGCCGGGCTGCGAAGAAACGGGTATTTGCTGTCGGCCGGCAGGAGGACGCGCGCTCCCGACCCGTCAGTCGCGGAGGCGACCAGCTCATTGCCCTTCCCGTCGGCTCGGGGCCGGACGTACGCCAGGCTTCCGCCATCCGGCGACCACGCCGCATCGGCGGCCTCTGGAATCACCGCCAACGGCGCGCCGCCGAGCGCCGGGATAATGCGTCACGCCGGGCACGCCCGTGCGAGGGTCGACGACGGTGCACGAGATGTACTCGCCGTCGGGCGAAAACCGCGGTGACGCCTCGCTTGACAGGTCGTCGGTCAAGCGGATCCGGGCCCCTCCCGACACGCGTCCAGAATACAGAGTCTAACTGGCCGGTCTCGCTCGCTGCGACGTAGGACAGCATGCGTCCGTCCGGCGAGATGGCGGGAGCGAATGTCCGATGCTGAGTAGACACCACTCGTGTCAACCGACCGCCCGAGGTCATGACGGACTGAGATCGGTCACCGCTTCGCGTGAGCAGCCATCCCGCCAGCGCGACGATGCCGATGGCGATTCCGGCAGTTGCGAGCCTCCCCGTCGGGAGGGGCCGCTTCGTTGCGGCACCGACTGGCGGCGCGACAATGAGATCGGACTTGATGGCCTCGAGCGCCGCGCGTGCCTCGCCCGCTCGCTGGTAGCGCTGGGCCGGCTCCTTGGCGATGCAGTTGAGGATGATGGCCCTGAGAATCGGCGGAACGTGCGTCGGGAACGGCTCGGCCGGCGAGCGCAGAATCGCTGCGGTCAGCTCGAACGCGTTGCGCCCCCGAAACGGCAGCTGGCCAGTCGCCATCTCGTAGAGGACGACGCCGAGTGCCCAGATGTCGCTGCGGGCATCGGGGCCGTTGCCGAGCAGGGCCTCTGGTGCGACGTATGCGAGCGTGCCGACCAGCACGCCCGAATCAATTGTCGAGACCGAGTGCGTGGCCGCATCAACCGTCGAGCCCGGCGCGCGGCGCGCCAGCCCGAAGTCGAGGACCTTAGCGCCTCTCGACTCATCGATCACGACGTTCGCGGTTTTCAGATCGCAGTGAATGACTCCGCGTTCGTGCGCGTGCGCCAGCGCCGCGGCGATCTGCCCGCCATAGCGCACGACCGTCTCGGCCGGCAGGCCGCCGGCCGGGACGAGCGCGGAGAGCGGCTGACCCTCGACGAACTCCATCGCGATGAAGGCGCGTCCTTCGGCCTCGCCGACTTCGTAGACCGTGCAGATGTGCGGATGAGTGAGGTGTGACGCGGCGCGCGCCTCGTCGAGAAGGCGCGCGCGCTCGTCAGGCGTGGAGCCGCGGCCCTCGCCACTAAGGAGCTTGATTGCCACCAAACGATGCAGCCGTTCGTCGCGGGCCAGGTAGACGACGCCCATGCCCCCCGAGCCGAGGCGGGACTGGATCCGGTACTGGCCCAGCGCTTCACCGATCATCGCCTTGAGCCTATGTTATACGGTGCTATCTACTTTGAAGCTTGACCCCTCGGAGTTGGTCCAATTGAGCGGCGGTCTCAACAGCCCGCCCGATCAGGCTGGCCGGCGCACCGTGGATCCGCAGCAGCGCGATCGCGTTCCGGCTCGTCGCCGCGCCCTCGCGCAGGCGATGGTCGAACACCAGGCCATCCGGCCCGACGTCATCCCCGAAGTGGTAGGCGTCATACCGTTCCGCCACCAGGTCAACGAGCTCACCATCGTGCGTTGCCGCGAGGACGACATGCGGCTTGGGCGCGGCCACCAGTTCCTCGAGAACAGCCTGGCCTGCCGCGATGCGCTCAACGCTGTTGGTCCCTCGGAACAACTCGTCCAGCAGAAAGAGATGAGGAACCGGACCGGTGCTCGCCTCCACCAGCTCGAGGAGCGATTCGACCTCGACGATGTAGTAGCTGCGGCCGGTGAGGAGATCGTCTGAGCGGCCGATGCAGCTGCGGACGTGAACGAAGGTCCGCGGAACCGTGACGCCAGGCAGGTGTTCAGCGTCTGCGCCATCACGATCGTCACACCCACCGTGCGCAGGAACGTCGACTTGCCCGACATGTTCGAACCGGTGATGAGCGCGCCTCGTCCAGGCCTCAGTTCAACACTGTTCGGGACGGCATCGGCGACGAGCGGATGGCGCATCTCCGTCGAGCAGCGTTCGCGAACCTGGCGGCGTGAACTCCGGGCGGCACCAGTCGTCACGCTCGCTGCGGACCGAGGCGACGCTGATCGCCGCATCGATCTCACCGACCGCGTCGAGGACGCGCAGCAGGGCCGGCGCATCCGTTCGAAGCCGCCGGGCGCCGAAGTAGGCGCCGTTACCGTCGAGCAGAAACGCCATGTTCAGGTATTCGTAGGCAACCTGGACGACATCATTGAACAGGACGGCGAGCGGGCCGGCGCCCATCGGCAACATAAATGGATCGCCGCTGATCCAGCGCGAGATTGTCTTCAGACTGCGAAGGCGCGCTGAGTCGGTCTGCAGGGACCCGACCAGCGGTTCGACATCAGCGCCAGAGATGAATCTCAACGCTTCACCGGTTCGAATGACCGGCGCGACCTGCCTGAAGGCCGCCGACAGTTTGCCGATGTGCCGGTCGGTCCCGTAGCGGACCGCAACATTCACCAGGAGAGTCACGATCAGGCCCGGGAGGAACTCCGGTCTGAACGCCGCAAGCGCAGCTTGCAGGACGGTTGCGGCCGTGAGCAGCGGGAACAGCACGTACCACGGGCGTGTCTCGATTGCGTCCTTGCCGGCCAGCCACCACAGGTCATAGCCATGAGGATCGGCCAGACGCAGGAGCGCACGTTGCGCTCGTTCACGCATCCGCGCATCGGTCGTCATCCGCGTCGTCAGGGCCTCGAACGCGTCGAGATGAGGCGCGACAGGCGCCGTGCGCAGACGGTGGTAGAGCGCGTGCTGGCCGGCGGTGCTCTCGGTGCGATCGAGCTCCGGCGAAGACCGCGTCCATGTTCGAGGTCGTCCCACGTCCGCTGGTCGAGCGAGCCGGTCGCGGCTGTGTGGGCGAGACGAGAGCGATGGGATTCTTCAATCGCCTCGAACTTGCGATCGCGCTCGACAGGCCTTGCCCCAGCGTTCGTGACAGCACGGTCATAAATTGTAGGGGCGGTTCGTGAACCGCCCCGTGACGGTTCTCGAACGTTACAATAGATTATTCATGTTACGAGCTGGAATCGTCGGTCTCCCTAACGTCGGCAAGAGCACCCTCTTCAACGCCGTCACCCGCACCCGCAAGGCGGAAGCTGCCAATTACCCCTTCTGCACGATCGATCCGAACATCGGAATGGTCACCGTGCCGGACTCGCGCCTGGAAGTCCTCCAGAAGATCGCGAAGACGAACGTCGTTATCCCGGCCGCGATGGAGTTTGTCGACATCGCCGGCCTCGTCAAGGGCGCCAGCCAGGGAGAAGGACTTGGCAACAAGTTCCTGACGCACGTCCGCGAAGTGGACGCCATCGTCCAGGTCGTCCGCTGCTTCGAGGACGAAGACGTCCACCACGTCTCCGGCACCGTCGATCCGGTCCGCGACATCGAGGTCATCAACACCGAGCTGCTGCTCTCGGATCTCGATTCGGTCAAGCGCCGCCGCGAACGCATCGTCAAAGAGATGAAGCGCGGTGATAAGGCCGCGATCGCCGAAGACGCGGTTCTCGAGAAGCTCGAGGCTGCTCTCGACGCCGGCAAGCCGGCTTTGACCGTGGATCTCACACCCGAGGAACGGGCACTTTCGCGTCCGCTGTTCCTGCTCTCGGACAAGCCGACGATCTTCGCCTGCAACGTGAAGGAGTCTGACCTCGCGACCGCTGACACGAACGCCTACGTGATGAAGGTCCGCGACTACGTCAAGACGCACCTCGCCTGCGAAGCCATCGTCGTCAGCGCCCAGATCGAGAGTGACCTGGTGGACCTGGAGCCGGCCGAGGCTGCCGCATACCTGAAGGAGCTTGGTGTCGAGGAGAGCGGCGTCGGCGCCCTGATCCGCGCCACGTTCAAGCTGCTCGGCCTGCAGACGTATTTCACCGCCGGTGAAAAAGAAGTCCGCGCCTGGACGATCCATATCGGCGACACCGCACCGAAGGCTGCCGGTGTCATCCACTCGGACTTCGAACGCGGCTTCATCAAGGCCGAAACCGTCGCCTACGAGGACCTCGTCTCCTGCGGCTCAGTCGCCGTCGCTCGCGAGAAGGGCCTCTACCGCATGGAAGGCAAGGAATACGTCGTCAAAGACGGCGACGTTCTGCTGTTCAAATTTAACGTGTAGTCGGCGGCGGTCTAGTGCGAGCGTAGCGAGCTACTCTTCGGTCTTCCAATGAATGGCGTCGAATTGAATCCGCTCAGTTCGCTCGCCCGCAATGTGCTTGGCGATCTGCTGGGCGTGAAATCGGCCGTTCTCGATGAACCAGCGGTTCGTCTGCAGCCCTCCGCATACCGTTCCCGCGATATACATCCCGCTCCGCGCCGTTTCGAACGACGTCTCGTCGAACACCGGCGTGCGGAAGCCGTCCTCCGCAAACGTCAGCCCTAACGACTCGAGAAAGCTGTAATCGGGCCGATAGCCGGTCATCGCGAGGACCCAGTCGTTCGCAATCTCCTGCGCGCCCTGTGGCGTCTGCAGCACGATTGACGTTGGCCGGATCTCGCTCACGACGGTTTCGAAATAGGCGCGGATGCTGCCTTCCTTGATCCTGTTCTCGAGATCAGGGCGGATCCAGTACTTCACGCTGTCGGACAGCTTCGGACTGCGGACGATGAGCGCGACCTCGGCGCCGTGCCGATAGCAGTCGAGCGCCGCTTTGGCGGCCGAGTTTTTCGCGCCGATGACCGCAACCTTCTGACGCACGTAGGGATAGGGCTCGCGGTAGTAGTGAGTGACCTTCGGAAGCGTCTCGCCGGCGACGCCGAGCAGGTTGGGCTGGTCGAAGAAGCCGGTGGAGACGACGATCGTCCGCGCCTGGTGCTCGCCTTTGTCGGTCTGGACGGTGAATTGTCCTCGTTGGCCGGTAACGCTCCGGACGCGCTCATAGAGCCGGACGTCGAGCTCCTCGCGCTGGGCGACGCCACGGTAGTACTCGATCGCCGCCTCGCGCGTGGGTTTATAGCCCTGGACAGGGAAGGGGTAGCCGCCGATCTCGATCAACTCCGGCGTCGAGAAGAACTCCATGTTCGCCGGGTAGCCGACGATCGAGTTCACGAGCGCGCCTTTGTCGATGGTGATGGAGGTGAGGCCGTGTTTGCGGGCTTCGATCGCGCAGGCCAGGCCAACCGGTCCGGCGCCAATCACGAGAACGTCGTACACGCTATCCAGTATGTCCCGGTTCGGTTTCCGCAGGATGTGCCGATCAGCCAACCCGTGCGGCGCCGATTACTGTCTATACCTCGGCGCGCGGCCGTCCGTTGGCGATCGACAACCATTTACTGAGGTGTTCGGCCGCCTCGTCCGGTGTTTTTCCGTAGAAGGGCATCATTGCCCCGGAGCCGCCGGGCGTCCGTTTGATTTGTGCGCGCCACTTGCCGGCGCCGACGCTCGATACCTCGATGAGGTACGCGCGGCCGTTGATGTTCTCTTCGTAGCGGTGAACGTTCACGTTGGTATCGAGGAAACTGCGGGTGACGAGCGGCCATTCTAGCGGGCTGGCAGGATCGTTCAAGCGAAAGGAGGGCCGAAGGCGCATCCACACCGTGCACCGGCCCATGTTTGGCCGGAACTTCGCGCAAAATATTGTGCGATCATCAGCGTTTCCACAGGACATGCACCTTTCTTCCACAAGATTTCCACAGGCCTTCGCCGCGCTGCTCTTTGTGGCCGTGTGTGGCGCTCCCATGTCTCGTCCTGGCGCAGCCCGTGACCGCGCAGTTGTTCCGCATTTTTCTCAGAGATGGCGGTTCGCTGGTGAGTTACGGAGAGTTCGCCCGCGTCGGCGGACGCGTGTTGATCCAGGTGCCGGTCGGTGACGTCAGCGCCGACCCGAAGCTCCAGGTCCTCTCGATTGATGACGCCCTGATTGATTGGCCAAGCACCGAAATTTATGCCGATGCGGTGCGAGGCAAGCAGTACGCGGAATCGCGTGGCGAGAACGACTTCGCGCTGCTCACGGGGCAGGTGACGATCGCCTTGAATGATATTGCGCTCACCAAGGATCCGGCACGGCGGCTCGCGATGGCCCAGGAGGCGCGAGGGAACCTGGCGGCGTGGCCGTCGAAGAATTACGGCTTCAAGGCCGTCGAGGTGGCGCAGCTCGTCTCGATCTTTGATGATGTGATCGCCGAGATGAAGGCGGAGGCGGGGCAGGGCGCCTTCGACCTGAGCCTTGTGGCGATGACGCTGCCGCCCCCGGCGGTCGCGATGATGCCGGCGCCGGACGTCCAGACGTCGCTGGAGCTCGCCTACCGGGCCGCGATGCTCGCAGCGGAACCAGCCGAGCGGACGGCGATGTTGCAGGCGCTCGCCGACTCGCTGGCGGCCGCACCGAAAACAGCCGCGTGGGCGGCGCCTCTGCGCACCCGGGTCTCGGCGGCGCTGGCCGTAGAGCAGAGGGCCGATCGCGCCTACGCCGGCCTGGTGACGTCCACACTGCGGGACGCGAACGCCCGCGCCGCGCGCGGTGAGGTCACCGGCCTGCAGGCGATCATCGCGCGCGCCCTGCGGTCCGACGACGCGCTCGGACGGAAGCGGCCCGGGGAGATGTCGGGCCTGCTGGCGACCCTGGACCTGAAGCTGATCGAGGCGCAGCGTGTTCGCCTGGCGCAGGACGCATGGGTGTTGCGGCTCGACGAGATCCGCCTCTACGGGAAGCGTGTCGAGAATCCGATTGAGCGGATCAACGGCTTTCGCAAGTGGCTGGAGAGCATCCGGGCGCTGGCCGGTCCGGATCCACGCTTCCTGCGTCCGCTCGAGGATCGCGCCGGCCTGGCCCTCACCGAGCTTGCCGCTGCGGCGCCGCCCGCCGAGGTGCAGAGTGCACACCAGCTCTTTACCGCCTCGCTGCACATGACCCGCCAGGCGGCGATGCTGCGGCGGAACGCGATATCATCGAACAACATCAACATCGCGCGCGACGCGGCGTCGGCCGCCACCGGCGCCCTCACGCTCGCAGCCCGCGCCGCGGAGGAGCTCAAAGGCCTCCTCGATAAAAAATGACTCGGCTTGGCAACTCAACTCCCAACTCCAAACTCTCAAATTGGGAATCTCGAGTTTGGAGTTTGTGGGTTGGAAGTTGGGAGTTGGCTTGGTGTCTCCCCGTCCTGTGATAACCCCACGCGTCACCCGCCTCGTTAGGGTTCCTGATCTCAAAGCGATGCGGGCCGCGGTAGCGCGGCTAACGCCAGCGGACGCGCTGGCGGCGCGTCGCGTCGCCGTCCTCGTGCCCTCGCGCGGCGCCGCGGATGAACTGCGGCGCTCCCTCGAGAACATCGGCCTGCGGGCAGACCGCAGTCGCGCTGTTGTTGCCTGACCTGGTCACGCGAGCGGATTTCTATCGGCGGCTGCACGCCGCCCTTCCGCTCGCGCCGCCGATGCTGTCGGAGCCCGAACGCGAGGTCCTGCTCCGGCGCGCGGCTCGCGAGGCCGCCGCCGCCGGCACCGAACCACCCTTCCGGCTCCGGCCCGGCCTCATCGTCCAGATGCTCGACTTCTACGATGAGCTCCGGAGACGCGAGCAGACGCTGGACGATTTCGAGCGCCTCGCCACCGGACGCCTGGCCGCCAGCGCCGACAGCGACCGCGGCGCCGAACGGCTGCTGCGCCAGACCGAATTTCTCTGCGCCGCATTCCGCCGCTTCGAACAGCTCGGCGAGCAAACCGGCGCGATCGACGAGCACGGGTTGCGGCAGCTTCTGCTCCAGGCCGACGCGCCGGCGCAGCGTGCCTACGATCACCTCATCGTCACGGTGGCGGACCAGGCGGCGGACCACCGCGGTCTCTACGCGATCGACTTCGATCTGCTGACCCGTCTCGGCGGGGTGGCGCGAATCGACGTCGTTGCAACCGAGAACCGCCTGGCGTCCGGCTTCCACGAGCGGATCCATAACCTGCTGCCCGGGATCGAAGAAGAGCGCTTCGGCGAAGCCGCGGCGCCTCCGGTCCTCGTCGCTCCAGAGACGAGTGAGCCGGATCAGCGCTGGTTCGTCGTGCGGGATCGCGAGGAAGAACTCGCCGAGCTTGTCCGCTGGCTCAAACATCGCACGGGGTCGCCGCACGAATCGGTCAGGCCGCCCGAGCTCGATCGTTTCGGCGTCGTCTTCCAGCGTCCGCTCCCGTATCTCTACCTGGCGCGCCAGGTGCTCACGGACGGCGAAGTGCCGTACCAGGCACTCGACGCGCTCCCGCTCTCCGGCGAACCGTTTGCGGCGACGATCGACAGCGTCTTCGCGTTCCTTGAATCCGAAGCCAACCGGACGTCGGTCATCGAATTGCTCGCGTCGCCGCACCTGTCCTTCAGCACCGACGTCAGCCGCGAGCGAGATCGCTGACCTCGATACGCGGCTGCAGGAGATGAAGTACACCGGCGGTTGGTTGGAGAAGCTCCGGGCGCCTGAGACCGCGAAGCCCGGAAGGTCCCGGCACTCCCGGCAATCAAAGACTCGCAAGACCGAACGTGCCCTCGCCTCGGCAACGGCTGCGGTCGAGGCGCTGCGGCCCGTCCTGACGGCGCCGACTGCATCGGCCCAGATCGATACGCTGCTCGGCTTTCTTCACACATTCGAACGGCGGCCGCCGGACGATGCCGCGTGGGCGAGCCGGCATCTGCGCGCACGCGCCGCCATCCTGGCGGCCCTGCAGGCGCTACGCGACGCGCACGCCAGGCACGACGATCAGCCACTGGACGTCGTGGAGCTGGCCGGCAGCGTCCGCCGCTGGATCGATTCCCAGACCTTCGCACCCGCGGACGGGTCGTGACGGCATCCGCCTGCTCGACGCCGCGGCGGCCCCATATTCCGACCTCGACGAAATCCGCATCGTCGGGCTCGTCGAGCGCGATTGGCCCGAGCCGGCCCGGCGCAGCATCTTCTATCCAAGCTCGATCCTGACCAATCTTGGATGGCCTGCTGACGCGTCACGCACCGCGGCCGGCCGCGCCGAGTTCCACGACCTCCTGCGCGCGCCGGCAACGCGCGTCTCGGCATCACTCTTCACCCTGGAGGACGATGCGATCGTGTCGCCGTCACCATTGCTCGAGGAGCTGGAGGTGGCGGCGCTGCCGATCGAACGCTGGCCCGCGGTCCCGGCCGGACGTGCCTTCCTGCACGAAGGCCTTGAAGCTGGCATGGCCGCTCAGGGCTCGACGGCCGCGACGTGGCTGGAGCTGCGCAGCACCAGAACGGCAGCGGGCGACCCGCGCTTCCGTGGTGCCACCGGTGCGCGCGAAGCGCGGACTTATGGCATCAGCTATCTCGAGCGCTACCTGGATTGCCCGTTCAAGTACCTCGCCGGGCAGGTGCTGCGGCTGCCCGAGGAGCGCGACGAAGAGGCCGGCCTGACGCCGATCGAGCGCGGCCACTTCATTCACGACGTGTTCGAAACGTTCTTCACGGATTGGCAGGCGGCCGGGCGAGGCTCGATCACGACCGAGAACGTGGCCGAAGCGCTTGAAATGTTCGAACGCGTCGCTGAACAGAAGCTGGCCAGCCTTCCTGAAGTCGATCGCGCGCTCGAGCGGAATCACCTGCTCGGATCGGCTGCGGCGTCGGGCCTTGCCGAGCGGGCGTTTGCCTTCGAGATCGAGCAGGGCGGCGACGTGGTGGAGCGTCTGCTCGAGCACGAGCTCGAAGGGGAGTTCACATTCGCCGGGCCGGAAGGGCCGCGCAACATCCACATCAAGGCCAAGGCCGATCGCATCGATCTGATGGCGGACGGCACCCTCCGCATCATCGACTACAAGTTGAGCAAGGCGCCAAAGGCGAGCCGGGCGCTGCAGCTGCCGATTTACGGCGTGATGGCGCAGCAGCACCTCGAGGGGCACCGGGGCCGGTCGTGGACGGTGAAGAGCGCCGGTTACGTCGCCTTCAAGGAGAAAGAGGCGTTCGTTTCGCTCGGTGGACGCTCCGCCTCGCTCGATGCGGCACTGGCCGACGGACAGGCGCGGCTGATCGCGGCAGTGGACGGCATCGAACGCGGCGACTTCCCGGTCAAGCCCGACGAGCCCTATCGCTGCCAGTGGTGCGGATATGCGGCGGTCTGCCGGAAGGACTACGTCGGCGATGAGTAATCTCCCGCTCTTCGATCCGCCGCCGGTGACGACCACGACGCTCGATGTGGACGGCGCCGCCCGCGCGTTCGCCGTCGATCCGCGCCACAACGTGGTGCTCGAGGCTTCGGCCGGGACGGGGAAGACCACCGTCCTCGTGCATCGTTACGTGAACCTGCTCAAGGCGGGCGTCGAGCCGTCCAACATCCTCGCGATCACCTTCACGCGCAAGGCCGCAACCGAGATGCGCGAGCGGATCGTGCGCGAGCTGCGGACCGCCGCGGCCCGGTCGGAGTTCGACAAGGCCCGCTGGGTCGCGCTGCGGGACCGGATCTCTGAGATCGCCATCAGCACGATCGACGCCTTCTGCCTGTCGCTGCTGCGCGAGTTCCCGCTCGAAGCGGACCTCGATCCCGGCTTCGACATGGCCGACGAGACCGAGGTCCCGCGCTTCATCGACGAGGCGCTCGATCGATCGCTGAGGATCTTCGGCGGGCTGGCCAAGGAGGATCCCGATATCGCGCTCGTCATCGCGCAGCTCGGCGTCTCGCGGACGCGGGCGGGGCTGGCCTCGCTGCTCGACCGGCGTCTGGTGGCGTGGGAAGCGCTCGATCGCTTCCTCACCCGCGGCCCGAAGGACCTGAAGGCTGATGTCATTTGCCGCCGAGCGGCTGACGGTCTGCTCGACATCCTGCGCCACGCGCCCGGCGGGCTGTCGCAGTTCCTGGCGGACGGTCCGTCGCTGCACCCGCGCTACAAGTTGTTTCTCAGGCAGGTCGGCCGGCTGCAGTCCTCGGACGGGATGACCGACGCGCAGATCCGCGCCCTTCTCGATCGCATCTCGCTGCACTTCCTGAAGCAGGACGGCACCGCGCGCAAAGGCAACTCTATCCATCCGTACAGCGCGGCCCACTACCCGACCGCCGCCGCCTCGAAACGGCATCGTGACGCGGTCAATGACATGGCGCCGCAAGTCGAACGCGTCATCCGGCTCTTTGCTCGCGAGCTGAATGCGGTGCTGGCGCGCGGCCTGCGCAAGATGTTCGCGATCGCACTGGTGCAGTACCGCAGGACGCTGGAGGCTCGTTCGGCGCTCGATTTTTCGGACGTGCTCGATCGGGCGCTCGTGCTGCTGCGACGGATGGACGAGTTCTCGCAGAGCCGCTTCCGGCTCGAATCGCGCTATCACCACGTGCTGGTGGACGAGTTCCAGGACACCAGCCGGGCCCAGTGGGAGCTGGTCTCGCTGCTCATCCAGTCGTGGGGCGAGGGCATGGGGCTCGCCTCGAATCCGTCGATCTTCATCGTCGGTGACCGCAAGCAGTCGATCTACCGTTTCCGCGATGCGGAAGTGGCAGTGCTGACCGAGGCGGGCCGCTACATCGAGGCCCTGCGACCCGGCGCCGGCGCGCGCCGTTCGATCTCGCGCAGCTTCCGGGCCGTCCCCGAGCTGCTCGAATTCGTGAACGAGGTCTGCGGCGAGATGGCGGTGCCGACCTCGCGGCCCGATGCCTTTACCTACACGGAATCGGACCGCTTTCCGCCATCCACCGCAACTTCGGACAGTGTGCGAGGCCTGGTGCTCGGCATTGCGGCGGCCGAGACCGTAGAAGCCTGCGCGGCCGCGGTCGCGGCCGAGATCGAACGCATCCTGAGAGATGCTGTCGTGAGGGACAAAAAGACTGGTGTCGCCCGTGCGGCCAGGCCTGGTGACATCGCCATCCTGTTCCGCTCGCGCACCAGTCACCGCGAGTTCGAGCACGAACTCGAGACGCGCGCGATCCCGACCTACGTCTACAAGGGCCTCGGCTTCTTCGACTCCGACGAGATCAAGGACGCCTCGGCGCTCCTTCGGTATCTTGCCTCGCCATCGTCGGACCTCCGTGCCGCCGCCTTGCTGCGATCGGGTATGGCGCGAGTGTCCGACGCGGCGCTGGCGGCGCTGGCGCCGTCGATTGCGGCCGCGATTGCTGACGGTCCGCCGGCCGGCGTCGCGCTCGACGAGGAGGACGCGCGTGTCCTGCGGCACCTTCACGCGCATCTGCCCGCCTGGCTCGCGCTCGTGGACAGGATTCCGCCGGCCGATCTGTTCGAGGCGGCGCTTCCTGACCTGGCCTACGCCTACGAGATCCGCGGTCCCCGGCGCCAGCAGGCGTGGGAGAACCTCAAGAAGATGCGCGGCTTGATCCGCCGTATTCAGAACCGCGGCTACGCGACGCTGACGCGCATTGCCGACCATATCGACGCGCTGTCGGCGGGCGACGAGTCCAACGCCGTCCTCGAAGCCATCGACGCGGTCAATCTCATGACCGTGCACGCCTCAAAGGGTCTCGAGTTCCCTGTCGTCTTTGTCGTCAACATGGCGCGCGGCGCGACGGGCTTTCCGCGGCCGGTGAAGGTGATCGCCGACGGTGAGGGCGACGAGCCCTCCGTCTCGGTCGCCCCGTTTGTCTCTGAGCTGGACGAGCTCGAGCGCGAACGCGAGCAGCATGAAACGCGACGGCTGCTCTACGTCGCGACGACTCGCGCGCGCGATCGGCTGTATCTCTCGAGTGCGCTGAAGGACGGCTCGCTGCGGCCTGGTCCCGGCAGCCTTGCCGACGTGTTGCCGGCGTCGCTGAAGCCGCTCTTCGCTACCGCCGGCGTCACCGGCGAGGAAACGGTGCAGTGGACGGCCGCCTCCGGAAGAACGTTCACGTTTCGCGTCTGCACGCCGCCGCTCGCGCCGGCTGACATCCCGGTCCAGCGGATCGAGTCGGAAGGCCCGGCGGCCCTCCCGGCGCTCACCGTCGGCAGCAAGACCGTCCCGCGGCTGTCGGTCACGGAGTGGCTCGAGCGGCACTCGCCTGACGAGGGTCATCGCAGCGGCGGCTCGCCGGAGGCGGTGCTGGTGGGTGTTCTGGTGCACCGGCTCTTCCAGGCGGCCAGTCGAGGGGTGGCGGGCGACCTACCCCGCTTCACTGCTGCGGCCCGAAGAACGTGCGTCCTCGCCGAACGTGGACGCGGTCGTCGCGCAAGCCGTCGAGATCTGGAACGCCGTTGCGGCTCGCGACGAGGTTGTGCGCCTGCTGTCCTCTACAGATGTGATGGCAGAGGTACCTTTCTCGTTGAGGATCGACGACAACGGTCGCCCGATCATTCTGAGAGGCACGATCGATGGCGTCGCGATCAGTGCGCTCGGTGCCGTCACGGTCATCGAGTTCAAGACAGGGCAGCCGCGTGCGTCCCACCAGGCGCAGCTCGATCTCTACGTCCGCGCCGCGCGCGAGCTGTTTCCCGGCCAGGCCGTCGAAGGAGTCCTCGTCTACCAGGGCCGGGCGTGAGCAACGGGACCCCCGTCGTCTACACCGTCGGCCACTCGGTGCATTCCGCCGCGGCTTTCATCGAGCTGCTGCAGGCCCACGACGTTACCCAGCTGGCCGACGTCCGCCTGATCCCGGGGTCGCGCCGTCACCCGCACTTTTCACGCGACGTGCTGGGATCCCTGCTCGAAAACTCCGGCATTTCGTATCGGCATTTCCCTGATCTTGGAGGTCGGCGCCGGCCCCGCCTGGACTCGGTCAACACCGCCTGGCGGGTCGAAGCGTTTCGCGGTTATGCCGATCACATGGCCTCGCCCTCGTTCCTGGAATCGGTCGAACGCCTGCTGGAAGTGGCGCGAACGGGCGCGACTGCGGTGATGTGCGCCGAGGCGAAATGGTGGCAGTGTCACCGCCGGTTGCTGGCTGACGCGCTGGTTGCCAGGGGAGTGCCGGTCCGTCACATCCTCTCGGCGGCACCGCCCAAACCGCACGAATTGACCGAATTTGCTCTCGTCGTGGATGGACGGGTTACGTATCCTGGCCTCATTTAGGGCTTTTTCCATCTCGATCTGTCGCCGGCAGATAACAGTGCCGTCCCCTCCGGCGTCAACGGTCCCGGGCCCGATCCCTCCCTTTTTCAGGCTTTCTGCTCTGGTAGGAACCAAATCGGCGCACTACATGTCTAACGTGTTAGCTGGCGTTGAGATTGCATGAACGCCCAGCGACGGGAGGTGCGGTTATGGTCCCAGCAAGTGCTCTGAGTCATGTAAGACCCACGCCGACTGTGTTCGAGCTCGAAGCGCTCGAGGGACTCCCGTGTGGCTGCGTGGCGGCTGCTTATCGCGCCAAACCGTGGGACGTCGCCGTGGTCTCGCTCGAAGCCAAAGGGCCCCACTGCATCCTTGCCGGCCATTCCAGCGGCCAGGTGCTCCGGCTCGGTGATCCGTCTGAGTTCGACGACGAAGACGAAGACGAAGAGTAATTACTTAGGGATTGGCGATTGGGGCTTCCAAAGCCTCGATCACCAATCCCCGATCCTTAACGCCCAACCCTCAACTTCCAAATTCCAATCGCATATCAACATCTCTAACTTCTTGATTGCGTATGGGAAAGCCGTTCTCGTACAATTTCAGGGTTAGGCACGGCCGTTGCGGTCGTGGAGGAGATCAGTCGAATGGCATTGACCTGTCCGAACTGCGGGAACGACCAGAACTTTCTGGTCAAGACCCTGCAGATGCACGTCGTTCAGCTTCGCGAATCGCGCGTGGAAGCCAATGAAGAGGGGCGTCCCGCCGTCATCGAAGTGCTCTGTGACGAGTGCGAGACGGCGATGAACTTCAGTGAGTTCGAAGAAGAGGTCCGCAACGAAGTCCTGTTGACCCTCGGCGCGCGATAGTTCTGACCTATCCCTCACCCGCCTCAGCATCTTCGAAGTAATCGCATTCGGGGCAGATCCACTCGCGAACCATACGGGGCGCGGGTCGGCTGACACCGGGCACGCGATCCTGAACCTCGCGGACGCTCAGGCGCATGCTTTCCCCGCACAGCGGACACTCTTTCATTGGTGTTATCGTAACGCCAACTGTCGGCTCCCCGTCCGCGGGCATCCCGTCCGCGGGCATTGCATCTGCAGGAGGACCCCCCGGTTATATGCGGGATTACTACGACGTCCTGGGCGTTGCGCCCGACGCCGACGCCGACCAGATCAAGCGGGCCTACCGGCAACTTGCCCGGCGCTACCATCCGGACATCTCAGGAGAGGACCGCGCCCTGACGTTTCGCGAGGTCGCGCGCGCCTACGAGGTCCTGCGCAATCCGGAGCGCCGCCGCACCTATGACGCCGTCCTGCGCGAGTCGCAGCAGTCCGGACGGGGCGGCTGGCTCGACGACGAGGTGGCGATCGATTTTCCTTCCGTGTCGAGCGTGCTCGACCGTATGCGGACTTCGTTTTTCGGAACCGAAATCCCAGCGGAGCTGTCGGCCGAGATCGAGTTGAGCCCAGAGGAGGCCTTCTGGGGCGTGTCCGTGCCCCTCGATATCCCTCTTCGTCAGACGTGCCCCGCCTGCGGCGGCCGCGGGGAGGCGTGGGAGCAGTCGTGCGTCACCTGTGAAGGGGACGGCGAGGTCTCGGCCCAGCATCCGTTGCGACTCAGGGTGCCGGCCGGCGTCCGGGAGGGCGCCCGGTTCCGTTTCAGCGTCATGCCGCCCGGAGCCATTCCGACCCTGGTCGAAGTTCGCATCAGCGTAAGGTAGTCTCGTACGAACGGTTTGTTTCCGACCGTGCGTCTTCTGTGTTTCCGCTGTGGCGCGTTCCGATGCACTCACATCTCAGGCTGCTCGGCATCCTTCAACTCACATGGGGCGCGATCGGGCTGCTGCTCGGCGGCGCCACGCTGCTCCTCGCCGTTGGCGCCCTCGCCATCGGGCTGATGGACACCGGTGAACGCGTCGCGGCCGGCGTGACCGCACTGACGTTCGGGATCTTTGCCGCCGCCTTGATCATCGGCGGAGCAGCCAATGCCTGGGCCGGCCGCGCGCTCCGCCGGGCTGAGCCGGCCGGCCGCTCCGCGGTGCTCTGGCTCAGCGTTCCGAATCTCTTTGTCCTGCCGTTCGGTACCGCTCTGGGTGTGTATGCGCTGTGGGTGTTGCTCCACAACGAGGCCCGGGCGCAGTTCCACGGTGCTCGAGGGAGCGCGGTATGAACAAGACATCGAGCGGGCTGGATGAGAACGTGGCCGGGGCGCTGACCTACGCGCTCGGCTGGATCACCGGGCTCGGCTTTCTGCTGACCGAGCCGGCCAACAAGTTCGTCCGCTTTCACGCGCTCCAGTCCCTGATCGTCTTCGGCGGCCTGTCGCTCGCCTGGTTCATCGCGATGTCGATCCCCCTGCTCGGCTGGGCGATCGCGTTTGTCGTCATCCCGCCGTTGTCAGCGGTCCTCTGGCTGCTGCTGATGTTCAAGGCCTACCAGGGGGCGCGGTTCAAAGTGCCGTTTGCCGGCGACGTCGCCGATCAGCGGGAGCACTGAGCCTCCGAGTACAGATCGAGTCACACATGAATACCGTCACCGAAGCGGCTGTCCTGCAGGCGCTGAGCGCCGTCCGCGATCCTGATTTCAACCGCACCATCGTGGACCTGAAGTTCGTGCGCAACGTGCGCATCGATGACGGCCGGGTGTCGTTCACGATCGAGCTCGCCACGCCGGTGTCGTCGACGAAGGAAGTAATGCGGAGCCTGGCCCACGACCTGGTCGCCCGCATCCCCGGCGTGACGTCGGTTCATGTCGAGATGACCGCCAACGTGAAGGCCGCGATCTCTCCGGAGATCAACAAGGCCCCGGTCGAAGGCGTGAAGAACGTCATCGCGGTTGGCGCCGGCAAGGGCGGCGTCGGCAAATCGACCGTTGCCGTCAACCTCGCGATCGCGCTCAGCCAGAGCGGCGCGCGCGTCGCGATGATCGATGGCGACATCTACGGGCCGAACCTCCCGATCATGCTCGGGATCAGCACCCAACTTGGCAGCGATGGTCAGAAGATCGTGCCCGCCGAGCAGTACGGGATCCAGCTCGTCTCGATCGGCTTCATGACGACCGATGACGCGCCGGTGATCTGGCGCGGACCGATGCTGCACGGCGTCATCCAGCAGTTCTTCCGTGAAGTCCGCTGGACCAATATCGATTACCTGATCGTCGACATGCCCCCGGGCACCGGCGACATCGCGCTCAGTCTCAGCCAGAGCGTCCACGTCTCGGGCAGCGTCGTCGTCACCACCCCGCAGACCGTGTCGGTGGCTGACACGCGGCGCGCGATCAAGATGTATCAGAAGCTGAACATCCCGACGCTCGGTCTGATCGAGAACATGAGCCACTTCGTCTGCCCCTCGTGCTCGCACGAGAGCGACATCTTCGGGAAGGGCGGCGGCGAAGGGCTCGCGAACGAGTTGAGCGTGCCGTTCCTCGGGCGGATCCCGATCTACGAGCCGATCCGGATCGGCGGCGATACCGGGGTGCCGGTGATGATTGGCGAGCCGAAGTCAGTCGCGGCGCAGGCGTTCCGAAGCGCCGCGGAGCGCCTCGCAGCGCAGATCGCCGTGACGAACCACGCCGCCGCGAGTGTACGGCGTCCGATTCCCCTTACCCAAGTTGCGCGTCAGTCGCCGCATCGCGATCGCGCCGAGCACCGGGCCGGGCACCAGCAGGATGAACACCCACTGCCATCCATAGCTGGCCGCGAGCAGCGGCAGCAACTGCAGGCTGACCATCGTCAACAGAAATCCGGCGGAGGTCTGCAGCGTCAGCGCCGTGCCGACGTGCGTGCGCGGGCTGTGCTCGGTGACGAGCGCTGAGAACTGCGCCGAGTCCGCCACCACGCTGAATCCCCAGACGACCGCCAGCGCGAAGAGCAGCCAGATCGGCCCGCCGAAGAGTCCTCCGGCAAACAGGGAACACAGGCCGCTGATTCCCAGTGCGCCGCCGGCGATGCGGGCCTTGCCCCAGCGGTCGGCCCAGACGCCCGCGATCGCGCAGCCGATGGCCCCGCTGCCGATGGCGACAAACGCCACCAGGGATCCCGTCCGCTCGGGCGCAACACTGGCGGAGGTCAACCACGCGGCGGCAAACGCGGGAATCCACGCCCACACGGCGTAGAGCTCCCACATGTGGCCGAGATAACCGAAGGTCGCGAGCCGGGCGCCGCGGTTACGAAGGACGGCGCCGATCGCGTGCGGATCAAACGGCGCGGATGCCGCGACGTAAGGTCCATCCTTGACCGTCAGCCACACCAGCACGCCGCCACCGAGCGCGAGCAGTGACGATGCGACCATCAAGGTGCGCCACGGAACCGCAGCCGCACTCCACGCGAGCAGGTGCGGAAACCCTGAGCCGAGGCACACCGCGCCCACGATCACGCCAAGCGCCATCCCACGCCGTTCCTTGAACCAGCCGGCCGCGATCTTCATGCCGGGCGGATAGACACACGCGAGCGCCGCACCGGTCACGAACCTCAAGGCGATGATCGCAGTCACGTCGGTTGTCGTCGCGATAGCGGCGTTGGCGCCGGCGCCGATCGCGCAGCCGACGGCGAATACACGACGCGCGTTGAAGACATCGGCGAGGTTCAGCGCGGCACTGATCAAAGTGCCGATCACGAAGCCGCCCTGCACCGCTATCGTCAGCCATGCCGTCTGGGTCGTCGTCAACCCGAGTTCGGCGGCAATTCTCGGCGATGCCGCAGTTGCCGAGAACCACAACGTCATGCCCAGGAACTGCCCGATGGCCACGAGTCCGAGCATGCGTGCGGGCGTCCCCCCTGATGTCGTGGAAGCCTGAACCATTGGTTTACGATCCGCGAGATTGCCAGTAGGATTCAAATTGTGATCACCAGCATTGGATCGCGCGGCACCGTGGCCCTGGTGGTCGCGGCGGTCGCGGCATCGCTCACCGTGCCAGTGGCAGCACGCCAGGCAGCGCCAAAAACGCTTCGGTCGGAAGTGCGCGTTGACAACGGCGTCGTGACGTCAGGCCGGACCCTTTCCGCTGACGCCGGCGCACAGCTGCTCGCGTCGGGCGGCAATGCCATCGATGCCGGGGTCGCGTCGATCTTTGCCGCGGCTGTCGTGGAGATCTCGCACTTCGGCCTCGGCGGTGAGTCGCCCATCATCATCTACTCCGCAAAAGACAAACGCGTCGTCGTCATCAACGGCCAGGGGCCGGCGCCGAAGGCGGCATCAGTGGCCACGTTTGCCGGCAAGGTCGCCATTCCCGGAAACGGTCCGAATGGCGCCACGATTCCGGCCGTTGTCGATGCCGCGGCGCTCGCACTCGAGAAGTATGGAACGAAGTCGCTGTCGGAGGTGCTGGCGCCCGCGATCGCGCTCGCCGACGGCTTCCCGATGTACACCTTCCTCGAGAACTATCTCAGGACCGAGCGCAAGGCGTCCGAACCCTACGAGTGGTCGATCAGAACCTACTATCCAGACGGTAAGGTTACGCCAGCCGGCCAGATGTTCCGCCAGCCGAATCTCGCCGTGACGTTGCGGGCGCTGGCGGCGGCGGAGCAGGCCGCGAAAGCCAGCGGCGCCACGCGCGCGCAGGCCATCCAGGCCGGGCGTGACGCGTTCTACAAGGGCTCGATCGCCCAGCGGATGACCGCCGCCGTTCGCGCTGCCGGCGGGGTCATGTCCGACGATGATCTCGCGTCCTACAGTGGACGGATCGAAGAGCCCGCATCGATTGACTACCGCGGCTACACCGTCCACAAGGCCGGCTTCTGGAACCAGGGGCCCGCGCTGCTGCAGACGCTCGAGATCCTCGAGGGCTTCGACCTCGCGAAGATGGGCATCGGCTCGGCTGACGCGCTGCACACCATTGCGGAAGCTATCAAGCTGGCGTACGCGGATCGCGATCAGTACTACGGCGACCCCGACTTCGTGAAGGTGCCGGGTCCGGCCCTCCTCTCATCCGATTACGCCGCCGTTCGGCGCGGCTTGATCGATCCCAGGAAGGCCAGCACCGAGCATCGCCCCGGTGATCCGGCGCGCGGCGCGGCGCGGCTTTCGTTTCCGGTCACGCAGCTGACCGGCGAACCTGCGCGTGAGCCTGGCGACACCACCGCGATCGAAGTCGTGGACCGTGACGGTAACCTCTTTTCCGCCACACCGAGTTCCGGCTGGCTGCTCGGTGGCGCGTTTGTCGCGGGTGACACGGGTGTTCCGATGAGCAACCGGATGCAGGCGTTCCGTCTCGATCCCGAGAGCCCGAACGTCCTCGCCGGCGGCAAACGTCCGAGAACGACGCTGACGCCGACGGTGGTGCTCAAGGACGGCAAGCCGTTCCTCGCGATCGGCACGCCCGGTGGCGACAGCCAGGATCAGCAGATCCTCCTCGTCCTGCTCAATATCATCGACTTCGGTCTCGACGTGCAGGCGGCGATCGAAGCCCCGCGCATCAACTCGCTGCATCCGCAGAGCTCCTTCGATGACCATCGCGCCCAACCGGGCGTTCTCGAGGTGGAGCGGACGATCGCGGCGGCCGTGATCGATGAACTGCGCGCGCGCGGCCACGAGATCCGCCTGCGACCCGCCTACGGCATCTCGACCGGCATCGTCGCGGCAGGAGTGGACCCCGTTACTGGACGGCTTCGAGGCGGCGCCGACCCGAGACGCGAGCGCGCGCTGATTGCCTATTGATGGACATTCCGTTTACTCACCACACGCTCGACAACGGGCTTGACGTGTTGGTGCACCAGGACCGCAACTGTCCGATCGTCGCGGTCAACGTCTGGTATCACGTCGGCTCGAAGAATGAGGTCCCGGGCCGAACCGGGTTCGCACACCTGTTCGAGCACCTGATGTTCGAGGGCTCGGAGCACTACGATCACGGCTACTTCCAGCCGCTCCAGAACGCCGGTGCGTCCCTGAACGGTTCGACCAATGCCGACCGCACCAACTACTGGGAGGTTGTCCCCCGCAACGCGCTGGAGCTGGCACTGTGGATGGAGTCGGATCGTATGGGCTACCTGCTGCCCGCCCTGACCGACGCGAAGTTCAACAACCAGCGGGAAGTCGTGCTCAACGAGCGCCGGCAGAACTACGAGAACCGTCCGTACGGTCTCGCCGGATCCGCTTTGCTCGCCGAGCTCTATCCGCCGGATCACCCCTACAACTGGCTCACGATTGGCGCGGCCGCGGACTTGCGCGCCGCGCACGCCGACGACGTCCGCGAATTTTTCAAGACCTACTACCATCCACGGAACGCGTCGCTGGCTCTGGCGGGTGACATCGATGTGGACGAGGCGCTGCGCCTCGCCGAGAAGTATTTCGGTGATCTGACGCCGGGTGTTGCGCCCGATCCCGTTCGACCGCCGGCGCCGCCGCCTCGCACCGGCGAGAAGAGACTCGTTCTCGAAGACAGGGTGGAACTGCCAAGGCTCTACCTCGCGTGGCACTCGCCGAGCTTGTTCGGCGCCGAGGACGCCGAGATGGATCTTGTAGCGGACGTTCTGGCCGGAGGTAAGACGTCCAGGCTGTATCGAGCGCTCGTCTACGAGCAGCGGGTCGCGACGGAGGTCGCCGCATCGCAGAACTCTCGCGAGATTGCCGGCTACTTCCAGGTCGTCGCCACCGCCGCGCCTGGGCGGACGCTCTCCGAGCTCGAAGCCGCGATCACCGCCGAAATGGATCGAGTGGCCGCAGACGGCACGACGGCCGCGGAGATCGAGCGCGGGGTCGCGCAGGCCGAAGCGCACTTCATCTCGCGACTGCAGACCGTGGGCGGGTTTGGCGGCAAGTCGGACCAGCTCAACGCCTACAACGTGTTCCTGCAGGATCCGGGCTACTTCGATAACGACCTGGCCAGGTACCGGGCGGCCGACGCGGAGCTGCTGACGCGGGCGGCGCGGACGTGGCTTGCCACCGGCACGCGCGTCACCCTCAGCGTCGTCCCGGCCGGACGCCCGGAGCTTGCGCTGGCGGGATCATCACCGGTGTCGGTGTCGTGAAGTACGCGGATCGTTCCTCCCTGCCTCCGCTCGGCGAACTGCCGTCCTACCAGTTCCCCGAGATCCGGCGGGGATCGCTCGCCTCGGGCCTGCGGGTCTGGACGATCGAGCACCGGGCGGTGCCATTGATCAGCGTGCTGGTGCTGATTCGCCGCGGGTCCGCCGCGGATCCGGCCGGCCGCGAAGGCCTGGCGGCAATGGTTGGCGACCTCCTCGACGAAGGCTGCGGCGACCTCGACGCGCTGGCGTTCCACGAAGCTCTCGGGCGGATTGGCGCTCAGCTCGACACGGAAGTGGGCTCCGACGCCACACTCCTCGGGCTGACGGTGCTGTCACGATTTGCCGAGCGTGGCGCGGCCCTCCTGGCGGATATGATCCGTCGTCCGCGGCTCGATCAGCGGGACTTCGAACGCGTGCGCGACCTGCGGCTGAATCGCCTGGTGCAGATCCGCGACATGCCCCCGGCTCTTGCGGACCGCGCCTTCACAGAACTCGTTTATCGTGACCATCCGTACGGCCATCTCTCGATCGGCACCGAGAGCGGTCTGCGGACGATGACACTCGAGGACATCACCTCGTACCATGCGGCCGCCTATACGCCGCCGAATGTCACCGTCATCGCGGCGGGTGATGCCAGCCACGCTGAGCTCGTGTCGCTGGTTAGCCGTGTGTTTGGTGACTGGAGCGAGGGCAGTGCGCCTGTACCCGACGACTCGGCGGCACTGCTCGCCCCGGCTGCGCCGCCGGCCCGATTGTGCCTGATGCACAAAGCCGGCGCGGCGCAGTCCGAGCTTCGCATCGGGCACATGTCGGTGCCGCGCAGCGCACCCGACTACCTGCATCTGCTGGTGCTGAACATGGTGCTCGGTGGCCAGTTCGTCAGCCGGATCAACATGAACCTGCGTGAAGACAAGGGTTACACCTACGGCGCCCGTACCAGCTTCGACGCGCGGCGGGGGCCGGGCCCCTTCCTGCTCCAGGCCAGCGTGCAGGCCGATGCCACGACGGCGTCGATTCGCGAGAGCCTCAAAGAGATTGCGGACGTGCGCGGATCACGCCCCGTGACCCGTGCGGAGCTCGAGACAGGCCGCGCCGCGCTCACTCGCGGCTACCCGAGGAACTTCGAGACCGCCGAGCATGTGGCGCGCGCAGCGGCACAGATGTCACTGCACGATCTGCCGGAGGACTACTATTCCACCTTCGTACCGAGGGTCCTGGCGCTCGATGAAGACGCGGTGACCGACGCCGCCCGCCGGCACCTCGATCCGGACCGGATGCTGACCGTCGTCGTTGGCGACCGCGACCGCGTGGGAGCATCCCTCGAGGAACTCGGTCTCGGTCCCGCTGTCGATCTCGGCACTCCCGCATGAAAGCGGTTCGGTTCCACGAACACGGAGCGCCTGGCGTGCTCCGATACGAAGACGCCCCGGATCCTGAATCTGCACCTGGCCGGGCGATCGTGCGCGTGCGGGCGTGTGCGCTCAATCACCTGGACCTCTGGCAGCGCCGCGGGCTGGACCGGGTGCGGATCCCGTTGCCGCATATTTCCGGCGCCGACGTCGCCGGCGAGGTCGTGGACGGCGGCGGTGCGTTCGCGGCCGGCACCCGCGTCATGCTGCAGCCGGGTCTGAGCTGCGGACGCTGCGAGAAATGTTTGGCGGGCTGCGATAACGAATGCCCGCACTACGACGTCCTCGGTTATCAGTCCGATGGTGGCTACGCCGAGCTCGTATCGGTTCCGGCCGACAACGTCGTGCCGATTCCCGATCACGTGAATTTCGTTGCGGCCGCGGCCTTTCCGCTCACGTTCCTGACGGCGTGGCACATGCTGATGACGCGGGCGTCGTTGCAGGCGGGCGACATCGTTCTCGTCATCGCGGGTGGCAGCGGTGTGGGGCAGGCCGCCATCCAGATCGCCAAGCTGCACGGGGCGCGAGTGTTTGCCACCTCAGGACCCGGCAAGACCGAGCAGGCGCGCGCGATTGGAGCGGAACACGTATTCGATCATTACGCCGGTGACTACTCGAAGAGCGTCCGCGCGGCGACCAACGGGCGAGGCGCCGATATCGTCGTCGAGCACGTCGGCGAGGCGACGTGGGAGCGCAGTGTGCGCTCGCTGGCCAGGTCGGGAAGACTTGTCACGTGTGGCGCGACGACCGGACCGCGCGGCGGCGTCGATCTCACGCATTTGTTTGCCCGTCAGCTCTCGATTCTCGGGTCCTACATGGGGCGTAAGCCGGAGTTGCTCGAGGCGGCGCAGCCGTTTTTCGATGGCAAGCTCACACCCGTCGTGGACGAGGTCTTGCCCCTGTCGCAGGCCCGTGCCGCCCACGAGCGGCTGGAGTCAGGCCGACAATTCGGTAAGATCGTCTTAACACCCTAGGAACCACCGGGACGGCCAATCCGTCCAACCGACAGTTACTGTATGAGTTTCGCCCGGCTCAGCCTAAGCCTCGCCGCCGTCATCGGCTTGATCGCCACGACGCTCGCGGGCGCGACGATCTGGCTCCTTGTGACCCAGCCCGTCACCGTGGCGGATGCCGTCGCGACCGGCGAAGTCTCACCGGTGATGAAGGCGATCGCTGGCGCTCTCTACGGCGCGCTCGCAGGGATTGTCAAATACCTCTGAGGATGGAAACTTTTCCATTTTCCCTTTTCCTTTTTCCCTGCCCATGATTGAACAACCGCCACAGCCTGACGTGCCCCGGCCGCCTGAGGTCCTGAAGCGGCCTCAGCCGGTCAACACGCCTGCTCAGCCCGGCGATCCCACAGACCAGGAGCGGCCCGATGTTCAGCCGGTGCCGCCGCCTACCGATCCGGCGCCGCCTGAGATCTGATCCTCGAGCGTTTCGGCGAGGCTGAGCAGCCGCCGCGTCTGGCCGTGGTGGCCTACGATCTGTAAACCGAGCGGCAGCCCCGAGGGTGTTCGCCCGCACGGCATCGCCACCGCCGGATGGCCGCTCAGGTTGAACAGCTGCGTCAGTCTCAGCATCGCGCTACGCGTGGGTTCCGGCGTTCCGTCGATCTCCACCGTGGTGGCTCCGAGCGGCGGCGCCGGGATCGACAGTGCCGGCAGGAGCAGCCCGTCGCAGCCTTCCAGCGCCCGGTCTACAGCCGCGCGGAGGACCTTCCGCAGCGCCATTGCTCGCAGGTAGTCTTCGGCGAGGACGTAGCGTCCCATCTCGAGCCGCAACCGCACACCCGGTGAGTACGCAGCCGCATGGGACGCGAGTGTCCTGGCGTGGTAGTGCGATGCCTCCGGCAGCACGATGTGAAGGTAGACATCGGGTGTAAGCCGCGCCTCAGGGATGTCGATGTCGCGGACCGTGTGTCCCGCGTTCTCGATCGCCGCCCTCACGCGCGCGAGCGCGGTGCGGACGAGAGGGTCGAGCCGTTCAGCGAGATAACCTCCAGGCACGGCGACGGTGGCGCCGGTCTGTCGTACCGCTTCCTCCTCACCACCCTTCAGCACGTCAAACACGATTCGTGCGTCTCGCAGTGTGCGCGTCAGTGGTCCGACGTGGTCGCACGTGGTGCTGAGCGGCACGATGCCGTCGCAACTGAGTTCCCCGTAGGTTGGTTTGAGGCCAACGACTCCACATGCGGCCGCGGGGATACGGATCGAACCCCCCGTATCCGTACCGAGCGAGGCGAAACACATGCCTTCCTGCAGCGCGACGGCCGCGCCGGAGCTCGAGCCGCCGGCCGAGCGCGTGAGGTCGAACGGATTCTTGACGATGCCGAACGCCGTCTCATCGCCTGTCGTACCGAACGCGAACTCGTGGAGGTTGGTCTTGCCGATCGGAATCGCGCCCGCCTCGCGCAGACGCTGCACAACCGGCGCATCGTGACGCGGCCATCGGGCGGGAACCGCGGATCCAGACGTTGTCGGTGTGCCGGCCACGTCGATCAGGTCCTTCAGTGACACGGGCACGCCATGAAGGGGACCGCGGTAACGGCCTGCCGCGATCTCGCGCTCAGCGGTTTCGGCGTCCGCCAGGGCGGACTCCGCCATGGTGGTGATAAAGGCGTTCAGTTCGGGACGAGCCTCGATGCGGGCGAGGCAGCGGCGTACCAGGTCAAGCGGTGAGACCTCACCGCGCTGGATGAGCGGAGCAATCTCGGCGATTCCGCGAAGGTCGGGTGGCGGCGTCTCGGCCCGCATCATGCCTTCGAATTGCCGGACGGCTCATCGTCGTCGCGCTCGGCCAGGACGGCCTCCTCGGCCCGGCGAAGAGCCGCGGTCGATCTAGCAAGCGATTCGAGCAGCGGCTTCAACTCGCTCAGGCCGCGCCGGTCTGCATCCGCGCACGCGGCGGCGAGCCAATCGGCAATTGTCATCAGAAGCTCAGTGTTCCACGAAGTGTGATCGGGATGGTCAGAAAGCGGTGTTCGATCGGCTCGTTCAGCGTGTCCCAGGCGAACTTGACCGCCAGTTGCACGCCGAACGGGCCGACGCTCAGCCCGCCGCCGCCTTCGGCAAACACGCGCCTGCCGTCACCCTGGTCCGTCTTGATCCGGCCGATGCCGCCGAGAATGAACGCCTGGCTGCCGAGACCCCAGCCACTCGACCGATCCGCAACATACAGTCCGGCGCCCACATCGTATGCGCGCCCGCCCGTGAGCTCATAATTTGGCGGCGCATCCACGCCGTCGAAGTTGATTCTGACGACCGGGAGTTCCTCGATGCTGCCTCGTATCCCGAGTGTCGTGCCGTCACTGAGTCCAAAAGGATAAATCGCGACACTCGCGGCGCGATTGCGTTGACGGAATTCGACGACGTCGATGCGGATCTGCTCGTCGCGCGTGTGGTAGTCGTATTCCTTGCCCTGCGCGGCCGCCACGTCGCGTCCGACCAGGTCTTCGAGCGGATGGGATGCGAAGTGGAGCGGCTCCGTATTCAACCAGTCGAGGCTGAGCGTCACGAACTGCCGGCGCGGCTTCTTCTCGACGTAATCCTGTGCCGCGGCCGGAACAGACATCCCGAGAACGAGGAGTGCGGCGAGGAGAGGGCGAAATCGGTAGACCATGGGTGGTAGATGAGTTGCGAGAGCGTTGCGTCGTGCCCCGTGTTGGAGCGAAAGCGGTTCAAGGGTAACGTACCCATGTGAACCAACGCATCCTCGCGGCCGTCATGGTGGCGCCGCGTCAGCCAATCGAGATCAGGGAATTTTCGGCGCCGGAGCTGCCGGCCGGATCAGCGCTCCTTCGCACCGAACGTTCCGAAGTGTGCGGCACCGATGTGCACCTGTGGCATGGACGCCTGAGCGGTGTGCCGTACCCGATCATTCCCGGCCATGTGTCGGCCGGTACTCTGCAGGCCGTTCGCGGTCCGCTCACCGGCCTCGATGGCTCGACGCTTCGCGAGGGTGATCGGGTCGCGTTCTTCGACGTCCATCGGACCTGCGGCCGCTGCCGGGCCTGCACCGTCCATCGCACTCCGACGCGCTGTGTCGCCAGACGCGTCTACGGCATCACGGATTCCGCTGCCGAGGGGCTCTTTGGCGGCTGGTCGCAGGCGATCTATCTCGAACCCGGTGTCGGCCTGGCGCGATTGCCCGACAGTGTCGGGTTCGACGACTACATCGGCGGTGGCTGTGGCCTGCTCACCGCCGTCCACATTCTCGAGCGCGCGGCGCTCCGGCCCGGTGACAGCGTGCTGGTCCAGGGCACCGGCGCGGTGGGCCTCAGTGCCATTGCGCTGGCGCGGCTCGGCGGCGCATCGACCATCATCGCGATCGGCGCGCCCAGCGACCGCCTCGAGATGGCTCGCGCGCATGGGCGCCGATCACGTCTTCGATGTCACCACGACGACCCCGGAGGAGCGGCTCGCCGCGGTGCAGGCGCTCAGCCACGGGGAAGGGGTCGATGTCGTGCTCGAAGCGGCCGGTGCCGCGGCCGCCATTTCCGAGGGCTTGAACCTCGCCCGAGACGGTGGCCGCTACGTCATCGCGGGCCATTACACGGACGTGGGTGACAGCGCGATCAACGCGCATCGCCAGATCAACAGGAAGCATCTCGAGATCCGTGGCTGCTGGGGCAGCGAGGCCGGTCACTTCCTGAGGGCGCTCACGTTTCTCGAGCGTTATGCCGGCCAGGTGCCGTGGCGGGAGATTGGCGGCAGAACGTATCCGCTGAATGGGTTGAACGAAGCGCTCGCGGACGCCGAGGCGATGCGAATCACCAAGGCACTCGTGGATCCGTGGGCAACCGCATGAGACGCACAAAGATCGTCGCCACCCTCGGGCCCGCCAGCAACTCGCCCGAGATGCTGACGCGGCTGATCGAGAGCGGCGTCAACGTCTTTCGCCTCAATTTCTCGCACGGCACTCGCGAGGCGCACGCCGAGGTCTATCATCGCGTCCGCGCCGCGGCGGCCAACGCCGGACGCATCGTCGCGATCATGCAGGACCTGAGCGGTCCGAAGATCAGGACGACCACGCTCGAGGGCGGCACGCCGATTACCCTCGCAGAGGCGAGCCAGCTGCGCATCCGTGGCGGTGAAGGCATCGGCCGGCCCGGACTCGTCTTCACGCCCTACGTCGCGCTGGTGCGATCCGCCCGCCCGGGCGACCGGTTGCTGCTCGACGACGGCCGCATCGAGCTGCGGGTGACGAGTGCGGACGGCGACGAGCTCGTCACCACCGTCGTGAACGGCGGCGTCCTCGCCGAGAACAAGGGCATCAACGCTCCCGGAATCGAGCTGCCGGCCTCCGCCATCACCGCGAAGGACGCTGTCGATCTTCGCTTCGGCCTCGAGCTCGGCGTCGACTACATCGCGCTCAGCTTCGTGCAGACGGCCGACGACCTGCTCCGCGCCCGCCAGATCATGGACGAGGCCGGCAAACGTGTCCCACTCATCGCCAAGATCGAACGTCCGGCCGCGCTGCAGAACCTGCCCGCGATTCTGGAGCTCGCCCACGGCGTCATGGTGGCGCGTGGTGACCTTGGCCTCGAGATGCCGCTCGAGCAGGTGCCTCGCGTCCAGAAGGAGATCATTCGCGCCGCCCGTGCCGCCGGCCGTCCGGTGATCGTCGCGACGCAGGTGCTCGAGTCGATGCGAGTGGATCCGCGGCCGACACGGGCAGAAGTCAGTGACGCGGCCAATGCCGTCGGCGAGGGCGCCGATGCGATCATGCTCTCGGGCGAGACCGCCGTTGGCGCATGGCCGGAAAAGACCGTCCGCACGCTCGCGACCATCATCGTGGAAGCCGAGCGCGCGCCCTCGACCGACAACGTCCGGCCGACGGTGGACCCGACCGGCAGCCTGCACGGCCGCGCGCTGTGCGAAGCTGCCGTGACGCTCGCGACCACAGGTCGTGCCGACGCGATCGTGGCGGTGACTCGGGAAGGGAAGACGGCACGGCTGCTGTCGGCCCTGCGCCCCGAGACGCGCGTCATTGCCGCGACCGCGAGCGATAGGGTAGCGGGCACGCTGGCGCTGATGCGTGGGATCACACCCGTCATCACGCCAGAGCGTGAGTTGAACCCGCTCGAGCGCATGCTGATCGACTCCCGCCTGGTCGCTGCCGGCTCGGTCGTCGTCTTCATCAGCGTCAACCCGGATCTGACCCGGTCCGACGCCAATTACCTCAACGTCCAGAAGATCGGATGACCGCACCGCCACAGGGCGCACCCCGGACGTTGTGGGCGCTAATCATCGACAACTCGCTCCTCCTGCTCGCCGGCACCGTGGCGGCCCTGATCTGGGCGAACGTCGACCTCCATTCCTACGAAGCCTTCTCGCACGGCGCCGTGCACTTTGCGGTCAACGACATCGGCATGGTCTTCTTCTTCGCCCTGGCGGTGAAAGAGATCGTGGAGGCCACTCGTCCGGGTGGCCCGCTGGAGTCACCCCGTGAAGCCGCCGTCCCGCTCCTCGCCGCTGCCGGCGGCATGATCGTGCCCGCAGGGCTGTTCGCTCTGCTCGTCATTGCCGTGGACCGGCCCGAGCTGATGCCGGGCTGGGCGGTGCCGTGTGCCACCGACATTGCCTTCTCCTACATGGCGGCGCGCCTGATTTTTCCGCCCCATCACCCGGCCATTCCCTTCCTGCTGCTGCTTGCAATTGCAGACGATGCGATGGGGCTGATGCTGCTGGCCGTCTTCTACCCGAGCGGTCCGCTGTCGTTCGTCAACTTCGCGGCCCTGATGATCCCTGCCGTCGCCCTGTCCTACTGGATGAGACGGCGTGGCGTTCGGAGCTACTGGCCTTATGTGATCTTCGGTGGCGGGTTGTCGTGGGGTGCGTTGTTCCTTGGCGGCGTGCACCCGGCGCTCGCGCTGGTGCCGATCCTGCCGTTCATGCCCCACGCCCAGCGTGACCTCGGCATCGACGACCCACGCGAAGCGCACCTGACCGACACGATGAATCGGTTTGAGCACGCCTTCAAAGTACCGGTCCAGCTCGTACTGCTGATGTTTGGCCTCGTCAACGCCGGCGTGCCCTTCGGCAGCGTCGGCAGCGGCACGTGGATCGTGTTGGCCGGGCTGGTGATCGGGAAGCCGATCGGCATCCTGCTCATGACCGTCATCGGCGTGAAGATGGGGCTCAGGGCGCCAGGTGGTCTGACCTACGCACACACGCTGGTCGTCGGCATCGCCGCCGGCATCGGTTTCACCGTGGCGTTGTTCTTTTCCGCTGCCGCTTTCGCGCCCGGCCTCGTCCTCGACGAGGTGAAAGTCGGCGCGCTCTTCAGCTTCCTCGCCGCACCGCTCGCGATCGCTCTGGGCAGAGCGATGGGTCTCAAACCTCAGGTCAGCAACGCGCCGGGGTAGTCAGTCCGCCTCGACTAACGCCTTCAAGCGCGTCAACGAGGCTTTCCAGCCGGTGGCGATCACGTCGTAGTAGCGGTCCCACCGGGGGCCTTCATCGAGGCCGCTCTGCGTCACGATCAGCCGGCACGCCGGGCCCGCCATCTCGCAACGAACCTCGAGTGCCATCGGCCCGAGGGGATCACTGTCCGGCGGTAACCACCACGCGTCCCCGATGAAGAACTCCTGGCTGGGTTTGTATTCGAGGACGCTCCCGTAGAAGACGCCGCCGAGATGGCCGAGGACTTCGTCTTCGCCAGGAATGGGCGTCCATTCGACCGCGTAAACGCCGAGCACGCGCGGCGTCGTCACCGATCGGCTGGTCAGCCACCAGGACGCCAGCGCCGCCGGGTCGAAGAATGCGGCCAGCACGCGGGTGGGTGCCACCGTGGTCAGGATGGAGTGTTCGAAGCTGGTGGATCCACGGGGCCGCACGCAAGCGATCCTAGCCACCCGTTTTCGGCGAGTAAAGCACTATCCTTGAACGATGGAGCATGACCGGCCTGTAGCGGACCCAAGCTGGGACGAGCACTACCGCGACGAGCGCGACGCGGCGGTGCTTTACCGGGCCCTGGCCGTGATCGAGAAACAGCCGGAGCGGCGCGACCTGTTCGAGCGGCTTGCCGCCGTCGAGGACCGCCACGCCGCGCGATGGGTCGAGCTGTTCGCAGAGGCCGGCCGTCCGCTGCCGTTTTATAAGACCGCTCTACGCACCCGGCTGCTGTCGTGGATGGCCCAGGCCTTCGGCCCTGGCACCATCCTGCCGATGCTGCTGGCCGAAGAGGGCCGCGAAGTGCAGGCGTATCTCGGCATGGCGCGCGGCACCTCGCACCAGTCCGCGCACCAGGCCGCCGTCGACATCGCCTCGGATTCCGCCGTCCACGCGCGCGAGCTTTCCGAGATGATGGGCCGCGAAGGGGAGCCCTGGCATACCGGCGGCGCCGGCGGCATGCTCCGCAGCATCGTCTACGGGTTCAACGACGGCCTCACCGCCAACTTCGGCCTGGTTGCGGGGATCATCGGCGCGGATGTCGCGCCGCACATCGTGATCATCAGCGGCGTCGCGGGAGCACTCGCCGACGCGCTTTCCATGGGCTCGAGCGGGTATCTCGCCGCCAAGAGCGAGCAGGAGGTCCACGCGCACCAGATCGCGATGGAGCGCGACGAGATGCGGCTGATGCCGGAACTCGAGGAGGAAGAGCTCGCGCTGATCTACGAAGCGAAGGGCCTGCCGATCGAGCGCGCCCGCGAGACCGCACGCCACATGATGCAGGACCCGGCGCAGGCGCTGAATGCGATGGTCCGCGAAGAGCTCAACATCCACCCCGCGGAGCTCGCGCCGCTGAAGGACGGCATCGTCACCGGCGCCGCGACGGCGGTCGGCGCCTTCATCCCGATCGCACCGTTCCTCTTCCTGGATCACGCCGCGGCGGTGTGGGCCTCGCTCGTCGTCAGCATGCTCGCGCACTTCGCGATCGGCGCGGCGCGCAGCATCTTCACCGGCCGTGGCATCTGGGCGAGCGGCCGCGACATGTTCATCGTCGGCTTCGGCGTGGCCGCGGTGGGCTACGTGCTTGGCGAGGTGATCGCGCGGTATCTGTGACCAGTAACACGCCCGACGTAAACGTCGGGCCTACGGCGTCGGCCGATACTATTTTTTTCGCAGTGACTGCGCGTAGGTGACGACGCTCCAGATTTGCTGATCGGTCAGCTCACCTTTGAACGCTGGCATCTTGTAGGGGCGGCGGCGGCCATTGAGGACCTTGTAGTAGACAACGCCGTCCGGGTTGCGTCCGGCGCGCTTCGGATTGGTGAGGTCCATGTCGGGGCGCGCTTCGGGTTCCGAGTCGGGACCATCGCCGAGACCCGCCGGACCATGGCAACCGGCGCACTTGTCTTTGTAGACGGCCTTGCCGGCGGCGAGCGTGGCGGCGTCGGCGGGGAGGGGATTCTTTTTCGAGTCGGCGTCTTCTTCGAGGATCCATCCGGTCGGGGCTGCGGGCGCCTGGCCGGTGGCCTGTGAACCAACGAGACCAATCGTCGAGATCGTTACTGCGGCGAGGAATGTGGCACTCCACATGAGACGGTTTCGCATGGCGAATGATACAGTTTTTTTGAGGTGCGATCGTTACGATGAAGGAGCCGCAGCAGCCACTTGCGTATCACGACCTGGAATTCCTCGAATCGACTGATGCACGTCCGATCCGCATCCTCGCCGAGTATCTCGAACCCGCCCGGCGCTTTCGATTAGCGAACATCCAGGACACTGTCGTGTTCTTCGGTTCGGCGCGAACGCTGAGCCGCGAGGGTGCCGAGCAGGAGCTCGTCAAGCTCGGGACCGACGAGGCCAAGAAGCGCAGCGACTACCTGGCGGCGCTCAAGCGCGGCCAGAAAGCGCTGGAGTGGTCGCGCTACTACGAAGACGCGCGGCGGCTGGCCCACCTGCTGACCGAGTGGAGTCTGTCGCTCGAGGAACCGCGGCGCCGCTTCGTGGTGTGCTCCGGCGGCGGGCCCGGCATCATGGAAGCAGCCAACCGCGGCGCGACCGAAGCCGGCGGCAAGACGGTAGGCCTCAACATCAGGCTGCCGTTCGAGCAAGGTCCCAATCAGTACATCACCGAGGGCTTGCACCTCGAGTTCCACTACTTCTTCATGCGGAAGTTCTGGTTCGCCTACCTGGCCAAGGCGCTGGTGATCTTCCCGGGCGGATTTGGAACCCTCGACGAAATGTTCGAGATCCTCACGCTCGACCAGACCGAGAAGATGTCGAAGAAGCTGTGCGTCATTCTCTACGGCACCGAGTATTGGGACCAGATCCTGCATTTCCAGCCGCTGGTCGAGTGGGGCGCCATCAACGAGGAGGATCTCGGGATGCTGTGTCGTGTCGACACCGTCGAGGACGCCTTCGAGGAGTTGAAGAAGCACCTCCTCACGCATCACATGGTCCCGGAGACCGCGCAGGAGCTGAAATCCCCGGGCATTGCCAAGACACGCGGCTGAGGCCGGCGGAAAGCGGAACATGGATCACACCGAACGCGACAAACTCGTGGGCCTCTATCGCGACGGCTACCGTGCCATCGTCGAGGCGCTGCACAACGTCGACCGAAGAGGAGCTGGCGGCAAAACCGGGAGCGGGGCAGTGGTCCGCGCGCGAGATCATCCATCATCTGGCCGACAGCGAGATGACGGCTGCGATCCGCTTGAGGATGCTGCTCGCGATCGATCGGCCCACCATCCACGGTTACGACCAGGATGCGTTTGCCACGAAGCTGCACTACGACCGTCCTCACGAGGCGTCCCTGGAGGCGTTCCGCTACACGCGCGAGTGCACCGCGCAGCTATTGGATCGGCTTACCGAAGACGAGTGGCTGCGCGAGGGGACTCACACCGAAGTTGGTGCCTACGGCGTGATGAAGTGGCTGGAGATCTACGGCAAGCACGCGCACAGCCATGCGCGGCAGATCGTCGAAGCCCTCGGCAAGGCCAGACAAGCACGTAGCACGTAGCACGTGCACTCGCACGTCGCACGTCGCACGTAGCACGTCGCACATCTAATACAGCAGAAACGGCGCTCGAAGACGACGGAACGCCTCCTCGTCGGTGGCCCAGCTCCTCACGTGCTCTGCCGTTGTTCCTGCCTCGATCGCCGTTCGCAACTGGTCGCCGCCCGAGAGGATGTCGATCGGCATTTTGTCGTGCTCGTACCTCATACGGCGGCTCTCGCCAGGCGAAGTGTGAAGGATCCTGCTGGTAGAACTCGTCGATCAACTCGACCGAGGTTCGAACCGGCTTGAACGCCTGACGATCCGTCACGTGGAGCTGACAGCCGCCGCAGGGCTGTTTGGCGTGTTTCTGAAACGTCGGCTCGAAGAAAGCCGGCCGGAAGTAGATCCCGGGCAGTTGCCGCGCATTCATCGCGTCGGCGAGGCGTTCACCATCGATCCACGGCGCGCCGATCAGTTCGAACGGCCGCGTGGTGCCGCGCCCTTCCGAAAGTTTTGTGCCTTCGAACAGTACCGCCCCTGGATACACGACGGCGCTGTCGAGCGTCGGGATATTGGGCGACGGCATTACCCACGGCAGCCTGGTCTCGTCGTAGAACATCTCGCGGCGCCAGCCCTCCATCGGCACCACGTGCAGGTCCGCCCCGATCTCAAATGCGGTATTGAACAACCGCGCGACCTCGCCGACTGTCATGCCGTGGCGCATCGGGATTGGGAACTGCCCGACAAACGACGTATACCGCTCGTCGAGCAGGTTGCCTTCGACATCCGTGCCGTTGATCGGGTTGGGCCGGTCGCAGACGATGACGGGGACGCCGTGACGGGCGGCCGCTCGCATGCAGTTGGCGACGGTGTAGATGAAGGTGTAGACACGGGTGCCGACGTCCTGGATGTCGACCACGAGCGCGTCCAGGCCCTCCAGCATCTTGGCCGATGGCTCGCGGACTTCGCTGTAGAGCGAATACACCGGCACCTTGCGGCGGTGATCGCAGCCGTGCGGCGTCTCGATCATGTTGTCCTGCAGGTCGGCACGGAAGCCGTGCTGGGGCCCGAAGATCGCGGCGAGGGTGAGGCCGCCGTCTTCGAACAGCAGGTCGGCGCTGTGCCGGAAGGCGGCATCGATTGATGCCGGATTGCACAGCAGCCCGACCTTCCGGCCCTCGACGAGAGAGCGTTCGGCGCTCGAGCAGACGTTCGATTCCAAGGGTAACGACGGCGGTGGTCGTGGGCATAACGGAATTATCTCGCACGTCTGAGCCGGCCGGCGAGGAAGGCGCACAGCACGGCGTCGCCATAGGTATTGAAACGGTAGTGCGCGGCCGGCGAATGGTCCGCGCGAAGGAGGATCACGTCGCGTTCGACTCGAACGATGTCGTGGATGGCATGCCAGGGCGCGGCGGAGGTGCGGCCGCCGCCGACGAATACCGCCCGGGCGGAGGTGAGCAGCAGCCGTCCATTGGCCTGGTGCTGGTCGGACGGCAGCGACGCCGGGGCCGTGAAGTGGCAGCGATCGGCGCCGATGACGCGGTGGTGGGTTTCGACCACCGGTAGCGTTCCGGCCGCCACCGTGCGCTGCGCTTCACGCAGCTGCTCGAGGCCGTCCAGCATCTCGATCTCGACTTCGACGTCCAGATCCGGCGCCGAGAGCGCGTCCAGCTGCGCTCGAAGGGGCGAAGGCGAGCCGTCAGAGTCGAGCGCCTCCACCCACTTCTGCCGCCACGCCGCAATGGCCGCCGTGCGCTCGTCCTGTTTTTTTACACCCGAGATCCACCCGAAGAGTTTCATGCGGTCGAAAAGAGTATGTCAAAAAACGATGTTCCCGCGCGCGGGTTACCATCGGGCATGATCTGGTGCACGCTGGCGCTCGCCGGCTCCCTGGCGACGGTGCTCCTGGCGCAGAGCGAGATGGTCATCCAGCGCGACGGCACCACCGTCTACCACCGTCCTGCCTGCGACCAGGTGCGCGATGTTCGTGGCGTTCTCGCGATGACCCGCGCGCAAGCCGAGGCGCGTGGGCTGAAGCCGCACGCCGAGTGTGAGTCGTTGAAGAGCTCGACGGACAAGGAAGGGGCAGAGTCACCGGCAAAGCCGGCGATGGTGCTGATCGACGTCGGCGGGACCTATTACCACCGCGACAAGTGCGAGAAGCTCTCGAAGAACGTTCGGCGCGTGCCCGTCACCGAGGCCTACAAAAAGCACTGGCCGTGCCGGACGTGCAAGCCGCCGATCCGTCCACGGCCAGGTCAGGGCGAGATTCGTTAATAATCGCTTCGCGACTGTAGTGCGAGTGCTTCCGAGCCCAGCCCACCACGGCGTTTCTCTGCGCGAAGCCATCGGTGTGTGGGCGCGAATCGCCGCGCTCAGCTTCGGCGGCCCCGCCGGCCAGATCAGTGTCATGCACCGGATCCTGGTGGACGAGAAGCGCTGGGTCTCCGAGAGCCGGTTTCTCCACGCGCTCAACTACTGCATGCTGCTTCCCGGCCCGGAAGCGCAGCAACTCGCAGTCTATATAGGTTGGCTGATGCACCGCACTCCGGGTGCCGTCCTGGCCGGAACGTTGTTCGTTCTGCCCGGTGTCGTCGCGATCATGACGCTCAGCTGGGTCTACGTACTGTTCGGCACATTGACGGTCGTGAGCGGCCTGTTCTTCGGGCTGAAGGCGGCCGTGCTCGCGATTGTCATGCAGGCGGTCGTACGGGTGGGCAGCCGCGCCCTCAAAAACCGCGTGATGCTTGCGTTGGCGGCGACAGCATTCGTGGCCCTCTTTGTGTTCGGCGTCCCGTTCCCGGTCATCGTCCTGGCGGCGGCGCTGGTGGGGTTCGCTGGCGGCGCAGCCGGACGCTCTGAGTTCCTGGTCGGGGGCGGGCACGCACCGGCCGGGGGCACGCCCCTTTCAGATGCCGACAGCCTGCTCGGCGAAGAGCCGCCTCCGCACACGCGACCAACGCTGGACCGGGCGCTCAGGGTCAGCGCCGTGTGTCTCTTTCTGTGGTTCGCTCCGACCGTGGCGCTGCTCGTGTCGCTCGGCGACGGTCATGTGTACAGTCAAATCGCGCTGTTTTTCTCGAAGACCGCAGTCGTGACGTTTGGCGGCGCCTACGCGGTGCTGGCGTATGTCGCGCAGGAAGCGGTCGACACCTACGGCTGGCTCAAACCTGGCGAGATGCTGGACGGCCTGGGGATGGCCGAGACGACTCCTGGTCCGCTCATCATGGTGACGCAGTTTGTGGGCTTCATGGCTGCCTTCCGGGATCCGGGATCGTTGCAGCCACTGCTCGCGGCAACGCTTGGCGGCCTGTTGACGACATGGGTGACCTTCGTCCCCTGCTTTTTCTGGATCCTGCTGGGTGCGCCGTTTGTCGAGATGCTGCGACGCAACCGTCCGGTGGCGGGGGCACTCGCCGCCATCACCGCCGCCGTTGTGGGTGTGATCCTGAATCTCGCCCTGTGGTTCGGTCTGCACGTCGTGTTTCGTGAAGTGCGGCCCGTGGGCATACCGGGGTTGGCGCTTCAGGTGCCGGTACTCGGCTCGATCGACATTCCGTCACTGGTCCTGACGGTTGCCGCGCTGGTCGCGGTGTTTGTCATGAAGGCAGGGATGGTGAGAACCCTGGCAGGATGCGCCGTCGCCGGAATGCTCTGGGCCCTGGCCGGTCAGTGAGTCCGCGACGCTCCCGGCGCCACATGAACGAAGACGCCCGAGGCGTTCGGCGTCACGTACACGTCCACCGACGATCCCAGCGCGAGGGCACGATAGCGGTCCTGGGGCATCTCCACGCGCAGCGATTGCCCGCCCTCGGACATCAGCTCGATCTTCACCGTCGGTCCTGCCGGATTCACGTGAATTAGCCGGGCGCGGAACTGGTTCGGGTGACCGGGCTCGGCGCGGATGTCCAATGAGTGCGGCCGCACGTATACCGCCGCCTCGGACGCCGACTGACCCATCAGGGATGGTACTTCTACCGGTACACCGCCAATGTAGGCGACGCCGCGATCGATCCGGCTCTGAAAGAGATTGACGTCTCCCAGGAACCCGCAGACAAAGGCCGTCGCCGGCCGGTCGTAGACTTCCTGCGGCGTTCCCACCTGCTCGACGACGCCTTTGTTCATGACGACGACGCGGTCGGCGAGTTCGAGCGCTTCTTCCTGGTCGTGGGTCACGAACACTGTCGTCACCCCGAGGTCCTGATGCAGCTTCCGCAGCGCGCGCCGCAGCTCCTGGCGGACCTTTGCGTCGAGCGCGCCAAACGGTTCGTCGAGCAGCAGTACCTTTGGCCGCACCGCCAGTGCGCGGGCCAGGGCCACGCGCTGCCGCTGTCCGCCCGACAACTGGGTTGGATACCGGTCGGCAAGCATCGACAACTGCACCATCTCGAGCAGCTCGCCAACCCGTGCCCTGATCTCCGTCTCTGAGGGCCGCTTGTTCCGCGGCTTGACGCGCAAGCCAAAGGCAACGTTCTCGAAAACCGTCATGTGGCGGAAGAGCGCGTAATGCTGGAAGACGAAGCCGACGCGGCGGCGGCGCGCCGACCGGTTGGTGGCGTCCTTCTGGCCGAAGAAAATCGATCCCGCATCGGGAATCTCGAGCCCGGCGACGAGACGCAACAGCGTCGTCTTGCCTGACCCCGAGGGCCCGAGCAACGCCACCAGCTCACCGCCGCCAACCTCGAGGTCGACGTTGCTCACAGCGGTGAACGAGCCGAATCGTTTGGTCACACCGCGAACCGCGATACTCATTTCGACATCCCTCTCAAACCGGCTTTCCACTCGATCCCCAACTTGGCGGCAATCGTGACGAGCGCCACGATCGCGAGGACTGATGCGACGGCGAACGCCGCCGCGAAGTTGTATTCGTTGTAGAGAATCTCGACGTGCAACGGGGCGGTGTTGGTTTCGCCGCGGATGTGACCCGAGACCACCGACACGGCGCCGAACTCGCCGATCGCACGCGCGTTCAGGAGCACCACTCCGTACAGCAGGCCCCACTTGATCTTCGGGATCGTGACGCGGAAGAAGGTGCTCCAGCCGCTTGCCCCCAGGCTAATGGCGGCCTGCTCTTCTTCGGAGCCCTGCTCCTGCATCAGCGGGATCAGCTCCCTCGCCACGAACGGCACGCTGACGAAGAGCGTCGCCAGCAGGATGCCAGGCACCGCGAAGATGATTTCGATCTCATGCTCGGCCAGCCATGGGCCGAGGAACCCCTGCATGCCGAACAGCAGCACGAAGATCAATCCCGAGATGACCGGCGATACCGCGAACGGCAGGTCGATCAACGCAACCAGCAGGCCTTTACCGGGAAAAGAGAACCTCGTCACGGCCCATGCCGCCGCAACCCCGAAGGTCAGGTTCAACGGCACCGCCACCGACGCGGCAATCAGCGTGAGGGTGAAGGCGCTCAGTGCCTCGGCCTCGGTGATCGCCGCCCAATAGCCGGCAGCGCCGGCCTCGAAGGCCTGCACGAAGATCGCAACCAGCGGCAGGAACAGGAACAAACCGAGAAACAGGAGCGCAGTGCCGATCAGCACCCACTTGGCGAGAAACGGCTCGGACAGAACAACCGGCGCCGGCCGGACCGAGTCGAGGGTTTCAGCAATCATGAAGCGGACCCTTATCAGGCCGGCGCCGCGCTGCGGCGCGCCCAGCCATGCAGAACGTTGATCAGTAAGAGCATCGCCAGCGACGCCGTGAGCATGACGGTCGCAATCGCGGTTGCGCCGGCGTAGTCGTACTGCTCGAGCTTGGTCATGATCAGCAGCGTGGTGATCTCGGTCTTCATTGGCTGGTTGCCCGAGATGAACACCACCGAGCCGTACTCACCGAGCGCCCGCGCGAACGCCAGCGTGAACCCGGTCAGCAGCGCCGGCAGCACCATTGGCATGATCACCCGCCGCACCGTCTGCCACCGGCTCGCGCCGAGGCTCGCCGACGCCTCCTCGAGCTCGACCTCGATATCCTGGAGGACCGGCTGCACCGTGCGGACGACGAAGGGCAGGCCGATGAACGTCAGGGCCACGAGAATTCCGAGTGGCGTAAACGCGATGCGGATCCCGAGTGGCTCGGCATACTGGCCGATCCAGCCGTTAACTGAGTAGATCGAGGTCAGGGCAATCCCCGCCACCGCGGTCGGCATTGCGAACGGCAGGTCGACGAGGCCGTCCACCAGCCGCTTCCCCGGAAAGGAGTAGCGCACCAGCACCCACGCGACGATCATGCCGAAGACGGTATTGATCAGTGCCGCCGCCAGCGCCGTTCCCACCGTAAGGCGGTAGGTCGCCATCGCGCGCGGAGCCGTCACGGTCGCCACAAACTGCAGCCAGGTCATCTCCGTCGTCTTCAGCACCAGCCCGGCGAGCGGGATGAGCACCAGCAGCGACAGGTAGACGACCGTCAGGCCCAGCGATGCACCGAAGCCGGGCAGGATGTTCTGCCGGCGAAGCGGGTTCAGCCTCATTTCGTCAACTACCGGGCTGATAGATCTGGTCGAAGATCCCACCATCGTCGAAGTGCGTCTTCTGCGCGCGGGCCCATCCCCCGAACACCTGGTCGATCGTCACGAGCCGGATGGTCGGGAACTGGTGCGCATATTTGGCGAGCACGGCCGGCAGCCGCGGCCGGAAGTAGTGCTTCGCGGCGAGCTCCTGTCCCTCTGGGGAATAAAGAAACTTGAGGTAAGCCTCGGCGACTTTCCTCGTCCCCTTGCGATCGACAACCTTGTCGACGACCGCCACCGGCGGCTCGGCGAGAATGCTCATCGACGGTACGACGATGTCGACTTTGTCTTTGCCGAGCATGCGGGCCGCGAGCAAGGCTTCGTTCTCCCAGGCAATGAGCACGTCGCCGATACCGCGCTGTACGAACGTCGTGGTCGAACCACGCGCGCCGGAATCGAGAACTGGAACGTTCTTGAAAAGGCTGGTGACGAACGCTCTGGCGGACGCCTCGTTGCCGCCGGGCAGTTGCAGCGCATACGCCCAGGCGGCGAGATAGTTCCAGCGCGCGCCTCCGGAGGTCTTCGGATTCGGGGTGATGGCGATCACGCCGGGGCGGACCAGGTCGTTCCAGTCCTTGATGCCCTTGGGGTTGCCCTTGCGCACCACGAAAACGATCGTCGATGTATACGGTGAACTGTTGTCTGGCAGCCGCTTTTGCCACTCCTTCGGCAGCATGTTGCCGATGTTGTGAATCGCATCGATGTCATAGGCCAGTGCCAGCGTGACGACGTCGGCCTGCAGCCCGTCGACGACGGCGCGCGCCTGTTTGCCGGAGCCGCCGTGCGACTGGTTCACGGTGAGAACCTGGCCGGTCTGCGCCTGCCACTGCGCCGCAAAGGCCGTGTTGACCTCCTGGTAAAACTCACGCGTCGGGTCGTACGAGACGTTGAGCAGCTTCACTGGCGACTGGGCCAGGCCGATCGACACACAACCAGCTGCCAGCGCCAGCGTCACCACCACTCGTGAAAACGAAAGCCGAGTCATTCCGGAATCTCCGATCTGTATTGAGTTTTGCGCTGGGGCCCCACCCCCAGCGCCTGCCAGCGCTCGCTCCCGCTCGCGCCGCTTTCTTGCAGCAACAGGCTGTTAGAACGCGAACTGGATGCGTGTGAACACGGTGTTTTCCGCCTCGCGCCGGGTCGCGCCGGCGGTATCGAACGTGGTGCGTTCGAAGTTCGCCTGGAGCTTCACCCCCGTGTTCAGATACCAGTTGACGCCGGCCGTCCAGGCCTGCGCGCCGCTCGCGGCCGAAACTGGATTTGCGAAGAAGGGGAAGGCGTCCGCGTCGATATCGAGCGCGGTGTACCGCGTCGTCAATTCAAGCGCACCCCAGGTGTTGGCCGCCAGGTCGAACCCCGCCCGCGGCACGACACTGCGATGCGTCGCCGGTTCGCCCGTCACCACCCATGACCCCGCAACCTGCCAGGCCGACTTGTCGAGAGTGTCGGCGGTCGTGCCGCGGCGAATCTCCTGCGAGGAGATGACGTGCTCACCCAGGAACCCGAAGGACCCGACATAGTAGTAACCCTGGGTCGAGAACCGAGTGTGCGTGCCGTCGGCGAGTACGGCTCCCAAGACGGGGTCGTCGCCTCGAAATGCGAAGAACGATGTCTGGCCGGCGGTTCTGAACGTCGGGAGCGCGTTACTTGCCGCGGAGACGCCGCGCTGACTCCCGTAGCTGCCCGCGACGCCGAGCCCGAGGCCCTGCCAGCGGCTGTCACGGCGAGTGCGGAAGGGTTGCGCGAAGAGGCGCGCGACGACGTCCTTGCCGTCCTGGATGTCGGAGTCGGCACTCCCTCCATCGATGACGCCATTAAAGACACCCGCGGCGTAGGCGAGATTGCCGGACGCGAGATCGCCGTGCACCATCACGCCCATGTCGCGGTTGGGCACGAGGGCGGTCGGCAGTCCGCGCTCGACAAACGGGATCTCGGTCGCCGACATCAAGCGCTCGAGGCCGAGCGGCGGCTTGAATTTTCCGACCCGGACCTTGAGCTTCGGGTGGAACCGCATGTCGACGTAGGCATCCTGAAGAACCGTCGCGCCGGAGCCGAAATCAGGCATGACCCGAAAGTCGAAGATCCCGAACATCGTGGCCTCGACGATCGGCCGCACGCGTCTCAGCACGAACGTGTCGACGGCGCGATTGGCCGTGTCATCGACGAAGAAGCGCGCGTCCGAGTGCAGATAGCCGCGCACCCGCACTCGGAACTGGCCATCAGCCGACTGCACCGAGAACCCGCCGCGGCCGGCCGTGGTCTGTGGCGAAGTCTTGGCGCGTTCCGCCGCCTGTTCTTTATCGAGCTCGATCTGACGAGCAAGGATCTTGAGCTGCGTGGATAGTTCCTCGACCCTGGCGGTCAGCGTTGCGCTGTCATCAGTCCCCTCGACCCGCACCGCACTCTTGAGCGCAAGCAACTCTCGTTGCAACGCTTCGAGTCTGGCTTCGAGTGGCGTTCCGGGCGGCGTTTGCGCCGAAATCGATGCAGGGGAGAGAAGCAGTGACGCGACCGCGACCGCGCCGAGATACCGTACGAAGGTGAGCATGCCGAGCGATAGTGCAGCGGCCATGCCCACTCATGCATAGGCTGTAAGTTATTGATAAATATACACTTACAGTTGTCGTTGGTCCTTCGCGCGGCGTTTGTTGCTGGTTTTTCTGTCATATTTGACGGAGACTCAGCTGGACCCGTGATATATGCTCGTTCGCGCCACAAGGCGCGGGATTTATGACCTTTATTCTCAATGTCTGGCGCGAGGCCTGTCGCCGAATCGAGATCGACGAGTCGGTCGATCGGATTGCGCGGTTGCTGCCGTCGCAGCTTCCCGCCGACGCCATGCTGGTCAAGTCCTTCAACGTGCAGCACCACCGGGTTGAGACGGCGGCGATCGGGTTGTGCCGTCCAGGGCCGGCGATTCCGCGCGTCACGACCGAGGTGACGGCCGAGGAATTCAATGACCTTCTGAGTTGGTGCCGTGGCGGCTCCGTGCTCCATCAGCGGGACGCCGATCGTGATGGAGTGATGAAGCTCCTCACGCCTTCGATACCGGGTGAGTGGCTCGCCGCACCGCTGCTGACCGATGCCCATCCGATCGGGGCGTTGCTGTTGCTGGCACGATCGCCGCGAACCTTCGAGGTTACCCACTATCCGATCGCCCAGTCACTCATCGAACCCATCGCCGTGGCGCTGGCCAACGACTTCCAGTACCACGAGCTGGGCCGCCTCCGTGAGGCCGTCGAAGCGGAGAACCGCGCGCTGCTGTCGCGGCTGGACCGCGATTCGGTTACCGATACGATCGTTGGCGCGGACGAGGGACTGCGCGACGTGATGGAGCGTATCGACCAGGTCGCACCGACGGACGTGCCGGTTCTGATTTTGGGGGAGACCGGCTCCGGGAAAGAGGTGCTGGCTCGAGCGATCCACAAACGATCGCGGCGTGCCGCCGGACCCGTCGTCCGGGTCAACTGCGGCGCTCTTCCTCCGGGGCTGATCGACTCGGAACTGTTTGGACACGAACGCGGCAGCTTCACCGGCGCCACCAACGTCCGCAAGGGGTGGTTCGAGCGCGCGGACGGCGGCACGCTGTTTCTGGACGAGGTCGCGGAGCTCGCGCTCGACGCGCAGGTGCGGTTACTGCGCATCCTTCAGGACGGCACTTTCGAACGTGTCGGCGCCCAGAAGTCGATCAAGGTGGACGTCCGCATCGTTGCCGCCACCCATCGCGATCTCCAGGCCATGGTGGCCGAGGGTACGTTCCGCGAAGACCTCTGGTACCGGATCAGCGTCTTCCCGGTCGATCTGCCACCACTGCGTGAGCGGATCGAGGACATCCCGCCGCTGGCGGCGCATTTCGCCGGGCGTGCCGGCAAACGCCTGGGCGGGTCGCCACTCACCTTGAGCCGCGAAGACATTGAACTGCTGACGGCGTACCCGTGGCCTGGCAACGTCCGCGAGCTCGCGGCCGTGATCGAGCGTGCAGCGATTCTCGGAAACGGTCGAGGGCTGGCGGTGCGTGCGGCGCTCGGACCGGTGGTGCCGAGAGTTGGCCGGATGTCCGCCAAGGAATGGACGAAACGTGCCGCGACCGCGGAAGCGGTCACGGAGTCGGTGACCCTCGACGCGGCGATCAGGGCCCACATCACGCAGGCGCTGCGCGCCGCTCACGGACGGCTCGAGGGGCCCTTCGGTGCAGCGCAGCGTCTCGGCGTCAATCCGCACACGCTACGGGCGCGGATGCGCAAACTGGGGATCAACTGGACCGCCTTCCGGACTGACAATCGACGGTCGTCCTAACTCTTCCCGATTCCTCGCCAAACCAGCCACGCCACCAGGCGGAGAGGAATGAAGAGGAAGTACAAGAGTAAATTCAGGATCAGACCTGCCGCCATGCTGACCGGAACCGGGTCGACCCTCGGGCCATCTTCCTGAGCCGCCTGATCGCCGGGGACCATCAGCAGCGCAAGCAGGCTGAGCTCCTGCGTCACGCTGGCGCCAGACGCCGCGTATCCTTTCGGCTTCCCGGTCATGCTCCTCCGGTCGCTGTGGAATAGCCCGGCGCGGATGTGGGGTGAATTAAAGGCTGAGGTGCAGAATCCGTTCCAAAGATGAGGTGCCGGGGCGCTAGCGGCCCGGTGACCGACCGACAGCAAGTCGCCACAGAGCGCGTCTAATGTCGGGGCTGATCGTGGCGGCTCGGTAAGCGTCCGGACAAAGAAAAAGGCCCAGAGTGCTCTGGGCCTTTCTGCGTTCCAGCCGCCGTCGCGATGCTAGCCGCGGGCGCGGCGCCGGGCCCGGACGGTGCCGGCCAGGCCAAGACCAAACAATGCGAGGAGGCTCGGCTCGGGCACCGACGCGAGCTGGCTGTCGAATGACGCGAGCCGGCTGTCGTTGTCGGCGTCCTGAACGAAGGTGAAGCTGCCTGCGGTGCCCCCGGTCTGGAGGCCAGAGAAGTCGAGGTCCAGAATCTGGAACAAGTCACCAACGCGGCCGGCTCCGCCAACGCCGACCGGATTGCGGTAGGTGGCGACGACGACCCCATCTCCAGTGATCGACGACGAGAAGTCGAGACCCGAGAACGAACCGTCCGTGCCAAAGTCCGGTTCCCTCTTGTCGAAGACCGTGAGACCCGACGAGCCATCGAGCACCAGGCGGACCAACGTACCCGCTTCGTCATTGGCAAAGCTCCAACTCGACGTGAAGCTGTCACCACTCAAACCGAGTGACCAGTCCGTTCCGTTCACCGCACCTGACGTCGCCCCGGTAGCTCCCCAGAACTGCGTTTCAAACGAACCATCCCCGAAGTAGGCCGTCACCGACATGCCGTTCATCATGGCGCCGGTGGTGTTGAATCCGGTCAACCCGGGAATGTTCTGTGGATTCGCGTTGTCGACGAGAATCGCGGCGCCTTCGGCTTGCGCGACGACGCTCATGGCCACGATCGCGGCTGCCGCCGTCCGTGCCAGTGTCTTTTTCAGTCCGGTCATCGATGAGTCTCCCTGGGGCTCCCGGATAGTCCGGAAGCATCGATGCCGACTTGAGCAATATGGAATCCACCGGTCGACGTGCAGCGAAACGGCCCAGATCGTAAGTATTTCGGTGCTGTTTGACGAAGTCCCGCGCGGTGGCGACTAAGCACCGAGGCGCAGAGATTGGCACTATTTCCCGAAGCCCTACTAAGGTCCGAACACCCATTACGTACATGTGGTCTCACGCGCGTGTGCTGTTGAGGTATAAACTCTCGGCGTGCGTATCGACGATTTCCCGCTCGGATGGCTGCTGCTCGGCATGGGCGTCCTGGTCCTCATCGGAGCGATCGGCGGACTGACCTTCCGCATCGCTCAGACTGACGCACGACCGGCTCACTACGCGAGCACGCGCGAGCTGGTCGTTCTCACCAGGGAAGGGTGCGCTGAAGAGCCCCTCTTTCGCGCGCGCCTGGAAGAAGCGCTCAAGGCCATGGACTGGCCGGCTGTTTATAAGGTGGTCGACCTGGCCACCCTGCCGCGCCCCGACGGACGCCGTGGTTACCCGATCCCAACGGTGTTGTTTGGTGGGCGCGATCTCTTTGGGATGGCAGAACCGCGGGCGCCGTTTCCACAACCCACGTGACGGCACTACCAGGGCGGAGTTCCGTCCTCGGCCGACATGCGAGCGATGCTCATAAGCCGCCAGCGTTGATGCTGGCAATCAGCCCATCGAACTGAGCCGCTTCTACTGACGGCGAAGGCCGACTGCGTCGGCGGTGGCTCCCTACAACAGTCCGAGAAGAAACACCGGGATCATCAAGATCAGCACGCTCGCGATGGCGCGCCACACCGAGAACCGCTGGACCTCGGCGAGCGCGAGGATTTGCGTGACCACCGACCACAAGGCCGCAACCCCCAGGGCGAGCATGAACGGGACGAGAGCCAATGGGATGTCCGCGTTCGGGTCGGACAGGCTGCCCCGGAACCAGAGCGCCAGCGGAATCCAGCCGACGGCAGCAACGGCAAAGGGCACGTTCCCCCAGACGATCGCGTGTCGGATGTCGCTGGGATCCGCATCACCGCCCAGCCAACCCCCAACGAACGCCAGAAGGAAGGGACCCACCACAACACCGAAGATCGTCTGCGCGATCCCGATCGTGACTGGCATGAAGGACCGAGACACAGCGAGGCTCCCGTCGGGATCGAACGCGAGCGCGCCGATTGCCTGGCCGAGCGCCGACAGTGCGACGACCGGCCACCAGGTGGCTCCGGCCTCCCCGTCAATAACTCGACGGATGGTCCGGCGCGGCGAGAGCCAGATCGTTAGCCAGGGTGAGGGAACGGGCGGGGCGATCGCAACGGTATCCAAGGTCGGCGGACTGTACCACAGGGGCTTTGAATGCGGTACTCGTAGCGAACGGAACGGAGCGATGAGCGAGTGAAGTGAGCCAGGCGGCCCGCCTTCGCAGCTACGCTGCTTCGGCGCGCAACCTTCGCGTGGCTTGCCAACCGTAGCTCACGCCGAATTGGCAAGCGTGAGCAAAGGTTGGTGCGAACGGAACGGAGCGATGAGCGAGTGAAGTGAGCCAGGCGGGGTGCAGGGGCCCCCGCCGACTAATAGATGGTGCGAAAGGGGGGACTCGAACCCCCACGACCTTGCGGTCGCCAGCCCCTCAAGCTGGTGCGTCTGCCAATTCCGCCACTTTCGCGATGAGGACTTCCATGACGCAGGCGCCTCGGTGCGCCCGCGCGTCTTACTTCGGGACCTGCGGTGCCGGCGCCGGTGCTGACGCGGGCGCAACCGGTGCGGTTCGTTCGCCGCTCAGCAGAGATCCAGTTCCGCGATTGCCCATGACCGCGAGGAACAGCGCTCCGATGATGAAGAGAACCCCGAGAACCGTGGTGGCGCGCGTCAGAACACTGGCGCCCGCGCGGGCGCCGAATGCGGTCTGGCTGCCGCCACCGCCGAAGGCGCTGGCCATGTCGCCGCCCTTGCCCTGCTGGAGCAGTACGACGAGCAGCAGAAGCAGGCACGCGAGCACGTACAAGGTCGTGGCCAGGTAGTAAAGCATAACGACGGATTTTAACACGGCGCTTCGACCGAATGCCACTACGCCGCGATTCGGTCAGGTTTTGGGCCCCGGCGACCGATCGAGACGGCCTTCGGCCTTGAGCCACCGCGTCAGCGCGAGGCCCGCGTACGTTCCAGCCATGCCGACCAGCACATCGGTCGGATCCGGCGATCGTCGCGGCAGGAACAACTGTCCCGCTTCGATCAGACCAAACAAGGCCCCCGCCCCGAGCAGCCAGACCATGGTCGTGGACGAAAAAGCGAGATCCCGCTGCCGCGTCACGAAACCGGCCGCTACACCCAACGGGACCGCCAGGGCGAGCTTGGTGAGGAGGTCGTTGAGTGCGTTCAGGTAGGACCCGCCGGCATATCCCGCAAACGGCAGGATCGACATCCGCGCCAGCTTGCGCCGGATCACGTCATTGTCGATGCCGAAATCATAGGGGAGCCAGTGGTACGCGGCGAGCACAAGACACCACACACCGACGAGCAGCGCCGCTTTGATAGACAGCGTCCCCGAAGATGAGGGGGACGGCGCCAGCACTGCCCCCTGCATCACCCGCGCTCCCAGCCACACGCCCAGAGCCACGCCGGCCGATCCCAGCATCGCGTCGGCGGTGTCGGCTGAGTGCGACTTGATGAAGACCTGGAGGCACTCGACGAAGACCACGATCGCGGTCCCGACGAGAAACGCACCCGGCCAGACCCGGCGCCGCCGCGCCTGCATCATTGTCACGCCGAGCAGCCCGAGCGGGATGGCGCTGAGCGTTTCGGCCACCACGTCCCAGATGCGCCGTGGCCACGACAGGTCATGACCAAATGGGACGAGTGAGATCCGTTTCGTTCGCACCCGCGCGGCCAGATCACCGAGATCGACGGTGATGTCGAAGGGGGCGAGGTTCACGAACATCCAGACCGCCGCGACGGCGACAAGCAGGCGCGCGAGCCGGTCCTGGTGAGCGGCCGACAGGGCGTCGCGGACCCAATTCGTAAGGCCTTGCCCGGTCACACCCCAGACGATGATCCCGACGATGCAGCCGACGCCTTGCGCCGCGATGTCCAGCCCCGACGGGATGCGATCCGAGGCAAACATCTGCAGAAACTCCGCCGCGCAGCTGACCGCAAGACTCACCGGCAGGATGATCAGGGCGCTGCGCAAGACCGCGAGCGATCCGGTTCGATCGACGAGCCGCGCGCCCGCCAGTGAAAACCCGATCGGCACGAACAACAGCATGTTCGCGAGCACGTCGGATCGGGAGATGCGCCGCGTTGGAACCGCCAGGACGACGCTGCGGAACTGGTCCCATGCCGAGTCAAGCGGCAGCGGCCGCCATTCGAAAGGCAGCAGGCTGCCGTAGATGGCAAAGGCGACGAAGGCGAGCGCCATCGCCAGGTACGAGCGCGAGGTGGGGAGAGACGTTCCGGACTGGGTAGACAGCGCTCTGCCGGCTGCGCGCCACGATGTCAGCAAACCCGCGAACATCCAGGCTGGCGCCGCCGATCAGGGCGCCGTCGACGTCCGGGAGCACGATCAGCTCGTGGATGTTGTCCGGCTTGACGCTGCCGCCGTAGATCACGTGACAGAGGTCGGCGGCACTGCCACCGAACCACGCGCGCAGGCGGGACCGGATGTGCGCGTGCGCCTCGCCGGCCTGTTGCGGGGTCGCGTTGCGTCCGGTGCCGATCGCCCAGACCGGCTCATAGGCGACGACGAGCGACGACACCTGGTCGCCGGTCATGCCGTCGAGGCCCTTCTTGATCTGCCGGTCCAGAACGTCGAACGTGGCGTTGGCTTCGCGCTCTTCGAGCGTCTCGCCGATGCACACGATCGGGAAGAGCCCGGCATTGAGCACCGCGATCGCTTTGCGATTCACGGTTTCGTCCGTCTCCTTGAACAGCCGCCGGCGCTCGCTGTGACCGATGATCGCGAACTCGGCGCCGGCCTCTTTCGCCATCGCCGCGCTGATCTCGCCGGTGAAGGCGCCGTCACGTTCCCAGTGGATGTCCTGCACCGCGACGGCGATGGGGGAGTTGCGCGCCGATTCAGCGGCCGCGTGCACGGCGGTGAAGGGCGGCGCGACGACGATTTCAATGTCGTTTGCGTCCTTCACCAGGCTGCGCAGCTCTTTGACGAACACCACCGTCTCGTGGACGGTCTTGTGCATCTTCCAGTTCGCCGCAATGAAAGGCGTTCTCATCGGATCACCCCAGCGCAATGACTCCTGGCAGTTTCCGTCCACCAAGGAATTCGAGTGACGCACCGCCCCCGGTCGAGATGTGGGTAATGCGGTCGGTCACGCCCGCCTTCGCGACCGCCGCAATCGAATCGCCGCCGCCAATCACCGTCACGCCGTCCACGGCCGCAACCGCCTTCGCGACCGCGATCGTGCCGGCCGCAAACGCGTCGATCTCGAAGACCCCCATCGGGCCGTTCCAGGTGACCGTTTTTGCGGTCGCAATGATCGATCGGAAGCGCTCGACTGTTTTCGGGCCGATATCCAGCCCCATTCTGTCGCCGATCGATCCGTCCTCGACGTTCAGCGTTTCGGTCGGGACGCCGGCTTCGAGCTTCGCCGCCACCACGTGGTCAACCGGCAGCTCGAAGGGAAGGTTCCGTTTCCTGGCCATCGCTTCGACCTCGCGGGCCGCGTCGAGGAGGTCGTCTTCCACCAGCGACTTGCCGATGTTCAGTCCGCGCGCCTTGAAGAACGTGTAGGCCATCGCGCCCCCGATCAGCAGCGCATCCACGCGGGGGATCAGGTTCTGAATGACTTCCAGCTTGTCCGATACTTTAGCGCCGCCGAGAATGGCCACGAACGGGCGGTCGGGCGCTTCGAGCACGCGGCCCAGGTACTCGACCTCGGCAGCCATCAGCAGGCCCGCCCCTGCTTCTTTGACGTGCCGGACGATCCCTTCGGTTGAGGCGTGGGCGCGGTGCGCCGACCCGAACGCGTCATTGATATAGACGTCGGCCATCGCGGCGAGTTGGGCCGCGAACGCCGGATCGTTCTTTTCCTCGCCCGGATTGAACCGCAGGTTCTCGAGCAGGACGACCCCGTCGGCCTTCGGATCGTTGAACGTCACGGGCCGGCCGAGCAGCTCGGCCAGGTGCGTTGCCACCGGCTGCAGCGAGTATTCAGGATTGGGCTTCCCCTTGGGACGGCCAAGATGTGACGCCAGGATCACCGACTTCGCACCCTGTTCGAGCGCGTACTTGATCGTCGGCAGCGACGAGCGGATCCGGGTGTCGTCGCCGATCGTGCCGTTCTTGATCGGCACGTTGAAGTCGACGCGGATGAAGACGCGCTTGCCGCGAAGATCGATGTCTTTGACGCTGCGCGGCACTTAGATGCCCTTCTCGACCAGGAAGCGCAGCAGGTCGACGCAGCGGCTCGAGTAGCCCCACTCGTTGTCGTACCACGCCAGGACCTTCACGAAGTCACCGTCCATGACGTTGGTGTAGGGCGCATCCACGATCGCCGAGTGCCCGTTGCCGCGGTAGTCGATCGACACGAGCGGGACCTCCGTGTACTGCATGATCCCTTTCATCGGTCCGGTCGCGGCCGCCTTGAACGCCGCGTTCACATCATCGCGCGACACCTTCTTGTCGACGAGAACGGCGAGATCGATGCACGAGACGTTGGGCGTGGGGACGCGCATCGAGATGCCGTCCAGCCGTCCCTTGAGTGCGGGCAGCACCTCGCCCACCGCGATGGCCGCACCGGTCGTGGTCGGGATGATCGAAAGGGCCGCCGCGCGCGCCCGGCGGAGGTCCTTGTGCGGCAGATCGAGCAGCTGCTGGTCGTTGGTGTAGGAGTGGACCGTCGTCATCCAGCCCTTGCGGATCCCGAAGCTGTCGTGCAGCACTTTGGCCACCGGGGCCAGGCAGTTGGTCGTGCACGACGCGTTCGAGATGATGTGGTGGGTCTTGGCGTCGTAGACCTCGGGATTGACTCCCAGCACCAGCGAGACGTCCGGGTTCTTCGCCGGCGCCGTGATGACGACCTTCTTCGCTCCGGCGGCGATGTGCTTGGCCGCATCCTCCCGCTTGGTGAAGAGTCCAGTCGACTCGAACACGACGTCGACGCCGAGATCCTTCCACGGCAGTTGCGCCGGGTCCTTGACCGACAGGACCTGGAACTGCTCCTTGTTGACCGAGATCCGGTCGCCCTTGGCGGTGATGTCGGCGTTCAAGTTGCCGAGAATCGAGTCGTACTTCAGCAGGTGCGCCAGGGTCTCGGCGTTCGTGAGGTCGTTGACCGCCACGAAGTCGAGGTCCGCGTTACCCATCGCCGCGCGCATGATGTTGCGTCCGATGCGGCCGAACCCGTTGATCCCGACTTTGATTGCCATCTCAGAACTCCTCCAAACACCACAAACGGCTGATTTTAATGAACGGCTTGCGCGGTGGTCAAACCGCGGCTACATTGCTGCTGAGCACCCCTACATGTACGCGGTCTACAGCGCTTTCATCGTCCTGTTCTTCATCGTGATGTCGCCCTACCTGGTCTACCAGGCGGTGCGATACCGGAAATACGTGACCAGCCTGCCGCAGCGGCTCGGCATGCTGCCGGTTTCCTTCAACGTCGACGCCGACGAGTCGATCTGGATCCACGCCGTATCGGTCGGCGAGGTCCTCACCGCGCGCGCCTTGCTGCAGGAGCTCCGCGAGCAGTACCCGCGGCTTCGCATTTTCCTGTCCACCACCACGATCACCGGCCACCAGGTCGCGCGCAACAACCTCCAGTTCGTCGACGAGGTCTTCTACTTCCCCTTCGACTTCCGCTTCATCGTCGAACGGACCCTCCGGCTGGTGAAGCCGCGCCTGTTCATCATGATGGAAACCGAGCTGTGGCCCAACCTGCTGCGCGCGTGCCGCGCCGCGGGGGTGCGGACGCTGCTCGTGAACGGCCGCATTTCGTCGCGGTCGTACCCGCGCTACAAGCTCGCCAGGCCGCTCTTCCGCCACGTCCTCGCGCACGTCGACCGCTTCTGCATGCAGGGCGACGAGTCGGCGCGGCGGATCATCGACATCGGCGCCGATCCCGCCCGCGTCACCGTGACAGGCTCGCTCAAATTCGATTCGCTCCAGATCCCCGGCACCCCGTCGGCGCCTGACCGCGGTCAGAACCGGGTCCTCCGTTACTTCCGCGTCAGCCCGGACCGCCCGGTCGTGATCGCCGCCAGCACGCTCAAGGGCGAAGAGGAACCGGTCCTGGAAGCGTTTGGCCGAATCCGATCGACGCGATCGAACGCACTGCTCGTGATCGCGCCGCGCAAGCCGGAACGGTTCGAAGATGTCGAGCGACTCGCCCGGCGCTCCGGCTGGAACGTCGTCAGACGCAGTGAGCTGCGCGTGGACGCCGAGCCCCGCCATGACGTCGTCATTCTCGACACGATCGGTGAGCTCGCACAGCTGTTCCAAATCGGTACCGTGGTGTTTGTCGGCGGCAGCCTCGTGGATGCCGGGGGCCACAATATCCTCGAACCGGCGGTGTTTGGAAAGCCAATTGTCTTTGGTCCCCACATGCAGAACTTTGCCGAGATCGCGACGGCGTTTCTCGACAACGGCGCCGCGGTGCAGGTCAGTAGCGGCCGTGAGCTCGAAGCGACGCTGCTCGGGCTGCTCGACGATCCCGTTCGCCGCGCCAGTCTCGGCGCCGCCGCTCGGGCGCTGGTCGAAGCCAATCGCGGGGCGCGGGCCAAGAGCCTGGCGGCGATCGCACTGTTGCTCAAGCCCGAAGGGCAGGGCAACGTGCGGCCCTTCCGCAGATAAAGTGATCAGCAGCCTCTACGCGGCCGTCGCCCGCCGCCGACGCGAGTGGTACGCCGCGCGTCCAGAGGCGCGCCGCCGGCTTCGACATCCTGTCATCAGCATCGGGAACATCGCCTCCGGCGGACGCGGCAAGACGCCCTTCACCGCGGCCGTCGCACGCATCCTGCTGCAACTTGGCGAGCGGCCGGCGATTCTCAGCCGTGGCTACGCCCGCACCCGCGAGGACGATGGTGTCGTGATCGTTCGAGATGCCGCCGGCATCCGTGCGGATGTGGCGCGGGCCGGGGATGAACCGTTCATGCTCGCGCGGCAGCTTCCAGGGGTGATCGTCGTCACGTCCACGGATCGCTACCTGGCCGGCAGACTCGCCGAGCACCAGCTTGGCGCCACCGTCCACGTGCTGGACGACGGGTTCCAGCACTTTCAGCTGGATCGGGACGCCGACGTCGTTCTCGTGGCTGGTGCGGACCTGGATGGTGTGACCTTTCCGTCCGGCCGGCTGCGGGAGCCGCCAGACGTCCTCGTCGCCGCGGATGCGATCGTGGCACTCGGTGAGGGCATCTCGGCGGGCGCGCACCGGGCCGTTTTCCGGGTGCGGCGAACCAACGGCGCCCCGGTATTCGACGGCCCGCCGCCGTCACCCGGCGGAGCGGTGTTTGCCGTTGCCGCCATCGCGGATCCGGAGCCGTTCTTTTCGGCCCTCGAGGACGCCGGGCTTCGCGTCGCCGGCCGCACCGCATTCCGCGATCACCATCCCTATTCCACCCGGGACGTGCAGAAGATCTTCAGCGACGCATCAGCTGCCGGTGCGACCGCCCTGCTGACAACCGAGAAGGATTACGTCCGGCTGCTGCGCCATCGTCCGTTCCCGATGCCGGTCGGGTGGCTGCCGCTTACAATGGAACCCGAGCCGCTCGCGGACTTTCAGCGCTGGCTCGCGTCATCCATTGCCTCCACCCGCGACATCGTCATTGCCTGATCAGCACGCCCCGTTTCGGCACCGTCTCGAACACGCCGCCGTCAAGGCGGTGATCGGGATCGTCCGGCTGCTCCCAATGCGCGCCGTGCTCAGTGCCGGTTCGTTGCTTGGTCGCGTGTTTCACGCCGTCGACCGGGGTCACCGGCGCCTTGCCGTCGAGAATCTGCAGCTGGCGTTCCCCCTCCGCTCGAACGCCGAATGCCGCACGATCGCCCGGCAGATGTTCGAGCACTTCGGCCGGCTGCTGATGGTCCTGCTGAAGTTCAGCACGTTCTCGCGCGAGCGGATGCTGGCGCACGTCGAGTTCGACGGGGAACAGCGGATGCTCGAGGCGAAGACCAAGGGCCGCGGCGTCCTGGTCTTCACCGGGCATTTCGGCTTCTGGGAGATCCAGGCGCTGGTGCACGCTCTCGAGATCGAGCCGATGTCGGTACTGGCGCGGCCGCTCGACAACCGGCTGTTGCACGATCTGCTCGAAGGGCTGCGCTGTTCGACTGGCAACAGCGTGATCTATCGCCGGGGCGCGATCCGCCGCGTGCTGAGGGCACTGGCTTCCAACAACACGGTCGGGATCCTGATCGATCAGCACCTGCTCAGCGCGGATGCGGTTTACGTGGACTTCTTCAATCGTCCGGCCGCGACGACGTCCGCGCTTGCGGCGCTGGCGCTGAAGACGGGAGCCCCCGTGGTGCCGATCTTTGCCCTGCCGCTTCCGGGCGGACGGTTCCGCATGGTCTACGAGCACCCGGTCGAACCACCGCTCGTGAACGATGAAGCCGCGATCCGCGAGTTCACGCAGCGCTGCACCGACGTGCTCGAGATGTACGTGCGGCGCTATCCGGAGCTGTGGCTGTGGATGCATCGCCGCTGGCGCGACGTGCCGGCCGCGGCCTCGGTCGGCCCGATGTTCCCAGCCGGCGGCAAGGACCCCGTGGAGCTGGATGACGAGGCCTGACGCGCCGTCACGACTCGTCGTTCGGCTCCCCAACTGGCTGGGTGATGCCGTGATGGCGATCCCGGCGCTGGTCGCCGTCCGCGCGGCGTTTCCGCAGACTCACCTCGCGCTTGCCGGCGAGCGGTCCGTGCTGCCGGTGTTCGAGGAAGAATCCGCCGTCCACCCGCAGCAGGTGCTCGCGCTCGACAAGGCGACCGCACCGGCGGTGCTTCGCGAGGGTGGATTCGATGCCGTCCTGCTGCTGACCAATTCGTTTCGCAGTGCATGGGTCGCGCGGCAGAGCGGGATCCTGGAGCGATGGGGATATTCGGCCGGCGCTCGAGGTCCGCTGTTGACGAAGGCGGCTCGCCGTCCGCGGGAAGTGGTCCACCAGTCCGAGTACTACCTGCGTCTGGTGCGGGGCTTGGGGATTGAGGGCAGCCCTGAAGGGCTGCGCTACACGTCCGATGACGGTGTAGCGCAGCCTGTAGCGCAGCCCTTTAGGGCTGCCTCACCCGTCCGGGCTGCCTCACCGGCACTCCCGCAACTCTCCGTCACTGAAACGACGCAGCAGCGCGCGGCGCGACTTCTCGAACAACACGGCCTCACTCCTGGCACCGCGATCGTCGGCTTCGCCCCTGGCGCCGCGTACGGCCACGCGAAACGCTATCCGCCGGAACGGGTGGCGCACATCATCGAACGCCTCGCGCGTGAGCGCGGCGTGCGGGCGGTCCTCGTCGGCGCGGGCGGCGACCGTGAAGCAGGCCGTGCGATAGAATCCACGTTGCCTTCGAACAGCGGTGTCGTCAACCTGATCGGCCGCACCGACCTGCGGCTGTTGATGGGCGTCATTCGCGCGTGTCGCGCATTTGTGTCCAACGATTCGGGCGCGATGCACCTGGCCGCGGCCCTTGGCGTGCCGGTCACGGCCATCTTTGGCCCGACCAACGAACGCGCGACGGCACCGCTCGGCGACCACGACGTGATCCTGCGGCAGGTGTTCTGCCGGCCGTGCATGTTGCGCGAGTGCCCGATCGATCACCGGTGTATGAAACGGATCAGCGAAGAGGACGTCTACGGCGCGGTGACACGACGGATGGATCGATACGCATGAGAGCGAAAGCGCCAGCCAAGGACCGACAGCGACCGCTCCCGATCGATGCGGGGCGCCTCATCCAGCTCGTGGACGCCTTCGAAGGACGCCGCATCGCGGTGTTCGGCGACCTGATCGTCGACGAATTCATCTACGGCGAGATCGCGCGCGTATCACGCGAGGCCCCGGTCCTCATCCTCAACTACGACTCGACGGAGATCGTGCCGGGGGGCGCCGGCAACGCCGCCAGTAATGTCGCCGCGCTCGGTGGCACGCCCGTGGTCATCGGCGTCGTCGGACGCGACGGTCCGGGCGATCGGTTGATGACTGTTCTCGGGAAGAGCGCGATCGTCACGGGTGTGGCGCGGCCGCGCGGGTACCGGACGCCCACCAAGACCCGCATCCTTGCGGGTGGCGTGCACTCGGCCAAGCAACAGGTGGTGCGGATCGATCGCGCCGCTGTGGCGGGCAGCGCCGAGGCCCATCGTGACGACATCGAACCCAAACTGCTCCGCGCCGTCGGACGCTGCGACGCGATGCTGGTCTCGGACTACGGCACCGGCCTCGTGTCACCACAACTGGTCGCCGCCGCGCAGAAAGCACTCGCCGCCGGACCGATCTTCATGGACTCGCGCTACGCGCTGCTGCGCTATCGCGGCATCACCGCCTGCACGCCCAACGAGTCGGAGGTGGAGCAGCTGTTCGACGTCCGCATCGGCGAGAACGCTCGCGTGCTGGAACGCGCCGGACGCGAGTTGCTGAGCCGGACCCGATCGCGCGCGGTCCTCGTCACCCGCGGCAGCCGCGGCATGGCGCTGTTCGAGCGCGACCTCCCGACGGTTCACATTCCGATCCACGGCTCGGATCAGATCAGTGACGTCACCGGTGCCGGCGACACCGTCATCGCCACCATGACGCTGGCGCGCGCGGCCGGCGCGACCTTCGAAGAAGCGGCGCGTCTCGCCAACTACGCCGGCGGTCTCGTCGTCATGAAACGCGGGACCGCGACGGTGACGGCCGACGAGCTGCGCACAGCGATCCTGACCGACATTGCGTGATCTTGAATAGCATTGGTTGACAAGATCCTCTCCCGGGAACGCCTTGCCGAGGCCGTCGCGCGCGATCGCGCCGCTGGACGGACGATTGCGTTTGCCAACGGATGTTTCGACCTGCTCCACGCCGGCCACGTCCGCTATCTGCAGGCCGCTGCTGCGGAAGCTGACCGCCTCGTCGTCGCGGTGAACGACGATGTGGCGGCGGGTGCGAAAGGGCCGGGCCGGCCGATCCTCACCGCGGCGGTGCGCGCCGAGCTGGTGGCGGCGCTACGCGGGATCGACTACGTGACGATCTTCTCCGAGCCGACGGTCACCGAGTTGTTGCTGCTGCTGCGGCCGGACGTCCACTGCAAGGGGACCGACTACACCATCGACACCGTGCCGGAACGTGAGACCGTCCGCTCGTACGGCGGACGGATCGCGATCGTGGGGGATCCGAAGGATCACTCGACGCGGGATCTCCTGCAGCGGATCCGCTCATGAGCGGCGCCGCCGCCGAGGCGTCCGCGTTTCTGATCGTCCGGCTGGGCGCCCTGGGCGACATCGTTCATACGATTCCTGCCGCGGCGGCGTTGCGGGCGGCCTATCCGGCGGCACGTATCGACTGGCTGGTGGATGCGCGCCACCGCGAGATCGTCCACCTGGTCACCTGCGTCGACCGCGTCATCGTCGTCGAGAGCCCGACCATTGGCGGCTGGATCCGCGCGACGCGGGATTTGCGCTACAACAAGTACTCGGCGGCTCTCGACTTTCAAGGGTTGATGAAGTCGGCGATCCTGGCACGTGCGTCGGGTGCGGACAAGGTCCTCGGGTTCTCGATCTGGCACCTGCGTGAGAAGAGCGCTCGTCCTTTCTATTCCGAGTCGGTCGAAGTCGCGGCGGGTGCGGGCGGCGACCGCCACGTGATCCACAAGAACCTGCGGTTGCTGAGGGCTCTCGGCATTACCGAGCCGTCGGTCACGTTTCCGCTGCGGCATGTTCCATCCGCGGCGCGGGACGCGATTGTCACGCAGGCGGCGGGCGCACCGTTCGCGGTCATCAACCCTGGAGCGGCGTGGCCGAATAAGCGGTGGGGCGCGGAGCGTTTCGGTGAGCTGGCAGCGTTTCTGCGGGAAGTTCGCGGCCTGGTGCCGTTCGTTCTCTGGGGGCCGGGGGAAGAGTCGCTGGCGCGAGCCGTGGTCGCGGCTTCGAGCGGCGCGGCAGTCATCGCACCACCGACGCGGCTCACGGACCTGCTCGAAATTTGCCGGGCGGCGTCGTTGATGGTGTCGGGCGATACCGGCCCCCTCCATATTGCGGCGGCGGTCGGGACGCCGATCGTTTCGATTTTCGGTCCGACGGATCCCGAGCGGAATGGTCCGTGGCTCGCGAACGACATCGCGGTGTCCCGCTATTCCAGCTGCGGCTGCAAGTACGATCGTGAGTGCCACCGCGACGGCTGGTGCCTGGGCACCCTGCCGGTTTCGGAGGTCACGGCCGCGGTACAGCACCGCCTGACGGACCAGTGCTGATGTTCCGAAGAACGCGTCCTGAATGTTGAAAAAAATTGCGCGGTTGCGCGTCCCGCTGGGATTCGCGTTTGGACTGCTGGCGCTCTGGCTCGCGAACCCGACACGTCAGTCGATCCTGTGGGGTGCCATCGTCGCCCTTGTCGGTGAGGCGATTCGTGTCTGGGCGGCGGGTCATCTCGAGAAGAGCCGCGAGGTCACGGCGTCCGGCCCGTATGCATGGACGCGCCATCCGCTCTACTTCGGATCGACGTTGATCGGGATCGGCCTCGCGATCGGCGCCGCAAGTATCTGGGTGGCGCTGCTCGTCCTCGCCTACCTGGCGGTGACGCTGACGGCCGCGATCCGCACCGAAGAGGCGCACCTGACGGAGAAGTTCGGCGCCGCGTATCCCGACTACCGCGCCGGCCGGCACTCGGTGAAGAGGAGCTTCAGCCTCGAGCGCGCAATGCGCAACCGCGAGTACCGCGCCGCCATCGGCGTTCTCGTCGTCCTCGCCGTCCTGGCGGGGAAGGTGCTGTATCAGGGCTGATCGCGTCTAGCGGCGTGATCGCCTGGCGAGGAGATCTCTCGTCCCATCAGAGCCTACGAGCGGCAGGCACTGGCTGCTCGATCTGAAACTGGAGACCGCCCGATCGCCGGGGAGCCCGGCCCTGGCGGTGGCGTGAGGTTGGATCGAATCCGCCCCACTTGCCGGCCCGGGACCTTGACACTGCTGGGAACACGAACGGTCAGGCGGGCGCCATGACCACTGGAAGGTGTGTTCATGCGACTGTCACTTCGCAGGAACTGAAGTAAAAACCAACAAAATGGCGGGGTCGACGGGACTCGAACCCGCGGCCTCCGGCGTGACAGGCCGGCGTTCTAACCAACTGAACTACGACCCCTGAAATCTCTGGAACGCCACCGCGCACTGTCGCGCCCGGCACCGTTGCCCAAGAGGGTGATTATAAACGGTCGGCTGAACCGAGCGCAAGTAACGCATTGGCACTGCCGATGAGGGTGCGGGGGGCTGACGCTGAGGGTGCGGGGGCGCTGACGCTGACGGTGCTGGGTGCGGGGGACTGACGCAGAGGGTGCGGGGCTTCGTGCTATGCGGGTTCGGCGAGGTGGTGGGCGGTACAGGACTCGAACCTGTGACAGCCGGCGTGTAAAGCCGGAGCTCTACCAACTGAGCTAACCGCCCGCCTCACCATTGTATGCGGCGCGCGAGCCGATGCGCCCGGCGAGTGGTCGCGCCGCAACGGGCAGCCCTGAAGGGCTGCGCTACAAAACGGCTCGTCAGACCGTGAGGTGTACCAGGTGTAGCGCAGCCCTTTAGGGCTGCCTCACCGGCATCCCCGTTGCGGGCGCAGCCAGCCATGCGCGACCGACGGCCTCGCTGGAGGGAATTTGATTACACGGGCAAGCACCGCTATTTCCTCACGTTCTGCACGGGGAAACGGCGTGCGGTCTTTACGTCCGCCGACATCGTCGCCACTACGTGGTCGCAGATTCTGAGGGCCGCGGGGGAAACGAGCTTTTACGTAACTGCGTACGTCTTCATGCCGGACCACATCCATCTTCTCGTCGAGGGGACGACGACGGCATGCGAGCTGCGGCGCTTCGTCAGCCTCGCCAAACAACGAGCTGCTTACACGTTCGGCCAGCAGCACGACCAGCCATTGTGGCAGCCGAGCTTCTACGACCACGTCCTTAGAGAAGAGGAGTCCGATCTGCCGTTCATCCGCTACATCATCGAGAATCCGTTGCGAAGCGGGTTAGTGGACCGTATCGAGGATTACCCGTTCATCGATACGGGAGCTTTGCCGGTAAGCGAAATGATTCGGATGCTGGACGAAGCCGGTGTCCCTGTGTGGTGTCCTACGCGGAAGCCCGACGAAGAGTGTCGGCAGCCCTAAAGGGCTGCGCTACACCCCCCCCCCGCACCCCGCACCCCGCACCCTCAGCGTCAGCGCCCCGCACCCTCTGCGTCAGTCCCCCGCACTCTCAACGAAGTGCCTCCGCACCCTCAGCGTCAGTTCTTTTTAAATCTGAACGTCTGCGGCTTCTGCTTCTCGGTGCCGCTGATTACCGCTTCGAGCGTGCCGTCCGGGCCGAGCGTGTAGCGGATCATCTTCGGAAAATTATTCGCGGCGTTCTCAAACGTCAGGCTGGTTCCCTCGATCTTCGTCAGCGTGAAGTCGGTCGCCGGCTGACGACCGCCGGGCATTGCTTGATAGACGAGTCCGCCGCCACGCTCGACAATGCAGAGGAACTCGAAGTCGCGCATGACGCCGCCGCGGATCGTGCGCGCTGTCGCGAGCATTACGCCGCCGGCCGGCGGCGTCCAGCGCTCCTCGAACGCCGCCGCATCCGTGGTGCCGATCCAGTTGCCGCCAAGCCACGCGAGCTGATCGATCTTCGCCTGGGCCACTTGCGCCCCGGCTGCGGTGGGGACTTCCGCCGCCGCACCCGTCCGCACATACTTCGTCGTCCGCGTCTGCGGCTCTGTCATCCCTGCATTGCGGAACGTGAGCTCGACGAGCAGCGTGTCGGCCGCGGGCTGCCGCAAGACCGTTTGCAGCTCCATTGGCGTCATCGCGGTCGCCCCGGCGGGCCAGGCACCGACCTGGGTCAGCGCCACCGCGTTCTCTTTCCACTCGGCCTTCCAGACGTAGCTGACTTCGGCTTCGCACAGCCGTCCCGCGACGGCACTGCGCGTTTCGGAACCGTTCAGCGGGTGGACGGTGTGCAGCGCCTGGCTGCCCATCATCCTCGACACGGTGATCGTGTCCTTGGTCTGGACGATGTTGATCTGGGGACCGTAGCCGGGAGCCGGCGCGGGCTTGCCGTTCTGGAGCAGCGGGGCGTCGGCGGGGAGGCTCCACGTGCCGGAGAGGTCAGGCCTGGTTTGGGCCAGCGCCGACGATGAGATGGTGATCAGGCCCAGTAATGCAAAGGCGGCGATTCGTGACATCTCGACTCCTTCAGGCGTTGGAGGTTGGAAATTGGAAGTTGGTAGTTGGCGCATTCAGAGACCACACTCGTGCAGCCGGCGTTGCAGCAGGCGGCGCTCCGGTTCGCTGCACGGGCGTTCCAGGGCGGACGCAAACGCACGACGCGCCGCGGCTGCGTCGCCTCGCTCGGCCAGCAGTCGTCCGCGGACGGCCGGCAGGAGGTAGTACCCGGCCAGTGCCGGCTCCGCTTCGAGCGCCGCCAATTCCAGCAGGGCGGCGTCGGTGCCGCGAACCTTCCAGACCGCGACGACACGATTGAGCGCGACGAGCGGCGAAGGATGCAGCGCCATCAACTGGTCATACAGATCCAGGATCATCGCGCCACGGCGTCACCTCGAAGCGCTCGGCGCCGGCGTGTGCGGCCGCAATCGCGGCCTGGACGTGGTACGAGGTCAACTCGTCGCCTTCCGCGCTCCGCTCCAAGTGCGCGAAGCCCATCGCGACGAGCCGCGGATCCCAGGCCGATCGATCCTGGTGTTCGAGCAGGACGACCTCACCGGCCGCGTCGACACGCGCCGGCAGCCGCGCCGCCTGGAAGGCGATCAGCGCCACCAGCGCATGCGCCGCCGGCGTCGATGTGTCCGCATTGCCGGCAACCAGCCGGGCCAGCCGCAGCGCTTCGGTGCACAGATCGACGCGGACCAGGTCATCGCCGGTCCGCGCCGCATATCCCTCGTTGAAGAGCAGGTAGATGACCTCCAGCACTGACTCGAGTCGAGCCGCACGCTCCGCACCGGACGGCAGATCGAACGTCACCTGTTGCGCCCTGAGCTGACGCTTGGCGCGGACGAGGCGTTGCGCGATCGTCGCTTCCGGCACCAGGTACGCGCGCGCGATCTCCGCGACACTGAACCCGCCGGCGGTCTTGAGACTGAGCGCCACCCGCGCCTCAGCAGGAATAGCCGGATGGCAGCACAAAAACACCATCCGCAACTCGTCGTCCCGAAGCAGATCGTCGAGCTCGGTGCCATCGCGCTGCCCGGCACCGGAGGCCGAGGCCAACTCCGCAGTGATTTCGGTCGCGCGTGCAGCAAATGCCGCATTGCGGCGCAGCACGTCGAGCGCGCCGTTGCGCGCGACCCGGAACAGCCATCCGCCCGGATTCTGCGGAACGCCTGAATACGGCCACTGCTGAAGCGCCTTTACGAGGGCGTCCTGGACGACCTCTTCGACCAATTCCAGGTGCGCCGGCCCGAAGATCCGCGTCAGCCAGGCGACCATCTGTCCCGAGCGCTCGCGGAACAAGTGGTCGACCAGCCTGTAAGGCTGGTCGGCCAGGCCGTGCGTTGCTGAGTAACTCACCCCTTGTCCATGGCGTCGATCTCACGAACTTCGATCGTGCCGCCGAATTCGAATTGCGGGCAATCCCGGGCGATCTCAACGGCTTTGTCGTAGTTGGCTGCCTGGACGATGTAGAAGCCGCCGAGGACCTCTTTCGCCTCACTGTAGGGACCATCCGTCACACGGACCTGTCCGGGCTTGCCCCGCATCACTTTGCCGGGCTCGTCTGCCAGCTTTTCCCCCGCCACCATCGCGCCCGATGCACGCAGCCGTTCGCCCCAGGCCATGTACTTCTCGATCACACCCTGCATCTGCTGGGGGCTGACGTTGGCGAAGGCTTCCGGTGAATCGTGCAGAAGGATCATGTATTTCGGCATCTTTGCTCCTGGCGTGTAATTCTGGCCGTCATGGCCGGTTTGGGTGACAGACGAACGGGCGGCGTCAAAATCGACACGCGTTTCGAATCCAAGCTGGACGGCCCATATCTTGCGACACTTTTTGGTTGATGAAGGCTTCCCTCTCCGGCCGTCCCCGTCTCGTCACCAGCCTGGTGGGGGCAATGGCGATCGCCGTTTTCCTCGTTTCGGGTTGGATCGCCTGGTTCAGCTATGACCTGACCGCCGGCCTCCCAGACGGCAAGGCGTTGCGCGGTCTCGGGGATATGGCGCAGGCCACCACGCTATACGACGCGAAAGACGAGGTGGTTTTCACGATTTTCAAGGAGCAGCGGATCGAGGTCCCGCTCGAGAAGATGTCGCCGCACTTCATCAAAGCGGTGCTTTCGATCGAGGACCAGCGATTTTACGAGCACACGGGCGTCGACGCGATCCGGGTTGCGGCGGCCCTCCTCAAGAACGTGCAGGAAGGCCGGCGTGCCGAGGGTGGCAGCACGATCACGCAGCAACTCGCCCGGCAGAGCTTTCTGAGCCGCGACAAGACCTACAGGCGCAAGCTCAAAGAGGTGATCCTCGCCGCCCACATCGAAGGGGTCTACGACAAGAACGAGATCCTGAACCTCTATTTGAACAAGGTCTATTTCGGTGACGGACTGTATGGCATCGAAGCAGCCTCGCGAGGCTACTTCGGGAAGTCGGCGGCCGACCTGGAAGTCGCCGAGGCAGCTCTGCTCGCCGGTTTGATCCAGTCGCCATCGAGCTACGCACCGACGGTCAATCTCGATCGTGCTGTGGCGCGTCGCAACGTCGTGCTGACGGCGATGACGTCCTCGGGCGCCATCGACGCCGAGACCGCCAAAGCCGCGAAGCAATCGAAGGTGAAACTCGATAACGGACTCGAGATCCGCGAGACTTACGGTCTCTACTTCAAGGAGCAGGTCCGCAAGGATCTCGTCGAGCGCTTCGGGTGGGAGCGCGTCTACCAGGGCGGCCTCAAGGTCTACACCACGATGGACTCCGAGCTGCAGCAGGCCGCCGAGAAACTGCTTGAAAAAGGCCTCGTCGACATCGAAGCGCGGCCGGGATTCAAGCACGAGACCCGTCGCAAGCTGACGGCGACGGAAGGACAGTCTCCCGCATACCTGCAGGGTTCACTGGTGTCGATGAATCCAGCGACCGGCCACGTCGTCGCGATGGTCGGCGGCCGCGACTTCACCCAGAGCCGGTTCAACCGCGCGACGCAGGCGAAGCGGCAGTCCGGCTCCGCATTCAAGCCCTTCGTGTTTGCCGCGGCCCTCGAAGCCGGGTTCAGCCCCGCGACGGTGATCACGGGTCTCGACGATCCCATCGACACGCTGCAGGGCAAGTGGGTCCCCGAGGACGAACACTCGTCGGCGAGCTCGATGACGATGAGGACGGCGTTGAAGACGTCCAGTAATCGAGCGGCGGTGCAGATGCTGAACACCGTCGGCATTGCCAAGGCTGTCGGCGCGGCGGAGAAGTTGAATGTCGGCACGCCCCCGAGTGTGCCGTCGCTCGCACTCGGGACGAGCGACGTGACTCTGATGTCACTGACCGCCGCCTACGGCGCATTTGCGGCCGAAGGCGTCGTCCGGCCGCCGGTGCTGATCCGCAAGGTCGAAGACAGTGACGGCAACGTCCTCTACCAGGACGAGCAGAAGTCCGCGCAGGCGGTCAGCAAGGCGACCGCCTACTTGATGTCGAGCATGCTTGCGGACGTCGTCAATCACGGCACCGGCTATCGCGCCCGCCAGGCGGGCTTTACGATGCCGGCGGCGGGGAAGACAGGGACGACGAACGACTACGTCGATGCGTGGTTCGTCGGCTATACGCCACGAGTGGTGACCGGAGTGTGGATCGGGTTCGATCAGCCGCAGACCATTATTTCGAATGGCTACGCCGGTGAGCTTGCGGTACCGCTGTGGGCCAACTATATGAAGGTGGCGACCAAGGGCCACAAGCAGGACTGGTTCGAGCGACCCGCCGACGTGGTCGGCGTCAACGTGTGCCGCGTTTCTGGCAAGCGGCCGAACGAGGGTTGCGACACCGTCGAGGTGCTTTCGAAGGACGGCTTCGTCGAGAACCGCTCGATGATCTACACCGAATACTTTGCCAAGGGCTCGCAGCCTTCTGGAATCTGCCAGCTGCACCCGCACCGCGGATTCCTCGACCGGATTGCCGGTGTCTTCGGCGAGAACGACGCGCCGCGGCCGGTCTCAGCCGAGGACGTCGGACTCTCGCCCTCGAAGCCCACCAGCACGACCGGTGCTTCGCCGCTCCCGCCGCCCGCACCGAACGCTCCGGCGCCGGCCAAGGCGGACGAGAACAAGAAGGACAAGAAGCCCGGGTTCTGGTCGCGCCTCTTCGGCAAGGACAAGAAGGACGAGAAGAAGGATCCCCCCAAGAAGAAGCCCGGCGGCGGATTCTGACCTGGGCGTCGGCCGCCTATCTGAGCCGGTGGTAAGCTCCCTCTCGGGATGCCTTTCCGCGAGATCGCCGGTCACGACCACCTCAAGGAGCTGATTGCGCGCGCCGCGCTTCGCGGCACGCTTCCCCCCAGCCTCATTTTCGCGGGCCCGTCAGGCGTCGGCAAAGCCATGATGGCGCTGGCGCTTGCCCAGTTCGTGAACTGCCTGGCGCCGATCGGCGAGGACGGCTTGGCCGCGGACGCCTGCGGCGAGTGCGCATCCTGTCGCCGCATCGTTCGCGGCGTCCACGCCGACGTCCTCCGCATCGAACCCGGCGAGACCGGCGCCATCAAGATCGAGCAGATCCGCGAGGCGATCGAGCGTTCTGCTTATCGCCCCTTCGAAGGCCGCCGCCGCGTCGTCATCATCGACCAGGCGGAGCAGATGGGTGTCAATGCGCAGGACGCCATCCTGAAGACGCTCGAGGAGCCGCCGAACGCGTCCACGTTCATCCTGGTTACCGATACTCCCGATACGCTGCTGCCAACGATCCGATCCCGATGCCAGCGGCTGCGTTTTGGCCGGTTGTCCCCGGCGGATGTCGCGGAGGTCCTGATTGCCAGTCACGAGTATCCGGCAGCGGATGCTCATGCGGCGGCCTCCTTGTCGGACGGCAGCGTCGGCCAGGCGCTGGAGGGTGGATCAGAGGACTTCCTCGAAGCGCGCAACGCGGCGTTGCAACTGCTCGAGACAGTCGCAGACGATCCGCCACCGGCGCGTCGGATCATGGGCGCCATGAATCTGCCGGGCGCGACGAAAGGCAAAGCGGACCGCGATGCACTTGGCCAGAGCCTGCGGGCGCTGGCCTCCATTCTCAGGGACCTCGGTGCCCTGGGCGCACGCGCGGAGGACCGCGCGCTTGCCAACGCGGATCTCAGGCCGAAACTCGAACGCCTTCTACGCAGCTTCGACAGCGATCGAACGCTGCGCGCGTTTGCGGCCGTGGATCGCGCCCTGAACGCACTCGATCGCAACGCGAGCCCGAAGATCGTGGCTGACTGGCTGTCGTTTCAGATATAAGCCGGACCACATGAGCGATGCACCCGCCCGTCCATTCGTCAGCGTGAAGTTCACGCCGATCGGGCGCACGTACTCGTTCCTCCTGCCCGAGCTGGACCTGGACAATCTGTCGGGCGCGGCACCGATGGCGGTTCCTGGCGACCAGGTAGTCGTCCAGACGGAGGCGGGGCCCGCGGTCGGGACGGTGACGCGGGTGGTGCCGGCGATGGCACAGCGCCGGGCCCCGGCGGAACCTGAGGCGAAAGTGATCCGCCGGGCGACGAAAGAGGATGTCGTTGCCCGCTTCAAACTCGAGCAGCGCGAGCTCGAGGCCCAGCGCGTCTGCGTTCTGAAGATCAAGGAGCGCAACCTGCCGATGAAGCTTGCCCGCGTCGAACAGTTGTTCGACGGGTCGCGGCTGATCTTCTACTACACAGCCGAGGGACGCGTCGACTTCCGTGACCTGGTGCGGGATCTGGCCAGTCAGTTCCGCACCAGAATCGAGATGCGACAGATCGGCGTTCGCGACGAAGCGCGGATGCTCGGGGGCTACGGCTCCTGTGGCCGTCCCCTGTGCTGCACCACCTGGCTCACGTCCTTCGAGCCGGTGTCGATCAAGATGGCGAAGCAGCAGAATCTCAGCCTCAATCCCTCGAAGCTCTCCGGGATGTGCGGCCGCCTGAAGTGCTGCCTGCGCTACGAGCTGCCGAACGGCAAGGGCGTCAAGCATGGTGGTTGCGCGGATGAAGGGGGCGGGTGCAGCAACCCGTCGGGCCCCGGGTGTGGAACCTGCGGATCCGGCGGCTGCGGTTCCTGCAAGCGGTGACACGCAAGCCGCGAATCGGCATCACGGTTGGAGATCCGGCGGGGATCGGCCCGGAGATCGCCGTCCGTGCCTCACATGATTCAGCCGTGCTGGCCCTGTGCGATCCCATCATCTACGGACCCTCGACGGCCGACGACCTGGCTCCATTCCCGCCTGGTCAGATCAGCGCGGCGGCGGGCCGCGCTGCCTATGATGCGATCGTCCGAGCCGTCAGCGATGCCACCGCCGGCACAATCGACGCCATAGCGACTGCACCAATCAACAAGGAAGCTTTCGCGGCGGCAGGCTTTCAGTGGAAAGGCCACACGGACCTGCTCGCGCATCTCACCGGGTCACCGCGCGGTGTGATGATGTTTCACTCCGACGCGCTGCGGGTCGTTCTCGCCACCGTCCATATCCCGCTCTCCCAGGTTCCGGCCGCGATCACGCAGCAGCTCATCGAGAACCTGGTAGACCTCACGGCGCGAGAGCTGCCGCGATTCGGCCTGACCGCACCGCGGATCGGCGTCGCCGGGCTCAATCCCCACGCGGGTGAGCACGGCCTGCTCGGGAGCGAGGACGACAGCGTTCTCCGCCCGGCCGTTGCGGCCTGCGCCGCGCGTGGCATCGACGTGACGGGGCCCTTCCCCGCGGACACGATCTTTGTCAGGGCTCTCCGTGGCGGGTTCGATGTCGTCATCGCCTGTTACCACGACCAGGGGCTGATCCCGGTCAAGCTCGCGGCCTTCGGCAAAGCGGTCAACGTCACCCTGGGCCTGCCGATCATCCGCACCTCGGTCGATCACGGCACCGCCTTCGACATCGTCGGCACCGGCATGGCAGATCCGTCGAGCATGATCGAGGCGGTAAAGCTGGCCGCAAAGCTGGCCGCAAAGGGATAATGGCGTGGGCCCTGCGCCCGACCTATGGCCAAGACCGCGCGCGAAGAAGCGCAGAAAAACATCGCCGAGAACAGGAAAGCGTTTCACGACTTTCACATCCTCGAAACCTTCGAGGCCGGGATCGTGCTCGTCGGCACCGAGGTGAAGGCGATCCGCGAGGGCAGCGCGAACCTGCGCGACAGCTTCGCGCGCCTCGAAGACGGACAGGTCTGGCTGTACAACGTCCACATCAATCCGTACACCCATCGCGGCTATTCGAGCCACGAGCCTACCCGCAAGCGCAAGCTGCTGCTGCACCGCCGCGAGATACGCAAGTTGATCGGCAAGGTGGTCGAGAAGGGGCTGACGCTCGTCCCGACGCGGCTCTACTTTCAGAATGGACACGTCAAGGTCGCTCTCGCGCTGGCGAAAGGCAAGCAGGCACACGACAAGCGCGAAACGATCAAGCGGCGCGAGGCAGACCGCGAGACGCGCGCGGCAGTAAAAGAACGACAGCGCTAGGCCAGGGCGTGCCATGGTGACGCGCTTACGCTCGATCACTCAAAATCGCTGTGATAAATTGAATCTTTTTGAGCTGGAGGCTTCATGAAAGGCAATCGCGGCGTACTGATCGCGGTGATCGCGGCGATACTCCTTGGCGCGGGTTGGTGGCTGATGAGGCGCGGTGAAAGCGCCCCCAGCGTGGATCTCATCGCCGGGCTCGGAACAGCCACGAAGGCCCCCGCCAGCGGCACTTTCGAAGCGGTTGACGCCGAGCTGAGCGGCGAGTCCCGGCGCGCGATCTACGCCCCGCCGCCGACGCGCATCACCTGGAAGGTCAAGGTGCCCAACGACGCCTGGCTCAAGGTGGCCGTGGGGATGAAGCCCGAGTCGTGGACGGCAGAGGGGAACGGCGTGCTGTTTCTCGTCGGCGTTTCGGACGGCAAGCGTTTCGACGAGCTGTTTCGCCAGCACGTGAACCCGTTCGGGAATGCCGGTGACAAGAAGTGGGTGCCGGTGTGGGTGGACCTGTCCGCATACGCCGGTGAGGAAATCGACCTGATCTTCAACACCCGCAGCGGGCCGGATGGCCAGGGTGACGATGCGCGCAACGATCACGCGCTGTGGGGTGCCCCGGAGATCGTGGTTCGATGAAGACCGGTGTGAAGGTTCCGCTCCTCGATCTCGAGGCGCAGTACCGTCCGATCCGCGACGAGCTGCTCGCTGCCATCACGCGGGTGTGTGACAGCCAGCGCTTCATCATGGGGCCCGAAGTCGAGGGCCTCGAACGTGAGCTCGCGCGTTCCATGGGTGTCGCTCACGCCGTGGCCATGTCCTCGGGCACGGATGCGATCCTGGCCACCCTCATGGCGCTCGGCATCGGACCGGGCGATGAAGTCATTACGCCGACCTACTCCTTCTTCGCAACTGCGGGATGCGTTTCACGGGTTGGTGCCACGCCGAAGCTGGTCGACATCGATCCGGCGACGTTCAACGTCGATCCCGAGGCCGTGCAAGCGGCGATGACGCCTCGAACCAAAGCCATCATTCCCGTGCACCTGTATGGCCAGATGGCCGACATGGGCGCACTTCTCGAGATCGGCAGGGCGCACGGGGTTCCAATTATCGAGGACGCCTGCCAGGCGATCGGAGCGGAATACCACGGCCGCCAGGCAGGATCGCTTGGCACCGCGGGATGCTTCTCGTTTTTCCCGAGCAAGAATCTTGGCGCCTTTGGTGATGCCGGCCTCGTCACGACCAACGACGACGCGCTCGCGCACGAGCTGCGGTTGCTGCGAAACCATGGCGCGGAGCCGAAGTACTTCCACAGCCGGATCGGCGGCAACTTCCGTCTGGATGCATTGCAGGCGGCCGTCCTGCGCGTGAAGCTGCCGTACCTCGGCGAGTGGACCGAAGCGCGCCGGGCCAACGCCCGCCGCTACGACGAGCTCTTTGCCGCCGCCAATTTGCAGACGATCGGGTTGCCGAGCGAGGCTCCCGGCTACCGGCACATCTTCAACCAGTACATCGTGCGGGTGCCGGATCGCGACCGCGTGCGCGGCTACATGACCGAGCACGGGATCGGGACCGAGATCTACTACCCAGTACCCTTCCATTTGCAGGAGTGCTTCGCGCCGCTCGGCTACGCGCAAGGCGATTTCCCGCACAGCGAAGTGGCCGCCAACACCACCATGGCGCTGCCCATCTACGGCGAGCTCACGCTCGAACAGCAGCAGGCGGTGGTCTCCACGCTCGGAGAGGCGCTGCGGGCCTGATGCGCGTCATGGTCACGGGCGCCGCCGGCCAGCTTGGCGGCGCCATCGTGCAGCGCTTCCGCCGGCACCACGACGTCCTGCCGCTGACCCGCAGTGAGCTCGATGTCACGCGCGAGCAGGACGTTGCCCGCATCGTCGCCTCGGAGCACCCGGACGTCATCATCAATTGCACCGCCTACAACGACGTGGACGGCGCCGAGGACCACGCGTCCGCGGCATTCGAGGGCAATGCTTTCGCGGTGCTGGCGCTGGCGCGTGCCGCCCGCGCCTCTTCCGCAACGCTGGTCCACTACGGGTCGGACTTCGTCTTCGACGGCCTTGCCGAGACGCCCTACACTGAAGCCGATCCGCCGCGGCCGGCCAGTGTCTACGGCATGTCGAAGCTGTTGGGTGAGTGGTTCGCCGCAGATGCGCCGGCTCACTACCTCCTTCGCGTCGAGAGTCTGTTCGGCGGCCCGCGCGCCAAGAGCAGCGTCGATCGCATCATCGACGGGATCGCCGCCGGGCAGCCGGTGCGCGTGTTTTCCGACCGCACCGTCACGCCGAGCTACGTGGACGATGTCGCGGACGCGACCGTACGGTTGCTGGACGCGCGGCCCGATCCCGGGCTGTATCACTGTGTCAACAGCGGCACCACGACCTGGCATGGCCTGGCCGAGGAAGTCGCGCGCGTGCTGGAACGCACGGCGGACCTGCAGCCGGTCAGTGTCGCGACCGTGCCGATGAGAGCCAAGCGCCCGCAGTATTGCGCGCTGTCGAACACGAAGTTGACCGAGGCGGGGATCCCCATGCCGCCATGGCAGGACGCGATTGCCCGCTACATCGCCGTCCGTCGTGCCACAGAAGAAACACAGGGGAAACACAGCGCGACGGGGACCAGTGCGTCAGACGCCGGCCACCAGCGCTGAGACCATCCGCCCCACCGCCAGGCACGAGGTCAAACCCGGCGAATCGATCCCCGCCGCATGGATCAGCGCCGGCACGACGCGAGTCCCGCCGGATCATGAAGTCCGCGAATGACTCTTCGGGAGGATGCAGTTTTGCGCGGATGCCTGAGCCCGCCAGCCGCAGGTTCTCCAGCTGAACGCCAGGCAGCAGCTCGCGTGTGGGTTCAAGGAAGTCCTCGACGCGCAGCCGATCCGACTCGTAGTCGTCCTTTCGCGCCTGGTAGCGGATGGTTGGTCCGAGCAGCACCGAACCCCATGTCGTTTTGGTGAGATGGACGCCGAGGCCGTGACCGGAGGCGTGCGGCAGGGGATAGACGAGCCCGTTCACCATCCCCTGCGTAGAAGCGGTCAGTTCCGCATATTCGCCGCGGCAGGGATAGATCGTGAACGCTTCGCCACCGAGCGATGCGGACACCTCGTCGGCGTAGAGACCGGCGGCGTTGACGACGGTCTCCGCCGCAATCTCCTCGGCATTCGTCCGCACCACGATCCCGTCGGCCGTAGTCGTGCCCTGGACCGCAACTGTCCCTGGCAAGAAGATCACGTCGCGGGAAAGACACAGGGCGCGCAGCGCCGAGACGAGTCCTTCGGGTTCGACGATGCCCGTGTCGGGTGACCAGAGCGCTGCCACGGCCTGGACGTGCGGTTCACGAGCGCGGACCGCCGAGGCATCAACGATCTCGAGTCCCTGGACACCGTTCTCCGAACCACGCGCCCGTAGCGTTTCGAGAGCGTCGAGGTCGCGGTCGTGGGCTGCGACGATCAGTTTGCCGCAGCGACGGTGGGCGACGTGATGGCGCTGGCAGAACTCGTACAACAGCGCGGCACCTTCGACGCAGAGCGAAGCTTTCAGCGATCCGGCGGGGTAGTAGATCCCGGCATGAATCACGCCGCTGTTGTGCGTGCTCGTCTCCATGCCGGCGCGGGCGTGCCGTTCGAGGACGCCGACGCTGAAGCCTCGTGACGCGATCTCGGCGGCGCACGCCAGGCCCGTCACACCGGCGCCGATGACCAGGACGTCGATCCGTTCCGGCACGTCAGTATCCTCGCCGCCGGACCACTCGCCGCATCAACGCCAGCCTTGCCCGCAATGCTGCGAGAACCAGCGGGGCCAGCAGCTTCATCGCCGGATTCGAGTGCTTCCAGAACAGGCGAAACGCGCTGCGGTGAAACGCGACCAGCGAGGCGTCGGCCGCATGACGGCTGCTTCGTCCACCGGCGTGTCTCACCGCCAGCTCCGGCACATACATCGTCTGCCACCCGGCGTACTCCAGGCGCCGGCAGAAGTCGGCATCCTCCCAGTAGAGAAAAAAGCCGGTGTCGAAGCCGGCGATGGCGTCGAAGGCTTCGCGGCGGATGATCATCACCGCGCCTGAGACCCAGTCCACCGCGCGGGCCTCATCCGATCGGACATGACTCGGCGCCAGATTGTGGCGGGAGAGCGGGTTGCGCGGGAACACGCGCGTGAGCCAGGAGCTGCGCCCGGCGATGCCGGTGGTCAGATTCGGGAAGCGGCGGGCCGAGGCCTGCACGCTCCCGTCGCTGTTCAGGATCCGTGGGCCGGCCGCGCCTACCCCGGGATGGGCATCCATCCAGTCAGCAAGACGCTGACAGGTATCGGGACTCGCCACGCAATCGGGGTTGAGCAGGAGCACGTAGGTCGCGACGCTCTCGCGGGCGCCGCGATTGACGCCAGCCGCGAAGCCGTCGTTGGACGCCTGTCGCAGCAGCTGCACGTGTGGAAACGCCTGCGCGATCCGGTCCGCCGCCTCGCGCTTCGAGGCGTGATCGACGACGCAGATGCTGATTCGTGGATCTGAGGCCCCGAGTGACGCCAGGCAGTCCTCGAGATCCTCGTAGCTCTGGTAGTTGACGATGACGACCGCGACGCGAGCGGCCGCAGGCGGCGCGGACACCGCACGATGATATCTGAACGGCCTCGATGCCGAGTGCGCACCGAGATCAGCGACTACTTGTCGATCTTCTCGTTCTGCTCGCGCGCATCTTTCTGTCGACCGATCGTGACTTCCACCGGGATCCGCACCCGCTGACCACCGGCGGTCCGGATGAACACGAGTTGATATTTCCCGATGAAGCCGACGCCAGGCTGCCAGTAGAACTCACCGCTCTGCTTGTCGAGGAACGATCCGGCCGGCAGCGCCTGGAGCTTGCCGTCGCCCACCAGGTAGCCTTCGTAGCCGCCGCCGTCCTCATTGACCGGGCCGGACAGTGTCAACGTGAAACGTCCGGCTGCGTCTGCGTCGACCTTGACCACGCCGCGCTCGTCGGCCTCGGTCAGGTCGAGCGATGCGTTCTGGTTGAAGCCGTCGCGTCGATAGACCGGGACGTCGCTCACCGGCACGCTCGCGACTGACGCCGCGTCGAGGCCGCTGCTGGCGCCGACGCCGGCCGAGACGCGCGTTTCTGCGCCGCCGCCCGACATCTCCTGGATGCTCGTCGAGGCTTCGAGCGTGATCGCGGAGCTGACCGATCCGTTGAGCACGTTGAAGTAGCGGCTGCCGATGCCTTCGGCATTACCGCCGGTGTCGGTGACGACCCATGCGATCGTGTGCACGCCATTGGCGAGCGTCGTGGTGTCGAACTGGTAGTAGCCGACAGCGGCGCCACTGTTCGTGTAGCCCGGAAACAACCCAGCGATGTCGGCCCGGGCGTTGTTGTAGACCGGACGGCCGACCGGCACCCCGTCGATGTAGACGAGGATCGTCGAGCCATCAATCGGAATCCAGTGTGGCTGCGGCGTCAGCGCCCATCCAAAATTCATGTAGGTGCTGCCCGACACGGTGCCGCCCTGGTCCGGGGTGTCGATCGCACCAAACGGCTTCGACGCGTTGGCGTTGTCGCACGTGATCGTGCGCGAGCCGAGCAGAGTGGTATGGCCCTCCCAGTCGGTGGCGTAGGCGTGCAGTCGAAAGGTGCCATTGCCCTGGTTCGGGAGCATGTTCGTGAGCAGCATGTAGCCCCAGCCGGCCTCGTAGTCGAACGGCTGGTTGATGAGGGCATCCACGTCCGGACGCGCGCCGTCCACGAAGACGGCCCGGCCGACGAAAATCTTGCCGTTCGGTGATGGCCCTGGGTCCCCGGCGACAGGGTCACGATAGATGACTACTTCCTTGACGTCGATGTCGTCGGTGGCCCAGCCGGTCACCGCGATGCCGCCGGTCACGCCGGTGATGTTGTCGGCTGGTGTGTCGAGCGCACCTGTTGGTCCGTTGCCGGATGCCGACCACCCGCAGCGTGACGGGGATCGTCCGCGGCGCGTTCGTAGCGTTGGGGGCCGAGACAGTGATCGTTCCGGTCAGCGTCCCCGGCGTGTAGGTACCGTCCTTAACTGACATCGTGAAGGCTCCGGCGCCGTTGCCCGAATTGTCCGGGATCTGCAGCCACGGGGCATTCGTCTTTGCGATCCACGTCGATGATCCATTGCTGAACGTAACCGCCGCCTGCTGCGCCGCGCTGCGCAACCCGTTGGTGCCGGCGATGGCGCCGAACGAAACAGCGGTCCGGCTGAGTGCAAGACGTACGCTGCCCGGGGGACCACTCTCCTGCTCTCCCCCTGGGTCCTGATCGACGGGATCCGGGTTCTCCTCGGGTGACGCAGGACCGTCAGGCTCGTCGACGGTGATCCAAACTTCCGCCGAAAACTCGCTGCGCTCACCGCCCGTGTTCACGGCCTGGACGACGAAGTAGTAGGTCTGGCCGTTCTCCGCCTGGCCGAAGGTCCAAATAGTTGTCTTGCCGACCTCAATGACGCGGTCGTATCGGCCCGACTGCGTGCCGACAAGGACGATATAACCGGCGAGATCGGGTTCACTGTTGGGATCCCACGCGAGGGTAACCGACGCGGCTTCGGCGCGAGCCGACGCGTTGAACAGCAAGCAGGCAAACGTAGCCACGCACAACAGCTTGGACATCTATGTTGAATTCCTCGGAGGCCAAACTGAAGCGCAAGCGTCGTACCGGCGATTCGATGTGAAAAAATGTAGAGAAAAGGCGAGGAACGTTGCCCGGCACCGGCGAGAGGAATAACCGTTCGGGCGTGGCGATTACAGTTCTGAGCCGAATCGATTGGGCGAGCGGCCCGGAAGTCGAATGCTCCGGGGCGTGATAAATTCTTCGAACAGTATCCATGGCAAAACGCGCGCTTATCACGGGAATTACGGGGCAGGACGGGTCATACCTCGCCGAACTGCTTCTCGACAAAGGTTACGAAGTGTTCGGGATGGTGCGACGCGCCAGCACCACGAACTACTGGCGCATCGAGCATCTGCTCGATCGCATTGTGCTCAAACCTGGCGATCTGCTCGACCAGTTGTCGCTGATCAAGGTGCTCGAGGACGTGCGTCCTCATGAGTTGTATAACCTTGCAGCCATGTCATTCGTGCCGGCGAGCTGGGATCAGCCGATGCTGACCGGCGAGTTCAATGCGCAGGGCGTGACACGCGCACTCGAAGCGGTGCGGCGCGTTGATCCGAAGATTCGTCTCTACCAGGCTTCGTCGAGCGAGATGTATGGCAAGGTGCGTGAGATTCCGCAGACGGAGCTGACACCTTTTTACCCGCGCAGCCCGTACGGCGTGTCAAAAGTTTACGCCCACTACATCACCGTCAACTACCGCGAGAGTTACGACCTGTTTGCGGTGTCCGGCATCCTTTTCAACCATGAATCGCCCCGTCGCGGACTCGAGTTCGTGACTCGAAAAGTGACCGACGGCGTCGCGCGGATCAAGCTGGGGATGTCAGATTCACTCGGTCTCGGGAACCTCGACGCTCAGCGCGATTGGGGATTTGCCGGAGACTACGTCAGGGCGATGTGGCTGATGCTGCAGCAGGAACAGGCCGACGACTATGTCATCGCCACGGGTGAGAGCCACTCGGTGCGCGAGCTGGTCGAACTATCGTTCGCGCACGTCGGGCTCGATTGGCAGAAGCATGTAAAACTTGACCCGCGCTTCCTGCGGCCGGCCGAAGTCGATCACCTGATTGGAGATTCGGCGAAGGCGCGCAAGGCGCTCGGCTGGACGCCGGAAGTTGATTTTCCCTCGCTCGTGCGCATGATGGTCGACGCCGACATGGCGAGACTGTCGAGCGCGCGCGGCACGCCCGAGGGCGTCGAGGCCAGGTAATTCCTACGTCAAGTCACTTCCTGGGGCGGTAAAAGCTACGCGCGTAAGAACTACGCCACAAAAAAGAACGAGGCAGCCTGTGATGGCTGCCTCGTTGTTCGTACGGTGAGCTATCAGCTATCAGCTATCAGCTGTCAGCTATCAGCTGGATCTCGCGCTACTTCACGATCCTCACGTTTTTCGGTGCAGCGGGTCGCTGCCCGATGGTGACTTCAACCGGGATACGGACGCGCTCGCCGTTCTCGGTTCGGATGAACACGAGTTGATACGTGCCGTTGAAACCGACGCCCGGCTGCCAGTAGAAATCGCCGCTCCGCTTATCGAGGAACGATCCGGCCGGGAGTGCCTGCAGCTTGCCACCCGCCACCATGTAGCCTTCGTATCCGCCGCTGTCGTCCTTCACCGGCGATGACAGCGTCAGTGTCAAGCGCCCGACTGCACTCCGCGGTCGCTCGAACCACGCCGCGTTCATCGGCCGGCGTCAGGTCCAGCGGCGCATTCTGGCTGTAGCCGTCGCGGCGGTACACCGGGACGGTGCTGACTGGAACGGTTGCGACTGTCGTGGCGTCGAGCCCGCTGCTGGCGCCGACACCGGCCGAAACCCGCGTTTCTGCGCCACGCCCTGACATCTCCTCGATGCTGGTGGATGCCTCCAGCGTCACCGTCGAGAACACCGATCCATTCAGGACGGTGAAAAAGCGGCTGCCGATGCCTTCCTCCCTCCCGCCGTTGTCGGCCACCGCCCAGGCGATCGTGTGCACGCCATTGGCGAGGGTCGTGGTGTCGAACTGGTAGTACCCGACGGCGCCGTTGGTGTTCGCGTATCCAGGGAACAGCGTGGCGATGTCGTCCCGGAAGTTGTTATAGACCGGGCGGCCGACCGACACGCCGTCGATGTAGACGAGGATCGTCGAGCCATCGGTCGGAATCGAGTACGGCAGCGGCGTCAGGGCCCAGCCGAAGTTCATGTAGGTGGTGCCGGAGGCGGTGCCGCCCTGGTCCGGCGTGTCGATCGCCCCGAATGGCCTCGTCGCGCTGGCGTTGTCGCAGGTGATCGTGCGCGACCCGAGCAGAACTCGGTGGCCGTCCGTGTCAGTCGCGTAGGCGTGCAGCGTGAAGGTGCCATTGCCCTGGTACGGCAGCATGTTGGTCAGCAGCATGTACCCCCAGCCGGCCTCGTAATCGAACGGCTGCTCGAAGAGGGCATCGACGTCGGGACGCGCCCCCTCGACGAATACCGCACGGCCGACAAACATCTTGCCGGTCGGGTGGGTCGACACCTCGGGGCCGACCGGATCACGGTAGATGCCAACCTCCTGGATATCGATGTCGTCGCTGACCCAGCCCGTGACCGCGATCGCGCCGGTCACGCCGGTGATGTTGTCAACCGGTGTATCCATCACGCCGGCGGGCTGAACCGAGGCCCCGAACACTCTGAGCGTGACGGGGAACGAGATCGGCGAATTGGGGACATTGACCGCCGTGATGGTGACGGTTCCGGTCTGGGTGGAGACCCCGTAGGTCCCTTCCTTCACGGTCAGATTGAAGGAGGCGGCGCCATTGCCCGATCCGCCCGTGATCTGCAGCCAGGGGGCATCGGTCGTCGCGGTCCACGTGGAAATACCGTTACTGAAGGTCACCGTGGCATGCTGCGGACCGCTGCGCAGACCGTTCGGGCCGGCGACCGCACCGAAGGACATGCTGGTTCGATTGACCGCCACCCGCGTGTTCGGATTCGGGCCATTTGGATCGTATGCCGGCAGCGTCGTCGTCGGCGTCGAGCCCGGATCGATCACGCCCGGTACCGTGACCGGGTTCGGACTCGGCGTGCCGTTGACGACGACGATGACAACGGATTTCGACAGCATGAACTGGTTTGAGACCGTGCTCTTCGCGAAGACCGAGATCTGGTAAATCCCCGGCGTAAGTGTCGTCACCTGTTTCGTGAAGCCAGAATTCGTGAACTGTCCCCCGAAGGTGGCAGCGACATCAGGCCGTGCCCCGCCGTAAGTGGCGGCTCCAAGTGCGGTGCCGGTCTGACCGGATCCCGGATTCGGATACGCGTAAACCTGGACCTCGCTGACGCCCGTACCGGAGGCAGCCGCGACGTCGAGCGCCCAGCCGCCGACGGTGAACGTGGTCCCGACCTCGTAGCCATGCACCGGCGTCTCGAGAGCCATCCGGGTGCCCGTGACCGTCAGGGTCACGTCAACCGGGGTCGACTGCACGAGGTGATCGCTGGTCGAGGACACTGTGACGGTCCCGGTGTGCACACCTGTCGCGAGCCCCTGTGACGCAGCCGTGACGGCGAATGATGACGGATGCGTGATGTCGATCGATCCTGCAGACGGGTTGGTCGAGAGCCACGGCCTGTTGGCTGTCGCCTGCCACCCGATCGCGATCGGGCTCGGGTTGAGGATCTGGATCGGCGTCGAGGATGTCACGCTCCCGCCCTCGTTGGCGACGAGCGACAGGGTGGTTGGTGTGACCTGCATCTTTGGCGAGGTCACGAAGTAGACCTTACCCGCGGCGCTGTCTGCGGCCGCGACGCCGACGATGATGTTGCGCGCGCCTTCGAGAGTGACGGCGAACAGCTGCGCCGACGTGATGGCGCCAGCGGCCGGGTCGCCGTAGACCTTGCGGCTGGCCTGGCCGGCGTTGGCGAAGTCGACGAAGCGCCGCTGGTCGGGCTGCACCACTCCGATGGAGGCGCGCGCGCGACCGTAGTAAATCTCGAGCTGGCCGGCGCCTGAGACGCCGCCCGATCCGAGGAGTACGAGGTCGTCGAGTGGGTCACGGTTGATGTCGCCGGTTGTGATGCCGTCACCGAGACGCATCAATGGAGCGGCACCAAAGAACACGACGTTGGCAGAAGAGAGGGTCTGCGCGCCCGCAACGACTGGCCCGAACACCACGTAGGCTTCGCCGGCATCCGTACGATCGTTGAAGGGGCCATCCCCCCCCGGCGCCGTGATCACGAGATCCCGCTGTCCGTCGGCGTCGAGATCGAGGATCCCGACCCTCGTGCCGGCTTCGTCGCCGGCGTCGATGCCTGAGAAGGTCGCGATGGGGGCCGCCGGGATCGATTCGCCGCCGGCAAAGATGTAGGTGAGGTTCTGCGAAGGGGCGCCAGCGACGACATCGTAGATGTTGTCGCCGGTGACGTCGCCGGACGTGAGTACGCTGCCAATACCGGGCGCCGAGTAGGTCCGTATCGGAGCCGTGACCGACAGGTCAATGGTGCCGCTCAGGCCAGGTCCGCCAAGAATGACGTAGATGCGGCCGTTGCCCGGCGCTCCGATGATGATCTCGCGGTAACCGTCGAAATTGAGGTCGCCGGTCGCCACAGCGGTTCCGAGCTGGTCACCGGCTGCACCGAGAATCCGGACCGCAGCACTCGCCTCGGTAATGCTGCTGCCGGCCCCGAAGCCGGCCGCCATGAGGTACACCGCGCCGCGATTGCCGAGTGCGCCCGGCGCCCCAATCACCAGGTTCTGGGGGATCGATCCTTCGAGATTAAGGATATTGCCCGCCGCCGTGGCGACGCCGAAGCGATTCCCGGCTTCCGAGCTGGTGATGATCACCTGCGCTTCAGAGAGCAGGATTTCACCGGTGCGTTCAGGTCCGCCAAAAAGAATGAAGACTGCGCCTGCTATGCTGGCGTTGCCCGGAGCACCGATGATCAGATCGCGTCGGGAGTCCCCGGCGCCGACGGCACCTTGATCGAGCCAGATACCGGCCGCTGCGTTCGGTTGCGTTCCCTTCCAGATCGGATCTGCCCCGCCAACGAGACTAATGTCTTGCGCATTACCCATCTTGGGCAGCGCGAGCATCAGCGCTACCCCTACTACCCACGCGAATCGGAATCTATTTACCATTTTTCCCCTTGGCCCCACGCCGGACGGACAGCTAAGGCAAGGGATATGCCTGAGATTATTTTCGGACGTAAGATGAACGTTCAAACTGACGTGGCACCGCACACTCCTATACCTTTTCTCGATCTCCACGCGGCGTACAAAGAGCTGCAGCCAGGCCTCGACGCGGCGTATCACCGGGTCATGGAGTCCGGCTGGTACATCCTCGGTACCGAGGTGGACGCCTTCGAACAGGAGTTCGCTTCATACTGCGGCGCGCGCCACTGCATCGCGGTCGCGAACGGGCTCGACGCCCTGCACCTGATCCTGCGTGCGTACGGCATCGGCCCGGGCGACGAGGTCATCGTTCCCTCCAACACCTACGTTGCGTCGTGGCTGGCCGTGTCGCAGGCTGGCGCGAACCCGGTCCCGGTCGAACCTGTCCTCGAGACGTCGAATCTCGACCCGACGTTGGTGGAGGCCGCCATCACGCCGCGGACGCGCGCGATCATGCCGGTCCACCTCTACGGACAGCCCGCCGACATGGCGCCGTTGATGGAACTGGCGGCGCGTCATGGTCTCAAGGTCATCGAGGATGCGGCCCAGGCGCATGGGGGCGTCTATCGCGGCGCGCGGGCGGGCGCCCTCGGGGATGCCGCGGGCTGGAGCTTTTATCCGGGTAAAAACCTTGGTGCGTTCGGTGACGCCGGCGGTGTGACGACCAGCGACGATCAACTGGCCGATCGGCTGCGCGTGCTCCGCAACTACGGGTCGCGCGTGAAGTACTTCAACGAGGTTGCCGGATACAACTCGCGGCTCGATCCGCTGCAGGCGGCGTTTCTGCGGGTCAGGTTGCCGCACGTCGATGAGTGGAACAGCCGTCGGCGCGGGATGGCGGCGCGGTACGCGGAGGCGCTGTCAGGGATTGCTGGTATCTCGCTGCCGCACGTTCCCGAGGGAACGACGTCGGCGTGGCACCTGTTCGTGATCCGCAGCAAGGAGCGAGACGCCCTGCAGGCCTATCTCCAGGCCAGGGGCATCGGCACGCTCATCCACTATCCGGTGCCTCCGCACAGGTCCGGCGCGTATTCGGGTACGCCCGCGGCCGATGGATCCTATCCCCTGGCTGATGAACTGGCCGAGACCGTCCTCAGCCTGCCGATGGGCCCGCACATGACCAGCGACCAACAGCAGACCGTCATCGACGCCATTCAGGACTGGGCTTCCGAACGAGCGGCCTCATAGAGGCCGGTCAGCGGGATTCATCGCGATACACAGGATCGCGTCCGCCCGGCCGGCCGACTGCACGAGCGGGGCAAGTCTTTCACCGAGCGACGTGAGCACGCGCTCGTAACTCCTGGCGCGCCAATTGCCGGGCGCATGCGTGTACCGGTAGTTCATGGTCTCTAACACCCCCCAGCCGGCAAAGCGACGTTCGGTGACCACGCTGTCCCAACCCGATTTGCGCAGCATGCCGGCGAGCGTGCTCTCGGTGAAGTAGTAGACGTGTTCGAGTGGACTCAACACCGCCCAATCCACGCCAAGGACGAAGCGTGACAGCGCATCGTAGTTGGGTGTGCTGACGATGAGCATGCCTCCGGGAGCGATGGCTCGACGGGTGGCTTCGAGCACGGTGACCGGGTCGAAGAGATGTTCGATGACGTCGAACATCACGGCGACGTCAAAGGACGCGGCAGCGAAGCTCATCTCCTCGGCGCGTTCGGTCCTGACATCGAGGTTGAGGCGCTCGCGCGCGAAGGCGGAGCCCTCCTGCGACAACTCGAGCCCAGCGGTCTCCCACCCGGCTCGCTGCGCGGCTTTGAGGAAGAGTCCTGCCCCGGTGCCGACCTCCAACATCTTCCGCGCGCGTGGCGCGTGCCGGCGAATGAACGCGAGCATCGATGCGTGTCGCTGATCCTGATACTCGAGATCGACCTGTCCGCCAGGCGCACCGGCGGCGGGCAGGTACTCGTCCCAGAAATACTCCGGCGTGTAGCGCGCCAGGATCCTCGCCTCGGGCGCACGAGGGTTCGCGTAGATCAACCCGCAGCGGCGGCATCTCTCGATGCCGTAATCGAACTTGGCATAGAGGCGCCTGGTCTCGCGTGCACCACACAGTGCGCATGGCACCTCGGTTCCGCTCATGGGCGGGCATTGTACCGCGCGGCTCTGCCGCCCCGGAGAGCGCATGAGAGAATGCTGCTTCGATGATCACCTACCATCACGCCGAGGGTGTGAGGCCGGACACGCTGCACGGCCGACAGGCGCTCGCGCTGCCGCGCGAGGGACGCGTCGCCGTCGACGAGGACGTCCTGCGCCTCTGGATCATCGCGAACGGGAAAGAACTCCCGGCGATCCTCGAGAGTTGGGCGGGCACGTCTGGCGATGGCCCCTTCATCCGCGCCGGCATCGCCTGCCTCGCCGAGGCCGGACTGCTGGAGCGTCGCGAGGGCGCGGAAGGCGTGAAGCCGCCGCGAGGTCCGGCGCCGCCGGCGACCGGTCCGTCGGTGTCGGCCGTTGTCATCACGCACACCACGCAGTGGCTCGAGGGATGCCTTGGCAGCCTCGTCGCGCAACGCTACACCCCTCTCGACGTCATCCTCGTGGACAACAACTCGAAGGACAACGTCCAGGGCTGGGTCGCGGAGCGGTTCCCGACGGTGCGCGTCATCCGCCTGCCTGAGGGCAAGACCTTCGCGCAGGCCGTGAATGCCGGCGTGGCGGCATCGAGCGGCACCTACATCGCGATTCTCAACCCCGACATCGAACTGGATCACGATGCGATCGCCGAGTGCGTGCGCGTTGCGGAAGCGGATCCGCACGCTGCGGCGGTCGCCGCGAAGCTGATGTTCTGGTGGGCGCCGTCGTTCCTCAACGGGATCGGGAACCGCGTCGACGAGCGGTCGTGGGGCACGGACAACTTCATCGGCCACCTCGATCTCGGTCAGTTCGACTCGCTGACGGAAGTGCCTTCGGTCTGCTTTGCCGCAACGTTGGTGAGGCGCTCGGCGTGGGACGCGGTCGGTCCCGCGGATGAAGCCTTCCCCCTCTACTACGAGGATGCCGAATGGTCCTATCGGGCGCGGCTGCTCGGCTTCCGCACGATCGCGGCGCCGCGGGCTGTCGTCCGCCATGTCTTCGGCTACAAGGTCCGCGGCGGTGAGGAAAGCGACCTCACCCCGCGAAGCTCGCGATGGCGGCTTACGGACGGCTGCGCTTCACGATGAAGTTGTTCACCGGCCCGTTGCGGCGGCTCTTCGTCAGGAACTACCTGGCCGAGGACCGTTCGAATGCCGCCGCCTTCGCGAAGGCAGGAAACTGGGCCGGTGTGCGCGCCTACGCCACCGCATGGCGGCGAATTGCCGGGCAGCTACGATCGATCAGGCACGAGAACAAACGTCTGCACAGCATCGCGCGTGTCACTACCGAGGACCTGATTGCCGGCCAGCAACAGATGGCGGCCGGTCTTCTCTGGTCCGGCGTGCCGGATCTGTCACGCGAGGTGATCGAGACGCACTACCTGCCACTGCTGTCGGGTGGACGCGGCCGCCAGGTGCCCGAGTTCAACCGATAGTCGGCGCCGTCCCGCGTCAGGTTCGGGTTGTAGAACGGATCGTTCTCGATCACGCCACCCCAGCGCTGACGCATCAACTCCACATCCTCTCGCCGTTTCTCGCGCGCGCCGACGCTGGCCGACTCGTAATGGAACAACCGCCCATAAGGCGTAAAGACAATCCGGAAGCCGGCCTGCCGAACGCGCAGACAGAAGTCGATGTCATTGAAATCAACCGGCAGCGCCTCGTCGAACCCACCGACCTCGTCAAACACTTGACGGCGCGTCATCAAGCAGGCCGCCGTCACGGCTGAGTAGTTGCGAATCGACAACGCGCTCGACGCGTAACCCGGTGATGCACCCGGATGCTGATGAAAGGCGTGCGCCGCGACGCCGCCGACGCCGAGCACCATGCCGATGTGCTGCAGCCGTCCGTCGGGGTAGAGCAGCTTCGTCCCCACCGCGCCGACGCCAGGATCCTGCGACTGCTCCAGCATCGCCGACAGCCACTCCGGATCGATCACCTCGACATCGTCGTTCAGCAGGAGCAGGTGCTCGCCGCTCGCCCGCGACGCGCCTAGGTTGATCTTGCGTGAAAAATTGAACGGCGTGGCGCCGTCGGTGACGATCGTGTGCCGGCAGCCCTCGAGAGCCGCGACGGTGGCCGGCTGCAGACCGGCAGGCTCCAGCGACGATGATCAGTTCGTAGTGCGGCCACGTCGTGAGCTGCCTGATGCTGCGCACGCAGGAGGCGAGCAGGTCGAACTCGCGCGAGCCTTCCCGTCGCAGCTGCCCGGCCGTGGGGATGACAATCGAGACGAGCGGCGTGTCACGAATGGTGCGCTTGATGCGGAACACGCCGGGTGCGGGTCCCGGCAGCACCTCCGCGCGCAGGTCGTTGCGCTTCACGTAGTCTTCGAGCGCGAGCCGGCCGGCGTCCATGGCCCATGGCTTGGCAAGCCCGGCGCTCGCCGTGGATTCGGGCAGCTTGCGCCAGTGGTACAGGATCCTCGGGATGTGATGGATGCGGCGCGTGCGCTCCATCAGCCGGAGCACCAGGTCGTAGTCCTGAGCGCCCTCATAACCACGGCGGAATCCGCCGATGTCCTCGAGCAACGTCCGGCGCACCACCATCAGATGGCACGTGTACATGCACGTGAGGAAGTGATCGGGCGACCAGTCCGGTTTGAAATACGGATCGCATCGCGACCCGGAGAGATCGAGCTTGTCCTCGTCGGAGTAGATCAGGTCCGCCGCGGGTTCGTCGTTGAGGAACCGGGCCACGTGAAAGAGTGCGTCGGGCGCCAGCTCGTCGTCATGATCGAGAAGCGCAACGAAGTCGCCGGTAGCTATCTGCAGGGCGGCGTTGCTGGCTGCAGAAATGTGCGAGTTCTTCTCGAGGTGGACGATAGAGATCCGGGGATCATTCTCGTACTCGCGCAGTACCGCCAGCGTTGCAGGTGACGTCGAGGCGTCATCAGCCAGACACAGGTGCCAGTGCGCGTAGATCTGTCCACGGACCGACTCGATGCAGGCGCGCAGCCACTTCGGGTCCGTGTTGTAGACCGGGGTGACGATATCGATGCGTGGCTGAAACGGTAAGGCGAGTCGCCTCCTGCGCCATTCGTTCGAGATCGGCCGGCGCCGGAGCGGTGCTCGCACACCACCGGGCGTATCGTTCGGCGTCCTGTCCCGCGCTCGCATCGTGCGCGACGCGGAGCGCACTCCTCAAGCCTGCCTGGCGTACGCGCGACATGAATGCGCCAACGGATCGTTTCACCTCAGACGACGGCCGCCGGCGCTCGAGACGCGGTTCCCCAAAAACTGCCCAGGCATTGTCAGTGACGGTGGCCGCTGCGGTCGCGGTCGAGAGGATGACCACCACGTCCTGCCCGTAGCGGTCGACGTCGGGCGGGACTGCGATCCGCAGGGTGTGCCAGCGGCGATCGGTCGCCTTTCGGGCAACGTCGACGACGAGCTGCGCGGTGCGGGTCCAGTCATTGGCGACGCTGCGCATCTCGATGTGGAACGTAACCGCCGGCGGACGCTCGCGCCAGATGATCGGAGACAGGCCGACTGCGGTGACGAAGCTCGATCCCGGCATCGCCGTCAGTCGATACTCGATGCCCGAGTTCGGATGACAGAAGAGCGCCTGGCGCCCGGTGTGGCGGATGGTCAGCGGGCCGATCCAGCGGACCGCTTCGGTCGCGCTGCCGCGGTCGGTCCACGACCGCACCGGCGCGAGCAGTCGCAGCGGGTGCGATCGTCGGAGCAGGTGCGCCGCGGACCGTGCCGCCGCATCCACCGGCCGAAGGGCGATCACTCTTCGTGCCAGCGTGCCGGCCGACCACAGCGGATGCCGGATGCGGAGCGCGACATCCCCCGCGGCTTCTCGCGCTCTAACCAGCACACGGAGTCCGGTCGAGCGCTCCATCAACGACAGCTCGGCGTGGAGGCGACGGTTCTCGTCTTCGGCGGCGGCCAGCTCCATGCGCGCGGCCGCAATGGCTCGGCGCACCTCCTGCGGGTCCTGCTGTGGCGGCCTTGTCATATCGCGGTGCGACCCTCGCGGATCGATTCGAGGCGGCCACGGACGCGGGCGCCCGTCACTGCGGGAGCCCAGTCGCGCTCCACGTCGGCTTTGGCCCGGGCGCCTCGCGCTCTGGCTTCGTCCGGGTGTTCCGCGATGTGCCGGATGATCGCGCCCATCTGATCCAGATCCGGATCGGCCCAGACGGCACCGCGCATGTATGGACCATAGTTCCGCGTCAACGCGACCAGCCGGTAGTCGACCGGATAGCTGTTGTCGCTGGTCATGAAATCGACGTTGCCGGAATAGTTGGTCGCGACCACCGGTTTGCCGAGCGACATGGCTTCCAGCAGCGTCAGTCCAAAACCTTCGGCGCGATGCGGTGAGAGATAACAGTCCGCGGTCCGCAGCAGGCCGGTGAGCTCCGCCCGGTCCATATACCCGTCGAGCATCACCACGTTCAGGCCCGCCGCTTCTTCGGTGAGCCGCCGCACGGCGTCCCTGTCGTACTCGGCGTTGGTGAACTTGAGCACGAGCACAGCGGCCTCGCGCGGGAGCGCCGCTCGTCTGAAGGCGCGGATTGCCGCGACCGGGAACTTGCGCTCCGTCTGGCTCGACACATCAAAGGCGTAGAGAAACACCGTCCCGTGTGCGGGCAGGCCGAAGTGCGCACGCGAGAGCGCCGGCGCGGGCGGCAGCACGATCGGCAGCGGCATGCGCACCACGGGCAGAGACGTGCACGCCTGGATTGTGGTGCGGCCGAACTCGGTGGCGACCCAGACTTCGTCCACGTAACCAAAGAACGGCAGCCACTCGTCGCGGAAGGTCGACAGCTCCCAGAACCAGAACCCGATCGTGTAGCGGTCGCGAAAGTACCGTCGTCCTCTGGAGGCGGCGAACCAGCCCATGTTGTCAGCGTTCAGGTGCACCAGGTTGAAGGGGTGCGGGTTCGCGGTGATGAAGGCGTCTGCATGAGAGCGGTCCTGCGCGCGTAACCGTGAGGGGACGTTGTTGAGGGCGAGCGGGAGCCCGGCGGCCTGGACCGAACGGATGCTGGCGCGCGCGGCTTCTCCCATGCCGCTTTCGGTGTCGAGGTATCCGGAGACATTGACACCGACCGGCGCCGTGCGGACGAAGCGAGGCACGCGGCGTGAGCGGCGCTTCGCGCGGAGCATCGCGTGGAGCGCCGTCGGACGCACACCCGAGATCCCGAACCTGATCCGCGTCCTGCGGTAGATCTCGAGGATCCGCCAGCTGGTGCTGTTGCGGATGGCGTCCTGCCGCGCGAGTACCTGCCGCGGAGTCGCGCAGTACCGCCTCCCGCCGTGCCACGAGGTCCTCGAGTTCTTTGACCACCGCGTCCGTCCCCGGCTCGCTCATCGTTCGGATTTGCCGGCAACGGGGCCAGGCCCCTTAAGGGGCCTGGCCCCATTTGACGTAAGTCGCCCGGATTCAGACGTTTGGGGGGGGCCAACCGCGCGTATTTTCGGGGACAAAACAGGCGGCCGGATCGCGGTCCTCGCGGACTGCCACAGCTCCCGCATTCGCCAGAACAGGCTCCGCTCCATGTGGAAGATGCGGTCCTTCGCCTCGGCCAGCGCCAGCTGCGTGTCCACGAGCTGACGGCTCACAGAGCCGAGCTGCTCGCGCAGCCGCGGCGCCTCGGTGGCCAATACCGCGATGTCGTCGAAGGACGCGCTGCTCGGCTGGACGTCCGGATCACTGCTCCCATTCTTGCGGAGCCGGAAGATGTTCCCTTCGACAGGACTGTTGACTCGCGCAATCTCGACGACCCTCTTGGCGAGATCGCGGTGCTGCGCCTGGACCATGAAGATCTGCTCGGGGGCGCCGAATGCGGTCCCGGCGCTATACGCGTTCACATCGGCGAGCTCCATCCCCTTCTCGAGGATCCCGTACTTCGCCATGACCTCGACCGAGACGGGCGCTTCTTCGTGGGCGGCACCTGGCTCGGCGAGGACGAGACGCCCGCCGTCCTTCAGGATCCGGGAGTAGCCGCGCATGGCGCGCGGGCGATCAGGGATGTGATGGAAACTTTCGTAGGCGAGGATCGCGTCGGCGCACGAGCTGCGGAACGGCAGGTTCTCGACGTCCGCAACGACAAGGTGCGGCCGGTTCGTTCCGAGCCGCTCGATGGCGATGTGCAGATATGTCCGGCAGATGTCCACGCCCACCGCGTTGATCCCGCTGCGGTGCAGCCACTCGGTTGTCCACGAGTACCCACAGCCGCTGTCGATCACGACATCACCCGTCCGGCACTCGAGCAGCGGCGCCACGGCGCCGAAGAGGTGGACGAGGTAGAGCGAGAACTCCGTGTTGTGCGGATTGAACGGTGCGCTGTAGCCCGGACCGAAGAAGTCCTTCTCGTCGACGACCCGTTTCTTGATGCTGATTTCGGCCGTCTTGTGGTGAGCGCCCTCGTCGGAGCCCGAGCCGGCTTCCGGGCGGAACTGTTCGTGAATCGCGCGCCGCGCCGGGGTCAGTCCCGCGGCGGATCGTTTGAAGAGTTCAACATCGCGGTCGGCGTCCCGCAAGTGGTCGGGTAGCAGTTCCGGTAACTGTTCCGTAATCGGGTACCAGCGTGAACACTGTGCGCAGAGCAGCAGGCCCTCGACGATCTCGCCGCCCACCCCTTCACTCTGGACGTGACAGGTGAGCGCTCCCTCGCAGAAGGGGCAGACCAGCAAATCCAGCAGGGCGCGTTTCATCAGGATGTATCAGGGAATCGCCCCAACATTATAATTGGCGGGCGCTGATTTCTCAGCCCTCCGTCACGGACTGATCCCCTTATGACCTCATCGCACGAACGCCCGGCTGCGCTGGTGACCGGCGCCGCGGGTTTCATCGGATCGCACGTGGTCCGCTCGCTCCTGGCTCTGGACCGCGTCGAGGTGATAGCCCTCGACGACCTCTCCGGCGGCTTTGCACACAACGTTCCCAATGGCGCCACCTTCGTCCAGGGATCCGTATGCGATCACGAACTGGTGGCCGAGCTTTTTCGCAAGCACGAGTTTCGTTACGTCTACCATCTCGCCGCGTACGCGGCCGAGGGGCTGTCGCACTTCATCCGCCGCTTCAACTACACCAACAACGTCATCGGCAGCATCAACCTGGTCAACGAGAGCATCCGCCACGAGGTCGAATGCTTTGTCTTCACCAGCTCGATCGCCGTCTACGGCGCCGGCCAGTCACCGATGCGGGAAGACCACACGCCGCATCCCGAAGATCCGTATGGCATCGCCAAGCTCGCGGTGGAAATGGACCTGGCCAGCGCGCGAGGGATGTTCGGGCTGCGCTCGGTCATCGTGCGGCCCCACAACGTCTACGGTGAGTTCCAGAACCTCGGCGATCCCTATCGCAATGTCATCGGCATCTTCATGAACCAGATCATGTCGGGCCTGCCGATGCGGATTTTCGGTGACGGCGAGCAACAGCGCGCGTTCAGCTATGTCGGCGATATTGCGCCGATCATCGCGGAGTCGCCCTGGATGGAAGCGGCCGCCAACGAGATCTTCAACCTTGGCGCTGACCGGGCCTACACGGTCAATGCGCTGGCGCAGCACGTTGCCGAGGCGATGGGAGTGCCCGGGCATCCCGTCGTGCATGTGCCGGCGCGCAACGAGGTCGTTGTCGCTTACAGCGACCATTCAGAAGGCACACCGGGTCTTCGGCGATCGTGCCGAGACGAGCCTGCCCGATGGACTCGCGAAGATGGCGGCATGGGCCCGAGAGGTGGGCGTCCAGTCGGCGACCCCGTTCGCCGGTGTCGAAGTCGAGCGCAACATGCCACCGAGCTGGCGCGCGCTTGCCGGGCCGCTAGCGACGCCGGCCGATGGAAAATGGAAAAGGGAAAAGGGAACGACCGGCTTAGCCGCGCATAAGGACCATCAGCGCTTCGCCGCGCGGATGGCTTGTATCCGGCAGCCGCTCGGCCCGGGCGCCGAGGGTCTCGGCGATCGCCGCGAGGGTCGCGAAACTGTAGTGGAACGGCTCTCGGTCGGCGAAGGTGCGAGTGCCGTCTGACTGCACGATCGGTTCAAACGACGCGGGATCAGGATTCTCGGGCCAGGTGATGTAGAAGCGGCCGCCGGGCGCAAGCTTCTTCACCACCGCCGCCATGGCCCGGGCGACGGCGTTGAGCGAGAGCCTTCTCACCAGGCCGCTGGCGATCGCGAGATCGAAAAGGTGCGGCGCTCCCGCCAGGTCGAAATCGTCGTTGACGATGAAGTGTCCGCGCTCAGGCGCGACCCCGAGCCGGGGCAGCTCGATCTGCACTCCCGCATTGAACAACTCCATGTTTTTCTCGAAGCCCCAGTAGTGGTGCTCGTCCATGTGGGGCAGCAACCGCGCTGCGGCCGGCGAGGCTGCCGCAGCCGACCTCGAGGACGTAATGATCCGGCCTCAGCCCCTGTCCGCGCAGGAACTCGTAGACCCACTGCCCCTGGTCGTCCCAGTTGCCGCCGGTCGCGAGGCGATGCCACGAGAGATCCAGTTCGCTGACCTCGATCGGTGCGGTGGCGGGACCCTGGCTGCCGACGACGCGATCAGGATCGGCGGCGCTGAGGCGCCTGTACTCGGTCAAGGCCCCGTCGACGTGGCCGTCATACAGAAGCCGTCCCGCGTCGATGAGGCAGGCGCGGCGGCAGATGGCCTGGACGGCGGCCGCCGAATGCGACACGAACAGGATCGTGCGGCCGCGCTCCTGGAAGCTCTGGAGCGTGCGCATGCACTGCTTCTGGAAATCCTCGTCCCCGACCGCGAAAATCTCGTCGAGCAGGAGGATGTCGGGATCGAGCTGCGCCGCGATCGCGAAGCCGAGCCGCATCTGCATGCCGGATGAATAATTCTTCAGCGGCACGTCCATGAAATGCCGCAGTCCTGAGTAGGTGACCACCGCGTCGTAGATCGCCAGCGCCTCCGCCCGGCTCAGGCCGTGGATGGCGGTGTTCATGAACACGTTCTCGTCGCCGGTTAGCTCGGGATGGAAACCGATGCCGAGCTCGATCATGCTGCCGACGCGGGCGCCGTCTTTCACCAGCAGCTGGCCGGTTGTCGGCCGATGAATCCCGGCAACGATCTTCATCAACGTGCTCTTGCCCGAGCCGTTGCGTCCGACCAGCCCGATCGAATCGCCGGCCGCGATGCGAAGGGAGAGGTCGCGCAGGGCCCAGAAATCCTCGGTCCGCTGGCGGCGGTGGCGATGCAGCATCCCGAGCGCGCGGGCCTTCAGTTCACCGGACGGGTTGTGCCGCAGGTTGAACTTCTTCGAAACGCCGCGGGCCTCGAGCACGGTCGTCATCAGACCCGCTCCGCGAACTGTTCGTCGTAGCGCACGATGACGGCAAGGCCGATGAAGAGTGCGACCAGCGCATAGACGACAGCGAGCGTCCATGTCAGCGGCTCAGGCCAGACGCGGTCGTAGAACACGTTGTGGTAGGCGGTGATGTAGGGCGCCATCGGACTGAACAGGATCGGGAGGCGCACGCGTTCGGGCAGATTGTCGATCGTGTAGACGATCGGCGTCAGCCAGAACAACGCCGCCAGGCCGACGTCCACGAGGTGCTTGACGTCCCGGAAGAACGCCGTCGCGGTCGCGAGCAGTAGCGCAAGGCCGACGGTAAAGACCGACTGCAGGAGCAGGAAGATGGGGAACAGGAGCATCGGCGCGGCCGGCGCGATCCCGTAGTAGAGCAGCATGAACGGCAGGAAGACCACGATGGTCAACAGGTACTGCGCCAGGTTGAAGAGGACGGTGGCGAGCGGCAGGATGGCGCGCGGGAAGAAGACGCTCTTCACCAGCCCGCCGTTGTCGGCAATCGATGCCGTCGAGGCGCTGATCGAACCCGCGAAGAAGGTCCACGCGAGTATCCCCAGCATCAGGTAGAAGACGAAGCCTTCCGACCCGCGTTGCAGGAAGACGGTGAATGCGACCGTGTAGACCACGATCATCAGCAGCGGGTTGGCCAGCGACCACAGGAAGCCGAATACCGAGCCGCGGTATTTGAGCTTCAGATCCTTGAGTACGAGATTGCGCAGCAGGTGCCGGTAGCCGGCCAGTGCCCGGATCGTGGACGAGATCGAGGATGGGGACGCGGCGCGATCCACCAGCGCCGCCGTGGCGTCAGCTGGCCTGGGAATCATGCCGGACATGAGGCACGGGGCCGAGCTCCTCGAGTGCGAAGCGCATGACGCGGGCGCGCAGCCCGTGCTTGCGGCAGATGGTGGCGAGCACGCCAAGACGGCCCCGGTCGAGGCCGTTGACGCTGACCAGGATCTCCACCGGCCGGTGTGACTCGATCAGCGCCGGCAGATCTTCGAGCGCCCCGAGCACTTCGAGCCCTTCGATGCGCATGCCGCGCCTGGCCGGGTTGTCGTCGATGAAGCCGACCGGCGAGAGGTTGTGGGCCGGATTTTCGAGCAGCTCGCGCAGCAGGACCGTGCCGCCGCGTCCCGCCCCGAAGATGAGCACGCGATCGCCGCGCTGCCGTTGCCGCCGCAGATAGTCGTCCACCGACGTGATCGCGACCCGCGTGCCGATCAGCAGGAAGGCGAGGAAGGCCGCGTCGAGCGCAAAGACCGTTCGTGAAAATCCTTCGAACCGATACAGGTAGAGGATCGCGAGCACGGAGCCGGCGACGCCGAAGGCGATCCCTTTGAGGATCGTCAGGAACTCCGCGGCCCCGAAGCTGCGCCACTCCTGGCGGTACTTTCCGGCGAGCGCCAGTCCGGAGAGCTGGCAGGCGAGAACGACCGGGAATGCCGCGACAAGGTATCCGAGGAAATGGGCGAACTCCGGACCGTGGAACCGGACCCGGAACGCAGCGTAGTACGCCAGCGTCAGCAGCGCGACGTCCAGCAGGACCTCGTAAATGCGGTTGCGGTAGGCGAGTTCCGCGACGAGCGGTGCGTGCGGCTGCTCCGCCGCTTCGGCGTGCGCCTCCACGTGGCCGAGCACCAGCCCGATCCCTGCCAGCAGGATCAGGTAAGCGCCGAGAACGATGGTCGCAAACCCGTAATCGACTCGCAGCAGGCTGATGCTGATCATGCCGCCGAGCGCCGCGAGCCCATAAAGGCCGAGCACGGCCAGCCGCTCCGGCATGCCCAAACCCACCAGGCGATGCGACAGATGATCCCGACCGCCTACCATCGCGGGACGGCCCGACATCCATCGCGTCACGATGACAAACGCGGTGTCGAAGATCGGGATGAGCAGGATCAGGAGAGGCACACTGGCGATGGGCGCGAGCTGTGAGGCCGCGCCCGGCGCCGCAAACAGCGCCGCCCCGGCCAGGAAGCACCCCAGCAACAGGCTACCGCTATCGCCCATGAAGATCTTGGCCGGCTGGAAGTTGTAGATCAGAAAGCCCAGCGTGGCGCCGGTGAAAGTGGCAATGGCGATGGCTAGCGGGGTAGGGCCACCGTCCAACAGAATGATGAGGTAGAAACTCCCGGCGATGGCCGCAATGCCCGACGACAGCCCGTCCATGTTGTCGAGCAGGTTGAACGCGTTGGTGATCCCCACCACCCAGCCCAGGGCGATCAGTTCGTCGACAATGGGCAGGCCCGTCAACTCGACCGCCGGCGCGAGGTAGACGATCACCGACCCGATGACGGTCTGCGCGACCAGCTTGGTCGCGGCGCCAAAGTGCAACTCATCGTCCAGGGCTCCGAGCGCGAACATGGCGAAGGCGCCGGCAAACAGCGGCAGGACGGATCCGATGACGCCGCCGCCGACGAGGGCGATCGTCATCGAGAGCATGATGGCGAAGCCACCGAGCATCGCGACCGGGCGGGTATGCCAGCGGTCGGAGCGTGGCGACGCAACGCGCCCAAGGCGAATGGCAACCTGCCGCACAACCGGCGTGAGGACTGCCGAGAGAGCGAAAGTGCCGATTAGGTAATAAAGCAGCCCGGACACGTGACCTGACTTCCTCGCAGAGGGCAGATAAGAATACCCCGTCGCGACGGCAGCGTACCGCTCTACCTATCGGTTGATTTCGCTCCGAGGTGTAGCGCAGAGGCTGTTTGTGAACCATTTCGGATGCGCTGTATAATCGGTCCTGCCTCCCCGGCCGCTTCGGTCACTCGAGATTCCTACTCTATGAAGACATTCTTTCTGGCGGTTGCTCTATGCGTGTGCACGGCGACCGCTGCGACTTCGCAGACCGTGACCTCGATTGGTCCGCCCAACGTCAAGGCCGCCCAGGACTTCGCCACCCAGGCGTTCCAGGACCCCTGGGACATGCAGCAGCGGACCGATTTCGGCGCGTTCCTGGACGGCACGGATGAACCGCAGCCGAACTGGAGCGGCATCTCATTCGCGAACGGCGTGTTTTCCGCCGTCTCGTCCAACAACGACCCCAGCGTCTTCCTGCTCGACACCGGCAACCCGCACGCGGCGCGGATCGGGAAAACCGGTTCCAATTTCCCGATCGATGCGAACACCTACAAGGTGCTGGCGATGCGGATGAACGTGAACCATCCCGGCTCGCAGATGCAGCTGTTCTGGAACCGGGATTCGATCTTCGACAACAGCCTGACCGTTCTCACGCCGGACTTCCTCACGTCGCAGGCGTTCCGCATCTACCTGATGGACCTCTCCCAGATGACCGCCAGCGCGCTGGGAGCGACAGGATTCCAGTGGGGCGGCACGGTGCGGACGCTGCGGTTGGATCCCACCAACCAGGCCGGCGTCCAGGTCGAGATCGACTGGGCCCGCCTCGTGAGCATTGACCCCACACTCTGCCGGACGATCACCTGGTCGGGCGGCGGCACCGTGAACATCTACCTGATCGACGCCACGACCAACGCGAACCTGGGGCCGATCGCGCTCGGTGCGGTCGGAACCTCGGGCAGCGCGAATTCAGCCTCCGCCGGCTGCGGAACGAGCGGCAGCGGCTACAAGTTCTATGCGGGCGCCCTCGCACCTGGAACCTACAAGGTGGGTGTCGATCACGGCCGGCGGGACCCTCACCGGCGCCAATATCTCCGCCGACACGTGGGTGGTCAACGACGCCCCGACGCTCAACTTCGTGACGCCGTCGCCGGAAGGTGGTGACGACTTCGCCACCGTTGAACTCGGCAACCCGTGGGACATGGCGGCACTCTCGGACGTCGACATGTTCCGGTTCATCAATGGCGCGGCGACGCAGTCGATCCCGCTCCAGAGCCAGGCCGGCATCGACCTCGGGCTGCGGACCGTGCTCACCGGCACCAGCATCGCCGGCCCGGAGGCGGGCGCTGGCGATCCGCATTTCGGTCTGCTCTGGAATCCAGGCCGGGGCGCCACGACGCGGATCGATCCGAACAAGTACCGGATCCTCACGGTGGAGATGGGGGTCCAGAATTTCGCCCGCAGCATCAACGAGGGCTCGATCGCTCGCGTGGCATGGCGCGTCGCCGGGAACGACGCCTGCGGTGAGAGCGTGACCGACGACATCATCTTCACCAGCCGCGCCGGCGCCAACGTCGTGAATACATTGACGATGGACCTCGCCGACCGGGCGATGGTGGCGATCGAGGAGGGCTGTCCGGCGGGCTGGGTGCGCGGCTCGGCCGCCAATCCGGGCCTGGACCTGTTTCGCATCGACCCGCACGAATACACCCCGGCGACGCCGTTCTTCGTGTCGCGCGTCAAGCTCGCGGCGTTCGAGCGGGCCGGCAGCTCCTACAACATCAGCTGGGATTTCACCGACAGCGGCACCGGCACGGTCGACCTTTACTACGACACCGATAACGCCAACTTCGACGGCACGCTCATCCAGGCCAACGTGTCCACCTCGTCGTTCGGCTCATATTCCTGGAACACGAGCGGCGTCAGTGCCCCGTCGGTCTACATCTATGCCGTGTTCCGCGACAACTTCTCGGGCGGCGCGAACGAGAACCGTGTCTATGCGAAGTGGCCCGTCATCCTGAGCAACAACGCGGCGCCGGAAGTATCGGTGAACCGGGCGCGCCTCAATTTCGGCGTCGCCAACAGCACCAACATCACACCGGCCCAGACTGTTCGCGTCAACGTGACCTCCGGGTCCCCGTGCTGGACGGTCAGCAACCCGACCCCGTCTGTGTTTGCCGTCTCGCCGTCGACCGGCAACGGCAACGGTTCCTTCACCGTCAGCGCGGCGTCCGCCAGTTTCCCCGCCGGCTTCAACCAGGCCTCGACGTTGACCGTGGAACCCTGTTCCGCCGGGACCATCGCCAACACCGCGACGGTCGCGGTCACGCTTCGTTCGTACGCGGTGACGTCCGTACCCATCGGCGTGCTCGACACCCCCGGTGAAGGCGCGCTCGTCAGCGGCTCCATCGCGGTCACCGGATGGGCGGTCGATGACGTCGGCATCTCGCAAGTGGCGATCTGGCGGGATCCAGTGGCCGGCGAGGCCCCCGGTCTCAAGTTTCTCGGTCAGGCCACTCGCGTCGACGATGCGCGGAACGATATTTCGGCGGCCTTTCCTGATTCGCCGTTCCAGTACCGCGGTGGCTGGGGATACCTGCTGCTGACCAACTTCCTTCCCAACCAGGGGGATGGGAGCTACCGGCTGCATGCCTACGCGACCGACCTCGAAGGCAGCTTGGTGCGGCTCGGGTCGGTGAACATCACCGCCGCCAACTCGACATCGTTCACACCGTTCGGCGCGATCGACACGCCCGGGCAGGGTGAGACGGTGAGCGGTACCGTGAACAACTGGGGATGGGTCCTGGTGCGTGGTTCGGCCAAGGCGTACCCACCCTTCGGCTCGGTGGCGGTCGTGATCGACGGTGTGATGCTGGGTTCGCCGAGCCTGTGGGTCGAGCGGGCCGACATTGTCGCGGCCTTTCCGGAGAGCATTTACAGCGGCGTGAAGAACGCCGTCGGTCATTTCACATTCGATTCGAGGACCTACGCCAACGGCGTTCACACCATCGCGTGGGTTGTGACGGCCAACAACGGACTGGCGGAAGGGATCGGCAGCCGCTACTTCACGATCCAGAACGCGAGCGGCGCAATGACGAGCAGCACAGGCAGATCCGTTCGTTGTTGACGCGCCGGCCGGCAGGTGGAGCGGACCGCTCCAGGGTCGCTCCGTTCGTAGCGCCGGGGCCATCGACGAGCGCGCGCCTGTTCGCATAGCCACCGGGTATCAGCCGACGCCGATTGCGACCACTAACTTGCCGGGTGGACCGCGTTTCGTCTCGATGCGCTCGGGCGAGCGCGTCGTGATCAACGTCGAGGGCGCGACCGACGCCTATCATGTGGTTGACGGCCGGCTGGCGGCTCTGCCCGCGGGCGCGACCTTCAATCCGTCGCGCGGACGCTTGCAGTGGCAACCTGGCCCAGGATTTGCGGGTCTGCACGACGTCGTGCTGGTCCGTGATGGACGGCTCGTCCCGGTCCGCGTCTCGCTTGGGTCGCCGCTCTCAACGCGCCCAAACCGTGCCGGACACTTCGGGACGCTATTCAAAGTGGTTGAGTGAGACGTCAGAACATATGAGCTTTTGGATCCCGCGGGTCCCTGCGCGCGCCGCCATAGCTGTCATCGTGTTGGTCCTCTCGGCCGTGCTCCCCATGAGCAAGGTCGAGGCCTCCACGGTCAGATACCGGACGGATGCGGAGCTCATTACTCTCTCAGAACGCGTCGTCCGCGCGCGCGTCCTGCGGCAGCGCACGGAGCGTCCGATCCCCGAACGGCTCCATCTTCACCGTCACCACCCTCGCGGTTCTCGAGGACCTCACCGGACGCGATGGCGACATCATCGAGGTCTGGGAGCTTGGCGGCGTTCACCAGGGAGAATTCCTCTACGTCGCCGGCGGCGTCGAATACGCACCGGGAACTGAGGTCGTGGTGTGCCTGGAGCGGGGTCCGCGCGGGCTCCGCAGCGTGGCGATGGGCTTTTCGAAGTTCGACGTCGTCACCAGCGGCCCGTCGGTCGGCGCCCTCATCCGCAACATGTCCGACACTCTTGTCGTCGGTGGACCCGCGGCGGCGCCGGCGCGGCGGACGCTGAGAGAGTTCCGCGAGCTGGCGGAAGGGGTCACCGGGCGCAGGGCGAGGCTCACGCGTCGTGAACTCGAAGCTGAATCCGGAGGGCTGACGGTCGTCACCCAGGCCTTCACCACGTTGTCGGATCATCGCTGGCTCGAGGCCGACTACGGCATCCCTGTCCTCTGGTACAAGAACACGAACGCCACTTCGCCGGTCTATCCCGCCGACGACACTCTGGACATCCTCGTGGCCCTCCAGGCCTGGACGGATCCGCCCTCGGCGTCGATTCAACTGGTCTACGACGGCACCACGACCCAGGGCTCGGCCAGCGGACCCTGGGCCGGTCTGTCGTCATCACCAATCGGCGTCATCTCTTACGAGGACCCGAACGACGAGATCAGCAGCAGCACCCTCGCGATTGGCGGCGGCAGCGGGATGCAGGGCGGCGCCGGCACCTTCAATGGCCGCACCTGGAATCGCTTCGTGAGGGGCTACGTGATCTTCCAGAATGCCGTGGACCTGCCGGCGGCGTTCAGGGAGTCGCCGAGCTTCCGGCGAGTCCTTCAGCACGAAATCGGTCACACCATCGGCCTGGGTCACACCGACCAGGGGCCGACCAACATCATGCATCCGTCATGCTGCATAGACGGCGTGACCCCGACGCCCCCCGCGCTCGGGCCCGACGACAGGGCCGGTCTCGAGTTCATCTATCCCAATACCGGTACGGGATGCACCTTCAACTTGAGCCCCACCGGCAGGGCGCTCTCGCGCGCCGCGCAGAGTGACACCTTCTCAGTGACGGTTCAGAACGGTTGCTCGTGGTCTGCCCTGCCGTCGGTGGACTGGCTGACGGTCGCGAATCAGTCGACGGGGGACGGCAGCGGAACGCTTACTTACAGCGTCTCGGCAAACGCCGGGGTTGCGCGCTCCGGCTTCTTCATCGTCGGGGGCCAGATCTTCGCGGTGACCCAGGCGGCGGGCCCCCTGACGATCTCGTCGGTGACTCCGTCGTCCGGTCCAACCGCGGGCGGCACTTCGATCACCGTGTCGGGTACGAACTTCGCGACGAGCGGTGGTTTACCGGCCGTCCACATCGGCGGTAACGCCGCGTTGTCGGTCTTTGTGGCCAGTCCTACGACACTGACCGCGGTCACGCCCCCCGGGGCGCTTGGTGCACGGACGGTGACCGTCACCAATCCGAATGCTGAGGCCGCGGCGCTCGTCGATGGCTTCACGTACGTCTGCACCTACACGCTGTCACCCTCGAGTGCGACCGAGCAGGTCGGCGGGGCGTCGGGCCGCACCGTCGGCGTCTCTGCGGCCGGTGGCTGCGGCTGGACGGCGGTGTCGAACTCGTCGTTCATCACCGTGACGGCCGGTGGATCCGGGAACGGAAGCGGAACCGTCACTTACTCGATCTCGCCGTTGCCCGGATCGATCCAGGGCCGTGTTGGGACGATCACCATCGGCGGCCAGACCTTCACGGTCATCCAGGGAACGCCTCCCTCGATGGGGCTCGACAAGACCACGCTGCACTTCGGTGCCGCCACGACAGGTGCGTCGTTCACGAGCAGCACGCGGCCGCAGACCGTGCGCCTGACCCAGAGTCACCCCGGTACGGTGACGTGGACGGCCACGTCGAACCGGCCGTGGCTCACGGTGTCACCGGCATCCGGCACCGGTCCGGCGTTGTTGTCCGTCGGCGTCCAGTTCCACGGCACGGCACCCGTCGGGGCTTCCGCCAGCGGCAGCGTCACGCTGACCTTCTCCGGGTCCGCCAACAATCCAGGGCCCATCACGGTCAACCTGCGGACGTTCCAGGGGGCGACCGGCGCGCCGATCGGGGCGTTCGATAGTCCCGCCGACAACGTAACCGGGATGACCGGTTCGATCCCGGTGACCGGCTGGGCCCTCGACGATCTCGAAGTCGGCCGGGTGCGAATTGTGCGCGACCCGGTTGCGGGTGAAGGTCCGTGGCCAGTATTCATTGCGGACGGATTGTTCGTTGACGGCGCGCGTCCAGACCTGCCGACCCCGTTTCCAACCGCGCCACGCAATACCCGGGGCGGCTGGGGCTACCTGCTGCTGACCAACTTCCTGCCCAACGGCGGCAACGGCACGTTCAGGCTTCATGCCTACGCAGAGGATGTGGACGGCCACACGACGCTGCTCGGCAGCAAGACGATCACCGTCGACAACAGTTCGGCCACGCTGCCGTTCGGCGCGATCGACACACCGGCCCAGGGTGAAACGATCGGCGGCACCTCGTACAACAACTTCGGCTGGGCGTTGGCACCGGCGCCCCGTCGTGCGGATCCGCCGGGTGGCGGGACGGTGACGGTTTACATCGATGGTGCTCCGGTCGGTTCGCCCTCGGGATGGACGAACCGCGGCGACCTGAGCGCGCTGTTCCCGTCGTATGCGGGTATCGACACGGCGGCGGGTGTGTTCAACTTCAATCCTTCGGCGCTGAGCGACGGCGTCCACACCATCGCGTGGCTCGTCGTCGACAACACCGGCGGTGCGGAAGGTATCGGGAGCCGTTATTTCACCGTCAACGGCGGCGTGAGCGGTGCGATCACTCAGGCCGTCACCTCGAGCGACACCATTGCCGCGATGCCCGTGAGCGCGTCGTCCACCACCGCAATCCGCGGCGAGGTTGCCGGCGCGCCGCTGGCGGATGAACCCGTGGCCGGTCGGCGCGGTTTCGACCTCACCGTTCCCTTCCGCCCTCTGGCTGCGGACGCTGACGGCCGGGCCGTAATCCACGGCGAAGAGCTCGATCGCTTCGAGTTGAAGCTCGGACCCTCCCACCACGAGGGTCGAGCACTCGCCGGATACCTCCGCGCCGGTGAGGCGCTCACGGCGTTGCCGGTCGGATCAAACCTCGATGACGCGACCGGAACATTCACGTGGCAACCCGGGGTCGGCTTCGTCGGGGCGTACGACCTGGTCTTCGTCCGGTCCGAGAATGGACGTGCCGTGGCGCGGCAGGAGGTGCGTTTCAACCTCCATCCGAAAGGCAGCAATCGCGTCGGCGCGCAAGTCACCATCGACACGCCCGCCACAGAGGAGCAGTTCGCAGCGGGCGAGCAGATCCTGATCGCGGGATGGGCCGTCGATCTTGATGACACCGTCGGGACCGGCATCAGCGCGGTCCACGTATGGGCTTATCCGGTGCAGGACTCAGGTCACGGAACGCCGATTTTCATGGGCCTCGCCGAATACGGCGGTCACCGTCCAGATGTCGGCGTGATGTTCGGTGAGCGGTTCGCCCGCGGCGCCTACGACCTGGTGTCACCGGGCCTGCCGCCGGGCACCTACGACGTCGCGGTGTTCGCGTGGAGCACGGCGCGTCTCGCGTTCGTGCCGGCTCGCGTCGTGAGGGTGACGGTGCGCTAGTCGGCTATAATCGCGATGCCCTGAATACGCGCGTTTCATCACGAGTCGTTCACCACTTCCCGGCCGTTCTGCTTTACGTCGTCCTCACCTGCCTCCTGGTTTATCCGGTGGTAGCTGGATTCTCGCGCGTGGAGGTACCCGGCTGGGAGGGCGACAACTTCTACTACGTGCGGAGCCTGTGGTGGCTGAAACGCGCGCTCTTCGATCTCGGCGTCAGCCCGTTCTTCGATCCAACGGTCTACTATCCGGTCGGTCACTCGCTCGCCCGCAGTGAGCTGACGACACCAAACACTGTCCTGGCACTGCCGATCACGATGACGATCGGACCCGAAGCCGCCTACAACAGCATCATCCTGTTCTCGTTCGTCGCGACTGGGTTCTTCGGCTACCTCTGGGTTCATCGCCTCACTGGCAGCCGTGCCGCGGCGCTGCTCGCCGGCACGATCGTGGCGTTCATGCCGTTCCGCTTCGCGCACCTGCCGGGCCACCTTCCGCAGCTCACCACGCAGTGGCTGGTGCTCACGCTGTATGCGTTCGAATTATTCCTCGAGCGGCGGACGCTCGGCCGCGCCGCGCTCCTCGGGTTCGCTGTTGCGTTGTCGGCGCTCGGATCCTGGTACTACGGTTACGCACTCGGCCTGATCGTCGGCACTTACGCGATCGCGCGGACATGGGGGAACCAAGTCTGGCGGGAACGCGCCTGGTGGACGGGCATTGGCATGTCGGTTGTCGTCGCTGTCGTCCTGATGCTGCCGGTGCTGGTCGAGATGCTGAAGCTATCCTCGGCCGGGGCGCTCGAGCGCTCGCTGATGGAAATGCAGTCCTGGGCCCTCAACTTCTACGATCCTTTCATCCCCAACGTGAAACACATGATCTGGGGGGAACGTGCGGCGCGCGCCTTTCCGCAGCAGGCGGCGCAATGGGTCGAGCGATTGCACACGCTCGGAGTCGTCGCTGTCTTGCTGGCGGCCATCGGCTTCTGGACGTGGCGGAAACGGAACCCTCGAATCATCTGGGCCCTCGCGATCGCGTGGGTCGTCTCCTATCTGATCGCACTCGGACCGTTCCTGAAATCAGGTGATGCGATAGTGCGTGTTCCGGCGCCGAGAGTGGTTGCTGAATTCGCAGGACGGATTGCCGGTGGGGCGCAGGAGGCGGAGGTCATACGCGGATTTGTCGAGCAGGGCGTCCCGGTGCCGTTGCCATCGGTGCTGCTCTATAAGCTGGTCCCGTTCACCAAGAGCATGCGCGTGATGGCGCGCTTCACCGTCTGGACCGCCTTCATGACGGCCGCACTTGCTGCTTTTGGTCTGCTGACGCTAATCACGCTCGTACAGGCCCGGTGGGGCGGCATCGCGCCCCACGTTCTGGCTGCGGTCCTCATCGGACTGGTGTGCGTCGAGAGCTGGACGGAGGTGCCTGTCACGCACGTCGGTGCCCGAGCCGTAGATCTGTGGCTCGCCCAGCAGCCGAACGACGTGGTGATCGTCGAGATGCCCGTCGCCCAGGGAACCCGACCGTTTCAAAACTACTGGGCGACACGCCACGGACGCCGCATGGTGTTCGGATGGGCAGGTGATTCCTTTCCGGCGCCGGTGGAGCGCGAACGCGCCGAGATACTCAGCGACTTCCCGTCGGCCCGGTCGATCAATTTCCTGCGGTCGGTGAGGACGACGTACGTGCTGATGAACCCCTCCCAGATACCCGATTGGGCTACGATGGAGCCTCTTGTGAACGCCGCGCCTGGGCTTGCGCTCGACCGCACCCTGAACGATGTTGTCGTCTATCGCATCCTCAGATGAACCCATCACCCCAAGCGTCCTCAGCTCCCGCATTCGCCTGCCGTCATTGCGGTGGAACCCGGAGCCGCGTTCGCTACGAGTTCGCCGAACAGAGCAAAGTCATACGCGAATGTCTCGGATGCCGGCTGATGGTGCTGGATCCGATGCCGACCGAAGACGAGCTGCACGCCGTCTACAACGAGGGCTACTTCGAGAACGAGAACCTCACGAAGGCGGATCCGTCGCGCGTCTACGGGTATGTCGACTACATCTCCGAGCGGATCAACAAGCAGAAGGGCTACCGGGGCATCTGTGAGGAATTGAAGCGCCTGCTGCTTTCCGACCGACCCCGTCCGCGACTGCTCGATTACGGATGTGGACTCGGCTTCTTTCTGGATGCCGCATTTGAGGTCGGTTTTGACGTCGAGGGGATCGAGTTCAACCACTACGCGCTGCAGTACATCCGCACGCGATACCGCTACACCGTCTACGGTGCGGATGACTTCCATCCGCCTGGCAAATACGATGTCGTGACGATGTTCGACGTGATCGAGCACCTGCGGGAGCCTTTCGCGATGCTCGACACCGCCCACGGTCTCCTCGCCGACGACGGCATCCTCGTGGTGTCGACGATGGACTCGACCAGCGTGACGTCTCGGCTGATGGGCAAGCGCCTGGAGGATTTCCGGCGCATCACCGAGCACCTCTTTTTCTTCGACCGCACGAACCTGTCCTCGATCCTGGCGATGCACGGATTTGATGTGCTGAAGGTGTCCAGCATCGGCCATTCGTTCGAACTCCGGCTCCTGGCTTCGCGACTTCGTTCGACGCTGCCCCTCGTTGGCGTGCCGATGCAACTGTTCCTGCGCATTTTCCCGTTCATGAACGGCTGGAGCATCTACCTCGACCCACGCACCAAGTTCATCGTCTACGCTCGCAAACGGGCGACGCCCGCCTGACCCGCTGCGTGCGTGCTTCACGCCCGTTTGTTAGCATGATGCACCGATGCATCTCACCGTAACGCCGACGCCGCTCGACGGTGTCGTTCTGATTCAGCCGCACGTTTTCGCCGACGCGCGCGGCTTCTTCCTCGAAACATGGAGCGCACGCGACTTCGCCGCCGCTGGCTTCACCGATCTCTTCGTCCAGGACTCGCACTCGCGGTCGACGCGCGGCGTGCTCCGCGGCTTGCACTACCAGGACACCAGCGCTCCGCTCAGCAAGCTCGTGCGCTGCACGATCGGCAGCATCTTCGACGTGGCGGTCGACCTCAGGGCCGGATCCCCAACCTTCGGGCAGTGGACGGGCGCAGAGTTGAGTGCCGACAATAAAGTGCAGATGTACATTCCCCTGGGATTCGCGCACGGCTTCCAGGCGATGAGCGAGATCGTCGAGGTTCAGGTACAAACAGACCGGCTACTACACACCCGACTCGGAGGGAACGATCGCGTGGAACGACCCGGACATCGGCGTGGCATGGCCGGTTGATGAGCCGATTCTGTCCGGCCGGGATGAGCAGGGCACCAGCTTCAAGGAATACGCACGCCGGCCAGCCTTCCACTACGGGCAATGAGAATCGGGTTTGACGCGCGTGCGCTGGTGTCGCCCGCAGCCGGGGTTCGACGCTACACGCGCGAGTTGTTCGGCGCCATGGCGGCGCTCGACGGCATCGACGTCGTCGCGGCCGGAACCGCAACCGGCGCCGATTTGCCCGCCGGAGTGTCGAGTGCGGCCGCCTCGGCGAGCCTGCCCACCAACGTCGGCTGGATGATCAGCGGTCTGCCCCGCTCGGCACGTTCAGCGAACGTGGACGTCTTCCACGCGCCGTCCTACACGGCGCCGCTGGGGAGCCCCCGCCCCCTCGTCCTCACCATTCACGACATCAGCTACGAGCGGCATCCCGAGTGGTACCCGTACCGGCGTGACCCTCTGCGTCGAGCGTTCTATCGCTGGAGCGCCGGGACGGCCGATCGCATCATCACCGACTCCGACTTTTCGAAGCAGGAGATCGTGGCCGGCTACAGCCTGGATCCGGACCGCATTTCGGTCGTCCCGCTTGCCGTCGGATCGGCCTTTACAACCCGGCTCGGCACGCCGGCGACGTCATCACCGTACCTGCTGCACGTCGGTGATCTTCATCCCCGCCGCAACCTGGCGGTGGCGGTGCGCGCGCTGAAGCGGGTCCGCGCCCGCAGGGCGGACCTGCGCGCCCTCCGCCTCGTCCTCGCGGGTGTCGATCGCGGCGCCGGTATCGCGCTGATCGAGAACTCGTCGCCCGATGACGCGCGACTGATCGAACTGGTCGGCAAGGTCAGCGAGGACGCACTGCTGCAGCTCTATCAGGGTGCCTGCGGCCTCGTCTATCCGTCGCTGTATGAAGGCTTCGGCCTTCCGCTTCTCGAGGCGATGGCCTGCGGCACGCCGGTGATTGCGTCGCGGGCGTCGTCGATTCCAGAAGTAGCCGGCGACTCGGCGGTCCTGCTGGACCCGAACGACGATGCCGGATGGTCCGAGGCGATTGAGTCGCTCTTCGATCCAGCGGTGTCTGGAAAGCTTCGCGCTGCGGGGATCCGCCGCGCCGCCGCGTTTACCTGGCAGCGAGCAGCCGTTGCGACAGTCGAGGTCTACCGTCAGGCGCTCGAGGACCGAGGGTGAGCACGCCCGAAGTCTCGGTCATCGTGCTGAATTACAACGGGCGCCAGTGGCTGAAGCCCTGTCTCGATGCGCTCGCGGCACAACGCGGAGCGCCGGCATTTGAAGTGATCGTCGTGGACAATGCGTCCGATGACGGTTCGTCGGCCTATGTCCGGGAGCACTTTCCCGCTGTCCGTGTGCATGATGCCGGCGGCAACCTGGGATTTTCGGGAGGCAACAATGCGGGGGCGCGTCAGGCGCGCGGGCGCCTTCTTGTTTTCCTGAACAACGACACGGTCGCGGCGCCCGACTGGCTGCACCGCCTGACGAGTGCGCTCGAGACGCGGCCCGATTTCGGGTTCGCGACATCGCGGATCGTGTTCGCCGACGACCCCGGGCGCATCGACAGCGCCGGCGATGGATACCTGTTTGCCGGCGGCGCCTTCAAGCGTGGCTACGGGCAGCGAGCCGAGGACTTTGCCGAACCGCGCGAGGTGTTCGGCGCGTGTGGCTGCGCGATGGTCATGAAGCGTGCCCTGTTCGATGCGCTCGGCGGGTTCGATCCGTCTTTCTTCATCTTCTACGAGGACGTCGATCTCTCGTATCGCGCTCAGCTCCTCGGGGCGCGATGCTGGTATGCCGCTGACGCGGTTGTGCGCCATGCCGGCAGCGCCACCATGGGACGCCAGAGCGTTCGCGCCGTGTTCTATGGCCAGAGAAATCTGGAGTGGACCTGGCTGAAGAACACGCCCGGCCCGCTGCTGGCGCGGTCGTTCGTCTCTCATGCGGTCTATTCGGTCGCAGGCGTTGCGTATTACGCGAAGCAGGGCCTGTTCTGGCCGGCGTTCAAAGGCAAGCTGACGGCATTGGCGGGCATACGACGGGTGCTGGTCGAGAGGCGTCACGTGCAGCGGAGGCGCGATCCCGATCTGGCGCGGCTGGAGCGGTTGTTGACGCGGTCGTGGTGGCGCCTGAAGCAGCGCGAGAAGCGGCTGGATCGGCGGGTACCCCCGCCCACACTGCGACGATGTGCGGCGGGGTTTATCCCCGCCAACCATGAACACCTTCAGCTCGCCGACCTTCACGCCGAGCACGCGCCGGTCTTCGCTGCCCTCCATCTCCTCGGCCGGTGTCCATGGCGGCGACACCACGAAGTCCAGCCGCCGCGACTCGGTTCGTGGGCCACCCGGAAGAGGCGTGCGCACTCGCTGCCACTCAGGCCCGACCGCGACGCGATTGACGAGGCGGCCGTCGACGCGAATCTCCACCTGGCGGACGACAGCGGAACTCAACGGGATCCCGCTCAACGGGATCTCCACCAGCGCCGCCCTCCCGTCCACGAAGAGCGTGAACTCAGGGCGAGACCAGCGGGAGCGCGTGCCGTCGGGGTCGTGGCCCCACTCGAAGAGGCCGTGGCTCACGCGCGAGAGGTTCGTTTCCGCAAGCTCCTGCCGCGCGCGCAGCGGGATCGAGAATACGAGCAGCCCACCGACCAGTATCCCCACCGGCCATCGCCACCGGGACAGTCCTCGTGCCACCGCGCCGGATTCGGTCCCTGTCGACCGGCCAACCGCAAGACCGAGCGCGATCCAGAACACGTACGACACTTCGCGCACCATGAGGGGATTGCTCACCATGCTGGTGACCAGAAAAACGATAATCCCGCCGACCAGGCCGGCCAGCCGGGGGTCGCGGCTGGTCTGCAGCGCGCGCCAAATCACGCGTCCAGTCGCCGCGAGTATCCAGAGGAACAGTCCGAGCCCGACGAGACCCAGTTCCGAGGCGAACCGGAGAAAATCGTTGTGCGGATTCTTCCGTGCCGGGAACAGCGCGTTCAAATCCGGGGAGGCAAGGCTGCCGGCGAGCAGGTGGAAACGGTCGATGCCCACGCCAAACAGCGGCCGGGTTTCGATGACTTTCAATCCTGTCTTCGCCAGCTCGACCCGCACGTGAAGCGATTGCCGCGCCATCACGCCGGAGAGATCTCGGCCGGTCCACCAGGGATAGCCAATCACCATCACCACGACCGCGATAATGCCGAAGGCGACGAGGCTTCGAGAGGCGGCCGCCCGCTGCCGTATCAGCATCAGGACCAGCATCACGAGCCCTGCGAGCGCGGCGGCAATGACCGACCGCGACCCGGTGAGATAGAGCGCGACAATCAGCGGCACACCCGCGACCAGCCAGGCGACGCCGCGTCGTCCTGATGCGATCGCCAGGCCCAGGCTGGCAACCCAGCACAGCCCGAAGTAGGATCCGGCCGCGATGTAGTCGGGGATCTGCGGCGAGATGCGCAGTCCGTTCGGCGTGGCCCGCAGCGTCTCGATGGCGCCAGGATTGCCGAGGTAAATCTCTGCCAGTTTGACCGCGCTCGTCACCGCGAGAACGGCCGCACCGATGCGTCAGCATGCGGAGACCGCGCTCGAAAAACGTCGCCTCCTGCCTGCAGAGTGCGGCCACGACCAGGAGAAGTCCAAGCCCTTCGAGGATCACCGCGCCCGATACCACAAGCCAGAACTCGTCGGGGTGAATGAAGTAGTTGTGGCTGAAGAATCGAAACAGGAGCTGGAGGAATTCCGACGGGTACATCAACTCGACCTGGAGCACGCGCAACCAGACAATCGTTGATGCCGCGGCCGCCACGCCAAAGAGGGCAATCGGTGTCGAAATGCGGTCACCGATCGAACCGGCGGCGCCGCGTGCCGCGAAGGCCCTGACGGCGCAACCCAAAAGGGATCCGACGACGAGCGCTTCCGTGACGCGAAGCGTAGGCACGCCGGTCATGTGGGCGAGGATGGTGCCGAAGCCGAGCAGCGCGATGGTGATCAGCAGGGCCGCCGCCGGCTGGACGAGTGCGAGGGTGATGAAGCCGGCAAACAGCGCCCGCACCGTCCAGTTGCTGTCGGGGGAGAGAAAAACAGACAGAACCACGAGTCCAAGAGGGACGAGCAGAGCGATCCAGCCGGCCGTGGCAGCCAGGTGCCGGACTCGATCGCGAACGGTGATCACTGAGGCTCCGTGCGCTGACCTGTTCCTGTCGCCGGCCCGAGCATCAGGCCGCGCCCTTGACCCCGATGACCGCGTAGTCCATGAAGGTGAAGATGCGCGCGTTGAGCTTGTCGACGTTGGCGTTGAAGGCCTCAACGAGGTCGGCCGCCGCGGTGTCGGCGCCGGCATGCAGCGGCAGGGGCTGGAGCTTGTCCTGCGGCGGAACGGGTGAGCGGAACTCGATGGCCGCGCGCGTGAAGCCGCTGGCGGTCACGAGGTACTTCAGCGTTTCGGGATGCAGTGGCCACCGGTGCGTGATGTCGCGAATGTAGCTTTCGAAGAACGCCGTCCAGCAGGCCGGATTCAAGGTCTCGAGCACCAGCGTGCCGCCAGGCTGGAGCTTGGCGAATGACAGATCGAGCAGCCGCAGAAGGTATGCCGGTTCGAGGTGCTCGACGACCTGGGCGGCGAAGATGCCGCCGAGCGATGCATCCGGGAGCGACGCGAGGTAAGCGACTGCGTCCGCTTCGGTGACGTTCAGGCCCCGCGCGCGACAGAGCTCCGCCATCTCGTGATTGAGGTCGATCCCGCGAGCCGGGATGCCGTTCGCGTTGAGCAGGTCGATGAACTCGCCGCGGCCGCAACCGATGTCGAGCACGTCACCTGCAGCGCTTGCCGCGCCGGAGCCTTGGCCAGGGCCTGCCCCGCCGGAGCCTTGGCGTAGGCGGGTGAAGAACGGGACGTAAGACTCCTGCCGCTCGCGAATCACCGCCTGGGATCCCCGGAACTGGTCTTCGAAGCCGACGTACTTGTACGCGTCCAGTGAGGGTGAGAACGCCGCCGCGGTAGGTGCCGGCGCCGTCCCGGCGGCTCCGGGCGATGACAGGACGGCTGTAGTTGTCGCCGGGGCAGCCGCGGCGTGCCGCTTCAGCGCCGAGATGGCGTGTTGTGCCACGCCGAGCATGGCGCGCAGTTCTTCGTGAGCGGTGTTGAGCGCGGTGGTCCGCGCCTCGTAGCGATGCTCGCGCGCGGCGAGTGACTCGCGGTACTTGCCCTGTCCTTCGGCCAGCTCGCTGAGCGCCGCGTTGAGCACGAGCGCGCCGCCACCGGCATCACGGTCCTTTGTATCGACGTAGGCCGTGAACTGCTGGAAGTACACCATCAGCCTGGCGTGGAAGGCGGTGAGCGTGTCGATGTGCGTGCGCAGCGCGGCAGCGGTCTCCAGCTCGCGCCGGTGTGATGCCCGTTGCGCTTCGACGTTGCGGTTGATGTGATCGACGAGGACCGAGTTGAAGGTCAGTTGCCGTTGCAGGTAGGGCGCGATCGTTCGCCAGATCAGTCCCCTGAGCTTGCCCTGGATACCGCCGCTCGCCGGCGGCGCCGGCAGGATGTTCCACGCTTCATTCAGGGTGGCGAGCTGGTGCTCGTCAATCGGAACCTGTGGGTCGGGCAGGCCGGCGTGGCCGGGGACTGCGGCATCGAGCGCGGTCAGGGCCTCGTTGTAGCGCCGGTCCGCTTCGTCGCGCTCGTCTTTGAGACGCCGGAGCGTCGCGTCGAGAGGCTCGATCATGTCCTGCCGATGAGGCCTTCGACCGGACTGCTGGCGAGCGCGAACTCGCGCCGCGGAATCCGTCCCGCCAGATACGCGATCCGGCCGGCCTCGACCGACAGCTTCATTGCGGCCGCCATCGCGACGGGATCCCTGGCGAGCGCGATGGCACTGTTCATGAGGACGCCGTCGGCGCCAAGCTCCATCGCGATCGCGGCATCCGAGGCCGTCCCGACGCCGGCGTCCACGATGACGGGGACGCGAGACTGGGCCTTGATGATCCTGATGTTGTTCGGGTTCTGGATGCCGAGGCCCGAGCCAATCGGCGCGCCGAGCGGCATGACCGCGGCGGCGCCCGCCTCTTCGAGCTTCCGGCAGACGACAGGATCATCGTTCGTGTAGGGGAGCACGACGAAGCCCTCGCTGACAAGCACGCGCGTCGCCTCCAGCAGCGCGATGTTGTCGGGGAAGAGCGTCTGTTCGTCGCCGATCACCTCGAGCTTCACCCAGTTGGACAGCCCGACTTCGCGCCCGAGCCGCGCGGTGCGAATCGCTTCGTCGGCCGTGTAACAGCCGGCGGTGTTCGGCAGCAGGAAGATCAGCGACGTGTCGATGTGATCGAGCAGCGACTCCTTGGTGCGGTCGGTCAGGTTCACGCGGCGGACCGCCACCGTCACCATCTCGGCGCCAGACGCGCGATGCGCATCCGCCATGACCGCATGCGACGGGTACTTCCCGGTGCCGACGATGAGCCGGGATCGAAACGACCGGCCGGCGATGACCAAAGGATCAGACATGGGGGTGAACTGACTCAACTTCCAACTACCAACTTCCAACTACCAACGTCCAACTGCCAACTAACCGCCACCGACGAAGTTCACGATCTCGACCTCATCGCCGTCCTGGAGCATCGTGGAGTGGTACGCATCGCGCTTGATGACGACGACGTTGTGTTCGACGGCCACGCGCCGGCCATCGATCCCTAGCTTCTCGAGCAGAACCGCGATCGATGCCGGTGAGGCCAACTCGTACGGCTCGCCATTCAGTAGGATGCGTCGAATCGTCAAATTCTACCCCAGAGATCATCGGCGACTCCGAACGGCTCGAGCAGTTCGCGGAGCCTCGTCGAGCCGTTGTCGCGGAGGTGCGCCGGCAAATCGATCGCAGGTACCGGCATCGTGAGCGCCCGCGCAATGACGCGGTTGTAGTCGTCGATCATGCCCGCAGTCGAATGAGCCCGCTCCCAGAAGTCGCTGGCGGCACGGCCGAGGCGGATGCGCAGCTCGCGATCCGAGGCCAGCCGGCGCATCGCCAGGCGCAGGGAATGGTCCTCGTCGACGATATCGATCGCGATCGTCACGGGCTCGGGCAGGGCAGCGAGGCCGGTAGACGCATGACTGACCGTCCAATTCCGTGGATCGAGTGCCGGCACGTCCGCGGTGTGCGAGAGATCGGTCGTGATCGTCGGCTTCCCGGCGGCCAGCGCCCGTAGCCACGGCCCGGAGACTTCCCGTGCCGACGGCCATCGCAGATTGATCGAGACGTCGCAGGCCGCAATCGCATCCGTAAACGCCGTGTCATCTTCCAGGTATCCCGTGATTGAGACGGCCTCGCCGACTCCCAGCTCCTGAACACCGCCGGCGATGTCGTAATGGCTTGCCGGGGCACCGGCGAGGAGCAGCCGCGCCCCCGGTTCGTAGGCGAGGAGCGCCGCGAATGCGCGCAGGACCTGCGGCAGCCGCTTTTCTGGCGTCAGCCCTCCGAAGACGCCGAACAGCACCGCATCCTCCGAAATATCGTAGCGGCTCCTAACTCTGGTCCGCCCTGCATCGGATCGCTCAAGGGACAGGCGTTCGCCATGACCGAGCCTGATGACCTCGATTGGCCGGGCAGACGAATCCTCCTGCAGCCGCGCGGCCGACAACAGTGAATGGACGGCAGTCGCACGAGAGGCCTCAACGACAAGCCTCGTCATCGGCCACTCGTAATAAAGGTGGCTGTCGAACCCCTTTACCGCCAGCTCCGCCATGCCGGCTGATGCACCCGGATGGTTAGCGCTGAATTCGGTGCGATATTCCGCGGCACGCCGGGCTCGGAGCAGCGCCGCCGCCCTGGCGTGGTGCAGGTGCGCGTCGTGCAACACCGCGAGGCCGGGATAACGGAACAGGTAGGGCCAGAGGAAATCGTGCGCTGACGAATTCCCGAGCTGAAAGACGGTCAGATCGTAGGGGCGAAGACGGTGCTGCCAGATGAAGTCGTGCGCCGAGCGGGTGCCATGCGCCGCGTCGCCGGCGGGGGCCACCTTCGCACTCGGTTCGTCGGCAAAGACATCGATGTCGTGAAACCGACGCAGCCCTGCCAACACGTCCACGCTGTAAGCGGCGACGCCCGTGCGGGCGGGAGGCATTGGGCTGAACCATGCGAGACGAGCCACGCCAACATTCTACGGTCCGGACCCTTCCACCGATGACCTGAAGACGCGTTTGCCGTGATAGCATTTCGTGGATTGGGCTGAAACGCGGGATCGCGGCAGTCACATCACGCGTGCGGCTGGTGCCGGACGCGGTTTTCAGGCGGCCTCCTTGTGAAAGTATCCACAAGCGAAGCGCGCCGGCAGGACGCATGCACGGCTGGGTCCCCATCCTGATCATGATCGGGCTCGGCGCCGGGTTCGGCGCGTTCAACATCGTCCTCTCGCACCTGGTTGGGCCGAAGAAACCGTCTCCGGAAAAACTCGCGCCGTATGAATGCGGCATGCCGCCTGTGGGTGATGCCCGCGAACGGCATCCCGTGAAGTTCTATCTCGTCGCGATGATCTTCCTGTTGTTCGACATCGAGGTGGCGTTCCTCTATCCCTTCGCCATGGCGCTGCGCGAACTCGGATGGCCCGGCTTCATCCAGATCATCGTGTTCTTCCTGATCCTGACCACCGGTTACATCTACGTCTGGCGCAAGGGCGTGCTCGACTGGGGTCACGAAGAGGCCTGACGGCCTGACGGATGGACAAGGGAAAAGGGAAAATGGAAAAGGTAAATGGCTGATATCGAGATTCCGGTTCTGACGACGAGCGTCGAGAAGATGGTCAACTGGGCGCGTCGGTCCTCGATCTGGCCGGTGACCTTCGGGCTGGCCTGTTGCGCGATCGAGATGATGGCGATGAGCGCGGGGCGCTACGATGTCGCCCGTTTCGGTGCCGAGGTCTTCCGCGGCTCGCCGCGCCAGTCCGACTTGATGATCGTGGCCGGACGGCTGTCGCGCAAGATGGCGCCGGTTCTTCGCCGCATCTACGACCAGATGCCCGAACCGAAGTACGTCATTTCGATGGGGGCCTGCGCCTCGGTCGGCGGCGTGTTCGACAACTACGCCATCGTCCAGGGCGTGGACCAGGTCGTGCCGGTGGACGTCTTCGTTCCCGGCTGCCCGCCGCGTCCAGAATCGCTGATCTACGGGATCGTGCAGCTGCAGCGGAAGATCGACCAGGCGAAGCTGTACAGCTAGGAGCCCGAAACAGAACGATGTTCGAACTTCTGGAAAAGCACCTGCCCTCAGGATCGTTCCAGCCGGTGGCCTCCGCCGATGGGATGCCGACCGTCTACGTACCGCGTGAGCAACTGGTCGCAACGATGCGGACGTTGCGCGACACGCCGGAGCTGCGGTACGCGTTCCTTGCCGATATCACGGCGGTCGACTTCCTGCCGCGTGAGCCGCGCTACGAGGTGGTCTACCTGCTGGCCAGCCTCGGTTCCGGCGGCATCTTCGGCGACATTCCGAAGCGGCTCCGGGTCAAGGTCCTCGTGCCGGGCACTGACCCGAGCGTGCCGACGCTGATCAACCTCTGGAAAGCGGCCGACTGGGCGGAGCGCGAGTTGTGGGACATGTGCGGCATCCGCGTCGACGGTCACCCCGATCTCCGGCGCATCCTGATGCCGGAGGACTGGGACGGGCACCCGGGCCGTCGCGACTACCCGGTGCAGATCAAGCAGCCCGTGAAGGTTTACGAGCCGCTGCAGGTATCTGAAGAGGAATTCGTCGCCAACATCCAGGCATCGCGCGACCGCTCGAAGCGGTGATGGACAGGGAGGCCGACGCCGAACCGGGTGCGGGCATTGCTTACCGCATCCATTGCCGTTCACCAGCGTGTGCTCGACGGGCCACTTGAACCGGTGATTGCGGCCGCCGCCGCGATACGGGACGCGCTGGCGGCCGGCGGGAAGCTGCTGATCTTCGGGAATGGGGGCAGCGCGGCTGACGCCCAGCACATGGCCGCCGAGTTGATGGGCCGGTTCGAGCGCGAGCGGGCGGCGATCGCGGCGGTGGCGCTGACGACCGACACGAGCATCCTGTCGGCGATCGGCAACGACTACGGGTTCGATGGCGTGTTTGCGCGCCAGGTCGAAGGGCTCGGGCGTCCGGGCGACGTGGCGCTGGGCATCTCGACCAGCGGCGGTTCGGTCAACGTCCTGGCTGCGCTCGAGGCGGCCCGCAGCCGCGGCTTGAAGACGATCGCGCTCACCGGACGCGACGGCGGAGCGATCGGACGCGTCGCCGACATCCACGTGAACGTGCCGGACGAATCGACCGCGCGGGTGCAGGAGGTCCACGCGACCCTCATCCACGCGCTTTGCGACTTGATAGAAGGATAGTGATTGGAAAGCTATCAGCTGTCAGCTATCAGCCTCCGCACCGGTGTGAGGCACGAGCTGAAAGCCGATGGCTGAGAGCTGAAAGCTAATGGCCACAGAACTTCGCAGCGAGACAATGACGGTGAACATGGGGCCGCAGCACCCCAGCACGCACGGCGTTCTGCGCCTGGTGCTGGAGCTGTCCGGCGAGACCGTCGTCAGTGCCGCGACGACGATCGGTTACCTGCACACCGGCATCGAGAAGACCGCCGAGCAGAAGAAGTGGCAGCAGGTGATCCCGCTCGTCGAGCGCATGGATTACCTGGGCGCGCAGTCCAGCAGCCTGGCGTTCTGTCTCGCGGTCGAGCGGCTCCTCGGCGTCGAAGACCAGATGCCGACCCGGGTCAAGGACATTCGCATCCTCATCGCCGAGTTGCAGCGCATCGCCAGTCACCTGGTGTGGCTCGCCACGCACGCCCTCGAGATCGGCGCCGTCTCGGTGATGATGTATTGCTTCCGCGAGCGGGAGCTGCTGCTCAACATCAATGAGATGCTCGCCGGTTTCCGGATGTTCCCCAGCTATCTGCGGATTGGCGGACTGCGCGAGGATCTGCCGGTCGGGTTCCACGACGCCGTGAACGCGTTCCTCGACCGCTTCCCCGGGAAGCTCGAGGAATATGCCGGCCTCCTCACCAAGAATCAGATCTGGTTGAAGCGGACCAAGGGCGTCGGCGTCCTTTCCCAGGAAGACACCATCAGCTACGGTCTCGTTGGTCCGCTCGCGCGTGCGGTCGGCATCAACTACGACGTCCGGCGCACGTTCCCGTATCTGGGTTACGAGACCTACGAATTCGACGTGCCGGTGAAACCGGCGGGCGACGTCTACGACCGCTACATGGTCCGCGTCGAGGAGATGCGCCAGAGCGTGCGCATCTGCAAGCAGGCGATCGACCGGATCACGCCGCGCGGCGCCTTCGACATCCAGGACTACCGCATCGTCCCGCCGCCCAAGGACAAGGTCTATACGGAGATGGAGGCGCTGATCCAGCACTTCCTGATCTACTCGCAGGGCTTCTCGGTGCCGGCGGGTGAGTGCTACGTGCCGATCGAGGGTCCGCGCGGCGAGCACGGCTTCAACATTGTGTCGGACGGCACGAACCGTCCTTACCGCGTGAAATTGCGGGCGCCGTCGTTCTACGCGTGCCAGTCGGTGCCACAGATGATCCAGGGCGGCATGATTGCCGACGTCATCGCGGTGATCGGCTCCACCGACGTCGTCATGGGAGACGTGGATCGATGAGCTTCCATCCGTTGATGGTGTACGACCCGTCGAAGTTCCAGCAGTCGGAACGGAAGACGGTAGACGATGGGCCGGCCTTCGCGCTGACGCCGGAACGCCGGGCGCAGCTCGACGACATCCTCACGAAATACCCGCCGGACCGGAAGCGCTCGGCGGTGCTCGCGGCCTTGTATCTGGTGCAGGACCAGCAGGGATATCTCACCGGCAACGGAATGCGGCACATCGCGCCGCTGGTCGATCTGACCCCGGCCGAAGTCGAGGACGTCGCGACCTACTACGTGATGTTCTACCGGGAGAAGGTCGGCAAGTACGTCCTCCAGGTATGCCGCACGCTGTCGTGCGCGTTGAACGGCGCCGAGCTTGTGACCGAGGCGCTCTCCGAGAAGCTCGGTATCGGCGTCGGTGAAACAGACCCGTCCGGGATGTTCACGCTGCTCGAGTTCGAGTGCCTGGGTGCGTGCGATCGCGCGCCGGTGGTGATGGTGAACAACGAGCTGTGGCACGAACACGCGAGCCCGGAGTCGTGCGGCCGGCTCGTGGATGACCTGAAAACTCGCGGCGAAGCCGCCCTTTCAGGCTGCCATCTCAAGGTCGAGAAGAACACCTAGAAATATGGAACCGATTCTTACTAAGTACATCCGCGAGCCGAACAGCTACACGCTGGACTTCTCCGTGAAGCACGGCGCCTACGAGGGGCTCAAGAAGTCGCTCGGGATGAAGCCGGCCGATGTCATCGAGCTGGTGAAGGCGTCCGGTCTGCGCGGTCGCGGCGGCGCCGGTTTCCCGACCGGCCTCAAGTGGCAGTTCGTCCTGAAGGACACGCCGCTGCCGAAGTACATCGCCTGCAACGCGGACGAAAGCGAGCCGGGGACGTTCAAGGATCACGTCCTCATGGAGCGTAATCCGCACTCCGTCTTCGAAGGGTGCCTGATCGGGTGCTGGGCGATCGGTGCGAAGGTGGCCTACATCTACATTCGCGGCGAGTTCTATCACGTCCAGAAGCTGATGGAAGACGAGCTCGCCAAGGCGTACGCGGCGGGATACGTCGGCAAGAACATCATGGGCTCGGGGTTCGACTGCGACATCGTGATCCACCGCGGTGCCGGGGCCTACGAGGCCGGTGAAGAAACCGCGCTGATCGAGTCGCTCGAAGGCAAGCGCGCGCAGCCCCGCATCAAACCGCCATTCCCGGCCGTCTCGGGTCTCTACAACTGCCCGACCGCGGTCAACAACGTCGAGACGCTCTGCAACCTGCCGCCGATCGTTCTGAATGGCGCGGAGTGGTTTACCAGCCTCGGTCCTGAGAAGAACAGCGGTCCGAAGCTGTTCTGCGTCAGCGGCCACGTCAAGAATCCCGGTGTGTTCGAAGCGCCGATGAAGATCACCCTGCGCGAGTTGATCTACGAGCGCGCCGGCGGCATTCGCGACAACCGCAAGTTGAAGGCCGTGATCCCGGGCGGCTCGTCGGTGCCGATCCTGCTCGACCACGAGCTCGACATCCCGGCCTCGTTCGACGATGTGCAGAAGGCCGGTTCGATGCTGGGCTCCGCGGGCATCATCGTGATGGATGAGACCACGTGCATGGTGTGGGCGGCGCGGAACCTTCTCTACTTCTACAAGCACGAGTCGTGCGGCAAGTGCACGCCGTGCCGTGAAGGCGGCGACTGGCTGTGGAAGATTCTCACGCGCATCGAGGCGGGCGAGGGTGTCATGCGCGACATCGACTTGCTGGTGAGCGTCGGGAACAACATCGCCGGCAAGACGCTCTGTGCTTTCGGCGACGCCGCGGCGACGCCGGCGCTCACGACCGTGAAGCACTTCCGCGCGGAGTTCGAGGCGCACATCCGCGAAGGCCGTTGCACGGTGCCGTCCGACTGGCGCGCGGCAAAGATGCCGGTGGCTCATGCCCATTGATCCGCAGATCGTCGCGCAGCTCGGCCTGATCTTCGTCATCTTCAACATGCTGGTGATGTCGGCCGCCTTCATGGTCTGGATGGAGCGGAAGGTCTGCGCCTACATCCAGGACCGCGTCGGCCCGAACCGGGTCGGCTTCGAAGGGGTGCTGCAGCCGTTCGCGGACGTCATCAAGCTGATGTTCAAGGAGCAGCTGCGGCCCAAGGCGGCCGACACGCTGCTCTTCATGATCGCGCCGGTGATCTCGGCGTGCGCCGCCTTTGCCGCCTTCTCGGTCATCCCGTTCGGCACCGAAACCACGTTGTTCGGGCTGCTCGACGCACCGATTCCGCTGCAGGTGACCGACGTCAACGTCGCCGTGCTGGTGGTGTTTGCGATTGCCTCGATGGGTGTCTACGGCATCGTTCTCGCCGGCTGGTCGTCAAACAGCAAGTATTCGCTCCTCGGCGCGCTGCGTTCCGCGGCGCAGATGATCAGCTACGAGCTGTCCTACGGCCTGGCGCTGGCGGCGGTGATCATGATGGCGGGTTCGCTCTCGCTGCGTGAGATCGTTCTGGACCAGTCCGGCTACTGGTGGGGCTTCATCCCGAAGTGGTACGTCTTCCTGCAGCCGCTCGGATTTCTGATCTACATGATCGCGGGCGTCGCGGAAACGAACCGGGCGCCGTTTGACTTTCCCGAGGCGGAACAGGAACTCGTCGCCGGCTACCACACCGAGTACAGCTCGATGAGTTTCGCGCTGTTCTTCCTGGCGGAATACGTGAACATGGTCACCGTCGCGGCGGTGGCGACCAGCCTGTATCTCGGCGGCTGGCTCGGCCCGTTCCTGCCGGACTGGCTCTCGTGGGTCTATTTCCTCGCCAAGGTGTTCGTCATCCTGTTCTTCTACGTCTGGATGCGCTGGACGCTGCCGCGCTACCGCTACGACCAGCTGATGGAGTTCGGCTGGAAGTGGCTCCTGCCGGCGGCAGTACTGAACCTGCTGGCGACGGCCGCACTCGTGTTGTGGATCGGGTAATCGAACGGTTGTAGGAATCAGCGGCCCGAGCGAAAGCGAGGGCTGGCAGGCCGTGGGGGTGGGGCCCCACGGCAAAATAAATATATGGACGCCAACGCAATAGCTTTTTACGTCTTCGCCGCGATCACGGTCATCGCGTCGATCGGTGTCGTCGGGCAGCGCAACCCGATGCACAGCGTCATGCTGCTGATCACGTCGTTCGGCGCGCTGGCGGGCCTCTACGTGCTGCTCGATGCGCCGTTTACGGCGGTGACCCAGATCATCATCTACACCGGCGCCATCATGGTGCTGTTCCTCTTCGTCGTCATGCTGCTCAATGTCAATCGCGAGGAGCCGGCGCCGCCAGGGCTGATCGCCGCCCTGCGGCCGAGCAGCTTGAAGATCGCCGTGGTCCTGTCGCTCGTGCTCGGGATCGAGATCGTCTGGACGCTGTCGAAGGTCAGTCTGGGCTGGTTCGCGATGGATCCCGAGGCGCGATCGGTCAGCGACGTCACCCGCATCGGTGTGGCGCTCTTTACGAGGCACGCGTTCGCGTTCGAAGCGACCTCGATCCTGATTCTGGTCGCGATGGTCGGCGCCATCGTCATCGCGCGCAAGGAGCGGTAACCGTGATCCCGTTGAACTACTACCTGATCCTGTCGGCCATCCTCTTCGCGATCGGCACCTCGGGCATCTTCCTGCGCCGCAACCTGATCACGATGCTGCTCTCGGTCGAGATCATGCTGAACGCGGTCAACCTGACGTTTGTCGCGGTCGGCCGCTACCTCGGCACCGTCGACGGGCAGATCATCACGTTCTTTGTCATGACGGTGGCGGCTGCCGAAGCGGCCGTGGGGCTGGCGCTCGTGATCGCGCTCTTCCGTCACCGCGAGACGCTCAGTCCCGACGCCTTCACGGCGTTGAAGTGGTAAGGGCCCCACACGGTAAATATTGATGTTGCTGCTCATCCCGCTCCTTCCGTTCCTGGGTTTCGTGGTCAACGCCTTCTTCGGGCGCCGGTTGTCGAAGACCGTCTCCGGCGGCGTCGCGTGTGCGGCCGTGATCGCGTCCTTCGGTGTGGCGGTCGCGGCGGTCTGGAGTGTCGTCAGCTCGCATCATGCGCTCGAGCAGACCGCGTTCCAGTGGATGACGTCCGGCGAACTGTCACTGCCGTTCGCCTTCCGGCTCGATAACCTGTCATCGCTGATGATCCTGGTGATTACCGGGATCGGCTCGTTGATCCACATCTACTCGACCGGCTACATGCACGACGAGCCGGACAGCGAATACGCCCGCTACTTCTCGTACCTGAACCTGTTTGTCGCGTTCATGCTCGTCCTCGTCCTCGGCGCGAGCTTCCCGGTCATGTTCGTCGGCTGGGAAGGGGTCGGGCTCTGCTCCTACCTGCTGATCGGCTTCTGGCACAAGAAGCCGTCCGCGTCGGATGCCGGCAAGAAGGCCTTCGTCGTCAATCGCATCGGTGACTTCGGCTTCATCCTCGGGATGCTGCTGCTCTTTGTCACCTTCGGGACGCTCGACTTCCAGGCGGTCGCGGCGGCCGCATCGGCCTACGCGCCCGAGACGGCCGGCATCGGCGTCATTACGGCCGCGACGCTGCTGCTCTTCCTCGGCGCCACCGGCAAGTCCGCGCAGCTGCCGCTCTACGTCTGGCTGCCGGACGCGATGGAAGGTCCGACGCCCGTGTCGGCTCTCATCCACGCCGCGACGATGGTCACCGCCGGGGTCTACATGATCGGGCGGTGCGCCGTGCTCTTCACGCTCGCGCCGACGACGCTGGCGGTGGTGGCAGCCATCGGAACCGCGACAGCGCTGATGGCCGGCACGATCGCCCTCGTCCAGAACGACATCAAACGGGTGCTCGCGTATTCAACCGTTTCGCAGCTGGGATACATGTTCCTGGCCATGGGCGTCGGCTCCTACGCGGCCGGCATCTTCCACCTCTATACGCACGCGTTCTTCAAGGCGCTGTTGTTCCTTGGATCAGGTGCCGTGATTCACGCGCTCGCGGGTGAGCAGGACCTCAGGAACATGGGCGGGCTGAAGAAGTACCTGCCGATCACCTACTGGACGTTCCTCGTCGGCACGCTCGCGATTGCGGGTGCCCCGTTCCTGTCAGGGTTCTTCAGCAAGGACGAGATCCTGTGGCGGACCTTCACGGCGCACGAGCCGGGCTTTCACATGGTCCTCTACGTGGTCGGGATGATCACGGCCCTGCTGACGGCGACCTACATGTTCCGGTTGTTCTTCCTGGCGTTCCACGGCGAGCGCCGCGAGGCCCACGCCGCACCCGGCACCTCGCACGGCACGCCGCACGTCGCCACGTCGCACAGCACGTCGCACGTCGCACATAGCACGTCGCACGTGCATGACGCGCCGCCCGCGATGGCTTTCGCGCTCATCGTCCTGGCCATTGGATCGGTGCTCGCCGGCTATATCGGCGTGCCGCACGCAATCGGCGGCAACAACTGGATCGAAACGTTCCTCCACCCGGCATTCCTGGCGCCCGCTGCCGATCATGCCGTGGCTGCAGCCGTCCACGGTGACGTCGCAACCGAACGGATGCTGATGGGCCTGTCAGTCGGACTTGCGCTCGCCGGCTTCGGGATCGCGTTCTACTTCTGGCTGCGCAACCCGCGCGTGGCCGATGCCTGGGCGAAGCGGTTCAGCGGCCTGCACAAGCTGCTCCTCAACAAGTACTACGTGGACGAGCTCTACGACGCGGCGATTGTTCAGCCGATCAAGATCGTCTCGACCGGCGGCCTGTGGAAGGGCATGGACGCGGGCGTCATCGACGGATCGGTCAACGGCGTCGGCCTCGCCGTTCAGGCCGGCAGCTCGGGCCTGCGCCGGCTGCAGACCGGCTCGATCCGCGCCTATGCGGCGTCGCTGTTCCTCGGCGCGGTCCTGGTTCTTGGTTACTACCTGTATAGATGATGCTTTCACTGATTGTTTTCTTACCGCTCGTCGGCGCGCTGCTGGTGCTCCTGCTCGGCGGGCGCGGCGATCGTCACGACCGCGAGCCGCTGGTGCGGAACGTCGCGCTGCTGTTCTCGCTGGCTACGTTTGCGGCCACGCTCTGGCTCTGGTCGCGTTTCGACGCGTCGAGCGCCGATTACCAGTTCGTCGAGCAGTATGCGTGGATGCCGCAGTTCGGCATCCAGTACCTGATCGGGGTTGACGGTATCAGCCTGTTCCTGCTGGTTCTGACGGCATTCCTCACCCCGCTGGCGTTGCTCTCGTCGTGGGAGTCGGTTCACAAGAGCGTGAAGAACTTCTCTTTCTTCATTCTTGCGCTCGAGGCGGCGATGCTGGGCGTCTTCGTCTCGATCGATCTGTTCCTGTTCTACGTGTTCTGGGACTTCATGCTCATCCCGATGTACTTCCTGATCGGGATCTGGGGATACGACCGCCGCGTCTATGCCGCGGTCAAGTTCATCCTCTACACGATGGCCGGCAGCGTGCTGATGCTCATCGCGATCATCGGCCTCGCGTATGCCCACGCCGCGGTCAACGGTGCGCCCAGCTTCAACTTGATGGACCTCTACGGCGTCCAGCTCGCGCGCAGCACCGAGTTCTGGATGTTCCTGGCCTTCGCGCTCGCGTTCGCGATCAAGGTGCCGCTGTTCCCGTTCCACACCTGGTTGCCCGACGCGCACGTCGAAGCGCCGACCGCCGGTTCGGTCATTCTTGCCGGCGTCATGCTGAAGATGGGCACCTACGGGTTGCTCCGCTTTGCATTCCCGCTCTTCCCGGAGGCGGCGCTTTACTTCGCGCCGTGGCTTGGCGTCCTGGCCGTGATCGGCATCATCTACGGTGCGCTCGTCGCGATGGTGCAGCCGGACATGAAGAAGCTGGTGGCATATTCATCGGTCAGCCACCTCGGGGTCGTCGTGCTCGGCCTGGCGGCGATGAACATCCAGGGCGTCCAGGGCTCCCTCTACCAGATGTTGAACCACGGTGTCAGCACCGGCGGGCTCTTCATGATCGTCGGCATGCTGTCGGATCGCCGCCACACGCGCCTGATCTCGGAGTTCGGTGGGCTGAAGTCGGTGATGCCGCGCCTCGTCGCCGCCTTCCTGATCATCACGCTCGCGTCGATCGCGCTGCCGCTGACCAACGGGTTCATCGGTGAATTCCTGATCCTGATCGGTGCCTTCAAGTGGAACTGGAAGCTGGCAGCGCTTGCCGCCACCGGCGTGATCCTCTCGGCCGTCTACATGCTGTGGATGTTCCAGCGCGTGAACTACGGCCCGGTCACGAACGACAAGAACCGGAACCTTCCGGACCTGACGCCCCGCGAGTGGGCGCTCATGATCCCGACCGTTGCCATGTGTCTCTTCATGGGCGTGTTCCCGGACGTCTTTTTGAAACCTATGGAGCCTGCGATCAATAAGATCATCGAGCGCGTGCACAGCCGCGAGGGCGCGGTTGCCGGCCAACAGGGGCCGGTCGCGCCGACCGTCAGCGCAGTCGCGGGGGCAGGACGATGACCGACTACGCCGCTATCATCCCGATGACGATCATCGCGCTGTCGGCGATTGCCGCGATGATTGCCGAGGCCATCCGCCGGCCCGGCGAGCGCATGCCGATCTACGGCTTCGGTCTCATCGGCACCGTCGGCGCCGCGGTCGCGTCCGTATTTCTGTGGGACCGCGACGTCCAGAGCGCAGGCGTCATCGCCGGCGTCATCCGCGCCGACAACTTCGCGCTCTTCATCAACATCGTCCTCTGCATCGTCGGGTTCCTGACGATGCTGTTCTCGCACGAGACCGTGGAGCGTGAAGGGATTCCAGCCGGGGAGTACTACGCGCTGACGCTGTTCGCCCTGTGCGGGATGATGATGATGGCGGCGGCGACGGACCTGCTCGTCATCTTCGTCGCCCTCGAGATCCTGTCACTGTCGGTCTACGTCCTGACCGGAATACGGCGGGCAAGTGCGGTTGGAGCGGAAGCCGCGTTCAAATACTTCCTGCTCGGCGCCTTCTCGAGCGCGTTCTTCCTCTACGGGATCGCGTTCGCGTTCGCGCTGTCGGGCTCGACCCGCCTCGAAGATCTCAGCCGCGCTCTCGCCCAGGGTGGTGGTGCGCCGTCGACGATGGCCCTGCTGGCGCTCGGGCTCCTCGCGATCGGCTTCTGCTTCAAGATCTCGGCCGTGCCGTTCCACATGTGGACGCCGGACGCCTACGAAGGTGCGCCCACGATCGTGACGGCGTTCATGTCGACCGGCGTGAAGGCCGCGGCGTTCGCCGCGTTTGTCCGCGTCTTCCTGTCGCCCTTCGATCCGCTCCAGGCGCAGTGGATCCCGCTGCTCTCTGCGATCGCGGTGGTCACGATGATCCTCGGCACCGTGGTGGGCGTCGTGCAGACCAACGTGAAGCGCATGCTGGCGTATTCGAGCATCGCGCACGCCGGCTACTTGATGCTCGGCATCATCGCGGCCAACAGCACAGGAAAGTCAGCTGTCCTTTTCTACCTGCTGACATACGCGGTTTCCAACCTGGGTGCGCTCGGCATTGTGGCGCTGCTCGGAAGCCCGCAAAATCAGCACGACGAGCTGCGCGATTTTTCAGGTTTGTGGAAGTCACGTCCTGGCCTTGCCGGTCTGATGACTGTGTTCCTGTTGTCGCTCGGTGGTTTCCCGCCGATGGCCGGCTTCATCGGCAAGTGGTACATCTTCAGCGCCGCGGTCCAGGAAGGGCATTACTGGCTCGCGATCATCGGCGTGCTCACCAGCGTCGTCTCGGTCTTCTTCTACCTGCGCATCGTCGTCATGATGTACATGACCGAGGGATCCGAAGTCGTCCGGCCCCGCCTGCCCGCGACCGCGGTGGCGGGCCTTGGGCTGGCCACGATCGGTGTCTTCTACCTCGGAATTCTGCCGTCGCGCGTGCTGGATCTCGCCCTGGCTTCTATTGGCACAATCTTTTAACGTGCGATGTGCGGACGTGCGGACGTGCGACGTGCTGTGCGACGTGCGGACGTGCAGATGTGCAGTGCGGACGTGCGACGTGCCACGGCCTTACTCGAAATACATGAAATTGCGCGCGTTGGGCGGCGTCTGCAACGACCGACCGATCTGCGTATCACGCCAGTCCCAGAGCCGTTCGTGGTACCGATCGACATCGGTCGGATCCGTGTTCCACATTTCGGCCGGATAGACATACGCGCCGAGCGCTGACGCCGCGACCGACCAGGTAAGGGCGAGTATCGCGCACACGCCGCCAGGGCTCCGGAGCTCCAGTCGCGCGATGCCCAATGCGGCGCTGGGCACGAGGAAGGGCAGCACGTCCAGCATGTAGCGGGGCCCGAAGGTGTGGCCCGCCCACCAGACCGAGTAGGCGCCGTACAGCGCGAACTGCGCGGCTGCGGCAAGCAGGCACCAACGTTGAGCGGAGCGCCATCCCTCGGCCCATGCGCTGCGGAACCCGAGCGCCGCAACCGCCACCACCGGGCTGAAGATCAGCAACCCACGGCTGGGTGAGACGAGCAGCCCGGCGTAGCCTTCCCACCCTAGCTGGAACGATCGATCCGTCGCGTGAAACTGCACGTGCAGCGATTCGAGGTACGGCAATGGTCCGAGCACATGGCCGAAGGCGTTCAGGTTGTGGACGAGGAGGAGAGCTGCGGCGCTCGCCACGACCGCGACGGCCGCGATCATCGTGCGCGTGCCGCCACACGCCCACGTGCCGAGCAGAATGACGACCCCGGCCGGGATGACGGATAGCCGGCTCGCGCAGGCGAGTGCGACGCCAAGACCGACCAGGACACCTTGCGCCGGGCCGAGACGGTGCGAGCTGAGCGCGGCGAGCGCAATGACGAAGCCGAGGATCGTCGTTTCGTGTTGCCAGAGCGTCTGGCTCACAGTGCTCCACAGGCCGGTGCCGAGCCCGAGTCCCAACGCGATCAGCAGGGCAGGCCGCAGTGGTAACGAGCGGCGCACCATGAGGAACGCAATCGCCACCGCGAGCGCGGTCAACAGGGAGGCAGAGAATTTGGCGATCCTTCCGGGCGCGTGTTCTGCCTGCAGATCAAGAATGCCGGTTGCGGCCAGCGGCCAGTTGACGGCCGCGGCGGTCAAAGCGGGCACGGGCGAGTAAGTCGAGCGGTACCTGCCGTCGGCCGCGAGGACGATCGTGTGCCGGGTGAGGAGCTCCGGTGTGGCGCCGACGACGTGGTTGAGCGCAAGCGAGCCGCGCAAGAGCAGTTCGCGCGCCGCGTACTTCGTCGGCTGCGAGTCCACGCTGCCGATTTCGCGCCCGTTGGCGAAGTAGACGCAGAAGAGCGCCAGTGCCAGGCCGACAGCGATACGCCGCGTGCGACCTTGGTCTGCTATTTCGGGCAGGAGCGCGTTTCCGCCAGCATCGACCCGAGCTGGTTGACCAGTCCGCTGAAGCGGTAGCCGTTGTTGTAGGACCCGCCGGGGGGGCCGCCGCGCAGCGACCGGATAAAAGTGCTCTGTTCGTCGAGCGGCAGTGAGGCGACGTTGTTGCAGAATGCCGGCACCAGGCCGGACTGCAGGAGGTACTGCTCGACGTTGGAAAGGTAGAACGCCGTGACGGTGGCGCCCTGCTCCTTCAAATACCGGCCGACCGCCCGCAGCGCCTTGGTGCCTCCGAAGTTGCCGACCACGGGCACCAGCATGTTGCGGCTGTGCAGTTGTTTGAGGAAGCGGAAGTTCTCTTCCTCCGCGAGGTAGCCCCGGTTCCGGCCGTCGGCGTCGGTGCTCAGCATCACGTCGTAATACGTGGGCATCGAGTTGCCGCCACGCATGCGTCCATTGGTCGAATTCGTCGAGCTGTAGGTGATCACGGGGCCGAACCAGTAGAACTGGTACAACACATACTCGACGCCCTTCAGGTCGTCCTCGTCAAGCGGCAGCCCGCGCGTCTTCAGCAGGTGATCCTGGACCGCCTTGAGGTTCTCCTTATAGAGCGCTTCGCTGGTCGGTACTTCCGCGTAGGCGTTGAAAATATCTTCGGCCGTCGACTTCGCCGTCAGGCCCTGAGGCCGCTTCTTCGAGAAGAGCCTCGATACGAACTCGGCGCGGTCCTGCGAAAGCTCGAAGAGCGCCTTGTACATCAAGTGCAGCTGCAAGTTGGCGCGGCGGACGTCGACGATGAAGACCATGGCCGGCTTCGTGGCCGCGATGTAGGTGAAGTTCTGCTCCGGGCCCACTCCCAGGTAGACGCGACCTGGCCGAGTCGTCTTCACGAGGTCGGCGATGACGTGCTGCATCCAGACTTCGTTCGAGACCAGGTTGTCGGAACGAAAGTAGCCGTCCGCTTCGGACAGTTCGGTGGAGAGCGCCCAGAAGGCTTTGTCGCTCAGGTGTTCCGGCAGCGCGCCGGCGCCGACCGAAGTCTGGACGGAGAGGTATCCAGCGGAAACAACCGCGATCACAAGTCCAGTCAGCGTGAGGCGGCGACGGGTCATCGAACTGTTCCCAGACATTAGCACGGACGTGGCGCTACTCGAAGAGCAGGCTGAGACAGGTCAACGCGGCCTCCGCCTTCTCGAATTCGCTGGTGTCGATGGCGGCCGTCCGGAAGCCGAGCGCGTCGAGTTTGCGGCGCGTGCGCGGCGCCGACGCGGCCAGGTGCACGACCGCTCCGGCCAGGACCGCGTTGGCGCCGAACGGTTCCTCTGCCGCGACCGGGACGCATTGCCAGCGGCTGAAGAGATCGACATCGATCCAGTCCGGGTTGACGAGGACGGTTTCGTCGCCGATGTACGTTACGGCCGACTTGAGGTGCAGGCATCCGGTCGGCTGGACCGGAACGACCTCGTAGCCGTGCGGACCCAGGGCGGCGGCGAGCTGCCGGATCCCGGCGGTGTTGGTGCGCGGGGTCTGCCCGGCAAAGACCGTGCGGCCGACGCGGAGGATGTCGCCGCCTTCGAGCGTCCCGGGTTCGATGATGCGGATGACAGGGCGGATCGCTTCCACCGCGGCCAGGATCAGGTCCGTCTCAGGCCGCCGGCTGTCGATGCCCGGCCGTGCGATGACGGCGCATTCGTCGACCACCACCGCCGTGTCTTCAACGAAGACCGCGTCGGGCAACTCGCCGGCAGGGGGGAGTATCTGGACTTCCGCGCCGGCCGACCGCAAGGCCGCCACGTAGGCCTCATGCTGGGCGAGGGCGCGCGTGAAATCGATCGGCTGCCGATCGAGGAACGTGAGCGCGCAACGGCTGATAGCCGGGGACGGAAGCCGCACGATCGCTCGCATCGCCACAGTGTAAACAACCGGGCGTCTCAGCCGGTATAATCCGCAACGGAGAATTTCCCTACATGAAAAGACAGACTTCAGTATTGGTAGTGGCCCTTGCCATGGCCGCCGCGGCCCTGCCGTCAGGCCAGGGGCAGGATCGCCTCGACGAGGCGGCGCTCAAAGGCCTGGAATTCAGGAGCATCGGCCCAGGTTTCACCACCGGCCGCGTGCAGGACGTCGACATCGACCCGAAGAACCCGAACGTCTGGTACGTGTCGTCGGCCTTCGGCGGATTGTGGAAAACCGAGAACCGCGGGATCAGTTTCGCGCCGATCTTCGACCAGGGTGGCTCGTTCACGCTCTGCTGCATCGCCATCGACCCGAAGGACTCGAACGTCCTCTGGCTCGGCACCGGTGAGAACACCAGCCAGCGCAGCGCCCACTTCGGCGACGGCGTCTACAAGTCCACCGACGCCGGCAAGACCTGGAAGCACATGGGTCTGAAAAACTCCGAGCACATCGGAGAGATCCTCGTCGATCCCCGCAACTCCAATACCGTGTACGTCTCTTCGCAGGGCCCGCTGTGGTCTGCCGGTGGCGAGCGCGGTGTCTACAAGACAACCGACGGCGGCGCGACGTGGAACCGCGTCCTGCACATCAGCGACGATACCGGCGTTGCGGACATCCGCTTCCAGCCCGGGAAGCCCGACGTGATCTACGCCTCGGCCTACCAGCGGCGCCGCGCCGTCGGCCAGATGATCGGTGGCGGACCCGAAGGCGGGATTCACAAGACGGTTGACGGCGGCAAGAAGTGGACGAAGCTGACCAATGGTCTGCCCACCGGCGACATGGGCCGTGCCGGGCTGGCCGTCGATCCGAAGAACCCGAACCGCGTCTATGCACTGATCGACGCCAAGCGGCCCGAGTCCGGCTTCTTCCGTTCTGATGATGCCGGCGCGTCCTGGACGCGCATCGGCCGCAGCGTTGCGCGCGAAGGCGCTGGCGGGCGCGGCGGTGGCCGCGGCCAGACGGCCCCCGTACAGCCGCCGACTCCGTGCGCGCCGATCGGCGCTGCCGCACCGGCGCCGGCGACCCCGGAGCCCGCAGCGCCAGCCGCTGACGCGCCGCAGCAGGGTCGTGGCGGACGCGGCAACCAGGGTCCGCAGGACGACTGCTACCGCGGCGGTGGCGCGCAGTACTACCACGAGATCTGGGCGGACCCGTATCGCGCCGACTGGGTGTGGTCGGTCAACGTCAACGTCGAACTCAGCAAAGACGGTGGCAAGACCTGGAGCGACACCGGTCTCGAAGACACCGGCGTCCACGTCGATCACCACGCCATTACCTTCGATCCTGTCGACCCGAAGCACATCCTGCTCGGCAACGACGGCGGTCTCTACGAGACCTACGACGAAGGCAAGACCTGGCGCTTCTTCACGAACCTGCCGATCACCCAGTTCTACCGGCTGTCGGTTGACAACGCGAAGCCCTTCTACAACGTCTGCGGCGGCACGCAGGACAACTTCTCATTCTGCGGTCCGTCGCGGTCGATGAACCCCTGGGGGGTTCGGACCAGCGACTGGTTCATCATCAACGGCGGCGACGGCTTCCAGTCCCGCAACGATCCTGAAGATCCGATGATCGTCTACGGCCAGTCGCAGGACGGCAACCCGAGCCGCTGGAACATGCGCACCAACGAGCGTCGCGGCATTCGTCCGCCTCAGTCGAACGGCAGCGGCGGCGGTGGCCGCGGTGGTGGCCGCGGTGCCGGCGGGGGCGCCGGTGCCGGTGGCGACCCGGCAGCAGCACCCGCCGGTCCGGTCGTGCCGCGCGATCGGTCCAACTGGGATACGCCGTTCATCATCAGCCCGCACTCCGCGAGCCGGCTCTACTGGGCGAGCCAGTACGTCTATCGTTCGGATGACCGCGGTGATTCATGGACCCGCGTCAGCCCCGACCTCTCGCGCAACCTCGATCCGTTCGCGATCCCGATCATGGGCAAGGTCTGGCCGCGCGATTCGATCGCGCTCAACACGTCCACGACAGCGCTCAGCAACGTCGTGTCGCTCGACGAGTCGCCTCTTCTCGAAGGGCTGCTCTACGCGGGCACCGATGACGGGTTACTGCAGATCACCGAGGACGGCGGCAAGAACTGGCGCAAGGTGGAAGACTTCCCGAACGTGCCGAAGCACACCTACGTGTCGGACGTCGCCCCCTCGACCCGCGACGTGAATACCGTGTTCGTGGCGCTGAACAACTGGCAGCGCGGCGACTACAAACCCTACATCGTCAAGAGCACCGACCGCGGCAAGACCTGGACGAACATCACCAGCAACCTGCCCGACAAGCACGATGTCTGGACCGTCCTGCAGGACCACGAGAACGCGAACCTCCTGTTTGCCGGCACCGAGTTCGGTCTGTTCGTCAGCGTTGACGGCGGCGGCCGCTGGGTGCAGATGAAGGGTGGGCTGCCGCCCATCCAGGTGCGCGACATGGCGATCCAGAAGCGCGAGAACGACCTGGTTCTCGCGACCTTCGGGCGCGGCTTCTACATCCTGGACGACTACAGTGCGCTGCGCGGTATCAGCGCCCAGGCGCTGGCGGCCGAAGCACAGCTCTTCCCGCTGCGTGACGCCTTGTCGTTCTCGACGCGCGGCTCGGCGCCTGCCGGTTCGGCAGGAATCGGGACGCTCTCGGGCAACACGACGTTCGACAACCCGCCCGCCGGGGCGGTGTTCACCTACAACGTCGGCGCGGCGCTGCCGGCCGAGACGAAGCTGGTGCTGACGATCTCCAACCAGCAGGGTCAGCAGGTCCGCCGGATGGACGTCGACAAGGCGCCGGGTCTGCGGCGCGTGGTCTGGAACCTGCGTGGCGATCCGCCGGCGGCAGGTCAGGGCGCCGGTCGCGGCCAGGGCGCTGGCGCTGCTGGTGCTGCCGGCGCGGATGCGGCGCAGCAGGCCGCGATCCAGCAGTTCCTCGGCGGCCGCGGCGGTGGTGGCGGTCCGCTCGCGACGCCGGGTCTGTATTCCGCGCAGCTCGGGAAACAGGTCGGCGACAAGGTGGAACCGATCGGTCCGCCGCAGACCTTCCGAGTGACGGCGATTCAGTAGGCGTTAGGGGGCGGCCTTCGGGCCGCCCCTACTTCGACTCCAGACTCCAAACTCCAACTCCAAACCTCCAAACTATCCAAACGCCAGAGCCCAACTCCGCTTGGATCTTGCGCGTTTGGAGTCTGGGTTTTTTGTCTCTGGCTGACCTCGATCCCTTGATTTCGACAAGTCCATCCGATTAGGCTGTCGATCGATAACGCCAAAGTGCGTCCGATCCCATTTGCAATTCCAGCGACACTCCGGGAGGCAGGAAGATGAAACACAGCGTGCTGCGGGCATGTCTTGACGGCGATCTTTATGAGCGTCGTCGTAGTTACGTCAGCGTTCGGCCAGGGAGGTAGCGGCACCACCATCATCACCGGAACTGTCGTCGATTCATCCGGCGCGGTGCTTCCGGGGGCCAACGTGGTGGCCAAGAACGCCGCGACGGCGGAGGAATTGACCGCCGTCACCAACGAACAGGGGCAGTTCACGGTCCCGGCCGTGCAGGCCGGCACCTACACCGTCACCGTCACGATGCCGAGTTTCAAGACGTCCGTGGTGAGCGCCGTGCGCGTCAACGCCGGCACGCCCGCATCCGTGAAGGTGGCGCTCGAGGTCGGCGGTGTAGAGGAGACCGTCACGGTGTCGAGCGGCTCGGAGATCATCCAGACCCAATCGGCCGCCGTCACGACCACGATCGATGCGAACCAGATCCTGAAGCTGCCGACCGGCAGCCGCAGCGCGCTGAGCTTCGTGACCTCGTTGCCCGGCGTGAACTCCCCCGGCGGCGAGCGCGATTCGACGATCAACGGTCTGCCGCAGAGCGCGATCAACATCACGATCGACGGCATCAGCGCGCAGGACAATCACCTGAAGACGGGTGACGGATTCTTTTCGCGCGTCAGTCCGCGTCTCGACGCGATGGAGGAAGTGACCGTCAGCTCCGCGGCGCAGGACGCCGCCAACACCGGCCAGGGCGCCGTGCAGATCCGCTTCACGACGCGGTCAGGCAGCAACACCTTCACCGGCAGCGGCTATTACTACCTGCAGCACTACAACCTCGAACGCCAACTAGCTGGTTCAACAACCGCAACGGTGTCGCCGAAGAATGAAGACATCCTGCACCAGCCGGGCGGCCGGTTCGGCGGCCCGATCGTCATTCCAGGGCTGTGGGACGGCCGCGACAAGGCGTTCTTCTTCGTCAACTACGAGCAGTCGCGCGCGCCGGGCCAGAACACCGAGAACCGCACCATCCTGCATCCGCGCGGCGAGCTGGGCATCTTCCGGTACACCGCCGGCGGCCAGACGCGTGAGGTCAACCTGCTGGCGCTCGCGGCGTCAAATGGACTCGTCAGCACGATCGACCCCACCATCGGAAAGCTGCTTCGCCGACATCCGTTCAGCGCGGTCGGCAGCGCTCCGGTTGACCTTCAGGATCCGCTGTTTCAGGAGTTCCGCTACCAGTACGAGACCAAAAAGCGTCACCAAGTACCCGACCGGGCGCCTCGACGTCAACCTCACGGACAAGCCATCGGATCTCAGGTTCCTTCAACTACACCGACCTGAATTCGATGCCCGACACGACCAACGATCGCGAGACGCGCTTTCCCGGGCTTCCCCGGATTCGGCAGTCAGCCGTCCGATCGTTACGTGGCGCAGATGAACCTCCGCTCGACCTTCTCCCAGAACATCGTCAACGAGTTCAAGATCGGCGGCAGCGGCGGCGCGACGCAGTTCTCGCCCGAGATCAGCGCGGCGCAGTATGGCGGGACGTCGGTGGCCGACCAGGGGGGGTTCCAGCTCGAATCTCGATAGCAACACCCTCGACATCAGCCAACGTGCACACCGCGCCCACCTACAGCGCCCGCGAGGGGACGACGCGGATCCTCGAGAACACGCTCAGCTATCTCAAGGGCATCGCACAACATCCAGGCCGGTTTCGCCGTACACCCGGGCTCAGGCCTGGGTCCAGAACCAGCAGTTCGTGCCGACGGTCACCTTCGGCATCGACACCAATGACCCGGCCCAGGCAGTCTTCTCATCCGCGAACATCGCGGCTCTGGGAGGGGGCACTCCGTCGGCGGCGCAGCTCAGCGACGCGCGCGAGCTGTACGCCGTCCTCACCGGTCGCATCACCGCGATCAACGGCGAGCTGCGGCTCGAATGAAGACAACGACCAGTACCAGTACCTCGGGATTGGGCATGCAGCGCGCACGCCTCGAGGACTACGGGTTCTTCATCGCCGATACGTGGCGCATGAAGCCGAATTTCACCCTCAATCTTGGCCTGCGCTACGAGTTGCAGAAGCCGTTCTACCCGCTCAACAACAGCTACTCGAAAGCGACGCATCGACGACGTGTGCGGCCGGTCGGGCGCCGCCACGCAGCGGCAGCTGCAACATCTTCCAGCAGGGCGTCCAGCCCGGCAAGCTCCCGCAGTTCGTCCAGTACAACGAGGGCGAAGGCGCCTACGACACTGACTACAACAACTTCGCGCCGAACGTCGGCTTCGCGTGGACGATGGGCGGCAACGGCGGCATCCTCGGCGCCATCATCGGCCGCAGCCGAGGGCGACAGCGTCATCCGTGCCGGCTACACGCTCGGCTACAACCGTCCCGGCACGTCGGACTTCACCGGGACGATCGACGACAACCCCGGCGTCTCGCAGACCGCGAACCGGAATCACTCGCTGGCAACCTCGGCACGCCCGGTTCGATTCTCTTCCGCAATCGCGCCGACCTCGGGCCCGCCGGCCGGCCTGCCGACTACCCGTGTCTATCCGATGACCGACATCGTCACCGAGGACGCGCTGACATTCGAACCGAACCTCCAGGTGCCGTACTCACAGACGTGGACGGCCGGCTGGCAGCGCAAGCTGACCCGCGACTTCGCCTTCGAGGCGCGCTACGTCGGCACCCGCTCGGACCAGACCTGGATCACCTACAACTACAACGAGCTGAACCTCGTCGAGAACGGCATGCTGCAGCGAGTTCCGGCTCGCGCAGGCCAACCTGCAAGCGAACATCGCGGCCGGCCGCGGTGCGCCAACTTCCGCTACGCAGGACCGGGCACCGGGCACCAACCCGCTGCCGATCACCTACGCGTACTTCACGGGACGCACGCGACAACACCAACGTCGCCGCAATACGACGCGAACACGACGTTCGACGAGCGCCACGTTCCTGAATCCGCTGGCGAAGTTCAACCCAGCTGCCGGACACGCTACGCCAACGCGCTCGACGCGACGCCGGCCAGCGCCAGAACGCGCTCAACGCCGGCCTGCCGGCGAACTTCCTCGTCGCCAACCCCGACCTACTCGGCGGCGCCGAGGTCATCGGCAACGGCGGCGGCACGCGTTATCACTCGGCGCAGTTCGAACTGCGCAAGCGCCTCTCGGAGGCCTCCAGTTCAACGCCAGCTACGTGTTCGGCCGACGCCCACATTCTGCAGCGCGACTCGTTCCGCAGCGCCGTGGCAGCCGGTCGCTCGACGGCGGCACCGAAGGCGGCGTGACCCATGCGTTCAAGGCGAACTGGACCTACGAGCTGCCCGTTCGGCCAAGGCCGTCGGTGGTTGGCGGACGCCGGACCGTGGATGGAGCGCCTCGTCGGCGGCTGGTCGTTCGACGGCATCGCGCGCATCCAGAGCGGTCGCTTGCTTCACCCTGCAGGGCGTTCGCCTCGTCGGCATGGACGCAGGACGAGCTGCAGGATGCAATTCAAGATCCGCTTCGATGATGACGGCGAAGCTCGTCTACAGCCTGCCGCAGGACATCATCGACAACACCGTGAAGGCGTTCAGCGTCAGCGCGACGTCAGCCACCGGTTACGGTGACGCAGGGCGCGCCCTCCGGCCGCTACATGGCGCCCGGGTTCGGGCCGGACTGCATCGTCGGTCGATCGGCAACCTCAACGAGTGCACGCCCGACGCAGATCACGCTCACCGGTCCGAAGCTGGTGCGGTTCGACCTGAGCGCCGTGAAGCGCGACGCCGATCAAGGGTCGCGTGAACGCCGAGTTCCGCGCCGAGTTCCTCAACGCCTTCAACCACCCGTGGTTCACCGCGGTGTTGCCGGCGAGCAACAACATCAACAACTACCGGGTCACGGGCGCGAGCGGTTCCCGCACGATGCAGCTGATCTGGAGACTAAACTTCTAAGGCGATAGCAACGCAAAAGCGGCGCGGATTCTCATCCGCGCCGCTTTTCTCTGTACTGACAGGTCAACTCCCAACTCCAAACCGATTTCGTTAGCGGGTATGGGCGAGGGACACGTGCGCGGCGCGCCGGTCCGCAGGGCCGCAGGGCCGCGGCTCCCGCTTCGCTGGCGTGGAAAATCGGGCCTCCGGCGCGTCCCCTCACGATGCGTCCTCGGCCCGGGTGATCCGAGAGCCGGTCGAGGATCACGTCAGCAGCGGGGTGGATTGGAGTCAGTGGCGAATCGGTGCCTCGGCCGATCGGGACGCCTCCGGCCCGATTTTTCTACTGTCGCCCTCACGCCGCTCAAGGTCGCCGCGCCCCTGCATCCCTCCCGCCTACCCGGCCGCCGCACCCGCATCCTCGCCGCCCCGCCCCGTCCCTCATCGTGAGCACTCGGCGCCAGGCGTCCAAACTGCACGTCATGAAAGGTCGAGTCGTCGAGTCGTCGTGTGGTGCCGCAGGCATCCTCGTTTCCACACCCCGCGGGGGCATGAGGGAACACTCGGATCATCCTCGGTGAGGCGCTGGGTCTCTGCCTTCCTCGGTGAGAAACAGAGTGCCGGCGACTCTGCGCACGCGCGATGCTCAGAAGGCGAGCATCTTGCTTAGCTATGGAGCATTCAGATTGGACTGTTCGGGAAAAACCCTATGATTTGCGTTGGGCGTTGGGAGTTGGGAGTTGATAGAGCGCCACCAGCGAAGCAGCCCGAGCAGCTGGTCTTCGATCTCGTTCGCGAGTATGTGAGTTCGCCCAGGCAGCGGCCCCGTTGGCAGAAGTTCGAGCTCGTCGTAGAGCGCTGCTAATTGATCGAAGCCGAGCACGCGGCAGCTGCCCTTCAGGCGGTGAGCCTGCCTTCCGATCTCCGCGAATTGGCCCGCGTCTGCCAGCTCTCTGAAGGCGGCGCTGCTTTCCGCGACGTCTCTCAGCAGCATGTCGACGAGCTCGCTCAGGCCCTCGTCCCCCATCTCGTCGCGAACACTGGCCATGCGTTCGAGGTCGACGGCGGCGTCGTCGATGGAGTGTCTGCGCCGGCGAAGCGGCGGGCGGTGTCTCGGTTCCCGCGGTCCACTGCGCGAGCGCCCGCGCGAGGTCCGCTTTGCTCACCGGCTTGGAGAGGTAGTCGTCCATGCCGGCGGCGAGGCACCGCTCACGCTCGCCCGTGGTGGCGTAGGCGGTCAAGGCGATGATCGGGATGCGCTCGCTGGTCGACTCGCGCCGCCGGATCTCGGCGGCGGCCATGAAGCCGTCCATGCGCGGCATCTGGCAATCCATCAGCACCGCGGCGTAGGCGCGGCGGTCGATGGCGGCGAGTGCCTCCACGCCATCATTGGCAAGGTCCACCGAGTAGCCGAGACCCTCGAGCATGCCGCGGGCGACGGCCTGGTTCACCGGGTTGTCTTCGACCACCAGGATCCACGAACCGCGTTGTCGTGACGGCAACAGTGATCGCTGGTGGCGGTACCGGCGAGGCCCACACCGGCAGCGAGGACGTCTCGTGCCTGACGCGCGCGCATCCAGCGTCGGCAGGTCGAATGCGCGCCGGCGGTCACTGCCGGCAGCGGCACGACGAACCAGAAGTTGGACCCGCGCCCGGCCTGGCTCTCAACGCCAATCGTCCCGCCCATCAGTTCGACCAGGCGCTTGGAGATGGCGAGGCCCGAGACCCGTGCCTCCGAAGCGACGGGTCGTTGAGCTGTCGGCCTGGACGAAGGGCTGGAACACGCGGCCCAACACGTCCTGGCGACAGTCCGATCCCGGTATCGGTGACCTCGAACCTGATCGAGCCGCAGCGTCGCCACGCTTCGGCATCCTTGGCGACGCGGATCCCGACCGACCCTTCGCTCGTGAACTTCAACGCGTTGCCGACCAGGTTCGTGAGGACTTGCCGGAGCCGGTTCGGATCTCCGCACACCACCGCCGGCACGTCGTCCTCGACGAGAACCGAGAGCGCGAGCTGCTTGCGCCGGGCCGGCTCGGCAAACAGTCTGGACCGTGCTCGCGACGGTCGAGTCGCAGCTCGAAGTCAATCGACTCGATCTGCAGCATCCCGGCTTCGATCTTCGAAGAAGTCCAGGATGTCGTTGATGATGCGTGAGCAACGCATCGCCGCTGGTCCTGATCCCGTCGACGTAGCGCGCTGGGTGGCGCTCAGGGCGGTGTCGCGCAGCAGGCTGGCGAGGCCGATGACGCCGTTCATCGGCGTGCGGATCTCGTGGCTCATGTTCGCCAGGAATTCCGACTTGAGGCGGGCGGAATCGAGGGCGCGATCGTGCGCGTCCTGCAGCGCGCGCTCCATGCGCTTGCGCTCGGTGATGTCGCGGGCCAGGCCCTGGAAGCCGATCACGCCGCGATCATCAGCGAGGACCTGCACGTTCTGCCCGAGCCAGAGTTCCGTTCCGCTCCCGGTGACGACCGGGAATTCGTAGTAGGAGTTGGCGCGCTGCTGCGCCGCCTGCCCGGCGTAGAACTCGCGAGCCGCTTCGCGCAGGTCCTCCCGGATCAGCGTCAGATAATGGCGACCGAGGAGCTTGTCGGCGGTCGTCTCGAGAACGCGCTCGGCGGCGGCATTCACGAAGTTGAAATGGCCGTTGTCGTCGGTGCGATAGATGATGTCGCTGGCGCCGTCGACGATCTGGCGGTAGCGTGCCTCCTGCGCCTGGAGGATCCTCTGGGCCCGCTGCGCGTCGTTCAGCGCCAGCTTCAGCTGCTCCTCACTCGCGGTCAGTGCCGCGGCCGCGGCGTCGCTTTGAGCCGCGCGTTCCCGCGCCAGCTGCATCAGCCGCACGCAGATGCCGGTCAGGACCGCGAGCCCGCAGCCGAGCGCAATCGTTGTCGCAAAGACGAGCGGGCCGGATTCTCCGGGGTATGTCGCCATCAGCGTCGCACCGAGCAGCATGGCGGCGGAGAAGACGCCCGTGGCCGAGGCATGCGGGAGCCACCGGGGCAACCCTCCACATGGCTCGCCGTCGCGCCAGCCGAGGAGCATGAGCCCGAAGGCGCAGAGCAACGCGCCCGGCGGGGCCGAACGCCGGCATCCCGGTGAGCATCTCGGATGTCATCCCGTGATGCGGGCCGAAAAGCCGTTCGACGACGACGAACGATGAGAGTGCCACGAGCGAGAGTCCGGCCATCCCGGCCGCGGTGGCGCGGAGCCTCGGGAGACCAGCGGCGATGAAACTCAGACCGATGATGAGAAATGCCGCCGCGCTGCCGGACGGCACGCCCAGCGACCACGCCCCACCGACGCCGTGGCGCCTCCGAGGCCGTAGTGCCGGAAGTGATGGCAGCGCCGGCAGCGTCAGCGCGAGCAGGCCGGCGCCGATAGCTGTCTGGAGACGAAAGCGGCGCGAAGCACCGGCCAGCAGTCCGACGGCGCACACGAGCAGCATGCCGGCTTCGGTCGGCAGGGCGACGCCGGTGCCCATCACGACCCCACGATGCGGCGGGGACTCGCGAGCGGCACGATACAGAGCAGCGCCAGGATCCCGGCGCCCACCTGCACGTAGTGGGTGAGCCGGGCCTCGAGCTGGTCGCGGCCGGCGCATCAGTGCCTCAGACCGACCGGGTCGCGTTGCCAGGTCGCCGTGCGTGTCATATCTCCCCACACGGCCTTCCGACCGGTCGCCCATTGCCACAGCCCAATGAGCCGCCAGACAGCCGTTCATCTGCGGTAGCCGAAGCTCTCCAGCAGACGGCGACAAACAGGATCAGCAGATCGGTCGTCCGCGGATAGACGTGGAATGCCATTTCTTCGAGCAGCAAGGCGGTCATCGACAGCAGCGACGCCGACGCCGATGGCGAGCGCCAGGAATGCCAGCGTGCTCTCGAGTGATACAACCCCGAGCGCCAGACCGACGGCGAAGAACAGGTAACCGGCAAGTTCCACGATCGGGCTGGCAAACTCGAAGAGCACCGCGAACGGAAAGGCTATCCACCCGAGTGCGCCGCCCTTCCTGCTGAAGAGCAGCTGGCGGTTCAGCGAGAGACTCTCCGCCAGGCCACGCTGCCACCGGATCCGCTGGCTGCGCAGCACGCGCCAGGCTCTCAGGCGCTTCGGTCCAGCAAACAGGATCGGGCACGAACACGATGCGGTACGGCCGGCCCTGGTGGCGCAGCAGCCGGTGCAGCCGCATCACCAGCTCCATGTCCTCGCCGACGGTGTCAGTGCGGAAGCCGCCGGCGGTGATGACGGTCTCCTTGTGAAAGAGCCCGAAGGCGCCCGAGATACATCAGCACCGCGTTCAACGGCGACCAGCCCAGGCGTCCGAACAGGAAGGCGCGCAGGTACTCGACCACCTGGATGATGGCGAGAGGATTGCGCGGCAGGCCGGCTCGGACCAGGAACCGCCCGACACGTCGCAGCCGTTCAACAGACGGACGATGCCGCCGGCAGCCACCGTCCGCGAATCTTCGAGAAACGGCAGCACGAGTCGATGCAGGCTGTCACGCTGCAGCACCGAGTCGGCATCGAGACTGCAGAAGAGGGGAATCGCGCGCCGTTGATCCCGGCGTTGAGCGCATCCGCCTTGCCGCCGTTCTCCTTGTCGATGACCCTCAGGTTTGGGTGCGTCCTGGAACGATAGACACCGCGGACCGGCTTGCAATCGACGCGCAGCCGAAAGGCCTCCGGCACCAGCTCGAGACCGAACTCCCGTCGCATGACATCGAGCGTGCGATCGCGGGATCCATCGTTGACGACCAGGACTTCGAACTCCGGATAGTTCAGCTGCAGCAGGGACTGGATCGAGGTGACGATGGTCGATCTCTTCGTTGTATGCCGGCACGATCAGCGTGATCGGAATCTCCAGGCCCGAGTAGACCTGGGGCAGCGTTTCGAGCGCGCGCGTCTGCATGCAGCGCGAAAGCTCCCGGAAAGCGAGCACGTTGAGCGCGAGATAGCCCGCGTTCAGACAGCACGAAATAGAGGAGCACGCTCCACTGGACGACGTCGACGGCGAGCTCCATCAGTGCAGCCTCATCTCGGCGCGGACCTGTGTCAGCGCATCGTCGCGCAAATTCGTTGTAGTGGGTCGCCTCGAGCTGATCGAGGGCTTCGGGTTCCGCGACAAGCACCGCGCACAAGCGCCTGTGCGGCGCGGTGCGGACCCACCACTCGGCGATCCGACAGCAGACTGTCTAAGTCGAGGCACGTCCTCGCGCAGGCCGATCCGGCCGAGCGCCGCAGCCGCCTGGACGCGTATCTGGCCATCGCTCGTCTTCGCAGCAGGCCGCGGACGATCCCGAGATCTTCCGGATCCTCGAGCACCCGCAAGCAGGCGGTGATGACCTCGAGATCATCAGTGAGCTGATGATCCGGCGGACCGCCGGGATGGCGCTCTCGGCGTGAATGACGTCCAGGTAGCGGATCAGGCGCGGCGCATGTTCAGGCGGCGCCGCCAGCGCGGCTGCGGCCAGCGGCTCCGATACCAGATCCGGTCCGAGCGCGAGCAGCAGCGTGGCGACGCGAGCCGCCGGCCAGTCGGCGCGGGCGAGCACGAGCGGCATCAGGTGCTTGACGGCAGCGGCCGGATCGATGTGGACGAGCGCCCGCGCCGCGGCGAGCGATAGCGAGACGTCGGCGACGCGAGAGTAGTGCACAGGACCGCCCATGCCGCGCGTTCCCGCAGCTGTCCGAGCGTCACAATCGCGGTCAGCTGTTCCCGGAGGTTGCCGTACCGCAGCCGGCGGGCCGCGCTCGCCGGGATGCCGATGCGCCGCGCGACCTCGTTCAAACCCTCCGACGCCGTTCCGATGACCGACTCCTGCAGGTGAATCCAGATCGCCGAGAAAGGTCATGATGTCGGCGCCCGCCAGACGCGGCAGCACCGCAGGCGGGCCGCTCTGCTGTCGCTTCCAGCAGGATCGGTTCCCAGACCGCAAGGCAGCGCGCCTGGCGACGGGTCCGAAGAATCAGGAGCCACGCATCAGCAACACGACACACGCGATCAGCAGCGCGGCGCTGCCGACGGCCGCAAGCAGCACGGTCACAGTTCGGCTGGTGATCATCGGCGTCAAAACCGGAAGGCGATCCCGGCGGTGCCGCCCCGGCGTGTGTAGTACGTGCCTTGCTCGTGGACGCCGATCGTGTAGAGCAGCCCGATCCGGCGTCCGAACCAGTGCCTGCCCCTCGCCGAGATGGCCCGCACCTCGACTGGCGCGGAGCCCGCTGCACGTCGTGTTCGAGCTCCTCGCCGGCCGAGACCGTGACCCCGAGGACGTTGTCTTCGCTGCGGCCGTAGTAGCGATCAACGGTGCCGGCGTGACTGAGCGAGCCCTCGCCGGTCAGGAACGCCCCAAAGGCCGTATAGGCAAGCCGGAACGGCCCGACGTACTTCTCGACGCCGCCACTCAGCATCGTCACGTCGCCGGTGTCATAACGACGTCCTGACACGCCGCTATTGAGACCCCCGCGTCCGAGACGCGCGTCTATTCGTCCCGACAGCCCGAACTTGCGGAACGATCTGTGCGAGAAGCTGCCCTGCGCCTCGATCGTCACGATAGCGTTTTCTGCCAACCGGATGAAGATAGGCACCGCCGAACAGATCATCGCGCAGCGAAAACGCCGCACATCATGGAACGCCGCGACCAGCGGCCGATGCCTTGCCGCGTCGCTGGTGATCTCGAATGACGTGTCCTGCCAGTCGTCCGAATCGTTCGACAGGCTCTCCATCTGTTACGCACATCCGCGCTTCGGTCTCTGAGCCTGGGCCGGCGCGCTTGCAGGCACCATCGCGGACGGGCGGGCGGCCTCAGCACCTGCGCGACCACGCCGCCGGCGGACAGAGCAGCAGAGCGGCGAGCAACACCAGGCGCGAGCGCGACGTGGGTGAACGAGAGTTTCATGCCGCCGCCACGGACGTGAACCGCCGCACGCGCGCGACCAGTTCGTCCGGGTCGAAACGGCTTCACGATGTAGTCGTTGGCGCCCGCTTCGAGCGCCCGCACCACCGAGCCTTCCTGTGACATCGAGTCAGCACGATGATCGACCTCGCGCCACGCCGCATCGCACGGATCTGCGCGATCAGCTCGAACCCGCTGCATACGGAAGCATCACATCGAGCAGTACGAGACGCGGCGGCGCCATCGACTCGATCAACTCGGCGCCCGCTGCCCGTCCACGCGTGTGAACCGTTGAAGCCGCGCCGTGTCAGCGTGTGGCTCAGAAGCTTGGCAACGATCGGGTCATCTTCGGCAACGAGGATGTCCGCGGCTCGGCTTTCGAGTGCGAGTCAGTCATTTGATGCCGCGCTGTTCCGCAAGGGTCATTCCGAGCGTCGATCGCGTTTAGAAGGTTGGATTTCAGCGGATTTCCGGAGTTTGAGGTTTGAGAGTTTGGAGTGTCCTGACGAAATTGTGGTTGGTGTGGCCGGTTGACACCCCGCGTTAGCAGTGGCCTGCCGGCAGCTGAAGCGCGGGCCTGAATGGACGATGGAGCTCCCTCCCGCACTTCCGAGCCGCATCGAGTTTGCGGCCTGCAGGAAACCACCTCAGAGGGCACGTGCGGCGACCGCGGTCGGCAGGGATGCAGGAGCGCGCTCCCGCTTCGCTGGCGTGGAAAATCGGGCCCTCCGACGCCTGTCCTCACGTACGCCCTCGGCTCCGTGCTGCGCAGGCCGTAGAGAATCACTTCAATATCGTGATGGATCTGAAAGCCGGTGGCGAATCAGCGCCAGCGCGAGGATCGCCTCCGGACCCGATTTACTTTCTGACGCCCTCACGCCGCTCAAGTCGCTCGCCCCTCCCTCCCCTGCCGCCTGCCTGGGAGCGCACGCCGTCGTCGGGTCGTGTCCGGACGCGAGCGCGATGCGCCAGCGCGCTGCGTCAGTTCGAAAACGCCCGCAGTCGCGGCAGCCGCGTCCGCAAGATTCGCACACGCAGCGGAGCACCCCGGCCCAAGTCATCGTCCACGACGATCGCAAACCCCAGCGGACGCGTGGACGTGAGGCGAACCACGGAGCGGCGTTTTTCCGCGCGTCCTGCCGAGGCGCCGCGCCTTACACTACCTCCGCGCTCACAGGCGCTCCCCCAGAGCTTGAGCCGCTGCGCCCTGCTGATCTGCACAGGCATGCGTCACTAGCGACATCGCTAAACAACACCCACCGATACTGCCTCACGCGCGCTCACCGCTCACATTGCCCTTTCCAGTCAGCAGTATCTTCCATGTGGACTTCTCGCGTCCTCGCTCCCCAAGTCCGCACCCACTTCCCATCATGTAGCGCTCACAGATGCCGTCGTGCATGTCCGCGTACTACGCACAAGAGAATCCCTCTCTACTTCCGACTTCCGCAAGGTCCTGACGACGCGGGTGAGAGCCTGGCCCTCGATGCCGACGAGCGCCCGGATGACGTAGTCGCCCGGCGGGAGGGCGCCAATCGGGATCGCACCGGTGGCGATATAGCGGCCGTTGCCGGCCGACTCGATGACGAACGGGGCCACGGCGAGCGGCGGCCCGTTCAACGTCGCGGCAACCTCGAGCGCCGAGGACACCCTCATCCCCGGATTCCCGCCATACATCTCCAGGTATCCGATCGCGGCCGGCTCGGTCGAGAAGTGCAGCTTCGGTTTGAAGCTGCCGTCCCGCGACAATCCGAGGATCAGCGAGCTCACCTTGAGAGGTCCCGTCTGCACCACCTCGGCTTCGAGCTCGTAATCCGCGGTACCGCTGCGGCCGGTGCTGTCGATGGCGGCGACGCGCAGACGGTAGGCACCCGGAGCGGCCGGCATCGCGCCGATGACGAGCGAGCGCCGGAGCTCGTCGGTTGTGGCGGTCCAGTGCGAGACCAGGTTCCCGTCACGATCGAACAAGGCGGCGACGAGCGAGGCCAGACTGACGCCCGGGTCTACTGGTTCGGTCAGCGTCACGACGCGCAGCGACCGTGCATCGGCCTCGAGTGCAGCGTAGCCGCTCGTACGGAGCGGCAGGTCGCGGAAGACTGTCGCCACCGAGAGCATCTCCCGCGGTGAAGGATTTGCCGATCGCGATCCGGGACCCGGTTCCGGAAAGGCGATGTGGGGCGCCGTGCGAAGCTGCACCCCGGGCCTCGACACCTTGACCTCGAGCTGCTGCACGCGTCCACTCAGGTCGGAGCGATCCGCATCGATGGTGGCGAGATAGTACGAGGCGCTCTCGCGGACGACGCGGCCGAGTGCACCGTCCGCATTGTTGGTGAGCGGCAGCATGATGCCGCCGGTCACGCCGACCAGGTGCTCGATGCCTTCGATCGGGTTGTCGGAGCCGCGGAAGTTGGCGCCCGCGATCGACTCGGTCTCCTGAATCGACGGCTTCGCCATGTTGTCGCCGGGCTGGATGACATAGAAATGAGCCCGCGCGGCACCCGCCGCTTCGCCGACCTCTTTAAAGACCTCCTGTCGCAGCTCGCAGACGCCCGGCGCCATCGAGATCGGCGCGTCGCGCCTGGGCGCGGCGAGTCCGCCGGTAATGAACATGACGGTGAGTGGTGTGGCTCGAATCCCGTGCTGCGAGTTGAGGTAGCCGGCCAGGGATTCCAGCGTGCGCCGCGTCCGGCAGGCCAGCTGCGACCCGGTCTCGTTCGGCGGTGCCTGGCCGACGATGTTGAGGAGCGCGGTCCTGATCCTGGCGTGATCGGTCGTAAAGGGCACCTTCACGCCGCCATACGGCATCGTCACCAGCGACAGGCTGTCGCGCGGTGAGAGCCGGCGCGCCAGCGCATCGACTGCCTCGCGCAGGGGCGTCTCGCGTCCGGTGACGAAGGAATCATCGTCGATGATGAGCGCGAGTGTGCGGCCGGTGTCGCTGATGCTGTTGGTACCAAACGGCAGCGGCAGGGTGTCGTCGATCGGACCGGAGCCGGCGGTCTCGATCAGTTGCAGCGAGCGGACCGCGCGCGTTCGTCCGGCGACGCGGATCGAGATCTCCTTCGCTGACAGATCCGTAACCGGTCCTCCGTCCCGTGCGATGGCAGTGAAGTCCACCGACAGCAGGCTGGCGCCGCGTTCTTGGGGCGCGGGTTGCTGGCCCAACGTCAACAGCAGCGCGCCGCCAGCGAGAGCGGTGAGGAGCGTGCTCGGCATGAACAGAGGATAGCTCTACTTGTGCTCGTGAACAGCTCGACTTGTGTCTTTGTCTGGAACCGCAACTCGGCTGAAATCCACCACGCTGGATTGCCCACTCCAGATAGTTGGTTGGCCCTGAGTTTCTGTCATTTGGGCCCAGATTGGTGTTGACCGGCAACAGCGCAGCGACTATCTTTGCGCATCTTTTGCAAGTTGTTACAGGACTGGAGGGAGTCCGTGCTCAAACGAAGGCTTGTGTACGTGTATCTACTGGCGGCGCTGGCATTGGCCAGTCCGTCTCTCCTCGCACAGGGCGCCGGGTCCATCGCGGGCACCGTCGTCGACACCGCCGGCGGTGCAATACCTGGTGCCGCAGTCAGCGTCAAGAACGAATCCGGCGCGTCGTTCGACGCGGTGACCAACGGTGAAGGTCAGTTCAGCATCCCGGCAGTCGCTGCCGGCAACTACACCATCACCGCGACGTTGACCGGCTTCAAGACCGCTGTCACCAAAGTCATCGTCCTTCCGAACACACCCCTGACCGCGAAGATGGTGCTCGAAGTCGGGCAGATCTCCGAGACGGTCAACGTGTCGAGCAGTTCGGAATTGATCAACACGCAGACCGCGACTGTGTCGGCGACGCTCAACGCGGATCAGTTGAACCGGATGCCGACCGCGACGCGCAACGCGCTCAACGCCGTGGCGTTCCTTCCCGGAATCAATACGACCGGCGTCGTCCGCGACTCCACGATCAATGGCCTGCCCGAATCGATGGTCCAGATCACGATGGACGGGGTCAGCAACAACGATAACTTCCTGCGCTCGTCGGACTCGTTCTTTGCTTCGGTGACGCCGCGGCAGGATGCGGTTGAGGCGGTCTCGGTCGTTCTCGCCGGCGGTGCCGCGAATGTCGGCGGCAGCGGCGCGGTCAGCATCAACTTCACGACGCGTTCGGGCACCAATCGCTTCAGCGGCACGGCCTACAACTACTTCCGCCACCCGGACCTGAACACGAACAACTGGCTCAACGAGCGCAACGGCGAACCGAAGAACGACGTGAAGCTGTATCAGTACGGCGCGCGTCTCGGCGGCCCGATCGTCATCCCCGGCCTCTACGATGGCCGCGGCAAGGCGTTCTACATGTTCCACTACGAGCAGCTGAAGTTCCCGAACAGCTTCACTCGTGAACGGACGATCCTCAACCCGGCGGCGCTCGCCGGCAACTTCAGCTACACGGTGGCCGGCGCGACTCGCACCGTCAACGTCCTCGACCTCGCCCGGAACAACGGCCAGATCTCGGCGACCGACCCGACCGTCATGGGTCTGCTCCAGGGGATCCAGGCGGCGGTCAAGACCGACGGCACGGTCAGCCAGAACAGTGATCCGCTGCTCCAGACCTTCGCGTGGCAGAGCCCCGGCGAACTGTTCGAGCATCAGCCGACGCTGAAGATCGACTACAACATCACCGACAAGCATCGTCTGAGCGGCTCGACGCAGGCGATCTGGGCCAAGCGCGATCCTGACTACCTGAATGGCGCCGACGCGCGCTTCCCTGGTGCGCCGGTGTATCGCCTCTTCAGCTCGTCGCGACCGCTGCACACGCTCGCGCTCCGTTCGGTGCTCTCGCAGAACCTCGTCAACGAGGTCCGCGGCGGCATCACGGCCGCCGGCGGACAGTCGTCCTTCGGCGACCCGAGCTCGAATGGCGTGCAGAACTTCGCCGACCAGGGCGGCTACGCCATCGATTTCGACGCCAACATCGGCCTGACCAACTGGCACGTGGAAAACAATATGAGCTGGCGCGCGGCGCCGACTTACAGCCTGGCCGAGAGCCTGACCTGGCAGAAGTCTTCGCACAGCCTCAACTTCGGCGGCGAGTACACCTACGTCAGTGCCTGGGAGAACGCGCAACAGTTCGTGCCCGGCATCAACCTGCGCTTCAACACTACGAGCGATCCAGCCCGCGACCTGTTCACGGGCGGTACTTCCGGCAACTTCCCGGGTGCGTCGGCCGCGCAGCTCTCCGATGCGCGCGACCTGTACGCGATGCTGACGGGCCGCGTCGGGGGCGTGACCGGACAGGCGGCGCTTGACCCGGAGACCAACACCTACAAGGCTTTCTCGCCGCGGCGGCGCGAGGGCAACATCAACATGTACTCGCTCTTCGCGCAGGACTCCTGGCGAACCACCCCGACCCTGACAATCAACGCCGGCGTGCGCTGGGACTTGCAGATGCCGTTCACAGCCGCCAACGACACCATGTCGGCAGCCACGATGGCATCGGCGTGCGGCGTGTCTGGCCTGGGCGATGGCGGCACCTATAGCAGGTGCAACTTCGCGCAACCCGGGGCCTCCGGCGGCGCAGTGCCGGAGTACGTGCAGCTCTCGAGCGGAACCAAGGGCTACGAGACCGACTGGGATAACATCGCCCCGAACGTCGGCGTCGCCTGGCGTCCGAACGTCCAGGACGGGTTCCTGCGCGCGCTCTTCGGTGACCCCGATCAGGCGACCTTCCGTGCCGGCTGGTCGAAGGCCTACGAGCGCCAGGGCATGTCGATCTTCACGGGACTGTACGGCGCGAACCCCGGCAGCACGCTGTCTCTGACGCGCGACGAGTCAACCGGCCTGGTGCCAGCGGGCGAAAGCTGGCCCGTCCTTCTGTCGCAGAAGGAGCGCCTCTACAACGCGCCATTCCCCGAATCCCCAAGCTACCCGATCGCGATCCGTCCGAACCGCGCCGACTCACTCAGCGCCTTCGCGCCGGACATCCAGATCGGCCATGCCGAGACCTGGTCGGTCGGATTCCAGCGGTCGATTACCCGCGACATGGCGATCGACATCCGCTACCTCGGGACGCGTGGCCGAAATCAGTGGTCCGAGCTCAACTACAACAATCTCGACTTCGCCAACCTCGAGGCCAACGGCTTCATCAACGAGTTCCGCCAAGCCGTGCAGAACCTCCAGGCAAACAACCAGGCCGGTGGCGCGCGCACGGGCTCGATTGCTTACTTCGGAGCGGGTACCGGCACGAGCCCCCTGCCGATCTACCTGGCGTATCTCAATGGCCTGCCTGCGAGTGCTGCCGGCAACCCGGCCTCGTACTCGACGACCGCTTGGACGACCTCCGCGATCACTCAGGACATCGTCCACACCTGGCCGGACCCGTACTCATCGATCATCGACCTCGATGGCAACCTGACGCGACGGGAGAACGCGGTCAAGGCGGGCCTGCCAGCGAACTTCTTCGTCGTGAATCCGGCCATGAATGCGGTCAACGTCACTGACAGCGGCGCCTTCAGCGACTACCACGCGCTGCAGCTCGACCTGCGGCGCCGGCTGTCGCATGGACTGTCGGCCAGCATCAACTACCAGTACGCGATCGAGCGCGGCTCGGCGTTCGACGGCTTCCAGTACGGCCGGACTATGGTGCAGGGCGGCAACCTCCGCCACGCGATCAAGACGCAGTGGGACTGGACGATCCCGGTCGGGCGCGGACAGCGCTTCGGCGCCAACATGAACCCGTTCCTCGATGCGGTCGTCGGTGGCTGGAGCTTCAACGGCGTCGGCCGCATCCAGTCCTCGGTCGTCAATTTCGGCAATGTCCGAATGGTTGGCATGTCCCACGATGACGTGCAGGACATGTATAAGCATGACATCCGCATCAACCCGGCCAACGGCCTCGAAACCGTCTACATGATGCCGGACGATGTGATTCTCAACACGCGTCGCGCTTATAGCATCGACCCGACGTCAGTGACCGGGTACAGCGCGCTTGGAGTGCCGGAAGGGAAGTACTTCGCGCCGCCGGACTTCGGCGACTGCATCCAGCTGCGCGCCGGCGACTGCGAGCCGCGCACACTGCTGATCCGGGCGCCGTGGTTCACCCGCATCGATGTCGGTGTCACCAAGAAGTTCCCGATCAAGGGATCGACGAACTTCGAAGTGCGTCTCGACGTGCTGAACCTGTTCGACAACATCAACTTCGACAACGTCGCCAATCCGGGTTCGGGCGCTGGGATCTTCCAGACCACCGGGTTCTACGACGATCCGAGCAACACCTACGATCCGGGCGGCCGGCTGGGCCAGATCATGTTCCGCTTCAACTGGTAACACGGAACCACGGAACATCACGGACGACACGGACTACGGACTGACACGGAGACTTCCGGGATAGTCGGCGGTTCGAAAAACGAAGGGCGTGCGGTGATTCACCGCACGCCCTTTTTCTTTTTTTCGATCGTTTCGTCCCACAGGTAGTAACTGAATTTCCCGTCGGCGTATTGGGTTGATTGACGTCGAAGTGAGGTCGAGTGGTAGACGACAAGTGGTGAGCTTCGGCATCACTGATTCCGTCACTTTTGTGCGTGCGCGCGGGCCGATTTGAGTGACGAGATTCCAATTGACGACCCTCTGTACGCGTCGTATCGTGTCGCAACTTTTTTGCGATCGTGCACAAGGACTGGAGGGAGTCCGTGTTCAAACGAGGTTTCGTGTGCTTGTCGCTGCTGGCAGCACTGGTGTTCGGGTCGGGTCCGACTCTACTCGCGCAAGGCGCGGGGTCTGTCTCGGGTACTGTCGTCGACAGTGCCGGCGGTGCCATTCCTGGTGCCGCTGTAACGGTAAAAAATGAATCGGGCGCTTCGTTCGAAGCCGTGACCAACGGCGAAGGTGCCTTCAATGTGCCCGCGGTCTCAGCGGGTTCGTACAAGGTGAGTGTCGCGTTGAGCGGTTTCAAGACTGCTGTCGCCGACGTGACGGTTCAGTTGAATACTCCGACCGCGGTCAGGATCGTGCTCGAAGTCGGCGCCATCACCGAGACGATCAACGTCTCGAGCAGTTCCGAGTTGATCAACACGCAGACGCCGGTCGTGGCTGCGACCCTGAACGCCGACCAGTTGAACCGGATGCCCACCGCCTCGCGCAATGCGATCAACGCCGTGACGTTCCTTCCCGGCATCAACACGCCGGGGATCAACCGCGACTCCACCATCAACGGCCTGCCCGAGTCGATGGTCCAGATCACGATGGACGGCGTCAGCAACAACGATAACTTCCTGCGGTCGAGCGACTCGTTCTTCGCGTCGGTATCGCCGCGCCAGGACGCGGTCGAGGCCGTCACCGTGGTGATGGCGGGCGGCGGTGCGAATGTCGGCGGCAGCGGCGCGATCAGCATCAACTTCCAGACCCGCTCCGGCACCAACCGCTTCAGCGGCACCGCCTACGAATACATGCGGCGTCCAGCCTTCAACACCAACAACTGGATCAACGAGCGCAACGGCGAGCCGAAGAACGAGATCAAGCTGGATCAGTACGGTGCGCGTGCGGCCGGGCCTGTCGTCGTTCCCGGTCTGTATGACGGCCGCGGCAAGATGTTCTACATGGTGAACTACGAGCAGCTCCGGTTCCCCAATAGCTTCACCGAGACCCGAACGATTCTCAACCCGGCCGGGCTCAACGGCACGTTCCGCTATCTCGTCGGCGGCAACGAAGTCCGCGAGGTCAACGTCCTGCAGCTCGCGGCGAACAACGGGCAGATCTCGACGATCGATCCGACCGTCATCGGACTCCTGCAGGGGATCCAGGCGGCCAGCAAGACCACCGGCACGGTCGCGCAGAACAGTGACCCGATGACGCAGTCGTACATCTGGCAGAGCCCCGGCAAGTTGTTCGAACATCAGCCCACCGTGAGGGTCGACTACAACGTGAGCGACAACCATCGCCTGAGCGGGTCATACGCTCAGATCTGGGCGACGCGCGATCCGGACTACTTGAACAATGCGGATGCGCGCTTCCCGGGTGCCCCGAACTACGAGCTGTACACATCGAACCGTCCGCTGTACTCCGGCACGCTGCGGTCGACGCTCTCCAACAACATCGTCAATGAGCTGCGCCTGGGGCTGACGGCTGTTCATGGCTCATCGAACTTCGGCGAACAGACCAACTCCGGTGCCTCGACGTTTGTCGATCAGGGCGGCTACGCGATCGACTTCGACAGCGACATCGGTCAGACCAACTGGCACACGTCCTCGGCGGTGAGCTGGCGCGCCGCGCCCACCTACGAACTGTCCAACAACCTGACCTGGCAGCGCGGCCAGCACAGCCTCAATATGGGCGGCAGCTTCATGCACGCCACGGCGTGGGAAAAGGCCCAGACCTATGTTCCCGGCATCCAGCTCGGGTTCGACACGACCAACGATCCCGCGGCATCGCTCTTCGCAACCAACGCGCTGATCCCGGGCGCGTCCGCGGCGCAATTGACCGATGCGCGACAGCTCTACGGACTGCTGACCGGGCGCGTGACGTCGGTGACCGGCCAGGCCGCGCTCGATCCGGACACGAACAAGTACGTGGCGTTCGGCCCGCGCACCCGCGAGGGGAATATCGACATGACGTCACTCTTCGTGCAGGACTCGTGGCGGGTGACGCCGACCCTGACTCTCAACGGCGGACTGCGGTGGGACCTGCAGCTGCCGTTCACCGCCGGTAACGACACCATGTCGGCGGTGGAGATGTCCTCGGTCTGCGGAATCTCCGGCTTCGGCGACGGCAGCACCTACGACAAGTGCAATTTCAACAGCCCGGGGGCCCATTCCACGGCTCCGACGCAGTACGTGCAGCTTAGCAGCGGTACCAAGGGCTACGAGACCGACTGGAACAACGTCGCGCCGAACATCGGCGTCGCGTGGCGGCCGGACGTGCAGAGCGGGTTCCTGCGCACGATCCTCGGCGATCCCGATCAGGCCACGTTCCGCGCCGGCTACTCGGAAGCCTACGAGCGCCAGGGGATGGGCATCTTCACCGGCGCTCTACGGCGGCAATCCCGGCAGCACCATCAGCTTGACCCGAAACGCGTCCACGGGGCTCGTGCCGCCCGGCGAATCGTGGCCGGTCCTCCTGAGCCAGACAGACCGTCTCTATCCCGCGACGTTCCCGGAGTCGCCGACCTATCCGATTGCCACCCGCGCCAACCGCGCCGATGGCCTCAACGCCTTTGCGTCGGACATCAAGATCGGCCGCGCGCAAACCTGGACGGTGAGCTTCCAGCGCTCGATCACCAGGGACATGGCGGTCGACGTTCGCTACGTCGGCACCCGCGGCTCCAATCAGTGGTCGACGCTGAACTACAACGCCCGCCAGATCGAGGGGAATGGCTTCTATGAAGAGTTCCTCCTGGGAGTGGAGAACCTGCGGGCGAATAACGCCTCAGGAGTCACGAACCGCAAGGGTTCGATCGCCTACTTCGGTCCCGGCACCGGCACGGCGCCGCTGCCGATCTACCTCGCCTACCTGAACGGCCGAACCAACGCCGGCGACGCCAGTGCGTATACCGGCACGTCATGGGTCGATTCGGCGATCACCGGGGACCTGGTGCAGGTCTGGCCCGATCCGTTCGCATCGGCAACCGACCTCGATAACAACCTGACCCGCCGCAACAACGCGATCGCGGCGGGCCTGCCGGCGAACTTCTTCGTCGTCAACCCTGCCGTCGCGGCGAATCAGGTGACCGACAGCGGGGCCTTCAGCGATTACCACGCCCTGCAGGTCGACCTGCGCCGTCGACTCTCGCGAGGGCTTTCCGCCAGCGTCAACTATCAGTACGCGATCGAACGCGGGTCCAGTTTCCTCGGCTTCAAGTACGGCCGCGAGATGCGGGACGCCGGTAACGTTCGGCACGCGATCAAGACGCAGTGGGACTGGACGGTACCGGTCGGCCGCGGACAGCGGTTTGGCGCGAACATGCATCCGATCCTGGACGGCATTCTCGGCGGCTGGAGCATGAACGGCGTCGGTCGTATCCAGGCCAACACGGTCGACTTCGGCAACCTTCGCCTCGTGGGGATGACGCCTGAGGACGTGCAGGACATGTATAAGCACGAGATCAAGATCAACCCGGCCAACGGCTTGGAAACGGTCTACATGATGCCGGACGACGTGATCCTCAACACGCGGCGTGCCTACAGCGTCGATCCAACCAGCGCGACAGGTTACAGTGCGCTCGGTGTGCCGGAAGGTCGCTATTTCGCACCGCCGGAGACGCTCGGGTGCATCCAGAAATACTCGGGGCAGTGCGCGCCAGCGACGCTGTTGATCCGGGCGCCCTGGTTCACCCGCTTCGATGTCGGCGTCACCAAGAAGTTCCCGATCAAGGGCACGATGAACTTCGAGGTTCGCGCCGATGTGCTGAACCTGTTCGACAACATCAACTTCGACAACGCGGGCGCGAGCTCCTCGACCGCTACCAGAGCTGGATCGAGCGCGGGCATCTTCCAGACGACCGGAATCTACGATGATCCGAGCAACACCTACGATCCAGGTGGCCGCCTGGGGCAGTTGATGTTCCGCTTCAACTGGTAACACGGACTGCACGGATCACACGGATTACACGGATGGAGAACACGGAGTAAGACGGAGACGAAATCCGGAGTAATTTGAACAGACTGAACGCCGTGTGGATCCCAGGATCTGCACGGCGTTTTTACTTCATGTCGAAGAAGAAAAAACCGCGCCAAGCGGCAGCCCCCGAGCCCGCCGCAGTCCAGGCAGACAAGGTCGCCGGTTCACGAGGAGTCTTTGTGGCGATCGGCGCCGCACTCGTTGTGGCTGGCACCGTGCTGCGGGTGCTCGCCGCACAGGGTGAGCTGTGGCTCGATGAGCTCTGGTCCTTCCGGCTCGCGCACACGGTGACGGAACCGGCCGGGATCTTCACGCGCCTGCACCACGACAACAACCACCACCTCAACTCGTTGTACCTCTGGTTCGTGACCGAGTCGCCGGTCTGGATCCGCTATCGGCTGCACGTCCTGGTCGCCGGTACTGCGACGCTCGTCCTGGCGGCGCTGATCGCGCGGCGTGAAGGGGGACGTGCGCCGGCGCTGGGGGCGCTCCTGGCGCTCGGCGGATCCTTTCTGATGGTGCTCTATGCCTCGGAGGCACGCGGCTACGCGCTCGCTGTTTGTTTTGCGTTTCTAGCCGTCCTACTGGCGGCGCGGTTCCTGGAAACCGGCCGGTACTGGTGGGCCGCTTCGTATAGCATCGCCGCTCTGTTCGGGATCCTGTCGCATCTCACCTTCCTCCACGCACTCATGGGCCTGATGGTGTGGACAGCCTGTCGTGCGGTTCGGCAAAATGGCCGCGGCAGTGCGTGGCGAGCGGTTGCGGCGCTGCATCTCGTTCCCTTGACGGCACTCGCGGTTCTCTATTGGTTGGACTTGCGTCACACCATCGTCGGGGGTGGGCCCGTGCTCGGGACGTGGACAGTGATTGCTCGCGCGTTGTCGCTTTGCGTGGGCGGGCCGGAGGGCGGACCGTGGTTGGTACCTGCCGCATCGGTCGCGGCGATTGCGGGCGTGTTGTCGATCGGCCTGCTGCGGCGGTCCGGCTCCGATCTGTGGATACTCATCGCTGTCACTGCCGGCGTCGCTCCGGCCCTCACGGTCTTGACCCTCGATACGACCCTGCTATTCGAGCGCTACTTTCTGGTGGCCGCGTCATTTCTCACATTCTCGTTTGGCTGGCTTCTGGCGGCGGCGATGCGGCGCTCCTACCTGCTAGGTGCTGCGCTGGCACTCGCGTTCCTCGTGCCCAACGCGACGCGTATCGCTCGACTGATCGATCTCGGGCGGGGCGCCTACCTCCCGGCGTTGCAGCACATGACCGCCAGGGCGACGCAGCACCCGGTAACGGTCGGCAGCGATCACGACTTCCGCAACGGTCGCCTGGTCGAGTTCTATCGGCAATTTGTTCCTGCCGGCGCCGGGCTCGAGTACCACACCGGGGTCGAATGGGCACCCGCCGGTCCCGAATGGATGCTGGTGCACAGCCAGGATTATGGGTTCGTACCCAAGACTGATCTTGCGCTTACAGGGGGGCGCCGATATCGTCTCGCCGCGTTCTATCCAACCGCCGGTGTCTCGGGCTGGCATCTTGCGGTCTACCACAACGTCCTGGCGGTTCCGCGATGAAGCCGAGAGTCGCCCTGCTGCTGCTGATCGGTGCTGCGCTCCTCGTCTACCAGCCGGCGTGGAACGGCGGCTTCCTCTGGGACGATGAGGGCCATGTCACGCGCGAGGGGTTGAGGGCGCCCGCCGGTCTGCTTCGGATCTGGTTCAGCCCCGGCGCCACGCAGCAGTACTATCCGGTTCTTCACTCGGTCTTCTGGATCTTTCATCAGGTGTGGGGGAGCGCTCCCCTCGGCTATCACCTCGCGAACATCCTGTTGCACGCGTTGTCCGCTTCTCTGCTGTTCATGCTGTTGCGGCGGCTCTCCGCGCCGGGCGCGCTGCTCGCGGCCTTCGTCTTTGCGTTGCATCCGGTCCACGTCGAGTCGGTCGCGTGGGTCTCAGAGCTGAAGAACGTACTGTCCGGTGCGTTCTATCTCGCTGCAGCGCTGGCGTATCTCCGCTACCACGACAGCCGCAGCCCGAAGAGCTACGCGTTGGCGCTGACGTTCTTCGCTCTGGCTGTCCTGAGTAAAACGGTGACGGTGACCTTTCCGGTCGCGATGGCGGTGATCCTCTGGTGGCGTGACGGCAGGCTGCGCGGGCGCGAAGATATGGCGCCGCTCGCCCCGTTTGCCGCGATCGGCCTGGTCGCCGGGCTGGTCACGGTGTGGTTCGAACGGACGCTGATTGGTGCCCAGGGCGAAGAGTTTGCGCTGACGTTTCTCGAGCGGTGCCTGCTCGCCGGTCGGGTCGTGTGGTTCTACGCGATGAAGATCGTGTGGCCGGCCGACCTGATGTTCGTCTATCCGCGCTGGACGATTGACGCGGCGTCCCCAGTCCAATGGAGCTACCTCGTGGCACTGCTGGCGTCTGTCGCGGCAGCCTGGATGCTGCGCTCGAGGACGCGGGTGCCTCTCGCGTCGATGCTGTTCTTCTGTGCCACGCTATTTCCAGCGCTCGGCTTTTTCGATGTCTACCCATTCCGCTACTCGTACGTTGCGGATCACTTTCAGTATCTGGCGAGTCTTGGCGTGATCGTGCCAGTCGCCGCGGCGCTGGCGATGCTCGGCCGGCGCATGATGACGGCGCCGCGACAGAGGATGCTGTTGGCTGCACCAATCGTCGTTGCCCTCGGCGTGCTCACCTGGCGACAGGCGCACAGCTATGCGGATTCTGAAACGCTCTACCGGACCACGATCACCCGTAACCTGGAGGCATGGTTTCCACGAAATAACCTGGCCGCGCTGCTGCTCCAGGGCGAGCCTCGACCAGAGCAGGTCGACGAGGCAGCCGCGCTGCTTAGAGAAGCCATCAGGCTGAAGCCGGATTATGCGGAAGCGCACTACAACCTAGGAACCGCTCTCGAGCGGCAGGGGCGAATCAGAGAAGCCGAGGAAGAATATCGCCGCGTGCTGGCACTCGACCCCGGGCAGCCGAGGGTGCTGGCGCGCCTGGCGGCGATTGGTCACGACCGTGCCAGCGACATGCTGGCGCGCGGGCTGCAACTCGAAGATGCAGGAGCGCTAATCGAGGCGGAGCGCGCGTATCGAGATGCGGTGCGCTTCGATCCAGCGCGTCCCGCGATCTACCGCGCGCTCGGTCGGGTCCTGCAGAAGCAGGAGAGGGGTGAGGACGCGATCGCCGCGTATCTGCAGGTACTGCCGCTCGACGCGGCGTCGTTCGAGACGCACAACGATCTCGGGGTTCTCTACGCGCAGGCCGGGGACCTGCAGCGAGCGGTCAGGCACTTCGAGGCGGCCGTGAGGCTTCGTCCTGATGACGCGGGCGCGCGGTCGAATCTCGCCCAAGCCAAAGGACTGCTCCGCTGACAAGCGCCAACTGCCAACTGCCAACTGCCAACTGCCAATCTGCAACTACTTCCCGGGTCTGATCATAGTTGCGAGCGCAAAAATAATTGTGTGAGTGTCCGCGCTCATCCGCTTGGATTTCCTGCTGCGGCTTCTTGAATTCTGTCATTCGTCACGGCACTCAGCCCGATCCTGATCCGGGAATCTGGAGTGCGCTCCAACGATCCCTTCCTGCTGTGCTTTCATCCCGGTTTTCTAGCGAGCGGTCCCAGTGTGGGGCTCCAAATGGCGGTAATATTCGGACGTTCAGCGGACTCGAGCCGGCGTCTGACGCGCCGGTCGGATCCTGCATCAGTGCGGATGCGGGCTATCGCTGGCCACGCTGCGTTCTAAGAGTGATGCATTGGGAGGGACCGATGAGTACTAGCTTTTTCGAGCGGGCCCGATTCCTACGATGGACAAGAGGAGTCAGCGGCGCGCCGTGGAACGGCGCGATGGCGCTTCTCATGCTGGTTATGCTGCCGGCGATTGCCGCCGCTCAAACGACGCTCGGTTCGGTCGCCGGGACGGTCGTCGACCAATCGGGTGCGGTGCTGCCGGGCGCGACAGTGACGCTTGCCAACACTGGAACGGGTCAGGTCACGACCACCGTCAGCGGCGACGCCGGCGCGTTCCTGTTTCCGCAGGTCCCGGTCGGTACCTACAAGGTGACGGTCGCGATCGAAGGGTTCAAGGCGGCGGAGTTCACCGACGTCAATGTCGCGGTCGGCCAGCAGTATTCGCTGACTGCCAAACTTTCGCTCGGCACGCGGACAGAAGTCGTGACCGTGACGGCCGGCTCCTCGCTCGTCTCGACGACCACACCAGAGGTGACGAGCACGGTGCTCCAGCGGCAGGTGCTCGACATCCCGCTGCCGAATCGTGACGTGACGAATCTGATCAACCTGCAGGCCGGCGTCGCGGGCGTAACGACGCGGGCGAATACGGTGATCAACGGCGGCCGCCCCACCTGGACACAGGTGACCCTCGACGGCATCAACATCCAGGACAACTTCATCCGCACGAACTCGCTCGACTTCCTCCCCAACCGACCGACATCCGACAACGTCGCGGAGTTCGCGATCACGACTTCCGTGGCGGGAGCCGATGCCGCCGGCGGTGCGACGGCCGTCCGGATGGTGACCCCTTCGGGGACGAACCGGTTCACCGGGAGCATCTTTGAGTTCAATCGCGACAACCGGTTCGCGGCCAACTCCTTCTTCAACAATGCCTCAGAGCTCCCGAAGGCGGAACTGTCGCGGCATCAGTTCGGCGGCCGGATCGGCGGACCGGTCAAGCGCGACAAGCTGTTCTTCTTCTTCACCTATGAAGGGCAGCGGCAGACACAGGAGCCGGCCTCGAATCTGACGATCCCGGCGCATCCCGATTTCTATAATGGCGTGTTCCGGTATGTCGATCTGGCCGGCGCCGTCCGCTCGGTCAACGTCATGCAGTTGTCCGGTCTACCGATCGACCCGGTGGTCCAGTCGTCGATCCTGTCGCGCCTGCCCGATCCCTCGAACGTGAACAACTTCAACGCCGGCGACTCCGAGTCGGATCGGCTGCTCAACACCGCCGGATACCGGTTCCTGCAGGAGGATCTGAACCAGCGCGATTCCTTTACCGGACGGCTCGATTTTGCCCTGTCGGATGCGCACCGGTTTGACGGCGTCTTCAGCTACTTCAAGGAAATCGACGATCGCACCGACCTCGATGAGGTGTCGGCGCGCCCACTCGTGTATACGAGCTCCGATCCGAAACGTTTTGCGCTGGCGTGGCGCTGGGCCGGGAGTTCGAATTTCCACAACGAGCTGCGCGGCGGCGGCAACCTCGCGCCGGTCGCCTTCGTGACCGACTGGCAGTTCGAGGACGTGCTGTCATGGAACGGCACTGGGGATCTCCAATCCAGTCGCCAGCTTTCAATCGCAGGGACGCTACACCGACACGTATCAGCTCAATAACAACGCATCGTACGTGCGCGGTAACCACCAGCTGCAGATGGGCGGCAGCTGGCAGAGGAACCGCGTCAATCCGTACAACTTTGCCGGACAGTATCCCACGGCGACATTTGGGTTCAGCTCCACGGCTCCCACCAACGTTCAGCTGAACAGCGCACAATTCCCTGGCGGGATTGCGGCGGCCGACCTGGCGTCCGCCAATGCGATGGCGGCATTCCTCGGCGGCGCCGTCAGCTCGGTCGCACAGACTTTCAGGGTCAAGGACAAGACGTCCGGTTACGTGCCTGGCATCCCCTCGAACGAGTTCTACACCCTCGACAACGTCGCGGTGTTCGCGCAGGACAACTGGCGGTGGAAGCCCAACTTCACCGTCCGTGCCGGTCTGAAGTGGGAGTATTACAGCCCATTGCGCGAGGACAATGATCTCGGACTCCTTCCGCTGCTGAACGGGCGCTCCTTCGAGCAGACGATGCTCGATCCGAACACGACGGTCTCGTTCGTCGACGGCGAGTTTTACAACAAGGATATGAACAATTTCGGACCGACCGCCGGGTTCGCCTGGGACTTGACCAGGGATGGCAAGACGGCGCTTCGCGGCGGCTACTCGCTGACGTTCGTCAATGAAGACACGATGACCGTGGCGCGCTCGGCTTCGACCGCGAACGCCGGTCTGAGCACCGGCGTCACCCTGAGCAACCAGTACGCCATCGCGTCGAGCGGAGTGCCGCTGCCGACAACACCGACATTCAAGACGGAACGGACGCTCGCCGACCAGCTCGCACTGACCAATACGGCGGTCTTGTGGGGCATCGACCCGAACGTCAAATCGCCGCACGTGCACCAGATCAGCGTCGGGCTGCAGCGCGAGCTGCCCTGGTCGATGGCCGTGGAGGCGCGCTACGTCGGCACCTTCGGTCGCGGGATCTGGCGAGGCGTCGACCGCAACCAGATTCAACTCAGCCAGCCTTTCATGGAGGACTTCGCCCGTGCGCGGGGGAATGGGTTTGCGGCGCAGGCAGCCGGTCTGGCGTTCAGCCCGGCCTACAACCCGAGCGTTCCAGGGAGCCAGCCGCTCACCGTGCTGCCGACATTCGGCGGCGGCCTGCTCACCGACAACACGGCCAGAACCGCGATCCAGCAGAACGAGCCGGGGCGCCTGGCCGACAGGTACATGCAGAGCCTCAACGCGGCGGGGCGCGAGGGCGCCCGGCAGACGTTCCTGCAGAATCCCGGCATCTACTCCTCGAACGTGATCGAGAATGGCGGCTTCACCGATTACAACGCCATGCAGCTCGAGCTGCGGCGTCAGTTCCGCAACGGCTTCTTCGCGCAGGTGAACTACACGTTGGCGCACACGAAGACCGACTCCGACGGAACGGGGCAGAACCGGTTCGAAGCGTTCATGGACAACAATCGTCCTGATCTGAACTACGGCCGCTCCGTCTTCCACAACACGCATGTGATGAACGCGAACGCCATCTACGAGCTGCCGTTCGGCGAGGGTCGTCGCTGGCTCAACGGCGGCGGGCTGTCGAACGTGCTGTTCGGAGGCTGGCAGGTCAGCACGATCGTCAACCTCCAGAGCGGCTCGCCGGTGACGATCTTCTCGGGCCGGGGCACGTTCAACCGCGATGGGCGCTCGAGCTGCGGCACGCAGGCGAGCTGCAACACGGCGGTGAGCACCCTCAGCGTCGACCAGATCAAGGCGCTGACCGGCGTCTTCAAGACCGCCGAGGGAACGATCTACTGGATCGATCCGAAGGTGATCGACCCGGCGACCGGTCGCGCCGTCGGTCCCGATACGCTCGACAACTCGATGCCCGGGTTCCCCGGCCAGGTGTTCTTCAACCCCGGTGCGGGCGAGGTGGGTAATCTGCCAGTGATGGCGTTCGACGCCCCGAGGATCTTCAACCTGGACCTCGCATTGTCGAAGCGAACCCGGATCGTGGGCCGGTACAACCTGGAGCTCAAGGCCCAGGCCTTCAACCTCACCAACAGCGTGAGCTTCACCAACGGCGACGAGAACATCAACAGCGCGACCTTCGGCCAGATCACCGGTGTCGCGGTCGGCTCGCGGGTGATGGAGTTCTCACTGCGGTTCGACTTCTAGAACGGAGTAGCTGCACTTCTGCCGGCGGCGGGTCCCGCGACCCGCCGCCTCCCACCGATCGTCCATTCGGCCGACGTTTCTGGAGGCACCATGCAGACACGACTTCTCTGCACGATAGGCATTGGTCTCATTCTGCAGTCGGCCCCCGTCGTCCAGGGTGCTCAGAAGAGCGACTCTGAGCGGCACGTGTTCGTGACGGCACTCGACAAAGCCGGGATCCCGATCGTCGGGCTCACGACCGAGCATTTCGCGGTGCGAGAGAGCGGCAGGGATCGGACGGTGGTGGCGGCCGAGCCGCTCCGGACGCCGATGCACGTGGCCGTGCTCGTCGACACCAGCGTCGCCAATGGCACGCCGGACGAGGCGTTCCGGTCGGCCGTCCTGGCGTTCATCGCCCACCTCGCAGCCGCCAATCAGGTGGCGGTGTACCCGTTCGGCGACCGTGTTTCGCGGATTACCGGCTATACGCAGGACGGCGCGCAGCTTGCCGCCGCCGCGAAGGGGATGTTCGGGTGGTCGCATCAGCGCTCGCATCTGATCGACGCGATCGATATGGCGCTCCGCGATCTCGAAAGCATCGAGTCGCCGCGCCCGGTCATCGTCGCGATCAACTCGGAAGCCCCGGAAGCGAGCGGCGGGACGGCCGGCGCTACCATCAAGCGGCTCATCGCACAGTCGGTGGCCTTCCACGCGCTCTCGCTCGCGGGCGGCGCCGGCCCGACCCAGGCGCAGGGCGTGACGTCAGACATCCCCACCAAGAGCGCGCGGCTTGGAGGGCTGATTGCGGCAGGTGAAGGGGAGCGCGAACGCACTCGGCTGATCGAGCAGGGAACGGCCGCCACCGGCGGCGGACGCCAGCGCGTGACGAGCACTCTCGCCATCGGCGCCGCGCTTGGCCGGGTGGCCGGCGAGCTGTCGAACAGCTACAAGGTCACCTTCACGCGTGCCGGATCGGGAAAGATGCAGGACCTCCAGGTCGGCGTCATGATCGAAGGCATCACCCTGCGGGCGACCCCGGCGCCTTTTGGGACCCGGTAGTTTTCATTCTTCTAAGTTATCTGCCGGGCTCACCATGATCCCCGTGTAGTGCATCTCCTCCCACACCTGGTCGCCCCAGCGGACGTCCAGTTTCGGATCCGGATTGGACTTGTTGCCGGCGGAGTTGTCGAACCACGCCGTCGCGATCAGTTTCGCGCCGGCGGGAACCTGCAGCGGCGTCTTGAACATGTAGTAGGTCTGCCAGTTGAAGTCGTAGCGCGGCAGGTCGAGGACGGTGCGGCGGGTGCCGTCAGGCAGTTCGAGCGCGTAGCGCCACTTCTTTCCGCGGACGTGGGTGTGAGGGAAGAGTCCCCACACGGTCGCGTCCTGCAGGAAGGTGACGTCAGATTCGATGCGGACGTCAGCCTTGCCGGCCGGGATCACAAACGCTGGATTGAGAAACGCCGACGCCAGCACCTCGCGCGGCTTCTCATCTTTGGAGAAGACGAAACCGATCTTGGTCTTGTCCGACGTCGCGGTGCCGGTGGTCGTGTAGTGGATCTGCAGCTCGATGATGCCGCCCGCCTCGAGCCTGAGTGCTGTGCCTGGAGGCAGAACCTGCGGGTTCGTCCCCGGCGCATAGGAGCCGATCAGCCGGCGTCCATACGGCAGCTGCTGCGGCGGACGAGTGCCGGCGGGGCTCGGCGGCGGTCCGGCAGGATGCGAGGGCTTCAGCAGCGGCGTCCGCTGCTGATCCGGCGCGGCGCGGTAGTAGGCGAGGACGTGGTGCACCACGCTGCGGTCGCCGGGCCGGACTTCCACCGCCTGGATCCACTTGGGTTCCTTGAAGTCGGTCGGCACGTAGAAGTACTCGTAATGGACGATGCCCTCCGCCGGCACGCTATACGCCTCGGGCATCTCGAACACGGCGTCGGGAGTGCCGAGCAGCCATCCATCAGTAAAGGTGGGCGCGGCCGGTAAATCCTTCGGATCCCCTTCGGGGGCGCCGTTGAGCGCCCACTTCACAATCGTGTCCTTCTCATCGTCGCTCAACCGGCGTTCACCCAGGAACGTGCCGCGCGGCGCCTCGGCATGCCACGGCGGCATGTGGCCCTCACCCACCTCTTCACCGATCGCCTTTGCCCACGGGCGTGCGTCCTGGTAGGTGAGGAGCGACATCGGCGCCATCTCGCCGGCGCGATGGCACGACACGCAGTTCTTGTAGAAGATGGCGGCGACGTCCTTACTAAAGGTTGGGACGTTCCGTGAGGCGGGCAGCGATTGCGTGCGGCCGGCAGAGGCGACCGAACCAACCAGTAGCGCCGCCGCTGCCGCCAGCCAAGCTTCCGTTCTCATCGTTGCAGACTACCGCACTCGCCTTACCGGCGAGGACGGCGTGACCGCCGCCTCCGGAAAGGTTCCAATTATTTTTTTATTTTTCATCTTTTTATCGGCCCAGCCGTTTTGGATTCCGATCTGCAGTTTTTTGAATCTCGCTCATCCATCACACCGTTCGTCAAATCGACGATCCGGGATTCCGAAGAAGGCCCGCGCGACCCTCAAAACACCGCCATTCGCCCCAGTTTTGCGACGGTCTGTCACCACTTGGCTATTGACCGACCCAGTATCAACAGGGTAATTTTCACCCACAAACGTGCAAACAGCAGAGGGCGAGAGCCGTGTATTTGTCGGCCAATTCCGTTGGAATTGGTCCCGCTTCGTGCGTTTGTAACGTTCGTTTGTTCGTTTTGAAGGGGATGGGGGATCAATGAATAGCAGTGCGTTCACGATGCGGGGGGTCTGGCACCTCCTGCGAGTCATGGCGCTGGTGGCTCTGTCGAGCACCTTCGCCTACGCTCAGACCGCGACGCTGACCGGCGTTGTGACTGACACCGCGGGCGGCGTCGTGCCCGGGGCAAACGTATCGGTAGTGAATAACGCGACCAAGGTCGCGCTCGAATCGGTCAGCAACACCGCCGGCCAGTTCTCGTTCCCGGCGCTGCCGGTCGGCACCTACACGGTGACGGTCTCGCTGACCGGGTTCAAGACGTTTGTCGCCACGGAAGTCCGCCTCCTCGGCGGCCAGGTCGGCAACGTCAATGCAAGCCTCGAAGTCGGCAACCTCACCGAAAAAGTCGAAGTGAAGGCCGGCAGCGAGCTCGTGCAGACACAGTCTTCAGAGGTCTCATCGACACTGAGCGTCGAGCAGCTGTCGAACCTGCCGCTCAACTCACGTAACGCCCTCTACTCGGTGGCCCTGCTGCCCGGCGTTGCGACCACTGGTGGCCCCCGCGGCGCGATCATCAACGGTCTGCCGAACAACACGGTCAACATCACGATCGACGGCGTCAGCACCGGCAACATGCTGATGTCGACCGACGGCTTCTTCTCGATGGTCACCCCCCGCATGGACGCGGTCGAGGAAATCAGCGTGACGGGCGCCGTTCCCGGTGCCGGCGGCGGCACCGGCTCGGTCCAGATCGCAATGACGACGCGTTCGGGTTCGAACTCGTTCGACGGCAGCGTCTACCACTACTGGCGCCAGCCCGACTTCAACACCAACTACTACTTCAACAAGATCAACGATCTCGACAAGAACCAGGTGACCGCCCACCAGTACGGTTTCCGCCAGGGCGGACCGATTGTGATCCCCGGCCTCTATGACGGCCGCGGCAAGGCGTTCTTCTTCTTCAACTTCGAGCACCTGTATCAGCCCTCGAGCGTAACGCGCACCCGCACGCTGCTGCGCCCCGAGGCCCAGGCAGGTGTGTTCGGCTACAACGTCACGGTCGCCGGCCAGCAGGAACGCCGCACGGTTAACCTCGTGCAGCTCGCACAGGCCAACAACCAGATCTCCGCGTTTGACCCGACCGTCATCCGCCTGCTGAACGAGATCCGTGCCACGACGACGACGACCGGCGTCGTCAACGACAACCTGGCAGGCAACACGCTCGAGTACGTCTACCAGAGCGAGGCCAAGGGCAATCGGTACTCGCCCACGACCCGCCTCGACTTCAACCTGTCGGATCGGCATCGCCTGAGCGGCGCCTACTGGCTGCAGCGCTTCACGAGCAACCCCGATCTGCTGAACAGCGTGGATCCGCTCTGGCCCGGCCTGCCGAACAAGGGCGAGCAGAACTCCTACCGCACCACCGGCAACTCGACCCTCCGTTCGACCTTCGGCAAGAACATGGTCAACGAGCTGGTCGGCGGGTTCCAGTGGTCGCCGAACGAGTTCTTCTCGAACGTCACGGCAGATCAGTTCGCCAACCAGGACGGCTACGGCCTCAGCTTCCCGATCAGCACCTCGCCGACGGTCGTCATTACCCCTCAGCCGCGCAATACGACGACCTGGAACGTGGCGAATACGCTGAACTGGCTCAAGGGCAGCCACAGCCTGTCGGCAGGGGGTGCCTATAACGGCATTCTCAACCGGCAGAATGCCTACACCGTCGTGCCGAACATCAGCCTCGGGTTTGACACCGTCAACGACCCGGCCATTGGGTTGTTCAACACCGCCAACTTCCCCAGCGCCACCGCGGGGCAGCTGACGGAAGCCCGCAACCTTTATGCACTCCTGACCGGGCGGGTGACTTCGATCGCGGGCACCGCCCGACTGGACTCGGCCACCGGCAAATACGTTTACAACGGTGACCTCGCGCGCAAGTCGCGGCAGGACATGTTCGCGCTGCACGTGCAGGACCAGTGGCGCGCAACGCCAACCCTGACGGTCAACGCCGGCCTGCGCTGGGACCTGTTCCTGCCCTTCACCCCGGCCGACAACACCTGGTCGCGGGCGACGATCGAGGACATCTGCGGCATCTCCGGCACCGGCAACGGCGTCGGCGGCCGCGGCTGCAACCTGTTCCAGCCTGGAGTACAGACCGGAACGCTGATCCCGACGTTCGATCGCTTCGAGCCCGGTGACGGTTCGTTCAAGACCAACTGGACGGATTTCGCACCGAACGTGGGTGTCGCATGGCGTCCTGACGTTCAGGACGGCTGGCTGAAGGCCCTGCTCGGCGACCCCGAACAGGCCACTTTCCGCGCCGGCTACGCGATGAGCTACAACCAGGAGCGCATCGACCGCTTCACGGCCAACGCGGGTGCAAACGCCGGCGGTGTCATCAGCGCTTCGCGCAACACCGACCACGGGCTATCCGCTCTACACCGGTGGGACGGTCCCGCTGCTCTTCAGCCAGCGTTCGCGCCTCGGCGCGCCGGCGTTCCCGGAGACACCTGTGTATCCGATGCCGGCAGCAAGCGGCGACAGCGTCAACATCTTCCCCGACACCGAACTGCGCACGCCGCGTGTGCACTCGGTACTCGGTGGGCGTGCAGCGTTCCATCGGCCGTGACATGGCGCTCGAAGTGCGCTACGTCGGCAACAAGAACCTGTACACCTGGGCGGAAGAGAACTGGAACGAACGCAACATCATCCAGAACGGCTTCCTCGACGAGTTCAAGAGCGCGCAGGCGAATCTGTCGGCGAACATTGCGGCCGGTCGCGGTGCCACCTACGCGTATACCGGCGCTGCCGGAACCTCGCCGTTGCCGATCCATCTCGCCTACCTGAACGGCAGCAAGGACTGCGGGCAACCCGGCGGCGTACACGTCGAGCGAACTTCACGAACGCGGCGTTCGTCCAACGGCTGAGCCCGCAAGAGCCGTCAATCCTCGGTAACAACGGCCAGCTTGTGGCTCTCGACACAGCAGCCGGTCGGGCTAACGCGGCTGACCGCGGGATTCGCCCGCCAACTTCTTCGTCCTCAACCCGGCAGCGGGTGGCGGCACCTTCGTTGTCCAGGACAAGAACTGGACGAAGTACAACAGCCTCCAGATCGACCTCCGGCGCCGTCTTGCGCAGGGGCTCCTCGTGGGCGCGAACTACACCTACGGCATTGGCAAGTCGTCGTCGCTGCAGACACTGCAGTACGACCGCATCACCGTAGACACCACCGATGTGCCGCACGCGTTCAAGATGAACTGGCACTACGAGATCCCGGTTGGCCGCGGCCGTCGCTTCGGCTCCAACTGGAACCGCACCGTGGACTTCTTCCTCGGCAACTGGGAGTACTCGGGTAACGGTCGCGTGCAGTCGCAGCGCTACCGCATGGTCGGTGTCAAGCTCGAAGGCATGACGCAGGACGAACTCGCGAAAGAGTTCAAGATCAACACCGTGGTGAGCGCCACCGGCACGACCCAGGTGTTCAGCTTCCCCGAAGACATCCGCCTCAATACCTGGGCGGCATTCAGCTCGGATCCGACGACCCCGACCGGTTACAGCGTCGCGCGTGGTGTTCCCACCGGCCGCTACATCCGTCCGGCCAGCGGAAACGGTTGCATCGCCATCTACCGGTATGACTGCGGTGCCGATGACATCAACCTGAATGGCCCGCTCTTCTCGCGCTGGGACATGCGCATCAAGAAGCGCTTCCCGATCACGGGTCGCGTCAACGTCGAGTTCATGGCTGAAATGTTGAATGTGTTCGACAACATCAACTTCAACCACTCGGTGAACTTCGACAACGGCCAGGACACGTTCCGCGTGACCTCCGCTTACACCGACATCAACACGACCTTCGACCCGGGTGGTCGTATCGGTCAGCTGGTGTGGCGTATCAACTGGTAACACGGACGACACGGACTAGACACGGAATCCACGGACTACACGGATTTCACGGACTAGTTCGAAGACCAAAGCGCCGCGCGGATCAACTCGATCCGCGCGGCGTTTCTACGTACCCGTGCACGGCGGGGGTTTATCCCCCGCCATGTGTAGACTTAACCCTCATGTCAGCACGGTCGACACGGCGCGCCGCGCGTGCGCAAGCACCTGTTACGAAGCGCCCGTCGCCACACCCGGCCGCATTCGCTCTCGTGCTGCTGCTCGCGGGCGTGCTCGCCTACTCGACGAGCTTCACCGGTGTCTTCGTCGGCGACGACATCGACGCCATCGTCAACAATCCCAACATCACGTCGCTCTTGCCTCTGAGCCGGGCCCTGGCGGCTCCGAGAGACACGACCGTGGCCGGCCGGCCAGTTGTGAACCTCTCGCTGGCGATCAACTACGCGGTCGCGACACCGACTGGGCTCGAGCCGTGGGGCTATCACCTGGTCAATCTGCTGCTGCACCTGGCCGCGGGCCTGGCGCTGCTCGGCGTCGTGCGCCGGACGCTGATGACGGCGCCGCTCGCCGAGCGGTTCGGCGACGCCTCGACTGGCATCGCGTTCTCGGTGGCGCTGCTATGGCTCCTGCATCCACTTCAGACAAGTGCGGTGACCTACGTGGTGCAGCGTGCGGAATCACTGATGGGACTGTTCCTGCTGTCGACGGTCTACTGCGCCATCCGCGCCACCGATCCGCAAGCGGTCCGCGCAAACTGGTGGAGTGCTCTCGCCGTCGCTGCCTGCGCGCTCGGGATGGGGAGCAAGGAAGTCATGGTGGTCGCGCCGATACTCGTGGCGCTGTGGATCTGGACCTTCCGGCCGGCACTGCTCACCGAGCGGCGTGCGACGGCCCTGCTCTGCTGGACTGGCGGCGACCTGGCTGCTGCTCGCGTGGCTGGTCGCGTCAGAGGCGCGAAGCGAATCGGTGGGCTTCGGTCTGGGCGGCTGGACGTGGTGGTCGTACCTGAGGACGCAGGCCGGCGTCATCGTCCACTACCTTCGGCTCGCGGTCGTCCCCTCGCCGCTCGTCTTCATGTACGACTGGCCGCCAGCAGCTTCATGGGGCGCAGTAGGGCCGCAGATCGCCCTCCTGGTCGTCCTCGCCTCTGCCACGATGGTGGCGCTGGTGCGACGGCATCCGCTCGGCTTCATCGGCGCCTGGTTCCTGTTGATCCTCGCGCCGAGTTCCAGCGTGCTGCCGATCGCCACCGAGGTCGCCGCCGAGCACCGGATGTATTTGCCGCTCGCGGCAGTGGCGACGAGCGTCGTGGCCCTGGCGTTCCTGCGCCTGCCGCGCCCAGTCGCGTGGGTGCTGATTGCGCTCATCGGGATCAGTTTTGGGACGATCACGCACGCGCGGAACCGCGACTACTGGAGCCTCGAGGCACTGATGCAGGACACGGTGGAGAAGCGTCCTGACAATGCGAAGGCGCGCGTCACGCTCGGCGGCCACCTCCTGAGTCTCGAGCGCTTCAGTGAAGCCGAGACGCACCTGCGTGCAGCGGTTGCGCTGCCGCGCCGCGCCGGGGATGACTCCGGCATCCCGGCTCTCGCGCACATGTATCTCGGGTCGGCGCTCGCGGCTCAGAACAAAATCGGTGAAGCCATCCCACACCTGGAGAAGGCGCGAGCCTTGAATCCCGGGCTTGGCGAACCCCACGCATTTCTTGGTGAGGTCTACGCCGGCCAGGGCCGGCTCGTCGAAGCGGCCGAGTCGTTCGACCGAGCCGCCGCGGCGTTGCCCGACGTCCCGCCCGTCCTCGATCGCGCCGCCAGGCTCCGCGCCACCGCGGCCGATCCGCGGGTGAGGGACGGTGCACGGGCGGTGCAGTACGCACAGCGCGCTGTGCAGATCACAAACGGAAAGGACTGGCGGCTCCTGGATACTCTCGCTGCCGCCTATGCGGAGTCCGGCAGGTTTGCGGATGCCGTAGCGACGATCGAGCGCGCGATCGGAGCCGCGCGTGCTTCCTCAGAACCGGAGGCCGCCGAGTTGCTAGCGAGTCGGCTCCCTCTCTACCGATCGGGACAGCCCTTGCGCGAGTCCAAGTAAATCCAACACGGACGCCACGGATCGCACGGATTTCGCGGCATCCGTTGCCTTCGAGGCCGATCGGCGACCCTTCAGCCGCCACCGGACGCTCAGATACAATCGACTATCAATGTCAGGACGTTCAAAGCGGCGGGAGCCTCGCCTTCAGTCGCGAAGTCCTGTCGTGCGGTTGGCGTGGCCGTGGCGTCTCGCGCTGATCGCCGGCCTCGCCCTGCTCCTGCGGCTGACCTATCTCTTCGAGCTGCGCGATTCCCCTTTTTTCTCCGTCGTGATCGGTGACAGTCTTCAGTACGACACCTGGGCGCTGGCGCTGACGGCCGGCGATTGGGTTGGTACCCAGGTCTTCTACCAATCACCGCTGTACCCGTACCTGCTCGCGATTTTTTTCTCAGTTGCGGGCCACGACCTGTTCGGCGTTCGGGTCGTGCAGGCCTCGCTCGGAGCCGCGTCGGCCGTTCTGCTCGCCATCGCCGGACGACGCTTCTTCGACGCGCGCACCGGTGTGATCGCAGGCGTTCTGCTCGCAGGATACCCTGCGGCGATCTTCTTCGATGGACTGATCCAGAAGTCCTCTCTGGACATTTTCCTCACGTGCGCACTGCTGGCTTTGCTGGGCGTCTGCCGGACCGACGATCGGGCGCGATGGTTCGTGCTTGCGGGCGCTACGCTGGGAGCCCTGGCGCTGAACCGGGAGAATGCTCGCGTGCTCTACCCGGTGATCGCGGTTTGGCTGTATCTGGATGCGCCTTCCACCACGACGGCGCGACGACGTCGATGGGCGCCGGTGGGGCTGTTTACGCTCGGTATGGCGATCTTGCTGCTGCCGGTCGCGGCACGCAACTTTTACGTTGGCGGCGAATTCCTGGTGTCGACCTCGCAATCTGGGCCGAATTTCTATATCGGCAACCGGCTCGGCGCCAGCGGCGTCTACGAGCCGCTTGTGGAAGGTCGCAGCAACGCGCAGGTCGAACGAGAGGACGCGACCCGCCTCGCACAGGAAGGAAGCGGGCGCGTTCTTTCACCCGGCGAGGTTTCCGACTACTGGTGGCAGCGGGCGCTTGCGGACATTCGCCGAGCGCCGGGCGCGTGGGCCCGGCTGATGGCTCGCAAGGCCTGGCTCACTGTCGCGTCGGCTGAACCGCCTGATACCGAGACGCTCGAGGCATATGCCGACCGCTCCGTCATCCTGCGGGGTCTTCGCTGGTTCACCTTCGGGCTGGTTATGGCAGTGGCCGTGTTCGGTGCCTGGCGCACGAAGTCGAGGTGGCGGGCAACATGGGTGCTCTCCGTCTGCTTCGTTGTGCTGGCGCTGTCGGTCGTCATGTTTTTCGTGCTCGCTCGCTACCGTATACCGCTCGCTCCAATCGCCATGCTGTTTGCGGCGGCCGGTCTCGCGTCGCTCCCGGACCTCCGTCGTGCGACGTATCGTGAATGGGTGCCAGCCGCGCTCGTGACTCTCGGTGCGGGCGTGCTGTTACATCTACCGGCGACAATCTCCTCGGACGACACATATCTGAATTACGGCGGCGAACTGGTCCGGCTGGGTCGTCCGGGTGAGGCGATTCCGCTGCTGGAGGCAGCGGTCCTTTCGGAACCCGGTGAACCTGATCCCAAGTTGACTCTCGCACTCGCGCTGCAGCAATCACAGCAGACACAGAGGGCGACCGAGGTGCTGAGGACGGCCGCGACAATGCACCCGCGGCACTTCCCGGCGCAGGTGGGCCTGGCCGCGGCCCTCCACCAACAGGGTCGCACGGCGGAAGCCATCCCGTACTACCGGGAGGCGCTGCGACTCAGGCCTGACTCCACAGAAGCGCTGAGTAATATGGCACTCGCGCTGCAGCAAACGGGTGATACGACTGGCGCAGTCGAGCACTTCGAGCGGGCGCTGCGCCTGCAGCCGGCGAGCGTGCCGCTGCGCATGAATCTGTGCGCGGTGCTGCAGCAGGCCGGCAGCGCGGCAAGGGCAGTGGAGTGCCTTCAGAAGGCCGTCGCTGTGGCGCGCGACCCCCGGGCAATCATCGAGGCCGAGTACGCCCTTGCGCAGGCGTTGCTGAATGTTGACCGCCTCGATGCGGCAGCCGCGAGCCTTCAGCGCGCGCTGGCGATCGCCCGCACCGAAGGCGTCAGTGACGTCATCGGCACCATGGAGGAAGCACTGAGGATCATCCGCAGCAAGCAGGGCAAATGATCAACGGTTCGGCGCCGCTTTGCGCATGGTTCGCACCACGCGCGTCGGTGGGTTGCCCTCGAGGCCGACGATGGCGCGGACGATGTAGTCGCCGGGGGGGAGAGCGCCGACGGCAACCGAGCCCATGGCGGCGAAGCGATTTTCTCCCGACGACTGCACGACCAGGGGGACCGACAGGATCGCGGGGCCATTGAGGGTCTGCGCGAGTTCTACGGCCGCTGAGACCTTGGCGCCTGATGGCGCGCCCTCGAGCTCGACGTACGCGATCGCCAGCGGTTCGGTGGTGAACTGCAGCTTCGGTTCGAACTTGCCCTCGCGCAAGAGCCCGAGCACGAGAGAACTGAGCTTGAGTGGACCGCTCCGAACCACCTCGACCTCCACCTCGAAGTCAGCGGTGCCGCTACGGCCGGTGGTGTCGATCGCCGCCACACGTAGCCTGTAGAGGCCGGCCGGCGTGCTCATGGCGGCCATCACTGGCGTGCGCTTCAACTCCTCCTTGGTGGCGAGCCATTGAGACGCAACCTTGCCGTCGCGGTCGAAGAGGATCGCGGCGAGCGATTCGAGCTGCACCCCGCTCTCGACCGGCTCGGCCAGCGTGACCACGCGGACGTTGTCACCCTCGGCGGAGAGTGCGGGGAACGCCGCGGCCCGCAGCGGCAGGTCTCGGAACATCACGGTCGTGCCGAGCATGTCGCGCAGGGACGGTTCGAGCGCGGTCGCGCCGGGCAGCGGCTTTGCGAAGGTGATCTGCGGCAGTGAGCGCACCTCGACGCCGCGACGGTCGACGTTCACGCTGACGACCTGCGTTCGTCCACTCCGGTCGGTGGGCAGCGCGTCCACGGATGCTTGGTAGTACGCGGTCGTCTCGCGAACGACGCGCTCCATCGCCGTCCCGGTGGAACCGGTGAGAGAGAGGATCTTCCCGCCGGTCACGCCCGTCAGGTGTTCCATGCCGGCGAACGGATTGTCGGATCCCTTGGAGGTCTCTCGTTGGACCGCGCCGCCGTCGGAGGCATCGCCGGGCCGGATCACGTAGAACTGCGCCCGCGCCGCGCCGGCCGCGACCCCGACGCGAGAGAACAGGTGCTCGGTCAGTTCGCACATGCCAGGCGCGAGCGCGGTCACGGCGTCGCGACGCGGCCCCGCCATGGCGGCCGTAATGAGCATGACCGACATTGGCTCGGCCCGCGTGCCGAGACCCTCGAGGTATCCGACCAGCGATTCGAGCGTCCGTCGCGTGCGGCACGCGAGGTCGGATCCGGTCTGGTTGGGACTGGCATGCCCGACCAGCTGCGACATCGACGTGCGTATGCGCGAGTGATCGGTCGTGAATGGCACGCGCGTGCCGCCGAGGTGCAGGGTGACGAGCGAGACGCGGTCCTCGGAACCGAGCGCATCGATCAGTGATTCAGTCGCGGCGCGCAGCACCCCTTCCAGCCCGGGACGAAACGACTCGTCGTCGACGATGATGACGAGCGTGCGGCCCCCCGCGCCGACGGCGTTGGTCCCGAAGGGCAGAGGCAGACCCGTATCGACCTCACCGCCACTGCCGACCGTGATCAGTTGCAGCGAGCGGATCGCCCGGACGCGACCCCCGATTCGTACCGACAGTTCGCTGGCTTTCAGGTCCGCGAGGGGAGCGCCATCAGCAGTGACGACCGAGAACTGCAGCGCGAGATGGTCCCCGCCGCGTTCGGGTGTGCGTGGCGGGGGTTGCTGAGCGAACGCGGGGACTGCGACAGTCGAAAACGCCAGAAAAAGCGCTGCCAACCCGCGCGCCACAACCACTTTGGATCTCATCTGAAGAGGATAGCTTTGAAATCCAGTTCCACGAAGTTCCCACTCCAAAAAAATTGATGGGACGAAGTTCGTGACCACTCCACATCTGCGAATGACGAACGGTGGGACGGGCCGAATTGCACGGATTTCGGCGTTGACCACTGTTTGCGCAGGGTGCGAGAGTGCTGACTCCTCGTCGTTTCAAACCGAGGCAGTGCTCTATCCGGTAGCCGATGTTTAGACGCCGGCAGCGCCGATCCGGTTGAGCACTTTTGTAACGCAATGCCAGTGGAGGTGGATGAATGGTACGGGGGTTTCTTCGTCTTCTGAGCGCGATGGTGCTCGTGACGGTCGCTGCGGCGCCCGCTTACGCGCAGTCATCCTCGCTCACCGGTGTCGTCACCGATAGCGCGGGCGGCGTGGTGCCCGGAGCGACGGTGTCGGTGCTCAACAACGCGACGAAAGTCGCAAGCGAATCGGTCAGCAATGCGGCCGGACAGTTCTCATTCCCGGCTCTGCCGATTGGCACCTACACGGTGACGGTCTCGCTCGGCGGCTTCAAGACGTTCGTGGCCAACGATGTTCGCCTCCTCGGCGGGCAGCCCGGCAACATCAACGCGACCTCTCGCGTCGGTGACCTCACCGAGAAAGTCGAAGTGAAGGCGGGCAGCGAACTCGTCCAGACCCAGTCAACGGCCGTGTCATCGACGCTGAGCGTCGAGCAGCTGTCGGAACTGCCGCTCGTCTCGCGCAACGCGATGTACGCCGTGGCCTTGCTGCCGGGCGTCGCCACCACGGGGGGACCGCGTGGCGCGATCATCAACGGCCTGCCCAACAACACCGTGAACGTCACCATTGACGGCGTCAGCACCGGGAACATGCTGATGTCGACCGACGGGTTCTTCTCGATGGTTACTCCGCGCATGGACGCCGTCGAAGAAGTGACTGTGACCGGCGCAGTGCCGGGCTCCGGCAGCGGCGCCGGCTCGGTGCAGATCGCGATGACAACCCGGTCGGGTTCGAACAGCTTCGACGGCAGCGTCTACCACTACTGGCGCCAGCCCGACTTCAATTCGAACTACTACTTCAACAAGATCAACAACCTGCCCAAGAACGACGTCGTCGCCCACCAGTACGGCTTCCGCCAGGGTGGTCCGATCGTGCTCCCAGGTCTCTACGATGGCCGCGGCAAGGCGTTCTTCTTCTTCAACTTCGAGCACCAGTATCAGCCGACGAGCGCGACCCGCACTCGCACATTCCTGCGGGATTCCGCGATCAACGGCGTGTTCGGCTACAACGTGAACGTTGGCGGCGTGCAGGAGCGTCGTGAAGTGAACCTGATGACCCTGGCCGCCGCGAACGGACAGACCGCAACCTTCGATCCCACCATCCAGAGCCTGCTGGGTAAGATCAAGGCTGGGACGGCGTCAACTGGAACGGTCAACGATACAGGGGCAGCCAATACCCTCGGATACGTGTGGCAAGCGGAATCGAAGGGGAATCAGTACGCGCCGACGACCCGCCTCGACTTCAACCTGTCGGATCGCCATCGTCTGAGCGGCACCTACTGGCTGCAGCGGTTCACGAGCAACCCGGACCTGCTGAACAGCAAGGACCCGATCTTCCCGGGTCTTGCCAATATCGCGACGCAGAACTCTTACCGCACAACTGGAAGTTCGACCCTGCGTTCGACGTTTGGCGCCAACATGGTCAACGAACTCCGCGGCGGCTTTCAGTGGTCGCCGAATGAGTTCTACACCAACATCACCGCGGAGCAGTTCGAGGACCAGGGTGGATGGGGCATCAGCTTCCCGGCCAACACCGGTAATGGTGTGACGCATACGATCAGCCCGGCCCCGCGCAATACGACCACTTGGGACGTCGCGAACACCTTGAACGTCTTGAAGGGCCAACACAGCCTCTCGCTCGGTGGCTCCTATGCTGGAGTGCTCAACCGGCTGAACGGCTATACCGTCGTCCCGAACGTCGTCCTCGGCTTCGACACCACGCTCGACCCGGCAAGAAACATGTTCAACGCGACCAACTTCCCCAGTGCCACGGCGGCGCAGTTGACCGAGGCGCGGAACGTCTACGCCCTGCTGACCGGGCGCGTCACAAGCGTGGCGGGCAACGCCAGGCTGAACTCGGCCGGCGACGAGTACGTCTACAACGGCGACCTCGCGCGTCTCTCGCGGCAGGATAGCTTTGCGCTGTTCGCCCAGGACGCGTGGCGCGCGACACCGACCCTGACGGTGAACGCCGGCCTGCGGTGGGACGTGCACCTGCCGTTCACACCGGGTGACGCCACCTGGTCGACGGCGAGCATGGAAGACGTCTGCGGCGTGTCCGGCCTCGGCAACGGCGTCGGCGGCCGCGCCTGCAACATCTTCAGCCCGGGCGCCCTGGGCGGGCAGCTGATCCCGACCTTCGAACGGTTCGAAGAGGGCGCGCCCTCGCATGAGACCAATTGGACAGACTTCGCACCGAACGTCGGTATCGCATGGCGCCCCGACGTCCAGGGCGGCTGGCTGAAGACGCTGCTCGGCGACCCGGAGCAGGCGACCGTCCGCGCCGGGTACGGCTTGAGCTACAACCAGGAGCGCATCGACCGCTTCGTGAACAGCTACGGCAACAACCCCGGCGGTGTCATCGGCGCGACGCGTAACCTGACGACCGGCTACCCGCTCGTGCTGCCGGGCGAGTCGCTCCCCGTGCTTCTGAGCCAGAGCGCACGCCTTGGCCCCCCCGCGTTCCCGACGACGCCGCAGTTCCCGCTCGAGGCGATCACGTCCGACGCCGTGGAGATCTTCCCGGATCGGCTGAAGACGCCTCGAGTCCACTCCTATTCGGTCGGCGTGCAGCGCTCGATCGGACGGGACATGGCGCTCGAAGTGCGCTACGTCGGCAACAAGAACTCGTACACCTGGGCGGAAGAAAACTGGAACGAGCGCTCGATCTTCGCGAGCGGCTTCTTCGACGAGTTCAAGAGGGCCCAGGCCAACCTGCAGGCGAACATTGCCGCCAACAAAGGCGCGACCTTCGCCTACACCGGGGCACCCGGCACTTCACCGCTGCCGCTGCACCTTGCCTATCTGAACGGCAGTGCGGACGCCAGCAACCCGGCCGCATACTCAGGGACCAACTACACCAACTCCGCGTTCGTCAATCGCTTCAGCATCTATGAGCCGCAGGTCAACAACGCGCTGACCGCAATTGAGAACAACGCAACGTTCCGCGCCAACGCGGCAGCCGCCGGGCTGCCGATCAACCAGATCGTCATGAACCCCCGGGCGCTCGGTGGCGTCTTCGTGGTTCAGGACCAGAACTGGACCAAGTTCGACAGCCTCCAGGTGGACCTGCGGCGCCGACTCGCTCAGGGTCTTCTGGTCAGCGCGAACTACACCTACGGGATCCGCAAAGGCTCGTCGTTCGAGACGCTGGCCTACGATCGCGTCACGGTTGACGCCACCGATGTGCCGCACGCCTTCAAGCTCAATTGGAGCTACGAAGTGCCGGTTGGCCGCGGGCGCCGCTTCGGCAGCAACATGAATGCGGTGACGGACGCACTCCTTGGCAACTGGGAGTTCTCGGGCAACGGCCGGGTGCAGTCACAGCGCTACCGCATCACTGGCGCCAAGGTGGAGGGCATGACCGTCGACGACCTGCAGAAGGCGTTCAAGATCCGCACCGCCATCGACCCTGTCTCCGGCGTCACCGAGGTGTTCAGCTTCCCGCAGGACATCATCGACAACACCAACGCCGCCTACAGCACCGACCCGACGACGCCGACCGGCTACAGCGCGGCGTTCGGCGTGCCGACCGGCCGTTATCTGCGTCCGGCGAGCGATGCCAACTGCATCGCGATCTATCGCTACGACTGCAACACGCCGGACATCAACCTGAACGGGCCGCTCTTCTCGCGCTGGGATATGCGCCTCAAGAAGCGCTTCCCGTTCGGCAGCCGCGTAAACATCGAGGTCATGGCCGAAGTGCTGAACGTGTTCGATAACATCAACTTCAACCACTCGGTCGACCAGAATCCGGCCGATACGGAGGACACGTTCCGCGTGACCACCGCCTACACCGACATCAACACGACGTTCGATCCGGGCGGCCGGATCGGACAGCTGGTGTGGCGCATCAACTGGTAACACGGACGACACGGATTTCACGGACTACACGGATAACGGCCGGCCCTCAGGGGCCGGCCGTTTTTTATCCGTCGAGCCCGCGTAGCTGCCGTAACAACTGTTCGTCATCCGTGGGCAGGACCGTTCTAAGGTCGAGGACGACGATGTCGTTTTCGATGCGGGCGATGATCGGCGGATCGAGGGCGCGGAGACGCGCTTCGAGCATGTTCGCGCTCAGATCAGCGTGTCGCAGCTGAAGCAGGCGCGTGGGAAGGGTGGAACCCGGAGCGCTGCCTCCTCCAATCGTTGACAGTCCGTCGACGACGGCTCCGGTCACGACTGGTCCCGGCAGGCTGGCGGCCAGGCGCTCGGCGCGGGCGCCGATCTCTGCGGCGGTGGCGGCAATCATCCTGGCGACGGGGACGTCTTGCGGCTTACCGGCCAGATAGGCCTGCAGGGTCGATTCCAGGGCCGCGTAGGTCATCTTGTCGACGCGGAGGGCCCGCATGAGGGGGTGCCGCCGGATCGTCTCCAGGAGGTCGCGGCGACCGGCGATGATGCCGGCCTGCGGACCGCCGAGGAGCTTGTCACCACTGAACATCACGACGCCCACCCCGGCTTCCAGCGTCGCGCCAATCGACGGCTCATCCCGGAGTGGCGCACCGGCTCCAGACGGTGCCGGCGTCAACAAGATCCTCGCCGAGGTGGCCGCTGCCAAGATCATCCAGGACCGGGATGTTGAAACGACGGCCGAGCTCGGTCAGTTCGGCAACAGCCGGCCGCTCGGTGAAGCCCTCGATCCTGAAGTTGGACGGGTGGACGCGAAGAATCGCAGCCGTGCGGTCATTGATGGCGGCCGCGTAGTCGGAGGTTCGGGTGCGGTTGGTCGTGCCCACTTCACGCAGGATGGCGCCCGACTGCGCCATCACGTCCGGAACACGAAACCCACCGCCGATCTCGACCAGCTCGCCGCGCGAGACGATCACCTCGCGTCCAGCCGTGAGCGCCGCCAGCGTCAGCAGCGTGGCGGCGGCGTTGTTATTGACGACGCACGCGGCTTCTGCGCCAGTGAGCGTGCAGACGAGTTGCTCGGCGTGAACATCGCGCCGGCCGCGCGATCCGGTGCGCAGGTCATATTCCAGGTTGCAATAGCCGGCCGCCAAACCGGCGACTTGAGCTGCGGCCGCTGCGCTCAGGGGCGCCCGACCAAGGTTGGTGTGAATGACGACGCCGGTGGCGTTGATCACGGGTCTCAACGAGGGCTGGAACAGGCGGGCAAGCCGGGCGGTGACGCCCGATTCGATCGCCGCGCCGGCATCCGCACACGCGGTGCCCTGGGCCATCGCTGCGCGCAGCGCGTCGGTCTCAGCCCGGACCGCATCAACCATCGCGCGGCGTCCATAGCGGTGCTCGAGCGCCGCCAGGGCCGGACGCTGGCAGAGGCGGTCCACCGAAGGAATCGCTCGTTCGCTGACGCTCACTCTCTCGCTCACGCTCGAACTCCCAACTGCCAACCTCCAACTCCCAACTTCCGGGAATTGCCACATTGCAGAAGGTACAATACCGCTCAACCACCGATGTCAGACAACACGCCGCCGGACATCCCGGTTCCTGACTATCGTCCCGTCGAGCGCTTCTGGCCCTACGTGGACCTGCCCGAACAGCCCACGGCTGAGGAGCTGGCGTCGCTCCATCCCGAGCTGGCCGAGGCCCTCTTCGGCACGCCGAAGCTGCCGTTCTCGGTGTCGCTCGAGTTCTCGCCGTTCGAGGGTGACGATTACGCACGCGCACTGCAACTGGCTCGCGCCTCGGCCGATTTCCGCGACCTGGGTTCGGGCCCGTCGATGCGCCACCGGGCGCGGTTCTTCTCGGACAACGCCCTGCAGTTGCGCGAGCTGTTCGAGATCGTCGGGCGCTTCGATTCGACCGACGTCCTCATCGACGACAAGCCGGTGCCCTATGCGCGGGAGCTGTGGCTGCCGCTCGTCTGGATACTCATCCGCTAGGGAACTGACGGTGAGGGTGCGGGCAGACTGGCGCTGAGGGTGCGGGCAGACTGACGCTGAGGGTGCGGGCAGACTGACGCTGAGGGTGCGGGCAGACTGACGCTGAGGGTGCGGGCAGACTGACGCTGAGGGTGCGGGCAGACTCACGCTGAGGGTGCGGGCAGACTGGCGCTGAGGGTGCGGGCAGACTGACGCTGAGGGTGCGGGCAGACTGGCGCTGAGGGTGCGGGCAGACTGACGCTGAGGGTGCGGACACACTGACGCTCAGGGTGCGGACAGACGCACGGCGATGGTGCGGGATGAACGCGCTTGGCGTGGCGGGCCAGGGCCCCGCCGATAATGAATGCAACCGGAACGGCGCGAGAGCGAGTGAAGGTTGCCAGGCGGGGTGCCCGCCTTCGCGCTCAGAACCAGCGGCGCTTCGGCGCGGCGGGCCAGGGGGCCCCGCCGATAATGAATGCAACCGGAACGGAGCGAGAGCGAGTGAAGGTTGCCAGGCGGGGTGCAGGGGGCCCCGCCGATAATGAATGACCATGACATTCAGGACGACCTGAATCAGCTCACGTCGGACCTGAAACGGCTCGAGGCCGAGTACAACTCGTTCTTCGCCGGGCGCCTCGCGCGGCCGCCGTGGGAGACGCGCAAACGCGTCGACGCGGTGCTCAAACGGTGGGACCGCGGCCGGATCGATACATCAGCCGATCGGTTCCGCTTTCAGACCCTGCAGGCGCGCTACGCCGCGTTTGCCGATCTCTGGGACCGCGGCCAGCGGGCCCGGGAGGAAGGCCGTCCCGGCCCGTTCGGCGCCCCTGCCGCCAAGACCGCGCCGGTCAAGACGGAACCCCCGAAGGAACACCGCATCCTGCACGTGACCGCGTTCCGCGACCCCATCCGCGAGGCCGACAAGCTGCAGGCCCTCTACGAATCACTGATGGATGCCCGCCGCGAGGTCGGTGAGGACGTCGTCCCCTTCCACCGCTTTGCCGCGCTCGTCAAGGAACAGGTGACGAAGATCCGCGACACCGGCAGCCCCGAGGTCGCGTTCCGGGTGGCGATGAAGGACGGCAAGGTCAACTTCACCGCGAGGGGACTGAAAGGCGGGGGTTGAACTGACGCTGAGGGTGCGGACGAACTGACGTCGAGGGTGCGGGGAACTGACGCCGAGGGTGCGGGCAGACTGACGCTGAGGGTGCGGACGCACTTCGCCGAGGGTGCGGACGAACTGACGTCGAGGGTGCGGAGGCACTTCGCCGAGGGTGCGGGCGGACTTACCTCGAGGGTGCGGAGGCACTTCGCTCAGGGTGCGGGCAGACTCTCGCTGACGGTGCAGGACGCACTTCGCCAAGGGTGCGGGCCAGACTCACGTTGAGGTTGCCGGTGGACGCTTGAGCGGCTTCGGTTTCTGATTCTCGCTGTCCTTGATCTGCCGCAGCTTGGCCGCGAGGAGCTTTCTGGTGATGTCCAGCGCCCGGTCGCACAGCGTCAGCGCCGTCTTGCTCACCTCAGCGTTCCAATAGCCCTGACGCTCCCCGCGCAGTAGGAAGGTTCGCGTCTCCATGAGCGAGCCGATCGCCATCCGGAGATAGTGGGCGAACTCCTTCGGACCATACCGTGCGAACCCCTCCGCGATATTCGGTCCCGGTCCGCCTGCTGCCCGCCTGAGCTGATCGCAGAAACTGAAGTCCCTTGCGACGGGCCCGGTCGCAGTCATTGCCACGACCAGGTCGGCCAATTCTTCACACAGCTGCCACGCAATGAGGTTTTCCGGCGAACGTCCTGCTCCCATTCCAGGAGCAGGAGCACCCTCCGTGCCGCACCTCCAGCGTGAGCCCCCCGCACCCGCAGCGCGAGCCCGTCCGCACCCTCGGCGTAAGTCTGCCCGCACCCTCGGCGTGAGCCCCCCGCACCCTCAGCGTAAGTCTGTCCGCACCCTCAGCGTCAGTTCCCCCCATTCTTGACATGTCCGAGGCGGCGCGCGTACCATGCCCCCGGCGCCGGGGAACCGGCGTCGTAAGCCGAGGCCGCGCACTCGCGCGGTCTTTTTTTATGTTCGCGCCAGGGTCGTCCGAGGGGCACCTGGGGAGCGAGCAGGGATCACGGCGGTGCTTCGGTGCCGCGTTGCAAGGCAGGAACAGTACGATGCGTATCACAGGCAAGGTCAAGTGGTTCAACAACGCCAAGGGTTATGGATTCATCGAGCGGGAGGGCGGCAGCGATGTGTTCGTTCACTTCTCGGCGGTCCAGGGCAATGGATTCCGGACGCTTGAAGAAGGCCAGGCGGTCGAGTTCGAGATCGTGGACGGTCCGAAGGGCCCGCAGGCCGGTAACGTTACCAAGCCTAGCTAACTAAACTAACTAAGACTTTTCATGACGACAGGGCCGGGAGCCGCGAGGTTTCCGGCCCTTCCTACGTACCGCTCCGCACCCTCAGCGTAAGCCCGCCCGCACCCTCAGCGTGAGTCTGCCCCGCACCTCCGCGGCAGTTCGTCCGCACCCTCAACGTGATCCTGCCAGCGAATAGAATGTGTGATATGCGCGCGATTTTGAGTGTCTCGGACAAAACCGGCCTGGCCGACTTCGCCCGCGGCCTGGTCGACCGGGGCGTCGAACTGATTTCTACCGGCGGCACCGCCAGGGCGCTTGCGGCAGCCGGCCTGCCGGTGCAGAACGTATCCGAGATCACCGGCTTTCCCGAGATGATGGACGGCCGCGTCAAGACCCTGCACCCGGCGGTGCACGGCGGGATCCTCGCGCGCCGCGATCGGGCCGACGACCTCGCCGCCATTGCGGCCGAGAACATCCAGCCGATCGACATCGTCGTCGTCAATCTGTATCCGTTTGGCAAGGTGGCCGACAATCCCGAAACCCCGTTCGACGCGCTGGTCGAAGAGATCGATATCGGCGGGCCGAGCATGCTGCGCGCGGCGGCGAAGAACTTCCGCGATGTGCTCGTGGTGGTCAGTCCGGATGACTACCCGAAGGTGCTTGCGGAGCTGGCGCGTGCGGGCGGTCCGTCCCAGGACTTCCGGCTCGGGCTGATGAAGAAAGTCTTCATGCACACCGCGCAGTACGACGGCATGATCGCGATGACGATGGCGCACGTGGAGGTGGCCGAGGGAGAGTGGAAACGCGGTAAGCCCGGCCCCGTGCATCCGCATGTGCAGCCGCGCGACTTGCGCTACGGCGAGAATCCGCATCAGCAAGCGAAGTGGATGCCGATGCCGGCCGAGAGCGGCCGGGGCTGGACGGTGCACCAGGGCAAAGAGCTGTCGTACACCAACCTGCTCGACCTCGATGCGGCCCTGCGCGTGGCGCTCGAGTTCACCGAACCGACGGGGGTCGTGGTCAAGCACACGAACCCGTGCGGTGTGGCGACCGGCGCGTCGGTGGAGGAGGCCTACGTCCGCGCTCGTGAAGTCGACCCCCTCTCGGCCTTTGGAGGGATCGTCGGGGTCAATCGCGAGATCGACGTCGATACCGCGCGTGCGCTGACGGCCACGTTCATCGAAGCGGTGATTGCACCTGGGATCGCCGACGAGTCGCGCGCGATCCTCGCCACCAAGCCGAACCTGCGCGTGGTCACGACCAACTTCGCGAAGGCATACGCGCCGATCATGGGACAGGAACCGAGCGAGATGCGCTCCTTCCTCGGCGGCCTGCTGGTGCAGGAGCCCGACCGTGTGAGTGAAGCCGCGGACCCGTGGCCGGCGGGCGAGTTTCCGAAGGTCGTGACGAAACGCCAGCCGACGCCCGACGAGTGGACGGCGCTGCGGTTCGCCTGGCGCGTCTGCGCGCACGTGAAGTCCAACACGATCGTGTTCAGCGCGGCCGACCGCACGCTCGCGGTCGGGGCGGGCCAGATGAGCCGCGTCGACTCGGTCAAGATCGCGACGCTCAAAGCCGCACCCGGTTCATTGCAGGGATCAGTGGCTGCGTCGGACGCCTTCTTCCCGTTCCGCGATGGGCTCGACGTTCTCGCCCAGGCCGGGGCGACGGCGGTCGTGCAGCCGGGTGGATCGGTCAGGGACGCCGAGGTGATTGCCGCGGCCGACGAGCAGGGGATCGCGATGGTCTTCACCGGCCGCCGGCACTTCAGGCACTAACGCATGCCGAGTGCCGAGAGCAGGCGTTTTTCCATTTTCCCTTTTCCCTTTTCCATCCAGTCCGTCCTTCTGGCAGCGGCCCTGGCTCTCTTTTTTGTCGACCTGGGAGGGTCCGCCATCTGGGACGCCAATGAGGCGTTCTACGTCGAAACCCCGCGCGAGATGATCGAGCGCGGTGACTACGTGTTTCCGACCTTCAACTACGAGCCTCGGGTCAACAAGCCGGTTTTGAGTTACTGGATCGTTGCCGGCTTCTACAAGGTCTTCGGCGTGTCGGTCGCGGTGCAGCGGATCCCGATCGCGATCGGCGGCGTCCTGCTCGTCGTCGTTGCCTTTTTCCTGGGGTGGCTGGCATATCCGGACCCCGCCGATCGCGAGACCGCGATCAAAGCCGGCTTCTGGGCCGCGCTCGGCTTCGCCGTGTCGCCGCGCCTGCTCATGTTCTCGCGGCGCATCTTCATCGACATCTACATCACGCTGTTCATGGCCGCGACGTTGCTTTTCTTTGCGCTGGCGGAACGGTATCCACAGCGGCGACGACTCTTCCTCGGGTTGATGTACGTCGCGGTGGGCCTCGGCGTGTTGACGAAGGGGCCCGTGGCGGTCGCGCTGCCGGGCCTCGTGTTCTTCATCTACCTGCTCGCTCACCGCGAGCTACGCCGCGTGACGCAGATGATGATCCCAGCCGGCATCGCGATTGTGCTCGCCATCGTGGTGCCCTGGTACGCGGCTCTCTACGAGCGCGACGGCTGGACCCACATCACGTCGTTCTTCCTCGGCGAGAATCTCGGCCGCTACAGTGACGGCATCGGTGTCGACACCGACCGCGGCCCATGGTTCTACCTCGGCGTCCTCTTCAGCGACGGGTTCCCGTGGGCGTTCATGCTGTTCCCAGCGCTGGCAATGTGGTGGCGCGCGCACCCAGCACTCAGCACCCAGCACCTTGCAGCACCAGCGAGGATCCAGTCCCTTTTCTTCATCTGGATCCGCAGCCATTGTGTTGTTCTTCTCGTTCTCCGCCTCCAAGCAGGACCTCTATATCTATCCAGTGATGCCGGCCATCGCCGCGCTTGGCGGCGCCGCGATCGCGGCCAGTGCTCCGGGTGCGCGCTGGTTGTCGGCCCTCGTTGCGGCGCTCTTCACCGTGGCGGGAGCCGGCGTCTGGTATGTCTTTGAACGGACGGCCAACGTCTACGAACTGGACGGGATCGTACCGGTCGCGATTGTCGTGATCGTGGGCGGCCTGGCGGCGATTGGCCTCACCGCAATCGGACGGTGGCACAAGGGCCTGCTCACCTTCCTGGCGGCGGGCGTGCTCGTGAACTGGATCCTCGTCCTGAAGGTGCTACCGAGCTTCGAGAAGTACAAACCGGTCCCGCCCATCACCCGCTTTCTCGAAGAGCGGCTCCAGCCCGGCGACGTGGTGGCGCACTACAGCGTGGCGCTGCCGAGCATGGTCTATTACCTGCGCCGGCATCTCGATGTGACCTACGATCGCCACACGTTCCTGGAGATGATGCGGCAGCCGGCGCGCGTCTACGCGGTGTTGTGGACGGAAGAGTACGGGAGGCTCAAGGACGAGATCGGGGTGCCGACCTGTGCCATCCATCGGACGCCGTCGTTCAACATCAAGCTCGGCGCCGTGCTCCGGCAAGAGCCGCTACCGGAGCTGGTGGTGATCACGAACAGGTGCGAGTGAACGCCCACGTAGGCAGCCTTAAAAGGCTGCGCTACACGTCACTTAGCCGGTGTAGCGCAGCCCTTTAGGGCTGCCACACGTGAAAGGTGGAGCGCAGCCTTTTAAGGCTCCCCAAGAAGCTCTTCCACCGACACCGTAGCGGGACCGAACTTGCCGACCACGATCCCGGCGGCGGCGTTGGCGATCCGCGCCGCGTCCGCCATGGCGGCACCCGCGGCCAGCGCCAGCGTCAGTGTGGCGATGACGGTATCGCCGGCGCCGGTCACGTCCGAGACTTCGCGAGCCTGCGCCGGAAGCGTCGACGTGCCCTCCGGCGAGTGGAGGAGCATGCCGTGCTCTCCGCGCGTGATCAGCACACTCTCGCATCCCGTCACTTCACACAGCCGCTCGGCGCACATGGCGGTCTCGAGGTCGGTCCGCGCGCGCATGTGCGTGATCGCCTCGGCCTCATGATGGTTGGGCGTGACCAGCGTGGCGCCGCGGTAGTAACCCGCGTGCGCGACCTTGGGATCGACCGTGACCGGGATGGCGCGGTGCGCCGCCGCCTCGATCGCAGCGCCGGCGACGGCACGTGAGACGACGCCTTTCAGGTAATCCGACACGAGGGTAGCGGTGATGTGTGCGGACAGGCGCGCGACGCGATCCACCAGGTCCGCGCCCGCCGCGCCGTCCACTTCCGCGTCCTCTTCGTAGTCGATCCTCGCCACCTGCTGGTTACGTGACGTGACGACGCGCGTTTTCCTGGTAGTGCAACGGTCCGCGTGGACGACCAGCCCCGAGGTCCCGACCCCGATCTCGTCGAGGGCGCCGCGCAGCCGCTCGCCAGCCTCGTCCTCTCCGATCAGCCCGACAATCTCGACGCGTGCGCCAAGGGCGCGCAGGTTCGCCGCGACGTTGGCGGCACCGCCGAGCCGATACTCCTCGCGGGCGAATCGCACCACGGGCACCGGGGCCTCCGGCGAGATGCGCTCGACCGAGCCGATCACGAAGTGATCGAGCATGACATCGCCGACTACGAGGATGGTCTGTTGCGCGAAGCGCGTCGTGAGGTCGCGGTCAGTCATGCGTGAGGGCGGCGTAGGGCAGTGTCATCAACAGCAGGAACAGCATCAGGAACTCGGAGTCGCCGAAATTGTATTCGAACATTCCGGCCGTGATCATCGCCCCGAGACAGGCGAGCCCGGCGTTCGGGAGGAACGGAATGACCGCCGTCCGCCGTTGACGAATGAAGTCTCGCGCCAGGACGGCGCAGAACCAGAGCCACGCCAGCAGCGCCGGGAGTCCGCGCTCCGCCGCAATCTGGATCGGGACGTTGTGCAGGTGTGGGTTCAACTGTTTGACGGCATCCTTGTCACGATAAACCGGGTAGACCTCCATGATCATGTCGGGGCCCACACCGGTGATCGGAAACTTCTTGATGATCCGGACGCCAGACTTGATCATCGCGATCCGGTCGCGATTGGATTCCACGCTCGACACCATCGCGGCGGTCTCGCCGCCGCCATGCTGGAGCTGAAACATCGAGTAGAAGCGGTCGGTCAGCTGGGCGGGCGCCACGGCAATGAACAACGCGGCCAGCACGGGCAGGATGCCGACCAGCCTGAAGTCCCGGATCAGCAGCAGGAGTCCGATACCGACGCAGGCGCCCACCCACGCATTGCGGCTCGCCGTCGTGACGAGCGCGACAATGATGGCCGGCAGGACGAGCATCGGCCAGGCGCGATCCCTCGGCCAGAACAGCACCCGCGCGGTCGCCAGGCAGGCCACGAGCATCAGTTGGCCTGAGAACGTCATGTACATCCCGAGCGCACCCTGAGGCCGGTCCGTCCACTTGAGGATGCCGAACTGGACGATGCCGATGGCGGCACTCACGGCCGCCATGCTGATGATCACGTCGACGACGGTCAGGCTCCGATTGCCTCGGAACAGCCGGTAGGCAATCGGGACGATGGCAAAGAGCAGCAGTTGCTTCGTATCGGGCAGGCTGGTGCGCGGATTGATCGAGAAGAAAGCCGACACCACCGTCCACGCGGCGTAGGCGAGCAGCGGCCAGAAGAATGCCGGGACGTCGACGCGCTCGCGTCGAGTGACGATCAATGTCAGCCACAGGATCGCGGTCAGGCCGAGGAGGATGTTGGCCGCGGCGATCGACACTTGCAGTGATGCCGCAAATGCCAGCAGCGCGAAATATGCGGCGCGCTCGAGCCGGCTCGGCGCAGCGGTGAGCGCTACGCCCGCCATTGCAGTGCCTCTTCCGCCGCCGAGATGACGTCCTGCGGACGCAAGGTTGTCAGACATCTGAAATCGCCAGGTTCGCACACGCGCTGCTCACATGGACGGCATGGCAGCCCCTCGATCCCCAATGAGAACGTCGGGATCGCCGGGTCGCGCCACGGCGCCGAGCGCGCCGGCAGCGTTGGCCCATAGAGTCCCACAACTGGCGTGGTCGTGGTGGCGGCAATGTGAAGCGGACCGGTGTCCCCTCCGACAAAGAGCCGGCTTCGCCCAATCAGCGCGCGCAGCTCGGACAGGTCGAACTCGCCGAATTCCACGATCCGTCCCGCGTCCGGTCCCAGCGCGGCCCGCGCCGCTGCCGTGATCCTGTTGGCGGCGTCGCGGTCCGATGGCCCTGAGCTGACGATGATCCGGCGCTGCGGTCCTGCCTTGGCGAGCGCGGTGAGGACCGTGGCGAAATCCGGCTCCGGCCAGCGGCGAAACGGATTGCCGGCACTCACGTGCGCGAGAACCAGCTCGTGGTCCGGGGTGATCCCGGCGGCAGAGAGTCGGCCCGCGATGGTGGCATCCGCGCCCGGGTCGAGCGGCATCTCGACCGGGTCCCGCACCGGGTCCGCCGTGCCACCGGGCCACGACGTCCTCCCATGTCGCCGCGCATCGTCGGGGCCCAGCCGGATGGCTTCGAGCAGGTCCCACTGGTTCACGACGGAGTGCCGCGCTCGCAGTTCACGCGGACGCGGGACGGCGGTCGTATACATCCAGCTCCGGCCCTTGATGGCGTAGCCGATTCGCTGCGCCGCGCCGGTCGCGAATGTCAGCCACGAGCTGCGAGGGCCGCCATGAAGGTCGATCACGAGGTCATAACCAGCGCGTCGCAGCCGCCAACCAAGCGCCGCATCGTCCAGCACCCGCCGCACACCGCGCCGGCGCGGGACGATGATCACGGCATCGACGGAGGGGTTTGGCGCGACGACCGGCGCCGCCGCGGGTTCGACGAGGTAGGTCACATGCGCGTGCGGAAAGACGCGCTTGAGCGCCCGCGGGATCGGCGTCGTGAAGACGACGTCGCCTATCAGGCGGAGGCGGATCAAAAGGATGTTCACTGTCAACTTCCAACTTCCAACTGCCAAAATCCAAGTTCTCCTTGGTATTTGGGATTTGGTAGTTGGAAGTTAATCGAGCGGGTGTCAAGGCTCGACGGTGGCCTCGTCGAGCAACATCACCGGGATGTCGTCCTTGATCGGGAAGACGCGCTTGCAGGTGTTGCACTTGAGCGCCGTCCCGCCCTTGACGAGCTCGACCTTCGTCTTGCAGTGCGGGCAGGCGAGAATGTCGAGCAGTTCCTGATCTACAGCCATAAGAGCTCCACCGTTCCCTGTTTTCCGTGTGGGTCCGTGTTCCGTGTAATCCGTGTGATCCGTGTAGTCCGTGGATATTATAGTCAGGCAACAAGATGTACCGACTCGTTCTCTTCGTGCTTGTTCTCACGGTGATGCCGGCGCTGGCGGCGGCGCAGTCTCCGGTTCGGCCTCAGACCGAAGCTGACGCCAGCTACTACTTTCTCCTCGCCCGTCATCTGGAAGATCTCGGTCAGATCAACGACGCCGTTGCGGCTCTTCGGAAAGCGATTGCGCTTGAATCGGGGTCCGCGGAGCTGCGCGCGGAGCTCGCCGGGATTTATGCGCGGCAGAACAACGCCGTCGATTCGCTGGACGCCGCGGATGAGGCGTTGAAGATCGACCCGGCGAACCGCGAAGCGAACCGGACGCTGGGTTCGATCTACGCCGCGCTATCCGAGCAGAAGCGACCGATTCGGCCGGGTGATGATCCGTCGACCTACGTGGCGAAAGCGATTGCCGCGCTGGAACGGGCGCAGGGTGCCAGCCGCGCCGACATCGCCGTCGAGTTCACGCTCGGTCGCCTGTATGCGCGCACGGGTCAGCATGACAAGGCGATCGCCTCACTCGAGCGTGTGTTCGAGGCGCAGCCGGAGTATTCGGAAGGCGGGATGATGCTGGCGGCGTCGCAGGAAGATGCCGGACGCCTCGAAGACGCGACCAAGACGATCGAAGGCACCATCCAGAACAACCCCACCTTCTTCCGCGCCTATCCCAAACTGATCGACCTCTATGAGCAGCAGCGGCGCTGGAAGGAAGCGGCCGGTGCCTATGCACTCGCGAGAAAGATGAATCCAAAGGCCGACCTCGTCGGCGGCCACGCGGCGGCGCTGTTGAACAGCGGCGAACCGCGCCAGGCGCAGGACGTCCTGCAAGCGGCCATGGGTAGTACGGCGAAGCCGGATGCGGGCTTGTTGTATCTCCTGGCCGAGGCGCAGCGCCAGTTGAAGGATTACAAAGCGGCAACGGCCACTGTTCAGAAGCTCCTCGCCAGCTTCCCGGACGACCTCCGCGGACAGGTCATGGCGGCGCAGCTGCACGTATCGGAAGGACGGACGGCCGAGGCGATCACCGCGTTTGCGGAGCTGGTGAAGCGCGCTCCCGGTGAGCCCAGCTTCGCGTATCAGCACGCGCAGTTGCTCGAGTCGGCCGGACGCGTGAAGGAAGCGGAGGCCGCGTTGCGCGCGCTGCTGGCGCGCGACCCCCAGGATGCGAACGCGATGAACTCGCTCGGGTACCTGTTTGCCGACCGCGGCGAACGTCTGGACGAGGCCGTCGATCTGCTCCAGCGCGCACTCAAGATCGATCCAGGCAATCCATCCTTCCTCGACAGCCTGGGATGGGCCTTCTTCAAGCAGGGGCGCCTCGACCAGGCCGACGTGCCGCTCACGGAAGCGGCCGCCAAATCTCCGGCGAACTCGGTCATCCTCGACCATCTCGGGGATCTGCGTTTCCGGCAGCAGCGCTTCGCCGACGCCGTCCGTGCCTGGGAGCGGGCGCTCGCGGGCGACGGCGAGAACATCGATCGCGCGGCGGTTGAGAAGAAGCTGAAGGATGCGCGCGGGAAGACACCTCGCGTGATGCCGGATCGATGACGCGGCTGCGCGCCGCGGCCATCCTCGTGCTGCTGACGAGCGCTGCCTGTGCGCCGCCCCGTTCGCCGGCGTTGCCGAGTGGGGCCGGTACCCCTTTTCCAAATTTCCAGGCCGCTTACGACGAAGCGGTGAATGAGTGCCGCACGGCGCGGACGGTGGTTGCGGAACTGGGCCTCTCGGGGCGCGCGGGCGACCAGCGCTTGCAAGGACGGATCATTGCCGGCTTTGCAGAACCGTCGTCCATTCGCCTCGAGGGCGTCGTGCTCGGCCGCACAATTTTCATCCTCGTGTCCAGGAACGAAGACGCGAGGCTGCTGCTGCCGCGCGACGACCGGATTGTGACTGACGCGCCGCCGGCGGCCATCGTCGAGGCCCTGGCCGGCGTGGCGCTCACGCCGGCGGAGCTCCGAGCCGCCGTCGCTGGCTGCGGGCTCGGTGTTGGCACGCCGGCCAACGAGCGCATGTTCAATGAGGAGTGGGCGGCTGTCGAAGTCGGCGGCGAGCTGACGTACCTGCGTCGCGTTGATGGGCGCTGGCGGGTGGGTGGCGCGACCCGCGGCCCGATCCGGATCGTCTACGCGGATTTCGCCGGCGGCCGGCCGAACACCATCCACCTCCGTTCGGACGCACCCTCGGGCGGCAATGCACGGCCGGTTGCCGACATCACCCTGCGCGTGTCGGGTCTCGAGATCAATACCGCGATCGATCCGCGTGCCTTTGACATCCAGGTGCCGCCCTCGGCGCTCCCGCTGTCGCTCGAGGAGTTGCGCCGGGCCGGGCCTCTCGGTGACAAGGGAGACACGTTGGCACCGTCAACTACCAACTACCAAGCACCAAAATCCAAGTTCAATTCCCAATTGGGTTTTGGCCGTTGGTCTTGGTAATTGACGCCAGCTTATGAAAACGAAGCTCCGCCTGACCGTCCGTGCCCACGCGAAGGTCAATCTCGATCTCCGTGTCTTTGGTACCCGCGCTGACGGCTATCACGAGCTGCGGACCGTCTTTCAGTCGATCGAGTTGCACGACACGTTGACATGCTCCGAGCGGCCGGGACCGTTTGCGATCAAGTCACGCACTGCGTCGCTGCCGCTCGATCCATCAAATCTGGTGTGGAAGGCGGCGGCCGCGCTCTGGAAAGTCCTGGGCCGGCCCGGCGAACCGTCCGACACCCTGGTCACGATCGAGAAGATGATCCCGATGGAAGCCGGGCTCGGCGGAGGCAGCGCCGACGCTGCCGCTTCACTCCTGGCGTTTGCGCGACTTTGGGGCGGTGCGCCGGTGTCGCTGCTGCGCGAAGTCGCGGCGACGATCGGGTCCGATATCCCGTTCTTTCTCTCCGGGGGGACCGCCCTCGGCCTGGGCCGCGGCGAAGAGATCTACCCCCTCGTCGACCTGCCGGTCCACTGGGTCGTCATCGTTCGGCCGGCCTTCGGGGTGTCGACGGCGGAGGCCTACAACTGGTACGACGAGGACCGTACGGCCGGGCTGAAGGAGCCGCGCGAACTGCAGGTGCTGCCCGTGCCCTGGCCATCGCGGGCCGCGCAGATGGTCAACGACCTCGAGCCGCCGGTGATGCGTCGCCATCCGGAGATCACCGATATCAAGGCCGCCCTGAAGGACGGGGGCGCCGTCGCCTCATCCATGTCGGGCTCGGGATCCGCGGTTTTTGGCCTGTTTCGCACCCGTGCCGCCGCCGCGCGGCTGATCGGGCCCCTCGCACGAGGTGGCGCCAAAACGCTGCTGACGAGGACGCTGACGCGGGCGGAATACGAGCGCCGTTCACGCCCGGTTGCCAAGAGGGCGTAACCCCGGCTAAACTTATCCTTTTGCGGACGCTCCTGGGGGCCGCGCAGGGACGGAGGGGCGGCCAACTCCAAACCTCAAACTCCAAACTCCAAAGGTGTCAAGGCATCGGCGTTTTTTGGAATTTGAAGTTTGGAGTTTGAAGTTGATCCCGAGTCACGAATTTTTGGGGCGTCGCCAAGCGGTAAGGCGCGGGACTTTGGCTCCCGTATTCGGAGGTTCGAATCCTCCCGCCCCATCCACACCATGGTTTTCGATGTTCGGGACATTCTGCGGAGACAACCGGAGTTCCGGGAGCCTATGAGCCGCGGCCAGTTGAAGCTGTTTTCAGGGAGCGCGCATCCCGCGCTCGCGTCCGAGATCGCCGAGTTCCTGGGCGTATCGATGGGGCACGCGCGGCTCTATCGGTTTCCGGATACAGAGGTGTCGTTCCAGATCGAAGAGAACATCCGCGGCACGGATGTTTTCGTGGTGCAGCCGACCTCGTCGCCGGTCGATCAGCACCTGATGGAACTGTGCGTGATGATCGACGCGTTCCGCCGGTCGTCGGCGTCGCGGATTACGGCAGTGATTCCGTATTACGGCTACGCGAGGCAGGACCGCAAGGACAAGCCCCGGGTGCCGATCTCGGCCAAGCTGGTGGCCAACCTGCTCGGGGCGGCCGGGGCGAACCGGGTGTTGACGATGGACCTGCACAAGGCGCAGATCCAGGGTTTCTTTGACATCCCGGTGGATCACCTGTTTGCCGCGCCCGTGATCGTCGAGCACTGCCGGACGCTGCAGGCCGAGAACTTGACCATCGTGTCGCCGGACGCCGGTGGCGCCGAACGCGCCCGGGCCTACGCGAAACGGCTGGACGCAGAACTGGCGATCATCGACAAGCGCCGTACCGAGGATGGCACGGCGGAAGTCATGAACGTCATCGGCGATGTCGAAGGCAGGACGTGCATCCTGCAGGACGACATCATCGATACGGCCGGGACGATCGTGAAGGCGGCGGTCGCCTTGAAGAAGAACGGGGCCGCCCGGGTGATGGCCTGCGCGGTCCACGGCGTGCTGTCGGGACCGGCGATCGAGCGGCTCGAGGGATCGCCTCTCGACCAGGTGATCATCACCAACACGATCCCGCTCACGACCGAGCAGGCTCGGGGCTGCAACAAGATCAAGCAGCTGTCGGTCGCCCGCCTTCTGGGGCAGGCGATTCGCAGCATTCACGAGGAGACTTCGGTGTCCTCGTTGTTTGTATGAGTAACGTGCGACGTGCGAAGTGCGACGTGCGACGTGCGGTGCCGAGGTGCGATGTGCCACGTGCTGTGCACGTGCACGGAGCACTCGGCACACCATTTAGCACATAGCACAGCACTTAGCACGTAGGACTTCGCACCGCACATCGCACGTAGCACGTAGCACTTAGCACTTTCAAGGATCAGAAAATGGACGCAACACTTCAGGCGGAAAAGCGGGCAACCAGGGGCAAGAACGAGGCGCGGCGGCTGCGCGCGGCAGGGCGGATTCCGGCCGTTGTTTACGGCGGCGAGAGCGGCAAGGCGGTCGAGATCTCTGTCGATCCCAAGATCCTCTCGCGCATCCTGCACTCGGAGTCGGGCGTGAACACGCTCATCTCCCTGACCGGGCTCGAAGGCGCCTCTGACGCGAAGGTCCTCGTCAAGGAGTACCAGCTCGATCCGATCCACCACAAGATGCTCCATGCCGATTTCTTCCAGATCGCCATGGACAAGATGCTGACCGTCACGGTTCCGATCCTGCTCAAGGGCGAGGCCAAGGGCGTCAAGCAACAGGGTGGCGTGGTCGACTTCGTCAACCGCGAGATCGAAATCGAAGTGCTGCCGGCCGACATTCCCGAGCACATCGACGTGGACATCACCGAGCTGATGCTCGGCCAGGGCGTCCGCGTCCGTGACATCCACACCGAGGGCGCCAAGTGGACGCCGCTCAGCGACATGGATCTCATGCTCGTCCACGTGGTCGCGCCGCGCGCCGAAGAGGTGACCGCGGTCGTCGATGCCACGCCGGCCGCTGCCGCCGAGCCCGAAGTCGTGAAGAAGGGCAAGACCGACAAGGACGACGACGACAAGGACAAGGACAAGGACGCCAAGAAGAAGTAGCTCTGTCCATGGAAAATGGAATAGGGAAAATGGAAAAGAGCTCGAAACCCGGCACTTTTCCATCTTCCCTTTTCCCTTTTCCCTAACATGAAGCTCATAGTTGGTTTAGGCAACCCCGGGCGGAGATACGACGGGACGCGGCACAACGTGGGGTTCGATGTCGTCGATCTCCTCGCCACTCGGCACCGGGCCGAATGGGCGTCGGCGCCGCGCGGGATCGAGGCGCTGGTCGCGAAGTATTCGGACACCATCGTCGTCAAGCCGCTGACGTTCATGAATCTGAGCGGCGGGGCGGTCCAGGGGTTGTTGCAGTTCTACAAGGTCGAACCGGCCGACCTGCTCGTCCTCGTGGACGATGTGAATATCGAGCTGGGGCGGTTGAGAACACGGGCGCGGGGCTCGGCGGGAGGGCACAACGGCCTCAAGTCGATCATCGGCGTCCTCGGATCGGAAGAATTTGCACGGCTGCGGATCGGAGTCGGTCGAGGTGATGACCGGCGGGATCTCGCGGATCACGTGCTGGCGAGGTTCGGCGCAGACGAGCGCGCCGTCATCGCCGAGGCGGTCGGTCGGTCAGCCGACGCCGCCGAGCTGTTTGTCGCCGAAGGTATTGGACCGGTGATGAACAGATTCAATCGGGGCGAAGTCCCGACCAAGGAAGACGCGGAATAATCCGAATCTTCTCCTTGCTTCGCAGCTGTCAGCTCATAGCTGTCAGCCTTCAGCAAAAACAGTGCTGAGAGCTGATAGCCGAAAGCTGAGAGCTATATGCGCAGCCACTAGTCCAGAAGGAGAGTCAATTGAGCACGACCCGACAGTACGAACTCGTCTACATCGTCACGCCTGAGGCGTCCGAGCAGGACGTCGCCGACCTGCACACGCAGATCGAGCAGATCATCGAGCGCCTCAAGGGCACGCTCGACAAGACCGAAAACTGGGGCCGCCGCAAGCTGGCCTACGAGATCGGCAAGCACCGCGAAGGCACCTACGTGGTCGAGACCATCAGCGGCTCGGGTGAGCTGATGAAGGAAATCGATCGCCGCCTGCGCGTGAGCGATGCGGTCATCCGGCACCTGGTCGTCCGCGTCGACGAGGAGCTGCGGGTGGCGGAGCGCACCAAGGAAGCACGCACCTCGTCCACGGCGCGGCGCCGCGTGGCGCGTGGCCTGCCGGCCGAACGCCAGCCTGGTGAAGGCCGCGGCGACGGCGATCAGAACGACGACATGGATGGAGCGGAGGGCCAGCGATGAGAGAAGAACGAGGCGGAGGCGGTCGCGGCGGCCGCGACAAGGACAAGAAGGACGCGAAGGGCGGCGAGGCCCCGCGCCGCGGTGGATTCTTCAGGCGCCGTCGCGTCTGCAAGTTCTGCGCGGAAAAGATCGACTACGTCAACTACAAGGACGTCCGGCTGCTGGCGCCGTTCCTCCCGGAACGGGGCAAGATCCAGCCGCGCCGGATCTCGGGCACGTGTGCGCTGCACCAGCGCAAGCTGCAGGTGGCCATCAAGCGGGCCCGCCAGCTGGCGCTGATCCCGTACGTGACGGATTAAGGAAGGAGGGCGCCCCGTAAAGGGGCGCCTCACACTGCGGTGTGTAGCGCAGCCCTTCAGGGCTGCCTGGAGCAATAGATGGAAGTTATTCTTCGTGAACACGTAGACAACCTGGGCAGCCGTGGCGACGTCGTGAAGGTCGCGGCCGGTTACGCCCGCAACTACCTGCTGCCGCGGCAGCTGGCCCTGCCCGTCACCGTGGCGAGCAAGCGCCAGATCGAGCGCGAGCGCGAGAAGGCCGAAGCCCGCGACGCCGAAGAGCGCGCCGCCGCCGAAGCCCTGTCACAGCGGGTCTCGGCGTTCGACATTTCGATCGCCCGCCGGGTCGGCGAGAACAACACGATGTTCGGGTCGGTGACGTCCGCCGACATCGCGCACGCACTCGCCGCCAAGGGCTTTGAAGTCGAAAAGCGCAAGATCACGCTGGCCGAACCGATCAAGTCGATCGGCGAGCACACCGTGCAGGTCAAGGTTCACCGCGACGTGACCGCCGAGGTCAAGGTCAAGGTCGTTCCGGAATAGTTCGACCGCCCAAACGCATCAAACACGACGGCCCCGCCTTCGCTGCCTTCGGCAGCTTCGGCGCGGCCGTTTTGTTTTTGTGCGCGCCTCATTCTCGAGATTCCGCGCGCCCGCGATGGGGTATTCTTCTGTCTCTCCGAGTTACATCCATGCCGGAAACCGCCGTCGCCACGCCCGAACGCACGCTTCCTCACAATCTCGAGGCGGAAAAATCCGTGCTCGGCGCGATCCTGATTCAGAACGAGGCGTTCAACCACGCCGCGGAGCTGATCGACTCGAAGGATTTCTTCCGCAATGCGCACACGCGGATCTTCGAGAAGATGGTGGTGCTCAGCGAGCGCGGTGATGCCATCGACTTCATCACGCTGAAGGAAGAACTGTCGAAGAGCGGGGAGCTCGAGTCGGTTGGCGGCCCGGCCTACATTGCGTCGCTTGCCGACGGCGTGCCGCGCTCAGCCAACGTCGAGTACTACGCCAAGATCGTCAAAGAGAAGTCGACGCTCCGCAGCCTGATCCACTCGGCCAACAAGATCCTCGTCGAAGCGTACGAAGCGGAGCAGGAGCCCGACCTGCTGCTCGATGAGGCCGAGCGCTCCATCTTCGCGATCGCGGAAGATCGGATCCGGGCCGGGTTCGTGCCGCTGCGCGACCTGGTGCAAACCTCCTTTGCGCAGATCGAGAAGCTGCAGCAGCAGAAGGGCATGGTCACGGGCGTGCCCACGGGTTTCGTCGACCTCGACGAGATGACGTCGGGTCTGCAGCCGTCCGACCTGGTACTGGTGGCTGCCCGTCCGTCGATGGGTAAGACCAGTTTCGTGCTCAACATCGCCCAGCACATCGGGACCTCGACCGACATGACCGTCGGCTTCTTCTCGCTGGAAATGTCGAAGGAGCAGCTGTTCATGCGCATGCTGACCTCCGAGGCGAGGATCGACGCGCACCGGTTCCGTACCGGCTACCTGAACGAGAAGGACTACGGCCGGCTCTCACACGCGCTCGGCACGCTGGCGGAGGCGAAGGTGTTCATCGACGACACCGCGTCGATCGGCGTGCTGGAAATGCGGGCCAAGGCACGACGGCTGAAGGCCGAGCACGGCCTGCACATGATCATCATCGACTACATCCAGTTGATGCAGGGCCGCGGCCGCTTCGAAAGCCGCCAGGCCGAAATCGCGTCGATCTCGCGCTCGCTGAAGGGTCTCGCCAAGGAACTGCACGTCCCGATCGTCGCGCTCTCGCAGCTGTCGCGAGCATCCGAGACCCGCGCCGACCATCGTCCCCAGCTCTCGGACCTCCGCGAATCAGGCGCCCTCGAACAGGACGCCGACGTCGTCATGTTCATCTACCGCGCCGAACAGTACCGCGACGCCGACGGCAACCCGAACGTCGAGGAACAGGGCACCGCCGAGATCATCATCGGCAAACAGCGCAACGGCCCCATCGGCACCGCCAAGCTCGCGTTTATCAAAGAACATACGCGCTTCGAGAACCTCGCCCACGGTGGGGGGAACTGACGCTGACACGCGCCGTGGGCGCTCGACAGTGACATGGAAGAGGGAAAAGGGAAGATGGAAAAGACTCACGGTTCGGGTGCTTGCAACGGCTATCACGGCTCGATACCTGCGACGCCACTTCCCTGAGCGGATTCGATTTCGCCGTTTTGATGCTTGCGGTCAGCATGGCGACCAGTTCGTTGGATTCTTCGATCAGTGGCGCTAGCTTCTCGGCGGTGCGCGGATAAGAGGTGGCAATGACCTTCAGCCAGAACCTGGTCTCTCTCGCCTCCTTCAGCGCGATGAATTGCTTCGCGATGAAATCCGGTTTCGTCTGGCCGGCCCGCGATTCCTCCAGATTCGCTCCGACCGAACCAGCGGCACTCTACCAACTGAAAGGCCAGTCGTCTCGCAATGGGATCATCGATGAGTCTTGCTCCTGCATAGCCGCACGATTGCGATCGCAAAGTCGAAGCTCCTGACGCGGAGATCGCGCGACTTGCGCATGCCGCATCGCCCGCGCACTCCGTCGTGCCGATCGCGATTCGCAGGGAACACTGCGGCGACGGCTCAGCGTACGAGCAGTTTCTGCAATCCGTCGGAGAGCCCGGTAGCAGAAGCTGCGTCCTTTTCCCATCTTCCCTTTTCCCTTTTCCATCGGCCGCGCGCGATGATTCGGCCAACTGTCGCGCGAGTGAGTCTGCGAGGCCATTGCCGGTCGAACCTGCCGCCATCAAGCAGTTCCTGCAGACGCGGACCGCACCGGCCCGCGGTCATCGCCGTCGTGAAGGCCAACGCGTATGGCCACGGCGCGGCGGAGGTTGGCCTCGCGCTTGAAGCTGCGGGGGCAGCCATGCTCGCGTGCGCCGACATCGAAGAAGGCATCGTGCTGCGGGAGGCCGGCGTCCAGGCGCCGATCCTGGTGTTCGGTGCGCTCAGCGTCAGTGACCTCGACGGTGTCTTCACGCATCGCCTGACGCCGACGATCTCGACGCCCTCGGCCGCGCGCGCGCTGCAGGACGCGGCGGCGAAGCACAACGTCACGCTGCACTGTCACCTGAAGATCGATACCGGGATGAATCGGCTTGGCTTCCGCCACGACAACCTGGGCCGGACGATGCCGGAGGTGGCGGCGAGCGCGAATCTGGAGATCGATGCCGTCTATACGCACTTCGCGACGGCCGATAACCCGGATCACCCCGCCTTTGGTGAGCAGCGGGAGCGCTTCGATGCCGCGGTTGCGGCGTTGCCGGATTACGGCGTTCCGGTGCGTGCCCGTCACGCCGCCAACAGCGCCGCGCTCTGGCGGGATGAGCGCGTCTGGTTCGACTACGTCCGGCCAGGGTTGCTGCTGTACGGCGTCGTCCCGCCGCCGCTGCACACGACCCTGACGCTGCGACCTGCCCTGTCACTCACCAGCCGTATCGTGGCGGTGAAGGGGCTCCGGCCGGGTGAAGCGACCGGCTACGGCCTCAAGGACGCTGTCGACCAGCCGGCATCGATCGCGATCGTGCCTGCGGGCTACGCGGACGGCCTCGACCTTCGGCTCGCGGGCCGCGGCGCGATGCTCGTGCGAGGGCGACGAGCGCCGATCGTCGGTTCGGTGTGCATGGACGTCTCGATGATCGACGTCACCGGGATCGACGTCGCGCCCGGCGACGAGGTGGTCATCATCGGCGAGCAAGGTGAGGAATCGATGGGTGTGCGAGAGATGGCCGCCGCGATCGGCACGATCCCGTACGAGCTGCTCTGCCGCGTCGGCTCCCGAATCCAGCGGGTGTATGAATAAGCTGCTCAGCTCTCAGCCGTCAGCCAACTGGCTACGGTTGGATCTGAGTCTGGAATTGAGCTTTGGATAGCTTGATAGCTTGATAGCTGACATGAAACAACCGAAGACTGTCTTTGCCTGCCAGGAGTGCGGCGCGCAGGCCTCGAAGTGGCTCGGGCGCTGCAACGATTGCGGCGCGTGGAACTCGATGGTGGAAGAGCGCGCCGTCCCGGAGGCGGTCGCCACCGCGGCGGCCGGCAAACGGTACGCGCTCGCTGCCGCCGCCGGGCCGCAACTGTATGCCGACATCGACATCCTGCACGCGGAGCGGCTGACGACCGGGATCGGGGAGTTCGACCGCGTCCTCGGCGGCGGCGTGGTCCCTGGATCCCTGGTCCTGCTCGGTGGCGAGCCGGGGATCGGCAAATCCACGCTGCTGCTGCAGGCCGCGGCGCATTTCGCGAAGACTTACGGTCCTGTCCTTTACAGCTCGGGCGAGGAGTCGGAGCACCAGATCAAGGCCCGCGGCGAGCGCCTCGGTGTGGATCGCGCGCCACTCTACATCCTGGCCGAGACGTGTCTCGAGCGGATCCTCGAAGAGATCGCGCGGCTCAAGCCAGCCTTCATCATTGTCGATTCGATCCAGACCGTCTTCTCGCTCAAGTTTCAGTCCGCTCCGGGCAGCATCGGCCAGGTGCGTGAATCGGCGACCCAGCTGCTGTTTGCCGCGAAGGGACAGAACATTCCTACCTTCCTCGTCGGGCACGTCACCAAGGACGGCGCGCTCGCCGGCCCGAAGGCCCTCGAGCACATCGTCGACACGGTCCTCTATTTCGAAGGGGAGCGCCATCACGCTCACCGGGTCGTCCGCGCGGTGAAGAACCGGTTCGGCGCCGTCAGCGAGCTCGGTGTGTTCGAGATGACCGGCACCGGCCTGAGGGCCGTGGCGAACCCCTCGGCGTTGTTCCTGGCCGAGCGGCCGGCCAATGCCCCGGGATCCGCTGTGTTGTGCTGCATCGAGGGGTCGCGTCCCCTGCTCGTCGAAGTGCAGGCGCTCGTCAGCACATCCTCGTTCGGCAATGCCCGGCGGATGGCGAGCGGCATCGATCAGAACCGGCTCTCGCTGCTCCTGGCGGTGCTCGAGAAGCGCGCCGGGTTGAACCTGATGGGCGAGGACGTCTTCGTCAACATCGCCGGCGGCATGGTGGTCGACGAACCGGCTGCCGATCTCGCCATCATTGCGTCGGTGGCGTCCAGCGTGCGGAACCGTCCGATCAAGCCCGGCACCGCGGTGTTCGGCGAAGTCGGCCTGGCCGGCGAGGTGCGGGGCACAACGCAGGCGTCCCTTCGGGTGCGCGAGGCCGCGATGATGGGGTTTACCCGCTGCGTGCTGCCCCCGGGCAGTTGTTCGCCGGTTGACCTTCCCGCCGGGATTGAACTGGTCGAAGTGCGCTCGGTCAGCGAGGCGCTGGACGCGTTGATGGACTGGTAAGCGAGAACGAGGTTCAGATGCCTAACGTGATCCGCGCGGCGGCCCTGTTTGTAACTCTGATAATCGTGCTTGGATCGCGGTTCCAGGCTCAGACCCCGGTGTCGGCGCGTGACGGGGCAGCCGTCCTCGCCGATATGCGGCAGGCTCTCGGCGGCGCCGCGGCGCTCGACGCAATCACAACACTCTCGGTCCGAGGGACGGTGCGTCACACCATGGGCCGTGTCACGAAGAACTTCTCCACCGAGTTCTCGTTCCTCCTGCCGGATCGCTTTCTCGAGGTCCGCCGTGACACCGACAACTCCGGCCCCATGCCCATCGACATCACGTATTACAACGGTTTTCGCGGCGATACGGTGATCCGACGGACCGACTCGAACATCCCGATGCCACCCGACCCGGTGCCGAGCACAGCAGCTGCGGCAGCCCAGCGTGAGCGCCGGTTGCTGCTGTTTCAGAAGCAGGAGTTTGCCCGGATCAGCCTGATCCTGTTTGGCCGCGCCTTCGACTGCGTATCCCATGCAGTTCACCAACAGTGGCATCACGCAGGTGAATGGCCGGAACGTTGAGGTGGTCGAAGCGTCCGCTGCGGACGGCTACAAGATGCAACTTTCCGTCGACGCCGCAACGCACCTGCCGGTGGCGATCACCTATTTCGCCGAGCAGCCAGTTACGTTTTCCACTTCCTCGACGGTCAAGATGCAGGGCGGCCGGGTGGTTTCGCAGTCGGATAGCCCGATGCCGAATGCTCCCGCTCCCGGCTCGCTCCCGATGGTCGAGCAACGGCTCGTTCCGTCCGATTTCAAACTGCAGGACGGACTCAACTGGCCGCGAAAGCTCCGCGAGGAAACCGGCGGAAAAGTCGTGTCCTCCATCGATCTGGGGAAGTTCCAGATCAACCCTTCCATCAAGCCGAGTCGCTTTGAGGTCGGTCGATAACCGATCTGCCTTCCCTGACCCGACGATAAAGCGATTCCGACCCGATAAATCGATAGGTAAATTAGCCGATAGAATATTCCTATGCCGTGGTTCCTCGTCGTGCGCATCCTGTTCGTGCTCGCGGTGACGTATTCGACCATCCTGACCCGACCCTTCGGGCCGGCGCTCGAGATCAACGTCGCGGCCGGCGTGCTGCTGGGCGTGCTGATGATCGCGATCGAAACCCGGATGCGGAGCGCCGAGGTCACCGACCTGCTCGGCGCACTGATCGGCGGGGCGATCGGCCTCGGGCTCGCGAAAACGATCGGCGCGGCCCTGTTCTGGGCCGATACGGCCGACCACCGGGTCGTGTTTCTGCACAGCTTCATCCTGCTGGTCTTCCCCTACCTCGGGATCGCGATGGGTGCGCGCAAAGGCGAATGGCTCGAGCCGGCCCGGCTGGTTGCGCTCTTCCGCGAGGCCGGACCGCAGAAGCGCTACAAGATCCTGGACACGAGCGTCATCATCGACGGGCGTATCGCTGACATCTGTGAGACCGGATTCATGGACGGCACGCTCGTGATCCCGCAATTCGTGCTCAAGGAGCTGCAGCTGGTTGCCGACTCGGCCGACTCGCTGAAGCGCAATCGCGGCCGCCGAGGCCTCGACATCCTCCAGAAGATTCAGAAGATGTCCGGACTCGACGTCATGATTTCCGACATCGATTTTCCGGAGATCCGCGAAGTCGACCTGAAGCTCATCGAGCTCGGCCGCACGCTCCAGGGGAAGATCGTCACCAACGACTTCAACCTGAACAAGGTCGCGCAACTCCGCGGCGTCGACGTCCTCAATATCAACGAGCTCGCCAACTCGCTCAAGCCTGTCGTCCTGCCCGGCGAGTTCATGAAGGTCTTCATCCTGAAGGAAGGCAAGGAATACAACCAGGGTGTCGCCTACCTGGATGACGGGACGATGGTGGTTGTCGACAACGCACGCCGCATGATCAGCAAGAACATCGACATCGTCGTCACGAGCGTGCTGCAGACGACGGCCGGGAAGATGATTTTCGGCCGCTACATCGAAGGCGCACCGGCCGTGCAACCGCCGGCTGTGACTGCCCCTGCCGCGCCGTCTTCGGCCACGGCGCCGGCTGTCGCCGTCCGTGCGCAGAATGCCAAATAGTTTTCATTTCTGGCGGACTGTTCTCTATCTCATCCCGGTCATCACGATCTATACGATCGTGCTCGGTACCGTCTCGCTGCTTTCCACGCTGATCGATCGATCCGGCAACTTCGCGCACAAGTGCGCGCGGATGTGGGGCAGGCTGATCCTCGCCACGAGCGGCACCCGCGTGACGGTGACGGGTCTCGAGCACCTCGTTCCCGGGCGCAGCTACGTATTTGCCGCCAATCACCAGAGCATCTACGACATCCCGATCGTGTTTGCCTCGGTGCCGTTCCAGTTGCGGATTGTCGCGAAGGCCTCGCTTGGGCCGGATTCCGTTCATGGGCTGGCATCTTCACCGAGCGGGTCATTTGCTCGTCGATCGTCGGAATCCTGGTGCCGACATCGTGCAGAAGATGGCGCGGCTGGTCGGGGAATCCAGTTCCCTGATCGTGTTTCCTGAGGGCACGCGCAGTGTGGACGGCAGGGTGGGGCGATTCAAGAAGGGCCCGTTTGTCGTGGCGGTCGACGCGCAGCTGCCGGTCGTGCCGGTGAGCCTGGCAGGGACTCGCCACGTGATGACGAAGGGGCGCCTGATGGTGCGGCCGGCTGACGTGGCGCTGACGATCCATCCGCCGATCCCCACAACCGGAGTCGCGCGGACCGATGTCATTGCCTTCGCGGAGCGCATCCGCAGCATCGTGGCCGCCGACGCAAGGTGAGATAATCGGCCCCTGATGCATGTGACGGCGATTATTGCGGCGGGAGGTACCGGCAGCCGTCTAGGCGCGGACGGGCCGAAGCAGTTCCTGGAACTGGGCGGGCGGCCCATCCTCGAGCACAGCGTGCGCGCCCTCGCCGATCATCCACGTATTTCCGAGCTGATCGTCGCGTTGCCCGCTGAGAGCGCCGGCGCGCCGCCGCGCTGGCTGGCCGAGTGCGCGAAGGTCCGGATCGTTGCGGGCGGGGCACGGCGCCAGGATTCGGTTGCCAATGCCTTCGATACGATCACGCGCTCGGACGTCGTCCTGATCCACGACGCGGCGCGGCCGTTCGTGTCGCCGGAGCTGATCTCGCGATCGATCGACGCGGCGCTCGCGCATGGCGCCGCGATTGCCGCAACCGCTGTGAGCGATACGGTCAAACAGGTCCAGCCCGGTGAAAACGGACCGGTGATCCACGGCACCATCCCGCGTGAGTCGATTTACCTGGCGCAGACGCCGCAGGCATTCAAACGCGCGATCCTCGCCGACGCCGTGGCGCTCGGGCGCTCGGGTGTCGAGGCGACGGACGAAGCCGCGCTCGCTGAACAGGCTGGCCACGCCGTCCATGTTGTTGAGGGCGACGCCGGGAACGTGAAGATCACGACCGCGTCGGATCTCGTGCGCGCCAGGGAGCGGATCAAGCCGGCGGCGGTGTCGAGGGCGGGTACGGGCTACGATCTGCACCGGCTGGTCGAGGGACGCCGGTTGATCATCGGCGGTGTCGACATCCCGTTCGAGAAGGGCGCGCTCGGACACTCCGATGCAGACGTCGCCTGTCATGCGGCCACCGACGCTATCCTCGGCGCCGCGTGCCTTGGTGATATCGGGAGGCACTTTCCTGACAGCGATCCGCGCTGGAAGGGCGCATCGAGCATCGAGTTGCTGCGCCAGGCCGCCGTGCTCGTCCGCGACGCCGGTCACGCCATCGTCAACGTGGACGTCGTGGTCGTGCTGGAGCGGCCAAAGATTGCACCGCACCTGAGCGCCATTCGCGAAGGGCTCGCGGGTGCCCTCGGTATCTCCGTCGATTGCGTCAGCGTCAAGGGCAAGACCAATGAAGGTGTGGACGCCATCGGCCGCGGCGAAGCGATTGCCGCTTATGCGGTGGCCGTGATTACATGCAGCTAGCTTGGACGGCTGCGTCAACATTTTTTAGTTGGCGCTGGGGCCCCACCCCCAGCGCCTGCCAGCGCTCGCTTTTCGCTCGCGCCGCTTTCTTGCAGCACCTATGCGCTTAAGATTTGCTCCCAGTCCGACCGGACAGCTTCACGTCGGCAACGCGCGCACCGCGTTGTTCAACTGGCTGCTCGCCCATGGTAAGGACGGCACCTTCATCCTCCGGATCGAGGATACCGACGCCGAGCGCTCGACGCGCGAGTCCGAGCTCAGCATCCTCGAGGATCTCCGCTGGCTGGGGCTCGACTGGGACGAGGGGCCTGACGTCGAAGGTCCCCACGGCCCATACCGCCAATCGGAGCGGCTGCATCTGTATGCCTCGTATGCCAACGAACTGATCGGCGGCGACCACGCCTACTACTGCTTCTGCTCACCGCAGCAGCTCGATGCGGATCGACAGGCGATGCTCGCGAGCGGACGCCCGCCCCGCTACGCCGGCACCTGCCGCGACCTGCCCAAAGCGGAGACTCGCGCTCGCATGGACGCGGGGGAGCGACCCGTCATCCGTTTCCGGGTCCCCGGGGACGTGGACGTAACGTTCACCGATCTCGTCCGCGGCGACGTCACCTTCAGCAGCGAGGTGATCGGCGACCCGGTGATCGTCCGCTCCGACGGCCGGCCGGCGTACAACTTCGCCGTGGTGGTGGACGATGCGCTGATGGAGATTACGCACGTGATCCGCGGTGAGGACCACATCTCGAACACGCCGCGGCAGTTGCTGATGTACCAGGCGCTCGGGTTTACGCCGCCGCAGTTCGCGCATCTCTCGCTCGTGATGGGGCCCGATCACACGCCGCTCTCGAAGCGGCATGGGGCGACCTCGGTCATGGAGTTTCGCGACCGTGGATATTTGCCCGAGGCGCTGGTCAATTACCTCGCGCTGATCGGCTGGTCGCCGGGTGGTGACGAGGAGTTGCTGCCGGTTGGCGAACTGGCCAGCCGCTTCAACGTTGAAGACGTCGGTCACAGCGCTGGAATTTTCGATCCCGAAAAGCTCGCCTGGATGAACCGTCACTACATGAAGGCGGCGGCGCCGGCGCGTCTGGCGGGGGAGTGCGCGCGCTACTTCCTGCAGGCCGGCTTCATGCAGCAGCGAACGCCAGAGGCGATGGACTACCTGGCATCACTGCTGCCGCTGGCAGTGGGTTCGGTTGATCGCCTCGAGGAGATCACCGATCGGGTGCGGTTCGTGTTCGCGTACGATGCCGCGGCGGCGCTGGCGCGGCCCGAGATCGCGGCCGTTCTCCACGAGCCTGGCGCGCGCGAAGTGATCGCGGCGCTCGCCGTCGAAATTACCGGCCCGCTGCTCGACCGCGACGCCTTCCGTGCGATGGCCAATCGCGTCAAGGAGCGATCCGGTCAGAAGGGCAAGTCGCTGTTCCATCCCATTCGTGCGGCGCTGACCGGTGAAAGCGGCGGTCCTGAACTGGACCTCGCGGTCCCGGCGATCGACCGAGGGTCGATGCTGCCGGCCCACGCGCAAGACTGCCGCCATCCTGAGTTGCCGTGAGCGCGCGGTCGCCTTCGCGCGACAAGTCGCACGATGATTGTCTACGGGCTCAATCCTGTCCTTGAAGCGCTGCGCGCCGGGCGGGTGCGGCGGCTGAAGGTCGGAACGCGAGGCGACAAGCGGACTGATGAAGCCGTCGCGCTCGCCAAGACTGCAGGCGTGCCGATCGAACGTGTCGATGTGCAGCTGCTCGAGCGTCTCTCGCGTGGCGGCGTGCACCAGGGGATTGCCGCCGACGTCGAGGCGCCGCGCGACTACAGCGTGCAGGAACTGGTGGACGGGGCCGCGCCGCAGGCACCGTTACTCGTCGTGCTCGATGGCGTCGAGGATCCGCATAATGTCGGCGCCATTGTGCGCAGCGTTGATGCCGCCGGCGGCCACGGCATCATCCGCCAGGAGCGGCATGCGGCATCGCTCGACGGCATTGCCGCGAAGGCGTCAGCCGGCGCGATCGCGGTCGTGAAGATTGCGACCGTTGTGAACATCGCCCGTGCGCTCGAGGAGCTGAAGAAGGCGGGTGTGTGGACGGTCGGATTTGCCGGTGAAGGGCGCGAGGACTACGACGTCGTCGACTTCACGCTGCCGACCGCGCTTGTCGTCGGTGGTGAAGGTGACGGCCTGCGCCGGCTGACACGAGATCGCTGCGACCGCCTCGTAAAAATTCCGATGGCGGGCTCGGTCGACAGCCTGAATGTGTCGGTAGCGGCCGGGGTAGCCTTGTTCGAAGCGGCCCGGCAAAGACGCCTCAAAACACGGTAGAATAAGGGCTTACCGAGGTGCCCTTACGTAGCGGATGCTCAGCCGTTTCGAGGCTGAGCAGCGGTCGGTAGTGCAGATTCACTTCCCTCCACTTGCATGCGTGGCACGCCCCGTGCTACAAATGCTCTTTTGTCTGGGCTGGCGTAGCTCAGTCCGGTAGAGCAGCTGATTTGTAATCAGCCGGTCGGGGGTTCGAATCCCTTCGCCAGCTCCATAACAAACGAGCCGAAGGGGTATCGAGCCGGTCCGCAGGCAGGCAACGCGAACGGCAATCCTGACAGTTCAAACAAACAAACGTCCCGCGTGCGCTTCGGCGCGTACGGCCGGACAACGAGTGTTCCGCCCGCTGGAGCTCTCATTGGGGGCAGCAGCGGGGCAGCAGACATCGGCGAGGTAGCGAAGCGGTCAAACGCAGCAGACTGTAAATCTGTCGGCCATCGGCCTTCGAAGGTTCGAATCCTTCCCTCGCCACCAACCTTCGCTCACGCTTGCCAATCAGCGCGTGAGCTACGGCTGGCAAGCCAGGCGAAGGTTGTCCGCCGAAGCGCGGAAGCGCGAAGGTGGACTTCAGAGAGTTGGGCGTAAGAAGAGACGGCGGGCTGCGGCTCGGCAGGCCAGGCCATCGACAGAACGGGGTTTTAGCGGTAGTTGAGCGAAAAGTGCGGGAGTAACTCAGTGGTAGAGTCACAGCCTTCCAAGCTGTTGGTCGCGGGTTCGATCCCCGTCTCCCGCTCCACCTACCGACTGAATCGCTCGCGACTGACGATCACTTTTCCGCCGATGTAGCTCAGTTGGCAGAGCACGTCCTTGGTAAGGACGAGGTCACCAGTTCGATCCTGGTCATCGGCTCCACTCGACTCGCCGCTGCGCGGCTCGCTCGTGGCAGGCCGCGCCGGCGATGGAGAGGGTCCCGAGCGAGCGCGACGACGCGCGAGTCGAGGGGCAACCGAGTTTTTGCAGGGTAAGACGATAAGGCAGCTGTAGGGCGGACACGGGGTCCGCCGGCGCGCGGCGGGGTAGATGCCCCGCCCTACAACACGAGGGCAGGACAAACGACATGGCAAAAGAGAAATTCGACCGATCCAAACCGCACGTCAACGTTGGCACCATCGGCCACATCGACCACGGTAAGACCACTCTGACGGCGGCGCTCACGAAGGTGGCCGCGGACAAGGGCTGGGCGAAGTTCGTCCCGTACGACGAGGTGGCGAAGGCCTCCGAATCACAGGGCCGCCGCGACGCGACCAAGATCCTGACGATCGCGACCAGCCACGTCGAGTACGCGACCCCGAACCGTCACTATGCCCACGTCGACTGCCCGGGTCACGCGGACTACATCAAGAACATGATCACCGGCGCGGCCCAGATGGACGGCGCGATCCTCGTCGTGTCGGCGGTTGACGGCCCGATGCCGCAGACCCGCGAGCACGTGCTGCTCGCCAAGCAGGTCAACGTTCCCTACATCGTCGTTGCCCTGAACAAGGTTGACGCGGTGGACGATCCGGAACTGGTCGACCTGGTCGAACTCGAGGTCCGCGAGCTGCTGACCTCCTACGGCTTCCCCGGCAACGACATTCCGGTCATCCGCGTGTCGGCGCTCGGCGCCCTCAACGGCGATGCCGATGGCGTCGGGACCGTGCTGAAGCTGATGGAGGCGCTCGACACCTACATCCCGATGCCGGAGCGCGAGGTTGACAAGCCGTTCCTGATGCCGATCGAAGACGTGTTCTCGATCTCGGGTCGTGGCACCGTCGTCACCGGCCGTATCGAGCGCGGCACGGTCAAGGTTGGCGAGGAAATCGAGATCGTCGGCTTCAAGCCGACCGAGAAGAAGATCGTCACGGGCGTCGAGATGTTCCGCAAGCTGCTTGACGCGGGCGTCGCGGGCGACAACGTCGGCGTGCTGCTGCGCGGCGTGGAAAAAGACGACGTCGAGCGCGGCCAGGTGCTGTGCAAGCCCGGGTCGATCAAGCCGCACACGAAGTTCAAGGGCGAGGTCTACATCCTCTCGAAGGATGAGGGCGGCCGTCACACCCCGTTCTTCAACGGCTACCGTCCACAGTTCTACATCCGCACCACCGACGTGACCGGCTCGCTCCAGCTGCCGGAAGGCGTCGAGATGGTGATGCCGGGTGACAACACCTCGATCGTCGCGACGCTGCACACGCCGGTCGCGCTCGAAAAGGGTGCACGGTTCGCGATTCGTGAAGGCGGCCGCACCGTCGGCGCCGGCACGATCTCGGAGATCCTGGAATAACGACTCAACTCCAAACGCCAAACTTCAAACTTCAAAGGGAACTTTGGAGTTTGGAGTTTGGAATTTGAAGTTGTAGGGAACACAGCAATGAGAGACATCATCCAGCTGGCCTGCACCGACTGCAAGCGCCGGAACTACAGCACGACGAAGAACAAGAAGAAGACGAGCGAACGGCTGGAGTTCAGCAAGTTCTGCCGCTTCTGCCGCAAGCACACGCCCCACAAAGAGGGCAAGTAGCTTCCAGCTGTTAGCTATCAGCTTTCAGCTGTCAGCTAACAGAGGAGCGAGCGGAGCGAAGCGATTGAGCGGCCGGAACGGAGCGAAAGCGAGTGAAGGCCGCCAGCCGGGGTGCAGGGGCCCCCGGCGATAAATAAAGGACAGTAGCTCAATTGGCAGAGCACCGGTCTCCAAAACCGGGGGTTGGGGGTTCGATTCCCTCCTGTCCTGCCAGTGTTTTGAACGTAAACGGGTAACGCGACGGAAATATGAAAACCGCAATGGTGGAGCACGACGAGTCGATCGCCGGACGGGCGAAAGGCGGCGTGGCCGGCTGGTGGGGGCGCTCGACGCGCTTCCTGACAGAGGTCCGCAACGAAACCGCGCGTGTAACGTGGCCGAGCCGCAGGGAAGTCTATGCCACCACGATCGTCGTGATTCTCACGTCGATTTTCTTCGGCGTTTACCTCTACGGTGTCGACGTGGCGTTTTCGGCCCTCGTGGGCTGGATCTTCCGCACGTTCTCGGCGGCATGACGACGATGACCGACGATCGCACGAAGCAGTGGTACATCGTCCACACCTACTCGGGGTTTGAGAACAAGGTGAAGGAGTCGCTCGAGCAGCGCGTCAACGCGTACGGGCTGCAGGACGAAATCGGCGAAATCCTGATCCCGACCGAGCAGGTTGCGGAAATGCGCGCCGGCAAGAAGGTGGTCAGCTCGAAGCGGTTCTTCCCGGGCTACATCCTTGTCGAGATGCACATGTCCGACAACGCCTGGCACGTGGTGAAGAACACCCCGAAGGTGACCGGCTTTGTTGGCGCCGGCGCGAAGCCGACACCGCTGACCCGGGAAGAGGTCGACCAGATCCTCAACCAGGTGACGGAAGCGGCCGAGAAGCCGAAGCCGAAGTATTCGTTCGAGAAGGGCGACCAGGTGCGGATCAACGAGGGTCCGTTCACCAGCTTCAACGGCGTGGTGGACGAGGTGAACCTCGACCGCAACACCCTGAAGGTCATGGTTACGATTTTCGGCCGGGCAACACCGGTCGAGCTGGATTTTCTGCAGGTAGAAAAACTTTAGCTATTAGCTATCAGCCGTCAGCAGTCAGCCCGTGGGTGACTACTGCAAGCACTGATAGCTGAGAGCTGATAGCTGAGAGCTGAGAGAAACATGGCGAAGAAGATTCAGGCAATGGTGAAGCTCCAGATTGCGGCGGGGAAGGCAACCCCCGCGCCGCCGGTCGGGACCGCGCTCGGTCCCCACGGCGTCAATATCATGGACTTCTGCAAAAACTTCAATGCGAAGACGTCCAAGGACGAGGGGCTGATCATCCCCGTCGTCGTGACCGTCTACGCGGACCGGTCCTACAGCTTCATCACGAAGACGCCGCCGGCGCCCGTCCTTCTGAAGCGGGCCGCCAACCTCGCCAAGGGGTCCAACGAGCCGAACAAGAACAAGGTCGGCACCGTGACCCGCAAGCAGGTGGAAGACATCGCCAAGCTGAAGATGCCCGACTTGAATACCGAGTCGGCCGAATCGGCCTACCGGACCATCGCGGGCACCGCGCGCTCGATGGGCATCGACGTAATCGGATAGCCGACAGCTATCAGCTTTCAGCTGCCAGCTGGAAGGCACGGAGATGAGCGATCTCCCAGCGGCCGGTTGCCGCAAATCAGCGGGCCGAGCGTTAGCGAAGGCCTGGCAGGCGCTGGGGGTGGGGCCCCAGCGCAAACTGATAGAAGTGGGAGGCCTACGGGCCGCTTGCACCACAGAGGTAAGAGATGCGTAAACCAGGAAAGAAGTTCGCTGCCGCAAGGCAGCAGGTGCCGGAGCGTCCGCACACCCTCGAGGACGCCGTTCCCCTCATGCAGAAGGTGAAGTTCGCGAAGTTCGACGAAACCGTCGAGCTGGCGCTGCGCCTTGGTGTCGATCCGAAGCACGCCGACCAGATGGTCCGCGGCACGGTCGTCTTGCCGCACGGCCTCGGCAAGAGCAAGAAGGTGCTGGTCATTGCCGGCGCCGAGAAGCAGAAGGAAGCGCACGAAGCGGGCGCGGATCACGTTGGTGGCGAAGAGCTCGTCGACAAGATCCAGGGCGGCTGGATGGACTTCGACGCCGTCGTCGCGACGCCCGACATGATGCGTGCGGTCGGTAAGCTCGGTAAGGTGCTCGGCCCCCGCGGCCTGATGCCGAACCCGAAGACCGGCACCGTCACGCCGAACATCGCCAACGCGGTGAAGGAAATCAAGGCCGGTAAGGTGGAATTCCGCGTCGACAAGACCGGCATCATCCACGCCCCGGTCGGCAAGATCTCGTTCTCGGCCCAGAGCCTGATCGAGAACGCGCACGCGCTCGTTGACAGCGTGGTCAAGGCCAAGCCGTCGGCCGCGAAAGGCAAGTACCTCAAGAGCGTGACGATGTCGTCGACGATGGGTCCGGGGATCCTGATCGATACCGCGCACGTTCTGGAAACGGTGAAGCACTAAGTCATGGCTGTCACACGAGAATCGAAAGTCGCTGATTTGAAGTCCCTCGAGGACGCGTTCCAGGGAACCCAGAGCGCTGTCCTTGTCGATTACCGCGGCCTGAAGGTCCCGGAAGTCACCGAGCTGCGCCGCCAGGTGCGGGCCGCGCGCGGTGAATACAAGGTTGTGAAGAACACGCTCGCGAAGCGCGCACTCAAGGGCACCGCCTTTGAGCCGCTCGACGCGTTCTTCGTCGGCACGACGGCCATCGCCTACGCCGGCGATGATCCGGTTGCGCTCGCGAAGGTTCTCACGACGTTCGCCAAGACCGCGCCGGCGCTGCAGATCAAGGCAGCCGTGGTGCAGGGCAAGGCGATCAAGGCGGGCGAAGTTTCCGAGCTCGCCACGCTCCCGGGTAAGCCCGAGCTATACGCCAAGCTCCTGTTCCTGCTGCAGTCACCGATGGTGCAGCTGGTCAGCGTCCTGAACGCGGCACCGCGGGACCTGATGAACGTCCTGGCGGCAGCAGAGAAGAAGAAGTCGGAAGCGGGCGCGTAGTCGCCCTTCGTCGTTAGGCACTGTAGGCAGCAAGTCGAAGCTAACCAGCGGCCCGAAGCGAAGCGAAGGGCGCGCACGAACGTAGGGATTACCGGCCCGAGCGAGGAGCGAGGGCTGGCAGGCGATGGGGGTGGGGCCCCATCGCAAATTGAGTAAAGAGGACAGAGTAATGGCCGAATTGAATCAGCAGCAGGTCGTCGACTACATCAAGGGAATTTCCGTGCTCGAGCTTTCGCAGCTCGTGAAGGCGCTCGAGACCGAGCTCGGCGTGTCTGCAGCGGCAGCGATGCCGATGGGCATGATGCCGATGGCCGGCGGCGCCGGCGGCGGCGCGGCTGCAGCCGAAGAGCAGACCGAGTTCACCGCGACCCTGACGGAAGTCGGCACCAACAAGATCAACGTGATCAAGGTCGTCCGCGAAGTCACCAGCCTCGGACTCAAGGAAGCCAAGGATCTCGTCGAGGGCGCTCCCAAGGCCATCAAGGAAGGGATCCCCAAGGACGAGGCCGCGGCGATCAAGAAGAAGTTCGAGGACGTCGGCGCCAAGGTCGAGATTAAATAACGGCGCGCGGGGCTGAGCCCCGCGCCTCGTGCTGTGTAGGGGCCGTTCGCGAACGGCCCCTACAGACCGGGTTCAACCCCGGCACCGTGTGACGCGGCGTGAAGCCGCGTCCCACACGTATTTTCGACCGCTCCCGAGGTCTTCAACGCATGTACAGCCTTCCCAAGAACGTCTACCGCGAGCGCATCGACTTCTCCAAGATCAAGACCACGATCCCGATCCCGAACCTGATCGAGATTCAGAAGAAGTCGTACGAGCGGTTCCTGCAGATGAACCGGCTGCCCTCGGAACGCGAGGACGCGGGCCTGCAGTCCGTGTTCAAGTCCGTATTCCCGATCAGCGACTTCCGCGAGAACTCCTCGCTGGAATTCATTGAGTATTCGATCGGGAACTGGGAGTGCAAGTGCGGCCGCCTGGCCGGGCTGCATCACCTGCGGAAGCCGTGCACCAACTGCGGCCACACGCTGATCGCCGACCCGTACGGCGAGCACGACGTGCTGTGCCCGCGCTGCGGCAAGCCCAACGAGGCCCGCGGCGACGTCTGTGACATCTGCGGCCACACCGTTGCCCTGAAGCTGAAGTACGACGTCGACGAGTGCCAGGAACGTGGCATGACCTACGCCGTGCCGCTGAAGGTCACCATCCGCCTCGTGGTCTGGAACAAGGACCCCGAAACCGGCGTGAAGACGATCCGTGACATCAAGGAGCAGGAGGTCTACTACGGCGACATCCCGCTGATGACCGACAACGGCACCTTCATCATCAACGGCACCGAGCGCGTCATCGTGTCGCAGCTCCACCGCTCGCCGGGCGCCTTCTTCCACTCCGAAGACAAGACGCTCTACATCGCGCAGATCATCCCGTACCGCGGCTCCTGGGTGGAGTTCGAGTACAACGCGAAGAACCTGCTCTACGTCCGCATCGACCGCAAGCGCAAGTTCCTGGCGACGGTGTTCCTGCGCGCCCTCGGGCTGCGCGGCGCCGACGAGATCATCCGCTCGTTCTACACCGTCGAGCGGCTCCAGTTGAAGGGCGGCTCGATCAGCTGGGCGGTCAGCGACAGCCTGCAGGGCCTGCGCGCGGCGCGCGACATCAAGGTCGGCAACGACGTGGTGACGCATGCCGGCAAGAAGATCAACGCCACCGCGCTCGCGGCGCTGAAGAAGTCCGGCGTCGAGAGCGTCGAGGTCTCGGATGCCGAGCTCGAAGGCGCATTTGCGGCCGGCGACGTCGTCGATCCCTCGACCGGTGAAGTCATCCTCGAGACCAACGAGGAGCTGACGCCCCGCGCGATTTCACTCGCGCAGGAAAAGAACGTCGAGCGGCTCGAGATCTTCTTCCCCGAGCGTGACGAGATCGGTTCGGTACTCAGCTCGACGCTGAAGAAGGACCCGATCCACACCCACGAGGAAGCGCTGATCGAGATCTACCGCCGGCTCCGGCCCGGTGATCCGCCCACGCTCGAGAGCTCGCGCTCGCTCTTCGAGAACATGTTCTTCAACCCGCAGAAGTACGACTTCTCGCGCGTCGGCCGGCTCAAGCTCAATACCAAGCTGAAGCTGAACACGCCGCTCGACGAGAAGATCCTGCACCCGCAGGACTTCTACGAGGTCATCAAGTACCAGCTCAAGCTGCGAAAGAACCCGGCCAACGTCGACGACATCGATCACCTCGGCAACCGCCGCGTGCGGTCGGTCGGCGAGCTCCTCGAGAACCAGTTCCGCATCGGGCTGGTCCGCATGGAGCGCGCGATCAAGGAAAAGATGTCGGTCTACCAGGAAATGGCGACCGCCATGCCGCACGACCTGATCAACGCGAAGCCGGTCATGGCCGCGATTCGCGAGTTCTTCGGGTCGTCGCAGCTGTCGCAGTTCATGGACCAGACCAACCCGCTGTCGGAAGTGACGCACAAGCGTCGTCTTTCCGCCCTCGGGCCCGGCGGTCTGTCACGTGAGCGCGCCGGCTTCGAAGTCCGCGACGTTCACCCGACCCACTACGGCCGCATCTGTCCGATTGAGACGCCGGAAGGCCCGAACATCGGCCTGATCTCGTCGCTCTCGTGCTACGCCCGGATCAACGAGTTCGGCTTCATCGAGTCGCCGTACCGCAAGGTCAAGGACGGCCGGGTCATCGACTACGTCGTGATCACGAATGCCGGCAACACCAAGCACAAGGTCGGCGACATCGTCGAAGCCTCGCAGGTGGGTGCTGACAAGGACACGGAGAAGGCCGGCACCGGCCGCCGCCGCCGTGGCCTCGAGTACGAGCCTTACTCCTACTACCTCTCGGCGTGGGAAGAGGACCAGTACATCATCGCGCAGGCCAACGCGGCCGTCGATGACCAGGGGCGGTTCACGACCGATCGAGTCAACGCGCGTCAGGCCGGCAATTTCATCCTGATCTCGAAAGACAAGATCGACTTCATCGACGTCTCGCCGAAGCAGCTCGTTTCGGTCGCGGCCTCGCTCGTGCCGTTCCTCGAGAACGACGACGCGAACCGCGCGCTGATGGGATCGAACATGCAGCGCCAGGCCGTTCCACTGCTGCGCGCGCGGGCGCCGTACGTCGGCACCGGCATGGAGTACATCACCGCTCGTGACTCGGGTGCCGTCATCGTGGCGCGCCGCTCGGGTTCGGTCGACTTCGTCGACAGCCAGCGCATCGTCGTGCGCGTCGAAGGTGAGTCGGAGGCCGCCTCGCGAGAGATGGGCGCCGACATCTACCCGATGACGAAGTTCAAGCGGTCGAACCAGAACACGTGCATCAACCAGAAGCCGATCGTCAAGGTCGGACAGAAGGTCCACAAGGGGCAGGTCCTCGGCGACGGCCCCTGCACGGAGCTCGGTGAGCTCGCCCTCGGACGGAACGTGCTGGTCGCGTTCATGCCGTGGCGCGGCTACAACTTCGAAGACGCGATCCTCGTGTCCGAACGCATGGTGAAGGACGACTACTACACGTCGATCCACATCGAGGAGTTCGAGATCGAGGCCCGCGACACGAAGCTCGGGCCGGAAGAGATCACGCGCGATATCCCGAACGTCGGCGAGGGCTACCTGAAGGACCTCGACGAGAGCGGGATCATCCGCATCGGCGCCTCGGTGAAGCCGGGCGACATCCTGGTGGGCAAGGTCACGCCGAAGGGCGAGACGCAGCTCACGCCGGAAGAGAAGCTGCTCCGCGCCATCTTCGGTGAGAAGGCGGGCGACGTTCGCGACGCCTCGCTCGTGTGCCCCCCGGGTATCGAGGGCATCACCGTCGGCGTGAAGATCTTCTCCCGCAAGGGCATCGAAAAGGATGACCGGGCGAAGGCGATCGAGCAGGACGAGCTCGACATGATGGAGAAGAACCTGCAGGACGAGATCCGCATCCTTCACGACGAAGTGAAGAAGCGCGTGGTCGGCATGCTGCAGGGCCAGGAATCGCGCGCCGACCTGTATGACGAGCACGGTCGCGAGCGGCTGCTCAAGAAGGGCACGTCGCTGACCAGCGAAGTCCTGCAGGAGCTGCCCTACGAGGCGATCGTTCGCCTCAAGATCAGCAGCGACGATGCGCGGCTGGAAGAGGATCTCCGCGAGCTCGAAGAGCGCACCGAGCGGCAGGTCGAAGTCATCCGCAACCAGTTCGAGGAAAAGAAGGAGAAGGTCCGTCGCGGCGACGAACTGCCTCCGGGCGTCATCAAGCTGGTCAAGGTCTACGTCGCGATGAAGCGCAAGCTGTCGGTCGGCGACAAGATGGCCGGCCGCCACGGCAACAAGGGCGTCATCGCGCGCATCCTGCCGGAAGAAGACATGCCGTATCTGCCGGACGGCACCCCGGTCGAGATCGTGCTCAATCCGCTGGGCGTTCCGTCGCGTATGAACGTCGGGCAGATCCTCGAGACCCACCTCGGGTGGGCGGCCCACGCGCTCGGCCTCTACTTCGCGACGCCCGTCTTCGACGGCGCCCGCGAAAACGAGATCAAGCACTGGCTGAGCGAGGCCGGCCTGCCCAAGAGCGGCAAGACGAGCCTCTACGACGGCATGACCGGCATGGAGTTCGAGCAGGACGTCACCGTCGGCTACATCTACATGCTGAAGCTGTCGCACCTGGTCGACGACAAGATCCACGCTCGCTCGATCGGACCGTACTCGTTGATTACCCAGCAGCCGCTGGGTGGTAAGGCGCAGTTCGGCGGACAGCGCTTCGGAGAAATGGAAGTCTGGGCGCTCGAGGCGTACGGCGCCGCGCACATTCTCCAGGAGCTCCTCACCGCGAAGTCGGACGACGTGACCGGCCGCGCGAAGATCTACGAGGCGATCGTCAAGGGCGACGCATCGTTCCAGCCGGGGCTGCCGGAATCGTTCAACGTGCTCATCCGCGAGCTCCAGGCACTGTGCCTGGACGTCGAGCTGATGAAGACGAAGAAGCGTCCTGTGCTGGAAGCAGCACCGGCCGAAGACGGCGAGCCGGTACTGGCGGAATAGCTGATCAGCCTCCAAACTTCAAACTTCAAACTCCAAGTGCTCGCAGTTCTGGAGTTTGACCGCTGATTGGAGTTAGCACGAAGACGAAGCTGAGAGCTGATAGCCGAAGGACTCAATATGAGACCAAGTTTCGATAATCGTGGATCGCTGACGTCGGACTTCGACGCCATCCGTATCTCGCTCGCCTCGCCGGAGAAGATCCTCTCCTGGTCGCACGGTGAAGTGACCAAGCCGGAAACGATCAACTACCGGACCTTCAAGCCGGAGCGGGACGGGCTCTTCTGCGCGAAGATCTTCGGCCCGGTCACCGACTGGGAGTGCCTCTGCGGCAAGTACAAGCGCATGAAGCACCGCGGGGTGATCTGCGACAAGTGCGGCGTCGAGGTCACGCAGGCGAAGGTCCGCCGCGAGCGCCTCGGCCACATCACGCTCGCCACGCCGGTCAGCCACGTGTGGTTCTTCAAGGGGCTGCCGAGCCGCATCGGCCACCTGCTTGACATCTCGCTGCGCGACCTCGAGCGCGTCCTCTACTTCGAGGCCTACGTGGTCATCGAGCCGGGTGATACCGACCTGAAGCAGCACCAGCTGCTGACGGAAGATGCGTATCGCAAGGCGCGCGAGGAGTACGGTCCGGTCAAGTTCCGCGCGCAGATGGGCGCGGAAGCGATCAAGGAGCTGCTCAAGCGGATCAACGTCGAGAAGATGGCGACCGAGCTGCGCGACAAGATGCGCGCCGAGCCGTCCGCTCAGAAGAAGCTGAAGTACGCCAAGCGCCTCAAGGTCGTCGACTCGTTCCGCCGCAGCACGAACAAGCCGGAGTGGATGATCCTCGACGTGATCCCGGTCATTCCGCCGGAGCTGCGCCCGCTGGTCCCGCTCGATGGCGGCCGGTTCGCGACCTCGGACCTCAACGATCTCTATCGCCGCGTCATCAACCGCAACAACCGGTTGAAGAAGCTGATCGAGCTGAAGGCGCCCGACGTCATCATCCGCAACGAGAAGCGCATGCTTCAGGAAGCGGTCGATGCGCTGTTCGACAACGGCCGCCGCGGCCGCGTGCTGCGCGGCGCCAACAACCGTCCGCTGAAGTCGCTCTCCGATACCCTCAAGGGTAAGCAGGGCCGCTTCCGCCAGAACCTGCTCGGCAAGCGCGTCGACTACTCCGGCCGTTCGGTCATCGTCGTTGGCCCCGAGTTGAAGCTGCACCAGTGCGGGCTGCCGAAGAAGATGGCGCTCGAGCTGTTCAAGCCGTTCATCTACAACAAGCTCGAAGAGCGCGGTCTCGTCTCGACGATCAAGCAGGCCAAGGAGATGGTCGAGCAGCAGCGTCCGGAAGTGTGGGACGTGCTCGAAGAGGTCATCCGCGAGCATCCGGTTCTGCTGAACCGCGCGCCCACGCTGCACCGCCTCGGCATCCAGGCGTTCGAGCCTGTCCTGGTCGAAGGCAAGGCAATCCGGATCCACCCGCTCGTCTGCACGGCGTTCAACGCCGACTTCGACGGCGACCAGATGGCCGTGCACATCCCGCTCGGACCGGAAGCGCAGATCGAGGCATCGGTCCTGATGATGTCCTCGAACAACATCCTGTCGCCGGCCTCGGGCCAGCCGATCGCGATCCCGTCGCAGGACATCGTGCTCGGGTGCTACTACCTGACCAAGTCGAAGGCTTCGGCCAAGGGCGAAGGCCGCGTGTTCGCGAATGCGGACGACGTGGTGCTGGCGCTCGAGGCAGGAGAGCTCGAGACGCTGACGCCGATCCGGCTCCGCTGGACCGGCAACCTGCTCGACCTGACCGTCGCGCGCGACGACCAGGCGGTCCTGCAGGCCGAACTGCAGGAAGTCAAGAACAAGATCATCAACACGACCGTCGGCCGCGTCATCTTCAACACCTCGCTGCCGAAGGTGATGCCGTATGTGAACGGCCTGTTGAAGAAGAAGGGCCTGCAGCAGGTCGTGCAGTACTGCCACCTGCACTTCGGTCTCTCGACCACCGTCGAGATGCTCGACAGCCTGAAGCACCTCGGCTTCACCTACGCGACGCGTTCGGGCCTGTCGATCGGCATCGACGACCTGATCATCCCCGAGCGGAAGCCGGCGATGGTCAACGAAGCGCGCAACGAAGTGATCAAGGTCGAAGGTCAGTACCTCGAAGGCGCGATCACCAACGGCGAGCGTTACAACAAGATCATCGCGATCTGGTCGGACGTCACGGAAAAGATCGCCGACGAGATGTTCGTCGGGATGGAAGAGCTCGATCGTTCGGGCCGCAACTTCAATCCCGTCTACATCATGGCTGACTCGGGCGCCCGCGGTTCGAAGCAGCAGATCCGCCAGCTGGCGGGCATGCGCGGACTGATGGCCAAGCCGTCGGGCGAGATCATCGAGACGCCGATCACGGCGAACTTCCGTGAAGGCCTCGCGGTCATGGAGTACTTCATCTCCACGCACGGCGCGCGTAAGGGTCTGGCCGACACGGCGCTGAAGACGGCCGACTCGGGTTACCTGACCCGCCGCCTCGTCGACGTGGCGCAGGACGTCATCATCCACGAGATCGACTGCGGCACGATGGACGGCATCGAGGCGCGGGCGATCGTCGAATCGGGCGAAATCATCGAGCCGCTGCGCGACCGCATCATGGGCCGCGTCAGTCTCGAGAAGATCCTCGATCCGCTCACCGGCGACGTCATCGTCGAGGTCAACGCGGACATCGACGAGCAGAAGGCGCAGGACATTCAGGAGGGCGGCATCGAGAAGGTGCGCATCCGGTCGGTCCTGACCTGCGCGAGCCGCCGCGGCTGCTGCGCGAAGTGCTACGGGCGCGACCTCGCGACCGGGCGCCTGGTGGAGCTCGGCCTCGCGGTCGGCGTCATCGCGGCGCAGTCGATCGGCGAGCCCGGCACGCAGCTCACGATGCGCACGTTCCACATCGGTGGAACCGCGTCGCGAGTCTCCGAACAGTCGACGCTCGACGCCAAGCACGCCGGCACGGTCCACTACCAGGGCCTGCAGGTGGTCGAGGCCAAGGGCACGGGCGAGAACGCCGGCCAGATGGTGGTCATGAACCGGACCGGATCGCTGGTCGTTCAGGACTCCAAGGGCCGCGATCGCGAACGGTATCCGATCGTCTACGGCGCGCGCCTCAAGGTGCACGACGGCCAGGCGGTCGAGCCGGGCACGATCCTCGTCGAATGGGATCCGTACACGTTCTCGATCCTCACCGAGGAATCGGGCACGATCAAGTACAAGGACCTCATCTCCGACGTGACGTATCACGAGGAAGTGGACGAGGTCACGGGCCTCTCGCGGAAGATCGTCGTCGACAGCCCCGACGAGAAGAAGCAGCCGACGATCGAAATCCGCGACAAGGCGGGCAAGCTCTCGCGCAAGTACCACATGCCGTCGCATGCCCACCTCATGATCGAGGATGGCGATCCGGTCTCAGCCGGACAGGTGCTGGCGAAGATCCCGCGCGAAACCACGAAGACCAAGGACATCACGGGCGGTCTGCCGCGCGTCGTCGAACTCTTCGAGGCGCGCAAGCCACGCGAGACGGCCGTGATCTCGGAGATCGACGGTATCGTCAAGCACGGCGGGATCGTCAAGGGTCAGCGCAAGATCATCATCGTGCCGGAGGACGGGGGCGAGCCGAGAGAGTACTCGCTGCCACGCGGCGTGCACGTCAACGTCCAGGAAGGCGACCGCGTCCGCGCCGGCGAGCCGCTCATGGACGGGCCGAGCAATCCGCACGACATCCTCTCGGTCCTCGGTGAGAAGGCGCTGCATGCCTATCTCGTCAACGAGATCCAGGAGGTCTACCGCCTGCAGGGCGTCAACATCAACGACAAGCACATCGAAGTCATCGTTCGCCAGATGATGCGGTGGGTGAAGATCGAGGATGTCGGCGACACCGAATTCCTGATCGAGGAGCAGGTCGATCGCTTCCGGTTCATGGAAGAGAACGAGCGCGTGATCATGAACGGTGGGCGTCCGGCTTCGGGCCGTCCGCTGCTGCTCGGGATCACCAAGGCGTCGCTCTCGACCGACTCGTTCATCTCGGCGGCGTCGTTCCAGGAGACCACGCGCGTCCTCACCGAGGCGTCGATTTCAGGCAAGGTGGATCACCTCCGCGGCCTGAAGGAAAACGTCACGATGGGCCGCCTGATCCCGGCCGGCACCGGCTTCGAGTATTACCGGCACGTGCGGATCCCGGCGGACGAGCCGCCACCGCCGCCGCCGCCGACTCCGGAGGAGTTGGAGCTGGAGCGCGAGATGGAGTACTTCGTGGAGCCTGAAGAGGCGTTCACGCGGGACGAGATCGAGTAGGCCCGGCCTTTAGGCCGGGCGTGTAGCGCAGCCCTTTAGGGCTGCCGTGAAGGGCGGTGATCGCGAGGTCACCGCCCTTTTCTTTTTTGACGCTGACGCGCATCACCGCTGCACGAAGTCCGGCTAGCTGGCTGCGCCACGCACGACGACACGACGTTCACGACGAGCAAGGACCACTTGGATACCCAGCAGCCAACTCAGGACTTCTGGTCGGACGGATCGATCGACGAGTGGACATGAGAACTGGCGAACGCGTATTTGTGTCAGGGCCAACGCATCGAGAGCCGCGATTCCGATTGCCTTGAAGGCTCGCCGCGGCCACGATCCGCGACAGCCGCTCGCCGTCGTACGCTTGCAACCAACACCGGCTGGTGGGATTATGAGCGGCCCCTCGCGTAGCGCGCGCTTATCCAGCGAAGAGCAATTCCCCAAACGGTCTCGACTTGGACGGAGGTCGTCATGCCTTTCGGTAAGCTCTATGCGGTCAACTTCGCCAATGGAAACCGTCACCCGCACCCCGATCTAGAGGGCTGGGGCGATCTGCTCTTCGCTCCTCCAGTATCCGCTCTTTTGGCGAACTCCTACGGCGTGACCGAGGGGCTTGTCCTCGAACTCGCGCGCGGCGAGGCCGCCGGTGCCGATGCGGCACAAACTGCTCTCTACCTTGCGCCGGCAGGCGGGATCGCTCTCGACAGCCGTTTATTGATGCGAGTGACCTTCGATCGGCCGCGCGCCGAGGGATTTCCGCTCGACTCTCACGGAGAGTTCGCGGAGGAAATCGAGCGCGCCCAGCGCAGCACCGGTGAAGAGGGCCGTCCGGCACGCGTAGCCGAAATTCCCGGCAGCGCCTTCCCGCCAGATTTCGGCTCTGCGCCCGGCACACTCACGGTGCCCGAATCATGGGCCGTGGCACTGATCCTGAGCCCAGGGCAGGATCTCGCCCAACCGCAAATGTCGATCGCGACTTGTCAGTTCCGCACCCACGGCGTGCGGCTCAACACGCCGGGATCGATCCAGCGGGATACCGCCGAAACGCTGGAGAGCCCGCTCGACTATGACGCCTATAAGGGCGGCGCCATCGCACTTCCGGACGGATCTGTTGGGGAATTCGAGGCGCCGCTTTTCACTCTGGAGCACTCCTTTTCCGGAATCGAGCCTGCGCATCGCGTCCCGACGGTTGACTGCGGGCTGCTCACCATCTCCCGCTCATGGCTCGAGCCGCGGCGAGACCATCGTCTTTTTTCGAGCGACGCGCTGACCTCGCCCCTGGCCCCATCGATCGGGGCGCTGGGCGTCGCACTCGCCTCGCTCGGCGTCGGCCGCATGACGGTGCGGCTGCGGTCGTTCGAGGTGCTGCGCAATCCGATGCCGTAAGGGGAGGCGCGCTATCATACCGCCTGCCCCACGAACCGCATTGAGACGTCCCCCACCACCCGAGGATTGCATGCGTCAGCTGGTCATCGTCAGCTTCACGATCACAGCCCTGCTCACCACCGTCAGCGCGTCCGTCCGCGCGCAGACCCCCGCGCCGGCGGCGCAGGTTCCTGCTCCCGGGGCGCAGATGCCTGCTCCGGCGACGCACGCACAGCCGCCGGACGCCGCGCGGGAGGAATGGTCCACCACGCAGCATTCGATGCGCCTCGGCGGCCGGACTATGCCCTACGTCGCCAAGGCAGGGACGACGGCGATCAGGAATGAGGAGGGAGAGATCACCGGGCTGATGTACTCCGTGTCGTACGCGCCTGCGGAGGCTCCCGGCAGCAGCACGCGTCCGGTCACCTTTCTCTTCAATGGCGGACCCGGGTCGGCGTCGATGTGGCTGCACATGGGGTCCGTCGGGCCCAAGCGCGTCGTCACCACCAACGGCGAATACACGCGACCGGCGCCCTACCCGGTGGTCGACAACAGTGAGACGCTGCTCGATCGGACCGACCTGGTCTTCATCGACGCGATGGGAACCGGCTTCAGCCGCATCGCCGGCAAGGGCACCGAGAAGGACTTCTACGGTGTCGACGGTGACGCCAATGCGTTTGCGCAGTTCATTACAACCTGGCTGAGTCGCAACGGCCGCTGGAACTCGCCGAAGTTCATCATCGGCGAGAGCTACGGCACGTTCCGCGCCGCAGTGGTGGCGAACTTACTGCAGCAGCGCGGCGTCCATCTGAATGGCCTCAACCTGCTGTCGATGGTTCTCGACCTCTCGACGATCACGTTCGGCGCTGGCGACGACCGCTCCTACATTTTTTACCTGCCCAGTTATGCAGCGGTTGCGTGGTATCACAAGGCGCTGCCGACCCAGCCAGCGTCATTGGAGAAGTGGGTGGACGAGGCGCGCCGATATGCCGTCACCGACTACGCGGCGGCACTGATGAAGGGGTCAGCACTCACGGAGGCTGAGATGACCGCCGTGTCGAAGCGACTGTCGTCGTTCACCGGACTATCTGAAGATTTTCTCAAGCGCGCGGATCTGCGGCCGACGCTCGGCCAGTTCAATGCCGAACTGATGCGCTCACGCCGCATGACCGCCGGACGCATCGACGCCCGTTTCGCCGGCGATACCTTCAACCAGCTGACCGAGAGCGCCGAGAACGATCCTTTCAACGCGGCCGTTGGCAGCGCCTACACCGCAGCGGTCAACCACTACACGCGAGACGTGCTCAAGTTCGGCGGCGACCGGCCCTACCGGAATACGAATGGTGCTGGGGGACGCTGGAACTGGGTGCGCCAGGGGGGCGGCGGCTTCTTCCCTGGCGCGCCGAACGCGCAGGGGGATCTGGTGCAGGCGATGATCGCCAATCCGAACATGGTCGTGCAGGTCGAGAACGGCTACTACGACATGGCGACGCCGTTTTTTCCCGCCGAGTTCACCATGACGCACCTGCGCATTCCGCCCCGGCTGCAGAAGAACATCACGCTCAACTACTACGAAGCCGGACACATGATGTACTTACGCGACGAGGACCGCGTTGCGCTCCGCGACAACCTGGTCGCGTTCCTGGAGCGTGGGATGAGGAAGTAATCGGTCGCCCTCCTATTCCTGACTCCAGCTGACCGAAGGGACGTATAATCGCGCACCTTCCCCGAACATGAACTTATCCGCGGGCGACCGCATTGGCCCGTATAACATCGTTGCGCCGTCAAATGAGCAGCCAATGATGGGTGGTTTTTCCCAATGATCGACACTCGCATCTCTCACTACGACATCCTCAAGGCCATCGGCGCCGGCGGGATGGGCATTGTCTACGAAGCCGAAGACACGCAACTCGGACGCCGTGTGGCGCTCAAGTTCCTGCCGCCTGCCGTGTTGTCGGATCCGGCCGCCCTGGAACGATTTCAACGCGAGGCGCGTGCCGCATCGGCGCTCAATCACCCGAACATCTGCACGGTGCATGCGATCGAACGCGCCGGCGAACAGCACTTCATCGTCATGGAGCTGCTCGAGGGACAGACGCTCGCCGCGATGATCGGGACGGAGCCGTTCAGCGCGATGCAGGTCGTCGAGATGGTGCTGCAGATAGCCGACGCACTCGAGTCCGCCCACGCGAAAGGCATCATCCATCGCGACATCAAGCCGGCAAACATCTTCGTCAATGCGAAACGGCAGGTGAAGCTGCTCGACTTCGGGCTGGCGAAGTTCGGCTCCGCGGCGGATCTGAACGGCCAGGGTGACACCTTCGCCGGCCAATTGACCCTGCCCGGGACGGCCATGGGCACGGTCGCCTACATGTCGCCCGAGCAGGCACGCGGTCAGCTGACCGATGCGCGCAGCGATCTCTTTTCGCTCGGTACGGTGATGTATCAGATGGCCGCGGGCACGCTGCCATTTCAAGGCGATACGTCGGCGGTGGTCTTCGACGCCATTCTGAACCGCGATCCCGCACCGGTCACCCAGGTCAATCCGCGGCTGCCCGACTCGCTCGGCCGTGTCATCGAGCGCGCGCTCGACAAGGATCGCGATCTACGCCATCAGACCGCGTCGGAACTCCGCACGGATCTGCTGCGCGTCAAGCGCGAGCTTGGTTTGGATAGAAAGACAACGCATCCGGCAGGAGATTCTCCGCTTGGCGGCACCAGGGCCGCGGAGCGCTCGGTGGCCGTGCTGTTCTTCGAGAATTTGAGCGGGGTCAAAGAGGATGAGTATTTCCGCGACGGCATCACCGAAGACATCATCACGGAGCTCTCCAAAATCAAGGGACTGAACACCTTCTCGCGCCAGACCGTGCTCGCCTTTAGAGACAAGCCGGTCACGCCGGCACAGATTGGCCAGCAGACCGGCGCCGCATACGTGCTTGGCGGAAGCCTGCGGCGCGCCGGCAACCGGCTGCGCATCAACGCGCAGCTCGTCGACACGCGCACCGACTTCCCTCTGTGGTCCGAGCGGTATGACCGCGAGATGGAAGATGTCTTCGAGCTGCAGGACGAGATCGCGCGCAAGATTGCGGAAGCGCTGCGCATCACGCTGTCGCCGCAGGAGCAGGCGGCCCTGTCGCAGAAACCGACCGAGAGCCTGCAGGCCTACGATCTGTACCTGCGCGGCAAAAGCTACGCCCGCCGGCTTACCCAGAAGGATCTCGAGTTTGCGCTGCAGATGTTCGAGAGCGCCGTGCAGCTCGATCCGAAGTTTGCCCTCGCGTTTGCCGGCATCGCCAACGTCTGGGCGCAGAACCACTACTGGCACGCCAGCGGCTCCGAGTGGATCGATCGCGCCCAGGCGGCGGCCGAGAAGGCGGTCTCGCTGCAACCGGACCTGCCCGAAGCCCACGTCGCGCGCGGATGGGTCTTCTACTCCAACAACCAGAACGAGCACGCCGTCACCGAAGCGAAGATCGCGATCAAGCAGAAGCCCGACTGCGAAGGCGTGTATTACATGATGGGGCGGGCGCTCTTCGCGCTTGGCCGCTATCAGGAGATCGCCGAGGCGGCCGATGATGCGATTGCCGCGAACGGCACCGACTACAACATCTATGTGCCGATCCTGAATGCGCTGCAGGCGCTTGGAAAGAAGGAGGCCGCGCACAACCTCAGCGCGCGGCGCGTCGGCGCGCTCGAGCAGCATCTCGCGGAAGTGCCTGATGATGCCCGCGCCCGGATGCAGCTGGCGATTGCGTTCGCCTCGCTGGGCCGGCCCGAGGAGGCCGTTCGTGAGGCCAACGTCGCCATGATGCTCCGGCCCAACGACGCGACCACGCTCTACAACTCGGCCTGCGCGTTCTGCATGCTGGACCGGAAGGCCGATGCCATGGACGCGATCAAGAAAGCGTGGAAGGCCGGCTTCAAGGATGCGGTGTGGGCGCGGCGCGATCCCGATCTGGCGCTGCTGCACGACGAACCTGAGTTCCTGCAGCTGTATCCGGCACAGGAATGAGACGCACGACGTGATGCACGTCGGCCTTCAACTGTCCGACGGGTTTGCGGCGACGGCGAACTTTGGAACGTGAGCCGCATCGCGCGCCCAGTGGACGTTCCTCTTCGCGTCGCTGCGTTCTGGCTGGCCTACGCCGCGATCTTCCTCGGCCTCGGACTCGTGCTGGGCCTCGTGCCTCCAGCAGCGCGAATGCTGGTCGCGGGGCTGCTGGTCACGACGGCTGCCATGGCGTTGACCGTCGTGTTCACGAGAAGCGAGCGCCTGACACTGGTTGCGGCGGGTGCGGACTGGACGAAGGGCAGTCTCACGCGGTTCGCGACAGGCCTCGTGTTCGGCGCCACAATGGTCGCGCTGCTGATCGGCATATCGCGACTGACTCTCGGTCCGATCGCCTTCGTCCGCAACACTGGCGTTGACGCTTCTCTTGTGACCCTGATGATTGCCACGTTCATCGCCCTGTCCGCGGGCGAAGAGCTAGGCTTTCGCGGCTACCCTTTCTATCGTCTCCGGGAGCGCTACGGCATCGTCTCGGCCCAGATCATCGTCGCGCTCGCGTTTGCCGTGTATCACATGCTCCAGGGCTGGCCGCCTGCAAATGCCCTGGTGGGCACAACGGCCGGCTCGGTGCTCTTTGGCGTTGCCACGCTCGCCTCGCGCGGCCTAGCCTTTCCGATCGGTGTTCACGCCGCATGGAACGCTGGTTCGTGGCTGATGGGGATGAAGGACGAGACGGGCTACTGGCGAATTGAACTGGCGCAACAGCCGTCGTTCGTTGCAGGCGCGGCCGTCTACCTGACGGTGTTCGGTGCATCGATGCTTGCGTTGTGGTGGTGGATGGGGCGGGTCGAGCGCCGGCGACGCCAGGGAGGATCAAGCGTGTAGAATCGCGCTGCTTTGTTCGCAGCGTCTACGTGTGGAGGGCAAGAGACATGAAGATCCATATCTACCTGAACTTCGAGGACAAGACCGAAGCGGCATTCCGCTTCTACGAGAAGGTTCTGGGAGGAAAACTCACCGACATCTACCGCTTCGGCGGGATGCCGTCGGACGGTAGCTTCGAGCTGACGCCCGAGCAGAAGAACCTCGTGATGCACGTCGGCCTTCAACTGCCCGACGGCCAGATGATCATGGGGAGCGACATGCTGCCGGGGATGGGTCCCGCGCGCGTCGAGGGGAACAACTATTCCATTTCTGCCCACCCGGACAGCAGGCAGGAGGCGGACCGCATTTTCAATGCGCTCGCAGAGGGCGGTGCGATCACCATGCCGATCGCGGACCAGTTCTGGGGCGATTACTTCGGCAGCGTGAAGGACAGGTTCGGGATCAACTGGATGGTCAATTACAACGACCCGGCGAAGCGGCACCAGTAGAGCGATCCATGCACCCTTGGTCCGCTGATCGCAGGGAGTTCTTGCACACGCTCGCGGGCGGTGCCGCGGCCGGCCTTATACCGACCTTACAAGCGCTGGCGCCCGCTGCCGCGGAGCGCGAGTTCCTCCTCACCCAGGGCCTGACGTACCTGAACACCGGCACGATCGGGCCAACGCGCCGGTCGACCATGGATGCGACACAGCGCGCGTGGGCGACGCTCGAGGAAAACCCGATCGCGCACTACGGCCAACTGGCGGGGCAACGCGCGCTGCATGCGATTCAGGTTCAAGCTTCACCCCTACGGCGAAGCTCGTCGAGAAGCTGTCGCAGGACCGGCAGGTTCCGGCGATCTTTCGGTCGGTTCGCCGCCTCCTTCGATCGGATGACGTCCTCGAGCGCGGCCACCGGAATCATCAGACCCCGCACCTGAAGGGGCTTGGCCCTGGCGGCAAGGACGGGGTAATCGGCGCCGCCGGCCGGTAGGAAAGCCAAATCCAGATCGCCCGCAGTCGTCACCAGGTTGAGGAGCTCCACCGTCGACAGGAATGCCGCGTCTCGTAGGAACGGGACACCGTCCGGCGAATCTGCGCTGCGGATTCTGGCGTCGAGCTCGGTGAGCGCCCGCGACAACCGCGCGAGGTTGTCGGGATCGCGTGACGGGCAAATGTCCGCATCAATCGTAGGGAGAGGAGACCCGTGGAGTCCAGCTGCAAGGCCTCCGATCAGGACATACCTGACGCCATGTCGATCGAGGGAGGCAAACAGCGTGTCCGGATCAAGAGCGGTCATCGCTCGCTGGGGAGGACGGGACCGCTCGGACGCGCCGCCCGATAGAACCGCACGAACGCCGTGTTGGCGTCCAGTCGCTGCGCTGGCGTCCAGCCAAGACGTTCGACGATCAACGACAGATCGTGCTCATCGAGGTCGGCCGCGCCACACGCCGCCGCCGGGCTGGTGGGTACCGCGGCCGGAGTGTGCTTCGGATCTGCGTCCATGGCGTCAGTGTAGCGCAGGCGGTGACCAAGAATTGGACTACGGCCGCGTCTCGAATGTTTGGGACAATGGCGACGGTTGATTTTTCACCGCTGCAGGTGCATCTTAGGCTCCGAACAGCGAACATGAAGAAGCATCGAATCTTTACTACCGCATTCGCCAGCGTGTATCCGCACTACGTCCAGAAGGTCGAATCGAAAGGGCGAAGCAAACAGGAGCTGGACGAAGTCATCTGCTGGCTGACGGGCTACACCCCGAAAGCCCTGGCGAAGCAGATCGAAGATAGAAAGGACTTCGAGGCGTTCTTCAGCGAGGCGCCGGTCCTCCATCCACATGTCACCAAGATCACCGGTGTCATCTGCGGCGTCCGAATCGAGGACATCGAGGATCCGCTGATGCGCAACATCCGCTACCTGGACAAGCTGGTGGACGAACTGGCGAAGGGCAGGCCGATGGAGAAGATCCTGCGGAAGTAGCCCCGTAGCGTGCTGCCGCTCGCGTTGGCGGAGCTGGGGTTGATCGATGAGTACGAGTTCGTGGTACAACCCAGGCTAGTCGGCCACGGTCCGACACTGTTCGCGGGGCTATCGAACCATCTCGACCTGAAGCTCGTGGACCGGCTGGAGTTTCGATCGGGAGCTGTGGCGATGCGGTATGTGCCGAGGAGGTCATGATGATTTGGCGAATCAGTCTTACCGCGCTCTTTCTAACTACCCTGTGGCCGGGTACTCGAGAGACATCCGCTCCACCATCGCCGGGTTCGGTCACGGCCGCTGCCGACGACATCGCCTTTGCATCCCGACGCGACGGAAACTGGGAAATATATGTGATGGACGCGGCCGGGCAGAACCAGAGGCGGCTCACGAGGCGTGATGCGGAGGACCGCTTCCCACTGTGGTCGCCAAACCGACAACGGATCGCGTTTGCATCGCAGGTCGGATCCACCTGGGAACTATGGGTGATGGATTCGGATGGCCGGAACCCGAGGCGCCTCGCCACCGAGATCGTCGCGAAGTCAACGCGCGGTTGGTCTCGCGACAACAGGAGGATCGTGTTTGCGGCGGGCACCCCAGACAACATACACATCCACATCGTCGACGCGGTGTCTGGTGAATCGACGCGACTGACTGCGTCGCGGGGAGAACACCGCGATCCAGCCTGGTCCCCCGACGATGCGCACGTAGTGTTTTCGTTGACCCGCGATGGCGGCTCACACATCAACGTGGCGAGTGTCGAAGACCGTAAGGTTCGCCAACTGACCAGCGGGCAAGCCTCCGACGTAAGCCCCCGGTGGTCACCAGATGGCAACGCCATTGTGTTCGGGTCCGAGCGCGACGGCACACGAGATCTCTATGTCGTCCAGGCCAAAGGCGGAAGCGCCGAGCGGCTCACTGTCGGAGCGGGCGTGACCAAGGACCCGCCGCTGTGGTCACCGGACGGATCGCTGATCGCATTTCAGATCGCCGACGGTGAGAACTACCAGGTGGGCGTGGTGCGGCTGTCGGACCGCGCGCGTTCGCTGCTGGCGAGTTCGTCGGCGTACGACGGCAGCTACGTGTGGGCGCCAGACGGGAAGCGCGTCGCGTTCATTTCCGGCCGTGATGGGTTCGACGGTCTGTTCACGGTCGCTGCTGACGGCCAGCATCCCGTGCGCCTCACGGCGACGCCCTCGCTCACACCCGCGTGGGGATCGCAGCGATGAAGACGCCGTGGCATCTCTGGTTAGTCGGCGTGATAGCCGTCCTGTTCAACGCGATCGGCGTATTCGACTATGTGATGAACATGGCGCAGGGCAGCAGTTACCTGACCAGTGTCGGCATGACGCCGGCGCAGATCGCACATTACGAGCAGTTCCCCGCCTGGATGATGGCCGTCTGGGCCATTGGTGTATGGGGCGCCATGCTGGCTTCAGTGCTGATTCTGCTGCGCAGGAAGGTTGCCGTTCCGGTCTTCGCTGCCTCACTGGCGGCCTTCATGGTCAACCTGCTCTACACATATGTTCTGACGGACGGCGGCGAGATCATGGGCCGCGGCATGGCCATCACGAGCGCGGTCATCACGGCGCTGTTGCTGTTCTTCATGTGGTATTCGTGGCTGATGACCAAGCGCGGCGTGCTTCGTTAGGCGGCAACTCACGATGACCCAACCGTGGCTAGTCGCTACGAAGAGCCTCTTCGCGGTGGTGATCATCGCAGCGATTGGTAGTGCGGCGGCATGCGACCGCGGACCGAGACTGGAGACAATCACCTATGGCGGGAACGGGCCCCCGACGATGGTGTTGCTTCACGGATACGGCTCGTCAGCCGAGCAGTGGGCTCCGTTCACCCAGACCATCCGCCTGCCTCCCCCTGGTCGATTCGTTTTTCCGCAAGCTCCGGATCCGACCTCGCCGCCCGACGGTCCAACGGGCGGCCGAGGATGGTGGCGGCTGGGCCTGGCGGCAAACATCCCTGCAGGGAAAAGCGTTCCGGATTTATCGGCGACACAGCCACCCGGCTTGAAGGTCGCGGCATCCCTCCTGGAGGAACTGCTCGACAGCATCGAGCGATCCCCTGGAGGGCCAGTCATCCTGGGCGGGTATTCGCAGGGTGCCATGGTGGCCAGCGAAGTCGCCTTCCGAACCGACGCACGAATCGATGCGCTCGTTCTGCTGTCCGGCACCCTGGTGGACGAGAATTCCTGGGAGCGCGCGTTTCACTTGCGTCGCGGCACTCCTGTATTCCTGTCACACGGCCGCAGCGATCCCATTCTGCCTTTTGAAGTCGCGGAGCGATTTCGCTCGAAACTGGAAGCAGCAGGTCTGCGAGTCACGTGGGTTCCGTTCCACGGCGGGCACGAAATCCCTGCGGCGGTCGTCAGTGAGTTGAACGCGTTCCTCGCGGCATTCAGTCAAACGAACTGACCGGGCCGGAACAGCAAACAGCCAAGATCCGACCGTGACCGACGACCGGCCGCGGCCCGCCGCAATGCTGGTGTCGCAGGCCCCTCCCGGGCCTAGGCGTGCTTCTGATCCATCGTCACCGACTTGATCCGGCCAGTTGTGTCTTCGTGGGTGAAGGACCAGCCGACGCGGGCTACGCGACGCGACTGGGATTTCAATACCGGCCGGCAGGGGAGTTCTTCGGCGGCGATTCAGAATGAAGCGGCGCTAATCGCTGTCCGGGTCAGTACTGAGCATCTCGGCCAGTTCTTTCGGCGTCAGATCGTCACCACGCACGAAACCGGCGGCCGCTTCTTCGTACCATGCGGTTTGAGGATCCACGCGATTTTCACCATGTCCATGTAGGAAGGCTGGCGGGTGTCGCAGTAGGTATTGCAGAACGTGACTCGGAACGGAATGATCAGCGCGGTCATGGCCGACGCGGTGCACTCCACAATCCGCTCGTTGAGCGTTTCGCCGCGGATGATCTTCGAATGGCAGCACGTGTTGCAGAGTGAGGAATCGCCGTGTCGCACCGTGCCGCCGTGAACCTTGACGTGCATGTCGCCTCCTTGTCGGGGAGGACTGCATGGACGCTGCCGAGAGCGTTGCGCGCTGAAGTCAGTGATTTAGCGCTGGTAACGCACGTTGTGCCCAAGGATTCGCCGCAGAATCTGCACTGCTGATTGGGGGACGACGTGGCGGAATCTGAATGCTCTCTCGCTTGCGAATTGGGGGGGCCGCGGTCATCCCCAGTTCGGCGCCACCTCCCTCGAGATCGCCCCTACGCCACTTCCGAAGAACAACGACGCTTCGTAGGCGTTGTGGGCGCGACACCGCAACTCGATGTTCTCGACAGTGGCCAGACCGCCAGCGGCGAACGGCTGAACGTGGTGGAACTCCAGCATGCTGGTCTCGCGGCAGCGCCCATGCGGTCCAACGAATCCGCAGCGGCCGTCATCCCGTCTCCATACCTCGCGGCGGACGCTCGCCGGGATCTGCCGCGACGTTCCGTCGCCTTGCGGACTCAGACGCGGATGCGTGACCTGCGCCGCCTTTGTGCGCTCCAGGTCCTCGACGAGCAGCTTCAGCGCCCGGTCGAAGATCTCGGCGGCATCGCCTGAGGGCAGGGCATGGCGGAGGAGCGCCTGCGCGCGCAGAAACCTGTCGTGTGTCTCACGTGAGACGGTGAGCTGGATCCGATAGCGCTCGGGAGCCAGGGGCGTCGCGCTCCGCGCCGCCGGCACGCGGAGCGCGCGGGGCCACGTCGGCCTCGGCTCGGTCGCGGCGTCTCCGTCGTCGGTGCCTCGAGCAGGGTCACGGCCGCGGTCCGGCCCCGCGGCATCCTCCGCATGATCACCGGCGCATCCGGCTTCGGGCTCAGCGCTGCCACGAGCTCCTCGACTTCGCGCCGTCCCCTGTGGCGCGCCGAGGCGAGCACCGCAGCATGGTTGTCAGCGGTGAGATGCGGCGACAGCAGCCGCACCGTCGTCAGCGTAATCGCGGACTGCTCCAGCAAATCGAGGATCACCGGATAGCGCCGCGCCGCGCGGGCCGCCTCGATGCGGTTGTAGGCGGCACCCTCCGAGAGATGCAGCACCTGCGTGCAGTAGGTGAACATCGACGCGCAACCCTGTCCGAGATACAGTCGCCGGCTGTCGATCTCCATCAAAGCTTGAAGTAATGCTGCCGTCGCGCGGCGCTCGTCGGCCGCCAAACTGGCCGCGGCATCAAGCAATGATTGGTCATCAAGCTGCTCGGGAACGAGATCATTCGTCGTCATTCCCCGTTGTATCACGGCGATTTGTGACGGCTCTGAACGGACGACGACGGACGATCGTGCAGGAGGATGATGCCGGCGCGGGTTCAGCCGACGTTCGCCGACCGTGGAGGACGACGGGCATCGGAAGGCGCGGTGCGAGCGACGGTAGCGATGTGGCGCAGACTCCACCCTAGAAGTCGTCAAGGGAAATCGTACGGTGCGGACCAAAAAGATTCGCAGTGGTCGGCATCACAGCAGGTCGGCGCGACAATACTGCGGCGCAAGAATCTCGCCTGTCCCAGAACGAGTTCCTCGATCGTGAGATGACCCGCTCTCACCAGCGCCGCGGTCGCGCCGCCTCGAACTATCGTTGCAGCTTTCGTGTACAGTCCGACCGTCAGTGGTGCAGGACCGTAAGGCCACGAACCAGGAGCCACCCATCGAGATCATCTTCGAACTGGTACTGACGACAATCCTGGAGATCGGCCTGCAGCTCGTCGCCGAGATCCTGATCGAACTTGGATTCGGCTCTGCCGGCGACTCATTGCGCCAGCGCCGCCGCGCCCATCCAGCCATCGCGGCGGTGGGCGTCGTCCTGTTGGGTGGATTGGCTGGGCTCGTTACGAGCTTGATCTGGCCGACCCTGATTTTCCGGCCGGGTCCGGTGCCGGGGATCAGCCTGTTGGTCTCCCCGCTGATCAGCGGACTCATAATGGACCGCTATGGTGACTGGCGCGAACGTCATGGCGGCGAGCGTTCGTATGTCGCGACGTTCTGGGGTGGCGCGCTATTCGCTTTCAGCATGGCGCTGATTCGCTTCCTCTGGGTCGGAAAGGCGGCGCTCGATGTCTGACGGGCCTGTGTTCGATCCGCTGAAGGGCAAGAGGTTGAACTGGCGCTAGACTCGTTGATAGGACGTGACCGCTGCTCGTGACCTGAGGACCAGCTTGCCGACTTCACTCGAGTTTCACGACTCCACTCTCCTCGACCTTAACCGAAATGGCACGTCGGTCCAGTTGCGCCTCGATGCTTACGTCCATCAGTGGGACGTGATCGACGGAGAATGGCAAGGGAGTGGCTGGCTGCGGCCGGTGCAGATCACGGTTGCCGACGGGGTGATTCCGACGATACCCTCGCTTCCCGCGGAGTTGGACGGCGGCGGATTGGACGTCGGCAGCACTGTGTATGGCAACTTGGTTCCAGTGCCCTTGCTCGTTTCCAGGTGCGCGGTGCTTCGGTTGGAACTGGTCTCTGGTGAGACGCTGGAGATCACCGGGAGCGGCCTGTCAGTCCAGGCAACAGGCGCGGGCGCCTTCGTCGAAGTTCTGCCAGTCGAATGGGCGCCAGTTCCCGAGTGACGGAGCAAAGCCATGGCAAGCGAGACAGTTCATCGCTGGTACGCACGGCCGGTGTTCTTCGTCACCGACATACAGCGCGCGATCCGCTTTTACGTCGACATGCTCGGCTTCGAGAAACGCTGGCATGAAGGCGACGGCACCGGCACAGTCTGTCAGGTCAATCGAGGCGAATGCGAGATCATCCTCTGTGCCGACGCCAGGCGACGAGACAAGGCGCGCTTGTTCGTCGAGCTGACATCGGACGGCCTTACAGACCTTCGTCGTGAACTCGTCGAGCGATCCGTTCCGACCAGGGAAGTGCGGTGGGGTTATGACTGCCTTCAAGTCGATGATCCCGACGGTAATGAACTACTGTTTCCAACACCCGATTAATAGCCAATCATGCCTACCGCCCTGATCCTTCTTCTCACCACGCTCCTCTTCGCAGCGTCTCAGAGTCCTGCGCAACAAACCGCGATCGCACCCGACATGTCGGGCAACCCGATCCTGCCCGGCTGGTATGCGGACCCCGAGGCGCACGTGTTCAACGGCGAGTACTGGATCTATCCGACCTACTCGGCGCCATACGACCAGCAGACGTTCCTCGATGCGTTCTCGTCGAAGGACCTCGTCACCTGGCAAAAGCACGAGCGCATCGTCGACACCTCGCGCGTGAAATGGGTGCGTCGCGCGTTGTGGGCGCCGTCGATCGTCGAGAAGGACGGCTGGTACTACCTGTTCTTTGGCGCCAACGACATCCAGAACGATCAGCAGGCCGGCGGCATTGGCGTCGCGCGCTCACGTTCGCCTGCGGGCCCGTTCGAAGATCATCTGGGCAAGCCGCTGATCGACCGCTTTCACAACGGCGCGCAACCGATCGACCAGTTCGTGTTCAAGGATAAGGACGGCGCCTATTACATCGTCTACGGCGGCTGGCGGCACTGCAACATCGCCCGCCTCAACGCTGACTTTACCGGCTTCGTTCCATTCCCTGATGGAACCACCTTCAAGGAGATCACGCCCACCGGCTTCGTCGAAGGCGCCTACATGCTGCAGAAGGACGGCAAGTACTACTTCATGTGGTCCGAGGGCGGCTGGACTGGCCCGAACTACGCGGTGGCCTACGCCGTCGGCACCTCGCCGTTCGGCCCCTTCGAGCGGATTGGAACGATCCTGCGGCAGAATCCCAACGTCGCGACGGGGGCCGGACATCATTCCGTTCTGCAGTCGCCGCGATCGGGCAAGTGGTACATCGTCTATCACCGCCGTCCTCTGGGCGAGAAGGACCGCAACTCGAGAGTCGTGTGCATCGATGAGTTGAAGTTCAACCCCGACGGCACGATCGCGGCTGTGGAGATCACCGGCACGGGCGTTCCGCGCGACCCGGTGCGGTGACGCTGGACCGAGTGAGGTTGCCTCCATTCCCGGCGTGATAGCATCCCGGCCGATGGGCCGCCTCACGCCGATTCTCCTCACTGTCGTCCTCACCGTCGCCGCTCCGCAGCGACCCCCGATCGACTGGAAAGCAGCGGATCAGGAAGCGCTGCGCCATTTCCAGGCACTGCTCAAGTTCGACACCAGTGATCCGCCCGGGCAGGAGAAACCCGCGGTCGATTACCTCAAGCAGGTGCTCGAGGCGGAGGGCATCCCGGTCGAGATTCTCTTCAAAGAACCGAACCGGCCCAACCTGGTCGCGCGGCTGAAGGGCTCAGGTGCGAAGCGGCCGCTCCTCATCATGGGCCACACCGACGTCGTCAACGTCGACCCGACGAAGTGGAAGCATCCGCCGTTTGCGGCGGTGCGCGACGGCGGCTACGTCTACGGACGCGGCTCCGTCGACGACAAAGACAACGTCGTCGCCGGCCTGATGATCATGCTGACGCTGAAGCGGCAGAACGTGCCGCTCGATCGCGATGTCATCTTCCTGGCCGAGTCCGGTGAGGAAGGCTCGACTCACGTCGGCATCCAGTTCATGGTCAACGAGCACTTTGCCAGGATCGACGCCGAGTATTGCCTGGCGGAAGGCGGCAACGTCACGCGGACCGGCGGCAAAGTGAAGTTCGCGTCGGTGCAGACGCTGGAGAAGATCCCGCGCGGCATCGAGCTGACCGCGCGAGGCCCTGCCGGTCATGGTTCGACACCGCTTCGCGACAACGCCGTCGTCCGGCTGGCAGCCGCGGTCGCGAAGATCGGTGCGTGGAAGACGCCGGTCCGGCTCAACGACACCACCCGCGCCTACTTCGAGCGCCTCGCTTCGATCTCGACGCCCGATGAGGCGAAGCAGTATCGCGCCATCCTGAGCGCCGATCCAAAGGTGGTGGACGGTGCCGACGAACACTTCCTGGCCCGCGAGCCGCGCCACGCGTCGATGATCAGGACGTCGATCTCGCCGAACATCATCCAGGGCGGCTATCGCATCAACGTGATCCCATCAGAGGCGAAGGCGACGCTCGATATCCGCATGCATCCCGACGACGACCATCTTGCGCTGATCGAACAGGTGAAGAAGGTCATCGGCGATCCCAAGGTGGAAGTGGCGTGGGCACAACGGGACGTCCGCCCGGGCGGCGCCAGCGGCAATCTTTCATCCGAGGCCTTCAAGGCGATCGAGGCGATGGTGACGAAGCATTACCAGACGGTGACGCTGCCGACGATGAGCCCTGGTGCGACCGACATGGCTTACCTCCGCGCCAAGGGCGTGCAGTGCTATGGCGTGGGCCCCGCGATCGACATCGAGGACGGTCCGCTCGGTTTCGGTTCCCACAGCGACCAGGAGCGGATTCTCGAAGCCGAGTTGTACCGGTTCGTGAAGTTCCACTACGAGCTGGTGGAGCAGATTGCCGGCCGCCGGTAGGAAACGGGCGACCTGACGAGACGACATATGCCAACACCCGTAGACGATTACATCGCCGGCTTCCCGCCGGACGTCCGCAAGATCCTCCGCGACGTGCGCACCACGATCCGCAAGGCGGCGCCGGGCGCTGTCGAGAGCATCAGTTACCGCATTCCGACCTTCAAGTTGAATGGGCGCACGGTCGTACACTTCGCCGGGTTCAAGAATCACGTCGGCATGTATCCGCCGGTGAGAGGCAGCGCGGCGTTGCAGAAGGCGGTCGCCCGCTATGCCGGCGAAAAGGGGAACCTGCGATTTCCGCTCGACGAGAAGATGCCTCACGCGCTGATCTCGCGGATCGTGAAGTCCAAGGTGAAGGAAGCGAAGGGGCGGCCGATTCGCAAAGGAGCGTGATCGATGCTACGCATTCCGCTGGGCGTGTTCGCTATTGCCCTGCTGTCATGGCAGCCGCTCCCTTCCGCCAAGGCCATGTTCTACGACCCCGGCGACATGGGCCTTCTGACTAGAGGTGAATCAGGTCGTTCTTTGCGACCGGTCAGGTTCGCAGAAACCTATCTGCACTGCGGAATCCACTACTGGCTCGAAGCGGAGAACGGCACGAGGTTGACCGAGCGCGCCGCGATGGGGGTGCCGGGCCGATTCACGGTCCACCTCCGCAACAACATCGGGGACGGGTTTCTCACGGTGTGGGATGTGAGCCAGGGCCGGGAACTCACGCCAAGGGACGAGCGTTTCAGCGGCGGCGGCCGGTGGAGCGGGTACCTTATGTCGGACGAGGTCTACGTCGTTCCCGGCACCTTCGAGTTCTCGGCAGGACAAGCGGCCACGCATCTCGTCATTGTGTGGGCGCGTTCTCAGACGGAGGTCGCGCACAGTGCAGCGCGCGCGCGCGAGCGAGTGAAGGAAATGCCTGGCTCGATGCCGATCGTTCGCGAAGTGGACGAGTCAATGCCTGGTGAGATCGGCACCTACGTGGTGAACCGCCTGAATGGGGGTGTGGTGGCGGAGATAGAGTTTCGCTCCCGGCAGAACAATCGCATGCTCCTTCGACCATGACAGCCCCCGCCACGAACGCCGCGGACCCCTACGACCTGGATCGCTTCGTCCAGGCGCAGCAGGTGACTACGAGCAGGCCCTCGCCGAGATCCGAAGCGGCCGCAAGCGATCGCACTGGATGTGGTACATCTTCCCGCAGTATGCCGGGCTGGGCTCGAGCGCGATGTCGCAGCGATACGCGATCAAAAGCCTGGCGGAGGCACAGGCCTACCTGCGGCACCCGGTGCTTGGT
>CAWJNJ010000004.1:0-39139 GCA_963844245.1 uncultured Acidobacteriota bacterium | reverse complement strand
CGACCGCACCCCCTGTCACTCCACAGAACCGCCGCCGCGTGATCGGCATACAGCGCGGATCTTATCTCACACGGATTACACGGATTACACGGACTACACGGAGCAGAACGAGGGGTGCGGCACCATCGGCACCCCCGCGACACAAATCGCCCCCGCGCTCGACATCAAGGACCGATGCTCAGCCCACGAGGCGGCAGCAGCACAATGCTGCCCGCCAGCAGCAGCGTCCTGATTTAGAAGTATCCTTGTGACGGCTGGCGACTGACTCGCCCGAAACGGGCAGTTCCTGGACATGGCGATCAGTCGCGAGGTGCGACGATGATGAGAGAACTGACGCTCGCAGGTAGTGGATACCTGGGGCAGGCGGTGATCCTGACCATCACGATCGGCTTTCTTTCGCCGGCTACCGCCTCCGGTAAAGACTGGCATCTACGAGCACAGCGCCTGCACCATGGCGCGAGGTGCAGCAGGCGTGGGCGGCTCCGTGTGAGGATGGCTCAGCCATCAACGTGAACCCGGCGGGGATGGCCGGCCGGAAGGGCGTGACTTTCGGCAGCGGCGGGATGCTTGGTGTCGGGGCGAGCGAATTCGCCAGCGATACGGGTAAGCGCACATCCCTGGACGGCGGGGTATCCCCAGTGCCCGACGGATATTACGTTGTACGGCATTAATGCCGGGCTGTCATGGGGCATCGGGTTGTGTGCCGCGCCTGCCGGCCTCGGCGTGAAGTGGCCGCTCGATTTCGACGGCCGTTTTGTCAGCTACGATTCCACCCTCAAGACCATCTACGTCCAACCAAGCGTCGCCTATGCCCTGAACGACCGCGTGTCGATTGGGGGCAGCCTGACGGTTGGCCTGAGCTCTGTCGAATTGAATCGGCGCGAGGATCTGGCGACTGTTCCTCTGGGTGCGTCTGGACTATCGTTCGGTGCCTTGGTCGACGGACCGAACTGACTTTGCGGATACGAACCTCTCAGCGTCACGCGCCGTCGGTGCAGGCGCTTGAACATCGGGGGGCTGATATCAAAGCGCACGACCGTGTCCGGCCTGGGGGCGCGGTATCTGTCCGGCATCAAACTCTTCAAGTACCGAAGGAGACGCCACGTTCACCGCCATCCCGGGCAGCTACCAGGTCACGAAACCGAATCCGATTGGGCTCCCCGTGGGCACGCCGATCAATGCGCTGGTCGCAGAAGTCCTGGCCGATCTTCCGAACCAGCGTGCGCGCACCGAACTCGAGAATGCCCGCCCAGTTCGTGGTCGGTGCAAGCGTGCAGGCCGCGGAACGCCTGACGCTCTTCTTCGACTACCAATGGGTCGATTGGTCTGTCTTCGACACGGTCACGCTCGATTTCGAAAACCCTTCAACGCCTGACGAACATCTGATCCAGGGCTACCGCGACACGAATGCCGTGCGCCTGGGCGGTGAGCTGGCAATGACGACGTCGCTGCGCCTGCGTACGGGATATGCCTTCGCGCAAGCCGCAGCCCCCAACCAGACCGTTACACCGCTGCTGCCCGAGGCGAAACGTAATCATCTGACCGCAGGCCTTGGATGGACTCCGAAGAGCAACATGACGGTGGATCTGGCGTATCAGTTAGTACGCCCACGCAGACCGACGAGGACGAACCACGAATCCACCTGCGGGGGAGCTGCCGACGATCGCATTGAATAGCGGCACATATGGCTCGCGCGGCGATCTGCTGAGCCTCACGATCACGTTCCGTCCGTGAGAACGTGAGCGACGAGTCCTTCGACCGATGGAACGCCTTGACGGCTTCGTAGCAGGATCGCTTCTGCAACGGCTCCGCTCCAACGGTGCCCAGGGCGTACCTAGTGCGCATCCTTTCGAGGCGCGGTGCTCTTCGCTGACATCTCAGGTTATACGGCGCTGGCCGAGGCGTTGTGCAGCCAGGGTCCTGACGGTGTCGAACGATTAGGCAAAGCGCTCGACCTGGCACTCCGCAACCACGTGCGCGCCGTGGTGCTACCAACGGTGAGATCGCGTGCTTCGCCGGTGACGCGTTCATCGCCTACTGGCCGGCCGACGATGGGAACATCCCGCGAGCCCTGGTAAGGCGCACGACTGCGCGGCGGCGCTGCACGCTGCCCCGGGGCCGCAAACCCCCCTCGGCCGAAACGCAGCCGACGCTGCACATCGGCGTCAGTGCGGGCGACATCTGGGCGGCGCGCCTGGGCAGTGAAGCCCGGGTGCAGTTACTGCTGGCCGGGCCGGCGGTGCGACAAGCATGTACGGCGGCCGTTCGAGCCGCCGCAGGCACCACGGTCGTCGCACCGGAGGCGGGCCCGTTCGTGGCCTCAGCCTCCGACGATGCGCGCCAGGCATGGCGTGATGCTGCTGCAGGCGAGGCGGTGGTGCCGCCGCCCCAGCACACCGCCGCGCAGGTGCCCAGGCGGGTGCAGGATTATGTCGGCGAGGGGTATGCGAAGTGGATTCCTGACCGGCGTACCATCTGCGCGCTGTTCGCCAGGATTGACGGACTGGACGATCGCGCACCCGATGCATTGAACCGCCACCAGGCGATCGTGACCTCGCTCAACGTCGCGCTGCGTCCCTACACCGGATCGAGCGGAACCCTGCTGCTCGACGACAAGGGCTTGGTGTTTACGTTGTGCCTGGGCATGCCCTACGACACACACGCCGACGATGTGGTGCGCGCCGTCCGTGCCGGCCTGGCCATCCGTTCGGAGCTGTCACGCGTGGGTGTGCACTGCGCCATCGGCATTGCGAGTGGGGCCGGCATCTGCATGCCTCTGGGCGGGCCCGAACGTCGCCATTACTGGTCCGTCGGGCGATTCATGCACGTCGCGGCACGGTTGATGGAGGCTGCGGGCGACGGAGTGCTGTGCACTGAGGAGATCGCTGATCGCGTCCGGCGCATCGCCAGCTTGTCACCGGAGCGGCCCCTGACGCTCAAGGGGATCCGTTGGCCGATTCGCGCCTTTCGGGTCAATGAAGCTCTACTCCTCAACGAACACACTGAGTCTCTGTACGGACGTGAGGATGAGCAGGCCACGGTCGATCAGTGTCTCGCGGCGTTCGAGCAAGGTCGCGGCACCGTGCTCTCGATCGTCGGCGAGGCCGGGCTCGGAAAGACTGCGCTGGTCGAGTACCTGCGTCAGACCGCGGCGCGGCGCGGGATCTCCTGTCTGGAAGGGGCGGCCGGGTCCGTAGAGATTGCGGTTGCCTATTCGGCGTGGCGATCGGTCTTCGGGGCGCTGCTGGATGATTCGCAATCGACGCAATCTGATGATACAGGCCAGCGCCGTGCCCAGCTCGGCGACATCCGGCATGGCCAACTGGCACCCCTTGTCAATGCCGTTGTGCCAGGGTTTCTCGATGAAACGCCTCTGGTGCAGAGCATCACCGGTCAGGCGCGCGCCGACGCGACATCAACGGTTCTCAGCGAGGTCCTCGAAGCGCGAGCCACAAGCCGATTCGTCCTGATCCTGGAGGACTGTCATTGGATGGATTCGGCATCCTGGCGACTCGCGCTGCGCGTGGCGCAGGATTACCCGGAGGCGCTGATCGTTCTCACCTCGAGACCCACGGTTGATGTGCAAGAAGCGAACGCGTTGCGGATCATCCCCCGATTCGTGGAATTGACGCTGATGCCCTTGCGGCCTGATGCGACCGCCATGCTGGTTGAGAGTGTGCTGGCGGGACGGCCTTCGACACCGGCGCTGATCGACGAGGTTGCGCAGCGATCAGTGGGCAACCCTCTGTTCGCCCGCGAATACGCACTGCTGCTCACCGCGGACTCGCACCTGCTGGACCCGGCAGCCGCGTTGGAATCTTCGCGGTTGCTGACACCAGGTCCAGCGGTGCCGGTCACGGTGCAGAGCCTCATTGCCAGCCGTCTCGACGCACTTTCCCCCTCAGAGAACCTTGCCCTCAAGGCCGCCAGCGTCATTGGTGACGGGTTCAGTGTCGAGCTGTTCTCGTCGGTCTACCCTGGCAACCGTGGCGACGCTGCCATGGATGCTCTGCTGTCGAGGCTCGTCGAGCGGCAGCTGGTTACCCGCCTGAGCGGCGACGGTCGACGTTTCTCGTTCCAGCACGCGCTTATCCGCGAAGTGAGCTACCAGCAACTGACCCGCGACCAACGCCGCGACCTGCATCGAAGGGTGGCCGAAGCGATCGAGCGTGACAACATGGCCGACCTCTCGCCGCACGTCGCCGCCCTCGCTCATCATTGGTCTCAAGCAGAGGCGCCAGAAGCGGCTATTCAGTATTCGGAAAAGGCCGCATCACAGGCGCTCGCTGCCGGCGCCTTCGGAGAGGCTGATCGGTTGCTGGGCACGTGCATCCGACTGGCGCGCGAAAGCGGGGCTCACGTCGAAGCCTCTGAGCAAATCCGCTGGCATCGCCAGTTGGCAGACGCGCGTCATGGCATGGGACAGCTGGAATCACGCGCCGCCGCAGCCCATCAGGCCCTCCGGATCGCCGGCTTGAACCGGCCGCATTCCACGGTCGCTCTCCTCGCCCAGGCTGGTATCGGCCTTGGCCGACTGACTATTCGCCAGGCGTCTTCCCGCAAGCTGTCCCTCGAGACGGACACGGCGTTGGACGTGGCGCGTGCGTTCCGACACAGCGCCGAGGTCTGCTACTTCAACAACGACATGGTCGGAATGATCTGCGACAGCGTCAACGCGGTCGTGCATGCCTCGTCCGCACCCCCTTCGGCCGTGCTGGCGGGAGCCGCAACCGAGCTGGGCGGGATCCTGAGCATCGCCGGGTTGCGCCGTATCGGGGAGCGGATTCTGAATCGCGCGATCGCCATGGCCGAAGCGGCGGGCGACCAGTCGGCCCAGGCCTACGCCCACATGATCAGTTGTCTCTACTACGTCGGTCTTGGCGACTGGCCGGCCGCAGAACGCAGCGCCCAACGTTGTCAGGAACTGTGCGAACCGATGGACGACCGCGTCAACTGGACCAACGCACAGGCGGTCCGCTTCTGGATGAGCCACTATCGCTCGCACGACGTCGAAGCCTATGACGCCGCCCGCCGTCTGCGGGACCGCGCTGCCGAAACCGGGAACAGACAGCACCGGGCCTGGGCGCTCCGGTGCCTGGCGGTTTGCTCCCTGAGACGGAACGAGCCGGCGGAAGCGATGACCGCACTGCAGTCGGCGCTCGAGTGCCTCGGTGAAACGGCGGCCGCTAACGAGCGGATCCCAACGCTCGGCATGCTGGCACTCGCGCAGCTGAGAAACGGCGACGTCTGGCAGGCGCGCGCCACCGCGAAGGAAGGGCTCGCCCAGATCGTCAACGTGAGGCGTCCGATCGGCCAGGGAACATTGGAGGGGTACTCGTCGCTGCTGACCGTCGCCCTCGACGCGTGGCAGGAGGAGCGCTCGCCAGAGTGGCGCCGCGCGATCCTGACCTGCCTTGGTGTCCTGCGGCGATATCGAAAGGGTTTTCCGGTGGGAGAGCCCCGCTATCAGCTGCATGCCGGCGATTTCCAACGGCTCGCTGGAGATCTTGGCGCGGCGAGACGTAGCTATCGGCGTGGCGAGGCCGCGGCCGTGCGTTTGGGAATGCCCTGGGAGACCCGGCGCTGCCGCGAGGCACTCACGGAGATGTCTGGCTCAATCCGCCGACGCGATCCCTGATCGCGCACCGGGTCTGGTGCGTTCCTTTAAACCGGCGGCGATTTTCGGGTAGACGTCGGATTCGGAGCTTCTTCCCCAGAGCAGATCCTGGTGCGCGTAGTCGAGGAAAATGCGTTTGTGAAACTTGGGCAGGCTCCGCGACGACCCGCGGCAGAGCCACTCTCATGCGGTCCACGCTGTCGCGGTGCCACAGCCGGTTCAGCGCACCGGTCATGAGGGTCACGCTCTCCAGCTTTTGAAATCTCTCCCGAGCGTCGTCTGACACGAACTCATTGTGTCGGGAAGACGAGGTGTCTTCCTCGAAGAAAGTCGCATGTCCACGGCGCAGGTTCCTGGCGGCATGCAGGGACATACGGAGGGGAATGGCGCCAAACTGATTGGGCAGTTCCGGCTTTGACTGGTCGTGAATGACCTCTACGAGGTTCTTGTGGTGATAGGGCATCCCGTACATGAAGCTCAGTCGATTGCACAGCGCGTCCACTGGATTTGGTTCTTCGGGAGTGTGACCGCAACGCGCCTGGCCATGCGTCTTACAGATTCGTCAGCTCCTGAGGCCAGTCATTCTGCAATCGACCGTCGTCGCCGATGCGAGGATCAATTGACTCGACGCAATCGGCTCCGATCGCCTGGCTGAGGTGCTCGAGGATGCGCTCCTCTGATTTCAGTCGGCTGTCGACCGGCGCTTCGTAGAACAGGCCGAGCGCAATGAGCACGATGCGATCGACGTTCGCGGCATCGACGTGGCCGAGGGCTACGGCTTCGGCAACGACGGCACTGCCCATACAGTGGCCCAACAGTGAGATCGGGCCCCTTGACCTCCAGGCGGCGCATTTCCATGATCGCGGCCGGAAGGTCCTCGCTCGCGGCGTGGTTGAAATTGTAAATGTCCGGCTGATCGCGGAGGGACGCTTTGTTCTCCGGCGCATCGACGACCAGGCTGCTGCCCCGCCAGTCGAGCATCCACGGATCGAAGCCGTGATCGTACAGCCAGCCGGCGAGGCCGGACCTCCCTACCATGAACGTGCCGTGGTTGGCGCTGGCGCCGTGCAGCAGCAGCACCGGTTTGCGGGGTACCCCGCTGCGCTTCAGGACTGCCGCACATAGCGTGCAAGGCGGAGCTGGACCGCCGGACCCCATTCCTTGGAATAGAGCCGAACTTAGGGTCGCCGGTCCAAAAGCAGCGTTCCGTCAGACATGGATCCCCGTCACCAGCTTGACAAGCGCATCCCTGAGCGCATCCGCGCGTCCCAGGTAGACGTCAGCGACCTCGCCGGCAAAATATTTATAAAACGCCGCCAACGCCCAACTCTTCCTGGAGGCGTCGGAGGTCCCGCTGATCTCCATGCTGGGCAACTGCTGACCGAGAAACGTGTCCAACGGAACGCGCAGGATGCCGCGGTACCGTCCCCACGGCCCATTACCTTCGAAATACAGGGTCGATGTGTCGTGCCAGGCGTGAAGCCGGGGGCGTCGGACAGCACCTTCGAGTCCGTTCACCGCATAGGGCTGCCCGTCAATGACGAAGCTGAGATGGTAGCGAAAAAATTTTGGAGACTTTTCTTTAGGACTCAGCCGGACGAACATCTGCAGAAAACTGCCAGTGCCGATCCGAATCCGGGATTCGTCTTCAGAGGATTCAGCGTCGCGCAGCCGGTGACTCTCAGTTTGGCACGCTCGATTGTGGACTCCGGGGCGACCACGCGGGCTAGATCATCGGCGTCGACAGTCAGTTGGACCTCTATACGGCCGGCCATTCTTGATACCGTCGCTCTCGGCATCGACGAACAATTTCACGTAATCGTCCACCTGATCGTGGAACGTCTTGAGATTCGAGAAATCGGTCTCAGCTTCTCCCTCCGGCACAGGTGACCAGAACCCCCGCATCGCTTCTGTGAAGCTCATGCCGATCACGTTGACGGCAGGGCTCGGCGCATTGCGGGTTTGCACACCACCGTGATTCAACGGATCGAGGACGGCGCGCCGCTGCGTAGTTATCCACTCGCTGGCCCGCTGGTGATCTTTCGCGCTCCAGGATTGGTTTCGGTTCTTTTGAATGAACAGCTCGATCTTGTACTCTGCGATCGCGGCGATCGTGGCCGAAGGGTTGACCCCGACCGAGGTTGGAAAGGCGGCGGCATCCATCACATAGAGGCCATCACAGCCGTGCACTTCACCAGCGGCGTCGGTGACGCTCCTTCCATGCTCACCCATCGGGCAGCCACCCTGGCTGTGCACAGTGACGCGCTTGCCGAGCGTCGTCCAGCCGGGATTGGTTCGCAGCTCGCCCCGCCAGGCCGCACTCGCAATTTCACGAAGCACACGTTCATGCGTGGCGCTCGCGGTATCGAGCAACCGGGTCGGCAGCGCTGCCTGAAGCGGGAGCGACCGTGACTTGACGTAAGACAGCTTCCCGCGAAATGCGTCGCGCCCCATCGTCAGGAGCACCGCCGTGTGGCCGGCGATGGTGTCATAGCTCGCTGCCCAGAGCACTGCGTTCGCGAGCGTATCCACCAACTGCTTCGGCGTGCCCGGCACAGGATTGAGCAGCGTCTGCGCGGCTTTAGTCGCCAACGCTACCTCACTCCCCGCGAGGATCTGCAGGACCTGGCGAAGCAGCCCACGAACCAGAATCTCAACCTGGCGATCATCGAGCCGAGTCGGGCTCAGCCGCGAACGGATCTCTGGATCGATCTGTTTCGCCACGGTCCGAGACAATTCGTCGAGCATGACGCCCAGCATTGGGAGCGCGAAAGCCGATGCTTGCTCGAGCAGACCCTTGCGATCCCGGGCCAGCGACTGCAGGAACCAGTCAGGGAAGATCGTTCCGAGCTGCTGGCCGAGCAGCCCGGGGAGGAGGAGCTCTCGAGCCGCGCCAGTGGCGGCGAAGTCCGCCCCCGCTAGTCCGGGGCGGAGGGTTCGGGAAGCCAGTCCGTCGGCGGCAAATGACCTTCTTGACGTCGCCCCCAGCGCGTCGCCAAAGGCTTCGACCCGGAGGCGACCCGCAGGCGGCCGCCGGAGCGGAGCGGTTTGCGTCGGTCTGGGCGCGGCCCCCCCGAGGCCGGGGTCTTCGAGATAGCGGTTACGTCGCAACCACAAGGGACTTCGAAAGATGCCAACCAGCGGCTCGAGGTCAGGCGGGTAGCCGCCATCCTCGACCAGGAACCAATCCCGATGCTCGATCGCTGGCTCGGAGAGACGCCCGAGGGTCGCCGCTCGACGTTCGGGCCGGCGAACCTGATGTCGTCACCTGCCTTGAATTCGCCGGTGACCTCGTTGAACGGCAGCACACCCACGGCGCCGCTTTCGCCAATCTCCCCAGTCCAGGATCGGATCGTGTGCGAGAACCGCCTGCCCCCCTGACGATGATGTAATGGCCATTCCAGCGACGGGCGAAAACCTCAGAACGGCTCGACCGGTTTCGAAATCGAGGGTGTGGCTGAATCCTTCCTTGGAAGGTTGATCGTAGAGTAGCGCTGAGGTGATTGTCGGACCGTAATCGGGCTCGTGGGACTCGTCGCAGTCGAAGACCACCGCAAGTGAGTCCGAATTCGGAAAAAATCGAGAGCCAAGCGCGGTGGTGTCTGGCACCAAATCCTCACATTTGAAGAGCAACTCGGTGGTGCTCACAGCGCCGGCGCAGAGGAATACCCGAAGGGCAGTGACGAAGGGTAAGCGCCCGCGGAGCTCCTGACTCGCTCTCGGCGCTCGCGCAGCACCAGCTCCTCGTAATGCACGATGAACATCCCCTTTTCGCTCGATCGACGTCACGTTTGCCATCGTGCGGATGTCACATCCGCCGTCCTCTGCCCGCGCCAGATAATTCAGGTCGAGGGAGTTCTTGGCCTGGTGGTCGCACCCTCGCCAGCACCGCCCGCGTAGATCACAGACTCTGTTCTCGCCCGAAGCTGTTCGTTCCACTCAAGTTGACGGCCAGCGGGGTGCGAAACCAGGATTCGGGTGGGTTTGCCGCGCGCTGCAGTTGCAGTGTCTTCGCGAGCCGTTGCGGAACCGGCATCGCGCCAAGCATGTAGGCGGCAAGATCAAAATAGGGGCCAAGGCCTGGCGTTATACTCCGCAGGCCAGCCGCGCGCAAACACCTCATTTGGCGGCCTCATGTGAACATTCGCGTAGATGAGCGAACCGCCGCCATAACCGGCAGCCTGCACCGAGACGGCTTCACCGAGATCCCGCACGTCGTAGATGCCGTGGTCCTGGCTCCACAGCCAACGCGAAAAGTCCGGTGGCGGGGCGAACCGATCGTCCTGATTTTCGCCCTGGCCGGCGTCGGCGAAGAGTTCGTCGGTCGGATAATTCGGAAAGTCCCCCGATCCGTAGCGGCGGCCACGCTCCAGCACGCAGATGTTAAAACCCGCCTCGACGAGGCGGCAGGCCGTTACAGCGCCGGCGAATCCTGTGCCGACAACGATGGCGTCGAACTCGGGTTTGCCAGGCGGTTACTTCCGTCTCGACGCTCTGTGGCGCGCTCATCGGGAACGCCTCGGCGTCATTGGCCGCACGGCTGGCCATGAGTGCAGCCCTCCGGATCCCTTCGCTTCACAAAACTGATCCGCCCGGCCATTACCGATTCGCCGCTGCTCGATTCCGCGACACTGGTGGTGTTCGGTTGCGCCGACCAGCCCGCTGGTCCTGGATCGGTGAGGGTTCGAATGACATTCCACTCCACCTCTGGGACAACGAGCGGACTGGGCTGGTGACCTCATCGCGCTGGGTGTAATCGACTCTTACGTGCATGACCGCGCTGACTTCCCCATGAAAGCGCTCGAGAACGACCTCGTAATCCACCTTTGTCCCCCTCGGTCTTTCGTCGCACCGGCGATCGAACTCGTTCACGTTCGCGAGCTGGAGTTGATTGACGGGGCCACCGGCAAGCTCATGGAGGTGATCGACTCGTACTTCCTGGCACCCGCGCCAATCCGCATCGTGGCGTGATAGCAGCAATGCATGTCCCCGGTCAGAAACACCAGGCGTTCGATGCCGTTGGCTGCGATGTATTCGATAATCCGGTCACGTTGCTCCTGGAAGTGCTCGGCACTCCACTTGTCATGTTCCGAATTGCGCTTCTCTTTCTCTTGAACCAGTCATTCTTCCGATTGCTGGCGGGTTCATTGACCTGGGCAACGAATGGCACACTCGTCACGACAAACTTCAGGTCGTTGCGGTGGAGCGACAACCAATTGAGCAGCGAAGCATCTGTTCTGTGTCGATGATCGCGGCGGCGCCATCGTTACGGCGGCTGGTTCGAGTGTCGAGCACGAAATAATGCGTATTCCCTTGTCGAAGGTGTACCAGTAGGGTCCTTCCTTCGGGGTTGACTCCGCCGCCGCGCCCCCCCGGATGAGCGCATGCGCATACTCGTCGTAAGCAACGCGTGCTTCGCGCAGATATCTGGCCGACCTGGTTCTTCTTATTAGGCACTATGAAGTCCGTTGCAAACTGGTCAGCGATTTCGTGGTCGTCAAGGGTCATGTAGTGAGACCAGTGTGCCAGCACGTGCCGCAGCGACGTATCCTCAAACCACGCTTCACGGTAGGCGAGGCGATACTCCGTCTCGAGGGGGGCCGATCAGGACTCGGAAAGTCGTAATAAATCTGGTCGCCAGCGTGTAGGAAGAACGAGGGGCGGCTATACCAGGGGCGCGCCGGTGCGACCCGCTTGATGTTGCCAAGTGCGCGCCGTTGGTGGCGAACTCGGACCCGACCTCCCGAAAGAACAGACTCCCCCGCCTTCAGAATCCCCTCCACCTGTGTGAGCACCAGGTGACGGACGAAGAGGATTGCGTTTATCGGTGGCCAGTGGACTCCCGTCGCCTCTGTCTGCTGCACCGGTCTCTCTTCGACCAGTTGGGAGGCAACGACACCGATTGCGCCGGAAGACGATTGCACGTGTTCACCGACCGCCAGAAAGGGAAGTCGCTCGGCCTCATCGCTCCCCTCCGCCGCAGTTGGAGGATGAACCTCCACCAGCCACGCATCGAATACAGCCGACAACTTGAGAAATGGACTTCTGATATATGGCTGCCCGGGTTGCTTGATTCGCGTGGACCAGATGACGGCCCAGGCAATGAGCCAGAGCCCGCCCTTGAGCGGCCACCGCAACAGGGTTCGCAGCCAGGGCGCTTTCCAGCGGTCAACCGGAAGATCCAGAGATGAGTTCGCCAGTGAAGTTCCGGCAGTCGCGGCAAGAAGGGCGAGGAAGTTATTGATGCTGACGACCGACAGATTGCAGCTCGAAAGCACGAAGCTGAATGGCTCGAGGCCATCTTTCGAGGCCTCGCTCATCGTCCGCACCCTGCCGTGAACGGCATCGGCCGAAGGGGAGAACGTGGCGATGACGCATATAGGCCGCCCCAGTCTCCAGGGCCGTCGAAATCTGTGGTGCCGGTGTAGTCATGCTCAGACACCAGCATGAGCGTCTGAGATTTGTCCTCGCCAGGCCGGCTCAGCGTCACCGCGCAGGTCGTACTCGTCCTATCCCCTCGCACCCAGATCCGGGTGGTGGTGTCGGTGGTATGGCCTATAATCAGGTGCGGCATCGGTAAGTCCGCTGCGGTGTAGATGTGAAACTTCTCGTTCCGCAATCCGTTCCGTGGTCGCCTGCGGCCGAAGCATAGCGCAACGGCGTGCCGATCAGCCTGAAGAATTTCGGCCACAACGTTACGGTTGCTCCCGCCGTCTTCGAGGTTCCTGCCGATACGAACGCCGTCCTGGCCTGTCTCGAACAGCATCGCGGCAGAAACATCAGGGTCATCGGAAGCCTGCATTCCTGGAGCGAGGTAGCCGTCGGCGAAGAGGTCGTCCTGGACCTGCGTCGCCTCAATAGCATCACCCTGAGCCCAACCGCCGACGGCCAGATACACGCCGAGATCGGCGCCGGCTGCACGATCGATCGCGTTCTCGACTTCCTGCGCCGGCACGGCCGCTATACCCTCCCCACCTATGGCATGGTCGGCAAGCAGACGATCGCCGGCGCCATCTCCACCGGTACACACGGCTCAGGTAAATCGAGCCTCTCCCACTATGTGGATGCTGTTTCCGTGGCCGCCTATGATCCGGAGACCGGGAAGCCGAGGATCTTTGAATGGAGTGGAGGAGAGCAACTGCGGGCGGCCCGTTGCGCTCTCGGCTGCAGCGGAGTGCTTCTCTCAATACGAATGCGCGTCGAGAAGGATTACCAGATCGAGGAACGCGCCGAGTGGTTCAGTCGACTGGACGAGGTGATTGCCGCGACGCACGAGTACCCACGCTCGCAGTTCTATCTCATGCCCTGGTCCTGGAAGTGGTACGCGCAGCTTCGTCGTCCGGTCTCGTACGAATCGGCCGGGCGCCTTGGCGTGATGGCCCGTTTGCTGCGCGGGTTCCGGCTCGCGATCATTGACGTTTCACTTAACGGCGCGATACGAGGCCTGACCGCGTCACCGAACACCGTGCGAGCGATCCCCTGGCTCTTCCGACGGCTGCTTCCGCTGATTGCGCCGTCGGGCTTACGGGTTACGGATGATTCGCGCGAGCTCCTGACGATGCACCACGACCTCTATCGGCACGTCGAAAGTGAGCTCTTCGTGCCTGCCACGGACCTGGCGGATGCCGCGACGTATCTTGAATGGGTCCTGCGCTGCTGCGGCGGCGACCTGCGCGCGCTTCCGAGCGCCATCGCCGCGGGTGATTTCGGCTGCGAGGTAGCCGACGACATCAAGGTATTTAAAGGCAGTTACCTACACGACTACCCCATCACGTTTCGCCGGGTTCTGCGGGATGACACATTGATTTCTATGACCAGCGGCGACATCGCGGAGGAATGGTACGCGATCAGTCTCATCACCTATCAACGCGATCTCGTGCCATTTCTTCGGATGGTCAGGTTCGTTGCGGCGACGATGGGACGGGCCTATCGCGCGCGGCCGCACTGGGGCAAAATCTGTCCTTTGAACGCGGCGGAACTCGCGGCACTCTATCCCGCGCTGCGCCAGTTCCGGGACCACTGTCAGTCAGTCGATCCGGCGCAGGCCTTTGTGAACGACTTTGCACGCCGCTCGCTCGGGTTCACGCGTCAGTCGCCGGTCTCAGACGGTCAGTGAAAGATCCGCGCGACCAGCGCGTTGAATCGAGGCTCCGGTCGCAGCGCATCGAACACTGGTCGCACTGCAAGCCACGCAAGGTCAACCGCGCGCACGTTGCTGGCGCGCTCCAACCATTCGAGCGCGGCCTCCGCACTGCCAAATCCGGCGTGCACCTGCGCAATCAGTGAAGGTGAGACGTAGCGCCGGTCCGCCAGCGCCAGGAGTTCTTCCAGCAATCCACCGGCGCGCTCCAGTCGGCCGGCCCGAGCACACGCGTAGGCCAGCGCCGCGGTCATCTCCGGACTGGCCGCTACCTGCGTGGCCGTCTCCAGTTCACGGATGGCATCTTCGTGCCGCGACAGTTCGACCAGTGTCAAACCAAGGAACAGCCGCGCCGTCGGAGATCCGGGATCGAGCTCGAGGCAGTGCCGCAACTCACGGTCCGCAGAGCCGAAGTCATGAGCAAAATAACCTCGGATTCCCACACTTGCCCTGATGGCCATCGACAACGGATCGGCGGCGGCGGCCAGTCCCAGTTCGGTAGCTGCCTCGTCGAAACGGCGCAACGGCACGAGGTAGTTGATGGCATACCAGTGATGGGCCGACGGATCGTCGGGATTCACCTCGATGGCACGATGGTAGCCCCTGGCGGCCTCGGGCCAGTCCCACTCATACACCGCGGCGATACACGCAGCCGTGGCATGGGCGCTCGCCGAGTCGCTCGCGATCTCGATCGCGCGCCGAGCTGCCAACTTTGCGCGGGGCATGATGTCGCCCGGCGCCAGCACCCCATATAGCCCGAGGGTCGTATACGCCTCTGCCAGCGCGGCATAGGCCGGCGCATACCCAGGTTCCTTCTCGATCGCTGCATGAAAGTATGCCGTGCTCTTCTGCAACGCCGACTCGGTCCGTTGGTTCCAGCAATATCGACCCTTCAGGTAAAGGGTGTAGACATCCGAACTGCCACTGGCGGGTCTCAGCGCTGTTCCACGTCTGAGCTCTGGACCCAGACGAATCCCCATCTCGTGGCACGCGGCGTTCGCGATATCTTCCTGGACACCGACGATGTCGGAGATGTCTCTAACGAAGCGTTGGGACCAGAGCTGCACGCCGGTTACCCCATCGGTCAGCCGAACGGTCACAAGAATCTGCTCTCCAGACGCGCGGACACTTCCCTGTAGCACGGTCGTCACATGCAGGATCGATCCCAATTGCTGTGCATTCGTGGCTCGCAGTTCCATGCTGAAGGCGGAAGCGCGGGGTACCACACGAAGGCCGGGAATCCCGCCGAGGGCATGAATGATCTCTTCCGCCAAACCCTCGCAAAAATATGCCAGGCTCTGTTCCTTGCTCAGATCGGCGAATGGGAGCACTGCGATCGAGGTTTCCGAATCCTCGGTGAGACTTGGTGCGCGGTTCCAGGCGCCGATCATGCTCACCCCACCCAGTGCCCGCTCGATCAACTCCTCGAGCGCGCCCGCGCTTTCGGGACGTTCCTCAGGTAGCGCCGCGGTGGCGGTATTGACCACACGGATGAACGAAGGGGACAAATCCGGGCGAACGTCCCTCAGTAGCGTGCGGCGCCCGCTCGCGTGCGCCACCCGAAACTCCTCGACCGTCGCTCCGGAGACCGGAAACTGGCCGGTCACCAGATAACAGAGAAGTACTCCGAGGCTGTAGAGATCGCTTTGCGCGGTGGACGGGAGACCCAGCAGAACCTCCGGGGCGGCATAGTGCGGCGTCACGATGGTGAGGGGGCGGCGTGGCACCGCCGTTTCGGCCAAGCGTGCCGCCCCGAAATCGGCAAGGACGATGCGCCCGCCGACCTGGCGCATCACATTCTGGGCCTTCACATCACCATGCACGAACCCGGCGCGGTGCACCGCCGCGAGCGCGTGGCACAAATCTACCGCGACCAGCAAGGCCTCCTGTGACCCAAAGGCGCCATGCTGGTTGTGCATCTGCCACAGCGTGCGGCCTTCGATGTACTCCATCCAGAAGCCGACCTTGCCGTCATAGCAATCGGCGCCGTAAACCGTGACGACGTTGTCATGCCGAATCTGCGCAAGAAGCCTCGCTTCCGCGACGACCGCCTCCTCCGAAGTCGCCGGAACCCCATCCAACAGCTTTAAAGCGACCTCTCGCTGAAGCCGCGGTTCCCACGCCTTGACGACGTGTCCAAAGCTACCGCGCCCGATCTCCGAGAGAATGCGAAGGGGTCCCCACGACGCCTGCGAATCCGGGAAGGACGGAAGCAGGGTGGGCTTCGCCGATGGCTCGGGCTGGCTTGGCCCAAGCAGGGCGCGGGCCTGCAACTCAAAGCCTGCCAGCGGCAGAGCCGTTGGGAGGATTGCGAGCGTCTCGAGTTCGCGGTCGGGTTCCGATTTACAGTCGACGTCGGGTTGATCGGCCGCGGCGGGTTCGGCCACTGTTGGGTCCGGGTTGTCCTGGTGGTCGCTCATGGTGATCAGTAGGCCATTGATGAGTCACGGTGGTCTCTGCAACGCCTTGGCGTGCGGATTATATGCCCAGACGTTCCTCACGACCCCCGCACCTCCGCGCCCGACCGGAGGGTCGGGCTTGCCCGCACCTCACGCCCGGCCTCAAGGCCGGGCCTACATCCGCACCCTCAGGTTCGAACCCGCACCCTCAGGTTCCTACTTCTCCTTGTCGTTCTTCTTCAAATACGGGACGCCTTCCGTCAGCCACTTGGGCGCCGGCGCATCCTTCAAGTAATGATCGAAGAACTGGAAGTAGCGCGTCGTCAGGTCCTTCCGGTTCGCCATGCCGCGCAGGCCGTGGCCCTCGTTCGGGTAGGCGAGCAGGACGGCCTTCTTGCCGTTGTAGCGCAGCGCGTTGTAGAACGCGAGGCCGTTCTCGAAGCCAACGGTCGGATCCGCGGTGCCGTGCATGATCAGGAACGGCACCGTGACCTTGTTCGCATGGACGAGCGCGGACTCGAAGCGATACTTCTCGGGGTTGTCCCACGGTGAGAAGCCCCACCGGCCCTGGCCGTAGAGGTAGTAGTCAAAGGCGGTGGCGCCGCTGCCCGCGCTCACCTGGTAAGACCAGCCCCAGGGCTGCGCGAAGTCATTGAACAGGTCGGTGACGCCTGCCCCCATGCCGACGGCGGCAAACATCTTCGATTGCGTGCCGATGAAGGCCGCGCCTTCGCCGCCGTAGCTGTGCCCGGTGATACCGATCCGCTTGGGATCCGCGTAGCCCATCTCGATCACCTTCCGGGTCGCGGCTTCGACGCCTTCGAGCTGATCGCTGTGCGAGTTGCCGGTGCGATAGTGGATGTCGGGCAGCATCGTCAGATAACCGCGGCTGACGGCTTCCATCGGCGATCCACCCATGCCGGTGAGGTAGGACGGCGCATTGTAGCGGTGGAGGTTCTGCGAGTTCTTCTCGTAGAAGGTCACCAGCATCGGCCGCTTCTCGCCTTCCTTGTAATCGTCGGGCAGCGCGAGGACGCCCTGCAGCCGCACGCCGTCCTTGTTCTTGTAGTCGAACAGGATGCGGCGGCCCCACAGGTAGTCCTTCTGCTGCGGATTGGCATCCGTGATCTTCTTCGAATCGGTCAGGCCAGGACCCGAAACGCGCAGGTCAGGGAACTCGACGAATGTCTGCCGGGTGAACAGGAAGCGATCTGCCTTCGCCGCTTTTTCCGGAGCGCTGAATGACGCATCGTCGTAGACGAGTTCCTTCAGCTCGCCACCCTTGAGCTCGTAGAATCCGGACTTCTTCGTCCACTGCCCATACGCCGTGAGCATGATCGGCTTCGAGAGATCGATCGTGCCGCGCGGGCCGACGGCGCGAGGCACCGTGAGATCGACCGGTTCGACGCGCGTGTAGCGGAAGCGGATGTCGTTCTTCGTACCAACACCGTTGGTCAGGTTCTTCGGCGACGAGCCATCGAGCGGCATCAGCCACAGGTCGTAGCGGTTCTGCGCAATTGCCGCCTTGCCGTCGCTGGTGAAGCCCGCAAGTCCAAAGGACGGCTTGGTGCCGGGATGGTCGTCCTCGGTGTCGATGAAGCTGACGCTCGATCCGTTGCCCAGTGTCTTCACCGTCCCGGCAGTGAGGTCGTAGGCCTGGAAACGACTGTCCTTCCAGTAGAGGAAGTGGGTGCCGTGCGGCGAGATGCCATAGGTGTGGCCGCCGACCTGCTGGCCCTTCATCATCAGCGTGCGCTCGCCGGTGGAGGTGTTGACGCGATAGAAGTCCGCCGCCGGGCGCTTCTTCTCATCCAGATAGCCGCGCTGGTCACGGCCGACCGCCCACTTGCCGTCCGCGGCGACGTCGAGGTCACGCATCGTTTCGTCGGCGAGTTTCACGAACCGCGACGCCGCGACATCGAATACCTGCCGGAACGTAAAGTTGCGATCCGTCTCGGCGCGGATCATCTGCAGCGACTGGACGCGTTCGTCCAGGGTGTTCCAAACGTCCACGTCCTGCTGTTCGTCGGTCGTGCGCCGCGTCGTGTCGGGCGCCGCGACCTGTGCCTTCATTCCGAAAAAGATGCGCTTGTTGTCCTCGCTCCACTGCAGTGTGGCGCGCTCGCTCACGACCCAGCCCTTGGGAAAGGCCTCGGCCTTCGTTGGATCGAAAACGACCGGGGTCGGTGCGATGTCGTCGAGGCCGATCGCGGCCGGGACGTCCGTGAACACGACCAGGACGTTCTCCTTCTCGCGCATCTTCTCGACGTCCTTGCCCTTGAGGACGGCGATCGCATCGGCGTCCTCGTTCCACGTCAAGCGCTCGTACTCCAGCGCCGCGTTGTCGAGCGTCACAATCCGTCCGCTGCGGGTGTCGAAGACGAAGAGACCGTTGCCATCCTTCACCGTGGCGTCCACCGTGTAGGCGAGCAGGGTACCGGTCCGGTTGAACGCGATGTCGCCGACGCTGCCAAGCAGCTGGTGACGGCCGGTCCGAAGGTCGAGAAGGATGGTGTCGGTGCCACGTGCACCCGCACCAACCGGGGGGATGCCGGCCGCACCAGGCGCAGCGCCAGGGGCCGGTGCCGGCGCCGGCGCCGCACCGCCACGGCCGCGTCCGCCCGCACCGGTGTCACCGGCTCCGCGGCGCTTCAGAAAGATGTGCGTGGAGGTCGGCGAAAAAGTAAAGGTCCCGATGTTCTCCCACGACCGCACTTCGCCGGTCGCGAGGTTCCGCAGCTCGACCCGGCGCGGCGGCGTGGTCGCGGCGGCCGCCGCACCGCGCCCACCTGGCTGCGCCGGTGGCTGTGCGCCGGGGGCAGGCGGCGTCGCCGGCGTCTCATCCGGCGGTGTGACTGGTGGCGTTGCCGGGGGCGTCGCGGGGGTCTCGCCCGGCGTTGCCGATCCGCCGGCGCCCGGTCCGCCGGCAGCCCGGCGCCGCGGCCGCGACCGCGCGGCGCCTCGGGCGTCACCTGGTAGGCGATCCACTTGGAGTCGGGCGAGAAGACACCGGCGGTAGCGTCCGCGACCGGGACGTCCACGTTGGTCTCGAGGTTCAGCAGGTGCAGCACCGGCTTGGTTTCGGTCGTCGGCACATTCGTCAGCTGCAGGACGTAGGTGACCCACTTGCCATCACCCGAGAGCTCCTGCCCCGTGATGCTCCGCCACTTCGCGTAGTCCTCCGAAGAGAGCGGCTTTTTGGCCGTCGTCTGCGCCTGCGGCAACGCGTAGACAGTGGTGATGGAGAGAAAGATGGCGAGGGCGTACTTCGCCCGCAGGGACGTCATCGAGGCTGGCTTCATGTGTCGGGACTCCGGTGAATAGACGGCGAAATGATACAGGAGAACGCCTGCACAGCGTGGCGCTGGTGTTACGATCCGCGAATGGGATTTCTGCTGCGGGTGGTGCTCAACGGGATGGCGATCTTCGCGGCCGCATGGCTCGTCCCCGGTGTGCACCTGGCGGGCGCGGTGCCGGCGCTCATCGCCGGGTTGATCCTCGGGCTGGTCAACGCCCTCGTGCGGCCGGTCCTCATCATCCTGACGCTGCCGTTCACGATCATCACCCTCGGCCTCTTCCTCTTCATCGTCAACACGATCTGCTTCGCCTTGACGGCCGCGCTGGTACCGGGCTTCGAGATCAGTGGATTCTTTGCCGCTTTCCTCGGCGCGCTGATCGTGACGATGGTGAGCTGGCTCTTGAGCGGGCTCACGAAGGACGACGAACGGCGCCGGTAGCCGCGCAAAATAGAAACGGCCGGCTGTGAAGCCGGCCGTTCCTTCGAGCCTAGCGAAGGTCGATCCCGGAGGATCGACCGATGGACAGTCTTATCGACTGCCCCCGTTAGTGTCTGCCATGCATGCACCTCCCGGCCGCGACCGTATGGTGGGCCCCATTACGGAGCAGGTCGCATCAGCCTTTTTTTGACGACCCGCGACAGCCGCGCGATCGGTAATTCGAGAATACCATGCGCCTGCAAGCTGGGCCGGAGCGGTATTCACTGGCTGGAACCGACGCTTGTCCTTTTCATCACAGAGTTCTCAAAGCTACACAGAGGGTGCGGCGGCTGCCGACCGCGCGTTGCGCGGGTGAGTGGCCGGTGGAGGCGGATGCAAGCGGCACACGCCATCGAGCCGTTTGCATCCACCTCCATCGGCGACTCACCTCGGCGGCCAAAGGCCGCCCGGCCGCCGCCCTGCGGACAGCCTCTGTGACCTCTGCGATCTTTGTGAGAGGACTATTCATCCTCTGTGAGGTGAGTTTTCATTTCTTGCCTCCGGGCGCGCCGTCTGTTTGCTCCGTGCTAGGATCCGCCGCATGCGCACGTCCCTCCTGGCTGTCGTCGCTATCTGTGGCTTTGCAGTTCCATCGTGGGCTGGCCAGCAGACTCCCCCCGCCGATACCGGAACGCTGACCGGCAAACTCACCAGCGCCGACTCGACGGCACCGATCCGCAAGGCGCAGATCAAACTCGTCACGGTTCCGCCGTACGCAACTATCACCACGGTGTCAGACGCGGAAGGGCGATACGAGTTCAATGCGGTGGCACCAGGGGACTACATTCTCTCGGCAGCAAAGCCCGGTTATCTGGAGATGGCGCTCGGCGCCAGGCGGCCGGGGCCCGGCGTGGCGGGGACGATCGTGACGATCACCGCGGGACAGAAACTGGGCGTGGCGTTCGCGCTCCCGCGTGCCGGCGTTATCACGGGCGTCGTCACCGACGAGTTCGGCGACCCGGCGATGGGCGTACCGGTGCGCGCCATGCGCTTTGCCTACTCGAACGGACAGCGGATTGCCCGGCCGGCGGGCAACGCCGCCACCGACGATCTCGGCGCCTACCGGATCCCAGGGCTCATGCCGGGCGACTATGTGGTCGCGGCCGTGCCGCGGGACACCGTTGCAAGCCGCTCGGCGAGCGCCGAGGCCGCCCGCCTGCAGCAGGTCAGAGCGGCTGGCAACACCACTGCGCAGCGCCCCCAGGTGACGGAAGCGTACTCGTTGCGGAGTGGTTACGTGCCGTCCTACTACGGCGCCACATCGGAGCCATCAGCCGCATCACCGGTGCGGCTGGGACTGAGCGAGCAGGCCACCGCGGTCGACATCCAGCTCGTGGCCATGAAGACCGGCACGGTTTCGGGTGTCGTCACCGGCGCGGATGGTACCCCAACGATGGCCAGCGTTCAGTTGGTAGACCCGTCGATGCCGATCGCGGAACTGGCTGTCTGGTTCCGCCATCCCGGCACGGACGGCCGATTCTCGTTCGCAGGTCTCGTCCCGGGCGATTACGTCCTGCGCGCCCAAGCTACCAAGGCGGTCGGACAAATGGGTAACGGGGAGTTCACCGCGACCCTCAACGTCCAGGTTCCATCCGGCGGCGACGCGGACGGTTCGGTCACGCTAAGACGCGGAGTGTCAGTCGCGGGAGTGTTGGACGTCACAGCCTTGAAGCCGACCGACCTCTCGCGGCTGCGGGTCGGTCTCTCACCCATCACGGGACCGGCCGACTGGGAGTCCGACTCGCCGCGGGCGTCGGTTGACGCCGAGGGCAGATTCACGATCACCCCGGTGGCGCCGGGGCCATATCGTGTCGTCGTGAGCGGCCTACCGTCCGGATGGATCGTCGAGTCGGCCCGGTTTGGCGGTATCGACGCGGCCGACAGCGATCTCGACGTGAAGCTCGAGAACATCAGCGGCGGGAGCGTGCGGCTGACGTCGCGGCCGAGCGAGCTGACCGGCGTCGTCACCAATGCCGAGAACGATCCAGTCCGCGACCGCAGTGTTGTGCTCTTCCCCGCCGATCGCGACCTGTGGCTTCCGCAGTCGCGACGGATTCACGCGGCGCAGCCTGGGCCCGACGGCCGCTACGTCTTCCGCGGCCTTCCGGCGGGGACTATCGCGTCGCCGCCGTCGATCCACCCGAGAGCGGCGAGCACTTCAGCGCTGAATACCTCGGCCGCATCGCCTCGTCCGCCGTCAGCGTTACGCTGGCAGCGGGGGCGAAGGTCGCACAGGACATCCGCGTCCGCTGACCGCCTCCGCCTAGGCTACGGCGGGTTCGCCGAAGCGTCGCGAAGGCGAATCGTCACTTCGTCGGCCGGCGGGTGATCACGCCGGAGTCGATGACGGCGCCGCTTCGCGAGATGGTGTTGAAGGTGAGCTGGTCGCCGTCGATCTCCGCGACCAGGAAGGCCAGGTCGGTATCGAGGGCGCGGGCGGTGATTCCCGAATTCGCATCGACGTTTCCGGACCGCAACTTACCGCCGGAACCGACCACGAAATAGGTGATGCCGTTCTGCGGCTTGGTCCGTTCGTAGAAGTGATCGTGCCCGGTAAAGACGACCGTGACGTCGTTGGCAAGCAGCATCGGCTCCAGGGTCCGGCGCAGCCGGATGTCGGAGCCGTGACGCTCACCCGACGAATACAGCGGGTGATGGAAGAACGGGATCTTCCACTGGCTGTCGGACTTCTTCAACTCGTCCTCGAACCATTTCATCTGTTCGGGCTCCGGGTAAGTGCTTTCGAGTGCGAAGAAGCGCACTTCGGGCTTCGGGTTGAAGGAGTAGTACAGCTTCCCGTCCATGTTGAACGGCTTGTAGAAGCGCTGCTCGCGCGCGTCGTGGTTGCCGAGCGACGCGTAGAACTTCACGCCGGCGTCGAGCAGCGGCTTGTACGGCACTTCGAACTTCTTCTTGAAGTCCTGCGGACGTTCCGATCCATAGAGGTTGTCACCCACCAGGATCACGTGCTCGTACTTGAACCGCGCATGCACGTTCGCCATCTGCTTGGCGAGTTCGTACTGCTCTTCGGCTTCCGGTACCGAAATCGCCCAGGACGCCGAACTTGTAGGTGCCCTGCTTGTTAGGAAGCGCAACAACGGGCGCCGGCTGCGTCGCGGCCGACACGGTTTCGGTGGCGGAACCGATGCCGCTGTCGCGGCACGCCGCCGACGAGATCAACAGGACCGCGAGACCGACCGCGGCAATCGCATGACGTGGATGCATCGTGACCTCGCGCCTAGTTGGGAATCGCGTCGGGAATGAAGTCCGCGACGACATGGGCGTGGGAGTCGAGAAGGATCAGGTGCCGCCCGATGAATCGGTATTCCATGTCCTCCGACAGCCGCGGCAGCGTCTGCAGCACTTCGGGCGGCACGGTCGAGATCGGGACGCTGTCCGGATACCGCATGTTGACCGAAAGCTTCATGCCGGCCGGGTTCTCGTCGAGGATGGACGCAATCAGCTCCTTGCCCTCCGGACCGGCGAAGACCGCCGCCAGCAGGCGCCTGATGACAGGCTGCGCCTCGGGGCCAAAGATGTCCCCCTGGCGCGCGTCCTTCCGGTGCTCGCGCACCTTCGCCTCGAAGGCGCGCTGATTCTTGTCGATCTCTTCGGGGGTCGCCTCCTTCGACATTTTCGGCAGACCCTCCTCCAGCTTCTTGTGATCGTCCACATACCGCTTGAGGCGATCGTTCATCGACGCCAGCGCCGCGGCGTCCGCTTCGCTCAGCGGTCCGACGACCCGTTCGGTCGAGGGCGCCGCCGCGGGCGTCTTGGTGGTTTCGGGCGGCGGCTTGGGTACCTCCCGATTGCAGGCTCCGGCCGCGACCAGCACCCCGCACAGAACCGCTAACCGCACTACCTGAGCTTTCATCACACCCTCCAAAATTAGCGGTCCCGCCTGACCATTGTCGCTAAGGATGCAAGAACTCAGCCCATCAAGAGTCTCCCCACTCCAGGGCCGATCGTGCGAGACTTGCACGGGGATTTTTTCTTGAAGGAGTCGCCAGGTGGGATTGCTCGGACGCTTTGAGCCTCAAATTTACGCGCTGATGCGGCTCGTGGCCGGATTGCTCTTCATGTTCCACGGCCTGCAGAAGTTCGGGATGTTTGGCGGCCAGCAGGTGCCCCTGGCCACGATCTACGGCGCAGCTGCGATCATCGAGGTGATGGCCGGCGTGCTGATCATGATCGGCCTCGCCGCCTCGCCACTCGCCTTCCTCGCCAGCGGCGAAATGGCCTACGCCTACTTCATGCAGCACCAGCCGAAGGGCACCTGGCCGATCCAGAATGGCGGCGAACTCTCGGCGCTCTACGCGTTTGTCTTCCTGTATGTCGCGGCGCGTGGCTCGGGCATCTGGAGCGTGGACGGGGCGCGCTCCGGAGGGGCTAGGAAATATCGCAGTCGCTAAGGCAGCCCTGAAGGGCTGCGCTACAGCTCTCGGGCTGCGGGTGTAGCGCAGCCCTTCAGGGCTGCCAGCGAGTGTTCGTGAGCGTCAGTGTCCGCCGCCGAGCAGTACCGCATTGATGAACAGCAGCTGCGTCGCTTCGGCGTAGGCGCGGTAGTTCGGATCCTCGGCAAAGCCGATCACGTGACCGCGGCCGGACGGCTGGTGCATCAGGTAGGCGCGGGACGAGAGCAGCGGCAGTGCTTCCTTCCACACATGCCCGCTCGCGAGCAGCTTGTCCTCGGCGGCGTAGACACCGACGTTGACGCCGGCATCCAGCTTGAGCGGCGCGAACACGCGTGTGCCCTCGGCGATCACCTGGACGTCGCCGTCGAGTCCAGCGGTCAGCCAGTGATACGGATAGAGCGTCACGCGCAGCATCGAGCCGGCGAGATTCTCCGGCTGCTCACGCTCCGGCTGGATCGCCTTCTCGAAGTCGAAGGGCTTGCTGGCGTCCGGCTTCTGACCGGAGCCGCCGCTGCCGCTCGCAGCTGCTCCGCCGGCGGGCGCGTCCTTCTGGGGTGAGCCGTCGCGATAGAGCGGATCGGTCGACAGGAGTCCGACGTTGTCGCGGGCCGCCCAACGCGTCGCCTCCGCCAGCGTGATCAGCGTGCCACCATTCCGGATCCAGTCCTTCATGCGCCTCAGCGCGTCATCGCTGAAACTGTAGCTGCCCGACGGCAGCACCAGGACGTCGTAGTCCTTCATGTCGTAGTTCTGCAGTGTGGCCGAGCGCATGATCGTCACCTTCTGACCAAAGCGCTGCTCGAGCGTGTAGCGCGCCCACCCGGCCGAGAGGCTGGCGGCCGGCGCGTCCCAGGCCATCAGCACGCGTGGCGCACGCAGCGATGCCGTTCGTCCACTGCCGAGGGAAATCCCTTCCTCCGTCCACGTCGAGGTGATCGGCACGAGTTCGGCGCCATGCTTCTGCGCCAGCTTCTGGATCGTCGCGGCGACGCCTTCGGGATTTCCGGCCAGGCGAATGAACGCGGTCCCGATCGCGTACTGCCGGCCGCCATGCTTGAACGCTTCGTCGGCGGTGACGATGCTGACGCCGCCGCGCAGCGCTTCAGCGGCAGTCGCGGCCGCGCCGGAGCCCCAGGGCATCAGGAAGCCGATCGTGCCGGCGGGCACCTGCGCCGGCGCGGTCAGCAGCGGATCTTCGCTGCGCACATCCCGGAGCTTTGCGGCCGTCACCCGGTCGCTTGCCACGATGTCGACGTCGAACATCAACGGCAGGCTCCACGCCGTCACGTCGTAGATCTGGTCGCTGAGACGGGCCTTGCGGCGGCGATCCTGTTCCTTGAGAAAGGCCTCGTCCATCTTGATGTCGGGGTCGAGCAGGTTGCGGGCAAGACGTCCGGCCGGTTGCGCGAGCGGCACGACGTAAGTACCGCGCGGCATCTGTTGTTGCCCCGAGGTGAAGGCCTCCTCGGCCTGTTTGACCACGATCCCCTGCGCCGCAAGCAGCGTGGCCAGCTTATGAGCCCGCGCCGGGTCCTTGCCGGGCGCGATCAAATACTCGCGGGTGCCCTTCTGCCCGAGCTCGATGGCGCCACGACGGTAGGCGAGATATTCCCGCAGGAGCGGCTCGCGGTTTTTCGCCGCGGTGACAGCCGTCGTCACCGCGGCGGTGAAGTGCTGTGTGACCCCCTGTTTGTAGGTCAGTGTCCGGCCGTCTTCACGCTGAAATGCGAGACCGCGCGCCGAGGCCTGCTCATAGGTCATGGCGACGGCGCCATGAAACATCGGCCACGAATCGCCGTAGCCCGGATAGAACGCGTCATACACCTCGCGGACGAAGTACGGGAATCCACGCTTGTCGAACTCCGCGGCATTGGCGCGCCCGAACAGGTCGAAGCCTTTGCGCTGGCCGTCGGTGATCAGCGGATTGAAAGGATCCGCAGGTGGCGCGAAATAGTAGGTCGAGTTCCCGCCCATCTCGTGCAGGTCCACCACCACCTGCGGATACCAATCCAGCATCGTCTTCACACGCCCCTGCGTTTCGCGCTGGGTCATTGCGAAGTAGTCGCGGTTCATGTCGAACAGGTAGTGGTTGGAGCGGCCACCGGGCCACGGCTCGTCGTGTTCGGCCGATTGTGGATTCGCGTCCGGCTCGGTGGCGCGGCCGAGCAGATTCCCGGTGACGAAGCGGTTACGCCCGTCGGGGTTCTGCATCGGGTCGATGATGACGAGCGCGTTGCGCAACGTGACGTCCACGTCGGCGTTGCCGCGCGCCGCGAGGAAGTGATACGCCTCGGCGAGCGCCGCGTCCGAGGACGAGATCTCGTTGCCGTGCACGCCGTGTATCAGCCAGACGACGACGGGCAGATCGGCGATGAGACGGTCCGCGTCGGCCGATCCTGATGCGAGGGTCTGCAGTCCGCGCTTGACGTCGTCCAGTTTGCCCAGTCGCTCCGGGGATCCGACCACGAGGTAATGGAGCGGCCGCCCTTCCCAGCTCGTGGCGTAATGCACCAGCCGGGTGCGCTCCGGTACCGCCTTGGTAAGAGCCTCGAGGTAACGCGCGACGTCGGCTGGCGTAGTAATTGCCTCGCCATGCTCGTGCCCGATGACGCTCTTCAGGGTCGGAATGGCCGGATCGTAGGTGGCGCCGGGCCAGAGGCCCTGGGCTGACGCTGCGGCGGCAAAGAGGCTGAAAATAGCGGTCAGAATTCCTGATTTCATCGCCCTTTGTTTTATCACGTGAAGAGTCGTTCCCTGTTCGCTGGCGGGAAGCCGCCGTTCGATCCCGGACACTTTTGCGAGGCTCCATGAACCTCTCCTCGATGACTCGTGACGTTCGTTACGCAATCCGGATGCTGCTCCGCAACCCGGGGTTTACGACGATCGCCCTGCTGACCTTCGCGGTCGGGATCGGGGTGAACACGGCGGTGTTCAGCGTGTTCAACGGCGTCCTGCTGCGGCCGCTGCCCTACCCGGATGCCGACCGCATCACGATGATGTGGCTCGACAACCGGCCGCAGGCGATCAAGGAAGACATCGGTTCCTATCCGAACTACCGCGACTGGCGCGAGCAGAACACCACCTACGCGCATGTGGCGGCGTTCACCGGCGCGGCGTTCACGTTGACGGGCTCCGAGGAACCGGAACGGATCCGCGGCGCGCGCACGACGGCGAACTTTCACGACGTCATCGGCCTCAAGCCGGTGATCGGACGGCTCTACACCGAAGAACAGGAAAAGACCGGCAACGACGCGGTCGTCCTGCTCTCGCATGGCCTGTGGCAGCGGAAGTTCGGCGGCGCCGCGGACGTCATCGGCAAGACGGTCGTGCTCAACGGCGTCCCGCACGAGATCATCGGCGTGATGCCGCCGGAGCTGCGCGTCCCGGACGACGCCGAGATGTGGAAGCCGCTGGCCGTGTCGGACGCGCAGCGCAATGCGCGCGGATCGTTCTGGCTGCCGGTGATCGGCCGGCTGAAGCCGGGCGTTTCAGTGCAACAGGCCCAGACTGAAATCAGCGGCATCGCCGACCGGCTCGAGAAGGCCTACCCGGCCACGATGGCCGGCTTCGGCGCCAACATCGTCTCGCTGCACCGGCAACTGGTTGGCGACGTCGAGCGCTCCCTTTTCGTGCTCATGGCCGCGGTCGGCTGTGTGCTTCTGATTGCCTGCGCCAACCTTGGCAACCTGATGCTCGGGCGGACGGCCGCGCGACGAAAGGAGCTGGCGATCCGGACGGCGCTCGGCGCGCAGCGAGGACGGCTGATCCGCCAGATCGTCACCGAGACGTTCGTCGTGGCCCTGGTCGGCAGCGGCCTCGGCCTGTTGCTGGCTTTCTGGGCAACCGAATTCTTCATCCGTGTCGGCGGCGACGCCATTCCGCGCGCAGAGTCGATCGCTATCGACGGGCGGGTGCTGCTGTTTACCCTGGGGCTCGCCGTCCTCGCCGCACTCCTGGCCGGGCTCGTGCCGGCGCTGCAGGCGTCCAAGGCCGCCGTCCGCGAGCACCTGCAGGAGGGCGGACGCGAAGGCGGGAGCGGCGGCAGCCGGCGCACGCGGAGCGCGCTCATCGCCGCCGAAATGGCGCTCGCGTTCGTGCTCCTCGCCGGCGCCGGCATCCTCGTCCGCACGCTCTGGAAGATGCAGGACGTGGATCGCGGCTTCAAGACCGACCGCGTCGCCGTGATGACCGTCAGCCTGCCGCCCGCGCTCTTTGCCCAGCCGGCCGACGTGAGCGGTTTCTACACCCGCCTGCTCGACCGCGTCCGCGCGCTACCCGGCGTCGAGGCCGCCGCGACCACGACCGGCGTGCTGATGCCGGTGGTCACGAGCTCCGGCATCATGGCCATCGAAGGACGGCCGGATCCCCCGACGGGCCAGCAGATCGAGTACCCGTCGAAGTCGTCTCGCCCGGATTCTTCGACGCCCTGCAGATCCCGGTGGTGGCCGGACGCGTCTTCACGACCCAGGATCATCTCGAGGCTCCCCAGACGATCGTCGTCAACGAGACGTTCGCGAAGCTCGCATGGCCCGGACAAGATCCGCTCGGACGCCGAGTGAAGTTCGGTTATCAAGCGAGCCAGGGACCGTGGATCACCGTCATCGGTGTCATCCGGGACGTGCGGCGCGGTGCCGTGACGCGCGCCATTCGTCCTGAGGTCTACGTCAGCGCGCTGCAGGGGTATCCGCGCACACAGATGCTGGTCGTGCGGACGGCCGGCGAGCCCACGGCGATTCTGCCGGCGATTCGCCGCGAGGTGAAGAGCCTGCACCCCCAGCTGCCGCTCTTTGCGACCGGCACGCTGGATGCGCATTCTCAGACACACTGTCGCAGCCCCGCTTCCGCGCCGTGCTGCTCGCCGGGTTTGCGGCGATCGCGATGCTGCTCGCAAGCATCGGGATCTACGGCGTCACGGCGCATGCCGTCAGTCAGCGCACGCAGGAAGTCGGGCTGCGGATGGCGCTCGGCGCGCAACGCAGCGACGTTCTCTCGCTGATCCTGCGACAGCACCTGCGGCCGGCGCTGATCGGCGTCGCCCTCGGACTGGCCGGATCCCTTGCGCTCGCGCGCTATCTGCAGAGCATGGTCTACGGCGTGGGCGCCACCGATCCGCTGACGCTGATCGCGATGGGCCTGACGCTGCTGACGGTGGCGGTGTCCGCCTGCCTGATCCCGGCGCGCCGTGCCACCCACGTGGACGCGCTCGTCGCGTTGCGAAATCAGTAAACGCTGTCAACGGACTCACCGCGAAGGACGCCAAGGACGCTAAGCAACTCATTGGTGGGTTGCTAACCTCGCCAACCAGCAAGGAGTCACGATGCGAAACCTCTTTGCGCCCCTGGCGCTCTTTGCGGTGAGGTCTTTCGACGTGCGAGTGGCTGTGCTGAAACGGCTAGGCTTTGACGAGAACGGTATCGTGCGTAGAGCAGCGAAAAGCCGGCCTTCTGGACGTTCTCCTGCGACTTCGATCCGGGCTCGGTGGTCACGACCGCGATGTCACAGCCGCGGCGGACGGCTTCGGCCAGCCGATGCCTGAGCAACGCACTCTGGACGCCCTGCCGCCGGTGCGCCGGGAGCGTCGCGGCGCCGCTCAACTGGGCGACACCGTCCTGCATTCGAAAGCTCGCGCCGCCTGACACCTCGCCGCCACGGCGCGCCAGGTAGCGCTCGAATCCGGGCGCCGCGATCGTGTCGCCGAAGACGCGATCGAGCACATCTCGCGGCAGTTGCGGCTGCGACGAGGGTCCGTCGAACGTGTCCGGATGCATGAAGCCGACGGCAACGGCGTCGAGCCATGCAGCGGCTTCGTCCGCCTCGGCCCGCGTTACGTCCACGCCCGGCACCGGCTCAAAGCGAGATGACGGTGTCAGCGACAGGCCGAGGACGTTCTCGAAGCCGACGAGCTCGTATCCCCTCTTCGTCAGCGCGCGGGCCACACCGGGGTCGGCGAGTGTGGCGATCTCGAACTGCAGCGGCGCCTGGCGCGCTGCAAACAGTTGTTCGAGCCGATCGAACGTCTCCGGCTCCGGTACGCCATCGAACCCGAGGGCGACAGCCTTGTTGAACGGCGCGCCCTGCTCCACGAACACCGAGGCGCCGCCGTTGAACTCCTCGACGATCAACTGATCGGCGGGCACGCGTCTCGACGCCGCGGCGGCACCTTCCAGCACGAGACCCATTTCAGCGCGCTCGATCCGTCGCGCCAGCGATGCGTTGGTAAACATATCGACCGATTGTAAATCGTCCAGCACGTCCTCAGTCCGCACGTCCGCACGCCGCAGTCGCCGGCACGTCGCACGGCACGTCGCACGTCGAACGTCGCACCGCACGTGACCTCCGCACGTCGCACGTCACATTCATGATCAGATAAACAGCGTGCCGTTCACCACCTGGTATCTCACGGTTGGCGCACTCCTGGTGCTCATGGCACTGGCCGCGTCCGTCCTCAAGCGCCTGCCACTCTCGTTCGCCATGTTCTACATGGCGGCGGGGATCGCGCTTGGTCCGATCGGCGTCGGATTGTTGCGGGTCGACATCATCCGCGACGCCGAGCTGCTCGAGCGCCTGTCGGAGCTGGCGGTCGTGATCTCGCTCTTTACGGCGGGACTCAACTGCGGTTACCGCTGAGAAACCGTCGCTGGCGCGCCGCCGTGCTGCTTGCGTCGGTCGGGATGGCGATCACGGTCGGCCTGATCGCCCTCGTCGGCGTCTACGCGCTTGGGCTCTCCCTGGGTGCGGCCGTCCTTCTTGGTGCGATACTCGCTCCCACCGATCCCGTGCTCGCATCCGACGTACAGGTCGAGCATGCCCACGACCGCGAAGACGTTCGTTTCGCGCTCACGGGCGAGGCCGGACTCAACGATGGCACGGCGTTCCCTTCGTGATGCTGGGGCTCGGCCTCCTCGGGCTTCACGAGCTCGGCGACGGAGGGCTTCGCTGGTTCGCCGTCGATGTGGTCTGGTCGGTCGGCGCCGGCCTCGGCATCGGCACACTCTGTGGCGCGCTGATCGCGCGATTGGTCCTCTATCTGCGCAGGGAGCACAGCGAGGCGGTTGGCCTCGATGACTTCCTCGCCCTTGGCCTGATCGGACTTTCGTACGGGGCGGCGCTCCTCATTCACAGCTACGGGTTCCTTGCCGTTTTTGCGGCTGGCCTTGCGCTCCGCCGGGTTGAGCGGCAGCACTCAGATCATCGAGCTGACACGAAGACCGGCGAACGCGCCGCGCACGAAAGAACCCGTCAGCGAGGAGGACGCGACCCACCCTGAACGCGCCCCTGCGTTCATGGCGAGCGCGGTCCTCGCCTTCAACCAGCAGCTGGAGCGGATCGCCGAAGTCGCCATGGTCCTCGTCCTGGGCGCGCTCCTGGCTGGCATCACCTGGACGGTCCAGCCGCTGGCCTGGCTGATCCCTGTTATGTTTCTCGCGATCCGTCCGGCCGCCATCTTCCTCAGTCTGCTGCCAACGCGGACGTCGCTCGGCCAGCGTGCCATCATCGGCTGGTTCGGCGTCCGCGGGGTCGGGTCCATTTATTACGTGGCCTACGCGCTCGCCCATGGGCTTGCGGGCGACGAAGCGCGCACATTGGCGAACATTACCCTGGCGGTCGTCGCCGCGTCGGTCGTGGCCCACGGCATCTCCGTGACCCCACTCATGGCGCGCTACACACGGGCAAACGGCGTATGATGTGCCACTTATGGCGCTGACACGACGACACTTTCTCACTACCTCAGCTGCGGCGGCTGCGGCCGGGGCCTTTGGCCGCTTCGAGCTATTCGCACAACAGCCTCAGGCCCCGATCACCCCGGTCATCAAGGAACTTCGCCGCGGTGTTGGCATTGGACACCTCCGGCGCGCGGTGGAACCATCGGCTGGCTGATCAATCCGGCCGGCGCGATCGGTGTCGACAGCCAGTTTCCAGACACCGCCGCGTCTGCCTCGAGCACTTGCTGAAGACATCCGGCAAGACCGAGATCGCCACGCTCATCAACACCCACCACCATGGCGATCACACCGGCGGTAACGCAGTCTTCCGTCCCAGGACGAAGAAGATCGTCGCCCATGCGAACGTTCCGACCTATCTGAAGGCGGGCTACGCGCAGGCCATTGAGCGCCGGGCCCAGCAGACGCCCGCGCCGACCACGCCGGCACCGGCAGAACCGACCACCATCGATCAGACGTTCACCGAATGTGTGGGCCTTCGAACACGGCGATGAGAAGGTCTCCGCGAAACACTACGGTCCCGCTCACACCGGCGGCGATATTGTCATTCGCTTCGAGAAGGCGAACGTCGCGCACATGGGCGACCTCATGTTCAACCGGACGCACCCGGTGATCGACCGCGCCAATGGCGCGTCGATCGCGAACTGGATCGTCGTCCTGAATCAGGTGTCGAGCGAACTTCCCGCCGACACGATCTACATCTTCGGCCACGCCGGGACCGGACGGGAGGTCACCGGCACCCGCGCCGACCTGCTCCATCACCGCGGCTACCTGGAGGCGCTGCTCGAATACACCCGCGCGCAGGTGAAGGCCGGACGCACCCGCGAGGAGTTCCTGAAATCGACCGACATCATCAAGGGATTCGAGGACTACGGTCCACTCATCTCGCGGCCGCTGCCGGCCGCGTTCGACGAAGTCTCTGCAGGAGGAAAGCTATGAAGGCGCGCACGCTTCTATTCACAACCGCTCTCGCGACGGTCACCGCGCTGGCGCTCCCGTCCGCCCAGTCGGGCCCGCCGGCGCAGGCCACGGGCTCGGGATACCTGACGCCGCCGAAGGCGATCGCCGACATCATGGACGCGACGCCGCTGCCGTCGGTCCAGATCTCGCGGGATCGGTCGATGATGCTCCTCTCCTACAGGACGAGCATGCCGTCGATCGCAGAGGTGACCGCGCCATGGATCGGCCTGGCCGGCTCGCGCATCAACCCGCGCAACAACGGACCGCGCGTGATGGGCGCCACGACCGGGCTCGTCCTGAAGAACGTTGCGACCGGCGCCGAGAAGAAACTCGCGATCCCGGCCGGAGGCACCCTCGGCGGATCCTTCTCGCCTGACGGCAAGAAGCTGGCGATCACGCACACCACCGACACGGCCGTGCGACTGCTCCTGGCGGACGTCGCGACGGGCCAGATCACGACCGTCCTCAACGGCGGCATCAACGCACTCGCGGGCGGCTGCACCTGGCTCGAGACTTCCACTGGTTTCTTTTGCCGGCTGATCCCCGAGGGCCGTGGGCCGGCGCCGGCGAAACCGCAGGTGCCGTCCGGGCCGAACATCCAGGAGAACATCGGCAAGACCGCACCGGGCCGAACGTTCCAGGACCTGCTCACGAGCGCCTACGACGAGAAGCTGTTCGACTATTACTACGGCACGCAGCTGGCGTGGGTGGCCCTCAACGGCACGAAGACCAACATCGGCGCCCCCGGTGTTTACCAGGGCGCCAGCCGATCCGAGGATGACAAGTACCTGATCGTCACCCGCCTGAAGCGCCCCTACTCCTACCTCGTGCCCTCGTTCCAGTTCCCGCGCGACATCGAGTTGTGGGACCGGTCCGGCAAGATGGTTCGAAAGCTGGCTGATGTGCCGATGAGCGACACCGTGCCGACCAACGGCGTATTCGACGGCCCGCGGTCGTTCATGTTCCATCCGACCGAGCCGGGTACGCTCTTCTGGACCGAGGCGCTCGACAAGGGCGATCCGAAGGTCAAGGTCCCGCATCGTGATCGCGTCGTGATGCTGAAGGCACCATTCACGGGTGAGCCGACCGAAGTCTTCAAGACCGAGTGGCGCTACGCCGGGATGTCGTTCACCGAGAAGGGCGTCGCCATCACCAACGAATTCGATCGACCGACGCGGATGCGCCGCGTCTGGATGTTCGAGAATGGCTTCACCGGCGCACCGCGAAAAGTCTGGGAGTTGCGCTCCGAAGACGCCTACGCCGATCCCGGCACGCCGATGTCCCGCCCCGGCGCGGGCACGATCATGCAGGTCGGTGACGACATCTACCTGACCAGCACCGGTCCGACGCCGACCGGCGACCGTCCGTTCCTCGATCGCTTCAACTTGAAAACGCTGAAGTCGACGCGCGTCTGGCAGTCCGACACGGATGCCTACGAAACCGTCGTCGCACTGCTCGACGACAACGCGACCAAACTGATCACCAGCCGTCAGACCGCAAAGACGCCGGCCAACTACATGGTGCGCGACACCGCCAGCAAGGAAGCGCGCGCGGTCACGAACTTCGCCGACCCGCATCCGCAGCTCTCGGGTGTGCAGAAGAAGATGGTCACCTACAAGCGCAAGGACGGCGTCCAGCTCTCCGGCACCATCTACCTGCCGCCCGGTTACAAGGAGGGCGAACGGCTCCCGATGGTCATCTGGGCCTACCCGCGCGAGTTCACGTCTGCCGACACCGCGGGCCAGATCTCGGGCTCGACCAACCGGTTCACGCAGGTCGGCGGATCGTCGCATCTGCTCCTGCTGACACAGGGCTACGCCATCTTCGACAGCGCGACGATGCCGATCATCGGGCCGGGCGAGACGGCCAACGACACCTACATCGAGCAGTTGGTGGCCAGTGCCCAGGCGGCGGTCGATTATGCCGTCGAGGCTGGGATCGCCGACCGCGACCGCATCGGCGTCGGCGGCCACAGCTACGGCGCGTTCATGACCGCCAATCTGCTGGCGCACTCGGACATCTTCCGCGCCGGTGTCGCGCGCAGCGGCGCCTACAACCGCACGCTGACGCCGTTCGGCTTCCAGGCCGAGACCCGCACCTTCTGGGAGGTCCCGGAGATCTACGAGAAGATGTCGCCGTTCTACTACGCGCACAAGATCAACGAACCGATCCTGCTGATCCACGGCGAGGCGGACGACAACTCGGGCACCTTCCCGATCCAGTCCGAGCGTCTCTACATGGCGATCAAGGGCCACGGCGGCACCGTCCGCTATGTCACGCTGCCGGGCGAGGCGCACGGCTATGCGGCGCGCGAATCGAACATGCATGTCGTCGCCGAGACGCTGCAGTGGCTCGACAAGCACGTGAAGAACGCGAAGCCGCGATCGACGACGACCAGCTCTAAGTAATTGAAGAGGGAAAAGGGAAGAGGGAAAGGGAGAACGCCTGTGAATAGGGCTCTTTTCCATTTTCCCTTTTCCCTTTTCCATTTGAGGCTGTGGCTGGCCATAGGCCTCGGATCGTTCGTGGTTCCCGCCATGTCGGTCGGCGCGGTCGGCCTGGGACTTGCCCCTCTCGGGGCCCTGGTCGTCGGCGCCATGATCGCCTCGATTTCGCTGGCCTGGTGTCGCGACAATTGTTCCTCGCCACCGGCTTCGCCTTCGCGACGCGGCGATGGCTCGCCGTAACGGCAGCAGCAGCCACCATCGCGGCGGGTGCGCAGATCATTCCGCTGACGGTCTTCATGACCGATTCCAACCGCGTCGAATACTCGACCCAGCCGTCCGACCCGTTCCGCACCCGACACAGTTGCATGACGTCGTATGCGGAAGGAGCGCGGTTGGCGTCGGACGGTTCTGTGAACATCTACGAGCTCGCCCACTACCAGCCGCGCAAGATCGGTACGCTTCAGGTCGATCGCTATCACTATCCACCGCCCTTCCTGCTGCTGCCGCAGTCGCTGCGCCTTGTGACCCCGGAGTTCGGTTCGTTCCGCGCGCTGTGGTTTGCGATGCAGTTGCTGATCATCATCGGTGGGTTCGTGGCCGCGGCCATCTGGATCGGCGGTGTCGCGGGGGCGACAGTGTTGACCGGCGGAGCGCTCGTGCTGGCGATGCCGGGCGTGGTCTTTCGCTGCAGCAGGGGAACTTCCAGGTTTCCGCCACGCCGCTCGCCGTCGCGGGATTTGCGCTGCTGCTCGCTGGACGGATGGGCGCCGGTGCGGCGCTGGTGGCGTGGACGGCCGCGGCCAAGATCTTCCCCGGCATCCTCGTCGTCCACCTCGCGGCGGCACGCCGATGGCGCGCGCTCGCGTGGCTGGCCCGGGCCGGCGTGGTGCTGCTCGGGCTGACGATCGCAGTACAGGGAACCAGGCCGCTGCCGGACTTCGTCGGGACCGCCCTACCGGAGATGGCGGACGGGAGCGCTTTCCCACATGCGGAGCGCCCCGACACGGTCGCGAATAACTGGACGGTCTACGGACTCACCGTCCGCCTGCGCAATCTCGGCGTCGCCTCCTTGACCCAGCCGATCGGCCTTTCGCTCGCGTCCATTTACGGCATCGTCATCATCGGTCTCGCCGCCTTCGCCGGATGGCGACGTCCGCTTCGGATCGATACGCCGGCAGGGCGCCTGGCTTTACTGCAAGTGGCCGTAGCCCTGATCGGGCTCGCTTCGTTCCGAAGTCCATTCGGCGGGTGCGCCGGGCCGGGAAGCTTCTCGACGCTGTGCCTGATGGCGCTCCTGGCCCCAGCACGGCGTCTTACCGGGACGCTCGCGGGTCGGACCTGCTCGGCCTGGTCATTTTTGGATCGACCGTCTCGAGCATACCGTCGCCCGCATATCCGCCGACCGTCTGGTGGGTACGGTATCTCGGCCCTGTTGTTCGTGATCACGGTCGGGGTGAACGTCGGGGTCGCGATCCGCGCCTCGATATCTTGAGGGGCGCCGCCGGACGAAGCTGGCGAAAGCGCGACGTATATCGTGCCGAGGCCAGGAGCGCCGGCCTGCATGGTGGCACCGATGCAGCCGCCGACCAGTGCGGCGCCGGCGAAAACGCGCGGCGGCGGTGCTGCGCCAACAATCAGGCCCGCGACACCGGCGACGCCGGCACCGACCGCTGCGCCCTTCAATCCTTCCTTCGCAACGATACCGGACGCCGTGCCGGTTCGGTCCACGCGCATGACGTCGGTCATCGCGAGCGCTTCCGGTTTTGCGGCGTCGAGGCGCAGCGTCTTGTTGTTGGCCGAGACGAAGCGTCCGGTGACCACCGTGCCGTCCATGGTTAGAACCTTGAGCGGCGTTCCGGGGTCCAGCATCATGACGTTGTCCCAACGTCCGACCGGCGAGGGCGCGGCAGGACGCTCGTAACGATGGTCGGAGTGACGGGAGCGCGACATCGCGGCCGCGGTCATCAGCGCGGGTGCGCATCCCGTCACGAGGAGGCTCGGCAGCAGGACGATGAGCAGCTTCTTCATGGGCCGACGATAGCCGTCCACGGCGGGCCGAGTCGTGAGCGGACCCTGAAAAACGGTGAGGAGGGGGCGAGGAGGGGGCCAGGCCCCTTAAGGGGCCTGGCCCCCTTTCCCACAAACCACGAAGGCTCAGAGGTTTGCGTCGATGGACGGTGGCGTTTAGCGACACGCAAAATCAGCCGACGCGCGCGCCGTTCTGGACGGGACGGTCCGGCACGGCCAGCACCACCGCACCGTCCTCGCGATAGAACCCCACCAGCAGGAACTCCGACATCAGCGGCCCGATCTGCTTCGGAGGAAAGTTCACCACTCCCATCACCTGGCGCCCGAGGAGTTCGTCCTTCGCATAGATCGCCGTGACCTGCGCACTGGTGCGGCGGACGCCGCCGGCAACACCGAAATCCACGGCGATGATGTATGCCGGCTTTCGCGCCTGCGGAAAATCTTCGACGCCGACAATCGTCCCCGCCCGCATCTCGACGACCTCGAACTGCGACCACGTGATCTCAGGCATGCTGAAAAGTGTAGCGCCGCCCAGCCTGGCATGGGCACAACGGATTCAATGCGAGGAGACTCTCAGCCACGAGACTGTTGGCGGTCGGCCCCGTGTGCCCAGCCGAGGATCAGTTCGCGCCCTGGGTCGTGTGCGTGGAGCTGCCGGGTCGGCAGCGGACGCAGCGGCCGCGGCTCCTCGCTTCGCTGGCGTGGAGAATCGGGCCTCCGGCGCGTGACGCTCACGATGCGTCGCTCGGCTCGGGTCAGATCCGAGAGCCGGTCGAGGATCACGTCTAGTAGCGAGGTGGATTGGAGGCCAGCGGCGGATCTGGTCGCCTCGGCCGATCGGGAACACCTCCGGCCCGATTTTTCTACTATCGCCCTCACGCCGCTCAAGGTCGCCGCGCCCCTGACATCCCGTGCCGCTTACCCGCCTGCCGCACGCGCATTCTCCGCGCCGCAACGTCTTGAAAGGTCGCGTTCGTCTGTCGTCGCCGTGTCGTCGTGTGCGTGCCGCAGGCATCCTGCGTCACCACGCCTCCGCCAGGCCCCCCGCACGCGCTGGCCAACCGTTTCCGCGAGACCTTCGTCTAACCCGCTAGCCGAGCGGCAGCGCCACGCAGATCCGCGAGGAGATTTACGACATGAACACCCTGGGCTTCATCGAGACCATCTGGCAGGATCTCCGCTACGGCATCCGGCTGCTGCGCAAGAACCCGACGTTCTCCATCGTGGCGATCCTGACACTCGCGCTCGGCACCGGGGCTAACGCCGCCATCTTTCAGCTCGTGAATTCCGTTCGCATGCGGGCTCTTCCCGTCGAGCGTCCGCAGGAGTTGGCCGCGATCGGCATCAACACCAACGACACCGGCCGCACCGGGCAGTTCTTCAGCCGCCGGCCGATCTTCACCGAGCCGTTGTGGCAGGCCATCCGGGCAGAGCAACAGGGTTTCTCACAACTGTTTGCCTGGGGCATCACGACCTGGAACCCAGCTACTATGGCGAGGACCCCCCCGCCCGCGGCCTCTACGTCACCGGCGATTTCTTCCAGGCACTCGGCGTGAACGCGCAGGTTGGACGGGTGCTGGGCCAGGCCGACGACCAAAAGGGATGTGGTGCGCCGGGCGCCGTGCTGTCGCACGGG
>CAWJNJ010000003.1:0-82320 GCA_963844245.1 uncultured Acidobacteriota bacterium | reverse complement strand
TGACGGGCACCTCTCGATTCCCGCCCTCATGAGGGATAAATTGTGGGGCGTTCTGGAGCCGATCGCCCGACGCGCGATCGACCGACAGGTCGGGCGTATTCACCTGCTCGGTCGCGATCCACGTCTCGTCGCGCGTCTTGCGGATCTTCTGCGCGACCCTCGTGATGGCGTCGTCCCAGGAGATCTCCTGCCATTCGGCGCTGCCCGCCGCTCGATAGCGGGGCGTCGTCAACCGCTGCGGAGAGGCGTGGGTCGCATGCATGGAGATGCCTTTGACGCACAGCGCTCCGCGATTGACGATGTGGTCGTAGTCGCCCTCCATCGTCAGGAGTTTGCCGTCGCGAACGGCCGCGATCATGCCGCACCCGCATGAGCAGAAGTTGCAGGAGGTGGTGAACTCGCTGACGTCTGCGAGCTTCAAGTCTTTCGTCGCAGCGCGCATGGCGGTAACGTCGAGCAGCCCGCCGAGCGCGAGTCCGCCGCCGCCACCGAGCGTCAGCTTCAACAAGTCTCTGCGACTGATGGTCGACTTTGGTGCGGCGCTGCCGGGAGCATTCGCGATGGGATTCACCAACGGCCTCCAGATAGTCGCGGATCGTGAGCCCGTTCACTGTGATGTGAACCTCCGCGTTGCCGCAACATTGCCTCCGCGTTCGCCGCGTGTCAAGGCCGATTTTGGGCCAGATTCAGGTCACCACATATGGTGACGCAGGGTCGATTCATCTACGAATATTCGTGCATCTCCGGCATTCCGGAGGCGTCGCTGGAATTGTCGCGAACCTCAGGCGAAAGAAACAGAAAAAATCAGCAAATCGCAAAATGTCCTTGCGAAAGTTCCCGCGCTTGATGCTACTCTCCGCAGTTAAGCAGCGAGTCTCAATGGGCTCTTCGGTGCCGTTGACTTGGGCTGCGTCACGCGGCATTCAGTGAGTCCGCTATGAAGCGTTCGCTGACGTTCGCTACTCTTTTGCTCTTCTCGGCGCTGGTGCTGAGGATCGCAGGCGGCTCGGAGCCTGAGGTGTCGGCGGCGCAAGCGCAGCCACCGGCCAAGCCGCCGGCCGGCGCCCAGACTCCAGCCCAGCCACCCCCTCAGATATCTGTTCAGGCATCCGCGGGTCTGCCCCCAGGTTACGCCGGGAGCGACACGTGTGTGATGTGCCACACCGATCAGGAAGCCAGTCTCAAGGGCACCAAGCACGGGCAGGCCGCGAACCCCCGATCGCCTGCCGCCAAACTCGGATGCGAGAGCTGTCACGGTCCAGGCCAGGCGCACGTCGACGACGATGCCAAAGGCCACATGCCAAAGATCAAAGAGCTGAAACCAGCCGAGATCAGCGCCACGTGCATGACGTGCCACGACCGCGGTACCCACGCCGGCTGGGAGGGCAGCACGCACGAGGCGCGCAACCTGTCGTGCGCGACCTGTCATAGCGTGCACAAGCCGGCGTCCTTCACGAAGCAACTCGTGAAGACCACGGAGACGCAGCTCTGTGCGACCTGCCACCGCACGCAGGTCGCCAAGACCGAGCGCGCGGTCGCGCACATGCCGGTGCGCGAGGGCAAGATGGCGTGCTCGTCGTGCCACAACCCGCATGGCTCGATCAATAACGTGAAGGCACTGAAGGTGGGGAACTCGGTCGCCGAGTCGTGCATCAGCTGTCACACCGAGATGCGCGGACCAATGCTGTTCGAGCACGCGCCGGTCCGCGAGAACTGCGCGACGTGCCACGACCCGCACGGATCCTCGAACGATCGGATGCTCGTTGTCCGCATGCCGATGCTCTGCCAGCGCTGCCACATCGCGAGCAAGCACCCGGCGACGCTCTACGACAAGGACCAGATCACGACCAACAAGAGTAATCGGATGTTTGGCAGATCCTGTGTGAACTGTCACTCGAACGTGCACGGCTCGAATCACCCCTCGGGCCAGTTCTTCATGCGTTAAGCGGAGCCGTTGTATGCGCCGATTCGCCATCACGACGATCGCTGTTCTCGGGCTGGCTGCGCCTGGTGTCGCGCACGCACAGGGAACCACCAAGCCGCCAGCGCAGACCCCGGCCCAGACCCCGGCTCAGACGCCAGCGCAGCCGCCGGCGCCAGCCGCGCCTGCCGCAGCTGAAGCGCCCGAGGCGCTGCGCAGTCTCTTCGCTCCGACCGAACGCGAGTTTCTCGTCGGCGGCCGCGCCACGAGTATTGAGGGGGATCCGGCGCGCTACCAGCGCTACCAGGATCAGCGCGACGGCCTGCTGTTCTCGAACTTCCGCTACTCGCTGGCACAGCCAGACGGCAAGTGGGACTTCAACGCGCGGGCCGAGAACGTTGGCTACCGCGACCAGGAGTACCACGGCAGCTATGACCTGATCGGCCGCTTGTCCCTGAGCGGCGGCTGGCAGCAGATCCCACAGTTCTACAGCGTGGATACGGCGACGCCGTATACGGGCGCTGAGGGCACGCTGGTGCTCGACGATGCGACGCAGCTGGCGATTCAGAACCTCGATCCGGCGAAACTCAACCTGTACGTCCCGCTGGCGCCGAAGTTCGACCTGCGGGAGCGGCGTGACATCGGCCGATTCGCCGTCATCGCGACGCCTAACCAGAACCTGGATTTGACGGCCAGCTTCACGACCCAGAAGCACAACGGCGAGCTGCCATGGGGCGCCAGCTTCGGCTTCAGCAACGACGTCGAGGTGGCGCTTCCGTACGACTCACGCGCCAATGATCTGGCGCTCGGCACCGAGTGGACCAACGGGCGCAGTATGCTGCGCGTCGCTTACAACGGCTCCTGGTTCGAGAACATCGCGCCGACGCTGACTTGGGATAGCCCACTGCGCCTCGACGACGCGTCAGGCTCCCCCGGACGCGGACGCATGGCCCTCTGGCCTTCGAACTCGGCCCAGACCGTGACCTTTGCCGGCTCCACGAAGCTGGCCCGCAAGACCCAGCTGACGGGTAACTTCTCGTACGGCTTGTGGAGCAACGACGAGCCGCTGCAGCCCTTCACGATCAACTCGGCGTTGCCGCAGATCGCGCTGCCGCGCGCGACGACCGAGGGGGAAGCCCAGGTCTATTCGACCAACCTGAATCTGACCTCGCGCCCGTCGACCGACTGGCGTTTCAGCGCGCGGGTGCGCAACTACACCTACAACAACCAGATGCCTGCCACGTCCATCACCGACATGGTCAGCTACGACAGCTCGCTGTCGACGACGCCCACCGGCGGTCCCGATCTCTATGGCCACAGCCGCACGACCTTCGATGCCGACGCGACGTGGACGAAGCTCATGCCGTTTGCGGTCACGGTCGGCTATGGCCACAACGCGAACGGCTACGACGCGCGAATTTTCGAGTCGAGCGGCGAGAACGTGTTCCGCGTCTCGGCCGATGCGATCGGCACCTCGTGGCTCACCTTCCGCACGGTATACGAGTTCGCCGATCGCACCGGTTCAGACCTCGACGAAACGCAGCTGACCGCAATTGGTGATCATCCCGAGATGCGTCACTTCGACCTCGCCGATCGGACGCGCAACCGCTTCACCGCCCAGGCCGACATCGTGCCGTCTGACGCCTTGACCTTCAGCATCGGCGCCGGCATCATCAAGGACGACTTCAGTAACAGTTTCTACGGCCTGCAGGACACCAGCGGCCGTACCTTCTCGCTCGCGGCCGATTACCAGCTGCCGAACGGCATGGGGGTAGGTGGAAGCTACAACTTCGAGCGCTACGCCGGGCTGCAGCGTTCGCACGAGGGAGACTCGTCCGACGCGCAGTTCAACGACCCGCTGCGCGACTGGACCGCCGATTCGACCGAGACGGTGAATTACTTCTCCATCTACGCCAATCCGCCACGCATCGGCCGCAACCTGGAGATGCGCGTCGCCTACGACTTCAGCTACGCGGAGGGGAGCTATCTCTATTCGATCCCGGTGGGCAGCCCCATCCCGCCGCCCAATCAGCTGCCCGACGTCTACAACAAGCTGCAGCAGCTGCGCCTCGACGCCCGCTACCGGCTCTCCGAGCGCCTCAGTGCATCATTCTCGTATCTGTACGAGCCGCTGAGCCTCTACGACTTCGCGTTCGATCAGACTGTGGTCAACGGCATCGTGCAGCCAAGTTCACTCGTTCTCGGCTATGTCTACCGTCCGTACACTGCGCACTCGACGATCTTTGGGCTGCGCTACTTCTGGTGATTCCTTGGGAGGCCCGTGCTCATGACGCTCAAAACCAAAACGATTCTGCCGCTGGGTGCTTTGATGATTGGTCTGACCATCCCCGTGTTCGGGGCGGGTCAGGACGCCGCGCTGGTGAAGAAGGGCGAGGAGATCTACGCCGCCCAGAAGTGCGCGACCTGCCATAACATCGCCGGCAAGGGCGGCAAGCAGAGCCCGCTTGACGGCGTCGGGAAGAAGCTCAGCGCCGAAGACATCAAGGCGTGGATCGTCACCCCGGTGGAAATGACGAAGAAGACAGCATCCACGAAGAAGCCACCTATGCCGGCGAAGTATGGAGAAGTTGCCGGCGGCTGACCTCGACGCGCTTGTCGCCTACATGCAAAGCCTCAAGTAACTGGTAACGTGGCCAGCCGTGCGACTTTAGCCCGCCATCCGCTGGCCGTGGCCGGCGCCGTGCTGACGACGGTGAGTGCCGTCGTCTTCATCGCGCTGGTCATTGCCGTCATTTTTGGACTGTTCAACCACCCCTATGCGGGCCTGGTCGTCTTCGTCGTCGTCCCCGCATTCTTTGTGCTCGGTCTTCTGCTCATCCCCCTGGGGATGTGGCTGGAAGTCCGCAGGCTCCGCGATCATCCAGACACCGCACGCGACTGGCCGGTCTTCGATCTGCGCAAGCCGCACACGCGCCGAACGATCCTGGCCGTTATCGCGCTGACCGCCGTCAACATCGTCATCGTCTCGCTCGCCGCCAAGGGCGCGATGCACTACATGGAGTCGCCGACGTTTTGTGGCCAATCCTGCCATCTGCCGATGACCCCGCAGTTCACCGCGTGGCAGGCGGCGCCGCACTCGGAGGTCACGTGCACCCAGTGTCACGTGGGTGAAGGCGCGAAGGCACTCGTGCGCGCCAAGCTCGCCGGCACGCGGCAGCTCTATCACGTCATCACCAACCAGATTCCCAAACCGATCCCCGGCGTGGCCGACATGCGTCCGGCGCTGGAGACGTGCGGCAAGTGTCACTGGCCGGGCCGCGATCTCGGCGACATGGTCAGGGTCAAACGTGAGTACGCCGACGACGACGTCAACTCGGAAACAGAGACAATCCTGCAGATGCTCGTTGGCGGGCCGGGCCGGCCGACGTCGAGCGGCCGGGCGATTCACTGGCATGCCGATCCCGACGTCCGCATCGAGTTCGTCCACACCGATCACGAGCGGCAGAAGATTCCACTTGTGCGGCTGATCGGCAAGGACGGCAAGGTCAAGGAATACAAGGCCGAGGGAGCCACCGACGACGAGATCGCCAAAGGTGAACGGCGCGTGATGGACTGTATCGACTGCCACAACGTGCCGGCGCACCGGATTGCGCCGACCGCCGAGAATGCGATCGACGCCGCCATTGCCAACGGCAGCATCAGCCGCGATCTGCCGTTCGTTCGCCGGGAGAGCGTTCGCCTGGTGAAGGCGGAGTATGCCACCCCGGAGCAGGCCCTCGCCGACATTGACAGGGGAGTGCGCGCCTTCTACGCCGGCAAGGACGGTGTCGACGACGCGGCGCTGGCACGGACCATTGCCGCGGTGAAGAGCGTGTACGGGCGAAATGTATTTCCGTCGATGAAGGTAACCTTTGGCGTGTATCCCGACAACCTCGGGCACATCGCGTCACCCGGATGCGCGCGTTGCCACGACGGCCGCACGTCATCGGACGGCAGCAAGATCAACGACGACTGCGAGTTTTGCCACAAACAGATCGAGCGGCCCAGCGGCGGCAGGCCCTAGGTCAGGTTCCGAGGCTTCGCGGCCGCGCCGCTGACCTCCGTCATTCCGATCCGCGTAACTTATGATCTGGACGCTCCTGATCGCCTGGTGTCTCCTGGCCGTGACGGTGACGATTCATGCCGCCGGGCTGTCCACGATGCTGCGGCGCACGCAGCGTCGAGTCCATTACTGCGTTCTGGCCGACGACGCGATTGCTCGTATGGGTGGCGTGGTGCCTGCTCCTCCTGCATCTCGCCGAGATTTCGGTGTGGGCAGTGTTCTACTGGTACCAGAAGTGCCTGCCGGATGCTGAGTCATCCTTCTATTTTTCCGGGGTGACTTACACCACGGTGGGGTATGGCGACTTGGTACTGCCGCAGGAGTGGCGGCTGCTCGCTCCGATTGAGGCCCTGACCGGGATCCTGATGTGCGGACTGTCCACGGGGTTCTTCTTTGCCGTCGTCAGTAAAGTTTTCACTGACCAATGCGCCGCCGCAGAGGACGGGTTCATGAAGCCACTGCTCGACGAAATCCTTCACAACAAATTGCTGTGGCTGCTGGTCTTCGTGCCCACGGTCTTCGTCGCCAAGAACCTGAGGCACGACGAGCACACCCTTCTCTTCCTGCTGTCTGTGCTGGCGATCGTGCCGCTCGCCGCGTTACTCAGTCACGCCACCGAATCGGTCGCGGCCAAGACGGGGGATGCGATCGGTGGCCTGCTCAATGCGACGCTGGGGAATCTGACCGAACTGGTCATTGCGCTCACGGCGTTGCGTGCCGGGCAATATGTGCTGGTCAAGGCGTCGCTTGCCGGCGCGATCGTCACCAATACGTTGTTCATGCTGGGCGCGTGTCTGCTTCTCGGCGGCCTCAAGTATCACGCCCAGGAATACAACCGCATCAGCGCCCGAATGCAGTCGGCTCTGCTGTTCCTGGCAACCGTCGCGCTGCTGATTCCTTCGGCGGTTTCTCAAGTCGACTCGGCCGCGGGCGCCGCCTTCACCCAGAAGTTGAGCGTGGGCCTGTCCGTCCTGCTCATCGTCGCGTACGGATTGAGCATGTTCTTTTCGATGAAGACGCATCCCGAGCTGTTCGCCAGTGCTGAAGCCGGGGAGGCGGGCCACACGCCGTGGCCGATGGGCCTGGCCCTGGCGACCCTGGCCGGCGTCACGGTCCTGGTGGCGGGAGTGAGCGAGATCTTTGTCGAGTCGGTGCAGAAGGCGGCGGAAACGTTCGGCATGAGCCCGGCGTTTGTCGGCTTCATCATCGTGGCGCTGGTCGGCGGTGCGGCGGAAATGGCGTCGGCGTTCTCGGGAGCGCGCAAGAACCGGCTCGACTTGAGCGTTGGCATCGCGCTCGGCAGCTCGTCACAGATCGCTCTCTTCGTCGCGCCGGTGCTGGTGCTCGTGAGCTATGTCATCGGCCCGACGCCGATGAACCTGCAGTTCTGGCCTGGCGCCGTGGTGATGGTGTTCTTCGCCACCATGACGGCCGCGATGGTGACCAACAGTGGGCGCTCGGCGTGGTTCGTGGGCGTCCTGCTGCTGATGGTCTATGCGATCTTCGCCATGACGCTGTACCTCTTGCCACCGCGAGTCGCTTGATTGGCCGAGACCACCAGGCCCGCCAAGCGCGGTACTGGATCCCATTGATCGCCTCTCTGAAGTCCTGTTCGGGCTGATCATGGTCCTCACGTTTACGGGGTCCTTGAACGTCGCCGAGGCCGGCCGTGAAGATGTTCGCGTCATGCTCATCGGCGCGCTCGGGTGCAACATCGCCTGGGGCATCATCGATGGGATGTTGTATCTGATGGGCTGCCTCGCCGAGAAAGGCCGGGGACTCACGGCATACCACGCGGTGCGCAGCACCACCGATCCTCAGGTGGCCCAGCGTCTCATCGCCGACGCACTGCCGCCGGTGGTTGCGTCGATCCTCGAGCCGGGCGAACTGGAAACGATGCGCCAACGTTTGATGCAGCTCGCCGACCCACCGCAACGCGCGCACCTGGGCAAGGACGAATGGCTGGGAGCGATCGGCGTGTTTGTGATCGTGTTCGTCTCCACCTTTCCGGTAGTGCTCCCGTTCATTTTCATGGCCGACGCCGGACCGGCCCTGCGGGTATCGAATGCGATTGCGATCGTGATGCTGTTTCTGACCGGCTACGCCTTCGGCAACATGACCGGGCGTCATCCATGGCTGGTGGGTGTGGCAATGGTTGTCGTCGGGCTGTTTCTGGTCGGAATGACCATGGCGCTGGGAGGATAGTGACGTGCGAGGGCTGACCTGCCTGGCGGTGGCGATCGTACTTTCGAATGCCGCGGCCTTCGCCCAGGCCCCGCCGAGCGTGCCCGTCGCCGCGGCGACGAAGACGCCGACAGCGGAGGATAAGGCCTGGTCCTTTACCGGCTCTGCCTACACGTATTTCGTACCCGACGACCGCGAATACGTGCAACCCACCTTCACGGCTGACCGCAACTGGCTGCACCTTGAAGCGCGCTACAACTACGAAGCGCTCGACACGGGCTCGGCCTGGGTCGGCTACAACTTCAGCGGCGAAGACACGCTGGCGTGGGAGTTCACGCCGATGATTGGCGGCGTGTTCGGCGACACCAACGGTATCGCGCCAGGCTATAAAGGTTCGCTGAGCTGGTCGAAGCTCGAACTTTACAGCGAGGGTGAGTATGTCGTCGACATGGGCAGCAGCTCGGACAGTTTCTTCTACAACTGGTCGGAGCTGACGCTGGCGCCCGTCGAGTCTTTTCGGTTCGGCCTGGTGACGCAGCGGACGCGGTTATACGAGACCGATCGCGACATCCAGCGCGGGTTGCTCGCGGCCTTTTCCTTCAAGAGGGCGAGCCTGGCCGGCTACGTGTTCAATCCGGACGACGCCAAGCCCACCTACGTGCTCGCTCTCGTCGTGACCTTCTGAATCAGATCTCGCGGAACTTCGAGAGGATCCCATCGACGGTCTCGCCGGATTCGAGCCTCCCGTACTCCCGCTCGAATCCGATCCGCCGGAGCGCGTCTCGCACCTCTCCGTTCGCTTCGGCGAGGCGGAACTCCACGCCGCGCGTCCGAAATGTGTGGTGCAGGTCGGCGAGGAGTTCGGCCCCGGCAAGATCAATTCTCGGCACGGCGCCAAGGAAAAAAACGATCAGCCGCGGCGGATCCGGGCGCGCGCTCAAGATCTCGGACAGACGCTCGCGGACGAATTCCACATTGAAATACAGGAGCGAAGATTCACAGCGGACCACGAGCACACCAGGAATCGATTCGTTCTCCGGGTGGCGGACGCGGTCTGCAAAGTGCCTTGTTCCGGGAATCCTGGCCAGCTCGGTGACGCGCGGTCGCGCCGCCTGGCGAAGCAGCAGCACGATCGACATGGCGGCGCCCAGCAGCACGCCGTTGACGGGGCCCGATCCGAGCACGCCCGACGAGGGCCGCGATGGCCACCAGGAACTCCGCTCGGCTGAATCGCCAGATGTGCTGCAGGGCGCGAATGTCGACCAGGCCCATCACGGCCGCCAGCACGATGGCCGCAAGCACCGGTTGCGGCAGATTCCGCAGCAATCCCGACGCAAAGAGCACGACGCCGAGGGTGAAGAGGGCGGCGACCAGGCCAGACACCGGCGTGCGCGCCCCTGCACTCTCGTTGACGAGCGACTGCGACATGCCGCCGCTCACCGGGAATCCGCGACCGAGTCCCGCCATCAGATTGCCGGCGCCAAGCGCCAGGAGCTCCTGGTTCGCGTCGAAACGATTGCCGTGTTTCTGACCGAACATGCGCCCAATCGCGGATGTCTCGACGGCGGCGAGCACGAAGCCGGCCAGCGCGATCGGCAGCAGCGCGTTCAGATCCTGCCGGCTCACGTCCGGCAGACCGAGGGCCGGCAGGCCTTGCGGCACCTGTCCCAGCAACGCCACGCCCCGGGCATCGAGGTCCATGAATCGAGCCGCGCCCATACCGGCGACCACCACGAAGAACGCCACCGGCCGATGCTTCAGCCACAGCTTGCCCGCAACGAGGGCCGTCAGAGCGACGATGCCCACGAGCAGAGACATATTGTGCGTGTCGCCAAGATGGGCGACGAAGTACGCCGAGCGCTCCCAGAAGTCGCCGTGCGTCCCCTTGAACCCGAACAGCTTTGGAAGCTGCGTGCTCGCCAGGTAGAGCGCGAGGCCCGCTTTGAAGCCCACCAGCACGGTTTCGGAGAAGAAATCAATCGCAGTGCCGGCGCGGACCAGCCACGCCGCGAACGCGATTCCTGCGACCATCAGCGTGACGCACGCCGCGAAGGCCGCATGGCGTACAGGATCACCGGCGCTGAGATCGCCCACCGACGCCCCGATCAGCAGCGACAGCGCCGATGTGACGGTCACGACCGTGTGTTTGGAGCTGCAGAAGATCCAGAAGACCAGCCCCGAAAACAGGCAGGCGTAGAGACCCGCCTCAGGCGCGAGCCCCGCAAGCGACGCGTCGCCGATTCCCGCCGGCAGGAGATACGCGGCAAGCGTGAGGCCGGCGACGAGATCCGCCCGCAGCCAATCGCTTCGATACCCGGGCACCCACCGCAAAGCTGCCAGGCGATCTCCCTGTTGAAGCATCAGCGCGGCGCGGTGGCTGGCGTCGCTGACGCAAGCACGGGCCGCAACGACAACTGTCCCTGCCGCAGATAGTCGATTGCCTCGCCCAGGATGCGCGCCGCTTCCTGCGGCGCGTGGAAGCCGTTCGAGTTCTCCGACTCGACGAAATCGACATAGAACTGGCCGCGTCGTTGGAATTCCAGCGCGGCGGCCAGCTGCGGGCCCGTCGCCCCCGCTGCCTTTGCCGCTTTGATGTCGGCGATGAGCGCGACCAGCGCATCCATCGCCCGGTTGCGGAGCGCGACGGTGCGCCCCTGGATCGTCTCAACGCGGTCGCGCAGCTCATCCTCGGACCACTTGTGGCAGGTCTGGCAGGCGCGATTGATGTTGAGCAACGGGCTTCGGACGTGATGGTCGCTGATCTTCTGCGCACCCGTGCGCATGTAGGGCATGTGGCAGTCGGCGCAGGTCACCCCTGACCGGGCGTGGATGCCCTGGTTCCACATTTCGAACTCGGGATGCTGGGCTTTGAGCGCGGGCGCTCCGGTCTCGGCGTGCGTCCAGTCGGTGAAGCCCACCTCGCGGTAGTACCTCGTAGATCTGGTCCACCTTCAGACCCTTGGCCCACGGATAGGTGAGGCGCTTTTCCGCACCCTTGAAGTAGGTACTCGACGTGACATTGCCCGCAGACGAAGCCGCGCATCTCCTGCCGGGTCGCCATCGTATTCACGTCGTAGTCCTTCACGCCCTCGCTGGCTTTCACGGCGCGAATGCCTTCGATAAAGCCCGGCCGGGTGACGCGCAACGCCATCGTGTCAGGAGCATGACAATCGATGCACGCGATCGGATGGGTGAAGTCCTTGCGCGCCTCGGCATACGGCATCTGGTTGTAGTGCTCGAAACCCTTGATCAAGTCGCCGTTCCCGGCCTTCTTGTAGGGCACGTAGACCGATCCGTGACAGTGGATGCACGTGCCCGGCTGCTTGAAGTTCTGGACGCGCTCGGTGTAGGTCTGATCCTCGAGCATGAATGCATGGCCGCGCTTCTTGCGGAAATCCGTGGCAAACGCGTAGCCTGCCCACATCGTTTTCAGACGGGGATCTTCTTCGAGCCGCGATTGCGCCACGACCGAGCGCGGGTCGGCTTCGGTGGGTGAGTGGGGCAGGGCCTCACTGCCGCCATAGCGGGTTCGCTGCTGATCGACCGTGCGCAGGTATCCGTCGTATTGCAGCGGAAAGTTCTTCCCCCAGACCGCCGGATCCGTGATGTCGTCAGTCAGCTCGACGACGCGGAAGAACGAATTCTGCGCTTGGCCCTTTTTCTCCAGGATGTTGACGAGCAGTGCCGCGATTGCCGCGGTACCGATGGCCGTCACGATTGCCACGGTCAGGACAGCACCGCGACTCCATCCGCGCATTCCACTTGGTTTCTGGTCAGACACGGCTCACCTCGGCGATTCGACAACGTTGGTCGCGGGCAGTTCCATATGGCCCACCGACCCGTGACAGCGGATACATGAGATGTCGGGCGAGCCGGCGTGGGTGGGCGTCCCCATCGCGGCGACGACCGGCTCGTGGCAGCGGCGGCAGTTCGCCTCGGCGATCTTGCGGCTCCCTGGCAACGCTCGAATTGGCTCTGGAAACTCGCCAAGCGTGAAGTAGTAGGAGTGCCAGAAGCCGTTGGTGCCCTTGGTCACGTACTTGCCGACCAGGTTGTGGGGGACGTGGCAGTCGTTGCACACGGCGACCGAGCGATGGCTGCTCTTGATCCAGCCGTCATATTGCTCGTTCATCACGTGGCAGTTCGCGCACGCCTGCGGGTCATCGGTCATGTACGACCAGCCTCGTGCATAGGCGAACGTGTACGAGCCGAGGCCGATCGCGGCTCCGAGAACGAGCACGGCGATCGCAAATACCAGGCGGGAGCCACTCATTCAGATGCCTCTGAAAGGAGCAAGGGCAACGACCGCGCCAGAATCCTACATCAACAACCGCGGCAGTTTGTGGCTGATCTGGGTCCAGGCGTTGGAGCAAGACGGCGGGCGGTGAGGAGGGTTACAGCCGATGGTGTTGGGGAGGTCCGCCTTCGCGGGTGGCCGGCGTTGGTGACGGCGCCCAGTCCCCGAACGTCCGCAGGCGCGCCTGACTATTTCAAGCCGGACACCAGGTAGGCCGTGCTCAGCGACCTGCGGTAGTTGTACGCAACCACGCTCCCGTCCGCGGAGATCGCGACGGTGTCGATGCCAGAGATGCCCGCCAAATCCGAGGGCGCGACTTCCCCAAACTTCGCTCAGCGTTCCGCTGGCCGAGGTCCATTCTTGCAGGCGCAATCGATGAGTCCCTCACCCCGGCCGCTGCAGGTGCGTTGCTGCCTCAGTAACATTGATGAGGGAGGCGTCCTAGCGCACCGCAACGAGCGGCAGCGAGTGCGCCACGCGTAACGGAGTGGGGCACGGGGCCCCCGCGAGTGAGCGTTAAGGGCCGTCCTGCTCGTGCGTGTCTCGGGCTCGCCGCGCGATTTCGTCCGCAGACTTCAGGGACCGCGAGCGGTCTGGACGGGCGGCTGCAACCCACCGTGCAGGTTCGTCAAGGATTCATGTGACAGGGAGGTCGCCACGGCATCGAACGCCGTCGCCATAATCGCGGGGCTTGGCACGGTCGCCCTGCTGCTCTCGGTGTGGGCTCGCCGGGCTCGCCGGCTACACCGTTGCCCAGCGCTCACACGAGATCGGGCTCCGCATCGCCCTCGGTGCCCGCACGAGTCGCGTCGTCCGCGCCATCCTCGCGCCGATGAGCCGGCCGATCGTGACTGGTTACCTGTGCGGTGCTCTTGGCGGCGCTATCGTTGCGGGCCTGCTGCGAAGCGGGATTCCCACCATGTCGCGCCTCAACATCTTCGATCCGCTGCCGTACCTGCTGGCCCTGGTGTTCTTCGCGGCTCTGATCGCCCTGTCGATCCTGGCGCCTGGCCGGCGGGCGATGAGGATCGATCCCAATGTCGCGCTGCGGGTGGAGTGATCCTCCTCACGCAACCGTAAGTCGGTCACAATTTCGTCGTTTTTCAAGACCACTTACCGCGAAAGCACGTCGAAATGGCAACCGGCACGAATGCCGCAAGGTCATCCGGCTGATGTTCGCCCTCCGTCTTCTTGCATTCGTGGTGTTCTGCGCGCTTCCGGCCGGCGCGTCGGCGCAGGCCTGGGCCGACGCGTATGCGGCAGGGAACTACGACAAGGCCGCCGATCTTCTTCACCAGGTCGTCATCGAGTCCACCGTGGACATCGTCTCCGCGGTCCCCGAGCCATACCGGCAGCTCGCACAAATGTACTCAGAAGGGCGCGGTGTGCCAAAAGACGCCATTGCCGCGTGCTCACTCGCGCGAATGGCGGGCCAGGCGACGATGATGACGGCACCGAAGCGGTACAGCGCAGACATCAAGGCGTACGACGCCGCCCACAAGGAGAGCGACGAGTTCATTCGCACGCACTGTGATTCCCTGACTGCCAGGCGACCGCCAGGCCGCCGACCGTGCGATGGGCTGTTTCGCCTTCGGGTTGCCTGAGACCGGTCACTATCCGTTGCTGGACGCTCAATACGGATCGGACGGCAAGGCGTCTCGTTCGTCGACGGCGATGACAAGCCGTGGGAGCTGTATCACTGTCCTCAACTCATTGCCGGCGTCCGCACGACGTCACTTACACCGCCCGACGATGCGGCTCCGGGTGTCGCAGCGCGGCATTTCCTCGAGGTCTTCTTCTGGACGGTTGGAACGAAGGATGGCCCGTGGAATTACAGCTTGACCTGGCGGGTGTACGAAATCACGGAGAAGCAGATTCACTTCTTCGCTACGGGTGACCAGCTCATCACGCGACCGACCTGGCCGGGTCGGGGACTACCGGTAGAAGTAGAGAAAGGCCTTACCATGGAGATGATCCGATCCGGTCACGTCCGGTGGAAGCTTGATGGTTCCCCACCCAAACGCGGTTGGTTCATGATTGGCGAGGGAGTCAAGCGATGACAGTTCGTCCAATCCGAGTTCTCATTGCACTGGCGCTGCTGGTGCTGGTGAGCCCGCGGCAAGCCCTGGCGTGCTCCTGCGGGGGAACCGGTGACGCGCCGTGCGAAATCGCCTGGAGTTTGGCGGCAGTGTTCGCCGGCACCGTGCGATCGATCGAGCAGGTCGCGGATGTTGACAATCCGCCCTTCCACTCGAATGTGGTGACGATTGAGGTTGAGCGCGGGTTCATGAATGCTTCGCCCGGAACGATGCAGATAACGACGGGAATGGGCGGTGGCGATTGCGGCTATACCTTTGGCATAGGCCGACGTTACCTGGTGTACGCATCAAAGACACAGTCCGGCCGGCTCACGACGAGTATATGTTCGCGCACCCGACCGCTCGAAGCGGCTGCTGAGGATGTGGCGTATCTCGCAACTGCCGCGCAGTTGCCCGCCGGCGCCCGCGTGTACGGACGCGTCACGCATTGGCAGCGTGAGGCGTTCGAGGCGCAGCCCGTCGACTACGGACCGCTCGAGGGCCTCACCATCAACATCCGCGGGACCGCTTTCTCGCGCGACGTGATGACCGATCGTGATGGCCGCTATGAGGTCGCGGCTCTTCCAGCCGGTACGATGACGCTCACGCTCATTCCACCGCCGGGCTTCGACACCAGGTATCTGGAGCGAACCATCGAGATCCCGAACGTCCGCGCCTGTGCGGCACACGACTTTCAATTGACCTACGTTGCGGCAGCCTCGGGGCTCGTGGTCGATGCGTCAGGCCGCCCACTACCGGGCGTTTCCGTGGAAGCCGTCGCAGCCGAACTCGCCGCACATCAGCCGCCCCCATATCAGTCCTCGGTCAAGACCGATGAGAGCGGCCGATTTCAATTCGACGACCTCCCGCCAGGGCTCTACGTCTTCGGCGTGAACCTCACGAAGCCGGAGTGGGCGCGGCCCGATTACAAATCGGCCGGCGCCGCTGTGTTCCTGCCGGGCACCGCGGCCGCACGCGAAGCCACGACCTTTGACTTGAAGGCGGCGCAGCGTGTGGATGTCGGTGTTCTTCGCCTGACCGTGCGGTGAGGGAAGGCCAGCCGATCACTTCAGGTTGGAACGGCGCGCTCGCGCCGTGAACCCATTTTGCTGTTCGATACGCCGAAGCTGGGTGATGCTCTTCTTCCACTCACGGCCCCCAGGGTGGTCTTCTACGAGTTTGATGGCCTGCCTTACCGCTGCGAGAAGATTGTCGATCGCGCCTTGGTACATGTCGATGACGTGCGTGTGGAAGAAGATCGGCCTCTCGGCATCGCCAAGCCACTCGACCTGTGCATTGCGGAACCCGGTCGCGAGTTCCACATCAGCAGCGCGTAAAGCCAGGACCAACGCCTGCACGGAATCTTCGCCCGCAGCCGCGAAGAATCTAGGTTTGCCAATGCCGGTGATCTCGACAGGACACCACCAGGGATCATTCTTGACCGCCGAGCGTACGGGCCGCCCGAATCTCACGACAAGCGACCGAGCGCGGCCGCGGCGAACCCGTGCGACGAGTCGACGCTCCGCGATGATCTCGCCTAGGTGAACAGGTTGCCACATCACTCTGGTGTTCCGGCTAACGAATACAGGCCGACCAGCATATCGTGGCCACCCCCGCAAGGCACACGTCCTGTTCGCACCTGGCGTTCCGAGAGATCTTGGACATCGGGCGCCTAAGCCTAGTTGCGAGTGAGCGCAGCGAGCGAGCCCACGCGAACGGAGCGGGGAGTGAGGGGCCCCCGCGAGAGAGCGTGTAGGGGAGTTCGAGGGACGAAGCCCCTCGAATGAAAGTTGGAGCGGGCTACGGGGATCGAACCCGTCTGACTGGCTTGGGAAGCCAGGACATTACCACTATGCTAAGCCCGCTCTGGTGAGGCCATTTTACCACGGGCGTTCCGAGCGAACGCCCGTGCTGGTCGCCTACGAACGAATGAAGGCGAGGACCTCGTCGCGCTTCTGTTCCATCAGCTCCGGTGTCGTCGCTTCGAGATTCAACCTCAGCATCGGTTCCGTGTTCGACGCCCGCACGTTGAAGTGCCAGTCCGGATACTCGACCGACGTGCCGTCCAGCGAGTAGACCCGTCCGGCGGCGTACTTCGCCGACAGCGCATCGAGCTTGGCCGGGATCAGGCTCATGTCACTGAGCTTGGTGTTGATCTCGCCGGAGATGAAGTACTTCTCCCGCAGCTCGGTCATCAGCTCGCGCAGTGTCTGGCCCTTGATCGACATCAGCTCGAGGATCAGCAGCGCCGGGATGAATCCGTTGTCGGCGAAGAAGTAGTCGCGGAAGTAGTAGTGGCCGGTGACTTCACCGCCGAAGATCGCACCCTCTTCGCGCATGCGCTGTTTGAAGAAGGCGTGGCCGACGCGGTTCATCAGCGCGGTGCCGCCATACTTCGCTGCCGTATCCTTCACGGCGTAGCTGGCGCGGACGTCATAGACGATCTTGGCGCCGGGATGCTTGAGCAGGAAGGCCTCGGCGAGCAGCGCCGTGACGAAATCGCCGGCGATGAACTCGCCGCTGCCGTCGATGAAGAACACCCGGTCGGCGTCACCGTCCCACGCGATGCCGATGTCGGCCTTATCGCGCACGACCCGCTCGACGATGTCGCGGCGGTTTTCTTCGATCAGCGGATTGGCCTCGTGGTTCGGGAACGTCCCGTCCACCTCGAAGCACATCGTCGTCACCTTGCAGGGGAGGTTGGCGAAGAGCTTCGGCGCGACCGCGCCCGCCATGCCGTTCCCGGCGTCGAGAACGACGTTGAACGGCTTGATCTTCGCCGGATCGATGAACGACATCACGTGCTTGACGTAGTCTTCGACGACGTTCTGGGTCGTCACCGTGCCACGCCGCGCCGCCGGGGCGGGGAGCTTGCCGCTCGCGATCATGTCGCGGATGTCGCCGATCCCGGCCTCGCCGCTCAGCGGGAAGGCTTCCTTCCGGACCATCTTGATGCCGTTGTATTCCTTCGGGATTGTGCGAAGCGGTGATCTGGACGCCACCGTCATGACCATCGCGCGCGACCGCGAAATACATCATGTCGGTGCCCATCATCCCGTAGTCGACGACATCGGCGCCCTGTTCTGTGGCGCCTTCGATGAAGGCGGCCGCGATCGACGGCGATGAGAGCCGCATGTCGCGCGACACGGCGATGCGCTTCGCGCCGAGGTAGCTGACAAAGCCGCGCCCGATCAGCCGGGCCGCATCCTCGTTGATCTCCTGCGGGTAGAGCCCGCGAACGTCGTAGGCCTTGAAGATTGCTGGATTGATGCTCATAGCTTGCTGTAATCAGTCAGAACAGTCTTGTCGCCGAGCACCACGGGGCTCTGGACGACGGTGTTGCGGCCAACATGGCAGTTGCGGCCAAGGATGGAGGCGCGCACGACGGCCTCGCGGCCGATCCAGCCGTTCGGCCAGATGATCGAGCCGTCGATGACGGCGCCCTCCTCGACGTGCGTCTGCTTCCCGATGACCGAATAGGGCAGCACCCGTGCGCCGGCCTTGATCACGACGCCCTCGTCGATGAAGCAGGGCCCCAGGATCTCCACGTTCGTCTTCAACCTTCACGTCCGGTGCGACCCACGGCGCACCATGGGCCAACCCGGCAAACGGCGGAGCGGCGTAGCGACCGTCCATGATGTCGCGGTGCACGTCGAGATACTTTGCCGGCGTGCCGATGTCGATCCAGTAGCCGTGGTCGACGTAGGCGACAAACGTCTCGCCGCGCTCGATCAGCGACGGGAAGTAGCTCCGCTCGATCGACCAGGCGATGTCCTTCGGGATCCGGTCGAAGGTGTCGGGCTCGAGGATGTAGATGCCGGCGTTGATCGTGTTGACGGTGATCTCGCTGTCGCCGGGCTTCTCGAGAAACCGCTGGATGTTCCCATCGGGATCGGTTTCCACCAGGCCGTAGGCGCGGGGATTCTCAACCGGCGTGAGGACGATGGTCGCCTTGGCTTTGCGCTCGCGGTGCAGCTTCAGGACGGCATTCACGTCGACCTGCGTCAGGACGTCGCCATTGAAAACGATGACCGATTCGGTCAGCTGATCGCCGGCGTATCGGATCGCGCCGCCGGTGCCGAGCGGCATCGGCTCGACGACGTAGCGGACCCGGAGCCCGAGACCTTCACCCTCGCCGAAGACCTCTTCGATCCGGCGCGGCTGGTAGTTCAGACTCAGGATCACCTCATCGACTTCCGGCACTTGCCGCAACTGGTCGATCTGGTAATGGATGAACGGCCGATTGAAGATCGGGACGATCGGTTTCGGCGTGTGGACGGTCATCGGCCTGAGGCGTGTGCCCTTGCCGCCGGCGAGAAGAATGGCCTTCATGTCAGCCGTCAATTGTACTCGCTTGCCGTAGCTTGCAATACTGACGGTGCAGCGGCTGGGGTAAAGTGTTCGGGTTCGATGAATCTGCCGAATGCGATCACGCTCGCCCGGATCTTCCTGGTCCCGCTCCTCGTCGTCGTCCTGCTGACGAAATTCGAGGGCCGGCTGATCTTCGGGATTCGAAAGGAACTGGTGGGGGCGGCGATCTTCGGCGTCGCCTCATTGACCGACTGGCTCGACGGCTACCTGGCGCGCCGGCGCAAGCAGATCACGACCTTCGGCCAGTTGATGGATCCGCTCGCCGACAAGCTCCTCATCACCGCCGCGCTGCTGTCACTGATCCAGATGGACCTGGTGCCGGCGTGGATGGTGGCGGTGATCCTCGGCCGCGAGTTCGCCGTGACGGTGCTGCGCAGTCTCGCCCACGCGCGCGGAGTCGTCATCGCCGCCTCGCCGCTCGGCAAGGTCAAGATGGCGGCCGAAGTGACCGCGATCCTGGCCCTGATCCTCGGCCACGATCACCTGCAGCAGTTCTCCCGGCTGGGGATCGTCGCGCTCTGGGTCGCGATGATCACGGCGGTCGTCTCAGGGATCGACTACTACAGGAAATTCAGTCGCTGCTGACGACTACCAAGTAGACCAAGCTCCAAACGACCAACCCTCGCCTATAAGACCGGCGCGAACGATTAGTGAGCGCTGGCAGGCGATGGGGGTGGCCCCATCGCAACTGTCGTAACTATATATCGCCACCAAGTCACCGAGCTGTATCTCTCCCGTCGTCGCCCCAATTCGCATGACCGAGGTTTCGTGCTGCGTCGAGGCGACCACCGCATCGCCGATCTTCATCATGGTGCCGCGGCCGTCGACGCTGAATCGAAACAGCGTCAGCCGCTGGCCGGGGCGCAGGCCGTGATCCGACCCCCTGTCGATCACCATCAGTGACCCCGTGGTGCCAAGCTGGCGGCGCTCGTCGGCGAGGATGACGTGCGCCGGGCGGGCGTAGTCGGGCTCGCCGGTGGTGATCTCGACGGCCGCGGCCGGCAGCACGAACGGCTCGAGGAAGTCATCGATCGAGATCCCGTCGCACGCTTCGCTGACAATGGCGACCGACGAGTCCGCCTGGGCGTCCGTAATCGTGACCCAGCCGGCGGTGTGGATGCTGAAGGGCCGCGTATCCCCGGCCGGGACGGCGAGCAGATCCGACACCATCCGCCGCACATAGAAGTGCTGCCCGGCGCGGATCCCCTGCGAAGTGCCCGCGCTGATGATGATTGTCTCGCCGGTGGCAAAGAGCGCCTTCCGCGGCTCGGTCCCGGCCTGCACCCGTATCGTCTGCGCCGGCGCAACGTAGCTTGCCTGTGGCGCCGCACAGCAGCTCGAGCGCCACGCCCCGCGACACCGCCGGCCGCTGCGACTGCGCCGAGAGCGGCATCGCGCACACCGTCATTGCCATCGCCACCAGCCGCCACGCACCGTGTGTCTGCATTCAGTCCCCGTCCATGCCAGGGCAGCCCTGAAGGGCTGCGCTACACCGCCGACCCGCACCCTCTGCGTAAGCCCCCGCACGCTCAGCGAAGAAGTCCGCACCCTCTGCGTCAGTTCCCGCACCCTCTTGCGCAGCGTCAATCAGGGCGAAGCTATTTCTTGATCTGTGCCTGCATCTGCGCCTTGAGCTCGGCCAGCTGCGTGCGTGAGTCCTCCAGGAACTCGCTCTTTTCGAACTCGCTGACGAGCTTGTCCAGGTAAGGGATTGCCGCGGCCGGCTGGCCGGCAAGGACCAGCGCCTGCGCCATCTGGTAGTAGACCGCGTCGCGTCGCGTGTATTCGGGATCATCCTTCAATATCCCGCTGAAACGGTCGATCGCGCCGACGATCGACATGCGTGAACGCAGGTAGAAGTAGCCGACGTTGTATTCGGATTCACTGAAGCGGTCTTTCGACTCTCGCAGCCGCGCCCTGGCATCCGCGATCAGCGGCCCGTTCGGGTAGCGTTGCACGTAGGTCGTGAACTCGGTGATCGCGTCCTTGCGTCTCGGTCTGGTCGCGATTCGATTTCCGCATCTGCTTGAAATGCGCCATCCCCAGCTGGAACTGGGCGTAGTGGGCGCGGTCGTGGGTCGGGTAGTAGGCGAGAAACTCCTTGAACTCGTTGATCGCCATGACCTGGCCCTCGGCGCTGCCCTCGCCCAGGTAGCTGTCGCCGATCCCGAGCTTCGCGTCCGCGCGGAAGTTGCTTTGCGGATAGCTGTCGACGAGCTGCCGGAAGTACTCGCGGGCGGCAAACCACTTCTTGTCTTTGATCGCTTTGCTGCCGTGGTCGTAGAGGAACTTGTCGGGCTCCTCGGCGCCGACCGGCGGGCTCTTCGGCGCAGACGCACAGGCGCTCGCCGCTGCCAGCAACGCGACGAGACACAGATAACGCGCCACGATCACGCGCGTACGGGTGCTGACGAAAGCCATCGATACTCCGCTTCGATTCCCTGTTCAAGTGTGACGCTTGGTGCGAAGCCCAGGTCGGCCCGCGCCAGCGTGGTATCGGCATACGTGTCGCGCATGTCGCCCTTCTGGGCCGGCTCCCGCCGGACCTCCAGGGGACGTCGCGCGACCCGGCCGATGATGTCGATCACCTGGTTCATGGAGACGCGTGATCCGCCGCCGACGTTGTACGCACGCCCGGGCACACCCTTGTCGCCTGCCGCCATGGTGGCCGCAACCGCGTCGGCCACAAACGTGAAGTCGCGCGTCTGCTCGCCATCGCCAAACAGCGTGATCGGCTGGCGGTCGAGGGCGGCGCGAATGAACCTGTTGAACGCCATGTCGGGGCGCTGCCGCGGTCCATACACGGTGAAGTAGCGCAGCGCCGTCGTCGGCACGCCGTGATTCACGTGATACAGGTGACAGAGCTGCTCGGCGGCAAGTTTGGTCACCCCGTATGGTGAGACCGGCTGGGGCAGCGCGTCCTCGCGCATCGGGATCGGCACGTTGTCACCGTAGAGCGATGAGCTCGAGGCGTAGACAAAGCGGTGCAGCGACCGGTTGACGCAGGCTTCGAGCAGTTGCTGCGAGGCGTCCACGTTATTGGACGTGTAGACCCGAAAGTCAGAGCCCCAGCTTTTCCGCACACCGGCCTGCGCGGCGAGGTGAAACACATGCGTGGCGCCGTCCAGGATGGCGTTCAGGTCGGCGTCCTGCAGTCGGGCCTCCACGAACGAGAACCCCTTGCGCGACCGATTGACGTCCAGGTTGGCTTCCTTGAGCGACCGCGCGTAGTAGTCCGTGAAGCAATCGACGCCGTGCACGTCGAAGCCGCGGTCGAGCAGCGCCGTCACGAGGTGAGAACCGATGAAACCGGCCGCGCCGGTGACAACCGCTTTCACTGGAACGCCTGCTTGATCCGGGCGGGAAGACGGCAGGGGCGTCCGGCCGGATCGACGGCGGCATGCACCGTGTGACCCGCGGCCGCCACGACCCCATCTTCGCGGCGCACGACGACGTAGTTGAACTGCATCCTTACGGCTGAAAGCATCTGACCTTCTGTCCTGACCTCGATCTCATCGTCGTACCGCGCCGGGCGCTGGTATTCGCAGTGGGCTTCGATCACCGGCAGGCTGACGCCGGCGGCTTCCATTTCCCGGTAGGTCCAGCCGAGTGACCGCAGCAGGTCCGCCCGGGCCACCTCGAACCACACCAGGAAGTTGGCGTAGTAAACGACCCCCATTTTGTCGGTCTCCGCGTACCGCACTCGGAGCGTGGTCACCGAGGTCGGCGCCGCGGGTCGTCCGCTCACGAGCGCGGCCACCTCAGCGCGCCGCTCCGGACAGGGCCTGGGCTCTGAGCTCCCGGGTCGCTGCCGCGGGGTCCGCCGCGCCAAAAATCGCCACTCCCGCGACGAAGATGGAAGCGCCGGCAGCGACAAGCCTGGCGATATTGGTCTTGTCGACGCCGCCGTCGACCTCGATGGGCGCGGGATTCCCTGCCGCGTCGAGCAGCGCACGGATCGCCTGGATCTTAGACTCGCTTCGAGGGATGAAGGTCTGGCCCCCAAACCCGGGGTTGACCGACATCACCAGCACGTGGTCCAGGTCGCCGGCGACTTCCTCGATCGACGAGATCGGCGTGGACGGGTTGATCGCCACCCCCGCCTTGGCCCCCAGCGACTTGATGAACTGCAGCGTGCGGTGCATGTGGGGGAGCACCTCGGCGTGGACCGAGAGCCGCGCCGCGCCGGCCTTGACGAACGCCTCGGCGTAGCGATCGGGATCCTCGATCATCAGGTGGACGTCGAGCGGCACCCGCGCGACCTTCTTCAAGGCCGCCACGACCGGCACACCGATCGTGATGTTCGGCACGAAGTGGCCGTCCATGACGTCGACGTGGATCATGTCGGCGCCGGCATCCTCGACGATGGCGATGCCGGCTCCGAGGGCGGCGAAGTCGGCGGCAAGGATCGATGGCGCGATCTGGATGGTTCTCGTCATCACTAGCGGCTGATCTCGAGCGAAATGGTTTCCCCCGGTGAGATCTGAAATCCCCCCTGCGGATTCTGGCGCAGCACGATTCCCCCGGGGACTCCGGGATACGGATGATCCCCGACAATCGCGACGCGGAATCCCCGCGTGCGCAACAGGTCGGACGCGCGATCGCCATTGACGCCGATCAGATCCGGCATCACGTACGTCAACCCGCTCTCACCACGGTTGATCAGCAGGGCCACGGCGCCCGCGCTGGTCTTGGCCGGCGGTGTCTGCGCCACGACCGCGCCGGACGGGTAGTCGGCCGAGCGGATCTCCGAGGCGGTGACCAGTCCGAGACCTTCCTGCTGGAGGCGCAACTGCGCCGTGCGTTCGGATTCGCCAATCAGGGAGGGCACCACCGTCGAGCGGGGACCCGCGCTCACCCAGACCTTCACCGTGCGTTCCTTGCGCGTGCGGAGACCGGCGGCAGGCTCCTGCGCGATGACCTGGCCGGCCGGAACCTTGGGATCGACGCGCCGGCCTTCCTCCACCCGCAGGCTCAGTCCGGCGTCGGCCACGACCGTCCGCGCCTCGTTCACCGTCCGCCCGGCAAGCACCGGCACCTCGACCTCGCGCGTTTTGAGCGCAAAGCGCATCGCGGCGGCGGCGAAGAGCACGTACGTGAGCAACAGGGCGCCGCCCAGGAGCAGCAATTTGCCTGCGCTCCAGACCCGCGTCTTGAAGGGCATGGATCTCGAAAGTTTAGCGCAAGTCCTTAGTTTTCACCAGCATGGCGGCAAAGAAGGCCTCCAGGCCATCGCGGAATGGAAGGGTGCGAAACGGCTCGTCGACAGGCTGAAAATCGGGGTGGCGGAGCAGGAACGCCCGGATGACGGCGTCGTTCTCTTCCGGCTCCGACGAGCAGGTGGCGTAGACCAGGTGCCCTGCCGTCGGCGACAACGGCGGCTCGCGTGCTCCAGCATCGCGAGCTGGCCTTCAGCAAGACCGGCGAGTTCCGCTTCCGTCCGCCGCCACTTGATGTCCGGATCCCTTCGAAGCGTCCCCAGCCCCGAGCACGGCGCATCGAGGAGGACGCGGTCGAAGCGTCCGAGGAAGGGAAGTCCCGATCCCGCGTCGGCCTGGACGACGTGGATGTTCGTCGCTCCACTCCGCCGCACGCTGTCGGCCAGCAGATCGATGCGCCGGGCCCGAACATCGGTGGCGAAGACGGCGCCGCTGTCAGCGGCTGCCGCCGCCATGATCATCGTCTTGCCGCCCGGGGAGGCGCACGCGTCGAGGACGCGCTCACCGGGCCTGGCGCCCGCGAAATGACCGACGAGCTGTGAGGCCTCGTCCTGAATGAAGAACAGGCCGTCGTCATGCAGACGTGTGCCGACGGGATTGCCATGCCGGACGATCAGCGCGTCCGGCGCGCGGCCGGCCGGCTCGGTCTCGATGCCCTGGGTCACAAGCGCCGCCGCCAGGTCCTCGCGCGTGATCTTCAGACGGTTTGCTCTCAGCACCAGCGAGGCGGGCGCGTTGTTGAACTGCGCCCACGACTCGGCCGCCGCGAAACCGTGACGATCCAGCCATCGCGCGACCAGCCATTCCGGATGCGAGAGGGTGATCGACAGGTACGCGAGCGCAGCGGCGCGATCGGATGCGTCATCGGGCCGGCGGGGAAGTGGCAGCTTCGCGCGCTCGCGGGTGACCCGGCGCAGCACGGCGTTGACGAGCCCGGCCGCGCTTCGCTTGCCGGCCTTGCCGGCCATGTCGACGGCGTCCTTGACGGCAGCCGAGGCGGGGACGCGATCGAGATGGAGCAACTGGAAGATCGTCAGCCGCAGGATGTCGACGACTTCAGGATCGAGCTTTCGCAGCGGCCGGCCGGCGAAGGTCGCGATGATGTGATCGAACGCCGCCTGCCAGCGCAGCGTGCCGGTCGCAATCTCGCCTGCCAGCGCGCGGTCGCGCTCGTCGGGCAGCCGGGTGCGCTCTCGTGCCAGCGCCGACGCCAGGTCCGTCTTCCCCGAGCCGACGGCGCGGAGCACGGCATACGCAGCGGTCCTCGCGGGCGCGATCATGCCAGCCGTGTTCCTACGGCAACCGCGTGGCCGGACAGGAAATCACGCACCGGCATGACGCGCTTGCCTTCCGGCTGAATCTCCAGGATCCGCAGGACGGAGCCATCGCCCGCCGCCACGGCGAGGACGCCGTTCGCCGCGGCCGTGACCACTCCGGGCGATGCACTCGTCGTCTCGCCTGTCAGGGTGCTGCGGTGAATGCGGCAGCGCGCGCCGTCCACAGTCACGGTCACGAGCGGCCATGGCTGCAGGCCGCGCACGAGGTTGTGAATCCGGGCGGCCGGCAGGGACCAGTCGATGGTTCCTTCGTGCCGCTCGATCTTCGCCGCGTAGGTAGCCTGCGCGTGGTCCTGCTCGACCTCGGTGGCCTCGCCGCCGGCGATCTGGTCGATCACTCGAAGCGCCAGGGACGCGCCGAGCGCGGCCAGCGCACGCTCCACGTCAGACGTCGTTTCGTCGGGCGCCGATCGAACGGCGCTCGGTCGCAAACATCGGTCCGGCGTCGAGCTCCGTGACCACGCGCATGATGGTCACGCCGGTCTCGCGCTCGCCATCGATGACGGCGCGATGCACGGGCGCCGCGCCGCGGTACTTCGGGAGTAGCGACGCGTGGATGTTGATCATGCCCAGGCGCGGAACCGCCAGCACTGCATCGGGGATGAGCCGACCGTACGCCGCCACGACGCCCAGATCGGGCGACAGAGCCGCCACCGCGGACCGAAAGGCCGGGTCCTTCACTTTGAGTGGCTGCAGTACCGGGACGCCTGCCGCGTCCGCCACCATCCGCGTCGGCGTGGCCTGCAGCTTCTGGCCACGGCCCCTGGGACGATCCGGTTGCGAGACCAGGCCGACGACCTCGTGGGCGGAGTCGATCAGCGCCTGCAGCCCAGGGACGGCGAATTCCGGCGTCCCGAAGTAGACAATCCGAAGGCGTCGCGATGTCACCACTTGCCTGTGCGTTTCAGTTTCTGAACCTTGCGGATGATGACGTCCCGTTTGATGCCGCGAAGGCGGTCAACGAAGAGCGAGCCGTCGAGATGGTCCATCTCGTGCTGCAGCGCGCGGGCGAGGAGCCCGGTGCCCTCGACCGTTTTGTCGGAGCCATCGCGATCGACGCCGCGCACCACCGCTCGCATCGGCCGCACGACGGTTGCCTCGAAACCAGGAATGCTGAGGCATCCCTCCTCCTCGAGCTGCAGCCCTTCGCAGACGACGAACTCGGGATTGACCATCTCGATGAGTTCGCCCGGACGCTTGCCGACCGAGATGTCGATGACGAACGCCCGCAGCGACACGCCGACCTGGGGTGCCGCCAGGCCCACGCCGGGCGCCGCATACATCGTCTCGGCCATGTCACGGAGCAGTTTGTGCAGCGCTTCGTCGAACGTGTCGACGCGGGCGGCCCTGGTGTGGAGGGCGGCCTCGCCGTAGCGCAGGATCGGCCGGATCATTGCCCGCCGCGACGTCCCGGGCTGAAGCGCGCACGCGTCGCCGCCGCGGCCGACGAGAGGGCGCGCGTCAGTTCGCTCATGGAGTCGCCGCCGAACTTTTCGACGAGCGCGTCGGCCAGCACCAGCGCGACCATCGCTTCGCCGACCACCGCCGCGGCCGGCACCGCGCACACGTCGCTGCGCTCGATGGCCGCCGCCGCCTCGGTCATGGTCGTGACGTCCACCGAGCGGAGGGGTTTCATGAGCGTGGAGATCGGTTTCATCCACGCCGAGGCGCGGATGTCTTCGCCGTTGGTGACGCCGCCTTCGAGCCCGCCGGCGCGATTGGTCGGCCGGCCGATGCCGGTCGTGTGCGCCGCCGAAGGATCGGGGACCAGTTCGTCGTGCACGAGGGATCCGGGACGGAAGGCCGCGGCCGGGCCGATGCCGATGCCGACGGCTTTGATCGCGGGGATGGACATCAGCGCCTGCGCCAGGCGTCCATCGAGCTTGCGATCCCACTGGATGTAGCTGCCGAGCCCCGGTGGTACCCCGGTGGCGATGATCTCGAAAGCGCCGCCGCAGGTGTCGCCCGCCTCGCGTGCGGCATCGATTTCGGCGATCATCGCGCCTTCGAGGGCGGGGTCCACGCACCTGAGCGGGGCATCGTGCGGCAGTGCCGCGGCGCGCTCGAACGAGACGACCGTGCCCTCGGCGAGACGGTTGGATCCGATCGCGAAGACGTGACTCGTGAGCTGGATGCCGGCGGCGGCGAGCAGTTGCCGGGCGACGGCGCCGGCCGCGACTCTCGCGGCTGTCTCGCGTGCGCTCGCCCGCTCGAGGATGTCGCGGATGTCGGCGCGGTCGTACTTCGCGATCCCGGCGAGATCGGCGTGGCCGGGTCGCGGGCGCGTCACCGTGGCGCGATGCGCACCGCCGGCATCCTCGGGCGGGTCGGCCTCGAGGCTCATGGTGTGTTGCCAGTTCGTCCAGTCACGATTCTGGATCGTCATGGCGATCGGGCCGCCGATCGTTTCGCCGCGCCGCACGCCAGAGAGGATCTCGGCGCGGTCGGACTCGATCGCCATCCGGCGCCCGCGTCCATAACCGCCCTGGCGGCGCTGCAATTCGTGGTGGATCCCGTCGAAGTCGAGGGAGAGTCCGGCCGGGATACCTTCGAGAATGACTACGAGCGCGCGCCCGTGCGACTCGCCCGCGGTGAGAAAGCGGATCATCAGGGACGTTTCTTCCAGCGGTCGTAGCGCATCCGCAGCGTCTTGACGGGGTTCGCATCCTCCTGCGGGGTGATGTCGCTGTCTGCGACGCTCAGGTACATCTGGTACTTCCCGTCGTTATACGACTCACCGGTCGCGTCGCTCTTCGCGGCCTGGAGCATGTAGGCGACGTGCGCGGTCTTGGCCGAGCAGGGCGCGTCGATTTTCGGCAGGCTGTCGCAGGTGCACCGCTTGTCGCCGCCCTTGGCATCCGCCGCTTCCATCGCTGCCATGACCCGATCGGTGAGCTGACCACTGGCCGACGTGAACGCCGTCACCGCGTCGGTGACGACCGCTTCGCCCGCCAGGATGTTGCCCTGGATCGAGTAGTAGATCTGCGTGCCCGCCACCTGGCCCTGGCGATCGAGCGATACCGCCTGGTTGCTCGTGCCGGAGAACCCGGTCATCCGCCCCTCCATGTCGAGGATGGCGAACTGCCGTCCTTCAATGCGCGGATCCGTTTTCAACATCGTGAGGATCTGGTCCGGCGGCGTCCCCTTCTGGATCTCGGCGTAAATCAGCCGCTGGTTCGCCCGCGTGTTGTCGACGGCTGCCTGCGCGGCCGCCACGCCCTTGCCGGGAACAACGATCGCCTGGACGTCGCGCAGGTCCTTGGCCGGAAAGCGCGCGAACGCCTGCTGTGACACGCATGTCGCCGAGGCAATCACGACGGTTCCGGTGGCGCGATCGAGCGCGATCACCGACCACGTCGCGTACGCGGACTGCGCCGGCAGCAGGAACGCCGCGAAGAAAGCCACGATGAGAAAACGTCGCATTGCGCCCCGATTGTATACGAAGAAACTGCGCCGCCCGGGCGGCGAGTCGCGCGTTTCAGGCCTGAAAATCCACCATCGCGCGCGGTGGTCCGATTGCACACCACCGCCGCGGAGGTTAGCGCGATGGAGTGGATCGCCGATCGGTTCTTCAAGACGCATGACGGTTGGATCGACGCGGCAACGGGCGACACCGTGGGCCTTCACATAAGCCCACCGCATCCGCCCTCGGACCTCGACTGGAATGAGCAGTGCGCTCGGCTCGCCAACCTGCGCCACCCGCTGCTCAATCCGCTGCTCGACTACGGCCTCGTGGTCACGCATCGATTCGAAGCGTATGCCGCCGGTCCGGCTGTCACGCTTTCAAGCCGCGCGGCCGGCGCGGCGCTCGAGCACGTCGCGCAGTTCGTGCGCGCCGCCGGCGTCGAGTTGCAGGCGGGCAGGTGCGGTCTGGCGATGCGGGCCGCGGCCCCAGCCACAGAAGAGAACACAGGGGAAACACGAGACGCCACAGAAGAGAACACAGGGGAAACACAGAAGACGGCCACAGAAGAGAACACAGGGGAAACACAGAAGACGGCTGCAGGCCGCTCGGTCGTACGCTGCAGCCGCGTGGCGCGCTGAGAGTGATCGAGGATGCGCTGGACGCGATGGCGCCGCCCGGGCCGGCGGTGGTGCATCTCTACGGACCGGCCGGTGCAGGCGTTCGGACGTTGCGCATGCTCGGCGCGCGTTCGGCGCGGTTGCGCGGGTTCATCCCGGTGTCACCTGCAGCCGTCGCGCGCCACCCGGCCGTCCTGCGGCGCCTGGTCGACCGGCATGTGTGCGTCCTCGACGACCTCGATGATCCGGTGCGCTCGGCCGCGGGCGTGGCGCGGCTGATTGCCTTTCTGGCTGCCGCGAGTCCGAGGCGTCACGTTGTGTTGCGGTTCGGTCGAGAGCCGCGCGCTGTGTTTTCAGGCGTCGGGCTCGAGCCGATGCCGATGCGGGCGTTGATCGGCATGGTGTTCGCCGGCGGACCGGGCGGGCCGAACGAGGATGAACTCTTCACGGCGGCGCGGCACAGTGACGGGCTGCCGGGCGTCTTCCTTTCACGGCTGCGCGGCGCCTATCCCGCGCCCACGGGAGGCTTCGTCGTTCACGAGACACGGGCGCGTTACGTCGTGCCCGACGTTGCGCTTATACCTCCCGCGACGATCGGCGGGCGGGTGCTGGGCGGAGCGTTGCGGGCCGCGCCTCGGGCCGCGGCGCTGGCGCGAGCCGGCCGTCACGCGGCGGCCGTTCGTGTGCTCTCGCGCGGACTGCGCGTGCTCCAGGGACGGGAACGAAATCGAGAGGCCACAACCTGTGCGCTGCAACTTGGCTGGCTCGCGCTCGAGCGCGGCGATCCGGCTGCGGCGCTGGTCCGGTTCGACGCGGCGCGCCAGATCGCTGGTGACTCGCCGCGTGCCGTGCTCGCGAGCGTCGGGACCGGCACGGCCCTCACCGACGCGGCTCGCTTCGTCGAGGCCGAGGGTGTCCTGCGCGGCGCGCTGACGTCAGCCGAGACACTGCTGGATGCCGATGGACAGATGGCCGCCGTGGCTGCCCTGGCACGCTGCCTCTTCTGGCAGAAGCGGTGGCACGATGCGATCGCGCTGGTCGCGCGCCATCCTCCGGTGCCAGGTTGCACGGCAGCACGTGCACGCCTGCTCGCAGCGCAGGCGCGCTGTCTCGCCAGAGCGGGCCGGACCGCTGACGCGCTATGCGCCGCACGCGAGTCGCAGACGGCCTCGGGGAGCGCCGACGATCCTGGGGCGATGGCGACGGCGGAGCTCGCGCTCGCCGAGACGTTGATCGCGGCCGGCGACGCGGACGGCGCCCGGGTGCCGCTGTCGCGAGCGATCCGGCTGGCGCGCGCCTCGCACCTGCCACTCGTCCGGGTGCGGGCCCTCCTGCTGCAGCGATCGGTAGGGAGTGAGGCCGGCCGCGGGCTCCGGGCGCTGGCGCGCGTCCGTCTGCCGCCGCTGTTGGCCGGACGTCTCGAGGAGGCACTGGCGTCCGCCGCAGCCCGCCATGCGCTCGAACCTGTCGCACAACTCGAGGTCCTGCTCGGATTATCACAACGGGCGACGGATGATGCCGCGGCCCTGTCGAGCATCTGCGCGGCTGTCGCCGAGCGACTTGCGGCCGCAGCCGTCGCTGTCATTGCCGCCGACGATCGGCTGCTCTGCCTGGAAGGGCGGTCGTGGCCCGCCGGCAGTCCGACCACCAGGACGGCGCTGGCGGGCGGGGTCCCCATCCCGCCAGAGGGTCGGCGCGAGCCGGAGGAAGCCGCCGAACCCGTCCGCTTTGGCGGGGAGGTGGTCGCGGTTGTTGGCTGTCGCTGGACGGCCGGTACGGCTGTCGATCCGACCGAGACCGCCGCCATGCTGCGCGCCGCCGCACTCGCCGCGGCGCCGCACGTGCGAGCGATCCTCGACCGCCGCCTGCCCGAACCGCCGGCCGCGTGGGCGGATCTTCTCGGCGAGAGTGACCCCGCCGTGGCGATGCGCGGCGCGGTACCTGCGCGCCGCCCGCGCCCCTTCCCGGTGCTCATCGAGGGCGAGAGTGGCAGTGGCAAGGAGCTCGTGGCGCGCGCCATCCACCGCCTCGGGCCGCGCCGTGACCGTCGCTTCTGCGCACTCAACTGCGCAGCGCTGACCGACGAGCTGGTCGAAGCGGAGCTGTTTGGCCATGCGCGCGGCGCCTTCACCGGCGCGGCGACCGAGCGTGCCGGACTTTTCGAGGAGGCCGATGGCGGCACGCTCTTCCTCGACGAAATTGGCGAGCTGTCACCGCGCGCCCAGGCGAAGCTGCTGCGCGTCCTGCAGGAAGGTGAGGTCCGCCGCGTCGGCGAGAACATGCCCCGCCATGTCGACGTCCGCATCGTCGCCGCCACCAACCGCCGCCTCGAAGACGAAGTCACCGCCGGACGCTTTCGCGCCGACCTCCGCTTCCGTCTCGACGTAGTCCGCCTCACGGTACCGTCGCTGCGCGAACGGGCGGCCGATGTGCCACTCCTCGCCGCGCACTTCTGGCGCGACGCCTCGGCGCGGGTCGGATCGCAGGCGACCTTGTCACCGGAGGCTCTGTCGGCGCTGGCGCGCTACGACTGGCCCGGCAACGTTCGCGAACTGCAGAACGTGATCGCCTGGATCGCGGTCCAGTCACCGCGGCGCGGACGGATTGGCCCGTCCGGCACTGCCGCGCCACATTGCCCAGTCGACGGTGCCGGCACGGTGCACGTTCGAGGCCGCCCGCGAGGAGTTCGAGCGCCGCTTCATCCGCGCCGCGCTCGCCGGCGCCAACGGGCAACGCGCCCGGGCCGCCGAAGCGATCGGTGTCAGCCGACAGGGGCTCGCCAAAATGATTCGCAGGCTCAGGCTCGGCGACTGAATGCTTCGCCGTAGTCAATTCCAAACTCCAAACTCCAAATTCCAAATTCCAAACCGCCCAAGAGATTGGGAGTTGACAGTTTGAAGTTTGGAGTTTGGACTTTGGAGTTTGGTAGTTGGGAGTCAGACCCCTTATCCTCAGAGGGTTCTATGGGACGTTATTTGGTGCGGCGGCTTCTGTTGACGATTCCCGTGCTGCTCGGGGTCGCGACGCTGGTATTCGCGCTGATCCATCTGGTGCCCGGGGATCCCGCGCAGGCGATGCTCGGCGAGGGCGCGTCACAGGAAGAAGTGCAGCGGCTGCGGACCTCGCTTGGCCTCGACCGTCCGTTGCTCGCGCAGTACACCGCGTTTCTCGGCGGCCTGGTCCGCGGGGATCTCGGCACGTCGTTCCGGTACAACGCCCCCGTCACCGATCAGATCACGTCGCGGCTCGGCAACACCGCCAAGCTCGCACTCGCGGCGATGGCGGTCGCGATCCTGTTTGCGGTGCCGCTCGGCATCGTCGCGGCCGTCTTCCGCGGCCGCGCCCCGGATCACGCGGCCATGACGCTCGCGCTCGCGGGCATCTCCATGCCGAACTTCTGGCTTGGGCCATTGCTGGCGATTCTTTTCGCGGTCTACCTTGGATGGCTGCCGGTATCGGGTACCGGCTCACTCGCGCACCTGGTGCTGCCGGCGATCACGCTCGGCGCCGCGCTGTCGGCCATTCTTGCGCGGATGACGAGAGCCAGCCTGCTCGAAGAGCTCAGGGAGCTATACGTGCTCGCTGCCAGGGCGCGCGGCCTTTCGGGCGCGCGCGCCGTGCTGCGGCATGCGTTCCGCAACAGTCTCATTCCGGTTGTGACCATCATCGGCCTGCAGTTCGGTGCCGTGCTGACCGGCACGATCATCACCGAAACGATCTTCGCGTGGCCCGGCCTCGGCCGGCTGCTGATCCAGGCGATCAACTTCCGCGACTATCCGCTGGTGCAGGGCTGCATCCTCTTCATCTCGGTCACGTATGTGCTGATGAACCTCCTGACCGACCTCACATACGGCATGCTCGACCCGCGGATCCGCTACGAATGATGGTCAAGGTCGGCGGCTTCATCGTGGCGCTTGCCATCGGGCTGGCGCTCTTCGGACCAGCGTTGTCCCCCTACGATCCGTCAACCCAGGAACTGGCGCGGCGGCTCGAGGGCCCGAGCCTGCAGCATCCGTTCGGGCTCGACGAACTCGGGCGCGACATCCTCACGCGGATCGCATCAGGGGCCCGCATTTCGCTGCTCGTCGGTCTCGCGGTCGTCTCGGTGTCTTCACTCGCCGGCATGTTCTTCGGGTCGGTGGCCGGCTACTTCGGCGGGCGAGTGGACGATGTGATCAGCCGGGTGATCGATGTGCTGATGGCGTTCCCCGGGATCCTGCTGGCGATTGCGCTCGTGGCGGTCCTGGGCCCGAGCCTCGTCAACGTCGTTCTGGCGCTGTCGGTGATCGGCTGGGTGGGATACGCCCGGCTGGTGCGCGGTCAGGCACTGCGTGCGCGCGAGTTCGAGTTCGTGCAGGCCGCCCGCGCGCTTGGCGCCGGTTCGCCACGCATCGTCCTGCGCCACGTCTTGCCGACGACACTGCCGTCGGTTGTCGTCCAGGCGACGCTCGGGATGGCCGGCGCGATCATCGCCGAAGCGTCGCTCAGCTTCCTCGGCCTCGGCGTTCAGCCGCCCACCCCGAGCTGGGGCACCATGCTCGACGCCGGCCGCGCCCACCTGTTCGACGCTCCCCACCTGACGATCTTCCCCGGCGTCGCAATCGCATTGCTCGTGCTCGGCTTCAACTTCCTGGGGGATGGCTTGCGCGACCGGGTTGATCCGAAGATGCAGCGATAAGCGAAGGTCGCGGAGTGTTCTTCCAGCGGCCGTGGCTTTTCTCTCACAGAGTGGCGTTTCCTGTCCTCACAGAGGACTCAGAGCTCACAGAGTTCGGAGTTAAAAACACACATCTCCGCCCAGCCGACGCTAGCAATAGTTGCTATGCCCCCGTGGCTGAGTAGCGAATCTTCCGACGTTCTCGCACGCACGGTAGTTTGCACGTCGTCCGGGTGTGCTCACCGATAGAACGGCCATCAATCAGCTCTCCTTCAGAGTCCTTGGCTGCGCCATTGAAGTGCATCGGGCGCTCGGCCCAGGACTACTGGAGCGACCGTACGTCCTCGCAATGGCGGAGGAATTCAAGGTTCAGGGGATCAGGTTCCGCCTGGATGTGGCCGTGCCGGTGGTTTATCGCGGAAAGACTCTCGGCTGCGGGTACAGGATGGACGTTCTTGTCGAAGAAACCATCATCGTCGAAGCCAAGTCGGTTAAAGAAGTGGGTGAGATCCATCGCAAGCAATTGTTGTCGTACTTGAAACTGACGAAGCTACCGCTTGGCTTGCTGATCAACTTCAACGTCGGCCTGCTGCGAGACGGAGTTACCCGGCTGATCAACCTACCAGCCGTGGCGCGTGAAGGTACTCCGCCTGCGCGCCGCGCCTTGCGCGGCGGGGAGTAGCGCGACCGGCCGGACAGGCAAACAGCGTCGACACCCCTGCGCTGCTTGCCTGGCCGCCCGGTCGTGCTACTCACGGCGGCGGCCTGTGGCCGCCGCCGCGCAGGCGACAGCCAGCATCCTCTGTGGAGCTTTGTGCCTCTGTGAAGACTCTGTGAGAAAAAGCGTCTACTGAAGCCGTCCCTTGAGCCCAAGTGCCAGAGAATTCCCTGGGTCCTTCTTTAAGGCATGGTCGACCGCCGCGCGGGCGGCCTGCAGGTCGCCGCGGGCCATGTGGGCCTCGGCGATCCGGGCGAGCAGGGGAGCGCTGAGGCTGTCGCTGCGGACGAGCGCGGCGTAATCGAGCAGCGCCCGCTGGCTCACGGTCGACCGGCCTCTTCGCGCCGCGACGTCGGCAAGGTAGCGGAAGCTCTCCGGATCAACTGGGAAGCGCGCGGTGGCCTGCTCGAGGATCTGCTCGGCGCGGGCCAGCTCACCTGACATCAACAGCGCGCGGCCAAGCAGCGTCATCGCTTCGCTGCCGCTGTCGTTGTTGACGCCGGCCTGCAGCGCCCGTACGGCCTTGCTCAACTCGACGCGCCCGCCGCCGCGGGCGGCGCGCTCGAGCCATACCCGTCCGACCGCGACGTATGTGTCCGCGTCATCCGGATAGCGCTGGACGGCGTGGCTCAATTGCCCCACGGCGCGATCGAGATGGCCGGCGCGGGCGTAGCCGAGACCGAGCGCACGCGCGCGCGCCGCGTTCGGTTGCAGAGCGACGAGGGCCTCGAGGTGGGTCAGGCCGGCATCGTAACGTCCGAGCTCCCCATAGAAGTCGGCCAGCTCCTCGCGGGCCGCGAGCAGGGCCGGGGACAACACCACCGCGCGCTCGAGCGACGCAATGGCAGGCTCTCTCGATCCCGCCGCCCGCAGGCACACACCGAGCGCGTAGTGACCCTCCGCGAAACGGGAATCCAGGCGTATCGCCTGGCGCAAGGCGGCAATCGCCGGCTGCAACTGTCCGGCCCGGTACGACGCCAGCCCGAGCTTGTACTGGCCGCGCGCGGAACGGTCGTCGAGGGCGACGAACTCGCGGTAGCGCTCGGCGGCGCGCAGGAACAGACCCGGCGACGACTGGGCGTTGGCCATCGCCCGCGCGTATTGCACGTCACCCAGGAGCTCGCGTGGATACGTGGCGAGGGGGTCGAGGTCCGCCGCCTGGCGCAGGTCCCGCAGCGCGGCATCGAACTCGTTGCGCCGGCGGTAGGCTTCGCCGCGCTTCAGATAGGCCGCCATGGAGCCCGGTTTCAGCTCGATGGCGACGCTCAATGCCTCGATCGCGGCATAGCTGTCATCCCGGGCCAGGGCGTCATCGCCGCGCTCGACGAACTGCCAGTACGAGGCCTCACGCCGCATCACCACGAGACCGTAGACCAGCCCCCCGGCAAGCAGGACGAGGACGGCAATCCCGAGCGGGCGTTTCACGCCCAAAATGCTAGCACTTCGTGTGTTTCTTCCGTGTTTCTTCTGTGTTCTTCTGTGTTTCTTCTGTGGCCGGGAACATTTGCCGGTTCCTGGTTTCTAAGCTTGTGACGGCAAACGCGGCGCGGGCCGCCTCAGGTGGTAGCATGGCTGAAGGACTATCCGTGAAGCCAATTCCCTCCATTACCTGGACGGAGGTCGGGGGCCGCGAGGCCGCCCTCATCCAACGCTGCGCCGCGCGTGATGAAGACGCATGCGCCGAGCTCGTGAGTGAGCATCAGCGGATGGTCTACCAGCTCTCGCTCAACCTGCTCGGCGATCACAACGAGGCGCTCGATCTCTCGCAGGAAGTCTTTCTGCGCGTGTTCCGCACCATCCACACGTTCCGCGGCGCCTCGCAGCTCCGCACCTGGATCTACCGCATCGTCGTCAACCAGGCGCGCAACCGGCAGCGGTGGTGGCGGCGGCGTCATCGCGCTCAGCAGGTCTCGCTCGATGAGCACATCCGCGATCACGGCGAGCTGCCGGAAGCGAGTGACGGCGGGTCACCTGACCGGATGCTGGGTCAGAAACAGCTCGGCGAAAGGATTCGGGTCGCACTCGACCAGCTGCCTTTCGATCAGAAGACGGCGCTGGTCCTGCGCGAGATCGACGGCCTCAGCTACGAAGAGATCGGCTTCTCGCTCGGTATCGCGGTTGGAACGGTGAAATCACGACTGGCGCGCGCGCGTGAGGCGATGCGCGCTGAACTGAGGGACGCATGACACTGATGACCTGCTCGTCGGTTCGGCGGCACCTCCACGCTTTTTACGACCGTGAGCTGCCGGTGCGCGAACTGATCGCGATCGAGAGCCACGTCGAGACCTGCCCGCCGTGCACGCGCGAGTTGCGAGCGCTCAGCATGATCGGCGACGGTCTCCGGCTGGCCGCCGCGCCCGGCCCCGCCGATGACTGGACCGGCCTGCAGCCGGGCGTAATCATGCGCATGCGCGCCGAGGACCATCAGTCCTTGCCGGCACGGGCGAAACGGTTTATCGACGATGTGCACCTGGTGTGGATTGGCCTGGCCTCGGCGGCCGCGACAGTGGTGCTGGCCGGTTCGATTCTCAGCGTCCTGTCGTCGCAGCCCGACCGCAGCGACTCGCTGGCCGCGGAGTTCGCCATGTATGGCGCCAAGGCAGGAACGAACCTGAACCCCGCGTCACTGGACGGTCGCGGCCTCGATTTAGGTCCGACACCGGTGATGGTCCCGACCGTGCCCCTCGACGGGGTGGTGTTCGCGACGCTCGAGCGAGCCACGATGAGCGACGAAGACATGTTGATCCCGTTCTCGGCGAAGGTGACCACCGAGGGCTACGTTGAGAACATCGAGATGCTCAACAGCGAAGCGAGCCCGAGCCAGGTGCACGACATCGTCGATGCGCTGTCGCGCGGAAGAATCGAACCGGCGCAGTACGGGAACTCGCCGGTCGCCGTGAACCTCGTCTGGCTCCTCGCCAGCACGACGGTCAAGCCGGGCAAGACCTAAATCTCAACTACCAACTTCCAACTACCAACTTCCAAACTTGCATCCGTTTGGTAGTTGGAGGTTGGCAGTTGGTAGTTGCGACCGTCAGTCCTTCTTGATTTCAGCGACTGCGGTCGCGACATTGTTCATCGCGTCGGTGACGCGGATGATGACGTTGCGGGCCGCATCCCCTTCGTCGAGCATCACCTGGAATTCCTCCCGGCGGGAGTCCGGGATGCCGTCTTTCGGGTGCACCAGGCGCCAGCGGCTGGCGTCGAGCGAATACTCCACCCGCTGAACGGCCGACTGTTCGTCGCGGACACTGAACGTGATGGACGTGCGCGCGCCGGTTCGCGCCGACGGCTGGATCTCGACCCGTGGCGGCGTGTTGTCGATGTCGAAGCTCGCGCTTTCGAGCTCGCCGTTGAGCGCGTTGCCGGGTGCGTTCGACGGTGCATCCGTGGCGGTGATCTTCACGACGTAGGTGCCATCCGGCACCGACGTGGTGTCCCACACGAAAATCGGATCCCACCCGCCGCGATGCAGGACGCGCCACGTCGTTTCGCCCTCGCGCCGGTACGAGATGTCGTACTGGAGCCGGTCGTCGTTGCCGTCCTCGGCCTTCCAGACGAATGTCTGCAATCCCTTCTGATACATGCGCCGGCCGAGCGCCGGGGCGCCCGCGGGCCGCTGGTCGGCGGCTGTATTCGGCTGGCGGCCGTCGGCCGTGTTGTCCTGCAACCCGGCAATCTCGGGATCACCCGTGGCAAACGGACGTTGAAACACCGCCCCGGGCGGGTGGACGGTAATGGACGAGAGCGACGGACGCAGGTTGCGGGGCAAGTACGCCGCCGTCACGGATGTCAGCACCGGGCTCGCCTCACCGACGCCCGTCATCGTCAAGCGCCACTGCAGGTAGCGCGCATTCGGGCTGGACATCTGCTGCCCCTCGGCGTTGGTGTAGGCCGCCGACCACGGGCTCCAGGTTTCGTCGGGCGAGGAGGTGTTGCCCGTGCGCGTCGCGACTTCGATGCGGCCGCCGTTGAGCAGGGCGCGCCAGCGGATCACGCCCCATGTCGCCACCGTGCCGGCATCACGCACTTCGGATTCGTAGGTGCCGCGGCGTGCCGCTTCGGGCGACAGGGCGAACAGCTTGCCGGGGTTGCTCGCCGCACCGAGGATCCGGCCGGACGGTTCGCGGACGAGAGCGGTCACCTGCCGCGCCCCGGCGCGCGCCAGCAACGTCGCCCGGGCCGGATCGCCACTGACGCGGAAGATCTTCCCCTCGGTGCCCGTGCCGACCAGCAGGCTGCCGTTCGGTTCGACGATGAGATCGAAAGGGGAGTCCTGGCCGGTATCCCAGAGGAGATCCCAGAGACCGTCGGCCTGGATCCGGTAGATCGCGCCGCGACCCGCACGTCGGGCCGGTCTCGGTGTCGCGGGCTGCGCTGATCCAATCGGTCCTTCAATCGGCGACACGCCGGTGATCTCGGCAGACACTGTCCCGACCGGTGGACGAGGCACTTCGGATGCGGCCGGCTCCGGGGCGCTTGCGGCTCCGGCGCCGCCATTCACGGCAGCGGCGTAGATGGTTCCGTCGGCCGCAACCTTCAGAGCGTGGATCTCGCGGAACGGCGAGTCGAGCAGAACGAACGCTTTGCCGGCCGCGTCGATGCGAAAGACCCGCCCGGGCGCCTCCGTTCCGGCCAGCAGTTCGCCGGTCCGCGAGAATGCCAGGCTGATGACGTTGGTGGTGTTAGTGCGATAGAACGGTGCGCCGGTGCCGTCGGGCGCGACCTTGTAGATGACGCCCTTGTCGCCGGTTGCGACGAAGAGGTTGCCGGCGCGATCCGTGACCAGCGACCAGATGTACTTGTCGTCGGGGTCGAAGAACGTCCGGGAGGTGCCGTTGGCGGCGACGTGGTAGATGCGACCATCGGGGGACGTTCCTACGTAGAGACCGCCGTCGGAAGCGGGGGCGACGGCGTGCACTTCGAGCTCGCCGGCATCAAAGTGCGTCGTCACCTTGCCGTCCTTGCCGATGCGCAGCAGCTTGCCTTCGTTGCCGCTGCCGGCCCACAAGGTCCCGTCGGCGCCAGCGTGCAGCGTCCAGAGGAACGGGGCGGACGTCTCGGCGACGACCGAGGCGGACGGCCCGAGCAGCATGCGGCCGTCGCTGTCGATCGAGAGGTCCTGCACGTCGCCTTCGAGGAAACCTGCCTGCGTGCCGACCGTCCAGAAAGTCGGCGTCGCTGCTGACACCGCGACCCAGAAGCTGCCCGCAACCGCCAGGGCGGTCGCGGCAGCGCGAAAATTGAGCATGAGATGAACTTAGCAGAAAAGACGTCAGCGCCCGGCGCCTGGCCGGGTCTCGACGTCGATCGTGAGGGTGCGCGTTCCAGAGACCGCGACGGCCATGGGGATCTGGTACTCGCCGACGGCGGCGCGCCGGATCGGGCTGAAGCTGCCGCCGTTGCGGTCCCCCTCGAGTACCGACAGCACCGACGGCGGCAGGGCGGTCATCGCTTCGCCGTTGACTACCGCCCCGGGCGCCCCGGTCAGCAATCGGACGTAGATGCGATTGTTCCGGCGCGTGCCGTTGAGCACGCGGATCATCTGCGCCACGCTCTGCGGCTGCAGCGTCCGGCCCATCTCGCGCTGTTCGATCGTGTTCAACTGCTTGCCGTCGGTCACGAGGACCGAGAGCGGACCGCTGGCGTTGGCGGGGATCGCGATATCGACCGTGGAGATCTTCTCTTCGCCGCGGTAGCTGCGGGTGAGGACCTTGAGCGGGACCGTCCGTCCGGCGCGCGGGCGCAGCTCGTCGATCCAGACCCGTTCGATCGTCGAGATCAGGGGCGTCTCGCTCGTGTCGATCGTGAAGTCGAGGCCTTCGAGCGTGACGCTCTCACGGTCGTTCGACATCACCATCGAGAGGGGGCCGCCAACCGATGTTGCGGCGGCAAGTGTCTGCGCCTCGCCGGCGTAGACGTCCTCGAAGGTCAGGTCGGCGTGACCCTTGATCTTGACGCGGCCCTTCAAGGCGAAGGTGGCCACGCCAAAGCCCCGCTCGTGACCCGAGAGCGCATTGAACAGCGTGATGTAGGAGAGCAGCGGCGTGAAGGTCTGATCGGTGCCGAGTTTGAACGTGAACGTCTGGCTCACCGTCTCGCCGCCGCGCTTCGAGTTGAGCGTGAGCGTCATCGGGATCGTCGCTGGCCCCTGGCCCAGCGTGCCGGCAATTGCTGTCGCGCGGTCCTGCCGCATCGTCCCGATCACGTCACCCATGGACGAAATCTTGAAGGACGACATCAGGCTCGGCATCATGGCGTGGACGTAGGCACGCGTCATGGGGAGCTGCGCGGGACCCATGTTGAAAAAGGGATGGCCGAACGCGTAGACCTTGTCGCCATCGATGTGCGTGATGGTGCCGGTGGCGCCCATCTCGACGTCGCCGCCGACGAGTGAGACGCCGATCGCGTCACCCTCGCGAAGCGGACCGTTCAGCGCCGCGAGTTCCTCAGCCGACGCGCGCCCACCCGCGCCGCTGCCGGCCATCGGTCTGAAGCCTGCGCCGGAGAATATCGAACTCAACATCTGGACGGTTTCGGGCTCGAAGCCGCTCATGATCAGCGGCGTGGCGATCGGCCGCAGCATCGTGGCCAGCTGCGCCCCTTCTGAGGCCGGCAGGCCGAGCACGCGCACGTCGGACGCCCGCGTCGCGAACGGTGCGAGGCGCTGGTAAGACTGGCGCATCGCCGCCGCCAGCGAATCCGGCGTGATCGGCAGCTCGATGCGGGCCGCCTCGGCGCTCCGCCGCGTGATCACCGAGGTGGCTTCTTTCATTTCGTCGATCGGCGTGATGCCGGCGATGGCCTCGGTCGGGAAATCCCCGATCGAGTAGGCGACCGCGCCGATCAGGCGGCCGTCCACGTAGACCGGACTCCCGCTCATGCCGGCGGCGACACCGGTCTTGGCCAGCGGTCCGCCTTCGAGCCGGGCGAGGATCAGGTCCCGCTTTGGACCCTGCGCGTTTCGCAGCACGCCGATGATATGGACCTTGAACTCGCTCAGCTCGGCCCCTTCGAAGACCGTGCGCGCAATACCGACCATGCCGGGTTTGACCTCGGAGAGCGGCATCAGCCGGGATGTGGCCTGCCGGGCCGAGAGGTCGAGCGACACGAAGGACAGGGCAGCGGCCAGCAGCGCTGCGGCAGCAGTTCGATGGGTCATAAGGGATAAATCAGTTATACGGACCCGGCCGCGTGGAATCAAGTGAAAGCCGTGGCTGAGCCTCGGTTTAAAGGGGCGAATGCCGGGGCTTCGTTGACACCTCCGCCGGGGGTCTGTTATGTTCACAACGTTTTGACGCAGAACTTCTTCAGCCGGTCGAGCCAGTTCCACCAGTCCTATTGGTGGTGGTACGCCTGTGCTGGAGGGGCGAACTGCTAGCCGTCTAACAACTAGAGACGGTTCCGATTCGAGCCTCCCAGCTTCAAAGCTGCGGAGGCTTTTTCTTTTTCACCGGGTATCAACTCGACAAATGGCGCAGATCTGCGTAACGGTCACGGGCAGGACGATGGAGGAGGTGCGGCGCGCGCGCGACGCCGCCGCCAGCGGCGCAGCGGCGCCGAACATCGTCGAGGTCCGCCTCGACGGCGTGGAGCGCCCGGATCCAGCGGCCGCCCTCGAAGGGCGCCTCGGGCCCGTGATCGTGACCTGCCGGCCGACCTGGGAGGGCGGCGCGTTCGACGGCTCGGAAGAGGAACGCCGCCGGCTCCTGCTGGCCGCCGTGGACGCGGGCGCCGAGTTCGTGGACGTCGAGCATCGGGCCACCTTCGCGGCCGAGATCCTGGGCCGGCGCGGCGGCCGCGGCGTCATCGTTTCGTCCCACCAGTTCGAAGTCGGGCCCGCCGACGTCGCGGGGCGGCTGCGAGCCCTGCGCGCGACCGGGGCCGAGATCGTCAAGCTGGCCGTAGCGGTCGATTCTCTCTCCGCGACGCTGCCGCTGTTCGAATTGGGCGAGGCCGCCGCGCGCGACGAGGCGGCAGGGCAGGGCCACGTGCTGATCGCGATGGGCCCCCGGGGCGCTCACACCCGCGTGCTGGCGGCACGGCTGCGAAACCGCTGGACCTATGCGGGCGAGGCGGTCGCGCCCGGACAGATGCCGGCCTCGCAGCTGCTCGGGGAGTTCACGTTCGGGCGAATCCGTCCGACGGCGCATCTCTATGGCGTCGTCGGTTCACCGGTCTCCCACTCCCTGTCACCCGCCATGCACAACGCCGGGTTCGCGGAGGCGGGCCTCGACGCGGCCTATGTCGCGCTCGACGCGAAAGACGCCCGTGACTTCGTGACATTCGCGCGGGCGATGAACATGCACGGCGCCTCCATCACCGCGCCATTCAAAGTCGATCTGCTCGAGCACGCGGACGAGTGCGACCCGCTCGCCCGCGACGTTGGCGCGATCAATACGCTGGCGATGCGCGACGGCCGGTGGGTCGGGAGCAACACCGACGTCGACGGCCTGGTCGCTCCGCTCGCCGAACGGATTGCGCTGCGGGGGGCGCGTGCTGCAGTCCTCGGCGCCGGCGGAGCTGCACGCGCAGCGGTGGTCGGCCTGAAGCGCGAAGGCGCCCGTGTCGAGGTGTGTGCCCGACGGCCCGATCAAGCCGCGAAGCTCGCAGCGGCACTCGGGGTCGAGCCTGGCGGCTTCCCGCCGGCACCAGGGTCGTGGGACGTCCTCGTCAATACCATCCCTGCGCTTGCGGGCCAGCCAGAGAGCCCGATTGCCGGGACGCTGCTCGACGGCAGGATTGTCTTCGATCTGACCTACACGCCAGAGGTGACGCCACTCATCTCCCAGGCCCGGGAGGCCGGCTGCGCCACGATTGGCGGGATCGAGATGCTGACTCGCCAGGCGGAGAGACAGTTCGCATTGTGGACGGGCGCACCACCGCCGCCCGGATTGTTCAGGGCCGCGGCAGACGCGGCACGGGCACGCTTCGCGAGTAGGCCCGGCCTTCAGGCCGGGCGTTTCGGGCAGGGACGAACAACAGGAGCGACTTCGTGAAACAGACCTCGTTCGAAGATTTCGTGGATCTCGCGCGCCGCGGCACGTTCGTGCCGGTCGTTCGCGAGATCATGGCCGACTTACTGACGCCGGTATCCGCGTTCATCAAGATCGCCGAGCACTCTGACTACGCGTTCCTCTTCGAATCGGTCGAAGGTGGTGAGCAGGTCGCCCGGTACTCGTTCCTCGGGAAGGACCCCTTCCTGGTCCTGCGCGCGCGCGGCAAACGCACGGTCATGGACCGGTCCGGCGTGACGACCGAAGTCGACGAACCGTTCGTCGACGTGATGCGCCGCCTGATGGCGGAGTTCCGTTCGCCCTTCGTCCCAGGTCTGCCGCGATTCACCGGCGGGGCAGTCGGCTTTGTCGGCTACGACGCGAGCGCCGTGTTCGAGCCTGCCCTCGAGGAGGCCTGGCGGCAAGCGGGCTGGTCCGGCGACGCGTCGTCGGAAGACGATGCGGGGTTCATGCTGTTCGATACGGTCCTTGCCTTCGACCACGTCAAGCACAGGATCCTGATCATCGCCAACGCCCGCGTCACCGCAGACGAGGATCTCGACGCGCTGTATCAGTTCGCCTGCGCAAAGATCGACTTCCTCGAACGGGAACTGGAACGCGGCCTCTCGCAACCGGAGCGGACGTCGGCGGCGGCGCCGGCGGTCTGGTCAAACCTGACGCAGGAGCAGTTCGCGGCCGGCGTGCGCACGATCAAGGAGCGCATCAGCGCCGGGGACATCTACCAGGCCGTGCTCTCGCAGCGTTTCGAAGCGGATGTCACGGCCGAACCGTTCACGGTCTACCGCGCGCTGCGTCACGTCAATCCCTCGCCCTACATGTATTTCATGCGGATGGGGAAGCTCGCCATCGTCGGGTCGAGTCCCGAGATGCTGGTCCGGGTCGAGGGCCGCCGCATCGAGACGCACCCGATCGCCGGGACGCGTCCCCGCGGCACCAACGAGGATGAGGACCTTCGCCTGGCCGAGGAGTTGAAACGCAACGAGAAGGAACGCGCGGAGCACGTCATGCTGGTCGACCTTGGCCGCAATGACATCGGACGCGTCAGCGATTTCGGTTCGGTGCGGGTGCCGCAGTACATGGCGCTCGAACGCTACTCGCACGTGATGCACCTCGTGTCCACGGTCGAAGGTACACTCGCCGAGGAGTACGATCACCTCGACGCACTGGTGGCGTGCTTCCCGGCCGGAACCGTCTCTGGCGCACCGAAGATCCGGGCGATGCAGATCCTTGCCGACCTCGAGCCGACGCGTCGTGACATCTACGCCGGCGCCGTGGGCTACATCGACTTTGCAGGGAACCTGGACTTCTGCATCGCGATCCGCACCATCACGATCCGCAACGGCCGCGCCCGCATTCAAGCCGGCGCCGGTATCGTCGCGGATTCCAATGCGGCGGCGGAGTACGACGAGACCTGCGACAAGGCCCGTGCCCTGCTGCAGGCCTTGACCATGGCGGAAGCGGGGCTGTGAGGTAGTGGCGTGGTTCTGTTGATCGACAACTACGATTCGTTCACCTGGAACCTGGCGCAGTATCTGGGTGAGCTCGGCGCGCCTCCGCTCGTGAAGCGGAACGACGAGATCACCCTCGACGAGGTGGCGGCCCTGCGGCCGGAGCGAATCGTCATCTCCCCGGGGCCCGGACGGCCGGAGAGTGCCGGGATCTCGATCGACGTGATCCGGCGTTTTGGACCCGAGACGCCGATCCTCGGCGTGTGTCTCGGCCATCAGAGTATCGGGATGGCGTTTGGCGGGCAGGTGGTTCGGGCCGACGCGCTGATGCACGGCAAGGTCTCGTCGGTGAACCACGACGGCCAAGGCGTGTTCAAGGGGATCTCGCAGCCGTTCACGGCCGGCCGCTACCATTCACTGATCGTCGCCGGGCCGTTGCCGCCGGACCTCGAGGCCTCGGCCCACGCCGAGGACGGCACCCTGATGGGACTTCGACACAGGACCCTGCCGATCCACGGCGTCCAGTTTCACCCCGAGTCGGTGCTCACCTCGGAAGGGCACCGGCTGTTGCGCAATTTCCTGGAGCTCTGATGTTCGCGCCATTACTCGAGAAGCTGCACCGGCGTGAGGATCTCACGGTGAACGAGGCGTCGGCCGCCATGGACGAGATCATGGAAGGCCGGGCCCAGCCGGCGCAAATTGCGGGTCTGCTCGTGGGCCTGCGCATGAAGGGTGAGCGGCCCGCCGAGATCGTCGGCCTGGCCAGGACGATGCGAGAGCGGGCCACGAAGCTGTCGCGGACCTTCGCGCCGGCCTTCGACACCTGCGGAACCGGCGGTGACCGCGCCCATACGTTCAATGTCTCGACAATTGCGGCGCTGGTGGTGGCGGCGTGCGGCGTCCGCGTCGCGAAGCATGGCAATCGGTCGGTCTCGAGCCGCTGTGGGAGCGCCGATCTGTTCGAGGCGCTCGGCGTCAACATCACCGCGGATCCCGCGCTGGTCGAACGGTGTCTGGACGAAGCCGGCATTGCATTCTTCTTCGCACCAACGTTCCATCCGTCAATGCGCCATGCGGCCCCGACGCGGCGTGAGCTCGGGATCCGCACGGCCTTCAACCTCCTGGGCCCCCTGACCAATCCTGCCGGGGCGTCGCGGCAGCTTGTCGGCGTGCCGCGTCCGGAACTCACCGAGCTGGTCGCACGTTCGCTGGCGCTGCTCGGCGCGGAGCGCGCATGGGTCGTGCACGGCGCCGACGGCCTCGACGAGATCTCGACGACCGGCTACACGAAGGTCTCGGAATGTCGCGGTGGTTCGGTCAACACGTTCTACGTGCACCCGTCGGACTTTCAGCTGCCAAAAGCCGCGCCCGAAGCGCTACGCGGTGGGGAAGCGGCCGAGAACGCCGACATTGCCCGCCGCATCCTCGCCGGGGAGCGTGGCGCCGCGAGGGACATCGTGCTGCTCAACGCCGGTGTGTCGCTGCTCATCGCGGAGCAGGTCGGCACCGTGCCCGAAGGCGTGCAGCGCGCGGCTGAAGCGATCGACAGTGGCGCCGCGTCCGCGGTGCTGGATCGCCTTGTCGCGCTCTCCAACACCGGGAGTGCGGTCCAGTGATGACGTCTGCCCAGATGCCGGACCTGCTGGCCACGATTGTCGCGGCGGCGCGGACGGCCGTCCACGATCGCGAGCGCATCCGTCCGATGGCGCGGCTTGTCGAGTCACAGTCGCATCGTCCACGCGGAGCGCAGTTCATGGCCGCACTGCGCGAAAGTCCGGCGCCGCGGATCATCGCCGAGTGCAAGCGGCGGTCACCTTCCAGGGGGATCTTGCGCCAGGACTACGATCCAGCGGCACACGCGCGTGCGTATGCCGCGGCCGGGGCCGCCGCCATCTCTGTCCTGACGGAGCCGACGTTCTTCGATGGTGACCTGTCACACCTTGCGGCCGTTCGTGCGGCGGTGGCCACCCCTCTGCTGCGCAAGGACTTCATCGTCACCGACTACCAGGTCCACGAAGCGGCGGCGCATGGCGCTGACGCCGTCCTTCTGATTGCCGCCGCGCTTGACGAGTCCAACCTCCGTCGCCTGCGCCAGCTGTCAGAGTCGCTCGGGCTGGCGGCGCTGGTGGAAGTGCACACCCGCGAAGAGCTCGACTCCGCTCTCGGCGCCGGCGCCGAGATCATCGGCGTCAACAGCCGGAACCTGCGAACGTTGGCTGTTGATCTCGAGGTTACCGCGGCGCTTGCGGCCGCCATTCCCGATGGTGTGATCGCCGTCGCAGAAAGCGGGATCACCGCCGGGGACGACCTGCGCCGGTTCTCGCAACTCGGTTTCGATGCCTTCCTCGTCGGCGAGCGTCTCATCACTCAGCCGGATCCCGGCGCCGCGCTGGAGGCGCTGCGAACCTCATGACCCTTGTGAAGATCTGTGGCATCACCCGGCTCGAGGACGCGCTCCTCGCCGTGGATCTCGGAGCATCCGCGCTCGGCTTCGTATTCTGGCCCGACAGTCCGCGCTACATCCCGCCGTCTCGTGCTGCCGAGATCGTGGCGGCGCTGCCGCCTCGCGTCGCCTCGATCGGGGTCTTCGTCGATCAGACGCGGAACTTTGTCTGGAACGCCGCCGAGCAGGTGGAGCTCACGGCCTTGCAGCTGCACGGCAGCGAGAGCCTGGCGTTCGCTGCAGCGCTACCGCGTCCGGTCATCAAGGCGGTGCCTGTCGGCGACGACTTCTCGCTGGACGCCGTCATGGAGATCCCGAGATCGATCACCGTGCTGCTCGACGCGCACGATCCCGTCAAGCGAGGCGGCACGGGCGTGACGATTGACTGGTCGGTCGCGGCCGCAGTGGCATGGCGCCGGCCGATCTTCCTGTCGGGCGGGCTCAATCCGGCCAACATCCAGGATGCGATCGCGCGGGTCAATCCGCACGCGGTGGACGTCTCGTCGGGTGTCGAGTCCGCGCCCGGTATCAAGGATCCCGTGAAGCTCCGCGCGCTGTTCGACGCCATTGCGGCCATCGAGAAGGAAGGAGAAACAGATGGCCGTTGAGCCGCGACCGTCGTTTGGAGGGCGAGACCCCGATGCACGCGGCTACTTCGGCGCGTATGGCGGACGGTTTGTGCCCGAGACGCTCGTGGCACCGGTGCAGGAGCTCGAACGCGCCTACTTCGAAGCGCGCGAGGACGAGTCATTCAAGCGAGAACTGGTTCGGCTTCTGCGCGACTACGTCGGCCGCGCCACGCCGCTCTACGAAGCGACGCGGCTGTCGGCGGGCCTCGGCGGCGCGCGCATCTTCTTGAAGCGCGAGGACCTCGCGCACACCGGCGCGCACAAGATCAACAATGCCCTCGGCCAGGCGCTCCTCGCCCAGCGGATGGGGAAACACCGGATCGTCGCCGAAACCGGCGCGGGCCAGCACGGAGTCGCGACCGCCACCGTCTGCGCGCTGCTCGGTCTCGAGTGCCACGTCTACATGGGCGCCGACGATATGGAGCGCCAGGCACTGAACGTCTTTCGCATGCGGCTGCTCGGCGCCACCGTGCGCAAGGTCGATTCCGGGAGTCGCACGCTCAAGGATGCGATCAACGAGGCGATGCGCGATTGGGTCACCAACGTCACGAGCAGCTACTACCTCCTCGGCTCGGTGCTGGGCCCACACCCGTATCCACTCATGGTCCGGGAGTTCCAGTCCGTGATCGGCCAGGAAGCGCGCGCCCAGATCCTCGAAGCAACCGGCAGGCTCCCTGATGCGGTTGTCGCGTGCATCGGCGGCGGCAGCAACGCCATGGGAGTCTTCGATGCCTTCGTGGCCGATAGCGGGGTCCGTTTGATTGGCGTCGAAGCCGGGGGACGGGGCATCCGCAAAGGGGAGCACGCGGCACGGTTTGCCGGTGGTGCCGCCGGCGTGCTCCAGGGAACGCGCAGCTACGTCCTGCAGGATGACGACGGCAATATCGAACTGACGCATTCGATCTCCGCGGGCCTCGATTACGCCGCGATCGGTCCGGAGCACGCTTCACTTCACGAGTCCGGCCGCGCCGAATACACGTGGATCGATGATCACGATGCGCTCGCGGCCTTTCAGCGCCTCGGCCGCGAGGAAGGCATCCTGCCGGCGCTCGAGTCGGCACACGCCGTGGCCCACGCGTGCCGGCTCGCATTGGAACTCGGCACGGACGGTGTGATGATCGTGAACCTCTCGGGTCGCGGCGACAAGGATGTCACCAGCGTCCAGAAGATCCTGGAGGGCCGCTGATGGCCCGGCTGGCAGCGACGTTCGAGCGGCTGCGGGACGAGAAGCGCGGCGGGCTGGTCGCGTACGTGACGGCCGGTGATCCCAATGCCCGAACGTCCGAGGACATCATCGTGGCACTCGCAGAGGGCGGCGCCGACGTGATCGAAGTCGGGGTGCCGTTCTCGGATCCTCTCGCCGATGGTCCCGTGATCCAGCGCGCCAGCGAGCGTGCGCTTGCGGCCGGCATGACGCTGCGCGGCGTGCTCGCGCTCGTGACCGCCGTGCGCAGGAAGATCGACACGCCCATCGTGCTCTTCACATACGCCAATCCGGTGGTGCGGATGGATGCGGATACCTTCGCGGCTGCCGCGCGTGACGCCGGTGTGGACGGTGTGTTGATCCTCGACTACCCGGTCGAAGAAGCAGAACCGCTGCGCAAGCCACTCGTCGCCGCCGGGCTCGATCCCATTTTTCTGATCAGTCCAACGACCTCCGACGACAGGATCGGCCGGTCCTCGGAACTGGGCGCGGGATTCCTGTATGTCATCTCCCGGCTTGGCGTCACCGGGGCGCGGGCCGAGATGGCCGATGACGCCGGCGCCCTGGTCGCGCGCGTCCGGCAGCACGCCACCCTTCCGGTGGCATTGGGGTTCGGTATCTCGCGGCCCGAGCATGTGGCCGAGGCCTGCCGTCACGCCGATGCCGCGGTGGTAGGCAGCGCGATCGTAAATGTGATTGCCGAAAAAGGCAGCGACGCCCCCGCGACGGCCGTGCGCGAGTACGTCCGCTGGCTGAAGAGTGCGTTGTGAAACCGCATTGATGAACTCCGCCGCCGGATCGATGACCTCGACACCGAGCTCGTCAGATTGCTCAATGCCCGCGCCGAATGTGCGCTGCAAATTGGGCAGGTCAAGCGCGCCGCCGGGCTGGACGTTTATCAGCCGGGCCGGGAAGCCGAGGTGCTCCGGCACGTTCAGGCCATCAATACGGGTCCGCTGGACGACGGCGCCATCAGGCGGCTGTTCGAGCGCGTGATCGATGAGGCAAGGCGATTGGAACGCCTTGCGGACTTACAATAGAGAGATAGGGCACTTCAATTTATGGTTGTCGTAATGCAGGAACGCGCGACCGGCGAACAGGTCGAGCGCGTCATCGCACAGTTGGTCGAGATGGGGTTCGACGTGCACCGGTCGACCGGCGCGCTCCGGACCGTGATTGGCGCGGTCGGTGGCAAGAGCGCGGACCCTCGGCTCATCGAACTTCTCGATGGCGTGCACGAGGTCCTTCGCATCACCGAGCCGTACAAACTCGCGAGCCGGACCTTCAGGCCCGAGAACACCGTCATTACGGTTGGCGATGTGCGAATAGGCGGCGACGAGGTGATCGTGATGGCGGGCCCGTGTTCGGCCGAGAGCGCCGAGCAGGTCGACGCCGCTGCCGTCGCGGTCAAACGCGCCGGCGCGAAGATCTTTCGCGGCGGCGCCTACAAGCCTCGCAGCTCACCGTACAGTTTCCAGGGCCTCGGCGAAGAGGGCCTGCGATTGCTCCGCGATTCGTCCGACCGTCACAACCTGAAGCTGATCACGGAGGTCATGGACGCCAGTCAGATCGCGACGATCGAGAAGTACGCCGACATCCTGCAGGTCGGCGCGCGCAACATGCAGAACTACTCGCTCCTGCGAGAGCTCGGGAAGTCGAAGCTTCCGGTGATGTTGAAGCGCGGCATCTCGGCCACGATCGAAGAGTGGCTGCTGTCGGCGGAATACATCCTGGCCGGCGGCAACATGAACGTCATGCTCTGCGAGCGCGGGATCCGGACCTTTGAGAGCTACACCCGCAACACGCTCGACATCTCGGCGATCCCGGTGGTGCAGCAGCTCAGTCACCTGCCGATCATCGTGGACCCGAGTCACGGGACCGGCCGTCGCGACAAGGTGGCCTCGATGGCCCGGGCCGCTGTGGCGGCGGGGGCGGACGGACTGATCATCGAGGTGCACTGCGATCCCGACCACGCCATGAGTGACGGCGCGCAGTCGATGTACCCCGCGCAGTTCGACCGCCTGATGGCCGAGTTGCGGATCATCGCGCCCGCCATCGGCCGGAGCATCTGTCTCGAGCCGGTAGCACGGCGCGGATGGAGCCGCTAGCCCCCGGGGCGTTCGAGCGCATCGTCATCGTCGGCCGCGGGCTGATCGGCGGTTCCGTGGCGCTGGCGGTGGCCGAACGGCTGCCCCGCGTGACGGTCACCACCATCGACCGCGGCGACGACATCAAGGCCGCCGCCGATGCGGACCTCGTCGTGCTCGCGACGCCGATCGCCCAGATTCTCGACCTCCTCCCGGTGCTCGCTGCGGTTGTCTCCGGTGCGACGGTCGTCACCGACACCGGCAGTACCAAGGCCGCGATCGTTCGCGCCGCTGAGGGCATGCGCTTCATCGGCGGTCACCCGATCGCCGGTGCCGCGGTCTCCGGTCTCTCAGCCGCCCGCGCGGACCTGTTCGCCGGCCGGCCGTGGATCCTGACGCCGCCCGGCGCGTGCGACCGCGCCGACATCGCGCGCCTGGAACACTTTGTCGAGAGTCTTGGGGCCCGCGCACAGCTGCTCGCTGCAGAAGAGCACGATCGGCTCTTCGCCTTTCTCAGCCACCTTCCCCAACTTGTCGTCAGTGCGCTGATGGACGTTGTCGGATCTCACGTCGGGGAGGATGCGCTCGGAATGGCTGGCCCGGGCCTGCGCGATACCACGCGCCTCGCCACCAGCCCGCCCGACATCTGGCGCGACATCGTCCGCACCAACGACTTGCAGGTGCGCACCGCACTGGACGGCTTGATCGCCCTGCTCACCACCTTGCGTGATGATCCATCTGGAGAAGCGCTGGCACAGACCTTCGCGAGGTCGGCGAGGTGGAAGTCGGTGCTCGAGCTGCAAAAGCAGATGGTAAATGGTAGATGGAAAATGGAAAAGCGTCGGACTAGCGGCGACGTCGCCGAATGACCCGACGCTCTACCATCTACCATCTACCATCTACCATTCGTTTTATCGCTGAACCTTGATGCCGGTTCGTTCCTCGAATGAGGCGAAGGCGGTCGGCATCTGGGCGTTCTCGAACCGCACGAAGATCGGTTCCGCGCTCGTCGTGATGATGAGCCAGTTCCGCTCGCCGCGAAACATACTCATGCGGCCAAGATCGACGCTCACCGACTGCTCCTTGCCGTCCGGCCCCTTCCATTTGGGTTCCTTGGAGCGCGAGTAGAAGGCCCGCCCGATCGACGCGAACGGCAGCGAGACGATGTCTTTGCCGTCACTCTGGACTGCCAGGTCCGAGCCCGTCAGCGTCATCACGCCATCGCTCTCCCGTAACTTGTCGCCCTGGCGCACCAGCACCTTGATCCCCTGGAACTTGATCGTCGCGACAGGCGGTGGCGCGGGGGCCGGGGGCTCCTCGGGCGGGGCTGCTGGCGTTGGGACCGGTTCGACGACTGCAGTGGGCGCGGGCTTCGTCGGGTCGGGCTTGGCCCTTCGGGCGGCGGGATCGCTGCCTGCGCGTCCGGCCGTTCCGGACCCCTGAGTGGCGCCTTTGGAAACCGGAGGCGCGGCGGTCAGCGGCGGAGTCGTCGCTACCGGCGCGGACTGAGCCGGGTTAGTGCCGGCGGCCGGGTCGACTGGCGGTGGCGGCTCTGTCGCTGGTACGGTCGCGGCCGGCGCCGCCGGCGCGGGCGCAACGGGTTCCGATGGAGTGGCTACCGCTGTCTGGGTTCCGCCAGGAGTGCGTTTGAAGACGGCAAAACCAAGCGCCGCGAGCCCGCCGATGAGCACCAGCAGCAGGGCGACGAGCCCGATCATATGGTTGCGCCCGAGGACGACGGTGGTCCCGGTGCGCTCGACCGGCGAGGTCGTGCCGCTTCCCGGCGTCATCGGGCCGGGCGCGGTCTTCGCCGTCACTGGACCTGGCGCCGCGGTGGCGGTCGCGGCCGACGGGGCCGTGCTGATCGCGGTGTTCGGCACGGCCCGGGTCATCGTCGGGGCCTCCGCCGGACTGGCCGGCGCGCCACCCGTCATGTCGCTGTTGCCGCGGAATTCGGGAGCGGCGGTGAGCATTGTCGGCAGGTCCTCGAGCGCCTCCGGCGTGACCGCCGTAAGGATCGCCGCGCGGAGGGCCTCTGCGCTCTGGAAGCGGTCGGCCGGCGCCTTGGCGAGCGCCTTGATGATCAGCGATTCGCACCACGCCGGCACGCTCGGCCTGAAGCTGCGAATCGGGGTTGGCGCGTCAGCCACCTGTTTCTGCGCCATCGCGATCGCTGTATCCGCCTTGAACGGCAGCTCACGTGAGAGCAGGCGATAGAACAACACCCCGACGGCGTAGAGATCCGCGCGGCCGTCGATCTCGCCGCCGAGAACCTGCTCGGGTGCCATGTAGGCGGGGGTGCCCATCATCGACCCGGCATGGGTGAGCTGCTCGCCGCCCAGCATGCGGGCGATGCCGAAGTCCATGATCTTCACGATCCCCGCGTCGGTAACCATGACGTTGGCGGGCTTCAGGTCGCGATGGATGATGCCGGCTCGGTGCGCGTGCGCCAGGGCGTTCAAGATCTGGATGCAGATGTGCGCGGCCTGCGGCGGTTCGAGCGGGCCGAGCCGCTCCGACAACGTCTGGAGCGTCTCGCCGCGCACGAATTCCATGATCATCAGCAGCTCGTCGCCATGCTGATGGAGTTCGTAGATGGTGGCGATCCCGGGGTGGTTCAGCCGGGCCAGCGAGATAGCCTCGCTGCGAAAGCGTTTCAGCAGCTCGCTGTCGGTGATGTCGGGGTTGAGGACCTTGACCGCGACCTCGCGGTGGAGGGTCTCGTCGAGCCCCTTGTAAACGATGCCCATGCCGCCGCGGCCGAGCCGTTCGAGAATTCTGTATTTACCGACAGTTGTGCCAATCATGTGGGGGCCGTCGCGGAGAGTGGTCGGCAGGCCAGTCTAGGTTGCGCTACAGGGCTTGTCAATCCGACAGGGGCAACAGGTAGGATCTACCGATGGCGCCCCTCTGGACCCCTTCGGCCGAACGCATCGAACGCGCGCGGCTCACCCAGTTCATGACCCACGTGACGACAGAGTGGGGCGCCGAGGTTCGGAACTACGACGAGCTGTACGAGTTCTCAATCGGCAGGCCCGAAGATTTCTGGCGTGCCGTCTGGGATTTCTGCGAGGTAATCGGCGAACCGGGCGAGCGCGTCGCCGTCGACATGGACCAAATGCCCGGGGCCAAGTTCTTCCCGGATGCGCGCCTGAATTTCGCGGAAAACGTGCTGCGGCAGCAGGGCAGCGGTCCCGCGCTCGTTTTCAATGGGGAGAATCAGCGCCGGCGGACGTTGAGCCACGACGAACTGCGCGATGAAGTCGGCCGATTCGCCTCGGCACTCCGCTCGGCCGGGATCGAGGCCGGCGACCGAGTAGCCGCCTACCTGCCGAACATGCCGGAGGCGATCATCGCCTCACTCGCGGCGGCATCAATCGGCGCGGTCTGGTCGTCGTGCTCACCAGATTTTGGCGTCCAGGGTCTGCTCGATCGGTTTGGCCAGATCGAACCCCGGGTACTCATCGCCGCGGACGGCTACTTCTACGGCGGGAAGACTCATGACAGCCGGCCGCGGATCATCGCCGCACTCGCGCACCTCCCGACGGTCGAGCGGGTCGTCATCGTTCCATACGTCGAGACCGAGCCGCCGCTGGCCGGCATTCGTGACAGCGTCACGTGGACGCAGTTCATCGCGTCGCACCAGCCGACCCTCGATTTCATCCCTCTGCCGTTCAACCACCCGCTCTACATCCTCTATTCGTCGGGCACGACCGGCATCCCCAAGTGCATCGTCCACGGCGCCGGCGGCACGCTGCTCCAGCACCTCAAGGAGCACCAGCTTCACTGCGACATCCAGGGCGGAGACCGCGTCTTCTACTTCACGACGTGCGGCTGGATGATGTGGAACTGGCTCGTGACGGCGCTTGCGTCGAACGCGACACTGTTGCTGTACGACGGCTCACCGTTCCATCCGGACGGCAACGTCCTGTTCGACTTCGCTGACGAAACCGGCATGACGCTGTTCGGGACGTCGGCGCGCTTCATCGACGCCGTCCATAAGGCGGGCCTCGTGCCGGCGCGGACACACTCGCTGGCGAGTGTCCGGACGATGACGTCGACGGGATCGCCGTTGGCGGCGGAGAGCTTCGACTTCGTCTACGAAGAGATCAAGAGTGACATCCACCTGGCGTCGATCTCCGGCGGAACCGACATCGTGAGCTGCTTTGTCGGTGGCAACCCGACCGGACCCGTCTGGCGCGGCGAGATCCAGTGCCGTGCGCTCGGGATGAAGGTGGATGTGTTCGACGAGGCGGGCACGAGCGTGGCGGTCGGTGAGAAGGGGGAGCTGGTCTGCACGATGCCGTTCCCGTCGATGCCGGTCAGTTTCTGGAACGATCCAGACGGACGGAAGTATCACGCCGCCTACTTCGACACGTACCCAGGAGTGTGGCGCCATGGTGACTGGGCCGAGATCACGCCGCATGGCGGCCTGGTTATCTACGGCCGCTCCGACGCCGTGCTCAATCCCGGAGGCGTGCGCATCGGCACGGCCGAGATTTATCGTCAGGTCGAGCAGCTCGACGAAGTCACCGAGAGCGTCGTCATCGGCCAGCAGTGGGAGAACGACGAGCGCATCGTGCTCTTCGTGAAACTGCGCGATGGGACGATTCTGACCGACGAGATGAGAGAGCGTATCCGCCGCCGCATCCGCGAGAACACCACACCCAGGCACGTGCCGGCGAAGATCCTGCAAATCACCGACGTGCCGCGCACCAAGAGTGGCAAGGTCGTGGAGCTGGCGGTGCGCGACGTCGTGCATGGCCGTACCATCAAGAACCGCGAAGCGCTCGCGAATCCAGAAGCGCTGGACCAATACAGGAACCATCCGGAACTCATATGACAAACGCCGTGATTCTCTCCGCCTGCAGGACGCCGATCGGCTCGTTCGGCGGTGCGCTCAAGGACCTTTCTGCTGCCGATCTTGGCGCCATCGTCATTCGCGAGGCGATCGCGCGTGCGGGTATCGATCCCGCCGCGCTCGGCGACGTCATCATGGGATGCGTACTCCAGGGTGGCGCCGGGATGAATGTGGCGAGACAGGCTGCACTCAAGGCTGGCGTGCCGGTGGAAGTGCCGGCCGAGACCGTCAACCGCGTCTGCGGGTCAGGACTGCAGGCGGTCGTTCATGCGGTGGAAGCGGTGAAGATCGGCTACGTCGATCTCGTGATCGGCGGCGGCACCGAGTCGATGAGCAACGCACCTTACATCATGCGGGGCGCGCGCTGGGGCTACCGGATGGGTAACGGCGAGTTGATCGACAGCCTCCTCGCCGAGGGTCTCACCTGCAGCATCAAGGGTTGTCACATGGGGAACACGGCAGAGGAGATCGTCACGCGATTCGATGTGTCGCGGATGGACCAGGACGCCTTTGCTGCAGAGAGTCAGCGCCGCGCCGGGGAAGCGATCGAGAGCGGGGCGTTCAGCAAGGAGATCGTCGCGGTCGAGGTCCCGCAGAAGAAGGGCGCCGCCGTCCGGGTGGAGAAGGACGAGTATCCCCGGCCGGGTACAACGGCAGAGAAACTGGCAGGCCTGAAGCCGGCCTTCGCGAAAGACGGCACCGTGACGGCAGGCAACGCCTCCGGTATCAATGACGGTGCCGCGGCGCTCGTGATTTCCACCGAGGAGAAGGCCGCCGCCCTTGGCAGGAAGCCGCTCGCGCGAATTCTCTGGTACTGCACGACCGGTGTAGACCCGATGATCATGGGGATGGGGCCGGTCGAGGCGCTCAAGGGTGCGGCGCGACGCGCCCAACTGTCGCTCGCCGACCTGGACCTCTTCGAGCTGAACGAAGCCTTCGCCTCGCAGTCCCTGGCGGTGTCCCGCGAACTGAAGCTCGATGCCGCGAAGGTCAACGTCCATGGCGGCGCGATCGCGCTCGGCCATCCGCTCGGGGCGAGCGGCGCCCGGATCCTGACGACGCTGGTGCACGCACTGCAGGCGCGCGGCGGCGGACGCGGCGCCGCGGCACTCTGCGTTGGCGGCGGTATGGGAACGGCGATGATCATCGAGGCGTTCTAGTGCGTATCCGCCGCGCCGTGATCGACGCGATCGTCGACCATGCGCGGCGGGACAGTCCGCTCGAATGCTGCGGGTTGCTGATCGGCACCGGCGAGGAGGTGGTCGAGTGTCGCGCCGCCGGCAACCTGAAGGAGAGTCCCGTGGCCTACCTGGTAGATCCGGGGGACCATTTCGAGGCAATCCGGCAGGCACGTGGAGAAGGCCTGGCGGTTGTGGGTGCCTACCACTCACATCCGCGGTCGGACGCGGAACCGTCCGCGACCGACATCCGCGAAGCCAATGACGCAGACTTCGTCCACGTCATCGTCTCGCTGGCAAGTGCGGAGCCGCAGGTGGCGGCCTTTCGAATCGAGGACGGCCGCGCTACCCGGCTGCCGCTGGCACTCGTAGACCCCTAGGGACGACCGCCACCGCCGCCGCCATCGTCGCGGATGCCCGGACGCACGTTGACCCGGGTGCTGCCGCTGCCAACCACTTTGTCCTTCTGCTTCAGTCGAAATTCGACCTTGGCATTCCCGGACGTCTGGAAGATCCGGCTGATGGTGTAACGCCGCTGAATCTGGCTCTTCCCGGGCTCGTAGGGATCACAGTCGGCCGTGCTCTCGGCGCGGGTATCGTCGCCCCAGACCCATTCGATCGTCGGGCAGTAGTAGTCAGCAAAATCGTCAGCGCCGCCCTTCAATTCGACGGTAATGACGACTTTGAGTGGAGAAAAACCGGCCGAAGGGTTCGCCCGGATGTTGATGGCAGGCTTGGTCTTGTCTTCCCCGCCAGCGTCGGCCGGAAGGGTGACGGCTGCGCCACCGGCCAGCAGGATGATGCACGCAAGCGTTTTCATCGATGTCCTCCTAACTTCCGGGCAGGAAGGGCCATTATAATCCCCTGCGCATGCTTGTGACGCCAGATAACCCCAACCTCTCGCTTGTGACGACGCCCCTGGCTGAGATCGCGACCGACTTGCTACTCATCCCGATCTTCGACGGTGATTCATTAGACGACATCCCTGGCCTCGACGACGGGGCCGGCGGTCATATTTCGCGGGCGATCTCTGCGGGAGAGTTCCAGGGGCGGCCATTCGAGGTCTACCTCACGCCGCTGACGGGCTGGAAGGCGGGACGAGTGGGTCTGGTCGGCGCGGGTAAGCGGCCGGAGTTCACGACCGAGCGCTTGCGGCGAGTCGCGACGGCGGCGGCGCTGGCTGCCCGTCAACGGCGAGTCACGCGCATCGCCTTCCTCGTCAGGGGCGACCTCCCGGCTCGCGGCGGCAGTGCAGGCGTCGGTCGAGGGCCTCGGCCTGTCGGCCTTCAGCATCGACCGTTACAAGAGCGGCGAGCGCTGTGGTCCGCCCGTGGGTGACATCATCATCGCGGTGCCGGGCGGAAAGAACGCCGATCTGACGCCGGCGCTCGAACGCGGCCGGGTCATGGCTGATTCGTGCAACATCGCGCGCGAGCTGTGCAACGAACCGCCGAACGTCCTGACCCCGCGTGAGCTTGCCGAGCGGGCCGCGGCGCTCGGCCGTGAGACCGGGTTCGAGGTCACCATCCTCGACGAGAAGGAACTCGAGCGCCTCGGTATGGGGCTCCTGCTCGGCGTCGGACAGGGAAGTGCGCAGCCGCCGCGCATGATCGTGCTCAAGCACACACCCAAGGGCAAGGCGGTATCCCCACACGTCCTCGGGATTGTCGGCAAGGGCGTTACTTTCGACACCGGCGGTATCTCGATCAAGCCGGCCGATGGCATGGAACGGATGAAGACGGACATGAGCGGCGCCGCCGCCGTCATCGGTGCCATGCGGGCCATCTCAATCCTCGACGCACCGATGCGAGTCATCGGCGTGATTCCCGCGGCCGAGAACATGCCTGGCGGAAACGCCATCAGGCCGGCTGACGTGCTGACGGGTGCGGGCGGCAAAACGGTTGAAGTCATCAACACGGACGCCGAGGGCAGGCTCATCCTCGGCGATGGACTCTGGTACGCCAGGGAGCTCGGCGCGACCCACCTGGTCGACGTCGCCACATTGACCGGCGCCATCGTGGTCGCGCTCGGGAAGATCGCCTCAGGCCTCTTCGGGCAACCGGAGTCGTGGGTGGACGTGGTCAAGCGGTCGTCGGAAACGGCGGGGGATCGCTGCTGGCCGATGCCGCTCTATGACGAATATGCGGATCAGCTGAAGAGCGAGATCGCCGACATGATCAACTCAGGCGGCCGGCCGGCAGGGGCCTGCACGGCGGCGATATTCTTGAAGGAGTTTGTCGGCGGGGTGCCGTGGGCTCACATCGACATCGCCGGCACTGCGTGGGCGGAGGACCCGAAGCCCTGGCAGCCGAAGGGGCCAACGGGTGTCGCGGTTCGCACCCTGGCCGAGCTGGCGTTCACGAGCCAGGACTGGAACCCCGGTCCTGAATCAGGGTCTAAATAGTAGATGCTGCTTGCGCTCCAACGGGCCGTCATGGTCCACGTCGTCGAGCAGCCGGTGGAGGAGACGACTGTAGCCGATGTCCTGCTCGGGGCGATCGGCCTGACGATGGCGCTGATCATCGGCGCCGTCATCCTCGGTGCGCTGTTTGGCGCCCTGCTGATCGGTATCAAGAAGACGCGCGAGAAGTATCACCTCGAGCCTGTCCCCGATTCCGAAGCACTCAAGATTACGTAGCAGCCCTGAAGGGCTGCGCAGTACACATCGTCGCCGGCCTGGAGAATTGCGGGTGTAGCGCAGCCCTTCGGGGCTGCCGCCGGCCCGGAGAATCGCGGGTGTAGCGCAGCCCTTCGTGGCTGCCGCCGGCCTGGAGAATTGCGGGTGTAGCGCAGCCCTTCAGGGCTGCTCCAAGTGCGACCATCGCACGATAGCGGCAGCAGAACCCGAGCGCATCTTCTTCAGCGACTGCTGATACCGCAGCACCGCATCGAGCAGCGCCTCTGCTATCTGCTGCCGGTAGGCACCGGTCTTGAGAAGCGTGGCGTCCTGCCGGTTCGTGACAAACGACATCTCCGCGAGCACGCTCGGCATCTCGGCGCCGATCAGGACGACAAAGGGCGCCTGCTTCACACCGATATCGCGCAGATCCTTGTTGCGCGTCGACAACCGCCGCACCATCGAACGCTGCACCATGTCGGCGAAGTCGCGTGATTCGTCGATCTTGTTGTTCAGTGCGATCGCCCGCACGATGTCGGGCAGTTTGTGCATTGACTGACCCGAACCGGCGTTCTCGCGCGCGGCCACCGCCTCGGCGTCAGGATTGGTGGCGAAGTTCAGGAAGTACGTCTCCACGCCTCGCGCCTTTGTGTTCCGGCTGGCGTTGGCGTGGATCGACAGGAAGAGGTCCGCGCCTTCGCGGTTGGCGATCCGCGTCCGTTCTTCGAGCGGAATGAAGACGTCGGTGGCGCGCGTCATCACGACGTCCACGCCAGGCTGCTTGGCGAGCAGCTTCTGCACCCGCAGCGCAATGTCGAGCGTCAGTTCCGATTCAGTGACGCCATTCGCACTGGCGCCGGGATCGTGGCCGCCGTGACCGGCGTCGATGACGATGCGCGAAACGCCGAGCCCGAGCTGCCGGGCGAGTGAGAACTTGCCGTCCGCGTTGGTCGACGCAGGTGGTATCGATGCCGGCGGTGGCACGGCCGGCCCAAGTGCCGCATCCTTGGCCAGCGGCGTGTCCATCTGTTGTGCGGGGCTCGGTGTCGGCGCAGTGGGAACAGCGGATGGAGGGGCGGGCAGGTTCTTCGGTTCCGCCGCGACTGCTGCCGGTGCCGCAGCGGCGCGCTTGACGTCGACGACGACCCGGAACGGTTCGTAGAGCGTGAAGACGCTGTAGCTCTCGGCGCCGCGCAGGTCGACCACGATCCGGGTCGCCCCAGGCTGCCGTCCAAATCGCACTTCGCGCACCAGGTCGCCCTGGAACTTCAGCGTTCTGTCACTCAACGAACTTGCCGCCGTCGCGTTCTTCACGTCGAAGAAGACGCGGTCCGGGCTTTCGACACGCTCGGCGTGAAACGTTGCCTCGCCGTCCATTTCAAGCGTGATGCGCACACCCTCCGGAAGCTCGGTGCGCTTCAAATCACGAATAAGGACCGGGGCCGGCGCGCCGGCGCGGACGGCGGAGGAGTAACCGGAAGGTCAGGCTCCGCGACAACGACCGGCGGCGTAACAGGGATCGGCGCGGCTGGCACCGGCGAAGCCGGCACCGGCGTGGGTTCAGACTTCACCGGGGCAGGCGAGGTGGCGGCCGGCGCCGCAGCCGCCGTTGCGGACGGCTTCTCCCTCTGCCGAACGATCGCCACTGCACGTGGAACCAGTGAACTGGACGGGTATTGAGACCGCAGCAGCCCGAGCAGACGCAGGCCGGTCTTCTTGTCGGATGCCTGCTTGTACTGGTCGTAGGCGAGCAACGCCAGGTTGCCACCCTGCCAGAGAGCATTGTCACTGTAGGGGCTGGTCGGGAACCGGTGCACGAGGTTCTCGTATTGCGCCACCGCGGCCCGCAGCTGCTTGAGCGAGGCCGTGCGACCGCGAACGCCACGTTCGCGGGCAAGCGCGCGCGTGTACAAGGTCTCCGCCGACTGGGCCGCTGCCTCGACGACGGGAACGCACACGCTGGCCAGCAGCAGCAGACCGATCACGGCGAGCCTCGATGTCCTCGATTTCATGGCCATCACCTGACCTGGGCGTCCACTTCCTCGAAGTAATCCGACTTCACGAGGACCTCGCGCGCCTTGCCGCCCGCGGCCTGCGACACGAGTCCGTCGGCTTCCATCATGTCGACCAGTCGCGCCGCACGGCTGAAACCGATCCGCAGCCGCCGCTGGAGGTACGAGATGGACGCCTGGCCGGAGGTGACGACGATCCGCGACGCCTCGTCGTACAGGTCGTCCTTTTCGAACTCGATGTCGCTGCCGGCCTTCTTGTCATCCTCGGTGATGGACGTGTTGTAGGTCGGCTTGCCCTGCTTGCGCAGGAAACTCGCCAGCCGCGCGCTCTCCTGTTCCGAGATGTAGGGCCCGTGCAGCCGGATGTGGCGCGAGGAGGCCGGCGGCAGATAGAGCATGTCGCCCTTGCCGAGCAGCTGTTCGGCGCCGTTGGAGTCGAGGATCGTGCGCGAGTCGATCTTGGACGAGACCCGGAACGAGATGCGCGCCGGCAGGTTCGCCTTGATCAGACCGGTGATGACGTCCACCGAGGGCCGCTGCGTCGCGAGGATCAAGTGGATGCCGACGGCGCGGGCCATCTGTGCCAGGCGGCAGATCGACTCCTCGACCTCGTTGCCCGCGACCATCATCAGGTCGGCGAGCTCGTCGATGAGGACGACAATGGCGGGCAGGGTCTTGATCTCGTTACCCTTCTCGTCCATCACCGGCCCCTTGTTCTCCTCCTGCATCGTCCGGATGTTCCGGTTGTATTGCTCGATGTTGCGGACGCCGACCGCGGCGAGCGTCTTGTAGCGCTCTTCCATTTCGCGAACCGCCCAGCGCAGGGCGTTGGCGGCCAGCTTCGGGTCGACGACGACAGGCGTCAGGAGGTGAGGGATCTCTTCGTACATCCCGAGCTCGAGACGCTTGGGGTCGACCATGATCATGCGGACTTCGTCCGGTGTGGCGCGGAAGAGGATGCTCGACAGCATCGCGTTGACGCTGACCGACTTGCCGGTGCCGGTCGAGCCCGCAATCAGCAGGTGGGGCATCGTGGCCAGGTCACTGATGTACGGCTCACCGTGAATGGTCTTGCCCATCGCGAGCGTCAGGCGCGACGCGGAGCGCTTGTAGATATCGGCCTCGAGCAGCTCGCGCATCGAGATCAGCTCGCGGTTCGGATTCGGGATCTGGATGCCGACCGTGCTCTTGCCGGGGATGCGATCGATCAGGACGGACTCGGCCTGCATCGCCAGGCACAGGTCGTCGGCGAGGCCGGTGATCTTGCTGTACTTCACGCCGGCGTCTGGCTTGAACTCGTAGGTCGTGACCACAGGGCCCGGATGGATCTGGACGACCGTTCCTTCGACCGAGAACTCGCGGCACTTCTCCTCGAGCAGCCGCGCGCCCTCCATGAGCTCGCGCTCGTCGATCTTCTGCTGGGCCTTCGGCGCATCCAGCAGCGCGAGCGGCGGCATCGAGTAGGTGCCCTTCTTTCGTTCGACTGGCGCCTTGTCGGAATCCGTGAGCGGAAGAGGCGTCTCGACCGGTGGAGCATGACGCTTGATGGCCGGCGGCGGTGTCGGCCGTGAGGAGGCCGCCTTCAGGGCAGCGGCGGCGGCGCCGACCATGGCGGCGGTGCGCGATTGTTTCAGCGTCTCGGGGTCCGGCGTCGGCGCCGCTTTCACGACCGGCTCTTTCCTGATTTTCGCGGCGGCGGCAATCTTTTCTTTCGCTTCCGTCGGGGCCTTGTCGAGGTGCTTCTTCAGCACTTCCTGCCGTTGCTTGTCGCGGCGGCGCTCTTCGCGCCAGGCGTTCAACGCACCGAGCGCCACCGCCCAGCGATCCTTCAGCAGCTCGCCGACCACGCCGAACAGACGGCCGAATGAGAACTGCGTCGAGAGGATGATGGCGAGGAACAGCAGCGTCAGGATCAGGATGACCGATCCGGTCGTGTTCAGATACTCCGACAGCCAGCCCCCGAGCAGTTCCCCGAGATAGCCGCCGGCGCGGAATTCCTTGGCGCCGGCCGCGGGCGCCTGGAAGGTCAAAAACAGGAATGACGAGGTGCAGGAAAACAGCAGCCCGGCACCGATCAGTTTGGTGTAGCGCGCGTCCATGGTCTTGCACCAGAAGTAGTGCCAGCCCATGACCACCATGACGATGGGGATCAGGTACGCCGCGTAGCCAAGGAGCTGATAGGAGAGCTCCGCGAGAAAGGCGCCGATGCGGCCGGCGAAGTTCACCGGCTGCGCGGCGGTGCCGGTGTTGAAGAACCACACCGGGTCGGCCGCGCTGTAGCTCGCGAGCGCAATCATGGAGAACAGTGCGCCGGCAAACAGCGCGACGCCGATGAATTCGCTCAACCGTCGGGAAAGGGCGGTGGACGCCAAATCAGATCTCCATGACCACCGGCAGCACCAGCGGCCGGAGTCCAGAACGTTTGCGGAAGAAGCGCTGCAGGTCCACGCGGATCTTCTCCTTGATCAATCCCGGATCGGTGCGTTCTTCGACGCTCGCGCCATCCAGGGTGGCGGCGAGCAGCGTCGGGATCTCTTTTAGCAGCGCTTCGGTCCGCGCGTCGAGCACAAACCCGCGCGTAATGACGTCCGGCGTTTCTTCCAGGTTGCCGGTCTGGCGGCTGATCGCCACCACCGGCACGACCAATCCGTCGCCGGCCAGGTGGCGGCGGTCCCGCAGCACTTCGTCGCCGACCTCGCCGCTCCGCGTCCCGTCGATCAGGATCCGCCCGGCCGGCGCTTTGGTGTCGCTGACGCGCCCGCCATCCGCATCGAAACGGATGACGTCGCCGTTCTCGGCCAGCAGCACCTTCGTCCCGCGCGACACCTTCGAGGCAATCCGCGCGTGACGGGCCAGTTGCCGGTATTCACCGTGTATCGGCACGAAGTACTTCGGCCGCACCAGTGAAAGGACGAGCTTGAGCTCTTCCTCGCTGCCGTGCCCGGACACGTGGACGTGCTTCATGTCGTCCGTGACGATTTCGGCGCCGCGGCGGGCAATGTGGTTCATTACGCGCCCGATCGCCTTCTCGTTGCCGGGAATCTCGCGGGCCGAGAAGACCACCATGTCGTCGGCGTCCACGGTCACGTGCCGGTGGTCGTCGATCGCGATCCGCGGCAGCGCTGCCTGGGGCTCGCCCTGCGACCCCGTGCAGATACAGACGACGTCCTGCGAGGGGTAGCTCTTGACCTCGCTGTCGCGGATGACCACGCCGGTCGGGATGCGCAGATAGCCGAGCCTCTGCGCGATCTCGGCGTTCGTGTTGACACCGCGGCCGATGAAGGCCACCTGCCGCTCGAACTGGGCCGCCAGGTCGACGAGGATCTGCATCCGGAAGATGCTGGACGAGAACATCGCGACGATGATCTTGCCCTTGGCCGTGGTGAAGATCTCGTCGAAGCCGTCCGTGATTTCGAGCTCGGACCCGGTGAACCCCTTCCGATCGACATTCGTGCTGTCCGACATCAGCACGAGCACGCCGGCCGCACCGAGCTCGGCGAAGCGGTGAAAGTCGAACAGCTCGCCGTCGAGCGGGGTCTGGTCGATCTTGAAATCTCCCGTGTGAATCACGACGCCGTGGGGCGTGGTGATCGCCAGAGCGACGCAGTCCGGAATGCTGTGCGTGACACGCAGGAACTCGATCGTGAAGCGGCCGACCGTGACGCGCTCACGAGGGCGAACGATTTTCAGGCGCTTCTTGGCGGCCGCCAACTCCGCTGAGGTCGGGGCCTCGGCCTGCGCGGGACCCGTAGCGGGCTCGCGCTTATCGAGCTTCGACTCCACCATCGCCACGGTCAGCGCGGTGCCATAGACCGGGCCCTCGAAGTGCGAGAGAACGTGCGGCACCGCCCCGATGTGATCCTCGTGCCCGTGGGTGAGGACCAGCGCCCCGATCTTGTACTTTTCGAGTTGACGCAGGTCGGGGATGACGAGGTCCACGCCGAGCAGCTCGGGCTCGGGGAACATCACGCCGGCATCGACGAGGATGGCGGTCTCGCCGCAGGCAATCACCATCATGTTCATGCCGAATTCGCCGAGGCCGCCCAGCGGGACGATCTCGAGCGGCGGCAAATCAGAATTCAGTGACTCGTGGTCCACCGACACCTGTACTAGGAAAATGGGGTCTGGTCGCAGGGTACATCAGCGGGCGGCACACCACCCGGGCGGGTGGAACCGGACGCAAGGCGACAGGGCATCGCCGGAAATTACAGTACCCACCTGGCTCACCGCTGGGACGGCAAACCGAAGTGGGCAAACTATAGCACAGCTCGCTCGATTTACGGGGTGTGGAAAAACTCCGCAAGCCTCGCTAATTCATCGAGTTGCAGGGTCTCGGGTCGACGCGCCGGATCGATCCCGGCCGCCCTCAACGCGGCCGCGGCATCGGCCCCCCGGGCCGACGCAAATGGCTTCAGCGCGTTCGACAGCGTCTTGCGTCGCTGCGTGAACATCGACCGTACCATGGCCTCGAATGCCGGTTCGTCGCCCAGGGCAACCGCCGGCGGCCGGAACGTGAGGCGGATCACGCTCGAATGGACCTTCGGGGCCGGCCGGAATGCGCCGGGCGGGAGCGCGAGCACGCGCCGGACATCGGCATGGAGCTGCACCGAGATGGAGAGGACCCCGTAGGCCTTGCTGCCGGGCTTCGCTTCGATCCGCTCGGCCACTTCCCGCTGGAGCATCAGCGTGGCGTCACTGAGCCCGCCGTGGCGCCTGTGCGTTTCGATGAGACGAAACAGGATCGGTGACGAGACGTTGTAGGGCAGGTTGCCGGCCACCCGGAGCTTCCCGCCGGCGCCGGCCACGAGCGGTTCGAGCGGAGTCTCGAGAACGTCCTGGTGGATGAGGGTCACGTTCCCGGGCAGGTCCGGCGCCAGCAGGTCCACCATCTCCTGGTCCACTTCGATCGCCGTCAGGTGCGCGACCCTGGGCGCGAGCCGCAACGTCAGGACGCCAGGCCCGGACCCGATCTCCAGGAAGCGGTCGTCGTCGCGAGGAGCGATGGCGTCCACGACCTTGTCGGCCCACTGCGGCACCAGAAAGTGCTGGCCATAGCGCTTCTTGGGATACATAGCTTTCAGCTCTCAGCTCTCAGCTTTCAGCTTTCAGCCTCAGCCAGTCCAGCAGGCAGTTGACAGCTGATAGCTGGTAGCTGATAGCTGATAGCTGTAGCTATCTAATCTTCCTCGACCGATTCACCGTTCCAGTACTTATCCTCGATCGCCTCGATCTCCTCTTCGGAGAGACCGAAGTAGTGACCGAACTCGTGGATCACGGTCTCGGCGACGCAGACGATGATGTCTTCGTGGTCCTCGGAGGCTTCCTCGATCGGGCGCTGGTAGATGGAAATCCGGTCGGGCAGCGTGTTGCCGTGCGTCCACGAGCGCTCGGGCAACGGCGTGCCCTGGTAGAGGCCAAACAGGGATTCGCCCGGCTCCATCTCGAGTTCCTCGAGGAGCTGTGGCGACGGTTCGTCCTCGACGACCACCGCGACGTTGGTCATCGCCTCGCGGAAGCGCCGCGGGATTTCCGTCAGGGCTTCTTCGACGAGGCGCGTGAAGGCTTCGCGGGTGAGGTGCATATAGCTAGCTTGTTGCTGGCGTCGATCATTTTTTTGCTTCGCGTGGGGCCCCACCCCCACGCGCTGTGCCTCGCGGCTTTGCCGCTCGGCGTTCTTCGGGCAACGGTCTGCTTTCAGCACGACTCTTCGTTAGCGGGCTTCTCAAACTTCGACACTACGTTGCGGTAATACAGGCAGTCCGGGCGGACGACGCATTCGGGGCAGAGTGGCTTCGGTTTGCAGATGCGGCGGCCGTGGAGGATGAGGGTGTCGGAGGCGCGGGTCCAGTCTGCCGGTGGCAGTGCAGCGCCGAGTTGCTGTTCGACGACCTCGGGATCCTCGGAGCTGGCGATCCCGATCCGTCCGGCGACGCGAAGGACATGACGGTCGACTGGTAACCCCGGGATGCCGAGGGCGTGACCGAGTACGACGTTCGCGGTCTTCCGTCCGACGCCTGGCAGCTTCACCAGTTCGTCCATCGTCCGCGGCACTTCGCCGTGATGGGCGTCCACGACCTCGGTGGCCATGCCGAGGAGTGACCGCGATTTGGCGCGGAAGAATCCGGTCGACTGGATCTGCGGCTCGAGTTCCTCGGTCGTGGCCCGCGCGAGCGCCCTGGCGTCGGGGTAGCGCTTGAAGAGGGCAGGCGTGACCTGGTTCACCCGCTCGTCGGTGCACTGCGCCGAAAGGATCGTCGCCACCAGCAGCTCGTAGGCGGTCCGGAAATGGAGCTCGGTGTCGGCGTTGGGATGCTGCGTTGCCAGCGCGGCGATGATCTTACGCGTCTCCGCGGCCGACTTCGGCGGCTTGGGGATCGCCGCCTTCGCCGCGTTCTTTGCCATCCAAGGATTCTAACGGAGGTCGTAGTAGAAATTCCACCGACAGTGCCAGAAGGGTGCCTCAATGCCTCACAGCAAGTGTGCGAAGTTCGCAAGCGATGAGCTCAACGGCATTCGCTGACGCGATGCACGACGACTGGACGACACGACGACGCAACGGGATCTGATGTCGGATTTCGGACCGGCAACCAGCCAAGTTGAGCCGTCGTGCCGTCGTGCCGTCGTGCACTGCCGAAGGCACGCCGTGGATCCGTGCAGCCGGCGCCTCGGTTAGTGCGACTCGCCTGGCTTACGTGCGGCCGTGACCAGCGCGATGATGGCCTTGTCGCCACCGAGGCGCGAGGTGCCGACGACCACCGTTTCACCGGGCTGCATGATGAAGCTGCTGTCGATGATCCCGCCCCGCGGGCCGTCGTGTTGACCGTCAGTCGACCGCATCACCGCTTCGTATTGCCTCTTCATGGAGTTGAGTTTGTCCTGCATCGGTCGCAGGTCCACCGCTGGCATCACGCCGGCGTCGACCTTCTTCTTCGCCTCTGCCAGCTGTGCCTCCAGCGTCAGGAGCTGATCCCGGAGATCGGCGCGCTCGCGCTGAAGGTTAGCGTCCCGCTGACGATCCATGTCGGTCGTTTCCCGCCGCGTCGAGGTGACTTTGTCCGCCAGCGCGAACCTGACCGAGAGCCCCTGCGACGAACTGTTCACCGTCAGCTGGAATCCATACTGACGATCGAGGAACTGGCCCCCGCTGGGGCCGGCCGCGATCCCGCGGAGCTGTCCGGCAAGGACAGAGTTGACACCAGCGCAGCAGGACGTCCACTGCGCATCGAGGACGCGATAGTGCTTGTAGGGCAGGAACTCACGCATGTCGTTGAGCGCCTTTTGCGCACCGGCGGGGAGGTCCTGGGTTGCTTCGACCAGGGTGCTCGGCTGGGTCTCGCCGAGCACGAGGACGATATTGAAACCCTGGACCTGCCGCGTCGGCTCGCGTTCCGAAGGAGGCCGGCCGGTCTGCGACTGCGCGGCCGCGCCGGATACGGTCGCCAGGACCAGGAACGCCGCGCTTACCGTGATCAGTCGGACACTCATGGAACCATCTCCCTCAACCTGAACTCCGGATTGATTTCCCAGATAATGCGGGTCCCGCCGGGCGTGGCGAACTGCACCTGCCGCCGTTCGCCACCTGGATCTGCCACCCCGACGTTCTTTGCCGTCGGTGCCGGCCGGCCATCGTCGCCGGCGCCGGCCGCGAGCAGCACCATCGCGAGCGCCGCAAACGCGAGGCGCCACGGCCATGGAGACGTTTGCGACGGTGATTGCCGCGCTGCCTCGATTGCGGCATGGCGGATTTCGATTGCGCGCCGTGGATCGATGCCGAAGTCGGCCGGGTCGTGCTGACGCAGGAGCGTCTGCCAGTCTTCGGTCGCGGGTTTGCCGCCCGCTCCGTTGTTCTTGTGGGCTTTCATGATTCCTTCCCTGCGCCGAGGGCCTGAGCCATCTCACGGCGCCCAACCGACAGGTGCCAGCGGACCGTCACCGCCGTCACACCCAGCATGGTTGCGATGCTCTTGATCGGGAGACCTTCGAGTTCGTGAAGTACCGAGGATCGCGCGGCGTCTCGGCACCAGCTGTTCCAGGGCGCGTTGCACCATCGCGCGGGCGAGCAGGGCAGGCTCCGGGCTGCCGGCAGTCGGCGCCTCCATGTGCCCGTCGGCGACCGCCTTGGTGCGAACCGCCGACCAGCGCCAGCGGTCGCGGCAGATGTTGACCAGGATCCGGACCAGCCACGCCTCTTCGTTAGGGTTGCCGTGAGGCACGGAGTGCGGTGCGCGCGCCACGCGCAGGAACGTCTCCTGCACGAGGTCATGCGCATCGTCGGTCGATCGGGACAGCCGGCGGGCAAGCCGGAAGAGTCGCGGATGGTGGGCGTCGAAGAGTGTGGCAACCCGCGCGGCGGGGTCGTCCTCCTGCCTGTCGATCGTGGTCGGCATCGCCATCGCCTGCCCGGTCATACCCACCTAGACGCGCGAGGCCCGCGATCCGTTGGTGACCTTACCTGTGGGGGGTGCGGTGGTCGGCCGAGATGGTTGGTGGATGAGTGTCCTTTACCATCTTCCATTTTCCATCTTCCATTGGCCCCGTCAGCGTCAGTGAACGGGGCCTTTATCCCATTGCGCGCCAGTTGATTCTGAGAACACGCGCATGTGCTCCTGCAGAGCGGCGATCAGGTTGGGGACGACCTGAAGCGGGACGACGATCTTCGCGCGGACGGGCGCGCGGACGACGTGATCCGCCTCCGCGGCCTGGATGTCGCGCTCCGAGAGCGGCAGAACCTCGCAAAACGACAGGGTGAAGTCGAAGGGTGTGTGCGAGATGGCGCAGAAGTTCGCGTAGGTGCGCGCGAGATCCTCAGTGTCGTCGGGAACGATAGTGAAGTTGATCTGTTTTCTCTCGGTCATGCCTTAGTATCTTCCTTACAGCCGGCTTCGCAGCCTTCGAGCCGCTTAATAGCGGCGCAACACGCCGACGACAACCCCGCGAACCTGCACCTGGTCGGGCTGGGCGTAGATCGGCTGCATCGTGGGGTTCGCGGGCTGCAGGCGGATCCGCCCCTGCTCGCGGTACATTTTCTTGAGCGTCACGTCGCTGCCGTTGAGCAGGGCAATGACCATCTCGCCGTTGTCGGCGGTGCGCCGGTCTTCCACGATGACGTAGTCGCCGTCGCGAATTTGCTCGTCGATCATCGAATCGCCGCGCACCTTCAACACGTAGGACTCGCGCTTGCCGACCAGATCTTCGGGGACCGCCAGGGTCTCGTCGCCGACGACCGCCTCGATCGGGGAGCCGGCCGCGACATACCCGAGCATCGGCAGTTCGACCGCGCGGCTCCCGAGTCTCGCCGGGATCAGTTCGACCGAACGGCTTCTGTTCCAGGCGCGCTTGATGAAGCCCTTTTCCTCCAGATTGGTCAGGTGCTTGTGCACCGTGGCCAGCGATGACAGGCTGAACCGGCGCCCGATCTCTTCCAGGCTGGGGGCATAGCCGTGCTGCTGGATGAAATCGTTCAAGTAGTCGAGAATCTCGCGCTGGCGTTTGGTCAGTGGCAACATGCGCGGCACTATATGCAAAGGAAAAGCGAAAGTCAACGTATTGCCGAGCCGCGTGTGACCTTTCGCCCAGGCGTCTGGTCTAACGGGAGTGAGTAGCTTGGCGGACCCCGTTCAGGTGGCCCCGGCGCCCGAGTCCAACGATGCGGATCTCGTGCGTGCAGCGGCGGCGGGGGATAGATCGGCATTCGAGACGCTGGTCACCAGGCACCAGCGCAACGTCTACCGCCTCTGTTACCGGTTCGTGCCGAACCACGAAGACGCGAGTGAGTTGGCCCAGGACGCTTTTGTCCGGGCCTATCGGTCACTGGGAAAGTTCGAAGGGCAGGCGCAGTTCTCGACCTGGCTGCACCGGATTACCGTCAACGTTTGCCTGAACCGGCTGGCGCTGAAGGCGCCGAAGTCGGCGCCGCTCAAGGACATCGAAACGGCGCCCGGTCGGGAAGAACCAGCGGACGCAGCGCTGCTCCGAAGTGAACGGGCCGCTCGCGTTCGCGCCGCGATCGCACAGTTGCCCGAGAAGCAACGGGCGACATTGATCCTGCGGGTCTATCACGACCTGCCGCACGAGGAGATTGCACGCGCGCTCGGCAGCTCGGTGGGCGCCGCCAAGACGAACCTGTTCCACGCGCTCGGTAACCTGCGGAAGCTGCTGGCGACGGAAGACTGAGAGAAGACGAATGACCATTCCCCATCTGGACGGCGCGCAGATGCTCGACGCAGTCGACGGCCGGCTCGATGCCGCTGTCGCCTCGCATCTGGCCGCCTGCGCCTCGTGCAGTGCCGGGGTCGACCAACTGCGGGCGATGATGCTCACGGTAGGCGACGCTGAGGTGCCCGAGCCGTCACCGTTGTTCTGGGACCATTTCCCGGCTCGCGTAAACCGGGCGATCGACGCTTCGCCGGAGCCGCGGACGTGGCTGGGCGCGTCGCGCTGGCTGTGGGGCAGTGCTGCGGCGGCAGGCGTCGTGGTGGTGGTGCTGCTGCTTCTGCCGATGCGCGATGACGTCGCCGCGCCCGCGCCGGAGCGGACAGGCGGCGTGGCGGTGGTCAGCGTAGCCGTCGAACCGGCGCTGGAAGTTGAAGATTACGAGAGCGACGAAGCGTGGGCGATGGTGCGTGCTGTCGCAGAAGACGTCGACTACGACGAAGTGCGGGAAGTGGGGCTCACGCCTCGCGCGGGATCGGTGGAACGCGCCGCAATGGAGTTATCGACCGACGAGCGCGCCGAGCTCGCGCGTCTGATCGAGCAGGACTCGCGCGCGATGAAGCAAAGAGTGAAGCCGACTGGAGCCTCGACACCATGACGAACATTTTCCGATTGCTGGCGCTCGCCGGGTGCCTGGCACTCTTTACGGCCGGCACGGTGGCGGCCCAGCCGGCCCAGCCGTCCGATCCGCCCGCACGGGGCCGGGCCGGGAACCCGGCGGGGCTCTCGCCGGTGGAAGTGCTCAACATGCTGGACGCGTATGCGCTCGTCCAGGCCGAGAGCGCGCTTGGAACTCAGGGAGTCGCAGTACGGCGAGTTCGTGACCCGGTTGAAGCGGATGCAGGAGACACGCCGCCGCAATCAGCAGGCGCGCAACCGCCAGGTGCAGGAGTTGCGGCGGATGACGCAGCCCCAGGCCAAGCCGCAAGACGACGCCGTCATCGCGGAGCGGTTGAAAGCGCTCAAGGAGCACGACGCCCGTGCTGCAGCTGAGCTCACCCGCGCGTACGACGCGCTCGACGAGGTCCTCGATGTCAGGCAGCAGGCGCGCTTCCGGGCCTTCGAAGAGAACCTCGAACGCCGGAAGATCGACCTGCTTATGCGTGCCCGGCGGGGTGCGGCAGGACGACAGGGGCAGTGGTCCAATTCCTCCATGCGTCTGCTTTCAGCTCTCGCGGTCGGCTTGCTTCTACTTGGCGGGCACGGTGATGCGCAGGCTCGCCTCACCAAGGCGGACGGCGACCGGTTCCAGACCAAGCTGAACCGGATTGTCACCCTCGGCAACACGCCGACCGGCCGCGCCCGCGCCGCACAGAGTACCCAGGTCAGCGACGCCGAAGTGAATTCGTATCTCCGCTTTCACGCCCAGGATCAGATCCCGGTCGGGATCACCGAACCCTTGCTGAACGCACACGGTGGCGGCATCGTCTCCGGCAGCGCCGTGGTCGATCTGGATGCGGTGCGCAAACAGAAGCAGCGCGGCTGGCTCGACCCCATGGGCTATCTCACCGGCCGCCTGCCGCTCACGGCCCGCGGACGCCTGACGACGGCGAACGGCACGGGACGGTTCGAGCTCGAGTCAGCGGAGATCTCCGGCGTCACGGTACCGAAGACCCTGCTGCAGGAACTCCTCAGCTACTATTCGCGCACCCCCGAAAAGCCGAACGGCATCAACATGGATGAACCGTTCCCGCTGCCCTCGCAGATTCGCGAGATCCGCGTCGCCACCGGCGCTGCCACGATCGTCCAGTAGCGATGGGAGTGGGCCGCCTCCGCCAAGGCCACGGCGAGCCTCGCCGAAGCGAAGCGTAGGCGGGGGCCCACGCGAATGCAAGGATGATCCCTCTCGATACGCCGCTGCAGTTCATGAAGGGGGTCGGGCCCCGTCGCGCCGCTGACCTGCAGCGCGTCGGGCTCGCCACGGTCGAAGACCTGCTCTATCGGTTTCCAAGCCGCTACGAGGACCGGGGATCGTTTCAGACCATCGCCTCGCTCAAGCCTGGCGTGTCGGCCTCGATTGCCGGCGAAGTCCTCGGCTGCGGGATCCGGCCGACCCGTCGTCCGCGCTTCAAGATCTTCGAGATGATCGTGCGCGACGAGACCGGGTCGCTCCGCGCCGTCTGGTTCAACCAGCCCTTTCTGAACGACGTCTTCCATCCGCATCAGCGCGTCATCCTCTTCGGCAAGCTCGAGCTGACGCCGCACGGGCTGCAGCTTCAGAGCCCGCAATACGAGATCGTCAAGGGTGAGGATTCCGACGATGCGCCGGCGGGCGCGGAAGAGACGCTCCACACCGGCCGCATCGTGCCCGTCTATGAAAAGACCGGGCAGCTCACCACGAAGATGCAGCGGACGCTCGTTCACCAGGCGCTCGCCCAGTTACCGGAGATGTTGCCGGACCCGCTGCCGCCGGACGTCCTGTCCCGACAGCAGTTGATCGACCGTCGCACTGCGATTCACGACGTGCACTTTCCGCCGGAAGGTACGCCGGTCGCGGCGCTGAACGATTTTCGCTCACCGGCGCAACGACGCCTGATCTTCGAAGAGTTCTTCCTCTTTCAGCTCGGTCTCGTGCTTCGCAAGCGCGCCGCTGAAGCGGATCGCAAGCCTCGATCGGTCGTGATCACCGACACGGTGCGGGACGCGGCCAGGAAGGTGCTGCCGTTCAGGCTGACCGGCGATCAGAAGAAAGTGATCGCCGAGATCGTCAAGGACATGGAACGTCCTCAGCCGATGAACCGGTTGCTGCAGGGGGACGTGGGCTCCGGCAAGACCATCGTGGCGCTGATGGCGGCGGTCGTCGCGATGGAGAACGGCTTCCAGGTGGCCTTCATGGCGCCAACCGAGATCCTGGCCGAGCAGCACTTCATCAACATCCGCCGGCTGCTGGAGGCCTCGCGCTTTCGGATCGCGATCCTCACCGGGTCGACGCCGGCGAAGAAGCGGCGCGAGATGCAGGCCGAACTCGCCGGCGGCTCGCTGCACATGGTGGTCGGGACGCACGCACTCGTCGAGGATCCGGTCGGCTTCCGCGAGCTGGGGCTGGTTATCATCGACGAGCAACACCGCTTCGGCGTCCTGCAGCGGGCGACGCTTCGGTCCAAGGGGCAGCATCCCGACGTTCTCGTCATGACCGCCACACCCATCCCGCGCACGCTCGCGCTGACGACCTATGGCGATCTCGACGTGTCGATCATGCGCGAGATGCCGCCGGGGCGATTTCCAATCAAGACCGTGGCAAAGCCGGAGTCACGGCGGGACGAGATCTACGACTTCATCCGCAAGCAGGTGGAGGAAGGGCGCCAGGCCTATGTTATTTATCCGCTCGTCGAGGAATCCGAAAAAGTCGACCTGCGGGCCGCAACCGAGATGGCCGATCATCTCGCCCAGGACATCTTCCCCGACTTGCGCGTCGCGCTCCTGCACGGACGGATGAAGCAGGACGCCAAGGATCGCGTCATGCACGCCTTCGCGCGCGGGGAGTTTCACATTCTCGTCTCGACCACCGTGGTGGAGGTCGGCGTGGACGTCGCAAATGCGGCGGTCATGCTGGTCGAACACGCCGAGCGGTTTGGGCTTTCGCAGCTCCACCAGCTCCGAGGTCGCGTCGGTCGCGGGCCGCACCAGTCCTTCTGCATCCTGCTCTATCAATATCCACTGACCGACCAGGGACGCGAACGCCTCAAGGCCTTGACCGACACCACCGACGGATTCCTCATCGCCGAGAAGGATCTCGAGTTGCGGGGGCCTGGCGATTTCTTCGGCACGCGTCAGTCTGGCCTGCCCACGCTCCGCGTCGGTGACATCGTCCGGGACCACCAGCTGATGGAGGAGGCGCGGCGTGAGGCCTCCGCGGCACTCGACAATCCTGCGCAGCAGGAAATGCTCGCCTCGTTTGTTCGGGAGAGCTGGGCCCAGCGTTTCGGGCTGGTGGGGATCGGCTGAGTGCGCATCATTGCCGGCACACTCAAGGGGCGCCGCATCGATGCCCCCGACTGGCCGGGCCTTCGACCCACGTCGGACCGCCTCCGCGAGACGCTCTTCAACGTGCTGGCACCCCGCATCGACGGCGCGCGCTTCGTGGACGCGTATGCAGGCTCGGGGGCCGTCGGGATCGAGGCGATCAGCCGTGGCGCCGCGCACGTCACCTTCGTGGAACAGGACCGGCGAGCGCAGGCGCTGATCCAGGCCAACCTCGATCGGTGTGCCGTCGAAAACCGCTATGCTATTATCCGCGCGGGATTTACCGGCGCGGCAAAGCGGCTGGACGGTGGTTTCGACGTGCTGTTCCTTGACCCTCCGTACGGCGCAACGCAGCTGGCTGAAGCGCTCGAAACAGCGGGACCGCTCGTGGCCGCGGACGCGCTGGTGATCATCGAGCACGCAAAGCGGGACGCTGCGCCCGAGCGGGTGAGCGGCCTGGAGTTGACGCGGGATCTCGTGCAGGGCGACAGCGTGCTGTCGTTCTACCGGAGGATCGGGCAACCCTGAAGGGCTGCGCTACACATGTCTGAGGAGTTCGGCAGCCCGCGACGGTGCGCTACACATGTCTGAGATCATCGCTATTTATCCGGGCTCCTTCGATCCGCTGACCAACGGCCACGTGGACATCATCCAGCGCGGTTCGCGCCTGTTCGACCGCATCGTGGTCGGCGTGCTCGTCAACCTGGAGAAAGCGCCACTCTTCACTGTCCCCGAACGGGTCGAGATCGCGCGCGGCGTGTTCAGGGGGTGGACCAACGTTGAAGTGGACACTTTTGACGGCCTGCTCGTCGACTACGCTCGATCCAAGCGTGCCAGCGTCATCGTCCGCGGCCTCCGCGCCATCTCTGACTTCGAATTCGAAATGCAGATGGCCCTGATGAACCGCCGGCTCAGCCCGGAGGTGGAGACGGTGTTCATGATGCCGGCCGAGCCTTACACCTACGTCAGTTCCCGGCTCGTCAAAGAAGTCGTCGCACTCGGAGGCTCGGTCACGGGGCTCGTCCCGGATGTGGTCGAAGAACGCCTGCGACAGAAGAAGAACGCGCGCGAAACCATGAGGGCTTGAGACGTCATGCTTGCGGAACGGACGAAGCGGATCGGCGTATCACCGACGATGAAGGTTGCGGCCGAGGCGATGCGCCTGAAGGCGCAGGGTGTCGACATCGTGGACTTCGGGGCAGGGGAGCCGGACTTCCCGACTCCGCCGCACGTCTCGGCGGCGGCCCACGCCGCGATCGACGGCAACTTCACGAAGTACACGACCAATTCCGGCACCGACGAGCTGAAGCGCGCCGTGTGCGCGCGCTACAAGGCGGACTACGGCATCGACTACACGCCGGCTGAAGTGATCATCACGGCCGGCGGCAAGCAGGCGCTCTACAACGCCGCGATGTGCCTGTTCGGCGAAGGCGATGAAGTCATCACGCACATGCCGGGATGGCCAACGCTGGTCGAGCAGATCAAGCTGGCTGACGCCACGCCCGTCATCGTTCGGACGCAGGCCGAAGAAGGCTTCCGTCTGAAGGCCGACACGATCCTCGCGGCGGTGACGCCACGGACGCGCGGCATCGTCATCAATTCGCCGGGCAATCCGACCGGCGCGCTGATCAGCGAAGAAGATATGGCGCGGGTTGCCGACGAAGCGGCGCGGCGGGATATCTGGATCCTGCTGGACCTGTGCTACGAGCGGTTGATCTACGAGCCGACGCCGCACAACCTGCCTGGCGTCCTGGTGTCGCGCATGCGCGATCGCACCGTCCTATGCGGGTCGTCGTCGAAGGCGTACGCGATGACCGGCTGGCGCTGCGGCTGGGCAATCGGACCGTCGAGCCTGATCGGCGCCTGCAATGCTCTTCAGAGCCACTCGACGTCCAACGTCTGCTCGATCACCCAGAAGGCGGCGGTGGTCGCGCTGACCGGGCCGCAGGATTGCGTGACGGCGATGCTCGATGAATACCGCAACCGGCGCAATCAGGTGTGCGAGTGGCTCGCGGTCGAGCCCCGGCTCCGGGTCGCCAAGCCGGAGGGCGCGTTCTACCTCTTCATCGATGTGTCGGACTTCCTGTCACCCGGCGGAGTGCGAACGACGGCCGATCTGGCCCAGGCACTCCTTGATGATGCCCGCGTCGCGATCACACCCGGCGAGGCGTTCGACGCACCCGGATTCCTGCGGCTCTCTTACGCCACGTCGTTAGAGGAGCTGCGTCGCGGCACCGACAGGATCATCGCATTCGTGCGGGCGCTGGATCTCCGGCCTCGCGCGGTTGCAGGCGCGTAGTTCTTGCTGCAGCCCACCCTTCTCGATGCGCTGATCGCAATTGTCGGCGAGCCACACGTGCGCGTCGACGAAGTGTCGGTCGTCGCGTATGGTGCCGACGCGCTCAAGCGAGGGCACCCCGCCGACGCCGTCGTGCTTCCCGCAGACACCAGCCAGGTGGCCAGGATCGTCGCCGTCTGCGCCGAGCACCGCGTGCCGTTCGTGCCGCGCGGCGCCGGTACGGGTTACACCGGCGGCGCGGTTCCGCTTCACGGCGGCGTGGTCATCTCGCTCGAGCGCATGAACCGGATCATCGAGATCGACGAGGCGAACCTGCTTGCGGTTGTCGAGCCGAACGTCATTACCGGCGAGCTCCAGGCTGCAGTCGAGGCCGTCGGGCTCTTCTATCCTCCGGATCCTGCGTCACTGCACATGTCGGCCATCGGCGGCAATGTCGCCGAGTGCGCCGGTGGACCGCGCGCGTTCAAGTACGGGACGACGAAGCAATATGTGCTCGGTCTCGAGGCCGTGCTGCCGACGGGCGAAGTCATCGAGACTGGCGGCAAGGTCGTAAAGAACGTCGTCGGCTACGACCTGACCCATCTGCTGGTCGGGTCCGAGGGGACGCTGGCGGTGATCACGAAGATCATCCTGCGGCTGGTGCCGAAGCCGTCCGTCCAGTCGACGCTGCGCGCGTCGTTCAGAAGCGTGGAAGATGCAGTGGCGGCGGTATCGGAGGTCATCCGCCGTCGAGTGGTACCAGCGGCCCTCGAGCTGATTGATGGCGACTCGCTCGAAGCTGTCGCCAAAAATCTGGGTGTCCGTTCGCTCGCTCCCGAAGGCACCGCCGCGATCCTGCTCATCGAAGTGGACGGCTCGGCTCAGGCGGTTGCGGAAGATGCGGACCGGGTCGAGGAAGCCTGCGCAGCGGCCGGGGCGATCGAGATCCTCCGTGCCAGGGATGAGGCCGAACGCACGGAGCTCTGGCGTCTGCGCCGCGAGTTGTCGCTGTCGCTGAAGATGGTGACGCCGCTGAAGTTCAATCACGACGTCGTCGTGCCGAAGGGACGGATCCCGGAGCTGTTCGCGCTCGTCGGCCGGATCCGCGACGCCTACCGCTTGCGGATCCCGTGTTTCGGCCATGCCGGCGACGGCAACATCCACGTGAACATCATGGTGATGCCCGACGATGCGGACGAGATCGCGCGGGCGCATGAAGCGGAGAAGGTCCTGTTCGAAGGGGTGGTGGCGCTCGAAGGATCCATCAGCGGGGAACATGGCATCGGGTTCTCGAAGGCGCCATTCCTGCCGATCGAGCTCTCCCCGGACGAGATTGCGCTGATGAAACGCGTCAAGCAGGCCTTCGATCCATACAACCTGTTGAACCCCGGGAAGATCTTTCCTAAGTAGCTTCGCGCCCAGAAGAATCGATGCGAGCCATACTCACCGCCGTCCTGGCCCTGTCGGTCACGCTGTTCGCCAGTGCCCAGGTTCCTGAGTCTCGTCCTTCGGCGCTGCCGCACGTAGTCGTCGAGACATCGCTCGGGACAATCGAGTTCGAGATCGACACCGTTCGCGCGCCTCAGACCGCGGCCAATTTTCTGAAGTACGTGGACGCGAAGCTGTATGACGGCGGCCGCTTCCATCGCACGGTGAAACCCGACAACCAGCCGCAGAACGACGTGAAGATCGAGGTCGTGCAGGCGGGGACGAACCGGGAGCGCGCGGCGGAGCTCTTCCCGCCGATTCCGCTCGAGCGCACCAGCGTGACGAAGCTGACCCACGTGGACGGCGCGATCTCGATGGCGCGATCGGGGCCCGACACCGGGCGCAACGAGTTCTTCATCTGCATCGGCGCGCAGCCGGAGCTCGACTTCGGGGGCAAGCGGAATCCGGATGGCCAGGGCTTCGCCGTCTTCGGTCGCGTCGTGCGCGGCATGGACGTCGTCCGCCGGATTCAGGCCTCGCCGGCGAACGCCCAGGCGCTGACACCCGGGTGCCGATTGTCACCGTCCTCGCCCTAGGCCCGGCCTTTAGGCCGGGCGGTTTCGTAGGCCCGACCTGTAGGCCGGGCGGTTTCGTAGGCCCGATCTTCAGGTCGGGCGTCCCTCGCGGCTTTGCGTCGCGCTCGACCTACCCTCGCCCGACCTGAAGGTCGGGCCTACTGGAGCAGCTGAATCGATCGCCGCCTTGAATGCACCGAACGGCTGTGCGCCGTACACGAACTTGACCACTTTCATCGGCTGACCCGGCGCCGGCGTGAGGCCGATGAAAACCATCGGTGTGCCGGCGATACCGAGCCCTTCCATCCGGCGCACGCTTGCCTGTACCGACGCTGCAAACTTGCCGCTCGCCAGGCACGACTGCAGCCGCGCGGTATCGATGCCGGCGCTCTTCGCCCGGGCCATCAAGGCGGAGTCTTCCTTGACGACCGGACTCGTGAACAGGGCGCGGTGCATCTCCCAGTATTTCCCCTGTTCGCCGGCGCAGTTCGCCGCTTCGTGTGACCGTGCGGCGCTCGGGTGCAGCTGCGCGATCGGGTAGTCCACGAAGATGTACTGAACCTTGCCGCTCCTGATGTATTCGGCGTCGATCTGAGGGAACGTGTCGACTGTCTGCCGCTGACAGAACGGGCACTGATAGTCAGACACTTCCATGATCGTGACCTTCGCCGAGCTGGAGCCCATGGAGGGCTCGCCGGCCGTGGGGACGATGGCGCCGATCAGGCCCGGGATGTCCGGTTCCTGCGCGTTGCCCTTCGCCTGCTGCAGCAGCGACTGCAGGAAGTTCTTGATCGCCGTCAACTCCCGTTGCATCTGCGCCTGCTGGTCGCGCAACTCCTGCACCTGTTTGCGCAGCGCGGCAATCTCCTGCGCCTGGTCCTGTTCAAGTGGCGGCGAGAGCGAGACGACGGCGACAAACGCGATCGTGGCGAGCCTGGTCAGCATGGATCTGAGAACTGTAGCAGGAATTGTCATGCGCCCGGCCATGCTCGGCCTACGGCCGCTGACGTCCCTGAGTCTTGTCCATTTTCCATCTTCCATCTTCCATCCGAGCGTAGACGTTCAATCGCGAGGTATGTCCTCGCTTGCGCAGCTGTTAGAAGCGCGAACGGCCGAGGCCGCACCTGAGCTCGTCGAACCGATCAGCCGCGACCGCCTGCGCTGTTATGCCTGCGGGCACGAGTGCCCGATCCCCGAGGGTGCTGCTGGTGTCTGCAAGGTCCGGTTCAACCGTGGCGGGCGGCTGCACGTGCCGTGGGGTTACGTCGGCGGCATCCAGTGCGATCCGATTGAGAAGAAGCCTTTCTTCCACGCGCGACCCGGCGCGCTGGCGTTCAGCTTCGGGATGCTCGGCTGCGACCTGCACTGCTCCTATTGTCAGAACTGGGTGACGTCGCAGGCGCTGCGCGACCCGCAGGCCGTGGCGCCACCCATGGACGCCGATCCGGCGGCGCTCGTCAGCGAGGCCGTCGCGTTGAATGCCCGCGTCGTCGTGAGCAT
>CAWJNJ010000002.1:0-66421 GCA_963844245.1 uncultured Acidobacteriota bacterium | reverse complement strand
TTTTGCAGAGACCGGCGATGAAGGACGGCGCCGAGAGACCACGATTCGCGACAAAGTGCGGCGCGCCGGCATCCGCCTGATCGGCCCGAACTGCATGGGCCTGATGAATACCGATCCCCGCGCGTCGGCCTGAACGCGTCGTTTGCGCCCAGCTTCCCGCCGCGCGCCCGCGTCGCGCTGGCGACGCAGAGTGGCGCGCTCGGCCTTGCGATGTCGAGCAGATCGCAGCGCCTGCATCTCGGCGTCTCGTCCTTCGTCAGCGTTGGCAACAAGGCCGACGTCTCGGGCAACGATTTGCTGCAGTACTGGGAGTCGGACGGGGCGACGGCCGTGATCCTCCTCTACCTCGAGAGCTTCGGCAACCCGCGGCGCTTCGCCCGGATCGCGCGGCGCGTCGCGCGCGCCAAGCCGATCGTCGCCGTCAAGTCGGGCCGCGTCGGCCGGCGCGCGCGCGGCGTCGAGCCACACGGCGGCGCTCGCCACCCGACCGCGCGGTCGAGGCGCTTTTCACCCAGACCGGGATCATCCGCGTCGAGACGCTCGCGGAGTTCTTCGCTGTCGCGCGCCTGCTCGCGACGCAGCCGATCCCGACCGGTCAGCGGCTCGCCATCCTGACCAACGCGGGCGGACCCGGCATCCTCGCCGTCGACGCCGCCGTGGCCGCGGGCCTCGACGTGCCGCCGCTCTCGAGGCGACGTCAGACAGACTGCGCGCCGCGCTCGCGCCCGAGGCCGCCGTCTCCAACCCGGTCGACATGATCGCGCCGGCGCCGGCCGAGCACTATCCAGGCCTGCCTCGAGATTCTCTGCGACGCGCCGGACGTGGACATCTTATTTCATCTTCATCCCGCCGCTGGTCACCCGCATCGACGATGTTGCGCAGGCTCTGGCCGCCACGGCGCAGGGGTCCTCGAAGCCCGTGCTGGCAACCTTCTTTGGAGCGGCAGGATTGCCTGAAGCACTCGCGCCCGTGCCCTGCTACGCCTTCCCGGAATCCGCCATCGCGGCTCTCGCCCGCGCGGTCCGGGACCGGCGGAGTGGCGGAGGCGGCCGGAAGGGAGTGTCCCGACGTTGCCGGATTTCGATGAGGCGCGGACGCGGGCCATCATCGATCGTGCCGTCGGCACCGGCGGGGGTTGGCTCGACCCGCGCAGTGCGTTTGCCGGCGCTGATGCTGCCGGCTTCACCGACGGCGCCGGTGCGAGTAGTCGTCACCGCCGAAGGTGCCCTGGCCGCAGCCAGAGAAGGTCGGTTACCCGCGGACGGAGAGGCGCAGGACCGACCCTGCTCCGACAAGACCGAGTCAAACGCGGTGCTCATGGGCCTTGCCAGCGAAGAGGCGGTCAGCGGCGCGTTCCATGCGCTGCACCTGCTGCTCGACGTCACGCAGGTGATCGTCCAGGCGCAGATTCGCGACGGCGTCGAAATGTTTGCGGGAGGGCTGCTTGATCAGCAGTTCGGCCAGGTCATCATGTGTGGAGCCGGTGGCACGAACGTACTCCAGCCGCCGCGAGACCCTCGCGCCGGCTGACGCCGCTCACAGACCAGGGTGCGTCGGCGATGATCGAAGAAATTCGTGGCAAGGCGCTGCTGCGCGGATTCCGTGGGCGAGCCACGGTGAACGAAGACGCCTACCGCCGCGCCCTCCTGCGCCTGTCCGTTCTGTTAGAGACGTGCCCCGACATCGAGGAACTCGACCTCAACCCGGTGATCGTGACGGCTGATGCGGCAGTCGTCGTCGATGTCCGCATTCGGCCCCGGGCGCCGACAGCGGCAACTCCATGAGTTCATCGTGCGGCTTATCGCTACGAGTTCGATCCACCGCGCCTCGAAGTGCACCTGGGCCACCTCGTCAAGATCAGGGCGGCGCGGACGGGAGCCATTCCCCTTACAGCTTCTTCGTGGTCTACTGACGTTCGAATCGCCAGAAAGGCCGGCCCCGCCACGATGTGACGTTGGAATTCCTGGCTGATAAGGCGGCGGTTTTCACCTACTACTGCAGCCTTACCGTGGAGGATGGGTGCCGGGGGATGAAGGGAGACCTGGTTGTGCATCCGGTCACCGAAGGAGGCGTCTGCATCGCGGCTGCGGGCGAAGTGATCGGAATGACGGACAACCCAAACCCAGATAGCCCTAACTCTTTAATCACGCTGGCGTCGACGTGGGATGACGCTGCGCCATCCTGCTCTCCAGGACCCCGACACTGGCGACGCGGCAAAGCTCCACCATGCAAGACCGACTGCGCTTCCCCAGACGGTGCCGTGGAGCAGGCTGAGATACCAGGGTCCAACCGCCAGCCACCACCAGAGTGATCCGACCGCCCCGGGCGACGCTTGCGACGATCAGACTCGACGCACCGGCTTTCGTGCCGGGCGTCCAGCGAGGAGGCACCAGGCAGTAGAGGCATGCCACCAGCCCGAATATCTGCAGCGGGCCCATGAACCCAGGCTGACGTCGGCCCGTCGAATGGCCATGTCGACCAGCTCGACGGCCGTCCAGCACACATCCGCAGGGGTTGCCACGACACGTACCCTGCGACCCATCCGGTCGCCACCGCGACCAGCAGCCTCTTCGCCCAGCCGAGGCCGCGGAGACCATCGTGAACCCAGGAACGCACTCTGGTCCTGGACGGCCCCGTGCACCGCCCCCGCCGGCACCAGGTGCCAGCCGAAGTCCGAGTACTCCTGGGCGGGAACGGGCGACCGCTCGTAACACAACCACGTGTTCACCCCACCGGCGAGCGCGCCGGCGGCGGCAATCCTCACCAGCACCGGGACGATTCGAGCAGCCTCGGGAAGCGTCCACAGCCGGGCTCACATCGTTGTCGCCGCTCTTGGAAGGGCGCAGGAGCGACGGGGCGGCTGCGGGTCGATCAGCCACTCGTGCGTGCACCTCTGGCACGAGTAGAGCAGCGAGGCGCGGACGTCGTGGTGCAGCAGCGAGCGGTCCGCCCCACACACCCGGACAGCAGATGACGGTCTGGTAATGGAAGTCACGGGCCACGCCCCCGATCAGGAAACCATGGCAGTCATATCGCCTGGCACTGGGCTGGCTCCTGGCGCTAAAACGCGTCCGCGGCACTGACCGCGGGCTCTGGCTTCGGGTCCGGCATCTCGGTCATCGTCGCCTCGGTCAGCAGCAGCACGCCGGCCACCGAGACCGCGTTCTCGAGCGCCAGGCGCACGACCTTGGTCGGATCGATGATCCCGGCCTCGACCAGGTCGACGTACTTGCCGGTGGCGGCATCGAAGCCGAAGTTGCCCGTGCCGCATGCGCATCTTCTCGACCACGACGCCGCCGTCGACGCCGGAGTTCTCGGCGATCTGCCGCGCCGGCGACTCGAGCGCCCGCCGCAGGATCTGCACGCCGGCCCGTTCGTCGCCTTCGAGCTCGCGCCTCTGCGTTTCGACCGCCGGCATGGCGCGCAGCAGCGCCAGGCCGGCGCCGGGCACGACGCCCTCGGCAATCGCCGCGCGCGTGGCGTGGATCGCGTCGTCGAACGCTTCGTGCCGGCTTTTCATCTCCGCTTCGGACGGCGCGCCGACGCGGATCACCGCCACGCCGCCGGCCAGCTTGGCCAGACGCTCCTCGAGCTTTTCGCGGTCGTAGTCGGACGTCGTGTCGGCGATCTGCTTGCGCAGCTCCTGGCAGCGCCCCTCGATCGCCGCCTTCTCGCCCTGCCGCCGATGATCGTCGTGTGTTCGCGATCGACGACGACGCGCGAGGCGCGGCCGAGATGCTCGACGTGACGTTCTCGAGCCGATGCCGAGCTCCTGCGCGATCAGCTGGCCGCCGGTGACGATCGCGATGTCCTGCAGCATCGCCTTGCGGCGGTCGCCGAACCCGGGCGCCTTGACCGCCACGTTCACGAAGACGCCGCGCAGCCGGTTCACGACCAGCGTCGCCAGCGCCTCGCCGTCCACGTCCTCGGCGATCGACCAGCAGCGGCGAGCCCGCGCTTGGCGATCTGCTCGAGCAGCGGCAGGATGTCCTTGATGGCGCTGATCTTGCCTTCGTAGAGCAGGATCAAGCGCGTCCTCGAGCACGGCTTCCATCTTTTCGGGATCGGTGACGAAGTACGGCGAGAGGTAGCCCGCGGTCGAACTGCAGCCCCTCGACGACTTCCATCGCCGTTTCCGTGCCCTTCGGCTTCCTCGACGGTGACGGCGCCCTCGGCACCGACCTTCTCGATCGCGTCGCGCCACGAGCTCGCCGATGGCCGGGTCGTTGTGCGCCGAGATGGTGGCGACCTGCTGCCTTTCGCGCTCGCTCTGCACCGGCCGCGACTGCGCCGCAGCGCTCGATCGCCGCGTCGGGCGGCGCGGTCGAGGCCGCGCTTGAGGTCGATGGCGCTCGCGCCGGCGGCGATGTTGCGCATGCCGTCGGCGACGATGGCGTGCGCCAGCATCGTCGACGTGGTCGTCCCGTCGCCGACCGCGTCGCCGGTCCGCTCCGCGGCGCCGCGCAGCATCTGCGCGCCCAGGTTCTCGTCGGGATCCTTCAGCGCGAACTCCTTGGCGATGGTGACGCCGTCGTTGCAGACGATCGGCTTGCCCCACTTCTTCTCGATCAGCACGCACCGGGATCGCGGCCCGAGCGTGACGCGCACGGCGTCGGCGATGGCCGTCGCGCCGCGCAGGACCTTCTCGCGGGCCTCGGATCGAAACAGAAGATGTTTGTGGGCCATGGTGTACCACTGCGACCGGTGCGAAGCCGACGCCACGGCGGTTCGAGGGCGTGCAGGCCGCCTCGTGGCAGCCTGCTCGTCGGCCGCGGCGGTGGCCATCATCAGCACTGAAGTCGACCGTTTCCCTCAGCAGCCTCTTCTCCTCGAGAATTGCGGCCGGGTAGACGGCCACCTTCATCACGCCTGCTGCCTGATGGCTGAAGAGATTGAAGGCCTCGGGAATCTGCTCCAGCGAGAACTGGTGGGTGACGAGAGGCGTCAGATCAAGGCGACGGTGCTGAACCAGGGACATCAATCGGCGCATTCGTTCCTTTCCACCGGGCACAGCGTGGTGACGATGCGCTGGTCTCCGAGTCCGGGCTGACCGCCTCGTAGGGCGCGACCAGCTTCCCTGAATAAACGCCGAGGCTCGACAGCACCCCACCAGGGCGGACCGAGCGCAGAGCGGACTCGAAGGTGTCCTGACGCCCCAGGGCCTCGATACAAACGTCAGCGCCGCGTCCGTTGGTCAGACGCTTGATCTCGCCACCACGTCGACGCTGGTCGGGTCGAGGGTGATCGTCGCGCCAAAATGTGCGACATCGCGCGACGCTCCGGGACCGGGTCCACCCCGATGATCAAGCCGGCGCCTCGCAGCCGCGCCCCGACAGTCGCGCACAGCCCGATCGGCCCCTGGGCGAACACGGCAACGTGGTCGCCGGTTCGGACGTTCCCGCTCTCCGCCCCCGAGATCCCTGTCGAGGCGATGTCCGGCAGCATGCAGGACCTGCTCGTCGCTCAACTCGTCGGGGACCACGGCCAGATTTGCCCGGGCATCCGGCACCAGGAGGTACTCGGCCCGGGCGCCGTCGATAGTGTTGCCGAACCGCCAGCCACCGAGTGGGCCGTGACACTGCGGAATGCACGCCGTAGACAGTAGAAGCACTGGCCGAGGGAGTGATCGCGCCGACGATCACACGCTGTCCCACCGAGTACTCAGGTTCAAGCCCGGCGCCGAGCTCCTCGATGACGCCGACAGGCTCATGCCCGAGAATCAACCCGGGGCGGACGGATACTCACCGCGCACGATGTGGACGTCGGTACCGCAGATGGTGGTCGCGGTGATCTTGATAACCGCCTCGCCCGCGCCGGGGCGCGGCTTGGATACGTCTTCGAGGCGAATGTCGTTGACCCCGCGAAAGACAACCGCTCTCATGGTGTTCATGTTTCCTCGTTCCGGCGCACGCTGAAGCGGAGGGTGCGCGAGCCTTCATGTCCACGGCAACGACAGTGCCAGCGCACGCGGGCCGCCGGGGCACCAATCTCCACACCTTGCGCGCCGGTGTGCGGCCGGTATGCGAAGGAATTCACATGTTGCCGAAATAGTTCACCCTGGCTTCGGTGCTCGATGGCCTGTCAACGACAGGTCTCAGCGCTTCTCCGTGGCACCGACCTTGCGCATCCGGCATGATGGCCATCACCACGAACTTTCAAAACACTACGGCGACGCAACGACTCCAAACCACATCGACCCGATTCCACTCGAACAACCATTGGATGAGCTCGAACGTGAGTTGATCGCCGCTTACCTGGCGAGGGCTGGTCAGGACCTTCAATCCCTGATCGCCCGCACAGATCCCGAGGCGCGGGCGCTTCTCCTCGACGCGACGCGGTATGCGAGCGAGAGGCTGAGCGAGGTCGAGGCCAGGGCGCATTACGGTACCGCAGCCTCCACGGCGAAGCCTGACCCGGCCCACTACCAATTCGCGTCGGCGGAAGCGCCAGGGCCAGCACCGGCGCCAGACGCAGCACCCGATAGGCGCGGCCAATTCGTGCGGATTAATTCATTGCCGCGGCGAAGAATTCCGCGCCCGGCAGATCGGGCGGCGCGGATTTGAATGAGCCCTGGCTATTCACTCTGCGGCACCCGCCTTGCGGCGACGAACTGTGTGGGAGGAAACAATGACTACTACAGTAACGGGTGTCGAACAGTGGGTGCGGGATGCGGTGCTGGGACAGCTCGCGTGGGAGCCAGGACTGGATGCGACGATGGTGGCCGTGACGGCACAGGACGGCATCATCACCCTCAGCGGCTATGTCGATACCTACGCAGCGAAGCTGGCGGCGGAACGCGCCGCTCGCAGATTCTTGGTGTCAAGGGGATCGCTAACGAACTCGACGTGCGCCTTGCGCACGACCGGATCGATCCGGAGATCGCGCGCGACGCAGTGGAGGCGCTGAAGGCACGGGTCGATGTGCCACACGGTCTCGGCGTAACCGTCCGCGACGGACACGCCACTCTCACCGGAGAAGTCGAGTGGATGTTTCAGAAGCAGGCGGCCGAGAAGGCCGTGAAGTACTTGCGGGGCGTCCGCGGCGTATCGAACCAGATCACGCTCCGGCCGAAGATCTCGCCAAGGACGTTCAGAAACGCATCACCGAGGCACTTCATCGCCACGCCGACGTAGATGCGCGGCGCGTGCACGTTGAGGCGGAGGGAAGCCGCGTCATCCTCTCCGGAACCGTCCGTTCGTGCCACGAGAAGGACGAAGCAGGCATTGCCGCATGGTCGGCACCAGGCGTTGTCTGGGTCGACAACCGGATCACTGTCGTCCCATGAGCCAAATTCCGGGCGCCCGGAGGCGCTCGATAGCGGTCGAGCGCATCGTTGCCAGAGACCGCAGCCTGAAAGAGGAACGGCGGGAGCCGCTCAATACCCGCTGATTCCGGGACATAAATTCGAGTTGTGCGGGATGATTTCGTGTGGCGAGACGTTGAACGACACCGGGCGTATACTGCCCCTGATTGGAGGGTGTATGCGGACTGCCAGGCTGGTTGCAGCGGCTTTTATTGGGGCGACTCTGGTCACTGCGGGCGGGTCGCTTATCGCCCAAACGCGAATAGCACTGATTAATCGGCGCGGTGCTCCCGTCGAACAGAACGCAAACCGGTTGGCCCTTCAGCCGATTGCCGTAGGCTGCCGACACGACCGACCGACGGCCGTGGACAAACGCCGTCGGGATGAAGCGGTGGCCTTGGCGAAAGCCATCAACGCGGCACAGATGGACAGTCTCCGTCGCGCTCGGAAGTATGAGCCAGCAACAAACCTGCGGGGTCTCCCTCCGACGCCTGACGGCTTCAAACTGGACCTGTATTTGAGCGATACCGGCTACATTTTCTCGATCAAGGACACCCTTGACCCGTGCTCGTTCGCGGTGTTCTCTGACGCCAGCGGATTGCTGTATCAACAGTCCGGTCGCTCGGCCCCGGTGATTGCCCGCGAGTAGCTGACGTGATTGGGCAGGCGGCGCGCCCTATTGCATCTTGGTGGTCAACGTGAATTTACCGAGCGCGGCGCCCCCTCCCCAGTCGTGGTCGGAGTGCGATGGATACCAGAAGACGGTAATGCCGTAAGTGGCGCCCGCAACGACCCTGTGGTTTGCCACTTGAAGAAAAGCGTGCCGCAGAGGCTGCTGGACACCGGCAACGATCACTCCGATTGTCCCGTCTGGGAAGCTGCTCTCCCAAGTGAACTCCACGGCTAAGACTCCAGCGGCGGGGGCAACAACCTCGAAGTGGCGACATGGTAACGGGCCGGTCACAGGATTGTCTTCCGGGCAAGTAGCGGGAACTGATGGATCTAACGAAAGCTCGTCAACGATCTTCTGTCCTACCGCGATCCGCTGAGCGCCAAGGGGCGGCGGCGGGGGAAGTGGTGGAGGCGTGACGACTGGGGCCGGCTCGGTCGGGAACTGTCCCTCTCCGGGGCCGCCCATGCTGCACGACAGCCCGATCAATCCGACGAAGCCTAAGCAGGCTGCACGATGGATGTTCATCGGCCCCTCCTTGACTTTAAGCTCTTACCACAACCATTAACGTTTGTCTAATGTAATCGGCTATCTGCGGGGCCTTGCGGTGATAGCGCTGGAACGCTTTCCACGCGGTCTGATACCACTCGCGGGTCTTTGGGGTGATGTTGGTGAGGTAAGTGCGCTCGCGGAGGAATTGGTCGAAGATAGGTGTCGAGAGCAGTCATGGAGACAGGGGGTCCTTCCCGACCGTCCTGTCTCCATCACTTCACGGTAACTCGTTGCGGAGCAACGAATTGGTCGGGATGACTGGATTCGAACCAGCGACCCCCTGACCCCCAGTCAGGTGCGCTACCAGGCTGCGCTACATCCCGAATTTCGTACGCGGCCGAAGGCCGCCACCAGAAATTCGGTCTCGCCGAAGCCGCGAAGCGGCGAAGGCGGACCAAAATTACCTGCGTCTAAAAACTCGTCACCGCCAAACCCTTCGAACTCACCGCGATGTCCTCCGAACCGGACAATCGTGCAAGAAACAAGATCTGACCCTAATTCTTCCGCTTGCGCGCCGGCTTCTTCGCGACGGGCGCGGGCGGCTCCTGCAGCTCGAACGCCTCGGGGCTCGCCGGCGGCCTGCGGTTGACGCGCGAGCATCACGTGCAGATCCTTCAACCCCTGCTTCACGGACGCGATCCGCTGCCGGACGTCGGTGCCGAGCAGATCGTCCAGCTCGTTCGGCCCGTCCGAGACCGGCTCGGGACCTTCACTCGCCAGCTTCTTCCGCGCCCCCGCCAGCGTCAGCCCTTCGACAAAGAGCAGGTGCTTGAGGTGCAACACCCGCTCGACGTCGCTGCGACGGTACACGCGCGGACCGCCCGCGGTCTTCGCGACACCCAGGTCCGGGAACTCCGCTTCCCACGTCCGCAGCACGTAGGGTTGGACCTGTGCGATCTCGCAGACCTCAGGCTGCCGGAACAGCGAGCGGTTAGGGATCTCGACTGTGGAAACGGACATCGGGAGCGCGTCGCCAGTATATCAGAGCGTTCTGCGAGCCCAGGACTCAATCGATGACGACGAAACGCCAGAGCCGCTCGGTTTCCTTCGGTCCGACGTACTTGCCGATCTCCTTCATGAACTGCTCACGCGTCTTCCAGGGACGGTATTCCTTGAACTCGCGGACCATCCGGTTCCCCGCCCCGGGGATGCTGAGGATGTCGGCATCGGTCGCGGTATTGAGCTTCACCGGGATAAAGGTGTACTGCGCCAGCTTTGCGGTCTGCTCGGCGCCGACGTACTTGCCGATCTCCTTGTCGAACTGCGCGTAGGTCTTCCACGGCCGGTACTCGTCGAACTCATGCACCATCCGCTTGCCGGCGCCCGGCACCAGGATGATCTCTGCGGGTGTGGCGGTATTGAGATTGATGTGCACGAAGGCTTTGCCGTAGAACGCCATCGCCTGTTCCGCGGTCAGCCCCTGGCTGAGCAGATAAGCGTTGAGGTCGACAATGCTCGCGAACGGACGCTTCTCGATCAGCCCCTTGACGATGGCCGCGGTCATGTGCGGCATGCCCAGCAGGTCCTTCTCGGGAGCGATGTTCGCGTCAACGATCGTCAGCGGCTTTCCGACCTGCGCGGCAGGGGCGACGGCGAGCGTCGTGGTAAGGAGTGCGCCAGCGAGCGCCAGGGGTACGAGTGACAACTTCATGATCTCTCCTGATCTCAGTTCAAAAGCCGGATGCCGATAGGTATACAGCAATCCGAGGAAACCGAGTTGCGCCATGGCGGCCGGCGCAAGAGCGGGCGGCGCCTTGGCCGTGACCACCTTCAAGAACAACGCCCATCCCGCCAGGCCCGGATCGATCTCATGCTGGAACTCGCGGTTGCCGTTGTAGTGCAGCGCAATGCCGGCAATCCCGCTCGCCACGCACAGCACCATCGCGATGCGGAGCGCGGTGATCGCCGTCCGTCCACCCGTAACGCCCGTCCAGAATACGATCGCCAGGCTCGTGACGGCCAGCACGAGCGGCGGCATCTGCCAGGCATCCTCATAGTGATCGAGCAGGACCAGGTCGACGGCCGTGCCGAGCAGCCCGATCCCCAGCAGCACCAGCAGCCAGCGTCGCAGCGAATTCATGATCGCGTGGTCCCCGCCACTCCGGTCTGTGGTCACGCTGTGCCCGCTCATCCAGGTAACTGGTCGAGAACGTCACGAACCCGGCGCGACAGCTCCAGCCGCGTGAAGGGCTTGATCACGAGGTGCGCACCGCTCTTCCCCTTCCCGGCTTCGACGGGTTTCGACGGCACTCGAATCCGCCATGAAGAGGACGCGCAGATCGGGACGATTCGAACGCAGCCGTGACGCCAGCTCCTCGCCACCCACCAGCCGGCAGCGTCACTTCCGTGAGCAGCAGGTCGACGCGGCCGCCGTGCTCCTTGAATGCGCGCTCCCCCTCCGTGACGCCCGGCACCGCGATCACGTTGTAGCCGGCGGTCGACAGGAACCGATACGCGAGATCGCGCACCGCTTCTTCGGGTTCGACGACGAGGACGGTTTCGGCGGAGCCTTCGACGGCGGCATGGTTCTCGGGCGTCAGCCGCCTGGCTGGCAGCGTGCCGCTCGTGTCGGCCGGGAACGTCAGGTTGAACGTCGTCCCACCACCGATCGATGTCTCGACGGTGATCGTTCCGCCGCTCTGCTGCACGATCCCGTACACGGTTGACAGCCCGAGTCCGTTGCCTTCGCCCTGGGGTTTGGTCGTGAAGAACGGTTCGAAGATCTTCGCCTTCGTCGCCTCGTCCATGCCCTGGCCGGTGTCGCGCACCCGCAACACCACGAACGATCCGCCATCCGGCGCGGTCTGCTCCGCTGTGCCAATCGTGACCGTTCCGCCGTCGGGCATCGCCTGGCGCGCGTTGACCACGAGGTTCATCAGCACCTGCTCGATCTGCCCGGGGTCTGCGAGCACGGCGGGAAGGTCTCGCTGCAGTTCGGTGCGGAACGCCACCGTCTCCCCCACCGACTCGCCGCAGCATCGCTTCGACGCCGCCAACGATCTCGTTGAGGTCGATGACCTCCGGCTGGAGGACCTGCCGGCGGCTGAAGGCGAGCAGCTGCCGAATGAGTTCGGCGGCGCGTTCCCCGGCCTTGCAGATCTGTTCGAGGTCGGCGCGGCCGGGATCGTTGGCACTGAGCCGGTCGAGGGCGAGGTCGGCGAAGCCAAGAATCACGACCAGGAGGTTGTTGAAGTCGTGCGCAATCCCGCCCGCCAGTCGGCCGACCGCTTCGAGCCGCTGCGCGACGCGCAGCTGATCCTCGGCCCGGCGCTGTTCCGTGACGTCAACCGCGACGCCGGTGAGTCCGCTCATCCGGCCGTCCTCGTAGACGCGCTCGCGCCGACACCTGCACGTACCGCACGGCGCCGCTCTTGTCGAGCAGGCGGAACTCCGCCGGGTCATCGCCGCCGCCGAGCGTGTCATGGAAGGCGCTATCGCCGGCGTCGCGGTCGTCAGGGTGAAAGATGTGAGTGAAGTGTTGCCCGGTGAGCTCGTCGACGGTGTAACCGAAACGCTTGACCGCGGGACTGATGTACTCGACGCGGCCGTCGAGGTCGAGGGAGAAGACGACATCGACCAGGCTCTCGACCAGGTCGCGGAATCGTCGCTCGGACCGTTCGAGCTTGTCGTGGGCCGCCTGCAGAGCGTCGCCATGGGCGCGTGCGTCGGCGGCGCGGCGCGCTTCCTCGGCGAGGGCGAGGCGGGCCCGTAGTTCGTGATCGGTGGTCATCGGGAAACCCCCCGATTGTATACGGCACTTCGACTAGAATGCCCGGATCCGTCGAACCGCCGAGACACCTTTTGCCTCATGTCCACACCGCCGCCTGACGACGAAACGCGGCTTGCCGCGTCCGCTGGCACCGGGCAGTCCACGGGCGCTGCGACTACCGGTGCCTCGTCGGGATGGCTGGCCTCGTCGGGCGCCATCGATCACGGCCGCTTCCCGCCGGGCACCATTCTCGGCGGCCGCTACCGGATCGTCGGCCGGCTCGGCAAGGGCGGGATGGGCGAGGTCTTCCGCGCCGACGACCTGAAGCTCGGTCAGCAGGTCGCGCTGAAGTTCCTGCCGCCGGAGGTCGATCGCGATCCGGCCAGGTTGACGCAGCTCCACGGCGAAGTCCGGATGGCGCGGCAGGTCTCGCACCCCAACGTCTGCCGCGTCTATGACATCGACGAGGTCGAAGGTCACACGTTCCTGTCGATGGAATACGTGGACGGTGAGGACCTCGCCTCGCTGTTGCGGCGGATCGGCCGGTTCCCGGAGGAGCGCGGCCTGGAGATCGCGCGGCAGGCGTGCGCCGGTCTCGCGGCCGCGCACGAGCGCGGCGTCATCCATCGCGACTTCAAACCGGCGAACGTGATGCTCGACGGGACCGGGCGCGTCCGCATCACGGACTTCGGCCTGGCCGGCGTGTCCGGCGAAGCGCTTCGGGCCGGCACACCGGCCTACATGGCGCCGGAGCAGATCGCGGGACAGGAAGTCACTGCGCGCAGTGACATCTACGCGCTCGGCCTCGTGCTCTACGAGATCTTCACCGGCAAGCGCGCGCTCGACGGCAGCAACCTCGCGGAACTGATTCGCCGCCGTGAGCAGGCGGAAATCGTGCCGCCGTCCGCGATCACGCGCGGCCTCAGCCCCGAGATCGATCGCGCGATCATGCGCTGTCTGCTGCCCGATCCGGCGGCGCGGCCGGCCTCGGCCCTGAGTGTGTCGGCGGCGCTCCCGGGCGGCGACCCGCTCGCCGCGGCGCTCGCGGCCGGCGAAACCCCTTCGCCCGACATGGTGGCGGCGGCCGGTGAGTCGACGGGACTTTCGCGCCGACTCGGTGTCAGCCTGCTGGGATTCGTGATCGTCGGCCTGCTCGTCGATTGCGGCCTTGTCGGCGCGCAACTACATCGCCGGCCGGGCGACGTTCGAGAAATCGGCGGACGTGCTCGAGGAGCGTGCTCGCGAGATCCTCGTTGCGGCCGGGTATCCGGCGCGTGGCGCCGACAATGCGCGGGGTGTCTCGATGACGAGCGAATACGTCGTCGTGGCTGGGCGGACAGGATCGCTCGCCTGCGCGCTGGGACGTGCTCGCCAACCCTCCGGCGCCCGTCCTCCGATTCTGGTACCGCACCAGCCCGCGTGAACTGGTACCTTCCGCGCCCAGCTGGGGGCCGGCCGTCAACGATCCGCCCCTCGCGGTCTCCGGCATGGCGACGGTCATCGTCGATCAGCAGGGCCGGCTCCTCGAGTTCATCACCATGCCGCCGCAGCTCGAAACCGACGAAGCCGGCGCCGCGATTGTCGACTGGGCGCCGCTCTTCAAGGCCGCCGAACTTCAACATGGCGGAGTTCACGAGCGTGACGCCACGCTGGACGCCGCGGATCTACGCCGACCAGCGCACCGCCTGGGAAGGGCCGATGCCCGGATCACCAAACGGCGCGGGTGCGGGTTGAAGCGGCCGCGTATCGAGGACGCCCGGTCGTCTTCCAGGTGGTCTGGCCGTGGACGGTGCCGCAGCGGATGGAACAGCCACGGCCCTCGACGCTGATGCGCACGCTCGCGGTCGGTGGTTCCATCCTGCTCATCGTGATGCTCGCCGGCGCCGTGGCGCTCGCGCGGTTCAATCTGATGAGCGGACGGGCTGACGCCAGCGGCGCCTCGCGCGTGGCGCTGTTCCTCATCGCCGTGTGGGTAGCCGCCTGGGCGCTCGGGGCCCGCCATTCGCTCGCCGCCGATTCGGAAGCGGATTTGTTCCTGTCGTCGGTGGCCTTTTCCCTGCTGAACGTGGGCTTCACCTGGCTCTTCTACCTCGGCCTGGAACCGTTCGTCCGGCGCTTCTGCCCGGAGATGCTGATCGGCTGGACGCGGGTCCTGCGGGGCCAGTATCGCGATCCGCTCGTCGGCCGCGACCTGCTCGATCGGCTGCGCTGTGGGCGTGCTGTTCGTTCTGGTCAGCGCCGTCAGCCCGCTCGTCGCCGGTGTGATCGCCGGCATCCCGGCACAGCCACGCGTCTCGGTCGCCGCCTACCTGCTCGGTGCCGAGCACAGCGTGTCGTGGCTGATTCGCGTGCTGCCGAACGCGCTGCAGATCGCGATGGTCAGCACATTTGCCTACGTGGTGCTGCTTGCGCTGGTGCGCCGGCGCTCCGTCGCGATCGGTATCATGGCGCTTGCTCTTCAGCGCCGTGTTGCTTGCCGAAGGCGGCGACGACAATCTGTGGCTGACGGTCGCTGTTCGCCGGCGATGCTGGTCGTGCCGCTGCTCTACGTATTCCTCCGCTACGGTCTGCTCGCGCTGGCGGCATCGATGGCGGTCAACCTGGCACTGCAAACCGCGCCGCTCACGCTCGACCTGACCAAGCCACATGCGCTCGCCTCGTCGATGGCGATCATCCTCATCGGCGGTCTCGCGGCGTACGCGTTCTCCATTTCACGCGCGGGCGGCGGGCTGCTGCGCCGGCTCGTGCCCGCGGCCTGATCCCAGATGGCCGGCGACGACGTCACGCGCCTCGCACCCGCGACAACGCCCGAGGCGCCAAGCTCCGCGAGTGGATCGCCGAGTGGCTGGCTCACGAGTTCCGGGGCCATCGATCACGGCCGCTTCCCGCCTGGGACGATCCTCGGCGGCCGCTACCGCATCATCGGACGTCTTGGCCGCGGCGGGATGGGCGAGGTCTTCCGCGCCGACGATCTGAAGCTCGGACAACCGGTCGCGCTCAAGTTCCTGGCCGCCGACGTGGACCGCGATGCGGCGCGACTCACGCAGCTGCACAGCGAAGTTCGAATGGCGCGCCAGGTCTCGCATCCGAACGTCTGCCGCGTCTACGACATCGACGAAGTCGACGGGCATACGTTCCTCTCGATGGAATACGTAGACGGCGAAGACCTCTCCGCCCTCCTGAAACGCATCGGCCGCTTTCCGGAAGATCGCGCGCTGGAAGTGGCGCGGCAGATCTGCGCCGGTCTCGGCGCGGCGCACGAGCGCGGGGTCGTGCATCGCGACTTCAAGCCGGCCAACGTCATGCTGGACGGCAACGGGCGGGTGCGCATCACCGACTTCGGGCTGGCGGGGATCTCCGGCGAGGCACTGCGCGCCGGCACGCCCGCCTACATGGCGCCCGAGCAGCTGGCCGGCCAGGAGGTCACGGCGCGCAGCGACATCTACGCACTTGGCCTCGTCCTCTACGAAGTCTTCACCGGCCGTCGGGCCCTGGAGGGCGCGAACCTCGCTGAACTGATCCACCGCCGCGAGCAGTCGGGGATCACGCCGCCATCCGAGATCGTTCGCGATCTCGACGAGCAGATCGACCACGCGATCATGCGCTGCCTGCGGCCCTCACCCGCCGAGCGTCCGCCATCCGCGATCGCGGTGGCGGCGGCCCTGCCGGGCGGCGATCCACTGGCGGCGGCGCTCGCGGCGGGTGAAACGCCCTCGCCCGAGATGGTGGCGGCGGCCGGAAAGACCGAGTCCATCTCGGCGCGTGCGGCGCTGGCCGGCGCGGTCTGGGTCGTGGTCTCGCTCGCGCTGATCGCGTTGATGTATCAGCGCGTCATGATGGTCAACCGCGTGCCGCCCGCGAAGTCGCCGGCCGCCCTGCAGGATCGCGCCGAAGAAGCGCTGCACAAGCTTGGGTATGGCGACGCCGCGGCGGGCCGCGCCTCGGGGATGGGCGTCTCCCTCGACTTTGCGCGCTACGTCGAGAGGACGACGCCAGCCGCCAATCGATGGGACCTGCTGCGCTCCGGCCGTCCAGAGACGTTTTACTTCTGGTATCGCACCAGCCCGCGTCCGCTCGTGCCGGTGGGACATGATGAGCAACTGGCCGGTACCAATCCGCCGCTGAACATCGCCGGCATGGCCCTGATCGTCGTGGACGGCTCCGGCCGGCTGGCCGAGTTCCTTGCCGTTCCCGAACCGCTGCAGGCCGACAACGTCCCGCGCGCGATGGACTGGAACGTGCTCTTCACCGCCGCGGGACTGGACATCGCCACCTTCAAGCCGGTGGATCCGCAATGGGTGCCGGTCGTCTACGCCGACGAGCGCCGCGCCTGGGAGGGTCCGATCCCTGAGCATCCGGACCAGACGTTCCGCGTCGAGGCCGCCGCGATGGCTGGACGTCCCGTCTCCTTCACGCTGGCGGGGCCGTGGAGCCGTTCGGCGCGCGCCTCCGCACCGCTGCCGCAGAGCGCGTTTGCGCGCTGTCATCGGATCAGCGTCCGCTCTCGTCATGCCGGGCCTGATGCTCGCCGCTGCAGCGCTCGCGCTCGGCAACCTCAGGGCCGGACGCGGCGACCGTCGCGGCGCGACGCGGTTGGCGGTGTTCTACGTCGTGCTCGCGATCGCGGCGTGGGTGCTGGCCAACGAACACACGGGGGTGATCGACGAGGATGTCGGCCGGCTGTTCGCGGCCATCGGCCGAGCGATGTTCGACGGCGCCGTGCTGTGGCTCACCTACCTCGGCATCGAACCGTATATCCGCCGGTTCTCACCCGGCAGCCTGATCGGCTGGACGCGGCTGCTCGGCGGCCGCTGGCGCGATCCGCAAGTGGCGTCCGACGTCCTGCTTGGCGTCTGCGCGGGGCTGGCGATGACGCTGCTCTATGCCGCCCACAACCTGATCCCGCCGCTGCTCGGGCAGCCCGAGCCGATGCCGCTTCGTCCCGCGGATCCATCGGTCCTGCTCGGCGCCCGCTTCAACATCGGCCGGATCCTCTCGCAGATCGGCGGGGCGGTCTCGGCCGGCATGCTCGCGGTTTCCGGCGTGGTCGCGATCCTGTTGTTCGTACGACGCAAGTGGCTGGCGCAGCTCGCGACCAGCCTGATCTACGTCTGGGTCGTGATCAACGGGATGTTCCCAGCCGGCACCCCGATGCTCGATGTCGTGGTCGGGTTCGGGATCATCATGATCTGGACCGGCGTGATCCTGCACGGCGGTCTGCTGGCGACAGTCGTGGCCATCTCGGCCCATTTCATCCTGCTGCGCGCGCCGATCACACTGGAGTTGTCGAGCTGGCGCGGCACGCCCGGGCCTGACCTACCTCCTCGTCGTCGGCGGGATCGGGTTGGGCGCGGCCTACCTGGCCCGACATGCCCAGAGCCGCGCCCGGTCGGGAAAGGCTGAGCTAGCGCTCTCGCTCACCGGTCGTTTGCGCAGTTCTGCACGGTCAGAGGCGCCGCATCCTTATGCGTTCCGGCTCTCCGGCCGACAGGATGGTATCGTGGTCATCCGGGCCATCCACTATGAAATCCATCGTGATCGTTGACGATTCCCCGACGATTCGACGCATGGTCCGGGCATCGCTCGGCGCGCTCGGCGCCGGCAGCTTCGTCGAAGCCGGCAGCGGCCTCGAAGCGATCGAACAGCTCACGCTCGGCCCCGTCGGCCTGATGGTTCTCGATCTCAACATGCCCGACATGCATGGCCTCGAAGTGCTGCAGTTCGTGCGGCGTCACCCGGCCTATCGTTCGCTCCCGGTGATCGTGCTCACGACGCGCGGAGACGAGGCCAGCCGCGACGCAGCGCTGGCAGCAGGGGCCAATGTCTATCTGACCAAACCTTTCCTGCCCCAGGTTCTCGCGGAACACGCGCGGGCCCTGTACCACGGTGGCGGGGCCGCCAACGCCGCGCCATGAGTTACCCCGAAGCGGCATCCGGCGACTTCCTCGCCGGCTTCATGGACGACTACTTCGCGGAGTGCGACGAGCACCTCACGAGTGTTCGCCGGATTCTGGCCGAGGCCCAGCCCGCACTGGCCCAGGGCCTGCCATCCGCCGCGCTCGAGGAACTGTTCCGCAGCTTTCACTCGATCAAGGGGCTGTCGGGGATGGTGCAGCTGCGCGACGCCGAGTTGCTCGCGCACCACATGGAGAGTTACCTGCGGCTGCTGCGCAGCGGCGAGGCGCCGTTCACGGCGGTCGGCCTCGACGGTCTGATCAACGGCACATCCCTGCTCGAGCGCGTGATTGCGGCCCGCCGCAACAACCAGCCCGGGCCGGCGATCAGCGCGGCGCTGGCGCAACTCGATGCGCTGGCGCCGGCGACACGACTCCCGGTTCTTCCGGAGGACGAGAGCGTCGCCGAAGCCGCGGCTCCCGTCCCGGTCGAGCCGGACGGATCGCGGTGGCGAGTTCACTTCGACCCATCGCCCGAGCGCGCGGCGCGCGGCATCACGGTGGATCGGATTCGGGCGCGTCTCCAGGAGGTCGCCGACATCGTCGACGCGGCGCCGAAAATCGGAACCGGCGGCGCGATCCGGTTTGAGTTCACGCTGACAGACGTCAGCGATCCGGCGATTTTCGACCAGTGGACCGAGGACGGCATCACGGCGGCTCCGATCACCGCGACGCCCGCCCAGGATGCGGCTGTGCCGCGCCGACGCCTGCCGCGGCGCGGCACCAAGCCGTCCTCACCGCGTCGCACTTCGTTCGTGTCGATCTCTCGCGCCTTGACGAGTTGATGCGCATGATCGGCGACATCGTCATTTCCCGGGCCCGGCTGGGCGAATCGTTGTCACGCGTCGAGGCCCGGATTCCGCCGCTCGAATGGCGTGCCGTCCAGGAGAACAGCAACGCGATCGAGCGTCAGCTCCGCGACCTGCGTGAAGGCGTCATGCGCGTGCGGCTCGTCCGGGTGGGCGAGATCTTCGGGCGCATGCCCTTCGTCGTGCGCGATCTCGCCCGAGAGTCGGGCCGCCAGGTCGACCTTCAGGTCTCCGGGCAGGACACCGAGATCGACAAGTACCTCGTCGAGCGGATGATGGATCCGGTCCTGCACCTCGTGCGCAATGCGGTCAGCCACGGCATCGAGTCCGCCGAGGAGCGCCGCGCTGCCGGTAAGCCTGAAACTGGCCGCCTGACCCTGAGCGCCGCGAGCGTCGGTGACGTGGTCACGCTCGAGATTGCCGACGACGGGCGTGGCATCGACGTCGACGCGGTGCGGAAGCGGGCGCGGACGATGGGCGTTGCCGTATCGGACGGCCCGCTCGAGGATGCGCAGCTCCTCGAACTGCTCTGCCTGCCCGGCTTCTCCACCCGGGATGCGGCTGACCGCGCTGCCGGCCGCGGCGTCGGCATGGAAGTGGTGCATCGCGCCGTTCGAGAGCTCGGCGGCACGCTGGCGCTGGACTCGGCACCCGGCGAAGGCACCCGCTTCCTGATCGACCTGCCGCTGACGCTCGCGATTACCGACGCCATCATTGCGTCGGTCGGGGGGCAGCAGTTCGCGGTGCCGCAGTCGTCGGTGCGCGAGGTCGTTGAGGTCGAGCGCGACGCCGTGCGCCTGCTCGAGAACCATGAGATCGTCCCCTACCGCGGCGGTGTGCTTCCGATCGTGCGGCTGTCGTCGCTGTTCGGTCTCGCGCCCCGTGCCGGCCGGGCGCTGCACGTCTTCGTGATCGGCACGGGTCTGGCGGCCGTGGGGCTGGCTGTCGATCGCATCCACACCCAACGCGAGATCGTCGTTCGTCCGATCACCGATCCGCTGATCAAAGTGGAAGGCGTGACCGGCGCGACCGATCTCGGCGACGGCAAGGTGGTTCTGATTCTCGATCCGGCGCGCGTGGCGCGCGGCGGCACGCAAGGTAGCGCAGCGCAATGAGAGACAACTACATCCTCTTCACGGTGTCGTCGACCACCTACGGGCTGTCCAGTCACGACGTCGCACATGTCGAACTGGTCGAAACCGTTACCCGCGTGCCGAACGCGCCCCCGTACGTGGACGGCGTCGTTTTCTCCAGGGGGGCGGTGGTCCCGGCCGTCAACCTGCGCGCGCGCTTCGGCTTCGAGCGCGCGCCGTACGACGCACGAACCCGGCTGATCGTGGCGCAGCAGGAGGGCCGCAGTGTCGGGCTCATCGTTGATGCGGCCCGTGAGTTCGTCACCATTCCCGCCGGCCTGATCCAGCCGCCGGCTGACGGGCTGACCGGTACGAGCGGGCGCTACCTTCGCGGCGTGGCGATTGTGGCCGACCGCATGATTCTCATTCTCGACATTGCCGAACTGTTGAAGATCGACGATTTCGTTCCGGCGGCCGATGCCGCCGTGCAAGTTTCCCAGGAGCAGTGACATGGCGCGCAACGGAAAATCAGCATCTCACGTGAAAACAGCCCGCGGCGTTCGATACGGCCGTCATCCGCGACCAGGCCGCGCGCGTGACGGCGTCGGCGGAGATCATCGCGCGGACGACCGAAGATGTGTCGGAGGGCGCCGGGGTCCAGATCACCGCCGTCGAAGGCGTGCTGAGTGGATTGAATGAGATGTCGGCGTCGCTGCGCGAGACGGCCGGGCAGGCCGAATCGGTGGCCGCGTCCGCCGAGGAGCTGGTGTCGTCGGCCAATGAGCTGGCCAGCTCGATCGAGCAGGTCACCGCCAATGCCGCGAGCCTCGCCACCTCCGTTGCCGAGACGGCGGCATCGATCCAGGAAACGGGCGCGTCGATCCAGAACGTCACCGCCATTGCGCAGGACATCGCGTCGGCCTCGCAGCAGGTGACGACGTCGATCAACGAAGTCGCAGGATCGGTGCGGTCCGTGAGCCGCGACACCGAGAGCCTGCAGAGCCGCGGTGACCGAGACGGCGGCGGCCATGGAAGAGATGTCGCAGTCGGTGAAAGGGGTCGCGTCCAACGCCGACGACATGGCCGGCGGCCGCGGAGGAAACCGCGTCGTCGATCAACGAAATCGCGGCCTCGATCGAGCAGGTCGGCGCGATGACCGAGAACCTGGCGACGACGGTCGAACAGAACTCGACGTCGATCGAACAGATGTCCCGTTCCATTGAGGCGGTGGCGCAGAGCGGCCGCCGGATCACCGACGCGGCCGCGGGTGCGGCGGCGAGTGCGACGCAGCTCGAGCGGTCCACCGAATCGGTCGCAGCCCTGGCCCGCCGCGCCGACGAGGCGACGGTGCGGGCCTCGCGCGATGCCGAAGAAGGCGGCGCCGTCGTCCAGCGCTCGATCCAGGGGATCTCGCGGTTGCGGGAATCAATGTTGCAGTCAGCCACGGTGATGAAAGAGATGGGTAAGCGGACGACCGATATCGGATCGATCGTCGATACCATCAACCTCATTGCCGAGCGCACCAATCTCCTGTCCTTGAATGCGTCGATCGAAGCCGCGCGCGCGGGTGACGCGGGCCGGGGATTCGCCGTCGTCGCCGAGGAGATTCGTAACCTCGCCGACCGCTCGGCCAAGGCGACCGCCGACATCGCCGGGATCATCAAGGCGTTACAGGAGGTGTCGCAGGATGCCATGACCTCCTCGAACGAGGGGCTCCGCGTCGCCGACGACAGCAGCGCCCTGGCGGAAAGCGGTGCGTCAGGCCTCCGCAAGATCCTGTCAGGCTTGTCCGAGACAGCGACACTGGTCAGCCAGATCGCGCGCGCGACCGACGAACAGCGGGGCGCCGCGCAAACCGTCGTAACGGCGATCGTGTCGACGACCGAACAGGCCCGGCAGGTTGCCGCCGCCACGAGCGAGCAGGTCACCGTCGCGAGCACGATCGTGCAGGCGACCGGCCAGATGCGCAAGATCGCGCAGGAAACCGCCAAGGCGGTCGCCGAGCAGGGACGCGCCGCCCGCGACGTCATCAAGGCGGCGCAGAACACATCGCGGCTCGCCGTCCAGGCGCGCAAGGCCACCGGCGAACAGTTGAAGAGCGCCAACGAGATCGTGCAGGCGGTCGACTCGATGCGGCGCGGCGCCGCGGCGACGGCACGCGCGGTGAGCGAACAGGCGGTCGCGACCGAGCAGATCGCCAAGGCGGCCGACGGCCTGGCGCGTCAGTCCGGCCAGTTGTCACGCGCCATGCTCGAACAGTCCACGGCGGTCCACCAGATCACGACCGCGACCGGGAGCATGCAGCAGCAGTCGGACCAGGCCGCCCGGGCCCTGGCCGAGCAGACCCGCGCGATGCGGGACGTCGTGTCGGCTGCGACCAACACGTCGAAGCAGATCAAGCTGATCCACCGCGTCCAATCGGGAGCACTCGACCGTCGCAGGCAACCTGCTCGCCCAGGTGGCAGACGTGCGCCGCGTCACGGAACGCAATGCGGACGGCGTCAGGGAAACGCGCAGCCAGCGTCGAGGACCTCAGGAACCAGGCGAGGGCGCTCGGAGCGGCGGTTGGCGGCGTCACGACGCCGGCCCCGTCGCGCCCGGCACGAAGCACGGCCCGCCCGGCGCGCAGCAAAGCACGCCCGGCGCGCACGACCGCACGCTGATCAGGCGACATGATTCCGTCGGGCGACATCGGCATTCTGACGACGGACCGCGATCTTGTCGTGCAGTCGTGGGACGACTGGCTCGCCGCCGTGACGTCGATCACGGCCGAGACGGCCAGCGGCCGGCCGCTGGGTGAGTTCGCACCTCACGTCGAGGAGCGCCGATTCCTGGCCCGGATCGAGGAGACACTGACGAGCGGCGCGGTGCAGGTGCTGTCGCCGGCGTTCCACCCCTCCCTCCTCCCCTGCCCGCCGCGCACGCCGTCCTTACACTTCACCGAGATGCAGCAGCGGATTACGATCGGGCCGCTGCTCGAGGGCGGGCGCATCAGCGGTCTCCTGATCACCATCCAGGACGTCACGGCGCAACTCGAGGCGGAGCGTGAGCTCGCGGCGGGGCTCGCGAGCGGCGACCCGGACATCCGGCGCGCGGCCGCGGATTCGATCGCCGCTGCCCAGCGCCTCGAAGCGTTCGCGCCGTTCTCACCGGCGCTCGGCAGCGACGACTGGCGAGTCCGCGGGGATGCCGTGCGCGGCCTGGCCGCCGCGGCCGACCACGATCTCCTGCGCGCGCTTCTGGCGACCCTGCAGCGAGAGCACCGACACTTCGGCACCCTGAGCAGTGCGCTCAAGCTGCTCGCGGTGACCGACGTGGACGTCACCGGCCCGCTGGCCGAACTGCTGCAGGATCCTGACGCCGATCTGCGGATCCAGGCGGCGCTCGCCCTCGGTGAGCAGCACCAGCCCGCCGCCGCGCCGCCGCTGTTGCGCGCACTCGAAGATCCCGATCCGAACGTCCGGTTCCACGCCATCGAGGCACTCGGCCGCCTGCGTGCGGAATCGGCGATCGAGCCGCTGCTGGCGATTGTCGAATCACGGGACTTTTTTTTCACCTTCGCCGCGCTCGAAGCCCTCGGTCTCATCCAGGACTCGCGGGTCGCGCCGCGGCTCGTCGCGCTGCTCGAGGATGAGGATCTCCGTGAAGGCGTCACGCACGCGCTCAGCCAGATCGGCGACGAGCACGTCGTCGCGCCGCTCGTCACGGCGCTGAACCGCACGCAGAACGCCGGCGCGGCCGTCGCGCGGGCCCTCGCCGCCATCACCGACAGGTTGGTGGCCGAGGGCCATGACGATCTGGATGTCGCCGCAACCGTGCGCGATACGCTGTCGTCCACGGGCCGCACTCACCTGCTGGCTGCCGCCGCGAGCGCGCCGGCAGATGCGCAGCCGGCGATCGCGAAGGTTCTGGCGTGGACGCCAGGCGACGACGCGGTCCAGGCCCTGCGCCGCCTTGCCGAGATGCCCGTGGCCCGGGCGGCCGCGGTAGAAGCGCTCGTCCGGCACGGCGAGGCTGCGGTTGACCCATTCGTCGAGATGCTGGGCTCTGACGACGCCGAGCTGCGCGCGACGGCAATCGGCGCGCTTGGCCGACTCGGAAGCCAACGCGCCACCGGACCGCTTGTGGAACGGCTGCAACATGACGCACAGACGGCGATCGCGGCGTGCGGCGCGCTGGCGCGCATCGCTGATGTCGAGGCTTTCGAGCCCCTGCTCGACACTGGTCGGCCACACCGACCCTGCCGTCCGGCAGGCGGCGATCGGCGCGCTCAATTCGATCGGTCACCGCGAGATGCCCGCGCGTGTGATCAGTCTGCTGACGGACGCACAACCCGCTGGTGCGCGAATCCGCCGTTCGCATTGCAGGCTACTTCGGATATTCGGAGGCACTGCCGCTGGTTGTCGCCGCGGCAGCAGACCCGGTCGAAGCGGTTCGTGTCGCGGCACTCGAGCACCTCCCCTTTTTCGAGGGCGATCAAGTGCTCGGGGTCATTGGCGCCGCACTGCGCACCGAGACGCCGCGCGCCAGGGCGGCCGGCGCGCGCGCGCTGGCGCGAGTCGAAGCCTCGGAGGCGGTCGAGTCTTCTCAGCGGTGCGTTGCAGGACGAGGACCAGTGGGTCCGCTATTACGCCGCGCGCGCGCTCGCTGAGCATCGCAGCGGGCCGGCGGTCCCTCGCCTGGTGGAACTGGCGGAGTCCGACCCGTCGGTGCCCGTTCGCATCGCGGCCCTCGATGCACTTGGCGCGCGTCGCACTGCCGAGGCCACCTCCATCCTCGTTCGTGCGGCGCATGACCCGAAGTCCGATGTCGCCGCCGCCGCCCTCCGTGCGCTCGGCCGTCTGCGAGGGCACGATGCGCTCGAGACGTTGCGCAGCATTGGACGCGCCGGCGACGTGGCCAGCCGCCGTGCCGCGGTCGAGGGTCTCGGCGCCCATGCGACGACCGAGGCGGTCGCGCAACTGGAATGGATCGCGGCCGCCGACGCCGAACCGGCGGTGGCGGAGCTCGCCGTGCAGCAGCTGGCTGAGATCGCGTCCAGCCGTGATGGAGGGGCCCAAGCCGCCATCGATGCGTTGCTCGCACTCTGCGCCGTCCCCGAACGACGAGACGCCGCCGCAGCCAGACTGAGCAGTCTGCCAGTAGCGGCGGCGCACGACGTCGCCCGCGGGCTGGCCCATGCGGATCCAGCGGTGCGGAAGCGCACGGTCGAAGTACTCAGCCGCTTCCGGCACGCAGACGCCACACGGCACCTGGAAGCGGCCTTCGCCGACGCCGACGCGGCGGTGCGCGAAACGGCCGTCGTCGCAATCATGAGGCTCGGGTCCGCGGGGTACGACGATACGCTCCGCCGGCTGGCGGAGCACGATCCCTCGAAACCGGTGCGGCGGGCGGCCGCGGCCGCTCTCGCCTCGCGCCGGTCGGCGCATTGAGCGTGGCCTACGGCGCTGACAGCCTCGGCCTCCCTCGTGCAGCTGTCACCCTGGTGCGCGAGCTGATCCATGAACGGACTGGGCTGTTCTACTCCGATGATCGCCTCGAACAGATGGCCGATCGCCTGGCGCCGCTCGTGACCAATCACGGCTTCGACTCGTTCCTCGACTACTACTACTTCTTGAGGTACGACGCGACGGCGGGCGAGGAATGGAACCGGGTCATGGACGCACTCGCCGTTCCGGAAACGTACTTCTGGCGGGAGATCGACCAGTTACAGGCACTCGTGAAGACCATCATTCCAGCGCTGGCGCGACAGCTCACGCGTCCGGTTCGCGTGTGGTGTGTGCCGTGTGCGAGCGGCGAGGAACCGCTCACGCTCGCGATGATGCTCGACGAGCAGGGGTGGACCGCGCCGATCGCGATCGAAGCCAGCGACGCGAGCCAGGCGGCACTCAACCTCGCGGCGGCCGGGCTATATCGGGAGCGCTCATTTCGTTCACTCCCTCAGAGCTTTCGCGACCGTTACTTCAAACAGGAAGGTGCGCGCTGGCGTGTCGATCCCGCGCTGACCCGCCGCATTACCTGGAGCCACGTCAACCTCGGCGACACCGAGGAGATCATGCGGCGAGGCTTCGCCGACATCATCCTCTGTCGAAACGTATTCATCTATTTTTCCGAGAGCGCGATCCGACGCGTCGTCGACGCCTTCGCGCGGGCGATGCCGACGCCGGCATACCTCTGCGTCGGAGCCGCTGAGTCACTGCTCCGCATTACCAACCAGTTCGAGTTGGAGCAGGTGGACGACGCCTTCGTGTACGTCAAGCAACGGCAGATTGAAAGGGACGGATTCCGATGAACGACATCGTGCGGGTCGTGATTGTGGACGACTCGGCTTACGTGCGCAAGGTCGTGAAGCAGATGCTGTTGAGGAGCCCGTTCATCGAGGTGGTCGGCACCGCCCGCGATGGCGCCGAAGCTCTCGAAGTGATCGCCGAGACCAAGCCGGACGTGGTGACCTGCGACCTGAACATGCCGGCGATCGACGGCGTCGCCTTCGTGCGCGCACAGATGGCACGCCAGCCCGTGCCGATCCTCATCATCAGCATCGCGAGTGGATCCGGCGAACAGGTCCTCGCCGCGCTCGACGCCGGCGCGGTCGATTTCGTCCAGAAGCCGACCGCGCTCGCGACCGATCGCCTGCTCGAAATCGCCGATGAGCTGATCGAGAAGGTCAAGGCGGCGGCGCGCGCGCCAATGCAGCGCATCCTGGCGCCGCCGACGACCCAGGCACCGCTCACGGTTGGACCAGCCCGCCCCACCGCGGTTGACATGGTCGTGATCGGCACGTCGACCGGAGGGCCCCAGGCACTCAAGGCGGTCATCCCCCTCTTCCCCGCCGATTTCCCGGTCCCGGTCGCGATGGTCCTGCACATGCCGGTCGGCTACACCGAGATGTATGCGGCCAAGCTGAACGAGCTGACAGCGTTGACCGTGATCGAGTCGAAGGGTGGCGAAGCGGTCAAGCCTGGCATTGCCTTCCTGGCCCCCGCAGGCCGCCACCTGGTTTTCGCCCGCGGCGGCGACGGTATCGTCCGCACGCGTCTGACCAGTCAGCCGCTCGATACGCCGCATCGGCCGGCCGTTGACGTTCTGTTTCAGTCGGCCGCTGAGGTGTATGGATCGCGAGTCCTGGGGGTGGTCATGACCGGCATGGGAGCAGACGGCCGCGAGGGGTCGGCTTGGATCAAAGCCAAGGGAGGCCGTATCATCACCGAATCCGAAGAGACCTGCGTCGTCTACGGGATGCCCAGGTCGGTGGTCGAAGCGGGGCTGAGTGATGCGGCGGCTCCGCTGGATCAGCTGGCACAACGCATAATGGACTCCATATGAACGAACGCATCCTGATCGTCGATGATTCCGGGCTTGCCCGGCGGAACACCCGGCGAATCCTGGAGGCGGCCGGCTACGAGGTGCTGGAAGCCGAAGACGGCATGACCGCCCTCGAGCAGTTCTTCGTCCAGAAGCCCGCCGTGGTCGTCCTCGACCTGGTCATGAAGGGGATGTATGGCCTCGAAGTGCTCGCCAAGCTCAAGGAGATGGATCCGAAGGCCTGCGTCATCGTCGTCTCCGCCGACGTGCAGAAGTCGTCGAAGGATCTTGTCACCACGGCAGGAGCGACTGCCTTTCTGAACAAGCCCGTCCAAGCCGACGAGTTGCTGGCCGCGGTGGACCACGCTTTGCGAGGCCCCGGGGCATGAACCTGACGGCCAAGCAGCAGGACGCCCTCAAGGAACTGCTCAACATCGGGTTCGGCCGGGCGGCGTCATCGCTGTCGCAGTTGACCGGGCATCGGGTCCTGCTGGATGTCCCCGCGGTTTCGATTCACCCGATTGCGGATCTCCGTCACGCCCTCGGCGCCGTGATCACCGACGACGTCGCCAGCGTCCACCAGATTTTCTCCGGGCCGGTCGCCGGTGATGCGCTGCTGATCCTCGATCACGGCGGCGCCGGGATCCTGAAGCAGCTGCTGACGGATGAGCAACCCCTGCCGCTCCACATCGACGCCTCCGGCCGCGAAGTTCTGACCGAAGTGGGCAACATCCTGCTCAACGCCTGTCTTGGGACGTTTGGCAACCTGCTCGACGTGCAGGTGTCGTTCTCGATTCCGCACCTGAGCCTCGACACGCTCCACGGTGTCCTCCAGTCACTGCTGGTGAACCGCGAAGGCATGCGCTACGGCCTTCTTGTTCATGCCGGCTTCCGGCTTCGCGATACTGAAGTCACGGGTTTCCTCATCATCGTCCTGAGCGTCGCCTCGCTCGACCGGTTGCTTCGCGCCGTCGAAACGTGGGAACAGGCTGGTTGACCAGTGACGACTGACGCCACCATCATGCAGATGGCGACGCTCCGCTGGCTGGATGAGTTCTCCAACCAGGGCATCTTCACGACCGACACCTCGCTGCGCATCCAGACCTGGAACCACTGGCTCCAGAAGCAGACCGGCCGGCAGTCGGCGGCGGTCATCGGTCAGCCGTTGTTCGATGTCTGCCCCGAAATCGTGGCGCGAGGATTCGAACGCTACTACCGCGCCGCGCTCGAAGGCGAGATCGGTGTGCTGGCGCAGCCCTTCCACAGGTACCTGATCGAGATCCCCATCCGGCTCGACGCCAGCACGGTCGCGCCGATGCCACAGAGCTGCCGGATCGCGCCGCTCATCGCGGACGGCAAGATCGTCGGCACGATCACCGTCATCGACGACGTGACCGACCGGGTGAGGAGCGAAGCCGAGATGCGGCGGCAGATCACGGTTGCGGAGACGGCCCTGTCGACGGCGGAGGACGCCCTTCGACAGAAGGACGAATTCCTGGCGACGCTGTCTCACGAGATCCGCACGCCTCTCAATGCGGTGATCGGCTGGACGCGGATTCTTCGCAGCCGCGCCGTCGACCCCGCGACTCTCGAAAACGGCCTTCGCGTCATCGACCGCAACGCGACGGCGCAGTCGCGTCTGATCGAAGACATGCTCGACATGGCGCGGATCGTCAGCGGCAAGCTGCGCCTGGAGCTCGCGCCGGTCGATCTCGTGAGCGCGACCAGGGCCGCCATCGACGTCGTCACGCCGGCCGCGGCAGCCAAGAGCGTGACGATTCGAGCCAAGCTGGCGCGCGGTCCGCGCGCCCTTATTGCTGACGGCGATCGCGTTCAGCAGATCGCCTGGAACCTGCTGTCGAACGCGGTGAAGTTCACGCCGGCGGGCGGCGCGATCGACGTCGAGATCCCCGATGAGCCCGGCCCTCTCCGACTGACGGTCAAGGACAACGGACAGGGCATCTCGAAGGAGTTCCTGCCGCACGTGTTCGAGCGCTTCCGCCAGGCCAACTCCTCCACCAGCCGTTCCGAGGGTGGCCTGGGGCTGGGGCTGGCGCTGGTGCGTCAACTCGTCGAACTGCACGGCGGGCGGATCACTGCCGAGAGCAGCGGGCTCGGCGAAGGCTCCGAGTTCACCGTCACGTTCCCTCAACCAAAGGACGACACCGCGGCGGCAAAGCGGGAACCGCCGCGAGACGTCGGTCGCGTCCTCCAGGACGTGCGTGTGCTCGTCATCGATGACGACGCCGGATTGGCGGCAGCTGCTGGTCGTCGCCTTCGAAGACTACGGCGCCAGGATCACGGACGTGGGGACTGTGCGCGAAGCGCTCGCGCTCCTCGAGTCGTCCGACGGCGTCCGGCCGCACGTGATCCTCGCCGACATCGGACTTCCCGGCCAGGACGGCTACTCGCTGATGAAGTCGCTGCGCTCAATGGACGCCGCGATCTCGCAGATTCCCGTGATCGCGGTGACGGCGTACGCGGGCGCCGACAATGAGCGGCGTGTCATCGAGGCCGGCTTTCGCAAGCAGTGCACGAAGCCGCTGGCGCCCGATGCGATTGCGCGCGCGATCGTGGACGTGCTCCCCGAAGCGAGCTGACGCTCGCGGCCGGATTCGCCCCACGATCCGGCGTCTTACTCCTTCGTACCCTTCTTTTCCCGCCGCCGCACATGGAGGCGGATGGGCGTGCCCTCGAGGTCGAACTTCTCGCGCAGCCGGTTGATCAGATATCGCTGATACGAGAAGTGGAACTCGGTGGCCACGTTCGTGAAAAACACGAACGTCGGCGGCTCGGTGCCGATCTGCGCGGCATACAGCACGCGGACGGCACGGCGGCCGGGGCTCTTGGGTGGATGCTCGGCGGTGATCTGCTGCACGAAGCGATTCAACTCGCCGGTAGGCACGCGCCGGGATCGCGCCGCCGCGACCTTGTCGACCGCTTCGAGCACCTTGGTAGCCCGCTCTCCGGTCGCCGCCGAGATGTGCAGGATGGGTGCGTACTCGAGAAACTTCAACTGCCGTCGCAGTTCGTCGTCGAAGGTCTTGTAGAAGTCAGGCCCCTTCGACTTCATCAGGTCCCATTTATTGGCGGCGATGACGATCCCGCAGCCCGCCTTCTCGGCCTCTCCGGCGATGGCCCCGTCCTGGTCAGCGGGTCCTATCGAGGCGTCGATGATCAGCACCGCGACGTCGGCCTTCTGTATCGCGCGCTTCGCAAGAATGACGCTCAAGGACTCGAGCTGGCCGCTCGCGGCCACTCGCCCGGGGCGGCGGATCCCGGCGGTATCGACGATCCGGAAGGTCCGTTTCTGCCATTTCAGCACCGCGTCGACGGTGTCCCGGGTGGTGCCCGGGGTAGTCGCTGACGATCGAGCGTTCTTCCTTCAGCAACCGGTTCAGAAGTGACGACTTGCCGACGTTGGGACGGCCGACGATCGCAATCGCGGTTTCCTCGGAGGTATCCTCACCGGGCTCTTTGCGGGCCGGAAGCCGCTCGCACGACCTCGTCGAGCAGATCCGCGACGCCGTCGCCATGCTCGGCGGCGATCTCCACCACGGGCTCGAATCCGAGCTCGTGAAACTCGAGGACGCGCCCGCGGGCCTTCTTGTCGTCGGTCTTGTTGACCGCCATCAGCACCGGCGCCTTGGACGTTCGCAGGTAGCTGGCAATCTCCTGGTCCCCCGAGACCAGCCCCTCGCGGCCATCGACGACGAAGACGACCACGTCCGCGGTCTCGAGGGCCTTCCGCCCCTGGATGATCACCAGCTCGTGGAGAGGATCCTTGCTGGCGCCGAACATCCCGCCCGTATCGACCAGCCGGAAAGGCGTTTCCTCCCAGACGGCCGGCTCATCAATGACGTCGCGGGTCGTCCCAGCGATCGAGGTGACGATCGAGCGCCGGGTGCGGGTGATCCGGTTGAACAGGGTCGATTTGCCGACGTTCGGCCGGCCAACCAACACGACCGTTGGCAGGCCGAGGGCACGTTTCACGGGCATGTTGTAAGTCTATTTAGCACGATGCTTGACAGCGTAAGTTACAGTCTTTATGATACTTACAACTCCTGAGGAGTCGCTAAGCATGATCAAAGTTGACATCGTCAACGAGGTATCGAAAATCGCGGACATCACGAAAGTCAAGGCCGAGGTGGCCGTTGACGCGGTGTTCGACGCGATGCGGCTCTCGATGCAGCGCGGTGAACGAATCGAGCTGCGCGGGTTCGGCGTGTTCCAGGTGAAGCCCCGCAAGCGGGGCATCGGCCGGAATCCCCGGACCGGCAAAGAAGTCCGCATCCCACCGGGGCGGACGATCCGCTTCAAGCCCGGCAAGGATCTCCAGAACATCGGAGGCTGATTGCCCTATCCGCCCGCTGACCCGGGGCATCCTTCCCTGGGGTCCGACTTCCCCCCGCGCCCGATCCAATGGCCGGAGGAAATCCGTCGAGTTCCGCCGCCCTATCGCAAGTTTCGCCACCGCTGGTGGGTGCATATCGTCCTGTTTCTGCTCACGCTGCTGTTGACGACGGCGGTGGGCGCGCTTCATTATCTCTCGTTCATCTCTGAGTTCGGCCGGCGGCCTGTGCCGCTCACCTGGGGATCGCTGGTGGATGGCCTCTGGTACAGCCTGACGCTGCTCGGGATTCTTGGCGCCCACGAGTTCGGCCACTACTACTTCTGCCGGCGCTACAACATCGACGCGTCGCTGCCGTACTTCATCCCGGCGCCGCTCCCCCTGACGGGAACGCTCGGCGCCGTGATCAAAATTCGCGAGAGTTTCCCGAACCGGACGATCCTGTTCGACATCGGCGTCGGTGGTCCGATCGCCGGGTTTCTCGTCCTCGTCCCGGCGCTGTTTCTCGGCATGTCGATGTCGAAGGTGGTGCCGATGCCGACCGGCTCATCGGTCTTCTACCTCGGGGAACCGCTGCTCTTTCAGTGGGTTGCGGCCCTGAACTTCGGGACGCTGTCCGACAAGGTCACGATCAATATTCATCCGATGGTGTTTGCCGCCTGGTTCGGCATGCTGGCGACGGCGCTGAACCTGCTGCCGTTCGGCCAGCTGGACGGGGGGCACATCACCTACGCCACGCTGCGGCGCTGGTCGACGCCGATCTCGCTTGCGACGGTCGGGAGTGCGATCGCGATGACCTACAACTCGACGAGCTGGCTTTTCATGACCGTGATGATGGTGGCGATGCTGGTGCTGCTCGGCCCGCGCCATCCGCGCGTCATCTGGGAGGACGAGCCCATGCCGACGAGCCGCTACGTCATTGCGGTCCTGGCGCTCGTGATCTTCATCATCTGCTTCACGCCCGTACCGATCGATACGTTGATCGACTCAAAGAACTGACATCGGGTCGACGTCGACGATCGTGCGCCGGCGGATCTCGGGCCGTGCGTCCAGTGCAGACACGAGCGCCCTCCGCATCGCGCCCCGGTTCGACCCCTTCACGAAGAACTGTGCCCGATGCTCCCCCTTCAGCCGGCTCAGTGGCGCCGGCGCGGGGCCGAGAATCCGGTACGGCTCGCCGCCCGGACGCATCGCCCGGACGAGGTCGGCAGCGTCGGCCATGGCCCCTTCACGGGTAGGCGCCTTGACGACCGCGTTGATCATCGCGATGGCGGGCGGATACTTCATCTCCTTGCGGAAGGCGATCTCGTCGGCGAAGAAACCGGCGTAGTCCTGGCGGCAGGCGTGACGAATGCTGTAGTGGGTCGGGTGGATGGTCTGGACGTAGGCCTCGCCCCGCAGTTCGCCACGTCCGGAGCGGCCGGCCACCTGCGTGAGGAGCTGGAACGTCCGCTCGCCGGCCCTGAAGTCCGCCATCCCGAGGCCGACGTCCGCCGAGATCACGCCGACGAGCGTGACGCGCGGGAAGTCATGCCCCTTCGCGATCATCTGGGTGCCGACCAGGATGTCGACCTCGCCCGAGGCAAAGCGCGACAACAAGCCGTTGATGGCACCCTTGCGCCGAACGGTGTCACGGTCGACCCGCGAGACCCGCGCGTCGGGAAACGTCGATCGGATCTCGGCCTCGATCCGCTCGGTCCCGAATCCCATCTGCTCGAGGAACTCACCCGAGCACTCCGAGCATTTCGTCGGGATCCCTGTCGCATGATTGCAGTAGTGGCAGCGGGCACGGCGGATGGCCTTGTGCACGGTCAGCGAAACGCTGCAGTTCGGGCACTCGAGCGTATGGCCGCACTGGCGGCAGAACACCACCGTCGCGAACCCGCGCCGGTTCAGAAGGACCATCGCCTGCTCCTTCTTTTCGAGCCGGGCGCCGATGGCATCCACGAGAGGGCCGCTCAGGATCACGTCCGGGCCGTGGGTCGCGAACTCCTCGCGCATGTCGACGATGCGAACGTCGGCCATCGGCCGGTCGAGAACGCGGCGTTCGAGTGTGACGAGATGGTAGCGGCCGTTCTGCGCGTTGTAGAAGCTCTCCATGGACGGCGTGGCAGAACCAAGCACCGCGAGCGCGCCGGCCTGCTGCGCCCGCATGACCGCGACGTCCCGGCCGTGATACCGCGGCGTCTCCTCCTGCTTGTAGGAACCGTCGTGCTCCTCGTCGACGATCAGCAGCCCGAGGTTGACGATCGGCGCGAACACCGCCGAGCGCGTGCCGACCACGACGTCCACGTCGCCGCGCCGGATCCGGTGCCACTGGTCGTGCCGCTCGCCGTCTGACAGCCCGCTGTGCTGAATGGCGACGCGCTCGCCGAAGGCGCCGCGGAAGAGTGCCGCGACGGCGGGCGTCAATGCGATCTCGGGGACGAGCAGCAGCACGCCGCGTCCTCGCGCACGGACCGCCGCGGCGAGCCGAAGATAGATCTCGGTCTTGCCGCTGCCGGTGACGCCATGCAGCAGCGCACAACCGAAGGCGTTCGATGCGGACCACCCTTCGAGTTGTCTGGAACGCCTCGACCTGCTCAGGCGTCAGCGTCACCTGCTTGCGAGGTACGGCCGGCAACGCTGCGTCCTGCTCGAAGGGGTCCCGTTCGACCTGGCGCCGATGGATGGCGACGATGCCCACGTCGACCAGTCGCTTCAGCGTTGCGGCGCTGATGCCACGCGCCGCGAGAACGGCGGTATCGATTCCCTCGGGGGCCGCGCGCAGGAGGTCGACGGCCTCGATCTGCCGGGCGCCTTTCGGCACGGCCTCCGACAGCGTAAGCGTCGCGGCACGGACGGTGCGAAATGCCGACGCCATCCCCTTGAGCGGACGGGTGATGTCGATCAGGCCGTCCCGCTCCAGCGCCGTGAGTGCGCCATAGATGCCGCTGCGGGTCGCCAGCGTGTCGACGCGTGCGGGCTTGCGATCGGCGAGCCTGGCGAGGATCTCGGCGCGCAGCCCGCGTTCGAGCGCCAGCCGCTCGCGTCCGGCGTCGGTGATCTGCGCGTGGCGCTCGCTCTCGATCCAGGCGCGCGGCGGCATCGCCGACGAGAGCGCCTCGCCGGCGCCACAGGCGTAGTACTCAGCGACCCACTGCACCAGGCGCAGCACGTCCGCGGGCAGAAACGCCTCGCTGTCGAGGATGTCGATGACGTCCTTGAACTCGGGCGCGGCGCGTCGCGTCCGGAGGCAGCGCGACCTCTGTCGTGGTGACCACGCCGGTGAGAACGCGGGTGCCAAGCGGCACCAGCACGCGCGCGCCAGGAACGGGAAGAGCGAGATGGTCGGGGAACGCGATAAGTCAGCGCGCCGATGGAAGGGACCGGGACCGCAACCGTGACCAACCGCCGCGAGTGGCGGTCTTTTCCATCTTCCATGTTCCCTGTTCCATTTTCGATTCTGTCTCGCGTCAGCGAGACAGAATCGCAAGCGCTTTCTTGAGATCTTCCCACGCGTACTTCTTCTGGCCTGGACTCCGCAACAGGAAGGACGGATGGAAGGTCGGAATCAGCTGGGCGCCGTGGTAGTCGTAGACCTGGCCGCGCAGCTTCGAGATGGGATCGGTCGATCGCAGCAGCGTCTTGGCCGCGAACGCACCGAGTGCGACGATGACCTTCGGCTTGATCGTTTCGATCTGCCGGAACAGGAACGGTTCGCAGCTGGCGATTTCGTCGGGCTCAGGGTTCCGGTTCTCGGGCGGACGGCACTTCACGACGTTGGCGATATAGACGTCATCGCGCGAAAAGCCCATCGCTTCGATCATCTTCGTGAGCAGCTGCCCGGCGCGCCCCACGAACGGCACACCCTGGACGTCCTCGTCGGCCCCTGGCGCCTCGCCGACGAACATCAAGTCTGCGTTCGGGTTGCCGACGCCGAAGACCACCTGCTTCCGCCCGAGCGTCGCCAGCTTGCAGCGCGTGCAGTCGCCGATGTCCTCACGGATCGACGTCAGAGTTCCAGACGACAGGAACCGCACGCGCACCCTCTGCGTCCGCCGCACTCTCAATGTCAGTGCCCGCACCCTCAGCGCCAGTTTCCGCACCCTGAGCGTCGATTCCCGCACCCTCCAAGTCGGACGCCGCCGCCAGGCGGCGTCGCGATTGATGCCCGTGACGCCAATCTCCGAGTAGAACCGGAGGTGCTCCGCGATCTGGCGGGGATCCATCAGCGGGCCGCGACGCGTTCGAGGAGGCGCTCGGCCCGATCGAGGATCACGCCGGCAATCTGCGCCTTGGGGGCCAACGCCACCGACTTCGTCGCCGTCAGCCGTGATCAGCGTGACGGCATTGTTGTCGGTGTCGAAGCCGGCATCAGCGCGGCTGATGTCGTTGGCCACGATCATGTCGGCATTCTTCCGTTGCAGTTTTTCGCGGCCGCGCCGCACGGGGTCGCCGCTCTCTGCCGCAAAGCCAACGAGGATAGGGCCCTTGCCGGACTTCTGCGCGCCAAGGTCGGCGAGAATATCGGCCGTCCGCACCAGGTCGAGCGCCATCGGGCTGTCGCTCTTCTCGATTTTCCCGCCGGCTCGCGCCCGGGGCGCGTAATCCGCGACCGCCGCCGCCATGACGATGATCTCGGCGGCGGCGGACTGGGCCATGACGGCCGCGTGCATCTCCGCCGCACTGCGGACGCGCACGATTTCGACGTTGGCCGGCGGCTCGAGCGATGTCGGTCCCGACACCAGGACGACCCTGGCGCCGCGGCGCGCCGCTTCCTCCGCCACCGCATACCCCATCTTCCCGCTCGACCGGTTCCCGATATACCGCACGTCGTCGATGTCTTCGAAGGTGGGACCAGCGGTGACGAGCACGAGCTTGCCCAGCAAGGCTCCCGAAGGACGCAGCATCGCGTCGGCCGCTTCGACGACATCGTCGGGCTCCGCGAGCCGGCCTTTGCCGATCCAGCCGCAGGCCAGGTAGCCCTCGCCCGGTTCAACGAAGCGGATGCCGCGCGCGCGGAGCGTCGCCATGTTGGCGCGCACCGCGTCGTGGTCGAGCATGTTGGTGTTCATCGCGGGCGCCATGAGGATCGGCGCCCGGGTGGCCAGGTACAGCGAGGTCAGGAAGTCGTCGGCAATGCCGTGCGCAAATTTGCCGATGACGTTGGCGGTCGCCGGAACGACGAGCAGCAGCTTCGCGTCCGTCGCCAGCGCGATGTGCTCGATGTCGGCATTTGCGCCCTCGGCGAACTGATCGGTGATCACGCGCCGGTGTGTGATCGCCTCGAAGGTGACGGCGCCGACGAAGCGCCCGGCAGAGCGGGTCATGATCGCCGCCACGTCGTGGCCGCGCTTCTGCAGGCCGCGAACGACCTCGACGGCCTTGTAGGCGCCGATGCCGCCGCATACGCCGAGGGCGATCAGGGCCATGATGTTACCGGTCGTCCGCCTCGGGCTGGAGCTTGCGGACCTTGCCTTCCGTCACTTCCGCCTGTGCGAGGCGGGCGTGCTTGGCGCTGCCGGTCGTCTTCGGCGTGCAGCCCTCGAGCAGCTGGCGGGCGCGGGCGCCCGCGACAGTCACGAATTCGAAGGCGTTGCGAATCTCTGAACGGTCTGACACTTTCACTGTGGAGCCCTTTCCCTGAACGATGCGACGATCGCATCTGCCTGCGCACGAACCGAGCGCAGCCGCGCCCGCTCCGCCAGAACGATCGCCCGGAGCCGCTCGACGCAGCCCTCGAGCTCGTCGTTCACAATCACGTAGTCATACTCGGCGAATGCCGCGACCTCGTTCCGCGCCGTGCGGAGACGCCGCTGCATCGCCTCTTCCGGATCCTTGCTGCGCCCGCGCAGACGCTGCTCGAGGACCTCGAATGACGGCGGCAGCACGAATACGCCCACGGTGTTCGCGTAGCGCATGCGGACCTGCCGCGCGCCCTGGACGTCGATCACGAGCACGATGTCATGGCCGCGGGCCAAGTCGCGCTCGACGTCACCCGCGCAGGTGCCATAGAGGTTGCCGAAGACGTCGGCCCATTCGAGGAACTCGTCGGCCGCGACCATCTCCTCGAAACGTGCGCGGGTGACGAAATTATAATCGACGCCGTCGATTTCGCCGCTGCGCGCCGCCCGCGACGTGTAGGAGCGCGAGAGCGACAGATCGGAGACGAGCTGGACGAGCCGCTCGACCACCGTCGTCTTGCCGGTGCCCGAAGGCGCCGACACGACATAGAGCAGGCCGCGTCGCTCGCTCCGGCCGGCCGCGTCGCTACTCGACATTCTGCACTTGCTCCCGCATCTTCTCGAGTTCCGCCTTGAGCGAGACGACCAGCTCGGACACGGCCGGCCCCTCGGCCTTGGAACCGACGGTATTCACCTCGCGGTTCATCTCCTGGAGGAGAAAGTCCAGCTTACGGCCACACGGCTCCGCGGAGTCAGAAAGGGCACGCCAGTGCTCGAGGTGCCCCCGGAACCGGACCACCTCCTCGGTGATATCCGACCGGCCCACAAACTTGGCGATCTCCTGTGCGATCAGTGTCTCATCTGCGAGGGGATCCACCTTCAGTTCCTTCACCCGGGCTTCGAGCCGGGCGCGCAGCACGTCCATGCCGCTTTCCGAGGCCGCCGCCACGCGTTCGAACAGCTCGCCCAGGAGCTGCCGCCGCGCATCGAGGTCGGCGCGCAGGAACTCCCCTTCCTTTGTCCGCATCGCGTCGAGGTCATCGATCCCGGCGACGATGGCCTCGAGAACCCGCGGCGGAAGAGCCTCGTCGCTGCCCTCGGGCTCCTGCTGCTTCTCCCGAATCGACAGGGCCTGCGGGAATCGCAGCAGATCACCGGGCGTCATCACCCCGGCGATGTTGCCGCGCTCTCGCGCCCGATCGAGAGCGCCGCTCAACGCGTCGAGAAACACCTCGTTCAACTCGACTTCGAGCGCCGGCACGCGCCGCTGCTGCACCGACAGGCTGACTTCGACCCGTCCCCTGGCAATTCGCTGCTGGACCGCCGCCCGGATCGAGGCCTCGAGCTGCCCGAACGAGGACGGTATCCGCAGCTGCAGATCCAGGTGACGGTGATTCACCGACTTGATGGTCACCGCTATCGTCGCCGCCTCATCGTCACGTGTCAGCGAGGCGAAGCCGGTCATGCTCTTGATCATTGGATGGTGGGATGCGGCCGGACCTGTCCAGGCCGGCGGGCCTCGAACGATTGCAGGGCGTAGAGCTTGGCATAGACGCTCGTCGGCTGCGCGAGCAGCTCGTCGTGTTTACCGATCTCCACGATCCTGCCCTTCTCGAGGACGATGATCTGGTCGGCCCGGCGAACGGTCGACAGCCGGTGCGCAATGACGAACGACGTCCGGTTGCGCATCAATGTCTGCAGTGCGTCCTGCACGAGCAGCTCCGACTCGGCGTCGAGTGCGGAGGTCGCCTCATCGAGGATCAGAATCGGCGCGTTCTTCAGGATCGCGCGCGCAATCGCGAGCCGCTGCCGCTGCCCGCCTGACAGCGTCTGCCCGCGCTCCCCGATTCGCGTCTCGTACTTCTCCGGCAGATTGGCGATGAACTCGTGCGCGTGCGCGGCGCGCGCCGCCGCTTCGATCTCTTCGCTCGAAATACCGTGGCAACCGTAAGCAATGTTGCTCGCGATACTCTCGTCGAAGAGAACGGTTTCCTGCGTCACGATCCCGACCTTCGACCGCAGTGACTTCAGTGTGACATCCCGGATGTCGAGACCGTCGATCCGGATCGCACCGCCGGTCACGTCGTAGAAGCGCGGCAGCAGGTTGACGAGCGTCGTCTTTCCCGCCCCGCTCAGGCCGACGATCGCCACCATCTCGCCCGGCGCCACCCGGAACGACACGTCGCGCAGGATCGGCTTGGTTGGCCGATCGTCATAGGCGAACGCCACGTTCTGGAACTCGATCGCAAACCGCGGCGACTGCAGCATGCCGGCATCGGGCCGCTCCTTCACCTCGGAATGCGTATCGAGCACCTGGAAGATGCGCTCCGCCGCAGCCATCGCCTGCTGCATGCTGCCGGTCACTCGACTGAGCTTCTTCACCGGCGTGTACATCATGAACGCGGCGACGATGAACATCGTGAATTCCGGCGCGGTGAGAGCCTTGCTCGCGATCTGTTGACGGCCGTACCACACGAGTCCCAACCACGGCGGCGCCGCCGACGAGCTCCATCAACGGCGGCAGCGTCGCCAGGATGCTCGTGACCTTCAGGTTGGTCCGGTAGACCTGTTGCGCGGCGCGCCCGAAGCGGCTGGCTTCATGCGCTTCGGCGCCAAACGCCTTCACGATGCGATGTCCCGTGAAAGCCTCCGCGGTGACGTGGGTCAGGTGCTCGAGCTCCTCCTGGCTGCGCCGCGTCGTCGAACGGATCCGCTTGCCGAACTTGGCCAGCGGGTAGGCCACGAGCGGCGCGCCCGTGATCGCGACGAGCGCGAGCTGCCAGTCGATCCAGAACAGCAGGCCGGCGTAGCCGACGAGCGCCAGGCTCTCGCGCAGCAGGTCGCCGAGGGTTTCGGAGACCGCCTGCTGGACCTGGTTCACGTCGTTGGTGATCCGCGACATCAGCGAGCCGCTGGATTTGCGGCTGAAGAATCCAGCGGACTGATCGAGGATGTGGCGGAACAGCTTGTTGCGGATGTCGCGGACGACCCGCTGCCCGATGTCCGTCATCATGTAGACGGAAAAGTAGGCGCCCACTCCCTTGACGAGGTAGACGCCGAGGACGATCCAGGCCCAGACCGTGAACCCCATCCCGCCGGGCTGGTCAGGCAGGACCTCGGCGAAGATCGGTTCGATCAGTCTGACGACGGCCGCCGAGGCCGCGGCATACAGCATCATTGCCGCGAGGGCCGCGATGAAGCGCCCGCGATACGGTCGGGCAAAGCCGATCAGGCGTTGGAGCGGATTCACTCGGTGAATCGATATTTCAGCAGGACCCAGAGTGCGACGAACCCATCGCGCCAGGTGATCTTCTTCCCTTCGTCATACCCGCGGCCGTCGTAGGTGATGGGCACTTCGTAGACACGGTATCCGCGTTTGAAGATCTTGGCCGTCAACTCCGGCTCGATGCCGAAGCCGGGCGAGTCGAGCGTGAAGGACCGCAGCACTTCCGTGCGCATGACCTTGTAGCAGGTCTCCATGTCACTCAACATCGTGTTGTAGAGGATATTGGTGAGCAGCGTCACGATCCGGTTGCCGACGTAATGCGTGAACATGAAGACGCGATGCCGTCCGAGGAAGCGGGAACCGTAAACGACATCGGCGCGGCCCTGGACGATCAGCTCGATCAGCTCGGGAAATTCCTCCGGTGAGTACTCGAGGTCGGCGTCCTGGATGACGACCAGGTCGCCCTTCACTTCCTCGAACCCGCGGCGAAGCGCCGCGCCCTTACCGCCGTTCACTGGCTGGAAGATGACCTTGAATCGGCAGTTCGGCGGCCAGCCTCGTCAGGATCTCGCGCGTCCGGTCCTTGGATCCGTCGTCCACGACGATCAACTGGGTGCGGATCGGAACGGCGAGGACCCGCCGGATGATCTCCTCGATCGTGGCCTCTTCGTTGTAGGCCGGCATCACGACCGACAGCAGCGGATCGGTCAGCTGCCCCTTCAAACGCGACATCAGCGTCCCTCTCCTTCTGCAGTGCGATATCCGGACGGCCGGTCCTTTGCGCCACGCCCATGCGGTCCCGACGATCGTGTCGACATCTTCGTAGCGCGGCTTCCAACCCAGTTCGCTGCCGGATGCGCGTCGCTCGACGCAAACAGACTGCGCGGGATCACCATCACGACGCGGCCCGACCGTGAGCGGCACCGGTGTGCCGGTCACGCGCGCGACCGAATCGACGACCTCGCGCACCGACGTTGGCCGTCCGTTGCCGAGATTGTAGGTCGCCGAGGGCCCGCCGCTGCAAAGCGAATCCATGGCGAGGACGTGGGCCTCTGCCAGATCGGTGACGTGGACGTAGTCGCGAAGGCAGGTGCCATCAGGCGTATCGTAATCGTCGCCGAAGATCTGGAACGTGTCGCGGCCAAGCGCCGCGTCGATGGCCCGCGGGATCAGGTGCAGTTCCGGGCTGTGATCCTCACCTAGCTCACCGTCGGGATCCGCGCCGGACGCGTTGAAGTAGCGGAGCACGACCGCGCGAATACCGTAGGCTCGCTCGTAATGCGGGAGGGCGCGCTCGATCGCGAGCTTGGTCTCGCCGTAGGCGTTGATCGGCACGGTTGGATGCGTTTCGGTGATCGGCGTCTCGACCGGATTGCCGAAGACCGCGGCCGTCGACGAGAACACCAGGCTCGAGACCTGCTCGGCGACCATCGCATCGAGCACCGACAGTGCGCCGAGGACGTTGTTGCGGTAGTAGCCGGCGGGATCGCGGACCGAATCCCCGACCGAGAGCCAGGCGGCGAAATGCATGACGCGCGTCGCAGCCGTGGTCGCGCAGGGCCCGGCGCAACGCGCTCGGTGTCGTGAATGTCGCCGTCGACCACGCGGTGTGCAAACCGCGCCGCTTCGCGATGCCCGGCCGAGAAGTTGTCGTACACGGTCACCTGGTGGCCGGCAGCATGCAGCGCCTTGACGGCGTGACTCCCGATGTATCCGGCCCCCCCGGTGACCAGGACGCTGGCCATCACGGCCGGCCGATCGAGTGATACGTGAAGCCCTGCGTGCGGATCTGCTCGGGCTTATAGATGTTGCGGCCGTCGAAGATGACCGGCGCTCGCATCAGGCCTGCGCATGCGCTCGAAGTCCGGCTCGCGGAACTCGTTCCATTCGGTCACCAGCACCAGCGCGTCAGCACCCGTTGAGCGCGGCGTAGTTGTTCTCGGCATAATTGATCTTCGAGCCGAAGATGCTCCTTGGCGACCTTCATGGCTTCCGGATCATAGACCGTGACGGTCGGCGCCATCAGCCAGCAGCCCGGTGATGAGCGGTACGGCCGGTGCCTCGCGCATGTCGTCGGTCCGGGGCTTGAACGCGAGGCCCCATATCGCGATCCGCTTGCCTTTCAGCGAGCCGAAATGCGCGCGCAGCTTTTCGAGGAGCCGCAGCTTCTGCTTCTCGTTCACCGCCTCGACTGACTTCAGGATCTGGAAGTCATACTTGGCCCCCTGCGCGAACCGCAGCATCGCCTTGACGTCCTTCGGAAAGCAGCTGCCGCCGTAGCCGACCCCGGGAAAGAGAAAGGACGGGCCGATCCGCCGGTCGGCCGCGACCGCCTTCCGCACCTGGTCCACATCGGCGCCCATGGCTTCGCAGACGTTGGCCACTTCGTTCATGAACGAGATGCGTGTGGCGAGCATGGCGTTTGCGGCGTACTTGCACAGCTCGGCGCTGGCGCAGTCCATCAGCATGATCGGCGCGCCCGTTCGGGTGAACGGGCGCGTACAGCTCCTGCATCAGCTCCGCCGCGCGCGGATCCTCGGCGCCGATGACGACGCGGTCGGGCTTCATGAAGTCGTCGATCGCGGCGCCCTGCTTCAGGAACTCCGGGTTGCTGACGACGCTGAAGGGGTGGGTGGTTTCGCGGCGCGACGATCTCGCGGACCTTGGCGGCCGTCCCTACCGGCACGGTGCTCTTGTTGACGATGACCTTGTAGCCGTTCATCGCGCGGGCGGTTTCGCGGGCGACGTCGAGCACGTGCTTGAGATCGGCCGAGCCGTCCTCGCCAGTGGGCGTGCCGACCGCGACGAAGATGATCTGCGACGCGCGGATACCGCGCGGCAGGTTGGTCGTGAACGTCAGGCGCTTCTCCGCCCGGTTGCGGCGCACCATTTCTTCGAGCCCGGGCTCGTAGATCGGGATCTGGCCGCGCTGCAGCTTCTTGACCTTGACCGGGTCCTTGTCGATGCAGACGACTTCATTTCCATTTTCCGCAAGGCAGGCGCCTGCAACGAGGCCGACGTAGCCGCTTCCCACGACCGCGATTTTCATCTGGTGAGGTTCTCCGCTAGATACAAAACCCTAACGCTAGCACAGCCGAAAAAAGGCTGTCAATCTATTGAGGATTAAGGATTTGTCGTCATTCGGCCAGCCGCCGGACCGGCGCTCGCCGGTGTGGTACCATCCGGCCCGTTTGCGCATCCTTCTGGACTATCGTCCCGCCCTGCGGCAAAGGACAGGGGTCGGCGAGTACGCGCACCACCTGGCCGAGGCGCTGGTGGCGCGATCGGGCCGAGAACCGATCGGTGACGCTGTTCTCGAGCTCCTGGAAGGATCGCCTTCCCGCCGGACGCCATCCCCGGCGCCGCCCGGATCGACCTGCCCATTCCCGTCCGGCTCCTGAACCTGGCGTGGCACCGGGCCGGCTGGCCTCCGGTCGAGACGCTTCGGCTCGGACGCCGAGGTCGTCTGGTCGCTCCATCCGCTGTTGATGCCATCCAAGTGGGCCGCGCAGGTCGTCACCGTCCATGACCTGTTTTTCCTGGACCATCCGCAGGCGACCGCCGCCGAAGTTCGCCGTGACTACCCGGCCCTCGCCGCCAAACACGCCCAGGCGGCCGACGCCGTCATCGTCAATTCCGAGTACACGCGCGATCTCGTGACCTCCCGGCTGCGGAGTGCCGCTCGAGAAGATCACCGTCTGCTACCCGGGCGCGCCGCGCTGGCATCCACGGACGCGAGCCGTCGGCGCCGGGGCCCATTCTTCACATGGGGACGATCGAGCCGCGGAAGAACGTCGGGCGCGATCATCAAGGCCTACCGGGCACTCGTCGAACGGGATCCGGGCGTGCCGCCGCTGCTCTTCGCCGGACGGATGACGGTGCCCGAGGAAACCATCCTGTCGCCGGACGACAAGCAGGTTCTCCGCGACCGGGTCCTGTTCTTCGGCTACGTGACCGACGAGCAGCGCCAGCGTCTCTACCGCGAAGCGTCGCTGCTGGTGATTGCCTCGACGGACGAAGGCTTCGGCCTGCCGGCGCTGGAAGCGATGACCATCGGGTCTCCCGGTCGTCGCGGCCGCACGAGGATCGCTGCCGGAAGTCATTGGCGATGCCGGGCATCCTGGTGGATGCCGACGACGCGAACGTCCTGGCTGACGCGATGGGGCGAGTGCTCGACGACGCGGCGTTGCGGCGAGAGCTGGTCGACCGCGGACTCGAACGCGCGAAGCGCTTCAACTGGGACGCCTCTGCCGGCCTGCTGCTCGAGGCCTTCCGCGGCGCGATCGCGCGACGGGCGGTGCGGTGACGCCCCTTCGCATCGGCATCGATGCGCGGGAACTGCTCGGCGACACGACCGGCGTCGGCCGGTATCTCGGCGAACTGCTGCAGCGTTGGACGGCGAGGCAGTGATGCCGACAGCGCGCCAGTTCCTGCTCTACACGCCGGAGCCGCTGACGCTCGCCTTCGCCGACGTAGAGAACCGGGTGCTTGGCGGAGGCCGCGGGACGCTGTGGGAGCAGACCACGCTCAGCGGCCGCGGTGCGCACGCGACAGACCGGACGTCTTCTTCGCGCCGGCCTACACGGCACCGCTGCGACTGCGGATGCCGCTGGCGGTCGCGATTCACGACGTCTCGTTCAGCCGCCATCCCGAGTGGTTCTCGTGGCGGGAAGGCACGCGGCGCCGGTGGATCACGCGATCGGCGGCGCGCCGCGCCGGGGTCGTCCTGACCGGGTTCGGCCTTCTCCGCGCGTGAGATCCAGGACCTCTACGGCGTGCCGGCCAACCGCATCGCGGTCGTGCCCTACGGCGTCTCGCGGCCGCCGGCAGGCAGCGCCGGCGCCGCGCGAACCGCTGGTCCTCTACACCGGATCGATCTTCAATCGCCGCCGGCTTCCCGACCTGATCGCGGCCTTCGCCGCCACGCTGCGCGTCCGTGCCCGACGCGCAACTCGTCATCGTCGGCGCCGAATCGCACCCTGCCCCGGCAGGACCTGGCCGCCGTGGCACGCGCGCACGGCGTCAGCGAGCGCGTTCGTCTCTGCGACTACGTGCCGGACGTCGAACTCGGCGCGCTGTACGCGCGGGCGTCGGTGTTCGCCTTCCTGTCGGAGTACGAAGGTTTCGGGCTGACGCCGCTCGAGGCACTCGCCGCTGGTGTTCCGGTCGTCGCGCTCGACACGCCGGTCGCGCGCGAGGTCTATGGCGAGGCCGCCGTGCTGGTTCCGGCCGGGGATCTCGCTGCGACAGCCGACGCCCTCACGCGGCTCTTGACGTCGCCCGCGGCCGCCGCCGCGCAACTCGCGCGCGCGCCGCGGTGTGCTCGCGCGCTATTCCTGGGACGACGCGGCCGCCGAAGACGCTGGCCGCTGTCGAGAGGATCGTCCGGCGGTGACTCCCCGCCTGTCGATCATCATCGTCAACTTCAACGGCGGCGACCATCTGCAGCGCTGCCTCGCCTCACTGGCCGAGCATCCGCCGCAGCTGCCAGCCGAAGTGATCGTCGTCGACAATGCCTCCACCGACGGCAGCCCCGCCGTCGTGGCGCAGTTTCCTGGTGTGCATCTGCTGACGCTCGTGGAGAATCTCGGGTTTCTCCGCGGGCAACAACGCCGGCATCCGCGCCTCCAGTGGCGAGCTGATCCTGCTGTTGAACAACGACACTGTCGTCCAGGCGGGAGCGCTCGACACGTTGGTCGCCCGCCTCGAGGCAGCATCCAGGCGCAGGTGTTGCGGGCCCGCGTCTCGTCGACGGGGACGGACGCACCGAGCTGTCGTTCGGTCCGATGATCTCGCCGATCGGTGAGCTGCGCCAGAAGATCGTGCTGTCGCTGTACAACCGCGGGGTCGGGCTCGTCACGCGCTGGGTGGAACGGCGCGACGCGGCGCGAGCAGTTCGTCGACTGGGTCAGCGGCGCCTGCCTCCTCGTCCGGCGCCGGGTCGCCGAGGAGGCGGGGCTGCTCGACGAGCGGTTCTTCCTCTACACCGAGGACGTCGATTTCTGCGCCAGCGTCCGCGCCCGGGGCTGGAAGGTGCTGTTCACGCCGGCCGCCGAGATCGTCCATCTGCGCGGGCGCTCGCGCGCGACCGCCGTCGAGCAGTCCAACGCGGCCTACCGCCGCAGCCACCTGGCCTTCTATCAGAAGCACCATCCGCGGATGGTGCCGCTGTTGAAGGCGTATCTTCGCCTGAAGGGCGAGCGGCCTTGATAAGATTCACCGTAGGTGCGCATTGCCATTGACGCGCGGAAGCTGCGCGATTACGGGATCGGAACGTACATCCGCAACCTGGTGCGGAACCTGGCGCGGATCGATCGCACGACCGACTACGTCCTCATCGTGCAGCCGGCCGACATCGAGATCGCCACTGAGCTCGGCGACAACTTCCGGACGGTGCCCGGACTGGTCGGCGAACTACTCGATCCGCGAGCAGCTGACGATCCCGCTCGACCTGCGCCGCGAGAAGGTGGACCTGTTCCACGCGCCGCATTACGTGCTGCCGCCGCTGACCCCGTGCAAAGCCGTCGTCACGATCCACGACTGCATTCACCTGCGCTTTCCGCAGTATCTGCCGAACCGGCTCGCCTACGTCTACGCGCGCAGCTCGATGTGGGTGGCGACCCACCGCGCCTCGCGCGTGTTGACGGTGTCGGAAACGTCCAAGCGCGACATCCTTCGCTACTTCCGCATCCCGCCAGTCCCGGATCGACGTCATCTACAACGCCATCGACGAGCGGCTCGGCGAAGCGCCGACCGACGAGGAGGTCGCGCAGGTCCGCGAGCGCTATCAGCTCAACGATCCGTTCGTGCTCTACGCCGGCAACATCAAGCCGCACAAGAATCTCGAGCGGCTGATCGAGGCGTTCCACATGCTGCGGCGGGCGGTGGCATGGAGAACGTCAAGCTGCTGATCATCGGCGACGAGATCTCGAAGTACGCCGCCCTGCGGCGCGCCGTGCATCGCCACAAGCTCCACAAGCACGTCCGCTTCTTCGGGTTCGTTCCCGACAAGACCCTGGCGAGCCTCTATCGGCTGGCCAGTGTGTTCGTCTTCCCGTCGCTGTACGAAGGCTTCGGGTTGCCGCCGCTCGAAGCGATGGCGGCCGGCACGCCGGTGATTACGTCGAACGTGTCGTCGTTGCCCGAGGTCGTCGGCGACGCCGCGATCCTGATCGATCCGTACGAGCCCGCCGAGATTGCCGACGCGATGCGGCGGGTGCTCACTGACGAGCAGTTGCGCGCCGATCTGCGCCAGAAGGGTCTGCTTCGGGTGAAGGAGTTTTCCTGGGAGCGCTCCGTCCAGCGCGTCCGGGCGATCTACACCGAGGTCATCGAGGCGTGAGTCACGGCCGAGGCCGGTCCCGCGCCAGCGGGATCCGCGGCGCGTGGCGATCGTTCACGACTGGCTGACCGGGATGCGAGGCGGCGAGAAAGTTCTCGAAGCCATCTGCGAGCTCTATCCAGCGGCGACGCTGTTCACGCTCGTCCGGGTGCCGGGGAGCGTCTCCAAAGGGATCGAGGCCCACCCGATCCGCACGTCCTTCGCGCAGCGGCTGCCCCGGGCCGGCGCGCTGGTATCGCCACTACCTGCCGCTCTATCCCGCCGCCGTGGAAATCTTCGACCTCGACACCTACGACCTGGTCATCAGCAGCAGCCACTGCGCCGTCAAATCCGTCATCACCCGGGGTGACGCGACGCATGTGTGCTATTGCCACTCGCCGATGCGGTATGCCTGGGATCAGTTCGGCGCCTACTTCGGCCCCGAACAGGTCGGGAAGTGGCCGAGCCGAGCGCTGCGGCCGGTCATGGCCGGGCTGGCCCGGTGGGATGCCGCGACCGCACACCGTGTCGACCGCTTTCTCGCGAATAGTCAATATGTTGCGGGGAGAATAGGCCGATACTATAATCGCGGGTCGAGCGTTGTGTATCCTCCTGTGGACACTGACTTCTACCGTCCGGCGGCCGGGCGGGCCAACTCCGGAAGTGGCGCACTCGTGGTGTCCGCCCTGGTCCCGTATAAACGAATTGATGTTGCTATCGAGGCCTCCCGCCTGACCGGGATACCGCTGCGGATCGTCGGGCAAGGGCCGGAAGAGTCCCGCCTGCGCGCCCATGCGCAACGGCTCCCCCGTCGAATTCCTCGGCTGGCGGAGCGACGATGAGATCCGGGATCTGTATCGGGGCGCGGCGGCGGTGCTGCTGCCCGGGACCGAAGATTTCGGCATCGTTCCCGTCGAGGCCCAGGCCTGTGGAACGCCGGTCGTGGCCTTTGCCGAAGGCGGCGCGCGCGAGACGGTCATCGATGGGGTGACCGGCGCGCTCGTGACCGACAGGTCAGCCGCGGCCTTTGCCGACGCGCTGGCGGGTGTCGTCGCGCGCGGAGTCGGACGCCGAGGCCGTCCGGGCCAACGCGGAGCGATTCTCGATCGCCGCCTTCAAAACCCATTTCCAGAACGCCGTGGACGAAGCCAGAGGCCAGGAGCCACGCGCATGATGCGACGGTATAACCGGCTCCTCGTTGCCTTCTACGTCCTCAGCGACGCACTCCTTGCCGTCACGGCCTTCCTGGCGGCCTACTGGTTACGCTTCTACTCAGGTCTGCCGGTTCCCAAAGGCATCCCGCCTTTCTTCGAGTACCTGACGCTGCTCCCGGTCATCGGGGTGATCGTCCCGGCGGCCTTCCATATCCAGGGCATCTATCGGCTGCGCCGCGGCCGTTCCCGGGTGGACGACTTCTTCGCCGTCTTCGTGGGCACGGTGCTGGCGGTGGTGCTCGGCGTCGGCGGGACCTTGTACTTCCGCACCTACTGGCTGCCGGACGAATTGAAGGACGCCGGCGCCTACGAAATTGCCCAGGGCGTCTGGGGCCTGTTCGTCCTCGTCAACGTGGCGCTGACGTACCTGTCGCGCGAGATCGTGCGCGAGGCACTCGAGCGCCGATGGAAGGCCGGGATCGGCCTCAAGCGAGTGCTCATCGCGGGTGCCGGCGACCTCGGACGCATGGTGGCCGACAAGGTCCTGCAGCACCGGGAGCTCGGCTTCCAGGTGGTTGGATTCGTGGACGATCGGGCGGCCGGCGACCACATCGGCTATCGCGGTCTTCCGCTTCTCGGCACGCTGCCGGAGACCGACGAGATCATCCGCCGCGAAAAGATCGATCACGTCTACGTGGCACTCCCGCTCGAAGAGCACGTCAAGATGCTCGGCCTCGTCGAAGCGACCAATCGCGAGGGCGTGGACGTCCACGTCGTGCCGGACCTGCTGCAGTTCATTGCCCTGCGCGCGCGCCTCGAGAACCTTGACGGCGTGCCGATCATCAGCCTCAACGACGTCCCGCTGCGCGGCTTCAACAGCATCCTGAAGCGCCTGATCGACGTCTCGATCTCAGGGTGCTGCGCTGCTCGTCTTCTCGATCCCATTCCTGCTGATTGCGTGGCTGATCCGGTACAGCTCCAAGGGGCCGGTCTACTACACGCAGGAGCGCATGGGCCTCGACGGCAAGGCGTTCCACGTCTACAAGTTCCGCTCGATGTACGTGGGCGCCGAGGATGACACCGGCCCGGTATGGGCGCGCGACGATGATCCGCGGTGCACGCCGGTCGGCAAGTGGCTCCGGAAGCTGGACCTCGACGAACTGCCGCAGCTCTGGAACGTCCTGCGCGGCGACATGTCGATTGTCGGCCCGCGTCCCGAGCGTCCCTACTTCGTCGAGCAGTTCAAGCACCGCATTCCCGCAGTACATGCTCCGCCACAAGGTCAAGGCCGGCATCACCGGGTGGGCGCAGGTCAACGGCTGGCGCGGCAACACGTCTCTCGAGAAACGCATCGAATACGATCTCTACTACATCGAAAACTGGTCCGTGGGCCTCGACCTCAAGATCATGTGGCTGACCGTCATCCGTGGATTCCATCGACATGCCTTCTAAACGCGTCGTCATTACCGGCGCGGCCGGTTTCATCGGCTCGCATCTCTCGGAAACACTTGCTCGATCGTGGGTATTCGGTGGTCGGCATCGACAATCTGCTGACGGGCGACGACCGCGAACATCGCGCACCTTGCGAACCGCGACTTCACGTTCATCAAGCACGACATCACCAACTACATCTACGTCGAGGGTCCCGTGCACGCGGTGCTGCACTGGGCGAGCCCGGCCAGCCCGATCGATTACCTGGAACTGCCGATACCGACCCTGAAGGTGGGTGCGCTCGGGACGCACAAGGCGCTCGGACTGGCGAAGGCCAAGAACGCGCGCTTCGTGCTCGCGTCCACGTCCGAGGTCTACGGCGATCCGCTCGAGCATCCGCAGAAGGAAACCGTACTGGGGCAACGTCAACCCGATCGGTCCTCGCGGTGTCTACGACGAGGCCAAGCGCTTTGCCGAGGCGATGACGACCGCCTATCGCCGGTACCACAACGTCGATGCCAAGATCGTCCGCATCTTCAACACCTACGGTCCGCGCATGCGCGTCCGGGACGGCCGCGCCGTCCCCGCCTTCATGAGCCAGGCGTTGCGCAACGAAGACGTCACGATCTTCGGCAGCGGCTCCCAGACGCGCAGCTTCTGCTACGTCACCGACCTCGTGGACGGCATCCTTCGGCTGATGGAGTCCGACGTCCACGACCCGGTCAACATCGGCAACCCGCACGAGATGACGATCGAGGAGATCGCCCGGGCGATCATCGAGATCTCGGGGTCCAAGAGCCAGATCGTCTATCGTCCGCTTCCGGAGGACGATCCCAAGGTCCGCAAGCCCGACATCACGCGGGCGCGCACGCTGCTCGGCTGGGAGCCGAAGGTCCCGCTCGAAGAGGGTCTCCAGAAGACGCTCGCGTATTTCAAGACGAAAGTTACTTAGCTCAGCTCAGCTTCCAGCTTCCAGCTCCCAATCGTCCCGGTTCGCGGTCCGGTTTGGAAGTTGGGCGTTGGGCGTTGGAAGTTGACTTCTGCGGGGCCGCGTCGATGAAATCTCCTCCTTCTTCTCGTCTCGCAGTCTTTCGTCATCCCGTCGGCCGCGTCCGCGCGCAGGAGGCCCCCGCGACGGTTGTGCCGGTCTCGGTCAACGGCGATCCGGCGGCGCGGTTCTCGCTGGTGGTGATGAGCGACGGCTACACCGCGGCGGAGATGCCGAAGTACCGCGCCCATCTCGACAAGCATCTCAACGTCCTGTGGAGCATCGAGCCGTTCCGCAGCTACCGCAACTACATCAACGTCTACTCGGTCGAGATCGTCTCGCCGGAATCAGGCGTCAGCTGTGATCCCGAGGTCCGGGTCCAGCGCAAGACACCGCTCGGCGCCAACTTCACCGACGGCTGTACAAACCCGAATGCGCGCGGCATTCTCGTCAATCAGAACATCGCGCGCGAGTATGCGAAGCGGGCGACGCCGGCGTTCGACCAGATCCTGGTCATCACGAACACCGATACGTACGGCGGGATCGGCGGCGGCGTCGCGACGACCTCGGGTGGCAACTCGCTCGGCGTCCTGATCACGCCGCACGAACTCGGGCACTCGCTCGGCCGGCTGCAGGACGAATACACCTACCGCGAGCGCGGCGTTCCAGGCGGGCCATACAAGGGCGCCGAGCCGACTTCCGTTCATCACACCCTGATGACCGAGGAGCAGATGCGCACCGAGAAGAAGAAGTGGTTCCGCTGGCTCGGCGATGAGAGCGAATCGGGCGGCAAGATCGGACGCTTCGAAGGCGGCCAGTACACGACCACCGGCGTGTGGCGGCCGAGCAAGCACTCGATGATGATCTCGATCGGCTACTACTTCGACCAGGTGAGCCGCGAGCGCATGGTGCAGCGCATTTCCGAGCAGGTGAATTTGATTGCCAGGGCTCGGCCTACCGACACTCCGCTCGGCATCAACGAACTGGTCTGTATCGAGCCGGCGCAGCCGAACTACCACTCGCTGGACATCACCTGGCAGTTGAATGGCAAGGAGATGAGCGAACGGCGAGGTGCGCACCTGCATCGACATGGCCGTCATCGATACCCCGAGAGGAGACCACACGCTCACCGTCACCGTTGTCGATCCCACACCGTTCGTGCGAGATCCGGCTATCCGCGCTGGCGCGCTGACAGCCACCCGCACGTGGAGATTCGGCAACAGCGCTCAGGGCGCGGAGGCGCCAAACAGCGCGATCACGATCACCGGCGGCACCTCCACGGCACGACCAGTCGGCGGAACCGAAGTGGTTTACGTAGAGTTCACCGACACCCGTCGACCGCCGAACGTGGTCTGGTCACTCGACGGAACGATCGTGAAGACACCCCGGGCAGCCGCCGGATCTCTCTTGCCGATCAGAAGTTGCGGCCCGGCACGCCACACCTTGAAGGTGTCGGTTAGCGATGCGACGACGAAAGCGCCGCCGGTCACCCGCGAATGGACGATTGACAACACCTCCCCGACCGTCAAGACGGTGCTCTCAACTCCGGTCGATACGAAGACCGAAGCCGACGGCACACCGCACTACACCTTCCGCGAAGAGTTCACGATGAAGCTGGAGCCGTCGGACGACCAGAAGGGTTACGTGGTCGCGGAGTTCCGCGTCAACGGCGACGGCTGGCACCACTACTACGGCTGGCCCGACGCGCCCGAAGGCACGCCCTACAAGTTCACGCCGCGCGGCACGACGATCAAGGAGCTGGTCTACGGCAGCTTGAGCAGCGAGGGCCTGTCACCGCAGCCGTGGGAAGAGCGGAAGCCGGGCTACGGCACGCACCGCATCGAGTACCGCGCCATCGATGCCGCCGGCAATATCGGTCCCGCCAAGGCGTTCATGGTGACCGTCACCCCCAAGTAGGGACATCCTCCTGATGCGAGCTGCCTGTCTCTTTTAGCACGGAGACACGGAGGCACGGAGACGTCACGGAGAAGTGGAACCAGCCTGCAGGACCGCGCTCCGCGCGGTGTGATCGGGTCGTCAGCCGTCAAACACAAGCGGGAAAGAATCAAGCCTCGCTTGTGTTTGGCGGCTGACTACCCGATGCGCCGCCGGCCGAAGGCCGGCGCCTGCAGGCTCACTAATCATTCGAAACGGGCTTCGCGCGTAACGAGGTTGCACGGGATATTCGAGGGCTGCCAGGCGGCCTTCGGCCGCCGTGGGAGCTGACGCTAGCGGCGGCTGCAAACGGTTCGCGATTCAGATACCGCTTGCACGTCGCTAGCGTCTGCGCTGACGCGTGCAGCCGCTCGCGCCGTCGGGCGGTCGCCGCGAAACTTCGGCGTCAGTGGTCTCCGCAACAGATCTCCGGCTGGCTTCTGAGGACCTATCCTAGCGATCCGAGATGCAGGTGTCGCACGAAACCATCTATCGCAGCCTATTTGTGCAAAGTCGAGGGGCGCTGAAGCGCGAGCTGCTGCAGCACTTACGCCGCCAACGGTCGACGCGCCGGGCGCGGGCCGCCAAGGGCGTCGGTCATCACCCCGGCCACATCGTCGGCGCCGTCTCGATTCGCGAGCGTCCCGCCGCCGTCGAGGACCGTGCGGTGCCAGGTCACTGGGAAGGGGATCTCCTCATGGGTGCCCGGCGCGCATCGCAGATCGCGACGCTCGTGGAACGCCAGTCGCGCTATGTGGTCCTCGTCCGGATCCCCAAGGCGACACCCAGACGGTGGTCCGCGCGCTCGCGCGCCGCGTCCAGCGCTTGCCCACAGGGCTCATGAAGTCGCTGACGTGCGATCGCGGCACGGAACTCGCAACTCCCTCCGCGCGGAGCGCGCTAGGCAGCCCGTAATAAATTTCTCCGCGTGTCCCCGTGCCTCCGTGTCTCCGTGATGAAACGTGGACAAGCGTCAGTTCCCACCTGCGGCTGTCGGCCGGCCCGGCGAAGACCCTTCGATTAGTTTTTTGCAGACGCAGCGTGGCTGCTGTTGGTCAGCCGCACCACCTGGAACAGGTAGTGCGCCGCCGAAATCACGGTGATCACCAGCGACGCGTAGATGAAAACGGTGACCAGTTGGGAACGCTGGTTGAGGTAGTTGAAGTAGAGCGTGATCACGCCAGTCAGGATGAAGGTCGCGGTGGCGATCTTGCCCCAGATCGATGGCCGGAAGGTCCGCGGCCCGACGGCGAGGTTGAACACTGCCACGGTTGCCACGATCGCGACATCGCGGCTGATGACCAGGATCGTGAACCACAGCGGCAACTGATTCGCCGACCCGATCCCCGGGAGGGTGAGGACGATGAACATGGTGACGAGGAGGAGTTTGTCGGCCATGGGATCGAGCCAGGCGCCGAGCTCGGTCTGTTGTCCGGTCGTCCGGGCGATCAGACCGTCCAGCATGTCGGTCACGCCGGCGGTGAAGAACGTCACCAGCGCCCAGCCGCGGTAGCCGTACATCAGCAGGATCACGAACGCCGGAATCAGCAGCATCCTGAGGATGGTGAGCTGATTGGCGGCCGTGAGGTTCTTCATCACCGCCGGCCTTCGGCCAGGGCGAGAAGCCGATCGACTGCCCCGATCGCTTCCTGTCCGGACACCGGCTTCGAGAGCTGGAAGGTGTCCTTCTCGATCGGCTGCATCACACCGGCCGCGACCGACTGCGCGGCGGCCGGATAATTCAGATGGCCCGGCGGCAGATCCGAGAACCGTGGCCGGGCGTTCCGCCACTCGGCGCCGACTGACGGGTTCTGAGCCGCGATGGCACCGAGAATCCGGCTCGCCGCAAACGCCAGATCGCTGCGCCGCACGATGGCCCCCGGCTGGAACGTGTTATTCGGGTAGACCTCCATGAAGCCTGCCTGGGTGACCGGCAGGATCCACGGAAAGGCCCAGTGCGCGCGCACGTCCGTGATCACGGCGGCCGCGCGGCGCGGCGCACGTTTCAGGAGCGCCTCGAGACGCACGCCGAGCATGGCCGCGAGTTGACCTCGTGTGATCGTCTCGGCGGTCTCGATGGCGCGATACTCGGGTGGCAGGGCGGCGAGCGCCGTCTTGTCCCGCAAGGCCTCGATCCGGCGATCGAGCGCCTCGGACGGTTCGAGTGCCGCCGCCTTCACGAGCGATTGCAACGCGGCCGGAACGTCCCCGGTGGCTTCGAGGATGTCGGCGAGAACGACGTGATTGCGAGCGTCGTTCGGTTCAAGCGCGAGCGCCTTGACGGCGTGTTGCCGCGCCGCGTCCATCTGGCCGGCGCGAAACTCCACCATCGCCAGTTCGCGATGCAGAAAAGGGCTGTCGGGCGAGGCCTGGATGGCTGTCTCGTAGCCGGCGCGCGCCTCGGGATACCGGCCGGCATCGGCGGCCTTTCGGGCCTCTGCCACGCCGCCCTGCAGAACCTGGAAGCGGAGCACGTCGGCAGCGCTGCGGATGCCGGCCAGCGCCGGATCGGCAGCCAGCGCCGCATCGAAACTGGCGAGCGCCTGCCCGCGCTCGTTCAGGGCCAGGTGGGCCTGGCCCTTTCCGGCCAGCGCCGGTGCGTAGGTGCTGTTGAGCGCCAGCGCGCGCTCGAAGTGACTCACCGCCGCCTTCATGTTGTCGCGCGCCATGGCGACGTAACCAAGGCCGGCGTGGGACGGATAGAAGTCCGGCGCGCGCTTGAGCAGCGCGGCGTAACGGCGTTCGGCGCCGCGGACGTCCCCGGCCTGCAGCGCCTGCCAGGCGGCCTGGTGCTGCTCCGCGACGTCGGCCGGAACAGAGCCGCCGGCCGTCGGGAAGACGAACTCGGCATACTTGGGCGCCCCCGGAGGAGCGGGCGCAACCGCCTTCGGCGCGCACGCCGCGGCCGACAATGCCACCAGCACGGCGGTCAGGACGATCCGGACTGCCGTCACGCCCGTTCCGCCCGTGATGCCGCGGCCCCCCTGACGGCAGGCGCAGAGCCACTCGCGCTACGCAGCCGCTCGATTGCACGCTTTGGTACTTCCGCCTCTATCGACACATGTCCGTCCGTTGCCACATGACTCCTGATCCGCCCGACTCGATAGAGATACGAAATCTTCTCCCTGTCGTTCTCATCGTCTGACGAAAACTGGAAGGTCACGAGCGCCGTATCGAGCGCCAGTCGCCCTTCGAGCACCGCGATCAGCTCGTCGCGCCCTTCACCGGTCTTCGCCGATGCACAGAGCGCGCCGGGGTGGACGGCCTTGACCCGCGCGCGTTCGCCGGCGTCGAGCTGGTCGCACTTGTTGAAGACCTCGACCGTGGGCACACGCTCGGCGCCCACTTCGGCCAGGACGCTGCGGACGGCGGCGATATGGCGGTCCCGATCGACGCTCGACGCGTCGATGACGTGAAGCAGCAGGTCCGCGGCGGCGACCTCTTCGAGCGTCGCGCGGAAGGCCGCCACCAGTGACGTTGGCAGCCGCTCGATGAAGCCGACCGTGTCCGACACCAGCAGCTCGCGTCGGTCCGGGAGCTTGACCTTGCGGACGAGTGGATCCAGCGTGACAAAGAGCGCGTCCGATGCGACCGCCGAATCGCCGGTGAGCAGGTTGAACAACGTCGTCTTGCCGGCATTGGTATAGCCGACGAGTGCGACCGTCGGCACCGCGGCTTTCTGACGACGCTCGCGGAGTTGGCCCCGCCGCGTCCGCACCGCCTCGATGTCTTTCGAGATCATGCTGATGCGGTAGCGGATCCGCCGGCGATCGGTCTCGAGCTTGGTTTCACCAGGACCGCGGGTGCCGATGCCGCCACCAAGACGCGACAACGCCGTTCCGGATCCCGCCAGCCGAGGCATCACGTACTTCAACTGCGCGAGTTCAACCTGGAGCTTGCCTTCCCGTGTGCGCGCGCGGCTGGCAAAGATGTCGAGAATCAATTGGGTGCGGTCGAGGACTTTGCGATCGAGCGCCTCCTCGAGGTTGCGCAGCTGCGCCGGGCTCAGCTCGTTGTCGAAGACCACGATATCGGCGTCGACCTCGGCGCATGCCGCCGCCAGGTTGAGCAACCTTGCCGCTGCCGAGAAACGTCGCAGGATCCGGACGCGCGTTCTTTTGCAGCACCCGCAACACGACCGTGCCGCCGGCAGCTGCGGCGAGACCTGCGAGCTCATCCAGCGAATGCTCGGGATCGAAATCACGGGAGGATCCGGTGAAGAGGCCGACGAGCGCCACGCGCTCGCGCGTGCCGTTCGCGTTCGAGCGTGAAGCCATGCGCGTCACTCGATCGATCTTAGCACGCGGTCCCACGCGATCGCGCCGGCACGCACGAGCCGCGGCGACTCTTCACGCAGATCGACGAGCGTCGACGGCGCGCCGCCGGGCGTGTCTCCTCCGTCGAGCACGAGGTCCACTGCCCCGCCGAGCGTGCGGCTCACCGCCGCGGCCGAAGTCGTTGGCTCTTCGCCGCTGTGATTGGCGCTGGTCGCCGTGATGCAGAAGCCGAACGCCCGCGCCAGGGCCCGCGCGCCATCGGCCGCGGGAACGCGCACGGCGACGGTGCCATCTGCGGCCTTCGCGTCCTTGCTGATCACGGCGCGCGCCGGCAGGACGAGCGAGAGCGGCCCGGGCCAGAACGCGCGGGCGAGCCTGCAGCGCACGGTCGTCGAAATCGACAGCGTCGGCGGCCTGCGCTTCGTCCGCGGCAATGAGCGGGATCGCCTGCCCCGCCTCGCGGCCCTTGATCGCGAACAGGCGAGCCACGGCGCGCGGATTCCGCGGATCTGCCGCAAGCCCGTAGTACGTGTCGGTCGGAAACGCGACCACGCCGCCGGCCCGCAGGATGACGCAGGCACGCACGATAAGCACTGGATCGAGAACTGTCATCTCCTCAGACCTCCTCGGTAGGCGGCGCGGATGCCACCGGAACGGGCGACGTGATCATCAGCCGCGACACCATGATCGCAAGTCCGCCGAGCATCACCGCATCGACGAGAAAGACCGCCCTGATACTGGTGGCGCCGAGCAGCCCGCTGACGATCGGGCTGACCGCGAGCCCCACGAGCGACGCCGTTGTCAGAAGGCCGAAGCCGGTGCCGCGCGCACCGGCCGGGATGATGCTGCTCGCCGCCGTGTAGGACGCGGTCGTCGCGGTACCGATCGCGATGCCGAAGATCGCCGTCGGCAGCGCCAGCCACCACGCACTGCCGGCAAGGAGGAAGCCGGCGACGCCCACGCCGGCAATCCCGCAGGCGGTCGCAATGACGCGGCGAGGGCCGGTCTTCTGCATCAGCGAGGCGCAGAGACGATTGCCGAACGCGCCGGCCGCCGCGGAGATCGAAAACAGGACCCCCGACAGGAGCGGCACGCTGGCGTCGTCGGTGCCGAGTGCGCCGACAAAGAGCGGAAGGATCGGACCGAAGCTCCGGTCCACGAACTGCAGGCCGAAGATGACCGCCATCAGCAGGACGAAATTCTCGAAGGCCAGCACGCTGCGGAACGTGATGCGGCCGCCCGCTTCAACGGCGTCGCGCTTGAGGACGCTCCGCTCGTCGTAGGCAATCGAGACGACCACGACCGCCACGAGGTAGAAACTGGCGGTCACGAGAAAGGCGTTGCGCAAGCCGACGGCCTGGGCCACCACGCCGCCGATCACCGGCCCCAGCGCCGGGCCAAGCCGCTGCGCGGTCTGGACGAACCCGATCGCATACGCCGTGTGCTCGCGCGGCGCCGAATCGGCCGCCATGGTCAGCGTGAGCGCGCCCGTATCCGGCGAAGAGCCCCTGAACGGCCCGCAGGGCGAAGACATGCCACGGCTCGGTGACATACGCCATCGCCGCCATGACGAAGACGAAACTGACCAGGGACCGCTGGACCATGATCTTGCGTCCATACCGGTCGGCCAGGCGGCCCCACAGCGGGCGCCATGAAGGCGGTGATCGCGGGGGTGACGCCGAGGCTGAGGCCCGACCACAGCGCGATCTCCCCGACGTCGGTCAGGCCGAGCTGTTCGAAATACAGCGGCAGGAACGGCATCACCAGCGTGAAGCCGGTGAAGCCGATGAAGCTGGCGGCCGTGACCGCGTAGAGGTTCCTGCGCCAGTGCAAGGGTTAGAAGCGGACTCGCACCATCCGCGCTTGTTCGACGTGAATGGTGTCGATGAAGCGGATCCGCGCCGGCTTGCTCTGCATGATGAGCGAGCTGGTGCGGACACCGTCACCGAAGAAACGGACGCCCTTCATCAGCGCGCCGTCGGTCACGCCGGTCGCCGCGAAGATGATGTTCTCGCCGGAGGCGAGATCCTTTGAGGTGTAGATGCGCTTGGGATCGCTGATCCCCATCGCCTTGCAGCGCTCTTCGTCGCCGGCCTTGGCGACGACGAGGCGGCCGAAGATTTCGCCGTTGAGGCAGCGCATCGCCGCGGCGGTGAGCACGCCTTCGGGAGCGCCGCCGGTCCCCATGACCGCGTGCACGCCGCTGCCGACAACCGCCGCCGCGATGCCCGCCGACAGGTCGCCGTCGCCGATCAAGCCGGATGCGCGCGCCGGTCGCCCGGATGTCGGCGATCAGCTTCTGGTGGCGCTCGCGCTCGAGCACCACGACCACCAGGTCTTCGACGTCGCGCTCCAGGCAGCGGGCGATCGCGCGCAGGTTCTCCGCCGGCGTCGCGTCGAGGCTGACCGCATGCTTGGAGCTCGGGCCGACGACCAGCTTCTCCATGTACATGTCGGGTGCGTGCAGCAGTCCACCCTTCTCGGACGCCGCCAGCACCGCGATCGCGTTCGGCTCGCCGGTCGCGCACAGGTTCGTGCCCTCGAGCGGGTCGACCGCGATGTCGACGCTCGGGTAGGCCATGCCTTCGCAGCCGTCCTTCTTCGCCGCGAGACCGACCTGCTCGCCGATGAAGAGCATCGGGGCTTCGTCACGCTCGCCTTCGCCGATCACGATCGTTCCGTCGATCGGCACCGAGTCCATGCACTTGCGCATGGCTTCGACCGCCGCCTGGTCGGACCTGTGCCGATCGCCCTGGCCCATCGTGTGGGCACACGCGATGGCGGCCTGTTCGACGACGCTCAGAAAGTCGAGCGAGAGATCTGAATCCACCGTCTGTCTCCTGTCCGCCCGGCCTGAAGGCCGGGCCTACGATCACTTCGTAATCGGCGGCAGCTCGCAGCGAAGCGGCTTGTCCTGCCGGAAGCCGAGGACGTAGTCGGCCTGCATCAGCTTGTGGATCTCGCGCGTGCCCTCGTAGATCACCGCGCCCTTGCAGTTGCGATAGAAGCGGCCGACCGGGTACTCGTCGGAGTAGCCGTTGGCGCCGTGGATCTGCACGGAGTCGCCCGCCGCGCGCTCGGAGGCGACGGTGGAAAACCACTTCGCGAGGCCGGTCTCGCGCGTATTGCGCCGGCCGGCGTTCTTGAGCGCGCCGGCGCGGAGCCACAGCAGGCGCGACGCCTGGTAGTCCGATTCCATGTGCGCGATCATTTCCTTGACGAGCTGGTGCTCGGCGATGCGCTGCCCGAAGGTCTGACGCTCGAGGGCGTACTTCGCGCTCGCGTCGCGGCAGGCCCGGATCAGACCGGTCGCGCCGGCCGCCACGGTGTAGCGGCCCTGGTCGAGCGCGAACATCGCGATCTTGAATCCCTCGCCCTCGCGGCCGAGCAGGTTCTCGGCCGGGCACTTCCATCTCGTCCATCTTGAAGAAGCCGGTGTTGCCGGCGAGGATGCCCCACTTCTCCTTCAGCGTGCCGCTCGAGAAGCCCTTGAAGGCACGCTCGACGATGAAGGCGCTGATCCCGGAGGTGTCGCGGTTCTTCTTCTTCTCGAGGTCCGTCCACGCGAACACGAGGAAGTTGTCGGCGACGTCGGCGAGCGAGATCCACATCTTCTCGCCGGTGACGTAGTACTTGTCGCCCTTCTTGATCGCGACGGTCTGAATGCCGCGCACGTCGCTGCCGGCCGCCGGCTCGGTCAGTCCGTAGGTGGCGATCTTCTTCCCCTGCGCCTGCGGGACGAGGTAGCGCTGCTTCTGGTCCTCGGTGCCCCACGTCAGCAGCGACAGGCAGTTCAGCCCGGCATGCACCGACATGATCACGCGCAGCGACGTGTCGACGTACTCCAGCTCCTCGGAGACGATCCCCAGGCTGATGTAGTCCATGCCGGCGCCGCCGTATTCCTGCGGCACCGAGCAGCCGAGCAGGCCCATGTCCGCCATCTGCGTGAGGATGTTCTTGTCGAACCGGTGCTCGCGATCGAGCTCGCGGATCCGCGGCGCCACTTCACGGGCGCCCCACTCCCGGACGGAGTTCTCGAGAAGCTGGTGCTCATCGGTGAGATCGAAATCAATCATGAATACGTCCTTCGTCGAAAATGAAACAACTTATTCTAGTTCACCCTTCAGGTATCCTTGGGCAATGCGTCCGGTAATTGCACTCTTGAGCGACTTCGGGTCTCGCGACCACTACGTGGGAACGATGAAGGGAGTGATGCTCGGAATCTGCCCGGACGTGACACTTCGTAGACATCACGCACGACATCGCACCCGCACGACGTCCTGGACGGCGCGATCGAGCTGGCGGCAGCCTACCGCTTCTTCCCGGCCGGCACGATCTTTCTGGCCGTGGTCGACCCGGGGGTGGGCTCGGGCCGGCGCGGGATCGCGGCAGAGATCGGGGACTACCGCTTCGTCTGCCCGGATAACGGCCTGCTCTCGGCGGTCCTGCGCGAGGCGCCGCCGAAGAAGGTCGTGGAGCTCACCGAGCGCCGCTACGCCCGCCCGACGGTCAGCCGCACCTTCGAGGGGCGCGACCGCTTCGCGCCCGCGGCCGCATGGATTGCCAAGGGCATCCAGCTGCCGGCGCTCGGGCCGCAACGTCCCCGAGCTGCACCGGCTCGACATTCCGCAGGCCGTGCTCACCGACGACGAGCTGCGCGGCGCGGTGCTGAGGATCGACAGGTTCGGCAACCTGGTCACCAACATCGATCGGAAGACGTTCGAGAAGTTCTCGAAGAGTGCAGGGCGTGCAGGTCGCCGCCGGCGGCGCCACGGTCGGACGGCTGGTGGCGACGTATGCCGACATCCAGGCAGGCGAGATCTGCGCACTCTTCGGCAGCACCGACCACCTCGAGCTCGCCGCCAATACCGGCAGCGCCGCCGACCTCCTCGGGCTGACCCGCGGCGCGGTCGATCCAGATCACGCGCACCTGACGCCCCGCCGGGCGGAGCGCTACTTCTTGCGCAGCAGGATCTCGCGCGTATTGCTTTTGAGCAGGAAGGATTCCGCCACGGTCAGGCCGTCGAACATCTTGATGATGTCGCGGTTCTGAAGCGGGTACTTCTGGCCGCCGGCACCCGGATGATGGCGGTGACGCAGCGAGCCATCGTCGATGATTTCGTACTTCGTGAATGGCGCGCGCTCGACGGCCGTCGAGCAGAAGAACCCCATCACCGCCCCGCCCGGCTTGCAGGATTCGTGCAATCTGCTTCGCCAGCGTCTGCGCCGCGGCCTTGTCGAGGAAGTCGAAGAAGTCCCAGCACAACACACCGTCGACCGAGGCGTCGTCCTTGCGGAGCCGCGCCTCCGATGACCGCCGCCAGCCGTCCATGGTGCCGGCCTTCTTGTGGCGATCGAGCTCGCTGACCAGGTCCTCGATGAACAGCTTGCAGCCAAGCCGCTCGCCGAGGAATGCGACGTTGCCGCCGATCACCGGCCCGAAGTCGAGCACGATCGACGGCTCGGGCTGGTTCTTCACCGCGGTGAGGAACTTCGGGAACGCCTTGGATGGCACGACGACTTCGGCGCCCTTGGGCGGCGCGATGTCGGCGGCATCCCCGCGCTTGCCCCACTTGAGAAGATCGGAAAGCATCGGGTGGTAATCGCCTTGTCGAACTGCGTTGGTTGTTCGGTCGGGCCGACGTCGAGACGGCTCGACCGAGCGCGTGACCGCTGCGCCGCGTCGGGGCGCGGCGGTCGAGCGCTCGGTCGATGAACGACGGAGTGGACGGGCCTAGCGGTTGGCGCCCGCGGGAGCGGTCGTTGCCGGTCGCGGGTGCGGCTGCCGGTGCGGCGGCCTTGGTCTCGCCCTTGTCTTTGTCCTTTGTCCTTGTCGCCCGGCTTGGCGGCCCGGCGCGCTGCATGTCGATGGCGCCACGGAAGTGCGCGCCCTCCGCGATCGCCACGCGGGGCGAGGCGATGTCGCCGTCGACCGACCCGTTGTCGCGGATGTCCACCTTCTCGGTCGCGGTCACGTTGCCGGTGACCTCGCCGAGGATGATGACAGCCTTGGCAAAGACCTGGGCCTTGATCCGGCCGTTGGCGCCGATCGTCAGCACGTTCTGGCGCAGTTCGATCTTGCCTTCAACCTGGCCTTCGATGGTCAAGTCTTCGCTGCCGTTGAGTTCACCCTTGATGACGACGGATTTGCCGATGTTCACGGTCGTTTTCTCCAGTCCTCTTGAGGTATCAGCAGCGGCCGGCCGTGCCTGGGCCGCTGGCTCGTGCGCCGGCGTTGTTGCCGGCTGCGACGGCGCAGCGGCGGGTGCAGGGGCACCACCAGGCTTTGCCGGTTCATCGCGTTTCCACATAGTTCTCTCTCCACCAGTCCGAAGGTTGCTCGCAGGGTGTTCTAAATTTCAGCCGGCTGGGCAGCAGTCGGGCCAGTATACGGGACCGGTCCGGTGCTGTCTAGTCTCCCGCTAGTCCTTATATTGCTGAGACTTAGAGCGAATGCTATGATGGAAAATTCTCATGAGGATATATTTCGACCACAACGCCACGACGCCGGTCGATCCCGGCGTCCTGGAAGTGGTCGTGCGCGTGCTCCGGGATGAGTTCGGCAATGCGTCGAGCGTTCACCACTTCGGCCAGCGCGCGAAGGGCGTTCTGGACGATGCGCGAAGTGCCGTCGCGGCGCTGGTCGGGGGCGAGCCGTCCGAGGTCGTGTTCACGAGCGGCGGGACCGAGGCCGACAACTTCGCGCTGCGCGGCGTCGCCGAGGCGCTCGAGCCCACCGGACGGAAGCACCTGATCGCCACCACCATCGAGCACGAGGCCGTGCTCGTGACGCTGCAAGGCGCTGGCGCGCCGCGGCTGGAGCGTCACGCTGCTCCCGGTCGGCACCAGCGGCATCGTGTCGCCCGACGCGCTGCAGGCGGCGATCACGCCGGCGACCGCACTCGTGTCGGTCATGCACGCGAACAACGAGATCGGGACCATCCAGCCGATCGCGGAGCTGGCCCGGATCGCGCATGCGGCCGGCGCGCTGTTTCACACCGACGCGGTGCAGTCGGCCGGCAAGATCCCGGTCAACGTGCGTGAGCTCGGCGTCGATCTGCTCTCACTTTCGGCGCACAAGTTCTACGGCCCCAAGGGTGTCGGCGCGCTGTGGATCAAGCGCGGCACGCGCGTGGCCGCGATCCTCACCGGCGGCAAGCACGAGCGCAGCCGGCGCGCCGGCACCGAGAACGTCGCCGGCATCGCCGGGCTCGGCGCCGCGGCGCAGCTCGCGATGAAGAAGCTCGGCACCCGAGGCCGTCCGGCTCGGCGCCCTCCGCAACCGCATCGAGGAGGCCGTGCTCGTCACGGTTCCCGGCACCGCCATCAACGGTGACCGCGACCCGCGCGTGCCCAACACGACGAACATCAGCTTCGAGGGCATCGAGGCCGAGTCGTTGCTGATTGCACTCGATCTCGAGGGGATCGCGGTCTCGACCGGATCGGCCTGCTCGTCCGGCACGCTCGAGCCCTCCCACGTGCTGCGTGCGATGGGTCTGTCGGCGCACCGGACGCAGAACTCGATCCGCATCAGTCTCGGCGCCGCCAACACCGACGCTGAGGCCGACACGTTCCTGCACAAGCTCCCGGCTGTCGTGGGAAAGCTGCGCACCGTCACGGGGATGCGACGCTGATGCGTATCGTCGTCGCCATGTCGGGCGGTGTCGATTCCTCGGTCGCGGCAGCCCTGCTGGCGCAGCAGGGGCACGAGGTCATCGGCCTGTCGATGCAGCTGTACGACCAGTCCGAGGGGCAGACGAAGTTCGGCTCCTGCTGCACGATCGACGACCTGCACGACGCTCGCCGCGTCGCCGCCCGCGCTCGGCATCCCCCACTACATCGTCAACTTCGAAGAGAAGTTCAACGAGACGGTGGTGTCGGATTTCGTGCGCGAGTATGCGGCCGGGCGGACGCCGATCCCCTGCGTCCACTGCAACGGGGATCTGAAGTTCGCCACGCTCGTCGAGCGCGCCGCCGGTTTCGGTGCCGATCTGGTGGCCACCGGTCACTACGCGCGGGTCTCGCGCGATGAGGCGAGCGGCCGCTACAAGCTGCAGCGCGGCCGCGACGCAGCCAAGGACCAGTCCTACTTCCTCTTCACCCTGACGCAGGCGCAGCTCGCCCACGCGGTATTTCCGCTCGGTGAGCTGGACAAGCCGGCGGTGCGCGAGCACGCGCGCGCGCTCGATCTCGCCGTCGCCGAGAAGCCCGACAGTCACGAGATCTGCTTCGTCGCCAGCGGGGATCACGCCGCCTTCCTCGAAGAGCACGGTGTCGGCAAAGTCAGAAGGAACGATCCGCAATGTGGAGGGCGACGTCGTCGGCCAGCACGCGGGCGTTCACCGCTTCACGGTCGGGCAGCGGAAGGGGCTTGGCCTGTCCTCCCCCATTCCTCTGTACGTCGTGGGGATCAATGCCGCAACCGCAGCCGTACCGTCGGCCCGCGCGAGGCGCTGAACCGATGCGAGCTGACGGCATCAGGTGTGAACTGGATTGCCGGCGCCCCTCCCGCCCCCGGCGCACGCGTCACCGCGCAGATTCGACATCGCCACCAGGAAGCGGCCGCTACGATCGACCCGATCGGCGTCGACCGCGTGCAGGTGATCTTCGACGAGGCCGCAGGCCGCGATCGCGCCCGGGCAGGCGCTGGTGATGTATCAGGGGGATGAAGTCGTCGGCGGCGGTTGGATCGATTAG
>CAWJNJ010000001.1:0-864457 GCA_963844245.1 uncultured Acidobacteriota bacterium | reverse complement strand
GGGATCCAATCCTTCCACATCAAAAAAAGTTGCCGCAGGTCCAAACATGGCAACCTGCGGCCTGCTGGATCCAGCGGTTTCTCGCACGTGGCGGATCATTTCGCCTACCTCGCATCGACGACCTGTGGTCACGTCTTGCGCGTCGGCCCGCCCGTGGCGGGCCGTCGATTCGGGTCGGCCATCTTCCGAGTTTCAGTCTGAGTCTCGACGTTCGGCCTCCTTCATGCGCGCAAGTCGATATACTGGCGGTCAGCGTTCCAAAGGGTGCAGCGAATCGGCGCTGCAGGGCACTGGATGGTCGGGCCGCCATCCTCATGGTCGTTGCGAGACCAGGAGACGTGAGTTGGCAGGCCTAACCATCATGCGTTCCGCGCTTGCGGACCGCTCGATCTGTCTTCCGGCCACTCGTCGGCCTGATGCTGCTGCTTCTGGCATTTGTGAAGGGCCGAGACGCCGTCAGATCTGTCGACCCGGAATCGCCCGCTCCGCCGCGCAAGCCGTGAGTCTCACAAACTTGTACCGCGTTGCGTCGAACACCGGATGCTAGGCCCGGACGTCGTTCGCGAGATTCCGCGGCCGCTAGAGAGCTATCCCTCGGCGGCCGACCAGTCGCTAGCGGCGGAGCTGTCGTCGCGAGTTCAGATCGAGCCATTCAACGCGCTGGTGACCGGCGTGTTCCTGGTTGCAGTTCTGCACACCTTCGCGGCACCACGATTCGCCGCCCTGGCGCACCGGGTGCAGCATCGCCATGACGAGCGGATGCGCGCGCTTGGGCAGCCGCCGTCCCCAAGCATCCGAGCCGAATCGTTGCACTTCGTAGGGGAGGTCGAAGTGGTGTTCGGCCTGTGGGCCGTGGTGCTGCTCATTGCCACGACACTTTACGCGGGTTGGGAATCCGCCAAGCACTACTTCAACGACACGGTCAACTACACGGAGCCGCTCTTCGTCGTCGTGATCATGGCGCTCGCGGCGTCGCGGCCGGTGATCGGGTTCGCGGAATCGACGCTCTGCCGGGTGGCGGCTGGCGGTGGCGGAACGCCCGCAGCGTGGTGGGTGCACGATCCTGACCATCGGGCCGCTTCTCGGGTCGCTCATCACCGAGCCGGCCGCTATGACGATTTCGGCCTTGTTGCTGGCCCGCCAGTTCTACGATCTGCAGCCGTCATTGCCTTTGCGCTATGCGACCCTGGGATTGCTTTTCGTGAACGTATCGATCGGCGGGACGCTGACCTCGTTCGCGGCCCCTCCCGTTTTGATGGTCGCTCGGCCTTGGGGCTGGGACATCCCGTTCATGCTCAGTAATTTCGGGTGGCGTGCGGTTGTCGCCATCGTGCTCTCGACGGCGGTGTACTACGTGCGCTTTCGCACAGAGCTGAAGGCAGACTGGCGGAACGTCGGCCGGTCGCGGATACCGAAGAACCCGCCGAGGACGCTACCGGCTCTGCGTTGCTGCCCGTGCCGGCCTGGATCGTCGTCATCCACCTCGCATTCATCGGCTGGACCGTCTTCACTGCCCATTACCCGGGCCTGTTACTCGGCGGATTCCTGTTCTTCCTGGGATTTACGCGCGCGACGGCACCGTACCAGAGCCGCTTGGAACTCAAGACACCCCTGCTGGTCGGCTTCTTCCTCGCTGGTCTAGTGATCCATGGGGGTCTGCAAGGCTGGTGGATCGCCCCCGTGCTTGGCCGACTTGCCGAAACACCGCTGTTCCTCTCGGCGACGGCATTGACGGCGGTAAACGACAACGCCCTAATCACCTACCTCGCCACTCTCGTGCCCAGCCTCAGCAACGAGCTGAAGCTGGCCGTAGTCCAAGGCGCAGTGGTCGGCGGTGGACTGACCGTGATCGCGAACGCACCGAACCCCGCAGGACAGGCGCTGCTGGGCCGCTTTTTTGACGGAGCGATTTCACCGTTGGGCCTCCTTCGCGGCGCATTGATCCCCACGCTGATTGCCGCTGCGGTATTCCGCTTGCTCTGAAGGAGTGACCGACATCACGACGAACGAGTCCGCTCGCCTCGGCCGCAGACGTCGGTGGGTTCTACCTGTGCTCAGCGGCATTGTGTTCGCTGTGCTGATCGGGTTCAGCGTGGTCGGGTGGCGAAGTATCACGGTCGAGCGTGCGGAGCCGGATCAGGCCGACCGCCGATTCACCGCACTTCGCAACCAGTTCTCCGGCATCGAACCCTTGCTGCGTGTCGAACCGGATGGACGCGTGGTGAGGCGACAGCTCGAGCCTGCGAACGTCAAACCGGCGTACCGCTTGCGCGTCCTTGCCTACCGCGTGAGCCTTGGGCGGGTGGTGCAGGCCGATGTGCCGTTCTGGTTTTTGAAAGTAAAAGGGCCGGCGATTCGAGTGTCGCTTCGCGACACCGGACTTGACCTGGATCGGCTCGGCCTCACACCAGCAGAGTTGCAGCGATACGGAGCAACGTTGGTCCTCGATGAACTGAGGACGAGCGGGGATCGCGTGCTGGTGTGGATGGAATGATGGCGGCGCGGGCGCGTAGACGGAATCGTCGGCCGCCTCATTGCAGTTGCCACCTTTCACGCCCCCCTGGAGTTACGAGGATTTAGTGGAGACGCTTTCTCAGCGGCTTATGAGCCGTTTCAAATTGCTCTGGGCTGACGCCACCACGGTGACTGTGACGACGGGGAGGATTGTAGATCGTATCGATGTAGTCAGCCACATCGGCGGACGCCAAGGCTCGGGTCTTGTAGATGTGTTTCTTAATCCGCTCCTTCTTCAGGCTTCCAAAGAAAGACTCCGCGACAGCGTTGTCCCAGCAGTTCGACCTTCGACTCATGCTGGGCTCGAGGCGATTGGTTTCTCACACAACTGTGATTGTGTTGGCGACCGTACCGCTTTGGCAGGCGCTCGAGCGCTCTGCGCACGGGACGCAGCACCGTGACCTGAGGGAAGTTCAAGGCGACGGCGCTGATTACGCCTGCCGATCATTATCGCGCGACCTCCTTCGTCAGCAGCCGCCATGTGGGCGAGGCGGTCTGCGAGCGGATATAGCGCTCCCGCAGTTTATGGACTTGAGCCAGGTAGGCGTCGCCCTTCTCGTCCATTGCCGCATGCTGGCCGCGATGGTAGGCGCGAATCGCAAGGTCGACGTCGCCATCAGCCGCGAGCAACTCGCGCTCGAACCAGACCGTCGCCACCCGCGTGGCGATCCACGGGTTCATGTAATCGAGCTCGGTCGGGGCAAATGAAATTCGGCCCTCCTCGCTCATCTGCGCCATACCCTCCCGACAATAGTCCGAGCATTGTGCAAGGCCCAGGTCGCGGTTCCCCCACTGATTCTCGTTCAATGCACGATGCTCGAACCACGACTCGGTCATGACGATGGCGCCTATAGACTGGGCAAGCACACGCGGCCGCAGACCGAACTCGCCGCCCACGTCTTCGACTACCGCCCAATGCCAGATCATTCTCAGGTAAACCATCGCACGGAGCGGTTGCGGCACATCATCCCACTGCGACGCACTCATCTCGCGCCACCTCCTCGGGCCTGTCAGAACCCTGTGGTGCGCACGAATCATTGCAAGCAGCGCTGGACGCCGGATCTCCGCTGGCACTCTGTCCCAGTCGTTGAAGTGCATCTGCCGCCAGAGTGTGAAGTCCGACCTCAGGTCGTCGACAGTGACGGTGCGCTGGACCTTTGTCCAGGCGGGGGTCGTCACGGTCACTGTCACCGGCCGCAGATCGCTCAGGGAAGCAAGTGGGGCTGGAGCAGGGACATGTGTCGGCGTATCGCGGTCGGACGCGAAACGATGGAGGCGGAGAGATCCGACGCCCAGGAGCGCCACCACCATCCAGCCAACGAGGGAGGCGACTCTCCTAATCGAGGAACGTCGGGCCGGGCCTTCCACCTCGGGCATGTGCGGTCGCACGACGACGTCTCGCGCCGCACCCATGGTCCGATCCTACTGCAACGGACGCGCAATGTTCTGCCCATTGCTCTCGGTCGGCACGGAACCTGAAGACAATCCGACATAGGCCACGGACGTATCTCCGACTCACACAAGTGGGTGGAGTCGTCGATGCGGTTCGTGGCGGAACTGAGATTCACCCGAGCGGTAACAAAGCCGGTCATGAGACGTGCAGAAGCGACCGCAGCATCTCCCTCACGGCCAACTCTCCGCCGACGCGGTGGGTGGCCCGGCTCGGCACGGCGCCGACAGCGACAGTGATCGCCGAAGCCGGCAGAGCGGCGAACAACTCTTCGTCAGTGTGGTCGTCGCCGATTGCAAGCAGTGCGGCACCTTCATGGGCAGGCTGCTGCAGAATCCTGCGAACCACGAGCGCCTTGCTGACGCCCCTGAGTCTGATCTCAATCACCTTCTTGCCTTCCAGCACTTCGAGCGGCTGATTGCTCAGCGCGTCACCGAGCAGCATGCGGAGCTCATGAGCCTGACGAAGGCCGAACTCCGCGTGGGCCATGCGATAGTGCCAGGCAACGGAGGCTGTTTTCAGCTCGATCAAAGAGCCCGGCGTGGCGGCGGTGAACTGCTCGAGTATCGGCAACACGCGATCGATCCAGCCCGGTGACACCTGCATCGCAGCCTGCCACGCGGATCCCGGTGACGGCCTCCACCAGAATCCATGCTCGGCCCAGAGCGACACGGGTAGTGGATCGAGCCAGCGGGTCAGGAAGTCACGTGTCCGTCCGCTCACAATGTGGATCGTCGTGCCCGGACGCGCACTCAGCCGCTCGAGCAAGTCGAGGAGATCGGCGTCCGGCACCGCGAGTTCCGGCGCGCGGGCAATCGGCACGAGCGTGCCGTCATAGTCGAGCAGCAGAGTGAGTCGATCCTGGCGTTCGAAGGTCGGCGAGATCGGCGGCAAGCTGCTCTGCAGCTGTGCCCTCGCGAACGGACACGACGGGGGCGGCAGCTGTCGTTCAACTTCTCTAAAAACGTCGAGGCCCAGGTGTGCACCGTATACTCGGACACGCGCCGGCGCAGGTGCCCCATCCGAGCGCGGCGTTCTGTCTCGGTCATGGTGAGCGCCACCCGAATGCTTTCGGCGGTCGCGTCGACGTCGTAAGGGTTGACGACGACGGCCTCACCGAGTTCCGCGGCCGCTCCGGCGAACTCGCTCAGGACCAGCACACCATCCCCGTCCACGCGTGAGGCGACGAATTCCTTGGCCACCAGGTTCATGCCATCGCGGAGCGGTGTGACCAGCATCACGTCGGCCGCGAGGTATAGCGCCGCCATCTGGCGGCTGGAGATCGAGCGGTGCACGTAGTGGATGGGAGTTGAGCGGATAGTGCCCCAGGCGCCGTTGATGCGTCCCACCGCCCCTTCGACCTGCCGTCTGAATGTCTGATACGAATCCACTTTGTCGCGCGATGGAACAGCGATCTGGATGTAACGGACCGACTCCCGGATCTCCTGGTCTCTCGCGAGCAACCGCTCGACGGCGAGCAGGCGGCGGGGGATCCCTTTCGTGTAGTCGAGCCTGTCGATGCCGAGCAGAATCTTTCTGCCGCCAGCCTCCTGCCTGATCGCCGTCGCCTCCGCCACCACATCTTCGTCGCGCGCCAGCGTTTCAAATGCCTCGGTGTCGATGCTCATCGGGAACACGCCGAGACGGACGATGCGGTTACGAAACCGGACGCGGTCCACTTCGGCCTCGAGCCCATCGACGTGAATGCAGCGCACCGAGGAAGTGCCGCAGATAGGAGAAGGTGTGGAAGCCCACCAGGTCGGCGCCGAGCAGTCCATGCAGGATCTGCTGCCGCCATGGCAGGATCCGGAAGACCTCAGACGAGGGAAAGGGCACGTGAAGGAAAAATCCGATCCGGGCATCCGGCAGACGTTCGCGCAACAGCGCCGGCACCAGCATCAGCTGGTAGTCATGCACCCAGATCATGTCGCCAGGCTGTAGCCACGGCGGCCACAGCATCGGCGAACTTCTCGTTGACGTGCCGGTATGCCTCCCAGCCGGTTGCCTCCACCGGCACACGATCCACCAGGTAGTGGAGGAGCGGCCAGAGCACGCGGTTCGAGAAGCCCTCGTAGTACTGTTCGATCTCGGTCGTCGATAAGCCGACCGGCACCACGCCTGCGCCCGCGAGTAGGTGTCGAGTTCAGCCCGCTGCTGCGCGGTGTAGCTTCGAAGTCGCCGGGCCATCCTACCCAGACTGCCGCCGACCGACGTTGCCAGCTGCCCAGTCCTGTCGCGAGGCCGCCACTGGCGGCCGAAAGACGCACGTGCCCTTCCTCGAGCGAGGTCGTCACGGGCAGACGATTGGAGACGATGATCAGGCGCATGGCGGACCGCTCAGACAAAGTCACCTCGTAACGGGGTGGAGGCCCGGCTTGAATCGCGATCCGTTATCGCCCCGAACTCACTCGGACCGTATAGCCTGGCTGCTGGCGCGTGGCAATCCTGACCGGTGAGCACGTGGTACCTCCGTCGGCTAGTGGCGCGAAGCGGCGTGTCGACGAACTGCCACCATCTTGTCACTGTTGAGCCAATCGCGAGCCGGTGCGACGAGGATGGACCTGCGAATGAACCCTGCCTCTCGCAGCGTTCCGTCAGGCGAGCAAAGTAGCAGTGATGTTGCGCCTGCCAACGCTCCACCTGCGCAAGAGTGAAGTGCCCACCCAAGGTAGGGGCGTCGCGCACTACCGTCGCCGGTCCGCAGCGGTGCTCAGTGATTTCGCGAAGGGCGATTGCGCTACAATCGGAATCGAAGCTCGCGGGCCGACAACGATTTCGGGACCGAGGGGTCGGAGGTTCGAATCCTCTCGCCCCGACCAATCAAGTCGACAAAATGGCCTGCTCCGCAGGCCATTTTTGCTGTACGGCGCCTGTGCTCGGACGAAGTCCGGGTTACTGTAGCAGCCTATGAAACGTGCTTCCGTCGGACTCGCGGCGATGCTCCTGGTTGCCCCGATCGCCATCGTCACCGCTCAGGACCGACCGATACCTCCAGGTTGTCCGGCGGTCTCAGTTCAACGACCTGCCGCACAGACCAATGGTCCGGTGACAACCGAGCGGACTGCGTCGAACAAACTCGTGGCGGAAGGTCAGGCGGCGACACGCACCTTTTCTGGCGACACCGTGGCGAAGGCGATCTCTCTCTACGAACAGGCCGTTCGAGCCGATCCGACCAACGCAGACGCCTACGTGTCGCTCGCCCGAGCGCATACGCAGTCGCAGCGCTACATGAGCGTGCCGAAGAAGCTTGCCCGGGCACGCGCATGGGAGAGTCTGTCGAAAGGGCGCGCCCTTGATCCCTCGAACATTGACGGCCTGCACCTGCTGGCGAATCAGGTGATCGCGAACAATGGTGATCACCAATGCGCCCGCACGATCCTCGAAGCCGCGTTGGCGCTCGATCCGCAGAACGCACGATCCAATCACTACTATTCGCAATTGCTGAGCGGGATGGGCCAGTTCGACCTCGCCTTTCAGTACGCCGACAAGGCGATCGCGGCCGCCGCCGATGCCGATACGCGGAACTTCGTCTTGAGCAATGCGGGCAGGCCGCGCTACATGGCCGGGCAATACGATTGGGTGCTGACCCGGTATCTTGAAGCGACGCCAGATGCGCCACTGGCGCATTTCTATCGAAGCCTCGCGTTCGGGGCCAAGGGAATGTTCCGGGAAGCGCTCGATGAAGCGAAAGCCTACCAGGCCGGGGACCGCGCACGTGATGCAGGAGGCGTCGGGATGATTGCGTTGGCGTACGCCAATGCCGGCCAGAAGGACAAGGCTCGGGAACTGTTGAATGAGCTGCTGCAGCGGGACGCGCGTGGCGAACACGTCGTCGAGTACCGTATTGCCGCGGTGTATGAAGTCCTCGGCGAAAGAGACGAGGCCTTTCGCTGGCTCAACAAGGATATTGACGACCGCGACGGCCTCGGCTCGTGGCTGATGTGGCTGAACTACGACCCCGTGTGGAATGCAGCGCGCAAGGATCCGCGATTCAAGGAAATACAGAAGCGGGCTGGTTGGTAGGGATCAGAAGTCATTCGACCGTCGCGAGTGACGCGCTGGGGTTCACCCTTCCGAGCTATCCTGCGCGGATGTTCCCGAATGCCGTGTCCGCTAAATGGTCGCCCGCTCGTCCCAACGTGCTCGTCGTCGCCTGCTCCGACGGCCGACTGCAGGAAGCGACCGACGTCTTCCTCGCCAACGAGCTTGGGATCGTTCGCTACGATCGCTTCTACGTCCCCGGCGGCGCGGGTGCGCTCGTGCCGAGCGGGTACGATTTCGTCCGCGCCCAACAGATGCGCCGCGAGTGTCGCTATCTGATCCAGCTCCATGGCATCGGAAGGATCGTGCTGCTGATGCACGGGCCGGTCGCCGGTGGATCGGCCGAAGCCGCTGCGCCGACTATCGCCGCAAGCTGCCCCGCGCCTCGGTCGAGCAGCTGCGCGAGCAGCAGACAGTGGATGCCAATCAGTTGCTGCAGCAGCGAACGAAGTGGGCGGGTCTGGCGACCGTCGTCGTCTATCGCTGCGAGGTCGATGTCGGCGGTGCGATCACGTTCGTCGATCTGGCGCCGTCCAGCGAATCCCGCCGACTGAGAAAAACGAGCCCATGAGACGTCAGCCCGCTTCTACCCCCAACGCATCCAACGACTTAGGAAGAGCGGCACTCGCAACAGGTAAGGACGATTCGCGCGGGCCCGAATCCGCGCGGTGAATCCGCGCGATCTCGTGCTCCGGGTCGTGGATGTAGAGGCGCCTGCCGCGGCCAAATTGACATCGCGATCGCAGCGACGACCGACGCGCACAGTTCTGAACCGAACGAGGGGAGCGCAAGCAACATGGCTGGGGGTGCCTCCTGGGCGCGCACAGTCTGTAACGGATGAGGTCGCCGATACAAGCCCATTTTTACACGGAGCCACCAAGCCAGGCCGACCTCCGACGCCCGCCTAGTCGGCGAGATCGAACCGCAGCGTGACCGTCATCGCCACCTCCACCGGCACCTTGTTCAGCAGGGTGGGCGTGAAACGCCACTGCCGGACCGCATCGACCGCCGCCATCGCGAAGTCCGGATGCACCTGTGCGCTGAGGACGCGGACGGACGTCACGGTCCCATCGACGCCGATGGTCGCCTCGACCGGCACCACACCCGACAGGCCGGCCGCGATCATGGCGGGCGGATAGATCGGCGCGACGTGGACCTCTTTCTTCGGTGCACGAATACTGCCGCCGACCCGGATCCGTTGCGACTCCGACGACGTGGCCATGAGGTGCTGGGGCAGCATCGCGCGACTCGCCGAGATCGAAACCGTCTCACTCAGCACGCCGATCTGCAACGTGACGGCGCGATCCCAGTCGCGGGGATCGCGCAGCTCGAACTCCTGGCGGAGCGCACGGAATCCTGGAAGCTTGACGTCGAGCACATACTTACCGCCTCCCACAGGAGGAAGCTCAAACCGTCCGTTCACTTTGGACGTCGCCGTCCACTTCGTCTCAGTCGCGTCGATCAGCGCGACCTGGGCGCCGGGAATGACGGCGCCGGTGGCGTCGTAGATGGTTCCGAGCAACGGCATCGGCGGTGGTGGCCCGGCTCGGAGCGCAGCCACGGGCAACGAGACGGCGAGCAGTACAGCCGCGAGTGCCGCGATGGTACGACCCGAGGGAATCCGGCGATCGAGTAATGGATTCAGCATGGCGGTGATCCTCTTTTCCAACGTTGAGGGGTGAGTCATCGGCATCGCCGATGCCCACTTGGAGCCGGGCTGTCTACACTGCCTGGCGAGTTCGAGAAGGTGAGCCGCATACGCGCGTGATTCGACGCCCATCCCGAGCACTTCGTCGTCACACGCCAGCTCGCTCTCGCGGCGCAAGCGCCTCGACGCGATCCACACCAGTGGATTGAACCAGAGCAGCGCGCGGATCACGTCCGCGCCGATCTGCACGAACCAGTCGTGACGCCGGATGTGCGCCAGCTCGTGGCTGAGAACGACGCGCACACGTTCGATGTTCCAGTTGTGAGCGTCGCGCGGCAGGAGCACTTCCGGCTTCACGATCCCCCAGGTGCCGAGCAGGTCCGCTGAATCCAGTCCGGGAAATCACGACGGTGCGAGTCACTCCGACGGCCCCGGCCACGGTCTCCAGCGCCGCGATCCATGCTGGGTCATCGACTCGCACACCGAGCCTGGCTGCGTGCCTGACCCGCAGCAGGCTTGCGACCAGCATGCCTGCTGCGACGAGGCAGCCGGCCAGCCACACGCCAAGGAAGACCGGAGTGCTGTTGAAGCCATCAGCGGCGGCGACGCGTGCGAGTCCGTGTGGAAGCGTTGCATCGCTGACTCCGACTGCCTGCTGGGGCTCAATTTCGGCGAGAAGCTCCGAGCGTGAGAGCGAAGTGGTTGCGGGATCTATCAGGCCGGACGGAAGACTGAAACTCCACGCTGGTATCACCAGGCTGACAGGGATCACCATGGCGGCGGCCAGCAGGGAAGCCGCCAGGACGCGGTGGCGTAGTGCGGCGGAGTGTCGGCGCAGCAATGCGCAGAGCACGAGCCCCGCCCCGAGCATCACCGCCGAGCGAATCGTCAGGCCGAGCAACAGAGTCAACGGCGTTCGCCCCTGGCGTTCTTTACGGGTTCTTCGCTGCGTGCGGTCTTGACCAGATCCTCGATCCGCGCCAGCTCCTCGTCCGACAGACGGGACGCTTCGCCGCCGAGCAGCGCCGCCACCGCCTTCGTCGACGATCCCTCGAAAAAGGTGTCGACGAGGTGCCTCAGCGCCGAGCGTCGCGCCGAGTGCCTCGGGAACCGTCGGCATGTAGACGTAACGCAGGCCTTCTTCCTCGTGCTTGACGTGCCCCTTGCGCTCCAGCACGCCGAGTTGGGTCCGGACCGTGGAGTAGCCGGGCGCGCCATCGAGCTGCTCGATGACCTCGGCGACGGTGGCCCGGCCCAGGCGGTAAAGAACGTCCATGATCTGTCGCTCACGCTTGGTCAACGCGGCGGGGAGGGGCTTGGCAGTCATGCTATTTTTATAACACTCCTGCGACGTATATAACACCTCCGAGCATGAGGATGTCAAGCGCGTTCGTCCGCGCCGGCAATTTCCGCCTGAACGAACAACGGCCAGGGGGCTGACATCACGTCAGCCGCCTGGCCGATCAAACCGAACGTTCAGTTGTGTAGAGGGCGTCTTCAGACGGTGCGGCGACCGCTGACCAGCCCCACGACGAACAGGACCAGCGCAATAACCAGCAGCACGTAGATGAAGTTGCCCATCGTGTATCCGCTGACCAGGCCCAGAAGCCACAGCACCAGCAGAATCACCGCAATCGTAAACAGCATTTCGTTTCCCCTCCTGCCTTAACCATTCAGCACAAGCCGTGCCTGCCTGTAAGTGCTTGATTCCATAGAAAAACGGCTGTGCTGGTACACACCGTGTGGTGTCGGCTTCCACTCCAGCAGCCGTTCGATTAGCATTTCGCCGGACCACTTCATCCGGAGACTTCACAATGAGCCCCCTGAAATACCTTGCCATTCCGTTGATCGCCGTCGTGCTCGGCGCAGCCGGGACGACCGCGCAGACCCAGGCGCCGGCACCGGCCCCCGCCGCAACTGCGGCCCAGGGTGTTGATCCCGCGCTGCTCGCCGGCTTGCGCTGGCGATCGGTCGGTCCGGCGCGGGGCGGACGTTCACAGGCAGTCGCCGGCAGCACCAAACGTCCGCTGGAGTACTACTTCGGTGCGGTCGGTGGCGGCGTGTGGAAGACGACCGACGGCGGCGTGAACTGGCGCGCCGTGTCGGATCGCTTCTTCAAGTCCTCGTCGGTTGGTGCGATCGCGGTCTCGGAATCGAATCCGGACGTCGTCTACGTCGGGATGGGCGAGACGCAGTTGCGCGGCAACATCATCCAGGGGGACGGCGTCTACAAGACGACCGACGCCGGCCGCACGTGGACGCACGTCGGTCTCGAAAAGACCCAGGCGATCGGCCGGATCCGCGTCCATCCCACCAATCCCGACATCGTCTATGTCGCGGCGCTCGGTGATCCGTATGCGTCAACCCCGGATCGCGGCGTCTTCAAGTCCACCGACGGCGGCAAGACGTGGACGCAGAGTGCTCTTCCGCGACGACAAGACCGGCGCCGTGGACCTGTCGATGGACGCCAAGTCGCCGGACGTTCTCTACGCCGGCATGTGGGAAGTCTTCAGGACGCCGCATTCACTTTCGAGCGGCGGGCCCGGCAGCGGTCTGTTCAAGTCCACCGATGGCGGCGGCACGTGGACCGAGCTGACGAAGAATCCCGGCCTGCCCAAGCCGGTGTGGGGCAAGATCGGCGTCAGCGTCTCCGGCGCGGATCCGAATCGCGTCTACGCCCTGATCGAAGCGCAGGACGGTGGACTCTATCTTTCAGACGATGCGGGCGCGACGTGGAAACTGGCGAACGACAACCGCAACATCCGGCAGCGTGCCTTCTATTACACCCGTGTCTATGCCGACCCGCAGGCGAAGGACACGGTCTACATCCTCAACGTGTCGTTCTATCGTTCGACTGATGCCGGCAAGACCCTCAGCGGCATCAGCGTGCCGCACGGCGACAATCACGATCTGTGGATCGCGTCCGACGATCCCAAGCGCATGGGCCAGAGCAACGACGGCGGCGCCAACATCTCGATCAACGGCGGACAGACCTGGACGGACCAGGACTTTCCAACCGCACAGTTCTACAACGTCTTCACCACGACCCACGTGCCGTATCACGTCTGCGGCGCGCAGCAGGACAACAGCACCGCGTGCGTGCCGAGCACCGGCGGCGAGCTCTACGACGTCGGCGGCGGTGAGAGCGGTTACATCGCACCGGATCCCGAAGACACCGACGTGTTCTATGCCGGCAGCTACGGTGGTCTGCTGACGCGGATCAACCGGCGCACGGGTGAACGCCGCAGCATCAACGTGTGGCCCGACAATCCCATGGGGCACTCGTCGAGCGACATGACCGAGCGCTTCCAGTGGACGTTCCCGATCGTCATCGCCCCCACCAATCCCAACATCGTCTATGTCACCTCACAGCACGTCTGGCGTTCCACCAACGAAGGGCAGAGCTGGGACAAGATCAGCCCGCGACCTGACGCGGCATGATCCAGCGACGATGGGGCCGTCGGGCGGGCCGATCACGCTGGACCAGACCGGTGTGGAAACCTACGCGACGGTGTTCACGCTCGCGCCAAGCCCGGTCAACGGCAACGTGATCTGGGCGGGGTCCGACGATGGCGTGGTGCATGTCACGCGAGACGGCGGGAAGAACTGGCAGAAGGTGACGCCCGCGGGATTGCCGGATTTCACGCGCATCAGCCTCATCGACGCCTCACCACACGCGGCCGGTACCGCCTACCTGGCCGGCAATCGCTACCAGCGCGGTGACCGCGCGCCGTACGTCTACAAGACGTCCGACTACGGCCAGAGCTGGACGAAGATCATCACCGGCATTCCCGGCGACGACTTTCCGCGCGCGATTCGTGAAGACAAGGTCCGCAAGGGTTTGTTGTTCCTCGGCACCGAGCAGGGGATCTTCGTGTCGTTCAACGATGGCGCGCAGTGGCAGTCCCTGCGGGCCGACCTGCCGGTGACGCCGGTGCACGGCATCGAGGTCAAAGACAACGACCTGGTGATCGGCACGCATGGGCGCTCCTTCTACATCCTCGACAACATCTCGGTGTTGCGGCAGGCGAGCGCCGCGACGACCAGCGAACCGTTTGCGCTCTTCGATCCCGCCGATGCGGTCCGCTCGGTCTCGCGTGGCGTCATGATCGACTACTACCTCAAGGCCGCGGCCGACAAGGTCACGATCGAGATCCTCGATCCTGCGGGGAAAGTGATCCGCACCTACAGCGGACCGCAGCCGACGCCGGCAGCGACGGCCCGTCCGGCCGAGATGGAGGAAGGGGAGGACGCGCCGCGCCAGGCGCCGGCCGCGCGCGTCACCGGCACCGCGGGGATGAACCGGTTCACGTGGGACATGCGGTATCCAAACGCCGTCGACTTCCCGGGCATGATCATGTGGGCGGCCAGCACCCGTGGACCGGCGGCGCCGCCCGGGCGCTACCAGGTAAAGGTCACGGCCGGCGGGTGCGACCAAGACACAGGACTTCCTGATCCGCCGCAACGCCGCCGTGCCAGGCGTCACCGATGCCGACCTGCAGGCGCAGTTCGCGCTCGCCATGCAGATCAGCGAACGCGTCTCGGAGGCGAACCGCACCGTCGTGCGCATTCGCGACATCAAGACGCAGATCAACGACAGGATCGGGAAAGCGACGGACCCGGCCGTCAAGACCGCAGGGCAGGCGCTGATCGACAAACTGACGGCGGTCGAAGGCGAGATCTACCAGCATCGTCTTCGCAGCGGTCAGGATCCGCTCAACTATCCGATCCGCTTGAACAACAAGCTGGCGGCGTTGCAGGGCACGGTGGAGAGCGGTGACTACCGGCCGACGGCGCAGGCACAAGCGGTGTTCAAGGAACTCTCCGGACGGCTCGACAAGGAACTGGCGCGGCTGAGCGCGCTCGTGACGACCGATCTGGCGGAGTTCAATCGCCGTCTCACCGGCGCGGGGCTCGAGCCCGTGAAGGGCACGATCTGACCCCGCCGCTCCCGAAGATTACGGCGAGCAGCCACGGGGAATCGCGGCTGCGCATGCTCCGTATCGTCCGTCGCGGTGATCGTCACGATCCGCGTGATCTGACCGTGTCGTTCCGCTTCGAAGGGGAGTTTGCCGCCGCGTTCGTCCAGGGCCAGAGCGAGGGGCTGTTGCCTGGCGAGACGATCAAGAACATGGTCCATGCGGCGGCACGCCGGCATGGCGCCGACGAGATCGAGTCCCTCGCCCTTGCGCTTGCCGCCCAGGTGATCGAGCGCCAGCCGCGAGTGTCGAAGGTCCGCGTCGAGATTGCGGAGCAGCGCTGGCAGCGGCTCGAGGCCGGGGGCAAGACGCAGGCGCAAACGTTCCTCGTCGGCTCACCCGAAGAGCGCACCGCGGTCGTCACCAGCAACGGCAAACAGGTGTCGGTCGTGGCCGGGATCGACCAGCTCACGCTCATGCGCAGCGCCGGTTTCGCGCCCGCTCGACATGCGAATAAAGACGATGGGACGTCGGATGGATTGCAGCCGCTGCTGGTGGGCGTGCTGTCGGTCCGGTGGACGTACGCGAGCGGCGATGTCACCTTCGGCGTTTATCGACAGGCCGTCCGCAACGCGGTGGTCGAGACCTTCGCATGGCACGCGAGCCAGTCGGTCCAGCACGTGCTCTACGCGATCGCCGACGTCGTGCTCTCGACCTGCGATGAAATCGTGGAGATCACGCTGACCTTCCAGGAGCGTCCGTACCGGCCCGCCGACCTGTTCGCGTCCGGCACCGAGAATCCCGACGAACTGTTCGTCGTCGTCGACGAACCGGTTGGCGTTGTCGAAGTGACGGTAGAGCGGAGCGCGTGAGATGATCGTAGCTCGCCGGTTCGTGATTGCAGGGCGTGTGCAAGGCGTGGGCTTCCGGGTGTTTGCGGAAGCTGCTGCCGCGCGCGAAGGTGTGCACGGGTTTGTGCGGAACCTGCCAGACGGTCGGGTCGAAGCCGTGGTCGAGGGTGACCAGGAGGCTGTCGATCGCGTCGAATTGAAGTTGCGGCGCGGCCCGGCCGGCGCTCGCATCGAATCGGTCGAAGTCGAACCGGCCGCGCCCACGTATCGGGCGACCGGATTTTCCATTCGTTGAGGGGGAGCATGGACACGTTGAAGGCGAAGATCCGGCACGTTCCGGATTTTCCGAAAGCCGGAATCCTGTTTTACGACGTTACGACGCTGCTGCGGGACCGCGCAGGGCCTGCGCTCTGCGATCGACAGTTTGTCGCTGCCCTTCGAAGGCCGCGGCATCGACCTGGTCGTCGGCATCGAGAGCCGCGGATTCATCCTCGGGGCCGCCGTCGCGGACCGGATCAACGCCGGCTTCGTCCTGGTCCGCAAGGTCGGCAAGCTGCCGTCCGCGACCATCAAGGCCAGTTACTCGCTCGAGTACGGCACCGACAGTCTCGAGATGCACAAGGACGCGATCGAGCCCGGTCAGCGCGTGCTGATTGTCGATGACCTGCTCGCGACCGGCGGCACCGCCGCAGCCGCCGTCAGTCTCGTGAAGCAGCTTGGCGGCACCGTCGAGGGGCTGGCGTTCCTGATCGAGCTGGTCGAGCTGAAGGGACGCGACAAGCTTGCCGGGCGAGCAGATCACCACGATCCTGCAGGACCGAGCGCGCCCGCCGTTAGAGCGGACGGGGTTCGATACGGTAAAATGGCAAATTCCGCGCCCGTAGCTCAGCAGGATAGAGCATCGGTTTCCTAAACCGGGGGTCGGGGGTTCGAGACCCTCCGGGCGCACCATACTGAGTTGCAGAAACAGAACCACTCGGGCTTACTGAAAATACTTGATATGAAGAGCACTGAACGTCACAAGCTGAAGGAAAACGAACTGGCCCGGTCGGTCGAGGCCGCCCGCGACATGGTGAGCACGCGCGGCAATGACATCCTGCGCGTCGCGGTGATTGCCATCGTTGCGATCGCACTGATCGGCGGGTTCACGTGGTGGCGGCAGGCGCAGCACGCGAAAGCCAGCGCCGCCCTGGCGGCGGGGCTCGCGGTGTTCGAGGCCCCGGTGATCGTGCCGACGGCACCGGCTCCGGGCAGCCCGGTGCCGGTGCAGCAGCCCGGCACGTTCCAGACCGAACAGGCCAAGCTCGAGGCCGCGTTGCCGAAGCTGATGGCGGCCGCGGACCAGTACCCGGAGCAGCAGTCCGGGATCGCGGCGCGCTACTACGCCGCATCGGCGCTCGCCTCGCTCGGCCGCTTCGCGGAAGCGGAGCAGCGCTACCAGGAAGTCGTCGACAAGGCCGGCAGCAGCCTGATCTACAGCCGGACCGCGCGCCTCGGGCTCGCCGATGCACAGGCCGCGCAGGGCAAGTTCGACCCGGCGATCGAGATCTACCGCACCCTGAGCACCGACACGAAGAGCACGCTGCCGGTGGACGGTGTGCTGATGTCGCTCGGCCGCACCTACGCGCGCGCCGGCCGGCACGAAGAAGCCGTTCGCGCCTTCTCCCGCATCGTCGAGGAGTTCCCGCAGTCGCCGTACGCCGCCGACGCGCGGCGTGAACGGGAAGAAACGCGCAAGAGCTAGGGAACTAACGCTGAGGGTGCGGGGACTTACGCCGAGGGTGCGGGGCACTTCGCTGAGGGTGCGGGGGACTTACGCTGAGGGTGCGGGGGACTTACGCTGAGGGTGCGGGACTTCGCTGATCGTGCGGGCCGCTGCCGAAGCAGCGTCCTTTTCCATCTTCCATCTACCATCTTCCATCTGCCTACTACTAGCCTGGGCGGGCGAAGCCTCACCGAAGCTCCGTTAGGCAGTGCGAGTGCAGCCGGTGCGTTTCCTTCCATTCCTGGGTTGCGGCCGACCTTGGGCTCGACGAGCAGGCGCAGGCCGTATTCGGTCGGGGTGCCGGTGGTCTCGTTCGACGGTCCGACTCTGAACACGGCCGACAGGACGTTCTGCTTGCGCAGGGTTCGGCGACAGGTCGGCGTGGTGGCGGGAGAGCCGGTCGACCTGGAAGTAGACCAGGCGATACAGCGGGATGCTCAGTCCCGTGCGGCACTCGATGCTGACCCCGTTTTCACTCACATCGCGCGTCACCACGGCGGCCATCTGGGTCTGGCCCCGGTGATCCTTCCACACGATCTGGCCGGGCACCTGCACCCGACGCCGCTCAGCGGATCGCTTGTCTGCCCGCCCGGCACTGCCTTGAATGAGTCGAAGCCGTTGTTCCATTACACCCCTCCGGTGACGATGTCGCCGACAGGATATGTATCAAGGTACAGGCCGAAACTCGGCCATGGCGGACAGGCTTGGCTCAGTTAGCTGCTAAGTTGTTGATTATAAATGGCTTACAGGCTTGATCGCCGACAGCTCTACGGTTAGCAAAGCGGATACTTTGTAGCCATAGGCGGTGATATGTGGATACTAACTAATCAGCTTCGGCGGGCAGGTTGGGGAGATCGAGGCGGTTCATCTTGAGATACAGACCGCGCCGCGTCAGGCCCAGGGCGCGAGCGGTCTGGGAGATATTACCCCGCGCCCGCTGCAGCGCCGACTCGATCATCTCGCGTTCCAGCTTCTCGACCGCATGGGCGAGGGTGGTCTTGCGGCCGCGACCGCGCGGCAGCGCGCGCGCATCCATCGCGGTCGGAACGGCGAGTGCCGATGACAGCATGTCGGGCGTGATGACGTCATTCGGCGACGTCAGCGCGACCGCCCGCTGGACTTCGTTGCGCAACTGGCGGACGTTGCCGGGCCAGGGGAAGGCGTCGAAGATGTCCAGCGTCTCCGGGCTCAGGCGCACGCCCGGCTTGCCCAGTCGTTCCGACGCATCCCGCAGGAAGAACGTGCTCAGGTGCGGAATCTCTTCGCGGCGCTCCCTCAGCGGCGGCACGTGGATCCGGATGACGCACAGGCGATAGAACAGATCCTCGCGGAACTTGCCTTCGGTGACGCGTTGCTCGAGGTCGGCGTTGGTCGCGGCCACGACCCGGACGTCGACACGCTGTGGACGCGTTTCGCCGACCGGCAGCACCTCACCCTGCTCGAGAAAGCGCAGCAGCTTCGGCTGGACGTCGATCGGCAGGTCACCGACTTCGTCCAGGAACAGCGTGCCGCCGACCGCGGTCCGCAGCACGCCGGGCTGGTCCGACATCGCGCCGGTGAAGCTGCCGCGGCGGTGGCCGAACAACTGGCTGTCGGCGAGCTCGCGCGTGGCGCTGGTGCAGTTGTAGGGGAGGAACATGTTGCCGCTCCGCGGCGACCCGGCATGGATCGCGCGCGCGACCAGATCCTTGCCCGTGCCGCTCTCACCGGTGATCAGCACGTTCAGATCGTTGCCCTGCAGGCGCTGGATCTGATCGGTGACTCGCTGCATCGCGGCGCTCGCGCAGACAAACCCTGGCAGCAGCGGTTCCAGCTGCCGCTCGAGCGCAACCGCGCCCGGCTCCGGCCCGCGCTCGCGCGCCTGGCACAACTCGAATCCCTGGCGCAGCACGGCGCAGAGCGTCCGCAGTCGCTGTCGCATGCGCCGGCGGCAGCGGCCGCTCGGTCGACAGCACGACGAATCGCGGGCCGTCGGCGTCGCGGCCGATCGGATGCACCTCGACGCCCTCGCGCGCCGCCGCACTCCCGCGCAGCGCCGCCTCGGAGAGCGTGCGTGCCGCTTCGAGGTCCGAGCCGGCCGCGGCCAGTACTCGAATCCTGCCGGCCGGCAGATCGACGACCAGAGCGACGGCGCTCGCCTCGCAGGCCTCGTGGATCGCGGTCACGCCTTCGCGCTCCAGCAACGCCGGCATCGCCGACGCGTCCACCAGCCGCCGCACGATCGCATCGTCGCCATCGATCCGCGCGCCGACGTAGCCGCCCGTGCCCGCGCTGTTGACGCTGCGAAGCGCGACGTCGACTTCGGCACGCTCCGGCGCGGCGCCGAGCGCGTCGAACACGCGGCTCGCTTCCTGGAGTTGGTGGACGGCCTTGGAGCGCGCGCCTGCCGCCGCCGCGAGCTTGCCAAGCTCCAGGTGCCCGAGCGCGGCCTGGTAGCGCTCGCCGAGAAGCTCGAAGACGCTGACGCTCTGGCCGAAGTCGTGGTACGCCTCGGTCGACTCGACCGGCGGCGGCGTGAAGGCGACCGCGCAGCCGCAGGAACTCACCCCAGATCCCGCTCATGGCGGTGGGGTGGATCCGGGTGACGATCGCCTCGAGCTGCGCCTGGGCCTCTGCCGGCTGGCCAAGGACCAGGAGCGCCTCGGCGCCGATCAGATCCCCCTGCAGCGCGTAGAGGACCGGAACGTCGGCGGCACCCGCCAGGGCGCGACTCGAGCGTGAGCGCCTGGCGCGCCTCGTTGCGGCGCAGCGCCACGCGGGCTTCGAGCACCTGGATCGACCAGAGATACCACCGGCGCGGTACGCAATTCGCCGTAGGCGGCGCGCGCCCGTTCCAGGCTCGCACTCGCCTCGGTCAGCGCACCGCGGATGACGTAGATCTGCGCCAGCGAGTCGAACACCGCGCCTGTCGTTTCGCGCCTGAATTGCGCCGGGCTGCGAACGTCGAGCGCGCGATGCAGTGCCTGCTCGGCGCGGGACAGGTTGCCGAGTCGCACGCAAATCTGTCCGAGCGAGGCCAGCGCCACGCCGATCCCGTGCGGCGTGCCGGCCTGCTCCTGCAGCTCCACGCTTCGCTCGGCCAGCGCCAGCGCCTGCTCGTGCCGGTGCTGCATGAGTGCGACATTGGCCTGGTTGCCGCAGACGGTGGCGAGCACGTCGCCGGCCTCCACCATCACCGCCAGCCGCTCGGCCTGGCGCAGCGCCGCCATCGCCTCGTCGAGCCGTCCCTCCTGCGCCTGGGTGATCCCGGAGAGCGAGTGCACCATCGCCAGGTGACGGCGATCGCCGGCCGCGTGCAGCGCCGAGGCCGCCTTGGTGATGTGCTCGCGGACGATGGCGGTGTCGCCGATCTGGCGGTAGGAGATGCCGAGCTCGTAGTGGGCGAGGCCGATGGCGCGGGAGTCGTGGGCCCGTTCGGCCTGCGTCAGCGCGCGGGCGAGGAAGGCGATGCCGCGCGACGCTTCGCCGCCTGCGACCGCGATCCGGCCGTGCAGGCGCCAGAGGTCCGAGACGCGGGCCGGATTGAGCCGCTCACGCGCATGCGGCTCGGCGCCCAGGGCCGCGGCCGCCTTCGCCACATCGTCCTGCAGCAGCCAGGCTTCCGCGAGCGAGGAGCGAAGCTGGGCCCGGTCGTCGCGCGACAGGTCCGGGCGTTTGCGCGGCGGCGAGGAGCAGGTCGACCGCCTCCGCCCCGTGCCCCCGTTCGAGGGCCCGGGCGGCGTCTGCAAAGTAGTCCGCGGGCATCTGGTCGGCGGAGTATACCTTGTATGCACCGCCGATGCCGCCCCTGGGTGCCTATTTCCTGCGAATTTATAGGTCAGGATCTTGTAAATCAGCTTGGCGCACAGGAAGTTCGGGGCGTGCATCCCCGGAATCGGGCTGAGTTCGACAATGTCGCAGGCAATGACGTTTCGGCTGGGTGATGGTGGCCCGCAACAGGGCGAGCATCTCGTACCAGGACAGCCCGCCCGGTTCCGGGGTGCCGGTGGCCGGCATGATGGCCGGATCGAAGCCGTCCACGTCGATGGTGAGGTAGACCGGGTCGCCGAGGCTGGCCACGACCTTCGAGATCCAGTCCGGATCGCGCCTCATGTCGTGGTCGTAGAAGACCGTCGTATTGAGGCCGGCGACGGCGGCGGCTTCTTCGGTCGACATGCTGCGGATGCCCACCTGGGTCAGCTCCGCGTGCTTCAGGCTGCCCCACATCGCGCAGGCGTGATTGTGCGGCGTGCCCATGTAGGTCTCGCGCAGATCGGCATGGGCGTCGATCTGCAGGACGTGGAGGCCGCGGTGCCGGGCGGCCGCGGCGGCCACCAGTGGCGGCGTGATCGAGTGCTCGCCACCGATCGTGACGAGGAACTTGTCGCGCGCGAGCACCTCTGCCGCGACGCGCTGGATCTCGGCCATCAGCGGCTCGAGCTCGCCGAAGGGCAGCTCCATCTCCGGCAGCGTGAACAGGCCGACGCCGTGGACGTCCGCGCCCATCTCCTCGTCCCAGAGTTCCATGTGCGAGGACGCCTGCAGGATCTCGTGCGGACCGTTGCGCGTGCCGCCGCCGTAGGAGGTGGTGCGATCGACTGGAACGGGCAGGATGACGACGCGGGAATCATCGAAGCTGCGGGCTTCCGGCAGTGCGCCGCCAAATGCGAGCGGGGTGCCGTGGTCGTACTCGAACGGGAAACTCATGACTGAACCTCGAACGCGGGGAAAACCGCCATTTTAGCAAACGCGTTTAGAACGCCCGGCCGAGCCGGAAGAAGACGGAGCCGCCCTTGTGCACGCTTCATTGGATCGTGCCGCCACGCCGCGCCGGTCGCCACCGTCAACGGCACCGCGCCACCGAGCACGACGTCGAACGACAGCTCCGCGCCGAGCGAGCGGCGCACCGCCGAGCGATCGAATTCATCGTCCCAGGCATGGCCCATATCCAGGAACGCGGCGCCATGGACGGTGCGCAGGAAGAACGGCCACGTGCCGATAGCCGCGCTGCGGCCGGGCGATTGGGAACCGGTAATCCAGGTTCACGACGGCGGCATGCCGGTCGATGAGATCGTCCGAATCGAAACCGCGGAGCAGCCCGATCGCATCGAGACCGATATCGAAGCCGCCGAACTGCGGGCCGCTGCCCGACGGCGCTGAAGTCGCGGCGGACACGATCGTCGCCATGCGACGGTCGCTCCGGCGATGCGGGCGGCAAGCACCGCGTGCCGCGGGAACACGCGAAGATAACCGCGCAGTTCCGCCGGCCATGCTCGTCGCCGTCCCGCCTTCGACGCCGCGCGCGAACTCGGAGATCACGTTGATGGCGGCGCCTTCCTCGGCGCTGATCGAATAGCCGAATCCCTTCGCCGTCGAGAAGCTCAGGCCCAGGCGTCCCGCCTGGCGCTCGCTCGTTGACCGCGACCGGCTCGTCACACGCCGCGCAGTCGAAGTCATCGCTCGATGCGCTCGCGGCGGCCAGCATGCTGGAGGACCATCGGACCTGGCGCCACGGCAACAGCACGCCGGCCGTGATCTCGCGAGAGCGAACGGTGCCTTCGCGCCAGCTGTCCGTATCGTCCGACGCACCGGCAAACATCGCCGGCCACCATCGCGCGTAGGTGTAGTTGACCGCACCGTCGATCCGATTGCGCGGCACCGTCCAGCCGGCCGACAGCGCGTAGCTGTGCCGCCCGAGCGCATCGAAACCGCCGGTCGCGGCGCCGAAGACCACGTCGTCGCCGTCCACGTCGAAGAAGGGAACCCAGAACCGCGGCGCCAGCGTCGGCCACGGCTGTGTAGCTCGGCAACGTTCGCCGACCGCCGCGGATGTTGCGTCGCGGCAGTTGGAAGTTGGGAGTTGGAAGTTGGAAGTTGCGCCGCAGGCGCGTTGGAAGTTGGAACTTGGGAGTTGGAAGTTGACGCGCTGCGAAGGCGCGCTCGGCAGCGAATAGAGATCGTAGCCGTCCGCCGAGTAGCCGACGAATACCAGGCGCGTTCCGTCGGGCGAGAGCAGCCGGTGACTGCGCGCCCGCACCTGCCGCATCGATGCGGCTGACAGCGCCGGTCTGGACGTTGACGCGATACAGCGTGAACGGGCCGCCGCCGCGGTCCGAGGCGAAGATCACAGCGGCGCCGTCGGGCATCCACATCGGCGAGATGTTGCGCCCATCCGCACTGGTGGTCAGCGTGCGGACGCTGCCGGTCGCGGCGTCGACGAGGACGATTTCAGATGGACCGCCGAGGCGCCGGCGTTCGGCGGCAATGAGCGTCGCGTCGGGCGACCACCGCGGCGACGTGAACTCGGTGTCGTCCTCGGCCACCAGCGTTCGCGACTGAGCGGTCGTCGCACCGCCAGGCGGAATCACCATGGTTGCGAGCACGCGGCGTCCCGGCTGCTGGACGGTGTAGACGACCGTCCGTCCGTCGGGAGCGACATCCGGATCTGCGGCGCGCGCGCCGCTGCGTCAGACGTGTCGAGTATCGCCGCCGTCCATCGGACGGGCATAGAGATCCGAGAACAATGCGACCTGCCCGTCGAACTCGAGTTGATCGAACACCAGCAGGCCGCCGGCAACGGCCAGCCGGTTGCCGTGGAACCGTCGACGCAACCGTTCGCGACGTTCCGTCCGGGAGCCGCTCCATCAGCGACGGGAAGCCGTGCGGGTTCGCGACGGAATAGAACAGTCGTCCGTCGGGGCTGAACGCTGGAGCTCGTGACGGTGAAGCCGTGATGCGTCAGCCGTGTCCGCTCCTCGGTTCGCGGACGAGTCGCTGAGCCGCTTGGCAGTGTCGCTCTCGAAGTCACGCCACAGTTCGCCCAGCGATCGGCCGTAGACGTTCTTGAATGCACCCGAGCCCGAGGAACGGCAAGCGTCCGGCCGTTGCGACTCGACAGGCGGGTCAGTGTCTCGGCGCCGAAGCGCTCGGCCAGGTATTGATGAAAGTACGCGCCGTAGAGATACGCCGAGTTCCCACCTGGCCAGTCGATCACCGCGCTCGTGGCGCGATCGAGCGGGGCGAAGCGGCCGGACGCGGAGCCTCGTCGAGCAGCATGCGGAAGTCGCCCGCCGGCACGCGGCCCTGGTGCGTGATCGCGCTTTCTTCGAATGTCGCCAGACCCTTCGATCTGCCAGTCCGGCACGAACAGATTGGGATAAAGAATCGGCAGTCGTCCGAAGACCTTGCGCAAGCCGCCGATCCATCCGCGCGATTTCTCCAGGTGGACGACGTGGGTGTACTCGTGGGCGAACACCATCCGCAGCCAGTCGTCGGTGTTGCCGATGACGCTGCTGCCGGATGGCGGCACCGCGCGCGATCTCGATCAGGTTGTAGGGGACGACGGTCGCCCAGCCATTCGACACGTCGGTCTGGTCGACGAGGATCACGTGCAGCCGTCCGCTCGGCGCCCCGCCGAGCCGACGATCGACCTCCGGTACGACTTCGTCGATGATGCGCGCGAGCCGCCGCGCCAGCGCTTCCTCACCCTGGTGGAAGTAGATGTCGGCGCGAGGCGTGGCCAGCACCCGGAACTGTCAGGCGCGGATCGTAGCGGCTGCCGACGATCGGCGCGTCCGTCTGCGCGTGCGCGACCTGAGACCCGGCGCCAAACGAGGACACAGGCCGACGACAACGAAGAGCGCGAGACGGCATTCGCACTCGCCCGGGAGTGCCTCAACGAGCGGGCCTCCGGTAGACGTCCTTCAAGAAGCCGAAGTCCGCGATCGGTGAGAGCGTCACGCCCTCGATGTCGGCCTGCGTCACGGCGACGTTGGTGCGATACCAGAGCGGTATGTACGGCACATCCTCCGCGATCAATTTCTGAGCGCGCACATACAGCGCGCGTCGCGCATCGTCGGAACCCGGCAGCGCCGCCTGACCGATGAGGCTGTCCACCTCTGGATTGACGTAGAAGACGCGATTCAAGCCTGCCGGCGGCGCCTGTTTGGAGTGATAGACACGGCGCAGCATGTCGGGATCCGTGACGCCGACGAACTGCAGCGTGTAGAGCTGGAAGTTGCCGCGTGCGGCATCGTTCAGCAACGTCGGCAATTCGGTGGAGCGCACGTCGAGATGGATCCCAACCTGCTCGAGATCGTGCTGGATCACCGCCGCCTGCGTGCGATACACCTCTGAGGTCGAGGTCCTGATCGTGAGCGAGAAGCGCGGCCGCGGGCCGTCGCCATCAGGATCTGGATAACCCGCCTGGTCGAGCAGCCGGCGGGCTTCGGCGGGATCGTGCCGGAACGAGAACACATCCGCCGCGAAGGCCCAGGACATCGGCGGCACGATCCCAACCGCGGGCGTCGCGAAGCCTCGGCGCAGATGCTCCACGATCGCGCCCCGGTCGATGGCAAATCCGATCGCCTTCCGCACCTCCACGCGCGACAGGATCGGGTCGCGCAGGTTCATCCCCATGTAGGCGTAGTCGGTGCCGGGCGCCGTGACGAGGTGGAGCCGCCCCTCGTTGCGCAGCTGCGCGACGATGTCGGGCGCAACGTCGTTGACGACGATGTCGACCGTGCCCTTGCGGAGCTCGAGGCCACGCATCGTGTCGTCGGGCACGACCTTGAGAATGATGCCGGTGTTCTTCGGCGCACCTCTGTAGTGCTCCGCGAAGGGGGAGAGCACGATGCGATCGTCGGCCGCGAAGCTCGTGAGCTTGTAAGGTCCGGTGCCGATCGGCAGCCGTCCGCGGTCCGGTGCCGGAGCCGTCCTGCACGATCCCGATCACCAGGTTGATCGGAAACGACGCGAACGGCTCCTTCAGCGTGAACTTGACGGTGTGCGAATCGATGGCGTCGACGGCGCCGAGCTGTCGATATGCGCCCGTGCGGCCGCGAAAGTTGGGATCGATCAGGCTGCGGAAGGTGTAGACGACGTCGGCGGATGTCAGCTCGCGGCCGTTGTGGAAGAGCACGCCCTTGCGCAGCTTCGCCACGTAGGTGAGCGGATCCGGCTGCTCGAGTGATTCTGCGACGTCCGGCACGACCCGCAGCTGGTCGTCGATCTGCACCAGCGAGCTGTAGACGCAGCTGATGCACCTTCTGCGACGCCTCGTCGCCCGCGACCCGCGGATCCATGTCGAGCGCCGAGTTCGTCATCCCGACGACGATCGCGCCTGGTGGTGCCGGGGGCGCGCTGGTGCAGCCGAGCGCAAGCAGCAGGAGCGACCCCGCGGCCGCCAGGCGAAGCATCAGCTGTCCACCTCCTGCTTGAGCTCGGCGAGCAGTGCGAGCGCCTGCATCGGCGTGAGCTGATTGACGTCGATCTCGCGCAGGCGCTTGTGCACCGGATCGTCACCGGCGGGCGGCGCCTGGAAGAGGCCGAGCTGCTGCTGATTGCGCGCCGCCTCGCCGCTCAGCGAGGGACGTCCGCCACGTGACAGTTCGTCCCGCTCGAGGCCGTTGAGAATCTCGCGCGCCCGGCCGACGACGGTCGCGGGCAGTCCGGCCAGGCGCGCCACCTGGATCCCGTAGCTGCGATCCGAGCGTCCCGGCACGACCTTGCGCAGAAACACGATGTCGTCCTTCCACTCGCGCACGACGACATGGAAGTTGGCCACCGAGGGAGCGCGTCGGCGAGGTCGGTCAGCTCGTGGTAGTGGGTGGCGAAGATCGTCTTCGGCCGTGACCTTCGGATTGGACGCGAGGTATTCGGCCACCGCCCAGGCGAGGCTGAGGCCATCGAAGGTCGCGGTGCCGCGGCCGATCTCGTCGAGGATCACCAGGCTTCGGGACGTCGCGCAGTGGAGGATGTTGGCCGTCTCCTGCATCTCGACCATGAAGGTCGACTGGCCGCGCGCGATGTTGTCCGACGCCCCGACCCGCGCGAACAGCCGATCGACCACGGGCAGCTTCGCCGATCTCGCCGGCACGAACGATCCAGCCTGGGCCATCAGGCAGAGCAGTGCGGTCTGGCGCAGGTAGGTGGACTTGCCGCCCATGTTCGGTCCGGTCAGGATCACGAGCTGGTGCGCGTCGCCGTCGAGAGTGACGTCGTTCGGCACGAACGCGTCCGGCGCATAGCGCTCGACGACCGCGTGGCGGGCATCGGTGGCCACGAGTTCATCGCTCGCATGCATCAACGGCTTGGTGTAGTTGCACACCGCGGCGGTCTCAGCGAGGGCGGCGAGGACGTCGAGGGCCGCGATCCCACGCGCCGTGTCCTGCACCCGCGGCGCCTCGGCCGCCACGCGTGCGCGCAACGCCTCGAAGAGCTCGACTTCGCGCGTGATGATGCGCTCGTCGGCGCCGACGACCTTCTCTTCGTATTCCTTCAGGCCGGGCGTGATGAACCGCTCACCGCCGGCGATCGTCTGCTTGCGGTGATAGTCGGGCGGGACGCTGCCGAGGTTCGATTTGGAAATCTCGATGTAGTACCCGAACACGCGGTTGTAGCGGATCTTGAGATTGCTGATGCCGGTGCGCGCGCGCTCGGCCTCTTCCATCTCGGCGATGCGCTGCTTGCCGGAGCGGCTGATGCTGCGCAGGTCGTCGAGCTCGGGGTCGATGCCGTCGCGCAGCATGCCGCCATCGCGGGCCAGCGCCGGCGGTTCGTCGATCAATGCCGCGTCGAGCGCGTCACGAATGTCGGCCAGGTCGTCGATCTCGGCGAGGAGGCTGCGGACCAGTGGCGCCTGCAGCTCGCTGAGCAGCATCCGCACGCGCGGCACCGTCGCGATCGACTGCTTGAGCGAGACCAGGTCGCGCGGACCCGCGGTGCCGAGCGAGGCGCGCGCGACCAGCCGCTCCATGTCGTGGATCGACTTGAGCGTCTCGCGGACCTTGACCCGCTCGGTCGAGCGGAACGCGAACTCCTCGACGGCATCGAGCCGGTCCTGGATGCGCTCGAGCGCGAGGAGCGGGCGCAGCAGCCAGCCGCGCAACAAGCGGCCGCCCATCGGCGTGATCGTGCGGTCGATCTCGTTCAGCAGCGAGCCGGCACGTCCACCCTGGGCCGCTTCCACCACTTCGAGGTTCCGCAACGTGGTCGGATCGACGATGAGGCAGTCGCTGCCGGTGCGGAAGGCGATCTCGCGGATGTGCGAGAGGTCCGCCTTTTGAGTCTCGCGCAGGTATTGGACCAGTGCGCCGGCGGCGCAGGTCGCCGGCGCATGATCGTCGAGCCCGTAGCCCTGCAGGCTGTGGGCGCGGAGCTGCTCGAGCAGCGTGCGTCGTGCGGATTCGAAGTCGAAGGCCCAGTCGTCGGTATGCGTGACCAGCGCGCCGAGCCGCAGTTCAGCGACGAGCGCGTCGGCATCCGCGAACTGCGAGGGGGCGACGATCTCGCGCGGGCGCAGCACGGCGAGCTCGTCCAGCAAGGTCTGGCGCGCACCGGCGCCGAGATACTCGGTAGCGGTGAACTCGCCGGTCGAGAGGTCGAGCAGCGCGATGCCGTAGCCGGCACCCTGCGCAGCCGGCGCGATCCCCATCAGGAACGCGGGCTCGCGCGCGTCCAGGTAGCCGGAGTCGGTCAGGGTTCCGGGCGAGACGACGCGGACGACCTCGCGGCGGACGATCCCTTTGGCCTTCTTCGGATCCTCCATCTGCTCGCACACCGCGACGCGAAACCCCTTCTTGACGAGCCGGGCGATGTAGCCGTCGGCGGCATGGAACGGGATGCCGCACATCGGGATGGCGCCGCCGGTTGAATCCTTCGAGCGCGAGGTCAGCGTCAGTTCCAGCGCGCGCGCCGCCGTCAGCGCGTCTTCATAGAACATCTCGTAGAAGTCACCCATGCGGAAAAAGACGATGGCGTCACGGTGCTGACGCTTGGCATCGAAATACTGCCGCATCGCCGGCGTCGCGCCGGCGGGCTCGGTTGGAGCGGTCATGAAAGGCTGAAGGAACGCAGAACTCTGAATATAACATTGAGCAGATTGAGCTTGCCGTGCTGATCCTCGCTCTCGATACCACCACGCGCGCGGGCAGCGTTGCCGCTGCTGCGCGGCGACGACGTGCTCTATGAGCGCAGCGGCGATCCCAGCCTCACGCACGGCCAGCGCCTGCCCGGCGACCTGATGCAGGCCTGCGCCGCGGCTGGTGTTCAGATCAGCGACGTCGAGCTTTTCGCCGTGGCGGCCGGCCCGGGATCGTTCACCGGCTTGCGCATCGGGATCGCGACGATGCAGGGCCTGGCGATGGCGCGCGGGCAGAAGATCGTCCCGGTCTCGACGCTCGAAGCGATCGCCGTGGCGGCACCAGAAGGCGCCGTACGGATTGCGGCGTGGATGGACGCGCAGCGCGGCGAGGTCTTCGCCCAGCTGTTCGAGCGACGAGGCGGGCAGGCCCGAGCCACTCACCGACGCGATCGCGGCCGCACCGGCCGTGGTCCTCGAGCAGCACGCACCCTGGCTGCGTGGAGCGAGCTTCGAGGGTGATGGCGCCGTCCGCTACGCGGCAGCGATTCAGGCGGCCGCGATCGAGGCCGCGCACGTGGCCGACACGGTGCCGCACCTGGCGGCGGCGATCGGGCGTATCGCCGCCGGTGCCCCTGGGCGTGCCGTGCTGCCGCACGCGGTCATCCCGATCTACGTCCGCAAGCCGGACGCCGAGATCGCGCGCGACCGGCGCGCGGGTGCGTGAGCACGCCGGTGCCGCCGGCCGTGCTAGATCGAACGGCTGCTCCAGCCGTCCGCGGCGGACCGCGCCGCCATCCTCGATCTCGAGACCGCGTCCTTCAGCAATCCGTGGACGCCCGATACCTTCGACGTGATGATGCAGTCGCCGGTCACCCAGCTCTGGGTCGCCCGCGACCAGGCGCAGATCGTGGCCTTCTGCGCCTGCTACGTCTTCGGCAAGCAGCAGCTCGACGTCAACACCATCGCGGTTGCGGCCGCGCGGCGCCGGCAGGGGATCGCGCGGGCCTTACTGCAACGGATCCTGCTCGAAACGGGCGTGCGTTTCGCGACCCTCGACGTCCGCATCTCGAACACCGCGGCGATCCGTCTCTATGAAGGCCTCGGCTTCAAAGTGACCCACACCCGGACGAAGTACTACGAAAACCCGGAGGAAGATGGCCTGATTTTGTGGCTCAATCCATGAGGTTGGATGGCCAAAACCATGAACTTGAAGGCCTGGGATTCTTGTGTTACCGTGCGCCTATGATCGACCGCGATTGAACATTGAAAGAAGAGCGCAAAGGAGGGCGAAGATGCAAACTGACTTCGAAGAAGTGAAGCGGAGGCTCCTGCAGACCGACGAGGAGTTCCGCCAGCTCGCCACCCGGCACCACGACCTCGACGAACGGCTTCACCACTACGCGGAACGCACCTACCTCACCAACCCCGAACTCATCGAAGAAGTCACGCTGAAAAAAGAGAAATTGCAGCTGAAAGACCAGATGGAGAACATCCTGCGGCGACGCGTGGGCGACGCCGAACCGTCCCACGCCGCGCATCACTGACGCGCCCGCTGCGTCCATTTCTCCAGCCGAGGGCCAGCCGCCGGACCGCGCTTTTCCCCAGCGCACGCTCCGGCCACTGGCCCTCTTCTTCTTTGTACGGCATTCTTCCGGTATGAAGATCGATCGCGCAGGTCTCCCTTTCATCGGCGCCGCCCTCGTGCCCGCGGCCATTGCGGCTGTGGCCAAACGGCCGGTCATCGCCACCTCGTTCGCCCTCCTGGGCGGATTCATGACGTATTTCTTCCGGGATCCGGAGCGCCAGGTGCCGCAGGACGCGGGCCTGGTCGTGGCGCCGGCCGATGGGCGCGTGATGATTGCGGGACCGTCCGATCAGCGCTGGGCCCCTCCGGGGGACTGGAAGCAGATCACCATCTTCCTGTCGCCCGATGGACGTCCACATGAACCGCACGCCGGTCGAAGGGCGGGTCACGAAGATCGAGTACAAGCCGGGCAAGTTCCTCCCCGCGTACAACGAAGGCTCGAACGACAACGAGCTGAACGAGCTCTGGATCGATGCCAACGGCCGCACCGTCGTCGTTCGCCAGGTGGTGGGCATGCTGGCGCGGCGCATTGTCTGCCGCGTCGTCGAGGGCCAGCAGCTCGAACGCGGTGAGCGGATCGGCCTGATGAAGTTCGGCTCCCGCATGGACGTGTTCCTGCCGGTCGACGCGGAACTGCGCGTCTCGGTCGGCGACCGCACGGTCGCCGGCGAGACCGTGCTCGCGACGATGGGGAGCGGTGGTGCTCGATAGTATTCGGCCGGCGGCGGACCGACCGTCCGCGCCGGTTCCGCCGCGGCGTGTTCCTGCTGCCGTCGCTGCTGACCGTCGCGAACCTCTTCTGCGGCTACGCCTGCGTGGTCTATGCCACGCGGGCGGATTTCGATACGGCGGCGCTGCTGATCGGGATCGCGATGGTGCTCGATACGCTCGACGGCTTTTTCGCGCGCCTGACCAATTCGACGTCGGCCTTCGGCGTGCAGCTCGATTCGCTGGCTGACATCGTGTCGTTCGGCCTGGCGCCGGCGATCCTGGCGTTTACGTGGGGCCTGTGGCCGCTGCGGCCGTCTCGGGTGGGCGGTCGGCTTCCTTTATCTCACCGCGACCGCGATGCGCCTGGCGCGGTTCAACATCCAGACGAGTAATCCGAGTGACAAGCGGTACTTCGCAGGGATGCCGAGTCCCGCCGCTGCCGGCGTGATCGCCTCGACGGTGTATCTCTATCCCGGTGGGGTCTGCTCGGAGTGGCGGCAGGCGCTGCCGGCGCTCGCGATGGTCCTCGTCCCGGCGCTGCTGATGGTGAGCACGATCCGCTTCCGCAGTGTGAAGGCGATCGATGTCGGCTGGCGTCGTTCTTACCTGGCGCTGTTCATGGGCGCCGTCATCATTGCGCTGATCGCGACGCACCCGCGGCTCGCGCTCGTCGTGATGGCCTACTCCTATACCGTCTTTGCCATCATCTTCTGGATCATGGGCCGTCTAAACCGGCGGCAGCCTGATGGGGAAAGACCGGCACCCGGATAGCTCGGAGTTGCAATCACGGAGTTCACGGAGAAATGCTTCATCACGGAGGCACGGGGACACGGGGACGACACGGGGAAAACCTAGGGCACTAGCGGCGAGACACGCGTTTGCGACGGTTCTCGCGACGCCGGCAAAGCCGGCGTCAGGTGGCGAGTGAACGACGCACAAGAACACAAGCAGCCCTTGATCAGACGCTGTTTGTGTTTTGTGCGTCGTTCACTTGCCACGCCGCGCAAAGCGCGGCGCGAGAACCCTCCGTGTCCCCGTGCCTCCGTGTTCATGTATTTTCCGTGACCTCCGTGACCTCCGTGAGCTCCGTGTCATCCGTGTATGGGCAGCGTCACGATCACCGTCGTCCCCTGGCCCTTCGCGCTCTCGACGTCGATCCGGCCCCCGCTCAACTCCACGTTCCGCCTCGCGATCGGCAGCCCGAGGCCCGTGCCGGTGGCCTTGGTGGAGAAGTAGGGTTCGAACACGCGCGTCAGCGCCTCTTCATCCATCCCGACTCCTGTATCCCGCACGCGAAGAACGACGGCGTCTGCCGTTGCGGCGGCGGTCAGCGTGATCGATCCCCTGGACGGCATCGCGTGCAGGGCGTTCTCGATGATATTCACCAGCGCGCGGCCGATCAGGACGCGATCGATCAGCACCGTCGGCAGCGGCGGCGCCACCTGGTTGTCGATCAGCACGCGATCGGCGAGGCCGGTGCGATAGGGGTCGACGACTTCAGCGACGAGCTCCGGCAGGTCGGCGGCGGCGGGGCGCGCCACCGGGGATGACGCGAAGTTCGAGAACTCCGACGAGATCTGCCGGAGCAGGCGCACCTGGCCGAGGATCGACGTCACGCAACTGTCGAGGACGGCGCCCATCGGCTCGCCGCGATCGGCGTGGACGCGGCGGAGGTGCTCGGCCGACAGCTGGATCGGGGTCAGCGGGTTCTTGATCTCGTGCGCAACCTGGCGCGCCATCTCGGCCCAGGCCTCGAGCCGGTGCGTGCGCTCGAGTTGCGTTCGTTGCGCCTTGAGCTCGCCGGCCATGCTGTTGAACGCATCCACGAGCCGGCGCAGTTCGTCAGCCGAGCGCACCGCGATGCGCGCGTCGAAGTCGCCGCTGGCAATGCGGCGGGTCGCGCGCGTCAACCGCCGGACCGGGTCCGCGATCCGCTCGGCCATCGACAGGCCGATGGCGGCGCCAACGAGGATGAAGAACAGCGCCGCGAGGTGAATGCCGCGGTCGATCTCGTCCACTTCGCGTTCGATCTCGCGCTGCTGATTGGCGAGCGGCACCGTCAGGATCGCATCACGGCCGCCGGCCCGCACCGGTGCGGCGGCAATCATGTAGGGCAGCGTGGAGATCCGATCCTCGGCCACGAAGCTGGGCAGGCGTTCCACCACGATCGCCCGATAGACGTCCGCGGGCGTGCGCGTCGGCAGGAGCCCGGACGCAAACAGATCGCGCTCGCTCGTGGCCAGCAGATCCGGGCCGGCGAAAATGTTGACGTCCTGGTCGATGACCTGGCTGATCCAGATCAGCACGTCGTCACTGGCCGGCGGCAGCGATTCGCCGCCGCGCTGGGGCAGAGCCTGCGTTTCTTCAATGACGCGCTGAGCGACGGAGGCCGAGCGCGCCGCTTCCGCCTCGACGTCCGCGCGGAGCAGACCGGCGAAATAGGCGCGGATCACCAGTGCGAGCGTCAGCACCGGGATGATCGACGCGAGCACGAACGCCAGGAACAACTTGCGATAGAAGCTGGCGCGGATCTCCCGGAGCAGTGCCCGCCCGACCCGGGGCCGTTCACGGGCGACGCGCGTGAAGAAGGCGGTCCCGATCAGACGAGCACGAACACCGCGCCGGCGAGCGTGGTCAGCTCGGCGAGATGCACGAAGCGGTCGAACAGCGTGAGCGCGGGATAGCCGAGGGCGTAGATGCCGTTGCGGTCGTTCGAAAAGAACACGTTCCAGCGAACATCGCCGCGCTCGATTTCCGTCCAGAACGGTTCACGGCTGCGATAGACCCGGGCAAAGAGCTCGGGCGTGATCGGCCAGGCGGCGGTGCCCGACGCATAGAGAGGCGTCAGTCCCCAGCCGTAGATGACGAGCTCGACATCGCTGCCGGTTGTGCCTTCGGCCGGCGCACCGCCCTCGGTGCGGAACACTTCGAAGTACGGACTCTGCGATGTGATGAAGGGCAGCGTGCGGTAGTCGAGACCGATGTGGATCACGATCGAGCCGAGCACGCGGCCATCGGACCCCTGGCCCTCGCAGATGCCCTTCTCGGCGTGGAGCATGCGGCGCTCGTTGGAGCCAAACGGCGCCGCTTCGCCGAAGACCTTCCAGTCGCAGGAGACCGAGCTCCGGGGCGGCCGCGGTGTGCCCGTGTACTCCGGAAAATTCAGTGCGAAGCAACTGACGATCGCGCCGTCGGCGTCGTAGAGTTCAACGGCTGACGTCAAGCGGGCGCGGGCGAGCTCGGTCTGCCGCCACACGAAGAATGCCGAGGCCGCAGCGTCCGGCCTGCACCCTTCGGCACCCGGGTCTGCGCCGCCGCTTCGCACCAGGTTGGGGAGCGAAGACATCCCATCGACCTGCTTGCGGACCTCGTCGAGCCGCGTTTGCAGCATCTCGGGATGCTTCTGGGCCTCGACGGCGAACTTCGAGGCGATGACCGAGCGCACGGCGCGCGAGGTGTAGAAACTCACGGATGGGTAGAGCAGGAGTGACGGCAGCAGGAACGCGACAAACAGCGCGAGGATCCGCGCCGCCACCGTCGTGTGGCGGAACCAGCGGGCGGCGTCACGGGCCGCCAGTGCCGCGGCCGCACAGACGCCGGCCGACAGCGCGATCCCCAATGCCGGCATCGGCCAGCCTCGGTACGCGGCGGCCCCAGCCACCACGAACGACGGCAGCGTCCAGAGCCCCCACGCCAGTGCCAGCGTCCCGACGTCACGCCGCGGAAAGCGCCATCCCGTCAGCGCCAGGGCGAGGATGGTGGTTGCCGCCCATAGCGCGGCGAGGTTGCTGGTAAGGATGCCTGCCAGCAACGTCAGGCGCTCGGCGCTCCATGGATGCAGCGAGAAATGCTGCAGGTCGACCGGCGCCACTTCGAGAGCCTGGCGTAACACGACGGCAAAGAGCGACACCAGTGCAGCGACGACGAGTCCGCTGAGCAGTTGCTGCGAGACGAAGAACACGTCGGGCGTGATCTGGTGCCTGGCGGATTCGGCGCCGGCGTGCGCGCCAGCGCGACATCGGCGCGGCGAGCAGCGCGATCACCCCTGCGGCCGCGCTGCCGGCCACGAGCAGCAGCACCGGGTAACCCGGACGGCCTTCGACGGCGATGTCGAGTGCGGTCCATCCCACTGCCGCACCGGCCAGGACCAGGAGGGCGGCGCCGATCGTCATGCTCGGGTACGCCGGCGGTGCCGCGCCGCGCCGCCGCGCGCGCAGGTCGAGCAGCGGACCGGTCAGCAGGATCAGCGTTACCGTCAGCACACCGAGGACCACCGACAGCACCTGCCGGCGCAGGAGTGACCGGGCCCGTGCGATCTGGGTCGGAGGCAGCGAGGCCTCGAGCAGGACGTCGCCGGTGGGCGCACGGAGGAGGAACGTGTCGGCGCGCTGTCTGCTCGCCGGCGCCCTCGTATTGGAAGACGACCGAGGCGGGACCGACCGAGGTCGGAATCGTCGCGACGTCCTGTGCGAGCGCCCCCGGCACCGGCGCCGCTGACAGCGCGTGCTCGGCGACGACCACGCCGATCGGGCCATCGTCGCCGGCGCGCACCGGCACGACGTGGACCAGCCGCAACCCCTGGGCGGATGGCGTGACGAACCAGGCGCGCGGACTGCGGATCTGCTCGCCCTGCAGGTCGGACGGCCGGCCGGCCCACGCCCGCGCCACATCGTTTGGAAAGTCGTAGATGGTGACCGCGATGTCGGAACGCTCGCGCACCTCGACGGTGCGAGCATCGATGATCTCGAAGAGCGCCCGGGCCGCGTCGGGATCGGCGCTGCCCTGGAGCGAGCGCGCCGCCTTCAGAGCGGCGGCGGTACCGGGGTCGGCAGCAATGGCGGCCGCGAGCCGCGCCAGCAGCGCGGTCTTGGCGTCGAAGTCCCGGCGCACGTCCGCGTCCGCCCTGGCGACCGCCGGCCGCGGCACCGATGCCGAAACGCTTCCACTCGATGACGGCGCCGATCAGTCCGGCCGCCAGTGCGAGCAGGACGCCGCCGGCCAGCAGCCGGCGCCAACTGACCGTAGCGGTCCCGCATGAGGGGAGTTTCCAGCCTGCGCACCTTGGGCAGGAGGATACCGCAAAGGGTAAACTCAGAAGGCTGCACGCATGCCACATCACCTTCCACTCAAAGCCGCACTGAAGCGCGGGGCGCTGATCGCCGCGGCCAACTGGCCGCTCGTGGTGGTGCAGTTCATCGCGGAAGCGACGCTCAAGATCCTGCTCGCGGTGCCCGTGATCGGCGGCCTGTTCCTGGTGGTGCTGCTGCTCGGTGCGGAAGTCGATGATCTGCTCGCCGGCGACATTCGCGACATCGTGGCGTCGGTCTTCGCGGCACTGAGGGCGAACCCGGTCGCGTTTGCCGCGTATGCGACGGCGTTTCTTCTTGTGCTGCTCGGTGGCTCGGCGCTCACGTTCATCGTGAAGGGCGGCACCATGGCGCTGCTGGCCGCCGCGGAAGCCACGGCAGGTCCGATCGAACGGCCCCCGCTCCGGATCGAGGCGGTGCGGCGCGCCGGCCACGTGCACATCGATCCGTTCCTCGACGGATGCAAGCGGCTGTGGCGGCGTTACCTTCGCCTTGGCGGCTGCCTCCTGATCGCGTATCTCGTTACCGCGGCGATCTACCTGGGGTTCATCGTCGGCGGCTATGCGCTGGCCGAGAACACACCGGTGATCCTCGGCTGGACGGTCCTTGCGGCCCTGGCCTCGAGCATCCTCGTGGTCTGGATCACGATCATCAATCTGATCTACCTGCTGACGCAGATGATCGTCGCGGTCGAGGACGTGAGCGTGCGGACGGCGGCCGGGCACGTGCTCGATCTTCATGCGCGGGTCGCTGCGCGAAATCGCGGCGATCTTCGGCATCGTCCTGCTGCTGGTCGTGCTCGCGACGGTGGCGTCGATCCTGGCAACGGCCGGACTCGGCCTGATTGCCTTCGTGCCGCTGGTTGGTCTCGCGGTCGTGCCACTGCAGGTGGCCGCGTGGCTGATGCGCGGCTTCGTCTTTCAATATCTCGCGCTGACGGCCCTTGGTGGGTATCTCGCGCAATACCGTCTCTACGCGCGGAGCACCGAAGCCGTGCGAACGTTGAGAGTGGCTCAGCCCAACATATCCGCATGATCAATTACGACGACTTTCTTTCGAGTGCCGCCGGGCAGATGCAGGAATCGGCGATCCGCCGCATGGGCACCGTGCTGGCGCAGTCGCGCGACATCATCTCGTTTGCCCCCGGCTACCCGGCACCCGAGACGTTTCCATGGGAAGAGTTCAGCGCGATCACGCGGGAGCTGCTCGCCGGCACTGACGGCAGCACGCTGCAGTACGGCCCGACGCGCGGCTACAAGCCCTTGATCGAGGCAATCGCCGGGATCATGGCGTCGCGCGGTGTCAAGACGTCGAGCGAACGGCTGCTGATCACGACGGGCTCGCAGCAGGGCCTCGACCTGGTCGCCCGCGTCATGCTCGATCCCGGCGACGTCGTCCTCGTCGAACTGCCGACCTACACCGGCGCGATCACGGCGTTCCGGAACGTCCAGGCGACCATGGTGGGGGTCAGGCAGGACGCCGACGGTGTGGACCTCGACGCGCTCGACGAGACTTGCACCCGCCTGCAGTCCGAAGGGCACCGCGTCCGCATGCTCTACGTCGTGCCCAACTTCCAGAATCCGACCGGTCTGCTGATTGGGCGCGAGAAGCGCACCCTCCTGCTCGAGTGGGCCGAGCGCCGCAACGTCATGCTCGTGGAAGACGATCCCTATCGCGAGCTCTACTTCGACGATTCGGCGTCTGAAGCGGACGTGCGGCCGATCCGCGCCGATGACGTGAATGGACGCGTGGTGTATTTGAGCAGCTTCTCGAAAACGCTGGCGCCAGGGTTTCGCGTCGCGTGGATCGATGCGCCGGCGCCGCTTGCCGCCAAGTTCGAGATGGCGAAGCAAGCCGCCGATCTGTGCACCGGCGCGCTCGATCAGCGCGTCGTCTTCGAGTGCTGCCGGCGTGGGATCCTCGCGCGCCAGCTGCCGTTGCTTCGGCGCCACTACCAGGAGAAGCGCGACGTCATGACCGAGGCGCTGACGCGCGAATTCGGTGGGGAAGTGAGCTGGCCGGCACCACGCGGCGGGTTCTTCCTCTGGGCTACGCTGCCGCCGCAGATCAATGGCGAGACGATGATTTCGAGGGCGGCTGGGAACGGCGTGATCTACGTGGCCGGGGAAGCGTTCTTCGTCGATGGCACCGGGCACAACCTCATCCGGCTGTCGTTCTCGGCGCCCACGCACGAGAGGATCCGCGAAGGTGTCGCCCGGCTGGCGGGCACCGTCCGCGAAGAGCTCGCCGCTACTTCGGCCGTGGCCCCGTAGGTAACGTAGCGGGCACGGCGCGGACGGGGCCGGTAATCAGCAGGTTCCAGCTCTCCTCGAGCCCACCGGTGATACCCGCGATCGCTACACCGTAGTCCGACTGCAGCATCCCCGGCGGAACCGCGAGCTTGGCCGGAAAGGCGACCTTGCCGGCGGCGACGCCATCGAGCGTCCGGAGCATCTGGATGTCGGTGCCCGGGCTGGTGATGAAGACGGTGTTACCGGCGACGACCGGGCCCGTCAGGGGCCGGAACGTCATCCCGACCTGCCACTTCAGCGCACCATGGCCGAAATCGATGGCGCGGACCATGTTGTCGAGCGCGGTCACGAAGATGCGCTCACCATCCGTCGCGGCGCGGCCACGGATGCTGGCGCCGACCCGGTATCGCCACTGCTTGTCGCCGGTCGCGGCATTCAGTTTGTAAACGGCCTTGTCGGCCGCAGCGACGACCAGGCTCTCGCCGACGACGAGCGGCTCGCCAGGCTGGCCGCCGAGGCGGCGGTGCCAGATTTCCTTGCCGGTCTTGAGATCGCGAGCCCGGACATATCCGTCGGTCGACGGCACAAACAGTGTCTCGCCTGAGAGCGCGGCGCCGTCGCGCTGCGACGGGGCCTCGATCGTCCATACCGCGCTGCCGTCACCGGCGCGCAGCGCCATCAGTTTGCCGGCGCTGGCGGCAATCACCCAGCCGTCCTGCGCGAGCAACGGGGCCGTCAGTGTCCCGGCGGGAGCACGCCACGCGTCGGTGCCATCGGTGAGGCGCAGCGCGTGAATCGCCTCCCCGGCGGCGACGTAGAGCATCGTCGCGTCGGCGACGAGCCGCTGTTCGGGATTGAGATCCCGATGCCAGACGCGAACGCCGTCCGAGACGCGGTGCGCCGCGATCACGCCGGGCAGGTGCGAGATGATCACGTAGTTACCAGCGAAGAGCGGACTGGTGGTGGAGGCGGCGACGATCGGTTGGGTCCACAGGATGTCGGAAGGTGCGTCGGGCGGTGCGACCGGTGTGCCGGGCAGCGCTGCCGGCATCCCTTCGATGCCCGTCGTGCCGGCCTGAGGGTCCGCCGCCTGGCGGGCGGAGACGGTGCCCGCGGCTACGCCACAGATCGTCAGCGCGAGGCCGACTGTTCGGGCAACAAACCTACAAGATGTAGTGGTGCGGGCCGAGTTCACACGCTTATAATAGCGTCATCCGATCAGCCGATCGCTTTCCCGCTGCCAGCTCTCACAGTGAATCATCAGACTATTGTCGTCCTCGACTTCGGCTCGCAATTCACCCAGTTGATTGCGCGCCGGTTGCGTGAACTCTCGGTCTACGCGGAGATACTGCCTTTCGACACGCCCCTCGCCACGATCCGCGAGCGGCAACCCGTCGGTATCATTCTGTCGGGCGGACCCAAGAGCGTCTCCGACGTCGGCGCACCGCACTGCGACCTGGCGATTTACGAGTCCGGTGTGCCGGTGCTCGGGATCTGCTACGGCATGCAGTTGATGACCCACGCACTTGGCGGCCGGGTCGCGCCGGCGCCGCATCGCGAGTTCGGTCTCGCCACCATCACCATCGACCCTGACGCGCCGCTCTTTGCCGAGGTTCCGCGCGAACTGCGCGTGTGGGCCAGCCATGGCGACTTCGTGCAGGCGGCGCCCGCCGGGTTCACCGTCACGGCCACCAGCGCCAACGCGCCGGTCGCCGCCATGGCGTCGGCCGACCGCGGTCTCTACGCGCTGCTGTTCCATCCCGAGGTCGCTCACACCGACTACGGGCTCGAAATCCTTCGCAACTTCGCCTACGACGTGTGCGGCTGCACCGGCGACTGGACGATGAAGTCGTTTGTCGGGGAAGCGACGGCCAGGATCCGCGAGCAGGTGGGGGATGGACGCGTGGTCTGCGGCCTGAGCGGCGGGGTTGACTCGAGTGTGGCGGCCGTGCTGATCCATCGGGCCATTGGCGATCGCCTGACGTGCATCTTCGTCGACAACGGGGTGATGCGGCAGGACGAAGCAGAGCAGATCCGGAAGCGGTTCGAACGTCTGAACCTGCCACTGATCTTCGTGGACGCCGCGGATCTCTTCATGACCCGGCTGGCTGGGGTCACCGATCCTGAAACAAAGCGCAAGGCCATCGGCGGGGCCTTCATCGAGGTGTTCGAGGCCGAGGCGAAGAAGCTCGGGTCCTTCGACTTTCTCGCCCAAGGCACGCTCTATCCCGACGTCATCGAAAGCATCTCGGTCGTCGGGCCTTCGGCGCCGATCAAGAGCCATCACAATGTCGGCGGGCTGCCGGAGCACATGCGCTTCAAGCTGGTCGAGCCGCTGCGCCTTCTCTTCAAGGACGAAGTGCGCAAGGTGGGCGAGGAACTCGGGCTCGACGCGGAGTTCGTCTGGCGCCAGCCGTTCCCGGGACCGGGTCTCGCGGTGCGCATCCTCGGCGAGGTGACGCACTCACGCCTGACGCTCCTCCGCCGTGCCGACCACATCGTCTCGGACGAAGTGAAGAAGGCCGGCTGGTACCGCAAGCTGTGGCAGTCCTTCGCGGTGCTGCTGCCGGTCCAGAGCGTGGGCGTGATGGGTGACGCGCGGACTTACGAGTACACGATCGCGATCCGCGCGGTAGAGAGCAAGGACGGCATGACCGCCGACTGGGCGCGCCTCCCGCACGAGCTCCTCGCCACGATCTCGTCGCGCATCGTCAACGAAGTCAAGGGCATCAACCGGGTGGTTTACGACATCAGCTCGAAGCCGCCTTCGACGATCGAGTGGGAATGAGCGACTTCGTCCACCTGCATCTGCACTCCGAGTACTCGCTGCTCGACGGCGCGTGCCGCATCGAGGAGCTGCTCGACAAGTGCGTCGAGCTGAAGATGCCGGCGGCGGCGATCACCGAGCACGGCAACATGTTCTCGTCGATCGTGTTCCACGACCAGGCGCGGAAGCGCGGGATCAACCCGATCCTCGGCTGCGAGGTCTACGTCGCCCCCGGGGATCGGCGGACCAAGAGCGGCACACCCGGCGAGACGGCCAATCACCTGGTCCTGCTGGCTGAGACCAAAGAGGGGTACCACAACCTCATCAAGCTGGTGTCGTCTGGCTACACCGAGGGCTTCTACTACAAACCGCGTATCGACAAGGAGCTGCTGGCGCAACATTCGAAGGGGCTGATCGGGCTGAGCAGCTGCCTCAAGGGTGAGGTTGCCACCGGCATCCGGCGCGAACAGCAGCGGAAGGCTCTCGAGGCGGCGGCCGCGTATCGCGACATCCTCGGACCGAACAACTTCTTCCTCGAGATGCAATACCAGGGCATCGACGAGCAGAAGATCGTGAACGTCGGGCTCCAGCCGATCGCGAAGGAGCTGAACCTGCAGCTCGTCGCGACCAACGACGTCCACTACCTGCAGAACTCCGATCACAAGCCGCACGACATCCTGCTGTGCATCGGCACCGGCAAGACGGTCAACGATACCGAGCGCCTCAAGTATCACGGCGACCAGTTCTACCTGAAGACCGCCGCCGAAATGGCGCAGGTGTTCGGTGACTTCCCCGAGGCGATGGCCAACACGGTGCGGATCGCCGAGCGCTGCAACGTGGACCTTTCGGGGACGGTGAATCACCTCCCGAACTTCGACGTCCCAGACGGCTTTACCCTCGACGACTACTTCGAGCACATCGTCCGTCAGGGCTTCGAGATGCGGCTGACGCGCTTGAAGGATCTCGCCTTCAGAGGAATCCTCAAGCACACGATCGACGAGTACGAGCGACGGCTCACCTACGAAATCGAGATGATCAAGCAGATGAAGTACCCCGGGTACTTCCTGATCACCTGGGATTTCATCCGCTATGCGCGCGAGAAGGGGATTCCCGTTGGGCCGGGCCGCGGATCCGCTGCCGGCAGCTTCGTCGCTTACTGCCTGCGCATCACCGACGTCGACCCGATCGAATACGACCTGATCTTCGAGCGCTTCCTCAATCCTGAGCGCGTGTCGCTGCCCGACATCGACATCGACTTCTGCGAGCGGCGCCGCGGTGAAGTCATCGAATACGTCACCGAGAAGTACGGCCGCGCCAACGTCGCGCAGATCATCACGTTCGGGACGATGAAGGCGCGGGCGGTGGTGCGCGACGTGGCGCGCGTCATGGACATTCCGTATGCGGATGCCGACCGTGTCGCTAAGGCCGTGCCGCCGGCGCTCGACATGACCCTCGCGAAGGCGCTCGAAGAAAGCCCGGCGCTGAAGGACATGCAGCAGAAGGACGAGCGGATCCGCGAGCTGCTCGCCGTCGCGCAACGTCTCGAAGGCATGACCCGGCATGCGTCCGTCCACGCCGCGGGCGTCGTCATCGCGCCGCGTCCGCTCACCGAGTTCGTCCCGCTCTACAAGAGCCAGAAGGACGAAATCGTCACGCAGTGGGCGATGAAAGAGGTCGAACGCGTCGGCCTCCTGAAGATGGACTTCCTCGGTCTCAGCACGCTGACGCTGATCCAGGATGCCCTCGATGAGATCAAGCGGACCGAGGGGATCGATCTCGACATCGATGCCATCCCGCTGAACGACAGCAAGACCTTCCAGCTGTTCAGCGAAGGCCAGACCTACGGTGTGTTCCAGTTCGAGAGTTCGGGCATGCGCGAGCTGCTCCGGAAAGCAAAACCCGAGCGCCTCGACGACCTGATCGCGCTGAACGCGCTCTATCGACCGGGCCCGCTCAAGTCCGGGATGGTGGACGACTACATCTCGCGCAAGCAGGGGAAGACCGAGGTCAAGTACGACCTGGCGCAGCTGGCGCCGATCCTGTCCGACACGTATGGCGTCATCGCCTACCAGGAACAGGTCATGCGCATCGCCGTCGTCCTGGCCGGCTTCACGCTCGGGCAGTCCGACATGCTTCGTAAGGCCATGGGGAAGAAGGACCCCAAGGTCATGGCGAAGCAGCGCGAGGCCTTCACCGCGGGCGCCAGGGCCAAAGGGATCAACGAGAAGAAGGCGACCAAGATATTCGACCTGATGGAGTACTTCGCCGGGTACGGCTTCAACAAGTCGCACTCGACGACCTACGCGTGGGTCGCCTATCAGACCGGATACCTGAAGGCCAACTTCCCCTGGCACTTCATGGCGGCGCTGCTGACGATCGAATCAGCCAACACCGACAAGCTCGCGATGTATCTCGGCGAGTGCCGTGAGCTCGGCGTGCCGATCCTGCCGCCCGACGTCAACTCGAGCGAGCTGCAGTTCACGGTGACGAAGGAAGGCGTGCGCTTCGGCCTGTGCGCCGTGAAGAACGTCGGCGAAGGCGCGGTGCAGTCGATCCTCAACGTCCGCAAAGAGCTGGGCCGGATCGATTCGCTCTACACGTTGTGCGAGCACACGGACCTGCGGCTGGTGAACAAGCGCGTGATCGAGAGCCTCGCCAAGGCGGGTGCGCTCGATTCGCTCGCACCGGACGACACCGCCAATGCCCGGCGCGCCCGCGCCCGCCTTTTTGCCGCGGCCGACAAGGTCCTCGAGCATGGCAACCGCCATCAGCGCGACCGTGAGAAAGGGCAGCACCAGCTCTTTGGCGGCCCGGCCGATGATGGGACGCCGAACGTGGTGCCGCTGGCGGATGCCACACCCTGGGCCGAGGCGTTCCAGCTGGCCGGCGAGAAGGAAGCACTCGGCTTCTACATGAGCGGCCACCCGCTCGAACGGTTCGCGCCCGATCTCAAGACCTTTGGCGCCAAGCGCGTCGCCGAACTCACGGAATCGCTGCCCGATGTCTGGACCGCCGGTATCGTCTCCGGCCTGCGTCCATTGAAGACGAAGAAGGGCGACCGCATGGCGGTCTTCATGCTGGACGATGTCGCCGGCAATCTCGAAGTCGTCGTGTTCCCCGAGACGTTCGGAAAACACGGGGGCATCATCGAGGCGGACGCGATGGTGCTGGTCCGTGGCAAATTCGAAAAAGACGACGAGTCGGCACGGATCGTCGCGACCGAGCTGATGCCGATCTCGACGCTGCAGGAGCGGACGACGAAGGAGGTGGCGATCCACCTGTCGGTCCCGCCGCACGGCCGGCCGACCTTCGAAGCCCTGGCTGAACTCCTGTCGCGGCATCGTGGGGACCGCCGCGTGTTCCTCGAACTCGACGTTCCGGGGAAAGAGAAGCCGCTGCGGGTCCGATCCGAGGTCGCGGTACGGGTGAAGCCGTCTGAGCGGATGGTCTCTTGAAGTAGAGCAGCTGTGCGGGTCAGGCTCGGTAGAATTGCGGTGACCGTCACTGTCTCAATTCCTCACCGCCAAGGACGCCAAGGACGCCAAGGCATTTTAGGGAAGACAGGAACCAAAGAGATCTTTGCGGCCTTTGCGCCCTTTGCGGTGAGTCTTGAGACAGCGATAGGACAGCAAACGACTATGCCTACTGAATTACTCGAGTTCGAAGAACCGGTCGGCGTCCTTCTCAAAGAGATTGAGGCGCTGAGCATGCTGCCGCAGACGGCGGAGCGGATGCGATCGATCGATACCCTGCGCAAGCGGGCCGACGAGATCCGCGCCGAGCTCTACCAGAACCTGACGCCATGGCAGCGCGTGCTGGTCGCACGACACAACAGCCGGCCGAACACGCTCGACTACATCCAGCGGCTGTTCACGGGCTTTGCGGAACTGCACGGCGACCGACGCTTTGCCGACGACCACGCCATCATTTGCGGCTTCGCGGAGTATCGCGGCCAGCCGGTCGCGGTGATGGGCCACCAGAAGGGCGGCGACACCAAGCAGAAGATCTACCGGAACTTCGGCTACGCGCGCCCCGAGGGCTACCGGAAGGCGCTGCGCGTGCTCCAGATGGCGCAGAAGTTCGGCCGGCCAGTTGTCGTGTTCATCGATACCCCGGCCGCCTACCCGGGCGTGGAGTCTGAAGAGCGGGGCGTCGCGGAAGCGATCGCCTTGAACCTGCGCGAGATGATGATGATCGAAGTGCCGATCATCGTGATCGTGTGCGGCGAGGGCGGCAGTGGCGGCGCGCTTGGGATCGCGATCGGCGACCGGGTCTTCATGCAGGAGTTCTCGGTCTACAGCGTGATCCCGCCGGAGGGCTGTGCCGCGATCCTGTGGCGCGACTCGAACCGCAAGGTCGAAGCGGCCGAGGCCCTGAAAATCACCGCGCAGGACATGACCGCGCTCGGGCTCGTCGACGGGATCATCCCGGAGCCACCCGGCGGCGCCCACAACGATCACGAGCGGGCCACGGCCCTGGTCGACCAGGCCCTCAGCCATGCCCTGGCGGAGGTCTCGGCGCTCTCGGTGGAGGAGCGGCTCAACCTGCGTTACGACAAGTTCCGGCGGATGGGCGAAGAAGGCTCGGCGTTTATCGACAAGGACAACCGTCCAGCTGGCTGATATCAAGTCCAACCTCCAACTGCCAACGACCAATTTGTTGGCAGTTGGGAATTGGCGATTGGGAGTTTGTCTGGGTGGGGCCTACCTTGTCACGGTGACGGTCAAGAATCGAACGTAGATGAAGCAGCTTCTCTGGAACCACCTGCCCTGCGATGACGAGCAGTCGGCCGCCCTGGCGGCCGCGCTGAACGTGCATCCGACCATTGCACGCCTGCTGTGCATGCGGGGCTTTGGCGAAGCGGAGGCGGCGTTCCGATTCCTGAACCCGTCGCTCGACCACCTACACGATCCGTTCAAGCTCGCCGACATGGACAAGGCGATCCCGCGGCTGGAACGGGCGATCGCGCAGCGCGAGAAGATCGCCATCCACGGCGACTATGACGTCGATGGCATCACCTCCACCGTGATCCTGCGCCGGGCGCTCGAGATGCTTGGCGGGGATGTCATGCACTTTCTGCCGGAGCGGATGCGCGACGGCTATGGCCTCCAGCCGGCCGCGATCGAGCGCCTGCACGCGCAGGGCGTTCGCCTCATCGTGTCGGTGGACTGCGGCATCCGTGCCGGCGAGGCGGCCCAGCGGGCGAAGGACCTGGGCGTCGACCTGATCATCACCGACCACCACGAGCCCGAAGGCACGCTGCCCTCGGCACTCGCGGTGATCAATCCGAAGCGTCCGGATTGCACCTATCCCGATAAGTACCTGGCTGGTGTCGGCGTCGCGCTCAAGGTCGTCCAGGCGCTCTGCGATCGTGCCGGCAAGACCAAGTGGCTGCCCGCATTCGTGAAGATCGCCGCGCTCGGAACGCTCGCCGACGTCGTTCCACTCGTCGGTGAGAACCGGGTCATCGCCCGGCACGGCCTTGCGTCCCTCTCCTCGGGCCCGCACTCGGTGGGGCTGCGCGCGCTGATCGAAGCCTGTGGACTCACCGGCAAGACAATCGACAGCTATCACGTCGGCTTCATGATCGCGCCCCGCGTCAACGCCGCCGGGCGGATGAGCACGCCCGACATCGCCGCGCGCCTGCTGCTCGCGACCGACGAAGCGATGGGGGATGAGGCCCGCGCCCTCGCGCAGCAGCTCTGCGACGAGAACCTGAAGCGCCAGACCGAAGAGGCCGATCTCGTCACGCAGGCCAAGAAGGCGATCGAAACCGATCCCGCGGTGGGTGCGCACAACGTCCTCGTGGTCGGCGGCCTCGGCTGGCACCGAGGCGTGATCGGCATCGCCGCGTCGAAGCTGGTCGACACGTTCCACAAGCCATCGATCGTGCTGTCGATCGACGGCGATATCGCCCACGGCTCGTGCCGCAGCATCCCCGACTTCGACCTGCTCGCCGCGCTCGAACACTGCGCCGACCTGTTCGTGAAGTTCGGCGGCCACAAGCAGGCGGCGGGTCTGACGATGGAGGCCGGCCGCGTTCCCGAGTTCCGTGCCCGCATCAACGCCTATGCCGACGATGTGATCGAGCCGGACCAGCTGCGGCCGCGCCTGCGCATCGATGCGCCGCTCTCGTTGAAGGCGATCACGCACGACTTGATGCGCGGCCTCGACCAGCTCGGTCCGTTCGGCCTCTCGAACCCGCGGCCCGTGTTCCACGCCTCCGGCGTGCAGATTGTCGACGGCCCGCGGACCATCAAGGAACGGCATCTCAAGATGACGTTCGCGCAGGATGGCCGTCGCTTCAAGGCCATGGCGTGGCGAGCCGCCGAACGCGCCGACTTCCTCGAACAGAATCGCGACGGCATGAACCTCGCCTTCTCACTCGACAAGAACGAGTGGAAGGGTGAGACCTACCTCGAACTGACCGTCGCCGACTTCAAAGGCCTGACCGACTGATGCGCTGGCAGCGCGCCGCGCAAGCGGTGATCGCCATTCTCGTCCTTGGCTTCATCGGCGTGCTCGTCACGACCCTGCGGAAGGATCGCGTCAAGCCGGAGCAGCCGGCACCGCCGCCGCGCCTCGATCCCAAGTCCACCAGTGAAACGCGGGGCAAGGGCAACCACCGGATCACCGACCCGACCGGCAGAGAGCGGTTTGTCGTCGACTGGGACGGCAGTCATATCGCGCTGCCTGGCGGCCGGCAGCGCATGTCGCAGAACGTCAAGCTGACGGTCAACCACCCTGATCGTTCCTTCGTGGTGAACGCCGACGAAATCGACCTGCTGATGAAGGAAGGCGCCAACGTAGCCGAGGCCACCTTCAAGGGCAACGTGCGGCTCACCGGGGCCGGCGGCCTCACGGTCACCTCCGCTGAAGCGACGTATTCCGAAGCGTGACGGCGTCGTCAGGATCCCTGGTCCCGTGCAGTTCACCAAAGGACGCATGACGGGTTCCGGCCTCGGCGCGACCTACGACCAGAATCGTGAAGTTCTGTGGATCCTCGCCGAGGCGAAGATCGACGGTTGCCCCTGATGCGAATGGGCAGGGCGGTCTTCAACCCGTGGCGACCAAGGCCGGGCTCGCCCGCACCGAGCACTACATCGTGCTCGACGGCGCCGCGAGGATCGAAGGGGAAGGCCGGATCATCGAGGCCAACGTCGTCACGATCCGCCTGACCCCGGACGATGAGCGCGTGCAGTTGCTGGAACTGCGTGGCAACAGCCGGATTACCGGCGGGACCGGCGGCCCGCAATCGATGGCCGCACGCGACATCGATCTCACCTACGGACCGGACGGCAAGACCCTGCAGTTCGCGAAGCTGATCGAAGCCGCCGTCCTGCAGCTGCCGGGCACCGGCCCCGGCGCGGCAGGCAAGCGGATCGCCGGCGACACCATCGATATGGGGTTGGCGCCCGACGGCAGCACCGTCACCAGCTTGAACTCCAACGGACGCGTGCAGGTTGATCTTCCGGCTGAAAGCGGCAGCCCCGCCAAGCGCATTAAGTCGGCGACAATGACGTCGACCGGCGCGCCGGGCGCCGGCCTGCAGAACGCGCAGTTCGGTGGCGGCGTCGAGTACTGCGAGACACGCGCTGCGAACAAGTGCGTCGCGGCTTCCGATCGTACAGCTCGATCCCTGAAGCTGAGTCTCGATACCAAGCCCGGCCTCGGGGCGCTCGAGAAGGCCGACTTCCGCGGTAACGTCACATTCACGGACGGTCCGGATTTCAGAGCGGAGGGGCAACGGGGCGAGTACTACATCGCCGGCAACCGCCTCGACCTGACCTTGGCCGAGGGCGAGCCGGGGCCGACCCCGCGCGTGAGCGACGCCAGGATGTCGGTATCGGCGCTCAGGATCTCGTTCGCCCTGTCGACGCGCGACATGACGGCGGACACGAACGTGAAGAGCACGATCATGCCGCAGAAGGCCGGCAGCAAGCCCGGGGAAGCGCGCATGCCCTCGATGCTCGCGCCGGACAAAGACGTGAACGTCACCTCCAACCGCCTGAACTACACCAAGGCGGGCGCGACCTACTCCGGCAACGCGACCCTGTGGCAGGACAAGACCACGATCAAGGGCGCAACCATTCTGATCGACGAAAAGAGCGGGAACCTGACCGCCTCCGGCGGCGCAACGACCTTCCTCGTTTTCGAGGAAGCCGATACGAAAACAGGCACGCGCAGGCTGGTGAATTCCACCGGTAAGGCCGACACGTTCGTATACAACGACGCGAAGCGGCTCGCGACCTACACCGGCAATGCGCAGATCGACGGCTCCCAGGGCAACGTCACGGGCGATCGCATTGACCTGTTCCTGAAGCCGGGGGTGAATGAACTGGAGCGCGCGGTAGCCGCCGGCCGGAACGGGTTCGTCGTGGTGCGCGAAGGGCAGCGGCTGGCGAAGGGGGACCACCTGATCTACACGGTGGCAAATGAGAACTACATCATGACCGGGAGGCCCGTGGAAGTTACCGAGGAGAAGAACGGCACCTGCACGCTGACGGTTGGCGCCCAGGTCACCTTCAGCCGGGCCACCGAGAGCGCGCGGGCGGAGGGTGATGGCACCTTTCCCCACACCATGGAAAACACTGCCGGCCTGCCCCCCGGAGCTGAAACGTTAGATGGCGACACTGAACGGAAGAGGGCTGACGAAGGCGTACGGCGGGCGGACGGTCGTCAAGGGGGTGGACATCGACGTCGCCTCCGGCGAGGTCGTCGGACTGCTCGGGCCGAACGGCGCCGGCAAGACCACGACCTTCTCGATGGTGGTCGGCCTTGTCGGCCCCGACTCGGGCCGGGTCACGCTCGACGGCCTCGACGTCACCGATGCGCCGATGTATATCCGGGCCCGGAAGGGGATCGGCTACCTGCCGCAGGAGGCGTCGATCTTCCGCGGCTTGACGGTCGAGCAGAATATCTCCGCCATCCTCGAGACTATCGACCTCGATGCCGCCGGCCGTCGCGTGCGCCTCCGCGAGCTGCTGGCCGAACTCGATCTGACCCGCCTGGCGAAGTCGCCCGCCTATACCCTGTCGGGGGGCGAACGGCGCCGGGTCGAGATCACGCGGGCCCTGGTGATCGCGCCGAAGTTTATTCTGCTGGATGAGCCGTTTGCGGGCATCGACCCTATTGCGGTCAGCGACATCCAGAAGATCATCTTTCACCTGAAAACCCGCGGCATCGGCGTCCTGATCACCGACCACAACGTCCGTGAGACACTGCGCATTACAGATCGCGCTTACATTGTCCACGACGGCGTGATATTCAAGAGTGGAACACCGCAAAGCCTCGCCGACGACGACGAGGTCAAGAGGATTTACCTCGGTGCGGATTTCCGCTTGGACTAAGATTGAAAGGCACCTAAGGGCCCCCTGAACCATGGCGATTGCGCAGAAGCTGCACACCAAACTCGTTCAGAAGCTCATCCTGACGCCGTCGTTACAGCAGGCGATCAAGCTGCTGCCGATGTCCACGCTGGAGCTGGCCGATCTCCTCAACCAGGAGATGGTCGAGAACCCGCTGCTCGAAGAAGTGCCGACCGAAGACCTCCAGCCGGTCGAACAGGCGCAGGCCGAGAAGGCCCCCGAGACGCCCACCGCCGAGAAGTCCGACGCCTGGGACGACGCCGACTACGAATACTTCTTCGGCGACTACCTCGATGACGGCTACCGCCCGCGCACGCCGCAGGAGGTCAAGGAACTGCCGCCGATCGAGAACACCCTCTCGACCGCCGGCTCGCTCTCCGATCACTTGATGTGGCAGCTGTCGCTCCAGACCAGTGATTCGCAGCTGCAGGAGATCGGCGGCGCCATCATCGGGAATCTCGATGACGACGGCTACCTGGTGGCGTCGGTCGAAGAGATCGCCGCGATGGCCGACTGGCCGGTCGCGGATGTCGAGAAGGCCCTCCAGCACATTCAGACCTTCGATCCGATCGGCGTCGCGGCGCGTGACCTGCAGGAGTGCCTGTGGCTCCAGATCCGGCACCTGAGTCTCGAGGGCACGATCACCGAGAAGATCGTGACCGAGCATCTGCGTCTGCTGCAGAACCACCAGGTGCCCGAGATCGCCCGCAAGCTTGGCGTCCAGATCGAGGACCTTCGCGAGCACGTCGAGATCATCCGCAACCTGGATCCCAAGCCCGGGAGCCGCTTCAATCCGTCGCAGTCGCAGTACGTGATCCCCGACGTCTACGTCGTGAAGGTCGAGGATCAGTACGTGGCGGCGCTCAACGAAGAGGGCCTGCCGCAGCTCCGCATCAGCCCGGTGTATCGCCGCCTGCTCGACAAGAGCGCCGGGGAAAACAGCGACGAGACGCGCGCCTACGTCAAGGACAAGTTCCGCTCGGCGCTGTGGCTGATCAAGTCGGTCGACCAGCGGCAGAAGACGATCCACAAGGTCGCGACGAGCATCATCAATTTTCAGCGCGAGTTCCTGGATCTCGGGATCGAACATCTCCGCCCGCTGGTACTTCGCGACGTCGCCAACGACATCGGCATGCACGAATCCACCGTCAGCCGGGTCGTCAACAACAAATACATGCACACCCCGCAGGGTGTGTTCGAGATGAAGTTCTTCTTCCACAGCGGGATCAGCAGCTCGTATGGCGACAGCGTGTCGTCGGTGACGATCAAGCAGCGGATCCGGAAGATCATCGAGAACGAGGACCCGCGGAAGCCGCTCAGCGACTCGAAGATCGTCAGCATCCTGCAGAAGGAAGGGCTCATGCTGGCCCGGCGCACGATCGCAAAATACCGCGAAGAGCTGAAGATCCCGACGTCGAACCAGCGGAAGGTGCTTTTCTAGCTGTCAGCTCTCAGCCGTCAGCTTTCAGCGGTGGTCAGTTCTGAGCGGCACGTGGAGCACTCAGAGCTGACGCTGAGAGCTGATAGCGGAGAGCTGAGAGCTGAGAGCTTTCATATGCGCCTCGATATCACCGGCCGTCGCGTCACCGTGACCCCTGCCCTCCGTCAGCTGATCACCAAACGCCTCGCCACGCTGGAGCGCGTCCTCAACGATTCGGCGATCTCGGCGCTGGTCATCGTGACCAAGGAAAAATACCGGCACAAGGTGGAAATCGCGCTCCACACCCGCGGCGACCATACGCTCAGCGGGAACGCCGAAGACACCACCTGGGCGCTGGCGATGCGGCAGGCATCGGTCAAGATCGAGCAGCAGGCCAAGAAGCTGAAAGGCAAGTGGGACTCGCGCAAGCGGCAGAGCGCGAAGGCCGCGCGCACTCGCAAGGTCACCCCCCAGGCCGCAGATTCGGCGCCGATTTCCACCGGCCCGCGCGTCATCAAGGCGACGCGCTACGCCGTCAAGCCGATGTCGATCGAGGACGCGATTATCCGCCTCGACGCCGGGGACCACGACTTCCTGGTCTTCCGCGCCGACGAGGACGATGCGGTGGCGGTCCTGTACCGGCGGAAAGACGGTAATTTCGGGCTCATCCAGCCATAATAGGGTCAGCGTTCCGCCGGCCGGCCGGCGGAGGGCCTCCCTCAATCGATGACTGGCGTCACTGTCGCAACGCTGCTGCGCGATCTCGCGGATTCGCGCCTCCTGTCACTGGAGCTGATCGCCGGCGGCGCCGGTGTGGAGCGCCGGATCACCATCCCTCAACCTCAGAAGACCGGCCTCGCGCTGTCCGGATTCGACGCCTACCTGAAAGGCGGCCGCGTGCTGGTGTTCGGCGAAAGCGAGATCCGCTACGTCGAGTCGCTGGCCCCCGAACCGCGCCGGGCGGCGCTCGCCCGCGTGTTCGGTCACGACCTGCCGTGTGTGCTCGTCACCGGTGGCTTCGCACCCGCGGCGGAGATTGTCGACGCCGCCACGACCGCGTCGGTCCCGCTGCTGGTCACCACCGCCTCAACGCCCGAGGCGATGACGCGCCTGTCGGCGGTGCTCGATACCCATCTCGCCGCCCGCGGTATCGTTCACGGCGTCCTGATGGACATCCTGGGCCTCGGCCTGCTGGTGGTGGGGGAGAGCGGCATCGGCAAGAGCGAGTGCGCGCTGGACCTCGTGGTCCGCGGCCACAGGCTCGTGGCCGACGACACGGTCGAATTGCGGTGCCGCGGTGAATCGTACGTGATCGGCTCGTGCCCCGAGTTGACGCGGCATCACATGGAGATTCGCGGGCTCGGACTGATCAACATCCAGGACCTCTTCGGCGTCGCCTCGACGCGCACGTCCAAACGGGTCGAGCTCGTCGTCCAATTGGAGAGATGGGAATCGGGCCGCGAGTACCGATCGGCTCGGCATCGATGATGCGTTCTACGAGACGCTCGGGCGTCAGGATCCCGATGGTGAGGATGCCGGTGGCACCGGGGCGGAACGTCGCCATCCTCGTGGAAGTCGCGGCCCGGAACCAGCTGCTCAGGAGCCGGGGTCACCATGCGGCGCGGCGGCTGGTCGAACGGCTCAATCGGCAGCTCGATCCCGCAACGCGCGTCGTCGAGGCCGACCCGGATCACGGAGACGAGCTCTGATGCGCGAGAAACGTCACGCCGCCCGCCGCGCGGCGCGCACCGCGGTCACGTCGCGATTCGTCGTGCTGACCGGGCTGGCCGGCTCCGGCAAGTCGCAGGCGATCAAGGCGCTCGAGGACCTCGGCTACTTCTGCGTCGACAACCTGCCGATCGAGCTGCTGCCGATGCTGGCGGACCTGACGCTTCGCGCCGGCACCGAGATCGCGCGCGCCGCGGTCGTGGTCGACATCCGCGAAGGCAAGATGCTCCAGGAGTTCCCGAAGGCGTTCAAGCGCCTGCAGCAGAAGGGGCACCTGAACCCGGTCCTGATCTTCCTCGAGGCGGCAGAAGCCACGCTGGTGCGCCGGTTCAGCGAAACCCGTCGTCCGCACCCGCTCGCGCCCGACCGTTCGGCGATCGAAGGGATACGCGAGGAGAAGAAGGCGCTGCAGCCGGTCCGCCGTCTGGCGGACCACATCGTCGACACCTCGGAGATGACGGTTCACGAGTTGCGGCATGCATTTACCAGCGTTGCGGCCGGGCGCGTGCCCGGCACGCAACTGGTCGTGACGGTCCTCAGCTTCGGTTTCAAGCACGGGATCCCGGTCGATTCGGACCTGCTGTTCGACGTCCGGTTTCTGCCGAACCCGCACTTCGTGCCGACGCTGCGTCCGCATACCGGCCGCGATGCGGATGTCGTGAAGTACATCAACAAGTCGAAAGCCACGCACGAGTTCCTGACGCACACGTTGAACCTGCTGAAGTTCCTGATCCCGCAGTATGTCCACGAGGGGAAAACCTACCTGACGATCGGGATCGGGTGCACCGGCGGGCGGCATCGGTCGGTCGCGATGTCGGAAGCCCTGAAGAAGGGTCTTTCGGGGCTGCCCGGCGTTCGCGTGCGCGTTCGCCATCGAGATATTGGGAATGAGTAGGTTCACATGCGGCTAGGCGTAATCGTCGTGACGCACGGACAACTGGCGACCGAGCTCGTGAACTCGGCCGAGATGATCGTCGGTGACCTGCCGCACTTCGCCGCCGTGTCGATCGGCTGGCACGATGATGTCGGCCATGCGCGCGAGGAGATCGGCCGCGCCATCGAACGCCTGCGCGGTCACCGAGGGCGAGACCGCGCGAACACCCGTGCTCGTGCTGACCGATATGTTCGGCGGTACCCCGGCGAATCTGGCGGTGACGTTCGTCAGCAACGATGTCGAGGTGATCACCGGTGTCAATCTGCCGATGCTGATCAAGCTGGCGCGGCCGCACACCGGTGAGAATCTGCTGACGATTGCGCGCGAGATGCGCGAGGACGGCCGCAACGCGATCTGGGTGGCGTCGGACCTGCTGCGCGGGGAGAAAGTATGACGTCCTGCGCTGCCGCGATCGTCAATCCGCTCGGGCTGCACGCCAGGGCGGCGGCGCGCTTCGTTCACGTCGCCGCCGGCTTCTCATCGTCGATCCGGGTCGGGCGAGGCGGACGCGAGATCGACGGCAAGAGCATCATGGGTCTGCTGCTGCTGTCGGCCGCGCAGGGCAGTGACATCACCATCACCGCGGACGGCCCCGACGAGCAGCAGGCGATGGAGGCTTTGTGCGCGCTCGTCAGGCGCGGCTTCGACGAGGCGCCCGTATCAACCTGAACCAGGGCGACTCATGCGCCTGAACGGTCTCGGCGTCTCGCCGGGGATCGGCATCGGCACCGCCGTCGTCCTGCGGCGCGCGAGCGGCAACCTCCGGTTCCGCGTGCCGTCGCGCCGAATTCCGCGCGAGGTCGAGCGGCTGGAGGCGGCGCGTGAGGCGGCCCGTGAACAGATCACGCACATCAAGGAACGGATCGCGACCGGGGCCGGCGCTGAACACGCCTACCTGTTCGACGCCCAGCTGCTGATGCTGGACGACCGGATGCTGATCGAGCGCGCCATCGAGATCATCCGAACGTCCCGCGTCAACGCGGAAGCGGCGCTTCAGAAAACACTCGACGAGATTTCAGCGCTCTTCAACAGCGCCGACGATCCGTATCTGCGCGAACGGCGCGGCGACGTCTCCGATGTCGTCGGCCGGCTCTTCGGCAACCTCCGGGCCGGCGAAGTGCAGGCGGACCTGTTCAAGGAACTGGAAGGGCCGCTCGTCCTCATCGCGGACGAGCTGACGCCGTCGCTGATCGCACAGCTCGACTGGCATCGGCTCGCCGCCCTCGTGAGCGATGAGGGCAGTTGGACGTATCACACGGCGATCCTGGCCCGGTCGATCAGAATCCCGGCCGTCGCCGGGCTGCGCAACGCCAGCGCGCTGATTGCTCCAGGATCCAGCGTTGCGGTCGACGGTACTACCGGCGAGGTCATCGTCAATCCGGATGAAGCTACGACGGCAGAGATCCGGGTGCGGGAGCGCTCGCGCGTTGCCTATGAAGAATCGCTCGATGAGTTCCGGCGGCTGCCGGCCGTCACCGCGGACGGCGTTCAGATCCGCCTCGAAGCGAACATCGAGTCGGCCGACGATGCGCAGCGTGCGCACGAGCGCGGGGCGGTCGGGATCGGCCTGTTCCGGTCCGAGTTCCTGCTGGCGGGCGGCGGACAGGGCGCTCTCGCCGAAGAAGCGCAATACCTTGCCTACAGTCACTTGCTGAAGAGCGCCGCGCCGGCGCCGGTGACGATCAGGACGTTCGACGTCAGCGAAACGCAGTTGCCGCTCGAACACTCGGGTATCGACGGTTCGCGCTCGCCGCTCGGTCTGCGCGGCATTCGTCTCAGCCTGGCGATGGACGAGATTTTCCAGGCGCAGCTCCGGGCGCTGCTGCGTGCCGCCAGTCACGGCTCGCTGCGGATCATGTTCCCGTTCGTCTCGAGCGTCGAAGAGCTGCGCGCCGCTCGCGAAGCGGTCGCTCTGGCGGCCGCGACGTTGCGGGGTCGCGGCATCGAAGTCGCTGCGGGTGCCGACCGGCGTCATGATCGAGGTGCCGTCAGCGGCCTTGACGGCCGACCTCCTTGCCGCCGAGGCCGACTTCTTCGCGATCGGCACCAATGACCTGATCCAGTACCGCCTCGCGGTCGACCGCACCGACGACCGCGTGTCACGACTCTACGAGCCGCTGCACCCGGCCATCCTGCGGATGTTGCGGGGCGTGGCGCGAGCCGGACGGCGCCGCCACATCCGCGTTTCGGTATGCGGCGAGATGGCGGCCGATCCGGTCCTGCTGACGCTGCTCGTCGGTCTCGGGCTCACTGAATTCAGCATGGCGCCGAGCGCAATCCCTCTGGCCAAGCAGGTCCTGCGCAACCTCAATGCGGCCGATGCGACACGCGCGGCCGGGCGCGCGTTGAGGGCCGCCACCGCTGCCGACGTCGAACGAGAGCTGATCGAATTCCTGGCGCCGCCGGCCGTCAAACACTCCCGACCCTAATGTCCATTCGAAAGAGGAACGTGTGCACGAACCAGTACCAGTAGAGAAGCCGTGGGGATATGAGTTGCACTGGGCCAAGACCGATCGCTATGTCGGCAAGCTCATTCACATCAAGGCCGGGCACGCCCTCAGCCTCCAGTATCACAATGAGAAGGACGAGACGATCTTCCTCTGGAAAGGGCGGATGCTCTTCGAGATCAAGGAAGGCGACGAACTCGTGAAGCGGGAGATGAAGCCGGGCGACGCCGTCCACGTCACGCCGCCGACGGTCCACCGCATGACCGCGATCGAAGACTGCGATGTGTTCGAGGTCTCGACGCCGGAGCTGCACGACGTGGTGCGCCTCGAGGACCGCTACGGCCGTTCAACGTAGGTCGATACGCGTACAGGCGCCGTCTTCGGCGTCGCAGAAACTGCGACCTGCAAAGGTCGATATTGGTCATTGACGCGCCATTCGGGCGCGGACGAAAATGGCCGCACATTTGTAACGGACCTGCTTGATAGCGAGCGGGCAGACGAAAGGACAGTTCGACGATGGGCAGCGTAAACAAGGTCATCCTGGTCGGCAACCTCGGTCGTGACGCGGAGCTCCGCTACACGCCGGGTGGTGCGCCGGTCGCCACACTCAACATGGCCACCACCGAGGTCTGGAACGACAAGGGCGGCCAGAAGCAGGAAAAGACCGAGTGGCACCGGATCGTGCTCTGGGGCAAGACCGCCGAGAGCCTGAACGAGTACCTGACCAAGGGGAAGCAGATTTACGTCGAGGGCCGGCTGCAGACGCGGCAGTGGGACGACAAGGACGGCAACAAGCGCTACACGACCGAGATCCGCGGCGACCGGGTGGTCCTGCTCGGGGGCGGTGGTGGCGGCGGCGGGCAACGCCAGGGTGCGCGCGGCGCTGCCGGCGGCGCCCATATGGAAGACCCGATGGGGGAGCCCGTCTCCGAACTGAGCGACGACGATATCCCGTTCTAACGGTTCAACTACCAACCTCCAACTTCCAAAAACCAAATTCACAATCGTGAGTTTGGTAGTTGGTAGTTGGAGGTTTGGTAGTTGTTATTTTTTGACCAGACTATCGAGCCGCTGCTTGGCCAGCGTCGCATCCGGCGCGGTCGGGTGGCTCTTGATCACCGTCTCGTAGGCGCGGCGCGCCAACTCCGGCTGCTTCAGCCCCTCGTAACTCAATCCCAGCTTGTAGTACGCCTGCGGCGCGGAGTCCGTCTGGCTGTAGTTGGCGATGACCTTCTGATACGCCGTGACGGCATCCCGGTAATTTCCGAGCGCGTAGATACGAATTGCCGATGCCGAGCTGGGCATCGTCGGCGCGCGGCGAGGTCGGGAATTCCCGGATGTAGAACTCGAAGCCTTGAATCGCAAGGTCGTACTGACCGCTCGTGTAATCGTTGAAGGCGGCGTCGTATGCCTTGGTCGGCGACAGGCCGGAGCCCGAGGGCTGCGTCGGCGTGGGCGGCTGAACGCCAGTTGGCGGTGCACCGGTAGGATCAGTCGTGACGGCCGCCGGCGGCGCCGCGACCGGCGCGGTCTGGATCGCCTGGCGCATTGACTCGATCTCTTGCGTCATGGTCGCCAGACGAACGTTGGTGTCGTCGGACTTTTCGCGCAGCACGCGCACGCCGTCAGCGATGCCGTTGATCACCAGCATCTGATCGGCGAAACCCTTGCGCGTGGCCGTGGTCTGGTCGTCCATCTTCGTGGACATGGTCTTCAACGTATCGGCGAGGCCGCCGAGCATCTGCTGGAGCTGCGACTGCTGCTCCTGCAGCATCCGGATCTCAGCCAGCAGCTGCTGATGCGTCTTGTCGGCCGCCGCGGCCGGCGTCGACATCAGCCACAGGCTAACCACGATCATCAGGGCGGATTTGAACTTCATAGCTGTCCTCTAACGGGCGATCCATCTCAATTTCCAACTTCCAATCCCCAACTTCCAAATTGGGTTTTGGTAGTTGGCAGTTGGAAGTTGATCTTCGGCGTCACGTCTATTTGCTCGTGACAACAAAGTGTGCGCGCCGATTCTGGGCAAACGCCGTCTTCGGTCTGGCCAGGATCGAACGGGAACTCCTTGCCGTAGCTCACTGTGCGCAGCCGGTCGGCGGGGACCCCGAGCGAGACCAGGTAGTTGCGCGCCGACAACGCCCGCCGCTCACCGAGAGCCAGATTGTACTCCGCCGTGCCGCGCTCGTCGGCGTGCCCCTCGATCGTGATCACCCACGTCGGGTACTTTTTCATGATCTCGGCGTTCGCGTTCAGGATCTGCTGGCCTTCGACGCTCACCTCCGATTGATCTAAGCCGAAGAACAGCGGCTGGAAAGGAGAGTTCTTGTTGATCGCGTCGAGGTCCGAGCTCGAGAGCGTGTCGGCGCCGGCCGGATCCACGGGCACCGGCTGCGGCTCGTTCACCGGCGTCGGCGGCGCCGGCGGCCGGTTGGCGTCGGCCGCCATGGGTGGCGGGGGAGGTGTGGGTCTCGCGACCGGCGGCACCTTCTTGGCGCATGCCGCCACACCGCCCACCAGCAGGATTCCGAGCACCGCGACGACTTTTTTCATCTGCATTCTGTGTCTCCAGAAACGTCGATCAATTGGACCAATTGGGGTATCGGTTCTCGCCGGCCTTGGTCAGCTGGCGCAGGTTCTGACCGTCGCGGTCGATGGTGAAAATCTGGTACTTGCCGGCCCGGCTCGACGTGAAGGCGATGTGCCGGCCGTTTGGTGAAAAGGCGGGACTCTCGTTGCTGCCCTCGCCGTGCGTGATCGACTTCACGCTGCGCGTGGCGAAGTCGAAGATCTTGATGTCGTAGCCGCCGCCGGCCTGTGACGCGTAGGCAATCTCGTTGAACGGCGCCGGGGACCAGGTCGGACGATCGCACCAGCTCTCGCGCGTGATCTGCTGCTGCCCGGAGCCGTCGGCGTCCATGATCCAGATCTGCGGCTTGCCGGTCCGGTCGGACGTGAAAGCGATCTGCGTGCCGCTCGGGGCCCACGTCGGCGTCACATCGCTGGCGGGATGATTGGTCAGCCGACGCAGGCCGCTACCGTCGCGGTTCACGACGTAGATCTCCGAGTTGCCGTCGCGTGGGGACATGAACGCGAGCTTCTGACCGTCGGGCGACCACACGGAAAGAAAGTTGTGGACGCGGTCATTGCCCTTGGCCGGACGCGTGTTCCGCGCCTTATAAATCTCTGCGACGATGATGTCCGGGTAGCCCGACACGTAGCTTGTATACGCGATCGACTGCGCATCCGGCGACCAGGTCGGGCCCAGCTCCAGGGTCTTGGCGACCGAGATCCGCGTCTGGTTCGCGCCGTCGTAGTCGGCCGATGTAGACGTTCTGCGTGTCCCGCGCATTGGCTCCGCCCAGACGCTCGGCGTCCCGCGTCGACGTGAAGGCAAGCTTGGTTCTCGCCACGCCGCGAAGGTTGACCTGCTGCTTGTGGATATCGTCTGCGATCGAGTGGGCAAAGAAACGCGGGTTCCTCGCCGAGCCCTTGTACTCCCGGGAGAACGCGGCGACGCCGGTGTTCACGTCGAGCAAGCGGACCTGGACGACGAGGTTCGCGCCATCCGCCCGCACGGATCCAACGACCAGCCCCTCGGTGCCGAGCTCCTTCCACCGCTGCAGCGGCAACCTGATCGAGCGACGTCGCGGCGGGGATCGTCTTGTAGGTGTCGCGCGAGATCAGGTAGAACTCGCGCTCGAAGTTCAGGTCGTCCCACAGGACCTCGCCGATCTGTTTGGCGACCGCCTGCATCTTGTGCGTCGCCGCCAGGAGCGATGAAATCCGGAACCGCATACTTTGGCGGCAGGCTCGGGTCACCGCCGGTAATCCGCGCGGCAACTGTGTCGGGCTGTGGCTGTGGCTGCGGCGGCTGCGCGGGCGGATTCTGCGCGAGCAGCGACCGTGGCTGCCGACGGTGGTGACGACGAGAGTAATGAATGTCTTGGTCATCAGCGGGTGTAATCAAATTCCAGGTAAATCGTTAGTGTGTTGCCGGTGAACTCCCGTGGCAGGGGAGTTACTTGTTTAGTGACCCGAAGCGCGCGTTCCGATGAGAGGTCCAGCAACTGGACCGCCGCTCTGATCCACCTCGATACCAGTGATGGTGCCGTCGCGCATCACCACGAACTTCAGGATGTTCATCCCCTTGACTGACTGCCGGTCGCTCCAGTTTCTCTTGATCTGGCTGACGATGGCACTCAAGTAAGAAGGGCAACAGAAATTCGTGACGTCGACCCTCGCCCCGCCGGTGCCTCCGCCCCCGGTCGTCAGGCCGCCGAACGGAATCTGAGCGCCACCGGTCTCAGCCCGAGCCGCGCCCGGCGCGATTTCTTTGCCCGCGGTTGGCTTCTGCGGTTGACGATTTCTCAGCCGGCTTTTCGATCGGCTTAGCCGGCGTCTTGGTTACCGGCTTTGACACCGGCGTCGGCGCGACCATCTCAGGAGTTTTTTCCGCCGGTGGCGTTGGTCGCGAGGGCTTCTCGTTCGGCTCGGCCACACGCTGGACGGCTTTCGCAGCGATCGTATTGAGCCCACCGGCGTCCGGACCTTCCGCTCCGCCGAGATCGATCATGATCGGCGTCGTCTTGTCGGTGGCGCTGCTGGTCCAGAACTCGGCGCAAAGATCAGCGACGCGACCAGCAACGCATGGGCGGCAAGCGACAGCACGAGCATCCGAAGAATCACCCGGCTCATGCCGTCGGCGATGTGCGCGCGCTCGAGGATGATGTCGCTGACTGCTTCTCGCATCGTTATCGGGTAGGCGGCTGCGACATGAGACCGACCTTCTCGACGCCGCCTTCCTTCAGCCGGTCGAGACCGTGAACAGATCCTGTGCGGTGGCTGCCGCTTCCATCCGCAGGAACACGGACTTGTCGTCGCGCGTGATCAGCGCCTGTTTGACACGTTCGCCGATCGCCCCGATCCCCACTTCCTCGGTGCCAAACTGGAGCCGCTGATTCCGACTGAACCCGGCCGGGATCGTCACGTACAGCGGCTGCGCCTGCACCGGCGTCGACTTGCGCGAGGTCGGCAGGTTCACCTGCAGCCCCTGCTGCATCAGCGGTGCCGTCACCATGAAGATGATGAGCAGAACGAGCATGACGTCGACCAGCGGGACGACGTTGATTTCGGACAGCGATGTCGACACCCGCGAGCCGCGCCCGCGTCGTCCGCCGCCGCCCGTTCCCGTGGCGTGAATCTTCGGCATTACGTGAAGTTGCGCTCCGCGATGGTGATGAACTCGAGGGAGAAGTCGTCCATCTCCCCGGAGAAGTGCTTCACGCGATTCGTGAAGTGGTTATAGAAGTAGACCGCCGGGATCGCGGCGAAGAGCCCCGCCGCCGTCGCAATCAGTGCGTGCGCGATACCGGGTGCGACGACGCCGAGACTCGAGGATCCTGCGACGCCGATGCGCTGGAAGGAATCCATGATGCCCCACACCGTGCCGAACAATCCGATGAACGGCGTAATGCTCGCGGTGGTCGCGAGAAACGGCAGCCATTTCTCGAGACGATTCATTTCGGTGTTGGTGGCGCGAAGCAGGGCGCGATCGACGGCGTCCAGGCTCTTGAGGGTAGGACGTGCGGCGCCCGCGAGCGGTTTGGTCTCACCACCGGGCCCACGCAGCTGCGTGTTGAGTTCACCGTAGCCGGCGAGGAACAAACCGGTAAGCGGACTCTCAGTTAGTGTGCGGCACACGCCCTGGACTTCCGAGAACTTGCTCGACTTGCGGAAGACGTCCAGAAAGGTCTTCGTCTGTCGCTCGGCCCGCGAGAACTGCCAGAACTTGTAGAAGATGACCGCCCAGGAAATGGCGGAGAAGATAAGGAGGATGACGAGCACGACCTGTGCGATCGTCCCGCCCTCGCTCAAAAGTTTGAAAAAATCGGTCTGGACTTCGCCGGCCCCAGCCGGCTGCTCCGCGTCCTGCACCATCAGTGCAAGCACGGAAATATCAGGCGTGCGCAAACAGACCTCCGCAACGAATCGGGTTCATGCCCCGCGACTTCCGACGCCCCGGTTACCCGATTGGCCTGCCACGCCGCTGGGACAGCGTAGTGAGAAGTCAGCGTAACACCCGCACGCAGGTGCTGTCAAACATCTGATAAGATGGCACTTCTGGTCCCATGCTCCGTTTCCTCCGCATCCAGCACCTGGCTGTCATCGATCGTCTCGAGCTGGAGTTCGATCCCGGTCTGACCGTCCTCACGGGCGAGACCGGGGCCGGGAAGAGCATCCTCGTGGGAGCGGTCGGGCTCCTGGTCGGCGGCCGGGCCTCCGCGGACCTGGTCCGCACCGGCGAGGACCAGGCCATCATCGAAGCCATCTTCGACACCCCCAACGGCGACGAAGTCATTGTCCGGCGCGAGATCTCCGCGCTCGGTCGCAGCCGCGCCCTGATCAACGACAGCCTCGTCACGAGCGCCGCCCTCCGCGAAGCCTGCGGCGGTCTCGTTGATCTCCACGGTCAGCACGAACATCAACTGCTGCTCGACCCGGCCTCGCACCTGGAACTGGTCGACGCGTTCGGAGGCTTCGGCGCGCAGCGCGCTGAAACGGCGAATGCGTTCGCGGCCTGGCAACAAGTCCGGACCGAGCGTGACCGGCTGTTGACCGGCGAACGCGAGAAGAGCGCTCGCGCCGAGTTCATCCGCTTTCAACTCGCCGAGATCGATCGCGTCGCGCCGAAACCGGGTGAGGACGATGAACTGACGGCCACGCGCCAGGTGCTGGCCAACGCCGACAAGCTGCAGCGGCTCTGCGCTGATGCCTACACCGCGCTCTACGAAGGCGATGAAGCCGCGCTCCCCGCACTCGGCATCGTCTGGCGCAAGGTCGGGGATCTCGCGGCGCTCGACGCGCGCTTCACGCCGTATCTGGATGCTCGTGAGGCGGTGAAGTCGCAGCTCGAGGATCTCGCGTTCTTCCTGCGGTCCTACGCCGCAGACATCGACGCGTCACCGGCGCGGCTCCAGGAGATCGAAGACCGTCTCGCTTCGCTGGAGCGTCTCAAGAAGAAGCATGGTCCGTCGCTCGACGACGTGATCGCGTCGGCCGATCGTCTGCGACGCGATCTGCACGACATCGAGCACGCGGCGGAGCGGACCGTCGAACTGGACCAGGCGCTGAGTGCGGCACGGGCAACGTATCTCGCGGTGGCGCGGACGCTATCCGCCGCGCGCCGGCAGGCGGCGCCGGACTTTTCGAGGCGCCTGGAACGGGCCCTCGCGGACCTCGCGATGACCCGGACGCGGTGCGAGGTCCGGCTGACCGATCCTGCGATCGAGGCGCACTGGTCGGAGCGGGGCATCGAAACCGGCGAGTTCTTCATCTCGCCCAATCCGGGGGAGGACCTTCGGCCGCTGGCGCGGATCGCGTCGGGCGGCGAGCTGTCGCGGATCATGCTGGCCCTGAAGACACTGGCGAGCACTGACGCGCCGGGCAAGACCCTGATCTTCGATGAGGTCGATGCCGGGATCGGCGGGGCAGTCGCGGACGTGGTGGGGAAGCGGCTCCAGGCGCTTTCAGACCGGTTCCAGGTCCTGTGCATCACGCACCTGCCGCAGATCGCTGCCTACGCCAGCTCGCACTTCCTGATCTCCAAGAGCGTACGCAAGGACCGGACGATGACCGACGTGACCCGGCTCGCCGGACCGGACCGGGAGCAAGAGATGGCCCGGATGATCGGCGGCGCCGACATCTCGGCCACCGGTACTCGCGAGCGCTCGTGAGATGCTGGAATCGAGAGGCCAAAGGCCGACCGCGCCGGCTTCGGCGAAGCGAGCCAAACGCTAGCGCGCTCGCGAAGGCGGGGCGCGCGGTAGTAGGGCGAGCGAAAGTAAACAAAAGGCGAAAGCGAAAGTGGCCCGGAAATACCTGATCGAGACCTTCGGCTGCCAGATGAACTTCCACGATTCCGAGCGAATGGCCGGACTCCTGGAGCAAGCCGGCTACGAAGCAACCCAGGACGACGGCGACGCCGACGTCATCGTGATCAACACCTGCAGCGTGCGGGAGAAGGCGGAAGAGAAGCTCTTCACGCGGCTGGGAGAGATCCAATACGCGGGTAGCCAGACCGGAGAGCGGCCGATCGTCGCCGTCGCGGGTTGCGTCGCGCAGCAGGAAGGTGATGCCATCCTCCAGCGCTCCAAGGCTGTCGATGTCATCATCGGTACGCAGAATCTGAAACGTCTCCCGATGCTCGTCGATGGAGCCGTGCAACGCCGAGAGAGCGGCGGCCGCGCGTTCCCATCTCTGGACCTCGAACCCCTCGACGACGTTTCCTTTCCGCTCGGCGTCGCCAGGCGCCACGATCCGTTCAAGGCCTACGTCACGATCATCGAAGGCTGCAACGAGTTCTGCGCCTTCTGCGTCGTCCCGTATACCCGGGGCAAGGAGCGCATGCGGCCGGCCGTGGACATCATCGCGGATGCCCGCCACGCGGTCGACACCGGCGCCAAAGAGATCCAGCTCCTGGGCCAGATCGTCAATCACTACCAGGCCCCTGACGATCCCGTCGTGCGACTTCCCGGCGCTGCTCGAGAGGCTGAACGTCATCGACGGCCTGGAGCGGATCCGCTTTGCGAGTCCGCATCCGCGCCACGTCACGCCCCGCATGATCGAGGCGCTGCGCACGCTTCCGAAGGTCTGCCGGCACCTGCACCTGCCGGTACAGTCCGGATCGACCGATGTATTGAGGGCGATGCGGCGCCGCCATACGCGCGAGGAATACCTCGAACTGGTGGCCAGACTTCGCGAGGCTATGCCGGACATCGCGCTATCGACCGATATGATTGTTGGCTTCCCGGGTGAGCGCGCCGAGGACTTCGATCAGACGTTGTCGCTGACCGAAACGGTCCGCTATCACAGCATGTATTCCTTTAAGTATTCGCCACGGCCGAACACGCTGGCTCTGAAGCGAATGCCGGACGATGTGGGGGAGGCGGAGAAGACGCGACGGATCATGGAGCTGCAAGCGCTGCAGGGCCGGATCCAGGTGGAACTTTACCTGCAGGCGATCGGACGGATCGAGCAGGTCCTGGTGGACGCACGGAGCCGGCGGCGGGAGTGGGAGCTCTCGGGCCGGACGTCCGGTAACACCATCGTGAATCTGTCTGGTGATCCTTCGTGGATCGGCCGGACCATCCCGGTGCGGATCACCGGGGCGAACCCGAATAGCCTCCGCGGCGAGGCGGTGACCTAATCATGCAAATCGAAATGACGATCAAGGGGCTGATGGTGGACCCGATCACGAACATGCCGATCGTGATCCTGCGCGACAAGGATGGGCAGAAGGTGCTGCCGATCTGGGTCGGCGTCTTCGAAGCCAACGCCATCGCCCTGCAGATCGAGAACGTCACGCCGCAGCGCCCGATGACGCACGATCTGCTGAACAACGTGATCCACGATCTCAAGGCCGACATCAAGAAAGTGGTCGTCTCGGACCTGAAGGACAACACCTTCTACGCGCTGATCCACCTGTCGATTGCCGGCGAGACCATGGTGATCGACGCGCGGCCGAGCGATGCCATCGCCCTGGCGCTCCGGGCCCGGGCGCCGATCTACGTCGAGGACACGGTGATCGACAATGCGAAGACCGTGGACCTGGCCCCGGAAAAAGGGGACAGCGAACGGCTGCAAAAATGGCTGGAAAACCTCGATCCTGACACCATGGGCAAATACAAGATGTAGTGGTCGTTGACTCCCGCCGCCGCCATACCTACAATGGCGGCACGTGTACGCCCTCCCGGTTCTCCATCTATGATCGTCGCCATTGCCAACCAGAAGGGTGGCGTCGGCAAGACCACGACCGCCATCAACCTGGCCGCGGCGCTCTCGCTCCGCGGCAAACCGACGCTGCTGATCGACCTCGACCCGCAGGCCAATAGCACGATGTCGTACCTCGATGTCGCGTCGGTGACGCGGACGGTGTATGACGCCATCACCGAGAAGGACGTCGGCTTTGCCGACATCATCCTGCCCTCCACGCAGCCGAACCTCTGGGTGGCGCCGTCGCGGATCGCGCTGGCCAAGCTCGAGTCGAAACTGGTGGGGGAGCTCGACGCACATTTCCGGTTGAAGGATCGGCTCGAAGTCATCCGTCCGGACTACCCCAACATGGTGATCGACTGCCCGCCGACGCTGGGGCTCCTGACCGTCAACGCACTGGTTGCCGCCACCCACCTCCTGATCCCGATCCAGTCGTCCTACTTCGCGCTCGAAGGCACCGACGATCTGCTCGAGACCATCGAGAAGGTCCGGATGCGAGCCAACCCGTCACTGAAAATCCTGGGCGTGGTGATCACGATGCACGACAAGCGCACGGCGCTGGCGCGTGACATCCGCTCCCAGATCGACAAAGTGTTCGGCAGCAAGGTATTCAAGACCGTGATTACAAAGAGCGTGCGCCTCGAAGAGAGCCCTGCTTACAAGGAATCGATCTTCCGGTTTGCGCCGGAGTCGAGCGGAGCAGCGGAGTACTACTCGTTGTGCGAGGAGGTCATGGACCGTGTCTAAGCGAGGACTTCCGCAAACCATTCGGATGCGCCACGACGAGCATTACGTCGATGCGCTGAACAGCTCCGCCGGCGCGCCGATCGGACGCATCATCACGATCGACCAGCTCGATCCCAATCCGCATCAGCCGCGTCAGGTCATGGGCGACCTGTCCGAGCTGATGGCGTCGATCGCCGAAAAGGGGATCATCGAGCCGATCATCGTGCGGCAGCGCGGCCGTCGGTTCCAGATCGTCGCCGGCGAGCGGCGTTACCAGGCCGCGGTGCAGGTCGGTCTGCGCGAGGTCCCGGTCGTGATCCGGGATGTCGATGACGACGAGGTGATCGAGATCGCGCTGATCGAGAACATCCAGCGCAAGGACCTGACCCCGTTCGAGGAAGCCGAGGCGCTCCACGGCCTGGCGACCAAGTGCAGCTATACGCACGAAGACATGGCGCGCCGTCTCGGGAAGTCCCGAACCTCGATTACCGAGTCGCTTTCGCTGAATAACATGCCCGAAGAGGTCAAAAACCTTTGTCGGCTGGCCGACATTACGTCTAAGTCGTTGCTTTTGCAGATAGTTAGGCAAGGCGACCCTGAGAAAATGATCGCCTTGATCGAAAAGCTCGGTCGTGACGGCGGCGCGACCCGCGAAGCCGTCCGCAAGGAAACCGCAAAGCCCAAGCCTGGCCGTCCGAAGTCCTACATCTTCAGCTACAAGGCGCCCACCAAGGCGTTCAATCTGTCGCTCAAGTTCACGAAGTCCCGCGTCGAGCGTGACGAAGTGATCTCCGCCCTCGAAGCCATCATTCACGATCTCCGAAGTCAGAAATAGCCAGCCAGCTGGCGTGTCGCTGGCTCGGCGCCACGCGCCACGTGCGACGTTCGACATGCGGACGTCGGACGTGCGGTGCGACGTCGCACGTCCGACATGCAGTGCGAGCGTGCGACGTGCCGACGGTGCAACCTCCGACGTGCAGTGCCTGCGCAGGTGCCGACGTGCGACGTGCTTCGCGCCGCCTAGGTTCGCGGAGCGTAGAGCGCCAGGCAGGAGCGCACGTCGCACCGCACGTAGCGCGTCGCACGTGGCACCGCACATCGCACGTCGAACGCAGCACGTCGCACGTTTGGGCGTCCCGTTAGTTAACATAACACTCATTATCAGACCCTCGCGTAATGCGCATAGAAACGGCCTGTGGAAGACTTGCGGAGGGACTGCTCTGGGGGCTGACCTAACGGCGGACGGCGGGTTTCCACCCGAATCCGCCTGCGCAAAAGCGTTCGTGCTATCGTCCAGATCTCAGCGACATGTTCCGAATCCTTGATCGTTACGTCCTGCGCGAGATCCTGCCGCCGTTCTTCCTGTCGCTGCTGATCTTCACGTTCATCCTGACGCTGCCGCCGGTGATGCGGGATCTCGAGCGGCTGGTGGCCAAAGGCGTGCCCTGGGATTACGCCGTCCGGATCATCGCGCTCCTGATTCCCCAGGCGATGGGCCTGACCATCCCGATGGCGACCCTGACCGGTATCCTCATCGGCCTCGGCCGCCTGTCGTCGGACCGCGAGGCGGTCGCGATGCTGGCGTGCGGCGTCAGCCCGTACCGCCTGCTTCGCCCGCTCCTGGCATTTGCGCTCGTGACCACCGGGGCCACCGCCTACGTGATGTTCGAGGGCATCCCCGACGCCAACCAGAAGTTCCGGGAGATCACCTGGGAGCTGGTGTCGAAGCGGGTCGAGACCGACGTCCAGCCCCGGATCTTCTTCGAGGATTTCCCGAACTACGTCTTGTACTCACGCGACGTGGCGCCTGAGGGCGGCTGGAAAGACATCCTGGTCGCCGACAGCACCACGCCGGGATCAACCAAGATCGTGATGGCGGCGCGCGGACGGCTGGTTCTGAATCGGGAGGCCCGCCGCGTCGACCTGGTGCTGACCAACGGCACACAGTACATTCCGGGCGACAAAGGGGAGACCGGCACCTACAAGTTCGAGGGCGACCTGAGAGTGGCGCTCGATGCCGACTCGGTCTTCGGGGGCCAGCAGATCCCGCGGCAGCTCACCGAGAAAACGATCGCGGACCTTCGCGCCGACGCCGCCACCAAATTGAACCGCAAGGAAGGTGCGCTGTCACCGCATCCCGAGCTTATTTACATTCAGCAGAAGTTCTCGATCCCGGTCGCGTGCCTGGTCTTTGCGATCATCGGCCTGGCCCTGGGCTTGAGCTCGGCCCGCGACGGTAAGATGGCTGGTTTCGTGGTCGCCTTCGCGGTGGTCTTTGCCTATTACGGCATCATGGAGCTGGCGGTGCAGCACACCCGCGGGCACTACAAGACGATCGAGGCTGCCAATGGGCTCCACAACGCCAGCTTCCTCATCGCCAACCTTGCCCGGTGGTGGCCCAACATCATCATGGGCCTGTTCGGGATTGGCGCCCTCGTCTGGCGCGTATGGTTTTCGCACCGCGGCCTGCCGGTCTCGCTGCCCCTGACTCTCCCCCGCCTTCCCCAAGGCTGGACAGCCTCGCGCCCCTCGCCGCAGAGCGCGGGCGCGCCAGGCGACCCCGTCGCCGCGGCCGGTGGCGCTCGGAAAAAGGTGGTGGTGGTCGTGCGGCTGCCAAGGCTCCGCTTCCCGGGGCCGGGCCTGCTCGATCGCTACATCTCGGTCATGTTCCTGCGCCTGGCGGGTCTCGCATTTCTCGGGCTGATCGGGCTGTTCTACATCTCGACGTTCCTCGACAAGTCCGAGAAGATCTTCAAGGGCGACGCGAGCATCGGACTGCTGTTTCAGTATCTGCTCTACATGACGCCGCAGTTTGTGTACTTCGTGGTCCCGCTCGCCGTCCTGCTGAGCGCGCTGATCACCTTCGGTATGCTGGCGCGCTCGAGCGAACTCACCGTGATGAAGGCCTGCGGCATCAGTCTGTATCGGGTCTCGATGCCGGTCATTGCCATGTCGCTGGTCGGGAGCGCGATCCTCTTTGGCCTCGAGCAGCGGATCCTCGCCGACGCGAATCGCAAGGCCGATGCAGCGGATCGCGAGATCAGGAACCTGCCGCACCAGAATCTGAACCCGCTCAACCGCCGCTGGATCGTTGCCAAGGACGGCAGCATCTATCACTACGCGTTCTACGATTCGCCGCGCCAGGCGCTGACCAATCTCTCGATCTACCGCGCCGCTGCGGACGGCTGGCGCCTTGATAGCATCACCTACGCCGGCACCGCTCAGCACCAAAACGAGGTCTGGACCGGCCGCAACGGCTGGGTGCGCGACTACTCCTCGGGCAAGCCGCAGTTCGAGGCCTTTGAGTCGCGCGCCTTGACCCTCGAGGCACCCGAATACTTCGGCACCAGCGCCCCGGTTGCCGAGCTCATGACGGTCGCCGAACTGCGCGCCCACATCGCCGAACTCTCCGACAGCGGCGTCAACGTCGTCCCGCTCGCCGTCGAACTTCAGCGCAAGCTGGCTTTCCCGTTCGTGACGGTCGTGATGTCACTGCTCGCCATCCCGTTTGGCGTGACCACCGGGCGGCGCGGCGCACTCTACGGCATCGGTATCGGCATCGTCCTCGCCCTGTCGTACTGGGTGCTTCTTCACGTCTTCCTCGCCATCGGCGGCGCCGGACTGCTCCCTCCATTCCTTGCCGGCTGGAGCGCCAACATCATCGTCGTCGGCACCGCCGCCTACCTGCTGCTCAATACCAAAACCTGACGTCAGCTTTCAGCTAGCTCAGCTTCAGCTTCCAGCTTCCAGCTTCCAGCTTCGATGTCACCAGATAACTAGGTAACGAGCTAGATAGTTATCTAGTCATCTAGTGCTATCATCAACCGTGTTGTTAATGGAACTCGACCCGTCGGATCAGCGGCCGGTCTATCGGCAAATCGTCGAGGAAATCGAACGCTGCGTTGCGGTCGGCGTGATGCGGCCCGACGAGGCGCTGCCGGCTGCGGCTGCGCTCGCGAAGGATCTGAAGGTGAACATCAACACCGTTCAGCATGCCTACCGGACCATGGCCCAGAACGGAACCGTCTACATCAAGCGCGGCCTCGGGACCTTCATCTCCCCTGCTCCCAAAGAGAATCGGCAGCGGACGGCTGTGGCGGCGCGGCGGATCGCCGAACGGATGCTGCGGGAGGGGTTCAAACAGGGACTGCTGGCAAGCGACCTGATCGCCGCCCTGCACGAGATCGCCCCAAAGGCCCGGGCACCACAGGGGTGATCAACGGCTGCGGCGAAGATCCCGGATCGTGAAGCTGCCCGAATCGCCGGGCCTGGCGTTCACAAGATCCACGACAAACAGCACCGATGACGCTGTGGCGGGGTCCGGGATGGGAGTTCCCGAGCGCTCAGCGGCCGTCATCTCTGCGGGCTCGATCACGACCCGGCGAACGTCCTGATCGAGATAGACCGATTTCACCCACCTGGTTCCGTCGCCAAATCGCAACTGCACCGAAACCCGCATCGGGTTTGACGCGTGCGCGTCGAAAACAAGGCTCCCTGCCGAGGCTTGGCTGACATCGAGATCGGCCGCGGCAGCGACAAAGCGGCTGGCTCGGTCCTGCGCGAGCACATAGTGAAGCGTCGCGGTGGCGTCCGACACCGAAACCTGGCCCGAGGAAGCCGCGTCCTTTTCGACGCGCCAGGGCGAGGCCAGGCCAAGCGGCCGAACGTCGGTTTGATCGGCTGTTGGCGGGATCGGTGGTGCGGTCCGGTGTGCTCCCGACCAATTGCTGATCACCCAGGGAACCGCAGGCACGCCGGGCCCGCGGGCCACCAGTACTTCCAACCGGCTGCGGCCGTCGACTGCGACTGGATCGGGCCGCGCTCCATCTGGCAGCGGCGAGGCCACCTCGAAGGCGCCATCAGGGCCAGCTTTCTTGAGCAACACACCCGAGCCGATCCCGTCCACGACGGAGTAGACGCTGCCCTGCCGGATCGCCGCAAAGACGAGGCGGGCATCTTCAGCGGCGGTCCCGATCAGCGGACCCTCCAGAAGCACGCTGTTGGACACCGTCAGGAAGCTCGCCTCATAACCGGGACCCAGACCGAGTTTGGCAGCCCGCCCCTCTCCGTTCCGCCGCCCGGCGCCGTGAGCGTCGACCGCCGCCAGACCGACGACCGAGCGCGACCGCTCCAGGGTGTCCCATTGCCCGAGCGTCGCGACCGGGCGATCCAGTAGCGACGCGATCGCCGCCGCCGGCCGGAGCAGGTAATCGAAGGGCACGCGCGCGAGCGCGAGCGGGCCGTCATCCCGCCACTCGGAGTCCAGGTTGATCCACTCGATGCCGTCGATCGGAGCGGACCAGTCACTCCAGGCGATCTCCGCGCGAGGATGGTGGGGGTGGGCCGCAATGCCGAAGCCGCCAAGCCTCCTCACATCCTCAACGACCGCGGCCGCGTCACCCCCGAGCGGATATGGCGCGGTCGGCATGTCGAGGGCGACGTAGTGGCCGCCGTTGGTGCTGACCTCCACACCGTCGAGGCACAAGACACCGTGAAGGTACTCAGGCTGCGGCACCGGACGAGCGCCATCGCCGTGGTCGGTGAAGATGACAAATCGCAAGCCGGCACGCGCGGCGGCGGCCGCCACGGTGTCGCGGTCTCCCGAGCCGTCCGACTGGGTCGTGTGGACGTGGTAGGCGCCCCGAATCGTGCGGCGAAGCAGTGCCTGGTCGACCGTGTCGGAGTGGATGACGAGCGGCTGTGGCGGGAGGGTTGCGAGCAGAAACAGAACGACGGCGGCCACGATGGCCGCCGTCGCGATGGCGATCTTCTTTAGCATGCGCCCGAAGGTCGGGCCGGGCCGATCGTGGCCCAGGACTGCCCTACCGTCCTGCCGCCGCGCGCAGCGCGTTGGCCTTGTCGGTACGCTCCCAGGTGAACTCCGGCTCGGTCCGGCCGAAGTGGCCGAACGCCGCGGTCTTCTTGTAGATCGGACGCCGCAGATCCAGCGTCTCGATGATGCCGCGAGGCGTGAGGTTGAAGTTCGCTCTCACGATCTCGCTGATCTTCTCGTCGGGGATGTGACCGCTGTTGTCCGTGTCGATGAGCACCGACACCGGCTCGGCTACGCCGATCGCGTACGCGAGCTGGACGGTCGCGCGATCCGCCAGGCCGGCCGCGACGATGTTCTTTGCCACGTAGCGCGCCATGTAGCAGGCCGAGCGGTCGACCTTCGTCGGATCCTTTCCCGAGAACGCGCCGCCGCCGTGCGGTGCCGCACCGCCGTAGGTATCGACGATGATCTTTCGGCCGGTTACGCCGGCGTCGCCGTGGGGCCCGCCGACGACGAAGCGTCCGGTCGGGTTGATGAGGATGCGCGTCTTGCTGTCCATCATCTCGGCGGGGATGACCTTGTTCACGATCCGGTCGGTGATGTCTTCGCGCAGCGTCTCGTTCGAGACTGTCGAGCTGTGCTGCGTCGAGACGACCACCGTGTCGACACGAATCGGCTTCGGGCCGTCGGTACTCGATGCTGACCTGTGACTTGCCGTCGGGCCGGAGGTAATCGAGACCACCGGTGCGCCGCGCCTCCGACAGGCCGCGCACCAGCTTGTGCGCGAGCATGATCGGCATCGGCATCAGCTCCTCGGTCTCGGTGCAGGCGTAGCCGAACATCAGGCCCTGGTCACCGGCGCCGCCGGTGTCGACACCCATCGCGATGTCGGGCGACTGGCTGTGGATCGACGAGAGGACCGCGCAGGTCTCGGCGTCAAAGCCGTACTTGCCGCGGTTGTAGCCGATCTCGTTGATCGTCGCGCGCACGACATCCTGGAAGTCGACGTAGGCGCTGGTGGTGATCTCACCCGCCACGATCGCGAGGCCCGTGGTGACGAGCGTTTCGCACGCGACCCGGCTGACGGGATCCTGCGCCAGGATCGCGTCGAGGATGGAATCGGAAATCTGGTCGGCGATTTTATCGGGATGCCCCTCGGTCACCGACTCCGACGTGAAAAGATAGCGGCCCTTACGGCTCATGCAACTCCTTTGGCAGTAATAAAACCCATCAAGTCTACCGGATTCCCATGCCCGGCGTCACTGTTCAACCGCTCGCCCGGCCAGATGACGTCATTCACGGGTGGAACCCGGCATGCCCGGTTGGCGTCATGTACAGCATGAAAACGTTCTGGCAGAAGGTTGAAGGCACGACCGAGCAGGCGATCGCCGAAATCCGCCGGCTGATTGCGGCGGGCAACGTCCGCCGGGTTGTCGTCAAGCAGCACGGCAAGACGATCGCTGAATTTCCGGTAACGGTGGGTGTCATCGGCGCGGTCCTGGCCCCGATGGCCGCCGCGATCGGCGCACTGGCGGCCTTGCTCAACGACTGCTCGATCGAAGTCGAGCGGACGGTCGAAGCCGAGACAACAGTCACGGCGGTCGAGGACCCGGCCGTTCACATCTCCGGCGTCGCCTAGATCCGGCGGGCCAGCCACCGGCTGGCTAATCGCGCGGGTGGAACTTGTCGTAGACCGTGCGCAGCCTCGCCTCGAGTACGTGCGTGTAGATCTGGGTCGTCGACAGGTCCGCGTGGCCGAGCATCACCTGGATCATCCTCAGGTCCGCCCCGCGTTCGAGCAGGTGCGTCGCGAAAGAGTGCCGCAGCACGTGCGGACTCAGTTCCCGCGACAGGCCGGCCGACTTGCCGTACGCCTTGAGCACCTTCCAGAATCCCACGCGTGACAGAGGCCCACCGTCGCGCGCGTTGACGAACAGCCACGGTGAGGTGCGTTTTTTCACCAGCGCCCCGCGGCCGTCCCGCATGTAGCGGGTGACCCAGTCGGCGGCGTTCTGCCCGAGCGGCACCATCCGCTGTTTGTCCCCCTTCCCTACGCACGTCAGATAACCCTCCTCGAGGTTCAGATCTCCGGCGCGAAGGTTGATGAGCTCAGACACGCGGAGCCCGGTGGCGTAGAGCACCTCGATCAGCGCTTTGTCGCGCAGGCCCCGCGGCGTTGCGGTGTCGGGCTGCTCCAGCAGCAGGTCCACTTCTTCGAGGCTGAGGAACTTCGGGAGTGACGGCCACGCGCGCGGCGAGCGAAGATCGTCGGCGGGATTGACCGGCAGCTTTCGCTCGACGGCAATGAACTTATAGAGACCCCTGACGCAGGCCACGCTGCGAGCCACCGAGCGGGGTGCCAGCCCGGACGCCATCAGGCCCCGGACGAAGGCTTCGAGATCCCGCCGCTCCAGCGCCTCGACCGCGACTCCGCGTTTCTCCGCGAAGGCCGCCAGGTGCGTCAGGTCGCGCGCGTAGCTTTCGAGCGTGTTTGGCGACATCCTGCGGACGTCGCGCAGATAGGCGATGTAGCTGTCGATCATCGCTGGCCCCGCTTGCGTCGCAGCGCCCATTCCGCGCACAGAAGGCCGGCGAATGGAACGATCCACCAGGGTGATCGCATCGGCCGCGTGCGCTGCTCCACTTCGGTCGGCCCCACCGCGTCCAGCCGCGTCGCGAGCTCGTCGACGTTGCCGACCCTGGCACCGGCAGTCGAAGCCGCTGCAAAAGCTGCCGCCCTCCACGAACCCACAGAGGCATGGACAACATCGTCGGCGATCAACAACGGTGCATCCGCGGACGCGCCCTGCATGCGCACGCTCGCCGAATAGTTGCCGGCACGCGGGGCACGGATGCGCCCTTCAAATGCGCCGGGCGTCGCTCCGGGCCACAGCCGGATCACCTGTTCTTCTCCACCGTCGCCCGACACCAGCTTCGCCTCGATGGCGGGGAGCGCGATCGATTCACCAGCGTCATCGAACTCTGTCGGACGCAGTGATACTGACACGACGACCTCGTCGCCTGGTCGCGCGACAGATGGCTGAACGTTCACGCCGACGGGCGGCGGTGCAGCGGCCGCAGCATCGGCGATCAGGCCGCGCCAGAAGCTGTCGAATGCGACCTCGGGATCCGCCCGGTATCGCCAGGTATCAAGAGCGCCCGACACAATGACTCGTCCCGCGCCGCGCACGAGGCTCCCGACGACGACGCGCGTGTCGACGCCGTGGCGAACAGCTCCAAGGACTTCAATGCCGCCGCCTTCACGAGGCGCGAGCAGGAGCTCCGACGCTTTGATCCTGGGCCCCGTTGCCGTCGTGGCGAGAGGACGCTCGAGGATCACTTCTTCGAGCGCCGGCAGGTCGAAGCCGGTGCGCACGTTCTCACCAAGCCGCCGGTCGGGCAGCAGCAGGAGGGCACCGCCCCGTTTTGAAACGAAGGCATCGAGCGCGCGGATGTCCGCCGTGGTCAGCGCTTCGGGGGCACCGACAAGGACCGCGTCGTAGCGATCGACCTGAAGTGCTGCGAGCGAGGCAGGCGCGCCGGCCGATGTCGTGGCCGACCGGCTCGTAGTGCGGGCGGTTGCGGTGACATCGAAGAGCGGCTCCGCCTCGAGGCTGCGGCGTACGAAAGTCAGGGGCCAGGACGGCCTCGGCTCGTAGGCGAGAACCCGCAGTCGCCTCTCCCGCGCCGCCACGGCGAGGTCGGCACTCCGCGGCCGGTCGAGACCGCCGGTGCTCGCCGTGACGCGAACCCGGTGCAACCCAGGGCCGGGCGCGACGAAGTCCAGGACGGCGTCAAACGCTTCATCATCGCTCTTCCACTGATGCTCGATTGCATGGACTTTGGTGCCGTCGCGCAGCAACGCAATCGTCGTCGCGCGACCCGCCAGGCCGGTGCCGTGCAACGTCGCCACGACCGGCGAACTCTGCCCTGGGATCGCGGCCGCGGCGCTCACCTTCTCGATCGCGACCGCCGGTCCCTGATCGAGCGTCATGGCGAACACCGGCTTCGAGGCCGCTGGGGGCAGGACCGCCCGGCCTAGTGCAATAAGCGCCTGCGGCTCCTCGTGGCCGTCAAGGACAACGCGATCGCCGAGAGTCGTGGCGATCTGCCGCCGCACCTCCACTGCTCTGTCAAACGAGGGATCCGAAGCGGGCGGCATCAGGACCTCGACCGTCAGCGGCACGCGGACCCGCCGGGCAAGCGCGGGATCAACGGCCGCCGCTATCGCGATCGCAATGGCGATCAGCCTGAGGACTATCCTCACCGCTGGCGCTCCAGGCTGAACGCCCGTCCGACCGAAGACGATGGCGATGCGAGTGACGTCCGCGGCAGGGCTCCACGCTGAGCCTGCGGCGCAACTTTCGCGATGACATCCTCCAGCGCCCGAACGTCATGCGCCTCGAGCAGCCTGGCGGCAACGTCCTGCCAGACGGCGGAAGCCGTGTCGATCGTCAGCGCGACCTCGGCGAGTGATTCCAACTCGCGGGGTGCCAGCCGTCGGCCGGAGCGCATCGCGCCGGCGGCGTCGACCAGCCGTTCGAGTAGCTGGCGCGCGGACTCACCTTCCCGCTCGTCCACTTGCGGCTGCGGACGCTGCCAGTTGCCTGCTTCCGCGAGATTACCGGTGAGGCGACGCGATGGGTCGAGCCGGCTGCGAACAGCAAGCGAGCGCAACAAGTAGCGGCTCTTGCCGAAGGCACGCTGCAGCGCCTCGACAGCGGCACGCGCCGGCGGAATCGCTCCAGAGACGTTGACCGCCGTGAGCCCCTGCTCGACACGCGTCATGTGACTGATCGCGGCGTTGATGTCCTTGCGCGCGGTGTTCTCGAGCCGTCCCTCCTGGATCTCATGGGACTGTTCGGCCTCGACTTCTTCGTCCTCGACGTGGCCGCCCAGGAGGAAGACGAAATTGGCCCGGACGGTGCGCTGCTCCGCCGAGATCCCGGCCGTCTCTTCGACCAGGGCTTCGCGACTCAAAGCGGGCACTCTCGGCCGGAGGCGTTCGAGCTTCAACACGATCATCTGCTGCGACATCGCATAGCGCTCGAGTTCAGGGGGCATGTCGACGCCTTCGAGCGCCACTTGTCCCGGTCCTGCGATCTCGACGAAGTAGGTGTCGGACGCCGCCGTGCCGGCCGCGCCCTGCCGTCCGTCCTGGGCGACGGCGCGGTAGACGAGCGAATCGCCTGGCCCCAGCCGGAGGGCACCGAGCGCGAGCTCGCCCGAGGCCTGCCACTCGCGCGATGACGTCCGCTGCAGCCGCACGGGTAACGTGCCTTCTACGAACTCGAACTGCTCCCCTGTTCCCGACACCTTGGTGTAGCGCAGCTCGACCCTCTCGAGCGCAAGATCGTCGGACGCATGAATCGTGACCGGAACGCTTCGATCGCCAGTCGCCAGGAACAGATCCTTGCCGGGTGCCTCGATCCGAACCGACGGGACGCGATCCCGCACGACGTTCAAGGGGATCAGCATGGTGCCGGCGCCGGCGCCGGTGCCGGTTCCGTTGACCGGGCTCTCGCTCTCCACCGCAAAATACCCGCTCTCACGCGCCATCATCGGGGCATCGACAGGAGCATTCCCGAACCGTACCCGTCCGCCGCCATTGAGGACGAAGGTAATGCGGCTGCCTTCAAGCACCTCGATGCGCGTTGGCGAATCCAGCGTTGCGGTCGGCCGGCCGGAATACGCCGGCGGCTCGATCCGAACGCGGACACGAGGTGAAGTGACGGATGGCAACGCGTCCGCGACGCGTGCGACCGCTTGCTGAATCGCACGCTCCCCTGCCGGTGCCCACAGGATGCCGGCCGCTACGCCAGCCACCAACAGGCCGGCGGTCCAATGCATCGGTACGACATCACGCGCGCGGGACGTTCCGAGCGCCGCGTGCGCCGCCGCGAATACCCTGGTCGTGATGTCGGTCGAGGCGCGGGCAGGGTGCCGCTCCAGTTCCTCGGCCGTGACGATCAGATTGCGGCAGGCTGGGATCGACCGTTCGATGGCGGCGGCACTGGCCCGCCTGTTCCGGTATCGATGCGTCAGGCCGATCACGGCGACGCCAGCCAGCAGCGCGACCGGGATCCGAGATTGAGCCAGTCGAGGAGCGTCTGCCGTCGACGCGATCAAACCGAGAATCAGACCGGTGATGGCGGCGAGTGCGATACCGGCGGAAACGTGAAGCAGCAGGCGACGGCGGCCCACCGCCGAGATGAATGCCTCGACGTGTGCGCGCGGGGTTCGCTCAGGCGGCATGCGCATCCACCTCGCGGTTCGTGGCGGAGGACGAGCGGGTTCGCCGCATCCAGCCCTCGACCGCCAGCAGGACCAGCGCGCCGAACCAGAACCACCTGCCATCGGACTCTTCCGAGCGCTGCCACGCGGCCGTGTCAGCAGGTCCTGGAACGCGTCCCCACGCCTCGAGCGTTCCGGAAGGAATCCGCGCAATCTCCTGCGCTGCCAGCCGTTGACGATCCTGGCGCGCATCGAGTGCGGCCTTCAGGACTTCGGCGGCGACGAGCGTTCCCGGCCGTGCGTTGACGTCCACCAGCAGGGCGCCGTCCTCGCCGATCGCAACCGTGACCGGATAGTTGGCGTCGTCCGCATCCCGAAGAAGCCGCCGCGCCGCAGGTAACGCCCACCCGTCCGACGTCGGCTTGCCTTGCGCTGGCAGCCGTTCTCCGCCGGCGAACCGTACGACAATCGGCTCCGACGCAGATGGCGCGACTGCACCGGCGCGCGATACGACCCGCATCAGTCTTGCGGCGTCCTGTTCATCCTCCGGCGCCGTCAAGAGCCGCAGACCACTCAATGGCGCAGACCGTCGGATGAGAGTTGTTGCCGTGGACGTTGCGTCGATCCGCGCCTGCCTCTCGAATCTGGCATCCGGTCCGAGGACGTCGCCGGCCGCGATCTCGCGCATCTCTGTCGCCGCGGGCCGCACCGGAACGAATCGGACCCCAATCGTCTCGGGGATGTCGCGGATGAGGGACTCGTCCAGACTACCAATCCGGAAATCTGAGATGACGACGATCTCACGGCGTGCCGGCGGGGCGTCGGCCAACCAGGCACTGGCGCGCCGCAGCGCGGAGCCAGGCTGGACAGCGTCGATCCGCTGCGAGAAGGTCGCCGACTGCAACTCCGCGGAGGCCGCTTCGTGTGCCGCTACCGCTGCATCGGGATTACCGACGTCCACCATGACCACCCGCGCGATGCGATCAGCCCAGCCAGCGGCGCGCGCGTCGGTGAGAAACAGCGGCCGCGCTAACGCCAGCGCCGCACACGCCACGATCGCCATGCGCAGCACCAGGAGCGGTACATCCGTTGGCATGCGGACGCGAACGACCGACTGATCGACTGTCGGAATGAAGCGGACCGTCGGCACTACCAGCGTTCGAGCCCGCTGCCGGCGCAGGAGGTGGACGATCAGCGGCCCGATGACCGCGGCGAGGCCGGCGAGCGCCACCGGGAGCAGCCACACCATTACCGCAACGCTCCGTGACCCCGGTGCAGCAGGTACTCGCGCAAGGTATGCGCGGGCGCCGCATCCGTCCGGGCGAGGACATATTCAATGCCGGCGGCCGTGCACCGCGTGCGCCATCGCTGCACGAAGGCTTCGACCCGGCGTTGATATTCCTGACCCGCGGCCGACGCTGACAGCACCCGGCGGCCGGTCTCGCTATCCTCGAGCTCGAGGTCGCCCCCCCAGCGCCATTCCAGTTCGTCGGGAGTGAGGACGTGGAAGATCGAGACGTCGTGGCCCATTCGCGCCGCCCGCCTGAGTTCGGCGTCCACCGTCTCCTCATCTTCGAGCAGGTCCGAGATCAGTACCAGCACGCCACGGCTGCGCAGCAGGTCGATGGCGCGCCTGAGCGCGGCCGCCGACGCAGTGCGACCTTGGGGCTCGGTGTTGGCCAGTTGCGCCAGCACGGCGCGGAGGTGGCTCCGGCCCGGACGGCTCGCCAGGTACGACCGGATTTGATCGTCATACACGGTAAGACCGGTGGCGTCCCCCTGGCCGGCAACCAGGTGCGTCAACGCCGCCCCGAGCATCCGCGCGTATTCGAGCTTCGAGGCGCCGGCCTCGCTTCGGTAGCCCATCGACGCGCTGGCGTCGAGCACCACCTGCATGCGGACGTTGGTCGTCTCGCGGAACTGCTTCGTGTAGATGCGATCGGTGCGGGCGAACAACTTCCAATCGACGTACTTCAGGTCGTCGCCGGTACGGTAATGCCGGTACTGGCTGAATTCGGCGCTGTAACCGTGGAAGGGACTGCGGTGCAGCCCGGACAGCGCCCCCTCAACCGTCACGCGCGCGACGAACTCGAGGTCGCTGATCGCCGACAGCAGGACCGGGTCTAGCATCTGACGAAATGGAAGAGGGAAAATGGAAGATGGAAAAGTGTCGGACTAGCAGCGACGTCGCCGAAGCTGCAGCTCTTTTCCATTTTCCATTTTCCATCTTCCATGCAGTCCTCGCTACGGTTTTACATGCGCGAGGAGCCGCCCGACGATGGCGTCGGTGTCGATGCCGTCGGCTTCCCCCTGGAAGTTCACCAGCACGCGATGCCGCAGCACCGGGAGCGCGACTGCCGCGACGTCTTCCGGGGCGGCCACGAGCCGACCCTCGAGCAGTGCCTTGGCCTTGGCGCCGAGCAGCAGCGACTGTCCGGCGCGAGGGCCCGCGCCCCAGCGCACCCACTTCTGCACGAACTCCGGCGCGTCTGCACCAGGTCTGGTCGTCCGCACCAGCCGCGCCGCGAAGTCGACGACGTTCTCGGCCGCCGGGATCTCGCGCACCAGCGCATGCAGCTGCTCGATTTCCTCACCCGTCGCGACGGCTGACACCTGCGCATGCTGCGTCGACGTCGTCATCGACAGGATCCGACGCTCTTCATCCGCGGTTGGGTACTCGATGACGACGTTGAACATGAAGCGATCGAGCTGCGCTTCCGGCAGTGGATACGTGCCCTCCTGCTCGATCGGGTTCTGCGTCGCCAGCACGAACAACGGCCGCGCGAGCGGAAAGCGCACGCCGTTGACCGTCACCTGATACTCCTGCATCGCTTCGAGGAGTGCGGCCTGAGTCTTCGGCGGGGTGCGGTTGATCTCGTCGGCCAGGATGATGTTGGCGAAGATCGGACCGTGCATGAACCGGATGGTTCGCTTGCCGGTGGCGCGATCCTCCTCGATGACCTCGGCGCCGACGATGTCGGACGGCATGAGGTCAGGGGTGAACTGGATGCGGTTGAATTTCAGGTCGACGCAATCGGCGAGCGTCTTGATCAGGAGCGTCTTGGCCAGCCCCGGCACGCCGCGGAGCAGGCAGTGGCCGCCGGCGACAAACGCAATGAGAATCTCGCGGATGACGCGCTGCTGGCCGATGATCGCCTTGCCGAGCTCCCGCTCGAGCCGCGCGGCTGCATCAGCGACCCGCTCGATGGCGGCAGGATCCCCGGAACGCGTGTGCATGTGTACCGATGATTCTTTCACACCTGCTCCATCGCGCCCAGCGCCGACGTTGACACCCCAGCGGTCGAAGAGTAGTGTACGCGGTTGCCGCATATGCAAACCCAATCAAAGTGGCAGGGACTGCCCACGGAAGCCATCAATCCCGTCAGCCTCGGTATCGACAAAGCGCCCGTTCCCGAGATTGTCGAGATGGTGATCAACGAGGACCGCAAGGTCATCGCCGCCGTCCACAAGGAACGCGAACGGATCGCGCACGGCGTCGAGATCATCACCCAGTCGATCAAGAAGGGTGGCCGGGTCATCCTGATTGGCGCCGGCACCAGCGGACGCCTGGGGGTCGTCGAAGCCGCCGAGATGCCGCCGACCTTCGGCACGCCACCGACGCTCGTGCAGGCGATCATGGCGGGCGGCCAGGAGGCGGTGTTCAAAGCCAAGGAAGGCGTTGAAGACAACTACGAAGAAGGCGCGCGCAGCATCGGGCGCCTGCGTCTCGGCCGCAAGGATGTCGTCATCGGTGTCTCCGCGAGCGGTATGACGCCCTTCGTGCGCGGCGGTCTGACCAGGGCGCGGAAGGTCAACGCCAAGATCATTTTCGTGACCTGTTGGCCCGGTTCCGAGCTCCAGAACTTCGTCGACCTCCAGATTGCCCCGGCGGTCGGTCCAGAACTGATTGCCGGCTCGACGCGGCTCAAGGCCGGAACGGCGACCAAGATGGTGCTCAACATGCTCACCACCATCTCGATGATCCGGCTGGGCAAGACCTACGGCAACCTGATGGTCGACGTCCGGACCGGATCAGAGAAGCTCAAGGACCGCGCGCGACGCATCCTCGGCATCGTCACCGCCCTCAGTTACGAGGACGCCGATGCGCTGCTGAAACGATCCAAGTGGAACGTCAAGGCCGCGATCGTGATGCAGAAGGCCAACCTCACGCTCCCCCAGGCGCTCAAGCGGCTGAAGAAGGCGGACGACCTGGTGCGTGACGCCATCGATGAGGATATCGAGCCGACGCTGCGCGCGCTGCTCAACGCCAAGGTTTAAGCGAGCGCGGTCGCCGCGGCTGCATCGAGCATCAGCTCCGCATCCCGGTGAAGCTGCAGGAGTGAGGCGGGTAACGCCGTGGTGATCGGCCCGCGCACGACCCTTTCGACGCATCCAGACTTCGACTCCCCCGTCGCCAGGAGTACCGCCTTGCGGGCGTGGAGGATCGTTCCCATCCCCATCGACAGGGCCTGAGACGGCACGTCGGCGGGATCCCCGCCGAAGAGCGCCGCATTGCTCCGCCGTGTCTCAGGACGCAATGTCACTTTGTGCGTGAGCGCCTCGAGCTCAGGACCTGGCTCGTTGAACCCGAGGTGGCCGTTGGTGCCGATGCCGAGGATCTGCAGGTCGATCCCGCCGGCCGCCTCGATCGCGTCCTCGTACCGGTCGCACTCCGCCTCGAGGTCCGCAGCCGCGCCGTCGAGAAAGTGGGTCCGGGCGGGATCGATATTCACGTGCTCGAAGAGAAAGCGACGCATGAAGGTCCGGTAGCTGCCGGGATGATCGGCCGGAATGCCGACAAACTCGTCGAGGTTGAAGGTGGTGGCCTGGCTGAAATCCACGTCCTCGTCCGCGTGCAGCCGGACCATCTCCTCGTAAAACAGGAGCGGCGTGCGGCCCGTCGGCAGCCCCAGAACGATACGCGGGTTGGCCCGCACGGCGGCGGCGACGCGTCGCGCCAGCGTACGCGCGACATCATGCGCGGTCGGAAACACCAGAACCCGCGGCGAGCGGTGCATCAATCCACCCTGTACTGCGGTACGACGGCCCGTCCCGCAACTTCCTGCAACGCCAGCCGGATGGCTCCAGCCGCCGGTTCTACATCGAGCAGGCGCACCGTGCTGCCCGGGGCGAGGACGGGTAGGCGCCGCGACAGTTCGTCCTTCAGCCAGGGGACGGCCTTGAAGATGCCTCCCGCCAGGATGAAGGCGAAGGCCTGTCCGACCAGGTCGAGCCGACGGGCTACCGACATCGCCGACGATTCGAGTTCGTTGGCCGCGCCGCGCAGGATTCCGACCGCAACTTCGTCGCCCTTGGTGAAGGCCTGGTGGACGCACTGCGCCAGCGAGCCAATCGCCGACGGCTTCAGGTTCGAGTGGTAGACCTCGTGGATCAGGCCCTGGGGGCGATCGACGCCAAAGTGAGCCAGCAGGAGTGGCGTGAGCGCCGTCGCCGTGCCACGGCGGTCCTCGGCCCTCAACACCGCTCGCAACGCGGCGCGGCCGATCCAGTAGCCGCTGCCTTCGTCGCCAAGGACGTAGCCCCATCCGCCTGAGCGCGCCGCCACGCCTTGCGCGTTGCGGCCATACGAGATCGACCCGGTCCCGGAAATGATGACGACGCCGGGCTGACCGGGCGCGCCGGCCTCGAGTGCAACGAGGGCATCGTTCACCACGACGACTCGAGCCTTGTAGCCGATGCGTTTCATGATTCCGCGCACGACCGCCGCATCGTCGGGACGATCGACGCCCGGCGATCCCGAGGCAGATCGCCGCTGGCATCAGGTCACGGTCCCCGATGGCCTCTTCCATCACCTCGTGCAGAACCTTCTCGACCTGCAGCTCACCGACCGCCTGGAGGTTGGCGCCTGTGGACCGAGCTTCCGCGATGACGTTGCCCTGCCCGTCCGCCAACTGGCAGACGGTCTTGGTTCCGCCTGCATCTATTCCGAGAACATGAACCATCTCTGATGCTGACACGTGCTACGTGCGACGGTACTCTGACGGCGGTGCGCTGCGATGTGACGTGCGGCCTCGACACAGCGTCGCGTCGCATCGCACCGCCACGCACTAACTCGCACCGCACGTCGCACGTAGCTCGTCGCACGTCGCACGTGAATCAGTGCCACGTCAGGCGGAGCCCGAGCTGAATCTCGCGCGGATTCCTGGTCCCCGTCAGCTGCCCGAAGCGGCTGCCTGCTACGACGCATGAAGTGTTGGCCGCACTGTTTCCGCAGGTCGCGTTGATGGTCGTGAACTGCGTGTGGTTGAAGGCGTTGATCATCTCCGCCCTGAACTGAAGGCGCATGTCATTGCCGGGATAGAAGTTCTTCGACAAGGTCAGGTCCCACTGGTGCACGCCCGGCAGCCGGAATGGCGCGCGGTCGGTGTCGCCGTAGGTGCCGTCGGCCGGCGCCTGGAACGCAGCCGGATTGAACTAGTAGACGCCGCCCGCCACATCGGCCGGCAGATCAGCCATCGGGTCGCCCACCATGTTCAGGCGGGTGCCACGACGGCCGCCATTGGTGTTCCCCGTCAGGAGTTGCGGAACGCGGATTGCCGGACCACATGTAGGTGATACCGGACACCTGCCAGCCGCCGAGGTCGCGCGAAGCAGCGGCCGGAGTCGCGGAAGAACGGCAGCTCGTAGACGTAATTCGCCGTGAAGACGTGCTTACGATCCGTTCGCGCGAGGGCATACTCGTCATCGAGATCCAGGGGATTCTGCGGGATGTCAGCCGCGTCGCGGTCGTTGGTGGCATCCGTCATGGTGCGGCTCAGCGTGTAGGACAGGTTGAGCAATCCCGGCGCGTCCCTGGTCGTGCCGGAATGAGACCAGCATGCCGTGATAGCGCGACTTCGCGGTCGTTTGCCGCATCTGGATGTTGCCGTAGCCGATGTAGGGACGGGCCGCGTTCAGCACACCGAGCCTCACCACGTCCTGCGGTTGCGCCTGGTTCAGCTGAAGCGGCTGAATCAGATTGTCGCCGGCCGTTCCCACGTAGGCGACGTCGATCGACGCCGCGAGCGTAGAGCTGCCGCTGCACGCCGATGTTCCACTGCTGCGTCCGAGGCGTCTCGAAGGGGTCGCTCGACGCGATCAGGTTCGTGACCGGCACGGCCGTCGGCGTGATGCCCGCGCCGGGGTTTGACAGCTGGGCGTTGAAGACCTGCGGACTCGACACGAACGGCGGGTTGACGAACGCGTTCTGCAGGAAGATCCCGACCAGCGGCTGGTCGAAGTAGATGCCGTATCCACCCCGCATGACCGTCAGCCCGTCCGAGAACATATCCCAGGAGGCACCGATGCGCGGCTGGAAGTTGTTCTTATCGAGCTCGTAGATCGCACGATCGTGCGGCGAGTTCTGGGCCGGCGACGACGATGCCGTTCAGTGGATCGCCGGAACCAACGACGACGCTGCCGGCCGCGTTGAGCTGCGGCGCACGGGCCGGGTTGTACAGGGCCGGCGAGAAGTTCGTCAGGACGTCCTCCTCGTCCGTGATCGGCGGGTGGAGCGAATAGCGGAGACCGAGATCGAGCGTCAGATTCTGCCGCGGCCGCCAGGAATCCTGCACATAGAACTCGTAGCGATTGAAGCGGAACTGCGAGAAGACCTCCCGCTCCGGCTCAGTGTAGATGCAGCTGTTGCCGCACGCGCCATCGCGATTGCCGGTCAGGAAATTCTGGAAGCTGGTGCGACCGCCTCCGGCGCCGAACTGGAAACGGCCCTGTGTTTCGCTGGTCGAGGCCTCGTTCTTCTGCTCGAACGCCATCAGCACGCCACCCTTGAACGAGTGGTTGCCGCGCTGCCACGACAGGTTGTCGCTGAGCGGTGTAGTTCCGGTAGTAGTTGTCGAACAACTGGGGCGCACCTGCCAGCGACGGCCCGGGTGGCGTCGATCAGGATCGTCGGGATCAAGGCGTTCCGATTCTCGGTGAAGAGTTCCGGCACGGCGATGTTGAACTGGTCCCGCGCGGTTGGTGACGCCATCCCCATACACCGAGGTGATGGCGTTACCCGAGAACTGGAACGACAACTCGTTGAGCAGCGTCGGCCGGATCGTGGTCGTAACCTGGGCCGACGAAAACTGGCCGGGGACGTCGGTGAGTGTCGTGGCCGACGTTCGGGCACCAGGGCGTTGAAGAACAGCCCGCCTGGCTCGGTCGTCTTCGACAGATCGTGCGTGTACCGGCCCATCACCCGCCACTTCTCATTGGCCTGCCAGTCCATGCGCAGCACTTCCTGGCGGGTGTCCTGATCGTTCGCCCGGGTCTCCTGGAAGCTGTTGGTGCCGACATTCGGTGCCGGCCATAGGCTCGAGCAAGGCCACGGCATTCGGGTCGCGGTCAGCCGGGGCCACGTAGTTGGCGTTGGTGGGATCGGTGAGCCACAGAGGATTGATGGTGGTCGAGGTCGATGGCGCTGGGGCGCGGGAGATCTGGCGCCACTCCTGTGACCAGAAGAAGAAGATGTTGTCTCTTGACGATCGGGCCGCCGAGGGTGTAGCCAAAGTTGTTGTATTTGAGTTCGGCCGGGTTGCTCGGCGGTACGCGGATCGGTGCTCTGATTGCGGATCCAGCTGTTCGCATTGAGCGCATCGTCGCGGAAGAACTCATAGCCGGTCGCCCGGAACTGGTTGCTGCCCGACTTGGTAACGATGTTGACGATGCCGCCGCCGCTGCGCGGCCACTCGGCGTTGTAACCCGTGGTGATGATCTTGAACTCCTCGATCGATTCGATTGTCGGTGTCGCCAGCAGCGTGATGTTGGAGCCGACGTCGACGTTGGACGCACCGTCCACCAGCCAGTTCACGGCGTTGCGACGGTTGCCCGCCATCGAGATGCTGACCACGTTCGTCAGCCCGATCCCGACCTCGTCGCGGAGGTTGCGACGCGACGCCTGGCACCAGCGTGGCGAGCTGGGTGAAGTTGCGATTGTTGAGCGGCAGTTCCTGCACCTGTGTTGCGTTCATCAGGGTCTGCACCTGCGGCGTGTGACTGAATCAGGGTCGAGGTGCCGACGACGTCGATCGTGTCGGTCACGCCGCCAACCTTGAGCGTCCCGTTCACCTCGAGGCGGTCGTTGACGTGCAACTCGATCGCCTTGACGGTCACCGGCGGGAATCCCGACATCGTGAAGGTGACTTCGTAGGTGCCGGGTCGCAGATACGGCACGGTATAGCGACCCGCTCTCGTTCGAGACGACCTCCTGGCCGCGCCCGGTCTCGACGTGTTTGACCGAAACTGTTGCACCCGGGAGGACGGCGCCCGACTGATCCTGAACGACACCCTGGATCGTTCCTGTCGTCTCCTGCGCGGCGACGGGTGCCGCGAGACTTGCGAGCAGCGTTGCGGCGCAGAGCGCGCGCCAGAGTTTGGTGATCATCGATTCCCCCTGTTGAAGTAACCCGGGAACCCGGGCGTTAGAAGTGCTCGTCGGGGGCCATTCTGGAGAATGGGCCCCCGATTGTCAATCGACCGGCCCGCCGTTCACCCCAACAAAAAAGAGGGCGCCGCAAAGGCGGCGCCCTCCCCTGACAGGCCGGTTGGGCCGGTCCTAGTAGCGATAGCGCATCACGAACTGCACGAAGCGCGGATTGTAACTGGTCTGCATACCGGTAATCGCACCGAAAGTGGCCGAGTTGATGTCAGTGGTTGGGAAAGCGAACTGCTTCTGGTTGAAGACGTTGAAGCCTTCGATCCTGACCGACAGATCGTCACCGCTCCAGGGCAGGCGGAAGACCTTGGACAGCGCCAGGTCGACGTTGCGAAGGCCATCGCCGTAGAACGCGTTGCGCGGGACCAGGTCTTCGATCGTGTCCCCAAACGTGACCGGCCGGAACGCCGCCCGGGGGAGCGTCTGCTGGGCCGTGTCGCGGTCGTCGACGTGCGCGCCGAGGACGGATGGATCGAGGAGCACGGGCCGCGATTCCGCGAAGCCGTCGAAGTCGAGATCGACGCCCGTGGACGTGATGGTGAACGGCGTGCCGGAGATGATCCTCACCACACCGGAGATCATCCATCCACCGAAGACCTGCCCGGCAAAGCCGTTGTCGTTGGCGAAGAACGGCAGGCGGTAGCTGCCGTTGAGCGTGAAGCGGTGCGGTGTATGGAACCGCGCCTTGGCACGCGAGTATGCCGAGTTGGGGCCGTTCTGGTTCGAGTCACCGGCACCGACGAAGGTCGCCTCAGAGTTGGTGTCCTCCGAATTGCTGTAGGTGTAGGCGGCTTGAAACTGGAGTCCGTGGGACATGCGCTTGTCCCAGCTGAACTCGATGCCGTCGTACCAGGACTCGGCGTCGTTGCTGACCAGCAGGTTCGTGGTGTAGAGCGGATCGGGCCGGCGCTCGTTGTTGCGTGGCACGCGCTGGCTGATCTCGTTGTCGGCGATCGGCACCGCGACCGGGCAGGCGGCGGTCAACGCCAGATTGTAAAACCCGGTGCCGGCGCACAGCGAGTTGGCAGCGATAGCGTTGATGACCTTGCCGCGCAGATCAGGGAAGGGACTTCCGGGCGCGGGCGCGTTGAAGGGGTGGTTCACGACGGTGATCGGGCCGTCGAGCGGATCCTGCGGCAGATTGCCGAGCGAGTACTTGAGCCGCTTGTTGTTGTAGTTGCCCTGGTAGGTGATCTTCAGCGTCGAGCTCCAGGGCATGAGGCGCTCAACCGAGAGGTTCCACTTCTGGGTGGAGGGCATCTCGAGGTTCTCGTCCGGCAGCGTCAGAGACACGCGGCCGGTTTGCGGCCCGGGCGTGAAGACGAAGCCGAGCGACGGGTCCGAGACGTTGAGGATACCTGGCGCCGGGACGCCGGGCTGGGTGGTGTAATTGGTAAAGAGCGCGTTCGGAGGATTGAAGCGGACGTTGGCGCCGCTCTGCGAGAACACCGACTGGAAGATGCGGCCGTCGTAGACGCCGTAGCCGGCATGGAACGCAATCCCTCCCGGGCCACCGCTGAGCGTGCGCAGAAACCCACTTTCCCAGTTCGGCGCGTAGGCCGACCGACGCGCGGCTCGATGTTGTCGGTGTCGGCACCGTAGATGTAGTCGACGCGGCCCTTCCTTCTCGGTTGGCGCGCCGACGTATTCGTAGCGCAGACCGGCATTCAGCGTCAGGCTGTCGGTGATCCGCCAGTCGTCCTGCACGTACAGGTTGGACTCGTTCAACCGGTTCTCGAGGAAGAACGGGCCATAGCCCTTCTGATAACTCGCGATGCAGCCGTCGAGGAACGCGGCGTAGGCGGTCTCGTAGGTCGTCCCGCCGCAGAGGCGATTGAAGTTCCAGAAACCACGCGAGTTGCTGTCAGCCACATCGTCCAGGGCCTGCCGGCGCACGTCGATGCCCGCCTTGAGCGAATGGGTGTTGAACAGCTGGGCCGTCAGGTTGTAGACGAACTGATGGTCGGTCTGATCCCGGATGATCGGGAACGTGACCCGCGTTGCCGATGATGGAACCCGAGACGGGCGTGCCGACGAATCGGATGATGGGCGTGTCGTTACCGGCGTTGATGCCGACGTTGGTCGACCGGATGCCGAGGCCATAGCGGGCCTCACCCACCAGCACGTTGCTCAACATGTGCGTCCAGGTCATGCCGAGGTTCTGCTGGGTGTTGTCCTGCAGCGTCGCCTCGCCGATTGATGATGTCCTCGTTCTCGCGCAACTGATGCGTCCACTGGTAGCGGCCAGTCAGCGTCTGACCATCGCTCAGGTTCCAGTCGAGACGCCCTGAGTAGTCGTAATCGGGCTGGTTGAACCCGACGACGCCGGTATAGGTGCGAGGGCTGCGGGCATCATTGGGGGTCAGCGCGGGGAAGCGCGCCAGCACGCTGTCGATGAACGCACGGTTGGCCGGCGTGTCGTTGCCGCGGGTCAGGCGCGGAGCATTGAGCTCGGACGGCAGGAACAGGTCACGCGTATACCCGTTCTCGCCATCGCGTTTCGTCGTGTCGGCGTTGACGAACGCGAACAGCTTGTTCCGCATGACCGGAAAGCCAGCGGTAGCGCCGTACTGGGTGCGCTGATTGTTCGGCTTTGCCGATCCCGGCGATCGCAAACCACGTCCGCGCATTCCAGCTGCTGTCCTGACGATAGAGGTAGGCATCGCCGCGGAAGGTGTTCGTGCCCGACTTGGTCTGCACCAGCACGACCGCACCATCACCACGACCGAACTCCGACGAGTAGCCGTTCTTGAGGATCTGGAACTCCTGGATCGTCGAGAGCGCCACGCCCTGGCGGTTCTGATTCTCGGACGAGTCGTCGTTGTTGACGCCGTTGATCTGGAAGGTGGCGCCGCGGGTACCGGTGTTGTTGAAGTTGATCGAAGACCCGGAAGACGCCGTCGGATTGTTCTGTCCGCTGGTCGGATTCTCCTGCAGTCCCGGGAAGGTATCGGCGAGCGACAGGAAGTTACTGGCGTTGGGGGTCGGCTTGTCCATGATCTGCTCCGACGTCAGCGAATTCTTGACCTCGGACCGGGTCAGGCTGATCGGCGGCGCATCCCCCTTCACCGTCACGGATTCGGTGACGCGCGGGTCCAGCTTGAAGTCGACGACGCTGGCGTCGTTCAGGCTGACCTGGATGCCTTCGCGGGTGATGGTACCGAAACTCGCGAGGGAGGCGGTCACGGTGTAGCGGCCGATCTGGATGAACGGCGCGTTATACAGACCGGCCTCGTTGGTCACCAGTGTGCGTTCCCCGCCGGTGTCCATATTGCGGATCACCACCGTCACACCGGGCAACGCGCCGCCGCTGGTGTCGGTCACGGTGCCCTGGATGGCGCCGGTGACGGTTTGCGCCTCCGCGCTGACCGCCAGCACCAGCAGCAGCGCGATACAACTCACGAACCGCAATAAAGACTTCGCCATGAACCCGTCCTTTTGTCGTGTATGGATGGAGCAATCAAACGTACGAATGCGGGCATTCTGGTCGTCGGCCGTCCGCAAGTCAACCATTCGGATGGCCCGGTTCCATTGACACCGCTGCGCGGCCCTTGTTACATTCGCGTGTTTTATGCTCAAAGGACTCCCGGGATACAGGCTGCTCGCCACGGCAGCAATCGCCGTCGTGTGCCTGCTTGGAAATGCACGCGCGCAAGTGAAGACCGCAGAACCCGCCCCCGTCGAGATGCGCGCGCTCTGGGTGCTGCGCTCGTCGTTGACATCACCGCAACGGATCGCCGCACTGGTCCGGCAGGCGCGGGAGAGCGGCTTCAATACTCTGTTCGTCCAGGTCCGGGGCCGCGGCGACGCCTACTACCGTGACGCGCTCGAGCCGCATTCCGGCGGACCTGGCGCGCCAGCCCGCCAGCTTCGATCCTTTGGCCGCCGTCATCGATGCGGCACAAGGCGCCGGGATCCGCGTGCACGCGTGGGTGAACATCAACCTCGTGTCGAGCGCCACCGCCCTTCCCACCGCTCGCGAACACCTGGTGCATCGCCACCCCGAATTGGCTGATGGTCCCGCGTGACATCGCGCAGGAACTCGCCGCGGTGCCCGTCGACAGCCCGGCTTACGTCGGGAAGCTGGCGCGCTGGACCCGACAGCAGTCCGCGGAGGTCGAGGGTCTCTACGCATCACCGATCCTGCCGGCGGCGGCGGCGCACCTCGAAGCCGTCGTCGGCGACATCGCGACCCGCTATCGGCTCGACGGCATTCACTTCGACTACGCCCGCTATCCAACCGAGCGCTTCGACTACAGCCGCGCCGCCATCGAACAATTCCGCGGCTCGATCCGCACCGGGCTCCCGGCGGACCGCCGGGCCGCACTGGACGTCGAGGAGCGGGTGGACCTCTTTGCCTATCCCGACGCGTTCCCCGCCGAATGGCGGACGTTCCGCGTCGCGCGCATGACCGCCTTGATGAGCCGACTGCGGACGGTCGTGAAGACGCAGCGCCCCGGCGCCCTCGTCAGCGTCGCGGCCGCGCCGGACCGTCCCGAAGCACTGGCGCGACGCCTCCAGGACTGGGGGGCGTGGCTCGCCGACGGTGTTGTCGACGCGGTCGCGCCGATGGCCTATACGCAGGAGGCGGCGCGTTTCGCCGAGCAGATTGCGGCGGCGCGGTCGGCCGCCGGTTCGCGCGCGGTCTGGGCCGGGATCGGCGCCTACCGTCTCTCACCGCAGGAAACGATCGCGAATATTCACACCGCGCGCAAACTCGGCGCGGACGGCGTCATCCTGTTCTCGTACGACAGCCTGACCAACCCGCGCGAGAGCGCACCCGGTTATCTCGCCACCGTCGGCAGCGCCGTCTTCGCGGCCGGCCGGCCCGTCACGGTCGACGGGTCTCGGTAGCACGGAGGGGGCACGCATGGTCCTCAATTGGCTCGACTATGCGGTCATCGGTCTCTACCTGGTCGCGATCGTGGCCTTCGGCTCCTGGTTCGCGCGCTTTCAGAAGACGACCCGCGACTACTTTCTGACCGATCGCTCCGTGCCGTGGTGGGCCATCTGCTTCACCATCGTCGCGACCGAAACGAGCACGCTCAGCTTCATCGGCGTCCCCGCCGGAGCCTATGCGGGCAACATGACCTTCCTCCAGCTGGCGATGGGCTACATCGTCGGGCGGCTGCTGGTGAGCGTCCTCTTCATTCCGGCGTACTTCCGCGGCGAGCTGTTTACTTCCTACGAACTGCTGCAGCGCCGATTCGGCGCGCCGGTGAAGAACGTGGCCGCGATCATCTTCCTGGTGACGCGGACGTTCGCCGACGGTATCCGCCTGTTTGCGACGGCTCTGGTCATCGCGGTCGTGACGCAGATGCCGGTGACGCTGACGGTCCTTGTGCTCGGCATCGCGATGATCGTCTACACCGTCCGCGGCGGGGTGGCGGCGGTCATCTGGACTGACGTCGTCCAGATGTTCATCTACGTCGGCGGCGCGTTGATCATCTTCATCGGGTTGCTGCAGCTGATCCCCGGCGGCTGGAACGAGGTCGTCCGGGTCGGAGGCAGTCACTTCCAGGTATTCGACTTCTCCACCGATCCCAAGCGGCTCTACACCTTCTGGGCGGGGCTGCTCGGCGGCATTGCGCTGACGCTCGCGACCCATGGCACCGATCAGTTCCTGGTGCAGCGGCTGCTCTCGGCAAAGTCCGCAAAGCAGGCGTCCGCCGGATTGATTCTCAGTGGCCTCATTGTCTTTGCCCAGTTCGCGCTCTTCCTGGTGATCGGCGTGATGCTCTATACGTTCTACCAGGGCACTCCCCTGCCGCGCGCGCTGACGCGCAACGACGAAGTGCTGCCGCTGTTCGTGATCACCTCGCTGCCCCACGGCGTCGCTGGTTTCATCGTGGCGGCGATCGTGGCAGCGGCGCTCTCGCCGTCGATCAACTCGATGGCGTCGACCACCGTCAACGATTTCTACCTGAAGTATCTGCGGCCTGACGCCGACGAAGGCACGCTGATGCGGGTCTCTCGTTTCGCCACCATCTTCTGGGGTGTCGCACAGATTGCGGTCGCGATCGGGGCGCAGTGGCTCACGCAGTCGGTGATCGACTCGGGTCTTGGCGTGCTGTCGCTGGCCGCCGGCCCGGTGCTCGGCGCCTTCCTCATCGGCGTCCTCACGACGCGCGTGGGTCCGCGCGCGATGCTGACGGGCATGCTCTCCGGCGTTGCGGTGCTCGGCTGGGTCTGGGGCACCGGCGCCACTGCATGGTCCTGGTTCGCCTTGATCGGGGCGTCGGTCACGATGCTCATGGCCGGCGCCACTTCGGTGGTGATCCCCGAACGCCGATGACTACGTTCGGCACCGCCGCCGAGGTCCTCCGCGAGGGGATCATCACGCGCGCCTTTCCGGCGGCCGCGGTGGAAGTCGGATCGCGTGAGCACATCGTCTGGCAGGAGGCGTTCGGCACGCTCACGTATGAGACCAGCGCTCCGCCGGCCGAGCGGACAACGATCTTCGATCTCGCCTCACTCACCAAGGTGATCTGCACCACGACGCTCGTCATGCGTGCCGTGGACGATGGCGTGCTGAGGATCGACGACCCTGTCAGCGCGTGGATTCCTGAGTGGCGCGGTAGCGACCGTTCCGACGTGACGGTGCGGGACCTCCTGGCACACAGTTCGGGACTGACGGCCTACCTTCCTTACTATCGGGACCTGTCGGGGCGAGCGGAATTCCAGGCCGCGATCGCGACCTCGCCGCTCGAGTACACGCCGCGCACCAGGGCGATCTACTCCGACCTCGGATTCATTCTGCTTGGCTTCATTGTCGAGGACGCGCGCAATCGTGCCGTCGCGACCTGGCCCGGCGCCACGGATCCCGGCGCGCTGCTCACGTCACAGTTCAAGCGACTGTCGTCGTACCTCACGGCGGACCCGCTGACATTCCTGCCACCGCGGGAATGGCGAGAGCGAACGGCGCCGACAGAACATGACTCGTGGCGGGGGCGGACGCCGCGAGGCGAAGTTCACGATGAGAACACGTGGGCGCTCGGCGGTGTTGCCGGCCACGCCGGCCTGTTCGGTACCGCCGCCGCCGTCGGCGCGTTTGCCCGCGCGGTGCTGCACACGATCCACGGCACCAGCGTGATTTCGAAAGCGGATACCCTGCGCGAATTCATCAAACGCACCGGCGTCCCGGGCAGCTCGCGCGCGCTCGGGTGGGACACGATGCTGCCGACGTCCTCGTGCGGGACGCTCATGTCTCGAACCGCGATCGGCCACACCGGCTTCACCGGCACGTCACTCTGGATCGACTGGGAACGGGATCTCTACGTGGTGCTGCTGACCAATCGCGTCCATGGTGGACGGGGCAACACGCAGATCCAACAGGTGCGGCCGCGCTTCCACGATGCGGTCGTCGCGGAGCTCTACCCAGGCTGACGGGATCGGGACGGCGCCAACTACCAACGGCCAACTCACCAAAAACCAACGATCTAAGAGGTTTTACTCGTCCGGCGGGGTCTTTGGACCGTCTTATGTCCAGCCGTGCCGAAGACCCTAACCACCCCGCCCGCCCGGGAATACACCGCGGCCGCCGCCCTGTGGCCCGCCGCCACGTGTTCCGCCAGGTCCGCCGCCTCGAGGGCCGCCGCCGCGTGGTCCGGTGCCAGGGCCACCGCCAGGACCCATCGGCTGCCCACCGGGCCCGACACCCGGGGCTCCGGTGCCGGGTGTGTTCCGGGTCGGGCCGCCGCCAGGACCGCCGCGGCCGCCAGCACCGCCGCGTCCCTGCCGGTTGTAGCGGAACTGCCACTCGTTGTAGTGAGAGGCGCCGTAGTAGATACGGATCGATGGTTCCTTGCTCTTGCTGACGACGGTGAGAATGCCGCCGCCGCCCTGCACGCCACCCGGTATGCCGCCGCCCTGGCTGCCGCCGGGGCCGCTGCCGCCAAGTCCGGGGCTTGGGCCGCCGCGACCGGCGCTCGGTGCGCCGCGGCCAACGCTGCCCGATACCGTACTCGAACCACCCCGGCCAGAAGCTCCACTGCCGAGCCCTGCGCTACCACTCGAACCGGGGCCGACGCCGCGACCGCTACCGCTGCCCGGGCCACCGCCTTGGGGGCCGGGCTGATTCGCACCCGCTGCGAGCGGCTGGAACTCGCCGTCCTCGGTCATCGGGTCTTTGTATTTCTTGCGGAGGTATCGACCTTGAACGAGGGCGTCGATGCTGGGCGGGTTCTGTCCACCGTTCTTGGTGCTGAACAGGTAGATCGCGCGGGCATACTGCTCGCCGCGGAACGCAAGTTCGGCTTCCTTCTCACGCTGCGACTGCTGACGCCACACCGGCAGGAGGGCGCTCATGACGATCGCCATCACCGCCACGCTCATCAACAACGCCGCCATCGCATATCCGCGCTGGCCTGCTTGACCCTCTAAATACATGAGAGTATTATCCTTAGCGTCATTTATGGTACCACAGCACCGGCACCGCGGCAGCCGCCGCGTCGCCTCACTTTCCGCAGTTCTGACGGCGCTCGCGGCTCTTTCGTTGGTTTCGGCCTGCGACAAGGTGCCCCTTCTCGCGCCGTCGGGTTCGGTAATCACCCTCTTTGCGACCGCGCCAAGCGTCGGGATCAACGGCACGGTCGAGATCGTGGCGACGGTCATCGAGCAGGGCGTCACCGCGACACCGCCGGCAAACGGGGCCGCGACCACGACCACTGGCGCGCCCGGTGCCGGCACGCCCGTACAAAACGGCACGCTCGTATCGTTCACTGCTACGCTCGGACGCATCGAGCCCAGCGAAGCGCGGACGCAGAACGGCCAGGTCCGCGTCAAGTTCATCGCCAACACGCAGAGTGGTGCCGCGACGATTACCGCATTCTCGGGCGGCACGTCGGGCAAGATCGAGAACTTCTTCGTCGGTTCGGCAGCGGCAGAGCGCATCATCCTGACCGCGAGCCCGCAGAACCTTGGACCGGCCGGCGGCCAGACTCAGCTTTCCGCGCGTGTCGAAGACGTCTCGGGCAGCGGTTTGCCGGGCGTCCCGGTCAGCTTCAGCGCCAGCACGGGGGTGCTCTCCGCGGCATCGGTCGCCACGGATGAGACCGGCACCGCGCGCACGTTTCTCACCACCTCACGGGAGACGGCGATCACGGCTACCGTCGCCGGAAAGACGGCGACGGTCACCGTCACGCTCAATCCACGCACCGGCGTCACCCTGTCGGGCCCCACCAATCCCGTGTCCGCCGGTTTGCCGGCAACCTTCACGGTGGGTGTGTCGGCAAGCGCCAATGTTCGGGACGTCACCATCGACTTCGGGAACGGCCGGCGTCAGTCGCTCGGAGCCCTCAGCGGGCCGACGTCGATCCAGAACACCTACTCGACTCCTGGTACTTATCCCGTCACGGCGACCGCCACCGATGCGAATGGATTCACCGAACAGGTCTCGACCTCGGTCACGATCCTCCCCGGTCAGCCGCCGGGCGTCATCGTCACACCATCAACAACGACGCCGACGCGCAACCAGGTGTTCACGGTGACGGCGAACGTCAGCGGCGCAACCTCGACGATCCAGGAGTACATCTGGGACTTCGGCGACGGTCGCACGCGAACCACGACCGGACCGCAGACGACGATCTCGTACCCTGACGTCGGCACGAAGACGATCCAGGTAACGGTCGTCCAGTCGACCGGCCCCTCAGGCCAGGGCGCAGCGACAGTCGAAGTCCGGCAGTAGCCTCGCGTTAGGGCCGTAGGGCTTTGCCCTACGGCCCTCGACGCAGGCTAACTTCCAACCTCCAACTTCCAACTCTCAAGGCCCGCTTACGCGGGCCAACTCCAAACTCCAAACGCCAAGGCTCCGAGCTCGCAGAACATCATCAGGTCCTTGTTCCTCGTGTCGTCGAGCCGTCGCGTCGTCGTGAACGGCCGTCAGGCCGGAACCCGTGGGTTCATGCGTCGCAACCGTCTACAGCCTTCACCGCAAAGGGCGCCGAGCACGCTAAGACGCACACGATCAATTCGTACTCGTCTTGGCGATCTTCGCGTTGTTGGCGGTGAGGCATTGAGACAGCCGTCATTTACCTGTAGCGGACTTTCCTCCACTACTGTGCAAATCACTTTCCTGGCGGTGTTGATGGCTGTCGGGATTCAGGCCCGCGCAGCGGGCCGTGAGTTGGGAGTTGGGAGTTGGAAGTTGGAGAGTTGGGAGTTACCGATTGGCAGCGGCCCGCGAAGCGGCCGCTACCAATCGGCGAAGGTAGTGCCGTCGATCGACTGACCCGGCGCGCCGCTCTTGACGTCGTAGATGCCGGGTTCAGCTGACGGGTTCCCCGGATCCGGTTCGGCGGGAACGGTCTGCCAGGAGTCCGCCGATTTCGTGAACGGGTCTTCCGGGATCTTGCGCAGATACTGCTCCGAGACCAGAGCATCGAGCGAGGACGGGTACTTGCCCTTGTCGGCGTAGTACCTGGTCGATTGCATCGCGCATGCGGAACAGGTTCGTCTTCAGCGTCGCTTCCTGCGTCTTCTGAATCGAGTTCCGGGTACTGGACGACGGCCATCGCGGCGAGCAGCGAGATCAGGGCGATGACGACCAGCAGTTCCACCAGGGTGAAGCCACCCTGGTGCTTCCGGGCGGCACGCCAGTTCCGAATCGCGAATGAAGAGGGCACCATGTGCATCACCAGTCCCGGTACTTCGTTCCGTCGAGGGCGGTACCCTGCGCCTTCGTATAGACGTCGAACACGTTCTGACCGCCCCACGAGGTCGTGTCCGGTTTGTCCTGATAGGACCGCATCCCCCACTCGTTCGAGTTGGTCATCGGATCGATCGGAATGCGGCGCAGGAACTTGAGCTTCCGTCCGCTCTGATCGTTGACGACACTGACACCCTCGACCAGCGTCTCGAGGTCGGCCGGATAGCCTTCGGCGCCGGTCTTCAGGTCCATGGCGCCAATCAACCCGGCGTCAGCGGCATCCTTGAACTTGTCGATCGCGGTCCGGATGTCGCGCAACGATCGCCGCAGCTCGGCCTCGCGCTGCCGCTGCATCGTCACCTTTGCCAGCGGCATGATCGCCGAGGCGAGGATGATCAGCAGCGTCGAAACGACGAGGATCTCGACGAACGTGAAGCCACGTGCGTTTGCCCATCGCCGAACGCCAGCTGCACCTCGCACCTCGATCACCTCACCGTCACCGTCACCGGGCTGAACTGGATCTGGATCGGGACGCCGTCCGGTCCCATGCCGACGCCGCTCACTTGAATCAGCGAATTACCCGTGCCGATGGCGGTCATGGATAGTGATGCGATCAGGCCGGCACCCGATGCGCCGATCTGATCGCCGATTCGGGCCACGGTGATGTCGACGCGCCCGGCCACGGCATCGATCTTCGGCGTGAAGGACGCCGTCGCGGCGCCCTGGCGCATGAACGTTCCTTCCTGGACGTTCTGCACCCGCAGCACGGCAGGGTCATACGTGATCGTCAGCGACAGCGTCGACACGCGCGACGCGTTGTTGATCGATACGGGTATCAGGTACGGTCCGCCGCCCACCCGCAACTCGCGGTCGGTCGGCGTGATGATGATCTGCGCCGGGGTTCCGCTCGCCGCTGTGGCGGGAGCCGCCGGTGCTGTCGGTACAGGCTCCGCCGGATCCCGAGGTGGCGTCACCGGTGCTGTGCCGGCGGGCGGAACGCCACCCCCTGTTGCCGGCGGCAACGCCCCGACTGGCACTGGCGTGACTGGCGGCGGCTGCAGACCCGGCCTGGCCAGGCCGCCCGGTGGCGGCGGCGGGTTCGGTGTCTGAGCACCCGCAGGTGCTGCAACTGGCGGCAGCTGCTCCCCGGGACGTCCTGCAACGGCAGGCGTCGACACGGCCGGCTGGGTGCCCGGAGCAGCCGCGATACCGGATGGCGGTACCGCGCCGGCTGGAGCCGTCGGGGCCGCGGCGCGCCGGTGGAGCGATCAGCGGCGGCGGTCCACCGAGCCCGACGTTCTGCTGCGTGCCCATGTAGATCGGCGCCAGGTCCTCGGCCGTCAGTTGGTGCGTGCGGATGATGCGTGGCGTCAGCAGCATGACGATGTCGGACTGGCTCACTTCGTCGTTCGTCTGGCCGAACAGCGACCGCAGAATCGGGACCTGCATCAGGCCTGGGAATCCGGTCACGATCTTGCGCTGCTCATCGCGCAGCAGGCCAGCGAGCAGGTTCGACTCACCCTCCCGAAGGCGCAATGTCGTCGTGACCTTGCGTGAGCTGAAGGACGGCACGTCCTGCCCGGCGACGCTGATGTTCGGACCGAGCGCACTGCTCTCGAGCGACATCTCGAGTTTGATGTCGCCCTCGTAGGTCACGCGCGGCGTGATTTCGACGATGATGCCGACGGTGCGGTAGGTGAACGACGACTGCGGAATGCTGGCGAACCCGCCCGCGACCGCCGCACCGAACACCGTCTGGACGACGGGGATGTCGTCGCCGAGGTTCAACGTCAGCTTGGCACCTTCGGCGCCGCGCAGCTGCGGTTTCGCAATCAGCTTCGTTTGTGAATCGGTAGCCAGGAAGCGGAGGACCGCCGCCGGTACCGCCAGGTAGAAGTCCGACGTGCTCACGCCCTGCGAGATCGTGTTGAGGTTGAAGGGCGGCGGCGACTGCACCCCGCTCGGCGGGGTACTGGTGTTCGGCGGCGCCACTTCCGGCGAGAAGGTCATGCCGAGGGCGTACTCGGTCAGGTTCAACCCGAGGCGCTTGACTCGCTGACGATTGACCTCGAGGATCTGGATGTCGATGACGACCTCGGCACGGGGCTTGTCGTTGGAGCGGATGAACCGCTCGATGATGTTCACCGTGGCCTCGGTGGCACGAACAGTAATCGTGTTGGCCGTCTTTCCCTGCAGGACGACCGGCTGCACCGGCATCGTGTTGATGCGCATCATCGAGTTTATGAGCTGCGTGAGCTCGGCGACGTCTGCATGCGAGATGAAGAACGTGCGCAACACGAGGTCGTCGGTACTTGACGTGCATCGCCGAGTTGTCAGGGATGACCATGATGGTCTTGGGGTTCAAGACCTTGTAGAACATGCTGTTGGCCATCATGAGCTGCTGGAGCGCCTGCTCAACAGTGACGTCTTCGAGCGCGATCGTATAGGCCTTGTCCTGGAAGGTCGGCTCGAAGGTGATGTTGATCCCGCTCTGGGTCCCGATGAAGCTCAGGAGGTCACGCAGGCTGCCGCTGAACTTCAAGCTCGGGAGCTTGGTCGTCAAGTCGATCAGCGGCTGCCCCATCGCGCGAGCCTTGTCGCGCAGGGTGTCGATCTGCGGCCTGGGACGGGTGGCTTCGATCCGGTCGCGAATGGTCTTCTCGAGCTCAGTCACCTTCGCGGCGGCGAGGCGATTGCTCGAGTCGAGCTCGCTCGCCTTGCGATACTCGGCCAGCGCGCTGTCGAGCGCGTCCTTCGATTCCATCTCCCGCGCCCGGCTGATATGTGCCTGCGCGGCGCTCTGCATCGCGCGTTCGAGCTGGATCTTGTACTCGGGCTTGTCCGGATCCTTCTGAACGGCGTCGGTGTATTCCGCGACCGCGACGTCCCAGTTGCCGAGGCGGGAGGCATCCTCGCCTCGCCGGAACGCACGGCTGGCCGCACACCCTGAGACCATGACCGTCAACATCACTACCGCGATGAGCCTGTGCTTCATTGATTCTCTCAGCTATCAGCTACTCAGCTACTAGCAGCTATCAGCTCTCAGCTATCGGAAGCTGAAGGCTGACGGCTGAGAGCTACTTGCCCACACACGCCTGCCCGTTCAAGGGCAGCGTCGTTCGTCCTTGACCGTCCGCGTACTCGACGACCGCTGATTCAACACCCATCCGCACCAGTCGGAATCGGCCTTCCATGACCTCCCCCTCCCGGCCGGAGAACGTATTCCGGCAGTCGCTGAACGCGCCGATCTTGCCCTTACCCGTATCGACGATGCCGATGAACTTCACCAGCGTTCCAATCGGCGGCGGTCCCGGCTTCGTTGGCGGCGGCGGTGGCTCCGTGACAACCGGCTTCGTCGGTGGCGGCGCGGGCGGCGGCGGCGGTGGCGGCTTCGGCAGAAAGCGGAAAGGATTCCGGTCCGCATCCCCCAGTGGCGCCGGCTTTTCCGACAACGACTCGATTTTCACGTCCAGGTCCGACGGCTCGATCTGCTCGCCGCCTGGCTTGGCGCCAGCGGCGCGCGGATTCGCCGTAGTTGTGACGGCCGGTGTTGCCGCCCCGCCGGGAAAGATCATCCAGAAGAGGATGCCGGTCAGAACGATGAGCAGAACGACATGCCATGGGCGTGTGCCGCCCCCCTGGGTGGTCGGCGCCTCAGTTGCCATTGCCACCGGTCCGGAAATAGGTTGCGACCTGCACCGTGACGGTGATCCCGCGCGACACCTCGCTCTCGTTCTGCGACAGGTCCACGTTCTCGAGCACGATGAATTCGGGCCGCGTTTCGAGCTGGTGCAGGAAGCGACGGATGTCGCGGTACTCACCCGTCAGCGTCGCGGTCGTGGTCAGCTTGGCCAGGCCACCCTGGTTCCGCTCGTCCGGACTGAGCGACTGGCGTTCCAGCCTCAGGTTGGATTCCTGGGCCAGATGCTCGAGCGGCAGGTACGTGATCCGTCGGGCGCCACTCAAATCGGGCGGCAGCACGTCGGTGTAGAACTTCTTCAGCTCCGCGTCCGCCTGCCCCTTCCCGATGACAGTGGCGCGCGCATTGGCGTGCTCGCGACGCGCGGTCAGCAGCGCAAAGTTGGCGGCGTTGGCTTCCTGCTCGCCAAACGCGACCTTCTGCGAGAGCGGGTAGACGACCAGCGCATAGACAAGCGCATTGGCGACCAGGACGAGCGCCAGCGGCCAGATCAGCGAGCGCTTCTCAGCGAGGATGCGGCGGAAGGTCGTCATCGCCGGGCCTCCAGTTTCGGCGGCGTCGCTGAAGCCTTGGGCGGCGCCGGCGTCTGTGGCGGCTTGCCGGTGCCCTGCGGTTCACTGACGGGTTCGGTCGGCTCGACGGTGGCTGAATAAACAGCCTCGATGCTCACGCGCCGGAGCCCTTCCTCGGTCCGGTCCTGCTGCACCGGGACGACGTTCTCGAATGCGCCTGTGGCTTCGAGCTTCTCGATGAATTCGTCGATGTCTTCCGGCCGGCGTCCGAGCACGCTCATCGCGACGCTCGTAATCCCCTTCTCCACCTTGGGCCGCACCGACGTCAGCATCACATCCGGCGGCATCGTCGCCTCGAGATGGTTGAAGAACGCCGTCCACGAGAAGGTGCGCTGGTCGATCAGCGCATTGGCTTCACGGGCTTCGTCGACGACCAGCTGCAGCTCGTCCTTGTTCATCCGGCCGCGGATCTCACCCGCCATCTTCGTGAGCTGATCGGCCTCGGCCCGATCCTGGTTCACTTGGGTGGAGAGTTCGGTGTTCTGCTTGGACAGCGTGACCACGCTGATGACGTTCCACACCGTGAGCGCGGCAATCAGGACGGCCGCGACCCCCACGGCAAAGTGGATGGCGCGGTCGTTATAGAACGGACGGGTCGAGAGGTTGGGGCGAAGCACTAGGCCACCCTCTCCTTGCCACGTGATGTGGCGGGCGCGAGATCACGCAGCAGGACGCCGACGGCGGGCGCCAGTGCATCCAGGATCTCGGGACCGGCCGTAATGCGATCGCGAAGGGTCACACCCTTTCGGACGTCGAGCGTCTCGGCCTTGACGCCCAGGCGCTCTTCGATCTGGCGCCGTCCGCGTTCGGCGAGCGCCGGCTCGAAGTTCGAACCGCCGGCCAGCACCACGCGCGAGAACGCTTTGCCGCCGAGCCGGTCCTCGTAGTACATCGCCGTCTGGTGGACGAGATCGCCCATGTCCTGCGGCAGACCGTCGGCCGGCCGATTCCTGAAGAAGATCGCCCGGCCATCGCGGACGACCACGATCGTCGAGTAGTCGGGGGCGGTGTTCACCAGCAGCCAGTCGCCCGAGGACGCCGACGGATCGGTGGCAAGTACCGCGTTCACCTGGTTGGTCGAGACGATGTCGACGATGCCGGCCTGGACGCCGGAGGCGTCGCACGCGCGTTCGTAACTTTCGACAATGTCGCGGCGCGCGACCAGCACCAGGTACTCTCGCCCGCCGTCGGTGGCGGGAGCCGCTTCGACCCAGGAGACCTGCGCGTCTTCGATTCGGAACGGCGCCGCCTTACGGACCTGCCAGCGGATCAACTGTTCCAGGTCCTGCGCCTTGGGTGGGACCTTGTCGAACCGGATCAGCGAGACCTTGGCAATCGTGTCGGGCAGCAGCAGGGCCGCGCGCTTCGGCCGTGGCGAGACCCGCTCGACCGCCGCCTTGACCGCGGCCGCGAGCGCCGCCGCGTCATGAACGTTGAGCGCGTTGAGCGCCGGCGTGATCGCGCCCTCGGGCAGCGGCTCACTGGCCTGCCCGGTCACCGTGCGCGTGCTGCCCGACGACGAGAGCGCCACGACACTTACCCGGCGCGACGAGATCTCGATCGCCGCCGGCGGTGGTGGACTGGTCAGCAGCCGCCCGAAGATGGACGTTGAGGGTGTGCTCATTCGACGAACGTCACCTTGTTGATCTCCCGCAGCGTGGTGACGCCGCGCAGCATCTGCTCGACCGCGGATTCGCGCAGGAACCGCATCCCTTCGTCGCGAGCCGCCTTCTTGATTTCAGTTGTCGGGCGCCGCGCCAGGATCAGTTCGCGAATATTGTCGGTCAGGTCGAGAAGCTCGCAGATCGCCACCCGGCCTTTGAATCCGGTGCCGCCACACTCGATGCAGCCGGCCCCTTCGAAGAACAGCCCGCTCTGCTCGAGGGTCGGATCGAGCGCCGACTCCTCCAGCTGCGCCCGCGTCACGACCGCGGCACGCTTGCAGTGGGCACAGATCTTTCGCACCAGGCGCTGCGCCAGCACGCAGTTCAGTGCCGACACGAACTGGTAGGGTTCGACGCCCATGTTCAGGAACCGCCCCAGGACGTCGAGGACGTTGTTGGCGTGAACGGTCGTGAAGACCAGGTGACCCGTCAGCGCCGACTGGATCGCGATCTGCGCCGTCTCGGGGTCTCGGATTTCACCGACCATGATCTTGTCGGGATCGTGACGCAGGATTGAACGCAACCCGCGGGCGAAGGTCAGTCCCTTCTTCTCGTTGATCGGGATCTGCGTGATGCCTTTCAACTGGTACTCGACCGGATCCTCAATGGTGATGATCTTGTCTTCGATCGACTTGATCTCAGACAGCGCGCCATAGAGCGTCGTCGTCTTACCGCTGCCGGTCGGACCGGTGACCAGCACCATCCCGTACGGTTCGGCGATGTACTTGCGGAAGCGGCGCAGCTCCTCTTCAGGAAAGCCCAGGATGTCGAGGCGAAGTTCCTTGAACTGCTCGCTGATCGACTCCTTGTCGAGAATACGGATGACCGAGTCCTCGCCGTGGACGCTCGGCATGACCGAAACACGGAAGTCGATGGTCTTGCCTGGCATCCGCAGCTTGAAGCGGCCGTCCTGCGGCACGCGCTTCTCGGCGATGTCGAGTTCCGCCATGACCTTGATGCGCGAAATGATCGTGCTGTGGAAGCGCTTGTCGATCGGTCGCATTGCCGGCTGCAGGACCCCGTCGATGCGGTACTTCACGTAGACCGCGTCTTCCTGCGTTTCGATGTGGATGTCGCTCGCGCGCCGCTGGATCGCACTGAAGATGGTCGTATCGACCAGCCTGATGACCGGACTCTGGTCGGCCGTCAGCTTCTCCATCGTCAGCTGATCGTCTCCGCCGTCGTCTTCGCGGAGGATCTGCATCTGGAAGCTCTCGGTCGCTTCCTCCAGCACGCGCGTCGAGCTCTCGCTCTTCTTGAGCATCGCCTGGATGGCCGAGGCGGTGCCGACCGTCACCTTGATCGGCGTGCCGAGAAGCACCGTGAGCTCGTCGATCATCGGCAGATCGGTTGGATCCGACACGACGATGACGAGCGTGTGCCCGTCGCGGTGATACGGCACGAAGCCGTAGCGGAGCATCAGGTCTGCGGGAAGGGCGCGGAAGAGTTCGTGGTCGATGCTGGTCTGCGACAGGTCGACGAACTCGAGCCGGTAGCGGTCGGCCAGCCGCTGCGCGCTCTTGGCTTCGGCCGCCTTCTCGGCAGCCGAGGCTTCGGGGATCCCGACGTACAGAGATTCAGCCGGTTCGGGCGCGGTCGGAGTGGGATTACCGTTAGCCATTATTTGAACTGACGATTGTCAATTTCCAATTTCCAACTTCCAACTTCCAAACGTCATGCGATCGCATTGGAGAGCTGGAACAGTGGCATGTACAGCGACAGCAGAAGCCCGGCGATCACGATGCCCATGATGACGAGCAGCGCGGGTTCGATGATCGTGATGAAGCGTCCCAGGTTGGTCTCGATCTCTTCGTCGTAGAAGTCCGCCAGGCTGTTCAGCATTTCCTGGAGGGCGCCCGTCTGTTCCCCGACTTCAACCATCTTGATGGAGACATCGGGGAAGGCGCCGCTGTCGTTGAGCGCCATCGCCAACGCCCGCCCTTCCCTGACCTGCTGGGCGGCCGTCGTCAATTCCTGCGCCATGTAGCGGTTCTGGATCGATCGGGCCGCCACATCGATGGCGTTCACGAGCGGGATACCACCGCCGAGCAGCGTCGCGAGCGTCCGCGCCGCCTGGGAGGTTGCGAATTTCTGCGCGATCGGCCCAAGCATCGGAATCCCGAGCGTCCAGCGGTCGAACCGCACCCGGTGACCGGGCCGGCCGAGCCAGGCCCAGAACGCCGCCACGGCCGCAACCGACCCGAGCACGAGCAGCAGGAAGTACGAACCGGCGAATTCCGAGACGGCGACGATGATCCTGGTCGATAGCGGCAGGTCGGCCCCGAACTGCTGGTAAAACTCCCCGAATTCCGGGACGACCTTGATCACGATGATGCCCACCACGATGAGGGAGAGCACCAGCAGGATCATCGGGTAGACGAGCGCGGAGATCGTCTTCCGTTTCACGCTCGAGATGACCTTCACGTAGGCGACGTAGCGCCGGATCACCGCTTCCAGGCTGCCGCTCTTTTCACCGGCCAGCAGTGACGCCGTATAAATGCCCGGGAACAGGCTGCCATGCGACTCGAAGGCGTCCGACAGGGACGTGCCGCTTCGCACCCGCTCGTAGACATCGTCCAGCACCGATTTGAAGACCGGGTTGGTGACCCGCCGGCGCAGGATTTCCAGCGACTGGACCAGCGGCATGCCCGCTTTGAGGAGCGTGGCCAGTTCCTGGTTGAAGACGAGAAACTCGCGGGTCGGGATCCGACGGCGCTGGCCAAAACCGAGCGAGGCCAGGCCCAGGGCGCCGGCGCGCTGGATGGCGAGTACGTAGAGCCCTTTTTCCTCGAACTCGCGGCGGAGCCGCGCTTCGTTGTCGGCGACGTAGACGCCTTCGATAATGTCGCCGCCCGGGGTGCCGAGCCTGCAGCGAAATTCCATGGCGTTACCCTGCCCGGCCCGTCGTGCCGCCGCAAAACATTGTGAATATGGACATTATCGGGAAGTAATGGTGCGAATTATATATCAGCCCCGCGCCGCGAACTGTCGCTGTCACTAGAGGTTAGACAGCATTTCGGGGCATCCGGCTGAGTGAAAAAAAGGGACCGTCTCGGAACGGTCCCCTTTTTACAACTTTGACAATTTTCAACGTCTGCGTTCAACAGCCCGCGGGCCTGTGACACGCCCCGAGATTCCCGTGCCTGGCTATTTGCCGAGACCCGCGATCGAGAGAATGCGCGAGACGTAGTTCCGGGTCTCGCGGTACGGGGGGATGCCGTTGAACTTCTTCACGGCGCCTTCGCCGGCGTTGTAGGCGGCCAGTGCCATGTCGATGGCGCCATCCATCCGGTCGATGAGGCTCTTGAGGTGCTTCACGCCGGCGCCGATGTTTGCGGTCGGATCGTAGGGATTCCGAACCTTGTATTGCTTGGCGGTCGACGGCATCAGCTGCATCAACCCCATCGCCCCTTTGTTGGATTTGGCGCGCGGGCGGTAGTTCGATTCGACCTGGATCAGGGCCCGGACCAGCATCGGGTCGACACCATGGGCCTGCGACATCGCCGCGATGATTTCGCCGTAGGGGGTCTGTTCCAGCAGCGCCGGATCGGCGGGCACCAACTCGGCTGTGACGGAAGCCGGGGTCTCGTCGGTCTTGGGCTCCTCGTAGGGGACCTCGTCAGCCGTGATCTTCTGGATGATCGACTTGTCGCAGGTGACTTCCCCGCCGCTGCGCATGGTGAGGACGATCGAGTCTCCCTCGACCCGATGGCTCTTCACAGACAGCGTCTTTCCGGAGCTGAGATAGACGATTTCAGCGGACGCCGGCACAGCCGTGACCGCGAAGACGAGGATCGACGCCGGAAGAAGGAGTTTCCTGAAGTTCATGGGTTGGGAGTCATCCTACCATTCACAGCCGGTTGTGTCCAGAATCGCTACAGTAGAGCTTTCTGTAACAACCCGTTGAGATGTATGGGCGTCGAACGCAGCCGGGGCATGCCGGCCAGCACGACTGGACGGTCTATTTCGGCTCGACGAACGCGTGGAAGATCCGGATGCCCAGTTCACGGGTGTCGTTGCCACTGCCAGAGAACGTTCGATCGACCTCGATCGTGATCTCCGCCATGTTATCGGCACCGAACTGCGCCGCCGTGATAGGGAACGTCGTCAGGGCCCGGTTTTTGGACGCGGCGGCGAACGTTCCGATCGTCTGCCCTCCGACTTTGACGACGACTTGCTGGGGAGGGTTGAAGAGATCCGTCCGGGCGTCCCACTCGAGGTAGAGGGTGGCATCGCGCTTCGGGTTGGTCAGCGAGATAGCGGCCGCCTTCCGGGTCCACTGCCATTCGTTGGTGGGATCGGTGGAGTCGACCTCGGCGGCATGCCAGCCCTTATTGAGGTCGTAGATCAGGAAGATGTTCTCGGATTGGGGCAGCAGGTTGAGCTTCCCCACCAGGTATTCGTTTCGCGAAATCTCTTGGGCGTCGAGCGGCAGCCGCTTGCCGGTAGCCGGGTTGTAGAGGCCGATCCGGAGGTTGGCCTCGCCGATGTACGGGTAGTTGGGAACGAAAATAGTTCGCGTGTACTCGATCGACTGGCCGGGCTTCCACTGCGACGTTGGCGTCGTGGGGGCGTGGTCGTCCTGCCAGAGCTTCTCGCCGTCCGGTTCGATGACGTGCATGAACACGAGATAGTCGGCGTCGAACGTCAGCGTTCTGGGCGACCTCGAACTTATATGTGATCTTGAGGGGGCTGCCGATGGCGGCCTTGTCCTTGTTCAGCGTGACGGTGGGCTTGGCGACCGGCGGCGCGGCCGTTTCCTTGCCGCCGCAGGCCACCGCGGCCAGCAGGACGACACACGCGAGCGAACCAGCAATTATTTTCATGAGGCGCGCGATCGTACCGCAGTTGTTGGACCCTCTGCAATATGGTAGTTTTCGGGCAACGATGACACTTGAAGCGCTCGGCATGGTGGAAACGAAAGGCCTTATCGGCTCGGTGGAAGCAGCCGACGCGATGGTCAAGGCCGCGAACGTCGTATTGATCGGCAAGGAGATGATCGGCGCCGGTTATGTGACCGTCATGGTCCGCGGCGACGTCGGCGCGGTCAAGGCCGCGACCGACGCCGGAGCCGCGGCGGCGCGGCGCGTCGGGGAGCTCGTTTCGGTCCACGTGATTGCGCGGCCGCACCAGGAAGTCGAAAAGATCCTGCCCAAAATGAAGGACGCGAAAGCGTCGTAACGGCCCCGGCGCCACATGGCTCAGCCCGCGGCACCCACCGATCGCGATCTCGCTTCGATCGCAGAGGCCCGCAATCTCGTGCGCCGCGCGAAGGCGGCGGCCCCGGTCCTCGCCGAGTTCACCCAGGCGCAGATCGACGCCATCGTCGACGCGATGGCGGCGGCGGTCACCCCACAGGCCGAGGCCCTCGCCCGGCTCGCCTGCGACGAGACCGGCTACGGCGTCGTCGCCGACAAGATCCAGAAAAACCTGTTTGCCTCGCAGAAGATCTACAACTTCATCCGCCCGATGAAGACGGTCGGGGTCGTGAACCGCATCGAGGACCGCAAGATCGTCGAGATTGCGGAACCCTTCGGCGTCGTGGCTGCCATTGTCCCGACCACCAACCCGACCTCCACCGCCATCTACAAGATCCTGATCTCGATGAAGGCGCGCTGCCCGATCGTCCTCAGCCCGCACCCATCGGCCGTCCGCTGCATCACGCGCGTTGCCGAGATCATGCACGACGCCGCGCGCAAGGCCGGCGCGCCTGAGGGCGCGATCAACTGGATGACGCAGGTCACGCTTGAAGGTACGCAGGAACTGATGAAGGCGCGCGAGACCGCGGTGATTCTCGCGACCGGCGGGATGGGTCTGGTGCGAGCGGCCTACAGTGCCGGCAAGCCGGCGTACGGTGTGGGTCCGGGTAACGCGCCGGCCTACATCGAGCGGACCGCGGACGTCGTGAAAGCGGTCCGCGACATCGTCACCGGCAAGACCTTCGACAACGGCCTGCTGTGTTCGTCCGAAAACTCGGTGGTCGTCGACGCACCGCTCGTAGACGAAGTGAAGCGGCAGTTTGTCGCCAACGGCGCGCACTTCCTGTCTCCGTCGGAGATCGACGCGTTGGGCAAGGCGCTCGTCACGCCCCAGCGCCTGCCGAATCCGGCGTTTGTCGGCAAGCCGGCCAGCTACATTGCGCAGCAGGTCGGTATCGCGGCCGCGCCGGGAACGCGGGTCCTGATTGCAGAACTCCAGGGGGTCGGACGCGACTACCCGTTGTCGATCGAGAAGCTGTGCCCGGTCCTTTCCTTCTATGTCGTCCAGGACTGGAAGGAGGGCTGTGAGCGCTGCATGCAGATCCTTCGTTATGGCGGGATGGGTCACACGATGGCGATCCATTCCCGCAACGAGGACGTCATCCTGCAGTTCGGCCTGAAGAAGCCGGCGTTCCGGATTGTTGTCAATACCCCCACCACGCTCGGTTCGATCGGGTTGACGACCAGCCTGGATCCGTCGATGACGCTCGGCTGCGGAGGCTGGGGAGGCAACATCACGTCCGACAACATTTCACCGAAGCACCTGCTGAACATCAAGCGGCTGGCCTACGAAACCTCACCCGCACCGGCGCGTGCGCCGCTCGAACCCCAGGCCGGCACCGCGAATGTCGCGACGGCACCGGTGGCATCCTTGCCGAAGGCACCGGCGCCACCCCGTGAGGCTGGAATTGCGGCCGAGTCCCTCGCCCGGCGAATCGATCAGTTCCTGGCGTCACGCGGCTATACCCCGCCAACGGCGTCCGCGCCGAAGGGGCTCGCCGCGCCGGTTGAAACGGCCGTCACCCCGCCCACTGCGTCCAAGCAGATGGCTGGCGGCTCAGTTGTCGAAAAACCTGCCGAATTCGTATGCGAAGACGACGTGAGGCAGGCGGTGCGGCAGGGACGCAAAATTGTCATTGGGGAACGGACGATCGTCACGCCGGCGGCCCGGGACCTCGCTGAGCAGCATCGGGTCTTCACCCAGGCATCTCTGCCGCGGGGCTAGCGCACTCTCGACCGTCACGCTATTTACGCGCGATTTTCGCCTTATTGTTGAGCCTATTGGAGTTACAGTTGACCCGGTAACCCACCGGTGGTATTCTGCCTGCCCCAGCAATTGTTCATGGTTCCGTCGCCGGCGGAGCCGCAAAAACCGCCTCGGTGGCACGTCTAAGGCGGACAAACTCAACGGGGTACTACCATTGCAGAGCCGCGGCTCATGCGTTGTGTAATGCCCTCGCGGGAGTGACCACAATGATTTTGCGAACCTGGCTGCCGGTGCTGGCGGCAACGGCTGTTGTGACGGCAGGTTGCGGGGGTAACCCGAAGCCCCAGAATGCCCCGGTCCCGGCGCCGGTGCAGAACCCCGTGCAGGCCCCGGCTCCGCCGCCGCCTCCGGCCGACCCGGTCACGACCCTCATCGATACATCCCGCAAACATTTCGAAGCCGGCGAGCGTGAGCTGAAGCTCGGTCACCTCGAGCGCGCCCGCACTGAGTTCGACCGTTCGGTAGACGTCCTGCTGGAGTCGCCCTATGGCGCCCGCACGGACTCCCGGATGCGCGAGCACTTCGATCGCCTGATCGACCGGATCAACGCGCACGAAGTCACGGCACTCGCCCAGGGGGACGGCTTTTCGGAAAAGAAGTACGAGCCCGCCTCGATCGACGAATTGCTCAAGATCGCAACTTTCGCGACCGCACCGGCGGATGCCGCAACAACGGCCGCCGTGAAGGACGACCTCGCGCGCACGGCGCACGACATTGATATCCCCCAGAACGACCGGGTGCTCTCGGCCGTCGAACTGCTCCAGGGGCGGCTTCACGACTACGTCCAGGAAAGCCTGGTCCGCGGCGCGAAGTATCTGCCGATGATCCAGAACGTCTTCCGGGCCGAGGGGTTGCCGCTCGACCTGGCCTTCATCCCGATCATCGAGAGCGGCTTCAAGACCAACGCGCTCTCGCGCGCCAGCGCGAAGGGACCGTGGCAGTTCATGATCCCGACCGCCAAAGACCACGGGCTCAAGACGGACTGGTTCATCGATGAACGCTCCGACTTCGAGAAGTCCACCGTCGCGGCCGCCAAGTATCTCAAGATGCTGGCAAAGATGTTCGACAACGACTGGCACCTGGTGCTGGCCGCGTACAACGGCGGACAGGGGCGCGTGCAGCGGGCGATGAACCGGGCCGGGACCGACGATTTCTGGTCTCTTACCGAAACGCAGAAGTATTTGCCGAAAGAGACGCGCGAGTACGTGCCGCTGATCCTGGCCGCGATGGTTGTGGGCCGCAACCCGGCGCAGTACGGGTTCGAGCTCGCCACGACCGAAGCGCTGTCGTACGAGAAAGTGCCCGTCCCGAAGCCGCTCGACCTGCGCCGTGTCGCCGAGTGGACCGGCACGTCACTCGACGAGATCCAGGCCCTCAATCCCGAGCTGCGCCGTGGCATCACGCCGATCCGCTACGACGATTACGAAGTCAAGGTCCCAGTCGGCACCGGCGACCAGTTCCGCTCACGGCTGGCCTCCGCATCGACGGAGGAAATGAACTCGCTCAAGTGGCACGGCGTGCGCAAAGGCGAAACGCTCGCGACGATCGCGCGCAAACTGCACGTGAGCACGTCTGAACTCGCGGCGGCCAACAACCTGTCCACCAAGTCGCGCGTCAAAGCCGGCCAGTCACTGATCATTCCGCGGTTGCCGACGACGCTGCTGGCGACGGGAGCGGAGCGTGCTGCCCCCGCAGTCGCGGCCTCGCGTCCGGTGAGTGGCACGGCGCCGATGCCGGAGGTGAGCCGGGCTTCGGCAACCGCTAAGCCGACGACCTATTACAAGGTCAAGCGCGGCGACACGCTCTTCAAGATCGCGCAGCTGTTCAACACCACCGTCGACAAGATCAAGAGCTGGAACCGCCTCCGCGGCAGTTCCATCACGCCGGGCACGCGCCTCGTCGTCCGCGGCCGCTAGGCTCTGGTCGGACCGGCACCACGCCCGACCTGACGGTCGGGCCTACGGGGGGCGGGCCTACGCTCCGGTAACGGGGACGGCCGACGCAGGTGGCAAATCCCGCGACTCGGCGCGTCCAAGCGCGCGCGGATTCTGCCGCATCTCACCGGCCTTTCCGGCGAAATCCCCACAATTGCGACCGCGCTGCCGCTTGCACCCGGGTGGCGCATGCTCGCGTGCATGCGCTCGGCGGCTGTCTTCGGTATCGAGGCCTGCGGCGTCCAGGTCGAAGTGGACGTCTCGCTCGGTATCCCCTCCTTCAACATGGTGGGGCTGCCTGACGCATCGGTGCGCGAGAGTCGCGATCGCATCCGCAGCGCCATCCGCAATTCCGGCTTCGACTTCCCGGGGCGCCGGATCACGGTAAACCTTGCTCCCGCCGACATCCGCAAGGCCGGATCCTCCTTCGATCTGCCGATCGCCCTGGGTGTGCTGGCGGCGGCCGGGTTCATCGAGCGTCGTGATGTCGACGACGTGCTGGTGATCGGCGAGCTTTCGCTCGACGGCGGGATCCAGTCGGCGCGCGGCGTGTTGCCGATTGCGGCCGCGGCGCGGCGGGATCGGGTTCCTGCGCTGCTGCTGCCGCGCCCCAATCATGCCGAAGCGGCGGTCGTGGAGGGGCTTCGCTTGTTCGGCGTCCGCTCGCTGACCGAAGCTGTGCGCGCGCTCAACGATCCGGACGGTTTCACCGCGTCCGCGGGGTCGCCGCCGGCCGCGCCGCCCATGCCGCCGCCACCCATCGACGGCGATTTCAGCGACGTCCACGGTCAATCGATGGCGCGCCGGGCGCTCGAGATTGCGGCGGCCGGCGGTCACAACACGCTGATGGTTGGTCCACCGGGTTCGGGCAAGACGATGATGGCGCGGCGTCTCGCGGGGGTGCTGCCGCCGCTGGTGTTCGAGGAAGCGCTGGACGTGACCGCCATCCATTCGGTTGCGGGATTGCTGCCGCCAGGCAACGGTCTCGTCTCACATCGTCCTTTTCGTGCGCCGCACCATACGATTTCCGATGTGGCCCTTGTTGGCGGCGGGGCCCAGCCGCGACCGGGCGAGATCAGCCTGGCCCATCACGGCGTGCTGTTTCTCGACGAGATGGCAGAGTTCAGCCGGCACGTCCTCGAGGTCCTTCGCCAGCCGATCGAGGAAGGCTGCGTCAGGATCGCGCGCGCGGCGCGGACGTGCACCTTCCCCGCCCGGTTCATGCTGGTCGGAGCGATGAACCCGTGCCCGTGCGGGTATGCGGGCGACGCGGTCCGCGTCTGTCGATGCACGATCCAGCAGATCGATCGCTACGCCTCGCGGCTCTCGGGTCCGCTCCGGGACCGGATCGACCTGAGTGTGGCGGTGGCGGCCATGCCGGCGCGCGAGTTGAGCGCCGCGGCCGGCGGCGAATCGTCCGCGGCCATCAGGGAACGCGTGATCGCGGCCCGCGAACGGCAGCGCGACCGCGAGGGCATCCTGAACGCACGGCTGCACGGCCGTCGCCTGCGTGCCGCGACCGCACTCGACGCCGACGCCCGCCGCGTCCTCGATGCCGCGCTGACCAAGCTCTCACTCACAGCCCGCGGCCACGACCGCGTCCTGCGCGTGGCGCGCACCATCGCTGATCTCGACGGCGCAGCGGGCGTCGGTGGTGCACACCTCGCCGAGGCCCTTCAGTTCAGGGGAGAACACTAAACTTCAACTTCCAACTCCCAACTCCCAACTTCCAACTCCCAATCGCAACTCGGACTCCTGCCTGTCGAGCCAGGGCTCAGCCGTAAGAGTTGGCGTTTTGGGCAGGGATCAGGTGGCGTGGTAAAATTCCCCGCTCACTCGAAAACAAAATTGAAGGCACGGCGTTACTCCATCGTTCTGGCCGACCGCACCACTGGTGTCGTCAGGCGTTTTACCCTGCCGCTTCGGCCGGTGGTTGGAACCGTCCTGTGCGCAGTGACGCTGCCCATGCTGATTGGCCTCGGCGCGCGCTGGAGCGCGCAAGCCGGGATCGACCAGCTCCGCGCCGAGAACGCGCTGCTGCAGTTGGAGAACGCCAGCTTCCGTGACGCCACCGGGGAGCTGGCCGGACAGATCGAGTCGTTGCAGACCGCGATGGACGAAATCGGCGCGCAGGTCGCGGTCGATCCGGACGCGAACCGCGCCATGAACCGGTTGCCCGCGCGGGTGCGGCATCGCGCGATGGGCGGCGGGTTCGAAGACGCCAGCTCGATCGTGAGCGGCGCGATGGGGACGCCGGGCAGCCCGTTCGGCGTCCTGCGCGACCTGCTTGGCGCGATCGAGAATCGGCTCGCCAATATGCGGACCGGCGTGGAACGCCACCAGGCGCTCGCGTCCGCCACCCCGTCGATCTGGCCACTCACCGGGTGGATCTCGTCCGGCTACGGCACGCGGCGCGACCCGTTCACCGGCGGCAACGACTTCCATCCGGGTCTCGACATCTCCGGCAACACCGGCCAGGAGATCCAGGCGCCGGCCGACGGTACCGTCACCGACGCCAACTACGCCGGCAACTACGGAAACATGGTGGCCATCGATCACGGCTTCGGGATCACGACCCGCTACGCTCACCTGTCCCGGTTCGCCGTCAGCCCCGGTCAGCAGATCAGCCGAGGGCAGGTGATCGGCTACGTTGGCACCACCGGCCGCTCGACCAGCTCACACCTCCATTACGAAGTGCTCGTCAACGGGCAGTTGACCAACCCCCTGAACCTCCTGTCCGGCCGCTAACTCACCCCGCACCCCGCACTCTCGGCGCACAGTTCCCCGCACCCTCAGCTACCCCGCAGCACCCTCGGCGTAAGTGCCGTCTGCGTAAGCTATAATCCTTAGATATTCACCTGGCAGTTTTCTCCCCCTGATGATCGTCAATACAATCCTCGCGAAGGTGATCGGCACGCAGAACGAGCGTGACCTGAAAAAACTTCGGCCATTCGTCGCCGAGATCAACGCCAAAGAGCCGGAAATCGAGGCGCTGTCGGATCCACAGCTCCGCGAGAAGACCGTCGAGTTCCGCGCCCGGTTCGCAAACGGCGAGACCCTCGACGATCTGCTGCCCGAGGCGTTCGCTGTTGTCCGCGAAGCCGGACGGCGCGTGCTCAACATGCGGCACTTCGACGTGCAGCTGATCGGCGGTATCGTCCTGCACCGCGGCCGGATCGCCGAAATGAAGACGGGTGAAGGCAAGACGCTGGTCGCGACCTTGCCCGCCTATCTGAATGCCCTTGCCGGCAAAGGCGTCCATGTCGTCACCGTCAACGACTACCTGGCCCGTCGCGACTCGGAGTGGATGGGCCGGCTCTACCGGTTCCTCGGCCTCAGCGTCGGCGTGATCCAGCACGAGTTGAACGACCAGGAGCGTCAGGTCGCCTACGCCTCCGACATCACCTACGGCACGAACAACGAGTTCGGCTTCGACTACCTCCGCGACAACATGAAGTTCGACCTGTCGCAGTACGTGCAGCGCGGGCACAACTTCGCGATCGTCGACGAAGTCGACAGCATCCTGATCGACGAGGCGAGAACGCCACTCATCATCTCGGGACCGGCCGAAGAGTCCACCGATCTGTACTACGAGGTGGACCGGATCATCCCGAGCCTCAAGGCCGGCAAGACCGTCCAGGGCAACGTCAAGGCGGAAGACCGGGAAGAGCTCGAAAAGACCGGCGACTACATCATCGACGAGAAGCACAAGACCGTCACGCTGACCGAGTCGGGGATGGCCAGGGCCGAGAAGATGCTCGCCCATCGCCTCGTGCCCGACAGCAATGGCCTCTACGACCCGACCAACATGCCGCTGCTCCACCATGTGCAGCAGGGCCTTCGCGCGCACACGCTCTTCCGGCTCGACGTCGACTACATGATCAAGGACGGCCAGGTCGTCATCGTCGACGAATTCACCGGGCGGCTGATGCCGGGCCGGCGCTGGAGCGACGGCCTGCACCAGGCGGTTGAGGCCAAGGAGAAGGTCAAGATCGAGCGCGAGAACCAGACGCTCGCCACCGTCACCTTCCAGAACTACTTCCGCAAGTACGGCAAGCTTTCCGGCATGACCGGCACGGCCGATACCGAGGCCGAGGAGTTCAACAAGATCTACAAGCTCGACGTCATGGTCATCCCGACCAACCGCGTGCTGAAGCGGGTCGAAGAGCCCGACACCGTCTACCGCACCGAGAAGGAAAAGTACGACGCGATCGTCACCGACATCCTGGAAAAGCAGCAGTCGGGGCGTCCGGTTCTGGCCGGCACCGTGTCGATTGCCAAGTCCGAACGTCTTTCGCACTTGCTGAAGCTTCGCGGCATCAAGCACGTCGTTCTCAACGCGAAGTATCACGCGCAGGAAGCCGAGATCGTTGCGCAGGCCGGCCGCAAGGCCACGGTCACGATCGCCACCAACATGGCGGGTCGCGGCACCGACATTCTTCTCGGCGGTAACCCCGAATACATCGGCCGGCAGCAGACGCTCGGCGACGAGATCGCCGAGAAGCTGCCAAAGAGCGAAGCGAAGTTCGTAGACGACGAAGAGTTCGTTTACTTCTTTCATCTCGACAACTACTACCGGGTCAGCCGGCCCGAGTACGAGCGGATCTACGCGGCACACAAGGCCATCACCGATGCCGAGCACGACGAGGTCGTGAATCTCGGCGGGTTGCACATCATCGCGACCGAGCGCCACGAGGCGCGCCGCATCGACAATCAGCTTCGCGGCCGCGCCGGCCGCCAGGGTGATCCCGGTTCGTCCCGGTTCTATCTCTCGCTCGAGGACGACCTGATGCGGATCTTCGGATCCGATCGGATCTCCGGGCTGATGCAGAAGCTCGGGATGGAAGAAGGCGTCCCGATCGAGCACGGCATGGTCACGCGCGCGATCGAGCGTGCGCAAAAGCAGGTCGAGGCGCAGAACTTCTCGGTCCGCAAACACCTGCTCGAGTACGACGACGTGATGAACAAGCAGCGCGAGTCGGTCTACGCGCTGCGCCGCCAGTTGCTCGAAGGCAAGATCCAGTTCGATCCGGAGGAAGGCGAGGAGCCGGAGATCCTCGAGAGCCGTGGCTACCTGATCGACCTGGCCGAAGGGCTGCTCGAGAGCACGATCAGCACGTATGCTCCGGCCGGCGGAGATCCCGAGGAATACGACTACAGCGCGCTGCGCGCGGCGGTGTCGGAGATCTACGGCCTCGAGCCCGCGGAACTGGATGGCATCGAGCTGGAGTCGATGAGTCCGGAGCAGATGGCCGACGCCCTCTGGGTGCCGATCATCGCGAAGTACGAGAAGAAAGAAGGGCTGGTTCCGGCCGACATCCTGCGGCGTGTCGAACGCGACATCATGCTGCAGATCGTCGACGCGCAGTGGAAGGACCACCTTTATAGCCTCGACCATCTGAAGGAAGGCATCGGCCTTCGTGGTTACGGCCAGCGCGACCCGCTCGTCGAGTACAAGAAGGAAAGCTACGCGCTGTTCATGGCGATGAAGGACCGGATCGACGAGGAAATCGTCCGGTACCTGTGGCGTCTGACGCCGGTCATGAACGAAGAGGGCGAGGCACGGCCGCCGATTGCGCCGCGTCCGGCGCCGCGTCGTCCACCGCAGATCACGCTTGAGTGGGCCCGCGAATACTCCCCCGCCGTCGCCCTTCGGCGCCATTGGGACCGGTTCGACGGCCAACTCCGACGGGCCACCCAGGCCGCCGCGAGTTGGGGGTGACGACTCGGTCAAACAGGCCAAGCGCGATGAGCCGAAGGTGGGGCGTAACGATCCCTGCCCGTGCGGCAGCGGAAAAAATACAAAAAGTGCCACGGCTCCTGAGTGACGCTGGAGGATGCCTGCCCGCCGGAGCCTTGGCGAAGGCGGGCTGCCCTTTTTTCATACCGGTGACTTGATGGAAACCAGGACCGACGTGCTCAACGCTGACCAGATCTCGGTCGGCCTCTCCACGGCATTGACCTTCGACGACGTGCTGCTGGTGCCGCGGCATTCGCAGGTGTTGCCGAGCGCCGTGAACGTCACCTCGCAGGTGACGCGCCACATCCGGGTGAACGTGCCGCTGCTGAGCGCGGCGATGGACACCGTGACGGAGTCGCAGGCTCGCCATCGCGATGGCGCAGCAGGGTGGCATTGGCGTCATCCACAAGAACCTCAGTGTCGAGGAGCAGGCCTCCGAGGTCGATCGCGTGAAGCGGTCCGAAAGCGGGATGATCGTCGACCCGATCACGCTGTCCCCGACCAATCGGATCTACGAAGCGCTCGATCTGATGAAGAAGTACCGGATCTCGGGCGTGCCGATTACCGAGGACGGCGGCAAGGAAGGCCGGCTGGTCGGAATCCTGACCAACCGCGACCTGCGCTTCGAGACCAGCCTCGACCGGCCGATCTCCTCGATCATGACGAGCGACCCGCTCTTCACCGTTCCGGTGGGCACGACGCTCGAACAGGCGCGCGAGTTCCTTCATCGCCACAAAGTCGAGAAGCTCCTGGTCGTCGACGATCGCTTCATGCTGAAGGGCTTGATCACGGTCAAAGACATCCAGAAGATGATCAAGTACCCGAACGCCTGCAAGGACGCACTCGGGCGGTTGCGAGTGGGCGCGGCGATCGGCGTCGGCAAAGACGCGCTCCAGCGCGCCGAGGCGCTCACCGGGGCGGCCGTCGACATCCTCGTCATCGACACGGCCCACGGCCATTCGCAGGGCGTGCTCGACATGGTCAAGCGGATCCGCAAGATGTACCCGAATGTGGAGCTCGTGGCCGGCAACGTGGCGACGGCTGAGGCCACCGAGGCGCTCATCGACCTCGGTGTGGACGCCGTCAAAGTCGGCATCGGTGCCGGCTCCATCTGCACCACGCGAATCGTCGCCGGTATCGGCGTGCCGATGATCACTGCGATTGCCGAGTGCGCGCGCGCCGGGGCGCGTGCGGGCGTGCCGATCATCGCGGACGGCGGCATTCGCTACTCCGGGGATATCACCAAGGCGATGGCGGTCGGCGCGAGCACCTGCATGGTCGGCAGCCTCTTTGCCGGCACCGACGAGAGCCCGGGCGAGATGATCCTGTATCAGGGCCGGAGCTTCAAGGAGTACCGCGGGATGGGTTCGCTCGGCGCCATGCGCCGCGGCAGCCGCGACCGCTACTTCCAGGACGAGTTCGACCTCGATGCCAATCCAGAGTCCGGCGAAAAACTGGTGCCGGAAGGCATCGAGGGACGCGTCGCGCACAAGGGCAGCGTCGCGGCGATGATCCACCAGCTCGTCGGCGGGCTGCGCGCCGGGATGGGCTACTGCGGCAGCCCCGACATCCCCGCACTGCAGCGCGACGCCAAACTGATCCGCGTGACGCCCGCCGGCCACCGCGAAGGCCACGTCCACGACGTAATCATTACGAAAGAAGCACCCAACTACCGGGTTGAGTAGGCCCGACCTTCAGGTCGGGCGTGTTGGCAGGCGCTTTTTCCGTTAACAGCATTGAGTATTTTTCGTCTTACGGGGTATGACTAAGTACCCTGTAGTCGCACTCGTCACACTACTCGTCACGTCCGCGACGCTCACCGCGCAGGATGTCGAATACGTCCGGGCGTCGAGCGCGCGCAACAGCAGCGTCCTGCGACGCTGGCAGCCACCGGACGGATCGCACCCACGTCCGAGCCAGGCACCCCACTCACCGTCCGCGGACAACTCCTGAACCTCGACGGCTCCCCCGCCGCTGGAGCGGTCCTGTTCGCGTACCAGACCGACCGCGCCGGACTCTATGACAAGCGTGAGAACGGTCCGCACTCGTGGCGTCTGCGCGGCTGGGTGAAGGCAGGCGCGGACGGACGGTTCACATTCGAGACCATCCGTCCGGGTTCATATCCCAACAGCAACAACCCGCCGCACGTTCACTTCACCGCGTTCCTGGCCAATGGCGAGCGGTATCACGCGGGAGAGTTGCAGCTGTCGATGACGGCTCCGGCTCCGACACCGAAGCCGGAAGAAGCGGCGATCACGCTCAAGCTCGAGGCGCGGCAGAAATTCTGATCTGCCGCTCGAGATGATGTGGACGTTGTGAGTCGCGGCAAAGTCGCGGGCGCGCACGCTTGCTACCGCACCAACTGGACCAGGATGGCGCGATATTCGGCGGTCCCGTCGTTGCGCATCCGCCGGACGTCGGTCTTGCCGGCGTCCGGATCGAACGTCGCACTGCCCGGTTCTAGTTTCTCAGGCTCGCCCCATGTTCCCCCCTGCATCTGCCAGGCGATGGATCCACCCGAAATGCGGACCGTGACCGCATCGTAGGCACGGCGATGAAAGTCGGTCGTCTGGCCGGGCGGAATACTGACTTCGAAAACGCGAACGTACTGATTCTCAAACAGCCACGTGTGGAATCGATCGGCAAGATAATCGAGCGGTGCGGGCGAGGGCGGCTGACCGGCGGGTTTGCCCGGCGCGGTCGCCGTCTTCAATTCGACGATCACATTCTCGAGGGGGCTGGCGAGATTGGTGACCGATCGCTTACCCGGCTCGCTCCACGCCGGGATCAGTGCCGGTGTCTTGGTCGTACTGATATTGCCGTTGGCGCGAACGATTCGGACGTCGTTCGCTGTCAACGGAATCACTACCCGCGCCGGCCTGTCGTGCATCGGCGAGGAAGTGTGCGCCGGCATTTTCAGCCGCACGACTCGAACGCGCGCGTTCTCGAATTCGACCCTGGCGGCGCCGGGCGCGACCACGACAAGGTCCTGCCTCCAGCCCGCGACGGCACCGGTCAGGGCAATCACGGCGAACAGGATGCTCATCGGTCTCACACCTGAGCATTATCCACGCCTTTGCCTACTTACGGCGCAGCACCAGGAAAGGAACCGGACTCATCACGAAGCTGTTCTGGGTGCCGAAGATCAGAACGACCGGGCCGGGGGGCGCGTCCGGCGGCACCACAAACGTCATCTCGGTTGCACTCGCCCCGACCGCCTGGATGGGCATACCGTTCATCATGACGAAGTTCATACCGCCGGTCCGGAAGCCGGAGCCCGAAACAGTGACTGGGGTGCCGGGCGGGCCCGACTCCGGCGTTAGTCGACGAATCGAGACGGGGTCGCCCTCGGCGGGATCGCACGCATCGCCGATACCGTTCCTGTTCCGGTCCGCCTGGTCATGGTTCGGCACGTCACGGCAGTTGTCCTTCGCGTTCTCCACGTAGTCGCCATCTGCGTCACCGGGTCGCGATATTTCCAAGTCGCCCGTGACGGTGTTCTTGACGGCGGGATCCGCGGTACTGGTTGCGGTCATCCGAACTACGACTCGTCCGAAGTATTCGCCCTGGGCAGGGAGCGATAACGAAAAGGACGGCGTCGCGGACGTCCGCGGCTCGATCGTCACGGTCCGGGGCGAGAGATCGAGTACTTCGCCGGAATCGGTCGTGACGTCGAGAGCGAAGGTCGCTCTCTCGTTGCCGACATTCATCACGGAGAAGCTCAACCTCCGGCTGGTGCCTGGTTCCATGACCCTGGAAAGGTGGTAGTGGAAGAACAGTGCGACCGGCTGCGCGCGATAGGTCAATCCATGCTGTCGCTGGACCGGTGCGCCCGAGCCGTCCACTCCGTTCATCACGACCTGAAACGGCACCGACGGCAGGTCGAGAGTGCCGATGAAATCATTGCTCCCGGTATGTGGGAGTCCCTTCGTGAGAGGAGCGGTACCGAGTGACGCTCCGCGTTCGTCGATAAACCGAAAGGTCGGCTCCCGCACGGCGTCAGACACGCGTGCCTGTGCGGTTGCCGGGACGCCGGAGAGCGGCATGCCCTCGATCTGGAAGTAGCCGCCATGCACACCTTCCTGCAGTCGCACGAACTCGAAGTCACTGAAATCAAGGGGGCTGTTGCCGGAGGCTGTGACCCGCACATCCGGGCTGCCGGCGCGCACCATACCGGGGACCTCAACCTTCCACACGCCCGGCTGCGGGCGGTCGATGGTGAAGACCATCCGGTCCACCCTGGTCTGCCGCCTTGACGTCGAGCGACTGGATCTCCGACACCGTCACGTCGCGGTCCCCGTCGCGGACAAGCCCTCCCCCCGGTCTGACCAACGTGGTCGTCACGCCGGCCACTGACTCCACCGATATAACGAGCCGGCTGATACTGGTGTCCACCGGCACGTCGACCGCACTTGGCCGTCCGGTGGTGCCGACGCGAGCCGACACGATCGCTTTCGGTGAGTTCGTGTCGTCCTTCCAGTCGAGAAGGTCGTACGGTGTATCAGGTCTTCTCCGCGTGTCAGCACCAACTCGCCGCGCTCGTTCACGCGGTGATAGGGCCTCGGGTCGCTGAGCTCGATGCCTGCTGAAATCGCCGCGCCCTCTTCGTCGGGCGATACGAACATCATTCGGAGCGTCCGGCGCTCGCCCGCCCGCACCTTGAGGACCTCGCCGCCGCCGATGCTGTACTCCGTCTGCACGTCGACGAAGACGCGGGCGAACGACATCGCCGCGTCCGTCGTTCACGACAGTCATGCTGCACGTCGAAGCTGGCGAGGCTGGGGAGGTTCCGGCAGGCAGCGAATCGCCTCGAGCACGATCTCGGGCCGCGGCCACTCCGCCGGCGCGAAGGCTGAGCATCCGCGCCAGGTCGCCGAGCCGATCGAGCATCACCACCTCGCGCCCCCGGCTGATGTAAGCCTCGTCGAACCGAGGTGTTCCTGCGCGATCCGACTTCGCGTCTTGAAGGTACTCTCCCAGCCGCACGCCGATCGTGATCGAGATGTCCGCACGAGTGACCGCGACGATGCCGCAGAGCGGGACGGCGGGATTGTCTTCGCGCCGGCCGGCACACGCGCCGGACGTCCACATGTAACGTGCTGCCGGACCGACCACGCGCTGCAGCCAGGCGTCGAGACGGACTTCCGGCAGCGCCGGATCGAGACTGGACACCAAGACCGCCTGCGTCCGCTGGACCCGCGCATCGCCCGAATCCTGCGCGCTGGCGACGACCGGATGCAGGAGGAAGACCGCTGTCACCAGCAGCAAGCCACGACACAGGCCCATGACGAATCCGTCGTGGCTATTACAGGCCCGTGCCGTGTCAGCCGAAGGGCGACGAGAGGAAGCCGAAGATTTGGCCAGCAGCCCGATCATCGACGGGCTCGGTGCAGAACGCATTCCCCAGTCGCGACCGAACGGGGGGAGCACCCTCAGGCCCGAGGCGCGGCAGAAATTCTGATCCGCCGCGCGTCTTCGCCGGCGTCTTCGATTGTGACCTCGACGGCATCGTCAGGCCGTTCGCGCCACCGCTCCGCCCATTCGATCGCGACGATGCCGTCGCCGAGGACGAGTTCCTCGAGGCCGAGGTCGTCGACCTCGCGTTCCTCGAGCCGGTACAGGTCGACGTGGAACAACGTCACCCGGCCGGGGTATTCCTGGACGATGGTGAAAGTAGGACTGGTGACCTCTTCGTCCGGCGCGCCGAGCCCGCGTGCGAGTCCGCGGACGAACGCGGTCTTCCCTGCTCCGAGGTCACCATACAGGAGGATGACCGCGCCGGCATGCACCGAGGCGGCGAGGCGCTCCCCCGCGGCGGACGTCTCCTCTTCACTGGCCGTGAGAATCTCGGTCACGATTCGCGGGGGCGAGCCTTCTTCTGCGTCGTCAACTCGAGAAGGGCATCGCTGATGCTCGAGACCAGGTCGCTGGCCATGAGTGAGACTTCGCCTTCGTCGGCGGCGGCGTGATCACCGGCGAGGCCGTGAAGGTAAACAGCAATCTGGCAGGCCGACTCGGGATCCAGCAGCTGGGCGAACCACGCCGCCAGCATCCCCGTGAGCACGTCGCCGGTGCCGCCGGTGGCCATGCCGGCATTGCCGGTGAGATTGATGAAGGCGCGGTTCTCGGGACCGGCGATGATGGTGCGATGGCCCTTGAGGACGACGTGGACTTTGTGCGTCGCGGCGAAATCACGCGCCACGTTCAGGCGGTCCGCCTGCACGGCCTCGACCGTCTGGCCGACCAGCCGCGCCATTTCGCCGGGATGCGGCGTGATCACCATCTCGACGCCGTCGCGCGCGACCAGCCGATCGGGGTCGCCGGAAAACGCATTGAGCGCGTCGGCATCGAGAACGAGCGGCACTCCGGCGCGCTCCACGAGGCCCTGCACAAATGCCGCGGTTGACGGGTCGGTGCCGAGGCCAGGCCCCACCGCGATGACATCAGCTTCGAAGTCGAGGACGCGGTCGAGCGCCGCGAAGTCGATCGTGCCCTCCGGGGTCTCGTCGAGCGCGAGGGTCATGTATTCAGCCGCCATCGACGCGAGGATGGGCGCGCACGACCTCGGCGTTGCGATCGTGACGAGCCCGGCGCCCGAGCGCAGTGCGCCGAGCGCAGCCAGGTGCGCGGCCCCGGTCTTCCCGAGCGAGCCACCGATGATGAGGACCCGGCCGAAGTCGCCCTTGTGCGACTCCGCGGCGCGGACCGGGACGATCTCGCGCATGCGCTCGCGCGTGAGCAGTTCGAGATAGGGCCCCTCGATTTCGTCGATCAGCGTCGGCGGTATCCCGATGTCGGCGATGACCAGGTCGCCACAGTGCGCGTCGGCCGGCGGGAACACGAGCGGGATCTTGGGTGCGGCGAGCGTGACCGTCATCGCGGCCTCGATGGCCTCACCGTCGACCTCGTGTGAATCGGCCGAGAGGCCGGTCGGCAGATCGATCGCCACCACCGGCACCGCGAGTTCGTTCACGTCAGCGACGACCGTCTCGAGCAGTCCGGTCAGCGAGCCGTGAAAACCGGTACCCAGCAGCGCGTCCACCAGGAGGTCGCACTCTGAGACCTCGGTAAAGTGCAGTTCCCACTCCTGCGCACTGGTGACTTCGACGACCGTCAGGCCGATCTTCCCCAGGATCTCCAGGTTGGTGCGCGCATCACCGCGCACTTCGCTCACACTCCCGAACAGGAACACGATGGTGTCGACGCCGCGCTGGACCAGCGTGCGGGCGACGACAAAGCCGTCCCCACCGTTGTTGCCGCGTCCGCACATGACGCCGACGCGGCTGTGCGGCAAGCCGTCAAACGCCGCCTCCATCGCGGCAACCGCCTGGCGGCCGGCGTTTTCCATCAAAACGACAGACGGAATGCCGATGTCGTCGATCGTCCGGCGATCGGCCTCGCGCATCTGTTGAGTGTTGAGCACACGCATCGGTCCGAGCGTATCCGCTGTGCTAGAGTCCGTCAATTCGGTCACAATAAACAGACGTGACAAACAGGAGACGGATCATCTAATGGCTCTACGCGGCGCTGTGTACGTCAACGGGATTATCAAGCCGGCAGGCGAAGCGGTCGTCCCCGTATACGATCACGGGTTCCTCTACGGCGAGGGCGTCTATGAAACGGTGCGCACTTATAACCGCGTGCCGTTCCTGTACGACCGGCACATGGGGCGGCTGCGCGCATCGGCCGGACGGATACAGCTCGACGTCCCGTTCAGTGACGCCGACCTTGCGAGCTGGATCGACGACACGGTGGCGGCCGCCGGCGAGATGAAGGAAGCCTACATTCGCATTCTCTTTACGCGCGGCGTCGGTGAGCTCAATTACGATCCGAAGTCCACCCCGAACCCGACGACCGTGATCATCGTGAAGCCGCTCGAGGAACCGCCGGCTCGCGTCTTCGAGCAGGGCATCAATATCTGCCAGGTAGGCATCCTCCGCAATCATCCCGGCACGGTCAATCCCCTGATCAAGGCCAACAACCTGCTGAACAACGCGCTCGCGATGCAGGAGGCCAATCGGCGCGGCGGCGAAGAGGGGCTGATGTGCAACTACCGGGGCGAGCTGTCGGAATGCTCGCAGGCGAACTTCTTCATGGTCCGCGGCGGAACCGTGCTGACGCCAAAGTCCGAGGCCGGGTTGCTCGAGGGCATCACGCGCGCGTTCCTGTTCGAAGTCGGCAAGGACATCGGCGTTGACGTCCAGGAAGCCACGTTGTTCCCGAAGGACCTCGACACCGCCGACGAGGCGTTCATCACGAGCACGACGCGCGAACTGAGCCCGGTGACGCGGATCGATGATCGGCCGGTTGGGACGGGCAAGGTCGGACCTCTCACCAACCGGATGCTGGAAGGGTATCGGAAGCGGGCACAGGAGATGACGTCGGGCGCAGCGGTTCGTTAGTAGCGTCGCGAAAGGCGCCCCTGGGCGTCAGTGCCTAACCCCCCTCGGACTCATCCAGGTTTGCGCCAATCCGATCCTGTGCTGTCGCGACGGGGTCGTCGGGGCAGCCGGCGGCGTCGATGCCGGGGCCGCTCGGGTTCCCCTGATTCGGCGTGTCGGTCGGCCGGTCGCCCTCGACCGCGCCGATGTGCTCGTCCTGGTCGTGCGCCGCCGGTTTCGCCTCATCTGGTCGCATATAATCTTTCAAATATGGAACGCACATTCGCCATCATCAAGCCGGACGCCGTGAAGTCACGTTATACCGGCCGGATTCTTCAACGTATCGAGGAAGCCGGATTCACTATCCATGCCATGCAGATGCGGAGCCTGACGACGAAAGAGGCCGAGGGCTTCTACGCCGTGCACCGCGAACGCCCCTTTTTTGCAAGCCTGACCCAATTCATGTCGTCAGGGCCGGTCGTCGTTCTCGCGCTTGAAGCCGACGACGCGATCAAGAAGTGGCGGACGCTGATGGGCGCCACGGATCCGGCGAAAGCCGAGGCCGGAACCCTTCGCAAGGAGTTCGGCGCTTCGATCGAGAACAACGCGACCCACGGATCGGACGCCCCCGAGACCGCCGCGTTCGAGCTCGGGTACTTCTTCCCAGGGATCGAATTCTCGCGCTGATTCACGAGGGGCCCTTGTCCATGGTCATCGTCTCTCCTGTCTTGGACAGGTATTTGGCGTACCAGTCGAGATATCGCTGCATGCGATCGATGCGGTAGCTCGGGATGGTGATGCCGTGGAACTGGTTGGGATAGATCACCAGCTGGGTCTCAACCCCCAGGCTGCGCAGCGCCTGGTACATCTGCTCACTTCCCGCCAGCGGCACGTTGAAGTCGTTCTGCCCCACCAGGAACAGGGTCGGCGTCTTGATCCGGTCGGCCTTGAAGAACGGATAGGAGATCTTGATCCACGCCTCCTGCGCCTTCCATGGCGGGCCGATCTCCTGCTCGTATTGCGTGATGTACATGTCACTGCCGTACATCGTGATCTGGTTCGAGCTGCCGGCGCCGCTGATGGCGGCCTTGAATCGCGTGTCCTGCGCGATGGTGTAGTTGGTCAGGATCCCGCCATAGCTCCACCCGCCTAGACCCAGCCGGGTTGAGTCCACCCACGGCATCTTCTGGAGTGCGTCCATCGCGCCGAGTAGATCCACGACTTCCTTGTTCCCCCAGTCGGCGAAAATCGCCTTCTGGAACGCGCTGCCGCGGCCGCTGCTGCCTCGGTAGTTGACCGAGATCACGACGAATCCGTTCGCCGCAAAGATCTCGCGCTCGTAGTTGAACGAGTGCTGGTCCTGTCCGTTTGGTCCGCCATGGATGCGCAGCAGGACCGGATATTTCTTTGACGGATCGAAGCTCGCCGGCTTGACCAGGACGCTGTTGACGATCGTGCCGTCCTTGCTGGTAGAGGTGAAGTCTTCGGTGGTGCCAAGCTGGACCCCCTTCAACCAGGCATCGTTCTGAGCGGACAGCTTCCGCAGCTTGCCGCTCTCGAGCGCGTGCACTTCCGGCAGGGTCGTCGCGGTTGACGCAAGCACGGCGAAGTTCCCGTCAGGGCCATGTGGTGACGCGCTGGACACGACGCTTCGGCCGCTGGTCAGCCTTATGACTCTGGCTTGATCCGAGCGGCAGCAGCGCCATGTGCTGCGCCCGGTCGTCAACGACTCGTAAATGAACGAGCGATACACCGTCGGCCGTCCACGATAGCGCGCTCACAGGTCGATCGAGAAACTCGGTCAAGACGCGTGGCTGACCACCTGCCGCTGGGATCAATTGCTGCCTTGGCTTGGTCGTAGGCTGAGTACTTCACCTCGTCGCCGACGATGTACGCGATCTGGCTCCCGTCGGGGCTCCAGGCGAGCCGCCCACCTTCGTCCGCTGTTGATGTCGTCAGCCGCCGCGGCTGGGCACCGGCGCGCGCGTCGATGACGAAGACGTCACGTGTTTGGCATCCTGTCGACATCACCTTCGCCATGGACGCGAACAAAGGCGATCTGCTTACCGTCCGGAGACCACGCCGGTGACTTCTCCTCAAACGAGCCAGGGGTCAGAATGTCGGCCTTCTTCGCGTCGATGTCGAACAGGTAAAGATGCGATCGCGCGCCGCGCAGGAAGCCGTCGCCGTCCGCCTTGAAGCTGTAGCGGTCGATGACGATCGGTTTGGCCGTCTTCTTCTCGTTGGCCGGATCGTCGGCATCCTTGTCAGCGGGATCCGGATCAGCTCACGACCAGAGCCAGCCGTTTGCCATCCGGCGCCCAGGCGACGTCTGAAACGCCGCCCTTGATGTCGGTGATCTTGACGGCTTCACCTCCGGCGCGATTCAGGAGCCAGACCTGCCCGGTCTTGGCACCCATTCGGGACGAGATGAAGGACAGGTACTTGTTGTCCGGACTCCACCGCGGCGAGGACTCCCCGTCGGGCGTCGAGGTCACCTGGATCTGCTGGGTGCCGTCCCAGCTCACCATCCAGACGTCGGTGTTGTTCTTGTCGGTGTCTTTGACGGCGGTCGCCACGGTGTAGGCGACCCACTTGCCGTCGGGGGAGCGCTGCGGATCGCGCACCTCGCGGATGTTGAAGATGTCGTCGACCTTCAACTGCCGCGTCTGCGCGGCGACGGGGGTGGCGAGAAGGATGGCGGCGAGGGCGAAGCGGAGGATGTTCATAAAGGACCCGCCCAACCCCAAGGGTCGGGCCTACTTCAGCGATTCCATGATCGAGTCGAGCACTTCGCGTCCAGGGCGCACGCGCTCGAGCGGCAAGGTCGAAAGCGGCTCGTCGACGAGATTGAGCATGGTCGTGAAGTCATGCTTGGCCGGCTCGATGTAGAGAATCCCGGTCGCGAACTCGCCGCGGTGCTCGGTTTCGCGAATCAGCTCGAGCGCACGGGCCTTGTCGGTCGGATCGTAGTGCTCTGCCACTTTCTTCAGGAACAGCTTCGATCCGTCGTGCATCTGCACTTCGGTCGTGGTCCCCGCCTCGTACTCGATGGCGATGTCCTCGAAGAACGGCACGAAGCTGATCTCACCCACGGTCTCGTCGTGATCCTTGGCGTAGGCGTAGCTCTTGGTCGAGCCCTCGTGGTCGTTGAAGGTCACGCACGGCGAGATCACGTCGATCATGCACGTGCCCTTGTGGCTGAGCGCCGCCTTGAGGATCGACAACAGCTGCTTCTTGTCGCCCGAGAAGGAGCGGGCCACGAACGACGCGCCCAGCATGATCGCCAGGCTGCAGGTGTCGATCGGCGGCAGGTCGTTGACGACGCCATTCTTGAGGACCGAGCCGAGGTCCGCGGTCGGCGAGAACTGGCCCTTGGTCAGGCCGTAGCAACCGTTGTCTTCGATGATGTAGATGAGCGGCACGTTGCGCCGCATCAGGTGCACGAACTGGCCGATCCCGATCGCGCCGGTGTCACCGTCGCCGCTGACACCGATCGCAATCAGCTGCTTATTGGCAAGCAGTGCTCCCGTCGCCACTGACGGCATCCGGCCGTGGACGGAGTTGAAGCCGTGCGCGCCGCCGAGAAAATAGGCCGGGCTCTTGCTCGAGCAGCCGATCCCCGAGAGCTTGATGACCTGCTTCGGGTCGACGCCCATCTCGAAGAACGCGTCGATGATGCGCTCGGAGATGGCGTTGTGCCCGCACCCGGCACACAGCGTCGTCTTGCCGCCGCGATACGGCTGCATCTCGAGGTTGATGCGGTTGACCTTCTTCGGGGGCTGCGGAGTCGTGGTGGACATGATAGTTACCGGCTCACCAGTTGCGCGGTGGCGACCTGTTCATGGGCGAGGATGCCGTCGGTGACCGATCGGGCATCGATCGGCAAGCCGTTGAAGTGGCGGACGCTCCGGAGCTTCGCCGAGAGCGCCGGATCCAGTCTCCATGCGCATCAGGCTGAACATCTGGCCGTCACGGTTCTGCTCGACGACGTAGACACGATCGTGGCGGTTGATGAAGTCCGCGATGCTGTCGGTCAGCGGATAGGCGCGGATCCGCAGGTAGGCGGTCTCGATGCCGGCTTCGCGCGCAAGCTGGTCGCGAGTCTCGATGATCGCCCAGTGGCTCGATCCGTAGGCAATGATGCCGACCTGCGCCTTCGCGTTCTCTTCGATCACCGGCTGCGGCACGTACTGCTTGGCCGTCTCGAACTTACGCGCCAGCCGCTCGACGTTGTTGACGTAGTCGTCGGGACGTTCGCTGTACTGGCCGCGGTCGTTGTGGCCCGAGCCGCGCGTGAAATACGCCGGCATGCCGTCCCCGGGAATCGTCCGGTACGCGATGCCGTCGCCGTCCACGTCCTTGTAGCGTCCGAACTCCCCGCCCATCCGCTCCAGCGACGCGCTGTCGAGCAGCTTGCCGCGGTCGAGCGGCTTCTCCGGGATACTCGAAGGTCTTCGACATCCAGTTGTTCATCCCGAGGTCGAGATCGCTCAGCACGAACACCAGCGTCTGGAACCGTTCGGCCAGGTCGAAGGCGTCCATGGCGGTGGTGTAGCACTCCTCCGCCGACGCGGGGAGCAGCATGATCTGCTTGGTGTCGCCGTGCGAGAGCATCGCCACGGTGAGAATGTCGCCTTGCGCGGTGCGAGTCGGCAGGCCGGTCGATGGACCGACGCGCTGGATGTCGAACACCACGCCTGGCACTTCGGCGTAGTAGGACAGCCCGGTGAATTCGCCCATCAACGAGATGCCGGGGCCTGACGTGGACGTCATCGCCCGCGCACCCGCCCAGCTGGCGCCGAGCACCATGCCGAGCGCGGCGATCTCGTCTTCCGCCTGGACGATCGCGAATGTCGCCTTCCCGCTCGCCTTGTCCATCCGGTACTTCTTCATGTACCCGATCAACGACTCCGGCAGTGACGACGACGGCGTGATCGGGATACCACGCGACGACCGTGACGCCCGCCATCATGCAGCCGAGCGCGCCGGCGGCATTGCCTTCGATCAGGATCTGCCCCTGCGTCTTGTTCATCGGCTCGACGACGCACGGGTCCTGCTTGGTCAGATTCTCGACCGCGAAGCGCTTGCCGGCCTCGAGCGCGGCGAGGTTCAGTTCGATCGGCCTTGAGCTTCTTCCCCATCTGGCGGCGAAGCGCGATTTCCATCTGCGCGATGTCGATCTCGAGCAGGTGCGCGAGCACGCCGTCGTAGATCATGTTCTTGACCAGCCGCCGCAGTTTGGCGTCCTTGCACACCTCCGCCACGAGCTTGTCGAACGGGACCGGGTAGAAGACGACGTCCTGCCGCAGCTCGTTCAGCTTCAGGGGCTCGTCGTAGAGGACCGCCGCGCCGGCATCGAGCGCCAGGACGTCCTCGCGCGCGGTCTCGGCGTTCATCGCGACGAGGAAGTCGGTCTCCTTCTTCCTGGCGACATAGCCGTCCTTGTTGGCCCGGATGGTGTACCAGGTCGGCAGGCCGGCGATGTTGGAGGGAAACAGGTTCTTGCCGGAGACGGGGATCCCCATCTGGAAGATGGAGCGCAACAGGACGAGGTTGGCAGTCTGGCTGCCGGACCCGTTGACGGTGGCGACCTGGATACTGAAGTCGTTGACAATGCGCCGCGATGCCGCGGCGTCAGTCGGGGGCATTTTACAGAACCTTTCGCTGTAGCTGTCAGCTGTCAGCTGTCAGCTGCCATCGGAGCTCGAACGGTGATTCTTTGGAGTAGCAGTCGCTCAGCTTCAGCCCGGATGCCGATCAGTGTCCAGCTGAAAGCTGATAGCTGAGAGCTGGTAGCTTGGATTATATCGCTCCCCTGATCGCCTCGCCGATGTCGGCCGGGCTCTTGACGACGTGGACGCCGGCGGCTGTCAGCGCGTCCATCTTCTCGGCCGCGGTGCCCATGCCGCCGGAGATGATCGCGCCGGCATGCCCCATCCGTCGTCCCGGGGGCGCGGTCTGGCCGGCGATGAAGCCGACGACCGGCTTCTTGAAGTTGGCGCGGATCCACTCCGCGGCTTCCTGCTCCGCCGAGCCGCCGATCTCGCCGATCATGACGACCGCCTCGGTCTGCGCGTCCTCACCAAACAGCGCCAGCGCGTCGATGAAGGAGGTGCCGATCAGAGGATCGCCGCCAATGCCGATGCAGGTCGTCTGGCCGAGACCGAGCTTGGTCAGCTGGTGGATCGCCTCGTAGGTCAGCGTTCCGCTCTTCGAAACGATCCCGACGCGGCCTTCTTTGCAGATGTGCCCCGGGATGATCCCGGCCTTGGCCTGGCCGGCCGTGATGAGACCGGGGCAGTTCGGACCGATCAATCGCGTCCGCGAACCGCGGATGACCGCCATCGCGGTCGACCATGTCGAGCACCGGGATCCCCTCGGTGATGCAGACCGCGAGCGGCAACCCTGCGTCGGCCGCCTCCATGATCGCGTCGGCCGCAAACGGCGGCGGCACGAAGATCACCGACGCGTTGGCGCCGGTCTCGCGGACGGCATCAGCGACGGTGTTGAAAACCGGCCAGCCCTCGTGCGTCGTGCCGCCCTTGCCGGGCGTGACGCCGCCAACGACCTGGGTGCCGTAAGCCTGGGCCTGGGTGGCGTGAAAGGTGCCTTCGCGCCCGGTGATGCCCTGGACGATGAGGCGAGTGTTCTTGTCGATCAATACAGCCATGGTTAGTTGCCCAGCGCGACGACTTTGTCGGCCCCTTCGCTCATCGTGTCTGCGGTCGTGAAGTTCAGGCCGCTGTCGCGGAGCATCTGCTTGCCCTTCTCGACGTTGGTGCCTTCCATCCGGATGACGATCGGGACCCGGACGCCGAGGTCCTTGACCGCCGCGATGACGCCTTCGGCCAGGATGTCGCAGCGCAGGATGCCGCCGAAGATGTTGATGAACACCGCCTTGACGCTGGTGTCGGACATCAGGATCCGGAAGGCGTTCTTGATCTGCTCGGCGTTGGCGCCGCCGCCGACGTCGAGGAAGTTCGCGGGTGACCCGCCGGCAAGCTTGATGATGTCCATGGTCGCCATCGCGAGGCCCGCGCCGTTGACCATGCAGCCGATGGTGCCGTCGAGCTTGATGTAGTTGAGCGCGTACTTCGAGGCCTCGACTTCGAGCGGATCCTCTTCGGCGAGGTCGCGCAGGTCCTTCAGACTCGGCGTGCCGGTAGAGGGCGTTGTCGTCGAAGTTCATCTTGGCGTCGAGCGCCAGGAGGTTGCCCTCCTCAGTCACGATCAACGGGTTGATCTCCACGAGGGACGCGTCCGTGCCTTTGAAGGCGTCCCAGATCGCGGTCATGACCTTCCCGGCCGAGCGATCTGCGGCCCTTCGAGGCCGAGCGCAAACGCGAGCTGCCGAGTCTGGAAGCCGGTCAGGCCCGCGGCCGGGTGGATGAAGACCTTCTGGATCTTCTCCGGCGTCTCGGCCGCGACCTTCTCGATCTCGACGCCGCCTTCCTGGCTGACCATCATGACCGCGCGCTCGCTCGACCGGTCGATCAGGACGGCGAGGTACAGCTCCTTCTTGATCTTCAGGCCCTGCTCGACGAGCACGCGTGTCACCACCTGGCCCTCGGGGCCGGTCTGGTAGGTGACGAGCTTCATGCCGAGCATCTTCCTGGCCGCGTCTTCCGCTTCGTCGGCATTCTTGACGACCTTGACCCCGCCGCCTTTGCCCCGGCCGCCGGCGTGGATCTGCGCCTTGACGACGACGACTCCGCCGCCGAGACGCTTGGCGAGCGTCGCGCACCGATGCGGCGTCGAACACGACTTCGCCCTGCGGTACGGGCACACCGTACTTCGCCAGGATGGCCTTGCCTTGATACTCGTGAATTTTCATGATGTAGGTAGTCGTCCTGCTCGTGTGGCGTCGAACCTGCCGTTTGTGCTCGTCGCGTTCGACCGCGCAACCTGTCGATTTTGTCTCACTCTGACCGAGTGACGCAAGCCGATGCTGGAATGGCGGCCGCCGTTCGCGGGTTGTTATCAAGTACAATCGTCTTGATTTCACCCGGAGCCACGCGCCCTTATGCCATCTCGATTCCGACGCGTTTTCTCCTCGTCAGTGGGCACCAAGCTCCTGATGGGGCTGACCGGCGTCGCCCTCTTCCTCTACATGCTCCTGCACCTGGCCGGCAACGCGCTGATCTTTGCAGGCCCCGAGATCTTCAACGAGTACTCGCACAAGCTGATTTCGAATCCGCTGATCATTCCGATTGAGATCGGCCTGCTGGCGGTCTTCCTGGTCCACATCTACAAGGCGGTCGACGATGTGGATGGCGAATCGGTCGGCACGCCCGGTGGCCTACAACAAGAAGGAACTGGCCGGCGGCGCGAGCCGCAAGAGCGTGGCTTCCTCGACCATGATCGGCCAGCGGGCTCTTCCTGCTGGTCTTTGTCATCATCCACGTGAAGCAGTTCAAGTTCAGTTCCTGGTATCAGGTGACCGACAGCGATCGTGCGCGACCTGTACCGGACGGAGCTGGAGGTCTTCAAGGATCCGCTCTGGGTCATCGTGTATGTCGTGGCCACGCTCCTGGTCGGGTTGCACCTGCGTCACGGGATTGCGAGTGCCTTCCAGTCGCTCGGCCTCGACCACCCGCTGTATACACGCGGCGGCTCACAGCGTTCGGCATCCTCTTCGCGGCCTTGATCGGCATTGGCCTGGCGGTGATCCCGGTGCTGGTCTACTTCCGATTCTGATGGATCCCTTTTTCGCGACAGCAGACTTATGACCCTCGACTCAAAGATTCCCGGCGGGCCGCTCTCCGACAAGTGGGACCGTCACCGCTTCGAGTCGAAGCTGGTGAACCCGGCCAATCGGCGCAAGTACACCGTCATCGTGATTGGCACCGGGCTCGCCGGCGCCGCCGCGGCCTCGTCGCTCGGCGAGCTGGGTTACAACGTCCTGAGCTTCTGTATCCAGGACAGCCCCAGGCGCGCGCACAGTATCGCGGCGCAGGGCGGCATCAACGCCGCGAAGAACTATCAGAACGACGGCGACAGCATCCAGCGGCTCTTCTACGACACCGTCAAGGGCGGCGACTATCGCTCTCGCGAGGCGAACGTCTTTCGCCTGGCCCAGTTGAGCGTCAACATCATCGATCAGTGCGTGGCCCAGGGCGTCCCGTTTGCCCGGGAATACGGCGGCCTGCTCGACAACCGCTCCTTTGGTGGCGCCCAGGTCTCGCGCACCTTCTACGCGCGTGGCCAGACGGGTCAGCAGCTGCTGCTCGGCGCCTACCAGTCGATGATGCGCCAGGTCGAAAAGGGCACGGTCAAGTCGTTCAGCAACCGCGAGATGCTGGACCTGGTGCTGATTGACGGCCAGGCCCGCGGCGTCATCGTCCGCAACCTGGTCACCGGGGCGATCGAGCGCTACGCCGGCCATGCCGTCCTGATGTGCAGCGGCGGCTACGGAACCGCCTACTACCTCTCCACCAACGCCGTGAACTCGAACGTCACGGCGGCGTGGCGCGCGCACAAGCGTGGCGCGTTCTTCGCCAACCCCTGCTACACGCAGATCCACCCGACGTGCATTCCGGTTTCGGGCAGCCACCAGTCCAAGCTGACGCTGATGAGCGAGAGCCTCCGGAACGACGGCCGCGTGTGGGTTCCGAAGAACCACAGCGACAAGCGCTCGCCCGAGCAGATTCCCGAAGCCGAGCGCGACTACTACCTCGAACGCCGCTATCCGAGCTTCGGCAACCTCGTGCCGCGGGACGTCGCCTCCCGCAATGCCAAGTCGGTCTGTGACGAGGGCCGCGGCGTCGGCGACAGCGGGCTGGCTGTCTATCTGGACTTCAAGGACGCGATCAAGCGGCTCGGCGAGGACGTCATCCGCAGCCGCTACGGCAACCTCTTCGACATGTACACGAAGATCACCGACGAGAACCCGTATCAGGTGCCGATGCGGATCTATCCGGCGATCCACTACACGATGGGCGGGCTCTGGGTCGACTACAACCTGATGAGCACGATCCCGGGCCTTCACGTCCTCGGTGAAGCCAACTTCTCGGATCACGGTGCGAACCGGCTTGGCGCCAGCGCGCTGATGCAGGGTCTCGCCGACGGCTACTTCGTCATCCCGTACACGCTCGCGCACTACCTGGGCAGCAATGCCCTGCCGGCCGTTTCGACCGATCACGACGCCTTCAAGGAAGCCGAAGCGAACGTCCAGGGCCGCATCGACCAACTGCTGTCGGTCAAGGGATCCAAGACGCCCCGCCAGCTCCACCGCGAGCTCGGCAGCCTGCTCTGGGACGAAGTCGGCATGGCTCGTTCACGACGCAGGCCTGCGGCGGGCGCTGGCGCGGATCCCCGAGCTGCGCGAGGAGTTCTGGCAGAACGTCAGTGTGCCGGGCCCGAAGAACAACATGAACAAGAACCTCGAGTACGCCGGCCGCGTCGCCGACTACCTCGAGTTCGCCGAAGTGCTCACGCTCGACGCGCTGACGCGGACGGAATCGGCCGGCGGCCACTTCCGCGAAGAGAGCCAGACGCCCGACGGCGAAGCGATGCGCGACGATGACAATTTCTCGTACGTGGCGGCCTGGGAGTTCCAGGGTGTCGGCAAGCCGCCGGCCCTCCACAAGGAACCGCTGACCTTCGAGTACGTGAAGCCATCGCAGCGGAGCTACAAGTAGGGGCGGTTCGCAGCTACCAGCCCCGTGATACTGGTCGGTCGGCAACGGTCGTGCCCAGGTGGTTGACCTGAGTCTCGAGCCACAGGGCCGAATCTGGAAGCTGGAACCTGACGAGCTGATAAATGCGTATTTTTCTGAAAGTCTGGCGCCAGGCGACCCCGAAGGATCGCGGCGAGTTCGTGGATTACACGGCCGAGAACGTGTCGCCCGACATGTCCTTCCTCGAGATGCTCGACGTCGTCAACGAGGGCCTCATCGTCCAGGGTCAGGATCCGATCGCGTTCGATTCGGATTGTCGCGAGGGGATCTGCGGGACCTGCGGATTCATGGTCAGCGGGATCGCGCACGGCCCCGAGCACGGCACGACCGTCTGCCAGCTGCACATGCGCCGGTTCAAAGACAACGAACGCCTGGTCCTCGAACCGTGGCGCGCCAAGGCCTTCCCCGTCATCAAGGACCTCGTCGTCGACCGCAGCGCCTTCGACCGGATCATCCAGGCGGGTGGCTACACGTCGATCAACGCCGGCGGTCCGCAGGACGCCAATGCGATCCTGATCCCGAAGGTCGCCGCCGACAAAGCCATGGATTCGGCCGCCTGCATCGGCTGTGGCGCCTGCGTTGCCGCCTGCAAGAATGCCTCGGCGGCGCTCTTTACATCCGCAAAGATCAGCCATCTCGCGCTGCTCCCGCAGGGTCAGCCGGAACGGGCCGGGCGTGTGGTCTCGATGGTCGAGCGTCATGACGCCGAGGGCTTCGGCAGCTGCTCGAATGAAGGGGAATGCGAGGCGGTCTGCCCCAAGGAGATCCCGATCACCAACATCGCGCGGATGAACCGGGAATATTTGAAGGCGATGCTGGTCGGCGCGACTGACGACGCTGACGAGTGTAGGGGCGGTTCGAGAACCGCCCCGTGACACCCTACACGCCGATAACGTCGGTCAGTTCCTTCACCGCCGCGGCTGACTTCTTCAGCGCCGCGTCCTCTTCCGGCGTCAGCTTGATCTGGATGATCTGTTCGACGCCGCGGGCGCCGAGCTTGATCGGCACGCCGACGAACAGATCGTGGATCCCGTACTCCCCCTGCAGGAAGATCGAGCACGGCACGATCTTCTTCTTGTCCTTCAGGATGATCTCGACCATCTCGGCCGCGGCCGATCCCGGCGCGTACCAGGCGCTGGTGCCGACCAGCTTGGTGATCTCAGCGCCGCCATTGGCGGTGCGCTCGCCGATCGCCTTGATCCGCTCGGCCGTCAGGCCCGGGTAATCCGGCAGCGGGATCCCCGCGATGGTGGAATATCGCGGCAGCGGCACCATCGTGTCGCCGTGCCCGCCGAGCACGAACGCGTGGATGTTCTCGACCGAGACACCGGTCTCGAGCGCGATGAACGCGCGCATGCGGGCCGAGTCGAGCACACCGGCCATGCCGATGACGCGCTCGCGCGGGAAGCCGCTCAGGCGGTAAACCGCCTGGCACATGGCGTCAAGCGGGTTGGCCACCGGCACGATGATCGTGTTGGGCGAGTGCTTCACGATCTGCTCGGTGACCGACTGCATGATCTTGTAGTTGACGTTGAGCAGGTCATCGCGGCTCATGCCGGGCTTGCGGGGCACGCCCGAGGTGATGACGACGACATCGGAGCCGGCTGTCTGCGCCCACCCTTCCTCGTTCGCACCGTAACCGACGACGCGCGAGTCCGAGCCTTCGATCGGGCAGGCCTCGAACATGTCGAGCGCGATTCCGCCCGCCTTCTGGTCGGCGATGTCGATGATGACGACGTCGGCGAGTTCCTTGTCGGCGATCGCCCGGGCAACTGTGGCGCCGACGTTCCCGGCGCCGCCTACGACTGTAACTTTACGATTCATGAACAGCTTTCCTCGTTTACATGTTCGCGATGATCTTGTTGGCAAACTCCGACGTGCGAACCTCGGTAGCGCCTTCCATCAGCCGGGCGAAATCGTAGGTCACGTGTTTCGCCGCGATCGCCCCGTCCATGCCCTTGACGACCAGGTCGGCCGCTTCTACCCACCCGAGGTGCCGGAGCATCATCTCGCCTGACAGCACGACAGATCCAGGATTGACCTTGTCCTGGTCGGCGTATTTGGGGGCGGTGCCATGCGTCGCTTCGAAGATGGCATGGCCGGTGATGTAATTGATGTTGCCCCCCGGCGCGATCCCGATGCCGCCGACCTGGGCCGCGAGCGCGTCGGACAGGTAATCGCCGTTGAGGTTTGGCGTCGCGATGACATCGAAATCCTCCGGCCGGGTCAGGACCTGCTGGAGGGTGATGTCAGCGATCGCATCCTTAATAACGATGCCGGCGCCCAAACGACCCTCGGGAATCCGGCACCACGGCCCGCCGTCAATTTCGACGGCGCCAAAGGCCTGTTTCGCGACCTGGTAGCCCCAGTCGCGGAACGCGCCCTCCGTGTACTTCATGATGTTGCCCTTGTGCACGAGCGTGACGCTCTTGCGCTTGGCCTGCACCGCGTAGCTGATCGCGCTGTGGACGAGCCGCTCGGTTCCGAGATAGCTCATGGGCTTGAGGCCGACACCGACCTGGACGCCGGCGGCGCGTTTCGGTGCACCGATCTCTTCGAGCACCTTCTGCCATTCCATAGAGGCCGGCGCGGATCCGAACCGGATCTTCTGGAAGTCCTTCGGAAACTCCTTCGCGAAGAAATCCAGGACCTTTTGCGCTTCAGGTGTGCCGGCGGCAAATTCGATGCCGGTATAGATGTCCTCCGTGTTCTCGCGGAAGATCACCATGTCCACCTTTTCCGGGTGCTTCACCGGCGAGGGGACGCCTTTATACCAGCGGACCGGACGCAGACAGACAAACAGGTCGAGCAGCTGCCGCAAGGCGACATTCAGCGAGCGGATCCCGCCGCCGACCGGGGTCGTGAGCGGTCCCTTGATGCCGACGTAGTAGTGGCGGAATGCTTCGATCGTATCGTCGGGCAGCCAGTTCTGAAACTGCTTGAAGCTCTTCTCGCCGGCATAGACTTCCATCCACGCCAGCCGACGCTTGCCGCCGTACGCCTTCTCGACGGCCGCATCGAGAACGCGGACGCTTGCGCGCCAGATATCTGGACCGGTGCCGTCGCCTTCGATGAATGGAATGATCGGGTCGTCAGGAACGACGAGGCGGCTGTTGGCTCGCGTGATCGCGGTGCCGTTGGCCGGCGGTTTCACGTTTGAGAATGTAGGCATTGGGATTAGGTCACATCACCATCGCGGCGTTACGCGTTCTTCACAGAAGTTGTGGAAAAGTGTGTGGAAATCGTACGAGTAAACAGCCTTCTTCCGCATGATTGCGCGCAATCGAGCGGTTTGCACCACGATGGTGCGCGTGGCGCCGCCGCGCTCTTGCAGAACCGGAACATTATACTTTGCACATGAAACTTGTCGTCGCCGATACGCTCCCCGTCTCCGCCATCGAAGTACTGCGAAGTGTTCCAGGATGGATCGTCGACGCGCGCGCGCAACGCCCAGCCGAACAACTTCTGATTGACGTGGCCGACGCCGACGCGATCATTGTTCGCAGTGCCACCACCGTCGACCGCGCGTTGATCGATGCCGCTCCGAATCTTCGGGTAATCGCCCGCGCCGGTACCGGCGTCGATAACGTCGACGTCGAGGCCGCGACCGAGCGCGGCATCCTCGTCATGAACGCGCCCGGCGCGAACAGCATCAGTGTCGCGGAATTGACGCTGGCGCTGTTGCTCGCGCTCTCGCGCGGGATCGCCGCCGCGGACGCCGCTATGAAGAAGAGCGTGTGGGATAAGAAACGTCTAACCGGCGTCGAGCTTCGCGGCAAAACCCTCGGCATCGTCGGACTGGGCCGCATCGGGCAGGAAGTGGCGGCGCGAGCTCGCGCCTTTGGCATGGATCTCATCGCTCACGATCCATTCATTGCCGAACAGGTCGCCGCCAACCTCGGCATCACGTCTACTGACGCTCGACGAGCTTTGTGCATCGGCCGACTACATTACGCTCCACATCCCGGTGACGGCTGAAACACGGCACCTGTTTAATAAGGAGCGGCTCGCACTCTGCAAGACCGGTGTTCGGATTGTGAACACGGCCCGCGGTGAGCTGATCGACGAGTCCGCACTCGCCGACGCGATCGAGGCCGGCAGCGTGGCGGGCGCGGCCATAGACGTGTTCGAAAAGGAGCCGCCCTCGGACTGGCGGCTTGCGAGTCTGAGGCAGGTGGTGGCTACGCCCCACATTGCTGCATCGACCGTCGAGGCGCAGGAACTGGTGGGCACCGAGACCGCGACCGCCGTGCGCGATTATCTGCGCGACGGAACCATCACCAACGCCGTCAACTTCCCGTCCGTCCGCGGTGGCGACGCCGGACAGGTGCGCTCGTACATGACGCTGGCTGAGCGCATGGGCACGCTCTTGTCCCAGGTCGCGACCGGCCGCACCCACAGCTTGAGTGTCCGCTACTACGGCCCGCTCCTGGGCACGCACGGTTCTCTCGTCTCGCAGGCGGCGCTTGCCGGCGTCCTCCGGCCCATTCTTTCCAACGCCGTGACGCTTGTGAATGCCCGTGCGGTCGCCGAACAGCGCGGTATCGAGATCATCGAGTCCCACAGCTCCCGGCCGCGTGATTTTGCCCATCTCCTGTCGCTCAAGCTCCATACCAGCGACGGTGAGCACTGGATCGAGGGAACGGTGTTCGAGCCGGGCAGCCCGAGGATCGCGCTGCTCGACGGCGTCGAGATCGAGGCGCCGCTCGAGGGAGCGATGCTCGTCATCAGTAATGATGACAAGCCAGGCGTGATTGGCGACGTGGGCACGATCCTGGGGCGCCACGGCATCAATATCGCGAGTTTTGCGCTCGGCCGCGGTCGCGGCGGAGCGGTTGGGGTTGTGAACCTGGATCCGGAACAGGCGCAGGACGTGTCGGCGGCGGTCGAGGAACTGCGCAGCGTGGCGGGGATCCGGTCGGTAGCGCTGGTGCAGCTCTAGGGGTTACGCCCGACGCCGTTCGAACGGGCTACTGAAGAATGAGGCGGCGGATAGCGCCGGTATCGACGTCTTTGAGCTCCACGGCGTCCGCTCCGACGGCGACGACCTCGTAACGGCCCAGAATGCGCTGCGCCGCTGGTGACCAGCATCAGCTCGCTATGGCCGCCGGTGATCATGGCCGTCCGCACCACGCCGTCCTTGGTTTTCGTTTCAGCCACACCAATCAGTTGCAGCGCCGGCTCGCGGATTTCCGGTGCCACCGGCAGGGGCGCGGGAACGGTCGCGGCGGCGCGCCCGACGCGGACGGCGGGTGACCGGCGGTCCGCGAATCGGAACGGGTTGCGAATGGCTTCGCGGGGAGCGGGCGCCTGCGCGAGCCGGTCCCGCAGACGACCCGTCTGCGCCTGCATGTCGGTCGCGAGCGCGTCGAATTGCGCCGCTTCGATCTGCCGTGGCGTCGTCCGGGCCTCGCGCGCCTGGCGCGTGACGCCGGCGGCCGAGGCCAGCCAGGCACCGCAGACCGCCGCGCCGAGAAGCAACGCCGCGAGTCGTCCGGCTGTCATGTGGGTAATGCTACTACTCTTCGACCGCGTCAGCGCGGAAGCGTGCGAACCCTCGTGGTAAGATTTGACGTGCCCCCCCTTTCAACCCCCGGGCCCGCAATCAACCCAGGTTCTGTCTCTGTCGTCGCGATTATTCCGGCCAGGTACCAGTCCTCCCGGCTGCCGGGGAAAGCACTCGCCGACATCGGCGGCCACCCGATGATCGAGCATGTTTATCGGCGGACGCTCGCCGCCCAGGGCATCACCAGCGTGATTGTCGCAACCGACGATCAGCGGATCGCGGCGGCGGTCTCGGCGTTCGGCGGCGAGGTCCGCATGACGTCGCCGCACCACCCGAGCGGCACCGACCGGCTCGCCGAAGTGGCCGCCACCCTTACCTGCGACATCGTCGTCAACGTCCAGGGAGACGAGCCCCTCATCGACCCGAAGATGATCGAGGAGGCGGTGGCTCCGATGATCGCGGATCGCGAGCTCGCGATGTCGACGCTCCGCCGCCGCATCGACGACCCCGCCGACCTCCAGAATCCCAACGTCACGAAAGTCGTTGTGGACCAGGACGGCTTCGCGTTGTATTTTTCTCGCGCACCCATTCCGTTCACGCGTGCCGGGTCCGTGCCGGCGCCGGCGTGGCGTCACATCGGGCTCTATGTATACCGCCGTGAGTGCCTGTTGCGGCTCTCCAGCCTGCCGGCCACCGCAATGGAGGTGGCCGAGGCTCTCGAGCAGCTGCGGGCGCTCGAATACGGCATCAGGATCAAGACGATCGAGACAGTGCACGACTCGATCGGCGTCGACACACCCGACGATCTTGCGCGGGTGCGGCAACTGACGCCGGCCGCGCTCGTGCTCGGCGGATAGTGTTTCGTTTTTCAGGAGACGAGATGCAGCAGACGGATACCCAGAACACGGATAAGAAGAAACGCACCCGCCCAGTGAAATACATCCTGGTCACGGGAGGGGTGGTCTCCTCCCTCGGCAAGGGTCTCGCGGCCGCATCGATCGGCGCCATTCTCGAAGGGCACGGCTACAAGGTCGCCCTCCAGAAGTTCGATCCCTACATCAACGTGGATCCGGGCACGATGAGCCCGTATCAGCACGGCGAGGTGTACGTCACCGACGACGGCGCCGAGACCGACCTCGATCTGGGCCACTACGAGCGGTTCACCAACCAGGTCACGACCCGAGCCAGCAACTGGACGACCGGCAAGATCTACCTTTCGGTCATCCAGAAGGAACGCCGGGGCGACTACCTCGGGCGGACGGTACAGGTCATTCCGCACATCACCAACGAGATCAAGGACAACATCCGGGCCGTCGCCGACGATGTCGATATCGTCCTGGTCGAAATCGGCGGGACGGTTGGCGACATCGAGAGCCTGCCGTTCGTCGAGGCGATCCGCCAGCTGCGCCAGGATGTCGGCCGTGAGAACACGCTCTACATCCACCTGACGCTGGTGCCGTTTATCGGCGCGGCCGGCGAACTGAAGACGAAGCCGACGCAGCACAGCGTCCGCGACTTGCGCGCGATCGGGATTCAGCCCGACATCCTGTTGTGCCGCACGGATCGCTTTCTCGACCAGGAGATCAAGCGCAAGATCGCGCTCTTCTGCGACGTCGACGAAGAGGCCGTGATCACGGCGAAAGACGTCGCGAGTATCTACGAGGTACCGCTCGTCCTGGCCGGCGAAGGGCTCGACCGGATCGTCCTGCAGCGGCTGCACCTTCCTGCCAGCGAAGCAAAGATGGCCGGCTGGATCGACCTCGTCGATCGCATCAAGAACCCCGCCGATGAACTCACCATCCACGTCGTCGGCAAGTACGTCGGCTACGAGGACTCATACAAGAGCCTCAACGAGGCGCTCTATCACGGCGGCTTCAAGCACCGTCTGCGCGTCAACATCCGGTGGGTCGAGGCCGAGGCGCTCGAACAGCCCGGCGGCGAGCAGTTGCTCGACGGCGCCGACGGCATCCTGGTGCCTGGCGGTTTCGGCGATCGCGGCACCCGCGGGATGATGCGGGCCGCCGAGATCGCGCGCGAACGCGGCATCCCCTACTTCGGAATCTGCTACGGGTTCCAGTGGGCGGCGGTCGAGTACGCACGGCACGTCTGCGGGCTTGCGGATGCCGATTCCACCGAGTGTTCGCCCGACACGCCGCAGAACGTGATCTACAAGTTGCGCGATCTCCTCGGTGTCGACGATCTCGGCGGGACGATGCGGCTGGGGACGTATGAGTGCGCCCTCAAGCCGGGCTCGCGCTCGCACGCGCTTTACGGGGCCGAGATCATCCAGGAGCGCCATCGCCATCGCTACGAGTTCAATTGCCTGTGGGAGAAGGCGCTCACCGACAAGGGTCTCGAGATCGTCGGCCGGTCGCTCGACGGCAAGTTTGTCGAGATCATCGAGCTCCCGACGCATCCCTGGTATGTGGCGGTTCAGTTCCACCCGGAGTTCAAGTCCAAGCCGCTCAAGGCGCATCCGCTGTTCGCGGGATTCGTGCAGGCGAGCCATCAGCACAAGGTGGACGCCGGGCGTCAGGCGCCCGCGTCGGTCGCGGGGTAACGTTTGCAGCCAGTCACGTTTGCCGGCCTCACGATCGGAGGGGGGGCTCCCCTCCTCCTGATCGCTGGCCCTTGTATCATCGAGAGCGAAGCGCATGCGATCGACACTGCCCTGGCGGTGCGGGAGATTGCGGCGCGTGCCGGCGTCCAGTACGTTTTCAAGGCGTCGTTCGACAAGGCCAACCGAACATCGCTCAGTTCGTTCCGTGGTCCTGGGCTGGCCGAGGGTGTCCGGATCCTCGGCCTGGTCAAGGAGCGCGCGAAGGTGCCAGTCCTCACCGACATCCATGAGCCGGCGCAGGCGATGGTGGCCGGCGAGGTGGCCGATATCCTCCAGATCCCCGCGTTTCTGTGCCGGCAGACCGACCTGCTCGTGGCTGCCGCCCGGACCGGGCGAGTCGTGAACATCAAGAAGGGTCAGTTCCTCGCGCCGAACGATATGCGGCACGCGATTGCCAAGGTCACGGGCAGCGGTAATCCCAACGTGATCCTGACCGAGCGTGGATTCACCTTCGGGTACAACAATCTCGTCGTCGATATGCGGACGTTCCCGATGCTGCGCGCACTCGGGCATCCCGGTCGTCTACGACGTGACGCACAGCCTGCAGCTGCCGGGCGCGGGTGACGGCGTCACGGCCGGCCAGGCCGAGTACATCGTCCCGATGGCCTCGGCCGGCGTGGCGGCAGGCGTGGACGGCGTCTTCATGGAAGTTCACGAGGAACCATCGCGAGCGAAGAGCGATGCGCAGAACGCGCTTCGGCTCGACTTGCTCGGACCCCTGCTCGATCGGCTCGTGAGAATCCACGACATCGCGCGCGGAGGGGTCGCATGAGCGAGGCACCGCATGCGGCGCTGGAGCTGGCCCGCAAGGTCCTCAGGACCGAGGCCCAGGCCATTCTTGGGCTCGTGGACAGAATTGGCGGCGATTTCGAGCGCTCCGTCCAGCTGCTCTTCGACTGCAGGGGCCGCGTGATCGTGACCGGCATGGGTAAGTCCGGCATCATCTGCCGGAAGATCGCCGCGACCCTCTCGAGCACAGGGACGCCGTCCTACTTTCTGCACCCGGCTGAAGCCATTCACGGGGATCTCGGGGCGATCCGGGAAGACGACGTCGTGATCGCCCTCTCGCACAGCGGTGAGACGGAGGAGCTGGTCCGGCTGCTGGAGTCGATTCGTCGCATCGGCGCCAAGCTGATTGCGGTCACGGGCGACCCGGACTCGACCCTGGCGCGCGCCGCTGACGTCACGCTCGACTGCAGCGTCGCCGAAGAGGCCTGCCCGATGGGGCTGGTGCCGACGGCAAGCACCACCGCGGCGCTTGCGCTCGGAGATGCGCTGGCGATGACACTCCTGGTTCGCAAGGGCTTCCGCGAGGAGGACTTTGCGTCGCTGCATCCCGGCGGCAAGCTGGGGCGCAGACTGATCCGCGTGGAGAACGTGATGCACTCGGGGGACGCCGCGCCCATCGTGCCGCATCGAGACCCCGATGCACGACGTCTTTCACGTCATGTCCGACAAGCGCCTCGGGATGACGTGCGTCGTCGATGGCAGCGGCCGCCTGGCCGGCATCTTCACCGACGGCGACCTGCGCCGCCTCATGATCGCATCGGCCGATGTGCTGTCGCTGACGGCCGGTGACGTGATGAAGAAGAATCCGCGGACGATCCGCCGTGAGATGCTGGCGGTCGAAGCGCTGAAGATCATGGAAACGCACAAGATCACGTCGGTCGTCGTCGCCACCGACGAAGGACAGGTGGAGGGCGTCGTCCATCTGCACGACCTCTGGCGCACGCAGATGATCTAGTGGTGAGCACCCAGAGTCTCAAGGCACGCGCCGAACGCGTCCGTCTCATCCTGCTCGATGTGGATGGTGTCCTGACCGACGGCACCGTCATCCTGCACGCGGACGGAAGCTGAGTCGAAGGAATTCCATATCCGGGACGGCGCCGCCATCGTCTGGGCGATCCAGGCCGGGCTCCCGGTGGGGCTCATCTCCGCCCGGACGTCGGTCGCGACGAGCCAGCGGGCGGCGCAGCTTGGGATCCGCATCGTGTCGCAGGGTGTCGGCAACAAGGCGGCCGAGTTCGCCCGGATCATCGCCGACCAGGGGCTCGAAGAAGCCGACGTTGCCTACATGGGCGATGACCTGCTGGACCTCGGAGTTCTCAGCCGTGCGGGGCTCGCGGCCGCACCGGCGGATGCGGCGCCGGAAGTGCGCGCGGCGGCCCACTGGACAAGCACCGTGGGCGGCGGCCGTGGCGCCGTGCGCGAGTTCATCGAGGTCATCCTCAGGGCGCAGGATCTCTGGGACGGCATCGTGAAAGGGTTCTCCGCCTGATGGGACCGCTGACGACGATCTCCATCCTCGTTGCGCTGCTGATCGGCCTCGCCGCCGGCAAGGCGTGGGAGCGCTACAAGCTGCGCGATGGACGGTGGATCGACCGGCGGCGCGCTCGCGAGTCTCCCCACTACATGCTCGGTCTCAACTTCCTGGTGGCCGATCAGATCGATCCGGCGATCGAGGAGTTGAGCAAGGCCGCGGAAGCGGCCGGCGACGCGCTCGAGATTCATCTCATCCTGGGCAATCTGTATCGTGAGAAGGGCCAGGTCGGCCGCGCGATCCAGGAGCACCAGGCGTTGCTGCAGCGCCCCAATCTGCGCAAGCTGGAGCACGCCAATGTCCTGTTGTGCCTGGGTCTCGACTACAAACAGGGCGGATTCGTCGATCGCGCGCTGGAAGCCTTTACCGAGGTGTTGCGGCTCGATCCGGGAAATGCCTATGCTCTGGCCAACCTGGAGAAGCTCTACGAGGAGCAGCACCAATGGGCCGAGGCGTATGCCACCCGTCAGAAACTCGCTGCCGCGGCGCCCGAGTCCGAGAAGCCAAGGCATCAGCGGATCCTGGCGTTCCTGGAAGATGCACTTGGCCAGGACGCCAGAAAACGCGGCGACCATGCGGCTGCGGCCGGACGCTTCGACGCCGCCATCGATCTGGATCCCGGAAACACGCCCGCCTATTTGAACCTTGGGGATACGCGATTCGAGCGCGGCGACGCCGCTGGCGCCATCGCCGCGTGGGAATCGCTCGTGAGCGCGGCACCGGATCGCGCCTACCTCGCATTCCCGCGCCTGGAGCGGGCCTACGCGAGTGCCGGTGAGGCCGGTCGCTTTCACGCCCTCTGCCGCAAGTTGATCAGCGACAATCCGCAGGACTGGCGGGCGCGGCTTGCCCTGGCGCGCCACCTGTCAACCCGTGAGTCCCCGCATGAAGCGCTCGAACTTCTCTTCGAGGCGCTGGTCATCAATCCGCATGCACTGGCGCTCCACCAGGCGATCTGGGAGACGCTCTCGATCCTCGATTTCGCGCAGCCGCTCGTCGTCCGCTACGTCGAGCTGACCCGCTCGTCGGTGTTCTACCTGGACCCGCACATCTGCGTCCGCTGCCGCTATCGCAGCACCGAGTTGCTCTGGCACTGCCCGCACTGCCATGAGTGGGACAGCTTCGTGGAAGAGCGAATCGCGCCGGCCAAGAACGACGACGCGCTGGCCTAGGCCACAGAAGAAACACAGAGGAAACACAGGGCTGTCGGCAGTCAGCGTGTCAGAAGGGCGTCGTAGACCCGCTGGACCTGCTCGTTGGTTTCGTCGAAGGCGCCATCGGTCCGGATGACGTAGTCGGCGCGGGCCACTTTCTCGCCGATCGGCCACTGCGCGGCGAGGCGGGCGCGGGCGGCTTCCGCCGACAGACCGTCACGCGACACGAGGCGCCGGAACTGCTCTGCGGGGGCACAGGCGCAGACGATGACGCGGTCGTAGTCGTGCTCCTGCCCGGTCTCGTACAACAGGGGAATATCCGCGATCGCGAATCGGGTTCCGGCCGGGCGATCAGCAAACCACTCGTTGATCCGGCGATAGACCTCGGGGTGGACGATCGACTCGAGCTCGGCGCGCGCACGTGCGGTCGGCAAAGACGAGGGACCCGAGCGCGGCGCGATCGAGCTGGCCGTCCTCGAGGATGACCGAGGGACCGAACCGGGATGCGATGGCCGCGAGTCCGGCCGACCCCGGGGCGACCGCGTCGCGGGCGAGCAGGTCGGCATCGACGACCGGCACGCCGAGCGCGGCAAAACGCGCGGTGCAGAAACTCTTGCCCGTCGCAATGCCGCCGGTCAGCGCGACTCTCAACATGGGTCAGACCCGGGCTCGGCGCCCCTCGGCTGCCGTCAGCGTGTTCTTCAGGAGCATCGCGATCGTCAGCGGCCCCACCCCGCCTGGAACCGGCGTGAGCGCGCCGGCCACCTCCGCAACGTTCGGGTGCACGTCGCCGACGACAGCCGATCCACGCCGTTCGAACTCCCCCATCCTGGCCGAACCCGCTCCAAAGAGCGCTTCGGCGACGGCCGCATCGGTGACGCGGTTGATGCCGACATCGACCACGGTCGCACCCGGCTTGACGAAGTCCTTCGAGACGAAGCCGGCGCGGCCGATCGCGGCGACGAGGATATCGGCCGTCCGGGCGACACCCGGCAGGTCCGGCGTTCTCGAGTGGCAGATCGTCACGGTAGCGTCACGCTGCAGCAGGAGCATCGCCATCGGCTTCCCCACGATCTCGCTGCGGCCGATGACGACGGCGCGCGCACCGGCGATGGCGACGCCGGAACGGTCCAGCATCTCGATGACACCCGAAGGCGTGCACGGCGCGAGGCGGGCCCGGCCCTGCACCAGGTGGCCCACGCTCACGGGACTGAATCCATCGACGTCCTTGTCCGGACTGATCGCGTCAAAGACCTGCTGCGACGCGTGCCGGCCCATCGATGCCGGCAGCGGCGCCTGGACGAGGATCCCGTCATGCACGTCACTCGCATTCAGACGCGCGACGAGCGCCAGAAGATCCGCGACCGTCGCAGCCGAGGGCAGTCGCTGCAGATCGACTCGAAGCCCGGACTCCGTGCCGGCCTTGACCTTGTTGCGGACGTAGATTTCAGACGCCGGATCGTCGCCGACGAGCACGATACCCAGGCATGGCGGGCGCCCGGCCCGTGCGGTGAACGCGGCGACCCCGGGCTGCACTGACGCCCTGATCTCGCCAGCGATGACAGTGCCGTTGAGAATTCGTGCGGACATGGTCAGCTGATCTTATCCTGCTCTTCGCGGGGGCCGCAGGCCTATCCAGAAACGGCGCGGGCCAGCCGGCGATCGGGTGATCACCGCTGGCCCGCGCAGCAGAACTCAGAGCGTGCGATCTAGTTCGACTGTCGCAAGCTTGCTGTGCTGCTTGCCGTAGCCGAAGTAGAAGACGCAGCCAAGCGCCAGCCACGCGATCAGCCGCAGCCAGTTGGTCCAGCCCAGCCCGTAGATCATGGCGCCGCACACCACGATGCCCAGGACCGCCACCACCGGCAGCAGCGGGACCGTGAAGCCGCGCTCCAGGTCAGGCCGGCGAACCCGCATGATCCAGACGCCGGCGCACACCAGCATGAACGCGAACAGCGTTCCGATGCTGGTCATCTCGCCGACGATGTCTCCCGGCACGAAGGCCGCGAACGCCGCGGTGAACACGAAGAACAGCCAGTTCGACTTGTGGGGTGTCCGGTACTTCGGGTGCACGTCGGAGAACACCTTCGGGACCAGACCGTCCTTGCTCATCGAGTAGAAGACGCGCGACTGCCCGAGGAGCATCACGAGGATGACCGACGAGAAGCCGGCGAGAATGGCGACCGTGACCGCCTTGGACAGCCACTCGTAACCGGGCATGTACTTCGAGATCGCGAACGCGACTGATGCCTCACGGCCGGTGGACCGGAAGTCCTCGACCGTCGCGACGCCGCTCAGGACGTAGGAGAAGAGCACATACAGGATCGTGCAGACCACCAGCGATCCAAGGATGCCGATCGGCATGTCGCGCTTCGGGTTCTTCGCTTCCTGCGCCGCGGTCGAGACCGCGTCGAACCCGATATACGCGAAGAAGACGACGCCGGCGGCGCCGAGGATGCCCATGACGCCGCCGTAGGCGTGGGTCACGCCGAGCGGGGTGGTGTAGGTGGTCGCGGCCGGGATCATCGGCGTGTGGTTGGCCGGGTTGATGAAGCCCCAGCCGATCGTGATCACCATCAGCACGATGGCGACCTTGACGATGACGATCAGGCCATTGATGAATGCGGACTCACGCGTCCCGCGGACGAGAACGGCCGACAGCACGCCGAGAATAAAGACGGCCGGAAGGTTCATGATGCCGGTTTCACCGGTCGCGACCGACGTCTCCCACGGCGAGTGGGACCACGCGTACGGAACCGGCATTCCTACCCACTCCAGAACCCGGTTCGCGTATTCCGTCCAGGCGATTGCGACCGTCGCCGCGCCAACCGCGTACTCGAGCACCAGGTCCCAGCCGATGATCCAGGCGACGAACTCGCCCATCGTCGCGTAGGAATACGTGTAGGCGCTGCCCGCAACCGGGATCATCGACGCGAACTCGGCGTAGCAGAGGCCGGCAAAGGCGCACCCGACACCGGCGACGATGAAGGCGATCGTGACCGACGGACCGGCGCGATCGGCAATCGCCGCCGCAGTCCGCACGAACAGGCCGGCGCCGATGATGGCACCAATACCGAGAGCGATGAGCGACCATGCCCCGAGGGTGCGCTTGAGCGTCCCCTCGCCGGTCATCCGCGACTCGGCCATAAGAGAGTCTATGGACTTCGTTCTGAACAGTGAACCTGCCACTCAGTGTCCTCGCTTTGCTAATTAATGAGGGTGGGGTGAGACCGAGGGATTATATGCGCACGGACGACCGCTCGCCAAGTTGGCCGTGCAGGCGCCGCCTGCGGCGATGCGGTCGCTCAACCCTGCGCGCGAAGGTATTCGCGCACCCGGGCGGCGACCTGTCCGCCTTCGAGCAGGTCGGAAATGACGGCGACCGAAGAGGCGCCGGCGGCCAGGATCCCGGGCACTGTCGGCGAGTGTGATCCCACCAATTGCCACCACCGGCTTTCCCCGCCCGACTGCCTGCCGGACGAGGTCCAGCCCGCGCGCGCGTGTAGCCGGTGTCCTTCGTGCTGGTCCCGAACACCGGGCCAACCGCAACGTAGTCGGCCGGGCCTGCCAGCGCCTCGTCCACCTGTTCCGGCGTGTGGGTCGAGACGCCGATCAGCCGGCCGGCGCCCGAGCAGACGCCTGACGGTGGCGGCGGGGAGATCCTGCTGGCCGACGTGAACACCGTGCGCCGTCGCCATCATCGCGATGTCAGGCCTGTCGTTCACGATCACCCGTGGCGTCGTAGCTCGCGCGCCGCCTCAACGACAGCGCGCGCGAGCGTCAGCAGCGCACCGGTCCCGCCTGCACTCCCCTTGCGCCGCACCTGGAGCAGTCGCGCACCGCCATCGAGACAGGCTCTCGCCACCGCCAGCGGGTCCAGGCCGCGCATGCCGCACAGGTCGACATCGATGATGGGATAGAGCGTGGGGAGCGGCTCCGGTGCAGGCGGCTGGCGCTAGCCGGCCTGTGCGAGACGTCCGTCACCGGGCTTCTTCTGCTCGACGAGATAGCGTTCCATGAAGGACGTGCTGAAGCGTCCGGCGATGAAGTCCGGGTCGCTGAGGATCTTCAGGTGGAGCGGGATGCTGGTCTTGATCCCCTCGATGACCGTCATCTCGAGCGTCCGCTTCATCCGCGCGATCGCCTCCTGGCGGTCGCGGCCGTGGACGATGATCTTGGCGATCATCGAGTCGTAGTACGGCGGGATCGTGCATTCCGCGTGGGCAAAGGTATCGACGCGAACGCCCGGTCCGCCCGGGAACGCTGAAGGCGTGGATGACGCCCGGCGAGGGCTGGAACGTGACCGGGTCCTCGGCGTTGACGCGGCACTCGATCGCGTGGCCGTTGAAGGTCACGTCGCCCTGCTTGAACGACAGGCGCTCGCCCGCCGCGACCCGGATCTGTTCCTTCACGATGTCGATGCCGGTGATCCACTCGGTGACCGGGTGCTCGACCTGGACGCGCGTATTCACTTCGAGGAAGAAGAAGTTGCCCTTGTCGTCCATCAGGAACTCGAAGGTTCCCGCGTTGGTGTACTGGACGGCGCGTGCGGCGTCGACGACAGTGCTGCCGAGCCGGCGGCGCTGCTTCTCGGTCACCGCGATCGAGGGCCCCTCTTCGAGGAGCTTCTGGTGGCGGCGCTGGATCGAGCATTCGCGCTCGCCGAGGTGGATGACGTTGCCGTGGTGATCGCCGAGAATCTGGAACTCGATGTGACGCGGGTTCTCGACGTACTTTTCGATGTAGACGTCCCCGACGCCGAAGGACGCTTCGGCCTCGCGCTGGGCGGTCTTGAGCGCCTTGCTCAACTCGCCGATCTCGCGGATGACGCGCATGCCGCGGCCGCCGCCGCCCGCCACCGCCTTGATGATCACCGGCAGCCCGAGCTCCCGCGCAATCTTGAGGGCTTTTTCTTCGCTATCGACCGGCCCGTCGCTCCCCGGCAGGATCGGTACGCCGGCCTTCTTCATGGCGCGCCGGGCCCGCGCCTTGTCGCCGAGCAGGCGGATGACGTTGGGGGCGGGCCCGATGAAGCGGATGTGGCACGCCTCGCAGACTTCGGCGAGGTAGGCGCTCTCGGACAGGAATCCGTAGCCGGGATGGATCGCGTCGGCGCCGGTGATCTCGGCGGCGCTGAGGATCGCCGGCACGCTCAGGTAGCTGTCGGCGCTGCGCGCCGGCCCGATGCAGACGTCTTCGTCGGCAAAGCGCACGTGCAACGAGTTTTCGTCGGCCTCGGAGTAGACCGCGACGGTCTTGATGCCGAGTTCGCGGCAGGCATAGATGACCCGCAGCGCGATCTCACCCCGGTTGGCGATCAGAATCTTCTTGAACATGTCCCCTGGTCAGGCGGAAGTCTTGATCGCGAAGAGGCGCTCCCCGTATTGCACCGGCTTGCCGTTCTCGACATACGCGCTGACGAGTTCGCCGTCGAACTCGGACGTGATCTCGTTCATCAGCTTCATCGCTTCGATGATGCAGAGGACCTGGTCCTTCTTGACGCGCTGGCCGATTTCGACGAACGACGCCGCGCCCGGCTCGGGCGAGCGGTAGAACGTCCCGACGATCGGGGACTTGACGACCGCGAGTTCCAGTTCGTCCTCGGGAGGGGCGGCCGGCGGCGCCGCGTGGCTGGTCGTCTGAGGCAGCTGCGCCGGCGCCGGTGAACTGCATCGCCGGCATCGGCGGCGACATCATGCGGTCCCATGGGCATCATGCCGTGCCCCTGGCCGCCGGGCTGCGCCTTCTTCACCTTCAATTTGAGGCCGTCGCGTTCGAGCTCGAACTCGGTGAGCTCGTGCTCCCGGACCAGCGCCAGGACTTTTTCGATATCGTCGAAATCCATCTATAGCTCTATCGGCACATCCGTCAACAACTCGCAACCTCCCTCGGTCACGAGGACGTCATCTTCCAATCCTGACCCCGCCGGTTCCGGGCACGTAGGCACCCGGCTCGATCGTCACGACCATCCCTGCCTGCAGCCGCTCGCCCGCCGGCGCCAGCGGCGAGATCCGCGGCTCCTCGTGAACTTCGAGGCCCAGTCCGTGCCCGGTTCCGTGCCCGAACGCCTCGCCGAGCCCGTGCCGCACCATGACGCTGCCGTGCGGCGCCGTCGACATCGACGCCGAGGGTCGCCGGCCGTCACCGCCGCGAGCGCGGCCGCCTGTGCTTCACGGACCGCATCGAACAGACGGCGAAAACCTTCCGGCATCGGCCCGATGTGCACCGTCCGGGTGAGGTCCACGCAGTATCCGTCGTAGACGCCTCCGAAGTCCAGCAGCACACCCTCATTGTCCCCCACGACCCGGCTGGTCGGCCGGGCGTGCGGCAGGGCGGCATTCGGCCCTGACGCGACGATCGTCTCGAAGGCGGGCCGATCGAATCCCGCGTCGCGCATCGCCGCATCGACGGCCGCGGCGATCTGTCGCTCGGTCCGTCCCGGCTGGATCCAGGTCCGCGCCTGTCGCGCGACCAGCCGAGATCCGCCGTCCGGCCTCGCGAAGCGTTTCGATCTCGCCGGCATCCTTGACCGCCCGCATCCGCTCGACGATTCGAGCCGTCGGCTCCAGGACGTGCGCCGGGCGTGCCGTGGCCGACGGCACCAGCATCGCCGTCAGGCGATTGAATCGCGCGACGCTCAGGTGGTCGGCTTCGATGCCGAGCCGGGCGACGCCGAGCTCGCGCAGTTGCGCCGCGGCGTCAGCATCGAGCGATCCCGAGGCGACCCGCACCGTCAGTCCAGGCGCGTGCGCCTCGAGCGTCCGCGCCGTCGTGGCGTATCTGGAGTCGACGATCAGGAGGCAGCGCGGTGGCGTCCGCAGGACGATCACGTTGGCCGTCGACGCGGTCAAGCCGGTCAGGTAGGCGATGTTTGCTGGATGCGTGACGAGAAGTGCGTCGAGCCGTGCGCGCAGGTGTGCCTGACGCTCAATCCGCGGGGCGATCACGGTTCAGCGCCCTGCGAACGGCGTCGAGAAATGACTCGAGCGCCTCGACCTGGGATGCCCGTCCGGGCGGCGGAGAAGCGGGTGACTGCCGCGGTCGATTTCGGCGAGGCCTCGATCGCGACAGGTTCTCGGGCGGCGCGAAGACGAACTCCAGGGCTTCGCGCGCATCCTCGACACGCCGGTCTGAGCAAGGCACGCCAAGCGTGACGTGCGCGAGAGATAGAGGGATGCGTTGAGACCGCCCGAGCAGGTGGCAATCGCCTCTTCGAAGCCGGCGCGCCGGTATTCCTCGGCCAGTGCGGCAAACGCAATCGACGCCGGATCCATCTGGACCCGGCGTCGCAAATCGTCGAGGCGCGAGGTGTCCGTCACCCAGCTATTGTACGGTCACCGTCCGGTTCGTCGTGTGGCTGCGGCCGACGTCATCGGTGACCGTCAAGGTGACGGTGTAGACCCCGGCGACGGCAAAGGCGTGTGCCACCTGGGCGCCGGATTCCGTCGGCGACCCGTCGCCGTACTCCCACCGATAGGACACGATCGTGCGTCCCGCCGCGGGCGTCGAGCCGGTGCCGTTGAAGTTGACCGGGATGTTCGCGCGGACCGGTGTCGGCCCGAAGGTGAAGGATGCCGTTGGCACCGTCCCCGCTCCGACGGTCACGCTCTGCGTCGTCGAGGCCGATCGGCCGGACGCATCGCTGACCGTCAGCCGGACGAAGTAGGTGCCCGAGTTGCTGAACGCGTGCGTGGTCGTCGACCCGCTCCCGCTGCCGCCATCGCCGAAGTCCCACCGATACTGCGTGATCGGGTTGGTTGCTCGGCGCCGCGCTCGTCGATCGCATCGAAGAACACGCCCTGCCCCTGCGACGGCGTCTGCGGCGAGAACGTGAAGGCCGGGTTGAGACCCGACGGCGGCAGGACGATGCCGGTCGGCACCAGGCGGATGCTCGCGTTTCGCGGCGACCGCATTCTCGTAGTTCGATCCGATCGGGGTCACCGCGATTTCGACCATCGATTCAACGCTCGCCGAGACGAACGGCGCGGTGTAGACGAATGTCGCGCGGCCATCAGCGCCGGTCACGATCGAGCGCGCCGAGAGAGCGCCGAAATCGACCGCCTGGCCGTTGACCCGGATCTCCGCACGCAGCGGCACACCCGCCGCAGGCTTCCCCGACTGAGTTGAACACTGTGACGGCAACGACCGACTGGGACGCGCCATCCTGCTGCAGGACGTCGGGCATGACGGCCACGTTCACGGAGGTGCCGAACTCGGAGGGGCCCGTCAACGGCGGCGCCTCCTGTTCCTTCATGGTGCAGGAGGCGGCGAGGACGGCGGCCAGCCCGAGAGCGACGAGTCTGATTGATGCGTTCATATATAGATCCGGTTGGCTGTGACCTGGACCCGGTTATTCCGGGTCGCCGAAGTTTGCGAAATGCACGCTGATGCGGCCGGTGGTAATCACCTCGCGCCCGGTCTGGTCGTGCCCGTAGAAGGTGATCTCCGCAATCGTCGAGATGACGAGCAGGCTGTTGCGCCAGCGCCCGCGAGCGGCGCCTCGAGCCTTCGCCTGCGCGCGCACCAGCGTAAATCGCCGCCTGCGTCTCGTCGAACACGGTCGCGGTGAAGGCGCCGTCGAAGGCTGTATGGGACGTCGACACCCTGGGTGTTCCGGCCGTCGCTGCGGATGTAGCGGACACGGTAGCGGTCCATGGTGATGGCGTTGTTCGGCGTCGGCGTGAGCGGCGAGCCTGACGGGCCCCGGATCTTTCAGTGCCAGCACCAGCGAGACGCTCGGCGGAGTCGGCGTAGATCGTCCGACGTGCCGTCGACGACCGTGGTCACGTCGGACTCGAGGACGCCGCCGAACTCCTCAGGGTCGGCGCCGGACGCGGCGTCCAGCGCCGGCGATCACCAGGTAGGAAGACGAGGTCCCCTCGCGAGTCATCGACCCGCACGAGATGGACGCCATTACGAGCAAACCGAGCAGCACTCTCTTCATAGCTAACCCTTCAGGATCCGTGGCGTGATGAAGATCAACAGTTCGCGGCTCTCGTCCTGCATGGAGTCACGCCGGAACAGCCAGCCAAGCAGAGGAATTCGATTCAGGACCGGGGTCTTGTCGGTGGACGCCTGTTCGCGGCTGACGAAGATGCCGCCGATGACCGTCGTGGCGCCGTCCTCGACCTGAACCTGCGTCTGTGCTTCCTGCGTGTCGATTGGCGGGATGCCGTTGACCTGGCGGCTGAAATCCGCGGTCATGTTCTGCACGCTCACCTGCATGATGACGGTGCCGGCGGCGGTGATCTGCGGCGTGACCTGGAGCTTGAGCACCGCGTCCTTGAAGGTGACCGTGACGGTGTTGTTGGCCACGGTCTGAATCGGGATCTGGATACCCTGCTGCACCGAGGCCGAGACGTTGTTCTGCGTCGTCAGGCGCGGCGTCGACAGGACGCGGCCCTTTGCCCTGTGCGTTCGAGCGCGCTGAGCGCGACGTCGAGATTGAATGCGCCGTTCACGGAGCCGAGGGCCAGCCCGATCGCCGAACTCGCCGCGTCGACGCCGAGATTGACGCCGGTGCCGGTCTGCTCCGCTCGCGGTCGCGCGGGGGTCAGTCCCGACCGGACCCTGGGTGCCGAGCCGTCCACCGACGCGTGCCCCGGTTCGGGAACGCGAGGCCGGTGGTGTTGCCGATGTCCGGGGTCATGCGTCCGTTGAGGCCCCACTGGATGCCGATCGCTTTGGCGAAGTCGCGGCTGGTCTGGACGATGCGCGCTTCGACTTCCACCTGCGGCTCGGCCCGATCGAGCGAGCTGAGAAGGTTGCCGGCGATCTGCAGGCGGTCGGCCAGGTCGGTGATGATGAGCGTGTTGGTGCGCGTATCGACCTGGATCTGGCCACGCGATGACAGCGCCGAACTTGGTCAGCAGCGGCTGCATGTCCTGGGCCCGCGCATAGCTCAACGTGAATGTCTGGACGCTCAGGTCACCGGCGAGCGCGCGCGCCTCGGCGAGCTTGCGGCGTTCCGCTTCTTCGTCGGCCAGGACGTTCAGCGGTGCGATCCGGATGATCGTGCCCTCGGCGACGTAACCGAGCTTGTTGGCGCGCAGGATCGTCTCGAGCGCCTGGTCCCAGGGGATGTCGCGCACGAAGATGTCGACCGTGCCCTGGACCGACGGATCGAATACCACGTTGAGGCCGCCGTGCTCGACCAGCGTGCGCAGCGTCGCGCGAAGGTCCGCACCGTCGAGGTCGAGCGAGACCGGCGTACCGATGTAGCGCCTCTCGCCGCTCTGCGTGAGCGTCTGTGACTGCGACTGCGCCGGGAGTGCGGGCGGCGCCGCGGCGGGTGCGGCCGGCGTCGCGGCAGGTGCGGCCGGCGGTGCCACCGGGGCCTGTTGCGGCGGTGCGGTGCCGCGCGGCGGTCACCGGCGGCGCCAGGCGGGCTCCGTTGGCGAAGCGCCTGCGCCATCGAGATCGGCTCCTCCGGCTGGGCAGCTGACCGGCTCGCCGGCCGACAGCAGAACAGAGGTGGATTTCTGCGGGTGTTCGAACACGACCGCGAGCGCGTGGCCGGGCTCGCCGCTGCGCTCGATGTGGTACGTCGCGGTGTCGGCAATCTCCATCACCACGCGCGTGACGAGCGGGACCCGGCTGTTGACGCCGACCCGTACCCTCTGCACGAGCGGGCTGCGCACGTCGGTCTGCGCGGTTGAGGAGGCGGAGACGTCGGCAAAGTCCAGCACCAGCCGGCGCGGCCGATCGGTCGACTCTTCGACGTTGGCGGGCGTCAGTTGCCCGTTACCGCGCAGCGTCACCGTGGTGCGCTCACCCACGTGGGCGGCGCGAATCGATTCGATCATCGTGGCGGCCGGCGGCAGCGCCGAGGCCCGCGGCGTCATCGCCACGCCTCCCGCCACTGTCGACGACCACGAGTACGGCCGACGCCACGCGGGCGCCCGGCACAAAGTTGAGCAACGTCATCCCCGATTCTCCTCGCCCGATCTCAAGGTCTTGCGCACTTCCCTCTGCTTCACGAGCGACAGCGGGTCATTGACGTCCTGCGCGAATACCACGGCGTCTGCCGTGATCGACTTGACGCTGCCGTCCAGCAGGCGCTGGCCGGGACGCACGATGTACGTCTTCTTGTCCGGTCCCTGGAGCATGGCGACGAATCCGGCGCGCTCCTTCATGATTCCCTTCAGGTTGACCTCGTTGATCAGCATCCCCGGAAGGCCCGCCGCACGCGTGGCGGACGACTTCGGATCCGAGCCACGGCCGACCAGGCTGACGAATGGATCGCGCCGGCCCTCGACCTTGTAGGTGTAAGCCGACGGCGGCTCCGTGCCCGGTTTCTCGACTGACTCGGCCGGTGCAGCCGGCTTCTGCGCCGCGGCCGGCGTCGCGGGTGCCTGCGCCGCAAGCGGCGTGGCAGCAAGGCAAACGGCGGCCAGGATGATGTGCTTCATTTCGCTGCGGCCGCCTTCGCCACTGGCTTCACCGGGAATGGTCGGTATCGGTTTTTCCTGCAGGACGAACGTCGTCGCCACCAGCTCCGCCACGACGGTGGCGGTCGGCTCCGGCTGCGCCTTCGCCTTGATGACGATGTCGCTCACGTTGATGATCCGGTGGAACTTGCCGATGCGGTCGAGGAAGAGCCCGAGGTCGTGATACGTGCCTTCGGCCGTGAGCTTGAACGGCAGCGCCGCGTAGAGCGCCTCCTGCTTCGGCGGCTGCGGGGTGAACCGCTGAATCGACAGGTTCGACTGCGTCGCGAGGCCCTGGACGCGGCGAAGAATGTCGGCGACGTCCTTCTGCTCCGGCAGCACGGCTCTGAGGCTCTCGAGCCGCGCCTCGAGTTCCGTCACCTGGGACTGGAACTCCGGCAGGCGCCGAGCCGTCGCGACACCGCGGGCGATGTCCTGCCGCATCGCGGTGAGCCGGCCCTGTCGCGTCGCGATATCGCTCTGCATGTCGGTCACGTAAAAGTTCCAGAATCCGAACACCGCTCCAGCACGAGACGAGCACGAACGCGCCCACCTGGCCGTACCACGGAAGTTTGCTGAGGGACAGTTCCATCTATTGCCCTGCTGCCTTATCGGAGGCGCCTACCTGATCCATTAACTGCCGCGTCGGCCGCATCACCGTTTCACCGCTGCCGGCGCCGGCACTGGCGCGGGAGCGTCCGGGTTGGTGAAGGTGGCCTTCACCGAGAACTTCACGAGGTCCACCGCTCTTCGGATCCGAAGCCATCTGGCTGTCGATGATGTCGATCGGCCGCTTGAACCAGGGGCTGGTCTCGAGGTTGGCGACGAAGTCCGACACGCCGGTCAGCGAGGTCGTCATGCCGACGATCGTGAGGTCGTCACCCTTCTGCGTCATTTCGCTCAGCCACAACCGATCGGGAATGGCCTTGCTGATCTCGTCGACGATGTGGACGGGGCCGGTCTGGCCGCGGCGGAGCTGCTCGATCAGCGTCACGCGCTGTTGCAGCTGCGCCTTGCGGGTTTCGAACTTCTGGACCTGCGCCATCACCGAGCGGAGCTGCTGCGTCTCGGTTTCCGCGCGCGCGATGTCTTCGTCGACCCGCTGCGAGGTCTGGCGCAGGGACCAGAACCACCAGCCAACGATGCAGTGCCGTGCCGATGAGGACCAGGCTGACCGCGATCGTGATCCGGTGCGCCGCCGGAATCATCACCGACCGCTTCGCCGCGCTGCGTTCGACCGCGAGAAGATTGATGCGGATCATCGGTCTGCCACCCGCCGCAACGCGAGCCCCACCGCCACCGCGACGGTCGGCGCGATGGCCGAAGGATCGCCTGCGAGCTTGCGTGCATCGAACGTCACGCGCTTGAACGGATCGAACGCCTCCACCGGCGCACCGAAGCGCTCGGCGAGGATCTCGGTGAACCCCTCGGCCCGTGACGCCCCGCCGCTGACGACGATCCGGTTGATCCGGTCCGACGCGGCGGTGGCTTTGAAGAAGTCGAACGTCTTCTGAATCTCGAGCATGACGTTCTCGGTGACTGCGCGCAGCACCGGCCGGGCATCCTCGAAGCTGACGCCGTCGACCACTTCGCCGCGCTTCAACTGTCGGCGACATCATAGGGAAGGCTCAACTCGCGCTGGAGGGCCTCGGTATAGGCGTTCCCGCCGATCGAAACATCGCGGGTGAAGACCGACTGCTCACCGCTCAGGATGTTGATGTTGGTGGCGCTGGCGCCGGCATTGAGGAGCACGATGACCGAGCCCGGCTCCATCCCGTAGTTCACTTCGTAGGCGTTCTGCAGCGCGAACGCGTCGACGTCGATGACGACGGCGGTCCGGCCCGCCTGGGCGATGACGCCGGTGTAGTCGGCAATCTTCTCTTTCTTGGCAGCCACGAGGAGGACTTCCATCGTGCCGTTGCCGTTGGCGCCGCCTTCGAGGACCTGGTAATCAAGGTTGACGTCCTGGATCTCGAAGGGGATGTACTGCTCGGCCTCCCAGTAGATCGACTCGGCCAGTTCGGCCTCCGTCATCGTCGGCAAGGTGATCTTCTTGACGATGACGGCGTTGCCTGAGAGCGAGGCGGCGACGTCCTTGGTGCGGATGCCCCGGCTGTCGAACAGGCGGCGAATCGCATCGGCGACGGCAGCGCCGTCAATGATGGCGCCATCGACGATGCTGTCCGGCGGCAGCGGCTCGCTGCCGTACGCGGCGACCCGGTAGCCCCGGCCCACCGGCTTCAATTCGACTGCTTTGACCGCGCTCGAACCGATGTCGAGCCCGACCAGTGATTTCGCTCTGCGAAACACCGTGGTCCTGTCTAAATGGGGCCGTTACTTGGTTGGGAGGCCGGTTCACTCAGCCGAACCGTGGCGGGAGTGTCGCGAACCGCCGCAGTGCGGCCATGTTCTTGTTGAGTTAGATGAGTTATCGGCTCATCAAGTCCGCAAGGCGAGTGCCACGGGGGCGGAAGGCACAAAAAGCGGCCGAATCTTGCGATTCTCGTAGTTGTGTCGGTTGAGCGGCCAGGGCGGCAATCACATTTTCGACACGATCTAACGAAACCGTAATGCGCTTTCCGCGTACGCTCGAATCAGACGAGGAGCGTGAGGGCGACCCGGCCGGAACTCGCCGACGGCCGAGCGGCGATAAGTTGATGAATCGACAGGCCGATAGGGGTCTGGCTCGTGTCTTGACAATCTGTGCAATCGTCAGTATCCTCTTGGTTTGCCGTCCTCAGTAAAGGGCTGACCGTCTGTGACTGACGGACGGCAGTGGTCGGCGACAAGCCAGTAGTTCAGGCCGAAAGGGTTTTTCGAATGGGTACGTTTGTTCCCACTGCCGGGAGTGTGGAGCGGCAGTGGCACGTCATCGACGCCGAGGATCTCGTCCTGGGCCGCGTGGCGACCGAAGCGTCGCGTCTTCTGCAGGGTAAGCACAAGCCGGTTTACACGCCGTACATCGACACCGGCGATCATGTCGTGATCGTCAATGCCGCGAAGGTCAAGCTGACGGGGCGCAAGGAAGAACAGAAGCTGTATCGGTATCACAGCGGCTTCGAAGGTGGCTTGCGCGAGGAACGCGCCAAGGATCTGCGCCAGAAGAACCCGGTGCGGATGGTCGAAGAAGCCGTGCGCGGCATGCTCCCCAAGACGAAGATGGGCGAAGCGATGTGGCGCAAGCTGAAGGTCTACGCGGGGGCCGATCACCCGCACGCCGCGCAGATGCCCCGCGCGCGTGGTGAAGAGCAGAAGAAGTCAACCAAGCAAGAGGTCGCATAGTGGCAGCTGGAATTCAGTACTACGGGACGGGACGACGCAAGACAGCCACCGCCCGCGTGTTTCTCCGCCCCGGCAACGGTGGCCTGGTCATCAATCGCAAGCCGATCGAACAGGCCTTCCCCACCGCCGCACACCGAACCCAGATCAGGCAGCCGCTGGTCGTCACCGAGACCGGCGAGAAGTTCGACATCCTGGCGACCATCGCCGGTGGCGGCATCGCCGGCCAGGCCGGCGCCCTGCGCCTCGGCATCGCCCGCGCCCTGGTCGAGTACAACCTGGAGCTGCGGCCGCGGTTGAAGAAGGAAGGGTTCCTGACGCGCGACGCGCGCATCAAGGAACGCAAGAAGTACGGACAGAAGGGCGCGCGCAAGCGCTTCCAGTTCAGTAAACGGTAAGGGTAATGGGAGGCAGCTTGAGCGGCATTGCGTTGAAGGATTTGCTGGAAGCGGGGGTCCACTTCGGACACCAGACGAAACGCTGGAACCCGAAGATGAAGCAGTACATCTTCGGAGAGCGGAACGGGATCTACATCATCGATCTCGCGAAGACCGCCAAGCTGTTTCGGGAGGCCGAGCAGTTCGCCTCGAACCTCGCCGCCCAAGGCCGCACGATCCTCTTCGTCGGCACCAAGCGCCAGGCCCAGGACGCGATTGCCGAAGAGGCGGTGCGCTGCGGGATGTACCACGTCAACCAGCGCTGGCTGGGTGGGCTGCTGACCAACTTCATGACGATCCAGCGCAGCCTCGCGCGGCTGCGTGATCTCGAAGCGATGGAAACCGACGGCCGCTACGACTCGCTCTCGAAGAAGGAGATCTCGCAGCTCGAGAAGGAAAAGAAAAAGCTGCAGAAGAACCTCGACGGCATTCGCAACATGTCGAAGCTGCCCGATGCCCTCTTCGTCGTCGACACGCGCAAGGAAAAGATCGCGGTCGACGAAGCTCGCAAGCTCAAGATCCCGGTCATCGGCATCGTCGACACCAACTGCGATCCCGATGAAGTGGACTACGTGATCCCCGGCAACGACGACGCGCTGCGCGCGATCCGGCTGTTTGCCTCGAAGATCGCCGACGCCATCGCAAGCGGCAGCGGCATGCGCGAGTCGGCCCAGGCCGATGACAGCCCGGAGGGTGACGGCGACGGCCGCCGCCATGCCCGCCCCGCCCGGCAGGCACGCCCCGAACAGGCGACCACCCCGGCGTCGGTCTAAGAACTTTCGATTTCTGGACGCCGGCGGGCCTTTGAGCGCGCCGGCGTTTGACTGTACAGCGTAGGGACCGTTCGCGAACGGCCTCTGCATGGAGCGAGGAAAGATGGCGACAATGGAAATTAACGCAGCGATGGTGAAGACGCTCCGCGACCAGACCGGCGCGGGGATGATGGAATGCAAGGCGGCGCTCAAGGAGTCGAATGGCGACATCGAGGCCGCCACGACGATTCTGCGCAAGCGCGGGCTTGCCCAGGCGACCAAGAAGGTCGGCCGCTCGACCAACGAAGGCATGATCGGTCACTACATCCACATGGGCGGCAAGATCGGCGTGCTGGTGGAAGTGAACTGCGAGACCGACTTCGTGGCGCGCACGGACGATTTCCAGGCGCTCACCCGCGAGATCGCCATGCACGTGGCGGCGGCCAGCCCGCAATACGTCCGCCGCGAAGAGGTCCCGGCTGATCTTCTCGAGCGCGAGAAGGCCATCTACCGCGACCAGGTGAAGGACAAGCCGGCGCAGGTCGTCGAGAAGATCGTGGAAGGCAAGTTGAACAGCTTCTACGAGCAGGTCTGCCTGCTCGATCAGGCCAGCGTTCGGGATCCCAAGGTGACGATCGGACAGATCGTGACCGCCGCGATCGCCAAGATGGGCGAGAACATCTCGGTCGCGCGCTTCACCAGGTTCAAGCTCGGCGAATCAGCTTAAGCTCTCAGCGCTCAGCTTCCAGCTTCTCAGCTGCCAGCTTCCAGAATCGATTTGGAAGTTGGCAGTTGGAAGTTGGTAGTTAACGACCGTTCCCCTACCCCACTGCGCCTGCAGCAGCAACATCCTCCGCAACCGCTACGCCGCTGAAGATATAATCGTTCGGATATGTCCGCTCCCGCCTACCAGCGCGTTCTGTTGAAGCTTTCCGGTGAAGCCCTGATGGGCGAGCAGCAATTCGGAATCGATCCTGCGGTCGCGACCCAGATCGCCAAAGACATCTTCGAGATTCAATCTCTCGGCGTCCAGACGGCGGTTGTCATCGGCGGCGGCAACCTGTTCCGCGGCCTCGCGGCGAGCGCCAAGGGCATGGACCGGGCCACAGCCGACTACATGGGCATGCTGGCGACGGTGATCAACGCGCTCGCGCTGCAGGACGCGCTCGAGCACAACGGCGTCCCGACCCGAGTCGCGTCGGCGATCGAGATGCGGGCCGTCGCCGAACCGTTCATTCGCCGCCGCGCCGTGCGCCACCTGGAAAAGGGTCGCGTCGTCGTGTTCGCAGCCGGCACCGGGAATCCCGTACTTCACGACCGATACGGCCGCTGCCCTGCGCGCGATGGAGATGAAGGCGGACGTGATCCTCAAGGGCACCAAGGTGGACGGCATCTACACCGCCGATCCGATGACCGATCCCACCGCGACCAAGTACGACGACATCTCCTACCTCCAGGTGCTCGAGCGGGGCCTGAAGGTCATGGACGCGACCGCGATCTCGCTCTGCATGGACAACAAGCTGCCGATCGTCGTATTCAACCTGCGCACCCGCGGCAACCTGCGCCGCGTCATCATGGGCGAAGCGATCGGCACGACGGTACGGGCGTAACCAACCGGAGAATTCGATGGACGTCAGCGATCTCAAGGAACTGTTCGGCGAAGTCAAGAAGCGGATGGACGCGCAGATCGAGCACGTGCGCCGCGAGCTCGGTGGGGTGAGAACGGGCCGCGCCTCGGTCACGATTCTCGACACCGTCCACGTCGACGCCTACGGCGCCTCGATGCCGCTCAACCAGGTGGCGACGATGTCGATCCCGGAGCCGCAGATGATCATCGTGCAGCCCTTCGATCCGTCCGTGCTCGCCGGCATCGAGAAGGCGATCCGGACCGCGAATCTCGGCCTCAATCCGTCCAACGACGGCAAGGTCGTGCGCGTGCCGATCCCGTCGCTGACGGAAGAGCGCCGCAAGGAACTGTCGAAGATCGTTCACAAGTACGCCGAGGAAGGGCGGAACGGCGTCCGCCAGGTCCGCCGCGATGCGAACGACAAGCTGAAGAAGCTTCTGAAGGACAGCACGATCTCGGAAGACGACGAGCGGCGGAGCCTCGACGAAGTCCAGAAGATCACCGACCAGCACGTCGGGATGATCGACGAGCTCCAGAAGAAGAAAGACACCGAACTGCTCAACTAGCCTCCAACTCCAAGTCGACAGTCTTCAAGTCTGGCAGTTGGTGTGGCGTTTGAGTTGACGTGTCACTTCACTCATCTCGAATGCAGTGTTCCGTGTGGCGTCGGGCCGTATGATCCGCGCGTCGAGCAGCATCTCTGCACGTGCGGCGCTCCCCTGCTCGCCCGCTACGACCTCGATGCGGCGCGGGCCTGGTCGAAGTCGTCGCTGAGCGGCCGAGCGCCAAACATGTGGCGCTACCGCGAGCTGATGCCGCTCATGGACGGTGAGGAGCCGCTCACGCTCGGCGAGGGCTGGACGCCGCTGATCCACGCCAAACGCCTCGGCGAAGACCTCGGACTGGCGCGGCTCTTCGTCAAGGACGAATCTCTCAATCCCACGAACTCCTTCAAGGCCACGCGGCCTCGCGGCCGCCGTCACGAAAGCCGCGCACCTCGGTGCCACGGTCCTGTCGATCCCTTCGGCCGGCAATGCGGCCAACGCGATGGCGGCCTACGCGGCGGCGGCCGGCATCGAAGCGAAGGTCTTCATGCCGAAGGACGTGAAGGTGCCGTTCATTCGCGAGTGCGAACTGTACGGCGCTGAAGTCAATCTCGTGGATGGCTTGATCACTGACGCCGGCCGGATCGCCGCCGAGCGTGGCAAGCCGCTCGGTTGGTACGACACCTCGACGCTGAAGGAGCCGTATCGCATCGAGGGAAAAAAGACGATGGCCTACGAGCTCGGGGAACAGCTCGATTGGCAGTTCCCCGACTGGATCATCTATCCGACCGGCGGCGGCACCGGCATGGTCGGCATGTGGAAGGCCTTCGAAGAGATGGAGCGCATCGGATGGAAGAGTGCCGGCGCGCGGCCGAAGATGGTCTCAGTGCAGGCCGAGAACTGCGCCCCCATCGTTCGCGCCTTCGAGCAGGGCGCGGAGCGATCCGAGATGTGGCAGAACGCGCGAACGGTGGCTGATGGACTCCGCGTCCCGAAGGCGATCGGCGACTTTCTTGTGCTCCGCGCCGTACGCGAGAGCGGCGGCACCGCGATCGCGGTCAGCGACGCCGACATGGTCCGCGACATGCGCGCGCTCGGCGCCAGGGAAGGTATCAGCGCCGCGCCGGAAGGCGGTGCCGCGCTGTACGCGCTCCGCGTCCTGCTCAAGGACGGCCGCGTCAAGCCGTCCGACACGGTGGTTGTGTTCAACACCGGCGGCGCGCTCAAGTATCTCGACGTGCTGGGGGCCTAATCTCCCAGCGTAATACCCATAGCGCGCGCCGTGCGGACGACGTCGAAGTCGAGCGGCACGTTGCGTGTCCGGCCGACAACTTTTTCGAGCGGCACGGCCACGATGTCGGGCGGATGGAACGCCACCATTGTCCCGAACTCCCCCGCCACGAGTAGTTCCACTGCCCTGGCGCCGAAGCGTGTGGCCAGGACGCGATCGAAGCTGGTCGGAGCCCCGCCGCGCTGCAGGTGACCGAGCACGACGCTGCGTGTCTCCTTCCCGGTCCGCTTTTCGATGTCGGCGGCGACCAGCACGGCGATGCCGCCCAGGCGCTCGACGAACTCGCCCTGCGCCTCGCGAATCAAGGAGACCTTCCCGCCGATTGGCTTCGCCCCTTCAGCCACCACGACGATACTGAAGCGCGCACCGAGCCGGTTGCGCTCCATGATGCGTTCGACGACCTTCTCCATCGAGAACGGGAGTTCCGGAATCAGAATGACGTCCGCGCCGCCCGCGACGCCGGCGTAGAGCGCGATCCAACCGGCATAACGGCCCATCACTTCCACGACCATGACGCGGTGGTGCGCTTCCGCCGTTGTATGGAGGCGATCGATGGCTTCGGTCGCGAAGCTCACGGCGGTATCGAACCCGAAGGTGTTCGTGGTTTCGACGATGTCGTTGTCGATGGTTTTGGGCACACCGACGATCGGAATTCCCATCTTGAAGAACTGGTGCGCGATGCCGAGTGTGCCGTCCCCGCCGATCACGACGAGACCGTCGAGCTTCATCTGGTGGTACATCTCGACGACCCGGGCCGAGTAGTCGCGCTTGCCGCCGCTCGTATCGACCGGGTAGGCAAACGGGTTGCCCCGGTTGGTGGTGCCGAGAATGGTGCCGCCGATTCGGAGGATGCCGACGCAGTCCTGCGGGGTAAGCAAGCGGGAGCGGTCGGGCTCGATGAGACCGTCGAAGCTGTCCTCGAGACCGAGCACTTCGCAATGGCAGTTGGCGGCGGCTTTGACGACGGCCCGGATGACGGCGTTGAGTCCGGGGGCGTCTCCGCCGCCGGTCAGGACGCCGAACCGCTTCACACCAGGCTTCTTCTCGGGGATAGGCATCCAGAAAGTATACGTGCGACCTTCCGGCGAGCCGCTCCTTCAGCTGCACGCGTTGCGCACGTTCGAACCCGCGTGCTAAACTTTCATTCGAGTTCAGCGCGCATTTTGGTGCGGAATTCATTCAGCAAGACAACAAGTGGGCGGCTAGCTCAGCTGGGAGAGCGCCGCGTTCGCAATGCGGAGGTCGGGAGTTCGATCCTCCCGCCGTCCACCAAATTTGTCTGCGGTTCCTTCCACTCCTTCCACTCCTTCCACTCACAAGTTAGGCCCTTGACCGTTCGGTCTCCCACCGATGACGTTGCATGGTGCGCGTAGGTCGGTGTAAAAAGCCCCGCGGTGCGCATCTCGCGCACGCGAAAGGAGAAGGACCGATGAAGCGATCATTGATTGTCAGTGCTGGCGTGCTCTCCCTGCTCGCCATCCCCTTTGTGGCCGCTGCACACAACGCCGGGCACATCTTTTTGCCTGACGGCTCGTGCCAGGTGCTGGGGTCATTTCGCGGTGGGCCCCTCGTGGGACCGGATCGCACCCAGCTGGATCTGGTGCCTCAGACGCCAAACCCTCCGTTTGATGAATACGGCGTGAGTTTCGTCGGATTCAACAGTGACACGCCGATTCTCCCCGGAAATTGCCCGGCACCCCCACTCGCCGCTGAAACACCAATGCAGGATTCTGACGGCATCCCTGATTTCGCAGAGATCCAGTACCAGTAGAGCGATCTACTGAACTCACCCGCCAATATGCCGGAACCGTCACGGCGGTTCCGGACTCTAACGGACCCGAGCGTGCATTAAAACCATCCACCTTGGACAGGCCAATTCTCGGTGCGGCAAATACTTCCACGGTTTACATGACCAAAGTCTGCTGAACCGCAGACTTAAACGTCGTTACGAATTGTCGCCATCCGGTCGGACTTTCAATAAATCAACGAAATACTAACGATTCACTGGTTTGTCCGACAATTCGAACACTTGGATTCCATATTGCTGAAGTGTCGGTCGGCTCTTCCGGAAGATCCGGAAGCCCGAGGAGACCTGATCGATGACCGGACTGACACGAACACTGGCACGCACAACGGCAGCCGCGATCGTTGCACTGAGCGTTGTTGCGCCGGCCGAAGGCGCCGCCATTCTCCTGGACAACGCGAATCCACAGAACATCCCCGGATTGACGGGCTTCGCGACCTCGGGCGCCATGATGAACGGCATGTCGGTGACTGCCTACTTCAACAACAATACCTTTGAGACCGAGTTCTGGGGAGCCACCGGGGCGATGGCTGGTGGGGTCACCGGCACAGGCTGGTCGCTCAATCTGGATGGCGACACCTTCACGTCCAGCTGGAACTTCGTGAATAGCGGGGCCGGCAAGCTGGAACGCCTGGTGCTCGATGGCTCGTCAGGGCTGACGGTCTTCGACAAGAGGGAACCACACTTCGGCACGGACGGTTCGTTCTCAGGGTTGGACTTCGCGTCGTCGCTCAGTCAAGACGGCCTGGTCGTGGCCACCTACCGCAATCCGGTCGGCGTTGGCGGAGCCGGGCGCGTGGGTGATCTGTTTCAGATCCTGGACCTCAACTTCGGCGGCCTCCAGACCAACGGCACACGGGAAAGCTTCACCTTCGTCCAGGATGCCGACAACGACAGCCGGCTCGCGTCAATTGACAACCAGATCGCGTCAGTGCCCGAGCCGACCATCCTGGCCTTGTTTGGTATTGGCCTGATCGGCACCATGCAGGCCCGGCGCCGCGCCCGCCGCTAGCATCGCGAGGACGGTGGAGGATCCCTCCGGCCGTCCCTCTCTTCTCCCGCGATGGTGACGTCCCCTAAGCACTGACGCTCAGGATGCTGCCGCGCCTCGCCGTGTCTGCATCGTCCCAACCAGACCACGCAATGCCGCTCCGGCAACCGCATTCCCCGAAGCGGCCGCTGCAAGGGCCTCCAGATCTTCGGCCGCGATATCACCGCGATCGTCCAGCGCGTCTAGCTTCTCCTGCATGGCTGCCAGCGTGGCCGCCGCATCAAGAACTCCCCTGACTGACGCTTTCAGTGCGCGAATTTCATTCGGATCCGTCATAGCTCCTCAATTTATCGCAATTGCAGGACCGGCAGGGCTCTTACGTTCTTGTAAGTACGCCTTCCCGCCATGAAAACGGACTTAAGTCGAAAAGCGCTCAAATCTGGCCAAAAAACACCACAAATGCGGTGTCGACGACGCGGATCGTGCGTTGCAGCCCGGAGCAAGCACCACGCGCATGTCTGGTCTCCCTGACATCTCCTCATCGTCAGTCTCTACCGCCGGCTACGTCGACGGACTGGGCCGGAGATCCGTACGCTTCAATCGTGAAGTGGGCGGGATGCTCGAATGCCTGCACTTGCGCCCGCAGTTCCTGGTCTTCGAAGGGGCACTCCGTGCGCGCGCGGAGGAACTCGCGCGCCTGGACGATGAGCGCTTCGCTACGGTTCGGGCGTTTGAGAAGGATACGACCGGACTACGAGTAATCTCGGATCTCGTCACCGGTCACCGGCTGATCGACGTACTCGAAGCACGCAACGACGATGGCGCGGTATCGGGGATCGATGCGGCATTCGGCTTCCTGCTCCAGGCCATGCCGGCTCTCGCGCAGCTGCACGCGAACTCGATCACGCACGGCGCCCTCGCGCCCGGACGCATCATCATCACCCCCAACTCGCAGGTGGTGCTTCTCGACAGCATCTATGGCAGTGCGCTCGAGCGCTTGAACTTGAGCCGCCAGGCGCTGTGGACATCCTTAGGCATCATGTCCGCACCGGTGCCGGGTGCCGCGCCGCTCGATCGGCATACCGACGTCGCGCAGGTCGCCCTCTGTGCGTTGTTGCTGGCCGCAGGCCGGCCGCTGGATAACACGGCGACGATTGATGGACTTCGAGCGCTTGTGCCCGAGGTCGCGGAACTTGCGGAAATCCGCGCGGGCGCGATCTTCGCGGCAGGCGTAGGACAGTTCTTCAACGAGACGCTTCCCGGGGCGGGCAAGCGGCGAGCGATCGGTGCGGACGATGCGGCGGTGGAGATCCGTCGCCTTCTCACCCATATCAGTGAGGACGACAGCCTGAACGCCCTCGCGGAGCTTGTCAGCTATCGGCCCGCGCCAAGCCCACGGGCGGAGATCCCCGTCGCCGTTGTTGCTCCGGCGCCGGTTGCCGCGGTTCGCGTCGCGGCTGCACCGCCGCCGGCCTCAACCCCGGTCGTTCCGTCTCCCGTTTTCACGGCTGACGCACCGACCGCCCCGGTTGCGCCGGTCACGATCCGCCCTGCCGAAACGGTGCCCGTGATCGTTCCCATCGCGCCCATCGCGGCACCGCCCGCGGTTCCGCCGGTCGTCGATCCGCCGGTGGTGGCCGCGCCGTGGATCCCGGAGCCGCGAGTCGTCGAGCCGATGCCGGTTCCGCCGCCGGCAACGGCGTGGGCGCCGACGCCACAGCCTTCTGTGTCGATGGCGCCACCCGCGCCCCCTCCTGACGTTCAGCCGGTACCGGTTGTGACGGTGACTCCACAGCGAATTCCTGTCGGACCGCCGCTCGACACGCCCGCACCGATCGCCCCCGTGATGACACCCCCGCCGGCGCCCTACGTGTTGCCGCCGGTGGCGGTCGCCCCCGTGATGACGCCCCCGCCGGCACCCTACGTGTTGCCGCCGGTGGCGGTCGCCCCCGTGATGACGCCCCCGCCGGCAGCCTACGTATTGCCGCCGATGGCCCCCGTGATGCCGCCGATACCGGTTGGCCCCATCATGACGCGGGCCCAAGTGGCGTTGCAGGCACGTCCGGCGGTTCTCAAAATCCGAGAAGAGAAACCACCTGGCTATGCGCCGATTCGGCTTCAGCCGGGCGAGATGGCCCCGGCCCCACAACCCACGGCGCGCGCACTGCCCTTCCTCGATCGTGCTGCGAACGAGCGGGAGGGGACGTTCCCGTGGAAGATCGCTGCCGCCGCCGTGCTCGTTCTCGTCGTAGGTGGCGCTGCCGGGCGAGACTACCTGATGGGCGGAACGGAGCCGGTCGTGGAGACTCCTGCCGCATCCGTCCCCGCGCCGGTGCCCGCCAGCACGACCACGGGCGGACTCGTAATAGACAGCCAGCCGACAGGTGCGACGGTCGCGGTCGACGGCAACGAGGTTGGCACGACGCCGTTGACCCTGGACGCGATCAAGGCCGGCCGTCACCAGGTGACCATTACCAGCGGCGCCGCCATCGTCCAGCGCTCGGTGCGCATCGAGGCTGGCAAGCAGGCCACGATCAGCGTGCCCGTATTCTCGGGTTGGGTGGCGATCTTCGCGCCGATCCGCCTGGACGTTTCGGAGGGACGCCGCAGCCTCGGATCGACCGAGAGCGGCCGCATCCTGCTGCCGCCAGGACGGCATGTGTTGACGCTCTCGAACGCCGAGTTCGGCTACAAGGGATCGCAGACCGTTGAGATCGTGCCAGGAGAAGAACGCGTCCTGAACCTTCGGCCCACCGGGATGGTCAACCTCAATGCGTCACCCTGGGCGGAGGTCTGGGTTGACGGGACGCGCGCGGGCGAGACCCCGCTGGCAAATCTAGAGGTGCCGCTCGGGACGCGCGAGTTCGTGTTCAAACATCCGCAGTACGGCGAGCGCAAGCTGACCGCCACGATCACGACCACGGCTTCCGCGCTGAGCGTCGATTTTGGACGTCCTCCGTCGAAGCCATAGATTCCGTTCATTTTCGTAATCCGCCTGCCAATTTGCGTAGGATCGAAATGAACCTCGAACACACTGCCGCGCACGGTTTCTTCGAGATACCCGCCCCCCGTGTCTTGGTATTGCTGGCACTTGCTTTGCGAAGCACGCCTTCGTTCCCCCTTAGAGGTGTGCGATGTGGAGTTGGGTTTGCTGCTACGTAATCGGCCACGACTACAGCGTGAGCTGTAACGAGGGAACCATGTTCCTCCGCTGCATCTCGTGCGGCCGGCGCTCGCACGGGTGGGTCGTGAAGGACCACGGGCACGCGCGGGTCTGACAGAGAACCGTCCGTTTCGTCCTGGTCAAGTCGGCTAGTCTGAGAAGGTGACAGCTCCCACGCTCGCTGACCAGCTCAGACCGCTTGCCTGCCTCGCCGAGATCCGAGGCGCCGCCGACGCGGCCGATCTTCGCGCGACCATCTCGATTCTGGAGCGCCTCAGTCCCGCCGAAACAACGCGCCTCGAAGAACGCCTTCGCGACATCACGTCCGACCTGGCGAACGTCCCGGCCGAGCAGTCGGACGCCCCGTCCGAGCCATTGACCGATCTGCCCCCTGCTGCAGTGTGGCGGCTGCGAGAAATCGTGTCTGGACGGGGTGACGCTGCCGTGCGCGCGAGCCGCGCGAACCTTCCGATCCTTCTCCGGCGGCTGCTCGAAACCCAAAGCATTGATGAGATCGAGGCCGCCACACTGGCGCTCGATCTTCAGGTCGTCACACTCGGGAATCTGCGCGGTGCGCTCGAGGATGGACGCGTGGATCGACTCCTGCTGCCTGCGGCTGGACGGCTTCGGGACGCGGCCAAGACCCTCGCCGGCGAGTCGAGGCCGATGCCGCTCGGCCGCGCTGTCGACGTCCTCGCGTCGATCCAGAGCCTGGTCGCGCGCCACTGTCCCCTTCTTGAAGCTGTCGTTCCTGCGGGGGACGTGCGTCGCTTCGAACCACTTGTGTCGCACCTCGTGCTGGTCGGACGTGCCGCGATGCCGGCGGCCGCGGTCGCTGCCCTCTGTGCGATGCCGGACGTCGACGACGTCCTGCACCGTACACCGCGGCGGGTTCTGCTGTGGGTCAACCAGGTCGAAGTCGACGTTCATGTGGCGGCCGATGACGAGTACGGCACGGTGCTCTTCACCGCGACCGGTTCGAAGGAGCACGTCCGCGCCGTCGCGCAGCGGCGCCGCCCTTCCCTCCATCCGACCGAGCAGCAGCTCTACGCGGATGCCGGCCTGACCTTTATCCCCGCCGAGATGCGGCACGACACCGGCGAGATCGCGGCGGCGGCCGGGGGTAGCTTGCCCCAGCTCGTGTCGCGCTCAGATGTTCGCGGCGATCTGCACATGCACTCGACCTACAGCGACGGACAGGACACGCTCGCGGTCATGGTTGCGGCGTCTGTCGCGCTCGGATACGAATACATCGCCATCACCGATCACTCGGAAAGAGCGGCCGCGTCCCGCACCCTGACGCTCGACGGTCTTGCCCGTCAGCGCGACGAGATTCTCCGGCTGCGCGCGGAGTACCCGCAGATCACTATCCTCCACGGTCTTGAAGTCGACATCCTGCCCGATGGACGTCTCGACTTTGCCGACGAGTTCCTCGAGCCCCTCGACATCGTCCTGGCCTCGCTCCACGATGGCGCCAAGCACGATGCGTCCGCCTCTGACCAGGCGGTGTCTTCAGGCCATCCGGCACCCTCTCGTCAACGTCATCACCCACCCGGCCAATCGGCTGGTCGGGCGCCGTTCGGGCTACGCCCTCGACTTCCCTGCCGTTTATGCGGCGGCGGCGGAAACCGGTACGGCGCTCGAGATCGACGGGGCGCCCAGCCACCTCGACCTCGATGGGGAGCATGCCCGCGCGGCCGTCTCGGCCGGGGCGACGGTAACGATCGACAGCGACTGTCATCGTGCCGCCGCGCTCGACCGGCAGATGGAATTCGGGATCGGCACGGCCCGGCGGGGGTGGGTGGAACCCAGGCACGTGCTCAATTGCAGGCCGCTCGACGAGGTCCGGGCCTTCATCCGCGCCAAACGCCAGGGTCGTCCCTGAGGCCAGGGTCCGGCCCTGAAGCGGTGCTAAGATGGCCGCAGCCCCTGCCGAACGAGGTAACTCCAATGCGCCGTGTCGCCCTGCTTGCCACTGTCGCCGCCGCCGTCCTGACGCGTTCCACGTCGGCTCAGCCGTCGTCTGCTCCGCAAGTCGCCGCCGCGCTGCAGGCGAAGTACAACCAGATCCGCGATTTCTCCGCCGACTTCACGCAGGAATACGAGAGCGGTGTGCTCAAACGCAAGATGACCGAACGTGGCACCGTGCAGGTGAAGAAGCCCGGGAAGATGCGCTGGAACTACACCGCACCCGAGAAGAAGGAGTTCGTCTCGGACGGTTCGAATCTCTATCTCTGGCTCCCGGCCGATAAACAGGTGACCAAGAGTGCCGTCCCAAAGCAGGATGAAGCCACCACCGCGGTCCTGTTTCTGGTCGGCAAGGGCAATCTGACCAGGGACTTCAACGTGACGTTCCTGCCGAATGCGCCGTCCGGCACGCATGGGTTGCGTCTTGACCCCAAACTTCCCGAGCGTGACTACGACTGGCTGCAGCTGGTGATCGATCAGCAGAGCCTGCAGATTCGGACGCTGACGGCGGCTGATCGACAGGGCGGACAGTCGACATTCATCTTCTCGAACTTCAAGGAGAACATCGGAATCCCCGACAGTACCTTTGCGTTCAAGATCCCACGCGGAGCCAATGTCGTCACAGCCGACAAGTCCACTCGTTAGGCTGGGTCGCGCGGCCGCCCTGCTGGCGGCGCTCGCTGTTGCCGGTTGCGCCAGCGGCGGAAGTCTGCGCACCGGTGAACAGGCCGAGCGCGCCCAGGACTATGACCGCGCGGTCGTCGAGTACACCAAGGTCGTGCGCGAGCACCCCGACGACACCGCCGCCCGTCTTGCCCTGGATCGCGCCAGGCTGCGCGCGTCGCAGGAACACTTTGCCAGGGGACGCAAGTTCGCCTCGACCGAGCGCTACGTTGAAGCCCTGGCCGAGTTCCAGCTGGCGACGGAGCTCAATCCGACTGATTCGCAGGTGAGCGCCGCGCTGAAGGACACGCGCGAGAAGCTCCGGACCCGTCTCGCGGTCACGCGTGAAGGCAGAACCGAGCTCCAGACCCTTATGGATCGCACCCGCGATCTGCCGCCGGAAGGCCTCGACCTCCCTGCCGGCGGCAAACTCCCGGACTCGCTCACGTTCAGCAATGCCAGCAGCCGCATGGTGTTCACGACCCTCGGGCGGTTCGCCGACGTCAATATCGTTTTCGACCCCACGTTCAGGGAGCAGCCGATCTCGCTCGACCTCCGCGGCAGTTCGTTGAAGGATGCGCTCGCGTCGCTCACCATGAGCACCCAGACGTTCTACCGTGTCACCGCGCCCGGAACGATCACCGTCATTCCCGACAACGCCGCCAAGCGGCGCGAGTACGAAGAGACGATCGTCCAGGTCTTTCACTTGAGCAACGCGGACATCAAGGAGGTCGTCGACCTGCTTCGGATCGTCATCGACGTACGAAGCATCTCGCCGATGACCGCTACCAATTCCGTGGCCCTGAAGGACACGCGTGAACGCGTCGAAGCCGCAGGCCGGCTGATTGCAGCGATCGACAAGGCGCGGCCTGAGGTCGTGATTGACGTAGAGCTGCTCGAAGTGGACCGCACGCGCCTGCGCGAGTTTGGACTCCAAATGGCGTCACCGGGGTCCACCGGCATCTCCGGCTCCGCTGATGTCAACCGCACCGGGCTGACCCTGGAGAATCTGCGCAACCTTACGGCAGCCGACGTACTGATGTCGGGCGTCCCTGGTATCTACTACCGCCTCTTGAAGAATGACGCCAACACGCGGACCATGGCGAGCCCCCAGCTCCGCACGTCCGAAGGAATTGCCGCCCAGGCGCGTTTCGGCGAGCGCGTGCCGTTGCCGGTGACAACCTTCGCGCCGATTGCGGCCGGTGGCATCAACCAGCAGCCGATCGTCTCGTACGTGTATGAGAACATCGGGGTCAATATCGACATCACGCCGCGGATGCATCATGACGATGACGTCTCGCTGGCCTTGAAGATTTCGCTGAGTAATATCTCGGGCGAAGGTTACGGCGGGCTGCCGACCTTCGGGAACCGCGAGATCAGCACGACGATCCGGCTGAAGGACGGCGAGACCAACATGCTCGCGGGACTGATCCGCGATGACGAGCGCCTGATCAAGACAGGTCTGGCCGGCCTGAGCGATATCCCGCTCGTCGGCGGACTCTTCACCACTCACCGCAAGCAGACACAGCAGACCGACATCATCCTGACGATCACGCCGCACATCGTCCGCGTTCTGGAACTGTCAGAAAGCGATCTGCGGCCGTTCCGGCTTGCCCGGGACTATGGCGCGGAGCAGGGGCCGGACCTTCGCCAGTTCCAGATGCCGCCTCGCGACGAGCCGATCCTCCCGGGGATGGCGCGCCCGCCGCAAACGGCACCGGCATACCCATTCCCGCAGCCGCTGCAGGGCACGCTGCCGGGCACCACGATCCCCGTGACGCCCCCCAAGAAACCTGGCGGCGGCGGTGGTGGTGGGGGCGGTTTCGGCGCGCAGCGCCCGCGCCGGGTCAATCAACGTGACCCGCCTCGCCGGAAGGTAGCTCGCGAGAACCGCTCGCTCCATCGCGTCACTCCCGCTGCACCTGTGCGCCCAGCAGTTCCAGGCGCTCGACGAGGGAAGCATATCCCCGCTCCACCGTCTCGACGGGACCGATCGTGCTCTCCCCCTCGGCGGCAAGTGCAGCGGCAATCAACGCCATGCCTGAACGCAAGTCGCGGGTATCGAGGTGCCGGCCTCGCAGTGGCGTGGGGCCAGTGACGATCATCCGGTGCGAGTCGCACAGAAACAGGTCCGCACGCATCGCGCTCAGCTGCTCGAGCGCGAACAGCCGCAGTTCGTAGAGCCAATCGTGGACGAGTGTTCGCCCTTCGGCCTGCGTGGTGAGCACGGTGACGAGACTCACCATGTCGCTCGGGAATCCCGGCCACAGACCGGTCGTGATCTTTCGTGGCGAGACCAGCGTCGACGGCTCCACTCGCAGGACGTCATCGTCGTAGCGGCATCGCAGCCCCATCTTCAAGAGCGGCGCTGCCACGACCTCGAGATCATTGGTGCGCGCGCCGGCCACTTCGATCTCGCCGCCGGTGATCGCCGCAACGACGCCCCAGCTACCCGCCTCGATGTAGTCGCCGTGGAGCCGGTGCTCGGCGCCGCGCCGCGTTGGCACGCCCTCGACCCGAATCGTCGGCGTGCCTTCGCCTTCGATCCCCACGCCCATGGCCCTCAGGAACTCGCACAGCTCGACGACGTGCGGTTCCATCGCCGCATGCCGGATCTCACTTCTGCCGGTCGCTGCCGCGGCGGCGAGCAAGGCAGTCTCCGTGCCGGTGACGGACGCCTCGTCCAGGTAAATGGAGGCACCCTTCAGTCCGTTTGGCGCATCGAGTGCGTGGCCGGGTTCGTCAACCGGGACAGCCCCCATGGCGATCAGCGCCTGCAGATGCGTTGAGATCGTGCGCCGGGCCGGGAAGTCCCCTCCGGGCGGCGCGAGCCGCGCCGCGCCGAATCGGGCCAGGAGTGGACCGAGCAGCAAGACCGACCCGCGCAGCTTTCCGACGAGCTCAGGATCCGGGCGCTCGCTGAGGACCTTCGTGCACTGGATCCGCAGGGTCGGTGTTCCGACGCCTTCCACCGTTGCACCGAGGCCGACCAGCAGGTCGACGAGCACGCCCACATCGCGGATCCGCGGAACGTTGGTCAGCACGCAGGGCTCGTCGGTCAGCAGGCACGCGGCAATGAGCGGCAACGCCGAGTTCTTATTGCCTTCGACCGACAACTTTCCAGATAACCGTCGTCCGCCCTCAACCCTGAGAATTGCCATGGCTCTCCCTGTCGAATCCAATGCGGACGATCTCGTCCCGCAACTCAACGCCGAACCGCTCGCGCACCTGGTTGCGGCAGCGGTCGATCAGCCGCGCGATGTCGGCCGCGCTCGCACCACCGTCGTTGACGATGAAGTTTCCATGTCGAGGTGACACGCGGGCGCCGCCCTCCCTGGCGTCCTTCAATCCGGCGCGGTCGACCAGCGCACCTGCCGAAAAAGGCATCCCCTCGGGGAGCCGGTCGGTCGATGGATCAGGATTCTGGAAGATGCAACCGGCACTTGCCTTCTCCAGCGGTTGGGTCCGCTTGCGGAAGGCCAGCGACTCCCGAGCCACGAGGCGAAGCGCCGCGGGCTCTCCCCGGCTGACGCTGAAGTCTGCCGACAGGACGATCTCGCGGGTGCGGTGGAGGCGGCTGTAGTCGTAACCGAACTCCATCTCCGTCGCGTCTACCAGGAGTTCAGCCCCTTCGGGCGTCAGGACGGTGATTCGTTTCAGCAGCTCCGAGATCAACCGTCCCTGGAAATGCGCGTTCCCATAGATGGCCCCGCCTACCGTGCCGGGCGTGCCGGCCCACGCTTCGATCCCGGCGACGCCGTGAGCCAGCGTCCAGCGGACGAGGCCGTTGATCGTGACCCCCGCATCAGCGCGCAGTGTCTCGTCGTCGAGGAGGCGCACGTCGCCGCCGTGGATGCGGAGAACGAGACCGCGGACGCCCGCATCGGCAATCAAGACATTGGACCCTCCGCCGAGGATCGTCAGGGGCACGCCGGCGGCTCGCGCCAGGCTGGCGGCGTGCTGTACCTCCGCGGCAGAACGGACAGTCAGCAGCCAGTCGGCAGGGCCACCGACCTTGAACGTCGTCCACGGCGCGAGCACTGCGTTACGCGCAACGCGGTCCGCCCCGAACGCGTCATCGAGGACGGCGCCGACGTCAGTCACTCGCCTCTTCCCTGGAGTGCGGCGGTTCGGCGCCGAAGCGCCTCGATGGCGGTGACGCGGCTGCAGGGCTCGAACTCGATCCAGTCGCCCGGTGCAAGCTGGCCCGCGAGCGGAAGATCGGCCGTGATGACGGTCGCGATCTTCGGATACCCGCCGGTCGTCTGACGGTCCGCCATGAGCAGGATCGGATGGCCGGAGGACGGCACCTGCACGGATCCAATCGGTGTGGCGTCAGAGAGGATGTCGGCACCAGCGCTGTGTTCGAGCCGCGGCCCATCGAGGCGATACCCCATACGGTTCGACTCAGGCGTAACGAGGAATCGCGACGAACTGAGCGTGCGCAGCGCGGCGGTAGGAAACCGGAACTGATGCGGGCCGAGCATCACGCGCACTCGCGCACCGTTTCGGGTCGGCATGGAGTGGCCGGCCGGCCGGTCGCGGCGTCGCGCGCCGTGCCCGCGCGACCGGGAGCACGTCGCCGATCTTCAGCGCACGTCCGCCGAAGGGACCGATGTGACTGGAGAGGCTCGTGGCACGGCTTCCAAACACCGGGTCGACGCGGATGCCGCCTTCCACGGCGAGAACGGCTCGCGCGCCCGACAACCGCGCGCCGAAGCGGATCCGCTCCCCTGCCATGACGAGAAAGGGTTCGCCGGCTCGCGTCCGCCGGTCGCCGGCCGTCACCTCGAACTCTGCGCCGGTCACCACGCACGCCACATCGTCATCGGCGAGCAGCTCCGGTCCCATCAGCGTGATCTCGAGCGTGGCGTCGTCATCGGCATTGCCGAGACGCAGGTTGGCCAGGCGGTGAGCGAACCAGTCCATCGGTCCCGCGGCAGGCACGCCGACATGTTGCTGACCCCAGCGGCCAAGGTCCTGGACCGTCGTCAACATTCCCGGCCGGATCACGGTGAGGCAGGCCATCACGCCCCTGACATCTGGTCGGTACTCGGCGCGCGACACGCTTCGGAAGCGAACCGAATCGCCGGCCCGGAACAATACCGGCTGCACGCGTGACTCGTCGAAAGGCCGCACCGGGGTCCGTCCGATCAGGTGCCAGCCACCAGGGGTCTCCATCGGATAAATACCGGTCTGCCCGCCCGCGAGTGCGACAGTGCCTGCGGGAACGCGTGTGCGCGGCGTCCGCCGGCGCGGCAGCGACAGGCGCGGATCCACGGGCCCCATGTAGCCGAAGCCGGGAACGAACCCGATGACGAAGACCCGGTAGTCACGGGATGTGTGGAGCTCCACGACCTCCTGCTCGGAACAGCCCGCCGCTGCCGCGACGTCGCCGAGATCGGGGCCCAGGTCGCCGCCATAGCAGACCGGCACCTCGACGTGTCCCCGAGAAACCTCGGCCGGCGCGGCCGTGTCAGACGCGATCAGCGCAAGCTGCTCCTCGAGCCAGCGACCGTCAACGCGCAATGGATCGAAGTAGACGGTGAGCGTGTGGTACCCGACCACAGCGTCCCGGACCAGGTCCGGCCACCGGGAGCGAACGATCTCGCCCATGGCGGTGACGCGGGCGCTGATCTCCTCGTCCACCCGCGCCGGCAGCTCGATCCGCAGCGCAGCGTCCCCGCGGGCTCGATCCGGAAGTCGATCATCGGCTACCGGGCCCTGGCGGCAAGCGCGTCCAGCAGCTTCTGGTGGATGTTGTCGAAGCCGCCGTTGGACATGACGATGACGAGGTCACCCTCCTTCGCTTCGCGAGACGACGGTGCGGACGATCTCGTCGGTCTGAGGGATGTAGCGGGCATCGACGCCCGCGTTCGGTGAGATCCGTGATCACGCCCTCCGTCGACAGCCGCTGGTCCTCCGGCAGCGTCGATCGGAAGACGGCCGGCAGGATGACGCGGTCGGCATGGCCCAGGGCCCTCGAGAACTCCGCCTGGAAGATCTTGCGGCACGAGGTTGCGGATCGCGGCTCGAAGATGGCCCAGATCCGTCGTGAGGGATGCGCGGACCGGACGCCGACCAGTGTCTCTTCGATCGCGGTCGGATGATGCGCGAAGTCGTCATAGACCATCACGCCGGCCTCTGTGCCGCGGTGCTGCATCCGCCGGCGAACGCCGCGGAACTTGCGGAGCCCCTCGGCCATCGTGTCGGTGTCGAGACCGACCGCGGCACCGACCGCGATGGCGGCCAGGGCGTTGCGAACGTTGTAGGCCCCGAGCATCGGCACTTCGAACGCCCCGGTCGGCACGCCGTCGCGACGGACGCTGAACGCCGTCGACATCGCACTCACGCGCAGGTCGTGAGCCTGCCATGTGGCGCCATCGTTCAATCCGAACGTTTCGACGCGGCAGTGCGCATGTTTGGCCAGCGCGAGGGCATCGGCGATTGTCGGCGCCAAGCAGCAGCAGTCCGCGCCGCGGCACCAGGTTGACGAAACGGCGGAAGGCCAGCCGAATCGCGTCGAGGTCCGGATAGATGTCGGCGTGATCGAACTCGATGTTGTTGACGACGGCAATGTCGGGAAGGTATTTCAGGAACTTCGCGGTCTTGTCGAAGAAGGCACTGTCGTATTCGTCGCCCTCGATGACGAACTCGCGCCCGCCCCCGAGGCGGTAGCTGCCCTCGAAGTTCTCCGCGATGCCGCCGATCAGCACACTGGGATCGGCGCCGCCATGGGTCAGCAGCCAGCCGGTCAATGACGTGGTTGTCGTCTTGCCGTGCGTCCCGGCGACGACGACGGAACGCGCGGCCCAGAGAAAGTGGTCGCGCACTGCTTCAGGGAGCGAGCAATACCGGATCTTCCGGTCCAGCACCTCTTCGAGTTCCACGTTGCCTCGCGAAATCGCGTTCCCGACGACTACGAGGTCGAGCTGGGAGGTGATGTGCTCGGGACGATAGCCCTCGAGAAGCGTGATGCCCTGCTGCCGCAGGAAGTCGCTCATCGGTGGATAGACATGCTGATCCGATCCACGCACGTCGTGTCCCCGGGCCTTGAGCATCGCCGCGAGGGTGCCCATTGCGGTGCCGCAAATACCAATCAGGTGTATGCGCTGCATCAGACGACTGCTGCTTCCTCGATGATGAGACCTGGCTGCGAGCCGGTGTCGACCCGTGCGGTCACGCCGAACGGGAGTGTGAGCGTGGCGGACGGCGTGTGTCCGGACGGGAGCCCGAACAACACCGGTCCGTCGAAATCCGAGACGAGATCGGCCGACGACGTCGCGGATGCGCGGTCGTCCCGCCGGCTCGTCGCAGCCAGGCAACTCGTTGAAGACCAGCGCGCTCGCCCGCGCGATGACCCCGGCGTACCGGAGTTGGGTAAAGAGCCGGTCCACGCGGTAGGGACGTTCGCCGGTCTCGTCCAAAAAGAGCACGCACCCTTCAGGCGGCGCGAATGCGTATGGAGTGCCGAGCGAGGCGGCAAGGTTCGTCATGGTGCCTCCGACCAGCATCCCCGAGGCCTGCCCCTGGCGAATCACTTCGACATGTGGATGCGTGATCCGGCCGATCGGAGCCGTGCGCGAGATACACAGCGAAGAAACGTGTCGCGATCGTAGCCGGCCTCCCCTCGTGACAGCCGCCGCTCGATCATCGGTCCGTGAAAGGTCACGACCCCACAAGTCAGGGTCAGCCACGACATCAGAGAGGTGTTATCGCTGTAACCGATGAACACTTTTGGCGGACCGGCGAAATCGGCACGGATCAAGCAGCGGCAGCAACTGGACGCTGCCGTAGCCGCCGCGAACCGTCACGATTCCGGCAATACCGGGGTCGGCCCATGCCCGGCGCAACGCCTCGGCCCTGACCGCCGGCGTGCCCGCCGTGTAGATCGCGCGGTCGAATACCGACGGCTCGTACTCGGGGACGAAGCCGAGCGCCGTCAGTTCCGCGAGCCCGGCGTGGAACTCCTCGGCGGCAAACGAGCTGGCGGGCGCGATGACGGCCATGCGATCACCGGGCGCCAGCGCTCGGGGCTTGCGCGTGCCTTCAGACAAAGGCGGCCATTTCGTCGGCAACCGCCTGGTGTTCGTCCCGGCCGAGCACGGCTCTGAGGGCGGCGCCGCTCAGCGGCGCACTGCGCCGGCCGAGGAATCGCTCCTTGACCCGGCGATGACGCGCCAGTGCATCCTCGGCGCGTTTGAGCGGCAACGTGCCGTCCTCGACCGCGCGGATCACCATCTCGAGCGCTTCGAACTGTGGCCCCTGCTCGGCACCACACATCAGGACCGCATCACAGCCCGCCGCCATCGCCATCACTGTGGCTTCGGGGATGCCGTAGCGGGCGCTGATCGCCTTCATCTCCAGGTCGTCCGATAACACCAGTCCGCGATAGCCGAGCTGCTGCTTGAGCAGAGTCGTTGACGATGCGGGGCGACAGGGTTCCTGGACGGTCAGGATCGAGGGCGGGGATCAGGATGTGCGCGGTCATGATCGAGGCCACGTCCGCCGCGATTGCGGCCTTGAACGGGAGCAGTTCGACGGCGTCGAGCCGGTCGGGCGCGTGCTCGATCAGCGGCAGCTCGAAGTGCGAGTCGACGCTGGTGTCCCCATGACCCGGGAAGTGCTTGCCGCTCGCGGCGATGCCCTCGCTCTGCAAGGTTCGGATGATCGCGGCGCCCAGGCGCGCCACCTCCTCGGCCCGGTCGGCGAGCGACCGGTCCCCGATGACCGGGTTGGAAGGGTTGGTGTGGACGTCGAGCACCGGTGTGTAGTCCATGGAGATCCCGACCGCCTTGAGCTCGGTCGCCAGGGCTCGCGCGAATCGCTCGGCCAGCTTCTCGTCCTTGCTCCGTCCAAGGGCCGCCATCGCGGGCCACACCGTGAAAGGGGCCTTCAGGCGCGCGACCCGGCCACCCTCCTGGTCCACACTGACCCACAGCGGCAGCTCCCGGGCGAGCTCCTGTGCCTCGCGCGACAGGTCGGCGACCTGTTCGGGGGAATCGATGTTGCGCGCAAAAAAGATCACCCCGCCCAGGTCGAACTCCCTGGCGAGCAGCTTGAGATCGGCAGGGATGGAATGACCGGCGAACCCGGCGATGGCCAGCTGTCCGGCCTGCTTTCGAAAGTCACGTGTAGACATCAAGCGCGATTATAATTCCGCAGTGCTCATCGAATCATCCGCACCAACGCGGATCGACCTCGCGGGCGGCACTCTCGACATCTGGCCGCTCTATCTCTTTCACGAACGCGCGCAGACGCTGAACGTCGCGATCAGCCTGCGGGCGTACTGCTCTATACGTCCGCGGACCGACAATCGGCTTACGATCGTCTCCGAAGACACCGGTGTCCGGGTCGAAGTGGACCACTGGTCGGAGCTGCGGGCCAACCACGATCTGAAGCTGCTCGGCCACCTGCTTCACTTCTTCCAGGCGGAAGGGCTCGAGCTGCGGACGCGGTCCGATTCCCCGTTTGGCGCCGGCATCGCCGGGTCTTCGGCCTTGAACATCGCGGTCTGCGGCGCTCTGGCGGCGTGGTGCGAGCGGCAATTGAGCGACGACCTGCTGATGCAGATCGCCCAGAACGTCGAGGCCCAGGTCATCGACGTGCCCACCGGCGTCCAGGACTACCGTCCGGCGCTCTACGGCGGGATTTCCGCCGTGGAACTCGGCGTCGACGGGATCCGGCGGGTCGCCCTGCCGGTCGAGCCGGCCGAACTGCAATCGCGCCTGGTGCTGGCCTACACCAACGCCTCGCGGAACTCGGGGATCAACAACTGGGAAATGACCAAGCGCCACATCGACGGCGACACCCAGGTCCAGAGCCGTTTCGGCAGGATCCGGGATATCGCGTGTGACATGCGAGCGGCGCTGGAGGCGCGGGACTGGGCCGGCGGTCGGACGTCATGTGGCCGACGAATGGGAGAACCGCAAGGGGCTCGCCCCGGGCGTCACCACCCCGGCAATCGATGCAATGCTGGCGGCCGCGGCAGCCGCCGGCGCAACCGGCGGCAAGGTCTGCGGCGCCGGCGGCGGCGGCTGCCTGTTCTGCATCGGCGAGCCTGACGCCATACCGGCCATCCGCACGGCGCTCGCCGACAGCGGTGCGCGGCTGCTCGATTTCCAGATCGAGACCGAAGGGCTGCGCCTCGAGAGCCGCGTCGACCTCTCCTCTGCCGTCACCACTTGAACAACCTCGCCATTGCGCGCGTACTCGGCGAGATCGGGGATCTGCTCGAGATCAAGGCTGAGAACCCCTTCAAGATCCGCGCGTATCGCAATGCCGCCGACGCCATCGCGCATCTCGGCACGCCGATCGCCGAGATGTCGGACGCGGATCGTCGCGGCATCCCCGGCATCGGCAAGGACCTCGCCGGCAAGATCGCGGAGCTGATCGAAACCGGCAGCGCTCGCTACCACCAGGAGCTGCTGCAGGAGTTCCCGCCGACCATCCTGGACCTTCTGCACCTGCAGGGCGTCGGTCCCAAGACCGTCGCGCTCCTCTACCAGGGGCTCGGCATCCGCACACTCGAGGAGCTCGAGCTCGCCGCACGGGACGGACGCATCCGTTCGCTGAAAGGCATGGGCGCCAAGAAGGAAGCGCTGATTCTCAAGGCGCTCGAGGAACGGCAGCGGTCTACCGGCCGGCGGCTGCTGGTCGAAGCCGCGGACGCCGCCGCCTCACTGGTCGCCGCGCTTGCGCGAGCACGCGCCCGAGGCAGACATCTCGCCCGTCGGCAGCCTGCGCCGCGGTTGCGAGACGTGCGGAGACATCGACATCCTCGCGGCCGGCGCGCCGCGCGTCGATCATGGACGCCTTCACGAGCTACAAGCTGGTCGAACGCGTGCTCGCGCGCGGCGAGACGAAGTCGAGCGTCCTGATCTGGGGCGGCTTCCAGGCCGACCTGCGCGTCGTCGCCCGCGAAAGCCTGGGCGCCGCCCAGCAATACTTCACGGGATCCAAGGCGCACAACATCGCTCTTCGCGACCGCGCCATCAACCGCGGGTTCAAGCTGAATGAGTACGGACTGTTTCGTGTAGACGGCAACGAGCTCGTCGCCGGGGCCGACGAATCCGGCATCTACACGGCACTCGGTCTTGCCTTCATCCCACCGGAGCTGCGGGAAAATCGCGGCGAGCTGCAGGCGGCCGAAACCGCGACGCTGCCGAGGCTCCTCTCGCTCGAGGACCTGCGCGGCGACCTGCACATGCACACCACGGTGACCGACGGCCGGGCCGACGCCGAGACGATGGCGCGCGCGGCGCAAGCCTCCGGCCTCGACTACGTCGCGATCACCGACCACAGTCAGGCGCTCGCGATGGCCGGCGGCTTGAACGAGATGCGCGCGCTCGAGCATGCGGCGGCGATCCGCGCCCTCAACGATCGTCTCGATGGGATCACCGTCCTCGCCGGCATCGAGTGCGACATCCGCGCCGACGGCACGATGGACCTCGCCGACGACTGCCTCGCCCAGCTCGACATCGTCATTGCCTCCATCCACTCGGCGTTCAACATGGACGAGGACGCAGATGACCGAGCGGATTCTGCGCGCCATTGCGAACCCTTATGTGGATATCATCGGGCACCCGACTGGCCGATTGATCCTGAAGCGCGAGGGTTACAGAATCCATCTGGAGCGCATCCTCGCCGCGGCCAGGGAGGCCGGCGTGGCGATGGAAATCAACAGCCAGGTCGACCGGCTGGATCTCGACGATGCCAAGGCGCGGATTGCGAAGGAGCACGGCGTGAAGATCGTCATCGATTCCGACGCCCATTCGACCGCCGGCCTCGGCGCCCTGCGCTGGGGCGCCCTGACGGCGCGCCGGGCGTGGCTGGAGCCTGCCGACGTCCTGAACACTCAGTCCGTGACGTCGTTGCTGGCCTCATTACGAAGGAATCGCGCCCGGCCCGCGTGACGCGCCGATCAAACTCATGGCAAAACGAATTCCCGCTCAACCCCGTAGCCGCGGTCCCGCGATCGACCGACGAGATCATTGCCGAAATCCGGGGGCTGTATTTCAAGACGACCAAGGGGACGATTCTGAAGGACTTCGATCGTGCCATCGACCTGCTGAAGACGATCGAGTCGCCGGATGAACGCCAGCGCGCGACCGTCTATATGGACGGTCTGGCCGAGATGCGCAAGGAGTTCAGCGCAACGCCTTCGAGGCGAACTTCTTCGCCGCCAGGCGCACCGGCTCGGCGACGTTCCGGTCGGTAGCCAGCCGCTTCAGGTCGCGCTCGTTCAGTCGCTGCAGGAAGTTCATCGCCAGCGCTGTCGGCGTCTTGGGGTTCTTCGTCAGCGCCGACACGATGTTGTAGTTCTTCACCCAGGCACGGTTGCTGCCGATGATGCGCAGGACGTCTTCGGTCAGGTTCGCCATTCGCGCGAAATTCTCCACTTCGGACTCGTTCAGCTTCGGGCTGCTGAGGACGGCGACAGCGACGAGCTTGTTCGAATCCCTGATCAACTGGCTGCGCTGCTCGCGCGAGCCACGCATCGCCAGCTTCATCCGGTCGATGATCGGCAGGCTCGAGAGCACGTGCGGATCCGCGGCTTTCTCGCTCTCGTCCACGACTTCATCGGCCGCCGCGTCGAGCAGCGGCTGATCGTCTTCCGCCACGCCACTCGAGTCCGGCTCGATCCCACGCGCCGCGAAAAAGCCCACCATCTGGGGCGGCACATCCTTGCGCGCGATGAATCGTGACACGGAGTCAGGCGGAAGCTGGTCGAGGGTGGCGGCCGCGGTCTGTCGCGATCGCGGGATCCGGGTCGTCGGCCAGCAGCAGCAGGAGCGCGAGCTGCTCGTGAGCCCGGGGCGCCAGCGCGCCCTGCGCCGCAAGCATGCGGACGTCGCTCGCCACCTCGCCGCGGCGAAAGAAGTCGATCAACGGGGAACGGACGCCGGCGTCCATCAGCGTGGTGGTGGCAGGGCCGGCGTGCCGCTCGCAGGCGGCGCGGCCGGATTGACCATGTTTGCGCCCGCCGCTTCGGCCGGTGTCGACGTGCTCGGGACGGTTGCGAAGGACGAGATACACGACGATCGGCGCCGATGATCAACATCACCGCGGTCGCGACGAGGAACGCCATCGCCATCCGGCGTCTTGTTTCGTCTCGAATGCGATTTCTTCGTCGGGTATGCGGACCATGGGCGTGCGCGGCGGCGGCGGTTCGTCGTGAAAGCGGTCCAGGAACTCCTGGACGGTAGCATCGGGATCCAACCCGATCTCTGATGCATAGGATCGCACGAACGAGCGGCTGAAGATGCCGCCCGGCAGCTTCGAGACGTCGTTGCGCTCCAGTGCCTCGAGGACCGACAGCCGCAGATCTTGGTCGTCTCCGCGATTTGCCGCAACGAGAGCCCGCGCTCTTCGCGCGCCTGGCGCAGCTTCCCGCCGAAATCAGTCATTGATGGGCTCAAATCTAGACGGTCCCGTCCGCAGGTGTCAACGCGTCGCGGACGGCCGCCGTCACTGCCGGCGATATCAGCAGCTTCGGCAAAGAGGCTGATGGCCGCGATGCCCGCGGCACCCGCGGCGCCGATCTCGCGGACGCGCGCCACGGAAATCCCGCCGATGGCGATCACCGGCAGCGACACCGCGGCGCAGATGCGTCGCAGCCCTTCGAGACCGGCGAGGGGATGGTCGTCCGGCTTACTGGCCGACCGGAAGACCGTGCCGAAGAAGAGGTAGTCGCAGCCGCCGGCGCTCTGAACGGCCACGGCTTCGGCGTCGCTGTGGACGGACCGGCCAATCGAAAAAGTCCGGCGGCACGATGCGCCGGACGTCCACGACAGGCGGTGCGTCGCTCTTCAAGTGGACGCCGTCCGCGCCGCAGGCGAGAGCGATGTCGGTGCGTTCATTGAGGAGCACGCGCGCGCCGGCCGGCCGCACCGCTTCGATCACCTCGCTGGCAAACTGCAGCAGCGATCGATCGTCGAACTGCCGCTCACGGATCTGGATCATGTCCGCTCCGGCGCTGTGCCGCAGCAGCGAGCCGGCCGATCAGCCGCCGCGCGCTCATCGGTGCCCGCTGCGCCGCGTCCGCGCGTCACGATGCAGATGGAGGGGATGAACACGCGGGACTCACTGCGCCGGTGGCTCCGGCTCCTGGCGCCGGCCGCGCGAGAAAATGCCCCGGCCAGTTCCGCCAGGCCCGCCGTCGCGGTGATGAGGCCGATCCCCGACACCGTTCCACGAACAAACGGGTTGGACAGCAGATCGCGCGATGAAGGCGTTCTGCGCGAAGACATTGCGGAACCAGAAGGCGGACCACGGCGCGACGAGCAGGACCAGTCCGGCCTCGAGGAAGTACGCCGCGAAGATGAGGCGGGTGAAAACCGAAATGATCAGCCTTCCGTTTCGGCGCTGGAGAGTGTTGGTCACACGCCGTCCGACATCACGGAAATCCGGGACGTCGGCGGCGAGTTCGAGAAACACCGCGAGCGCGCGTGACGTCTCCCCCATGGCTTCGAGCACATCCCCCAGATCGTACAGCACGGCATACCCTTCCTCGGGAGAAGGAGCGGGTGCCTCGATCGCGCGCTCGAACCACTCGATCGCCCGGGGTAGATCGCTCTGGTCGCGGCAGATCTGGCCGAGCGTCGAGGCCGCGGCAAAGCGATACTGCGGCGAGCGCGACGCGATCTCGAGCGACTCCATGGCCTCGTCGGGCTTGCCCCATCGCGATGTAGGACTGCGCGAGCGCGAGGTGTTCGGCACTTTCGTCGGCATCGGCGCCTGCGGCGGCTCCGTGGCGCATGGCCGCAAACACGTCCTCCAGGTCACGAGTGGGCCGGGGAGCGGCCGCGGGCAACGACGGCGGGCACAGCCTGCCGTCCAGCTCTCGAGCAGCGACGTCAGATCGATTTCCGCGACCGGTGGAGCGGCTGGCGGTACCTCTCGGATGGCTCCGTCGGCAACGCGGCCACCGAGGCAGGCTCCGCCGGCGGCGTAGTCGGGACGGTTGCAACGTCCTCGGGCCGTTCGAAGCGGGGTGGCTCGAGTTTCATCTCCACAGGGATATCGTCGAAATCGTCGAACGCGTCGCCGTCCTGTGACACTGCCATCGTCCGCGCCATGATCGCGCCCTCGACGTCGTCGACATTGAGCATGGTGAGCGCCGTTCGCAGCCGCTCGATGTGCGACGGCTCGTCTGGCGCACGGGTGACCAGATCCTCGGCGATGACCCGCGCCTCCTCGGCACGGTCGGCCGCGAGATAGGCGTCGGCGAGTTGCGCCTGCGCCGCATACATCGTGGCTTCGAGCCCGCCATCCACGGAGACTTCGACCAGCCGCAAAAGCGTGCCGATCTGCCCCGGTACGCGACTCTCGAGTTCCTGCAGAATGGCGGCGGCATCGGCGAAATCGCCGCTGGCGATCGAGGCGTCAGCCACGGCCTCCACGCAGAGCGTCGCGGCTTCGACGTTCGAACCAGCCAGGCTCCACGCCAGCGCGATCACGGCATCGCGTGAGCTCCCCCCGGACGCCAGTGCCTCGGCGAGCAGCGCCCGTGCCGGCTCGATGCGTCCGGGCCGGCCTGCCACGGCGGCGAAGTAGGACTTGGCGTCCGCGAGCAGGCCCTGGCGGACCGAGATCTCCGCAAGGTGCAGCTGAACGGTCTCGTCGTCGGGCGTGATCTTGAGGATCTTTTTGTAAAGCGCGGCGGCCTTGGGGTAGAAGCCTTCCATCCGCAGGTGATCGGCGATGCGGCTGTAGAGGGCCACGGCGCGGTCGGGCTGCTTCGCCCGCATGTAGAGATCACCAAGCGTATTGGCCGTCGTCCAGTCGCGCGGCTGATCGTCGACGACGCGCGCGTACTCCGTTATCGCGGCGTCCAGGCGGCCGACGCGGAGAAACTTCTCCGCATTCTTGAGTGTCGCTTCGCGATCGATGGCCAAATGACGGTGATGAATTGCCCGGCCCCGAGGCCGATGCTAGTCGATGGTATCAAACAGGGACGAAGGGCGGAATGACCGTCGATGTGCCGGCGAGTAGCCGAACCTGCCGACCGCTTCGAGGTGATCCTTGGTGGCGTACCCCTTGTGCCGGTCAAAGCCGTAGCGCGGGTCGCTCGCGTGCAACTCGACCATCGCGCGGTCGCGCGTGACCTTGGCGACGATCGACGCCGCCGCGATGGCGGTGCAGCTCGCATCCCCGTGGATCACGGGACGCTGGGCCATCGGCAGACCGGGGAACGCGGAAGGCGTCCACGAGGACGATATCGGGAAGAGGGATGAGCGACATCACCGCCTTGCGCATCGCGCGCAGAGAAGCCTGGTGAATGTTGACGTCATCGATTTCGATCGGATCGCAGCCGGCCACTCCCCACGCAATCGCGGCGCGGGTGATCAGCTTGAACAGCTTCTCGCGCTCGAGCGCCGTGACCGTCTTGGAGTCGCAGATCCTGGGGATGTAGCGGTTGGGATCGAGCACGACCGCTGCAGCGACGACGGGTCCGGCCAGGCAACCCCGGCCGACCTCGTCGACACCTGCAACGTAGTTGAAGCCCATGCGCCGGAGGGAGTTCTCCAGCGTTCTGAAAGCCCGAACCTTCACCATCAACGTGCTCACGTGCGATGTGCGTACGTGCGACGTGCCGGTTAGGTGGTCTGCGGACGCTTCGTTTCCTTCATGCGTGCGGCCTTGCCCTTCAGGTCGCGCAGGAAGTACAGCTTCGAGCGGCGAACCTTCGCCGTCCGCAGCACGTCGATCTTGTCGATGATCGGCGAGTGGAGCGGGAAGATGCGCTCGACGCCCTGGCCGAACGACACCTTGCGGACCGTGAAGGTCGCGCGGGCGCCGCCGCGGTGCATGCCGATGATCATGCCCTCGAACACCTGGATGCGCTCTTTGTCGCCTTCGCGCACCTTCACGTGCACCCGGACCGTATCACCCGACTTGATCGTCGGACGCTGCACCATGTTGGCGCGCTCGACGGTTTCAACCGCAGTCATCATTTACTCCCTTCGGCGGGGTCCCCTGCACCCCGCCTGGCGGCCTTCATTCCGCCAGCACTTCGCCGCTGGCTCCATTCCGGCCGCGGCCCGTTCACGAACAAGCTATTACCGTCGCTCTTCCAGAACCTCTTTCAGCAGGGCTCTGTCCTGCTCATCCAGTTCTGCGCTATTCAGCAGATCCGGCCGCCGGTCGAGGGTGCGCACCAGCGCTTCGCGCCGCCGCCACCGCTCGATCTCCTTGTGGTTCCCCGACAGCAGCGTCGGCGGGACCGTGTGTCCTTCGAAGTCTGCCGGCCGCGTGTACTGCGGAAAGTCCAGCAACCCCTTCGAGAACGTGTCGCGCGCCACCGACTGCTCGTCGCCCACCACTCCCGGCACCAGCCGGGCCACCGCATCGACGATCACGAGGGCCGGCAGCTCACCACCCGACACCACGTAATCCCCGATCGATACTTCTTCCGTCGCCAGGTGCGTCCGAACCCTGTCGTCCACGCCTTCGTACCGTCCGCACAAAATCGCGATGTGCTCCAAACCCCGGAGCCGCTCCGCCATCTTCTGCGTCAGCCTCTCACCGTCGGGTGAGGTCAGGATCACTGCGCCCGGCCTTCCCCGCTCCGCGACGATCGCCTCGACCGCTCTGAAGAGCGGTTCCGGCTTCATCACCATCCCCGGTCCGCCACCGAACGGCATGTCGTCGACGACGCGATGCCTGTCGGTTGTGAAGGTGCGCAGGTCGTGGACCTTTACGTCCAGCAGACCGCTCGCGATCCCTCGGCTGACGACGCCTTCCGCCAGCGGACCTGCCACCATCTTCGGAAAGATGGTGACGATGTCGAACTTCACTTCGCGTTCAACTCGATCAGTCCGTCGGGCGCCTTGATGCGAATCCGGCGCTCGGCGGGTGCGACCTCGACGCAGATCTCGTCGACCAGCGGGATCAGCACCTCGCCGTGAGGCGCGTTGATCACGAGCCGGCTCATCTCGATCGACCCTTCAACCGCCGCCACCTCGCCGATCAGGCGGCCCTCGGTGTCCTGCACCTCGCACCCGACCAGTTCATGCCGGTAGTACGTCTTCTCCGGCAGCGGCGCCAGCGTTGCGGCCGGCACCTTCAACTCCGCCTCCGCCAGCCGGTCCGCATCGTCCATCGTCTCGATTCCCTCGAGACCAATGACCGGGCGCCCCTGGTGGAAGCGGGCGCTCGTGATCCGGCGCGGTGTTCCGGCCGCCCCGACCAGCAGCGTGGCGCCGACGACGAAGCGGTCATCCGGGAAGTCCGTGTCCGGATTGACGATGACCTGCCCCTTGTTGCCGTGAGCCCGGGCCACCCGTCCGACCAGGATCAGATCGTCAGTCGTCATCCCTGAAATCGACCGTCGCTTTCGTGCCGTCCAACTCCGCCGCCAGCGTCACGAGCGTGCGAACGGCGTTGGCGGTCCGGCCCTGCCGGCCGATGACCCGGCCAAGATCGCCCGGCGCCATCGCGAGCTCGACGAACGTCTGCCCCTTGGCCTCACGCTCCGTCACGCGGACGGCGTCGGGCTTGTCAGCCAGCGCCTTCGCGATGACCTCGACGACATCGCGGGCGCGGCTCACGATGCGGGCTGTGCGGCCGCGTCCGCTGCCGGCGCTTCCGGCATCCGTGCGACCAGCGTGCGCAGCGTGTCGGACTGCACGGCACCCTTGCTCACCCAGTGCGTCAGGCGCTCGCGATCGAGCTTCAGCGTCTCGGGCGTCGTGCGCGGGTTGTAGAACCCGAGCACCTCGACGAAGCTGCTGTCACGGCCGTTCTGCGAGTCGGTGACGACCACGCGGAAAAACGGGCGCTTCTTGGATCCGGTCTTTCTCAAACGAATTGCTAACATTCTGTTCCTCTATTAGCTGCTCGGGGGCCTCACCCCCACTCGCTCTCAGCTCGGCGGCCGGCCTCCGGCCGGCTACCTTCCAGCGCCTCGCTCGGCAGCCGCAGAGCTGTTCTAGTCTACCGATTCATGAGCCCTTTGACCATGCTCATGTTGGGCTTCTTCTTGCCCAGGCCAGCCATTCCACCAAGCTGCTTCAGCATCTTCTGCATCTGCACGAACTGCTTGAGGAGCTTGTTCACGTCCTCGACCGACGTGCCGCTGCCCTTCGCGATCCGCTTGCGGCGCTGCCCGTTGATCAACTGGTGATTGTTCCGTTCCTTCGCGGTCATCGAGTTGATGATCGCTTCCACTCGCCCGAGCTGTTTGTCGTCGACCTGGCCGCGCGCGGCGGTCATCTCTTTCAAGTTGCCCATGCCGGGCAGCATCCCGAGGATCTGCTCGATCGGGCCCATCTTCTTGATCGTCCGCAGCTGGTCGCGGAAATCCTCCAGCGTGAAGGCGTTCTTCCGGATCTTGTCTTCGAGCTTCTGTGCGTCTTCCATCGAGACGGCCTCTTCGGCCTTCTCGATGAGCGACAGCACGTCGCCCATGCCGAGCACGCGCGACACGACGCGGTCGGGGTGGAACGGCTCGAGGTCCTGCAGCCGCTCGCCACTGCCGACAAACGCCACCGGCACGCCGACGACACCGACAACCGACAGCGCCGCGCCGCCGCGCGCATCGCCGTCCATCTTGGTCAGCACGACGCCCGTGACACCGATGCGGCGGTTGAATTCGCCGGCGCTCTTGATGGCGTCCTGGCCCGTCATCGCGTCGGCGACGAACAACATGTCCGTCGGCTGCACCGCCGCCTTGATCGCCTGCAACTCGCCCATCAAGTCGTCGTCGATGTGCAAGCGCCCGGCGGTGTCGACGATGATGACGTCGAAGCCGGCGTTCTTCGCTTCCGCAAGTGCACCCGCGGCGCGCTTGACGGGATCCAGTTCCCCGGCCGGATCGTGGACCCGCACGCCGGCCTGTTTTGCGACGACGTTGAGCTGCTCGATCGCCGCCGGACGCCTGACGTCCGTCGAGACGAGGATGGGATGCTTGCCCTGCTTCGTCAGCCAGCGCCCAAGCTTGCCCGTCGTCGTCGTCTTGCCCGACCCCTGAAGGCCGAGCATCAGCACGACCCGCGGCCGCTGCTGCGTTGGCGGAAGACCGCCCTTGGAATCACCAAACAAGGCCAGCATCTCGTCGCGAACGATCGCCACGACTTGCTGGGCCGGTGTCAGGCTCTTGAGAACGTCCTTGTCGACAGCCTTGTCGCGAACCCGGTCGATGAACGCCTTGACGACCTTGAAGTTGACGTCCGCCTCGAGCAGAGCCAGCCGAATCTCGCGGAGGGCCGCTTCGACGGTCTCCTCCGTCAGGCGGGCTTCACCACGAAGGGAGCGGAAGACTCCCTGAAGCCGGTCGCTGAGCGATTCAAACATTGGTTCGGTTCCGGGTGCCCTGCGGCCGTAAGAGCTTCAGGCGCAAACGGTTATGGTAGACGATGGAGCGGCCCGATGTCAAAGGCGGGCCGCTCGGCCGAGGGAAAATGGAAGAGGGAAAATGGAAAAGAGCTGGGCTTGCGGCCCCTATGCTGAAGCCAGACTCTTTTCCATCTTCCCTTTTCCCTTTTCCATTCTCAGACCCCTGTCAGCTTATGGCCGAGCTTCTCTTTTTTGGTCGTGAGGTAGCGGCGGGTGTGCTCGGATGCGGCGATTTCGAGCGGGACCCACTCGCTCACTGACAACCCATAACCTTCGAGGCCGACGAGTTTCCTTGGGTTATTCGACAAAAGCCGCATGGTTTTGACGCCGAGGTCCCTCAGGATCTGGGCGCCGATCCCGTAATCGCGCTGGTCCGCTTTGAACCCCAGCCTCTCGTTCGCCTCGACGGTGTCATAGCCCTGATCCTGGAGCTCGTAGGCGCGGATCTTGTTCGCCAGCCCGATCCCCCTGCCCTCCTGGTTCAGGTAGAGCAGAACGCCGCGCCCGGTATCCGCGATCTTGTCCATCGCGGCGTCGAACTGGGGACCGCAGTCGCACCGGGACGAGTGGAACACGTCGCCGGTCAGGCAGCGGGAGTGGACCCGAACCATGACGTCGTCACCGGCTCCGATCTCCCCCTTGACGAGCGCGACGTGGGTTTCGCGGTCGATGATGCTCTCGTAGGCGATGACGCGGAAGTCACCGTGCTGCGGTCGGCAGCGCCGCGGATGCGACGCGACGGACCAGCCCTTCGTTGCGCATGCGGTGCTGGATCAGGTCCGCGACCGTGATCATCAGCAGCTTGTGCTTCTTGGCAAAGCGCGTCAGGTCTGGCACGCGGGACATCGTGCCGTCGGGGTTCATGATTTCGCAGATCACGCCGGCCGGGTAGAGGCCCGCGATTCGCGACAGGTCCACGGCTGCTTCGGTCTGGCCCGCGCGCACCAGCACGCCGCCGGTTCTCGCCCGCAGCGGGAACATGTGCCCGGGCCGCGCCAGGTCCGAAGGCCGGGTCCTCGAATCGATTGCCGCGAGGACGGTGGCGGCGCGATCGGCGGCCGAGATCCCGGTGCTGGTTACTCCCTTGGCCTCGATCGACACGCAGAATGCCGTATCGAACGTCGTGGTGTTCTTCTCGACCATCAGCGGGAGATCGAGCTCGTCGAGCCGCTCTTCGGTCATCGGCATGCAGATCAGTCCACGGCCGTGCGTGGCCATGAAGTTGATGGCTTCCGGCGTGACCTTCTCGGCCGCGATGGTCAGGTCACCTTCGTTCTCCCGGTCCTCGTCGTCGACGACGATGATCATCTTGCCGTCGCGGATCGCCTCGACAGCCTGTTCGATCGTGGCAAAGGGGGACCGCGTGCGCTTTCTTCGTTTTGGGCTTCATCGTCCGTGCCTGCTTCACGTCGTTTACGGGGTCAGCGCCGCACCTCGAGTGCGCGCGCGACGTATTTTCCGAGAATGTCGAACTCGAGGTTCACGAGATCGCCGCGCTTGCGCCTGCGAGAGGTTCGTGTGCGTCCACGTGAACGGGATGACCTGGACGTCGAAACGGTCGGCGTCGACGCTGGCGACCGTGAGGCTGATGCCGTCCACAGCCACCGATCCCTTCCGCGACGATCAGGGAAGCCAGCGCCTGCCGGAAACGTGACCGTCAGCCGGAAGAATCGCCCTCCTGCAATGATCTCTGCGATCGAGCCGGTCGCATCCACATGCCCCTGAACGAAGTGTCCGCCGATTCTCGCGTCGGCGCGCATCGACCGTTCGAGATTCACCGCCGCGCCCGGGCTGCACCGCACTCCAGTGTCGTGACGCGCGCTGTCTCGGGCGCGACGTCGGCGTCCATCGCTGCCGGGCTTCGGACGCGACCACCGTGAGGCACACGCCGTTGACCGCGACGCTCTCGCCCAGCGCGAGCTCCCCCGCCAGCGCCGTGCTGATCCGCAGACCGGAATCCCGCCGGTGTCGGCCGCGCCTCCGCGACCTGCCCGACGCTTTCAATCAGCCCTGTGAACATGACCTTCCATGAGGACGTCGTCACCGAGGCTGCCGCGGCTCTTCGCCATGCAATCCGCGGTCGAACTCATCACCACTCCCCCAACCACGGCCACCCCGGCCTCGCCGATCGTTCGAGGCGCCACAAATATCTGGACGCGATCTACCAGGTCCGCGTCCCAGAAAGCGCCGTGCAGCACCGGCCCGCCCTCGACGATGAGCGACAGGGCACCCCGCGCGGCGAGCGCCTGCGACGGACGCCTCGAGTGCCGTGACGGCTGTCGATCGCCTGGATCGTCGCCCCGGCCTGCTCCAAGCGCGGCGGCGCGATCAGGGTCGGCGGCAACTGCGTGCGGGTTCAGTCATGATTATGACCGGACCCTCGCTGAGCGTCGAGAACAGCCGCGCCGCGGGCGGCGTGCGCAGACGTCGATCGTAGATCACGCGCGTCAGGGGTCGCTGGCGGTAGGCCACGCGCGCATTCAGCAATGGATCGTCGATCAGGACGGTTCCGGAACCGACCGCAATCGCATCCACTTCCGCCCGCTCTCGATGGACGTAGCGATTCGCCTTCGCACCGCTGAGCGCCGTCCTGACACCAGGGGCCGCCGACACCATTGCCGTCCGAAGCTCAGCGCAACCTTCATCGTGATGAACGGACGACGGCGGCGGACGAGCGTGAAGAACGGGCGGTTCAAACGTCGCCGCCTCGTCGGCCAGGACTCCGGATCGTGACGTCGAGCCCCTGGGCCGCAAGGAACGCGTTCCCGCCGCTGCGCAATCGGGTTCGGGTCCTCGCTGGCGACCACGACCCGGCCGGATGCCGGCCGCTGCCACCCGCGGCGCACACGCGCCGGTGCGCCCGACATGGGTGCAGGGTTCGAGGGTGCAGTACATCGTCGCGCCTGCGCGCGCGTCCGCCGGCGTCGGCCAGCGCGCATGACTTCCGCGTGCGGACCACCAGCGAACTCGTGGGCGCCTCGGCCGACGATCACGCCCTCAGGATCGACGACCAGAGCGCCCGACCATCGGATTCGGCGACGTGCGCCCGCGTCCGCGCTCGGCCAGCGCCAGGGCCTTGCGCATGAAGAACGCGTCGCGGTCAGTCGGACATCGACGACTGGGGCCGGCGCGCTACGACGACGGCCGGTCCCCAGAACTCCTTCACTTCGAAGAGCGCGTTCACGTATTCGTCGGCGGAGAACGGGATCAAGTCGTCGATCCCTTCGCCGACGCCGACGTAACGGATCGGCAGTTTCAGATCGTGCGCGATCGCGACGACGATGCCGCCTTTGGCGGTGCCGTCGAGCTTTGTGAGGATGATGCCGTTGACGCCGGCGACCGCTCATGAATTCGCGCGCCTGCGCCAGCCCGTTCTGCCCGACCGTCGCGTCGAGAACCAGCAGCACCTCGTGCGGTGCATCGGCGACTTCCTTCGTCGCGACGCGGCGGATCTTGTCCAGCTCCGACATCAGGTTGACGCGGGTGTGCAGTCGTCCGGCGGTGTCGACGAGGACGACGTCCCGGCCGCGGGCCTTGGCGGCAGCGAGCGCATCGAACACGACCGCCGCGGGGTCGGCTCCGGTGCGGGCTCGCACCATGTCGACGCCGGCACGCTTGGCCCAGATCTCGAGCTGCTCGACCGCGGCGGCCCGGAAGGTATCGGCGGCGCAGATCATCGGCACCTTGCCGGAATCCTTGATCAGCCGCGCGAGCTTGCCGACGGTGGTCGTCTTCCCTGTCCCGTTCACGCCGACGATCATCACGACGTGCGGCTTGTGGTGCTGCGCGATGGGCGCTCCGCGGCGCGGAGGATGCCGTGGATCTCTTCCTTGACCAGCGATCGGAGCGACTGGCCGCTGCGGCGCTTGGACTTTGACCGCCTGGACGATCTGGTCCGACGCCGCGACGCCGATGTCGGCGGAGATCAGCGCCTCCTCCAGCGCGTCGACGGTTTCGAGATCGACCGGACGGGTCCGTCGTTCCGGATCGTCCGCGCGCTTGACCACCTCGTCGAAGCGTTCGACGAACTGCTCCTTGGTGCGCGTGAGTGACTGTTTGATGCGATCGAAAAACCCCATGGATTACCCGTCTACCTCCGCGCGCTGGCGGCGAAGCATCAACGCCTCGACGGCATCGATCGGCGAGCATCGCCCATCGATCACCGCCTGCATCTGCGACGCGATCGGCAGTTCGATGCCGTGTCTCGCGCCCAGTGCGAGCGCCGCGCGCGTCGTGCGCACGCCCTCCGCCACCATCCGCATGCTGCCCAGAATTTCGTCCAGCGATCGGCCGCGGCCGAGCGCAATTCCGACCTGCCGGTTGCGGCTCAGATCCCCGGTACACGTCAGCACCAGGTCGCCGAGCCCGCTCAGCCCGGCAAGCGTGTCGCGGCGTCCGCCCTCTGCCAGTGCCAGCCGCGAGATCTCGGCAAGCCCACGTGTGATCAGCGCCGCGAGCGTGTTGTGACCGAGGCCCAGCCCCTCCGTCACGCCGGCCGCAATCGCGATCACGTTCTTCAGCGCGCCCGCCGATCTCAACGCCCGCGACATCGTCGTTGACATAGAGCCGGAGCCCCTGGCCGCGAAAGTGTTCCTGCACCGCCGCCGCGGCCTCGTCGTCGGTCGATGCCGCGAGCACCGCGGTCGGCAGTCCGCGCGCCGTCTCGAGCGCGAAGCTCGGCCCGGACAGCACCACGACGCGGCAGCACCCGGCGGTTTCACTCTCGATGACCTGCGACATCCGTTGCAGCGAGTCGACCTCGATGCCCTTCGTGGCGCTGACCAGGACGGCTTCGTCCAGGAACGGCGTCGCACGCTCTCACGACGGCGCGGAAGCCATGCGAGGGAACGGCGACGACGACGAAGCGCGCGCCCGACAGCGCCTCTTCGAGCGACGCCGTCGGATCGATCCCTGTCCGGGAGCGGAATGCCCGGCAGATACCGCTCGTTCGCGCGCGTGGATCGCAGTTCCTCTACGAACGCCCCGTCGCGCGCCCAGAGGCGCACATGATGCCCGGCCTTCGCGAGATGGACCGCGAGCGCCGTGCCCCAGCTGCCGGCCCCGAGGACCGCCGTCGTCTTCATGCTCGTGCCCCCATCCGGCGTTCGGTGCCGTGGCGCAGACGAGACCAGTTGGCTACGGTGGCGGAAGAGAATCAGGACGGCGGTGCCGGCCGCGACCAGCACAACCGAGAGCGGCGCCCCGACGATCCATGCCGCGGGCGGCAGCGCCACTGTGGCGGCCATCGATGCCAGCGACACGTAGCGCGTGATCCACGCGATCACGAGGAACAACCCGGCCGCCACCGCGGTCGCCCCCGGCGAGAGCACGGTGAACACGCCGGCCGCCACCGCGACACCCTTGCCGCCATGGAACCGCAGCCAGACCGGGATAGATGTGACCAACGACCGCGGCCGCGCCGGTGAGCGCGATCAGCGCGGTGCCGCCTGCGAGCATGTGCGCGATCGCCACCGCACCGATCCCCTTCGCGACGTCCAGCGACATGACGATGACGCCGCGCCACGGACCCGTCGTGCGGAGGACGTTGGCCGCGCCGACGTTGCCGCTGCCGGCAATCCGCACGTCGATGCCTTTGAGGCGCGCCAGCAGGAACGCGAACGGCACGGAGCCGGCCAGGTATCCCAGGAGGATCGGGAGCATTACGTCAATGGTACTCGCAGCAGGGGCTCGTACGCCGCACCGGACGGAGAGGTCCGGCTGCGGAAGACCACCAGGTGATCGACGCAGGCAGCTGCCGGCGTCCCCTTCCTCGTGCATGACGGCGTGACGAATGGCCGCCCGGGCCGGCGCCGTGCGGAGGGTCCTTCACCCGGGCAATCGTCAGGTGCGCTGAGTAGGCGCGGCCCTCGGGCCGGAAGCCCCAGGGCTGAAGTCGCGAGCCCACTTCTTCGTGCAGCAGCGCCAGTCCCGTCGAGGCCCTCAGTGACACCCATCCACAGCACCCGTGGCGGGCCGGACGGCGGGAACGCCCCGAATCCCGACACGTGCAGCGTTGAATGGCGCGAACGCGATCGGCGGACGCAGCGCATCGAGGACGGCGCCGGCGCGCGGGTCCGACACTTCGCCGAGGAACCACACCGTCAGGTGCATGTTCGCCGGCCGGGATCCAGCGGATGCCTGCGCCCGGCCCCGACGTGTTCCAGCCGCGCGCGCAGTCGGCCCGCACACCGGACGGCGGCGGTCCTCACCTCTTCCGATGGATGCGCGGCAACGAAGAGTCGCACGGCTCAGGGACGCGGCGCCAGGGATCCGAGCAGGATCCGGCGCACGCCATCGATGGCGGTCTGCGTCGCCTGGAGCCGGACGATGTCACGCGCCGCCGGGAAAGAGATGGGTCCGCACCGACAGTGGCTGCCCGGCCACCCGCACGGCGATGACGACCGTGCCAACAGGCTTGGTCTCGGTCCCGCCAGACGGGCCGGCGATGCCGGTGATCGCGACACACACATCCGCCGGCCGTTCTGGCGTGAACGCCGTCCGCCATCGCGGCTGCGGTCGCTTCGCTCACCGCGCCGTGGGTGTCGAGCACCGCGGGATCCACGCCGAGCAGTTCGATCTTCAGCTCGTTGCTGTAGGCGACGACCCCGCCGCGGACGTATGCAGAACTGCCGGCGACCTCGGTCATGCGCGTCAGCAGCAGCCCGCCGGTACAGGATTCCGCCGCCGCGAGCGTGAGTCCGCGCGCCTGCAGCATCTGCGCCGACCACTTGCGGCAGCAGCCGTCCATCGGTGGTGAAAACACAGGCACGCCGAGCGCTTCGACGAGTTTGGTGCGAGCGTCCTCGAGTGTGCTCGTTGCGGCCGCGAGATCGGCCGACCGCATGGTCAGGTGCAACTCGATCTGGCCGGGCGTCGCCAGAATCGTTGTCTCGATCGGCTCCGCAGCGATCGCGCCACGGAGCGTAGAGCGGCTGCGCGATCTCTTCGACGTGAGACTCCGACAATCCGGTCGTGAAGATCGACACGGTGTGAAGCCGCTCGCTGCCCTGCCCGCGCGCCGAGCAACCCGTCCGGCTCGCACAGCGCGGTCGAGCATCGGTTGAAGCTCCCGCGGCGGGCCCGGCAGCAGGATCGCGATCTTCTCGCCGACCGGTCATGAACAAGCCGGGTGCGGATCCATGCGGGTTGGCGAGCGACCGTCGCATCCTGCGGGCACCATCGCCTGCTTGCGGTTGAACTCGGGCATCACCATCCCGCGCCGTGCGAAGCGGTGCCGGATGACTCGCCGTGATCGCTTCATCCTCCGACATCGCACGCCCAGGGCATCGGTGACCGCCTCGCGCGTCAGATCGTCGTCGGTTGGCCCGAGCCCGCCGGTGAGGACGACGACATCGCTGCGACCGATGGCGAGTGCGAAGAGGTCCTTGAGCAAGGCGCGATCGTCGCCGACGACCGCCTTGGCCTTCAGCTGGATGCCGAGGCTCGGCAAGGTCCGGGAGATGAAGAGCGAGTTCGTGTCGAGCCGCGTCGAGCCGAGCAGCTCGCTGCCGACGGCGATGACTTCGGCCGTCCGCAGGTGCGACGAGTCATGTGATCCAGGCGGGAAGGAACCAGAGCAGGAACCGCAGTGACAGGTTCGCGTAGACGGCCGCCATGGCGTCGTCGGCCATGACGCCAAGGCCACCGTGCAGTCTCTTCGAAACGGTCCGGCGGGATACGGCTTGATCACGTCGAACATACGGAACAGCACGAAACCGGCGAGGATCCCGGACCATCCGAGATTCGGGATGAAGGCCAGCGTGATCAGCATGCCGACCACTTCGTCCATGACGATCGGGCCCGGGTCGACGCCGCCGAAGTAGCGCTCGGCGGTCGTGGCGGCCCAGACGCCGGCGGCGAACAGTCCGATGATCATCCCGACTTCGACGACCGGCGATCCCGTCCACCAGACGAGCGCGTAGAACAGCAGTCCCGCCGCGGATCCCACTGTTCCGGGCGCGAACGGAAAGTAGCCGCAGTAGCCGACCGTGGCGATGAAGACCGCGAGCCGAGTCACGCTTTCACGACGCGAGTGTGGGCGAGACGGTCGTGAAAGCCGCGGCGCTCGGCGCCGAGAAGCACCGGCAGGAAGCCGAGACCCGCCGGCAGCGCCGAGATCAGGTAGCCAAGCGCCCTCAGCGCCGATGGCCCGACCGGAACGCGATCGGTCCAGGCGTCTTCTTCCGACGTCACGACCCTGATGCCGGTCATCATCTTGCCGATCGTCTGCCCACCGGCGGCGGTGAACGCCGCGACGTAGCCGCCGTTGAGCAGCGCCAGGAAGGCGGCGAACGGAATCGCCGGGATCAGCCGCGGCATCGGTGAACTCCAGACCGCACAGCCTCGAGTGTGGCGTGCAGGACGAGGGCATCCATTCCGATGAGCAGCCCGAGATCAACGACCGCGGCGAGGATCCTGGGCAGGATCGGCGCGATGTCGGCAGGCGACGGCCGCACTTGCCGCGGACGGTCCGTTGAGATGCCGCGACCGGCGCAACGTCGACGTCGTCAGCCTCGTCGTCCTCATCGGGCCCATCGTTCTCGTCGTCGTCGGCATCCACGTCGTCTTCCGGCTCGAGGTCCAGCTCGAACTCTTCGAAGACCGGGCGTTGAGGCTGCGGAGGACGCGGCACGACCGTGGACTTCCGGACCGACATCGGGACGCGCGGCACCGCCGGCAAGCTTCACGAGCGGCGCGTCTTCGTCACGGCTCCCGCCGCGGAACAGTGGCAGCTCGCCCGACGACAGCGTCCGGAGGCGTCCCGTCGCGCCGCCAGCAGGCGTGGGCGTCGGGATCGACGGCACGGGTGGCGGTGCCGCTGTGTCCGAGGTCGGCGAGCGTGAAGTCGGCCAGCGGGCCTGACGGCTTCATCGCCGGTGCGGATGGGCAGATCGAGAACGTCCTCGTCACCTGTACCGACCGACAGGGAGAACTCGTAGCCGCAGTTGCGACAGCGGTCGCTGTTATCGAAGCTGATGTACTGGCACTTCGAACATCTCATGGTCGGCGGGACTCGAGGTCGGCGGCCGAGGCGCCGGCCGGATCGCGCCGCCGCAAGGAGCTGGCGCTGGATGATCGCCGTCAGTTCGTCGGCGCGGGGCCGCAGCGGGTCGCCGCCGGGAACGGCTTCGAGTGCGGCGAGCGCCTCGTGCAGGCGGCCGCGGACGCGCAACGATTCGCCGCGGGAGAGCGCCACCTCCGCGATCGACGGCACCGGCAGGGTTGCCTTCAGCGTCGATGACGATCTCTGATCGCGGGCCGGGAAGAGCCAGCTCACCACGCCACCCTGGACGAGCAATCCGAGCACGACCGTCGCGAGCAGCAGCCCGGCGAGAACGCCGGCGCCGATCCAGCGCCACCGCGCGAAGCCGGCCGCCGGCGTGTGCGGCCGGGCGACGCCGACGCGTGCATCCGGTTCGCGCGTGACGCGCCCGGATGACGGCGGCCAGCTCCAGCCGTTCGATTCGTGCCAGCAGCGCCAGCGCTTCGTCTGGCGAGGCGCCGTGCTCCACCGCGGAAGCGACGAGCCGGCGCGCGCCTTCGGCGTCGCCCCGGTCGAACGCGGCACTGCCGGTGTGCAGCAGTTCATCGCCCTTGCGCTGCCGCTCGGCGACCGCGCTGCGGGCCCGCTCGATGTAGGCGCGGGCACGGGCATGGCCGCGGTCGATGAAGAGCACGCGCGTCCAGACGTTGATCGCGAGTTCGTGCTGTTCGGAAAAATAATGATCGAGCCCCGCGAGCAGGAGCTCTTCGATGCGCGCGTCTCGGTCCCGTTCCGGCACGTCTGCCGCAAGGGGCAGACGGTCCGAACGGAGCGGGTCGGTCATGTCTCGGTGAATTATAGTCTTGCCATGGCCATTATCGAGTCGATTCCGAACGTCAGTGAAGGTCGCCGTCCAGAGATCGTTGCCCGCATGGCGGACGCGATCACGCAGCACGCCCGGGGTGCGGCTGCTCGACGCCTCATCCGATGCGTCGCACAACCGTTCGGTCTTCACGATCGTCGGTGACGCGCCGTCGCTCAAAGCCGCGACGCTGGCGCTCTTCGATGTCGCGGTCGCAACCATCGACCTGCGGACCCACCAGCGGCGAACATCCGCGCCTCGGCGCGGTCGACGTCGTCCCCTTCGTGCCGATCGAGGGCGCCACCACGGAGGACTGTGTCGCGCTGGCGAAGGATGTCGCCGCCACCGTCGCCGAGCGTTTCGCGCTGCCGGTCTATCTCTACGAGGATGCCTCGAAGAACGCCGGCGCGCAAGAACCTCGAAGACATCCGGCGCGGAGAGTTCGAGGGGCTCGCGGCGAAGATGGCGACACCCGGGTGGGCGCCTGATTTCGGACCCGCGCAGCCGCATGAATCGGCCGGCGCCTCGGTCATCGGCGCACGCATGCCGCTCATCGCCTACAACATCAACCTGAACAGCGACCGGCTGGACGTCGCCAAGAAGATCGCCGCCGCCGTCCGCCACAGCACCGGCGGGCTCCGCTTCGTCAAGGCGATGGGCGTGATGCTCGAGGACCGCAAGATCGCCCAGGTCTCGATGAACCTGACGAACTACCAGAAGACGCCCGTCTTCCGCGTCTTCGAGATGGTGAAGCGTGAGGCCGAGCGCTACGGCGTGACGATCCTGGAGAGCGAGATCGTCGGCCTGGTTCCGGCAGCGGCACTGCTATGCGAGCGGCCGAGTACTACCTGCAGATCGAAGGATTCAGTGGGGATCAGGTCTTGGAAAACAAGCTAAGGAGCGAGTAGTAAGCTCCTTTTCCATTTTCCCTTTTCCCTTTTCCATGCCTTAGGCGTCACGCGCTCTCCTCTTCTCGGCGTGACGGAATGATCCCGAACCCCTTCATCTTGCGATACAGGTTGCTGCGCTCGACGCCGAGCATCTCCGCCGTCCGCGAGATGTTGCCCTGCTGCGCGGCCAGCGCCTTCAGGATGTAGTCCCGCTCGAAGCGATCCCTCGCCTCGTGCAGCGTCACGACCTCTTCATTGGTCGCCGTCACATCGCGGACGCTTCGGCCATCGAGGAAGGCGAGGTCGTCGAGCGTGATGACTTCGCCCGGCAACCATGATGATCAGCCGCTCGATGACGTTGCGCAGCTCGCGGACGTTGCCGGGCCAGCGTAGCTGCGCAGCCCGGTCGCCGCGCCGATATCGAATCGCTTCGGCCGCCGCCCGTACTCGCGCGCGAGCTCCCCCATGAAGTGATCGGCGAGGACGGGAATGTCCGAATCGCGGTCCCGCAGCGGCGGCACGTAGACCGGGATGACGTTCAGGCGGAAGTACAGGTCTTCGCGGAAGCGGCCGGCGCGGATCTCGGTCGGGAGATCCTTGTTCGTGGCCGCGAGCACGCGGACGTCGACCTTGACGCTGTTGGTCCCGCCCGACCGGTTCGACGACCTGCTCCTGCAAGGCGCGGAGAACCTTCGCCTGCGTCTTCAGCGTCATGTCGCCGATCTCGTCGAGAAACAGCGTGCCGCCATCGGCGAGCTCGAACTTGCCCCGTCGATCGGCGACGGCGCCGGTGAAGGCACCCTTCATGTGCCCGAACAGCTCGCTCTCGATCAGCTCCTCCGGGATCGCGGCGCAATTGAGTTCGATGAACGGCGCGGCTGCGGCGGCGGCTCAGGCCGTGGATACTGCGCGCGACGAGTTCCTTGCCGGTACCGTTCTCGCCGAAGATCAGCACGCGCCCGTTGGTCGGCGCCGCCATCGCGATCTGTTCGCGGAGCTGGCCCATCGCATAGCTCTCCCCCACCATCGTCATGCGCTTGTCGACAGTGGCGCGAAGGGCGCGGTTCTCGGCTTCGAGCCGCCGCTGGCGGACGGCATTGCCGATGACGAGCACCGTCTTTTCCAGCGAGAGCGGCTTCTCGACGAAGTCGTAGGCGCCGAGTTTGATCGCGCGGACGGCGGACTCGATGTTGCCGTGCCCGGAGATCATCACCACCGGCGAGTCGACGCGCCGGTGCCGCAGCTTCTCGAGCGTGACGAGGCCGTCCATGCCCGGCAGCCAGATGTCGAGCACGATCACGTCGAAGGCGGCGCGCACGACGCGGTCGAGGCAGGCTTCACCGCTGTCCACCGCTTCGACGGCATAGCCTTCGTCGCGGAGGACGCCGCCGAGGGCGCTGCGGACGCCCGGCCTCATCGTCCACGATCAGAACGGTCGGCCTCATGCCTCGGAAGCTGGAAGCTGGAAGCTGGAGACTGTCAGCATGGCAATTCGATGGTGAAGATCGTACCTGAAGGCGCGTTGCCGGCCACGTCGATGGCGCCGCCGTGCTCGGCGATGATGCGGCGGACGATCGCCAGGCCTAACCCGCTGCCGCGCTGTTTGGTCGAGTAGTACGGCATGAACAGCTTGTCGCGATCTTCCGGCGGAATCCCGGGACCGTTGTCGCTGATGGTTACCCGCACGACGCCGTTGACGGGATCATGCTGGGTCGCCAGCTCGATCTCCGGTGCGCGGCCATCCGGGCGCGCGCCCGCGCCGGCGCCGCCAAGCGCCTCCACCGCGTTATCGACAAGATTGATGACGACGCGCCGGATCTGCTCCGCATCGATGCGGACGAGGGGCAGGCCGGCGGCCAGCCGGCTCACGAGCGCGATCTCCTTGAACAGTCCGGCATACAGCGCCATCGTTTCGGTCAGCACGGCGTTGAGATCGGTCGGCACCGCCTTGGGCGCCGGCATGCGCGCGAACTGGGCGAACTCGTCGACCAGCGCCTTGAGTGAATCGACCTCCGTGACGATGGTCGTCGTGCACTCCTCGATCAACGCGCGCGCATTCGGTGGCGCCGTCGCGAACTGCCGGCGCAGTCGCTCAGCGCTCAACTGGATCGGTGTGAGCGGATTCTTGATCTCGTGGGCGAGCCGGCGCGCCACATCCCGCCAGGCCGCCACCCGTTGCGTTCGAATCAGCGGCGTGACGTCGTCGAACACGAGAACGGTGCCGGCCGGCAAACTCTCGCTCGCGGGCAGCAGCGTGGCGGCGGCGGCGAGATGGACCTCGCGGCCCTCGCGCACGAGCGCGATTTCCTGCGCCGGTGGTTCCGCGGCGCCGTCCCGCGCGCGCTGGATGATCTGCCAGAGCGGGCGCAGATCTTCGCGATCGAAGACGCGTGCCCGCCTGCTCGCCGATCGCTTCCGGTGGGAGGCCGAGCAGCCTGATCGCGGCCGTGTTGAGCGTTTCGATCTGCCCTTCCGGACCAATCGAGACTACGCCGGTGGCGATCCGCTCGAGCACGGTCTCGATGTACTGACGGCGCTCCTCCACTTCGACGTGCTTGTGTTCGAGGTCCAGCCTCGATCGTTCGAGCTTGCGCTGGCTCGCCGCAAGCTCGCCGGCCATGGTATTGAACGCTTCGACCAGCGAGCCGAACTCGTCGCGAGTCTCGGGCTCGATGCGATGATCCAGCCGTCCGGCGCCGATCTCGCGGGCGCCGGCGGCCAGCAACTGGATCGGCCGGGTGATGCGCTTGGCGAGGTACATCCCGATCCAGGTGGCGCTGATCAGGATCATCAGCGTCATCATCAGGAAGATCGACAGGTAGACGCCTTCGAGGGCGGGCCGCATGACCAGCAGCTGGGTATAGCCCTCGTACGCTTCGGTGATCCGCCGCAGAGTGCTGCGCGAGATCGCCTGACTGGAGGTGGCTCACGACCACGACGCCGAGCGCTCCGCCCGATGCGTCCCGAACGAGCACTCCGGCGCGGAGCAGTTCGCCGCCCTCGACCGGATCGTGGGCCGTGACGTCGCTGCTGCCGGATGCGATGCGCGCCGCCAACCGGTCCGCTGAGCCGCGGCTCTTGAGGCGCGGCAGGGCCGAGGATTCGACACGTCGACCACCGCGCGCGGGTCCGCGCCGGGCTGCACGCGGTAGACCTCGACGAGTGCGACCCTGCCCTCTCGCACGTCGCCCTCGATGGACGCTTCGGATCGCCGCCACATCGCCCGACCGGAGCGCCTCGATCGGGAGCTCGCGCGCGATGCGCGAGGCGTGGCCTGCGACCTCCGCCTGGCGCTCGTCGTAGTAGCCGGCCGCGATCGCGTTTGCCGACGACAGCACGGCTTCGACCGGGTCAGCGAACCATCGCGCGGTGCTGTTGCGGATCAGCTGTCCGCCGACGAGCAGCACGAGCACCGACGGGACAATCGTCAGCCCGAGCAGCGCCAGCACCAGCTTGGCGCGGAACCGCGAGAACGGCAGCCCGCGTCGTCTCTCGACGACCAGCTTGACGATGTTCCGCGCCAGCACGAAGGCGAGCGCGATCAGCATCATCAGGACGCCGGCCGAGAGCGCGTAGACCACGACCTCGGTCAGGAAATCGGGGTTCATCTCCGCCGACTGGTCGGCGAGAATGCTCATGCCGACGAGCGCCGCGATGAGGGCGAGGATCCCGAGCGAGGATCAGGCGCGGGTTGTCACGGAGCGGCCGTCGTGCGGCTGGCGCCTGCCGCACCGCCCCCTTGCGCACGGGAAGGGTCGGGCGAATGTCGGTGGCAGGGGGCATTGGGTCGATCCAGCTTCCCGCGCTACTCCTTGGCGTTCAGAAGGTCCTTCAACTCGGTCATGAACTCCCCGATGTCGCGGAAGTGGCGATAGACCGAGGCGAACCGAACATACGCCACCTTGTCGAGGGTCCGCAGCTCGTTCATGACGAAGGCGCCGACCTCCTCGGTGCTCATCTCGCGCTCCGGCTTCTCCTGGAGCGCCGACTCGACGCGGTCGGCCACGGCTTCGAGCGAGGCGACGCTGACGGGGCGCTTCTCGCACGCCTTGAGCAGGCCGGCCATCAGCTTCTGCCGCTCGAACCGCTCGCGGCTGCCGTCCTTCTTGACGACCATGTAGGGGATCTCGTCGATCCGCTCATAGCTCGTGAAGCGGCGTCCGCAGCCGAGACACTCGCGACGGCGGCGGATGACTTCCCCTTCCTTGCTCTCGCGGGAGTCGACGACCTTGTCTCCGAGGTGCGCGCAGTAGGGACACTTCATCGCGGTCAGGCTCCCGTTTCCTTGGTGACCGTGGCGCCGGGCGACGAATCGGACGTCTGCGCGATCTTACGGACGCCGCTGAAGGTCAGGCCATCGCTGCGCCATGAAAAGCAGGCCCAGCGCGGTCACCGGGACGAACGAGATGGCATGGAGCACGATCGCGGCCCCGACGGCCTGGTCCGCCGACGCGGCGAAAAAGGTCTCGACGGAGATCTGGTAGGCCGCATGAAATCCGCCGATCGCGCCCGGCGTCGGCATCGCGACACCGACGACGAGCAGCGTCATCACGAGGAACGAACCGGTATACGGGAACGTAATATGAAAGGCCTGCGACGTCAGCCAGATACCGGCGGCAATCGACATCCACAGGGGGAACGAGAGCACGAGGGCGACGGCAAGACGGCCTGGCTGGCGCATCACGGCCAGGCCCTGGGCAAAGGCCTCGACGAACTGCGCGAGCAGACGCGCGGCCCGGGCCGGCAGGATCGCTTCGACCCGGCCAGCGGCGCGGCCGAGCCGTTCGGGATGGCCGGCGAGGGCGAACAGGAACGCGAGGCCAACGATCGACGCCGCCGGCCGCGACGTTGCCCCAGAACTTGACGTGCGCGAACTTGTCGGCATCGCCGGAGACCACACCAGCCGGTACCGTCAGCACGAAAAAGCCGAACAGCAGCAAGACGACGGCGAGATCGAGGAGGCGTTCGATGATAATCGTCGCGAACGCCGCGGTCGGGCGGAGGCCTTCGATTCGCGCCAGCAGGTACGGCCGGATGACTTCACCGGCACGCGGAACAAAGGTGTTGGCGGCAAAGCCGATGACCGTCGTGCGGAACGCATTCGAGAAGCTGGCGTTTCCGATCGGCGCGAGCAGCGCCTGCCACCGCCACGCCCGCAGCAGGTAGGTCAAAAGCGTCGCCGCAACCGCCAGGATCAGCAGCCACGGATCCGCACGGCGCGTTTCGGCCCAGACCCCCGAGACGTCGACGTCGCGGAAGAAAAAGGCCAGCAGACCCGCGGTGACAGCGAGAATAAGAATCGACCGGGCCCGTGAACGCATGTGTTAGGTGACAAGTCTATGGGAAAACGTGAGTTATTGCTCGCCGTCGGGTTCGTGCTGTTCGGACTGGTCGTCTACCAGTTCACCGCGCCGCCGACGGACCCGAAGGCCCGGGGCTTCTCGATCCACCGGATTATCGAAGGGATCCGCAAGGAGGTTCGGGGCCGGCCGGAGTCTGCCGAGATCACCCACACCTTTACCAAGCCCGCACCTGACACGCTTGAAGGAGGTCCGGATCCGCATGGCCGTCGGCGGGATCACCGTGACGGGCGAAGACCGGGCCGACATCCAGGCCGAGTTCAATGTCCGCTCCAACGGCTACGACAAGGCCGAGGCCGAGAAGCTGGCCACGGCGACCACGCTCAAGTTCGACGAGGCGGCCGGCGTGCTCATCGTTGTCGCTCGACGCTCCCGTCGAAGGAACGCAGCGGCCCACGCTGCGGCTCAAGGTCCCGTCGCGCCTCGGCGTCCGCATTGACGAGAAGAACGGCGAACTGACGATCACCAACGTCGCCCTTGTGACGATGGGGATCACGCGCAACACCACGACGGTCAGCAATGTGCCGGGCACCGTCACGCTCACGCAGCGCGGCTCGACGGCGACGATCACGGATGTCGGGTCGCTGAAGCTGACGACCGCGGCGGGTGCCAAGGTCCGGGTCGGCCAAGGTCCGCGGTGACACCATGCTCTCGCTCGGCACCGGCGAGTTTCGCGGCGAAAGCCTGACCGGGGGTCTCGAGGTCGACTGCAACTCGACCGACGTCCAGTTCGACAAGCTCGAAGGGCTCAAAGGCCCGGTGCGCGTGAACGCGAGCCTCGGCAAGGTGGCGTTCGTGGGCCTGAAGACCGATGCCAGGATCGACGGCCGCGAAACCGAGATCCGGGTGAGCATGGCGGCGCCGGTGCCGCTCGCCATCTACAACGATGGGGACGAGCCGATCGAGTTGACGGTGCCGCCAGGCGGCTTCACAAATCGATGCCCTCAGCGTCAATGGCAAGGTGACCGTCGACGCCGAACTCGAGAAGGCGGGCCTGAGCGTGAACGCGCCACCCGAAGGCGCCCCTGCTGAGAACCGCCGCGAGACCCGCGTCAACGGCGCCGTCGCCGGCGGCGGACCGGCGATCACGCTCCGCGCCGTGCGCGGCGACATTGCGGTGCGCTCCAAGTAGCTCTGCACATTTCACGATCCGATCGAGCCCGACCGAGATTTGAGTTTTGGAGATTGGAGTTGTAATCTTCACGCTCTTTTCTTCGTGAGGCGCACTTGTCTACTTCTTCCTCTCCAGTTCTCGAAACCGCACTCGCTGGTCTTCAACTGCACCGCCGCGGCAAGGTTCGCGACGTCTACGAGGTCACGCTCGACTCGGGCGAGACCGCGCTGCTGATGATCGCCACCGACCGCATCTCGGCATTCGATTACGTCCTCGGCTCGGGCATTCCCGACAAGGGCAAAGTGCTCACCCAGCTCTCCGCCTTCTGGTTCGAGCGGCTCGAGGGTCTGGTTCCGCACCACCTCCTCGGGATCGACGTCAACGACTTCCCTGCCGCGGCGCGGCCGCACGCCGAGGTGCTGCAAGGGCCGCACGATGCTGGCGCGCATGACGCGCCCGTTGCCGGTCGAGTGCGTCGCGCGCGGCTACCTGTCGGGATCCGGCTGGAAGGAATATCAGCAGACCGGCGCCGTCTGCGGCATCAAGCTGCCGGCCGGCCTCCGCGAGTCGGACCGGCTGCCTGAACCGATCTTCACACCGGCCACCAAGGCCGACACCGGCCATGACGAGAACATCTCCTACGAACAGGCCGGCGCCATCGTCGGGCACGGATCTCATCAAGCGGCTGCGAGATCTGACGCTCGAGATCTATCGCCGCGGCTGTGAGCATGCCGAGTCCAAGGGCATCATCATCGCCGACACGAAGTTCGAGTTCGGCCTGGTCGGCGACGGCGATCCCGCGACCGACATCGTCCTGATCGACGAGGTGCTGACCCCGGACTCGTCGCGGTTCTGGCCGCGCGATTCCTACGCACCGGGCCACGGCGTGCCGAGCTTCGACAAGCAGTTCGTCCGCGACTACCTCGAGGACATCAAGTGGAACAAGCAGCCACCGGTGCCCTCGCTCCCGGACCCGGTGATCCAGAAAACGCGCGAAAAGTACGTCGAAGCCTTCCGCCTGTTGTCCGGACGCGAGCTCATTTAAGGCCGTGCGCGACCAGCTCGAAAAGCTCGTCCAGGAGATGCTCGACAAGGGCGTGCTCTATGACGATGCCCGGCGGGAGTTCGAGAAGATGTTCATCGCGCGTGCCCTGCAGCGTTCGAAAGGGCAGCGTCGGCGATGCCGCTGAGCTGCTCGGAATGCATCGGAACACGGTTGCGCGCAAGATGACCGAGTACCGGATCAAGCGTTCGCGCCTAGATATCGCGCGTGATTAGCAGTCGGCGTCGGCGACTGCTTGACAGCACCCTCCCCCTTCGCTACATTTAGCAGTCGGGATCACCGAGTGCTACCGCGCCGTGTGACCTCAGCGCTTATTCCTAGGCTTTTCAGTCGTTCACACCACCAATCAACCGTTATTCGGGAGAGACGCGCAGTATGGCAGCCACGAAATCGGAAGTCGGTATCCGTCCCCTGCACGATCGAGTCATCGTGCAGCGCATCGAAGAAGGCGAACAGAAGGTCGGCGGGATCATCATCCCGGACTCGGCCAAAGAGAAGCCCCAGCAGGGCAAGGTGATCGCCGTCGGCAAGGGCAAGATCGAGAAGGACGGCAAGGTGACGCCGCTCGACGTGAAGGAAGGCGACACGATCCTGTTCGGCAAGTACTCGGGCCAGGAGATCAAGCTCGAGGGCACCGAATACCTGATCATGCGCGAGGAAGAGATCCTCGGCGTCATCACTACGAAGTAGCTCTCGAGCTTTCAGCTCTCAGCTCCCAGCTTCCAGCCGCTGCTGAGAGCCAGAGCGTCGGGCTGAGCTGACAGCTGAAGCTGACAGCTCCACTTGGATAGCTGACAGCTGATGCTGACAGCTCGACATTCGGAGACAAGAGATTTATGGCAAAGCAGATTATTTACGGCGAGGAATCCCGCCAGGCCATCCTGCGCGGCGTGAACCAGCTCGCCAACGCGGTGAAGGTCACGCTCGGTCCGAAGGGCCGCAACGTCGTCCTCGACAAGAAGTTCGGCTCCCCCACGATCACCAAGGACGGCGTCACCGTCGCCAAGGAAATCGACCTCAAGGATCCGCTCGAGAACATGGGCGCCCAGATGGTCCGCGAAGTGGCGAGCAAGACGTCCGACATCGCCGGCGACGGCACCACGACCGCGACCGTGCTCGCGCAGGCGATCTTCCGCGAAGGCGCGAAGAACGTTGTCGCCGGTGCGAACCCGATGGAGCTGAAGCGCGGCATCGAGAAGGCCGTCGAAGCGGTGGTCAACGAGCTGAAGAAGCTCGCCAAGCCGGTGTCCGGCACGATGATCGCCCAGGTCGGCACGATCTCGGCGAACAACGACGAGACCATCGGCAAGATCATCGCGGAAGCGATGGACAAGGTCGGCAAGGACGGCGTCATCACGGTTGAAGAAGCCAAGTCCATGGAGACCTCGCTCGAGGTCGTCGAGGGCATGCAGTTCGACCGCGGCTACCTCTCGCCCTACTTCGTGACCGATCCGGAGCGGATGGAAGTGGTGGTCGAGAACCCCGTCATCCTGATCCACGAGAAGAAGATCAGCTCGATGAAGGACCTCCTGCCGCTGCTCGAGCAGGTCGCCCGCGCCGGCCGTCCGCTCGTGATCATCGCCGAGGACGTCGACGGTGAAGCGCTCGCGACGCTGGTCGTCAACAAGCTGCGTGGCACGCTCCAGGCCGTGGCCGTCAAGGCGCCGGGCTTCGGCGACCGCCGCAAGGCCATGCTCGAGGACATCGCGGTCCTCACCGGCGGCCGTGCGCTGACCGAGGACCTCGGCATCAAGCTCGAGAACATCAAGCTCGAAGACCTCGGCAAGGCGAAGAAGGTCACGATCGACAAGGACAACACCACGATCGTCGAGGGCTCCGGCGCCCAGAGCGCGATCGAGGGCCGCGTCAAGCAGATCCGCACGCAGGTCGAAGAGACCACGTCGGATTACGACCGCGAGAAGCTCCAGGAACGTCTTGCCAAGCTCGTCGGCGGCGTGGCCGTCATCAAGGTCGGTGCGGCCACCGAAACCGAGATGAAGGAAAAGAAGGCGCGCGTCGAAGACGCGATGCATGCCACCAAGGCGGCAGTCGAAGAGGGCATCGTTCCCGGCGGCGGCGTGGCGCTGCTGCGCGCGGGCAAGGCACTCGACGGTCTGAAGCTCGAGGGTGACCAGGCGGTCGGCGTGGCGCTGATCCGCAAGGCCATCGAGGAGCCGCTCCGCTGGATCGCGACCAACGCGGGCCAGGAAGGTTCGATCGTCGTCCAGAAGGTCAAGGACGCCAAGGGTGAGGACGGCTACAACGCCGGCACCGACACCTACGAGAACCTCGTGTCCGCGGGCGTCATCGACCCGGTCAAGGTTGTCCGCACCGCGCTGCAGAACGCATCGTCGATCGCTTCCCTGCTTCTCACCACCGAGGCTCTCGTCAGCGAGATCCCCGAGGAGAAGAAGGAAGCCGGCGGCGGCGGAATGCCCGGCGGCGGCGGCATGGGCGGGATGTACTAAATAGCTCATCAGCTATCAGCTAATAGCTGTCAGCGACTTGTCGAAGGCCGGCCTGGAGAAATCCGGGCCGGCCTTTTTTTATCGCTCCGGCAGTTTTTAGGTCCTTCACCCTTTGCCTGGCCTCCAAAAGAGCTGCTAACGGGTGTTCAGCTCGGCCGACTGCGAAATTAACCGCTCGCCGGTGGCAATCTGTGGTACCTTCCCGGCCCTCGAAATCTTGCGCCATCCGGTAACTCGAAGGAGAGCGCCATGACGTCATCATCAGCGAACCGGAAGAGGATGAAGAGAGCCGGCGCGGTGCTCGCCCTCTCGGTCGCTTCGAGTCTCCTGGTTATTCACGCCCAGCAAGGGCCGCCGCCGCAGCAAGGGCCGCCGCTGTCGGTCACGCCGAACGTCAACGTGATGTCCGGCGCTGCCGATCAGTTCGTCGGCGACGGGTTCCTCCAGCGCCAGAACGAGCCGGTGATCGCGGTCTCGACTCTGAACCCGGACATCCTGATGGCGGCGGCCAACGACTACCGCGCCGTCGATCTCGCGCTCGACCAGGGGGTCGGTGAATCCGGTCAGCAGGCCAGCGATTCCGCCGTGGGTGGTCTCGCTCGACGCGCCGGCAAACCTGTCATCGTTGCCCGCAAGGGGCAGCCGCGCGGGAAATTCCCACCCGCGGGAGCCACGGCCGCTGAGGCCTGGATGGGGGTGTACTTCTCGTACGACCGCGGAAAGAACTGGACGACGGGATTGCTGCCCGGCTTCCCGGAGGACACCTCGGCCGACGGGCTCAACTCGGCGATCCACGGCTTCGAGGCCGCCACTGATCCGGTCATGACCTCGATGACGGCCGGGCGGATTGCGCTCGGTGGCGTGGCGTTCACCCGTGGCGGGCAGAGCGCCGTCTTCGTCTCGATGTGGCGCGACATCCCTGTTGCCGAGGGCAAGCACCAGATCAAATCCGAGGGAACGCACATCGTCGTGCAACTCGGCTCCCAGTCGGCGAACGGCGTCTTTACCGACAAGCCGGCGATCGCGTCGGATATCAACCGCGCTGTCGTCCGATCCGGAAGCGTGCGGCCCGATCTATCTGGCGTTCTCGATCTTCGACGGCGTGATGTCGAACGGCAATTTCAGAACGAAGTTGATGTTCACGCGGTCGATCGACTGCGGAAACACCTGGCTGAACCCGTTCAAGATCAACGGGAATACGAACACCAACCAGGGACTCGCGCTAGCCGTGGACCCGAACACCGGTCACGTCTACGCGATCTGGCGTTCGTTGCAACCCAACCAGATCATGATGGCGAAGTCCACCAACGGTGGTCTCAACTTCACGGCTCCGGTCGTCATATCCAGTGGAGTGTTTGCGGCATTCGACCAGCCGACCGCGGCCACGCCTGACTATTCCTTCAGATCCAACGCCTTTCCGACCGTCGCGATAGATGCCGCCGGCCGACTTCACGTCGCGTGGCAGGCACGTCGCGCCAGCGGCGGCGCGCCGTTGATCTACGGCACGATGTCGAGCAACGGCGGCAACACGTGGTCGGCGCCACACCCGCTGCAGCCGGAGTGGAGCGACACACCGCCGCGCGGTTCGGCGTGGGCGCTCGATGGGGTGCCGGCGGGGACGACGCGAATCGCCGGACCGCAGCTGATGCCGAGCTATGTGTTCAGTCGCGGCCGGCTGATGCTGCTGTATTACGAGGCATACGGGGACATCTCGCCGACCTTCTTCATCAGCGGCATCACGCGCGAAATCGCGGCTCGCGTGGTGCAGCTGGATCCTGCTGACGGAGAACGTTCTCAGCTCGATGTTCGTGACTCGCTATGCGTTCCATTCGTCGACAAACGATATTGGGGTCGTTCCCGGCAGCACTCCCCCGGCTCGAGCGGTGAATCGTCCGAACCTGCCGATGTACAAACTCGCCTGTTGCCCGTTCATGGGCGACTACGTCGCACTGGCGGCCTCGGCGCCGTTTATCAGGAACACCGCGGCTTCGACTCCCGCGTGGGTCTGGGCGATCAACCCCGGCGATCCGCCGTCCGCCACATTTCATGCGGTGTGGACAGACAACCGCGATGTGATCTTCCCGGGCGGAGACATCAACGGCAACTGGGCGGCGTACAGTCCGCCCGGTACCGGCGCGGTCTCGTGTGTCAACGCCGGTTCACGCAACGCCAACATCTACACCAGCGAAATCGCGTCGCGCCTGGTCGCGGGTTCTCCGTTTACGTTGAAGGCGCTCGACGGCACGACGAAGGCGTTTGTCGCCTACGCGCAGAACCGCGCGCCGGTGCCGCGATACTTCCGGTTTTCGGTGCCGGCAGCGGCTCCCGCCTCGTTCTCGCAGGACGGGATCGTGAAAGCACGCGATGTGGGGATCGTGGCATTTGGGAGCTCCACGCAGACCATCTATGTCACCGCGACCGAAACGCAGTCGGTGCTGGTGACCGTGACCGAGATTACCGGTATCGGTGGCACCGCCGTACCGGGCGGTGACGTGACGGCCACCGTGCTGAACCCCGATCCGGCCAATCCGGATCTGCCGGGCCAGACGACCAACACAGAGCTCCATAACCCGGACATCAGCAACCCGGACATCAGCAATCCGGACATCAGCAACCCGGACATCAGCAATCCGGATATCAGCAACCCGGACATCAGCAACCAGGCTCTGAGCGAGCCGCAGGTGACCAGCAGCGGATCGGGGGGGGCGAAGAATCTGAACATCACGGATGTGACCTTCACGACAACGACCAGCGGCTCGACGACGGCGTCTGCCTACCAGGCGATGGTCAACGTGACAAACGCCGCGGCGCTGGTCGGGAGCGGTCATCGCACCCGGCTGCTGGTGTATCGCACGTATCTCGTTCCAACGTGCCGCAACGGCATCGTCGTCGAGACGCCGGTCGATCAGCTGATCTCCGCCATCGTGAACCCGACACTCAACGATCCCAACCAGCCGCTCGACAACACGACGGCGCTGCAGCTGGTCACGAACAGCACGGATCCAACGTTCCCGAGCTCCACGTACTACGTCGTTCCTCCGCCCGCGCCGGGATCGATTCCAGACGGATATCGAGCCGACCGACGGCCTGATGCGGTGAAGGTGACGCTGCGTGTCTACCACGATCACGCGCCGGAGGCGCCAGAGACATTCAATTCGACGTTCGTCAGCCACGGCGTCACCGCGCACGCGAAGAACGTGGTGAGCGGGATGGCCGAAGCCAAAGCCAAGGCGAAGTTCTGGGCCCCAGACCTGGCGGCCGCGCCAACGCTGAATGCCACGCCGAATCCCGTCTACGCGGGAGAAAACGTCAGCATTCCCGAAATTCCGTTCGTCAATCAGGGAAACGCCGCCACCAATTCCGCCCGGTTCGGATTCTCCGCGCGCGCCTACCTGACCACCCACAACGATCCCATCGTCCGGAGTACCGATATCCCGCTGGGCATCAGCCAGCAGTTCGGTGTGCTCCAGCCGAACCAGGGCGGAACGTTCGCGGCGGTGACCGTGAAGATTCCCCAGACGACGAAGGCGTCAGCGCTCATTGCACCGGGTGCGTATTTCCTGCGGGTTGTGATCGACGACGGGAATGGGGTGTTCACGAAGAATGCTGAAGTCGTCGAGAGCGAGGAAGCGAACAACTTCGTCGCCATGCCGATCATCATTCTGCCGGGTGCGGATCTTGCGCTGAGCGCACAGCCCACCGTGTCGCTTCCCAACAAGATCGCTCCAGGCGAAACGTTCGGCGTCAGTGCGTTTACCGTCGTGAACCAGGGAACCGCGGACACGCTGACTCCGTTCCGGACCAGGTTTGAGCTGTTTGCGGGCGCGCAGTCGTGTCCGTCGGTGACCGGCGCACCACTCGTGCTGACGGATCTCAACAACACCCAGTTGCTCGCGGGAACACAGACGGCGTGGGGACCATCGATCATTCCGCTGCCACGCACGACGGCTGCCGGAACCTACACGCTGCGGCTGGGGGTCGACGGCGTGCCTACGACGAACCCGTGGAACGAGATCTTCGAGAGAGATGAAACCTCGTTGACGGGCAGCGGCAGCAACAACCAGGCGTGCTACGCGATTACGGTCCAGGGAGCCGCAGCCGCGAATACCGCGGCGTTTAGCAGCAACCCGCGAGTGGGCAGGTCGGCGTCGCTCTGGCTCCCGTTACCGTCAAGGTCACCACGGGCAGCGGCGCGCCGGTGAGGAGCGGACAGGTCACGATTGCAATATCGAGCGGGCCACTGGGCTCCTCGCTTGCCGGCACAGTCAAAGTGTCGCTCAACAACGCCGGAACGGCGACGTTCACGGGCCTGAGTGTGAATGTCGCGGGCACCTACACGTTGATCGCGACGATCGGAGGAGCGTCGGCGGGATTGAGCGCGCCGATCGTCGTGCAGTAACCGAGCTATCAGCTAACTTACCGACGGAGGTTCTTGATGTCAGTAGCGAAAGTGACCGAGATCAGCTCGACCTCGACTAAAAGCTTCGAAGACGCGATCAACGTAGGGCTCGAACGCGCCAGCAAGACGATCCGCAACATCCGGAGCGCCTGGATCAAAGAACAGCAGGTCCGGCTCGACAAGGGGAAGATCTTCGAGTATCAGGTCAACATGATGGTGACCTTCGTTCTCGAGGACTAGAATCAGCCCCGCCGACCGAATCCAGCCCGTCAGGCTGGATTCGGGTCGGCGCGCGGAGCAACGCTATCGCTTGCGCCCCTTGGCGGCGCCCTTCTTGGCGGTCTTCCTTGTCGTCCCAACGGCTCGACCATTACCGTTTGTCGTCCGGCCTGCCGGCTTGGCGGTGAGTTTGGCGCTGGCATCCGGATGAGACGCGTCAGCTGCCTCCCGATTGATCCCGCCCTCGGCGAGCTGGGTCAGCTTGGAGTCGGCCGCCTTCTCCTCCTCCAGAGTCTCCACGAGGAGCTCGGCGGCCTCGGTGTGGCCCAGCACGCGGGCCCAGGCGACGAGCGTTCCGTACGCCGCCATCTCGTAGTGCTCCACTCGCTGCGCCGAGGCGATCAGCGCGGCGTCCATGGTGGAGTCGTCGAAGTCCTCTTCCATCGCCGACTTGCCTTCGTCGATGATGCCGGCCATGCCGTCGCAGTGCTTGCCGCGCACCTTCTCACCGAGCGCCGCGAACACCTCTTCCAATCGCGCGACCTGACCTCGCGTCTCGTCGAGGTGCGTTGCAAACGCGTTGCGGAGTTCGCGGCGAGCTTGCCGCCTTCGCCATCTTCGGCAGCGCTTTCGTTATCTGTTTCTCTGCGTCGTAGGTGTCTCGCACTTCATCCAGAAAAGCGTCGTGCAGTGTTCCCATCTCGGCCATTCGTCAATCTCCTGTGCCTGTTGCCAGTCTGAATCGTTACCCCCATTGGGGCGTGTGAGATTGCGAGTGCAACATTTCGGCCGTCGCGGGAGACGGCTCCAGCGAATGCGATCGCGAGCTGAACGGTTTGAGCTATTCGGCGCGCAGGGTGAGCGCCGGATCAATGCGTGTCGCCCGCCATGCCGGAGATCCACGTGGCGGCGGCTGCACACAACGACCAGAACGGCAAGTGCGGCGAGCAGGGCCGGATCCATTCGCTCCATTCCTCGGACCTTCGATGCAACCGCGCTCGATACCGCTGCAGTCGCGGCGAGACCGGCCACGGCACCGGCCACACCGTGCAGCGCGCCATTCAACAGAACCTCCCGGCAAATGCGCGAGCGGGTGGCGCCGATCGCGAGCCTGATCCCGATCTCCCTGGTCCGCAGTTGTACGAGGTAGTTGATCACGCCGTAGAGCCCAATGGCGGACAGGAGGAATGCCAGCCCCGCGAAGGCCACCATCGTCAGCATCGCGAAGCGACGCTCTGCAAGGAGCGCCTCACGTATCTGATCGAAAGTGCGCATGTTGAACAACGGAAGGTCAGGTTCGAGCCTGGCACCGCTTCGCTGATCGCAGGACGAGTGCCAGCGGATCACCGGCCGCCTTCACGACTAGATACGCCGACCCGCTATTGCCGGGTGAGTCAGCAATTGGAGAATAGGCCGCGGCATCGAAGGATTCTTCGGGACCTCGCAGCCGCAGGTCGCGCACAACGCCGATGATCTCCTCTGGCGGTAGCGGTGTTGTCTCTCGTCGTGCCGGCGCCGCCGGCGCGTATTCCGATCAACTTCTCAGGCGCGACGCCGATAGCCTTGGCGTATCCTTCGCTGACGATGACGACCGGCGGAGCACCGGGGCGATCCTGTTCCGAAAAGTGTCGGCCGGCGAGGAGGTCGATACCCGCCGCCTGGAAATAGCCAGGCGATGCCGCGAGCCGGATGCCATGTCCGCATCCTTCGTCAACGGAGCTTGTCCGTCGAGCAGCATTGGCCGGCCGAGGAGCATCTGGGGCGCACGTCCTGGCAGCATGTTACTCAGACCGGCAGCCTCCACTCCGGGCAGCCCGCCGAGCGCCTCCTTCGCCCGGGCGAAGAACGACGCCGCGACGTCCGCGTCGAGTACTTGTCTCCTGCAAGTGTCAGCTCGATCGCGAGTGCACGATCGCCGCGAGCACCCGTATCCACAGCATGACGCTCCGGACGTTGCCCACGAGCGTGCTCGCGCCGGCGAGAAGCAGCATCGTGATCGCGACCTCGGCCACGAGAAGCACACTTCTGAATCGCCGCCAGAACGGCGCGACACCACCGGCGGTCTGGGCGCGCAGCGCGCCGCCGCGAGGGCTTGCTCGAATCGACAGGCACGGCCCCATTCCGAAGAGGAGTGCCGTGAGCACGGCTGAGCGCCCGTCAGCATCGAGGGCGCGCCCGTTGATGGCGATCTCAGGACGCCGTGCAGTTGTGCTGGGAGCAATACGCGCGCGGCCTCGACCGTCCAGATCGCTGCTGGCACCGCCAGTGCTGCCGCCGTTGAGAGCACCAGGCTTTCGATGAGGACCTGGCGAACCAGTTGTGCCCGGCTTGCTCCGAGCGCGCGGCGGACGGCGAACTCCCGCTCGCGTCCCGACACCCTGGCGAGGAGAAGATTCGCGGCATTGATGCACGCAATGAGCAGCACCAGCGCTGACGCGATCCAGATCACGACCGCCACCGGCCGCACCGCCCCGGTGAGAGACTCGCGAAGGGGGACGACCTTGATGCGAGAGGCGCGAGGTTCCTTGTAGCCTGCTAGGCGTGACTATCTCGGCGCGTGCGTGCTCAGCGGTGACACCGTCGGCGAGGCGCGCGATCAGCCGCGGCACCGGAATCGTTCCCATCAACTCGGTCGGCGCATTGGTCGAGATCCAGAGCTCGGAGGCCGCCGGAAACGATACGTCCTCGGGCATGACGCCGTCACGCTGAACGTCGGACCGTCGATGGTCAACGTCCGGCCGACGGCTTGCGGATCCGACTACAGCCGATCGCGCCAGAGTCGGTGACTGATGACGACGATGCCGGTCGGATGCCGGATGTCGGCGTCGTTGAAGGTCTGCCCGATGAGAGGCGTCACGCCGAGGGCGGGAAGAAGCTGGGGGACACCGCCGCCCCGGGAATCCGGATCGCGGGCTCACCGCCGAGATTTGCGCCGCCGGCGACGTACAGCCCGAGGGCCGCGAAGCGACGTACTTCGCGCAACTCGCGATGGGTGCACATCAGGATGGGTCCGAATTTGATGAACGCCTGACCGGGCCCGGTGATCTGGACGACCCGTTCAGGCGCCGGGTACGGCAGCGGACGAAGCAGCACCGCATCGACAACGCTGAAGACCGCCGTATTCGCACCGATCCGAGGTGCCAGTGTTGTCGTTGCCGCGATCGTGAAGTCCGGGACGGCGCGACAGCGTCCGAACCGCGAAGCGGACGTCCCGTAGGAGCGCGTCGAGGGATGGCAGGCTGCTGCGATCGCGGTACGCGTCCTTCACCGACTCGACCGGACCGAAGCGCAGCAGCGCTATCGGCGCGCCTCCGCGGGTGTCATTCCAGAGCGGAGGTTGTCGTCGATATGGTGTTGGAGATGGCTCTCGAGCTCCGCGGTGAGTTCGCGTTCGTCGCGCTCGGAACAGAAAGCCGCGAACCCTTAGCAGCCAGCCTCGCAGGGTCCTCATGACGGCTTCTCCGTCGCGAGAAATCGCGCGAGGATGGCGGTCGTCCGCTCCCACTCCCGCGCGGCCGTCGCCACCTGTTTCCGGCCGGCGCGGGTCAGACTGTAGAACTTGGCCTTCCGGTTGTTCTCGGAGACGCCCCACTCGGAGGCGATGTAGCCCTCCTGCTCGAGCTTCAGCAGCGCCGGATAGAGCGTGCCGTAGTTGAGCGCAAGCTGTCGCCGCTGGTCTGTTCGATGCGGCGGGCGATGCCGTAGCCGTGCTGCGGTCCCATGACCTCGAGGGTCTTGAGCACCATCAGCGCCAGCGTGCCCTGCCAGACGTCCGTCTTGTTCCCCACCGTGCCTCCTATGGCAAGGCCATAGGTTGCACAGGTCATATGGGATTGCAATAGGAAGCAGGCGGCGTCGTCATTTCTCTTCGCGCAGCTCGGCAACCCGCCAGTGGCCGGGGACCTCCACAGGCGCTCCGGCCCGCTGGTAGATCACCACGACGCGCCCCTGGGCGCGCAGGTTATTCAACTCGGACTCAGTCGGCATCCGCTCGTAGGCCGTATAGCCGGTATAGAACATCGCGTCGATCGGTTTCGGCACGTTGAACGGTCCCGCGTCCGGCAGCCGCAGCCGGTCATCCAACCGTTCGAGCTGGCGGGCATAGGACGGGGAGCGATCCCGCTTCTCCATTGGCCCGCGTGGCTCGAGCAAAAAGCGCGCGGTCAAGAGCACCATCAATAGCAAACCCAGCTGACCTGCCAGGCGCCCTGGACCGCGGGCGGGCAGCAGCTCGCGCCCACGATCTACACCCGCGGCGAGCAAAATGAAAATCGCCGGCGCCGCGATCATCACGTACCGCCGGGAGTCTCGTGGCGACGAGCGAAAACACGACATACGGCACCGCGATCCAGACGACGAGCAGCCACCGGTCGGCGCCCCGGCCTGTCGCGGCTACCGCCGCCGCTCCCAGCGCAAGGCCGACCGGCGTGAGCTCGCCGAAGAATCGGGGCAGGTCCGCCCCGTAAGTCCACCACGCGGTCCGTTGTCCCTCCACCACTGTCGAGAGGTGCAGCAGCGTGTAGCTGGACGCACTGGCAGCTTCGATCGGGAAAACGACTCCAGGCGTACCACGTCCACGGACCCGCCACGACGGCGGCCGCGGCGAGCGTCGCGGCTGACCACACGAGCGACCGCCGAATCCCTGCCGCCGTGGTGAAGCACACCAACGCCACTGGGAGGACCACGAGGGCCGGCCACGACTTGGTCAGCAGGCCGGCACCGACCGAGGCCCCGGCGAGCAACAGCAATGGCCACCGTCGAGACCGGGTGAAGGCAATGGCCAGAAAGACCGCCGAGCTCCACGAAAAAGATCAGTGCCGTATCGATGTGATCCGCGACGCGACGGCCGGCCGCCAGTGCGATGAGGAATCCATTGACGGCTTGAAACGCCGCGGCGAGCAGCGCCAGGTCGCGTCGTCAGAAGCTGTCTTGCGATCAGGAACGTCAGGAGAACAGAAAGCGCCGACAGCAGCACGCTGGGGACGCGAAGCGCGATCTCGTTGATGCCAAACAGACGCATGCTGCCCGCCATGAGCCACAGCGCACGCCGGTGGCTTGTGCAGCCAGACATGATTCGCCATCCAGTCATGGGGATCGTACGGCAGCGCCGGCGTGCGATACAAGACCGGGCGGAGCGGTGTGTCGATCAGATTCCTGGCGACGAGCGCATGGAAGCTCTCGTCCCAGACGTGCAATGAGCGCTGGTAGGCGGCGTCTGCCCGTATAAACAGCGCGGCGAGCAGGATACAGGCCGACTCGAAGCGCCACGGAGCGCCGCAGCCTGGCAGCCGCCCCAAGCAGACAGGCGCTGACCGCCAGCGTCGCAACGCTCAGCGCGTCGTAAGGCATGCCCGGCGGATTGTATGCTGCCGCCCGTCTCAACGAAGCGCTCAGCTGCCGATCCTCTTCGGCGTCACCTTCATGTTGTGGAGCATGAAGGCGTAGATGTCGGCGGCGGTCTCGAGCGCCTTGGTCAGGTTGCTGGCGCCGTGGCCCGACTTGGTCTCGATCCGGATCAGGATCGGCGTCTCCTTGCTCGCCAGCTCCTGCAGCGTCGCCGCGTACTTGAACGAGTGCGCCGGGACGACGCGGTCGTCGTGGTCGGCGGTCGTGATCAGCGTCGCCGGATACTTCGCGCCCGTCTTGATGTTGTGCAGCGGCGAGTAGGCGTAGAGCGCCTTGAACTCCTCCGGCGTTGTCGCTGGAGCCGTAGTCGGCGATCCAGTTCCAGCCGATCGTGAACTTGTGGAAGCGCAGCATGTCCATGACGCCGACCTGCGGGAAGCGCGACGCCGAACAGTTCCGGACGCTGGTTCATGACCGCGCCGACCAGCAGCCCGCCGTTCGAGCCGCCCTGGATCGCGAGCTTCGGCGTCGAGGTGTACTTGTTGGCGATCAGCCACTCGGCCGCGGCGATGAAGTCGTCGAAGACGTTCTGCTTCTTCAGCTTCATGCCCTGCTCGTGCCACGCCTCGCCGTACTCGCCGCCGCCGCGGAGGTTCGCCGAGGCGTAGACGACGCCCTGCTCGAGCAGCGCCAGCCGCGACGCGCTGAAGGTCGGTGACTGGACGACGTTGAACCCGCCGTAGGCGTAGAGCAGCGTCGGATTGTTGCCGTCGAGCTTCAGCCCCTTCTTGTGGACGAGGAACATCGGGATCTTCGTGCCGTCCTTGCTCGGATAGAAGACCTGCTTCGTCTCGTAGCTGCGTCGGCGTCGTAGCCCGGGCACCTTCGGCGGGCGGAAGACGCTGCTCTTCTTCGACGGCGATGTCGTAGCGATAGATCGTCGGCGGCACGGTCAGTGAGTTGAAGCGTGTAGAAGACGAACGTGCGTCGCGCGTGCCGCCGAAGCCGCCGGCGACGCCCGGGCCCGGCAGCGCCACTTCGTGTTCGAGCTTGCCGTCGAGGCTGTAGACGTAGGCGCGGGTGGTCACGTCCTTCAGGTAGGTCGCGAACAGCTTGCCGCCCGCCGTGCCGGCGCCCTGAATCGGCTCCGGCTTCTCGGGCAGCACGTCGGTCCAGTTCGCTTCGGCCGGATTGGCCGGATCCACCTTGATGACGCGCCAGTTCGGCGCCTTGTGGTTGGTCTGGACGAGCAGGTGGTCCGCCGACGTTGTCGATCACGCCGTAGGTCTCGTCGCCGATCGTCGCCGAACAGCGGCTTGAACGTGGTCTCGCCCTTCGACAGGTCGCGGACGAAGAGCGCGTTGCCGTCCTTGCCCTTGCCGCGGTCCGAGACGTCGAGGATCGCGAAGCGCTCGTCCTCGGTCGTCTCGACGGTGTGGAAGCGCTGCGGGTTGTCCTTGTCCTCGAAGACCAGCACGTCGGCGGACTGCGGCGTGCCGACCTTGTGGAAGTAGACCTGGTGGTCCTCGTTGATCGAGGCCTTCTCCTTGCCCTTCTCCGGCGTCGGGTAGCGGCTGTAGAAGAAGCCGTCGCCGTGCCACGCGGCGCCGGAGACCTTGACCCACTGCACCGTGTCGGGCAGCGTCTTCTTCGTCGCCAGCTCCATGACCTTGAACTCCTGCCAGTCGGAGCCGCTGCGCGAGATGCCGTAGACCGCGTACTTCGCGTCCTTCGACGGCACGAACGTCGACAGCGCCACGGTCTCGCCCCAGGCGTTCGGATCGATCAGCACCTCGGGCTGTCCCGTCCATGCCCTTCTGGATGTAGAGGACGCTCTGGTTCTGCAGGCCGTCGTTCTTGCGGAAGAACACGTACGGCCCCTTGCGCGACGGCGCGGTGTACTTCTCGTAGTCGTTCAGCTGCTTCACGCGCGCGCGCAGCTCGTCGCGGTACGGGATCTTCTCGAGGTAAGGGAAGGTGACCTTGTTCTGCGCCTGCGACCCAGGCCGCGGTCTCGTCGGACGTGTCGTCCTCGAGCCAGCGGTACGGGTCCGCCACCTTGGTGCCGTGGTAGGTGTCGACCTGATCGACCTTCCGGGTCTGCGGATACTGCCGCTGCGCGAGCGCCACGGCACCGCACATGACGAGGCGGCAGGCGGCGAGGCAGGGCGAGATCGACATCTTCATGTCATGGGAAAAGTCTGCCACGAAGCGACGCGGCCGCGGCTGCAGATGGCGACCGCCAGCGCGGCAAGCGCCGAGCGCCAGGAACCTATCCAGCGGCCAGGCCTCCGTCGACGGTGGCTGACGCGAGATAGCTTAGACCTTGTCTGAGGTTCTCGGCCGCTCCGTAGAGCCGCCCGTACTGGTCCTGCGCGACGGTGCGGCCCGCCGAATCGCCTCGAGCGCGCCCGCGGGCGACGGTCGGCCGTGAGCACGTAAGTGCGGCAAAGGCCCAGCGGTGCGGCGCCGTGGAAATCGGTGGAACCGATCGGCGCGACGGCTGGCTTGGCGGCGCGTGCGGCGGCGAAGAAGTCGTCCAGCTCGCGACGCCAGGAGCCGGTCCGTGCGCCATCGGGTGCGCGACCTCAACACCGTCGAGCGCGCGCAGCGACTCTCGTCCAGCGGCTTCCACGCGAATGACACCGGGTGTGCCGCGATCGCGACGCCGCCCTGCGCGTGAATCGCGGCGACGGCGTCCGGGACGCTGAGGCGCCAGTCGATCATTCGTGCGACGCCGACCGCGATCATATGGAAGTCGGGGTCGTAAGCTCCTGCGACTCCAGGATCATCGGCACATCGGACACCAGCCCGAGCGCGTGCGCGAGGGTGAGCGCAACCCGGTTGTTGTGCCCCGCCACCGCGATCACATCGAGGCCGCGCCGTGAGGCTTCGCGCTGCAGTTGCCACACCGTCAGCACGCCGTCCCCGGGGAATGGATGAACGTGCAGATCGGCGACCAGCACACCGGTCCTTTCGGGCGATCCTCTTCCCCTGTCACGGACGGTGCCGCCAGCACGAGCAACACGAACACGCCGCAAGTGTGCGTCGGAGCTTCATGAGAGGAGGCCAACGAGTCTCGGAAGATAGGCACTCGCCCACCCGGCATACGCGGCAACCAGGAGGTAGGTCATCACCTGGTGGACGACGACCGCGCGCCTGGCACGTCGCGGCGTCATACCGAGCACCTCGCGGCACATCTTCATCAGCGACACCATCGTCAGGCCGATCGGGATCATGGCGAGCGGTGCCAGCAACAGCGCGTAACCGCGCGCGAGGGCGGCCAGCCGAGGAGCACGGCGTGGAAGCGAGAATGAACAGCGACCACGGTCGATGCGTCTCGAAATAGCGCTCGAGTGCAGCGACTCGCCTGCCGGCGCCGGCGCTGCGAACGAGCCAGAGACCGGTCCCCAGCTGCAGCAGAGGCACGAAGCTCCATGCGAGAGCGCTCGTCAGGACCAGGCTGAGCGTGACGCGTTCGGTCGCTGCGGCAGAGACCGACGTGCCGATGACGAGCGCGACCAGCGCCATGTATCCGAGGACTCGCAAGTCCGCATTATCCCCTGCCTCTAGCAGCCGATTTGTCCCACCGCTCATCCCGCTGGTGATATAAAGCAGCGGTGGCGCGCCGGAGTCTGGCGGCCGCATCCCAGGAGGAAACACGAATGAAGTTGCGCGTATGTGCCCTTGCGCTTTCGATGGCGCTCACACCATGGGCGGCCTTTGCCCAGGATCCCCCGCCCGATCCGCCAACCGCGGGTGCGGGCCGAGGCGGACAGGCTGCCCGGGAGCCGCAGATCCGACCCTTCGATCGGGTCATCACCAAGGACGCGAAGTCCGATGAAGGGATCTTCACCGTCCATCGCATCGGCGACCGGGTCTTCTACGAGATCCCGGCCAACAAGCTGGGACGTGAGTTCCTCTGGGTGAGCCAGATCGCGAAAACCACCCTCGGCGCCGGCTACGGCGGCCAGGCTGCCGGCAACCGGGTCGTGAAGTGGGAACGTCGCGGCGATCGCATCCTCCTGCGCGGCGTGTCCTACGACGTCATCGCGGATCCGGCGTCGCCGATCGCGAAAGCGGTCGACGCGGCGAACCACAACCCGATCGTCATGGCGTTCAACGTCGAGGCCGAAAACGACGGCAACGCGGTCATCGAGGTGACGCGCCTGTTCACGACGGATGTCGCGGAGTTCAGCGGCCGCACCCGCGTCGGCGCGCGGACGTTCGATGCCTCGCGATCCTTCGTCGATCGCGCCGTCTCCTTCCCCGAGAACATCGAGATCGAAGCGACCCACACCTACAACAATCCGCCGGCCGAAGCCGGTGCCGCCGGCCGCGGCGCTCCCGCGCCGGCTGGACGAGGCGGCCCGCCGCCCCTGCGTGCCGGCAGCCACTCGGTCGTCATGCACTACAGCATGGTGCTGCTCCCCGAGAAGCCGATGCAGCCGCGGCTGTTCGACGAGCGGGTCGGCTACTTCTCGACCGGCAAGATCGACTACAGCATGGACGAACATCGTGCGCCGCAGGTCCGCTACATCACCCGCTGGCGTCTCGAGAAGAAGGATCCCAGCGCTGCGCTCTCAGAGCCGGTGAAGCCGATCACCTACTACATCGACCCCGCGACACCGAAGAAGTGGATTCCGTACCTGAAGGCGGGCGTGGAGAGCTGGCAGCCGGCATTCGAGGCCGCCGGCTTCAAGAATGCGGTGATTGCGAAGGAAGCGCCGACCGCCGAGCAGGATCCCGACTGGAGCGCGGAAGATGCGCGCTACTCGGTCATTCGCTGGCTGCCGTCGACGACCGAGAACGCGTCGGGTCCGCACGTGCACGACCCGCGCAGCGGCGAGATTCTCGAGACCGATATCCAGTTCTACCACAACGTCATGAACCTGGCGCGCAACTGGTATTTCGTGCAAGTCGGCGCGCTCGACCCGCGTGCGAAGACCCTCCCGCTGCCGGACGACCTCATGGGCAAGCTCGTTCAGTACGTCGCGGCGCACGAGGTCGGACACACGCTCGGCTTCCAGCACAACATGAAGGCGAGTTCGATGTACACGCTCGCGCAGGTGCGGGATCCCAAGTGGGTGAAGGAGAACGGCCACACGCCCACGCTGATGGATTACTCGCGCTTCAACTATGTCGCGCAGCCGGAAGATCGCATCGCGGTTGACGATCTGATCCCGAAGATCGGGCCGTATGACAAGTGGGCCACCATGTGGGGCTACAAGCCGATCCCCGGCGCCACCTCTCCGCAGGCCGAGAAGAAGACGCTCGACGAGTGGGCGCGGCAGCAGGACACCAAGCCGTGGCTGCGCTTCTCGACCGAAGGCTCCGCCGGCACCGATCCCGGAGAGTTGAGCGAAGCGGTTGGCGACGAAGACGCCGTGGCCGCGACCACGCTGGGCATGAAAAACCTGGAGCGCGTCGCCGGGATGCTGATGACCGCCACCACCGCGAACACGCCGGGAGAGCCCTTCACGGATCTGGAGGAGGTCTACGGGCGCGTGCTCGGCCAGTGGTCACTCGAGATGAACCACGTCGCCGCCATCGTCGGCGGCTACAACTCGCAGCAGAAGCATGTCGGGCAGACCGGCGTGCGCTTCCAGTTGATCCCGCGGGCCAAGCAGGAGGCGGCGGTCAATTACCTGGTCGAGAACGCCTTCAAGGCGCCGAAGTGGGCCCTGAACGCCGACATCCTGCGCCGGATCGAACCGGTCGGCGTGCTGGACCGCGTCGAAGCCAGCCAGAGCCGCGTGCTGAACTCGCTTCTGAGCAGCGGCCGGATCAATCGACTGGTCGAACAGGAGGCTCTCGACGGCGCTGCGGCCTATGCGCCGCTCGACTTCCTCGCCACCGTGCGTCACGGCGTGTTCAGCGAGATCCACGGCACGACCGCGGTGCCGATCGACGCCTATCGCCGCAACCTGCAGCGCGCGTATGTCGAAACGCTCGGCAGTCGCGTCAACGGCGCGCAGGCACAGTCCGACGACGTCCGCGCGTTCTTCCGCGGCGAGCTCAAGGCGCTCGACGGCGAGCTGACGTCGATGCGAATCGCGAACGATCGCGCGACGCGCCTGCATGTCGAGGATCTGCGGCAGATGATCGCCCGCGCACTCGATCCATCGGTCCAGGGAAGCGCCGCCGCTCGCTCGACGACGGACCTGACCGACGACTCGTTGTTCGACGTGACGATGGCTGGCGAGGTCTGCTGGCCGGACTATGTAGTCGTGCCGAAGAAGAAGGGATAGCGCTTCGCTCTCGCCCTTCTGCTTCAGCTATCAGCTCAAGGAAAAGGCAAGAGGCGCACAGAAGGACTGAGGGCCGGTTCGCTGAGGCGAGCCGGCCCTTTTTTTGTGTGGGCTGATAGCTGATAGCTGATCAGCTGATAGCTGAGAGCTACCGCAGCGTAAAGGTCAGTTCGATGTTGACCAGCACCGCGACCGGTTTGCCCTGGCGGGTACCTGGGCGGAAGCGCCACCGCTTCACGGCCTCGATCGCTTTCTCGTCCAGACCGAAGCGATCATCGAGGGAGCGAACGATCTGCACCTGCCCGACGGTGCCGTCCGGCATCACGACCGCTTCCACTTCGACGATGCCCTGGACCTTGGCGCGCATGGCGCCTGCCGTGTAGAGCGGCTTCTCTTCGTGCAGGACCACCGGGGACTCGACGCCGTTGCCCGGGCCGGTAGACGCCTCCGCCAGTGCCGCCGCCGAATCCTTCACCGAGCCCCGAGCCCTGCCCGGATCCCACGCCCGTGCCCTTGCCCGGTGCCCGCTCCTCCGCCGACACCGCTGCCCTACGACGGCGACAGCCGCCGTTGGCACGTTCGAGACCATGCCCGGCAGTTCGACGACACCCGTCGCGGTCTGCTGTGCGGGAATCTGGATCTGCGGCGTGGCGGTGGCGGTTCGGCCTTGCGACCTCGGCGGCCGGCTTCGCGATCGGAACCGTCACCTTCTCCGCGCCCTTCAACTCGGCCTTCCGGGGAGGCTCCGGCGACTTGTTGCCACCGCCACCGCCGCCACCGCCCGGTCCGGGCACGTCGAGCCAGACGATATCGCTGGCGCGGATCCTGCGGTCCTCGGACCGAGCGGGGAACGGATTCGCGATGGCGAACAGCACCAGCAGCACGAAACCGACGTGGATGAGGATCGACGCCAAGTGGCATTCCCCGCCCGTTTGACCTCGATTCCGCTCGCGGAAACGTCCCCCGCGAGAAATCGCGCATTCGGGCTGGCGCCGCTTGTCGGATCCTGGCTCATCGTCTAATCAAGCTATGGAGGAACTAGAGTCCATTCTGGACGTTTCCGCTACAGTCCGCAAGCCTGCAACAAAAATGCCTCATCTGACACGCAGCGTAAAGGTCAGTTCGATGTTGACCAGCACCGCGACCGGTTTGCCCTGCCGCGTGCCCGGGCGGAAGCGCCACCGCTTCACGGCCTCGATGGCCTTCTCGTCCAGACCGAAGCGATCATCGAGCGAGCGAACGATCTGCACCTGGCCGACCGTGCCATCCGGCATGACCACCGCTTCCACTTCGACGACGCCCTGGACCTTGGCGCGCATGGCGCCCGCCGTGTAGAGCGGCTTCTCTTCGTGGAGGACCGTCGGCGACTCGACGCCGTTGCCGGGACGGTAGACGCCGCCGCCAGTGCCGCCGCCAAATCCTTCTCCGAGCCCCGAGCCGGTGCCGGATCCCGCGCCGGTGCCTTTGCCCGTGCCCGCTCCCCCGCCAACACCGCTGCCCAATGACGGCGTGGCCGGCGTTGGCAGGTTCGACACCATTCCGGGAAGTTCGACGACACCGGTCGCAGTCTGCTGTGCAGGAATCTGAATCTGCGGCGTCGGCGGCGGCGGTTCGGCCTTGGAAACCTCGGCCGCGGGCTTGGCGATCGGAACCGTGACCTTCTCGACGCCCTTCAACTCGGCCTTGCGGGGGGCTCAGGCGACTTGTTGCCACCGCCGCCGCCACCGCCGCCCGGACCGGGCGTGTCGAGCCAGACGATGTCGGCCGGCATTCTTTCGGGCGTGTCGGGCACGAGCGCCGAGGGTGGATTGGCAATCGCAAACAGGGCCAGGAGCACGAAGCCGACATGGACGAGGATCGACACCAGGGTCGCATTTCCGGCCCGTTTGACTTCGATTCCGGTCGCAGAAACGTCCCCCGCGAGAAATCGCGCATTCGGACTGGCGCCGGTGGTCTGATCCTGGCTCATCGTCTGGTGGTGCTGTGGCGGAAACTAAGGCCATTTTGGACGTTTCCGCTACAGTCCGCAAGCCTGCAACAAAAATGCCTCATCTCTGTTCAGGCCTGGATGACGGCGCGCCAATCCGTCACTTGCTTTGGACGCCGCTTCACTCAGAATGGACGTCTGACTTCGAGCTTCGACGTGGCGATCGTGGGCGGCGGCCCGGCAGGATCCCGGGCGGCATTTCACCTGGCGCGAGGCGGCGCGCGCGTGGTGCTGCTCGATGACAGCCATCCGCGCGAGAAACCCTGCGGCGGTGGCATCACGGCGCGGGCGCTGAGCCTCGCCGGTTCCTCGATCGCGGACCTTGCCGGCGGAGTGCCGATCGAGACGGCACGGTTTGGTCACCACGAACGCGAGGCGACGGTGCCGCTCTCCAATCTGGCAGGACACCTCCGACTGGCCGTAGCGCCGCGCCGGTCGTTCGACGCCCGTCTGCTCGAAATCGCCCAGGAGGCAGGCGCCAGCCTCCTGCCGGCGCGCGTGCTGGACATTGCAGCCCGAGGCAGCGGCTGGCGGATCACGACGCGCCGTGAGTCAGTCACCGCCCGCTTCCTGATCGGCGCAGACGGGCCCGGCAGCCTCGTGCGCCGGCGGCTCTCGACGCCGTTCGAGCGCCGCGATCTCTCGATCGCGGCCGGATATTTCGTGCGCGGAATCACGTCCCGTCAGATCGATATTGCCTTCGTCGACGAACCGTCCGGATACCTGTGGTCGTTCCCTCGTCCGGACCACCTCGCTGTTGGCGTCTGCGCCCAGGCGGACGTCACGACCTCGGCGCAGCTCCTCGCACTGTGCGATCGCTGGATCGATGCGAATGTCACCGGCGGCACGCGGGAGCGCTACGGCTGGCCGATTCCGTCGCTTACTGAAGCCACGCTGCGTGAGGAACATCCCGCCGGCGACGGCTGGATCCTGGTCGGCGATGCTGCGGGACTCGTGGATCCGATCACGCGCGAAGGGATCTTCTTCGCGCTGCTCTCCGGCCAACTCGCGGCTGAGAGCATCCTGGCTGGCGCCGACGCCGGCGGTGCCTATGTCCAGCGCTTGCGCGAGACGATCTACCCTGAGCTGATGGCGGCGGCGCGTCTGAAATCCCGCTTTTACCGGCCGCGCTTCATCAGTCTGCTGATTTCCGCGCTCCAGCGCAGCCGGCGCATCCGAGCGATCATGGCCGACCTGGTCGCCGGCGAGCAGTCGTACCACTCGCTGCGCGGCACGCTGCTGCGGACGTTCGAGTGGCGCCTGATGGCGGAACTCTTTGCCGCGCGCGGACGCCTCAGCGGACGTAGTAGCCGTCCCGCGCCCGCACCGACGCGCCGGGCTTCTTCACGCGGACCGCGATCGAGCGCCATTCGTTGGATCCATTCACGGGCGATCGTGCCGGCGAATAGCCAATCAAATACTGCTCGCGCAATTGCGCCGCGATGGTCGTCATCGTCTGATCCAGCCCCTGGAGCTCACGGGCGTGATACGAGCGTCCGCCGGTCAGCGTCGACAACTCGGCGAACAGCGGCGGACGAACCTTGCCGAGCGCGACAGGATAGACGATGACGTTGGAACGGCGCGCCCGCGCGGTGGCCTCGGCCGCGACGCATCGCTGTAGCGGTCGTCGCCGTCCGAGAGAATCACGAGCGCGCGTCGCCCGCGAGAGCCGTCGACGCTTTCGATCGCCGCGAGGATCGCGTCGTGCAACGTGGTCGTGCCCCATGCCGTGAGCGCGTCGACCGCGGCCATCTGCTCGGCCCGCGACTGCCGCGGCGTCGCCACGACCTCCACCTGGCTGCTGATGCCGAGCACGATCGCTTCGTCACCGGGCCGCAGCGCGCCAAGGAAGCTTGCGAGTCGCTCCCTTCACCGCGGCCAGGGGCGCCCCCGCCATGCTGAAGCTATGGTCCAGCGCCACCGCAACCGTCAGGGGAAATCACCAGCGGTAAACGCCGAAATGACCTGGCGCTCGCCGTCCTCGAGCACTTCGAAGTCGTCCTGGCGCAGTCCGCGAACCGGCTGCCCGGCGGCGTCCACCACGCTGGCGTAGACCTCCACCAGGTTCACCGACGAGGTGAATTGGGCTGCCAGCGGCTGCCCGCAGAGCTTCCGAGGAGGCCAGAAGATCAGGGCCACGAGGGCGAGGACGGCTCAGAATCGCAGAGGCCCATCCGGGCCAGGGTGATAGAATTCCCCCTGTTTCCACACTTTGAAGGAGCCATCATGTTCGGCATCGGGATTCCCGAGCTCATCATCATTCTTGTCATCATCCTGCTGCTCTTCGGAGCAAGCCGGCTGCCCGAGATCGGCCGCGGCCTCGGCAAGGGCATCAAGAACTTCAAGGAATCGACGAAGGACGAGGACCGACGAGACGATCGAATCGCTCAAGTCAATCAATCCCCTATCCCCTCTTCCCTCTTCCCTTTTCCATTTACCTGCGCTTCTTAAGCGCTCTCTCCTTCTTTCCAGCGCGCATCTTCCTCTTTCCCCCCTTCGCGGCGCGTAGATGTTCCTCGCGCTTGGGCTGCGCCTTGCTGCGCCGCGGCCCGCGATTCTCTTCGGACTCGCGAACCCGCTCGAGAATGTCGGAGAGGCCGAGGTCCACCTGCCGCCGCTCCATGTCCACCTTGATCACCTGCACGGTGACGTGGTCGCCGAGCCGGTATACCTTGCCGGTGTTCTCACCCTTGAGCAGGTGGGAGCGTTCGACGAAGCGGTAGTAATCGTCCGCCATGGTGGAGACGTGCACCATGCCTTCGACGAAGTGCTGGACCAGTTCGATGTACAGCCCGAAGGCGCTGACGCCGGTCACGTAGCCGTCGAATTCATCGCCGACCTTGTCCGCCATGAAGCGGACCTTCTTCCACTGCACCAGCTCGCGTTCCGCGTCCGCGGCGCGGCGCTCGCGTTCCGATGTATGCCGGGCGATCTCCGGCATGTCTTCGATCAGCTGCTGCTCGCGCTCCTGGTCCATCTGCTTGTGCCGCGACTCACGCAGCGTGCGATGGACGACCAGGTCCGGATAGCGCCGGATCGGCGAGGTGAAGTGCGTGTAGCTCTCGGCCGCCAGACCGAAGTGGCCGGAGTTCTCCGGATCGTAGCGCGCCTTCTGCATCGTCCGCAGCATCAGGAACGCGATCGGCTTCTCTTCGGGCGTGCCGCGCATCTTCGTGACGAGCTTCTGGAAGTGCTTCGGCTCGATGTTCTCCGCGTCGGTGCCGAGACTGTAGCCGAGCGTGGCGATGAACTCCTCGAACTCCGCCACCTTCATCGGGTCCGGTGTTTCATGGATCCGGTAAAGCGTCGGGCACGTTGTGATCGTGCAGGTGCTGGGCGACGGTCTCGTTGGCGACGAGCATGAACTCTTCGATCAGCCGATGCGCGATATTCCGCTCGAGCGCGATGATCTGCTCGACCATGCCCTGGTCATCGAGGATGATCTCCGGCTCCTTCAGGTCGAAGTCGATCGAGCCGCGGCGCCGGCGCCGCTTGTTCAGGACCTCGAACAGCTCGCCCATCGTTTCAAACAGCGGCACCAGCGGCTCGTATCGGGCCATCACCTCCGGATCGCGATCGGTGATGATCGCGTTGACGTCGGTGTAGGTCATGCGCTCGTTGCTGTTGATCACGCCGTCGTGCAACTCGTAGCGGACAACCGTCCCTTTCGCGTCGATCTCCATCAGGCAGGACTGCACGAGACGATCGATGCGCGGGTTCAGGCTGCAGAGACCCGTCGACAGCTCCGACGGAAACATGTGGACGGCGCGCTCGGGGAAATAGACGGAGGTGGCCCGTTCATATGCCTCCTCGTCCAGCGCGCTCCCCTCGCGGACGTAGTGCGCGACGTCGGCGATGTGCACGCCCAGCCAGTAGTTGCCGTTGGGCAATTTCTCGAGCGTGATGGCGTCATCGAAATCACGCGCCGTTTCGCCGTCGATGGTGACGGTGGTCCACGGCCGGAAATCCGTGCGCCCCTTCGAGATCCTTCTCGCGGACGATGGTTCCGAGCTTCGCCGCTTCCGCGATCGACTCGGGACTGTGCTCATCGACGATCCCGTACTTGCGGATGATGATTTCGGTGTCGACGCCAGGCTCGTCGATGTCGCCGAGCACCTGCGTGACGCGGCCTACCGGTCCTCGCGCGGGCGTCGGCCAGCGGGTGATTTCGACCAGCACCATGTCGCCGGGCTTGGCCTCACCGTGCTCGCCGGCTGGAATGTGGACGTCCATCACCAGCCGCCGGTCGAACGGGACCACGAAGCCGAAGCCGGAACCGTCCTCATCGAACTTCCCGACGATGGTCGCGGATCCGCGATCGAGAATGCGGACGATGCGTCCTTCGGCGCGTCCATCGCTGCCGACGCGCTCGACGCGTGCGACGACCCGATCGCCGTGCATCGCCTGATTGAGGTTGCTTCCGGCGATGTAGAGATCACCTTTCCAGCCGGTCTCCCCTTCGCCTTCGGAGGAAACGAAGCCGAATCCGCGCGGATGGGTGGTGATCTTGCCGACCACCAGGTTCATCCGGTCCGGAAGGCCGTAGCGATCACCGCGGGTCTCGACCAGGCTGCCGTTGCGGGTCAACTCCTTCAGCAGCTTTGTCAGGGTGCCGCGCTGCTCCCGGGGTATCTTGAGGCGCTGCTGCAACTCCCGAACGGTGGCCGGATGCTCCATCTTGTCGCGCATCAGCCGGAGAAGTTCTTCGTGGTTCAACATCAATGGAATCTTACTGTGACGGGCAGCCCTGAAGGGCTGCGCTACAAGAGCAGAACTGTAGCGCAGCCCTTCAGGGCTGCCCTGGCAGAAATTCCAACTTGCCACCCGTGGCTGAGTCTACATAGCGTGTGACAGGCCCCCTGGAGGTCAGCGACCTCGACCTGGTGCGGATGGCGCAGGCCGGCGACACGGAGGCATTTGGCGAACTCGTCGAACGCAACCGGAGGGCCGTATTCCGCGCCGCCCTGGCGGCCGTCCGCTCGCCGACCGAGGCCGAGGACGTCGCGCAGGAGGCCTTTGTGACGGCGTGGCAGAAGCTCGACGGCTTTCGCGGAGAATCGCAATTCCGCACCTGGCTGCTGTCGATCACCTGGCGTAAAGCCATCGACCGCCGCAAGACGATCAGCCGCTGGTTGAAGCTAGCCGCCTCATCCTCGCGCGATGAAGCCGGCGACGACATGTTCGACGTCATCGAGCGAGTGCCCTCGACCGGGCGAGCGCAGGACGATGTCATGGAATCGAATGAGCTGCAGCGGGACGTGCGGAAATTGATCGGGACGCTGCCGCGGAAGTTGCGCGACTCACTCCTGCTCGCCGGGACCGGCGAGCACACCTACGACGAAATTGGACAAATGCTCGGCGCGCCGGTCGGGACGGTGAAGTGGCGCGTCGCGGAGGCGCGGCGGGTCTTGAAGCGCAAGCTCACCGCGATGGGATATGCGAATGAGTAATTACGACAAACCGGGATCGCTCGACGGCGCCATCGACGAAGCGGTCCGCGTCATGATGCAGGTCGACCCTCGGCCCGGACTCCGCAATCGCGTCGTGCGGTCGATCGGCGCGCCGCCGCCGCGCCGCCGCGCTCTCCAGTTCGGCTTCGCCGCGCTCGCGGTGGCGATGGTCGTTCTCGCATCCGATGCTGATCTGCGCCGTTCTGATCCGCCGCGCCTGTGCCGGCACCACAGGTGGCGGACACCACGCCTGCGGCTCCAGTAACCCCCATTGCTGGGCCGCAGGCGGTCGAGAACCCCGCAACCCCGCCTCGCCCGTGCCGGGCGCACTCGTCAGGCCGCCGCACGGAGCCGACGCCGGAATCGATCTTTGGACCGCGGCGAGATCGGATTGCCGGCAGCCAGCCTTCCGAACGCGCCGGCGGCATCACGCCTCGACGGACCGTGGCTCGAATTTGCCGGGGAGCCGGCCGGGCGAGGCGCACTCACCCCAATCATCCTGGCACCCATCCAGTCGTGCCGCTCGCGATCCAACCGCTCCTTGCCGGGCAGCCGCCGCCGATAAGCGACGCCTCGGACGGCAAGATCACCGTGGAACGGACCGCGACGCGGTCGCGACCCTGATCGCCTCGAGCGCTTCGCCGGTGCGGCTGTTCGCGGCCGGGTCCAGCTGACCGGTCAGCCGCTGCGCTTCGTCAACGTGGGTCAGCGCGGTATCGATGCCCGCGGCTGCCCCGCTCTCGCTCATCATCCTGCAGCCGATCCTTCACTTTGCGAAGCGGCGCCTTGGCGTCTTCGAGCCGGCGTGACGCATCCCCGAAGTTGTTGTTGTAGAGACTGACACGCGCCTCGAGCAGCGCCGTCCGGGCCGCGGCAAGGTCGAGCTCCTGTCGCGAGGCTTCGAGCGCGGTCTCGACGGTCCAGCGCCCGGACGCTCCCCAGGCAAAGCCGAGCCCGAGCGTGACGATGAGAGTGGCGAGGAAGAGGAGGAAGATGCGTCCGCGTGTCATGCCGACATTGTATGCACGATGCCGGACCGGCACAGGCAGGCCGGTGCCCCGGGTGAACGTCAGGTGTCGGGCGCGCGAAGCGCCGGTCAGTTCAACTGTTTCGGGTCCGACCAGCCCGACAGGCCGGTGACCGCGTTGAACTGGCGAAGGAGCCGGCCGATCAACTGGTCGGCGTCTGCCTGCTCGCAGATCTCTTCGAGCTGTCCAAGGACTCTCGCCAGGGCCTCATCCGCGTCCGTGATGGCACGCTCCGAGAAGTACTCGCGCTGCTGCGCGAGACACTCGCGGTGTCGGATGAATTCCTTGCGATAAAAGTCGGAGAGGACCGGGACAGAGGCGATCGACACCCGATACGGGTTGACGCGTGCCATGCGACTCCTCGCGTGGATCATAGGTTGGATGAATCGAGTGTAAACGCGAGGCTGAGACCTGTCAACGGCTACCGCACGCGCCGCGCCACCACGTATCCGCCGACGCAGCCCAGCAGAATGCCGCCGAGGAGGAGACCCGCCGCCATCGAGGGTGCCAGAAATGTAAGAGCGGCGAATTTGGTGCGGACGAAATAGAAGGCGAACGTCAGCGCAATCAACGCCACGACCGCCCCCAGCCCCCCTGCAGAATGCCTTCTGCGACAAAGGGCCCGCGCACATAGGCAAACGGCGCCCCGACGAGCTGCATGATTTCAATCTCGTCGCGCCGTGCCGACGCCGTCAGCCTCACCACGTTGCGCGACCGTCATGGCGGCCGCGATGGCGAGCAGCGCCACGATGCCGGTCGCGACGATCCGGCCATCCGGACCACGGTATTGAGCCGGGCCAGCCACTCCCGGTCGTAACGGACGTCTGCGACCCCGCCCATGCCGTTGAGTGCGGAGACAAGCCCGTCGACGGCGGCGGTCGATTCGCGAACGTCCGCTTTGAGCTGCACTTCGAACGAGGCCGGGAACGGATTGCTCTCGAGCGTGCCGGCCGCGCCGGCAAGGTCGGGGAAATCGGTCTTGAACCGGGTCAGCGCCTGCTCCTTCGACACGTATTCGTGATGCGCCACCAGGCCACTCTGGCGCGTCAGCTGGTCGATGCCGGCAAGCTGGTCAGACGTCACGCCGTCGGACAGGTAGATGGAGAGTTCCGCCGATTGGCTCCATCGATCGACGACCCGTTGAAAGTTGGCGTTGACGACGAGGAACACGCCGAGGACGAAGATGCCGGTGGCGATGGTGAGGATCGCCAGCGCCGAGGCGACCCGGCCGCGCATCAGGCTCGCGGCCGCTTCCGAGAAGAAGTAGCGCAGTGCGTGCATCAGGTGGTCTCGACGATCTGCCCGTGATCGAGCGTCACCGAGCGCCGTCCGACGCGGCGGATCAATTCGCGGTCGTGTGTGGCGACGACGACGGTCGTGCCGCGCGCATTGATCTCGCGAAACAGGTTCATGATCTCCAGCGACAGATCCGGATCGAGATTGCCGGTCGGTTCGTCAGCGAGAATGATGAGCGGATCGTTGACGATCGCGCGGGCGATCGCCACCCGCTGCTGCTCACCGCCGGACAACTCCATCGGATACGCAGACATCCGATGCTGCAGCCCGACCCACTTCAAGACCTGGAAGGTGCGGCGCTGCTGTTGCGACGCGCCGATGCCGAGAACGCGTGGCACGAACGCCACGTTCTCGAGGAGCGTCTTCTTCTGCAGCAGCTTGAAATCCTGGAACACGAACCCGACGGAGCGGCGATAGGCCTGGACCTGCCGCGGCGTCAGCTCCGCGAGGTTGCGGCCGCCGACGACCAGCTGCCCCTCCGAGGGGACGTCGCGGCGCAGCAGCAGCCGGAGAAGCGTGGACTTTCCGGCACCGCTCGGGCCGGTCAGGAAAACGAAGTCGCCTTTGCCGATCTGCAGCGACAGGTCGCGGAGCGCATAGACGCCGCGGGCATAGGTCTTTGAGACGTGCTGGACTTCAATCATTCAGAGTCAAGAATCCGGCGAATCAGGGCTGATGCCTTGGCCGGATCGGTCCGGCCGCCGCTCTCCTTCATCACCTGTCCCACCAGGAAGCCAAACGCCTGTCGCTTCCCGGCCCGATACTGCTCCACCGGCACTGGATGCTTGGCGAGTGTGTCGCGCACAATCCTCTCGATCGCATCGTCATCGTCTACTCGCGAGAGGCCGCCGGCCGCGACGATCGCCTCGGCGTCGCCACCTTCCGCGAACATCCGTTCGAACACGTGTTTGGCTGTTGGTCCGGTAATCCTGCCCGACTCTACCAGACGAATCAAGCGCGCCAGCGCGTCCGGCGTGATGCGCATGTCGCGCGATCGTCATCCCGGCCGCATTCAGCCGTCCGAGCGCCTCACCCATGATCCAGTTGCTGGCCGCCTTCGGATTGCCGCACGCGGCGGCTGTCGCCTCGAAGTAGTCGGCGAGCGCCGGCGACTGCGTCAGCACCCCGGCATCGTAGGCGGCAGTCCATACTGCCGGACGAATCGTTCGCGCCTCACCTCGGGCATCTCGGGCATCGTGTCCTTGATCCGGGCGATCCAGTCCGGGCTCACCGCCAACGGCTGCAGGTCAGGCTCCGGAAAGTAGCGATAGTCCTGCGCCTCTTCCTTCGTCCGCATCGACACGGTGCGTCCGGTGCCGGGTCCCACAACCGCGTCTCGGGCTGAATCGCCAGCCCGCTGGCGGCGATGGCGGTCTGCCGTTCGATCTCGAACTCGATCGCACGCTGCACGAAACGGAACGAGTTGATGTTCTTGATCTCGGTCTTCACGCCGAGTGGCGCCGCGGCGTCCGCTCGGATCGACACGTTCGCATCACAGCGGAGGCTCCCCTCCTCCATGTTGCCGTCGTTCACGCCGAGGGCGACGAGCACATCGCGAATGCGGCTGAAGCACGCAGCGGCCAGCGCCGGCGAATCGATCTGCGGCGTGGTGACGATCTCGATCAGCCCGACGCCGCTGCGGTTGAAGTCGACTCCGGTTCCGGCGTCATCCAGATGGATCGACTTACCGGCGTCCTCTTCGAGATGAATGCGGACGAGTTCGACCGCCCGCGTGCCGGAGCCGGTCTCGACCGTCACGGCGCCGCCGGTTGCCAGCGGCTCGTCGGTACTGCGAGACCTGGTAACCCTTCGGCAGGTCTGGATAGAAATAGTGTTTGCGGGCGAAGCGCGAGACGGGATGGATGGCGCAGTCGAACGCGAGGGCGGCGCGGACCGCAAACTCCACGGCCCGCTCGTTGAGGACCGGCAAGGCCGCCCGGCAGGCCCAGGCACACGGGGCACACATGGGTGTTGGGCTCGGCGCCAAATTCCGCCGAACACCCGCAGAAGATCTTGCTGGAGGTCCGCAGCTGCGCATGGACCTCCAGCCCGATGGTCGGAATCACACGAACTTGGGACCCGCGGCGGTGACGGCCGGATCGGCTTCCGCTTCGAATGTCTTGAAGTTGTCGATGAACATCCGCGCCAGCTTGGCGGCCTGCTCGTCGTACTCGGCGGCGTTCTTCCAGGTATTGCGCGGGTTCAGGACTTCGGACGGCACGCCAGGCACGCTCTGCGGCACGTTGAGGTTGAAGAAGGGATCGACCTGGTAGGCACCGTTGTCGAGTTCCCCCGCCAGTGCGGCCTTGATCATCGCGCGGGTGTGCGCGATCTTCATGCGCGAGCCGACGCCGTAAGCGCCGCCGGTCCAGCCGGTGTTGACCAGCCACACCTGCGCATTGTGTCGATCGATCCGCTCACCAAGGAACTTGGCGTAGACCGTCGGGTGCAGCACCATGAAGGGCGCGCCGAAGCAGGTGCTGAACGTGGCCTTCGGCTCCGTCACGCCCTTCTCGGTTCCCGCCACCTTGGCCGTGTAGCCCGAGAGGAAGTGATACATCGCGCCGGCCGGTGAGAGGCGCGCGATCGGCGGCAGCACGCCAAATGCGTCGGCCGTCAGCATCACGATGTTCTTCGGATGCCCGCCCTGCCCGGACGGGACCGAATTGTCGATGAACTCGAGCGGATACGCGCCGCGCGTGTTCTCGGTCAGCGAGGCATCATCGAGATCGAGGTGCCGCGTGCCGGCGTCCATGCGGACGTTCTCGAGCACCGTGCCGAACCGCTTCGTCGTCGCGTAGATCTGCGGCTCGGCTTCCGCCGACAGCTTGATCATCTTGGCGTAGCAGCCGCCCTCGATGTTGAAGATGCCGGCCTCGCTCCAGCCGTGCTCGTCGTCGCCGATCAGCTGCCGGTCGGGATCGCTCGAGAGGGTGGTCTTGCCGGTGCCCGACAGGCCGAAGAAGAGCGCCGCGTCGCCGGCGCTGCCGACGTTGGCCGAGCAGTGCATCGACATGACGTTCCGCAGCGGCAGCAGGTAGTTCATCACGGTGAAGATCGACTTCTTGATCTCCCCGGCGTAGCTGGTGCCGCCGATCAGCACCAGCTTCTTCTCGAAGTTCAGCAGGACGAACACTTCGGAGTTGGTGCCGTGTTCCTTCGGGTCCGCCGTCAGGCCCGGCATGTCGATGACGGTGAACTCCGGCGTGTGGACGGGGCCGCCGCCGGCGCCGGGCACGTCGATGAACATGTGCCGGGCAAAGAGGCTGTGCCACGCCTGCTCGGTGATGATCCGCACGGGCAGCCGGTAGCGCGGATCGGCGCCCGCGTAGCAGTCCTGGACGAAGAGCTCCTTGCCTTCGCAGTAGTTCAGCATCCGCTGATGGACGGCCTCGAACTGCTCGGCGATCGATCGGCCGGTTGACCTTGCTCCACCACACCTTGTCTTCGCTCGAGGGCTCGCGCACGATGAACTTGTCGTTCGGCGACCGGCCGGTATGCTGCCCGGTTCGGCACACCAGCGGGCCGTCGACCGAGATCAACGCCTCGCGGCGCCGCACCGCCTCTTCGTAGAGCGCCGGAATGCTCAGGTTCCAGTACACCCGCGCCACGTTGACGATGCCGTGGCCTTCGAGGCCGGTTTCCTGCTGCTGCGCCTGTGCCATTGCTCCTCACTCGATTTGGCCCCTGGGGCTGTTAGCCCGACCCGGGCCTGTAAATGAGCACACCCTGCCGGGTGCGCCGGGATCAGTGTAACGGTGAATCGTACCGACTTGGACGGCGGGAAGTCAACGGTTCAACCGCGTTGCCGCCTGCGATCAATTGGCGGCGCGCAGCGTTGTGCCCGGATAGTACCGCTGCAGGACCTCGGCCGGCTTCGCCCCGACTGGATCCGCGCGAGCGCGCCGGCCTGGCACAGCCCGACCCCGTGCCCGAAGCCGCGCCCTTCGAAAACGAACTCCGGGCCCTCGCGCCTCACATGAACAGTGTGCTGCGCACGGCGCGCGGGCCGAACGCGCCGGCGAGGATCGACCTGAAGTCCTCACCCCTCACCAGTCGCTCGCGGCTGCCGCTGCAGCGCGATCGTGGCGGCGCGGCCGGAAGAGTCGCGGTCGACGACCCGATGGTGTCCAGGCGCGCGCCGACTCGTGTCCGTGCAGTCCGCATTGAGGGCCGCCAGCAGGCCGGCCATCGCGACCGAGTAGGTCCAGCTGCGCATGCGCCGACGCCGCGTGTCCCTCATCAGGCACGGCCTTGAGGTAGGGACGCGCGCGTGCCGCCCCACGCACTCACCGACGTGCTGGTGTGTCCGCCGCAGTCGGCGTGAAAGAGCGCTGACGGCGGGCGCCCCGTCATGCCAGCACGACCGCACCGGCCGTGCGTCGCACGGCGATCTCGGCGGCGCTCGGCCCAGCGCGAGGTCTTCAAACGGGACGGCTCGTAGAGCTGGCAGTGGGTCGTGGAACACAGGTCGAAGCCCTGCCGCGCATGCCGGCCGCGATTGGCGAGCGCGTAGGTCCGCGCGATCACCGCCTGGACCTCGAGCATCTGCTCCATCATGTCGGGATCGCCGGAGGGCGGTGCGAACTCCGAGATGCCGGCGGCGCGGACGTAGTCCTCGACGCCGACCTTCCGGACCGCATTCCGCTGCTGCGCGACCTGAACGCGAAGGGCTTCGCGCTGTCCCGCACCACCGGCGTGAGGCCGTCCCGCACCGACGGCGGACGAGCAGGCGGTACCGACAGCGCCGACCAGCACGCACACACGCACACCAGCGGGACGTCATGCCGGATCTATCGTCCATTTCGTCGACCGCATCGCTACGCCGTCATGGTGTAGACCACCACGTTGACGGCGAACTTCGTGTTGTCCTCGCGCTGGAAGCGCTTGTTGCGCCAGTCGTAGTCCCACTCGCAGCCGTAGTCCTTGTTGCTGTACAGGACGCCGAGGCGGCCGCGGGTCTCGACGCCGCGCAGATAGTCGTGCACCAGTTCGTCCCCCCACCCGTTCAATTCGTGCGAGGTCTGCGGCGGGCCGTTCTCGAACTTGAAGAAGCTGCGGTAGACGGGGTGGGTGTTCGGCAGCTTCGCGCAGCGCGCCGCGCTCACCGAAGATACGCCCGCATCTCTTCCTCGAAGCTCCGCGCATAGAGGCCGTTGACGTCGTGGTTGCAATCATCGGAAAACAGCAACCCCCCGTGCTCCACGAACCGCTTCAACTGCTCTCGCTCCCTGGCCGAAAAGCGCACCAGCTTGTGGCCGGTCATGAACAGGAACGGGAACGCCAGCAGGTCGTCGGAACCGGCCGAAATCACCACCTCTTCCGGAAAAACCCGGATCGACGTGTATTCAAGGACCGAATTGAGGACGTTCGCCGCAACCTTGGGGTTGTAGTCCCAGTCGCCAGAATCGTACCGGAGCCGCGCGAAAACGAATTCCGAGGCCCGCGGGCGCCCCTGCCCCGCCCCGGATGAGGATGTCATGACGGCATTCTAGCTGGCTCCTTTATACTGAAGGAGATAGAGGCGTGGGGCCGCGCCCCTTCTCATCCGGCAGTCAGAACCTGCGAGCGCCGGTAAACGATTGAGGCCATAGGGCGTAATAGATGACAGGAGCTCAGGTGGCCGGAACTCCCGGCCGCGAGGCCGACGGGGTCGCCGCATCCGCGGTCAAGGCCATGCAGGCGGAAGGCCGGCTGGCTGAAGCCCGCGAGCGCTACGCCGAACTGGTCGCGCGGCACCAGCGGCGTGCAACCCGGATCGCGTTCCATTACGTGCGCGACAGCGCCGAGGCGGACGAAGCGGTTCAGGACGCGTTTGTGAAGGCCTATTCGCACCTGTCGACGTTTCGCGAGGAGCTGCCCTTCGAGGTCTGGTTCACGCGGATTCTGATCAACGGGTGCCTCGACAGGATCAAGGCCCGGACCCGGCGGGAACGCTGGGTCACCTCGATGCCCGACGGACCGGGCGGCGAGCGCGATTTTGCGGAGCGGACGCCGGGGCACGGGCCATCGCCCGAGGCGGTGCTCCTCTCGCGAGAACGACGGCGACAGGTCGCCGAAGCGATCGCGAAGCTGCCCGACCGGCAGCGATCGGTGTTCATGCTGAGCCACTACGAGGGGTGCACCTCGCGGGAAGTCAGCGCGATGACGGGATTGAACGAGTCGACGGTTCGCGTGCACCTGTTTCGAGCGATTCGGAAACTGCGTGTGCTGCTCGGCGAAGGCGCCGGGTCGACCAAGGAGAAATGAACGTGTCCATAATCGGCCGCATGACCGGCGGGGCACCACGGTAGCATCTCGACGACGAGAAGTTCGCCGAGCTCTGGACCAATGCCACCGCTGAGCGGGAGCCGGTCACGCATCCCCATCTGAAGGCATGCGCCGAATGCCGTCTGCGGTTCGCCTCGTTTGCGAGCTGGCTCGAGGAAGTGCGCGTCGACGCCATCGCCGAAGCGGAAGAAGCCATCCCGGCCGAGCGCCTCGCCACGCCAGCGCGCCCAGATCATGCGCCGTCTCGAAGCCGGCGAACGGCCCGGCCCGCGTCATCGCCTTCCCGAAAAAGCCGGTTGAGACGCCGCAGCGTCATCCCGGCTCGCAAGTGGATGATGGGTGTCGCGGCCGCGTGTTTCATTGCCGGCCTGGCCCTCGGCCAGATGCTCGATCTCGGCCACCGCTTCCTCACGCCTGCCGTCGAGCCGCGTATCGTCACCAATCCGACCGGGATCGTTCCCGCGGTTGCGACGATCAACCCGGCGACCCCCGCCACTGACGAAGCGGACCTCGAGGAGCTCGAAGCGGCGTCCACGCCACGCTACGAGGCCTTGCGCGCCTACGACAACTTCACTCCGCGGGCAGCCGACTTCCTCCAGTCGTCCAGGTAACTATTGGCCACGACCCAGCCGCTGATCTTCCGCAAAGGCCTCGACATGAAAGAGGCGGTTGCGGGCGAGTTGTCGGAAGCCTACGACAGCCGGCTGATCGACCAGGTTCGCGCGACCGACTACCACTACACGTCAGGCCGTCTCACGCTGCATCTCGCCCGCGAGTTCGGCTTCTGCTACGGCGTCGATCGGGCGGTTGACTATGCCTACCAGGCGCGGCGGCGATTCCCCGGACGCAACGTCTTCCTGACCGGCGAGATCATCCACAATCCCCACGTCAACGACCGGCTGCGCGCTGAAGGCATCCGCTTCCTGTCAGACCCGGGCGAAGACCGCGACGGGCTCGGATCCGACGACGTCGTGATCCTGCCGGCGTTCGGCGTCACGGTCGGCGACATGGCGCAGCTCTCGTTGCAGGGCTGCACGCTGGTGGATACGACCTGCGGGTCCGTCCTGAACGTCTGGAAGAACGTGATCCGGTACGCGCGCGACGGTTTCACGTCCGTGATTCATGGCAAGGTGAAGCACGAGGAGACCCGCGCGACGGCATCACAGGCCCTGAAGTATCCCGAAGGCCGCTACATCGTCGTGCTCGACCGCGAGGAAGCGGCGGTTGTCTGCGAGTACATCCGTCACGGCGGTGATCGCGACGCGTTTCTCGCCCGCTTCGCGTCAGCGTCTTCGCCGGGATTCGATCCCGACCGGGACCTGCAGCGGGTTGGCTGCGCGAACCAGACGACGATGTTGATGACCGAGTCACTGGAGATCGGGGAGATGGTCGGCGCCGCGATGCGGGATCGCTATGGCGCCGAGCAGGTGGCGGAACACTTCCGCGCCTTCGATACGATCTGCAGCGCCACCCAGGAACGGCAGGATGCGGTGATTGCGCTACTCGACCAGCATCGGCTCGACCTGATGATCGTCGTCGGCGGCTACAACAGCAGCAACACCTGCAATCTCGCCCGGATCTGCGCCGAACGCGTCCAGACGTTCCACATCGCCGAGCCGGAGTGCCTGATCTCGGCGACCGAGATTCGCCACCGTCCCATCGGAGCACCGTCGACCGTTAGCGGCCTCGAGACCATCGAGCGGAACTGGCTGAACGCGTCCGGCGAGCTGACCATCGGCCTCACGGCCGGCGCATCCACGCCAAACAACATCGTCGGCGACGTCATCCGCCGACTCGATAAGTTCGCAAACAATCCTAGCACAGCACGTGACGCACGCACGTGCACGTAGCACGTCGCACGTTCTTCGCCGGACGAACGGTCGCGGTGCAAGTGCGCTGCCACCGGCCATCTGGTTTATAATCAACCACATAGCAATCATCTTCCGGATGCCTCAGGGCCACCGGCGCCACAGGCGCGGTAAACACACACCCTATAGACGGTCGTAATACCCCCGTCATCGTTTTATCCGGAGAAATCAGCATTATGGCAAGGCACATTGGCTGGGCGCTCGCAGCGCTCGTCGCTTCGGGTGCGCTCGTTCTGTCGACCGACTCGACGGTGCGAGCCGAACAGCAGCAACCCGCTCCGCAAAACCGCCCCGCCGGGCAGCCGGAGCCGGGACGGGGACGCGGCACCAGCCGTGGTGGAAGGACCCGAAGCACATGGCCGAAGTCGGCCTCACTGCGGCGCAGTCCGCAGAGATCGATCTGATCTTCCGGACCGAGATCGAGAAGATGAAGCCGATGCGCGCGCTCATCACCGAGATGGAGCGCGGCGTTGATGCCACGTCTCGCGCCAACACCACCGACATCGAGGCGTATGCACGCCAGGTCCGCCAGGTCGAACACAAGCGAGCGGAACTTAATACCGCGCGCACCGTCATGCTCTACCGCATGCGCCGCGTGCTCAACGCCGAACAGAACGTCAAGTTCCAGGCGATGAACGACCGGCGCGAAGCCGAGCGCAAAAAGCAAGACGCCGAGCGTCGTCGCTAGGCGTCACGATTCCATTGTCATCTCTCATCTATTTCGCAATCAGGAGGCATTTCGTGAGCAAGACCGCACGCACGCTGGCCGCAGCCGGCTTCATTCTCGCTTCGGCGCTGCCCGCTTTCGCGCAGCAGCAGGCCGAGAAGCCCAGCAAGGAACATGTTCAGGCGCTGATCGCGCAGGCGCAGCAGCTCACCCCGCCAGCGCCGTCGCCGATCGGTCCGATCCTGCAGACCGGTCCGACCGTGAATCTCACGGAGCAAGAGGCGGTCGCACGCGCCACGGAGAAGAACCTGACGCTCATCTCCGAGCGGATCACGCCGCAGACCTGGGACTACACGATGGCGGCCACGCGCGCCGCCTATGCCTATACCCTCACGTCGTCAATCGCCAACAACAGCGCCAACACACCCTCGAGTAACATCTTCGAGGGCGGCGCGAGCACGACCACTCAGCAACAGAGCTGGTCCGGCGGCGCCACCAAGCAGATGTGGCGCGGTGGTGGTAACTACAGCCTCAGCTGGACGAACAACCGTACCGAGACCAGCTCCTCCAACTCGACGTGCAACCCCTGCTTCAACTCCGGCCTGCAGGGAGTCTTCTCGCAGCCGCTGTGGCGCAACTTCAAGATCGACGCGACCCGTGGCTCGGTCCTGACCAACGAGATCAGCCAGCAGATCGCGGACCTCAACCTGAGCGCGCAGGAAGTCAGCATCCTTTCCCAGGTTCGCAACGCCTACTGGGAACTGTCCTATGCCCGCTACACGGTTGAGGCGGCGCAGCGCTCACTCGAACTCGCGACCAAACTGGTCGGCGACAATCGGGCCCGGGTCGAAATCGGCACCATGGCACCGATCGACGTCGTTCAGGCGCAGGCCGAAGAGGCCAACCGAAAGCAGCAGCTCGTGACCGCACAGGCCAACCTTCGTAACAACGAGCTGGCGCTGAAGCGGCTGATCGTCAGCGGGACGGATGACGAACTCTGGAAAGCGGTCATCGTGCCCGTCGATCAGCCCACCATCACACCGCAGCCTGTGGACCTCGAAGCAGCCGTGGCCAACGCCCTCAGCCGCCGCATCGATCTGACGACGACGAAGAAGAACCTCGAGATCCACCGACATTAACCTTCGCGTCCTCGAGAACCAGACCAAGCCGCAGCTCGATCTCATCGGCACACTGAACCTGGCCGGCCGCGCGGGTACCAGCATCCCGTTGCGCGACCCGATTACCGGCGACATCATCGTGCCCCCGGCCGGCGGTTACATCGATGCCCTTCGCAGCGTCGGTGCCTTCGATTCGCCGACCTGGAACGTCCGGCTTCAGTTCTCCTATCCCCTGGGCACGAGCGCGCAGGAAGCCAACCTTTCGCGTCAGCAGCTCCTGAAGCAGCAGACCGAGGCGAATATGAAGGCAACCGAGCTGGCGGTCGCGACCGAAGTTACATCGGCCGCGCTCGCCATTCGCAACTCGTTCGAGGCGATGGACGCGACGAAGGTGTCGCGTGAGCTGTCACAGCAGCGACTCGAAGCCGCCCAGGCCAAGTTCGACCAGGGCATGGCGACCAACTATGAAGTCGTCCAGGCGCAGCGCGACCTGGTCGACGCACGCAACCTCGAACTGCGCCGGTTGCTCGACTACCAGCGGGCGCTCGTCGACTTCCAGCGTGTGCAGATCATCCGGTAACAGCATCGATGCGTAATTACGTGGTTCTTGGACTTGCCGCCACGCTCGCACTCGCGGGCGTGGCCGGCTGCAGCGGCGGTGATGCGGCGTCGCCGCCGGGTGCTCAGGGCGGCGCTGCCGCGGGCCGTGGCGGCAGCGGAGCCCGTCCACCGATGCCGGTCGAGTTCGCCGCCGTGACACGCGGCCCCGTGGCCGAGCGCGTCACGATTGTCGGCAACCTCATTGGCGCCGCCACCGTTGAAGCCGTCCCTCGGGTCAACGGACGGCTGCAGTCGGTCAGCGTCCGCCTCGGCGACTCGGTGCGACGCGGTCAGACGATCGCAAAAGTCGAGGATCGTGAAATCCAGGAGCAGGTCAATCAGGCCGAGGCCGCGTTCAAGGTGTCGCAGGCGACCATCCGGCAGCGCGAGGCGGATCTCAAGCTCGCCCAGACCAACCTCGAACGGAACCGGACGCTGCTCGAGCGCGAGCTGCTCCCCCGCCAGACATTCGATGACACGGAAGCCCGCCACCAGGCGGCGGTCGCGCAGCTCGATCTCGCGCGCGCCCAGTTCGAGCAATCGAAGTCGCGGCTCGACGAGTTGAAGATCAACCTCGCCAACACGGTGATCTCCTCGCCCGTCGATGGCTTCGTCGGCAAGCGCTACCTCGATCCCGGCGCGTCCGTGAGTCCCAACGTGCCAGTCGCATCCATCGTCGACATCCGCACCGTGCGCATGGTCGCCAACGTCGTCGAGAAAGACGTCAAGCGCCTGAACGTCGGGATGGCGGCGCAGGTCGAAGTGGATGCGTTCCCGGGCGAGAAGTTCGTCGGCCGTGTCGCGCGGATCGCACCCGTGTTCGATCCCCAGACGCGAACCGCGGAGATGGAGATCGAGATTCCCAATGGCGGCTATCGCCTCAAGCCCGGGATGTACTCGCGCGTAGATCTGACGACCGAGAGCCGTGAGAACGCAATGACGGTCCCGAGCAATGCGGTCGTGGAGCTCCAGGGCAAGGTCGGCGTCTTTGTCGCGTCCACGTCAGCGCCGCAGCAGGCGAGCAACCCGCCGGCGCAGGGCGGCGCCGCAGCCGCCCCAATGACGGCGAAGTTCCAGCCGGTGCAGGTCGGCATCCGGCAGGGCGAGCAGGTTGAGATCACGTCCGGGCTCAGCGACGGGGCGCGCGTCATCACGACCGGCGCCACGGCGCTGAAGGACGGCGACCGCATCGTGGCGTCGAACCAGACACCCGGCGGCGGCCGTGGTCAGTCACCGCAGGGTGGCCAGACGCCCCAGGGAGGCAGCCGATGAGCATTCCGCGTTTTGCGATCGAGAAACCCGTCACGATGTTCATGCTCTCGGGCGTCGTGATCCTGATTGGCTGGCTGTCGTTCATGCGGCTGCCGGTCGACCTGATGCCGGACGTCTCGTTCCCGAGCATCACGGTCCGCGTCGGCTACCCCGGCGTTGGTCCTCTCGAGATGGAAGAGCTCGTGACGCGTCCGCTCGAGCAGGCGATGAGCGCCGTCTCCGGCCTGGAGCGTCTCGAATCGACATCCTCTGAGGGTTCGAGCCGCGTTTCGCTGAACTTCGCATGGGGCACCGACCTCAACGAAGCCGCCGATGATGTGCGTAACCGGTTGGATCGTATCCGCGGCCGCCTCCCTGAGGAATCAGATCCACCCGTCATGTTCAAGTTCGACGCGAACGCCTCGCCGATCATGGGCGTTGGCGTCGAAGGTGACTTCGACGGCGTGCGGCTTCGCGAAATCGGTGAACACGATCTGTCGCCCCGGCTCGAGCGCGTCCAGGGCGTCGCCTCGGTCACGGTTGAGGGCGGGTTGCGGCGCCAGATCCACGTGGAACTCTCCAAGGAGAAGATCACGGCGCTCAACCTGCCGGTTGACCGGATCACGTCCCTGCTCCGGTCCGAGAACCAGAACATCCCGCTCGGGGAGATCGACGAGGGCGACCGCACCTATCCTGGTCCGCAGCGAAGGACAGTTCGAAAATCTCGACGAGATCCGCAATCTCGTCGTCATGACCCGCGCCGGCGTGCCCGTCTATCTGAAAGACATCGCCAACGTGAAGGACTCGACGGAAGACTTCCGCTCCTTCACCCGGATCAACGGCAAGCCGGGCGTCCGGCTCCGCATCACCAAGCAGTCCGGCCAGAACACGGTGCAGATCGCCGACGCGGTCCGCGCCGAGGCAGAGAAAATCAATCGCGAAATTCCCGGGATCACGCTGACGGTTCTCGACGACAGCTCGGTCTTCATCAAGCGGTCGATCCACGCCGTCCAGGAGCACGCCATGATCGGCGGCGCGCTCGTCATGCTGATCATCTTCCTGTTCCTGCGCGACCTGCGTGCGACCTTCATCATCTTCACCTCGATCCCGATCTCGGTGATCGGCACCTTCGCGCTGCTCTACTTCAACGGCTACACGCTGAACACCATGACGTTCGGCGGCCTCGCGCTCGGCATCGGCATGATCGTCGACGCCTCGATCGTCGTCATCGAGAACACCTTCCGGCACATGGAGCACGGCAAGGACCGGATGACGGCGTCGATCGAAGCCTCCGAGGAAGTCTGGTCCGCGATCCTGGCGTCTACGCTCACGCACATCGCGGTGTTCGTGCCGCTGCTGTTCCTGACCGGCGTGTCCAGCATCCTGTTCAAGCAGCTCGCGGTGGTCGTGATGTTCTCGCTGACGATGTCGCTGTTTGTCGCCGTCACGATCGTCCCGGTGCTCTGTTCCCGCCTGCTGCGGCTGCCGAAACCGGCCAGCGAGCGCAGCGGGATCATGGCGGGCCTGTATGGCTGGAGCGAACGCTTGCTCAACGGCATGGACAACGGCTACAGCCGGATCATCCACAAGGCGCTCGTGCACCGTCCGACCGTGCTTGGCGTTGGGGTTGCCTGCGTCGTCGCCGCAGCATTGATTCTGCCAACCATCGGCTTCGAGCTGATGCCACAGGCTGACGAAGGTGAAGTCAGTGTCACGGCCGAACTTCCGGTCGGCACGCGCATCGAGCTGGCGCGGGATGTGGCGTTGCGTCTCGAGAGCATGATGCCGGAACTCGTGCCCGAGATGCAGGACATTATCGGCCAGGCCGGCAGTGGCGGCTTCATGGGTGGCGGCGCCAACCGCACCAACATCACCGTGCGGCTCTCCCCCAAGGACGAACGCAAGCGCTCGAGCGAGCAGATCGCCCGCGATCTGAGCCGGCAGCTGGCGAGCGCGATTCCGGGCGTGATCATCACGACACGCGCGTCGGGCGGCAACTCGCAGATGAGCAGGATCATGGGCGGCGGCGACAGCCGGTTGTCGCTCGAGATCCGCGGCGATGATCTTGCAGACCGGCGCCAAGCTGGCGCAGGCAGCCAAGAACGTCATGGACAAGGTCCCTCGAGGTCCGGAATGCCCGCGTCGGCCGTGACGAAGGGCGTCCGGAGCTCGCGATCCAGGTGGACCGGCCGAAGGCTGCCCTACTCGGCCTGTCGGTGACCAACGTCGCCGAGTCGATCAGCACCAGCGTCGGCGGACGCCAGGCCGCCTTCTTCCGTGAGTCGGGCAACGAGTATCCGATCATCGTCCGGCTCCGCGAGGAGGATCGCCAGCGTGTCAGCGACGTCAACGACGTCCTCATCAGCAGCCCGACCGGCCAGGTCCTCCAGGCGAAGAACCTGCTGGAGCTGCGGACGCAGTCCGGGCCAACCGAAATTCAGCGCAAGAACCAGGAACGGATCATCCGGGTGACCGCCGAGCCCGAGGTCGCGCTCAGCGAGTCGCTCGAAGCCGTCCAGACCCAGCTTTCACAGCTGGAGGTCCCGGCCGACTTCCAGGTGGGCTTCGGTGCGGAGGCGGAAGAACAGGCCCGTGCCTTCCAGCAGCTCCAGATGATGCTGATTCTGGCGATTATCCTCGTCTACGCCGTCATGGCGTCCCAGTACGAGTCGCTCCGGGATCCCTTCATCATCATGTTCTCGGTGCCGCTGGCGGCCATCGGGGTGGTGCTGGCGCTCAAGCTGACAAATACGACTTTCAGCCTCCAGGCCTACATCGGAGTAATCATGTTGGCCGGCATTGTCGTAAGTAATGCGATCCTGCTCGTCGACTACACCAACATCCTTCGCCGGCGCGACAAGATGCCGCTGCGGGAGGCGGTCGAGACGGCAGGCCGGACGCGCCTGCGACCGATCTTGATGACGACGCTGGCGACGATCCTCGGGCTCGTGCCGATGTCATTGGGGATCGGCGAGGGTGCGGAACTGCAAGCGCCCCTGGCCCGGGTGGTCATCGGCGGCCTGACGGCCTCCACCCTGATCACCCTGGTATTTGTGCCGACGGTTTACACGATTTTCGAAGAAGGTTGGAAAGGACTGCGCTCGGGACTCCCGAAGCACTCATAGCAGACGACAGCGATTATGAAAAAAATCATTCTGACTCTCATCGTCCTCGCGGCCCTCGGGGCTAGCGTCTACGCCTACTACATGCGCAAGGGGGTGCCGGAGCCAACCGTCACCACCATGCCGCTGTCCCGCGGTGACATCGCCGAGACCGTCCAGGCGACCGGCACGCTCGAAGCGGTCGAGACGGTCGATGTCGGCACGCAGGTATCGGGTGTCGTCGAGGAGATGAGCGTCGATTTCAACGACATCGTCAAGAAGGGCCAGGTCATCGCCCGCCTGGATCCGTCGATCATCCAGACGCAGATCGAGCAGGCCAAGGCGAACGTGACGCGCGCCGAGGCCGACCTCGATCGGCTGAGGGTCAACCTCGCTGACGCCAAGCGGAAGTTCGAGCAGGCCAAGTTGATGTGGGAGAAGCAGCTGATCCCGCGCGACCAGTACGACACCGCCGAACTGAACGTGAAGACGCAGGAGTCGTCGATCCGCTCGTCGGAAGCCGGCCTGATCCAGACCAAGTCGCAGTTGAACACGCAGGAAGTGAACCTCGGTCACACGGTGATCCGCGCCCCGATCGACGGCATCGTCATCTCGCGCAGCGTCGACCAGGGCCAGACCGTCGCCGCGAGCATGAACGCGCCGGTGCTCTATGTCATCGCCGCGGACCTGACGAAGATGCAGATCATCGCGAACATCGACGAATCCGAGATCGGCCGCATGCGGACCGGTCAGCCGGTGACGTTCCGCGTTGATGCTTACCCGACCGACACGTTCCGCGGCACGGTTCACCAGATCCGCCTGCTGCCGACGACGGTGCAGAACGTCGTGACCTACTCGACCGTCATCAGCGTGCCGAATCCCGACTACAAGCTGAAGCCCGGGCATGACGGGCAACGTCACCATCGAGATCGCGCGTCGCGACAACGTGCTCCGCGCGCCCGCGGCGGCGCTTCGCTTCCGTCCGAGCAATGACGTCTTTGCCGCGCTGAAGCAGGAAGTGCCGCCCGAGATGGCACGTGGTGGTGGCGGCGGCCGCGGCCAGGGTGGTCCCGGTGGCCGTGGCGGCCAAGGCGGCCAGGGTGGCGCCCAGACGGGTGCGCCAGCCGCTCCCGCGCAGACTCCGGCCGCTGCCCCGTCCACGGGCGCACCGGCACAGACACCGGCCGCAGCGCCGCAGGGACAGCGCCGTCCCGAAGGCCAGGACGCAGCAGCGCGCCCCGGTGGCGGCGATCGCAGCGGTGATCGTCCGGCCGGTGAGAATCGCGGCGGCGGCGGCCGCAACAGCAACATGACGCCGGAGGAGCGCGAGGCGCGCCGCAAGCAGTTCGAAGAGCGCATGAAGAACATGACGCCCGAAGAGCGGGCCGCGATGCAGCAGCGTGGCGGTGGCCGTGGCGGCTTCCAGCGCGGCGGCGACACGGCTGCGAACGGCCAGGGCGGTCGCGGCGCCAATCCGTCGGCGAGCGGTAATCGTCAGGGGGGCAATCGCCAGGGCACCGGCGCGCGCGACAACCAGGGCGGGAGCCGGCTCGCGAACACGACCGCGACCACAGTGGATGCGCTGTTCGCTCCGCTGGTACCAACCGAAGGCCGTGGACGGCTGTGGCTGTTCGTCGACAAGAAGCTGAAGACTGGTCAACGTCCGCACCGGGATCAGCGACGGCACCTGGACCGAAATTCTCGAGGGCGGCGACGCGTCACAGCTCCAGCCTGATACCGCAGGTCGTCACCAACGTGGTGACGGGGCTCGAACCGGCGCCACGTCCCGGCCAGCAGAACCCCGGCGGCAACCCGCTGATGGGTCCACAGCGCGGTGGCGGGCCCGGCCAGGGCGGCGGGGGCCGCGGCCGCTAATGGCGATTCTCCAGGTCCGAGACCTCGTCAAGACCTACCACGTCGGCGAGCACGTCGTCCGCGCCCTGCGCGGCGCCAACATGGACGTCCAGGCGGGCGAGTTCGTGGCGATCACGGGACCATCAGGGTCGGGCAAGTCGACCCTGATGCACATCCTCGGATGCCTCGACCGCCCGACGAGCGGCCAGTACATTCTCGACGGCAACGACGTCTCGCGGATGTCGAAGGACGAGCTCGCCGTCATCCGCAACCGGAAGATCGGGTTCGTGTTCCAGGGCTTCAACCTGCTCTCGCGAACGACGGCCCTCGATAACGTCGAACTGCCGCTGCTCTATAACGGCAGCCTGAAGATGAAGACCGCTGACCGGCACAAGCGCGCGCACGGATGCGCTCACGTCGGTCGGTCTGGGCAATCGCGCCGACCACTTCCCCAACCAGCTCTCTGGCGGTCAGCAGCAGCGCGTCGCGATCGCGCGCGCGCTCGTCACACAGCCGGCGATCCTGCTGGCCGACGAACCGACCGGGCAACCTGGATACGCGAACGAGCATCGAGGTCATGGACATCTTCCAGACCTTGAACAAGGAACGCGGGATCACCATCCTGCTGATCACGCACGAAATGGACATCGCCGAATACGGCACGCGGTTCATCCGCTTCCGGGACGGCAAGATCCAGATCGATTCGCCGGTCCACAATCGGCGCGACGCGAAGAAGGAGCTCGCCGCGCTGCCGCCACCGGAAGAAGATCCGTTGCCCGGCGAGCTCGCAGAGCCGGTTGTCGAAGCGGATCACGGCGGGGTCGTTTAGGAACCTATATGTCCATACTCATGACGCTGCGGATCGCCCTGAAGGCGCTGAACCGCAACAAGATGCGCACCATGCTGACGATGCTCGGCATGATCATCGGCGTCGGCGCCGTCATCACGATGGTCGCGCTCGGCAAGGGCGCGCAGACGACCATCGAAGAGCAGGTCAAGGCGGCCGGCACGAACATGATCAACATCAATTCCGGCAACTTCTCGGCCGGTGGCGTTCGTGGCGGTCAGGGCACGTCGACCCGTCTCAAGCCGGAAGACGCGACGGCACTGAAGAGCGTGCCTGGCGTGCAGTACGTGGCCGCCGGAGCAGAAACCCGCGGGCAGGTCGCCGGCGGCAACACGAACTGGTCGACGCAAGTCAAGGGTACCGATGTCGATCTGCCGCTGATCCGCAGCTGGCCGATCAAATACGGCGCCTTCTTCTCGCCGCAGGATGTTGCCGGAGCCGCCAAGGTGGCGGTCCTCGGGACCGTCGTATGCAGAGACGCTGTTTGGACCCGATGTCGATCCCACCGGCGAGCTGATCCGGATCCGGAGTCAGCCATTTCGCGTGATCGGCGTGATGGCCAGCAAGGGTCAGTCGGGCATGGGCCAGGATCAGGACGACGTCATCTTCACGCCCTACACGACAGTAATGAAAAAACTGCAGGGCCAGCAGCACATCAACAACATCACGGTGTCAGCTGCCACAGCCGATGTCGCACCGGTGGCCCGCGCCATTGAGGAGGTCCTGCGCGTCCAGCACCAGATCATGCCCGGCGATCCGGACGACTTCATGGTCCGCACGCTCGAAGAGATGGCCGCGGTGCGGTCGGAAACGGCTCGGACGATGGGCACGCTGCTGGCCGCGATCGCGGGCGTCTCGCTGCTCGTCGGCGGCATCGGGATCATGAACATCATGCTCGTCTCTGTCACCGAGCGGACACGCGAGATCGGCCTCCGGATGGCGATCGGCGCCCGCGGCAAGGACGTTCTGCTGCAATTTCTCGTTGAAGCGGTAGTGCTGAGCCTGTTTGGTGGCATTATCGGCATCGGCTTCGGCTTTGGTCTTGCAGAAGCGGCCGAGAGGTTCCTCGAGTGGCCGACCACGATCCCGCCCAACGCCATCGCGATGGCCTTCGGGTTCGCGGCCGCGACAGGAGTATTTTTCGGGTTCTACCCGGCGCGGAAGGCCGCCCGGCTGGACCCGATTGAAGCTCTGCGTTTCGAATAGAGGCGCAGCTGTCGGACGGAAGCAGCATCGGTAGCAAGTAGAATCATCACAAGGAGCAGACGATGAAGCTGGCAAGGACGGGGATTATTGCGGCGGCGATTCTTTCGGTAGCGTCGGTGGCATTCGCGCAGAAGACGGACTTCTCCGGCAGCTGGGCGCCCGAAGCGCCGGCAGCCGCACCGGCAGCTGGTGCCGGCGGCGCAGGTGGCGGCGGCGGTCGTGGCGGCATGGGCGGCGGCCCGATGGTCGTCAAGCAGGACGCGACGACGCTGACGGTCGAAACGACCCGTGGCGAGACGAAGATCGTCGCGGTTTACAAGCTCGACGGCACCGAATCGGTCAACAAGGTGTCCATGGGCCGTGGCGAGGCCGCGACGAGGTCGACACGAAGTCGACGGCGAAGTGGGACGGCGCCAAGCTCGTCATCTCGACCACCCGTCCGGGTCAGGATGGTGCACCGATGACCTCGGCGCAGACCTGGTCGATGGAGGGTGGCAACCTGGTGATCGAGCGCGCGGGCCGCGACGGCGCGGTTCAGAAGACCGTCTACAAGAAGACCACGTAGACAGCAGCTATCAGCTGTCAGCTATCAGCTGTCAGCGGACAGACGAAAAGGGCCGAGCGCGAAAGCGTCTCGGCCCTTTTTTCATGCGCGCCGCGCGAGCCGGCCCTTACCTCGAGTCGTCTCGCAGCAGCTGGCGCAGCAGCTCGGAGACGCGCAGGCCGCTGACGGGATCGACCATGTCGGACGCGACTTCAGCGAGCGGCCCGAGAACGAAGAAGCGGTCCCGGAAGCGCGGGTGCGGCACCTCGAGACCCGGCTCGATCGCAATGTGTTCGCCGTGCAGGATCAGGTCGAGGTCCAGCGTCCGCGCCGCGTTCAGGCCGGGACGCTCGCGTCCGAACTCCTGCTCGATCGCGAGGAGCGCATCGAGCAGTTGCCGAGGAGAAAGGTCGGTCTCCCCCACCGCCACCGCATTCAGGTAGAGGTTCTGGTCCTCCGTGCCTTCACCCACCGGCCAGGTCTCGATGATGTCGGAGAGGACGATGTCGGCGAGGAGCGCGGAGAGGCGAGTCGAAGCGAAAGCGATGGCCGCGTCGCGGTTACCTAAATTGCTGCCGATCGCTATCGCGACTTTAGCCAACCCACCGATTCTTCATGACGCCGTCGCCGGTGCCCATGCCGTCGGCGCGCCGGCCGAGGAGGTCGTTGCGGCCGACGAGCGCCTGGTCGAAGAAGCGCTGCTGCTCGAGCGTTTCGCCGAGGATCACGCGCAGCAGGCTGCGGTGCCGGGCGTTCGGCAGCGCGTCGACGCGCTCGCTCCAGCGCTCGACGAACTTCGCCGCGGCGTCGCGGTCCGCCGTCATGACCGAGGTCTGGGCCGACTTGCCCTTACCCGGCTCGAGCGTCGGCAGCGGCTGTTCCTCCGGTGTGCCGCCGGTGTCGGTGATCGCATCCTGCAGCCACCGGACGTGCATGTCGTCGCGGTTGATGACGTACTGGTAGGTGTTGTTGAAGTTGTAGTCGGCGACGAACCGCGCCGCGGCGACGTGGCGGTTGCGCAACGTCAGCTTGTCGCGGAAGAACGCCGACAGAAAATCGAGCAACTCCGTTTGCTTCACGAGCTTTGCTTTTCCTTGCAGGTGATGCAGACCCGCGTCCAGGGGATCGCGTTCAGCCGCGGTCGCGGCGATCGGCTCGCCACAGTCGCGGCAGATCCCGTAGGTGCCCTTCTCGAGCCGGACCAGCGCCTCTTCGATTGCCTGCAGAATCTTGGCGTCGGTCTGTTTGAGCTTCAGCGCGATGTGAACTTCGTTATTGCCGCTCGCCTGGTCGGCGAGGTCGCCCTGGCGCGTATTCATCTCGGTAGATGCCGCAAGGGGCTTGGCCGCGCCGCCGGCGGCCAGCAGTTCGCTGCGCTTTCGCAGCAACGCCTCGCGATAAGGTGTCTGATCAGTTTGTGTCATGTTCAATCGGCTATCGGTCTATCAGATAACGATTTCTCGGTCGGTCGATCCTCCCAATCTTATCAAAACCTTCCCGTCCGCGCGTTTGACAGGCCCGACTGCCTGGATGGCTGCGACGATCCTACTCCGCCCTGAGGGTCGCCAGTGGCTTCTTGCGAAGGACGTCACCGCTGGCGATCACGCCGATGACCGCCACCATGACCGTAGTGATCAGCGCACCCGCAATCAGCAGGCCCGGGCGCCGGCGCCCATTCGATTTCGAAGACAAAGCGGCACACCGCCCAACTGAGCGCCAGCGCGCCCAACGCGCCGATCATCCCCGCCAGCAGCCCGAGCGTCGTGTACTCACTCGCCAGCATCATCGTCAAGGTCCGGCTGCTGGCGCCGAGCGTCCGCAGGATCGCGGCCTCGTAGACCCGCTGGAACTTGGTCATGGCGACGGCGCCGATCAGGATCAGCACGCCGCCGAACAGCGCGATCCCGCCGACGATCGACACCGCGAGGGTGACGCTCTGGACGACGTCCTGCACGGAAGCGAGCACTTCGCGGACGTCGATGGCCGAAATGTTGGGATAGGTCGACACCAGCTCGTGCTGGAACGCCGCCCGGGCCTGGGTGTTTTCCGGACCGCGGACGATGGCGATGAAGGTGTGGGGCGCCCTGGAGAGTGGCCCGGGGCGGAAGACGAACATGAAGCCGCCGTTCCGGGCATCCTCCCACTCGACGTCGCGAACGCTGGTGACGCGCGCCTCGACGACCCGGCCGAGGACGTCGAAGCGCATCCGGTCGCCGACGCCGATGTCGAAGCGTTCGTGGATGCTGCGCTCGATCGAGACTTCGAGCTCGGTGGCGTCTGCCGCCATGTGGGCCCTGGCCCGTCCAGAACGCGCCGTCGATGAGCGTCTCGTTGCGACTCGAGGTGATCGCGATAGGTGATCGGTGTACTCGCGGGCGAGCGAGCCGCGTTCGCGGACGGCCCGGACGTCCTCGAGGTTCACCTCGGCGCCGCGAACGCCGGTGACACGGGCGCGCAGGACGGGGATGATCCGCGGCGGCGCGGCGCCGGCCGGGATGCGGGAGGTCAGGAACGCGCGCACCTGCTCGGCCTGGTCCTGCTGGATGTCGATCAGGAACATGTCCGGCCCGCCCTGCTCGAGTTCGATCGAGAACTCGTCGAGCAGGTTGCCCTGCAGCGCGCGCACGCCGAGGACGAAGAAGGCGCCGAGGCCGACCGCAAGCAGGATGACGCGGGTCTGGTTCCCCGGCCGCTGCAGGCTCAGCACCGCGTGACGCAGCGCGAAGATCCGGGTGCGCGACAGCGGCCGAACCGCCCTGACGAGCGCCATACCGGCACCGTGGAGCACCAATGCGAGCACGGCAAATCCACCCGTGACGATCAGCCCGACCTGCAGCGAGGCGGCCTGCCACGAGGCGACCGCGGCGAGCGCGACGCTGACCGCCACACCCACGACCGCCTGGACGCGGTCGATACCGCGCAACCGCTCCATCAGCGGCTGTCGCGCCACGCCGGCCGCGAGCGTCGACGCATCTCCGCCGCGCAGCAGGAGCAGCGGCTTCACGCGCCGGACTTCGAGGAGCGGAACGAGCGAGAACAGGAGCGACACCAGCAGCCCGACGCCGGCACCCTGCAGGACGGCCGACCACGTCAGCGACACCGGCGCCCCGCCGAAGGTCGCCGTGACCGACTCGGGAATGGCGGCCACGCCGGCCGCGGCCAGACCGACCCCGAGAACGCTGCCGGCGAGACCGAGCAGCATGACCTGCAGCACGTAGGTCCCGAGCACCTGGCGGGTCGTGGCGCCGAGGCACTTCAGGATCGCGACGCTCTTGATCTTCTGTTTGACGAAGACGCGCGTCACGCTCCAGACGCCAATGCCGCCGAGCACGACGATCACGAAGCCGACCAGGCTCAGGTAATTCTCGGCGCGCTGCAGGTCCTCGGAGATGTCGTCCTCGGACATGCGGTACGACCAGGCGCCGGCGAACTTGTCGCGCAGATCCTCGCGCAGCTTCTCGGTCAGGGCATCGATGCCGCCGTCCTCGACACGCAGCAGGATCTCGTGGCGGGCCCGGCTGCCGAACGTGAGGAGCCCGGTCTGCAGCAGGTCGTCGTAGTCGATAAAGACGCGCGAGCCGAGTGAGAAGGCGCCGGCGCGCCGGCCGGGCTCCTTCAACAGGACGCCGCGGATGACGAACGGCTGTCCGCCGATCAGGATCGCGTCCCCCTGCTGGATGCCGAGTTGGGCGAGCAGCTCGGGCCGCGCGATCGCGCCGCGCCCGCGCAACAGTTCGATGCGAGTACGGGATGCCGCCCTGCAGCTCGATCTGACCGTAGAACGGAAACGGCGCCTTGACCCCGCGGAGTTCCACCATCCGCGCCACCGCGTTGCCCGGCCGCAGGCCGCACCATCGTCGCGGTCTCGATCACCTCGGTGCGGGCGACCACAGGCGCGGCGGCCAGGTCGCGCTCGATGATGGCGGTGACCTCTGGCGTCCAGCTCCGGTTGGTGCCGATCGACACGTCCGCCGCCATCATCGCGCGCGCTTCGCGCACCAGGTTGCCGCGGACGTTCTGGATCACCGAGCGCAACGCGACGATCGCGCCGACACCGATCGCCACGCAGACGAAAAAGAACAGCAGCCGCCGCCATGACGCGCGCAGCTCGCGGACGGTCATCCGCAGGACGAAGCGCATCAGCCCTCGGCTCGCGCGAGCGCGGCGGCCGGTTGAACGCGATGCTCGACCACGCGGCCGTCTCGAAGCGCGATCGCCACATCGGCGCGCGCGGCGAGCTCCGGATCGTGCGTCACCAGCACCAGCGTCGTCTTGCGGGTGCGGTTGATGCCGAGCAGCAGCTCGATGATCGAATGGCCCGTGGAGGTGTCGAGATTGCCGGTCGGCTCGTCGGCGAGCAGGAGTGGCGGATCGTTGGCCAGCGCCCTGGCGATCGCGACCCGCTGCTGTTCCCCGCCCGACAGCTGCGACGGGTAGTGATGCCCTCGTTCCGCGAGGCCGACCTCGGCGAGCAGTGTCGTGGCGCGCGCCGCGGCGTCCCTGGCGCCGGCGATCTCCATCGGCACCAGAACGTTCTCGTAGGCGGTCAGCGACGGGAGCAGGTGGAAGAACTGGAAGACGAACCCGATCCGCGTGCCCCGCAACCGCGCCAGACCATCCTCGTCGAGCGAGGTGATGTCGACACCGTCGATGATGACGTGCCCGGCGCTTGGCGAGTCGAGCCCGGCGACCAGTCCGAGGAGCGTCGACTTGCCGCTCCCGGACGGACCGGTGATCGCCGCGACGGTGCCGCGAGCGATCGACAGATCGAGCGGATGGAGAATCGTCAGGATGCCGGCGCCGCTCGGCACCGACTTGGTCACGCCGCGCAGCTCGATCATGAAGTCGGACATCTGGTCGAGCACGGGCCTGAGCACGCGCCAGACGGTCTCGGCCATGACCGCGGCGCCTTCAGCGGTCGGATGAATACCATCACCCTGGTTCAGGTTCGCCTGGCCGGCGACCCCCGCCAGCAGGAACGGGATGAACAGGACGCGCTGCTCGCGCGCGACATCCTGGAACGCCTGCCGGAACGAAGCCGTGTATTCCGGTCCGTAATTCGGCGGCGCTTCCATGCCGGCAAGAATCACCACGACTTTCCGCTCCTTTGCCCGCTCGATGATCTCGGCCAGGTTCTTCTTCATCTCCGCCGACCGAGAGCCCGCGTAAGTCCATCGTTGGCGCCGAGCGCAACGATCAGCACCCGCGCGTCGCCTTCGAGCGCCCAATCGAGACGACGAAGGCCGCCCGCCGATGTGTCGCCCGGACACACCCGCGTTGACGACCTCGAACTGGTAACCTTCGGCGTCGATCTTCCGCTGCAGCAGCGCCGGATAGGCCTGCTGCTCGAGCAGACCGAGGCCGGCCGTCAAACTGTCGCCGAGCGCAACGACCCGGGGCCGCGCCGGGGCGCTGCCATCGGCGGGCGCCTGAGCGCGGGCCTGCTCGTTTTAGACGCGCGCGTGTCGTTTGCGTTCCCGCCGCAGCCCGCGAGGAACGCGACGCACAGCACCACGGCGGCCATGCCGCCGCGTGATGCGACCAACCGCGTCCTGCTATTCACCTGGTCAACCATCACCGGGCAATCCATTCAACTGTTCGTCGAGCGCGGCAATGGCCTGCCCGAGCATCTGCTTGTGAGCCGGCGACGTCGCGCGCGACAGATCCGCCACGGCACGCGCGCGCGACATCTCCAGAGCGCGGCGTTTCGTCGAGCGTGTCCCGTTGCTCAGGTGTCAGCACCGGACCCACTTTCTTGTCCCGCGTCGCCTCCTCTTGCTGAGCTTCAACGAACTTTGAGTCGAATCCCCGTGCCATTGCATTCGATTTTATCCCGCCGCGGCGGTATGCGCTTTGCTGTTGTCCCCGTCGAGTCATGCCGGGAACGCAAAGAAATCGTCCGCATCGCGGCCATTGGCGACCTCCACCACGGGAAGAACGCGGTGCAGGGCTCACTACAGCCGCTGTTCGCCCAGATCACCGATACCGCCGACATCCTGGTCCTGTGCGGTGACCTGACCGACTACGGCCTGCCCGACGAAGCGCGCGCCCTGGCCGGGAGATCACCAGCACGGTGAAGATCCCCTGTGTCGCGGTGCTCGGCAATCACGACTGCGAGTCGGGGCAGCAGGCGGAGATCGTCGAAGATCCTGGGCGATGCCGGCGTGGTGATGCTCGATGGCGACAGTACCGAGATCCACGGCGTCGGCTTCGCCGGCGTCAAGGGTTTCTGCGGCGGCTTCGGCCGCCGCGCGCTCGGGCCCTGGGGCGAAGAGATCATCAAGCACTTCGTGCGCGAGGCGGTCGACGAAGCACTGAAACTCGAATCCGCCCTCGCCCGCCTGCGCACCGAACGGCTCGTCGCCGTCCTGCACTACTCACCCATCCAGGCCACCGTCGAAGGCGAGCCGCGCGAGATCTTTCCGTTCCTCGGCTGCAGCCGTCTCGAGGAACCGATCGGCCGCTTTCCTGTCTCCGCCGTCGTGCACGGCCACGCGCACCACGGCCAGCCGGAAGGACGAACCGCCGCGAACGTCCCCGTCTTCAACGTCTCGGCGTCACTGATGCGCGAGATGTTCCCCGAGCGGCCGTTCCGCGTCATCGACATCGACATGAAGAGTGAAACCCCGATCGACGGCATCGATCGGCGAGATCGCCGCGTAACCGACCGAACCGAGGTAACGAAATGAATCTGACGTGCCTGATCCTGCTGCTGGCCATGAGCCAGCAGCCCGCTCCTCCGCCTTCGCCGACGAAAGCGGGCGGCGACGCAGACCGACGCGCTCGCAGTGCAGGTCGCGCTCGATCGCGCCGGCTTCTCGCCGGGAGTGCTCGATGGACGGTCTGGCGGCAACACCAAGAAAGCGCTCGATGCGTATCGCCAGGCGAATGGCGGCGCAGCCGCCCGCCATCGAGCCCACGACGAAGTATCAGATCACCGAGGCGGATGCCGCCGGACCGTTCGAACCGCAGATTCCGTCCGACCTCGTCGAACAGTCGAAGCTGAAGACGCTCGCCTACCGCGACTCTGCTCGAAGCGCTGGCCGAACGCTTTCACGCCACGCCAGCCCTGCTGCAGCGTCTGAATCCCGGCGCCACGTTCGCCGCCGGCGAAGAGATCACCGTGCCGAACGTCGAGCCGATGCAGTTCCCGGTTGATCCACCGAAGACCGAAGCCAAACCGTCCGCCGCCGAGAAGAAGGCCGAGGCGCAGGCCGCGCGCAGCAGGCAGCGTCTCAAAGACAAGCCAGCCGTCACCGTCACGGTGACCAAGAGCACCTCTGCGCTCACCGTCACCGACGCCGGCGGCAAGATCATCATGTATGCACCCGTCACCACCGGGAGCGAGCACGACCCGCTGCCGATCGGCGACTGGAAGGTGAACGGCGTCGGCCTGAACCCGACCTTCCGCTACAACCCGGACCTGTTCTGGGATGCCGACCCGACGCACAATAAGGCGGTGATTCCGGCGGGACCGAACAATCCGGTGGGCCTGGTCTGGATCGATCTCTCCAAGGAGCACTATGGCATCCACGGCGCCCCGGAACCCGCAAACATCGGCCGCAGCGAGTCGCATGGCTGCGTTCGTCTCAGCAACTGGGATGCCCTGCGGCTGGCGGCGCTGGTCAAGCCCGGCACGCCGGTCGCCTTTCGCCCGTAGGAAGCCGTGCTGACACCGGAACGAAAGCGCAGCGCCCGACTGGTTCTCTTCGGAGTCCTCTGGGGATTCCTCGGCGGGGTGCTTTCGGTGTCAGCCGTCGTGTGGAAGGCCGAGTCCGAGCAGACCTGGCTCGGACGCGGTGCGCGCTACGTTGCCACCAGGCTCCCTGGCGTCGACCGCTGGGATGAGGGCGCGGTCGACGCCGACTCTCCGGTGCTCGAATCCCCGGTCGCGACCGCCGGGTCGAAGGATGGTCCGACACCGACGCCGTCCATTGGCGCGCCACCCGAAGCCGAGACTCGAGGATCGCGATCTCGTCGTCCCCGTCCAAGGCATCAAGCCTGACCAGTTGGTCAGGACGTTCACGGATGCCCGCGGCTCGTCACGCAAACACGAGGCGATCGACATCCTGGCGCCAATAGGCACCCCCGTCGTTGCGATCGAGAGCGGCAAGATCGCCCGCCTCTTCAACAGCAAGGCAGGCGGAATCACGATCTACCAGTTCGACCCCACCGAACGGTTCTGCTACTACTACGCCCACCTGGACCGTTATGCGGACGGCCTGCGCGAGAACGACACCGTCAAACGTGGCCAGGTGATCGGCTACGTCGGCGTCTCAGGCAATGCCCCTAAAGACACGCCGCACCTCCATTTCGCCGTGTTCCGCCTGACCGAAGCCAAGCGCTGGTGGGAAGGCACGCCGGTCGATCCCTACGACATCCTGCGCTAACCTTCCAACCTTCTGATCCCCCGCGGCCGTCCAAGCTGGTGCACGAAAGGAGCTTGTGACGGGAGTCGCGATTCTGCAACTTGGCACTCCACTGACCGGACCCTATTCCGCCCAGGGAACAGACGACGTGGCACTCGCCGCGGCGGGCGACGTGCGGGCGTTCGAGCGTGTCTACCGCGAGCACCTGCCGCGCGTGCATGCCCTCGTCCGGCGGATGACGGCAGGCCGGGACGCCGATGAACTCACACAGGACGTTTTCGTCCGGGTCTGGCAGAAGCTGGCCAGCTTCCGGGGTGAATCCGCATTCGGCACCTGGCTCCATCGACTCGCCGTCAACGTCGTCATCGAGCGCTTCAGAACCGATGCGACGCGACGGCAGCGGCACCATGACGGCGAAGACATTCTCGATCGAATGGCATCGCTGCCTCGATCCGGAGACCTCGCGATGGACCTTGACCTCGCGGTGAATCGCTTGCCGGACGGTGCGCGCGAGATTTTCGTCCTCCATGACGTGGAGGGATACAAGCACCGTGAGATCGCGGAGCTGCTCGATATCTCCGCGGGCACTTCGAAGGCTCAGTTGCATCGCGCCCGGATGATTCTCCGCAAGCACCTGACAGCAGACGCATGACCATGAACGACTCGCATCAGACTTTCACCGACCAACTGTCGGACTATCTCGACGACGAGCTCGACCCGCGCGAACGAGCGGCCGTCGACGCACACCTGGCCGGCTGCTCGGAGTGCCGGAGAGCCCTCGGCCAGCTGCGAATGGTTGTCGATCAGGCCAGCCAGCTGCCTGCGACACCACCGGCGACCGACCTGTGGGAGGGGATCGTGACGCGGATCGGAGTGCCGCACACGGCCCCGGTGCTCCCGTTCGTGCGTGCGCCGCGCCGCACGTTCTCATTCACGCTCCCGCAACTCGTGGCTGCCGGTATCGCGTTGGTGGTGATCTCCGGCGGGCTGGTGTATGTCGCGCGCAGCGGCCGCTCGGTTGCGCCGACGTCCGAGATCGCCCGTGACGGCAGCGACCGCACGATCAGCCCCGTCAGCCTCGCGGATCCGCGCTACGACGATGCCGTGCAAGACCTGGAGCGGATACTTGCGGAAGGCCGCGGCAAGCTCGATCCAGAAACGGTCCGCGTGCTCGAGCGGAACCTGGCCACAATTGACAGCGCAATCGCGCAGTCACGCGCGGCACTCGAAGCCGATCCGGGCAACATGTTTCTCAACAGTCACTTGATTTCCGCCAGGCAGCGCAAGCTGGCTCTACTCCGCCGTGCCACGGCGCTTACGACAGGATCCTGATTATGTTTGCACCGACGATGCTTGCGGCCGCGCTCGCGATGACTGGCGCCGCCGCTTCGAGTCAGCCCGTGCCCGGCACTGTCCTCACCGCCGCTCAGCCGTCCCGACGCACGCCGCAGACGGACCAAACGGTTGACGTGAAGAAGGGAACGCGCCTCCGCCTCGACAATTTTGCCGGTGAAATCGTCGTCCGCACCTGGACGCGGGATGCCGTTCGCATCGTTGCTCACCATGATCCCAGGGTAAAGATCGCGATATCGACAACTGCCGCAGCCCTGACGATCCAGTCCGAATCAGCAGGACGCGGCTCGGTCGATTACGAGATCACGGCGCCGCCGTGGATGCCGCTGTCGATCACCGGCACCTATAACTTCGTCACCGTCGAGGGGTCGCAGAGCGACGTCTCCGCCGAGACCACGAGAGGTGACATCAGCTTCAAGGGCGGGGTCGGCACGGTGGTCGCCAAGACCGTCGAGGGTAAGGTTGTTATCGATGGGGCGCGGGGGCGCGTCACGGCCAGCTCCGTCAACGACAGCCTCCGGATCACAGACACGAGCGGAGACATCACCGCCGACACCACCAACGGCGACGTCACGCTCTCGCAGATCAAGGCCACCAGCGCGACGGTGACGACAATCAACGGCGACATCCGCTTCGATGGGCAGCCTGCGGACGGCGGCCGCTATCGGTTGACGACACACAACGGTGACGTGATCGCGACCGTGCCGCCGACGGCCAATGTGACCTTCGTGATCCGCACCTACCAGGGTGACTTCGGATCGACGCTGAAGCTTGCGGGCCCCCCGCGCGCCGATGCGCGGCAGGGCCGCCGCCAGACCTATACCCTCGGGACCGGCAGCGCGGAGTTCGAGATCGAAACCTTCGGTGGCAGCATCCGTCTGCGCGCGCCGACCGATGCGGCCCCAGCCAAATTGCCTTCCACAACCGAACCGCCGCTGTCCGGAACCGAACACGACCGTAAGCGGTAACCCCGCAGCCGGCCAACAAAACGGGGCATTTACTGCACCCGTCGCCGTGGCATGTCGCTTGGACACTCGGGATGCACCGCATGCACGCTCCCTGCAGCCCCAACCCACGGATCCTGATTGCCGACGACCAGGCGGACCTGCTCGACGCGCTTCGGCTGCTGCTGAAAGCCGAGGGACTCCACATGGAGGCCGTGACGTCCCCGGAAGCGGCGCTCGCGGCGCTGAGGGCCGGCTCATACGATCTCCTGCTGATGGATCTCAACTACACAGGCGATACGACCTCGGGCACCGAAGGCATCGACCTGCTGGCTCACGTGTCAGGCGATCGACAGTTCCCTGCCGATCGTCGTCATGACGGGCTGGGGATCCGTGGACCTGGCGGTGGAGGCGATGCGCCGCGGCGTTCGGGATTTCGTTCAGAAGCCATGGGACAACGCGCACCTGCTGGCGACGCTGCATCAGGAGATTGCGGCTGGTCGGGATCGCCGCCGCCAGGTCGCCGACGACCGGCGGGAGTATGACGAAGCCAAGCGCATCCAGCGGAAGCTTCTTCCCTCGACCGTGCCGCCGCTCGATGGCTGCGAGATCGCGATCCAGTGGCAGCCGGCGGCCGGCGTCGGCGGCGACTGCTTCGACACCATCTCGTTCGGGCCCGACCAAGCTCGCCCTGTGCATCGCGGACGTCGTTGGCAAGGGCATCCCCGCGGCGCTTGCTGATGTCGAACCTGCAGGCCGCGATCCGCGCCTTCGCGACCGAGGGGGCGCAGCCGTCCGAGTTGTGTCAACAGGTGAACCGGATCCTCTGCGGCCGGATCGCCGAGGGACGCTTCATCAGCTTCTTCTACTGCAAGATCGATACGGCACTCGGCGTCCTGACTTACACCAACGCCGGCCACTACCTTCCGATCATCGTCCACGCCGACGGTTCCACCTGCCGACTATCCGAAGGCGGGCCGGTGCTCGGCGTGTTTCCGGACGCGACCTACGAACAGGCGCACGTGCAGATCACGCCGGGCGATCGCATCATCCTGTTCACCGACGGCGTGACCGAGGCGCGCACGCCGGCAGACGAGGAGTATGGCGAGGAGCGGCTGATCCAGGCGGCGATCGCCAACCGCGCCTGCAGTGCACCTGCGCTCGAGGCGCAGGCTCACCGAGGCGGTCGCGACATTCACCGGCGGACTTCTGCAGGACGATGCGACGCTGATCGTCGTTGCGGTTGAGTAAACCTGCCGGGCCGAAATGACCCCTGGAGGGGTAAAAAGCTGTTTGGACGGGTCGAGTGACGAACGGCCAGTACCGATCTTGACGCGGCAGGGGTCGCGGCTTGATAGTTCTCTCTACATGCAGAAACCCTGGTCGCCGCCGATGCGGTGGGTCTTCGGCGCCGCCACGCTCCTCGGGCTGTTTTCCACGGCCCAGGCCTACCGGTTGACAATCATCACCAGTAGTAAACCTACCGACATCTCAGCCTGGTCGCTTCTCGCCCTCAATTTCACTTACTGGTTCATCCCTGCCCTCCTGGCGCCGGTCGATTTTCTGGCTGGTGCACCGCTTTCCTATCGACGGTCAGCGGCTCAAGGCTTTTGCCGTCCATGCCGTGGCGGCGCTCGGCTTCGCGGCGATTCATGCGGTCGGGATGCTGGCGATGCGTGCCTTGCTTTACGGCCCACCCATGATGGGAAGCGCGTGGGCCTGGCAGCGCCTGTTTCTGACCAACCTGGACTGGCTGCTGATGACGTATTCCACCCTCGCCGGCTTCACCTACGCCCTTGGCTACTACCGCGAGGTGCAGGTGCGAGGCATCCGCGAAGCGCAACTGCAGACGCGGCTGGCCGAGGCGCGGCTGAAGACGCTCGAAGCGGAACTCCATCCCCATTTTCTGTTCAATACGCTGCATGCGATCTCGGCGCTGGTGCATACGAACCCGGATGGGGCCGACCGCATGATCAGCCGGCTGAGTGACCTCTTGCGGCTCACGTTCGACCGGAGTGGCGCGCCCCGCATTTCGCTCCAGGAAGAACTCGAGTTCCTGCAGAAGTACCTGGAGATCGAGCAGACCCGGTTCCAGGATCGGCTCACGGTCCAGTACGACATCGATCCCGAGACGCTGGACGTGGAAGTGCCCAGGATGATTCTTCAGCCACTGGCGGAAAATGCGATCAAGCACGGCGTGTCGCCGAAGTCCGGCCAGGGACTCGTCGAGATCGTGTCGCGGCTCGACGCCGGCAAGATGTGGCTCGAGGTTCGCGACAACGGCGTCGGGTTGAGCGGGAACGCCCGCTCGCAGTTCCGTAGTGGCGTCGGTCTGCCGAACACACGTGACCGGCTCGAGTGCCTCTATGGCGACGCGCACTCGCTCGAGTTCTCAGAAGGAACCGGCGGGCTCACCGTTCGCATTGCTCTCCCCGTGCATCGAGTCATTCTGCCGCCGGCTGTCACGCCGCAGGTTGCATGACGGAGACGAGACTCCCGCGCATCCGGACGCTGATCGCCGACGATGAGCCGCTGGCGCGCGAGCGGCTGCGGATGCTGCTCGCGACCGAAGAATGGCTCGAGCTGGTCGGCGAGGCGTCCGACGGGCTCCAGGCAATCGACGCCATTCAGCGCCTGCGTCCCGAGCTCGTGTTCCTCGACATCCAGATGCCAGGCGCGACCGGGTTTGAAGTCATCGAAGCGATCGGCGCAGAACAGATGCCATTCGTCGTCTTCGTGACGGCCTACGACCAGTACGCGCTGAAGGCGTTCGACGTCCACGCCATCGATTACCTGCTCAAGCCGTTCGACAAGGAACGCTTTCACACGGGCCTGGCGCGGGCGCGTCAGCAACTGGAACGGCGCACGACTGGCGAGCTCGAACGCCGGCTGCTGGAACTGGTGCAGGACCTGAGGCCGGCGACGCGGATGGAACGGTTCGTCATCAAGTCGAGCGGCCGGGTCTTCTTCGTCCGCGCCGAGGAGATCGACTGGATCGAAGCCGCCGGCAACTACGTGAAACTGCATGTCGGCACCGAAGCGCACCTGTTTCGCGAAACGATGAACGCGCTCGAGGCGCGGCTGAATCCTGACACCTTCTACCGCATCCACCGTTCGCACATCGTCAACATCGAGCGGGTGCGCGAGCTCCAGCCGTGGTTCAACGGTGAGTATGTGGTGTTCCTGAAGGACGGCACGCGATCTGACGCTGAGCCGCGGTTACCGCGAGAAGCTGCAGGAACGACTCGGTCGCACGCTTTAAGGCAGCCCTGAAGGGCTCCGCTACAAACTCAAAGGGAGTGTCCATCGAGGTTGGAGGTTAGGGCGTAGCGCAGCCTTTTAAGGCTGCCATAGCCGCTACCGCACCCAGGCGATCGAGAACGCTGTCGCGCCGTCGCGCAAGCCCCTTCCCCACATCCAGACGCAGAACGCCGCTGCCTGGGAGCGCCACCCGCAGGCCGCCCCGCCATCGACATGCCACGCACTGCCAGGTTCGCGTCGGCGATCGGCACGCGCGGCGTCGAGAAACACCGCGGGCGCGAACCGCAGGACCTTCATAACCGGCCGAAGCCAACGCCTGGCTTCGAGGCTTGCGTGCGCGACGCGGCGGCCGAACACGTCTCCCTCGATGCGACCGTCCTCGAGGAGGGGGTGAGCACGCAGCAATGGGCCACGTGCGTGACCCGTTCCGGCGCCGGACCAGAGCGCGAGCGGCGCCGCGTCAGAGGTCACGTTCGAGGCCGGCGGCGGCAACGAGCACCGTCCCTTCGTGTCGGGGGCGCGATCGCCACGCGGCACCCGCACCGGCCGTCCACGCGTTGAAATCGCCCACGAGTGCGAGTCCGGTAGCGCGCAACGAGATCGCATCTCGCGGCAAGGCGCTGATCGAGCGTGGCCGACAACGTCATCGTCTCTCCGCGTTCCTTCCAGCTATCGAGGCCGGCGCCGAACTCCCACCGCAGCAGCCGCGTCGTCCAGTTAGAGATGCTGATCGCGCCGCCCCGACGTGACTCCACGACGGTTGAGTCTGCCGTGCCGTAGGACTGCTTTTCGGTGAAGAGTTCGGTTCGCCATACACCGAGCCGGCTCGGTGACGCGTACGTCAGGCTGGCTCGCGGACGGGCCTCCCACCAGCGCCACGCCGCCGTCAGTTTGTCACCACCCCCAGTGAGATTCGAGGCGCTCAACGCCAGCTCGCGATCGGTCACGAGGCCGAGACCGGCAGCTACCAGGGCGGAACGGGTCGAAGGAAATCGTGGCCGCTCGACGACCACGGCCTCGACGTTCGCGCGGCCGTTGCCGATTGGACGGTAGTTCACGCGCGCCGCCTCGGCCGACGGCAGGCTTTCCAGGCGTCGTGACGCCGAGGCGAGGGCTCCACTCGTCAGCGTCGTATTGGGATGCAGTGAAAGCAAGTCAGTGGCAGCGGCGTGACGCGTGTGGCCGAGCCCCTGCACGGTGACAAGATCGATTGCGGGTTCTCCGATCGCGTTCCAGGCCGCCAGCGCCGCGACAGGAGTCGCCGCCGACGTAGGAGCCCGTTGCCAGTATCCGCCAGGCATGTGCGTCCTGGGAATCCCGTTCGATCGCGGCGCGCGCCAGTCGCGTTGCCTCGCTCCATCTGCCCTCGAGCGCGTGGACGCCGGCCGCTTCGCGCAGCGGCGCCGCGGACGTTGGACAGAGATCGCCGGCCGACGCGAGCATCTCGAGCGCTCCGGCCCGGTCGCCGCGCTCGACGGCTCGGACGGCTTCGGCAACGAGGCGCATCACACGGCGTCGCGACCGACGAGACCGGCGCGGCGCTCCGGTGCTGTCGGATTGCCCGGCGCAGCCTTGCGCGCGGCAGCATCAGCATCGCCCAGTCACCCGCTTTGGCCCAGGCGTCCAGGAAGCGCACGCTCGGCTGACGACCCGAAACGGCGCCCGTGCCGGATCGTGATACACGACCCGATCGTTCACCCAGGCGACGATGACGACGAAGTGATACGCGCCCGGGCGATCCTCGATCAGGGCGATGACCGGCTGACGATCGGACAGTCTTGCCTGGACGATCCCTTCGTCACCACGGAACGATCTCGCGTTCCAGCCGCGCCGACCAAGCTCCGCGAGCAGCACGTCGCCGCGGATCCCTCCGGCGGCCTTGTCGACAAGCGACTCGAACGATTCCGCATAGATGCCGGTGGCGCCCCAGTAGCGCATCACCATCGCGGCGGCGGCGCCGCCGCACAGAGCTTCGCTCTGCTGGATGTACGGAACGTCGAGGAATCGCAGGGAGGATGCGGGAGGTCTGGGCCGATAGGGGCGCCGCCGCCATCACGAGAATGGCGGCGGCCAGAACACACGTTTTCTTCAGTCGGCTACCCGTCAGGATCAGTCGAGCGCGACGACCAGCAGAATGACGAGGAGGAGAATGATGATGATCGTGGTCGTCGAAATAACGATCGTGGACGCACCACCCGAGAGCTCGTCGTTCGCCTGCCGCGCCTGTGCGGCGAGGCGGGCAAGTTCATTTCCATCCAGCGTCGCCACAGCCGCGGCTGCCTTGTCGAGCGAAAGCCCTGCCTTGCCGGCAACAGCGCGCACTTCAGCGCGGCGCAGCAATGCCTGGATGGCGTCGCGGTCAGCCTGATCGGTCGCCACCCGCGCCTGCACGGCGCTGTCGAGAGCGGCCTTGCCAATCACATTGCTCTGGGCACTGGCCGACGGGGCCATGAACAGAACTGCCAGACACACTGCAAGCGATCGCCGAACGAGTTTCATCTAAGCCTCCTGGCTCGTCTCAATACACACAATTCCTGCTGGGCCTCCTTTTAGCATCAAGCGTGCCACTTATTGCGGAGCTGGGGTCATCTGCTCGAATTCCTCCACGTGGACGGCCCGCGCCTGGGCCTCGGTCCACTCGATCGAGCCATCCTTCACCAGCTTCGACAACGACTCTTCCTGCGAAAATGAGCCGTTCCGGCGCGTGATCGTAATTTCCTGGTGAAGGTGCTGCAAGGCATTGCGGCGGATGTGTTGCCGCGCGCCATACCCGACCATCAGCAACTCCGCGACCGGGATCAAGCCCCCGCCGATCTTCGGAGCGAGGGTCTGGGTCAATACGGCCGCCAGCGCCATCGCCAGCTCCTGCCGGATCGTGTTCTGGCGCTCCGGCGGGAATGAGTCGGCGACGCGCGAGATCGTCGAGCCCACGTCGGTCGTGTGGACCGTCGAAAACACCAGGTGGCCGGTTTCGGCGGCCGCAAGCGCGATCCTCATCGTCTCGGGATCCCGCATCTCGCCAACGACGATCACGTCGGGGGCCTGGCGCAGGGCGGCACGCAGCGCCGTCGGGAAGTCGGGTGCATCTATACCGATTTCTACCTGCTCCACGATGCTGCGATGGTGCACGTGTTCGTATTCGATTGGATCCTCGATGGTGAGGATGTGCCGGTGCTCGCGTCGATTGATCTCGTCCACGAGTGCCGCGAGCGTCGTGCTCTTGCCCGACCCTGTAGGACCGCCGACCAGAACGAGACCGCGCGGCAGGGAGGCGAGCTGCTCGATCTGCGCGGGCAGGCCGAGCGTATTGAGGCGCGGTACGCGCTGCGGCAACATGCGAACGGCGGCGGCGGCACGCCCGCGTTCGCGATGAAGATTGATGCGGTATCGGGCGACGCCCTGGATCCGGAACGAGGCGTCAGCGATCTGTGCGTTCTGATAGAGACGCCGCGCATGTGGCGGAAGCGCGGGGAGCACCATCTCCTCGATCTCGAGGCCGTCCAGTGGCGAATCGTCGAGCGGCTGCACCCGGCCATCGATGCGGATCATCGGCGGCGCACCCGCCACGAGCAGGAGGTCGGCGCCGTGCTGCGCGGCCACGAGGCGCAACAGCCGTTCGAGGCGCAATGCATCACCCGGCATGCACCGCCGCGGGAACCGGCACGGGCATCCCCGTGCTGATCTGTACGGCGCCTGATGGCGTGGCGTTCAGCTCACGAATAAGCTCATCGAGATCGTCGTCTGAATGGTCCATGGTGCGGCGAGCCGTCCCGCCGCATTCTACCCCTTGCCTCCATTCGCGCTGGCATGCTTCTCGCTGGCGTTCCGCCGATGACCCGAAGTAAATGGATTGCTGCTGTGCTTGTGGCCGGAACCGCTGCGACTGCCCTGCTTCTCCGCCAGGCGCACGGGGCCGAGGGTGACATGCCGGTGCTGGTGACGAAGACTTCCGCCGCGAAGGACGTCAAGGTCCGGCACGACTTCGTTACGGTTGCGCTGCCGCAGCCTCGCGTCGCACCACGTTCACGGCCGGCTCTATCGCTGTCAGCGTCGAACTCCACCCGTGCAGCTTCGCCGGTACGGGCCCGGCGGTCTCGCGCAGGAGACGTGGCGTTGATCGCACGGGTTGGTCGCGCTGTTACAGGGACCGGCCGTTACCGTCCGGAGCCGTTCCCCCGAGTCGGACGCGCCTCTAACGGACCTTTCAACTGATCGATGACCCGGGCTACCCCGGCAGTCTCCCGCGCGAGTGCAAGCGCACGCTGACGTTCGGCGTCCGAACGCACCTCGCCTTTAACCGTCACCACGCTATCCTTCGTGTCGACGTTCAAGTCGAACGCCTTGACCGAGTCGTCCAGCGCCATCTTGGCTTTGATCTTGGTCGTGAGCCGGCCGTCTTCGAGGGCTCGCAGCGTGGCGTCGGCCGCCTTTTCTGTCTTGTCGCGCGCGGTCGCACCCGCCTGTCGCGCGGCCGCCTCACCCGAGGTTCCGATCACGTCGCCTGGCCGTTCGATCCCGCGGAACCGGTCGATGTCCCAGCCAAGAAAGAATACGCCCGCCGCCACCACGATGACACCGAGGACAATGAGCTTGAACAAGAACCTGAACATTTCTTCTCCTCGTGCAGTCTGCGCCTGCGCTCCCGCTCCAGCCTGGATGCCCAAGTCGCTGACGCAGTAAGCGTGCCACCCTGATATACGCTCAAAGACGCATGACAGATGCATTGCGCGTTCAGGATTTGAAAAAGTCCTTTCGCCGCCGCGGGGCGCCACCAGTCGAGGCGCTGCAAGGCTTGAGCTTCTCGGTGCCGACCGGGCACATCTTCGGCCTGCTCGGACCCAACGGCGCGGGAAAGACCACGACGCTGAGGATCCTCACGACCTTGATCCGCGCGACGTCGGGGAAGGCGGAAGTAGCGGGTGTGGACGTCGATCGCGATCCCCTCGGCGTGCGCAAGCGGATCGTGGTGGTGGTGCAGGAAAGCGCTGCCGAGATCTTTCTGACCGTTCGTGACAACCTCCTCACGTTCGGGCGCTTTCACGGTCTGCACGGCCCCGAGTTGAGACGCCGTTCCGACGACATCATGGAGCAGTTCGGTCTGACCCAGGACGCGTCGCGGAAGGCCATGGATCTGAGCGGCGGCTTCCGGCGACGCATCCAGGTGGCCAAGGCGCTCCTCGTCAATACACCCGTTGTGTTTCTCGACGAGTTCTCGACCGGGATGGATCCCATCCTCAAGCGATCCGTCATGGAACTGATGCGCGAGCAGGCGCGGCAGGGCCGCACCATCGTCCTCACCACGCAGATCCTCCAGGAGGCGGAATCGCTGTGCGACGACATCCTCATCATCAATCGCGGACGCGAGATCGCGCGCGGTGACGTCCCGACGATCAAGGCCTTGTCAGACACGCACAACGCCAGCCTCGAGGACGTCTTCGTAGAACTGATGGCTGGAGATACGGCATGACTGGCCTCGGCGCGATGCTGTATCGAGAGGCGCGGCTGCGTGCGACCAACGCCACGTTCATCTTCTGGGATGTCGTCTATCCGCTCGGCTATCTGCTCGTCTTCGGCGTCGGCATGTCGTCGGCGCTCGGCGGCAACTTCGGCGGCATGGGCGCGGGCTACAGCGACTTCTTCCTCGCCGGCGTCCTCGGCATGGCCAGCTTCGGCATTGCGTCGAACACCGCGTGGTCGCTTTTCATGGATCGCGACAACGGCATCTTCTACGAGATGCTCACCTACCCGCTCAGCCGGGCCGCGTATTTGATCGGCAAGGTGTTGTTCAACGGTGTCATCGCGCTGGTGCAGGCGCTCGTGACGGTATCGCTGGCCGCACTGCTGCTCGACGTGGATGTCCGCTGGACCGGGCTGCCGTTGCTGATCGCGGCGGTTGCGGTCGGCACCGCAGGCTGGTTCTTTTTCTACGCGATCTTCGCCTTGATGATCCGCCGCAACGACGCGTTCAACACCGTCACCTCGATCTTCTACTTCGTGTTTCTGTTCGCAAGCTCGATGTTCTATCCCGTCGAGCCGCTCCCGGCTGCCTTCCGCGCCGCGGCGTCGGTGAACCCGATCACCTGGCAGGTCGATGTGCTGCGCTACGCGACGATCGGCCTCGGATCCCCGGTTACCATCGCCGTCCAGGCGGCGTTGTTCGTCGTGTTCACCGGCATCAGCTTCGCCTTTGCCATGCGGGCGCTGATGCGCCAGGAATGAGCGCTCGCGCCGCCAATGTCGAAGAGGCCGACATACAATGTCGCCCATGCTGGCTGCCGTCGTCCTCACGCTATTGTCGCTTCAGCAACCACCGGCGAAGGCGCCGGCCCCGACCAACGCGCGGCTGCAGGTCTTCCTGGACTGCAGTGACTGCTTTGCCGATTACCTGCGGGAAGAGACGCCGTTCGTGGACTTCGTTCGCGACCGGACCCAGGCAGACGTCCACGTCATCATCACCAGCGTCGAGACAGGTAGCGGCGGCCGCGAGTATGCCCTGGCCTTCACCGGTGAGGGGCGCCGGGCGGGCAGCAATCAGTCGCTGAAAGCCATTACCGGCACGGGTGATCCGGAAGACGTCATCCGGAGACAGTTGCTCACGACACTACGGATCGGGCTGCTCCAGTATCTGGCGATCGACGGTGCTCCGGCGCGACTACAGGTGGAGGTCGAGCTTCCTGCCGCCGCCGCAGGCGACACCGCGCCCCGTCGCGATCCCTGGAACAACTGGGTCTTCAGCCTGCGTGGATCGGCCGAAGCCAACGCCGAAGAATCCACCAAGGACCGCCAGATCAGCGGCTCCTTCAGTGCGGACCGCATCACGCCCGAACTGGAAGCTGACCTTCGGGATCGAGTTCGATCGCGAAACCGAGGAGTTCGACCTGGATGAGGAGACGCCCATCAAGGTGTCCCGGCGAGGAGTCAGAGTTCAACTCGCTGGTCGTCAAGTCGCTCGGGGAGCATTGGTCGCTCGGAGCGACGGCGGAATTGCGGTCCTCCACCTTCGACAACATCAAGCTGCGCGCAGGCGGCGCCCCGGCCATCGAGTTCAACTTCTTCCCCTACTCGGCCTACCAGCGCCGGCAGTTGAGGGCGAACTATGCGGTCGGCGTCGTCCACCAGTCGTACCACGAGGTGACGCTCTATCGGAAAACTCGAGGAGACGCTTCCCGCCCATGAAGTCTCGGTGAATTACGAGCAGACAGAACGTTGGGGATCGGTCGAGGGCGCGGTTGAGTGGTTCCAGTATTTGAACGATCTGTCCAAGTCGCGCCTCGAAGCCAATGGCGAGATCTCGTGGCGGATCGTTCGCGGGCTGTCGATCTCGGCGGATGCCAATGCGTCGCGGATCCGCGATCAGATCGCGCTGCGCGCCCGGGGAGCCACGCCGGAGGAGATCCTTCTCAGGCTGCGGGAGCTGCAGAGCGACTACGAGTGGGGCTTCTCGGTCAGCCTCACCTACACCTTCGGCTCGATCTTCAGCAGTATCGTGAATCCACGGTTTGGTCAGTAACGAGGGGACGCCCTGGCGCCAGCGGCAGTCGGACCGTAAACGCCGCGCCTTTGCCACGACCTTCGCTCTCGACCTGGATGGAGCCGCCATGGGCTTCGACCAGCTGGCGGGCGATCGACAGGCCGAGGCCTAATCCGCCGAACTCCCGGCCCGACGTATCGTCGGCCTGACGGAACCGATCGAACACAAAGGGCAGGAACTGCGGATCGATGCCGAGACCGGTATCGGTCACCTTGACGGTCACTGCGTCGGCTTCGACGCAGACCTGCACGGTCACTCGCCCGCCCTCGGGCGTGAACTTGATAGCGTTACCGAGCAGATTGAAGAACACCTGCTCGAGTCGCGCCTTATCGCCAATGACCGTGGCAGAAGGCGCCGCCGGAATGTCGAGCGACACCTGCTTCGCCACGGCTGCCGGGAAGCATCGATTCGACGACGCCGCGAAGAAGGTCTCCTGTATCGACGGTTTCCCTGGCCAGCGTCAGCCTGCCGGACGTGACCTTCGAGAAGTCCAGCAGCTCGTCGATCAGGCGCGCCTGCCGCGCCGCGTTGTCATGCACCGACTGCAGCGCCCTCGTCGTCATCGACGGATCCGCATCGGCGCGGCGCAGCATGGCGGTCCACCCGAGGATGGCGTTCAACGGCGTGCGCAGTTCGTGCGAGACGATGGAGACGAACTCGTCTTTCAGCCGGTTGGCCGCTTCGGCTTCGGCACGCGCCGCCTGCGCAGACTCGTACAGACGGGCACGGTCGAGCGCCTGCGCGCAGTCCTGTGCGACCGACACCAGCAGCTCGCGATACTCCTGGTCGAAGTTGACCGGAGCGGTGAAGTAGAACGCCAGCACGCCGATCGCCGCCCCTTCAACAAGCAACGGCACGGTGGCCGACGACACGTAGCCGCCGTCGGCCGCGAGCGAGGCGTCCTTTGGGATAGTTCACCTGCCATTCGGTAAAGGACGTCACGAACACCGGCGCCAGCGAGCGGACGGCTTCGGTCGCGCAGAAGCCGCGCTCGACGGGGACGCGATGCCCTGGCTCGGCGGAGAGGCCCTGCCCCTCGCCGTAGATCGTCTCGAACATCGTCGCGTTCTCTGCGAGCAGCCTGACTTCGCCGGAGATGGCGCCGACCGCGGTGCGGCCCTGGGCAATGACGGCCCGCGCGACGGCGTCGAGCGTCACGGCTTCGGACAACGCCGCCGTCAAGCCATGCAGCCGGCTGGTCCGGGCCGCCAGCGCCCGGCCACGTGCCTCGCTCGCGCGCAGCGCCAGCTCCATCGTCTGGCGCTCCGCAATCTCCTGGTCCGCGCGCGCACGTTGCGTTTCGGCTTCTGCCCGGGCGCGCAGTGCGTATTCGTACTGCCAGGTGCGATCGAGCGCCTGGGCGGCACGCGTCGCCAGCGTATCGAGGTATTCGCGGTCCTGCGTCGCTGAATTCGCGCGGCTTGAGGAAGTCGAGCTGCACCAGCGCCACGACCCGGCTGCCGATCATCAGCGGGACCGCGACGGTGGCGGCAAAGCCGTGATTCGGCGGCACGGGACGGTCAGTGCTGCCAAGGAACACCGGCGCGCCGCGGCCGACCGCCTCAGAAGCGGCGGAGCCGTCCGTCAAGCTGGCCTGCGTGGCGGCGGCCTCGGGCGTGTGGCCGACAGCGCGCGCGACTTCGGCCCGGCGGCCATCAGGGGTCATGAGCAGGAGCACACCGGCGTCGCCGCGAAGGGCGTGCAGTGGCTCATGCAGTGCCGCTTCTATTGCGGCAGCCGGTGTGCGTGCCTGGGCGAGTCCCGCGGTGAGCTGGCCGATGCGATCGGCCTGGCGGGCTTCACGGTCTGCATGTACCCGCCGCTCGCGATCTGCCTGCATCCGCCGGTGAAACGTCGACGCGAACAGCGAGAATCCCAGCCACGCCGCGATGAAGACGACGTACTGCGATCGGAGCTGCAGGGCTTCTGAAACTGAAAGAGAACGCCTGGTTCGAGGACGACCAGGTCCATGGCGAGCGCCGAGAGGCAAACCGCGAGAATGCCGGGACCGAAGCCCCCGGTGAGAACGCTCGCGGCGATCGCCAGCGACAGCGGGATGAGCGAGAGCTGGCTGACGATGGAGCGAGCGACGACGAACTCGATGGCCGCAGCGGCGAGGACCAGTAAGGTCGCCACCCCGTACGGCCTCCACACACGCAGGGGCATTCGTCTCCGGAGCCGTCCGCAGAGAGGCTCTATCGGAGGTTACCATGCGGCTCGACCGTTCACAGCTCAACTTTGCTGCGTCACACGCTCCTGCCGAGGCCGCCAATCCAGAACAGCACGCCCGCAAGCACCAGTATTGCCGTCCAAAACAGGAGCCCGGACCACGGTAGATGCGGTATGGGTAGGCGGCGCTGGCAAACGAGCTCTGTGCGGCCGTCACCATCGCCCTCCCCTGCGCGTCCGCGCGTTGGGCATCGGACCAGAGGTGACCCGCACCTTCGTGCGTGGGCGTGCGAAGCACAGGGGCGTAATACTTCTCGAGGATCCTGTTCTCGAGCCAGGCGCCACGGATGTTCCCGGCGGCCCACAGCTCGTTCCGCTCGCGGACGTGCTCCATTCCTTCACGTCAGATACTGATCCTCGCGTGACAACCGCACCAGCGTGGTTGGCGGAGGTGTCGTGGCCCACCGGGCGGCGCGTTCGTCCTGCAGGAACGCCAGGCGCTGCGGCGAATATCGCGTGGTAAAGGTTCCGATCTCCGGATCCGTGACCACGTATCCCAGGTGCACGACGTGGAAGAACACGGCGAGTGCACCCAGTGCGGCGATCGACAACCTGGCCAGCCGTCGTCTTGTATCCGGCAGGGTCGAGAGCGTCAGCCGTTGTGGCGGGTCAATCCCGAGACTGAAGAGGAGTCCGCACAGGATGGCCACGAGATTCAGTAGAACGTCGTTGATCTCGCCGACGCGATTCGGGATGAACCACTGGAGCCACTCCTCCGCGGCGCTGACGATCAGGCCCGCGAGCACCGGCAGCAGGAGTACGCCACCATCCCCGAGCGGCCGCCACGCCCGGTAGAACAGGAACGTGATCAGACCGTACTGCAGAAAGTGGAAGCGCTCGACGGCGTTCCGTCTCCGCCGACGGTGACGCGGTCCAGAGCCGAGTAGCCGACGGCGATGAGGATCGCCAGCGCGATGACTCCGTAGCGAGCCGGGCGGCGATCACGAATTCGCCATGCGGCCGACGCGAGTGCCGCGGCAAGGCCGAGCGCGGCGGTGCCGGCGATGATGAGGAGGTACTGGCCCGGGAATGCGGCGCGGACCGCGCTGCGGATCTGCCCGACGAACGGCGCAGAGAGCACCAGCGCCACCGCGGCAGCGATGGCTACCACGAAAGGGGCCGGCCGGAAGGGCGCGCGACGCTCGCAGCGTGCTCGTCATGCGCTGCAGACTACCCGATCGGGTTCGCCGCTCGCTAGTCGGCGGGATGTTATCGCGACATCGGCTACCCTGTCGGCAGCATGGACATGTTCGCCGCCGTCGTGACGCTCTTCCTGATCATGGATCCGCTCGGGAACATCCCGGTGTTCCTGTCGATCCTGAAGCAGGTCGCACCCGGCGCGGCGGCAGAAGGTCCTGATCCGCGAGCTGTTCCTGGCTTACGGGGTCCTGGTCGTCCTGCTCCTGCTCGGCAATCATCTGCTGCGCCTGCTCCACCTCGATCACGAGACCATCAGCATCGCCGGCGGCGTCATTCTCTTCCTGATCGCACTGCGGATGATCTTCCCGCCCGAGAAGCACTCGGGTGACGAGCAGCTCGAGGGCGAGCCGTTCCTCGTCCCGCTGGCGGTGCCGCTGATTGCCGGGCCGTCGACACTGGCAGCACTGCTCCTGCTCCAGCGCACCGCGCCCGGCGCGACGCTGAGCCTTCTGCTCGCCCTGACGATCGCGTGGGGTTGAGCGGGCTGATCCTGATGTCGTCGACGTTCTTCTATCGCCTGCTCGGCGAACGCGGGTTGATCGCGCTCGAGCGATTGATGGGGATGCTGCTGGTGATGGTGGCGGTGCAGATGCTCCTGAACGGGATGAAGGCGTTCTTCCTGCGCTAGTTCGCGTCCCTGGCTCCCGGCATGCCTCTCAGATCACGATTCGCGCGGAGCGATCAGCGTGGGCATCGGCAACCATTACGCCAGCTCGCCCTGCGCGTGGATTCGACCCGCAGTGCTGGTCAACGTGAAAGCCACGCGCCGGCCGTCCTCGATCTGAAGTGTCAGCACCTCCGGCCCGGCCAGCACCACAGCTTCCGCCATCCCCGCGATGTCGATGTCACCCTCGATGAAGATCGCGGGTTCGGCGCTCGCCGTCGGCTCGGAGAACACCTCGAGACGGTAGTGCGTCGTGCGGAGCCACTGGTCGCCAGCATAGATGGCGCCTGAACCGGAAAGGGTCTCGACCAACTTTCTTGCCATTCCGTTCTCCCTGTGCAGGGGCGCATCTTACACCCGGTGACCCCTAGCGCCGCAACCGGCGATCCATCCGCATGACAGAGGTGCGCTACGCGGTCCGTCGCCTCGCTGCCGTCCCCGAACGTTATGTGCAGGTGCCGCTCTCGGGAACGCTCCGGGCGCGCTCTCCGCGCTCATGTCCGCATTCTTCGCTGTGGCGCACATCATGGGCGGAACCATCTCGCAACATCTGTCGCCGCTTTCGAGCTTGCTGGTTGGAGCACTGCGGATGGTTGTACTCGGCACGGCCGTCGGCACCATATCGGCCGCGGTGTTCTGGTTCGTCGGTCTGAGAGGTACCGATCTGGCCGAGTGACTCACCTCTTGCCCTGGCCCCCTCAACCTCGCCGAACTTGTTGCTGTGTTGAGAGAAGGTGCGCCTCCGGCGGCTCACGACGTCACAACGACACAACGACACGGCGAATGGAAATTGGCGTTATTTACGTCGCGTCGTCGAGCCGTCGTCTCGTCGTGTTTGCCGCAGGCACCCTCGTGGGGGTTTCGCAGCACTGGGACACTTCCGAATACCACCGACTATGATCGGCGCATGACCGAACCTTCCATGGCGGACTGGGTAACCGTTCGGACCTGTGTCTGGGGGCACCAGGCCGACCTGCTACGTTCCGTGCTGGAGGGCTCAGGTATGGACGTTTTCGTGCCGGACGAGTACGTCGGGGCGCTGCGGCCCCACCTGCTGCTCGGAACCGGTGGCGTGCGGGTGCAGGTGCGGGCGTCAGATGTCGATCGGGCGACCGAACTTCTCGATGCGCTCGAGAGGGAGCAGTAGGACAGTCACCGCCTCGGGGTTAAACTGGTGCCCTCGGCCCTGTGGTGAAACTGGCAAACACTGCAGACTTAAAATCTGCTGCCCTTACGGGCTTCTGGGTTCGACCCCCAGCGGGGCCACACTACTGACAACGCTCTTACTGAACGGCCGCCTTGCACCCTTCCTTGGCTGCGCGCGCGAGTAGTGGCGCTAGCCCGGCGACCGCAAACTGCATCGTTACCGGCTCCGCATTGTGCGGCGTGAATCCAAAACGCAGCACCCGGGCGGCGACCAGCTTCCGGGCCAGTGCTCCGCCGTCGGGCGCGAAGAGTGCGTCGTGGGTATCGGCATCCGGCCACCGCACCGACGCCTCCTCCCCGTCATCGAATCGCATGGTGACGGTGTGGTCGAGCGTCTCGGGCTCGATCTTCGCGGCGGAGTCCGTGAAGACAAAGACGTCGAGCACGTTCCTCTCGCAGCGGACGACGAGCGCCGGACGCACCGTGCGCATCCAGACGCTGACGGGCTTGTCAGCCTGGACTTCGTAGGCGAACGCACCGCGCGAGCGTGTGACCCACGTGTCACGGTTCTCGTCGGTCCATGTCGGACTCGCCGCCGTGGCCGCCGCCAACGAGACTGCGGCGGCAGTCGCGGGCACGGGGGCGGCTGCGGGACGCGGCGGAGGAACCGCCGATACGCCGGTCCGCGACATCAGAATCAACAGCGTCACCAGCCCGCCACCGACGACGCTTGCGACGGCGACCCGCTTCTCTTTACCTGTAAGAGACCCCGGGCTGGGTGCTGGCGCCGGTGTCTCGCGCGGGGTCGGCAACCATGGCACGGGTTCGGAGAGAGGCGAATCCGGGATGTCCAGATCCGGCTCGCCGGCAGAATTTGGAGCCATTGTGATCCGTCCCGCAATCGCCATACCACGCCAATCCGCCTGAGAATCCGCGTATTCCACGACCAGAACGTCTGAGGGCGCCAACGGAAAACGCGGTCCCGCTGACAACTCTGTTTCGAACCCCTCAGCGGACAGACCTTGCGCTGGTCAGGCCTGCTGTGCTGGTCCGCGGCCAGGAAGTCGGCTATAACACCCGCATGGTCAGACCCACTCGGCTGGCGGTCATCGCCTTCGTTCCTCTGGTGGCCCTCGGCGGATGCGGCGATGGATACACTGAGCCCACACCCACACCCGCGCCCACTGTGACGGTCACCAAAACCTTCACCGGCAGCACGACGCAAACGAGCGCTTCCAGTTGTGGCGGTGATAGTCACAACTTCACCGCCGCCGGTGGCGCCATGAGCGTCACGCTCGTCGCGACCAGCGATCCCGCCGCGGCCTTGAGCATCCAGGTCTGCGCCAACGGGATCGACAATCGGAACTGCTCGATCAACCAGCAACGAATCACCGTCGGGCAGACGCTGAGCGGAACCCGCATCGGTGATGCGACCCAGAACCTCAAGGCTCTACCGAATAACTGCGTGTTCGGCGGACCGCTGGATACTACGCCCCGTACCTACACCTTCAGCCTGACGCACCAGCAGTAGCGGGCGCCGTCGTGAACGATCGTCCGCTCCGTGATGCCTCGCTGATCGAGGTGTCAGGGGCGCCCGCGGGAGCGCCTACTTCTGGTGTTGATTGAGCCGTTCGCGGTGCTGCTTCAGGTCCTCCGAATGCTTGCGCAGGTCGGCGGTGTGCTCGTCGTGATCGGCCTGGTTGAAGGGCGTGCGGTCGAGCGACAGCTCTTCGTGGTCGTGCTTCAGCTCGTCGGTGCGCTTCTGCAGGCGCTGATGCTCTTCCTGCCGCGTCTTCCCGGGCATGGGTGGATCTTACTCTTCTGATGGGGCTGGCTGTCCGTATTTCCAGCCCAGCGGATGAGATTGGGACGACACCAATCCAAGTTATATTGCGGAATGCTCGACCGGCGGAAGACGATCCTGGTCGTCGAGGACGACGAGGATCTGCGGCGCCTGCTTCGCACGACGCTCTCCCTCGAAGGGTTCGATGTCGTCGAGGCTGGAGACGGGATGGAGGCGCTGCGCTGGATCGACCATTCCCCTCCCGATCTCGTGATACTCGATCTACTGTTGCCGCGACTCAGCGGTCTCGTCGTCCATCAGGAGATCGCGGCGCAAGCCGTGACGCGCGATATCCCCATCGTCGTGATCACCGGGTCCACGATCACGGCTGAGGAAATCCAGGTAGCCTGCTTCCTCCGAAAGCCGATTTCGCCCCAGCAGCTCGTGGCGTCCGTCCGCAGCTGCCTGGCATCCGGCAACGCCGCGCACTGACCCGCTAGCGATTTTCACGCCCCTCGCATCGCGACGACCTACAGGAACACCCTCATATCAGGCGAACCCTGTGTCGCGTACCTGCGACTCGAATTCGCGTAAACTGCGCGCATCAAGGAGCTCCCGATGTTCAACCTCACCGCCCGCATTCTCGGTCTCGCGATCCTCGCTACCGTCATCGCCACGCCTTCGAGTGCCGACCCGATCAAGTTCGCCCGGTATCCGCACGTGGCCCACGGCAAGCTGGTGTTCTCCTATCACGGCGACATCTGGATGGCGAACCAGGACGGCTCGAGCCCGACCCGGTTAACGGCGCACGTCGGCCGCGACACCTTCCCGCGCTTCTCGCCCGATGGCAAGTTGATCGCCTTCACCAGCAACCGCTTCGGTAACGACGATGTGTTCGTGGTGCCGGTGACCGGCGGCGAACCGCGTCAGCTCACGTTCAACACGACGGGCGACACGGTCCAGAACTGGACGCCCGACGGCAAGGGCATCATCTTCGCCAGCCAGCGCAGCGTCAGCCCCTGGCACAACCCGCTCTACATCGTCTCGGTAGAAGGCGGGCTTCCCCGCGCCATGGAGATGGACACCGCGAACACCGGGATGGTGAAGCAGGATGGCTCCGTCGTCGCGTTCACGCGCAAGGGCGGCGCCTACTGGCGCAAAGGCAACAAGGGCAATCGCACCGACGACATCTGGGTGCAGAACGTCGCGTCCAAGAAGATCACCAAGCTCACCGACCTCGACAACAAGCAGTTCCGCTCCTGGGTCCAGGATTCGTACCCGATGTGGGGCGCTGATGGTCAGATCTACTTCGCGTCCGAACGTGACGAAGTCTTCAACATCTGGAAGATCGCGGCGACGGGCGGTGCACCCGCGCAGGTGACGCGCCACAAAGAAGACGGCATCCAGTTCCCTTCCATCAGCCCCGACGGCAAGGTCATCGCCTACGAGAACGAGTTCGAGCTCTGGACCCTCGACGTCCCGAGCGGCACGCCGAAGAAGGTCACGATCAACCTGGCGTTCGATCCAAAAGACAACCTGACGACGTGGGTGAACACGCGGAGCAAGGCCCAGGGCTTTGCACCTTCACCCGAGGGGGATTACGTCGCGGTTGATTTCCACGGCGAGGTCTTCGTCGTCCCAACCGACGGCGAGGTCGGCGAGAAGACGCAGATCACCAACTCCTCGTGGCGCGACCAGGGCGAGGAGTTCTCCCCGGACGGCCGGTATATCGCCTACGTCTCCGACGAGACGAAGGAGCAGGAGGTCTGGATCTTCGATCGCACCACGAAGGCCAGGAAGCAGGTCAGCCGCCACGCCTCGTTCAAGGATTCGATTACCTGGGCGCCAGACTCGAAGCGGATTGCCTACGGCGCCGCAAACCGGGTGTTCACGGTAGATGCCGACGGCAGCAACCCCATTGAGATCGCCTACAACCCGGCCGGCGGCTACCAGGTCACCGGCTTCTCGCCTGACGGCAAGTGGCTCGTCTACACCCGCCGGGACGATGACCAGAATGCGGACGTCTACCTCTACGACCTCGCCGCGAAGAAGGAACACAACCTCACCGCGAATCCGTTCAACGACTCACGCGGCACGTTGACGCCCGATAGCAAGTCGATGGTGTTCATCTCTGACCGCGACGGCGGCATTGCGCACCTCTTCATCGTGCCGCTCGACCGCCAGAAGGAGGATCCGAACGATCCACTGGTCCGGGAGCGGCTGAAGAAGGCCACGCCGGCAAGGGGCGGCCGCGGCGGCACCGCGGCGACGCCCGCGCCGGCCTCCGGTGCTGCGCCTGCCGAAGGTGCCCCGGCCCAGGCCCCCGCTCCCGCGCCTGCCCCACCGGCAACCGCGCTGACCGTGAACACCGACCGGATCGACCGTCGCGCGGTGCAGTTGACCCGCGGTGAGCAGGCCGTCGCGGCCTACTTCCTGTCGGCCGACGGCAAGACGATTTACTTCCGCACGACCGACGAGCGTGGGCCTGGACTCTTTGCGATCACGATCGAGGGCAAGGACCGTCGCCGCATTTCGGAAGGTCCCTTCCAGGGACTGACGCCGACCCATGACCGCAAGAAGGTCTTCTACTCGCAGAACCAGGACATCTATCAGATGGAGATGTCCGGCCAGTACCGCAAGACGCAGGTGCCCTTCCAGTTCTCGGTGAAGGTCGACCAGCGCGCCGAGTGGGCCCAGATCCTCGACGAGAGCTGGCGCGTCATGAAGTACCGCTTCTACGACGAAAAGATGCATGGCCGTGACTGGAACGCGATCCGCGCCAAGTACGAGCCGCTGCTGAAGTACGTCGGCGAGAACCAGGACGTCTACGACCTCGCCAACGAGATGATCGGCGAGCTGAACGCGTCGCACACCGGCGTCAGCGGTCCACAGAGCCGCATCATCGAGGACGCCTACCAGACCCGGCAGCCCGGTTTCGAGCTCGAGCCGGCCAACGGCTTCTACCGGGTGTCGCACATCTACCGCGACGGACCGGCCGACAAGGAGTGGCTCGACCTCAAGGTCGGCGACTACGTGCTCGCCATCGACGGCACGCCGATCAAGGCCGGCGACAACTACTGGAGCCTGCTCAACAGCCCGCTCAACGAGTACGTCACGATCAGCGCCGCGTCGGCGCCGCCTGCAGCCGGGGCTGCCAAGGGCGAGCGGACGATGCGGATTCAGACGGTGACGACGCTCGGGAATGTGAAGTATGAGGAGTGGGTCGCGAAGAACCGCGAGATCGTCGACAAAGAGACCAAGGGACAGATCGCGTACGTCCACATCCGGTCGATGAACGCACCATCGCTTCAGCGCTTCGAGAACGAGATCAACCAGTTCTCCAACAAGAAGGGCATCATCGTCGACATCCGCTTCAACGGCGGTGGCAACATCGATCAGCAGATCATCGACATCCTCGAGCGCCGTCCCTACGAGTACCTGGAACACGCGCTGGGGCGCGCGCTCATGGGGCCGTCGTCCGCGCCAGGCGATCGCCGGGCCAAAGGTGATGATGATCAACAGCCGGTCGGGTTCCGACAGCGAAGTGACTCCGCAGGCATTCCGCGACCTCGGTCTCGGGCGGATCGTCGGCAATCCGACCGCAGCGGCCGTCATTGCGACCGGTTCATACGGCCTGATCAACGGCGGCACCATCCGCACACCGGGATCGCTGGTCGTGACCTATGACCCCAGCAAGCCGGACAACTACGGCATCAACCTCGAGAACTTCGGCGTTGCCCCGGACGTGTGGGTCGAGAACACACCCGAGGACGAGTTGAAGGGCTTCGACCGCGAGCTGAAAGGCGCGATCGACGAGGCGATGAGGATGCTGAAGGAAGGCAAGTACCAGTACACGACCGAACCGGCGCAGGACAAACGTTAGGTCAACCGCCGCCGAATCAATCGATACGGAACGAACAGGGCCAGCCCCCACAGCAGCAGCGTGGGGGCCGCCCAGGCGATCAGCAGCGTGAAGTCGAGGACGCTGTTGAACGCCGAGTTCCAACCCTCCACCGCCGCGTTGCGCAGCTTCGTTGAGATCGACTGATCGCCAAGGTCCAGTGCGGCCTTCTGCTCCTCGGTCATCTCGAGCTGAATCGTTCCGTAGGTGATCCGGCGATCAAGCATTCTGCGCTCCGCTTCCATCTGCTCGATCTCGCCGCGCACGCGGGCTAATCTCCCGCTCGACATTGAGTACGTCCTCCAGCTTGCCGGTTCGCGTTGCGAGGATGGCATTGAGGCGTTTCTCGGCCGTGCGCGCGTTGGTCAAGCGAGCGTCCAGGTCGGCTGACTGCTGGGTGACATCTTCCGCGTCACGGCTCTCGATCGTGACACGGCCGAGCCGCCTCAGCTGCGCGAGCGTCTCGTCCAGTGCCGGCCCTGGCACTCTTAGCGCGCCGCTCAGCGACTTCGGCCCGCCTCGGTCGCCTGAGATCGTAATGTTGCCGATGAAGCCTCCAGCAGCCGCGATGATTCGCTCCACTTCAGCGCGGGCTGTGTCGAAGCTGGCCACCACCAGCTGAAAGCCGGGCGGTGCGGGCCAGGAGCGGCGCCACCGGCAGGGCGGGCGGGTTCGACACAGCGTCCGGCACCGTGACGGTAGCGACCTGTCGCTTGAAGGCTGACCTCGCCAGCAAGGATCTGCGGAGTACGCCACGGCCGACTCCTCGTAGGCCGAAGGCGGCATTGCCGCCGCGACCGCCTTAGGGGCCGGCGACTTCCCCTGCTTCGCCATCCACATCGTGCCGGACCCCACAGCGACAGCCAGTACGGCCGCAATCGGCAACCAGGCTGCGCATCCGCGCCACCCGGCTGGCCGGAACCGGCGACTTCAGGCTGGCGGGCGGCTCCTCGACCGTCCACGTCGCCAGGCGCCCGGCCACATCCCGCAGCTCCGCCTCCACCTCCTGGCACTCCCGGCAACCGGCCACGTGGGCACGAACCGCCGCAGACTCTGCGGGCGTCAGCTCGCCGTCCAGATCCGCCATGAGATCTTCGAGGGCTGCCTGGTGATCGGCGCGCATCATCGCTGCACCTGCTTCCCTTCCATCAACGCGTCCCTCAGTGCAATCCGCGCCCTGAACAGGCGCGACCTGACGGTGTTGACCGGGACGTTCTGCACGTCCGCAATTTCCTGGTAACTGAGCTGCTCGAACTCGCGCAGCATGAGAACCTCGCTGTCGCCGGGGTCGAGGCACGCCATCGCACGGCGCACCCAGATGCCGGCATCAGGATCGGCCTCGTCACCGGCGACGTCCTCGAGCGGCGCCAGCGGCATCGTCCGCACCTTCCGGCGATCGGCCTGGAGGACGTTGGACGCGATTGCAAAGATGTAACTTCGAAACGATCCACGACTCTGATAGCGAGGCAGTGCCGCAAGGACGGCGGCGAAGACGTCCTGCGCGAGCTCCTCGGCCTTCGCGGGATCCTGCACGCGGCGCCGGAAGAACCCCCAGACCGGTCCGCGGTAGCGCGCAAAGATCTGATCGAAGCTCCCAGCCTGCCCCGCCTGGGCGCTGAGCATCACCCGTTCATCGTCGCTATCGCCGGCCGAACTGACGGATTCGAAACTGGTGCGAATGGTCGCCTCACAGACGTAATGTCGAACGCAGGCAGAAAGTTCCCGGAGTGTAGACTGAAGCGGTGACGTCCAAGGTTCTGCTCGTAGTCATCGACGCGGCGACACCCCACGTGGTCTGTCCCGCCATCCAGACCGGGCAGCTGCCCACCCTGCGCCGTCTCGCCGAGATCGGCGACATGCACCAGGCGTCAGTCACGATCTTTCCCTCGATCACGCCGGCCGCCACCTCCACCATCATCACCGGTGGCTACCCGGCGGAGCATGGCATCGCCGGCGCTTCTTGGTTCGACAGCGCGCGACAGGAGGTTGCCTACTACGGCGACGACTTCTGGATCATCATGCGCGAGGGCTTCGGCCGTTTCATCAACGACTTTCTTCTCCGGCTGAACGGCGACCGGATGAAGGCCCCGACGTTGTTCGAGATGGTCGAGCGCGCCGGGCGCCAGGCCGCCTGTCTCAACTATCTCGTGTTCAAAGGCAGCTTCCCGCACAAGGTCAACATGCCCGGGTTGATCGCGGCGCTGCCCGGCGTGCCCTTCACCGAGACGATCGAAGGCCCGTCCATCCTCTCGCTCGGCGACTTCGTGGGCACGCACACGCCCAGCGGCAAGAAGGTTGCGGAAAAGAGCGGCGCCATCCACAGATTCGGTATGGACGATGAATCGACGGGAGCGATGTTGTGCGACCTGGCAGCGAAGAACGCGCTGCCGGAGTTCACGGTGGCCTACTTCGCCGACAACGATTACGTCAGTCATGAAGTCGGACCTGTCGCGGCGCTGCCCGTGGTCGAGCGCGTGGACCGGATGCTCGGCGAGGCGTTCGAGGCCGCCGGCGGTTTGGACCGTTTCCTCCAGCACACAACTGTCATCGTGACGTCCGACCATGGCCACTGCGAGGTCCTCGGGGACCCCTCGTCAGTCATCCGGCTGGACGAGCTGCTCGCCGACTTCCGCCAGGCGCCGCTCGGGCGCGCCTGGGCGCCCAAAGACCAGGTCATGATCTGCCCGAACATGCGAGCGACGCAGATCTACGTCAAGGAGCCGACGGCCGACATCATCCACCGGATCGCCACGGCGGCGCTTGTCGATCCGAAGGTGGATCAGGTCATCTGGCGAAGTCAGCTCACGGGCGACACGAGCGGCTATACCGTCCTCACGCATCGCGGCCGAGTCGAATTCGCGCGCGACGGGGCGTCACCCAACGCGGTCGATGATTTCGGTGGCCACTGGAGCTGGCAGGGCGAGGCTGCGGCACTGGACTTCGATCAGGACGGACGCACGCTGTGCTTCCGGCAGTATCCGAATGCGTTCGAGCGGATCGGCGGCGTGCTCGATCTCGATAAGAGCGGCGAAATCTGGGTCACGGCAAAACCTGGAGCGGAGTTCGAAGTGCCCGGCGGCAAGGCGCATGTTGGCGGCGCCTCGCACGGCGCGCTCCACCAGCTCGATTCACTGAGCCCGGTCATCATCGCCGGCGGCGCCGCGCCGCGGCGGCTCCCGAACAAGATGCGCTCGGTCGACATCGCGCCGCTGTGCATGCAGATCCTCGGGATCCCGATGCGGTACCAGGTCGGGGATCCCAGGAAATAGAACAACTTCCAACGCCCAACTTCCAACGCCCAAACGCTCAACATCCAAGCCATGCCGAGTGCCGATCCGATCACCGAGTTCCTCAGCGCGAAGGCGCAGGCCGAGACCCGCGGGGTCGACACGGCGCCCGTAATCCTGGCCACGGCTGATGCGAGCGGGCGACCGTCGGCTCGCGTCGTCCTGCTCCGCGGCGCCGACCCGCGCGGGTTCGCGTTCTTCACCAACTACCAGAGCCGCAAGGGCCGCGAGCTCGATGCCAATCCTCGCGCCGCGCTGTGCATCCACTGGCCCTCACTCGACGAACAGATCCGGATCGAGGGCGACGTGGAACGTCTGCCGGCGGCCGAGTCCGACGCCTACTTTGACGGACGTCCGCGTGGCAGCCAGCTCGGCGCCTGGGCATCCGACCAGAGCCAGACGCTGCCCTCACGAGAGACGCTCGAGGACCGATACCGCGAGGTCGAGGCGCGCTTTGAAGGTCAATCCGTCACCCGTCCGCCGCACTGGGGCGGCTATCGGATCGTGCCGCAGCGCGTCGAGTTCTGGTACGGCCGCGCCGACCGGCTGCACGATCGGGTCGTGTATGTGCGCGAAGGCAACGGCTGGCGCATCGAACGGCTGTATCCCTAGCACGTGCTACGTGCGATGTGCGATGTGCGACGTGCGGTGCCACGTGCGGACGTGCGACGTGCGGTGCCACGTGCGACGTGCCGTGGGGGGTGCTACATGCGACGTGCTCACGTCTGATATCCTCCCGGCATATTGAGCTTCAAACGCGCGCTCGGGCCGTTCGACGCGACCATGGTGGTCATCGGCGGCATCATCGGCTCCGGCATCTTCATCAATCCCTACATCGTGGCGCAGCGCCTCGATTCGTCGCTGCTGGTGCTCGGCGCCTGGGTGGCGGGCGGCGCCATCGCGCTGGCGGGCGCCTACTCGTATGCCGAGCTCGGCGCGTTGTTCCCGCGCGCCGGCGGGCAGTACGTCTACCTGCGTGATGCCTACCACCCGCTGGCGGGCTTTCTCTATGGATGGGCGCTGCTGGCGCTGATCGAGAGTGGCGCGATCGCGGCTGTCGCGATCACCTTCGCCAACTACGCGCTCAGGCTGATAGGACGTCCGGACGTCGCGCCTGTTCCGCTCGCCATTGGCGCGATCGTCATTCTTTCGATCATCAACTACCTGGGCGTGAAGCCGGGCAGCCGGGTGCTGAACGTGCTGGTCGTCCTGAAAGTCGCGGCCCTCGGCGTGCTGATCGTCGCCGGCGCCGTGGCGCCGGGGACTGACGGCTGGTGGTCGGCCGCGCGCGAGACGTCGGTCAGCGGGATGACTGTCGCGGTCAGCTTCGGCGCCGCGATGATCCCGATCCTCTTTGCCTACGGCGGGTGGCAAAACGCGAACTACGTGGCCGAGGAGATCGAGAACCCCCGACGCAATCTGCCGCTCAGCCTCCTGATCGGCACCGCCGGCGTGGTGCTCATCTACGTCCTCGTCAATGCCGTTTACCTGCGGGCCCTCGGCCTCGAGGGGCTGGCCGCGACTAAGACGCCAGCGTCAGCGGCCGCCGCGGGCCTCTTTGGCGGCTGGGGTGACACGTTCGTCACGGCCTCGATCGCGATCTCGACCTTCGGCTTCCTCGACCTCGCGATCCTGGCGCCGACCCGCGTCTACTACGCCATGGCAGCCGATGGCGTGTTCCTGCCTGGCCTGGCACGCCTGCACGCGAAATACCGGACGCCCTGGCTGGCGATCGTGATCCAGTCCACCTGGTCGTGCATCCTCGCCACGACCGGACGCTACGAGCAGCTTCTCAACTACGTCGTGTTCGCCGACTGGATCTTCTTCGGCCTCACCGTCGGCACCGTCATGGTGTTCCGCCGGACCTTCCCGCTGGCGTCCCGGCCGGAAGGCTCCTACCGCGCGCCAGGCTACCCGGTGATCCAGATCCTCTTCGTCATCATCTCGGCAGCCGTCGTGCTGAGCGTCGTCTGGGAGGACCCGACCAGCGCACTCCGCGGCGCGCTGCTGCTGACACTCGGAATCCCGATCTTCTTCTGGTACCGTAGTCGCCACGCAGCAGCACGTAGCACGTCGCACAGCACGTAGCACGCAGCACGTCGAACCGCACGTAGCACGTCGCACATAGCACATTGGACGTTTATGGCTTTAGCACCCTACATGGAGTGGGCGAAGACCCGGCCGGCCGCGCGCTGGGATCTCGCCATCAGCAACGTCCTCGGCTGCTCGATTGAGGATCTGCCCGGCGCCGCCGACGCCTTGGCTCTGAGTGGCCGCAACGACAACGGCTACGAGCCGCTGCTCGATGCCATCGCCCGGCAGTACGGCGTCCGCCCGTCGCAGGTCACGACTGCACAGGGCACCTCTGGAGCCAACTTCCTCGTCTACGCTGCCCTGCTCACACACGGGGATGACGTGCTGGTCGAGAAGCCTGGATACGATCCGCTGATGGGTGCGGCGCGGCTGTTGGGTGCAAACGTTCTGCAGTTCGAGCGGCCGTCCGCGGACGGCTTCGCGCTGGATCCCGAGCGCGTCAAGGCGGCCATGACACCGCGGACGAAGCTGATCGTCATCACCAGTCCGCACAATCCAAGCAGCACCGTGGCGGATCCGAAGGCGCTCCGCCAGATCGGCGACTACGCCGCCGAGCGCGGCGCCCACGTTCTCGTCGACGAGGTCTATCTCGACGCTGCCGCCGGGTCAACGCCAACGTCCGCCTCGTTTGGCGATCACTTCATCGTGACGAGCAGCCTGACGAAATCCTATGGGCTCGCCGGCCTGCGGTGCGGCTGGATCCTGTCGTCCGAGGCCGTCGCCGCCAAGCTACGCCGCGCCCGCGACGTCGTCGACGGCACCGGCTCGATTGTCGCGGAGCGACTGAGCGTTGTGGCCTTCGCCAATCTCGAGACACTGCTCGCCCGGGCCCGCGGAGTGCTCGACACCAACATGCCGCTCGTCCGCGACTTCCTCCGCGCGCGACCCGAGCTCGAATGCCCTGAACCGGCCGGCGGCACCGTCATTTTTCCACGCCTGCGAAGCGTCGACGATACCTCGCCGACTTCGCCGCGCGCCTTCTTTCCGAGCGCGACACCGCCATCGTGCCCGGCCACTTCTTCCAGGCGCCCGGTCACTTCCGAGTGGGGTTCAGCGGTCCCACGGACCAACTCCGCGGCGGGCTTGAGAAGTGGGCGCGGCACTTGACGATTGCGCCTGGTGATCCGATACACGGACCACACGAGGATGCCTGCGGCACCACACGACGACTCAACGGCTCGAACGACTCGACGACTAGCCTTTTCTTCAAGTCCCGTTGTGTTGGTCGTGTCGTCGTGACGTTGTGACGCCGGAGGCGGACCGTCTGAACCGTTGGGCCGTTAGATATCGCCGGAAGCCGTGTCGTCCGTGTTCCGTGTTGCGTCCGTGATGAGTCCGCTTTCGTCTGTGTTTTCCGTGTATAACGGGCCATGCAAAGAATGCTGATCCTGGCCGCCGCTCTGACCCTGACGGCTGGCCTTCCACCCTTGACCGCGCAGGATCCGCCCAGTTCAAATCAGAAGTTGAATTGGTCTCAGTGGACGTGCAGGTCGTCGACAAGGACGGCAAGCCGATAGCCGGGATGAAGCCTGACGATTTCGAGGTCACCATCGAGGGACGGAAGCACACGGTGGTCTCGGCGCAACTGATTCAGTTTCAATCCGCGGCGCAGGCGGCCGCAACCTCGGCGTCCGGCGGGACGCCAACAGCAACTGGAACGCCGCAACGGCGAATCTACGTCATCGGCGTCGACGAACACAGCATCCGGCTTCGGCTCGGCGCGCGCGGCAATGGAGGCGGCCAAGCGGTTCATCGCGCAACTGGGGCCGGACGACCTGGTCGGCCTGGTTGCCTACCCGCAGGGAATGGTTCGCGTCGAACCCACCAACAATCACGCGCAGGTGATCGCCGGTCTCGACAAAGTCCGAGCCTTGTTTGAGCCGCCGCCGACCAAATTCAACGTCTCCGCCGCCGAAGCGATCGACATCGCCAGCAACAACAGCGGAACAGCGGGACAGCTCAAAGAACGCGAATGTGCCGGCCTCACCGATTCCGACACAAAGATGGCATGCGAACGGCAGGTAATCATGGAGGCGCAGGCCCTTGGTATCGCGCTCGAGGCCACCATCGCGCAGAGCCTCGGCGGACTTCGCGGTCTCCTCAATGACATGGGCACGCTGCCCGGGCGCAAGGTCCTGGTGATGATCAGCGGCGGAATGGCGATGTCCGATAAGGGGGTTGGGCGAGGGGATGAGACCGGACGCATGTTCGACATCGGTCGGATTGCCGCCCAGACCAACACCTCGCTCTACGCGCTGCACATGGACACGCGGTTCCTCGACGCCTACGCGGAACGCAAGGTGAGTCACACCATTTTCCGTGACGAGACGATCTTCGCTGCCGGGCTCGAGAAGGTCGCAGCGGCGGCCGGTGGCACGGTATTCCGCGTGCGCACCGGGAGCGGCGACCCGGCGTTCAGCCGCGTGCTCCTCGAGACGTCGGCGCAATACCTCCTCGGCGTCGACGTCGCGGCAGAGGATCGCGGCAGTAAGACCGCCCAGATCATCAAAGTGAAGGTGAAGACCAAGGGCGCCACGGTGCGCCATCGCATGTCGGTCGTGATTCCGAAGTAACGGCTCCATCCGTGCTACAAGAGAACGCATGAATTCACTTATTGGCGTCCTCCTTGTCGCGACGTTCCTGGTTCCCCAGACCGGGACGTTGAGTTACACCGCTCCCGAGAGCTGGAAGCCCAGGCCCGCCGCCAGTTCGATGCGGGTCGCGGAGTTTGTCGTGCCGAAGGTGGGAACGGATGCCGAGGATGCGGATGTCGTGATCTACTTCTTCGCCGGTGGCGGCGGCAGCGTCGACGCCAACATCCAGCGTTGGATCGGCCAATTCCAACAGCCGTCCGGTGCCCCGGCCAAAGATGCCGGCCGATCGAGCTTCAACGTCGGCAACCTGAAAGTGACTACCGTTGACGTCAGCGGCACTTACATCGCCGAAGTCCGGCCCGGCGCCACCGAGCGTCACAACAAGCCCAACTTCCGGATGCGCGCCGCAGTGGTCGAAACGCCGAAGGGCCCCTACTTCATCAAGTTCACCGGCCCGGCCGCGACGGTCAAGGCCGCATCACCCGCCTTCGATCAGTTTCTGAAAACGCTCCGCTTCTAAACTAGGCGCTCAGACGATCCACGATCGCGCGCCAGGTGCGGGCGCCCGGGCTGGCGTCGGTGGCGAGGGCGGCGCCGCAGATGGTCTTGTCGCCGCCGCGCGACAGGCGCGCCCACACGATGTCAACGGTCAGGTGCAGGCCGATACCGGCGACCTCGACGTCGAATGACGCCGGGACGTCCTCGGCCTTCGGCATCTCCAGCTGCAAGCCGCCATACGAGACGTCGACGACGGCCGCAGGCGCGCCGTTGGCGACCACGCGGAAGCCGCCTACGATCCGCTTGCGTGCCCATCGGCGCTGCCGCCGCATCCCCTCGAGGCACTGCCCCACCTTCTTGACGAAGAGGTCGGGATGGAACGGCTTGTGGATGAACTCCGCGTGGTAGCGCGCGGCCTCGATCTCCATCATCGGCTCGTCATAGCCGGTGATGATCATGATGGCCATGTCAGGGTGGTCGGTGTTGCACTGCCGGGCGAGGTTCAGTCCGTTGAAGCCGCGGAGCCGGACGTCGGTGATCAGCAGGTCGTAGGACTCGATCGCCAGGAGGCGTTTCGCGGCGTCGTACGTGGTGGCGCCGGTCACGAGGTAATCCGCATCCCTGAGGATTTCGACCATGCCCGACAGGGCATTGTCGTCGTCATCAAGCAGCAGGATGCGATAAGGCAGCTTCATGGTCCGGCCGTGGAGAAGGCCCAATAGCTCATGTCAGAGGCAGCACGCGCAAGTACTATGCCTACCACGGACCGTTCAGAAAGCACGCCAAACTCACACAACCGACTGCGGTTGCAGGTAAAGCGCCTCGGTATTGTAACGGGAAAGAAAAAGTTTGTTCGTAGCCGCCAGCTTCCGCTAGCGCCATTAATGGTCACTAATGCCCGCTAAGGCCCACTAATGTCCACTAATGGATGACAGGCTTTGGATTGGCGGATGCGAGCGCACGGGTAATGAGCCGATCGAGGCTGTCCTGCGAGATGGCAAATGGGCCCGCCACTGCCGCCCCGGTCGGGATCTCGATCGCAATGACGACGCCGCCCTCAGTCGGTTCGACGATCCAGCTGAAACCGCGCAGCGAGACGTGCCGGTCGATGGCAGCGGGGCTCTTGACGCGGTCAATCGAGAGCAGGATCTCTTTGAGCACCGCCGCCACGTCGTCTTCGGTCCACTGCGCCGGGTCACCAGGCTGCGTCAGGTGCTCGGTTACCGCATAGTTGCGATCGCGCAACACGATCTCGACATCGAAGGTCATGGTCTATTCGTCCGTCCAGGTCGGCGCGCGCCTGGCCATGAAGGCCGCGATCCCTTCGACCGCGTCGTGCGTGCGCATCAGATCGTCCAAGTATAGCCGCTCGATTTCCGGCAGCACCGTGCGCACGTGCGATTGCAGGGCCATGCGCATCGCGCTGACGCCGTGGCGGAGCGCGGCGGCGGACCGGGGCGCCAGGGTGCGACCGAACCAGTCGTCCACGGCCGCCTCGAGCGTCCCGGGTTTGGCCAGCAGTTGCACGAGTCCGCGTTGGCTCCACTCGACGGCCGTCACGGTGGCGCCCGCCACCAGGCTGGCCGCGGCCGGTGCGAGGCCGACGCGCGCGGGCAGCAGGCACTGACGCCGCCGGGGCGAATACGCCCAGGGCGATCTCCGGCAACGCGAAGCTGGCATCCTCTTCTGCGAGGATGAAATCACACGCAAGCGCGAGCTCGAAGCCACCGCCGAAGCATCGCCCCCGAACCAACGCGGCAGTGGGCGCCGGCATGTCGAGCAAGTCGTAGATCAGCGCGTGCATGTCGGGCAGCACCCGGCCGATTTCGTCCGGCGCGTGTTCAGGAATGGACGCGCCAAAGCTGAAGTCCTTCCCCGCTCCCTCGATCGTGATCAGCTTCAGGTGCCGATTCTGCCCGATGCCTTCGAGCCCCGTCCGCAACGACCTGACCATGTCGGCCGTGAGGATGTTGCCCTTCGGGTGGGAGAGCGTGAACGCCGCTCGCGAATTCGTCGCGTCGAAGGCGACGCTGACGGGCGCGCTCACTGCAGCTCGCGCCTCAGCGCGTCGGGGGATGAGACCGGCTGCCTGCACGTGAAGTCCCGGCAGACATAGACCGCACCACCGCCGTGGGCCTGCATGCCGTCCACGAAGGGTAAGCGGGCCTGCAGCGCCGCCTGGTTGCGATCCGGGTCCACCGGCAGGTGCACAGCGAAGGGCAGATAGTGCGCGGCGATCTCGCGTTCGAGATCATTGACCGCCGTCGCGGTATGACCGCCCACCACCACGATCTGCATCGCCGGGGCGTGCCACTGCGAGAGGCCGCACAGCATCATCGGGATGACGCGTCCCGCGGCGCCGACACGGCGTCCGTACCGCTGCAGCGTACGCTCGGCCTTGTTGCGGTACGCACCGTCGCCGGTGAGATGCGCGAGTGTGAGAACGTTCATGACCGCCACCGAACTCGCGGACGGCTCGGCGCCGTCGTAGTCTTCCTTCAGCCGCAGCAGCACGGTCGGATCCTGACCGGTGGTGCTGAACCATGCGCCGTCCTTCTCGTCCCAGAAGAGGGCGTCCTGCCGGCGCTGCAGCACGATCGCCCACTCCAGCCAGGCCGCGTCTCCGGTGGCCTGGAACAGCTCCAGCAATCCCCAGATCAGGTACGCGTAGTCCTCGGCATAGCCCTCGATCGCGGCCTCCCCGGTGCGATACCGCCGCAACAGGACCATCTCGCCGGCGCGCCACAACGTGGTTTGGATGAAGCTCGCTGCCTTGATCGCGGCCTTCCGGTAGGTGTCCGCCTGCGGGCTGTCCGGCAGGACCCGCGCGGCGCGCGCCAGCGCCGCGATCATCAACCCGTTCCACGCGGTGAGCACCTTGTCGTCGAGATGCGGCCGCGGCCGTGCCGCGCGCGCGTCAAACAGTGCCTTTCGGGCTCCCTCGAGCGTTGCCGCCACGTCCTCTTCGGTTCTCGCGGTACGGGCAGCGATATCCTGGATCGACTGCGCGATGTAGAGCAGGTTCTTCCCCGTGAACTCACCCTGCGGATCGTGGGAGGCATTGCCACCCGGCTCGATCCCGAACCGTCGCCGCGCGAGGTCCGCCGCATCACCCAGCAGGGCGCCCACCTCCTCATCGCTCCAGATGTAGAAGGCTCCTTCGGTCTTCTGAGGATGCAGGTCCGCAGCGCGCTCGGGCGCCACGCTGTCGGCATCCTCGGCCGAGTAGAAGCCGCCTTCCTCGCTCGTCATGTCGCGGAGAACGTAGGTCAGCGTGTCCTCGGCAACAGAGGCGTAGAACGGTTCACCCGTCGCCTGCGCCGCCTCGAGGTACGCCAGGACCAGCTGCGCCTGGTCGTAGAGCATCTTCTCGAAATGCGGCACGCGCCACTCTGCGTCCACTGAATAACGATGGAAGCCGCCGCCGATCTGATCGCGCATACCGCCCAGCGCCATCCCCCGAAGCGTCTCGGTGGCCATCTGGAGCGCCGGCTGCGAGCCCGTGCGCGCGTGCTCGCGGAGAAGGAACAGCAGTTCCGAGGGACGGGGAAACTTCGGCGCCTGGCCAAAGCCGCCCAGCTCTCGATCGAAGGCGCCCTGGAACTGCGCGACGGCGACATCGAGCGCCGAGGGCTCCCCCACTTCAGTCTCGGATTGTGCACCCGTCGTCTGGGCACGCAGCCGCTCGGTCAGCTCTGACGCCGCTTCGTCGACGCGCGGACGGTCATCTTTCCAGACGCGCGCCAGCTCGCCGAGCAGGTCGATGAACCCGGGCCTGCCCCATTTGGACGTTGGTGGGAAGTAGGTGCCGCCGAAGAACGGCTTCAGGTCAGGGGTAAGGAAGACCGTCATCGGCCAGCCGCCCTGACCGGTTGTCGCCTGCACGAACGACATGTAGACGCGATCTACATCAGGGCGTTCTTCGCGGTCCACCTTGATCGAAACGAAATGGGCGTTGAGGAGGTCCGCGATCGAATCGTCCTCGAACGACTCGTGCTCCATCACGTGACACCAATGGCAGGTCGAGTACCCGATCGAAAGAAAGATCGGCTTGTCTTCTTTGCGGGCGCGTTCGAATGCCTCGGCGTTCCAGGCGAACCAGTCGACGGGATTGTTCGCGTGCTGAAGCAGGTAAGGGCTGCGCTCGCGGGCGAGACGGTTCATGCCTAGGCGCTCGTCATGAACGCCATCTTCAAGCGATCCTCATCGGCCGGCCAGCGGAAACACTCCGACGGCGCCAGGCCCTCGAGGTCGGGAGCACCGTCAGCCATGACGTAGACCAGCTTCTCGGCGTTGTCTTTCTGCTCAGAACTGAGCGCCTGCCGAGCCGACGCAAGAACATCGGGATCCGGACCGGCGAGGAAATACACCACGCGATCCACGTCACGCGGCAGCGGCGTCGGTCCGGGCACGCGGCACTCCTGCACCGAGGTGCTGCCGCGTTCGACGACGTCGCGCAGGGCGTCTGGCAGTGGCGTCTGTCCACGAACGATCACGGTTCTCATACGGCCTGTACCTCCTGCGCTCCGGCGCCTCGCCCGCCATCGTACCATGCAGCCTCTGATCGTCACGGCTGAGCACACCATCCACTCAGGTAAGATCACGCACATGGAACTGGCGGTCGAAACACGCGGGCTCACTCGCAGCTTTGGAAGCTTCCGGGCGGTGGACGGTATCGACCTCGCGGTGCCGGCGGGAAGCTTCTATGGCTTTCTCGGGCCAAACGGCGCCGGTAAATCCACGACGATCAAGTGCCTGACGGGACTGTTGAGACCCGATGGCGGCTCGATGCGCATCCTCGGCATGGATCCGATCGCCGATCCCGTGGCCGTCAAGAAGCGCATCGGCGTCGTGCCGGAGGATCTCGCGCTCTTCGATCGCCTGACCGGCGAGGAAACCTTGCTGTTCGTCGGCCAGATTCACGGTTTGGACGTAGCGACCGCGAGGGCTCGCTCGCGCGACCTCCTGACCCTGATGGACCTGACCACCGCCGGCACTACCCTTGTCACCGACTATTCGCACGGCATGCGAAAGAAGCTCTCGCTCGCGGCGGCCCTGTTGCCGGCCCCGAAGCTGCTCTTTCTGGACGAGCCCTTCGAAGGCATCGATGCCGTCGCCTCGCGTCAGATCAAGGACCTGATGCAGTCGTTTGTCTCTCGAGGCGGAACGATCTTCCTGACCTCGCACATCCTGGAGATCGTCGAGCGGCTCTCGACCCACATCGGGGTGATCGCTCGCGGCAAGCTCGTCGCCCAGGGCCCGATCGGCGACTTGCGCGCCGGCCGCGACGCGCATGGCACGCTCGAGGAGATCTTCATCAATCTTGTCGGCGGCGAGACCGCTCCGATCGCATCGCTCGACTGGATCTAGCCATGTTCAGGATGCTCAAGGCGTTCGCGTGGATGCGCTGGCGCATGCTGGCAAACGCGCTCGAGCACAGCGGCTCACGCGACACGCTCCAGCGGCTCTCGATCGCGATGGAAAACCTTGGCCCGATCATCGCCGCGGTGCTGCTGATCCCCTCGGCGCTGATGCTGGCTGAGCCTGGGCATCGCGACGGGTTACATGACGGCGGACGGCTCGACGCACGTAGCCGGCATCGTCAATCTCACGCGCGTCCTGCTCCTTCTTGTCCCTGTCTTCGTCATCGCCGGACCGCTCCTGATGCCGGCCGCCGACAGGACCAATCCGGTCCGACTGTTGCTGTTGCCGATCCCGCGGCATACGCTCTACATCGCGCAATCGTCCGCCGCGTTCGGCGATCCGTGGACGATGTTGATGGTGCCGTTGGCCCTGGGTGTGCCGATCGGCCTGGCGGCTGCGGGTGACATTAGTTCCTGCCGCGATCGCGTTGGCCGGCGCAGTTCTGTTGATCGTCGCGATTGTCGGTCTCTCGTCGCTGGCCATTAGCGTCCTGCACCTTGTCGCCCGCGACCGGCGCCGCGGTGAGCTGGTCGCGCTGGTGTTCATCATCGTCCTGCCGTTGGTGGGCATGATCCCCGGGCTGATGGCTGGCGGCGGGAAGCGCAAAGCCGGTCAACCGCGCCAGCCCTTGCTGCCGGCCTGGACGCAAACCTATACGGGTGGCGCGCTTGCCCTGCATCCAGCCCAGATGTTCACGACCGCCACCCGACGAGCAATCGCGGGTGACACGGCCCAGGCAGGTCGATCGCTCGTCGCACTCGGTGCGATCACGATCGCACTCCATGGCCTCGGCCTGCTGGCGTTCCTGAAGGTCCTCAATTCACCGGGCTCGACGGGTGCGCGGCGCAGTGCGCCGATGAGCACCCTCTGGACGCGCCGGATACCCGGTCTCACGACCGGGGCGTCGGCGGTCGCTCTGGCGCAGCTGCGTCTGGCGATGCGGACGCCGCGAGGACGCTCGATCATGATCTCTCCGCTGGCGATGCTGTTTATCTTTGGCGTGATGATGTATCGCGGCTCCGGCACGATGGACTTTGGACCGTTCAAGTTTGGCAGCGGCCTCGGCCTCGCCACCTTCGCCGCCGCGGTCTGCATGCTGTCCATCCTCCCGATCGCGATGAACCAGTTCGCGGTCGATGGGCCGGGCTTGACCATGACGCTCCTCTCACCGCTCGAGGACGCGGAGTTGCTCGCCGGTAAAGCGGCCGGGAACGCCTTGATTCAACTCCTGCCGCTGCTGGTCGCGATCGGGGTCACGCTCATCGTCTTCCCGGCCGGATCGCGGGCATTGTGGGCCACCCTGCCGCTCGCGCTGTTGGCGATCCATTTCATCGTCTCGCCGCTGGCGGCTATCTGCTCGGCCACGTTCCCGCGCGAGGTGAACATGAACAGCATCGGCCGCGGCAGCAATGCTCACGGCGCCGCTGGGCTCCTGGGCATGCTGTCCTTCGTGGGTGCTTCGGTTCCACCGATCTTGATCACCTTGTTCGCCCTCCGCACCCTGGAGCGCCCGATCCTCGCACCGGTTCTGATGGCGGTATGGTGTCTGATCGCCTACGGCATCGGTCGCGTTCTTTTCGGTCCTGCGCGGCGCATCTTCAGGGCGCGACGAGAGAACTTCGTGATGCTCGGGTAACGCCTCCATCGCCCGGCACGCAGCTTGCCACGCCATCGGGCGTGGCTCGCAGGTCTATCAAGCCCATCGAAAAGCTCATGCGCGGAACGTTCGGCCTCGAAGAGTTCCGGCCCGGACAGGAAGACGTCATCAGCTCCGTCGTCGACGGCCGCGACACCATCGCCGTGATGCCAACCGGCGCCGGCAAGTCACTGTGCTACCAGTTGCCGGCGCTCCACCTGCCGGGCACAACAGTCGTGGTCTCACCCCTCATCGCCTTGATGAAGGACCAGACCGACAAGCTGAATGCGCTCGGCGTGAGAGCGCGCCAGATCAATTCCGCCGTCGACGCCGCCGAGCTCAGAGACTCGCTCCGCGCCCTGGCCGCCGGCGAAGTCGAGTTTGTCTTCGCCACGCCCGAGCGCCTCGAGGATCCTTCGTTCGTCGATATCCTGAAGTCCATCAAGGTGGACCTTTTTGTCGTCGACGAAGCCCATTGCCTGTCCGAATGGGGGCATGACTTCCGCCCCGCTTTTCTGGGCCTCGGCGCGGCAATCAAGTCGGTCGGTGCTCCACCGGTCCTTGCCTTGACCGCCACGGCTACGGAACAGGTGCTCGACGATGTGGCGCGTCAGCTGGGCCTTCGGAACCCGCGGCGGTTCAACCTCGGGATCTTCAGGGCGAACCTGCACTATGACGTGCGCCACACCGTTAATGAGATCGCCAAGCAGCAGCACCTGGTGCGGATCCTTCGAGAGACCGAAGGCACGGGCATCGTCTATTGCGCGACGGTGAAGAACTGCGACCTCGTGACTCGCGTGCTGGAGGCGGAAGGACTGCCGACCAGTGCCTACCATGGCCGTCTCGCGGCGACGCGCAGGCGCGAGACGCAGGACCGCTTCATGAACGGCGAACTCAAGGCGATTGTCGCAACCAACGCCTTCGGGATGGGGATCGATAAACCCGACATCCGATTCGTCGTGCACTACGACATGCCCGGTTCGCTTGAAGCGTATTCCCAGGAGTCTGGCCGCGCCGGGCGGGACGGGGCTGCGGCCGCATGCGTCCTGCTCTACCGGATCGAGGACCGTCGCACGCACCAGTTCTTCATGGGCGGCAAGTATCCAGGCGCCGACGATATCCTGGCCGTCCGGGACGCATTAAAGGGTCTTGGTGGCGAGAGCAGCCCCGTGGCGCTCGCCGACCTGCAGGCCCACGCTGCCACCACAGCGAAGTCGAAGCTGCGCTCCGTGCTCACCGTGATGAAGGATGTCGGCCTGGTGCGCGAGCTGCGCGGCTCCAGGTTCAGGCTGGTTGATGGCGAGGTGAGCGATGCACCGCTCGAGCAGGTGGCGCTCGAGTATGCCGGCCGCAAGGAGGCAGACCGCAACAAGCTGGAAAGAATGTCTTCGTACGCCCAGAGCGGCATGTGCCGGTGGAAGCTTCTGCTCGACTACTTCTCGGAGGGAGATGACTTCGCGCGTTGCGGCGACTGTGACAACTGCCGCCGTCCGCCTGAGGAGCAGTTCACGCCGCCGGTTGACGACGAAGCGCGTCGCCTTGCGGCGATCCGATCAGTGGCCTGAGACATCAGCTGTCGAAGGTGCCTTCCGTCCACCACCACATCACCAGCGCGGTCGCGAGCAGAGTCATCGCCGCCACATACGTGGCCATGGACGGCGCGGCCTTTTCCATGGCTGCGGCCCCCGCCAGCGCGAGCCCATCGGCCATCGCCGCCGCTGCCGCAACCACCAGTCCGACGTTGAAAATCCCGGCCAGCCCGATTGCCACCAGCACCGCTGCCGCGACCATGGCGGCGTTGAACACACGGTCAATCCGCTCTTCCGTCTGCCAGTGCAGACTCCGAATCCGATGCTGGACGGCCGCCGTGAACCGGGCCGGAGCCTGTGGCGCCGGCCACGACGTCAGGAACGCCTCGATCCGCCTCGCGTCGGCCAGCGCCGCCGCGCACCGAGGGCACGTTTCGATGTGCGTTCGAGCGGCGCCGTCCGGCTGCTCGTCGCCGGCGGCGAACGCTTCCACCCGTTCGAGAATCTCGCGGCACGTCATGACATCAGCTCCCGGAGCTGGCGCTTGGCGCGATACAAGTGCGTCTTCACCGTGCCGAGCGGGACGTTGAGCGATTCGGCCAACGCCTCGTACTGAATCCCCTTCAAATAGTGCGCGGCAATCAGGAACCGGTAGTTGTCGGGAAGCTTCGCCATCGCCTTCTCGATCCGATCCCGAAGTTCCAGGTCGGCGAACGCGCCGTCGGCCGACGCGGGCTCCGCCACATCGCTGCTGGAAACCGTCAGCCGGCGGCTGCTGCGCGCCTGAACGCAGACGTTGGCGACGATGCGGTAGATCCAGGTCGAGAGCCGGGCCTCGCCACGGAAGTACGGCAGGCCGCGATGGACCTTCAGGAACACGTCCTGCGCCAGGTCGTCTACCTGCGTCCGGTCCGACATCATCCTGTAGATCATCGCGTAAACAAGGTTCTTGTACCGGTCCACGAGCTCCGCGAACGCGCTGTCATCACCTCGCTGGCACCGCGTCACCAGCTCGCGTTCGTCGAAATCGTCCATCAACCATCCGCATTAGAGTCGGGGCGGCCGGCAAATGTTTCAGGAGGGGCCTGAAACAATCACTCATGCCGCTGAGTCTAATGCAGCCAGAAAACGCGAGGAGGCAGCGTGCAGGACGAGACACTGATTCTTACGATCTGCGTGGTATTTGTCGCATCCGGCGTCGCGCTGTTGCTGATGGCGATGAACAATCGCCGCTACATGCGGGAACTGGCGCACCGCGAGCGCATGGCGATGATCGAGCGGGGCCTCGTCCCTGCGCCGGAGAGCGCTCCCGTGCAGTTCGAGGCCGCGGCTGGCTCCGCACCCGAAGCGGCGGCCGCGCCGAGGCGGGGTGAGCGCTTCCGCACCATTGGGATTGCCATGATCGGGCTCGGTCTGGGCATGGCGTTTCTGATTGGGTTGACCGGCGGAACGCCGGAGGTGGGGCTGGGCGTCGGCGGCGCGTGGGTGGCGCTTGGATGCGCCTCGTTGCTCAACTACTTTCTGATCCGCCGGGAACGGTAGCCTCAACCACGGCTGGCTCTGCCTTGCCATTGGTACCACCTGAATTACCCTCTCCGAGCTCTTCCAATACACGGCCCTTACCCACTCGCAGGCTGAATGGGCCGGATTTCCGTTGTATTCCGGCTAAATTGCTGGCACCCGGGTTGCTCTATAGACCGGCGTAGCGCTTTTGGTGCTACCAGCCGCTCTAGTGTTCCGCTGGAGCAACCAACTCCGCCTTCATCCCTACCCCATGGCGCAGGGAGGTTATAACCTCCCTGACCTGCCTTGTACGCTTCAGCTTCAGCTTCAGCTTCGAACTCCGACTCCGGTTGACCGTTAGAACTGAAGCCGGAGCTGAGCTGGAGCTGAAGCTGAAAGGCAGGTCAGGGAGGTCTTCGACTCCTCCCTGCGCCATGGGGTAGGTCATGAGCGGATTGGTGCCCCAGCGGACACTAGAGCGGTTTCTTGAGCAACGCGATGCCAAAGGCGGGTGCGCCGTTTGCTTGTATCTGAACCGTGAAAAGCACCTCGCTGTGGCTCGAGACCGCTCAACCCGATCGCCGTCCTGCTCTGACTGAGAATGCGAGCGCCGATGTCTGTGTGATCGGGGCCGGTATCGCGGGAGTCACGGTCGCCTACCTGCTGGCGCGGGAAAAGAAGTCCGTCATCCTCATCGATGACGGCACGCCGGGGTGCGGGCAGACCGGAATGACGACGGCGCATCTGTCGAATGTCATCGACGACCGCTACACCGAGATGATCCGCCTGCATGGCGTGGAGGGGGCGCGGCTCGCGTGCGACAGTCACCGGTCCGCCATTGCGCGCATCGAGAGCATCTGCACGCAGGAAGCGAATCAAGGCTGACTTCCTGCGCGTCAGCGGCTACCTGTTTCTCTCACCCGAGCGCGATGAGTCGTATCTCGATGAGGAGCTGGACGCCGCGCGCCAGGCCGGGGCCGAGGTCGAGAAACTGACGCACGCGCCCGTCGCAGGATTCAAGAGTGGACCGTGCCTGCACTTCCCGCGACAGGCCCAGTTCCATCCGCTCAAGTATCTCAATGGCGTGCTGCAGGCCTTCACCCGCGCTGGCGGGCGTCTCTACGGCGGCGTCCGAGCCGTGAAGGTGACCGGCGGTGCCACGGCTGATGTCGAAACAGCTGACGGACGGCACATCACAGCGAAGTCGGTCGTGGTCGCAACGAATGTTCCGTTCATCGACCTCTTCGCCATCCACACCAAGCAGGCGCCGTACTACACCTACGTCGTCGGCGCCCGCGTGCCCGTGGGTGCGATCACGCCGGCGCTCTACTGGGACACGCACGATCCGTATCACTACGTTCGGCTGCAGCGGACCACCAATGCTGAACTGGGAGGCGACAACCCGCAACCGGTGGATCTGCTGATCGTCGGCGGTGAGGACCACAAGACGGCGCAGGCGTCCGACACTGAAGAGAGGTTTGCGGCGCTCGAGCGCTGGATGCGGCAGCACTTACCCTGTCGCCCGCGAACTCGAGTTCCGGTGGTCCGGCCAGGTCATGGAGACGCAGGACGGTCTCGGGTTCATCGGCCGCAATCCGCTCGACGCCAACAACGTCTACGTCGTCACCGGCGATTCGGGTATGGGTATGACGCACGGCACCATCGGCGGCATGCTGATCTGCGATCTGATCCAGGGGTATCCGAACCGGTGGGAGAAACTCTACGACCCGTCTCGCATCCGTGCTGGTGCGGCGGGCGCGTTCCTGAAAGAGAACCTCAACGTCGCCGCCCAGTTCGCCACCTGGGTCACCCCTGGAGACGTCGCAACGGTGGACGAGATCGCACCCAACACCGGCGCGGTCATGCGTGAGGGGATGTCGAAAGTTGCCATCTTCCGCGATGAGGCCGGCGAGCTGCACCGACGGTCCGCGGTGTGCCCGCACCTCGGCTGCATCGTCGCATGGAACAAGGCGGCGTCGACGTGGGACTGCCCTTGCCATGGTTCGCGATTCGACGCGTATGGCGGCGTCGTCAATGGTCCCGCGAGCAAGGACCTCGGCCCGGCCTGATCGGCCTCACCGCTTCATGCTCCTGGCGGCCGGCATCTTCGAGAGACGCGCCTTGATCTGGCGGAACGCCGCCGAATCCTTTGTGCCGCCGGCCGGGACGGTCTTGCGCAGTCGCGCCGCCCGTTCGGCTGGCGCCGGATGCGACGACAGGAAGACCTGCATCCCGGCAGGATCTCGGCCCTGCTCTCTTCGCAGCGTTTCCATGAATGCCGCCATCTCTCTCCCGTCCCACCCTGCGCGGCGCAGGATCGCGGCCCCGACGGCGTCGGCCTCCCTCTCATCGTCGCGGCTGAACTTCAGCATGTAGCTACCGGCGAGGACGCGGGCGCCGAGTTGGGCGGTCTGCGCACTGCGGTCGTTGCCGAGAAACGCGCCGAGCAAACCGATCAAGCCGTTCGCCACGAGCTGCTGGCTGATCTGGTCCGCGGCGTGCCGCTGGGCGATGTGTGCCACTTCGTGCGCGAGCACCGAGGCGACCTGTGCCTCGTTGGCCGCCGCCGCGATCGTGCCGCGATTGATCCAGACGGGCCCGCCGGGCAGCGCAAACGCGTTGATCTCTCTGTAGTTCGCCGTCGTGAAGCTGTAGGGATACTTCGGGCCGCCGGCGCGGGCGGCGAGCCGGCGACCGATCCCGGAGATGTAATTCCTCACCGCGGCGTCTGAGAGTTCCGGGACCTGTTTGCGGACCTCCTGCTGTGCCTCTTTCCCCATCTCGATTTCCTGTCCAACCGAGATGATCGCCATCGCGGAGCCGGTCACGACGCTGAGGACGATGAGCACGGGGATGACCGATCGCTTCATCAGAGTCTCGGGGTTGGCGCCGCCGGGATCTCGTCGGGCCGGTGGCGCCGCAGCCGCGCATAGGCGGCGGTGACTTCGACACCGTACAGGAAGACCACCGACGACACGTAGACCCAGAGCAGGAAGGCGATCACACCTTCAATACCGCCGTGAACGCTGAATCGTGACGGATCCTTGAGGTATCGCGAGAAACCGGCAAGCGCAAGACGCCAGAGCAGGCCGGTCAGAACGGCCCCGACCCACACATCCCTGAATCTGACCTTCGCGTTGGGGACGAAGTAGAAGACCAGGCCTACGATCATGATGAAGAGGACCGTCGTGGCCGAGTGCCAGGCGTAGCCCTGTAACTGGGCGAGGCGCGGCGCACGCACCAGGATCTCCGCAAACCAGCTGGCCTCGACGACGTTGATAGCGCTGACCAGCAACAGCCCCACAATCATCAGCAGGCCGGCGGTGACCAGCATTACCAGCGAAATGAGCTTGTGCTTGAAGTAGCTCGGTTGCTTGTCGACGCCCCAGGCGTGATTGACCGCCGAGGTCACCGCGCCGAACACGCCCAACGCGGCCCACATCATCAGGATCGAGCCCGCCACGCCGAGTCGAGTCCCGTTGTTCTGCATCGCCACGAGCTGGGTCTGAATGAACTCGAACTGCTGTGGGAAATACGTGAGGACAAAGTCCTGGATCGCGAGCCGGTCAGCCGGCGTGGCGGCGACGGTCGCCAGGGCGGAAAACGCGAGCAGGAAGAACGGAAAGAGCGAGAGCAGGGCGTAGTAGGCGATGGAGGACGCAAAGGTGAGATCTTCGCTGTTGTACACGCCGACCGCACCGCGCCAGATCGCCAGCACGGTAAGCCGCAGCTCCGCTTTGGAGCGGGCGGCGAGACGGCGGAGGATTGGAAAGCGCGGCGCGGGTGGTGCGGCGCGCGGGATGGGCCCACTCACCGGGCCATCATAGCAACTAGGCGTCGCCCAAGTTCATTGGCTGTTGGGGGTTGGAGTTTGGGAGTTGTCAGCTCGCTCCGTGTCGGCCCACGCCTGCTGAACTTCGCGCGATAACCAGACGGGGAGCGTGACCGTTAACGCCGTCCGGGCCAGGCCGAAGGCCAGGCGGCGCAGTGCGGGCGTACGCAGAATCACGACCGCCGCGCCAAGCGCGGCGGCCCCAACGATGACGTTCGCGACTGTGCGGGCGTTATCCTCATCAAGCCGCACAGCAGTTACCTAGCTGCGGTCGGTCGTGCCCGCACCCGTGTAGGTGCTGCCCGCCATCGACCCGGTGCTACCGGTTGCGCCGGTCGTCCCGGTATTGCCCAGGCTGCCGGATTCCGTGCTGGTGCGAGCACGGTCGTACGCTTCCCGGCCGCGATCGACGATCTGGGTCACGCGCTCACCCACCTGTGAGTAGGCACCGCCCGCGGTCTCTCGCAGCTTGCTGGCCTGGTCGGTCAACTGCGTGCGCAGTTCCGAGCCCGGACGCGGGGCGAACAGCATGCCAAGACCGGCGCCGAGCACCGTGCCGGCCAGCAGGCCCATCAGAAAAGATCCGCCGCCGTCTTCCCGCTCGAACCGATCGTATTCGTATGCCATCGAGTCCTCCTCTACTATTGAATTCACCGTGGAGCGCTGCGTCCCGAGCGGTGGCAGCGCTATCGAATTTGACTACACGCGGCCAGGAGCCGGCGCCGGCGGCTCGTGCCTTTCGTCGTATCCCAGCACCGACATCACGATCGCGCGGAGCCCGCGCACCATGCCGACGGCCTGATTCATCTTGTCGCGCACTGAACCGGTGACGCGACCGGCGGTGTCGTCCACACGCTCCATCGTGTCGGAGATGGCGTGGTTGACGCGCTCGGTCTGCTGGCTCACCCGGGCCGTGACTGCCCTCACGTCACCCAGTATCGCGTCGACCTTCTCCCGCACCGGCGCGATCTGCCGAGCCTCGAGGTCGGTGACGAGCTGCATCACCCGGCGGTAAACCAGGAACCCGCCGATGCCCATTCCGAGCAACAGCAGCGCCTCGAGCAAGCTGACGATCGCCATGATGGCGAGCCACATGTTGGTTGTATCAAGATCCGCTGGCATGCTCCCTCTCCTATGCCGACCAGCGGCCCTGACCGCCACCGCCGGCCATATCGTTCAATGAGCGCCATCCCTCGTTGGCGGCGCCTCTCGCCTTCTCGACCGTGCCGCGCACCCGCGTCAACTCGTTGACGAAATCATCAAGCTTGGGCTCGATCTGGTCGCGCACGCGACGGCCGTTCTCCGTCAGGTACAACCAGCCACCCACTCCGCCGACAATCGCGCCCAGGATCGTCGCCGTCAGCACCCGCGAACGTTCGTCCACACCCGCCTCCTTCATTCCGTCGGCCTGATGCCTCTGCACCAGGGGTCCCATACACGTCAATCAAACGTCATGCCAGTTGCCGCTACTTTTGCGGCGCTTCCACGAACATCGCCAAGGCAACCCCTTCCCAGCGTCCGCCATCGGGGCTTCCGGGCGCTTCCGCTCCCATCGGCATGGTGGCAACGTACCCCGCATCGAGGCCAAACTTGCCGACGAGGTAGCCGCGGACCTGTAGTGCCCGGCTACGGCTCAGCACGAATTGGGAGTCTGTCGTTGCGGCACCCGCGTACCCTTCAATGACGAAGGGCGTGCTCCGCGGATACCGCAGGAACGGTGCCATGGCGGAGTCGAGGCGCTGGCGGCCGCCGTCGCTCAGCTGCTCCTGCGCCGTTGGCGTCCACTTCGAACAGGACGGCGGCGCTCACCCAGACGCGCAGCACCCGCCTGATTCACGGTCTCGAGGGCGCCGCGCCGATAATCTTCGACGCCGATGTCATCCAGATCGAAGTAGCCGCGCTGATTGAAGAAGCCGCGGAAGAAGAAATTGCGCTTGAGCGCCTCTGAGTTTTCCGCCAGGTCCGTCAGCGTCTCACGGGCGGCCGTCAGGGAGAGCTGCAGGTCGCCGACGACGCCGTGGATGGGCCCTTTGTCGCCCCGGAAATCCGCGATCGCATCTTTCGCGTTCTGGGTGGCCTCGCGCAGGTTGGTCACGGCGCGCTCCGCCTCGGCGGCAATCGCCTTCACCCTCTCGTAGAAGGCATCGTCAGTCACGAACTTGCCGAGACTGCCGCGCCCCTGCCGGACGCCCTGCACCATCAGCTGAAGGTCTGCGCTGACCTTCTGCCCGGAGGCGGTGATGACGCGGACCTCGGTGCCGATGTCTGCGATGAGCGACTGCGCATCGGTGGCTGTCGTCGACACGGCCCTCAGGGCGGTATCGACGCCGCTCTTCACATCCTGGATCGTGGCGGTGACGAGATCGAGGGTTTCGCTCATGCGTTCGAACATGTGCGCGAGATCGAACGGCTCGCGGCTCATGATCGTCCCCTGCTCCGGCACCTGGGGCGATTGCTCGGTGCCGGTCTCGACCTGGACGAACTTGTTGCCAACGAGGCCGTCGTTCTGGATCGAGGCGACCGAATCGAGACGGATGAGTGCGTGCATATCCTTCCGCACGCGGAACTTGATGCGAAACCGCCCGGACGGAGAGGTCGGCAGGTGAATCGTTTCAACCTCGCCCGCATCCATCCCGGCGACGCGCACCTTGGCGCCGTTCTGGAGGCCGGCGAGCTGACTGAACTCCGCGTAGACCTCGAATGTCTCGGCAAACATCATCCGCCGGTCGCCGATCAGGAAGAGCCCCACCGCGAAGAGCGCGATGCTCCCGATCACGAATGCGCCTATGGCGGCGAGCCTGTTCTTCTGCATCTCTGTAGCAACCCTGCCCGATTCACCCGGCGTGTGACGAAGACATGAACGCGCGCACCAGCTCGTTGTCGCTCTTCTCCAGGTCCTCGACCGTCCCCTGCGCCGCGATCCGTCCCCGGTCGAGCATCACCAGCTGATCCCCGAGCTTGCGCGCGCTCGGAATGTTGTGGGTGACCACGACGAGCGTCGTCTTCTGGTCCTGCTTGAGTCCGAGCAGCAGCTCGTCGATCTCTTCAGAGGTAATAGGATCGAGTCCGGCGCTCGGTTCATCCACGAGCAGGACGCGCGGGTCAAGAGCCATCGCCCTTGCCAGCCCCGCCCTCTTGCGCATGCCCCCCGAAAGATCGCCCGGCATCTTCTCGTAGTCGCTGCCGAGGCCGACGGCCTCGAGCTTCGCCTGCGCCCGTTGCCTGATCTCGTGGTCGTGCAGCTTCGTGTGCCGCCGCATTGGGAACGCGACGTTCTCGCCGACAGAAATGGAGTCGAAGAGTGCAGCGCTCTGAAACAGGAATCCCACCTGCTTTCGCGCCTCGGCCAGCTCCGCGCCCGCCAGAGCCGTGATGTCGACACCGTGGACGAACACGCGTCCGGAGTCCGGCCTGACAAGTCCGATGATGTGCCGGAGTGTCACGCTCTTACCGGTGCCGGATCGGCCGAGAATGATGAAGCCGCATCCCTCGGGGACCTCCAGCGTCACGCCGTCGAGGACACGCCGTGATCCGAAAGACTTCGTCACGCCGTCCAACTTCACCGCGAAGTCCGGTGACGTCATCCTGCCGCCTGCGGGAAGAGGAAGAAGATCAAACGGACGAGCACGACGTTCGCGACAATGATCAGGATCGAGGAAAGCACGACCGAGCGAGTCGATGCCCGGCCCACGCCCTCAGTCCCGGACGTTGTCGTGAACCCCAGGAACGAGGAGACGGTCGCGATGATGAAGCCAAAGACCATGGTCTTGACCGTCGACGGCACGTAGTCGCTCATGTCGATCAGGTCGAACGCACGCTGGAAGTACACCGCGAGCGACATGCCGGTCGCGGCCCGCTCGGCAATGAAGCCACCCAGCATGCCGGCAAAATTCATGATGGTGGTGAGCAGAGGCAGGGCGATGACGCAGGCGACCACGCGGGTGACGACGAGGTAGCGGAAAGCATCGACGGCCGAGGCTTCGAGGGCATCAATCTGTTCGGTGACGCGCATCGCGCCGAGCTCCGCGCCAATGCCTGCGCCGATCCGCCCGGAAAGCAACAGGCCCGCCGTGAGAGGACCGGTTTCACGGACCAGCGCCATCGCGAGACCAGCGGGAATCATCGACTCGGCACCGAACCGCTCGAGAGACGCCCGGGTATGCATCGACAGCACGACGCCGACGGCGAGGCCGGAGACGGCGATCAGAGGCGCCGAGCGAACGCCAAGTTCGTAAACCTGCCGGAGGGTTTCGCGAAACTCATACGGCGGCACGAATGCCTGCCGTGCCGCCTTGCCCGCAAACATGGCGAACTCGCCCACCGCGGAGAGGTGGGCTGTTGCGCGTGTAGCGGCCAATTCGAGCATCTAATGCTCAGGTTGCAAGTAACGGACCGTCAGGGCCGCTTTTGCCGTCTCAGCCTTGTGCCGCTCGGCGCGCGCCACTCTTGCTGCCGTCCTGAATCTCATGCTTCTTCATCTTGCTGTAGAGCGTCGGACGATAGAGGCCCAGGATCTGCGCAGCCTCCTGCTTATTCCAGTTCGTCCGCTGCAAGGTCTGGAGGATCGCCATCTTCTCGATCTCCGCCAGCGTGCGATGCGGCGGGATGACGAACTCGGTCGTGGCGGCGTTCTCGGTTTTCAGCGACTCGGGCAGATCGTTGACGGTGATCTCGGTGCCCTTTGAGACCAGCACGCCACGCTCGACAACGTTCTCGATCTCGCGCACGTTGCCGGGCCAGCGGTGCCGAATCAGCACGTGGTACGCCGCCGGCGCAATCGACTTCACATTGCGGCCGTGACGGTTGCGATACTTCTCGAGGAAGTGCTCGCACAGGAGCGGGATGTCTTCGGTGCGCTCCCGGAGGGGCGGCACCCGCAGCGTGATCGTGTTGATCCGGAAATAGAGATCCTCGCGCAGCTTGCCATCGCGCAGCGCCGCGTCGAGATCGATGTTGGTCGCGCAGATCAGCCGGAAGTCGACGCGGACGATGCGATCACTGCCAATCGGGCGGTACTCGCGCTCCTGAAGGACCCGCAGCAATTTCGTCTGGAGGTAGGGCGGCATCTCCCCGATCTCGTCGAGCAGCAGCGAGCCACCCTCGGCCATCTCGAAGAGGCCTTCCTTGTCGCTGGCGGCACCGGTGAACGCGCCCTTCTTGTAGCCGAAGAGCTCCGATTCGATCAGGTCCTTCGGGATCGCCGCACAGTTGATCTTGATGAACGGTCCCTTGGCCCGCTTGCTGTTGTAGTGGATCGCGTTGGCAATCAACTCCTTGCCCGTGCCGTTCTCGCCCTGGATCAGGATGTTCGCGTCACTGCCCGCCACGCTCTCCACGAGCTCGAGCACCTCGTGCATCTTCTTGCTCTTGCCGATGATGTTGCCGAAGCGGAACTGGTTCTCGATCTTCTGCTTCAGCAGCAGGTTCTCGCCGAGCAGATCGCGCCGCTCGATGGCGCGCTCGAGCTTGGCGAGCAGCGCGTCGGCGTCGATCGGCTTCTCGGCAAATTCGAAGGCCCCCGCCTTCATCGCCTCGACGGCCTTCTGCACGGAGCCGTGCCCGGTGATGACGATGACCTCGGTGTCGGGGTGGGTCTGCTTGAAGCGACGCAGCAATTCGAGCCCGTCGATGTCCGGGAGCATCATGTCGGTGACGACGACGTCGGGCTTCCACGTCTTGAAGATCTCTTCGCCGCGCGTGCCGATCATGGCCGTACGCACCTCGTACCCCTGATGTTCCAGGAGGATCTTCAGCCATTCGATGATTGAGGGTTCATCGTCAATCGCCAGGACGCGATTTTTCTTTTTCGTGGTCATTCCTCTACCTCAACAAGTGCTGAAAACGGCTAGCTATCATACACTGACCCTGTTTGTGCACTGAAATAGCACTACAGCCGCACAGGAATTAGGCCAAAAATCAGACACTGTCGGCTGGCGCTACACAAGCGCGGAGCGCGCCGCCGGTTGGGGCCTATAATCTCCACGGAAAGACGCGGATGGACACTTTAGAGACCCACATCGACTCCAGCTCAGCCGAGTTCCGATCCAACGCGGAGCGGATGGAGCGGCTCGTCGCCGAGCTCAAGGAACGGACCGCGGCCGCGAGACAGGGCGGAGGGCCGAAGTACGTCGAGCGGCATCGCGCCCAGGGCAAGCTGCCCGTTCGCGAACGGATCGAGAAACTGCTCGACCCCGGGTCTGCCTTCCTCGAGCTCTCCCCTCTCGCCGCGTGGGACCTCTACGAGAACGACGCGCCGGCCGCCGGAGTGGTCACCGGCATCGGGCGCGTGTCCGGGCGCGAGGTCCTGATTGTCGCCAACGATGCGACGGTCAAGGGCGGCACCTACTATCCGCTGACGGTCAAGAAGCACGTGCGCGCGCAACAGGTCGCGCTCGACAATCGATTGCCGTGCGTCTACCTCGTCGACTCGGGCGGGGCCTTCCTCCCGCTCCAGGCGGAGGTCTTCCCCGATCGCGAGCACTTCGGACGCATCTTCTATAACCAGGCCCGGATGTCGGCCGAACGGATCCCGCAGATCGCTGTGGTGATGGGGTCCTGCACGGCCGGCGGCGCTTACGTGCCCGCCATGTCGGACGAGACGATTATCGTCAAAGGCACCGGAACGATTTTCCTCGGCGGACCGCCGCTCGTGAAAGCGGCCACCGGCGAGGAAGTCACGGCCGAGGAGCTGGGCGGAGCTGATGTCCACACCCGGCTGTCGGGCGTCGCCGACTACTTCGCGGAAGACGACGAACACGCCCTGCACCTGGCGCGAACAGTAGTCGGCACCCTCAACACGGTGAAGCGGCTGCCTGGCGATTGGACGACCCCTGAAGAGCCCGCCTACGACCCGAAGGAAATCTACGGGATCGTCAGCGCCGACACGCGCAAGCCCTACGACGTCCGCGAGGTGATCGCGCGAATGGTTGATGGATCCCGCTTCGATGAGTTCAAGGAGCGCTATGCCACTACGCTCGTCACCGGCTTCGCGAGACTCCATGGCTGTCTCGTCGGCATCGTGGCCAACAACGGCGTGCTCTTCTCGGAATCGGCGCTCAAGGCCACCCACTTCATCGAACTGTGCAACCTGCGCGGCATTCCGCTCGTGTTCCTGCAGAACATCACCGGCTTCATGGTCGGCCGGGAATACGAGCGCGGCGGCATCGCCAAGGATGGCGCGAAGATGGTCCACGCCGTGGCCAACTCGGTCGTACCCAAGTTCACGGTTGTCATCGGTGGATCGTTCGGCGCCGGCAACTACGGCATGTGCGGCCGCGCCTACGAGCCGCGCTTCCTGTGGATGTGGCCGAACTCCCGTATCTCCGTGATGGGCGGCGAACAGGCGGCAGGTGTGCTCACGACCGTCAAGCGCGACCAGCTCGCCCGCGAGGGCAAGGGGTTCAGCAGCGACGAAGAAGCCGCGATTCGCCAGCCGATCCTCGACAAGTACGAACGCGAAGGCTCCCCCTACTACTCAACGGCACGGCTCTGGGACGACGGTATTCTCGACCCGGCTGAGACACGCTCGGCACTGGCCCTTGGACTGTCGGCCGCGTTCAACGCACCGATCCCGGACCCGAAGTTCGGGATCTTCCGGATGTAGGGCCCGATGTCGCTGATAACCATCGAACAAGCCGGCGCTGTCGTGCGGGTCACGCTCAATCGGCCCGACGTCCGCAACGCATTCAACGAGGAGGTCATTGCCGGGCTGACAGCATGGGCGCTGACGCCGCCGCCTGCCGGCGCACGCGTCGCGGTCCTGGCGGGCGCGGGCAAGACCTTCTGTGCCGGGGCGGATCTCACCTGGATGTCGCGGATGGTGCATTACACCCGCGATGAGAACATCCGGGACGCCGGTGCGATGGCGGCGATGTTCAACGCGCTCGACACACTCCCCCTCCCGCTGATCGGCCGCGTCCACGGCGCCGCCCTGGGTGGTGGGGCCGGGCTCGCCGCCGTCTGCGACATCGTCGTGGCGGCCGACGACGCGGTGTTCGGGTTTACCGAGGCGAAGCTCGGGATCCTGCCGGCCGTGATCTCTCCGTTCGCTGTCCAGAAGATCGGGATCTCGGCCGCACGCGAGCTGTTCCTCACGGCGGCACGGTTCTCGGCCGCGCGCGCGAGAGAGATCGGCCTGGTCCACGCCGTCGTGCCGGCCGCCGAACTCGATGCGACGATCGACGGCTATGTGAAGGAACTCGTGACCTCCGGCCCAGAGGCGATCGCGGCCGCCAAGCGCATGGTCGCGGCAGTGGCCGGCCACCCACCCGCCGAGATGGCGAGCCACACCGCAGAGACCATCGCGCGTCACCGCGCCTCGGCGGAGGGCCAGGACGGGATGCTCGCGTTTCTCGAGAAGCGCAAGGCCGGCTGGAACGCATGAGGCTGCGCCGCGTCCTGATCGCCAATCGCGGCGAGATCGCCATCCGGATCGCACGGGCGTGCCGAGAAGCCGGCATCGAGACGGTCGCCGTCTATTCGGATCCTGACACCGGCGCACCTCATACCCTGGCGGCCGACGACGCGGTGCGGATCGGGCCGGCGGCGCCGTCGGAGAGTTATCTCAACGTCGGCGCCATCATCGACGCCGCCCGAGCGGCAGGCGCGGACGCGGTCCATCCCGGCTACGGCTTCCTGTCGGAACGGGCAACCTTTGCGGCGGCCTGCGAAGAAGCCGGCCTGATCTTCATCGGGCCCTCCGCCGACACGATCGCGCGCATGGGATCGAAGATCGGCGCTCGCCAGTTGATGGAGGCAGCAGGTGTCCCGGTCGTGCCGGGTCTCACCCCGGCGGATCAATCCGACGCCGGCATCCTCGACGCTGTTTCACGCATCGGGTTCCCCTCGCTGGTGAAGGCCTCTGCGGGCGGCGGCGGCAAGGGCATGCGCGCGCTTCGCGGCCCGGAACAGGCGGCAGAGATGATCGCGGGGGCGCGTCGCGAAGCGGAATCCGCTTTCGGCGACGGGACGCTCTATGTCGAACGCCTTGTCGACCGGCCCCGCCATATCGAGATCCAGATCTTCGGCGATTCACTCGGCAACGTCGTCCACCTCTTCGAGCGGGAGTGCTCGATCCAGAGGCGGCATCAAAAGGTGGTCGAGGAGAGCCCCTCCCCGGCACTGGTGCCGCGCGTACGGGAGCAGATGGGCGCAGCGGCGGTTGCGGCGGCGCGGGCCGTGAACTACCGGAACGCCGGGACCGTGGAGTTCCTGCTCGAAGGCAGCGGCGACGTCGGCGCGCTTCTACTTTCTCGAGATGAACACCCGCCTCCAGGTCGAGCATGCGGTCACCGAGGCGGTCGCCGGCGTCGACCTCGTTCGGGCGCAACTCGCGATCGCGGCCGGAGAGCCGTTGCCGTGGACACAAGCCGCACTTTCGCAGCGCGGTCACGCAATCGAGTGCCGCGTTTATGCCGAGGACCCGGCGAACGGATTCCTGCCGCAGGCGGGAACCCTTCTGCTCTACCGTGAACCCTCCGGCCCGGGGCTGCGCGTGGACGCCGGAGTAGTTGAAGGCGGAGAGGTCCCCGTCACCTACGATCCGATGCTCGCGAAACTGATCGTGCAGGCCGAGACTCGGAGTGCTGCGATCGATCGTGCCATCGCGGCCTTGCGTCGATACCCGGTGCTCGGGATCCGCACCAACATCCCTTTCCTGATCCGGGTGCTGAACCATGACGGCATTCCGCGGCGGCGTCGTCGATACCGGCTTCATCGAGGAACACCTCGACGAGCTGATCGAACAGCCGGAAGCTCCACCTGCCGCCGTCGCGGCTGCCGCCACCGCCGTCACCGCAGCCGGCAAACAGTCCGCGAGCACGACCCGCGGTTCTGCCGGCCAGGATTCGGCGGGTTCGCACGATCCGTGGGCCACGATCCAGGGATGGGGCCGCTGATGGCCGAGGTCGTGACGCTCAGGTCTGGCACGACGGACTACCGCGTCGAATTACGCAAGGACGGCATCCTCGTGGACGGCGTCGCGGTCCAGCCGCCTCGACATGCGTCGGCCGTGGCGGACGGCGACACGCGCTGGGTATTCCTCGACGGCGAAGTCTACCGATTCGAGGTCCAGCGACCAGGACGCCGGAAGGGATCGGCCGACCACGGGTCTCTCTCTGCGCCGATGCCTGCGACCGTCATCCGCATCAACGTCGCGCCGGGCGACGCCGTTAAGAAGGGCGACACGCTGCTGGTCCTCGAAGCGATGAAGATGGAGTTGCCGGTTCGCGCACCGGCGGACGGCGTCGTAGACACCATCTCCTGCCGCGCCGGTGAGCTCGTCCAGGCAGGCGTGCCGCTGATCCACCTGGTGTCATGAACGTCCCCGCGCGCGTCACCGTCGTCGAAGTCGGGCCCGCGCGACGGGTTGCAGAACGAACCCGCCAGGATCGCCACCGCCGACAAGATTGCCTTCGTCGATCGCTTGACGATGGCGGGGTGCCCGGTGATCGAGGTGTCGGCCTTTGTAAGTCCGAAGTGGGTCCCCCAGATGGCGGACGCGGCGGAGGTATTTGCGGGAATCACGAAGCGGCCCGGCATCCGCTACACGGCCCTCGTCCCAAACCTTGCCGGCCTCGAACGCGCCCGCGCCGCCGGGGTCACCGAGGTCGCGATCTTCGCTGCGTCGTCGGAAACCTTCAGCAGGAAGAACATCAACCAGACGATCGCTGAGTCACTGGAGACGTATCGCGCCGTGTGCGAGCGAGCGGCAGCGCTGGAGATGCGGGTTCGCGGCTACCTCTCGACAGCCTTCGGTTGTCCATTCGAAGGCCATGTCGATCCTCGTCGGGTGGCCGAGATCGCAGAAGCACTGATCGCGATCGGCGCCTTCGAGGTGTCGATCAGCGACACGATCGGCATCGCTCATCCCGGGCAGGTACCGGCGGTCGTCGGCGCGGTCCTGGATCGCGTTCCGCTCGACCGCATTGCGCTTCACTTCCACGACACTCGCGGCACCGCGCTCGCGAACGTCCTGGCCGCTCTCGACCTTGGGATCACCACCTTCGATGCCTCTGCGGGCGGACTGGGCGGGTGCCCGTATGCACCAGGCGCAACCGGCAACCTCGCCACCGAGGACCTGCTCTACATGCTGCACGGGCTCGGCATCAGTACCTGGAATAGATCTGGACGCGATCATCGAGGCGTCCGCCGCGCTGGCGCCGCACGTCGGGCACGAGCCCGCTTCCCGGTACTTCCGTGCCGCTCGCGCATCCACTCCTCCAGCCGGTCGTCGCTCCAGCAGTTGATCACGCGCTCAGCCGGTATACCGGCCAGCCGCGCGTGCGCGATCGCGTAGTCACTGAAGCGCAGCTCTCCGGTCGAATGCGCGTCGCTGTCGAGCGCGAAGATGCAGCCCGCGGCCAGCGCGCGCTCAGCAAGACGGTAGTCGATGTCCTGCCGGTGCCAGTTGCCATCCAGCTCGATGGCAACGCCACGTTTCGCGGCCTGGGCAAACACGGCGTCCCAGTCGGCTGCAATACCTGGACGGCTATTGAACATCCGCCCGCGCGGATGACCGAGAATCGCCACGCCGGGAGACTTCACGGCGTTCACCATTCTCGTCGTCTGCGGCTCCTTGCGCCGCAACTGCGAGTGCGGCGACGCGACCACGAATTCGAACAGCGCGCGCTCATCGGGCTGGACGTCGAGGCTGCCATCCACGAGGATGTTCGCTTCGATTCCCTTGAAGACTCTGAACGAACCCTTCAACCTGGCATTCAGCGCGTCGATCTCGGTCCATTGACGGGCGGCCTTCTCCATTGATATGCCCCGTGCTATCGGCAGCCCGTAGGAATGATCCGTGATGCCGAGACACGAATGCCCCAGATCCATTGCGGCTCTCGCCATCGTCTCGATGGTCTCGGTGCCGTCGCTCCAGGTGGAGTGCATCTGAAAGTCGCCGCGATAGTCGGCGCGGGTGACGACACCTTCTGCCGCCGGCGTGGCCAGCGCCTCGGCCATGACCGCGTGACTGAGATAGCCGTCCCGCAGGGCGCGTTTCTCGGCCACGAGCGACGGCTTTCCTGACTTCGCCACGGCGGCTTCGACCGTTGGCGACGATCCCCCTTTTACGAACTCCGTGATGATGCGCTCGCTCGACGGGCCGACAAATGGCACCTCGCGCAGGGTGCCCGCCGCGACCAGATCTGCAACCCGGACCGACAGTCCTGCGATGGCTTTGGCGGCGCGCTTGTATCCGAACCGGCTCCGCTCGGTCGGCTGCAAGGCCGCCATATCGTAGAGCAGCGCGGCCGCGGCCAGATTGAAGTCCGCGATCGAAGGGGCGCTCGAGCCGGTCGGAGCTGCATCTTTCTTCCGGTGTGTAGCCAAAGTTACAGATCCTCTAAAGTCAATGCCCCATCCGTGTAAGCCGCTGCTTACACGCGGTTTCCACGGCACAGTTTAGCGGCACCGTCCTTGCTCTGCAGCTCTGCATGAAGCTGCGCCCGCGCCTGGCCGTCACTCTCATCGCTAGCTCGCTGACCCTCGCCTGCGCCCATCTGGGGACCGATCGAGAGCAGGAGATGAATACGGCCCTGCGTGCAGTCGCAACCGGATCGCGGCCGGCCTATGCCGCCAACGATCCCGAGGGTGCCGGGCTCTGGAAGAAGACCCAGTCACTTTATGAAAAGCGCGGCTTTGCAGCCGCGTGGGTGGAAGGCGCCAAGCCCCGCCCGCAGATGGATGAATTGATCGAGGCGCTCAGGGCGTCCGCCGGTGAGGGGCTCGATCCCGACCTGTACAACGTGAGCATGCTCGAGGAGCGACGCAAAGAAGCGTCCAAAGGCTTCCTCACCGACAAGGGCTTCGATCCGAAAGAGGCTGGCGCGCTCGACGTGTGGCTCACCTACCTCTACATGAAGTACGCCTCCGACATTGCGGACGGTCTGTCGGACCTCTCGCATGCGGACCCGGCCTGGAAGATCAAGTCCGAGAGCTTCGATGCGCAGGCGCACCTGGAGAAGGCGATTGCCGACGGCAGCATCAAATCGTCACTCGCGGAACTGACGCCCCGTGCCCCCGAGTACCGAACGGCTGCGCGAGCTGCTGGTGCGTTACAGGGAGCAGCAACAGAATGGCGGGTGGCCAACGGTGCCTGCGATCAAGCTGAAGCCCGGTCAGAAGAGCCCGCACATTGCCGCGCTCGCAAAGCGGCTCGCGGCGTCCGGTGATTTCACTGGCTCGATCCCCGCCCCCGGCGCCGCCTCTCCCTATCCAGCCGACCTCCAGGAGGCGGTCAAGGTATTCCAGCGCCGGCACGGCCTGACCGACGATGGCGCGGTTGGCCCTGAAGTGGTGGCGGCGCTCAACATTCCGGTCGAGTACCGGCTCAACCAGATCGCCATGAACATGGAGCGTTGGCGCTGGCTCCCGCGCGATCTCGGCGACCGCTACATCCTCGTGAACATCCCTGAGATGCGGCTGGATATCTACGAAGGCAACACTGTGCCTCTCACGATGCGAGTCGTGGTCGGCAAGCAGGACACCCCCACGCCGATCTTCAACGACGAGATGACGCACGTCGTGTTCAGCCCTTACTGGAACGTGCCAGACAGCATTGCCCAGGGTGAAACGCTGCCGTCGGTCATCAACGATCCCGGGTTCCTCGAGCGGACGAACATGGAGGTCGTCGACAAAACGGGCAACGTAGTGGATCCCACCTCGGTGGACCTGAACGACCCGACCGCCTACCGCTTCCGGCAAAAGCCCGGCGCCAGTAATTCGCTCGGGCTCGTGAAGTTCATGTTCCCGAACCAGTTCAACGTCTACCTGCACGACACCCCGGCTGATTCGCTGTTCGAACGAGCGGCCCGGTCATTCAGCCATGGGTGTGTGCGCGTCGAGGACCCGGTGGCACTCGCGCAATACGTGCTTCGGGACCAGCCCGAATGGACTGCGGAGCGCATTCGCGAAGCGATGCATGCCGGCGCCGAAAAACACGTCAAGTTGAAGACGTCGATCCCAGTGTTTCTCGGCTACTGGACGGCGCGCGTCCGACCCGACAACACCGTGCAGTTCCGCAAGGATGTCTACGAGGTCGACGGCAAGTTACAGGCGAGGCTCAACGACAGGCTGGCACGGCTTCGCCGCTCGGGCGAGGCCGCGGCGGTTGCGACAACAGTGTCGAATGTTGCTCCGACTGGGAAGCCGGCCAAGAAGTCCAAGGAGAGACCGGCCGGGAAGAAGTAACGCACGACCGGACGTCGCGTTTATACGGGGCAGAACTGCGAGACTCTCGAGAGCAGTTCATCCATGTCGACGGGTTTCGAGAGATAGGCGTCGGCCGAGATCTGCGCCATCCGGTCGCGGCCAGCGGCCGACACGACGATTGTCGGAATCGCCTTCAGTCGCTTGTCTTGTGTCTGTTGCCGCCGGAACTCCCAGCCGTCCATAACCGGCATCATCAGGTCCAGCAGGATGACGCAGGCATCGGCGCCATCTTTGAATCTATCGAGCGCCTGGCGGCCATTACTGGCCAGCTCTACGTGGTAGCCCTCCAGCTCCAGGAACTTCGCGATCATCTCGCGGGTATCGACGTCGTCCTCGATAATGAACACCGTCTGCCTCATCAACCATCCTTTCGGCGGATCGTGGCCGAAGCTACAGCCTTCGCGAGCGTTTCGGGCAGGCACGGTTTGATAAGCACCAGGTCCGAGCCAGCCTGGCGGGCCCGATCTTCGTGCTCGGTCCCGGAATAGCCGCTCAGGGCGATGACGGGCAGATGTCGAAGCCGGTCATCTTCACGTATCCGCTCGATCAGGGCAAATCCGTCCATGCGCGGCAGTGCGAGGTCGGTTACCACGACATCGGGGCACCTCTGCTGCATCAGCTCGAGGGCCGCCATGCCATCGCCAGCCTCGACGACATGGAACTCGAGCCGGAGGAACTCGGCATACATCGCCCGCGAATCGACGTGGTCTTCCACGAGCAGCACGGTGCGCTGTCCGCCCGGACGACCGGCAGCGTCATTCATGGTCAATTACGAGTCGCCCCGGCCAGGAAGCTGCGGATGGTGGATTCGAGATCCTCGGGTGAGCAGGGCTTTTCGAGAACGACGTCACAGCCGGCGCGGTGGGCGCGGGCCGGGTCAGCCGCAAACGCGGCATAGCCCGTCACGGCCACAACCGGAACGCGGCTGGTGCGGGGATCCTGCTTCAATCTGCGGGTCAATTCGAAGCCGTCAATACCTGGGATGTTCAGATCCGTTACGACGATGTCGGGCACGCGTTCGAGCGCGCGTTCCAGAGCTTGCAGACCGTTGTGCGCTTCTTCGACTCGAAAACCCGCGTGACTCAGCCACTCGGCATAAACCTGCCGGCCGTCACGATCATCTTCGACGAGCAGGACGCGCGGTCCAAACCCCAGAGGCAGCTCCGGGCTCAGTATACCGAGAACGGATTGTTCAGGGAGAAGGAACCCGGGGCAGGTGACCGAAAGGCTACCGACCCCGGGGGAAGGCTGAAGAATGGCTTACGCGGCTGGGATCTTGAGGACCTGCCCGGGCTTGATCTTGTCGGGATCCGTAAGCTGATCCTTATTGGCGTTGAAGATCTTCATGTAGGCATTCGCGTCCCCGAGATGGTCCTTCGCGATCTTGCTGAGCGTATCGCCCGACTTCACGGTGTAGGTCTGGCCGGCCTGCGCGGCTGCCGGCGCTCCGCCGCCGGTCACCTTGATGTCAGCAACGATGTCGTTCTTCCAGCTTGGAATCGTCTTGATCGCGTTCCAGAGCTCGTTCTTCTGATCCTCTGTCTGCACCGACCCGACGAAGTGCAGCTTGCCGTCGCGCTCTTCGGCGCTGCCGTTGAACTTGCCCTTGGCGGTCGAAATCGCGTACGCGTATGTGTCTCTAAGTCCCATCTAAATCACCTCTGGCCTACGAATCTGCAAGCCATGTTCCTCATTGAGGTACGCGCCACAACCGCAATCCGGTCGCCTTTCGGTGAAATGGCCAAACGGGTCACGTTGCGGAGCCCGAGTGCGCCGAGGTCGGCAATGCGCTCCCAACCCGGTGCCCCTGCCCGCCATGCGTGCAACCCACCATCGTGTGCCATCAGGAGCGTACCGTCGGGAGTCCACGCGAGGTGAGCCTGCCTGGCGCCGGCAACTGCCGTGGTCAGCGGTTTAGTGACCGGCTTGCCACTCTCCATCGTGACCTGCGTAACGGTCAGCGTCTGTTCTGGTCCGGCCCCCGCCACCTGAACGAAGCTGACGCCGCCGGTCGGCATTCTCAGGATCGATTGACCGATGTTGCTGGCGACGATCTCACCCTTACCCGTTCCGGTGCCGGCGATCTGGAGGGTCGCGGGCTGGCCGAGAACAAACAGCGCCAGGGTCGTCTCGTCGAGCCAGGCGTGATAGCCGACCGGCTTGATGTCGGTCAACACGAGTGATGGATTCTTTCCGTCAGCTGTGAACCGCCACAGCCGTTGGGTTCCGTCGGCCTCGACGCGGATCGTGGAAATGCCGCGGTCAGGCGTCACCGTCGGCGAGTACTCGCATTCTGGCGTGTCGGTGACCTGTGTCACCGCCTTTGTCGCCAGGTCGTAGCGATAGATGTCGGTCTGCGGCGAGCCGCACGAACTCGTGATGCTGCCGCGTGCCGAGGTGAAGAGCAGCGCCGCGCCGTCGGGCGTAAAGAAGGGCTGGTTGTCATAGCCCGGGCTGTTGGAAATGTTGTCGGGCTTCCCCATCGTCAAGCGCCCGTCCTGCCTGGAGAGGCTGGCGACATAGACTTCGGTGGCCGGGGGCGCCTGCGGGATCCAGAACAGGGCGAGGGTCGAAACAGCAGCAATCCACTTGGTCATCGGCCGCGACTATATCCCCGTCCGGATGGAGTTGCCAGCACGCCCGCATGGGCCTAAGCTTCGCGAATGCGGAACATCGCTCCCCTCCTCATCCCGCTCCTGGTTTTGGCGCCGTCTGCGCCGCTCCTCGCGCAGAACGCCGAGAAGCAACTCGTCATGACCATCACGTCAGAGCAACTGGTCGGCGGCATGGTGTCGGAGATCACCTGGGACGGCGGCATGCTCGTCCTGCAGGGCGCATTCGCCACTCCCTCAGGAACACTGAGCGCGAAGTACTTCGTCCAGACGGCGCGCGGCGTCGCGATGGAAGAGCGGCAGGGTCACACCGAAGCGTCGGCGCGCTATTGGGAGATGAAGTCCAGACCTGTGAGTCCGACCGGGCTTGGCAAAATCACGAACAGCAAAGACGAAAAGCTGCCCATGTACGGCATCGCCAGCCAGGAACAACGGATGATCGATGCAAACGAGATGGGCGGCACTCTTGTGCTTCACACGGTGAAGCTCGGCGACCTGGTCCTTCACGAGCGAGTGAGCAAGATCCCCCCTTACGACGGTGAGCTGTGGGGCTGGTCGACGGCGGAGATCAACAGGATTGCCTGGGTGGACAAGAAGGGCGACCTCTGGATCGCAACCGCGGACGGCCGTAACCGGCAGCTGCTCTTGCGCGGCGACTTCAGCCTGCCGGCATGGTCCGATGACGGAACCCAGATCGCGGTCGCGGAGCGCAAGAGCAATGGCAAGCGATGGGAGATCTCGGTCGTGACGATACCGCCGGCGCTGCGTGGCGGCTGAACGCAGACCTATAATCTCCCCATGATGAAGCGATCGATCCCCCTTGTCGCCGTCCTCGCCCTGACGGCCCTGCACGGCGGCGCCGCCGCGCAAGTTGATGTTCTGCAGCAGATCCGCACCGAGGCGCTGCAGAGATCGCAGGTAATGAAGTTCTTCGACCAATTGGTGATCGCGATCGGCCCGAGGCTGACCGGGAGCCCGGAGTACAAGGCCGCGGCCGACTGGTCACGTGACACGCTGGCATCGTTCGGCATGGCTGACGCGAAGCTCGAACCGTTCGAGTTCGGCCGTGGCTGGGTTCTCGACAAGCTCGTGATCGAGATGGTGGAGCCGCGCTACATGCCGCTCAACGGCTACGCCGAAGCGTGGTCCGCCCCGACCAAAGGGGAGATCGTAGCCTCGCCCGTGTTCGTGGGCCAGGCATCAGCCGCGGAGGTGACGGCGATGAAAGCGCGCCTCACCGGCGGCATCATTCTTTCCCAGCCGATCGTCCAGAGCTTTGTACGTGAAGACCGCGTCCAACCGACGACGACCGATGCAGCCGTCCGGCCCGGGGCACCCGCGATGCCGCGGCAGCCGAATCCGAACCAGGCCGACGCGCGGCAGATCACGCAGCTCATTCGCGAGGCGGGCGCGGGCGTGCTGATCCGCACCAGCGCGGGCGAGCACGGCACCGTGTTCGTCCTCGGTCGTGACCAGGCGGAGAATGCCATGCCCACCGTGGTGCTCGCCGCGGAGCACTACAACATGGTCGCGCGCATGGTCACGGCCGGCATGCCGGTGAAGCTGCGCGTGAACGTGCAGACACGATTCCTCACGAACGACACGAAGAGCTATAACGTTCTCGCGGAGATTCCCGGGACCGATCCCACGCTGAAGGACGAAGTCGTCCTGCTCGGTGCGCATCTCGATTCCTGGCATACGGCTCCCGGGGCGACCGACAACGCCGACGGCTCGGCCGCGGCAATTGAGGCGATGCGCATCCTGAAGGCAATTGGCGTCAAGCCCCGCCGCACGATTCGGGTGGCGCTCTGGGGCGGCGAAGAGCAGGGATTGCTCGGCTCGCGCGCACACGTCCGGGCCCACTATGCCGGCGAGGCGAACACTGCCGCCCGCGAGAAACTGGCGATGTACCTCAACCTGGATCCTGGCATGGGACCCATCTACGGCTGGTATATGGAGAACAGCGCACCGGCCCGTGCCCTGTTTGACAAATGGATCGAGCCATTGAAGGATCTCGGCGTGCGCCGCAATGTGGATCCGGGGATCGGGAGCACCGACCACGTCAGCTTCCGCGAAGCCGGGATGCCGGGCTTCAACCCGGTGCAGGACTACGTCACCTATGACGTGCGCACGCACCACACCAACGTCGACACCTACGAACGCATCCGCGAGGAGGACCTCAAGCAGAACGCGATCGTCCTGGCCTGGTTCGTCTACAGCGCGGCAATGACCGACGAACGGGTCCCGCGTCCAGCACCGGCGGCGCGCTGATGTCCTGTCGATCCTTTGTTCTCACGCTGAGCCTCGCCGCCTCGGTGTCGTGTGCGACGCTGCCGCAGCCTCACCCCGATATCCGCGTTCTCGTGTTCAACATCCACGCCGGCAAGGACGCGGCCGGTAAGCCGAACCTGGAAGGTGTGGCTGATCTCGTCCGCTCCACCAATGCCGATGTCGTCCTGCTCCAGGAGGTGGATCGCGGCACCGGCCGCTCCGGCAAGGAGGACCAGCTGCAGCGGCTCGCTGACCTGCTGAACACCGGTGAACGAAAGACCTACGTGACCGCGTTCGGCAAGTCGCTCGATTTCGACGGCGGCGAGTACGGGATCGCGGCGCTCGTGCGAGGCACGGTCAGCGGCACACGCACTGAGTCACTCCCGGTTCAGCCACCGCAGGAACGATCGGGCGGATCGCACGAGCCTCGTGCAGCACTCGTCCTCCGAGCCGAGACACGGCTCGGACCGACGAACGTGCTGACGACGCATATCGACGCGTCGCGCGAGGAGGACTACCGGCTCCAGGAATCGGCCCATGTGCTCGAACTGACGAAACCGCTGATGGGAGTCGAGGGGTTGATGGCCGGCGGGGACTTCAATGCCGAACCGGGGAGCCGCACCTATCAGCAAATGCTGTTCGGCGGCTTGCGCGATGCGTGGCTCGCCTGCGGGACAGGTAACGGACTCACCTACCCTGCCGACAATCCGGTCAAGCGGATCGACTATCTCTTCCTGGCCGGCAGCCTGCGGTGCACCGCCGCGCAGGTGATCGACTCCAGGGTCTCGGATCACCGGCCGCTGCTCGTGACTATCACGCGCTAGCGGCCGGTCCAATTATCCTGGCTGAATGATCGTCAGGATCTTCTCCGCCACTCTGATCTGACCGACGCGCTGGACGCCTGACGTATTCGGCTCGACGATGAACTGTACGGACCCGTCCCCACGCTGAATCGTCGGATAACCGGGGAAGGTGACGGTTATCCAACTCACGTCCGAGAAAGCGCTCCACGGGCAGGAAAACGGCGGATCCGCCAGCGTCCATATGGACGCTGGTCCTCCGGCCGCCGGAACGGTGATCGACGTGATCGCGGCGCCGCCGGCCCGAGGCTCCAGCATGACCGTTGCACAGGAACCGGTGACGTCGGGCGGCAGCCAGTTGCCATTGAGGCAGAGCCAGTCCAGCCCCGGCTGAACCGTCGTGCACGACGATGGTGCAGGCGGTGATGGCGGCTCCGGCGGCGGCGGAGGCGGCGGCGCGCCACCGGGAATCGTCATGCCGGGCGCATACCATTCGCCATTAGCGCACGTCCAATCCGGCCCTGGCCGCACCGTCTGGCACGAGGAGGGTGGTGTCGTCGTCGGATCGGGTGCTGGTGGCGGCGGCGGAGGCGGCGGCGCGCCACCGGGAATCGTCATGCCGGGCGCATACCATTCGCCATTAGCGCACGTCCAATCCGGCCCTGGCCGCACCGTCTGGCACGAGGAGGGTGGTGTCGTCGTCGGATCGGGTGCTGGTGGCGGCGGCGGAGGCGGCGGCGCGCCACCGGGAATCGTCATGTCGGGCGCATACCAGCCGCCATTGGCGCAGGTCCAATCCGGTCCGGGCCGCACCGTCTGGCACGACGACGTTGGCGGCGGCGGCGGTGGCGGTGGTGCGGCGTCCAACGCAATTCGATAGACCGCGTCCAGGCCGTACGACACCAGATACAACTCACCGGCCGAATCGACGCCAAAACTCGAAACGCCGACCGCCCCGTCGCCAAGTTCGGCGGTGTGTTCGGTGACATCCACCGCTGTCGCCTCGCCCGTACTGGCGTCGACCGACAGCCCGAGCGACCACACGCGGCTGGTGATGATGTCCGCGAAGAAATAGCGCCCTACGTACGGTGCGCCCAGAGCGTTGCCGCGATAGACAAACCCCGCTGTGATGGCACCACCGAGCGCGTGCGAGTACTCGTGGATCGGGTCGACCAGAGGCAAGGAGAACGGCGCAAGGGTAAGGACGTTGTCGTGTGCCCCTTCGCGGTTGCGCCAGCCGTAATTGCGCCCGCCCTGGCCGGCTGGCTCGTAACTGATTTCCTCCCACGAGCCCTGGCCGACGTCCCCGATGATCAGGGCGCCCGTGCCCCCGTGCGCCGGATCGTCAAAGCTGTAACGCCACGGATTGCGCAATCCGAACGCCCAGATTTCAGCAAGCACGCCGGTCTGTCCGACAAAGGGGTTGTCGGGTGGCACCGAGTAGCCGGTTGGATGTGCGAGCGGGACCGAGACGTCGATCCGCAGCATCTTGCCGAGCAGCGTGTCGGGGGACTGCGCCCGGTGCTGGGGGTCGTTGCCACCACCGCCGTCGCCGAGCCCTATATAGAGGTAGCCATCCGGCCCGAACATCAGATGGCCGCCCTTGTGGTTCTGATACGGCTGTTCGATATACGCCTGACCGCCCGGCCAGACGAGATCGAAGCGTGTTGCCGGGTCGGCGCGGAGCGGATCGGTCGCGTGCCTCAGAAACCGCGCGATCACGGTGTGCCCTGACGGGTCCGTGAAATTCACGTAGACGCGCCGGCTGGTGGCATAGTCCGGGGCGAAGGCAAGCCCCAGCAGACCTCGTTCGCCGCCGCTCACGATCTCTGTCGTGAGATCGAGGAAATCCTGCCCGGCCAGCACGCCGTTTTGCATGACGCGCACGCGGCCACCCTGCTGCACGACGACTTGTACGTTGGTCTGGGAGGGATCCTGTACGACAGCGACCGGCAGCGAGAGCCCGCCCGTGACAAGCTCTGTCCGCAACTGCGCCACGGCCGCCTGCGCGGAGCAGGCGAGGACGAGACCCGCTGCGGCTAGGAATCGAGTGATAGTCATAGGAGACCTCGACCGTAAGCAACAAGAGGAGCGTTCATTATGCACCCTTATGCGAACGTGGCCGGGCCTGCGGTGCACCACCGCGCACGTGATCGACTCCAGGGTCTCGGATCACCGGCCGCTGCTCGTGACGATCACGCGCGAGCGGCCGGTCCAGTATTCGCAGTGCGCCGTGTTAACGGCCCTGTGGTTTGCCGACCACCGCGGGTCCGCCGCCACGCGGTCCGCCGCCACGCGGTCCCCGGCCCTCGGCGGGCGCCTGCGCCAGCCGCTCGCGCGCCTTGGCGCGCTGTTCAGCGGTGAGCACCTGCGCAATCCGCTTCTGCACCGAGATGTGCCGCGACAGCCCTTCGGCCTGGGCGACCAGGATCTGCTGCTTCAGGTCCTCGATCTTCTGATCGTTGGGCGTGTCTGCGAGCAACTCGACTTCCAGATCGCGCCGGAGTTTGGCATCAGCCGGCGGACCTTCCTGCCCATCGCGGCCTTCGTCCATGATCGCCTTGACCTGTTGACGCTGCTCCTCGCTGAGCCCCTGCAGCACGCCACGGCCGGGTCCCCCGGGGCCACCCATGCCACCGGGCCCGCGGCCGCCGCGCCCCTGTGCGCCCGGCCCCTGGCTCTGCGCCACCGCGACCGAGGCGACAAACGCCGCCGCCACCGCGCCCACCACTGCCGACTTGATCATGCTCTTCATCGCTCTTCTCCTTTAAACGCCGCGCCCGGGGACGCAGCGGTGTCGTCCGCCTGCCAACGAATCGTGCTTACCGTCCGCGCTGAGGTGTCGCCATCAGTGGGTTGCTGCTTGTGGACTTCGGCGCCGCTGCGGCCGCCACGCTCATCACGCGGGTCACGAGCGGCGTCCCTTCCGCGAGCGCGCCTTCCACGACCTCGGTCCACGTGCCATCACTGATTCCGGTCTTCACCGCCACCGGTACGACGCCGTCCGCCGTCTGCTGCCACACCGTTGCGCCGCGCAGCGCGGTGGCGCCGCCGGTGCGCGGCCGCGCGCCCTGTCGGCGCGGCAGCACCGAGCGCCTTCAATACATCCGCTGTCGGCCGGAACCGCAGCGCCGCCGCGGGTGCGCGGAGGACGTCGTCACGTCGCGCCACCTCGATCGTCAGGTTGGCGGTCATGCCCGGCTTCAGCTTCAGCGCCGGTGTTCGGCGCCGTGATGATCGCCGCGTAGGTCACGACATTCGAGGCGATGACCGGGTTCAACCGCACCTGCTTCACCACGCCGCGGAACGTCTCGGTCGGATAGGCATCGACAGTGAAGCGAACCGCCTGGCCTTCCGCGACCTGCCCGAGGTCGGACTCGTCGATGCTGGCATTCAGCTGCATCTGCGACAGGTCCGCGGCAATGAGGTAGAGCGTCGGCGCCGACAAACTCGCCGCCACCGTCTGCCCGACGTCGACGTTGCGGGAGATCACGATGCCGTCGATCGGCGAGGCGATCACCGTCTTGGCCAGATTCACCCGCGCCTGTTGCGAGCGAGGCCCGGGCCTGGGTCACGCTGGCGCCCGACGACCGCAGCTGCGCCTCGATCGAGGCGCGGTTGACCTCGGCGGTGTCGAGCTCATTGGCGGGGATCAACTGACGGGCCGACAGTTCCCTGGCACGCGCCAGCTTCATTTCCGCATCGGCCAGCGAGACGCGGATCCGGTCGTAGTCGGCCTGCGCCTTGACGAGATTGGCCTGCGCCTGTTCGATGGCGCTGTTGTAGAGCGAAGGGTCGAGGCGTGCGAGCACCTGGCCCTTCTTCACGATCGAATTGAAATCGGCATACAGCGCATCCACGCTGCCCGACACCTGGCTGCCGACCTGCACCGTGGTCACGGCTTCGAGCGTGCCGCTGGCCGCGACCGTGGTGACGACTGACCCACGCGTCACCGCCTCGGCCGTTACGGCCGGCGCGGCGTCGCCGCCACGCCCGTAGAACGCACTCAGCGTGAGTGTGGTGGCGATGAGCAACCCGGCGAGGATGGTGAGTTTGCGTTTCATGATGATTCATTAAACGAAACAGCCGTGGCGTGCCGGTGGCGGCGGTGTGAAAAAACGGTGGCAGGCGTTCAGCCGCGCAGCAGCGGCTTACACTGGCACAGCATGAACGCAGAGCCCCGGCCCGACAGGCGCGTGCTCGTGGTGGAGGACGACACCGCGATCCGCGAGCTCATCGCTCTCCACCTCAAGCTGGAGGGCTTCGCCGTGCTGCCCTCCGCCGACGGGGCCGAAGCGCTGCGCCTGGCGCGAACCGAGCGATTCGACCTCATCGTGCTGGACGTCATGCTGCCGGGCCTCGACGGCATCAGCGTCTGCGGCGCGATCCGGCGCGAATCGGCGAACCAGGACACACCGATCCTCATGCTCACCGCGCGCCGCGAGGAGTCCGACAAGGTCCTCGGTCTGGAAACCGGTGCCGACGATTACCTGACCAAACCGTTTGGCATCCGCGAGTTCGTCGCCCGCGTGCGGGCGCTTCAGCGCCGTCGTCACCGCGCCGAGGATCCAGCGGCACAGACGGCACCCGTCACGGTCGGCCCGCTGACGGTCGATCCGGCCCGGCGCCAGGCGATCCTCGATGGCCGCGAGATCGACCTCACCGCGAACGAGTTCGATCTTCTCTACTTGCTCGCCACCAACCGCGGCATCGTGTTCACCCGCGACGGGCTGATCGAGCGCGTCTGGGGCAACGACACGCACATCACGGAACGGAGCGTCGACTCGCTCGTGAAACGCGTCCGGCGGAAATTGGAGGACGACGGGTCGGAGCCGAAGTTCATCCTCACCGTCTGGGGGACCGGCTACAAGTTCGCCGATGTCTAAGCCGCGCTGGTTCCGCAGCCTCTACGTCCGCATCGCCATCGGATTCGTTGTCCTGCTCGCGGCGCTGCTGCTGGCGCAGGGCGCGCTCTTCCTTTATCTCTCTGGACGTCTCGACGATTCGCCGCAAGGCCGCACCGCGCAGCAGCTCGCCGACTTCGTGGCGCGCGAACTGTCGGATGCGCTGGCGCTCGATCCCGCTCTCGACCTGGCCGCGCACGTCCGCACCGAGTTCTCTGCGATCCGCCGACCGTTTGTCGTCATCCTGCATGACGGCCGGCGCGTCTCGAATCAGCCCGACTCACTGCCGCGTGGTTTTCCCGGTCCTCCGCGTGGTCAGGGCCCTGGACCGGGTCCCGGGCCCGGGCCTGGCCGGCGCCGTGGTGGACCCGGCGCGGGTCCCGACTCGGCTCCCGTTGTCGTCAACGGCGTCCAGATCGGCATCGTCGCTGTCCCGCCGAGTCCGCCCGCGTGGGTTGCGGTGCAGCGATACGGGCCCACGCTCGCACTGGCCGGAGTCGGCCTGCTGATCACCGGCGTGGTCGCGGCGGCGCTGCTGATCTTCCGGCCAACGCACAACCGGCTGCGGCGTCTCGAGGAGGCAGCCCGGGCTCTCGGTGAAGGGCGCACGGACACGAGAGCCAGTGAAGCCGGTGGTGACGAGGTGACGGAGCTCGCGCGCGCGTTCAACCGGATGGCCGACGACCTGCACGCGCGTGCCGAGGCGCTCGCCACGTCGGACCGGGCCCGCCGTCAATTGCTCGCCGACGTCTCGCATGAATTGATGACGCCGCTGACGGCAATCCGCGGCTATCTCCAGACGCTCTCAATGGCGGACGTGCCGCTCGACGATGAGACGAGGCATCGCTACCTCGGGGTGGCGGACCAGGAGACGTACAAGCTCGAAGCCATCATTGGTGATCTGCTCGACCTGGCGCGGCTCGAGGGCGGCGGCGAGAAGATCGACAGCGGCCTCGTCTCGGTCGAGGACCTGTTCCGGCGCGTCGTCGATCGTCACCTGCCTGACATCCGCAAGAAGGACATCACGACGCACGTCGAGCTGCTTCCCGGCACGCCGCCTCTGATCGGCAGTGCGCATCGCCTCGAGCAGGCGCTGCAGAATCTCGCGGCCAATGCGCTGCGCCATATGCCGGACGGCGGCACGTTGACGCTGCGCGCCGCACCGGAGGATGGCCACGTCGTCAGTGACCGTTCGAGACACGGGCCCGGGGATTCCTCTCGAACATCTGCCGCACATCTTCGATCGCTTCTACAAGGTGGATGGATCGCGGGCCGGCAGCACGATTCCGTCCGGCAGCGGTCTCGGGTTGTCTATCGTCCAGGCGATCGTCACCAGTCATGGCGGCAGCGTCATGGCATCGAATGCCGCCGGCTGGCGGCGCCGAGTTCACCGTAGTGCTCCCGGCAGGTTCACCGGGAGTGCTCCCGGCGGGCAGCGAAACGTCTTCGACGCAGTGAGCGTATTCAGCAGCACCGGCATCACATGGAGTTAGCACCGTTGTCTTCCAGTCAGCATCAACGAACCCGTACCGCACTGTGGTGTGCAGTCGCGGTCACTGTCGCGGCCAGCTTCGGCCAGGCGCAGCAGGCGCCGGGCCCCTGCAAGGTCACGGGACGGGTCTCGAGCGGCGCCACTCCCCTGCCGGGCGTTGCATTGGTCGTGAGGACCGGCACGGTCGTGGCGGCGGCGACCTCGACCGAAGCTGACGGCACCTACCAGATCGCGCTGCCACCCGGAACGTACCAGGTGAAGGCCGAGCTCACCGGGTTCACCGCTGTCGATCGCGCACTGACGCTGACCGGTGATCCGTGTGGTGCACAGGTTGCGGACCTGCAGCTCGCGCTGCAGCCGCGGACGCCGCGCGTGGCAGGCGCAGCGCCAGCCGCGGCCGGGCGCGGCCGTTTCGAGACATTGAATGTCCAGACCCAGCAGGGTGCCGCGGCGGCGGATGCCCAACCAGAGCGAGAGACGATCGATGCCGCGACGCGGCTGCTGCTGCCGCCGGGGTTCTCGACCGAGGGTCCGACTGAATCGCTGGCGGTCAGCGGCAACATGGCGAGCATGGATCGCGGCATGCTCGGTGAGCGATTCGAGGCGATGGGGCGCGGCGAGATCGATCCCGTCACCGGTGAACTGACGCAGGGCTTTGGCCCTCCCGGCCAGGGTGGACGCGGCGGGCCTGGCGGCGGGCCTGAAGGACAAGGCGGACGAGGCGGGCCCGGTGGCGGACGCGGCGGTGCCGGTGGTCCCGGCGGCCGAGGCGGTCCAGGCGGCGGCCGCGGCGACTTTCAGATCGGCGGGCGTGGTGCTCGCCAGCGCGCCTACAACATCCAGGCAAACTACAACTTCAGCGGCTCGGCGCTCGAGAGTGACCCGTATCAACTTCGAACCGGCCAGAGCCCGTCGGACCTCGGCCACAACCGACAGACATTCGGCATGACTGTCGGCGGCCCGGTACGTCTGCCCGGGTACGACGGCGCGCGACGCACGACCTTTACCGCGACCTACAACGGCAACCGGGGCGACCAGCTCTTTGATCAGTACGCCACCGTCCCCACTGCCGCGATGCGTGCCGGGGACTTCTCGTCACTACCGTTGCAGATTGTCGATCCGAGGAACGGGCAGCCGCTCGAGAACAATCAGATTCCCGCGAGCGCCTTGAGCGAGAGTTCGCAGTCGCTGCTGCGGTTCATTCCGCTGCCCAATCTCGACGGCGACAACAGGAACTTCCGCTATTCGACGACTACCGACTCGCTCACCGACAACGTCAACCTGCGCGTGACCCACAACTTCACGCCGGTAGCGGCGGGACGCGGCGGTCCCGGTGGCCGCGGCGGTGGTGCCCCCGGCGGTGCCGCGGCACAGCGTGGCGCCGGTCGCGGCGGACGGGGCAACCAGGGCGTGTCGGTCGTCATGAACGCGCAGATGCAGTACCGCCGGAACGACAACGAGCAGAACAACGTCTTCCCGACGCTCGGCGGCACCAGTACCGGATCCAGTCTCAGCCTGCCCGTCTCGTTCAACATCGCGCGGCGGCGCACGATGCACAACGTCAATCTGAATTTCACCCGCTCGACCTCCGGCGCGCAGGGCCACTACGCGTTTGTCGAGGACGTCGCCGGCGACGCCGGGATCACCGGCGTGTCGACCGACCCTCTCCACTGGGGTGTGCCGTCGCTCACGTTCTCGAGCATGACCAATGTTCGGGACGTCACGCCGAATCAGCGCACCGACACGCGCTTCACCGTCGGCTACACGATGACGCAGCCGTGGCGCACGCACGTCTTGCGGTTTGGCGGCGACTACCGCGTCGACCAGGGCAACTCGCAGTCCGACGCGAATGCCCGCGGCAACTACACGTTCACCGGGCTTGTATAGCTCCGGGGGATCGACAGCGGCGCAAGGCGGCGGCCTCGACTTCGCGGACTTCCTGCTCGGGCTTCCCACAACAGGCGGCCGTCCAGTACGGCCCCGGCGAAGTGCAGATGGCCGGGCGGTCGATGAGTCTCTTCATTCAGGACGACTGGCGCAAGAGCGCCTCCCTGACGTTCAACCTCGGTCTGCGGTACGAGTTGCTCTGGCCCTTCTACGAAGACAACGGGCACATGGTCAACCTCGACGTACCGGCGGACTTCTCAGCTGCCGCACCAGTGTTGTCGGGAGAAACCGGTCCCTTCACCGGCGACTTTCCGGCCGCGCTGGTGCGCGCGGACACCAACAACCTCGCTCCGCGCGTCGGCTTCGCCTGGCGCGCGGCTCCGGGGATGGTCGTCCGCGGCGGGTACGGCATCAGCTTCAACGCCGGCTCCTACGCGTCGATCGCACGGCAGATGGTGGCGCAGCCGCCCTTTGCGGTCGCCGACACGCAATTGGGCACGGTGGCGGATCCGCTCCGACTGGAGGCGGCCTTCGCGGGATCATCGCCCGACGCGACGACGAACAATTTCGGCGTCGACAAGGACTACGACCTGGGCATGGTCCAGACCGGCAACGTGGACGTCTCGAAGGACCTCCGCCAGGTCTGGAACGTCGGCGCGGGCTATACGCACACGCGCGGGTCCACTCTCGACATGGTCCGCGCCCCCAACCGCGGACCCGACGGCCTCCGCATCCCTGACGTGCAACCGTTCGTCTGGCAGACATCAGAAGGATCCTCCGTACTGCATGCGCTCGAAGTGCGCCTGCGGCGCCGCCCGGTCCGCGGTCTTGGCGGGGGCATGACCTACACGCTCGCGAGGTCCCGCGACAACGCGTCAACGACGGGTGGCGGCGGCGCCGTGGTCGCGCAGAACGACCAGGACCTGAATGCCGAGTGGGGTCTCTCGAGCTTCGATCGCCGCCACCAGTTTTCCGCTGACACGAGCCTCGAGCTGCCGTTCGGCGTGAATCGCAAGTGGCTGAACAACGGCGGGTTCTGGGCGCGGCTGCTCGAGAACTGGCGGGCGAGCGCGACCTTCATCATGCAATCGGGCTCGCCCTACACGCCTCGCGTGATCGCCTCGGCCGCCGACGTGGCACGAGGCGCGAGCAACTCGCTGCGCGCCGACTACAACGGCACGTCGATTCAGCTCGACGATCAGTCGATCGATCGCTTCTTCAATACGTCGGCGTTTACCGTCCCGCTCACCGGGACCTTCGGCTCCGCCAGCCGGAACATGATCATCGGACCTGGCAGCCGTCAGCTCGATGCGCAGTTCTCGCGCGACATCCGGCTGGGCAGCACGCGTGTGCTCAGCGTCAACCTGAACGCCACCAACCTGCTGAACATGGTCAACTACTCGGCCATCGACACGGCCGTCAACTCGCCGACCTTCGGCCAGGTCACGTCGGTCCGTCCCATGCGCGCCATGCAGTTCGGGCTGCGGTTCCGGTTCTAAAGATGAAGAGATACATAGCCGTTGCGGTCATCACGATCCTCGCCGCGACGAGTGCCGCAACCCAGGAACAGCGCCGGCCCACATTCCGCAGCAGCCGCGAGCTCGTCTCCGTAGACGTCGTCGTCCGCGATCGCGCCGGGAACATCGTGCGCGACCTGACGCCGGCGGATTTCGAAGTCCGCGAGGACGGCCAGCCCCAGGAAGTCCTGGGCCTCACCTTCCAGGAGATCTCCGAGACCGCAGTGAAGCCGCTGACCACGACCGAGTTGCTGGCGGGGGTCACCGAGCGGATGGCGGAGACGTCGCCGGCGGCCGTCGAGAGCAAGCCGATGACGGCGGCAGACGTTGCCGGCCGCCGCCTGATCGTTCTGCTCTTCGACGTCAGCTCGATGCAGCCTGAAGACGTGCAGCGGGCGGTCGATTCGGCCAACAAATACGTGAGCGAGCAGATGTCGCCCGCCGACATGATCGCGGTTGCGACCGTCAACACGACGCTCGACGTCCTGACCGACTTCACCAGCGATCGCGGCAAGGTCGCGGCCAGCCTGGCGCAGCTTGGCTACACCGAAGGGACCGCGACACCGCCGCCGGACGCGTCCACGGCGGCGAGTGACGAAGCGGCCGCTGCCGCCACCGAGGTGGCCGCGGCGGAAGCCAGCGAGATGGACATGTTCAACAACGACGTCCGCCTGCGCGCCCTGCGCACGCTGGCCGACGACGCTGGCACCGATCGAGCAGAAGAAGGCGATCCTCTACTTCTCCGCCGGCATGCAACGCAGCGGGCAGGACAACCAGGTCGAGCTGCGGACGGCCATCAACGCCGCCGTCCTGGCCCATGTCTCCATCTACCCCGTCGACACGCGTGGTCTCCAGGCCGTCGTTCCTGGTGGCGATGCCAGGCAGGCGAGCGGGCGCGGCCAGACGCTCTTCTCGGGTCGCGGCGTGTCGCGGCAGTTCGCGCAGCTCGCCGCCTCGCAGGACACCCTCACGTCGCTCGCCGCCGACACCGGCGGCCGTGCCTTCACCGACACGAACGATTTTGGCGAAGCCTTCACCCGGGTGGTCCGCGACATGTCGGCCTACTACCTGCTCGGCTACAGCAGCAGCAACAACGTGAAGGACGGACGCTTCCGCCGGATCCAGGTCCGGGTCAAGCGTGACGGCTACCGCGTGGAAGCGCGCGCCGGCTACTTCGCCGAGCGCGACTTCGCGCACACCAACCGCGGCGACCGCGAGACCCAGCTCCAGGAGCAGCTCTTCTCGCCGGTGTCATCCACTGATCTGCCCGTCATGATGACCGGCGGCTACTTCCGGATGGCGGCAGACAAGTACTACGTGCCGATCGCGGTCGCGGTACCGGGATACGCCGTCCCGCTCTCGGAGAAGGAAGGCGTCTCGCTCGACGTTCTCGGGATTGTCAGTGACGAGCAGGGCCGTCCGCTCGGCCGCATGCGCGAAACGATGAAGTTCCCCGCCGCCGCCGGTGCGACACTCGCCGGGAAGCAGGTCCTCTATCAGTCCGGGCTGACGCTGCCGCCCGGCCGCTTCTCGGTCAAGGTTGTCGTTCGCGAGAACGCCACGGGAAAGATCGGTTCCTTCGAGGCGCCGCTCACCGTCCCCGAGCTCAAGCAGGCGCCGGTCAAGGTCAGCTCCGTGATCCTCAGCACGCAACTCCAGCCGGCCGCCGGCGGCCGCAACGCGAATCCCCTGGTGCGGGACGGTCTGCAGCTGGTCCCCAACGTCACCCACGTCGTCGCCAAGGACCAGAAGCTGTTCTTCTACTACGAGGTCTACGAGCCGGGCGAGATCGAGGGTGGACCGCAACTCAAGACGAGCCTTGCCTTCTACCGAGGCAAGGTCAAGGTCTTCGAAACGCCGGCCGTCGACCGTTCCGTGATGGATGCACCGGACCGGAAGGCCGCCCTGTTCCAGTTCGAACTACCCGCCGGCTCACTGACGCCTGGCCTCTACACCTGCCAGATCAACATCGTGGACGCCGCCGCCGGCAAGTTCGCCTTTCCACGCCTGGCGTTTTTCGTTCGATAAGCCGTACGCGCTGCAGTCGCGTCCGTACCGTGCTGCGGCGACTGCAGGGAAGCGCCGCAGCTCCCGCTTCGTCGAGGGTGTCGCGCCGCACCCTCATCTTCAGTTCCCGCACCTCACGCAGTCGACAGGTGTCCCGCACCCCCAACGAGGCCCACCCGCTCACGAAAGTAGAGCGTTTTCAGGAACTTTCAGTTCGTGTGGGCCGTCACAGTCGGGGTCATGTCCAAGCTCCTGCAGGATCTCCGCTACGCCGTCCGCTCGTTTGCCAAGGCGCCTGGCTTCACCGCCGTGGCGATCATCGTGCTCGCGCTCGGCATCGGCGCCAACAGCGCGACCTTCACGGTCGTCAACGCCCTGCTGTTCCGGCCGGTGCCGGCGCAGGGTGAAGGCATCGTCGGGCTGTTCCGGTTCGATCGCACGAAGCCGGATTCGTATCGGGCTTTCGCGTATCCCAATTACGTCGACGTCCGCGAGAAGAGTGACGTCTTCGACGGCCTCGCGGCGCACACCTTCTCGATGGCGGGCGTCCCTGCCGGCGACTCGACCCGTCGGATCTTCGTCGAGCTCGTGTCGGCGAATTACTTCGACACGCTGAGGATCCCGCTCGCCACGGGCCGGGCCTTTCGGCCCGAAGAAGAACGGCCCGGGGCAAACATCCCGGTCGTTGTTGTCGGCTACGAAAAGTGGCGCGCGACCGGCTTCGACCCGGCATTTGTCGGCAGCACGATGAAGATCAACGCGGTCGACTTCACCATCGTCGGCGTCGCTCCACAGGGTTTCGGCGGAACGATGGCGATAGCGTCGCCGGAACTGTGGCTGCCGCTCGGGCTGTTCGACACGGTCGTGAACGACATCTTCAAGAACAGCGGCGGCGGGCTGGCCGACCCCGTGGCCGGCACCGTCATCGTCCTCGGCCGGCTCAAGCCCGGTGTCACGATCGAGGTGGCGTCGTCACGGCTCGATACGCTGTCACAGCAGATGGCGGTTGATTCGCCGATCAACAAGGATCAAGGCATCACCGTCGCCAGGCTGCCGCGCATGTCGACCAGCACTCGGCCGCAGAGTGACTCCGGCCTCGGCATCGCCGGTATTGCGCTGATGGGCCTCACCGGCACAGTGCTGCTGATTGCGTGCCTGAACCTTGCGAACATGCTGCTCGCGCGCGGCGCGGCCCGAAAGAAGGAGATCGCGCTGCGGCTGGCGCTCGGCGGCTCACGCCGGCGAATCATTCGCCAGCTGCTGACTGAGAGCCTGCTCCTCGCCGTTTGTCGGCGCGGCCGCAGGCCTCGTGTTCGCCTACTGGTCCACCACGTTTCTCGTCGCGAGCCTGGCCAAGGTCCTGCCGCTGACGCTGGTGTTCGAGTCGCGCCCGGACATGAACGTGCTCGCCGCCACCGCCGCCCTCGTCGGCTATCGCCACGCTCATCGCGGGTGTCGGGACCGGCATTGAAACTGTCGCGCACCGACCTGGTCAACGACCTGAAGGAACAAGCGGCCGAGTCCGGTGCCCGGCCGGGTGCATTCTCCGCGCGCAACGTGCTGGTGGTCGCGCAGATGGCCCTGTCGCTCGGCTTGTTGAGTGCGGGCGGCCTGTTCGGCCGGAGCATCATCAAGGCCGCAGCCGCCGATCCCGGGTTCTCGTACGACGGCGCGATCCTCGCCACCATCGATCCCAGCGTGGCGCAGATCGGCGAACCACGTGGACGAGAGATCTATCGGCAGGCTCTCGAGCGCATTCGATCGACGCCGGGAATCACCGCCGCGGGTCTGGCCTCGACCGTCCCTTTTGGCAATTTCCACGAAGGACGCCTTGTCGAGCGCCCCGGCATCCCCCGCGACGAGAAGATGTTCGGGCCCGACCTACCGGATCATCTCCGCCGATTACTTCAAAGCGCTTGGCCTCGCCATGGTCAGTGGCCGCGACTTCACGATTGCCGAAGAGCAGGCGGCCAACGCACCGCGTGTCGCGATCATCGATACGGTCCTCGCAAAGCAGCTGTTTCCCAACGAGGATCCCGTTGGCCAGTCGATCCGCTTCACACCGCGCGAGGGCTCGTCTTACAAAGACGACAACGTGCTGCTCCAGATCGTCGGCGTCGCACCGACGATGCGCGAAGAGTTGATGGACCAGGGTGAAGACGCGCACATCTATGTGCCGAGCGGGCCGAACTACCGGGCCGCCATGACGGTCCACGTCAAGACCGACGTCGTCCGATGTCCAGGCGGTGTCTCTGCCGCTATCGAGACCATCCGGCGCGAACTTCGCGCCGTGGATCCGCGGCTGCCCGTTCTCGAGCTGATCACCTTCCAGCGCTTCCACGACAACAGTCTCGAGCTGTGGGCGATCCGCACCAGCGGCCGGATGCTGCTGCTCGTCGGCACGCTCGCACTCGGTCTCGCAACCGCCGGCGTTTACGGGGTCAAGGCATACCTGATGTCGCGCCGAACGCGCGAGATCGGGATCCGGATGGCGCTCGGCGCCAATCCCCGCGATGTATTGGGAATGGTGATGCGGGAGTCCGTTGGCCTGACGCTCGCGGGCCTCGCGGTCGGACTCCCGATCGCCCTGCTCATGGGCCGGCTCCTGGCGACCATCCTCTATGACGTCAGCAGTTTCGATCCGCTCGTGTTCATACTGTCGCCGCTGGTGCTGACGGCCGCGTCCCTCTTTGCGAGTTACATCCCGGCACGCCGCGCCACGCGGGTGAACCCGCTGACCGCGCTTCGGGCGAACTAGCGATGCAGCAAAGTCCGGTACAATCGGCGGAAATGCTCCCCGTTTCGCCGGACGCACCCGGCCACCTTGCCGCCATCATCTCGTCGTCCGACGATGCGATCGTCAGCAAGACGCTCGACGGGATCATCGTCACGTGGAATGGCGCGGCGGAACGGTTGTTCGGCTATTCCTCCGAGGAAGCCGTCGGACGCCATATCTCGCTGATCATCCCGAAGGATCGCCTCGATGAGGAGACCTTCGTCGTCGGCCGGATCCGTGCCGGTTTGAACGTTGACCACTACGAAACCGTCCGCCAGCGGAAGGACGGCTCCTTCATCGACATCTCTCTCACCGTCTCCCCCATCCACGCGGCCGATGGCACGATCGTTGGCGCATCGAAGATCGCGCGCGACATCAGCCAGCAGAAGGAGCTCCAGCGCCTGGCGGAGGAAGCCAGCCGGGCGAAGGATCACTTTCTCGCGACGCTGTCGCACGAATTGCGAACGCCGCTGAACACCGTGCTCGGGTACGTGCAGATGCTGCAGAAGGGGTCGCTCCCAGCCGATCAGCAGGCCAGGGCGATCGACGTCATCAGCCGCAATGCCGCGGCACTTGGCCGGCTGGTCGACGACGTGCTCGATACGTCCCGCATCGTGACCGGCAAGATGCGCGTCGATCTTCAGCCGTGCGAAATCGAGCGTCTCGTGCAGGATGCGATCGCAGCGATCCGGCCGGCCGCCGAGAGCAAGGGGCTGAGGCTCGAGACCGTCATTGAACACGGCCTGACGGCAAGGTGTGACGCTGGCCGGTTCGGCCAGATCCTCTGGAACCTGCTGGCCAACGCGGTGAAGTTCACGCCCGAAGGCGGGTCGGTCACCGTTACCGCCATCCCGTCGAGAACGGGACGTGAGGATTGCGGTCGAGGATACTGGCGCCGGCATCCCGGCCGGCGATCTGCCATTAGTGTTCCAGCGCTTCTGGCAGGGTGACGGCAGCAGCCGCCACGGCGCCGCCGGCCTTGGGCTTGGACTCGCACTGACGCGCCACCTCGTCGAGCTCCACGGCGGGACCGTGTCGGCAACGAGCGGTGGACCGGGCCACGGAGCAACCTTCGAGATCCTGCTCCCGGCCTGAACCCCTTGCCGAGACCGCGCCCACCATGGATCACGGTAGCGGTCGTCTGCGCCGCCGAGATCCTGAGCATGATGCCGTTCTCGATGTTCCTGGCACTGCAGCCGCAGCTGCGGGATGCGTGGGCGTTGAGCAACACCGCGTCGGGTTGGATCAGCAGTGCCTACTTCACCGGCTACATGCTCGCGGTGCCGGTGCTCGGCGGCCTGACAGACCGTGTCGATGCCCGGCGCGTGTGGCTCGGGGCGTGTGCGCTGGCAGGTGTCGGGTCGCTGGGGTTCGCGCTGTTGGCGGATGGCATCTGGACCGCCGTGCTCCTGCAGCTGGTGACGGGCGCCGGGCTTGCCGGCACCTACATGCCGGGCCTGAAGGTCATCACCGATCGCCTGGCCGACCTGCCGCGACCACGCCACGTTGCCTTCTACACCACCTCGTTCACGATCGGGTCCAGTCTCTCGTTCTGGATCATCGGTACGCTTGAATCGACGGTGACGTGGCGCGCCGCTATCGCGCTCTCAGCTCTCGGACCGCTCGCCGGCTGCCTGCTGGTGTGGCTGGTTCTGCGCGCGGTACCGGTCGCGCCGCACGCACACGCGGCTCCCGGGGTCCATGTCAAAGCGGTGCTGGGGTCCGGCGATTCGATGCGCTACGTCGTCGGATACGCAGCCCATGTCTGGGAGCTGTTTGCCCTGCGCGCGTGGGTGGTGCCGTTTGTCGTCTTCTGCCAGGGCTGGCGGGGCACGGATCCGCCCTTGTCAGTCGCGACGCTGGCCGCCCTCGTCGCGCTCGTGGGCGTGCCGTCGAGCCTTGCCGGGGCCGAGCTCACCAGTCACGCGCCGCGGCGACGGATCATCATCACCGTCATGCTGACATCCATCATCGTCAGCCTGCTGGTCGTGCCGGCTGCGTATGGGCCGTGGTGGCTGCTGATTCTGGCTGTATGCGGCTACAACGCCTTCATCAGCGCCGACTCAGCGGCGCTCACCTCAGGGATCGTCGCGGTAGCGCCGCCGGCAAGCCGCGGCACCGCGATGGCCATCTATTCGACGTTGGGATTTGCCGCCGCGAGTGCTGGGACGTTTGCGGTGGGGCTCGCGCTGGACCTGCTCGGCGGTCAATCGGTCATGAGCTGGATGGTGGCGTTCGCGATCATGTCGCTGCCGAACCTGGTGGGCGCGCTTGCGATCCGGCGCGTCACTTCGTAGGAGCTTCGCTGAGGGTGCAATCGCGCTTCGGTGAGGGTGCAGTCAACCTCGCTGAAGGTGCGGGGGGCCTTCGCTTGAGGGTGCGGGCTTACTGTCGATCAAGGTGCGGAACGGCATCCACGAGCGTGCGGGGCCTCTTCGCCGAAAGTGCCGAGAAGGCTTGGCTGAGCGTGCTGGGTACGGAGCACTCCGCACCCGGCACCCTCAACCGACGTTCTCCCCGCACCCTCAGCGAAGTCTCCCCGCACTCCCAACGAAGTCTCCCGCACCCTCAACGAAGGTGCCCCGCACCCTCAGCGATAGGGGTCCAGCTACTTTTTGCCGAAGCCTTTCACGATGACGTCGACGTTGTGGGCGGTGCGGATGCCGTAGATGCCATCGGTCGAAGCCATCTTGCCTTCGCCGACGAGATCGGCCTTGGCGAGGCTCGCCACTACCTGGCCGTTGATCGAGCACTCGGCTTTGTCGCCCTTCACGCTCCAGGCGATGGTCTGCGTCACCGGTGCGCCGGCTGCCGCCTTAGCGACCGCCGCGTTCGGCTGGCGCTTGAAGTAGTTCACGACCTGGCCCTTGCTGAAGCCGCGGACGAGCGCGTCGCCGTTCCCGTATGCCACGCAATAGGTGTAGGTGGGCGTTTCGGTGGCGAGGTCGCTGCCGCCGATGAAGACACCGTACGGATGCGGATGCCCTTCAGACATCTTGGGCTCCGTGAAGGTCGCGCTCACGGTGTAGTCACCCTTGGCGGTATTGGCCGGGTTCCAGTATGTCGAGGGAGACCCGGCGAAAATATGCAGTGAGCCGTCCTTCTCCTCGAACTTCGAATCGTTGATCGTCTGGCCCTTCTTGGCGGCACTTGCATCGACGGCGCCCTGCCAGCCCTTGACCGTGATCCCACCGCCCGCCACTTTGCGATCGGCGTCCTGCGCGGCGGCCGGAACCGAGAGGGCGAGCGCCGCTACGAACACACCTGTCAACACACGCATAGTTGTCTCCTTCAGAAAACGGACGTCCAGATTAGTCGAAATCCCGATTGAGCGGACGCCTAACCAATCTCGAGCGTCGACTTGATGCCGGTGCCACGCTGCGTGAACCAGGATGAGAAGTCCTGCCACGGGATCCGGTTCGTCAGCAATTGGCTGAGCACACCCGGTGCCATCTTCTCTATTTTGACAAAGTCCTCGACCCCTGTGGCGAAGTGCCGCGGATTGGCGTTCACGCTGCCAAACACGACCTGGTTCCCAAGGACGAGCTGCTGATTGATCTTATCGATGGGTTCTTCGCTGATCGTCGATCCGCCCGTGACGCTGAGCAGGCACAGCACCCCGTTCGCGTTGAGGATCTCCATCGCATCGAACACCACCCGCGCACTGCCGGTGGCTTCCAGCACGATATCCGGCCGGCCGATCGCCTCCGGGACGTCCAACACGCTGCCCTTCTCCACGGAGAAATACTCGGCGCCAAGCTGCACCGCGATCCGGGCGCGGGGATCCGAGGCCGGTTCACGAGCGACCACCACTGTCCGGATGCCGCGGGCCCGCAATGCTGCCGCGCCGAGCAAACCGACGGGGCCACCGCCGAGCACGACGCCGAGCTGGGGCTTCCAGACGAGTCGCCGCTGGAGTAGGAACGCGTGGTCGATGCCTTTCTCGACAACCGACATCGGCTCGAGCAGCACCGCGAAAGGCTCGACAACCTTGGGGATCTTGTTCAGGTAGGGAGCGGTTTCAACGTAGTACTCCGCCATGAACCCGTGGCGGCGCATGATCCCGCGCTCCTCATACTTCCCGCTGCTGCAGCAGTCGTTCTCTCCCGCGTCGCAGTTCGGGCACTGGCCGCAGGGGCGCCTCACGGTGGAGACGACGAGATCGCCCGGCTGCCAGCCACTGACGTTCCTGCCAACCTCCTGCACGACGCCGAGGTTCTCATGACCGAGGATCAGAAATTCCTCGCCGATGGGCGGCTGCCCGTAGAGGCCGTGATTGATCTCCGCGTCGGTTCCGCAGAGCCCCACGCGGACCATCTTCACCAGCACCTGGTCATCAGACATCGCAGGATCCGGCATGTCGCGCATGTGAATGCTGTCTGGCTGGCCGGGACGGACGACGATCGCTTTCATGTGGCTCCCTGTTTATTTGAAGTCGCTCAGCTTGAAATGTGGCTTCACCGGCTGTGCCTTGGTCCAGTCATGATATCCGTGACACTCGACACACTGCGATGAGGCGCCCTTCGACGGCGTGTGGCAGGTCGCGCAGGTGGCCACCGACGGCATCAGCACGTCAGACGTGAGGCGGCTCGTCTCTGCGCCCGTATGACAGGACGCGCACTGGACCATCAGGTGCGGGGCGTGATCGAAGCGCGCCCGCGGCATCCACTGCGTGTGGATGTTAGTGGGCGCAAACTGCGGAATACCGCTGTCCGGACCGCCGTCCCCGTGGAACGAGGGGCCATGGCAGTACGCGCATGTCCGGTTGACCAGCAGGTCCTCGGCTCGGCTGGCTCCGCCGCATCACCCACTCTTCAGGCGTCCTGGCCGGCGGCCTGGGATCCGGTGGGAAATTCAGAGGAATGCGGCGGCCTGGAACGTCCGGTTCCGAGATCGCCCGCGGGTTGTCACGAATGTAGTCAGACAAGGCCTGCCCGATGAAGGGCCGTGACCGACTCGAAAATGCTCGTGCGGCACCTGAAGGTCGAGCCGCTCGTCGAAGAACAGCGTATGGCAGCGCGCACACTGCTGCTCGTAGTTGATCGAGGCCATCAACCCGGTGGACGTTCGCTTCTGCGAGCTGACACGTGAGATCTCCGGCTTGTGGCACGTGGTGCACTCCAGCTTCTCGGGACCGCTCGGGCCGCGCAGTGTCGGACTGTTGTGCACTTCGTGATTGAACCGCAGAGTTCCGGGGTCCTTGGAGCCGGTGCGCAGTACGGCGAACTCGGCATGGTCTTCAGGAAAAGCTCCCACTGATCTCACGACCGCCGAGGTCGCTCCACCGGGAGGGGTCGGCATCTTGCCAGGCGTCAGGTCGCTATGGCAGTCGACACAGAACTTGTCCGCCGTGGCCGCCAGCTGCACGCGTCCCTGGTGCTCGCGATGACAGGTGGCACAATCCGGCGTCGTGTAGGGGCCGTTCGAGAACGGCCCTTTGACGTTGGTCGCGACCCCTGCCCGTGCGCGCAGGCGCATCGTGACAGGTCAGGCATCCCTGATCTGTGACATGCGACCGCAACGAGGACTCCCGGGTATGGCACACCTCGCACTTCGCTTCGACGAAGGCATGTGCGGGCGACACCGGACCGCTACTGTAGATCGTCCGATTCCCTGCCGCCGCCATCGTCCCCAGCCACAGCAGTGCCAGGGCCGGAATCGCGAGGGAAAGCAGGCCGCGCCATCGCCGCATCCCTTTCGGATGCTTGAAGTAGTTGAGATCGATTCTCTGCGCGAGCTTCTTCGCTGTGCGGGTCCGCATCGCGTCAGTACCGCAGCGCCACGAGCACGTGCACGATGGCGAGCACGAGGAGGGCAATGGAGAGCGGGACGTGGACCAGCTGCCAGCTGTGGAGGATGCCGTGCATGCGCGTCTGCCGCATCAGCTGACGTTCCTCTTCGCAGATGTTTTCGAGGTCCGCGATCGCCGGGTGGAAGGAGGCCGGGACGAGCGCGCGCAGCTTTTCGAAGCGTAGCGCCGCCTGGGTCTCGTGCGCGAGCGCGTGCTCCGGCAACGGTGCGCTCACGAACGGACGCATCTCGCGCATGTAAAAGTCGCGCAGCGGCGCCGTCTCCTCCGCGCCGATTCGGGCGGTCGAGGCGAGCGCCGCCGCGGCGCCTTCGGCGGTGATGCCTGCCCTGGCGCCTGGCGCCGATGCCGACACACCTGGCGCGACGGTCTCGATCTCGAGCTTGCCGCACGCGTCCGCCACGACGGTATCGGCCTCGCCGAGCAACTGGGCACGGACGTGTCCGATCTGGTCGTAGATCGTTTCCATCGGGACGTCGCGCAGCAGCCGGCGCGGCATGACGTGCTGCAACCACGCACCGAAGAGGCCGCTCACGACCACCACCAGGAAGAGCCACATCAGCACCGCCGTGAGCCCCGCGCCGAAACTGAAGCCGGCATGAAACAGAATGAGCGGAAAGCTCAAGGTCCCAAGCCAGAGGTGACCGCGCATCCACGTCTGCGCCCGTCCGAGCCGCCAGATCCGGACCTTCTTGCGGGCCCCGAGTAGTCCCGCGTACAGCATCAGCGCGAACCCGGCGGTGCCGAACGCCAGGCCGGGCCACGATCCGCCGCTCGGCCGCGCCGCGCTCGACGCATAGATCGCGTACAACACGCCACCCGCCACCAGCATGGCGCCGGTCGCGACGGCCCAGGATCGATGCGTCCGGTCGATCAGCATGCCGCCGCTCGCCCGCTCCGCTGCCGGAACCGCATACTCACTTGCTCGTCGCCTCCGTGCCGGAGCCGGCGGCGGGTGTTTCGTTCGTTCCGCCGCGCATCGAGGCGAAGAACGTCAGGGGCTCGACGCGATGCGCGGCGTCGTGCGGGCATGCATACACGCAGCTCGGTTCGGCGTGCTCCATGCACAGATCGCAGCCGGTGGCCTTGTTCTGGGTACGGGCCATCATGCGTGAGGGCTGTGCGGGATCCGGGGCCTTCACCTCGAAGGGGTGCATGTTCAGATTGCCGTACGGGCAGTTACTCGCGCACAGGCCGCACCCGATGCACCAGTCCTCGATGATGATCTCGAGCGAGTTGCGGCGCCGGATCGAACCGACTGGGCAGCCCACCATGCAGAGCGGATCCCGGCACTGCCGGCAGGACGTCGCCACAAGGTACTTGTCGAACCGCAGCCCCTCACGCACCAGGCGCGTGACACCATCGTGCGCGTCGGCGCAGGCCTCGACGCACTGATCGCAGCGCGTGCATTTCTCGAGGTCCAGCAGCAGCAGGCTCTGGGCCTCCATCAGCCCCTGCGACAGGAACTCGGTGATCGGCACGACCTCAGACGACCGCGCCCGCTGCTGGTTCATCGCCGCCCGCTCAACGGCGACCTCCGACAGACTGGCGTGTATCTCGGGGAAGCGCTGCATCATCAGCGCGAAATCGTCCCCCTTGATGCGAACGAGGTCGACGTGATCAAGGGCCGTGCAGGTGGCGGTGCGGACGCCACCGCCGAGCAGCCCCATCTCCCCGAAATAGCCGCCGCGCCCGGTGTAGGTCAACACCAGCTCGCCGCCCGGGCGGTGTTCCGAGACCTTCACGAACCCGAGCCGGACCAGGTAGAACGCATCGGCCGCATCCCCCTGCCGCACGATCACCTCGCCGGGCGAATAACGTACGAGGTCAACGCGGTCCCGCAGGTAGTCGATGAAGTCGCTCGGCATCGACGCAAAGACCGGCACGCTCTTGAGATGGGTCTGGAGCGCGCGCTGCCGGTATTTGCGATCGAGTTCCGCCCGGAAGGTCTTGTTCTTCTGCAGGATGTCGAGAACATTCCGCAGCATCTCGAGCACCACCACCGTCGTTTTCGCCCTCACTGTCGCGGAGCGCGGGTGGAAACTCATGCACGTCATCTCGCCAAAGAGCTCACCGGACCCGATCTGGGCAATCGGGTTCTCATACGGCAGGTCCACCGGCGCGTCGATCGGGATCCAGCGCTTGCCGGTTTCCTCCGATCGTCTGTGCTCCTCGCGACTGGCCAGCCGGCTGCGGATCTTCGAAAACCAGCCGCCGGCAGCGTCCTCCTGCTTGACGTGCGCGACCGGCGAGCCGATGAAGACGTCAACCGTACCCTCGAGGATGTAGAACGCGGTCGAGCCGAACTCACCCTCGCGGCAGATCACTTCCCCAGGCTGGAATTCGCGCCGCACCACGGCGTTCTTGTTCAACTCGAGGAAGGTACCCGATACGCCTTTGAAGACCGGCAGCTGCAGGATCCACTCGGGATCGAGCGAGCTCGCCCCCGCCAAGCTCGGTTGCAATCACGCGTTTGTTGGTCAGCGCACCGGTCGGACACGACACCATGCACTCGCCGCACGAGACGCAGCTGGAACTGCCCATCGGCAGGTTCAGGTCGAAGGCGATGCCGGCCGTGTAACCGCGTCCGGTTCGGCCGATGACGTCGTTGTTCTTGACCTCGTCGCACCCGCGTACGCAGCGGTCGCAGAGGATACAGGCCTCGTGATCGACCGCGATGCTCAGTGACGAGTCATCGCGGCCTCGCGGCGACAGCCGCCGGGCAAAACGGGGTTGCGCGCCGGCCGGCACCGCCTCGAGCTGCGTCGCCATCGTTTCCAGCTCGCAGTCGCCGCTCGCCTGCTGACGCGCACAGGGCGACGGATGATCCGACATCAGCAGTTCGACGAGCGTTCGCCGCGCCTGCTTGACGGGCTCGACGTCGGTCTTGACCACCATCCCCTGGTCGCACTCGCGAATGCACGCGGCCGCATAGACGCGCGCGCCCACGTCCACGACGCAGACGCGGCAGACGCCGACCGGAGCCTGGTTCTGCTGATGACAGAGTGTCGGGATAGGGACGCCATTGAGCCGCGCGGCGTCGAAGATCGTCGTGCCCTTCGGCACCGTGACCTCGCGTCCGTCGATCGTGAGCGTGACGGCGCTCATACCGCGACCGTCACCGGGCGAGACGTCGCGAGCCCGGCACACACACCCGCGTGGCAGACCCGGTCGCGCAGGTGTGCCTCGACTTCCTCCGTGAAGTGTTTCATCACCGACGCGATCGGCACGGGTACGACCTGGCCGAGGCCGCAGATGGAGGTCAGGCGCAATGCGTGCGTCAGCTCTTCAAACAGCTTCAGATCGTCCGGACCCCGGCTGCCTTGTGTCCACGACGTCAGGATGTCGACGAGCTTCTGCGAGCCGGTCCGGCAGGGCACGCACTTCCCGCACGACTCGTTGCGGAAGAACCGGACGGAGTTCAAGCGCCATGTCGAGCATGCAGGCCCGGTCGTCGCAGACGACGATCGCGCCCGAGCCGACCGTGGCGCCCGCCTTGGTCATCGCGTTCCAGTCGAGCGGCAGGTCCATCATCGCTGCCGGCAAGTAGCCGCCGGCAGGTCCGGAAGGTGCAAACGACTTGATCGTGCGTCCAGCGGCGGCGCCACCCGCGTGCTGCTCGATCAGCTCGCGATAGGTCGTCCCCATCGGGACCTCGAAGACGCCCGGCCGCACCACGTCGCCGCTCACGCCGACGAATTTGACACCGACCGAGCCTCCCTTGCCCTGTGCCTTCAGCCAGTCCAGTCCCCGCGCCAGAATGACCGGCACGAAAAAGAAGGTCTCGACGTTGTTGATGACGGTCGGTTTTTGCCAGAGCCCCTGTTGTCCGGGGAACGGCGGCTTGTTGCGCGGCTCGGCGCGCTTGCCTTCAATAGCCTCGAGCAGGGCGCTCTCCTCGCCGCAGATATACAGTCCGGGACTGACGAACACTTCGAGGTCGAACGCGAGATCGCTGCCGAGGATGCTCGAGCCGAGCAGCCCGTCGCGGTAGCAGCGGCGGATCTCCTCGGCGATGATGTGTTCCTGCTCGCTGTACTCGTGGCGGATGTAGAAGATGCCGTGCCTCGCACCGCTGACGAGGCCGCCGAGGATCATGCCCTCGATCACGAGGTGCGGCGCCTGCGTCATGATGAACCGGTCCTTGATCGTCCCGGGCTCGCTCTCGTCCGCGTTGCAGACGATGAATTTCTCGGGTCCCGGCTGCGCGCGCACGATCTCCCACTTCATGCCGGTGGGGAACCCGGCGCCGCCAAGGCCGCGAAGACCGCTCTCCTTCAGCTTCGCGATCAGACCGGTCCAGTCGCGCGACTGCACGTACTGCCGAAGCACGCCGTACCGCTCGCCCTCGCCATATGGATCCGACTTCACCGTCGCCGGTGGCGTCGGCCGGTGATCAGGCAGGGGCTGGCCAGCTAGGACCGTCTGGATCAGCGCGGCCGATGACGCTTCGTCGACGCGCTCGAAGATCTGGTCGTTGACGGCGATGGCCGGCGCAATGTCGCAACGCCCCAGGCACGAGACGTGTTGCACGTTGACGTCCTGGCCGTGGAAGCGACGCGCAAGGGCTTCGCGCAGCACGTTGCCGTGGTGGCGATGGCAGGTCATGTCGCCGCAGACGCGCACTTCCACCCGGGCGGGCGGCTTGAGAAAGAAATGTGGATAGAAGCTCGCCACCGACTGCAGCGAGTAAAGCGGAACGTCGAGACGCTCGGCGAGTGCGCGCAGGTCCGCTTCCGGCAGGTAGCCGTGGGTTCGCTGGATTGCGCGAAGCTCGTCGAACACGGGCGAGTGCGTGGCAGGCCGATTCACGCGATGCAGAGTTATAGCACGATCGTTGGCACTCGCTTTGGTGTATAAGAAATCGTCCATGCCCTTTCGTCACGCGCCGGTCACAATCCTGTTGTTTGCAGGCACACTGTTTTCCGGGGCGCTGACAAATTCGTTGCGCGCACGCGAAGTTGTAATCGAGGGCGACGCCGCCGCCTCACTTGCGGGCGTGCAGAACACTCCTGCGGCGGGCTCATTCACCGGCCCTGGCTCCTGTGCCGCGGCTGCATGCCACGGCTCGGTCCGGCCCGTCGCCGGCAGCCGAATCCTTCAGACCGAGTACACGACCTGGATCTCGCAGGACCGGCATGCGCAGGCGAACCAGGTGCTGTCGAAGGCCGTCTCGGTTCGGATGGCGCGGATCCTGGGTCTCGGCGCCGCGCACTCGGCGCCGAAATGCCTCGCCTGCCACAGCCTCGATGCCCCGGACATGAAGCAGGCGCGGACCTTCGCGAACGAAGGTGTGAGCTGCGAGTCCTGCCACGGACCGGCGAGCGGCTGGCTCGGTCCCCATACGAACAAGGGCTGGACGCACGCGCAATCGGTCGCGGCCGGAATGTCCGACACCAAGGACATCGTCAAGAGGACCGAGGGTTGCCTGACCTGCCATCTCGGCACCTCGCAGAAGTTCGTCGATCACGAGATGATCGCGGCCGGCCATCCTGACCTGGTGTTCGACCTCGAAGCCTTCAGCTCGGCGATGCCTCGACACTGGAAGCCGGCGCCTGAGGCGGATGCATTTGCCCCGGTGCGGTCGTTCAGCATCGGGCAGCTCGTGCACCTGCGCAACTCACTCGAACGGCTCAATACGCGCCTGCAGGGACAGGCATGGCCCGAGTATGCGGAGCTCGATTGCTTTGCCTGCCACCACAGCCTCACCCGTCCAGAGGACAGCTGGCGCCAGTCACAGGGGTATGAGAACCGCCGCCCTGGGAACCCCGCCTTGAATCTGTCGCGGTGGACGACCGCGCGCCACGTGCTCGCGATGTTCGACGCCGAGGCCGCCGGTGAACTCGCTGAAGTCATGACCGCCCTGGCCCGCGACGGCAGCCGGATCCGCGTCGACGCCAACCTGGTGGGTTCGCATATCGGGAAGGCGCGCGCCATCCTCGATCGGGGCATCGGCCGCGCCGTGGCCTCGCGGCCGGATGCCGCCATGACCAACCGGTTGCTACGAGCCATCGCAGCCGACGTCGAAGAGATCGCGCCTCGCGGCGAGCGCGCGGCCGAACAGGCCGCGATGGCGCTCGAGACGCTTTACACGGCATCGGCCAGCCGCGAGAGTTCGCCCGCGGCGCGGGCCGCGTTCGATGAGCTGTTCCAGCAGTTTCAGAGTCCCAGCGGATACGAGCCCCGCCGCTTCGTCGCGCAGATCCGGAAGATCGAGGCCGCCATCGGTGCATCGCGCTAAGGCAGCGGCCTGCGTGGCCGCGCTGTTCCTGTTATCACCGCTCCTCCACTCGCAAAACACGCCCGCCAGCACGGCCGGCGGTCCCGCGGCAATCCTGACCGCCGACGACGTGCGGGCCGTGCTGACGGTGGCGGCAGGCGCTCTCGGCGACAACACGATGGCGGCGGCCGTGGTCGATCGAACCGGCAACATCCTGGGTGTCTTTGCGCGCGGCCAGGCCGCCGAGCGCACACCGGACATTGCTGTGTCGCTGGCGCGCACGGCCGCCATGTTTGCCAACGACCAGGCGCCGCTGTCCTCGCGGACGGTGCGATTCATCAGTGGCATCCACTTCCCACCGGGGATCAGGAACACGCCGCCGGCCGCACTCTATGGCGTCGAAAACATCAACCGCGGCTGCCAGGTCGACGACAGCGGCGATGCCATCTTCAATGCACCGTTTCCACGGCCAAAGTCGATCGCGGGGACGTTTGGAAGTGGCGCCGGCACGGAGCCCCTGGCCTGCAACGCCAGTGACACGCGCGGCTGCGCCCGCGGCGGGCCGATGCTCGATGCCGGCGGCCAGCCGATCCAGTCGGTCGGGATCACCACCGGGAAGGCGGATGTTCGCGACACGGGCCAGACCAACCCGTTCACCGTGCCAGTGAACCCCGGCGGGATCCCGATTTATCGCGGTGGCAAAGTCATCGGCGGTGTCGCGGTCGCCGGCGTCAGCGGGCCATTCGCCGAGTACGCGGCGACATTGGCGGCGGCGGGCGCCGGCCGCGGCATGGATTTCTCCGAGCCGCTCGGGAGCCCCGGCGCGGTCTTCATCGACGGCATTCGCCTGCCCTTCTTCGGCTCGTGCGCGAGCATCGCCTGCATCCGCAACGCGCTTCGCTCCCGGCCGGCCGGGTCGTCGCCTGGCTCGGTCACGTCCGGCACCTTCATCGTCCAGCCCCGAGGCGGGCTGCAGGCGCCCGAGGGATACCTGATCGGTCCGCGCGCGAGTGGCCGTGGCGGCGGGTTGACCGTGGCGGAGGTCGGAGTCCATCGTTCAGCGCTCGGTCGATGTGTCGTTGCGCACGCGCGCGATGATTCGGCTTCCCGTCAACCAGCCGGCCCGCATGACGATCAGTGTGGCGGATGAAGACGGTGAGATCCTCGCCCTCTACCGCATGGCGGACGGGACCGTGTTCTCATCCGACGTCGCGATGACGAAGGCGCGGAACGCGTACTACTTCAGCACGCGCGAAGGCTACGAGGTGCTCCGCAACTTCGTCGATCGCAACCCGTATGACCGCTACACCTGGGAACCCGAGCCGCCGGCCGGGCGGGCGTGGGCGGTGACAGCGCGCACATTGAGTTTCGGCGGGCAACCGCTGTTCCCTCCGGGTGTCGACCTGCCCGAATCAGTCTTCAGGAGAAACGACAAGCCAACCCCGGGCCCGTGGTTCGATCTCTATGTCTACGACACCGTCAACGCCTGCACCGAGGGACCCGGGCCGAGCCGCGGCGGCAACCGGTCCTACGTGAATCAGAGTGGGATTGTCTGGTTCCCAGGCAGCGTGCCGCTCTATCGTGGCGATCGCGTCATCGGCGGACTCGGCGTCAGCGGTGACGGTGTCGAGCAGGACGACTACGTGTCCGAGCTCGGGAGCGAAGGGTTCCACCCGCCCGACGAACTTCGCGTCGATCGTTCAGTCATACGCGACAGCAAAGGACGCACGGTGCGCTTGCCGTACCTCAAGCTGCCGCGCAATCCGGAGTTTCCGCGTTAGAAGGGCAGCCCTAAAGGGCTGCGCTACAAACCGCCCAGGCCTACAGCCGCAGCGATTCGCGCTCACCTGCCGCTTCCGTCGCCGCGAACACGCGGCGCGCGTCGGCCGTGATCCGCACCAGCTCCTCGTCGCTGCGCCCTGGCTTGTGGTGGAAGAGCCAGAGACCGCCAATGTCATTGGCCGCGGCGAACTCGGCGCATTGGCGCCAGTCGCTGTGCCCCCAGCCCTTGTGCGCGGCGATTTCGTCGGGCGTGAAATGCGCATCGAGCACCATGGCGGATGCACCCCGCGCGAAATCGGCGAGCTCCTCGTCACGTGCCGGGTTCCCAAACTCATGATCGGTCGCGTAAACAAGGTCGCCCGTCATACCTCGCACGCGGTAGGCCAGGGCGCCCCCCGGATGGTTGAGCACCATCGCGGAGAGATCGAAGCCGCCGATCCGCATCTCGCCTGCCGTCACGACCTCGATGCCCGGACGATTGGGCAGGTGCTCGACCGGCACCGGGAAGAACGGCGACCTGAAAATCGTTTCGATCCAGGCCGGATCGTGGGACTCGAAGCGCGGCGCATAGATCTGTGGCTGCCAGCCAGGCTGATACAGCTGTTCGAGGAACGGCAATCCCTGCAGATGGTCCCAGTGATAGTGCGTCAGGAGGATCGGCAGCTCTCGCGGCGGGCCCGCCAGCGCCGAACCGAGCCCGACGATGCCCGATCCGGCATCGAGAATCAGGGTCGCCCCGGTGCGCTCGTCCGAGAGTTCGAGGCAGGGCGTATTGCAGCCGTGACCGATCGTCGAAGGGGTCGCCCATGGCACTGACCCGCGCACGCCCCAGAACTTGATCTGCATGAAACCTACTGTAACGTGAGCGTGATCGGCGTCCCGACGAGCCCGCGCGCATCCAGAACGAGTGCGACGCGCAGGGTTGACGCATAATACAGCGCAGACAGTGTCGAGGACCGTTCTCGCCACGGTTGCTCCCCCGGGTTCAGACGCACAATGCCAACTGCGGAACACCGACGGCTGTCCGAAGTCTCGTCTTCTCCGATTCCACCGTGGCGGCGCTGGGGTTGCTATGTGTCGGAGCGCTCCTGGGGCACGGTCCGCGAGGACTACAGCGCCAATGGCGACGCCTGGAACTTTCTGCCGCACGACAAGGCCCGGAGCAAGGCCTATCGCTGGGGCGAGGACGGCATCGCCGGACTGTGCGATCGCTACCAGCTGCTCGTGTTCTCTCCTGCCTTCTGGAATGGCCGCGATCCCATCCTGAAGGAGCGCATGTTCGGCCTCACGTCGAGTGAAGGCAACCGCGGCGAGGACGTCAAGGAGTACTACTTCTATCTCGACGCCACGCCGAGCGGCAGCTACATGAAGCTGCTCTACAAATACCCGCAGGCCGAGTATCCCTATGCTCGCCTGCTCGACGAGAACCGGCGCCGCGGCGGCGCCGGCATGGAGTTCGAGCTTCTCGACACCGGTGTCTTCGACGACGACCGTTACTTCGATATCGTCATCGAATACGCGAAGAACGATACGGACGATATCTGCATCCGCATCGAGGCTTTCAACCGCGGGCGGGATGATGCGGAGCTGCACGTCATCCCGCAGTTGTGGTTTCGGAATACGTGGGGTTGGGGCGCGCAACGCGCTGCGCAGCCATCGATCATCCGGGGTCGGTCGGGAACCGGTTGGGAGGAGCTGATCGCGGACGACAGCACCGGCCGTCCGCTGGCGAATCTGCAGTTCGAGTACCGGCTGGGCGCGCGCCACCTGTATGCGCCGTCCGGCGGCACCGCGCTCTTCACTGACAACGAGACCAACGCACCCATCGTGTTCGGCGCTGGCACGTCCGCGAGCGCGCACACCAAGGACGCCTTCCACCGGCAGATCGTCAATGGCGAGTCCGCGGTCAATCCCGACGGCATCGGGACGAAGGCGTGTGTCCACTACAAGGCCTCGATTCCCGGGCATGGATCCGCTGTCTGGCACTTCCGACTCATGCCGGCCGCGGCGACGGATGCACTGGCGGCGGTTGAGACCGTCGTCGAGAAGCGTCGCGCCGGAGGCCGACGAGTTTTACGCCGCGATCCACCCGAAGAATGCGTCCGCGGACGAACGAATGGTGCAGCGCCAGGCCCTGGCCGGCATGATCTGGACAAGGCAGATCTACCTGTTCGACGTCGCGCTGTGGATGGACGGCGACAACCCCGATATGCCGCCGCCGGCCTCACGGAAGCGCGTGCGCAACGCCAGTTGGCGCCATCTCAATTCGATGCGCATCCTCTCGATGCCGGACAAGTGGGAGTACCCGTGGTTTGCCGCCTGGGACCTCGCGTTTCACTGCGTGGCTCTCGCGCTCGTGGATCCGGCCTTCGCAAAAGAGAATCTCTGGGTGCTGCTCTTCGAGCAGTTTCAGCACCCGAACGGGCAGATTCCCGCCTACGAGTGGGAGTTCTCCGACCTCAACCCCCCGGTCCACGCCTGGGGTTGCTGGCGCGTTTACAACATCGAGAAGGAGCGCACCGGCACAGGCGACCGCGAGTTTCTCGAGAAGTGCTTTCAGAAGCTGCTGATCAACTTCGCCTGGTGGGTGAACAAGGTCGACAGCCAGGGGATGAACGTCTTCGAAGGCGGATTCCTGGGGCTCGACAACATCACGGTGGTCGATCGCAGCGAAAAGCTGCCGAACGGCGCGATCCTCGAACAGTCCGACGCCACCGGCTGGATGGGATTCTTCTGCCTGCACATGATGCGCATCGCGCTGGAGCTGGCGCATTACGATCGCGTCTACGAGAGCATGGCGACGAAGTTCTTCCAGCACTTCATCTACATCGGCGGCGCGATGAAGAAGATGGGCGGCCGCGACTACCAGTTGTGGGACGAAGCCGACGGATTCTTTTACGACGTCATGCGCTACCAGGACGGCTCGTTCCACAAGTTCGAGGTGCGCTCGCTGGTCGGGCTGATCCCGCTCTTTGCCGTAGACGTGATCGAGGAGGCCCACGTCGAGCGTCTGCCGATGTTCCTGAAGGACGTGCAGTGGTTCATCCGCAACCGAGCCGACCTCGTCGGCCAGGCGTGCTTTATGGAGCAGCGGCAGACCGGCAAGCATCACGTCCTGTCGATCGTGGACCGTCATCAGCTCAGTCGGCTGCTCGAGCGGGTGTGGGACGAGAGCGAATTCCTCTCACCGGGGGGCATCCGCAGCCTCTCGAAGTTCCACGAGCTCCATCCGTTCCGCTTCGGCAACGGCACCGTCCACTACGAGCCCGGTGAGGCGGACGTCAAGATCAAGGGCGGCAACTCGAACTGGCGTGGACCGGTCTGGTTCCCCACGTCCTATCTGCTGATCGAATCGCTGATGCGATTCAGCGAGGCACTCGGACCGGAGTTCACCGTGCAGGCGCCGGCCGGCGGCGGCCATGCGCTCCGGCCCTCCGACATGGCGGGCGAGGTAGCCAACCGGATGATCGGTCTCTTCACGCGCGGGCCGGATGGGCGCCGGCGAATCTACGGCGGCACGGAGCGGTTCCAGAACGATCCCCACTGGCGCGACCTGCTGCTGTTCAACGAGTACTTCCACGGCGACAACGGCGCTGGACTCGGCGCCAATCACCAGACAGGATGGACGGGACTGGTGGCCAATCTGATCGACGAATGGCGCCGCTAGGACCCGTCAGGGCTGCCGTGATCGCCGTGCTCGGATGGCTGTTCGTCGCCACTCCGGTCTTCGCGCAGCGCATCCCCGGCCAATCCGAACGCCCTGCCTCCATCCAGGGCGTGGTGCGCGGAGACGATGGGCGCGCGATCGCCAACGCGCAGGTATCACTGCAGCTGCGCGCGACATCCGGCCGGCCGGTCGCGTTTGCCGACCCGCGCCGCACCACCACCACCGTTGAGGGCATCTTCCGGTTTCTTGACGTGGCGGCCGGCGAGTACTCGATCTCCGTCACGGCGGACGGACACGAGCCGCTGACGCGCACAGACCTTCGTCTCGGACGCTCGGAGCTGGTCACGACCGAGCTGGTGCTGAAGCGAATCGCCCTGCCGGCGCAACCCGCCGCGCCCGCTGTCCTCCAGCCGACAGCTCCCTCGCAGACCCTCGTGCGTCCACGCGCAGACGCCGGCGGCGAGCCGCGTCCGCTCGCGCCGGACGAGAAGGTCTTCATGCGCATACCGGATCGCTGGAACCTGCCGCTCCCCGACTGGGATCGCTACGGTATCGGCGGCGACTATCCCTACGTCGCAGGACGATGGTGGCAGCCGTACAACACCAACACCCTGAAAGGCGATCGACCGATCATCGGTAAACGGACGTTCTTCACGTTCACCGGTGTCAGCGACTCGCTGGCCGAGGGCCGCAACCTCCCGGTGCCGTCCGGCGTTTCCACCAGCCGTCCCGGCAGTGAGGACTTCTTCGGGCGAGGCGGACAGTACTTCCCGGTCACCGTCCTGCGCACCTCGTTCGATCTCTTCCGCGGCGATACCGCCTATCGCCCGGTCGACTGGCGCATCCGCGTGCAGCCGGCCGTCAGCGTGAATTTCATCAACACGGCCGAATACGGAGCGGTCAACTTCGACGTGCGGCGCGGCTCGAACCGGCTGTCGTCGCATGTTGGCCTGCAGGAGGCCTTTGGCGAGGTCAAGCTCGCGGACCTGAGCTCGAACTACGACTTCGTTTCGATCCGCGCCGGCATCCAGGAGTTCAGCAGCGACTTCCGCGGCTTCGTGTCGGTGCTCGAGGCGCCTGGTGTGCGGCTCTTCGGTACGTTCAAGAACAGCCGGATCGAATACAACGGCGCGTTCTTCGATCTGCTCGAGAAGGAAACCAACAGCGGGTTCAACGAGTGGGAGCGCCGTAATCAGCAGGTCTGGATCGGCAACGTCTACATCCAGGACTTCCTGACCCCCGGCTACACGACGTCCTTCAGCTTCCACCGCAACATCGACAAGGGGCAGGAGCACTACGACCACAACGGCTTCCTCGTTCGGCCGGCGCCGATCGGGCTGATCGCCGAGAACGAAGTGGACGCCTACTACATGGGATGGGCGGGCAACGGCCACATCGGCCGGCTCAATATCAGCCATGCCTTCTACCAGGTCCTCGGCAGTGAAACGGCGAACCCGATCGCCGCGCAGGCCATCGACATCAACGCGCAGATGGCGGCCCTCGAGCTCTCAATCGACAAGGACTGGCTGCGAATCAAGGGCGCGGTCTTCTACGCCTCCGGCGACGATGACATCAGCGATGATGTGGGCCGCGGCTTCGATGCGATCGTCGACATCCCGGTCTTCGCGGGTGGCCCCTTCAGCCTGTGGAATCGCCAGGGGCTTCGTCTCGCCCAGACCGGCACTGGGCTCGTCTCCCCGGTGAGCCTTCTGCCGACGCTGCGAACGAACAAGGACGAGGGCCAGGCCAACTTCGTCAATCCCGGCGTGATCCTCGTCAGCGGCGGCCTCGACGTCGAGCTGACACCGAAGCTGCGCGGCTTTGCCAACGTGAGCTACCTCCGCTTCATGGACACGGCGGCGCTCGAAGCCCTGCTCTTCCAGGGCCGCGTCGGCGAGAACATCGGCCTCGACTACGGTGCCGGCTTTCAGTATCGTCCGCCCCTGAGCGACAACATCGTCCTGGTCGGAGGCGTCTCGGCGCTGGCGGCCGGACAGGGGCTGAAGGACATCTACACGCGAGATCATTTCTTCTCGGCGTTTCTGAATCTGCGGCTCGTCTTCTAATTACACGGATTTCACGGATCACACGGACTTCACGGATGCCACGGACTACACGGACACTCGATCTTCGCCTTCGCCATGTTCGTGGCGGTCCTGGTCTTTTGTCTTCGTGCGGATTTTGGCGAGCCCGAGTTGCTCGCAGCGACTGCGCCGCCGGTCGTTCAGGTGGAGCGGGCCGCGGCGGATAGCAAGAGCGCCGGGTGCATCACCTGTCACACCAGCGTGGATGAAGCGTCGATGCATCCCGGCGGAGCGGTGCAGATCGGCTGTGCCGATTGCCACGGCGGTGATCCGGCCATCTCGATCACCGCCGGCATGACGGCCGGCTCCAAGGCCTACGACGGGGCGAAGCTGAAGGCGCATCCGCAGCCGAAGATCCGCGACTTCGGCAAATCGTCGGCAAATCCCGAGCGCGCCTACACCGACTGGCTGAAGGAGTCGCAGGAATACATCCAGTTCATCAACCCGGGTGATCTGCGCGTGGCGGACCGGACCTGCGGCTCGTGCCATGCCGCGGAGGTCATGAACTCGCGGACGAGCATGATGACCCACGGCGCGATGCTGTGGGGCGCGGCCCTGTATAACAACGGCTCCGTGCCGTTCAAAGACGCGCGCTACGGCGAGAGCTACGGGCCGGATGGCACGCCGCAGCGGCTGCAGACCTTCCCGCCGCCAACGCCGGAAGAAACGCGCACCAAGGGCGTCCTGCCCTTCCTTGAACCGCTGCCCCGCTGGGAGATTGCACAGCCGGGCAACGTGCTGCGCGTGTTCGAACGCGGCGGCGTCAAGCGTCCGGAGATCGGCAACCCGACGCGGAGCGAAGAGCCGGGCCGTCCCGACGCCAAGCTGAGTGACCGCGGCTTCGGCACGCTGCTGCGGACCGACCCGGTCTTCCTCGGCCTGCAGAAGACGCGGCTGCTCGATCCACTCCTCTCGTTCCCGGGCACGAACGATCAGCCTGGCGACTATCGCGGCAGCGGCTGCACCGCCTGCCACGTCGTCTACGCCAACGATCGGTCGCCCGCGCACTCCGGTCCGTACGCGTCGTTCGGCAACATGGGTCAGTCCGCTACCGCGGATCCGACCATCAACAAGGCGCAGCCGGGCCACCCGATCAAGCACACCTTCACTCGCTCGATTCCGTCCAGCCAGTGCATGACCTGCCACATGCACCCCGGCACCAACATGGTGACGACCTACTACGGCTACACGTGGTGGGAGAACGAGACTGACGGCAAGGCGATGTACCCGCCGGCCGAGTTGAACCGGAGTGAAAAGGACCGTGCGGAGATCCGCGCCCGGAATCCCGAGGCCTCGGCGCAGCGCGGGCTCTGGGGCGACGTCGACTTCCTCGCCAGGACCGGCACGCCCGAATTCAACAAGCAGCTCCAGCACACACAGTTCGCCGACTTCCATGGCCACGGCTGGGTCTACCGCGCGGTCTTCAAGCGTGACAAGGAAGGGAACCTGCTCGATCGCCGCGGCGGCACGATCCCATTCGACGATCCCGAGAAGTTCGGCAAGGCTGTTCACCTGAAGGACATCCACCTCGAGAAAGGCATGCAGTGCGTGGACTGCCACTTCGGGCAGGACAATCACGGCAACGGCAAGCTCTATGGCGAGACGCGCAACGCCGTCGAGATCGACTGCGTCGACTGCCACGGCACGGCGCAGAAGCGTCCGACGCTGATGACGAGCGGACCAGCCGCACCGAGCGGCGGCGGAACCGCGTTGCTGGCGCTGCGCACCCCCTTCCGCGAGCGGCGCTTCTACTGGGAGGGCGACAAGCTGTTCCAGCGCTCGATGATGGAGAAGGACGTGAAGTGGGAGATCCGCCAGGTCGTCGACGCCATCACGCCCGGCAGCGCCACATATAACGAGCAGGCGCGGCTGGCCAAGACCATTCAGAAGGATGGCGTCACCTGGGGCGACGCCGCTGCGCCCGGCACGCTCGCGCACGCCAACGAGAAGATGACCTGCTACACGTGCCACACCTCGTGGACGCCGACCTGTTTCGGCTGCCATCTTTCGATGAGCGCGAATCGCAAGGCGCCGATGCTTCACAACGAAGGTCTCGAGACGCGGAACTGGACGTCCTACAACTTCCAGGTGCTGCGCGACGATTCCTTCTTCCTCGGCCGCGACGGCACGGTCACCGGCAACCGCATCGCACCGGTCCGCTCGGCCTGCGCCGTCCTCGTCAGCTCCCAGAACCAGTCGCGCGGCTGGCTCTACTACCAGCAGCAGACGGTGTCGGCCGAGGGCTTCAGCGGCCAGGCCTTCAGCACGTTCGTGCCGCACACCGTGCGCACGACCGAGACCAAACGCTGCACCGACTGCCACGTCTCGAAGACCGGCGACAACAACGCCTGGATGGCCAACCTGCTGCTGCAGGGCACGAACTTCATGAACTTCATCGGCCACACCGTCTGGGTGGCGGCCGGCAAGACTGGCTTTGAGGGCATCGCGGTGGCGGAACGTGATGATCCGCCGGCCATCATCGGCAGCGATCTGCACAAGCTGGCCTACCCTTCCAGCTACAAGAAGCACGCAGACGCCGGGCTGAAGCTGACCGAGGCGCACCACCATCCCGGCGAGAACGTCCTCGACGTTCAGCAGCGCGGCGAATACGTCTATGCCGCCCTCGGTGAAGGCGGGTTCCGCGTCTACGACATCGCCAACATCGACAACAAGGACTTCAGCGAGCGGATCGTGACCGCGCCGGTGTCGCCGCTCGGGCAGCGGCTCTACGTGAAGACGAAGTACGCGACCGCGGTCGCCACGCCGTCCACCCTGGCGCTGGATCCGCTGCGGCAGCGCTTCCCCGAGAACGAGGAAGGCCCGATCCACCTGATGTACGGCTTCCTCTACGTCACCGACCGCGACGAGGGCTTGATCGTCATCGGCAACAGGGACGCAAAGAGCCGGAAGCTGCTCGGCGTCGCGACGCTCCTCGACGGCAATCCGACCAACAACTTCCTCGACCGCGCCGTGACCTTCAATCCTGGCGGCGGCTCTGACGGGTGCGCGCCGGATCACGATTGCTGGAACCTACGCCTACATCCTCACCGATAAGGCACTCGTGGTCGTCAGCCTCGATGACCCCCTCGATCCGAAGATCACCGCCACGATCGGCGCGCCGGACTTGAAGGACCCGCGCGGCCTGGCGGTCCAGTTCCGCTATGCCTTCGTGGCTGATGCGGACGGCCTCAAGGTGATGGACGTCACATCACTGGCCACGCCGAGGCTGATCCCGCGCGCCCTCGTGCCCTTCAAGGACGCCCGCAACGTCTACCTGGCTCGCACCTATGCCTACGTCGCGGCGGGTCACGACGGCATCGGGATCGTCAACATCGGCAGGCCCGAACAGCCTGTGCTCGACCAGGTGTTCAACGCCGGCGGGAAGATCAATGACACCAATGACGTCAAAGTGGGCATGACCAACGCCAGCCTGTTCGGCTACGTTGCCGACGGCCACAACGGTCTCCAGGTCGTGCAGCTGTTCTCGCCGGAGAGCAATCCGAATCACTACGGCTTCAGCCCCAGGCCAACACCTGCGCTGGTCGCCACCTACCCGATTCACGGCGGTGCGCTCATGATCTCGGAGGGGATCGACCGTGACCGCGCCGCCGACGAGAGCGGCAACCAGCTCGCGGTCTTTGGACGACGTGGCGCCCGTCCGTTGAACAAGGCCGACGCTGAGAAACTGTTCATGCGGGGCGGCCAGCCCTACACCGTGACCAATGAGCCGCCAGGACCTGCCTCCAGGTCCACGGATCCAGGGTTGTTCGCTGCCCTGCGCGACTACTGGCGCTCGATCTGGTAGCCCGGGCGGAGCGCCGGGCCAGCCTCGGCGGGAACGCCTGGGCCGCTTCGTGCATCAGATAGGGTATGCGCACCACTACCGCGCGTGAAGACGCAGAGCTTGTTCAGCGCATCGGCCGGCACGACCACGCCGCGTTCGAGGCACTCATGCGCCAGCACAATGGACGGCTGTTCCGCGTTGCCCGCGCCATCCTGAAAGACGACGCGGACGCTGAAGATGCGGTCCAGGACGGCTACCTCGACGCCTACCGCCACATCGACTCGTTCCGAGGCGAGTCGCAGCTTGGCACCTGGCTGGTCCGCATCGTCGCCAACCAGGCGTTGATGCGCCTGCGCAAGCAGAAGCGCGAACGCGTAGTCGTCCCATTCGAGCCGCCCACCGATCGTCCACGCCGTCCTGCCGAAGCCGAGCTGCCTGACCAGACGGGTGAATCGCCGTCTGCCGCCACGCTTCGCTCAGAGATCCGCCGCATGCTCGAACTCCGTATCGACGAGTTGCCGGTCGCCTTCCGCACCGTTTTCACTCTGCGCGAAGTTGAAGAGATGACGGTTGAAGAGACAGCGGATGCGCTGTCCATTCCCGCCGCGACAGTGCGGAGCCGGCTCTTCCGGGCCCGCGCCCTCCTGCGTGAAGCACTTGCCCGCGACCTCGACATGGCCACCGGCGATGTGTTCGGTTTTGCCGGGGCACGGTGCGACCGGATCGTTGCCCGCGTGCTCGAGCTCCTCGCCCGGGAACATCCTGGCTCCGGCGCGCATCGAATGTGATGTGCGGATGATCCGCACGTCAGATTTCAAGGAGCGTGCGTGTGAAACTTCATGTTGTTGCCGTTGCGGCATTCCTGCTCATCAGCGCGACTGCCGGGGCGCAGTCGATCAATGACGCCCAGATCGCCAGCATCGTCGTCACGGCCAACCAGGTGGATATTGACGCCGGCGAACTGGCGGTCAAGATGGCGACCAACGCCGAGGTGAAGAAGTTTGGCGCGACGATGGTGGCCGACCACACCGGCGTGAACAAGTCGGCCGTCGACCTCGCGACCCGCCTCAAGGTCACGCCTGAAGACAACCCCACCAGTAAGGCGCTCAAGGCCGGCGGCGAGAAGAATCTCGCGAATCTCAAGACCCTCAAGGGCGCGGCGTTCGACAAGGCCTACGTGGACAACGAAGTGGCGTACCACACCCAGGTGCTCGAAGCGATCGACAAGACACTGGTGCCCAATGCGAAGAACGCCGAGTTGAAGGCGCTCATCGTCAAGGTCCGGCCGGCGTTTGTCGCGCATCTCGAGCACGCGAAGAGCCTGCAGAAGACGCTCGCGGCCGCCAAGTGAGCGCGGGATGAACAGGTTCCTTGGCGCTTTCGTGCTGGTGGTGTGCTGCGCGGCGCCAAACGCCGCGCAACGCGCCACCAAGCCAGTTCTCCACACCGTCGTCATCGATGCGACCAGATTCAGCCCTGCGAGCCTGACGATCCGGCCGGGCGACAGCGTCGAATGGGTCAACAAGGATCTCATTGCGCATACCGCCACCCGGGAAGCGAGCAAGGACGGGTTTGAGTCCGGTGTGATCGCGCCGGGCAAATCCTGGCGTCGCACTTTCAAGACGACGGGCGAACTGGCCTATACGTGCAGGTTTCACCCAACCATGAAAGCGACCCTGCAGGTGCGGAAGTAGCCGAATGCCAGAGGAGCGACTTCGATCACAGCCGTAGTGGCATCGAGCACCTCCCTCGGACATCGCGACGTCGCTGGCACGACTGTTGCGGCTCGACAGCGCCGGAGGCACCTCATGCGACGGCTTCATTCGACTCATCGGCCCACTCATCGCGATACTGGTCATCGGCGCCATGATCTCGGCCCAGCAACCGACGCCCCGCATCACCAGGATCGAATTCACCCCGGCAAGGGTCGATGAAGGCAGCGGTGTCTTTGTTTCACTTGTTGGTACCGGTCGGTGCAGCTACACGCTCGACTTCGGCGACGGAACCATTGAGAAGCGGACGGCCGAGCTGCCCGACCGCGTCCAGCACGTCTTTGCCGGTGACGGCGAATACCTTGTGGTTGCCACCCCTGAACCGCCGTGCGAAGGGGTCGCGCGCGCGAAGCTCGACGTTCGGGCCATCAATCGCGGTGTGTGGGGCTCGCGGCCGAACCCGGCCCCGACGGCCCGAACGCCGGCATGGTCGTCACCATCACCGGCCGCGGCGAGTGCGTCGTCACGCTCGATTTCGGCGATGGGACGATCGACAAGGTGACCGGCGTGCTGCCGCAGACCCGGAATCACAAGTATGAGCAAATGGGCGTCTACGAGCTGAAAGCGGTCGCCGAGCCGCCGTGCCGGGGCGAGGCTGGTTTGAAGCTGGAGATCAAGAAGTAGCCGAACCGCTATACTCGAAACATGTCTGACGCCCCCAAGAGCGCACTCGAACTCGCGATGGAACGCCTGAAGAAGAAGGACGCGGAGGCCGGGATCGAGCAGACAACACTGACCGACGCCCAGCGCGCCGCGATCGCCGAAGCGCGGAGCGTCTACGAGGCCCGCGTCGCCGAGCGCCGGATCATGCACCAGTCCCAGACCGCTGCGATCTTCGATCCGCAGGAACTCGAGCTGCACCGCGAACACCTGGTGCGCGACCTCGCCCAGTTCGAGAGCGATCGCGACCAGAAAATCCGGAACATCCGGGAACACTGACGACACGGAATAACGGATCACACCGACCCGCTTAATTCCGCGGAGGCCGTGTAGTATGCTCCCCGAAATTCAGGGGTGCATTCATGACGGCTCGAAACGGCTTGTTCACGCTGGGATTTGCGCTGTGTCTGCTGACCGGCATCGCGGCCGCGCAGGGCCCGCCGCCACTGCCCCCTCCCCTGCCCCCGCCACCGCCTTCATCGCCCGGCCAGCCGCGTGACTCCTCCGCCACGCAGAAGACCGGCACCGCGAAGCTGGCAGGCCGCGTCGTCTCGCTCGAGACCGGCCGGCCGCTTCGCCGAGCTGTCGTCCGCGCTTCAGGGCCGGAGCTGCGCGAAGGCAAGTCCGTATCCACCGACGCGGAAGGACGTTGGGAGCTTGCGGGAGCTGCCCGCCGGACGGCTCTCGATCTCCGTCACCAAAGGCGGTTACGTTTCGCTCTCCTACGGGCAGCGACGGCCGTTCGAGGCCGGCAAGCCCATCGACGTCGCCAACGGCGCCACCATCGACAAACTTGATGTCGCGCTTCCGCGCGGGGGGGCCGTGACCGGCCGTGTCGTCGACGAGTTCGGCGAGGCGGTCACCGGCGCCGGCGTGACGGCACTGCGGTTCCGCTATATGAACGGTCAGCGCCAGCTCGCCCAGTCGGCGAACGATACGACCGACGACCTCGGGCAATATCGTCTGCACGGCCTGCCGCCCGGCGATTACTACGTCGCGGCTCGGCCAAGCACATTCACGTTCCTCGGCACCTCCGAGGATCGCAGCGGCTATGGCCAGAGCTACTATCCCAGCGCACTCAGCGTGAGCGAGGCGCAACGCCTGCAGGTCGCCGTCGGACAGGAGGCGCAGAACATCGTCATCTCGCTCGTACCATCGAGGCTGTCCAACATCTCGGGTACGGTGACGAGCGCCAGTGGCAAGCCCGTCAAGCAGGGGATGGTCATGATCCGCGAGGAAGGGCCGGCGGGAAACATGACCCTTCGGCCCGGGATGATCCAGGATGGGAACTGGAAGGTCAACGGCGTCTCCCCGGGAGACTACGTCCTCGTCGCGCAAGTGGTGGATCTCGAGGCTATCGCGGCGACGGGCTCGACCGCAGGCATGCCCGTACCGGAGATCGTCACATCGCAGATCACCGTGACCGGTGACGATGTCACTGGCATTGCGCTGATGACCACGCTCGGAGGAACGGCTCGCGGCGTCGTCCGCTTCGACGGCGGTAATGCGCCCGCCGCCCCGCCTTCCATGATGTCGCTCATCGCGGCCGACATGAGCAGTACCGCCCTCCCGGTATCATCAAGCGCCACGATCAAAGCCGATTGGACGTTCGAGCTCAAGGGCCTCGTCGGCCGCCGCGTGGTCCGCGTCATCAACCCGCCCAGCGGCTGGACCGTGAAGTCCATCCTGGTGGACGGAACCGACGTTATCGACAGCGGCCTGGACGTGAAGGCCGGGCAGGAGACTTCGAACATGGAGGTCATCCTGACCAACCAGGTGACCGAGGTCTCCGGATCCGTGCAGAACGCCAAGGGTGTTGCCGAAACGGACTTCGCCGTCCTGGTCTTTCCCACTGATACGCACCTGTGGGGCTGGCAGTCACGCCACGTGCGGGTCGCGCGCCCCGATCAGACGGGACGCTTTGTGATCAGCGGGCTGCCGGCTGGCTCTTACCTTGCCGTCGCCCTCGAGTACCTGGAGCCGGGCGAGGAAACCAACCCGGAGTTTCTCGAACGGGTGAAGACGATAGCGACGTCTCTGCGTCTCAATGAAGGCGAGAAGAAGCCGATCACGTTGAAGCTCTCGGCGCAGTAGCGAGTTCCTGGTGCGCTCCGATGTGCTGCCCTCACCCGCACCGGATGGCCGCCCTCCGTGCGCTTATTCGACGAGCACGGCCCGCATCCATCCGCGCACCGAGTTGATCAACCAGATCTCCTCGGCGGCGCGGAACTCGTCCACCGTGACGACCTGCTCGACGATCTCTCCCGTCTCCAGCAACTCGGCTCGCATCGTTCCGGACAGAAGTCCCGACGAGACCGGCGGCGTCACCTTGACACCACCGAGACGTGACGACGACGTTGGATTCCGCCGCTTCGGTCACTTCGCCGGCCGCATTCCAGAGGATCACGGTGTCAACGTCCGGCCGGCCCGCCCGCGCTCGTTCGTACACCTCCCGCCTTGTCGTCTTGTGGTACAGCAGGACGTCACCCCGATCGATGGGAGCGCTCGCCATCGCAACCCGCAGCGGATCATTCAAGGCAACCAGGTCAACCGCCTCGCACAAGAGCCCTCCGTCGGCTTCGAGAAGCAGCCGCACTTTGGACGGTCCCCGCAGGTCGCCGACAGCAGTCGCAAGCATGCTCCGCATTTCCGCGGGATCGCAAGGCACACCGAAACACGCCGCCGATGCCGCGATCCGGTCGAGATGGCGGTCGAGAAGGGCGAAGCCCTCTGAGGGTGTCCACCGGATCGTCTCCAACAGCTGGAATCCGGGTGACTCGCCGATCGCATATGAGGGCGAGCGCTGCGACTGCGCGGCGACCGAGCCGATCACCCGGGCCTTGAGCAGACATTCGTCGTACTCATCGCGGTCCACCGAGTCCCACACAATGCCGCTGCCGACACCGAATTCCGCCGTGCCCTTGACGCGATTGATCACGACCGATCGGATCGCCACGTTGAAGTGGGCGCGCCCTCGCGGCGACACATACCCAATCGCGCCGGTGTAGATCCCGCGCGGCGTCGTCTCCAGCTCGCTGATGATGCCCATCGAGCTGTGCTTGGGCGCACCGGTGATCGAGCCCGATGGGAACATCGCCTCGAACAACCGGAGCAGCGATCGCGTCTCAACGGTACCTTCAACCGTCGAGGTCATCTGCCACTGCACGGGATAGCGTTCGACGTCGAACAGCGACGTGACCTTGACGCTGCCGGTTTTGGCAATGCGGCCGATGTCGTTCCGCACCATGTCGACGATCATGACGTTCTCGGCGCGGTTCTTCTCCGACGCGCGCAGGGCGCGGCCGAGCATGTCGTCCTGCTCTGCCCAGTGGCCGCGCGCAGCGGTGCCCTTCATTGGCCGGCACACGAGCCGCTCCTCCGCGAGGCTGAAGAAGAGCTCGGGCGACGACGAGCAAATCACGTGTTCGCCGACTTCCACGTAGGCACTCCATGGCCCGGCCTGGCCGGCGTAGAGGTCGCGCATCAACGCCGCGGGGTCGCCTTCAAATGGTGCCGTCAGTCGAAACGTGAAGTTGATCTGGTAGGTATCCCCCGCCTCGATGCTTGATTTGATCTGTCCGATGGCACGCAGGTAGGCGGCGTGATCGATCGAGGCGCGCCACTCGCCGAGAGACGCGCCGCTCGGCGGCTGGGAATCGGTTGAGCGACTCGACCTGCTCCGGCGCAAACAAACCAAAACACAGAAGTGGGAGGCCGGGCGACGGCGGCTGAACCGGGAGGCCGAACGCACCGGCCGCCTCGTAGGTCAGGAAGCCGGCGGCGTAGGCACCCCCACGCACCGCGTGGTCCACCTGCGCCAGCGCCTCACGCACGTCGAGGCGGTCATGAACGGCGATCACCTGGAACGGACGGCTGAAGCGGCGCCAGGGTCCCGCCCAGGGCGTCCGCAGAATGATCTCGAACGGAACGGCGTCGGGCATCTATCGCGGCGCAGGCGGGCGGACGATCGCGCCACCTTTCATGACGAGGCCCACACGCCTCAGCGCCGCAATATCGCGGCCCGGGTCGCCCTCAACGGCAACGAGGTCGGCAAGAAGCCCTGCCTTCACCCGGCCAATTCGATCGTCCATGTGCAGCACGCGCGCCGCCACGGCGGTGGCACTGCGAAGGGCATCCACGGCGGGCATGCCGTACGCCACCATCAGCTCGAGTTCCCGCGCATTCTCGCCGTGCGGAAACACGCCCACGTCGCTCCCGTTCAGAATCGTCACACCGGCATCCAGCGCCATCTTGAAGCTGGCGCGCTTCCGCGTAATGCGGGCCGGCTCCGGCGACGTTCCCTTCTTCCATCCCGCATACTGCGTCGTCGCATCCCCGGCCGCCAGGGTCGGGCACAGCGCCACCTTGCGCTCGGCCATCAGCTTGAAGATCTCCGGCGTGCCGTCGTCGCCGTGATCGATAGTCTCGACGCCGGCGAGCAGGGCCCGCCGCATACCCTCGGCGGTCGTGGCGTGGGCCACGACCGGGCGGCCGCTGCTTCGCGCCGTTTGAACGATGAGTGTCAGTTCGTCGATGGAGAACGTGGGAGCCGCTTCACCACGTGCGCCCCATCGATAATCCGCGTAGACCTTGATCCAGTCGGCGCCGTGCCCGATCTGATCGCGGACGACACGCACCAGGTTGGCGCCGTCGGCCTCCTCGGCGCCTTGCGGCACCGTCGATTGCTGGGCGAACCCCCTCGGCGCATAGCTGCCGGTCGCGACGATGGCTTTCGTCGTCACGATCATGCGCGGGCCGGGGATAATCCCCTGCTCGACCGCGGCCTTCAACTCGGCGTCCGCGTATGCGGCGCCCTCGGTGCCGAGGTCCCGGATGGTCGTAAACCCGGCCTGCAACGTCGCCTGCAGGTGGTTCACCGCCCGGGCGGTGCGGAGCCCCAGCGGCTCCTTCAAAACCTGATCGTTCCAGGACGTCTCGTTGTAGGCGTGGAGCAGGACATGCGAGTGTCCCTCGATCATCCCCGGCATCAGCGTCTGCCCCGGCAACTCGATGACCGTTGCGCCCTGCTCCGACAGAGATGCCGCTGGACCGGCTGCTTCAATACGCTGACCGACGACGCGAACGGCCCAGCCATCGTGCATGGTGTCCCCATCGAACACACGCGCGGGGCGAAGGATGGTGGTTTGCGGCGGCTGCCCGGCAACGTACACGACGGAGGCGACGACCAGCGCGCCGAGCATGACGGACCTTCGAAGCATCGGCTAACTCTATTGCATTTGCCGCGGCCTCCACATGGTCCGGCCCGGACGAAGCACGTGCTATCTTCTCGCCCGTGAGGCGTCCCATGGTGATCACCCGAACCCTGCTGATAGCTTGCCTTCTCGACCCTGCTTACGGCCGCTCCTGACACCATCGCGCAGGAGACCGACTTCGATTCGAAGATGCGCGATGCGGAATCCATGCTCGGCCGCCGCCAGTATGAAGATGCGCTCCGCATCTTCCGCGACGCCAACGGGCTCAAGGACAAGAAGTCCGTGCACGCCCTTCTCGGTATGGCCCGCGCCTACCAGGGCCTGAAGGCGCACAAGAGCGCGGCGGACGCCTGCACCGAATCCCTCAAGTACGTCGGAGACAGCAAGGTCCTCGACGCCGAGGCACGCAACCTGCGCGGGGTCTCCTTTTTTGCCCTCGGCGAAAAGCCGGACGACAAGCGTTGGAAGCAGGCCGAGGAGGATTTTCGGTCGGTCATGACGATGGCGGACATGTATCCGGTGGCACAGTACAACCTCGGGGTGACACTGCTCAAGCAGCTGCGCGACGAGGAAGCGCTCAAGGAGTTGCGCGAGTTCGTGGAACGCGCCGGCACCAAGCCGGAAGCCGCCACCGCGAAGAAGTACATCGAGAACCCGCGTCGAGCGCGGGAGAACTTTGCACCGGACTTCTCGTTCACCACGATGGCGGGCGAGTTTCTCAGCTCCGAGGACCTGCGCGGGAAGGTCGTCCTCATTGACTTCTGGGCGACGTGGTGCGGGCCCTGCCTCACCGCAACCCCCGGGCTGGCGAGGCTACAGAAGAAGTACAAGGATGAACCGGTCGTGATCCTCGGGATCAGCGCCGACCGCGACCAGACGGCGTGGAAGGCGTTCATCGAGAAGCATCGGCTCGAGTGGACGCACTTCTACGACGACCGGGGGATGATGGCGAACCGTTTCGAGGTCAATAGTTTCCCGACCTACATCCTGATGGATCACGAAGGGATCATGCGGTACCGGCAGCAGGGGTGGAACCCGGACGTCGACTCAGAGATTGACGGCGAGATCCGCACCCTGGTCAAGAAAGCCAAAGCGGCACAGCAACAATAGAATTCGGCCCGAGCGATTGAGCGAGGGCTGGCATGGCGCTGGGGGTGGGGCCCCAGCGCAAACTAATTAACGTGCGGGAGCGAGTGATGATGAGTTCGAAGCGGCGCCTGGCCACCGCCCTGGTGGTCGCAGTTTTCTTCCCGGCGTGGAATGCGCCAGCGGCGGCACAGCGGCGGGCGCTCACGGAGCATGACCTGATGAAATTTATCTGGGTCGCGGACCCTCAGATTTCACCCGACGGATCGCAGGTCGCTTTCGTGCGCGTAGACGTCAACGAAAAGGCGGATACCTACGACACCTCTGTCTGGATCGTGAATACGAACGGGTCTGAAGGGCCGCGCCGCCTGACCGGGTCGACACGCGACACCGGCCCACGGTGGTCGCCCGATGGCCGGCACCTGGCCTTCGTTCGCGCTGCCGAAAAGGATGGCCGGGTCCTGCCGCCCCAGATTTACATCCTTGGCATGGCCGGCGGTGAAGCACGCGCCGTCACCGACATCCCACGAGGGGCCGGCAATCCCGTGTGGTCCCCGAATGGCAGAACCATCGCTTTCTCGTCGTCGGCAAAGCCGGCGGATCTTGCAGCGAAACCCGAAGGCGCCGAGAGCAAGGACGGCAAGCCTGCCGCCCGCCAGAGCGACGTCCGTGTCATCACCGAGGCGGTGTATCGCGCCAACGGCGTACCGGGATTCGGGTTCGTCGATCGCGATCGGCCAGGGCAGATCTGGACGGTGACTCTCGAGGCGCCCGGCGCGGCCCTGCCGAAACCCGCACCTGTCACCACCGGGGAGTTCGCCGCCGGCAACGTGGCGTGGTCTCCCGACGGCTCGCAGATCTACTTCGTGTCCGACCGAAGGAAGCAGCCCTATTACCTTTCAGGCGACAGCGACCTCCACGCGGTATCGAAGGACGGTGGCGAACCGAAGGTTATCGCCAGCATCGACGGTGGCATCGGCGCGTATGCGATCGCGCCCGATGGGAAGCGCATCGCGTTTCTCGGCACGCTCAACGGCAACCCGGAGCGATCCTACTCGCAGACTGATCTCTGGGTTGTCGACGGCCCGGGCGGATCACCTCGGAACCTGACGGCCGGCTACGACTTCGATGCCGGCGGCGGCGTCGGCGGGGATCAACGTGCCCCGCGCGGTGCCAGCCCGGCCATCCCGGTGTGGGCGACCGACGGCAAATCGGTCATCATGCGCGCCGGCGTTCAAGGCGATGCCGACCTGGTCCGCGTCGACGTCGCCAGCGCGAAGGTGACCGACTCGCCGGCGAAGAAGAAGCATGACGTGATGGCTTACACCGCGACGGCCGGCGGTGCCAGGTTCGCCATTGTCATCTCCTCGCAGACGCAGCTCGGCGACGTATTCGTCGCCGACGGCCTCGGCCCGGCGAAGAAGCTGACGACCTTCAACGACGCGCTCTTCGGGGGGTTGACGCTGACCGAGCCGGAAGAGTTCTGGTACACCAGCTTTGACGGCAAGAAGATCCAGGCCTGGATCCAGAAGCCGCCGTCCTTCGACGCGTCGAAGAAATATCCACTCATCGTCCAGATTCACGGCGGCCCGCATACGGCCTACGGCAACACCTTCACGCACGAGTTCCACTGGATGGCCGCCAAGGGTTACGTCGTCCTGTACACCAACCCGCGTGGCAGCTCGAACTATGGGCAGGACTTCGGCAACATCATCCAGTTTGCCTACCCGGGAGATGACTACAAAGACATCATGGCGGGCGTCGACGAAGTCGTAAAGAAGGGCTACGTCGACGAGGCGCGGATGGGCGTCACGGGTGGCAGCGGCGGCGGACTGCTCACCAACTGGACGGTGACGCAGACCGATCGCTTCAAAGCGGCGGTCAGCCAGCGCGATATCTCGGACTGGGCGAACTTCTGGTACACCGCCGACTTCACGCTGTTCCGTCCGACCTGGTTTCGCAAGCCGCCCTTCCAGGACCCCGAGGACTTCGCGCGGCGCTCCCCCATCACGCACGTCGAGAAGATCCGTACGCCGCTGATGTTCATCCTTGGTGATGAGGACTGGCGGACGCCGCCGGCCGCGGGCGGCGAGGATCTGTTCCGGGCGCTCAAGTTTCTGAAGCGCGATACCGTCATGGTCCGCTTTCCAAACGAGAACCACGAACTGTCTCGATCGGGCAAGCCCTGGCACCGCATCGAACGCCTGCAGCACATCGTCGGGTGGTTCGACAAGTACCTGTCGCAAGACCGGTAAGGCGCCGTGCTCGTCGGCCTGATCTCAGACACGCACGGGCTGATGCGCGCGCAGGCGCTCGCCGCACTGGACGGCGTCGCGTTGATTCTTCACGCCGGGGACGTCGGCAGTTTCGCGGTCCTGCGTGAGCTGCAGGCGATTGCCCCGGTGCACGCCGTGTTTGGTAACACCGACGATCCGATCCTCGGCTTGCCTCAGCGGGTCAATCTCACGCTCGAAGGACTCACGATCCACATGAGTCACGGCCACGAGGTGGGCGTCCCGACGCCGGACAATCTCGTGCGCCGCTATTCCGCCGACGTCATCGTCTACGGCCACACCCACAAGCCCTTGATCGCGACGCGGGCAACGACACTGATCGTGAACCCTGGGGCGGCCGGCGCGCGCCGATTCAAGCTGCAGCCGTCGGTCGGACTCCTGCGCATCGAGAACGGCACCGCCACAGCGGAGATCGTCGAGCTGCAGACCTGAGGCGTCAGCCGTCCAGTGCGCAGCCGGCGAAATGAACAGCGGCGATTGCCCGTCCGGAGATATCTCCGGCCAGCGTCTCCCACGCAGGATTCCAGGCGACCGCCTCGGGCGTAGAGCAGGCGATCGATCGCCCGGTCCCGACCGTCGCCAGTGCTGATCGGCCGGAGACGCGGCCGGTGACGAACGCCGCATCGAACAGGCGGCGCATCCACAGCATCTCGGCGTTGACCGGAGGGTCTTCGGGGAATGTCGCGGCGGCAGCCTCGAGGTCTTCGTCGGTTGCCTCCCGCGTCGCGGCGGCGCGGACGGCATCCACCCAGCTATAGCCGACGCCGTCCGAGAACTGCTCCTTCTGGCGCCAGAGCACATCGGCCGGCAGCCACGGGTATTCCGGATCATCGAAGGCCATGCGGAGGATCTCCTTCTCGATCCCGCGGCGCCCGGCGCGATCGCGGCTGATCATTCGATCGGCTGGATCGGTCCCCATCACGACGTCCATGAACTCCCGGTCGAGAAACGGAAAGCGCAGCTCGACGCCGTGTGCCATTGGCGCCTTGTTCGCTCGCATCACGTCGTAGAGGTGGAGGCGCGTGGTCTTCCGAACGGTCTCGGCGTGGAACTCGTGCGGCGAGGGCGCGCTGTGGAAATAGAGATATCCGCCGAGCAGTTCGTCGGCACCCTCACCCGAGAGCACCATCTTGACGCCGGTCTCGCGCACCTTGCGAGCAAGGATCATGGTCGGCACAGCCGTCCGGACCTGTTGGTACGACTCGAGGTGACTCACCGCCGCGGGAATCGTCTCCATCGCCTCGGCGATGGTGAACGTCAATTCGTGATGGATCGTGCCGAGGAACTCGGCCACGCGGCGGGCGGCGGCGAGGTCTGGCGCACCCTCGAGACCAATGGCGAAGGATTGCGGCGGCGGCGCGCCGGCCTCTTCGCACAGGCGGACCGCGATGGCGGCAACGACCGAGGAATCAACGCCGCCGGACAAGAGCACGCCCCAGGGGACGTCAGACATCATCCGTTTCCGAACGGCGCCGACCAGCGCTTCACGCATTCGAGGCAGGTCGGCGGGCGCCCGTGGCGTCACGCGTTCCCAAATCGGCGTGTACCACTTGACCAGCCGCACTCCCCCTTCATCCGAGCACCAGGCATGGCCAGGGGGAACGACTTCCACTCGTGCACAGTCGTCCACGAGCGCCTTCATCTCGGATGCGAACCAGACGGTCCCGTCGTCGTGCCAACCGATGTAGAGGGGACACACACCGGCATGGTCCCGAGTTGCGATCCATCGACCCGTGGCTTCTTCGAGGCAGACCCAGGCGAACTGGCCGTCCAGAGCGGCGGGTGCGGCGTCCCCCAGGGCACGCCAGGCCGGGCCGATAACCGAGCAGTCCGAAGCGGAGAGACCGCCGCCGAACCTCGCGCGCAGCTCAGCGTGGTTGAAGATTTCCGCGTTCGCCACCCAGGCGAGGCCACCCGCGACGAAGGGCTGGCCGCCTCCCGTTGGATCCATGATCGAGAGCCGCCGGTGACCGAGCCATCCGCGTGAGCTGGCGATGGTGCCCCGGCCGTCCGGCCCCCGATGGGCGAGCCGGTCTAATAGGCGATCGCCCCGGCGGCCGTGGCTGAAGGCGCGGGCGGGAGCACCGAAGGGATCGACGATTGCGAGGATGCCGCACATGAGAGCTCTTCTCCATGCCTGGCAACCGCCGGAGTCGTGAATTGGTGGTCCCCAAAAACACAACAGCCCCGGCGGTGGCCGGGGCTGTTGATGTTGTCGCTGAACTGTTTCAGTCTTAAATCAAATCCCCGCCGACCGCGAGATATTCGCGAAGCAATTGTTGCGATTGGCGTTGGGATTCATGACTGGTGAAGCAAGGATCTCACAGGTGTGGTGGTCAAAGTCAAGTGCCCCATCCGTGTGCTGCCCATCCGTGTCATCGGTGAAGTCCGTGTAGTCTGTGTATTGAAGTCCGTGTAAGAGGTCACCATGACGATTGCCTTCCAGGGAGAGCCAGGAGCCTACAGTGAAGCGGCGGCGCAGCTTTTTGCGCCGGGCAGCGACGTCCTGCCGTGCCGAAGCTTCGAGGACGTATTTGCCGCGGTCGCAAACGGACGGGCCAGCCGCGGCATCCTGCCGATGGAGAACTCGGTCGGCGGCAGCATCCACAGGAACTACGACCTGCTCGTCGAGCATGAGCTGCCGATCGTTGGCGAGGTGGAACTGCCGGTCGACCACTGCCTGCTCGGACGTCCGGGTTCGAAGCTCGCCGACATCAGGACCGTCTACTCGCATCCGCAGGCGCTCGCGCAGTGTGAGGAGTATTTGCGATCGCTGGGCACGATCGAGATCGTCGCTGTCTACGACACGGCCGGCGGAGCCAAGATGGTGGCCGACGGATCTCGGGCCGATGCGGGCGCGATTGCCTCGCGGCGGGCCGCCGACCTGTTCGGGCTGGAAGTGCTGGCCGACGGCGTTCAGGACTACGCGTCGAATCTCACGCGCTTCGTGCTGATCAGCCGAAGCACCGAAGACGTTCCGGACGCCAACAAGACGTCTCTCGTCTTCGCGCTGAAGAGCACACCGGGCGCATTATTCCGAACCCTCAGCTGCTTCGCGCTCCGCGATATCAATCTCACTAAACTCGAGTCCAGGCCGATCCGCGGGCGTCCATGGGAATACATGTTCTACGTGGACGTCGACATTGCCAGGCAGTCGCTGGCCTACGGGCGCGCCGTCACGCAACTCGGCGAGTTCGCGCAGTGGGTCGCGCACGCTCGGCAGCTACAAAGCGTGGCAGTAGCACGTCGCACAGCACGTAGCACATCGCACGTCGCACCGCACGTCGCACGTCCGCACGTAGCACGTCGCACGTGGTCCTTACTCCCTAATCCCCTCGATTGGCGAGACTCGCGCGGCGCGGCGCGCGGGGCCGAGACAGGCCGCTGCCGCGGCTGCAAGTAACAGCGTTGCGGCTCCGGCCATTGCGGCGAAATCGGTTGTACGGGTCTGGAACAGGACGGCCTGGAGCATGCCGCTCGCCAGCTGCGCACCCAGCAGTCCGAGCGCGATGCCGGCGGCCGCCAGCGCCAGGCCCTGGCGAGTCACAAGCATCGCGAGTGCGCCAGGTTGCGCGCCGAGGGCGAGACGGATCGCGAGCTCCCGGCGCCGCTCGCTGACCGTCCAGCCAAGCAGGCCATAGACGCCAATCGCGGCGAGCAGGCCGGTAATTACCGCGAACGTCCCGAGGACGGCCGTGAGCAAGCGCGGCGCAGCGGTCGCTGCCACCATCCGCTCATCCATCGTCCGCACATTGCTGAGCGGGACGGCACTGTCGGTGACACGCAACGCCTGCCGGATGCCGCTGACGACGGTTGCCGTGTCGGCCCCGCGCGCCACGATCGTCATGGCGCGGAATGGAAACTGCCTCGACGAGTGGTAGATGACCGGCTCGGATGCCTGGCCGATCGGTGCCTGGTGGACATCCGCCACAACCCCGACGATCCGGTATGCCACCGACGACATGTCTGGCGACGTGAACATCAGGTTGCGGCCAAGCGGCCCGACCTGCCGCGCCGTGGAGACGATCCTCTGACCGATTGGGTCTTCGCCAGGGAAGGTCCGCTTTGCGAGGGTCTCGTTGACGACCACGACAGGTTCCGCCGTCGCGGCGTCGGCGTCCGTCAGGTAGCGACCGCCCAGCAACTTCGCGCGGAACGTCTCGAAGTAGCCGGTGCCGACCGAAATGTGCTGCGCGATCGGGGCCTCACCGGCTCGGGCCGGTGGCCGGCCGTCAATGGCGAAGGGGATGCGCCATCCGGGCTGGAGCACGATGGCGGTAGATACTCCCGCGACCTCAACTCCGGGTTGCCGGCGTACCGTGTCGGCCAGGGTCGTGTAGAACTGCTCCACACTCGCCCACTGCTGATACTTCGCGCCCTCGATCTGCAGGGTGCCGGTGACGACACCTTCGCTCTGAATGCCGGTGGGCGCCTGCATCATGCGATTGACGCTCCGGACGAGCAGGGCCGACGCCACCAGCACCGCGCACGCGAGCGCCACCTCGACGACTACCAGCACCCGGCTGATTCGCTGGCCGCGCACGCCTGTGGATGTCCGCGTCCCGTCCTTGAGCGCTTCAGACGCCTGTGTGCTCGCCGCGACGAGAGCCGGGAGCAGGCCGAACAGCAAGGCGGTTGCGGCGACGATCGCCAGCGCGAAGACGAGAAGGCGAAGATCGATGGACGTTTGCGCCAGTCGCGGCACCGACGACGGCAAGGTCGCGATGGCGACTTTCAGCAGTCCCATCGCAGCCACCGCACCCGCGAGCGTACCGGCCACGGCAAGGAGAAGGCTCTCGATCAACATCTGTCGAACGAGGCGGCCGCGAGACGCACCGAGCGCGGCGCGGACCGCCATCTCTCGCGCCCGGGCGGTCGCCCGCGCCAGCAGCAGCCCCGCCACGTTGAGGCATGCCGTGAGGAGTACAAGTCCGACAGCCCCGAGCAGGTACCAGCAGCGCCGGCCGATAGTAGCCGAGCATCTCGTCGAGGAGCGGAACGGGGCGCGCCAGCCAGCCGCCGTTGGTCCCCTGGAACTCGGCGCCGAGACGGCCGCTGACCTGCGCGAGCTCGCGGGCGGCGCCATCCGCGTCGACGCCTGGTCGTAGCCGTGCGATCGCCTCCATGAAGTGTGCGGCGCGACTATGCCGCGTCAGGTCCCACGTCAGTCGCAGCCACAAATCCACATCGTCGGGAAAGTTGAACTTCGGCGGCATGACACCGGCGATGGAGTATTGCCCGCCGTTCACCTGGATGGTCTTGCCAAGGATCCCTGGATCGGCGTTATAGCGTGTTCGCCACAGGCGCTCGCTGATCACCGCAATGCGTTCCTGGGAGTTGAAAGGACCGTCCTGCGGGAAGCCCGGTCCGAGTTGTGTCGACACACCCAGCAACTGGAACAGGTTGCCGCTGGTTTCGATCGTGCTGACGCGGACCGGTTCGAGTCCGGCCTCAGCGAGATTCACCTCCGGACGCCACCACGCGGCCGCCTCGGAAAAGGCGGTCTGCGTATTCCGGTAGTCCATGAAGTTGACCGGCGAGAGCCTCTCCTTCGGGAGCCCCTTCTCCGCATTGCTCTCCCAGATCGAGACCAGCTCCTGCGGCTGGCGGAATGGCAACGGACGCAGCAGCACGGTGTCGACAATGCTGAAGATCGCGGTCGCGGCGCCGGCGCCGAGCCCGAGGGTAAGGATCGCGATTGCGGCGAAGGACGGCGACCGCCGCCATTGGCGCCAGGCAAAGCGGACGTCGCCGGTGAGGCCGGTCATCCCCCGCGCGGTCGAGACCTCGTTGAGCGGTCGCGCCTCCGGCTGTCGCGATCGTGGCCGCGGCACGGTGGTGAGCGCCGATTCCGCCAGTGCGGTTTCGGCCAGGCGATAGCGCTTGCGCATCCGGCGCGCCCGTCCTCACCGCTTCCGTGTAGATGTCCTCGAGGTGCGCCGCGAGCTCGTCGATCGTGTGTTGCGGGAGATCGGCGCCGGCGGCCTTCGCGCGTCCGGCAACGAGAGCTTTCCAGTCGCGGGGTGCGGTCATGATCAGCTCCTGGTATTCACGCGTATTTCACGCCGGCAACCTGGCCGAGGGCCGCGACGAAGCGGCTCCAGTCCTCGCGTTGCTCGGCCAGGACGGTTCGTCCTGACTCGGTGATCCGGTAATAGCAGCGCCGGCGCTGGCCGGCCTTCTCGACCCAGCGGCCCTTGATCCAGCCACGGTCCTCCAGGCGGTAGAGAGTCGCGTAGAGAGATGCGAGAGTAAACCGCAGGCTGCCGTCGGTCCGCTGCTCGATCAGCTTGGCGATCTCGTAACCATGATGAGCTTCCTGCTCGATGATGGCGAGGATGACAACCTCGGCACTCCCCTTCTTGGCTTCGTCGATGGCTCGGCGGGTCGTCATGCTGTCAGCCTATATGCAGGACTGCTATACATGGCGGATTAGACGAGGGTGGAGGCCGAAACGTTGGCAGGACACGGATTACACGGACCAAATACACGGACAATCACGGACAACACGGACAACACGGAGTTCACGGAGCAATCCTGGGAAGACTGCTTCTTCTCAGCTTCCGGCCGAAGCTCTGGCGATATACGTAAGGTGTCAGCCTGCCTGGTTACGGCTTGGGGATCCTCACGTCGCACGAAGCCCCGGATGGGGGCTGCGCCACTCACGACGACTCGACGACACTACGACTCGACCCAAAAATAATCCTTAGAGCGTCGTGACGTCGTGACGTCGCGCCGTCGTGTCAGCCGAAGGCTCCATACGTAAGCCGTCAACCCGTCTGCCTGGTTATGGCTAGGGGATTCACGCTGCACGAAGCCCCGGATGGGGGCTGCGCCACTCACGACGACTCGACGACACTACGACTCGACCCAAAATAATCCTTAGAGCGTCGTGACGTCGCGCCGTCGTGTCAGCCGAAGGCTCTATACGTAAGCCGTCAACCCGTCTGCCTGGTTATGGCTAGGGGATTCACGCTGCACGAAGCCCCGGATGGTGGCTGCGCCACTCACGACGACTCGACCGCGATTCCTGCTATAGTCCCCCGCATTAGTTTCGGCCGAGCTACCAAGTCAGCCGACAGCGCGGCTTTATCCGCGTAGTCGAAAGCAGTAAGGCGCTGACCAGACGCCAAAATGGGACGTGATGCCAGCCACACTGCACCCATGGGCCAACCGCAGCGGGAGGATTACGGATGATCGCGCACGTTCGGGCTAAGGTTTCGTCGGGGTTGTTGGTCCCGGGGTGCGTCATCGTCGCTGCGGTATCGGTGCTCGCCCAGACGCCGTCAACGATCTCCCTTCGCGCCTCGCGCGTGTTCGATGGAGGCGGCGGTGTTTGGGAAAGCGCCGTAATCGAGATCGCCGGCTCGAAGATCACGAAGATCGAGCAACGCTCTGGGCCGGTCACTTATGACCTTGGCACCGCGACCGTGTTGCCGGGTTTAATAGATGTGCATGTGCATATGATCGCCGGCGACGCGGCTGAAGCGCAACGTTAGACCGCTTCACCTACGACATGACGCCGCAATTTGTGTCCAACTGTGGACTTGCGCGATCGGCATCATGGGAGCGCCGCGTCGCGGCGGTTCTCGAAATCATCGGCGTCTTCGTCGCCGGCACGCTTTTGGCGCGCCTCGCGAGCCGTGGGCTGAACCTGGGGCCCGTGAGCCTTCGCGCCTTGGCACCCGACGAAGAGCCTGACTTCCTCTCGCTCAGTCGCAGCACCGCCGCGAACCTTCTCTTGAGGTACGGGTTCGTGCTGAGCCTCGCGTTTGTGGTGGGCTGGTGGCACCGGAGGCGTCGCCTAGCGGCGTACGGCGTCACCACCGCCGGTCGTCGCGTCAGCAACCACGTGATCATCGCAGTCCTGTTGTTCGCCGCGGCCGGCCTGCCGGCGCTTGGACTGAAGTTTCTGGCGGACGTGTTCCCATTGGGGCCAGCCCCTCAGCACTGGGCACTCACTCAGGCGCTCGACCGGCCGGGAATCTGGTTGTACCTGTTCGTCGGGAGCTTCGGGCTCGTTCCGATCGTGGAAGAACTGTTTGCGCGCGGCTACGTGCAGTCACGCCTCGCGGAGGATTTTGGCGCACCCCCTGCGATTCTCATGACGGCGCTCTTTTTACCTTCTCGCATACCCGGTACTTCATCGCTGGGATCCTCGGCGTCGGGATGCTGGGCTCGTTATTCGTGGCATCGGTCGCGGCAGGGTAAGTGCGGTATCGAACCGGGTCACTGCTGCCGGGCATCGGCGCACATGCATTGGGAAACCTGCCGTTCCGCGGCTGGGTCGTTCCGGCCGTTCTCATCCTGATGGCGCTACTAGTGGTGATCCGGTGGCGCGCTATCGCCCGATACGCCAGTCATCTGTTCCACGAGGTAGTGATTCGCGACGCCATCGTCGCCGTCAGCCAAGCGATTGCTGTGCTCATCGTGCTGCTCGCTGAGGTGATGTTCGCCCCCGGTTTGTTGCCGGGTTCTGCGGCGCTCGCGCTCACAATCGCACTGTTGCTGGAATTTCGCGAGAAGCGGTCTAACCCGGCGCTTGCAGCCGACGGGGAGCAGTAATCGAGAGCAGCCGCGGGCTGAAGACCATTCCGATGTCAGGGACTTTCACCACGGGCTGCTAGGGGATTCACGCTGCACGAAGCCCCGGATGGGGGCTGCGCCACTCACGACGACTGGACGACACTACGACTCGACCCCAAAACAATCCTTAGCGCGTCGTGACGTCGCGCCGTCGCGCCGTCGTGTCAGCCGAAGGCTCTGTACGTAAAATGTCAGGCCACAGACAGGCCTAAGTTCCGGGCTGTGGCTGACGCCGCTGCGCTACTCAGCCCGCAGCGCAGTCATCGGATCAACGCGAACCGCGCGACGGCCGGGGATGTAGCAGGCCGCCAGGGTGGCGACGGCAACGAGCACGCTGACGCCGATGAGGCTCCAGGGATCTCTTGCGGTGACGCCGAACAGCAGCCCCTCGAGCAGACGCCCCGACAGCAGCGCCAGAACGATCCCCAGACCAAGACCGATCAGCGCGAGCCTGGCGCCGTGACCGACGATCAGGCCAAGGATGTTCCGCGGGGTGGCGCCGAGCGCGATCCGGACCCCGAGTTCCGGCACTCGTTGGTTCACGGTGTAGGTCATCACACCGTATATCCCAGCCAGTGCGAGGAACAGCGCGATAGCGGCGAAGACACCAAGCAGGAACGTCTGGAAGCGCTGTGTGTCAGCCGCCTCGCCGAGCGTGCCTTCCATGGTCGATGCCTTGATCGGAACATCCGGGTTCAGCGCCGTCACCTTGCGGCGAACGGTTTCCACCAGCGACATCGGATCGTCCAGCGATGACCGGATGACGATGTTCAGCGAGGTCGCAGGACCGGGATGCTGCTCGTACGGCATGAAGATCTCGGGCTGGAGCGGCGCTGCCGGACCGACTGTGCGCACGTCCGCGGCAATCCCCACGATCGTCATGAAATCGAGCGTGTCGAGACCGCACTGGATCTTGCGTCCGATCGGGTCCTGACCCGGGAAGGACGCCCGCGCCAGGGCCTCGTTGATGATCGCGACCAGGGGCGCACCCCGCCGGTCCTGGTCGACGAAGTCGCGGCCGCTGCGGAGCGGGACGCGCAGTGTCTCAAAGTATCCCGGCGTCACGACGTTCAGAACCGCCTGCGGCGCCGTCGAGACGCGCTGCGCCAGATCCTGCGACTCGTCGATCCCATACGCGCCGGTGGACCGCACGCGCGACGGGATGCTCCGCACACCGGCAACAGCCTCGACACCGGGCGCGCGTCGCAGGTCAGCCACCAACTCGCGGTACAGATCAGTGGCCCGGGAGGCCTGCTTGAAGTCGCTCACCGGCACCGCGGTCGTCAGCACCAGCAGCCGCTTCGAGTCGAAGCCCATGTCTACGCTCGTCAGCGCGACGAAGCTGCGAATCAGGATTCCGGCGCCAACCACGAGGACGACCGCCAGCGCGATCTCGGCGACGACGAGAACACTGCGCGCGATCCCTGTGCGAGCACCGGTCGATGAACCCTTGCCGCCCTGGCGCAATCCCTCGGTGAGGCGCACCTTCGAGACGTGCAAGGCGGGGGCGACCCCGAACAAGAAGCTCGCGAGCATCGCCACCGACAAGGCGAAGATCAGCACGACGCTGTCGACGCGAACGTCGGCGACCCTCGGGAATGTCGCGGGCGCGAGCGCAACAAGCGCGAGCACGCCGAAGCGCGCCAGCCATACGCCGAGGAGTCCCGCCACCAGGCCGAGCAGCGCACTCTCGGTGATCAGCTGTCGGATCAATCGTCCGCGCGAGGCCCCGACGGCCGACCGCACCACCATCTCTCTCGAACGCACGCTCGCCCGTGCGAGCAGCAGGTTGGCGACATTCGCGCACGCGATTAACAGCACCACCACGACGGCGCCAAACAGCACATACACCGTCTGGCGGACGCCGCCCACCATCAGATCCTGCAGCGGGACGATAGTGGCGGACTTGTTCTGGTTGCTGGCCGGATATGCGGCGGCGAGCCGCGCCGAGATCGCCTGCATCTCGCTTCGGGCCTGGTCGAGACTGACACCCTTGCGCAGCCGGGCGATCACGCGGTGATTGTGCGCGCTCCGGCCGCTTTCGGGCGAGACCCAGGCCGGGTAATAGAAGTCGGCACGGGCCGGGTAGCGAATCCCCGGCTCGAGAACGCCGACGACAGTGAACAGCCGGTCGTCCAGCTTGAGCGTGGATCCGAGAACCGACGCATTGCCATTGAACTGGCGCATCCAATACTCATGTGTCACGACGACGCCGAGCGGACCGCCGGGCCGCTGCTCTTCGGCGGTTAGAAGCCGGCCGAGGGCGGCCTTCGCCCGCAGGACCGGCAGGAATCCTGGCGTGACCCTCAATCCCGTCGCGTAGTCGGCGCGATTGTTGATCGTGACGCTCCACTCGCCGCCGACGAAATAGCCCATCGCCTCGAAGCTCTGGCTTTGAGCCACCCAGTCATGAAAGTCAGGCGCCGACACATTCAGCGACGGCGCGCCGGTCCTGAGCGAAAGGTTTTGCACCGAGACGATCCGGCCGGACTCTTCGAAAGCCAGCGGCTTCAGCAGCAACGCATTCACCACGCTAAAGATCGCCGTCGTCGCGCCAATGCCGAGCGCGAGGGTGGAAATGACGGTTAACGCGAACCCAGGCTGTCGCACGAGGCTGCGCAGCGCGAACCGAAGATCCTGGAGAAGCTTTTCCATGAACATGGGATGGTCAAAGCATATGCCACCGGCCTGGGCTGGAAAGCCCGCAAATCGGCCCTCTCGCGACCGGACCCTTCCCGCTGACGCGACTGCCTGTCGCACCAGGGGGACTGACCAGAGCGGACGTGCGATGTGCGGCGTGAAACGCGCGGGGCCCGCAATGCTATGGTGCTACGGGCGCCATGAACGATCCGCATAAGCCACTTCGAGACGACGTGCGACTGCTGGGGGAACTGCTGGGTGAGACTCTACGCACCCTCGAAGGCGAGCCGATCTTTCAGATTGTCGAGCGGGTTCGCGCCATGGCGAAGGCGGCCCGTGAGGGCGATGAGAACGCGTTCCGACATCTCGCCGACGAACTCGCGGCCTTGCCGCTCGATGCCGCCGTGCCGGTCGCTCGCGCCTTTGCTCACTTTCTGAGTCTCGCCAACATCGCCGAGCAGCACCACCGTATCCGGCGGCGCCGCGAATACCAGCGCGCGCCGCACCGCCAGGCACAACCGGGCTCCTGCGACGACGGGTTCAGGCGGCTGATCGAGGCCGGTGTCTCGGCCGATGGCGCTGCACGGCGCGGTGTCGAATCTGGCCGTGGAGCTCGTGTTCACGGCGCACCCAACCGAGGTCTCGCGGCGCACGGTCGTCCAGAAGTACAACCGCATTGCGCGGGCGCTGGCCGATGGTGACCGCACGGACCTCACGGTGCCGGAGGAGGAGGCCCGCGTCGCGTTGCTGCGGCGAGAGATCGCGGGTAGCTGGGGAACCCGCGAGATACGCCTGGAGCGGCCCACGCCACTCGACGAAGTCCGCAGTGGCCTGATCGTGTTCGAGGAAAGCCTGTGGACCGCGGTTCCCGCATATTTGCGCGCGGTGGATCGCGCGCTGCTGCAGCACACCGGGCGCCCTCTCCCGGCGACGGCGACGCCCATCCGGTTTGGATCCTGGATCGGCGGCGACCGCGACGGGAACCCCAACGTGACACCGGCGGTCACCCGGAAGGCCTGCCTCTACGCACGCTGGATGGCGGCGCACCTCTATCTGCGTGACATCGATCTCCTGCGCGACGAACTGTCAATCGAGAGCGCGACTCCGGCGCTCTGCGAACTGGCCGGCGGCGAGAGTGAACCCTACCGGCAGGTGCTCCGTGACGTCCGCCGGCGACTGGTGGCGACGCGCGACTGGATCGACGCCGCTCTACAGGCAGACGCCACGCCTGATCCGCCGGCCGCGGTCTACATCACACCCGACGACATGCGGCACACCTTGACGCTCTGCTCGGACTCGTTGCGCGAGACCGGACAGGGTCTCATCGCACAGGGCAGGCTCGAAGATGTGCTTCGCCGCCTCGCCACGTTCGGTGTCACGCTTGCCCCGCTCGACATCCGGCAAGAGGCCGACCGGCACACGCAGGCAGTCGATGCCTTGACCCGTGCCGCCGGCCTCGGCGCCTACGCGGACTGGGACGATCGAACGCGAGTCGCGTTCCTGATCGACCGGCTCTCGAGCAATGTTTTGCCGCTGCCCGTCCTCGAAAGCGCGTCACCTGAAGTCCACGATGTGCTGGAGACGTTCCGGGTGATCGCCGACGCACACCCGGGTTCTCTGGGCGCCTACGTCATCACGATGACGAGCCAGGCGTCCGACATTCTCGCGGTGGAGTACCTCCAGCGCGCCGCGGGCGTGACGGCACCTCTCCGCGTGGTGCCGCTGTTCGAGACATCCAAGGACCTCGAGCATGCCAGCGCCATCCTCGATCAGCTCCTGTCACTGGAATGGTATCGAGCGCGCATCGGTGGCCGCCAGGAGGTGATGATCGGATACTCGGATTCGGCCAAGGACGCAGGACGGCTGGCCGCCGGCTGGGCGCTGCACAAGGCGCAGGAAGAAGTGGTCGCGACCTGCCGGAAACATGGCGTGCCGGTCACGCTCTTTCACGGCCGGGGCGGCAGCGTCGGACGCGGCGGCGGGCCCACGCACCTGGCCTTGATGTCGCAGCCGCCCGGATCGGTGGATGGCACGCTCCGCGTGACCGAACAGGGCGAGATGATCCAGGCCCTCTTCGGCCTGCCCGACATCGCGCAGCGAACTCTCGAGGTTTACACGACGGGAACTCTGGAGGCCTGGCTGACCCCGGCGACGCCGCCGCCCGATGCCTGGCGCACGCGCATGGACACGCTCGCGGCCGCCGCGAAGGATGCCTACAGGGCTACCGTCTACGACGATCCGCGCTTCCTCGAGTATTTCCACGCCGCCACGCCTGAAGCTGAACTCGCCGAGCTCAACATCGGCAGCCGTCCCGCGCGCCGCGCGCCAGGGCACGTCGGTCGGCAGCCTTCGAGCGATCCCCTGGCAGTTTGCCTGGACGCAGACGCGCCTGCTGCTCGGCGCCTGGCTCGGGGTCGAGGCCGCGCTCTCGGCCGCCATCGCGCGTGGCGAACGCGAGGAACTGCGGCGCATGTACCGCGAATGGCCACACTTTCGATCGGCGATGCAGCTGATGGAAATGGTGCTCGCGAAGGCGGATGCCCGTATCGCGGCGGAGTACCGATCGCCGCCTGGTGCCCGACGATCTCCAGCCGCTCGGCGAGGACCTCCGCGCGCGGCTCGCCAGCGCCATCAGCTGCGTGCTCGACGTGACCGGTCACACGGATCTGCTGGAGTCAACGCCGGTCATCCGCCGGTCCATCGACGTCCGCAACCCCTACGTCGATCCCATCAACCTCGTTCAGGTGGAACTCCTGCGCCGCGTCCGCGCCGAGCGCGCGCCGGGGGATTCTGCGCGCGCTCGCGTCTGCGCGCAGCGCATTGATGATCACGATCAACGGGATTGCCGCCGGCATGCGCAATGCCGGGTAAGATACCGGCGGCATGACCCCGACGGAGCAGCGCCGCGCCCCGACGACAGCAGAATCGCTTCAGGAGTACGGCCGCGGCATCGGTGGCGGATTCCTTTTCAGCCTGCCGCTCTTTCTCACCATGGAGACCTGGAGCGCCGCGGTCACGATGGCGCCGGGCCGCCTGGTGATGGCGGTGGTCGCCACCTTCGTGTTGCTGTGCGGCTACAACCTCTACGCCGGATTGCGCCACGATTCGACCCTGGCCGAAGTGCTCATTGACTCGGTCGAGGAGATGGGCATCGGCTTGATCCTCAGCGTCGGGCTGCTCTATCTGTTTGGGCGGCTCGATCCAGCCGCGCCCTTCAGCGAGCACCTGGGCCTGATCGTGCTGGAAGGCATGTTCGCGGCGGTGGGCGTCTCGGTCGGCACGGCGCAACTGTCGAGTGGGGATGACGAGAACTCCGGCGGACCGCAGGGCCGGCAGCAGACGATCAGCAGCGAGATCGTCCTCGCGGTGTGCGGCGCCGTCCTGGTGGCCGCCAACGTGGCGCCGACCGAGGAGGTGCTGGTGCTCGCGAGCCAGATGCCGGCCCTGAAGCTGCTCGGTGTCATGGTCATCTCGCTCGCGATCGCGGCCCTGCTGCTCTTCTACAGTGAATTCACCGGGTCCTCGCGATTCGCCGACACACGTGGCTCGTTCGGGGTCGTGCACGGCTCGGCGATCACCTACGTGGCGGCGCTCCTCGCGTCGGCGGTTCTGCTCTGGTTCTTTGGACGCTTTGGGCAAAACGGCGCGACGATCAATGCCGCGCAGTGCGTGATTCTGGGGTTTCCGGCAACCCTGGGTGCCGCTGCGGGAAGGCTGCTGCTGCGATGAACAAGAACCTGGCTGGAATGGACCGTCTTCGGCGTCAGCGTGGCGGTCATCGCCACGGTTACGGGCCTGCTGCTGCGCCAGCACTTCACCGCCGGGCACCGGCCGGCCGACATCGTCGTCACGGTTGGCCAACCGGTTGCCGCCGGCCAGGGGTACGCGGTGCCAATCGAGGTGCGCAACAGCGGCGACATCGCCGCTCAGGACGTCCAGGTATCGGTGACGCTGCGAATCCCGGAGCCGGAGGAAAGCGATGTCACGATCCCGTACGTGCCGTACCATTCCACCCGGCGGGGTTGGGTGATGTTCTCTCGCGATCCCGGCACCGCGCGCCTTGAAGCGCGGGTGCTCGGCTACCGCGAACGCTGACCACACGCGGCAAGGCCCGCTGGCCCTCCTAGCGGCGCACCTTCCCCATGATCCAGAAGACCGCGACGATGATCAGCGCCGCCATGATCACGCCGACCCACACGCCTGCCTTGAAAATGCCGCCGACTACCTCGCAGCCTGCACTCGACACCGCGAGAATCATCAAGAGCGTCAGCAGGGACAGGTTCTTCTTCGAAATCTCATCGACACCAACCTTTCGCGGTCGAGCCAATGCAATTCGACTGCCCTCCGGTCCGCTCAGGAGCGGGGCCGGGCCCTTGCCTGTTTTGGGGCTGGACTTCTTCTTCAGACTGGACAGCGCGACGTAGCTCTGCGCCGGCGGCTGGCGACGCCAGCGGAAGCCCGTGAAACGCAGGATCAGGAACACGACGGCGAGTCCGACGACGACGAGAACCGCGATGCCCTGCCAGTCCATACTCATTGGAAACCTAGCAGGCGGCCGCCCTGGAAGACCACGAGCGCCGCGACGTAGGCCATGGCGGTCTGGTACGCGAACATGAAGATCGGCCACTTCCACGAGCCGGACTCCCGCCGCACGACGGCGAGCGTACTCATGCACTGACAGGCGAGCACGAAGAACACCATCAGCGCCAGACCCGACAGCGGCGTGAAGAGCAACGAGCCATCCGCCCGCCTGGCCTGCCGCAGCGACTCGCGCAGCGACTGATTCTCTTCGTCCGCGTCGCCGATGTCGAACACGATGCCCAGTGTTGAGACAAAGACCTCGCGCGCGGCAAACGCACCCAGAATTCCGATCCCGACGCGCCAGTCCATCCCGAGCGGCGCCAGCACCGGCTCCATCAGGCGTCCCAGCCGACCCGCAGCACTCGACCGGACCTGCGCACCCTGCTCGCGTGCAGTGAGCGTCTCGAGCGCGGATTCGCGCTCGGCGTCGTTGCTCACGGAACTCTCGACCGTCGCCCGCTGCGTCTCGAAGCTTGCCGTCGTCGTCGCATCCTTCGGGTAGCTCAGCGCGGCCCAGATCAGGATGGTCAGCGCGAGGATCGTCGTGCCGGCATCGGTCAGGAACGAGCGCACCGACCGCCACGTCGAGCGAAACAGCACGCGTCCGACCGGCCAGCGATACGGCGGCATCTCGAGCACGAGCGTGGGCTTCGGGCCTCTGAGCACGGTCCGGCGGAGCACGGCCGCCGCAAAGAGTGCCGCGGCTACCGAGATGCCGTACATCGTGAACAGCGCGACGGCGCCGAGCGCGACCCCGCCGAGGATCGTGGCGCCGGGCGCGAAGACCGTTCCGATGACCAGCACGTAAATCGGCAGCCGCGCACTGCAGGACATCAGCGGCAGCACCATCATCGTGAGCATCCGGTCGGTGCGATTCTCGATCGTCCGCGTCGCCATGACGGCCGGCACCGCGCATGAGAATCCAGACAGCATCGGCACGAACGACTTCCCGTGCAGCCCGACGCGGCCCATGACGCGGTCGATCACGAAGGCAACGCGGGCGAGATAACCGGCATCCTCCAGGACGCCGATGAACAGGAACAGCATCGCGATCTGCGGCACGAACACGACGACGTTGCCGACGCCGGCGATGACGCCGTCCACGAGGAGATTGCGGAAGGGCCCCGGCGACATCCGCTCAGTCACACCACTCTGCAGCGACGTCACGACGGTCTCGATCGCGCCGATCAACGGCTCCGACCAGGCGAAGAGCGCCTGGAACAGCCCCAGCATGACCAGAGCGAAGACCACCAGGCCCCATACCTTATGGGTGAGCACGGCGTCGATGCGATTGGTCCAGCGGCGGTGCGGCTGTTCTGATTCCGAGACGGTCTCGTGGACGAGCGTATCCACGTGCGCGTACCGCGCGCCGATGATCTCGAGGTCCAGATTGCGGCCGGCCGCGGCCGCGGCGGCGCGGATGGCGTCCGCTTCACGGCGCACTGAAGGGTGGATCCCGAGCAGTTCATCGGGCGGGCTGTCGTCGATCGACAGCAACAGCCACGTCGCCCACGGACGCGAGACTTCGGCGAGATGCGGCGCTTCCGTCGCCACCACCGCCGCCAGCCTCATCACATCGTCGTGCGCCGGGGCCTGCAGCGCGGGCAGCCTGACGGCGCGCGACGGGCGCTGCAGCGTGTCGGCGATCGTGTCGCGCAGCCGGTCGAGGCCTTCGCGCGTCCGCGACGCGATCGGGACGACCGGCACGCCCAGCAACGTCGAGAGCCGTTCATGATCGATCGCGAGGCCCTCGGCCCGCGCTTCGTCGATCATGTTCAGTGCGATGACGACGCGTCCGCCGGTCTCGATGATCTCGCTGGCGAAGTAGAGCGCGCGTCCGAGCGCCGTTGCATCCGCCACCACCAGCACCAGATCCGGCCGCAGCCCTCCCCTGCCGAGAACAGCATCGACCGCGACCTGTTCGTCCTGGGAGCGTGCGCTGAGGCTGTAAGAACCCGGCAGATCGACGAACTCGACAGCGCCAACCTGCGGCAGCTGTGCCGTGCCCGACGTGCGCGTGACGGTGACACCTGGGTAGTTGCCGACCTTGACGTGGACGCCCGTCAGCGCGCCGAAAAGCGTGGACTTCCCGGAGTTCGGGTTACCGGCGACGAGGATGATGGGCTGTCGAGCGGGCGCGGACGTTCGCAGCCCCACGGCAGGCAGACCTGGCGCAGGCAGACCTGGGGCAGGAAGACCTGCGGGGGCGGATGTCACCTCTCGGGCTCGTCGACCTCGATGCCTGCCGCTTCGGCGCGACGGATCGACAGTGAGTAGTTCCTGAGCCGGAGGACGATCGGGTCGCCGAGAGGCGCGACGCGCGTGATGATGACCCGGGTGCCCGGCACCAGGCCGAGTTCGAGCAATCGCCGCGCAATCGCGCGCGGGCTGCGGACGCCGCGAATCACGGCGGTCATCCCGAGCGGAACCAGATCGAGCGTGCGGACGGCTGAACCCATGGTCGCCATATTGAGAATGATCTCAGAAAAGAATAACTCCGACCATTCTGGTCGGTCAAGGCCGGCCCTACAATCAGGACATGGATTTTCTGTTCGAACCGTGGCCTTGGTAAGTAGCTGGTCCTTTGATAGGGCTGATAGTGCCGCTGCTGCTGATGCTCGGCGGCAAGCCATTTGGCCTCTCCGCGAACCTGCGCCACATGTGCGCTGCGGTCGCGCCAGGCGACCTCAACTTCTTCCGCTATGACTGGCGCAGAGAGGGAGGTTGGAACCTGATCTTCGCTCTGGGCATCCTGGTCGGAGGGTTCATCGCTTCGCGCTGGCTCCTTCCCGACGGCTACACCGTCGCGATTGCCGACAGCACGCGCGCGGACCTTCGTGGTCTCGGCCTGCAGGACCTCTCCGGTCTGATGCCATCCGAGCTCTTCAGCTGGACCGCCCTATCGACCGGTCGTGGGCTGATAACAGTCGTGCTGGGCGGCTTTCTCGTCGGATTCGGCTCTCGCTGGGCCGGCGGCTGCACGTCAGGTCACGCGATCTCCGGACTGGCGACGATGCAGCTGCCATCGCTGATCGCCGTGGCCGGCTTCTTTGCCGGCGGCCTGCTCATGACGCACGTGCTGCTTCCGTGGGTCTTCTAATGGCCGCCCCGCTGAGAACGACGGCCGTCGTGGACCCGGAAATGCTGACGGCCTGCGCCGACAGCCACAGAAGAGACACAGGGGACAACACAGAAAGGCGTCTGGCCCAAGGCTGGTTCGTGCTCGCTGGAGTCGCGCTCGGCATCCTCTTCATGAAGTCCGAAGTGCTGACCTGGTATCGCATCCAGGAGATGTTCCGCTTCCAGGCCGTTCACATGTATGGCGTCATCGCCAGCGCTCTCGCGGTCGCGACCCTGGGGGTGCAGATCATCCGGCGGATGAAGCTCCGCGCCTGGACCGGCGAACCGATCGTCATCCCTGACAAGCAATCCACGCCCTACGGCGTCCGCTACTGGGCGGGCGGGACAATCTTCGGCCTGGGCTGGGCATTACTCGGCGCGTGCCCGGGGCCTATGTTCGCATTGCTCGGGGCCGGCGTTACCGTCATGGTTGTCGCGATCGCCAGCGCGATGGCCGGCACCTGGCTCTACGGTGCGTTGCAGCCGCGATTGCCTCATTGAATCGGTGTTACGCTCCCGCCATGAAGCTGCGGTTCATCGTCCTCGCCTCTGCCGCCCTGGCCGCCTCCGCCTTCACGATGCAGCGGGGCGCGCCGCCTGATGTCGATGCGGATCCGTTCAAGGGAGTGACAGCCGATGGCAAGGTGACGCCGGCACTGTTTGCGATCCGCTCGACGGGGGTGACGACCAAACCGGTCATGCAGGCCGCGACAGCGTTTATCGCGGCGCTGACGCCTGAGCAGCGTAAGAGCACGACATTCCAGGTCGACGACAGCGAGTGGCGCCGGTGGAACAACGTGCACCGCGCGGCGCGGGCGGGTATCGCTTTCAAGGACATGACCGACGATCAGCGAACCCGAGGCTTCGCGTTGCTTCAAGCCGGGCTCAGCGCGCGCGGGCTCGAGAAGACCCGCAATGTGATGAAGCTCAATCACACGATCGCGGAAATCACCAACAACTACACCGAGTACGGCGAGGGCCTCTACAACCTGACCGTGATGGGTGAACCATCGCTGACCGAGCCGTGGGGATGGCAGCTCGAGGGCCATCACCTGATCGTCAACTACTTTGTGCTCGGGGATCAGGTCGTGATGACGCCGACCTTCATGGGCTCTGAGCCGGTCAAGGCCGACTCTGGCAAATACGCCGGCACCGTCGTGCTCCAGGACGAACAGAACAAAGGGCTGGCGCTGATGCAGGCGCTGACGCCGCCGCAGCAGGAGAAGGCCCGCCTCGAGCCCGGAGCAAAGACGGCAAACAAATCGCAGGCGCAGGCCTACCGCGACAACTTGCAGCTGCCGCTTGCCGGCATCAAGGCATCGGAGCTGAACGCGAAGCAGAAGGCGCTATTGACCGAGATCGTCTCGGAGTACGTCCACAACATGAGCGACGGCCACGCCAAAGTGAGGATGGCCGAAGTCCAGGCGCGCCTCGACGACACCTACTTCGGCTGGATCGGCGAGAGCACGGCGGACGCGGTCTTCTACTACCGCATCCACAGCCCGGTGATCCTGATCGAGTTCGACCATCAGACCCCGGTCGCCATACAGGGCCCGCGTGTTCCCGGACGCGCCCACATCCACTCCGTCGTCCGCACCCCGAACGGCAACGACTACGGCAAGGACCTGCTGCGCCAGCACTACGAGAAGCACGCCCACGACGTCGCGCACGGCCACAAGCAGCGCTAGCCACGTGTAGCGCAGCCCTTCAGGGCTGCCTCAAGATTCTTCATCTCGCGGAGCGCGAAGGGCGGAGCCACATCAGGCTCACGCCGGGAGTTTGCCGATCGCTAAGTGCTTACGGGGTCAGCCATCGCGGCGGTGCCGTCGGTGAAGCGCTTCGGTTGCCTTCTGAACGTCCTCCGCCCTGACCAGCAGCTCCGCCCCGGCAATCGCTGGATACATCCCGCCCGCGTCGTCGGTCCGGATCATGGCGTCAATTTCCACTTCGTCCAGAATGCCCTTCGCGACCTCGGCATCCGCTCGTGATCGAAATGTCTCCACGGCGACGAGTTCTGAGGATTTCATCGTCGTACCTCTCGTGTTGCAGAGCCACGGCCTCGCTCAAGCATCTCTGACTGCGCTTCGGATTTCAAACTGATCGCATTGGTCACGGTCGGTCGTGCCGTACCCAGCACCTCGCGCTCCGCGAGATGAAATCATGGAGGCAGCCCTGAAGGGCTGCGCTACATCTCTACATCTTCTGGTTGGCAGAAGGACCGCGCACCTTGAGCACGATCAGCGCGACGTCGAGCAGGATCGCCACTGCATTGGCGACCACGATCGGGACCGCGCCGAGCAGAAAGCCGTACGTGCCCCACAGGACCATGCCCGTAATGTGCAGGAACAGCATGAAGAAGGAGAGGTCCTCTGCCGAACGGGTCCGCCAGGTCTTCCACACCTGGGGAATGAACGAACCCGTGGCGAACAGAGCCGCGATATAGCCGAGGACGTCCACGCGGACGGCTAGCCGCGCTTCCGGCCCGGGATCACGAGCAGGACGATCCCGGCAACCAGAGCGACGCCGCCGACGACTGGTCCGATCGGAATCGTCTCGCGCTCTTTCGCGGTCGCCTGGATCGGGCCGATGTCGACAATCGTCTTCTCCTCCGTCCACGAGAACCCACCCCACACGAGCCCGACCAGACCGATGACGATGAGGACGATGCCGGCGATGCGTGCTGCAGTCATGAGACTCCTTGAAGGGACGGTTGCTACCTGGACGCGGACTTGATCTGGCGCAGCAGCGCGGTCAGGACGTTGCCCGGACCGACTTCCTCGAACTGAGGCTCGGGCTGCTGCAGCGCGTATTGCATGCTCTCGACCCATCGCACCGGGCTCGTGATCTGGCGCGTCATGTTGTCGACGATGTCATTCGCATCGTACGGACGCGCGGTGACGTTGGCGAGGACCGGGATGCTCGGCGCCGAGAACGTGAACGTGCGTGCGAAGCTCTCGAACTCGGCCTGCGCCGGACGCATGTAGCGCGAATGGAAGGCGCCGCTGACGTCCAGGGGCACGAACTTCTTCGCGCCGGCCGCCTCGAATGCGGACTGCACGGCGAGCACATCGTCCTTCAATCCGGAGATGACCGACTGCTTCGGCGAGTTGAGGTTGGCGACATCGATGGTCGTGAAGCCGGAGGAGTTGAGCACGCCCTGGATCTCCTCCGCGGTCATGCCGACTACCGCCGCCATGCCGCCGCCCATCGCCCGGCTCATCAACTCACCGCGTTTCTGGACGAGTCGCAGCCCCGTGGCAAAGTCGAACACACCCGCGGCAAAGAGCGCCGCGAACTCGCCGACACTGTGGCCGGCCACCAGATCCGGCTTCGTGCCGGTCTCCCGGAACTTGTCGAGATACATGAGGGAGCAGACGGTGAACAGCAGCGGCTGCGTGTATTCGGTCTGGGAGAGCTTGTCGCCGGGATCTTCGACGCACTGCTGCGCAACCGAGTAACCGAGAATGGCGTCGGCCATCGCGGTTTCGTCCGGGAACCGGGGAAACACTTCGGCGCCCATGCCCTTCTTCTGCGACCCCTGCCCCGGAAACAAATAGATGCTGCTCACCTGCGAGACTCCTCCATCAGACCGCGTCTCAGCGCACTTTGAGCAGCGCGCGGACGGCTTCTATCTCATCGTAGTTCACGGTGTGCCCCAGGCGCGGATAGATCCGCTCGTCGACCGAGGCGCCCATGCGCCGGAAGACCTCCGCGGATTCGTGGACGCGCTCGAGAGGTATGTGCGGATCGATGTCGCTGCAGCCGAGGAACACTGGGGTGCCCTCGAAACTGCCGGCGTAATCCCGCGCCGTGCCAGCCGGACCGATCAGACCGCCGCTGAGACCGATCACCGCGTGATAGCGGCGTGCATTCCGGGCAGCGAATTCCTGGGACAAGCACGCGCCTTGCGAGAATCCCATCAGCACGATCCGATCCGGCTGAATGCCCTCCGCACCGAGCGTCGTGACCAGACCGCCGATCACACCGAGGCCTGAAGTCAGGCCCGGTTCGTTTTGCATCGTCGGCGCCATGAAGGAATAGGGATACCAGGTGTGCCCGGCGGCATCGGGTGCGATCCACGTGACATCGTCCGCATCGAACTCATCGGCGAGCCCCAGGATCCCGGCGGCCGAGTCTCCGCGCCCGTGCACCAGGATGACGGCCAGCCTGGCCTGTGCTGGCGCCGGCCCTTTTCGTCGGACCGCTTGCCCGGCATGCGGATCCTGCATTGTCTGCATGCCTGTATTCTGCTGTATCTTTCTCGTTTTGGAGGCATTGCCAATGGAACGCAAGACCGCAGACGACTTCGACCAGGACCTGCTCATCCTGTTTGACGCCTATGTGCACGGCGACATCGACCGCCGCGGCTTTCTCGATCGCGCCGCAAAGTTTGCCGTCGGCGGCATGACGGCAGCGATGCTGCTCGATGCCCTGAACCCGAGATTCGCCGAAGCGCAGGTGGTGCCGAAAGACGACAAGCGCCTGAAGACCGAGTACCTGGAATTCGACTCGCCGCAAGGGTCCGGCAAGGCGCGGGGCTATCTCGCGCGTCCGGCCAGCGCCACCGGCAAGCTGCCGGCGGTGCTGGTCGTCCACGAGAACCGTGGCCTCAATCCGCACATCGAGGACATCGCGCGGCGGCTCGCGCTCGACAACTTCATGGCGTTCGCGCCCGATGCCCTCTTTGCGTTAGGCGGCTATCCGGGCGACGAAGACAAGGCGCGCGAACTCTTCGGCAAGCTGGACCAGGCCAAGATCCGCCAGGACTTCATTGCGGCGACGCAACTGCTGATGAAGCGGCCCGATTCAACCGGCAAAGTCGGCGTCGTCGGCTTCTGCTACGGCGGCGCGATGGCGAACACCCTGGCGACGCTCGTGCCGGAACTGGCCGCCGCCGTGCCCTTCTATGGGACCGCTGCCGAATCCCGCGGACGTGCCGAATATCAAGGCCGCGCTCCTGATCCACTTCGCGGAGACCGACCCGAGGGTCAATGCCAGCTTTCCTCCATACGAGGAGGCCTTGAAGGCCAACAAGATCCAGTACCGAGGCCCACACGTACCCCGGCACGCAGCATGGGTTCAACAACGACACCACTCCCCGATTCAATGCCGAGGCTGCAAAGCTCGCGTGGTCGCGGACACTCGAGTTCTTCAACAAGCGACTGCGCTGAGGTGGTCGAAGACATGCCGCTGCGGCACATCGTGATCGTGATCGGCGTGACCGGCAGCGGCAAGTCGACCGTGGCGCGTGCGCTGGCCGACAGGCTCGGCTGGCGCTTCCACGACGCCGACGATCTTCACGCGCCCGAGCACGTCGAACAGATGCGGCGGAACATCCCCCTGACCGACGAGCAGCGGCAGCCGTGGCTGCTGCGTGTGCGCGCCGTCGTGGACGAGGCCGTGCGGGACGGCCGCGGCGAGGTGATCGCCTGCTCGGCGCTGAAGGCGCGCTATCGCGACACGATCGCAGGAGGCCTGGACTGCGTCCGCTTCGTGTACCTTACGGGCGATCTTGCGCGGCTCCGGGAACGGCTCGACCGTCGTCCTGGTCACTTCGCCGGATCTGGACTGCTCGACAGCCAGCTTCAGGTGCTAGAGCCGCCGCTTGACGCCCTGACGCTGGATATCGAGCAACCGGTCGACGCCCTCGTCGACGCCATCGTGCAGGACATCCAGCCACACACGCCTGTCTGACCATGCGCGCGCTGATCATCGAGGACGATCCCGTCATCGCTGACTTCATTGGCCGCGGCCTCCGCGAAGCGGGATTTGTCGTTGAACACGCCGGCGACGGCGACGCGGGTCTCGATCTGGCAACGACAGCGACGTTCGATGTCGCCGTCATCGATCTCATGCTCCCCCGGCGCGACGGTCTCTCCGTCATCCAGTCGATGCGGCGCCAGGGCGTGCGGACACCGGTGCTGATCCTGAGCGCGAAGCACACCGTGGATGACCGGGTGAAAGGACTCGAAGCTGGTGGTGACGACTACCTCACCAAGCCCTTCGCCTTTGCCGAGCTCCTCGCCCGGATCCAGGCACTCATTCGCCGGTCCACCTCGGCCCACGCATCGACCCAGCTGTCGGTGGGCGACCTGACCCTCGACCTGATGACCCGTCGCGTCACTCGCGAGGGGCGCGAGCTGCCGGAACTTCGTCCACGCGAGTTTGCGCTGCTCGAATACCTGATGCGCAACGCCGGCCGGGTCGTGTCGAAGACCATGATCCTCTCGCACGTGTGGGACTACAGTTTCGACCCGCGCACCAATGTCGTCGACGTCCTCGTGTTCCGGCTGCGAGAGAAGATCGACAAGGGCTTCGAGCGGCGGATGATCCACACCGATGCGCGGGATTGGGTATGTTCTCCAGGTGGCGTGAGCGCCTGCGCGGGGCGCTGCGCTTCCGGCTGGCGTGGTGGTATGCGCTGATCTTCGTCGCCAGCTCCGCGATGATCGTTGCACTCACCTACGTTCTGCTGGCCGCCGCGCTGCGGCAATACGACCACGAGATCATCCAGACAACCCTGGTGGAGTTCGCCACCGCCTACGCGCGCGGCGGGGTCGGCGGGCTCACCCGCGAGATCCAGCGGACGCAGTCGTCCGGCGCCGCCGGTCCGCTGTTCGTGCGCGTCGGTGGACGGCAGAGCGTGGTCTTTCTCAGCATGCCTGAAGGATGGCGCGGCTTCGACCTCTCACAGCTGGCCGAGCCCGCGCTCGCCGGTCAACAGAGTTGGGCGACGCTCGAAACTGGCGGGCCGGCTGCGGAGGTCCTCGAGGTCGCGTCGGTGCGGCTTGGTGATGGCACCCTGTTCCAGGTCGGGAAGAGCACGAGCGCGACGCACTGATCTGCTCAGGCGGTTCCGCGAGGCTGCTCATCTTCGACGCCGCCTCGATCATCCTCGTCGGGCTCGTGGGTGGCGCGATGCTGACGTGGTCGGCGATGCAACCAGTGCGCGCGCTCACCGAAACCGTCCGCGGCATCATGCGCACAGGACGAACCGAGCGCACGCGTGCCCGTCGAGGATCCCGGCGATGCTCTCCGGGACCTCAGCGTCCTCGTGAACGCGATGCTCGACCGGATCGACGCAGTCGTCTCCGGCATGCGCGGCGCTCTCGACAACGTGGCGCACGACCTCCGGACGCCGATGGCGCGCCTGCGCGGGATGGCCGAGAGTGCCCTGGCCTCCCAGGATCCCGAGACGCTGCGGGCCGCGCTCGCGGACTGCCTCGAGGAGAGCGACCGCATCATGGCGATGCTGAACACGCTGATGGACATCTCGGAAGCCGAGACCGGCACCATGGCGATCCGCTCCGAGCCGACCGACGTTGCGAGCCTCGTGCAGCAGACGGTAGAGCTCTACGAGGACCTCGCCGACGAACATGGTCTGAGCATCCGGGTCGACGTGCCCGCGGCATCTCGTCGTCCCGCTTGATCGCAACCGCATGCGCCAGGTCCTGGCCAACCTGCTGGACAACGCGGTGAAGTACACGCCGGCCGGCGGCGTGATCGGCATCAGCGCCAGCACCGAGCCCGCATGGCGTGGTGCTGGCGCGTGACCGATACCGGCGTTGGCATTCCGGCGGATGAACTGCCGCACATCTGGGACCGGCTCTATCGTGGAGATAAGAGCCGGTCGACGCGGGGGCTCGGGCTCGGCCTCAGCCTCGTGCGCGCGATTGTCGAGGCGCACGGCGGCCAGGTGCGCGCAACCTCGCACGCCCGGCTCAGGATCGAGATTCGAACTCCGGCTTCCCGCTGCCGGCGCCAACATTTCACGGTTGTAATCTTCCTGACATCCCTCCGTAATCCGCACTCCCTATTCTCATTGGAGACAACGACGAGTTCAGGGAGGGCCAGATGGCTTTTGATTTCATTGATAACGGCGGCCCCGCTCCAGCGCGGCCGAAGTTGCAGCCGAAGTGGGCCGCCGCCAGCACCGCCTTGCTGCTGACAGGCGGGCTCGATCGGGTGGACGGCGGCTGACGGTGGCGCCGGTCTGGTCGGCGCTTCGGTAGATACCCCGGCTGCGGTCGAACGAACCGCTAGAACCGCCGATCCGGCGGCCGGCACCTACGCGCCGATCGTGGACCGTGTCGCCCCCGCGGTCGTGACGATCCGCTCGGAGCGGATGGTGCGCAGCGTCAGCCAGGGGATGCCCGACAATCCGATGTTGCGGGAGTTCTTCGGTGAGCAGTTCCGCGGCCAGCGGCAGCTGCCGGAACGCCGTGAAGGCGGCATGGGATCAGGCGTGATCGTCCGTCAGGACGGCTACATCCTCACCAACAACCACGTCGTCGACAAGGCGGAACAGGTCGATGTCGAGTTGACCGACGGACGCAGCTTCAAGGCGAAGGTCGTCGGCACCGACGCGCCGAGCGACCTCGCGGTACTGAAGATCGAGGGCGAGAACCTGAAGACGCTCACTCTCGGTGATTCGGACGATGTGCGTGTCGGTGATGTGGTGCTGGCAGTCGGCAATCCCCTCGGGATCGGGCAGACCGTGACGATGGGGATCGTGAGCGCCAAGGGGCGCGCGACGGGCGGAGCCGGGGCGGCAGCTTCGAGGACTTCATTCAGACCGATGCGTCGATCAACCGCGGCAACTCCGGTGGGGCGCTCGTCAACACCGCGGGCGAGCTGATCGGCATCAACTCGCAGATCCTCTCACCCTCCGGCGGCAACATCGGGATCGGCTTTTCAATCCCGGCGAACATGGCGCGCAACGTCATGACGCAGCTGATCGAAAAGGGTGAAGTGCGCCGCGGCAAGCTCGGCGTCACGATCCAGAGCATCACCCCGGCTCTCGCCGAATCGCTCGGTCTCAGCGGCACCACCGGCGCGCTGGTGGGCGATGTCGAAGCCGGTAGTCCGGCAGCGAAGGCGGGCGTCAAGGCCGGTGACGTGATCACCGCGATCAACGGCGAGAGCGTCAAGGACAGCAACGTCCTGCGTAACGAGATCGCCCAGCTCCAGCCCGGCACCAGCGTAAAGATCACGGTGCTGCGAGACGGCAAGGAACAGGTGCTGAACGCGACCCTGACCTCACTGAACACGAGCAGCGCGGAGTAACCGATTACACGGACAAACGGATTGCATGGTGGTGCCGACGCTGCCGTGCACGTCCGTGTGCTTAGTGCGATCGTTTTCCCTTGGACCCTGTATTGCGCTTCGAGCCTCGTGCGCAGCCCCGCCACCATCCGCTCAGCCCCGGACTTTGCTCGGGAACGGACCAGGGTGCGCTTCACACTGCCCAGCAACCCCCCGAACATGTCGACCGGCGTCCGATTCAGATAGACGAGCAGCGTGCGCGGGCCGGCGTCGTTCCCCTGGTCGACGAGAACCGTGAACCCGAGCGATGCGGTCGCATAGTGGCTGGCGTAAATTTGCTTCGAAGCGACCACGGCGACGCCGTTGCTCGGTGGACGGATGATTACGTGGGTCAGCGTCACCGACTGGCGCGGACCGACCTTCTCTTTCGACCAGTAAGTGAAGTCCTGCAAGCCCTCGGGGAGCTTGCCGGAAAAGCCCCCGATCGCGCTGTACACATCCGGCCATTCGCGAGCGATGAATGGTGAGGCCTTGAGGATGCGTTCGAGCTGCCCGAGTAGCGTCGCGGGCCGGCTGTGATCGTTATACGTCATCAGGGCAGCGTTGCCCTGACCGAGGTAGGCGGCGGCATATTCGGCGAGATGCGCCCGCAAGGCGCTCATCACATCCCCGGTTGCCGGTACCGAACGCAGCTTGTCGATCCCGCGCGCGTCCAGCTTCAGGTCACAGTTGCCGACGCGGCACTGACGGGCTGCGTCGAGATCTCCCTGCTCGAGCGAAAGCTGCGCCATGTCCGCGGTAGAGGGCGGCGCACCGAACCTGGCCGTCTTCAGTACCTCGGGGCTCTTCTTGAACTCCTCGATCCGTCGCAATTTGCTCGAGAAAGAACTTCGGAGGGACGGCGATCAGCGCCACGGCCGCAAGCGCGACCGTGTCGTCATCCGCGTCGAGGCCGCGCACGAAGATCTCACCGCGGTAGACCCGTTGCACTTCGCTTTCGGTGAAGCCGGCATCGGTGCGGAGGAATTGCGAGGCATCGAAGGGCTCCGCCGGGACGACCGATGCATCTGCCCACAACGCAAGCGCACCGCTCAGCGCTGTCGCCGCCGTCACAAGGACTCGCCGGACCGGGCCTCGCGCCGCACGCATCGGTGGAGTGTTGCACACCTTACGGTGTGTGGCACACCTTCGGTGTGTGGCACACCTTACGGCGTGGCACACCCGGCAGTGAGCCGACTCAGCGCATGCGTTCGCGGGCGAGCAGCTCGCGCTTTCGCTCGACACCCCAGCGGTAACCCGAAAGGCCGCCATCGGTCCGAACGACCCGATGACAGGGGATCGCCACCGCTACCGGATTGGCAGCGCACGCTTGCGCGACGGCGCGGGTACTGGCCGGTGCACCGATGCTCCGGGCCACCTCTGCGTAGCTGGCGGTCGTGCCCGGCGGGATATCCCTGAGCGCGCGCCAGACGCGTTCCTGGAACGCCGTGCCGCGAACGTCGAGCGGAAGATCCAAGCCGAGCGCCGGGGCTTCGACCGCCGCCACGACTGTTGCGACCGTCTGCTCGAAGCCGCGGTTGCCGCCAATGAGCGTCGCCTGGGGAAAGCGATCCTGGACGTCCTTGACGAGAGCGGCCGGATCATCACCGAGGAGGATGGCGCAGATACCCTTGACGCTCTGGGCCACGAGGATCGAACCGAGTGAGCACTCCCCCACGGCAAAAGAGATCTCGGTGTCGGCGCCGCCGGCTCGATAGGCGCGCGGCTTCATCCCGAGGATGGCGTTCGACGTCTCGTAGAATCGTCCTCCGGAGTTGAAACCGGCGTCGTAGATCGCGTCGGTCACGTTCGGCGCAGTGTGCAGGGCACTGCGGACCCGGCCCGCGCGCTGCGCTGCCGCGTATGCTCTCGGCGTGAGGCCTGTCACCGCCTTGAAGACGCGGTGGAAATGATAAGGACTGAGGCCGGCGCGCCTGGCCAGCTCGTCGAGGCGCGGTGAATCCCCGGCCGCGGCGATCTCCCGGCAAATGCGCGCGACCGTCGATGCGTGCTGCTGTTCGAGCGTCAGCAGGCCCGGACGGCATCGCTTGCACGGCCGGAATCCGGCGCGTTCAGCTTCGCCCGCCGTCTTGTGAAATTGCACATTCTTCGGATTCGCCCGGCGCGCCGCGCACGAGGGCCGGCAATACACGCCGGTCGTCCTCACCGAGTAGAAGAAGGTGCCGTCCGCTGAACGGTCACGGGTGGCTACGGCGTTCCAGCGCGGATCGGAGGCGGCTGTTGCGATGTTCATCATGCGCCTACTGTGGCAGCGTCCACGTGCGTCCGCACTCCGCTGCTTGCGGCCGAATCGACGTTCCAGAGATGATGCGCCGCATACGCGCGCCAGGGCCGCCACGCCTCGGCGCGAGCCTGCAGTGCCGCCGGCGTTGGGCGAACGCTGTCCTCGCCCGCGGCTCCGCGCAGGAGGCCGACGTCACTGGCGGGAAACGCATCGGGCTGGCGGCAGGCGCGCATCGCGATGTAGTGCGCCGTCCACTCGCCGATCCCCTTGATGGCCCGCAGCCGGCCAAGCGTCGCGTCCAGTGAGTGGCCCGGTGTAAACAGTTCAGCGTCCGAGACCGCCGCTTCCGCCATCGTCTTGAGTGCCGCGACGCGGGCACCCGGCATACCCATCCCGGCGAGGTCAGCCTCGAGCACCTCGGATGGCGTCGGGGAAAATGCTGTGAAGCGATCGAGTGGCCGCTGAGTGAACGCCGCAGCGCGCCACAAGCACGCCGTTGAGATGACGCGCCCGCTCGACCGATACCTGCTGCCCGTTGATGGTGCGCATCGCGACCTCGAAGGGGTCCCAGCCGCCGAACACGCGCAGGGCCGGTCGCGCCGCCACGAGCCGCGCCATCAGGTCCTCTTTCGCGAGGTCGGCGTTGATCCTGGTTAAATCGGCGTCCAGGTCGAACATCCGCCGCAGCCGCGTCGTAACCGCCTGGACGTCCGCCATGGGCGCAACCTGCAGCGTCGCCTGCAGTGCGTGTTTGGACGGCTCGTGGCCGACCTCGAGAACGCCGGTGGCATCGCCGACGCGGATGGTCCTTCGGTAGAGCTCGCCGTCCACCTGCTCGACGCCGTCCACCGCGCGCGCCGCAAAGAAGCGCAACGCTGCCGCCCAGTCGTAGGCGCCGGTATACGGGAGGAGAATGGTGGTCGATCGCACGGTTGTCTGATCAGCGTACAACGAGGGACCGCCCTCACGCTCCCGGTTCTTGCGGTCGAATCGGGCGGCTAGATGCGGCCCTGCTGTTGCCGGGCGCACATTTGGTGTGGTACCATTACGACTTCTGGGACAAAGGATTGGCGCTGCAGAGCGATGATCCTGCGGTCAGTGAGCGGGAATAACTCAGTGGTAGAGTGCGACCTTGCCAAGGTCGAAGTCGCGGGTTCGAATCCCGTTTCCCGCTCCATTTATTAGTCGGCGGGGCCCCCTGCACCCCGCCTGGCGGCCTTCACTCGCTTCCGCTCCGTTCCGGCCGCTCCGGAGTCCTACGCGTAGGTTCTTCCCCTCCGAACTTCGCTTCGCTCGTTCGGCTCAGATTCAGCGCTCGGGCCCTCCGAACTTCGCTTCGCTCGTTCTTCGCTCAGTTTCAGTGCAACGGATCGCTGAATCGAAGTGCTAATGGCTGGACAGCGGATGTCGTTTCCCGGCACAATTAGGGTTCTGTCTCGATCGGTGCCGTCGCCAAGTGGTAAGGCAGAGGCCTGCAAAGCCTCCATCCTCGGTTCAAATCCGAGCGGCACCTCCAATATTGAAACGTCGCGGCCTTTGGCCGCTCCTGCTCGCGCCGTTCCGCTGGCGCTCCGTCGCCAGCTCCACTCTGCTCGCTGGCGGTAATGTCGCGGCCCTTGGCCGTTCCGCTCGCGCCGTTCCGGGCCCTTTTGTCAGTTCAAGTCTCTCGCACCGATGAAGAGAGCGACCTACGAATGAAGACACTCACAGAGTCCATGTTCCTGGCATGGGCTGACCGCGCCGGCTTGGGCGTCGATTCCCGGTACCCCGAATCAGCCGTCTTGGTATTCCGGCCGGACCCTCAGCTGGATCGATTTTGGGAGGTTCCAGCTGAACCCGAGAAGCGCCCGTATTTCGCTCTGTCGCTTCTGGAACTCATGGGCGATTGGCAGGCGTGCTACGCGTGGAGACACATGGGCAGCTGGCCGGAATCTGCCGATCCGTTGCGAATCAACGATGTCGTCGAACTGCAAATTCTCAAAGGCCTTGGCCTGCCTTTGAACACCGCGGATATCGTGAAGTTCGAGAGACCAGAGTTGGACAGGCTAGTGACTCTGATCTTCTCCACCACTATCTTCGGCTGGTCTGTGGTGGAGGATCTCTACGTCGTTCCCGATGATTCCCGATACATCCTTCAGACCGACCACCACAATGTGATTCACGTGTCATTTCGCGATGCCGCCGATGTCGACGCTTTCATTCTGCAAATGGACGAGCGAGGGTTCTCGCTGCCCGCGCACGTGCCAGATCCAACTTTCAAGCAGCCCGATTGGATGAAAGCTGACGGTTCACCGTGCAGCCCTGAAGGGCTGCGCTGGCGCTGCGTGGCCCTACCTCTTATCGCGGATCTTGAAGCTCAGTTCGATATTCACCAGCACGGCAACCGCCTCGCCGTCTTTCCTGCCTGGCTTGAATGTCCATTGCTTCACGGCGGCGACGGCGGCCGCGTCGAGACCGAGTTCCTTATCGAGCGAACGCACCACGCGAACGGGACCGACACTTCCATCCGCCAGGATGATGGCTTCGACTTCAACGATGCCTTCGATCTTCGCCCGCATCGCCTCGGCGGTGTACTTCGGCTTGGCCTCGGTGATGACTGCGGGTGCGGTCAGGCCCTCGCCGACCCGAAGCACGCCCTCGGGTGGCCACGGCTTCTCTGACGGATCCTGCGCCGGCGCCGCAACGGTGGGCTTTACCGCGGGCTGAACGCCTGCCTGCGGCACAGCCGCCGCATTCGCGAGAAGAACACTCAGGAGAATTGACCCGATCATGTCGCCTCCATAACACTCAATTTTGCGCTGGGGCCCCACCCCCAGCGCCTGCCAGCCCTCGCTCATCGCTCGGGCCGCACACACCCGCATTTCTGGGAAACCGCTCGGTCCGTCCTTCTGACGATAGCACCGGCCGTTCGGCCTGACCAATCGACCATGCGTCAGCTGTCCCGCATGATCGTCAGCGGGCTCACCATCATGGCGCGACGAGCCGGAATCACGCTCGCAACCAGCACGGCGACCAGGAGCAGCAGGGGACCCGTCAACCAGATCCAGAACGGCGGTGACTGCGGCGTCGAGGTGAAGCCGGCCAGCCACCGTGACACCAGGACGGAACAAAGCAAACCCACGACGATTGCCGCCGTCGCCAGCCGAACTCCGGCGGTCAGCACCTGCCGGACGATGCGTGAGCGTTGCGCGCCGAGAGCGGTGCGCAGGGCGAACTCGCGGCGCCGTTGACGGGCGAACTCCGACAGCGCGCCCGCGGTCCCGAGCGCGCCGAGGGTCAGCGCAATTGCCGCCACTGCCCCGACCAGCACCGTGGCGATCCGCTCCGCCGCGAGCGACGTTCTCGCGAGCTGCGATTCCAGTGACCGGACCCCGGCAGGCGTCACCCTTCCATCCGCGACTGATTCCGCGCTCCGCAGCACCGAGGCCAAGACCTCGTCGTCGGCCCGCCGAGACCCGAGGATCAGGGTCATTATGGGGACGAAGTCCTGGGTCAGGGACGTGTAAACACCCGGTTCGGTCCGCTTCTGCGCCGCACGAAGAACGGCTGATTCGACGACCCCGATGATCTGCGTGCGTCGGCCCCAGCCGTCGATGATCGCGCCGCCGACCGGTTGCCCGCCGAAGTAGAGGTCGGCCGCTTCCCGGTTCAGCACACCGGCACGGCAGTCCGACGGAGTCGGCTCCGGATCGAAGATCCTGCCGTCCGTCTTCGCAAAAGCCATCGCCGCGAAATAGCCGGGCGCCACGACTCGGGCGTCGAGCACGCCTGTGGCGGATTCCGCAGGCAGTTCCGGCACGCGGAACGCGGCCGGACCGTCCACACTGACCGGCGCGTTGTCCTGGTCTCCGTAGTAATAAACGATCGGCCTGGGCGGCGGCCCCGACTTCGCCACTGAGTTCGCGACCACCCCGATGATCTCTACCCGCTGGCCGGCCGCATCATCGAGAAATCGCCCGACCGCATCGCCGCCGAACAACACCTTCGCGGCCGCCTCGTTGACGATCACCACCTTGCATGCACCGGGCGTGTCGACGCGCCCGAACATCCGGCCCGCAACCGGTGGCATCACCACGGTCTTGATCGTCTCGGGTCGGAAGGTGATGACGTCGACGGTCTCGTCACGAAGCGGAAGGTTCGGCGGCTCGATCCGTACCGACTCCCAAGGCGCCCGCCCGCCGGGGGACACACTCACCCATCTGGCCGATGACATTCCCGGCAAAGAGAGCAAGGTCCGCTCGACGGTCTGAAAATACTCGAGGCCGAGATCAGGCCGGTCGGCTCTGAGCGACTCGATTGACGCTAGAATCGGTTCACCGAGCTCCTCAGCGGCGCCGGTTCGCAGCGCCGCGCGGAAACTCTCGAACAGCAAGCCGGTCGACACCGCCAGCACACAGCAACACGTCATCTGCGCAACGACGAGAGCCGCCCGCAGGCGAAGCATCGGCCCCGACGGTCCGGCAGCCTCGCGCCGCAATACCGCAGCCGGATCGTCATGGCGAATCTCGAACCACGGCAGCATCCCGCACAGGATGGTGATCCCGATGCAAACACAAGCCGCGGCAACGATGGCACCCACCGCAGGCGCGAATGTCAGCTGCTCGGCGTGCACATCGTAGAGAAACGCGGGAACGATCTGCGCCGTCCAGTATGCGAGCAACGCTCCAACGGCGCCGCCGGTGCCGGCAAGAAGCGCACTCTCGACCAGCAACTGCCTGGCGAGTTGCCGCCGGCTCGCGCCGAGCGCCACTCGTACGGATGTCTCGTGGGCCCGCGCCGAGGCCCGCGACAGCAGAAACGCGGCGACGTTGGCGCACGCGATCAGGAACACGGCACCAGCGGCCACGGGCAGAAGGGTCATCAGCCGCGACATCCCGGCTGCCGCCTCAGGAGGAAGCCCGCTGTAAGAGAGCACCGCGACAGGGTCCTCCTCGCCGATGGCGGTCAAGGCGCGCTGCGCGTCGTCGATCGAGACGCCGGGCCGAAGCCGCCCAATTACCGTGAAGGTCGGGCTGAGACGATCCAGACCGCGGATCGCGTCGTCTTGTAGAGGCAGCCACACGTCGACAACCCGTCCTGAGTAGAGTCCTTCGAGCCTCGGCGGAGCGACCCCGGCAATCGGCATCTCCCGGCCGTCGATGTGAACACGCACGTCGGATAGTTCGCGCACGCTACGGAGCTCGTCGCGGCGTAACCGGTCGCTGATCACGACACCCTTGGTCGCCGGCAGTCCGAGAATTTCGGCAACGTCCGAGGTAATCGCAGCCGCGGCGAGCGTCAGCGTGCGTGGACCGGCAGTCACTCGAATGCGGGACTCGCGTGCCGCGCCGAGCCGTTCGAAGAGTTCGACATTCGGCCCAACCGCCAGGAACCCTGGTACGACAGTGGTATGAGGCTGCGCTGCGTATCGCGCGAGAACAACGACACGACGCTGTCGATGTCCGCGATCGGCAGGTCCGGCGTGACAAAGCCGCGGACGAACCCGCACACCGCGGCGTTGCTGCCGATACCGAGCGCGATCGTGAGCACCAGGGTGAGACTCAAGCCCCACTGACGGCTGAGGCTTCTGAGGGCATGTCGAAGATCGTTCACCGTGCACCACTATAGCGGGCGCTGGCGCTGAGGTGCGGGCGGCTGACGGAGAGTGCGGAGCGCTGGCGCTGAACGTGCGGGCGCTGACGCTGATAGTGCGGAATCTAGTGTCGCCCGCATTAGCGGCGTGTGTCGTCGAAAGCCGCGACGTACACGGTGACCTGTGGAGTTCCGTCAGGCAGGTCGTCGATGCCGACGACGTCGAAACGGACCGGACAGCGATCGTAGAGTCCATGCATCGCCAGATAGGCAACAGCCATCCGGATCACGCGCCGCTGTTTGTCCGGGGTTACCGACTCGGCCGCGGTCCCACACTCCCCCGTCGACTTCCGCCGGACCTCAACGAACACCAGGGTCTCGCCGTCCCGCGCGATGATGTCGATTTCGCCATGGTCGGTCCGGTAGCGCCTCTCGACAATTGTGTACCCGCGCGACTCGAGCTCCAAGGCTGCGAGATTCTCGCCTGATTTACCAAGGTTCTGGCGGGCGTCAGTCATCCCGGGACGGGCAACCAAGACCAGGGCCGTCCTTCGTTCCGGGCCCACCGTTGGCCGCGAAACTCCCCGCCACAATCCCCATCCTCTTCCGAGCAAACAAGCCGGTTCGCCTGGCGTAGTATTCTCTCCGCGGAGGCAGCCATGCGACTCGCGCTCACGGGGACGCTGCTCATCTTTCTAGGCCTTTCGGACAACCCAGTCCGAGCGCAGCAGTCGGCCACTGCGGTTGTGACCGGTACCCTGGCGAGTGCGGACGCCGGTGGGCCAGTCACGCAAGGCGCAGGTCCGGCTCGTCGGCACGACCTCGAAACTCACCATCTCCGCCGTCACGGACACCTCCGGCAGATTCACCTTCAACAACGTTCCTGCGGGTGAGTACATGGTCAAAGCCTGGAAGCCCGGGTACCTTGACGTGGTTCTTGGCGCGAGGCGTCCAGGACGGAACATGCCGGGCACACGCATCACCCTGTTGCCCGGACAGAAGCATGAAGGGCTGATCCTCAAGATTCCGCGAGGTGGCGTCATCAGCGGGATCGTCGTCGACGAGTTCGGTGATCCGGCGCTCAACGTGCCGGTGCGCGCGATGAAGGTGATTTATGAGCACGGGCGACGGAGCGTGTATCCGTCCGGCAACGCGATTACCGACGATCTAGGCGGGTATCGAATCGCGAGCCTCGAGCCTGGCGAGTACTACGTGTCCGCCGTCCCGCGGAACAGCGTCACCAATGTCGCCAACGCGTTGAATTCGCTGGAGTCTGCGCAGGCACGCCTGCGCGCAGCGATGCCGATCAAGGCCGACCCACAAACGCTCCGAATCGGCATCGAAGACAACCTGCGCGTGCAGGGCGTGGTTGACCCGTTTGCGACAGTCGGCTATGTCGCCACATATTTTCCCGGCACCACGCAATCGTCTGCCGCAGCAACCGTTCAACTGGGCGTGCAGCGAGCAAGTGGGCGCGATCGACATCCAGCTGCATTCAGTAGAGAGCACATCGGTGCGCGGCACGGTCGTGACGCCGGAGGGCACACCAGTGTCTGCGCGGGTGCAACTGCTCGACGCGCACATGCCGATCGCCAACCTCGGCGTCCACTTCAGAAGCGCCGACAGCAAAGGCCGTTTCGCATTCACTGGCGTCGCGCCCGGTACCTACATCCTGCTCACGCAAAAATCGCAGCCAGGCGGCGGGGGCGAACTCACGGCATCCGCGACTGTCCAAGCCCAGGCGGGAGGAGGCGATGACGTCACGCTGACGCTTCAGCCGGGTGTGTCGGTGGCCGGACGCCTCGATCTCACCACCATTCCTGGAGTCGCGCCATCGAAGCTGCGTGTGAGGCTCGACGTCATCCCCGGCGTGGATCACTGGGAATCTCCTGCCTTCGCAGTGACGCCAGATGCCGAAGGACAGTTCGTCGCGCGCGGTGTGCCACCCGGTCGGTACCGCGTGGTGGTCTCTGGCGTGCCATCGAGTTATCACATCGCGAGTGCAATCTTCAACGGTGTGGATACCGCCGACCACAACCTGGTGATAGAGCGCCGCGAGAAGATTTCAGAAGGCCTGGTGTCATTCACGTCCCGTGTTGCCGAGATCTCGGGCACGGTGAAGAATGACGCCGGGGACCCGGTGTCGGAGATGTCCGTCCTGCTCTTTCCTGTGCACCGTGATCTCTGGGTCCCCAGGTCGCGGCGAATCCACGTGGTTCAACCCAATCCTGATGGGCAGTTCGTCATCCGCGATCTACCCCCAGGCGACTATCGGATCGCGGCCATCCCGCCGCCGGATGACGGCCAGCAATTCGATCTCGATTTTCTAGCGCAGGTTGCCAGTGGTGCCGCAACCCTCAGCCTCGGCGAAGGCACACGCCAGACCCACAATCTACGAATTCGGTAATCGGAGAGCCGCTTCGGTCGGCCCCGGCGGATGGAGACCAGGAGCCGGACCGAGCTTCGCCGGGCCCACCGTTGGTCGAACTTCCCCGCCGACATCCGCGTCTAGGTGTTCATGTTCGAACAGTTTCGCGCCGATGCTCGTTACGCGGTGAGCTGGCTGGTTCGCAGCCCCGGGTTCGCGCTCGTGGCCATCGCATCGCTGGCGATCGGCATCGGATTCAACACCGCGCTCTTTTCCATCGTCGACGCACTGCTGCTGCGTCCGCTGCCGATCGAGCGCCCGGACCGGATCGTCGACATCTATACCAAGGGTGCGGACGGCGATACCTATTCGACCACTTCGTATCCCGACTACCTGGACCTGAAGGCCCAGAACCAGGTGCTGGCCGACATGGCCGGCTACAGTCCCGCGATTGCTGCCGTGAAGGTGTCGGACCAGTCGCGGATGGCGCTGGGCGAGATCGTGACCGGCAACTACTTCCAGGTGCTGGGTGTGAAGGCTGCCATCGGCCGAACGCTGGGGCCAGACGACGACCGGCCAGGTGCGCCTCGCGTGACTGCGCTTTCCCACCGGATCTGGCGGCGCGACTACGCCGCCGACCCTTCGGTGGTCGGCCGGACGATGCACATTCGCGGACAGGCCTACACGATCGTCGGCGTCATCGAGGAGCAGTTCAACGGGATGGTGCCGATGCTGCAGCCTGAGATGTGGCTGCCGCTCGCGTGGGTTGAGGAAGTGGAACCGGCCGGCATCCAGGATGTGGTGCCATCGCCGACCGGCACGACCCGGATCGATCGCCGCGGCCAGCGCTGGTTGTTCATCAAGGCACGGCTGAAGGAAGGTCAGACGACGGCCAATGCCGAAGCCAACCTGCAGGTGATCATGTCGCAACTCGCAGCGACGTATCCAAAGACGAATGCGAAACGACCGATTGCGGTCGCGTCAAACGTGCGCGTGCATCCGCAGGCCGACGCCGCGATGCGGCCGATCGCCGCGGGGCTGATGCTCGGCGTAGGGCTCGTGCTGCTCGTTGCGTGCGTCAACGTCGCCAACATGCTTCTTGCGCGCGCGTCCGGTCGTCAGAAGGAAATCGGCATCAGGCTGGCGATCGGCGCCAGCCGCGGCCGACTCGTCCGGCAACTGCTGACCGAAGGGCTGGTGCTCGCCGTGTTCGGCGCAGCCGGCGGCCTTGGCCTCGCCGTGCTGCTCCTGACATTGGTGCAGGCGATTCCCCTTCCGGTGCCGGTGCCGCTCGCACTCACGCTCGGGATCGACTCGCGCGTCCTGTTCTTCACGATCGCTGTCGCATCGGTTGCCGGGCTCCTCGCCGGCCTGGCGCCGGCGCTCAAGGCGACCAAACCCAATCTGACTGCGGAACTCAAAGGCGACCGCCGCTCGATGACCAGCGGGAGCCGTCGCTGGACCCTCCGCGACGCGCTGCTCGTCGCCCAGACGGCAGTGACGCTGGTCCTGCTGGTTGCGGCTGGCCTTTTGACCCGCAGTATCTACAAGGCGCAGCAAGTCGATCTCGGCTTCACGGCCGGCGGGCTCGCCGTCCTCGGTACCGAGGTTGGCTTGATCGGCTATGACGAAGCGAAAGCCGATGCGCTCTACGATCGCGCGATCGAGCGTGTCCGCGCGCTGCCCGGGGTTCAGTCGGTCGCCGGCACCGTCCGCCAGCCACTCGCGATCAATTACAACCGCAACAGCATCTTCTTTCCCGAGCGGCAGCAGCCAGGGGATCCGGGCCTCCCAACCGGGGCAACGTGGGTCGACGACTCGTACTTCGCCACTCTCGGTGTCCAGCTTCTGCACGGCCGGAACTTCGGTACCGCTGATACCCCCTCGACGACCAAGGTCGCCATCGTCAACGAATCATTCGTGCGAAGGCACTGGCCGGGGCAGGATGCGATCGGACGTCGCTTCCGCGTCCAGACCATTGATGGTCCGCAGTACGAGGTGGTCGGCGTGGTCGCGGACTATAAGGTCGACACAGTGGGTGAACGTCCTACGCCCTATATCCACTACGCCCTTGGGCAACGGCAGTTCACCGGCCAGGTCCTGATCGCGCGAACGGCCGGCGACGCCGGCGCGCTGCTCTCGACGATGCGCCGCGAAGTGTTGTCGCTCGAGCCGAACGCGGTCTTCCTCGACAGCCAGACGATGAGCGCGCAGGTGGATATGGCGTTGTTGCCGGCCCGGCTGGCGGCGCAGACCGCTGCACTGGTGGGTCTGATCTCGACGGTGCTCGCGGCGATCGGACTCTACGGCGTGATTGCGTATGCGGTGGCCCGGCGCACGCGCGAGATCGGGATCCGCATGGCGCTTGGCGCCGCGCCTGGCGGCGTGATTGGCCTCGTGATGAAACAGGGGCTGACGGTCGCAGTGGCAGGGTGCGCGATGGGCGCCGTTGTCGCCTACCTGGCGGCGCGGGCGATCGCGGGCGGGCTCTACGGTGTCGGGGCGCTCGACCCACTGGCGTGGACGGGAGCCGTCGGGGCGCTGCTCGGGTCCGCTGCGCTCGCCAATTTCCTGCCGGCGCGCCGCGCCTCACTGGTGGATCCGTCGGTGGCGCTCAGAAGCGAGTGATCAGTGGCCGTGGCCACTGAGGTGATGCGCCGGACCATGTGAGAAGAACGTCCCTGGCCGCCGCTGCGGCGCCCGTCGGACCGACGCGGATTTTGGCCGCGATTGGAATGGCGGCAATCAGCACGAGGGCCGCGACCGGCAGCAGCAGTCGCTTCCGCCAGCCCTGCTCGATCTCGTCCAGCAGCAGCCTGATGCGGCGCGCGACGCCCGTTTCCGCGCCGGCGGTGATCGTGAAGTGCGGACGCCTGGCAGCCCCCCATCCTGCCGCCAGCGCCAGCAACTCGGAGGCGTAGACTTCACCGTCCATGTGGCGCGCGGCGTCGCTGTCACAGGCCATCTCCGCAAACCACCGCAGTCGTGACGTCGCGATCCACACCGCCGGATTGAACCAGACCAGCGCTTCGAGCACCGCGCCGACGAGCGCCGTCAGGCAGTCACGCCGCCTGACGTGGGCCGCCTCATGGCGAAGGATCGCGGCGAGGCCGCCGGGCTGGAACTCCCTCCAGCCGCTAGGCAGTATCACGACCGGCCTGAAGAAGCCTGCCGTCACCGGCAGTGCGACAGAGCCCTCGCGAATGTCGAGAGCGCGATCTCCCGCGATCGAACGGAGCTGAGCCAGTTCTGCACCCTCGAGCCGCTGCGAGTCGCGGATCAAGTGCAGAACAGCCCAAGCCGCCACGAGGGTGCGCAGCAGCAGCGCACTCGCGACCGCCACGTAAATTGCCGGAAGCATCCAACGGCTTGCGCCGTCGGCTGCGAGGACCCCGGCCGGGAGCACCCCGGGCCTGAAGCCGACCGTCAGGACGGGTGCAAACAATGACGCTCCGGCCAACCACAGGAAGGGGCTTGCAAGCACGACGAGCCAGAGCCGATGCGCACCCTGGGCGTTGGCCGGCGTGATGCGGCCAGTCAACACGGCGGCAACTGCGGCGGCCACGACCAGCGTCACGTGGAGTTCAATCATTGCGCTTCCTGTTGCGTTCCTTGCTCTTCAGGCGCCGGGAGAGGGCCTGCACCTCGCTCGGTTCGATGAGGCCTTCGTCGATCAGCCCCGCCAGCAGCTTGGACGTAGAACCACCGAAGAAACGTTGCACGAGTTTCCGAACGGCGCCGGTCGCCGCCTGTGTCTCCCCCACCCGCGGCTCGTAGACGAAGGTACGCCCCTCGGTCGTGTGCCGCAGATAGCCCTTGGCTTCGAGGCGACGCAGCAGCGTCCTGACCGTCGCGTTCGTCAGGGGCTGGCCCAGCTCCTGGCGTACCTGGGCCGCGGTGACGGATCGGCGCTCCCACACGATCGCCATGACCTCGTGTTCCTGGGGGCTGAGCGGTGCTTTGGTCGTGACCACGGACGCAGTGTGACATTTTGTCACCTTCCTCGCAACCTTTTCCGTTAGACTCCCGTCCAATGCGAGTGTTACATCATGTCACCTTATAACCGACTGCTACCCGGCTCCCTTACGCCGGGCCGTGTACCGCCAACGGCGCAACGCCGGCGAGAGCGCACTCATCGTTCTCACGCTGGCGCTGGCCCTCGGCGCCAACAGTTCGATGCTGACCGTGGCGGACGCGCTGCTGCTGAAGGCGGTCCCATTCAACAGTCCCGAGCGACTGGTGGCCGTCACCTCGGCGTTCCCGTCCATCAAGTTGACGGCGATGAACCTGTCGGCGCCGGAAGCGCTCGAGTTCCAGCAGTTGACGCGCGCGTTCACGGCATCAGGTCCCTTCATCTTCACCGGCCTCGTCGTCCAGTCGTCCACCGAGGCTGAACTCGCCAACGCGGTGCGGATGTCGCAGGGCGCAGCCGCTGCGCTGGAAATGGTTCCGTTCGCGGGCCGGCCGCTGGCTGATGGCGACTTCGCCGAGTCAGCTCCGCCGGTGGCGCTCCTGGGGCACGGTCTCTGGCAGAGCGCATTCGGTGGCGACGTCGCGGTCCTGGGCCGGGTGATCCAGCTCGGCGGCGAAGCGCGGGAAATTGTCGGGATCCTCCCGCCACGACTCACGATCCTGAATCGGCCCATTGACGCGTGGCTCCCACTGCCCTTGCCGCCAGGACGTGTCGGCAGCCGGAGCGATCACGGCTACAACGTCGTCGCTCGCATCGGTCCCGGGCTGTCGATTGCCGACGCCAGGGCGGACGTGCGCCGGGCAGTGGACGTGTGGCGCGAAGAGACCGGCGAGATGCACGTGCCGACGGCGAAGATGCATCCGCTCGCGATCGAGCCGTTGACACAGGCGACGACCGGCCTGAGTCGCGCGCCTGTCGGTGCGCTCGTTGCGGCGGTAGGGTTCGTGCTGCTCATCGCCTGTGCGAACGTCTCGAATCTGCTGGTCGCGCGGGCCGAACGCCGGCGAGCGGAACTCGGTGTCCAACTCGCCCTCGGCGCCACGCACCGCCGCCTGATCGGCGAGTCGCTGGTCGAGGGCCTCGGCCTGGCAGTCGCGGGCTGTGCCGGCGGAGTGATGGTCTCGCACCTGATCCTCGACGGTCTGCAATCGGCCTGGCCGGCGCTCGCGAACGTGGAGCTGGCACTCGACTACCGGGTCCTCGGCGCAATGGCAGTCATCACCACGATGGCCGGACTCCTGATCGGCACGATGCCCGTGATCAGGTTGAACCTGACGTCCGCACAGGACCTGCTGAGATCCGGCGGCCGGGGCTCAGTTGGCGGAGGCCGGCGGCATATGCAGACCGCGCTCGTAGGGCTTCAGGTCGCTCTCGCGGTCGTCCTCTCCTGTTGCGCGGGCCTCATGGTCCGCAGTCTCCAGGCGCTCACCGCGCTCGACAGTGGCATTGAGCCGACCGGTGTGGTCCGGGCCCAGATCTCGCTTGCCTCTGGCAGCTACCCGGAAGACGAACAGGTCTGGACCTTCTACGACCGCGTCGTCCAGGAACTGCGCGGCACGCCCGGGATCACGGCGGCCGCGGTGATGAGTGGGTTGCCGCCACTGCGGCGGGCGAACAACACGTCGTTTCAGCTCGATGGCGTGGAGGCAATTGGACCACTCGTCCTTTCACCAGGTCGAATTCGTCCAGCACGTCTCTCCTGACTACTTCAGCACGCTGGGCATCAGGCTCCGCGAGGGACGTCTGCTCACCGCCGCCGACCACGATCGTGCGGCGCCGTCAGCTGTCGTGAACGAGACACTCGCACGGCAGTTCTGGCCGAACGAAAGCGCGCTCGGTCATCGCCTGAAGCCGGGCGGCAACATCGGCACGTGGTTCACGGTTGTCGGTGTCGTCAGCGACGTACGGCAAGGCGGGTTGCAGGCCGCGCCAGGCTCGGAGGTCTATGTGACCCACCGGCAGGCTCGGCTGATGATGAACGGCTACATGCCGCGGAGCATGAACGTCCTGGTGAAATCGACCACCGGGAGCGATGCCGCAGCCGGCGCGATCCGCTCGGCGGCCAAGGCGGTGGATCCCGGAGCGGCCGTGTCGGGCATTGCGCCGATGCAGACGGTGATCGATCGCACGATCGCACAGCCACGGCTGCTGGCGTGGATGTTCGGCGCCTTTGCGGCGCTGGCGCTGCTGGTCGCCGGCATCGGTGTCTACGCCGTGACCTCGTCCGCCGTCGGCACCCGGACGGCGGAGTTCGGCGTCCGCCTCGCGCTTGGCGCACGACCAATTGACGTGGTGACGCTGGTCCTGCGCGGCGGTCTGCTCACCATTGCGATCGGAGTGGCCGTCGGCGTCCTCAGCTCCGTCCTCGTGGCGCGCTTGATGGGCGGACTTCTCTTCGCCACGGCTCCTCTGGACCTTGTCTCGCTACTCGCCGGCGGAATCGCCATGGCGGCCGCCGCACTCGTCGCGACGCTTCTACCCGCGGGCCGCGCAGCCCGGGTGGACCCGCTCACTGCCCTGCGCGATTAGGGGATCTCATGAAACTTCTGTGTGCTGCTCTCGTCCTGCTCGCTGGATTCACTCTGCGCCTCGACGCTGCCGACCCTGAGCTCGCGGGCAGCTGGACTGGCGCCATCGATACCACGCGCGGTCAGATGGACATCGGCCTCACGCTCACAGCCGAGAAGGAGAAACTCACCGGCATCTTGAAAACGGCCCATGGCGACTGGGACATTACCGGCGTCACCGTGAAGGATGGGGTCTGGACCGTCGCGTTCGCAGGCGGCGGCAACGAGGGGAAGATGATCGGCCGCATTGCCGGCACTAAATTCACCGGCGAGTGGAAGTCGAAGATGGCGGACGGAACCTTCGAACTGGTTCGCGTCAAGAAGAAGTAAGGTGCCGCCGCGGCGGACCGGCGGCCGGAGGCTATCGGCTGCCGGTCACTTCCGACAGGGACTCGTCGAACACCGACAGAATGCTGTCGGCCTGGTCCTTCGAGAGCACGAGCGGGGGCGCGAACCGGACGGCGTTGCGTCCAGCACCCAGAATCAGGACTCCGCGCCGGAACATCGCCTGGACCAGCGCGTTGCGTTCCTCGATCGCGCGCTCCTTCGTCGTCCGGTCCTTCACCAGCTCGACACCGATCATCAAGCCCATCCCGCGAATGTCGCCGATGATCGCGTGCTTCTCCTGCAGCGCCCGCAGGCCGTCCAGCAGATGTGCCCCGACTGCCGCGGCATTGGCGACGTACTGCTCCTTCAGCAGTTTGATCGTCGCGAGTGCGGCAGCGCACGACACCGGGTTCCCACCAAACGTGCTGGCATGCGCGCCCGGAGGCCACGCCATGATGTCGGCCTTGGCACAGGTGATCCCGAGCGGAAGACCCGAGGCGATGCCCTTGGCGATGTTGACGACATCGGCTTTGACCCCGAAGTGCTCGAGGGCAAACATCTTGCCGGTCCGGCCCATGCCTGATTGGACCTCGTCGCAGACGAACGCAATGCCGTGTTCGCTCGTCAGCGCCCGCAGCCCCTGCAGAAATGCTTTCGGCGGAACGAGATAACCGCCCTCGCCCTGGACGGGTTCGACCACGATCGCGGCAATCTCGTCGGGCGAAATCAGGTGGACCATGATCTGGTCGCGGATGTACGAGATCGAGGCCTCGGCGCACTCGTCGGCGCTGCCCTTGAACCGGTAGGTATCCGGATATGGAGCGTGAAAGACGCCCGGCATGAACGGTGCGAAGCCGCGACGCTGGAGCGCCTTGCTTGCCGTCAGCGACAGCGCTCCCATCGAACGGCCGTGGAACGCCCCCAGGAACGCGATGATGCCCTGACGCTTGGTCGCGTAGCGGGTCATCTTGATCGCGGCTTCGGTCGTCTCGGTCCCGGAGTTGGCAAAAAAGGTCCGGACGTCGCCGCCGATCGGCACCAGCGAGGCGAGCTCTTCGGCCAGCCGCACTTGCGGCTCGTAGTAGAAGTCCGTCCCCGACATGTGGATGAACTTCTGCGCCTGCTCCGTGATGGCCTTGACCACGTCGGGGTGCGAGACGCCGGTCGAGTTCACCGCGATCCCGGCGGCGCAATCGAGAAAGCGGTTCCCGTCCACGTCTTCGACGACAGCGCCCTGGCCGTGCGCGATGACGAACGGATAGTCGCGCGTGTAGGACGGCGAGACGAACTTGGTGTCTTTATCGATGATTGCCTTGGCCTTGGGGCCCGGCAGGGCGGTCTTGATATCGGGTGCGTTCATGATTGCGGCTACTTCCTCTTCCACCGTGTTACCGATCCCGTGTCTTCCAGCAGGATGCCCCGGGCGTCGAGGTCCTGCCGGATACGGTCGGCTTCCGAGAAATTCCTGGCGAGCCGCGCCGCCTTGCGCGCCTCGATGAGCTGTTCGATCTCGTCCACCGGCACGGGCGGACGCTCTTCCTCGACCCGGCGCAGCGAGAGCACGCCGAGAACGCGGTCGAACGTGTCGAAGGTCGTGCGCACCGCGGCCGCGTCGGCCGCCGTCAGTTCCCCCGCATCGATCGCGCTGTTGAGCGCGCGGACGAGGTCGAACATGATCCCGAGCGCCGCGGCCGTATTGAGGTCCGCGGCGATATGGTCGGCGAACGCCTTCGCCGCCGTGTTCAATGCCTCGCCAACCGGCGCCCGCTCGCCATCCGTTGGACGCCGGCAACGTCTCGACGCGGGCGAGGAAGTCGGTGATGCGCTTCAGTGCCTCTTCGGCCTGCCGCATTGCCGTCCACGAGAACTTGAGCTGCTTCCGGTAGTGCGTGCCGAGGTAGAGGTAGCGTAGTGCCGACGGACGGAAGCCGCGTTCGACGATGTCGGCAAGATTGAAGACGTTGCCGAGGGACTTCGACATCTTCTCGGTGCCGTGCTCGTCGTCCTCGATCATGAGGTGCTCGACGTGGAACCAGAAGCGGACGAACGGCTTGCCCGTCGCTCCTTCCGCCTGCGCGATCTCGTTCTCGTGGTGCGGGAAGATCAGATCGACGCCGCCGGAGTGGATGTCGATCGGCGGCTCACCCAGCAGGCGCAGCGCCATCGCCGAGCACTCGATGTGCCAGCCGGGCCGGCCTGGGCCGATGCCTGGATCCCACGTCGGCTCGCCCGGTTTCGTCGCCTTCCAGAGGACGAAGTCGCGCGCGTTTTCTTTCTCGTACTTGTCCGAGTCGATCCGCGCCCCACTCTGAATGCCGGCGTGGTCGAGGTGCGCGAGCTTGCCGTATTCCGGCAGTGTCGAGATCTTGAAATAGATCGAGCCCTCGCTCGCATACGTGTGGCCGTTGCGGTCGAGGGCGCGGATGGTCTCCCCCATCGCCTCGATGTTCGCTTCGTCGGTGGCGCGCGGCGTCTCTTCGACAGGCTCCAGGCCGAGAAGGGCGGCGTCTTCGAGGAAAGCGGTGATGAACCGGCCCGTGTACTCCCGCAGCGGGACACCGGCCTTCTGCGACTCGAGGATCGTGCGGTCGTCCACGTCGGTGTAGTTCATGACGTGGCGCATCGGGTAGCCTTCCTGATGCCGGAGGGCGCGGCGCAGCACGTCGGTCGCGACGAAGGTGCGGAAATTTCCAATGTGGCCGCGGGCATACACCGTCAGGCCGCAGGTATACATCCGCACCGTGCCATCGGCAGATGGTGCGAAGTCTTCCTCGCGGCGAGTCAGGGTGTTATAGAGGCGCATCGGACCGTCGACGGTTCAGGCGCTCAGAGCCACGGTGGCACTGCGCGACGTGTCGCCCTGCCGCGCCTCGATGCACAGCTCGGCGCCGTCCTTGCGGAACTCGAACGAAATGTCAGGCGCCGTCTCGAGGCCGGCAGCGAGTTCGGCCATCGCTTCGCCGACTTTCGCCGCCCGCGCCGGCGCGAGGCCCATTTGCTCTGCGAGTTTCGCCCCAAGTTCCGGCCCTAACGCACCAAGTTGGCCGGACGCAGGTACTGATATTCGCAGGACGAAGCCGTTCTGCACGGCCCCTGCCGTCTCTGTCATATAGAAGGATTCTATAGCGAAATGCGGCCGAACAGCCGGCGCGCACTCCGGATGTCGGCATCGATCTGCGCGCGCAATGCGTCGACATCGGGGAACTGCCGCTCGTCGCGCAGACGCTGGACGAAGAGGAGGCGGACCGGACGATCGTAGAGATCGCGGTCGGTATCGAGCAGGTGGGTCTCGATCACCGGCGCATCGACGTCACCGAACGTCGGCCGCAGCCCGATGTTGGTGACCGCGGGAAGAACGATCCCGTCCACAGTCGCGAGCGTCGCATACACACCGGCCGGCGGCACCAGGTCGTTCGGCGTCGCCAGGTTCGCGGTCGGCACACCGATGCTGCGGCCGCGCCCGGCGCCGCGCACCACGGTGCCGTCGAGGAAGTAGTGGTGCCCGAGAAGGGCCGCCGCTTCGTCGACGCGCCCTTCCGACACGAGCCGGCGCACGCGGGTGCTGCTGACAACGAAGTCCTTGTACCTGACCGGATCGATCTTCTCGGCGCGGAAGCCGTAACGCGAGCCGAGCGTGCGCAGCACCGAGAACGTTCCGGCGCGTTGGTGGCCGAACAGGAAGTTGGCGCCAACCCACACCTCCGAGACGTGCAGCCATTCGACCAGCACCGTCCGCACGAAGGTCTCGGGATCCCAGAGCGACAGCTCGCGGGTGAATCGCACGAACGCCAGGCCCTGCATACCTGAACGTCGCAGCGCCTCGATCTTCTGGTCACGGGTCATCAGCAGCGCCGGCGCCTTGTCGGGCCGCAGCACGCGGGGCGGATGCGGATCGAACGTCATCGCCGACGGCGTGCCGCCGCGCTCACCGGCCCGCTGCCGGACGCGGTCGATGATCTTCATGTGGCCGCGGTGCAGCCCATCGAAGTTGCCGAGCGCCAGGACCGGGTTGGGCCAGCGTGGCGGTGGATCGTCAGGGAACGTGGCTATCTGCATTCAAGCTCGAGACCATCGTACGCGAGCGCCATGCCGTCTGGTAGCGCGGCGTTTGTCCCGGCGTGGGGCAGATCGTGACACATGTGGGTGAAATAGGTCCGGCCGGCGGCGATGCGACGCCCCGCTTCGGTGGCTTCCGACAGCGAGAAGTGCGTGGGATGCGGACGGTGCCGCAGCGCGTCGATCACCACCACGTCGAGGTTGTGCAGCAATGGCCAGGAGTCGTCGGGGATCCGGCTGCAGTCGGTCAGATAGGCGAACGAACCGAAGCGGAGTCCGAGAATCGGCCGCTCGCCGTGCAGCACGGGGACCGGCACAACGTGGTGTGCGCCAACCGCGATTGGACCAGCCACGACCCTCAGATCCAGTTCCGGCAGGCCGCCACCCCGTGGCGTCTCCGGATCGAAGACGTAGGCGAACGTCTTCCGGATGTCTACCAGCGTCAGCTCGTCGGCGTAGCACGGGAGCGGCTGCTTCGTGATGCCGGTGAAACGGCGCGTCTCGTCCAACCCGAAGATGTGATCGGCGTGGCCGTGGGTGAAGACAATGGCGTCGACGCGCCGGATGTTATGGCGAAGCGCCTGCTGCCGCAGATCCGGCCCGGCATCCACGAGGATCGACGTGCCATCGTCCATCTGCACGTAGATCGATGTGCGCAGCCGCTTGTCGCGCGGGTCCTCGGACCGGCACGTGGCGCAGTCACAGCCGATCATCGGCACGCCGTGGGACGTGCCTGTACCGAGGAACGTGATCTTCACAGGGTCAGGACTGCGTGATCGTCACAGCGATCAGGGTTGAACTACGCGCGGCTGCTGCTGCGCCTGGACGAAGCGCATGCGCAGGTCGAAGAGCAGGTCTTCCAGAAGCTTCGCTTCGGCGGGCTCGAGGTTGCCCTGGGTCTTCGCCTGTAGCAGCGTGAGGAGCTCGATCATCTGTGCGGCCCCGGCGAGATTGGTCTCGCCGCGCTCGCCACTCACCGGATCCGGCAGGTCGCCGAAATGCACGGCCGCGGTCGTCCCGAGTGACAGGATGAACTGCGCAAAACTGATCCCCGACTCCGTCTCCATCTCCACGACCGAATGCTAGCATAGGCCGCGATGACGAAATCCGCTGCAGAGGACCGTTTGCCGCAGAGCGGCGCAGGTGAAGCGTTCCAGGAGCTCGTCGATACCATGGCGAGGCTGCGTGGCCCCGGCGGTTGCCCGTGGGATCGAGAGCAGACGATCGAGTCGCTGCGCGGATTCCTGCTCGAAGAGACCTACGAAGTGCTCGACGCGATCGACCGGCGCGATCACGACGGGCTCAAGGGTGAGATCGGCGATCTGCTGTTCGAAGGCGTCTTCCTCGCGCAGATCGAGAACGATGAGGCCCGCTTCAGCGTCACCGATTCGCTGAAGCACATCACCGCCAAACTGGTTCGGCGCCATCCCCATGTCTTCGGCGACGTCGCCGGGGTCACGACGCCTGGCGCTGTCGTCGAGCAGTGGGAACAGATCAAGTCGCGCGAACAGGAGGGCAAGGGCGAGAAGCGGGCTCTGCTGGCTGGTGTTCCGAAAGCGATGCCGTCACTCGCCCGGGCCAACGAGATCAGCACGCGCGTGGCGGCCGTCGGCTTCGAATGGGCCAAGGCGGAAGACGTGATCCTCAAGATCGAGGAGGAAGTCGCCGAGCTCCGCGAGGCGTCGCTCCACGAAACGCCGGAGCGCGCCGAAGAAGAGATGGGCGATCTGCTCTTCTCCATCTCCAACCTGGCCAGGAAGATGGGGATCGAGGCCGAGTCTGCGCTGCGCAAGGCCAACGAGAAGTTCACCAAGCGCTTCACGGCGCTCGAGGAAGTGTTCGAACAGCGCGGTCGGAGTATCCACGACGCCACGCTCGAGGAGATGGAAGCGGTGTGGACGAGGTGAAGGGGAAGGCTAAGTAGCGGCGGCCGCCCCCGCCACGCTGTCACGATGCCGACGGCATGCCTTCGGCACGCACGACGACGCGACGACACGACGGCACGACCTCTCGTTCGGTCTTCAAGGGGCGGACGACAGCCCTACTCCGCTGACACGCCCCCACGGCTTGCCTTCGGCTCCCACGACACCCTCTCTTTCCTTCAAGAGGCGGGCGACATGCCCCTATTCCGCTCTCACGAGGCCAAGGCTTGCCTTCGGCGGCGCACGACGACGCGACGACACGACGGCACGACCTCTCGTTCGGTTCTTCAAGGGGCGGACGACAGCCCCAACTCCGCTGACACGCCCCCACGCCATGCCTTCGGCTCGCACGACGACACGACGACACGACGGCACGACCTCTCATTCGGTCTCCAAGGGGCGGACGACAGCCCTGCTCCGCTGCACGGCCCCACGGCTTGCCTTCGGCTCGCACGACGGCACGACGACACGACGGCACGACCTCTCGCTTCGTCTTCAAGAGGCGGGCGACAGCCCCTTTCCGCTGTCACGGGCCAACGGCTTGCCTTCGGCAGCGCACGACGACGCGACGACACGACGGCACGACCTCTCGCTTGGTCTTCAAGGGGCGGACGACAGCCCCTACTCCGCTGACACGCCCCCACGCCTTGCCTTCGGCTCGCACGACGACGCGACGACACCACGGCACGACCTCTCATTCGTCTCCAAGGGGCGGGCGACAGCCCTACTCCGCTGCACGGCCACACGGCTTGCCTTCGGCTCGCACGACGACACGACGGCACGACGGCACCACCTCTCGTTCCTTCAAGAGGCGGGCGACAGCCCCTTTCCGCTCTCACGAGGCCAAGGCTTGCCTTCGGCGGCGCACGACGACGCGACGACACGGCGGCACGACCTCTCGCTTGGTCTTCAAGGGGCGGACGACAGCCCCTACTCGCGATCGTCCCTCGCTTGCCGTCTGCTCGCACAGCGTGGCGACTGCCGTCTCGCGTGCGCCTCAAGCTTCGTCCGGTCGTCGTTGTGTCGTCCTGTCGTCGTGGATCGCGCCAGCGATTGGCGTTTCTGCCGTTCTCCGGCGCTGCGAAATTCCTAAACCAAAGCATCCGTCCGGTCGTCGTGTCGTCGTGTCGTCGTGTCGTCGTGCATCGCGCAGCGATTGGCGTTTCTGCCGTTCTCCAGCGCAGCAAGTCCGCAAATCAGAATTTCGTCGAGTCGTTGTGTCGTCCCGTCGTCGTGTATCGCGCAAGCGATTGGCGTTTCTGCCGTCCTTTCGTCGTGCCACCTAACGGATCACGCGCTTGAAGCCATCCTTGAGCACCGGCACTTTGAAGTTGATCAGCAGCCCGATCCTCAGATCCAACGTCTTCAGGTAGGAGAGCACCTGGAGGCGATGCATCGGGCGAAGCTTCGGCACCACCTTCACCTCTACGAGCACCGACGATTCCACGAGAAGATCCACCGTTTGCCCGGGGATCTGCCATTCCTTGTAGCGGACGAGGATGTTCTTCTCAGCCTCAAACTTCAGCTTCTGCGCATCCAGTTCGAGGTGGAGCGCGCGTACGTAGATCCTTTCGCGGAAGCCGGGTCCAAGCGAGCGATGGACCGTGAACGCGCAGTCCATCACCCTTCGGACGACGGCCTCAGTTTCCGCCGAGAGCGGCGAGAGCAACCGCAGATCAGAGATCAGTCGGGGCGCACTTTCGTCCTGTCGTCGTGTGCCGCCGGCGCGATCCTCATTCGTCCGTTCATCCATCCATACACCTCCACTGTTTTCCCATCGGTCTCCACGAACACCGCACCGTCGGAAGCGGTGTTGAACATTCCCACTCCTCTGTCGCGTGAACCGCTCGACGACAACGGGTGCGGGGTGGCCGAAGCGATTGTTGCGGCCGGCACTGAAGATCACGGCGGCCGGGTTGGCCGCGACGATGAAGGCCTCGCTGCTGGACGTCGCACTGCCGTGGTGTGCCGCCTTCAGGATCACCAGCGGCGCGAGCGTCAGCCGCGGGACGAGCTCGCGCTCGACGTCGCTGCCGATATCGCCAGGAAGCAGGATGGACACCGCGCCGTAGCGCAGTTCGATGACGACGGAGTCATCGTTGCGGACGCGCTGACGCTCCCAGTCGGGCGTCGGCGGATGCAGTATCCGGATCTCCACACCTCCCGCGCGCTCGACGTCGCCGGGCAAGAGGGTCCGCCACACGATGTGCTGCTCGCCGGCGAGCGCCGTCAGGCGCCGCAGTCCGGCATGTGGCGGCACCGGCACACCCTCCCAGATGTTCGCGACCGGCAGTACCCGCAGGACAGACTCGGCGCCGTCCAGATGGTCCGGATCGCCATGCGTCGCCACGAACGCATGCAGCTTCCGAACACCCAGGGCGCGCAGCGCCGGAACGACGACGCGGCCGCCGATGTCGTAGCTGGTCCCGGCGAGTCCACCGGCGTCGATGAGGATGGCGTTGCCATCCGGGAGGATCGCGACAGTCGCATCCCCCTGCCCCACATCCAGGACCACGACTCTCAGGATGCCGGCGGCGAGAGGCGGCGGCGCGCCACTCGCCGCCGGGGCACGACCACTGACCAGCAGGCCCGCTGCTGCTAGCAGCGCCACGAGCACCAGCCGGCGGCCGCGCGAGACCAGCAGCCAGGTCAGGCAGAGCGTGTAGTAGACCGCACAGAGCCACCAGGCGGGCGGCGGCACGTCTCGGGCCAGCCACGGCGCCACCGCAACCAGGCGCGATGACTCGACCAGACCGGTCGCGGCGTAGTGGACGAACGTGCCGGTTGCGTCGGCGGCCGCTGGCGAGATCGACGCGGCGGCGAGCAGCAGCATCGAGCCGCACTGGACGGCGGTCATCAGCGGGAGGGCTGCGAAGTTCAGCGCCAGCCCTGCAAACGTCACTCGCGAGAACAGTGACGCGCCGATTGGCGCCAGCACCACTTCCGCGCACAGAGTTGCCGCCAGCACACCCGCTGCCGCAGTGACGGCGCCCCGCCACAATCGCGCCACGCCTCGGACGCGGTGATCTGCGCTGAAGCGAACGATCCGCGGGACGCCCAGGATGATTCCCGCAGTCGCGCCGAACGACAGGAGAAACCCGCCATCCACAACCGACACGGGACTCACGCCAACCGCCATGACCGCGGCCACCGCGAGGACGTTGAGCGGCGAGCCGCGATGATCGAGCATCAGCGCCGTCAGGAAGATCACTGCGGCCGTGATGGCGCGGCCGACCGACGGCGTGCCACCGGCGATTTCGCCGTAGCACAGCAACACCGCGATGGTCCCGGCGGCCGCCGCGCGGTACGGGACCCGCAGCGCTCTCGCGCCGAAGACCAGTACCGCGGTGAGAATCGCGATGTTGCCGCCGGAGATCGCGATCACATGGTAGGTGCCGGCGTCCTGCAGCCGGCGCTCGTCCTCTTCTGACAGTCCGGTCCGGTCGCCGATCAGGATCGCGGTGGCGACGGCAGCATGAGCGCGCGTCGTGCCGCCCGACATGACGGGCTATAACCCGACGCGTCCACGCCCGCGCCGAGGCCGCCCATTCCTGGTGGGGGTATCCGTGTGCCAGGACGTCAACGAGGGACCCGCTCTTCACCGAGCCGACCAGCACGATCTCGCGCCGCGCCAGCGCGCGCGCTTCATCGGCGACACCCGGGTTGTTGAAGGTCAGCGGACGGCGCAGCGACGCCGGCACGCTCACAGTGCGCCCGGCTCGCCACGCTTCGGATCTGCCCCACCGATGTCGCACCGACCACGGTCAGCGGACGCCACCGCGCACAGAGGTCCGCGTGCCCGGCGCCAGCACCGGCCTCGGTGACGTCCACGGAGATCGCCACCCCATACCCTACAAACGCAGCATCGTCCCTCAGACGCCCGACGATGGTTACCGGATCACCAGCGACCGTCGGCGTTCCGATCAAACCAGTCCAGAAGCGGTGGCTTACTCAACGCCCGTGCCTGCGCCGACCCGGCCGCATAACCGGCCATCGCGGCACCGATGACAACTGCAACGACCACCGCGTCACCCTCGTCGTCTGCGTAGAACGCGACCCCGCGAGACAGCCGAGGACGGCGGCGAACGCGGACGCCAGCATCAGGCGATCGGGCGCCACATCTTCGAGGAGGACGCCGGCAGCTGCGCCGAGAAGGAGCGGGATGGCGGCAAGCGCCGCGGGCACACGCACGCGCGTGTGCGATGCAAGTTAGCGACGCTTCATTGGTACGGGCGACGATCGGCAGGATCCTTAGCGATTCCGGCCGTATCGTCATCGCTAGCGCCGCGCGCCAGGGCAGATGTCGCGCGAATCCAAACGGCGCTGCGACTGGCCGGTGGCAGTTTCTGCGTGGCACTCGGCAGCGGGCTCGCGGAGTCCGCCGGCACGCCCAGCCCCGGGAACTGGTTACGAATTTGGAGTTTGGAGTTTGGAATTTGAAATACCTGCCACCAATGCCTCGGTCCACCTATATTCTGGTGCCTGCTCATGGATCAGGAGCGCCCGGCGCATCGCGGCCCTCGGGACGATTCTCGGCTGACCGCCGAGCACGTCACGGCGCGCGCGCTCGTCGACGCGACCAGCATCGACGACGCCGCCCCGAAGATCCTCGAAGCGATCTGCGAGACGCTCGGCTGGGAGCACGGGGCGCTCTGGGAGGTCGATCGCGAAGCCGGCGCGCTGCGGTGCACGCATATCTGGACCGAGCCTGGCGCTCACTTTCCAGAGTTCACCGCGCTCAGCCGCCAGAGCACCTTCGCGCCGGGGGTCGGGCTGCCGGGCCGGGTCTGGTCCACACGCGAGCCCGCCTGGATCCCCGACGTGGTCCGGGACACGAATTTCCCCCGTGCTCCGGTTGCCGCGCGCGAGAGCCTCCACGCGGCGTTCGGGTTCCCGATTCTTCTGCACGACGACGTCGTCGGCGTCATGGAGTTCTTCAGCCGGGAGATCCGCCCGCCCGACGAAGCGTTCCTCGCGATGCTCACGAGCGTCGGCCACCAGATCGGTCTCTTCATCGACCGCCGACGCGCACAGGAGGAGCTCGATCGTTTCTTCACGCTGTCGCTGGACATGCTGTGTATCGCGGGCTACGACGGATATTTCAAGCGGGTGAACCCGGCGTGGCAACGAACGCTGGGATACACAGAGGGCGAACTGCTGTCGCGTCCCTACCGCGAGTTCGTGCACCCCGACGACCGGGATGCCACCGATGCGCAGTCCGCGCGCGCTGGAACCGACGACATCACCTACTTCGAGAATCGGTATCTCCACAAGGACGGCACGCTGCGCTGGCTCCTCTGGACCTCGACGCCTTTTCCGGAGAGGCAGATCGTCTACGCCGCCGCCCGCGACATCACCGAGCGAAAAGCCGCCGAACAGACGATGGCGGAGTACGCGCGTGACCTCGAGAGGACGCACCGCGACCTCGAGGACCAGGCCGCACGCCTGGCGCAACTGGTCAAGGAGCTGGAGCTCTCCAAGCGGCGGGCCGAAGACGCGACCGACGCCAAGAGCGCCTTCCTCGCCAATATGAGCCACGAGATCAGGACGCCGCTCAACGCCATTCTCGGCATGACCACGCTGACCCTCCAGACCAGCCTCACCCTCGAACAGCGCGAGTATCTAACCACCGTCAAGTCGTCGGCCGAATCGCTGCTCGAGATCGTCAATGACGTGCTCGACTTCTCCAAGATCGAGGCCCGCCGGCTCGATCTCGAGCGGACCGAATTCGATCTCCGGGACGGCGTGGAAAATGCGGCGCGGCTGCTCGGCGTGCGCGCCGCCGAGAAGAACATCGAGCTGACGTGCCACATCGCGCCCGATGTGCCCGAGACCCTGCTCGGCGACGAAGGACGGCTCCGGCAGGTGCTCCTGAACGTCGTCGGCAATGCCGTCAAGTTCACGAGCCGCGGCGAAGTCGAGCTCAGCGTCCACGTCGAGTCGGCCAGCCCCGGAGTCGTGACGCTGCACTTTGTCGTGACCGATACGGGAATCGGCATCGCGCCCGAGCAACAGGCTCATATTTTCCACGCGTTCACACAGGCCGACAGCTCGACCACGCGACGCTACGGCGGTACCGGTCTCGGGCTTGCCATCGCGCTGCGCCTTGTCGAGCTGATGGGCGGACGGATGTGGGTTGAGAGCGAGCCGGGCCGCGGCAGCACGTTCCATTTCACGGCCGTGCTCGACACACCGGCAACCGTGGCGACGCCCGCAACCCAACGTCCCAAGGCGCTCGAAGGCCTGCGCGTGCTGATCGTCGACGACAACAGGACGAACCGTCGCATCCTCGAAGAGATGGTGACGAGTTGGCGGATGAAGCCGACGGCCGTCAACGACGCGACATCCGCGCTCGAGGCTCTCAGACTTGGCGACTGCCGACACCGCACGGTTCGATGTCGTGATCACCGATGGCCAGATGCCCGACGTGGACGGCTTCATGCTCGCGCGGCGCATCAAGCAGGACAAGACGCTGGCCGCCACACCGATTGTGATGCTCACGTCGATGTCGAGCGCTGGCGACGGCGCTCGCTGCCAGCGGCTGGGCGTCGACGCGCACCTCAGCAAGCCGGTCAAACATTCGGACCTGCTCGATACGCTGGCAGCGCTCTTCGGCGTGTCAACACGGCGGCCCGACGCGGAGCCGGGCGCGCTCCCCGCGGCACCGCTGCGGGCGCTGCACATCCTTGTGGCCGAGGACAACCCCGTGAACCTGACGCTGGTGACGAGGCTGTTGCAGAAGCGCGGTCACCGGATCACGGGGGCGGACGATGGGCGAGCGGCCGTCGAGGCGAGCCGGGACACCCAGTTCGACGCCATCCTCATGGACTTGCAGATGCCAGAGATGAACGGCCTGGAGGCGACGCAGGCGATCCGGTCGCGCGAGGCAAGCCGCGGCGGTCACGTCCCCATCATCGCCCTGACCGCTCACGCGATGCAGGGCGACCGCGAGCGGTGTCTCGCCGCCGGGATGGACGGCTACCTCTCCAAACCGATCGACGTCAACGCCCTGATCCTGGCGGTGGAGGGATTTGGTGACCAGCGCGTCGCTCCAGTCTCTCCGGTTCCGGCGACGGGCGTCTTCGACGAGCAGGTGGCCCTCTCACACACTGGCGGCGACCGCGACCTGCTCCGCGACGTCATCTCGCTCTTTCGCGCGGACGCCCGGACGTCGCTGCGTCGAATCGAGCGGGCCGTCCAGCAGCGCGACGGCGAGGCGCTTCGAGCGGCCGCGCACGCGCTGAAGGGATCGATCGCCACCGTGGGCTCGAAGCCAGGGCGCGACCTCGCGGCTCAACTGGAGCAGATGGGCCGAGACGAGCGCTTCGAGGACGCCCGGTCGACGTGCGACACGGTGCGTGAGACGCTTGACCTCCTGAACGAAGCCTTTGCTGCCGCGGGGCTGGCGCCGCGGCGATCCACATCAGGCCCGCGATCGCCTCGCGCCGCCTCTACCAAGCGGACTTCACATGGCAAGAATCCTCGTCGTAGACGATGACCGGACGACGCGTCATGTCCTCAGCAAGGTGCTCACGAGCGCCGGCTTCACGACCAGCGTGGCGAAAGACGGGGTCGAGGCGCTGAAGACGCTGCGGTCGAAACGCTTCGACCTCCTGCTGCTCGACGTGTGGATGCCCCGCATGAACGGCATCGAACTCCTGGCGAAGCTCCGCACGCGTAAGACTCGCCCGCGCGTGGTCGTCATGACCTCCGACGACGCGCCGGAGACGCTGCTGAAAGTGGTGCGCGAGCAGGCGTTCAAGTACGTGCACAAACCCGTCGAATCGGCGGTGCTGCTCGAGACAGTTCGAGAGGCGCTGACCGCCGCTGACGCGCCGCCGATCGAGGTGACATCAGCCCGGCCGGACTGGGTCGAACTGGTGGTGCCCTGCACACGAGAAGCGGTCGATCGGATCGGAGTCGTGATGTCGCACCTCGAGACCGACCTGGCCCCCGAGATGAGAGAGTCCGTGGCGTACGCGTTTCGCGAGCTGCTGCTGAACGCCGTCGAGTGGGGCGGCCGGCTCGATCCGACGCGCAAGGTCCGGGTCTCGTATCTGCGCGCCAAACGGATGATCCTGTACCGGATCGCCGACCCCGGCCGGGGCTTCGCGATCGACAACCTCCCGCACGCCGCCATCGGGCAACCGGGCGACAACCCGATCCAGCACATGCAGGTCCGCGAAGAGAAAGGGCTCCGGCCCGGCGGGTTCGGCCTCATGATGGTCCGCGCCAGCGTCGACGAGTTGCTGTACAACGAGCAACGAAACGAGGTCGTGTTCGTGAAGTATCTCGACGAATCGCCGAGCAAAGTCCGTTAGTCCCTGGTCCTCAGAATCCAATGGTTTAACTTAGGCCTTAGCATTTCGGAATCAGGAGCTCCCTAAATGGACGAACTGAGGCTCGCCTGGCGGCGCTTGATCAAGCGGCCGGCATCGACTCTTGCGTCGCTCGCGACGCTCGCCTGCGCCATTGGCGCGGCGGCCGTGACCTGGTCGGCGCTATCGGCAGTGCTGATCAATCCACTTCCCGTCCAGGATCCACAGACGCTGTTCGTCGTGGCGAACGAGCGGCAGGGACGAACCGGGCCGTTCGTCAGTACCGGGTTCCTCTACCCGAAGTACCACCAGGTCCACGAGAGCGGCGCGTTCGAGCAGACGGTCGGCCAGTGGGATGGCACGCATCTACTGCTCGTCAACGTCGGCGACATGCCGGTCCGGACCGATGTTTCTTTCGTCACGCACGACTACTTCGACGTCGTCGGCGTGCGGGTTCCGCTGGGACGCGAGTTTGCCGCCGAGGACGATCGCCGTGGCGCGCCGCCGGTGGCCGTCCTGACGCATCGCTACTGGCGGCGGACGCTCAACGCCGATCCGTCCGTCATCGGACGCACGATCCTCGTCGGGGGTAAGAGCGTCACGATCGTCGGCGTCCTGGAGCGGGGGTTCCGCGGCCTTGACCTCACCGAGAAGCCGGACCTGTATCTCGCGTTCCACACGATCGCCGAGGTCGGAGGTCCCGGCACCAACTATTTCGCCGAGATCGGGACGGGGATGTCGCCGACAGCGGGGATGATGATCCTCGGACGGCTCAAGAACACGGATCAGGCTCCTGAAGCCGCGAGCCGGATCGCCGCACTGGATCCGCCGTCACCGCCGGGACGCACAGGCGCGCGGGTGATCGTCATGCCGGCGGCGGCAGCAGCGATCCCCCCTGCCGTTCGTCCGGGAATGCAGCGGTTCTCGCAGCTCCTGGCGGCGACCGTGGCGATGCTGCTCTTTATCGGCTGCGCCACCGTGGGCATGCTGCTCCTGATCCGCACCGAGGCGAGGCGCGAAGAGTTCTCGATGTGCATGGCGCTCGGCGCCTCGCGCGGGCGACTTGCGCGGGGCATCGCAATCGAGGGCGCGTTGCTGGCGATCGCGGGCTCGCTTCTTGCGCTTCCAGTCGCGTGGTGGCTCTTCGGGCTGATCCAGGTCTTTCAGTTGCCGGGCAACATCTCGGTCGAGCTGCTAGAACTCACGCTCAACATGCGCGTGCTTGCCGCGTGCATCGTGGCGGCGGCTGCAGCCGTGTTGTTGATCGCCGTGGTCGCGGGTGTCTTCGGATTCAGGGCGGACGTCGCGGGTGCGCTGCGCGCGCGCTCCGGCGCAACGCCGTCCGCCCGGCGGCGCGTTACGCGCACCGCGCTCGTTGCCGCGCAGGTCGCCGTCGCAGTGACTCTCGTCGCCGGCGCTGGGCTCCTCACGCGCAGTCTCGTAGCGGCGCTGCGGCTGAACCCAGGGCTCGACATGTCCCGGCTCGTCATCGGAACGATTCCGCTCAGCATGTACGGCTACACGCCCCCGCGCGCGTCGGAGTTCTACGAGACACTGAAGGCACGTCTCGCGGCATCGCCGGCCGTGGAAGCCGTCGCGCTCAGCCGGTGGGAAGGGGGCATGTCACCAGCCGGAAAGATCCAGGTCGACGGCGTGGCGCAGCAGTTCCCCAGCCTCGTCTCGTACATCCGCGTCGATCCGCAGTTCTTTCCGACACTAGGCATCCGCCTGGTCGAAGGACGAGACTTCGGCGGCGACGACCGGGATACGTCGCCTCCAGTGGCGATCGTCAGCGAATCGCTTGCGAAACTGGTCGGCGGCGGGGCGAGCCCGCTCGGCCGGCGCCTTGGCGGATTCTCGGCTGCGGCGAAGCCGCTGGAGATCGTCGGCGTCGCGTCGGACGTGATCACCAACGTCACCGTCATGGAGCCGCTGATCATCTACTTGCCCGCCACCCAGGGAGCTCCGTCGATCATCCGGGATGTGCACGTCCGCGCGGCCGGGAACACGGCGGCCGCCAAGGCTCAGATTGTCGCCGTCGTGAAACAGCTCGATCCGCAGGTCACCACGACGACGCTACGGACGCTTGAGGAGAGGATCGCGGAACAGATGGCGCCGCAGCGGCTTGGCGCGACGGTGCTGGGCGCGCTTGGCGCGATCGCGGTCTTGCTGACGCTGCTGGGAACCTACGTCCTCGCCGAGTCGATGGCGTCCTCACGGATGCGCGAGATGGGTATCCGCGCGGCACTTGGAGCCACGCGCCGGCAGCTCGGACTGATCGTCCTCGCCGAAACCATCCGGCTGACGGGAATCGGGATTCTCGTCGGCCTCGGCCTGGCCTGGACGGGCACATCGACGATCCGCTCGTTCCTCTTCCAGGTCGAGCCGTTCGATCCGACGACGGTCGGAGCGGTGTCCGCGCTGATCCTCGTCCTTGCGCTGGCGGTGAGCCTGCGCGCGGCGCTGAGGGTCGCACACGTCGATCTCGCCTCGGTGCTGCGCAACGAATAGTTCTGGACTGCCGGGCGGCTTCCTTACCTGGGCACCAGTCGCGGCAACCACCGGGGCACGCGTTGACAGTAGGCGCCGTAGCTCGCGCCCAACTGGTTGCGGAGTGCAGGCTCTTCGACGCGAATAACTGCCAGATGGAAATACACGAACAACGCGACGGGCATGAGGATGTCGGCGACCCGCACCGGCCCGTACAGTAGCCCGATGCCCGCGAGAAGCGTAATGCCTGCCAGGTAAATTGGGTTTCGCACGAAGCGGTACGGTCCCGTCTCGGCGAGAGTCGCCGCCTGGCCCCGCCCCAGGCCATGGCCTGACAGGACCACGACGCTCCAGCAGTGCAACACGAATCCCGCTCCGAGCAGGCCCGCGCCGAGCCATCCTGGTGCATCGGTACGCACGTCCAGGACGCCACCGGCTGGTTTGATCAGATACGCGTAGAGACCTGCTCCACCCAGCCAGATAATCGACGGGAGTAGAGCGTTAACCCACCAGCTCACGCTTCTTCGACCCCTACGCCTTCCCGGTGGCAGGTTGTGCGTGGTACTCCTGCAGCGCGCGGACGGTGAGGCTCTCGCTGTGCAGCGCCTTGATGGCGTTGACCGAGGCGCCGGCGCCGGTCAGCGTCGTGATCGACGGAACGCCGTGCATCATCGCGATCCGCCGCACCGTGCGATCGTCGAAGAACGACTCGCGGCCGAGCGGGGTGTTGATGACCATGTGGATCTTGTTGTTGAGGATCTCGTCGCCGACGTGCGGACGCCCCTCGTTCACCTTGAACACGATCTCCACTTCGAGCCCGTGCGCACGGAGGTAGTTCGCGGTGCCGCGGGTCGCGACCAGCGAGAACCCGATGTCGCGCAGGTCGCGCGCGATCTGGACGACGGCGGGCTTGTCGTGATTATTGACGCTGATGAAGACCGTGCCGGAATGCGGCAGGTGCACGCCGGAGCCGATCATCGCTTTCGCGAACGCCTGGCCAAAGGTCGACGCGCCGCCCATGACTTCGCCTGTCGATTTCATCTCGGGACCGAGAATCGTATCGACACCGGGAAAGCGGACGAACGGGAACACCGGCGACTTGACGAAGAAGCCGTCGACGGTCAGGTCCTCCGTCAGGCCGAGCTGCGCAAGGGTCTTGCCGATCATGACGCGCGCCGCCACCTTCGCGAGCGGCACACCGGTCGCCTTCGAAAGGTACGGGACCGTCCGTGACGCCCGCGGGTTCACTTCCAGGACGTAGACGATGTCGTCCTTGATCGCAAACTGCGCGTTCATCAGGCCGATGACTTTCAGCTCGCGGGCGATCCGCCGCGTGTAGTCGCGGATCAGCTCGACGTGCTCCGGCACGACCTTGAACGGGGGGATCACGCACGAACTGTCGCCCGAGTGGATCCCGGCTTCCTCGATGTGCTCCATGATGCCGCCGATGACGACAGCGCCGGTCGCGTCCGCCACCGCGTCAACGTCGAGCTCCACCGCGTCTTCAAGGAACTTGTCGATCAGAATGGGATGGCCCGGAGACGCCGCCACCGCGGTCGCCATGTAGCGATCGAGCGCCGCCATGTCGTACACGATCGCCATGGCGCGGCCGCCGAGGACGTACGACGGTCGAACCACCAGCGGGAAACTGATCTTGGCCGCGACTTCGCGCGCTTCCTCGACCGTCGTGGCGATGCCGCTCGGCGCCTGCGGGATACCGAGGTCCCACAACAGCTTGGCGAATCGCTCCCGATCCTCGGCAAGGTCGATCGAATCCGGGGAGGTGCCGATGATCTTGAACCCGGCCTGTTGCAGCGAGAGCGACAGCTTCAGCGGCGTCTGGCCGCCGTACTGGACGACGCACGCCACCTCGCCGCCGGCCTCCTGCTCGCGCGTGAGAATCGCGGTGACGTCCTCGAAGGTCAGCGGCTCGAAGTAGAGCCGGTCGACCGTGTCGTAGTCGGTCGAGACCGTCTCGGGGTTGCAGTTCACCATCACCGTCTCGAAACCCTCTTCGCGCAGGGCGAAGGCGGCGTGACAGCAGCAATAGTCGAACTCGATACCCTGCCCGATGCGATTCGGACCGCTGCCGAGGATGACGACCTTCTTCCGGGGCGTGGGATCCGCCTCGCACTCCTTCTCGTACGTGCCGTACATGTACGGCGTGAAGGACTCGAACTCCGCGGCGCACGTGTCGATCCGCTTGTACGCCGGTTTGATCCCGAGCTCCTGGCGCTTGATCCGGACAGCGCTCTCGTCGTGCGCCCAGCACCGTCGCCATCTCGCGGTCCGCGATGCCGGCGCGCTTCAGGGCCCGCATCAAGTCCGCCGACATGCCGCGCAGGCCGACGAGGGCCGCCGAGCGCTGGAGCTCCACGATCTGCGAGAACTGGACCAGGAACCAGCGGTCGATCTTCGTCGCCTCGTGAATCTCTTCGACCGTCCAGCCGCGATCGAGCGCTTTGAACACGAACCACATCCGCCGATCGGTCGGCACACTCATGCCGCGCTGCAGGGCGCCGTGCTCTTCCTCTTCCGACAGGCCCTCGGGGCCACCCGATCGATGGCTGCCCGAACAGCAGCCCGGAGTTGCCCAGCTCCAGGGAACGGAACGCCTTCATGAAGGCTTCCTTGAAGGTGCGGCCGATCGCCATCACCTCGCCGACCGACTTCATCTGCGTCGTCAGCGTGCGGTCGGCGCGCGGGAACTTCTCGAATGCCCAGCGCGGCACCTTGACGACGACGTAGTCGATCGTCGGCTCGAAGGACGCTGGCGTCAGCCGCGTGATGTCGTTCGGGATTTCGTCGAGGTGGTACCCGAGCGCCAGCTTGGCGGCGATCTTCGCAATCGGGAATCCTGTCGCCTTGGACGCCAGCGCAGAGGACCGCGAGACGCGCGGGTTCATCTCGATGACGATGATCCGGCCGTCGTCGGGGTTGATCGCGAACTGGATGTTCGAGCCGCCGGTCTCGACGCCGACGCGGCGGATGATGCGGCGGCCGAGATCGCGCATCCGCTGGTACTCGCGGTCCGTCAAGGTCAGCGCCGGCGCCACCGTGATGCTGTCACCGGTGTGGACGCCCATCGGGTCCACGTTCTCGATCGAGCAGATGACCACGAAGTTGTCAGCGCGGTCGCGCATGACCTCGAGCTCGAATTCCTTCCAGCCGATGATCGACTCTTCGAGCAGGATCTCGTGGACCGGGCTCATGTCGATGCCACGGCCGACGAGCTCGCGGAACTCTTCGATGTTGTAGGCGATGCCGCCGCCGACGCCACCCATCGTGAACGAAGGCCGGATGATCGCCGGGAAGCCGATGTCTTCAACCGCCGTGAGCGCGTCGTCGAGCGAGCGGCAGTAGATGCTGCGCGGCACGTCCGCACCGATCTCGCGCATGGCGTCGCGGAACAGCAGCCGATCCTCGGCCAGCTTGATCGCGTCGACCGAGGCGCCGATCAACTCGACGCCGTATTTCGCGAGCGTGCCCTGCTCTTCGAGCGCGATGGCCAGGTTGAGTGCCGTTTGGCCGCCAACGGTTGGCAGAATGGCATCAGGCTTTTCGCGTTCGATGATCTGGGCGAGGATCTCCGGCGTCAGCGGCTCGACGTAGGTGCGGTCCGCGATCTCCGGATCCGTCATGATCGTCGCCGGGTTGCTGTTGACGAGAATGACGAAGAGCCCCTCGTCGCGCAGCGCCTTGCAGGCCTGGGTGCCGGAGTAGTCGAATTCGCACGCCTGCCCGATGACGATCGGGCCGGAGCCAATCACGAGGACGCGTTTAATGTCAGTGCGTTTCGGCATTACGCGCGCTTTTCCATTGCATCGAGAAACTGTCGGAACAGGTAATCGGCGTCGTGTGGCCCGGGCGCCGCTTCGGGATGGTATTGGACGCAGAAGACCGGCTTGGTCTCGTGACGAAGTCCTTCCACGGTGCCGTCGTAGAGGTTCAAGTGCGTGACCTTCACGTCGGGCGGCAGCGACTTGGCATCGACCGCGAAGCCGTGGTTCTGCGAGGTGATCTCGACCTTGCCGGTCTGGAGATCCTTCACCGGGTGATTCCCGCCCCGATGACCAAACTTGAGCTTGTAGGTTTCGCCGCCCATGGCGAGCGAGAGGATCTGGTGCCCGAGGCAGATCCCGAAGACCGGGACTTCCGCCTTCATCAGCTCCTGCGCGTTGTTGATCGCGTAGTCCAACACGGCCGGATCACCGGGACCATTGCTGAGAAACACCCCGTCGGGATTCGACGCCAGCAGTTCGGCGGCCGGCGTCGTGGCCGGGTAGACGCGGACGTCACAGCCGTGGGCCGCAAACCGGCGCAGGATGTTGTACTTCATGCCGAAGTCGTAGGCCGCGATTCGCAGCGGCCGGCCGGCCATGCGCTCGGGCACCGGGGCGAATTCGTCCGACGGTGACGGCACGTAGTCGAACGGCTCGGCGCAGGTGACGCCGCGAACCAGGTCCGACCCTTCCATCGACGGTACCGCGCGGGCCTTCTCGACCAGCTCGCGTGGATCCACGTCGCCGGTCGCGATCGCGCCACGCATGACGCCCGACGAGCGCAGCACGCGTGTGAGCGCGCGCGTATCGATGTCGGAGATCGCGACGACATTGTTGTGCGTCAGGTACTCGCGCAGCGTCATGTCGGATCGCCAGTTGCTGGCAATCGGCGACTCTTCACGGACGATGAAGCCGGCGACCTGGGTGCCGCGCGATTCGCCGTCCTCGTCGGCGATGCCGTAGTTGCCGACTTCGGGCACCGTCATGGTGACGATCTGCCCGACGTAAGAAGGGTCGGTGATGATCTCCTGGTACCCGGTCATGCTCGTGTTGAACACGACCTCGCCTGAGGTCTCACCGGACGCGCCGGCGGCGTCCCCTTCGTACCAAGTGCCGTTTTCGAGAGCGAGCGTAGCTTTCATCGGATGCGTTCGAGGGATCCCGTCACGCGCGACTCCTGGCCAGAGACCACGCGCGTTGAAGAGGTCCAGTCGCGGTGGTCCGCGAGCTGGAGCTTGATGACACGCGGCCCGACTTTGACGTCGGGAATGCGCATCGGGGTGGTGCCAATGTCCTGGCCGTCGAGCAGCACACGGGCGCCGCGCGGCCGCGAGTCGACGTAGATCGAGCCCATCCCCGTAGCGGAACCTGGCTTGGCGGTTTCCTGCGGTTCTGGTGCGGGGGCCGTGCGCGCCGCGGCGGCGGTCTTCTGAAGCTTGAACGACAGCGTTCTGGACGGCGTGCCGGACGACAGCGCGACGCGCTCCGTCTCTGTCGCGTAACCCGGCTGAACGACGCGAATCTCGTGCGATCCGAACGGCAGATCGTCGAGAGTGAGCGGTGTGCGACCGCGCCACTTGCCATCCACCGTCACGGCAGCGCCGCGCGGGTTCGAGCTAACGACGACGCGGCCTGCCTTTGCCGCTGACCTCTGGTGTCGGAGCGGCTTTGGGTGCAGCCACCGGCGGTTCGCTCGGAGCATTCGCGCCCGCGGTCGGACTGGCTGGTGTTGACGGTGATGCCGGCTGTTTGTCCGGCGTCGCGACCTGCCCTTCACTGTAAGGCGCCAGCGTCGCGGGCTGCCGTGGCCGGCGTGCCGCCAGGTTCCGCCGGCTCGAACCTGCGCATGAACCAGCCCACGGCCAGGGCGCCAATCAGCAAGCCGGCCACGAGGGTCAGTGCGTAGGTCCACAAGGCCGGCCGTGGACGGTCATGCAACATGTCTTCATGCAACCGCCCATCGTCGGCCGATGCCGGCATGTAAGCGGGCGCGGCGCTGTCGTCGACGTCCACATGGCCGAACAGGGTGCCGCCGGCATGCGAGCGGACTGGCGGCGCATAGCCGTGGTCCTCGACTTCTTCGATCTCGGCTCGCCGGCCGTCGGCTGGCCGCCGGCCGGCCGTGCGGTCGTGTCGGGCAGGTCCACTGACTGCGGCGCTGAACTCGTCTGCGAAGCGGTCGGTCTCGGTCGCAGCAGGAACATCGATCGAGAGATCTTCCAACGCCTCCGCATCGAACAGGGAGCTTTCGTCGGGGATCTCGACATCGGCGTCCGCTTCATATCGGAGCAACGATGCGTGCGCCTCGTCGTCTTCCTTCTCCGCCAGCACGTCGTCGGTCCTGCCGTGTTCGTCGTCCTCGAGTTCCTCGCCTTCGGGTACGTTTCGTCCTCGGGTTCGAACTCTGCTTCGTCGGCGATCTCGGCGAGCGTCGGGATGGCTGCAAGCGCAGGCCCCTCGACTGCCGTGGCCGCAGACGGCGTGGCCGCAGACGGCGCGGCCGCGGGTGCAGACGGCACAACGGCGGCGGCACTCCAGTTCATGCGTAGCTGTCGGGGATACACCCCGCGCCGCGGCATCGAGCGCCGAGGCGAACCCCATTGCGCTCTGGTAGCGGCGACTGGGATCGTCGGCCATGGCCCGGACGAACACGGCGTGGAGTTCGCCGGGGTGAGCGCCGGCGGAGGTTCCCGATACGGTGCCGATCTGCGACCCGGTACCGGCAGGACGTCGTCCCGTCAGCAACTCGTAGGCGATCGCGGCCAGCGAAAACACGTCGGCCGGCGTGCTCCAGGTGCCGCCGCTGACACGCTCGGGCGCGGAGTACGGGCGGCGAACGGGTGCGCGCAATCCGACCCGCTCCAGCGCCTCGACCACGCCGAAGCCGGTGGCGCGGACTTCTTCAGGCGTCACGAACACGTCTCGCGGGTGGAGCGCGCCATGGCCGACGCCCGCCGTCCTGGCGAAATCGATCGCGCCGGCCAGCTGCGCGATGAGCGGCAGGACCTTGTCGATGGGGGCAGGCGCGTAATGCCGCAGCGCGACGTCGAGTGTTTCGGCCGCCACGTACTCTTCGGCGCGATACGCCACTGTGCCTTCGACACCGGCGGCGATGGGTTCGACGACCGACGGGTGAAAGAGTCCGGCTTCGGCCGCGATCGAGAGCTCGTCTGCCAGGGCCTGTGCCTGCTCGGGCGTCACGTCGAGTCGGAACACCTTTACGGCGACGAGGCGGTCGCGCGTCGGTTCGTAGGTTCGGAAGACCGGGCCGAGCGCGCCAACGCCAACCTGATGCAGCACCCGGAAGGGGCCGAAGGCTGGTGGTGGTGCGAACGCAGACGGATCGTCTCGGGTCAGTTTACGGAGCTCCTCGAGGCGGGGTTGAAAAAATGTAACACAATCTGAGAGAGTACGTGCACCTTGTCCGCCGATCCGAAGATCCGTATCGACGTTCGGCAGATCTCGTGGATCCGGCCGCTCGCCGCTGAGTATTCCAGCAACTTCAATTCGCTCGCCGCACTTTACGCGGGCGATCCACTGCGGCCTGATGGCTGGCGCGACGCGATCGCTCGCAGCCGTCAGCACCCGCGGCAGCGCAAAGCGCTCGCGTCTCTGCTGCGCGCGCAGCTCATGCGCCGCGGCGCCCCGCCGGAAGCGCTTGCCGCCGCCGCCTCGCTCGAGAACGACAGCGCCGTCGCTGTCGTCACCGGGCAGCAGGCCGGGGCCTTCGGAGGCCCGCTCTACACCGTGCTCAAGGCCGTCACCGCCATTCAGCTGGCGCGACGAACTTCCGCTGAGCACGGCATCCCTGTCGTTCCCGTCTTCTGGGTCGAGGCCGAAGACCACGACTGGGCCGAAGTCCGATCAACAACGGTACTCGACGCCGAGCTGCAGCCGAAGGAAATAACGCTGCCGGATCCCGCCGGCGCGGGCGAATTGCCGGTCGGAGCGTTGACGCTCGACGACACGATCGCGGCGCTCGAGTTGCTGCAGAGCTACGCTCCCCCCGACAGACTTCACGGAGTCGGTCGTGGCGACCGCGAGAGCGGCATATGCGGATGGCGCCGGCGCCGGCGACCGCCTTCGCGCGGTTGCTTGACGCGGTGCTCGGCCGGCACGGCATGGTCGTTTTCGAATCGAACGATCCGGCCGCCAAGCCGCTCGTCGCGGACATCTTCGCCCGCGAGCTGCAGTTCCCCGGCCGGACCTCGTCACTCGCGGGTGCGGCGGGTGCGCAGCTCCAGGCCCTGGGCCATCAACCGCAAGTCACACCGGCCGCCGATGCCGTCGCGCTGTTTCGGATCGATCCGAAGCGGCGACTACTGCGACGCGACGGCAACGGTTTCAGCGCCGGCGACGATCGCTTCGAGGCCGCGGCGCTGATTGCCGAAGCCGTGGATCATCCGGAGCGCTTCAGTCCGAACGTCCTGCTGCGCCCTGTCGTGCAGGACGCGATCTTCCCCACCATCTGTTACGTGGCAGGCCCAAGCGAGCTCGCCTACCTCGGACAATTGCGCGGGGTCTACGAGCACTTCGGCGTGCCGATGCCACTCGTCCATCAGCGCGGCACCGCTACCCTCCTCGATTCCGCCACGGCACGTTTCCTCGCAAAATACGACGTCCCTTTCCAGGACCTCCAGCCACGCGACGACGCCGCGCTCAACCGGCTACTGCAGGCGCAGCTGCCGAAGGAAGTCGAAGAGGCGCTCGCCGCGGCCGCACAGCAGGTGCAGCAGGCGATGGAACGCGTGATCGGCGCTGTGCCGGCCGTCGACCCCACTCTCGCGGGTGCAGCGCGGACGACGCTCGGGAAGATGGAGCACGATCTGGCCGGCCTGCAGAACAAGGTGATCCAGGCGGCCAAGAAGCGGGACGAGACCCTGCGACGGCAGTTCACGAGAGCGCAGGCGCAGATGTTTCCGGCCGGCCAGCCGCAGGAGCGGACGCTGGGGATGATCTATCTTCCTGAACCGCTACGGCCCGGCGCTGGTGGACCGGCTGATCGAGGACCTGCCGCTCGAGAGCGGCCACTACCTGCTGACTCTGTAGGTTGTAGCCACAGAAGAAACACAGAAGAAACACGAGTAGGAAGGCGAAACACGGAATACACGGATTTCACGGAACAGAGGCCTGCGGGACCGCGCTGCGCGCGGTTCGACTGGGACAGATCCACACCCACGAGTAGCTCGAGATCAAGTGCTATTCGTGGGTGCGGATCTGTCTCAGTCGACAACGCCGGCCGGAGGCCGGCGGCCCGCAGGCTCGGTTCAACGAGGTAGCTGGTTACCTTTGTGATCTCTGCGAACTCTGTGAGAGAGGTTTTAGCAGCCTCTGTGAAGAGAGACGAAGCGCCAGCGCATGTGACCGTCGCGTGTGAAACGGTCGCCTTCGGCGGAGCACGACGACACGACGCCGGGACGAACATATTTTTAGCCTTTGAAAACGTCGAGTCGTCGCGTCGTCGCGTCGTGGTGTTGTGCCGTAGGCACCGACGCCGCCGGGGGCAACCCCGATGTCCGACTCGAGGCCCGGGCTCGCCCGACCTGAAGGTCGGGCCTACTGGAGCCGACGAGGTCGGGCCTACGGTTCCGCCGACCGTCGACCTCGTCGCGCCTGCGCGTAACCCTGTCCTTCTTCCCTCTTCCCTTTTCCATTTCGTCAGGCCGTCAGGATCGTTCAGCGGCCCGCTCTCCGACGAGCTGTTCGTAGAACTCCTCATACATCGGCACCACGAAATCCGCGCAGAAGCGGCCGGTCACGACCGCCCGGCCTTCAGCCGCGAACTGACGATGCATCTCGGGATCCTGCAGCAGGCGGATGCCGCTCTGCGCCATCCCCTCGAGATCCTCGGGCGGATGCAGGAACCCCGTGACGCCGTGTTCGACGACCTCGTGGAGACCGCCGACGCGTGACGCGACGACGGGCACCTCGCAGGCCATCGCCTCGAGCGCCGCCAGGCCGAAGCTCTCCTGCTCGGACGGCAGCAGGAACAGATCGGCGATCGACAGCAGCGGCAGGACCTGGTCCTGTTCGCCGAGCGCCTCGACGCGATTGTGGACGCCGAGCCGCCGCGCCGTGTCGAGCGCGTCGCCGAGATCCGGACCGTCGCCGACGAGCAGCAGCCGTGACGGCACCGCCGCGGCGATCCGCGCAAACACCTCGACGACCGCGCGGGCGCGCTTCACCGGACGGAAGTTCGAGACGTGCATCACCAGCTTCTCGCACCCGGGCGGACAGTAGCGCGCGCGCAGCGCCGGGTTGTAGACGCGCCGGTGCACTTTGCAATCCAGGAAGTTGGGGATCACGGTGATGTCGCGATCCACGGCGAGCGTTCGATAGGTGTCGGCCTTCAAGCTTTCCGACACGGCCGTGACGCCGTCTGACTGCGCGATCGAGAACGCAACGGTTTCCGAATAGGAGCGGTCGCTGCCGACGAGCGTGATGTCGGTACCGTGAAGCGTGGTGATGATCTGCGGCACCCGTCGCACGTCCGAGGACGCCATCATGATCTGCTTGGCCAGGTACGCCGCGGTGGCATGCGGCACGGCGTAGTGCGCGTGCACGATATCGAGATTGAACTCGCGGGTCACCTGGACGATCCGGGTCGCGAGCGAGATCAGGTATTGCGGTTCGCGGAAGAGCGGATAGGCCGGCGTGATCACGCGGTGGAAGCACAGGCCGGGCTGGTACTCACCGAGGCGGAACGGCGGGTCGGCGCTGAGCAGGTGCACTTCGTGACCGCGATCCGCGAGCGACTTGGCCAGTTCCGTCGCCAGGATGCCGCTGCCGCCGACCGACGCGTAACACACGATCCCGACGTTCATCGAGGCCTCTCGTCGTTGAAAAGGTCGGCGCGCAGCAACGGCTCCCGCACCACCACGCCCTCGGCATACGCGACGCCGGTGAGCGCACCCAGTCTGGCATCACGGCTCTCGATCAACTGCCGGAAGGTGGAGCCGGTCAGTCGCGTCGGGACGCTGTCGGGGCCGGACGGCGTGAACTGGGTGCCGTGGCACGCCAGCGCCTGGCGCTTCTTGTCGTAGACCTCCGACACATCGAGGCCAAACGACACCGGGGCATCGTCATTGATGAAGTAGTAGCAGACCCGTTCCGGTTTCCAGTGGGGCGTGCCCGGCTCGAAACGGCGCAAGCCGGCTTTGAACACGGCCCGGCTCAAAGTCTCGCTGGCGGCGCGGTGATCCGGATGACGGTCGTCCCAATACGGGATCGCGACCACCCGGGGCTGTGCGGTGCGTACCAGCCGGACGACGTCGTGGACGTGCTCGGGCGTCTCGTAGATGCCGCCGTCGGGCCATTCGAGATTGAGCCGCCACTCGGCCCCGAGCACCGCCCGGGCGGCCTCGGCCTCGGCCAGGCGGTCCTCCACGGTGCCGTTGGACCCCAGTTCGCCCCGCGTCAGGTCACATAGCCCGACACCGTAGCCGCGGGCGGCGTGGAGCGCCACGGCCCCGCCAAAGCCGATTTCGATGTCGTCGGGATGGGGCCCGAAGACCAGCAGGTCAATCGTCGTCATGCTCACCTTTGAACGCCGAGCTTTTCCACAGGTTACTTCAGACGCCGGTTACAATACGGGCGTTCCCTGCGGCAGTCGGTCGAGACCCATGGCCAACCCACGTATCGGATTGCCGCAGGCGGCAGTCGCGCCCAAACCGAAGCGTCCTGCGGCCAAGCGGCCGGCCGGTAAGCGGCGCCGCCGCGGCTGGAAGTTCTACGTCCTGCTGGCGATTGCGATCCCGAGCCTGCTCTTCTTCGGCGTCACCGCCTATTACTACGTCAAGCTCGCGAGCCTGATCGACGCCCGGCTTCATGGCGAATTCCAGCGCGCGGATCCACGCGTGTTTGCCCGCCCCTTCGAGGTGCACCGGGGCCAGTCCCTGACGCCGCGGCAGCTCGTGGAACGGTTGAATGACCTCGGCTACGCGCAGCGGACCCGGGCCGAGCAGCCCGGAGAGTTCACCATCGGTCGCGACACCATCCTCATCGTCCCGCGCAGCGGCGAGAGCAAGGGGAAGCTCGCACGCGTGCATTTCGCGGCCGCGGTCAAGGACAAGGAGCCCCAGGGCATCGCCTACATCGAGCCGGCCGGCGGCGGGAAGAAGTGGGACAGGCTCGAGCTCGATACGCCGATGATCACGGCTCTTGTCGCGACCGGACGCGAGAAGCGCCGCGACGTCCCGCTCGCGCAGATCCCGCCCAAGATGGTGCAGGCGGTGCTCGCCATCGAAGACCGCCGCTTCTACGACCATCCCGGTATCGATCCCATCGCCATTGTCGGCGCCGTCTTCAACTACGCGTTCGGCGACAAGAGCTACATGCGCGGCGCCAGCACGCTCACCCAGCAGCTGGTGAAGAACACGTTTCTGACCCAGGACCGCACCGCCAAGCGCAAGCTGCAGGAGTGGATCATGTCGGTCGCCCTGGAGCGGCGACTGAGCAAGGACCAGGTTCTCGAGCTCTATTTGAACGACGTGTGGCTTGGGCAGCGAGGCTCGTTCGCCGTTCACGGTGTGCCGGAGGCCTCGCGGCTGTTCTTCGGCAAAGACATTTCGAACGTGTCGCTCAGCGAGGCGGCGACGATCGCGGGCGTCATCCAATCGCCGCCGCGCCACTCGCCCTTCAACAACCCGGAACGTTCCCGGGAACGGCGCAACGTCGTGCTCAAGGCGATGGCGGACGGCGGCTACATCACCGCGGACGCGGCCAGCCGCGCCGCGAGTGAACCCATGGTGGTGTCGGCGCGCTCGCTCGAGAACGAAGCGCCCTACTTCGTCGACTACATCGGGCAGGAGCTGCAGGACAAGTACAAGGTCACCGGCGCGGTGGACGTTTACACGACGCTCGACATGCACCTGCAGAAGCTGGCGCAGGACGCCGTCCGTGAAGGGCTCGACAAGGTCGATGAGATCCTCGCCAAGCGAAAGCGCCAGCGTGCACAGGCGGCGCTGGTGGCGATCGATCCACGCACCGGCGAGATCCTGGCACTCGTCGGCGGCCGCAGCTACAACCAGACCCAGTTCAACCGCGCGCTCAACGCGAACCGGCAACCCGGCTCAGTCTTCAAGCCGTTCGTGTACCTGGCGGCCTTCGAACGCGCGTTCAACGAGGCCCGCACCGACGTCACCGCCGCGACGGTCGTGCTCGACGAGCCGACGACCTGGGAGTTCAACGAGCAGACCTGGACCCCGGCCAACTACGACGGCCAGTACGAAGGGGCGATCACGCTGCGCCGCGCCCTCGCGCTGTCGCGGAACATTGCCACGATCAAGGTCGCCGAGACCGCCGGCTATGACCAGGTGGCCGGTCTCTGGCGTCGCGTCGGTGCCGGCACCCCGCCGCGGCCCTATCCGTCCATTGCGCTCGGGGTGTTCGAGGCCACGCCGCTCCAGGTGGCGGCGGCCTATACCGTGTTTGCCAACGGCGGCAATATCCAGCCGCTGAAACCGATCATGAAGATTCTCCGCGCCGGCAAGGAACTCCCGATCGAGAACCTCCCGGTGCGGAACGTCGCCCGGCCCGACACCACCTTCCTCGTCACCAACATGATGCGCAGTGTCATCAACGAAGGCACCGGCGCCGGCGCGCGCGCCGCCGGCTTCGTGCACGATGCCGCCGGCAAGTCCGGCACGACCAACGACCTGCGCGACGCGTGGTTCGTGGGCTTCACGCCGGAGCTGCTGACGGTCGTCTGGGTCGGCCTCGACGACAACAATCCGGTTGGCCTGAGCGGCACGCAGGCGGCGCTGCCGATCTGGACGACCTTCATGATGCGGGCGATGGCGGGCCGGCCCAATAACGCGTTTCAGCCGCCCGACGGGATCTTGTTCATCGACATCGACCGAGACACCGGCAAGCTCGCGACTCCCAGCTGCCCGCGCGTTTTTCGCGAGGCGTTCATCCAGGGAACCGAACCCGCGGAAATCTGTCACCTGCATACCTTTCGACCGTAAACCTTTACGGCATAATGGAACACCATGTTTAATTTGCGTTCGGGCGCAGCCGCGCTCGTCATCATCAGCTGCGCCGTATCGGGCTGCCGGAAGCCGGCGGCCGAGAACAAGACGACAGAGGCACAGGCCGTGCCCGCCACCACCACCGCGGACGCCAAGCCGGCCGCCGCCGCTCCTGCTGAAAAGCCACCGGAACCGGCCAAGCCCGTGCCCGAGACCATCCCCGCCGTCGTGGCGCGCGTGAATGGCGAAGACGTCGCCAAGACGGACTTCGATCGCTTGCTCAAGCAGATGGAAATGCAGGCCGGCCAGCCCGTGCCCAGCGAAACAGCGCGCCGAGGTTTACCGCGCCCTGGTGGACCAGCTCGTCACCTACACTGCGCTCGTGCAGGAAGCCCGCACCCGCGGCGTGAAGGTGAGCGACGCGGAAGCCAAGCAGGTCGGCGACGCGCGGATCGCCGAACTGCGGAAGCAGATGCCAGACGAAGCCGCGTTCAAGAAGGCGCTCGCCGAGCGCAACATGACGGAAGAGCGGCTCCGCGCCGACATCCGGAAGGATCTCGCCATCAACAAGATGATGGAAGCGGAGTTCGCCCTCCCCCCGACGGTCACCGACGCGGACGTCAAGGACTTCTACGACAAGAACCCCGACGAGTTCACGGGCGTTCGCGCCAGCCACATCCTGATCAAGCCGGATGGTTTTGACGAGGCCTCGAAGAAGAAGGCGCGCGCCGCCATTGACGATGTGTTGAAGCAGGCGAAAGCGGGCACGGACTTCGGCGAACTCGCCAAGAAGCATTCGAGTGACGGCAGCGCACAGCAGGGCGGCGACCTCGGGTTCTTCACCAAGGGCCGAATGGTTCCCGAGTTCTCGAACGCGGCCTTCAAGCTCCAGCCGGGGCAGATCAGCGATGTCGTCGAATCCCAGTTCGGGTATCACGTCATCAAGGTGACCGAGCGGAAGGACGTGCCGCTGACCGAAGCCAGCGAGAAGATCCGCGGCTTCCTGACCGGCAAGAAGCGCGACGAGCAGCAGCAGGCGTTTGTCGCCAGCATCAAGAACAAGTCGAAGATCGAGGTCCTCTTCTGAACGAAGACGTCCTAACCGCGGCGGCCGACGCACTCAAGCGCGGCGACGCCGCCGCGCTCGTGACGGTGATCCGCGCCCAGGGGTCGACGCCGCAGCGCGCCGGCGCGAAGATGCTCGTCTTCGCGGATGGCCGCACGGTCGGGACGATCGGCGGCGGCTGCTACGAGAACGACGCGATCGGCAAGGCCAGGCTGGCGCTCGAGGACGGCCGATCGCAGGTCGTCCACTACGAGCTGAACGACGACTTCGCGCAGGAGAACGGGCTGATCTGCGGCGGGCGCATGGACGTCCACGTCGATCCTCTGCTGCCCTCGCCGCACCTCTATATCGTCGGCGCGGGCCACGTCGGCTATCACCTCGGCAAGATCGCGGTCGATGCGGGGTTCCACCTGCACGTCATCGACGACCGTGAGAAGTTCGCCAATACCGAGCGCTTCCCCGCCGCCGACGTCATCGTCGAACCGATCCCCGAGTGGCTGCACCGCGCCGAGATCCCGGCGGGCGCCTTCGTCGTCGTCCTGACGCGCGGGCACCAGCACGACCTCGAAGCCATGCGCGCGCTGGCCGCGCGTGAGGTCAGGTATCTCGGGTTGATTGGCAGCCGCGCCAAGGTCGCTCGAATCTACGACCTCCTCCTCGCCGAAGGGATGCCGATCGAGTCGCTCGCCCGCGTCCACGCGCCCATCGGTTTCGACATCGGCGCGATCACCCCGGCCGAGATCGCGATCAGCATCCTGGCGGAACTGATTGCCGTCCGGCGCGGCGCCGAGACCGCAGGGCTTTCGATGAAGCGGCTCCACCTCTCCGGACACAAGCAGCAGCGGACGTAGCGACTCGGACGTGAGCACGCTCATCCGCAACGCGACGATCCTCACGATGAACGACCGCCTGGACATCGTCCATGGCGCGGTTGGTGTGCGTGATGGCCGGATCGTTTCGATCGGCCCCGAGCCAGAGGCGACGTGGGATGCCGTGATCGACGCCGGCGGCGCCTACCTCCTCCCCGGCTTCATTCAAACGCACATTCATCTCTGCCAGACGCTCTTCCGCGGATACGCGGACGACATGCCGCTGCTCGACTGGTTGAAACGCTGCGTCTGGCCGATGGAAGCCGCGCACACGCCGGCGACGTTGCAGGCCGCGACCCGTCTCGCCGCCGCGGAACTGCTCCTGTCGGGCACGACCACCGTACTGACCATGGAGACCGTCCACGACACGGACGTGGTGTTCGAGACCCTCGCCGACACCGGCATGCGCGCGGTCGTTGGCAAGTGCATGATGGATTCGACCGACGACGTGCCGCGGCGGCTGCAGGAGCGGACGCGCGACTCGATCGACGAGAGCCTCGCCCTCAAGAAGCGATGGGACGGCGCGGCCAATGGACGGCTGCACGCCGCATTCGCGCCGCGCTTTGCCGTGTCGTGCTCGAGGGAACTGCTCGAAGCGGTGGCGCACCTCTCGACGCAGGAGCGCACCATCGTCCATACGCACGCGTCCGAGAATCGTGACGAAGTCGAAGTCGTCCGCCGCCTGTCGGGTGGTTTCAGTAATCTCGAATACCTGGCCGACACGGGCCTGGCCACGCCTCACCTCTGTGCCGCGCACTGCGTCTGGGTAACGGACGCCGAACAGGCACTGCTCGCTGAGCGGGACGTCAAGGTGCTGCATTGCCCCGGCTCCAATCTGAAGCTCGGATCCGGGATTGCGCCGGTCGCACAGATGCGAAGACGCGGAATTTCGGTGTCGCTTGGCTCCGACGGCGCCGCCTGCAACAACCGGCTCGACATGTTCGACGAGATCCGGCTGACCGCAACCTTGCAGGCCATCAAGGAAGCGCCTGGAGCCGTCACGGCGAAGGACGCGATCTGGATGGCGACTCGCGAAGGCGCTCGCGCGCTCGGCATGGAAACTGAAGTGGGATCGATCGAGGTCGGCAAGCGCGCCGACCTGATCCTTGTGGACCGGGGCGGTCCACACCTGGCGCCTGACGTCGACCCTTGGTCGACACTGGCCTACGGGGCACGCGGGACCGACGTACGGTTGACGATGGTGGACGGCGAGGTGCTCATGCGCGACTTCCGCCTGATCCGCGCGGATGCGAACGAAATCACGATTACGGCTCGGGTGGCCGCGGCCGAGCTAAGGGCAAGGGCAGAGATCTGACGTATAATGAGCTGGCAGTCCACTACTGCGAGTGCTAAGAACCCATGACACGCCATCCTGAACTGCCGGAACGAGATAGACGGATTCTCGGCGCTCTGGTTCAAGCCTACATTGACCAGGGTGAGCCGGTGTCTTCGCTCTGGCTTGCCAGCCGGGGCTTCGGTGTGTCATCCGCTACCCTTCGCAACATCCTGGCGCGGCTCGAGGATCAGGGCTACGTGCGGCAGCCGCACACCTCTGCCGGACGCGTTCCGACCGACGTTGGCTATCGGGCTTACGTGGATCAGCTGCTCGCCGAACGCCGCACCTCGAGACCCGCGCCGCAGGTCGAAGCGCGCCTCCGCCGTGCCGGAACGGTCGACGATCTGCTCAGCCATGTGTCGCAGGAGGTTTCGCGCGCATCGCATCACGTAGGCTTTGCGATCGCGCCGGCGGCCGACCGCACCACGCTCGAGCATCTGGAGTTCGTGCCGCTCGACGCCGGCAAGATTCTGGTCGTCCTCGTCGCCAACGGTGGCCAGATTTCACACAAGGTCATCGAGCCATCACAACGCTATTCGGCGACCGAGCTTCAGCAGGCCGCCAATTATCTCAACAGCGAGTTCCGCGGCCGGTCGATGGTCGAAGTTCACGATGCCGTGCTGGAGCGGCTTCGCGAAGAGCGTGGGCTCTATGACGTGCTCATGCAGCGCGCGCTGCAGCTCGCCAACTCCACGTTCGCCGACATGGATACGGCGCCAACGGTTTATATCCAGGGCACCTCGCTGCTGCTCGACGACGTCTCAGCGGCCGACGCCGAGACAACGATCCAGACCATGCGCACGCTGCTGCGGATGATCGAGGAAAAACGGCGTCTCGTGCAGCTGCTCGACGATTATCTCAGCGGCGCCGGGCTCACCGTCGTGATCGGCAGCGAGCACAGCAAACCGGATCTGCACAGTTTCAGTATCGTGGCGGCGACCTACAACGATGGCCGCGGCATGGGAGCCGTGGGCGTGATCGGGCCGACCCGCATGCGGTACTCACGCGCCATCAACGCCGTCGACAGTCTGACCCGGGCCATGAACCGCATGGTCGGCCGGTCCGACGCCTGAGAACAGAAAAACACGTGGACGACAATCGCAACAACATCGCCCAGGACCCGATCGACGAGACCGCGGGCGCGTACGTGGACGACGCCGATCAGGCTGGTGCCGGCACGGCGCGCCGCGAACGCGACGAGCTGCGCGACCTCCTGCTCCGCAAATCCGCCGAGTTCGACAACTACCGGAAGCGCACCGAGCGGGACCGCCAGGCGCTCTCGGACTCGATCACGGCAAGCGTCATCGAGGATCTTCTCCCGCTCGTGGACGATCTCGAGCGCGCGCTGCAGGTCGAGGCCGACGAAAGCGCGCAGCCGTACCGTCTCGGCGTGGAACTCATTCAGCGCCAGCTCGCGGAGATCCTTCGCAAGCGCGGCGTGACACCGATCGAATCGCTCGGCGCCGATTTCGATCCGTACTACCATCAGGCCGTCTGGTACGAGCCTGCCGAAGGTCGCCGCGAAGGGGAAATCATCGAAGAATTCCGCCGCGGGTACATGCTCGGCGATCGCCTTCTGCGGCCGTCGATGGTGAAAGTCGCCAAAGGGTAATGCGGCGTGAGCAAGCGTGATTACTATGAAGTCCTCGCCGTCGAACGTCAGGCGACCGACCAGCAAATAAAAAGCGCGTATCGCAAGCTCGCGCTGAAATTCCATCCCGACCGCAATCCCGGAGACGCCAAGGCCGAAGAGGCGTTCAAGGAAGCGGCCGAAGCCTACGCCGTCCTCGCCGATGCGCAGAAGCGCAGCCTCTACGATCGCTTCGGCCACGCCGGCGTGAACGCCGGCGCGGGTGCCGGCGGCGGCTTCGATCCGACGATCTTCGCGGACTTCTCCGACATCTTCTCCGGCCTCGGCGACATGTTCGGCTTCGGCGGTCAACGTCGTCGTCGCGGTGGTCCGCAGCGCGGGTCCGATCTGCGTTACGACCTCGAAATCAGCTTCGAGGAATCGGCCGAAGGCACCGAGACCGCCATCGTCGTCCCGCGCGAAGAAACCTGTGAGACCTGCACCGGCACCGGCGCGTCGCCGGGCACGACGGCCGAAACCTGCGCCCAGTGTCAGGGCAGCGGCCAGCTGCGCTACCAGCAGGGCTTCCTGACCGTAGCGCGGCCGTGCTCGAACTGCCGCGGCACCGGCAAGACGATCGCGAAGCCGTGCACGAGCTGCCGCGGCGCCGGCCGCATCTCTCGCGAGCGCAAGCTCACGGTGAAGATTCCGGCCGGCATCGCCACCGGTCAGCAGATGCGCCTGACCGGCGAGGGCGAGCACGGCACGGCCGGCGGCCCCCCCGGCGATCTCTACGTCGTCGTCCACGTCCAGGAACATCCGTTCTTCCAGCGTGAAGACGATGACCTTTACTGCGAGCTGCCGATTCACTTCCCCACCCTTGCGCTGGGCGGGTCGGTGAAGGTGCCGACGCTGAAGAACCGAGAAGACCTCCATATCCCGGCCGGCACGCAGCCTGGTACGCGCTTCCGCCTGCGCGGCAAAGGCATGCCGAACGTGAGCGGACGCGGCCACGGCGACCTGCACGTGATCGCGCGCGTCGCGGTGCCGAAGAAGCTGACCAAGGAACAGAAGAACATCCTCGAGCAGCTGGCGCGGACGATGCCGGTGCAGGCCGAGGACGGGTCGGGTTCGGAGGAGAAGCCGTTCTTCGAGCGGATGAAAGATATGTTCACCTAAGTGGATGCGTCACCTGCGCTGATCGTCCGCTTCCCCGAGAACGTCAGTTCCTCTCTTCGCGACAGGCTCGTCGCCACGCTCTCGGATTTCGACCTGGTCGCGATCCAGGAAGATGACCTGAACGCGCCGCGGCTGTGGACCGCGCACTTCTCGACGTCCGCCCAGCGCGATGCAGCCGAAGCGGCGATGAAAGCGGATCCGGAGTTCGCGACTCTCGCGATTCAGCAAACCGATGTCGAGGACGAGGACTGGGCCCGCCGCACGCAGGCGGATCTGCCGGCGATCCGGATCGGCCGAGTGACCATTGCCCCACCGTGGGACGTGCCCAAGCCGTCCTTGCGCGTGCCGGATCCCAACATCACGATCCTGATCGAACCCTCACGCGGCTTCGGCACCGGTCACCATCAATCCACCCGCCTCTGCATCGTCTTGCTGCAGAACCGCAACCTGTCGGGCCAGAGGGTGGTGGATGTGGGCACCGGTTCCGGCGTCCTTGCGATCACAGCAGCGAAGCTCGGTGCGGCGTTCGTCTCGGCGATGGACAACGACCCGGACGCGGTCGAGAACGCGCGCGAGAACATCGCGGCCAACGGCGTCGAGAAGGTGGTCGAGGCGCACGTCGACGATCTGACGACGACCACCGTCGCGGCCGCGGATCTCGTGACCGCAAATCTCACCGGCACGCTGCTCTCGCAGCACGCGCCGGACCTGGCGCGTCTCGTCCGCCCCGGCGGGTCGCTGATCGTGTCGGGATTCAATATCGACGAGAAGGCACGCGTGACCGAGGCGATGTCGGCCGCGAACTTCGACCTGACCGAGGCGGCCGAAGAGGAAGACTGGTTCGCGTTCGTCCTGACTCGCTCAGCCCGGGCCTGAGTGCTCGATCGCGCCGATCGGCCCGCGCCCGAACATCACCACCGCAAACGCAACCGCGAACGCTGAGTAGATCACCGTCAGCATGATGCCGAGCGCCGGCATCCCGCCGAGGGCCGCCACCTTCAGCAGAGCGATCCCCGCCACCGTGTAGTGCACGAGATTGCCGATCACGATCGGACGGCCGTAGATGCCACCCGCGGGCGCGCCTTTCGCCATCCAGTTCAGCATCGCAAAGCCGAGCAGCGCGGCGCCGAGCAACTGCACCAGCGTTGCCTCCAGCCGATGATGGGCGTGCTTGTCGAGGATGGCGAGGATCTCGATGGGCAGGAACGAAGCCGCAAGGCCCTGCACCCCGAGGACGAAGGCACTGGCCGTCAGGAGCAGCCGGGTATTCACGTCCCTAAGCCTACTCCGGTCGGCGGAAACAGGGACGCCCAGAGTTCTTACACTCACTTCCCGGTCCTTCTCATCTCCACACACGGCTCCGCGCTCTGCACATACTGCGGCCACTTGTCGCACTGAAGAAACGAGACGACCTCTTCGGATCGGCTCAGTAACGGAACGAGACCCTTGAGGCCGTACCGCAGTTCCAGATTTGCACCGGCAGCATCGACGTAGATGGCTTTGATCAACTTGCTCCCGCCGGGCTGATCAGCGCCGTCGATCAGAAAAACGTTCGCGCCCTCAGGCACAGACGCACTCGTACCATTCACCGTCAGTCGCTGCATGACCGGCTGGAACAGCAAGTTCACATCTACGGATCCGTATCGCAGGGAGACGCTTAGCGTCCCGTCCTGACCGCCTCCGCCACTTGAACTCATCGCTGTTCCCGATCCGTACCATTTTGGGCCGCCCCTCCACAATGCAAGCATCGCCAAATGGCCATCTCGGTTCGCAACGCTAGCCACGACCGACGGTGAAACTGGAACGGAGAATATCTTGGTCCCGACGGCCCCATTTCCCAGCGGCTCAGCGCCGCTAGTACCCGAACGACAAGATCGCCACCGCGGCGACGACCGCAACAGGTAAGCCGAATCTCATGTCCCAACTCCTTCGCGTTCGCCAGTTTCGGTCCGTCGGGGCGCTTTCACTGGCTGGATTAACTAAGTATATTTATTGCCCGTAAAACGGCCTCGTCTGCGCCGCAACTTTCGTCAGAATACGATACTCACGGGCGTGATGACCTCACTCGCTCGGCTCGAGAACCTGGCAGATAGCTGGCCACCAGCACACGACCGAAGCTGACCGGGGGTCAACGAAGATGAAGTTCCTCGAAGAAAGCGAAATCACCCAGTGGGCTGAAGCGTGCGGTTTGCCCGGACCTTCCAGCCTTGATGTCGGCCCGTCCGACCTGGAACCCCGACGAACGAGGCAGTATGCGCAGGGCCGCCGGTCGGGTCTCGAACCAGCTGCAGCCCGCGATCTCGTTGCTCATCTTGGTGCTTGGGACGAGTGTGTCGTGTGGATCACGTCATGGGGCGTCTGGCCGTCTGGTGAGGACTGGCCCGAGTTTTACGCTTGGCGCGGAGCGCGAGGCGAACGCCGCGAGCTCCACAAGGCACCCGGTCATTGGTTCGAGCCGAACGAAATCATGCTCTTGTCGGAGTTGATCGAACTGGTCATGAAGAACGCTTGGGACGCCGACGTACCGTGTTCACGGAACAGAGTTGCCGGTGCCCTTCGCGCAACAATCTCTCATGACGAGTGCTACGACATCATCGGCGATATTGGGGCCGACTCGGCGACCGACGCTGGCAACTGAAGCAACTCCGAGAGGCCACTGGGTGTAGACTCCCTGTGCCATGTTCTACCGTGAGAGCAAGTGGCTCACCGTGCTGTATGTCGCCATCCCGGCCGCGGGAATATTCCTCGCGCTGATCATTCCCGCGATCAGGCGCTGGCTCGGTCCTTGACTTGCGAACGCTTCCTCGACTCTCAGTCCACGCTGCCGTCTTCAAAATGCACACCGTCGAGGCTGGTGCAGAATCCTCGCGCAACTGCTACGTCCTGCTCATCAAGCCCGGCTTTGATCTGCGCGCTACACGGCTCGTCCCGCTACTGACGAGCGGCTGCAGCTCTAGATCCTGCCCCGTCTGCTCCGGCCGTGAGCGATCCCGCCTGGGCCGCTCACAGGGCTGCTACACGAAACTCCCTGCAGCGCTTGCGGAGCGAGGGGGCGGCTTCGCGATCCTCGATGCGGTTGACATGCGCGCCGCGTTGCAGCGAATCAGCGACATCGTTCGCCCGTAAAGCGCGGCGCAGTAGGCGGCTATTCGCCACGCCGTTATACCGGCGATAATGCCGAACATGCGCCATAAGGCCCGAGAGCACTGCTGCGTCGAGAGGTGAAGCATTGAGCGAGGACGTCGAGGGACCGCTGGCCACTGAGGAGGACGAGCGACAGGTAGTCATCCTGGCGACCCGGGATCTGCAAAACACCCTCGGTCCCGGCTACGAGAACATCGCGCAGTCACACGCCAGCCGATTGCGAGAGTTCGGTACGGCAGAGGACTACGTCGAGCGCGTTGTGAACGACGTGCAGCAGGAGATCCACGACGAGTTCATTGACACCTCATGGCCGCGGTGTCCGCGCCACCCGCACGCCCCACTCTGGTTCCGAGGTGTAGGGTGGTGGTGTGAGCACGATGGCGAACCCATCGCGGCTCTCGGTTCGCTCCCACCTCGCCGGGTATCGAACGCCTTCCCGGTGTTGAGCACCTTGCCGCGCACGATCCCGGTCCGTCCTGAAGGTGCGGCATCTCTCACGGGGGTCGCGCTCTGCGCGCTTACCGGAGACGCAATAACTGACAGGAGCAGGAGGCAGATCGCCGTGCGCATAGACGGGAGTATGCCATAGGGCTTTGCCTCAATTGAGGGTCCGACTCAGCGCGACTCTTCGTTCGCAGGTGCGTGACTCTCACCTGCTTTACGATGCCCGTACCGCAATGACAAGATCCACTCGCGCGGCTCGACAACCTGGCAGATAACTGGCCCCGGCCGCTGCCTAGATGAGCCATCGGCGTATACTCGGCCTTGAATGCGCTGGCTGGCTGTCTCATTCGGACTGGCGTGCGCGGCCTGTAGCGCCGCCTCCCCTGCGGCCCCAGACGCAGCACCAAGCACCGTCGTTCAACAGCAGGGATGGCTCTGCGAGCAAAACGTAGCAGGGGGGAACATCCCCATCTGCAACGCTCGCGGCTTCACCGATAAAGAGCGCATCGTCCAGTTTGTAGCCCCAGCGCGGTCCAGCATCGAAGTGCTTCTCCTGTTCCGAGACATGGACTACAACGAGTGGGTGAGGCTGACGCTACAGTGCAACGGCGTCGACGTTCCGCTGACGCGTACCGCCTATGCGTGGGATCCTGCTCGCCCGCCGGACTACTTTTACCCCAACCTCGGCGACCTCTGGCCGGCCGTCAAGGCTCGGTACGTCTCTGACTCTCGGGTCCAGCCTTGCAATTATCAATTGCGGTTGGCCTTCGACCTGCGATCGCCGCCCTACAGCCCGTACCGAGTTCACGGTCAACGTCATTCGCTGACCCACTCGGGCAAATTCAAACTGAGACACTACCGGAGTACCTCAAGCCATGACTGATTCGCACGATCCCGACAACACGCCCCCCGCGCCTGAGCCTGTGGTTGCCGGGACCTTTAGACGCGCCGGGACCGACGCCTCGCTTTCGAGCCGGCTGGCGGACGAGTTCGTCGCCTGGCTGAAGACGCTCGCATCGGCCGCGGTCTACGCGACGTTGATCGTGACCTTTGGCTTCCAGGTCGCGCGGGTTGATGGCCAGAGCATGTCTCCAACGCTCGAGAACCATGATCGCCTGATCGTCAACAAGTTCGCTTATCTGACGCCCATCGGCGAGCCGCAGCTGGGCGACATCGTCATGCTCTCCTACCCGAACAATCCGGAGCAGTCCTTCGTCAAGCGAGTGATTGCGACCGAGAACCAGACAGTCCGGATCGTTGACGGCAAGGTGTTCGTGAACGACGTGCCAGTGAACGACTCGTTCGTCCCACTCGAGTATCGCGGGCACGACGACTACGGCCCGGTGGTCATTCCGGAGGGGTACTACTTCGTCATGGGTGATCACCGCACGAAGAGCTCCGACAGCCGCCACTGGGGGTATGTCCCCAAGAAGTACATCATGGGGCGCGTGCAGGTGCGCTGGTGGCCGGTGCCTGACGCACGAACCTTCTGATTGACAGAGCGCAGTCGCGCCTAGAAGGTTCCTACTTCACCGGCCGTGGCAACAGCATCTGGGAGGGTGGCAGCGCGAGGTAGCCTTTCCTGGCCCGGATCTTCACGCCAGGCCGCCGGACCCGCACTTCGATCTCGCGGAACTTGCCGTCGTATTTGGTGCTGGCCGGCTGGTAGCCGAGCACGTAGTAGACGTTCGTGTCGACGGCGATTTCGTCAAGCGCGGTGCCGATGTTATTGATGTTGAAGATGGCTATCCCGCCGGTGTCGACCGCCAGGCTGTTGATCGTATCGCCGGGAGCACCCGCCAGTCCGCGCGTGTCGACCGCGTAGATTCGGGCGCCGGCACGGTTCATCCGTCCTACCGTGGTGCGCAGCGTGCCGTCTATTTCCGCCATTCCGAATCCGTCCGACAGAAGGACGACGGTTTTGGGGCCAGGCATCGCCGCGAGTCCCTTTGCGAGTTCATCGAGCATTTCGATGCTCGCACGAGCCGCCCGCTTCACCTCGCTACTCGTATTAGCTCCGAGAGCTGCTCTGATCTGATCACCTGCCTCGCGCTCGCCGCCTGCGGCCGCGGCTTCGGCGTCGTCGGCGGCGCGGGACTCAGCTTCACTCGGCACTGTGACCTTGGCCAGGGCCGCGAGGAACTCCTGCGGAACGCTGCTGATCCGGTTGTTCACCATCCGTCCGTTCATGACCACTCCTGCGAGATCACCGGCTCGAAACCGGCTGGTCATGAACGCCTCGAGGCCAAGCTTCGCGCGACGAAACCCGTTCGGTCGCAGATGCTGATGATCGAAGACGAAGATCCAGGTTTGTCGGGCTCTTGGGACGAGCGTGGCGGCGCCGGCTGTTGCCGCACCTGCAGTGGTCCTTCCCGCTCCGCCGACCAGGAACATCGTTTGGATCTTCTGACGGACCCCCTGCTCGATAATCTCGAAGTCGTTCATCGCCAGGTCGCTCACGAAGCGGCCGTTGCCATCGAACACACGAGCGTCGACCTCCAGCATCTGGACGCCGGATTTGAAGGTTTGGGGAGACTCGGCTTGTTGCCCCGCATCGGCTGCTGGGTGGCGGAGGGCGCAGACCGCGAGAAGAAACACGGCGGCTCGCATGCGGCAAACAGTAGCACGACGTCATCGTTTGCACTTAAGGCCTGGACAGCCCGGTAGGACCTCAGTTTGACTTGCGGTCGAGGCCTAAGGCCTTAAAACTTGTCAGCCCTTCCGAATCCAACAAATAGCGACCGTGCTGCGTGCATCGGTATTCGTACCCATCGGGTTGGTGCTGCGCGAAAGCCATTCGGACACCACATTGGGGGCACAGTGTCGGCGGGTCATCTTCCGGTGGCGGCCCGTAGAGCGGCCCGGGCAGCATCAAAGTCACGGCGACAACGGCCAGGCCGAGAAGCAACACAGACGGCCCAGCGAAAGGCATGATTACGCCTCCAACGAGCGCGAGGGCTACCCCCGTTATCCGCAAGCCGTTCTTAGTCATCAGTAAGCGCGAAGCCCATGACGGCGTCACGCAGCACGCCTGGAGCTTGGAAGAGGTTACCCGCTCGATCGAGCACACGCAGTGCACGCTCCGACAGAACTTCCTTTCGGGTTTACGAGCGAACAGCCGCGCTGCTGTTCTCGCTTTCATTTTGGAACAGGAGTTCCAGCTTACCGGTTCCGGTTTGCGCTCTTTACTGGTGGTGGATGGACGCTTGACGCCACGTCGCCCGCATGAGGAGAACGGCCCCCACGAGCATGACGATACCTGCCGCGACCGCGACCGAGGCCTGCGCCGCATCAGAAGGAAGGAACCATCCGAGTCCCGCGACCACCGACCCTGACGCTATAAGCAAGTGGTGGCGGGCCATACCCTGACGCCAAGCCAACCAGAAAAATACGCCGCCACTCAGGATCATGCCAAGGCTAGCGAACAAGGCTAAGGAGGACATGGCGAGGATTATAGCTCGACGCCGCGGGGGCGATAGAAGGTGCGAAGCCGGCTTGGAGATCGGGTCTGGGGTCGTGCTGCAACCACCGCCGAGCGCGGTAGCGCGGCCAGCTCGCCGTGTTTTGTCGTCTCGGGTGAAACCCGCTGGGGACGCTTCCAATAGAATCACCAGGCGTCCGCGTATGAAAACAAAAACCCACGTCTACTTCGGTGTGTTCGGCTTTGGGGATGATCCTGAGGTTGTCACCGAGATCATACGGATATCGCCTGCCTGTTAGAGTCAAAGCGAGATGAGATCGAGAGCTGTCTCGCAAGCGATTCGAGTCCCAGGTCGTCGTTGCGCAGTATTTTTGCGAAGTAAACCCGCAGTTTCGGATGGAGAGCGACACCCTCCGACGCATTGCTGATCTCGGCGTTCCCCTCTACTTCGATCAATACTGCTTAGGCGAAAAGGAAGACTGCTAGGTTCTCCAAATCATCATACGCAGCGCTAGTCCGATGCCCAACTGCCACAAAATTACCGTCGCAGAACAGGTCTGTTACCTTACCTTTGTCGAAGGCAAGCCGGATCATAGTGACGAGTTGCCGTACACAACTGCGAGAGGCGAGACGCTCATCGTGGACTTCGACGCCGATGGCAAAATCATCGGCATCGAGTTGGTTGGACCTGCAGGCCAAAAACCCTGTCAGGTTTGAAACGGACCCACTATCAAGAAATCGTAGGGCTCATCGACTGAGCTACAATCCCGCCTGATGAACACGCGACTTACAACGATGTCGGACTGCGCGTGAGTGTTCGTCGCGGTTGGTGCTAACCGGCTTGGGTTGGTTGATAGCAGCGTCCACGCTAGTTGTCGCTGCCCTGAATATTCACGCAGCGTTCGCCATTGTGTTCGCTGTCGCGTTGGTGGGCTTCGGTTGGGCCATGCTTTCGATCAAATGTCCACGCTGTCGTACCCGTCATGAAGATGCGGCCCGGTCTATCGATGTCACCGTGTGGGCGCTTCCCGCGCCACTGTCCAAAGTGCGGCCTATCCAGCAAGAGTGACTGGCCCGCCAACGAAATCCCAAACCGACACACTACCCATTGACGCCTTCGGTTGACACGGGCGGTGGCGGGCGCACACGGACGGCGACGTCGGCGGAGAGCGCACCTATGCATCGTCGATGGGCCTATTTCTGCACGGTCAGATCGATGCGCTTGCTCTCCGCCTCGCCTAACGACAGCGGCTGCGCGCGGGGCCGCAGGTCCGCAAGGAAGTCCGGGTCGTACCACTGTCCGTCCTGCACGTAGTTGAGTGCGGCAATCAGATACTTCCCGGCCGGCAGTCCCTTGATCGAGAACTCACCGCGTTGATCCGGCCGTGCCGCCCGGACGGTTCGTGAATCCTCGCGCCAGCGCGACGTCTCCTCCGGAAACACCACGACCGTTCCCTCGGCCGGTTGATTCTTCTCATCCAGGAGGACGCCCCGAATCTCCGTGGGCCGGTTCGTGAGCACGACCCGGACACCGTTCAAGGTCTCGCCGTGCCGCACATCGATCGGATCGTCGGCAAGGTTGCGCCCATTCAGTTCGGCGCTCTTGAGCGTCCAGTCGCCCGTCAGCCTTCCGATCGACAGCACGACCGGGCCGGCGACTCCCTTCATCTCGAACGTGCCGTCCGCGTTGACGCGACCGTTGCCCGAGAACCCAAGCGTCGACGACCGTGCCGCCCACGTCAGCGGTCGCGCGCCGACGGACAATCGATCGAGGCCGGATACCGGCGTTCCGTCGTCGCTCGCGACCTGGCCGCGAACGGTCCCGCCGCTGCCCGTCACGACGATGAGACCGTCGATATCGATGCCGGCCACCTGAATGATCTGACGGGCTTCCTGCGCCGGCTGATCATTGGCGGCCGCCACGCGAACGGCCAGCATGTACTCCCCTGCCTGAACGTTGCTCACGGAGAAGGTGCCGTCGGGCCCGGTCCGAGCCGTGTTGCTGGAGGGGAACATTACCCCTCCCTGCGGTCCCATGACCTCCTGCGACAACGTCACGGACTCATTGGCGACCGGTGCGCCGGTGACGTTGAGGACCGTGCCTGACACTTTGGAGGTGCGCGCAGGAACGAGCGCGAAGTCGATGTTGCCGACCTCCTGGCCGACGCCTACTTTTATGCGCTGCGCCCCGCTTGGTTCGATGCCCCCTGGATAGAACGATGGCGGGTAGCCGAGCACCTGTGTCGTATCCGATTCGAGCGGCCAGGTCTCGCGCGCCTGTCCCATGACCACGAACTCGCCTGGCGGGAGCACCAGCGCATACTGCCCGCTCTCGTCCGTCACCGCATGCCCGCCGCGCCAGCAGCATTCTTCCGGGACGGTGAACGGAATGAGCCTGCGCACGCCTTGATGGCGCCCGAACTGCATCGCCAATACGGTGACCTTTGCCATCGGCTCGCCGGTCTCGTCGACCACGCGTCCGCTGATCACTCCCATCCGCGGGAGGGCGAAATCGATCGCCTTGACTGTCTCTCCTTCGCCGAGTTGCAGCGGCTTGCCCATCTCGCCGGGCCGCCGCTGTCCGTGGGCGAGCGTCAGGTAGCCACCGCGTTCCGCCTTCAACGAATAGTCGCCTGCAGGCAGATCCCGGACCTCGTAGCGCCCATCCGAATTCGTGCTGACGCGCCTTTCGGACGGTAACGTCGACGAGGTGATCCGGATCACGGCTCGCCGCAGCGGCCCGCCCGTCTCGAGATTCGTGACGCGGCCAAGGATCGCGGCCGTGCCCTTGACCGCCGGCGCGGCGTCGCGCGGCTGCGCCGGTTGCATCGGCGGCGGCGTTGGCACTTGCGCGGCTGAGGAACGTGGCGCGACAGACGTCGCCGCGACGAGGACAAGCGCGAGAACTCGCGAAGCAGCAAGCATCGTTGAACGCCGCATGCTATTTCCTGAGCACCAGATCGACTTGCTTCGACTCCGCGTCAGCGAGCGCGACGCGCGTGGCGCGGCCCTTCACACTCTCCAGGAACTCAGGGTCGTACCATTGCCCTTCCTGGACGGAGTCGAGCGCCACCAGGAAGTAGTCTCCCGCCGGCAGCCCCTTGAACGTGAACAAGCCGCGCTGATCGAGGCGGGTCGCCCGGATCGCACGCGAGCCCTCTCGCCATTTCGCACTGTCGTCCGGAAAGACAACGATCGTACCTTCTGCGGGATTCTGCTTCTCGTCGCGCAACGCTCCGCGGACGATCGTCGGCCGGCTGGTGAGCACGACGCGGACGCCCGACAGCGTGCTGCCGTGCTCGATTGGCAGCGGAAGATCGGCGATATCGCGTCCTTCGACCTCGATGGCCTTCAGCGTCCACTCGCCGGTCAACGGGCCAATGGAAAGCACGGTGTCGCTGAGGACGCCCTTGACTTCGAACGAACCGTCGCTCTGGACCCGGCCGTTGTCGGGATGCAGCACCGAAATCATCATCCGGGCGTTCGGATTGAACGGCGGGCGCACCTGCATGCGGTCGAATCCGGCCGGAAGCGGCGACCCATCGTCGGTCACCACCTCGCCGCGGACCGTCCCGCCCGCGCCCGCGATGAGCGACAGACCCTCGACGTCTGCGCCTGCAACGCTGATGGTGATCTGCCCTTCCTGCACCGGGTCGTTGCCGCGCGCCGCCGCCCGTATCGACAGGCGGTACTCGCCGGGCGGAATATCTTGGCAGCGTCCAGCTGCCATCTCCGGCAACCTTCGTCGAGGCCACGGCCACCGCTGACCCGATCCACATGGTCGGTCCACCGATCTCGCGCATCATCGTCACCGTCTCGCCTGCGAGGGGCAAGCCGGAGACGCTCGTCGCGGTGCCACGAACGGTCGAGACCCGGCCCGCCACCAGGCTGAAATCGATGCCTGACGCTTCGTGGGCGACGCCCAGCTTGACGCGCTGTGCCTGGGCCGCCGTGGGCGTCCCAGGAAAATAGGTGGACGCATAGCCGAAGACCTGCTTGGGATCGCTGTCATGCGGCCAGGTCTCGCGGATGGTTCCCATGACCGCGTAGTCGCCAGGCGGGAGTGACAGCAGCCGATACCGACCCGTGATATCGGTGGTCGTGTTGGCGCCAGTCGCGACGAGTTGCCGCCGGCCCTGGAGATGCCGCGTCTGCAGGACCCAGACGGTGACGCCGGCGATCGGCTCGCCGAGGTCGTCGAACACGTGGCCGCTGATCACGCTCATCCGGGGCAACGCGAAGTCGACCTTATCAGCGACTTCCTTCTCCGCGATCTCCAGCGGCCGGCCTTGTTCGCCGGTACGACGCTGGCCGTAGGTCAGCGCGAGATAGCCACTGCGCTCGACACGCAGCGTGTAGCGGCCGGGAGCCACGTCGCGGAACTCGTAGCGTCCGTCGGTGGAGGTGCTCGCGGTCCGCGGCGTGCCCTGGAACTCGTACTCGGACGCGAGACGCACCTGCGCCCGCCGGAGGGGCTTACCTGTATCCACGCTCGTGATGCGGCCGCGGATGACGCCGCCGGCCTTGATCTCCTGGTTCGCGCCGCGCGGTGCAGCGCCGGGAGGAGCCGGTGCCGCAACCTGCGACTCGGGCGGCGCCGCGAGTACTGGAATCGCGAGAGCCAGGATCAGGGCTGCCAGCATGCGCTCGTGAGTATAACGGCGGCTTGGACGGAAGGCCCGGGCCAGTGTCCGCACCACGAACGTCACGTCTTTATTGTCCTGCTGACTGCGTCCGCAAACACACCGCCGACCGCGCCCCACACCATTGCGACGACCAGCATTCCTAGTGCAGACAACAAGGGCGGTGGAAGAACCATGGCCTGATCGGCTGGCGACGAAGGCCAAGTCTCAAGTGGCTACATGTCCTCAACAAAATAAAACACGGTCAGCACGATTGCAGGTGGGAAGCACGAGGCCCCACCATTTGCTGTGGCGCTTCATCGCGACTACACCAGCATGCGATAGCTGCCAGTTGGGCCATCACGCCAAGCCGGTTGATGGCCTCCCAGGACGTCAGTCACAGCGACGAAAGCAGTAGACGATGACCATGTTCATACTGATCGAGGGCGCGCTAATAACGAGCGGCCCCCCGACCATCAGCACTAACGCGGCTAGGCCCCACCAACTAGTTTGTAATCTGTTCAAACCGGGCTAAGTATGCGGCCTTTTTCACGGCTGCAACCAGCACCCTGATATTCCGTTGCCAGCGGGTGTACCAGAGAAACCGAAACGTTCTGTGAAACGGCGTCCTGCGCGCCACCTCTGTCGACCAATGCGTAATTTCATCGCGGACTGCTGCTCGGGAGAGCATAAAACACATGGATGAACGCCCGATACCCCCGTCAGGACCACGCCAATACGTCACTAGTCAGCAACTCGTAGAAATCACCTCTGGGGCCGTAGCCTTTCTGTTCGCTTGGGCGGTATACAGAAGCGGCCAAGATCGAGCTCGGCGAAACTGAGCAGTGCCCTGCTACGTCGGGCCTCGACGAACAACTCTCACAGCCAGCCGCGCTGCCGGGCGATGCGGGCGGCCTCGACGCGGTTCGCGGCGCCGAGCTTGCCGATCGCTTCGGACAGGTAGTTCCTGACCGTCCCTTCGGACAGCTTGAGCTGACGAGCGATCAGCTCGCCGCTGAGGCCTTCATCTGAGAGGCGCAGCACCTGGCGTTCCCGATCGGTGAGCGGGTCCGGCTCCGTCCATGCTTCGGCAGCCAGGGTCGGATCGATGGCACGGCCACCGCCCGCGACGCGCCGGATCGCCTCGGCAAGTTGCGCCGAGGGCGCGTCCTTCAGCAGGTAGCCGGCGGCGCCGACGTCCAGCGCTCGCCGCAGGTAGCCGGCCCTGGCAAAAGTAGTAAGGATGATGACGCGCGCGGCACTCCCCCGCGTCCGCAGTTCGGCTGCGACATCAAGCCCGGTGAGGCCTGGCATCTCGATGTCGGTGAGCAGGATGTCGGGCCGGACGCGCATGACGAGGTCCACCGCTTCAGGGCCGGTAGCCGCCTGCCCGACCACCTCGAGGTCGTGCTCGATGTCGAGCAGCGCCGCCAGCGCGCCCAGGATCATCGACTGGTCTTCCGCGATCACGACCCGGATCATGACGTCGCGGCCTCTCTACCGTGGAGATCCCGCTCGAGCGGCACCGAGAGTTCGAGCCGCGTTCCCTTGCTGCCGTCGCGCAGGACCGTTCCGCCGATCTCGGCCAGCCTGGCGCGCATGCCCGAGAGGCCTGCGCCTTCACGGTCGCCACTGCCAACGCCATCGTCCTGGACGATCAGCCGGAGTGAATCGCCGGTGCGCTCCGCGCGCACGTCGCATCGTGTGGCGCGCGCATGACGGAGCACGTTGGTGAGTGCTTCACGGAGTGCCAGTGCGAGCGCCCGCTCTATTGCCGGTTCGACCTGGAGGGCCGGCACATCCTCGACGAGCGTGACGCCGCCCGCCTCCAGCGCGACGCGGCCGCTGGCGAGTTCCTGCTCGACGCGCTCGCCGCGATAGCCGTGGATGGCGTGCCGGACTTCGGCGAGTGCATTGCGCGAGATCCGTTCGACGTCCCGGATCTCGTTCGCGGCGCGCCGTGGATCGATGTCGGCCAGCTTCGACGCCAGCTCCGACTTGATGACGATGACCGAGAGCGTGTGGCCGAGCAGATCATGAAGGTCGCGGGCGATCCGTTCGCGCTCGGCGACGGCGGCGAGGTGCTCGGCGTTCTTCCGCGCCGCGAGCAGCGCGTGGTCCTTCCGCCGCACTTCGCCAAAATGGATGTTGGTGCCGCCGATCAGCAGGCTGAACACCAGCCCGGGGACCCAGGTGCGAACGTCCAGAGGGACGAGCCATGCCTCGAGTGCAATGACGGCCGCGATGGCCAGCAACCACCGGACCGCAACGCCCGGCCTGACCGCATCCCCGAGGAACGCCGCGCCGTAGATGAAGAAGGCGTTCGCGCCCATGTTGTAGGGGCTGAGCACGACGCCGAGCCCCACCAGCGCGAGAGCGATGCGCAACAGCCGCTGCCCTCCCAACCAGAAGCCTCGGAAATACAAGACCAGGAAGACGACCAGTCCCGCACCGTTCAGCGCCCAGTCCGCCCACGTCTTGCTGGTGACGACGGCAAAGACGATGTAGAAGGAGAGGTAGATGAGCCATGCGTATGGCGTCCAGCCGAGCGGCGAATCAGGGAGCAGGCGAATACGCATATGCGAGGCGGCGATCTTACCGCAGCCGAACCTGGTCGATCGCGACACTGAACGCGCCTGGCGCGCTCCCGGCAGAGAACAGGATGCCGCGCAGGTTCTTGCCGTCGATGCCAAACGACTTCAGCGGGAACACATGCTCGCGCCATTCCGCTCCGGCCGTGAAGGCCTGGACCGCCGGTGTGTTGCCCAGCTCGGGGGCAAAGACCATGAGTTGATAGTCGCGGCCGTCACCGCGCGCGTAGAACACGATCTCGGTGAACTTCGAGACGTCCGCGGGGGCCATTGGCGCTGCTGCCGGGAAGAACATCGCCCCAGCCCAGGGGAACGGCGACCCGGCCTTGATCGTGCCGGTGATCCCCAGCGCGCCGGCGGAACCGGCGGCTCCCGGCTTGACGAGCTCCATCTTCGCTTCGGACGCACCACCCATCATCGTGTCGGTCGAGATCTGCCATCCCGCGCCGAAAGCGGCGGTGATGCTCGCGCCATCGAAGTCGGAGATGGCGCCGGTGGCTATCGCCTGCGAGGCGTTTTCGGTCGTTGACGCAGGCTGACGATCGAGGCGGATGCCGCCCTTCCACACGGCTTCGATCTGGCGCGTAGCCGTGATGTCGGTCAGCGGATTGCCGCCGATCAAGACGAGGTCTGCGCGCAGCCCTGGTGCGATACGCCCTCGATCGGCCAGACCGAACGCGCGCGCCGGGTTCGACGTGGCGGCGGCTAACGCGGCCGCGGTTGGCAGACCCGCTTGAACCAGCAGCTCGAGCTCGCGGTGAATCGTGGCGCCGTGCGCCGTTCCCGCATTCGGCGCATCGGATCCGGCGAGGATCGGCACACCCGCTGCGTGCAGCTGGCGCGTCGCGTCCATCGCGTGTTGCACTCGCAGGGGGGATCCGGGCCGATGCGGGAAGGACGTCCGCAGAGCACCGCGCTCGGTGGACGTCAGGTAGGGCGCAAGCGCCGGCACCTCGGTGAGGGCCGCGCCACCGGCAGTCCCGGTCGCGCTCTCGATCACGCTGAGTGTGGGGATGACGAACGCGCCTGCCGCCCTGGCGCGCGAACCGAACTCTGCCGGCGGCGGCTCGTTGCCGAAGATGTGCACCAGCCCGCTCGCGCCCGCGGCGATCGCGGTTTCGGCGGCCGCAACCGACCCGATGTGGACGACCACGAGCTTGCCGCGTGCCTTGGCGGCAGCGATCACGGCGCGCAGCGTGGCCTCGTCGATGCTGGGCATCGAGATGCCGAACGCGTCGCGCGGGTTGTAGACGACCTTGATGAAGTCGGACCCTTCGGCGATCCGGGCATCGACGAAAGCGGCTGCTTCGGCTGCCGAGGCAATCGTCGGAATCGGCATGCCGAATTGCGTCCCGTGACCCTTCGGCGCCGTCACCATCGTCCCAGCCGAGACGATGTCGGCGCGGCCCGGCGCGCCCCCGCTCGCCTTCTGCTCGCGGCGCCACTGCGCCGCCTGCTGATGGTCCGTGAACATATCGATTTCGGTCGTGACACCGAAGACGAGCGCCCGAGCCAGTGCATCTCCGAAGGCATGGACGTGTGCGTCAATGAGCCCGGGCAGGAGCGTCCGGCCCGCGCCTTCGATCACCTTGACGCCGGCGGGCGCCGTCAGATCTACACCGACATCAGCGATCTTGCCGTCGCGGACGAGAACACTCGTCCGCTCCACGACCTGGCTGCCGTCAAACAGCCGGACGTCGCGGACGAGGAAGCTGTTGGCCGAAGCGAGGTCCTGTGGCGCGGCGGGCGAGGTCCGCGCGCGTGAGGCGCCAACGACCCCGGCTACGACGCACAGGGCGCCGGCGAGAACGAGGAGCATTGATTTCGCGTGCATAGCATCAACCCCACGTCTGATCTTCATCACGCCGGTAGCCGATCCAGGCGAGCCCAAGACCGGCCGCGGTGAATCCGGCCAGCGACAGGACATGCGTCCACGCCGGCGCGCCCATCCCGGAGCCGATGACCCCGAGTGCGAGCTGCGCCAGGTGATACGGCGGCAGGACCTGGCCAATCGACTTCACGACCGGCGGCAGCATTTCGAAGGGGATCCACAGGCCTGAAGCGAATGCTGTCGGCATGAAGATCAGGTTGACGATCGCGACCGAGGAGTTCGGTCCGGCAAAGTATCCGAGCGCCAGCCCGATGGCGCAGAACGGTACCGCGCCGGCAATCAGGATGGCGCTGAGAGCCACCCACTGGCCGGCCGAGAGCCGAACGCCGGCCAGCAGCACGCCGGTCGTCGCGATCAGCGCGATGATGATCGTCGCCGAACAGCACCGCCATCGCAACCTTGGCCAGGAAGTAGGCCATCGGCGGCATCGGGGTGGCGCGCTTCAACGTCATCCAGCCCTGGCCGCGTTCGACCGCGATGCCGACGCCAAAGCCGAACAGCGCCGCGCCGATGACGCCAAATGTGCTGTAGGTCGCCATCATGTAGGTGCCGACCGTCGTTCCAGCGGCCGGCCGCGCGCCGCCGAACATCACACCAAACAGCAGGTAGAACATCACCGGAAAGATGATCGACGGGATCGCGTAGGCCGGCATCCGCAGGTGTTTCAGGAACTCGTACTTCGCCTCGAGCACATAACAGCGAACGCTCATCGCACACCTCCTGCCACTGTCGCGGATTGCTGCCCCCGCGCGGACGTCAACGCGAGAAACGCTTCCTCGAGCCCGGCGCCGGTGACCTCGAGGCCCGAGAGACTGGCGTCGGCGATGAGCAGATCCCGCGTCACCCGTTCGGCGTCGTTGGTCAGCAGTTCGGTCGTCGCGCCGTCACGCCGCACCGATGCAACGCCTGGCATCTGTTGCAGCCGATCCACGGTCAACGCCGTCGCGCAGCGGATCCGTCGCGAAGCGGCGAGCTGCTTCATTTCGTGAGGCGTGCCGTCGGCGACGATCGCGCCCTGGTTCATCACCACGACGCGATCCGCCAGCGCGTCGGCTTCTTCGAGGTAGTGCGTGGTCAACAGAATGGCGCGGCCGCGTGACACCAGGGCCCGAACCTCCTGCCAGAACGCGCGGCGCGATTCGACATCGAGGCCGACCGTGGGTTCGTCGAGAAACAGCAGGTCCGGATTGCCGCAGATCGCGAGCGCGAAGTGCACCCGCTGGCGCTGTCCGCTCGAAAGCTCCCCGTACTTGCGACTCGCCAGATGAGCGATGCCCGCCGCCGCCAGTGCCCCGTCCACGCTCATCGGCGACGGGTAGTAGCTGCAGAACAGGTGCACGTGCTCCCGCACGCGCAGCGTCTCGGGCACGTTGGCCACCTGCAGCATCACGCCGGTCCGCTGGCGCGCCGCCGGCGCCGTCGGATCCTCCCCGAACAGCCGCACCTCCCCGCTCGTCGGCCGCGTCAGCCCCAGCAGCAGCCGCACCGTCGTCGTCTTACCGGCGCCGTTGGGGCCAAGGAGCGCCGTTACTTTCCCGGCCTCGAGCCGCAGATCCACGCCGTCCACCGCCGTGATCCCCCGGAACCGTTTCGTCACGCCGAGCAGTTCACCAACCATCGCCACAGCCCTCCTGATTACAGGAGCGACTATGACGACCCGGCGCCGGCCGCAGTAGTGTGATCGGTCAGATGGTGGGGTGACAGATGTCATGCCACAGAAGAAACACGGCCACAGGAGAAACACAGAAGAAACACAGGCAGGGACAGGCCACAGGAGAAACACAGAGGAGACACAGGGGAAACACAGAAGAAGCACAGCCACAAGGGCTCAAGGGAAGGGCAGCTACCTAGTTGTTTCGGTACCAGACCCAGCCGGCGCGGCCGAGGATGTGATCCCTGGGAACGAATCCCCAGTGCCGGCTGTCGGAGCTGTTGTTCCGTTTGTCGCCGAGCATGAAGTAGTGGCCCTCCGGGACGACCTGCGGCCCCCAATCGTCGCGGCTGGCATTCCTCTCGGTAACGAACGGCTCGACCAGCGGTTCGTCGTTCCGATACACCTGACCGTTCTCGATTCGAACGGTATCGCCACCGGCCGCGATGATTCGCTTGATGAACGACCGCGTCGGATCCTTCGGGTAGCGCATCATCGCGATCTCGCCGAGCTGGGGCTCGCCGGTGACGTAAGCGAGCTTGTTGACGATGAGCCGATCCTGATCCTGAAGGGTGGGTGACATCGCCTGACCTTCGACGCGGGCGACCTGAAAGGCGAACTCCCTGAACGCGGTCCCGACGATATCCACGCTGGCCACAAGGATGAGAGCGAGCACCGCAACCCGGCGGACGGTAGACGCGGTGACGTCCCTTACCACCGGATACTTGCGCCGCACGACCACCCAGGGGAGCAGCACGACGAGGCCCAGGAACACCGTGAACAGACCCCAGACAACCGAACGTCGATCGCGACGTCTGGCATCGATCATCACCCAGGCCAGCCCCAGCACGTGGACCGTGTACACGATCAGCGCCAACACCAACAGCCAAGGATCGTCGAGGAACCGCCTCATGTCTGCAATGGTCATTCGTCCGTTCCGAGCCGATCATAGCCAAAGTTCACAACCCGCTACCAATTACCGCCCCTGCCCGAACGGCGAGCGCAACGTCTGACGAAAGCGTTAGCCGCCTACGAATATCGACACCAGCCCGGCCCGAAAGCACGAAAACGTTGGCGGTCCCGTTCGGAACGCCCCTTGAATGGTTGGCTCGAGTTCCACTCACCGGCGCGCACACAAATGCTGATCAGATTCTCGTACTCGGCGGCTGAAGGTCAGGTTCGTCCTGCCACTCGATGTTCAGTGACGTGAGGCGCTCGTCCCCGCCACGCTTCGTCGTCCGCACGCTGCTCGCGACGCTGGGGATGGTCGCGTTCGTGCTGAGCGCGGTGCTCGTGGTGGTGACGCTCAGTGTCCGCGATCAGGTCCGGCAGTCGGTGGTCGAGAAGCTGGCGACCGGTCAGCGGCTGTTGGCGACCCTCGAAGAGCGCAGCATGGAGGAATTGCGCACGCAGGCCGCCACGCTCATCGAGAGTCCCACCCTCAAGGCTGCCCTTGATACCTATCACGCCGAGGGGCGGACGGCGCCGCCGGCGGTTCGGTCGCAACTGATCGAGACGGTCCGCAGAGAGCTGGACAAAGTCGCCGCACGCCTCGCGGCGGACGTGGTGGCGGTGCGAGACATCAACGGCGACGTGCTCTCGGTCTCGGGCCGATTGGCCGCGGAATGGACGGCGGAGTACCGCCAGGCCGAACATGGGTCGGGCGACGCTACGATCCTGACGCTCCCGTCCAGCGTGTTCCGCGTAGTGACGATCCCGTTCCCGCTGAGGATGACGAACTCGGCAGCGTCCAGCTGGCACAAGCGCTCGACGACCGCTATGCGACCGAGCTGTCGGCGCTGTCGGGTGCGAGCACGCTGGTCGTGTCGAACGATCGGATCACGGCGACGACCCTGCCGCCAGAGACGGTCGCGGCCCTCACCCCACAGCTGCTGCCAGTCTTTGGCGCTGGCGGGCTGATGACGTTGAACGGAGAGGAGTATGCCATCAGCCCGCTCCTCTCCGAAGGCACTGCCGCCGTCTACGTGCTCGACTCGATCGACGCCTCGGCGCGTCCCCTCGTTGCCTCGTCGCTGCAGCGCATGGCGATCATCGCGCTCGGCGCATTCATCCTCGCGGCCGTCGCGAGCCTGTGGCTGGCACGAACCATCGCGCGTCCCATCGACACGCTTTCCGGTTCGCTCACGGACATGACGCGAACGCGCACCTTCGATCGCCCGCTGGCGCCGTCCGGTGCGAGTCTCGAAGTCGACAGTCTGACCGAGGCGTTCAACTCGATGATGGAGTCGATCAAGGCGGCCGAGGCAGAGACCTTGCGCGCATACCTTGAAGCGATCCGGGCGCTCGCCATGGCACTCGACGCGCGGGATCCCTACACGTCCGGACATTCTGAACGCGTCAGTGCGCTGTGCGCCGGGACTGATTTTGATCCGGCGGCCGTGCAGGCGCTCGCATCAGTCCTTTCGCGGAAGGATCCTCGGCTCACCGGTGGCCGTCCGTTGGCTGAGGCACCTCCGGCGCAAGCCAGCACCCCTGCAGCCCCAACACCGATTGCCGTAACGCTCGACGACGTACTGGACGAGTTCGGGTCCGAAGGACAGGGCGTATGACGCGTGAGCGCATGTGCCGCCTGCGCGCGATGGCGGCTATTTTCGCCCTCGTCACCGACCGTCCGGTGGACGCCCAGGGGCTCGCCGCCCGCCCGCCGGGGGTATGGAGACGAGGATGCCTGCGGCACCACACGACGACACGACGCCTCGACGACGCAAACGGTGTTTTGGCTCAAGAGCAATCCGGATTGGCAGTTTAGACAAGGGTTGTGGCGTCGTGTCGTGGTGCCGTCGTGCTTCGCCGAAGGCAGGCCGGGGCTCATGCCGCCCGCAAGCGCCTCGGTTCATTCCGTCGCCTCAGTAGCCGCGCCGGCCGCAGAAGAGACACAGAAGCACAGGGCAGCAGCCGAAGCAGGTCACACGCCACAGGGAGACACAGAAGAAACACAGCACAGCAGAAACATGGACCGCAGGAGAACCAGAGCAGGGCACGGCAAAGCAAAAGGCCCGACTGACGCCGTGAACCTCCCCGTGGCTCCTCGCGTTTAGCCTGCGCTGTCCTCGCAGATCCTGTCCAGGGTGGGCGACGTGCGGCCGCTAGTAGAGGCTGACTTGCTCAGGAGCAGCGGCAGACTGTTGAACGGGTCGCCGACAACCATGCGCTTGAATTCAGGGCGACGCCCGAAGTTGAGGAGCAGGCCTACCCCGCCGCCGGCGGCCTTCAAGTAGTTCAGCAACTGGGCCTGGGCATATCCTTCGAGCACCTGACCGGCCTTGATCTCGACGAGCACGGTGTCATTGACCACCATGTCCGCGTAGAAGCGGCCGATGTTCTGCCCGTGAAAGATGACGTTGATCGGCGCGTTCAACCAGACGGTCAAGCCCTTCTCGCACAGAACAATCGCGAGCGCCGCACAGCAGACACGCTCGGAGAATCCAGAACCCAACTCGGCGTGCGTCTGCTGAAAAGCCTCGATGATCGCACCCGTGACCTTGCCATGAGCGAAGCCGTCATGCTGCTGCGTCATGCCGGCCTTCAAGCAAGAACTCTGACGCTCCGAAAAGCTCGGCTATTCGAGTGGCAGCAAGACGAAGTGCGCGATTCCTGCAGCGGGCCGGCACCCCCGGTCTGCAACTTTTGCAACTTGGGATGGATCGAGGCTTGCGGTCGGAAGCCACTTTGGGCAGCCCTAAACGGTGTGGTCTTCTGTGTTTCCCTCTGTGTTTCGTCTGTGGCGTGTGTTTCTTCTGTGGCCTAAGAAGTCACGGCCGCCACACCTGCCATCGCTGCGGTCGGCATCGCGTCGGCCCGCAGCGTCAGTGGACCCAGCGTGACGAGGACGCACCCTGCGGCGGCCGCGGCGGCGGTCTCCTCCGCTGACCATCCCCCTTCAGGACCGAGCAGGATCGTCACCGCGGACGGCGGTGGCGTGGGGAGCGCGGCCCGCAGCGGCCGCGTCGCCGCGGCCGCGGACGGCTCGACGAACATCAGCCGGGTCTCGCCGGAGCTGGTCGAGGCGAGCCAGTGGTCGAAGTTCTGCGTCTCGGCGATGGCGGCCAGCGTCGCGCGCCGGCACTGCTTGACGGACGCCATCGCGACCCGCTGCCACCGCGCCAGTGTCTCTGGACGGCGGGCGAACGATGGCTTCACGTCCGTATGTGCCGTGAGCACCGGGTGGATGCTCTCCGCGCCCATCATCGTCGCGTCCCGCACCGCCGCGTCCATGCTGTCGCCTTTGAGCACGGCCAGCACCAGGCGCACGCGGACGGCCGGCGCCGGCGTGCCCTGCAGCCGCTCGGCGAGACGAAGCGACGCGGTCTCGCGGACGGCGGCTTCGACGATGGCGCGGTATTCGGCGCCGCGACCGTCGAAGACCTCGACCTCCGCTCCCGCGCCGAGCCGCAGCACGCGCGTCAGGTGGCGCGCTTCATCAGGCGGCAGCATCACGGATGCAAGGTCGGGGTCGAGGTCGGGGGCGTAGAACCGCGGCAGCATGCGCCTGATTATCCTGCAGCCGGGCTATACTTTCCTCGTTCAGCGGATCGACAGCAGCATTGCTCTTCAAGGGTCAGAACCTCGGCAAATACAAGATCATCGCGCCACTCGGCAGCGGTGGCTTCGGTGCCGTGTACCTTGCCCAGGACACCTGGATCGACAAGCGCGTCGCGATCAAGGTTCCTCACCGGCAGAACATGGACTTCGGCGAGCTTCTCCACGAACCTCGCCTGCTCGCCAGCGTCAGCCATCCCAATATCGTTTCCATCATCACGGCTGAAAAAGAAGACAACGTCTTCTTCATCGTCATGGAGTACGTGCCGGGCGAGACCCTCGAGAACCTGATCGCGGCGGCCGGCGCGCTGGACGTGAACCGGTCGCTCGACTTCACCTGCCAGATCTGTAACGCCGTGGACCATGCGCACCGGCAGGGTGTGATCCACCGGGATCTGCGGCCCGCCAACGTCCTGGTGACCGAGAACGACATGTGCAAGGTCGCGGACTTTGGAACGTCGCGGTTTCTCGAAATCGCGGCGCATGGCACAACCGTGATCGGCAGCCCTCCCTACATGGCACCGGAGCAGTTCCACGGCAAGGCGGTGTTCGCGTCCGACATCTATTCAGTCGGCATCACCATGTACCAGATGCTCACCGGGATGCTGCCCTACGATGCACCGGCTCCCGCGGACCTGGGCAAGCTGATGTCCGGCGAACTGGTCTCACCACCGCGCCTGAAAAATCCGGCGATTCCGAAAGTCATCAGCGACATCGTGATGAAGGCCCTGTCACCCGACGTCACGAGCCGTTACCAGCGGGCGACCGACTTGATGGAAGACGTGCTGGCGGCGCGGACCCGGCGCACGCCTCAGCCCGGCGGCAAAGTCGAGACGCCTGGGGCGCGCACCGTTCGCGACGATTCGCAGGGCATTCAGAACCGGTTACGAGCGCGAGAAGCGCCGGCGGCGCGATTCTGCTGGCAGTGCCGGAAGCCGCTCCACGCGCGAACCGATCGCTGTCCGTTTTGCAACGAAAAACAATAGATTTTGCGGACCTCTTCCGGTGGTGCATGCCGGGATTGGACCGCCGGCCCGGCCCGACCGGCATGTTAGAATCACCGCGGTTTATTGATCGACAGAACGGAGAAAAGAATGGCCTTCAGCGGGACCGGAAAAATTTGGATGAACGGCTCCCTCGTGGACTGGGCAGACGCCAAGATCCACATCGCGTCGCACGTCATCCACTACGGCAGCGGTGTCTTCGAGGGCATTCGCTGCTACGACACGCCGAAAGGCTCGGCGATCTTCCGGCTCGAAAAGCACATGAAACGCTTGTTCGACTCCGCTCGCATCTACCGGATGGAGTCGGAGCTCGATCAGGCGACGTTCACGACCGCCGTGCTGGACACGATCCGCGTCAACGAACAGAAGGCCTGCTACATTCGCCCGATCATCTACCGCGGTTACAACGCGCTCGGCGTGAACCCGTTCCCCTGCCCCGTCGATGCCGCCGTGCTGACGTGGGAGTGGGGTGCCTACCTGGGTAACGACGCGCTGACCAACGGCGTCGACGTCCGGATTGCGTCGTGGTCGCGCTCGGCGCCCAACACCTTCCCGACGCTCGCCAAGACATCGGCCAACTACGCCAACTCGCAGCTGATCAAGATGGAAGCCATCGTCGAGGGCTACAGCGAGGGCATCGCGCTCGACACCTTCGGCTATCTGAGCGAAGGCAGCGGCCAGAATCTGTTCGTCGTCCGCGAAGGCTGCATCTACACGCCGCCGCTCACGGCTTCGATCCTGCCAGGGATTACGCGCAACAGCGTCATCACCATTGCCCGCGACCTTGGCTACAAGGTCCGCGAAGAGATGCTCCCCCGCGAACTGCTCTACATCTGCGATGAGGCGTTCTTCGCCGGCACGGCCGTCGAGATTACGCCGATCCGTTCGGTCGACAAGGTGAAGATCGGCTCCGGTGGACGCGGTCCGATCACCGCGGCACTCCAGGAGGAGTTCTTCGCGCTTGATCAAGGGCGAGATTCCCGATCGCCACAACTGGCTGACGTACGTCTACCCTGGCGAACCGCTGCAGCCCGTGGGTGCCGGTTCCGGCAAGACTAACGCGAGGGGCTGAACAGTGCAGCCAGTCAGCCAGTTACCAGTGCGACGTGCCGAGGCTACATGAGCTGGAAGCTGGAAGCTGGCAGCCTGATCTGCGAGCCTCTCCATAGATGCATATCAACGAACTTCTTCAGATAGCCGTGACGTCCGGGGCGTCGGACCTGCACCTCAAGGTCGGCAGCTACCCGATGATGCGCGTGAGCGGCACCCTCGTTGTCGCCAACGAAGAGAAGCGCCTCGAGCGGGCCGACACTGAAGGCTTTGCCCAGGCGCTCTTCACGCCGGAGCTGGCCGAGAAGTTCAGGACGTCGCAGGAAGTGGACCTGGCCTACAGCGTCCAGGGGCTCGGACGCTTCCGGTGCAACGCATTTCAGCAGCGCGGCACGGTCGGCCTGGTGATGCGCGTCATCCCGACGCGGATCGCCTCGATCGACGAGCTCGGGTTACCCGCCGTTCTCAAGCACATCGCCTCTGAGGAACGCGGCCTGGTACTGGTGACCGGGACGACAGGCAGCGGCAAGAGCACGACGCTCGCCGCGCTGATCGACCACATCAATTCGACCCGCTCCACCCACATCATGACGATCGAGGACCCGATCGAGTACCTGCACCGGGACCACCACTCGATCGTCAACCAGCGTGAGATCAACGTCGACACCCGCTCGTTTTCGCATGCCTTGCGTAGCGCACTTCGCCAGGATCCGGACGTCATCCTCGTCGGTGAGATGCGCGATCACGAGACGGTCGAAACGGCGCTGCTGGCCGCCGAGACCGGCCACCTGGTCTTCTCGACGCTGCACACGCTCGATGCCACCGAAACGATCAACCGCATCATCGCGGTCTTCCCACCCCACCAGCAGCGGCAGGTCAGGATCCAGCTCGCCAGCGTTTTGAAGGCCGCGATCTCGCAGCGTCTGATGCCCCGCGCCGACGGCGTCGGCCGCGTGCCGGCGGTGGAAGTCATGGTCACTACCGCCTTCATCCGCGACTGCATCGTCGACAAAGACAAGACGTCGCAGATCCACGGGGCGATCGCCGCAGGCACGTCTCAGTACGGCATGCAGACCTTCGACCAGTCGATCTTCAATCTTTACCAGCAGGGTTTCGTGACGCTGGAAGAGGCGATGCGTTGGGCGTCCAACGTTGACGAGTTCAAGCTGAAGGTCCAGGGCATCTCGACGACCGCGGACCTGGCTCGCGACACCATGGCAAAAAGCACGCGTAGCGGCGGCGCACCCGAGATCACCCGCTTCGGGGCGTAGCCGGTCTCACGGTCCGGGATGTCAGCCTACATCGACGGGCTCAAGCTGCTGGGGCGCCGAGAGTTGTCGGTCGTCCAGTTGCGATCGCGCCTGATCGACCGCGAACACTCTCCAGAGGAAGCCGACGAGGCGGTCGCCAAACTGCTCGAGAACGGCGCCCTCGACGACCGGCGCGTCGCCCGCGCCTACGCCCGCACGGCGTCGAAGATCAAGGGCCGCGGACGGCTGCGCGTCACACGCGAGCTCCAGGCCCTCGGGATCAGCAGAGACATCGCCGCCGAAGCCGTCGCCGAGGTGTTCAGCGACCTCGACGAACGCGCCCTGATCGACCGCGCGATCCAGAAGAAGCTGCGGGGCGGAAAGAAGCCGTCGACCATGCAGGAACGAGCCCGCCTCTACCAGTTCCTGATGCGCCAGGGCTTCACGCCCGCCGCCGTCGCCCTGGCCCTGCGTCGCATCGGCGGAACGCCTCGGGACGACGTTACTTAGTTTGCGCTGGGGCCCCACCCCCAGCGCCTGCCAGCCCTCGCTGAACCGCTCGGGCCGAACGTCGCACTCGCACGTCGCACCGCACGTAGCACGTCCGCACGTCGCACCGCACGTCGCACATCCGCACGTCCGCACGTCGCACGTTACAATGTCCGATGCGCTCCCGCGATATCCGCAGCAGCTTTCTCGAATACTTCCGCCAGAAGGGCCACACCATCGTCGCGAGCTCCCCGCTCGTGCCGCACGAGGACCCGACCCTGCTCTTCACCAACGCCGGGATGAACCAGTTCAAGGACGTCTTCCTTGGCCGGGAATCACGCGGATACAAGCGCGCCACCACGTCGCAGAAGTGCATGCGCGTCAGCGGCAAGCACAACGATCTCGACAACGTCGGACCCTCGCTCCGCCATCACACCTTCTTCGAGATGCTGGGGAACTTCTCCTTCGGCGACTACTTCAAGGCCGACGCGATCCCTTTTGCCTGGACGCTGCTCACCGAGGTCTGGAAGATGGACCCGGACCGCCTCTACCCCACCATCTTCAAGGGGGAAGCCGGCATTCCGCGCGACGACGAGGCCTATGAGGCGTGGCTGAAGCTGGTGCCGGCGGACCGGATCGGCGAGCTGGGTGCGGCCGACAACTTCTGGCAGATGGGCGATACCGGCCCGTGCGGCCGCTGTTCCGAAATCTACTTTTTCCGCGGCGGCGACCTGCCGTGTGATGCCGAGAAGCTCGGCAAGGCCTGCAGCGGCATCGACTGCAACTGTGATCGCTATATCGAAGTCTGGAACAACGTGTTCATGGAGTTCGATCGCCAGGCGGACGGCACGCTCAATCCGCTCCCCGCCCGATCGATCGATACGGGCATGGGTCTGGAGCGGGCAACGGCCGTGATCCAGGGCAAGCTGTCGAACTACGACACCGATCTGTTCGGGCCCATCCTGGATGCGATCGGTGAGCGCGCCGGCCGGAAGTACACGGCGTCGATCGAAGATCCCGCCGATGTGTCGATGCGAGTGATCGCGGACCACATCCGCGCGATGACGTTCCTGATCAACGATGGCGTGAACCCGTCGAACGAGTGGCGCGGTTACGTGCTGCGCAAGATCATGCGCCGGGCGATGCGTCACGGCAAGAAGCTCGGATTCACCGAACCGGTGCTCCACACGCTCGTGGACGTCGTCGTCCAGGAAATGGGCGACGCGTATCCGGATCTCCAGGCCAACCGCGAAACCATCATCCGCGTCGTCCGCAGCGAAGAGGAGCGGTTCGACGCCGTCCTGACGTCCGGACTGCCGCGGATCGAGGAGGTGCTCGATCGCGCCGAGGCCGGGAACAGGATCGTTCCCGGCGAGGATGCCTTCCGCCTGTATGACTCGCTGGGCGTGCCGTACGACTTCATGGAGGACCTTGCCGGCCAGCGCGGGCTCACGATCGATCGGGACGGCTACGAGCAGGCGATGGAGGGTCAGCGCGTGAAGGCGCGCGCGGGCAGCTCCTTCAAGGGTGGGGCGAAGGGGCTCACGTTCGCGATCGATCCCGAGGTGGAACGCACGTTTGAATCCGCGGGCGACCGGTTCGAGGGTTACGACGCCACCAGTGTCCGCGGCGTTCCGGTGCTGGCGCTCTTCGACGAAGACGGGCAGCCGGTGCCGCAACTCGCGACCGGAGCCCAGGGCTTCGTCGCCCTGGCACAAACCCCGTTCTATGCCGAATCGGGTGGCCAGGTTTCCGATACCGGCAGGATCCTCGGTGCATCGTCAGTCGCCGCGGTGGAACGAATCGTCAAGCAGGGATCCAACCGGCCGCGCCTGCACCAGGTCCGCATCGAAGAGGGTGTCCTCAAGACCGCTGACATCGTCACCGCCGAAGTGGCAGACGTCGTCCGCGACTCGACGCGACGCAATCACACCGCGACTCACCTGCTGCACGCCGCACTGCGGGAGGTGCTCGGCGCGCACGTCAAGCAGGCCGGCTCGCTGGTGTCTCCGGATCGACTGCGCTTCGACTTCGTCCACTTCTCGGCGGTCACGCGGGCGGAGCTCGATCGGATCGAGCGGATCGTGAACGAGCAGATCGTCCGCAATACGCCCGTTCAGACCGACGTCCGCTCGACGGAAGAAGCGATGGCGGCGGGCGCGATGGCGTTGTTTGGCGAAAAGTATGGCGATCGCGTTCGTGTCGTGAGCATCGCGGGCTTCAGCATGGAGCTGTGCGGCGGAACCCACGTCCGCGCCACGGGTGACATCGGCCCGTTCGTCGTCACCGAGGAAAGCGGCGTCGCCGCCGGCGTCCGCCGCATCGAGGCACTGACCGGGAACAACGCCGTGGCGTGGGTGCAGGAGCAGCGTGAGGCACTGACCCGGGTCGTGGGAGCACTTGGCACCGTGCCCTCCCAGGCGGTTGACACTATCCAGAAGCTGCAGGCCGATGCGAAGCGGCTGACGCGCGAGGTTGAACAGCTGAAGATGAAGGTCGCACTCGGTGGCGGCGGCGCGTCGGCTGACCAGGCCGACGAGACTCAGGACGTCGATGGCGTGAAGTTGCTCACTCGCCGCGTCTCCGGCCTCGAGAAGGCAGCGCTCCGCAACTTGTCCGATACGCTTCGCGAACGCCTCGGAAGCGGAGTGATCGTCATCGCATCCGACCACGAAGGCAAGGTCTCGCTCGTGGTGTCGGTTTCCAAGGACCTGACCTCCCGCGTGAAAGCCGGGAGTCTCGTCAAGGAGCTTGCGCCGATTGTCGGCGGCGGCGGCGGAGGCCGGCCGGACCTGGCCGAGGCCGGGGGCAAGGACCCGGCGAAGATCGGCGAGCTTCTCAATGCCGCGCCGCAGATCCTGCGAACGGCCCTCTCGGCCTGATCGCCAAAACTGAGATCCCGCGTACAGATCTGGCACAACGACGGCCGGTTTCCGCCCGTAAGTCGTTGACAGGTGCAGGGTACTGCCCTTGCCTACCGTAGAGACCAGCAGTTCGTGTGCTCCGGGCCTGTGCCGGTGGCGTCGAGCGGCCGATCTCTACATAGATGAGCTCAATAACCGGTAAACAGCTCCTGCTGGCCGCGCTCCTATGCGCAGGCCTGCCCGCTGCTGCGGACGCCCAGATCTACTCCTGGCGCGACGTGGACGGCAGCCTTGTGCTCTCCACGACGGCGAAGGCCGGTGCCGTTGTCAAAACATTTGCGGTCGCCAACGCCCCGGCCGGGATCCGGACAACCCGCGCCGTTCTCAATCGGCGCGCACACCTGTTCGAGCCCTTCATTCTTGAACACGCGTCTGCGAACAACGTCCGGCCGGATCTCGTGCGCGCCGTGATCCAGGCGGAGTCGGCTTTCAATCCACTCGCCCGCTCCCACAAGGGCGCGATGGGTCTGATGCAGTTGATGCCCGGCACGGCGGCCGAACTCGGCGTCACCGATCCATACGATCCCGATCAGAACATCCGCGGTGGCGTGACGTATCTCAAGAGCCTGCTCCTGAAGTACTCGCACAATGAGGAGCTCGCGCTCGCGGCCTACAACGCCGGGCCGGCAGCGGTGCAGAAATACGACGGCAAGGTTCCCCCTTACCGAGAGACGCGCGACTACATCGCGCGCATCAAGAACACCGCAGGCGAACAGAAGCCGATTCCCAGACCCGTCCAGCGGTCGGTCGAAGTCGTTGACGGCCGTCCTGTAACGCTCTTCTCGAACAAGCCCACCCGTCGATAACCCCGCAAGCGTTCCAGTCAACCTTTTCTCGTGAGCTCCGTCCAATCTGCATCCGGGTGTGATATATCCGTAACGGATGCAGATGAAAAAGACGAACCCTGAGCTGGCGGTTGGCGACTTCCTCCCGCTGACACCCGCGATCCACCACATTCTTCTCGCCGTCGTCGACGAAGACCGGCACGGCTACGCCATCATGCTCGAGGTGTCGCGCCTGACCGGCGGGACGAAGATGGGGCCGGGCACCTTATACGGGACGCTCAAGCGACTGCTCTCCTCCGGCCTCATCGAGGAGACGGAAACGCGCCGGGATCCGGACCTGGACGATGAGCGGCGGCGCTACTATCGGATCACGCGACTCGGAGCACGCGTGCTTCAAGCGGAAACCGCCCGCGTGTCGGTGCTGATCGACGCCGCCAGGGCCAAGAAGGTTCGCGCGTGAGACGGACGGCCGCCGAACGACTCGCAACGCTGCTGCTGTGGTGTTGCCCGCCTTCGTTCCGGCGCGACTGCGGTGGCGAGGTGCTGCAGTTTATCCGCACCGCTGCCGCCGACCCCGCCCACGGCTCGATCTGCTGGATGGTCTGGCGCGACGGGCTGCGATGCGTGCTGCGGGAGTGGTACGCGGTCCTCATCCCCCGGTCCCCAGCCAGTCTCTTCTCACTTCCCCTCGAGTCGGAGAGCCCATGCGCAACTTCACCCGCGACCTGCGACTGGCCGTGCGCCTTCTGGCGAAGAGCCCGACCTTCACGCTCGCCGCCATCGTCACCCTGGCGCTCGGCATCGGAGCGAACACCGCGATCTTCACGCTCGCCGACGCCACGCTGCTGCACCCGGTGCAGGTTCGCGATCCCGGCCAACTCGTGGTGTGGTCCTGGACGAGCGCGTATCCGGATTACCAGGAGTACACCAAGCGAACGGACGTCTTTCAGGGCGTTGCGGCAATCGGCGGCGGCGGCCGCGTCAACCTGGTGATCGACGGATCGTCAGAACTGGCGCGCACATCGTTTGTGACCGGCCAGACGCTGGACGTTCTCGGTGTCCGGGCCGTCCATGGCCGGACAATTGCGCCGTCCGATGACATCGCAAACGGGCCGCTGGTCGCCGTGCTCAGTCACGACTACTGGCGAACGCGGTTTGGCGGCGACCCTTCCGTCATCGGCCGCACCTTCCGCGCCAACGGCCGGCCCCTGACCGTTGTCGGCGTCCTCGAGAAAGGCTTCCGCGGCATCAGCCTGTCGGCAAACACGGCGCTGTACCTGCCGACGGGAACCTACAACCAGGTCGAAACAGGCTTCTTCTCGCGCGTGAACGCGCTCACAGCAAAGGGCTTCGTCTGGCTGACCGTGATCGGACGTCTTCAGCCGGGCGTTTCGGCAGAACAGGCGGCCGCCACGATGTCGGGCGTCTATGCGCAGCTGCATCCACGAGAGCCAGGTGAAGAACCGGCGCGCCTGGAACTGACGCCGATCTCCGCGCGCGCACTTGGCGGCAGTGCGAAGGATGTCAAAACGTTCGTGGCGATCCTGGTTTCCGTCGTCGGGTTGACGCTCCTGATCGGTTGCGCCAATCTCGCCAACCTGCTCCTCGCCAGGTCCACTGCCCGTCGCCGCGAGATTGGCGTCCGGCTCGCTATCGGCGCTACACGGGGGCGGATCCTCCGGCAACTGCTCGCCGAAAGTGTGCTCCTCGCCTCGCTCGGCGGGCTCGCCGGCATCGGCGTCGCGTCACTGGCGTTGCGGCTCCTGTCGACGTACCAGCTCCCCGGAGGAATCGCGATCTCGAACATGCGGCTCGAGATCAACGGGCTCGTGCTGGCGCTGACGTTCGGATTGTCGCTGGCCACCGGACTGCTGTTCGGGGCTCTTCCGGCCTGGCGCGCCTCACGCACAGACGTGCTCGCGTCCCTGCGCGGCCAATCGCACGGCGCAACGTCGCGACACGGTGTGCGCAGCACCTTGCTGGCCGTCCAGATCGCTCTCAGCCTCGTCCTCCTCGCCGGCACGGGTTTGTTCGCGCGCAGTCTGAAGGCGGCGCTTGACGCGCCGCTCGGCTTCGATGTGCGCGGCGTCGTCACCGCGTCGGTCAACGTCGGTCTCGCCCGCTACGACGAGGCGCGGGCCCAGGTGCTGTATGACGCCGCTCTCGAGAAGGTGCGAGCCATGCCGCAGGTGACCGCCGCCGCTTGGGCCAGCATGATTCCTACCCGAGGTTCCTGGGTCAATCAGACAAAGATCGACGGGTATACCGTAGCCCCTGGCGAAGATGTGACCGTCAACATGGCGCAGGTCGGCCGCGACTACTTCCGCTCCATAAACACATCGCTGCTGGAGGGCCGCGAGTTCATTGAGACCGATACCGCGACATCACCCAGGGTCGCCGTTGTCAACAAGGCGATGGCTGACAAGTACTGGCCCGGCCGCAGTCCGATTGGGGGCCGGCTGGAACAGGGCGATGGCTGGGTCACAGTCGTCGGCGTCGTCGAGGATGCCGTTACGAGCAGTCTCAAGGACCCGCGCAAGCCCTTCGCCTACCTCGCCTTCGAGCAGTGGCTCACAGGCAAGCATTCCGTCGCCCTCGATCCTGCCCACCTGTTCGTGCGCACGACCGGGAACGCAGCCGACAGCGTCGCGATGGTCCGCGATCAACTCCGCTCGCTCGATCCCGAGATCCCGCTCTACGATGTCACGCCGTTTGAGCAGCATGTGTCGATGCTCCTCATGCCGCAACGCTTAGGAGTGGCATTGTTCACGCTGTTCAGCGCGCTCGCGCTGCTCTGTCGACCGTCGGCATTTATGGTGTCGCCACCTATGTGGCCGCGCAACGAACGCGCGAGATCGGTCTCCGCATCGCACTTGGCGCGAGCGCCCGAGTGGTCCTCCGGATGATCCTGCTGCAAGGCAGTCTGCCGATTGCCCTCGGCATTGCGACAGGGCTGGTCCTGGCGCTGTATCTCAGCCGGCTGGTCGAGTCGTTCCTGGTCGGCGTAACTCCATTTGACGCCCTGACGTTCACGGTTGCGACGATCGCCCTGGCCGGCCTCGCCCTCGCGGCCAGCTACGTGCCGCGCGTCGGGCGTCGCGCATCGAGCCCGTGCAGGCGCTCCGCGACGAATAAAATAGGCAGGTGCGCCTGGATGTCTGGCTCGACGTGACCTGCCTTTATCGAACCCGCTCGGAGGCCCAGAAGGCGATCCGAGGGGGCAAGGTCGACGTCAACCGCCAGAGCGGCAAGCCGCACCGGGAATTGAAGGAGGGGGACGAGATCGAACTGTCACGCCCCCTCGGCCGTAAGCAGAAGGTCGTCGTCCGGGGCTTCTCCGAGAACCACATCCCCAAGGCCGAGGCGCGCAAGCTTTACGAGGACGTCACCCCCCAGCCGACGCCGGAAGAGGCCGAAATGCTGCGGATGGCCCGTCTAGCCCGGCCGTTCGTCCGGGCGGCCAACGCGGGGTCGCCCGACAAGCGCGAACGGCGTCAGCTTCGCCGGATGAAGGAGGGCGCTAAATAGTGGCTACAATAAGCCGTTTGTGGGCCCGGTACTGACACCGGCCTCGGATTCTATCAAGGAACAAGAGCATTGGCCAGCCACGCTTCTGCGCTCAAAGCGCATCGCCAGAACATCGTCCGCCGCGAGCGGAACCGCAACATGCGCACGCGTCTTCGCGGCGCCCTGCGCACCATCCGCACTGCCATTGACGCCGGGGATCCGGCCCAGATGACGGAAGCGCTCCGGAACACCGTTTCGCTCGTCGACAAGATGGCAGCGAAGGGCGTGATCCACCGGAACGCCGCGGGCCGCTACAAGGCGCGCCTGGCGAGCCGGGTCAGCAAGAAGACCGCGTCAGCGACGGCATAGATCGACGATCAGACGTTCGAGCAGCACGCGCGGATCACCTCCGGAGCTCTTCAGCTCCAGATCCGTACGAAATAGCGCTTCGACGGCTGCCGGTACCCTCCGTGGATCGGCAGTCGTCAGTCTCTCCCTGACAAACCACGCCAGCTGACCCAGGATCTGATACGAAACCCCTCCGCCCTCCAGGGCGAGCCCGAGGTGTTTCAGGGCCTCGGCGGTGTTCCCCCGCGTGATCGCGTTTGTGACCGCCCAATCATCCTGTGCCGTCTCGCCACTCACCACCTCCTGAACATCCTGGAGCGTGATCTTCGGCTTTCCGGCTGTATACATCAGCACGCGATCCAGGTCGGCCCGCAGGCGCGTGATGTCGGTGCCCGCACGCTCCGCGACCAGCCGTGAGGCCGCGGCATCGATCTGCTGACCGCCGCCGATCACTGCCTGCTTGACGATCGCCTCCGCGGTCCGGGCCACCTGGCGAGGGTCCACCTTCCCGTCTCGACTCCCCTTCAGTCCGTAGCATTCGACGATGCTGGCGTGCTTCTGGAGCGACTTGTAGACCTTGCGCTGACGGTCAGCATCCGCGGCGACGAGGACCAGGGTGTTCCGAGGCTCTGGATTCTTCAGGTAGTTCTCGAGGGCGTCGAGATCGCTGGGCGGCTCGCCGCCCTCATCGTCGTCCGCCTCGCCGGCCTCGGTTGCCTTGCCCTTGCGCTTCGGCTTGAGGATCCGTTCCGCCCGGAGCACGATCACGACGCGGCGGTCGCCGATCATCGGCAGCGTCTGCGCCGCCTGGACGATCGAGGACGCGGTCACGCCCTTATCGGTCGCGTGCATGCGTTCGAGGCAGAAGGCGCGCAGGTCCTCTTCGACCAGGTCGCCAAGGCCCGTGGCCAGATCCGCCATCTGGGCCTCGTCATCACCGATGATCAGGTAGACGGGATCCGGCTTGCCCGCGTCGATCTGCTTTCGAGCCGCGGCTGCCGTGACCGCCGGCATCAGAAAGCCTCGAGGATGGCGCTCACGAGCGTGCGGGCGAACTCCAAGGCGACGCGGTCGAGGGCGTCACGGTCCTGGCCGAAGAAGGCGTTGGGGTCCGTCACCGTACCGGAAATCTCGAACTCCTCGCGGAACTGCATCGACGGGTTGCTCCAGAGGACCTTGTTGTTCGCGACGTCGCGGAACTCGATCTTCGCGGTCAGCACGAGTACCGAGCGCGTCGCGAGCCGCTGCTCATTCCACGCGGACGCGTCAAACCTGATCGCGGTGATCTCACCCGCAATCACGGCATCGACGCCGGTTGCCTTTGTATCGACTTTGTAGCGGCCTCGCCCGATCAGCTCCGACCGCACGCGGTCGGTCACACGACGCTCGACGTCGGGAACCGAGGTGTGATTCACGAAGGTGGGCACGCCGATCAGCTTAATGTGCGGCGGCAGGAACGATCCACGGCCGGCCAGCGAGTATCCGCACGCGACACTGGCGGCGAGCGCCAGGACGACGATCCCGTTGAGACACATTCGTCGGTGCATTAGCTGACCACGATGCTGACGATTCGGTTTACGCCGTGGCCGGCAATCACGACCTTGCGGATCGTCTTGCCGTCGAGGTATTTCGCAACGCCGGCATCCGCGAGAGCAAGCTCGCGCAGCTGGTCGTCGGCTGCATCAGCCGCGACCGTGAGCCGTCCCCGTAGCTTACCGTTTACCTGCACCGGCACCGTCATCTCGGACGCCTTCGCGACTTCGGCATCGAATGCAGGCCAGCCGGCGCTGACGACGCCCCCCTTGTGCCCAAGCATCTCCCAGAGCTCCTCGGCCATGTGCGGGGCGAACGGCGACAGCATCAGCACGAGTGCTTCGATCGCCTCCTTGAGGACGGCAACCGTTCCGGGCCGTTCGATCACACCGACGCTGGCCTCGTCCTCACCTCTGCCGACGACCAGGCACTGGCTCTTGGCGCAGAAGGCGTAGAGTTCGTTGACGAGCTCCATGAGTCCCGACACCGCGGTGTTCAGATGGACGCGCGGATCGAGATCCAGCGTCACGCGGCGGATCGTCTCATGCGTCTTCCGCCGAAGCGCCCGCTCGTCGTCATTCAGTTCCAGTGAGGACGGCGCGGGAATCCCCTCCCCGCCGATCGTCTCGCTCAGCTGATCGACGATGCGCCAGACGCGGGCGAGGAAGCGCCAGCTGCCCTCGAGCCCGGCGTCGGTCCACTCGATCTCTTTCTCCGGCGGCGCCACGAACATCACGTACAGCCGCAGGGCGTCGGCGCCGAACTTCGCGATCATGTCATCGGGATCAACGACATTCCCCTTCGACTTCGACATGACCGCCCCGGCCTTGAGCACCATCCCCTGGGTCAACAGCCGTGTAAACGGCTCGTCCAGGGTGGTGAGACCGACATCGCGGAACACGCGGGTGAAGAAGCGCGAGTAGATCAGGTGCAGGATGGCGTGCTCGACGCCGCCGCTGTAGAAGTCGACCGGGCCCCAGTAGGCCACCTTCGCGGGATCGAATGGCAGCGACTCGTTGTGCGGATCGCAGAAGCGCAGGAAATACCACGATGAATCGACGAACGTATCCATCGTGTCGGTTTCGCGCTTCGCCGGGCCGCCGCATTTCGGGCACGGGGCATTGACGAACTCGGGAATCTGGGCGAGCGGAGAATCGCCTCTGCCTGAGAACTCCTTGATCCGCGGCAGCGTGACGGGCAGGTTCTCGTACTTCTCGGGCACCATGCCGCACTTGTCGCAGTAGAGGACGGGAATCGGCGTGCCCCAGTAGCGCTGCCGTGAAATGCCCCAGTCCTTCAACCGGGTACTGAACGGTGCCTTCGCCGATCTGCCGGGCTTTTGCGTCCGCGGTGAGCCGCGCGCGCGCGTCGTCCGAGGCAATGCCGTTGTACGCACCCGAGTTGACGAGCACGCCATCCGCGTCCACGGCGGCGGTCATCTCTTCTGACACGGGGACATCGCCGCCGGCAGGATGGACCACCACCGTTACCGGCAGGTTGTACTTTCGGGCGAACTCGAAGTCGCGCTGGTCGTGCGCCGGCACACCCATGACGGCGCCGGTGCCGTATTCGATGAGGACGAAGTTCGCCACCCAGACCGGAACCTGCTGGCCGGTGAAGGGGTTGGTCACCGTCCGGCCGGTATCGAAGCCTTCCTTCTCGAGCTCGCCGGTCATCCGGGCCGTACGGTCCTGACCCTGGAACCGCTTCAGCGATTCGGCGAAGGCTCCGCCCTCGGCCTTCGCCCACTCCTGGACGAGTGCATGCTCGGGCGCCAGCAGGATGAAGTTGGCTCCGAAGATCGTGTCGATGCGGGTCGTGAAGACCTCGATGTCATCGAACTTGAGCCGCGCGCCCTCGGATCGTCCGATCCAGTTGCGCTGCATCGTGAGCACTTTCTCGGGCCACTGAGAGAGTGTCTCGGCGCCGGCGAGCAGTTCGTCGGCGTATTGCGTGATCCGGAAGAACCACTGTTCGAGGTCACGGGTCGTGACGGTCGTGCCGCAGCGCCAGCAGGCGCCGTTCACAACCTGCTCGTTGGCGAGCACGGTGTTGCAGCTCGGGCACCAGTTCACGCTCGACCGCCGCTTGTAGGCGATCCCGCGCTCGAGCATCTTCAGGAAGATCCACTGATTCCAGCGGTAGTACTCGGGCGTGCAGGTGGCGAACTCGCGCTCCCAGGCGTAGCTGATGCCGATCCGCTGGAGCTGGCCCTTCATGTGGGCGATGTTCTCGAACGTCCACGTCTCGGGATGCGTGCCGTTCTTGATCGCCGCGTTCTCGGCGGGCAGACCGAAGGCGTCCCAGCCAAAGGGATGGAGAACGTTGAACCCGCGCATCCGCTTCATGCGCGCGACGACGTCGCCGATCATGTAGTTGCGGACGTGCCCGACATGCGCATGCCCCGATGGGTACGCGAACATCTCGAGGCAGTAGAACTTCGGCTTGGCGAGGTCCTCGGTCACCTCGAACGCGCGCGTGTCGCGCCAGCGTTCCTGCCACTTTTTCTCTATTGTCTGGGGTTTGTAATCCGCCACGGTCTCTAAATTATAGTCCACGCCAAAACGCGGACTGGGCCGCGCGCACGGCGGTGAGTGCGCGCTCGCCACGCGGAGCCGGTTGCGCGCGGAGCTCCTGCTCGTCGCCAGGAGCCACGGTGTCTGCGGCCAGAACGTCGATCGTCGCGTCCAGACACTCCCGAAGAGCGGCCAGGTCGTATCCGCCTTCCGTCACGAGTGCGAGCGCACCCGATTGCAGCGCGGCAGTCCGGAGCCGCCGCACGATGCGCATATAGCCCGTCGCCGTCATGCGCATCGACGCCAGCGGATCGGCCTCGTGCGCATCGAAGCCCGCCGAGATCAGCGTCAATTGCGGAGCGAACTGCGTCAATACCGGCGCGGCGATCTCACGATAGACGAGATCATAGTCCGCGTCGGTCGCGCCCACCTCGAGCGGGATATTCACCGTGAAACCGGCCCCGTCGCCGCGGCCCACTTCACCGGCAGCCCCGGTGCCCGGGTAGAACGGGAACTGGTGCGAGGAGACGTAGAGAACCCGCGGATCGTCGTAGAACATCCACTGTGAGCCGTTGCCGTGATGGACGTCGATGTCTACGATCGCGACCCGCTCGACGCCGTCCGCAATCGCCTGCGCGGCGGCCACGGCGACGTTGTTATAGAGGCAGAACCCCATCGCCTTATCGGCCTCGGCGTGGTGCCCAGGGGGCCGGACCAGCGCGAACGCCACCTCGCCGGTCGCGCGTGCGTGAGCCGCCGCCTGCACGATCGCGCCGGCGGCCATCAACGCGATCTCGTGCGAGGCCGGCGACGTGAAGGTGTCGGCGTCCAGCATCGACGGCTTCCCCGCCGTCGCGGCAATGCGGTCAAGGTGCGCCGCGGAGTGGACCCGCGCGAGCTGCTCTCGAGTAGCGCTGATGGGATCCACGACCTTGCCGCCGCGCTGCACGATAAGCGGCCGCGACCGCGTCCAGCACCTCGGCACGTTCCGGCCGCTCGGGATGCCCCGGAGGTGTGACGTGTTCGTCGAATCGGGGAGAAGAGATCAGTAACACTGATTACACGGATATCACGGATACAGAGCAACGAGCTGCGTCAGCTCTCAGCTGCATGGCAGCTGCCCTCAGCATCCCGATCGCACGCTCCTCCAGGACGTGCAGGGCCTCTCGAACTTCCACCAGCTTGCCATCGAGCGTGGGGTCGTCGGTCCCCTCCACAGTAATCGGCGCTCCAATCACTAGCGCCACTGTGCTGAACGGCTTCGGGATCTGCGTCTTGTCCCAGCTGCTCAGCGTCCAGTGGCGGCTCGATTCGATGTGATACGGCAGGATCGGGTGGCCCGTGGCGCCGGCCAGAAAGGCGACGCCGCGCTGGACGACTCGGGCCGGGCCCCGGGGACCGTCCACGGTGAAGGCCGCGGGTTTCCCTGCCGCAAGCTCACGCCGCAGCTGGACGAGCGCACGGGCGCCGCCCTTCGACGTGGAACCTCGGGCCGTGCCGAAGCCGAACTTGTGCAGGATCCGCGCGATCCACTCGCCGTCGAAGTTCTGGCTGGTGATGACGATGACGCCGCGGTTGCGGAAGTAGTGCAGACCCGGCAGGATGCGCCCGTGCCAGAGCGCCAGGATCGGTTGCTGACCGGCCGACCTGACATCGTCGTAATGCTGCGCCCCCTCGATGCGCCAGCGGTAGCTCCAGCACAGGAGGGCAATCAGCGGATATGCGACTGTCGCGATGAACGCGGCTTTGAGCCGGTCCGATGCCGACACCAGCCCCTACATGCCCTCGGTACTGGGGACCACCGCCGCCTTCGGGCGGCACCCAGTCGATGATCTGGTACGGATCCATGATGTCGCAGGTCTTGCAGTGGACGCAGTTGGAGGCGTTGATCTGCAGCTTCTTCTTGCCCTCGCCGGCGTCCACCATTTCGTAGACGTTGGCCGGACAGAAGCGCAGGCACGGGTTGCCATACTCCTCGCGGCAGCGCGTCGCACAGATATTGGCGTCGTGGACGATGAGGTGCGATGGCTGATCCTCGGGATGTCGCGTTCCCGAGTAGTGAACGTTGGTCAGCTTGTCGAACGTGAGCTGGCGATCGACTTTCGCAGGACGGACCGGCACGTCGATGTCGGGCGGCGTTCCCTTGTAGTACTCCGCGAGGGTCTGCATGTGCTCGTAGCCCGCGTCGACAGGCATCGGGTCGTTGAGCCACCAGCCGCCCGTCACCAGTGACAGCCCCGAGTACATCATCCCGGGCACGAGGCCGTGACTGAAGCTCTGATGGACGTTGCGGACCGGGTAGAGCTCCCGGCGCACGTCGCTCGCATCCACGGCCTTTTCGTAACCCTGCAGTCGCGCCGCGGAGGTGTCGTTCGCCTTGATGGCGTCGAACGCCGTCTCGGCCGCGAGCATTCCGGTCCGCATCGCCAGGTGGATGCCCTTGAGGCGCATCGAGTTGACGAATCCGGCGGCATCGCCGGCAATTAGAACGCCGTCGGCGTAAAGCCGCGGGATCGTGTGCCAGCCGCCTTCCGGCAGACGCCTTCGCACCGTAGCGTACGAGCTGCCCTCCCTGCAGGATGGACGCGAACACGGGATGCTGCTTGAGGTGCTGGAACGCCTGGTGAGGATCGAACATCGGATCCTTGTAGTCCAGGCCGGTGACGAGGCCGAACGACACCAGTCCGTCCGGCATCGAGTAGAGGAACGCGCCGCCGAACTCCTCCATCCGCAGCGGATAGCCGAGCGAGTGGATCACGGTGCCGGGCTTGATCCTGTCTTTCGGGACCTCCCACAACTCCTTGATTCCGATCGCGTAGAGCTGCGGCTGCTTGCCGGCGTCGAGGGCGAGGCGCCGCACCAGCTGCTTGGTGAGGTTGCCGCGGACACCATCGCAGAGGATCGTGACCTTGGCGTTGATATCCACGCCCGCTTCGAAGGTGGACTTCTTCGCGCCGTGCTTGTCGATACCCTGGTCGCGCGTGCGCACGCCGACGACACGGTCGTTCTCGTAGAGCACTTCGGCAGCCGGAAAGCCGGCGAACATGTCCACACCCTCGGCTTCCACCAGCCCCGCCATCCACTTCACGAAGCGGTTGAGCGAGATGATGTAGTTGCCGTGGTTCTGAAGCGGTGGCGGGATGATCGGGAACGGTAACTTGCCGGTCTGGGTGAGGTAGTAGACGCGCTCCTCGTGAACCTCAGAAGCGAGCGGCGCTCCCTTTTCCTTGAAGTCAGGGACGAGATCCCGGAGGGCCGACGGATCGAGCATCGCGCCGGAGAGCATGTGCGCGCCGGCTTCGCGCGCTTTCTCGAGGACGGCGATCTGGAGCGGCTCGCCTCCCGCCGCCTTCTGCAACTGCGCCAGCCGCAACGCGGCGGACATGCCAGCCGGCCCGCCGCCTACGATCAGAACATCAACTTCGAGCGTTTCACGTTCCATGCAGCTTTCAGCTTACAGCTACCAGTTCCAGCTATCAGCTCTCAGCTGTCAGCTAAGAGCTCTCGGCTTCCACCAGCCAGCCAGAGCTGAAGCTGAGAGCTGAAAGCTGAGAGCTGAGAGCTACTTCCCCAGCTCAGCGATCATCGCTGGGACAACCTCGAACAGATCGCCCGCGATACCGAAGTCGGCGACCTCGAAGATCGGCGCCTCGGCGTCCTTGTTGATCGCGACGATGACGCGTGAGCCCTTCATGCCGACAAGGTGCTGGATGGCGCCCGAGATGCCGAGCGCGATATAGAGCTTCGGCGCAACGGTCTGGCCCGAGCTGCCGATCTGGCGATCCATCGGCAGCCAGCCCGAGTCACAGATCGGACGCGAGGCGGCGATCTCGGCGCCGAGCGCGGTCGCCAGATCCTCGACCAGCTTGAGATTCTCCTGGCCCTTGATGCCGCGCCCGACCGCGACGATGCGCTCGGCCTGCGAGAGATCCACGGCCTGCTTGGCTTCCTTGAACGGCGCTTCCGGCTTCTGGCGGATCTTGGCTGCGTCGACCGCGACAGTCGAGGTCCGCACCGCGGCAGGCGACGCGCCACGCTTCGCGGCGTCGGCGCGGAAGGCGCCGATCTGGACGGTAATCAGATGCGGGGCGGGCCCTTCGGCGACGACGTCCGCGTTCATCTTGCCCTGGAACACCGGCCGCACGTAGAGCGTGCGAGCGCCGTCCTTCTTGACCGCCGTCACGTCCGTGATCAGGGCGCGCCCGATGCGTGCCGCGAGGGCCGGGGCAAAGTCACGGGTCTGGTAGGTATGGGGAAAGAACACATGCGACGGCGCTTCGGCTTCGATCAGGGCGCTCAGCCCCATGACGTAGCCGTCCGCCGTGTACTCGCCGAGGGCATCGGCGTTGACCGCGATCACCTCGGCCGCCTCGGCCCCGGCAAGATCGGCCGCGAGCGCATCGACGCCCGATCCGACGATGGCGATCTTCAGCTCGTCGCCGAGCTGCTGCGCGGCTGCGATCGCTTCCCACGACGCGCGATTGAGCTTGCCCTCACGCTGTTCCGCAACTACCAGGATCATGCGATCACCCTTGCTTCGTCGCGCAGCTTCTGCACCAGCGCCTTGGCCGCTTCGGCTGCCGAGCCCGGCAGCATCTGCGTCTTCTTGCCCTTCTCCGGGAAGTGGACGCTGACGATCGTCTGCGAAGCGGTGCCGGCGGCCGGTGCGACCTTGCGGATTTCCTTCTTCTTGGCCGCCATGATGCCCTTGAGCGTGGCGTAGCGCAGCTGGTTGATGCCGCTCTGGATGGTGAGCAGCGCCGGGAGCGGCAGCGTCATCCACTGGAACCAGCCGCCTTCGAGCTCGCGCTTCACGCGCAGGAGTCCGCCTGCCCTGAGCCTGTCGAAGGGGAGGCCTGGACTTCCATGATGATCGTCGCGTGCGGCATGCCCAGCTTCTCGGCCAGCACGACGCCGACCTGGCCGAAGCCCTGGTCGTCAGACTGCAGCCCCGTGAGGACGAGATTGAACTGCTCATCGCGGACGGCATTGGCCAGCGCCTCGGCAACGACGAAGGCATCCGCCGAGGCGAGCGTGTCGGACTCGACGTGGATGGCGCGATCGGCGCCGCGGGCGAGCGCTTCGCGGAGCACCTGCGCGGATCGGGCCGGGCCGGCGGAGACGACGACCACTTCCCCGCCGTGCTTCTCCTTGAGCCGCAGCGCCTCTTCGAGCGCGTAGGCGTCGGGTTCATTCAGCTCGAAGCTGGCGTCCTGGTCGCGGATCCAGGTTTTCCCCTCGTTGACGCGGAGCTGCCACTCGCGCGTGACAACTTGCTTGATACAGACGGCGATTTTCATAGCTATCAGCTCTCAGCTTTCAGCTATCAGCTCCCAGACCTTCAGCTATCAGCCGCACCGCTGCCTGATTGCTTTGAGCTGATAGCTGTTAGCTGATAGCTGAGACGCTATTCGGCGAATCTCTTGAACAGCAGCGCCGCGTTCGTGCCTCCGAAGCCGAAGGAGTTCGACAGCACGTAGTCGATCTTCGCCTCGCGCTTGGTGTTGGGCACGTAGTCGAGGTCGCAGTCGGGATCGGGTGTTTCGTAGTTGATGGTCGGCGGAATGACCTGGTGCCGGATGGCAAGGACCGCGATGGCGGCCTCGACGCCGCCGGCCGCGCCCAGGAGGTGGCCGGTCATGGACTTGGTGGATGAAATCGCAACCTTGTAGGCGTGCTCGCCGAACACGCGCTTGATCGCCATCGTTTCGAGCTTGTCGTTGTACGGCGTCGAGGTACCGTGCGCGTTGACGTAGTCCACCTGCGCCGGCGTGATCCCGGCGCGCTTGATCGCCATCTCCATGACGCGCGCGGCGCCATCGCCGTCCTCGGACGGCGCGGTGATGTGAAAGGCGTCAGCGGTCATCCCGTAGCCGACCAGCTCGGCATAGATCGGGGCGCCCCGGCGCTTCGCGAACTCGAGTTCTTCGAGCACGATCACACCCGCGCCCTCGCCCATGACGAACCCCTCGCGGTCTTTGTCGAAGGGACGGCTGGCCGTCTGCGGATCGTCGTTACGCGTCGACAGCGCCCGCATCGCCGCAAACCCGCCGACCCCCATCGGCGTGATGGCCGACTCGGATCCACCCGCGATCATGATGTCGGCATCGTCGCGCTTGATGATCTCGAAGGCGTCGCCGATCGCGTGCGCGGAGGCCGAGCACGCGGTGCAGGTCGCGGAATTGGGGCCCTTGGCGCCAAAGCGGATCGAGACCTGGCCGGCCGCGAGATTGATGATGGTGGCGGGGATGAAGAACGGCGAAATCCGCCGCGGTCCGCCCTCGAGCAGCGCTTTGTGCTCGCGCTCGATGGTGCTGAAGCCGCCGATCCCCGACGCGATGAACACGCCGGCACGCGTCGCGATGTCGGGCGCGATCGTGAGCTTGGCATCCTCCATCGCAAACTGCGAGGCGGCGATCGCCAGCTGGATGAAGACGTCCATCTTCTTGACGTCTTTTTTGTCGATGAACCGCAGCGGGTCGAAGTCCTTGACTTCGCCCGCGATACGCGCCGAAAACTGCGACGCGTCAAAGCGCGTGATCGTGCTGATCCCGCTTCGACCGGCGCAGAGCGCTTCCCAGTTCGCCTCGGTGCCGATGCCGAGCGGCGACACGATGCCGGCGCCCGTCACGACGACTCGCCTGCTCACGTAGCTTCCCCCTTGGGCCTTTCCGAACGGCTGCCGTGGGCCGTTCTCGAACGGCTGACCGTGGGCCGTTCCCGAACGGCCCCTACTTCTTTTTACTGTGCGACTCGATGTATTCGATCGCTTCCTTGACGCGCGTGATCTTCTCGGCGTCGTCATCCGGGATCTCGATCCCGAACTCCTCTTCGAACGCCATGACCAGTTCCACGGTGTCGAGCGAGTCGGCCCCGAGGTCGTCCACGAAGGACGCGTCCGGCGTTACTTCTTCTTCGTCCACGCCGAGCTGTTCCACGATGATGCTTTTTACTTTGTCCGCGACGGCCATTCAGCCCCTCCTACATGTACATTCCGCCATTGACGGCCAGGACCTGCCCCGTAATATACGACGCCTCGTCAGATGCGAGGAAGCAGACGGCGGCCGCGATGTCATCCGGCGTGCCGAGCCGCTTGAGCGGGATTTTCGAGGCCCACTCTTCGTGAGCGCTCTCGGTTATAGCGCGCGTCATGTCGGTCTCGATGAGTCCCGGAGCCACGACGTTCACCGTGATGCCGCGCGAGGCAACCTCCAGCGCGACGGCCTTGCTGAACCCGATGATGCCTGCCTTGGACGCGGCGTAGTTCGCCTGTCCGGCGTTACCGCCCTGCCCGACGACCGAGCTGATGCTGACGATGCGCCCGGCGCGCTGTTTCAGCATCGGCTTGAGCACCGCCTGCGTCAGCACGAATGCCGCGGTCAGGTTGGTGCCGATCACCGCATCCCAGTCGTCCCGTTTCATGCGCAGCATCAACTGGTCTTTCGCGATGCCCGCGTTGTTCACGAGAATGTCGATCCGCCCGTGCCGCTTGACGACGTCCGCCACTGCCGCTTCGCCGGCACCGGCCTCAGTCACGTCGAGGGCGATGAATTCGCTGCGTCCGCCGCCGGCGACGATCTCGTCAGCGACCGCTTTCGCGTTCTCACCACGCGCCGCCGCCACCACGTGAGCGCCGCGTGCGGCGAGCCGCCCGGCGATGGCCTTCCCAATTCCGCGGGAGGCTCCTGTCACGAGCGCGATGCGCCCCGTAAGGTCCATCATATAAAAGCCAAACAGCGAAGGATAGCGTACCCTCGCACTCCTCGTCAGCGCCCGAGCGCCAGCGTTTCCGCCCCGAGCTTTTCCGTCAACCCTTCCCGCACCGCCCGTGCCGCCATCGTGACAGCATTTCGCACGGCTTTGGGCGACGATCGTCCGTGCCCGACGATGCAGATACCGTCGATGCCGAGGAGTGGTGCGCCCCCGTATTCGGAGTAGTCGAGGCGCTTGCGAAAGCGCCGGAATGCCTGGGTCGACAGCAGGTAGCCGATCTGGGATCCGAAGGTCGACTGCAGCTCGGCGTGCAGCAGTGCCTCGACGGTCTCGACGAGCCCCTCGCTGATCTTGAGCGTCACGTTCCCGGTGAAGCCGTCGCAGACGATGACGTCGGCGTCGCCGGCGTAGACGTGACGGCCTTCGACGTTGCCGACAAAGTGCACGGGAGCGGTCTTGAGCAGCTGGTGCGCTTCGCGGGTGAGCTCGTTGCCCTTCCCCTCTTCCTCGCCGACCGAGAGCAACCCGACCCGGGGGCGTTCACACCCGAGCGCAATGCGGGCGTAGGCGGCCCCCATGACGGCGAACTGGACGAGATGCTGGGGACGGCATTCGACCGTCGCCCCGGAATCGAGAAGGACAGCCGGTTGCTGCCGGGTAGGAACAAGTGTGGCGAGTGCCGGGCGATCGACCCCTGGGAGGCGGCCGAACGTGCCGATCGCCGCCATCACGGCGCCGCCGGTATGACCAGCGCTGAAAAAGGCAGCGGCGCGGCCGTCGCGGACTGCCTCGGCGGCGAGCTTGATCGAGGCGCGCGGCTTACGCCGCAGCGCGGCCGAGGCCGACTCCGCCATGCCGACGTGTTCCGAGGTATGAAGGATCTGAATGTCGAGCGCGCCGGCACCGGGATGCCGGGCCAGTTCCCGCTCGATCAGCGCCGAGTCGCCGACCAGCAGGAGCCCGATCTGGAGATGCCGTGCGGCCACGAGCGCCCCGTCAACAATGCTGCCGGGAGCGTCATCGCCGCCCATGGCGTCAATGGCTATGCGCATTCAGAAGCTATCAGCTAGCAGCTATCAGCTCTCAGCTGCGCGACGCGCACAGCGGGCCGTCAGTCTGGAGCTGACGGCTGAGGGCTGAAAGCTCACAGCTCTTACGCCTCTGGGACAGCCTTGACCTGGCGGCCCTTGTAGTAGCCGCAGTTGGCGCACACCTGGTGCGGCGCCTTCGACTCCTGGCACTGGGGGCAGGTGCCGACCGGGATCGGCTTGAGGGTGTCGTGGGTACGGCGCTTGGCGGTTCGGCTCTTCGAGTGCCGCCTTTTAGGATTAGGCATCGTTAATTCTCCTTCTCGGGGGTCAACAGCCCCTTCAGCGGCGCCAGCCTGGGATCTTCCCACTTCGGCGTGCAGCCGCATTCGGTGCGGTTCAGATTCGCCCCGCAGATGGGGCACAGTCCGCGGCACGACTCTGTGCACAGCGGTTTCATCGGCAGCGCCAGCTGGAATTGCTCGCGCAGCATTTCGATGACGTCCACGACCCCCTCGCGATAGAACGCGGTGATCAGGTCGTCCTCGGCAATCTCTCGTTCCGGCTCGGTCGCGGCATCGACCGCCGGCACGTACCGGAGTTCGAACCGCGTATCGATCGGCAGTTCGAAGTCTTCCAGGCAGCGGCCGCACTCGAGCATCAGCTTCGCGCGGACGTGGCCGGTTACCTTGAAGGCATCCCCACCCGCCTTTTCCGCGTCCATGACGAGATCGACCGGCGTCGAGACGCGGTAATCATCGTCCTGGGGGTCGAAGGCGGAGGGCTCGAAGCGGCGCTCGTAGTGCTTGGCCGCCCCGTGCAGCTGGCTGAGATCGAGAAGCATGAATAATAGTCCGGGGCCTGGCCCCCGTATGAACCCGTCATTATACCTATAAATACCGGTAAAAAACCAGCTAACGGGGCGGGATGCTTAGACTGCCCGCTGCAGGCTTGCGCGACGCCGTAGCTGCGGAGCGCGAAGGTGGCGTGCGGGGCGTCTATCAGCTGAGGGTGCCGGCACGCTATCGCTGAGGCGTGCGGGGAACCTGACGCTTCGCTAGGGCTGCGACGGACGCGATGCGAGGTGCGGACAGGCTTACGCCAGAGTGCGGTACCTCTTGGACCAGCTCAGCCTGTAGTCTTCAGCGTCCTTCAGCGCCTTGGCGCCCTTGCGGATTCGCTCTAGACGCTCCCAGTGTTCCCTCAGCGCTTCGCGTCCCTCCAGCGTGAGCATACCCCCACGGGGCAGCAGCGCTACGGCAGACACCCACGTGGCACGAACTTCCGCATCCTGGCTGCGCCAGGGCACGACGACACGACGACTCCACGGCTCAACCAGAAAATTTGCCCCAAAAGAAGTCGTAGCGTCGTGACGTCGTGTCAGCCGAAGGCTCGCCGGGACATCAGCGCTTCGCTGAGGGCTTGCCCGCCGGAGCGCGGAGCGCGAAGGTGGTGACCTGACGGCGAGGTGCGGACTCTGGTCTGCGGCCGCGCTGGAGCATGGGGAGCCGGATTACGGGCAGACACCCACGTTGCACGAACTCCCGCGTGCTGGCTGCGCCAGTCACGACCACACGACGACTCGACGGCTCAACCAGCACAATTTGTCCAAAAAAGTCGTGGCGTCGTGACGTCGCGGCGTCGTGTCAGCCGAAGGCTCGCCCGGACATCGGCCATCTCCTCAGGTTGACTAGCCTTGCGTGCGGCGAAGGCGGGCGAGTGGGCGCTTCGCTGAGGGCTTGCCCGCCGGAGCGCGGAGCGCGAAGGTGGGTGCGGGATCTTACGCCGAGAGTGCGGAACCGCTAGGGCCAGCTCAACCGGTAACCTTCAGCGTCCGCAACGCCTTGGCGCCCTTGCGGATTCGCTCTAGACGCTCCCAGTGTTCCTTGAGCGCCTCGCGTCCCTCGAGCGTGAGCATGGCGTACGTGATCGGCTGCTTGCCGTCGTAGGTCTTCTCGATCGCCACCAGGTTCGCCTGTTCGAGTTTCGCCAAGTGGCTGGAGAGGTTCCCCTTCGTCAACCCCGTGATGTTCAACAGGAAGAGGAAGTCTGCCTTGTCGCAGGCCGAGAGCGCCGTGAGGATGGCGAGCCGCGACGGCTCGTGCACCAGGCGATTGAGTTCGGCGAGATGTTCAAATGGCGTCGGCATGATGTTCCTTGCTGAAATGCTGTTCCCGGCTCGGCCGCGTCAGTCGCAGGTCGAGGAGTCCTTCGACCAGCATCGCGGCGCACGCGAGAATCAAGAACGAGAGGGCCCAGTCGAGGACCTGTTGCTGGGAGTCACGAACATGAAATGCACAGCGCTGATGGACCCGGCCACGGCGCCGAGCAGGTAATACCGCCGCGACGGCCAGTCGCGCAGCGCGATACGCAGATGTGACGCCGCGAACGCCAGTGCCAGAAGACTCGGAACACCAGCTCCGCGCGTCGCGGTGTCAACCATGGCGCCGCACGCGATCGCAAACGGCAGCACAAAGTGTCCCAACGAGTCGAAGTGCGGCACCTCAACGAGCCGCGCTGGGACCTCGATTTCCGGGCGCGGCTTCTCACCGCGAATCGACGCCATCTGGGAGAGGAGCCTTGCTTCCGTTCGGGCGATGCGATTTCTCTCCACAGTCCGGTAGTTCCTGATGCCGGTCACCGCCATATAGCCAGCCCCGAAGACCACCATCCCTGCGGTGATGCCGAGATAGAGCGACATATACATCCCGACTGCGTCTGTCGGCCATCCGGCAAACAAGAGATATGAGGCAGTGATCAACAGGGATGCCGCCGAAACGCTCACGCGCAAACGACTCGCGGACCGATCTGGCGTCGTGTGACGGAATGTGGTGCTCCTGGCCATGGCCTGGGCAAGAAGCCGATGGTCCAGCAGTCCCACCGCAAGGAGACCGAGCCCGAAGATGGCATAGGTCAGCGCATAGAGTTCGGCCACAGCCGGATCCAATTGCTGGCCGATCGTTCGAGAGCTGACGGGCACCGAGGACGAGATGACGAGGCCAGCTACTCCAGCGGCGACGCCGAGGATGTGGTGCATCCGATGCGGCCAGTCGCGCCAGAGGATCCACGCCGAATAACTCGCCAGGGCCACGGCGCCGAAACTCACTCCGCCGGGGTAAAACAGGCTCTTGAACAGGTCGATCTGCATCGCTAGCAGCACAAGGCCCAGACTGACAGCGGCTTGATCCCACTGAGACCTGGCGCGGCTGTGCGGAGAGCGACTGTTTGCTGGCACGCGGCCGAACCAGCGCTCGTAATAGCCGTTGAGCATGATGTTCAGCGAAAACATCGCGTTCTGTGCCGGCATCGCGATAAAGAAGAACGGGTCGGCGTAACCCGCCGGCAGTATGGTCCCGGCCACAGCAAAGACAACCAACGCGGCGCCTAACCAGGCGGACCGCAACCCTTGCAGGTCTTCGAACCTGCGCGTGACAAACGCAATGCGGGCGAGATCCTGCTCAGGCAGCGGCATGAGTGTCCCTCGCGAAGCGGTCACCGAGTTTGCTCGCCAGCCGGTAGTCGAGCAGGCCTTCGACCAGCATCGCCGTACAGACGGCGATCAGGAACCAGATCATCCAATCGAGAGCCTGTTGTTGGGGGACAAACATGAAGTGAATGGCACTCATAGACGCCGTCACGGTGCCGAGCAAGTAGTACCGTCGAGATGGCCAGTCGCGCAGCGCAATGCGGAGGTGCGACGCCGCGAGCGCCAGCGCAAGGAAACTGGGCAATCCGGCTCCACGTATCCCAATATCAACAAGCGCGCCGCAGCCGATCGCCAGTGGCAACGCAAGGTGGCCGAGACTGTCGAAGAGCGGAACCGGGACAGCGACGTCGGCAGCCAGAGTCTCCGAAGTTGCGTTCTCGCGGATGCCACGGACGTGCGCCAGCAGGCGCTCCTCTCGGGCGCGTGTCAGTTCGCTGTAGGCCCGACGGTACCTGCCGGTGTCATAACCTGTCCCACTAGCAACGCTGACCAGCAGCATCGTCGCTGGAACGTAGCAACACAGTGCCAGATACAACAAACCGACCGAGTGTGTAGGCCACCCGGCGAAAGCCACATAGAGGGCCGTGGTAACGAGCCATGCGGCGGCAGATACCATGCGCGCAACGCTCGCCGATCGGTCCGGCGCACAGGACACTTGTTGTCGGTCAGACTCGGATCCGCGCAACTCGGTAACGAGCAGGCGATGGTCCAGCAGTCCGACCGCCAGAAGCGCAACGCCGATCATTGAGTAGCTCAGTGCGAGTCCCGCCGCGGTCTCCGGATCGAGGCGATAAGTCGGCCTCTCTGTAACCGGCAGACTTGCAAAGATGATCATTGTGGTCAAACCCGCTACCGTCCCCAGAACGTGATGTATCCGGTGCGGCCAGTCACGGACAACGACCCAGAGCGAGTAACCGGCGAGGATCGCTCCCGCGAAAGACAACCGTGGCAGGTAGGGATCCTTCAAGACATCGACCAGCATCGCCATGACGATCAGCATGGGGACGCGCACCCCTGGCTGGAGCCAGATGGACGGTGTGTAAGCACGATCAAACCGCGGGGTTCGAGGGACTCGCCCGAACGACCTGGCATAAAACCCGTCAAGGCCGCGCGTCAGACCAAGTAGCGTCATCTGCGCCGCCAACGGAAGGTGTGGGTACGGTTGCATCCTCTGCTCCCCAGGCAGAAGGCTCCATGCCACGACGCTGAGGATGAGCCCCGCACCCAGGCTCGCGGATCGCAGCCCTTGCAGCTCTTCGAATCTGCGCGTGACAAACGCGATGCGGGCGAGGTCCTGCTCAGGCATCGGCGGCCACGGGTCCTTGTTGCGGGCGTTGAGGCATGGCCTTGAACAGCATCATCAAGTCGATGAGGCCGGCCGCCGTCCATGCGAGCAGGCTCGTGCCGTAGGCCTTCATTACCCACAGGTCTACGGCCTCCTCTCCACTGAGCGTGGCGTATGGCAGAGCAAATCCAACCGCGACGGCGGTCGGCACCAAATAGTGCAGCGAGTGTGGCCACAGACGGATGCAGAACCACAGTCCAACGACTGCGACGAACAGGAACTTCGCTGACGGAAAACCGGAACCAGCTTCGTAGGAATGGTCGAATTGGGAAACTGCGAAGAACCCTACCTGACAGACGATGAGACCGATGAGTTGCGGATTTTTCGACTGGACCCGGCCGAAGCGTTGGTCAAGCCACCGCCTGCTCCGAAACCACAACGCGATACCAAGGGCCGATGTCAGGAAAAGGTTGGACATCCCGATGACCGCTCGAACGAGACCTGATTCGCGGTCGTTAAAGAAGTACTCGATAACGCCGCCCGCGAGGATGCACGGCGCCCAGATGGCTCGCGCAACGCCTCCACGAAGCATCGCGTAGTGGCTGCGTAACGAAAGCGATGCGGCCCAACGCCGGCTCGACCATGCGCGAATCCTACCGCAGACCAGTTTGCATTGCAAACCGAATAAGGGTTCGCGTCTCTCTGTTTGGGAGTTGGGAGTTGGAAGTTGGAAGTTGACCCGCAGGACCAGGCGTGCGAAGCACGCGCTAGTCCTGTCTTATAGAGACCCAGGGCTTCGGGATGAACAACTGCTCGTACAGACTCACCGCGTAGCGGTCCGTCATACCGGCGAGGAAGTCCTTGACCGCGACGTCAATGCCTTCCTTCTCGATCGTGGCCGGATCGAGGAAGCCCGCCGGCTGCTCCTTCACCTTTTCCCACAGGCCGCCGAGGATCCCGCCCGCCTTCTTGAACTCCGCGGTGGCAACGTCATTCTCGTAGACGCTCTCGAACAGGAAGCTGCGCAGCCCCACGGTTGCCTCGAGGATCGCATCGCTCATGCGGATCTCGGTCATCCCGCCGTCGATGGTCTGGTGGACGACGTCGGTCACCATCCGGCCGATCCGTTCGGATGACGATCGCCCGAGCACCGTGACGCGCTCCTTCGGCAGATCCTCCTCACGCAGCAACCCTGCCCGCACCGCATCGTCGATATCGTGATTGACGTAGGCGATGATGTCGGCGACGCGGGCGATCTGCCCTTCGATCGTGCTCGAGCGATGTTCGGGTGGCGCGCCGACCGGCATGCCGCTCTTCCCTTTCGAGTGACGCGCGATGCCGTCCCGGACCTCGAACGTCAGGTTCAGGCCGGCGCCGTCATGCTCGAGGACGTCGACGATGCGGAGGCTCTGCTCGTAGTGGTTGAAGCCGCCGGGGATCAGGTCGTTGATGACGCGCTCCCCCGCGTGACCGAACGGCGTGTGGCCGAGGTCATGACCGAGAGCAATGGCTTCCGTGAGCTCTTCGTTCAGCCGCAGGACCTTGGCGATGCTGCGCGCGATCTGCGACACCTCGAGGGTGTGCGTCAGACGGGTGCGGTAGTGGTCGCCGGTCGGAGCGAAGAACACCTGCGTCTTGTGCTTGAGGCGGCGAAACGCCTTGCAGTGAATGATGCGATCACGATCGCGCTGAAAGGCGGGGCGAATGGGATCCTCTTCCTCCGCGCGGAGCCGTCCCTTCGTGTCGCCGCTCTTGGCCGCTTCCGGCGCCAGGATCTCGCGCTCTCTCTGCTCCAGCTGCTCTCGAATCATCATTGCGGCTGCACGTTCCTTAAGTTTCAGATCCGGGCCTCAAGGCTTCAGATCCAGAATATCGGCAAGGAAGCTGGTGCCGTTCGGCAGCTTGGCCCCGAACAGCTCGGCAATCGTCTGCCCCAGGTCCGCGAAGGTCTGCCGGGTGCCGAGGTCGACCCCCTTCTTCACGCGCGCGCCCCGCCACCATCACCGGCACGTACTCACGCGAATGATCGGTGCTCGGGGTCGTCGGATCATTGCCATGATCCGCGGTCACGATGAGCACATCGTTCGGCGCGAAGCGCCGGCAACAGGTGGACGAGCCGGAGGTCGAACTTCTCGAGATTCTCCGCATACCCCGCGACCAGGTTCCGGTGACCGAACTGTGTGTCGAAGTCGACGAGGTTCGCGAAGATCAGACCGGACACGGCCTTCTCCATCGCCACCGCAATCTCGTCCATCCCCTCATCGTCATCCGCCGTATGGACCGCCTCGGTAATGCCGCGACCGGCAAAGAGGTCGTCGATCTTGCCGACGGCGATGACCGGGTGCCCGGCATCCTTGAGCACGTCGAGCAGCGTTGGCGCAAACGGCGTGAGTGCGAAGTCGCGCCGGTTCGTCGTCCGCTTGTAGGCCCCGCTCTCGCCGCAGAACGGACGCGCGATTACACGGCCGACTCCCATCCCCTTGCCGACGATATCGTAGGCGGCCTCGCACCAGCGGTAGAGTTCCTCGACCGGGACGACGTCTTCGTGCGCCGCGATCTGGAACACGCTGTCGGCGGACGTGTAGATGATTGGCTTGCCGGTCCTGACGTGCTCGTCACCGAGCTGCTCGATGATGGTGGTGCCGGACGCGACAGTGTTCGCCAGGCTCCCGCGACCGATACGGCGTTCGAACTCCGCGATGACCTCGGGCGGGAAACCGTTTGGAAACGTCGGGAACGGACGTTCGAGGACGAGCCCGGCGATCTCCCAGTGCCCGGTGACCGAGTCCTTCCCGGGCGAGCGCTCGGCCATCCGTCCGTAGGCACCGATCGGCGCCGAGGGGGATCGATTGCCGATATCAACGATGCGATCGAGGCCGAGCGAGCGAAGTCCGGGGATGCGCAACGGCGACGACCCGCGCGATGTTGCCGACGGTATTGCTGCCTTCGTCGGCATAGGCGGCGGCATCGGGCAGCTCCCCCACACCGACGCTGTCGAGAACGATCAGGATGACGCGGTCGGGGAGCGTGGCGGCCAATCAGTTTTCGTGGGTGGAGAAATAGTTACTGATGGGGCGCGGTGACCGGATGCTGGCGATCGCATGCTTGAAGATCATGTGATCGGCGCCGGTGTGCTCGACGATGACGGCGAAGCGGTCGAAGTTCTTGACGCGTCCTTCGAAGTCGCTGCCGTCCATGAGACGAATCTGGACCGGGAGCTTTTCGCGGCGTGCGAAGTTGAGGAAGACGTCCTGAATGTTCGGCTGCGAGGACGGGCGAGGGTCACGGGACTGAGGCATCGGGGCGAATCTCCAGCAACGTCAGGGCTCGGGCGACGTCCTCGAAAGTCTCCGCGCGTTCGCCTGCCGCGTGAATCCACTGTAGGTTAGGCTCTTTCCTGAACCAAATCAACTGCCGCCGCGAGTATTGCCGGTTCTCTCGCACGATGAGCTCACGGGTTGCCGCCTCATCACGCACGCCGCGCAGATGCTCGAGCGCCTGGCGATAAACGAGGCCGGTGAATGGGTGCGCAGTAGCCGGCACACCCGCGGCGAGAATGGCTCGAATCTCGTCGAGCAGGCCTTGCGTCGAACTGCGCGTCGACCCGGCGCGCGACTCGTTCCGCCGTGGCCTCGGGCGGAATCTGCAGCGCGAACGTAATCACCCGGTAATCCTCGAGGGGTGAGCGCGTATCGGCGAAGTGCGACGTCAGGGTCCGGCCGGTGAGGTAGTAGACCTCCAGGGCACGGATCAGCCGCTTGCGGTCGCGCGCAGAAATGCGCGCGGCCGAGTCGGCGTCCACCCGGCCGAGCAACACGTGCAGGCGCTCGGGCCCACGCCGGTCCGCGATCCGCTCGAGACGCGCCCGCATCGCTTCGTCACGGCTTGGCCCTGGGAAGAAGCCGCGCGTGAGCGACCGGTAGTAAAGCCCCGTGCCGCCAACGAGGATCGGCTGCTTGCCGCGCGCCGTGATGTCTCGAATGGCATCGGCGGCGTCGCGCGCGTAGTGCGCGGCGGAGTACTCCTGCGTTGGATCCGCGACGTCCACCATGTGATGACGGATCCCCTGCTGTTCGCCGACTGGGACCTTGTCGGTGCCGATGTCGAACATGCGGTAGACCGCGGTCGAATCGCAGGCGACGACCTCGCCGTCGAGATGCCGGGCCAGCGCGATACCGAGCGCACTCTTGCCGGTGGCGGTAGGACCAACGATCGCGATGAGAGCTGGGCGCTCCACCGTCAGAGGGCGCGGTAGAGGGCGAGCGCTGTGAGGACCGCGACCAGGATCAACAGCCCCGCCTGCTGCGACCGGTTCGGCAGTGTCATCGGTCCGGCGTTTCGTTGAAGTAGAACGTGACCGTGAAGAACGCCTTGTCGTCCGGATACTCGGGCGGCAGTGCCAGCGTCGGGTTCGACGTCGCGAGCGCGTTGTAGGCCGAGTTCGTGAACGCGTTCACCGACGAAGGCTTGAGCACCGTCAGGTCGGTGATGCGCCCGTCCCTGTGGACGTTGAACGTCACCACGACATGCCCCTTCATCGTCATGGCCGCATACGGCACGAACCAGTTGCGCCGGATCTGCGCAATGAACCGGCGCAGCCACGGCCCGAAGTCGACGCCCTTGGCATCGAACTGGATCGCCGGGAAGTTCGCGTCGGGTGCGCCGCCCTGCTGGTTGTTGAAGGTCTCCTGCCCGGCGTACTTCTGCACGTTGCGGATGGCGTCGGCGAGAATCCCGTTCGAGGGCCCGCGCATCTGCGGCTTCGAGGTGTCGGGCTTCAGGATGACGCCGTTGTCGGCTGGCGGCAGCGGCGGCATTTCGCGCGCGGCTTCTCCGTTCGCCCCGCCTGCCGGGGGCGTCGCGGGCTCTGGCCGCTCGCGGGGCCCGACATTGTCGGCGTCCACCTTCTCGGGGGTGTTGCCACGCGAGAAGGGCATGGCATTCTTCGGATCGAGCGCGCGCTCTTTTGCGGACGCCCGGCGATCGAGATCCGACAACTCGGCGCGTTGGGGCGGCGAGACCTTCATCTCGACCTTCGGCTCCATGAAAACGAAGCGCGCATTCTCCTGCTCTTCTCGATAACTTGGCGCGCTTCCAGTTCTTTGAGCCGTCGCGCCTCGGCTTCCTTCACAAACGGCAGCTCCGGCCACGCGAGCGCAAGGATGATGGCGAGCAGGTGCACCACCAGCGCCGCCATCCCTTTTTCGCGCGGCGTGAGCGGGCTGCTCAAACGCGGCGTATCGGGCCGGTTATCCCAGAAGTCGAAGTACATGAAGGAGTTACAAGTATAACAGTCCGCACCTTCCGCCTGAAGACGGAAGAACTATGACGATCGCGTCGCTACATAAAGATAGACGATGCCGAAGGTCAGCGGGACGGCCCGGACTGAGACAAAACCGTGACTTTCGATGGTTTTCGCGAACTCAGCAGGCGGAGGGAAGGTGCCAACGGAAGCCGGGAGGTACGAGTAGGCGCTCTGATGACGTGAGATCAGTTTGCCGACGGCCGGCAGGAGGTAGCGGAAGTACCACGCATACAGCGTGCGGATCCCGGGGATGCGCGGCTGGCCGAACTCGAGGATCGCGAGCCGGGCACCAGGACGCAGAACGCGGGCGAGCTCGGCCAGCGCACGGGCCGGTTCCGCGACATTCCGAATGCCGAAGCCAATCGTCGCCGCGTCGCACGATGAATCGCCCACCGGGATCCGCGTGGCGTCACCGCGGACCAGGCGAATGCGAGAATCCAGCTTTGAATCGCGCACCTTCACCAGCCCGAGGCGTAGCATCGCACCGGAAAAATCCACACCGATGACCGACGCGTCGGGATGCTGTGCCGTAGTGGCGAGGGCGAGGTCCGCTGTTCCGGTGCAGAGATCGAGCACACGGGCCGACCGCTCGAGCCCGAGCTCACGCACCGCGCGGTGACGCCACTTCTGGTCCAGCCCCGCACTCAGAACGCGATTGAGCAGGTCGTAGCGCGGCGCGATCGAGTCGAACATCCCGGAGATCCGGGCCGGTGTCTTATCGGGTGCCGCCATCTAGCCTTCCCATGACGCATACAGCTCGTGGGAGAAGCCAAGGGCCGACAGGATCTTCCCCGCCATGAAATCGGCAAGGTCGTCGAGTGTCTTCGGCATCTGGTAGAAGGCCGGCATGGCCGGCATGATCATCGCCCCGGCCTCGGCGCAGAGCGTCATGTTCTTCAATTGCGGAAGGCTCATCGGCGTTTCGCGCGGCACGATGATGAGCGTCCGGCGTTCCTTCATCATGACGTCCGCGGCGCGCTCGACCAGGTTGCGCGAGAGCCCGTGGGCAATGCCGGCCAGCGTCTTCATCGAGCACGGGACGACGACCATGCCTTCGCAGTTCTGGCTGCCGCTCGCGATCTTGGCGCCGAGATCCTTGTTGCTGTAGAGCGTGTAGGTGCCATTTCTGACGCTCTCGCCGTACTTGCCGACCAGGTAGTCGGTCAGCTTGTCAACCGCCGCGGTGTCGCCCAGTTCGTCGCGCAGCAGCCGCCGCCCGTAATCGGAGATCACGAGCTCAATGTGGCAGCCCCGCTCCATCAGCGCCGCTATGGTCCGTGTCGCATACATGGCGCCGCTCGCGCCGGTGACCGCGACGGCGATCGAACGTTTTCTATCGGACATAAATTGCCGTGGCTGTTGTCACCAGATACAGAATCCCGACGTAGCCGTTCAGATCGAAGGCCTTTTTCACCTGGGATAGATCGTGCTCGCTCACGAGCGACTGCTCATACACCAGCAGCACCGCCACCCCAGCGACGCCGGCAAGGTACACGGGACCGAGATCCGTCACCGCTGCCAGCGACGCCAGGCACAGGATCGTCAGGACGTGAAACGCGCGCGAAATGACGAGCGATCGGGCAACCCCGAACCGGACCGGGATCGAGCGAAGTCCATGGCCGCGGTCGAAGTCGAGATCCTGACAGGCGTAGAGAACGTCGAATCCCCCTACCCAGGTGCCGATCGCCAGCCCCAGTAGCCACGGCTCCCAGCCGCCGCGACCACCCGCCGCCAGCCAGCCGCCCACCGGCGCAACCGCCATCGCGAGACCGAGAAAGAGCTGCGTGTAGCTCGTGAACCGTTTCGCGAGCGAGTACCAGAACACAATCGCGAGAGCCACCGGAGAAAGCGCCAGGCACAGCGGGCTCAATCGCCACGAGGCAAACACGAACACGATGGACGAGACGACGACGAAGACGGCAGCCTCGGCTCGGGTCATGGCGCCGCGCGGGATCTCTCTCGATGCCGTCCGCGGGTTCAGCGCATCGTAATGTGCGTCGACCAGGCGATTGAAACCCATTGCCGCGTTCCGCGCCGCGACCATCGCGACGACGATCCACAGCAGACGCCATCCGACATTGGCGACAGACCAGTCGCCAATGCGGTGCAACGCCAGCAGCGCACCCGTCAGTGCAAATGGGAGTGCAAAGACGGAATGGCTGAAGCGCACAAAAGACGCGTAGGTCGAAATGCGACTCATGGTGTCGGTGGAACCAGCCACGTGATCTGCGAGGGCTCAATGCCAGTCAGTAAGTATTCTTCCACATCGACCGTGGTGGCAGGCACACGGACGGCGATCAGTTCCGCGCGCTTCCCCACTTCCAGCGTGCCAAGCTCGCTGCCGAAACCAAGGGCGTCGGCGCCGTGTTTGGTTGCGCTGGCAAGGATCTCGCGCGCCGGCACGGCCGGGGCGATGGCCCGCATCAGCCTCAGTTCCTCGAACAGATTCAGGTCCTCGACGCTCGACAGGCTGTCGGTGCCGACCGCGACTCGCACACCGGACGCATAGAAGCGCTCGATCGGCGGTACGCCGGCGCCGGTCCAGCGGTTGCTGCGCGGGCACGTCACGACGGTCGCACCCGCGTCCGCGAGCGTTCGCAGCTCGACGTCCGTCAACTGGACGCAGTGCACGGCGAGCAGCCGATCATTCACCAGTCCGAGGCCGGCGAGGTAATCAACCGGTCCTGCGACCGGTGGCTGCCAGACGTCCGACCACACTCCAAGCCGTCCGAGCAGATCCCGCCACGCCCCCAGGCCCGAGCGCAGGAACTCGACCTCCTCCGCGGACTCGCCCAGGTGAATGCTGACCGGGGCGCCGCCTGAGACGGCCGCGATCGATCGCAGCAGCGCCGGCGACACCGAGTACGGCGCATGAGGAACAACCGAAACGCGAAGCTGCGGATGGCGCGGTAACGCCTCGATCTGCGCGCGAGCCGCGGCCATCACGGCCTCGGGATCCGCCACATTGAAGCCAAGCACTTCTCGGAAGATCGCGCCCGACATCCCCGACGATGCGAGCGGCTCGTACGCCGCGAGGGTGTTGGTGATGTCGCCGACAAGCGCCGTGCCGGCGGCGCGCGCCTCCTCGATGGCGGCAACGATAGCTGGCGGCGGTTCGTGAACGACCGTCCGGCGCAGCGCCATCAGGCTCTCGACCCACGCCGGCATCGTCGCCGCCGGCGGCACCTGGTTACGCAGCCAGGAAAGCTCGAGATGGGTGTGCGCGTTGACCAAACCCGGAAGGATGGCGCCGTCGATGGTCTGAATCTGGAACCCTGCAGGCAACGGTCCAGAGCCAACTTCGAGGATCCTTCCGGCGTCGACCGCCACCCAGCCGTTGCGAATCGGCGGCTGCGCAATCGGCAGCACCCATGACGCTGAGAATACGGCCCGCATCACTCCGAAAGGTCGGAGCTTCGGAGGCGCTTCTCGGCGGCGCTGCGCGCGGCGTAGTTGGAGAGTTCCGCCGGACGGCTGGTGTCGCCGTCATGGCGCGCCACCGCAAGCTCCAGCATGCGCGGCACCTCGCGCTCGCGGAAGACCGGCTCACCGAGAATCTCGTAGTGCATGTTGCGGCGCTTCGCCGTGAAGCCCGCGTTCTCGATGTTCCGGACGATCTCGATCTCGTCCATGCAGAACGCGGCGCCGGCGGCGCGGACGACGTTCTCTTCGATCATCACGCTGCCCATGTCGTTGGCGCCGTAGGCGAGACTGAGCTGCCCCACCTTCCCGCCCTGCGTCACCCACGAGGCCTGCATGTTGTCGAAGTTGTCGAGGACGATGCGCGCGATGGCCAGCGTGCGCAGGTACTCGATACCGGTCGCCTCGAAGCCACCGAGCTCGGTGTGTTCCGGCTGGTAGCTCCAGGTAATGAACGCGGTGAATCCACCCATCTCGTCCTGCAGCTCGCGCAGGCGGAGCATGTGCTCAAGTCGCTCCTCGGGCGTCTCGACATGCCCGTACATCATGGTCGCGGTCGTTCGCAGTCCGGCCCGATGGGCGTGGCGCATCACGTCGAGCCACTCATCGGCGGTGGCCTTGTTGTAACAGTTGAGGATCTTGCGGACCCGATCGACCAGGATCTCGGCGCCACCCCCGGGAATGCTGTCGAGACCAACGGCCACCAGGCGGTCGATGACCTCGGCGATCGACAGCCGGGACATCCGCGTCAGGTGGATCACTTCGGGCGGCGAGAGGGCGTGGAGTTTGAACTGCGGGTAGCGGCTCTTGACGCCGCGAAACAGGTCCTCGTACCACTCGAGCGGCAGATCGGGATTGTGCCCGCCCTGCAGGAGCAGCTGTCCCCCGCCGAGCGCGATCGTCTCGTCGATCTTGCGGTAGATCTCGTCGAATCCGAGGACGTAGCCCTCCTGGGAACCGACCGGACGATAGAACGCGCAGAAGTTACAGCGCGCGACACAGATGTTCGTGTAGTTGACGTTGCGGTCGATGATGTAGGTGACGAGCCGGTGCGGGTGCTTCCGCTCCCGGATGCCGTCGGCGAGTTCGCCAAGCAATGCGCTGGGCGCATGGGTGTAGAGCGCGACGGCTTCGTCGCGATTGACGCGTCCGCCCTGCTGGACCTTGGCCGCGATGTCGTTGATGGCCTGCATCAGTTGCCTGGGTAGAAAATCAGCTCTCGCGGCGACTCGATCAACCCGTGCCGTGCCGCCAGTTCGTAGTATTTGCGGACGCCGGCAATCTCACCGTCGCCCATAACGTACTGGATATTGTCCCTCAGATAGGCCCGGCCGAGGGGGGCGCGGGCCGGCCCCGCATAGCCGGCGGCTATCGCGTCCGAATCGGCCACACCGGCATCGCGGGCGTGCTCGAGTGCACGCAGAGCTTCGGGGCTGATCACGCCCGGACGCCCTGCCCAGAACGCCCAGACGAAAGGCAGTCCGGTCATCGCGGTCCACTGCTCGCCAAGGTCGATCTTCTCGACGCCGATCTCCGCTGGATCGAGGAACAGGGCCGGGTCACCGATGATCAGCGCGGCGTCTGCCGCCGCGAGCATCGCGGCAGGATCGGGCGCCATCGGGCTGAACTCCGGGTGCGATCCCGAATTGCTCGTGGCAGAGGATCCGGAGCAGCGCGTTGGAAGTGCGCGAGCTGGTGTCGGCCGCGATCGTCCTGATCCGGCTCACCGGCACCTTCGTGAACAGCGCCACCGACGCTACCGTCCCCTTCGAGATGATCCCCATCCCAGGCACGATGCGGTACTCGGGGCCGCGGCAGTATTCGATGGCCGGGATCATCCCGACGTCGATGTGGCCCTCGTGCAGCAGGACGGCGCATTGCGACGGCGGATCGTAGCGAAGCGAGAACAGATCCGATCGCTGTTCGAGCCCGTAAGTCAGCGGGCGCGCGTTCAGATAATCGACCGCGCCAAGACGAATAGCAGTCATCGTGATCAGGCAGCCCTAAAGGGCTGCGCTACAAACCGCGCAAAACGCGCAAAACGCGCAAGAAGACACCATGGGTTGCAGGTGTAGCGCAGCCCTTTAGGGCTGCCTCGATTGAAGAGACCGTCGCGTTCGACGGCGTCCAGACCGGCGGCCTTGATGTTGCCCTTGATCTCCTCGAGCGGGCTGCGACGCGTGCCCAGCACGCCGGGATCGACGGCCGACACGTTGTCGACATCGTCGGCGCCGACCGTTAGCGCCACCTGCGCGAGTTTCGGGCCGTACAACTGCCAGTCCACCTGGATCGACGGGATGTTCCCCACCACGACTCTCGCCAGCGCCACCATCTTCACATCGTCGTACCCAGTTGTGGGCTTGGCGAGCGACATCCTCCGCGGCAGGGGCGCGAACGCCTTGAAGCCGCCCACGGTCGTCTGCAGGTCCGCCGCACGCTCGCAGATGGACATCCGCTCATCGTCCTCGATGCTCTCGACTGAGATCGTCGGCACGCTCAACCCAGCTGCGTGAATCGCGCGAACCGCGTCGGCCGGATTGGTGACCGAGTCAATCTGAAGGTGCGTGACGGCCGTGAGCCCTGCCGCACGGAGTGCGGTGCACACCTCTGGTAGTGACTCCGGCAAGCCCTGAAGATCGAACACCGAGAAGCCGGTCACCGGCAGACCGCCCGCGATCCCGACGGCTGCCGCCACGGCAGCAACTGCGGATTCCAGCGAGGGCGGAACGCCAACGACCCGGATCTCCCCCGCCGGCGTGCCGGCCGGCAGCGACTGCGGCGGTGCTTCCACGTGCAGTTCGAAAACACGGACGAAGGTTGTCGTTGCCCCGTGCAGCTCCCGCCGCTTGTCGTCGCCTGCGACGCCAACGGCGATCAGGTCCGGTGTATCGAGGATCTGCTGCGGTGTCATGCCTTCCATCCCTTGCGGATCGTCTCCCACATGGCCTCGGCCTTTGCCGCCGCCTCAGGCGTTGTCGAGATCTTCTTCGGCCACGGACGCGTGAATCCTTCGGACGGCCACTTGCGCGTCGCGTCGATGCCCATCTTGCTGCCGTAGGCCGGCAGGTCGCTGGCGTCTTCGAGATCGTCGACCGGTCCGCGCGTGAACTGGATGTCGCGTTCCGGATCGTAGTGCGTGCCGACGATCCAGGCGACCTCCGCCTCGTTCTGCACGTCCACGTCACTGTCGACGACGATGACGGTTTTCGAGAACATCAGCTGGCCGAGCCCCCAGCAGGCATTCATGATCTTGCGCGCGTGACCGGGATAGCGCTTGTCGATCGAGATGATCACGATGTTGTGAAAGATCCCGGCGGCCGGGAAGCTCATGTCCACGATCTCGGGCAGCGTCTTCTTGATGACCGGAAGGAAGATGCGCTCGCTCGCCTTACCGAGATAGAAATCCTCCATCGGCGGAATGCCGACGACGGTGGTCAGGTAGGTCGGACGCTTCCGATGCGTGATGCACGTGATGTGGAAGATGGGATAGTCGTCCGGGTGCGAGTAGAAACCGGTGTGATCGCCGAATGGACCTTCGCGCCGACGTTCGCCGGGTTCGACGTAGCCCTCGAGGATGATCTGGGCCGTGGCCGGAACTTCGAGGTCCTGGGTAATGCACTTCACGAGCTCGACGCGGTCGCGACGGAGGAAGCCCGCGAGCATCAACTCGTCCAGCCCTTCGGGCATCGGCGCGGTGGCCGAAAAAGCAAGCGCGGGATCCGGCCCGAGGGCCACGGCGACGGGCATCCGCTTGCCCATCTTCTCGGCGACACGGTAATGCTGCGCCCCGCCCTTGTGACGCTGCCAGTGCATCCCGGTGCTGCGGCCGTCGAACACCTGCATGCGATAGGTGCCGACGTTGCGCATGCCGGTGACGGGGTCCTTCGTAAACACCATGGGCAGCGTGATGTAACGGCCGCCATCGCCGGGCCAGCATTTGAGAATCGGGATTTCGTCGAGCGTGCCGTTCTTGCGCACGACTTCCTGGCAGGGGCCGTCCTTCACGGTCTTGGGCAGGACGTCCTTGAGCCGGCTCACCATCGGCAGCATCTTCATCGCGTCGAAGATCCCGCTCGGCAGCTTCGGCGTCGTCAGCTCCTCGATCTGCTGGGCCAGTTCGTCGAGTGAGCTGACGCCGAGCGCCATGCACATCCGCTTCATCGACCCGAACAGGTTGATCGCAACCGGCATGTCGTAGCCGGTCGGATTCTGAAACAGCAGCGCCGGACCGCCGCCGGGCGACTTGGAAACCCGGTCGGTGATGGCAGCGATCTCGAGGTCCGGGCTCACCGGCTCGGTGATCCGCGCCAGCATGCGCTCCTTCTCGAGGACGGTGATGAATTCGTTGATGTCGTTGAACATGGGCTTATACGACGCTTTCCATCTTCTCGGCGATTCGGGTGGCGAGTTCGAGTGCGATCCGGCCGGCTTCGCCGTCGACTAGCGGACGCCGCTTGCCACGGACCGCAGCAATGAAATCAGCGAGTTCCAATCTCAGCGGCTCGTCCTTCTGCACCGGCAATGGACCACCTTCGATCGACGGACGCGCCCCCTCCTTGCGCACGAGGCGCCATCCCTCCACCTCCTGCGCGGCGTAGTCGATGGAGATGTAGGAGTCGGGTTGAAAGAAGCGGATCTTGCGGACGCGATCGCGGCTGATACGGCTCGCGGTCAGGTTAGCGATACAGCCGGACGCAAAACGCAATCGCGCGTTGGCGATGTCGAACTTCGGCGTCAGCACGGGGACGCCGACGGCTTCGACCGAGACCACGTCGGAGCGGACCAGCGCCGCCACCACGCTCAGGTCGTGGATCATCAAGTCGAAGACGACATCGATGTCGAGGCTGCGGTCGGGGAAGACACCGAGGCGATGCACCTCGATGAACTTCGGCGAGGTCACCAGCGGCATGACGGCGGTCACCGCGGGGTTATACAGCTCCGTCTGCCCAACCGCCAGGATCGCACCCGAGGCTCGCGCGGCCGCGATCATGTCGTCGGCCTCCGCCAGCGTTCTGGCCATGGGTTTTTCGACGAGGACGGCCGTACCGCGCTCGAGAAACGGCATCGCGATCGCGTGATGCAACTCCGTCGGCGCCGCAATGCTGACGGCGTCAACCTGGCCGAGAAGTTCGCGATAGTCGGTCAATGGCCTGGCGCCCGACGCTCCGGCAATTTCAGCGGCACGATCCGCCATCGTATCGACGACGGCAGTCAACGTCGCGCCGTCGAGGCCGGCGAGGATGCGCGCGTGATGCTTGCCCAGGTGGCCCACGCCGATCACTGCCGTCCGCACTGTGTCAGCCACTCTGCTCGCTCCTCGGACGTCCGACAATCGTGATTCCCGCCTCGTCTGCCGCCGCAAACACATGCTCGCCGTCGATCACCAGCGTCCGGCCGGCATCGACCGACAGCGCCGTGGCCCCGGCCGCCTGCATCGCGCGGATTGTCGCCATGCCGATCACCGGCACGTCGAACCGCATGTCTTGTTTTGGTTTGGCGACCTTGATGATCCGCACGCCCGCTCCCGCGATGGAGCCGGCACGGGCAATCAGCTGGTCGGTCCCTTCCATGGCCTCGACCGCAACAACGGCCGTGTCTTTCACCGCGATCGCCTGGCCGATGTCGAGGCCAGCGACAAGGTCGGCGATCCGGTAGCCGAAGACAAAGTCGGCCTGTTCGGCTGGGTCGGGAGGCCGGCGCGTCAGCACGCCGTCGCGGGCCAGCAGCGGACCGAGAAAAGCTGTTGAGTCCAGCAACTCGATGCCATGGCTGCGCATGACATCGGCAACGGCCGAGATGAGGGCGTCGGTGTTCCGCGCCTTGAGCTTGGTGAGAACGGACAGCAGGGTGAGGTCGGGCACGATCCCGGAAAAGATCTTCGCGTGCTTCACCTGCCCGGCCATGACCGCCTGGGAGACCCCGTCCGCCTTGAGAATCTTGATACACTTGCCAAGGTGGCCGAGTGAAACCGAGTGATAACTCGCGTTCGCGTCCCGGGCCGCCTGCTCCAGTTCAGCGAACGCCTCTTCTTTCACGGCCACGACCGTGACGTCGTGTCCGAGGCTGCGCGCGCCCTGGAGGGCAAGAAACGGGAATTTGCCGTTGCCGGCAACGATGCCAATGCGGGACATGAGCCAAGGAGCGCCGCGCGGCGTCTAAAGGACGGCCAGTTTTCGGGGCGAATCGAGTCTATCAGACGCCGGGCGCACCTGCGGCCGGCGAGGAGAGTGAATGCGAAGAACGTTTTGTGGAACCGTGCTGCTGATCGGCGCATTGCTGGCCGCCGGCTGCGACAACGACCCGGATACGCCCGACACGCCGACCGAACCGGACCCCGTCACCGACACCTTTACCGGCAGCATCAATGTCAACGGTGCCGCGACGCACACGTTCATCGTGCCCCGCACGGGGGTCGTCACCGCCACGCTCACCACCGTCACGCCCGACGCGACGATCCTGGTCGGGTTCGGCCTCGGCACGTGGAACGGCAGCAACTGCCAGATGGTCCTGGTAAAGGACGACGGCGTTCAGGGGAACGCGGTCACGGGCGTGACCAATGGCGCCGGAACGTTGTGCGTGCGGGTCTATGACGTCGGCAGGATGACGGAGTCGCTCGGATACGTCCTCACGGTCAACCATCCGTAGCACGTGCGATGTGCGACGTGCTATGTCCGACGTGCGGTGCTACGTCGGACGTGCGACGACGTGCGGTGCACTGTAGTTCGCACGTAGCACTGCACGTCAGCACGTGGCACTTCGCACCGCACGTCGCACTTCGCACGTAGCACTCCGCACGTTATTCTTCGCCGTCGTCGTCCAGGCGGCGGCTCGGGCGGCGCAGCCCGACTCCCCGGCGCGATGAGCGGATGAAGTCCACGACGTAGCGCACCTCCGCACAGTCCAGTGACGGGTCCTGCTCGATCTGGGCCATGGCCCGGCTCGTATTCGAATGCAGCAGGATGCGATAGGCGCGACGCAGCTTGGTGATCGAATCAGGGGCGAACTGGCGCCGGACCAGGCCGATGGTATTCAGACCGTAGATCCTGGCGCGGTTGCCGACGGTCTTGGCGTACGGCAACGCATCCTTCGTGACCACCGAGTAGCCGCCGATGAAGGCATGCTGGCCCACCCGGCAGAACTGGTGCACGCCGGAGAACGCACTGATGGTCGCGTAATCCTCGACGGTCACGTGCCCGCCAAGCGTCGCACCGTTGCCGAAGATCGTGTGGTTGCCGACGTGACAGTCGTGCGCCACATGCGCGTAGGCCATGAACACGTTGTGATCGCCCACTTCCGTGACGCCGCCGCCACCACCGGTACCACGATGGATGGTGACGAACTCGCGGAAGACGTTGCCATCTCCGATCAGGAGCTGGGTCGGTTCGCCGCTGAACTTCAAGTCCTGCGGAACCAGCCCGATCGATGTCAGCGGAAAGATTTCGTTGTCATCGCCGATGGTCGTATAGCCGTCGATGACCGCAGACGCGCCGATCTTGCAGTTGCGCCCGATGCGCACGTTCTCGCCAATGACGGCGTGCGGACCGACGCGGGTGCCGAGCCCGATGCGCGCCGCGGGATGCACGACCGCAGTCGGGTCGATGAGCCGGCGCGGCGGCACCGCGACTGCCCCGGAAACGAGCCCCATCAGGAGCTCGGCTTCAGCGACGAGCGTATCGTCGATGTAGGCGGCCGCCCTGGCCCGCGCAACCCGGGCACGCCGGTCGCGAAGGGTGACCTCGAGACGCAGACGATCGCCCGGGACGACTGACTTGCGGAATTTGGCGTTGTTGACGCCGCGGAGGAAGACGCGATCGCCCCAGCCCCCTTCGCTGTCGTGCATCAGCAGCAGCGTGGCGAGCTGGGCGAAGCTCTCGATCATGAGCACGCCGGGCATCAGCGGTGTTCCGGGAAAGTGGCCCTGGAAGAACTCCTCGTTCACGGTGACGTTCTTCACCGCCACCATGCGCCGGCCTGGCTCATGCTCCGTCACCGCGTCGACAAGCGGTGACGGATATCGGTAACAGAGGCGCTCGAGCGTCTCCGTGATGTTGACTGCCGTGCCCTGGTGGGCGATGCCGGTCGCCACTACTTCTTTGGCGCGGTCTTCGGTGCGGCGTCGAGGCGCTTGATGACTTCGGCGGTGATGTCGATTGCCGAGGTGCCCCAGACGACGGACTCGACGCCGATGACGGCGTGCAGTTCCTTTTCCATTGCGACCTGCTCGATGATTGGCGCGATCCGGCTCTGGAACTCCATCTGGAGGGAGTTCTGGAGCTCGGTGCCTTCCTGCTCAGCGTCTTCCTGCATCGCGGTCAGTTCGCGCTGGAGCTTCTGCAGCTCCTTCTCGGACTGGGCGCGCGCCTGCTCGCTCATCACCGAACCGCCCTGCTGCAGTTTGGTCTGGAGAGCCTGGGCCGCCTTGCCCTTCTCGGTCAGCTCCGCGGTCTTCTTGGTGCGGAACGCGTTGATCTTGGCGGTCGCCGCCTTGCCTTCGTTCGACGTGCTGGCCACGGCCTGCAGGTTGATCAAGGCGATCTTCGCGCCGATCGGGAACGGACGCGGTGGCTGAGCGGCAGGCGCCGGTGTCTGCGGGGCCGGAGTCTGCGGAGCCGTTGCCGGCGGTGTTGCCGGCGGCTGCTGCGGCGTAGCCGGCGGCGTTGCTGGCGGAGTCGCGGGCGGCTGCTGGGTCGTCGGATTGGTCGCGGGCGGTGCCGCCTGCGCGAACACGGGACCTGCCGTCAGCACTGCGGCAAGGGCCGCTCCGATCACTTTCATCTTCGAAACCTTCATTTAATCTGTCCCTTTCGTACGAGCTATCAGCTCTCAGCTACCAGCGCTACCAGTCCACCACAACGTTGTTCAGCTATCAGCTATCAGCTATCAGCTCTCAGCTAGCAGGCTGAAAGCTGAAAGCTGACAGCTGATAGCTCCTAGAATGTCGATCCGACCGCAAAACGGAACCTGAACTTGCTCTCCGGCTCGAACTGGTTGTTCAGGACGCCACCGCGGCTGGGGTTCATCGCGAAGATCAAACGGAACGGCACGTTCAGGACCGGCATGAAGAAGCGGACCTCGGCGCCGATCGACGACTTGAACGCACTGTACCTCGCCCACCTTGACCCGCTCGGGCAGGACGAGTGGGTCACCCGGCGCGCGCAGACCGACCGTTGCGAAGGGGTCGGTGAGCGTAATGTTCGGCGATGTCGGGAGCCGGAGTTCGTAGATCGGCTCCTTCCACATGAAATTCTCGGTGACGTCTCGAACCTGGCCAACGTCACTGAAGAGCACCAGCCGGACCGGACCGGCGATGTTGATCAGGTACTCCGCGTTGAACAGAAGGCTCTTGTTGCCGCCGATGACGGCGCCTGATACCGGGTCGCGCGGGCCGACCGTGCGCAAGTCGAAGCCGCGCAGCGTGTACTCGCCGCCCATGAACAGCTTCTCGAAGATCGGGAGCGCGATCGTGTCGCCGTACGAACGAATGTATTCGATCTGCCCACGCAGGCCCAACGAGGTCCGCCGCGTGTGCTGGAAGTAGGTGATCGCCTCGAACCGCGGGTTGATGAACTTGGTGTTGCCGCCGAGGCCCGCCACGTCGACGGACGCGGTGAAGCGCTTGCCGCTCATCGGGAACATCGGGTTGTCGACCGTGTTCCAGACGTAGGTCGGCGAAACCTTGCTGACCGTGCGGCGACCATCGGCACCAAGCTGCAGCGACTCCTGCAGGAACGGGTTATTGCCCGTGAGCGCCTGACCGAACAACGCCGGATTCAGGTCCTTCACGTGGACCCGCTCCAGGCTGTAGTTGAGGAACATCCGCCCGAAGTCCTGCACCTGGAACCCGTAGACGATGTTGCCGCCGAGTGATTCCTGGGTGTACAGGCCGACGTACTCGAACTCGCGGCTGAAGATGTCGATACCAACCGTCTGCGGACGGTCGAACAGGAACGGCTCGCTGAACGCGATCTGGTAATTCTTCGCGCGGCTGCCCTGCTGCGCCGAGATCGTGAAGGTCTCGCCGCGCCCCATGAAGTTGGAGGTCTGGAACGACAGCTGCCCGAAGAAGCCCTCGAACTGCGACACGCCGGCGCCGAACGTCAGCTGGTTGCGGTTCTGCTCCTCGAACTGGAGCTTGACGTCAACCTTGTTGTCGGCGCCCGGCGTCTTCTCGACGCCGATCGCATCTCCTTCGAGCGGCTTGAAGTAACCGAGCTGGTTGAGACGCCGCACCGAATATTTCAGCGCTTCAGTGTTGAAGACGCCGGCCTCGACGAGCCGGATCTCGCGCCGGATGACGTTATCCCTCGTCGTCGTGTTGCCGAGGAACGTGATCCGGTTGACGAAGGTACTGCTTGCCTTCCTGCAGCCGAATCGTGACGTCGACGATGGGCGGACCAGGTTTGCCGTTGGCCGCGGCGGGCCCGGCGGGCGCCGCCGGAGCGGGCGGACCGGTCGGATCGTTGACGTCGGTCACGGCCTGATCGCGCGGCTTGAGGTCGGGGTATCCCGTGAACTCGTAGTAGCCGCCGGCACCGTACAGCTCGCGCGCCTTCTCGAAGCCCTTGCGGACGCCTTTGTCGCTGTAGGTGTCGCCGGGCTTCAGCTTGAACAGCGGCGCCAAGAAGTTCACTTTTGACGACGGTGTTGCCTTCGAAGGTGACCGCGCCGACCTTGTACTGGGCGCCCTCGCTGATCGGCACGGTGAGCTCGACCCAGCGTGTCCGGCCGTCGTTTTCGTCTTCCAGGATCTTGAGCTGAGGCTGACCGACCCGGGCCGCGATGTAACCCTCGTCGCGATAGTGCCCGATGATCAGCTCCGCGTCGTCCTCGAACTTGTCTTCCTTGAACGTGCCGCCGCCCTTGATGAACGAGAGCCAGTTCTTGGACTTGTTCTCCTTCATCTGCTTTTCGAGCTTGCCGTCACTGATCTTCACGTTGCCGACGAACTGGACAGCGCGAATCTTCACCTTGGGACCTTCGTTGACATTGAAGGTCAGGTGCACAAGCTTGGGGCCGCCGGGCAGTTCCTTGATGGCAGGCTTGACGTCGGCGAACTGGTAGCCCTTCTCGGCGTAGACCTCGCGGACGATCCCCGTCACCTGGCGGATAAGGCCTGGATCGATGAAGGTATCGATACGCAGGTTGATACCGCGCTTCTTCAGTTCCTCTTCGATCTTGCCCTGATCCACCGTGGAGTTATCGACGCCGACGTAGTCGACGATCTTGATCCGCTGGCGCTCCTCCATGTTGTAGACGACCACCTTGCCAATGACCCCGTTACCAAGGGCGACGTCGCGCACCTCGATCGAGAGATCATCGAGGAAGTTCGTCGCCCACAGTCGCTTGAAGTCGCGCGAGGATCGCCTGCTCGATGTCGTCGGTGTAGGGCACCCACTTCTTTCTGGTCCGGAATGCTCATTAACTGGCTGAGCTGCATGTAGAACAGGTAGGTCTGCGGATCGACGACGGCGACCCCGCCCTGGGCAGCAAAGCAGGGCATCAACGCGTAGACGACCGGCGCCGTGCCGGCGGGCGGGAGCACCGGGTTGCCGGCATCGTCCACCGGCGCCGGCACCTGCAGACCGCAGACGGTCGCCGGCAGCGTCAGGGGGCCCGTGCTGGCGGCTTGTTCCGGCACTGTGGCCGGCACCTGCGCTGGCGCAGGGGTCGCCTGTCCGGCCAAAGCCGAGGCTGGACTTAGCGCGGCGCTCGCAGCCACGAGAAAACACACAAGAAAGCGCATAGATTTGGGGGCGTCTAAGGCCAGTGGCCCTCCCCGGAGGGAAGGCCAAGCCATGAGTTTACTGGATTTTAGACGCGTTAGGCCAGCGTACGGCCGTCTTCGATGACGCCCGCGGGACGGTAACTGAGGACCCCGCCTTCCATGTAGACCTCAATCTCGCCCCCTTTGAGCTGGCCGCGAATGAGCTCTTCCGACAGCGGATCTTCGATGTAGCGCTGTATGGCGCGGCGCAACGGCCGGGCTCCATACGAGCGGTCCTTGCAGGTCTGCTCGATGATCCAGTCGATCACGTCGGACGACAGCGCCAACCGGATCTTGCGGTCGACGAGATTGTCGTTCAGCTGGCTCACCAGCAGCCGCGTAATCGCCCGCAGATCCTCGTCTGACAACGCCTCGAAGACGATGAGTTCGTCGATGCGGTTGATGAACTCGGGGTTGAAGGTCTTGCGGACCTCGCCGAGCACCATGTCATTGACGCTGCGCGCGATCGTTCCCTGGTCAGCCGACTGGAACCCGAGCGACGCCTTCTTCTGGATGAAGCGGGCGCCGATGTTCGACGTCATGATCAGGATCGTGTTCTTGAAGTTCACCCGGTTGCCGAGGCCGTCGGTCAGGTGACCGTCCTCGAAGACCTGGAGCAGGATGTTGAACAGGTCCGGATGCGCCTTCTCGATCTCGTCGAGCAGGACGACCGAGTACGGGTTCCGCTTCACCTTCTCGGTGAGCTGCCCGCCCTCTTCATGGCCGACGTATCCGGGCGGTGAGCCGATCAGCTTCGACACCGAGTGCTTTTCCATGTACTCGGACATGTCGAACCGGATCAGCGCGTGATCGCTGCCGAACAGGAAGTTCGCGATCGCCCGTGCCAGCTCCGTCTTACCCACACCGGTCGGCCCGAGGAAGATGAAGCTGCCGACTGGCCGGTTCGGATTCTTGAGGCCCGCACGTGAGCGGCGGATCGCGCGCGACAGCGCGGAGATCGCCTTCTCCTGCGAGATGACGCGGCGGTGGAGCTCGTCTTCCATCCGCAGCAGCTTGTTGCTTTCGTCCTGGTTGATGGACTGCAGCGGCACACCCGTCCACTTGGAGACGACCTCGTCGATCTCCCCTTTGCCGACGATCACGCGGCGGGTATTGGACTTGACGTCGAACTTCTCGCGCACGAACTGCAGGTTCTCGCGCGCCTGCACTTCCTGCTCACGATAGAACTGCGCCTTCTCGAAGTTCTTCTCCGAGACCGCCGTTTCCATCTGCTCGACGGCGACGCGAATGCTCTTGTTGATTTCGCCGAACTCTTCGCTGTATCCCGCATCACGCAGCTTCGCGCGCGCACCCGCCTCGTCGATCAGGTCGATCGCCTTGTCGGGCAGGAAGCGGTCGGTGATGTAACGGTTCGACTGGTAGACCGCGGCCTCGATGGCTTCGGTTGTGTACTCGACATGGTGGAAGGACTCGTACTTGTCCTTCACGCCGGTCAGCACCTGGATCGTTTCCTTTTCGCTGGGCGGATCGACCTTGACGGCCTGGAAACGCCGTTCGAGCGAACGGTCCTTCTCGATGTATTTCCGGTACTCGGCCGGCGTCGTGGCGCCGATGCAGCGGATCTCGCCGCGCGAGAGCGCCGGCTTCAGGATGTTGGCGGCGTCGAGCGACCCTTCGGCCGAACCCGCCCCGACCAGCGTGTGCAGCTCGTCGATGAACACGATCACGTTGGGGTTCTCGGTCAGTTCCTTCATGATCGCCTTGAGGCGCTCTTCGAACTGGCCGCGATACTTCGTGCCGGCGACGATCAGCGAGATGTCGAGCGCCAGGAGCCGCTTATCGGCGAGGAAGTGCGGGACGTCGCCGTAGACGATCTTCTGCGCGAGACCTTCGACGATAGCGGTCTTGCCGACGCCGGGCTCGCCGATGAGGACGGCGTTGTTCTTGGTCCGGCGGCAGAGGACCTGCTGCACCCGCTCGATCTCGAGATGACGGCCGACCAGCGGATCGAGCTGGTTCTTCATCGCCGCATCGGTCAGGTCGCGTGAAAATTCCGCCAGCAGCGGCGTTTCCTTGACCCGGTTGATCGTCGTTTTTTCGTTCAGGAGCGCAACGATGTCTTCGCGGACGGTGTTGAGCCGCATCCCCTTTTCCATGAGGATCGTGGCGGCCACCGAACGCTCCTCGCGGAGGATCCCGAGCAGGAGGTGCTCCGTGCCGATGTAGTTGTGCAGGAGGCGGTCGGCCTCCTCAGCGGCAAACTGGAGCACGCGCTTGGTTTCGGCGCTGAATGGGATCTCAACCGAGGTCGAGACCTTTTCGCGGAACACGGTCCGGCCCTCGATCTCTTTTCTGATGCTTTCGAGGGACAGGTGCGAGCGCGCAAAAATACGGCTCGTGAGGCCTTTGCCTTCCCGGATCAGGCCGAGAAGGAGGTGCTCGGTTTCAATCGAAATGCTCCCGAGCTGGCTGGCCTCGTAGCGTGCGAAGAAAAGCACCCGGCGCGCCCGTTCTGTATAGCGTTCGAACATCCGGTGTTACCTGTGTAAGTGGAGGGGAACTCTTGGCCGCAATTATACACGTCCCTCGGCCTAAGTCCGCCTCTTTATAGGGTTTAGACGCCAGGAGACGCGCTTGAGGACTCGCGCTTCAAACTTCCAACCTCCAACTTCCAAAATCCAAGGAAAGACGGACCGAAAGGAGGGCAATTGCCCAAGCGTGGGGCGCTGGTGAATTGGAGGTTGGAAGTTGGAGTTGGTACTTGGCGGTCGAGCGTAACGCGAGCAGCCATAATAGGACGTGGAGGTTCGATACGACATGAAAAATGGTTTTTTGGCTCTCGCACTGATCTCACTCGGCGGTGTCGCGTTGGCGCAGACGCCCCAGGCGCCCCCCACCCCCGCCGCGACGGCTCCGGCTCCCCAGCCGGCGGCTCGACCCGCCAGCCCGGCCGGGACAGCGCAGACGCAGGTCGCAGGCGCCTACGTGAAGGATGAGAAGGGGCGCGAGACCTACCGCAACGGCAAATGGATCGAGATCACGTACGGCCGTCCGCTCAAGCGCGGCCGCGATGTCTTCGGCTCAGGCGCCGACTACGGCAAGACGCTCAACGCCGGCGCGCCGGTGTGGCGCGCGGGTGCGAACCAGGCGACGCGGCTGACGACGGAAGTCCCGCTCACGATCGGCGGCAAGACCGTGCCGGCCGGCAGCTACAACCTCTACGTCGAGCTGAAGTCGCCGACCGAGTGGACCCTGATCGTGTCGACGTGGGGCGCGAAGAAGACCGGCAACGACCCGACGCCGGACACGCTCTGGGGGTCCTACAACTACACGCCCGACAAGGACGTCGTCCGCGTCCCGATGACGGTGTCGAAGAGCCAGGCGTCGATCGATCAGCTGACCTGGGGGTTCTGCGACATCACCGCCGAGGGCGGCAAGATGTTCGTCGCCTGGGACACCTCGAACGCGATGGTTTCTTTCGCTGCCGCGAAGTAGCGCTGACACGTCTCGCCTTCGGCGAGCACGACCAGAAACATTAAAGTGTTGTGTCGTGGTGTCGTCGTGTGGTGCCGCAGGCAGGGCGGGGCCGGTATGCGGGTGCGAGTCGGCCGTCCGCTAGCCTGAGCACCCGATCGCAGGCAGCCGCAAGGCGCGGGTTGTGCGTCGCAATCAGCGACGTCAGCCCGCGTTCCTTGTGCATCTCGCGCAGCAGCTCGTGCAGAGTGTCGGCAGTGTGCTCGTCGAGGTCGCCGGTAGGTTCATCCGCCAGCAGGATCGCAGGATCCATCATCAGCGCGCGCGCGATCGCCACTCGCTGCTGCTCGCCCCCTGACATCATCCCGGGCCGGTGTTCGAGGCGCTCACCGAGGCCGACTCGCCGGAGCAGCTCTTCGGCGCGCTTACGACCTTCGGCGTGCGGACGACGGGCGATGCGCATCGGCATCTCGGCGTTCTCGACCGCGGTGAATTCCGGCAGCAGGTGATGGAACTGGAACACGAAGCCGACGTTCCTGTTCCGAAAGGCGACCACCTCGGCATCGCTGAGTGAGGTCAGATCCGTCTCACCGATCCGGACGGTTCCGTTCTCCGCTGCGTCCAGCCCGCCCAGCACGTGGAGCAGCGTGCTCTTCCCCACTCCGGACGCGCCGACGACCGCGACCATCTCGCCCTTCTCGAGCACGACGTCGAGGCCCTTGAGCACCGGCAGGCGGTTTGTTCCCACGACGTAACTCTTCTCGACGCCTGACGCGATCAGAAAGCTCAACGCCGGTTCTCCGGAACACGCTTCGGCCTTCGTGACGTCGTGCGGGCGTCAGCCTGACTCGTTGTCACTGGTACCTCAGGGCTTGCGCAGGATCGAGCTTCGCGGCCTGCCGCGACGGATAGATCGTCGCGAGGAAGCAGATCACGATCGCCGACGCAATCACGACGAGAAAGTCGAACAGCTCGAGCCGGAACGGCACATGGGAGATCTGGTAGACGTCGAGCGGGATTCTCACAAGCTTGTATTTGTCGACGATGTAGATGACGATCCAGCCGCCAATCGCACCAGCGGTCGTGCCGATCAACCCGATCACCAGCCCCTGCAGCATGAAGATCCGCCGGATGCTCGCCGCCGAGCTCCCCATCGTCTTCAGGATCGCGATGTCACGGCTCTTCTCCATCACCAGGAGCACGAGCGACGCGACGATGTTGAGGGCCGCGACCATGACGATCAGACCGATCGTGATCGAGATGGCCAGCTTCTCGAGCGCGAGAGCGCTGAAGAGCGACTGGTTCAAGTCTGACCAGTCCTGCGGCAAGTACTCGTCGCCAGCCTCGCGCCCGATCTCGTCGGCAATCTCACCGGCCGCGAACATATCGTCGACGCGGAGCTCGATGAAATCGATCGAGTCGTGGCCGACGAGGCGCTTGGCGCTCTCGAGGTGGACGAACGCGTAACCCTCGTCAAATTCGTAGAGACCCAGGCTGAAGAGTCCGACAATCTTGAATGGCTGGCTCCTCTGCATGAAGCCCACCGGGGTCAGTGAACCGGCTTCAGGCGAGAGGATCTCGACGCGGTCGCCGATGAAGCTGCCGATCTTGGTGGCCAACTCGCGGCCGATCACGATTCCGGGTAGTTCCCCTTCGACCGGCGCGAGCGCCGCCAGGCTGCCGCTCTTGATGGCCTTTTCGACCTCGGTGACCTGCGCTTCGAGTTCCGGCAGGATCCCCTTGATCTTCACGAAGCCTGACCCCGTGCCACCGCTGATCATCCCCAGGCCTTGAATCACCGGCGCAGCCGCCTGCACACGCGGCATCTTGCGCAGCCGCTCGAGATCCGGCGTGTAGTCGCGGTAGCCCCCGATCTTCAGGACGAAGATGTGCGCCGACGAGCCGACGATCCGGTCACGCAGCTCGCCCTGCAGCCCGGTCATCAGCGCAAGCGCAATCAGGAGCGCCATCACGCCGACCGTGACCCCGAGCGTCGAGATCAGGGAGATCAACGAGATGAATGCCTGCTTCCGCCGCGCCAGCAGGTAACGGACCGCGACGAACAGCTCGAAGGGAAGATTATTCACGCGCGCGGCCGCATCAACGGGAACAGGATGACGTCGCGGATGGACGGGCTGTTGGTCAGCAGCATGACGAGACGGTCGATGCCGACGCCTTCTCCACCGGTCGGCGGAAGGCCGTACTCGAGCGCCCGGATATAGTCCTCGTCCATCGCGTGGGCCTCGAGGTCACCGGACTCACGGTCCTGGAGCTGCGCCTCGAAACGCCGCCGCTGCTCGGCTGGATCATTCAGCTCGCTGAAAGCGTTCGCCACTTCGAACCCGCCGATGTAGAGCTCGAAGCGCTCGACGGTGTCAGGATCGTCGGGCTTTTGCTTCGACAGCGGCGAGACCTCGGTGGGAAAGTCATAGACGAAGGTCGGCTGAATGAGGTCGTGCTCGTTCAGCCGCTCAAAGATTTCGGTCGCGATCTTTCCGGCGCCCCAGCCCTTGTGGACGTCGATGCCCAATTGCTTGGCTAATCCCGCGACCGTGTCACGGTTCCGCAGATCCGCATCGGTGACCGTGACACCCAGCTTCTCTGCCGCCTTGGCGCGGGCGCCCTCGCGCAACGACACGCGACGGAACGGCGGTGCGAGCGAGATGTCGTGGCCGGCGAACTTGACCTGGTCGGTGCCGGTGGCCTCGCGCGCAACCGTGGAAAGCATCTCCTCGGTCATCGCCATGAGCTCCTGGTAGCCACTGTAGGCCTGGTAGAACTCCAGCATCGTGAACTCGGGGTTGTGCTGCGTCGAGATCCCCTCGTTGCGAAAGTTGCGGTTGATCTCGTAGACGCGCTCGATGCCCCCCACCGTCAGCCGCTTCAGGTAGAGCTCCGGCGCGATCCGCATGTAGAGCTGCATGTCGAGCGCGTTGTGATGCGTCACGAACGGACGTGCCAGGGCACCACCGGCGATCGGCTGCATCATCGGCGTTTCGACTTCGAGATAGCCGCGGCCGTTGAGGAATACTCGAATCGAGGCGAGCACCTTGCTGCGGATCTCGAAGACCCGGCGCGAGTCCGGGTTGACGATCAGATCCAGATACCTCTGGCGATAGCGGATCTCGACGTCACTCAGCCCGTGCCACTTCTCCGGCAATGGGATGAAACACTTGGCGAGGAACTCGAGCTTCGTGGCCTTGATGGTCAGCTCATTGGTCCGGGTCCGGAACAACTCCCCTTCCACGCCGACGAAGTCGCCGAAATCGAGCAGCTTGTAGATCGCAAAGTCGCGTTCGGAGAGGGAGTCCTGCCGGATGTAGGCCTGGATCTTCGATCGCCCGTCGGAGAGGACGAGGAAGTTGGCCTTGCCGAAGGCGCGGATCGCGAGGATGCGCCCGGCCGTGCGCACCGGGATGTGCGCCGCTTCCAGCTCCTCGCCCGTCTTGGCGCCATGCGCCTGGACGAGCGCATCGATCGTGTCGGTCCGATCGAACGTGCGTGGATACGGGTCCACGCCGAGGCGCTGCAGCTCCTCGAAGTTGGCGCGACGCTGCTTGAGCAGGTCAGATTCTTTGATCTCTTCGGACACGGTGTTGGTCACTTATTCAGTTTGCGCTGGGGCCCCACCCCCAGCGCCTGCCAGCCCTCGCTCATCGCTCGGGCCGCACATCACTCAGTTTGCGCTGGGGCCCACCCCCAGCGCCTGCCAGCCCTCGCTCATCGCTCGGGCCGGGCACGTCGCACCTCGCACGTCGCACCTCGCACGTCGCACGTCGCACCTCGCACGTCAGCACGTCCGCACCTCGCACAGCACGTCGCACGTCGCACGTCGAACCGCACGTCGCACGTCCGCACGTCGCACGTCGCACGTGTCAAGTCCGCCTTAGCTCCTTGCGGACGGCGTCGAGCACGCCGTTGACGAAACCGACGGCGGCGTCACCGCTGAAACTTCGCGCCAGCTCGATCGCCTCGTTGATGATGACCTTGCTCGGCGTGTCGGTCTCGGTCAGCATCTCGAACACGGCCAGCCGCAGGACGAGCCGATCGATGACGTTCATCCGCTCGACCCGCCAGTTCTGGGCGTGCGTGGTCAGCATGCCGTCGATTTCGTCACGGCGGTCGAGCGTGCCGCGCACCAGCCGATTGGCGAACTCCCGCATCGGCTCGGCCACGTCGGCGTCCGCGTTCTCGGCCGCCCAGTAGGTGACGATCGACTCGTGTGCCCCGGCGCGGCCGATCTCGCACTGATAGAGCATCTGCAGGGCGGCCGCCCGGGCGCGATGTTTCGCCTGTCCGTCTCCCTGGCTCATCGTTCGGGCCCGGAGTCCACGCCGGCGGCAAAGCCGAAGTGACGGCCGCCTCCGGCGCGCGCCGCGGGCCGTCCCAGCCGGCGGAACAACTGCGCCATCTCGATGGCCGCAGCCGCCGCCTCACGCCCCTTGTTGTCAGGCCCGGCGCCGGCCCGCTCGTCGGCCTGCGCTTCGGTGTCGGTCGTCAGGACGCCGAACGCCATCGGGACGCCCGTCTCACCGGCCGCCGTCATCACGCCCTGCGCGGTCGCGGCCGAGATGTATTCGAAGTGCGGCGTGCCGCCGCGGATCACGCACCCCAGGCACAGCACGGCGTCGAACCGTCCCGTCTCCGCCACGCAGCGGGCCGCCTGCGGCAACTCGAAGGCGCCCGGCACCTGCATCTCCTCGACGTCGGTCTCGGCAGCACCCGCTTCGCGCAGCGCCGCACGCGCCGCGTCGCGCAGCGAGCCGGTGATCCGCTCGTTGAAGCGCGACACCACGATGGCGAAACGAAAGCCCGCGGCCCCTGAAAGGGAGGCATGGCCGGATGTAGGACGCACGCTCGCTACTTCCCTTTGAACTCGGCTTTGCGCTTCTCGAGAAACGCCCGGGTGCCCTCGCGCATGTCCTCGGTGCTCGCGACGAGGCCGAAGAGCGTGGCCTCGAAAACCTGCGCATCCGCGAAGCCCATGTCGAGCCCCTTGTTGACCGCGTCGATGATGTAGCGCGCCGCCACAGGTGCTTTCGCCGCCAGTGTCGCGGCGAGCTTCTTGACCTCGGTCATCAGCTCCGCGGCCGGGACCACACGGTTCACGAGGCCGAGACGATGGGCTTCCGGGGCCATCACATGGTCGCCCGTCAGCAGCATCTCGAGGGCACGGCCGCGGCCGATGAGCCGGGCCAGCCGCTGCGTGCCGGCATAGCCGGGGATGATGCCGAGATTGATTTCCGGCTGGCCGAGGCGCGCGGTGTCGGCCGCAATCCTGATCGTGCAGGCCATCGCCAGCTCACACCCACCGCCAAGGGCGAACCCGTTGATCGCCGCGATGACGGGCTTGCCGAGGTTCTCGATGAGATCGAGGATGTGCTGACCCACGCGCGCATGCTCGCGGCCGCCCGTGGGCGTCTGCGTGGCCAGCTCGTTGATGTCCGCACCCGCGATGAAGGACTTCTCCCCGGCCCCCGTAATCACCACCACCCGCACCCCATCGTCATCCCTGACCGCCAGGATGGCGCGCCGCAGCTCGTCGAGCGTCTGCGCATTGAGGGCGTTGAGGACCTTGGGCCGGTTGATGGTGATCGTCGCCACCGCGCCGTCCCGCTCGAACAGCAGGTTCTCCAGATTGTCGAGTGAATTGGCAGTCATTGAATCTCTTGAGTATAGCCACAGGGGAAGACACAGGCAGAAGAAAACACAGGGGAAACACAGAAGAAGGACGAACCACAGAAGGCAACACAGCAGAACCACTGCTTTCTTCTGTGTCTCTTCTGGTCTGCTGTGTTTCTGCTGTGGTGTGTTTCTGCTGTGGCCCTAGCCCTTAACGCCGTGGCCCTGCTTGGTCAGGTAGGCCCGCACCCGCTCTCTGAGATCACCCTGCAGCTCGACGCCGCCGTCTCGGACGGCGCCGCCACAGCCGCACGCGCGCTTCAGGTCCTGCAGGAGTTCCTTGAGGAAGGCGTCGTTCTGCGGCAAACCGTCCACGACGGTAACGGTCTTGCCACCGCGGCCGGCTTTTTCGATTCGGAGTTTGGCAATCAGGCGCGGCGGGACGGCGGCGGTCTTGTTCCGGCTGGAACACTTGCAGTCGTCCACGGGCCAGCCGCAGGTCGGGCACATCCGCCCGGCCTGGGTTGAGTAGACGAGGCGGGAACCAGCCATCGGCGGCTTAAAGCGGCAGCGGGTACATCAGCCAGCCGAGGATCAGGCCTGCGGCCAGAAACCCGCCGAACATCTGCAGCCCCAGCCGCAGCTGCGCCCCGACGTCATCGCGCAGCAACACTGAGAAGACGAGCGAGACGAAGAACGCAAACAGCGCCAGCAGCAGGAAGTGGTCGGTCACTTGCGCCCCATGCCGACGTCGAAGGCATCAAGGATGACGAGAAAGTTGAGCAGGCCGGCCACGATCATGAAGCAGTTGCCGTACTCGTAACTCGCGGCGGTCACGACACCACCGCCGGCGTCGAGCATGCGAGCCAGCAGCCACGGCAGGCCGATGCCCACGTTCGCCGCCGCGGCCAGTGCGACGAGCGGTTCTGAGAACTCGAACGGAAAGATGCGGCCGTCCAGCCACAGGCCGGTAAGGAACATCAGCGGCAACGCGATCAGAAAGATGACGCCTTTTTGACGGCGGCCCAGCCAGAGATGACCGGCGCCGGGAACGAGCCAGGCGCCGAGGCACAGGAGGACGAGCGAAGAGGGTTCAACCGAGGCGCGCGGGCGTTCGGCTGTGGTGGATTTCACGACCATGGGATTCCGCATCATAGCGCAGCATCTGCACGAACACCCACCCAGCCACGCCGCCGAGTGGCAGCGCCGCTACCGCGCGACTGATGTTCGAGAACCCGGCGAGGCCGCCGGCTTCGAGCGCCCACGTCACGCCGGTGGGAATCGCCGCCACCAAAAGCGCCGGACGCGCCCAACGCATCGCGACCGGCGCCGCAAACCACGCCAGAACGGCTCCTGTGGCTCCTGACAGGTAGAGGCCGAAGCAACGGGCACAGACGGGGAGTTGCGTTCCGGCGAAGGCAAACGACCGCTCGGTCATCTGGTGGCAGATCCGGCTCGCCGCGGCATAGAGATACGCCGTCGCGCCGGCGAGTGACTCGGTCCCGAGCGCAGCCGGCGCAACGAGCACGAGCAGCACCCAGGCCACCGCGCCAATGGTCAGCGTCCGTGCGAGAGCCAGCGTCATCATTTTTTAGTTTGCGCTGGGGCCCCACCCCCAGCGCCTGCCAGCGCTCGCTTTCGCTCGCGCCTGGCTAACAGCACCTTACCGCTTCAGTTTGGCTCAGCGGGCCCCTTGGCCGCCGTAGCCTTGGCGAAGGTGGCCACCCCCAGCGCCTGCCAGCCCTCGCTCAGCGCTCGGGCCGCACGTCCGCACGTCGCACAGCACGTCGCACGCCGCACGTCGCACAGCACGTCGCACGCCGCACGTCGCACGTCGCACGTGCTTCATCTCACTTCCGTGAGTGGACCGAAGTGCTTTTCGTAGCGGGCCTTGAACTCCGCCCACGAGTAGGCGTGACTCTGTCCACCGAGGTGCTCGAGTGCGTAGGTCGCCGCCACGCTGCCGAGGCGGGCGCAGACCTCGTACGGAGCCTTGTCGGCCATCCCCTTCAAGAAGCCACCGCGGAACGCGTCGCCGACGCCGGTTGGATCGACGATCCTGTGCGGCACGACCGCCGGCACATCGATGCTGGTGCCGCCCTGCAGGATCGTGCAGCCGTTCTCACCCTTGGTGATCACCAGCGCGGCGGCGCGCGAGAGCACGCCGGCTTCATCGAGACCGGTCTTCTGGCGAATCAGCTCGAACTCGTAGTCGTTGCAGATCACAAGCGCGGCCCCGGTGATTCCCGCTGACAACTCGTCGCCTGACATGCGCGCGCACTGCTGCCCGGGATCCCAGATGAACGGCAGGTCGAGCGTGCGGCACTCTTCGGCGTACTGGACCATCGCGACCGGGTCGTTCGGCGAGATGATGACCAGCCTGGCGTCGGGCGCGGTGCGGAACGACAGCTCGGCGGCGTGCGCCATGGCACCCGTGTAGAACGAGGCGATCTGGTTGCTCTCGGTATCGGTGCTGCAGAAGAAGGACGCCGTGAACTTGTCGTCCACGACTTTCACGAGACTGGTGTCTACGCCCGCGGCTTCGAGCCACTGCCGGTACTCGCCGAAATCCTGGCCGGCGGTACCCATCAGGCGGGGCCGCTGCCCGAGCAGCGCCAGCGTGTAGGCGATATTCGGCGCGCAGCCGCCGCGCCGCTTGTCCATCGTGTCGACGAGAAAGCTGAGGCTGACCCGGTTCATGTGCTCCGGGAGGAAGTGCTCGGTGAACTGGCCGGGAAACGACATCAGGTAGTCGTAGGCGATGGACCCTGTGATGATGATGCTCATGTTCTAGAGATACTTTCCGACAAGCGGCGCGAGCCGCGATTTGGCGTCCGCGGAGATGGCCTCCGGGCGCGTGATGATGGCGTGTTTCAGGGCGGTGGCACATTCGCAGCGCCGCTCGAACGGGAGCGCATCGACCGCTCCCGCGATGACCTGCTGGGCGGTCTTCGCGTTCTGGACGAGATTGGCGACGATCATGTCGACGGTGACCTGGTCGTGTGAGGGGTGCCAGCAGTCATAGTCGGTGACGAGCGCGATCGTGGCGTAGCAGATCTCCGCCTCGCGGGCCAGCTTGGCTTCCTGGAGGTTGGTCATGCCGATGATGTCCATCCCCCAGGAGCGATACAAATTCGACTCGGCCAGGGTCGAGAACTGCGGCCCTTCCATGCAGACGTAGGTCCCACCCTTGTGGACAGTCGCCCCGGCAGCCTTCGCCGACTGAAACGCGATGTCGCTCAACGGCGCGCAGAAGGGGTGCGCGAAGCCGACGTGGGCCACGAGTCCGCCGCCGAAGAACGTCGAGATCCGCCCGCGCGTCCGGTCCAGGAACTGGTCCGGGATCAGGAGGTCCATCGGCTTGTATTCCTCCTTGAGGCTGCCGACGGCGCTCGCCGACAGGATGTATTCCACCCCGAGGGTCTTGAACCCGTAGATGTTGGCGCGGTAGTTCAGCTCCGACGGTGTGAAGCGGTGGCCGGCGCCGTGCCGGGCGAGAAACGCCACGCGCTTGCCGCGCAGCGTGCCGACCACGTAAGGCGCGGACGGCTCGCCAAACGGCGTCGTGACGCTGCGCTCTTCGCGGCCGGTCAACTCCGCCATGTCATACAGGCCACTGCCACCGATGATGCCGATCGTGATGCTCATGCGAGGGGTTCCACGTACTTTCTGCCGTCCTTCTCGCGGATATAGCCCGCGGCAATCTTCGGATCGTGCTCGAAGAGAATCAAATACTCATTGTCGATGGCTTCGCGAACAAAGGTGCGCTTGAAGGCGAGCGTCTCCATCGGGTAAAGGTCGTAGCCCATGATCCACGGCTCGTCCACGTGCGCGGTGGTCGGGATCATGTCGGCCGTGAACACCGCCGTTCGGCCGCCGGACTCGATCATGATCACCTGGTGGCTGCGCGCGTGGCCGCCGGTCCAGCGGACGCGAACGCCCGGCATGATCTCGGCGTCGCCGGCCACCAGGTCGAGCACGCCGGCCGCTTGCAGTGGAACGAAATCGTCCTGCAGATAGCTGGCCCGGTTCCGCTCGTGCGGATGCGTGGCGTCCTCCCACTCCTGGTCACGCACGACGTAGCGCGCATTCGGAAACGTCGGTCGAATCGCGCCGGACTCGTCGCGCGTCGTGAAACCGCCGGCATGATCGAAGTGCAGGTGCGAGGCGAGTGCGATCTCGATGTCGGCCACGGTCAGGCCGGCATCCGCCAGCGAATGGACGACATTGCGGGTCCGGTCGATGGCGTAGATGTCCGTGCTCTTCGCGTCCATCTTGTTCCCCGCCCCGGCATCGATGATCATCGTTTTTTCTCCTCGCACGAGGAGCGGACGCATCGCCAGGGCGATCCGGTTGCGGGCGTCGGCCGGCGCCCGGCGCTCCCACAGCGGCTTGGGGACGACCCCGAACATGGCGCCGCCGTCGAGACGGAAGTAACCGTCCAGCAACGTCGTGAGCTCCAGGTCGCCGAATCGGATCGCGTTCACTTGACCTGCTTCAACTCGACGAGGACACCGTGCGTGCTGGCGGGATGAATGAACGCCACCAGGGAGTTGTGCGCGCCCGGACGCGGCGTTTCATCGATCAGGCGGACACCCTTCGTTTTCAGTTCCGCGAGCGCCGCAACAATGTCATCGACGCGGAGCGCGACATGGTGAATGCCGGCGCCGCGTTTGGCGATGAACTTCGCGATCGGGGAATCCTCGGCGGTAGGCTCGACCAATTCGATGGCCGCTTCACCGGCCTGGAGAAAGTGGGCGCGCACGCGCTGCGACGGGACGTCCTCCGGGGCGTCGAGCTCGAGCCCCAGCGCGTCCCGGAAGAACGCCAGCGACTGGCTGAGATCGCCGACCGCAATCCCGATGTGATCGATCGTCGCCTTCACGTTCGGACACTCCGCTTGAAGATTCCGTCTACGGCCGAATACGGATCCAGTTCCCGGCTCGCGATCCGCTCGAGTATGGCGTCGAACTCCCCCGCCTTGAGGATCGTCTCCTCGACGTGGCGGAGGAAGCGGTGACCGAGCAGCTCACGCAGGCGCCACTCGGCGCGGGCACGACGGCGGCTGCCCTGCGTCGCGGCCGTGTGCTGCTTGAACCGCTCGATCATCTCGAGCAGTTCCGGCACGCCGCGGCCCGCCGTCGCCTCGGTCTTCATGATCGGCGGACGCCAGTCACCCTCGGCAAACGTATGCAGCGACAGCATCGCTTCGATCGACGACACCGTCCGGTCCGCCCCCTCGCGATCGGCCTTGTTGACGACGAAGATGTCGGCGATCTCCATGATGCCGGCCTTCAGGGCCTGGACCTCGTCGCCGGCGCCGGGCACGATCGTCACGATCGACACGTCAGCGGTGCGGACGATGTCGACTTCGTCCTGGCCGACGCCGACAGTCTCGATGATGACGACGTCCTTGCCGGATGCGTCGAGCACCGAGGCGACTTCCCCAGTCGCGCGGGCCAGGCCGCCGAGGTGGCCCCGCGTCGCCATGCTACGGATGAAGACGCCATCGTCACCGGCATGCGCCTGCATGCGCACACGGTCACCGAGAATCGCGCCGCCCGTGTAGGGGCTGGTCGGGTCGACGGCAACGACGCCGACGGTCTGACCTGCCTTGCGAATCTCGGCGGTCATCTTGTCGACGAGCGTGCTCTTCCCCGCCCCCGGCGGTCCCGTCACCCCCATCAGGTAGGCGCGCCCGGTGTGAGCGAAGATGCGCCGGATCAACTCGGCGCCCGACGGCACTTCGTCTTCGATCAGCGAAATGGCGCGGGCGATAGCCCGCGGGTCGCCGGCGAGCACTCGTTCAGAAAGGGTGGGAGCGTCACTGGGCGAGCAACTGCCTCGCGATGACGAGCCGCTGAATTTCGCTGGTGCCTTCGCCGATGGTCAGCAGCTTCACGTCCCTGAAGTATTTCTCGGCGGGATAGTCCTTGACGAAGCCATATCCGCCGTGGATCTGCACGCAGTCGTCAGCGGCCTTGACGGCGATCTCGCTCGCGAACAGCTTGGCCATCGCCGACTCCTTCGTCATCCGCACGCCGCGATCCTTCAAGTAGGCCGCGTGATAGGTCAGCAGCCGTGCCGCTTCGATCCGCGTGGCGTTGTCGGCGAGCTTCCACTGGATGGCCTGGAAGCCGGAGATCGGCTGACCGAACTGCTTGCGCTCCCGCGCGTAGTGTCGCGCCGCCTCGTAGGCGCCCTGCGCGAGGCCAACCGACAAGGCCGCGATACCGATACGTCCGGCGTCCAGGACCTGCAGCGTGTTGATGAAACCCTGCCCCTCTTCACCAAGCAGTGCCTCGGCCGGCAGCCGGCAGTCCTGGAACAGCACCTCGCTCGTGTCGCTGGCGCGCATGCCGAGCTTGTTCTCTTTCTTGCCCGCGCTCATCCCTGGCGTGCCGTGTTCGAGGACAAAGGCGGAGATGCCGCGGCGGCTCTTGGTCCGGTCCGAGACCGCCATCGCCACCATCACGCCGCCGATCTTGCCGTGGGTGATGAAGGTCTTCGATCCGTTCAGGATCCAGCTGCCATCTGGCTGCTTCGCCGCGACCGTGCGCATGCCGGCCGCGTCGCTGCCGGCGCTCGCTTCCGTCAGACCCCATGCGCCGAGGACTTCTCCGGCGACGAGCCGCGGCAAGTACTTCTTCTTCTGCGCGTCATTGCCGAACATCGCGATGTGGGCCGTGCATAGCCCGTTGTGCGCCGCAACCGACAGCGCGATGGCCGGGCACACGCGAGCCAGCTCCTCGATGCAGATGCAGTAATCGACCGCCGACATCCCCGATCCACCGACCGCCTCGTCGAACTGGATGCCCATGAGCCCGAGCGCGGCGAGCTTCGGCAGCAGGTCCATCGGGAAGTGCTGCGCCTCGTCCCACTCCATGACATGGGGGCGCATCTCGGTCTCGGCAAACTCGCGGACCGTGCGGCGCAGCAGCTCCTGCTCCTCGGTCGGGCGAAAATCCATCGTTCAAAATCTATCACGCGGGAACTTGCGCAGTAGGCCCTGACGGGAGGGTGCGGGAGCTTCGCCTGGGGGTGCGGGCGGACTTACGCCGAGGGTGCGGGCGCTTCGCTGAGGGTGCGGGAACTGACGGTGAGGGTGCGGGCGCTTCGCTGAGGGGGCGGGAACTGACGGTGAGGGTGCGGCTCAAAAAGCGGCAAGGGTTGTGCTCGTCCAGATTGCATGGCTATTGTTCGATCACCGCAAGGTCTTGTGGCGTGGCAGCTTTGCGAGGAACTGGGCGATCTGGTGGTGGCACTTGTTGCCACCGGACCGGCCGCAAGGGACTTCAAATTCTGCGATCAGATCCGGCGCTCCGCCACGGGACCGGGGCCGAATATCGCTGAAGGGTTCGGGCGTAAGTCGCCAAAGGAGTTCGCGCGCTTCCTGGGGATCGCGCTCGCGTCACTCATGGAAACCCGAACCCACCTGCAACGTGGCGAACGCCAGAACTACTGGCCCCCCGCCACCGCGCGCCAGGCCTTGTCGCTCTGTGATCGCAGCTTGGACATCACCAGAAAGTTGCTCGCTTCAAAGGAGAGACAGATCGCCGAGGATGCAGCACGAAAGCAGGCACTTCGCCATCCCCGCCCCCCGAGCAAGCGGTGAGTAACCTAGCCCCCGCACCCTCGGCGCTCAGTGCCCGCACCCTCGACGTCAGCGGCCCGCACCCTCAGCCGTCAGTTCCCGCACCCTCAGGCGGAGCCGCCCGCACCCTCAACGTCAGTTCCCGCACCTCCAGCGTCAGCCGCCCGCACCCTCGACGTCAGTTCCCGCACCCTCAACGTCAGTTCACGCACCCTCAGTCAGCGCAACTGACCAGCGCGGGCGTGACTTATCCTCACCCATGCGAACAAACTCGTGCTGCCGGTGGTATTCACGCCCTTCTGCCTTCCTGCCACCGCGTCGGCCGACATTACGGCGTTCTTTGGTGTGAACCCGACGCCGACGAATCGCGTGCTGACCGGTTTCTCGGGCGGTATCGGACTGCTGATCGTGGCCTTTGAGTTCGAGTATGCGAACACCGTCCAGGACCTCGACCAGCTCGCACCGGGACTGAAGACCTTCATGCTGAACGGGCTGCTGCAGACACCGGTGCCGATTGGGGGGATGCAGTTCTACGCCACGGGCGGCGGCGGCGTGTTCCGCGAAAGCATCGAGGAACTGACCGAGACCGACGTCGGGTGGAACATCGGCGGCGGGATCAAGATGAATTTGGCGGGTCCGCTTCGGCTGCGCCTGGACTACCGCGTCTTCAATCTGAGCGGCGACGACGTGCGGCACCCGAAGCCGCACCGCTTTTACGCGGGATTAAACCTTAAGTTCTGACGATGAGCGTGCGGGAACTGACGCAGAGTGTGCGGGGAACTGGCGCTGAAGTGCGGGCTCGAACGTTGAGGGTGCCGAAAACCATGAGGGTGCCGGCACTTCAAGCGAAGCACCCTGCACCCTCAGTGAAAACGGGCCGCACCTTCAGCGAAGGTGCGGCACCCTCAGCGTTAGTTGTTAGAGTCCGCCGCCGATCGGCGTCAGGTTCAGGCGGTTGGGACCGGCCGCGAAGGCTCCGGCCCAGCGCTTGAACGCTTCGACGTTGGCGGGATCACGCTGCTGATCGGGGGTGAGCGACTTGTTGATCAGCATGAAGAAGTCGTACTCCGTGTTGGCGACCGCCGGATCCACGAGCACGACATACAAGGCGTTCGGCCCCATGGGTTCCGACGCCTTGTAGAACTTGAAGGCCGCGCCGGCGGTCTTCAACGCTGCGTCAGTTGACGCCAACAGGCTGGACTTCAGCTTGGCAGCCATCTCCTCGAACGCGGCCGTCTGGTCAGGCTTGATCGGGACAAGCAGCAACCCGGCCTGACCGGTGAACGTCATTTTCGGCGCGGTCGGCTGCGCCGCCGCGGGAGCAGCCGTCGCCGGGGGCTGCGGATCCTGGGCAAAGACGGCGGCCGGCAACAGGGCCAGCGCTAAAGCACTCACAATTACGCGACGCATCCACTCTCCTCCTTGGTCGATCAGCAAAGATCGACACTGTAGCGTACCCGGCTTCCAAAGTTCGAGGCGTGTAAAGCGGAACGGTCCACAATCCGTCCCTACACGAACACCTGCATGATCTCATTGGCAACGAGCATGCCGTTCCGGCTGAGACGTAAACGGGGACCGTCCACGCAGACCAGGCCGCCTTCCACGAACGGCTTCAGAGCTTCACCGTATCGACTCAAGACATCCACGCCGTAACGGGCCTGGATGGCCGGCAAATCAAGCCCTTCCGTCAGGCGGATGCCCGTAAACAGCGCGTCTTCCAGCTGTTCTCCGGGATCCATCTCGCGCCGGTCTGCCACCAGTCCCATCGTCAAGCCCGCGGCGCGCCCCTCCGAGATGAGCAATGTAGTCCTCAGTGGACGCCACATTCTTCCACCGGACACCTCGGCGGGTGGAATGCGCCCCACAACCGAACCCCAGCCACTCACCATCCTGCCAGTACTTCAGGTTGTGACGGGACGCCCGGCCGGGCCGGCTCACATTGGAGATCTCGTATTGTGCGTAACCAGCGGCATCCAGCCGTTCAAGGCTCCACAAATACATCTCCGCCGCGTCATCGTCCGGGGCCAGGGACCAGCCCGCGCGCGCCATGTCTTCCTTCAGCGGCGCGTTGGGATAGAGCTCCAGAAGGTACAGCGACGCGTGTTCGGGCCCGACATCGATCAGCGCCTCGACGTTCGACTGCCAGTCCTCGCGCGTCTGCTGCGGCAGCCACATCATCAGATCGAGACTGACGTTCTCGATACCGGCGCGGCGCGCCTCGCGAACGGCGTCGCGGGCCCGATCCGCAGAGTGCAGCCGTCCCAGCCGGCGCAGTTCGTCCTCGCGGAAGGATTGGACACCGAAACTCACGCGATTGATCCCGGCGGCACGAAAGCCTTCCATCCGCGCAACCGAGGAGGTTTCGGGATTGGTCTCGAGAGTGACTTCGGCATCCGGTGAGACCGCGAAACTCTCACGGCAGGCGGTGATCAACCGGCCGATCTCTTCGGGCTCCAGCAAGGACGGCGTGCCGCCGCCAAAAAAGATCGTGTCCGCAGGCGTCCCATCACCTGAGAGCCGGATCTCCCGCTCGATCGCCGCGACATATCGCGCCTTCTGTTCCGCATCGAACAGACCGCGATTGAAGTTGCAGTAATTGCAGATCGAGGCGCAGAACGGAATGTGGAGGTAAAGCCCGAGCACTTGGAAGTTGGTCGGTTGACAGTTGGAAGTTAACTTCCAGCCTTTCCGCCAGTCCAACCGAGATCGGCCTTGCCGGCCGCCGGCGTCTTCAGTTGGGCCGCGGACCGGCTTGACATTCGTCCGCGCCGGCAGCGTGCGTCGGTTCGGCTTCATCTTCCACATCGCCAGCAGGTCGTCGACGCCGCCATTGGGCGGCAGGTGGCGGAAGTCGGCGCCGTCGAACTCGAGGAATTCGCACATCTCGTGGAGCCGTGAGTGGATCCGGAAGCCGATGCGCGCCTTGAGGCAGTCGGGGTCACTGTCGTCAGGCGTGTCGTCGTAGTTGGACGTGAAGATCGTGTGCCGGCGCTCGTTGTAGCGCGTATTCACGATCAAATTCATCGTCTCCTCGACCCACTCGGAGGTTTTCTCGGAGCCGAGGTCGTCGAGCACGAGGAGGTCGGCCTCCATCACGGGCCGGAGCACGTCCATCTCCGCCGTCTTGACGGTCGGATTGTAGGTGCTGCGGATCACGCGCAGGAGGTCGCGCGTGTCGTAGAAGAGACCGCGCGCGCCGCGCGTGAGAATGACGCGCCGCAAGACCGCGACCGCGAGATGCGTCTTGCCGATACCTGGCGGACCGATCAGGCACAGGCCTTTGCCGATCGCGGGAAATTCTTCCGCAAAGCGCTTCGCGAGCCGCACCGCACCGAGCAGCTTCTCGTTCGGATACGTGACGAAGCTCTCGAGCTCGCAGCGCCGATACCGCGGCGGGATGCGCGCTTCGTCGAGCATCCGCGCCGTCACTCCCTCGCGCCAGCAGTCGCAGCGCTCGACGCGGCGCGCACCGTTCATCTCAACCGGCTTCCAGCCGGTGTCATCGCAAAGGGAGCACATGGGACGGAGGACATTCTAGCACTCCGTCCAACTTCAAACTCCAATCCGACTTCCAAACTCCAAGCCGCCGGCGATCAGCGCTACGTGCCGTTCGGATCAGACTTTGAGTTTGAAGTTTGAGCTCGGATGTTGAAGGAAGCGTCGACGAGCCGTCAGGCCTTGCGACTCGTCGGTCGGAGTCGAGTCGTGGTGAGGAGCGGCTCTCACCAAGTCGGCGGGCGACGACTTCACGAGTGCCGTGCTGAGGCGCTGTTCCCAGTCGCCGATGCCGCGCGAGAGCTCGCGCTTCACGTAGTCCATGAACTCGTTGACTTCGTGCTGCATCGCTTCGATCTTGCCGCGCATGTTGAGGATGATCTCGACGCCGGCGAGATTGACGCCGAGATCGCGCGTCAGCGACAGGATCGTTTCGAGGCGCTCGAGGTCCTCTTCGGAGTAGAGCCGCGTGTTGCCTTCAGTGCGGGACGGCTTCAGCAGCCCTTCGCGCTCGTACAGGCGCAGCGTCTGCGGGTGGATGTTGTACTTCTGCGCCACCGCGCTGATCATGTAGTACGCCTTGCCGCCGCGCTTCGTGACCATACGTTGTCAGCCTTCTGCCTGCAACTGCCTGACGAGCTCCTGCCTGACATCTTCCTGGTGGAGCCGTGCGAACTCCCGCATCAGCTCCTTCGAACGTTCGTCGAGCATGGACGGCAGCGTGACCCGCACCTCGACCCAGAGTTCGCCGCGCCCGCCCGAGATCGTGACGGCGCCGCGTCCGCTGATGCGGAACCGCTGGCCCGCTTGCGTTCCCGGCGGCACCCGCAGCCTGACCGGACCATCGAAGGACGGCAGCTCCACGCGCGTGCCGAGCGCCGCCTCGTGGATCGCCACCGGCACCGTCATGTGGAGGTCGGCCCCCTCGCGTCTCAACACCGCATGCGGCCGAACGTGAACATCGACGTAGAGATCACCCGGCCGTCCACCTCGGGCGCCGGCATGACCGCGCTCCGGCACCCGCAGCCGGGTGCCGTCGACGACACCCGCCGGCACCCGCACCGTCGTGCCGTCGCTCCGGACCGACACGTCCATGCCCGCCGCAGACGGCGCAGCGCTGATGCCGCTCGCGGCCGGTCCCGCCGCATCCTGTGCACGCCTTCGTGAAGACCATGTGCCCGCGGGCCCAGCGAACGTTGCCGCTGCCGTGACACTGCGTGCACCGCGACTCGGCCGTCCGCAGCTGCCCGGCGCCGGCGCAGCTGCCGCAGGTCACCTGCCGCGTCACCATCACGTGCTGGTCGGAGCCGCGCATCGCTTCGTCGAAACTGAGCGACACCGACGCGTGGAGATCCGCGCCGGCCTCTCGCCCGCCACGGTCCGCTTTCGGGACCGGATGCAGCGCTTCGGCAAACAGCTCGCTGAAAGTGGCCGCCTGGTTACCGTGCGCCGCCACCGAAAAATCGAACCCGCTGAACTCGAACGTACGCTCCCCCGCCTGCGCCTGCACACCGGCGTCATCGTAGCGGCGCCGGCGATCCGCGTCGGCGAGCGTCTCGTAGGCCTCGGTGATCCGCTGAAACAGCGCCGCCGCGGCACGATCTCCCGGGTTGATGCCCGGGTGATACCGCCGCGACAGCCGCCGGTAGGCGCGCTTGATGTCGGTGACACTCGCGCCCGGCGCCAGTCCCAATACCGAGTAGAAATCCATGATCAGAATGCTTCAGGGTGCGGGCTAGGGCTGCTAGGTGCTAGCAGGTGCCAGTGCTGCCACGAGCACCGTGCCGCAGCGCACCTCGCACCTGCAGCACCCTGCCGCACCCCGTAGCCCCTTACTTCTTCTCTTCCTCGACGACTTCCGCGTCGATGACGTCGCCCGACGCCGCATTTGCGGAACCCTGGCCACCATCACCGCCCGGGGCCGCGCCGCCGCCTTCGGCGGACGGACCGGCGGCCGAGGCCGCCTTGTACATCGCTTCAGCGATCTTGTGCTGGGCGGTGTTGAGCGTCTCCATGCCGCGCTTCATCTCGGCGACATCGTTCTTCTCGATCGCCTTCTTCAGATCCTCGAGCGTCGACTCCACGTGCTGCCGATCGGCCGCGGTGATCTTCTCGCCCGCTTCCTTCAGCAGCCCCTCGGCCGCATAGACGGCGTGGTCCGCCTGGTTCCGGGTCTCGATCTCTTCCTTCCGCTTCCGGTCATCGTCGGCGTGCGCCTCGGCCTCGCGCATCATCTTGTCGACTTCGTCCTTGGAGAGGCCGCTCGACGAGGTGATGGTGATCTTCTGCTCCTTCTGCGTCGCGTTGTCCTTCGCGGACACGTTGACGATGCCGTTGGCGTCGATGTCGAAGGTGACTTCGATCTGCGGCACGCCGCGCGGCGCCGGCGGCAGGCCGGTCAGATGGAACTTGCCGAGCGGACGGTTGTCGCGCGCCATCGGGCGCTCGCCCTGCAGCACGTGCACTTCGACGCTGGTCTGGTTGTCGGCCGCGGTCGAGAACGTCTCGCTCTTGCGCGTCGGGATCGTCGTGTTGCGCGGGATCAGCGTGGTCATCACGCCGCCGAGCGTTTCGATACCGAGCGAGAGAGGCGTGACGTCGAGGAGCAGCAGGTCCTTGACCTCACCGGCGAGGACGCCGGCCTGGATCGCCGCGCCAATCGCCACGACTTCGTCCGGGTTCACACCCTTGTGCGGTTCGCGGCCGAAGAGGTCCTTCACGATCTGCTGGACCTTCGGGATGCGAGTCGAGCCGCCGACGAGGACGACTTCGTCGATCTTGCTCGGATCGACACCGGCGTCGGCGAGCGCCTGCTTCGTCGGACCGACGGTCTTCTGGAGCAGCTCGTCAACCAGCTGCTCGAACTTGGCCCGGGTCAGCTTCTTGACCATGTGCTTCGGACCGGTGGCATCGGCCGTGATGAACGGAAGATTGATCTCCGTCTCCATCACGCTCGAGAGCTCCATCTTGGCCTTCTCGGCGGACTCCCTGCAGACGCTGGAGCGCCATGCGGTCCTTGCCGAGGTCGATGCCCTCGTCCTTCTTGAACTCGTCGATGATCCAGTCGATGATCCGCTGATCGAGGTTGTCGCCGCCGAGGTGCGTGTCGCCGTTGGTGGCCTTGACTTCGACCACGCCCTCGCCGACTTCCAGGATCGAGATGTCGAAGGTGCCGCCGCCGAAGTCGTAGACCGCGATGGTCTCGTCCTTCTTCTTGTCGAGGCCGTACGCGAGCGCTGCCGCGGTCGGCTCGTTCACGATCCGCATCACCTCGAGACCGGCGATCTGGCCGGCGTCTTTGGTCGCCTGGCGCTGCGCGTCGTTGAAGTAGGCCGGAACGGTAATGACCGCCTTGGTCACCGTCGATCCGAGATACTCCTCCGCCGCCTGCTTCAACTTCTGCAGGACCATCGCGGAAATCTCGGGCGGCGAGTACGGCTTACCTGCCGCCGTGATGCGAACGTCCCCATTGCCGGCGCGCTCGACCGAGTACGGCACCATCTTCATTTCTTCGGAGACTTCATCGAACTTCCGGCCCATGAACCGCTTGATCGAGAAGATGGTGTTCTCGGGATTGGTGACGGCCTGCCGCTTCGCCACCTGACCGACGAGACGTTCGCCGGACTTGGTGAACCCCACTACTGACGGCGTGATCCGGCTGCCTTCGGGATTGGTGATCACCACCGGCTCGCCGCCCTCCATCACTGCCACGACCGAGTTGGTGGTCCCCAGGTCGATACCGATAATCTTTGACATTTCTTGATACCTCGCGACCGCATCCGTAGTTGGATGGCAGTAATCTTTATAACAACAACAGCATAAAATGTGCGCGCCTCCATGTCAATGGCGGCAGACAAGATTCTTTGTAAGTTGGTGCTATACTGCCGTTTGCCAGCCTGCCTCAGCGGATAACCCGCTGTGCCGGGGAGTTGCCCGCTCCCCACCGAGGTCACTTATGGTCCGCCCTCTTCGTGTTTTGCGGGCGTTCTGCTCTTCCCCTCTCCTCTTCATCGTTGCGATTGCGCTCGCGGGCCCGCGCCCGCTCGACGCGCAGGAATTGCCCGCGCCCGCAACGGCCGCGCCGGCACCCGCGCACATCGCATTCGTGGACGGAGTCGCCATCCTCGAGCGCGACGGCGGCACCGACAATGCGCCGACGAGCATGCCGCTGCTGGCGGGTGATCGCGTCCGCACCCGCGCCGGCCGCGTCGAGATCCTGTTTGCCGACGGCGCCACGCTCCATCTCGATCACAACACGGTGATCGACCTGCAGTCCGATGAACTGGTCCGGCTGGTTGAAGGACGCATCCGCCTGGCGATCCCCGGTCCACAGCGCGCCGTGGGGTATCGCATCGATGGTCCTCATGGCTGGGCGCTGATCGACGAACCTGGCGAGTATCGCGTCGCGCTTCTCAACGCGCCGAACGGCAGCGAGCTTGAACTGGCGGTCATCCGCGGACGTGCCGAACTGGCGAACGACGGCGGCCGCACGCCTCTTCGCGCCGGCGAGCGGGCCTTCGTCCGCGCCGCCGCGGCCCCCTCGTACGCCTTCGTCGCGAACTCTGCGGCGCTCGATGCGTTCGATCGCTGGTCGGAGCGGCGCCGCGAGGAGCGTCTCGGGGCATCGGCGCAATACCTCCCCGATGAAGTCCGTCCCTACGCGGCGGAACTGGATCGCAACGGCTACTGGGGAGACGAACCCAGCTACGGACGCGTGTGGTATCCGCGGGTCGAGAGCGATTGGCGGCCGTACTACCGCGGACGCTGGGCGAACCTCCGTCCGTACGGCTGGACCTGGGTCGGCTACGACCCGTGGGGCTGGCCGACGCACCACTATGGCCGCTGGGGCTTTGGCGGCGCGGGCTGGTTCTGGATCCCCGGTCGAAGCTGGGGCGCGGCCTGGGTTTCATGGGCATCGGCACCCGGCTACGTCAGCTGGTGCCCGCTTGGCTGGAACAACAGGCCGGTGTTCCAGATCAACATCGGCTTCGGCCACGGCTACGATCCCTGGCGCGCATGGACGGTCCTGCCCTACCGCCACTTCGGGTACGGCTACGTGCACCGCAATGTCGTGCGCGTCGACCATCTCGATGTCCGCACGCGCGGATCATTCCGGGTCGCCGAGCGCGCTCCGCTGCCGCAGGGCTATGTCGGCCCGCGCGCGACGACCGCGATCCGTTCGGCCGGGCGTGAGTGGCGGACGCCGCCCGTCATCGCCGGTCTACTCGAACCTCCCCGCTGACCAGGGCCGCATGAGAGCAGAAGGCTCGCGCATCCAGGTGCCAAGCGCGGTCGAGGGTCGACGCTCGGTGAGTCCGACGGCGGCGAGTGCCGCGCGACGCAGCGGGCGCCCGCGAACGGACCACCCCGGCCCGGCCCGTCACCCGCGCCACCCGCCCCGCCGACGCTTCGGCCGGCGGCGTCGCCCGGGGGCGTCGAAGTCCTGCGCGGCCAGGTGCCGGACAACAGGTCCTCGATTGAGCCTCGGCGCGCCGCCGCTCCGAACGTAGACAGCGGTGCGCGATCGTGACGCGGGCAACGCCGGGCTACGGCATGGAACGCCGGCCGTCCGCCGGCGGCATCGAACGTACGCCATCCGTCGACGCGCCTTCAGCGCGACGCGCCGCTCCGCGCGAGGAGCCGCGGCCATCAACGGTCGAGCCACGACGGGCGGCGCAGCCCGATCGAAGTGGACCCGAAAGACCGTCGCTCGGGGTCATATGAGAGAAGGAGTCCCTCAGGCGTACAGCCATCGGCCCCACAACCTTCGGCAGCGCCCTCAGCAGCGCCACGCTCGGTGGTGATCGACCGGCAGCCGCTTCGCCTGGCGCGCGCTCCCGGCCGTCGGGTGGCGGCGGGGTCAGGCGCAACGTCTGTAAGGCGCGCGGGCGGAGGCCGAACAGGAGGACAATAGACGGATGGCAAGAGTCGTAGTCCGCGTCGCTCGCGGCGCCGGTATCGCGGTCCTGTTCATCATTGCCGCGGGCCTCGGCGTAGCGAGCGGCGTCATGTTCGCCTACTCGGGCGACATGCCGAGGATCTCGGAGCTGGATGATTACGCGCCGAGCACGATCACGCGCATTCACGGCGCCGGCGGCGAGGTCATCGGCGAATTCGCGATCCAGCGGCGCGAAGTCATTCCCTACGAAGCCATCTCTCCGAAGCTCCGGCAGGCGATCCTCGCCGCGGAAGACGATGAGTTCGAGAAGCACTTCGGCTTGAGCATCCCCAGGATCATCGTCACCCTGGGAAAAGACATCGCGGCCCGGCGCAAAGCCGGCGGCGCCAGCACTCTTACGCAGCAGCTCGCGCGCAAACTGTTCCTCACCGACGAAAAGACGTGGGAGCGGAAGATCCGCGAGGCGCATGCTCGCGATCCAGATCGAGAAGCGGTACACCAAGCGCGAGATCTTCACGCTCTACGCCAACCAGATGTATTTCGGCCACGGCGTCTACGGCGTCGAAGCCGCATCGCGGCTGTATTTCGGCAAGTCCGCCAAGGACGTCGAACTCGAGGAAGCGGCGATGATTGCCGGCATTCTGCAGAGCAACGTCCGGCAGAGCCCGTTCGTCAACATGGAGGCGGCCACGCGCCGCCGGAACTACACGCTGAACCGGATGGCGGAGGTCGGCTACATCACCGCGGAGGCGGCTGACGCTGCCAAGAAGAAGCCGATCGTCACCGTCGGTGAGCCGACGGCCTATCAGTCGGTCGCCCCGTACTTCCTCGAAGAAGTCCGCAAGGAGCTCGAGCAGCGCTACGGCGCCAAGCAGCTCTATGAGAACGGCCTCTCCATCCAGACCGGGCTCGACGTGAAACTGCAGACGGCTGCGAATCACGCGCTCAGCGAGGGCCTGCGCCGGATCGACAAGACGCGCGGCTGGCGCAAGCCCACGCGCAACGTGGTCAAGGACGGTCACAAGGTTGACGCCTTCCGTCACGCCCGGTGGGATCGTCCGATGCGCGACGGCGACATCATCCCCGCCGTCGTCATGGCGGTGGATGCGGCGTCGATCAAGGCGCGCGCCGGCGCGCTCGCGGTGACGATCGACCGCAAGGGTTTTGCCTGGACGAACAAGACATCCGCCACGCAGCTGGCCAGCGTTGGCGACATGATCGAAGCGAGGCTAGTAGCGGTCGCCGAGGGCGGCAAGACCGCGACCGCCACAATCGAGCAGCCGCCCGCGCTCGAAGGCGCCGTGCTGGCACTCGACAATCGCACCGGACAGATCCGAGCGATGATCGGCGGCTACAGTTTCGAGCGGAGCAAGTTCAATCGCGCCACCCAGGCCTTTCGCCAGGTCGGGTCGGCGTTCAAGCCGATCGTCTACACCGCCGCCATCGATCGCGGCTACACGCCCGCGTCCGTGATCATGGATGTGCCGGTGAGTTTTCCGGCCGGGCCCAATCAGCCGGTCTACTCCCCCATGAACTACGACCGCGAGTTCCAGGGCCCGATCACGCTGCGCCGGGCGCTCGAACAGTCGCGCAACGTGCCCGCGGTGCGGATGATGGACCAGCTGGGCCCGAAGCAGGTGATCATGTTCGCGCGGCGGCTCGGGCTCGAGTCACCGATTCCCCCGTATCTGCCGGTCGCGCTCGGCGCGGCAGAGGCGACGGTGATGGAGATGACCAGCGCATATGCGGTCTTCCCGAACCAGGGCGTTCGGATGAAGCCGTATGCGATCCAGAGAGTGACGGATCGGGCCGGCAATGTGCTCGAGGACAACCGCCCGGAGCCCAAGGACGCCATCCGTGCCGACACCGCTTTCGTGATGACGAACCTGCTTCGCGGCGTCGTGCTTCGCGGCACCGGCGCGAGGGCCAACGAGCTGAACTGGCCGGTGGCCGGCAAGACCGGAACGACCAACGACTACACCGACGCGTGGTTCATCGGCTTCGATCCGGACATCACGATCGCGGTGTGGCTCGGCATGGATCAGAAGAAGCCGATCGGCAACAACATGACCGGCACCACCGCGGCCCTGCCGATCTGGATCGACGTGATGAAGGCATGGATCGGCGACCGCAAGGACGCGCCGAAGTTCGAACCGCCCGGGAACATCGTCTTCATGACGGTCGACAAGGGAACGGGCGGCATGGCCACCGAGGGCACACCGGGCGCGATTTCAGAAGCCTTCATCGCCGGCACGCAGCCCGGTTCCATCAAACAGTAGGCCCGACATTTTGGGCGGGTGCGACGACGCACACTAAAACGGGAACCTCAGATTGGGCGTCCAACCCGAAATTGTGCCGTGTGTCGTCGTGCGTCGTGCCCTCCGAAGGCGAGCAGCTCGTGCAGATCGCCTCGACGTGCTCTCGCAACTGAAGACTTGGATCTCAGAATCGACTGCTGATCGACTTCAACTGCGCTGGTCAAGGACGGCTAGACGCGGGGAACGGCCGAAGCGACATTCGCTGGCGCGATACACGACGGCAGGACGACACGACGACGCGACGAAATACTCCGGTGAGGGGATCTCAGATTGGGCGGCCTGATAGAAGTTGTGCCGTGTGTCGCTGACGTCGTGCCGTGCCGAAGGCGAGACGGGCTCCGTCCAGATCGCCGGGCGTCTCTATTCGTCGTCGTTGGTCGGTGGCGCGAGCGACCCAGAGGCCTTGCGCATCAGGTAGGTCTTGATGAAGGGATCGATGTCGCCGTCGAGCACGCGCTGCACGTCGCCGACCTCCTCCTTCGTCCGGTGGTCTTTCACCAGCTGATACGGATGCAGGACGTAGCTGCGGATCTGGGATCCGAACGCAATGTCCTTCTTCTCCCCTCCGAGCTGCTCCATCTTCGCCTGCTGCTCCTTCATCTTCAGATCGAACAGCCGGGACTTGAGGACCTTCATGGCCTGCGCACGGTTCTTGTGCTGCGAGCGCTCGTTCTGGCAGGAAACGACGATGCCGGTTGGCAGATGCGTCAGCCGGATCGCCGAATCGGTCACGTTGACGTGCTGTCCGCCGGCGCCGCTCGATCGGTAGGTATCGACGCGCAGGTCCTTCTCGTCGATCTCGACGTCCACGTCTTCCGGCAGTTCCGGCCACACGTAGACCGACGCGAAGGAGGTGTGACGGCGGGCCGCCTGGTCGTAGGGAGAGATGCGCACCAGCCGGTGCACGCCGGCTTCCGCGAGCAGCATCCCATACGCGTACTCGCCCAGGACCGAAAACGTGACGCTCTTGATGCCGGCGTCTTCGCCGGGCTGGAGGTCGAACACCTCGCGCTTGAAGTCGTGGCGCTCAATCCAGCGCACGTACATGCGCAGCAGCATCTCGGCCCAGTCCTGCGATTCGGTGCCGCCGGCGCCAGGGTGGATCGTGACGATGGCGTTCTTGCGATCGTGCTCGCCGCCGAGCGTCTTCTTGGTCTCGCCGGTGTCGACGCGCGCGTTCAGTTCGTCGAGGCCCTTGGCCAGATCGTCGAGCACGGGTTCCCCCGCCTGGGCCCACTCGACGAGGACGGCGAGATCCTCTACCCGCGTCTTCAGTTGCTGGCTGAGGTCTATTTCATCCTCGAGCCGGCGGCGGCGCTGCATGACTTTCTGCGCGGCCTCCTGGTCCTTCCAGAAATCGGGGCCGGCCACGCGTGCGGCTATTCCGGCGAGTTCGTCTTCGGGGCGGGCGGCGTCAAAGATAGCTCCGCAGGTCCATCGCGCGTTGCGCGAGGTCTTCGTATCTGCGGAGCTGCTCGTCGAGTTGAAGGGCCATAAACGTCCGATGTGCTGCGTGCGGATGTGCGGTGCTGCGTGCTACGTGCGACGTGCTGACGTGCTACGTGCGACGTAGCTTAAGATTCTACTGGATGCCGCGGCGGAATGATGTCGCGAAAGCGGCGAGTGTCACCGCCAGCGACAGCCATGCCACCAGGTCGCCGATGCGGCTGTAGAGGGTCCGGTCGGTGATGAACCGCAGGTCGCCGATCAGAATCGCCTCGTGAAACAGATCCGACTTCTCCACCACGCGACCATAGGGATCGACGAAGCCGCTGATGCCGGTGTTGGCGGCGCGCGCCAGGTAGCGCCCCTGTTCGATCGCACGCATGGACGACTGTTCCCAGTGTTGATAGGCGGCCGACGAGCGGCCGTACCACGCGTCGTTGGTGATGGTGGTGAGCAGTTCGCTGCCGTCGTTCACGAAGCGGCGGATCAAGTTCGGGAAGATGACCTCGTAACAGATGGCCGTGCTCACCATGTGGCCATCGACCGGCAGCAGGACCGGGTCGCTCCCCGGCGTGAAGGCCGAGACCGCTTCCACGATCGGGCCAACGAAGAACAGCAGGTCCTTGAGCGGTACGTACTCGCCGAACGGCACCAGGTGCATCTTCCGGTAAACGGCGCCGACCTGTCCGCTCGGCCGCACCAGGAAGGCGGCGTTGTAGTAGCGCGCGTCCGGCTTCTGTCCGGCGGCCACCTGTAATGGCTCGACCTGGTCGCTGCCGATCAGCAACGTCGCGCCTGCTTCAGCGGCGAGTCGGCGGATGTCGCCGCCGCGGACGAGGTCGTGCTCGAAGAAGAACGGCGTCGAAGACTCCGGCCACAGGATGAACCGGGCACCGGCGTCGAGGGCGCGGCGGGTCATGGCGATGTATTTGTTGGTGATGGCGTCACGTAGCCCGGGATTCCACTTGTCGTCCTGCGCGATGTTCCCCTGAATCACCGCGATGCGGATCGGTGTGCCGGCCTGGAGCAGTTCCGACCGGCCGAGACGCGCATTGCCCCAGAGAACGCACGCCGCCACGATCAGCGCCGCGGCGGCCGGATAGACGAGGCGGGCTCGTGCCTGCAACAGAACCAGTGCGGCAGCGGCTGCCGCGGTGAATGCGAGCAGCGCAGAGAGGCCGTAGACCCCGACGAGGCTGGCCGACTGCGCCACCGGTAGCACCGTCACCTGGCTGTAGCCGAGAAGCGCCCATGGAAAGCCGTCCCAGACATACTGCCGTCCGAGCTCGGTCGTGACCCAGATCGGCGCCGCCAGCGCAAGGGCCGGTACGCCGAAGGCCCGCCGGCTCTTCGCCAGCAGGACGGCAAACGCGGCCGGGAACAAGGACAGGTAAGCGACCAGCAGGAACGCCGCGACGAACGCCATCGGCCAGGCGAGCCCGCCGAAGGTCGTCATCGTTTCCACCAGCCAGTAGCAGCGTGCCCCAGAAGTACCACGACCCCGGCCAGCAGCCCGAGGAAGAACGAGTGGCGGAGTGACGTGGTACGCCACACCGCGATGATGAGAGGGGTGAGTGCGATCCAGGCGAAGGCCGGGTGCCCGTGTTTCGGAAAGCTGAGCGCAAGGAGCGCTCCCGAGAGAAGGGCTAACGCGAGACGTTCGGTTTTAATTGCTCTTCCTTCTCGAGGCGGCGCGCGACCTGGTCGGCTTCACGGCGCTCCTTGTATCGGCCCACCCGCACGCGGAAGACGCCGGGAGCCGGATTTTCGAGGAACGCCGGATAGCCCTTGGTGATCAACCGCTGCACCCACTCCGCCGCTGGCTGCCGGGTTTTCAGCGCCGAAACCTGGATCACCCAGACCCCCGGTTTGCCGCTGGTCGGAACCTTCGGCCCCTGGTCCGCGGCCGGGGCCGGGGCGGTCTCGGGCTTGGCCGCCGCTGGCGGCGCCTGGACCGGCTTCGGTGGGTCCACCGGCTTCGGCTCGTCCTTCGGCTTCGGCTCTTCCTTCGGCTTCTGTTTGTCGTCGCCGAGAATCGTCGGATAGGACAACTCGCCCTTGGTAGTGGTAGCCGGCTGGTCCTTCGCCGGCTGTGGCGGCTCTTCTGGGGTGCTCGGGGGGGTGGCCGGCGGCTCCTCCGCGCCGGACGAAATCGACTGCTCAGGATTCTTGGACGCGGCATCGCGCCCCACCAGCACGCCGGCGAGGAACACGAAGATCAGGGCGACGCTCGCCGCCATGAACAAGAAGACGAGTTCCTTCCTGCTGAATTGGATCTCGTGGAATCCGTCTTCTGTTGTGTCGTTTCTCAGCTCGGACACGCCTGCGCCTCTTCAGAAGAACCGGAACCCGCCAGGTTCCCATCCAGTTGCCGCCGCTTATTTCTTGTTCGAGAACAGGTGAATGAGTTCGATCGGAAGCGGGAAGATGATCGTCGAGTTCTTTTCCGACGCGATCTCCGTGAGTGTCTGCAGATAACGCAAGGTGATCGACATCGGCTCGGTCGCGATCACGCCGGCAGCCTGCGCGAGCTTCTCAGACGCCTCCAATTCACCTGCTGCGTGGATGATTTTAGCACGCTTCTCGCGCTCGGCTTCCGCCTGGCGGGCCATCGCGCGCTGCATGTCGGGCGGCAAATCGACGTGCTTCACCTCCACCGACGAGACCTTGATGCCCCACGGATCGGTGTGCTGGTCGAGGATCTGCTGGAGCTGGACGTTCAGGCGATCCCGCTCCGACAGCAGGTCGTCCATCTCCACCTGGCCGAGCACGCTCCGCAATGTCGTCTGGGCCAGCTGCGACGTGGCGTAGTGATAGCTCTCGACCTCGACGATGGCGCGACGCGGATCCATCACGCGGAAGTAGACGACCGCGTTGACCTTGACCGATACGTTGTCGCGAGTGATGACGTCCTGGGGAGGGACGTCCATGACGACCGTCCTCAGACTGACCCGGACCATCTTGTCGATGGGGGCGAACACGAAAATGACCCCCGGCCCCTTGGGCTCCGACAGCAACTTGCCGAGCCGGAACACGACGGCCCGTTCGTACTCGTTCAGCACCTTGATCGAGCTGAACAGGTAGAAGGCCACAACCACGAGCACGATGAGCACCGGAGAGAACGGCAGCACTGGAGACTCCTTCTGGCCAAAACGGCCGACCCATGCGCAGGCGAAGGTCGGGATTACCGACTCACACGCGGTGGACCGTCAACAGCAGCCCTTTCACGGCGACGATCCTGACACGATCGCCGGCAGCGACCTCCTGCTCGGATGTTGCCGTCCAGATTTCGCCGTGCGCCTGCACCCGCCCGACCCCGCCCGCGCTGATCGAACTCAGGGCGTGGCCGACTTCGCCGATCATGCCTTCCTCGCCGGTCACGGTCCGCTGCTGCTGGGCGCGGACGGCGAGCCGGACGAGGAACAGGAGGATACCGGCGATCGACAGCGTGATCGGGATGATCATCCGGAGGCCGATCTGCATCTCGGGCAGCGGCGAATCGATCAACATCAGGGATCCGAAAAACAACGACACCACGCCCCCGACGGCCAGTACGCCGAAGCTCGTGACCTTGACCTCGAGGATCAGCAGGATGATACCGAGGACGATCAGCAGCACGCCCGCATAGCTCACCGGCAATACCTGCAACGCAAAGAAGGCCAGCAGGAGGCAGATGCCACCCGCAACGCCAGGAAAAATTGATCCCGGGTTCCAGAATTCCACCGTCAGCCCGAGCATGCCAAGGGTAAGCAGCAAGTAGGCGACCTGCGGGTGCGCGATCGCGCTCAACATCCGCTGGGCCCACGTCATGTCGACGGCTTCGCGCGTGGCACCGGCCAGTCTCAAGACATGTTCGCGCCCGTCGAACCTCTTGATCGACCGGCCATCGAGCTTCTGCAGCAGGTCACCAACATCCGAGGCGACGACCTCGATCAAGGGCGGCTCGGCAGCGGCCGCCTCCTGCTCGGTGAACGAGCGGCTGTCGATGACCGCCTGCTCGATCAGCACGGCGTTGCGTCGTCGCTGCTGCCCGAGCGTTCGTCCGTAGCTCGCTGTGTCGGACGCCACCTTCTTCGCCATGGTGTCGTCCATCTTGCCGCCGTCGCCAGAAACGGGGTGCGCCGCACCGATATGCGTCCCCGGCGCCATGGCGGCGATGTCTGCCGCCATCGTGATCAGGAATCCGGCGGAGGCGGCACGACTACCTGACGGCCCAACCCAGACCGCGACGGGCGTCTTGGCGTTGATGATCGCGGTATTGATATCGCGCGTCGTGTCCAGCAATCCGCCAGGGGTACGAAGCGTGAGCACCAGCAGCGCGGCGCCGGCCGCATCCGCCTTCTGGATGGTATTACGCACGTACTCGCCGACGACCGGCTGGATGATGCCATCCACTTCGGCGGTGTAGACGATGGGCGTCCCGCCCTGCTGCGCGCGTCCGGCAGACACAGCAAGCATGCACAGACCCGTGAGCACAAAGACCCAGGCGCGCATATCCACCTCCTTCCCAATTCCCAACTCCAAATTTCAACACTAAGTCGAAACGCTCATTGACGCCTCTTGGGCGTTGGAGTTGGGACTTGGAAGTTGACTCCTTGTCCCGCTATTTGCCCACCAGGCTGGCGAGCAAACGCTTGGCGTCTGCCGACTCGGGATCGAGAACGAGTGCACGCTCCAGCTCGGTTCTGGCCGCAGCCGTATTCTGCTGCTTCAGATAGGCCTCCGCAAGCGCGACGCGCGCGGGGGCGGAGTCTGCGCTCCAGATCGAGATCTTCAACGCTTCGACCGCTTCCGCCGGACGGCCGGCGCGCAGGTGAATACGCCCGACCAGCAGATGGGCCTGCGCTTCGTACGGCGACAGGTAGATGGCCCGGCGCAGCTCCGCCAGGGCTTCGCGGTCTTCTTCCCTCTCGAACAGCCGGCGGCCACGATCGAGGTGAAAGGCCGAGAGCTCCCGCTGCTCCTTCTGCGCGCTGTTGACGATCGTCTGCTCGGGTCGCTGCCCGGCCCGCGACTCTGGATCCTCCCGAATCCGCGCCAGGCCCCGGGGTACCGGCAGTTTCTCCGCCAGTGCGCGCTTCTCGAGTTCCGGGAGTTGCGAGGACAGCTGCTTGGCGAGCTCCGTCTCGCGCGCCGCTTCGACCGGGCTGTCGGTATGCTGCAGCGCCACGCCGAGCAGGTAGTGCGCTTCGGCATCGGTCGGGTCGCGGCGGAGGGTCTCGCGCAGCCAATAGATGGCGCCCTGGAAATTCTTCTCCAGGATGTAGGCGTAGCCGAGATTGAAGAGGATGTCCGGATCACCGGGATCCGCATCAGCGGCCCGAGTGAAGAAGTAGGTCGGCACGCCCCGCTCGAAGGATCCCCGTCGCAGCTGCACGACACCGAGATTATTCAGCGCCGCCGCCGCCACGGCCGGCGGCACTCCGGCAGCCGACTTCGTGAAGCCTTCGAAGGCGTCATCGAACTTGTCGAGCTCGAGGAGCGAGACGGAGGCGCTGAACCGCCCCAGCTGCGCCAGCGGCGAGGCCGGGGGACCGCCTGCGCGGCCGCAACGGCCGATGCATAGTCAGCCTGGTCGTGTCTCACCCGCCAGAGCGCCAGGTAGGCGCGGTCGTACTCGGGATACTTCTCGATCGCCTCTTCGAGGAACGTGGCGCGCGTGGCCGTGCCTCTCGGCCATCAAACCCTTGACGTAGGCCTCGAAGGCCTCGATCGGTGGCCGCGGACTCCGCTGACCTCGCAGCGGCGCTCCGGATGCCAGTTTCGCGGATAGCCGCTCGAACAGAAGGACGACATCGGCGAGCGGCCCGCGCTCGGAAACCGGCGACTGGACCCGCCCGACGTCGATCCGGATGCCGTTAGCCTCGACGACGAGGGCATCCGCTTCGAAGCGGACACTGCCGACAATGACCTCGGAGGCGCCGACCAGCTGCCCCACCTTCACGACGGTGGCGCGGCTCAGGCTCGCCGCGACCGGCAGATGCAGCTGCTCGAACGCGCGGATGCGCTCGTCACGCCGAATGGCCGATACGCCACGCGCGTTCAATTCGTCGGCCACGAGCAGACTCGCCGCCTCGGCGATCCAATGCAGCCGGGGCTCCCGCAGCGGGTTATCGAAGGGCATCACCAGCACGCGGCTGCCTGCCGGCTGCGCCGAGACCGGAGCGGCCGTCGATCAAATTACGGCCGCGATCACGATCGCCAGGAATCTATGCGGCATGCTCCGGCACCTCGACGACTGGGGGCGGCGAGAGCGCGATGGCAAACATGCAGCCCTTCCGGGTTCCGGAGGCACGGCACTCGACGACCTGCAGCTGCGCGTCAATCGCAAAGAGCTGAAGAACGCGCGCGAGAGCAGCGGCGTAGAAGCCACACAGCGGCAGGGCGGAAGCTTCGCGTACTTCGCAGAACAGAGAGCCGCGGAGATCGACCGACGCCTCTCCCTTCTTGAATTTCATCAGCGCGCGAGACCCAGGGTAGGTATTGCGGACGAGCATGCGCCCGGCCCGTAACGCCATGCGCGCCCGCAGCGGCGTCGGCAGCACGTTGATCAACCGCCGCTCGACCGTCGGCAGGCTGCGAACCGTCCATTCGGCCGCGTAGACACCAGCCTTGCTGGTGATCTCTGCGTAAGCCGGACCTTCCTGCCGGAGGAAACTCAGCACCGCGGACAACGGCGCGAGCCCGATCGTCCCTTCCCGCGAGCCCTGAGGAGTTCAGCCAGTTCTCGTAGAACTCCAGCCGCATCGGCAGGATGTCGGCGATGGCCTGGTGCAGACTCGCGACCAGCACGCGTCCGATGCGCGCCTCACTCATCGCGGTACGCAACCCATCTGATAATGTTGGACAGATCGGCCATGTCGAACCATTCCACTCTTGCGGTCGCGATTCTTGCCGGCGGACGGGCGCGCCGCATGGGCGGCATCGACAAGAGCAGCCTGCTGCTCGACGGCCGCGCCATCCTGGCGCGTGTGCTCGACGCCGTGCGGCCAGTCACGACACATATCTTCGCGGTTGGCGATGCCTACGGCGCCGCCGCGCATGCCGGCCTTCCCGTCATACCGGACCTCATCGCCGATGGCGGCGCATTGGGTGGCATCTACACGGCCATCCTGGGTTCCCCGTGCGACCGGACCCTCGTGCTCGCCTGCGACATGCCGTTTGTGACGACGGCGTTCGTGCAGCGTCTCGCCAGCGTGGAAGACGCCGACGTAGTCATGCCGCGCACGGTCGACGGATACCAACCGCTCTGCGCTCATCTATCGACGCGCATGCGCAGCCCCAATTCGCGAACGGCTGGACCGGGGCGAGCGTCATGCCGCGATCCCGCCGGACGGCGTGCGGGTTGCGGAAATCGGCCCCGAGGAATTGGCGGCGTACGATCCGGATGGACTGCTGTTCGTGAACGTCAACACGCCGCATGATTACGCGCAGGCCCAACGGATACTCGATAGGGCTGGAATGCCCGATGCTATCACGGATAACTGAGCACACATGATCCTCCCGATCCACACCCTGATCCGCGCGCGCATGACCGACGCGGTCACCCGTTTGTACGACATGCCCGCCGGTGATCCGGCCCTCGTCGACATCCCCGTCGAGCTCGCGCCGAACCGGACGCTTGGCGACTTTGCCGTGCCGCTCGCCTTCACGCTCGCCCGCCGTCTTCGCAAAGCCCCGCGTGTAATTGCGCAGGAGATCACGGCGGCCCTCGGGACGGTTGAGGGCTTTTCGAGGATCGAAGCCACGCCCAATGGCTATGTCAACTTCTTCCTCGATCGCGCCGCCTGCGCCACCCGGTGGCTGCGAGAGGAGCGTGATCTGTCGGCGACCGGCTCGGGCAAGGCGATCGTCGAACACACGGCCATCAATCCGAACAAGGCCGCCCACATCGGGCATCTCAGGAACGCGGCGCTTGGCGACGCGCTCGGACGCCTGCTCCGCTTCCTCGGTCGCGACGTCGAGATCCAGAACTACATCGACGACACCGGTGTGCAGGTTGCCGACGTTGCCGTCGGCTTTCGCGAGATCGAGCACAAGACGCTCGCCGACGTCCGCGAGATCGCCGCCACGACGCGGTTCGATTACTACTGCTGGGACCTCTACGCGCAGGTCACCGAGTGGTACGCGGGCGACAAGGACCGCTTGAAGATCCGCTCGACGGCCCTGCACGCTATCGAGCACGGCGGCAACGAGACCGCGGAACTCGCACACTTCATCGCCGATCACATCGTCCGGTGTCACGTGAAGACGATGGCGCGGATGAACATCGGCTATGACCTGCTGACCTGGGAAGGTGACATCCTCCGGCTCCAGTTCTGGGCGCACGCATTCGAGTACCTGAAGAAGACGGGATCGGTCTACCTGCAGCCGGAAGGCAAACTCAAGGGCTGCTGGGTGATGAAGATCGAAGACGAGCCAGCCGCAGAAGCGTCCGCGGATGCGGCCGCAGCCGATGACGACAAGAAAGAGGAAGAGCAGAAGGAGAAAGTCATCGTCCGTTCCGACGGCACGGTGACCTACGTCGGCAAGGACATGGCGTACCAGCTCTGGAAGTTCGGACTCCTCGGCAAGGACTTTCACTACCGGATCTTTGAACCCGGCCAGCCGCCCCTGTGGTCAACGACGTCGCAGCCTGATGCCGCCTCACCGAATCCACCGTTCTTCGGCCGCGCCTCGTGGGTTTGCAATGTCATCGACACCAGGCAGTCGTACCTGCAGAAGCTGCTGAAGCAAGCCCTTGCCGCGCTCGGCTATCACGAGCAGGCCGCGCACTCGATTCATTACTCCTACGAAATGGTGGCGCTCTCGCACCAGACCGCGCGCGAACTTGGTTACGACACGTCCGAGGTTGCGGATCGTCCTTTCGTCGAGGTCTCCGGCCGCAAAGGCCTCGGCGTCAAGGCCGACGACCTCCTGGACCGGCTCCGCGACAAGGCCGCGGTCGAAGTGGCGAAGCGCAATGCGGAGCTGGCGGACGCCGACGCGCGGCAGATCGCTGAGATGATTGCAACCGCGGCGGTCCGCTATTTCATGGTCAAGTTCTCGCGTGGCAAGGTCATCATCTTCGACATCGACGAGGCGCTGAGCTTCGAGGGTGAAAGCGGTCCGTACCTGCAGTACGCCGCCGTCCGCGCCAACAACATCTTTCACAAACTGAAAGAGCGTCACGGCATCGACGAGGCCGGTGTGGTCGCGGCAATCGGCGGCACATCCAGCGCCGTGCTTGTGAACGCCGACGATGAGGCGAACGATCTGTGGAACCTCGTGCTGGAAGCGGCGCGGCTCGATGACGTGGTGGACCAGTCGGTGCGGACCCTGGAACTGTCGGTGCTCGCGAAGTACGCGTTCGCGCTCGCGCAGACATTCAACGGCTTCTACCACAAGTACTCGATCCTGAACGAGGAGCGGGAGGACGCCCGCCTCTGGCGCGCCGCGGCGGTCGCCTATTACCGTCGCCAGCTCACGATGGCACTGCAGCTGATGGGCTGCTCGGTGCCGGCAAAAATGTGATGAAACCAATCATCGGCATCAGCCGCTGCAGCAGGCTCGACGACTACCTGGCGTCGATTGAACAGGCCGGGGGACGCCCGCGCGTCCTCGAAGTCACCGAGAGCGCGAAGAAGGTCCTCGGCGAGATTCACGGCCTGCTTCTCACCGGTGGCGGCGACGTCGACCCGGTGTTCTACGGGGAGGATCGTCACCCGGCGGTTGAGGATGCCGAGCCCGGCCGCGACGAGTTCGAGCTGGACCTGGCGCGGCGCGCGGTCGATGCCGGGGTACCGCTCCTGGCCATCTGCCGCGGCGCGCAGGTGCTCAACGTCGCCACCGGCGGCACGCTGGTGCAGGACATCCCGAGTGCGGTGACGACAGAGCTGCCGCACACCCTGACGCAGACCAAGGACGCCATCGCGCATGATGTCGCGGTAGCGCCCGAGCTCCAGGCTCCACAAGATCCTGGGCGATGCCGTGACGAGTGCGCACACCTGCCGGGTGAACAGCCGGCACCACCAGTCGGTGGCGACGCTCGGGAAGAATCTCTCCGCGTCCGCCACGGCCCCGGATGGCGTCATTGAAGCGATTGAGGCAACGGAGGCTGAATTCTGTGTCGGCGTCCAGTGGCACCCGGAAAACTTCTGGCGGACCGGTGAGTTCCGCGGCCTCTTCGAAGCCTTTGTGGCTATCGCTCGAAGACGCCTAGCGTCTCAACATGAGGCGTATTCGGAAACAGATCAAAGCCCCGAAGACTGACGAGCCGGTAGCCGCCGTCAATCAGGCGCCTGGCGTCGCGCGCCATTGTCGGCGCGTCGCACGACACATAGACGATCCGCCGTGCATTGGAGCTGGCGATGGCGTCTGCCGCTTCCTTCGACATGCCCGTTCGTGGCGGGTCGATAACGAGGTTCGCTGGCGCAGCGGTGAACCCGCGGGCGAGAAAGGCCTCGACACTCGCCCGCGCGACGCGCAGCTGGTCGTAAAACGGCGCGGCGTTGCGCAGCAGATCCTTGCCGCTCGCGGGATCGCCCTCCACCGCCGTGATGTCGACGTGTCCTGATGCTGCGAGTGCGACGGCAAACAGCCCGACCCCGGCGTACAAATCTACGGTCGCGCCCGGCTCGACGCTGTCGATCACGGCGGTTGTCAGCACGGGGAGCAGAGAACGGTTCCCCTGAAAGAAGGACTGCGGGTGGCGGCGGAGCGATCCGTCCCCCGCCCGTCCAGCGGTCAGCGCCGACAGTGGGTCACTGACGATCGGATCGCCGGCCGAGTAGAACACGTTCTCGAGTGTGCGAGCGGTCAGTCCCGTCAGCCCCGCGGCGGCGATGGCGCGGTCGAGTGCGTCACCGGAGGGCTTGGCGTCCCGCAGATCCACGTGTAACGCTCGCTGGTCGCCGGCCATGTTCTCCGACAGCTCCACCGACACGGTCGTGATCCCCTGCGCCTGAAGCGCAGCGACGGCCTGTTCGACCGAGTCGATCGACGCATCGAGGAGTTGCCCGGTCTGGCGAGGATCACAGAGCTCGCGAGTGCCCTCGCGGTAGAAGCCTGGCCTGCCCTCCTGCACATGAAACCGGGCACGCATGCGGTAGCCACGCTCGACCGACACCGCGACGTCGATCTCGGCTTCAACCGGAATGCGGCCGATCCTGGTATAGGCATCCCGGATGATTTCTGCCTTGAGCCGAACCTGGCGGTCGTAAGCGATGTGCGAGTAGAGGGTGCCGCCGCAGGCCGCGTCGCCCTGAACCACCCGCCGGTCGGGTGAGGCCTCGATCACGCGCGCCGTGTCTGCGAACGCCACGCGCTTTTCGGCTCGAGTTACGACCGCGGCGACACGTTCACCGGGGATCCCGCCGGCGACGAGCAGCACTTCGCCATCGTGGCGCGCGATCATGCGGCCACCCGAGGCCGGCTTCTCGATGAGGACCTCGACTTCCTGTCCGACCGTTACCGCCATGGGTTACTCATACGAAAGGACGGGCAAGTTCAGGGCGTCGCGAAGGAGCCGGTCGAAGGCCAACGCCCTCGACCGCTCGAGGGATTCTGCCGGCATGCGACCGGCGAAACCAGCCAGCTCCGCGTCTGCTTCGCGCCGCAGCGCGGCCACCATGCCCTGGCTTGCGCCCCCACGGGCCGCCGCGATCAGTTCAGCGTCGAGCTCGGCGAGACGCGCGATGCTGCGCGCACGGGCCTCACCCCGCACGCTTTTCGCCGTGGCGGCGAGACTATCGAGTTCGCTGATGACCCTGGTGATCAGCGCATCGAAGTCAGGGTTGTCGCCGCCGGCCTTGACCACGAGCAGTCTCGACAGGCTGCGCTCGATGTGTGACGCCAGTGAGCCTTTGCGGCCGGTGCTTCCCCACTCCTCTGTGGCGACGCCATCCTCGGAGACGCGCGATGCGCCGGCGCCGATCGCACGCCGCCAGGCGTCGAACGCTTCGAGCACATCGGCTTCGCAGAACTCGATCCGCAGCGGCCGCTGCCGGCCTGGCTTCGCCTGGGCGCGTTCGACGGAGCGATCGATCCCCTGGAACGCCACCTTCAGTGGCACACCCTGGCTCGCCCAGGTTCTCACCGTCTCGAACGCCGGTCCGACGATCCGCACGAGGTGGCCGCCGTTCTTCCGGCACAGATACGACTCGATCTGGCGGCAGTAATCCGGGAGTTCTTCCATGCCGGGGTTCGCCATCATGAGCGTAGGCGGGCCCAGATCATCCGGAGCCCCTGCAGCGTCAGGTCCTTCTCCACGCGCTGGATCGCGGTGGTCTCACCCGCCAGCACGTCCGCCATGCCGCCGGTGGCGACGCACAGGGCGCGGTCGCCGTCTTCCAGTTCCGCCCGGATCCGCGCGACGATGCCATCCACGAGCGAGACGTAGCCGAAGAACAGTCCGGATTGCATCGACGTCACGGTCGTCTGCCCGATGACCGACGGCGGCTTTCGCACGTCCACACGCGGCAGCCGCGCGGCGCGCTGGAACAGGGCGTCGGCGGAGATACCAATGCCGGGGCAGATCACGCCGCCGAGATATTCACCAGCCTTGGAGATGGCGTCGAACGTCGTCGCGGTCCCGAAGTCAACGACGATGACGGGGGCGGAAGTCGCGCGGCCGAATGTTTCGTAGGCTGCGACGCCGTTGACGACACGGTCGGCGCCGACATCGGTGGGCGGCTGATACAGCACCGGCATGCCGGTGTTGGCCGGATCCACTGTCAGCGGACGCTTGTCGAAGTAGCGCTCGCACATCTCCTCCATCGTGCCGGTCAGCGGCGGCACGACCGAGGACAGGATGATGCCGTCCACCCGCGCCAGGTCGATGCGGCTCCGCTCGAAGAGATGGGTGATCAGGATGCCGAGTTCGTCGGCGGTACGCTCCCGCATCGTGACGAGCCGCCAGCTTTCAGTAAGCCGGTCGGCGTCGAACACGCCAAGGACGATATTGCTGTTACCGACATCGATCGCGAGCAGCATCCATCCAGTTTAGCCCGGCAGGACATCGCGCAGCGTGACGAGGAGCGTTTCCGCCGTGTAGGGCTTGGAGAGCACGGCCCGGACCCTGGCGAGCACGGCTTCGGGCGCCGGCGCCGCGAAGCCGCTGGAAGCGATGATCGGAAGCTGTGGGTCGAGCGACAGCAATCCGTCCATCATGGCCGCGCCGTCCATGACCGGCATCATCATGTCGGTCACAACCGCCGCGATGCTGTGGCGATTAGATCGATAGAGCGCGAGCCCCTCTGAACCATCCGCAGCCGTCAGCACACGGTAGCCGTTGGCCTCGAGTGTCTGTTTCGTCACGCGACGAATCGACAACTCATCGTCGACGACGAGGATCGTCTCGCCGTGGCCGATGGGCCGTTCGGTTCGTTCGCTGACCGTGGTAGTCGCGGTGACCCCGAGGACCGCCGGGATGAACACGGTGAAGCGTGATCCCGCACCACTGATGCTCGAGACATGCAGCGAACCCTCGTGCCGCTTCACGATGGCGAGCGAGGTCGGCAGGCCGAGCCCGGTGCCCTGGCCCAGGTCTTTGGTTGTGAAGAATGGATCGAAGATGTGGTCGACCACGTCCGGATCCATGCCAAGGCCGCTGTCTTCGACGTCAAAGCGGACCTGCGGACGGCCGTCGACTTCGACGTTGGCGGCACGGAGCACCAGGCTGCCGCCGTCTGGCATGGCGTCCCTCGCATTCACGCAGAGATTGATCAGGACCTGGTGGAGCTGGGTCGTATCGCCGAGGATCGGCCAGGGCTCGCCGACGCACTCGGAACGCACGGCAATGTTGCCTGGAAAAAGGCCGCGAATGGTCTTCTCGACATCGGCCAGCAGCGCCCCGGGTCGGATCTGCGTGCGCTCGGCCTGCATGCCGCGCGCGAAGGACAGCACCTGGCGCACCATGTCGGCGCCGCGCCGCGCGCTCGTCGAAATCGCGTCGACCAGCACGCGATCGTCGTCCGACGTGACACTCGCACTCAGAAGGTCGATCGACATCACGATCGGCGCCAGCACGTTGTTCAGATCGTGGGCGATGCCCCCCGCCAGGGTTCCGATACTGGCCAGTCGCTGGGCGCGCAAATCCTGGGCGGCCTTCTGCCGCAGCTCGGCGTGGGCCTCGACCCGTTCGGTAATGTCGAAACAGGAGGTGACGAGGTAAATGACTTCGCCTCGATCGTCGCGGACCGGCGCGACCGAGAAATCGACAGTGATGAGGCGGCCGCCACCCACCATCAACTCGAGGTCGAATCGCTGCGGCTCCCCCGCACTCGCCCGCTCAACTGCTTCACGAGCCCTGGCGACAACCGCTGCTGAATGAGTGAAACCCGCGGTTTCGTAAATCGGCCGGCCGATCACGTCCTCTTCCCGGACCTCACCGGCCTCCATCGCGGGGCGATTCACCATCAGGAGCCGCCCGTCAGGCTCGGACAGCGCGACGAAGATCCCCGGTCCGAGATGGTCGATGATTTTACGCAGGCCTGCTGCGTCGTCCCAGGGCATCTAGTTGCTCGAGCTCGTCATCCCCACAGCACGCCCCCCGACACCACCCGGTCCAGCTCGGAGCCACGACGGACCAGAAGGGCGCCGTCGCTATCGACACCCGCCGTGACCCCAGCCCGCCGGCCGAGAGGTGTTTCCCACTCAATCCGCGCTCCGCGTGAAGACGGTGACAGCTCAGCCCAACGATGAAGGACCTTCGGCGATCGACCAGTCGACAGTTCACTCATGCGTTCAGCAATCGTAGCCAGGCATTCTGCAAGAACTGCCCCAGGGGCAACTGGACGGCCAAGCTCTGATTCGAGTGATGTCGCTGCGGTTGAGATGTCAGGCGGATAGGAAGTGCGCAGGATATTCATGCCGAAGCCAAGCACCACATGTTGCAACCCGGCGGCGGTGCTCGTCGCTTCAGCCAGGATACCGGCCAGCTTTCGGCGCCGCCCGAGCCCGGCATCGATGACGATGTCGTTCGGCCATTTGATCTCGGCAGGAAGGCTGGTGACCGCGCGAATCGACTCGGCGAGCGCAACGCCGGCGGCCAGCGTCAGCAGAGGTGCCGCGCGCCGATCGCGAATGACAATCGACACATAGAGCCCTGCCCCGGGAGGCGAGAACCAGGTGCGGCCGAAGCGTCCGCGGCCGGCGTGCTGAGCTCCGGCAACAACGGTCGTGCCTTCTGGTGCACCGGCATCGGCGAGCCGTCCAGCCTCGTCGTTAGTCGAGCCGATCTCGTGGTAATAGACCAGGCGGCGGCCGAAGTCACCGCGGCGGTCTGACGTCGCCAGCAGAGCCGACGCAAACTCCCGCGGGATCTCGTCAGGCATCCGGTTCGAGTTCGAAGCTCAGGTCAACCGCCGGCGCAGAGTGCGTGAGCGCTCCAACCGAGACGTAATCCGCACCGGTCGAGGCGAGTTCAGGAATCCGCTCCAACGTTACGCCACCGGAAATCTCGACCTTCGCGCGGCGTGCGATCCGGCGCACGGCTTCACGGACCTGCTCGATCGGCAGGTTATCGACGAGGATGATATCGGCGCCGGCGGCAATCGCCTCGTCCACCTGCTCGAGACTCTGCGCCTCGATTTCGATCGGCAGTTCGTGTCGCGCCGCGCGCATCCGCTCCATCGCCATGGCAACGCCGCCGGCGAGACGGATGTGGTTGTCCTTGATCAGGATCGCGTCGTCCAGCCCGGATCGGTGATTGCTCGCGCCGCCAGCCCTCACGGCGTACTTCTCGAGGGCCCGCAGCGTCGGGGTCGTCTTCCGTGTATCGAGAATGGTGATGCGCCCCGCTGCGGCGGCCACGAAGCGCTGCGCGAGCGTCGCGATGCCCGAGAGCCGCTGCAGCAGGTTCAAGGCGGTTCGTTCGGCCGTCAGCATCGCACCCGCCGCGCCGCGAACCTCCGCGACCACGTCGCCGTGAACGCAACGCGACCCATCGGGTTTGACAACGGTGAAAACAACCGCAGGATCCAGCTGCCGGAACGTCTCCGCCGCCAGGTCGAGGCCCGCGATCACGCAGTCGCACTTCGCAATGATCTCGCCGCGCGCGCGCAGATCCGTGTCGACGGTTGCTTCTGTTGTGACATCCCCCCAGCCGAGGTCTTCAGCGAGCGCCCGGCGGACGATTTCGCGATACGTCCCCGGGTCCATCGGACCAAACGGCACGGACTTCACGGCGTCTTCTCCTGCAGGACCTCCGGCGGCGCCAGTGCCACCGTCACCTCGAAGGTGTCTCCGACGGCTGTCTCGAGCTCGCGGATGAGGCCCGAGGCGCGCAGATCCTTTTCCACCAGTGGAAGGAGTTCGAGCTGTTGCGGTGTCGCCTGGATCACGGCTCGCGCCACCGGCGTTTTCAACGGCCGCTGCTCTTCGGACTTTTTCTTGCGGATCGCACCGAGCACTGCCGCTGCGAATTGCAACGCGGCGACGCCCTGCTCGTCTTCGCCGGCAGGCTCGCAAGCTTTCAGTAACGCCTCGGGATCGGGCCACGCCGCTGTGTGAATGGTGCCCGGACGCCACCACGACCAGACCTCGTCGGTCACAAACGGGAGAAACGGCGCGAACAGCCGCAGCATGACGTCCAGCGCCGCGAGCAACGCGCCGTTGGCGGATGCGGCGAGCTCGGCCCCCTGGTCACCGTAGCGGCGGCCCTTCACGAGTTCGAGATAGTCGTCGCAGAACGACCAGAAAAAGGTCTCGGTCCTCTCGAGAACGCGGGTGTAGTTGTAATCCTCGAGGTCCGACGTGGAGTCACGAACGATCCGCGCCAGCGAGGTCAGCAGTCCGCGATCGACCGACGCGGTGACGGCGCCGTTCGGCGAGGGGTTCGCCAGCACGAACTTGGAGGCATTGAGCAGCTTGATCGCGAGCCGCCGCCCGACCTTCATCTGGCCGGTATCGAACGCCGTGTCGGTCCCTGGCCGGCCGCTCGCGGCCCAGTAGCGCACGCCGTCGGAGCCGTGCTCCTCGAGCAGGCCCAATGGCGTGACGACGTTGCCCTTCGACTTCGACATCTTCTTGCGATCCGGATCGAGCACCAAGCCGGAGATCGCCGCATGCCGCCACGGCAGTTCGCCGTGCTCGAGTTCTGACCGGAGCAACGTCGAGAACAGCCAGGTCCGGATGATGTCGTGCGCCTGCGGCCGAACATCCATCGGGAAGATCCGCGAGAACAGGTCGTCGTCATCGTCCCAGCGGCCGGCGATCTGCGGCGAGAGCGACGAAGTCGCCCAGGTGTCCATGACGTCCTTGTCGCCGGTGAAGCCGCCCGGCTGATCGCGCTGTCCGGCCTCGTAGCCGTCGGGCGCGTCGGTCGACGGGTCGATCGGCAGCCGCGCCTCGTCGGGCAGCAGCCGCGCGTCGTGATCGACGCTGCCATCCTCCCGGACCTTGTACCAGACCGGGAACGGCACGCCGAAGAAACGCTGGCGGCTGATGCACCAGTCGCCGTTCAGTCCGTTGATCCAGTTCTCCAGCCGTGCCTGCATGTAGGCCGGGATGCCACTGCATCTCCGCACCGCGAGCGAGCAGCCGGTCGCGGAACTCCATCGTCCTGATGAACCACTGGCGGCTGGTGATGATCTCGAGCGGGCGATCCCCCTTCTCGTAGAACTTGACGGCATGCGTGATCGGGCGCGGATCGCCGAGCAGATCGCCGCTCTCGCGAAGCATCTCGACGACCTTCACGCGCGCCTTGGCCGCCGACAGGCCGGCGAGCTGATCGTATTGCTGCTGCGCGCGGACCGCGTCGACCGACTCCCACCCGGCGTCGCCGAACGTCACCGGCTTGAAGGCACCGTTGGCCTGGATCATGGCGCGAACCGGCAGCTGAAGCTCACGCCACCAGATGACGTCGGTGACGTCGCCGAAGGTGCAGATCATCGCGGCGCCGGTGCCCTTCTCGGGGTCCGCAAGCGCGTGCGCCTTGACCGGCACACGGACGCCGAAGAGCGGCGTCATCACCTCGGTGCCGAACAGCGGCTGATAGCGCGGATCGTCAGGATGCGCGACGATCGCGACACACGCGGGAATCAGCTCCGGCCGCGTGGTGTCGATCTCGACGAAGCCACCCGGCCAGTCCGGTCGAGGGTCCGCTTTCTCGAACCGGATCTTGTGGTACGCGCCCGGCTGCTCGCGATCCTCGAGCTCCGCCTGCGCCACCGCGGTTCTGAAGTCGATGTCCCACAGCGTCGGCGCTTCGACCTGATAGGCGTTCCCGCGGTTCAGCAGCCGCAGAAATGCCAGCTGCGAGATGCGCTGCGACCGTCGTTCGATCGTCGCGTAGGTCATGCCCAGTCGACCGAGAGCCCAGGTACCGCCACAGGTGCTCGAAGACCTTCTCGTCCTCGACCGTCAGCCGGGCGCAGAGCTCGATGAAGTTCGGCCGCGAGACAGGAATCGGCTGCTTGCCCGGCTTCTCCGGCGGCACGAACGCCGGGTCGTACGGCAGCGACGGATCGCACCGGACGCCGAAGTAGTTCTGCACGCGGCGCTCGGTCGGCAGACCGTTGTCATCCCATCCCATCGGATAGAACACGGCCTTGCCGCGCATCCGCTGGAAGCGCGCGATGACGTCGGTGTGCGTGTACGAGAAGACGTGCCCGACGTGGAGCGAGCCGCTGACGGTCGGCGGTGGCGTGTCGATGGAAAAGACCTCCTCCGCGGCGCGCGTGCGGTCGAAGCGATAGACGCGCGTCCGCTCCCAGCGGTGCAGTCCACTTCTGTTCGAGACCTTCGAGCGCGGGTTTTTCGGGGACAGCGATCGGGTGAGTTAAGTCCAAGCGCATATCGGTGACATACGCGGCGCATCGTAGCACGTGCACGATGCGCACGGCACATCGCACGTCGGCATGTAGCACCGACATCGCGAGCCTAGCACGTCGCACGTCGCACGTCGCTTAGCGCGCCGCGGCTTTGATTCGTGCGATCTCTTCCCGACCAGGCGTTCGGCGACCTCGATCACGACGTCGCGCACCATGCCGGTCGCCCAGGCGTTCGATGACCCGCCGGGTGATCTGTTCGATCACGTCGTGGATCCACGGCACGCGCTGAGAACTGCCGAGGCGCGACGGTCCTCCCCGCTCCGCGGCGAGCAAGGCGGCGAAGGCCTCGGCCAGCGTTGGCAGCGGGCCGGTCGGGGCGCGGCGGCGCGGCTGCGGGTGACGACGGTGCGACGATCGCGGGTGCGACGGCACGGTTGCGCAGCCTCGCGACGGGAACGGTGGCGGACCTCGCCCACGTCATGTCGCGCGTCGAGATCGGGATCCCAGTTCGCAAGCTCGTGGCCGAGACCGGTGTGGACGGCGGGCAGCGTCGCCGGCCGGCGCGCCTCGACGGCTGTCGGCACGCGACGGCGGCTGACTGTCCATGGACGCAAACGCCGCGTCGAGCCGGTCGAAGTACTCGTCCACTGAGCCACTCGCCGACGCGGCAGTCGGGAGGATGGCGGCTCGGCGCCTTCAACCGGCGCAGACGCGCGCAGCGGTCGGCCGAGGGGGCCGACGGCGGCGGCGGCATCTTCTGCACCGGGCGCCGGCCGGCGATCAGGTCCTTCACGCGACTGATCACCATCTGCGGCTCGAACGGTTTCACCAGCACGCCGTCGCAGCCCGCGGCCTGGGCGCGCTCCTCGTCGATCGGCTCGAAGGCGCCGGTCAGCAGCAGCACAGGGATGTGCGCCAGGCTCGGATGCCCTTTGACGAACGCGGCGACCTCGTAGCCGTCGCGCTCCGGCATGCCGACGTCGGCGAGCACGATGTCGGGCCGGTCCGTCTGCACGCGCTCGATGGCCTGCCGGCCGTCACCGACCGCGATGACCGGATGTCCTCGTCGGCAAACGTCAGCTCGATGACCCGCTGAATCGTGACGCTGTCGTCGGCGAGCAGCAGCTTGTGCGGCACCGTTAGACCTGCTCCACGCGGGAGCGGACGTTGGCGTTGATGAAATCGATGATCGCCTGCATCGGCGTGCCGGGCAGGAAGATCCCCTTCACGCCGGCCGTCTTCAGCTTCGGGATGTCGACGTCCGGGATGATCCCGCCGATCACCACGAGCACGTCGTCGAGCCCCCGCTCCTTCAGCAGCTCCATCACCCGCGGGCAGATGTGCATGTGCGCGCCGGAGAGGATCGAAAGGCCGATGACGTCGGCATCCTCCTGGAGGGCCGCGCCGACGATCTGCTCCGGTGTCTGGCGGAGGCCGGTGTAGATGACTTCCATGCCGGCGTCACGCAGCGCGCGGGCAATGACCTTCGCGCCGCGATCGTGACCATCGAGACCGGGCTTGGCGATGACGACTCGGATTTTTCGCATGGTGATCAAATCGACGGCACTTCTTCGTACTCGCCCCACACTTCGCGCAACGCATCGCACATCTCGCCGACCGTCGCGTAGGCGCGCACGCAGTCGAGCAGTGCGCGGCATCGTGTTGCCGGTCCCGCGCGCCGTCTCGCGCAACGCCTCGAGCGTCCGGCCGACCTGGTCGTTGTCGCGCGTCCGCTTCAACTCCGCCAGCCGCTTGATCTGCATCTCGGCCGCGGTCTCGTCGATGTAGAGGATCGGGTACGGCGGCTCGTCTTCCTGCACGTAGTCGTTCACGCCGACGATGATCTTTTCGCGGCGTTCGACCGCCTGCTGGAAGCGGTAGGACGCCTCGGCGATCTCCTTCTGCGGATAGCCCTGCTCGATCGCCTCCACCATCCCGCCCATGCGGTCGATCGTGTCGAAGTACTCGCGGGCGCCGCGCTCCATGTCGAGCGTCAGCTTCTCGAGAAAGTACGAACCGCCGAGCGGATCGACGATGTTGGTGACGCCGCTTTCGGAGGCGATGATCTGCTGCGTGCGCAGCGCGAGAGTTGCCGCTTCCGCCGTCGGCAGCGCCAGCGCCTCGTCGAGCGAGTTGGTGTGCAGGGAGTTGGTGCCGCCGAGCACGGCCGCGAGCGCCTGTAACGCCGTCCGGACGACGTTGTTGTACGGCTGCTGCGCGGTCAGCGAGACGCCCGCCGTCTGGGTGTGGAACCGCAGCTTCCAGGACCGCTCGTTCTTGGCGCCAAAGCGGTTGCGCATCACGTCCGCCCAGATCTTGCGCGCGGCGCGGAACTTGGCGATCTCCTCGAAGAAGTCGCTGTGCGAGTTGAAGAAGAAGGAGATCTGCGGCGCGAACTCGTCCACATCCAGTCCGGCGTCGACGCCGTACTGCACGTATTCGATGCCGTCCCGCAGCGTGAAGGCGAGTTCCTGGACGGCCGTCGAACCGGCTTCGCGGATGTGATAGCCGCTGACCGAGATGGTGTTCCACTTGGGAACTTCCTTCGCGCAGAACGAGAAGATGTCGGTGATGAGGCGCATCGACTCGCGCGGCGGGAAGATGTATTCCTTCTGGGCGATGAATTCCTTGAGGATGTCGTTCTGGATCGTGCCGGACAGCTTCTTCCAGTCGGCGCCCTGCTTCTCGGCGACGACCAGGTACATCGCAAAGACCATCGGCGCCGGCGAGTTGATCGTCATCGACGTGGTGATCCCGCCGAGCGAGATCCCCTCGAAGAGCCGTTCCATGTCGGCCAGCGACATGACGCTGACGCCGCACTTCCCCGTCTCCCCGAGCGACAACTCGTGGTCCGGATCGCGTCCCATGAGCGTCGGCAGGTCGAACGCCACGCTCAGACCGGTACCGCCGGCCTTCAGCAGGGTCTTGTAGCGCTCGTTGGTTTCCTCGGGCGTCCCGAACCCGGCAAACTGGCGCATCGTCCAGAGCTTGCCGCGGTAGCCGGTGGGATGGATGCCACGCGTGTACGGGAACTCGCCAGGGTGGTTGAGCTCACGCGCGTAGTCGAATCCTGCGAGGTCATCCGGGGTGTTCAGGCGATCGACGACACGGCCCGAAATGGTCGTGAACGTCTTTTCGCTCTCGGCGGTCGCGGTCTTCATAGATGCTTGCATTATAAGCAATTACGGCCGGAAGACTCACCGCAGGTATGCCGACAACGATGTCGTCAACTCCAAATCCCAAACTCCAAACTCCAAATTTCGGCCCAGCGCGAGACTCCGTGAGCCTTTTACGTTTGAAGTTTGAAGTTTGAAGTTTGCGTTTCGCGTCAGCCCGCTGGAGCACAGACGACGTAGACACGCATCTGCACGGTATTCAATGCAGTGGTCTGCGGATTGCGAAGAGTGACCCGCCAGCTGGATTCAGAAGCGGGATATGAGTTGATCGGCACCATCAGCGCGGCAAAGCCGAGAGCCTCGAAGCCGCCTCCGATGGCCCGCTTGCCGGTCGGGCAGCTGGCATTGCCGATGTGGTTCGAAGCGCCTGCGACCGTTACCGGCGTCGCGGAACTGAGCGCGAACACGATCTCGACGCCTGACATGCTGCCGGCCGGCCCTGCCGGTCCTTGTGGACCTGCTGGGCCTTGAAGACCCGCTGGACCAGGCGCGCCTGCCGCACCCGCCGTACCTTGCGGGCCTGCTGGGCCTGCTGGACCCTGCGAACCGTCCGCACCCTTCGGGCCCGCCGGACCCTGCGAACCGTCTGCACCCTTCGGTCCCGCCGGTCCCTGTGCGCCCGCCGGACCTTGTGGTCCTGCCGGCCCTTCGGCCCCGGCCGGACCAGGAGCGCCCGCCGGGCCTTCTGGGCCAGCCAGCCCCTGTGACGCCGTCTGCGTTGTGAAGTGGAATGAATCGCGGTCGACGGCGCCCTTGCCTCTGATCACCGTCAGAAGGTACGAGCCGTCAGGCACCGTCGCCGGTAGCCTCACAACGATCTCGGTAGTGGTGGCACTCAGTACCGTCAGCGGGTGCTCTTCTGAGTAGACGGCCGGGGCCGTGGACCCGAAGTTGACGCCGCGGATCGTGAGCGTCTCGCTCGCGCGATCAACGACGGCGCTCAGAATCACAACCTGCTGATCGGCCCGCTGTGCCTCAACGAGCGGGGTTGCACAAACAATTAGGATAGCGATAGCGAACAGGCGAGAGGCGAAATGCCACATGGTGCCCTCCTGGCCTGTGAGCTACGCAATGGGGCCGCCACCTCGGCCATATGGCCGCGTCGCGCGCTAACTTGGCCGCAGGGATGAACTTGCGGACGAGCGGGGCTGGGGCGACAAAAACGTCAGCGGGCCGGAGTGCTCTGTTTCGGTACGAGAGCTAACGATCCTGCGCGCAATTGCATGTATCAGCGCTGATACACCACCTGCCCGTCGACGATCGTGTAGATCACCTTCGCGTCCAGAAGCCGCGCCGGAGCGGTTCGGCCGGCCTCGACGAGATTGGTATTGAACACCGCGAGGTCGGCAAGCATCCCTGGCTTGATCATTCCCTTCACGCTGTCTTCGAAGGATGCCCATGCGGATGCTTTGGTGTAAGCCTCGATCGCCTCTTCAATCGTCAGTCGTTGATCTGGAAACCACCCCGCCTTCGGATCCCCGGCGAGTGTCTGCCGAGAGACCGCGGCATAGAGACCATAGACAGGATTGAGGAAGTACCGCGCGGCGTTGGTGCCGGGGCTATCGCTGCCGAAGATCAGCACCGCACCAGCGTCCTTCAACTTGCGGAAAGCGTAGGCGCCCGTCGATCGATCGCGTCCGATGCGCTCCTCCATCCATCGCATGTCATCAGACACGTGATACGGATTCACCTCGGCGACGAGCTTCAACTTGCCGAACCGCGGGAAGTCATCCGGGTGGACGACCTGCGCGTGAATCACGCGCCAGCGATGATCCGCACCAGTCAGCTTGTGCTTCGCCAGCAGCTTCTCGTAAACATCAAGGATGATGCGGTTGCCCTTGTCGCCGATGGCATGGACGTGTGGCGGAAGTCCCGTGGGAATCGCTTGCTCGATCAATTTTTCGAGATTGCCCGCCGGGAAGTCCGTATAGTGCTGCCCTGCCGTCATGCTCATGGCGGCACCGGCCTGCCCTTCGGGGTTCATGATGTCGCGGACCAGGCCTTTGTTCTTCGGGTCGTGCGTGTAGGGCTCGAAGAACATGGCGCCGCTGCTGCCCATGATCCCGTCCACCCACGCCTTGTAGCCGATGAAGCGCAGCCAGTCGTCGCCAAATCCGCGCGAGATCCCGAGCGCACTGGTATGCGTGACGTTATCGAGCGTCGGACGCAGCATGATCCGTGACGTCAGCTCGCCGCGGCGCTGCAACTCCTGGTAAGCGCGCAACTGCTCCGCACTCGTCAAGTCCTGCATCGTTGTCACGCCGCCTTCACGCGCTTCCTTCAGGACCGCACGGACCTGGACGAGCCGCTGCTCGAACGGAACGGGCGGGATGACCTTCCGGACCAGATCGGCAGCGGATCCTTTGAGAATGCCGGAGAGTCGTCCTTTCGAATCTTTCAGAATCTCGCCGTTCGGCGGATTGGGAGTGGCTTCCGAGATCCCGGCCAGCTTGAGCGCGAGCGAGTTCGCCAGGTACATGCTGCGATCGAACCGCTGCACGAAGACCGGATGATTGGGTGTGACGCCGTCCACCAGGTCGCGTGACGGCGTAAAGGGTCCAGTGGCTTTCGTCGTCGCGCCGGCGGCCAGCGCCGGCTCTTTCGGCGCCAGCGCTTCCTGCGTTCCACTGTTCATACGCGCCCCAGTCACCGCGGGTGATCCAGCTGCCGGGCGGAAGCCGCGATGCCGCACCCTTCACCGCTTCGGCGAACGCCTTGGCCTCGTGCACTTCGAGCAGGTTGACGCCGACGAGCAAGCTGCCCGTGCTGTCGATATGGACGTGCGCGTCATTGAATCCCGGCGATACGAAAGCGCCCTTCAGGTCGAGCGTCCGCGTCTGCGGCCCGGCGAGGGCGGCTATCTCTGACGCTGATCCCACCGCCACGATCCGCGTCCCCGCAATCGCGACCGCCTCGGCCCACGGCTTCGCGGCATCGACCGTGTAGATCTGTGCATTTGTGAGGATCAGCTCAGGCGCCGCAGGCCCCTGTGCGACCACGGTGACGGCCACCAACGCGCTGCAGCAAAGTGCGAATCTCATGTTGACTTGCCGCATTCTGGCACAGTAGCTTGGACTGTTTGATACGCAGGGGCGGAGCATACCCGGCCCGGCACTCTTACCTTAGGAGTCACATGGCAGCAGGCGGCAACATTTTCAACGCGATGCTCCAGGAGTTCGACGGGGCGGCGCGCCTTCTCGGCCTGGATCCCGGCATCTGGAAGATCCTGACGCATCCCAAACGCCAGATCACGGTGTCCTGTCCGATCCAGATGGACAACGGCCAGATCGAGGTGTTCACCGGCTATCGCGTCCAGTACAACATCACGCTGGGACCCGCGAAAGGCGGCATCCGCTATCACCCGGATGTCTCGCTCGACGAAGTGACGGCGCTCGCTGCCTGGATGACATGGAAGTGCGCCGTGGCGCACATTCCGTTCGGCGGCGGCAAGGGCGGGGTCATCTGCGATCCGACCCAGATGTCGCGCCGCGAGCTCGAGGCGCTCACCCGCCGCTATGTTGCCGAGATCATCGACGCGATCGGCCCTGACAAGGACGTTCCCGCGCCCGACGTCAACACCAACGACCAGGTCATGGCCTGGATCATGGACACCTACAGCATGCACGTCGGCCACACGTCGACGGCGGTCGTTACGGGCAAGCCGATCGAGATGGGCGGGTCACTGGGCCGTCGTGAGGCGACGGGCCGCGGCGTCATGATCACCACCCGCGAAGCCGCCAAGCACCTGAATTTCGACATCAATGGCGCCACCGTCGCGGTCCAGGGCTTCGGTAACGTCGGCTCCGTCTCGGCGGACCTGCTGACGAAGATCGGCGCCAAGGTCATCGCGGTGACCGACTGGAAGGGCGGCGTCTACAACAAGGCCGGGCTCGACATCACCAAGATGATCGACTTCTCCAAGCAGCACAAGACGATCGACGGCTTCCCCGGCGGCGAGCCGTTCGACAATGCCGATCTCTTCAAGCTCGACGTCGACGTGCTGGTGCCGGCCGCCCTCGAGAACCAGATCACCATGGAGAACGCGCCGAGCATCAAGGCCAAGGTGATTGCGGAAGGGGCGAACGGCCCGACGACGCCCGACGCCCACAAGCACCTCCACGATCGCGGCGTCTTCGTGATCCCCGACATCCTCGCCAATGCCGGCGGCGTCACCACGTCCTACTTCGAGTGGGTCCAGGATCGGCACGGCTACTTCTGGGAGGAAGACGAAGTCAACAAGCGCCTCGAAGCCAAGATGATGGAGGCGTTCGACGACGTGCTGCAGACCTCGATCCGCTACAAGACGGACATGCGCACGGCCGCCTACATCGTGGCGATCAACCGCGTCGCCACGGTCACGCGGATGCGCGGAATGTACGCGTAGCCGACAGCTCTCAGCCACCAGCTCTCAGCATCGGCTAATCTGAGAGCTGAACGCTGGGAGCTGAGAGCTGTCTTAAGATGTCGGGGTGACTCAGAAACATCTTTCCCCCCTTCCTCCTCGCGGCCCTCGGCCTCATCGCACAGAACACCGCGCCGTCGGCGCAGCCGGCTTCAGCGCCTGCGGCACCGATTTTGGACCCGCAGCGCGTCCAGGACCAGGAGACGATGACGTGGAAGGACTACCGTCCGATCCCCGGCACGAGCTGGGCCGACAACAGCGTCCCCGGACGCGGGTGCTGAGAGTGGCGCTGGTGGCGGTGGACTTCCCCGACCAGCCGTTTGTGATCACGATGCCGAAAGGATCCGACCTGTTCGGCAATCCCCAGGTCGATCCGGTCAAGCGCGAGCAGGTCCCGCAGTTCTACGCGGACTTCTGGGGCAAGCCCGGCACGCTGAACCAGGGGCACACGATCCACGAGTTCTGGATGGAACAGTCGCGCGGCAAGGTCGGCATTCCGAAGATCGATGCCTTCGGTCCCTACAAGATGCCGAAGAACCTCTTCGAGTACGGCCTCAACGAGTACAACCAGGAGGGCGCCTGCCCGACCGGCTTCACGTGCAATGCCCGCATGGAGCCTGACGTCGACGCACTCTGGACGGCCGACAAGGGAGCCGACATCAAGAAGAACTACGACATCGTCCTGCGCATCTACGCCGGGTATGACGAGACCAGCGTGTGGCAGGAGTTCGGCGAGATGAAGTTCGCATCCAAGGAAGACATCCCGGCCGCGTGGGGCAACCCGGATACGACCAAGCCCCGCTGGGTGACGACGCGATACGTGCCGTGGACGACATGGAAGGCCGGCGCGCAGCAGTGGGGACTCTCCTCGGTGCGACAGGGCGAGAACTCCGGGACGATCACCCACGAGATCGCGCACTTCGCCTTCCGGACGGGCGACAACAACAACAATCCGTACGCGACGCCGTACCGCCGCGTCGGATCGGGGCCGTGGGACGTCATGGATCGCGGGTCGTTCAACGGGCCGGGCGGTCCTCATCGCCGATGGGTGATACCGGCAAACGAGGGCGCCTCGATGCCGGCCGGGTTCACCCTGCGGAACCGGATCAGGTACGAGTGGCTGCAGCCGTCCCAGGTGCTTCAGCTCACGCGAAGCGGCCTGGCACAGTCGGGCCTTGCGGTTGCGACGGTGACGGCGCGCGCCGTCGATCCCCTGCCGGGCGAAGTCGCCGGGGTCACGGTGACGCTCGATGGCGACGCGCCGCAGGACCGCACGCCGAAGTGCGACATGAACACCGACCCGCTCTGCGCCGGTGAATCGGTATTCAACTTCTATTCGATGGAAGTCGTCCAGCGCATCGGCTACGACTCCTTCACGCCGGACAACGGCGTGCTCATTGCGAAGAACAAGGACCGCGAGGGCCGCACTTGTGGCTACAACTGCTTCACGTGGGTGATCGACGCGCGTCCAGAAGACATGAAGATGGTGGACTTCACGAAGCCTGACGGCACGAAGGTGATGCGCACCATCGCCGATTCACGGCAGCTGAACGACGCCCTCTTCCATGCGGGTACGAATTCCGGCAGCCAGTACGAGTGGACCGATGAGCCCAACCGGCTGCACTTCTACGTGATCGACGTGAAGAAGAACACCGCCGGGATCCTCTCCTACGTGGTGGGCGTGAGGTCGCTCGACGGCGCCGGGACGCAACGGCGCGGCGCGACCGCCACGATCGAAGGTGCCGATCTGGTGCTCCGCCACACCGGCAGCGGCTGGGACATCTACCGCCTGTCGGCGTCGATCAAAGGCACCGGGTGGCAGGTCCACCTCACGAACGCGCTGGCCGCCATGGCCGAAGGCGCCACGTCACGCATTCCGCTGCACGTGACGCAAGGGTCCGGTGCAGCGACGCTGACGGTCACGGCGGTGTCGGAAAGCGATCCGTCGAAGAAGATCGTCGTTACGTCACAGCTGAAAGCGCGGTAACGATCCCCACGTAAGCGTCGATCGCCGCGTCGAACTCGGCGATCGACAAATGCTCGTCGTCGGTGTGAGCGACGAGGAACGACCCGGGACCGAAGAGCAGCGGTGCTCCCCATCGATCGAGCAGCGGGATGTCGGTGGTAAACGGAAAGCTTCGCGATGGGAACCCGGGGATCGTGTGCAACCGGACCGGCGGCACCCGGAGGACTTCCTCGACCGACACGAGAGGCTCCAGCCCCTTCACCGCAGCGAGCACATCGTCGGCGTCACCGACGATGCGGAACATCACCTCGGCCTGCGCCTCGGCAGGAACCACGTTCGGTGCCACGCCCCCGCTGATCAGGCCGACACTATAGGACGTCGTTCCGAACGCTGGATCGGACGGCAGCGGCATGCTCCGCAGCCGCACCAGAGCATCGAGCAGTTTCTCGATCGCGGATTCGAACTGCTCGGGCGCGGACGAGTGTCCGGCGCGGCCGCGGGCATGGAGCCTGACCCGGAGAATCCCGCGCGTGCCTGTCGCCAGCATGCTGTCGGTCGGCTCACCGTTGACCAGGAATCGCGAGCCAGGCGATGACTGATTCGCAAGCGTGGCGCCATCACTGCCCCGCTCCTCGCCGACCACGAACAACAAACCGACATGCCGATTCCCGCCGGCGCGAAGGCGTTCGACGGCGGCCACCTGCGCGGCGAGAATACCTTTGGCGTCACAGGCACCGCGCCCGTAGAGCACGCCACCCAGCTTTCGACTCGGGATGAAAGGCGGCACGGTATCGAAGTGCGTCGACAGCACGACATCCGGCGGGTCGAGCGTCGCGAACACGTTGAACCGATCGCCCTCCACTGGCTGCTCCGTGACGTTGTAGCCGAGGGCGCGCAGGCGGTCCGACAGCCAGCGCCCCGCCTCACCTTCTCTTCCCGTCGTCGAGTCGATGTCGATCAGTTCGCGCGCGAACGCGAGCGCCGTCAGCGTATCCATTCTTCGAGCGCCGTCCTCGCGCTGGTCTGCTCGTCGCGATACTTGACGATGATCGGCGTCGCGACCGACAGGCCCCATTCCTTCCCCGGCCCCGACGTCACCGGCCGAGTGCCCGGCACCACCACCGCTCCCTCCGGGACGACAAGCGGCTCACCGGGCGCAGCCCGGATGATCGTGCCTTTCGTCAGATCGTAGAGCGGAGTGGATGCCGTCAGGATGGTTCCAGCCGCGAGCACGGCGCGCTTCTTGATCACCGCGCCTTCGTAGACGCCGCAGTTCCCGCCGATCAGCACGTCATCCTCGATGATCACCGGCAATGCGCCCACCGGCTCGAGAACGCCGCCAATCTGTGCGGCGGCACTGATGTGGACGCGACTGCCGACCTGTGCGCATGAACCGACGAGTGCATGCGAGTCGATCAGTGTGCCGTCACCAATCCAGGCGCCGATGTTCACGTACATCGGCGGCATGCAGATCACGCCGTGGCCGATATAGGCGCCATCGCGGATGCTCGACCCGCCGGGGACGACGCGGATGCCGCTGCGCGCGTCCAGCGGTTGAAGGGGAAGGGTGTCCTTGTCGAAGAACCGTCCACCCTCAACACTGAACCGTCCGCCATCAATGCTGCCCATCTCGACGATGTCGCCGAACCGGAATGCCAGCAGGATCCCTCGCTTGACCCAGGCGTTGACCCGCCAGCCGGACGGCGCGTTCACGTCGGGCTCCGCGGCGCGGACGGTTCCTGACGACAACGCCGCCCGCAGCGCCTCGGTCACCGAGCGCGCTTCGTCCCGAGCGGCTGCTTCGCCCTGAGCAAACAGCTCCTCCACTCTCTCCTGGAGCGTCATCGTGTCGTCGCAGCCTGGCCGGCCAGGAACGGCGTCTCGGCGAGTACCGCGGCAATGCGCGCGCGCGAGCCTGGCTGCGGTGGCACCATCGGCAAGCGGTAGCGTTCCTCGAGAAGGCCCATCATCGCCATCGCGGCCTTGATCGGAATCGGATTCGCTTCAACGAAGTTCACCGCCATGAACGGCATCAGGGCGTTGTGAAGGCGACGCGCTTCGGCGAAGGCACCGGCCTCGGCGCGTTCGACCATCCGCGCCATCTCCGCAGGACAGCCATTGGACGCCACCGAGACGACGCCGCGGCCACCGACGGCCATCGTCGGGAGCGTCAGGGAGTCATCGCCGGAGAGGACGACGAAGCCCTCGGGAACGGCGCGGCAGACTTCGCAAATCTGTCCCATGTTGCCGGACGCCTCCTTCACACCGGCGATCCCCGGAATCCCGGCGAGACGCACGAGCGTCGGCACGTCGACGTTCACACCGGTGCGACCCGGCACGTTGTAGACAATGATCGGCAGCGGCACTGCTTCCGCGATGGCGCGGTAGTGCTGATACAGCCCCTCTGGTGTCGGCTTGTTGTAATACGGCGTGACCGAGAGCAGGCCCTCGGCTCCGGCCTGAAGCATGCGCTTCCCGACGTGGATCACTTCGCGCGTGTCGTAGCCCCCGGCGCCCGCAAGCACCGGGACCTGCCCCGCCGCTTCCTGCACGACCAGTTCCACGATGCGGACCCGTTCATCCTCGGTGAGCGTCGGGCTCTCACCTGTCGTGCCGCAGGGCACCAGGAAGTGGATGCCCGCGTCGATCTGCCGCCGGGCCAGCCGGCGAACCGCGTTCTCGTCAACAGTGCCATCGGCGGCAAACGGCGTCACGAGTGCCGTGCCGCAACCAGTCCATAGTGTTCGCATCAGTCTGTTCCCTTCAGAGTGCCAAGAGATCCCGCATCGTGTACCACCCTCGTTTCCCGTGAATCCACCGCGCCGCTTCGAGCGCGCCCCGCGCGAATGGCGTGCGGTCGCGGGCCACATGTGTGAGCGTGATCGTCTCCGCCGGGGAGTCGAACCCGACGGTGTGCGTCCCGGGGATATGACCGGCCCGCGTGGACGACACGTCAACCGCGGCGCCGGCGCGCTCCACGACCCGCCTCAAGCCCACCGCCGTTCCGGAGGGCGCGTCCTTCTTCGCCGAATGATGGGCTTCGTGGATCCATGGAGCAAAGCCACGCGCCACCAGCAGCTGCGCGGACTGCTCGGCAATCGCCATGAACAGGTTCACGCCGATCGCGAAATTCGGTGCGGCCAGAACACCCACCGTCGTTCCGGCCAGCGCCTCACGCACGGCCGGCTCCTCGTCGTGCCAACCGGTGGTGCCGATCACCAGCGAGATTCCGCGCGCGGCCATGGCGCTGGCGTTGGCCGCGACAGCGGCCGCGGCCGAGAAGTCGATGGCGACGTCCGCCGACGGCCACGTATCGGGCACGCCAACATTTGCGCTCGTCACGATCCCGGTGACCTCGACGCCGTACTCCGGCGCCAGTGCTTCGACAAGCCGTCCCATGCGGCCGTGCCCCACGAGCAGCACGCGCAGTGGCGTGGTCATCGCCGTGCCTCCGCCATCCTGAAGAACGCGGCATGCAGTCGCGTCATGGCGGCGGGCACATCAGTGTCACTCAACACGACCGTCACGTTCCGACGCGACGCCGCCTGCGAGACCATCCGGAGCGGGAGCCGTCCGAGCGCCGCGATGACGCTGACGGCGCTGGCCGGATCTGTGCGCAGGCTGTCGCCGACGGCGCTGACAATTGCCATTCCCCGTTCCACCTGGACGGACCCGAAGCCGGCGAGATCGCGCTCGATCGCCTCGATCCGCCGGTCATCGTCGAGCGTCATCGAGACGCTCACCTCGGACGTCGTAACCACGTCCACCGAGGTCGCATGGCGCTCGAAGACCTCGAAGACCTTGCGCAGGAAGCCGTGCGCGTGCAGCATCCGAGTCGAGGTCACGTTGACGACCGTCACATTGCGCTTGCAGGCAATGGCCGTCAGGGCCCGGTCAGTGCCGCCGCCATCAGCGGTGATCAGACTGCCGGGGCTGCCGGGGCGCATGGTGTTGAGGATCCGCACCGGGATGTTCTTTTCGACCGCCGGCAGGATCGTGCTCGGGTGCAGCACCTTGGCACCAAAGTATGCGAGCTCGGCGGCCTCGTCAAAAGACAGCCTGCCGACTGGCTGCGCGTCGTGGACGACACGCGGATCGGCGGTCAGCATGCCGTCCACATCTGTCCAGATCTGGATCTCCGCGGCATCGAGGGCGGCGCCGAGTACCGCCGCCGACACGTCCGAGCCACCCCTGCCGAGCGTCGTCGTAATTCCCTCTGGCGTTGCGCCGACGAAGCCGCCCGTGACCGCGACCTCGCCGGCCTGCCACGCCGGCGTGATCTCCCGCGCCGCCGCGATCGACGTGGCCGCAAGATCCGGCAACGCGGCACCGAACCCGGCATCAGTGACCACGGCGCGGCGCGCGTCGATCCACCGTGCCGGCATGCCGCTCGCGCGCATCAGCGCCGCGACGATCCTGCTCGACAGCAGCTCACCTGCGGCCGTGACGCGGTCAGCGCCGCGAGGCGTGAGCTCCTGCAGGATCGCGACAGACGTGAGCACACCCCGCAGTTCATCGCAGGCGCCGGACACCTCCGTCGTGACATGGTGCAGGATCGCTGCGTCATCAAACAGCTCGTTCGCCACCGCGAGGTGACGGGCGTGCAGTTCGGCGAGGTGGCGCTCAACTTGGTCAATCCCACCATCGCGCGCGGCCCGGCAGGCAGCGAGGAGCGCGTCGGTGACGCCAGACATCGCCGAAACGACGACGAGGACCTGCCGCGATCCGGCCGTCGCCTCTCTCACGATCCGGGTCACGTTGGTCATCGCAGCCGCACCGGCGACCGACGTCCCGCCGAACTTCATGACGAGCGGGCCGGTCATCGCTCCTCCAGCCAGCCGTCGGCCAGCATCAGCTCGGCGTTGAGGATGGCGGCCCCGGCCGCGCCACGGATGGTGTTGTGCCCCAGGGCGACGAACTTTGTGCCGAGGATCGGGCAGGGCCGAATCCGTCCGACCGACACCGTCATGCCTTTGCCGCGGTCGGCGTCGAGCCTCGGCTGCGGACGATAGGGTTGGTCCAGCACTTCGATCGGATACGCCGGTGCGCTTGGCAGCGCGAGTTCCTGCGGACGGCCGCGCCACTCGCGCATCGCCTGCGCCACTTCCGCCGCCGATGGCGCGTTGTCCATGGTCACCGACACGGTCATGGTGTGGCCGTCGATGACCGGCACCCGGTTGGTGTGTGCGCTGACGACGACGGCGTGATTGGTCACGTGCGTGCCGGTCAGCTCGCCGAGGATCTTGTTCGACTCGGTTTCGATCTTCTCTTCCTCGCCGCCGCCGATCTCTGGAATCACGTTGCCGATAATGTCGAAGGAAGGCACGCCGGGGTAGCCCGCTCCCGAGACTGCCTGCAGAGTGGTGACAACGGCCGACCGGAGACCAAATGGCCTGAGTGGCGCCAGGGCCATCGCCAGCACCACGGTCGAACAATTGGGATTGGTGACGATGGCCCCGCTCCATCCGCGCGTGCGCCGCTGCACATCGATGAGGGCGAGATGCTCGTGATTGATTTCGGGGATCAGGAGGGGCACATCCCGCATCATGCGGAAGCTGCGCGCATTGCTGACCACGAGGTGGCCGGCGGCGGCAAACGCCGGTTCGATGTCGGCCGCCGCGGCGGCGTCCAGCGCCGAGAAGACCAGCCGCGGCCCCTGACCCGGCGTGCAGGCCTCAACGCGCTGCGCGGCGGCCGCCGCCGGCACGGGACCGCCCAGGCGCCATGTCGCCGCGTCCGAATAGAGCCGGCCTTCCGAGCGCTCGCTCGCGGCGAGCCAGCGTGGACGAAACCAGGGATGCGCCTCGAGCAACCGGATGAACTGCTGCCCCACCATGCCGGTGGCCCCGAGAATTCCAACGTCGATCGCTACCGTCACTCTGACTCCTGTCGTGCGTGTGCTTCTTCTGTGTTTCTTCTGTGTTGCTTCTGTGGCTGTGTTTCTTCTGTGGTTCTTCTGTGTCTCTTCTGTGGCCAAACGACAAAAACCCGCCGCCTGCGTGTGCAGATCGACGGGTTGCCGAGTGTCTTCGAGTTGTAGGTTCAGCTCACAGACGCGCGCACACCACCGACCTGCGGGTTCGCTTCCCCCGCTTTCGATCGATCATGTGTTTCATCGTCTGGAACATCGCTGGCCGCAAAATATAGCGCACCGGCTTCGTCTCGGTCAACGTCTTACTCATTTGGGGCTAGCGTCCGACCCTGAATGCGATCGTATCCTGCGACGTGCCGGATTCGCTCTTCGCCGTGAGCTCGATCAGGTACTCGCCGGCGGCCAGTGCGGACAGTGCCACTTCGGTTTCGAAGACGCCGTTGGCGCCTGCCTGCAGCGGCAACTCCGACATCATTGCGCCGGCGCGATTCAATAACTTCCCTGTGACCGCCGGCGCGGTGCCGCCGGGTCCATAGCTCTCGACGCGAACGAGCAACCGCTCGGTGCGACTGAAGACGCGCTCGACAGCCGGCGCCGACGTGGGATTGGCGCGGATCGCCTGGAGGTCGCGCGCGGTTCTGCCGCGATAGAGCCGAGGCGTCCCGAGCGACACCTGGACCTGGGTGTAATCAGGGACGGTCAGCTCGCGCATCGTCGAATCCAGCACCTGGCCGTTCGCCGCCTCGACGGTCATCCGCAGTTGCAGTTGTCCGGGTGGAACTTCGAACGTGGCGCTTCCACCTGCCGCGACGGTTGCGACAGCCGCTGGCGCCTCGCCTTCTGGTATTCGGCCGCGGAAGAGCGGACGCCCGTCGGGCGCCACCGCGGTGAGCTGCACGCGAGCCGCTGGTGCGGCGCCGGTTTGCCCGGCCGCTTCGGTTGTGCCCGGCTCCCAGACGAACGTGACCCGGCTGCGCCCGGTTTCACCGCGCGAAGTACCGATCCAGAAGCGCGCCGGACGCCCGCCAGGCGGTTCGGCGAGTGTCGTCAGCGCCTTGGTGACCGCTGCTGGAGGCGGAGGTTTGGGCGGCGCCGTAACGCGCGCGACGTCTTCCTTCGTCAGTGCCCAGTAGCCCTTGCGGGCACGCACTTGAACACCGCGCCTCGACACATTCACTTTGATTTCGTGGAACCGGCCATCCGTTGGCGTGGTCGCCGACGTATAGCCGAGCAGGTAGTAGCCGCTCGAGTCGCGCATGATCTGCTTCATGCCGGCCGCAAGGTCGTTCCGGTTGACGATGGCGCGGCCATCGGTGTTGTTCGACAGCGTGTAGAGCGTGTCGAGCGACGCCTGCAAACCCTGGCTGTCCTGCTGCAGACCAACACCCTCGTTGATGCCGTACTCGAACACCGCGAGTCCACGTGGGTCCACCGAGTAGATCGACGTGTTCTGGCCGTTCACCGTCTGGAACACGCGACGCAGTTCGGTCAGCATGTCGGTCTTGCGGGCCCAGTCTTCGCGGTCGTCGGTCCGTGCTTGTGAATTGTTGCGGTTCACATTCCCGATCCCTGGCAGCGCCGCCACGGGATCGTTCAGTTGGGGCGGCAGCGACTCGGTGAGGCCCTCGCTGACGAAAATGATCGACTTGCGGCCCTCACGGAGCCCGCCCATGCGGATGGCGGCCGCCTCGAGCGCGCCCATCGTGATCTGGTTCCGGATCCGCTCCACTGTTGCAGCGGGATAGAACGTGTACTGCTCCTCGTATTCGTTCCTCGCCTGGTAGTTGAACTTGCGGCCTTCGAACTTCTCGATCGCCCCGATCAGCATCGAGCGGTTGCGCGTGAAGCTGATGTCGTTGACCGGCGTCATGGGATACATGATCGCCACCATGTCGGCAGGGGCGAGCTGATTCTGGATGAAGTCGATGAGCGGTTTCCGGACCGCCATGTCGTTTCCGCGCCGCACGTGGTAGTCGTCGAGCAGGATCACGAACAGCCGCACTTCCGGGCGCGCGGCTTCGCGCTGCTCGTCCTGCTGCGAACGGATCGGACCGTTGGTCGGCCCCTCGACCTGGTCGAGCGGGTCGATCTTGATGACATCGAACTGCTCGATCTTCTGAACCTTGCCGTCTTCGGAGACCGAGAACTCCTCCGGCTTCAGGTCAAGAATTGGGGTTCCGTTCTTGTCGCTGACGATGACATCGACGCGAACGAAGTTGATGCCGGCCTTGAAGGTCGGACGCTGAGGATCCTGGGCCGCCGGCGGTGGAGTTGTCGGCGGCGGCTGTTGTTGCTGCTGCTGCGGTTGCGCGCTGACCACCGGGAGCTGCGCAGCCACCAGCCCAAGGACCCCGGCGGCTCCGACGGCAATCACGAACCGGATAAGTGGTGCGCGCATAAGCATTTAGACGCGACCCCGAAGGTGCGGCCTCTTTCGGATGATAACATTCTGTGGTTCTGTTACCTCGACTGGAGTTTGACGTGACCCACGATACCGCCAGCCTGCCCCAGCCCTTGACCCTGCTCGCCGAAGACGAGCGCATCTTCCGCGACAGCGTCCGGGAATTCGCCGAGGCGCAGGTCCGCCCGCTGGTCCGCGAGATGGACGAGCACGCCAAGATCCCGAAGACCCTCGTCAGCCAGCTCTTCGACCTCGGGGTCATGGGGATCGAGATCCCGGATGCGTACGGCGGCTCCGGCGGAACGTTCTTCCACTCGGTTCTGGCGGTCGAGGAACTCTCGCGCGTGGATCCATCCATCGGCGTCCTCGTCGATGTGCAGAACACCCTCGTCATCAACGCGTTCGCAAAATGGGGCAACGACGAGATCAAGAAGCGCTACCTCCCCCGCCTGGCGGCCGACACCGTCGGCGCGTACGCCCTTTCTGAAGCCGGTTCCGGCAGCGATGCCTTTGCGCTGACCACGCGGGCCAGGGAGGACGGCGACGGCTACGTCATCAACGGGCGCAAGCTGTGGATCACCAACGGCAACGAAGCCGATGTCTTCATCGTGTTTGCCACCATCAACCCCGAGGCCGGCTACCGCGGCATCACCGCCTTCATCGTCGACCGCGGCATGGCGGGCTTCACGGTCGGCAAAAAGGAAGACAAGCTCGGCATCCGCGCCAGCAGCACCTGCGAGTTGATCCTGGAGGACTGCCGGGTGCCAAAGGCCAACGTCCTCGGCGAGATCGGCAAGGGCTACAAGACCGCGATCGAAACCCTCAACGAAGGACGGATCGGAATCGGCGCCCAGATGATCGGCCTCGCGCGGGGCGCGCTCGACGCGACGATCAAGTACACCAAGGAGCGGAAGCAGTTCGGCAAGGCGATCGCCGAGTTCCAGGCCGTCCAGCACCAGATTGCCCGCGCCGCCGTCGACGTCGAGGCCGCCACGCTCACCGTCTACAACGCCGCCCGCCTGCGCGACGCCGGCAAGCCCTTCCTGACGGAAGCCGCCATCTGCAAAATCCTGTCATCGGAGGTCGCCGAGCGGGTCGCGTCGCTGGCGGTCAACCTGTTTGGCGGCAACGGCTTCGTCAAGGAATACCCGGTTGAGAAGTTCTACCGCGATGCCAAGATCGGCCAGATCTACGAGGGCACATCCAACCTGCAGCTGCAGACCATCGCAAAGCAGATCATGGGATAACACGTGACCTGCCTGCCTCGCCGAAGCCTTGGCGAAGGCGGGAGGGTGCGGACGCGCTTTGCGCCGAGGGTGCGGACACCTTCGCTGGGGGTGCGGGCACCTTTCGCTGTGGGTGCGGGAAGGCTACACGCTGGCAGCCAGTTTTGCCGCGATCGCACCCCGCGCCGCCTCCACCAGCGTCTGTAAGTCTCGCTCGCCGCATGCCGAGGTGTCGATCGGTGCGCAGATGAACACATCGACACGGCCCGGGCGCGGCGCGAGGGTCGTTTTCGGCAGGAGTTCGAAGGTGCCTCGAATCGCCACCGGGACAACCTGCACCCTGGCGCGCACCGCAATCTTGAAGGCGCCATGCTTGAACTCCTGGAGGCGGCCGTCTGGCGTGCGCGTGCCCTCGGGAAACACCATCAGCGATTTGCCATCGCGGACGCCGTCGATGACCAGCTTGAAGCTCCTGGCTGTTTTGCGCGCGTCACCGCGATCGATGGGAAAGTTGCCCGAACTCCACAGGTGCCATCCCATGAACGGCACGTAGAAGAGCGATCGCTTAGCCATGATCTTGAACTGGTAGGGCAAGTACGCAAACAGCGCGGGCGTATCGATCAGGCTCGCATGGTTGGCGACGTAAACATAGTTGCGACCGGCCTGCACCTGCTCGACACCGTGCACGTGAATCCGTGCGCCAATCGTGACGGCCACCATTCGGCACCACCACCGGGCGCACGCGTGCTGCATCTCGCCTCGGCGATCGAACGGCCACACCAGCAGCGAGATCGTCCCCATGACGATGGTCTCGGCATACCAGAGCAAATTGCAAAAAGGGGCCCAGAGATAGACGAGCGCGGTCTTGACGGGCGACTCCATGACGCCACAGTCTACGACGGTCGCTCGGTGACCGGGTCGATCGTGAACAATGACTGCGACGTCTGCGGCGCGTGCCTGCGTTCCACTCGACCTCAGGACGAGGCGACCGCGCGTTAGTTCCTGAGCGGTCTCGATTCGACTGGTTTTAGCCGCTCCGGCAGGTACGCGTTGGCCGTCCACCAGTCTGGCTGCTTGTAGTGTCGGCGCCCGTCGGGGCCTGAGGTGGTTGCGACGACTTGGTCATCCGGGCAGCACTGGGCGGCCATGCTGGTGTCGAAGGCTCGGAAGTCCTCGTCGGAGAACCCCGTGAATCGCGCCTCTTCGAATTCCGGGTAGCTCTTCAGTCGGTCACGGGCAACGTCGACGTCAAGGGCTCCGGCGCTTCGGTCGACGGTCGCGTGGCCGATCGGTAGCAGGAAGCGGTGAGAACGGAACCACCCACCTGAATCCACAACTGTGTATAGAACGCGGCCCGAAGCGCTGTCGACGACGAAGCCGTCAACGTCGCCGAGCTTGGAGCCGTCGGTGCCGCGGACGTTGAGACTACTGAAATTCACGAAGGAATCGTCAATGTCCTTGGCGTCGAGATAGCGCAGGCGTGAAGCGTAAGTCGGCTGATCCATACCGTCCTCCCAGACCATCGTCCGTCGAGGCACTCCAGAGCAAGAACTGAACCGCTCGTTTCTGGCGGCTGGATCAGTCCAGGATGTGTTCGGCGATCACCATGCGCTGGACTTCGGACGTTCCCTGGTAGATCTCCGTCGCGCGGACGTCTCGGAAGAGACGCTCGACAACCGAGCCGCGACGGTAGCCTTTCGAGGCGAGGATCTGCATCGCCTTGTCGGCGGCCCGGTGCGCCGCCTCCGATGCGAACAACTTTGCCATCGAGGCGTCGACCGTCGGTCTCGCCTGCCGCTGTCGTGAATCGGCCGCCTTCATGGTGAGCATCCGCGCCCCTTCGAGGTCGGTCGCGACATCGGCCAGCATCCACTGGATCGCCTGGTAGTTGGCGATCGGCTGCCCGAAGGCTTCCCGGTGCTTGGCGTAATTCAACGCCTCTTTCATCGCGGCAGTACCGACCCCCAGCGCCTGCGCCGCGATCGCGACCCGGCCGCCATTGAGGGCCCACATGGCGATGTGGAAACCTTCGCCGGGCCCACCGAGGAGCGCAGCGGCGTCCACGCGCACGTCCTTCAACTCGAGGTCCATGCAACCGAGGCCACGCACGCCGAGCGAGTCGGCCGTCACCACGCGCGTCAAACCCGGCGTATCGATCGGGACGATGAAGGCCGAGATGGTGCGGCCGCCGATGCTGCCCACCGTCGTCGCCGTCGGATGTGTCGTCGCGAACACGATCGCAACCTCGGCCGCCTCCGCATTGGCGACCCAGACCTTGCGGCCATTGAGGACATATCCCTCGTTGTCGAGCCTGGCGACGGTCTGCTGATTGGCGGCGTCAGAGCCGGCGTGCTCCTCAGACAGCGCGAAGGCGCCAAGGCACTCGCCCGACGCAAGCCGTTTCAGCCACGCTTCCTTCTGCGCGTCGGTCCCGAACTTCTCGAGTGGTTCGGCCACGAGCGAGTTGTTCACCGAGGCAATGACCGAGACCACCGCGCTCGCCCGCGCGAGTTCTTCGATCGCCAGTGCGTAGCTGACGTAATCGAGACCGCCCCCACCCCATGCCTTGGCGATGGTCACGCCCATCAAGCCCTGCCGCGCCGCCGCCTGCACGAGGTCCAGAGGGAACTGACCATCCTCATCGATCGCCGCGGCGCGCGGCGCGACGTGCTCGCGCGGCGAAGGCCGCAATCTGTCTGCTGAAATGCCTTCTGGTCTTCGGTGAGTTCGAGAATCATTTCGGCAACGCTCCACAGACACGATGAGACGAACCACGTACATAACACGACGACGCGACGACGCGACGGCTCGACAACAATTCTATGGCGTTGTGATCGTAGAGTCGTCACGTCGTCGTGACCCGCGAAGCGGCCGTGTGGCGGTTCAGCGTGGCGCAGGCAAGGCGCTCGAAGATTGGCCGGAGCTTCTCGGCAGTGACGGGCAGTTCTTCCGGCAGCACGCGCGTCTGGCCGACGACGGTCATGAAGTTGGTGTCGCCGTTCCATCGCGGCACGACATGGAGGTGGAGATGACCGGGGATACCGGCACCGGCCGGTTTGCCGAGGTTGATCCCCATGTTCATGCCGTGGGGAGCGTAGGCCTCGAGAATTGCCGTCTCGGCAACGGCGGCGAGGTCGACGAGCTCACGCCGTTCATCGGCCGTCGTCTCGGCGAGCGACGCCACGTGGCGTTTCGGCACGACCATCAGGTGCGCGTTGTTGTAGGGAAACAGGTTGAGGATGACGAAACAGCTGGTGCCGCGAAACACGATCAGGGGCGCCGCGTCGTCGCTGTCGAGGGCCGCGCAGAACACGCAGGCCTCAGATTTTTCGCCACCGCTGACGTATGCGAGGCGCCACGGCGTCCAGAGCCGGTCGAGACTCACACGCCCGCGACGTCGGTACCGGTAGGAATGCTGGGAACCGCCGGCGCGGACGGCGCCGCCTCGGATTCCCGGTTGATCAGGTCTTTCAGCTCTTTACCAGGCTTGAAGTAGGGCACCTTCTTCGGCGGCACGTCTACCTTGTCGCCCGTCTTCGGATTCCGCCCCTTGCGCGGCTCACGCCGGCGCAGGCGGAAGCTCCCGAACCCCCGCAGCTCGATCTTCTCGCCGCGATGCAGCGCGTCGATGATGCTCTTGAACACGGTGTCGACGATGACCTCGGAGTGCTTCTTGGTGAGGTCGGAAACCCGGGAGACCTCCTCCACGAGCTCCGCTTTCGTCATGCTGCCGTTGGTCATAGGGTCCTTCGCTTGCCCACGTGCTGCGTGCTATGTGCTACGTGCGATGTGCTGTGCGGCGTACCGACGTGGCGACGTGCTGTGCGATGAACACAGCACGTCGGACGTGCTTACTGCTGCCGCTTGAAGTGATCGCCGAGCGTCACTTCGGGGCGGCCGGTCATCTCCGTGTAGGCTTCCCAGTCCGCGCGGAACTCTTCGTTCTTGAGCGCACGGATGCTGAGGCCGATCTTCCGTTCGGTCGGGATCAGCTTGATGATCTTCATCTGGTAGCTTTCGCCAACCACGAGATCGAGCTTCCCTTCCTTGCCGGCCTGCTGCGAGTCGTCGAACTCGGAGACGTGGATCAGCCCCTCGATGCCTTCCGCCAGCTCCACGAACGCGCCGAAGTTGGTCAGACGAACGACCTTGCCTTCGACCGTGTCGCCGACGTTGTGCTGCGAGAAGAACTCGTCCCACACGTCGGTCTGGAGCTGCTTGAGACCGAGCGACAGGCGCTGGTTCTCGGCATCGATGTTGAGCACCATGGCATGGACGTCATCGCCCTTCTTCAGCACTTCGGACGGGTGCTTGAGGCGCTTGCTCCAGGACATGTCGGAGATGTGGATCAGGCCGTCGATGCCCTCTTCCACCTCGACGAACGCGCCGAACTCGGTCAGGTTGCGCACCTTGCCGTTGATCGTCGTGCCGATCGGGTACTTCTCCGACAGCTCGTGCCAGGGGTTGCTCTCGACCTGCTTGAGGCCGAGGGAGATGCGGCGCGCGCCCGGATCCACGCCGAGGACCATGGCTTCGACCGAATCGCCGACGTTCAGCACCTTCGAGGGGTGCTTCACGCGCTTGCTCCATGACATCTCGCTGACGTGGATCAGGCCCTCGACGCCGGCCTCGAGCTCCACGAACGCGCCGTAGTCGGTCAGGCTGACGACCTTGCCGCTCATCCGCGCGCCAACCGGGTAGCGGTCGGTCACGTTGGACCACGGATCGTTCATCAGCTGCTTGTGGCCGAGCGAGACGCGCTCGGTCGCCGGATCGTACTTGAGCACGATCACGTCGATCTCGTCGTTGACCTTGAACAGCTCCGAGGGGTGCGTCACGCGGCCCCACGACATGTCCGTGATGTGGAGCAGGCCGTCGATGCCGCCCAGATCGATGAACGCGCCGTAATCGGTGATGTTCTTGACGACGCCGCGAAGGACCTTGCCCTCGGCGAGCGTGTCGAGCGTGTGCTTCTTCTTTTCCGCGTTCTCTTCCTCGAGGAGAACCTTGCGGGACAACACGATGTTGCCGCGCTTCTTGTTCACCTTGATGACGCGCATGCGCAGCTCCTGGCCGCGGAGCGCGTCGAGGTTGCGGACGGGACGCACGTCGATCTGCGAACCCGGGAGGAACGCGCGGACGCCGATGTCCACCGCCAGACCACCCTTGATGCGCTCGATGACGCGGCCGATGACGACCTTACGATCGGTATAGGCCTTTTCGACTTCGTCCCAGATCTTCATCTTCTCGGCTTTTTCGCGCGAGAGGACGACGTAGCCTTCACGGTCTTCGGTGCGCTCGAGCAGCACGTCGACGGTGTCACCCGGCTGAACGGTGACCTGCCCGGTCTCGTCGATGAACTCGTCCACGGGGATGATTCCCTCGGACTTGTAGCCCACGTCGACGATCACTTCGGATGCAGTGACTTTGAGTACGGTGCCCTTTACGACCTCGCCTTCCGCGATATTGCGGAAGCTGTTATCGTAAAGATCGAGGAGGCGGGAATATTCCTGTGGATCGATCGAATCGTCCGCCGCGTTCAGAGGAGTCATCTTCTCAGACGGCTTCTGCCCGGAGCGTTCGGATCTCTCAACGGTTCCAGTCGCGCCACCTCCTTGTGGATTGTTCTGCTGCGTATTGTCTGTTGCCATGCGAAACGTAGTCCTCCTCGGTCGTGCTTCTGCCGGTATTTCAGCTCCGGCGGGCTGTATTTGCGTCGCTTGTGATTGCGATAAGCAATAGAAGATACAACAGTTAGGGCCAGCGGTCAAACCCGGACACCATCTTCAGAGGCATCAAAATGGCGAAGAAGAAGAGCACCAGGAAGTCAGCCACCAGGAGCAAGGCCCGGGGAAAGAAGACCACCCCAGCGAAGAGAAAGACAGCCGCAGGCGCTCGGGCAGCTGCCCGAACCAGCGTTCGGCGGCGAAAGACGACCGCGGCGAAACCACGCAAGAAAACCCGGCCACAGAAGAAATCACAGCCGAAGCGCGGCAAAGGCCTCTCGGCCACAGAAGAAACACAGCAGAAACACGGCAAAGGCTTCGCGGCCGCAGAAGAAAGGCACAAAACCAGCAAAGCCGCACGCAGCGCGAAGGCAACGGCTCGGCGGAGTTCGGCGAAGGCTGCCCGCAAAGACCACTTCAGCTCGCAAAGCCGACTCGCCAAACCCGAACGAAGAAGGTGAGCTCGCCGGCAAAGCCGCAAGCCAAGGCCGAGGGTCAGGGTTGGCGGGACTGGGCCGCGAAAGCACGCTCGATCAAACACCCGAGACCGGCCGCAGCGTTCGTGGTCGAACCAACCCGATGCCCACCCGGCGTTCGACCGGAACCCCGGCCGGCGCCGGCAACTTCCGGCAGGCCCCCGGCCTCAACCGCAGCCGCAAGCAGCTCCGTGAGCTCGAAGAGACGGTTACAGGTCCGCCCTCGTCACTGGACATGGATCGCAACGCCTCGGCCGCTCGCTCTGGCCGCCGCCACATGCAGAATGAGCTCGAGGACCATACCGAATCCAGCCCCGCGATCACCGGGGGAGACGTAGATGCCGACTGGCAGGAAGCCTACGCTGTCGGCGACGAAGCGCCCGGCGGCGACAACCCCACTCCCGACCAGGACCGGGTCGACGATATCGGCAAGGCGCTTGGCGTCACCTACGAAGACAACGAGGAGCTGAAGGCCTCCGACAAGATCGCCGAACGCGATCGCCACCGGTGGGAGTTAGATCCCGCGTCCTCTGACGATTACAAAGAAGAGAGAAGGATGATGCGAATTCGATGCAACTGCCAGCTCAAACGCGCTGATTAGCCAGGGGCGGTTCGGTTTGGAATTTGGCGTTCGCGTAGTTGCAGTTGACGCCCTCTCGTTGACGAGCGCCAAGTACCCGCTGGACAACCTCGTCAATCGCCACCCCGGTGGTATCGATCAAGATCGCGTCGGCCGCCAGCGCGAGCGGCGACGCCTTCCGGGTCGAATCGCTGCGGTCGCGCTCGGCCAGTGCCGACGCCACATCCTGGACCGCCGCGGTCCCCTTGCCTGACGCGTGCGAGGGATCTGTGGCCCTGCGACGGGCCCGTTCCTCCGGCGACGCGTCGAGGTAGATCTTGAGGTCGGCCGCCGGGAACACCACCGTGCCGATGTCGCGGCCTTCCATGACGACCCCGCCGCCACTCCCCATCTCCCGCTGCTGACGAATCAGCACTTCGCGTACGCCGGGTTGCCGCGCCACTGCCGCAGCGGCCTTATCGATCTCGGGCGTGCGGATCGCCTCCTTGACGTCGTGCCCGTCGATGCGGACGACCCCGTCACTCACGTCGATCGCGGCCCGCCGGGCCAGCGTTGCTAGCGCGCGCTCGTCCTCGAGGTCGAGCCTTTCGTACACGGCTTTCCAGGCGAGCGCCCGGTACATGGCGCCGGTATCGACGTGGCGATATCCGAGGGTAGCCGCGACGGCGCGTGCCACGGTGCCCTTGCCGGCGCCGGACGGACCGTCGATGGCGATGATGAGCGGACGCTTGGGCTGGGATGTCATGACGTCAACAGGTATTATCTCCGCCCATGCAGCGCCGCCGGAAGGCTTTCGCGATGCTCGCCGTGCCGCTCGTGCTCGGGGCCGGGATCATCGCGGGATACGGCCATGTTCGCGGCGCCACGTTCGTCATCCAGGCCGCCGACATCAAGGGCTTCATCCGAACCGTCGCCGAATCGCAGACCGAAGATGTCTCCGAGGCAACGGTGCAGGTCCCCTGGCGGGGCGGCATGCTCAACGGACGCGCCTACATTTCAAGCGATCCTGAGGGTCCGCCGGTCCTGCTCGTGCCGGGAGTTCATGCCGGCGGCATCGACGAGCCGCGGATGGTGCAGTTCGCTCGCGATGTCGCCTCGATGGGCCGCACCGTAGTCACGGCCGACCTGCCGGACCTGAAGGCCTACCGCATCACGACCCGGACGACCGACATGATCGAGGATGCCGCCATCTGGCTCTCGTCGAGCAGCGGTTACGCGCCCGACGGCCGGATTGGGATGATGGGCATCAGCTTCGCCGGCGGGCTCTCGATCGTTGCCGGATCACGCCCGGCTCTCCGCGACCGCGTCGCGTTCGTGCTGTCTTTCGGCGGCCACGGCGACCTGCCGCGCACGCTGAAGTACCTGTGCACCGGTGCCGTGCCCGGCGGCGAAACTCGTCCGCCGCACGACTACGGCATCGCGATCATCCTCCTCGGTGTTGCGGATCGGATGGTGCCAGGTGACCAGGTCCAGCCGCTGCACGAAGCGATCCTCGCTTTCCTGCACGCATCGCACGTGGACATGTGGGACAAGGTCGAAGCCCAGCGCGAGTTCGCACGCGCGAAGCAACTGGCGGAGAGTCTGCCCGAACCGGCGCGGACGCTGATGAACTACGTCAACACCCGCGACGTCGCCCGGCTTGGACCGTTACTGCTGCCGCATGTCGGGGAGTTGGGAGGCGACGAGGCGCTGTCGCCGGCGAAGGCGGCCACGCCCTCGTTCCCGGTCTACTTGCTGCACGGTACCGACGACAACGTGATCCCGGCGGTGGAGTCGGCGCTCCTGGCTGAGACGCTGCGCAGCCGTGGCGTGGAGGTGTGGCAGCTCGCGACGCCCCTGATCACCCACGCCGAGGTCGATCACTCCGCCGGGGCGGGCGCGGCGTGGAATCTCGTGAGTTTCTGGGCGCGCCTGCTTTCCGAGTAAGCCCGGTCTTGATTCCTGGCGTTCGCTGGGGCTCGGCCGGCTTGCGTTTCGCGGGTTCGAGCGCCGCCTCGCGTTTGAGCGCGGCGATCTCCTTGTCACTCAAGTCGCGAAACTCGCCTGGCCGGATGTCTTCATCAGTGATCGGACCGATGCGCACGCGCTTCAGCCGGCTCACAGGATGCCCCACCGCTTCGCACATCCTGCGGACCTGGCGGTTTCGCCCTTCGTGGATCAGCACCGACAGGATGGCGTCGCCGCCGCTCGACGACTCCACCTGCTTGATGATTTCGATCTGCGCCGGCGCCGTCTTGCGACCGTCGAGCACGATGCCGCGCGAGAGCCGGTCGAGCGTCTCCTCGGTCGGCACCCCTCTGACGCGCACGTGGTACTCGCGCGGCACCGCATGGCTCGGGTGCATCAGCTTCTCGGCGAGATCGCCGTCGCTCGTCAGCAGCAGCAGACCTTCCGATTCGTAATCCAACCGGCCGACCGGGTAGATGTACTCGCGCACCCCGCCTTTGAGCAGCAGGTCGTTCACGGTGGGACGCTGCTCGGGATCCATGCGGCTCGTGATATAGCCGCGCGGCTTGTACATCAGGATGTAACGGCGTCGGCCGGGTGCCTTGACGCGACGGCCGTCGACGCGAATGTCGTCAGTATCGGGATCCGCTTTGGATCCGAGCTCCGTGACGGGTGTGCCGTTCACCGTGACGCGGCCCTCCACGATCAGCGTCTCGGCCGCGCGCCGCGACGAAATGCCGGCGGTGGAGAGAATCTTCTGCAGGCGCGTTTGCATCCGGGCTCAGTGTATCTTTTCGTCCGGGTTGGGCTCTTCGTCGAGCGCGATTTCCTCGACCACCGGCTCCGGCGCGTTGGGGCCAGCGGCGTCGGAATCGTCGAACGGCAGCGGCGAGGTCGTCACCGTCGGCTCGGCCAGCGCCATCGGCAGCTCGAAGCCGAGCGCGTCGGCCATCTCTTCGACCTTCGGCAGATCACTCAGATCGTTGAGACCAAACCGTTCGAGAAAATCGCGCGTCGTCGCATACATGAACGGACGGCCCACGACCTGCTTGCGCCCGACGGTCTTGATCAGACGCCGATCGACCAGCGTCGAGAGCACGCCGCCGCTGCTGCTGACGCCGCGGATCTCGGCGATCTCGGCGGCGGTGACCGGCTGCTTGTAGGCGATCACGGCGAGGGTTTCGAGGGCCTGCACCGACAGCTTGCTGCTCGTCCGCTCGTGAAAGAGCTTGCGAACCCATTCATGCAGCTCGGGGCGGGTCACGATCTGGTAGCCGCCCGCAATCTCGATCAGCTGCAGGCCGCCGACCCGCTCGTAGTCGGCGCGCAGCGACGTCAGCGCGGCATCGACGTCCTCACGTGGCTCGCCGTCGAGCAGCTTGTAGAGCGACTTGGGCGTCACCGGCTCGGGCGATGCAAAGATCAGGGCTTCGACGATGGGTTTCAGATGGTCGGACATGGTCAATCGGTTATCGGTCATCGATCTGACGGTTCGTCGCCAGGATCGGTCCCGGGAGTGGCGGACGTTTCCGCCGATGCTTGCTCTTCGGTGGCCGAGGCCTGCGCCTCGGCGGCCAGTGCCTGCGCAACTTCTTCGGCCAGCCGGACGATGTCGGCGTGTTTCTGCTCGGGGTCTCCGAGTGGCTTCGGCGCGTCGGCCGGGCGCGCGCGCTTGTAGATCCTGATCGGCCCGACCACGCCAGACTGGAAAACGCGGACCAGTTTCAGCCGGATCATTTCCAGCATTGCGAGGAAGGTGACGATCAGTCCGGCCCGCGATTCGACGTCCGAGAACAGGTCCTCGAAGCCACACGCCTCGGTCTCCGAGAGGCGTGCCATGAGCTGCTCGATCCGGTCCTCGATCGGGATCTGCTCGCTCGGCAGATAGACCTTCGGGCGCTGCTTGGCGCGCTCGACCACGTTGCGGAAGGCGCTGATCAGGCTGAAGAGATCGACTTCGACTTCCGGCTCCGGCGCCTCGCCGGCGATCTCGGCGATCGGACCATCCGAACGCGTCCACTGCGCGCTGCGCAGCGTTTCGCGTTCGTGCAGCAACTCGGCCGCGGCCTTGAATTTCTGGTGCTCGAGCAGCCGCCGCACCAGCGCTTCGCGCGGATCCTCTTCCGGATCCTCTTGCGTCGGGTCCGCCCGCGGCAGCAGCAGGCGCGACTTGATGTGGATCAGCGTCGCCGCCATGACCAGGAACTCCCCCGCCACGTCGAGGTTCAGCTCCGTCATCAGGTCGATGTACTCGAGATACTGCCTGGTGATGGTCGTGATCGGGATGTCGTAGATGCTCACCTCGTGACGTTTGATGAGATGAAGCAACAGGTCGAGCGGGCCCTCGAAATTCGCGAGCCGCACCGGGTAATTCTCGAGGATCGATTCGAAGTCCTCGGGCATGTTGCGGGTCATGAGTAGTTCAGCTTCGCGGCGGTGCGAACCCGCTCCATGGTTTCCTGGGCGATGACCCGGGCCTTGCGCGAGCCTTCGTGAAGGATGTCGCGCAGGGTGTCGGGCCGGGCGATGAGTTCGTTGCGGCGCGTCCGCATCGGGTCGATATATGTGTTCAGCGCTGCCGCGAGCTTCTTCTTGACCTCGACGTCGCCGACGGTTCCGGTTCGGTAGCGTGCTTTCAGATCGTCGACCTCGGCAACATTCGGATTGAACGCGTCGTGGTAGATGAACACCGGGTTGCCTTCAACCGTGCCGGGCACATCAGCCCGCACGCGCTTCGGGTCGGTGTACATCTGCATCACCTTCTTCCGCACGGTCTCCTCATCGTCCGCAATATTGATCGCGTTGCCGTAGCTCTTCGACATCTTGCGGTTGTCGAGTCCGGGGAGTCGCGCGAACTTCGTCAGCAGCGGCCGCGGTTCCACGAAAAGCTCACCGAAGAAGTTCTGATAGCGGCGGACGATCTCGCGGCTCAACTCGAGGTGCGCCACCTGGTCCTCACCGACCGGCACGTAGTGCGCGTTGTAGATGATGATGTCGGCCGTCTGCAGCAGCGGATAGCCGAGGAAGCCGAGAGTCGAGAGATCCTTTTCGGCGAGCTGGTCGATCTGCTCTTTGTAGGTCGGGACCCGCTCCAGCCACGGAATCGGCACCGTCATCGAAAGCAGCAGGTAGAGCTCGGCATGCTCGGGCACCAGTGACTGCACGAAGATCGTGCTGCGCTCGGGATCGAGGCCACCGGCGATCCAGTCCGCCACCATGTCGTACGCGCTCTCGACGATGCCCGAGGTGTTGGCGTAGTCGCTGGTGAGTGCGTGCCAGTCGGCGACGAAGTAGAAGCAGTCGGTACTGATCCTGCAGCGCCGACCAGTTGTTGAGGGCACCGACCAGGTGACCGAGGTGGAGCTTGCCGGTCGGTCGCATGCCGGAAACGACTCGCGGCCTCCCCGCCGAGCCGTGAGTGAACGTGGGCTTGCCCGCCGTAGCGGGAGCGGAGGTGGGTGTCATGAGAGTAACAGCCCCTGCAGAAGCTCGGAGACAGGCCTGACCACCGTGTCGAGCACGCCCGACACCATGAGCCCCAGGAGAATGATGAAGCCGGTACTGCCGCAGGCCGTTGATCAATGGCGCGAAACTGTCGGGCAGGAGGCCGGCCAGTACGTTCCCGCCATCGAGGGGCGGCACCGGCAGCATGTTGAAGACGGCAAGACTCACGTTAATCGACACGAAAAAGCGGAGCACTTGCATCGGCAGCGTCGGTCGACGACTCGAACCCCCCGAGGGTGCGGAAAACAAGCGCGCCGGCTGCTGCCAAGACGATGTTGCTCGCCGGCCCGGCAGCGGCGACGATCATGAAGTCCCGCTTGGGATGCCCGAGGCGGCTGATGTTCACGGGCACGGGCTTGGCCCATCCGAATACGAAGCCGGTGGTAAAGGCCGCCAGGAGTGGCAGGACGATCGTGCCGATCGGATCGATGTGGACGATCGGATTGAACGACACACGGCCGAGCATCCGCGCGGTCGGATCGCCCAGACGGTCTGCCGACCATGCGTGCGCCCATTCGTGAACGGTCAGCGATGCCAGCACGACACAAAAAACGACGAGAATCGAGACGATATCCAATGGAGCGAATGCTACTTATGTGCAGGAAACGCAATAGGTTATCACGCTCCACCGGCAAAATGGGTCAGCACCGCGTCGGCGCACTTGGCGCCGACGACCCGGGCCAGGTCCTCGCGGGTGGCACGCCGGACCCCGGCGACGCTGCCAAACGCCGTCAGCAGCGCCTTGCGCCGCCGCGGCCCGACGCCGCCGATCTCGTCGATCTCTGAACGCAGGTCGCGCTTGGTCCGCGACTGGCGATGGAAGGTGATCGCAAACCGATGGGCCTCATCGCGGATCCGCTGGATCAGCAGGAGCGTCGGACTGTCTTTCGGGAGCGCGATGCCGTCGACGAGGTCGCGCGTGAACAGCGTCTCCTCTTTTTTGGCGATCCCAACCGCGACCAGGTTCGCCAGACCCAGCTCTTCGAGCGCCTGGTAAGCCGACGCTAGTTGGCCTTTTCCACCGTCAATGAGGATCAAGTCTGGGAACGGCCCGCCCTGCTCCAGCAGCTTGCGATACCGCCGCTGCACGACCTGGTGCATTGATGCAAAGTCGTCCAATATCAGTGCTCGCGGGGCCCCACCCCCACTCGCTGCCGCTGCGCTGCTCGCAGACTCGCTGCTCGCGGCGGCCGCGGGCGCTGGCGTTTCGCACGACTGCCCTCGTCCGAGCGATCTTCGCCATCGGGCGGATCGTGTACTTCCGGTATTCGCTGCGCTTCATGCGGCCGTCTTCGCAGACGACCATCGAGGCGACGGTCTCGCTGCCCTGGATCGTCGAAATGTCGAAGCATTCGATGCGGCGCGGCAGGGACGGCAGGCCGAGGACGGCGCGGAGCGTTTCGAGCGCGTCGTAGTTGGCGGCGACGTTCTCGTTGAAGCGGGCCTGGTAGGCGACGGCCGCGTTGCGCGCGGCGAGGTCGAGCAGGCCGCGCTTTTCGCCGCGCATGGGGACGTAAATCCGGATCCGCCGGTTCGCCATCCCGGACAGCCAGCCTTCGATCATCTCGGTGTCGGCGTCGCTGAAACCGACCGGCAGGTGCACTTCAGGCGGAGCGATGCGGTCGGCATAGAACTGCTGGAGCGCGGCCTGCACCACCTCGGACTCCTCGAGGGCGGTGCTGGCACCCTCGGTCACGAGCTCAACCCTCTCCACGACCTTGCCGCCGCGGACCTGGAATACCTGGACGACGGCCCCCGCAGGACCGAGCTTGACGCCGAAAGCATCCCGATCGCCCAGCTCCGCGGTCGCCATCTTCTGCTGACGATTCTTGAGCGTATCGATCGTCCGGATCGCATCCCGCAACTGGGCCGCGCGCTCGTACTCCTCGGCGAGAGCCGCCTGGATCATCCGGCCCTTCAGGGTCGCCACCAGCTCGTCGTTGCGGCCTTCGAGAAAGAGGCGCGTGTGCTCGACCGCCACGCCGTACTCCTCCGGGCCGCAGATCTCGCGGACGCAGGGCGCCACGCAGCGCTTGATGTCGTATTCAAGGCAGGGGCGGGCCCGGTCGCCGGTGATCACTTCGCTGCACGACCGGATCCCGAACAGCTTGTGCGACAGCGACATCGTGCGGCGCGCCAGCGACGCGGGCAGGAACGGACCGGCGTAAAAGTGCTCGTCTTTCTCGACCCGACGCGCCACCAGCACCCTCGGAAACGGCTCCCCCGTCGTCAACTGCAGGTAGGGGTAGTTCTTGTCGTCGCGCAGCAGGATGTTGTATTTCGGGACCCGCTGTTTGATGAGGTGGTTCTCGAGCGCGAGCGCCTCGACCACCGAGTCGGTCACGATCGTTTCGAGCCGCTGCGCCTCGCTGAGGAGGGCGTCGATTCTCGGGCTGATGCCGTGGGCGCCCAGATAGGATCGGACCCGATCCCGCAGGACCTTGGCCTTGCCGACGTACAGAGTCTCGCCCGCCCCGTTGAAATAGAGGTAAACACCGGGTTGTTCCGGCAGACGGCTGATCTGCCCCTTGAGGTCCTGAATCGGCATGCAGTAGACTGCGTTTTTTACCCTTATTTGAACCCTTAATTATATCGCGGCATCTACGGAGGCCAGTTTCAGTCCATGTCCTTTACCGGCCTCATCGGGTACATCTGCATGTTCCCGCTGCGCGCGATCATCGCCGCATGCGTGGCGCTGCGGATCCACCCGAACATCCTGACGTTTGTCGGGGTCCTCATCAACGTCGCCGCCGCCTGGGCCCTCGGCCAGGCCCACTTCATGACGGCGGGCGTGATCATGATCGTCGCCAACATCTTCGATTTCATCGACGGCAAGGTGGCGCGCGAACTCAACGCCGAGACCAAGTTCGGCGGCTTCTGGGACTCGGTCATCGACCGCTTCTCCGACATCGCCCTCTTCCTCGGTTTGATCTATCTCTATTCGACGCTGGGCCGAACCGACTACGTGATGATCACCGCCATCACCATGATGTTCGCGATCATGACCAGCTACACGCGCGCCCGCGCCGAGTCGCTCATCACCAAATGCAAGGTTGGCTTCATGGAGCGCCCCGAGCGGATCGTGCTCTTCATGATCGGTGCCTTCACGAACAGGATGGGCGCCGTGATGTGGGTCATCGGCGTGCTCTCGGTCTTCACCGTAGCCGACCGCATCATCTACACCTATCGCGAACTTCGCAACGCCCCCCCGGAGCCCGCAGCATGAAGCCGCTCACCCTTCCACTGAGGATCCTCTGGAACGCCTTCTTCTGGACCTACGAGCGCTCCACCTGGCAGTACGACGTCATGGTGATCGCGATTCTCGCCTTCGTCTGGCTGACGCCGCCTGAGTGGCTCAACGACCCGATGGTGAAGGACCAAGGTCCGATCGCGTGGGTGCTTTCGCTGACACGCTAGAGTTAACTCCCAACGTATAGCTAGCGGGCATCGGCGAGGGACACGTCCGCGGAGCGCGGGTCGGCAGGGACGCAGGGCCGCGGCTCCCGCTTCGCTGGCGTGGAAAATCGGGCCTCCTGCGCGTGGCCTCACGATGCGTCCTCGGCTGGGGTGATCCGAGCGCCGGTCGAGGATCACGTCAGTAGCGAGGTGGATTGGAAGCCAGTGGCGAATCGGTGCCTCGGCCGATCGGGACGCCTCCGGCCCGATTTTTCTACTGTCGCCCTCACGCCGCTCAAGGTCGCCGCGCCCCTGCATCCCTGCCGCCTACCCGCCCGCCTACGCTCATCCTCCTCGCCCAAAGTCATGAAAGGTCGAGTTGTTGTGTCGTCGTGTCGTCGTGTGGTGCCGCAGGCATCCTCCGTGAGACGCTGGCCATCTGACTTCCTCGATGAGAAACGGAGTGCCGTCAGTGCCTTTCCGCAACAGAGGAAACCTTGACCCGCAAACAGACCCTTCCCAACTCCCAAGCGCAGGATTCAAGAATTGGGGGTTGGGATTTGGCGGTTGGAAGTTGCCGGCGCCGCAGGCGACGGCGTCACACGTCATCGCGTTCGTCGTGAAGCCCGAGATCCAGTGACTTTCCAGTGAAGTGAATGTCGTGGGCGGCGATCTTGTCGCGCAGAACACGGCGGGCGGCCCCGTAGCAGCTTTCCGGCACGATCAGCTTGCGGCCGAACGCGCGCATGCGGTCGATCAGCACCAGGGTCAGCTCCTCCCCTTCCCTCCACGCCAGGCCGCCGATGCTCGAGTACTTCACAAAGCCGGCATCCGACCAGATCCCGTCTTCGTAGAATCCCCGGCCGATCTTCAGGTGCAGCGGAATCGCGTAGCCGTAGTAGACCAGCATCATCGACTCGCCGAAGACGCGGGTCGGATGAAGACGCAGGAACGCCAGCTTGTAAATGATCAGGACGCTGAGCGTCGCCCCGAGCGCGAGCAACAGCGGGTAGAACGGCGGCCGCCGACCTGGCCAGATGAGGACGGCCGACGACTTCAGCCGAAGAAAACGGATGAACTGAAAGAACAGCCGGAGGTTCGCCAGAAGGAAGCCAACGCCCAGGATGAACAACAGCCGTGACAGGTCCAAGACACCCCCATGTGTTTAGACACCGACGCGCGAGGAAGGTTTCGTTACGCCCGACCTGACCGGTTGCCTACTGGCCGAGGCGGGGATCGAAACAGTGGCGGCAGCGGGCCTCGTAGGTCCCCTGCGCCCCAACCAGTACGCGCTCGCTGCTCGCGACGAGCCGCTGGGTGTGATTGGCGGGTGACCCGCACACCATGCAGATTGCCAGCGTCTTGGTGATGTACTCCGCAATCGCCAACAGCTGGGGGATCGGTTCGAACGGCTTGCCCAGGTAGTCCTGGTCCAGCCCGGCGACGATGACGCGTTTACCCTGGTCCGCCAGTGTGCTGCAGACGGCCGGGAGTTCGATGTCGAAGAACTGCGCCTCGTCGACGCCCACGACCTCGGTGTCTGGGAGCACCTGCTCGAGCAGGTCGCGCGAGGACGACAGGTTGACCGAGGCGATCCGCATGTCGCTGTGAGAAATGATGTGGTCCTCGCCGTAGCGGTTGTCGATCTTCGGCTTGAAGATCTGGACCTTCCGCTTGGCGATCTGGGCCCGGCGCAGCCGGCGGATGAGCTCTTCGCTCTTGCCGCTGAACATGCTGCCGGCGATGACCTCGATCCAGCCGGCACCCGGACGGGATTGCGTAACTTCCATCTACGCTCTCGAGAGGTACTCGCCCGTGTCGGTGCTGACGCGCACGACATCCCCGGTGTTGACAAACGGGGGGACGTTGACGACCAGCCCGGTCTCGAGCGTCGCCGGTTTGATCTGGTTGCTGGCCGTGGCGCCCTTGATCCCTGGCGCGGTGTCGACCACTTTCAGATCGACGGTCGGGGGCAGTTCGATCCCGACCGGCTCACTGCCGTAGAACTCCACCGCGATGGTGGCGTCCGGCATGATGTAGTTCACCGACTCACCGAGCGCCTCTTCCGAGATCTGCGTCTGCTCGTAGGAATCGGTATCCATGAAGTGGTAGGAATCCCCGTCTTTGTACAGATACTGCATCTGCTTCTCGTCGAGGACGGCGCGCTCGACCGTGTCTTCCGAGCGCAGCTTCTGATCGGCCAGGGCGTTGGTCCGGATGTTCCGGAACCGCACCCTGACGAACCCTCGCAGGTTACCCGGCGTCACATGCTGTAGATCGAGGACGCGCAGCAGGTCGTCCCCCATCTTGATGAGCATGCCCTTCTTCATTCGTGTCGCTTGTAGAGAACTCATGATGACCCCAAAACCTTCGAATCGTATACCATCGAGCCTATGCCTGTGAATCCGTGGCGTGATCTGCGGGCCTGGCAGGAACGGCTCGAACGGCTCTCCTCGCATCACGCCGACAGCTGGACCCCGGCCATCGATGTCTATGAAACCGCGGATCGCTACGTGGTCGCGGCGGAGCTGCCCGGCATGGCGCGCGAGGAAATCGAGCTCGCGATGGCCGATTCGCATCTCACCATCCGCGGCCAGCGGGTCGAACGCTCCGCCGAGGACGTCCACTATCACCAGGTCGAGCGCGGCCACGGCGCCTTCTCACGGACCTTCGCCTTCAACGACAAGATCGATGTCGACGCCGTGAAGGCAGACCTCGCCAACGGCGTGCTGACGGTCACGCTCCCCAAGATGCCACCGGCGCCCCGCCGCACGATCGAAGTGCGCTGAGAAGTGATGAACGGAACCACCCCCATGACTCGACGCCTCGTCGTCTTTATCCTGTTTTTCACCACCGGGATCGCGGCCGGGATGGTGCTGACCGGCCGGATGCGCACGGCCGAGGACGCCGTCGCGGCGCAGGCCCAGCCCGCAGCCCCCAGCGGGCGCCCCGCCATCACCGGCGCGGCGCAGTCGCTGCCGGACCTCACCGGGATCGCCGAGCGAGCCGTCCGCGCTGTGACAAGCATCAGCACGACCTCGACGGTCCGCTCGCCAGTTGCGGTGGACCCCTTCGGCTTCTTCTATCGCGACGAGATGATCGAACGGCGCGCACAAAGCCTCGGCTCTGGCGTCATCGTCTCACCCGATGGCTACGTCGTCACCAATAACCACGTCATCGAGACCCGCGGCTCGCGTCCGCAGGTTTCCGTCATCCTCGCCGACAAGCGCGAGTTCGTGGCGACGGTCGTCGGCACCGACGAACAGACCGACCTTGCCGTCCTGAAGATCGATGCCCGCAACCTGCCGACCCTGGCTTGGGGCGACTCGGCGCACCTCAAGGTGGCCGAGTGGGTCCTGGCCATTGGCAACCCGTTCGGGGTCTTCAGCCAGACCGTCACGCTCGGGATCGTCAGTGCCACCAGCCGTAACGTGGAAGGCCTCGGCACGTATGAAGACTTCATTCAGACCGACGCCGCGATCAATCGCGGCAACTCGGGCGGCGCGTTGATCAACGCGCGCGGCGAGCTGGTCGGGATCAACTCGGCGATCTACAGCGAAACCGGCGGCTACCAGGGCATCGGCCTGGCGGTCCCCAGCAATCTCGTGCGCAAGACGATGGACGAGTTGATCAAGAACGGTGTCGTGCGACGCGGCACGATGCTCGGGATCCAGCTCCAGGCGATGAACGATGCGATCGCGCGGCAGGTCGGCGCGCCCGACGCCAAAGGCGCCCTGGTTTCGCGCCTCGATCCGCAGTCGGCCGCCTACGAGGCCGGTCTGCGACCCAATGACGTCATCATCGCGATGAACGGCACGACGCTCGAGAGCGCCCAGCACTTCCTGAAGTTGCTCGGCGACAGCGAGATCGGCAGCACGGCCGCGCTGACGATCATCCGCGACGGCCGGCGCGCGACCGCACGCGTGCCGATCGAGCAGGCGGTGCCGTCCGCGGCGTGCCGCGCGGCGTCCGCTGACCGCCGGGCTGCCGGCGGCATAAAACCGCCACGGCCGTTCCGTTCCGACCGTGATGCCGATTCGCGGGCTGACTTCGATCGTCCGCTCCGCCAGGCCGGCGTCTTCAATCCTCATGTCGGAATCGACCAGGTCGCGCAAATTCTGCAGCAGCGAGATCCCGAGCGCCCGCGTGAGGTTGCCGGGGCCTCGGCAGAGCGACGCCGTCTCGAGCTCCGCGGCGCGCTTGCTGGTCCCTCGCGCGCGGCGCCGCCGCATCAGCCCCTCCCCTTCGAACGGTTCCAGCGCACGGATCAGGACGGCGGCCGGCCAGCCATCGGGCTCGGTCACCGCGTTGACGAGGTAATGGATCCCGTAGTTCAAGTAGACGTAGGCGATGCCTGGCGGACCATAGAGTGGGGCGTTGCGTTTCGTTGGACCCGGCGCCGCATGACAGGCCGGATCCGACTCACCGATGTAGGCCTCGGTCTCGACGATGACCCCGGAGGTCATGCCGGCTGGCATCTCGTGCACCAGGATCTTGCCAATCAGGTCGCGCGCGACGTCAAGGGTGGGGCGCGCGTAAAACTCTCGCGGCAGCGGACGGCGATCAGACACATTCAGCCCGTGGACTCAATCGTGTAGCCCTCGGCAACCACATTGAAGTGCTCGATCTGCAGGCGCTGCCACCGTTCGTCTTGCCGCAACTCCCGCGCCAGCAGCCGCGCGACCGCGGGCGCCATGCGCATGGCCGCTCGCGCGTTGAGAAATAATGCGCGCGACCGCCGGGCCAGTACGTCCTCGACCGTCCGGGCCATCTCGTGGCGCGCCGCCCACACCACTTCTGCGCCGGTGCAGTGGACATCCGGATCGAGCGAGTGGCCAAGCTCCGGAAGCTCCTGCGCCAACTGATGGATCGCCGCGGCATCGGCGCCGTACACCGAAAGGTGTCCTGGCCGTTCCGGGCGTGCGTCGAAGCCGTGGACGTGGAGCGCCGCGGTCGCGCAGGTGCGCGCCGGTAGTCCGGCCGCCGCAGCGGCGCGGTCGACTGTCTGTTCGGCCATGTGCCGGTATGTCGTCCACTTGCCGCCGGTCGTCGTGATCAACCCTGACGGTGCAACATCGATGGTGTGATCGCGGGCAAGCGCGGCCGTGATCCTCGTTTCACCACGCCGAATCAGCGGACGGACGCCGGCAAACACGCTGCGGACGTCACTCGGGGTCGGTGCGCGGCGCAGATATCGCGCCGCCGTGCGCAGCAGGAAGTCCACCTCCTCGCGGAGCGGCCGCGGCTCGAGTACGGGCGCCGGGATCGGGGTGTCGGTGGTCCCGACCAACGTATGACCGCGCCACGGGATCGCAAACATCACCCGGCCATCGCCGACACGGGGGACCATGAGTGCAGTCGGGCCGGGCAGGAAGCTGCGATCGAGCACGACGTGCGCGCCCTGGCTGGGAGCAATCATCGGTTCGGCCGTGGACGCGACGAGCTTGCGGATGCCGTCGGCAAACGCGCCCGTGGCATTGATCACCACGCGGGCCTTGATGCGGAGCTCCTGGCCGGATTCTTCGTCCTTCGCCACGACGCCATCGACTTTCCCGGCGCTGGTCGAAACGCCGGTCACCCGGGCGTAGTTGAGCAGCACGCCACCGTGTTCGGCAGCAGTCTGAATCAGGTTGATCAGCAGGCGGGTATCGTCAAACTGCCCGTCGAAATAGAGCACGCCGCCACGAAGACCATCCGGCTGCAATTCAGGCAGGCGCTCGAGCGTCGCACGCTTGGACAGTACAGCCGAGCGTCCGAATCCGGCCCGGCCAGCAAGCAGGTCGTACACGGTCAGCCCGGCGCCGTAGAAGACGCGCTCCCATTGCGCATACGCGGGCACGACCAGGGGCAGGTTCGAGACCACGTGGGGTGCGTTGCGCAGCAGGATACTGCGCTCCCGCAGAGCCTCACGCACCAGTGAGACATTCCCCTGCTGAAGATAGCGCACGCCGCCGTGAACGAGCTTGGTGCTTCGGCTGGACGTGCCCTTGCCGAAATCGGATTGCTCGAGCAGTACGACGCTGTAACCGCGTGACGCCGCATCGACCGCGATTCCGGCGCCGGTTGCGCCGCCGCCAATGACTACGATGTCCCAGGGCCCCGGGTGGCGCACGAGGCGCGCCAGCATCTCCTCTCGATTCATGCGTGATCGGTACTCGCCCATCCGCGCGCGCGGTCCACGGCTTCGCGCCAGCGCCCCCGCAGCTTCGCCGACCGTTCTTGACGCATGGCGGGCTCGAAGCGGCGTTCTACCTGCCACTGCCCAGAGATCGCCTGTGCGGACGGCCAGAAGCCGACGGCAAGGCCGGCAAGGTAGGCGGCGCCAAGGGCAGTCGTCTCGGTGACAGCCGGACGAACAACCGGCACGCCAAGGAGGTCCGCCTGAAACTGCATCAGCAGATCGTTGCCGGCAGCGCCACCGTCGACGCGCAACTCCGCCAGCGGGATGCCAGAATCCTTCTGCACCGCGTCCAGCAGATCGCCCACCTGATAGGCGATGCTTTCGACCGCCGCGCGAGCGATGTGGGCAGCCGTCGTACCGCGCGTGATCCCGATCATCATGCCGCGGGCATACGGATCCCAATGCGGTGCGCCCAGCCCGGCGAAGGCCGGGACGAGGTAGACGCCACCGGCGTCCGGCACGCTCGTCGCCAGTGTTTCGACATCCGACGACCGCTGGATGATACCGAGGCCATCCCGCAGCCACTGGACGACCGCGCCACCGATGAAGACGCTGCCCTCCAGGGCATATTCCGTCCGCCCGTTGATCTGCCACGCGACTGTCGTCACCAGTTGATTGCTTGATGGCACCGGCACCGTGCCGGTGTTCTGCAGCAGGAAGCAGCCGGTGCCATAGGTGCACTTCGTCAGCCCGGGCGACACGCACATCTGGCCGAAGAGGGCCGACTGCTGGTCGCCCGCAATACCGGCAATCGGAAGCCCGGCAAGTCCGAGGTCTGCAGTGACCCGTCCGTACACCTCGCTCGAGGAGCGAACCTCGGGCAGCATGCTCCGCGGCACACCCAGGAGCCGCAGCAGCTCATCGTCCCAGGCCATGGTGCGGATGTTGAACAGCATCGTGCGGGACGCGTTCGAAACGTCCGTCACGTGGACGTTGCCGCCCGTGAGCTTCCAGATCAGCCAGGAGTCCACCGTGCCGAAGGCGAGGCGGCCCTCCTCGGCACGGGCGCGGGCGCCGGGCACGTTGTCGAGAATCCAGGCGACCTTGCTGCCCGAGAAATACGCATCGACGACCAGGCCGGTGCGCTCGGTAATCATCGCGGCGTGGCCGTCCGCCTTGAGGCGATCGCAGAATTCGGCGGTCCGGCGATCCTGCCAGACGATCGCGTTGCAGACTGGGCGGCCGGTCTCGCGATCCCAGACGATCGTTGTCTCGCGCTGATTCGTAATGCCGATCGCCGCAACGTCCTTCGCTTCGGCGCCGGCCCGGCCGATGGCCTCGATCGCGACGGCACTCTGCGTCGCCCAGATCTGGTCGGGGTCGTGCTCGACCCAGCCCGGTTGCGGAAAGATCTGTTCGAATTCCTTCTGTGCGACGGCGGCGATCGAACCGTTGTGGTCGAACAGGATCGCGCGTGAACTCGTCGTGCCCTGGTCGAGTGCAAGGATGTACGGCATGGGTCAGTGAGTCTCCCGAGCTGTCTACTGTATACTCCGCGCTGCTTTTCGCGCTCTCAACAGGAGACTCATCGATGTCAGATCCTACGCGCGGGTACACCCGCGAGGTATTCGCGGAGTTCCTCGGAACCTTCGTCCTGATCGTGTTCGGCGTCGGCGTCGTCGCCCAGGTCATGCTCAGTGGACAGACCGCGGGAACCTATCTGTCCATCAACCTGGCGTGGGGGCTTGCAGTCACGATGGGCTGCTACGTCGCGGGCGGCGTCTCTGGCGCGCATCTCAATCCGGCCGTGACGCTCGCGCTGGCCGTCCATCGCGGCTTTCCGTGGCACAAGGTGGCGCCGTACGTCGGGGCGCAGATGGCCGGCGCCTTTGTCGCCTCCGCTGTCGTTTACGTGACCTACATCGACGCGCTGAATGCATTCGACGGCGGCATTCGACAGGTCGCTGGTGCCCAGGGGACTGCCGGAATCTGGGCGACGTACCCGCAAGCCTTCATTGCCCCCTTCCCTGCCGGATTCATCGACCAGTTCGTGGGCACCGCCCTGCTGATGCTGGTGGTGCTGGCCATCTCCGATGCGCGGAACGCCCCGCCCGCCGCGGGAACGGGACCGGTCATCGTCGGATTGCTCGTTGCGGTGATCGGCATGTCGTTCGGCTACAACGCGGGATACGCGATCAACCCAGCCCGCGACCTCGGGCCGCGCCTGTTCACGGCCATCGCCGGTTGGGGCAGCGAAGTCTTCCGTGCGGCCAACGGCTGGTGGTGGGTGCCGGTTGTCGCGCCAGCACTGGGCGCGATCGCGGCCGGCTGGCTCTACGACGGGCTGATCGGCCATCGGTTTCCGAGTCAGGACCGCGTGTAGGGGCCGTTCGTGAACGGCCCCGTGACGGTCAGTACGTCCAAGGGCCGTTCGCGAACGGTCCCGTGACGGTCACAGTCCAAGGGCCGTTCGCGAACGGCCCCTACTTGCGCGGAAACTGATCGGGATTGTCGGTGAACACGGCATCGACGCCGTACATCATACAGGAACTTCGTCATCTCCTCGCGCACCGACGCAAAGGTCCCGGTGTTCGATGAGCGGAAGGTCCACGGGGTCACCGTCAGGCCCGCGGCGTGCGCCCACGTCACGAGCTCAGGGCGGGCGGCGACGATCATCTTGTTCGGTCCGAGCCCGGTCGCCCATGCCGCGATCTGCTTGACCTTCTCTTCACTGTCGATCCGCGGCGCGTTCGCCGGATCCACCAGAAAGACTCGCGGGACCTGCGGCAGGTCCTTCGCGAGCAGCTTGACCGTCGTGTCATCGAACGACTGGATGATGACTCGCGACGAGGTTAGGGTCGTCAGCAGGTTGTTCTTCTTCAGGATGTCGGCGAGCAGCTTCTCCGGGCTCACACCGCGGGCGCGGTAGAAGGCCGGATCCTTCAGCTCAGGATACAGACCCGCGCGCTTGCCGACTGCGTCGATCGCTTCCTGAAAAGTCGGAATCCTGGCGCTCGAGAACTTCGCGTTGAACCACGTGCCGGCGTCCAGGGTCTTGATCTCCGCCAGCGTGAAGTCGCCAACCAGCCACCGCTTCACCGGTGCACTGCCGGTCTTGTCTTCCACGAAGCGTGTGGGAAACAACTCCTCGACGTTGGTCGTCCGATCCAGCGTCAGGTCGTGAATGCACACCAGCACCCCGTCCTTCGTGACGGCGAGGTCCTGTTCGACGTAGTCGGCCCCCTGCTCGATCGCAAGCGTATAGGCCTCGATCGTGTGCTCCGGGGCATACGCCGACGCGCCACGGTGGGCCACCAGCTGTTTGCGGGTTGGTGTTCCCTGGCGTGCAGCGCTTGTCGCGCACGCCAGGGAGATGATGATCGTCAGCACGGCCGCCACGCGGCGTGTCGTCTTGGACATTCCTAGAACATCACCTTCAAGCCGATCTGCAGCTGGCGAGCGTCGTAGGTCTGGGTGATTGTTCCGAACGCCGCGGCGCTGCGAACTCCGTTCGGTCCGCGGAAGTTGGCGCGGTTGAGCAGGTTGAACGCCTCGAAGCGGAACTGCGCGCGGGTGTCGGTTCCGAACGGCAGCCGGAAGTCCTTGGCCAGGACGGTGTCGAGCTGCCAGAACCAGGGCCCGCGGACGGAATTGCGTTCCGCGTTACCGAACGGCTGGCTCGGATCGGTTGGAATGGCGACGTTGGCGCCATTGAGGTAGGTGGTCAGAGAGTCCTTATCGCCGTAAGGATCGCCAGTCACGTTGGGACGGTAGTTGTTGGCGCCGCGGAAGTCCTGGTTGATGCCCGAGACGAGGAAGGCTGTTGCGGGAGCGTAGGTGAGGTTGACCGCCTCGCCCGAGGTCATGGTGTTGATCCCGCTCAGGGTCCATCCGCCAAGCAGCGCTTCGACGACCGGACCGGAGTCCGACAGCCAGCGGTGTCCTTCGCCAAACGGCAGCTCCCAGACCACACTCGTCGTGTTGTTCAACGGCTGGTCGTAAGCCGACGTGCCGAAGTCCGCCTCGAGGTTGTGGAAGTCCTGCGGCGAGGGCAGGTTGCCGTTGGGCGCCTCGAGCGTGCCGGCGCCGTTGTCCTTCGACTTCGACCACGTGAACGAGTTCAGCAACATCAGGCCGCGCCGCGGCCGGTAGTCGTACTTCACCTGCAGGGCGTTGTAGCGCGATTTGCCGCCGTTGAAGGCGTAAGTGATGTCGGCGAAGCCGGCGATCGGGCGACGATTCGCGAGCGGAATCGTCCCGGCGGAATTGTTCGGGTTGGCCTGGTTGTAGTTGGCGAGCAGCAGCAGCTCGTCGGCGCGGTTGCCGACATACGCCACGTCGATAAGCATGTTGCGCGCGATCTCGCGCTGCACCGAGATGAAATAGCTCTGCACCTCGCTCGAGTGGTAGTCCTCGGGCATGTAGGTGATGTTGGCCAGCAGCGGGTTGAACTTGGACGGATCGGTCAGATCGGTCGGGTAACCCTGCTGCGTCGTCCGGAACGCCGGGTCGTTGGGGTTGGTCTGGTTGACGACGGCGTTGATGACCTGCGGTCCGTTGATCGGCAGGATATTGGCGCCCCCGGCGCGGTTGAAGTGCACGAAACTCATGCCGTAGCCGCCGCGGACGACAGTCTCCGGCAGCACCGTCCAGGCGAAGCCAAAGCGCGGGCCGAAGTTGTTGCGATCCGGATTGATGAGCGCACGTTCGGACAGGGAACCATCCTTCGCCGCGATCATCGTGTTGCTGACCGGATCGTAGTTGGTCAGGATGTTGTCCCTCTCCCACTGCGGCGTGGCGTACTCGTAGCGCAGGCCGAGATTCAGCGTCAGCTTGTCGTTGACCCGGAAGTCGTCCTGCATATACGCGAAGTGCATCTGCTGCCGGAGATTGGCGATCAGGATGTTGCTCAGCGTGTACTGGCTGCGGAACCCGAACATGAAGTCGGCAAGGTTGTAGAGATTGTTGGCAGTCGCGCCGGTCAGCCCCTGGCGTGAGATCTGCCCGGCATAGGCATCACGGCCATACAGCGGGTTGACGTCCTGCACTTCGGTGTTGATGTGCTGGAACTCGTAGCCGGTCTTGAGCGAATGGGCACCGACCACCCAGGTGTAATTCAGCTTCGGATTGAAGATCTCCGGGTATTGCCACTGGGGATTGGTGGCCTGGCGGCCGAGATCCGAGAAGCCTCCGATCACGGTCGTCGGCAACCCGCCGGCGATCCGGTCGTCGCTTGGCAGACCGGTTATTCCGTAGGCGTCCTGGGCTGAGGATGTGCCGAGCGAGAGTGGGCTCTTGCCCGCGACCGTGCGCGACCAGCCAAAGCGGCCTTCAAGCAGCGACGTGCCGGTCCGGGTCCAGGTGAATCCGCTGACGAACTGCTTGTTCGTGACATACGTCAGACCATTGCCACTACCCCCCGAGGGGAGCGGAATCGGCGGATTGTCGACGATGTCGGCATCACGATAGCCGAATCGGGCGAAGCCGCTCAGCGCGTTGGTGAACTGCAGGTCCCCCTTGACGTTGAACTTGTCGGTGTCGTTGGTGAACTGCTGGAGGATCGAGTAGTTGTTCGCCGTGCCGGCCGACGTCGGCTGCGGCAGCTCCGACAACACCTTCCGTGCCAGGGGCGTCATCGGAATCGCCGTACCGGCGGCATACACGTCGCCAGTCACGGGGTTACGAACCGGGACGGTCAGGATCCCCTCGCGCTGCTGAAGCGTGGGGATCGTCTGGAACGAGACGACCTCGCGGGTCTGGCGGAAGGCCTCGACATCGGCGAAGAAGAAGGCTCGGTTCTTGAGAAGCGGACCACCGAGCGTGCCACCGAACTGGTCACGATCGAGCGTCGGCTTCCCCGCTGGCGGCTTGAAGAACCCGGTCGCGTTCAGATCCGTATCGCGGAAAAACTCCCAGGCGGCGCCGCTGAACCGGTTCGTGCCGCTGCGATACGACACGTTGATCGTGCCGCCGGCGCTGCGTCCGTACTCCGCGCTCATGTTGTTGGTCACGACCTTGAACTCGGCGACCGCGTCGGGTGACGGCTGCATCACCTGGTTGGAGAAGCCCTGGTTGCTCGTGCCGTAGGCGTTGTTGTCGATGCCGTCGAGCAGGAAGTTGTTGAAGGTACTGCGCAGTCCGTTGATGTTGAACGAACCTTCGCGGACGGTCGAGGCCGAGCCCGTATTCAACGGCGAGAGGCGAACGCCGGGGCTGAGCAGGGCCAGCGCCGAATACTCGCGGCCGTTGAGCGGCAGCGCCACGACCTGCTGCCCGGTGATGACCTGGCCGCGCTCGCTGGTGTCGGTTTCGAGCCGCGTGGCCGCCCCCGTGACCTCGATGGTTTCGGTGACGTTGCCGGGCGTCAGCTGCAGCTCAACACGCTGCCGGGCACCGACGGTGGCCTGGACGTTGTCGGCCAGTGCGATCGAGAAGCCGGCCAGTTCCGCGGTGACCCGATACCGGCCGATGCGCACCGTCGCGAACTCGAAGGCGCCGTTCTCGTCGGTCACCTTGGTGGTGGCAATCCCGGTTTCGATGCCGGTCAGCGTGACCGTGGCGCCAGGAACCACCGCCCCGGTGTTGTCGCGGACGGTGCCCAGGATGGTGGCGGTATCGAACTGTGCGTATGCGCCCGACGCCGAGCCAAGCAGCAGCGCGCACAGCAGGAAGAGAGTGTTGAGGTGATATCGGTTCGGCAATGTACCGGTCTCCGGAGTGATTGAATGGTTTCATGGTCGACGCCGTGGGAGTGGCGTTCGGACCGCGCCAATACTGAAGGCCGACACCGGGTTCCGTCAAGTAAAACTGCTGTGAAGCGGCGGTCACGGTCGGGCAGCTATAATCCGCCCCACCAATGGTCCTCCCTACGACTCCACCAGAGGCGGCCGTCGACCCCGCCGTCGACTCCGCCTACCGCCGTCACCGCCGCAGCGTTTTTATCGGCATTTTCATCGGCTACGCCGGCTACTACCTGGTTCGAAACAACCTCGCACTCGCGATCCCGGACATCCTGCGCGAGTATCCGCACTACTCCAAGGCCGAACTCGGCCTGGCCCTGACGGGACTATCCCTCGCGTATGGACTGTCGAAGTTCCTGATGGGGGCGGTGTCGGACCGGAGCAATCCAAAGTATTTCCTGCCGCTCGGACTGCTGCTGTCGTGCGCGATCATGCTGACTACCGGACTGGTCAAGGCCGTGTACAGCTCGCTCGCGATCCTGATCGCGCTGCAGACGCTCAACGGCTGGGTGCAGGGCATGGGCTGGCCGCCCTGCGGCAAGACGATGGTCCACTGGTTCGGCACGCGTGAACGCGGGCTGGTCGTCTCGGTCTGGAACGTCTCGCACAACGTCGGCGGCGCGCTCGTCGCCAACTTCGCGCTGCTCGGCGTCGCCCTCTTCAACGACTGGGGGGCGAAGTTCTATTTCAACGCCATGATCGCGGCCGTCATCGCCGTCGTGGTGTTCGTCCTGATGCGCGACACGCCGCAATCGGTCGGCCTGCCGCCGGTCGAGGAATACAAGAACGACTACCCCCCTGACTACAGCGCCGACCACGAACGGAACTTCACCTTCCGGGAAATATTTTTCGAGCACGTCCTCCCGAACAAATACTTGTGGGCGCTGGCCTTCGCCAACGCGTTCTGCTATTTCGTCCGGTATGGCGTGGTGAACTGGATTCCGACGTACCTGGAGACAGCCAAGGGGTTCTCGTTCCAGGAGTCGAGCATCGCCTGGTCGCTATACGAGTACGCCGCAATTCCAGGCACGATCGCCTGCGGGTGGATGTCGGACCGCGTCTTCAAGAGCCGGCGCGCCCCGGCCACCATCCTGTTCATGTCGTTGACGCTCGTGGCCGTCATCGTCTACTGGCTGAACATGAAGGGCCCGCTCTGGATCGACTATGCGGCCCTGATCGCGATCGGTTTCCTGATTTACGGACCGATCATGATCATCGGCCTCCATGCACTCGACCTGGTACCCAAGAAGGCCGCGGGCACGGCGGCGGGGTTCACGGGCTTTTTCGGCTATGTGTTCGGGTCAGCGATCGCGGGCACGGGCGTCGGCTGGATCGCAGACAACTGGGGTTGGAACGGCGTGTTCATCACGATGGTGGTGTGCTGCATCCTGACGATCGTCTTCGCCGCGTTCACGCTCGGACACCGAGCGACCAGCCAGGGGCGCGCCTGACGGGTTAGACCCCGCGCAGGGCGATGCGCTCGATCGCGCGCTCGGCGGCACGGCGAACGTCGGGGCTTCGGTCCTGCAGGAGCGGCTGCAGCCTGGCACGCTCTGCCGGACCGCCGATCGCGCCAAGAATCGTAGCGACGTTGCCACGAACGGCCTCGCTCGGATCCTGGAGGTGCGCGGCCAGCTCGCCCGCGACGGATGGCCCGAGTTCCAGAAAGTAGCCGGCGACCTGTGGCGCGAGCTTGTCGGAGTCGAGCGAGTTCGCGAGACGCGCAATGTAATTGCCGCCAAGCTGCTGGAGTGCGAACGCAAACGCAGCGCGGACCATGTCGGACGAATCCGTGCTGACGGCGCTTTCGAGCGCCGGCCGCGACGCCGTATCCTTTGCCCGGGCCAGCCCCTCGGCGGCCGCACGCCGCATGTACGGGTCCTTATCGGTCAGCCGCGCCGTGAACGCTGGGACGCTCGATGGGATAGCCGATGCGCGCCAGCGCATCGAGCGCCGACCAGGCGCCCTCACCTTTGCGATAGTGATCGAGCTGCTCGGTCAAGGCCCGGATGGCGGTCGGTTCGCCAATCTCGCCGAGCGCGCGCATCGCCGCAAACCGCACCGGCTGCTGCGAGTCGTTCACCGCCTTGATCAACGCGTCGCCCGCGGTCTTCACTTTCAACCGGCCGATCACACGCGCGGCCCCGGCACGGATGGCGGGATCGTAGTGATCCAGGGCCTTGATCAACGCCTCTGCATACGCCCCGGCCGCCGGCGGCGCGATCGCACCGAACGTGTAGAGCGCCTCGATCCGCACTCTCTGGTTCTCATCGTCCACCGCGGCGAGCAGGTTGGTGAGCAGGCTGCCGGGCACTGGACGTGGCCACACCGCCAGAGGCCCGGACGAAAACGCGGTCTCGGCTCGCCCGGCATTCCGCACCTCGACAATCAGCGCCACCCGGCGACGGCCCGGGACGTCGTCGACCAGGTAGAACGACAGCTCGGTGTCGATGGCCGCGAGTTGCACGCCGTCCATCGGATCGAGCACCAGCGGCGCGATCGGTTCGATCGACTCGAGATGCTTCGACTCGCGCAACAGGCGCACCGCCGCGAGCCTTTCTTCCGGATCCGGATTCCGCAGGTTCCGGACGACGTCGTCGTAACGAAGCTGTTGTGTGTGGGCCGCCGTCCCGGCAAGCAGGACCGCCACGAAGAAGGGAAAAAGGAAAAGTTTCATAACTAGTTTCTTGCGGCGCCGTAGGCGTTGGACCGTCCGACCGCCAGCACGTCCCGCAGGTAGCGTCCGGTGTGGGAGGCCTCATTGAGCGCCAGTTGCTCGGGTGTGCCGACCCCGACGATGTGGCCGCCCTCGTCACCGCCCTCGGGACCAAGGTCGATCAGCCAGTCGGCGGTCTTGATGACGTCCAGATTATGTTCGATCACGAGCAGGCTGTGGCCGGCGGCCAGCAGCTTCTTGAAGGCCGCGAGCAGCTTGGCGATGTCATCGAAGTGCAGCCCGGTGGTCGGCTCGTCGAGGATATAGAGGATCCGGTCGCCGGTATTGGACGACAGGTGCGCCGCAATCTTGATGCGCTGCGCCTCGCCGCCGGAAAGGGTCGTCGCCGGCTGCCCAAGACGCAGGTAGCCGAGCCCGATTTCATCGAGGACGAGGAGCCTGCGCAACACCTTCGGTGAGCCGTTGAAGAAGGTCAGTGCCTCGCGGACCGTCATGTCGAGGACCTGGTCGACGCCACGGCCTCGGTACTTCACTTCGAGGACCTGCGGCTTGAAGCGCTTGCCCTCGCACTGATCGCACGGCACGAAGACGTCGGCGAGGAACTGCATCTCGACCTTCACTTCGCCTTCACCCTCGCAGGCCTCGCACCGCCCGCCCGGGACGTTGAACGAGAAGTGGCTGGCCGTGAGCCCGCGCGCCCGCGCGTCCTTGGTGGACGCAAAGAGCTCGCGAATTGGGTCGAAGGCCTTGAGGTACGTCACCGGGTTCGACCGCGGCGTGCGGCCGATCGGATTCTGATCGACGAGCACGATGTCGGAGATCAGTTCGGCGCCTTCGAGCCGCGTGTGTGCGCCGACGCGCCGGTCCCAGTCACCTTTGGCACGCTTGAGCGCCGCGTAAATCACTTCATGAACGAGCGTGCTCTTGCCCGAGCCGCTGACACCGGTCACGCAGGTGAGGATGCCGAGTGGGATCTCGACGTCCACGCCCTTGAGGTTGTGCTCGGAGGCGCCGAGGACCCTGATCTTCTGCGCGGTCGGCTTCCTGCGCACCGCGGGTAAAGGGATCGCCAGCTCGTCGCGCATGTATTTCGCGGTCAGCGAACGGGGCTCGTTCATCAGCCCTTCGAGCGTACCGCTGTAGATGACGCGCCCGCCCTGCTCGCCGGCGCCGATGCCCATGTCGATGACCGCATCGGCGACTTTGATCATATCGGCGTCGTGTTCAACGACGAGGACGGTGTTGCCCTGATCCCGAAGCTTGCGCAGGATCGCGATCAGACGCTCGTTGTCGCGAGAGTGCAGGCCGATCGACGGTTCGTCCAGCACGTAGAGGGTGTCGACCAGCGCCGACCCGAGCGACGTCGCCAGGTTGATACGCTGCGACTCACCACCCGACAAAGTCGATGACAGACGGTCGAGGGTCAGGTAATCGAGACCGACATCGCGAAGAAACCCGAGCCGGCGGCTGATTTCCGCCAGGACCTTGTCGGCAATCGCCGTCTCCTTCTCCGAGAGCACGAGGCCGGCGAAGAAGCCTTCCGCCTGTCGCACCGTCAACGCTGATACGGCGTCGATCGTCCGCTCGCCGACGCGCACGTCCCGTGCCTCGCGACGCAGCCGGGATCCCAGGCACTCGGGGCAGGTGAGGTATCCGCGGTAGCGGCTGAGGAACACCCTGACGTGGACCTTGTACTTCTTCTTCTCGAGCCAGCGGAAGAAGCCCTTAATGCCCTCGTAGTCCCCTTCACCTTCGACGATGAAGCGCTTCTCTTCGTCCGTGAGCTTGGACCAGGCGACGTCCATGCGCACGCCTGGCCCCTTCGCGGCGCGCTTCAAGTCGGCGAGCTGCGCCCGGTAGTGCGGCTTGCTCCACGGCTCGATCGCGTTCTGCTGGATCGACTTCGCCTGATCCGGAACGACGAGGTCCATGTCCAGTTCGATGATGTTGCCGAAGCCGTGACAAACGGGGCAGGCGCCGAACGGATTGTTGAACGAGAAGAGGCGCGGCTGCGGGATCTCGTACTGAATGCCACAAGGACGGCACTCAAACCGTTCGCTGAACTCATGGCGGTGATCGCCGCCCTGGGCAACGTCTTTCAACTCGATCGCGAACGCCGCCCCACCGCCCTCGCCGTAAGCCATCTCGATCGAGTCGGTGAGGCGCGTGCGCATGTCGCCCTCGAGCTTGATGCGATCGACGATGACCTGCAGGGTGGTGCGATCACGCAGCGCCGCAGGATCGACATCGTCCAGCGACACGGCCACGCCGTCGACGAGAAGGCGTCCAAAACCCTTCCGGCGCAAGGTGCCGATGGTTTCGGCGATGGGATCCGAGAGGTTCGGCAGCGCCGGTTGTGGCGGCGCCACAACCTCTTCGCTCACTTCCTCGGCAATCTCCTCCTCGTCCGCGTCGGGTCGCGTCGTCACCGCCGGCGCCATGACGACCGGCATCTCGAAGCCAATCAAGAGCCGGGTGCCGTCACCGAGCGCTCCGAGTTGCGCCGGCGACGACCTCCGCCGTCTCGCGCACCACTTCGAGCCCGCAGTTCCGGCAGAACGTGCGGCCGACGCGCGCATACAGGAGGCGCAGGTAGTCGTGGATCTCGGTGGTCGTGCCGACCGTCGAGCGCGGGTTCCGGATGCTGTTCTTCTGCCGGATCGCGATCGCCGGGCAGATCCCCTCGATCGAGTCGACGTCCGGCTTCTCCATCCGCTCGAGGAACTGCCGCGCATAGGCCGACAGCGACTCGACGTAACGGCGCTGCCCTTCGGCGTAAATCGTGTCGAAGGCAAGCGATGACTTGCCTGAGCCGCTCACGCCCGTCATGACGACGAGGGTCCGCGTCTGGATCGTGAGATCGACGTTCTTGAGGTTATGCGTGCGCGCGCCGCGGACGATGATCTGCCCACGGCGCGACGGCGAAGGCGTCGCTGCCATGTACTGTGTGCTCTTCTGTCGAAACCTGAACAGTCCATGGTAGCGGGACCGGGTCCAGCGTTCAACCTCGTCTGACTTGCTTTGCCACGGGCGAGCTGTGAATTGAACCTTTACATCCTGAACCGTGCTATTTTGTTGGGGCTTTTCGGAATCAGGCCCGGGGTGTCCCCGGGGACTGGTCCGGACTTAAAAAGAGGGGGCTGTGTCAGTCCGTTTGTTTATAGGCAATCTGCCTTACGCCGCGAACGAGGTAGATTTGCGGGAACACCTGTCGAGCGTCGGCGCACCTGCCCAGATCGTTCTTCCTGTCGACCGGGAAACCGGGCGGCCGCGCGGATTCGCATTCGTCGATTACGCTGAGCGATCCGTCGCAGAAGAGGCAATCCGGCGATTCAATCAACAACCCTTCAAGGGACGGCCCCTGGCGGTCAGCGAGGCGCGGCCGCGCGAGGACCGTCCACCGGGTCCACGGCCCGGCGGCTACAGCCCCGGCGGTGGCGGGGGTGGCTTCAGCAGTCCACGGCCCGGCCCGGCCGGACCCGGCGGTTTCAGCGGACCACGCCCGGGCGGATTCTCCCCTCGTCCATCGGACTCCGGTCCGGGGGGTGGCGGAGGCGCAGGACGCCGGAATTTTGGTCCGGACGCGCCGCCGAAGGGCAAGCGCAAACCGCAGCGCAAGGATGAGGGACGCCCCCGCGGCCCCATCAAGGAACGCCCCGTCAGCCGGCTTTATGAAAATGATGAAGACTGGCGCGCCGCTCCCGGCGAAGAGGACGTAGAGATCGACGACATCGCCACGAGCAAAGCGCTCGACGATGTCGATACCGACCTGGACGACAAAAACGACGACGAGTAACGAGAAGGCCGGCACCTGCCGGCCTTTTCAACAGGAGCGCACATGCAGACGCACGTCAAGGTGGTCGCGGTCGCCTTCATCGTATTCGGCGCCCTGGGCGTTCTGGCCGCCATGGCCCTGATGGCTGTCTTTGGCGGGGCCGCCGGTATCGTTGGCGCCAGCGCCGATCCCGAAGGGGCGGCGATTGCGCTGCCGATCATCGGGCTGACCGGAACGTTCCTGACCATCTTCCTGTTTGCCGTGTCGGTTCCCCTCCTGATCACAGGCTTCGGTCTGCTGTCGTGGCGGCCGTGGGCGCGGGTTCTGGGCATCGTGCTCTGCGCGATTCAGCTGATCCATATTCCGCTCGGGACCCTTCTCGGTATTTATGGACTCTGGGTCCTGCTGAATAACGATACGGAACGCCTGTTTTCGAGCCCTCCCGTCGTTCCCAACCTAAGGCCCAGCTCGCGCGCGTCATAGCGCGGTGTTACAATCGAGTCCTCCAGCGGAACACAATTTGACTAATTTTCCAGGCCAGCGCCTCCGCGGCCGGCGGCAGCTATGGCTCGTCGATCGTCCTGCTGGCCGCTGCCGGTTGCGCGGGTAGTTACCACGTCCAGCCGCAGACGTCCGTCAGCGAGGTAGCCGCGAACGCGACGCCGATTACCTGGCTCGAGCCCGAACTGGCCAGGGACCGGGCCGAGATCGGCCGATGGCGGAATGCCGTCGGCGCTCCCCTGCTGTCCGGGTCCGCGACGGCCGCCCACTCACCCGCTGACGCGCTCATCGTGGCCAACTGGAACATCGCACTCGGCAATGGTGATGTCATCCGGTTCGTTCGTGACTTACGCGCCGAATCGCCCGGCACACCGATCGTGCTGCTGCTGCAGGAGGCCTTTCGCAGTGGAGACGACATCCCGCTGAAGCCCGACGCGCCGGCGTTTGCCGGCTTCCTCGGCTCTTCGGAACCGGCCCGTGAGATCGACGAGATCTCGCGCGCGCTCGGCTTCGCGATGTATTACGTGCCGTCGATGCGCAACGGCACACCCGACCGTTATCGCGAAGACCGCGGCAACGCGATTCTGTCGTCGATGCCACTCGAAGACCTGGTGGCCATCGAGCTGCCATTCGAGCACCAACGTCGCGTCGCGCTCGCGGCGCACGTGGGTGGAACGACAACGCGCGGCACGGCGTGGCGGCTGCAGCTCGCCACCGTCCATCTCGACAACATCGTCGGGGCGCGTCACGGCTGGATCGGTGGTGAGTACGGGCGGGCGCGCCAGGCGCGCGGACTGCGCGAAGCACTCGCCGGCGAAGAGCCGCAGTTGCTGGCCGGCGACTTCAACACCTGGTTCGGGTTCGCCGACCAGGCCTATCGCGAGACGGCGCGGGCCTACCCGCAGACGCGTGCGAAGGACAAGCGGCGGACCTTCCGAGGGATTCTGCGCCTTGATCACGTCTTCTACCGGCTGCCCGAGGGGTGGAAGGCGGATGTGCGCCGCGCGGAGTCGAACTACGGATCCGACCACCATCCCCTGATCACGCGGATCACGTTCTGAGCGGCGAGCGGCGGCCCGCGCGTGCCGCCGTGCTAGAATACGGATTCGTTTTCCCCGCCTAAGCCGGCGTAGCTCAGTTGGTAGAGCAGCTGATTCGTAATCAGCAGGTCACGTGTTCGAGTCACGTCGCCGGCTCCAGTTTTCCCAAGGAAAATAGCTACTTCTAAGCCGTCCCTTGGGAGCTGCGAGTTGACAGCCAAGTTGACAGCCAATCACTTCTTGTCTCCCGAGGCGAGAAGAATGTCCATCTGGTCGCGGTCCATCACGACTCGCGACTGCACGTTCCGATACAAGAGAAACGACGCAGCGGTATGCCGCAGGTCATGGAACCGCTTGACCGGCAAATCGGCCCGTTTCAGCATCCGCTGGAAGTCTCGGGTTACGTTTACGCCATCCAGTGGCGTTCCGGTTCGAGTAGTGAAAATTAGGTCCAGTTCGTTCCGCCATGATGCGCCTGCTTTCAGGCGCTCCTCTCGCTGGCCCTGACGGCGCTTCAATAACGCGGCGATTACCCGCTGCGTGAGAGCCATGCTCCGCCGACTCTGCTCGGTCTTGGGTTCGACCAATTCCGGCTTGCGGTCGTTCCATTGAAGAGCAAAAGCCACACGGAGAGACCCACCCTCAAGATCCAGGTCGCACCAACGGAGGCCGAGGGCTTCCCCTTGTCTCAGCCCGTGCGCCATGCAGACAAGGTAGAGAGCACCGAGGCGCTCGCCCTCAAACGCAGCGAGCAACCCCGCGACATCGGCGCGCGCTGCTCGAACAACTCCGCCCTGCCCTCCATCTGCGAATAACTCGGATTCTTCACCTTCACCCAGGACGTTAAGCGACCATCGGTGCAGTAGCTACCACCGACGTGTTTGCCGACGATGCCCTCCATGTCTCGGCCGCAGATCTCTCGAAACAGGTCCTGTCCCCTCCCACGCATTCCGTCGAGGCCCATGACCGACCCACTGCCCCGCACGATCATACGGAGCCGCGCCTTGCGCTCGAACAGCGGCAGCTGCGTCAGGTCCTCGCCCTCACACGCGATCAGGTCGAACGCAACAAAGTGCGGCGGGACGCGGCGGAACAGCAGGTTGCGGAAGTTCGCTTGGCCATCGGCATCGAGGCAGACGATCTCCCCGTCGAGAATCGCATTGCGGCAGCGCACTGCTTTGACCAGCTGCTCGCAGAGCGAGGGCCACGACTTGAACGTGTGGCCGTTGCGGGAGACGAACGTGCAGCGGCCCTTCTCGATGAACGCGAGCGCCCTGAAGCCATCGAGCTTGATTTCCCAGGTCATGTCAGGGTTCGTCAACGGCTCCGGGACGCGGAGCAGGCGCATGGGGGTCATCCATCGTGCCCCCATCCAGGCGTGAGCAGTCAAAAGCCCATCCAGCCTCGGTCGTGTGGATGTTCTACGATCCACGATTCATGCTGCTGACGCAACACTGGAAGAAGTGGCGACTCGCCGTGAACACCCACCCAAACGGATTCAGGGCTGTTTTGGACGTGAATGATGTATGTCGAATGGTCCTGTTCTTCGATGGCGATCTGTGGCCCGCTGAACGTCTCTATCAATGTCCTGAGTTGCGCGACCGTGACAGACACCGACCGTTGCCGGTCTCCCAGCAGCATCCCGACCGGGAGATCCGCCCCGAGACCTTCAAGAAGTCGGCTCAACATATCGCGCCGAATGGGAAATCCCCCGGATCGTCCGTTGGGCATGGGTCGAAGCTCTCCTCGCTCACGGGCCTACCAAAGGTGGGGTGAATCCTGAGCGTATTCTGAGTGCGCCCTTTTTCGCCAACTCAGCGGCGAAAGATCGCCCATGTGAGACGACGTAGCCACGAAGGTCCCGTCGCAGCGCCAGCCATCCTCGGCAGACTGGCCCAGCTTCTGCATCGACGTGCAGTCCTCGACGATGGATGTTCAGGTAGCGACTCGTGGTGCTCAGGGCGGACTTGTCGCGTTCATCCACTCGCGACGGAATGAAGGCCACGTCTTCTGCAGCACGATCCCATCCGCCGCACCCTGAACGAGCAGATTCGCAGGGGGCTCCTGGGAGCTGCCCTTCTTTAACTCGATGTGTGTCCACCAAGTCCTGGTAACTCCATCGGGACGGTAATGCTATGCCGACGGCGAGTGGGGGGAACCGAAATCCTCGGATACGGCGAGAGGGGCTGAGCGAGATGTATTGGGAGTAGGATGTGTCCACCCCGACTCTTTTGCGCGGCCGAGGCCAAAGATGTCGTCCTGGATCACCAATCTCCTGCGCCGGAAACGGGCCCGGCCGACGGCTCCGCCCGAGAAGCCTTGTATCGAGATGGGCTGCGAAGGCACCATGACTTTCGACGATGGCGAGTGGCCGTCGTATGCGACTTGGACTTGCCGCCAAAACGCCGATCACCGCGAACTACTGTACGGTGAGCTTCGGCCCCGCTGCCAGTGAAGAGGTGCCCAATCACGGGCTGTGGCGGGACCATGATCTGCAACGATGCTCACTATCCCTTTGTGGTCAAGTGGCTATGCGATCGGGACGGTGTGGACCACCTACAACTGATTAAGGCAATGAAGCACTGCATCGTCGGTGGCTGCCGTGGCACGATGTATTGGCGTCCACATTCTGGCGTGTGGACCTGCAACGACAATCCGAAACACTGTCAATTCGAACTAGAGCCGACGCCATGGGAACCGCGTGAGTAACGAGCATCGAATCCCGAAGCAGCTTCCTGCCAAAGGTCTCGCGCCGCTGAGGACACCTGATGACCGCAAAGCACCGGCTGTTTGGGAGCGCGACCGAGTCGTGGGATGAGCTCTGCGCCGAGGCCACAGCGTTCGCCACCGAGATCGCGCCTATCAGAAGCTTTCGCCGTTGAACGACTTCTGGGGAAACCCCCATGCCTCGATGGACCGGATATCGTTGAACGGCTTCGAGACCGTTCGCCATGAAATCGACCGCTGTCGCTCTGCGTGAGGCAAAGGCCCCACCTGTTGACAGGCGACCCATTTTCCTTCAGGAGGAGTCATGTCTCGTTTTCAGAATTGCTGCTTCCCCGGGTTGCTGCTGGGCACTTTGATCGCTTCCGGGTGCTCCGAGAGTCCGACGGCGCCAACGACCGACGCATCCACCGCTGCCGGAACAACCGCCGCGAAGCCTGGGTCTGGGTCGTCACTCCCGGTCGGGTTCTATCAGATGACGTTCCTAAACGGTTCTCGTCAGGAGGTCACAACTCTCCCTGTGGGTGCGGATTCACATCTGTTGGTAAAGGTCCATGTGGACGACAGCAACCACCTTCCGGCAACAGACGGGTCGGTGCTCTTTGAAGTGTGCAGGTGGAAGGGTGTATCTCCGACAACCGGCACCAGGGGCGGCGCCGCGCCAAGCGCCCGGTGCGCGGATGGCTTGGCACGCTGGGAGCGATGGACCGACGTCGGGCTCAATCCGAAGACTGGTGACGCGTGGGCTGGTATCGACTTCGTCAACGTCCCGTGCGTCATGGGCTGGCGTGCGACGTACAAGGGAAGCAGGACGATTGCACCAGCCGGCATGGGGCCTGCTGATATGACCTGGCAGTAGCTAGGGCAAAGCAACTGGGGAGAGCAGAAGGAAAGTTCAAGGAATAAGGGAAAACGAGAGCTGCGGCCAGTTGCCCGCCGAAGCGTACAATGGCGATCACTATGTTCTATCTGGCGCTGATCGGGCTGATCTTGACGCTGGTGAGCGCCGCAGCGAGTTGGCTGGCTTTCCGCCAAATGAGGTGGAGCTATTCGCTGCTCGCTCTGGCGACGATCTTCAACACGCTACCCATGCTCGCGCCTGCGTACCTGTCCGAGTCCACCGAACTGACGGTGGCAGTCTGCGGGTTCGTGCTGTCAGTCGTCGCTTCATGGATCCTCGGTACGCGCATCCTTGAAGTTCAGCCGAATGGTACCGAACCGACCGGGCTCACCAATTTAAGGCGACTTGGCGATCTCGATCGACGCCACGTAGTTCTTGAACGGCGTGACGGTATCGAAGAACCGCCGCGAGTCATCCACACCAAAGCGAGAACCATCAGCGCCGAGCGTGCCAGGAAGCGCATCGTCATCCAGCCATTATGCGGCGAGGTGCGGCGGCTCGCGTTCAATCCAGGGTCCACACACATGTCGTGCACGCGGCATGCTCACTCAGAGACGCCAGGCGGAACAGAGCGGCCGCCGCGGCGTTCTCGAATGTGTCTTCCACGTAGACGTCGAACGCGTTCTCGCCGGCGCGGCACGCCCACGCCGCGTAAGTGCCGTCGTCCCGCTCGGCGATCCACGTCTCCCATCCGTTGCTGTGCACGGCAGCCCACAGGCGCGTTGACGTCATGTCAGGGTGGCCAGTTTAGCGGAGGAGGGCACTGTCATGTACCCGCTAGCCTGGTCTCGTCCGCTCCTTCACCGAAATCCAGCTTCACTTCGACGTCCTGGCTTCGTGGCATCGCGGCAAGCCGCAAGAAGAGGTTCCCCAATCCAGCCGGATCGATCTCCCTCTCACGGTCATCCCACGTCTGTGCGAGCGCTACGCCTGCTTTCACCTTGTAGCATCCGTCGAGAGGTGGATAGCGCCTCGCCTGCTCCGAGGGAATCCGGAGTTCCTTGTCACCCAGGGAGAGCACCCACGTTCCGCCTCGCGGTTCGTTCCTCTTGACATGTTCAAGACGTCCGCCGAGTGCCTCCATCATTCTGCGGACCATCGCGTAGGCGTCCGGCTGCTCCTTCTTCACCGTGTCCGCGTGTTTATCGATCAGCAGGGCAATCAGGTCGGCTCGCGTCAAGCCCAGTCGCCGCATGGCCTTCGTCACCTTGCGGTGATGTTCCGGGGTCAGCGTGACCGAGACGGGCTTGCGAACCTTGCCGCGAAACAGCGAGCGGGGACCGGGCCGTCTCTTAGTTGCGGATGCCATCAATCACCTCGGGGCAAAAATGCGAACGACGGTCTGCGTAAGGATAAGTCACACTGGATGGCGAGGCCGATCACCGGCACAGGCGGTCTGATACGATCGCGACCGGAGGCTCACTCACCCGCTTTGATTCGATATCGCTTCAGTGATTTCACGCTGTCGCCGCAGCGGCGGCTCCTCGTCCGCGAGGGCTGCGAGATCCCGCTCATTCCCCGGTACTTCGATCTCCTGGTCCTGCTGATCGAGCGCCGCCACGAGGCCGTGCATCGCCGCGAGATCTTCGACCGCGTCTGGGCCGGCGTGATCGTGTCCGAGAGCGCGCTCAGCCAGGCGATCCGCACCGTCCGGCGCACGCTCGGCGACGACTCGCGCGAGCCTCGCTTCATCCGCACGGTCTCGCGCCACGGCTACCGCTTCGTCCTCGACGTCGTCGAAGAAGAGGACGACGCGGCAACGCCCGCTCTCCCACCGGCAGCAACATCGATCGACGATGTGATCGGCGCGCCGTTCGAGCGAGTTACGCCTGCGTCCGCGGACGCGGTCACGAAGCGGACCGCCGACATGGAGCGGCGCATCGACCGGCGGCGCAATCGCGGGCATCGCGGCCGGAGGCCTCGGCGGATTGATTCTCGCGGCCGCGCCGGGCAGCGCCGCGCCGATCGCGATCGCGCCGGTCCTGGCCGTGATCGGCGGCGTCTGCGGCATGCTCGGCGGCGCCGGTGTCGGTGCTGGACTTTCCTTTGCCGAGGCGCGGACGGGATCACAACGCGCCGTGGCGCTGGTCGTCGCGGCGCGCGCTTGGCGGCGGTCTGGCTGGAGCCGCGCGTGCAGTTGCTGGCCCAGTGGAGTCTCGCCGCCCTCCTCGGCCTTGACGTCGCAGTCGGCGGCGGGATCGAGGGCCTGGCGATCGGAGGCGCCGCGGGAGCAGGCTATGCGATCGCCAGCCGGCCTGAGGACGCCGTGCCGGCACCGCGCGGCGGAAGTCGTCTGCGCCCCGCCCTCATCATCGCGGTCCTGTGCGGAGTTGGCGGGGCTTGCGCTCACACTCGCCGGCTATCCACTCGTCGGCGGCACGATCCACACGATCGCGAACGCGGCCGACGGTTCGCGCGCCACTCTGGCACCGCTTGGCCGGCTGCTCGGCGAACCGGATTTCGGCCCAGTGTCGCGAGCCGTTCTTGCGTTCAGCGAGGCGGCGACCTTCGGCTTCGGGCTCGCGTATGGCTCGATGCGGCGTCCGCGCTAGGTCCTGCCGCTTCGTTTCGGCCTTTTTCGCCCCGTCTCATCGGAATCTCACACAACGCTCACGTCCCGTGAGAACTCATCGATAACCGCGGGCGTCCTTCCAACCATGACAAGATCGTTGACGCGGCAATGATTCCGGGAACAGATTCACTCCAACGCCATCGTGAGGCGGTAAGAGCGCGGCTGCTCCGGTCGGACCACGTCCGCGCCGGGCCGGACAGCATCACCTGGAAAGTCAACCGCGAGATGGTCGTGGTCGCCGGCTGGGGCCGTGCCATCCTGCTCCAGTTGGCGCATCCCTCGGTTGCGGCCGGAGTGCACCACCACAGCTCCTTCCGCGGCAGCCTTCGCTCCAGCTTCCGCCGGCTGCACTCGACCGTCGGCGCGATGCTGTGGCTCACGTTCGGCGATACGGAGCAGATGATCACGGCGGCGGCCGGCATCAACACGATCCACGACCGTGTGCGCGGCCATGTTCCGAACTCTGAAGGAGCTGGCGAGCCGGTACTCCGCTCACGATCCTGACCTGCAGCGCTGGGTCCATGCCACGCTGCTCGAGTCGATTCCCCTTGTCTACGAGTTGCTCGTCGGCCCTCTTACCCGTCGTGAGCGAGATCGGTATTGCGCCGAAGCGACGATCATGGAGCCGCTGCTCGGAATGCCGGCCGGATGGCTGCCGCGCGACTCGGCGCAGCTCGACACTTACATGCGCGAGATGCTGGACAGCGGACGTATCGTTGTGACCGACACCAGCCGATCGCTGGCGCGATCGGTACTCTACCCGCCGCGGTGGTACCTGGTCTGGCCGGCCTTTCGCGCGATGCAGGTGCTCACGATCGGGTCACTGCCGCCGTCAATTCGGCAGGCTTATGGATTCGAGTGGCGCGCACGCGAGGCGCGAGCGTTCGCGCGCTGGACGGCGTTGTTGCGCGCCTCGCTGCGGCTGCTGCCGGCAATTGCGCGGGTGTGGCCGGCAGCGCGGGCCGGGAGCGAGGTGGGCCAGCGCGCCCTCCGCCGTGCAGCGATCGCCCGGAGGCGATAGCCAACTGTCGTGATTCGATACCGCTTCAGTGATTTCACGCTCTCGCCGCGACGCCGCCTCCTTCTGCGCGAAGGCCGCGAGGTGCCGCTCATCCCCCGCTATTTCGACCTGCTCGTCCTGCTGGTCGAGCGCCGTCACGAGGCGGTGCATCGCCGCGACATCTTCGATCGTGTCTGGACCGACGTCATCGTCTCCGACAGCGCGCTGAGCCAGGCCGTCCGGACGCTTCGCCGCACGCTCGGCGACGATTCGCGCGAGCCGCGCTTCATCCGCACGGTCGCGCGCCACGGCTACCGGTTCGTCTTCGCGGACGTCATCGAAGAGCAGGACGACGGTGTGGGGCCGGTCGCGGTATCGCAGCCGCAGGCGGTGGAAGCGCCGCCTGGTGATGTCTACGAACCGCTGCTGGATCGTCTCACTCGCGGCGCCACCGAGGACGACCGTCGCGAAGCGGCCGAACTGCTGCATTCACTGGGGACGACGGACGCACTGAGCCGCCTCGGCACCCGTCCCGGTCATGCCGCCGCACGCGCGCTGCTGCGCGATGCGCGTTGGGAAGCGCCTGGCGCCGGCGAGGTGCCGGTGTTCGGTGCCCCGGCGCCGCTTGCGGTTGCGCGCGAGCTGGTGCGGCTCCGGCTCCATCGCGCCGCGCGAATCGCCGCGAGGCGATGGGCGGGGGCCGCCGCGGGTGGTGGACTGGCCGGCGTCGTTGCCGGCGCTGCCGGAGGATTGATCCTCGCCGCTGCACCAGGCAGCGCAGCGACGGTTGCGATCGCGCCGGTGCTGGCAGTCATCGGCGGCGCCTGCGGCGCGCTGGGTGGCGGCGGTGTCGGGGCGGGTCTCGCCCTGGCCGAGGCCAGCGCGCGGTCACAGCGCGCCCTCGCCCTGATTTCAGCCGCGGCGTTGGGCGGCGGCATCGTGGGCGCGGCGGTGCAGTGGCTGACCCGATGGGGTCTGGCCGCGCTCGTGGGCCTCGATCTCGACCTCGGCGGCGGGATCGAAGGGCTGGTCATCGGCGGCGCCGCGGGAGCAGGCTACGCCATCGCGACCCGCAGCGCGGAGGGCGAGATGGCGGCGCCGCGCGGCCGCCGTCGCGTTCGCGCGGCACTCATCACCGCCGTCATCTGCGGGTTGGCCGGCGTCGCCCTGACGCTCGCCGGACGCCCGCTCGTTGGCGGCACCATCCACGCGATAGCAGACGCGGCGGAAGGGTCCCGCGCTACCCTGGCACCTCTCGGGAGGCTGATCGGCGAGCCGGATTTCGGTCCGGTCTCGAGCGCGATCATTTCCTTCGGCGAAGGGGTGATGTTCGGCCTCGGCGTGGCGTATGGCCTCATGCGCCGGCCGCCGGGCGCGCAATGAGCCACCACCTCACCGACATCTCACGAAACCCTCACCTGCGCGTCAAGACCTCGACGTGTGGTCTGAGCCATCCTTTCGCACGCCGCCCGCCGAATCGGCAGGCGCGCGAAAGGAGGACCACCCAATGGAAACACTCGTGCCCGCGGCAATCTGCCACCACGGCAGGATCCGCGTCGCGACCGATCGCGCGAGGGAGTTCATCGACTTGACGGCTCGAATTGAGGCGCTGACCGCCGAGGCGGGCATCCAGGCCGGCCTTGTCAACGTCCAGAGCCTGCACACCACCACCGCGATCGTCGTCAACCAGGCCGAGCCGCTCCTGCTCGTTGACTTCGACGCCTTGCTTGCCCAGGTGGCGCCGCCGGACGCGCCCTATCGCCACAACGACCTGAATGTCCGCACCCTTTCCCCGGGTGAACGCCCAAACGGTCACGCCCATTACCAGGCCCTGCTGCTCGGGTCATCGGCGTTGCTGAATCTGGCCGACGGCCGCCTGCAGCTCGGGCGCTCGCAGCGTGTCTTCCTGGTGGAACTCGACGGCCCGCGCGCCCGCGAGGTGTCGGTCCTTGTGATGGGCGTCCATTGATTAAAAGCGCGACGCTCCAGCCGTTCGTCGGGCGATCGCCTTGGTCCGGCGGATCGCTGGAAATCGGATTGACCCAGGCCCTGCATGTCCGCGAGGAACGACTCACAACGCGGGCTGACGCGTGCCGGCTGCTGTATGTCAGCGACATCCACCTCAGGAACGGTCGTTCCGACACGCTGTGCCGCCAGATTCTGGATGCGGCCACTCGCTGCAAGCCCGACGCGGTGCTGCTCGGCGGCGACCTCGCAGACCGCCCGTCTGAGTTAACCAGGTTGAGTGCCCTGGTTACCGGGCTCCGTGCGCTGTCACCCGTTCTTGCGATTGGTGGCAACCATGACCGCTCCGTCGGCATGGACAGCGTCCGAGAGGCAGTGGTGGACGGCGGTGGGCAATGGATCCATGAGACCGTCGCGCGGGTGACGCATGGACGGCGCGTGATCTCGATCTCCGGTCCAGGCACAGCGCCAACCGCCGATGCTGATGTCCGCGTTCTCTGCGCTCACAATCCGCGTATCTGGAAGACATCCCGCCATGCCGGCTATCACCTCGTGCTCGCCGGTCATCTGCACGGCTGCCAGCTGGTCGCCTGCGAGTATCGGGACCGGCTGTTCCCAGGAGCGCTCTTCTACCCGTATTGCTTCCTGAGCCATCAGCGTGGTTCGACACGCCTCGTCGTGAGCCGCGGCGTCAGTGACCTCCTGCCGATCCGCTGGCGCTGCCCCCGAGAAGTGGTGCTGTGCTGTGTCTGAGCAGGTCCACCTACGGCATCGAAGTGACCATCACGGGCGAGTCTGGACCAGTGTCGTATCGGCCACGTGCCTGGTGCGCCGTCTTCCGCTCTTCTTTCGCTCGACACCCAGAACGCCATTGCGAGTGCTGGGGATCGTCGCGCTCGACACACTTCACGTGCTTCGCTATTCGCAGCCGTTGCCGCTCGACAGAATCCGCGATGTGGCCCTGTTCATGGACTTCCAGGGATGCACCAACGCGACGTGGGATCACAAAGTCCGGTGCGAGGCAGAAAGCCACGCGATCCGACACCGGCTGGAGCAGTCCGGCCTCGGCCCGTGCGTCGAGGAGTATCTCAGCCGGCTGCAACACCTGGAGAGCCGGCGGCCGGCAATCGGTGGCGATCATCGGCGTTTCGACGAAGTGCGCTTGTACCGCGAGGGGGTCGCACGACTATCGATCGCTACCGCCGCCGCAATCGCGCTCAACGATCGCTGTCGCACGGAAGACATCCGCGCGGCTCATTGCGACAGCGACGTCGACACACTCTTCCGGATCCTGATGCAGTGTCAGATCATCGACGACGTGATGGACTATGCCGAGGATCGGTCCGCCGGCCTGCCTAGTTTTCTAACGGTGCCCACCTCCCTGCCACATGCCATGCAATGGACGGCTGACGCGTCGCGCGACTATGCCGCCGCGCACGAGTCTTCATCTGGCACCGACGTATTCCCGATTCGAGTCGCGCTGACCATTGCTACCGCGGTGACGCAGCTCATCGTCCGTCTGGGTGAGCGACGGCTCATCGGCAACACTACAAAGGGTGAACATTGGGATCTGAGAAGAAGTCGATGACCTGGAAACAGAAAGGGCTCGGGCTGATTGTGGTGGGGATCGGCCTGCTGCTGGTGGCGGGACTCGGCATGTATGGCTACGTGCTCGCCACGATGACGCCGCTGCACTCGAGCCCGCAAGACGTATCGTCGGTGACCCATCAGGCGCCACCGCAAAAATGGAGCACCGCGGTGGAGCAGGCCCGTCAAACCGTCCGGGCCTTGGTGGCCGAGCAGAATTGGCCAGGCGTTTCGGTCGCGGTCGGGGTCGGTGACGACTTGGTCTGGGCCGAAGGCTTCGGCTGGGCGAATCTCGAGAAACGAGTGCCCGTCGCACCCGATACGCTGTTCAGGATCGGCACCGCCTCGAAGGTCCTCACCTCCGCCGCCGTCGGCGTGCTGCTCGAGAAGGGACGCCTGAATCTCGACGATGAAATCCAGGCGTATGTGCCTGGTTTCCCGAAGAAAGACTGGCCCGTAACAGTGCGCCAGGCGATGGGCCACGTTGCCGGTATACAGAACGACGCCGGCGACGAAGAGCCGATCTCCCCTCGAGAGGACGCGCCGCAGTCACTGCGCTGCCGGCGGCCGGTCGACTGGCTGGAGCGCTTTGCCGACCGTCCGCTGCTGTTCGAGCCTGGCACCGAATATCGGTATTCCAACTTCGGCTGGATCCTGGTGAGTGCGGCCGTCGAGGCCGCGGCCCAGGAGCCGTTCGCCACCTTCATGCGCACGCAGGTGTTCGAGCCGGCGGGCATGAACAACACGACGGCGGAACCTTCGCCGGAACCGAGCCAGGATCGGGCCCGCTTCTACTTTCCCAGGTTCTCGGCAGATCCTCGCTACGGTCCCGACGAGGGGCGCGAACTGGACTACTCCTGCTTCTCGGGTTCGGCCGCCATCATGTCCACGCCGTCGGACCTCGTGCGCTTCGGCATCGCCATCCACCGCGGCAAGCTGCTCAAACCGGCGACGGTTGAATTGCTCCAGACCTCACAGCGACTGGCCTCCGGGCAGGAAACGGGTTACGGGCTTGGCTGGGACATCGAGACCGCCGAACTGGCGGGGCAACAAAGAACCGTGGTCGGTCACGACGGCGAGTTGATGGGCGGCATGACGAGCTCCTTCCTGATCTTCCGCGAACAGGGAATCGTCGTCGCCATCACCACAAACACCGCGTTCGCGGATACGGCGTCGATTGCGGTGAAGATCGCGCAGGCCTTCGCATCGACGGCGAGCAGTCCGGCGCGTAAGTGATGCGACTCCGATCAGCAGTATGTGCCCGTGAAGTCCCGGCAGCGCTCCAGCTTGAAGGTCGGATCCAGTGCGGGCGCCTTCTCTGCGTCCGCGGCCAATCGCCCGGTGGCGTACATCCACCGCGTCATCTTCGTCAGCTTGGCGATGTCGATCCGGTCCGGATTGTCGAACGGCGTGTGGTAGTCGGCGTGCAGCAGCGTGGTGAAGAACAGCGCCGGAATGCCAACCCGTGCGTACGGCAGGTGGTCACTGCGGTAATACCATCCCTCCGGATGGTTTGGATCGTCCCATGACGAATCGATCACGAACCGTGACACCGCGGCATTCGCGGCCTGCGCCATCTCCAGGAACTCCGGTGAGTTCCGATGCGGCGGCAGGGCGCCGAGCAGCGCCGCTGTGCTCGGGTCGTTGCGGCCGATCATGTCGCCATTGAGGACGGCCACGATCGATTTCAGGGGAACGGTCGGGTGCTTCACATACCAGCGGGAACCCATCAGTCCACGTTCTTCAGCGCCGTGCCAGACGAAGAGCGCGGATCGCCGCGCCGGTTGCGCCGCCATCGCCCGGCCGATCGCCAGCAACGCCACGGCGGTGGTGGCATTGTCATCAGCGCCGTTCCAGATGTTGTCGCCGTTGACCGGGTATCGCACGCCGTCGTGGTCCTGGTGCGCGCTGAAGAGCACGTGCTCGTCCCGCAGACTGGGATCCCGACCCGCTACCCTGGCGACGATGTTCACCGACGGGTAGGTGAAGCTGTCGGTGGAGATGGCGGCGACCAGGCGCGCCTCTGCGGCCAGCGGCGTACCGACAGCGGACTCACGCACATACAACAACGGTGTGCCGCGTGGCGGGATTCTCTGCTGTGCCGTGCCGTCAGGATCGAGGCCGTACGTGCCTCGTGAGAAAGGAAACGCCACTCGTTCCCACTGCTCCTTCGCCTCGTCGGGCACAAGCACGACGATGGCGGCGGGCGATTGCGCGGTGACGAGTTTCTGGATGCCTCTCGCCCAGGTCCTGAGTGGATTCGCCGCTCGTGGCCCTGTCGCCGGCGCCGTCGCGGCGTCCGCGGCTGGCGGAGCCGGCGCGTAGCGGACAATCAGCACGCGGTCCTTAAAACCCATGCCGGCGAGCTTGTCGGCACCACTCGAGAGCACGTCATTGCTCACCGCGATCGAAGCCGCGTCCACATGCGCGAGCACCACGGCGTCGGTCACGACATCGGCACCCATGCGAAGCGCTTTGCCTGCGAGGGTGACCGAGCTGCTGGCCGAGACCCGGAACCGCTCGACTGGAAAGAACTGAAAGTACGTCCCGTTGTCGCCGGCCGGCTGCATCCCGGCCGCCCGTGCCCGCTCGGCGATCCATGCGGAGGCCGTCAACTCGTCGAGCGTGCCGCCCTCGCGTCCACGGGTGTGATCCCCGGCCAACTCGAACAGGTCCGCCTTGATCTCGGCCTCCCGGATCCGGTCGATCGGATCGCCGGGCTGCTGGGCGTGCGCGGACAGGAGCAGCAACGGAAGAACAAGCGGTGCCAGTCGGATCGTCGAGCGCATGGGCATCTCCGGAAAGACGCCATTATCGCTCACGAGCGCTTACGGTGAGGGTGCGGGACACTGAGCGCAGAGGGTGCGGGCGGACGCCCTGGGTGCGGGGCACTTACGCAGAGGGTGCCGGACGCGCCTCGCACCCTCGCCACTACTCCGTCCGCAAAGCGATGAGCGGATCGACTTCGGCGGCGCGGCGCGCTGGGAAATAGCTGGCCAGCAGCGATGTCGACGCCAGGATCACGGCGACGATCACGAGCGAGACAGGATCCGTGGAACTGACGCCGAACAGTAGGCCCGACAGCGTGCGGCCTGAGAGCAGCGCCACGGCGATCCCCACAGCGAGGCCGGCCAGCGCCGGTGACAGAGTCCCGCGCAGGACGAGCGCGACGGCGGCCCACCGCGTCGCGCCAAGCGCTGTGCGGATCCCGATCTCGCGCGTCCGCGCCGCAACGGCCGAGGCCGACACCGCATATACGCCGACCGCGGTGAGTAACAGCGCCGCGATCGCAAAGGCCTCGACCAGCAGCAGATTGAAGCGGCGCGGCGCGATCGTGCCGGCGAGCCACTGGTCCATGCTCCGCACGAACGAAGCCGGCACCGAGGGATCGACGGCCGCGATCTCGCGGCGCACGGCGTTGGCAGCCGCCAGCGGCACACCATCGGTCAGCACCACCCAATACATGTTGTTCGCCAGCCAGATCGTCGTCGGATCCGGCACCTGGGAGAGCGGCACGTATAGTTCGACTGTCGTTTCACGTTCGAGCCCGAAGTGCTTCACGTTGCCCACGACTCCGACCACTTCGACCTCGCGCGGCGTCTTCTCCCCGTCGCCGAGCCGCAACCTTCGGCCGACGGCATTCCCGCCGAGATACTGGCGCTCCAACGTTTCGTTGACGATGACGACGGGCACCGAGGCACCGTGATCGGCCCGGCCGAAAGAGCGTCCCTTCAGCACGCCGATACCCAACGCCCGGAAATAGCCGTCGCTGATCATCCGGTAGTGCGCTTGCGGTGCATCAGTCACGATCACGCCATCGACGTGAAACGCGGTCGTGGCGAGGTAGCCGTTCATGGGGACGACGTTGGCGGCCGCGACGGCGCGAACGCCAGGGAGCGCCGCGATTCTCGGCTCGACGAGGTTGTAGAAATTCGCAATCGCCGCACCGCTTTGATATCTCGCCCGCGGCAGCGACAACCGGACGGTCAGCACGGACGCCGGCCGGAACCCGGGATCGACATCCTGCACGCGCTGAAAACTACGCGCGAGCAGCACGGCGGTCAACAGGAGCACGGCCGAGAGCGCGACCTCGAGGAAGATCAGGCCGGCACGGACGCGGTTGCCACCGCCGCCGCTGCCTCGATCACCGGCGCTCAGTCCGTCCCGTAGATCGCCGCACGTGGCGTGCAGTGCCGGCACAATGCCGAAGAGTAGGCTGGCGCCAAACGACACCGCCAGCGTGAACAGAGCGGCGCGAAGATCGATCGCGACTTCGGCAGCTCGCGGAAGGTCCGTCGGGCCGACCGCGAGCAGCCCCTCCACCATGGCTCTCGCCGCGAGCAAACCGAGAGCGCCGCCGATCAGCCCCAGGATCGAGGCTTCGGCGAGCAGCTGTCCCATGATCCGTGCTCTCGATGCTCCGAGCGCCGTCCTGAGCGCGAGTTCGCGCCGCCGCGCGCTCCCCCGCACGAGAAACAGGTTGGCGATATTGGCGCATGCGACGAGCAGCATCAGCGTGACGGCCGCGAGCAGGATGCGAAGCATGGGTGCGGATCGCCCGGTGACCTCCTCGTGCAGCGCGGTGACGCGAACGCCGGTGTCGGCGCCATGGGCGTCGGGGTACTGCCGCCGCAACCGTTCGAGGATGGCGCCGAGCTCGTCTCGCGCCTGCGCGAGAGTCGCGCCGTTGTTCAAGCGCAGGACGACACGCAGGAACCCCTGCGCCCGGTTCGCGCGGCGCGGATCGGTTGCCGCGGAGTACGGCGCCACGACCTCGGCATCCCGAACGAGCGTCACGAAGTCGCGTCCGAGGACACCGATGATCGTGAACGCATCACCGTTGAGGACGACGGCCCTGCCAATGACGTCGGTGGCGCCGCCGAAGCGCCGCTGCCAGAGACCGTGGCCGATCAACGCGACGGGCCGGTGCTCGTCCTCGCGCTGGATCGCGCGTCCAAGCGGCACCTGGGCACCGGTGAGCTCGAAGTAGTTGGCCGAGACTCGCATGCCGCTCAAACGCTCGGCTTCGCCGGTGCCGGTCAGGTTGACGCTCCACCCGAAGAACGATGCCGCACCGGCGATGGTTCGCTGCGCCGTTTCGAAGTCCGCCAGCCCGGGCAACGAGATCGGCTGCCGGTCGGTTCCTGGACGCACGGTGGCGAGGGTGATCAGCCGGTCCGGAGCGCGCAGCGGGAGCGGTCGCAGGAGGATCGCATTCACGAGCGTGAAGACGGCAGTGTTGGCGCCGATCGCGAGCGCGAGCACGGCGATCACGCCGAGAGCGAAGATGCGCTGCTGTCGCAAGCGCCGCGCCGCACGCCGGAATTCGGAGAAGGTCATGCGGCCGAGACTAGCGGCAATGGATCTATAATCCAAACTCATTGTTTTCATCAGATCGATGAGCCACTTTCATGGACATTGAGGTCAGGCACCTGCGCATGATGGCGGCGATTGCGCGGTCGGGCAGCGTCACACAGGCGGCCGACGCGCTGCACTTGACGCAGTCGGCGGTCAGTCACCAGCTTCGCGCCCTGGAAGACGGCCTGGGCCAGCCCCTCTTCCTCCGACTGGGAAAGCGCATGGTGGTAACGGCGGCCGGCCAGCGCGTTCTCGAGTCGGCGCAACGGGTCCTCGACGATCTGCGCGCGGTGGAGAACGACGTGCGGCGGCTCGGCCGCGACGGCGGCGGGCTGCTCCGGATCTGCGCACAATGCAACACCGGCTACCACTGGCTGCCGGAGCTCGTCGAAGTGTTTCGCCGGACGCACCCAGCGGTGGAAGTCGCCCTCGCGTTGGAATGCACGACCCGGCCGATCGAGGCGCTGCTCGACGGCCGGCTCGATCTCGCGATCGTCACGCAAGCGGTCCGCAACGAGCACCTGCGGGTCCGGCCGCTCTTCGAGGACGAGCACGCCGCGATCGTGGCGCCCGACCACCCGTTCGCGGCCCGTGCGTTCGTGCGGCCGCAGGACCTGGCGGACGAGCGCCTCCTGCTCTATTCCTCGTCTCCCGATGACAGCTTCACGATCCAGCGGATCCTCAAGCCGGCGGGGGTCGAGCCTCGCCGCGTCTCATTCGTGATGCTGACCGAAGCGATCCTCGAAATGGTGAAAGCGAAGCTAGGGGTCAGCGTGATGCAGACCTGGGCTGTCGAACCCGCCCTGCGTGCCGGCATCGTCCGCGCCGTGCCGATCACCGCGGGCGGGATCCGCAGGCAATGGAGCGCCGTCACGCTCAAGGCCGCCGGCCGCGTCCCCCATGTCGAGGCCTTCGTCGATCTGCTCGCCGTGCGCGCGATGCCGGCACGATCGCCCGGTCGTCGGGTACGCCGTCGCACCCGCCGCTGATGGCGTGGCGCGGTGCAACCGCAGGAGGCGGACTCGTTAAGCGCGCTCCTGACGAAGACCTACTTAGAGGGCTGCGGCTGCGGTCCTGCCCTGCCTGAACTGGCGAACACGACGCCCGACCGTCGTCGAATGCTTGAAGATCGCCCCGACCGGAATCCCCATCGGCAGCCGATGGCGGCCGACAGCTTCCAGCGCCGCTGAAGCAATACACCCGCAGTTGGAACAATCTGGCGTGCCGCCGAATTGGCACGGCGCGATTTGACGCTCGAGATCCGCCGAAATGCAGGTCGTGGTCCTGGCGAAAATGCACTCGTCTGGGGAAGCAGGGGGTTGCTCATACACATGAAGCAGCCCCTCAGGCATCGTGAGTTTGGGATAGCGCCTCCGCAGCAGCATCAGCGTCGAGATGACGGCCTCGCGGTCAGCCGGCAAGAGAATCTCCTGGGCAACCTCGCCGACTTGCGGCGTGTACAACGACATCCAAATCTGGCGCGTATCGGGATTCGCGGACCAGGTCTGAACAAATTCCTCGATGTACCCCTCCCGCTGGACCTGCTGGCGGGTAACCGTGCAGTGCACCGTGATCTGGTGCCCCCGAATGTGTTTCAGGATGCGATCGTAGGTCGCCGGGGTCCGTCGCTTGTCGTGTTCCGGCTGGAGCCCGTCGATCGACACGACCAGTTGCAGCCGCGACAGATTCGCCCACTCGAGGGGAATCGGGCGGACGGCGCTGGTCACGACCTGGGTGTAGATGCCACGCTCGGCGAGACGCGGCAGGATCTGTCCGAGTTCGCGGTACCGAACCAGCGGCTCGCCGCCGATGATTGATACGTGAATCGGCCGATGTTCATCGACCAGATCAAAGAAGCGCGACACGAGTTCGTCACCCTTGAAGTCGCTGACCTGTCGCAAGGTGACGTCGCCGCCGAGGTGCGCGTCGCCGTAGGCGTAACAGCCTGGGCATCGCAGCGGACATTCGCGAGTGATCTCCACCGACAGCATCGGACGATAGCCGGCCAGGATACGTCCCCAAGCCGTGAGGATTCCCTTCATGCTCAAATTTTATAGCGCACAAACTGGAACGCTCAAAGCTCATGCAAATCAACGGGGCTGTCACGGTCCCGACGAAACGGCGAGTGCGACGGCGACGTAGCGCCCGGCTTTCCCGAGGGTCGCCCATGCGAGAAAGGGTCCGACGGGCATTCGCGCCGCGCCGGCCAGCAGCACCATCACGTCACCGAGCAGCGGCACCCACGACAACAGCATCGCCGGCGGACCGTACCTCGCGATCAACGCGCTCGCCCGGCGCACCCGGCCGGATTCCGGCGGAACCGCCGTGACGGCCGCGCGCGCCAGCCAGTAGGTGGTGCAGGCGCCCAGCACGTTGCCCGCTGTCGCGACGATGACGGGAACAAGCCAGCCCTCCGAGTTCCTGACGAGAAAGGCCAGTGGCACTTCTGACGACAGCGGCAGGATGGTGGCGGCGGCAAAGCTCCAGAGGAAGAGCCCGAGCAGGTTCATTCAGGACGTCATCCCGATGTCCTGCAGATCGGCGCGATCCAGGATGCGACCGAGCACCTCGGTAGCGGCCAGGCATTCGATGACGCAGACTGCCCGAGAAGACAACGCCCGGGATCAACGACTGGGTCCAGGGTGGGCCCGGCAGGAACCAGGCCGCCGCCGCAGCGGCAGCCGGCACGATGGCGGCGAGCCCCATCGCCAGCATGCCACCGTAGAGAGTGAGCATCTTCTGCCCCATCGCCTCGATCGCGCCGCCGCCTCCCCCACCCGGCGTGATGCGCACCCAGGCTGGGAAGGTCACCGCAATGCCGTTCTGGATGACCAGCTGCGTCAATACGAGTGCGGTGCCGGCCAGCAGCGCAGCGATGCCGAACGACGCCCGGCCCGCGACGGTGGGTGGGCCGAGCAGAAGATGCTCCGTCAGCGCACTGCCCAACAGGATCGGCACCGACATCCCCAGCGCCAGGGCCAGCAAGGGCGCGAGCAGCTCACCGCGGAAGACGGCCGCACCAGTGACAGGCCAGGTCTTGATCAGCGCAAGGTGGGCGAGGTCCTGCCGCAGGTCCACCGTGATCATGCCGGGCCCGAAGAGGACAATCCCGACCGCCACCGCGAAGCAAGTGAAGCCGATCACGTCGCGGTCGAACGGCGCACCCCCGATCCAGATGCCAGCGACGAAGCAAACCAGAATGAACAGGCCGAACCCAATCGCCGTCCAGGGAGTCCTTCCGATCCGCATCCAGTTCTTCCACAGGATCGCCATTTCGATCGGCCCTTGCGGCGCGAGCGCGAACCGGCTCGAACGGCTGGCGCGAAGCCTTGGCCGAAGCCGGTAACCCCCTTTGACTGCGAGCCGGACCTTTTCTGCCGATTCGGCGGCGGCCTCTTCGAATGCCGCATCCGATCGCAGGATCCAGACTCCGCATGCGACCGCCACCGCGGCCGCGATCGGCAGCACGACCAGCAGTTCCTTCGCCGAGCCGAGCGCGACTCTGGCAAGCACCCACCCGATCGCCGGCGTCAACACCAGCGCTGTCGCGGCAATTGCGAACCGGCGCAACCCTCTCGGCCGGAACCCTTCCGCCGTGCGCTTACGGTGGAGCGCCACGCCAGTCGAATACAGCGCGATGACGGCCAACGCCACGAAGGCGCGGCTGGCGAAGCCCGCCGCCGGGAGCGGCCGCGGCGGCGCCATCATCAGCATGAAGAGCAGGCTGGTTGCCACCGCGCCAAGCAGCAGCCGCCAGATCTTGTAGCCGACCAACTGCCGCCGGCTCACGGGCGCCGGGAAGAGGAGGTGTACTTCCGCGGAACTGAAAGCGAACGCCAGCGGGTTCGGCAGCACCCACCCAATGCCGAGCAGAAGGGTCGCCATACCGATCGCGGCGAGGTCCACTGACTCGCGATAGGCAGACGCGATGGCAAAGATCCCCGCCGACGGACGGCTTAGGAGCATCGATCCCACATAGAGCACCAGGCCGATCGTGATCGCCAGGTATCTCGGCTGTCGGAGTCGCCGCAAGCGCAGACGAACACTGTTGCGGATCGTACAGACGGTCAGATAGAAGAATGCGCCAGGCACGTCAGACATGCCGGGCGGTGACCTCGAGGAATATCTGTTCGAGCGACGATCCCGGCACCCGCGCGAGAGAGGCCAGCTCCGCGAGCGTGCCGTCCGCGACCTTCACGCCGCGATGGATGATCAGGACGCGGGTGCAGATCTCCTCCACGAGGTGGAGGAGGTGCGAGGAGATGATCACCGCCACACCCTGTCGGGCACTCGCCACGATCGTTTCCTTCATGCGGTGAATGCCGAGCGGATCGAGGCCGGTCAGCGGCTCGTCCATCAGCAATGCCCCGGGCTCATGCATGAACGCACACGCGAGCGCGACCTTCTGCTTCATCCCGCGCGAGAGCTCCGAGGGAATCGCCTTGTCCCGGTCGCTGAGCTCGAGTTGCTCGAGCAGCGTACGAGCGCGCGACTCCACATCCGCAACGCCATAGATTCGCGCGATCAGGCGGAGGTGCTCGATCACCGTCAGATGCTCGAACAGGTGCGGCTCGTCGGCGACAAACGCGAGTACCCGCTTGGCCGCCACCGGCTCACGCACGATATCGTTGCCGGCGAGTGTGACGGTGCCGCCTGATGGCCGATGAATGCCGGCGATGCAACGCAGCGTAGAGGTCTTGCCCGCTCCGTTCGGGCCAATCAGTCCGAGAATCTCGCCAGGGGCTACGTCGAACGACAGTCGGTCCACGGCGAGGGTCGTACCGTAGCTCTTGCTCAAGTCCTGTACGCAAATCATGTGCGCCGAATGGTGCAGCAGCGCAGCCGCCACGTCAACCGGCGACGAGAGCCACTCGGAGGGTTGGAAGCGCAACATCGTAGACACTAGAACACTGTGAATCTGATCCTCCTCGAACAGCACGAAGCCGCTGACCCGGCGGCGGTGCATCTGAACGATGGGCGCGCCCGCCACATCCGCGACGTCTTGAAGGCGATCCCTGGACAAACTCTCCAGATCGGCATCGTCGATGGACCGCGCGGTGTCGGGACTGTCCTTGCGCTCGACGGCACTGTGGTCACTCTGCACTGTCACTTCGATACGGCCCCACCACTCGTCCCTGCGGTGGACCTCCTACTGGCACTTCCCCGCCCCAAGGTGATGAAACGACTGTGGGCGCAACTCGCGGCAATCGGTGTCGGACGCGTCCTCCTGGTGAACGCCGCTCGCGTCGAGCGGCAGTACTTCGATACGCACGTGCTCACGCCGACCTGCTACCGGCCCCTGCTGATAGAAGGCTTGCAGCAAGCTCGCGACACCCGCCTTCCGGAGGTGTCGATTCACCGCCGGTTGAAGGTGCTGGTGGAAGACGAGTTGGACGATGTTGCCGGAGGCGCGGTGCGGCTGCTCGCGGATCCCGACGCCAAGCGGCTCCATCGCCGGCACCATCGAGGCGTCGGCGGCGGACCGCTGCCTGCTCGCCGTCGGTCCGGAAGGTGGCTGGACCGACTTCGAGCGCGACCTCTTCCGGGCGCATGGCTTCCACGCCGTCGCCATGCGGCCGAGGACGCTGCGCAGCGATACGGCCTGCATTGCGCTCCTCACGCTGGTCCACGAGGCATTGTCATCGTCGGAATCGTCAGCCTGAGTTCGTCTGCTTCCTCAACCTGGTGGTATTGTCCGCCGCATGCTGACGCTCGCGCTTCCAATGCTGCTGGCTCTCACCGCCCCCGCCCCGCAGGCGCCGGCTCACGATCGCGCCTTCTGGCTTGGCATCATCACGAACAAATACGAAGTGCCGGCCGGCGAGAAGCCGTTCGAACTGCTGGTCGAGATGGACAGCTTGATCGGTTCGACCGATCCGGTTCTGCGCGACGATGTCGCCTACAGTTCGGCGGCGCAGTGGATCTCGCGGAAGGGATTGCTCACGCCCGAGCAACAGAAGGTGCTCCTCGGAAAATGGACCGACAACCTCACCGTCAAGATCGGTGAACGCGACACCGACTCGGTGTTCCGGCGGTCGTTCTCGGCGCTCAATCTGTCGATCCTCGCCGCACGGGACGTGCAGGCGCCGTTCCTGTCCCAGGCAGAGTTCGATGTCTTCGTCGACCGCGTTGTCACCTATCTCGCCGACGAGAAAGACACGCGGGGCTTCGACCGGGTCAAGGGCTGGATCCACACGCCCGCCCACACCGCGGACGTCCTGAAGTTCCTGGCGCGCAATGCCAAGCTCTCGGTGGCAAACCAGGCTCGCATCCTGGCGGCGGTATCCAACAAGGCCGCGAACGTCGGGCATACGTTCGCCTGGGGGGAAGACGAGCGGCTTGCGCAGGTAATCCGCTCGGTCGTGAGGCGCAAGGACTTCGATGCGCCCGCATTTGACACGTGGCTCGAACCGGTCGCGCCGGCGTCACGTCAGCTCTGGGCCAACGGGCCGACCATCGATCCCGATCGATTCCCGGCGGTGCAGAACATGAAGCTGATATTGCGCGCGGCCTTTGCGGCGCTCTCGGCTGATACCGATCTGCCGGCCAGCGGCGGAGCGGGGCACGGTTACAGATCCTGAAGACGCTGACGGGGATGTAGTTCAGTGGACGGTGAGAAGACGCAGCCCGCGGCTTCGAACGAGCCGGTTGCGATGGATGGCGCGCACCGATCGTTCGAGGACCGCCCGCACCTGCTCAGGCGTCCGGCGCCCATGCTGCACGGTGTAGAGGGTCATCGATAACGTTCGACGGCCGAGCCGCAGCCGCCGGGCGGCTTCCGCCAGTTGCTGCTCGTCGAACTCCTCTTCGGACATCACGATCAGGATACCGGCGTTTCGTCAGTCCTGCCAGCTCAGCGCTGCTCCAGCAGGTCTCGCAGGCTGACGCCCGTCCAGAGCCGATCGCGCGTGGCCCGGGTCTGGGCGAGCGAGCGGGCACCGGCAGGTGTGACGACAAAGATCCGCCGCGACGCCGTCTCGGCGCCGGCCGTCCGCTCCGAGGCGACCAGGCCTTTCGCTTCCAGCCGATCGAGCGTTGCGTAGACCGACCCGATGGTGATCTCGCGGCCGGTAACCAGCTCGAGTTCGCGGCGGACGTTCATGCCGTACGCCTCCTCGCCGGTACGGATCACCGACAACATCACCTGTTCCTCGAGGGACCCGAGCAGGACCGCCTCGACATCGCGCCGTGTTCTCATCTCCCTCGTCACTGCCTGAGCACCAGCGCGGGATCCGTCCGGCTCGCGCGCCGGGCGGGCACGAACGCCGCCAGCATGCCGACGACCAGCAGAACCGCCACTGCGGCCGCCAGTGCGATCGGGTCCGTCGCCTCCACACCGTAGAGCAGCGACGACAGCACCTTCGTCACCGCGAGCGCCGCGACGATCCCAATGACACTACCGATCGCCACGAGCATGGCGCCGCGGCCGACGACCTGCCGCACCACGCGCCCGGGCCGCTCGCCGAGCGCGATACAAATGCCATAGTCCCTGGACCGGCGCATCACGTAATGCGAGATGACCCCGTAGACGCCGACGGCACCGAGCACAAGCGCAAGCCCCGCGAGCAGCGACAGGAGCGTGACCATCTGACCCGCGGCCCCGACCGACAGGTCGAACACCGCCGCGAGGGTCGTCGTCTTCTGGATCGCGAACTGTGAGCCGGCTTGACGGATGATCGAACGCGCGCCGTCGAAGAGCGGCGCGACGTTCTCGGCCGACTTCGTCGTGAGCACAAACGACACCTGGTGCCAGATCGCCGCCGGCATCTGGTCGTACAACATGTAGCGCGACGGTGCCGGACCGCCGGTCAGCTCACCATCGGCGACGTTTTCGACGATCCCGACGATGCGTTCACCGCCCGCGGCGCGGAATGTCGTCAGGACGCGCCCGATCGGATCCTCGCCAGGAAAGAACTTCGCAGCCAGGGCCTCGTTGATCACGACGACCGGCGGGTTCCCTTCGCGATCCGACTCGTCGAAGCCCCGGCCTCGAACGACCCGGATCCCCATCGTGCTGAAGTAGTCACGGCTGACGGTCCGGAAGAATGTGGTGGCGTCGGGAATGTCAGGCCTGCCCTGGATTCGGATGCCCCAGTTGTCGCCGGCCCCGCGCAGCGGCAGCTTGTGCGTGGCGGCGACACTCTTGACGCCCGGCAGCGCCTGCAGGGACGGCAGCATCTGCAGCACGGCCTGCCTCCGCTCGGCCGTCGTGAGCCTGGTCGGCATCGTCGCATCGACGACCACCGCGTTTCCGGTCTCGAAGCCGGGATCGATCGCGCGCAGGTTGGCGACGCTGCGAATGAGGAGCCCGGCGCCGGCGGCGAGGAGGACCGCGAGCGCCATCTGCGCAATCACCAGTCCGCCCTCGAGCCGTCCGCCCACGTCCCGCGATCCCGCCGGTGCGAGTCGTCGCCATCGTCGCCTGGAGTGCTGCTGCCGCGCCACAGCGCGAGGCCGGGAACGATCGCGATCAGGACGGCGGCGATCAGGGCCGCGAGCATTGAGCCCCAGAACACCGTCCAGTCGAGATGTGCGCTCTCGGCGAGAGCGACCGAGCGACAGCGACTGCACGAGCACCGCGAAGGCGCCGGATGCCAGCGCCGCACCCAGCAGCCCGGCGAGGATGCCGATGACGATCGACTCGAGGACCAGTTGCTGAATCAGGCGCTGCCGGTTCGCGCCGAGCGCCGAGCGCACCGCCATCTCGGTCGAACGCGCGTCGACCTGCCCGAGCATGAGCGCCGCGACGTTCGCGCAGGCGATCAGCAGGATGACGCCCATCGCGGCAAAGGTCGCGACCAGGCTCGGGCGCACATCGCCCGACGAGATACTCGCGCACGGGCGTAATGCTCGGATTCTTCGTCAGGTCCCACTGCGCGGGATACGTGAAGCGCGCGCCCAGCGCCGATGCGATCGCGCCGAGCGGACCTTCCATGTGCTCCATCGCGGCGCCGTCACTGATGCGCCCGACGAGTGCGTAGTTACCGGACCGGTTCTCGGGGTCGAGCGGCCGCGCGTTCCACAACCGCGTCTCGGGGCTCGGGAACCAGAAGCCACGGGGCATGACGCCCACCACCATCCTCGTCGCGCCGCCGAGCCGCAACGGCTTGCCGACGATGGACGGATCCGACCCGAGTTCCTCCCACAGCGCGTGGCTCAGAACGGTGACGGGCTCAGCCCCGGCGGCATCGTCTCCGGCCCTGAACGTCCGCCCCAGCATCGGCCCCGCGCCAAGAACATCGAAGAGTTCCGCGGACGCGGCCATGCCTTCGACCAGGCGCAGCGGGCCACCAGCGGTCTCGAGCGTCCCGCTGTCGGGTCGGTACGCCGCCATCCGCTCGAAGCCCGGGAAGTTCGGACGCAGGTGCAGGAACTCGGCTTCGCTCCATGAGTACGGAAACCAGAGGACGCCGACTCGCTCTTCCTGCGCAAACGGGAGCGGGTTCAGCAGGATGGTGCGGACGACGCTGAAGACCGCGGCGGTGCCGCCGGCGCCGAGCGCGAGCGTGAGGATGGTGAGCAGCGCATATGTCGGGCGGCGCAGCAACCGGCGCACCGCATAGCGCGAATCCATGATCCAGCTTTCGAACATCGGTCCTCCCGGCCGCATGCGGTTGGCGCGCGGCTCGAAGCCTGTCATCCCCCGCCACCAGCCCCGCCGCACGAGTGACGGTAACGATCCGACCGCCTGCCGCCAGATCCAGCCGTCGCGCGGCACGGCGTCCCTCGACGCGATTGCCGCTCGACCGTACTCGGCCTCGAGATCCGCAAGGACCTCATTGCCGCTCTGCGATCGGCAGAAACGCACGCACGATGGCGAGAGCCAAAGAAGGCGGACGGTCGGCGCTCATTCTACATTGTAGAAATACGGCGCGGCCGCGCACCCGGTTCCGCCGGACGGTAGAATGTGACTCATGAAGTTCACACGATCTCTCGTCCTGGTCATGACCGCCGCCTGCCTCAGCGCCTCGCCGTCAGCGCAGACCAAGCCCGCAGCTGGTCCCACGGTGAGTGTTTACAAGACCCCCACCTGCGGCTGCTGCTCGAAATGGGTCGATCACATGAAGAAGGCCGGCTTCCAGGTGTCGGTCACCGACATGCCGCAGCAGTCGCTCGACAATGTGAAGGCCAAGCACAAGGTTCCTGCCGCGGTGCACTCGTGCCACACCGCCGTGGTCGAGGGCTATGTCGTCGAAGGGCATGTGCCGCCGACCGAGGTGAAGCGCCTCCTGAAGGAAAAACAGAAGGTCACGGGGATCGCCGTCCCGGGCATGCCGATCGGCTCACCGGGGATGGAATCCCCAGGCATGACGGCCCATCCCTATGACGTGCTCTCGTTCGATGCCCAGGGCAAGACCAAGGTGTTCGCGACGATCAAGCCTTAAGCGCCGGCAGCCCCCAGCCACTTTGACATTTCGCTGTGGGGCACGACCCCGGCCTGTTGAAACACGGGCTGGCCGTCCTTGATCACCACGAAGTTCGGGATCCCCTGGACGCCGTAGCGGGTCGCAATTTCCGGATACCGTTCGGTGTCGACTTTCAGCACGAGGGCGCGGCCGGCGTTGTCGGCCGCAGACTCGCGCCACCTCGGGCGCCGCCATCCGGCAGGGTCCGCACCACGCCGCCCAGAAATCCACGAGCACCGGCACCTTCGCGGTCCTGACCACGTCGTCGAAGAGTGCCGCATCGGCCTCGATCGGCTCAGCAATTGGGTCGAGAGCGGTCTTGCAGGCGCCGCACCGAACCTTGTCCGAGAGATTGGTGGCTCGAATGCGATTGGTCTGGCCGCAGTTTCTACAGGTGCGGATCATGGGCTCCTCCGTGCTCTCCCTATGCTACTCGCGATAATGAAACGCCAGTGGTACGCTGAAGCGTGGACCCCGCCAAGGCAACGATCACTGTCACTCGAACATCGGCGAAGGACGTTCGGGTCCGGCAGATCTACATCTCCATCGATGGTCGTAACGTCGCGGAGCTGCTCTTTGGCGACTCAGTAACCGTGCCGGTCGAGCCTGGCCCGCATCGTCTCCGGGCGAACAATACGCTCGTCTGGAAGACGGTCGAGTGTGACCTGACAGCCGGCGAGCACGCTCGCTACAGCGTCGTCAATCGTCCCGGATTTCTGTCGTTCGCCATGCTCAGCCTGCTCGGCAGCGGGCCGATCTACTTGTCGTTCGAGCGCGAGCCGGACGCGAACACCGCACCGTCGCCGGCTCGTGGATAACGTCTGCCATACGCTCGTCGGTGTGGCGGTCGCCCAGGCGGGATTCAAACAGCGCACGGCCCTGGCGACGGCGACCGCCGCCATCGCGGCCAACCTGCCCGACATCGACGTCCTGGTGTTCGCGACCGATATTCCGTCCGTCGCCTTCCGGCGAGGAATTACGCACGGGGTTCCGGCGCAACTCCTGCTGCCGCTGGCGTGCGCGGCGGTCATGTGGGCGATCGGGCGCCTGCGCGGGTCCGCATTTGCCCCGCGAGCGCATTTCGGCTGGCTGCTGGGGCTCTCCTATATCGGCATCTTCACGCACGTCTTCCTGGACTTCCTGAACAGCTACGGGATCCGGCTGCTCTCGCCGTTCTCGCAGAAATGGTTCTACGGTGACGCAGTGTTCATCGTGGATCCCGTGGTTGTGGCTGATCCTTGGCGCCGGCGTCTTCTTCGCCCGCAAGGGAAACATACGACCGGCGAGGCTCGCCCTGGCATTCGCCACGATCTATGTCCTCGCCATGCTCGGATCAGCCAGGGCCGCACGCGGCATCGTCGAAGACGCCTGGATTGCCCGCACACGGCCAGCCACTCGAGAGCATTGATGGTCGGGCCTGTCGCGAGTCACACCCGTTCCGGAAGTCCATCATCGTGGACGCCGGGCGATCACTACGTGGAAGGGACGTTCACGTGGCTCCCCGACCCGCGTGTCGTTCGAGCGACGTCACGCCGAAGAATGACCGACGAGCCGCGAGTCGTGGCGGCGCGACGAGGACCCGGCGGTCGCCGGGATCCTCGTCTGGTCACGCTTCCCGTTCTGGGAGGTCCGGCCACTGGCGGCGGCACCGAGGTTCGCGCTCCGCGACATGCGCTTCAAGGGTCTCGATCGCGGCGGCTTCACCGCGTCGACAATCGTGCGCTGATATAGTCACGGGGCCGTTCCCGAACGGCCCCTACAATCCATGCAGGATCTTACGACCGGGTCCGTGACCCGGCACCTTCTCAAGACGACCAGCTTCATGCTGGTCACGATGGTCTTCCAGACCCTGTACTTCCTTGTCGACCTGTACTGGGTCGGCCGGCTCGGCAAAGAGGCCGTGGCAGCCGTCGCGGTCGCGGGCAATCTCACGTTTCTCGTCCTCGCCGCGACGCAGATGCTGAGCGTCGGCACCACGACGCTGATTTCGCATGCCGCGGGTCGCAAGGATCAGCCTCGCGCGAACTTCGTCTTCAACCAGTCGCTCGGGCTCGGGATCGCATCTGCATTGATTTTCCTGGCGGTCGGGATGACGCTCCGCGACTGGTATGCCACGTCGCTCTCAGCCGATGCCGCCACCGCGCGGCTCGCGCGGCGACTACCTTTCCTGGTTCATCCCGGCGATGGCGCTGCAGTTCCCACTCGTTTCGATGACGGCGGCGCTGCGCGGCACGGGCAATTTCAAGCCGGGGATGATCGTGCAGACCTGGACGGTGTTGATCAACATCGTGCTCGCGCCGGTGCTGATCTTCGGCTGGCTCGGCTTTCCGCCAAATGGGTGTCGCGGGCGCCGCGATCGCATCCTTCGTTGCGCTCATCGTCGGCACGACCTGGCTGGCACTGCGCTACTTCCGGGGGACATCAGCCTACCTGCACTTCCGGCCGGCCGACTGGGGTCCGCAGATGAAAATCTGGGGCGAGATGCTGAAGATCGGGCTGCCGGCGGGCGCAGAGTTCGCGCTGATGGCCGTCTACCTCTTCATCGTCTACACCGTCAGCCGTCCGTTCGGATCGGCCGCGCAGGCGGGCTTCGGCATCGGCCTTCGCATCGTCCAGGCCTTGTTCCTGCCAATCGTGGCGCTTGGCATTTCGGTGTCGCCGGTCGCCGGGCAGAACGTCGGCGCGAAGCTGCCGCAGCGGGTACGCGACACGTTCCGCTCGGGCGCGCTGATGGCGGCCGGTCTACATGTTCCTGATGTCGCTGGTGTGTTTCGCGATGCCGGCGCCGATCATCGGGATCTTTTCCGATGATCCGACCGTGATCGCGGTCGGCAGCGAGTATCTGCTGATCGTGGCGTGGAGCTTTGTTGCGTCAGGCGTGATCTTCGTCGCGTCCAGCATGTTCCAGGCGCTCGGGAACACACTGCCACCGCTCGCGACATCCTTCAGCCGCATCGTCCTGGTGTCGGTGCCGGTCATCCTGATGTCAAAGCAGCCCGGCTTCCAACTGTGGTGGATCTGGTACCTGTCGACGGGAGCGGTCTGGCTGCACCTGGCCGCCAACCTCGTGCTGCTGCAGAGAGAATATGGGCGACGGCTGAACTTCGCGCCGCCGCCCACGGTCAGTTAGCGCGCGCTCACCGTGCTCGCCGGCGCGGTCGTGGTGCCCATGTCGTTCCAGTTCAACAGCGTGTTGAACACCATGTTGAACTCGCCGTGGTTCTGCCAGCGATAGATCGGATTGTTGGCAAACATCACGACGCGGCCCTTGCCGGAGAAGCCACCGGGCACGTCCACGGCGATGGGGCGATCCCGCATCTCGTCGGCGCCGCGCATCAGTCCGCTGAGGACGGCTTCGTCGCCCCCCACATACCGCGCCAGCACGTTGGCCCGATCGGGCTCGCCGACGGTCATCAGCGGTCCGGCGAAGTACTTCACCGGCATCAGCCTGTCGGTGTAGCCGTAGAACACCGGGTGGTCGAGCCGCAGCACCTCCGCCTGGACGATCGGCCGAGGCGCGTAGAAGGCGCTGGTGGTGTTATTGTGCGGCGTCGACGGTGCGCGCCATGCCGAGTTCGGTCGGGAAGCGAACCGCCGCACCCATCGTCACGAGCGTGCCGCCGGCGTCGAGGAAGCGCTGGAATGCTTCGACGCCTGACGCGCCCATGCCACCCGTGATGTCGTCGGATTCGCCGTACATCCCGACGAACTTGTAGCGCGGGTCCTTCTTGTAAGGCACGGGCCGCGCGGCCGGCGGCGCGAAGACGGCGGCACGGTTGGCGTTCTGCGTCGGCATCACGATGACGTCGTAGTCGTTCTTCAGATTGCCCTTCTTCACGCGCTCCTTGTAGATCAGGTCGAAGGGAATCCCGAACTTGTCGAACGTGAAGCGCACCCAGCCGGTCTCCTGCGTGCCGCTCCATGACGTGTAAATCGCCACCCGAGGCACATCGGCCTCGTGCGCAGCGACTGACGGGGCCGACGACAGTGCCGCCGCGGTGAGGCCGAACTCCTCGACCGCTTTACGGACCGCAGCCATGTCGGCCGGCGGCGCGATGATGAAGGATCCGGCCGGGAAGTCGATCCCGTCGGCCTTGAATGCCTTGTCGGCGACCTTCATCGGCACGGCCTTCAGCCGATAGCGGAACGCGATCATGTTGTTGGAGCCGAAGTGCGCCACCGCCATGCCGGCCGATCCGCTGCCGGTGACCTTCCCCTTCGCCACCGCCACGTCCACGGGCGTGGTTGCGATCGCGAGAATGGCCTTGTCCTTGATCTCCTTCACGTCCACGAGCGAGGCCAGGCCCATCGTCCAGCCGCTGTCGTCGTAGGTGCGCAGGTTCGGGTCCGGATAGTCCTGTTTCTCGAGCAGGTTCTTGGCGAGCCGTCCGTACGGCTGGTCGCGCTTGATGACATACGAGCCGGCCGGGAACGTGCCGTCGCTGGTCTTGAACTCGCTCTTCGCTTCGCCGATCTCGATGCGCTGCACGCGGAGCAGGTTGACGAGCTGGGCGACGCGGGTCATGTCGCGCTGGACCGGGATCACGTAACCGTGCGGCGGATCGTTCTTCCCCGCCTCGATCGAGTTGATCGTCTTCTTGTAGAAGTTCTCGAGGACGAGGTTCGGGAACATCGACGTGAGCTGCAGGCCGCTGAGCACGCCGGTCTGCATGTAGTTGGTGTTGTTGCGGCGCGAGAAATTGGCCGCCGCGCCGGGCGGGATGGCGATGCCGCGATACCACTCGCGGTCCTGCCCGCCGCCGCGTCCGGTCGGCACCGCCGGTGGCTGGGTGCCGCGGGCCGCGCCTGCCGCCTGCCCGGCCCCACGGCCGCCACGCCCGCCACGCCCTGCTGCCGCCGGCTGTTTCGGCGCCCTCAGCGGTAGCGTTCTCGCCACCACGCGCGCCGCGACCGCGGCCACCGCCGGCACCCGGACGAGGCTCGCTGCCCGACTGCGTTTCGTACATCCGCATCATGCCGTTGTGGTTGTAGGCGACCGAACCGAGGTAGCCCGGCGACCAGCCGTCCATGAAGCCGTGCGTGTAGACACCCGGCATCCCGTACTTCGTCATCTGCGCCAGCTCGAAGTTCGAGAAGAACGGCAGCTCCGTGAAGAGGATCGGATCGAGATTGGGATTCTGGGGCGGACCACCGCTGTAGGTGTAGAGCAGCGCCAACGACTCGTGCAGGTCGTGCATGATCGGCGGGAAGGCCGTGAAGTAGAAGTCCGCAAGCGCGCGCATCGACACCTGCGAGAGGTTGATGTCGCGGTTGTTGTCGTGGAACACGTACTTGCCCCAGTACGGCAACGCCGCACCGCCGCCGTCCACCACCTCCGCCGCCGCCTTCAGCCGCCGGAGCCGCCCCACGTCCGCCGCCCGGAGCCTGCGCGTTCGGTGCGGCACCCGCACCTCCAGCGGTAGTGCCCGCACCCCCAGCGGCAGCGCCCGCACCCCCGGCGTTAGCTCCCGCACCCCCTGCGGCAGCGCCCGCACCCCCAGCGTTAGCTCCCGCACTGTCGAGTTCTTGATTCGTCTTGTAGAACCAGTCGACGTTGCGGTCGCGGCCGTCCGGATCGGCGACCGGCGTGATCGAGACGATGACGTTCTCGCGGATGCCGTTGATCAGCGGCGACGTCTCGGTGACGAGGCGATAGGCCAGCTCCATCAGCATCTCGGACGGCCCGGTCTCACCGCTGTGCAGCCCACCCATCAGGTGATACTGCGGCTTGGTGGTCGCGATCAGGCGCTTCACTTCGGCGTCGCTCAACCCGCGCGGGTCGGCGATCTTGGCCAGGTTGGCGCGGTTCTGTTTCAGGTTCTTGATGTTGGCGTCCGACGAGATCCAGACGACGAGCAGCTCGCGATCCTCGTCCGACTTGCCGATCGTCTCGATCTGCACCCGCGGTGTCGCGGCGGCGAGGGCTTTGTAGTACTTCAGGATGTCGGCGTAGTACGTGAGCTTGGCCGGCGCACCGATGTGATAGCCGAGCACGTCCTTCGGCGTCGGGATCCCGGCCACCTTCGGCAGGTGATCGACGAGCGGACTGATGAAGTACGGCTGCGTCGTCCATTCCTTGACGGACTTCGCGAAATCCTCATCCTGCGTCTGCTTCGGATCGCGGGTCTCGGTGACGCTCTGCTGCGCGGGGACAGAAATGCCGGCCGCGAGAACCGCAGCGCCTATTGTCAGCACCCAGCGGCGGGCGCTCTGCTCAACTCTCATCAGGACTCTCCTTGGACGGGAGGATTCTAACAGGGACTGACGCTGAGGGTGCGGACCTCTTGCGCAGAGGGTGCGGGGCACTGACGCTGAGGGTGCGGACTTCTTTCGCTGAAGGTGCGGAGTGCCGGTGCCTAATCCATCCGTAGAGCTGCCAGCGGATCGATGCGGGCAGCGCGGCGTGCCGGGATCCAGGTGGCCAGCAAGCCGACAATCGCGAGGACGATGGTGACGACGGCGAAGACCACCGGGTCGCGGGCTTCCACTTCGAACAAGAAGCTCTGGACCGTCCGCGCCAGTAGCCACGCGCCGATCAGACCAGCGCCGATGCCGGCGACCAGTACGACGATGCCCTGGCGGAGGAACAAACCGACGACTTCTGAGCGCTGAGCGCCGAGTGCCATGCGGACGCCGATCTCCCGGGTGCGGTGGCTGACGACGAAGGCGATGACGCCGTAGATCCCGGTCGTGGCGATGACGAGCGCGAGTGCCGCGAAGACCGACATCAGCAGCATGTTGAAGCGTCGCGTCGCGGTCGTCCGGTTGAAGAGCTCTTCCGCTGTCCTGATGTCGGTGATCGGCCTGGCCGGTACGACGGACCAGACTGCGGCCTTGATGTCGGGCAGCGCGTTGGCGCCGCGCGGGCTTCGAACGAGGAGTGAGCCGGCGAACGGCCGGCCGTGGTCGAAGGGCAGGAAAGCCTCGGGGACAGCCGGTGTCGCCGGGCCGCCGTATCGCATGTCACCCACCACACCCACCACCTCGTAGGTGATGTTGTTGATTTCGAACCGGACGCCGAGCGGGCTCTTCCCGCTCCAGAATTGGCGCACGGCAGCCTGGTTGACGACCGCCACGGGCGGCGCCGGGCGGTTGTCAGAAGGCTTCAAATCGCGGCCCTCCAGCACCGGCACACGGAGCATCGCGAGGTAGTTCGCACTCACCCGGCGGAAGCCAAGCGCCTCTCCTGGATTCTCCGGACGACCAGCGATGCGAAGCGGATAGGTGGTCGACACTCCCTCATACGGTCCACCGCCGTTCACGACGATAGCAGCCTCCACGTCGGGAAGTGCGTCAACCGCCTTGAGGAGCCGGCGCGGAAGATCCGGGTCCGGATTCTGCCCCTGGGATGGGTCCGGCAAGGAAAACCCCATCGACGTAATGCCGGTGGCGTCGAATCCGGTGTCAGTCATCATCAACCGCGCGAAGCTGCTGATGAAAAGCCCTGCGCCGACCAAGAGCATGACCGCCAGGGCGACTTCGGTCCACGCCAGCAGGTGGCGGACGTACTGACGGCCGGCGCCGGCGATGGAACCGCTCCCATCCTTCAGCCCGCCGACGAGATCGACTCGCGACCCGCGAAACGCCGGCAGGATGCCGCACACAACGCCGGTAACGATCGCGAGGAGGCTCGTGAATCCCAACACCCGCAGGTCGAGACCAATTGTGAAGGCCCGTGGAATGGAGCTTGGCATTGCGCCGCGCAGCAGCCCGAGGCCCCACCAGGCGGCAGCCACTCCGGCAGCTGCGCCGATGACCGACAGCACTACGCTCTCGGCCATCAGCTGGCGCGCGATGCGCCAGCGGCTGGCGCCAATGGCGGTCCGCAACGTGAGCTCTCGGACGCGCGTGCTGCTGTGGGCGAGGACCAGGTTCGCAACGTTCGCGCAGGCGATGAGCAGCACGAGGCTGACCGCGCCGAGCAGCATCAACATCGACGACCGGGCCTTGCCGACGTAATTCTCGAGCAGCGGGACCGCCTCGGCCCGCAAGTAGCCCTTGTTGAACGCCTGCTTGCCCGGGTCGGATGCGGCCAGCATCTGCGAAAGGGCCGCCTCGGCATGCTGGACCGTCACACCGTCCCGCAACCGCGCGATCGGTCCATACCCCATGCTTTGGATCACGCCGCGCTGCCGGTCGTTGTCCTGATCGTCATCGGCATGAACAGCGGAGTCGATCGCGACGCGTTCGCGGGATAGCGAAAGCTCGCAGGCAGCACGCCGACGACTTCGAATGCCTTGCCATTCAGCAGCAAGATCGTCCCGACGGCCCCACTGGATGCGCCGAGCCGGGTCGTCCAGAAATCGTTGCTGAGGATCACGACCTGCGCGCTGCCGGGCCTCTCATCGTCCCGGGTGAACGGCCGGCCCAAGATCGGTGCCGTGTGATACATCTCGAAGAAGCCGGCCGTGACGCGCGCCGCCCGGAGTTCCTCGGGTTCACCAGTGCCGAGCAGCGTGAAGCTCCCGCCTCCCGCCAGAGCCATTTGCTCGAAAAGATCCGTACGTTCCCGCCAGTCTAGGAAGTCGATGGGCATGAGGCCCGTTGACACCCGCCCGGTGGTCGGATTCTGCAGGCTGAATGTAACCAGCCGATCCGGCTCGTCGTAGGGCAGCGGCTTCAGCACAGCAGCATCCACGATCGAAAAGATCGCGGTGTTCGCACCGATCCCGAGCGCGAAGGTTGCGATCGCGGCGAAGGCAAACCCCGGAGAGCGCCTGAGAATCCGTCCGGCGTAGCGAACGTCCTGCCAGACGCTTTCAATGCGCGTCTCCCAGCCGACGTCGCGTACCCAGTCCTTCACGGCCGCGGCACTCCCGAGCTCCATCCGCGCCGCGCGTCCAGCGTCTTCGGCCGTCATGCCCGCCGCCATCTTCGCGTCGATGGACGCCTGGAGGAAGTCGCGAAGTTCCGCATCGAGGTCGGCGTCGATACGCTGCTTTCGGAACAGTGCCGCCAGTCCGCCGGCGAATCGATTCAGAAAACGCTTCAGAGTTCCTCCAGCGAGGCCTTGAGGATTCGGGAGATCGCGGTTGCCTGCGACTCCCACGCCTCTGTCTGCGTCTTGAGCGTCGCCCTTCCCCGCTTCGTCAACGAGTAGTACTTCGCCTGCCGGTTGTTCTCGGTAGCGCGCCACTCTGCGGAGATGAGCCCGTCGCGCTCGAGGCGGCGAAATGCGGGAAATAGTGATCCCGCGTTCACCTGGAATACGCCTTTGCTGATCTGCGTCAGCCGCGTGCCAATGCCGTAGCCGTGCATCGGCTCGAGGGCGAGCGTCTTGAGAATCAGCATGTCCAGCGTTCCCTGGACGACGGTATTGGGCGTGTTGGGCGCCATCGGTCTCCTGCCGGCACACAATACGCCTCTTATCTAGATTGTCAAGAGGAGTGCTTCGCGGGGGTGCGGACAGCTGACGTCCGAGGGTGCGGAGGGCTCCGCTGATGGTGCGGCCGGACTCACGGTCACGCGGCGACCTGTGCATCCAGTCCGTAGCTCCGGGGACTGGCCGCACTCGCGGCATCTTTCCGCACGCTCAGCTTCAGTTCCCCGCACCTCGGGTCAGTTTCCCGCACGCTCAGCGGCAGCTCCCCGCACCCGCAGCGTCAGTTTCCGCACCCGCGTCAGCGGCCGGGCATAGACTCTACGTATGCGCAGTCAGATCCTCCTGGTCGCGGCGTTGATGTCTGCATCAGCAACCGCGACCGGCTCCGCAAACTGCGGCCTCGCCGACACCGCAACCGGCCGCCCTCCAGTGGTTCAAGGGCAACACCCACACCCACACGCTCGAGAGCGACGGCGATAGCACGCCCGAGGAAGTGACGCGCTGGTACAAGGAACACGGCTACAACTTCCTCGTGCTCAGCGACCACAACGTCCTCACCCAGGTGGACGCGCTCAACGCGAAGTATGCCGTCCCCGGAACCTTCACCCTGATCAAAGGCGAGGAAGTCACGACACCGTTCGAGGGCAAGTCGGTCCACGTGAACGGCATCGACACGCGGAAACCGATTGGACGTCAGCAGGGATCGTCCGTCCCGGAGATCCTGCAGCGCAGCGTCGATGCGGTTCGGGCCCAGGACGGCGTCCCCCACATCAACCATCCGAACTTCAACTGGTCCATCACCCCGGAACAGCTCGGCGCCGTCAAGAACAACAAGCTGTTCGAGATCTACAACGGCCACCCGATGGTGAACAACTTCGGCGGCGGCGGGATGCCGGGCACCGAAACGGCCTGGGACGCGATCCTCTCGAGCGGCGTGCTCCTCTACGGCATTGCCGTGGACGATGCGCACCACTTCAAGGATCTCGGCAATCCGAAGCTCGCCGGCCCAGGTCGCGGCTGGATCGTCGTGCGCGCCAGCACGCTATCGCCGCGCACCATTCTCGATGCGATGGAACGCGGTGACTTCTACGCGTCTACCGGCGTCGAGCTCACCGGGTACGAAGTGACAAAGACCGCGATCACCGTCACGGTGAAGAAGAACGCCTACGCGAAGTACCGCATCCAATTCATCGGCAAGGGCGGCGTCGTCGTCCACGAAGCGCTCGACAGTCCGGCAACCTACGAGTTCCGCGGAACCGAAGGCTACGTCCGCGCCCGCGTCCTCGACAGCAACGGCGGCATCGCATGGTGTCAGCCAGCACTGGTCACGCCCGGTGCTCGATGAGGCGTGATTGAGGGTGCGGGAAACTTACGTTGAAGGTGCGGGACCGCGTACCTGAGGGAGACATACCTGTCACTGCCGATCTGGGGTTTTATTGCCGTCACTGCGCCGATCGTCCTGAGCCCGGGGGCGACGACTGCCGTGGTCCTGCGCAACAGTATCGGGGGCGGGGCCCGGGCCGGCCTCTTCACCGCGCTCGGCGCGAACAGCGGTTCGGTGTGTTACGGCCTGCTCACGGCGTTCGGGTTCGCACTGGCACTGCAGCGGTGGCCGTCGGTGTGGCTGGTGCTCCGGTGGACGGGAGTCGCCTACCTGACGTGGCTCGGGCTGCAGTCGCTGTGGCGTGTCGTTCGCGCACGCGTGACCTCGGCGACGACGTCCACCGAACGTCCACTGGACGGCTGGCGCAGCTTCACGTCCGGCTACCTCACGAATGTTCTCAACCCATCGCTGGCGGCGTTCTATCTCGTCGTCGTCCCGCAGTTCGTGCCGCGTGATGCGCCGTTTGCGCAGAGCGTATTGACGCTGATGGTTGTGCACATCTCAATGGCGATTCCCTGGCACACGACCTGGGCGTTCGCCGGTGCCACGCTCGCGCGCGTCCTCTCCCGTCGCCGCCCCCGCCAACTACTCGATGCCGCAACCGGCGTCGCACTCGTCTGGCTGGCGGCCAAGGTCGCCTTCTAGCCGCTCCAGCGGTCGCATCGACCCATATCGCTAGGAAATTCAGCAAATCACTTTCTGCACATACGTTGATTTGATGCTTGACATCGTCGTCGGCGTGTCCTACGCTGTCGATGTTCGCATTCGCTGCGGACGCTTATCCAGAGTGGCTGAGGGAACAGGCCCTATGAAGCCACAGCAACCAGGCGCGCGAGCCCCGGTGCTTCTTCCTGCCCGATAAACGGGAGAGATAAGAGCCTCGGCAGACCATCCCGGTCTCTGACAAGCTTCGCTCTCACTTTCTACGGCTGATGTATGCCTCCCTGTGGGGCAGCACGCGGCGTTCGCGTCACATTCGTGCCGATCCGCACTCGCGGACAGGCGCCATGTGGCAAGGAGCCGCGAATGCTGCAGCACATCACCGGCAATCAGCCGCTCGGAGTCTTTCGATGTCGATAGCTGTCGAGACCGCGCGGGTTGCGCTCCTCGGATGCGGCACCGTGGGTCGTGCCTTCGCCCGGCTTTCCCAGACCGCTCCTGCGGGCGGCAGTCCGCTGCAGATTACCGGGGCGCTCGTGCGCGATACGCGCCGGGAGCGGACCCTGGACCTTCCTCCCCTCACCGATGACCCACAACTGCTGCTCGGGTCCGAACCCGACGTGCTCGTCGAACTCCTTGGCGGGACCGAGCCGGCACGATCGCTCGTGCTGCAGGCCCTGCAGCAGCGCGTTCCGGTCGTCACGGCCAACAAGACGCTGCTTGCACGCTTCGGCGCCGAGTTGCGGGAGGCAGCGCACCGGACGCGAACGCCGCTCCTCTACGAAGCGGCGGTGATTGCTGGTGTGCCGTTTCTCGGCACGTTCAGCCGCCGGCCACGCGCCGCCGGCGTTACCTCGCTCGTGGGGATCGTCAACGGCACCAGCAACTTCGTCCTGACGCGCTGTGCGAGCGACAGCATCACGGTCGCGGACGCAGTCGCGGACGCGCAGCGACGAGGCTACGCCGAGCCCGATCCAGGCGATGACCTTCAGGGCATCGACGCCCGCGACAAGCTCGCACTCCTGCTCCAGCACTTCGCCCACGCCTCGGTCCCGCTCGAGGGCATCGAAACCCGCGGCCTCGACCTGGTCGGCCGCGTTCAGACCGCCCACGCACGCGAGCTTGGCGGTGCGATCAAGCCGATCGTCTCGGCCGACTGGACCCGGGGCGCAGTGGACGCCTTCGTCGGCCCGGCGTTCGTTCCGTTCAGCGATCCGCTCGCGGATGTCGATGGCGTCGAGAACGCGATCGTGCTGCGCACGCCGGGCGGACGCCTGATCTTCCAGGGACCAGGCGCGGGCCCCGATGTCACGGCGGCAACCGTTCTCGACGATGTCGAAGAGGTACTGGCGGGAGCGGGGCGTGTGCCGGCACGGATCGAGAGCGTCTGCGTTGCCGCACCGAAAACGGGATGGCTCCTGACGCTCGAGGCCAGCCGACTTCCAGACGGGCAGGACGTTGCGGACCTCCTCGCCTCGCACGGTTTGTTCGCCTCGCGCACAACCCCGACCGACACCCGGACCGGACGTGATGCGCGCTCGCTTCTGCTCTGGCCGGCACATCGTCACGTGCTGGAGCGGGCGGTTTCGTCGCTGTGCACAGCCGCCGGCTGCACCGCAACAACACTTCGCGCCCTGGACGTGCAGTCATGAGCCGCCCTCTCGTCGTCATCAAGATCGGTGGATCGGTGCTGACCGGGCGCAACGGCTATCACCGCACGGCTGACTTCCTCGCCAGTCGCATCGCTGCTGATCCAGGTACGGCCATCGTAGCGGTGGTGTCGGCGGAGCTGGGCGTGACGGACGCGCTGCTGGCCACCGCGTACGATTTTGCCGAGACGCCGGATCCCGCCGCGCTGGACCTGCTGTGGTCCACCGGTGAGTTGCGGTCCACGGCCCTGCTCACACTTGCCTTGCAGGCGCGCGGAGTCAGGTCCGTGGGCGTCAACGTCCACCAGGCCGGACTCGTCAAGGCCGACGTCGGTGACGCCGGCCATTCGCAGTTGCGTCCGCTGCGCCTGCGAGCGCTGCTGGCTGATCACGACGTGATCGTGGCGCCCGGCTTCCTGGCTCGCGATGGCGGTGACGGCATCGTCTCGCTCGGCCGCGGCGGGTCGGACCTCACCGCCGTGCTCCTTGCAGCCGGCCTTGGCGCCGTTCGCTGCGAGCTGCTCAAGGACGTGCCCGGCTACTTCACCGCCGATCCAAAGCTCGAGCCCAGCGCCCGACCGATCCCGGTGCTCGACTACGAGCGCGCCCTTCAGATGTCAGACGCGGGCTGCGAGCTCGTTCAGCACGAGGCATTGCGCGCCGCGAGAGAGCACGACCTCGCTTTGATCATCACCGCCATCGGAGGCGGGCCTGGAACCCTGATCACCACAGACAACATTCATTTCGAGTCAGCCGTCGCCTGACAGGAGCTTCATCATGGAATTTTCGACACGCACCATCCACGCCGGCCAGCCATCGGAACCGGGGACCGGTTCACTGATCGCACCGATCTTTCAGACCTCCACGTTCGAGCAGGACGAACCGGGTGTGAACCGCGGCTTCGACTACTCGCGCACGAACAACCCGACCCGCGCCCGGCTCGAGGCGGTGCTCGCTGATCTCGAGGGCGTGCAGCATGCAGCCGTGTTCGCGTCGGGCCTTGCTGCCGAGAACGCGATCCTGCAGGCGTATCTCAAGCCAGGCGACGAGATCGTCATCCCGCAGGACGTCTATGGCGGCACCTACCGGCTCCTGTCGAAGGTCTACGAGCCGATCGGGTGCGTCGTCCGCCAGGTGGACGTCGCGGACCACGCGGCCTTCGAGGCAGCGCTGACGAGCCGGACACGGCTGGTCTGGATCGAATCGCCAACCAATCCTCGCCTGCTGATTTACGACATCGCGAAAATCTGCGCGACCGCCCACGCGAAGGGCGCTTTGGTGGTTGTCGACAACACGTTTGCGACACCCTACTTTCAGCAACCGTTCAGCCTCGGCGCCGACCTCGTCGTCCACAGCGTAACGAAGTACCTGGCCGGCCACTCGGACCTGATCCAGGGCGCCGTGCTCGCCCGCGACCCGGCTGTCTTCGAGCCGGTGAAGTTCCTGCAGAACGCCACCGGCGCGGTTCCGTCACCGTTCGACTGCTGGCTGACGCTCCGCGGACTGAAGACGCTGGAGCTGCGGATGGAACGTCACGCGCTCAACGCCACGACGATCGCGGACGCACTCGCGAGGCATCCGCTCGTCAAGGCCGTGTACTTCCCGGGGCATCCCGATCATCCCGGTCACCAGATCGCACAGCGCCAGATGACAGGGTTTGGCGGGATGGTTTCGTTCGAGCTGGACGGCACGGTGGACGACGTGGTGTCGTTTGTTTCGTCGCGCCGATTCTTTGCCCTTGGTGAGAGCCTCGGCGGGGTCAAGTCCTTGCTGTGTCACCCGGCGCGCATGACGCACGCGTCGATTCCGGCCGAGACGAGGCAGGCGCTCGGCTTGTCCGACACGCTCATCCGTCTCTCGCCAGGATGCGAACATCCGAACGACCTTGTCGCCGATCTGATCGAGGGCCTGGACGCCCTGGCGGCCGGCAAGCTCCGCGCTCCGGCAACGGTCGTGGCTTCGAGCTGAGCCTGGCCTAGGGCGGACGATAAGATAGCTGGTGCATGCCCCAGCCTTCGGCACTGATCACAGTCAGCGGCGCCGCCTACCTGGCCGCGATGATCGTGCTGGGGATGACCCAGCCGCGGCTCGGGACGGCGCTCTTTTTTTCATGCGCGGCCGTCGGCGTCGCCGCTTACGCCGCCATCCTCGTCCAGATCTGGCGCGCACCGGGCGAGCGTCGCGAGCTCTTCGCGATGGCGATCCTGTTCGCCATCGCGTTTCGCATTCCGCTTGCGGCGGCACCCGTGAATCGCGACAACGACATGATCCGGTACCTGTGGGACGGCCGGGTGCAGACGCTCGGATTGAACCCGTATGCGGTCGTTCCGGCGGACGAGGCGATGGCGTTCACGCATACGGACGAAACGCGCGACATGCCGAGTGCGCGCGCCAGGACGCCGTATCCGCCGGCCGCGCAACTCTTCTTCCGGCTGGTAGTCAGCATCAAGGATTCATCGCGGGTGATGAAGCTCGCACTCGTCCTGTGCGATCTGCTGACGATCCTGGTGCTGTGGCGCTGGCTGCTCGCAACCGGCCGCAGTCAGTGGCTGACCCTGGCCTACGCGTGGAACCCGCTCGTCGTCCTTGAAGTCGCGCACAGCGGCCACATCGATGCTCTCGGTGCGTTGTGGATCACCGCGGCGGCGTTCTGGCTGTCACGAAGACGCACGGCACTAGCGACGATCGCGTTCGTGCTCGCCGTCACGACCAAGCTCCTGCCAATCGTGCTCGTTCCGCTTCTATGGCGCCGGATCTCGTACCGCGACGCGCTGCTGGGTGCGGGGCTGTTCGTCCTGCTGTACCTGCCGTTCGCATCAGGCGCGGACGTTCTCTTCGGCATCCAGAACGTCGTCCAGCACATTCGCTTCAACGGTCCTCTCTTCCGGCTGTTCATGACGCTGACCTCGCCCGATGGCGCGGCGCGCATCGCACTGGCGCTCGGCCTGCTCACCGCGTGCTGGTGCAGATGGAAGCTAAGCATCGACGATCCGCGCGCATGGGCGTGGCCGATGGCGGTCGCGATTGCCTGCGCGCCGGTGATTTATCCGTGGTACCTGCTCTACTTCACGCCCTTCCTGCTCTTCCCTTCCACTCTGCCGCTGGCCGCGTGGTCCTGCACCGTCCTCATGACGTACGTGGTCTGGGAAATTGCGCGGACGGGTGGCGGGTGGGTCGTGCCTCAGCCGGTGCTGTGGATCGAGTATGTGACGGTGCTGCTGGTCGCCGCGGCAATGCTGCTGGCGCGACGACGTGTCCAGTTGAGCTGAACTGAGCACGCTTCTTGCGAAAGGCTCCGCCGGAGTGTTACTCATGCGACAACCGGCACATCGGAGTCGATCCCGTCACCGCCTGTGGGTAGCTGCGTTCTCACTCGCCACCGCCGTCGCGGCCGCGTCGGCACCGTCCGCAACAGCCCCGGCCTCGCCTGCTCCTACCTTCGGCCTTCCGTCAGAGGTGCCGCTGCAGCAGTACAGGGCGATGCGGCGGATGCATGCGCAGAGCGAGCGATTCGACCACGAGGGATGGATGGATGCGTGGACCGAGCTCGACTCGGGCGGTTTCCGCTACGAGGTCGTCGCCGAGCGTGGTTCGGACAAGGTACGCAACAAGGTATTGAGAACGCTCCTCAAGCGCGAGCAGGAGATGATCGCGGCGGGCGATTTCGGTCGCGGTGAACTGACGGCGGAGAACTACGAGTTCGGCGCCGAGACGACGGGACCCGGTGAGCGCTATATCGCGATCAAACCGAAGCGCAAGGACGTGATGCTCATCGACGGCCGCATGGTCCTCGGGGCGGACGGCGACCTGCTGCGCGTCGAGGGAATGGTCGCGAAGAACCCGTCGTTCTGGACCAGCCAGGTGAACTTGACTCGACACTACGCCAGGGTCGATGGCGTGCGCGTGCCGATTGCCACCGAATCACTCGCCAAGGTGAAGTTCGTCGGCCAGGCGCGGCTGAACGTCCGCTACGAGTACGAGACGATCAACGGCCGGCCGGTCAAAACAGCTGCGGCGCCCGCGACAGCAGCGCTGCTGCCCGCTTCTGCGCGATAAGGTTCGCCAGCCGGATCGCCGGCCGCTTGTTCACGTCCACCGCGAGCGCGGACTTCAGCAGGCGCTCGAACTCCGTGCGATCCCTCGCCGGCTGCGCCACGCTTGTCGCCATGGTGAGATACGCAAACGCCGACTGCCCTCCCGAGAGAGCCATCGCCCTTTCGAAGTGCTCCCTCGCTCGCTTCGACGATCCTCCCGCCAGAGACGGCAGCCCCTCGAGCGCAATCATCGCTTCGTGAATCGCCCCGGCTTCCCATTGCGGATCGAGCGCCAGGGACCTCTCCATCAGCGCGCGAACCGTGCTCACCTCACCGATCCTGAATAGTGGGATCGCCGACGACGAGATCGAGCCTCCCCAGGACGCAGCCGTCCAATACAAGGCCGGGACATCTGCCTGGGTCGCTCGCGCCAGGAGCGTCGTGTCGCCGGCGAGCAACGCCGCCCGCGCCCCCGGCACACTGCGATCGAGCAGGCGCAGGCAATAGTCGCGCGCACGGTTGTACATGCGGACGGTCCGTGCCCACGGCTCTCGCGCCGCGCTCGCCTGGGGGATCGCCTCGGCGTCGGCCTGGAGAAAGGCATAGGCATACTGCGTGAACCCGCTGCAGGCGGTCAGCAGAAGGCCCGGGTGCGTCGGATTATCGTCGAGGAGCATCTCCACCATCTTCAAGGTGGAGGGAGCGGCAAGCCGGACGAATTCCGGATCGTTGTCGCGTGAGTAGGTGGAGGCGGTGGCCGATATCGCGTCCGCCATCCGCTCGACGCCCATCCGTTTGAATGAACACCCCGGCTGAGTGACGATGACGGCCGCGATCGCGAGAAACCCTAGAGTAAACCGTGGATGGCGCATTTGAAGCGCCACGATAACACGCTCGCTCGAGCTGGACGATGACTTGCATATGCTCGAGCCGTGAAGCTGATCCAGAGTGATCGCAGCAGACTTGGGGCCCTTGGAGTGGCCTCAATACTCGCCCTCGCCGTAACAGTGGCATGCAGCTCAGACGAGGGCGCGGGACCCGTCGGCGAGACCGTCGTCGCCTCGGGGAAAGTTGATCCCGCTGCACGAGAGGCTGCCCTCGCGTCCGCCAGGGTCTGGCAAGCCCCCGCCGTACCGGTCAGCGAGGCCGATCTGTCATCGAACCCCGCCGGCGGATTCGGCCCCGATGACGAAGTGAACTGCCGGTTCAATCCGAAGAAGGTCGGCGGCACCACCCCGAAGTTCAACTGCGATCTGCCGACGGGCGAGACGGTCAAGATCAAGTACGGCCAGGGGAATCCCGAGCTGAAGGCCGAGGTCGCCGCGACGCGGCTCCTGACCGCGCTCGGCTTCCATGCGGACCGGATGTTTGTCGTGCGCCGGGTCAAGTGCGTGGGCTGCCCGATGTTCCCGTTCCAGGCGCTGCGCTGCCTCGATCGCTTCAATGTGAAGACGGTCTGCTTTCAAGGCGGGCTCGATTACGACAAGAGCGTCGACTTCGATGCGGCCGTGGTCGAGCGCCGCATCGAGGGTCGCGTGATCGAAGCGTCGGAGGATCAGGGCTGGGGCTGGTACGAGCTGAAAAAGGTCGATGCTGCGACGGGCGGGTCAACGCGAGCCGAGCTCGATGCCTTCCGGCTGATGGCGATCTTCCTCACGCACTGGGACAACAAGGACGCCAATCAGCGCTTGATCTGCCCGGCGGGGGCCGACGGATCTGGCGGCAGCTGCACCGCGCCGATCGCGATCATGCAGGATCTCGGCGCCACGTTTGGCCCGACCAAGGTCGACATCCACAACTGGCGGCAGGGACGGATCTGGAAAGACGGCGCGAGCTGTCTGGCGTCGATGGAACACCTGCCGTGGGGCGGCGGGACTTTTCCCGAGGTCAGGATTTCAGAGGGCGGGCGCCAACATCTGCTCGGGCTCCTGGAGCAGCTGACGGACTCACAGCTGCGGGATCTCTTCGAATCCTCCGGCATCACGACGCTCGATCAGGTCAACGCCGAATCGCGCCGGGCCGAGACCTGGATCGCGGCCTTCAAGGACCGCGTGAAACAGATCAGGGACGCGGGTCCTTGCCCTTCCTGAGGTCGCGTGCTCAGTTGTCCTTCGTGAGCACGCCGGCGTCCACCGTCTGCCCCACGCGCGAAATCGCCTGGAAGTACAACTCGTCGCCCGCAATCTCCATCAGCATGAAGCTGTAGTCGGTATCGAACCCTCGCGCCGTGAGCCCGTCGCTCTTGATGTCCCCGCGGCCGCAGCGATCCGGCCGCTCCCGAAACGAAGTAGAAGATGCCCCGCTGCGGATGCGTCCGCTCGTAGAAGTGCTCGTGGCCTGAAAGCACGACGTCGGCGTCTCCGTTGACGAGCACCGGCTCGAGCGCCCTGCGCAGCGACGAGGCGCCGGCGGTGTAGCGCCCCGAGGTGTAGATCGGGTGATGGAAGAACACGATCTTCCAGCGGCTGCCGGACTCCTTCAGTCCCTCAGCGAGCCATGCGAGCTGCTCGGGGTCGAGCGTGCGGCTGTCGAGAGCCCAGAACCGCGCCCCGGCCCCACCGATCCCGCCCTGGATGCTGGCCTCGCGCCGGCGGAACGAGTAATAGCGCTGGCCGCCCATGTTGAACTTCTGGTAGTGAACCTGGTTGGCATCGTCGTGGTTGCCGATCGCCGCCTGGAAGGTGACGCCCGCCTCGAGCAGGGCCTTGTACGGCTCCTCGAATTTGGATCGGTAGTCGGCCGCGGTGTGGCTGTCGTAGATGTTGTCGCCGAGCATCAGCACCAGGTCGAACGGGAACCGCTCCCGCCACAACAGCATCTGCTCCGCCACCGCCCTCTGCGCATCATCACCACGTCCCGAGTCGCCAATGATGGCCAGGCGGATCGAGCCTGGCCTTCTTCGGCAGGGCGAGCGTGCCTTCCGCCGGCTCGAGGACGGTCAGCGCCGGCGCGCTGGTGCGCGTGACGTCGCGTGGCAGCTCGCGTGAGCAGCCGGCCAGCGCCGACGCGGCGAAGAGGACGATGAGAACGCAGTGCCACTTACGCAAGGAGGCGGCTACCGCGGGTCCCACCCGAGCGCGACGAACTGCACCGACACCTGGCCGCGCTTCGGCGCAATCGTTGATCGTCTCGAGCTCCGGCGCGCTGTCGTAGCTGTCGGCAATGCGCTGCGTTTCCTCGCGGACGGTCTCGTCGAATGCGGCCAGCTGCTCCTGCAGTGTCTTGACGAGCTCGCCGGCACGCTGGACGTCTTCCGATTCCTTCATGCTGCGGCCCATCCCGCGCGCGGCCGTCGTCGCGCGCCCCAGGGTGCCGGTGCTCAGCACCTTGCGGCCGAGCAGCGCACCGATTGCCGCCGCCCCGACCGAGAACATCGTTTGCGTCTTCTGCTGCGACGCCTGCTGCTGCTCGCGGGCGACCGAACCCTCTGCCTTGCGAATCTTCTCCGCGAGACTCTCGCGCTTGGCCGTGAATTTCTTCTTCATCGCGTCTACTTCGGCGTCGCGCGCCTCGCGCAGTGCATCCTGGACGCGGGCGCGGAACTCGCGTTCGGTCTCCTGGCCCGTCGCCGTCAGCTTCGTCCCGCGGTGACGCAACAGCTCGATGCGCTGCGACTGGGTGAGCCATTGGCTGAAGGCCTTCTGCCACAGGGCGTAGTTCTTTGGCTGCATGGCGGCTGATGGAAGATCCGCGAACTGCGCGCCTGCGCGCGGGCTCCTGTTGCAGATCCGCCGCGGTCCCTGCCACCTCCTCGGACTGCTGCCAGTCCACCGCCACCGCACCGTTTGTGATCGGTGCCGTGAAGAGGACGTCGCGCGCGGTATCGATGCCGAGCTTCGCATCCGCAAACGTGATCCTGGCGGCGCCGAGTGCGACCGGCGCATAGACCGGCGCCTCGACGTCCCCCCGGCCGGCGGCTGGATCGGGAACGAAGTACTGATCGATGCCCGGCGGAACAACCGGACGCGCGCCGCTGGCGGCAGCCGTTGCACGCCGATGGCTGCGCTACTGATTGGCCGGCGGCAGCTGCGCCGAACTGGCGTCCGAGCCTGGGCGGCCTGACGTCTTTGAACCCTGGCTGGCCTGCGTGATCTGCTGCCTCGACATCGGCCCGCGCAGGTACGACATCGTCCAGCGCGTCTGGAACACGAGCGGCTTGTTGTCGTGGACGTTATGCAGCAGGAACATGCGCTTGCCGAGCGCCGACAGGATCCGCTCCGCTTCCGCACGATCGAGACCGCCACTGGCAGCGCCCTCGAGGCCGTCGAGGACGCGGGCCTTGTCGCGCTCGGTCTGCAGGCGTCCGAGAAACCAGGTGCCCGTGTTCGAGAGTCCCTTGTAATCGAGGTCGACCGGGTTCTGAGTCGCCAAAACAACACCCACGCCGAACGCACGCGCCTGCTTCAGCATCGTCAGCAGCGGCGCCTTGGACGGCGGATTTGCCACCGGCGGGAAGAAGCCCGCGATCTCGTCCATGTAGACGATCGCGCGCAGGCTCGAGGTGCCGGTCTGCGTGCGCATCCAGCCGACGATCTGGTTGAGCAGCAGCGATACGAAGAACATGCGCTCCGCGTCACCGAGGTGAGCGATCGAGAAGATCGACACTCGCGGCTTCCCCTTCGCTGTTCGCAGCAGCGATGCGGGATCGAGCGGCTCGCCGGCGAACCACTGGTCGAAGCCCGGCGCGGCAATCACGCCGTTCAATTGCAGCGCGAGTTCGAAGCGGTCCTTCTGAGGAAAGAATGACTCGAGGTCGAGGATGCCGACTTTCTGCATCGGCGGCGCCTGGACCTGGTGGATCAAGGATTCGAAGCTGAGGTCCTGCCCCGCTGTCCAGGCCGTCGTGAACAGGGTCGACAGCAGCGTGTGCTCGCGGCTTCTCGGCGCCGCCTCGCTCCCAGCCAGCGACAGCACGCTCGTCGCGGTGGCGCTGGCCCGTTCTGACAGCAGTTCCCGATCGGCCTGGACCGCCGCCGGTGGGGCGGCAAACGAGCTCAGGATCGAAACCGGAAGGCCGGCGCCACTGCCTGGCGTGTAGATCGCAAAATCGGCCGCGGCGCGAAGCCGCGCGATCCGGTCGCCGTCCTGGCCCCACTCGGCCAGACCGGCCTTCCACTTGTTCGCCTCGGCCTCGGCGAATGCGTCCGGCGTCTGGCCGGCCCGGTTGGCCTCGTCCTCATCGATCCAGGGCCGGAACTCCTGTGCGGACAGGCCGGGGAACGTGAGAAGGAGGTTGCCGAGGTCCCCCTTGGGATCGATTGCGATCACCGGCACGCCGTCGAGCGCGGCTTCTTCGAGCAACCCCAGGCAGAGGCCGGTCTTGCCGCTTCCCGTCATCCCGACGCATACGGCGTGGGTGACGAGATCCCGTGACTCGTAGAGCACGGGCACGTCCGTGGGTTTGCCGGCGGCTGATGTCGTATTCGCGACCGAGATAGAAGATGCCGAGCTTTTCGAAGTCGTTCATAGCGGTTGTCAATTACCGGACGCCCGACCTGAAGGTCGGGCCTACAGGCGCGATTATCGTACGACTCGTGCGTCACGTGGCCCGACCTTCAGGTCGGGCGTTGCCTGTCGATCCACAGCTCCGTTGGGATCGACAACAACGGATATCGCCTTCGCAGGGCGATCACCCTTTCAGCGTACTCGCCTTTGGGGAATTCACGCGCCAGGAGCCTCGCTTTGAGGCGCTTGATCTCGTGCTTATAGAGGTCCCGCACGGCGTCACGCAGTTGCTGGGGAGGGGTATCGGCGCGCGGCAGCGAGACCATGCCGCGCCAGTTCCTCGAGCACCTCACCGGTGTAAATGTAGTCCGCGGCCACGCTCCTCAATGTACTTTCGTCTGTTAAAATTCGTGCCATATGAAAAACACGTTTATTGGCATGATCGCGGGGCTGGCCATTGCGGCAGCGCCGGCGATCACCTCCGAAAAAATCGATACTGAAATCAACGCCAAGATTCGCGCCGAAGCGGAGAACAACTCGCAAATCATGAAGACGATGCACTTCCTCACGGACGTGCATGGCCCTCGTCTCACCGGCTCACCGAACTTCAAGGCCGCTGCAGAGTGGACCGTGAAGCAGATGACCGAGTGGGGCTTCACCAACGGCAAGCTGGAGCCGTGGGACTTCGTCAACGCCGACGGCACGCCGCGTCCGGGCTGGCTGAACGAGCGCTTCTCCGCGCACATCATCTCTCCGGTCAAGGACAGCCTGGTCGGCGAAGTGCTCGCGTGGACGCCGTCCACCAAAGGCACGGTCACGACCGAGGCCGTCCACGTCGTCGCGCCAACCCGGCCCGACGCAGGCCGAGCTCGACGCCTGGATCAAGGACATGACGCCGAAGGTCAAGGGCAAGATCGCGTTCGTCGGCGCGCACACCAGCGTGCCGGTGAACCTCACTCCGCCGGCGCTTCGGCGTGATGACGAGCAGCTGCGGCAGCAGCTGGATCCGAATGCGGCGCCCGGCGATGGCCGCGGCGGTCGCGGGCGTGGCGCGGCGCAGGCGCGGGTGCCGGTGCCGGCCGCGGCAACGAGCCACCGGACCCGACCCGGCTCACGCCACAGGTCGTCAACACCGCCGTGAACGCATTGGTCATGAGCGCCGCCGTCCGCGTCAATGACGCCGGGCGTGATCACGGGCAGATCCGCGCCTTCCAGAACAACACCTACGACGTGACCAAGGCGCCGCCGACTGTCGTCCTTCGCAACGAGGACTACGGACGCATCACGCGCATCCTCGCTGATGGCACGCCCGTCCGCCTCGAGTTCAACATCGTCAACCAGACCTACCCGGCCGGAAAGTCGTATAACGCGGTCGCCGAGATCCGCGGCACCGACAAGGCTGACGAAGTCGTCATGCTGGGCGGTCACCTCGACTCGTGGCACTCGGCCACAGGTGCGACCGACAACGCGATCGGCTGCGCGGTGATGATGGAAGCCGCCCGCATCCTGCAGGCGATCGGTGTCAAGCCGCGCCGGACGATCCGCGTCGCGCTGTGGGGTGGTGAGGAGCAGGGCCTGCTCGGATCCAAGGCCTATGTGAGCAGCACTTCGGCACGGCCGAGAATCCGAAGCCGGAGTTCGCACAAGTTCAACGGCTACTTCAACGTCGACTCGGGCACCGGCCGCATCCGCAGCGCCAGCGTCTTCGGACCGCCCGAGGCTGGAACGGTCCTGCGCGAGATCTTCGCGCCGTTTGTCGACTTCGGCATGATGGGCGCCACGCGCCACCAACGGCCGCCGCTCCGGTGGCACCGACAGCACGATCCTTCAACGAAGCCGGGCTGCCGGGCATCGGCCTGAGCCAGGATCCGATCGAATACAACACCTACACCTGGCACACCAACCTCGACACCTACGAGAGGATCATCGAGGACGATGTGAAGAAGTCGGCCGCCGCGATCGCGTCGGCGATTTATCACCTCGCGATGCGCGACGAGATGCTGCCGCGCTTCTCGAAGGAGACGATGCCGGCGCCGCCGCCACCGCCGGGAGCAGGTCGAGGCGGAAGGCCCGAACTAAGTCAATTCCAAACTCCCAACTCCAAACTCCAAAACGGAGCGTCGAAGCTAATCAGCGCGGATTTGGAGTTTGGAGTTTGAGGTTTGGAGTTGATTACGCGACGTCCATCTGAAAAAAGGGCCGGACGGCATAACCGTCCGGCCCTTTTTGTTGCCGTTGGCTCGTCTACCTGCGAAGCGGTCCCTGCGGCTGGCGCCGTGCGGCCCACCGAGTGGATCCCGTTCATCAGGAACTTGAACGTCCCGTGCGGCTGCGCGCGGAAGGTGATCTCCGGCCCGAAGGCGAAGACCTTCCCATTGCCGACGGTGGCCTCGAACGCGGTCGTGCCACCCTCGAGATAGTTCTGGCCCCACGCCCAGCCGCTGCGAAGCGGGCTGGCGCTGTCGAACCACATCACCGGCCGAACGCCGCGCGAGGCCGCATTCGGCTGGAGACGGAAGACCGGGCTGTTGTTGAAGTAGACATCGACGTGGTCCTCGGAACCGAGCGCCGACGGCGCCGTCTTGTCCACCGCAACCCGGACGATCGAACCGGGGACGTAGAACTTGTCACTGCCGAGCGGACGATCCGGCTGCCCCGGCTGACGCTCCACCAGGTATTCGGTCACCGGCAGCTGCAGGCTCGCCGCAATCGCCTCGGCTGCCGATCCGGCCGCGACCACCGTTCCGCCGGCCTCGATGAACTTGCGGACGTTGGCTTCCGCCGTGGCGCCGTTCCCGGTTCCGGTGGTGACCTGGCACAGGCTCTTCAGATCGGGATCGCTCGGCGGAGCCGGCGCTGCCGCCGGTGCCGCGGGTGCACCTGCCGGCGCCGCGCCGCGGCCGCCGCCCCCTCCGCCGCCACCACGCCCACCGCCGCCGGCACGGACGCTGGCGCCCGACGGCATGATGATGACGTCGTACTTGGACTTCAGGTCGGTGTCATCGAACCCGGCGCCGCAGACGATCGTGTACGGGAACTCGAAGCGCTCCAGCATGTAGCGCGTCCACCCGGACGGCATCGAGCCGGTCTGCGTGTCCCACAGTGCGATCCGCTTGTCGGTCAGCTTCGTCGCGTTGGCCCCGGCGGCCGCGCTCGTCGCCTGCATGTTGACGCCAAGCTCCTTGGCCGCAGCCTGGACGATCGGTGTCGTCGTCGCGCTGGCCGCCACGTAGAAGGAGCCCGCTGGATAGACCGTTCCCTCAACCGTCACGGGCGCGCCGGTACGGAAGACGTCGCCCTTGGCCTTCAGGACCCGGTTCGCCACCGTGTAGGCATCGTTGATCGCCGGCGAAATCATGTAGCCGGCTGCCGCCGTGCCACTGATCGTTCCGGGGACTGGCTTGGCGAGACCCTGGATCTCTGTGAACGTTCCGGTGACGTCGTCCATCAGCCGGTCGAACTGCACACCCATCTGGTAGGCGAGCGTCCAGCCGGCGCTGTCATACGGACGCCGCGGAATCCCGCGCTCGTCGAGATCGTTCGGGTGGTCCTGCGGTTCGAACATGTCGATCACATGGGCGCGACCGGCCTGCGCGGTCTTTACGACGTACGAACCGGCGGGATAGGTCTTGCCGTTCGCGGCACAGCGGCGCAGTCGCCTGGTGCACTTCGACGCCGACGTAACGAAGCGTGTTGATGAACTTGGTTGCCGTCGGGAAGTCGGGCTGATTCGCGGGGATGACATAAACACGCGGATCGCGCAGCTTCGGGTCCCTCAAGGCCGCCGTGTACTGCGCCATCTGCAGGCCGCCGCGTCCACCGCGGCCGCCACCGGCCTGCGGGGCATCCGGTTCGTCGCCGCCGGCCGGTGCTCCGGCGCCGGCGCCACGTCCGCCGCGGCCGGCCTGGCCAGCCGCCGCCGGCGGGGCCGCGGCCGCTACCGCCGTACGCAGGCGGTCCATGTCTTCGTTGCTGATCGTCCAGTGGTCGCCCGAGCCGCGCGCGATCTGGTTCGAGCCCATCTTGTAGATGTTGTAGAGGAACTGGTCCTTGTAGCGCGACGCGAGGTCGAGCACGGCGTAGTTGGCGGTCACCGAATAGTCGATCGACTGCCGGAACTTCCACTCCTGCGGCATGATCGGCGCCGGCAGATCAGCCCTCGGCACGATGGTGTTCATCGTCGCGGGAATCTGCGTCGGCGTCGGATTACCGATGATCTCGGTGAGCAACCCGATGATGTTCTGGAAGTACGCGGTCGTGCGCAGGCCGCCGTTCCACCATGTCGAGTACGACGCACCCGAGCGCATCGTGAAGCCGGGCTTCCCTTCCTGCAGGAAGCGATGGTGCATCGCGGCGCCGACCATGTCGAGACCGGTCACGATCATCGGATCGAAGTTGTAGTTGAACGGATCGCGGAAGGGCGGCGAGAAGATCACCGTGCCGGCCGGGCCGGTCTGGTGATGGTTGTACATGATCTGCGGCAGCCATTCCCAGTACATCATCCGGTTCATGTTCTGGGATTCCTTGGTGTTGGACATGTAGAAGTCGCGGTTGTTGTCGTGGCCCGCATACTTCTCGTAGAGTCTCGGGCTGCAGGTGCGGCGCTGCTGCACGTCGCTGTTCTGCATGTAGCACTTCGAGACCATCTGCATGCCGTCCGGGTTCGCATGCACGGCCACGATGATGACGTCGCGCAGCAGGCGCTGCGTCTCTTCATCGTTCCGGCTGACGAGTTGATAAACGGTCTCCATCAGCTGATGCGCGCCGACGACCTCGGTCGCGTGAAGCCCGCCGTCGATCCAGACAACGGCCTTTCCTTCCTTCGCCAGGGCGCGCGCCTGCTCCTCGCTGAGGCCGCGGGCCTTGTGGAGCTGCTGCGAGATCTGCTTGTAGCGATCGAGCTTCGCGAAATTCTCGGGCGCAGTAATGATGGCGGCCAGGTGAGGGCGTCCCTCTTCGGTCTTGCCGATCTCGACGACCTGCATCCGCGGGGATTCCTTGTCCAGCTTCTGCCAGTAGGCCTGGAACTGATCGTAGGTGGCGAGCTGATAGTCGTCGCCAATCGAAAAGCCGAACTGTTGTTTGGGGGTGGTAATCGTCTGAGCGGTGGCCGGCGATGCGACGGCCAGCAGGGCCGCGATCGCAATCGCAACGCGCGAAGTGCGCCTGTACATCCTGATCCTCCTCGGGGGAATAACCGGGTAACGATAACACGCCCCCCAGGGCGGAGATGTTTACTTGAAGGGCGCGCCGACGGCTGGCGTGACCGAACTCCGGCATGATGCCGTTGAGCGTCAAGGTGTGCTCGTAAATCACGCCGTCGGCGTTCGAGGCAAAGAAGCGCGGCACGGCGCTCGGATCGAGGGGATCCCCAAGGACGACGTAGCCTGGAGCTGGCGAGCCCGGCCGCGAGCCCGTTGCACGCGGCCGGCGCGCCGGGAAGGCCCGTCGCACCAACCGTAAAGGCGTAGCCGCTTTTGATGACCGTCGTGGCACTCGCGAGGTCATCGGAAAGAAATGAGGTCGTGCTGTTCGGTGGATTGAGGCCGAGCGTCGGCAGGTCGGGCGCGTAAAAGCCCAGCCCGCACGTAATCGCGAACGTGAGCTGGGCGCTGCCGATCGTTCGGAGGGTGCCGACGGCGGCAGCCGACTGCGCGGCGTTGCGGGCGCGCGTCAAACTCGGAAGGCCATCGCCGAGAGCAGCCCGATCAGCGCGATGACGAAGAGCATGTCGATGAGCGTGAAACCGCGCTCGTTAGACACTCCGCGCCGACTGCCCTTCGGATGGACAATTTTCGGCACTTGTGCCAATTCTCGACAGTCCTGATTTGTCACCGCCACGGGCGATTGTCACCTTACTTGTTTGTTTTGTTGGACTTTCGTCCGGGTATGCCGCCACAAGTGCAAGACCAGCACCACAGCCATAAGGGCGAGTCCGAGCAGGTCAAGGCGCATGTCGGCGAAGAACAGGAGCCCTCCCGATCCCCCCAGGACCAACCGCTCTGCCATGCTCGCGGCACCCAGGATCCACCCTCCGAACGCCCCGGCGAACGCCGCGATCCCGATTGCGGCCGTCATCGCCGTCCAGAGCACGGGGAGGGCCGGCGCCTGCAGCAGCAGCGCCGAGCCCTCCGGCGTCAGCGTGAAGGCAAATGGCACGAGGAAGGCCGGCAACGTGTACTTCCACGTCAGCATCATCGTCTTGAACGGATCACCACCGGTGATGGCGGCGGCGGCAAACGGCGACAACGCGGTGGGCGGGCTCACCTCCGACAGGACGGCGTAATAGAAGATGAACATGTGCGCCGCCGGCGCCGGCACACCGCTCTGGATCAGAGCGGGCGCCACCATCACCGCCGCGATGATGTAAGAGGCCGTCACCGGCACCGCGAGCCCGAGCATCCAGACCGCGAAGGCTGAATAGAGCACGGTCAGGAACAACTGCCCGCCCGCGAGCGTCACGATCAGGCCCGCGATCTTCAGACCGAGCCCGGTCAGCGTGACGACACCGACGATGATCCCCGCCGTTGCCGTGGTGGCGACGACCCCGAGCACGCCGGTCGCGCCGGTGCGCAGAGCGGCCGCGAGACGGCGCGGCCCCAACGCCGTCTCCCGCCGAATGAAGCTCAGGACAACGGCGAGAACCGTCGCCCAGAACACCGCCCGAAAGGCCGACAGCCCCGCCACCATCAGGACCGCGATCGCCAGACAGCGACGTGAAGTGATAGCCGTAACGTTTTGTCAGCGCCCACACGCCGGCTGTCTCGACGGGAGCGGGTCGGGTGCCGGCGCGCCGCGCATCCGCCTCGATCATCAGGAAGATCGAGAGGTAGTAGAGGATGGTCGGGATCGTCGCCATGACGAGAACGCGCAGGTAGGAGATCCGCAGGAACTCCGCGATCAGGAAGGCGGCGGCGCCCAGCGTGGGCGGCGACAGCAGCGCGCCGATTCCGGCGGCCGAGAGAATCGCGCCGCCGGTTTCCGGTTTGAAGCCGGCCCGCCGCAGGAGCGGCCATGACACCGAGCCGAGCATCACGGTCGTGGCGACGCCGCTGCCCGAGACCGTGCCGAGCAGAAAGCCCGCCAGCGTCACGGTGCGGCCCGGCGCGGCCCCCGAGCGGGACTTCCCCATCGCCGCCATCGACCAGTCGATGAAAAACTGCCCGGCGCCGGAGAACTCCAGCACCGCGCCGTAAATCGTGAACAGGACGATGTAGGTGGCGGCGACGTCGAGCGGGACGCCGAAGATCCCCTCGAGCGTCATGTAGAGCGTCCCGATCAGACGGTCGGGCGGATAGCCGCGATGGGCGATCAGCGAAAGGCCGACCGTATCCAGGTGCGGGCCGAGGAGTGCATAGACCAGGAACGTGATGGCCGTGACCGGCAGGATCCAGCCGACAGCGCGCCGGGTGGCTTCGAGCACCAGCAGGATCGTGAGCCCTCCGAGCACGAGGTCGGCCGGGCTCGGGTCCGCGGCCCGATAGACGAACCGGCTGAAGTCGATCAGCGGCCATGACAGCGCGGCAATCGAAGCGGCGATGAGCACGCCGTCCAGCGCTCCGACTCGCGCGTGACTGCCCCTGATCCGCGGGAACAGGAGAAACGAGAGGACGAGTGAGACGAGCAGAAAGCTGACGCGATAGACCTGGGGCTGAACGATGAAGAGGACCCAGTAGAGCGCGTAAAGAGACAGGCCGACGGCCAGGAACCCAGCGATGCGACCGGTGGTGCCGTCAATACGTCGAACGGGGGCTTCGTCTGAAGGAGCGGCCGCAAGGGTCCCGGAGAGCATCAATGCCGAGGATGGTACTCCAACTTCAAACTCCAACTCCAACTTCAAAGCGACGGAGTCTCGGCTGAGCCCGTTTGGAGTTTGGCGTTTGGAAGTTGGCGTTGACCTAGCGAATCCCCTTCTCGCGGTAATACCGAAGCGCTCCCGGATGGAAGTCGGCCGGCGATCCCTTCGTCGCGGTCTCGAGCGACAGCTTGCGCGCCTCCGGGTGGATTCCGGCCAGCTCCGGCTGCCTCTCGAACAGGACTCGCGTGATGTCGTAGGCCAGCTGCTCGGGCATCGAGCGGTTGACGACAAGAACGTTGGCCACGCCAACGACCGACACCGGGGCCGTGATCCCCGGGTAAGCGCCCGCCGGCACCTCCAACGGAAAGTAGAGCGGCCCGTGGTCCTGTTGCAGGCTCGGTATCAGCTCACCGGTGGGGATCATGCGGATGGTGATGCCCTGCGAGTGGGCGAGGTCCTGGACCGCGGCGGTCGGCAGACCTCCGCTCCAGAAGAAAGCGTCGACCTTGCCGTCCTTCAGCGCCCCGGCAGACTCGGACGCGCCAAGCCCCTGCCGCGTGAGGTCGGCATCAGGATTCAGGCCCGCGGCCCGCAGCACGCGGAACGCGATGATCTCGGTACCGCTGCCCGGTGAACCGGTCGAGATCGTCTTGCCGCGCAGACCCTGCACCGAGGTGATCCCGCTCGTGGCGAGCGTGACCAGGTGCGTGTAGTTCGCGTAAAGCACCGCGAGGCTGGCCGCCGGCACGGGCGAGCCTTCGAACGCGCCACGCCCATGGGTCGCGTCCGCCACAGTATCGGCGAGTGCGAAGGCGATGTCGGCCTTGCCGTCCCGGATCAGTTTGAGGTTGTCGACCGAGGCCGCGGTCACTTCCGCGGACGCGCGAACGCCCGGGAGGTTGTCATTGAGGACCTTGGCGAGACCGCCGCCATAGGGGTAATAGACGCCCCCCGTGCCACCCGTCGCGATGGAGAGGAACTTCGATCCTGGTGCCGCCGCCGCCGTTGCAGCCGGCCACCAGGATCAACGCGATCGCGGCCGTGAACTTGAGCATCACTGCGGTGGCAGGACGGGATTCCCGATCCAGCCGATCTGCTGGTACATCGTCAGGAAGTCGAACACGTTCCAGCCTTCGACGAGCTGGCCGTCACGCACCCGGGTGATAGTGATCCCGTTGAAGTCGACCGGCCGGCCCGTCGGCGCGCCGCCGAAGGCGTGGCCGACGTGACGACCCTTGACGCGGCAATACGCGGTGCAGAAGTCGCCGTCAACCGTCGTGCGCTCGATGATGATCTCCAGATCGCCGAGGGCTTCTCGAAAGGTATGGAACAGCGGCTTGAATGCCGCCGGGCCGTTGAGCGGCGGGCCGCCGGGTCCACTCAATCCGAAGACTTGACCATCGGGAGCCATCAGGCGGTCGATCGCCTGCTCATTCCCTTCGTCCCACACCTCTTTGAACCACTGGCGGGTCACAGCTTCTGGCGTCGGTGTCATCGTGCCTCCTTATGCGGGTCCGCCAGTATATACACGGAGGCCACGGATCAATTTACACGCACTGAGACGGAAGGGATTCATGCACGGACGACACGGAATACGCGGATCACAGGAGAAGGGCCTCTTCGAACCGATGCGCTCTCACAGAGGCTGGATTTCTGTCTGCACAAAGGCCCAGAGGAGCACAGAGAACCCCCAGCAAGAGTGACTGCCGGGGCGGCCTGAGGGCCGCCAACGGGGAGTGGCTGGTGGCAACAGATGCAAACGGCCCGAGTGCAGATGCCGCTTGCATCTGCCGCCACCAGTCACTCACCCCGCGCGTAGCGCGGGCCGGCAGCCACTCTTCGGTGTTTTCCGTGTCCTCCGTGTCTTCCGTGTAATCCGTGTTTTCTGTGTTGATCTTCCGTGTCAGCGCGTGAGTTTCCGATACTTGATCCGGTGTGGCTGGTCCGCCTCGGCGCCGAGGCGGCGCTTGCGGTCCGCTTCGTAGTCCTCGTAGTTCCCTTCGTACCAGACCACCTTGCTGTCACCTTCGAAGGCGAGCATGTGCGTGGCGATGCGGTCGAGGAACCAGCGGTCGTGGCTGATGACCACGGCGCAGCCGGCGAAGTTCAGGAGCGCCTCTTCGAGCGCCCGCAGCGTATCGACGTCGAGGTCGTTGGTCGGCTCGTCGAGGAGCAGCAGGTTCGCGCCGCCCTTGAGCAGCTTGGCCAGGTGCACGCGGTTGCGCTCGCCGCCGGAGAGCTGTCCGACCTTGCGCTGCTGGTCGCGGCCTTTGAAGTTGAACCAGGAACAGTAGGCGCGCGAGGCGACCGCGCGCTTGCCCAGTTCCACTTCGTCGCCGCCGCCGGTGATCTCTTCCCAGACCGACTTGTTCGCATCCAGCGCATCACGCGACTGATCGACATGGCCGACCTGCACGGTTTCGCCGAGCCGCAGCATCCCGCTGTCGGGCTGCTCCTGCCCCGTAATCATCCGGAACAGCGTCGTCTTGCCGGCGCCGTTCGGACCGATGACGCCGACGATGCCCGAGCGCGGCAGCGTGAAGTTGACGTCGTCCATCAGCAGCAGGTCGCCGTAGGACTTCCGGAGGTCGCGGGCTTCGATGACGATGTCGCCGAGACGCGGACCGGGCGGAATGTAGATCTCGATCTGCTCGACCTTCTGCGCGGTGTCCTCGCTGAGCAGCTGTTCGTAGGCGTTGAGACGCGCCTTGCCTTTCGCCTGGCGCGCGCGCGGCGACATGCGGATCCAGTCCAGCTCCCGCTGCAGCGTCCGCTGACGCTTGGACTCCGACTTCTCTTCCTGCGCGAGGCGGTTCTGCTTCTGTTCCAGCCAGGACGAGTAGTTCCCTTCCCAGGGAATACCGTGGCCGCGATCGAGCTCGAGGATCCAGCCGGCGACGTTGTCGAGGAAGTAGCGGTCGTGCGTGACGGCGACGACGGTGCCGGCGTAGTCCTTGAGGAACCGTTCGAGCCACGCGACCGACTCGGCATCGAGGTGATTGGTCGGTTCGTCGAGCAGCAGCAAATCGGGCGATCGCAGCAGCAGACGGCAAAGCGCGACGCGACGACGCTCACCACCGGACAGAGTCGTCACGTCAGCATCCGGCGGCGGCAGCCGCAACGCGTCCATCGCGAGCTCCACGCGTGAATCGAGATCCCACCCCTGTGCTGCCTCGATCCGATCCTGGACCTTGCCCTGCTCCTCGAGGACCTTCTCCATCTCCTCCGGCGACATCTCTTCGCCGAACTTCGCATTGATCTCGTCGTAGCGGTTCAGCAGATCGCGGATCTCGGAAACCCCCTCTTCGACGTTGCCGAGGACCGTCTTCGCCGGATCGAGCTTCGGTTCCTGCTCGAGGAAGCCGATGCTGATCCCGGCCGCCGGATAGGCCTCACCGACGAAGTTCTGATCCTGCCCCGACATGATTCGCAGCAAGCGTGCTCTTTCCGGAGCCGTTGAGGCCAAGCACGCCGATCTTCGCTCCGGGCAGGAACGACAGCCAGATGTCCTTGAGAACAACGTGGTCGGGCTGATGAACCTTGCCCAGACCTTTCATGGTGTAGATGAATTGAGCCATTGATTGGATTTCGGTAGTTGGAAGTTGGAAGTTGGAAGCTGCCGTCAGGCCCGAGTCGGAACTTTACTCGAGGGCCCAGCGACTAACCGGCGTAGGATCCTCGCCGGGATTAACGAACCGGTCCGCTTCCAGTTGGTACTGCTTGTCGTAGAGCGTGCGGTAGCGGCCGCCGAGCGCAAGCAATTCGTTGTGCGTGCCGCGCTCGACGATCTCGCCGTGCTCCAGCACCAGGATCTGGTCGGCGCTTCTGATCGTCGACAGGCGGTGAGCGATGACGAAGGTCGTTCTCCCCTGTCGCAATGCCTTGAGACCGTCCTGGATCAGCGCTTCGCTTTCGCTGTCGAGCGAGGACGTGGCCTCGTCGAGGACGAGGAGCCGCGGGTCCGCGAGGATCGCGCGCGCGATCGCGACGCGCTGGCGCTGGCCGCCGGACAGCTTGACGCCGCGCTCGCCGACCACCTGGTCGTACTTCTTCTCGAAGCCTTCGATGAACTCGTCCGCATGCGCGACACGGCTGACGGCGCGCACCTCGTCGAGGGTGGCCTCTGGGCGGCCGTATCGAATGTTGTCGACAATCGTCCCGTCGAACAGGAAGTTGTCCTGCAGAACGACGCCGAGTTGCGAGCGGTAGTCGCGCAGCCGAATGGTGGTGAGATCGCGGCCGTCGATGAGGATCCGGCCCGCCTTGGGACGGTTGAACGCCATCACCAGGCTGATCAGCGTGCTCTTGCCCGATCCACTCGAACCGACCAGCGCGGTCGTCGTTCCGGCCGCCGCGCGAAAGCTCACGTGCTTGAGAACTTCGACGTCCGGGTTGTACTCAAAGGTGACGTCGTCGAAAACGACTTCGCCACGGATCTCGCCGAGCGGCGCGCGCGCCTTGTCCTCGTCGTCTTCCGTCCGCATCTCCATCAGCTCGTGGATGCGATCGAGGCCGGCAAACGCCTCGGTGATCTGGGTGCCGATCGCCGCGATCTGCATCACGGGCGCCGCCATCAGGCCGGTGAACAGGATGTAGTTGAGGAACTCGCCGACGGTCATCTCGCGCGCCAGCATCGACTGACCGCCGACGAGCATGATCACGACGCCGATCACGCCGACGACGGCGGTCCCGAACGCACTGAGGCCGGAGATGGACGTGATCGTCTTGGCGACGTTCCGGAACAGGCGGTGGACGCCGGTCGTGAAGACCAGCTCCTCGCGCTTCTCGGCGGTGTAGGTTTTGACGATGCGGATGCCGCCGATCGTTTCGGTGAGGCGGCCCGTCACTTCAGCGTAGATCTTGCCGCGCTCGCGGAACACCGGCCGGATCGTCCGGAAGGCGTACCACATGCTCCCGCCGAACACGAGGAGCACCACCAGCGTGATGACAGTCAGCAGCCAGTTCAGATAGAACAGGTACGCCAGCGCCGCGAAGGCCGTCACGAAGCTGCCCACCAGTTGCACGAGCCCGGTGCCGACGAGATTGCGGATCCCTTCGGCGTCGTTCATGACGCGCGACACCAGGACGCCGGACTGGGTCGAGTCGAAGTAGCGCACCGGCAATCGCGCGACGTGCTCTTCGACGCGACGGCGCATGTCGGTGATCGCCCGCTGCGCCGCCACCCCGAGCACCTGCGACAGGGCGAAGCCGCTGATCGCCTGAATGACGGTGGCGATACCGGCAACGAGCGCCAGCGGCTGCAACAGTTCGGCCCGGCCCTGGCCGATCACATCGTCAATGAGATATTTCGAGGTTGCGGGCAGGACGAGTCCGGTCGCACGGTTGACGAGCATCAGCGCCATGCCGACGGCGAGCCGTCCCTTGCGGGCCGAGAGCAGCGCCCGGGTTTCTTTCCATGCGGCGGCCGTGAGCTTCTTGCGTTTGGCCTTGTCGGCCGCGGCGCCAAGCCCCGAGTCCGATGCGGTGCTCATGCGGCGGCTGCCGCGCGCCTTTTCCGTTCGCGGTAAACCGCTGCCCATACCCATTGCCATGAGGCTTAGGACGCCTTCCCGAGGATGAATGTCTCAACCGCCTGCGCGACGCCGGCTTCGTCGTTCGTGCCGGTGACGGCCCACCCGCGTGACTGAAGATCCGCGATGCCATTGCCCATCACGACGGCGGTACCGGCAAATTCGAGCATCTCGATGTCGTTCAGGTTGTCACCGACGGCCATGACCTCCCCCGGGGCGTAGCCGCGGGCACGGGCCCAGTCCGCCAGCGCCGTTCCCTTCGAGCAACCTGCCTGCATCACGTCGACCAGCGAAAAGTCTCGGAACTCGTACTCGGTGAGCGCGACGGAGTAGCGGTCGCCGCCGCGCAGCTCGTTGAACAGCTCGCGCATGTCGCGGCAGCCGCCGCTGAACATCACCTGCACCGGGTCCTCGGTCAGGCAATCCTCGAGCGGATTGCTCTCGGCCAGGTAGGCGCGATTCGACGGCGAAGAACTTCTGATGGCGGGGGTGATCCCAGTCGATGGCCTGGTAGATGATCTGGCGCTCGCCGACCCGGTCGAACGTCACCGCGGCCTCATGGCGATGCTGCGGGACGGCTTCGAGGACTTCGCGCGCGACCTCGCGCGGGAGCAGCCGCCGCATCAGCGTCTCGCCGTCCCGCTTCTTGACGACGGCGCCGTTGCTCAGGACGAGCGTCAGCGGCGAAGGGAGCTGCTCGAAGATCGGCCGGGCAAAGTCGTAGCGGCGGCCGGTCGCCAGCGCGACCTCGACACCCTGGTCGATCACGCGCGCGATCGCGTCGATGTTCTGGGCTGGGAGGTGTCCGTGACTGTCGAGCAGGGTTCCGTCGATATCGAGGGCGAGCAGGCGGATCATTCAATAACAAAGCAACGGAGAGCAATAAACAAGCAAAGGGCCAGAGGCGATTGTACCGCCTCTGGCCCAACGCCGCGAAAAGCCGGCAGGTTTAGCGCGCGAAGTTCACGCGCAGCTCGGCCATGATCTGACGCTTGATGACGTCGCCGAACGCGTGCTGCTGCACCTCGTCATTGCCGATATTGGTCGCCTTGATGGTGGTCGTGAGATGGTCGCCCATCCACCTGAAGCCGAGGCTGGCGTTGACGAGTGTGTAGGCCTCGGTCGTTCCGGCGTAGGGCGCGGTCAGGACGTCCTGCCAGTAGGCGCTGTCGCTGTAGCTGACCGACAGGCTGCCGAGCAGGCGCTTGTAGTTGGTCGAGACGCCGGCGTTGAACCGATGCGTGGCCGGCAGGTTCAGCTCCGACAGCGAGAAGCCCTCCGGTTCGGGCTCGGACTGCCACGAGTAGTTTCCGAAGACATCGAAGTAGCTGTTCAATGTCGTGTTGACGCCAAGTTCCAGGCCCTTCTGAGTGCTCTTGCCGAAATTGAGATACGTGAGCCGGCCAGGCAAGCTTCGGCCCGGCACGAAGTTGATGAAGGCCGGTGGCAGCGGCCAGTTCACGGGCGGGTTGCTGGCCGTGTAGTTGCCGGTCGGATCCTGGGTGAAGAGGATCTCGTTCTTCAGCCAGTTGTGGTAGAAGGCCGCCGACAAGATCGTCCGGCCGAGGGCGGCGGAGTAGCCGACTTCGAACGCGTCGAGCGACTGCTCTTCCAGTTCGGTATTGCCGGTGATGTTGACGGGAAGCGGGTACACCGCCGGACCGCCGAGCGCGCGCAGGTCGAGCGGTTCTGCGATCACGAGGTCGAGGTGATTGTTGATGACCGACGGCGCGCGATAGGCGCGGCTGTACGACACCCGGAAGGTGTGATCCTCGTGCGGCTTGATCATCAGCGCCGTGCGCGGCGAGAACACGAAGTCGTCGATATAGTCGAACCGATCCACGCGGGCGCCAATGATCCAGCGGAACATGTTGGACAGGAAGATCTCGTCCTGCGCGAACACGCCGAACTCGGTCCGGTCGTCGGAGGTTGGCGCGATCGACAGGTCGAAGAAGTTCAGACGGAAGTTGCCGCCGTAGCTGAGGACGTGCCGGCCGCCAAACGACTGCACGTTCGACACATCGAGGTCGTAGGTGTTGGTCGTGAAGTCGAAGGTGATGGGCCGGCCCGTCAGGGGGTCGATGCTGAGCAGGTTGTTGGCATCGCCGCTCAGCACGTTTGTGAACAACGCCGCCCGGAAGGCACCCTTGGAATAGTTGGCCTTGCCGTAGGCCATGATCGTGCCGGTGTCGATGTCGAAGGGACCGATGCCGGTGTGCATCAGGCCGTCGGTGCCGGCGACGCCGCCGGAGAACGACAGCTTGGCGCCGTCCACGTAGTCGTAGTCGAGACGCGCATCGAACTTGGGCTGGGTCGAGCCCTGGTTGACAAACGCCGGGTAGGACGCTCTCGTCGTCGAGCAGACGTTCGAGTAGGTGCAGGGAATCGGGCCCGTCGGCCGCGAGAACGCATCCTGCGAGAACCCGCCGGCTGACAGCTTGTAGGCCCAGCGATCATTGATCGCGGCGGCATGCGTGCCGCTCACATACCAGAGCGAACCAGAGTCTTCTCCGCTGGCGCGATCGAAGGTGCCGAAGCCCATCACCGCGCTCGTGCCCTGCATCTCGCGCGGGGATTTCGTGATGACGTTCACGACACCGTTGAGCGCATTCGCGCCCCAGACCGCGGAGGCCGGGCCGCGGATCACTTCCACCTGCTTCACCTCGTTGAGGTTGATCGGCAGGAAGTCCCACATGACGAAACCGAAGAAGTCCTGGTAGAGGCTGCGGCCGTCGAGCAGCGCGAGGTTCCCCGTGGCCAGCGTACCGGTGGCCCCCCGGCTCGTGACGTTGATGTCACGCGCTGAGACCTGCGTGATGTTGAGGCCCGGCACCGAGCGAAGCAGTTCCGCAAAGTTGGGCGACGGGGCCGCGTTGATCTGGCTCTCGGTGATGACGCTCATCGTCGAGGGCGCGTTGACGAGCTTTTCCTCGTGCCTGGACCCGGTCACCACGACGATCTCGCCTTCGACCTTGATGGGATCGTCAGGCTTGGCTGGGTCGGGCTTTTGCGGATCAGGCTTGGGCTGCGCGGTGGCGGGAGGCTGTGCCGGTGGTGCCTGCTCCGCGGCGGCGGGCAGGGCCAGCAGACTCATGAACGCGACTACACAAACGAATCGGAATGAGGATCTCATGAACGCTCCTGGGAGCCTCTACCCTCACAACGGGAAGCCCAAGGACACCCGGGCAACCGAGGCCCACCGGATATACCACAGATCCGGCAATCCACGTAGGACACGAGGCTGGTCCAAGTGCCGATTAGACTGATGCGGTGACCTGACCCGGTGCCTGCCCCTCCCGACGTGCTGCCCCCGGAAATCTGGACCGCCTGGCCTGACGAGAAGCTCCTCGATCTGAGAATCAATCAGCTCGGGGTCACGATCGAGGGCAGCGTGCTGCACGAACGGATCACTGCGCTTCAAGGTGAGCTCGTGGCCCGCGGGCTGACCGCGTTTGTTCCGCACTTCTGGCTGTCGGCCGAGTGGTTCTCGCCCGACGGCGTCCCTGGCGTGGCCATCCCGTTCTACCTGGCCCACCCCCGGCTCGAACGTCTCGAACGCTCGCAAATGCTCGAAGTCGAGGGCGGCACTCCGGACTGGTGCATGAAGATCCTGCGCCACGAGGCCGGCCATGCCGTCGACAACGCCTACAAGCTGCGGCTGCGGCGGCGCCGGCAGCAGCTGTTCGGGCCGTCCTACATGGAGTATCCCAACTACTACACGCCGAAACCGTACAGCAAGAGCTTCGTCCTCCATCTCGATAGCTGGTACGCGCAGAGTCATCCGGATGAAGACTTCGCCGAGACCTTCGCGGTGTGGCTGAACCCCGTCTCAGACTGGCGCACCCGCTACGTCGACTGGCCCGCGATCAAGAAGCTCGAGTACATGAATACGCTGATGACCGAGCATCAGCGGCAAGCCGATGCTCGTCACCTCCCGCCGCAAGCTCGAGCCGCTGCATTCGCTGCGTCATACCCTTCGCGCCCACTATGAGAAGAAGCGGCGCCACTACGGGGTCGAGCACCCGCATTTCTACGACCGCGACCTGCGGCGGCTGTTCTCGGCAGCACCGGAGTATGCGGGCCATATCAAGGCGGCACGCTTCATCGCGCGCGTCAGGAAAGACGTCCGGCGGATGGTCTCGGCGTGGACCGGCGAATACCAGTACACGATCGACCAGGTCCTCGAGAGCATGATCACGCGCTCGAAAGAGATGAACCTGCGTTTAAAGCGCAGCGAGGAGTCCACCAAATCGGACTTCATCGTCATGCTCACGGTGCAGACGATGAACTATCTGCACAGCGGACGTCACAGGGTGGCGCTCTAGGAATGGAAAAGGGAAGAGGGAAAATGGAAAAGTGTCGGACCCGCAGCAACTGCGCCTAAGCCACAGCTCTTTTCCATCTTCCCTTTTCCCTCTTCCATTTATTTGTCAGCGCAAGAGCGCCTCACCGATCGCCTCGAGACTGACGGGCCCGAGCCGGGCGTAGGATTTTCGCTCGGCCGCCCCTTTATCAAGTCCCCAGGCGTCGAGCAGCCGGTTGACCGGCTCGGTCGCGTGCTGCTGGACGAAGAGCACCTGTCGGCCGGGCGTGACACTGATCACGCCGACGAGCGGCACCTCCTGGATCCGGCAGAACCCGCGGATCCAGTCGGCGACCACCGCGTCGGAGACTTCGGTCGGGAGGTCCACTTCCGAGGCGACGAGCAGCACACCGGCCGGCAGGTCCGCCAGGAAGGCGGAGAGCGAGATGCGGGTCAGGTGGGTCCATTCACGCGTGCCGCTCTTCCAGGCCCAGAACAGTTCGCCCGTCATCATCGCGTCGGCGCGGTCGCGCGGGGTGTCGCCGAACAGGTCCAGCTCGTAGGCGATTGGCCCGTTTTCGCGCAAGTAGCACGTAAAAACGGGCCGCGAGCGATGGCCGCCGAAAAATCGCTGCAGCAGGGCGCGCACTGCTTAGGAGCCTACCACCGGCGGATGATCTGGTAGAATTGCGAGGCTTTTCACCACACACTCATACGTGTACGCGGCTCAGAAGGTGCCCCGAGGCCCATGGTGCGGGGTGGGAACCAGGCTCGCCCGACCGTCGTCGAAACAACAACCGTAAACCGGAAGGACTTTCGCGTGAAGGCATCACTCGCCATCGGTTTCAGCGTCATCGTGCTCGGCGCCGCCATCATCAACGCCAGCACGCCGGCACTGGAACGCTCGCCCGCGGCCGGCCAGTCTGGGCCCAAGGCGTCGGCAGCGCCGACGTTCACCAAGGATGTGGCGCCAATCCTTTACGAGAATTGCGCCACCTGCCATCGGCCCGGCGAGATTGCGCCGATGTCGCTGCTCTCCTACGCTGACGCACGCAAGTGGGCCAAGGCGATCCGCGACGAGGTCGCCGACGGCGTGATGCCACCGTGGCACGCCGATCCGAAGCACGGCAAGTTTGCCAACGACCGGAGCCTCACGGCCGCCGAAAAGGATGTGCTGACGGCGTGGGCCAACGGCGGCGCGCCGGAAGGAAACCCCGCTGACCTGCCGCCGCTGCCGAAGTTCGCGGACGGCTGGCAGCTCGGACAGCCCGACACCATCCTGCAGTTGCCGGTCGATTACAAGGTCCCGGCCGACGGCTTCGTCGAATACGAGTACTTCGAGATCCCCACCAATTTCACCAAAGACGAGTGGCTCCAGGGCCTCGAGGTCCGGCCCGGCAACCGGGCTGTCGTTCACCACGTGATCGTCTCGACCCGTCCGCCCACACCGGAGCGTCGTCCGACGGCCATCAGCATCGCGCGCGGCATGAACATCCCGGCGGGCCAGTCTGGCGGCGGCGAGGCCGAAGGCGCGCCCACCAAGGCCAAGGGACAGAGCCTGTTCCCGGCCCCACGCGCCCGGGGTGCGATGATCGGCGGATTCGCGCCCGGCAGCAGCGTCCTGAAGTTCGATGCCGGCCAGGCGATCCTGATCCGCGCCGGGTCCACTCTCGTCGTGCAGATGCATTACACGACCAATGGCACCGCCGCCACGGACCGCACCAAGCTGGGTCTGTTCCTGGCGAAGGAAGCGCCGAAGGTCGAAATGCGCATGGGCACGCTCGTCAACGGCTCACTGCTCATCCCCGCCGGCGCACCTGACTACTCGATCGCCGCCGAGATGACGACGACTGCCGACATCACGTTGCGGCAGATGCTGCCGCACACGCACCTGCGCGGCAAGAGCTGGGAATACACCGCGACCTACCCGGATGGCCGGACCGAAGTGATCCTGGCGGTGCCGAAGTACGACTTCAACTGGCAGACCGACTATGTCTTCGCCGAGCCGCTCAAGCTGCCGAAGGGCACGAAGATCCGCGCCGTGGCGCACTATGACAACTCGGCCGCCAACCGCGCCAATCCCGACCCCAAGGTCGACGTCAAGTGGGGCGACCAGACCTGGGAAGAGATGATGTTCACGTCGTTCGTGTATTCGATCGATGGCGTTGCCCCCGGCACCGTCATCACGACGCCTCCCGCCGGCGGTCGGTAGGATGCGGTTCGCGCTTGTGGCCGCGACACTCGGTGTCGCGGTCGCCGCATTGGCATCGCGGCCCCGTCCCTCCTCGCGCACGATCCCGTTTCAACAAAGGTCACCTGGGAAGGTGAGATCAAGCGCCTGGTAGAGGCGCGCTGCGTCTCGTGCCACGCTGCTGGCGGGCGCGCGCCCATGGCGTTGACCACCTACGAAGAGGCGAGGCCGTGGGCGCGAGCGATCCGCGAAGAGGTCCTGGCCCGCCGGATGCCGAAATGGCACGTCGTGCGCGGCTACGGCAACTTCAGCAACGATCCATCGCTGTCAGCCTTCGAAGTGGCGCTGTTTGCCGCCTGGGCAGATGGTGGTGCGCCGAGGGTCCTGCCGCCAAAAGCGGGGGCGCCACCAACGCCGGTCGTAGGCCCGACCGTAGGCCCGACGTAGGCCGCTTCAGGTCGGGCGACAAGCGCGAAGCGCAGTCGGGCGACAAACGCGAAGCCCACCCGGCCGACACCAGTCGCGCCGTGGAAGTCCCCTGCTCGGCGCGGACCCTCCCAACCGGACGGCTGGTTGGTGTGAAACCCACTCTTGGAAAAGGCGCCGACCTCCGCGTGACCGTGACCGGAGCCGACGGCAGCAAGGAGCCGTTGCTGTGGCTGCGCCAGTTCGATCCAGCCTTCGCGGAGACCTACTGGCTGCGCACGCCGCTGCAGGTGACGGGCGCGACGCGGGTCGAGATCGCCGGCGAGTCTCCCTGCAGCATCACCGTTCTGCTCGCAGCACGAACGGCACGGTGATCACTTTCCCACCACGCTGGATCTGAACCCACAGCTTGTAGTCCGCCGGTCGCAGGCACGAGCGGGTGGAACGAAATGGCCGGCCCGCTGGAAACCAGCGCCTCGGGATGCGCGTGCACCGCATCACTCAGATCGGCGCGAACGAGGAGCATGTGCGCCGGTGCGCCGAGATACGGCTCCAGATCGGTCACCGGCTCGCCGCTCTTCGCGTCGGTCACCGTGAAGGTTAGACAGGCATACTTCCCGGCAACGAAATCTTCGGACTTGAGCGTGATGCGCACGTCGGCCGAAGGAACTGACGGCTTCGCTTTCCGCGGCGGCCCCGCCAACCAGCAAGGCTCGCTGCACCATCTGGGTCGTTCCACCGGTGGGCAGGAAGTCCGCGATCACCATGTAATCGCCCGGCGGAATGGTCTGCGTCAGAACGAAGGTGCCGTCGGCGGCGAGCTCCGGATGCAGATGCTCGAAGTATTCGAGGTCGCGGCCAACGATGAAGAGGTGGAGGATGCGCTCGTGGACGGTCACGAAGCTCTTCACCCGCTCGTTTGCGCCCGGTTCGGTGATCGTGAGTCGCAGCCCCGAGAGGCCGGGCTTCCCGCCCGTGCGCACCTGCCTCACGTCCAGTCCGTACTCCCCAACCTTCGGCGCCGTCATCGGAACCAGTGCCATGCCGCACAGATGGCAGGCGCCATGGTCGGCCGAGCGGACGTCCGGATGCATCGGGCACCAGAACGCATCGGGGCGGTCCATGTCTCGTACGATCTCGACGAACACGCCGCCGCCTGCATCGAAGAGAAGTGCATCTTCGGTGGTGCGGACAGCTACCGCGCCGGAGCGGGAGAGCTGGTCCTTGATGGCTCTGAGGTCGACCGCGACAAACGCGACGTGGTCATACCGTTCGTTCAGCAGTGCCGGACCAACGTCCAGCGCCGCAACATTGTCGGGGGAGGCGACGATGCCATGCCGGGCGAACCAGGCCACGGCGACGCGATAGGCATCGGCCACGGGAGGTTGAGTGATCTGCGCCTGATCGGCCACGTCGAGCCGATCGAACAGAAGAAACTGGGCGCCGGCCCTCACGCCGACGCCGAGGCCCGGCAGCATCACGCGCGGGCCGGCCAGCTTCGCAGCGACGTGGCTCATAGCGGCCGAGGGATCGCCGACGCGATAGTGGACGTGATGAAAGCGGACCGCCGGCTGCTCGGCCCCGATCGAGGCAAGAAGCATCCACAGAAGCCACGCGGTCATCGACCCAATTTAAGCACGGGAATTCGTAGGGCCTAGGAACGGCAGCCCTAAAGGGCTGCGCTACACCGCCGTATCCCGTATCCAACGTGGGTAGCGCAGCCCTTTAGGGCTGCCAGTATCCGTGCCAGAATCGTCAGCATATGTTTTCTGCAACGGCCCTCTCACGCATCGCAGTCCTGATCTGTATTTTCAGTTTCGTGGCTGTCACGAGCGCGCAGCAGCCGCCGCGCGCCGACGCCTGGCTCGATCCGCATCGCGATGCCGCCTCTCGCCTGCTCGGTGAAGCGCTCGCCTCGGATTTCGCCTGGCAGCGCCTCGCCGAGCTCGGCGACACCTTCGGCCATCGGCTCAGCGGGTCCAGGGCACTCGAGGGCGCGATCGATTGGGCCGTGGCGCAGATGAAGAAGGACGGTTTGGAGAACGTGCGGAAGGAGCCGGTCAAGGTTCCGCACTGGGTCCGCGGCAACGAGAGCCTCGAGATCGTCGCTCCGCATCCAAGTGCGCTGGTCATGCTCGGGTTGGGTAACAGCGTCGGCACGCCTGCTGCGGGTGTCGAGGCCGAGCTGCTCGTCGTCCGCACCTTCGAGGAGCTGGACGCCGCCGGACCGAAGGTGAAGGGCAAGATCGTGCTCTTCAACGCACCGTTCACCACCTACGGCGAGACGGTTCGCTATCGCGCCACGGGGCCGTCGCGGGCGGCAACGCTCGGCGCCGCGGCCACGCTCGTCCGCTCCGTCGGACCTCCGGGACTGCGGACGCCGCACACCGGCGCGCTGACTTACGATCCGAACGCACCGAAGATTCCAGCCGCGGCCGTGACAACCGAGGATGCCGATCGGCTCCAGCGCATGTCCGATCGGGGCACCACGGTCCGCCTCCGTCTGAAAATGGAGGCGCAGATGCTGCCCGACGCCGACTCCTTCAACGTCGTTGGCGAGATCCGCGGCCGCGAGTTCCCCGATGAAGTGATCGTCCTTGGCGGCCACTTCGATTCGTGGGACGTGGGCACCGGGTCGACCGATGATGGCGGCGGGACGATCGTGACGTGGGAAGCGCTGCGGCTGATGAAAAAGCTGAACCTTCGCCCGCGCCGGACCGTCCGGGTCGTGCTCTGGACCAACGAAGAGAACGGTCTGCGTGGCGGCACCGCTTATCGCGATCGCTATCGCGACCAGCTCGCCAATCACGTGATGATGCTGGAGTCGGATTCCGGCGTCTTCCGGCCCACCGGTTTCGGCTTCACCGGCAGTGACGGCGCGCGCGCGAAGATCGAGGGCATCGCGACCCTGCTGCGTGGGATCAAGGCCGGAAAGATCAGCCCTGCGGGCGGCGGTGCCGACATCGGACCGTCGGTCGAGGCGGGCAAGATCCCGTCGATGTCACTGGAGGTGGACGGGAACTACTTCCTGCTCCACCACACGCCCGCCGACACCATCGACAAGATCGATCCGATGGACATGGCCAGGGCGTCGGGTGCAATCGCGGTGATGGCCTACGTGATCGCCGACATGCCCGAGCGGATCCGCTAGAGCGGACGCGCTCGAGACGTCCTACTTCTTCTCTGCCGGCGGCGTCTTCGCGTTGTCGGTGTAGACCAGGTAGTCGGCGCGCCGAAGGTCCTCGCCGGCCGGCTGCAGCTTGTCGAGATCGGCAACGGGCAGCATCGAGATCACGATCGTGCGCTTGCCGGGAAGACGACGGCGGGTGCGCTCGGCCGTGCCCAGGCCGAAGTCACTGTGGAAGGCGCCGTTGTAGTGGACGACCGGCCCCTTCGACTGTCCGCCCTCGCTCATGGATGCGTTGCGCTCGACCGCGGCCGCAATCGCCTCCGCCATGGTTTCGTCTTTGACGCACTGCGACCAGTAATAGCGTTCCGCCATCGCCTTTTTCTCGTCGGCGGACTGGTTCGGCGCCGGGTGCCCGCCCATCGATTCGGCGAAGCGATCGAAATACGGGTCGAGCGGGCACTGGAGATCGCGCGCGGTGAATGCGCGTTCCGATTCCGTCAGCTGCGCGATCGCATCCTGCCCCAGCTTCGCGACTTTCTGCGCGATCGACCGCGGCACGTTGGCGGCGATGACCGGCCGGCCCGCGGCCTTGGCGCGTTCCACGAGCGGACGGTAATCCGTCGCGTAGCGCGGCCACGGACGGGCGCCCTTCAACATCTCGTCTTCGCTGATCCGCCCCGCCAGGTAGGCGTCGAGCGCCGGCTGTGCGTCCCGCTCGAACATCTCGAGCGACACGACCGGAGACCGCTGGCGGCGCTGCAGGCCGTCCAGAATTGCGGCCTCGAGACGATGGGTGTTGGGGTCGTCGTGCATTTCGCCGACGAAGATCACGTCCGCGGTGGCGATGCCGGCCAGCATGACTTCGAAATCAACGAACGCCTGCTGTCGAGTGTCGTAGACCCTCTCGGGGACGTAGCCCGGCGTTTGCAGAAGCAGAAGGGAAAAGGCGGCGGCCAACGCCAGTGGTGCAGTCATCTTCGCGATTGTTGGGGGCGCGGATGAGCTTTGTCAAACGCAACTTCCAACGTCCAACCTCCAAGATCCAAAGGTAACCACCGATTGGGTTCTGGGAGTTGGAAGTTGGAAGTTGGGAGTTGAAGTGCTGCCTACTGCGTCCCGCCCGGTAGCGCCGGACGGTTCAACTCGAGGTCGATCGTGACCGTGACTTCGTCGCCGACGACCGGCATCATCTCGATCATGTTGTTCCAGAGGACGCCGAACTCCTTGCGGGAGATCTTGGTCGTCGCGGTTGCGCCCGTGAGGACGCCGCGCTGGCTCTTCATGAACGCCGACGGACCTTCGACGTCGAGCACGACCTCTTTCGTGTTGCCGCGGATGGTGAGGTCACCTACGAGCTTGAAACGCCCGTCGGCAACCGCTTCGACGCGCTTGGACTTGAACGTCAGCGCCGGGTGATTGGCGACGTCGAAGAAGTCGGCGCTGCGGAGATGCTTGTCGCGGCCCTCGTTCTGCGTGTTGATGCCGTTCATGTCGACCGAGACATCAGCCACGACGGTCTTGACGTCCTTGCCATCCCACTCGACCGTGCCGGTGATCGGTCCGAGCTGGCCGCGGACGGTCGAGACCACGTTGTGCCGGACGCTGAAGTTGGCGGCTGAGTGGCTGCGATCGATGCGCCACTGGTTTGGCCCAAGCGGTGCCTGCGGCGGACGCGCGCCGGGCGCTGCGGGCTGGCCGGCGGTTGCCGGCGGCGCCTGTCCGGCGGGCGGCGGCTGTTGGGCCGTACCGGCCTGGGCCGTGCGGTGCAGTCTGCGGAACGGCTTGGACCTGAACAGCAACGACGGCCGCGAGCATCAGAGCGGCCGGGACGAGAGCAAAACGCTTCATGTAAACAAATCCTTCCGGAAGTAGGCTGATCCCTCTAAGACGCCCCCCGGAGGTCGATCGTTTCAGTTGCGCTTCTTTGCCGGCTTCGGCGGCGGCACCGGCGGGTGCTCCTCCGTATACCGCTCGTGCAGGACGACAGGCTTGGATACCTTACGGAGGCGCAGGTTGATCATCTCGACGAACACCGAGAAGCCCATCGCGAAGTAGATGTACCCCTTCGGGATGTGCTGTTCGAAGCCTTCCATGATGAGCGACGTGCCAATCAGGAGCAGGAAGCTGAGGGCCAGCATCTTCACCGTCGGATGCTTGTTGACGAAATTGCTGATCGTTTCGGCCGAGGCCATCATGATGCCCACCGAGATCATGACCGCCAACACCATCACCCAGAGCACGTCGACCATGCCGACCGCGGTAATGACCGAGTCGAGTGAGAACACGATATCGAGCACCATGATCTGCGCAATGACGCTGGCAAAGGAGGCGGCGACCTTGCCGGAGGCATGGCCCTCCTCGCCTTCGAGCTTGTCGTGGATCTCGTAGACGCTCTTTCCCATCAGGAAGAGGCCACCGAGGATCAGAATCAGGTCCCGCCCGGAGATGTCAGTTCCGGTGATGGTGAACAAGGGCTTGGTGAGCTTGATGATCCAGGCCAGCGAAAAGAGCAGCGCGATACGTGTGAGCATCGCCCCGAGCAGCCCGATCCGCCGGGCGCGCTTCTGCTGGTCCTCCGGCAACTTGCCCGAGAGGATCGAGATGAAAATGACGTTGTCGACACCGAGCACGATCTCGAGGAACGTGAGCGTAGCGAGAGCTATCCAGATCTGCGGGTCCCCGAGCGAGGCAACGTCGAATCCCATCACTTGCGCATCCTCCGCGGCTGGATGTCGAAGGAAATCTCCGACCAACCGCCGATCTCATAGTATTCGAGCTTCACCGTGTGCCGTCCGCCGGTGATCGCCACTTCGTCGACGCGCGACTCGTGCGGAGCCCAGGCATCGAGCACGAGTCGGCCATCCACCCACACCCGTGCCCCATCGTCTGAGATCACCTGCAAGGTGTAATCCCCCGGCGGCAGATCGACGATGCCTTCGGCCACAATCGCGAACCGGTCACGCGGCAGCCCCTCTTCGAGCACGCCGCCCGACAGATAGTCGATCCGATCCGCCGTCATGGTCCGAAGCGGCTTGCCGCGAAGCACCTCGGCAAAGGCGGCTGGCGCCTTCACCGGATCCGCCGCCTCGGGATACTCGAAGAAGCTCAACGTCCAACTCGCCGGGGCGAAGAATCGGGAGTAGCGGAATGTGTGCGGGCGCCCCGCAGGCGTCACGACGCCCGCGCGGCGAGACGACTTCGCCTACCGACGTACGTCAGCGTGATCTCGTAATCCACGACCGCGCCTGCCCCTGCCTTGGGCGTGACGGTCACGACGTCACCGACATTGCCCTTGCTCGGCGTGATCTGCGCGCCGCGCGCCGACGCCAGCGTCCACGTCCCAGCCGGCCCGAGAACCTTGAGCTTCACCGGCCGTCGAACGACGCCCGTCGCTTTGGAGCGGCGCTGGAACGGCAGGCGTCCATCTGATTCGAGCACCGGCCACAGCTTCGGCGACTTCCAGTCGTACGGGCCCCACTCATCGACGATGATCGTCTTGCCGGCCGCGGCGCTCGCCGTCCTTGATCAGCGGGTCGATGCCGCCCACGCAGACGATTGACGGGTCGGATCCGCACCTTGGGATGTCGGTCGCCGGCCGGGCGAGATCTATGCCCGTCGTCTCGGGGCTCAGACGCGCGACCGACCTCAACGAAGTCGTTGCGCCCAACTTTCACATCGATGGTGTTGCGGATGTCGAGCGCCGTCCTGTTGCCGCGGAATTTGTTGTCGTCGAGCGAGTACTCCTGACTGCGCGTGTCACGGTTCTTCGGGTAGCCCCAGTTTGGATCCTGCGTCGCGTTCTGCCACAGCCGGATCGCAACACTGTCATTCGTGAACATGTTCCCGAGAATCAGGTTGTTCTGTCCATGCTCGATCGCCATGGCCTCGGCGTTGTCGCGCGAAGCGGTTCCCATAGAACAGCGTGTCGAAGCTGTAGCCGCCCCAGACGCCGTGCCAGTTGTCCTCAATACGGTTGAAGAGGAAAGCGTTGCGGCTGAAGGTCGCCTCGATGCCGTTGGTCGGCGCGTGACTGAAGTCGTTCCGGAAGAAAACGTTGTCGTTCGACCCACCCTTCCCGGTATCCATCGTCGACTGCCCTGCCCACAGAAACAGACCGTCGCCGCCATGCGTCACCGAGTTGTAGGCGACGGTGTTATTGGACGACTGCTCGTACATCAGCAGGCCGGCTGAATCCTGGCCGCGGTTGTAGAAGCCGTGGCTGTAGCCGCGCACGCACCAGTCGATCCGGTTGTGCATGATGGTGCTCTCGCTGACGCGATACAGCCCGACGCCAATCGACGACAGGAACTGGAACGTGTTGTTCCAGATCTTCAGCCCCTTCGATGCCGTCACCATCAGGCCGTTCTGGCCCTGCACAATCGTGTTGTGGTCGATCTCGGCGCGGTCGCAGTTCGCCAGGTAGATGCCGGCGCCAAAGCGGAGCCACTCGTCCTTCTCGTTCTGGTGGTAGGACATCCAGTCGAGCAGGCTCTCCTTCTCGATGCCGCTGTAGAGCCGCTGCTTCCAGTTGTAGGAGAGGTCGTTTCTCGTCAGGTGCAGATCCGGCGAGTTGCGCGCGAGGATCCCGACCTTGTAGCCGCGGATGGTGGCGCCGCGGATCGTCACCTTGCTGCCGCCGTCCACGAGGATCCCGACGCCCCGCGAACTCGTCGGGATCAGCGGAATCGGATGAGCCGCGCAGCGTCACGCCGGTGAAGTCGACGGTGATGTTCTCGCCGCGGATGGTAATGGCAGGCGTCTTCAGGTCGGCGGACGCCGGAAGTTCGTAGGTGCCGGGCCGGATGGTCATCGAGCGCTCGATCACCATGCCCTGTGTCAGGGGCACGCTCTGACGAGCCGCCACGCTCACACCGGTGAGGAGGGCCACGAGGGCGCCTGCGGCAGCACACGACGACGCGACGGCGCGACGACTCGACGTTTTCATGAGTTCAAATTGTCTGAGTCGTGCCGTGGTGTCGTTGTGCCGTCGTGAACGCCGAAGGCGTCAACCGGGTTGACGTCCTGAGTCCTTCGTCGTGGCCGTTGTGTCGTCGTGGCGTCGTGCACGCCGAAGGCGAAACCCGTTTCGGCGTTTCAGAGCCCGTATTTTTCCGGCTCCCACTTCAATCCCAACTCGCTCGGCGGCGCCATGTAGCCGATCAGCGCCGACGCGGCGACCACCGCGGGGCTGGCGAGGTAGCCTTCGCCGCCGAGGCCCATGCGGTTCTGCCAGTTGCGATTGAACGACGTAATCGCGCGCTGTCCCGGTGACAACGCGTCCTGGCCCTGCCCGAAGCAGGGACCGCACCATGATTGGCGGATCACGCCGCCGACCGAGCGGAACACCTCGGCGATCGATTCGCCACCGAGCCGCGGATCCGCCGTCTCGATCTGGCGGCCGACGCCACCGGATCCTGGGAAGATCGCGAACTCGCGCTCGACCTTCTTGACACCCTGTTCGCGCGCCGCGCGCAGCACCAGCGCGGCCTGCAGCAGATCGTCGTACGAACCGTTGGTGCAGGAGCCGATCATCGCCTTGTCGAAGGTGATCCGCTCGCGCGCCACATCCTCGGCCGCGTAGGCATTGCCAGGGCTGAACGGCTTGGCAATCATCGGCCGGACGTCCGACAGCTCGAACGCTTCATCGATCTCGTAAGTCGCATCCGCTCCCGGAGCGAAAGGCGGATACGGCAGCTCGGTGATCCCCTTTTTCCGGTACCACTCATAGGTGATGTCATCGGGCGCGAAGATCCCGTTGAGCGCCTCGGCCTCCGCCATCATGTTCGCGATCGTGTTGCGATACGCGATCGGGAGCTGCTTGTCGGCATCGACGAGTTCCACCGACATCCCCTGTGACTGCTTCGCACCCCACCGCCGCAGCAGTTCGAGGACGATGTCCTTGCCGCCGACCCAGGGCTGGAGCTTGCCGCGGAAGGTGACGCGGCGCTGCTTGGCCAGCGTGAAGTAGATGTATCCCGTCGACCACCCGAACCCCAGCGTCGTCGAACCGACACCGATGCCGACGGCGCCGTAGGCACCGTAGGCACGGCTGTGCGAGTCGGCGCCGGGAATGAACTGCCCCGGCATGACGAGCCCCTGCTCGGGAAAGTAGAAGTGGAAGATGCCGTCGCCGGGCGTGGCGTAGTACGGCTTTTCGATGCCGTGAATCCGCGCGAACTCCCGGCCGATGCTGGTCTGCTTGTCGTCGGCATCGACGCCGGTGAAGACGAAGTGATCGTTCGCGATCGCGGCCTGGCGCGGCTGAATCGTGTTACCGCCGGTGATCTGATTGAAGGTGTGGATCGAAAACGGCGCCGTCCCGTCGGAGGCCGGCAGCAGGTCCGCATAGACACGCAGCGTCGCGCCCGGCCGGAGCTCAGACGGCTTCAAGGTCTTGTCGACGCGGTGAGCCCAGATGATCTGCTCGGTGGACGTCATCTTGCGCGCGTCGGCCGGTTCTGCCCAGTCAACGGACGGCCGGGTGACGACCGACTGCTTGAACTCGTTGCGGCCGACGGTGAAGATGCCGCCGCTCCGGCGGATCTCCTCCTCCTTTGCCGACAGCGGCACCGGCTCGTAGTCCTTCTGCTGCGTCTCGTTGCGCAGCTTGCGCGTCACCGGATCGAAGCTGAAATCGTCGCCGTCCTGCGCATCCGCGACGGCCTCGGGACTCTGCACGACGTGGAGCCCGAGATTGAAGCTGTTACGCCGGAAGATGTCGCCCATGTTGTTGCCGGCGATGACCACCATCTCGAGGCCGACTTCTTCGGCCACACCTTTCAGGCCCGCCGGACTCATTTCCCGGGAGGATCCGATCGCAAAGCGATCGCCGGCAATGACGAAGTTCTCGCCCCTGTGAACCCGGGCACGAAAGTCGGGCATCAGGTAGCGGAACGAACCGGTTTTCCACTTCTCGTCGAGCGTCTCGAGGCTCTCGGAGACGCAGTCGGCCGCCGGCGTGATCTGATCCGTGTCGATCGCGTCGAGCTTCTTGGCGAACTTGGTCCCGGGCAGGCTCATGCGGTCCCAGAAAATCAGCGCTTTCCCGCGGATGACGGTGGAACTGGAGCCCGCGACGGCGGGTTCGGCGAGCGCGTCGGCAGTCACCGCCGGTTTCAGCCGGGCGGGTTCGATCGTATGCATCCCTTTAATGCTAGCTGATGTGCCGTGCGTAGTGAGTGCCGGCTGGAACCCGGCGCACGCGATCACCGGTTGCGGCGGGTACTTCGGGAACCGCGGATCGGTGGCCGAGAGCCTGCACAAATAGAATCGCGACCCCCGATCATTCGTGATGATCTGGACGTTCGCACAACCGGGACAGAGCCCTTCGCGAGACACGGGTTGCCCGGGCTGGCGCGAATCGTTCATCATGGATGCTATGTTTACCTCGGAAGCAGTGACGCGCGGCGTTCGGGTTCACGTCGAATCGCAGTTCGACCCGGACCGGTCAGACCCCACGAAGAGCCAATGGTTCTTCATCTACAACGTCACGATTTCCAACGAGGGCAGCGAGACGGTCCAGTTGCAGACGCGTCACTGGATCATCACCGACGGCACCGGCAAAGTCGAAGAGGTCCGCGGCCCTGGCGTCGTCGGGAAGCAGCCCACCCTGAAGCCCGGCGAGTCATTCGAGTACACGTCCGGATGCCCCCTGCCGACCGCATTCGGCGTCATGGAAGGCAGCTACCAGATGGTCGCGGAAGGCGGCGAGCAGTTCGACGCGAAGATCGCGGCGTTCACGCTCAGCGAACCCTACACGGTCCACTGAACGTCGCACGTGCCGCACGTGCACGTGCGACGTGCACGTGCACCGCACGTCGCACGTCGCACGTCCGCACGTCGCACGTTACAGGAATGAGCGGTCGAGCCGGATCGCGCCACTCAGCTCCTTGAGATAGTAGGTGCGGGGGACGTCGGTGGCGCCGAACTGCTCCAGGTGCTCCGTCGTCCATTGCGTGTCGAGCAGCGTGAAACCGCGATCACGAAGCCGCTCGACGAGCGCCACCAGGGCGACCTTGGACGCGTCGGTCACGTCGTGGAACATGGACTCCCCGAAAAATGCGCCGCCCAGGGCCACGCCGTAGAGCCCGCCGGCGAGCTTGCCGTCACGCCAGGCTTCGACCGAATGGGCGTAGCCGGCCTTGTGCATCGCGCAGTAGCTGTCGAAGATCTCCTGGTCGATCCACGTCCCCGCATCGTCGTTGTCGCGCTCGGCCTCCGCGCACGCCCGGACCACGGCCTCGAAGCTTCTGTTGATCTCGATGCGGAAGCTGCCCCGGCGCACGACTCGCGCCAGGCGGGTGGAGACATGGAAGGCGTCGAGAGGAATAATGCCGCGGGGATCCGGCGAGAACCACCGGATGTCACCATCCCCCACGGCCATTGGAAACCATCCACTGGAGTAAGCGGACACCAGCAGATCGACCGTCAGCATTGCTATCTGAGAACGAGCACCGCGCATCGGCCCCGCTCGAGCAACGCATGCGCATGCCCGGTGTCGGCGTCGCCCGGCCGGGCCTGGACGATCGCGAGATCGACGTTGTACTCGGTCGTGTAACGGACCAGTTCGTCGGCGGCAGGCCCCATGCGGAGGCCAAACTGGATGCCGAGCCGCTCCTGGTCCTCGTGCGGGATGAGGCGCGCGAGCCGTTCGCGGGCCTCGGTCTCGATCGCCTCGTGGATCTCGGGCAGCCGTTCCGGGCTGACTTCGGCCGTCCAGCCCGCCGACAGCGGATCCTCGATGGTGTAGAGCACGTGCAGTTGCGCGCCGAAGGACTCTGCCATCCGTCGCGCAAAGAGCACGGCCCGATCAAACGCTTCGTCGGGTCCACCGTGCAACAGAATCACTCGCATTGCGCTATCCGTCATCCAACCTCCTGAGCTGTCTGCCAGTCTAACTGCAAGGCGCGTGCTAACATCACGGTGGCTCCCCAAATTAGAAGGCCGTATGAAGCTTTCGCGCTGGACGCCGGCGTCAGCCCGCATCCTTCGGACCTACTCGCTGGCCACGTTTGCTCATGACCTCGGCGCCGGCGTCACCGTCGGCCTCGTTGCGCTGCCGCTGGCCATGGCGTTTGCGATCGCCTCCGGCCTCAGCCCCCAGGCCGGGATCTACTGCGCCATCGTCACCGGTTTCCTGATCTCGCTCCTCGGCGGTTCGCGTTACCAGATCGGGGGGCCCACGGGCGCTTTCGTTGTTGTCGTTGCCGGCATCGTCACCGAGTACGGCGTCAGCGGCCTCTACATGGTGACGATGATGGCGGGCGTGATGCTCGTCATCCTGGGCATCAGCGGGATGGGCACCGCCGTCAAATACCTGCCCCGCCCGGTGGTGATCGGGTTCACGAACGGGATCGCGGTGCTGATTGCGAGCACGCAGATCCGCGACTTTTTCGGACTGCAGCTGGCGGAGGTGCCCTCGGAATTCGCGGCGCGCATGGGTGCCGTCGTTGCGGCCGCTGGCACCGTCTCGCTGTCGGCGACGATGCTGGGAGTCGGATCTCTCGTCGCCATTCATCGCCCTGAGACGGACGGTGCCGCGCGTGCCCGGCGCGATCGTCGCATTGGTCGGTGGCACAGCGGCTGCCGCGCTGCTCGGACTCGATGTGGACACGATCGGATCGCGCTTCGGCGGGATACCCGCTGGACTTCCCGCGCCGCACTTCCCTGCCTTCGACGCCGCGCTCATCCCGATGCTGCTTCGGCCGGCCGTGACCGTGGCCATGCTCGGCGCGATCGAGTCACTGATGTCGGCGGTGGTGGCCGACAGAATGGGCAAGGACCAGCACAACCCCAACATGGAACTGATCGGCCAGGGAATCGCCAACATTGCCTCGCCGATTTTCGGCGGGCTGCCGGCCACGGGCGCCCTCGCGCGGACCGCGACCAGCATCCGGTCTGGTGCGCGCACGCCGATGGCGGGCATGATCCACGCCCTGACGCTCCTGGTGGTGCTGCTCGCGGCCGCACCCCTGGCGGGCTACATCCCGATGGCGGTCCTCGCCGCCATCCTGTTCGTTGTGGCCTACAACATGGGCGAGTGGCACGAGATCCCGCTCTTGTTGAAGCTGACGAAGACGGACATCGCGGTGTGGCTCGTGACGTTTGCGCTGACGGTATTCGCCGACCTGACGCTGGCGGTCGAGGTCGGCATGATCCTCGCGGCGCTGCTCTTCATCCGCCGCGTCTCGACGACTACGACTGTCGCGATGGTGACCTCCGACTACATCGAGTCGGGACGGCCGCACATCCTGCAGGACAAGGCGATCCCGCCCTACGTCGCCATCTTCAGGATTCATGGTCCGCTGTTGTTCGGCGCAACCGACAAGGTCGCCGCGATCACGGAAGCACTGGACCGCCTGCCGCCAATCGTCATCCTCCGGCTGCGAAACATGACCGCCATCGACGCGACCGGACTGAAAGCGCTCGAAGAAGTTGGCGAACGGGTTCATGCCTCGGGCCGCACGCTGCTGCTGTGCGGCGCCCGCGAGCAACCCGCGGCAGTGATGGAAGCGGCGCACCTCGATCGCCAGGTGGGTGTCCGCAAACATCTGCCCGAACATCCTGACGGCGCTCGAGCGCGCCGCGGAACTGCATCGTTCAGAAGCCGCGTGAGGTTATCCGCATATGATTGATGGATGCCACAGCTCACGGTCGAGGGATTTGGGACAGTTGAAGTAGAAAACGGCAAGCGCCTGGTGCTCGCCATCGAACAGGACGTCAAGGTTGACATCCTGCATGCCTGCGGCGGCAATGCGCGCTGCACCACCTGCCGGGTCGAGTTCATCGAGGGCGAGCCCGCGCAGATGACCGTCGCCGAACAAACGGTGCTCGCGGCGAAGGGTGCGACCGGCGTGCGACTGTCCTGCCAGATCGTCTGCGATCACGACATGACCGTCCGCGCCATCAGCCGCCTCGAAGGCAGCGGCCGCCCAGATCCGGGTGGGACGCCTGCCACGGAGATCACGCCTCCACCCCAGTGGATTCTCAAGGGCTAACGTCAGTTTGGCGCGTAGCGCTTCCTGATCGTCGGGATCAGGTACTCGCTGAAGGCGCGGGTGAAGTCGTAGCGGGGGGCGAAGCCCCAGTCGCTTCTGGCGGCACTGTCGTCGACGTCGGCCGGCCACGAGTCCACGATCCCCTGGCGTTTCTCGTCAACCTGCCACGAGAGTTCGGCCCCCGGGAACGCTTCGAGCACGACATCCTGCACTTCCTGCGCTGACGGATTGAAGGCGGCAACGTTGTAGGCGGTCCGCGAGAGGTCACCCTTCGCGGCCGCCGCGAGCTTCATGAGGGCATCAACGCCATCGGGCATTGCCATGAAGGGGATGCGGGTGTCGGGCCGGACGAAGCAGGCGTATGGCTCCCCTTTCGCGGCCGCGTGGATCATCTCGGGCGCATAGTCCGAGGTTCCGCCGGACGGCACCGTCAACGCCGAAATCAGGCCGGGGAAGCGCACGCATCGGAAATCCACCTTTCCGGCTGCCTGCTCTGCCGCGAGTTGCTTGTAGAACCGGGCGTAGTACATCCCCAGCTGCTCGCAATACAGTTTGTTGCACCCGTACATCGTCCGCGGGTGCATCCATTCGTCTTCCTTTACGCGGCCAGCCCGGTCCTTGGTCGCAACATCGGGAATTCCATATGCCGCAATGGACGACGGATAGATGAAGACGACCGGACGACCGTGCGATTCGGCTTCGTGTTGCGCGAACTCGAGCAGGTTGAGCGTGCCCTCGACGTTGACCTGGTGGGCCATCACGGGGGTGAACTCGGAGCGCGTCGAGAGCAGCGCCGCGAGGTGGATGACGAGCTCCACCTGGTATTCGGCGAGGATGCGCTCGAGGACAGCACGGTCGAGAATCGAGCCGGTGATCTCCCGATCGACCTTCGCGGCGATTGCGGGATCCAGGGGGCTGACGTCGAGCGTGACGATGGCGCGTTGCTTTTGCAGCGCCAGCTGGTCGATCAGGCCATGGCCGATCTCTCCGCCCGCGCCGGTGATGAGGACAACAGGTTTTCGCACCGGCTGATTATACGTTTCGAGCCGGCGGCGCCGGCTCTACCCGAGGAAGAGGGGCAGGATCTTCGCGATCGACGCCAGGATCGCGAGCAGCGTCGCCACCACGCAGACGAGGGCACCGACCATGTGGTTGATTCGCTCGGGCTTCAGCGGATCCAGCCACATGCTGGCCAGATAGCCACCTGCGAAACCGCCAAGGTGGGCGGCATTGTCGACGCCAGGCACGAGCAGGCCGAACACGATCATGGCCAGCGCGTAGCCGCGCGCCTCGGAATAAACCATGCTGCTGCCGCTACGGCTGCCGTAGTGCATCAGCGCGCCGAGCAGCGCGAAGATTGGCGCCGAGGCGCCGACCGTTTGCACTGCCCCGAAGCGCGGAATGGGCAGATACATTCCCAGCATCGAACTGAGGACGAAGCCGCCGATCGATCCCATCGTGTAGATGATCACCATCCGCGAGCCGCCGAAGATGTCCGCGACGGCCGGCCCGAGGTTCCGCACCCACATCATGTTCAGTCCGATGTGAATGATCCCGGCATGCAGCCAGCCGGCACTGAGAACCGTCCACCACATGCCGAGGAGGAACACCGGTCTCGCGCCGCTCGAGCCCAGCATCAGGAGGATCGTGGGGTCCGGGGCCAGGATGCCGAGCGGACTGCCGCTGCCCATCACGCTGCCACCGAAGTAGAGGGTCAGCAGCAGGCTCAGGATGTACAGGGCGCTGCAGCCGTAAATGATCAGCGGCACGAAGCCGAGATCGTTGCCGAGCCGGCGCAGGACGGGCGCGAAGCCCCACAGCCCCGGATTCCGGCGTCCGCAGCTGTAACACTGCTCGTCGTTGACGCCCACGAGCGAACCACACGAGGCGCACACGACTGAACCGGTCCGCTGCCGCTTGAACATTGACGAAAAGCATATAACGTTGCCAGGCCGCTGAAACCCCCGGCCTGGATGGAAGATGGAAAATGGAACATGGAAAAGAGCTGCGGTTCCATCGAAGTTGCTGCTGATCCGGCCCTTTTCCATCTTCCCTTTTCCATCTACCATCTCTCAGAGCATGCGTGTTCTCGTAACCGGTGGAACGGGCTATCTTGGCGCGGCAGTCGTGCGCGCGCTCCATGCGCGCGGGCATCATCCGGTGGTGTTTGCCCGGCACGCCTCGTCGGCAGGGTTGCCGGGTGTGCCGCATGACGGTGACATTCGCGATCGTGACGCCGTCCGACACGCAGCCGACCAGGTTGACGCGATCATTCATCTGGCGGCGCTCGTGAGCATCTGGCGCCAGCGGCCTCAGGATTTCGACGACGTGAACGTGGGCGGCCTGCACACGGTGCTGGATGTCGCGCGCGGGCTCGGCATCAGGCGGATCGTCTACACGTCCTCGTTTCTTGCGCTGCCACCCTCGCGCGGCACCTGCCATCCTGCCGCGAACGATTACCAGCGAACAAAGATGCAGGGGCTGCGGATTGCCCGTGCCGCCGCGGCCGAAGGGCTGCCCGTGGTGATCTTGTTTCCCGGCGTTGTCTACGGTCCCGGACCGCCAACCGAAGGCAACCTTATCGGCAGGCTGATCCACGACCACCTGCAGGGACGGCTGCCTGGCGTGATCGGCGCCGAGAACATCTGGTCCTACACCTACGTGGATGATGTGGCCAACGCCCACGTGCGGGCGATCGAACGCGAACCCCTCCGCGGCGAATTCATGGTGGGCGGTGAGAATGCGCCGCAGATGCGCGTCTTTGAAATCGTTCGTGAAATCACCGGCCGGCCGCTTCCCCGGCGCATCCCCATTGCTGCGGCCGCCGCCCTTGGCGCCGTGCAGGATGCCGGTGCCCGCCTGTTCAAACGTCCCCCGCTCCTCACCCGCGGCATCGTGGACATCTTTCAGTGCGACTGGTCCATGGACAGCCGGCGTAGCATCAGGGAACTGAGCTATCGAATCACACCGCTCGAGAGGGGCCTGCGCCAGACCCTCGAAACCGTCTCCCCGCCGGTGCAGCCCTAAGCGACGGTTTCTGCCCGTATTTTGATCCCGAAGGGCTCCCCCACCTGGCCCTCGGGGCCGGTAAAATCGGCTAACCATCACTGACAACTCCCGTCTAACCAACCGGATGCCGCAAACGGATGCCGCAGCCGTCGCGCTGGCCCGCGACGGCAACAGCGACGCTTTCCGCGCGCTCGTGGAGCGCCATAGCCGTGCTGTCTACCGGCTCGCATACCGAATGACTGGGAGTCCTACAGATGCCGAAGACGTCGTCCAGGAAACCTTCTTACGCGCCTACCGCCAGCTGGCCCGTTTCGAGTCCAGGGCCAACTTCGGCACGTGGGTGCACAGGATCGCGGTGAACTGCTCGATCGATCTGATCCGGGCAAGGCCGCACCGCGAATCGGCTCATGACGGCGCGGACCTCGAGCAGTTTGGGGCCGCGATGGAGAGCACCGATGCGACCGGCACCTCCCCTGAGCGGCTGATGCTCAGCACCGAGGTCCAGGAGCGGATCGGCGACGCGATGTCGGGCCTGAGCCGGATGGAACGTGCGGCATTCATGCTCCGGCACCTCGAGGGCCGATCGATCGAGGAAATCAGCCAGTCACTGGGACTGAAGACGAACGCCACGAAACACAGCATCTTCCGGGCGGTCCGCAAGATGCGCGCGGCACTGGAACCCTTTGTCGCGGACGCTTGAGACTATGACGACACACCTGAGCGAAGACGATCTCGTACTGCACTTCTACGGCGAGATGGACACGGCCTCCGAAAGCCAGGCCGTGTCGCACCTCGCAGAGTGCGACGCGTGCCGCCGCAGCTACACCCGGCTGCAACAGGTGCTGGCGGCGGTGGACGCCATGCCGGCACCCGCTCTGGGCGAGGGGTTCGAGCGTGTCGTCTGGGCCCGCCTGGAGCCGGCGCTGCCGGTCCGTCGGGGCTGGGTGTCACGGTGGATGTTTGGACCGGCGAACCTCGCCTGGGGAGCAGCCGTCCTGATGCTTGTGGCTGGTGCGTTCTTCGCCGGCCGGCTCACGAATCCTCCCGCTGGAACAGGCGCGACACCAGTCGCCTCGGCGACCGACATCCGGGAGCGGATCCTTCTCTCTGACCTGGGCGAGCACCTGGACCGCTCGCAGACGATGTTGATCGAACTCGTGAGTGCCGAGCAGCCGGACGGACGCGACGATGTCGAGATCTCACTCGACCGCGAGCGCGCCGAGGAACTCGTCGCCGCCAATCGCCTGTATCGCCAGACCGTATCCGCAACCGGCAACAGCTCCGTCACGCAGCTCCTGGACGAACTCGAGCGCCTGCTCGTGGAGCTGGCGGCGAGTCCCGATCAAATGTCGGCTGAAGACATCGTGCGCGTTCAGCAAAGGGTCGCGGCCAGGGACCTCCTTTTCAAGGTTCGCGTGGTGTCGACAGCGCTGCGGGCCAGGCAGCAGCAACAACAGCAGGTGCCGGGTCGCACCGGCGCCTAAATACACGGATTTCACGGACTACACGGATTTCACGGACACGGATTTACACGGATCACAAAGAGAGAACTTTTGATGACTGCATACAAATCACTTCTTGCGGCAATTGTTGTGGGGGCGGTCTCGGCTGGTCCGGTGCTCGCACAGCCGGTGACGGTGACGGCGCCGGCTCGGCCCGTGGAACCGGTACGACCGGCGGAACCGGTCCGGGCGCTCGCGCCGATGATCGCGTCGCTGCCGATGCTGGCCGACAGCATGCTGGCGATCGACGCGGTGACCCTCGCGCAGGAGGCCAGGCTCCTGGCCGGCGCCCGTCACAGCCTGCTCGCTGAATCGATGTTCCTCGCCGACGAAGCGGTGACGCTGGCGGCAGGCTTCCAGGATTTCGGGTATACCGACAGACCGCAGGACGCGGCCCGTGCGGCGGCCGAGCGCGAGAAAGTGCGTGAGCTCGACGCGCGGCGGTCGTCACAGGATCGTGAAGCGCGCGCCTATGACACGGCGATGCGCCATGTCTACGAGAACCAATGGGAGCCCGCGCTCGCCGCGTTCAATCAGGTCCTCGAGATGAAGGGTACCAAGATCGACGCCGCGCTCTACTGGAAGGCGTACTCGCAGGATCGTCTTGGCCAGCGCGCCGAGGCGCTGACGACGATCGGCACCCTGACCCGGGAGCACCAGGCCAGCCGCTACATGCAGCAGGCCCGTGCGCTCGAGGCAGAAGTGCGGCGCAACGCCGGCCAGCCGGTTCGCCCGCAGGACCAGGCTGACGAGGATCTGAAGCTGATGGCCATTGCGGCGCTCCAGAACACGGCACCCGAGCAGGCGCTGCCGATGATCGAGAAGCTGCTCCAGGGCAACGCCTCGCCGAAGCTGAAGGAGCGCGCCCTGTTCGTGCTGGCCCAGAGCAACACGCCGCAGTCGCGCGAGATCCTCAAGAACATCGCCAAGGGCGGCTCGACGCCTGAACTTCAGAATCGCGCCATTGCCTACCTGGGCATGCATGGCGGCAAGGAAAGCCGCGCTGTCCTCGCCGAGATCTACAGCTCGACCCAGGATGTCGACAGCCGCAAGCGGATCATCCGCGCGCTGGCCCAGGGTGGCGAGAAGGAGCGCATGCTCGCGATCGCACAGACCGAGCAGAACGCCGAACTGCGCGCCGAAGCCGTCCGGCAGCTTGGCATGCACGGCGGCCAGGCGGAACTCTCACAGCTCTATGCCAAGGAGACGACGCCGGAGATCCGCAAGCAGATCATCCAGTCGATGGCGATGGGCGACAACGCGGTGCGCCTGAGCGAGATCGCGCGGACCGAGAAAGATCCGGAGCTTCGCCGCATGGCCATCCGGAGCCTGGGGATGATGAGCAGCAAGACCACCTCGGACACGCTCGTCGAACTCTATGGCGTCGAGAAGGATGTGAACATCAAGAAGACGATCATCCAGGCGCTGGGGATGCAGGACAACGCCGCCGCGCTGGTGGCGATCGCACGCAAGGAGTCGGATTCGGTCCTGAAGCGCGAGATCGTGAACCGGTTGTCGCACAGCAAGTCGAAGGTCGCGACCGACTACATGCTCGAGATCCTCAGCAAGTAACTAGCGAGCCGAGGCCACCATGTTGAAACGCTGTTTGTACCGTCTGCGCGTTTCCAAACGCTTCTGTGCTGTCGGCGCCGTGTTGATCATGGGCGTGCTCCTGGCGGCGGCCGCTGCCGCACAGCAGCCGCGCATCACGAACGGGCAGGTCGTTCCACAACCGGCCGGCACGCTCGCGCAGACGTTTCGCGCCGTCGTCGCCGCCCAGGCCGACATCGCCTGGGTCGGCTACGCGGTGCCGGTCCGGGATCGCAACCGAACCACATGCTGCTGGTCGAGCGCGGACGGGACCAGCCACTTCAGCGGCACGATGAACTCGGGTGAGATGCCGTGCTGCGGCGCCTGCGGGCTCGAACCATCAGTGGCGGGCACACGGGCCACGGCCCCAGTCGCGGCGCCGGCCCAAGGGCCGATCAAGCTCGAAGGATCCGATCAGCTCGTCGTCCTGTTCCGGATCGTGGACCGGCAGGTCGAACGGGTCCGGACCTACTCGGAAGACTGTGCTCTCGACGCCGGCGGCCGCACCGTGCACTGGCTCCAGAATGTCCGGCCGGCCGAGAGCGTCGCGCTCCTCGGCTCGCTGATCGACGCGGAGCCTGAGCGCAAGAGCCGCATCACCAATGCCGCGCTGGCCGCGATCTCGCAACACGCGGAGCCGTCGTCGGTGGCCACCATCGAACGGCTCGCACGGGCTCACGCGACCGCAGCCGTCAGGGGCGAAGCGTTGTTCTGGCTGGCGCAGATGGCCGGCGAGAAAGTCGCCGGCACCATCACCGGCGCGATCGACAACGATCCGGACACGGAGGTCAAGAAGCGAGCGGTCTTCGCGCTCAGCCAGCTGCCGAAGAACGAGGGCGTGCCCCTGATGATCGACGTCGCCCGCAAGAACAAGAACCCCGCGGTCAGAAAACAGGCCATGTTCTGGCTCGGCCAGTCAAAGGATCCACGAGCGGTCGAGTTCTTTGCGGAGATCTTGAAATAAGTGCGACGTGCGGACGTGCGACGTGCGACGTGCGGTGCGGACGTGCGAGGTGCTAAGTGCAGTGCGAGGTGCTGGATGCTCAAGTGCTGGATCTGCACGTCACGTGCACGCGCACGTCGCACGTCGCTCTTACGTAGCACCGCACGTCGCAGCACGTAGCACGGTCGCACGTCGCACGTGCAGTGCAGTGCGACCCCTGGGCTCGTCTGCAATAGTGAAGGATCGGCCCCGAGCCGGCGGATCGCGGTCTCCCACATCACCGACGCGTCCACGTCGAAGACGAGATCCAGTTCGACATCGGCCATCAGCCAGGCGGATTGCGCGAGCTCTTCGTCGAGCTGACCGGGGCCCCACCCCGCGTAGCCGGCCACCACGCGCGCGCGCGGCTCCGGGCGGGTCTCGAGCACGCGCCGCAGCAGCGCGGGCGAGGTCGAGAGATAGAGCCCGTCGATGACCGTTCGGAAGTCCGGGTCGGGCGGCAGGTCACCGACGAGGATCCAGCCGCGTTCGGGCTGGACCGGGCCGCCGATGAACAGCGGTAGCTGGTTGCCGTGCGTGAGCGGCGGATCCAGCTTCACCATCTCGCTCGCCGGCAGCCCGGTCGGACGGTTGATCACCAGGCCGAAGGCCCCCTCCGGAAGATAGTCACAGAGCAGCACCACGCTACGGGCAAAGTTGGGATCCTGCATTTGCGGCATCGACAGCAGCAGGGTTGGACGGAAGCCTTCAGTCATGACTACTCCGGGCGAACGAGACACTCTCGTGCAATCTACTCACTCCGCGGGGGAGCCGCCGAGCCTCTCCAGGGCCCAGGCCACGTGTTCACGAACCAGGGGATCCGCGCCGGTCTCTTCGGAGCAGGACTCGAGCGCGACCGCCGCGTCCGGATCGCCGGAGTTGCCGATCGACACGGCCAGGTTGCGTCGAAAGCGTCGGATCCCGGCTCGCTTCATGGCGCTCCCCTTCAACAATGCCCGCAGCTCATCGTCGGTCCGCGTCCACAGATCGAGCAGCCTGGGTGCGTCGAGGCCGTTACGCGGCTGCCATGGGGCGTCTGACGTGATGGCGGCCTTGCGGTTCCATGGGCAGACGTCCTGGCAGATATCGCAGCCGTAGGCGTGTGCGCCTGCTGCTTCACGATACTCGCTCGGAATTGCGCCCTTGTTCTCAATTGTCAGGTACGAGAGACACCGCCGTGCGTCGAGTTGATAGGGCGCCACGAGGGCATCGGTTGGACAGGCATCGATGCACAACGTGCACCGGCCACAGTGGTCCAGCGCTGGCGCGTCGGTGTCGATTGGCAGGGAGCAGATGATCGCGGAGAGAAACAGCCAGGAGCCGAGGTCACGGTTGATGAGACAGGTGTTTTTCCCGATCCAGCCGAGACCGGCGTACTTCGCGTAGACACGCTCCTGCACCGGCCCGGTATCGACGTAGGCCCGGTATTCGAAATCTCCGGCGATGGCCCGAAGATCGTCGACGAGGCGCAGCATTCGTTCCTCGATGACCGGGTGATAGTCATCGCCCCACGCGTAACGAGCAAGATTGGCCGTGCCGGGTTGGCTGGCTGTCGAGGCATACGGACGATCGGCGTTGTAGACCGTCCCCAGCATGATCACGCAGCGGGCCGACGGTACGACGGCGCGGACGTCGGCGCGGCGATCGGCGTTCCGCGCCAGGTAGTGCATGTCGGCGTGATAGCCGCGCTCGAGCCATTCCTTCAGGAACTCGAGCTCGGCGAACGCCTCGACCGGGGCCACCCCGCTGATATCGAAGCCCGCCGCGGCCGCCAGCCGCTTTACGTCATCACGCGAGACTTCTGCCATGTCCACCTGCGAACGGCCTACCGCGCCGCCCGTGTTCGCTTAGCTCGCCGTCCCCTTCACAAGCTGCCGCAGCACATAGGGCAGGATCCCACCGTGGCGGAACGCTTCGAGCTCTTCCGGGGTGTCGATGCGGGCGACCGCCAGGAACTCCGTGACCGTACCGTCCGGCGCGGTGGCGCGCACGCGAACGTCGCCGGCCGGAGCCAGCGTCGGGCCCATCCCGATGACATCGAAGGTCTCCCGGCCGGTCAGCTTCAACGACGCGGCCGTCTGCCCGTCCACGTACCGGAGCGGCAGGATACCCATGTTCACGAGGTTGCTCCGGTGGATCCGTTCGAAGCTCTCGGCAATCACGACCTTGACACCGAGCAGCAGCGTTCCCTTCGCGGCCCAGTCACGCGAGGATCCGGAGCCATACTCGGCACCCGCGAGGACGATCAGCGGCACGCCACGCTCGCGATACGACACCGAGGCGTCATAGATCGTGGTGACCTCATCCTCCGGCAGCAACGCCGTCCAGCCGCCCTCGGTGCCGGGGGCGAGCTGATTGCGCAAGCGGATATTCGCGAACGTGCCGCGCATCATCACTTCGTGGTTGCCGCGCCGGGCCCCATACGAGTTGAAGTCGCGCGGCTGCACGCCCTTCGACACCAGGTATTTCCCGGCCGGGCTATCGGTCGGGATCGATCCCGCGGGCGAAATGTGATCGGTCGTGACGCTGTCGCCGAGCATCGCCAGCACGCGCGCACCGGTGATGTCGGAAGGCGGCGTCGGGTCGAGGGTCACACCTTCGAAGAAGGGCGGGTTCCGGATATATGTCGAACTGTCGTCCCACTCGAAGCGGTTGCCGGTGGGAATCGGCAATGACCGCCACCGTTCGTCACCATCGAACACGACCGCATACTTCGAGCGGAACATTTCCGACTTCACCGCCTTCAGCATCGTCTCCTGGATCTCGCGCTCCGTCGGCCAGATGTCGCGAAGGTAGACCGGCTTGCCATCGGATCCGGTGCCGAGCGGCTCCGAGGTCATGTCGATCTGCATCTTGCCCGCGAGCGCGTAAGCGACCACGAGCGGCGGTGATGCCAGGTAGTTGGCCCGCACCTGTGACTGGATGCGCCCCTCGAAGTTGCGGTTGCCGCTCAGCACCGAGGCCACGACGAGATTTTTGTCCCGGACGATGGTGGAGACATGCTCCGGGAGCGGACCGCTGTTGCCGATGCAGGTCGTGCAGCCGTATCCGACGATGTTGAATCCGAGCTGGGCGAGATATTCGAGCAAGCCCGACGCCTTGTAGTACTCCGTCACGATCAGCGACCCGGGCGCCAGGCTCGTCTTGACCCAGGGCTTCACGGTGAGACCGCGCAGGACCGCGTTACGCGCCAGCAATCCGGCCCCAATCATCACGCTCGGGTTCGAGGTATTCGTGCAACTCGTGATGGCCGCCACGACGACCGAGCCGTGATCGAGATCGTCGATCCCCGGCGTCAGCTCCAGGGCGACGGCTGTCGCCGACGTGCTCTCAGCCGGCGTCGTTGTTTCGCCGGGCTTGATGAGCGGCTGCGCCGCCTTCGGCTTGCGCTCCGCCAGCATCGTCTCGAGCGCCTGGGCGAACTTCATTTTCGACTGCCGGAGCGAGACCCGGTCCTGGGGGCGCTTGGGGCCCGCGAGACTCGGTTCGACCGTCGAGAGATCCAACTCCAGCGTCGAGCTGTAAACCGGGTCCGGGGCATTCGCGTCCCTGAACAGCCCCTGCTCGCGAGCGTATGCCTCGACGAGCTGAACGTGTGACTCGTCGCGCGCAGTCAGGCGCAGGTAGTCGAGCGTCATCTCGTCGATCGGGCAGATCGCGATGGTGGCACCGTACTCCGGCGACATATTGCCGAGGGTGGCTCGATCCGCGATCGTGAGCGAGGCGAGGCCGGGGCCGAAGAACTCCACGAACTTGCCGACGACACCGAATTTGCGGAGGCGCTCGGTGATCGTGAGCACGAGGTCGGTGGCGGTGGCGCCTTCGGGCAACCGGTCGACGAGGCGGAAGCCCACGACTTCCGGAATCAGCATCGAAATCGGCTGGCCGAGCATCGCGGCCTCGGCCTCGATGCCGCCGACACCCCATCCGACGACACCGAGTCCGTTGACCATCGTGGTGTGCGAGTCGGTCCCAACCAGTGTGTCGGGATAGGCCAGCACGCCGCCGTCGGTCTCTTCCTTGAACACGACGCGGGCCAGGTACTCGAGATTCACCTGGTGCACGATGCCGGTGTCTGGAGGCACGACGCGGAAGTTGTCAAATGCTTCCTGACCCCAACGCAGGAACGTATATCGCTCTTTGTTGCGCGTGAACTCCAACGCGGCGTTGAGGTCGGCTGAGTTGAGCTCCGCGTAATGGTCCACCTGGACGGAGTGGTCGATGACGAGCTCAACAGGTTGCAATGGGTTGACCTTGGCGGGATCTCCACCGAGACGTACAATTCCGTCCCTCATGGCGGCGAGATCGACGACCGCGGGCACGCCCGTGAAGTCCTGCAGCAGCACCCGCGCCGGCGCAAACGCGATCTCCTTCTGTACGCCTGACCGGACATCCCACGTCGCGAGGGTCCGGATGTCATCGGCATCCACGAACCGGCCATCCTCGCGGCGCAGCAGGTTCTCGAGCAGGATCTTGAGCGAGAACGGGAGACGGGCGATTTCCGGAAAGCCGGCGCGTTCGAGAGCCGCAAGGCTGAACACGTCCACCGTCGTCCCGCCGGCGGTGATCCTGGTGCGTGTGTTGAAGGAATTGATCGAGGCCATCCATAGATCATTTCCCACTACGCCCATCTATTCAAGGACGACCGGCGGACTCAGGATTCGTATACCCCGTGCTTTGCCATTTATCTGATCTCCACCTCAGAGACGCCCATGACCTCGAAGCGTTCGGGCTCCAGCTCGATCACGTCGTCGCGCGATCCGCTGAACACCTTGCGATCACGGGTGACCTGCTGGACCGGTGGGATGAACGCCTGCTCGAAGGCGCACTCGACGCTTTAGGGGCGCGGGGGTTGCTGGATCCGGCGCGCCTGACCATCCTGCACGGTAATCACGACCTCGCCTCGAGCGGCGGTCATCCCCGGCGCACGTCGGATCTGTGGCGCCTGGCCACTCGCTTCTGGGATCCGCCCCCCGTTGTCGCGAGCCGGCGCCGCCGCTTCTATAAGGCGATCCGACGACGGGCCGAAGGCATCGCCTCACCGGCGCCGTTCGTGAAGACGCTGCCGTCGGGTGTGCGGATGGCGGTGCTCGATACCGTTCCGACCCCATGGCGTCCGCTGCGGATGAACGGCGATACCCTGACGGTCCATCACGCCATCGGATGTGTGCGCGCCAGCGAGATGGAATGGCTCAGAGGGCTGTCCGGTGATGGGCCTCTTGTCATCCTCATCCATCACTATCCACTGGACGCGTCCGAGTATCGCTGGACCCCACGATCGACGCTCAAGCACTTTCTCAGCGAGGTGCGAGTCCCGATGGTGATCCCGGTTGAGCAACGGGAGCAATTCTGGAACGCGGCGGCTGCCGCCGGAACACGCCTGGTGCTGTGCGGGCATGTACACCGGGCGCGTCTCGACTGGAAGGATGGGATCGCGGTCGGCTTGAACGGCCAGTCCGGCGCCGAGTGGGCGGGGCGCACCATCGCCTCCTACGACCTCTCGCGGGAGCCGCTAGAACAGATATGCCAGTGAGACGGCTACGACCGGTGCGATGCGCCGATCCTCGTCGAAATTGAAGCCGCCGGTTCGCACTGACACGCCGCCTTCGGCCCTGAGGCCGAGCCGGCCCCGGCCGCTGCCGGTCCACCACTTCACGCCGAACTTGCCGTGATACTCGACGCCGGTCTCGATCAATTCGTTGCCATTGTGGACGTCCCGGACGATGTCCGGCCCCGGCGGCGACGAAGGGCGTCACGCTCGGCGAACTACCGAAGTGATACACCGCCGACCCGGTGAAGAGGTATTGCGTGATGTCGGTCGTCGCCGTCAGTGAAGGCGCGTCTTCGAAGTCGTCCTCGAGGCGAACCGACAGCGTCGGCCGCGAATACTGCATCCCGCCCTCGATCGCAAAAGCGCGAGTGATGTAGTAGCCGACGAGGACCTGCGCGCCAAACACCGGCTTGAGCGTCGGCTCACTGCGAAACAGGTCGAAGCTGCTCGATCCCGTTCCCGGATTCGGCGTCAACGTTGCGGCCCGCTCGTCGAGATCCTGTCCGGCGACCCACATGCCGCCGCCGCTGATCTCGAAGGCACCGGCGCGCGGACCGCTGCGTCCTACCCACACCTGCGCGGCGGCATCGCTGGCACCGATCAGCACCAGGGCGCAGAGCAGTCCGTATCGGAAATACCGGTGACTCATTTGGGCTCCACTTTGATCTGAACGTCACCGGTTCCACCGCCACGGGGCACCACCACGATGCGGTCGTGGAACTTGACGCGGAAGTTCACATCGACGCCAAGCGTGAGGTCGAAGAAACTCTCGACGTCCCCATCGTCCAAGGGCTCGATGCGAATGGCATGCGGGCCGGCCTCGAGACCGGCGAGGACAAACCGGCCGTCCTGGCTCAACGAGAACCCGCCCACCAGCTTCCCCGTTCGGAGGTTGAACGCCACCAGGTGTGCCCCGAGGACACCCTGCGACCCCTTGGTGACGCGGCCGCTGATGCTGCCGCGGTCGGAGCGATAGAGGCTGGACGGATAGATGTCCGAGATCCCGGCAATGTCATCGGCGCGCAGCGTGCGCCCGGCGATCGATCCAGCCGAGAACGCGACCGGGAACATTACCGCCTCGGCGGCGAGCACGCGCCGGCCGCCATCGCGCAATTCGGTTTCGCCGAGCGCCGAGTGCCCCAGCCCGAAGAGATGACCAATCTCGTGAAGGGCGATGGACTCGACGTCGAAGCGGTTGGCTTCCCCGCCGGCCGCCACGGACCATGAGAAAAACGAGTTCAGAAAAATCTCCGCCTCGAGAATCTCGCCCGTCACGGTGTCGACAAGGAAGGACGTCGCGCCCAGGGTCCGATCCTGAGCCGGCTGGTTCACGAACCCGATCACCGTCAGGCCGTCGTCGTCATTCGGCTGCGCCTGCGTCATGCCGGCAAATTGCGCCGAGAGGCTGGCGGTGTCGACTGACGTCCAGGTATTGAAGGCACGATCTACGGTGTCGCGAAGCTGCGTCGCCGAGACCCCGCCCGCCGCGGCGTTGGTGATGAAGTAGCGGACAGGTAACTGCTCCCACCGCAAGTTCATGGTTCCATTGCCGACGCGACGTGCCCAGCTTCAGGTAGGCGGCCGCAGGTTCGCTGGAGACCGCCACGCACGCGAGTGTGATCAGCAGCGTTAGAAGCCGCTTCATCGCGCACCTCCCTGCAGCACGGTCCGGATCTGACCGGCGAACTGATCGAGCGGCAGCGGCTGGCGATCGCGCGCGCCTCGCACCACGGCTTCCGGAGCTGTCCCCCTGGCCATGACGATCGGCTGCATCACCGTGCGCCGGCCCGTTCGCCGGTCGACCTGCACGCGGAAGACACCCTGGTTGAGGCCGAACACCTGCGGCACGGCCGGTCCCTGCGCCTTGAGAAAGAGCACGACTTCATCGCCGGCCGTGAACTCGGGCGCGCCGACCGTCACGCTCTTGTAGCGGCCGATCTGTCCGCCAGGCACTCGAAACGTCACGGTGCGAGCCGACGTGCCGCGATAGAACGAGGACGCCTCGACCGTGACGACGCTCTCGATACGACGCCGTCCATCGATCCATTCGGCGCGGATCTCGCTGACGCGGCCGTGCACGATGATCTGTGAACCGGACACGATCTCGCGAAAGTCGGAGGGAATGAGGACCGTCGCTGACAGCGACGGCACAAGGGCCAGCAGCATGGGAACTCAGAGGAGAAAACGCATCACACAGTGTAGCGCGCAGCGGCAACGGCCATAACCGCTTCGGCGGCCCTGCGGCTCGCGCCCGGTCCGCCAAGCTGCTCCCGAACCTGCCGCAAATCCGCTTTGACCCGCGCCGCATGGTCTCGATCGGTGAGCAGGCGCACGGCCTCGGCCGCCACGGCCTCAGGCGTGAAGTCGTCCTGGATCAATTCCAGCACGACGCGTCGCCCGGCGATCAGATTCACCATCGCGTACGTGTCCACGTGCACGAAGGGCTTCCCGACCTTGTAGGTCAGCGGCGAGAGTCGATACACGACCACCATCGGGCACTCGTGCAGCGCCGCCTGGACCGTCACGGTCCCCGACGCCACGATCGCCGCATCTGCGGCCGCCAGCACATCGTCGGTGTGCCCTTCGACCGCAATGACGTCCGGCAGGGCCTGCATAGGTTGGAGCAACTCGTCGTGCAGGTGCGGGGCGCGGGCGAGCACGAGCTGAAGCCCTGGGACCTGCGATCGAACCAGGGCGGCCGCGGACGCGATGACAGGCAGTATCTCGCGCAGCTCGTTCGCGCGACTGCCGGGGAGCAGCGCGAGGACCGGTCGCGACGGATCGAGTCCGTGCCGCGCGAGGAAGGCCTCACGCGGAGCCGGGGCCGGCTGCACATCGAAGAGCGGATGGCCCACCCACTCGACCGGGACGCCGGCGTCACGATAGATGGGCGCCTCGAACGGAAAAATGACCAGCACCTTGTCGGCCAGCCGGCGCATTGTCTTCATGCGTCCGGCACGCCACGCCCAGAGCTGTGGGCTGATGTAATAGACGATCGGGATCCCGCGCTTCTTCAGAGCGCGCGCGAGCACGAAATTGAAATCGGGAAAGTCGATCGCGACAAAGACATCCGGCCGCGACGCATCGGCGTCGGCGACCAGGCGCCGGTAGGTCGCATAGGTGCGAGGCAGAAGACGAACAACTTCCAGCAGCCCGGTGACCGACAGTCCACTGAAGTTATCCACCAGCGTCGCGCCCGCCGCGGCGAGGCGGTCCCCACCAAACCCGGTGATCGTTGCCGACGGATCAAGACGAAGGATCTCGCCCGCAAGCGCGGCGGCGTACAAATCGCCCGACGGTTCGCCGCACGAGATCATCACGCGCACGGAAGAATTGTAACGTGCGGCGTGCGACGTGCGAGGTGCGACGTGCTGTGCGATGTGCGACCTGCGACGTGCGTGCGACGTGCGACGTGCGACGTGCGACCTGCTCGGAGAGCTTTTACAGCTTGCGGGTCGGTTTCTTGAAGAACCCTGGATCGAGAGGCACGTTCAGTTCGAAGGTGCGGACCACGCGCTGGATCGGGGGTTGGCCTTCACGCCGTACCGAGGCGTGATGGGCGACCTGCAGGCCCTGGACAGGACGGTAGTCCGAGAATGTCTCTTCGGTCGTCGGCTCACCGTCGGTTCCGCCGTAGCGCTGGTAGGCCAGAAGGCCGGTGGATGGATCAAACGCGATGGTCACGCGCCCGGCAGGGGCCAGGTCGGCTTCGATTGCCGGCAAGGCACGGCCGGCGAGAGTCACGTCCGCCACGCGCCGGCTCTTGATACGGTTTTCCACGAGCGCGAGCAGCAGCCCGATGCCGTCGCGCTGCACGCCGGACTGGAGCGAGTTGCGGAACCCGGCCGGCGCATCCTCGGCTGAAACGCCGTCGCTGATCCAGGCGGTGCCGGAATCGAAGGTCTGGATCCGCACGCCGTCGGGACCCTTCGCGTCGACGCGAAACTCCCCAGGGTAACGCACGTACGACGTCGTCGCGATCGTCACGTTCCCCTGCGGGGTCGTGACCACCATCTCGGCCTCGGACTTCACGGTCCGGATCGATCGCAGGAGCGCCAGGCCGCCCTTGGCCTCGATGGCTTTCGTGACCAGCGGTTTGACGCTGCTCGCGTTGGGGTCAGGCGCGGACTGCACGAACGAAGCCGGAATGAGCCGGAACTCATCGCGGCCGGCCGGACGCGCGCGACGGAGGGTGGGTGCGGTGACATCGAGTTGCGCGAGCGGGATCCGCTCCACCTGCTCGAAGCCGAGGGCCGGGAGCTGCTTGGCAAACACATTCGCGTCGCCGACCAGGACGATCGACAAGCGATCGGGATGCAAATACTGCTGCGCCACCCGCTGGATGTCGTCCGGGGTGATCCGGTTCACCCGCTCGCGGAAATTCTGGACCTCCTGCAAATCGAGGCCGAAGACGACCGCGTTGAGCACCTGCAGCGCGATGGCTCCCGGGGTCTCGATCGTCAGCGGGAAGCTGCCCGTCAGGTACGCCTGCGCGTCTGCCAGCTCACGCGGATTCACGCGCTCGCGCCGGATCCTCGCGAACTCGTCGACGATCAAACGCAATGCTTCGGAGGTCGTATCGGAACGCGTATCCGTACTCGCCACGATGTCGCCGGTGTCTTTCAAGGCGTGGATGTTCGCTTCGGCGCCGTAAGTCAGACCGCGGTCTGAACGCAGCACCCGATAGAGCCGATTCCCACCTTCACCGCCGAGGATCTTCAGCGCAATGTCGAGCGCCAGGAAGTCCGGGTGCTTGCGGGGCACACCAATGTGCCCGACGCGGATTTCCGTCTGCACGGCGCCGGGGCGATCGATCACCACGACGCGGCGTGTCGGCGGCGGGACCTCTGCGGCAGCCATCGAGGGCACGTCGGCGCGGGCCCAGTTCCCGAAGGCGCGCTCGGCGCCTGCGAACGCCTCCTCCGCCGTCACGTCCCCGACAATCGCCAGGATCGCGTTGTTCGGCACGAACCAGCGCTTGTGGAACGCCTGCAGGTCCGCGCGCGTGATCGCGCTCAGCGACTCGGGCGTGCCGCCATCCGGCTTGCCGTAGGGATGGAAGCCGTAGACCAGCCGATCGAATACCGTGCCGGCAAGGAAGTCAGGATCCTCATAGCTGACCTTCATGGCCGAAACCATCTGCTGGCGCTGGCGCTCGATCTCCTCCGCCGAGAAGGCCGGATTGCGCACGACATCAGCGACGATGTCGAGACCGACATTCAAGCTGTCCTTCATCACGGCCGCGAACACGGACGACAGGTCGAGGCTGGCCCCCACGCCCATCGCGCCGCCGATCGAGTCGATCGATTGCGCCACCTGCTCGGCGCTCTTTGTCGTCGTGCCCTGATCGAGCAGCGTCGCCGCGAGGGTCGCCAGGCCGGGTCGATTGTCGGGATCCTGCGCGCTGCCGGCGCGGACGATGAGACGCAGGCTGACGGCCGGCTGTTCGTGGTGCGAGACCGCGATGACCTGCAGCCCATTCGGCAGCGTGCGGATCTGGTACGGCGGGAACTTGACGTCCTTGCGCCGGCAGTGGCTGGGGCGGCCGCTCGCTCGGCCAGTTCGGCACCTGGGCGGCGGCGGGGAGCGCGATCAGGGTGGCGAGAGCAGCGGCGCCGGCGTGAATCGCCAGCCTCACTGCTGCACCCCACCGGCAGAAGCGCCCTTGGGCATGATGGTGATCACGAGGCGATTCTCCGGGGTGAAGTATTTCTGGGCGACGCGCTGGACGTCAGCCTGGGTGATGTTCATGAAAATGTCGAACTCCCCGTCGGCGGTCTTCACGTCATCGTGGATGACGACGGCATGGGCGAGCTGGTTGGCCTTGTCCTTGTTCGACTCGCGACTGAAGATGTAGTCGCGGGCGAACTGATTCTTCGCCTGCTGCAGCTCCGCCGGGGTGATCGGTTCCTTGCGCAGCTTGTCGAGCTCGGCGATCAGCGCGTTGGCGGCTTCTTCCGGAGTCTTGCCCGGCTGGACGATCGCAACCGCAAAGAACAGGTTCGGCTGCTCGATGATGTTCCCGCCGCCAAAGGCGGCCAGCGCGACCTGCTTTTCGTAGACGAGCTGCCGGTAGATGCGCGAGCTCTGTCCGTCCGACAGCACCTTCGACGCGATGTGCAGCGGGTACGAGTCCGGATCGCCGTCGAAGGTAATGTGGTGCGCGACGACCACCGCCGGCAGCGGCCAGCTCTCCTCGATACGAACGCGCCGTTCCTTGGTCTGGACCGGCTCCTTCGGAATATCGCGCGGCACGGGCTTGTCCGACTTCGGAACGCGGCCGAGATATCGCTCCGTCATCGCGAGCGCCTCTTTCGAGTCGAAGTCTCCCGAGAGGACGAGCGTGGCGTTGTTCGGTACGTAGAACGTGCGGAAGAAATCCCGGACATCCTCGATCGATGCCGCCTCGAGATCCTTCATGCTGCCGATCGTCGGATGCTTGTAGGGGTGAACCGTGAATGCCTGGTCGTAGACAATCTCGTTCAGCCGTCCGTACGGCTGGTTGTCGATCCGCATCCGGCGCTCTTCCTTGACGACCTCGCGCTCGTTCTTGAAGACCCCCTCTTCGATCCGCAGGGTCGCCATGCGGTCCGCCTCGAGCCAGAGCACGAGCGGCAGGTACTGCGCCGGGAACGTCTGCCAGTAGATGGTGGCGTCTTCGTTGGTGGTCGCGTTGCTCTGGCCACCGACGCTGGAGATCCAGGACGGATGGCCCTCGGGCTCCACGTTCTTGGACCCCTTGAACATCATGTGCTCGAAGAGATGCGCGAACCCGGTCCGGCCGGGCTTCTCGTTCTTCGAACCGACGTGGTACCACAACTCGGCGTGGACGATCGGTGACGAGTGATCCTCGAGCAGCACCACCTTCAGCCCGTTGGCCAGCGTGGTCATCGAATAATTGAGCTTGGCAGGACGGTTAGCGGCGGTGGCGCCCGGATCGAGCACGAGCAACACGGCAAACGCCGCCAGGGCGCTGCAGCAGCGGCGGAGGTTCTTCATAGGCATGGGTGCTTCAATTATACGGGCCGCCCGAGATATGGGACGTCGGGCCGGGTTGCGGGATGGTTCGGACGACCGAAAACTGAGAGTCGCGCGATTAGGAGCGCAACCTGGCTTCCAGCTCGGCAATCCTCTGTTCCAGTTCGGTGATCGTCTTCCTCAATTCGGGAAGTTTCCTGAACACCGCAGACGACTTCAGCCAGTCGCGATTCGGGATCGCCGGATACCCCGAGACGAACGATCCCGCCGGTACCGAGTTGGGAATCCCCGTCTGCGCCGACGCGATCGTGCCCTTCCCCACCGTCAGGTGCCCCGCCACCCCGACTTGACCGGCGAGGGTGACGCCATCCTCGAGAACGCTGCTGCCCGCGATGCCGACCTGCGCGGCCAGGAGCACGTTGCGGCCGAGCGTGACGCCATGGGCGATCTGGACCAGGTTGTCGATCTTCGTGCCCGCACACACGCGCGTCTCGCCGACGGCAGGACGATCGATCGTCGTGTTCGCCCCGACTTCCACATCGTCCTCGAGCACGACCCCGCCGACCTGCGGGATCTTCACGTGGGTCCCGTCGCCGGCACGCGCGAACCCGAAGCCGTCGCTGCCGATCACGGCGCCATCCTGGATGACGACACGGTTGTCCGAGCGACACCCGCTCGCGGATCGAGACACGCGCGTGAATGACGCAGTCGTCACCGATCGAGGCATCGCGGCCGATCGTGACGTGGGCGTGCACAATCGTGCGCGAACCGACGGATGCCCCTTCTTCGACGACCGCGAATGGACCGATGGACGCATCGGTGGCAATGCGTGCACCGGCACCGACGAATGCCGTCGCATGCACACCAGGCGCGGGCCGGTAGCCTCCCGCGAAGAGGCCGACCGCCTTGGCGAACGCGAGGTACGGATTCTTCGTCCGCAGCATCGCGCAGGGGGCAGCTTCGGCGTCCTCACCCAGGATCACGGCGGACGCGCGAGTGCCCTTCAACGCAGCGGCATATTTGCTGTTGGCGAAGAAGGTGACGTCGCCGGGCTCGGCCTCGTGGATGCCGGCGACACGCTGGACGACGAGGTCGCCGTCACCTTCGAGGCGGCACTCGAGCCGGGCGGCAAGATCGGTGAGCTTCAAGGACCGCAGTATACCTTCCGCCATCGTGACAGCGGGGCCGCGGGGTGTGGGGCAGAGACGTTGCGCTCGCCGGCGCGCACAGCGCGCCTGCGAGGGAGCGGAGCGGGGTACGGGGCCCCGCGAGCGACCGAGCCGGGGTGTGGGGCAGAGCCCCACGTGATTACGTGATGGCCGTGCGCTGGAAGAAGGTGGCGAGGTGATCGAGGCGCAAGCGCGAGGCGATCGCTTCGGCGAGCCGCAATCGGCCGGCGGGATCGAGCGCGAGCGCGCCCTTGAGCTCCGTCAGTTCGGCACTCGGTTCGTGCGTCCAGCAGACGCCGTTCAAGCCGCGCGACGCGCCGCGCACCGAGAAGAAGTGCCCCACCACCCGGAATGCGAAGTAGTAACCAATGATGTTGGGCCCGGGCACGAGGATGAGGGCCGCGGACCCGACCATCAGAAGCGAGTCGATCGCGAGCCAGAAGCGGTGCTTACCGAAGTCCCGCGTCAACTGCCGGCGGGTGACGGCAATCGCATCCGCCTCGGCGATATCGTCTGGAAAGAGCAGCGTCGCGCTGTCGTGCCTGCGAAGGTTCCAGAGAAGCCGCTGCTCGGCGATGCTCTCGGCCACCCATCTCATGGACCGGCGCTTGACGCGCTGCATCCAGCCGCCGCCAGTCCGCACCGCGTTGCCCGTGCCGCCGATCGCGTTCGGCTTCCGACAACATCTGGTGAAACTGGAACTTCAGCAGCCGGAAGATCCTCACCGGGTTCAGGCGGAATGCCAGCCGCGCGAAGAACCCTTCGGGCAGCGGTTCACCGCTCGGGTCGTCGTGCGCCTCCGGTTCGTCCACGTGCTCGCAATACAGTTCGTATGCGTCATGGCCGACCGGCACGAGAAAGACATCCATTAGAGTGATCTACGATAGCACCGGGCGTTTTTACTCGTTCCGATGGGCGGCTCTTCCCGTCACCTGGACGAGCCGACAGCGACCTCGAAAAGCAAGCGATATGCCACGGATGAGCACGAACGAATGACTGACCTGGAACTCATCGAGCGGCTGCTGCTGTCTGCGTTCCTGGGCGCGGCGCTCGGGTTCGAGCGCGAGTGGCGGCAGAAGTATGCGGGCCTTCGCACCAATATCCTCATCGCGATCGGCTCGACGCTGTTCACCGTGATGTCGATCGACCTGTCATCGGGCTCGGGCGGCGACCCGACGCGCATTGCGGCGCAGATCGTGACGGGCATCGGGTTTCTTGGCGCCGGGGCGATCATGCGGACCGGCGCTGACGTTCGCGGCCTGACCACAGCGGCGACGATCTGGGTGAATGCAGCGATCGGCGTGGCCGTGGGCGGCGGCGAGTATCGCCTCGCTGTGATCGCCACCGGCATCACGCTGCTGGTCCTGGTTCTTCTGAACCCGGTCGAAAACTGGATGGATCGCCGGGGCCTGAAGCGTCCCGAGGGCACCGGCTCTACTGACGGCGGATCTTCTCGGGAGTCGAACCGCGGCGGCAGCGCCGGAAGCGCCGGCCGGCCAGCCTCGACCCACGCCGCGGTGATCAACGATGCGACCGCGGTGATCGACTCCGACAGGCGCGACTCCAGCAGCGGGCGCCCCTTCCCAAAAAACAGCGCATAGTAGCCGTCGTCGTACTGCTCGTCGCCCTGCTGCCGCCAGCCGGTCAGCCTCGAGCAGCGGCTGCACCAGGACGAAGCTCTGCGTGAGCGTGTCGAACATGAACGCACGAGTGTCGGGGACCCTGAACACCGGCCGCGGCGAGATCCGAATCCAATTGCGGTAGCGCTCGAACATCTCCAGTTCGAAGCGCGCGTGGATGCCCGTTTGCTGCGAGAGCTGGCCATCGTGGTTGAGCGTCGTGTGAAAGGGAACGTGCGCATCCGAGACGTAGTGCCCCAGCACGGCCGCGAAGAATTTGATGTTCTCGCGCGCGTACGGGCTGCGCTGCCGGAACGCCTCGGCGAGATCCCGCTGCACGTCGACCGTGCGCCACGGCAGCGTTCCGTTCTTGTTCACGAACTCGAGCCCATGCTTCTTGATGGCCTCGTCCATGTCGTGCGGGACCTCTTTGAACGGGTGGGCGCCGTATGCGTCGAGGTCGAAAAAGTGACGGCTCGTCTCATCCGTCCAACCGGCGGTGCGCCACAAATCAGGGTCGATGCTGTGCTCGACGACCGCCACGCGCGCGGCTTCGAAGAACGGCCGGATCTGCGCGGGCAGCAGCGAAATTGCCCGGCCCATGATGAACTTGTGGGCCTCAAATCCCCAGGCATAGGCGGGCATGGGCGCAAGCACCAGGCAGACGGCAAGCAACGCGGCCCGTCGTTTCATGGGGTAACTATACCTTCGCGATCAGGCCCCTGAAGGCGTCCGCAGATTGCGGGCGTCCCAGGGATCCCTGTCGCTGCGCCGCTTGCTGGCCGCGGTCTCGAGCTTCGGAGTCTCGAGCAGCATCGGGTGCTGCGCGAAGCGTGGATCGTTGAGGAGCATCCGGAATGGCTCGAGACCGAGGCAGCCTTTGCCGATGTGCTCGTGCCTGTCGACGCGGCTGCCGCAGGGCTTCTTGGAATCGTTCAAATGAAACGCGCGGATGCGCTCGAGCCCGACGACCGCGTCGAACTGCTCGAAGGTGGCGACGTATCCCTCGGGGCTGCAGATGTCGTAACCGGCCGCCAGAAGGTGGCAGGTGTCGAGACAGACGCCAATCCTCGCGGAGCCTCCAAGCCGGTCAATGATCTCGGCCAGGTGCTCGAAGCGGTGGCCGAGATTGGTGCCCTGGCCGGCCGTATGTTCCAGCAGAATCATCGTCCTGGCATCCGGACGTTCGTCGAGCAGGCGATCGAGGCCCTCGGCAATCAGCCGGAGCCCGTCCGCTTCCGTTCCGCTCGTATAGGAACCCGGATGCATCACGAGCCCTGACAGGCCCAGCGCTTCGGCGCGATCGATTTCCTCACCGAGCGCGGCAATGGACTGCGCCCGCAACTCGGGTTGGGCCGTCGCGAGGTTGATCAGGTAACTGTTGTGGGCAACGACAGGCGTAATGCCGGACGCTGAAATCTTCTCGCGGAAGAGCGCGATCTCCTCCGCCGGGAGCGGACGCGCCCGCCACTGTCCTGCGGACTTCGTGAAGATCTGCAGCGCCTCACACCGCGAAGCCCTGGCGCGGTCAACCGCCCGCGGGAGACCGCCCGCGATGGACATGTGAGCCCCCAGCCGCGGCATTACGCTCGGTTCGGCTCGGGGGAGAATCGCGCCGCATCCTTCTCGCCAAAGACCTCCGCGGCGAAGCGGAACACCTGGGCGCCTTGACGCCACGCGTCCTCAGGGAGACCGGCCTTTTGACAGGTCCGCTGCAGGAACTCCTCGCGTGTCCAGCCCCATTCGGTCGCCACTTGCGGCAGCAGGAGTCCTCGCCGTCCACCCTGCTCGACGACCAGGCCATGACGGCCGATCTCGAATGCGGCAGGATCGCGTTGGATCGATCGGCTCCAGTGGACCGAGCACCGAGATCTCGATGCTTGAATCCGCCAGTTCAGCGGACGTCAGCGGCGGGAAGCGCGGATCGCGCGCGGCTGAGTCCTGCGCGCAGCGCGCCACCTCACCGGGCAGCTCCGACCGGAGCTGCAGCGTCCCCATGCAACCGCGCAGCTCGCCGCGCCGCTTGATCGTGACGAACACGCCCGACGCGCCAGGCAGCGGCTCGGCGACGCCGAAAATCGAGGTCTCGCCCGACAGCTGTCCCTTGATCGCTTCGCGAGCGATGGTCAGCAGCGCTTGTTTCTGAGTATCAGTGAACATCGGGGTGTGGGAAGTCGCCGAACGCAGCGGCGAGATAGCCGACCACGCCATCGTAATCGCCGGAGATCTCACCGGAGTGCGCGTACTCGAGGACGCGGCCGGAGGTCGCGCCTTGAAGGTGTGCCGCCATCATCACCGCGATCGCGGCGCCGCCGCCGCAGGCGACGTAGCGGCCGCGGTCCTCCTCCTTATAGGAGTCGAACAGATCGAGCAGCCCTGCCGCGTCGAAGCGCTGCACGTGATCCCGGACACGGCCGTCGAGACCCGCGGCTGTTTCGGCGTCGAAGTAGTGCGACAGATCCGTGCTGGCAACCAGCAATGCTCGACGCGTCCTCGCCGCTGCCGCCAGCACCTCGGCAAGCGCCGCGATGGTTTCGCGAGTCTGGTATCCGATCAAGATCGGCACGATCGGCACAGCCGGAAGGAGGTGACGCAGGAACGGCAGCTGCATCTCGAGCGAGTGCTCGCGCTTGTGCGCCTCCGGAATGTCGTGCACGATCGGGGACCGCAGCATCTCGGCCGCCGCCTCCTCATCTATGGAAGCGGCCCCGAGCGGCGAGTCGAACTGCCCTTCCGGCCAGATCGATACCCCGTCGAACGCCGTGAAGTGTGACGGACCGACCAGAAATGCCACGTCGTAGGTGCCCGACGATGCCGCCTTGTAGGCGTAGGCGCCGACAGGTCCCGAGAACATCAGCCCGGCGTGCGGTGCGATGATCGCCTGCACCTGGCCCGAGAGTCTGACGTCTGCGCTCTCGAGGTAACCGTCAAGCTCACGCCTCAACGCTCCGGCGATACCGGGATACCACGTGCCCGCGACCGCCGCTGGTCTCACACGCACCCTGACGCCCTCCCTGTTCTTGATACCATCCTCGGCATGTCGACCTTCACCCGCGATGATGTCCAGCGCCTTGCGGCGCTCGCCCGGCTCGAGTTGAGCGAGCAGGAAACCGGGACGTTCACGCGGCAGCTGGGCGACATCCTCGAGTTCGTCCGCCAGATCCAGACGGTCGACACCTCATCGCTCGACCTGGCATCGTCACCCGCCGGCGACGCCGACACGTTGCGCACTGACATCGTCCTGCCCTCCCTGCCGCAGGCGGATGTGCTTGCGGGTGCGCCGGACGCAGATGCCGCGACAGGTCTTTTCACGGTACCACGGGTCCTCAACGGATGACGCGGCCGGCAGCGCTCGAACTGCGTGACGCGATTGCGCGGGGCGACCGTTCAGCCGCCGACGTGTGCCGGGACGCGGTCGAACGGGTCCGCCTCTCGCCGTCGAAGCTGAATGCCTTTCTGACCGTGGCTGACGAACGCGCCGCGCAGACATGCGAAGGCGCTCGACGCACGGCCTGATCGATCGTTGCCCTTGCCGCTTCTGGGAGTGCCCGTCGCGGTCAAGGACAACATCTGCACACGCGGTATCCGGACGACCGCGGGCTCGCGCGTTCTCGAGAACTACGTGCCGCCGTACGACGCCGCGGTGATCGAACGCCTCGAAGCCGCGGGCGCAGTGATCGTCGCCAAAACCAATTGCGACGAATTTGCGATGGGCTCGTCCACCGAGCATTCGGCGTTCGGTCCGTCGCGAAATCCGTGGGACACCGAGCGGACGGCGGGCGGTTCGAGCGGCGGCTCCGCGATCGCTGTGGCAACAGGAGTCGTGCCGATCGCGCTCGGGTCCGAGACCGGTGGGTCCGTGCGGCAGCCGGCGGCGCTCTGCGGCGTGGTCGGGGTCAAGCCGACCTACGGCCGGGTCTCCCGCTACGGCCTCATCGCCTTTGCCTCATCGCTCGATCAGGTCGGCGTATTCGGGGCGAATGTGAAGGACGCCGCCGCGTGTCTCGCGGTCCTGGCCGGACCGGATCCGCGCGATGCGACCTCGGCTCGTGAGCCTGTCGACGACTATGTTGGCGCGACGGCGGAGGGCGTCCGGGGACTTCGCATTGGCGTGCCGCGCGCGCTGATGGCCGAGGGGGTGGACGCAGGTGTCCGGACGGCGTTCGAAGCGTCGCTGGCGGGACTGTGCGAGGAGGGCGCGATCCTCGAGGACATCGAGTTGCCGCACAGCCGCTACGGCACCGCCACCTACGCTGTCGTGGTGATGGCAGAAGCGAGCTCGAACCTGGGGCGCTTCGACGGTGTCCGCTATGGAACCCGAGTGGAGGCCGGCGCGCTGGCGGAGATGTACGAGCGGACCCGGGCGCGATTCGGCGATGAAGTAAAACGCCGGATCATGCTGGGGACCTATGTCCTGAGCGCGGGGTATTACGACGCGTACTATCGCAAGGCACAGCAGGTGCGGCAGTTGATCCGCCGGGATTTCGAGCGCGCGTTCGAACGGGTGGATGTGATCGCGACCCCGACGACGCCGACCACGGCGTTCAGGCTCGGAGAACGGCTTCAGGATCCGGTCCAGATGTACCTGGCCGACGTGTTCACCGTCAGCGCCAACCTGGCCGGGATCCCGGCGATCAGTGTGCCGTGTGGATTGGTCGGAGGATTACCTGCGGGGTTGCAGCTGACCGGACGCCCTTTCGGTGAAGCGACGCTGTTCCGCGCCGCTGCAGCCTGTGAACGTGTCCGACCCTTCCGGCATTTTCAACCGCCGGTCGTCTGAGCCGGCCTGGCTAGGTGCGAGTGCGGTCCTGGTATTCGGCGCGCACCGCAGCCGATTCGAGGCCTGGCGGCAGCGAATACTCGATCAGGCCCGTGCGGACCTCTTCCATGGCCACCCGCTCGAGCTTGTGGGGACTGCCGGTTCGTTCCAGCCTGGGAAGCGCGCCCCGGCGCAGTTGCTTGGCCCGCTGAGCGGCCACGTCAACGAACAGAAAGCGACTGGTGATCAGAGCGGCCCGAAGGGGCTGCTCGTCGCCCGGTTCGATCAGTGGTGTGTTTGCCATCCCTAGAGACTACCACGGGGACGAAGGTACAATCCGTCGACATGCCTCGCATTTATCTGGAACGCCGCGAGATGAACGATGAATTGCGGCGGCTGGTGGACCTGCTCGAGACCGATGTACAGGCCACGGGTGTCGCCGGTGAGTGTGCGCCCCCTTTCGATGTCCTGGAGTCGGCCGAGGCGGTGGAAATCGTGATGGACCTGCCGGGGGTGGACCGCGAGAGCCTGAAGGTGGTTTTCTCGCGCGGCATGGTGCTGATCGCGGGCACCAAGCGCGCCTCCCTGTGCAGCCACGCGGATGCCGCGTTTCACCTCGCCGAGCGCGCCTTTGGCCGCTTTGCGAGGGGGGTGCGGATTTCTGGCGCCGTGGATGCCGGCCGCGCGAAGGCCACGCTCGTGAGCGGCGAACTTCGCCTCATGCTTCCCAGACTGACCGAACGGCGCGGCGGCCAGATCACGATTCCGGTCGAGACCGCCTGAGTGCGCATCCTTTTCATCGGCGACATCTTCGGGAAGCCCGGGCGCGATATCACTCAACGGGCCATCCCGGCTCTCGTCAAGCGGCATGAGCTGGACCTCGTGATCGCCAACGTCGAAAACTCCGCGGCAGGCTTTGGCGTGACCGGTGACATCGCCGAAACGATTCTCGGCTTCGGTGTCGACGTGATGACCACCGGAAATCACGTCTGGGACAAGAAGGAAATCCTCGAGTACATTCCTCGCCAGCCCAAACTGCTCCGCCCGGCGAACTTCCCCGCCGGCGTGCCGGGCCGCGGCACCTGGCTCGGGCAGACGCGCACCGGCGAGCGCATCGCGGTGATCAACGTCATGGGCCGCGTCTTCATGGCGCCGCTCGACGATCCATTCGCCGTCGTCCTGCGCGAGATCGAAGCGGTGCGTGGCAAGGCGAAGGTGATCATCGTGGACTTTCACGCCGAAGCCACATCCGAGAAGGTGGCGATGGGATGGCATCTCGATGGCCGCGTCACGGCGATCTTTGGTACCCATACCCACGTCCAGACCGCCGACGAGCGGGTGCTGCCCAAGGGCACGGCCTACCTCACCGACGTCGGCATGACCGGGCCGCACGACTCGATCATCGGCGTGACGATCGATGCGGCGCTGTCCCGCTTCGTCAGCGGAATGCCGGCAAAGTTCGAGGCCGCTACCGGGCCCGGCCGCCTCAACGCCATCATCATCACGGCTGATCCCGCCTCGGGAAAGGCCCTGGGGATCGAGCGCATCAACATGTCCCTGCAGGACGTCACCGCTCTCGCGCATGGCTGATCTCTTCTCGGATCCGTTCGAAGAAGACGGCCCCGAACAGGCGGCTCCGGCGCGTCCGGTTCCGCCGGCCCGGCCTGCCCGCCGAGTCCTGACCGTGTCGCAGCTCAACGCCGCCATCCGCGGCCTGCTCGAGGGGCAGCTCTCGGATATCTGGATCGAAGGAGAGATCTCGAACTGCCGGGTCTGGAACACCGGGCACATGTACTTCACGCTGAAGGATGGGAACTCGCAGGTGCGTGCCGTCATGTTCCGGATGGCGCTGCGCTACTTGCGGTTCAAGCCGACCGACGGGTTGCGCGTGATCGCGCGCGGGCAGGTGAGCTGCTACGAGCCCAAAGGTGAGTACCAGATCATCTGCGAGCACATGGAGCCGCACGGGCTCGGTGCGCTTCAGCTCGCGTTCGATCAACTGAAGAAGAAGCTCGAGGCGGAAGGGCTGTTCGACACGGCGCGGAAGCGCCCCCTTCCCGCCCTCCCCCGCAAGATCGGCATCGTGACGTCACTCGACGGCGCCGCGATCCACGACATCATCAAGGTCCTGCGGCGACGGCATCCAAACGCGCACCTGGTCATCAGGCCGGCGCGGGTGCAGGGTGAAGGCGCGGCCGGTGATCTCGTGCGCGCGATTCGCGCGCTCGGCAAGGTCCCGGGCGTGGACGTGATCATCGCCGGGCGCGGCGGCGGATCGGCCGAGGATCTCTGGGCGTTCAACGAGGAGATCGTCGCCCGGGCCATCGTCGCCTCGCCGGTGCCGGTCATCTCCGCCGTCGGCCACGAATCAGACGTGACGATCGCGGACTTCGTGGCCGATCTTCGTGCCCCGACGCCCTCAGCCGCGGCGGAGCTGGTCGTGGCCGCCAAGGATGACTTCGGCAACCGCATCAACCGCCTCAGTCAACGCCTCCACGCCTCGGCGCGGCACGGCATCCAGCAACGCCGGGCCACCGTCCAGGCCCTCGCCGGCCGCCGCGCGCTCGCGGGCTGGCATGGGCAGCTGGCCCTCCGGGGCCGTCATGCCGCGGAACTGACGCACCACTTGAAACGCGCCGCCCTCGCCCGCCTCGCGCGCGAGGGCCGCAGTTTTCGCGAGCTGCGCGGGCGGCTCGAAGCGCACGACCTCCGCCGGCGCTTTGCCGCGAGCCGCGGCCGGCTGACCACCGCGGACCAGCGACTGCAGGCCGCCGCATTGCGCGCCCGGGAGCGCGCCGACACCCGCCTCCGCGTGCTCGCCGGCCGGTTGAGCACGCTGAGCCCGCTCGCCGTCCTCGGCCGCGGCTACGCGGTCTGCTGGAACGCGGATCGCAGCGCCATCCTCCGCGATGCTTCGTCCGTCCAACCAGGAGACCGCGTCCGCGTGACGCTGCAGCAGGGAGAGCTGGCGTGCGAAGTCGTCCGCAGCGACGAAAAGCCCTAGCTCGATGCTCAAGCTGAACATTGAAAGTTGATGCCCATGGATCCCACGATCAAGGACTTCGAATCTGCCCTCGCCGAGCTCGACACCATTGTCCGCAAGATGGAAGAAGGTGACCTGACGCTCGAAAAGTCCATGGAGCTCTACGAGCGTGGACTGCAGCTCTCGCGTTTCTGCCACTCGACGCTGGAGTCCGCCGAGCGGCGCGTGGAACTGCTCAACGAGCGCGGCGAGATCAAGCCTGCGCCTCCGGCCCTGGGCCTCACTGGCGACGACGAGGAGGAGCCCCGGCGGTGACGACGACCGGAGCAGCGCTGCAGGCCTGGCTCGAGTCCAGGCGGCAGGCGGTGGACGACGCGCTGGAAGCGATCGTCCCCGCGAGCGGCGAGCCGCTTGTCGTCTGGGAGGCCATGCGCTACAGCCTCTTCGCGGGTGGCAAGCGCCTCAGGCCGGTGCTCGCGCTTGCAGCCGCCGAAGCCGTCGCGCTACGACTCGGCACCGCGGTGGCCGAGGCCCAGTCGCTGGCGATGCCGGCAGCGTGCGCACTCGAACTCATTCACACCTACTCGCTCGTTCACGATGACCTTCCCGCCATGGACGACGACGTGCTGCGCCGCGGCCGCCCGACCGCTCACGTCGTGTACGGCGAGGGCCTCGCGATCCTGGCCGGGGATGCACTGCTCACCCAGGCCTTCGCCCATCTCGCCACCGAGCCACATTCGGTAAACGGCGTGAACGATACAGAGCTGGCAAAGAGAAAGATTGCAGCGATCCGGCTGATCGCAGACGCAGCCGGCCCGTCGGGCATGGTGGGTGGACAGGCCATCGACCTGCGTGCTGCCGTGAGCGGTGCCGCGCCGCTCGACGGCGATGGCTTGCGAGACATGCACGCGCGCAAGACGGGCGCACTCATTCGCGCCGCCGCACTGGCCGGTGCGTCGATGGCGGGTGCCGACTCAACGCTCTGCAGTGCGGTCGATGATTACGCCTCGCAGGTTGGTCTTGCCTTTCAGATCGTGGACGACATCCTCGATGTCGAAGGCGCATCGGCCGATCTCGGTAAGACCGCCGGCAAGGACGCCGCCGCCGGCAAACCGACCTACCCGGCGCTCTACGGCCTCGACGCCTCTCGCCGCCTCGCTGCCGAGTGCATCGATCGCGCTCTCACCGCGCTGGACCGTTCCGGCCTGGGTGGCCAACTCCCTGCGCTTGCCGGCTGGGTGGTGGGCCGCCACAGTTGAAGGCGCGGCTCGACACGCTTCTTGTCGAGCGCGGCCTGGTCGCGACGCGCGAACGCGCGCGCGCGTTGATCCTCGCGGGCGATGTTCGCGTCAACGGCCAGGTAGCAACCAAGGCCGGCACCGCGGTCGCCGGCGACGCGGAGGTGACGCTGACCTCGCCGGATCATCCGTATGTGGGCCGTGGCGGTTTGAAGCTGGCCCACGCGCTGGACGTCTTTGCAATCGACCTCACCGGCCGGCGCGGGCTCGACATCGGCGCCTCGACGGGCGGCTTCACCGACGTCATGCTGCAGCGCGGCGCGGCCCGCGTCGTCGCCCTCGACGTCGGCCATGGTCAGCTCGATTGGAAGATCCGCAGCGATCCACGTGTCGTGACCATGGAGCGGGTGAATGCGCGCTCACTCGCGCCCGCCGATCTGCCTGAAGACCTCCGGACGTTCGGGATCGTCACAATCGATGTCTCGTTCATCTCGCTGCGGCACATCCTGCCAGTCGTCCCTGCCCTCCTCGAACCGGGCGCCGACGTCGTCGCGCTGGTCAAGCCCCAGTTCGAGGCCCGGCGCGAAGAGGTCGGCAAGGGTGGAATCATCCGCGACGATGCGGTCCACAGGCGTGTAGTGGAGGAGGTTACGGCTGCGGCCGATACTCTAGGACTGACAGGGGCCGGGCTGATCGACTCGCCAATCACCGGCATGGAAGGCAACCGGGAGTTCCTGTTGCACCTGCGCAGGGCTGGGGTCACCTCATGACGGATTTGATCACGCGTGTCGGGATCGTCGCCAAGACGCGGCTCGCCGAAGCCGCGGGCGTCATCGCGGAACTTGCCGGCTGGCTGGATGCCCGCCGGCTCCGCGCTGTTTTCGACACCGAGACCGCCGCGCTCGTGGGCCTGCCGCCGGGACGGCCCACCTACTCGCGAGAGGACCTTCCTCTCCACTGCGATCTCCTCGTCCTGCTCGGCGGCGACGGAACGCTCATCGGCATGGCGGGGCGAACGGCGGCAGCCGGCGTCGACATTCCGATTCTCGGCGTGAACTTCGGCAGTCTCGGCTTTCTGACCGAGATCACGCTTCCGGAGCTGTACGCCTCGCTCGAAGCTGTCCTCGACGGGACGGCGCAGATCGAGCCGCGCCTGATGCTGCGCTCCCGCACCATGCGTGCGGGCGGCGTGTTCGCGGACCGCCTCGCCCTCAACGACATCGTGATCACCAAGGGGGCGCTCTCGCGCATCATCGACCTCGCCGTGTCGATCGGGGACCAGCCGGCGATGCACCTGCGCGCCGACGGCCTGATCGTCGCGAGCCCGACCGGCTCCACGGCCTACAACCTCGCGGCCGGCGGCCCGATCGTCCATCCGGCCGTCGACGCGATCCTACTGACACCGATCGCGCCGCACATGCTCACCAATCGTCCGATCGTCGTGCCCGCCGCATCGGTGATCCGGGTGAAGCCCGCCGCCGGTTCGTCGAACGACGAGTTGTTCGTGACCCTCGACGGACAGTCCGGACATCCGCTCAACGCTGACGATGAGATCGTGATCGAACGCGCCGCACCGGTTCGCCTCGTCCGGGCGTCAACGCGCACCTACTTCGACGTCCTCCGCCAGAAGCTGAAGTGGAGCGAGCGCTAGGCTGAGGCCAGAGCTGATAGCTATAGCTGACTGTACGTCCGCTGGTAGTAGAACGGAGCCTCGCACGACGATGAGCAACATGCATCGTCGATATTCTTCATTTCTTTTGTGCCTGATCGTGTTCGGGCTGGTCTTGTCCCCAGGTTTGCTCGCCCAGTCCAAGAGTCTGGCCGGTCGCGTCGTCCAGTCGGAGTCGGGCAAGCCGATTCCAGGCGCAGTGGTCACGCTCGCCGGTCTTCCGGGTACAGCAAAGACGGACGCCAACGGCGAGTTCACGTGGAACGCGCCACCGTCGCCGCCCTTCCAGCTGATCATCGTCCTGCCGGGCGGGCACGTCGCCCGGCCGGTGGAGGTGAAGACACTCGATGGCGCGGTCCTGTCGATCGCGGTTGATTCGCTCGCGAGTGAATCCGTGACCGTCATGGGCGCGGCGCCCAGCATCGTGGCAGCCCCCGCGGCGGCGAAGACATTGCTCTCGGATGCGCAGGTAACACGGCGCAATCCTGAAAACCTGATGCAGGCACTCGAGACCGTGCCGGGCGTGAACGCGGTCTCCGAGGGGCACGCCACGGTGCCGGCGATCCGAGGGATGGCGCGTGGCCGAACCCTGCTCCTGATCGACGGCGCGCGCGTGAGCTCGGAGCGGCGCGTCGGTCCGAGCGCGACTTTTGCGGACCCGGCAATGTTTGAAGGCCTCGACGTGGCGCGGGGGCCAGGATCGGTTGCCTACGGCTCCGACGCGCTCGGCGGCGTGATCTCGGTCCGCACCCGGCGCGCTCAGCCCGGAAGTGACTTCTCGATCAAGGGCAGTGGCACGTATGGAGGCGGTGTCCCCGACCGGCGCGGGACCCTCGAGGTCGCGAAGGGTCTGGCCAAGGGCGGTCTCTTCGCCCAGGTCCATGCGCGGGGCGCCGATGATTGGGATAGCCCGATCGACGATTCGTCGATTCTCAACTCGGGGTGGGAAGACAGCGGCTTCAATGCGCGAGTGGATCACCAGCTTGGCAAGGGCCTGTTCTCGGCCGGATGGCAGGGCGACTTCGGACGCGATATCGAGCGGCCGCGAAACAACTCTCAGACGGTCCGCTTCTACTATCCGTACCGAGGACTCGCATCGACTGACGTCGTCCTACGAGATGGCGACGCTGGGTCCGCTCCAGCAGTTCGCGATCACCGGTTTTGTCGGCACCTTCAAACAGCGCACGGACCAGGACCGGTTCGCCACGGCGACGACCGGACGCAGCATCGAGCGTGCCGATGTTTCCGCCGACGACTTCCACGTCAAGGCCAGCGCGGCCCACGGCCTCGGTCCGGCCCGCCTCGAGTTCGGCGTCGACGTCAATGGCCGCTTCGGCCTCGAAGCCATCGACACCATCCAGCGCTATGACCTGACCGGTGCTCTCCTTACCGAAACCAACAATCTGTCGGTCGATTCGGCGCGACGGACCGATACGGGCGCTTATGTCCAGGCGGACACCCCGGTCGCGTCGTGGTTGAGAGTTGCGGCAGGTGGGCGTCTCGACTACGTGACCACGACCAACACGGGCGGCTTCTTCGGTGATCATGAGACGGACAACGGTGCCTTTTCCGGCTTCCTCTCCGCGACGCTCGCACCCATCGAGCACTTCACCTTCACCGGGCAAGTCGCGCGCGGCTTCCGCGATCCCACGCTCTCGGACCGCTACTTCCGGGGCCCGTCGGGCCGCGGCTTCATCACCGGCAACCCTGACCTCGAGCCGGAGACCAGCCTGCAATACGATCTCGCCGCACGTTATGTGATCGGCCGGACCCAGCTCGCGGCCTACGGTTACCACTACACGATCGACGATCTCATCGAGCGCTACTCGACCGCGACGGACTTCTTCTTCTTCCGCAATCGCGGCAGCGGTCGCATCCGTGGCGTGGAATTCGAGGCTCGGTACAAACCTCGGGGCGGGCTTCAACCTCGAGGCCGGCATGAACTTCGGCCGCGGCAAGCTGCTCGACGACGACACGAGACTGGACGACATCTCGACCGACACCGTGTTCTTCCTCGTGCAGAAGGACTTTGGCAGCAGCGCCTACGGCCAGATCCGGGCGGCGTTCACCGCTGACGATGACCGCCCGGGCCCGAGCGAGGTCGTGGCGCCCGGCGCGCAGGTCGTCGATCTCAGCGGCGGCTGGCGCTTCACCCGCAATCTCGAGTTGCGCGGCATGGTCCGCAATCTGCTGGATGACGACTACTACGCGAGCCCGGATCCGCGCTGGGTCTACGCCGCCGGCCGGTCCGCCAGCCTGACGCTCGGCTTTCAGTTCTGAGGCGAACGTTATTTAGTTTGCGCTGGGGCCCCACCCCCAGCGCCTTGCCAGCCCTCGCTTGATCGCTCGGGCCGAACTGTTCGCACGTCGGCACCTCGCTCGGCATGTCGCACGTCCGCACGTCGCACGCACGTCGCACGTCGCACGTCGCAAGCACGTCGCACGTCCGCACGTCGCACGTCGCACGTCGCACGTCGCACGTGCTACCGCCGGCGCTGGAATTCGTTGACGTTGCGATTGTGTTCATCCAGGGTCGTGGAAAACACATGCGAGCCGTCGTTGCGGCTGACGAAGTAGAGATACGGCACGTCGGCGGGGTTGGCCGCCGCCTGCAACGAGGCTGCGCCGGGCGCGGCGATCGGGCCCGGCGGCAGGCCGGCGTAGCGGTAGGTGTTGTAGGGCGAATCGATCTGCAGATCGCCTTTGCGGATATTGCCGTCGTACCGGCCCGCCAGCATCAGCGCGTAGATGACCGTGGGATCGCACTGCAGGCCCATCCCGATCTTCAACCGGTTGGTGTAGACCCCGGACACCACCGGCCGCTCCTCGGCCTTCGCGGTTTCCTTCTCGACGAGCGAGGCCAGCGTCACGAGCTGACGCAGGCTCAGACCGCGTGCTGACGCCGCTTGCCACAGCTCGGGCGTGGCCGCCTTCTGGAATCGATTCACCATGCGCTCGATCAACTGGATCGGCGGTGACGCTCCGGGGCAGGGTGTAGGTATCCGGAAAGAGGTAACCCTCGAGGTCCCGGGCATCGGGATCGAGTTCAGTGATGAGCGCCGCGTTCTTCGACGCCGCGATGAAATCCGCGGCGGAGCCGAAGCCAGAACTCTCGAACACCGCCGCCATCTCGCGGACGGTGAGGCCCTCGCGAAATGTCAGGGCGCGAACATAGACATCACCCTTCGCCAGCTTGTCGACGACTTCGGCCGCCGTCAACGGACGATCGAATCGATATTCGCCGGCCTGCAGGCGACGGCCACTGCCGCTCAGCCACACGGCCAACCGGAACGTTTCGCTCGAACGCACGACGCCGGCATCCGCCAGGCTCTTGCCGATCGCCCGACAAGCCGCGTCCTGCCGGTATCTCGACGAACTGCTCGGTCCCCTGGTAACCCTTGTATGGCCGCCCGAGGTTCACGTAGGCCCACACACCGCCCGCTGCGACAACCACGAGGATCAGCAGCAGTCCCCATGTAATCAGCCTTTTCACGTGTTCCCATCCTCTGTGCCCGACCCGGCGCGACCCGCTCCGCCGCTGTCCAGGTAATCCTGCAGAATCACTGCCGCCGACATCGCGTCGAGCAACAGCTTCCTCTTCCGCCAATCCTTCTCGCGCCGCGCCAGCACTTCCTCGGCCTCGTGGCTGCTGAGGCGCTCGTCCTGCAGCACCACCGGCACCGACACGAGTGCCTTGAGCCGATCGGTGACCTTCTGGACGGCGATCGTCTGCTCGGTCGCCTCACCATTCAACCGCCGGGGATAGCCGACGACCACGACCGACACCGCTTCATCGGATGCGGCGAGCGCGTCCACTTCGCGCGCTAGCGCGGCCGCGACCTGCATGGCGTTGCCCTCGCGCGCGATCACCTTCCACGGGCGCGCCAGCAGACCAGTGGCGTCAGAGAGCGCCAGCCCGATCCGCTTCTGCCCGTAGTCGATGCCCAGCGCCCGCCCGGTTCGCCTATGGTCGCCGTTGACGTCGAGGGCCTGCACCCATGAAGGGTACAATGGCCGCCTCCTCATGGACATGCGATTTGTGACAGCGTTCGTGCTGGCGGCCGCGGCATCGGTGTCGGTGCTGGCGTGCAACGGGAGCACGCCACCGAGCCAGTACTCACAGAAGCTCGTCATCATCGGCTTCGACGGTATGGACCCCGACCTGGTGCGTCAGTGGATCGATGCCGGCAAGCTTCCGACGTTCAAGAAGCTGACCGAGCAGGGCGGACTCTATCCGCTCTCGACGACCCACTCTCCAGAGTCGCCAACCGCGTGGGCGTCGTTTGCCACGGGCGTCAATGCCGGCAAGCACAACATCTACGACTTCCTCGTCCGCGATACGACCACCTACTTCCCCGACCTCGGGATGGTGCGCCGGGTGCCGCCGAAGTTCCTCTTCAACTACATTCCCACCTCGAAGCCACAGATCATCTCGACGCGCGGCGGCACATCGTTCTGGGTTACCGCGGGCGAGGCCGGCGTCCGCTCGAGCATCCTCACCGTGCCGGTGACCTTTCCGCCCGAGAACGTGAAGAACGGTGAGCTGCTGTCCGGCCTTCCCCTGCCCGACATTCGCGGCACGATGGGAACGTTCTCGTTCTACGCAACCGATCTGAGCCGCTACGAAGAAGGCAGCACCGAGATGGGCGGCATCCTCCGCCGCTTGGTGATGGACGGCGACGTCGCCAGAACCGAGCTGGTCGGTCCGCCCAATCCCGTGGTGCGTCAGCAACTCGCCGCCCTTCGCGCCAAGGGCGGCACGCCGGTCGATGCGGACCGTAAGGCGATTGCGGAGCTCGAGGCACAGGCCGATGTGCGGTTGCCCCTCACGATCCGCTGGAACCGCACTGCGAAGAGCGCGGTCGTCGAGATCGACGGCGAGTCGATCCCGCTCGAAGTCGGTAAGACGAGCCGCTGGATCGATCTCGACTTCCGCATCAACTTCCTGATTCGCGTCCACGGCATGGCGCAGATGCTGTTGATGAACGCGGACAACGAACTCCAGCTCTACATCTCGCCGGTCAACTGGAAGCCGGACAATCCGCCGGTACCGATCTCCTATCCCGAGTCGTTCGCGGGAGACCTGTTCAAGCGTCTTGGCTACTACCGGACGCTCGGGTGGGCCGAGGCGACCTGGCCGCTCAACGAAGACCGCATGAACGAGCAGCAGTTCATGGACGACCTGCAGCGCGCCTTCGACGATCGCGCCCAGGTGATCCTCGATCGCATCGACGCGCGCAAGTGGGATGTGCTCGTCGGCGTGATCGAATCCACCGACCGCGTGCAGCACATGATGTGGCGGCTGATGGACCCGAAGCACCCGATGTACGACGCCGCCATCGCCCAGAAGCACGGCGATGCCATCGAACGGATCTACCGCCGCGCCGACACGTTCATCGCCGAGGTCCTCGAACACCTGGAGCCGGGCACACAGCTGATGATCGTCTCCGACCACGGCTTTCACTCCTGGCGCAAAGCCGTCAACCTCAATACCTGGCTGGTGCAGGAGGGCTACATGGTCATCCAGGGCCAGCAGCCGGGCGAGAAGAAGCTCGAGGACCTCTTCGGCGGTTCCGGCGAGTTCTGGGAGAACGTCGACTGGAGCCGCACCCGCGCCTATGCGATGGGGCTCGGCCAGGTCTACTTCAACCTCCAGGGCCGTGAATCAAAAGGCATCGTGTCGCCGGGCGCCGAGGCGAAACAGCTCGCCGACCAATTGAGCGCACGCCTGCTGACGATGGTCGACCCTGCCGATGGCTCGAAAATCATTCGTGCCGTTTACAAGCGGGACGATGTCTACAGCGGTGAGTTCATCGGCAACGCCGCGGAGCTGCAGGTCGGGATGGAGGACGGCTATCGCGTGTCGTGGCAAACGACCCTTGGTGGCTCCCCGCAGGGGATCGTCTACGACAACATGAAGAAATGGAGTGGCGATCACGGCGGCTACGACTTCGCCACCACCGCCGGGGTGCTGATTACCAACCGGCCCGTGAACAGCCCGGCACCGAACATCATGGACATCGCGCCAACCGTGCTGAAGTTTTTTGGTCTGCCGATTCCGTCGTATATCGACGGCAAGCCGCTGTGGTGAGACGCGTCGCCAGCCTCCTGTGCGTCCTGGCGCTCGTCGCGGCGCTGCGAGTAGAGATCCGTGCGGTCCAGGGCGCCGCAGCGCAACGGGTCGCCGAGCGCCTGCGCGATCTCAGGCAGGAAGCCGCGGCGCTCAACAGCCGCGAGCAGACGCTGCTCAACGAGCTCCGGAAGCTCGAGCTCGAACGCGAGATCAAGAACCAGGAGCTGCTGGCCATCGAGTCAGACCTGAGCGCGACCCAGGAGCAGCTGGCCACCGCGACCGCGCGCGCCGCCACGCTGCGGCAGGCGGCCGATACGCAACGACCCGAGGTCGAGGCTCGCCTCGTGCGCCTCTACAAGATGGGCCGCGCCGGTTACTGGCGCCTGTTGCTCGACGTTGACGACTTGCAGTCGATCGGCCGTGCTTACCGCACCGCCGCGGCGCTGACGCGCCTCGATCGCGACCGGGTCCGGCAGCACGAAGAGACGCTGGTCTCGCTCGAGAACGAGCGCCACACCCTCGAACGCCGCGCCAGGGAGTTCAGCGCGACGCAGGAAAAGGCCGCCGCCGCGCAGCTCGCGCTCGATCGCGCCGTCGCGTCACGAACGGCGCTCGTGACCTCGATCGATCAACGCCGCGACCTGGCGGCGCAGCTCGCCACCGAACTCGAGGCCGCGCATCAGCGCCTCCAGGCGGCCGTGGCGCAACCGGGCACCGCCGCGGTCCTCGTCCCAATTCGTCCCTTCCGCGGCCAGATGCCCTGGCCGGCAGACGGAATTGTCATTGGCCGCTTCGGCCGTCAGCAGGTGGGACGAATGGCTGGGATCAACGTCGACCGTAACGGCATCGAGCTTTCGCTTGCCGGACGGACAGACGGTATCCGCCGTCCACGAAGGTGTTGTGACATTTGCGGGCCCTTTTACCGCCTTCGGCAACCTCGTCATCGTCGATCACGGCGGCGGCGCGCATACGCTTTACGGCCATCTGGCCTCCGGCAGCGTCATTAAGGGAGACCGCGTCAGTGCCGGCACCCCTGTAGGCCTGTCAGGTCGAAACCCTGGCGGCAACCCCGCGCTGTACTTCGAGTTACGGATCGACGGTCAGCCCGTGGATCCCTTACAATGGTTGCGGAAGCAGCCCTGACGGCTGCGCTGCGGCAGACATATTTATGAGCTTCAAAACGCGCGTCTCAGTTCTCCTCGTGTCGACGCCTGTGCTCGCCTTCGTGCTGATCGGCGGGTTGCTCGGTAACAACGCGGCAGCACGCACGCCGGGTGACGACAAGTTTCAGCATCTCCGCGTCTTCCAGGACGTCGTCGGGCTGGTGATGCAGACCTACGTCGAAGACGTCAAGGTCAGCGCCGTGATGGAAGGCGCCATGCGCGGCCTTGCCGAGGGGCTCGATCCTGACAGTGCGTATCTCAACGCGGACCAGATGCGACAGGCGCAGACTCCGCTTCCCGGCGGCGATCTGGGTATCGAGCTGACGCGTCAGTTCTACCTGCGCATCATCGCCGCGCGCGATGACTCCCCTGCCGCCCGCGCCGGCCTGCAGACCGGCGACTACGTGCGCGCGATCGATGGCAAGGCCACGCGCGACCTGACGGTGTTCGAAGGTACGCGGCTGCTGCATGGCGCGCCCGGATCCAAGGTGGTACTCACGATCATCCGCGGCAACGCGGCGGAACCGCACGAGGTCGCGCTCGTCCGCGAAAAGAGCACGGCGCCGCCGGTGACCGCGAAGATGCTGGACGCCGGCATCGGTTACATCCGCGTTCCCGCGTTCACCGCCACCACCGCAGCTGACCTGAAGCGCACCGCCGGCGAGCTCGAGAAGTCTGGCGCGAAGGCGCTGATCGTCGATGTCCGCCGCACCGCGGAAGGCAAGATCGAAGACGGGATCGCCGCGGCGCGGCCGTTTGTGAAGTCGGGCACGCTCTCGGCCAAGGCCGGGCGGGCCAAGGACCCGAAGGCCGAGGCCCCGAAAGAATCGGTCGTCGCCGGCCAGGGGGATGGCACCATCACGTTGCCGGTGCAACTGCTTGTGACCGCAGGGACATCCGGCGCCGCCGAGGTCTTTGCCGCCGCGCTCAACGGCAACAAGCGGGCGGAGCTCGTCGGCGAGCACACGATCGGCCGCGCCGCGGTCCAGAAACTGATTCCGCTGCCAGAAAATCGCGGTCTGTGGCTCACTTACGCCCGCTACCTGACGCCGGCCGGGGAAACGATCCACGGCAAGGGCCTCAAACCCGATGTCGCTATCGATGAGCCCGATGTCGATTTCGGCGCCTCGCTCCCGACGTCGGATCCGCTTCTCGACGCGGCGATCCAGCGCGCCAGGACACCGAGCGAGATGCGTCGTTTGCCGCTCGGCTCACGCTAGACGCAGTGCCTCGAGGATCGCTGACAGCCAGTCGGCGATCCGGAATTCTGCCTGCCTGTGCTAAACTCTTTGTTCCGGTAAGGCCAGTGTTTTTCACGACATAGGCGCGTAGCTCAGTTGGTTAGAGCGCCTGCTTGACACGCAGGAGGTCGGCAGTTCGAGTCTGCCCGTGCCTACCATTCACTTCCGCTGCGCGGCTCGCTTATGCCAGCCGCGTCATTGACAAGTCGAATGTCCGAGCTAGCGCGACATCGCGCGAGTCGAAGGCCGGATCGCTAGCCGCGACGTTGTTGAAGGTAAGCCTGAGTCAGAAGTAAGAGGAAGAGAAGAGATAGAGCGCCCCGCCGCAATAGCCCACCAGCCTCGAATCAGAGATTTCACCGTGATTTTCGCAGTGTTTCTTCTGTGTTTCTTCCGTGGCTGATGTCGCCGTTTGCGGCTGAACGCCTGTGGCCATGAGTGAGATCACTGTCACGCTGCCAGACGGCTCCGGCCGTCGCGTCCCCGCCGGCACTACGCCCGGCGCGGTGGCGGCTGCCATTTCGCCTCGGCTGGCAAAAGCGGCACTTGCCGCGGTGGTCGACGACCGCCTGGTCGATCTCTCGGCCCCGCTCCAGCAGGACGCGCGTGTTCGCGTGATCACCTCCGATAGCCCGGAAGCGCTCCACGTCTACCGTCACAGCACCGCCCATCTGCTTGCCGCCGCGGTCACGAACCTGTTCCCTGGCGCGCAGTGCGGGATTGGCCCGGCGACCGACGAGGGCTTCTTCTACGATTTTGTGGTCGACCGTCCGTTCGTGCCGGAGGATCTCGACGCCATCGAAAAGAAGATGAAGGAGCTCGCCGCGCAGGATCTGCCGTACGAACGGCAGATGTGGTCACGCGACGAAGCGATGCGTTTCTTTGCCGAGCATGGCGAGCCGCTGAAGGTGCAGTTGATCGAAGAGAAGACCGCCGGTCAGTCCGAGGTCTCGTGCTACACCATCAAGGATCGGGAGACCTTCGTCGACTTCTGCGTCGGTCCGCACGTCCCTTCGTCTGGACGGCTGAAGGCGTTCAAGCTGCTGACCACGTCGAACGCCTATTGGAAGGGTGACGCGAAGAACCAGCCGATGCAGCGCATCTACGGCACCGCGTTCTTCAGCGATAAGGAATTGCAGGCGCACCTGCATCAGATCGAGGAAGCGAAGAAGCGCGACCACCGGAAGCTCGGACGCGAGCTGGATCTCTTTCACTTCCACCCGGTTTCGCCGGGGGCGGCGTTCTGGACCCCCCGCGGCACGACCCTGTACAACACCCTGGTCGGCTTTTGTCAGGGCCGGCAGAACGAGGCGTTTCAAGAAATCAAGACGCCGCTGCTGTACACGAAGACGCTCTGGGAGCAATCAGGTCATTGGGGGAAGTACCGGGAAAACATGTTCCTGGTGCTGAACACCGAAACGAACGATCACGACATGGGTCTCAAACCCATGAACTGCCCTTCGCACCATCTGGACTACGCGACGGCAAAGCGGTCGTACCGCGAGCTGCCCCTCCGATTTGTTACGTTCGACGTGCTCCATCGGAACGAGCTGGCTGGTGCGCTGTCGGGGCTCACCCGCGTGCGGCAGTTCGCGCAGGACGACTGCCACGTCTACCTGCGCGAGGACCAGATCGCCGACGAGGTGAAGTTCCTCACGGATTTCATCGTCAGTCACTATGAAACCTTCGGGCTGCAGGCGAGCCTCAAGTTCGCCACGCGTCCAGCGCAGCGGATCGGCGACGACGCCATGTGGGATCGCGCTGAAGCGGCGCTGAAGGCCGCACTCGAAGCGACGGGGCGTCCCTACACGGTCAAGGAGGGGGACGGCGCCTTCTACGGGCCGAAGATCGACTTCGACGTCACCGACTCGCTCGGCCGGGCCTGGCAATTGGGCACGATCCAGCTCGACTACGCCGCGCCTGAGCGCTTCGACCTGAATTACGTCGGGGAAGACAACGCAGAGCACCGGCCCGTCGTCATCCATCGTGCCGTGTGCGGCTCGTTCGAGCGTTTCATCGCGATCCTGATCGAGCACTTCGCGGGGGCGTTCCCACTATGGCTGGCACCGGTGCAGGTGGCGATCCTGCCGATTGCTGACCGGCACCTCCCGCACTGCCAGGCCGTACGGGCACAGCTACAGGCGGCCGGCCTGCGGGTCGAGCTCGACGAACGACAGGAAAAGATCGGGTATAAGATTCGCGAGGCTCAACTGCAGAAGATCCCCTATATGCTGGTAGCAGGGGATCGTGAGGCGGCTGAAGGCACCGTGGCGGTTCGCCATCGTGTTACCGGCGACCTCGGGAGCCGATCCATCGACGAGTTCATCAGCGCGGCTCTGGCCGAGATCCGGAACAAGCACGTTCCGGAACCGGTCTCCGCGTGAGGAGGCTATATCGCATTTGACCGCAGCCCGCGGCGTGAAGAACGCGTCCGGGTCAACGAACGCATCAGGGTGCGCGAAATCCGCGTGATCGACGATACCGGCGAACAGCTCGGGATCATGCCGCCGCAACAGGCGCTGACCATCGCCCGGGGCAAGGGTCTCGACCTCGTGGAGATCGCGGCAACGGCAACGCCGCCGGTCTGCCGCATCATGGACTTCGGACGCTACCAGTACCAGGAACAGAAGCGCGCCCGGACAGCCAAGAAGCATCAGAAGGTGATCGAGGTCAAGGAAATCAAGTTCCGGCCGAAGGTCGACGAGCACGACTACCAGTTCAAGAAGAAGCACATCGAGCGCTTCCTGGGCGAAGGGGACAAGGTCAAGGCGACCATCTTCTTCCGCGGACGCGAGATGGCCCATCCCGAGATCGGCCGGCGCATTCTCGAGCGCCTGATCGAAGACCTCGGGGACCTGGCGATTGCCGAGACGGCGCCGCGCCAGGAAGGCAACCAGATGCACACGATCCTCTCGCAGCGTGCCGGCCGCAAGTCGGCGCCCAAGCGAGAGACAGAACGACCAGCGGAAACTGAATAGCTAACTACATAAACATCATGCCGAAACTGAAGACGCACAGGGGAGCCGCCAAGCGGTTCAAGAAGACGGGCACGGGCAAGTTCACCCGGAGCAAGGCGTTCAAACAGCACATTCTCACGAGCAAGACCCGCAGCCGCAAGCGCGGGCTCAAGGGCACCGTGGTCGTCGCCGCCGTCGACCAGGCCAAGCTCCGTTTGATGCTGCCGAACTAAGCCATCAGCTAGTCAGCTATCAGCTGTCAGCTGATCAGCATCGCGCCGCGGAACTGTAGCGCGGCCGCCGCGAACGAGTCCGTGACCAGGCAGCGGCATCGAGCTGGGTGGGGCCCCTCGAGCATTAAAGAAGAAGGAAGCAATGCCGAGAGTCAAAAGAGGAAACGTTCGCCGGGCGAAGCGGAAAAAGCTTCTCGCGCGTGCCAAAGGGTTCTACCAGAACAAGAGCAAGCTCTATCGCGCCGCGAAAGAGTCGGTCGATACCGCGCTCAAGTATGCGTTTGTCGGCCGCCGCCGCAAGAAGCGCGACTTCCGGCGCCTGTGGGTCGTCCGGATCAACGCCGCCGCGCGCGAGAACGGGCTCACCTACGGTCAGTTGATGGCGGGCCTCAAGGCTGCCGGCAACCCGATCGACCGCAAGCAGCTCGCCGACCTCGCCGTCACCTCGCCGGCCGCGTTCGCGACGCTCGCCAAGGCTGCCGGGGACGCCAAGCCCGCTGCGACCAAGCGGCCGGCCGCGACCGCCGCCAAGGCTGCCCGCCCGAAGGCGCGCGCAGCGGCGGCCGCCCGCGCATAGCGCGGCCGCCGATGGAAGATGGAAAAGGGAAAATGGAAAAGAGCGCTAACCGAAGCGCTTTAGCCCGTTTTCCTTTTCCCTTTTCCCTTTTCCCTTTTCCATGTCTGATTCGCCGATCGACACCCTCAGAGCACAGTTCACCGCTGATCTCGCGCAGGCGGCGAGCGAGGCGGATCTGCGTGCGGTGCGCGACCGCTATCTCGCCCGCAAGGGCGGCCTCGTCTCCGGTCTCTTGAAAGCTCTCGGATCCTCCCCCGCTGAGGACCGCCCCCGGCTCGGGCAGCTCGCCAACGCACTCAAACAAGACATCGAAGCGCAGCTCGAAGCGAGGCTGACGGCGTCGGCCTCGACGCGCCCTCCTGCCGGCGCGGTCGACGTGACCCTCCCCGGCCGTGTGCCGGCGATCGGCCACCGACATCCCCTGTCGTTGCTGCGCGAGCGCATCGAGTCGATCTTCATGCGCATGGGGTTTCTCGTCATCGAAGGCCCCGAGCTCGAAGACGATTACCACAACTTCGAAGCGCTCAACATGCCGGCCGAGCATCCCGCGCGCGACATGCAGGACACGCTGTATCTCGCCGCACCGGTCCGCTCATCCGCCGGGAATCCGGCCACGCTGCTGCGCACGCATACCTCGGGCATGCAGATTCGTCACATGGAGACGCACCAGCCGCCGATCCGCGTGATCGCCCCTGGCCGGGTCTACCGCCGCGACAATCTCGACCTGACCCACACCCCGATGTTCACGCAGGTCGAAGGGCTCGTCGTCGGCGAGAACGTCACGCTTGCGGATCTGAAGGGCACGCTCGACATTTTCGTACGCGAGCTGTTTGGCCAGGACCGTAAGGTCCGCTTCCGTCCGAGCTTCTTCCCCTACACCGAGCCAAGCGCCGAGGTCGACATCAGCTGCGCGGTCTGCGCCGGCGCTCGGCTGCAGGATGTGCAAGCGCACCGGCTGGATCGAGATCCTCGGCAGCGGCATGGTGCATCCGGCCGTGTTCGAAGCGGTCGGCTATGACTCGGAGAAGTACACCGGGTTCGCATTCGGCATGGGCATCGAGCGCATCGCTCTGCTGAAGTGGGGCGTCGAGGACATCCGCCTGTTCTACGAGAACGACCTGCGCTTCCTGGAGCAGTTCCCGCTGTGAAGATCGTCCACGAGTGGTTGGCGGAGCTCGTTCCGGGCATTCCCGGCGACGTCGAGACTGTCGCGCGCGAGATCTCCCTGCGTGGCTTCGAGGTCGCCAGCGTCGAGAACGGCGTCATCGATTTCGAGATCACCGCGAACCGTCCGGATTGCCTGAACCATGTCGGCATCGCCCGCGAGGCGGCCGTGATCTGGTCCCGCGACACTCCGCGCAATGTCCCCGCTGCGCCACGGGGCCGTTCTCGAACGGCCCCTACAGGTGACGGTTGACGCGCCTGACCTCTGTCCGCGCTACGCGGCCCAGGTGTTCGACATTACGGTCGGACCCTCGCCGTCCTGGCTGGCCGCTCGCCTGGAGGCTGCCGGGGTCCGGTCCATCAACAACATCGTCGATGTCACCAACTACGTGATGCTCGAGATGGGCCAGCCGATGCACGCATTCGACCTGGATCGTCTTGCCGGTGGACGTCTGGTGGTGCGTCGTGCCCGGCCCGGTGAGAAATTGACGACCCTCGACGGAGTGGAACGGGCGTTGGATCCCGAGATGCTGATCATCGCGGATGCCGAGCGCGCGGTCGCCATCGGCGGGGTGATGGGCGGGCGCGACTCCGAGATCGATGCAACGACGAAGCGCATGGTCCTCGAGAGTGCCTACTTTCAACCGGCCTCGGTGCGCCGGACCAGCAAGCGCCTGAATCTCAAGACCGAAGCCTCCACTCGATTCGAGCGCGGGGGCGACATCAATGCCCCCCTCGAGGCCCTCGTTCGTGCGACAGCACTGCTCGAGCAGATGGGCGCAGCCAAGGCAGGCACGACCGTCGACGTGTACCCGTCGCCCCGAACGGCCACGCTGATCACGTTGCGAGCGGCGCGGATCGAGCGCGTGCTCGGAATGCACGTGCCGCACGCTGATGTGCCGCGCATTCTCGCGCCCCTTGGATTTGCCATCGAGAAAGCCGACGACCAGGCGTGGACCGTTGCGATTCCCAGCTTTCGCGTCGACGTGACCCGCGAGATCGATCTCGTCGAGGAAGTCGGTCGCCACTACGGCTTCGACCGGCTGCCGTCGACCTTCCCCGTTCTCGCTGCTCCACAGCCGCCACAGGATCCGCGCACGGAACGCGACCGGAAGATCCGCTCCGTCCTGACCGCGGCTGGCCTGTCGGAGTCGATGACATTCGCGTTTATTGAGCGGCCAGCGGCCACTCCTTTCTGCCCCGCAGACTTTGAGCCGACCGCGATCGCCAACCCGCTCTCGGAGAAGTTTGCGGTGCTGCGGCCATCGCTGCTGCCGGGTCTCGTGGATTCGGCCGCACATAATCGCCGGCGCGGACGCAAGGACGTTCGTCTCTTCGAAACGGGGAGCCGCTTCACAGCGTCGGGCGAGGGCCGCGCGGTTGGCCTGGCCTGGTCCGGCGCAGGCCATCCGGCGCACTGGTCATCGCCGCCTCGGGGCGTGGATTTCTTCGATATCAAGGGTGCCGTCGACGTGCTCGGCAGGGCCCTCGGCGTTGACACCATCGAGCTCACGCCCGCACCGATCGGCTTCCTTGCGCCTGGTCGTTCGGCGACCGTCCACGCAGCAGGGGTGTCGCTCGGGAGCCTGGGACAGCTGCTGCCGGCAATCGCCGAGGCACGTGGATTCCCTGCGGGCGAAGAAGTCTTTGTCGCCGAGCTCGACCTCGACGCGCTGGCGTCGACTGGCGTGTCGGACGCTCTGCGCACGACGTCGCTGCCGAAGTTTCCGTCCATCGTGCGCGACCTCTCGATTCTGGTCGCCGATACCTTGCCTGCTGGTGCCGTTCGTGGCACTATCCGTTCGACGGCACCTTCGTTGCTGCAGTCGGTCATCGAGTTCGACCGCTACCACGGCAAAGGCATTCCAGAGGGCCGTCTCAGCCTCTCGCTGCGTCTCACCTTCCGCTCCGCCGAGCGGACGTTGACCGACGACGAGGTGGATGATGCGATGAACGAAATCGTGGCGGCGCTCGAGCGCGAACACGCCGCACAACGCAGGTAACACTGACATCGGGGGTTTGGCATTGGCGAAAGTGGCTGTAGCGCGTGGTGTTGACCTCGAGCCGATCGATCGGCTCGAAGAGAAAGTCCGGATGCTGGTCGGAATGATCGACCGCTTGCGCGTCGACAACGCAAAGGCGTCCGACGAAAATTCACGGCTCTCGCGGGAACTGGACGGGATGCGGGCACGCATCGCCGAAGCTGAAGGCAGCGGTGCCGAGTTGAACGTCCTGCGCGAGGAGCGTGACCTGATCCGCTCGCGGGTGGGCGAGATGCTCGAACAGATCGAGACGCTCAATCTCTGATCGTCCAGTCAGGACATGTGACTATGGAGCAGGACGACACGCGCGTGGTTCACGTCGAGATCCACGGCCAGCAGTATCCGATCCGTAGTGGCCTGGATCCGGTTTACGTGGCCGAACTGGCCGCGTACGTGGACCAGAAGATGCGCGTCGCGTCCCGAGAGACGAGCGCCAGTGACACCCTGAAGATCGCAGTCCTTGCCGCCCTCAACATCGCGGATGAATGTTTCCGCGCCCAGGCGAACGACCGCAATCAGCGCACCTCCCTGTCGGTGCGCGCCGAGGAGCTCGAGCGGGTCCTCGACCTCGCCCTGGGGCTGGATTCTCCCGGACAGCAGCCCGATCGACCTGCGTTACAGGGTTAGGTAAGCTGCCGGTCGTGCGGTAAGATCCTGTAAGGGTTTCACTTCCCTGCTTTGTGCGTGATGGTTCGGAGGCTCGTTTGAGCCGATGTTTCATCCCAAGTGAATCGCGACGCTGCGTGGTGTGCATGCCTCTGTAAGAGGAAGCCTGAAGCGTGGCTTGTGCAGCGGTTCCACCTGCTCTAGCAGGTTCATCCGACCTCCCCACACGGCAAAGCGGGGTTCTCTCCAAATGGAGAGGGAAGAGGGAAAAGGGAAAATGGTCAAGGCCGCTCTTGCGCGGGTTTTTCCCTTTTCCCTTTTCCTTTTTCCATCTAAATGACTGCGCTTCTGCTTCTCGCCGCCAGTATCGCCGGCAGTGTTCTGTTGCTCTGGGCTGCCGCTGGCCGGCGTCGCCAGGCACAGCAGGCGCTTGCCACCGCCCAGGCCGACGCGACCCGTTTACTCACGCAAACCACGGCGGATGCCGAAGCCATCCGGAGGACTGCCGAACGGGACGCCGAAGGCCTGCGCAAGGACGCCGCCCGTGAGGCGGAGATGCTGCGCAAGGAGGCCGTCCGCGACGGCGACAGCCTGCGCAAGGAAGCGGAACTTGCCGCTCGCGAAAAGGCCCACAGCGTCACGACCGAAGCCGATGGGCGGGCGCGCGCCGTCCAGGCCGAACTCCGCACCCTCGAGCAGGCGCTCGCCGACAAGACCCGGGCGCTGGCCGACCGGCTGTCCGAGTGCGACCGCCTCGAACAGGACGTCCGCAGCCGCGAGAAGCGGCTCGCCGCACAGGAGTCCGGCACGACCGCCGCGCTGGCGCGGGCCGAGCAGCTGGTTGGCGATCGTCAGCGCGAGCTGCAGCGAGTGGCGGGCCTGACGGCCGACGAAGCCCGCGACATCCTGATGAAGCAGATGGAGGCCGACGCGCGACGCGACGCCGCCAACATGATCAAGCGCCTCGAGACCGAAGCCCGCGAGACCGCGGGCCGCCGGGCGCAGGAAATCGTCACCGACGCGATCCAGCGCAGTGCCGCGGAACATGCCATCGAGGCCACCGTCTCGGTGGTCGATCTGCCGAGTGACGACCTCAAGGGCCGGATCATCGGCCGTGAAGGCCGCAACATCCGCGCGCTCGAAACCGCCACCGGCGTCGAGCTGATCGTCGACGACACCCCTGGTGCGATCATTCTCTCCAGCTTCGATCCGTATCGCCGTGAAGTCGCACGCCAGTCGATCGAACGCCTGATCGCCGACGGCCGGATCCATCCCGCGCGCATCGAGGAGATCGTCGAGAAGGTAAAGATCGACATGGAGGAAACGGTCCGCCGGGAAGGCGAGGCCGCCGCCTTCGAACTGGGGCTGTTCGACCTGCATCCCGACGTGCTCCGGCTGATGGGGCGTCTCAAGTTCCGCACCAGCTACGGGCAGAACGTCCTGAACCATTCGAAGGAGGTCGCGTTCCTCGCCGGCATCATGGCGAAGGAGCTCGGTCTCAACGGACAGGTGGCGGCCCGGGCGGCCTTCCTGCACGACATCGGCAAAGCCATCGATCGTGACCTGCAGGGCACCCACCTCGAGCTCGGCCTCGATTTCCTGAAGAAGCACGGAGAGAGCGAGCCCGTCCTCCTGGCCGTCGCCGCTCACCACATGGACATTGACTGGCCCTCGCTCGAAGCCATGATCGTCCAGGCCGCCGACGCCGTATCGGCCGCGCGCCCCGGCGCGCGCCGCGACATCCTCGAGTCCTACGTGAAGCGGCTCGAAAAACTCGAAGGGATCGCCGATTCGTTCGAGGGGGTTTCGAAGTCCTTCGCCCTCCAGGCCGGACGCGAAATACGCATCGTGGTCGAGAGTGAGAAGATCTCGGACGAAGCCACGGTCTGGCTCTCCAAGGACATCGCCAAGCGGATCGAAAACGAGCTGCAGTACCCAGGTCAGATCAAAGTCACGGTCATCAGGGAGACGCGCGCCGTTGATTTCGCGCGCTGACGCCGCCCACCCGGGTGAGCGTGCGCTGATCGAGCACATCCGCCGCCGCCTCCCCGCTCCCCCGCCGTCATTGCTGATCGGCCCCGGCGACGATGCGGCGGTGCTGACACCAACGCGTGGCGCGCTGCAGGTGCTCACGACGGATGCGGTCGTAGAGGGCATCCACTTCGACCGGCGGTTCTCCAGCCTGAGCGACATCGGCTACAAAGCACTCGCGGTCAACCTCAGCGACATTGTCGCCATGGGCGCCACGCCGGAGTTCGCGCTCCTCTCCCTGATCCTGCCGGGCGGGTTCACGCTGACGGAGCTGGACGAAGTGCTCGACGGGCTCCTCGAGATGGCGGCGGTGTCCGGAACGACCGTAGCCGGCGGGAATATCTCGCGCTCCCCGGGACCGCTGATCGTGGACGTGACGGTGACGGGCAGCGCACGCCCGCGCCGGATCCTCACGCGAGGCGGCGGGCGCCCCGGCGATTCGATCTACCTGACCGGCACGATCGGCGGGGCTGCGGCCGGCCTCGGCTTTCTGCAGTCGGGAACGGCCAACGATCCCGGCAACCCGATGGCCCTGTGTATCCGGCGGCATCAGAGGCCCGAGCCACGCCTCCGGATGGGCATGCTGCTCGGCCGCAACCGGGCGGCGTCGGCCTGTATGGACCTCAGCGACGGCCTGGCGGACGCGGTCCGGCAGGTCGCGGCCGCAAGCGGAACGGGGGCGACGATCGACGCCGCTTCCCTCCCGATCGAGCCGGCGGCGGTGGCGTGGTTCTCCGGCCAGGGGCTGGATCCAGCCCTTGCGGCCCTGACCGGCGGCGATGACTACGAACTGCTGTTCACCGTCTCGAAAAAGCTCCGAGGACGGTTCCGCGGCGTTCAGCGCCATGCTGAAGGGCTGGCGGTAACCCGAGTCGGGGAACTCACGGCGGAACCGGGCCTCCGGCTCGCGCGCGCCGAGGGATTTGAGTCAATTCCAGAGGGCTTCACTCATTTCTCCAACGGATTGGGCTGATATTCACTGGATTCGACACGATACCCCCTCAGGGGTATAGGCCTCCCGCCGCTTTGACCAATGAGCTCGAGACCGCTATAGTGGGTGGACCCCAGCGCGGTGGCCAAGCTCAACAATGATCCACTCGTTTTCAACCGGGCGGAAGGTGTTGGCGACAGCGGTCGCAGCAATCGTTCTTGCCTTCCTTTTCGAGATTACCGTCTTTGATTCCCGCACCGTCGCCAGGCTGGCGGAGCTGCGTTCGTCGGTCTCGAAGCCGGAAGCGGGCTCAAAACTGCGGTTTACGGCCACGTTCTATTGCAAGGGCACCACGACCGCATCCGGGGCGGATGTGAAGAACGGCATGGCGGCCGCCGACCCTGACCTGCTCCCGATCGGTTCCGTCATCAGGATCGACTCCCTCGGCGAGAAGTACGACGGCATCTACACCGTGATGGACACCGGTCCAAAGGTCCAGGGCCGGCACGTGGACGTGTATCTGTGGAGCTGTAACGAGGCGCTGCAGATGGGGCGCCGCAAGATGCAGCTCACCGTCCTGCGCCTTGGCTGGAACCCCCGGAACAGTGCGCCGCACACGGTGGACCGGCTGTTCCGACAGCGGGAGATGACTCAGCTCCCGCTGGGGAACGCCGTAATCAACTCCCAACTCCCGGCTCCAACCGCCGACTCCAACGCCAACTCCCAAGCTTGCCAACAGCTTCTCACGACTCCGTGAGTTTCCAGACTTGGAGTCGGGAATTGCGAGCGCCTACGCCTCGCGGTATTGCAGTTGAAACAGCTTGTAGTAGATGCCGCGCTGCGCCAACAACTCCTGGTGGGTGCCCGACTCCCGCAGGCTGCCACGATGCAGCACCAGGATCTTGTCCATGTCCTGGATCGTCGAGAGCCGGTGGGCGATCGCGATGGTCGTGCGGCCTGACATGAGGATGTGAAGCGCATCGCGGATCAGCAGTTCGGTCTCGGTGTCGACGCTGGACGTCGCCTCGTCGAGGACGAGGATGCGCGGGTCGAAGGCGAGCGCCCGCGCGAAAGAGAGCAGCTGCTTCTGCCCGACCGACAGCGTGGCGCCGCGCTCGGCGACGGGGCTGGCGTAGGCACCGGGCAACGCTTCAATGAAACCGCTCGCGTGAACGGACGCCGCCGCCCGCCTGACCGCCTCATCGTCTATCGACGCTTCCCCGAGCCGGATATTGGAGGCGATCGTGCCCGAGAAGAGGTGCACATCCTGCAGCACCAGGCTGAACAGCCGCCGCAGCTCCGCCAGGTTCATCTCGCGGACGTCACGGCCGTCGACCAGGATCCGCCCGCTCGTCACGTCATAGAAGCGCAACAGCAGGTTGATGATCGTGGACTTCCCCGCGCCGGTTGCGCCGACGATCCCGACCCGTTCGCCAGGCGCCACCTCGAAGGACACATCCCGCAGCACCGGGTCGGTGTCGTTATAAGCAAAGGTGACGTGATCGAACACGATGTGCCCCGCCTTCGCGCTTCGCGCTACGGCGGGCAAGCCCGAGTCACGTCGCGCTTCGGCGGGCAGGCCCGAGTGGCTGACGATCTTCGGCGGGGTGTCGAGCAGCTTGAAGATCCGCTCGGATGACGCCATCGCGGCCTGAAGGATATTGAACTTCTCCGACAGGTCGCTGATCGGGCGGTAGAAGCGCTGCGAGTACAGGATGAAGGCGACAAACGACCCGACCGAGAGCGTCTGGCCCAGGACCCAGTTGCCGCCGAACCAGATGATCATGGCCGTCGAGAGCGCGCCGATCACCTCGATGGCCGGGTAGAACACCGCGTAGTAGTAGATCGAGTCGATGTTCGCGTCCCGATGACCGCGGTTGACCTCGTCGAACGCCGCGAAGCTCCTGTGCTCCCGGCGGAACAACTGGACCGTCGACATCCCGGTGATGTGCTCCTGCAGGAACGCGTTGATTCGTGCGATCCACGTCCGCACCTTGCGGTATGACTCGCGGACGTTGCGGCGGAACCACTGGGTGACAAGCGCAATCAAGGGCAGCACCGCAAAGGCGATCGCGGCCAGCCGCCAGTCCATGATCGCAAGCGCCGTCATGATCCCGATCAGCAGGAAGATGTCCCCGAACACCGAGACGACCCCGGCGGTGAACAGCTCGTTGAGCACGTCGACGTCCGAGGTCACACGCGTCATGAGGCGGCCAACAGGATTGCGGTCGTAATACTGGACGTCGATGCGCTGCAGGTGCCGGTAGATCTGCATGCGCATGTCGAACATGATCCGCTGGCCGGTGTTCTGGAGCGTCCAGGTCTGGACGTACTCGAGCAGGAAGCTCCCGACGAGTACGCCGAGAAACGCCAGCGCGATGCCTTCGAGACCCGCCATGCTGCCGAGCGCGATGTGGTCGTCGATGGCAATTTTCATCAGATACGGCTGCGCCAGCTGCAGCATCGACGCGCCGACAATGGCGCTGAGGGCAAGGAGCACCTGCGACCAGTACGGAACCAGGTATGCGAGCAACCGCCGCATCAGGCGCGCGTCGTAGGCCTTACCGAGGACCTCCTCTTCCTGGTGCGAGGCCATTAACTCGCCTCCAGTTCTTCTTCGAGCAGCTGCTTCCGGTACATCGCCGCGTAGAGCCCATCACGCGCGACGAGCTGATCGTGGGTGCCGCTCTCGGCGATGCGGCCCGCGTCGAGGACAAAAATCTGGTCGGCGTCGCGCACTGTCGAGACGCGATGGGCGACGATGATCGACGTCCGCTGGCGCATCACGCCGCGCAGTTTCGAGAGGATCTCGTCTTCCGTATACGTATCCACCGCCGACAGCGCATCGTCCAGAATCAGGATCGGCGGGTTGGCGTAGATGGCGCGCGCGATCGCGGTCCGCTGCTTCTGACCGCCGGAGAGGGTGATGCCCCGCTCGCCGATCACGGTGCCATATCCCTTGGGGAACTCCTCGACGTCCTTGTCGAGCCGCGCGACCGCCGCGGCGTCCAGTATTCGCCGGTCCACCGCCGAGGCCGGCAATGAGGCATGTGCCGCTGGTGACTGCTCGGAGAAGGCGATGTTGGCCGCCAGGCTGTCGGAAAACAGAAAGGGTTCCTGCGGAACAAAGCCAACGGCGCCACGCAGTGTCGCGAGCGGAATCTCGCGGACGTCCACGCCATCCAGGAACACGGAACCAGGCGGTGGCTCGTGCAGCCTCGGCAGGAGCGCGATCAGCGTGCTCTTTCCGGAACCCGTCCCACCGACGAGCGCCGCCGTGGTCCCGGCGGGAATGTGAAGGGAGATACCGTCCAGCACCGGGCGGCCAGCGCCGGGATACTGGAACGTCAGGCCGCGGATATCGATGTCGCCAACCACCTGCAGTGCGCGACCTCGTTCCGTCACGTGCTCATCGGCGATCTCGGGCACCGCGTCGATCACTTCGAGCATCCGCTTCCACGATGCCATCCCGCGCTGAAGGATGTTGGTGACCCACCCGAACGCAATCATCGGCCAGCTGAGCATGGCGAGATAAGCATTGAACGCGAAGAACTCGCCGAGGCTGATGCGGCCGCGAATGACCGCCTGACCGCCAAGCCAGAGGACGAGCAGCGCGCCCAGGCCGAGGAAGAACGTCATGCTCGGGTAGAAGAAGCCCTGCAGCCGAATCAGCAGCCGATTTCGTCGAACGTACTCCTCGTTGGCGGCGCGGAATCGCTCGACTTCCCCTTCCTCCTGGCTATAGGCCCGCACGACCCGAACGCCGGCAAGATTCTCCTGCACGACCGCGCTCAGCTCCGAGAGCTGGGCCTGGATGGCCTCGAACCGGGTATGGATGGCGCGGCCGAAGTAATGGACGCTCAGCGACACGAATGGCAGCGGCACCAGCGCGATGAGCGTCAACCACGGGTCGATCGACAACATCACGCCGATGGCGACGATGAAGACGAGGATGGTGTTGGCGGTGTACATCACGGCCGGTCCGATCATCATGCGGACGGCGTTCAGGTCGTTGGTCGCGCGGGACATCAGGTCGCCGGTGCGGCGCGCCTGGTAGTAGCCGAGCGGCATCAGCTGCAGGCGGGAAAAGAAGGCGTTCCGGATGTCGTACTCGACCTCGCGGGAGGCGCCGATCATGATCTTCCGCATGAGAAACCGGAACACGGCTCCTGCCAACGCGATCGCCATGATCAGGCCGGCGTAGCGAGCGAGCTTCCCGCGGGTGACGCCCGCGGTCAGGTCATCCACCGCGAACTTCAGCACCCACGGCGGCAGGAGCTGGATCGTGCTGGTCAGGAAAACGCAGAAGAGGCCGAGAGCGAACTGGCGGCGGTAGCGCAGAACGAACGGCAGCAGACGACGAAACGACGGGCCCATCCCTCCCGAGTATATGTGCTATTCTGGGGGCGCTTTTCCCAGCAAGCTGCCACGCTCCTCCACCAGGGGCTGGTTTCCTCTTTCAATTTTCCGGGGCGAGATAGTCCTCATGCGCATACGCATCGTGTCGTCCATTCTGTGCCTGGCGTTCGTCCTGGCGGCCGCGCCGGCACAGGCGCAATACGGTGTCAGCGGACCGTCGACTCGCGCGACGGGCGAGACCTACCGCTTCGAGTTCAGCGCCTACTTCTGGAACCCGGGTCCCGAACTCGCTATCCAAACTGAATGGCGAGGCATCGTCGGCGACCGGATCGACCTGGTCGAAGACCTCGGCCTCGAGAAGACCAAGTTCGGCCAGATTCGCGCCGTGCTCCGTCCGGCCACGAAACACAAGTTGAGATTCGAGTACACCCCGATCTCATACGAGCAACCCGAAGGCACCCTGCAGCGCGACGTCATCTTCAATGGCCAGCGATACAGTCTGTCGTTGCCGGTCGCAACGACGTTGAGGTGGAACGCATTCCGGTTCACGTATGAGTACGACCTCATCTACCGGGACCGCGGCTTCTTCGGCGTTCTGGTCGAGGCCAAGTACACGGACGTCGAGGCCACGCTCACAAACGTCATCGTTGAAGAATTCGTCCGCGCCCGGGCGCCGATCCCCTCTGTCGGCGTCATCGGCCGCGTCTATGTCGTGCCGAACATTTCGATCACGAGCGAATTCAGCGGATTCAAGCTGCCCGACAGCATCAACGAAGACTACCGGGGTAAGTTTTTCGACTTCGATATCTACGGCACGGTCAACTTCAGCGACAACTTCGGCGCGCAGCTTGGCTACCGGTCCTTCGAGGTGAACTACAAGGTAGAGACCGACGAGGGCGAGCTGAGTCTCAGGGGACCTTACCTCGGTGGGGTTGTTAGGTTCTGACGATCGTCAACTTCAAACTCCAAACTTCAAACTCCAAACCGGATTGCAGTTCGGCGCCCTCCGTGCCCTATTTGGAGTTTGGCAGTTTGGAGTTGAGCGCAAAGCGCTCACCCACCCACCTTCACAAACACCCCGAGGTGGCGGGCGTCGCGGCTCTGACTGTCCGTCTGTGAGGGCGTGAAGCCGCTCGACGAGGTGATGCGCAGCCACGTGGCGCCGGCGGCCTGGTTTGATGGCACCTGAACCGTGCGCTCTTCACCAGGACCCAGCCGCAATTCATCCCGCCAGCCCTTCGTCTCGATCAGCACCGTGTTTTCGACGGCGCCGTTACGGACCATGAGCATCTCCGCAGGATGCGGCGCGTCGGGCTGGATGACGATTTCGGTGGACCGGGCGCCACCGGTCCAGAACCCCTGCGGCTCGGGAAAGCTGCGATCGTCGAGGAACCACGCGGTGGTGTTGGTGTAGCGGACTCCCTGCCGCGCCACGCCTTCCGACAGTCGATCCTGCGGCCTCGTGATGGCAAGCGGTTCCACCTGCAGGCCAGTGACATTGCGGCGCGCGTCTTCGTCTCCACGGATGATCAGCGCTCGCACATCCACGGGGAAGCTGACGACAAATGATGACCGTGCCTCATCGAGGGTGAGCGTGCGGATGGCGAACTGGTCGCGGCCAATGCCGGTCATGATCCAACCGGTGGTGCCACGCACAACCGGACGGATGCGGTACTGGCCGGCCGGTACGGCCGGGATGGAAAAGAGCGGACGGTCGAAGCGGCCGGCGCCGCCAAGACCGGTCGCGAAGGCCGGCGTCAGCATGAGCCGACCCGGAAGGGTGCTGCGGTCCGCCAGCGACGGCGGCGACAGGTTGAGGGCCAGCAACCCGCGGTCGGCGGAAAGACGGCGTAAGGCGTCGAGTTGAGAGGGCGTGGTGATTCGCCCGGTGATCCCTTCCGCCGCCCAGGTCACCGCGGCCGCGGCGGAGGCCGCGAACGCGAAGATCAGCGCCGCGGCGGTTGCGAGTTGAGCGCGGTCGCCTCCCGAGAGTCCACCCGGCCGGGCCGGCGCGCCAAACCATCGGGCCTCGACCTGCCGCAGCATGAACCAACCCGCTATGGCGGCGCCCAGCCAGACCGCGATCCCCCGAAACAGCGCAACTTCCGTTTCTCGCCACCACACCGGCAGCGCGCGCGCCAGATCGACAATACGATTCAGCCAGTCGAGCCAGAGCGCGTAACTCTCGCGAGAGTTAAACGCGAGCACGCCGTCCTGCACCACGACCAGGACGGCGGTTGCGAACGCAGTGACGATCAGAGCACCGGCCGCGGTCAGCCGCGTCGAGCGGCGCGTCATCGTCGCCCATGCCGCCGCCGCAGGTATCGCCATCCATAACAGTACGGGCACGAAGAATCGCGCTGGCGCGCTGCGGCCACCCCACCACATTGCGAAGTGAGTCACGACGATAAGGTACGGGATGAGAACGAAGAGTATTTCCAGCGCCTGCCGGCGCCACGCAGGTTTCGCGATCATCACGGCGACGCCGATGAACGCGAACAGCAGGACCGGCGCGTATGCAATCAGACCGAACCGCTGATCGAAGAACAAGCCGGCGAGACCATCCGGCACGAAGGCCCACCCGCCCTCCTCTCCGCCATAGGGCGCGGAGGGGTCCGGCCTCCCGTAGATCGAGATGAAGAAGCCGATCCAGCAAATGAAACTCACGGCCGGGACGATGAGGAAGGCCAGCGCCTTCATCTGTGCGTTCTGAAGCACCGCCATCCGCAGCAGGACGAGGGCGCCGATGCCGCCGGCGAGGACGGCGAAGCGCGTATGCAGCCATGGTAGTAGTGCGAGGGCCGACCCATGCCAGAACCACGGGACGATCGACTCGCTCTTGTCGCGGGCTTCACGGCCGGCGCGGACGAGTGCCCACGCGCCGGTCAACACCAGCACCGATCCGACCGCGTCTGGATAGACGGTAAAGGTGTGGAAGACCCAGGTGGTCGAGACGGTGACGGCGGCCCAGCCGAACCACGCCGCATCTCGACGTCCAGTCACGAGCCAGGCCAGGTGCCACGCCAGCGCCGATCCCGCGGCCGATATCACGAGAAGCCACAGGACGACCCCGGGATGGCCCGCGACCGCGAAAACCGGGGCGACCAGCGCAGACACACCGGGAGCGTGGATCGAATAGATTTCCCTGTCGCGGCCGAGCACCCGGTAATCGGGCGGGAGGACTCCCGCGTAGTAGGAGGCATAGTCGCGATCGCGATGATTGTTCGCGATCTTCAGGTCGCCGTCCTTCAGCAGGCTCTGCGCAATCACCAGGTAATGAGGCTCGTCGCCCTCCGGCCCCTTCGACACGATCTGGGAGGCAGCGAGTCCACCGATCGTAAAGGCCAGCACCCCCGCCGTCACCGCGCCACGGCGCCATAGCCAGTCAAATCGCCAGGGCGAGCCGATAACGATGGCTGAGAAGAAAGCGATCCAGACCAGAAGTGCCAGCGGTCCGGTCCACAACAGCAGTGCGGCCGGCAGTCGAATTGGAAGCCACGGCAGGAGTATCAAACCGAGTAGAGCGACTGGAGCGGCGCTGCTGCCGCGGCGGACGGCGAAGAACAGTAACGCTCCCGCAACGAGGGCGAGACCGAGCGCGGCGAAGGAGATCGGCAGCAGCGCGACACGCTCGGCGCCACCGGTGGACGCAATCGTCCCCTGTGATAACCACGCAGCAAGAGCGGCGATCACCGCGGCCGCCACCGCGGTCACGATGTCATGGGACGTCTTCGGCGCAGTCACAAAATGGTCGGCATCAGCGAACCACCGACTGCGGACGCCCCTCGCCGCCTGGGCCGTACAGATTGCGGTAATCCTCGGCGGTGCCAAGGATGCGCTTTACATAGTTCTGTGTTTCAGGAAACGGGATGTCGTCGATGAACTCATCCTCATCGATCCCGGGGCGCTCCGCCTTCCATCGGACGATGCGGTTTTCACCGGCGTTGTAGCTGGCGAGGGCGTAGTGGGTGCCACCGAACTGCTGGACGAGCCGCGCGAAATAGTACGTGCCGATCCGGATGTTCGTCTCGGCATCGGTCAGGCTGGAGGTCTGGAAGCCACGAATTCCGATCTGGCGCGCGATCCTTCGGCCCGTTGCCGGGACCACCTGCATCAAGCCCCACGCATTCGCCGCTGACTTGATGTCGTGGTCGAAGGTCGACTCCTGCGCGATCAGCGCCGCGATCATGTACGGATCGAGTTTGTGTGCGTTCGCGTGCTTTTGAATCATCGGCCAGTAGGTCAGAGGGAAGATGACCTGCAGCAGCTGCGGCGGCAGCTGCTGTCCGCCCGCCGTCAGGAACTGCGGATAGGCACGGCGCATCATCGTGATCGCTCGCCGCAACTCCCCCTTCTGGTGATACGCCCAGGCGATGGTCGCGTCGATCACCGGGGACGTCGCAGAAGCGCGCTGCGCATGACGCAGCTCGTTGATCGCATCGTCGTACAGGCCGGTCGCGAGCAGGAGACGGATGGTCGCGTCGTTCGGTACCGCGGGTGCGGCGACGGCGGGCGTCTCCGACGAGACCGCGCGCGGCCGGTCGCCCTTCGGCAAGAGGCCGGCGCGGCGGAGGTGACCCTCGGCCAGGCGACCGTAGTAGGAGTTGGCGTAATCGGTATGCACCAGGCGCATCCGTCCGGTACCGTCGGTAGCGGTACCGTTCTTCGCGTGGGCGCGAGCGGACCAGTAGAGGAACGAGGGGCGGTAGTCGGATCGCGCGAAGGTCGTAGCCGCGCTCTCGAAGACGCGGATCGTCTCGGCGTGATTGCCGGTCTTGTAGCTCCACCAGCCGTACTTCCATGCCGCGCGCTCGGCACGCGTCCCGGTCGGGAACTTCGTGTAGAGCTCGCGGAAGGCCTCCGCCGCGGTCTCGTCTTCGTTCTCGAGAATGTAGTGTGTGCCGAGATTGTTCAGCGCCTCTTCGGCCCAGGAGCTGTCCGGGAAGTCCGCCACCAGCGCCCGCGTCAGGGCAATGTACTGCTCGTCGTCACCGAGCTCCTTGATGGCGCTGAGAAAGAAGAAGCGCGCTTCCGCCAGTCGCGACGATTTGGCGAGATACGGGCGCAGCCGGTCGCGGGCCGCTGCGTAGTTCTTGAGTTGGAAGTCGGATTCCGCAATGCGAAGATCGGCCAGTTCGCGGTCATCGCCACTGACGTTGTCGCGGATGGCCACGAAACCGGCCCTCGCCTCCGGGTAGCGGCGAGCGCCGAACAGCATCTGGCTCCGGCCGAGATCCAGCGCGTATCCGCGCCGTGTGACCTGGTCTTTCAACAGCTCAATCTGCGTGCTCGCAGCGGCGCCGGCCGGCGTCAGCGGGTACTCGTAATAGAGACGCAGGTAGGCATCGGCCGCAGCCCGCTTGTCATCGACCGCGAGCGCGACCCGGCCCACTCGCGAAAGAATGTCGTCGTTGACAACCTGCTTGTCAGCCGCCAGGCGCGAGTAGATCCGGAGGGCCGCGGCATGATCACCGGCAAGCTCCGCCGCCTCACCGGCAGCCAGGGCGGCGGCGCTGGCCAGGTGACCCGCAGGCCTGGTATCGAGGAGACGCTCAAACACGCGGCGGGCTTCGGCGGGTTGCTCCTGTCGCAGGTACGCCAGTCCGGTGTAATAGAGCGCATATCCGCCGAGGGGAGTTCCGGCCAGCGAGGGAGTTGCCGCGAGACGCGCGGCGCCGGCGTAGTCCTCTTCCTGGTACCGCTTCACGGCTTCGGCCAGCGGCTCGTACTGGGCCGAGGCCCGAGCCGACCGATCCCGTTCGGACGGCACGAGCCACAGGCTGCTCGGGTCTTCCGGCAGCGCGGCATGGGCCGTCGGCGTGAGCTTGCCCTGCGCCTTGCTCACCGAGGGAGCGCTTGGAGAGAGAACGAACGTGAGCGCCAGCACAAGGCTGGCGCCTCGAGCATTGAAGATATTCACTGTGGGTCTCAGCCGAGCAGCGAGGGATCCCCGCCGGCGAGTGTCTGAATCAGTTCCTGATGAAAATATCCCGACCGTCCGGGAACCACTGCCGGCACGCGCTCTTCGTACAGCCGGCGGGCACGATCGATCTCTGGGCCAAGCCGCGCCAGCAGATCGCGCCGGCTCCGCCCTTCCTGGACCGCGTTCTCATTGTAAAGCTTGATCTCCGACACGACGAGCCGTGCGTAGCGGCGGGCCGATGCGGTCGTGTCTTCCGGATGACTGCTCGTTGATGTGGATGACGGCGGGGCACCTTGATCGGCAAGCCACTGCCGCGCCTGTGCAGTTCGAAGCGCCGTCAGATAGCCGAGCCGGGCAGCCCCGTGACGCGCCATCGCTTCAACGGCGTCGACCCACGCCGTCGTGCCGGCTGAACGCGCATCCGCCTCGGCGTGAAGCACGCCGACGGACATCGCCATCCAGCACCAGCGGAAATGCGCACTCAGACACCGTTCCTTCGAACACCGTGGCGGCTGCGCAGCGCCTCGGCCACGATGCCGGCATCAGAGCCATTGATCTCGATCGATCGAGCGGACGTCGATCCATCGGCTGCCCATTCGTCCAGTTGCGCACCGCTCGCCACAAAGAGCGCGGTTCGAGAAGTGACCGACCTCGCCGCGCTCGCGATGGCGGCGAGCACATCGGAAATGGACGCTGCCGCGTCGATGTCGCGCAATGACTGGATGATCGCGCCGGCAGGAGGTTCGGTCGTCACTGCAGCCAAGGCCTGCTGTTCGGCTTCGGCCCGGGCGGCCTGGAGCTGGGAGGCAAATCGCTCCTGGGCTTCGGCTTCGACACGAGAGCGCTGCTCGTCGAGTTCCTGCTGATGCCGCTCCGCTAACGCCTTCAGCTGGGTCTCGAGTTCCGTCTTCAGACGCGCACGAATTGCCTCGATGATGTCGTGGAGCGGATCCTCTGCCATTCAGCCCGATTATCGGGGCCACAGGCATGGGAGTCAAGGTGCGAAAACGCCACAAGTACAAGCACCACAGCGGTTTGACTGGGCTACGTCGGGGCCGTACAATGATCGGGACGACTCTCAAAGGGGGCGACCTAGATTCGACGGGGATACGGTTTCACAGGATGCGTGCCGAGGACCATGACCTCGACAAAAAATGGAAAACCAACAACTGCAGATACGCAGTTCGCTCTCGCAGCCTAAGAACCTGTGAGCGTCCACCCTGGTCAGCCTGCGGGCCGGGGACCGGATGTCATTTAAGCAGGCTGGCTTCTGACGGCTACCTCGAACGTCAGCGGCGAGATTTTTCGGGGCGGGTGCCCGGCGGTTTTTCCGTCTCTACACGCCGGGCACGACACTTCAGAGGCGGATACGCATCGTAGATTCCTGTGTGCATGTATGTTCGGACGCGGGTGCGAATCCCGCCGCCTCCATTCCTTGACTTCGCTCGCGTGGCGAGCCTCGTCTAGGCATTCCTCATCTCGCGCGCAGCGCTCGACGAGTGAGGCCACGCGCGAGTCTGTCTGGCCGAGCACCGGTTCACGGCGAAGGCCGCCGGCCCTCGCTTGCGGCCGCAGGCGCTCTCCTCAACTTCCCTGCACTAGAATTGACACTTGGTGTCAATTCCATCACCGCGCGCGGCGCTCCTGCTTCTTCTCGTGCTCATCGCAGCAGCACCGGCCGGCTTTACTCCGCGCAGGCTCCGCCGGCTCCGGCACCGCAGTCTCCCGCGCCTTACACAGTGGTCTCGCGCGAAGGACGTCGTCCGCTCCCGGCCCGGACGATCAGCGGCCAGGAGATGTTCGCCGTGGCCGACCTGGCGCGGCTCTTTAGTTTCACGACCAAGGACGACCCGATCGCGGGCGGGCTGACGATCACCGTCCGGGGGCAGACGATCCTGCTCTCGCCGAACCAGGAAATCGCATCGGTCGCCGGCCGGCTGATCTCGTTGCCGGTCCCGCCCGCACGTGAAGGCCCCGCCTGGTTCGTGCCTGTCGATTTCGTCTCGCGCGCCCTCGCGCCGGTCGCCGGTACGCCGATCGAACTCCGCAAGCCGTCGCGGCTGATCATCACCGGCGACTTCCGGATGCCACGCGTCGCCGGACGGATCGAACCACTAGGCGCGCTGACTCGCCTGACGTTCGACGTTGCCCCGACGACACAGTATGCGGTTGCGCAGGACGGGAACCGGTTGTTGATCCGGTTCGAAGCCGACGCACTCGATGCGTCACTCCCGTCACCCGCGACACCCGACCTCATCGCTGCCATTCGCCCGGAGGGGCCCGTTGTCGTCGTCGAGCTCGGCCCTCGTTACGCGCTCGTTCAGAAGTTCGGAACTGCCAGGAGATCGTGGCGGCATCCGGATCATCGTCGAGGTGGTCTCGAAGACGACGGATGCACCGGCGGCGACGGCGCCGGCGGCTCCACCCGCTGAAGCTCCCCCGCTGCTCGAGATGGTACCCGCCGGCACACTACGGACGGTGGTGATCGACCCGGGGCACGGCGGTGCGGACAACGGCGCGCGTGGCGCCGGCGGCGGGATGGAGAAGGGCGTCTCCCTGTCCGTGGCCCGCCGTCTCAAAGCCGCTCTCGAGGCCCGGCTCGGCGTCCGCGTGATCCTCACCAGGGACGGCGATTCCGGGCTCGGCCTGGACGAGCGCGCGGCCGTCGCGAACAACAACAAGGCCGACCTTTTCATCAGCCTTCATGCCAACGCTTCGATTCGTTCCGGGGCCAGCGGTGCACAGGTTTTCTATCTCAATCTCGACGAATACGGTGACGAAGTGCAGCGCGCCGCGACCGCGCCGCGTGAGTCGCTGCCCGTCTTCGGCGGCGGCAGCCGCGACATCGAAGTCGTCGCCTGGCGCTTCGCGCAGGCGCGTCATATCGAACGATCCGCGACCCTGGCGCGCACGATCGAAGCGTCCCTGCGCGGCCGCGTCGCGATGAACGCGCGCGCCCTGCAACAGGGCCCTTTGCGCGTGCTGGTCGGTGCGAACATGCCAGCCGTGCTCGTCGAGATCGGTTTTCTTACGAATCCAGCACAGGAGGCGCAGCTCGCCTCTGACGCATACCAGAACAACATCGTCCAGGGCATCGTCGACGCCGTGATCCAGTTTCGCGACAGCCGAGGCGTGCCGGCGCCGCCGCTCGCGCCCGTGCCGCAGGTGCCGGGCCGATGACGCGTCGTGCGATCCTCGGCGCTGCGGGCTTCGTGCTGGCGGCGGTGCTGGTGTGGTGGCTGCTCTTTGTTGCCGTGCCGCGCTGGTATCGCGGCGCCAATGCCCCGGCGCCCCAGGCCGGAGCGGCCGCGGCGACGACGCCTGACGCGGCGGCCCAGCGCAAAATCACGGCAACGCTCTACTTTGTCGGCGAGGACGGGCTCTCGCTCGTGCCGGCGCAACGAGAGGTGCCGTTGGGCGAGCCTGTCGTCGAGCAGGCCCGGCGCATCATCGAAACGCAGCTGTCCATCGCCAGCGCGCCGCTCGTCTCGGCGATACCCGCGGGGACGACGTTGCGGGCGCTGTATATCAGCGAGCGCGGTGACGCGTTCGTAGACTTGAGCGCCGAAGTCACCACGAAGCACACCGGCGGCTCCATGGACGAGATCCTCACCGTCTACACCATCGTCAACGCGCTGACGGTCAACCTGCCCGCGATCACGCGCGTTCAGATCCTCGTCGACGGCAAGGAAGTCGACACCCTCGCCGGGCACGTCGACCTTCGAAACCCACTCGCCAAGAACCTGGTGTGGGTCACAACAGAGAATCCATCATGACTACCCGTATTGACGGTCGGCAGCCTTCAGAGCTGCGCCCGACCCGCATGACCTCGTCGTTCACCATGCACGCTGAAGGGTCGATCCTCATCGAGGCCGGCAACACCCGCGTCATCTGCACCGCCAGCGTCGAGGACCGCGTCCCACCCTTCCTGCGCAACACCGGCAAGGGGTGGGTCACCGCCGAGTACGGCATGCTGCCTCGCGCGACGTCCACGCGCACGCAGCGCGAGGCCAGCGCCGGCAAGGTTGGCGGACGCACCCAGGAGATCCAGCGGCTGATCGGCCGTTCCCTGCGTTCGGTCACGAGGCTGCCGGAGCTCGGCGAGCGCACGGTGTGGATCGATTGCGACGTGATCCAGGCCGACGGCGGCACGCGCACGGCGTCGATTACCGGCGGATTCGTGGCGCTGGTGCTCGCACTCAAGCACATGCGCACGAAGGGCATGATCAAGACGCTGCCCGTCATCGATTTCGTCGCCGCCACGAGCGTCGGGGTCGTGCGCGGCACCCCGATGCTGGACCTTGCCTACGAAGAAGACTCCAAGGCCGACGTCGACATGAACGTCGTGAAGACTGGTGACGGCCGGTTCATCGAGGTCCAGGGCACCGCTGAGGGCCCGCCCTTCGAGCGCAGCGCACTCGATGCGCTGCTGACCCTCGCCGACGCCGGCATTCTCGAACTCGTCGAGCTTCAGCGATCGATCGTCGGCGACCTGCGGTAGTTCCAGGATGAAGCTGCTGGTCGCGACCACCAACCAGGGAAAGCTGCGGGAGATCGCGGGTATCCTCGAGGGTCTGCCGGTCGACCTCGTGCGACTCGACCAGTTCAGCGATGTTCCGGAGCCTGAGGAGACCGGGGCCACGTTCGCTGAGAACGCGCGGCTCAAGGCGCTTTACTACCACCAGGCGACAGGTCTTCCAACGGTTTCGGATGACTCCGGGCTGGAGATCGAGGCGCTCGGGGGGCTGCCCGGCGTCCAGTCAGCCAGGTGGGAAGGCAACGACTACGCCGTCAAGTTCCGCAAGATCCACGAGCTGCTCGACGCCCGAAACGCGCGCGGCAGCCGCGCCCGCTTCGTCTGCCGCCTGGCACTCGCCGACCGGGGGCAGATCATCTTCGAGTCGGAAGGCGTCATCGAAGGCGTCATCACCGACAACCCGCGCGGCGACCAGGGCTTCGGCTACGATCCGATCTTCTTCTATCCGCCACTTGGCAAAACCACCGCGGAGCTGGACCGCGATCTCAAGGCAACGGTGAGCCACCGGGGGAAAGCATTCGCGGCGCTCGCGCAGTTCCTGAGCTCGCGCGGGGATGGAAAAGGGAAAAGGGCAGTTGTAGAGGCCGTTCGCGAACAGCCCAGTGACGCGTTCGCGACGTCGTAACGACCGGGCGATCGGAGTAGTGCTCTTTTCCATCTTCCCTCTGTCCCTTTTCCTTGTCCAGCTCTGCGATTTCTCTTCGGCGTCAGCCGAAGAGAAATTCGAGCGCCTCCGGTAAGCCGTGCCGCCCAGGCCGATTCCGTGTGGGCGGCCCCCGGCGCTACTCGCAGACGCAGCCGGCGGTCGCCGAGCCCAGCCCGCCGCAGGATCTTCTCCAGCTTCAGCACGTTGCCGAGCGTCTCCGCGTTCCAGTCGTCGCGGCCGGTCTCGGTGGTGCCGACGCCGAGATAGATGCGCGACGGCCATCGCTCCGCCCGCCGCGCCAGGCGCAGAAGATGGTTGCGGCCGACATAGAGTGATGGGCTCTCGATGAGCAACCGTCCGAACAGGCCGGGCTTCAACAGCGAGGTGTAGAGCGCCGCTACGGCTCCGTAGGACGAGCCTCCGAAGCCGGTCGCCGCGGCACTGCGCATCACGGGGTAGGTGCGCGTCACGAAGGGGATCACCTCACGCGCCACGAACTCGGCATACTCCCGTCCCAGCGGCCGCTTGGCCGTGGGATTCCGCGCATCCTCGACCGGCAGGTACTCACGGGCGCGTCGCACCGAGCCGTGATCGATGCCGACGATCAGCATCGGCGGGATACGCCGCCGGCGAATGAGGTCCGCGGCGGTCTCGCCGACTTGCCACGTGGCGCCGGCAAAGGCGCGGGACGGATCGAACAGGTTCTGCCCGTCGTTCAGATACAGAACCGAGTAGCGGCTCGTGCCGAGGCGTCGCTTGAATCCCGGCGGCAGCCAGACCGTAATACGACGGGTCAGCCCCAGGTACACACTCGCAATGTCGTGACTGACGAGCATGAAGGCTACGGCTGGACGGGCGACGCAGCGATCTGCTGAAACTGCTTCAGGTGATGGATGTCGTGCCCCGCCATCTGCGCCGCGATCCAGGCAACATTCAGCTCGCCGAAGTCGGGATGGAAGAAGGGCCGCTTCATCTGCGCGTCGGTGAGGCCGCGCCACATCGCCAGATTCATCCGCCGCAGCGTCGTGTAGGTGTCGAGCGCGGTCCGCGCATCCACCTTCTCATCGAGCGGCATCCACTGATCCTGGTCGAACGACTGCGCCTGGTAATTCTCTGTCGTCAGGGCGAAGCGCGCTCGGGTCGTCAACGCCACCTCGGTCTGGGCGAGGTGCGCGAGGATCTTGCGCGCACTCCACTTCCCCGCTGCGTAGGAGCGCTCGAAGTCCGCGTCCGTCCACCGCTCGACAATCGCGCGGATCAGGGCCGGCGTCTCGGCCAGCGCCTGCATGGGGTCCCGACCACCGAGGTCGGCGCCGTACGGATTCGCATTCATCCTGCGAATGATAATCGACGTCCGCCTTAGAAACCTGGCCGGAGCGCGAACTGCCAGAGCCAGCCTCGATCGCGGTTCCACGGCTTGACGTAGTCGATCTCCGCCACGGCGAAGCCAAAGAGGTTGGCCCTCAGCGCGATGCCGAAACTGCTGACGGGTTCGCGGTCACCGGTGTTGAAACCGGGTCTCGTGTCACGGCTCCAGGCGACACCGGTGTCAGAGAAGAGCGCCACTTCGACCGGCAGCGGCCCGTAGAAGTTGTCGCCGCCGAAAAGCGCCCACAGCGGCGCCCGCACTTCGGCGTTGAAGATCCCCATCCTGCTGCCGACGAGGCGGTCAAACGCCGGGCACGACCCATTCAGCTGCACGCCGCACTCCTGTGCCTCGAAGGATCCCTGATCGTAGCCGCGCACGAGCCCGGGATATCCGATGAACAGCGCGGGCAATCGTTCGTTCTCCGAGTCAGGCCCGAAACGCCCGAACATGATGCCGCGGAACGCGAACGTGACCGGGCGGATCGGCATCAGGTAGGTACGACCCTCGGCGAGGATGCCCGTGAATTGGAGCGAGCCGTTGTTCTGCGAGAACTCCAGTCGTGAACGGCTGCCGCGAATTGGACTCGTCACGCCAAAGATCGACGTGTCATAGACCAGTGCCGTTGAGAACTGCCCGAGGTTCAGGTTCGGATACGAGCCGATCTCTTCCTCCGTCTCCGCCACCAGCTGGCCGGTCTGGACGTCGAAGGTCTGCGAACGGACGTCCTGCTTCAGACCGATCTGCCGGAACCCACCGGTCGCCTCGACGCGCATGGCGCGGCTCAGCGGATACGAGATCAGGCCTGTGAGCGAACGCTCGGTCTGCAGAATGCGATATTCGTCCTGCCGGAAGAACTGCTGCCCGTTGTTCACGACGATCCCGCTCTGGTAACGCGCGCGAGACGTACGGAATCTGGTCGAGGCCGACGCCCCAGTTCCATCGGTGTTTCTTATTGAGGTAGAAGACGCTGCCGCCAAACTCGTCGAACCGGCTGGTGACCTGGGCCGACGTGCCGAGGGTGTGATTGCCGAGCATGTCGCTGAAGAGGAACGACACACCGCCGGCCGCATAGGTACCGAACGGATCGATACCGACGCCGACTGTAGGCTGGCCCGCGAAGTCGAGCGTCAGCTTCGGCTTGTACTCCTCCTCCTCGACGGTCGGATCGGCTTCCGGCGGTAGCGACGCCGTGGGGTTGTTGATCAAGGCGGCGACAGGGCCGACCGCCGTGGTCCGGGGCGGGAGCACACCGGCGTTGCCGGGCAGGTCGATCGGCGCCGTTCCAGCCAGCTGCGCCTCGGTCTCGAGGGCATAGACGTTATACCCATCGTCTTCGTAGGCACTGAAGATGACGCGGCCGCCCGAGGACGACATCGCCGGGCTGAGCGCCGTAATACCGCTCACCCCCGTAACCAGGTTGGTCAGCTGCACCGGGGTGCCGCCGTCGATCGTCATGCGATAGACGTTGGTCACACCCTCACGGTCGGAGAGAAAGAACAGGCTGCGACCGTCGACGGTCCACTGCGGACCGATGTTCTTCGCACCCGCAAACCCGCCAACTTCGCGAACGGCTCCCGTCGCGACGTCGACCACCGCGAGGCGCGGATCGCCGATATCGAGGACGTCGAGCTTGGTCGTGAACCGGTCGGTCGCAAACGCGATCGAGCGTCCGTCCGGAGAGAAGGCGGGATCCATCTCGGCAAACGCATCATTGGTCAGGCGACGAAGCGTGCCGGCCTCGAGGTCGTACACAAAGAGATCGTTGAACCCGCCGACAAGGCCGGAGAACGCGATGAATCGTCCGTCCTGCGACCAGGTCGGGTTGAGCACCTCATCGGCGCCTTTGACCTCGATCGTGCGTTCACGCTTGCCGTTGTTCGCGTTCAGCAGGGCCAGCACGGCTTCGCCCTTGCTGATTCCCGGGACCACGAACCGCGCACCGGACGGCTCCCATGCTCCCGCCGACCCGAGGAACTGCAGGCTCTCGAAGTGCTGATCGGTCGCGGTGTCGGTGATCTTGCGAATCACCTTGCCGGTCGCCGTCTCGGCGAGATAGAGATCGACCGAGAACAGATCCCGCTCCGAAAAGAACATGAACCGCGAGCCGTCTGGGCTCAGCTCAGGACTGACGTTGAGCCGCGTGCCCTTCTCTTCATTGACGATCACGGGGCGGGCAAACGAACCGGCAAGCCTGGTGGCTTCGGCGACCGGACGATAGGCTTCGAACTCCGCCGCGTGCCAGAGCGCAGTGAGCTCCTTCGAATCCACGCCGAGGACGGCCTGGAACGCCTCCTTGTAACCCTTTGCAACCGCACCGGCGCGCAGGAGTGACGCGACCGCCTTGTCGCCGTATTTGCCGCCGATGAAGGCCCAAAGCGCGTGGCCGTAGCGATACGGGAAGTAGCGTGGGTCCTGGAGGTCGTCAATCGCCGGCAGTTTCTCGCGCCGTGTCGCGTCGCGCATCCACATCGCGGTGTGAGGATCGACGGGACCAATCGAGAGGTACTCGGCCATGCCCTCGATAAACCACAGCGGCAGCGCCAGCGCACCGGCGGTGTTCGAGTTCACGTCCGTGCCGGTGATGTCGTACTGGAAGGCATGAATCAACTCGTGCCCGATCACGTGGTCGGTCGCCTCGAGCGGGCCGGCAAACGGCAGGACGATGCGCCGTTTGAAGGCTTCGGTCACGCCGCCGGTCCCTTCGCCAATGCCGCCCTCGATCGTGTTGGTCTGGCGGAAGTGGGGGCCACTGGCGTAAAGGATCAGCGGCTGGCGGCCGCGGAGGTCGTGGACGAGCAGCTGGGATATCCGTCCGTACCACCGTTCGGCCATGCGGGACGCGATGCGGGCCGCCGCCTCTTCTTCGGGGTAGTAGTAGATGTCGAAGTGCTCCGTCTTCAAAACTTTGAAGTCGAAATCGCGGTATTGAACCTTGTTCTGGCCGAAGTAGTCCCCTTGCGCGGACACTGCTGCCGGCGCTGCGAGAACCGCGGCAAATGCAAGGATTGCAAGACGTCCTGAGATGTTCATGCTGCCTGCCTGGTATGTGAGGCAGGCGAGGCCGGCCCCAACGATCAACTAAGTGTCCTACGCGAGCGACAGTGCGCTGGATTTATGTCCGCCGGCTGCAACCTGTATGCCGACAGCCACGTGTTTCTTCTGCGCGTGTTTTTTCTGTGGCGTGTTTCCTTCTGTGTTTCTTCTGTGGCAGACTGCGCCAACCCATGCGCGCTCTCTACGTCATTCTCCCTGTTCTCTGCTGCCTGGCGATCGCTTATCGCTATTACAGCGCCTTCATCGCCGCCCGGATCATGGTGCTGGACGACTCGCGCGTCACGCCGGCCCACGTCCGGAATGACGGTCACAACTATCACCCAACTCACCGCCTCGTGCTATTCGGCCATCATTTTGCCGCAATTACGGGCGCCGGTCCGCTGATCGGCCCGGTGCTCGCGGCCCAGTTCGGGTTCGCCCCCGGGCTCATCTGGCTGGTCGCCGGGGTCTGCCTGGCGGGGGCCGTCCACGACGTCATGATCCTCTGGGCCTCGACCCGGCGGGACGGCAAGTCACTGGCCGAGATCGCCCGGTCGGAGATCGGCCCGGTCGCCGGCGTCATGGCGGCGGTCGCCATCCTCTTCATCGTCGTGATCGCACTGGCCGGGCTCGGCCTGGCGGTGGTCAACGCGCTCCAGGAAAGCGCCTGGGGCACCTTCACCATCGGCATCTCGATCCCACTCGCCCTGTTCATGGGGCTCTACATGTACAAGATTCCGCCCCGGCCGGATCACCGAGGCGACGGTCATCGGCGTGATCGGCCTGCTCCTGGCCGTCATCCTCGGCAAGCCCATTGCGGCGTCGTCGATCGGGCACTGGTTCGTGCTGTCGCGGGAGCAGTTGATCGTCGCGATGGCGGCTTACGGTTTCATCGCGTCGGTGCTCCCGGTGTGGATGCTGCTCTGCCCGCGCGATTACCTCAGTTCCTTCATGAAGATCGGCACGATCGCGTTCCTTGTAATTGCCGTCATCGTCGTCAATCCCGTCCTGCACATGCCGGCGGTCTCGCAGTTCGCCTTCGGCGGTGGACCGATCATCCCGGGGCCGCTGTTCCCCTTCGCGTTCATCACGATTGCATGCGGGGCCATCTCGGGGTTTCACGCGCTCATCGCGTCGGGTACGACGCCGAAGATGATCAGCAAGGAGTCGCACATCCGCCCGATCGGATACGGCGCGATGCTGATCGAAGGGCTGGTCGGGGTCATGGCGCTGATCGCGGCGAGCGCGATGCATCCCGGCGACTACTTCGCGATCAATACGTCGGCCGCGACCTTCGCCAATCTCGGCATCCCCGCCGTCAACCTGCCGGCGCTCGAATCAGCGGTCGGTGAGACCGTCAGCGGACGCCCGGGCGGGGCGGTGTCGCTCGCGGTCGGCATCGCCCAGATCTTCAGCGGCCTGCCCGGCATGCGCGGACTGATGGACTACTGGTATCACTTCGCGATCATGTTCGAGGCGCTCTTCATCCTCACCACGATCGATACCGGCACGCGCGTCGCGCGCTTCCTCGTGCAGGAGTTCCTCGGGCAGTTTTACAAGCCGATGGCCCGGCAGGAGTGGATCCCCGGCTCGATCATCTCGACCCTGCTGGTCGTTGTTTCGTGGGCGTATTTCATCTGGACCGGTAGCATCAGCACGATCTGGCCGATGTTCGGCATCGCCAACCAGCTCCTCGCCGCGCTCGCTCTTGCGGTCGCGACGACCATCATCATCAACACCGGCAAAGCGCGCTACATGTGGGTCACGGTCGTGCCGCTGATCTTCGTGTCGATCACAACCCTCACGGCCGGCGTGATGAGCGTGACCGATAACTTCTGGCCGATGGCGATCGGGCCGGACGTCACGCACAACTTCCAGGGCTGGGTGAATACGTCACTCACCATCATCATGATGGTCTGCGTCGTCGTGATCCTCGCCAACGCGGTCTGGAAATGGACGCGCGTGCTCAGTGGACGCGTCGCGATCGAGGCAGGAGTGTGATCACCTGCTATCGAGCGATGTCGACGGGGATGCCGATGGACGGCTCGGACGCCGGCCGGGGACGCGCCTCGGGCCGGTTCGCTCCGAGCGGATCAGGCCAGTCGACGTAGCTGCGCTCGCGGCGGCGGATCTCGCAATAACGCGCGAACGTCCTGCGCGCGCTCTCGAGACCGGCCACCGAGCGCCACGTCGACCCTCTGAACGTGTGCGCCAGCATCCGGCGGCCGTTCCTGAGGACGAACAGCGGGTCGTGCCGGAGCACAGCCGGCACATGCCGCAGCTTCATCCATCGCTCCGCCTTCCAGCGAACGAACTCGATCTCTTCCGGCGGCAGATGTGCATTGCGGACGACGGCGGTCGTGCCGTCATACTCTTCGACCCGCGGATTGACGACGAGGCCTGCGGCGACGAGGTCACGCGTCATTGGCGTTCCTGGATAGGGGGTCGGATGCTGGATGTACGGCCAGTCGATGTACTGCCGGGCGAACGCAAGATTGGCGTGGATCGCCGCGGGCGTGTCGTCAGGATTCCCGACGATGAGACCGCCGACCACCAGCAGGCCATGGCTGTGCAGCAGGTCTACCGCCGTGATCGCGGCGTTGGTCGTCACGCCGCCAGTGCGCTTACGATTCTTCGCGCTCGCCTTGAGAAACGCGAGATCCTCTGCCAGAACGTTCTCGATGCCGAGAAAGACGTAGCGGATGCCGGCCTTCCTCATCAACGGCACCAGGTGTTCACCGTGCGCGGCAATCGCACTCGTCATCCCCTGGACGATGTAGTCGATCGTGTCGAGACCGGCGTCGACGATGGCGCGGCACAGCGCCTCGAATCTCGGCACGTCAATCGTAATGTTGTCGTCGACGAGGAAGATGGCTCGCGCACCCCGTCGATGGGCGTCTCGGAGGTCTTCGATCACCCGCTCGATGGGGAAGAGATGAAAGTTGCGGCCGCGCATCTCGATGATCGAGCAGAAGCTGCAGTCGAACGTGCACCCGCGGGAGGTTTCGACGACGTCGATCTGACGCCCGAGCATCGTGTAGCCGGAGAGCGCGCGTGCCGCGCGGTTCGGCAGGGCGACGACGCCGCGGGCGATGTCAGCCACCGGACGCGGCGGCCCCTGCTGAAAGCCGGTGCCGTCTCGAAACAACAACCCTGGTACGTCCCGCAGCTTCGTCTGCCCCTCGATCGCTCTCAGCAGCTCGCGGAAGGTGATCTCCCCTTCGCCGCGGACGATGAAGTCCACCCCGAGTTCGGGGTCCATCCACGCCTCGGGCGCAAGGCTCGGATCGTAGCCGCCGACCGCGATTCGTGCGGCCGGCCTGAGCGATCGGATCAACGAGATGATCCGGCGCGCCGTGATCCGCTGGAAGGTCATCACCGAGAGGCCGACCAGGTCCGGTTCGAGTTCAGCCAGCAGGCGTTCGACCGTGTGCCGGACGGAGGATTGGACCAGCACCAGGTCCGCGATGGCGACGCGGTGATGGGCGTCGACGTTGCCGGCGAGCGACGCGAGTGCCCCATTCGGCATCCGCATCGTCAGCGGCGGAGTGTGTTCGAACGAATCGGGCATCGACAGCAGCAGGATGTTCACGGCGGCAGTCTCCCAGTGCCCAGACTCTACGCCTCCCGGCGGCGGTTCGCAATGGGCCGCGTCCCCGGCAGAGCAGCCCGATCTCATCGGTCCTCCTGATCTGTTGCGGGTATACGACCGCATCTTGAACAAGCTCAAGGACGGTGTCTCTGGACCAAACATCCACCCGGCGTCCGTGCCAGGGTGCAATATGGAAGTGCGAACTCCCGGCCGCGACGAAAGGCTGCAAAATCGCGTTTTCTGAGTTGCGCGGCCTTTCAGTTTGAAAGGAACGTTTCACGTCGCAACGGGTTGGGCCGCTAGAAATGGCGATTTGGCGCGGGTAGACGACGGCCTGGGGTTTGCTCTATCTCGGGTTGAGATCAGATACGGAGGCAGCACATGGACATCCCGATCAGTGTCAGGAACGAGTTCGACGCTTCGGAGGCGCTCGATCAGCACATTGCGAAGAGGCTGGAAGGCGCCCTCCGAAGCCACGAGCGCTTCGTTCAGAAGGTGGACGTTCGGCTCTCGGACGCCAATGGCCCGCGCAAGGGGCCGGCCGACAAAGTGACGCTGATCGAGATCACACTGCGGCCATTCGGCGAAATCGTCGCCAAGGCCGAAGACGAAGACATTTACAAGAGCGTCACGACCGCGGCGGCGCGAGTGAAAGAGGCCTTGAGCCGTCATGCCGACAAGATTGCCAAGGCGCCGCGCCGGAACAGGCCTGACATCGCCGCGACGTGATCACACGACGATGCAGATGCACGGAACCGGGGGACCGAGCCGGTTCGCTATGATGATCGGGTGCCTCCCGATACCCGGCTGCTCGCGGGCGTTCCGCTTTTCCGCGGGCTCGACGATGACTCACTGGGCGTGGCGGCCGTAGACGCGAGGATCGTGAAAGCCGCGGCGGGGCGCTCGTTCTTCCGCGAGGGGGACGCCGCGAAGTCCTTTTTCGTCCTGCGCCGCGGACGGGTGAAATTCACGCACATCTCGGCCGAAGGGCACGAAGTCATCCTTCGCGTGATCGGCCCCGGTGAGCCATTCGGCGGCGTGGCCGCGATCGAGGAAGACGGTACCTATCCGGTGACGGCGCGCGCCGTGGAGACGTCCGAGGCCTATGCGTGGGACGGCAAGAAGATCACCGCGCTGATGCACCGCTACCCGTCGATTGCCATCAACGCGGCGCGGATGATTGCGCGGCGCCTCCACGATCTTCAGCGACAGCATCATGAGTTGATGACCGAACGGGTCGAACGCCGGATCGCGCGCGCTCTTCTTCGGCTCGCACAGCGACTCGGGGCGCCACGTCGAAGGCGGGGTCGAGATCGACTTCCCTGTGTCGCGCCAGGATCTGGCGCAAATGACCGGGACCACGCTCTTCACGGTCAGCCGCACGCTCACCGCCTGGGTTGAAGCCGGCGTGATCGCAACCGGCCGACGCCGGGTCGTAGTCCGCGAGCCCGCCCGGCTCGTCCGTATCGCCGAAGACCTTCCGACCGTCTGACCGACTTTCTTTGCCGAGTTTGCGCCGGCGCAACGTTCGTCCGCTCAGGACGCGGCATCCTCATGGCAGTGAGTCACACCTGGGCCTGACACTGACGGAGAATTACAGATGGCGACAACGAGTACGATTGCCGGCGCCGAAGCGCTGAAGCTGAGCGAACTGATCACACCCACACCGCAGGGCATCGCCAGCCGGATCCTGTCGAAGAACAACGGCGGCAGCCTCACGTTGTTCGCCTTCGACGCGGGCCAGGGGTTGGCCGAGCACACGGCCCCGTTCGAGGCGATCGTGCAGGTCCTCGAGGGGACATTCACGCTCACGATCGGCGGACAGCCAGTCACAGCACCCGCCGGCACCATCGTCCGGATGCCGGCAAACGTTCCGCATGCCGTCGACGCGACGGAGGCGGCGCGGATGGTGTTGACGATGCTGCGGGAGCCGAAGGCGTCGTGAACTGGAGTACACCCCAGACGGTCGCGGGGTTCGCTCGCGGCGCCGCGAACCTCACGCTGATGGACTTCGCGGCGCGTGAGTACGCGCGTGGGGGACGATGCGTTCTCGATATCGGTTGCGGCGCCGCGCGGAATGCCGCACCGCTCGCGGCCCAGGGGTGGGAGGTGGTCGGCACCGACACGTCGTGGCCGATGCTGCGCGCCGCGGCCGACCGGGTGCGGTCGGAAGCGACTGCCGGACGCGTGCGCATTACCGCTGCGGCCATGGACTCGCTCCCGATCGTGGACGGCTACGCCGACCTGATCGTGGCGCATGGCATCTGGAATCTCGCCGCGAGCGGCGGGGAGTTCCGGCGCGCGGTGCGCGAAGCCGCGCGCACGGCCAGACGCGGCGCGGCACTGTTCCTTTTCACCTTTTCCCGCCACACGATCCCGGCGCAGGCGCGGCCGGTCAGCGGCGAGACATTCGTCTTCACCGAGTTTGCCGGTGAGCCGCAATGTTTTCTCACTGAATCTCAATTGATCGACGAGTTGGACGCAGCGGGATTCGTGCCTGACCCGATACTCCCGCTGAAGGAATTGAATCGGCCCACGGGCTTGCTCAGAACCAGCGGGCCGGTTATCTGGGAGGGCGGCTTTCGTTACGCTCCTTGATCCATTCCTGCCAGTCGTCCCCGAACAACTCCACCGGGTGCAGCGTCCGGATCGTCCCATTGCCGCAGGCCAGATCCTCCGCTGCGCAGTATTTGTCGCAGCCCCAGCAGACTCGCTCCGGGTGTTTTGGTTCAGCGCAATTCGAGTCATCCCGTGACCCATCATCAACACGCTCAAGACGGCGGCGGGACCGAGAGGGCCCGCGCCTGCGGAAAGAGCAGGTTGTTCTCGAGGTGCACATGCGTGTGCAGGTCGGCCTCGAACGCCTGGAGCTCCTGTAAGCACACTCGGTAGGTCGTGCATCCGTCGTCGGGCGGGGTAAAGCCGCCGGTCAGCTCGCGGATCCGCGCCATGCAGGCACCGGCCGACTCGTGCTCCTCCTCCATCATGCGGATCGGGTTCTCGACCGGTCCGAATGGGGCGGGTGCCAAAGCCCGTCCCTCCCGGGCCGCGGCGGCGAGATCGGCGATGTAGGGAAAGAGGATGCGTTCCTCCTTCACCATGTGTGAGCTCATCTCGGCCGATACGGCCTCGGTTAGGTGCGCGACTTCCTGCAGCTCGGGATGACGGTGCCCATGGACGGCGGCGATCTTCCGGGCGTTCGCGACGAGAGACGGCAGCGTGCGGCGGACGTAGGCGTGGTGATTGCCAACGATGAAGGCGATCAATGCCTCCGGCTCCCATTCGCCGAAGCGAGGGCCGGTGCCCGGAGCGGCGCATGCCATCTCGATCGCCTCGACGACGACGCCGGTGTCGACCCGCCGGTCGAGGCACGCAGCCGCGACGGTCCGCTTGCCGCCGCAGCAGAAGTCGATTCCGAACTGGTTGAACACCGCCGCCGCCCTGAAGTCGCCGGCGACGATCTCGGCCACCGTGCTATCACCCGTTACACGCATCAATCCTCCTTGGAGATTCGAGGCTATCAACCCCGGCGCCCGAGACATATGACGCTCGTCATAGGCACTGCGCGACGGTGGCGAAATACTCGGGCCTGCACTGATAAATGGTTCATGGAGGACAGGTGATGAAGAAGTTTCTGCTGGTAGCGCTGCCGCTGATGCTGGTCGCGGCGGCCACGATCGGGGCTTGCAGCCGGCGCGCGGCCGGTGGGGGGCAGTCGCAACTGCTCGATATCGCGCAGGCGCGAGGACTGAGTCCCGAGGACGCCGCGCGCGCGGTCAAGACTTTCGTCCCGCCCGGCGGCCGCGATGAGTACATGCTTTTCGCTTCAGGCGGTCACTCGGGCCAGGTGCACGTCATCGGCGTGCCGTCGATGCGCCTCCTCAAGACCGTCGCGGTGTTCACGCCCGAACCCTGGCAGGGCTACGGCTACGGCGCCGACTGGTCGGAGATGTCACTGGGCGACACCGGCGCGACCAACGGCCACGGACCACACGCCGGCACCAACGGCAACGGCATCGTCGATCCGACGGGCAGGGGTCCGAAGGAACCGCTGCGCTGGGGCGACTCGCACCACCCGGCTTTGAGCGAGACGGCCGGCAAGTACGACGGCCGGTGGCTCTACATCAACGACCGCGCCCACGGCCGCATCGGCATGGTCGATCTCTCGGACTTCCGCGCCAAGCAGATCCTGCAGGTGCCGAATCTGCAGACGTCGCACGGCGGCGTGTTCGCGACGCCGAATACTGAATATGTCCACATCTCGTCGAAAGTGCCGGCACTCAAGGCGTGGAATGCCAGCCAGGGCAAGACCGCGACGCTCGACGACCATCTCAATCACTATGCGGACATCTACCGCGGCTACTCGACTTTCGTCAGCGTGAATCCCCAGAGCGGCCGCATGGATCTCTCGAAGAGCTTCCAGATCGAGCTGCCCCCGTATACGCAGGATCTCGCCGACGCGGGTAAGGGCGTCAGCGAAGGTTATGCCTTCATCAACTCGTACAACGTCGAGATGGCGACCGGCGGTATCCAGCAGGGCAAGTCGCCGATCGAGGTCGGCGCCTCACAACTCGACTTCGACTACCTGCACATCATCGACTGGAAGAAGGCCGAGCAGGTCGTCAACGCCGGCAAGTTCACCGAGATCAACGGCATCCGCGTGATCTCGCTCGAGACCGCCGCGGCCGAGGGGATCCTGCACCTGGCGCCCGAGCCGCGCAGCCCGCACGGCGTCGACATCGCGCCGAAGGGTGACTACATCACCGTCTCCGGCAAACTCGACCCGCATGCCACGGTCTACGGCTTCGACCTGATCAAGAAGGCCATCGCCGAGAAGAACTATGAAGGCAAGGACCGCTACGGCGTCCCGATCCTCAAGTTCGACGCGGTGGTCGCCGGCAAGGTGGAGCTCGGCGCAGGACCGCTGCACACCCAGTACGACAACAAGGGGAACGCATATACCAGCCTCTACCTGGAGAGCGCGGTCGCGAAGTGGACCCTCGGCGAGCCATACCACCCCGCCGACAAGGCCTTCAAGCTGGTCGACAAGGTCTCGATCCACTACAACATCGGTCACCTCGCCACGACCCAGGGCGACACCATGGACCCACAGGGCAAGTACCTGATCGCCATGAACAAGTGGTCGATCGACCGCCACAGCAATGTCGGACCTCTGCACCCGCAGAACTTCCAGTTGATCGACATCTCGGGCGAGAAGATGGAGCTGCTGGCCGACATGCCAATCGGCTTCGGCGAACCGCACTACGCGCAGATGGTGAAGGCCGACGTGCTCAAGGCCCATGACGTCTACGGCGCCGGCGTCTCGCCGGCGACGAACGTCAAGAGCCTCAACGCGCTGGCGAGCGAAAAGGACGCACGCATCGAGCGGCGCCCTGGCGTCGTCGAGGTCTGGATGAACGTCGTCCGCAGCCACTTCACGCCCGACATCGTGACCGCGAAGGTGGGCGACAAGATCATCATTCACCTCACGAACGCCGAGCAGACGCCAGACGCCACGCACGGCTTCGCGGTGCCGACCAAGAACGTGATGGTCAGCCTGGATCCCGGCGAGACCACGACGGTCGAGTTCACGATGGACAAGCCCGGGACCTACAGCTACTACTGCACCGAGTTCTGCTCGGCCTTGCACCTCGAGATGCAGGGCTGGCTCATCGTCACGAAGTAGGAGCTCGCGATGAAGACCGCGCTCTTTCACGGCCCTGATAGCCCTGTCGGCCTGCAGTGCGACGCCGTCCGGTCCACCAGAGATCGTCGTGGACCGGACAGCCTGCAGCCACTGCAGCATGCTGATCAGTGAGCCGCTCTACGCGGCGGCATACCAGGCAGAGGGAGCGACGGCGCGGGTGTTCGACGACATCGGATGCCTGCGCAACGCCGCTCGCGCCGAGTCGAGTCCGCTCACCTTCTGGTTTCATGACGCCGAGGATCGGGCGTGGATCGATGGCACCGTGGCGGTATTCGTCACGTCGCCTGAGATCCGGACGCCGATGGGGGGCGGCCTGATCGCGTATCGCGATCGGGCTGCCGCCGAACGTGCGGCCAGCGCTCGGCATGGTCGTGTCATCGATTCAGTTACCGACATGATGTCGGATGCCAAGGGGGAACAGTGACGTCCGCTCGTTTGATCCGTTTCGGCGCCGCGCTCGGTGCAGCTGCGCTGGTCGGGCTCAGCACCACACTGCCACTGTGGACGATGAAGATGGAGGCGCCGCAGTATCGCAAGGGACTCTTCCTGCATGCCTATGGCACCGGTATGACGGGTGACATGCGCGAGCTCAACATCCTGAATCACTACATCGGCATGCCGCCGGTCGAAGCACCGGCCTTCGAAACGTCGATGTTTCCGATCGGGATCGCGGTGCTGGTCGTGCTCTGCCTGCTGTCACCGTTCGGCCGATGGTTGAGGCGCGCGGCGGTTGCCGGGCTGCTGTGCACGCCGCTCGTGATCCTCGGGGATCTTCAATACCGTCTCTACGCCTTCGGCCACAGTCTCAATCCGACCGCGCCGATCCGGCTGAAGCCGTTCACGCCCCTGGTGATCGGCGAGACCGAGATGGGCAACTTCGAGTCGCACGCGATGGTGTCGTGGGGGTTCTTCTGCTTCATCGCCGCGGCGGCTCTGCTCGTGCTGGCCGGCATCTACGCCGCCCGCTCTGAGCGCAGCCGTCGCATTTCGGTTCGGCACGCCACCCCGGCCGCGGCAATGATCGCGGCGCTTCTGCTTGCCTCCGCGAGGCCGGCCTCGGCACAGCCACTCGCACTGCAGGCGCGGCTCGACGCCGCTCCACGCGGTACGACGCTGCAGATCGAGAGCGGAGTGCACGCGGGCCCCATCGTGATCCGCGGCCCGCTATCGGTAATCGGCATGCCGGGCGCGGTCATTGATGGCCAGGGGGTTGGCAGCGTCGTGACGATCGAGGGCAACGACGTCCTCTTCCGCGGCTTCACGGTTCGCAACAGCGGACGACAGGTGACAGAAGAAGCGGCCGGCATCACGGTCACCGGCAACCGGCACCGCATTGAAGCCAACACTGTCACCAACGTCTATTTCGGAATCCACATCGGCGGCGGCAGCCACTCCGTCGTCCAGGACAACATCATTACTCCGGGGCAGTCACACGGCGCGCGTCCCGGACACGGCATCAGTGCCTGGAACCTCAACGACAGCCAACTGCTCCGCAACCGGATCTCAGACGCGCGGGACGGCATTTACCTCTCCTTCACCGAACGCCTGCTCGTCGCCTCCAATAGCGTGACGAAGTGCCGTTATGGGCTTCACTCGATGTACTCGCAGAACGCGCGCTTCGAGAACAACGAGGCCACCGCCAACCTCCTCGGCGCCGCCCTCATGATGTCGGACCGCCTGGTGCTGCGCGGCAACCGGATCCAGCAGCACCGCGAAGGACCTGCGGCTTACGGGATCCTGTTGAAAGACATCGGCGATCTGGTCGCGGAAGACAACCAGGTCCTCGCCAACCGGGTCGGCATCTACGCCGAAGGCGTGCCGTCAAACGCATCACGGCAGGCGATCTTCGCTCGCAACGTGATCGCCGGCAACGAGGTCGGCCTGGCGCTCCAGAGCAATGCGGCGCTGACGATGACGGGGAATCGAATTGCCGACAATCTCACGGACGTTCGCCCCCTCGGCCGCCAGTTGGCCGCCGGGATGCGATGGTCGCAAGAGGGGCGCGGGAACTCGTGGGGACAATACCGCGGCTTCGATGCCGACCGCGATGGCATCGGTGACGTTCCCTACACGCTGCACGACGCGATGGACGCGCTCGTGCGGCGCAACCCCTTGATCCAGGCGTTCCTCTACACCCCCGCGCACCTCGCGGTCGAAGCCGCGGCGCGGATGTTCCCTCTCTACCGGCAGGCACCCGTCCTCGTCGACAGTCATCCATTGATGACCATTCCCACCCCGAGGGCGCGATGATCCAGATCACGAACGTCACCAAACGCTACGGCCGGCGGGTTGCGCTCGATGGGGTGTCGCTGACCCTGCACCCCGGTGAAGTCACGCTGCTGCTCGGCGCCAACGGCGCCGGCAAGTCGACGCTGCTCCGCTGTGTGCTCGGCATCACCGACTTCGAGGGCGAGATCAGGGTCGCAGACCGCGATCCGATCCGCGAAGGACGAGCCGTCCGGGCACTGATCGGCTACATGCCGCAGAGCGGCGGGCTCCACACCGACCTCACCGTTGCGGAGACGATGAAGCTGTATGCGGACATACGTGGCGCCACGAGTGAGCGCTGCGGGACGCTGCTCGAGGAAGCCGGACTTGCCGCGCATGCCACGACGCGCGTCGGCGAACTCTCCGGCGGCATGCGACAGCGCCTCGGCTTCGCACTCGCGCTGCTGACCGATCCGCAGATCCTCGTCCTCGACGAACCGAGTGCGAGCCTTGATACATCGAGCCGGGCATGGCTCGCCGATCGTCTCTGCGCGGTCGCGGCCGAGGGGCGAACGGTTCTCGTGTCCACCCACGCGGGCCAGGAGCTGCTCAACGCCGGGCATCGGCGCATCACGATCGAGGACGGCCGGGTCATCTCCGAGACGTCCGGCGCTGCGGACGCTCCGGCGGTGCGCGGTGTCACACCTGCGGATCCGGCCCGTGGGAGGATCAGCCCCCTGATCCACAAGGAGATCCGTGACGCGATTGGAAACCGCTGGCTGGCGGGATACGCGGCGCTCCTCGGCGCGCTCGGGCTGGCCGCCACCGCGACCGGGCTCGACAGCACGTCGGGCCTTGCGCTGCAGGCTTTCGGCCGCACCACCGCGACCCTGATGAACCTGTGCCTGCTGCTCTCACCCCTGGTCGCCGTCCTGATGGGTGCGGGCGCGATCGCGGGCGAGAAGGATCGCGGCACACTGGAACACCTGTTGGCGCAGCCGCTCACGCGCACCGTGCTTCTCCTGGGGAAGCATGCCGGTCTGCTGACGGCGCTGACCCTCGCAACCCTGGCCGGGTTCGTGCCCGCCGGCGTTCTGATCGGCATCACCGCGGGTCCGGGGTTGATCGGCCACTACCTGCTCTTCCCCGCCATCGCCTCGCTCGCCGGCGCCGCGATGGCGGCCGTAGGCCTGCTCATCTCGGTATCGAGCCGGTCGGCCGTCCAGGCACAGGGGACGGCGGTCTTTGCGTGGTTCGGCTTCGTGCTTCTCTACGACCTCCTGTTGATGGGATCACTCGCCGCCAGCGGCATGCCGGCCGAGTGGCTCGCGGGAATGTTGATCGCGAACCCGGTCGATGCCGCACGCGTCCTCGGGGTACTCGCACTCGAGCCGGACCTCTACCTGCTGGGACCGGCCGGCGCATTCATCGCGTCCCGGTTCTCGCATGCGGGTGCCGTCATCGTGCTGCTCACGGCGCTCTGCGCGTGGACCGCGTTGCCGGTCGCCGCAGCCGTCGCCAGGTTCTCACTGCCGGTCCGGCGCCGTGGCCGGGTCACCGGCACCGTCAAGTCACAGCCGCTCACACCATCGGAGGAGGTTACGTTCTCATGATCAGAAGAGGTTTGTTGTTCGGGGTCGCGCTCTCGACGCTCGGGATCGCCATCGCCTGTTCGAGCGAAGGTTCATCGTCGGCAGCCGCGGACAAGCCGGCCGCGACCACCGCGTCATCGTCGAAGGCCGTGACACCCGTCATGGTCCAGCGCGGACGCGAGATCTACAAGGCGAACTGCGTGCCCTGCCACGGCGAAGGCGGCAAGGGAGACGGTCCAGGCGCGGGTGTGCTCAAGCCACCGCCTCGCGACCATACCGATGCGACCTATATGGGCGCGCTCAGTGACAAGGAGATTGCCGACGTCATCAAGATGGGGGGCGCAATCAAGGGTCGGCCGCTGATGCCCAGCCATCCGCAGATCGGCGGCACGGACATGGACTCGCTGGTCGCATACATCCGCACGCTCAGCGGAACGACCTCGAAATAGGATCGCAGCAAGGCTCGAGGAGCGAGGCGCGGGCCGCGTCCTCGCTCCGTCAGGAGCGGCTGGTCAAATAGGTCACCACGTCCGCGGCCGAGTACCGAGGCTCGCCCATCGAGTAGCGCCGCTACATCCGCGAGCCCCGTTCCGGCGGTCAGGATTGCTGGCTCAGTCGCGTCGGCCCGCCGTTGACCCAGGCCGATCGTCCCAAGCAACCCGTTGCAGACGCATTTTCGGCCGACGGTGCTGGCAACATCGCCTCCCTTGCGGACGTAGTCGTCGACCGGCTCGCCGGGGCACCGATAGCCAACCGTCCCGTCTTCACGCCTGTACAGTTCGCGGAGATATCCCAGGTCGCAGCGACGCTCCCGCGCCTCATAAACTGCACGCTCTGACAACGTCGTCTCAACCTGGACGACCTTGAAGGGAAAGCCCGTGGGTGAAGCCAGTGGATCCGTGAGCACCCGTGCGGTGCCGCTCTGAACCTGCGTCAGGACGCGGGCACGCAGCGACGGATCGATGCCCGACTCGTCGCAGAAGGCAAACAGGGTCCCGACCTGGATGCCGGCGGCCCCTTGTGCCATTGCCTCGGCGATCCCCCTCGGGGTCGCGCCCGCCCCGGCGAGCCAGAACGGCAGACCGATCTCCCGTATCCGGGCCAGATCGACGGCATCGCGAGGGCCATACACCGGTTCGCCCGCGGCGTTGAGCTTCAGCGGACCGCGAGGCGGCGCATTGTGACCACCCGCTGCGGCCCCCTCGACAACAAATCCGTCCACGCGGCCACCGTGGCGGGCAAGGCTGACCGCGAGCGTGGCGGATGCCACGATGGCGAGGAACTGCGGACGCCGGATTGGAGGAAGGTCGTGCGTGCGCAGCACGCGCCCGGGATCGAACGTGAGCGCGAAATGATCGGTTGGGAGCGCGCCCGTGACGTGCAGCGGTAGCCGTACCGGCGCGTGGCAGGTCAGGCCGTCGAGCAGATCCGGAAAGTCTCTCGGGATGCCGGCGCCGACGAGCACGTAGTCCACACCCGCGAGCAACGCGCCATAAAGGACTGCCGGCGTCGGCAGCTGGACCTTCTCGAGAAAATTGATCCCGACCGGGCCGTCGTGGCCCTCTTTCGCAAGGAAGACCTCGACGAATCCCGCCACGGTCGCGAGCACCTGGAGCCGGCGCGCCGGCTGCGCCGCGAACATCGGGACGTTCGCGAACGCCTCCCCTGCCGGTTTGCCGTCGGCGACAAAGAATCGCTCCAGTACTTCGGACGCGACAACGCGGTCCGGGAACGCGGCGAGCGCGCGGCGAAGGTCGCCACCCGGATCACCCTGTTGCAGGCGTCGTGCGAGCACGACATCGAGTGCGGTACCGGACACGACGCCGAGGTGACCCAGCGACGAGACGGCCCGGGCGAGCCTCCAGCTTGAAACCGCGACGCCCATACCACCCTGGATCAGCGCGGGAGTGCGGTCTGCCGCCGCCTGGAGCCTCGTCACCGGGCCATGCCGGCGGCGCGCGAAAGGAGGCGGCCGTCGCGGTCAACGTGCTGCCGCATCCGCGTGCGAAGCGAGACGGTGAGCACCAGGATGTCGGGCGACTCCGGCGTGGTCCGCACGAGCCAGTCGAGAAGTTGCAGGTCCTCCTCGAGTTGCCGATGCTCCCCGGCCAGGTCCTGCTGCACCACAGGATCGAGAAGCGGAGCCACCGCGGAAAAGGCCTGGTCCTCGCGCCGTGCAAAGGCGAGCAGCGCCTGACCCACACGAAGGGTTTGCTTGGCGCCGAGACGAAGATCATGGACCTGCTCCTCGAGCGCGCGCTGCTCGGCAAGCAGTGCCACAAGCGTTTCGCGGGAGAGGGAGGGCTCCATGGCAAGCAGGATACCGAGGGGCCGGAGGTGCTCCTATGACAGGAGTCATACGCGTTCACAGGGCGGCGGAGGACTATGACTCCACAGACCAGATGCCTCCACCTACTCGCGCCGACCTGACTCCGTCTTCAGCGGTGCCGATCGCCTATTACGCGTTCGCACATCTCGGGCTTGCATCCGCACTACTTGCACTAATCGCGGATCCGGGGCTGCCGGGTGCGTCGTTCTATCACCCGCGGATGGTTGCGCTTGTCCACCTCCTGACTCTTGCCTGGCTTTCCGGCTCCATCCTCGGTTCGTTCTACATCGTGGCTCCCCTCGCGCTCAGGCTGGCGATGCCGGTGGGCCGAATCGACTGGCTGGCCTTCTCCGCGTTCGTGCTTGGCACCCTGGGGATGGTGTCGCACTTCTGGCTCAACACCTACGACGGGATGGCGTGGTCCGCGGGGCTGGTCACCACCACCATGGCCTGGGTTGGCTGGCGCGCGTGGTCGGGACTGCCCCACTCCGCCGCGCCGTGGCCGGTGGCTCTACACGTCGCCCTGGCCTTCTTCAACATCCTCGCCGCTGCCGCTCTCGGGATTCTGCTCGGTCTCGATCGGACGCGCGGCTTTCTCGGGGTCTCGCCGCTCGCACTGATGTTCGGCCACATCCACCTCGCCGCGGTCGGCTGGGCGACGATGATGGTCGTCGGGCTGGCCTACCGGTTGATTCCGATGATGCTGCCGGCCGCGATGCCCACGGGACGAGTCCTCGCCGTCAGTGCCGTCCTGATCGAGAGCGGTCTCGCGGCTCTGATCGTGACGTTGCTCGTGGCCCCAGCGTGGACACCCGTGGGTGCTGTTCTCATCACCGCCGGGCTTGTGAGTTTCGTCATCCAGATTCGGCGCACGCTGTCGCGCCGCGTGCCCCGTCCACCGGCCCTTCCCGAGCGCGACTGGTCCACGTGGCAGACACACACCGCGCTGTTCTGGTTGCTGGTCGCAACGGCGCTGGGGCTGTTGCTGAGCGTCGCGACCATGCCGGAACATCGGCTGACGCTGATGTGGATCTACGGTGTTGCCGGCCTGGTTGGCTTTCTGGCCCAGATCGTGGTCGGCATGCAGGGCCGCCTGGTCCCCCTCTATGCCTGGTATCGGGCCGGCGCGGCGAAAGGCGCGCCGCCGACCAGAGCAGCCAACTCCCTGCCTTCCGCGCAATTCGCGCGGCCGATCTTTCTCACGTGGACGGCCGGCGTTCCGCTCCTCGCATGGGGTTTGGCGTTCGAGGCGCCGTTCGCGATTCGCGGGTCGGCACTGCTGCTTCTCTCAGGCGTCGCGCTCGGTGGGTTCTACCAGGTCCACATGCTGCGTGCTGCCCGCGCGTGAGCCCCTCTGGACATCGCCGATGTGCCAGGGACCGTCGCTGTGCTGCTCGGATTCTTGAACACGCTCGTGCCGGCGATCGATCCGCAGGACCAGCCGGTAGAGGAAGAGGCACACCCCGAAGAGTGCAAGCGACGACAAGAGACCTGGCAGCGCGACCCCGGTATGACCCGCGAGATATGACTCCAGGGTCGCCGTCAGCAGCCACATCTGGACCATCAGAACGAGAATCACCATCACCATCGCGGCGTCGATGGCCACTCGTCGCCGTCGACGCGCGATGTGCGGCAGTCCCTTCATTCACTCTCTCCATGCGTCGTCAGGCCAATCGCAACGAGATCATCGCCGCGCTGCTCGAGTAACACCTGTGGCAACGGACGTGGTGGCGGGCCTTGCAGCACGCGCCCGTTCGCGGCCGAGAAGTAGCCCTCGTGACAGGGACACTCGAGTCGATCCTTTTTAGCTGAGTAATAGACGGCGCACGAGAGGTGGGTGCACTTCTGGCTGAACGCCGCGAACTGCCCGTTGGTCCTGCGAACGAGAATGCAGGGATCGGTCGCCTCTGGATAGGAGAAGAACCGGACCGTCCCGGCCTCGATCTGTGACGCCTGCCCGATGACCACCTGCGGCCATTCGGCACGCTCCTCTGCGGTCAGCGCCTTCAGCCAGATCCAGCCATTTCCCGCCACCATCCCGAAACTGGTGAGCACGAGAAACTTCGTAAACTGCCGGCGCTGCACGTAGGCGTCTTCACCGGCGTGAACGGAGAACTCCTCAGCCCAGGCCGGCGTCGTCGACGATCCATCCTTCGGGTCCATCGGATCCCCTCTCCATGTAGTCGCTCACGTCCACGGCGATCACCGGCTGCGATGCCGGCGCCATCATGAACACCTTCGTTCTGACGTGCTCGTTGCCGAAGCGGAAGTCGCGCGTCGCGCTGGCGGCGCGCTGGCGCGCGATCACCTCCGGCGGACCGAAGGTCAACGCCTGGCTCGGACAGACCGTCGCGCACATCGGCCGCAGGCCAACGGAGGTGCGGTCGTAGCACATGTCGCACTTCATCATCAGCTCCGGTCCCACATGGACCGTCGGCACGCCGAACGGACAGGCGAGCACGCAGTTGTTGCACGCGATGCAGCGCGGCTTCAGGGCGCTGCGGACGATGCCATCCTCGCCTTTCTTGATCGCGTCGGCCGGACAGACCAACGCACAGGTTGGCTCGTCGCAATGCATGCACACCATGGGTGAGGTGGCGATGCTGTTGGTACGGTCGATGTAATCCACGTGGATCATCGAGACGCCGCGATGCGTGTCGCACTCGGAGCAGGCCGCCATGCAGGCGCGGCACCCAATGCAGCGTGACGGATCGACGTAGAACTCGTAGCCGTGCATCAGGCGCCCTTCTTCATTGTGGGTATCCAGCCTGTCTCCTCGATCCGCTGCTGATCCAGGTCGGCCGGACGCGTCGTCTTCTCGATGCGGCAGGCGGACACCTTGTACTCCGGAATCTTGCTGCGGGGATCGAGGGTCCGGTGCGTCAACCGATTTGCGGACCGGCGGCCCGGCCAGTGATAAGGAATGAACACCGTATCGGGACGGATGGTGCGGACGACGTGTGCTTCGACGACCACATCGGAGCGCCGGGTGGTGATGCGGACCCAGTCACCGCTCACAATGCCGTGCTTCTCGGCGAGCACCGGGTGCAGCTCGATTTTCGGTTCCGCGTATTGCTCGACCAGTGGTCCTATCCGGCGGGTCTGCGTGCCCGACAGGTAGTGACTGACGACTCGTCCGGTTGTCAGGAATAGCGGGAAATCAGCATCGCGCTGGTCGCCCGACTCACGCCACTCGCTCACTTGCAGGTGAGCCTTGCCGTCGGCGTGGTAGAACCGGCCGTTCTCGAACAGCCTCAGGGTACCCGGGTGACCGATTTCGGGGCACGGCCAGAACACCCCGAGTTCATCGTCGATCCGCTCCCACGTGATGCCGTAGTAGTCGGCGATGCCACCCTTCGAGGCGACGCGCAGTTCGTCGAAGATCTCACGCGTCGACGGATAGTCGAAATACTGCCCCTTGCCGAGGCGCTTCGCGAGATCGCAGATGATCAGGGCATCCGACTTCGCGTCCCCGGGCGGATTCACTGCCTTGTTGATCTTCAGCACGCGGCCCTCGGCGCTGCACACGACGCCTTCGTCCTCTTCGTGCATGCTGCCGCAGAAGACCAGGTCGGCGTGGTGGGCGGTCTCCGACATGAAGAAGTCGATGACGCCGAAGAACTCGAGCTTCGACAGCGCCTCACGCGTGTAGTTGGCGTCGGGGAGTGAGACGAGCGGGTTGAAGCACATCGAGAAGAGCGCCTTGATCTCGCCGCGGTGGATCGCCTCCATGATCTCCGGCGCCGACAGGCCGGGCCCCGGCAGCGACTCCGGCTCGACGCCCCAGACGCCGGCGATGTATTTGCGGTGCTCGGGATCCGTGATCGAGCGCATCCCCGGCAGTTGATCCGCCTTCTGCCCGTGCTCGCGTCCGCCCTGGCCGTTACCCTGGCCGGTGATCATCATGCAGCCGGCGCCCTCGCGGCCGAAGTTGCCGGTCGCCAGGTAGAGGTTCAGCATCGAGAGGCAGTTCTCGACACCCTTGGAATGGTGCTCGATGCCACGGGCGTGGAGGCCCATGGCACGGTCCGTCTCGCCGATCCAATGCGCAGCCTTTTCGATCTGCGCCGCCGGAACGCCCGTGACCTTGGCGGCCCGATCCGGCGTCCACGCCTGTACCGACGCCTGGACGGCGTCGAAACCGGTGGTATGCGTGTCGACGTAATCCTTCTTCACCAATCCGTCACGAACGATGACGTGCAACATGCCGAGGAACAGCGCCAGGTCGGTACCGGGACGGACCGGCAGGTAGAGATCGCCGTTGCGCGTGATCGGCGTCATCCGCGGATCCACGATGATCAGCTTGCCGCCGCGCTCACGGCACTGCCAGAGATACTGCGTCGTGATTGGCGCGCATTCCGCGGTGTTGGATCCGGCGATCATGACGACGTCCGCGACGGCGAGGTCCGTCCAGGGATTGGTGGCCCTGTCGATGCCGAAGGTCAGCTTGTAGGCGGTCCCGGCCGACACCATGCAGAGGCGGCCGTTGTAGTCGATGTTCTTCGTCCCGAGCGCGACGCGGGCGAACTTGCCAAGCACGTAGGCCTTCTCGGTGATCATCGATGCGCCGCCGTAGACGGCGACGGCATCAGGGCCGTACTTCTGCTGAATCTCGGTGATCCGGCGCGCGGCGAGGTCCAGCGCGGCGTCGTAGGAGATCGGCGCGAACCCCGCGTCCGTGCGGACGAGATTGGTGAGCAGCCGATCGGGATGGTCGCCCTGCAGGTAGCGCTTCACGCCCTTGGGACAGAGCATCCCCCGGTTGAATGGGAACGCCTCCCACGGCTCGAATCCGACCACTTTCTCGTCGCGGACCTTGAGCTGAATCCCGCACTGCATCCCGCAGAACGAGCAATGGGTCTTGACCAGACGATCGGGCGGCAGACGCGCCGACTCCTCCCACCCGCCGGGCGGTTCGTAGTTCGGGTGCGGACCATATTTCTCTGCCAGGAGGTCTATGGTTTGAGGCAGCTTAGCCATGGGCCTGGTCCTTCAATCTCATTTGAGCGACGGCGATCGTCGCGCGCTTGCACGCCGGGCACAAGCCCTGCCAGGTAGCGGCCGGTCCGGCGATTCGGTAATCGAACCCGAGCTCCGGCAACACACGCCGAAGGTCGTCGATCTGCATGCGCGAAGCGTAGCGCTGGCCGCACCGGGCGCACATGGCACCCTCATCAGCCGCGCCCTGCTGCTGATAGAGCTTCACGCCGAGTTGCGCCGGACGCTGGAAGATGTGGAAGAACTTGCCGAACGGCAGGTACAGCAGCGCGCCGATGACCGTGATCGCGTGGATGATCGAGAGGAAGCCATAGAAGGCCCCGCCGAACCAGATCGTCGATGCGGTCAGGGCGAGACCGGTGATCGAGATGGCAAAGAGCATGATCAGCGGCAGGAAGTCGGCGGCAAAGTCCTGCAAGGCCATGGCACCGCGGTCGCGCAGCCGCCGCCACAGCGCGAGCCCGATCCCGGTCAGCACCAGGACCGCGGCAATGTCGAGCCCGTGAAACAGCAGCCACGAGACGATCGTGCGGATCTTGAAGGAGCCGACCGGGAAACCCGAACACGTAGGTCACGTATGTCATCTGATCGTCCGGCGCGGACCCGAAGTGGATCCACCCGAACACCAGCGGGAACGTGATCGCGACCGCGAGCAGGCAACCCCAGAAGAGCGACTGGTGCATCCACCAGCGCAGCCGCGACCGTTTGCGGATGAACGTCTGCCCCAGCATGTGGGTCGCAAACGTGCTCGACAGCACCCCGGCGCTCCGGAGTGGACCCGCGTCGCGCATCAACTCGAACGTCCGCTCGAAGAACCGGCGCGTCGGCGGCTTGTTCAACCAGATGGCGTAGTGGTAAACGATCCCCCACGTCGCCATGATCACGGCGAACGTGTAGACCACCAGCGCCGGGTCGAAGTTCTGCAGGTTGCGCGAGCCGACGACGATCGCGGCAATCAACAGGGCTGTTGCCATCGTCGCCCAGGCGCCGGCGCGGACCTGTTCTGCCTGCCGCGAATTGAGCAGCCCCGCCCCGCCGCGTTCCATCGCCCGCTGCCGTGACAGGAACAGCCGGGCGTTGAGCACCCAGAGGCCGGCCGCGACCATTGCCAGCAGACCGAACCCCGGCCAGACCGCGCCGAGGCGGTCGCGGAAAAAGCCGAGCAGCAGCGGCGGGAAGAAGCCACCGAGACCGCCGATCGCGCCGACCAGCCCGGTGACCGTGGCAATGCTGTTCGGGAAGAACTGCGGCACCAGCTTGAACACGGCACCATTGCCGGCGCCGAGCAGCGCCGCGCAGCCGAGCGCGCCGACGGTGAACGGCAGCATCGAGGGCCACATCAGGAGCAACGCGAACGGCACCACGCCAGCCAGCACGCCGGAGAGGACCCGCGCGCCGCCGATCCGGTCCGAGAGAATCCCACCGACGGGCCGCATGAGTGTCGCAAGCACGACGAAGCCCGCCGTCCGCAGCCCGGCATCCGCCATGGTGAGGCCGAACTCGTCGCGGAGCAGCGTCGGAAGGTAGACCGAGAAGGCCACGAAGCCGCCGAAGGTCAGGAAGTAGAAGGCCGCGAGCGCCCACGACAGCTTCTCCTTCGTCAGGACCGCGATCATCTCGGCAACCGACGCAGGCCGGACGGTAGCGGGCGCGTTGCGCGCCAGCAGGAAGAAGATCACGGCCCAGGCCGCGCAGAGCACGGCGACGGTATAGAACACCGAGTCACGTCCGTACCGCGCCGCGATCACCGGACCGAGGAACACGGCCGCCGAGTGCCCCATGTTGCCGAGTCCGTAAATGCCGAGCGCGGTCCCCTGCTGTTCGGGCGGAAACCAGCGTGAGGAAAACCCGACCCCGACAGCAAATGAGGCGCCCGCGATCCCGAGCAGAAATCCATAGACGAGCAAACGGTCGTAATTCGCCGCGCTCGGTACGAGCCATGCCGCCACCGCGACGAAGAGGAAGAGGATCGTGAAGACCAGCCGGCCGCCGAAGCGATCCGTCAGCATGCCGATCGGCAGGCGCGCGAGCGAACCGAGCAGGACGGGGACGGCGACGAGTAACGCCGTCGACTGGGCGCTGAGGTTGAACTGGGAGCGGAAGGTCGGGGCGAACGCGCTGATCAAGCCCCAGGCCGCAAAGCCCAGCGCCAGCGACAACGTCGCAAACGCCAGATTCCGCCAGGCCGCGGCGGACGTCGTCGGCACTCGAACCTCCTGCGTCGGCGACGAGACACATCCCAACGCTGGGGTCACTCTAGTGCCATTCCCGACGGACGTAAAGCAAGGGATCTAGAAGTCGATGCAGCCCGAGCACACGCGCGGCAATGCCCTGAAGCCGATCAGCTCCGTCTCGCGCGAGATGTACTCGTCCCGCACCGGCTCGTCGCGGAGTAAGTCGGTGCTGAGATACTTCTTGTTGGAGTCGGGGAACACGGTGACGACGGTGGCATCACCACCCATTCGGGTCTGCAGCACCATGGCGCCGACAAGGTTGGCGCCGGACGAGATCCCGACGCCGAGCCCCAGTTCGCGCGCCAGCGCCTGGGCCATGAGGATCGCGTCCCCGTCGTGCACCGCGACGATCTCGTCGAGTTCGTCGAGCTTCACGATCGCCGGAATGAACTCGTCCGAGATTCCCTGGATGCGATGCTGGCCGTTCTTATGGCCGGTTGACAGCGTCGGCGACTCCGCTGGTTCGAGGGGATGCACCATCACTGCGGGACGGCGTTCGCGCAACTGTCGTCCGACGCCCATCACCGTGCCGCCGGTCCCCACGCCGGCGACGAAGGCGTCGGGCCAGCGGTTGATGAGCGCGAGCTGCTCCACGATCTCGCGACCCGTCGTCGCCTCGTGAGCTCCGGGGTTGGACTCGTTTGAGAATTGCGAGGGCAGGAACACGCGCGGATTCGACGCGGCCATTGCCTCGCGCCAGTCGAATGCTGCCCAGGAATCCGCCGTCGGCACGGCTCACGGGAACGATGGTCGCGCCGAAGCTGGCGATCAGCTCGCGTGCGCTCGCGGCTCATCCAGTCCGGCATGAAAATCGTCACCGGGTGATGCAGCGCGCGGCCGATCGCGGCAAACGAGATCCCCGTGTTCCCGCTGGTCGCTTCGACGATGGTGTCCCCTGGCTGCAGGCGTCCTTCGCGGTAGGCCTGCTCCAGGATGTGCAGCGCCATCCTGTCCTTGATGCTGCCGGTCAGGTTCAAGTGCTCGCATTTCGCGTAGACCGTGCTGGGCACGCCCCTGAATCGATAGTCGATTGCCAGCAGCGGCGTGTTGCCGACCAACCGGTGCAGGCCGTGAGCGCGCTTCTCGAGGACGGGGGTGATCATCATTCCCTACTTGTGAACGAAGCTTCGCGCGTCTGCCGTCGGCTGCGACTGGGCGAGCCCGGGGGACGGAGGCAGCGCCAGCACCAGTGCGTGGGCGAGGCACAGCACCCGATAGGTCACGCTTCCCATCCGAGGCCCGGTTACCGGCGAGCCGTGGAGCCCGACCACGATCAGGCCCGCCTTGCGATCGCGTGCGATCTTGGTGATCTCTTCGGCCGGATCCCCGAAGGCCACGAGCGCTTCAGGATGGAGCTTCAGCGGCACCGTGGCGAGCAGTTCGTTCAGCGCGTCCTCGGCGCGCGCGCGCCGCTCGAGCTCGATGCTCGGCAGGTGCAGCTTCGTCGCGAGTGGGCTGCGCACCGGCTCGACGACGTGGGTCGCGATCATCGGGACGCCGAGCGCTTCCGAGAGACCACGGGCGATCTGCACCTGGTGCAGCGACGCCGGCGTGAGGTCCACCGGAACGAGGATGCGACCGATCAGCCGGCGGATGTCGTCGAGCGGTGGACGGGGTTTCGTCGGTCGGTGCGGTCGCCAGCACCGGCACGGTGGTCTCGCGCAGGACGCGCTCGGTGGTTGAACCGAAGAACAGCTTCCGCATGCCGGTCAGACCGTGCGTGCTCATGACGATCAGGTCGCACTTCTCCGTCTGCGCGGTCTGCAGGATCTTCTGGGCCGGGGTGCCGACGGCGACCTCGTAGTGCAGGTCGACACTGCCACCGGTCCTGGCCTGCAGCGCCCGCGTCACGAAATGCTCGAGTTCTTTGCGCGTTTCCTCCGGGTCCCAAACCACCCCGGTGCCGAGGCCGATCGCCTCGGTGAGCAGCGGATCTTCAACCGCGAGCACGAGCATCCGCGCCTTGAAGTGGGCCGCGATCGTCGCCGCAAAACGAAGTGCGACGCGACTGGCCTCGGAAAAGTCGACCGGGCAGAGCACGCTGGGTGTAGATGACATGTGATCTCCTCTCATCTGCTCGTCAATCGGTCGTCAGCGCCTCGCCGACGAGCCGCACGACCTCGGCCAAATCGAACGGCTTCTCGATGACCTCGGCGCCGAGCCATCCTGCCGGTGCGCCGCCGCGCCGTTCGGTAGTCAGCACCAGGACCCGGCAGCCGGGCGCGACGACCTTGATCTGGTCGAAGAAGGCCTGGTCATGCATGTCGGGCCGAAGGTCCAGCAGCACCACCGCGGGGTGCGGACGGCCTTTGGCAATCGCGCACGCATCAGCTCCGTTGGCTGCTGTCACGACATCATATCCGGCGGCCGAGAGGCTGGCGCTGAGGGCCCACCGCACCAGCGGCTCGCCATCGACGACGAGCACGCGGTCGCGGACTTTTGCGGGAGCGGTGGGGATATTCCCCATTCGCGAGCTGCGTGATCATGACAATTGCTCCGAAAAAGCTCCGATGCCTGATACAGGAGCAAGATGTGTGCTGAGTGCCGGCCCGGAACCCGGTGGCGCGCTCCGTGCACAATCGCACTCACATGATGAACACCGCAACACTGGGAGTGCGCAGCACACTCGACGCCTTTTTCACGCCACAGCGGGTTGCCGTCATCGGCGCCGGCCGTCGCCGCGGCGCCATCGGCGCGGAAATCTTTCACAACCTCGCGCACGGCGGTTTTCGCGGCGAGGTCTTCGCGGTCAACCGCCACGGGCAGACCATTGATGGGGCGCCCGCATCGGCCACCGTGGCGTCGATCCCATCGGCCATCGATCTTGCGATCATCGCGGTGCCATGCGCTCTGGTTGAAGCCGCGATCGACGACTGCCTCGAGGCACGCGTCCCGGCCATCGTCGTGATCAGCGCCGGCTTCGCCGAGACCGGCACCGCGGGCCGGGAGCGCGAAACCGCCATCAGGGAAAAGGTCCGGAAGGCGGGTGCGCGCATGATCGGCCCCAATTGCATGGGCCTCGTCAACACCGATCCGGTGCGGCACATGAATGCGACGTTTGCGCCGACCTTTCCCCCGCCCGGGTCGATCGCATTCTCGAGCCAGAGCGGAGCGCTGGGCCTCGCGATCCTCGAGTGCGCCCAGCAGCTCAATCTGGGGCTCTCGAGCTTCGTGTCCATCGGCAACAAGGCCGACGTGTCCACCAACGATCTGCTCGAGTTCTGGGAACACGATCCGCGTACCGACGTCATCCTTCTCTACGTCGAGAGCTTTGGGAATCCGCGGCGCTTTGGCGAGATCGCACGGCGCGTCGCGCGGCGCAAGCCGATTGCGGTGCGTCAAGAGCGGACGCTCCCGTGGCGGCGCGGCGGCCGCGTCGTCGCATACGGGCGCCCTCGCCGCAAGCGATACGGCCGTCGAGGCTCTCTTCCAGGATGCCGGCGTAATTAGGACCGACACGGTTGAAGAGCTCTTCCATGTTGGCGCCCTCCTGGCGCATCAGCCGCTCCCAGCCGGACCGCGCGTCGCCATCGTCACAAACGCCGGTGGACCGGGGATTCTCGCCGCCGACGCGTGTGCGGCGCGCGGCCTGACGCTTGCGACCCTGTCGGACGCCACCCGGGCGGAGCTGCTCGCGTTCCTGCCCGCCGCCGCCAGCGTTCACAACCCGATCGATATGCTGGCCACCGCATCTGCGGACGACTATCGCCGCGCCTTGCCGCTGGTCCTTGCCGACCCCGGGGTCGATAGCGTGCTGGCGATCTTCATTCCGCCGCTCGTCGCCCAGGCGGAGGCTGTCGCTGCAGCCATCGCCACCGCCGCGCGCGGCTCTTCGAAACCGGTGCTCGCGACGTTTTTCGGCGCCGCCGGTGTGCCCGCATCGCTCGCTCCGGTCCCCTGCTACGTCTTTCCCGAATCGGCGGCCGCGGCACTGGCGCGAGTCGTGAGCTATGCCCACTGGCGGAACCGCCCCGCCGACGTGGTGCGGGCACAGGCGCTCGACATCGACGGTGCAGTGGTGCGGGCGATCGTCGATCGCGCTACCGGCACCGGCGGCGGCTGGCTCGATCCGGTCAGTGCGTTCGCGCTGATCGCAGCGTGCGGCGTCGAGACCGCACCGGTGCGGGTGGCGCTGACCCTGGAAACCGCGCTCGCGGCGGCTGCTCATTTCGGTTATCCGGTCGTGGTGAAAGGTGCCGGACCGACGTTGCTGCACAAGACGGAAGCCAAAGCCGTTTTCACCGGCGTCGCAAACGAGGATGCGCTCGAAGCCGCGTTCAACGCTCTGTGCAGCCGTCCGGGCGTGACCCAGGTTCTCGTGCAGCGGCAGATCCGCGGTGGCGTCGAGATGTTCATCGGCGGCCTGCTCGATGCGCAATTCGGCCATCTAGTCATGTGTGGTTCCGGCGGAACCATGCTGGAGTTGCTGGGCGATACGGCATGCCGGTTGACGCCGCTCAGCGACAACGTCGCAAGGGAGATGATTGAAGGGATCAGGGGCAAGGCGCTGCTCCGCGGGTTCCGCGCCTCGGCGCCGGTCCATGAGGAAGCGTATCGGACGACGCTCCTGCGGATCGCCGCGCTGCTCGACCTGTGTCCCGAGATCGAAGAGCTCGACCTCAACCCCGTAATCGTGACCGCGGACGGCGCGTTCGCCGTGGACGTCAGGGTGCGCGTGGCAGCAACGGCGCGCGGCGAGGTGTAGACGTCCGGTTACTCGGCTGACATCGCCTCCAGCGTCTGGCGATCGAGAATCACGAAGCCATCTTTCTCGGTGCGCACGACGTCCTCTTTCCCCCAGCGGCTCATGATCCGGATGCCGGTCTCGATCGTCGTCCCGGTCATGTCCGCGAGTTCCTGTCGTGACAGGGCGAGCGGGATGAAGATGCCGCCGCGCTCGGCCCGGCCCATCTCGCCGGCGAGCTTGAGGAACAAGCGCGCGAATCGGGGCTCGATGCGGCTGCCGCTCAACTGCGCGAGACGATTGGTCAGCTCTACCAGACGGATCGTCAGCCCGAGCATCAGTCCGCGGACCAGGGACGGATGCTGCTCGAGCAGCCGGAAGAACGCGGCCCTGGGAATGACGATGCAGGCGGTGTCTTCGAGCGCCACCGCACTGGCCGGAAACGGACGGCCGTCGTAGGCGGCAACCGCGCCGAGCGGATCCCCGGCGCCGAAGATCTCGAGAATCATGTCCTTGCCGGACGGCAGCATCTTGAAGATCTTCACGCGGCCAGACGCGATCGTATAGAAGGCGTCCGACGGCGCTTCCTGCTCGAAGATCACCTGCCCCTTCTCGTATCGCTTGACGACCGCCTCCCGCGCGATCGTGTGCAGGTCCGCAGCCGCCAGCTTTCGGAACACAGGCGTGACCTTCAGAACGGCTTCCGCGTCACCCAGACTCTCAGGCATGTGCCGATTGTATGACGGCCGTCATAGGGGCCGGCGGCGCGGCGCGCCACGCTACCGTAAACCTGGTTTGCCGCTTTCATAAGGAGATCTCATGCGTCTGCTCGCTACCCTGTCCCTGCTTCTCGTTTCCGCGGTTTTCCATCCGGTTGCGGCGGCCGCCCCCGCAGACCCCGTTCGCACGGTCGAGATCGTCGGCAACGACGAAATGAAGTACAGCATCAACACGATCACGGCCCGGCCGGGCGAGACTCTCAGGATCCGGCTCGTCTCCAAGGGCACGATCCCGAAGATCGCGATGGCACACAACGTGGTTGTCCTGAAGCTGGGCACCGACGTGCTGAAGCTCCTGAAGGATGGCGCCGCGTACCGCGACACCGACTTCATCCCGCCCGGCATGGCGACCGCGGTCATCGCGAAAACGCGGTTCGCCGGTCCGGGGGACACCGTTCAGGTCACCTTCACGGTGCCGGCGAAGCCCGGGAAATACCCCTTCATCTGCACGTTCGCCGGTCATTACCAGGCCGGCATGAAGGGCACGCTGATTGTCAAATAGACAGGCGGAAGCGTCATGTTGAACCCTTGCGAACTCGAAATCGACCTGTTCTGCCGCGGGCTTCGCCTGCCCTACGACGTCAGGCTCGAGGGAGCGCGAGGCGTGCGCCGCACGCGCGCCGGCCTCGGCTCCGGGCTGGAACTCGTGATCCCCACCGGATCCTGGCTGAAGCGCGAGATCTGGATGAACGCGCCGATCGCGGAGCGGTTCGCCAGCGGCTCCCCCTACTCCCTCCGAGGCGGTCCGGACGCCTACGAGATCCACGACGATCGGGGAATTTTCCGCTATCCGGTGCGGATTCCCCCGCAGCCCGGCTGGTATGGATGGGAGACCTCGAACGGCACCCCGATGAACCAGATCGGCGTGCTGCAGGGCACCTATCTCGGGATCTATATCAATCCCGTCTGCGAGTTCTGGAAGACCTCGCTCGAATGCCGCTTCTGCACGACCGGGCAGAACGTCGGCGGCACCGAAGCCGGTCTCAAGAGCATCGCGGACGTCGTCGAAACCTGCCGCGCCGCGAAAGAGCATTCAGGCACGACGTTCGTGCATCTGAATGGCGGCTTCGAAGGCGGGCACGGCCTCGAACACATCGAGCCGTACGTGCGGGCGATCAAGAAGGAAGTGGGAATGCTGGTCGGCGTGCAGCTCACACCTGAACGGCAACTCACTCGCTACGATCACCTCATCGATCTGGGGGTGGATCACTTTTCGTTCTGCGTCGAACTGGTCGATCCGGAGTGGTTTGCACGAATCTGCCCCGGCAAGGCACGCACGCTCGGGCAGGACCTCTTCTTTGCCGCGATGGAATACTGCGCGGCCCGGATGCCACGAGGCGCGGTCTCGGGTGAGCTGATTGCCGGTATCGAACCGATCGCCAATACGATCGACGGTATCGAACGGATCACGCGCGCCGGCGCCTTTCCGACGATCTGCATCTTCCGGCCGACGGTCGGTTCTGCCATGGAGTACGCGGCGCCGCCCAAGTTCCAGGACATGCGACGCGTGATGGCGGCGATGTATGACGCCTGCCGCCGCCACCGCATCCCCATCGGCATGGCGCCGAATATCGAGGTCAGCCTGGTGGTGAATCCCGACGACGCCGCGCTGCTGGCGCCGCGGAACCGGGAGTTCTACGCCTATGAACTGTGGCGACGCGCGTTGCGTGTCGCTGCCCGGCCACAGTTCAAACAGCGCCTGCGGCCCGGCGGCCTGCGTCCGGTTACAGTGGGCGGATGAGTGAATGGACGGCCCGGGCACAGTCAGCTGATGAAGCGGTCTCACGGATTGCGAGTGGCATGCGCGTGTTCGTTCACGGCGCGGGTGCCACACCCACGCCGCTCATCGAGTCCCTGACGCGGCGGCGCGATCTCGCCGACGTGTCTCTGTATCACCTCCACACCACAGGTCCGGCGCCGTTCGTCGATCCCGAGCACGAAGGCCGGTTCCTGTCGGTCTCGCTCTTCGCCGGTCCGCCCGTGCGCGAGGCGATCGAGCAGGGCCGCGCCGACTTCATCCCGGTATTCCTTTCCGACATTCCTCGACTCTTCCTCGACCGTGCCATTCCACTGGACGTCGCCCTGCTCCAGCTCTCGCCGCCCGACCGCCACGGCTACTGCACGCTCGGCACGTCGGTGGACGCCGCCCTGGCGGCGGCTTCCTCGGCGACGCATGTCATCGCCGAGATCAACGAGCGGATGCCCCGGACCCACGGCAACACACTCGTGCACATCGACCGCGTCGCGGCGTTCATCAGAACCGATCGTCCGCTGCCCGGGCACGAGCCCCGGCCCGGGACGGCGGTCGAGAACGCGATCGGCGAGCACGTGGCGAGGCTGATTCCCGATGGCGCCACGCTGCAGATGGGCATTGGCGGGATTCCCGACGCCGTGCTGCGCCGTCTCTTCGACAAGCACGACCTCGGGATCCACACCGAAATGTTCTCGGACGGCGTGGTCGATCTCGCCGAGGCCGGCGTCATCACCAACCGCCGGAAGAACGTGCATCACGGACGCAACGTCACCAGCTTCGTGCTCGGCTCCCAGCGGGTCTACGACTTCGTCGACGACAATCCGTTCGTCGAGTTCCACCCCTGCGATTACACCAACGACACCGCCCGCATTCGCCGCAACGACAACGCCGTCGCCATCAACTCGGCGCTCGAGATCGATCTCACCGGCCAGGTGTGCGCCGACTCGATCGGCTTCCGGATCTATTCGGGTATCGGCGGCCAGATGGACTTCATCCGCGGATCGGCGCTGTCGCGCGGCGGGCGCCCGATCATCGCCCTGCCCTCGACTGCGGCACGTGGTGCGGTCTCGCGGATCGTGCCCGCCCTCAAGCCGGGATCAGGCGTCGTCACGACGCGGGGCCATGTTCACTGGGTGGTGACGGAATTCGGCGCGGTGAACCTGTTCGGCTGGTCGCTGCGTCAGCGCGGCGAGGCCCTGATCTCACTGGCACATCCGGACTTCCGGGCCGAGCTGCGCCGTTCACTTGTCGAAACGCGTCACTTCACGATGCCGGGGCTTCAACCGGAAGGGTGACGCGTGCGACGGCGCCACCGCCCTCGCGCGACAGCAGTTCGATCGTGCCGCCCTGCAGCGCCACGAGGCGCCGCACGATCGCGAGCCCGAGCCCGGTGCCGCTCTTCTTGGTGGTGTGAAAGGCTTCGAACAGGCGCTCGGGGTCGGCCTCGCCAAAGCCGACACCGCGGTCAGCGATGTCGATCCGGCAATTGCCGCCTTCCTGCGTGACTGACACTTCGATCGGGCTGGTTGAACCGGCCTGGCACGCGTTCAGCACCAGGTTCAGCAGGGCGTCGCGGAGCATGTCGCGGTCGGCTCGAATCGTGATGCTGTCGGCCGGCGCGATCACCTCCGGACATGAGCTCCCGGCTGACGCCCGGGCGCTCGCAATGGCGTCGTGCAACACCGCCCGAAGGTCGATCGACTCCAGCACCGGCGAGCGGGGCTTCGCAAACCGGAGGATGTCGTCGACCTTGGCGTTGAGCACGTCGATGCGCGCGATCATCGCGTCCATCACCGCGCGGTCGCCGGCGTCGGCCGCCGCGCGCGAGCGCAACACCTGCAGGGTGCCGCGCACCCCCGCCAGCGGGTTGCGAACCTCGTGGGCCACGACGGCTGCGAGCTGACCGAGTTGGGCCAGCGCCGCCTGCTCCGTCAATTTCATCTCGGCCGCCTTGCGCTGGGTGATGTCGCTGCGGATCGCGAGGTACTGCCGCGGCTTACCGCGTTCGTCGAGGAACGGCACGATCGTGGTGTCGACCCAGTAGTAACTGCCGCTCTTGGTGCGATTGCGAATTTCTCCTCGCCAGACATGACCCTGTGCGATCGTCCGCCACAGCTCCCGGATGAACTCCTTCGGGTGATACCCGGAGTTGATGATGCGATGATCCTGCCCGAGCAGCTCGTCACGTGAGTACTGGGAGATCTCACAGAACTTGTCGTTGACGTAGGTAATGCGTCCCGTCTGGTCCGTCGTGGCCACGATGGCCGCCTGGTCGAGCGCATACTCGATTTCCTCGAGCCGGGAACGGGCGGGGCCTGTCATCGCGGAATCATAACTGTGTGGTGCGGAATATCTCCCGCTCTCCTATGCCGCGACCGATTTGCGGCAATGAATTCGGACCGCAGCCATTGGTTCACGAGTTGCACGAGTTGGGGTGGAGGCAAACCATGCCAGTCAATCACATCCTGGTGCCCACGGATTTCAGTGAAGGATCCGGTGAGGCGGTCCGGTACGCGCACGATCTCGCCGTCCGGCTGGGCGCAACCCTGCACGTGATGTACGTGCTCGAGAACCCGTTCGCGCCCGGCGCGTTCATGGAAATGTATGCGCTACCGTCGCCGGACTACTTCCTGGATCTCGAGCGGCAGGCGAAGGCGCGTCTTGACGCCTCCCTGTCGGCCGAAGACAAGCTCGCCGTCCCGGTCGTCATGACGACGCGGATGGGGGTCCCGGCAACCGAGATCCTGCTGCGGGCGGAAGAAAAGCCACGCATCGACCTCATCGTCATGTCGACGCACGGCCGCGGCGGCGTGGCCAGGCTCGTCATGGGCAGCGTCGCCGACAAGGTGCTGCGCGGCGCACCCTGCCCGGTGCTCACGATGCGCGCGCATCCCAACACGCTGGTCGTGGAGCCGCAGCGAGTGATGGAAGTTACGCGCCTGACGGCGGCGTGAGAGGAAATGGAAAAGGGAAGAGGGAAGATGGAAAAGAGTCGGGCTAGTGGCAACGCCGCCGAAGCCGAGCTCTATTCCCTCTTCCCTTTTCCCTCTTCCATCCCGCTAGGGCGTTGCCGTCAGGCCAAACTTTTCGATGCGATAGCGGATCTGGTCCCGATTGAGACCGAGCAGGGCCGCGGCCTTGGTCTGGTTGCCGCCGGCGCGTTTGAGCGCCTGGACAACGAGGCTGCGCTCGAGGTCGTCGAGGTCGACGCCGGATGCCGGCAACTCGAACGGGTCGCCGGTTCCGGCACCCGCCTCGAGCACGCCGAAATCCTTCGGCTCGAGCCGATTGCTCTCCGCCAGCAACATGGCGCGCTCGACGACATTGCGGAGCTCGCGGACGTTGCCCGGCCAGCCATAGGTCTTGAGCAATGAGGCCGCCGCCGGGCTCACTCCGGAGATGCGCTTCTTGAACTCGGTGTTGAACGTGTCGATGTAGTACTCGACCAGTGCCGGTACGTCCTCGGCGTGATCGCGCAGCGACGGCAGCGGGATCGGCAGGACGTTCAGACGATAGAACAGGTCGCTGCGGAAACTGCCCTTCGCCACCTCCTCGTCGAGGTTTCGATTCGTGGCCGCGACGATGCGCACGTCGACGTGGATGTCGCCGGCGCCGCCGACGCGCTTGAAGCTCTTCTCCTCGAGGAACCGCAGCAGCTTGCCCTGCAGCGCCGGCACCATCTCGCCGATCTCGTCCAGGAACACCGTGCCGCCGTCGGCGCTCTCGAGCAGCCCGCGCTTCTGCATGCGCGCGTCGGTGAAGGCGCCGCGCTCGTGGCCGAACAGCTCACTCTCGAGCAGCTGCTCCGGCAGCGCCGAGCAGGTGATATTCATGAACGGCCGGGCGGCGCGCGAACTGTTGTAGTGGACGACTTTCGCGACGAGGTCCTTGCCGGTGCCGCTCTCCCCTGTCAGCAGCACGGTCGAGGCCGGGCTCGCCGAAACCTTCGACACCAGCTGCCGTAAAGACTCCATCACGTCGGATTGCCCGACGATCGCGCGCAGGCTATAGGGCCGCGCCTCGTTGGCGCGCAGCTGCTTCACCTCGCGGCGCAGACGGGTCGTCTCGAGCGCGCGGCTCACCGTCGACGCCACGTCATCGAGGTTGAACGGCTTGTTGGCGAAGTGATACGCCCCCAGCTTCATGGCCTCGACAGCCGTTTCGACGCTGACGAAGGACGTGAGCAGGATCACCAGGACGTCGGGATCAACCGCCTTCAGCTCGCGCAGAACCGCGAGGCCGTCGGTGTCGGGCAGGCGATAGTCGAGCAGCACGAGGTCGACGCCAGCCTTGAACTGCTCGAGCGCTTCCCTGCCCGTGCCGGCTTCGAGAACGTCGTAGCCCTCTTCCTTCAGGCGCTCGCGCAACGACCAGCGGATCAACTCCTCGTCGTCGACGACCAGGACGGTCGCAGTGGCCATGTCTCTACGAACCTGTCTTCTTCGAATACGTCAGCGGATCGAAGAGCCTCGGCATGATGTCGACCACCAGGTCGGCGTGCTGATCCCAGATGATGAGTGCCCCCGACAGCGCGATGTACCGCAGTTCCGGCGGAAGTTCCGGGAGGGCACGGAGCAGCGGCGGCGGAATCGTCACGAAAGGGGCATTCCCCGGCAGCGGTTCGTTGGCGCGGACTTTGGCCATGCGAGGCGGGGTATGCTCCTCGATTTCCTCCGACACGTTGACGACGTCAGCCAGGGTCAGGGTCGCGGCGATCACCTCCTTGAAAACCGTGACGAGCGCGGGCGTGATCAGGTTCCCCGCGGGCCCGCGAGCGGCCCGGATCTTTGCGCGCAGCGCGTCCATCAACCGATGGACTTCGTCCATGTCCTTCGTGACCTGGATAGGCGGCAGCGGGCCCTCGAGCCGGCGGTGCATTTCGACGTAGGCGTCGATGCGCGTCTGAAACGCGGCCAGTTCCGCCTTGCGATCGACCTGGGCTTCGGCAGGCCGGGGTGTGAGCACGGCGAGCCCCACCGCGACAGCCAGGATCCCGCGCACGGCGCGGCTGACGTGTTGACGATTCGTGATTTGTCTCATGGTGAGATTCTCCGCGACCGGGCGCCTGAGCTGCGAACTATTTATGGCTGCCATGGGATTTTCCGCACCGATTCTACAGTCGCCCCACGGTGAAGGCGAACCCGCCCAGATGAACGTGGCACGAACGATCATGAGACGCCTCCTTGAAGATGAGAACGTCCACGCAGATGCAAAACTCCTGCGAGGCAGCGCCGTCCTTCCCCCAGCGCCGGCTTTCGCGGCATAATCCTCGCGGTTCCCACACAGATGCCTGCCGACGACGAAACGCACCTCGGCCCGCCGGACGAAGCGACGCAGATCGCTCTCGGCCGATGAAACGCGGGTCGTAGGGGCTCCGCCCGCGGCCGCCAGCGCCTACTTCGACACCGGCGATGCCTTCGGAAACCGCTACCGGATCATCAGGCAGCTCGGCGCCGGCGGCATGGGCGTGGTCTACCAGGCCTGGGACGAAGTCCTCAACGTCGTCGTCGCGCTCAAGATCATCAGGCCCGATACGATTTCAAATCCCGCGGCGGCGCGCGAGATCGAGCGCCGCTTCAAGCGCGAACTGCTGCTGGCGCGAAAGGTCACCCACAAGCACGTCGTCCGGATCCACGACCTCGGCGACGTGAACGGGACGAAGTACATCACGATGTCCTTCGTCGAAGGCGAGGACCTGGTCGCGACGCTCAAGCGCGAGGGCAAGCTGCCGATTCCGCGGGTCGTTCACCTCGCCCGGCAGGTCGCCTCCGGCCTCGAAGCGGCCCACGACGCGGGCGTCGTGCATCGCGACCTGAAACCGGCCAACATCATGGTCGACACCGAGGACGACGCGCTGATCATGGATTTCGGGATCGCGCTGTCGGCCGGTGACCCGCGCGCGCGGATGGCGGCGATCGCGGCGAGCAAGGACTCGGCCGAGACGATGCTCGCTCGGCGAAGGAGCAACGGTCGCGGGCAGCAGCATCGGCCAGGGCGCCATCATCGGCACGCTCGATTACATGTCCCCCGAGCAGTCGAAAGGCGACACCGTCGATCATCGCTCCGACATCTACACCTTTGGGCTGATCCTGACCGACCTGCTGCTCGGGCCCCGCAGCGCTGCCGGCCGGCAAGACCGCGTGGGAGGCGCTGACCGATCGCATCAACCACCCCCCGAAGCCGCTTGCGGTCGCGAGACCCGCAGGTGCCGGCCGCGTTCGATGCCGTGATCACGCAGGTGCCTGCAGCTGGATCCGGCCGACCGGTTCCAGACGACGCGAGAGCTGGTCCAGGCACTGGAACGGCTGGACGACACCGGCACATCTCATTCCCGAGCCGCGACGTTTCACGCCGCGGATGGGCGCGGCGGCCGCGGTCCTGGTCGGGAGCCCTTCTCGGGTGGCACGTGGTGGATCGCCCAGAGCGGAGCGCCCGCCGCGCCGCGTGAGCCGGTCACGGTGCTGATCGCCGACTTCGAGAACCGCGCCAACGATCCGGTCTTCACGGGGTTGATCGAACAGGCACTCGCGGTCGGTGTCGAAGGCGCCGAGTTCATCTCCGTCTACCCGAGACGGGACGCGCTTCGATTGGCCGGGCAGCTGAAGCCGGGGGGCACGCTCGATAACGCGGCGGCGAAGCTGATCACGCTGCGCGAGGACATCGATGTGGTCATCGGCGGATCGATCGAGCCGAGTGGAAGCGGGTACTCGCTGAACGTCCGCGTGACGCGTCCATCGAGCGATCCCGCGGCCGAGGACGCCGTGCTGCTGGAATCGAAGACGGCGGCTGCCGGGCGGGACCAGGTCCTGGACGCGGTCGGCCAACTGGCCGCCCAGGTCCGCGATGCGCTCGGTGACACGACTGCCGACGAAGCGGGTGACGCGGAAACCTTTACGGCTGGATCGCTCGACGCCGCGAAGGCGTATGCGGAGGCGCAGGAACTCCAGTGGGCCGGGAAATGGGAAGACGCGATTGCCGCCTATAAGAAGACGCTGCAGATGGATCCCAACTTCGGCCGCGCGCATTCAGGCCTGGCGGCGCTCTATGCGAACTCCAATCGTCCGCAGGAGGCCGAGGCCAGCTACCTGGCGGCGATGAGTCATCTCGAGCGCATGACGGAGCGCGAGAAGTACCGCACCCGCGGCGGCTATTACCTGTTCAAGCGCAGCAACGAGAAAGCACGGCAGGAGTTCGAGGCGCTGGTCAAGGAGTTCCCCGCGGATTCATCGGGGCTGGCGAACCTGGCGCTCGCCCACTTCTATCTCCGCGACATGAAGAGCGCGCGCGAGTTCGGGGAGCAGGCGTCCGCACTCTACCCGCGCAACGTGATCCAGAAAAGTAACGTCGCCCTGTTCGCCATGTACGGCGGCGACTTCGAGACCGCCGAGCGCATCGCCAATGAAGCGCATGCCATGAACCCATACGACAGGGCATTCGTCGCGATGGCGGTCTCGCAGCTGGCACTCGGCCGCAGCGCCGAAGCAGCAGCCACGTACGATCGGCTGGCCGCATTGACTTCCGCACGCGCCCAGTCGTTCGCCGCGGCAGGTCGCATAGACCTCGCTCTGTATGAGGGCCGGCAGCAGGACGCGATCAAGCTTCTTGACGCCGCGCTCGCCGCCGACCTTCCCAATGCTCACGCCCGATTTCTCGCCATCAAGGCTGGGACTCCTGGCCGAGCAAGGAGCGGCGCCGGCCGCGATCCGCGCCGCCAAAGAAGCCTCGTTGCGCCAAAAAGGACGAAGGCACCCAATACCTTGTCGGGACTGGCGCTGATTCTCGCCAAGGACACGGTGGCGGGCCTCGAGATCGCGACGGCATTGGACAACAAGCTCGAGGACGAGCCGCGTATCTACGGCGCGCTTGTTACGTGGCGAGGCGGCGCTCGTCGCCGGCCGCGCGCGTGAAGCCAAAGAGGCGTTCGACCAGGCGCAGAAGCTCGATGACACGTGGCTCGGACGGTATGGTCTCGGTCGAGCGTATTTAGCACTCGGGGCATTTCCCGAGGCCGTCCAGGAATTCGACCGCTGCCTCACCCGGCGCGGCGAGGCCACGGCGGTTTTCCTTGATGAGTTCCCCACCTACCGGCTGATCCCGCGGGTCGAGGCCTTCCTGGCCCAGGCGCGAGCCGCGATGGCGCCAAAATATAGCCAAGAGCCAGAATTTCGTAGTTCTTACACGGTCTGAGGGTCCCTTTGTGTCCGTTCGCTGACACGAAATATGCATATAATCCGTATCCCCAGGGACGAATCTCGTGGCCGGAACACATCAATTAAGGACGGCCACTATGGCTCAGGTCAGCTCCCCGACTGGCCTCTCGAAACTTGTACGCCGCTTCGTCTCCGCAGTGTTGATCGCCGCCGGCGCTGCCGCGTTGCTGCAGGCGCAGATTCCCGGACGCAACGTCAACATGGTCTCCGGCGACAAGTGGCCGAATGGGGATCCGTACCTGCAGCGGCAGAACGAGCCGTCTCTGGCCGCTTCGACGCGCAACCCGCTGCACCTGCTTGGCGGGTCGAACGATTACCGCACCGTCGATCTTCCCGGGCTGCCGAGCGGCGGAGAAACCGGCGACGCGTGGCTCGGGTTGTATCGGTCCTTCGACGGCGGTCAGCGCTGGACGAGCACGCTGCTGCCTGGGCTATCCGCAAGACACATCAGCGGCCGGGATCGCGGCCGCCATGCACGGCTACCAGGCGGGTGCCGATCCCGTCGTCCGCCCCGGCACCAACGGGATGTTCTACTACTCGGGCATCGTGTTCGACCGCGGCGTGAACGGTAAGAGCCGGGTGTTCGTCTCGCGCTTCATCGACAACAACAATAAGGAAGCGGGCGACGCGATTCATTACCTCGGGTCTGCCGCAGTCGCGACGCACCGTACACGGTCAGCTGACGGCACCGCGGTCGATTTCATCGATAAACCGTGGATCGCTGTCGACGTCCCACGCCGGCGCACAGACCTGCACCATCAACACACCGGGCGACGCCGGCCGCAGCAGATTCCCGGCGGGCGCCGTCTATCTGGCCTACGCGGTCATCACGACAACGCGCGACGCCAACGGCTGTGACGACGTCTGTCACCGGCACGGATCATGTTCTCGCGATCGCTCGATTGCGGTGCGACGTGGTCCGCGCCGATCCAGGTCAGCGATCCAGCCGATCCGATCAACCAGGGCGTCACCATCGCGGTCGATCCGGCGACCGGCGCGGTGCAGCTCGCGTGGCGACGCTTTGGCGTTGGCAGCACGATCCCCGACGCCGTCCTGACCACGCGGGCCATGCCGGGGCAGCAGTTCCCAAAGCCGAGCCTGCTGCGCCAGACGTATTCAGGCCGCGATCTCGGGCAGGTCATCAAGTCGATCGTTGGCAACCGGCAAAAGACAGCAGTCGTGGCAACCGGAGCCCCCGGCCTCGCCTCTGACGGAAACATTACGCCGTTCGACCAGGCGACGACCGCCGCAAGCTTCCGCACCAACTCGTACCCGACCATGGCGATCGACGGTGGCGGACGCGTCTACATCGCCTGGTCCGAGCGCGGCTTCCGTTCTGGCACGAACGCCAACACATTCGACTCGACCATCGTGATGACGACCGGGCTCAATGGCGCCGGCTGGAACACGCCGTTCGCCGTGGATCTCTACACGCGGCCCCGGTCACCAGCTGATGCCCTCGCTCGCGTTCGCGGGCGGCAAGCTGATGCTGGCCTACTACGATCTGCGGGAAGACATCTCAGGGCTGTTTCAGGAGTACATCGACGAGGCCGCGGTGCGAGCACTCGGGCTCGAGGCGCCACACGGTCGACCTGCGCGCGGCCCAGGCGGCGCCTGCGGCCATCCCGTCTTCGGGGTGAGCGGCGCGCGATCGATCCGCGTCTCGGAGTACCTCGTCGGCAGCCGTCCGAACTCGAACGTCGTCGAGCAGCTGCAGTTCAATCCGCCGAACCTGCCGTTGTTCCAGCTCGGTGAAGTGCCGTTCCTCGGTGACTACATCGACATCGCCCCGGCGCCCGCCTTCGTGCAGAACGCGTCGGGCGCATGGTCGTACAACACCTCGTCCGCGGCGCCGCCGGTGTTCCATACGGCATGGACCGACAACCGGGACGTCAAACCGCCGACCGACGGCAACTGGACGAATTACACGCCCCCTGGCGCGACACTGGCACGACCAGTGTGTTCGACCCGCTGACGACCGTGCAGGCGCCCTGCTCGCCCGGCAGGGCGGGCATGCGGAACCAGAACGTCTACACCGCGAAACTGACGACCGGCCTCATGGTCGGTTCGCCCGGCAACAGCAAGCCGCTCAGCACCACCCTGCCGCGTGCGTTCGTGGTCTTCGCGCAGAACACCACGAGTACCTTCAAGTGGTTCCGGATGACGGTCACGAGTCAACCCGCCGGCGGCTGGGCGTCGTTCGCGCAGACCGGCACGCCGCCGGTCCTGAGCGTCGATGTGGCGGTGCCGGCACGTTCGACGGTTTCGAAGTCGGTGTTTGCCACGTCGACCAATCCCGACGCGCAGGTCCCGGTCTCGGTCGTGGAGATCACGGGCATCGGCGGGGGCGCGACCACCAACGGCCTGAGCGGGACGGTGGTGTTGAATCCCGACATCTCGAATCCCGACATTTCCAACCCCGATATCTCGAATCCTGATATTTCCAATCCGGATATCTCGAATGCCGAGGTCTACAACCCGGACATCTCGAACCCCGACATCTCGAACCCGGACATCTCCAATCCGGATATCTCGAATCCCGATATCTCGAACCCGGATATCTCGAACGCCCTGATCCTCAATCCGGACATCTCGAATCCCGACATTTCGAACCCGGATATCTCCAATCCGGATATCTCGAATCCCGATATCTCGAACCCGGATATTTCCAACCCGGATATTTCGAACGGGGCGATCACGGATTACACCTGGACGGTCACGAACAAGGGCAATACGACCTCGAACTATGAGGTCGATGTCTTCGGACAGACCACCGTGCCCGGCGGGATCAAGACGCAGATCGTCATCCACAAGACCTACAAGACACCGGTCTCCGACGGCTGCACGCTCAAGCACCAACTCAACACGGTGCTGGTCACCAACGTCGTCAACCCGCAGGGCCCGGCCAACGCCAACGTCGACCTGACGCTCTGGCTGGAGCCGGGTGGCGAAGGACGGATCACGCTGCGCGTCATCGATCCGATTCCGACCGATGCCGTGGTGTTCAATCCGGTTTCGCCACGAGACGCCGATCACGCCAACGGTCACGTCGACCGCTGTCAATACGCCGCAGTTGAGTGATCCGACCGCGCAACCACCTTCGGCGACGCCGCCCACCTCTGATCAGACCGGCACGGCCCTGTCGATCGTCGCCCAGCCAGCGCACGGCGGCTGTCGGTGCGCCGCTCGGCAATCTGCAGGTCCAGTTAGTGCGCACGGCGAGCGGGTCGACCACGCCTGTCGCGAACGCACCGGTAGCCGTCGGGATCGTGACCAACCCGTCGGGTGGCCATCTCGATGGGCCACACGACCGTGGCCACGAATGCGGACGGGTACGCAGTCTTCCCTGATCTGTCGATCGACCGCAGCGGGCAGAACTACCAACTGCTGTTCACCGCATCGACGGCAGGGGCGCTGCCGGCGGCATCGGTCTCCTTCACGGTGACACGACGCCGGGGGCCGATCCGACGCGGAATCAATTCGTCGTGACGACGACCGCAGACGCCGGTCCCGGATCGCTGCGACAGGCGATCATCAACGCCAACACCACGCCCAATGGCACCGGCGGTCCCGATGTGATCTCGTTCGGTATCCGTAACGTCAGCATCCCGAGAATCGCCCTGTCGACACCGCTGCCGGCGATCGTGCAACCCGTCAGCATCGACGGCACCACGCAGGCGGGATACAACCCGGCAGTCGGCGACCCGGTCGTTCATGTCACCGGAAACGGGTCCAGTAACTTCCAGGGGCTGATCATCGAGAGCAGCGCGCCCAACACGCTCATCCGCGGTCTCTCGCTCACGGGATTCGGCAGCACGACGTCCACCGACACGACCGCTGCGATTCGCACGTCCGCTGCTGACGTCCGCATCGAGGGCAACTGGATCGGCCTCAGCCCACTGGGGCTGCCCATGGCGAACCAGGTCGGCATCTGGATCCTCGGCGGGAACCCGTCAATCGGTGGCGTCGGCGGAGTCGCGACGCGCAACGTCATCGCGGCCGGGGGAACGGGGATCTATGCGGCGGGTGGCGCGAATGCGAGCATCCGCGGCAACTTCATCGGCACGAGCCCGAACGGCCTGACCGGCATCGGCAACAGCCACCTCGGTATCAACGTGCAGCCGGGAGTGAATGGGTTCGTGATCGGCGGTCCGCTTGTGACCGGTGGCTACTTCGCCACTGACTCGCCGGCAAACCTGATCTCCGGCAATGCCGGCGGCGGCATCGAACTGCAGGCGAACGCGATCGCGGGTCCGGCGAATACCCAGATCCTCGGCAATGTGATCGGCCTGTCGGCCGATGGCTCGGACATGGGGAACAACAACTTCGGGATCCGGGCGCAGGGCGCCAGCGGCACCCAGATCGGCGCAGCGGGTGCCGGCAACGTCATCTCCGGCAACGGTGCCCTGACGCCGACGCTGATCCAGGGACGCGGCGTCATCATTGCCACCAACGGTCAGCCACAGGCCGTGATGCCGATCGTTCGTGGGAACAAGATCGGCGTCAGCGTGGACGGCACGCTGAAGCGCGCCAACATCCTCGAAGGGATCGTCCTCGAGGTCCCCGCCGTCGTCGGCGGCACCGGCGTGGGCGATGGCAACCTGATCTCCGGGAATGGTGACGAGTCGATCGGCGGCGCCGGCATTCTCACGTTCGCCGATGCGGGTGGCTCGATCATCCAGGGCAACATCATCGGTCTCAGCAGCACCGGCCTCGCCCTCGCGAACAACAGCGGCATCGCGATCGACGGCACCACCGGCGGCATGACCATCGGCGGACCGACGACGGCCTCCGGCAACGTGGTCTCGGGCAACCGGTTCGGTGGTGTCAACATCTTTACCAACAGCCCGGCGATCCCGGCCAACGTCAACATCACCGGCAACTACATCGGCACCAACGCGGCCGGCGTTGTGGCGGGTGTCGGCAACGGCGGTTACGGCATCAGCATCACGGCGGGCCAGGGGCACCAGATCGGTGGGCTCACGAGTGCTGCCGGCAACTTCATCGCCGGCAATGGCACGGCTGGTCCGAATGGCGGTATCCAGATCGCCGGCACGGCAAGTGGAGTCGGGATCCGCTTCAACTCGATCTTCGCCAATAACGGGTTGGGCATCGACATCGTCGGGGATGGACCAGACGCCAACGACCCAGGGGACGCCGACGCTGGACCCAACGGTCGACAGAATGCACCGGCGCTCACGGCGGCGAGCGTCAACGATGGCGCCACTCGGATCATGGGGTCGCTCCCTGCCACCAGTGGTGTCGGCTATGACATCCAGCTGTATGTGAGCCCCTCGTGCGATGCCTCCGGGTTTGGCGAGGGCCAGACCTATCTCATGACCATCACCGATGCCACGGCGGTAGGAGGCACGGTTCCGATCGATGTCACCGTCGGTTCAGCGCTGACGATCGGACATGCAGTCACCGCCACCGCGCGAAACCGCGACACCGGCGACTCCTCGGAGTTCTCCAACTGCGCGACGGTGCAGACGCCACCGCCGACCGACCTCGCGCTGCCGGGGATTGGCGGATCAGGCGGCGGTCCGTTCGCGCCCATCAACTGCGCCGCGAACGGTGCGGTCACTGCGTTCCGCGGCGAGCACAGCAGCAGCTGGTTTCCAGTCGGCGCTCTCGGCGATACGCAGCCGTGGTGTTCGACCGTCTCGGCCGGCGCGGTGACAGGGTCCGCCGCTCTCGCAGGATCCGTCCTGTCGGGCGAACCGACCGGCTCCGGCTGGCTCGATTACGGTTCGGCGTTGACATGCCCGGGCGATAAGGTGATCCAGAGTGTGCACGGACAGGTGGTGTCCGGCATTGTCACAGACGTCACGATCACCTGCACGTTGCCGAACGGGACGGCGCCTGTCGAAGTCGGCCCCGCCTATTCGGGGACGCCGCGGGAGACGGCGGCTTGCCCCGCAGGTCAGGTCGTCGTGGGGATTTCCGGGCGCTCTGGCTGGTTCATCGACCGGCTGGAGCTGAGCTGCGGCGTGCGCTGATCTTCAGCGCTCGACGAAACGGCGACGGGCATCGGCCACCAGGCCCTGCTCGTCGCCACCCACCGCCAATGCAACGCCTAGTCGGGCATTGGCGTTGCATGTAATTGAGCATGGCTGAAGTGCTCGTGCGATACAGCGACAGAATCACCGGTTCGGACGGCGACACCTACAGCGCCCAGGCGTGTGGACGGGAAATGGCGGACGGGCGCTGGGAAGGCTGGTTCGAATTCCTCTCTCTGGACGGTGTCTCCGTCCTGCGTTCTCCCAGGGAAACAACTCAGCCGAACCGGAAGGACACAGAGTATTGGGCCACAGGCATCTCGCCTGTGTACCTCGAGGGCGCCCTGGAACGGTGTCTCGATCCTCTCATCGTCACACCAGCCCGGCCGGAGCCACCGCCCGAGTTCGATGGCCCTCTTCCTCTCGGCAGCCCGCAAACGCCGCCTCGATCCGAAGCGGTCCTGAATCCGTTTTCTGTTTACCGCAAAGGTGAAGATCTTCTGCGCCGACAGCTCGGGGCGCTTGCTGAATGGCACCTGGTCAATATCGTCGAAGTTTATGAGCTCAGCGATCTGTCGACGGTGTCGCTCAACAGCATGTCCCAGATCCAGCTGATCGAGCTGATCGTCGCGCAGGTCCGGGCCAGTGATGAGGTTCTCAAGGGCTGAGTTAAGTAAACGTCGGGGTCATCCAGCTTGCATCGATACGCAAGTTGATGGCAGATCACAGAACCCTCACCCACCCGGACCGCCAGCGCAACCGCGGCAGGCATCGGTTGCGCACGCTGCTCCTCGCCGCCGCGGCACTCGTCATCCCAGGCCAGCTGCAGAAGCTGCATCCCTTCGTTGCCAGCGTCGCGACATCCATCGGAAGTGTTACGCCCCTCCCTCCAGACGAGGCCTACGACCACCTGATTAAGGAAGCCGCCGAACTCTACGACCTCAGTCCGGCATTGATCAAGGCGGTGATCCGCACCGAGTCGTCATTCGATCCGTCGGTCGTCTCGCCCCTTGGCGCCCAGGGACTGATGCAATTGATGCCGGCACTCGCCAGAGAAATGGGCGTCACCGACGCGTTCGACCCGCGCGAGAACATCATGGGCGGCTCGAAGTACCTGCGGCAGCTCCTCGACGCCACCCGCGGCAGCATCCCGCTTGCGCTGGCCAGCTACAACGCCGGCCCCGGCAACGTCGCGCGCTACAAAGGCATCCCGCCGTTCAAGGAAACGCGGAACTACATCAAGAAGGTCACTGCCCTGCTGGCCCAGGAAGAGGCTTCGATGACCGATTAGTCCGCGTCCCGCACCCTCAGCGTCAGCCCCCCGCACCCTCAGCGTCAGCTCCCCCGCACCCTCAGCGTCAGTTCCCCGCACCCTCAGCGTCAGCCCCCGCACCCTCAACGTCAGGCACGCTGAGCGCGGCACGCGAACCTTCCGCGCGCATGTCCCGTCTAATATGAGCGTAGATAAGGTCGCATTATGCAGAAGACTCGACTCCCCCGCCTCACGCATCTGCAGTTCCTCGTGCTCGGCCTGCTTCGCAACGGCGAGCAGCCCGGCCGGCAGGTTCGGGAAACACTTGCGCACCATGGGGCGAGGCGAACGGCACCGGCGTTCTACCAGCTCATGGCCCGGCTCGAACGCGACGGACTGATCGAAGGGTGGTACGAGCAGATCACCGTCGGCGGCCAGGGTGTGACGGAGCGGCGCTATCGGATGCGCCCCGCCGGCACGCGCCTGTGGACGGAGGCGCGCGACTTCTACGCGGCGATCGGCACGCGGGGCGTCGAGGCGCGGTGGTCCGATGCGTAGCAGCGCCGTCCGCCGCTTCTTGGCAGCCCTTCTCCCGCGGCGAGTTGCGCCGGGACGTGTTCGAACCGGCCGCTCACGACCTCGATGCCGATCGGTTGCGGGAGGGACGCGGCCCCGCCCGCCTCGGAATCGTGCTGCTGTTCCTCGATTGCTGGCGCCTGGCGCCGGCGGAGGTCTTCTCCATGTTCCTCAACGATCTTCGGCATGCCTTCCGGCTGCTCCGCCGCGACCCTGTCTTTACCGCCACCGCGGTCCTGACGCTGACGCTGGGTGTTGGTGCCAATGTCTCGGTATTCGCGGTGGTGAATGCGGTGCTGCTGCGTCCTCTTCCTTACACCGACGCAGATCGTCTCGTCATGATCGAACACCGGGATGCACGAACGGGTGTGACCAAGAAGTTCATCGCGATGGGTGACTACCTCGATCTCCGATCCCGCCAGCAGGCATTCGAAGCGGTCGCCGGTTACGACACCTTCCGGACCGTGGTGCACGGAGAATCCGACGTGCACGACGCCGCGTCCTTGCAGGCGAGCCCCGAGTTGCTGGCGGCGGTGCGCATGGTCCCGTTCGCCGGCCGGACCTTTGACGCCCACGACGCCCGTCCGGACTCGGCCCCGGTCGTGATCCTCGGCTACGACACCTGGCAGCAACGCTACCGCGGGGATCCGGCCATCATTGGCCGCTCTGTGAAAATCGGCGTGACACCATTGCCGCGACAGGTCGTGGGCATCGCGCCCCCGGGTTTCCGGTTCCCCGCCAATGCGCGAACCGAACTGATTGTCCCGATGCGCCCGCCTTTGGTTGCGCCCACGATCCGCAAGAACGGCTGGACCTTCGCCGCCGCGCGCCTGAAGGCAGGGGTCTCACTCGAGGATGCGAATACCCAACTCGCGGCCCTGGCGCGACAGATGGAGCTGGAGCACCCGGATCAGAACGCGGGATCGCAGTACTTCCTCCGTCCATTGCGCGACGACATGGTCGGCGAGACGCGGTCGGCATTGCTGCTGCTCCTCTCGGCTGTCGGCCTTGTCCTCCTGATCGCGTGCGCCAACGTGGCCAACTTGATGGCGGCGCGCTCTCTCGGCAGACGGCAGGAGATGGCCCTCCGCGTTGCCCTCGGCGCCGGGCGTCGGCAGATCGTCATGCAACTCGCCGCCGAAAGTCTTGCACTCGCGGTGGTGGCGGGCACGTGCGCGGTCGTCTTTGCGTATTGGGCGACCCCGGCGCTCGTCAGCCTGGTGCCGGCGTCGGTCAACCTCTCCGCCCTCGGCGACATCCGGCTCGATGGCGCGGTCCTGCTCTTTGCGGCGGTGATCAGCCTGGGCACGACGCTCATCTTCAGTCTGTTCTCGGGCTTCGGGATCCGGCGCGATCTTGCCGCTCGCGCGCTCGGCTCCCCGGCGCGAACCACGACCGGCATCGCCGCACGCCGCGCCACCTCGGCGCTCGTCGCCGCCGAGATCGCACTCGCGATTGTTCTACTGTCGGGTGCCGGACTGGTGCTGCGCAGCTTCTCGAATCTACTCGCCATCGACCCGGGTTTCAGCAGCACCAGCGTCCTCACGCTCCAGGTCGCGGCCCCGTCGGATCGCTATCGCGAGGTCGATGCTCGCGCCGCGCTACAAACCCGGATCTTCGACACCATCGCGAACCTCCCGGGCGTCGAGGCTGTCGGCGCCGCGACGGTGACACCGCTGACCGGTAACAACTGGACGGTGCCATTCGAACGCGTCGATCGCCCCGTACCGAAGGGGCAGCGCCCCCCGGACGTCGGCTGGCAGAGCGCCAGCGGCGGATATTTCAAGGCGCTCGGCGTACCGCTTCGGGCCGGCCGTCTCTTCTCTGCACAGGATGGTCCTTCGGCCCCACCCGTCGTCATCATCAGCGAAGCCGTGCAGGACCAGTTCTTCCCGGGCGAAAGCGCGGTGGGTCACCGCGTGACTCTTGGCGAAGAATCAGCCGAGATCGTTGGCGTCGTTGGGAACATCCGGCGCGCCGCGATCACCGATGCGCCACACGCCGACATGTATTTTCCGCAGGAGCACACGCCTGGCACCGGCACGACGCTGTTCATCCGCAGCTCCGGCGATCCGGCCGCGATCGTCCCCGCCCTGCGCACCGCGCTGCGCACAGTCGAACCGGGGATGGTCCTCCGCGATATTCGCGCGATGGACGATGTGTTGAGGGAGTCGGTACAACTGACGCGGCTGGCCTTATGGCTGCTGGCGATGTTTGCCGGCACCGCGGTGGCTCTCGCGGCAGTCGGGATCTACGGTGTGATGTCGTATGCCGTCAAGGGACGGATGCGTGAGATTGGCACGCGGATGGCCCTCGGCGCCTCACGTGGGAGCATCCTGCGCCTCCTGCTCGGCCACGGCGCGCGGATTGCGCTAATCGGTGCGTCCATCGGCGTTGGCTGCGCACTCGTTGCCGGACGTGCCCTGCGCAGTCTGCTCTACAGCACATCGACGGCGGACCCGTACGTCCTGGTCGGTGCAGCCGTTCTGCTCCTGGCGGTTGCGGTGCTCGCCTGTTACGTGCCGGCACGGCGCGCGACGCGCGTCGACCCGATGACGGTATTGACGCAGTAACATCGGTGGGTGGCGTCCTACCGCGGGTCGATCGAGGAGATTCTCGCAACGCTCGGAACGGACGCGAAGCGCGGACTGACCGCGGCCGAAGCGCGACGCCGTCTCTCGGAGTACGGTCCGAACCAGCTCGCGGGCAAGCCCGCGGTGCCGTGGTGGCGGCGCTTTCTCGCCCAGTTCCAGGACGTCCTTGTCATCCTCCTGCTGATCGCGACCACCATCTCCGCCACACTCTGGGTCTATGAGCGCGATGCGGCGCTCCCCTACGAGGCGATCGCGATCTTCGCCGTCGTCCTGCTCAACGCGGCGATGGGATACGTGCAGGAGTCGCACGCCGAAGCCGCGGTGGCGGCCCTGCGCGTGCTTTCGGGCGCGCACGCGACGGTCGTGCGTGACGGTCAGCGCCAATCGATCGACGCGGCCGGCGTCGTTCCAGGCGACCTGATCCTCATCGAAGAGGGAGACGCCATACCGGCTGATGCGCGCCTCATTGAATCGGCGGCGCTGCAAACGTCGGAGGCAACCCTGACGGGCGAGAGCCTGCCGGTACAGAAGGACACCACTCCCATCAGTGGTGAAGCGGCGCTCGGCGATCAGCACAACATGGTCTTCAGCGGCACCGCCGCGACGTACGGCCATGGACGCGCGGTGGTGATGACGACCGGCCCGCGCACGGAGCTCGGTCGCATTGCTGGACTGCTCGAAGACACGCCTGACGAACTGACGCCGCTTCAGCAGGAGCTCAATCGCACCGGCAAGCTCCTCGGCCTCGTCGTCGTGGCGATCGCGGTCGTGATGATCACGACCATCATCCTGGTCGAGCAGGTGCGCGGTCTTTCGGCCATCTTCGACGTCCTCATCCTCGGCGTCGCGCTCGCGGTCGCGGCAGTGCCGGAGGGCCTCCCGGCGGTCGTTACGGCCGTCCTCTCGATCGGGGTCCAGCGGATGGCGAAGAGGAACGCCATCGTCCGCAAGCTGGCCGCGGTCGAGACGCTCGGCTCCGCGAGTGTGATCGCGTCGGACAAGACCGGCACTCTGACCCGCAACGAGATGACGGTGAAGGTGGTCGTCACAGCCAGCGGCCGACTGAATTTCGAAGGCTCCGGCTACGCTCCGGTCGGAGAAGTACGACGCGAGGGTGGCGGCGAGGTGGACGGCGAGTTGCGACGGGAACTCGAGCGGGCACTGGCGGCCGCCGATCGCGCCAACAACGCGAGCGTGACCGAGCATGCCGGACAGTGGCGCGTGCAGGGTGACCCGACCGAAGGGGCACTACTCGTCGCCGCCCGAAAAGCGGGCCTCAGTCCCGAACAACTCGACACGCTTTTACCGCGAGTCGGCGAAGTGCCCTTCTCGTCCGAGCGAAAGCTGATGAGCACTATCCATCGGCATACAGGGCAGCAGGACCGCGGGATCGTGTTCACGAAGGGCGCACCTGACATCCTGCTCAATCGATGCGCCTTTGAAGCCGTCGGCGACGGCCGCCGTCCGTTGACGCCGGAGCGCCGCGTCGAGATCCTGGCGGTGAACGAGGACCTCGCCGGCCAGGCGCTGCGGACGCTCGCGGTCGCGCGGCGCCTGCTGCCGAACCAGGCACCGGCACCAGGCACCGGCACAGCCGACGACCTCGAGCACGATCTGGTCTTCGCCGGCCTGATCGGGATGATCGATCCGCCTCGTGACGAGGCCAGGGACGCCGTCGCTACGGCCAAAGCCGCGGGCATCCGCCCGATCATGATTACCGGTGACCATCCTCGGACGGCTGGCGTCATCGCCAGGGCACTCGGGATTTCTGACGATGGCCGCGCCGTCACGGGGGCCGAGCTCGATCGCATGACGGACGAGAGCCGGGCGCGGACGGCCGCGGAGATCTCCGTTTATGCCCGCGTCAACCCCGAGCACAAGCTGCGCATCATCGAGGCGTTGCGGCGCACCGGTGCGGTGGTGGCGATGACGGGCGATGGCGTCAACGATGCCCCGGCCCTGAAGCGCGCCGACATCGGCATCGCCATGGGCATTACCGGCACCGACGTCTCCAAGGAGGCGGCCGACATCGTCCTTGCCGACGACAACTTCGCATCCATCGTCGCGGCGGTCGAGGAGGGCCGCGCCATATTCACCAATATCCGCAAGTTCCTGCGTTACCTGCTTTCGTCGAACATCGGGGAGGTGTTGACGATGTTCCTGGGCGTGCTGCTGGCGCGGAGGATCGGCCTGGATACGGGGAGTGGCGGCGTGGTACTGCCGCTGCTGGCGACGCAGCTCCTCTGGATCAATCTCGTCACCGACGGACCGCCCGCGCTGGCGCTCGGTGTGGATCCTGCGGACGACGACCTGATGCGCCGGCCGCCTCGGCCGGTGGGTGAAGGCGTGCTGACCGTCACTATGTGGCGCGGCATCGTGTTCGTGGGTGTCGTCATGGCGGCCGGGACGCTGTTGGTGCTGGACGCCTCGCTGCCGGGCGGCCTGGTCGAGGGCACGGGCACGCTCCCGTATGCGCAAACGATGGCCTTCACGACGCTGATGCTGTTTCAGATTTTCAACGTCTTCAACGCGCGGTCCGATGATCGAAGTGCGTTCGTCAGGCTGTTTACAAATCGCTGGCTGTGGGCGGCCGTCGGGCTCTCGATCGTGCTGCAGATCGCGGTCGTCTACACGCCGTTCCTGCAACAGGCATTCGGCACAGTAGCGCTCGGCGCCGGTGATTGGGCGCTGTGCGCGGGCAGTCGCAAGCTCGGTCCTGTGGTTGAGGGAAATCACTAAGAAGATATGATCGAGCGATGACCAGCACCGCATGGCCGGCACTGCCGCTCGAAGCCTGGAAACCGACCTACGAGACGCTCCATCTCTGGATGCAGATCGTCGGCAAGATCACCCTCGCGCTCACACCTCTGTCCAATCATTTCTGGAACGGGGCCTTCAAGGTGACGGCCCGCGGCATCGAGACGCCGGCCTTGACCGCGGGCGCTCAGCGCCTGTCGATCACGTTCGACTTCCTCGCGCACCAACTCGTGATCACATCTTCAGAGAGAGGCGTCGAAACGATTCCCCTCGAACCTCGTAGCGTCGCCGCCTTCTATCGTGAGGTGATGGCAGCTCTCGAACGTCTCGGCGTGCCGGTGAAGATCTGGCCGATGTCAGTCGAACTGCCGGTCAATATTCGGCTCGACACCGACGAGACCCACAGCGCGTATGATCCGGCCGCGGCCGAGGCGTCCTGGCGCGTGCTCCTGGCGATGCAGCCAGTGCTCGAGGCCTTTCGCGGGCGTTTCGTCGGGAAGTGCAGCCCGGTTCACTTCTTCTGGGGCGCCTTCGATCTCGCGGTGTCGCGTTTCAACGGGGCGCGTGCGCCCGAGCGCACCGAGACCGACAAGGTGATGAAGAAGATCATGCAGGAGGCGTACTCGCACGAAGTCATCAGCCACGGCTTCTGGCCCGGCGGCGGTCCCGTGCCCGAGCCAGTCTTCTACGCCTACATCACGCCCGAACCCGAGGGGTTCAAGACGGCCTCGGTGCGCCCGGACGCGGCGTTCTACAGCAAGGACATGTCGGAGTTCCTGCTGCCCTATGAAGCCGTCCGGACGTCGGCGAATCCTGAAGCGAGCCTGCGCGCGTTCCTCGACTCGACCTACAACGCCGCCGCCGATCTGGCGAACTGGGAGCGGGGGAAACTGGAACGCTAAACCGCTGGAGCGCTGCGGACTTCGCGCACCTCGATCGGGAAGTTCAGCGGCGTGCCGCCAGGCCCCGGCGCGGCCGAGGCTTTCGCCGCAAGCTCGTAGGCTCTCTCGGCGCTGTCGCACTGCACGATCCAGTAGCCGGCGAGGAACTCCTTCGTCTCGGCGAACGGACCATCGGTCACGAGCGGCTCGCCCCGGCTTCCAGCCTTGACGATCCGGGCTTCCTTCGGCTCGGCGAGTCCTTCGGCGCCGGCCAGTTCACCGGCCGCCTTCAGCTCCGCGTTGAAGCGGTGCATGAACTCGATGTGCGCCTTGAACTCCTCCTGCGTCCATTTCGCGACGCCCCAGTCGCCGTTGCCTTTGGGCGCATTCATCATCAGCATGAACTTCATGTCGGTCTCCTGGGTGTCGCGCCCGACCTGAAGGTCGGGCCTAAAGCCCTGCGCTACACGATAGTCGAAGAGAACGTGCCGAAATCGACACCCGGAGAGGAGGACGAGCGATTTTACGGAGGGACCGTGTAATCTATAGGTGTCGGGGCGTAGCGCAGCCTGGTAGCGCATCTGGTTTGGGACCAGAGGGCCGGGGGTTCGAATCCCTCCGCCCCGACCACAAAACACTCATGTCCCCAACCCGCTCGCCCGCTGCCCGCCGCGTGCTCATGGTTGACGATGAGCCCGCGCTGCTGGATGGATTCAGGATCGCCTTCAAGCGGGCGGGGCGACCGGTCACGACAAGCGACTCCTTCGAAGACGCCCGGAAGAAGCTGCTCGAAGAGAAGTTCGACGTCCTGATCACCGACGTCCGCCTCGGCCCCTTCAACGGCCTGCAACTCGCCATCATCGCGCGCGACCGGGATCCGCAGATCGGGATTATCGTGTTCTCGGGGTACGACGATCCGGTGCTGCAGGCAGAAGCCGCGCAACTGGGCGCCCGCTACCTGGTGAAGCCGGTGACGTTCGATCAGCTGCTCGCGGCGATCGAGTCGCTGAAGCCCAGGTCCTAAGCCCGCGCTCTGACGTCGCTGTCCCGATAGTTGGGCGCGGCCGGCGTCTCACCGGTCATCTTCGCCGACCGCCCCTGGATCGTTCGAAACTGCTGGAACGCGACGTGGCAGTGGTGCTTCATCAGGAAGTTCAGGAAGCGCTTGTAGTCGGTCGCCGGCATGTTGAACAGCTCGGTCAGGATCTTGTAGTTCCCGCCTGTCTGCTCGAGACCCTTGCGAACCACCGCGCGCAGCATGTCCCGCGTCAGGTCGCGCGACATGAACGGCGTATAAACCGCCGACCAGAACGACTCGCGCTGCGTCACCATCTTCTCGTAGAGGGCGTCTTCAACGCTGCGCGCCGCCGGCGTTGACGTCGACGCGATCGCTGCCGGCCTCAGAACGACCGGCGGCAGATCCGTCATTTCGATCCGGCCATTCCGGCTCCTGACGACGAGGCGCTCCGCGACGTTCTTCAACTCGCGCACGTTCCCGGGCCACCCGTACGACTCCAGCATCGCCATCGCATCGTCGGCCACGACCGGCAGCGGCATTTGATACTGGGCGGCAAACATCGTCAGAAAGTTCGAGAGCAGCGCCGGGATGTCTTCGAGCCGTTCGCGCAATGGCGGCAGGTGCAGCTGGATGACGTTGAGACGATAGAACAGGTCCTCGCGGAACGTTCCGGCCGCCACACCGTCCGCAAGGTTGCGATTGGTGGCCGCGATAACGCGAACGTTGACCCGCGCCTCGGTGCGTTCGGACCCGACCCGCTGAATTTCACCCGTCTCGAGGAAGCGGAGGAGGAGCCCCTGCATGCGCGGCGTGGTCTCGCCGATTTCGTCCATGAAGATCGTGCCGCGGTGCGCCTGTTCCAGCACGCCGGTTCGATCGCGGTGAGCACCCGTGAAGCTGCCGCGGACGTGGCCGAAGAGTTCGGTCTCGAGCAATGACTCGGTCAGTGCGGCACAGTTGACCGTCACGAGCGAGTTGTGGCGACGCTCGCTGCCGGCGTGAATGAGGCGTGCGACGATCTCCTTGCCGACTCCGCTCTCGCCCGTCACCAACACTTTCGCATCACATCGGGAGGCGTATTCGATTTCTTCGCGCACCGTCCCAATCGCAGGACTTTTGCCGATCAACTCGATGTAAGTGTTTTGGGTTGCCATTGTTCCCTGAGGAGGAGACATTATGCACCGGGACGGCGAACCTTCCAAGGGTCAGCGTAATAAATTCATCCAGAATGCGATATGACCAGATGCCGTGGTCTACAAACGGGACATACACAGCCGACGGGTTTAAGTTGGTGGAAATCGCGCAATGTTGGCGGAAGAATGTCTGCCTCTGGGCGGATTTCTTGACTTCACCGAAGGCTGCCGACCTCATCAGGTAGAGGCATACATCCCTATATCTATTGGATATACCCGCGCCATGAGCATTGGCCGCTCAGCGGAATGTCAATTGCACATTCGTAAGTCAGCATGGACATCCGCTTCATCTCCTCCCTGACTGCCGAAGATGAAAACGCTTTCGCGCCCGCCCTGCTGAAGGCAGTGGGTGCCATCCTCGACCAGTTCCCGATCGCTTATACATTGCGGGTCGAGACCACCGGCGCACAGGTGTTCCAGCATACCCACCACTCGTTCGAGACCACGCCCGCGGCGCCGATGCCATCGAGCATCAAGTCGGCGGTGCGAACCCTGGCGTAAAACCGAATCCAAATAGCCGGCGCCGGAAGGTCCTGCATTCGTGCAGTGGTCTGCCAAACAGACCGATAATCGGGGGGATGATCGAGCTCGATCGCGTCACCCGAACGTTCAAAGAGGCCGCCGGCGTCACGGCCCTGGACAACACCAGCCTGACGATCCCGAAGGGGCAGATGGTCGCCATCATCGGCCCTTCTGGCTCGGGCAAATCGACGCTGCTGAATCTGATCGGAGCCCTCGACCGTCCGACCTCCGGCGAGGTCCGCATCGACGGCCAATCGCTGGCACAGCTCTCCGACGACGACCGGACCCGCGTTCGCCGCGACAAGATCGGATTCATCTTTCAGTTCTTCAACCTGCTGCCGACGCTCACCTGCATGGAGAACGTCGGGCTGCCACTCCACCTCCGCGGCTGGCCCCGTAAACAGGTGGTCGAACGCGCGCGCGAACTGCTCACGCTCGTGCAGTTGAGCGACCGCCTCGAGCACCTGCCGGAACAGTTGTCGGGCGGGCAGCGCCAGCGAGTGGCGATCGCACGGGCGCTCTCGATCTACCCGCCGATCCTGCTTGCCGACGAACCCACCGGCAATCTCGATTCGCGCACCGGCAAGGACATCCTCGCGCTCATTCGCGATCTGCACGCCAACTTCGGCGCCACGATCGTCATCGTCACGCACGACCCCGCCGTCGCGGCCAGCTGCGAGCGGACCGTGACGCTGCGGGACGGCCGGATCGTCGAGGACGTGCTGCGATGAGACTCCTCCATCTCATCAGCTGGCCGTATGCCCGCCGCCATTTGCTGCGGACCGCGCTGACCGTCGCCGGCATTGTGCTCGGCGTCGCGGTGTTTGTCGCGATGCACTCGGCCAACCAGAGCGTGCTCTCTGCGTTCTCACAAACGATCGACCGCATCGCCGGGCGCACCGAGCTGCAGATCACCGCCGGTGAAGCCGGCTTCGGCGAGGACGTGCTCGAGAAAGTGCAATCGTCGTCAGCCGTGCGCGTCGCGGTCCCGGTGATCGAAGCGGTCGTGGAATCGGGCCTGCCCGGCCAGGGCACCCTGCTCGTTCTCGGCATCGACATGACCGGGGATCGCAGCCTGCGCGAATACGATCTCGAGGCCGGCGAAGACGACGTCGTTGACGACCCGCTCATCTTCCTGGCGCAGCCGGACTCACTGATCATTTCGAAAGAGCTGGCCGATCGACAGACGCTGGCAGTCAACAGCCGGCTCCCTCTCCGAACCGGGGCCGGGGAAAAGCCCTTCACCGTGCGCGGGATCATGAAACCGGCCGGCCTCGCCACCGCCTTCGGCGGCAGCCTCGCGATCATGGACGTCTATGCCGCGCAGATGATGTTCGGCCGCGGCCGCACGTTCGATCGGATCGACCTCGCCCTCGCACCGGGCGTCACGGTTGCGGACGCACAACAGCAACTCACCACGCTGCTCGGGCCCGGCTTCGAGATCCAGGCGCCCGCGAGCCGCGGCCGCCAGGCCGAGACGATGCTGGCGGGCTACAGCGTGATGGTCAGCATCTCGAGCGCCTTTGCGCTGTTCATCGGGATGTTCATCATCTACAACTCCTTTTCCATCGCGGTCAGCCAGCGCCGATCCGAAATCGGGATCCTGCGCGCGCTCGGGGCCACGCGCAGTCAGATCCGCTGGCTGTTCCTCGGCGAGAGCGCCGTGCTTGGCGGCCTCGGCTCGATGGCCGGCCTGGTGCTGGGTGTGGTCATCGCACGCGCGACCGCTTCCGCCATCGGCGGGTTGGCCGGCGATCTCTACGGCGTCGCGCAGCAGGCGAGCGAGGTCGCGCTGCGACCTTCCTTGCTGGCGCTCGCGGTCGGCATCGGCATCGCGACCAGCCTTGTCGCGGCCGCGATCCCGGCGCGAAACGCCGCCCACGTCGACCCGGTCCAGGCCCTTCAGAAGGGCCGCTACCAGCTCGGGTCGGTGAAAGAGAGCCGTCTGCGCGCGGCGGGTGCGGCGATTCTCGGGATCGCGTCGGTCGCCTGCCTGGCCGCGACAGAGATCCGGCCGGTGTTCTACGCGGGGTACGGGTTAGCGCTGGCCGCGGTTGTACCTGATCGCGCCACTCGTCACGGCGGCGCTGGCGAGAGCGCTGCGTCCCGTGCTGAAAGCGGTGCGAACGGTTGAGGGCGCGCTCGCCGCCGACAGCCTGATCCAGGCGCCTCGCCGCACCTCGGCGACCGTGCTGGCGCTGATGCTCTCGCTCGCCCTCATCGTCGCGTTTGCCGGCATGGCCAGGGCCAGCTACGGCTCGATCATCGATTGGATGAACACGTCGCTCAATCCGGACCTGTTCGTGATGCCGTCGCCGCGGCTGGACCTCCGCACGCTGCGCTTCCCCGCCACGATGGCTGACGAGATCACGGGCGTGCCGGGCGTCGAACGCGTCCAGAAATTCCGCAACGGCCGCATCAACTTCCGCGGCCTTCCGGTGATGGCGGTGGCAATCGAAATGGCCAGCGTCGCGCAAACGGCAAAAAGCCGTCCTGTCGCCGGAGAGGCGGACGAGATGTACCGTCGAGCCGCCGCGGGTGAGGGCCTGATCGTTTCCGACAGCCTGGCTCAGCGACGGAACCTGCAGCTGGGGGAAGCGCTCGAGATTCCCGCACCGTACGGAACGATCCGGCTCCCGATCGTCGGCATCATCGTCGACTACACCGACCAGCAGGGTGCGATCTTCATGGATCGAAGCGTCTGGCTCACCCACTGGCAGGACGACTCGGTGAACGACTTCCGCGTCTTCGTGACCGCGGGCCAGTCGATCACCGACGTCCGGCAGCGGATCATCGATAAGTACGCCGGCGCGCGTCAGCTGTTCGTGCTGACGAGCGACGAGAGTCGCGGCTACGTGCTGAGGATCACCGACCAGTGGTTCGGCCTGATGAATGTGCAGGTTGCGGTGGCCGTGTTCGTGGCGATTCTCGGCATCGTCAACACGCTGACGGTCTCGATCACCGATCGGCGGCGCGAGCTCGGGGTGCTCCAGGCCGTCGGTGCGGTACGCGGCCAGATCCGGCGCACGATCTGGCTGGAGGCGCTGGCGGTCGCGACACTCGGCATCATTCTCGGCTGTGCCGCAGGTGCGCTCAATCTCTACTACGTGTTGAACATCGTCCAACGCGACGTGGCCGGGCTGCGGCTGGCCTACGACTATCCGGTTGCGACGGTGCTCGGGCTCATTCCGGGTATCCTTGGAGCTGCCTTCGCCGCGGCCATCTGGCCGGCGGAATCGGCGTTGCGCACGCCTCTGGTTGAGGCCCTGGAATATGAATAACGAGTATGAGTAACCAGTTGAACCGTTCGCGTTTTCTCGCCGCCTTCGTTGTGCTCGTTCTGTCGTTGGGGGCTGCGTCCGGCAAGTGCCGTCAGCGAACAGGCGCGCGGCCGCCGATGCGCGGCAGATTGTCGGCGAGGCGCAGAAGCGGGCCTTCTCTGCCTCGCAGCGGTACGAGGGCATTCTTCAGACCTTCGAGAACGCCGGCAAGACCAGCGAAAAGCGCTGGGTCTACGAGCGGCTCGGTTCGCACGGACGCAGCAAGGTCATTATCCGGTTTACCGCGCCGGCCGAAGTCCGCGGCGTCGCGCTGCTGATTGCAAACCACACCGATCGCGCCTCCGACCAGTGGATGTGGACGCCAGCGCTCGCGCGCGACCGCCGCATCGCGCTGCAGGATCGGTCGACGAGGTTCTTCGGCACCGACTTCAGCTTCGAGGACCTCGAGGAGCGGGACGTGGAACAGTCCACCTACCGGATCCTCGGCGAAGAGACGCTCGACGGCGCCGCGTGCTGGAAGATCGAGTCCATTCCGAAAGAGGCGCGATCGTCGCAGTACACCAAGACCATCACCTGGATCCGGAAAGACACCTACGCCTGGGCCCGCGTCGACTCCTACGTCAAGGATGAGATCGTGCGTCAGCTCGTCTACCGCGACATCCGCAACGTTCAGGGCATCTGGACCGCGCACGAGACAACGATGACCGACCTCCGCCGCGCCAGCATCACGCGCCTTGCGCTCGACAAGATCGAATACAACCTGCCGCTTCGCGATCAGGACTTTACGGTCGAGGCACTGCGCCGTAAATGAGGGCGGTGCTGATCGCGCTGACGCTCACATTGTGGGCCTCTACCGCCGGCGCGCAGGCGGTCTCATACACCGGGTTCATCGAGGGCCGCGGCTTCGGCTTCTTCCAGGAGGCGCCGAACGATACAACCCGCGTGATCGGTGAAGCGCTGTTCCGCAACGAGCTCGTCCTGCGGCCGGCGCACTGGCTGCATTTCGCCGCCGGACTCGACCTGCGGGCGAACTCACACGACCAGGTCGAGGACGAGTGGCGCCTCGATATCGAGGATCGGAGCGTGCTTGCGGCCGAAGGCCTCGGTCTACCGGCTGGGAGCGACGATCACCGCGCGCGGGTTTACCCTCGATCTCGGCAAGCAGTTCATCCGCTGGGGCCGGGCCGACATCATTTACCCGACCGACCGCTTCGCACCCCGCGACTACATCAACGTTGTCAATTCTGAACTCCTGCCGGTGATCGGCGCCCGCGGTTCGCTCCAGCTGGGGAACGAAATCTTCGAGGCGATCTGGGTGCCGCAGTTGACGCCGAGCCGGTTGCCGCTGCTCGATCAGCGCTGGACCGTCGTGCCTCCCGAGGCGGCGGGCCTGACCCTCGCGGATGGTGGCGCCGAGATCCTGGGCGGCGCGCAATTCGGCGCGCGGTGGCGGCACACCGGCAGCCGCATCGAGACGGCGCTCTCCTTCTTCGACGGTCCGAACCATCAACCCGACCTGCAGACCCGGCTCCGGCCGGAGTCGCCAACGACGCTGGATGTCGTCCGGGTCTACCCCAACATCCGCATGTACGGCGGCGATCTCGCGCTCCCGACGTCGGCGCTGACGTTGAAGGCGGAGGTGGCGTACGTGACCTCGCCGTCCGAGACCAGCGACGACTACGTCCTCTACGTGGTTGAGATCGAGCGCCAGGCCGGGGAGTGGCTGCTCGACATCGGCTACGCCGGCGAAGTGGTTCGGGAATCGCGCGTCGCGCTGTCGTTCGCGCCCGACCGCGGCATGGCGAAGTCGATCATCGGGCGGGCGTCCTACACGTTCGATCCGCAGCGGGTTCTCATCTTCGAGGGCGCCGCCCGTCAGAACGGCGATGGCTATTTCGGCAAGATCGAGTACTCGCAGGGGATGAGCGAGCACTGGCGCCTGACGCTGGCGGCAATCGGCATCGGCGGAGAGGAAGAGGACTTCCTCGGTCAATATCATCGCAATTCCCACGGCACCGTCACGCTCAGATACAGCTTCTAGCATCGCGCGACAAAATTCTTCCCGTCAGGTGCCTTCCGCCCTTTAGATGGGGTGCAAATTTCTCTTTTCTCCCCAAAATTCGCAGTTTTTGCTGGCCACAGTCTTGCCACACTGGCGGCGTGCGCGCCGCCACACCAACGGTCGTTGGACGTCAGGTCGAGAGGGCTTCCGGGATGCCGGTCGCATTGAATCCTCCGCCTTTCGTCAACCGCTCAGAGGATTTCTTGAAGCAGCGGCGTTGCCTTTCGCTCGGTGGATATTCGTATAAGTTGCTTACCACCAACAACTTACACGCTATCTACTGCCGATGTTTCGATGGTGTGGCGATAGGCACGGGAAGTGCGTTAGGTGGTGCTGAGCCAATGTGAGAAGCGCCATCGGCTAGTACGAGCTAGTGGAGTGTGGATAGGGCGAACCGCCTTGTGCGCAAGGCAAACGTGAACACCTTTCGGGAGAGCGGAAACGATCATGACTAAACGCAGTATCACTCGCAGTATGTTCGGCATCGCGGTCGCGGCCATGGGCTTTGCCTTTGTCCCCGCCACCACGTATGCGGCCCCCATCGTCTTCACGGTCATCGAGACCGCGGTCATGCCGGGTACGGTACGCTTACGTCCTGATCAGCGGACAAGATCACCTCGTCCTACGTCGAGAGCATTGACGTTCTCGGGCAACACATTCACGGCGAACCTGCTCGTTACACTTCAACGGCTACGATCTGGGTGGCGTGCCGCAATCGGACCAGGTTGGCACCAACACCCCGGGGTGAGGCGCCGATTCGGGAACCTGTACGGCCTTTACGCCAACGTCATAGTGACCGGCACGTTCACGGCGGCTCCCGATCCCAGCGACGCCGACCAGTTGGTGTTCGACTTCGATCCGCCTTACGGCTACCGCCAACGTGTTCCTCAACCCGGACCAGGCTGATGGGCGGGGATTCGCTGATCCTGACCGCCACCACCATCAACCCGCTTGGCTCGGATGGCAACGTCACCACGTCTCGCGAACGTTGCGGCCCCGGACACCGACCCGCTTCGGGGCTACCGGTCAGGTGATCGGGGACTCGTTTACGCTGCAGTTCACTCAACGCCACGACGCAGGGCACTGGCCTTGCTTACTGCCCGACCTTCACGGGCCTGGCTCTGACGCGACGGCTACCGGAGACGTTGACGAGACCAGCACCCTCACCGTTGCGGGCGGCGACAGGTGACCGGCGAGGCGAGCATCAACTTCGAGGGTGTCGCGGCTCCTGAGCCGGCAACCCTGGCGCTGTTCGGTATGGCGCTGTTCGGCAGCGGCATCGCCGCACGCCGTCGTCGCAAGGTCTAGTAGAGGCTCACGGGTTCGCCCGCTCTCACGGACAAAGCCCCGGCAGCATCGCTGCCGGGGCTTTTCTTGTTCACGTGGGGCTCTGCCCCACACCCCGGCTCGGTCGCTTGCGGGGCCCCGGCACCCCGCGCCGCTTCCTCGCAGGCGCGCCGTGCGCGCCTGGGAACACTGCTTTCAGTCAATTCCCAACAGCCGCATGTTGGCCGCTAACCCGTTGGCGTAGAGCGGCTGCGGCCGTTCCTCCCCTTGCGAGTTGGGAGTTAAAAATTGGGCGTTATCAATACGGCTTGCGGGCGAGGACGTCGACGCAGTTCCCGGAGATCTGCTCCTTCTGGACCTCGAACCCCGCGTCGGCGATCAGCCGGCGAATCTGCTCGACGTGGAAAGGCGTATACAGAATCCCCTTCCGCATCCCCCACTCGTCGAGGCGCTGCGCAATCTGCTTGAGCGGCCAGATCCCGCGCGGATAGAGGAGCGCGTTGGTCGCGAAGGTCCCGCCCGGCTTCAATACGCGCATCATCTCCCGCAACGCGGACGGCACGTCCGGCAGGCAATGGATCGCATTGGCGAGGTTCGCAGTATCGAACGACGCGTCCGGGTACGGAAGCGCCGCCGCATCGGCATGGCGCAGCTCGATGTTGGGGCGCCCGGCAAACCGCTTCTGCGCCCCTGCCAGCATCGATTCGGCATAGTCGACGCCGACGATGTTGACCTCGGGCAGCCCTTTCCACTTCCGCCAGCGCAGCACCATTTCGAGCAGCGTTCCGGTCCCGCAGGCGAGCTCGAGATGGCGCGGCCCGAAGTTCGGCGTGAAGAACCCGAGCTGATGAGTGAGCGTGCTGTTGTAGGCGAAGGTGAGGATCAGGAAGCCGCGAACGTCATACCACCAGGGTGGAGAGTCGTAAGCAGCGGCGATCTCGTCGCGAGTCTTCATCATTTAGGCGCGTGGGGCTCATATCCCGAGCTGCCGCTTGGCAATCGCGATCGCGAGGCGATTG